>NZ_CP087968.1 GCF_024703895.1 Nocardioides sp. B-3
GGGAGGCACTGGCGAGGGGCAGGTCGTGTTGCGGGAAGAACGTCGTGCGCACCTCGCCGACCCGGTCCCCCCCCTCCCAGTCGACAGCGACGCCGTGGCCGACCGCAAGGTGGCGCTGCGCTCGGTGGAGCAGGGCCCCTGACAGTTCGTCCCGGTCCATGTGATGCATGGCCGATCGAGGGCGACGGTCGGCGAATCCGCCTCCTTCGATGCGCACGACCATCGATGGTCGGAACCAGCAGTAGGGGTCGCGCGGTCCCTTCGACGGCTCCTGAAACGTGTTCACAAGGACGAGAGTCACGCTGCGCACGCCATCGCGCTCGCCACGCACCACGTACCTGAGCGCGAGGCCTTCGCACAGGGGAATCTCGCCGTGCCCCACCGCGCTCAGGGGCACGTCAACGGTCAGTGGCCCGAAGGGCCGTCGGATCCATCCGACGTTCTCGGAATCGGACTCGTCCTTCTCGTAGCGGTCCGCAGCCACGTCGACCGTCAGCGATGCCACGGTGTCGAGGACTCCGGCGGTCAAACCGATCGTGGAGGGTTTCCTCATGTGGGCAAAGGAGACACCGGGATCGAAGTCGGCATCGACCTCGGTGCCAGCGTCCTGATCGGCGTCGTCGCCGACCTCCGTCTCACCAGCGGGCTCCGTCAGAGTGAGCGACCGGGGGTGCAGGATTCCGACGATGAATCTCTGAAGAGGTGACTCTCCGATGCGTACGTCGTCGACGGTCCCATGCAGGTCCGCCACCAGCGCTTGAACCATGAGGTCTCGCGCCGCGTACCGTGGGTCCAACGCTGTCATCTCATTCGCTCCACTCAATTTGAGCCAACCCGGACAGGACGGGGGCGAGAAGCATCCCGTTTCCAATGCCGTTGCTGTCGGCGACGACCGTTGCCACGCTCTCGACGCGCACGCCTCCCGGGGTGGGCCATCCTCGCCTCGCCTGTTCCAAGGTGCCGGTGCGGGCGGCGAACTCGACGCCGAAGGACTCCGAGGTCACCGCGAGCGTCGTGCCGCCCAACCTCGCTTCGAAGATCGGAACCCTGAGGGTCGACCGGCTGGGGCACGGAGCCAGTTCCACCTCTGCCGACACGGCGGTCCCGTTGGAGAGCAATTCCTGTGGCAGCGGATACATGGCCATGGCGTCCACGTCGAGGTCCCCGGCTCGGACCTCGAAGGCCTTGGTCATCCAAGGCTTGTGGCCCCCCCGGATCCATCGCGGGCCCGAGTCTCCACCGCAATGCACGGTCCTGACCCATCGAACGTCTGGTCCGTCTGCCCGCATGAGCAGTCGGCGCGCCCCCGGTCAGCGCAACGAATCTCTCGCGGCCGACGACCTCCTCCGACTGCTCGCCTCGCCCCCCCGGGCGGGAACTCGACGAGCACGACGTTGTCGAACTCCAGTCCCTTCGCGCGGTGGACGGTCGAGACGACGGTCTGGGTGTTGGTGGCGTCCAAGAGGTCCGGCGGTATGGAGTACCGCGATTGCAGTGCCGTGCATAGCGAGATCAGGTCGAGCTCGCGACCCTTGCCCCCGGCCATGCTCTTGAGGGCCCTCCACGCACTCGCCGGGTCGACATCTGGAGCCAACTCCCGCACCTTCGCAACGAGCTCTTCGCGTGCCAATGAGGACGTCGAAACCTGTCCGAGGACCCGGGCGATCCAGCTGGCGAGCACCTGCTGCTGCGCTCCCCGGCGCACACACACGTTGAGGCCGAGGGACCGGAGCTCCCCAGCCACGACGAGGGCCTGCCCGTTCGTGGCAGTCAGGAATGCAGTTGACTCCCGGCGAGTGCGGACGAGACCGGCAGTGGCAGCGAGGTCACCTACGTGCACGACCTGATTCCAGAAGTCCTCGACACCGTGGTGGTGCGGGACCACGTCGCCCTCTCCGCGCAGCCCAGCCGCTGCCCTTGCGTCTCGTGTGGTCGCGCGGTACTGCCCCTTGAGCACGATCGTGCGCGCCCCCGCAGTCCGAGCCCGTTCGAGCAGTTGGGCTGAGGTCGTGGCCGATTCCGCCTCCTGCTCGATCTGGAAGTCATAGATCGCTTGGGCGGGGTCGCCGAGGAATGTCAGCCCAGCGTCCTCGGGCAGGGCGTCCATCAGCGCCAACAGAAAGTCCGCTCGCGCGCCGACGACATCCTGCACCTCGTCGACCACGACGTGCTCGAGGTCGTCCGCGTCGCACCACTCACCCCCGCGGATCAGTTGAGTGGCACGGATGATTCTCTCGTCGAACGCCAATGCACCGATTTCGCCCTCCGAAGACTCGCTGACGATGCGCGAAGCCAGCGAGTCGATCGTCCGGACGTGGACCGGGGGTACGTCTCGTGCCCGGAGCCGACCGTCCACGGCATGCACCGCCGCATTGGAAAAGCTGAGCACCAACAGGCCGTGCACAGGATCCACTCGCTCATCGAGGATCAAGTTCTCGACCAGAGCCGAGACCACCTGTGTCTTGCCGGCGCCCGGGCCCGCGATCACTACCTGACGAGTGGAGGCGTCGGCGGTGGCGACCTCACCCTGCTCCGGGTCGAGCAGCACTGAGGTCACTTCTTCGTCCAGAGGTACTCGAATTCGTTGAAGGCAAGGAGATCTCCGTACTGATCGAAGTTGTCCTCAACATTGACGATGAGGACTTCCTCGGAACCACCGTTGAGGGGCCCACGAAGGCCACGCCCGATCATCTGCTGGTAGACGTTGGGGCTGAAGGTGGGGCGGGCGACGTAGACCGCCTGCACCTTGGGTGCATCGAACCCTTGGGTCAGGACGTTGTAGTTCGTCAGCACACGAATCCGTCCCGCCTTGAACTCCTCGATGTAGTGACGACGTGCCGCAGTCTCAGTGTCGGCTGAAACCGATACCGCTGGGACACCTCGGTGGGCGAGCAGCGCCGCCAGGACACGGGCGTTCTCCACTGACGGGGCAAACGCCAGAACAGTCCACTCCTCAGGCAGGGACGCGATGTGGTCCACCACGCGGAGGGTGCGTTTCAGGTCGGTACCGAGACGCTCGGTGACGGATGACGGCAGTCGGCCCATCTTCTCGATGTCCTCCTTGTCCCGGTCACTGAGCGTCACGTCGATGCCAGCAAGGACTTCGTGGCGCACCCGGGCAAGCACGCCCATGTCCCGGAGCTCCTCGTAGGGGTCCTCCTTGCGGAACGCTCCACGGTCCAGACGGTTGCCGTCGTAGCGACCGGCGAGGCGCTCGGTCTCAATCTCGGATTTGCCCCGGAAGGGCGTTGCCGTCAGGCCGAGAAGGGGACGGCGCGCTGACTTGTCACGAGCGCGGCCCCCACGGCCCATCCAGTCGAGCACCTGTGTGTAGGAGGTTGCTATCGAGGTGTGCGCTTCGTCGATGACGACGATCGACGGGTCGCGCAGCCATCCGTACTCGTCTCCCGACCGCTTCTGCAGAACGGAAAGCTTGTCGATCGTCGCGATCAGGAGTTGGAACGAACCCTGGTTCCTCCGTGACCTCATTGCTTCCCCAGAGGCGACCCAGTCGCATGGGGATCTGGGGGCCAATCGCACGCCACACATATGTCCACGTCTCGGCCGCCTGCTCGCACAGTTCGTCCGTTTGGGCGATCCAAACGAGAGGCTGAGCGTGGCTCACGAGATGCATGCGAACCGCCTTGACCAAGGCCTCGACCGTGACTCGGGTCTTGCCCGCTCCGGTGGGCAGTGACACCATGCCGCGGTCCGGACCGACACCACGCATCAGCGCCTCGATGCGCTCGGTGACAAACTCTTGGTAGTCGTGCAGCGGGCTGAGTACCGCCGGGCCGTCGATCATTTCGACCGCAACTCTCTGGCTCCCCGGGAAGCCAGCCCAGTCCGTGGGAAATCCCGGGCCGTGGACCCACTGGCGCGTGATCCTCCGGCCAGCCCATTCCTTGGGCGGCTCGAGGCCCCTTTCCTCCAGCGCATGCCGCAGGTGCTTCAGGATCGCGACACCGTGGACCGCTCTCGCCAAGGCCGCAACTTCTCGCGACGAGGCGCCACCCTTCTCCTCGTCGAGCACTGCGAGGGCTTGTGCCGGAACCGTGCGGCGCAGAGCATCCACTCCCACGGCGAGGACGAGTCTTTCGTCATCGTCTTGGCATCGCTTCACTTGGGTGCGCAGCTTGTCGCTCGCGGTCTTCTCCATCGACCGCAGGACTTGGGCGACGTCCTGCGGGCCGAGTCCGAGGCCAAGCACCTCGGAGACCTGTGCGAGGCGAGCAGTTGGGGAATCGGCGGTGACGAACACGGTGTCACCGTCACGCCGGGCCGAAAGCGGTCGCGCAATCTGGCCCTTCGGCGTTGCAGGTCATCCGCACAAGACGGCTGACGGGCTGAAGGATGAGGTCCCGGTCAGCAGCGTCGAGTCGCATCTTGAGCGGGGGAACGCATCGGTTAGGTGGACGGACTCTCCAGCGGGGTCCACCACGATCTCCTCCTGCAGGAGGTCTTCCCCTCGCGGCATACCCAGATGCTCGATGAAGAGTGGGACGTCCTCTGCCTCGACCAAGAGCGCAGGCACCGCCGCGTCAGTCATGGATTCATAGGTCTGCGCCGAACTGGTGACGCCGATGTTCTCCACCGGCACAGGTATGCGTTGCCTGCCCACGGCAGCAACGAGTTCCTTGAGCTTCAACTCGGTCACGGGCCCTCGGAAGAGGAGCCACGAATAGAAGGTGGCTCGTGCCTTGTCATGGTCGGCAGACGTCCAACCGTCGACGGTCGCCTTGAGCACCTCCCATTCCGAGACACTCAGGGCCTCGAGAGATGTCTTGATCCCCAGCGACTTCGCGGCGCGCTCCTGCACATCCACGGTTGGGAAGGCGTCCGCGTCGATCTCGTCCTGTGCCATCAGCACTCCGCCGGGGAGCTCTGAATCCGTGGGAGGTGGCGAACCGGCCGTGTCGGATGAGGAAGTGAGTCTCGGGACCGATCCAGTTGTAGGTGCCGTAGGCCCCATTGGACTGGTGCCGGATCGTGGTCGGTGCGGGCAGACCGCGGTTGAGCAGGAGTTCGGTGACGATGCGTTTGGCCTCGTCACTCATGCCTGCGACCGGATCCAAGGGCCGGTGACGAGAGCGTTGGAGCTTCGACCTCGACCTTGTCGGGTGAGATCTTCGATGTCTGGTTCTGCAGGAACAGGGACTTCGCGCTCGACACCCATTCGACGTACCACCGCTCCGTGCGTCCTGCCGCGAACCCGGAGGCGCGGCTCCGCGGAAGCTCGACGGCACCGACCTCCTTCAGGAGTTCGTCGTCTTGCGCGTGCTCACGGGGGTCGATCAGAAACGCCCCGTCCCGGGAGCCGTCTTGCGGGACCAACCGCCCGCCGAGGAAGGCACTGCGCACGGGGGCCCACTGGCCCGCTGCCGTCTTGACGTGGACGGTCTCCGTCAGTTCGCCGCCAAGGTCCTCCTTCAGGATCTGGAGTGAGGTGTCTGTGGGGATGGTCCTCATCGTTGACCAGATGAGCGGCCAGATGACCTCCCGGCGTCGTCCGTTGGGCTGCCCAGCCTCATGCAGGAGCTTGCGCAATTCACCGCTCTGGTCCATGAGGACCACGCCCAGTTCTTGGAGGTTCTTCGAAACTCCGTCCATGGCTGCAAGGACGGGATCCACGAATAGGACATCCAGCCGTTGCTGCCCCTCAGCACGAACAAAGACCTTGCCTCGAACCGTCTGGCTGAATGTTCCGTCTTCCAAGCGAATGATCCGCGCGGACCTGATCTCGCCATTCAGTTTCGTCGCCAAGGCGGCGTCTGAAGACCCCTTCACATCGCGCACCATCCGCGCAGCGAGCACGATCGCCGCGGCCGAAGCCTCGACGCTTCCCTCAAGGACGAGGGCTTCCAACCATTTGCCGAGAGTCGAGGCGCCGCCATCTGCGCCGACGCCATCCATGAGGCGCGACACCTTGACGGCCAGTTCTTGGTTCTTGTATGCGTCCGGGTGCACCCAGTCACCCATGGGTGCTCCGGGGACGGCGGCCCAAGCCTCGAGCCATTCGTTGTGGTCAGGGCCTCGCCTGTCCTCGCCGATCTGCTTCTTTGTGATCTCTCCGATCCACCGCAGGTCAGCGGGGCGACGCAACCGACCCGCTCCGTCCGGGAGGATGGGCCGAGTGCGCAGGTGCGCGAAGATCGGGCCATTGATGTCGCGGTCGACCCAGTTCCCGGCCTCCCTCGCTCCCAACTCGCCACCCCGAGACGGCAAGGCCTCGAGTACGCGGAACTGCCTGCGGCGTGCCACTGAATCGTCCAAGCGCGGTGGCCACGAGGTCGGGCAGCACCACGAGCAACTCCGTATTGAACTGCCCTTCGAGAAGCGAGAGCCGGTCGTCGCTCAGTTTCCAAGGCGCGTTCACGATGCCGGAAAGCGTGGTCTTGGTCTGGGTCGGGAAGTAGGCCCAGAAGGACCCCAGTCCGGTCGCTGGAGGGACACGCACCGCGTACTGGACCTCCAGAGACTCGCGCGCGGCCACATGTCCGGCCTCTTCCAACGCGGCTGCGCTCGGGCGCACCGTGCACGCGGCCGGGGACCAGACGGACTCGTCGCTGCCCGCTCGCAACCGGACGAAGCCATCCGAGCCGTCCTCTCGAACGATGCGCCGCTCCCCTGAGAGCAGCGCACCCTCACCCCTCCCTTCGGGGATCCGATTGCGGAGACGTGCCTCGCGCACGTGAGGGGAGAACAGCACGAACTCAGGAGAGAATTGCGCCAATCTGCCGGCCAGCGGCAGGGCGTCAGCTGAGAGCGAAGCCACCACAACAGTCGATGCCCACTCCATGAGCCCAGCCGGGTCCGGGTCTCGTGCGGCGCCGTCGGCAACGGGATCCAAGACTCGAGCAAGTCGCATCACGGGATAATTGGGGACCTCGTAGCCCTCGCCCTTGAGCCGAGCAGCCGCCCAAGCCTTGTCGAACCCGAACGACACCGACCTGCTGTACACGCGCGGCGAATCCGACACCGCAAGGACTGACTTGAAGCCGATTCCGAACTTGCCGATTCGATCGTCGGCCTTACTGGAGATGTCAGAAGCCAAGATGGACCTGACACCGGCCTCGTCAAACGGTTCACCATCGTTGGCCACGTACAACGCTTTGTCCGTCAGTAGGACCTCGATCCGCCCCCGCCCCGGCGAGTCGCGTCCGTCGCGTTCTGGACCAGCTCCTCAAGCTGTCGAGTGGCATAGCCGCCGTGCGCGATACGTCGCTCGTTGTTCGCGTCCTGAACCACTCGCGACGGATCCTCGGCATACACCTTGAGACAAACGCGAGTCTGCTCCTCGACGACCAATGCCAAACCGGACGAACCGGTTTCCCAACCACGCAATTTCCCACCCCGTGAAGCTCGTGACGTAACAGGGGGAACCTACGTGTCGGCACCGACACTCGTGGGGCAAACAGACGAATCGCGCTCCCCGCGGAGTCAGGGTGAACACATGGCCACCGTGTCACTCCTCCGTATCGAATGATCGACCGGAGCGGTCCACCTGACATCGGTGACCAGAAGAGGCTCGGGTCTCGACAACAGCGGTCACAGGTGTCCGATCCGCGCACCCCGATGTTGCTTCTCCAGACAGGGCGCCGAATCGGTCGGCGGCCACGACGAAAGGCGACGTGATGGTGACCCCCATCAACATCCCCGAGGACTGGGACGACAACAGCCTCATCCTGTTCGAGGAGTTCTGCGAACTCGTCCGTACTCCACAGCGCACCGTCCATGACTGGCGGAGGCGCGGCTTCGGCCCCGTGTGGACCCACTTCCAAGGCGTGGGCCCCCTCTACGTCACTGCCGCGGAGGCTCGTCGCTTCCTCGCCGCGGCAGACGTCTCGCAGGTGGAGGTGCGTTCCGATGGCTGAGCGACGCGCCATCCCGGTCTACCTCAGCCTCGAGGAGGCCGCCGAGGCCATGTCGGTCTCGGTCAGGACCATCCGACGCTGGATCGCAGCCGGCACGCTGCCTGCCTACCGCTGCGGCAGACGCGCCATTCGGATCAAGCTCGAAGACACCGGAAGCCGCACCCCGGCAGATCCCCGCAGCGCGGTGCTAGGCATTCTCCGGCCAGTGCTGTGAGCCTTGCGCCTCGTTGGCTAGTTGCACGTATGTTGCACGGAGAAAGGGAAAGAGGCCCGAAAAGGGCCTCTGACCTGCGGTTTTACTTGTGGGCGATACTGGGTTCGAACCAGTGACCTCTTCGGTGTGAACGAAGCGCGCTACCACTGCGCCAATCGCCCGTGTGGTGCGGCGGGAACTCTACCGCCCATCCCTTCCAGTCACGAAACCGGTGCCCGGTCGTCGGCCTCGTCGTCCGCCTTCTCGATCGCTCGGCTGAGCTCGGTGACGGCTTCCGGGTGTCCGTGGAAGCGACGGTAGGAGTAGACGATCAGCGCGATGGCGATGGCGCCGGAGGCGATCTGGGTGATGCCGGTCCACATGCCGCCGGGCAACCAGAGCACCTCGGGCAGCGACCACCGGGACGGCGCAGGCGGCGACAGGATCCACAGCACACCGCACGCAGCCGGGATCAGCGCACCGAGGACAGAAGCGATGATCCGGGGCCGGGTCTCCACTCCCTCGGCCGCACCTCGCAGCGCACGGAGGCGGACCGGCTCGACGCGGCGCTCGGCCCAGTCGTACTGCTGGGAGAGCAGCGCGAGACCGGCGAAGATGCCGAGCAGGCCCGGGCCGGGCAGGAAGATCGCGGCGACGCCGGCGACCGGGAGCACCCAGCCGAGCGTCTCGAGCACGATCCTCTTCGCGGCACCGGTGATCACTCGTCGACAGTATCCGGTGGGACCTGAGAAATCGCTCGCGAAAAAGTTCGGGAAACCGCGTCATGAGGCTCCCCAGCCCCCGTCCTCACTGGTGTACAGGCAAGCACCTCCGGTTACCCCCGACCGGACCCCCCAAGGAGCCCCGATGAACCGTCAGCCCGTCGTCGCCGATGTCGCAATGGACACCACGCTGGAGTGCCCGGACACCAATGGCCACATCCACCAGATCCCCACCGTCCTCGGCTACCACCGCCGGGACGCCTACGCGGTGACCATGACGTTCATGACCGGCGACGAGCCGCTCACGTGGACCTTCGCCCGCGACCTCCCCGGTCACCGGCATGCACGCCCCGGTCGGCGACGGCGACGTGCGCATCGCCCCCTCCATCAGCCACGGTCGCGCGGTCGTGCTGATCACCCTCAGCTCGCCCGACGGATCCCTCCTGCTCGAGGCCCGCAGCGACGAGGTCGCCCAGTTCGTCGAGAGCACCCTCGACCTCGTCCCGGCCGGCTCCGAGAACGTCTACCTCGAGCTCGACGACCTGATCGCCCAGATCCTCAGCTGACGTCGTGCTGCGCCACCCATGAGGTGTGCAGCCCCGCGTAGACGCTGCCCGACTGGGTGACCAGCTCGGCGTGCGGTCCACGCTGCACCACACGGCCGCGATCCACGACGACCACCTCGTCGGCGTTCTCCGCGGTCGAGAGCCGGTGCGCGATCGTCACCGACGTCCGCGACTGCATCAGTCGTTCAAGCGCTCGCCCGATCCGCATCTCCAGCTGTGGGTCGACGGCGCTGGTCGCCTCGTCGAGCACCAGCAGGTCGGGGTCCGCCGGGTGCGCCCGCAGTAGCGCGACCAGCTGTCGCTCCCCTGCCGACAGCGACTCCCCACGCTGACCGACCTTCGTCTCGATGCCGTGCGGCAGCCCGTCGAGCCAGTCGCGCAGGCCCAGCTCGTCGGCCGACGCGAGGATCTCCGCCTCCGTGGCGTCGAGCTTGCCGAGCGCACGTTGGCCGTGATCGTGTCGTCGAAGAGGAACCCCTCCTGCGGCACCAGCACCACGCTGGTGCGCAGCGATTCCTGCGCGATCCGGCGTACGTCGATGCCGTCGAGCAGCACGGCACCCGACCCCGGATCCATCAACCGCGTCAGCAGCTTCGCGAAGGTCGACTTGCCCGATCCGGTCTCGCCGACGATCGCCACGCGCGTACCGGCGTCGATGTGCATAGACACGTCGCTGAGCACGTCCGGCCCGTCGGGATAGGCGAAGGTCACGTCGTCGAAGGTGACGTCGAGCGGCCCGCGGGGCAGCACCTGCCCGTCGGGTCCGGGGTCGACGAGGTCAGCCGGCGTCTCCGGGATCCCGATGACCCGACGCCAGCTGACAATGGCGTTCTGCGCGTCCGTGAGGATCTGGGTGCCCATCTGCACCGGACCCACGAAGAGCGTCACCGGGAACGCGAAGGCCAGCACCTTGCCGGCGGTCATGTCGGTGGTGAAGCCGAGCACGACGCCCACGATGAGCACCCCGGCGTTGGCCAGCCCCGCCGAGATCCCGCCCGGGGAGAAGGACACCACGGTGAACTTCTGCGCGCGGACGCTCGCCGCCCGGAAGTCCTCGATGGCGGTGTCGATCCGGCGCTGCGTGCGGTCCTCGACGGCGTACGAACGAACGACCGCGGCGCCCACGACCGGCTCGCTGATCGCGCCGAGCAGCACGCCGACCTGGTGGCGGACCACGCCGTAGGCCTGCGACAGCTTGCGCTGGAAGTAGCGGATCGACATGAAGAGCGGCGCGAAGCACAGCCACACGACCAGCGCGAGCTGCCAGCTGTAGATCACCATGATCACGGTCGCCACCAGCATCTGGCCGACGCTGACCACGAAGATCAGCCCGCCGAAGACCAGGGGAACTGGCTCACCCGGGTCGACGTCGCTGGTCACCCGCGACACCGGGGCGCCGCGGCGCTCGGTGTTCTGCGTCAGCAGCGGCAGGTCGTGCACGTGCCGGAAGGCCTTGATCCGCAGGGTCGCGAGCCCGCGCTCGGACGTCGAGAAGAGCCGCTTGGTCATGAGGTAGGACGCGAAGCTGGTCACCGCGATCGCGACGGCCGCCGCCAGTCCGAGCCACACGACGTAGGCCAACCGAGGCCCGTCGGGACCGTTCAGCCCCTTGTCCAGCGTCTGTTGTACGGCGATGGGCACGACGACTCGGCCACACGACGCGAGCACGGCGAGCATGAGAGTGACACCGAGCCCCTCGCGGAGCTCGGGCGAGATCGCCACGCCGCGACGGATCGTGTCCATCGCGCCGATGTCCTCGCCGGTGTCCATCGTGGTGGCGGCGTTGGTGGAGATGGTGCTCATGCGTTCTCCTCGTGGGCGGCCTGCTCGTAGGCGTTGACGAGGCGCGCGTAGGCCCGGCTCCGGCCCAGCAGCTCGGCATGGGTGCCGCGGTCGGCGACAGCACCGTCCTCGAGGTGGATCACCTCGTCGGCGAGGCCGATCGTGGCCTTGCGGTAGGCGACGACGACGAGCGTCGTGTCGGTCGAGCCCGCCCGCAGGCTGGCCGGGATGCGCGCCTCGACCTCCGGGTCGACCGCGGAGGTCGCGTCGTCGAGGATCAGCAGTCGCGGGCGCCGTACGAGCGCTCGGGCCAGCGAGATCCGTTGACGCTGACCACCGGACAGCGACGTGCCGCGCTCCCCCAGCTTCGTGCTCAGCCCGTCGCCGAGCGCCGCGACGAAGCCGTCGGCCCGGGCGTCACGCAGGGCCGCCCACACGTCCTCGTCGGGGATGTCGGCGCCCAGCGTTACGTTGCCCCGGACGGTGTCGTCGAAGAGGAAGGCTGTCTGTGGAACCAGTGCGACCGCACCCGCGAGCGCCCCCGGGCGAGCTCACGCAGGTCCACGTCGTCGACCGTGATCCGGCCGGCGTCCGGATCTACGAGGCGCGTCATCAGGCTGGTCAGCGTGCTCTTGCCCGATGCCGTCGCGCCGACGACGGCGACGGTGCGGCCGGGCTCCACGTCGAAGGTGACGCCCTTGAGCAGCGGCGCGTCCGGGTCGTAGGCGTAGTGCAGTCCCTCCACGGCCAGCCGTGCCCCGGCCGAGGACGTGGGCAGGCGCGCGGCGCCGTACTCCATCGAACCGGTGGCCGCGAGGACGGCCTTGGGTGCGCCGGAAGCCGACGACGCTGCGCGGGAACTCGCCCAGCAGCCAGCCGATCGCGCGGATCGGGAAGGACACGATGGTCAGGAGATAGGCCACCGTCACCACGTCGCCGGCGTCGGTGGCGCCGCTGGTCACGCGCGAGACGCCGACCGCGAGCACGACGAGGACGCCGACGTTGGGCAGGGAGGCGAGCGTCGGGTCGAAGGCGGCCCGGATCTTGCCGGCTTTGATGTTCACGTCGCGCAGGGTGTTGGCCTTGTGCGCGAAGCGGTTGATCTCCTCGGTCTCGCGACCAAGCGTCTTGACCACCATCGCGCCGTCGAAGGACTCGTGCGCGATCTCGCTGACCTCCGCGCGCAGGCCCCGGGCGTGGGTCATCAGCGGGGAGGCGAGGCGCTGGTAGGCGAGGTTGGCGACGACCACGGCCGGGAAGACGAGCAGCCCGACGATGGCCATCACGACGTCGGCGAGCAGCATCTGGACGACCGCGATCACCATCATCACGACCGTGCCGAGCGCCATCGGCAGCGGCGCGATCGGCCCCCACGCGGCCTCGACGTCGGAGTAGGCGTTGGACAGCAGCTGCCCGGTCGGGTGCCGCTGGTGCCACTCCATCGGCAGGGTCAGGTATTGCCGGGTCACCGCCCGCCGCGTGCGCGCCTGCATGCGGTACTGCATGACGCCGGCGCCGAGGCGGCGCGCGACGATGCCGACCGCGCGCAGGATCGCCACACCGAGGAAGAGCGCGAGCACCGTCCACAGCAGGCCGGTGCCGATCTCGCCGGTCTCGAAGGCGGGGATGACGACGTGGTCGGTGGACCAACCGAGCACCCACGCATCGGCCACGGTGAGCACGGCGAAGAGCACCGACCCGAGGGTCGAGAGCACGAAGATCCCCGGCTCGCGCTTGATCGCGTGGCCCAGCACGGCGAAGCCTTCACGAGTGGTCGAACCCTGCACCGTTCCCCCGTCAACACTCACCGTCGCAGGCTACCTTCGGACCCATGACCTCCTTCGCCCGGCGTGAACGCCTCGCGCTCGCCGACCTCGCCGAACAGCTCGGCCCGGACGCGCCGACGCTGTGCGGCGACTGGAAGACCTGCGAGCTGCTCGCCCACCCGGTGGTCCGCGAGAGCAGCCCGATCGGGGCGCCCGGCATCGTGCTGTCGCCGCTGTCGGGCCTGACCGAGCGCGAGACGACGCGCGTCAGCCAGCACGACTACGCAGACCTCGTCGAGCGCGTACGGCGACCGGCACTCCTCAGCACGTCGACGCTCCCGCTCTTCGAGCGCATGGGCAACCGCGTCGAGCACTTCACCCACCACGAGGACATCCGCCGCGCCACGCCCGGCTGGGCGTCACGGGTCCTGCCGAAAAGGGACCGGGGACGCGCTCTGGCTGCCGCTGCGCGTCATGGGTCCGCTGCTGGTGCGCCGGGCGCGGGTGCCGGTCACGCTCCGCCGGCCCACGGACACCGGATCGCGGGCCGTGCTGCGCCCCGGCAAGGGCGGCGTCACCGTGGTCGGGTTGCCGTCCGAGCTGGTGCTGTTCTGCTACGGCCGCGAGCAGTGCCACGTCCAGCTGACCGGCGACGAGGACGCGATCGCCGCGTTGCAGGCCGTCGACAAGGGTCTCTGACGATCAGGCGCGGATCCGCGAGAGGAACGCCTTTGTGCGCTCCTGCTGCGGCTCGCCGATCACTCGGGCCGGCGTCCCCGACTCGTGGATCACGCCGTCGTGCAGGAAGCACACGGTGTCGGCGACGTCACGGGCGAAGCCCATCTCGTGGGTGTTCAGCACCATCGTCACGCCCTCGGACTTGAGGTCGGAGAGCAGGTCGAGCACCTCGCCGACGAGCTCGGGGTCGAGCGCGGACGTCACCTCGTCGAGCAGCATCAGCCGCGGGTTGGCGACGAGCGCGCGGGCGATCGCGACGCGCTGCTGCTGCCCACCGGACAGGTCGTCGGGACGCGCCTTCGCCTTCTCCGCGAGCCCGACCCGGTCGAGCATCGCGAGGCCGCGTTGCTCGGCCTCGGCCGCGGCGACGCCGTGCACCTTGCGCAGGGCGAGGGTGACGTTGCCGAGCACGGTGAGGTGCGGGAAGAGGTTGTAGGACTGGAAGACCGGGCCCATCCGCGAGCGCACCTCGTCACCGTTGACTCGCGGGTCGGTGATGTCCTCGCCCTCGAAGGTGATCACGCCGTCGTCAACGGTCTCGAGCAGGTTGGCGCAGCGCAGCAGCGTCGACTTGCCCGACCCGGAGGCGCCGATCAGCACGACGCACTCGCCGCGGTTGACCGTGAAGTCGACCCCGTTGAGCACCACGTGGGAGCCGAACGCCTTCCGGACGCCGCTCATCTCCGGGACGCTCACATCAGGCTCCCCGCGCCGGCGAACCCCTGCTTGCGGGCATACCAGTCAGTCAGTCGCGCCATCGGCACGGTCAGGCAGATGAAGAGGAAACCCGCCACGACGTACGGCGTGTAGTTGAAGTCCTTCGCCGTCTCGATCTGCGCCGCGCGGATCGCGTCGATGACCGTGCCGAGGACCGCGATCAGGCCGGAGTCCTTCTGCAGCGAGACGAGGTCGTTCATCAGGGCGGGCAGCACGCGCCGCCGGGCCTGCGGGAGCACGACGTGGCGCAGGGTCTGCGCGTAGGTCAGCCCCAGCGCGCGACCGGCGAGGCGCTGGGACTGGTGGACGGACTCGATACCGGCCCGGAAGACCTCTGCGACGTACGCCGAGTAGGACAGCACCGGGGACGCGCAGCCCCAGAAGAGCGCTGCGCGGCAGGCCCGACAGGTCGAGGGCCGGCCCGCCGAACCCGAGCAGGAAGATGACGAGCAGCAGCGGGAGGCCACGGAACACGTCGACGTACACCGTGCCCAGCAGGCGCAGGGGGAACGCGATCGGGCCGCGGGTCGTGCGCATCACCGCGATGGTGAGGCTGACGATGACGATGGCGATCGCCGAGATCACCATGATCTTGACGTTCATCCAGAGCCCGGCCGGGACGGCCGGGAACGAGTCGACCGCCTTGTCCCAGTCGAAGTAGGTCTCGTGGACCCGCTCCCACCCGGGTGAGCTGACGACCAGTCCGCCGACGACGCCGAGCACGACCGGGGTGCTGGCCGCCGCGATCGCCGTACTGCGCGCGGCCCGGCGGCGCCGGGAAGCTCTCGCGCTCGAGCTGGATCGCGGACGGCTGCCAGTCCTTGACGGCCTTCGACATCAGGAGAGCTCGGGAGCGCCCTGCTGCTCCAGCCACTCGGACGCGATCTGGTCGAGGATGCCGTCCTCACGCAGGGCGTCGACGGCCCGGCTGACGCAGTCGGTGAGCGGGCTGTCCTTGTCGAGCACGGCGCCGAACTGCTCGACGTCGCCCCGGGCCGCGGGCAGCTGGCCGACGATCATGCCCTTGTCGAGCTGGACCGCGGTCATGTAGTAGGCCGTGGGCAGGTCGACCACGATGCCGTCGATCTGGCCGTTCTTCAGCGACTGGACCGCCCGGTCGTTGGTGTCGAACGCAGCGGGCTGCTCGGAGGTGCCGATGACGTCGGTGATCGCGGTGTAGCTCGTGGTGCCGACCTGAGCGCCGAGCTTCGCGTCCGCGAGGTCGGCCGGGGAGGTGGCGCCGTCGATGGCGCTGCCCCGGTTGGTGATGACGGTCTGGCGCACGTCGTAGTAGCCGCTCGAGAAGTCGACGGCCTTGCGGCGCTGCTCGGTGATGGAGACCCGGTTGACGTCGAAGTCGAACTTCTTCTCGCCGGGGCTGACCACCGCGTTGAACGGCACGGTCACCCGGGCGACCCGGTCGGTGGTGTAGCCCAGCTGCTCGGCGACGGCGAAGGCCACCGCAGACTCGTAGCCCCGGCCGTTGGTCGGGTCGTCGTCCACGAACCACGGCTCGTAGGCCGGGGAGTCCGTGCCGATCGTGAGCGTGCCCGCCGTCAGCGTGTCGAGGCTGTCCGGGGTGCAGGCGTCGGCCGAGGTCGTCTCCTCGCCTGCGGGGTCCGCCGCGTCCTCGGCTTCGTCGCGCGGCGCACCACACGCGGTCAGGGCCGGGGAGTACGGCGAGGGGTGCGGTGGCGGCGAGGGTGCGGGAGATCGTGCGCATGCCTCGAATCGTATGACCCCGGTGCCGCACGGTCGTACACGCCTCAACGAACTGGGTGACCAGCCTTCGCCGGGCCCGCCTTCACGTCCCCGATCCGCAGCGTGCCGAAGTGGAAGACCGTGGCTGCGAGCACCGCATCGGCACCGGCGTCGACGGCGGGCGCGAAGTGCTCGACGGCACCCGCTCCGCCGCTGGCGATGACGGGGATGGAGACCTCACGGCGTACGGCGCGAATCAGCTCGAGGTCGAACCCGTCCTGCGTGCCATCGGCGTCCATGGCGTTGAGCAGGATCTCGCCGGCGCCGAGCTCGGCCGCGCGCGCGGACCACTCGATCGCGTCGAGCCCCGCACTCTTGCGGCCGCCGTGGGTGGTGACCTCGAAGCGCCCGTCGGAGACGCGACGGGCGTCCACGCTCAGGACGAGCACCCGGTTGCCGAACCGGTCGGCGACCTCGGCGATCAGCTCGGGCCGGTGGATGGCGGCGGTGTTCATCGCGACCTTGTCGGCACCGGCGCGGAGCAGGCGGTCGACGTCCTCGACACTGCTCACTCCCCCGCCGACGGTCAGCGGGATGAAGACCTCCTCCGCGCAGCGCGAGACGACCTCCATCGTGGTCGCGCGGCCCTCGTGCGAGGCCGAGATGTCGAGGAACGTCAGCTCGTCGGCGCCCTCGGCGTCATAGATCCGGGCCAGCTCGACCGGGTCGCCGGCGTCGCGGAGCTCCTTGAAGTTGATGCCCTTGACGACGCGACCGTTGTCGACGTCAAGACACGGGATGACGCGTACGGCGAGGCTCATCGCTGGCCCTTGGTCAGCGCCAGCGTCCCTCGAGGGAGAAGCGGCCCTCGTAGAGCGCGGTGCCGGCGATCGCACCCTCGACGCCCTCGGCGACCAGACCCATCAGCGCCTCGATGTCCTCCAGCGTGGTGACTCCGCCGCTGGCCACGACAGGCTTGTCGGTGGCGGCGCAGACGTCGCGCAGCAGCTGGAGGTTCGGGCCCCGGAGCATGCCGTCCTTGTTCACGTCGGTGACGACGTAGCGCGCGATCCCTCTCCGTCGAGACGTGCGAGCACGTCGTAGAGGTCGCCGCCCTCGCGCGTCCAGCCCCGCGCGGCCAGCGTGCGACCGCGGACGTCGAGGCCGACGGCCACGCGATCGCCGTACTCCGCAATCGCGCGAGCGCACCACTCGGGGTTCTCGAGCGCGGCGGTGCCGATGTTGACCCGACGACAACCGGTCGCCATCGCAGCCTTGAGCGACTCGTCGTCGCGGATGCCGCCGCTCATCTCGACGTTGATGTCGAGCGTGCCGACGATCTTGGCCTGCAGCTCACGGTTGTGGCCATGGCCGAACGCCCCATCGAGGTCGACGAGGTGGATCCACTCGGCCCCCGCCTCCTGCCAGCGCAGCGCGGCCTCGATCGGGTCGCCGAAGCGCTTCTCCGAGCCGTCGACGCCCCGGACGAGCTGAACGGCCTGTCCGCCCTTGATGTCCACCGCGGGCAGGAGTTCGAGGTAGTCGCTCATGGCTCGATCCTAGGAGCCGTGAGACGCAAGACCGGCCGCGTCCCGCCCTCTGACAGAATCGCGCCGACCAACTGCAACACGTTCTACTCGGAGGCCAGTGTGCACACCCGTCGTTCCCTCTTGTCCGTCGCCGCGGCCGGGGCGGTCGCCCCGGCGGCGCCGACACCCGCGCGGGGCCCGGGTTCCACTGACCCACGAGGACCACCGGGTCGTGGTGATCGGCTCCGGCTTCGGCGGCGGCGTGACGGCGCTCCGGCTGGCGCGGGCGGGTGTCCGGGTGACGGTGCTCGAGCGCGGCCGCCGCTGGCCGACCGGACCGAACGCCGAGACCTTCCCGCACGTGGCCCGCCCCGACAAGCGCCTGCTCTGGCACGGCACGACACCCAGTGCGCTGCACCCGGCCCAGCGGCTGGTGGGCGCGCCGCTGGACCTCGATCCCTACGTCGGACTGATCGAGCCCGTGCTGGGACGCAACATGCTGGTGATGTGTCCCGCCGGCGTCGGCGGCGGGTCGCTGGTCTACCGAGGGGATGACGCTGCAGCCGTCTCGCGAGCTCTTCGAGAGCTGCCTGCCCGAGGCACTCGACTACGACCTGATGGACCGCGTGCACTACCGCCGGGTCGCGAGGATGCTGCAGCTCGAGACCGCCCCGGACACGCTGATCAACACGCCCAACTACCCGGCGGCACGGACGTTCAGGTCGCGGGCCGAGCTGGCGGGCTTCTCCGTCGAGAAGATCCCGATGCCGATCGACTGGTCGTACGCCGAAGCCGAGCTGCGCGGAGAGATGAAGCCGTCCTACACCAACGGCGACGCCGCGATGGGCGTCAACAACGGCGGCAAGCACTCGGTCGACGTCACCTACCTCCGTGCCGCGGAAGCGACCGGTCGGGTCAGGGTGAGGACGCACCACGACGTCACCTCGATCGAGCGGACCGGGGAACGGTCGGTGGCTGGTCCGGGTGAATCGCACCGACGACAACGGCCGGATCGTCGAGCAGAAGGTCCTGCGGACCCGCTCGCTCGTGCTGTCGGCCGGCAGTGTCAACACCACCAAGCTCTCGGTCAGGGCACGCGCCACCGGCGCCATCCCCGACCTGCCCGACGGTGTCGGCCGGGGCTGGGGCACCAACGGTGACCGAATCTATGCTCGGTCCAACCTCGAGACCGACTTCGGCACGCAGGGCGGCCCGGTGGTCTACGGGAGCAAGGACTGGGCCGACCCGACCACGGCCAACACGATCATCCGGGCAGCGATGCCGCCGGTCGGCCTCAACCTGCGTACGACGATGCTGGTCGGGTTCGGAGTCAGCCGGGACCGCGGCCAGTTCGCCTACGACGGCATCACCGACACGGTGGGGCTGCACTGGCCGGCGGGCGGTGACCGGGTCGTGCACGAGGAGATCGGCGCGCGAATGCGTGCTGTGGTCGGGGGCGACCGGGGTGCTCACCGACAGTCACCTGATCGCGCCGAGCACCCGGCACCCCAGGGGCGGCGCCGCCATGGGCTCGGTGTGCGACCTCGAAGGTCGCGTGCACGGTGCGCGCGGGCTCTACGTCCTCGACGGCGCGTTGATCCCGGGCACCACCGCCGCCTGCAACCCGTCCATGACCATCGCGGCCGTCGCCGAGCGGGCGTTGGAGCGGATCGTCGCCGAGGACGTCGGCAGCATCATCTGACTGGCCCTCGGTGCTTCGGCGACGCGACCGAACGTTGTCAGCGGTCCGCGAGGCGCTCCTCCAGTCCCGCACCCGCTGCTCCAGGGACGAGCACCTGCCCCACACCAGCCGGGTTGAGCCCGTCGGCGAGGAGCTCACGGATCCGGTGCAAGTGACCGATGTCGTCCTGGCTGTAGAGCCGCGATCCACCGGGCGTCCGGTCGGGCAGCACGAGCCCGCGACGCTCGTAGACGCGCAGGTTCTGGATCTCCA
Organism: Nocardioides sp. B-3; assembly: GCF_024703895.1. Classification (GTDB taxonomy): domain Bacteria; phylum Actinomycetota; class Actinomycetes; order Propionibacteriales; family Nocardioidaceae; genus Nocardioides. The sequence continues at coordinate 19,543 of NZ_CP087968.1, forward strand.
TCGACACCATGTCCGCCGCGACGGAGATCGCGAAGACACCCTGATCGCGAGGGGCTTGATTTCTACTCACCCACTGAGTATATAAAACCTGAAACTATCAATACAGATCCGGGCCGAACGGCCCCGGAGGAGAGCCGGGAGGTAGACGATGTTGCTACGCACCACAGACCCGTTCCGTGACCTCGACCGGCTGGCCCAGCAGGTCTTCGGGACCACGACACGTCCGGCAGTGATGCCCATGGACGCGTGGCGCGAGGAAGACCGGTTCGTCATCGAGTTCGACCTGCCCGGCGTCGTCAGGGAGAGCATCGACACGGACGTCGAGCGCAACGTGCTCACCGTGCGCGCCGAACGCGTCGCCGCCAACGGCGACTGGGAGTCGCTCGCGTCCGAGCGTCCACGCGGCCTGTTCAGCCGCCAGCTCGTCCTCGGCGACAACCTCGACCTCGACCAGATCGAGGCGCGCTATGCCGACGGGGTGCTCCGCCTCGTCGTACCGATCGCGGAGAAGGCGAAGCCTCGCAAGATCGAGGTGGCCCTCGAAGGGTCCTCCGCTCAGGACCGGGCAGCGATCAGCGCCTGATCCACCGAAACGGGGATGCGTGCCCCGGGACAACGCCCTTACGCAGGAGAGCAGTCCCGGGGCATGACCGTCCCGAGCGTTCACCGTGATCCCCGGCAAGACCGCCGCCTGCAACCCGTCAATGACCATGGCGGTCGTCGCCGAGCGGGCGTTGGAGCGGATCGCTGCCGAGGACGCCGGCACCATCATCTGACCCGTCCGACTTTCGCCTCGAGACGCTCAGGATCGCGAGGACGATGAGGAGGACCGGAACCACACCATCCACATCGTCGGCAGCACGCCGGCCGGGCAGCCGGTGACCGTCAGCCCGGTGCCGAGCGTGGGCCCGGTCGACGAAACGAGGCGTGCCGGCCGGGATTAGCGCCCCGCCGCCGACGAGGGTCGGGAACCAGAAGAGCAGGCCGCCGACGAAGAGTCCCAGCCACCGCAGCCGTCGATGGTCCGACGACGAGGAAGTGGCAATCATCGACGCTGTCCACGGCGCCCTCGTCGCCGCGTTCCAGATCCCGCCAGAGGACAAGCACGTGCGACTGGTCGAGCACCTGCCGCACCGGTTCGGCGTCTCCTCGACAGTGCCAATGGTCGAGTTCATGACGTTGGTGACGATCGATTGTTTCGCCGGACGATCGACCGACGCCAAGCGGCAGCTCTACGCCGAGATCGTGGCCCGTCTGACGCCTCTCGGCATCCCCGGCAGCTGCGTCCTGATCACCGTGCAGGACATCCCGACCGAAGGCTGGGGCATTCAGGGGCGGACAGGCTGCGTGCGACCTCGACCTCGGTTTCAACGTGCAGGTCTGAGGGCCACGGCCGCTGAAGCCCCTCAAAAGATTTTGAAATTCTTTTCCCCAGACCCCCGATCCGGTCGCTTTCGGGGGCTGATTGTCGGTGGCTTCTGGTTGGGTTTTCGTATGGCGACCAGCACCCGCAGCAGCACCGACACCCTGCCGGACACCCCGGCCGGAGTGCTGTCTGCACTGCGGGCCGAGCAGGACGCCCGGCAGTCCTCCGAGGTCCGATCCATGCGCCTCGCCGCGCACTGGGTCGCGCTGCACCCGGTCCTCGACCGGTCGTGTCCCGACGCGTGCTTCCAGTCCCCCAAGACCCTCGCCGGCGTCGGGTCACCGGTGATCGACGAGTTCACCATCCCCGACATCGCGACCATGCTCGGCCAGACCTGTGATGCCGTCGGGTCGTATCTGACCGACGTGATCGAGCTGCGCTACCGCCTCCCGCAGCTGTGGGCCGGCGTCCCGGCCGGTCTCGTGACGCCGTGGCGGGCGCGGCGGATCGCACAAACCACCGTCGGCCTCTCGGTTGAGGCGGCGACGTTCGTGGACGAGCAGACCGCGTGGTGCGCCAACCGGCTCACCCCGACCGAGCTGGGCCGCCTCGTCGACCACGCCCGCGCCCGGTTCATGCCCGACCAACTCGCCAAGGAGACCGAGGACGCGGCGGATCGTCGGCACGTCACCTTCGACACCGACCGGGTCTCCTTCGACGGCACCCTGCACCTCGAGGCCGACCTCGACCTCCCCCGACGCCCTCGGCCCGGCCGAGGCCGTTGCCGCCGGTGCCGCCCACCAACTGCGACTGGGCTCGACCGACACGTTGGACGGGCGCCGGGCCACCGCCCTCGGCGACCTCGCCCGCCACCAACTCACCCTCGGCCTCCCCGACGACATCGACGGGGAACTGGACCGCCGGTTGAGCAGCGACGAGCCTGCGTCCCACCGCCGGTTGAGCAGCGACGAGCGCAGCGAGGAGCGTGTCGAAACCAAGGCAGCCCCGACCACCCAGATCGTCCTCCACGCCCACCTCTCCACCGACGCCATCACCCACCACGACCTCGAGAACAACGGCCAGTGCCTGACCGGGTTCGTGGAACAGGCCGGCGGCCGGGTCCTCACCGCCGAGCAGATCGCCGCCCTGGTGCGGCCGCCCCGACGTCACCATCACCATGAAACCGGTCATCGACCTCCGGGACCGCCTCAGAAACGGCCGGCTACGTCCCGACCGAGCGGACCCACGACCACGTCATCGCCCGCGACCGGACCTGCGTGTTCCCGTGGTGCGGACGCAACGCGAGGCTCTGCGACCTCGACCACGTCATCCCCTACGACCACGGGGCGCCCGACCGTGGCGGGACCACGTCCACCGACAACCTCGCCGCGCTCTGCCGCAGGCATCACCGCCTCAAGACACGAGGCCGATGGTCCTACGCCATGACCGAGCCGGGCGTGTTCGTCTGGACCAGCCCCCACGGGCATACCTACCTCCGAGACCACACCGGATCACGACCACTCGGCCACCCGCCCGACCTCTGACCACACCGCCCCACACCCCGCGAGCCGAAAGGCAGCGGGGTCACAGGCACGTCAGACCGAGGAGAGCACGCCCGCCGATGCGACTGGGTCGTAGATTCCCGCGAAGCCGAGCCGGTTCGTCGTCGCGCTGAAGTCCCGCATCTGGTAGCCGTCGAACAGGCAGCTGTTCGGGATGCGCAGCCGGATGAGGCCGCCCTCCCCCGGGCGCCACCGCGATGACAGACCCGGGCAGTCGACGCGGGTGCGGGTGACGGTGTTGGCCCAGAGCCAGAGGCGATCGACCTTCTGCCCGTCCTCCCACCACGTCCGCGCCACCACCACGTAGCCCTCCCAGTCGTGGGCCGATCGCGCCGTCAGCACGACGCCCTTGCGACGCACGCGGGCCATGTCGCTGGTGACCAGCAGCCGATCGTCGTCGTAGTCCCGGGTGACGCCGGCGATGTCGTACGCCGCCGGGATCCCGGCGTCGGGCGCGGTGTCCGTCACGGTGCGCGTGTCCGCGTGGGCCGGCGTCGCCGTACACACGAGGAGAAGCGCTGTCGCAGCGAGCAGGACCCGGCGCATGTCACTTGGGCCGTTCGCAGTTCTTGGTCGTCTCGGCCGGGCAGCGATCGAGCTTTCCGCCCCGCCCGTTGGCACTGTCCCGGCCCCGGCCGCCGACGAGTCGGTCACCTGCCGACTCGTCGGTGCCGCGCAGCTTGTCCGCGCCGCGGCCTCCGAGCGCGACCTGACGGGCCACTGCGGCACCCGGTCGGCCTTCCGGTCCCGAGAGCTCGATGTGGTCGCGCCCGGCCTGCCCCTTCACGATCACATCGCCGCCCGAGGCCCAGATGTCGTCTCCGCCGCCCCCACCGGAGACGCGTCGTGTGGGCATCGTCGACGCCGATCTCGTCGGCCCCGCCCGTGCCCCGGGATCGTGACTCGGCCTCCACTGGCGACCCGGGCGTTCGGCGGCCGCGGAGCCGACGAGACGGACCGTGCTGCCACTGTTCAGAGAGGTCGCGATCACCTCGTCGAAGCTGCCGAACGGTCCGGATGCTCCGTCGCAGGTGGCACTGCCACCGTTCTCGACGCGCAGCGCAAGGCACGCGGTCTCGAGACGCCCGGAGTCCGAACCGGGGCCGCCATCGGCCGATCGCGGCACGAATGCGTCGCCCCACGCCTGCATGCTCAGGCTGTCGTCACCACCACCCGGGCGGATGTCACCGACCGGTCCGCCCGTCACCGTCACGTCCTCGTCCGCATCGGAGCCGACTAAGGACACGGGCAGCCTCGACGACGTGGCACCGTCCCGGCCGAAGGAGAACGTGCTGACGTCACCACTCCAGGGCCAGCACCTGCGCGCCGCCGACGGTGGCGCGCCGACCCACGTTGTCCACCAGCAGCTCACCGCGTCCCACCGGGTCGGCAACCCCCGGCAGTGGGAACCAGAGCGTCCCGGCGGCCGCAGCCGTGAAGTCGACCAAACCCCCGGGGACCCATCGCTCCGATGTACACGACACAGGCGTCACCGCCGCCGAAGATGATGCGGTCGTCGTTCAGGGCACCGGGCGGCGCTACTGATGTCACCGAGCCGCCGCCGGTTCCGGTGTTGATCACGTCTCGTTGGGCACCTGCCGGAGGGTAGGTCGGTAGGCCGTACGTGTAGGCGGAGTCGGCAACCACCCGTGCGGGCGTGTCGTTGCCGGTGAACGTGTCCTCGCCAGCGCCGAGCCCGACGAACATGCTCGAGCCGAGCGAAGCGGTGGCCCGGTTCACCACGACATCGTCGCCGGCGCCTGCGTTGAGGGTTCCCGTCGGAATCTCGCCACCACCGCCGATTCCCACGGCCGGGCAGATCGTGTCATTGCCGCCCGGGGCGTCGAAGTTGTACCAGCCCGACGGCGTCATGGCGACCACATCGTCGCCCTCCGTGCCGACGGTGACGGTGCTGGAGGCGACGATCGTCACCGCCTTGCCCCGGCACGTCGACGCCGCGACCCCGGACTCGGCGCCGGCGACAGCGGGGGCGATGGTGACGAGGGTGGCGCCGACGACGGCGAGCGCCGCGGTCACGATCAAGGAGTTCCGGGTCATGCCTCTCAGACGTGGACCGGTGACGAAAAGTTGGGGCTTAGAGCGACTGCACCCAGTTGCGCAGCAACCTCGCGCCCGCGTCGCCCGACTTCTCGGGGTGGAACTGCGTGGCGGACAGCGGGCCGTTCTCGACGGCGGCCACGAACCGGTCCCCGCCGTGCTCGGCCCACGTCACCAGCGGCTCGGCGGTGCGGTCGTTGGTGACGAGGTCCCGTGTGCGGGCGGCGTAGGAGTGCACGAAGTAGAAGCGCTCGTCCTCGATGCCTGCGAACAACGACGTTCCGGAGGGTACGGCGACGGTGTTCCAGCCCATGTGCGGCACAACGGGCGCCTCGAGCCGAGAGATCGTGCCCGGCCATTCATCGCAGCCGTCCGTCTCGACGCCGTGCTCGACGCCGCGCGCGAAGAGGATCTGCATGCCGACACAGATGCCGAGCACCGGGCGGCCACCGGCGAGGCGGCGGCCGATGATCCGTTCGCCCTTGACCGCGCGCAGGCCCTCCATGCACGCGGCATAGGCGCCGACACCCGGGACGATCAACCCGTCCGCGTCGAGCGCGGTCTGGAAGTCGCTGGTCAGGACGACGCTGGCGCCCGCGCGCTCGGTCGCCCGGACCACGGACCGGAGGTTGCCGGACCCGTAGTCGAGGACGACGACCCTTCGTGACGGGCGCAGGGCGCCCTCCTCAGGGCTGGCTGCGGGTTCGTGAGTGCTCAGAGCGTGCCCTTGGTCGACGGCACGCCCTGCTCGCGCGGGTCGTTGGCGATCGCGTCGCGGAAGGCGCGCGCAAGGCCTTGAACTGCGCCTCGACCCGGGGTGGTGCGGGTCGCGGCCGGCGAGCACGCGGACGTGCAGCGCGAGGTGCGCGTGGAAGGAGATGGTCTCGAAGACGTGGCGCGTCAAGGAGCCCCGGTAGGCCGCACCGTTGACGTCGTTGCCGCCGATGGCGACATAGATCTGCCCCTCGGGCTCGCCCGTGTGCACGCAGTAGGGACGCCCGGAGACGTCGACGACGGCCTGCACGAGCGCCTCGTCGAGCGGCACGGTGGCGTCGCCGAAGCGGCGGATGCCGGCCTTGTCGCCGAGTGCCTCGCGCAGCGCCTGACCCAGCACGATGGCGGTGTCCTCGACGGTGTGGTGCGCGTCGATGTGGGTGTCGCCGTTGGCGTGCACCTTGAGGTCGATCAGCGAGTGCCGCGCGAAGGCGGTGAGCATGTGGTCGTAGAACCCGACGCCGGTCGTGATGCTGGAGCGCCCGGTGCCGTCCGAGTCGAGCTCGATGCTGATCTTCGACTCGGAGGTCGCCCGCTCGAGGCTGGCAGTGCGGCTCATGTCATGTCCTTCATCGACTCGTTCTTCATCACGATGGTCAGTGCGTCCTTGAATGCGGTCATCTCGTCCGCGGTGCCGATCGACACCCGCAGCCAGCCGTCGGGCCCGGTCTCCCGGATCAGCACGCCGTGCTCCAGCAGACCCTGCCAGACCGCGTGCCGGTCGGCGAACATCCCGAACAGCACGAAGTTCGCGTCGCTGTCCGCGACCTCGAAGCCCTGCTCGCGCAGCCACACGACGGTGCGGTCGCGCTCGGCGCGGAGCTCGGCGACGTTGCCGAGCAGCTCGGGCGCGTGCCGCAGAGCGGCTGACGCGGTCGCCCGGGTGACCGCGGAGAGGTGGTAGGGCAGCCGCACCACCCGGATCGCGTCGCAGATCGCGGGGTCCGCGGCGAGGTAGCCGAGGCGGGCGCCGGCCGGGGCGAACGCCTTGCTCATCGTCCGGCTGACCACGAGGTTGCGGTGTCTCGGCAGCAGCTCGAGCGCGCTCGGCACACCTTCTCGGCGGAATTCGCCGTACGCCTCGTCGACGACCGGGATCCTGTCGCCGACGGCCTCGCAGAGCATCGAGATCGCCTCGGGCGGCAACGCCGTGCCGGTCGGGTTGTTCGGCGACGGCAGGAGCACGACGGACGGCTTCCTCGACACGATGAGCTCGCGAGCCGCATCGAGGTCGAGCGAGAAGTCCTCGGCCCGGTGGCCGACGACCCAGTCGGTCATCGCGTTGCGGGCGTACTCGGGATACATCGAGTAGGTCGGCGCGAAGCTGAGCGCCGTGCGACCGGGCCCGCCGAAGGCCTGCAGGATCTGCAGCATCACCTCGTTGGAGCCGTTGGCCGCCCACACCATGTCGGGCGTGATGTCGCTGCCACCGGACGTGTTGAGGTACGCCGCCGGGCCCTCGCGCAGGGCGGTGAACTCGCGGTCGGGGTAGCGGTTCAGGGTGCCCGCCGCAGCCGCGACGGCGGCCGCGATGTCGGCGACCGCCTCGGGCGAGGGGCCGTAGGGGTTCTCGTTGACGTTGAGCTGCACGGGTACGTCGAGCTGCGGGGCGCCATAGGGCTCGATGCCGCGCAGCTCCTCCCGGATCGGAGGAAAGCTCATTCGCTGAACCGCACCTTCACCGCGGCGCCGTGGCCCGGCAGGTCCTCGGCCTCGGCGAGCGTGACGACGTGGTCGGCCACCTCCGCGAGCGCGTCGCGGGAGTAGTCGATGACGTGCACGGACTTGAGGAAGGCGCGCACGGACAGGCCGCTGCTGTGGCAGGCACACCCGGCGGTCGGCAGCACGTGGTTGGACCCGGCGCAGTAGTCGCCGAGCGAGACCGGCGCGAAGGCGCCGACGAAGATCGCGCCCGCGTTGCGCACCCGGGCCGCGATCTCGCGCGCGTCGCGCGTGTGGATCTCGAGGTGCTCGGCGGCATAGGCGTTGACCACGTCGAGGCCCTGCTCGACGTCGTCGACCAGCACGATCGCGGACTGCTGACCGGTGAGCGCGGTCTGGACGCGGGCCGTGTGCCGCGTGGCGAAGACCTGCTTCTCCAGCTCGGCGTCGACGTCGTCGGCCAGCGCCTCCGAGTCGGTGACCAGCACCGACGCGGCCATCGGGTCGTGCTCGGCCCGGCTGATCAGGTCGGCGGCGACGTAGGACGCCTCGGCCGTGTCGTCGGCCGGGATCGCGATCTCGGTCGGGCCGGCCTCGGAGTCGATGCCGACCACGCCGCGCAGCACGCGCTTGGCGGCGGCGACATAGATGTTGCCCGGGCCGGTGACCGGGTTGACGGGGCGACAGGGTCCGGCGCCGTACGCGAACATGGCGATCGCCCGGGCCCCGCCGACGGCATAGACCTCGTCGACACCCAGCAACGCGCAGGCCGCCATGATCGTCGGCTCGGGCAGTCCCTCGCGGTTCTTCTGCGGCGGGCTGCTGAGCGCGATCGACTGGACCCCGGCCACCTGCGCGGGCACGACGTTCATGATCACGCTGGACACGAGCGGTGCGAGGCCGCCGGGGACGTAGAGCCCGACCCGGTCTACGGGCACCTTGCGGTGGGTGACCGTTGCGCCCTCACCCAGCGACGTGGTGACGTCGGCCTCGAGCTCGGCCTCGCACGTCTTCCGCAGGCGGCGGATCGCCTCCTCGAGGCCCGCGCGCACGGCAGGGTCGAGCTCGTCGAGCGCCCGGGTCAACGCTTCGGGCGGTACGGCGATGTCTTCGCGGTCCACGCCGTCGAACTGCGCGGAGAACTCACGGATCGCCTCGACGCCGCGAGTGCGGACGGCGTCGATGATCGGCTGGACGGCATGCGTGGCGGTCTCGACGTCGAACTCTGCGCGCGGCACGACCGCGCGGTAGTAGTCGTGGGGGGCGGACGTGCCCGCTCCCCGGAGGTCGATCCGACGCATGCGCATGGTCCGATTCTAGGGAGTCGCGACGCGCAACCCGACCTCGCCGACGGTCGGTGGACATGCCCCGGACACCCGTTAGGTTGTGAGCGTGACCGACACGCTGCCGATGTTTCCCCTCAACACGGTGCTGTTCCCCGGCGTGAGCATCCCCCTGCACGTGTTCGAGGACCGCTATCGCGCGCTCGTGCACCACCTTCTGCGCATCGACGACCCGAGCGATCGCGTGTTCGGCAGTGTCGCGATCCGGGAGGGCTACGAGGTCGGGGACCACGGTGCCCAGTCGCTCTACCGCGTCGGCGTGCGCCTGCAGCTGACCGATGTCGAGAGCAACAAGGACGGCACCTTCGAGATCGTCGCCACCGCCCGCGACCGGATCATCCTCGACGGGCTGGAGACCTCCGGCGAGTTCGCCAACGGCGACGTCACCGACTCCCCCGACGAGCCCGTCGAGGGCAGCGAAGAGCTGCACAACCGGGCTCGCGCCACGTTCACCGCCTATCGCGCCGCGATCAGCGCGATCCGGGGATCGACGTTCGCCGGCAGCCTCCCCCGCGATCCCGGCTACCTCTCCCGGACCCTGTCCGCACTGGCGCCGCTGCCGATGGCCGAGCGTCAGTCACTGCTGGAGGCGGAGAGCCCTGAAGCACGGCTCGAGCTGGTGACCACGATGCTGCGCGAGGAGCTGCGGGCCATGAACGTCATCCCGTCGCTGCCGGCCACCGACGTGGCCCGCACCGCCCCGGTCCCCCAACTGAGGACCACTCCATGGCGAAGAAGAAGGCCGCCGGTGGCGGCACCCCGGCCACCCTTGCACTGACGGCTGCCGGAATCGGCTTCGAGCTGCATCCCTACGAGCACGACCCGCGGGCGGCGTCCTACGGCCCGGGAAGCCGCCGAGGCGCTCGGTGTCGAGCCGGACCGCGTGTTCAAGACGCTGCTGGCCTCCCTCGACGGTGCCCTCGTCGTCGGCATCGTGCCGGTCACCCGGCAGCTCGACCTCAAGTCGCTCGCCCGCGCACTCGGCGGCAGCAAGGCCGTGATGGCCGAGGTGAGCGCCGCCGAAAGAGCCACGGGGTACGTCGCCGGCGGCATCTCCCCCGTCGGGCAGAAGAAGTGTCACCGGACCGTGCTCGACGATTCCGCGCAGGACCACGCCACCGTGTTCGTCTCGGCCGGACGCCGGGGACTCGACACGGAACTGACCCCGGCCGACCCGGTCGCGATCACCGAGGCGATCACGGCCCAGATCGGCCGGTAGAGCAGTCGAACGTGGGTCAGTCGGTCGTCACCTTGTAGACGCCGTGGATGACCTCACCATCGATCCAGCCACTGGCCCCGACCGCTGACAGCGGCTCGAGGTTCTCGCTGAGCTCGGGCTCGTCCTTGCTCACCCGCACCAGCCAGTCGTCGTCGCTGTTGAAGTTGAGGAACAGCACGCTCGCCGCATCGTCCTCGATCACCTCGTCGTAGGCCGCGGTCTCCCCGAGCTTGCCCCCGGCGGCCAGCGCAGCGATGTAGTCCTCGTTGGTCCCGAGCACGGCGTAGCCGTCGCTCTCGGTCACCTCGAGGAAGGGGGCAGCCTCGGGGCCGGCCGGGTCCTTGACCTTGTCGAGCACGGCTCGGATCTCCGCCGCGTCGCCCTTGATCTTGAGGCCGAAGGGCGCCTCGGCCGGGCCCCCGTTGACGATGGCATCCGGGTCGATGCCGCTCCCCACGGCGACGGCGACGCCCTCACCGAGCAGGGTCTCGAGGTCGGCCGGCAGGTCGAGTCCGGTCTCTGCCTCGGCCTCAGCGATCAGCTCGTCGACGTCGAACGCACCGGCACTGGTGGTCTCGAAGTAGTCGAGCATCGCCTGCGCCCAGCCCTCACCGAGGCCCGGGCCGAAGGCGGCCACCGTGTCGTCGGGAAGACCCTCGACCAGCTCGACCCCGGCGTCGCCGAGGAAGTTCTCGGTCATGTCCGGCTGGTAGTTGGAGGAGGCCATCTCCACCTCGAGCGCACCGTCGTCGAACCGCACGGTCGCCGCTGCCCCGTCGAAGTCGGCCAGTGCCTGCTCGAGCTCCGGGGGAACGGTCGGTTCCTCGTCGGGCATGATCTCCGGGAACTCGCCAGTCTCGGGGTCGAACTCCATACCGGGCGCAGGGACACCGAACATCGAGCCCATCCCGGCCATGTCGCCGAGGTAGCGGCTCATGTACTCGCCGGCCGCCGGTGCGGCGTACATGCTGATGACGCCGGGCTCGCCCGCCTCGCCGGTCCAGCGCTGGAAGTCGGCGTCGTCGGCCAGCGAGCCCTTCTCGGTCGCGTCGACGACCTTCTGGGCGTCGGCCTCGGTCTCGCTGATGACGACCCAGTCGCCCGAGACGACCCAACCGCCCATCTCATCGGACGCCTCGGAGTCGCTCGCGACCTCGCCACCGCACACCTCGAGCAGGCGGTCCATGCCCTCCTCGGCCTTTCCGGCGTCCTTGACCCGGACGACCGGGATCGGGGCGGGCGTGTCGCCGCCGAGGTCCGCGGCGCCCATCGCCCCCCGGTCGCCGAGCCACGGCTCGACGTCCTTGGCGTAGTCGAGGCCCTCGCACTCGCCCCGACTTCACGATCTCCTCGAACAGCCGCTCACGCAGGTCGTCGTCGGTCTCGAGACCGATCTTCTCCTTGAACGCGGGGAACTTGCGCAGGGTCTGGATCGCCTCGATCTTCTGCCCGCCACTGGGGTCGAGGTCGATGCTGACGTAGCCCGGGGTTCCGGCCGGCATCGCCTCGGCGGGCTGTGAACCGGTGCCGAGGAAGGACGTCGCTGCCCAGACGGCACCTCCGCCGACGGCCAGCACACCGACGAGGCCGCCCGGGGCGAGCAACCGCTTGCGGTTGTCGGTCGAACGCTCGTCCGAGCCCACCGGGAATCCCGTGGAGGACTCAAGAAATTCTGGGCCACCGGGGCCCGGTGGAGTGGTGTTGGACATGAGAACCCCCGTGAGAAGACTGCCGGATGCTGACGGGCGCCAGCCTACCCAGCGGTCGGGGTCCCAACCGCCGTGGACCGGCGCCCCGATCGTCGTCCGGCGGCAACGAGATAGACGTAGAGCGAGGCGAACATCGCGCCGATCGGGTATGCCGCGAGCGCGCTCGAGTCGAGCCGGAACGGCCGCGGCTCGCCGTCCACCCCGGCCGGGGTGAGGTCACTGGGGATCGCTGTCAGGTCGGGCTGGCCGGCAGCGAGCAGCCGCGGGTCGTCGGGACCCAACGCGTGCCCCACCTTGAACATCACCCAGCCTGCGAGCATCGAACCCACGACGAAGGCGGCGAGGCTGACCAGCTCGTGCCGCGGCCAGCACCATCCGAGCGCGAAGGCGGTCAGGGCGCCGGCGACGAGCGCCACCGGGACGTACCAACCGGTGCCGGAGAAGGAGTAGTCGGGTCCGGCCGGTTCGAGGAACCACTGGTTCTCGTAGGCGACGCCGGCGGGCGCGTCCCAGACGCGTTCCCAGACCACCCCGGCCAGCGCGCCGGAGAGTGCGAAGGCAGCGACGAAACCGACGGCCTGCACGACCGCTCCCAGACGCTCGCCCATCAGGTCAGGCACCCCGGACCGAGCAGCTGCTTGAGGTCGGCGAACAGCGCCGGCGACGGCGTGACGCGGTGGTGGTCACCCACCTTGAGCACGATCGTCTTGTCGCGCATGCGAACGTTGAGCAGCACCTCGGTGACGCCGGGGTGCGTGGCGAGCACCTCCTTGAGGCTGTCGACCACGCCCGGGTTGATCCCGGTCTGCGGCAGGTTGACCGTGACCGGGCCCGACGGACCGTCGGACAGGTCGGGCATCGTCACCTCCCGGGCGCGCAGCTCGGGCTGGTCCTTGTCGCGGGAGAGCTGCCCCTTGACCCGGATGATCGCGTCCTCCACCGGGTGGGTCGAGGCGAGCTGGTAGGCGCTCGGGAACAGCAGCACCTCGATCGCCCCGTCGAGGTCCTCCAGGGGTCACCGTCGCCCACGAGTCGCCCTTCTTGGTGATCTTGCGCTGCACGCTCGTGACCGGGCCACTGATGGTCAATGTGGACCCGTGCGGTCGCTCCTCGTCGAGCATCAGCTGGCCGATGGTGCAGTCGGTGCCCTGCTGCAGGACGTGCTCGAGACCGAGCAGCGGGTGGTCGGAGACGTAGAGGCCGAGCATCTCTCGCTCATGACCCAGCAGCGTCATCTTGTCCCAGTCGTCGATCTCCGGGATCGCGACGTTGACCCCGAACCCGCCGTCGGCCTCGTCCAGCCCGCCGAAGAGCGAGTCCCGGCCGATCGCCTCGTTCTTCTTGATGTCGATGTACTGGTCGACGGCCATCTCGTGGATCGTGACCAGCGCGCGCCGCTTGTGCTTCATCTCGTCGAAGGCACCGGCCTTGATCAAGGACTCGATCACGCGCTTGTTGCACACGTGCACCGGGACCTTGTCCATGAAGTCGTTGAAGTCGGCGTAGCGACCCTTCTCTCGGCGGGCCGTCGCGATCCCGTCGACGACGTTGACACCGACGTTGCGGATCGTGGTGAGGCCGAAACGGATGTCGTTGCCGACGGGGGTGAAGTTGGCGTGCGACTCGTTGACGTCGGGCGGCAGCACTCGGATCTTCATCCGGCGGCACTCGTTGAGATAGATCGCCGACTTGTCCTTGTCGTCGCGCGTCGAGGTCAGCAGTGCGGCCATGTATTCCGCCGGATAGTTGGCCTTGAGGTAGGCCGTCCAGTAGGACACCGGGCCGTAGGCCGCCGAGTGGGCCTTGTTGAAGGCGTAGTCGGAGAACGGCAGCAGCGTGTCCCACAGCGCCTTGATCGCGGCGTGGCTGTAGCCGCGCTCCGTCATGCCCGCGGAGAAGCCGGCGAACTGCTTGTCCAGCTCCTCCTTCTTCTTCTTGCCCATCGCGCGCCGCAGGATGTCGGCCCTGGCCGAGCGTGTAGCCGGCGAGCTTCTGCGCGATCGCCATGACCTGCTCCTGATAGACGATCAGGCCGTAGGTCTCGCCGAGCACGTCCTCAAGGGCATCGGCCAGCTCGGGGTGCAGCGCCTCGACCGGCTCACGGCCGGTCTTGCGGCGGGCATACTTGTTGTGCGAGTCGGCGCCCATCGGACCGGGGCGGTAGAGCGCACCCACGGCCGAGATGTCCTCGAACGTGTCGGGACGCATCGAGCGCAGCAGCGCGCGCATCGGGCCGCCGTCGAGCTGGAAGACGCCGAGCGTGTCGCCGCGTTGGAGCAGCTTGTACGTCGCCGCGTCGGTCAGCTCGAGGTCCTCGAGCACGACCTCCTCGCCGCGGTTGACCGCGATGTTCTTCACCGCGTCGTCGAGCACCGTGAGGTTGCGCAGCCCGAGGAAGTCCATCTTGATCAGGCCGAGCGACTCGCAGGTCGGGTAGTCGAACTGCGTGATCATCGCGCCGTCGGCGGGGCGCTTGAGCATCGGGATGATGTCGAGGAGCGGCTCGCTCGACATGATCACACCGGCCGCGTGCACGCCCCACTGCCGCTTGAGGCCCTCGATCCCGACAGCGGTGTCGACGACCCGCTTGACGTCGTTGTCGCTCTCGTAGAGGGCGCGGAACTCGCCGCCCTCGCCGTAGCGCTTGTGCTCGGAGTTGAAGATCTCCCGGGAGCGGCACGTCCTTGCCCATGACCGCGGCCGGCATCGCCTTGGTGATGCGGTCGCCCATCGCGAACGGGTAGCCCAGGATCCGCGAGGAGTCCTTGACGGCCTGCTTGGCCTTGATGGTGCCGTAGGTGACGATGTAGGAGACGCGCTCGTCGCCGTACTTCTCCGTGACGTAGCGGATGACCTCGCCACGACGACGCTCGTCGAAGTCGATGTCGAAGTCGGGCATCGAGACGCGGTCGGGGTTGAGGAACCGCTCGAAGATCAGGCCGTGGACCAACGGGTCGAGGTCGGTGATCCGCATGGCATAGGCGACCATCGAGCCGGCACCCGAGCCGCGGCCCGGGCCGACGCGGATGCCGTTGTTCTTGGCCCAGTTGATGAAGTCGGCCACGACGAGGAAGTAGCCCGGGAAGCCCATGCCGGTGATGACGCCGACCTCGAAGTCGGCCTGCTTGCGGACGGCGTCGGGAATGCCGGCGGGATAGCGGACCTGCAGTCCGCGCTCGACCTCCTTGACCAGCCAGGAGTCCTCGTTCTCCCCCTCGGGGCAGGGGAACTTCGGCATGAACGTGCCGCTGCCCTCGGTGAACGCGACGTCGCAGCGCTCGGCGATCCACAGCGTGTTGTCGCAGGCCTCGCGGAGGTCGTACTTGTCGACCCACAGCGAGCGCATCTCGGCCGGTGACTTGAGGTAGTAGCCGTCGCCGGAGAAGGCGAACCGTTGGCCCGGACCGTCGCCGGCCGGGATGTCCATCGTCGAGCCGGAGTTGATGCAGAGCAGGTGCTCCTGTGACTTCGCGTCCTCCCGGCGGACGTAGTGCGAGTCGTTGGTGGCCAGCAGCGGGATCCGGAGGTCCTTGGCCAGCCGCAGCAGGCCGTCGCGGACCCGGCGCTCGATGTCGAGGCCGTGATCCATCAGCTCCATGAAGTAGTTGTCGCGCCCCAGGATCTCCTCGGTAGTCAGCGGCCGTCTGCCGGGCCGCGTCGTAGTTGTCGTGGCGCAGGTGGACTCGGATCTCACCGCTGGGGCAGCCGGTGGTGCCGATGATGCCGGCACTGTGCTGCGAGAGCAGCTCGCGGTCGGCGCGCGGGTGCTGGAAGAAGCCGTCACGCCGGGCCCCGGTCGAGATCCGGAACAGGTTGTGCATGCCCTCGGTGGTCTCGCTGAGCAGCGTCATGTGGGTGTAGGCGCCGCGACTCGAGACGTCGTCGGGCCCGCCCTTGTAGAAGTTGACGCGCTTGCGCTCGAACCGGCTGATGTTGGGCGTGAAGTAGGCCTCCATGCCGATGATCGGCTTCACCCCGGCGGCCTTGCACTGGCGGTAGAACTCGTAGGCACCGAACACGTTGCCGTGGTCGGTCATCGCCACCGCCGGCATGCCCAGCTCGGCGGTGCGCTCGGCGAGGTCCTTCAACCGGGCCGCGCCGTCCAGCATGGAGTATTCGGTGTGGACGTGCAGGTGCGCGAAGTTGTCTCCTGAACCGGCAGACATGAGTCGGTCTTCCACACCTTCCGGGGGTCGAGAAACGGGACGCGAATCGAGGGTGCCCCGTGTGTATTTCGGGGCGGCAGATGGGGAAGAGCGCCAGCCTACGTCAGTCTTGCAGGGCCCACCGACAAGACACTCGGGGTGCCGTCACAGCCACTGGATCGCGTGTCCGTGGCCGTGTGTGAGCGCCACCGCGGGAGCCGTCCAGGGGCCAGCACGAACCGTCCCACGGGCACGCTCAGGTCGCCGGTCACGGCCGACAGGACGTGCGGCGCCTCGTTGCTCACCCAGCGGCACTCCCCGCCGCCACGAGGCCGGTCATCAGCTCGTGGAAGCGCTCTCGCTCCGCCACCTCGAGGTAGGCGATCACCGCGCTGTGGAACACGACCGGCGTCCCGTGCCGGCCCGCCTCGGCCAGCAGACCGGGCAGCGCGTCGAAGAGGTCTCCCTTGACGATGCTCGGCGGCTCCTCGCGCGCGATCCGGACGGCCCGCTCGAGCCGGTCCCGTCGTTCCTGCTGCTCGGGCCACACCAGGGTTGGCCAGCCACGCCATCGCGTCGTCGTCGCGTACGTCGAGGGGGTTGAGGTCCGCACCTCCACGCCGGGCGATCGCGGGGTGGCTGCCCGGGACCGGCAGGTCTCCGGTGGCCTCAGCCGTGAGCACCGGTCCCCCGGAACCGGTGAGCTCGCCGACGGGCGGCCGTGGCGTAGTCGTAGCGGTCGGGATACAGGCACAGCCCGGCGCTGGCGCCCACCTCGATCAGGCTCAGCGGTCCGTGCGACGCGGCCACCTGTGCGAGCACCGGCACCGGGGTCGCGAGCCGGCCGACCTCGTTGGTCTGCGTCGCGCGCTCGCCGAGCGTCGCCTTGATCTGCAACTCGCGCTCGAGCAGCGTCCGCTTCAGCTCGGCGTAGTCGCTCGGGGGCCACCGCACCGTGCCACCGGGCCGCGGCGAAGACGAGGTTGGGCTGCTGCTTGAGGCGCGGCAGTCCGGCCAGCCAGACGTGGACCTCCGGGTCGTCGGCCACCCCGTGCGCCCAGTCCACGAAACATGCCGAGTCGCCTTCGGCGTACGCCGCGAAGTCGCGGTAGCGGTCGGCGATGTCCCCGTCGAGCTCCATGCGCGCAACGTTAGGGCAGCAGGTTGGCGATCTGCTCGACGGCCACGTCGATGCGCCCCCGGTCCGATCGCACGAACACCGCGCGGTCCACGACGGCCAGCTCACGGGCCGGGCACCGGCCATCAGGACGGCGTCGTTGCCGCCCGGGGATCGGAGGATCCGCTGGGACGCGGCCACCCACGGCTGGTCGGACCGGCGCTGCCAGCGCATCGCCAGCTCGGCGTCACTCGCCTCGAGGAACACGTGCACGTAGGGCACTCCGCACACCGTGGCCAGCGACCTGAACTGAGCCAGCTCGCGGTCCTCCATGATCAGCTGAGGCAGCACGACGCCGCGACCCGTGGCGAGCTGGGCCGCCATCATCTCCCCGGCCAGCGGTCGCGCCCGGGCGCCGGCACCGACGAAGTCGTCTCGCCACCCGCCCAACAGCGTGCGCAGGACGTCGATGTCGCAGTTGAGCCACCCCGGCCGGGATGCGACCAGCCGCTCCGCGACCGTCGACTTGCCCACCCCCGGCGCCCCGTTGAGGTGCAGGAGGACGCTCACTTCGAGGCGTCCAGTGACTCGCTGATCACCGTGTGCACGATCCGCGCCACCCGCTCGGGACCGAGCTCGGGCGCGATCCGGGCCACGCGCTCCACGATCTCCCGCTCGCGCTCGGCGTCACGGGCCGGATCTGCCACCGCTGAGGCCGCGCGCTTGTGGTCGCGAACGGCGCGGGTCAGGGCCGCGCGCCGAGCGAGGACATCGCCCAGCACGAGGTCCACGTCATCGATGAGCGAGCGGAAGTAGGCCAGTGGGTCTCCCCCCGGCCAGACCATCTTCAGGTCGGGCGCGTGCTCCTCGTTGGCCGTGCCGTCGGTGCGCTCGAGCTCCACGAAGCCATGACGGCGGTAGAACGCGCGCCCGGCTCGTTGATCTCGAAGACCCACAGCCCGAAGCCCTCGGGGCGGACGGACTTGGCGAGCTCGACGAGGGTCGAGCCGATGCCCCCTCGCTGGGCACCGGGGTCGACGTACAGGCCGTCGAGCCGGGTCGGGGTCAGGTTGGCGAAGCCCACGATCGAGCCGCCGGACTCCGCCACCCAGACGTCGCGCTCCGAAGGGTCCCAGCCGCCGACCCGGGCGCGTACGGCGTCTGGCGGGTGGATGCCGGGCGGTATCGCGGCCGCGGCGCGGGCCGCGAGGTAGACCTCGGCGACCGCTGGCAGGTCGGCCTGCTCGGCCAGCCTGATCGACGCGTCAGTGCTCATCTCGGATGACCTCGAGGGCGTGGGCCGGGTCATCGGGGTAGGTCGACTGGTATTCGACGTAGTCGCCGCTGTCGGGGTGCTCGAAGCCGAGCTTCAACGCGTGCAGCCACTGCCGCTCGAGCCCGACGCGCTTGGTCAGCGTGGGATCGGCGCCGTAGGTGATGTCGCCGACGCACGGGTGCTTGAGCGCCGCCATGTGCACGCGGATCTGGTGCGTGCGGCCGGTCTCGAGGTGGATCTCGAGCAGCGAGGCGAAGCGGTGGGCCTCGAGCGTCTCGTAGTGGGTGACGCTGTGGCGGCCGTCGGCCATCACCGCGAACTTGTAGTCGAACTTCGGGTGCCGGGCGATGGGTGCGTCGACCGTGCCGCTGAGCGGGTCGGGATGACCCTGCACGAGTGCGTGGTAGGTCTTGTCGACCGTGCGATGCCGGAAGGCGTTCTTCAGCACGGAGTAGGAGTGCTCGGACTTCGCGATCACCATCACGCCCGAGGTGCCGACGTCGAGGCGCTGGACGATGCCCTCGCGCTCCTTGGCGCCCGAGGTGGAGATGCGGAAGCCGGCGCCGGCGAGGTGGCCGACGACCGTCGGACCGGACCAGCCGGGCGACGGGTGGACGGCGACTCCGACCGGCTTGTCGATCACCACGATGGCGTCGTCGTCGTGGATGATCTTGATGCCCTCGACGATCTCGGGCCGGACCTCCAGCGGGTCGCTCTCCGCGGGGATCGTCACGTCCAGCATCGCGCCGGCGTGCACCCGGTCGCTCTTGCCGACGGCGGCCGAGTCGACCTGCACGAGGCCCCCGGGTGATGAGGTCGGCCGCCTTGGTGCGGGAGAAGCCGAACATCCGGGCCATCGCGGCGTCGACGCGCTCGCCCGCGAGGCCCTCCGGCACCAGCACGGTCCGGTGGTCTTCGTATGCACTCATGCGTTGCTCTCGTCGGTGTTGTCCGAGATGCGCTCGCCGCGCAGGGTCACACCGCGCAGGCTCTGGAGGATGATCACGATCGCGGCGCCGATGATGCACATGTCGGCGACGTTGAAGACCGGCCAGTTGGGCAGCATCAGCCAGTCGATGACATGGCCACGCAGCACGCCGGGGTCACGGATGATCCGGTCGGTGAGGTTGCCGCCGACACCGCCGATGAGCAGGCCCAGGCCCGGGGGACCACAGCGGGCTGGCCAGCCGGAGGCTGAGCACGAGCACGACGCTGACGGCCGCGATCGCCGGGCAGCTCAGCGCGACGGTGAACTCGGTGCCGGTGCTGAACGCCGCACCGGGGTTGTGCGTCAGGTGCAGGACGAGCAGGTCGCCGACGACCTTGATGTCGCGATCCTCGAGCGCCGAGAGCGCCCACTGCTTGGTGCCGATGTCGAGGGCGTAGGCCGCAACGCCGACCAGCGCGAAGAGCCACCACGTGCGACGAGGTCGGGAGTCCACTGAGACCGGACCCGTGTCGCTGGGAATCAGCGACGCTCCTCGCGCTGCTTGCATGACATGCACAGTGTGGCACGCGGGAAAGCCATCAGTCGCATCTTGCCGATGGGCTGACCGCAGGACTCGCAGACGCCGTAGGTGCCGTCGTGGATGCGGCCCGGGGCGCGGTCGATCTGGGCCACCATGTCGCGCTCGTTGTTGACGACCGTCAGCTCGTGGTCACGCTCGAAGCTGGTCGCGCCCATGTCGGCTCCGGTCGTGGCCGGCACCGTCACCGGCGTCGCGCATCAGGCCCTGCAGGTCGTGCTCGGCATCCTCGATCAGGTGCACGAGCTTGTCCCGCTGGGAGTGGAGCTCGGTGAGGACCTCCTTGACGTCCGCGTCGGTCCGGGCACCCTCACCCTCCTTCACCGCGAGGGAGGAGATGGGCGCCTTCTTGGTCGTCTTCTTCGCCGGCGCCCCGGTGGCCGCGGGGGCCGCCTTCTTGGCGGGCGTCCTCTTTGCCGGCGTCTTGGCCACCGGGGCAGTCGCCACCGCCTTGGCGGGCGCGACCTTCTTGGCCACGGTCTTCGCGGGAGCCTTCTTGGTTGGGGCGGCCTTCTTCGCGGCAGCGGCCTTCTTCGCAGCCGGGGCGGCCTTCTTCGCGGGAGCGGCCTTCTTCGCAGCGGGCGCAGCCTTCTTGGTCGGCGCCGCCTTCTTCCGCAGCCGGGGCGGCCTTCTTGGCGGGCGCCTTCTTGGCCGGCGCGGCCTTCTTCGCGGGCGCCGCCTTCGTGGCGGGCTCCGCGGCCGCCGCGGTCTTGGCCGCGCCGCGTCGACCGATCACCTTCTTGGCCGCTGCAGCAGCGGTTCCGGCGAGGGACTTGCGAGTGCTGCGTGCCATGGAAGGGGCCTCCTTGTGGGCCATCAGTCGTGTGGGCTGAGCCACATACGTGGCAGGAGGGTAGTCGCTGGCGGAGCACTGCTCCAAACGGCTCGCCCATGGGGGTGAGAACGGCCGGCCCCGCGTGGGGACCGGCCGTTTCTCGACGTTCGTGTCGTGCGTGCTGCGCGGGGGCTGATCAGCCCTCTTCTTCGCCCAGGATCGAGCGCAGGCGCTTCGGCGCGGGAGCATCGCCGGTGGGCATGTCGGCCACCGAGGACGTGCCCTGCAGCGACTCGAGCTGCTGGGTGAAGTAGGTCTTGAGGCGCGAGCGGTATTCGCGCTCGAACGAGCGCAGCGTCTCGACCTCCGCGTTGAGCTTGTCACGCTCCTTCTCGAGCTCGCCGAACATCTGCTGGCGACGCTCGGCGGTCTCGGAGTCGAGCATCTGCGAACGCTGGCGGGCGTCGGCCTCGAGGCGGTCGGACTTGGACTTCGACTCGGCCTCCAGACGCTCGGCCTTGGTGCGGGCAGCGCCCACGACCTTGTCGGCCTCGTTCTTGGCCTCTTCGACGAGCTCGTCGGCATTGCGGGTGGCGAGCTCGAGCAGGCGGGCCGCGGCGTTGGACGCCTGCGGCACCGTCTCGACGCGGATGGTCTCGACGCCGCCGACGGGAGCGGCAGCAGCAACCGGCACGGGTGCGGGAGCAGGAGCCGGCACCGGCTTCTCCTCCTTGACCGGCTCGGGCGCGACCACGGGGGCAGGCACCGGAGCGGGTGCGGGAGTCGGCGTCGAGGCACCGGACTGGGCCGCCGAGAGCTTGGACCGGAGGTCCTCGTTCTCCTTGGTCAGCCCGGCGAGCTCGGCCTCGACCTCGTCGAGGAACTGGTCGACCTCTCCCATGTCGTAGCCCTCACGGAGACGGACAGGAGTAAAACGCTTGTTACTCACGTCCTCAGGCGTCAGCGGCATGACCTCACCCAAACTTTCACGTCGGCGAACTGTTGATAGAGATGAAAACACGGTGCACACAAAGTCCGGTGCAACCACACACACTAGACCCCGCAGCAGGTGCCGCGTCAGTGACCCGTGTGACTGGTGGTTCTGATCAAGTGCTGTTGATCAGCGTCATGGCTATCACGCGGAGAAGCAAGTAGGCGGCCACCATCACGATCAGGAAGCTGAGATCCAGCGTGAAGTTCCCGATGCGCAGGGGCGGAATCACCCGGCGCAGGGCCTTGATCGGCGGGTCCGTCACGGAGTAGACGACTTCCAGGACCACCGGGGAGCGCGCCGCGGGGGACCAGCTTCGGGCGAACACTGGACCCAGTCGACGATGAAGCGGATCCACAACAACGCGATGAAGATCCAGACGGCGACGTACAGGATCAGTCCGACAACTTGCACGCGCACTCAGCTCTGGTTGAAGAAGCCGTTCTCCGCGATCCGCTCCTTGTCCTCGGTCGACACCGAGACGTTGGGCGGGGAGAGCAGGAAGACCTTGTTGGTCACGCGCTCGATGCTGCCACGCGTCGCAAAAATCAGGCCGGCCGCGAAGTCGACGAGACGCTTGGCGTCGTTGTCGTCCATCTCGGAGAGGTTCATGATGACGGGGGTGCCGTCGCGGTAGTTCTCCCCGACGAGGCGGGCCTCGTTGTAGTTGCGCGGGTGCAGGGTGGTGATGCGGCTCAACTCGGCAACTACTCCAGGAGAGACCGAGGCCGGACGCCGGCGCTCGGAGAGGTCGGAAACGGGGGCGGGACGACGCTCGCGCGCAGCCGGCGCGGGACGCTCGTCCACCGCGTCGTGCTGGCTGGTCTCGTAGTCGCCGTCCAACTCGTCGTACTGACCGGAGTCCTCGAGCAGGCCGAGGTACTCGCCGATCTTGCGCATTGCGCCGCTCATGACAGTGGTCCTCCGGTTGCCGCGGCACGTGGGCGTGCTCGCGAGTTGTGTACGTCTGTTCGCGACATTACTGGACCGAGGGCCTCGGACCGAGGACCGCGGAGCCGACACGCACGCGTGTCGCGCCGTGCTTGATCGCAGCCTCCGTGTCCCGGCTCATTCCGGCGGAGAGGTCGGTCGCCCCCGGGTGCTCCGCCATGAACTCCGCACGGATCGCGGCCAGCCGGCGGAAGGCGGCATCGGGTTCCTCGCCCAGCGGCGCCACGGCCATCAGCCCGCACAGCCGCAGCGACCCGGAGTCCTCGACGGCCGCCGCCAGCGCGGACAGGTCGGAGGGCTCCGCACCAGCGCGGTGCTCGGCGCCGGGCGGATCGAGACTGACCTGCAGGAGTACGTCGACGCCGTGGCCGCGCTCGTGCGCACCCCGTTGCAGTCCACCGACGAGCTTGGGCCGGTCCAGCGACTCGACGACATCGGCGTAGGAGGCGACCGCCGCGGCCTTGTTGCTCTGCAGACCACCGATGAAGTGCCAGCGCAGGGGCAGGTCGCCACACTCGGCTGCCTTGGCCGCGGCCTCCTGATGACGGTTCTCCCCCACGTCGCGCACGCCGAGGTCGGCCAGTATCCGCACGTCGGAGACCCCGAAGTTCTTCGTGACCACGGTCAGCGCCACGTCGTCCGCATCTCGCCCGGCCGCCTCGCATGCGGCATCGATGCGGCGGCGTACGGCGATGAGGTTGGCCGCCAGCTCCTCGCTGCGTTGCGTCATGAGATCTGCTCGTTCAGAACGATCAGTTCCCATGACGTCCGGAGCGGAGAGCCAGATGACGCCGGCCGGGCGACCGGCGGCGGCGCCGTCGCGGCGGTAGGAATGAAGGTCGGGATCCTCGCGCGTGCACCGGTCGACCGACGTGAACGCGATCCCCTCGGCGGCGAGCTGGGCACGGACACCAGCGCCGATGTCGAGCGAGGGCGTACCCCGGGACGTCTCGGCGAACGACTCGGGAACGAGCGCTGCCACCTCCGCGCGCATCGACTCGGGCACTTCGTAGCAACGCCCGCACACGTGCGGTCCGACCCGAGCGGTGATGTCGGTGGCGCCGAGCGTGCGCATGCGCGCGACGGCCGCGGGCACGACGCCGGCCACGAGTCCGGGCCGACCGCTGTGCACGGCGGCGATCACTCCCGTCGTGGCGTCGGCCAGCAGCACCGGGACACAGTCGGCCGCACGCGTGACGAGTGCGACGCCGGTCTGGGTGGTGACCAAGGCATCGGCCTGCTGCGGCGACCCGTCGAGATCGGAGACCGTGGCGACATCGGCTCCGTGCACCCGGGTGCATCCGAACCACCCGGGCGCCACAGGCTTCGCCGAGCGCTGTCAACGCCTCGTCGAGTCTGCGGACGTCGGTGTCCGACCCCTCCCCCACGTCGAGAGAGGAATCGGTGAAGGCCACGTCGACCCGGGACGTGGTCGACGTGGCCTCCAGCGTGTCGCGGAAGACGAACACCTACTTCAGGAAGTCCGGCACGTCGAGCTCGTCGTCGTCGAACTGCACCGAGCGGCTCGGCCTCGGCGCGGCGGCCGGGGTCGAGGGCTGGATCGTCGGCTGGGCGGGCGCGGGGCTCGGCGTCGTGCGACCCACGACGGAGTCGGGCGTCGTGGACCGGCTCGCGGCCACCGCCTCGGCGGCGGCGCGGGTCTCGGCCCGGGTCTGCACCGGCACGCTGGGGCGCAGGACGTTGCCCTCGGTGCGGCGCTTCGGCATACCGCCGTCGAACCCGGCCGCGATCACGGTCACCCGCACCTCGTCGCCGAGCGCGTCGTCGATGGTGGCGCCGAAGATGATGTTGGCCTCGGCGTGCGCAGACTGCGACACCGGGGCGGCGGCCTCGTTGATCTCGAAGAGGCCGAGGTCGGAGCCACCGGCGATCGAGAGCAGCACACCGTGCGCACCCTCGATGGACGCCTCGAGCAGCGGGGACGAGACGGCCTGCTCGGCGGCTTGTACGGCGCGGTCCTCACCGCGAGCCGAGCCGATGCCCATCAGGGCGGAGCCGGCGTTGGCCATCACGGACTTCACGTCGGCGAAGTCGAGGTTGATCAGGCCCGGCGTCGTGATCAGGTCGGTGATGCCGGAGACACCCTGCAGCAGCACCCGGTCGGCCTGCTTGAAGGCGTCGAGCACCGAGACGTTGCGGTCGCTGATCGAGAGCAGCCGGTCGTTGGGGATGACGATGAGGGTGTCGACCTCTTCGCGGAGCTGGCTGATGCCCTCCTCCGCGGAGTTGGCGCGACGGCGGCCCTCGAAGGCGAACGGGCGCGTCACCACACCGATGGTCAGCGCACCGAGCGAGCGGGCGATCCGGGCAACGACCGGAGCACCACCGGTGCCGGTGCCGCCGCCCTCGCCTGCGGTCACGAACACCATGTCGGCGCCCTTGATGACCTCTTCGATCTCGTCGGCGTGGTCCTCGGCGGCCTTGGCGCCCACCTCGGGGTTGGCGCCGGCACCGAGGCCGCGGGTCAGGTCGCGGCCGATGTCGAGCTTGACGTCGGCGTCACTCATGAGCAGGGCCTCGGGCGTCGGTGTTGATCGCGATGAACTCGACACCCTTGAGGCCGACGTCGATCATGCGGTTCACGGCGTTGACGCCGCCTCCACCGATACCCACGACCTTGATGATCGCCGGGTAGTTCTGTGCTGCTGCCATGGCTGCAGGCCTCTCGTGAATGGGGGTCGAATCAGGGTTTTCGGGGGAAGTCGTCCGGTTGACATGTCCTTGCCCTCGGAGCCGGCGAACCCTAACGGTCCACCTGAGGGTTATAGTTATGTCAACCTCGCGTTGGACATGACTGTAGGCAGATCGATCCGGCCACCTCCGGGACGACACGCCGCCACCACGCCGGCAGCGAAAGTTTTCTACAGCGTCGGCCCGGTGACCGGGCTGGCGGGGACGCTGACGTCGTAGACCTTGGCGTCCCGGTTCTGCAGCAGCGTCACCAGCACGGTGGCCTTGAGCTCGCTCTCCTCCGCGCTCCCCCACAGCACCTGCCGACCGTCGCGCAGCACGAGCGTGATCTGGTCGATGGTCTTCACCTCGACGTGGTCGACGCGGGCAGCCAGGTCGTCCGGCAACGCTGAGACGACACCGGCCGCCTCCTTGAGCGCGTCGGTGCCGGCCGTGGTGGTCGGGCGCACGCGCGGCAGGCCGAGCGGCGCGGCCTTGTAGTCACGGAAGACGATGCCCTCGGCGTCGAGGCCGCGGATCTTGCCGGCCAGCTCGACCACCGCGACCGCGGTGCGCTCCGTGACGGTGATCAGGACGCCGTCCGGCCGGGCCCGGGTGACGTCGACGTCCTTGACCTCCGAGAGCGTGGCGACCCGGCGGGCGGCGTCGTCGAGGTCGACGAAGGCCAGCTGCTCCCCCTCGGGCACGGCAGCGATCCGCAGCACCTTCTGCTCGGAGAGCAGCTCGTTGCCGGCGACCTCGACCTTGGAGACCGAGAGCGCGGCCGAGAAGAACACCAGCCAGCCGGCTGTCACGACCAGCGCGACGAGGAGGACCGACGCGACGGCGTACTTCCACCTCATCCAGCGGCGTGCCCACTGACGACGGGCGAAGCGCTGGCGCGTGCGGAGCTCGGCGCGGGCCTCGCGGGTCGTGGTGTCAGGCATCGCGCTCCCGGAGAAGCGCCGGGACGGGCGCTGCCAGCTGGGTGACGCTGCCCGCTCCCGGGGTCAGGATCACGTCGCCGGGGCGCGCGCGGCGCACCAGCTCGGCCGGCACGGCATCGAAGTCGGGCTCGAAGTGGACCCGCTCGGACGGCAGGGGTACGGCGTCGGCGACCGGGCGTCCGGTGACGGCCGGGTCTGCGTCCTCGCGGGCGAGGTAGACGTCGAGCACGACGACCTCGTCGGCGGCGCCGAGTGCCTCGCCCATCAGCGCGCCGAGGGCCTTCGTGCGGGAGACGAGGTGCGGCTGGAAGGCAGCG
Source organism: Nocardioides sp. B-3 (assembly GCF_024703895.1). Taxonomy (GTDB): domain Bacteria; phylum Actinomycetota; class Actinomycetes; order Propionibacteriales; family Nocardioidaceae; genus Nocardioides. Next base: position 45,972 of record NZ_CP087968.1, read on the forward strand.
ATGACCCGCCCCGATCCGGCCACCGACCGGGCGGCCTGCAGGTCGCCGGCGATCTCGGTCTGGTGGTGGGCATAGCTGTCGTAGACGCGCACACCGTCGACCGTGCCCTTGAGCTCCATCCGGCGGGCCGTCCCGGCGTACGTCGCCGGGCCGGCGCGCAACGCATCGGCGTCGAACCCCGGGGGCGGTGCCGAGGGCGAGCGCGCCGAGGGCGTTCATGACGTTGTGCTCTCCGGGCACGAGCAGGTCGACCCCGAGGTCGGCCGGGGGTGAGGTCGGCATCGGCCGAGCGGCCGTAGGTGAGCACCCGCAGCCCGGCGGCGCGGGCGGTCTCGGCCAGCTCGCGGGTGGCGTCGGAGTCGGCCCAGGTCACGAGCAGTCCGTCGGCGTCGATGCGGCCGACGAACTCGGTGAACGCGGCGCGGTAGGCCGCCTCGGTCCCCCACTGGTCGAGGTGGTCGGCCTCGATGTTGGTGACGATCGCGGCATGAGGTGAGTAGACGAGGAAGGCGCCGTCGCTCTCGTCGGCCTCGGCCACGAAGAGCTCGTCGGAGCCGGCGTCGGCGTTGAGGCCGGTCGACGAGAGCAGGCCGCCGATGGCGTAGGCCGGATCGGCGCCCGCGTGCCGGAGTGCGGCGGCGAGCAGGCTGGATGCCGACGTCTTGCCGTGCGTGCCGGCCACCGCGAGCACGCGCTGGCCCGCCATCACCGCGGCGAGTCCGGCGGACCGGGGCAGCACCCGCAAGCCGCGGCGCTGGGCCTCGAGCACCTCGGGGTTGTCCTCGCGGGCGGCCGTGGTGACCACGACGGTGTCGGCGTCACCGAGGTGCTCCGGGGCGTAGCCGAGGTGACACGGCACGCCGAGCTCGCGCAGCGACGGCAGGAAGGGAGTGTCGGCGTTGTCGCTGCCGGTCACGGACACGCCGCGCTTGGCCATGATCCGGGCGATGGCCGACAGACCGGCGCCGCCGATGCCGATGAAGTGCACCCGCCCGAGCTGGTCGGCGGGGAGCAGCACGTCGGGGACGGGGATCCTCATCGGGTCGCCCCCGGGATCATCCGCGCCAGCTTCTCGTCGGCGTCGAGCGGGATCACGCCGGCCGCCGCCGCGCCCATGGCGTCGAGGCGGGCCCGGTCGGTGAGCAGTCCGGGCAGCGTGGCCGCCACCCACTCGGGGGTGAGGGCGGCGTCGGCGACGAGCAGCCCGCCACCGGCGTCGATGACCGCGCGCGCGTTGAGCTCCTGCTCGCCGTTGCCGATCGGGAGCGGGACGTAGACCGCGGGCAGGCCCACGCCGGAGACCTCGGTGACGGTGTTGCTCCCGGCCCGGCACAGCACGGCGTCGGCCGCGGCATAGGCGAGGTCCATCCGGTCGACGTACTGCTCGATGACATAGGTGCCGGCGCCCGCGGGCGGCTCGACGGTGTGCTTGGGGCCGACCACGTGGAGGACCCGGACGCCTGCGTCGGCCGGGGACGGCGCGGACTGCGAGATCGCGGCGTTGATGCGAGCGGCGCCCCGGGAGCCACCGGTCACGAGCAGGGTCGGCCGGTCGGCGGCGAGCCCGAAGTGGGCGAGCGCCTCGGCCCGCAGGGCGGCCCGGTCGAGGGTCGAGATCATCCGGCGGACCGGCAGCCCGACGTGGGTCGCGTGCGGCAGCGCGGTGCCGGGGAAGCTGGTGGCCACGTGTCGGGTCAGGCGGGCGCCCAGCTTGTTGGCGACGCCGGGGATCGCGTTGCCCTCGTGCACCACCAGCGGCAGCTTGCGCGAGCGAGCGGCGAGGTAGGCCGGGACCGAGACGTAGCCGCCGAACCCGACGATCACGTCGGGACGCACCCGGTCGACCACGTCGAGCGCGGCCTTGCGCGCAGACCGGAGGCGACCGGGAACGCGCATCAGGTCGGCGCCGGGACGCCGCGGCAACGGCACGCGGGGCACGAACTCCGGGGGCAGTCCGGCCTCGGGGATCAGCCCGGCCTCGAGCCCTTCACGGGTGCCGAGACAGGTGATCTCGATGCTCGGGTCGAGGCGACGCAGGGCGTCTGCCGTGGCGATCAGGGGCGAGGTGTGTCCGGCGGAGCCACCGCCGGCGAGAAGGATGCGCATGTCAGGGGAAATCTAGCGGCCGGCCGACAGCCCCGCCGAGCGGTTGCGCTTGCGGGCGGCGAGGGCGCGGGCGGCTTCGGGCTCGCGGCGGGCGAAGCCGATCAGCAGACCGAGCGCCACCAAGGACGGGACCGGGGCCGATCCGCCGTAGGACACGAGCGGCAGCGGGATGCCGATGACGGGCAGCACGGCAAGGACCATCCCGACGTTGATGATCATCTGGCCCAGCAGCCACACGACGATGCCGAAGGCCATGTAGCGCACGAACGGGTCGGAGGTCCGCATCGCGATCCGGAGTCCGGCATAGGCGATCGTGAAGAACAGGCCCACCACCAGCAGCGTGCCGACAAGACCGAGCTCCTCACCGAGCACGGCGAAGATGAAGTCGGTGTGAGCCTCCGGCAGGTCTCCCCACTTCTGGTTGGAGCCGCCGATGCCCTGACCGAACCAGCCGCCTGTCGAGAGGGCGTAGAGGCCGTGGGCAGGCTGCCAGCCCGCGTCGTGGTAGTCCTTGAACGGGTCGACGAAGTTGGTCAGCCGCTCGAGTCGCTCGGAGTTGGTCGTCGCCATGAACAGGGCCAGCGCTCCGATGCCCAGCATCGCCGGGGCGAAGAAGCGGGCCGGTGCGCCGACGACCCACAGCATCGCGAGCAGGATGGCGAAGAGCACCGGGGGCGGTGCCGAGGTCGTTGCCGAGGACGACGAGTCCGATGACCATCACCATGCCCGGCACGACGGGCACCATGATGTGGTGCAGCTCGCCGAGCCGCCGGTCCTTGTGGGCGTAGATGTGCGAGGCCCACAGGATGATCGCGAGCTTGGCGATCTCGGCCGGCTGGATCGCGACGGGTCCCAGCGAGAGCCAGTTCTTGTTGCCGTTGATCAGCACCCCGAAGCGTGCCACCGCGATCAGCAGCACCAGTGCGGTGAGGAAGCCGGGGTAGGCCAGACGCCGCAGGTGCTTGACGGGCAGCCGGGAGGCGACGAAGGCGGCGGGCACCCCGATCGCCACCCACAACAGCTGCCGCTTCACCACGGCGTAGGAGTCGTCGAGGTAGCGGTAGCTGTAGACGCTGGACGCGCTCAGCACCATGATCAGGCCGATCGACAGCAGCAGCGCCGATGCACCGAGCAGCAGGTAGTAGGACGACAGCGGGCGGTCGAGGGCGGCGCGCAGCGCTCCCACCGAGCCCCGGATGGAGGAGCCGAACGGGCGATGGACGACCTCGTCGGCTGCGGGAGCGGCGGTAGAGCTGGGGGTCGGGGTCACGGTGGCCATCGGCTCCCCTTCCTCGTCAGTCTCCGGTCAGCCGGCGTTGCACCGCGGCGGCGAACTCGTCCCCGCGGGCGCCGTAGTTGGCAAACATGTCCATGGAGGCACATCCCGGCGCGAGCAGCACGGTGTCGCCCGGGCGGGCGAACTGTGCGGCCGCGTCGACGACGCGATCCATCAGTGATCCAGTCTCCCCGTCGCCGATCTCGATGACGGGCACATCGGGCGCGTGTCGCGAAAGCGCGTCGGCGATCACACGGCGGTCCCGACCGAGGAGTACGGCGCCGCGCAGCCGCCCCCGGACCGACTGCACGAGGTCGTCGAAGTGGGCGCCCTTGGCGAGCCCGCCCGCGACCCAGACCACGGACTCGTATGCCTGCAGCGAGCTCATGGCGGCGTGCGGGTTGGTGGCCTTGCTGTCGTCGACCCGGGTGACGCCGTCGGCCTCGGCGACGTGGGCGATGCGGTGGCCGTCGGGCTTGAACGAGCGCAGCCCTTCGCGGACGGCCTCCTGCGAGACCCCGTGCGATCGGGCCAGCGCCGCCGCGGCCAGCGCGTTGGCGACGAAGTGCGGGGCGGGCGAGGCGAGGTCGGCGATCGTGCAGAGCTCGGCGGCGGTGCTGGCGCGCTGCTCGATGAAGGCCCGGTCGGCGAGGAAGTCCTCGACGATGCCCACCATGCCGACCGAGGGCATGCCGAGCGTGAAGCCGATCGCCCGGGCGCCCTCGACGACGTCGGCCTCCACCACGAGGCGCTCGGTCTCGGGGTCAGCCACGTTGTAGACGGCCGCGCTGCACGCGCTCGTAGATGCGCCCCTTGTCGGCGGCGTAGTCGGCCATGGCGTCGGGTCCGTCGTACCAGTCGAGGTGGTCCTCGGCGAAGTTGAGCACCACCGCGGACTCGGCGCTCATCGACTGCGTGTAGTGCAGCTGGAAGCTGGAGAGCTCGACCGCGAAGACGTCGTAGGGATCGGGGTCCATGACCGCCTCGACGACCGGGCGGCCGACATTGCCGACGGCCGCGCTGCAGGGCCCGCGGCCCGCAGGATCGAGTCGAGCATCTGCACGGTGGTGGTCTTGCCGTTGGTGCCGGTGACGGCCAGCCGAGGTGCGGCGTGCTCGGGGTCGCGGAGTCGCCACGCGAGCTCGATCTCGCCCCAGATCGGGATGCCGCGGGCGGAGGCCCGGGCGAGCAACGGCGCGGACGGCTTCCACCCCGGTGACGTGACGAGCACGTCGACGTCGTCGGGCAGCGTGTCGGTGGCGCCCTGCTCGAGCCGGACGGTCGCGCCGAGCGTCTCGAGAAGCTCGGCCTTCTCGGCCTTCTCGGGGGTGCTGGTCTCGTCGAGGGCGGTCACACCGGCGCCGAGGAAGAGCAGGCTGTCGGCTGCCGCGAAGCCGGAGACGCCGAAGCCGGCGACGACCGCGCGCACGCCGTCCCGGGGGTGTGGCGACCCGGGGAGTCGAGATTGACGGGGTGATTCATCCGATGCCGGCGACCCATTCGGCGTAGAAGATCCCGAGCCCGGTGGCCACGCAGAGACCGGTGAGGATCCAGAAGCGGATCACGACCGTGACCTGCTCCCAGCCGAGCATCTCGAAGTGGTGGTGCAACGGCGTCATCCGGAAGATTCGCTTCCCGGTGCCGGTGAAGCGCCGGGTCGCCTTGAACCAGCTCACCCGGATCATCACCGACAGGGTCACGGCGACGAAGAGCCCGCCCGGGATGATCAGCAGCATCTCGGTGCGGGTCAGGATCGCCCGGGCCGGCGAGGGCGCCACCGAGGGAGAGCGAGCCGGTGTCGCCCATGAAGATCTGCGCGGGCGAGGCGTTCCACCACAGGAAGCCGAAGCAGGCACCGGTGATCGCGGCGCTCACGACCGCCGGGTCGAGGGGGTCGCGGACGGTGTAGCAGGTGGGCCCCGGGGAGAGCGCACGACTGGCTGTTCTGCCAGATGTTGACCAGCGTGTAGGCCGCGAACACCGGGATGCAGCAGCCCGTCGCGAGGCCGTCGAGGCCGTCGGTGAGGTTGACCGCGTTGCTGGTGCCGGTGACGACCACCCAGATGAGCAGCACGACCGGGACGGTGGGCAACGCCCGGGAGTCGAAGTCGCGGATGAAGGAGAGGTGGTGGGAGGCCGGCGTCTCGCCACGGTCGTCGGCGAGCGCCGGCGAGAGCGCGAGGATGCCGAAGCTGATCGCGATCACGGTCTGGCCGATGATCTTGGCCCGGCTCCGCAGTCCGAGGCTGCGCTGGCGACTGATCTTGATGAAGTCGTCGAGGAAGCCGACCGTGCCGAGCCCGACGAAGAGGAAGAGCAGCAGCATCGCCGACGCCGACGGCATCTGCATCGTGATCAGCTTGGCGGTGAGATAGCTGACCACGGTCGCCGGGATGATGACCGGGCCGCCCATGGTCGGCGTGCCGCGCTTGGTGTGGTGCGTGGTCGGTCCGTCGTCGCGGATCTCCCGGCCGTAGCCACGGCGCGCGAGCACCACGATCGCGTAGCGGGTGCCGATCAGCGAGATCAGCAGGGACAGTCCACCACCGAGCAGGATTGCTCTCATCGGGTGCTGCTCCCTTCTGCGGTTGTGTCGTCCAACGGTGGGTCGAGGAGCGCTTCGGCGACCAGCTCGAGCGCCGCGCCTCGTGATGCCTTCACCGGGACGACATCGCCAGCCGCCACATTCTGCCGCAACCAGTCGATCGCCTCGCCGCGCCCCGCCGTGACAATTGCCTCACCGCGCCAGGCTCCCTGCTCGGTCGCGGCGGCCGCCATGTGCGCTGCCATCTCACCGATGGTCAGGAGTACGTCGACGTCCGCCGCCGCAGCAGCGGCACCCACCTGCCGGTGGGCGCTGACGGCGCCGTCGCCGAGCTCGAACATCTCCCCCAGCACCGCGATCGTGCGTCGTCCCGCCTGCCCACGGATGCCGCGCAGGAGGGACAGCGCCGCGGCCATCGACTCGGGGTTGGCGTTGTAGGCGTCGTTGATGACGGCGGCGCCGTCCACGCGGTCGTGCAGCTCCATCCGCCACTCGGACGGCGGTCGCGCGTCGGTCAGCCCGTCGGCGACGGCATCGAGGTCGAGGCCCCGGGCGAGCGCCATCGCGGCCGCCGCGAGGGCGTTCTCGATCTGGTGCATCCCGAGCTGGGCGAGGTGCACGGTCGCGCCGCTCCCCGCCACTGCAGGTCGAACGAGGGCCTCCCGAGGTCGTCGGTGAAGACCTCGGTGGCGCTGACGGCGCCGCCGTCGCCGAAGTCGACCACGGTGCCGATCGTGCGCGGCGCCATCGCCGCGACCAGCGGATCGGTGGCGTTGAGCACCGCGGTCCCGTCTGCGGTCAACGCCTCGACGATCTCGCCCTTGGCCTCGGCGATCGCCTCCCGGCTGCCGAACTCGCCGATGTGGGCGGTGCCGACGTTGACGACGGCCGCGACGTCGGGCGGGGCGATGCGGCACAGGTGGGCGATGTGGCCGACTCCGCGCGCGCCCATCTCGACGACGAGGTGCATGGTCTCGCGACCGGCACGCAGCACGGTGAGCGGCACGCCGATCTCGTTGTTGAAGTTGCCCCGCGTGGCGATCGTCGGCCCGTCTCCCTCGAGGATCGCGGCCGGGTAGTCCTTGGTGCCGGTCTTTCCCTGCGAGCCCGTCAGTGCGTACGTCGTCGTGTCGGCCAGCGAGTCGTGCACGTGTCGCGCCCGGGCCACCCGGGGCCGTGACCACGTCATCGACCACCACGGTCGGCACACCCGTCGGCCGACTGCCCAGCACCGCCACCGCACCGGCGGCGATCGCCTGCTCGGCGAAGTCGTGGCCGTCGACGCGCTCCCCGCCGGGGCGACGAACAGGCCGCCCTGCTCGGGTGTGCGGGTGTCGATGAACGCCCCGCCCGTCACGGTCGCGTCACCGTGGGTGGTGCCGCCGACGACGTCGGCGATCTCGGCGAGGGTCATCGGGATCATCGGGTGGCCACCGCTTCGCGGGCGACGACACGGTCGTCGAACGGGTGCACCTCGCCGTGGATCTCCTGCCCCGTCTCGTGCCCCTTGCCGGCGATCAGCACGACGTCGCCGGGCGCTGCTCGGCGTGCGGCCTCGACGATGGCCGTACGGCGATCGCCGACCTCGACCACCTCGGCCACACCGTCGACGGTGCCGGCGAGGACGGCCGCGCGGATCGATGCCGGGTCCTCGGTGCGCGGGTTGTCGTCGGTCACGATCAAGACGTCGGCGAGCCGGGCCGCGATCTCGCCCATGATCGGTCGCTTGCCGGGATCACGGTCGCCGCCGGCGCCGAGGACCACGATGACCCGACCGTCGGTGAGCGGACGGAGCGTGGCGATCACGGCCTCGACGGCGTCAGGCTTGTGGGCGTAGTCGACGACCAGCACGAAGTCCCGGCCGGCGTCGACCTGCTCGAGACGACCCGGGACTCCGCCACCCCGGCCGATGCCGTCGGCCACGAGCGCGACGTCGAGGCCGGCCATCGCGGCGGACGCGATGGCGGCGAGCGCGTTGGAGACGTTGAAGGCACCGGGGACCGGCACCCGGGCAGGGCGGCGCTGCCCGCCCGGACCGACGACGGTGAAGGTCGCGCCGTCGCCGGCGAGCTCGATGTCGGTGGCCTGCCAGTCGGCCGGGCCGCGGGTGGAGAAGGTCTGCATCGGGATGGTCGCCTCGTCGAGGAGCCGGCGGCCGAACTCGTCGTCGATGTTGGTCAGGCCCCGCCGGGCGCGCTCGGGCGTGAAGAGGGATGCCTTCGCGGCGAAGTAGTCGTCGACGTCGGTGTGGAAGTCGAGGTGGTCGCGGCCGAGGTTGAGGAAGGTCGCGACGTCGAAGACCACACCGTCGACGCGGCCGAGGACGAGCGCGTGGGACGAGACCTCCATCGCGCAGACCTCGACACCGCGCTCGCGCATCAGGGCGAAGAGGCCGTGCAGGTCGGGTGCCTCGGGCGTGGTCAGCGCGGTCTTGATGTCGGTGCCTGCGACGCGGGTGCCGACGGTGCCGATGACCGCGCCCGTGATGTCGACGGACTCGAGCCCGTCCTCGAGCAGTCGGGTCGTGGTCGTCTTGCCCCGGGTGCCGGTCACGCCGATCATCTGCATCGCGCTCGCGGGCTCGCCGTAGATCCGGGCCGCCACCGGCCGAGCACCCGCCGGGGCTGGTCGACGACGATCGCCGCGGTGTCGGGCGGCAGCAGTGCCGCGCCGGCCGGATCGGTGAGCACGCCCACGGCGCCGGCCGCCGGGGCGGCCACCGCGAAGTCGGCTCCGTGCGCACGGGCGCCCGGCAGTGCGGCGTACAGGTCTCCCGGCTGGATGCGCTGGGAGCTCAGCGAGATGCCGGTGACCTCGGCCTCCATCGCGCCCACGACCCGCAGCGGCGTCAGCGTCTCGAGCCACGCCGCGAGGTCGCGGAGCTCGGTCGCGGTCGGCGACCCGGGGCGACCCGGCAGGGCGGCCGGAGGCATTTCGGGATCACCCGGCACGAGCGGAGGGTATCGCTCGGTCACCACTCGACGGGAAGGCGCGAGGGCTTCCCGCCGGTCGGGGGACGCCGTAGCGGCTGAGGGCGTAACCCATGATCTTCGAGAACGCGGGGCCGGCGATCGAACCACCACCACCGTCGACCTTGGGTGCGTGCAGGACGACGTAGACGGTGAAGCGCGGGTCGTCGGCGGGGGCGAAGCCGCCGAAGGACACGGTCGTCGAGTCGCCGTAGACGCCGTCCACGACGCGCTGTGCGGTGCCGGTCTTGCCGGCGACGAGGTAGCCCGGGACTCGGGCGCGGGGCGCGACGCCGGCGTCCGGGTCGACGACACGCTCCATCATCTTCGCGGTCTGCTTCGCGGCCTTCTCGCTGACGACGCGCGACTCGGTGGCCACGTCGGTGCCGACGACGGTGCCGTCCTCGGTGGTCGCGGAGCCCTTGATGATGCTCGGCGAGATGCGCACGCCGCCGTTGGCGATGGTGTTGACGGCCGCCGCCATCTGGACGGCGTTGACGGACACGGACTGGCCGGAACGCGACGCGGTCCTTGGTCTGCGACGTCATCACGTCGCCGGGCTGGAGGATGCCGGGCGACTCTCCGCGCATGCCGATGTCGGTGCGCTGGCCGAGCCCGAACTTCTGCAGGTAGCCGACCAGCTCGAGCGGCGTGAACGCGTCGGCCGCGAGCACCGTGCCGATGTTGGACGACTGGGCGATGACGCCGGCCAGCGTCAGCCGGATGTTGCCGTGGTCGAACCAGTCACCGATCACCCGGTCCCGGCGGGCCGGGGACGGCGGGATCCGGAGCTTGGTGCGCGGCGTGACCTTGCCGGCGTCGATCAGGGCCGCGGCCGTCAGCACCTTCTCCACCGAGCCGGGCTCGTAGGCGTCGTTGATCGCGCGGGGAGCCGAGGTCGTCCTTGTCGGCCTCCAGCGGCTTGTTGGCGTTGAAGGTCGGTGCGTCCGCCAGCGCCATGATCTCGCCGGTGCGCGAGTCCATGACGATCGCGACGCCGCTCTCGGCGCGGTACTGCCGCAGCGTCTGGGTCAGGACCCGCTGGGTGTACCACTGCAGATCGAGGTCGATCGTGGTCGTCAGCGGGGTGCCGTTCTTCGCCGGCACCAGCGTGTTCTCCCCGAGCGGGATCCGGTTGCCGCCGCCGGTCTGGAAGCGGGCCGTGCCGTCGGTGCCCGACAGTTGTCGGTCGAAGGTCCGCTCGAAGCCACCCAGCGCCTCGTCGGTGCCCATGAAGCCGAGCAGGTTGGCCGCGACGTCGTCGGCGGGGTAGTCGCGGATCGGGTCGTCGCGCAGGCTGATGCCCTCGTAGCCCGCCTCGACCAGCTCGGTGCGCACGTCGTTGGCGAGGGTGCTGGGCACCCTCCGGGCGATGTACTCGAAGCGGCTGTCCGCCTCGCGGAGCCGGCTGAGGGTCTTGAAGTAGTCGACGTCGAGCCGCTCCGAGAGCACTGTGGCCAGCTCGGCGGCGTCGTCCGCGGTCATGAAGGGATCGGCCACGACCATCTTGCCGTGGATCGAGTCGGCCAGCGGCAGTCCGTTGCGGTCGAGGATGTCGCCCCTCTCGGCCGGCAGGGTGACCTCCTCGACGCTCTCGGCGGCCGCCATGGCGGCGTACGAATTGGGGTCGATGCCCTGCAGCTGGACCAGTCGTGCTCCGAAGAACGAGAGCACGACGGCGATCACGATCAGCCCGAAGCGCAGGCGGAACTGCGGTGCGCCGCGGCGCGAGTCCATCCTGCTGGTCGTCTCGTGGGGCAACGTAACTCCGTCCAGAGTGGTGAGCACAAAACTAGGTGTGAGGACCGCCCCCGCCGGGGCAGCGCGCCGTCAGCGACGCTTGCGGGATTGCTTGTTCTTGTGGTGGCCCTTGGCGCTCTTCTTCGCGTGCTTGTCGGCCTTGGTGTTCGGCTCCGGCTCCGCGACCACCTTCACGATCGTGGGGGCCGGCGCCGGGATCTTCGGCTTGATCGGGGTCGGCGGGGTGAGGTCGAGCTTGTTCTCCGGCAGTGCGGGCAGCTTCTCGCCGAGCACCCGGCCGTCGAGGGTCAGGAAGGTCGGCGCCGTCGGGGGCACCATCCCCATCTCCTGCGCCTCGGTGGCGACCCGGTCCGGCTTGCGCAGGTCCTCGAGCTCCATCTGCAACGTCTGCTCCCGCGCGGCCGGGCTGGTCGCCTGCTCCTCGAGCGCGGTCGCGGCGAAGGAAGCCTGCGTCATGGAGGTGTTGAAGAGCAGCAGCCCGACCACGCCGCTGATCAGCACCCGGGCTGACCCGGGGTCACGAACGGCACCTTCGGCGCCCGGGTGCGGGCCCGCGGGACGACCGAGAGGCGGGCCTTCTCGACGGCCGCGCTCGCGATGCGCGGGACGCGGCTCCGGACCCGGGCGGCGGGAAGGCTCATCGGGTTGCTCCTCGGCTGCGCCGGGTGGGGGAAGGGATGGGCGGACTCGTTCCGATGGCACGCAGCCGCACCGAGGCGGCTCGCGGGTTCTGCTCGATCTCGTGCTCGTCGGCGACCTCCGCGCCGCGCGTGACGAGCTTGAGCAGCGGCTCGCTGCCCTCGGGGACGAACGGCAGGTCCTCGGGTACGTCGAGTCGCGACGCCGCAGTGAAGGCGCGCTTGACCGGGCGGTCCTCGAGGGAGTGGTAGGACTCCACGACGACGCGGCCGCCGACGCCGATCACCTCGATCGCGGCGGGCATCGCTCGCTGCAGCACGGCCAGCTCGTCGTTGACCTCCATGCGCAAGGCCCGGAAGGTGCGCTTTCCCGGGTGTCCCCCGGTCCGTCGCGCCGGTGCCGGGATCTCGGCGTAGAGCAGCTCGACCAGCCGGGCACTGTTGGTGAAGGGCTCGACCTCGCGCTGGCGCACGATCGCGTAGGCGATCTTCTTGGCGAACTTCTCCTCGCCGTAGTCGCGCAGGACGCGGGTGAGCTCGGCGGCGGAGTACGTGTTGAGGACGTCGGCCGCGGTGGGTCCGGTGGTGCCGTCCATGCGCATGTCGAGCGGCGCGTCCGCGGCGTACGCAAAACCGCGCTCGCGCACGTCGAGCTGCATCGAGGAGACACCGAGGTCGAAGAGCACCGCGTCGACGTGGTCGAGGCCCCGGTCGCCAACCACCTCGGCGATCTCGTCATAGACGGCGTGCACGCCGACGAACCGGTCTCCGAAGGGACGGAGCCGCTCGCCGGCGAGCTCGAGGGCGGCGGTGTCGCGGTCGATGCCGATGACCCGGGCGTTCTCACACCGCTGGAGAACGGCCTCGGTGTGGCCACCGAGGCCGAGGGTGCAGTCGACGAGGACCGCGCCCTCGTGTGCGAGGGCAGGCGCCGAGGAGAGCGACGACCCGATCGAGGAGGACCGGAGCGTGGCTGGGAGTGCTCATCGGTTGCGCCCTACCGGCCCACGTGCATGAGGACGAAGAGCGCGGCGGTCAGTCCCGCCGACATGGCGGCCGAGAAGACCATCAAGGTGACGGCGTCGCGAGCCTGCTCGCGCACACGCGGTGGCCGGCCGTGAAAGCCGGCCTCACTGCGAGTGACTGCGGTGCTGCTCATGTACTCGACCCCACCTTGATTGTTGTTGCTTTCGAGCTGACGTGTGCTGACTGACGGGCCGCCGGATCTGGTCCCTGCCCGCTCCCCCGGGGAAGTGCCGTCCGACACCGGGGAAGGTGAGTCGGAAGACGAGAGGGAGCGGACACGAGACCGGATGCTGCGGAGTGCGTCAGTTCTTGAGTTGTCCGTGTTGCGGTGCTGCTGGTGCTGCTGGTCAGAAGCCGGGGAAGACCTCTTCGCTGAGCTCGGAGAACTTCTGCTCCTGCTCCTCGGAGTAGGTCGCCCGGGCCGTCGGGTCCCAGATCTCGATGCGGTTCATCGAGCCGATGACGACGACGTCCTTGGTGAGCGAGGCGTACTCACGCAGTGATCCCGGGATGGAGATGCGGCCCTGCTTGTCGGGAACCTCCCGGGAGGCGGCGGCAAAGAGCATGCGGACGTAGTCACGAGCGCCCTTGTTGGTCACCGGTGCCTCACGGAGCCGGTCGGTCATGCCCCCGGAAGTCCGCCATGGCCCAGACCGTCAAGCAGCGTTCCTGCCCTCTGGTCACCACGAGTCCTTCCGTCAGCTGATCCCTGAACTTCGCCGGGAGGAAGAGGCGGCCCTTCTCATCGAGCTTGGGCGTGTAGGTGCCGAAGAACATCCGGAACCTCCCGCGCTCGGTGTGGCAGATCGACCCTGTCCTCCACTTCGCACCACATTACTCCACTTCCCCCCACCGTCAACCATGCTTTCGGCGTTTTGCCCCCGATCGGGCGTGGTGGCGCGCCGTTCGCGGGTTTCGGTCCAGGGGCGCGTACGCCGCCTGCTGAGCGCGGAATCGGCGCGAATCGGGCTCGGTGGAGCGCTGGTGAAGGCGATCGGTGCGGAGTGGTGGGGGAAAATGGAGCGAAAGGTGGGGAAAGCGCGGCCGGTATGTTGCGGGCACGTCATACGGTTGGCGCAGCACCCGTGACACGGGTCGGGACGAGGGAGTGGGCAGCACGTGAGTACGTCGTTCGCAGGGGATGCCGATCTGGACACGCTCGCGCGTGTCGTCGGCAGGGTCCGGTCCAACATCGAGCGCGTCATCGAGGGCAAGCCCGACGTGGTGTCGGCAGCCATCGTGGTGCTGCTGGCCGAGGGTCACCTCCTGATCGAGGACGTCCCGGGCGTCGGCAAGACCCAGCTGGCCAAGGCGCTCGCGCGCAGCATCGACTCGACCGTGCGCCGCATCCAGTTCACGCCCGACCTGCTGCCCTCCGACGTCACCGGCGTCTCGGTGTTCAACCAGAACACCCGCGAGTTCGAGTTCCGGCCGGGCGGCGTGTTCGCCAACATCGTGGTCGGCGACGAGATCAACCGGGCCTCCCCCAAGACGCAGTCGGCGCTGCTCGAGTGCATGGAGGAGCGTCAGGTCACCGTCGACAACACGACCTACATGCTCGACAAGCCGTTCATGGTCATCGCCACCCAGAACCCGATCGAGATGGAGGGCACCTACGCCCTCCCCGAGGCCCAGCGCGACCGCTTCATGGCGCGCGTCTCCGTCGGCTATCCGGTCGAGGCCGCGGAGATCGCGATGCTCAACTCGCACACCACGGTCAATCCGCTCGACGACCTCGAGGCGGTCACCGATGCCGGTGAGATCCGCAAGCTGACCGAGATCGTCGGCCGGGTCCACGTCTCGACCGCCGTCCAGCGCTATGCCGTCGCGCTGATCACGGCCACCCGTCAGTCCACCGAGCTGCACCTCGGTGCGTCACCGCGAGCGACCCTGCACCTCGTGCGGGCGGCCAAGGCCGTGGCGGCGATGGCCGGGCGCGACTACGTGCTCCCCGACGACGTGCACGGGCTCGCCCGGCCCGTGCTCGCCCACCGGCTGCTGCCGAGCGTCGAGTCGTCGATGAGCGGTCGCAGCACCACCACGATCCCGGACGCGATCGTGGCCGGGGTGCCGGTCCCCGAAGCCGGCCGTGCGTGAGGCCCTTGCCGGCCTGACCGTCCGCGGACGGGTGTTCCTCGCTGCCGGGGTCACCACGATCGTCTGCGCGATCATCGTCGGCCAGTCACCACTGGTCCGCGTCGGCGTGCTGGTGACCGCGCTCCCGCTGCTGGCCGCCTTGTGGATCGGCCGCTCGCGCTACCGCCTCGCGCTGACCCGCGCCGTCTCCCCACAGCTCGTCGCGGCCGGCCAGTCCGCGCGTCCAGCTCACGCTCACCAACGAGGCCCGCACCCCCACCGGCGTGCTGCTGCTCGAGGACCACCTGCCCTACGTCCCGGGCACGCGCCCCCGCTTCGTGCTGGAGGGCATCGGCCACGGCTGGCGCCGGCACGTCACCTACCGGGTCCGCTCCGACGTCCGCGGCCAGTTCGAGATCGGGCCGATGACGGTGCGCGTCACCGACCCCTTCGGGCTGATCGAGCTCGGGCGCGCCTTCCACACGACCGCACCACTGACGGTCACACCCCGCACCGTCGCGCTGCCCGGCATCCCGATCGGCGGCGCTCGGACCGGCTCGGGCGACAACCGCCCGCGCGCCTTCGCCATCGGCAGCGCCGAGGACGTCACCGTGCGCGAATACCGCCGCGGCGACGACCTGCGCCGCGTGCACTGGCGCAGCTCGGCCCGGGTCGGCGAGCTGATGGTGCGGCGCGAGGAGCAGCCCCGGCAGTCGCGCGCCACCGTCTTCCTCGACAACCGGCTGGTCTCCCACCGCGGCCGGGGCGTCGCCTCCTCGCTCGAGGCGGCCGTCTCCGCCGCGGCCTCGATCGCCGTGCACCTGAGCCAGCGCGGCTACGCTGCCCGCCCGGTCACCGCATCCGGTGAGGACCCGGGCACGGCGTGGCACTCCCGGACCGCCGCGGTGAACACCGCTCCCCTGCTGGAGGCGCTGGCCGTCGTCCAGATCGAGCACTCGCCCCACCTCGACACCGCGTGGCTGGCCGAGCCGGGCCACGGCGGCCTGCTGATCGCCGTGCTCAGGAAGCGTCAGCGACAACGACGGACGGTTCCTCAAGCGGCTCCAGCACCACGCGGCCACCTCGGCCGCGATCACGCTCGACGTCGACGCGTGGGCACCGCACCTCGCACCGTCGGGCACCGGGTCCACGTCGGCGGCGCTGGCCAGCAGCGGCTGGCGGGCCGTGACCCTGCGCCCGCGCGACCACCTCGAAGTGGTCTGGCAGGAGCTCGGGCGTCTGAGCAGCCGGCAGAAGGTCGAGTCATGAGCGAGCGGAGCGAGCTCATCATCCAACACAGCGTCACGTGTGCCTCATGCGCGCACGGAGCGAAGCGAGTACGCGCATGAGTCGTCAGCGCACACCTCTGTCCTACACCGTGGGCTCGGCTGCGGTCGCGGCCGCGACCACCCGGTTCACGTTGCTCTCTGGGGGCACCTTCACCACCGAATCGGCGAAGGTGAACATCCCGCTCTTCTTCATCGCCGCGATCATCGCCGCCATCGGCGGGGTCGCCCGGTGGCTGCGGCTGCCGCTCATCGTCGCGCTGGTGGCGCAGCTCGTGGTGGGCGCGATGTGCGTGCTCGGCTCCACCACGGGCTCAGGTCATTCCGACGCCGACGACGCTGCGCGAGCTCGTCACCGCCTTCACGGACGCGATCGAGTCCGCGCAGGCCTTCGCGGCGCCGATCCCGCCGGGAGTCCCGCCCGTCACCGTCATCCTGCTGACCGGCGGCGTCGCGACCCTGATCGTCGTCGACCTGCTCGCGGCGGCCCTGCAGGCGGATCCCGCTCGCCGGGCTGGCACTGCTCTCCGTCTACAGCGTCCCGGTCTCGATCACCGGCAACGGCGCATCGTGGTTCACGTTCATCGCGATGTCCATCGGCTTCCTCAGCATGCTCTACCTCGTCCACGCCGAGCAGGTGGAGCGCTGGGGGCGCGGCATGCGCAACGACTCCGGTGGCACGGACGCCGATCCCAGCGGCTTCGGCGTGCGCACGGGCGCCATGCGCGGCTCTGCTCTCGCCATCGGCACGACCGCCACCGCGATGGCACTGGCGCTGCCGATCCCGGTCCCGACGCTCGAGGTCACGCTCTTCGAGGGCACCGGTCCCGGCACCAAGAAGATCGAGGTGGCCGACCCGATGGTCGACCTGCGTCGCGACCTCAGTCGCGGTCAGGACATCCCGCTGATGTGGGTGACCACTGCGGAGAAGGACCCGTCCTACTTCCGGCTGGCGGTGCTGACGCGCTTCAACGGCAACACTCGGACGCCGGGCGACCGCGACATCCCGCCGGAGCAGGTGGCGCGCGGCGAGATGCCGTCGCTGACCGGGGTGGCCGCCGGCACCAATCGCAGCGAGACGCCCTACCACGTGCGCGTCAGCAAGGACTTCGAGTCGAGCTGGCTGCCCACCACCCCACAGGTGTCGAAGATGACGGTGATCGGCGACTGGCGCTACGACCTCTCGACGATGGACTTCATGAACACCGACGGCGACACCGCGGCCGACATGACCTACTCCTTCACCGGCGTCGAGGTCGAGCCCGACCCGGCACTCATGGACAACTCCGTGTCGGGTGCCGCCTCCGTCCGCGCCGTCTACACCGAGGTGCCCGGGTCGATCTCCAGCGAGATCCGTACCCCAGCAGCGTCGGTCACCGCCGACGAGGTGACCCGCTTCCGCAAGGCCCGCGCGCTCCAGCAGTGGTTCCGCGAGGACGGCGGGTTCGAGTACAGCGACCAGCGCATCGACGACGACCCCGGCAGTCTCGCCGCGTTCCTCGACGAGTCCGGCCGCGTCGGCTACTGCGAGCAGTTCGCCGCGTCGATGGCGATCATGGCGCGCATCATCGGCATCCCCGCCCGGGTGGCGGTGGGCTTCCCGGAAGCAACGCCTGCGGGCGCGAACCAATACGAGTTCTCGGCGCACGACCTGCACGCCCGGCCCGAGCTGTACTTCCCCGGCGCCGGCTGGGTGCGGTTCGAACCCACCCCGGGTGCCCGCGCGGAGACCGTCCCGCCCTACACCAGCGCCGAGCTGGCACCGATCGCGAGCGAGAGCCCCTCGACGAGCGCGGCCGTGCCCGATGACCAGCTCCCGGACCGCGGCGCTTCGCCCGACGCCTCCAACGGGTCCGAGACCGACGAGGAGAGCTCGCTGCCCCGGGCCACGATCGTGCTGGTGACGCTGGTGGTGCTCCTGCTCGTCGCGCTGGTCCTGCTGCCGTCGTTCGTACGCCGCCAGCGCCGCGACCGCCGCCTGCTGGGCGACATCGAGGAGCTGTGGCTCGAGCTCCGTGACCACGCCGTCGACCCGGGCCACGGCTGGCCGCACGGCCGGTCCCCGCGAGCCGCCGGCGCCCGGCTGGCCGGCTGGTTCCGGTGCCGCCGGCGGCGACAGCACCGTCGATCGTCCACGCCACGGTGCCGACCCGGGCCCCCGAGGCCGTCCACGCCCTCGACCGGCTGGTCGAGCAGGTGGAACGGGCGCGCTACTCGCGCTCCGGCGTGTCAGTGGACCACGAGCAGGCCGCGAGCGACGTGCGCACGATCGAGGAGGCTCTCGATCACGGGGTCGGCCCTCGCGTGCGCCGGCGGGCGCGCTGGCTGCCGAGGTCGTTGCGTCCATCGCCGTACGTCCCTGCCGGCGAGATCGTCACCCGCGAGACGAGCGACTCGGTGAGCTAGAGGCTGACCTCAGAAGCCCCGGTCGCGGCGGTGGCGCCAGCGCTCTTCCATCCGGTCCATGAACGAACCCGACGAGCTCGAGTGCGGGCGACGAAGGCCGCGCATCTTGGGCCGGTGCACCCGGCCGCCGTCGACGACGCCGAATCCTTCGTGGCGGGTCTCGCGCATCGGCTGCTGCATCATGGCCGGGTTGCGCAGGGCGGTGACGCCGATGGTGGCCGCGCTGAGCATGACCACGAAGCCGACGATGCCGACGATCGGCTGGCTGGCCAGCACGCCGGTGGTGAGCACGGCCATGCCGATGGCGAACACGACGCCGGCGATGATCGCGCGGCGGCGGGCGACGCGTTGCATGGTGGTGCCGCGGAGCGTGGAGGCCAGCTTGGGGTCCTCCTCGACCAGCGCACGCTCCATCTGCTCAAGCAGTCGCAGTTCTTCCTCGGACAGGGGCACGGTCCAAGTCTAGGCACGGGTTGGGCCGGTGAGGTAGCGGCTACGGGAAATTTCCCACCCTCAGGTGTGGTGCAGAAGGCTCGCGGGTCGCACCGCGGCCGTCCCGAGCGCCGGGTGGCCCGGTCGACGGCCCGATCCGCCTCGGCCCAGCCGTGTTCCGGCTCCCCCGGGACGAGCTGTCGTTGCACGCTGGTGCGCGCGACGAGCCCCTCCACCCGCACCCCCACCAGCCGGAGCCGGGCCCGCTGCAGACCGAGCGCGTCGTAGAGCCGGGTGGCGGTGCGATAGATCTCCACCGTCACGTCGGTGGCCTCGGGCAGGGTGCGCGAGCGGGGTGATGGTGGTGAAGTCGGCGAAGCGGATCTTGATGGTGACGGTGCGACCGGCCACACCCGCCGTGCGCATCCGGCCGGTCACGCGGTGCGAGAGCCGGAGCAGCTCGCGCACGATCACCTCCCGGTCATCGGTGTCGCGGGTGAAGGTCTCGTCGGCGCCCATCGACCGCTCCGGCTCCAGCGGACCCGCCTTCGGGGTGATCGCCCGCCGGTCGGTGCCCCACGCCAGCTCGTGGAGGTGGCTGCCGAGGTGGTGGCCGACCGCACGCTGAAGGGTGCGCACCGGCGTGTGCGCGACGTCCCCGACCGTCATCAGCCCCAGCCGGTGCAGCATCGCCTGAGTCTTCTCCCCCACTCCCCACAGCTCGCCGACGTCGAGCGGGTGCAGGAACGCCGTCACCCCCCGCCGGCGGCACCACCACGACCCCGTCGGGCTTGGCCCGACGGCTGGCCAGCTTGGCCACCGACACCGACGCGGCCACCCCCGACCGAGCAGGTGATGCCCTGCTCGTCGTGGATCACGGCGCGCAGGTGCTCGGCGATCTCCACCGGGGACCCGAGTCGCCTCGTCGAGCCGCGCACGTCGAGGAACGCCTCGTCGAGGGAGACCACCTCGACCAGCGGGGTGACGCGGCGGAAGTTCTCCAGCACCGAGGCGGAGACGCTGGCGAAGGTCTCGAAGTCGGGCGAGATCACCACGGCTGTCGGGCACAGGCGCCGGGCCCGCGTCATCGGCAACGCCGAGCGAACGCCGTACGCCCCGGCGAGGTAGTTGGCCGAGAGCACCACCCCGCGGCTCCCGCCGCCGACGATCACCGGCACGTCGGCCGGGTCGGGGCGCTCGCGGGTCGCGACGGAGGCATAGAACGCGTCCATGTCGACGTGCAGGATCGGGGCGAGCCAGGGACGGGTCAGTCATGATCGCCCCCGGTGCTGTCCTCAGCGGTGCGTGACCCACATTTTTCGTCGTTGGAATGTGGCTGGGTCACCGGTGGCACGGCGGGTCGCTGGTGCCGCGCCCGGAGGCAGTGCGTGAGCCACATCTTCAGGCGCGGAAATGTGGCTGAGTCACCGCTGGCGGGGAGCGGTGGGGCTGGGTCAGCGGCGAGCGAGCACGTGCAGCTGGGTCGCGAGCGGGAGGAACTCGGCGCGCGTGGAGACGGCGGCCTCGAGCTCGACCAGCGCGGCGGAGGCACCGGGCTCGAGGTCGAGCAGCGAACCGGGCACGAGGTCGGCGAAGACGCGGACGCCGTGGACGGTGACGGTCTCCGGGCCGGCCATGGTGAGCATCGGCGCGAGCTCCTCGGCGGTGAAGCGGTGACCGCCCCGGGCGCTGGCAGTGGGGTCGTCGAGCAGGTCGCGGGCCGCCCGGAAGTGGCCGGCCATGGCGCGGGCCACGACGGCGGCATGCCGCTGGGCGACGAGCAGGCTGAGGTGTCCGCCGGGGCGCAGCACCGAGGCGATGGTCGCCAGCGCGGCGGCGGGGTCGTCGACGACGTCGAGCACGCCGTGGCAGAGCACCGGGTCGGCCGTGTCGACCCGGGGGTGGCGAGATCGGCGAGGTCGCCCTGCTGGCCGGTGACCCGGTCGGCGACGTCGGCCTCGCGGGCGCGCCGGTCGAGCGCGGCGAGCGCGTCGGGGCTGGGGTCGATGACCTCGACGCGGTGGCCCAGCTGTGCGAGGGGTACGGCGAACCCGCCGGTGCCGCCACCGACGTCGACGATGCGAGCGGGTGCCGCGTCGGTGTCACCGAGCAGTGCCTGCAC
This sequence comes from Nocardioides sp. B-3, assembly GCF_024703895.1. GTDB lineage: Bacteria > Actinomycetota > Actinomycetes > Propionibacteriales > Nocardioidaceae > Nocardioides. The sequence goes on from NZ_CP087968.1 coordinate 66,615, forward strand.
GGCCGTCCACACCACGCCGGTGCGGACGGACTGGCGGCGCTCACTGGCTGACATGGGAGCAACCCTAGTGGGCGCTTCCCGTCGTTCCGGTGCAGGCGCGAGCGCAAGGGACCCCGGTGGTGGCGGCACTTTGCAACGCCACCCACCACGAACACGCGACCTGCCGCCACCCCCACACAGCGGTCCACCAAGGTGGCGGCACCTCGCAGCACCACGGGCCCGAGACCCGCAATCTGCCGCCACCACCACCACACAGCGGCCCACACCGCCACCCACCAAGGTGGCGGCACCTCAGCACCACGGGCACAAAACCCGCAATCTGCCGCCACCCCCACACACAAGCCGTGGTGACCCTCGAGGCCTCATCCCGGGCTCCCCGGGCTGCGGTGCCACAGCTTGCGCGCGACGTCCTTGTCGGACTCACCGGCCGGCTTGATGTCGGAGTAGGGCGACATCTGGAAGCCGCTGGAGTGGACGAGCACGCGTCTCCGCTCGGGTTCGTCGGCCCGGGTGTAGCCCTCGGGCACCCGGGCGAGCTCGGCGTGCACGGCGGCGATCGCCCCATCACCAGCGTCGTCGCGGGTGCGGGCGCGCTGCCAGACGGCGTGCAGGGCGGGCAGCTCCCACGCGCCGGTGGCGCGCAGGGACACCCCGCGGCGACCGGTGCGGCGCAGCTCGCCGCGCACGACCAGCAGCCGGGAGTGGAAGACCGTGGCGGCGTAGGGGCCCTGCGCGTCCTCGAAGAACGTGCAGTCGACCGGGCCGGTGCTGTCGTCGAGGGTCAGGAAGATGACGCGGCGCCCGGACCGGATCGGGGGTGTCTGGGTCACGACCTTCACGCCGGCGACCAGCAGCTCGGAGCGGCTGCGGCGGGTGAGGAGGTCCCGGCTGCGGGTGATGCCGATCGCGTCGAGGAAGTCGGAGTAGGGCGCCACCACGTGCTGGGTGACGTCGAGGCCGAGGATCTCCAGCTCGGCGCGCATGCGTTCGTCGGTGGTCATCTCCGGCAGCCCGGTCGCCAGCTCGCCGCCGGAGCCCGGCTCGTCGCCCGGGCTCAGGGTGAGCTGCACGGACTCGATCGGGCGCGGTGCGGCCGTGGCCCGCGACTGGGCGGCGGCCTTGGCCCACACCCCGGCGTCGGCCAGCGGGTGCCGCTCGAGGGTGGGTGCCCGCTCGCGGACCGTGGGGTCGGTGCTGTTGCGACCGGCCGCCTCGTCGGCGCGCACCGTGGCACGGGCCGGAGTGCGGGTCAACCCTCTCCCCCGGCCCCGCGAGGCGCGGTCGAGGGCGCGGGCGTGCAGGTCGAGCTCGGCGACTCGGAGCAGCAGGTCGCGACGGGTCAGCCGACCGCGCGGCCGGACGGTCTGGTCACCACCCACGATGCGGTAGATCGTGTCGAACCCACCGGCCAGCACCAGTCGCTCCAGCACCGGTCGCGAGACACCGGGCGCGCTGGAAGAAGTCGGAGAGCGAGACATAGGGGGCCTCGCTGCGGGCGGCGACGATCCGGGCGACCTCGGCGCCGCTGATGCCCTTGACCTCGGCCAGCGCCAGCCGGATCGCATAGCCGGCGTCGGTCTCCTCGGCCACCTCGACGACGTAGTCGGTGTCGGAGGCGTTGACGTCGAGCCCGTGCACGCCGATCCCGAACTGCCGGGCGTCCTCGAGGATCAGCCGCTTGGGATACATCCCCGGGTCGTGGGTGAGCACCCCGGCCGGGAAGTGCGCCGGGTAGTGCGCCTTGAGCCGGAGCCGACTGGTAGGTCGGCAGCGCGAAGGCCGCGGCGTGCGCCTTGCAGAAGCCGAACGACGCGAAGGCCTCGAGCACCTTCCAGATCCGCTCCACCAGCGGCAGCGCATAGCCCCGTCCGAGCGCGCGGGGTGGAACCAGAGCTTGGTCTGCGCCATCCCCTCGACGTCGCCGAGGGCGCGCCGCTTCTCGTCGGCCTCGGCGTAGGAGACCCCGGTGAACAGCGCGATCATCTCGATCACCTGCTCGTGGAAGACCACCACGCCACGGGTCTGCTCGAGGATCGGGCGCAGGTCGTCGTGGATGTAGTGGACGGTCTTCCAGCCCTGCTTGGCCTCGAGGTAGGGCGTGATCATGTCGCTCTTGACCGGCCCGGGGCGGAACAGCGAGATGTCGGTGATGATGTCGTCGAAGGAGTCGATGCCGGACTTGCCGACGAGCTCGCGCTGCCCGGGCGACTCGATCTGGAAGACGCCCAGTGTCCCGGCCTCGCTGATCATCGTGAAGGTCGTCTTGTCGTCGAAGGGCACCTGCGCCTCGTCGTCGAGGTCGATCTCCACGTCGTCGACCCGACTGATCTCGGCCACCGCGTGCGCCATCGCCGACTGCATGCGGATGCCGAGCACGTCGAGCTTGAGCAGCCCGAGCGCCTCCACGTCGTCCTTGTCGAACTGGCTCATCGGGGAAGCCGGCATAGGACGCCTCGACCGGGGTGCGGTCGAGCAGGGTGACGTCGGAGAGCAGCACCCCACACGGGTGTACGGCGATGTGTCAGGGGCAGCCCGTCGAGGCGCTCGACGAGTCGGAAGAAGAGATCGAGCCGGTCCTCGCCGAGACCGCTGAGCCGCAGCTCGGGCAGCTCTCGCAACGCGACCCGGGCATCGCGCGCCCGGATGTGCGGGAACGCCTTGGCGATCGCGTCGATCTCGCCGGGCGGCATCCCCGGGGCGGCGCCGACGTCACGGACCGCGTGGCGCACGCGGTAGGTGTCCATCATCGACACGCAGGCACAGCGCTCCCCGCCGTACTTGTCCAGGGATCGCCTCGTAGACCTCGAGCCGGCGCGCCGACTCCACGTCGACGTCGATGTCGGGCAACGAGGCGCGCAGCGGCGAGAGGAACCGCTCCATCAGCAGGCCGTGGCGGATCGGGTCGACCCCGGAGACGCCGAGGAGGTAGTTGACCGGGCTGCCGGCGCCGGAGCCGCGGGCGGCGCGGCGGATGCCCATCTCACCGATCAGGTCGGTGATGTCGGCGACGGTGAGAAAGTAGGAGGCGTAGCCGAGCCCGCGGATCAGCTCGAGCTCGTCGTCGAGGCGCTTCCAGATGCGCTGGCGCGGCGCCGAGCCGTGGCGGTCGCCGACCGCGGCGTCGCAGCGGGCGCGGAGCATGCCGTCGGCCGTTCGACCAGCACCGCCGTCTCCCCCACCCAGCTGGAACTCCGGGAAGTGCACCTCACCGATGCCGAGGTCGGCGCGCGGGTCGAGGGCGCAGCGATCGGCCACGGCCCGGGTCTGGGCCAGCAGCTGTCGCGCCGCCATCTCGGTGTTGTTGGCGAGACCGGACAGGCGGCAGATCTCCTCGGCCATCTCGTGCATCTGCTTGCCGGACTTCAAGAAGCCCTCGGCGTTGCCTCGATCGACGTGGCGCCGGTCGAGGGCGACCAGCCGGCGCGCCGCGTCGAGCACGTCGACGGTCGGGGCGTCGAGGCGATCGGCATAGCGGACCGCGTTGGTCAGCACCGTCGTCAGCTCCGCCCGCCGGGCGATCTGGGCCATCCGGGCGGCGTGCGCGGAGCTGTCGGGAAGCCGGTGCGAGACCAGCTCGACGACGAGGTTGTCGCGCGGCACGATGTCGCGCCACGGCGCCAGCGCCGCGAGCGCGAGGTCGTGGCGTCGCCGCGCCGCCGCCACCCCGAGCTCGGAGGCCGGCCCGAGCAGCACCATCACGTCGCCGCCCATGAGGTACGGCGCCAGCGACTCCAGCGTCGCCACCGGCCGTCCCCGCTCGCCGGTGAGGTGGGTGGCCGAGACCATCCGGCAGATCGCCGCCCAGCCGGCCTTGCCGCTGGCCGGGAACGTCACCCGGGGCAGCCCGCCCCGGTGGGCCGGCAGGTCACGGTGGGCCCCACCGCGCACGGGCGTGCGGGCAGCCGCCCCTCGGAGCGGCTGCACGCCCACCGGTGCCACGGCCGGGTCCACCCCGAGCACCGGTCGGATGCCGGCCCGCGCGCAGGCCCGGGTGAACTTCACGGCGCCGTACGTGCCGTCGCGATCGGTCAGGGCGAGCGTGTCCATCTCCTGCTCGACGGCGCGCTCGACGAGCGTCTGCGGATGCGACGCCCCGTATTGCAGGGAGTAGCCCGAAGCCACATGGAGATGGACGAACGGGTCAGGCGACACCGGACTGACCGACCCAGTGACCGGCGGCCACGAGTCGCTGGTCGAGGTGGGCGTGCGGCACCAGACCCAGTGCCGACTCGATCACGGCCGGGAACCGGTCGGCGTCACGGACCGGGTCGTCGGCCTCGCGCTCGCTGACGGCCCGGGCGGAGCCGGCCTCGGCCGCCGCCCGCTTGCCGGCACCGGCCGCGAAGAACCGGGCCCACTCGGCGAGCTCGGGAGCGAGCTCGGCCAGCAGCACCCGGGCGTTCTTCTGGCGACCGCGCCGCGCCGTGGGCTTGGCGCGGGCCGCCAGCAGGGCGGCCGCGGCCCGCAGTGCCGCGACGTGGGCGCAGGCATAGCGGGTGGGCACGTCCCGGGCCGTGATCGACTCCTGCAGCGACTCGGCGGCCAGCGCGAGGTAGGAGTGGGTCGTGGCGGGCAGCAGATGGGGATTCATGACCAGCACCGCCCCTCAGTCCGCACAGCCGACGAGCTGCCAGCGGCCGTCGGACCAGTTGAAGGAGAGGTCGAAGACGCCGGTGCCGTTGATCCCGCGGCCGGCCTCGACCCGCCAGAGCTCACGCTCGACGAGCAGGTCGGTGGTGGCCGACTCGCTCGCCGCGTCGGTGGTGGCCTGCCACCACGGAGCGGTCTCCACCCAGTGCGCGAGCACCGCGCGCACCTTCCACAACCGGCCTCGCCACAGGAACTGGTCGGGCCCCTCGGTCTCTCCTCGTCGCACCTCGACGGGGTCGTCGTACAGCCGCATCTGCGTCTCCTCACCGCTCATCGACCCCGCCACCGGCTCCGGGGGCGGTGGGGGTCGAGGTCACCGCCCACCGGAGCCGCGTCCGAACAGATGTTCGAACAAGGACAAAGGTACACGGCCCCACCGACAGTGGGTCAAGAGCGAGGGCGAACGGCTTTCAATTCACCCGTAGATAGGTGCTGGAGTCCTTGCGCCAGAGGAAGAACACGAGCAGCAGGCAGAGCACGAAGAAGAGCGCCGAGACGACGACGAAGGCTGTCGGCAGGCTGTGGTTGAGACCGAGGAAGGAGATGAGCAGGCCGAAGAAGCTGGTGCCCGTCAGCACCAGCCGTGACCAGCCGTGACCGTCCACCAGGGAACGCGCCCAGCACCACGACGAGCACCACGAAGACGACGAACGAGACCATCGCCAGCGGCACGAACTTCGGCACGAGATTGGGCGTGGCCAGCAGCGCGTCCATGCCGCCGGACTCGAGGATCGCCTGCGCCGAGGGGTTGCCCTGCGCCCGGGCGAGGACGATCTGGTCGTGCTGGAGCCAGTCAGCAGCACCGCGGCGCCGCTCACCACGACCAGCGCCAGCAGGCTCCACACCGCGTAGGTGATCGAACCGGGCTTCTCCCTCATCGACAAAACTCCCCTGACTAGGCTCGCCCCATGGCGAGCGAGCATCCTGCGATCAGATCATTTCGTGACGACCTGCACCGGCGCGGTGGCACCGGCGACGTGGTCATCCTGCCTGATTCGGTCCACACCGCCGTACTCGCCGCCGAGGCCCCGGGGTGTGAGGTCGGCGCCATTGCCAACAGCCTCCTCTTCGACAGTGGCGGCAGCCCGGTCCTGATCCTGACCTCCGGCGCCCACCGGGTCGACACCGCGAAGGTCGCCGAGCACATCGGTGTCGCGAAGCTCACCCGCGCCACGCCCGAGTTCGTCAGGCAGCACACCGGCCAGGTCATCGGGGGCGTCTCCCCCATCGACCACCCCGCGCCCGTGCCCACCGGATCGATTCGTGGCTGCGCAACCACGAGGTCGTGTGGGCCGCCGCCGGCCACCCCGCCGCCGTCTTCTCCTCGACCTTCGACGAGCTCGTGACCATGACCGGCGCCCACGAGATCGAGGTCGCGTGATGGAGATCTGGATCAACCCCGCCTGCTCCAAGTGTCGTACGGCGATCAGCGAGCTCGATGCGGTTGGTGCCGACTACACGGTGCGCCGCTACCTCGAGGACACGCCCACCGCCGAGGAGCTCGCCACCGTGGTCGAGCGGCTGGGCGTCGAGCCGTGGCACGTCGCGCGGACAAGGAGGCCCGCGAGGCCGGGATCGACCTCCCGCGCGACGCCGAGCACCGCGCCGACTGGCTGGCCGCGCTCGCGGCCAACCCGAAGGCGATCCAGCGTCCGATCATCACCGCGACCGACGGCACCACAGTGATCGGCCGCGACGCCGACTCCCTACGCGCCGTGATCGACGCCGAATCTCACTAGGGTGTGGGCGTGGAATCACTCGCACTCACCTTCTCCAGCGGCTGGGCCAGCGGCATCAACGCCTATCTGGTCGTGCTCGTGCTGGGCGTCGCCGACAGGGTCAACAACTTCTCCCAGATCCCCGACGTGCTCACGCGGTGGGACGTCCTGACGGTGGCCGGGTTCCTCTACGCGATGGAGTTCATCGCCGACAAGATCCCCTACATCGACTCCTCGTGGGACGCGATCTCCACCGCCATCCGCCCCACGGCCGGTGCCGTGATCGGCGTGCTGCTCGCCGGTGACGCGTCCACGCTCGACCGGGCGGTCCTCGGCGTCGTCGGCGGTGGCACCGCCCTGCTGTCGCACCCGGTCAAGGCCGGCGGCCGGCTCGCGATCAACTCCTCTCCCGAGCCGGTGACCAACATCAGCGCCAGCTCCGGCCGAGGACGTCGCCGTCTTCGGCGTCGTGGCCTTCGCGATCAACAACCCCGAGGCCGCCGCAGCGATCGCCGCGGTGTTGCTCATCATCGGCCTGATCGGGCTCTACTTCATCGCCAAGCTGATTCGTCGGGGCTGGCGGAGGTGGAAGAAGAAGGACCCGATCGCGGCGTCCATATGAGCGCGCTGCGGATCGTCGTCATCGGTGGCGGCTTCGGCGGTATGGCGAGCGCCGCACGCCTCGCCAAGCTCGGCCACGAGGTGACCCTGATCGAACGCTCCCCGCCCTCGGCGGCGCCCTCCAGCCGATCAGCGCCGACGGCTTCACCCGGGACGCCGGCCCCACGACCACCCTGCTGCCCGCCGTCATCCGCGACCTGTTCCGCAAGTCCGGCCGGCCGCTGGAGAACGAGGTCGACCTCCAGCCGCTCGACCTGATCCGCGAGCACCGGTTCGGAGGACCGCACCGTGCTGCGCCTGCCCGGTGGCTCGCGGGCCGGCCAGATCGAGGCCTTCGACGCACTCGGCGCCGGACTGGGCGGCGCCCGGTCGGCGTACGTCGACGGGCACCTCCGACACTGGGGAGGTGCTGCGCCGCGGCTACCTCGAGCAGGCGTGGGACCCCGCGCTCTCCCCGCGTGAGCTGACCGACCTGCTCGGCAGTCGCGAGATGCTGCACAAGAGCCTTCGCCGGGACTTCAAGGACGAGCGCCTGCGGCTCGTGGCCAGCCACCCGTTCGTGATCGACGGCCACGACCTGCGCAACGTGCCGGCCCGGATGGGCGTGACCTCCTACCTCGAGCAGACCTTCGGCGCCCGGACCGTGCCCGGCGGGCTGGCGGCCATCGGTGCCGCACTGGCCGACCGGCTCGCGACTCGCGAGGTCACCGTCGAGCGCGGCACCTCGGCGCTCGACCTCGTGCTGCGCGACGGCCGGGTCGTCGCCGTACGCACCGATGCCGGCGACCTCGACGCCGATGCCGTGGTGTGCGCGATCGACCCGCGTCGGCTCCCTGCGCTGGCCGGGTTCGTGCACCGGACCATGCCGGCGATCCCGCCCGTCATCGCGCACGTCGGCCTCGAGGGCGACGTGCCCGACCTGCCGCACGAGGTGGTGCTGCACGGCGATCCGATGCTGGTGGTGCGCGCGAACGGACCCGCCTGGGACGATCATCGGCCGCGGCCGGCTCGCCGAGGACGTGCTCCGCGCTCGCGCGGCACGGGATCGACATCCGCAAGCAGGTCGTCACCCGGATCGACCGCTCCCCGCTCGACCTCGTCGACGCCCGGGGGCGGCTCGCCGCTCGGCCTGCTCTGGCAGGGCCGCGCGACCGTGCGCGACCGGCTCGGCCCGACCACGCCGATCCCCGGTGTCTACGCCGCCGGGGCACACGCCACCCCCGGCTCCGGACTGCCCTTCGTCGGGCTCTCCGCGGCCCTCGTCGCCGAGGCGATCGGGCCTAGCTGAGCGCCCACGTGACGCTCAGGCTCGCGCCGACGGACGTCTCCCCCGGCTCGATCTTGGCCGACATCGCCATCGCGTCCATGCCGCGCGCCATGGGACCCCCGCCGGACGAGCCCCGGCCGATCGCGAGCACCTCACCGAGCGAGGCGCCGGCGAGCTCGGCGAGCTGCGTCGCCTGCCGGACCGCATCGGCGTACGCCGCAGCGACGGCCCGGTCCCGGGCTGCGGCCGGCTCCGACACCTCGAGAGCGACGCCCTCGACAGCGAGCGCGTCGCCCACGGTGGTGGCCAGCTCGTCGAGCAGCGCACCGGCGGCGTCGAGGTCGGGGCAGCCGATGGCCAGCGAGTGCCGCGCCTCGAACCCCCGCTGCTGGCCCCGGTTGTCGTGCCGGGGTCAGACGTTGATGCCGGTCGTGGCGATGCGCTTCTCCTCGGTGTGACGCCGGGCGATCGCACCGATCTGCGCGGCCGCCTCCGACGACGAGGCGAACGCCGCGGCCACCCCTGCGGCGCGCGCCACCGCGGCGACCCGGACGACGGCGGTGTCCGGGACGACGGACGTGCTGCCCTGCCCGGTGACGGTGACGCTGCGCTCACTCATGGGCGCAACCGTAACGATCAGACGGTGATCTGCAGGGCGGTGAAGATCTCGCGCGTCGCCCCGGAGAAGTTCAGCGTGTAGAAGTGCAGTCCCGGAGCCCCGCCGTCGAGCAGTGCGTCGCACAGCTCGGTCGAGATGCGGATGCCCTCGGCCCGCAGCTCCTCAGGGGTCTCGGCCAGCGGCTCGATGCGCGAGCGCACCTCGGCGGGGATCTCGCGGCCGGACAGCTCGACCATCCGGTTCATCGAGTTGAGGTTCAGGATCGGCATGATCCCCGGGATGATCGGCATGTCGACGCCCAGCGCCCTCGCTCGCTCCACCGGGGCAGAAGTAGTCGCTCGCACGCAGCACCATCTCGGTGACCGCGAACTCGGCCCCGGCGTCCTGCTTGGCCTTCAGCACCAAAGCGTCCTGCTCGAGGCTCGCGGCGTTGATGTGGCCCTCGGGGAAGGCCGCGACACCGACCGCCGCGTCGTAGTGCTCCTTGATGAAGGCCACCGGGTCGGAGGCGTACTCCAGACCGTCGTCGGCGCTGACCCACTCGGTGTGCGGGCCGCCGGGCGGGTCGCCGCGCAGCGAGGGATGTGGGCGACGCCGGCCTCGCGGTAGGCGTCGAGGATCTCGGCGAGCTCCGCGCGGCTGTGGCCGACACAGGTCAGGTGCGCGACCGGCGTCAGTGAGGTCTCCTGCGCGATCCGGCCGGTGATGCGCACGGTGGTGTCGCGCGACGAGCCGCCGGCGCCGTACGTCACGGACACGAAGGTCGGACGGTAGGGCTCGAGGTCGGTGATCGCGCGCCACAGGCGCTCCTCGCCGGCCTCGTCCTTGGGCGGGAAGAACTCGAACGAGAACGACTTCTCACCGCTCTCGATCAGCTCGCGCATGCTGCGCCCGTGTCCCTGCGTCATGGGTCAACCCTAGGTTTGGGAGCGCTGTTCGGAGGAATCCGTCCACTGGCTAGGCTCGCCACGTGAGCGAGAACTGGGATCCGGCCGCCTTCCGCGATCGCGTCCAGCGGGTCCTCGACGACTTCCTCGACGACCCGGGCCGCGCTGCTGGCTCCGCTCGGTGCCGACGCCGCCCGGCTGGTCGCGGAGGCACGTACGTCGGTCAGCGGCGGCAAGCGGTTCCCGCGCGGCGTTCTGCTACTGGGGCTTCCGAGCGATCGAGCCCGACCTCACCGACGACACAGCGCTCGTGCGGGCCTGCGCCGCGCTCGAGCTGCTGCACGCCAGCGCGCTGGTGCACGACGACTTCATGGACGCCTCCGACACCCGCCGCGGCCGGCCCGCCACGCACCGCGCGTTCGAGGCAGAGCACAGGAAGGCCGGGTGGACCGGAGACCCGGAGCAGTACGGCGCCGCGGCGGCCATCCTCCTCGGCGACCTGCTCCTCGGCTGGGCGGGCGACCTGCTGCGCCACTGCGGGCTCCCGACCGAGCGGGTCGACGCGGGACTGTCGCTCTTCGAGCTGTGCCGCACCGAGGTGATCGCGGGCCAGTTCCTCGACGTCTCCGTCCGGGCGCGCGCCCGTGCCGATGTCGAGACCGCGATGACGGTGCTGCGCTACAAGTCGGCGAAGTACTCCATCCAGCGGCCGCTCGAGATCGGTGCCGCGCTCGCCGGGGCATCCTCGGGGCAGCTGCGCGAGCTGGGCGCCTTCGGGCTGCCACTCGGCGAGGCCTTCCAGCTGCGCGACGACCTGCTCGGTGTGTACGGCGACCCCGCGGCCACCGGCAAGCCCGCGGGCGACGACCCGGTCGAGGGCAAGCGCACGGTCCTCGTCGCCATGGCGCTCTCCGCTGCTGAGCTCGCCGACGCCGTCCTCCTCGACGAGTCGCTCGGCCGCCCGCTGGACGAAGCCGCCGTGACCGAGCTGCGCAGGATCATCGACTCCTCGGGCGCCCACGCACAGGTCGAGCGGCTCATCGAGGCGCTCGCCGCCCGAGCCGTCACTGCGTTGGGGCTCGCGTCCGTCGACGAGCACGCGCGCGCCGTACTCACCGAGCTTGCTTCTGCCGCGACCCAGCGGACCGTTTGACCGCCGGCCCTCAGTCGAGCGAGGCGACCCCGGCGACGTCCGGTCCCTCGCCGCGCAGCAGCACCGAGAACGGCACGCCGCGGTCGGCGTTGACCCGCGACCCGAGCACGCTCAGGGCGATGTCGAAGGCCTTCTCGTCGGCACGCGCCGGGGTGCTCCAGCCGTCCCAGAGCAGGACGACGCCGGCCCGGCCGGCGCCGATGTCGTGCAGGCAGTCGGCCAGCGCATCGAAGTTCTGGCCGTAGTAGTCGGGGAAGCCGAGGGCCCGGCCGACGGCCGCCGGGAACTCCGCCTTGGTGCCGCCCAACCAGCCGTCGACGTGGCCGAAGCCGAAGCCGGCGTGCTCGACGGTGTGCCGAACGTCGGCGACGTCGAAGGCGCCGTGCCACTGGTAGATCCCGGGCTCGGCCCCACCGTGCACGAGTCCGGCCAACAGTCCTGCGAGTCCGCTCACGATTTCACCCGGCAATCCGGGAGAAGGATGAGTAGTGGTCGTCGGTCCAGTAGAACTCTCCACCGGAGCCGGCCACGATCCGGCGCGCGCCGCGGTCGTCGGAACCGGGGGTCTCGACGGTGTACTCCTTGTAGTAGCCCTCGTCCTGCGGCGGCAGGATGTCCTCGCGGTTCTCGAACGTGATGCCGTCGCGGTCGTAGGGGAACGGTCCGCCGGAGTCGATGAGGGACAGCGTCTCGGCCGCCTCGGGTGGCAGGTCGGCGACCCGGACGATCGGCAGCCCGCTGTCCGGGTCGGTGCCCCCGTCGCCGCCGGTGTCGTCGGTCTGCGACTGGCTCACGGTCGGAGCGGACGAGTCGGTCGGAGCGGACGAGGCGGTCGGAGACGGCGAGGTCGTCTGCTGCACCGACGGGCTGTCGCTCGGCGACGGCTCCGCGCTCGGCGTGTTGCCGTCGCCCTGCGTCCACCACACGATCGCGGCGGTGATCAGGGCGACGAGCAGGCCGATGAGGCTGCGCTGACCGGTGCGCGCCGCCCGGGAGTTGGTGCTCATGGTTCGCGACGATAGCGGGTCAGAAGCCGAGCACCTGCGCGCGCCGCTTGACCTCGGTGCCGCGGTTCTCGCGCAGCGTCGATCGGGCGGCCGGGGTAGTCGTCTTCGGTGAAGATCCGGGCGATGATCTCGCGGTCGTCGAAGTGCCGGTCGTGGAGCATGGTCAGCAGCCCCGACAGGCCCTTCACGATCAGGCCGTCCCGGAAGAACGCGGCCGGCACCGACGGCCCCATCCCGGGCTTGGGCACGGCGGCGGCGATCTCGTGGTCCTTGATCATGGTCCGCACCTTGGCCGGCGTGACCCCGAGGACCGCGGCCGTCTCGTTCCAGTCGAGCCACTCGTCCACCGGGGGCGTCGAGGTCGGCTTCGGCCAGCGGAACGGAGTCGTCAGGGGAGGTCATGGGGCAAGTATCCCTGCCGATCCCGGCTCCGCGCCACGCCGGGGCACGCTGGCGCGACCATGTCTGGGGGCTGCGTTTCGTACGATGGAGCACCGGATCCTTCCCCGTCCGGCGATGGAGGTCGAGCAGTGGAGTCACCCGAGCACGCCCGCGGTGCGGGTCGAGCGGGTCCCGACGCGCTCGTGGGCCGGCTCCTCGACCGGCGTTATCGCATCGGCCCCCGCATCGCCCGCGGCGGCATGGCGAGTGTCTACGAGGCCACCGACATCCGGCTCGACCGCACGGTCGCGGTCAAGGTCATGCACCCCGGCCTCGGCGACGACGACGACTTCGCGCAGCGCTTCGTCCGGGAGGCCCGGGCCGCCGCGAAGCTCAACCACCCGCACGTGGTCGGCGTCTACGACCGGGGCGACGACGACGACGGCGTGGTCTTTCTGGCGATGGAGTACGTCCCCGGCCACACCCTGCGCGACGTGATCCGCAAGGAGTCGCCGATGACGCCCGCGCGGGGCGCTGTCGCTCCTCGAGCCGGTCGTCTCCGCGCTCGCCGCCGCGCACCGCGCGGGCCTGATCCACCGCGACGTGAAGCCGGAGAACGTCCTGATCGGCGACGAGGCCCACGGCGGACGCGTCAAGGTCGCCGACTTCGGCCTCGCCAAGGCCGTCAGCACCGACACCCAGCACACCGCGACCGGAGGTGTGCTGATCGGCACCGTCTCCTACCTCGCCCCCGAGCTCGTCGTCGACGGCCGTGCCGACGCGCGCGCCGACGTCTACGCGGCCGGCGTCGTCCTCTACGAGCTCCTCACCGGCGCCAAGCCTCACGAGGGCGAGAGCCCCATCCGGGTCGCCTACCGCCACGTCCACGAAGACATCCCACCGCCGTCCGAGGCCGAGCCCGGCATTCCGGCGTACGTCGATGCGCTGGTCGCCCGGGCCACGGCCCGCGATCGCACCCAGCGCCCCGCGGACGCCGGCGTGCTCCTGCACCAGATCCACCGGGTGGCCCGGGCACTGCGTGACGGCGTGGTGGACGACCCCGAGCTCACGGCCGACCTCGCGCCGCGCCCTGCGGCCCCGGAGATCGAGCACGACGACGTGGACGACACGGCACCCGAGCCCTTCGACCCGGTCGCGATGGCCAACTACCGCGAGCCCGATGGTCACTCGCACACGACGGCCATCGAGCGGCTGCCCCAGCCCGCCCGGCCCGCTCCACGCAAGCCCTCGACGCCCGTCCCCGTGATCACGAACGCCCGTCGGCGCTCGGTGAAGGGTCCGCTCGTCTTCGTGCTGGTCGTCCTCCTGCTGGCCGGCCCGGGGGCCGGGGCGTGGTGGTTCAGGGTTCGCCCGCTACACCACGACGCCGGCCGTCCTCGGGGTCACCGAGGCCGCCGCGACCAGCGAGCTCGACCGGGCCGGCCTCGACGTCGAGGTCGGGGAACCACGCTTCTCCGAGACGGTCGAGGCCGGGATCGTGCTCGGCTCCGAGCCCGACCCGGGTGAGCGGGTGCTCAAGGACGGCACGGTGACGCTGGTCGTGTCCCTCGGACCGGAGCGCTACGACGTACCCCCCTCTCACCGGGATGACCGAGGACCGGGCGCAGGACGCCATCACGCAGGGCAAGCTGGCAAACGGGTCGACGACCGAGAAGTTCAGTGACACGGTGCCGGCCGGCCGGGTCATGCGCAGCGACCCTGTTGCCGGGACGACGGTCAAGCCGGACACCGCCGTCGACCTCGTGGTCAGCAAGGGCCGCCGGCCGATCGAGATCAAGGACTGGACCGGCGAGGACGCCGACAAGGCGATCGCGGCCATGGAGAAGCGCAAGCTCGAGGTCGAGGTGACGGGCGAGGAGTACAGCGACACGGTCGCCGAGGGCGACGTGATCTCGCAGAACCCGACCACGGGGCCGCTGTTCAAGGGCGACACCGTCGAGCTCGTCGTGTCGCAGGGACCCGAGCTGGTCGAGGTGCCGCGCGTGATCGCGAAGGGCGTCGACGCGGCCACCGAGGAGCTCGAGGGCCTCGGCTTCGACGTCGTCGTCGAGAACTCCGACCAGTACATCGGCCTCGGCTTCGTCTTCAGCACCTCACCCAGCGCCGGCGACATGGTGGCCGGGGGCAGCACCATCACGCTCTACCTCATCTAGGGTCGGCCCATGGCCGAGCACCCCGGCGATCTCTTCGAGCTGGCGCACGACCCGGCCCGGCTCGTCGGCTCCCCCATCACGATCGAGGACCGCGACACCGTCGTGATCGCCTACGGCGGCGAGCACAGCGCCGCCGACCGGGCGCGTCGAGACGATCCTCAACCGGCAGGTGCCCGCGAAGTACCGCGACGCCATTGCCGCCGCCGGCGTCTTCGAGCGGCTCCCGCGCGACCGACGACGTGATCCCGGGTCGACCTGCCCGAGGTGTCGCTGACGGCGCGTGCCGTGGTGGCGCTGCGCCACGACGGTGAGCTGCTCGGCTCGATCTGGGCCGCCGTCGGGGGTCCCCCGACGGCGCACCGGGTCGAGGCGCTCCGTTCCGCCGCGCCCGTGATCGCCCGCCGGGTGGTGCACGCCCGACGCGTTGCCGGCAACGCGGCCCGGGGTCGTGACGACCAGCTGGAACGACTGCTCGCCGGAGGCGAGACCGCGGTGGCTGCCGCCCGGAAGCCGGCCCTGGTCGGCCCGCTGGTGGTGGTCGCGATGCGCGGCGAGGACCCGGAGGCCGCCGTCGACCTCGCGGGCGCCCCGGCCCTGCACCTCAGCGCCGTCTGCCCCGATGCCGCGTGCGCACTGCAGGGCGACACCCTCTTCTGCGTCATGGGCGCCGGCTCCGGACGCCGCATCGTGACCGACTTCCTGACCCGGGTGCCGGGCAGCCGCGGTGTGGTGGCCGGCGTCGGCGTGACCGTCCCCGCGGCCGACCTCCCCCCCTCGCGCGCGGCCGCGGCCGACGTCGTGCGCGCACTGCTCGGGCGAGGCGAGCCCGGCCGTTGCGCCGAGCTCCCCGACGTCTTCGCCGATGTCATGGTCGATCGCCTGCGCGGCTTCCTCTCGACGTACGGCGAAGCGAGCCCGCTCACGAGGCTGCAGGCCCACGACGCCAAGCACGAGACGGGGCTGGTCGAGGCGATCGACGGCTACCTGACGGCGTCCGGCAACGTGCTGGCCGCGGCGGCGGCCCTGCACCTGCACCCCAACACGATCCGCAACCGGGTGCGTCGCGCCCGCGAGTCCTGCGGCGTCGACGCCGACGACCCGGCGACCCGGCTGGCGCTGATGATGCACCTCCGAGGCGGAGCGGACGCGCTGACACGACCCCCTTGTGGGATTGCACAAGGGGGTGGTGGAAACCGTGGCCGCGACGCCACGATCCGGCCCGGCGAACCAGCCGAGACTTGTGACCATGCGCACACACGAGTCCCCGCAGCACGTCGTCGTCATCGGTGCCGGCATGGTCGGCCTCTCGACCGCCCGGTTCCTGCAGCGTGAGGGCGTCGAGGTGACGGTCGTGGACAAGCACGACGTCGCCGCCGGCGCCTCGTGGGGCAACGCGGGCTGGCTGGCCCCGGCCCTGACCCTGCCACTGCCCGAGCCCGCCATCCCGGCCACCGGCGTCCGCGCGGCCCTGAGCCCGTCATCGCCGGTCTATGTGCCGCTGAGCGCCAACCCGCGGCTGCTGAAGTTCCTCGTCGGCTTCGCGCGGCACTGCACCGACAAGCACTGGCGCCGGGCCATGGCCGTCTTCAACCGGGCCAACGCCGTCGCGCTCGACGCCTACGCCGACCCGGCGGCGGCCCCCGGCGATGTCGCGGTGACCGCACCGACCAAGCCGGCCACGCCGTTCCTCGCCGCCTTCGCCTCCGAGAGCGACCGCGAGGTGCTGGTCGAGGAGTTCCGCCGGGTCAACGAGGCGGGCGGCTCCACCGACTACACCCTGCTCGACCACGACGCGGTGCACGCCCCGGGAGCCGACGC
Source organism: Nocardioides sp. B-3 (assembly GCF_024703895.1). Classification (GTDB taxonomy): domain Bacteria; phylum Actinomycetota; class Actinomycetes; order Propionibacteriales; family Nocardioidaceae; genus Nocardioides. The sequence continues at coordinate 82,910 of NZ_CP087968.1, forward strand.
TCGGCGACGGCGTGCGGTGCGGCGTGACCATGGAGGGCCAGCGCTACATCAACCCCGGCGAGTTCGTGCACTCGCTCGCCAACGCGGTGAAGGCGGGCGGCGGCCGGTCATCACCGGCCGCGACGTTGCCGACGTCAAGCAGCTCGGCGACCGGGCGGTGGTCCGCTTCGACGACGGCACGCACCTCGACGCCGATGCGGTCGTGGTCGCCAACGGCACCTTGGCTGGGCCAGCTCGCCCGGCCCCACGGCGTGAGGACGATCGTGCAGGCCGGTCGCGGCTACAGCTTCACCGTGCACCCCGAGGAAGCGCCGAGGAACCCGCTCTACCTGCCGACGCAGCGCGTCGCCTGCACCCCGCTCGGCGGTCCCGAGGACGGCCTCCGGGTTGCCGGGATGATGGAGTTCCGCAAGCCCGGAGCACCCCTCGACCCGCGCCGGGTCAAGGCGATCATCGACGCCGCCACCCCGATGTTCCGCGGTGTCGACTGGGAGGCCCGCACCGACGAGTGGGTCGGCTCGCGTCCCTGCACCGCCGACGGGCTGCCGCTCATCGGTCGGACGAAGTCGTCACGCGTCTACGTCGCCGGCGGCCACGGCATGTGGGGCGTCGCCCTCGGCCCGCTCACCGGCAAGCTGCTCGCCGAGCAGGTCGCGCACGACCGGACGCCCGACCTGCTGCGCCACTTCGACCCGCTCCGCTGACCCGGGTTCAGCCGGCACCGAGCCCGGCCAGCACTGGCCGGGGGTCCATGCCGCTGTCCTCGGCGGCCGGGATCACGAGTGTCTCGGCCTCTTCCGCACACGCGGGACAACCGCGGAGGTGGACGGCCATGGCGGGCATCGCCTGCTCTTGCGCGGCGAGCAACCGCTCGACGTACTCATCGACGTGGTGGAAGCAGTCGTCGCACGAGAGCCACGGCTCGGTGTCGAGCGTGAGCTGGCGCATCACCTCGGGACCGAACGGCCTCGCTCTGCTGGTCATTGCGCACCCCTTTCCGGGATCTGGTCGAGATGGCCCGATCTGGTCAGGCTGGCCCGCAGCCGTTTCCGGCCGTCGTGCAGGGTCTTGTACAACGCGTTGCGCGTGGTGCCGAGCCGGTCCGCGAGGACGTCGATCGGCACTCCTTCGACGAGCAGCGCCACCACGATCCGACGTTGGTACGGCGACAGGTCGGTGGCCACGGCCCGTCGTACGGCGTCCGCGAGATCGATCGCCTCGACATACTGCCCGGGACCGGGCTCGGCCGTGACGAGCGCGTCGAGCGAATCGAGATGCACGTCCCTGCTGCGCCACGCGCGGTCGCGGACCGCGTTGGCGGCCCGGAGTACGGCGAACTTGTAGGCCCACGTCGTGAACCGGCTGCGCCCCTCGAACGTGGCCAGCTTGTCGAGGACTCGCATCAGGGCCTCGTCGGCAGCCCTGGTTGGCGATTTCGTCGATCACGACCACGCCCACCCCGCCGAGGGTGGGCTGCATCCGCCCCCACCTGCAGACGGGCAGCCCGCAGCAGGATCCCGTGCAGCGCACGCAGCGCGTCCTCCTGCACAGGCCCAGTCGACGAGAGTGCTTCCACCCAGTCCACGACCTCTCCGACTGCTCCGGGCGCCGCGGACTGCGAGCCCCGGCCGAGGGCGGTCACGCGGACCGTCCCCGGCGGGGCAGCGGCGACAGGATCCGCGCGGCAAGATCGGGTGGGCAGCCCCGGTCCACGAGCTCGAGCAGGGCGTGCAGGTCAACGTCCGGCGAGGTGGCGAGGCGTGTCGCGAGGCCACCGTCGAACCCGGCCTCGATCAGCCAGCACAACCGCCACGTCTGGACGTCGACCGGACCGTGATCGCACAGGCAACGGCCGAGGCCGGGAGTCGGATGGATGGTCATGCCTGTTGGTGTCACCGGACGGCCGTCTTCTTACCGAGAAACTCGCGCCGGTAAGAGCCTCGCGGTTGCGGACACCAAACTCGCATGAGCACTCCAATGAAGACATCCCCCGTGCGCTTTTCCACGGTAGCGCTCCTTGCTGCCCTCGCCCCGGTCGCGGCCCTTGTCGTCTCCTCGCCCGGCGGCCGGGACCCGGCTCAGGCTCACGAGCACGCAAGCCACACCTCGACGTACGCGACCTCCAGTGAGGACCACGGCGACCACGCTGCGGCTCGAGTGGCGTTCACGTCGCGCCAAGCCGCGTTCCACGACCAGATGCGAAAGCTCTGGGAGGACCACGTCACCCGGACTCGGCTGGCAATCGTCACGTTCGTCGACGGATCGGCGAGCTTCGACGCCACGGCGACGCGACTCCTGAAGAACCAGAAGCACCCGGGCGATGCGATCAAGCCGTTCTACGGGAAGGCCGCCGGGAGGCAGCTCACCGCCCTGCTGCGCGACCACATCCTGATCGCGGTCGACCTCCTCGTCGCAGCCAAGTCGGGTGACACCGCGGGCTTCGACTCGGCCAACACCCGGTGGTACGCCAACTCCGACGACGTGGCCGACCTCATCTCGTCCCTCGACCCCAAGGTGTGGCCGCGCGCCACCCTCCGCTCGATGATGCGCTCCCACCTCGACCAGACCCTGACCGAGGCCGCGGCCGAGCTCGGCGGCGACTACACCGCGAGCGTGCGGGCCTACGACGAGATCCACCACCACATCCCCGGCCATGGCCGACGCCCTGAGCGCGGGGATCATGCGCCAGTTCCCGGGCCGGTTCAAGGACTGAGCAAGATGACCACCGCGTTCGTTCTCTCTGGGGGAGGCAGCCCGGGTGCCGTCCGGGTGGGGATGCTGCTCGCGCTCGCCGACGAGGGAGTCGCCCGCGACCTCCTCGTCGGCACCTCGGCGGGAGCTCGCCGGCGCCGACAGCGTCTACGTGCTCTCGTCCGGCTACGCCTGTGCGCTTCCCGCGCCGCCTCGCACTCCCTTGGGTGCCGGAAGTAGATCCGTCGAACGCCCTTGACCCTTGCCGTACGATTGCCGTACATCACCGTCCAAGAGGAGTTGTGCCCGTGGCCACCGCAACCAAGCCGAAGTCGAAGGCGCGCCTCGAAGCGCGGATCGATGTCGCGCTCGACGAGCTCATCACCGAGGCCGCGGACCGCCTCCACGTGAGCAAGACCGCGTTCGTCACAGACGCGGTTCGCGATGCCGCCCTGAAGGTGATCGCCCGCGCCGATGTCACGCTGATGGCGCCGGGTGTGTTCGACGCGATGATGGGATCGATCGACATCGCAGACGAGTCACCCGAACTGGAGTCCCCTGGCCGCAGTTCCGCGCCGAATCACCGCGTGAGCACTCGGACCTACACCGTCGCGAAACTGGCTCCCGAGCACGAGCTGGAAGCATTCGACTGCGGCGAGTCCGGCTACAACGATTGGCTGACCCAGCATGCGGCGGCCTCAGCCCGAGCCGGCGTCTCTGCGGTCTACCTGCTCCTCGAGGCCGAAGCGGATCAGACCCGGGTTGTCGGCTACTACGCCATCAACCCCACGCAGATCCTCCGCGCCGAGGTGCCGCACTCGATGTCTCGAGGATGGCCGCAGGCGGTGCCTGCGTGGAAGCTCGGCAAGCTGGTGCTCCACGTCGACCTTCGCGCCGAGAAGGACGCTCAATGGGGGCGTCAGCTCTTGCGCCACGCCTTGGAAACCATCGTCCGGGTCGCCGATGCCGGAGGCGGGAAGGTCATCGTGGTCGATGCGGACAACCGGGGGCCTCGTCGGGTTCTATGCGCGCAACGGATTCAAGCCAACCGGGATCGACGGCGACCTGTCTCTCTACCTCAAGTTGTCGACCGCGCGAAAAGTGCTAGGACCCCTGCGCTGACAAGAACTCCTCGACCTCCGCCGGCGTCACCACCGGCCGGGCCGGGTGGCGCCCGTCGGGGCTGACCCACTCGTCGCCGACGAGGCTGCGCAGCACCCGCGCCGGGACTCCCCCGACGACGGCGTGGTCGGGCACGTCGCCGCGCACGACCGAGCCGGCGGCCACGACCACGTTGCGGCCGATGGTGGTCCCCGGCAGCACGATCGCGCCGTGCCCGATCCAGGTGCCGTCCCCGATGCGCACGGGCCGGTGCTCGCCGAGCTGCAGGCCGATCGGGGTCTCCGGGTCCTGATAGCCGTGGCTGGCGTCGGAGACGAAGATGTCCTGCCCCAGCCACACGTCGTCGCCGACCACGATGGACTCGTGCGCGGTCAGGCTGGTGCGAGCGCCGATCACGCAGCGGTCGCCGATGACCGGGCCACGCGCCGGGAGCGAGGTGTCGTCGTCGCCGTACCCGACCGAGAGGGTGCACTGGCGCCCGACCAGCGTGCCGACGCCGATGTGGATCGCCCGCGTGCCCATCAGCGTGGCCGGCGGGAAGGCGATGCAGCTGCTGTCGCCGAGGCTGCCGAACTCGTCGGCCAAGGCGGTCCCCGGCACGATCGCACCGGTCCGCTCGATCCAGTCGCGGCCGGCATGGACGGCCCGGTTGAGCAGGCGGCTGATGAGTGGCACCGGGTGAGGCTATCCCTACACTCAGGCGGTGACTGAGCGCCGTACCTCCCTGCTCGCGACGCTGGCGCTGCTGGCCATGACGGCGTGCTGGGGCAGCACCTTCTTCCTGATCAAGGACCTGCTCGACCGGGTGCCGACGCTCGACTTCCTCGCGGTCCGCTTCGCGATCGCCGGCGCCGCGATGCTGCTGGTCGCACCGCGCGCCATCGCGCGTCTCTCCCCCGCCGTCCGACGACATGCGGTTGTCCTCGGCGGCCTGTACGGCGTCGCGCAGATCCTGCAGACCGCCGGCCTCGCGCACACGCCGGCGAGCGTCAGCGGGTTCATCACCGGGATGTATGTCGTCCTCACGCCGCTGTTCGCGGCCCGGATCCTGCGCACCCGCATCGGAGTGGTCACGTGGGCGGCCGTCGTGCTGGCCACCGCCGGCCCGGGGCGTGCTGACCCTCGGCGGCCTCAGCATCGGGTACGGCGAAGCGCTCACGCTCGTCGCGGCGGTGCTCTACGCCCTGCACATCGTCGGGCTGGGCGCATGGTCGACATCGAGTGACGCGCTCGGGATCACGATCCTGCAGATCCCGGTGATCGCCATGATCTGCCCGGTGGCGACCGCACCCGACGGCGTCGTGCTCCCGGACAACGGCGCCGACTGGCTGTCCCTGCTCTACATGGCGATCGTCGCCGGCGCCCCGGCGATGCTCGGCCAGACCCGGGCGCAGGCACACCTGCCGCCCACCCGCAGCGCCATCATCATGAGCATGGAGCCGGTCTTCGCTGCCACGTTCGCCGTCGCGCTCGGCGGGGAGGGCATCACCTCGCGGCTGCTCATCGGCGGTGCGATGGTGCTGGCGGCCATGCTCGTCGTCGAGCTGGTCCCGCGCCGCAAGGTCGAGGCAGAAGTCACGCACATCGCGGTCTGATCCGTAGGCTTGGGGCCGTGACGACCTGCGCCCGCTGCGGCCACGAGCTGGGGATCGGCCGGTTCTGCCTGAACTGCGGCCACCCGGTCGGCGAGCCCGTGCCCGCGGACGTCGAGCCGCGACAGGCGTTCCCCGACGTTCCCGCGCTGCCCGACCAGCAGCCGGTCGTGCCTCCGTGGGCGACCCGGGCGGTCGGCGCCGTGCTCGTGGTGATCCTCTTCGCGGTCCTCGCGTCCTGCCCGGGCGGGGACGACGACGAACCCGTCGCCACCGACGAGACCGCCGAGACCGCGTCGACGACGACCCCCGTCGAGGAGGCTCCCCCGGCGCGACCCGTCGACCTCACCGGCACCGTCAAGGTCACCGCTCCGGAGGCCGCGCCCGCCACCAGCGACCCGGACGGCGAGCTGGTGTCCTACGAGCCTCGCCGGATGCTCGACGCGACGCCGGCGACGGCCCGGCGGGACCGCCGGGGACGCCACCGGCGAGACGATCACCTTCGCCCTGCGCGAGCCGACCACGATCCGCCGCGTCGGGCTGATCAACGGCTACGCCAAGCAGGTGCCCAGCGGAGCGAGCCTCGTCGACTGGTATCCCAACAACCGCCGCATCACCGCCGTCGAGTGGACCTTCGACGACGGCACCGTGGTCCGGCAGGACCTCGCGGAGAAGACCAAGCTCCAGCGACTCACGATCGACCCGGTGACCACCTCGACCGTGCAGCTGCGGCTGCTGAGCGTGACCGCGCCCGGCGCCGGCCTGCTCGGTCGCGACTACACCGCCATCAGCGACGTCCTCATCGCCGGCACCCCGGCGGCGTGACGAGCCGTGCCCCGCACCGTCATCACGCCGATCACCGACGCGGCCCAACGCACAGCGGCGGCGGAGATCTGGGCGGCCGCCCGGCACGCCGGCGGCCGCACCCCGTCGCCGAGCCGACGGGTGCGGATCGAGGAGCAGCTCGTCTCGAGTGACGTGGCCCTGCTGGCGACGTACGGCGACAAGCCGGCCGGCATGGTCGTGGCCGAGCCCTACCTCGAGGACGGCACGATCGACCCGACGTGCGGTCACATCTCGATGATCTTCGTCGACCCCGGCTACTGGGGCAGCGGGATCGGCGGCGCGCTCATCCGCGCCCTGCAGGCACCGCCCGCCGGCCGGAGTGGACGCGGCTGAGCGTGTGGACCCGCAGCGACAACAGGCGCGCGCTGCGGCTCTACGACTCCTGCGGCTTCGTCGACACCGGCGACCGCGCCTCCCTGCACGAGGGCGACCAGATCAGTCGGCTGGAGTGGCGGCGCTCCTAGAGCTTCGCGAGGATCGCTGCTGCCTTCTCGGCATCCTTCTGTGACACGTCGAGATGCGTGACGAGGCGTACGGCGCGGGGCCCGACCGCGGAGATCCGCACCCCCGCCTCACCAGCGGCCACGACGAAGTCGCCCGCGTCGGTCCGCGGCACCACCACGATGTTGGTGTCGACAGTGGCCGGGTCGAGTCCGCACGCCTCGGCCAGCAGCCCGGCGTGCGCGTGGTCGTCGGCCAGTCGCTCGACGTGGTGGTCGAGGGCGTGCAGGCCGGCCGCCGCGAGGATGCCCGTCTGCCGCATGCCGCCGCCGAGCCGCTTGCGCCAGATCCGCGCCTCGGCGATCGCGTCCGCGTTGCCGACCATGAGCGAACCCACCGGAGCGCCGAGCCCCTTGGACAGGCACACGGCGAGGACGTCGGCGACTTCGCCGTACTCACGAAGCGGGGTGGCGGTCGCGACGTGCGCGTTCCAGATGCGGGCGCCGTCGAGGTGGATCTTCGTGCCGGTCGGCGCCGCCCACGCGCAGCAGCGCCTGCAGGTCGGCGATCGGGAGCACGGCCCCGCCGGCGAAGTTGTGGGTGTTCTCGACCGAGATCGCCTTCGTCTGCACGAAGAAGGGACCCGGGTCGGGGGCGAACATCGCGTCGATCGCGGCCGGGTCGATCTGCCCCCGGTGGTGCGTCCAGGTGCGCATCGTCAGCCCGGTGATCGCGCCGTGCGCGCCGAGCTCTGCGCGGGCGATGTGGGCGGAGGCCTCGCACAGCACCTCCTGCCCGACGCCCACGAGCGAGCGCACCGCGAGGACGTTGGCCAGCGAGCCAGTGGGTGTGAAGAGCGCCGCTTCGTGCCCGAACAGCCCGGCGACCCGCTCCTCGAGCACCCGCGTCGTCGGGTCCTCGCCGTAGACGTCGTCGCCGACCTCGGCCTTCGCCATGGCGGCGCGCATCGAGTCCGTCGGGGTGGTCAGGGTGTCGGAGCGGGAGGTCGATCACGGCACCCAACCTACTTGCCTACTTCCGGAGCATCTCCGCGACCGGAGGAACGCCAGCTCGAGCGACTGCACACGGTTGAGGCGCGGGTCGACGACGGACTCGTAGCGATGGGCCGGGCGGTGCTCGTCGATCTCCTCGCCGCCGCCGACGATCTCGGTGACGTCGTCGCCGGTCATCTCGACCATCATCCCGCCGGGGACGGTGCCGAGCGCGCGGTGCACGTCGAAGAAGCCCCTGGATCTCGTCGAGCACGTCGTCGAAGCGGCGCGTCTTGTAGCCGTTGGAGGTCTCGAAGGTGTTGCCGTGCATCGGGTCGCTGACCCACGCGACCCGGACGCCCTCGGCGGTGACCTTCTCGACCAGCGGCGGCAGTCCGTCGTGGACCTTGGCGGCTCCGAAGCGGGTGATGAACGTGAGCCGGCCGGCCTCGTTCTCCGGGTTGAGCTTCGAAGCCAGCGCGAGCGCGTCGTCGGCGGTCGCGGTCGGGCCGAGCTTGCAGCCGATCGGGTTGCGGATGTGGCGGAAGTACTCCACGTGCGCGCCGTCGAGCTGGCGCGTGCGCTCGCCGATCCAGACCATGTGCGCCGAGACGTTGTAGGGCTTCTCGGTGCGCGAGTCGATGCGGGTCATGGCGTGCTCGTAGTCGAGCAGCAGCGCCTCGTGGCTGGAGTGGAAGTCGACACGGTGGAACTCGTCCGGGTCGGCGCCGATGGCCTTCATGAAGGTCAGCGCCCGCTCGATCTCGCCGGCCATCAGCTCATAGCGTTGGGCGTACGGCGACTCGCGGACGAAGTCGTTGTTCCGTGTGGACCTGTCGCAGGTCGGCGTAACCACCCGTGACGAAGGCGCGCACGAGATTGAGCGTCGCCGCCGAGGCGTTGTAGACGTCGACCGGGCGCTGCGGGTCGGGGATGCGTGATTCGGCGGTGAAGTCGACGCCGTTGACCGCGTCGCCTCGGTAGGCCGGCAGGGTCAGGCCGTCGCGGGTCTCGGTGTCGGACGAGCGCGGCTTGGCGTACTGCCCGGCCGGGCGACCGACCTTCACGACCGGCACGGAGGCGGCGTACGTCAGGACCACCGACATCTGCAGCAGCACCCGCAGCTTGTTGCGGACGATGTCGGCGGTGACGGTGTCGAAAGTCTCGGCGCAGTCGCCGCCCGCGAGCAGGAAGGCCTCGCCGCGACTGACCGCCGCGATCTTGTCCTTGAGGTCGTCGCACTCCCCGCAAACACCAGCGGCGGCGACTTCCGAAGCTTCGCGACCGCGGTGTCAACCGCGGCGCTGTCGGGGTAGGTCGGCTGCTGGGCAGGCTGCAGGGCACGCAGCTGCTCGAGGGACGGGATGCTCACCCCTCAAGGGTACGGCGAAGCACCCCCCGCACCGTCTTCGTGACCGGTGGGCGGGCGCTCGCGAGGTCTACTCCTGCCCAGGTGATCGATGTCGCGGAAGCCGGTCTTCTTCGCCCGGACGCCGCGGTTGGTCAGCCAGTCAGCACCCACAGCACGACGCCGATGCCGAGCATCGCCGCGGCGATCTGGTAGACGATCGTGTCCCTCTCGCCCCACGGGATGATGATCAGGGCGAGCGACAGCAGCGCGGCAAGGATCGGCGTCGGGCCGGGCGAGCGGAAGAACCCCTCGCCGGGATCGCGGCGCAGCACCGGGCACGCGACGTTCACGACGGTGAACACCGCGAGCAGCAGCAGCGCCGTCGTCGTCGAGAGGTTGGTGACCACGGGGCTGTCGGACTTGCTGGCGACGTACCAGATGAGGCCGAGGGCCGGGACCGTCGAGAACAGGATGCCGACCCACGGCGCGCGGGTCCGGGGAGAGACCATCCCCGGGCTGCGCGGCAGCACGTCCTGCCGGGCGAGGCCGTAGAGCAACCGACTGGCCATCAACATGTTGATCAGGGCGGTATTGGCGACGGCGAAGACGGCCGGGAACGGGAACAGCCTGTCGATCGGGAAGTCGGGGAGCGCCCTTGCTGACGACCTCCAGCAGGGCACGTCCCTCGGACTCGTTGATCGTCTCCAGCTCGCCGGGAGTAAGTACGGCGACCACGGCGACGGCCACCAGCATGTAGATGAGCACGGCGATCCCGAGGCCGGTGAGCATCGTGCGGGGGAAGATCTTCTGCGGCTCGTGGCACTCCTCGACCATGTTCACCGAGTCCTCGAAGCCGACCATCGCGAAGAACGCGATCGAGGTGGCCAGCGTGATCGCCATGAACATGCCCTTGTCACCGGCGTCGTTGAAGGTGGTGATCCGTGAGAAGTCGCCGTCTCCTTGGGCCATGGCCCAGAAGCCGACCAGGATCACGATCGCCAACGCGGTCATCTCGACCAGCGTGAGCACGACGTTGAACTTCACGGACTCGCCGACGCCCCGCAGGTTGATCAGGGCCAGCAGCACCATGAAGCCCATGGCGATCGCCGTGATGACGCCGGTGCCGGGCGCTGCGTCGAGCCACCCGTTGACGACCAGCCCGCCCGTGAGGTTCTGGGCCAGCACGTTGGCCGACGTCGATGCGCTCGTGATGCCGGAGCAGACCACCGCGAAGGCGACGAGGAAGGTGACGAAGTGGATGCCGAAGGCCTTGTGGGTGTAGAGCGCAGCGCCCGCGGCCCGGGGATACTTCGTGACGAGCTCGAGGTAGGACAGCGCCGTCAGCGTCGCGACGACGAACGCCAGCAGGAACGGCAGCCACACGACACCACCGACGAGGCCGGCCATCTGTCCGGTGACGGCGTAGACGCCGGCACCCGGGATGTCTCCGACGATGAACAGCAGCAGGAGCTTCGGGCCCATCACCCGCTTCAGCTCGAGGTGCTCGCCCTGTGGCTCGCTTTCGACGGTGTTCGTGGACATGGGCTCACACTCCGCTCGATTCGGTTCAGCGATCCCAATACTCTGGCCTCGCCGGCGGGTGAAGGCAAGCACCCCACAGGGGTCGAAAGGGCGTTTCGCGGGTCAGCGAACCTCGCACTCCACGGGGCTGTTGCAGGGCTTGACCTCGTGCCGTTCGAGCAGGTCCCCGTCGGCGTCACGGGTGACGGCCATCGCGAGGTCGCCGGTGACTGTTCCCCAGAACATCGTCTCGTCGGGCACCGGGGTGCCGGCCGCGACGGTGGCTTCGACGTGGGTGCCGTCGACCCCGATCAGCTCGACGGACGCGACGTCGGTGCCGTCGGTGCCGCCGATCCACACAGTGCGGGCCTCGCCGGTGCTGTAGTCGTCGATCGAGAACAGCTCGAGCGGCTTGCCCTCCCGGAGGAAGTCGTCGGTGCCCATCCCCCACTCGTAGGTCCGCTGGTCGCCGATCGTGCCGAGCATGGCCGGGAAGCAACCGTCCCCGGGGTCGCCCCACTCCGGGAGCGACTCCATGCAGACCAGCTCCAGCGGGCCGGCATCCACGATGATGCCCATCTCGGTCGAACCGACGGGGTAGCCCTCCTCCTCGCTGCCGAGCTCGGTCTTCTCGATCGTCTCGACTCCGTCGAAGAGCCGGGCAGGGAACTGCTTGCGCTTGTACGTCGTCACGCCGGTGTAGCGCCGCGCGCCGATGTCCACCGGGCCGCCCGAGATCGCGTCGGCCGGCACGGGCTGACTCATGCCCCCCGGGACGTTGCCCGGGGGCGGGGATGACGACCTGCCAGTCGGAGACCTGCGTGGCGCCGGGCACCTCGGCCAGCACCCGTTCGGCCAGCGGGGAGAGCACCGTCGGCGTCGTGGTCGGCTCCGTCGCGAATCCGGGGGTCATCGGTCGCACGGTCACTGCCGCCGGCCACGGTGCTGAGCACAAGGCCGAGCGCGACCACCGCGGCAACGGAACCGCCACCGGCCGGGAGCCCGCGGGCACGCCGCCGCCGTGACCCGAGAGAACGGATCGTGGCGAGGTCCGGGCCTGCGGCGTCGCGCGGGTCGTGGCCGTGCAGGTCGTGCTCGAGCTGGTCGATCGTGCGCTGGTCCATGGTGGGCCTCCGTCAGGAAAGCGGGTGCGAATGTTGCAGGTCGTCGACAGCCACGCGGAGCTTGGAGAGCGCTCGGGACAGCGTGCTCTTGACCGTCCCGCGGGCGATGCCGAGCTCCTCGGCCACCCGGGCCTCGCTGAGGTCGAAGTAGTGCCGAAGCACCACGACCCGACGCTCCTTCTCGGTCAAGCCCTTGAGCAGGCGGACGACCCGGTCGCGGTCGTCGCTGTTGCCGTGTGGTCGATCCCGGTCAGCGATCACCTCGATCGGCCCGTCGCCGACCTCGGTGATCCGTCTCCGCCGGATCCGGTCGATGTTGAGGTTGACCGGGGTCCGGCGGGCATAGGCGAGCGCGTCGGCACGGCGGACGCGCCGCCAGCTGGCGTGCAGGTGCGCGCCAGCGCGGTCTGGGCCAGGTCCTCGGCGAGGTGGTGGTCACCGGTCAGGAGGTAGGCCGATCGGCGCAGCCTCGGCCATGCCGCAACTGCGAACTCGTCGAAGTCCGAGTCGGTGCTGTTGAACATGTCGCCCCCGAGCCGTGTGTGTGCCTGTCACCCTCCCTTACGCACAGGGCAACGCGGAGGTTCTGCCGCGACGGAGAAATTCTCAGCCGAAGAAGACCTGCGCCTCGGCATACTCCTCAGGACTCACGAGCTTGAGCTCGCCGGTGCCCTCGATCAGCTTGAGTCGTTCGATCTTCGTCCCGCGCAGCGCCATCATCGTGCCGAAGTCGCCCTCGGCGACGGCGTCGATCGCCTGCAGGCCGAAGCGGGTCGCGAGCCAGCGGTCGAAGGCTGTCGGCGTGCCGCCGCGCTGGATGTGACCGAGCACGACGGCTCGTGCCTCCGCGCCGGTGCGCGCCTCGATCTCGCTCGCGAGCCGGTCGCCGATGCCGCCGAGGCGGACGTGCCCGAAGGCGTCCTTCTCACCGGAGACCAGCGTCATCTCACCGCCTTCGCGCGGGACTGCTCCCTCGGAGACGACGATGATCGGGGCGTACTTGCTCTGGAACCGCGTCTCGACCCGCGCGCACACGTCCTCGATGTCGAAGGGCTGCTCGGGGATCAGCACCATGCTGGCGCCGCCGGCAATCCCGCTGTGCAGCGCGATCCACCCGGCGTGGCGGCCCATCACCTCGACCACGAGCACGCGGTGGTGCGACTCGGCCGTCGTGTGCAGGCGGTCGATCGCCTCGGTGGCGATGTTGACCGCCGTGTCGAAGCCGAAGGTGAAGTCGGTGCCGGACAGGTCGTTGTCGATGGTCTTGGGTACGCCGACCACGTTGACGCCGAGGTCCGCGAGCTTCGTCGCGACGCCCAGCGTGTCCTCACCGCCGATCGCGACCGGGGGCGTCGACGCCGTCCTTGGCGAGGTTGTCCTTGATGCTCTCGACGCCGCCGTCGATCTTGAACGGGTTGGTGCGGCTCGAGCCGAGGATGGTGCCGCCGCGCGGCAGGATTCCGCGGCACTGGGCGATGCCGAGCTCCATCGTCAGGCCCTCGAGCGGACCCTTCCAGCCGTCGCGGTAGCCGACGAAGTCGAAGCCGTGCGTCTTCACTCCCTTGCGGACCACGGCACGGATCACCGCATTGAGTCCCGGGCAGTCGCCGCCTCCGGTGAGCACTCCGACGCGCATCTTGAACTCCTCATCGCTGGATTTGATCGATCCAACCCTAGCCACGTGACCCCCTCCGTGTGAAGGGGGTCACGCGGGCGCCCATTAGGGTCGGCGCCATGACCTTCTCGATCGTGGCCCGCTCCGACGACGGTGAGTCGTGGGGCGTTGCCGTGGCCTCCAAGTTCCTCGCCGTCGGCTCGGCGGTCCCCGCGGCGGTCGCCGGTGTCGGTGCGATCGCGACGCAGGCCGACGCCAACATCTCGTACAAGTTCCTTGCCCTCGCACACCTCGACGACGGGGCAACGGCCCCGATCGCGCTCGACCGACTGCTCGAGGAGGACGACAAGCGCGACCACCGCCAGGTCGGCATCGTCGACGTGGAGGGCACGGCCGTCACCCACACCGGCTCCGAGTGCTTCGCATGGGCCGGCGGGACCACCGGCGCGGGCTACGCGATCCGGGGCAACATCCTCACCGGCCCCGAGGTCGTGGCCGCGATGGAAGCGTCATGGCTCTCCTCGACCGACGCCCCGTTCGCCCACCGCCTGACCGCCGCGCTCAAGGCCGGCGACGACGCCGGCGGCGACTCCCGCGGCCGGCAGTCGGCGGCTCTTCTCGTGGTGAAGGACGGTGCCGGGTACGGCGGCTTCGATGACGTCGCAGCCGACCTGCGCGTCGACGACCACGCCGATCCGGTGGGCGAGCTGATCCGGTTGCTCGACCTGAACGACCTCTACCTCACCGCCTCGAACGAGGAGGAGAAGGTCGCGATCGATGACGCGCTCCGGGCCGAGCTCGACGAGCGGTCACAGGCGGCCGGCCGCGCGGACTTCCGCGCCCTGGGTCGGCGCGGAGAACTACGAGATGCGCGTGGCCGAGGACTTCAGCTGGCTCGACCAGCGCGTGCTGGAGATCCTGCGCGGCTGATATCGCTGCGGGCTTGCACCTCGATTGCTAGCGTGACCACTTCATCGACTCGACGGGACACGCCATGACGGAAGGCGATCATGGCCGACTCGCATTCCTCGATGCGGTTCGGGGACTCGCGGCATCCATCGTCGTCTTGGCCCACATCGGCCCACTCGTGTCCGACTCCTTCCCTTGGGCCTACGTCAACCTCGTCGACTTCGGCCAGCTGGGCGTGGTCCTGTTCTTCATCTGCAGCGGCTTCGTCATCCCGGCGAGCCCGGAGCGAGACGGGTCACTGTCGGCCTTCTGGATCAAGAGGTTCTTCAGGCTCTACCCAGTGTTCTGGGTCAGCCTCCTTGCGGCGTTCGGGTACGCCGTGCTGGGAATCAAGGAGAACGGCGACCTGACGACGTCCGACTGGCTCGCCAACATCTCGATGGCTGCTCCGGCCTTCGGTGCGGAACTTGCACTGCCGCCGTACTGGACCTTGATCTACGAGTTGCTGTTCTACGGCTTCGTGTCGCTCTTGGTGCTGCTACGCATCTCGCACCTGTCCGTCGAGCTGTCGCTGATCACCAGCGCGGCCGGCATCTTCCCGGCGCTGCTGATACCGATGCCGGCGGCCGGCCAGCTGAACGCAGGGATCTTCTGGATGGGCAGCATGTTCACGGGTGCCGTGCTCTGCCGTTGGTACAACGGTCAGACTCGCTGCAGGCAACGCCGTCACTTGTGTCCTCGGGACTCTGACGGTGGGCGTACTCACGGCCGTCACCAGCCTCCACGCAGTCGCGCCCGACAACAATCCGTTCCACTCACACATGTGGCCCTTGATCGCTGCCCGGTAGGGGCGTATGTCCTTTTCTTCATGCTTCTGGCCACGAGGAAGCGCCCGCTCCGGTTCCCGGGTCTCGCTGGGCACCATCAGTTACTCGATGTACGTCCTGCACGAGCTGGTCCCGGTCGCGATCCCGCACGTCGGCCCGCCCATCGTCCCGATCGTCGTCGGCTTCGCGCTCACCGTTGCCCTGAGCAAGCTCAGCTACCGATGGATCGAGGCGCCGGCGATGGCCAAGGGAAGTCTGTACGCCGCACGCCTGAACGCTCGAGGCAAGACCCCGGTGCCGCTGCATCCACCCGAACATTTGCGAGCGTGACCCGCACAGCACTCAGGCAGGTTTCGTCGCCGGGACGTTGAACTCGTTGTAGACGAACGCCTTGCCGGTGAAGCGCGGGAACGGGAAGCTGCGCCACTTCTCCGGCCGTAGGCCGACCGCGGTCGACAGGTCCATCAGGTCCTCGCCGGTGGTCCAGCGGACGTGCGTCGGGTCGGAGGCGTAGCCGCGCTCCTGCGGACAGATGAACAGCACCTTCCCGCCGGGCTTGAGGTAGGGCAGGTAGTCGCGGACAACGCTCTCCCCCATCTCCGGAGGCATGTGCTCGATGACGTGCGCGATCAGGATCCCGTCGAAGGACTCCGGCACCCGCAGTTCGGAGCTCTCCCACTCCTCGACCGTCAGAGCATTGAGCCCACGCTCGCGTGCGATCTGGATGGAGGTCTCGTTGTGGTCGACGCCGACCGATCCCGCGCCGAGCGTCTCGAGGTTGCGCCCGATGCCGCAGCCGACATCGAGGGTGCGGCCCAGTCCTTGCCGCTGGAGGTTCCAGCGGTAGGGCGCCCGGACGTTCAGCACTCGCTTCCACGTGGCTTCCTGCTTCTTCAGCAAGCGTTCGGCGTAGTCCGAGCCTTCCGTATCGCGCATGGCGGAGAACCTACCCGAGGCCGCCCGCTACTTTGATCCCCATGTCTGTCCTTGCCATCGACGCCGGAACGACCGGCGTCACCGCCGTCGTCGTCAGCCCCCGGGGCCAGATCGTGGCCAAGGGCTACCGGGGAGTTCGCCCAGCACTTCCCCCAGCCCGGCTGGGTCGAGCACGCGCCCGAGGAGATCTGGCAGGCGACCCTCGAGGCGACCAAGGAGGTGCTGAAGAAGGTCGATTCTTCCGAGCTCACCGCGATCGGCATCACCAACCAGCGCGAGACCGTCGTGCTCTGGGACCGCGAGACGCTCGGCTCGCCGCGCCGAGCGATCGTGTGGCAGGACCGCCGTACGGCCGACATCTGCACTCAGCTGCGCGACGCGGGTCACGAGGAGCGCGTCAGCGAGCTCACCGGGCTCCGCCTCGATCCCTACTTCTCCGGCACCAAGCTGATGTGGCTGGCCGAGCACGAGCCGCACACCCGGGCGCTCGTGAAGTCGGGCCGCTACGCCGTCGGCACGGTCGACTCCTACCTCATCGCGCGGATGACCCGCGGCACTCGGCACGTCACCGACGTCTCCAACGCGAGTCGCACGCTGCTCTTCGACCTCGAAGGAGGCGACTGGTCGGACGAGCTGTGCCAGCTCTTCGGCGTACCCCGCGACGCCCTGCCCGACGTCGTCCCCAGCTGGGGTGAGATCGCGCCCAGCGAGCCGTCCGTCTTCCTCGGCCTCTCGCTGCCGATCGCCGGCATCGCGGGCGACCAGCAGTCGGCGCTCTTCGGGCAGACCTGTTTCGACGAGGGCGACTCGAAGTGCACGTACGGCACCGGGTCCTTCATCCTCACCAACACCGGCACGTCAGTGCAGCGGTCGCAGGCCGGCCTGCTCAGCACGGCCGCGTGGCGCCTCCCCCGACGGCGTCCTCACCTACGCCAACGAGGGCGCGATCTTCGTGACCGGTGCGGCCGTCCAGTGGCTGCGTGACGGCCTGCAGATCGTCGGCAACGCCGCCGAGACCGCGGCGATCGCCGCCACCGTGGACGACACCGACGGCGTCGTGTTCGTGCCCGCACTGACCGGGCTCGGCGCCCCGCACTGGGACCCGCACGCGCGCGGCATGATCATCGGCATCACCCGTGGCACCACCCGTGCGCACATCGTGCGCGCGACGCTCGAGGCGATCGCCTTCGAGGTGCGTGACGTGCTGGAGACCATGCCCGAGCTCGCGTCCCTGCGCGTCGACGGCGGCGCCGCGGCCAACGACCTGCTGTGCCAGTTCCGGGCCGACCGGTGGGCGTCCCGGTCGAGCGGCCGAAGATCGTCGAGACGACCGCTCTGGGTGCCGCGTTCCTCGCCGGCCTCGGCACGGGAGTGTGGGAGTCGACCGACGCGCTGCGTGAGACATGGTCCCCGGACAAGCGCTTCGAGCCGCACGCCGAGCGCTCTTCCGCGGACCGGGCGCACGCCCGCTGGCAGGACGCCGTCGAGCGGTCGAAGGGCTGGGCTGTCTAGCGCAGCTTCGACAGCGCCGCTTCGGCCTTCGCCAGTTCCGCCTCGGTCTCGGCGACCGTGTCCCCGGCCTCCGACTTCACGTCCTCGGCGTCGGAGAGCTCGTCGTCGTTCTCCTCGAGATCGGACTCGATCTGCGCGATGCGGCCCTTGAGCTCGTCGACCTCGGCCCGGAGCTGGAGCGACTTGGCCCGCAGGGCCTCGACCTCGTCACTGGCCGCCGACAGCGCCTCACGCGCGGCATCGACCTCGGACCGCGCGTCCTCGACGACCCGGCTGGCGGCACGTCGCGCCTTCTCATCGGCCTCGGGGTCCGGGACGAGGTGCAGGTCTGGGCGCGGAGGCGGTTCCGCCTCTCGTCGTACGGCGACGAAGCCGACCGCCTCCGGCACCGCAAGTGCTCCGACGACCTCAGCAGATCCGACGCCCGTGGCACTCAGGGCGGCCACCAGCAGACCGCTGCGAACCGCGGCCGCCGCACCCTCGTCGACCATCGCCGCTGTCAGCGTCGCCTCCACCTCGGTCGGCGACGGCCCGGGTGACCTTGACCCCCTCGTCATGCGCCAGCCCGCGCGCCCGGGTGGTGACGGCCGCGGTCAGCTGGCGGCGCTGCCGAGTGAGAGCCCGCAGCTCCTCGCCGTCGAGGTTGGCTCCGGGCCTCCCGCAGCGCTGCCCCCGACGGCGAGCACCTGCTCGACCCGGGGTGCATCGCGGCGTACGAGCAGGTTGACGACCCGGGCTGCGAGCGACGGCTTCTTCAGCGCCTTGACCTGCGCGGCGAGCTCCTTGTCCGCCTTGTGCTCCTTCGCCAGCGCGTCACGGGCAGGCGTGAAGTCGGCCGGGGGCAGCCCGTAGAGCTGGTCGGCGATCTCCGGGAGCGAGTCGGTCACACGCTGGATCCTAGGTGTCGATATTCCAGCTCGGTCGGGTGCGGCTTCCGGGGGCACTCCCGGGTGACGCCGGTCGGCGCCCAGCCCAGCGACTCGTAGAGCCCGCGCGCCCGGTGGTTCTGCTCGAGCACCCACAACCGGCTGGCGCCCGAGCGGGCCACTGCTTCGCGGGCGATCCCGCGCCCCCACGCGTCGGGGTGGACGGCCAGATGGCGCAAGGATTCGGGGTCGTACGCCACATAGGCGACCAGTCCCTGATCTCCGGCCACCACCTCAGTCACCACCTCGGGGTCGTCGAGGACCAGCACCCACCGGGTGAGCACCGCGTCGTAGGGGAACGGCAGGTCGCCGAAGACGTGCGCGAGGCCGACGAGGTTGGCGTCCCGCTCGAGGTCGGCCAGCGGTCCCGCATCGACCGGCATCGCCCGTCGCCACTCCGCCACGTCAGTCCTCGTCGTCGAGGCCGTGCTCGATCGCCCAGCGGGTGAGCTGGACGCGGTTGTTCATCTGCAGCTTGCGCAGGGTGTTCTGCACGTGGTTCTGAACGGTGCGGTGGGAGATGACGAGCCGCTCGGCGATCTGCTTGTAGCTCATCCCCTTCGCGACCATCTTCAGGATCTCGGTCTCGCGATCGGTGAGCTCGTCGCGCGGGTCGTCGGCCGGACCGTCCGCCATCCGGCGGAACTCTCCCAGCACCGGGCCCGCCAGTCCGGGTGTGAACACCGTGTCGCCGGCCGCCACTCGGCGTACGGCATCGAGCAGCTCGTCGCGCGACGCCGACTTCACGAGATATCCAGTGGCTCCCGCCTTCACCGCTTCCAGCACGTCGTTCTGCTCGCCCGACGCGGAGAGGATCAGCACCCGTGCCGACGGGTCGTGCTGCAGGACCTGCGCTGTGACCTCGACGCCGTTGGGCCCGGGGATCTGCAGATCGAGTACGACGACCTGCGGGCGTGCGGCCGGGGAAGCGGGCCAGCGCCCGGTGACCGTCCGCAGCGACCGCAACCACGTCGAACCCCGCGGCCTGCAGGTCGCGCTCGACGGCATCGCGCCACATGGGGTGGTCGTCGACCACCATGATCCGGATCGCCTCGTCAGCCATGGTTGGACCCTAGTGGGAGTAGCGGCCACGTCGGTGCTGCAACGGGTCATCCGCACCGAGCATGATCGACTCGATCCGGGCGGTGACCCGGATCGACCAGCCCACCTCGCGGATGTCGCTGACGACGCAGTCGGCCCAGTCTCGACGTCTGCCAGCCGTGGGCCGAACGGGGTCTCGAGCCACGTGTCCGCGGCGGCGAACAGGCCACCCGGCGCGGGCATCTGGCCGGCGAACTGCTCGGCAAGGTCGTGGTGGCCCCACGACAGCAGCTGCACCACGCACCGCGCATCGTCGACCCGGAGTCGATCGGAGAGGTCGGAATCGGGGTCGAGGAGACCGATGACGAACGAGGGGTCTCCGGTGGCGACGAGCAGCGACGAGACCGTCAGCCCCGCGCGGTCGGTGGCTGCGCCCGCGGTCCAGAGCGAGACTCGGCCACCGAGACGCCCGCGCAACCGGCGGGCCGCGTCGTCGGGAGTCGCGAAGGGGTGGTCCGAGTGGATGGTCACGGCCGTCAACCTAGTCGGCATCGTTGCGTGGCCGATCGGGCGCGAGCGAGGCCGCCACGCCGTCTAGCAGGTCGCTGAGTCCGGCCGACACCCGATCCGGGTGCACCAGCGCGAAGATGCTGCGGCTGATGTTGAACCACGCCACGTCGGCCACCACCACGCGCGGCGGGATCTCCCGCAGCGCGAGGTCGGGCACCAGCGCGGCCCCGAGCCCGGCACCGACCAGCGCGAGGGTGGCGTGAAAGTCGTCGGAGTGCGCCACCACTCTGGGGTGCAGGTCCCAGCGCGCGAAGAAGGCGTCGAAGATCGCGGCGTCGCTCGACCCCGGGTGGTGCAGGATCCGGGAGAGATCGGCCAGCTGTTCGGCCGGGTACGGCGCACTGAGCCGCCGCCCCCAGCTCTCGGGAAACACCACCCGAAAGGGGTCCTCGCCCATCCAGTGCCGGGTCACCGTTGACGGCCACGACAGGCCCGACTGCCCCACCTCGGTAGACGATCGCGGCATCCCGGGTCGCCCGCGGAGCCCAACTCACGGATCAGGTGGGAGGGCTCGGCGAGCTCCACCCGCATCGCCAGCCGCTGCTCCTCCGTGAGCCGCGCCAGCACCGCTGGCAGGACGTGTGTTCCCGGGCTCGGGAAGACGCCGATCCGCACGTCACGATGCGTGTGCCGACCGACGTCCGCGACCGCCACCACGAGCCGATCGATCTGGGAGAGCACGGCATCCGAGTGCCGCACCATCACCTCGGCCGCCTCTGTCGGCACGACACTGCGAGCGGTCCGCTGGAAGAGTCGCACCCCCGTCTCCCTCTCCAGCGCCGCGATCTGCTGGGACACCGCCGACGCGGTGTAGCCCAGTCGATTGGCCGCCGCGGCGAAGGATCCCCGTCGCACCACTTCTTGGAGCGTGCGCAGGTGTTCAGGCTTGAGCATCAGCATTCCTTGTCCTCAGGATCGCGAACCGTCGTCGTCACCGGGCCCCGCGAGTCTTCCATGGCGAGCCCGCGCGCTCCTATGGTTCGTCACGCCCGGCGCCTCGGGCGGCGAGCAGGTGGTCCAGCCCCATCTGCTCGCCACAGCATCGTCGAAAGGGCCCGTCGAGTGAGTGTCCGCGTCTATCGCAACGCGACCTTCCACACCGGAGTCGCAGGTCAGCGCCCCGTCGAGGCGCTCGCCGTCGACGGTGAGACCGTGCTCGCCATCGGCGACGAGGCGATGGTCCGCGACGCCGCCGCCGCGCCGGACGATGTGATCGATCTCGGCGGCGCCGTGGTCCTTCCCGGCTTCTACGACGCCCACATCCACACCGCCAACCTCGCGCGTGAACTGGTGAGTGTCGACCTACGACCGGCGCGCACCCCCGGCCGAAGCATTAGCACTCGTTGCCGATCACGCCACCACGGTGGCTCCGGACACTGGCTGCTCGGCGGTCGCTGGAACAGCAACACTCGGGCTCCACCCGCTCGGCCCGACCGCTGGGCACTCGACACCGCCTCCGGTCCGCGCCCCGCTGCGCTGTCGAGCGTGGACGGCCACACCACCCGGGCCAACACACGCGCTGCAGCTGGCTGGCATCGATCGGCGCACCCCCGACCCGATCGGTGGCGAGATCGATCGCGACGCCACCGGTGAACCGACGGGCCTGCTGCGCGAGACGGCCGCCACCCTACTCGCGCACGTGCTGCCAGCGACCGACGACCTTCCGCGCCTGCTGCAGCGGGCGCAGGAACACCTGCTCTCGATGGGACTCACAAGCATTCATGACATCGACGGCGAGGACTGCCGCGATGCCTACCTCGCTGCTGCGCGAGGCCGGCCACCCGGGGTTGCGGGTCCACAAGGCCGTCCGCTCCCCCGACCTCGAGCTGGCGCTCGCGGAGGGGCGGCGGACCGGAGACGGTGACGACTGGTTCCGCACGGGACCGGTCAAGCTCTTCAGCGACGGCGCGCTCGGATCGCGCACCTGCCACATGAGCCACGACTTCGCCGACCAGCAGGGGAACCACGGCATCGCCGTGACGCCGTACGCCGACCTGCTGGCGCAGGTCCGGAGCGCGAACGGCGCCGGGTTGGCCGTCGCCGTACACGCCATAGGCGACCGCGCCAACCAGCTGGTCCTTGACGCATTCGAAGCGGCTGGCCCGGTCGGGCTGCGCAACCGAATCGAACACGCCCAGCACCTGCGCCCCGTCGACGTCCAGCGGATGGCTCGGCTCGGCATCGTGGCCTCGATGCAGCCGACCCATTGTACGAGCGACATCGACCTCGCCGAACAGTTGCTCGGCGACCGGGACTCGGCGTCCTACGCCCGGCGCTCGTTGCTGAACGCGGGAGTGCCGCTCGCCTTCGGGTCCGACGCACCCGTCGAGGAGGCGAACCCGTTCCACGCGATGTACGCCGCGATGACCCGCACGCGTCCCGACGGCACCCCCGACGGTGGCTGGCAGCCGGGGCAGCGGCTCAGCGCCGGCGAGGCTCTCACCGCCCACACTCTCGGGTCCGCGTGGGCGGCCGGTGAGGACCACCGCAAGGGCGTGCTGGCGCCCGGGTTCCTCGCCGACTTCGTGGTAGTCGACACCGACCCCCATGTGGCACCACCAGAGGCGGTCAGAGCCGCCACCGTGCTCACCACCGTGGTCGGCGGACTCGTCCGCTGGCAGCACGACCGCTCAACCCAGCCCACCCGGGCATGAACCCACCAGGAGAACCCGTGAAGCTCAGCCGTGTCACCACCTCGCTCGCCGCCGCCGCGGTCCTGTTCAGCGCCGCCGCCTGTGGCGGCGAATCCCTCGACAACGCCGGGGCCAAGGCAGACCCCAGCGCGTCGACCACGATCGACGCCTCCCAGCTCGACGAGGCGCCGGCCGAGGACAAGGCGGCGTCAGTCATCAACGCCATCGCGCCCGACGACAACCTCGCCGCCGCTGTGCCGGCCGAGGTACGCGAGAGGGGCCTGCGGATGACCACGTCCGAGGGCTACCCGCCGATGGAGATGTTCGGCTCGGACGGCAAGACGCTGATCGGGCTGGACCCGTCACTAGGCCGGGCGATCGCCCGCAAGCTCGGTCTGCCCGTCACCATCGCCAACGAGGACTTCAACGCCCAGATCCCCGGCGTCGTGAGCGACCGCTACGACGTGATCCTCTCGTCGATGACCGACAACGCAGAGCGGCAGGCGCAGGTCACCTTCGTCGACTACGTCGCGGCCGGCGCCGGCTTCATCGTGCGGTCCGGCAACCCCGACGGCATCGCCACTCCTGCTGACATGTGCGGGCAGACCGTGTCCGTGGTCGACAACGGCTCGTCGCTCGGACTGCCCGAGGCCTACGACGCCGAGTGCACCGACGCCGGCGAGGACGCCATCGACATCCTCAAGTTCCCCGGCGACCGGAAGCGCTGCTTCAGGTCCGCAACGGGCGCGCCCAGAGCCCAACATCACCGACTACGTCGTGGCGGCAACCAAGGCGGCCGATCCCAAGCTGGAGATCGACGCGCTGCCGATCGACGGCACCGAGTCGCCCCGGGGCATCGCCCTCGCCCCCGAGGACGCGGAGCTGATCGACGCCGTCCGGGGAGCGCTCGACGCCCTCATCGACAGCGGTGAGTACGCCGACATCCTCGCCGCCCGGAACCTCGACAAGCTCGCCGTGACCTCCGCCGAGATCAACGGCGGCGAGTGACCATGGCCGCGCGCTCAGCCCCGTTCGTCGATGTGGCCGGCCAGCAGGTGCCGGTGGCGCGCCCCGTGGCACCTGCGCCGGTGGCTCGCGGGGCTGATCGCGCTGGCTGTCGCCGGTCGCCTCGTGTGGGCGATCGTGGCCAACCCTCGCCCGGACTGGCACGAGGTGGGCCGCTACCTGTTCGCTGACAAGATCCTCGAGGGCGTGCTGGTCACTCTCCAGATCTCGGTCCCGGCCACGGTGATCGGGCTCAGCCTCGGGGTCCTGCTCGCCGTGATGCGCCTCGCGGACAACCCCGTGCTGCAGTGGTTGGCCACGCTCTACATCTGGTTCTTCCGCGGCACACCGCTGCTGGTGCAACTGATCTTCTGGTACAACCTCGCCTTCCTCTTCCCCGACCTGGTGCTGCGGGTGCCCTTCACCGGCATCGGCATGAAGTGGGACACCAACGAGCTGATGACCGGCTTCACCGCGGCCATGCTCGGCCTCGGGCTCAACCTCGGCGGCGTACTTCGCCGAGACGGTCCGCGCCGGCATCCGGGCGGTCGACCGCGGACAGACCGAAGCGGCCTACGCCCCGGGCATGACGCCCACGAAAAGGATGCGGATCATCGTGCTGCCCCGGGCGCTGCGGATCATCATCCCGCCGACCGGCAACGAGTTCATCTCGATGCTCAAGACCACGTCACTGGTCTACGTCGTGGCGGGCAACGACCTGATGACCAACGCCAGCCAGATCTACAAGAGCAACTACCTGATCATGGAGCTCCTGATCGTGGCGAGCCTGTGGTACATGCTGATGACCTTCGTCGCCACCCTCGGCCAGTCGTGGCTTGAGCGCAGGTTCGGTGCCGACGCAGTCAGGTCCGTCCGTCGTTCCTCACAACCCACGCAGCCCATCCCCATCACCACGGGAGCACTCGCATGAGCACGGTCGTGACAGCGCGGGACGTCCGGATGAGCTACGGCGACGTGCAGGTGCTCAACGGCATCGACTTCGAAGTCGCCCTCGGTGAGGTCAGCTGCATCATCGGCCCGTCCGGGTCCGGCAAGTCGACGTTCCTGCGCTGCATCAACGGGCTGGAGCCGGTGCACGGCGGCAGCCTCACGGTGCTCGACGAGCAGGTCAGGGCACACCCTGCGGGGCGGCCGTTACCACCCGTGGAACGCGCAGGAGTTCGCCGTCTTCCGACGTCGGATCGGCATGGTGTTCCAGCGGTTCAACCTCTTCGCCCACCAGTCGGCGCTGGAGAACGTCGCCTGTGCTCCCATCCACGTCGCGGGCCGCAGTCCTCGCCGGGCCCGGGCCGACGCCCGCGAACACCTCGCGCGCGTCGGGCTGGCCGATCATGCGCACAAGCGGCCGCACCAGCTGTCGGGCGGTCAGCAGCAGCGGGTGGCGATTGCCCGGGCCCCGGCCATGGACCCGGCGCTGCTGCTCTTCGACGAGCCCACGT
The DNA here is from genome assembly GCF_024703895.1 of Nocardioides sp. B-3. Classification (GTDB taxonomy): domain Bacteria; phylum Actinomycetota; class Actinomycetes; order Propionibacteriales; family Nocardioidaceae; genus Nocardioides. The sequence goes on from NZ_CP087968.1 coordinate 108,024, forward strand.
CCGCGCTCGACCCGGAACTGGTGGACGAGGTGCTGGAGGTCATGCGCGAGCTGGCGCTGGGCGGGATGACGATGGTCGTGGTGACGCACGAGATCGCGTTCGCGCGCGAGGTGGGCGACACCCCGGCCTTCTTCGACGAGGGCCGAGTCGTGGAGAGCGGAACGCCGTTGGCGGTCATCAGGTCCCCTCAGCACGAGCGCACGAAAGCTTTCCTGTCCAACGTGCTGTGAGTCAGCGCCGTCGCCACGGCATCTTGAGCGGAGGCTGCGGCGCCCCGATGGCGCAGGTACGACTCGCGGCGACCTTCCAATAGACCCGCTCCCCCACGGCCCGCACCGGCGGCAGCCACAGCAGCGGCGCGAACCAGAACGTGAGTGGCGAGCGAGCGAGGACGCGACGGATGGCGTCGTACCCCTCGAACCGGCCGGCGGGGGTGAGCAGCTGCAGCGCCCGCTCGGTGTCCTCGCGGGTGACCCGCGGATCCGCGTAGGCATCCGGCTCGGCCGTGCCGATGAACTGGTGCGCGCCCGTCACGTCGAGCCGGGCCAGGACCCGCGCCCACCGGTGGCAGAAGGAGCAGTGGCTGTCCCAGATGATCGTCCTGTCAGTCATCGTGGAATCGTCAGCTCCCACTCGGTTCCGTGCGGGCCGGTGTCGAGCGTCGCCGTACCGCCCGGGTCGGCGATCCGACCCCTGGATGGACTCGCTGACACCGAGCCGCCCCTCGCTCACCGCGGAATCGAGGCGTCCGGGCGGGATGCCCGGGCCGTCGTCGCGGACGGAGACGACCACCTCGGCGGGCAGCGCCTCGAGCAGCACCCACGCGTGCGCATCAGGACCCACGTGCGTGGCGACGTTGTCGAGGCACGAGCCGACTGCGGCGACGAGCTCGTGCGCCACCTCGCTGGGCAGTGGCACCGGCACGCCCGGTGTCGCTACCTCCACCCGCAGCGCGTGTCCGGTGCCGAGCTCCTCGAGCATCCCGGCCGGGTCGCGCACCGTGGGGCCCGTGGTGACAGTGCCCTGCTGGCGGATCAGCGAGCGCAGCACGCGCTCCTGCTCCCCCGCGAGCCTTCCCAGCTTGGCGATCTCGGCGTCGTCGGAACCCGTGCCCCGGCGCTGGACCAGCGCAAGCACCTGCAGCACTCCGTCGTGCACCGCCCTCGCCGGGCGGGTGCGCTCCTCGGCGGCGGCCGCCGCACGTTCGGCGGCGTCCCGCTCGGCGGCCATCCGCTGCAGCGACTCACACATGTAGCCGACGATCGGCCCGCCGATCATCAGCAGGAAGACGTTGCCGTAGTTGGCCCGGTCGATGCCGTCGCGCAGGCCGAGGTCGGTGATCGAGAGCAGCGCACCCGCGATCAGGCCGCCCTTCCAGTGCCAGTGGATGGCCCGGGCCAGCAGCGCGCCCATCACCCAGAAGCCGGGAATGGTGGCGTTGTAGTCGGCGCCCTTGAGCAGCGGCGTGGCCGCGATCGCACCGATCGCCCAAGCGAGGTCGAGGACGATGAAGGTGTTCGTACGCCGCTGCGCGTCTGTCGAGGCCCAGATCGCGTAGCCCGTCCAAGCCACCAGCGCGGTGATCGCGACGACGGCCGCCCACGGGTGGTCGTAGTTGTTGCGGCGGTAGACGTTGAGGACCAGCAGGTTGATCGTGACGACGACCCGCACCGGGGCGAGCGCCCGGAAGAGCCGGTCCTCGACGGCCGTCCCCGGAGTCAGGACGCCTTCTTCTCCGTGGGCGGCGAGTCCGGTCCCTCGGCGGACTCCTTGGCGGCGGCGGCCGCCGCCTTGGCCTCGGTCGCGGGCGAGGTCCTTGGCCTTCGAGGCATACATGTCGACGTACTCCTGCTCGGAGAGCCGCATGACCTCGTACATGATCTCGTCGGTGACGGCACGCAGGATGTAGCGGTCGTTCTCGAGCCCGGCGTAGCGGGAGAAGTCGAGTGGCGGACCGAACCGGACGACCGGACGGGTCCACTGGCCGAAGACCTTGCCGGTCGGTGCAACGACGTCGGTGCCGACCACGGCGCAGGGCACCACGGGGGCGCCGCTCACGAGCGCGAGGCGGGCCACGCCGGTCTTGCCGCGGTAGAGCTTGCCGTCGTGACTGCGCGTGCCCTCGGGGTAGATGCCGAACAGCTCACCCTCGGCGAGGATCTTCATCGCCGACTTCATGGCGCCCTCGGCGGCGTTGGCGCCGGAGCGGTCGATCGGGACTGGCCGGCGCCCGAGAAGAACTTCTTCTGGAACCACCCCTTGATGCCGGGCGAGGTGAAGTACTCAGCCTTGGCCACGAACGTCACGCGCCGCGGCAGCGTCAGCGGCATGAACAGCCAATCGGCATAGGAGAGGTGGTTGCTCGCCGGGATCGCCGGGCCTTCGGAGGGCACGTGCTCCACGCCGAAAGTCTTGGGACGGAAGACGATGCGAAGGACTGGCCCGATGGCGACCCACTTCAAGAACCAATACAGCACGCGGTGAGCCTAGCCGCGATACCCATCTGGTGAGCAGCCCTCGCCGAGGTGTCCGTCTGGTGCACAATCTGCGCATGCTGATCAAGCCGACGGCCGCGCCGTTCTCCGCACCCGCCCGCCCCGACCTCACGGGCGGACGGAGGATCGGGGTCCCGGTCAGCCACGGATTCACCGGCTCCCCGGCCTCGATGCGTCCCCGGGGCCGAGTCGCTGGCCGAGCTGGGGTACGCCGTCGAGCTGCCGCTGCTCCCGGGCCACGGCACGCGCTGGCAGGAGCTGAACAAGGTCGGGTGGAGCGATTGGTACGCCACCTTGACGGCGTCCTTCGACAAGCTGCGTGCGGAAAACGACGCCGTCGCCGTCTGCGGCCTCTCGCTGGGGGGTGCCCCGGTCATGCGCATCGCCGCCGATCGGCCCGACGAGGTGGCCGGTATCGTCGTGGTCAACCCGGGCATCGCCACCCGACGGATCGACGTCAAGTTCCTGCCAGTCCTGCGCTTCCCGGTCCCTGCGTTCCCCGGGATCGTCAACGACATCAAGCAGCCGGGACAGGACGAGTACGGCTACACGAAGGCCCCGCTCAAGGCCGCCTACTCGATGATCTTCCACGGCTTCAAGCAGTTGCGCGCCGACCTGCCGAAGGTCACGTCGCCGTTCCTCTACTTCAAGTCCGTCGAGGACCACGTGGCGGACGACTCGTCGATCGCGATCATCAAGAAGTCGGTCTCGTCTCGCGACTTCACTCTGGTCAACCCGGAGAACAGCTACCACGTGGCCACTCTCGACAACGACGCCCCGCAGATCTTCAAGGAGTCGGCAGACTTCATCGCCCGCGTCACCGCTGGTTGAGCAGGCGCGCCCTGACCGCTGGTTGAGCAGGCGCGCCAGCGCCGTGTCGAAACCAAGGTCACGCGTTTCTGTCCAAGGGTTAACGTTTCTCCCGTGACCGGATCGGGCGACAACGAGCGCGCGCAGGACGAGGCGTGGCGAGCGATCGTCGACAACTTCGGCGACCGCGCCGACCTCGACGAGCCGGCACCTGTCGCGCGGCCTGTCGCACCCGCGCCGGAGCCGGACCCCGTGCCCGTCGACGTGCGCGCTGCGGCGTACGACGAGGCGGAGCGCTTCGTCCCGCCTCCCCCGCCGCCGCTGCCGCGACCTGAGCCGAAGCGTGCCGTCGCGTGGGCCGGACTCTTCGGGGCGCCGGTGCTCGTGCTGGCCGCGGTGGTCTTCAGGATCGACCTGCCGACGCTCATCGACTACCTGCTGGTCGCCCTGGTTCGTCGGCGGCTTCGGCTACCTCGTCGCCACGATGTCGCGCACTCCCCGCGAGCCGTGGGACGACGGGTCGCGGATCTGACGGAGGGCGGCGATAGTGTCGGCGCCGTGAGTGTGAGCGAGAGCGTTGAAGTCACCGGCCACCTGATGGACAGCGGGATCCTCTCCCGCATCCTCGACGACATCCGGGAGTACGGCGGTGACTACGTCATCGACCGGTTCGACGTCGGGCATGAGGCGTCCGACACCAGTCGCGCCACCATCGTGGTCACGGCCGAGGACGACGAATCGCTCCAGCGCCTGCTGATGCGCCTGCAGACCCGAGGGGTCAACCAGATCGACCCGGGCGAGGCATCGGTCAGCGTCGCGGACCTCGACGGAGTCTTCCCGGACGGTTTCTATTCCACCACCAACCTCGCCACCAAGATCCGTCTCGGCGGCAAGTGGCTCGACGTCGAGAACCCGGAGATGGACTGCGGCCCGGTCGTCGACGGCGAGCGCGTCTACACGCTGCCCATGTCCGACGTGCGGATCGGCATGAACGTCGTGACCGGCGCCTCCGGCATCAAGGTCACCGCGCCGGTGATCGAGAAGGGCAGCGACTCGTTCGGCTTCATGGAGTCCGACGTGTCCAGCGAGAAGCCGCAGGCCGTCCCGTCCGCCGGGTCGCGGACGGCATGCGGGAGGCGAAGGCCGCCGGCAAGCACGTCCTCTGGGTCGGTGGCCCGGGTGTCGTCCACACCGGCGCCGCACCGGCGATGGTCGCACTGGTCAATGCGGGCTACGTCGACGTGCTGTTCGCCGGCAACGCGCTGGCCACCCACGACATCGAGTCGTCGCTCTACGGCACCAGCCCGGGCGTCGACCGGCGATGGGCCGCGGCGTCGAGCACGGACACGAGCACCACATCCGCGCCCTCAATACGATCCGCAAGCAGGGCTCGATCCGCGCCGCGGTCGAGAACGGTGTCCTGACCGGCGGGATCATGCACGCGCTGGTCAAGCACGACAAGCGCTGGGTGCTGGTCGGTTCGGTGCGCGACGACGGTCCGCTGCCCGACGTCTACACCGACGTCATCGAGGGCCAGCGCGCCATGCGCGCCGAGCTGACCGACGTGGGCTTCTGCCTGATGGTCGCGACCATGCTGCACTCGGTGGCGACCGGCAACATCCTGCCGGCGTCGATCCCGCTCGTGTGCGTCGACATCAATCCCGCCACGGTCACCAAGCTCGCCGACCGCGGGTCGAGCCGGAGCCAAGGGCATCGTCACCGACGTCGGGCTCTTCCTCGAGCAGCTCGCGCTCGAGCTCGTCCCGGGCTACCGCCGGGACTGATCGCCCGCTCGCTCGGCCATCTCGGCCGCGCCGACCAGCCCTGCCTCGGGGCCCAGCAGCGCGGACACGATGGGTGGTACGCCGCGGTGTGCCGCTCCGACCAAGGAGCGTTGCAGCGCGTTGCGCGCGGGCTCGAGGAGTCGGTCGCCCGCCTGCGACACCCCACCGCCGATCACGACAACCTCCGGGTCGAAGGCCGCGACGAGGTTGGCCACCCCCGACGCCGAGCCACTCGCCGACCGAGGCGAACGCCTGCCGCGCCACGAGGTCACCTTCCTCGGCAGCACCGGTCACCATGGGACCGGTGAGGTTGTCAGGATTGCCTCCGCACGTGTCCTCCAGCACCGACGGCTGCTCCCCCATGGCTTGGCGGGCAAACCGCACGAGCGCGTTGCCCGAGGAGTACTGCTCCCAGCAGCCTTGGCCACCGCACTCGCACGGCTGACCGTTGGGCACGACCTTCATGTGCCCGAACTCGCCGGCCATGCCGTTGGCGCCGCGCACCAGCCGGCCGCCCATCAGGATCCCGCCGCCGATCCCGGTGCCCATGGTCACGACGATCGCTGAGTCGGCGCCCCGCGCTGCGCCGTACGTCCACTCGGCGAGAACCGCGCAGTTGGCGTCGTTGTCGAGGACGACCGGCGCTCCCCAACGCTTCTCCAGCCGCGCGCACGTTCTCTCCCTGCCGGGGCAGGTGCGGGGCGAACATCACCCGCTCACCTGCGGCATCGACGAAGCCGGCCGCGGCCACGCCTACCCCGGCGATCGGAGAGCCGCCGGCCGCTTCTTCCACGGCCGCGTCGAGGGCGTCCTCGACCTGTCGGATGTCGACTCGTCGGCCCGGGGTCGCGCGTCTGCTCGTCGGCGAGACGTGGCCAGACTCGTCGACGACACCGGCCAAGACCTTGGTTCCTCCGACGTCCACACCGATCCAGAGCGCTCCTGCTGCTGAGGTCACGGCCCGATCCTGTCGCATCCGGAGATCGAATACTCCAATTGGGGTAAGGGACGCCGACTTTGGCCATGGTCGACGCAGTCGAAACCTAGCCTCGCCACAACTTCGTAGGGGGCAACATGTCTGGTCACCGTCACCAGTGCGGCGAGGAACGCGGCGCAGCAGCCGTCGAATTCTGCCCCGGTTGCGCCCATCCTGATCGTGCTCTTCCTCGGGATCGTCAACTTCGGGGTGGTGCTGGCGCAGCAACTGTCTATCAGCAACAGTGCGCGCCGGGCCGCTCGGTTCGCCGTTGTCGACGTCGAAGGCCGTGCTTGCGGTGACATCGAAGCAGAGGCGCGGAATGCAGCAATCACCATCGGGATGGGCCCAAGCGATCCAACCTACGCGCTGAGTGGTGCTACGGGCCCTTGCGAGCGGCCTTGCGCTGACTCGACCGATACGACCGACCTCAAAGTGACTCTGACCTACCACAGCAATTTTGTTGTGCCGATGCCGATTCCGGGCTTTCCGGCTGGCGTGGACATCGCCGGCGAGGGGGTGTTCCGGTGCGAGTACAACTGAGACGTCGGCCGCGTAACCGGGATGGTGCGATTGCGGTCCTTGTCGCCCTGTTGGCCGTCGTGCTTTTCACCTTGTCTGCGTTCGTCGCCGACCTCGGTGTGGCCTACACGTCCAAGCGACAACTGCAAACGGCGGCGGACGCGGGAGCATTGGCCGCCGCGAAGCGCTTGGCGGGGAACCCGGATCGTGCGCGTACTTGAAGGCCAACTTCGCAGCCGACGCCAAGGCTGCCGCGGAGGCCATCGCGACGACGAACCGCCCTGCCCGGGTGAACAAGCTCTTCGCTATCGATTGCCTGACTTCGGGGCCGTACAAAGGCGCTCTCGAGGTCACATACCGCGCGGGGCGGCACCACCCCGACGTTCTTCGGGGGTGCGGTCGTCGGGAAAGATATTTCGGCCCAGAGCGAGGCGAGTGCCGTCGTCTACGTGCCGAGCGCTGCCAAGCTCAGGCCCTACGCCTTGTGCGATCTCGACATACCCGAGGTGGATGACCTCCCTACAGAGGTCAGGGAGATCAAGATGCCGGGTCAGGCGTGGACCGGGTCTGACTGTGAGGCAGCGGAAACCGGCGGCAACTGGTGGTTCGTGAACTGTCCGGGGATGACCACCATGAACGCTGCGCAAGTGGCGGCCGCCCTGAAGGACGGCTGCGCGAACGACGCCCGTGTGGTGGAACCACAGACTCCGACGCCGGCGACGGCACTGTCCTCGTCCCTGACGATCAACTGCAACGACCAAGCAGACGTGAGCCCGTTCTGCCCGGACGCGGACACCGGCGAGTCCAACCTCACCGTCCCCGTCGTGGCTGAGGCCCGGGAGGCGATCCTCGGTGAAACCGTGCTCTTCCCCGTCTTCTGCACGACCACGACAGTGTGCGATCCCAGCACCGTGACGGGCACCGGCACCAACCGTGTCTACCCCATCTTCAAACTGGCCCCGGCCGTGGTGTGCGGGTTTCACATCCTCGACAAGGGTTCCAACTCGATCAATACCGGCGACTGCGCAGGCAACAGCTTCACCGCGACCTACGCGGAGTATCTGGGGTGCGCCGACAAGAACGACCCCTGCTTGGCGGGAGTAGACCCCACCACCGGTGCACCGGTATCTCAATCGCCCAAGGAGACCGTCCGGCTGTTCCTGAAGTTCGTGACTGACAGCGACGGCGCGGGTGGAACGACCTGCACGCTCGGCACTGCGTGTGATGCCGGCCTCCGACAGGTGACCATGAGTCGCTGAGTAATGCCTCAGGCGACATCTCCCGCCGGACATAAACGAACGGCCGGGGCGCGTAGTCCGAATGGGCTATGCGGCTCATGACGGTCAGGGTCATTTTGGGTCAGGGGGCTACTTCTCCACCTGGACCTCTCTACGCTCCTTCTGATGTCGCGAGCGCGACACGATTTCAAGGAGTGGGAATGCAGCTGCTCAAGCACGCGCGCAGACGACGGGACGAAAACGGTGCGGCTGCGCTCGAGTTCGCCCTCGTGGTACCGATCCTCCTCCCGGTCCTCATCGGCATCGTGAACTTCGGCTTCGTCTTTGCCCAGCAGATCTCACTCAACAATGCTGCTCGTCAAGCTGTGCGCTATGCCGTGGTGGATGGCCGCACGTGTGGTCAAATCAAGTCTGAGGGCCAGAACAGTGCCGGGACCGTCGGCATGACCACCGCCCCTATACCCGTCGTGACGAACTGTGGCAGCGATTCCTCTGTGACGCCATGCAAGGGAACGACCGCCGGCACCAACATCACCGTGACCATGACCGGGACCGGCCCATCTCACGAGTGGGCAGTAACGGCGCCTCCGTTCAACTTCATCCCTGTTCCTACGCTGCAGGGAACTGGCGTGATGCGGTGTGAGTTCTCATGAGGCGCCGCAACGAATCCGGAGCCATTGCAATCCCGGTCGCCTTGCTAGCCATCGTCATCGTCGGGCTCAGTGCCTTCGTAGCCGACTTCGGTTTGGCCTACGCAAACAAGCGAGCCATGCAGACAGCAGCTGATGCTGCGGCCCCGGGGGCCGCCGGCGTCTTCGCCAACGTGGACAAGCGCCTGTGCGCCGACATCCGGTCTGACGGTTTCACAGATGCCCAAACTGAGGCCACGTCCAAGGTCGCGGCAAACGACACAGGCTCCTCGGTCGGAGCGATGACCCTCTTCGAGGCCGAATGCCTTGATGGCGACTTGGTCGTCAGGACGACCGTTACGGGACCCAGTCCGAACTTCTTCGGTGGAGTCTTTGGCATGACCGACGCCTACGAAGTCACTCGGTCAGCGGCGGCCGCAGTGGAGGCTGGCACCACCGGTCCGAAACTTCGACCCATGGCATTGTGCTTGTCAGATATCCCGGCGAATGCTCAGCCGGGAACCCCTTTCAAGCTGTTCGCACTGGGGACGCCCCCGGCTGGACATCTTCCGCGTGTCCGCAGCCTGACAACCTCGGAGCAGGCAACTGGTGGACACTTGACTGCCCCTTGGAGCACGACGGCGACGGGAACGGCACGTCCGCACTGGCGAATCAGATCCGCAATGGATGCGCGACCCCCATCTCGATTGTCCCCGGCCGGGGCACCAAGACGGGGATTGATCTGAACGATCATCTTGCCGCCGCGTGCCCATCGGTCTCGACCTCAGCTCCGTTCGCCTGCCTCGAGGGAGACCCCGGTCAGCCCGACCCCAGGAAACGTTCCACAAGCCCGGAGGGATCTCATCGACTCAGGTGCGACCGTTCCAATCCCGGTGTTCTGCACCAACCCGGGATTGTGTGATCACTCGTCAATAACAGGCACTGGTACCAGCGCCATCTTCCCCGTTCACAGGCTCGTGGCCGTTCAGGTCTGCGGCTTCCACTTCGGCAAGCAGAACAAGTCAGAAATATCCCAGTGCGTCTTCGACGTCCCCCGTCACAACCTGCGGCGAGGCGAGCGCCATGGTTAACGACATCAAGAGCGACAACAGCGACAGCACTTACTTGGTCCTGATCGCGCGTAATCTGCAGGTGTCCAACGTCACGGCTGACTCGGAGTGCGATCTTGGGGATGAGAGTTGTGATGGCGGCCTTCGCCAGTGCGCATGGTGAGCGGCGGCTTCACCTACTGACTGCTCGTTCCTCGACAGCGCCGCGCCAGATCCGCGGCACCGACGAGTCCTGCCCTGTTGCCCAGTTCCGCCCGGCGGATCTCGGCAACGGGGCGGTGACCACGGCCGGTGAGCTGCGCGGCGAACGCAGCCCAGATGGGGTCGATCAGCAGGTCGCCAGCCTCGCTGACGCCGCCACCTACGGCGACCAGCGCCGGGTCGAGAACGGCCACCAATGAGGCGATCCCCTCTCCGAGCCACCTGCCGAGGTCCGCGAGCAGGTCGATGGCGAAACGGTCACCGGCACGGGCAGCCTCGGTGATGAGGGGCCCCGTGATCGCGTCGACGTCGCCACCGACACGTTCGAGGAAGGTCCGAGCTGACGGCGCGCCACTCGTTGCCGCAGCGCGGGCAGCACGGACAAGCGCACTTCCCGATCCGTAGGCCTCGAGGCAGCCGCGGTTTCCGCAGCCGCACAGGGATCCCGCCGGGCACCATGCGCAGGTGGCCTATCTCGGCCCCGACGCCGAAGGCGCCGCGGTGCAGCTCGCCGTCGAGCACGATGCCGCCGCCGACGCCGGTGCCGACCGTGACCAGCAGGAAGTCGTCGACGTCCTTGCCGACGCCGAACGTGAACTCCCCCCGGGCCGCAGCGTTGGCGTCGTTCTCCACGGTGACCGGAAGCGCGACCCGCGCTTCCAGCTCCGCCTTCAGGTCGAGGTCGCGCCACGCGAGGTTAGGCGCGAACATGACGTGCGCGCGGTTGCGGTCGACGTACCCGGCCGCACCGATGCCGACGCAGGTGATGTCGTGCCTGCTCGCGAGCTCCGTGACGAACGTCGCGATCACGTCCTCGATCGCCTCGACGTCCCGGGCGGGCGACTCGACCGTGAGCATCTCCAGCACGCGTCCGCCGGCGTCGACCACTCCCCCGGCGATCTTGGTGCCGCCGACGTCGATCCCGATAGCAAGACCGCTCATCGGCGTTCCTTGGTTTCGACACGGCGCTGGCGCGCCTGCTCAACCAGCGGAACGTCGATCATGTGGTTTCTTCGGGCCAGTCCTCGCCCGACGCGTCCGTGTCGATGCGCTCGACCTCGCCCCGGTCTGAGTTCGTGTCGGGCGTCGCCGTGGCCGGGATCCCGGCAGCAGCCTGCATGAGGGACGCCGCCGCCGTCGCCAGTGCGCCTTCACTTCGGGGCTCAGCTGGCGTACGGCGTGCACGGTCCGGCACACGGGACAGACCGTGCACTCGGCGGAACCGGTGGCGAGGTGGTCGTTGAGGTCGTGGGCCGCGGCCATCGCATGGTCGGAGATGCCGGCAACGCTCTCGCCGAGCCCGCTGCCCTGCTCGCGGGCCCATCCGTTGAGGGCGCCCAGCAGCTTGGCGGTCTCCTCCGCGAGGGAGCCGACGTCGGGATCGCGCCCGTCTTCGGTGTCGGTCACGACGCCCCTTCCTTGAACCTGACCCGGAGCTCGCCGCCGACGACCCGGGCACCCGTGATCTGGTGACGACTCAGGCCCGGCGGCAGCGTGAGGAGACGACGATACGACGCCACGCTGACGACGAGCTCGTCGCCGTGCCCGGCGAGACCGACCTCGTCCCGGGTGACGTAGGGCAGCGCCGTGTGCACCACGGCGCCGGCGGGATCCCGGGTGATGCGGAAGGGACCGACGCCGTCCACGACCTCGAGCGGATCGGCTTCGCCGTACACCTCACGAGCGAGCTCGCACAGGGCGTCGACCCCGACAGGCTCGCCGGTGCGATACACCGAGCGCCACTGCGGCAGACCGGCGAACGACTCGCTGACCCGCCCCGGGATCTCGGTCTGGGACGCGACCCAACCAGCGCGCCACTCGTCCGCGTCCTCGGTCGGGAAGATGCGGTTGACCACGACCCCGTCCACGCGATAGCCGAACAGCGAGAGCATCGTGTAGGACCGTCGGGCCTCGGCGAGCACCACCGACTCGGGGGTGAGCACGATGCGCACGCTCGCATCGGGCCCGGTGAGCAGGCCGTGCACCTCGTCGAGCTCGGCGTGCAGTCGCTCGATCGCGCCGAACACCGAGTCCTCCGGCATCGGCATCTTGGCCGCCTTGGACAGCATCGGACCGAGCGCCTTCACGATCTTCCGCTCGACCGGGAAGATCCGCTCCATGTACCACCCGAGCGCCTCGGGCAGCGCGAGCAGCCGAAGCGTCTCGGCCGTCGGGGCGCAGTCGACGACGATCACGTCCCACTCACCGCTGAGGGCCCGGGCCCGCAGCTCGAGCAGGGCCAGCACTTCCTCCGCCCCGGGGATGACTGCAAGTTCCTCGGCAGCGACCAGGGTCGACCCCTGCGACGTCGAGGACGCGCAGGAGGTAGGACTGGATCTCGGCCCACGACTGCTCGAATCGCAGCTGGGCGTCGACCTGCTGGACGAAGAGTCCCGGGGAGACCTCGGTGGGTTCGGCTCCCGCAGGGGCGCCGAACGCGTCGGCGAGCGAGTGCGCGGCGTCGGTGGACAGGACGAGCGTGCGGTGCCCGGAGGCGGCCGAGAGCGTCGCCGTACCGGCCGCGATGGTGGACTTGCCGACGCCACCCTTGCCGGTGAAGAGGAGGATCCGCACGCGTCGCGGCTGCGTGCTCAGAGCGACTCGACGCGCTTCTTCAGGCCCTTGAGCGCCGCGTCGATGAGGATCTTCTCGCCCTTGCGCTTGAGCATGCCGATCAGCGGGATCGAGACGTCGAGCGCCGGGGAGTAGGTGACCTCGGTCGAACCGGTGCCCGTGTCGCGAAGCGCGTAGCAGCCGTCCAGTGCCTTGAGCATCTTGCCCTCGCCGAGGGTCCAGGGTGACCTGGCGATCGCCGTCCCAGTCGTAGACGAGGGTGTACTCGTCCTTGATCGGGGTGACGTCGAGCGCGAAGTAGACCTGCTCCGCACGACCGTCCGCGCCCTGCACGGTCACGTCGGCCGTGGTGACGCCCGTGGCCCACGAGGGGTAGGACTCGAAGTCGGCGATGACGGCCATGACCTCGGCGGGCGGGGCGTCGATCACGATCGACGAAGTCGTCTGTTCGGCCATGGCGCGAACCCTACCGGACCCCAACCGGCACGGCTCGACCCGCCGGACAGCGATAGCCTGCCCCACACACGTCCTTGAAGGAGGCCTTTGTGCGCGAGTTCGCCACGCCGTTGACGATCGAGATCCCGACCGTGGGAAACCTGACCGATGACGTGGTCAGCAACGCGCGCAGGCCGCGGACGCCGTTGTCTTCAGCCGCAGCTCCGGTGAGGGCTGGACCGACGTCACGGCGGGCGAGTTCCTCGCGGAGGTCAGTGCGGTCGCGAAGGGGCTGATGGCCGCGGGCATCGAAGCCGGTGACCGGGTCGTGCTCATCTCCGGGACCCGCTACGAGTGGACCTTGCTCGACTACGCGATCTGGTTCGCGGGTGCGGCGACCGTGCCTGTCTATGAGACGTCGTCCGCCGAGCAGATCGGCTGGATCCTGCAGGACTCCGGCGCCAAGGCCGTCGTGGCGGAGGGCGCCGGCCATCTCGCCCGCGTCCGTGAGGCCCGCGAGGCCGGCTCCGGATCCGATCTCAACCACGTGTGGTCGCTCGACGACAACGCCGTCAGCGTGCTCGGCAAGCTCGGCCGGGACATCTCCGACGAGGCCCTCGAGGAGCGTCGTACGGCGACCACGCCGGCCGATCTCGCGACGCTGATCTACACGAGTGGCACGACGGGGCGGCCCAAGGGCTGCATGCTGACGCACGGCAACTTCATGTTCGAGCTGGGCGTGGCGACGCACGAGCTCGACCGCCTCTTCGACACCGAAGGCGCCTCGACACTGCTGTTCCTGCCACTGGCTCACGTGTTCGCCCGGATCATCCAGGTCGGCTGCGTCAAGAAGCGGGTGCGCCTCGGGCACAGCTCCGACATCAAGAACCTGCTGGGTGATCTGGAGGTCTTCCAACCCACGTTCATCCCGGCCGTGCCGCGGGTGTTCGAGAAGGTGTTCAACACCGCATCCCAGCGGGCGACGGCCGACGGTCGGGGCAAGATCTTCGACCGGGCCGCCGAGACGGCGATCTCCTACTCGCGCGCCCTCGACAAGGGTCGCGTCCCGGTCCGGCTGCGCGCCCAGCACGCTCTGTTCGACAAGCTCGTCTACGGCAAGCTCCGCACCGCGCTCGGTGGGCACTGTGAGCACGCCGTCTCCGGCGGCGCTCCCCTCGGCGAGCGGCTCGGTCACTTCTACCGCGGTATCGGGGGTCGTCGTGCTCGAGGGCTACGGCCTGACCGAGACCACCGCGGCGCTGACGGTCAACCTCCCAGACGCCCAGAAGATCGGCACGGTGGGCAGGCCGATCCCGGGCACCTCCGTGCGTGTGGCCGACGACGGCGAGCTGTTGTTCAAGGGTGGCCGTGTCTTCACCGGGTACTGGGACAACGACGCTGCGACCGCCGAGGCCGTCACCGACGGCTGGTTCCACACCGGTGACGTCGGCGAGGTGGACGACGAGGGATTCGTCCGGATCACCGGCCGCAAGAAGGAGATCCCGGTGACGGCCGGCGGCAAGAACGTCGCGCCGGCCGTGCTCGAGGACCGACTGCGTGCGCACCTGCTCGTCGACCAGTGCATCGTGGTGGGCGACGGCCAGCCGTTCATCGCTGCGCTGGTGACGATTGACCGTGAGTCGTTCCCCGCCCGGGCCGAGGCACATGGCAAGTCGGGATCGGTCGAGGACAACCTCGAGGACGCTGAGCTCCTCGCCGAGATCGAGGCCGCGGTGGAGGACGCCAACAAGGCCGTCTCGCGGGCCGAGGCGATCCGAAAGTTCACGATCCTGCCCGACGAGTGGACCGAGGAACGCGGTCACCTCACCCCCAGCCTCAAGCTCAAGCGCAACGTCGTGATGCGCGAGTTCCGCCAGGACGTCGAAGGGCTCTACGTACCCTGATCTGGGCTTACTGCCCGATCGGGCGAGCACATTCGGACTAGTCGTACGACCGCTGGTCTAGTCATTTCGGGTGGTGTCCGGGCCACCTCTGGGCGGTTTGTTCGGTTTAGCCCACGTCCTCCCTCGAAGCGTCCTAGATTCTGCGCCCGGGGCGGAATCTGGGTCCGCCCCGAGGCCGCCGGGCGGGATCTTCAGACACCCGCCGAAAGCCCTGAGCACTCCCAGAAGAACCCCCGGATTCTCTGACTGCGAAGGATCGCCACATGGCTCGCCGTTCCGTTCTCCTGCTCGTCGCCGCCCTGATCGCCCCGGTCGGTACGGCGCTCATCGTCCTGTACGTGCAGGGCATCGACCAGCGCGCCACCGAAGGCCGGGAGATGGTCGAGGTGCTCACCGCTTCCGCCACCATCGACACCGGCGAGGACGTCGCCAGTGCCCGGGAGGCGGGCAAGTTCGAGAAGTCCCGTGTGCGCAAGGACGACCTCATCGAGGGTGCCCTGACGACCACGAGCTCAATCTCGGACGAGGTCGCGCTCGGCACCATCTATGCCGGCGAGCAGATCATCGGTGCGAAGTTCGGCAGCCTCGGCGACGCCGACGGTCTCATCATCCCCGACGACAAGCTTGCTGTGTCGGTTGAGCTTCGGACCCCGAGCGCGTCGCCGGCTTCGTCAACCCCGGCTCCGATGTCGCGATCTTCCTCTCCGCCGACCCGGTGCTGCTCCTTCCCGACGGCAAGGAGCAGAAGCTGGCGCCGATCACGCGGCTCCTGCTACCCAAGGTGCAGGTGGTCGGCGTGGGCACGACCAGCGTGACGTCGAAGACGATCACGACCGAGGCCGGCGACGAGGTCACCGAGCAGGTGCCGAGGACGATCCTCACCGTCGCGGTGAACCAGAAGGACGCGGAGAAGCTCATCTTTGCGGCGCGCAACGGCGACGTCTCCTTCGCACTACTCACCAAGGACTCCAAGGTCACCGACCAACCGGGCGTTACCGCTGTCGAGATCATGCCGGAGAGCTTCAGGGCCGCGCGGTGACGGTCATCATCGAGCCGGATGTCGGCCAACTGAGCATCGTCCAGACGATGCTGCACGGGTCGGTCGCCGTGGCAACGATTGAACAGCTCGAGGCGCATGTCGCAGCCAGTCCGCACGAGTTCGCCGTGGTCATCGGCCCTACCATCGCTGTCGAGGCAGCGACGACGTTCGCCAAGTGGGCGCGCATCAATCGCCCCGACCTCGGTGTGATCCTGTTGCGGCGTACCGTCGACCACGAGGTACTGACGACTGCTCTGCGAAGTGGCATGCGCGAGGTCGTCGAGTCGAATGATCTGGCCGGCATCACCACGGCCGTCCATCGTGCACGCTCGGTCGCCAGTGAGATCGCGAAGACGA
The DNA here is from genome assembly GCF_024703895.1 of Nocardioides sp. B-3. Classification (GTDB taxonomy): domain Bacteria; phylum Actinomycetota; class Actinomycetes; order Propionibacteriales; family Nocardioidaceae; genus Nocardioides. The sequence goes on from NZ_CP087968.1 coordinate 124,058, forward strand.
TCGAGGTCGAGGCGCAGGCTGCGGCAACATCCGCGATGGCACGCGCCAAGGCCGACGTGGCCGCCGCCCGGGCGGCCGCCGACGCCCCTCAGGGCACGGTGCTGACCGTCTTCTCCACCAAGGGTGGCGTCGGCAAGAGCCTGATCGCGGTCAACACAGCCATGGCCCTCAGCCAGATCGGCAAAAACGTCTGTCTGATCGACCTCGACGTCAACAGTGGCGATGTCGCGATCATGCTGCAGTTGACCCCGGCACGGACCATCAACGATCTGGTGGCCTTCAACAGCCTGATCGACGAGTACGCCATCGAGTCGATCCTCACACGCCATTCAGACCGGCTCGCGATCGTCGCGGCGCCGGTGCGCCCGGGACTCCCCCGACCACGCCACGGCGGTCGACATCGGCAAGATGATCGACATGCTCAAGAGCATGTTCGACTTCGTCGTCATCGATACCTCGGGTGTCTTCGACGACAACGCGCTGACCGCCCCGGACCGCACGGACACCATCATCCCGGTCGCGACACTGGACATCCCGGCGCTCAAGGGCCTCAAGCTCGCCACCGGCACTCTCGACCTGCTCAACTTCCCGCGCGACACCCGGAAGTTCGTGCTCAACCGGGCAGACGGCAAGGTCGGGTTGACGACGGACGAGTTCGAGTCGACGTTGGGCCTGAAGGCGGACATCTCCCCCGGTGTCCAGCCGCGAGGTGCTCTCGGCCGTCAACCGCGGAGAAGCCTTGGTCCGCGCCTACCCGTCCCATCCCAACAGCAAGGCGATCAACGCCTTGGCCCTGTCGTTCGTCAAGGCAGACGACAGCGAGTCGGCAGGCTCTCGAGCCTCCGGTTCGCGCTTGCGCCTCAGGAGGGGCTGACAATGAGTCTCAGCGATCGCATCGCCGCAGCCCAGCGGTCTCGTTCTCCGCAGGAGGCGTCAGGGAGCCCTGCCGCACAGCCGGCTGCTTCGGCAACTCCGGCGGCTCCGGCAGCCGCGCCACCCACGAGCCATGCGGCCCCTCAGCCGAAGGCCGCCGCTCCCGGCACATCGGCCAACACACTCGCCACGTTAACGGCGGCCGGCAGCAAGAAGACCGGTCGCGACCCCTTCGCGCCCTTGAAGAAGATCGTGCACTCGAAGCTCGTCGAGGCACTCGGGCCGAAGCTCTACGACGCCCACATGACCCAGTCCGAGCTGGAGCAGCAGGTGCACGTGGCCCTGCAGACCGCGCTCGCTGACGCCGACCAGCCAATGTCCTCGGTGGACCGCGCCCGGGTGTCGCAGGAGATCGCCGACGACATCCCGGGCTACGGCCCGCTCGAGCCGCTGCTGCGGGACTCGGACCTGTCCGAGGTCATGGTCAACGCCTTCGACAACATCTACATCGAGCGCAAGGGTCGGCTGGTCAAGACCGATGCATCGTTCGCCGATGAGGCGCACCTGCGCCGCACCATCGACAAGATCGTCAGCAAGATCGGACGTCGTGTCGACGAGACGAGCCCCATGGTGGACGCCCGCCTGCCTGACGGCAGCCGTGTCAACGCCATCATCCCGCCGCTCGCGCTCGACGGCTCCAAGCTGACGATTCGTAAATTCTCCGAGGACCCCTACACGATCGAAGACCTGATCAGCTTCGACTCCCTCTCGCGTGAGGCTGCCGATCTGCTCGAGGGTTGCGTCCGCGGGCGTCTGAACATCCTCGTCTCGGGGGGTACCGGTGCCGGCAAGACGACCACCCTCAACGTGCTCTCTTCTTTCATCCCCCACGACGAGCGCATCGTCACCATCGAGGACGCCGCCGAGCTCCGCCTGCACCAGGACCATGTGCTCCGACTCGAGTCGCGGCCCGCCAACATCGAGGGCAAGGGTGCAGTGACCATCCGCGACCTCGTCAAGAACTCGCTTCGCATGCGCCCCGATCGCATCGTCGTCGGTGAGATCCGTGACGCCGCCGCGCTCGACATGCTGCAGGCCATGAACACCGGTCACGACGGCTCCATCTCGACCCTGCACGCGAACACCCCACGCGACGCCCTCTCGCGTCTCGAGACGATGGTCCTGATGGCCGGAATGGATCTGCCCATTAGGGCCATTCGTGAGCAGGTGGCGAGCGCGGTCGACCTGATCATTCAGCAGACCCGTCTCAAGGACGGCACGCGCCGGATCACCGCCATCACCGAGATCGTGGGCATGGAGGGCGACATCATCACGACTCAGGATGTGTTCCTCTTCGACTATCACGCCGGCACCGACGAGCACGGCAAGTTCCAGGGGACATCTCAAATCGACTGGGCTGCGGCCGCGCTTTCTCGAGCACCTCGCCGATCACGGTGTGAAGGTCGACCCCACCATCTTCGCCACGGGGGCAGTTCGATGAACCTGCGCCATCGGCGATGCTCGATGCTGCTCGCGGCCGTCATCGCCACCACGATCCTGACCGCCGCGCCCGCTCTGGGAGCCGACGAGGTCAGCATCGACCACGTCGAGTCTGCCGAAGGCGTCGTGTCGATGGTGGTCTCGGTCGACGGCGTCCCCGGCGGCGGTGTGGGCGGTTCCGACGTGTCGGTCCGGGTCGACGGGACGGCGGTCGACGCCGAGGCCAGCACCGTCTCGGCTGGCGACGTGGAGCGCTCCACCATCCTCGTGGTCGACGCCAGCAACAGCATGCGCGGCGCGAAGTTCGCGGCCGCGACCGATGCCGTGACCGCGTTCCTCGCCACTGCACCGCCCGACGTCAAGGTCGGTATGGTGGCCTTCGCGGGCCAAGTCGGCTCAACCGTCGAGCCGACCACGGACCGCACCGCACTCCTCGACGAGTTCAAGGGACTTGAGCTCGCCCAGGGGCACCGGCGTCTACGACGCGTTGGCCGAGGCGATCGATATGGCGGGCGCCGAAGGCTCACGCTCCCTGCTCCTGCTCTCCGACGGTGCCGACACCGGAAGTGACACCACCCTCGAGGCAGTGGCCAAGTCCGCAGCCGAAGCAGAGGTGGTCGTCGACGTCGTCTCGCTCGCCAACGCGAAGCAGGCCGACAAGCTGGCCAAGCTGGCGGCCGACACCAACGGCCGGGTGATCCCCGCTGATTCGGGTGCACTCAGCCGGGTCCTGACCGCACAGGCCGACGCGTTGGCCAAGCAACTGCTCGTCAAGTTCGAGCTGCCCGAGGGCGTCAGCGGCGAGGCAGACATCGAGGTCACGGTCGAGGGCACCGGAACGATCTACGCCGACTCGGCCTTCGTCAACGTCGGTGATCGTGACGATGTAAACGCCGGACCACAGCCGACCGTCGTGGGCAAGCCGCTGGTGAGCCCCACGATGATGCTGGTCGGAGCTGGGGGCCTGTTCCCCGGGTGTCGCTCTGCTCCTGTGGCTCATGCTGTCAGGCAGCGCCGGACGAAGGTCGTCGGTCGACAAGCGACTCGACGCCTACTTCGCCGGTGGCGACGGACAATCTGGCCGGGCGAATGTCGGCACACGTGCCGCTGACTCCACTGCTCTCAAGGACTCCGCTGTTGCCCTGACCGGTCGCATGGTCAACAGGGACCTTGAGACGCGCATCTCGCAGCGCTTGACTGGCGCCGGTTCGTCCCTGACCGCCGCAGAATGGGTGCTCCTGCACGCGGCGATGGCCATCAGTACGGCTGCCATCTTCTTCTTCCTTCTGGGCGGCGCGATGGGCGTCCTTGGCCTCCTGCTCGGCATCGTCGTGCCGTGGGTCTACCTGAAGTGGCGTCACGGACGCAGATTGGCCGCCTTCAACGCCCAGCTCGCGGAGACACTGGGTCTGATGGCGGGCGGGCTCCGGGCGGGCCTATCCCTTCCTCAAGCAGTCGATACCGTCGTGCGAGAAGGCAACGAGCCAATGGCGAGTGAGTTGCGACGAGCTCTCGTCGAGCAGCGGTTGGGCGTCGAGATCACGGACGCGCTGGAAGGCGTTGGTGAGCGGATGGAGAGTGAAGACTTCGACTGGGTGGTGATGGCTGTTCGGATCCAGCGGGAGGTCGGTGGAAACCTGGCCGAGATCTTGCACACCGTGGCCGGCACGCTGCGTGAGCGCGAGTACCTGCGTCGGCAGGTGAAGGCCCTGAGCGCCGAAGGCCGCCTCTCGGGCTACATCCTCACCGGGCTTCCCCGCTCATCGGCCTGTACATGTACTTCGTCAACCGCGAGTACATCGAGCTGCTCTACACCACCTTCCCCGGGTACATCATGCTGGCCGTCGTGGTAATTCTTCTTGGGCTCGGCTCGTTCATGATGGCAAAAATCGCGAATGTCGAGGTCTGACAGATGTCCAGTTCCATGTACCTGCTCGCTGGCGCGGGATTGGTGTTTCTGGCACTGACCCTGTCTCTTTCCCTGATTGGGGTGGCCACCGGTGAACGTCGCGGCGTGGCGCGCAGCGTGGCGGCCATCCGGGCCCTCGACAGCGCTCCCGAATCACTCAAGGCAGAGCTCGAGCGCCCGTTCGCCGAACGAGTGCTCGGTCCGCTTGGTGATCGCCTCGTCAACACGGGTCGCAAGCTCGTGCGGGCCGACACAGCTGACAAGCTCCAGCACCGACTCGACATCGCCGGGAACCCTTCCGGGTGGGACGTCAACCGCCTCATCGGCCTCAAGGTGCTGGGTATGGCAGGTCTCGGAGTCCTCGGGTTCCTCTACCTGCTCGCTGCCGGCTGGCTGTTCTACCGCGTCATCATCGTGACCGGTCTGGCGGCCGCGTTCGGTTACGTACTTCCCAACGTCCTGCTGTACAACGCTGGTGAGAAGCGCTCGAAGATCATGCGCAACTCGCTCCCGGACGCGATCGACCTGCTCACGGTCTCCGTCGAGGCCGGCCTCGGGTTCGACTCTGCGGTGAGCCGGGTCGCCCTGAACACCACCGGCCCGCTGTCTCAGGAATTCTCGCGACTGCTACAAGAAATGCAGTTGGGCGTGGGCCGGACCGAAGCGATGCGGGCCATGTCGGAGAGGTCTTCGATCCAGGGACCTGAAGTCCTTCTGTCTGGCCATGGTGCAAGCCGACAGCCTCGGTATTCCGATCGGTCGCGTGCTGCGAATTCAGAGCCGGGAGATGCGGGTCAAGCGCCGCCAGCGTGCCGAGGAGAAGGCCCAGCAGGTGCCGGTGCGCATCATGATTCCGCTGGTGTTGTTCATCCTGCCCTGTCTCTTCATCGTGATCCTCGGGCCGGCAGGCATCCAGATCGCCGAGACGTTCAGCGACCTGTGAGCCGACGTCCGTCGTCCCGCCATGATTGAAAGTCACAGCGCACCGCTCAGCTCACTCACAACATGGCGGGTCACGACTGCGATCCGCATCTTCACCATCGCCCTGTCGACCGGCATGTTGTTCAGCGCAGGAAGTTTCGGCCGGGCTGCCCCGCTCCCGGCCGCGCTTGCCCTGATTGCGGGGGTCTGCAGCGCGCTCGAGTGGGGACTGACCTCCCCGGAGCTCCAAGCTCCTGCCGATCGCCGAGGCCGTACTGACCGCGATCCTGCTCGTGAGTGCGCCCGAGCAGCCTGCACTGCTGGCCTATCTCGCCGTCCCGCCGATCGTGGCGGGCGTGCGCCATGGTCTCGTGACAACGATCAACGCGGTTGTCACCGGTGTCGTCGCAGTACTGGTCACAGTGAGCGTCACGCCGACGTCGGCGGAGCTCGGTCGTCTCGCCAGCGCCACACCATGGCTTGTTGTCGGTCTGGGGACCGGCATCCCGGCCAGTTGGCAGTCGCGTTCGGTGCGCATCCTCGAGGCTCGCCAGGCGCCTTACGTCGCAGCAAACCAATTGATGTCCCAGCTCCACCAGCTTGCCCAGCGAGGTCGGCTCGGCCTCGACAGCGCCCAGCTGGCGGCGGAGCTGGAGGCTGCACTGCGCTCAGCCACCGGCGCGGAGTCGTCTGCCGTGTTCGTGCACGGAACCGACGACTCAGTCAGCCTGCTCTCCTTCCATGGGGATGCGGCCGCCATGTTCGCCCTGCGCGACCAGCTCGCCCAGTCCAGCAGGACCCTCCCGGACGTCGCGGAGCTTCCGCTGCGCAGCGCCGACAAGGTCCGCGGAACCGTGCTGTTGATCAGGTCGTCCGGTTGGACCGACGCCGAGCGTGCATCAGCGCAGGAGATCGCCGACGACTACGTCGTACGTCTGGACACCGCAGTCCTGTTCGATGACGTCCGTTTGATCGCCACCGCTGAGGAGCGCAATCGTCTCGCGCGTGAGATGCACGACGGCGTGGCTCAGGAAGTCGTCGCTCTCGGCTACATCGTCGACGAGATCGAGACCCTCTCGAACGAGCCGGAGACCCGTGCACTGGCGGCGGCGCTGCGCGACGAGATCAGCCGGGTCGTCACCGAGCTCCGCTTCTCCATCTTCGACCTGCGCCACCATGTCGCAGAGCACCGACTCTCCGGCGCCCCGGCCGAGTACGTCCGGGAGGTCAGCCACGGGACCGACCTGCGCGTCCACCTGCTGCTCGATGAATCCGGTCCCCCTGCCCAGCTGGATCGAGTCCGAGCTGCTCCGGGTCGCCCAAGAGGCCATCGGCAACGTGCGCAAGCACTCCCGTGCCATGAACTTGTGGGTCTCGCTGTCCTCCGACTCGAGGCGGGATCACCCTGCGGATCGAGGACGACGGCGTCGGCAACGCCGTGCCCCGCGAGCGGCACTGGGGTCTGCAGACCATGACCGAACGTGCCGAACGTATCGGGGCGCGGCTGACCGTCTCGCCCCGACAGGACGGCGGAACCGTCGTCCTGCTGTGTTCCACTGAAACCACCCCGCCCGAAAGGACCGAGACTCGTGACCATCACCGTTCTCCTCGTTGACGACCACGAGCTCATTCGCCGGGCTGGCGCGCGCTTCGAGCGGGACGAGCAGACCGCCGTGGTCGGTCAGGCCGGCACCGTGGCCGAGGGCCTTGCCCGCTATGCGGAGCTCAAGCCCGACGTCGTGGTCACGGATCTGCAGCTGCCCGACGGGCATGGTCTGGACATCGTGCGAGGCGTGCGCGCTGAGAGCGAGACCGTTGGCCTCGTCGTCTTGACGATGCACGCTGGAGACGACCACATCTTCGCAGCGATGGAGGCTGGCGCGTCTGCCTTCGTGGGCAAGGACAGCAAAGCAACTGAGGTGGTGAGCGCAGCAAAGCATGCCGCTGTCGCTCCACGTACCTTCCTGTGCACGGGCCTTGCGGTCGCCATGATGCGTCGCGCGAGCAGCCCGTCCACGCCCACACTGTCGGGGCGGGAGGCAGAAGTTTTGTCGCTGCTGGCGGACGGTCTCGGCACAGGGGAGATCGCCAGCAGGCTCTATCTCAGTGAGTCCACCGCGAAGACGCACATCACCCACATTTATCAGAAGCTAGGTGCAGCCAACCGCGCACAGGCACTCGTGACCGCGATGCGCATGGGCCTTCTGGATCACCTCGCACCGCAGCGGTTCTGATCGGTCAGCCGCGCGTGCACGTCAGTGCCACCCAGTCCAGTCCAGTGGGCATGGTCACGGTAGTCAAATGGGACTAGTGGGTCCCGACCGATCACCCGATCCGATACGAGCCGACTTCGAGCAGACTTCTTCTCACCGGGTCCCCCGGGCCCGAAATACACTGACTTCACTACTCTCTAGGGGAATCACAATGATCGAGAAGTTCATCACCCTCATGCTCACCGGCCGCAAGAACGACGAAGAGGGCGCCACCGCCGTCGAGTACGGCCTGATGGTTGCACTCATCGCCGTCGCGATCATCGCCGCTGTCACCCTCCCGGGTGGCAACCTCACCACCCTGTTCAACAGCATCGCCGGCAAGCTCTGAAGATCTTCTGAAACAAGGGCCGACGCCGTGGGTCTCCACGATGTCGGCCCTTGTTCTTCATCCGGAGCTCGGGACGAATCATGAGGAGGATCTCAATGTGGGGACGCATCTTCACTCGAATGGGCGACGAGCGTGGAGCCACCGCCGTCGAGTACGGCCTCATGGTGGCCGCGATCGCGATCACGATCATCGTCGGCGTCACGGCCTTCGGAGTCAGCGTGACCCAACTGTTCGCAATTCCCGCCGGCGTTTTTGCCCCGTAGCGGCGCGACCGGGAGCCGGGCGCTGAACAGGCTCCCTACTCATAAAGGATCGGACTTTTCGTCCGATCACTCCATGCGGTGCGAGCGGGCTTCAAGCAGACTTCTGCTTTGTTCGAGGTCTCCGAGGGCCCGAAACGCTAATCCCATCAATCGTTAGGGAAGCACATGATCGAGAAGCTCATCACCTTCATGCTCACCGTCCGCAAGGACGAAGAGGGCGCCACAGCGGTCGAGTACGGCCTGATGGTTGCGCTCATCGCCGTTGCGATCATCGCCGCTGTCACCCTCCTTGGTGGCAACCTCACGACTCTGTTCGAGAGCATCGCTGGCAAGCTCTGACCAGTTCCGACACAGGGGTCGCCACCGTGAGTTCACGGTGCCGACCCTTTGTGCTTCGCCAGCCTGAACAGGTCGCAAGTTCAAGAACTTTTCGCCAGTGAAACTCGCTCGAGCGTCGTCGGGTGACTCCCCCACCACCACTGCATCACCGCAGGCGGGGTCGAGTCGGACAACGACCGCAACGACAACATCTTCTGCATCTCCACGAAGGCGACCGGATCACCGGTCGCCTTCAGTGCGTCCACGTCGGCACGCGTCTCGATCTGCCGGCTGATGCCGCTCTCCAGCGGACTGGCCGCCGAGGCTTCCCCAGACGGTCAGCGCCGGGACGAACGGCACCATCCTCGGGCCCATCAAGGAGCCACGTCGCGAGCCCGAGCTCACGATCAGCCCCAGCAGGCCGACTCCGGCCGCGGCGCCGAGGGCACCCAGCGCCGTACCGATCACGACGTCGCCGTGGCGCGCGTGCGCCAGCTCGTGGGCGATCACCGACAGCGCCCGGTCGCGTGGCAGGGACTCGATCAGGTTGTCGTAGACCACGACCCGTCGCGTGTTCCCGAAGCCGGACACATAGGCGTTGAGCGTGGTCGTACGCCGCGACGCGTCCGCGACCAGGACGTCGTCGATGCGCACCCCCTCCCGGTCCGCGAGCGCGAAGATCTCGGATCGCAGCGACTCATCGGACAGCGGGGTGAAGTCGTTGAACAGCGGCTCGACGAGCAGCGGATAGACGAAGGAGCCGAGCACGACCAACGCCGCGACCGGGCCCGCCGCGATCGCCGGCCGGGCCCGCTTCCAGCGCCGGGCGACACCGAGCAGGACCAGCAGTCCGATCGAGGTGGTGAGGACCACGACAGCCTCGTTGGTCGCCACGTCACGGGCGTAGCCCAGCCGGACTGGGTGCTGAGCCCGTTGGCGAGCCGATGCCGCTGGAGCATGACGCTGCACGGCAGCGTGGCGATACGCCCGATCAGGCTGATCGCGAGCACACCCGGGACGACCTTGGCCCACCACTTGCCCGGAAGCCGCGCGACCACCCGTTCCCCCACACTGCTGAAGCCGAGCACCGACGTGACGACCAGACTGATCCCCGGGGACAGCAGGCTCAGGTGCGCGCCCCACGAGGCGTAGTCCTCGCCGCGCCTGATCTGCTCCGCCGTGAACACCGATTCGGGTCGTACGGCGCCGGGTGCACCACCCGGCACGGGATGCCACGGCACCCACAATGCGGCGACGACGGTGAAGCCGATCGCCGCGACCAGCATCACGACCACGGAGCACCGGCGAGCGGTCACGCAAGACCCCTGAGCCGGCGCTGCCAGCCGCGCACCACGTCTTCGAGGGTCAACCCGACGGACGCCAGCGCCTCGGCCGTCGTCGCCCCGTCGGTCGCCTCGTCGTAGACCCGCACGAGACCACTCTCCCCGACCCGGTGGGCGACCTCGATGCACGCCAGCCGGGCCAGCTCGTAGGTCGCCTCGAGGTCCGTGGAGGTCGTGTCGAACTCGGCCGTGCCCGGCAGCTGCTCGGGCACGCCGTTGCGACGGACGCTCGCTGGCGCGGGCGGCCGTGATGCTCAACGGAAGATCAACGTCGCGAAGAGCGACGTAGTCCGCGAAGCCCTCCAGCAGCCGGGGGTCCAGCACTGCGGACGTGGCGCCAGTGGCGACGTGCACCAGCTCGTGGCTGATCACCACACGGGCCCCGGCGCCACGCAGCCGCCCGGTGACCTCCGGATTCACGAACACGCGGACGGGCGCACCCGAGCGGGCCACGCCGTCGGCGGCCGCCGTGACGGCCGCGATGCCGGCATAGGTCCCGTCGGGGACATCGAGGGCGCGGTCCAGCTCGGCGGCACTCGCCGGCACTTCGACGACGACGGACGGGCGCCATTGCGGCAGCACGCGCCGGACCACGGGGATCGCGCGGCGTACGCGCTGGAGATAAGCCCTTGCCCGGCGTCCGGCTTGCGGGCCGGCGGCCATCACCGTGGTCTGGGGCGTACGGCGCACGGCGAGCCGTCCACCCAGCCACAGCGGCGAGATGCGACCCGGACCGCCGAGCCCGGTGATGGCGGCGCGCTCGCCGTCGGGGGCGAAGTCGACGATCACCTCGGCGTGCGCCGGCTCCCGGTCGAATCCTTGGAGGGCCCAGGGACAGGTCGATTGCCGCGGACCGGGGAGCCGTCCTGCCCGACAGCGCCGACCTCGTCGACGTACCGCGCGCTGATGTCCCGCAGACGGAGGTCGCGCGCATTGTCGGCCACGTCGGCCGGGAACGCCCGGGCCTCGGAGTCGCTGCGCGGCCCAAGAGCGGAGGCTGCGGCCGCATCGCCGGCCTCGAGCGCCTCGACCGGGTCTTGGACCGACGAGGCCGCCGCACCGACCATCGCGGTCGGCGCCGCAGGGGCATCGGTCAGGTCGGCGCGATAGGGCTCATCACGGACGAACCACAGTCCGACCGCAACCAGCCCCACACACAACGAAAGACCGGCCACCCACCAACGTGGGCGACCGGTCTTCGAGGTCGGGCGTTCAGCCGGGGCGAACCGCGCCGACGTAGGGCATGGAGTAGAGGCCGGACACGGCCACACCGGTCCCAGGGGTTGGCGGCGTGCACGATCAGGCCGTTGCCGATGTACATGCCGACGTGACTGATCGGGCTGTAGTAGAAGACCGGGTCGCCGGGCTGGAGCGCACTCGCGGAGATGTGCGGACCGGAGCCGTACTGGGCGCTGGACGAGTGCGGCAGGCCGACACCGGCGGCGCCCCGGGCGCGCATCGTGAGGCCCGAGCAGTCGAAGGCGTTGTCGCCCATGGCGCCGTAGACGTAGGCGTCACCGACCTGCGCCATTGCGTAGGAGATCGCGGCGGCGGCCCGGCCGGAGGCGGGAAGCGAAGCGGGCATCCGGGTCGAGCCGGAGCGCGAGGTCAGCAGGAGCTCGCGCTCCTCGGCCTCCGGGTCGGCCGGGGAGGTCCTCGGCGTCGGCGAGCTTCTCGTCGATCGTCTTCTTCTCGGCGGCGAGCTCGTCGGTGGTGTCGGCGATCTCGGCGGCGCGATCAGCGGTGGCCTCGCTGCGCAGGTCGAGGGCCTCGAGCTCGGTCGAGTAGGCGTCGAACATGTTGTCCCGGAGCGAGTTGAAGCCCGACATGGTCGAGAGCTGGCCCGGGGAAGGCGGCGGGGTCGTCGGAGACGACGACCCGGCCGACGGTGGAGATCGACTCACCCCCGGTAGCCGCGCAGGATGGAGTCGGCGACCTCGTCGCGGACGGCGTCGAGCTTGTCGCTCTGGCGCTGCTCGTCGGCACGGAGGGCCGCGAGGTCCTTGCGGAGGTCGGCAAGGTCGAGCTTGGCGTCGTTGTAGCGCTCGGAGGCCTGCTCGGCCTCGTGGTAGAGCCGGTCGACCTTGGCCCGGACGTCCTTGATGTCAGGATCGGCCTTGGGCGGGCGTGACGGGGATGATGGCGACTGCAGCGATGGCGGTGATTCCCAGCAAGGCGCTGCCGAGTCGCATCCGGTCGTGATTCACGAGCGGGTGTTCTCCCTTGGTTGTCGTACGTCTGCCGGGTGAGCTGACGGGTTCGGGCACGACATGCCCTACGCCTCCTCCGCCATGCGCGAGCGCATGTCCTTGAAGGCGATTCACCCCAGACGAGCGGTGGTTCCCCGGCTCCGAGCCGCTGACGGGGGCCAACGGCATCGAACTCGACGCGGTGTTCGCGCGGACCCGAGTGGCCCACTTCCACGAACACCAGAGCGGTCAGAGTAGTCGGCGAGCGGCGGCCCTGCCAATCTCCGCCCCACAAACTCGTCCGTGTCGTCGGTGTGGTGTGGCTCACGGGGCTGACGTGACTGACGGGATCCGTTCAGGCGCTCTCCACGATGGGGCCGCAGACGGGTTGCACCAGCCGCAGCGGCGGCACCAGTCCCCCATCAGCGAGCGCCTCGAGGGCGCGGCGCTCGTCGTCGTCGAAGGTGAGCTCGGGGGGCGGGCCGAGCAGCACCGTGACCATGCAGTCGTGGCAGGCCAGCCCACGCACCAGACAGGTGTCGCAATCGATTCGTGTCGTCATGGGACGGACCATGACATCGAGCACCGACACTGATGATGTTCATGCCCCGTGAGTCGATCAGCGCCGCAGGTACAGGAGCCAATCCGCCTCGAGCTCATGGCGCTCGAATTCCTCGAGTTCGGCCATCGCTCCGTCGGGCGGTGACCCTTCTTGAACCAACACGGCGTCACTCGCATCCACGGCCACCGACATCCCGGGACGACCCGCCGGGAAGTCCGGGTAGGCGCTCTGATGCTCCTGACTGAAGGCATCAAGGGGGTTGCTGAGCCAGACCCGAACCCCTTCAGCGGCGAGGCTCTCGACCGCCGGCTCCGGCGCGAGGACCACCATGCCCGGCGCGGATGCCGGGACGTCGGCTGCCAGTTCCTGATCAGCGTCGGCCATGGCTTGCGCGCGGAACGCGAGCACACCCGCACAAAGCACCATCGCGACGACGACGGCTGCCGACGCGCGAGGCGTGGGTCTGCCGGTGTTCAGGTGATCGGCGGCAGGTCTGCTAATCATCGATGCAGACGGTGCCGCCAGGGAACAGCAGCAACCAGATCCCGTTGCGCGCGGCGATGACCGTGGCGATGGTCAGACCAGCCAACGCGACGTACTCCCACAGCGGCAATCGCTGCCTGAGCGCGCACGCCGAGGATCAGGGCTCCCACGACCATCAACACGTCGAACGGGTTCCCCACAGATGGGGCCGCCCACAGGCCCTCGCCCCCGGCAGCCGCCTCGTTCTGCAGCACTCCGACGTAATAGTCAGCAGTGCGCCACGCAGCCGGGTTGAGGAACAGCGCCCCGAGCGTCGCCACCCCGAGCGCGATCGTCTCGTTCGGGTGTCGAGTCAACCGCGAGAACAGCAGATGTGCACCCATCACGCAGACACCCAAGAGGACCGAACCGTGCAGGTTGCCCCAGACCGCCACGAGCACTGGGGCCCACCACATGGCCCGCCCCGGCTTGCGGTGCTGATCGCGCACCAGCAAGAGGGTCAACGCGAAGAAGAGCAACGAGAAGGTCTGCAGCCGCACGACTGCGAACGTCGCCGCACCGCCGAGCACCAGTACCACCAGCGTCAGCGCCGTGGACACGTCTGTCGCTCCTCGACGCCGTGTGTCGATCGCAACGACCACCAACGCACCCACCACGACCACGAAGTGCCAGACCAGCAATCCGGCCAGTCCGAGCTCGTGGATCAGCGACAACAGGACCTCGGCCGCCACCGGGGGCGGCGGCCAGCCCTGACTGGGCGCTGCGGCGAACGGCACTGCGTCTGGAAGCACCCCCGTGCGGCGTACGTCGTCGCCCATCGCGACGAGCCACATCAGGTCGGCGCCGATCACCGACACCGGGGCAAGCAACAAGCCGCATGAGGTCAGGCTGACGCCGACAGCTCCCGGGATCGGTCGGACTTGTTGGTTGCCGGGGGCATGCGGAACGGCAGTCGACTAGTTCGAGGGCGACTGCGTGGTCGGATCGTCGGCCAATGCTGCCTCGTTGCGATCCACGACCTCGATCGCGTCGTCGCGCCCACACCAGCGGCACGACACCGACTCGACGAACTCGCCCTTCACCTCAGTCGACTCGACCTCGGTGCTCGCCGGCCGTGTCGAAGTGCCAGAACTCGGTCGTCTGACGGGTCCGCTTCACGTCGAAGCGTGTGAGGTTGCCGCATCCGCCGCAGCGCCAGCGTTGGGTCGCGTCGGGGAAGCTGTGAAGTCACACGCCAACCCTAGTGGCGCGCCTTCCCCGCCGTTGTCGGTGGTCGGATCTAGCGTCGTGGACATGAGCACCACGGCAGCAGCCACGTCCCCGATGGGAGGCCCAGCGCAGCTTCGACGAGCTGGGTCGGCCGCTGCGCGACATCACCTTCTGTGTGGTCGACCCGGAGACGACCGGGGGCTCGGCGGCAGCCGGGTCGATGATCACCGAGATCGGCGCCGTCAAGGTCCGAGGCGGCGAGGTGCTCGGGGAGTTCCAGACACTCGTCAACCCGCATGCGGCCATTCCCCCGTTCATTGCCGTCCTCACCGGCATCACCAACTCCATGGTCAGCGACGCGCCGTCGATCGAGTCCGCCCTACCCGCGTTCCTCGAGTTCGCGGCCGGCTCCGTGCTCGTCGCCCACAACGCGCCCTTCGATGTCGGCTTCCTACGTCATTTCGCGGCGGTGCAGGACCTGACGTGGCCCACTTTCGAGGTGCTCGACACGGCCAAGCTGGCCGGGCGGGTGATCACACGCGACGACGCGCCCAACTGCAAGCTCTCATCGCTGGCACAGGTGTTCAACGCAACCACGACCCCCAACCACCGCGCGCTCTCCGACGCCCGCGCCACCGTCGACGTGCTGCACGGGCTGATGGAGCGCCTCGGCGGACTGGGCGTCCACACTCTCGAGGAGCTGCAGACCTTCACCTCGAAGGTCTCCACCGCCCAACGGCGCAAGCGCCACCTCGCCGAGGGGCTGCCGCATGCCCCGGGGGTCTACCTCTTTCGCGATGATCGCGCCCGGGTGCTCTACGTCGGGACGTCGAAGGACCTGCGCAGCCGCGTCCGCTCCTACTTCACCGGCTCCGAGACGCGCACCCGGATCGGCGAGATGGTGGGACTCGCCCAGTCGGTCAGTGCGATCACCTGCGCCACCCCGCTGGAGGCGGAGGTCCGTGAGCTTCGACTGATCGCCGAGCACAAACCGAAATACAATCGCCGGTCGCGGTTCCCGGAGAAGATGCACTTCGTCAAGCTCACCCGCGAGCCCCGGCCCCGGCTGTCCCCGGTCCGCCGAGTGCTCGACGACGATGCCGACTACCTCGGCCCGTTCTCCTCCGGGAAGACCGCGGAGAAGTGCCCGGCCGCCCTCCACGAGACGTTCCCCGATCCGACAGTGCTCCGACTCGTTCGGCGCTCGCCCGTCCCGCGCTCCTTGCGTGCTGGCAGAGATGGGCCGCTGTCTGTCCCCATGCGATGGCAGCACCGACACCGCGACGTACGCCGCAGTGGTCCGTCAGCTTCGAGACACCCTGCTCCATCGCCCCGATGAGGTCGTTGACGCCATCCAGCGACGGATGACATCGCTGGCCGACCTCGACCGGTTCGAGGACGCAGGGGTGCACCGGGACCGGCTGGCCACCTTCGTGCGCGCTGCGGCACGCACTCAACGCCTCTCCGCGGTGACTCGTTGTCCAGAGATCGTCGCCGCTCGCCGCGAGGACGACAACCGATGGGCCGTGCACATCGTGCGCCACGGGCGGCTGGCCGCCGCGGGCGTGATCCCGGCCGGTGCCGATGCCCACCACTACGTCGATCAGCTCCGGGCAAGCGCGGAGACCGTGTCGACGGCCCCCGGTCCGGTGCCGGCCGCCACGGCCGAGGAGACAGAGAAGGTGCTCCGCTGGCTGGAAGCACCGGGCATCCGCCTCATCGACGTGGCCGGCGAATGGGCCTGCCCTGTCGGCGGCGCCACGCGTCACCTCTCGGTCTTGGACGTGGTCGAAGAATCCCGACGGTCCCTCGTGCCCTTCGATGAGATGGGTCTGACCGGCGGCCCGATACATCGTCCGGCGCGCTGATTCGCCACGACTTTCCCAGCCGATCGACTTCGGCAGGGCGCGCGGCATGGGATTCTCTCGCTCGTGACTTTCGCAGTTACCCACCCGGCGCGCGGACCGTGCGTTCCGTGTTCATGGCCGCGTTCGCCGGTGTCCTCCTGCTTCAGAGCGCCTGGATGACAGCCCTCCCGATGTTTCGCGGCCCCGACGAGATTGAGCATCTCCTGCGTGCATCGAACGTTGGATTGGGACATTGGTTGCCAGCCGACCTGCCGCGGTACGAGGATCCGTTGATCGTCACGGTTCAAAGGGACTTGGCGAACGCCACTACGCCCACGTGCCTCAAGTTGCGCGAAGGCCTGAAGCCGGAGTTCTGCACACCCAAGCACCTCAATTCCGACGGAACGGTCGATATTCGGAGCAATGTTGCCCTCTACAACCCCCTCTACTACGCCGTTGTGGGCACGCCCCTGAAGATCCCGGAGGGCGAAGTTGGCGCATGGGCCGTGCGAGCTCTCGGCGGCGTCCTGTCAGCCTTGATGATGGCTTGGGGGTGGGTTCTGGTCGCGTCCCGAAGAAGAACTAACTGGCCCTGCGTGGCTTTCCTCGTGGCGTTGACCCCGGCAATCATCTTCGCCACGACCGTCGCGGCACCGAACGGCATGAGCTATGCGGCGGGCCTTCTGTTGTGGGCGGGTTTACTTTCGTCTCGGGCCGACAGCCGCTCCCCAACAGCTCCCGCCGCCAGTGCAGTGGGGGCTTGCGTCGTTGTGCTAACCCACACAACGGGGATCATTTGGGTGGGTGCTGCCGTCCTGACGATGCTTTGCCTCGTCGGCTGGGGGGCCTGCAAGGCATTCTGGTGGTTCGGCCTCGCGCGTGGGTCGCCGGCATCGGATGTGTCCTAACAGTGATGACATTCACGATTGCTTGGACTCTGCTCTTCTCCCCGGGCTCGCCGACTTCCCATGAGCCCTTGGTGGCAGAGACCAAATCCATCCCCATGGCGGCACACGTCATCCTCTGGATCTTCCAGACCATCGGTGTGATGCCGAACCGATTCGACATACTGTGGCCGGGGGTATACGCGCTATGGCTGGTACCCCTAGTTCTGCTCCTCGGCCGGGGCGCTCTAACTAGTTCCAAGCGGGAGCGGATCGCCGGAGCGGTGGCGCTCGGGATATCGATCCTCATTCCCGTCGTGGCGACCTGGACGACTTATGATTCGTTGGGTGTCGCGTGGCAAGGTCGCTACGAGTTGCCCCTGCTCGTGGGGATCGTGATGATGGCGGGCGAAGCGCTGGAACGGGGTGCGGATGCGCCGCGCCTGTTGCTCCGGGCGCTCCTGATCCTCTTGGCCACCACCACGTATTTGTGTCTCTTGTGCGTGGGCTTGCGCGAGGCCGATGGCCCCTACAACGACGGGCGCCACTGGAACTTCCTGCTTCTGGTTGTCGCTCCGGTGTTGATCGGAGCGGGCTACCTGCTCCTATTTCGATCGAGCCAAACTCGCTCAATCGAGTCCCAGTGAGAACGCAGACTCGAGGTCGTGTCACGAGAACGTGCGGAACGCGATGTGCGTCTCCGTCGACGTAACGCCTTCAACCTTGTTGAGCGAGTCGGCGACCACGGCAGCGATGTCTTCGTGCTTGCTGACTCGGATCATCGCGATCAAGTCGATCTGGCCCGTCACCGAGTAGACCTCGCTGACACCGTCCAGCGCCGCGATCACCTCGGCGACCTCCGGGATGCGGGCGACGTCGGCCTTCACGAAGACGATGGCGGTGATCATGACGTGACCGTATCCGTTCTCCCCAACAGCGAGGGAGTTCCGACCACCAATTTGGGCATTCCACCGACGAGCGGCCCGGCCAGCCCTTAGCGTTCAGCGACCGGCACATCCGCTCGAGGGGACAGCATGCGCTACCAATTCTCTGCGCTTCGACGCAGCAGCCACATCGTCGCGGCCATCGCCGCGCCTCGCCGTCGTGACTTCGCCGATCAGCGTCGTCGTGCCCGCACACGCGAAAGCGCCCACGGGGTTGAAGGTGACGATGCCCAATTCCGAGCACTCCGGTCCTCACTGGAGCCGCGTCAGCGGGGCCACGTCCTACCAGTCCAGGTCGACAACAACGCTGGCTTCCCCTCCCCCGAGGTGCAGACCACGACTCGCAACTCGCGCTTCGTGCCAATGACACACCTGTCTGCGGGCACGCAGTACTGGCGCGTGACCGCAGTCAAGGACGGGGCCCAGCCTTCTCGGGCCGCGGGGACCTTCTCCGTCTCCGCCGTCTCCGTCCCCGTTCCGACTTCTCCGGCAAACGGCGAAGTGCTGCCTCAGCCCGGCCGCCCGCCTCTCCTGCGCTGGCAGACCAGCCGTGGAGCCACCATGTACACCGTCGAGGTGGACGGAGACGCCGACTTCATCGGCGCGAAGAGCTACAACACCCGCAACACGTCTTTCTCGCTGCCCGAGGCATTGCCCGCTGGGGACTACTTCTGGCGGGTGACCGCCAGCCTCGGCCAAGGCCTGACCAGCGTGCCGTCGGCCGCTTCGAGCTTTATTCTGACTGCGTTGCCCGCGCCGACGTTGATCTATCCACTCGATGACATCAACGGAGCCATTGAGGACGTCATCTTCGACTGGGAGCCGGTGCCAAAGCCGCCTACTACGACCTCCGTGTCGCCACTGACTCAACGTTCAACAACTTCGCGTTCAAGGGCGAGAATCTCTACGGAACCCGGTTCTCGCCCAAGACGACCTTGTTCAACGACCAGTTCTGGTGGCGCGTGCGCGCCGTTGACTTGGCAGGTCAGCCCACCGAGTGGGCGTCGGGACGGGCCAGCTTCCAGCGCAACTGGCTCGATACGCCCCAAGCACAATGGCCTCTCGGGGACGAGTCGGTGGCCGACGCGGCCGTTCCCGCAAGCGATGGGGAGCGGTACTTCTACAGTTGGACTCCGGTCCAACATGCGACTCAGTACATGCTCGAAGTTTCCACCGACGCAAACTTCTCGCCCGCCTTCACGACCGTGTGTTACACGGCCAACACCACTTTCGCTCCTCGCTTCACGAACTTCCAGACCCACACGTGCGGACTGTCCCCCGGGACCCTCCATTACTGGCGCGTGAGCGCCCCTCGACGAGCCCTACCCGCAAGGGGGCGTGCCGGGGATCGTGTCCACTCCCCAGAAGGTGAGATGGGGACCGCGCGCACCAAGCCAACCGTTTACCTCATTCAGCACCGTCACTGGCCTCAAGGTCGCCATGACAGGGACAGGTGCCGTGAATGGTGCACAAGGCTGCGGCGCACCCACCTGTGCTGCGATGTCGGCGACGCCGGTGTTCACGTGGGATCGCATGCCGGGAATTGACTACTACAAGGTCGTCATCGGGGTGGACGAGAATTTCACGTTCTCTCCCATGCCGAGCATCGAGCGATACGCCACCACCAACCACTTCTTCGCGCTGAACTCGGGGACCGACGAGTCCAAGGCTCTGGCCGACAGCGAGGCGGGCAAGCCTTACTTCTGGTATGTCATCCCATGCCGCAACGACAACACGTGCGGGCCGAGCCCCCATCAAGCGGAACCCACCGCTCTCAGGAGCGCACAGCTTCCTCAAGTCCTCACCAGCGGTGACGAACCTCATCTCGTCCGACCCTGCGGGATCAGATATCACGTTCGCTTGGCAGGACTATTTCGACACCAACCGAAGTGTCAATTCCTACGGCGAACTGGGCCAGCAGTCCGCCAAGATCTACCGCATCCGGGTGGACAACGAACCGAGCTTTGCCCCGCCGCTACTAGATGAGGCGATCGTCGACCAAGCGACCTTCACATCGGGTGACCGGCTCTACCCCGAGGGCACGCTCTTCTGGCGGGTCCGGGCCATCGATGCGCAGGACAACACGCTGACCCGGTCCTCGACCGCCTCACTGACCAAGGCCAGTCCCAACGTGGTCCAGACCTCGCCGATCAGTGGTCAGGCTCGACCCGGGACTGTTGCTCTGGAGTGGCAGCCGCAGGCATTCGCATCCGGCTATGAGGTCGAGGTCTATGCGAACAACGATGCAGGGTTCTCCGCCGCCAACCGCATCATCCGGGCTCGTGTTGCCAACCCGGCCTACACACCGACCGAACCGATCCCGGCGTCAGCGACGCCCTATATCTGGCGCGTGCGACGCCCTGGACTCGAAGAACAATCCGGGCCCGTGGAGCGCAGCCAGGGTTCATATCCCTCGGCGCTGCGCCGGAACTCCTCTCCCCCGGTCATGGGTCGCTCCAAGGCAGCATTTCCAGCTACATGGAGTGGAGCGATGTCCCAGTGCCACCAGCTATCAGGTATCCCTGCGAACCGACTCCGGGACCAGTCAGGTCATTCCCACGGTCGCGACTGCTCTCGCCCCGTCCGAACTCGCGACTGCTACGTACACGTGGCAGGTCACGGCCGTTGACTCGAATGGCAAGACCCTCGGCACCAGCGTCAACCGGACCTTCCGGATCGACGCCGTACCGCCCAAGGTCCTCAAGATCAAGCCCGGCAAGCCGAAGGCGAAGTCCGACCTCAAGGTGGTCTTCAGCGAGCGGGTCAAGGGCATCAGCAAGAAGACCGTCAAGCTCAAGCGCAAACGCCAAGGGCAAGTTCAAGGTCGTCAAGGCCAAGGTGAAGGTGAAGAAGGCGGGCAAGCTGGCCGTGATCAACCCGAAGGGCCGCCTGAAGAAGGGCACCTACGTGATCGTCTTCAAGAACACCGTGATCAAGGACTCGGCAGGCAACCCGCTGGTCGACAAGAAGGTGGCGGCACCGTCGCCGTGACGGTCATTCGCAACCGACGTCGGCAGTAGTCTCCGCTCGTGACCCGGCTCTACGACCACTGGCTCGACATCCTCGGCTGGGGCGGCAGTGCACTCCCGGTGTACTCGCTGCTCCAGTCGAGGTTGATCCGGCTCCGCGTCCTCAATCTCGCGGCGTGCCTCATCCTGACGGTCTTCAACTGGGCTCTCGAGGCCCGGCCGATGGTCGGCATGAACATCGTGCTGGCGGCGATCAACCTGTGGTTCATCCTCAAGCTGTTGCGCGAACGCCACGACGAGGCGGCCTTCGAGGTGCTGCAGGTCCGCGGTGACGACGAATACCTGCGCCACATCCTGCGGGTCCACGCCGCCGACATCTTGCGCTTCAATCCCGCTTTCATCCATGACCCCGGTGCCGATGACCGGGACGCGTTCCTCGTGACGCGCGGTGACGAGACGGTCGGCGTCGTCCTGCTGACGGCCGTCGGCGACAGCGCCCACGTGCTCCTCGACTACGTCACCCCGCGCTACCGCGACTTCTCCCCCGGCGAGTTCATCTGGCGCAAGAGCGGGATGCTCAGCAGCCACGGCTATCGCCGGGTCGTCACGTCGCCGGAGATGGTGGCGCCGTATTACGACCGGGTCGGGTTCGATCGCGTCGGTGGCTCCCGGGTACTCGAGCTCTCGCCATGATCACCACCTTGGTGCGACGCGTGCTCCCAGTCGCCGTCATCGCGATCCTTCTCGGCGACTGGTCCGGGGGCAGACGAAGCCGGCATTGGGCTCCGACGGCTACTTCCACCTCCGGATAGGACACGAGCTCCTGAGCAGCTGGGCTATCCGTAACCCCGGGCATCTCAGCCCATTCGACACAGCCGACTGGCTCCCCACCCAGTGGCTCGCCCAGATCGGGCTGGCCAGCGTCGAGGACCGTGCCGGTCTCGCTGGC
Source organism: Nocardioides sp. B-3 (assembly GCF_024703895.1). Taxonomy (GTDB): domain Bacteria; phylum Actinomycetota; class Actinomycetes; order Propionibacteriales; family Nocardioidaceae; genus Nocardioides. Next base: position 145,822 of record NZ_CP087968.1, read on the forward strand.
GTGATGTGGGTGGCCGGTTTCTGGTGCTCATGATCGCCTTGGCCACTTTCGTGTGCTGCCGTGTCACGACCGCTCCACTACCCGCCGCGTTCGCGGCGATCCTCGCCTGTTCGGCTGCCAGCCCCGGCTTCTCGGCACGGCCACAGCTGTTCAGCTACTTCTTCGCGCTCGTCGTCACTACCGCCCGGCTCGCCACCGCGCGGATGGCAAGGCACGTTGGTGGCTGATCGCCCTCGCCCGGGTGTGGGCGCCACTGCACGGCTTGTGGCCGATCGCAATCGTGATCGCCTTCGCCGTGATCTTCGGGCTCGCGCTCGAGCGCAGGCTGACGCCGCGACAGCTCGGCAAGCTGGCCTTGATTCCCGTGCTTTCAGCCGTTGTCGTGATGGTGACGCCTCTCGGCCCGAGAATCTACGGCTCGGTGTTCGCTGTTGGCTCACGCGCCAAATACTTTGCCGAGTGGGATCCAACGGACTTCACGCAGCCGTATGCCGTCGCATTGCTCGCGATGTTCGCGATCGTCTTGCTGATTGCCGTCAAGAGGCGGACGTTGTCCCGGCACCTCCTCATGGTCGTCGGACTGGCTGGCGCCATGTCGGTCGTCTCCACCCGGATGACGACGCTCGCAGCGTTGATGCTCGCACCGCTGGTGGCCGAGGCATTCCGGGAGTTCGTCCCGCAAGCGCCGCGGATCCAGTGGCGCGAAGCCCTCGCGCTGACCGCCATCCTCGCGGCGTGTGCCGCGGTGCTGGTGCCCGTCGTGCAGGTCCGCTCGGACAAGATGACCGCTCCCACCCGGCTCAACAATCGACTCGATGCTCAGCCGGAGGGCACCCGGGTGCTCAACGACTGGAGCACCGGCGCCTACTTCTTGTGGCGACATCCCCAGCTCTCCCCGGTCATGCACGGGTACGGCGACGTCTTCACCGAAGCAGAACTGCGACGGAACACCGACATCCTGCGTCTCCGACCCCGCTGGGACGACAGGGTGGCTGAGCTCAATGCTGATCTCGCGCTCGTCGATCCGGACACATCGCTGGGCTATGCCATGACCAACGACTCGGGCTGGACCGTCATCGAGGCCGATGAGAACTTCGCCCTCCTGAGCTCTCCGACTGGCTGAGACGCGTCATCAGAACGGGGGTTGCGTCGCTCGTGATCGCGTAGCAGCATCGAACGCATCCGACCGGAGGCGCACGTGTTCAGCACGAAGTGGCTCAACGACAACCGAGTGATCGGTGGCATCTTCGCGATCCTGCTGGTTGTCAACGCCTTCGCGCTGGCGAACGGCTACTACCGTTGACGATGCGGGAAGCGACACCTAGCGCGACGACGCCGCGACCCAACGTTCGAGCGTCATGTGCGCGGAGCCGGAATCGATCGCCTCGGCAGCCTTCGCGATGCCCACGGACAACGCTGACATCGGCTCCCCCGTCGGGTCTCCGTACACAGCGAGCGCGGCGCCGGCGTTGAGCACGACCGCGTCACGAACGGGTCCCTGCTCGCCCGCCATCACCCGACGGATGACCTCTGCGTTGTGAGCAGCATCGCCACCCTTGAGGTCCTCGGTCGTCGCACGAGCGATTCCGAGTGACGACGGATCGACAGTCGATCGCTCGATCGACCCAGCGTGGACCGCCCAGAGCGTGGAGGTGGTGGTGGTCGTCAGTTCGTCGAGCCCGTCGTCGCCGCGAAAGACCCGGGCATCGACACCACGGGAAGCGAACACACCGGCCATCACCGGTGCGGCCGACGGGTCGGCGCAGCCGATGGCCTGCGCCGCGGGCCGCGCCGGGTTGGTCAGCGGGCCGAGCAGGTTGAAGCTGGTGGCGATGCCGAGCTCGCGCCGCGGCACGGCGGCGTGCCGCATCGCCGGGTGGAACGCGGCGGCGAAGCAGAACGTGATGCCCGCCTCCACAGCAACCTCCGCCACCCGCGACACCGGCAGGTCGAGCCGGATGCCGAGCTGCTCGAGCACATCGGCCGAGCCCGACGTCGACGACGCGGACCGGCTGCCGTGCTTCACGACGCGCGCACCGGCTCCAGCCGCGACGATCGCCGCCATCGTCGAGATGTTCACCGACATCGAGCGGTCACCGCCCGTGCCGACGACGTCGAGCAGTCGACCATCCACGGAGATGGAATTGCCGGCGGCCAGCATGGCGTCGGCCGGGGCGGTCACCTCGGCGACGGTCTCACCCTTGGAGCGAAGCGCGACCGCAAACCCAGCGATCTGGGCAGGGGTGGCCTCACCGGCAAGGATCTGGCCCATCGCCCAGGCCGTCTGCTCCGCGGACAGGTCGCGGCGAGCCGTCAAGGTCGAGAGCACATCGGGCCGGGTCGTCATGCGATCAGGCTAGTAGCCAAGAGTCAGGTGCTGATGGCGCGTCCAGCGTGACCCCGCGATGTCTGGAACCTCCTACAAAGAGAGCGTCGGATCGCCATACTTTTCCAGTGACTGCAATTGAGACCGCTCCGGAGCGTCGCACGACAGGCACGACCAGCGACTGGTTGGTGCCAGTCCTGCTGTTCGTGAGTGCATTCGCCGCCTATGCCGGCACTGCAGGGTACTCACTGACGTCAGCAGACGCCCTGGGCTGCCCAGTTCGGATCCCGGCTGCTTGGCACCACCGGCTCTCCGGTCATCGGCGGACTTCCCATGCCGCCGCTCGACGACAACCCGCTCAGGGACATCTGGGTCCGAGAATTGAGCACAGGCGATGAGGTGATTGCCAGACCGGCCGGCGTCGTTGCCGCCGCCGTTCCCGCGTACTGGCTGGCGAGTTCCGCTGATTTCACGCTTGGGCTCGGCGCACTGACTGCCGCGTTCATATCGGCTGTGGCACTCGTGCTGGCGTACTTGGCCCTACGGGATCGAGTGTCCAAACGCGAAGCCGTCCTAGCTTCTGTCGTTCTCGGCTTCACAACGCCTGTGTGGAGCGTCGGTGCCAACGGCATGTGGCCGCACACCCTGACCGTCATGGGCATCTGCGGCTTCGCGTGGAGCGCGGCGAAGGAGCGGTGGCTCATGGCGGGCGTTTTCACGAGCATCTGTATCGCCGCTCGGCCGCACACGATCGTGATCTTCAGCTGCGTAGCGCTGATGCTGTGGGTGTCCCGCCGCTCCTTCCGGGTCCCGTTCTCCTTGGGCATCGTCTGCCTCGCGGGAGTAGCCGCCACCTCTATCTGGAACTTGTTCACCTTCGGCTCGCTCAGCCCCACGGCGGCTTTCGGGAAGTACACATCGGACGTAGACCGCGGCAACAGCTTCATCATCAACCAGCTGGGCATGTGGGTCGCACCCGACCGTGGGATCCTGATCTGGACCCCTCTCCTCGTCGTACTCCCGGGGGCGGTCGTGCGATCGTGGCGAGACCTGCCCGACTGGACGCGCTCTTGCTGTGAGCGGAGTCGTCTACACGATCGTCCATGCCACCCTGCTCGAGTTCACGGGCGGCGACTCGTTCTACGGCTACCGCTACACCCTCGAAGTGTTGGCCTGCGTCACGCCCGCCTTCGTGTTCTCGGCAAGGTCAATGGGGCGGATAGCGCAGGCGGCGTTCGCCCCGGTGCTGGCGATTCAGGCTTGCGCCATCACCGTCGGGTCGATCCAAGACATCCTGCTCGTTCCGAGCGACCGCGCCCGGCACTCGAACACCTTCGCGCTCCTGCTGACGAACCCGGTCGTCCTCGGAATCCCGGCCATCATGATGGCTGCTGCCCGGCTGGGCAGGCGGATCTGGCTGAATCCTTGAGGATCAGGCAGTGGTGGCAGGGCACTCGCGCCCGAAGCAGCGACACGACGGCTTCCGCGAGCTGCACCGGGTCGATCGGGTGCGGCACGGCGGCCTCGGCGCGCGACCACGTGGCGAGCCCGGGCGTCCCGGGGGCGGCCGGTCAGCACCAGCACGGGCGGGCACTGGTAGATCTCGTCCTTGAGCTGCTTGGCGATGCCCAGACCACCGGCCGGCACGGCCTCGCCGTCGAGGATGACCGGGTCGATGTGACCGGCGTCCATGTTCTGGATCACGACCGGTTCGGTCGCGACCTCGACGTACTCGAGCTCGGGCAGGTCAGGGGTGCGGTCGCCGACCGAGGGCGAGGATGACCTGCTGGCGGGTGTCGATGTCGTCGCTGTAGACGAGGACCTTGAGGGCGCTCACGCTCTGCATGCTAACGGTCGCGCGGGACCTTTGCCGCACGCGCCTCCATGAGATCGAGCCGTCTGTCCTCACGAGCCGCCTCGCGATGGGACGACCGCACCCACTGCACGAACAGCACCACGAAGAACACCAGCCCGATCAGGTCGCCCGACCCCCACAGGATCCCACCGGCAAGGTGCTGGTCGTCAAGCATCGGCGGCAGCCACGAGCCCATCGGCCCTTCGCGGAGCTCGAGGTAGTGCTCCTCCCCCGGGATCGTCGTCTGGCCCATGATCGTCACGCCGAGGAACGCGTGGAACGGCAGAGTCAACACCGTCAGCAGCACCCGGAACGGGTAGCCGACGCGACCGGGCAGCGGGTCGATCCCCATCAGCGGCCAGAAGAACAGCGCGCCGACGGTGACGAGGTGCACGTGCATGAGCTCGTGCACGAGTGGTGAGGCCAGCGTTGCGGCGTACCAACCGGAGAAGTAGAGCGCCCACGGCGAGACGACATAGACCAGCAGGGTCAGCGGCGGGAAGGACAGCACCTTCGCGACCCTTGAGTGGAGTACGGCGAGGAGCCAGCGCCGCGGAGCGGGCGGCAGCGTCCGCAGGGCGAGCGTGACGGGCGCGCCGAGAGCCAGCGAGAGCGGCACGACCATCGACAGGATCATGTGCTGGACCATGTGCACGCTGATCAGCGTGGTGTCGTAGCGCCCGATCCCGGACGCCGTCGCGAAGAAGAACGAGCCCATGCCGGCGACCACGAACGCCGGGGTCCGCCCCAGCGGCCACGCGTCACCGCGACGTCGGAGCACCGCCACGCCGACGAGATAGAGCCCGGCGATCCAGATGGTCAGGACGAACGGCACGGGGTCGATCCCCCAGTCGGTGAAGACCCGTCCGAGGGTGAACTCGGGCAGGTTCAGATCGGTCGTCAACGCTGTGTTCACCACGGTGTGAACAATATGACGTCGAAAGTCAGGGGGTCGGGGGTGCCCTCGCGGTCGGCTACCGACATAATGAGGTCCGTGGCGACAGCACAAGCGACGATTCCGGCATCCCGGCTGCACGGGCACCACGACCGACCCTCGATGGTCAGCGTGGGGACGATCATCTGGCTCTCCAGTGAGCTGATGTTCTTCGCAGCCCTGTTTGCGTCCTACTTCACGATCAGGGCGGCCAGTCCCGACCTGTGGGCGCAGGAGACACAGCTCCTCAACGTGCCCTTCTCGACGGCCAACACCATCATCCCGGTGCTGTCCTCGGTGACCTGCCAGCTCGGTGTGTTCGCCGCCGAGCGCGGCCGAGTCGCGCGCTTGGGCTCGGTCCTCAACGTCGGCGGCTGGGGCCTGCGTGAGTGGTTCATCCTCACGTACATCATGGGCGCCATCTTCATCGGCGGCCGAGGCGCTGGAGTATGCCGAGCTGATCCACGAGGGCGTCACCATCCCGAGCTCTGCCTACGGCACGATGTTCTACCTCACCACCGGCTTCCACGGCATTCACGTGACCGGCGGCCTGATCGCGTTCCTCTTCGTTCTCAGGGCGCACCTATCTCGCCCGTCGTTTCACCCATGAGCAGGCCGTGACCGCCATCGTCGTGTCGTACTACTGGCACTTCGTCGATGTCGTGTGGATCGGGCTGTTCGCCACGATCTACCTCATCAAGTAGCCCCCAGAAGTCGATACCTCCCGGACAGTCAGGATTCTCCAAGTGCGTTTGTTGAACCGCTCCGCAGGTCGGATCTCCCGGCACCGCCGCGGACCCGTCGCAGGTCTGGCCGTGCTCCTGCTCGGCCTGCTCCTGACCGGTGGCATCTACACCGTGTTGGCGCCCGCCCGGGCACAGAAGGCCCAGAGCGACACCGAGCTCGTCGAGGGAGGGCCGCAAGCTCTTCCTCGTGGGCTGTGCCTCGTGCCACGGCCAGAACGGCGAGGGCATCTCGACGATCCGTGACGGCTACGAGAAGGGCCCCTCGCTCGTCGGCGTCGGCGCCGCCGCTGTCGACTTCCGGGTCGAGACCGGTCGCATGCCCTTGGCCCAGCCCGGCTCGCAGGCCCCGCGCAAGCAGCCCACCTACAGCGACGAAGAGGTCGCTGCGATGGCTGCGTACGTCGCCTCGCTGGCCCCCGGACCGGCGATCCCGACCGAGCAGGACTACTCGATCGAGGGACTCTCCGACGACGAGCGCGAAGAGGCGATCGTCCGCGGCGGCCAGATCTTCCTGACCAACTGCACCGCCTGCCACAACTTCAACGGCGGCGGCGGCGCCATGCCCCGCGGTGGCTATGCCCCGAGCCTGAAGGGCGTCGAGAGCAAGCACATCTACGAAGCCCTGCTGACCGGCCCGCAGGCCATGCCCAACTTCAGCAACGGCAACCTCTCCCCCGAGGAGAAGCGCGACGTCATCGCCTACCTCCGCAGCATCGAGGACACCCCCAACTACGGCGGCTTCGGCATGGGCGGGCTCGGCCCGGTCTCCGAGGGTCTGTTCGCGTGGGTCCTCGGCATCGGCGGCCTCGTGGGCTTCGCCGTCTGGATCGCCGCCCACACCACTCGTAGCACCAAGCAGCCGATCGAAGAAGGGGCAGAGGCATGACCGACTCGCACGACCACACGCCCGCCGTCGTGGAAGAGCCGATCGCCAACCCCGGTCTGCCTGCCCACACGTGGCGTCCGACCGACCTCGACGAGGGAGCGGCCACGCGCGCGGAGCGCCAGGTCGCCGGCTTCTTCGGCCTCTCCATGGTGTGCGCCGTCCTGTTCGTCGTCGCCTACTTCACGCTCGAGATCGGTGACAACTTCGACACCTTCATCGGGCTGGGCGCCTCCACAGTTGCCCCGGGCCTCGCGCTCGGTGGCAGCCTGCTCTTCATCGGCATCGGCATCATCCAGTGGGCCCGCAAGCTGATGGGCGACCACGAGATCTCCGAGCTTCGGCACCCCGCTGGATCGCCGGCGGAGGACCGCGACGCCGCTGTCTCCGACATCATGCAGGGCATCGAGGAGTCGGGCATCGGTCGTCGCCCGCTCGTGCGCAACTCGCTCCTCGGCGCGATGGGCATGATGGGCCTGCCCGCGATCGTGCTGCTGCGCGACCTCGGCCCGACCAACGCCCGGGTCGCCAACGCCGAGAACGGCACCGGCCTGCAGCACACGATCTGGAAGAAGGGCATGCGCGTCGTCCGCGACGTCGTCGGCACCCCGATCAAGGCCTCCGAGCTCGAGATCGGCGACCTCGTCAACGCGGCCCCCGAGGCGCAGTTCCCCACCGAGGCCAACGGCTACCCCGAGATCGAGGGTGTCGAGCTGCAGGTGCTGAAGGCCAAGGGCGCGATCATCGTCGTGAAGATGGAGCCCGAGGAGATCAAGCCGGTCGAGGGCCGGGAGAACTGGACCGTCGACGGCGTCATCTGTTACTCCAAGATCTGCACCCACGTCGGGTGCCCGATCTCCCTGTACGAGCGGACCACGCACCACGTGCTCTGCCCGTGCCACCAGTCCACGTTCGATCTGGCCGACGGCGCCAAGGTCATCTTCGGTCCCGCGCACCGACCTCTCCCCCAGCTGCCCCCGGCAGTCGACGAGGAGGGTTACCTCATCGCGCAGGCCGACTTCGACGAGCCCATCGGGGCAAGCTACTGGGAGCGTGAGAAGCAATGAGTCTCGACACGAGCAAGGTGGCGACCTCCAACGGTGCCACCGCGGCGACGGCCTCCAAGCCGTCCAGGGATCGGCGGCGTGGCCAACTGGGCCGACGAGCGCATGGGCCCGGCCTCCGCCGGCAAGAAGCAGATCCGCAAGGTCTTCCCCGACCACTGGTCCTTCATGCTGGGCGAGATCGCCCTGTGGAGCTTCGTGGTCCTCCTGCTCACGGGCATCTTCCTCTCGCTGTGGTTCACGCCGAGCATGGGCGAGGTCCACTACGAGGGCTCCTACGACCAGCTCCGCGGCATCGAGATGTCGGAGGCCATGGCCTCCACGCTCAACATCTCCTTCGACGTCCGCGGCGGCCTGCTGATGCGCCAGATGCACCACTGGGCGGCGATGCTGTTCGTCGCCGCGATGATGGTGCACCTGCTGCGCGTCGCCTTCACCGGCGCCTTCCGCAAGCCGCGTGAGGTCAACTGGGTCATCGGCTGCCTGCTGCTGCTCCTCGGCACGCTCGAGGGCTTCACCGGCTACTCACTGCCCGACGACCTGCTCTCCGGCACCGGCGTCCGCGCCGCGGACGGCTTCTTGAAGGCCACCCCGGTCGTCGGCAGCTACATGTCGTTCTTCCTCTTCGGCGGCGAGTTCCCCGGCGAGGCGATCATCCCGCGTCTCTACATCATCCACGTGCTGTTGATCCCCGGCCTGCTGCTCGGCCTGATCGCCGCGCACATGCTGCTGCTCGTCTACCACAAGCACACCCAGTGGCCCGGGCCCGGTCGCACCGAGGACAACGTCGTCGGTTTCCCCGATGCTCCCGGTCTACGCCGCCAAGGCTGGCGGATTCTTCTTCATCGTCTTCGGCGTCACCGCGATCATGGGTGGCCTGCTGTCGATCAACCCGGTCTGGAAGTTCGGCCCCCTACGACCCGACCAAGGTCACCGCGGGCTCCTGCAGCCTGACTGGTACATGGGCTGGCCCGACGGACTGCTGCGGATCATGCCCGGCTGGGAGTCGGTGATCTTCGGTTACACGATCTCGTGGAACGTGATGATCCCGATCCTGATCGTGCCGCCGATGATGCTGACGATCCTGATCCTGCTGCCCTTCATCGAGGGCTGGATCACCGGCGACAAGCGCGAGCACCACCTGCTCCAGCGCCCGCGCAACGCGCCGACCCGCACGGCCGTCATGGTGTCCCTGATGACGTTCTACGGCCTCACTCGGGCCGCGGGCGGCAACGACATCATCGCGATCAAGTTCCACGCGAGCATCAACCACATCACCTACTTCATGCGGGTGGCGGTGTTCGTCGGACCGGCGATCGCCTTCTTCGTGACGCGTCGCTGGTGCATCTCGCTCCAGCGCCACGACAACGAGAAGCTGCTCCACGGCTACGAGACCGGCGTCATCATGCGGTCGGCGGAGGGTGGCTACTCCGAGCGGCACCTGCCGATCAGCGAGGCCTCGGCCTACACCCTCACCGCGCGTGGACGCGACGAGATCTACACCGTCGACGGTGACACCGACGCCAACGGCGTCGTGGCTCCGGGCTCCCGGGTCCGGGCCGCGCGGGCCGCGTTGTCGGAGAAGATGTTCGGCCACAACGTCCAGAAGCCGACCGCAGAGGAGCTCGAGGAGGCGCACCACCACGCCGAGCACGAGCACGCCCTCGAGGCCGGCCTCGACCACCCGGCCGACGGACACCAGTTCGACGGCCACAGCGACCACACGGTCGACGAGGCCCCGCTCCGCGGACACTGATCCACAGCACCACCGAACGAAGGGCCCCGGATCCGGGATCCGGGGCCCTTCGTTGTTCAGTGGCGGCAGATTGCAATCGCTGCGCCGAGGGTGGCGGCAGACAGCACACCCAACGGCCCGCGTGAAGGTGAAGTGCCGCCACCCACCACGACTGCCTGCGATGTGCCGCCACCCACCACGACTGCCTGCGATGTGCCGCCACCCACCTCAACAACCTGCGATGTGCCGCCACCCACGGGCAGCCACGGGTGCCCGCAGGACAACCCGGTCAGGACAGCGCGGAGCCGCTCTTGTACGTCGCGAAGTCGGTGTTCCAGTCGCCGTACCCGTTCTCCAGCGTCATCGCCCGGTCGGTGCCCGTGTATTCGACGACGTCGCCGCGCTTGGTCATCGCGTAGAGCCGGGCTGCGTTGTCGGTCGACATGCCGGTGCAGCCGTGCGAGACGTTGGCGTAGCCCTGCGAGCCGACGGACCGGGGCGCGGCATGGATGAACTCGCCGGTGTCGGTCAACCGCATCGCCCACTGGACATCATCGATGTCGTAGGCCTCGGGATCGGTGCTGGCGATGCCCACGGTCTCGGAGTTCATCCGCTTGACGGCGAACTTCTCGCTGATCACCTTCGTGCCCGAACGGGTCGTGAACCCGGCCTTGCCCGTCGTGATCGGGATCGTGCGGAGCAGCTCGCCGTTGGAGAAGACCTGCATCTGGTGGGTCTGGGCGTTGACCTTGTAGACGTTGGCGTCACCGATGTGGAAGTCGACGACCCGGCTCTCCCGGCCATAGATGCCGTTGCCGGCCGGGATCGAGTTGAGGTCGAGGGAGACCGAGACGTCGGTGCCGGCCTGCCAGTAGGTCTGGGGGCGGTAGCGCACACGGTAGTCGTTGAACCAGTGCCGGGCGCCAACCTGCGCGGGCGTGCTGGTGACGGTCATGTGCTGCTCGAACGCACGCTTGTTCTGCACCGGCAGGTCGAAGGAAACGACCACCGGCATCCCGACGCCGACGGTCTCGCCGGACAGGGGCGCGACGGACGGGTAGGCCTGCTGGTCGAGGGTGAGGTCCTCGGTGTGGAACCTCAGGACCTTCGTCACCTCCGCGCCGTCGTTGCGCTCGGCACGGGCCTTGGCGACGTAGTCGGTGCCCGGCTCGAGGCGGGACGTGAGCGTCCACTGGCTGCCGTTGCGCTCGCCGTCCAGCAACGTGTCGTCGCCGGCCGTGAGCGTGACAGTCTTCAGGTCGCCGTCGGCGAGGGTGAACCTCAGCGGCTGCGCGGATGCGTACGGCGCCCGGGTCCGCCGCACTGGCGGTGAGCTTCACCGGGACGATGGGAGCAGCCTGCTCGCCCTCGGAGGAACCAGACCCGCCGGTGACCTCGTCGAGGCCCTCCGCCGCGTCGCAGGCGGCCAAGGACAGCGTCAGCAGGAGCGATGCCCCGATGACGCGAAGACGTGCAGACATGCGGACTACCCCCGTGAAGACCAACGATCGGTCTTCAGGGTAACCCCGGGCCGGGGACGCGACCCACTTCCGGACCCCGCGCAGGCCGTGGACTTCGTCACGGCCGCGCGGCGGAGTGCGTCAGTGCGCGTGCTCCCCGCGGTAGTACTCGAAGATCCAGCCGCTCAAGGTCACCATTCCGATGACGCCACCGATGATGAAGAGCCACCACGCGGCCATCGCGGTCGCGAAGACCACGGTGCCCAGCGCCATCGCGCACCACAGCGGCCACCGGGAGTAGGGCGGGAAGAAGCCCAGCTCGCCGGCGCCGTCCGCGATCTCGCCGTCCTTGCGGTCCTCGGGGCGAGGGTCCATCCGGGCGGCGTGCACGCCGAGGTAGAGCGAGACCATCAGCGTCAGCAAGGTGGTCATCGTCAGGGCCGACGTGCCGGTCCAGTCACCCGTGATCAGCCAGTAGGCCGGGGTGACGAGCACCCGGGAAGACCGTGCAGATGACGAAGAGCCGGGTTTCGTGCTTCATCGGGCGTCTCCATCGGTCTCGTCCGGGCGGTCGTTGAGCATCTGTTCGCGACCCTCCACGTCGGGGGCGTCGGCCGGGTCACCACGGCGCTCGGCGTCGTTCTCGTGCAGCTCGAGCATCGCGATCTCCGGGTGGTGCAGGTCGAAGGCCGGCGACTCGGAGCGGATGCGCGGGATGGACACGAAGTTGTGGCGCGGCGGCGGCGAGCTGGTCGCCCACTCCAGCGAACGGCCCCAGCCCCACGGGTCGTCGGTGTTGACGAGCGGCGCGTTGCGGGAGACGAACACGTTGTAGAGGAACGGCAGCGTCGAGGCACCGAGCAGGAACGCACCGATCGTCGACACTGGTTGAGCGAGGTGAATCCGTCCTCGGGCAGGTAGTCGGCGTAGCGACGCGGCATGCCCTCCACCCCGAGCCAGTGCTGGACCGGGAAGGTGGTGTGGAAGCCGACGAACAGCAGCCAGAAGTGCAGCTTGCCGAGGCGCTCGTTGAGCATCCGACCAGTCATCTTCGGCCACCAGAAGTAGAACCCGGCGAACATCGCGAACACCACGGTGCCGAAGACGACGTAGTGGAAGTGGGCGACCACGAAGTAGGAGTCGGAGACGTGGAAGTCGAGCGGAGGGCTGGCCAGGATGACACCGGTCAGGCCACCGAACAGGAAGGTCGTGAGGAAGCCGACCGACCACAGCATGGGGGTGTCGAAGGACAGAGATCCCCCCCACATCGTGCCGATCCAGTTGAAGAACTTCACACCTGTTGGTACGGCGATGAGGAATGTCATGCCGGAGAAGAACGGCAGGTCCACGGCGCCCGTGACGAACATGTGGTGCGCCCACACGGCGACCGAGAGGATCGCGATGCCGAGCGTGGCGCCGACCGGGCCGACGTAGCCGAAGAGCGGCTTGCGGCTGAAGACCGGAAGGATCTCGGACACGATGCCGAAGAACGGCAGCGCGATGATGTAGACCTCCGGGTGCCCGAAGAACCAGAAGAGGTGCTGCCACAGGATCGGCCCGCCGTGGACGGGGTCGAAGACGTGGGCGCCGAAGAGTCGGTCCGCCTCGAGCGAGAGCAGCGCGCCGGCGAGGATCGGGAACGCGATCAGCACGAGCAGCGACGTGATCAGCGTGTTCCACACGAAGATCGGCATCCGGAACATGGTCATGCCGGGTGCGCGCATGCAGATGATCGTGGTGATGAAGTTGACCGCACCGAGGATCGTGCCGAGACCGGCCATCCACAGGCCCATGATCCACAGGTCACCACCGACGCCGGGCGAACGCACCGCGTCGGAGAGCGGGGTGTAGGCGAACCAGCCGAAGTCGGCGGCACCGGCCGGGGTCAGGAAGCCGGAGGCGGCGATCAGCCCACCGAAGAGGAACAGCCAGTAGCTGAACATGTTCAGGCGCGGGAACGCGACATCGGGCGAGCCGATCTGCAGCGGCATGATCACGTTGCCGAAGCCGAAGAACAGCGGGGTCGCGAACAGCAGCAGCATGATCGTGCCGTGCATCGTGAACAGCTGGTTGTAGAGCTCGTCGTTGACGACTCGGTTGCCCGGGAACGCCAGCTCGGAACGGATCAGCATGGCCATCAGGCCGCCGACCATGAACCACGCGAACGAGGTGATGAGGTACATCTTGCCGATCAGCTTGTGATCGGTCGTGGTCATGATCCTGACCAGCTGCTGGCCCAGTGGCTTGCGCACTGGAGCGGTCGTGGATGCAGTCGCGGTGCTCACTCGTGGCCCCCTTCAACGGTGTCAGATTCTTCGGGGTCGTCGAGTCCGGCCCGGGTGCGGGCATTGGCGCCGCCGAGCAGCGGGGTGTCGGACTCGGCACCCTGCTCGGCCAGTCGGCGAGGTAGGCGTCGTAGTCAGCCCGGCTGACCACCTTGACGTCGAAGAGCATCCGCGAGTGGTCGACACCGCAGAGCTCGAAGCACTTGCCCTTGTAGTCACCGATCACGGTGGGCGTGGCTCGGAACTTGTTGATCCGGCCGGGCACGACGTCCATCTTCATCAGGAAGGAGTCGATGCCGAACGAGTGGATGACGTCGGGCGAGTGCAGGTTGAACTGGACCGTCTGGTCGACCGGCAGCACCAGCGTCGGGCGGTTGACACCGTCGCCGACGACGTAGACGTAGTCGTCGTAGCGGTAGTCGTTGTCGGTGTAGGTGGGCGTGGCCGGGCCGGTGGCCTCGCCGACGCCGTAGTTGAACGTCCACTGCCACTGCTGGCCGACGACCTCGATCGTCACGTCGGGCTCGGGCTCGATCTCGATCAGCTTGTTCTGGACGTTGACGGTCCAGTAGAAGAAGACGATCACCATCATGATCGGCGCGATCGTGTAGAAGATCTCGAGCGGCAGGTTGTAGCGCGTCTGCACCGGGATCTCGTCGTCGCTGCGGCGGCGGAACCGCGCCATGACCCAGAAGATCAGGCCCCAGACGATGACGCCGGTGATCATGGCGGCGACCCAAGCCCACTTCCACAGCTCAAAGGTGTGGGGCGCTTGCGCGGTGGCAGGCTCAGGCATCGCAAGTCGCGCGATCTGGTCCTTGTCAGTGGCATCGCATGCGCTCAGGAAGAGCAGGGTGGCCGCCATCAGCACACCCCGTGGCCAGCCTGCGCATCGGCGCGGCTGCACGCTTGGGGAGTTGCAGACCCACGAACGAGCCTCTCTCTAGGTCCAGTCTCGACACCTGCGAAGACTATCGTCATTCGCGCCCGGTGGCGGTGGCGGGTCGGGTGTCGCGCCGCACACGTCGTCGCCGGCGCCGATCACCGTCGATGGTCTACGTTCGGCCCGTGAGCAAGGATCTGGACGCCGCGTCCTCGACGCCCTTGCACCCGGCGGCGCGCGAGGCCTTCCTCGCCGCGCTCGACCGGGGGTACGCCGACCCGCGCCGCTTGCACGCAGCCGCCCGTGACGCCCGGCTGCTGCTGGACAACGCGCGCAGGCCACGGCCGACGCCCTCGCCGTACGACCCGACGAGGTGACCTTCACCGCGACCGGGACCGAGGCCGTCCACCGCGGACTGCTCGGCTCGGCCTACCGCGGGCTGCGCGACGGGTTGCCGATCGCGCACACGGCCGTCGAGCACTCCGCCGTGCTGCACGCGGCCCGGTGGGGTGGCACTCCCCTGCCGATCCCCGTCGATATCCTCGGCCGCCTCGTGCCGGACGACGTCCCCTCCGCGGCTGCTGTCGTCGCCGTACAGAGTGCCAATCACGAGGTCGGCACGCTCCAGCCGGTGGCGTCGGTGTCCGAGCAGACGCCAGCGCCGATCTTCATGGACGCGTGCGCGTCGATGGGGCGGCTCCCGCTGCCCGACGGCTGGGCCGCCGCGGCCGGCTCCGCGCACAAGTGGGGCGGCCCGGCCGGCGTCGGCGTGCTGCTGGTGCGCAAGGGAGCGCGGTGGCGCAACCCCTTCCCCGCCGATGACCGGGTCGACGAGCGCACCGCCGGGTTCGAGAACGTCCCCGCCATCCCGGCCGCCGCCGCCTCGCTCCGGGCCGTGGTCGCCGAGCGCGACGACGTGAATGCTCGCCAGCACGCCCTCATCGACGTCGTGCGCGCCCGGGTCGCGGCCGAGGTGCCCGACGTGGAGGTCGTCGGCGACCCCGCCGACCGGCTCCCCCACCTCGTGACCTTTTCCTGCCTGTACGTCGACGGCGAGGCGCTGGTCCACGAGCTGGACCGTCGCGGCCTCGGGATCGCGAGCGGGTCGGCGTGCACGTCCTCGACGCTCGCGCCCAGTCACGTCCCGGAGGCGATGGGCGTGCTCACCCACGGCAACGTGCGGCTCGCGCTGCAACGTGACGCGACGCGCGCCGACGTGGACGCCTTCTGCGACGTGCTGCCCGAGGTCGTGCGTTCGATCCGCGCCCGGGTGGGGCTGTGATGGAGCCGCTCCTCGAGCTCGACTGTCGCGACCTCCGTTGCCCGATGCCGGTGATCGAGCTCGCCAAGCACCTGACCGACGTGCCCGTCGGGGAGCTCATCGGCGTCGTCGCGCACGATGTCGCGGCCCGGGTCGACGTACCGGCGTGGTGTCGCCTGCGTGAGCAGGAGTACGCCGGTGAGGACACCGCGTCCGACGGCGCGCCCAGATTTCTGGTGCGCCGGCTCACGTAACCGCTGGTTGAGCAGCGAGCGCCAGCGAGCGTGTCGAAACTCGAGGACCGGGTTTCGTCAGGGATGCAGCGTGACGAGGTGCGGCTCGAAGTCCGCGGTCGCGTCGGCGCCGTACGTCGCGGTGCAGCGCTCCGGGAACGCGGCCCGCGACAGGACGTACTCTCGGGTGCCGACCTGCTCGACGACGTAGACCGCGAGCAGGCAGCCGAGCTGCGCCGCGCGCTCGTTGGACAGGCCCCAGCCGAGGGCGGCCGGGAAGCCCGCGCGGAACGCGTCGCCGACGCCGGTCGGCTCGACCTTCTCGATCTCGGGCACGGCGGCGACGACGATCGACTCCTCGCCCCGGCGGTCGATGCGGACCCCCGCGGCGCCGAGCGTGACGACCCGGGTGCCGACGCGCGAGAGCACCTCGGCGGCGGACCAGCCGGTCTTCTGGGTGATCAGGTTGGCCTCGTACTCGTTGGAGAAGAGGATCTCGGCGCCGTCGATGAGCGGGCGGATCATCTCGCCGTCGCCGAAGGCCAGCTGCTGGGACGGGTCGGCGACGAACTTGTAGCCGCGCTGGCGGCACTCGTCGGTGTGGCGGAGCATGCCCTGCGGGTCGTCCGGGCCGATGAGGACGTAGTCGGGGGCGCCGACGCGGTCGACGATCGGCTTCAGCTCGATCTCGCGGGCCTCGCTCATGGCGCCGGCGTAGAAGCTGGCGATCTGGGCGTGCGAGCTGTCGTTGGTGCAGACGAAGCGCGCGGTGTGACGCGTCTCGGAGACGTGCACCGAGTCGCAGTCGACGTTGTGGCGCTCGAGCCGGGCGCGGTACTCCGCGAAGTCCTCACCGACGGCACCGACGAGGACGGGCGTCAGGCCGAGGTTGCCGAGGCCGAAGCAGATGTTGGCGGCGCAGCCACCGCGGCGTACCTCGAGGTCCTCGACCGGGAAGGAGACCGACAGCTTGTCGAGCTGGTCGACCACCGGGCTGTCGGAGAACTTGCCCGGGAATGACATCAGATGGTCGGTCGCGATGGAACCGGCAATGAGAAGAGGCACGGCGGCAGGCTACCCGCGCTCTCGCCAGCATCTGCATTTCCGGGACGCGGGAAACTACCAATGGGTACGATTCGGGCTACCAATCAGTAGCCGTTAGCGTCGATTTCATGACGACTCGCAGCCCCGCCTCGCACCCGGTTCACGACGAGCTCGCACCAGCGCCCGAGATGGCCGCGGACTGTCGCGCCGCCGGCGCCAACCTCCACCTCGAGCGCGCCGCGCGTGCTGCGGTCAACACCCCGCCGAGCATCGCCTTCGATGACTTCCCCGACCGACGTCCCCAAGCGCGAGATCCGGGTGAGCGAAGCCGCCGCCCGGATCGCCAACGCGCTCCACCTGCATCTCGACTAACCCTCCCGGGTGTCGAGACATGGCAAAGGCCCCCGTCCTCCCGGCGGGGGCCTTTGTGCGTCCTGATGCAATGACTGCTGTTTCGTCAGCAACTGGGTTTCGACACGCTCCGTCGCGACTTCGTTCCTCAGCCGCGGTCGCTGCTCAACCACCGATGATCGCGCCCGCTGGCGCGGTCGCGATCAGTGGAACGAGTCTCCGCACGCGCACGAACCCGTGGCGTTGGGGTTGTCGATCGTGAAGCCCTGCTTCTCGATCGAGTCGACGAAGTCGATCTGGGCACCGTTGAGGTAGGGGACGCTCATCCGGTCGACGACGACGGTCACGCCATCGAAGTCGGTGGTGACGTCGCCGTCCGGGGTGCGCTCGTCGAAGAAGAGCTGGTAGCGCAGGCCGGAGCAGCCACCGGGCTGCACGGAGATGCGCAGGGCCGTCGTCGCGACCCTCCTGCTCGAGAAGGCTCTTGATCTTCGACGAAGCGACATCGCTCAGGTTGATCTGGTCAAGGCGGCGGTCGGTGGTCGTCTCGAGCTGCTCGGTCATTGGTGCTCCCAAAAGATTGTCGGGCGGTTGCCTGCCTCAATGGTCGCACATCGTGGGTTATTCCCCGACCCGATGTGACGAGTCCGGATAGCCACGCCCGCAGGTCCGACATCCGGGTCGGCCCGCCTGACGGCGTGTGCCCGGTGCCGCGGGGTGGCGGCACATCGCACCCTTGGCCCGGTTGGTGGCGGCACATCGCGAATCCTCGTCGCCGTTGCAGCTGCAATCTGCCGCCCCCTTCTAAGGAACCAGTGGGAAGGTGGCGGCACATTGCGGATCCATTGGCCGTACGGCGTCAGGCGCCGCCACCACGCCGGCGAGGCGGGCAGGTGGGTACTCGCTCGAGGAAGGCCGCGCGTCCGGATGGGAAATACAGGGATTGGCGAATCAGCTCGACCCACGGCCGGATGCGGAGCGGGTCATGCTGTCGGCCGACGGCTCGATCCATGTCCTCCAACACCGGGACCGATCGGTGCAGCAGGTCCCCCAGCGTGTAGCCACGGCGAACGTGACCTGCCTTGTCGATCCGACGACTTCGTTGGAGGTCCTTCACACGTCGGGGCGCCTTTTCGTGCTCGTCGCCGTCGTACTCATGGTGGGAGGTCGTCCCCACCAGCCAGATGTCGGTCCGCGCGATCTCGACGCCGTTCTCGTCCACCGGGATGCACTGTGTCTCGACCTCGACGTCGCACCAGACGTGCAGCAGTCTCAGCAGCGTCTCGGGAAGCGACTCCGCACCCCCGTCCACGAGCGGTAGCGCCGCTCGCAACGCACGCGCCCCCGGCCTGCGCGTACGACTGATCCTCACCAACTCGTCAAGGTCTACGAGCCCGCGGTGCAGGGCGTTGTCGATGACCAACACGAGGTCCAGCTTGGACAACCACCTCGCCGCCGCCACCAACGCCTCGGCTGGTGTGGCTACTCGGAGTCCTCGCACAACCGCGAAGTCGACCTGCGCGATGTGGCGACTCGTGTGCACTCCGCGTCGCATCGGCCGGGGATCGTTCTTGCCCAGCGCCATGAAGACCGGGCAGCCGTCGGGGATCGGCGGCAGGGACACTCCCCAGACTTCGAGCGCAGTCAGTCCGGTGAAGCACCCGTTGCCCGTCATGAGCAGCTGCCATCCCGCCGGGTCCGGCTCCGGCCAGTGCGGGGGATGGTCGTCGGGAGGGCGTGGCGCATCCGTTCGTCGATGAACGGCGTAGGTGACGTTCTTCCACTCATTACCCCGCCGATGGCCGCGGACGGCCATCGCTTCCCGTTCTCCGTTGTGCCCGAGCGCTTGCTCCTCTGTCATGCGAACGAGGTTGGTTGGCCGCTCCGACAGTTCGACGCGACAAGGAGACGGACCTGTGGATGAGGTCCTCGCGGCGATGCCTGTGGACGGTTCCCGACCCAGACTCCGCGCGCAGGGTGGCGGCACATCGCAGTCGCGGTCGCCGTGCAGGCGCAATCTGCCGCCACCCCCGAGATCAGCACTGCTCAGGGTGGCGGCACATCGCAGTTGCGGTCGCCGTACAGCGCAATCTGCCGCCACCACCGAGATCAGCACTGCTCAGGTGGCGGCGGATCGCAGTTGCGCACCGCCCAACGGCGCAATCTGCCGCCACCACCGCGGGGCAGGCGCAATGTGCCGCCACCACCGCAGCCGGTTGAGAGCACCGGGCAGGAAGTGGGACGAACCTCAGCGGGACCAGGTGCGTGCTGTGCGCTGGGCGAGGTCGGCGAGGGAGCCGGCGGGGTCGGCGAAGGCGCGCTCCTCCCCCACGAGATCCACGAGGGAGTAGGCCGACTCGATGCCCAGCGCCCGCATCTCCCGCGACCCGACGAGCACTGGCCCGCGAGCGCGATGCACGGGGCGGAGGGCGTCGGCGGCGATCTCGGCGACACCGTGCAGGACCTTGCCGGAACGGCTGGAGAAGTCGAAGGCACCTTCGCCGGTGATGACGAGGTCGGCCCTGGCGGGCGCGTTCGGCCGGGCGGACGTGCTGGGCGACGAGGGCGATGCCGGGTTCGCGGGTGGCGCCGAGGGCGAGGAGGGCGAAGCCGATGCCGCCGGCGGCACCGGCGCCCTTCTCGAGGGAGGTACGGCGATCGGTGGCCGCCGCGAACTTCTCGAGCACGCCGTCGATCTCGACGATGCGAGCCTCGTCGATCCCCTTCTGCGGGCCGAAGGTCTTGGTGGCGCCGAAGAGGCCGGTGAGCGGGTTGTCGACGTCGGTGGCGGCGACGAGCTCGATCCCGGCCAGCCGCTCGCGCGCCGGGCCGAGGTCGACGGTCGTGACCGTGTCGAGGGCGATCGCGCCGCTGTCGAGGATGCCGTCGGACGTGGCGCCGAGCGCGGCGAGCACGCCGGCGCCGCCGTCGTTGGTGCCCGAGCCCCCGAGCCCGACCACGATCTTGCGGGCGCCGGACTCGATCGCGGCCGGGAGCAGCTCGCCCACCCCGAAGCTGTCGCCGAACTCGGCGCCGCCGTCCATCAGGTGGAGGCCGACCGCCCGGGCGGTCTCGATGTAGGCGACGTCCTCGACGAACAGGATCGTCGCCGGCACGCGTTCGCCGTGGGGCGCCTCGACGGTGACGCCGAGGAGCTCGCCTCCGAGCGCGGCGTGCAGCACGTCGACGAAGCCCGGGCCGCCGTCGGCCATGGGCGCCGGGTCGAGCGCGTCGTCAGGCGAGTGTCGCGCCCAGCCCCGGGCGATCGCGTCGCAGGCCTCGACCGCGGTCAGCGTGCCGGCGAACTTGTCAGGAGCAATCAGCACGCGCATGCCGGCCATCTTGTCGCACGCGGATCCGTCCGGTCAGGCCGGTGCGACGAGGCCGTGCTCGAGCGCGTAGAGGCTGGCTCCGACGCGGTTGGTGGCGCCGATCTTGCTGTAGGTCCGCTCGACGTGGTTGCGCACCGTCTTCTCGCTGAGCACGAGCCGGGCCGCGATGTCGCGGTTGGACAGGCCGCGAGCGACCGGGCCCGGGATCTCGACCTCGCGCGGCGTCAGCTCGCCGGCACGCCGGGTCCGCCCCCGAGGGGTGGCCGGCCACCGACAGCACGGCCTGCGCGCAGTCAGCATCGAGGGCTCCCGCAGCCACGCGGTCACGCAGCCGGGTCGCTGCCGCCTCGGGCGTGAGGGCCGACCGGTAGGGCCGGGGCTCCACGGCCGACTGGTAGGCGACCGCGGCAGCAAGCAGGCGCTCGGGCCGGCCAAGCGCCGTACCGGAAAGTCCCAAGGGGTAGCCCGAGCCGTCGACGTGCTCGTGGTGCGCGCGGGCGATCGCCGCCACTGGGGCCGGGCCCGGGATGCGGGTCAGCACGCGGTCGGTGAGGTAGGGGATGCATGCGCACGCGCTCCCACTCGGAGGCCGTGAGCTCGGCGGGCTTCGACCAGACTCGGTTGGACACCCCGATCCGGCCGACGTCGTGCAGGTGCCCGGCCCGTCGTACGGCGACGACCTCTGCGGCCGGAAGACCCGCGTGCGCCGCGGCCGCCGACGCAAGCTCGGCCACCTGCCGCGAGTGCCCGAGGGTGAACGGGCACTTGAGGTCGACGAAGTCGCCGATCGCGGTGAGCAGGTCGTCGAGCCGGGAGTCGTCCAGCCGGACCTCGGAGTCGGGGGCGATCGACAGCGCGCGTGCCGGGGGGTCGTCGCCGGCTGCCGGGAACAGGGCTTCCGCATCGGTGCTGAAGGCCTCGACGACCACCGGGTCGAGGTGTCCCCCGCGCCGGCTTCGCGCCATGGCGACCGCGCCCCGGACGCCGTACATCCGCTGGTGCACCTCGGCGACGTCGGCCAGCTGGGCGATCCGCATCTCGATCGGGATCTCCTCGCCGGAGACAGCCGCCGGGAGCCCGCCACCGTCGAACCGCTCGAACGTGGACGCCAGCGTCCGCTCGACGTCATCCCCCGGGCCCGGGTGCCGGGCCAGCGCCGCCGCCGAGGCCTGCAGTGCGAGTGGATGAGGGTCCCGAGCTGGCCCCGGGCGTCGCGCATCAGCGTCGCCATCACCCGCACCCGCTGCCCCCACGGCTCCCCGCGAGCGATGTTGCCGAGCAGGAACTTCAGGTAGGGCACGCCGGACCAGTCGACGAGGTAGGCCTCGCGGCGCACGGAGATGTCGTCCCCGAACCAGCGTGCGTACTCCTGCGAGTCCGCGTGACAGCCGATCCACATCAGCAGCGTCGTGTAGTAGACGGTCGCCTTCTGCTCGCGCGTCAGGCCGAGCCGGTCCGCCAGCCCGCAGGCGATCACCGACGAGCGGAGCATGTGCTCGGCCGGCTGCCCGAGCCCGAGGTCGATCGCCACCGACAGTCCGGCCAGCACCTCGACCCGACGAGGTAGCGGCGCGGGCGCGGTCATTGCCCCATTCTGGCGCCCGCGCCGCTCGGACGGTGCTCGATCTGCGGGGTCGGTGGCGAGAAGCGCGCCCGGCCGACGAAGAACACCCCGCGCTGCGGCAGCCAGAAGTCGCCCAACCGGGTCTGCTCGTCGAGCGGCGCCGGCTCCCCGAGATCGACGCCGCGGTACGTCGCACTCGACCCGACGACGCGCCAGACCTGCAACGGGGCGGCCTTGAAGAGCGGGCCGTTCGGCGTCGCGCCCGCGAGCCGGATCCGGCCGGTCCGCAGCATCGGTCGCGCCATGCGTCCCATCGCGCCCGGGACGGCGTTGCTGTTCCACCCGGACTCGGGCAGGACTCCGCCCATCCCGGTCATCGTCCGCGTCGCGGGCGTCGCCCCCGTCGACCCGCCAGCTCAGCTCGTCCCCGAGCCGGACGTCCATGGTGTGGTCGTCACGCCATGACACCTCGATGCCGGGGACCTGCACCGCCGCGGCCATCGAACCGAAGTAGCGCGGACACGTGAGCTCCGGGGAGCCGGTCGTGTGGATGGTCCAGCGTCCCTCGGGGTCGCGGTGCCAGATCGCGCGGTAGGCCGGCCCGACCGAGGTGGCCACGAAGTCGCGCAGAGCCGGGTAGTGGCCGGACGCGAAGGGCATGCCCATCACGCCGTACCCGATGAATCGTTCGTCGTCGCCGTCCGGGAGCCGAGGCTCGATCGCCTCGACCGCCCGGGCGTGGAGTGGTCGTTGTCATGCGTCCAGCCTCAGGGCTCGGACCGCCGGGCGCGTGAGGCAACCGCCTCACCTTTCAGGGCAGGATGGCGCCATGACCCGGGTGCTGATCCGCCCGGCCCGTGAGGCCGACCTCGAGGCGATGAGCGCCATCACGGCGACGAGCTACCACGAGGTCGACGCCCGCACCTTCCACCGGTCCCGGGCGGACCCCGAGATCAGGCCGCCGGCCCGCAACAGCAAGTGGATCGACCGCACCCGGCACACCCTCACCACCGACCCCGAGGGCTGCTGGATCGCCGAGATCGACGGCCGGGTCGTCGGCGGCGCGATCTCCCGGGTGCGCGAGCTGATGTGGATCCCGGCGTCCTTCGCGGTCACGCCCGAGTGCCGGGGGCAGGGCATCGGCAACCAGCTCCTCGCTGCGGCGATGCATCACGGCCGGGGCTGCCTGCGGGGCATGTTCGCCGCGAGCGCGGATCCGGGCGCCGTACGCCGATATCGGCTCGCGGGCTTCACGCTGCACCCCCAGATGTTCCTGACCGGAGTCGTCGACCGCGACGCGATCCCGGTCGTGGAGCGCGTCCGAGAGGGCTCGGCGAGCGACGTCGACCTGCTCAACTCGATCGACCGGCAGACCCGCGGGGCCGCGCACCTCTCCGACCACGAGGTGCTGCTCGACCAGTTCCGACTGATCGTCTGCGAGCGCAACAGCGGCTCCGCCTACGCCTACGTCGACGAAGCGGGATCACCCCACCTCGTCGCGGCCACCTCTCGGCGTACGGCGACCGACGTCATGTGGGAAGCACTCGCCTCGTCCCCGCCGGGCGAGACGGTGTCGGTGCGCCACATCACGGCAGCAAACGAGTGGGCCGTCGACGTCGGCATGGCCGCACGGATGTCGCTGCACCAGAGCGGCTACCTGTGCCTGCGGGGCATGCAACCGCCCACGCCCTACCTGCACCACGGCTCCCTTCTCTGAGCGAACTGGGCGTGTCTCCCAACCCTCGGCCGTCGCGAGCGTCGTCCGGGGCGTGCGATGGCAAGGCGGAGGAGGGAGACATGGCGGAGCCATGGCGACTGACGACAACGCAGCAAGCGTGCGTCCCGGGCGACGCGCAGCAGGCCATGGGGTTGGGAGACACGCCCTAGGATCGATGCATGACCACCATCGACCTGCCCCTGCTCCCGCTGGGCAAGGGCCGCGACGCCACCGCCGAGCGGGGCGTCGAGTGCCCGGGCGACCTGCCCGCCGCGTCCGACCCCGACCTCGTCGCCCGCGCCCGGGCCGCGAAGGCGGCGCTGGGCGAGCGCGTGTTCGTGCTCGGCCACCACTACCAGCGCGACGAGGTCATCGAGTTCGCCGACGTCACGGGTGACTCCTTCAAGCTCGCCCGCGACGCCGCCGGGCGGCCCGACGCAGAGTTCATCGTCTTCTGCGGCGTGCACTTCATGGCGGAGTCGGCCGACATCCTCACCGCCGACTCGCAGAAGGTGATCCTGCCCGACCTCGCCGCCGGCTGCTCGATGGCCGACATGGCCCGCCTCGGACAGGTCGAGGACGCCCGGGGACGCGATGGCCGATGCCGGCGTCCGGGACAGCATCGTCCCTGTCACCTACATGAACTCCTCGGCCGACATCAAGGCCTTCTGCGGCCGCAACGGCGGTGTCGTGTGCACGTCGTCCAACGCCGACGTCGCCCTCGAGTGGGCGTTCGACCAGAAGCCCGGCGCGAAGATCCTGTTCTTCCCGGACCAGCACCTCGGCCGCAACACCGCCGTGCTGAAGATGGGCCTCTCCCTCGACGACTGCGTCGTGTGGGACCCACGCCAGGGCCAACGGCGGCCTCACCACCGAGGAGCTCCAGAACGCCCGGATGATCCTGTGGAAGGGCCACTGCTCGGTGCACGGCCGCTTCACCACCGACGTGATCGACGAGCTGCGTGCCAAGCACGAGGGCATCAACATCCTCGTGCACCCCGAGTGCACGCACGAGGTCGTGCTCAAGGCCGACCTCGTCGGTTCTGACCGAGTTCATCATCAAGACCATCGAGGCCGCGGAGCCGGGCACCACACGGCGATCGGCACGGAGCTCAACTCGGTCCAACGGCTTGCCAACGCCCACCCGGACAAGAACATCGTCTTCCTCGACCGCAACGTCTGCTACTGCTCCACGATGAACCGCATCGACCTTCCCCACTTCGTCTGGGCGATGGAAAACCTCGTCGCGGGCAACGTCGTCAACCAGATCACCGTCGACGACGAGACCGAGCAGCACGCTCTGGTCGCGCTCCAGCGGATGCTCGACCTACCCGGAAAGTCCCACCGTGACTGACACCCTGCCCGCCTGCCCGTCCTGCGCTTCGCCGTACACCTATGAGATGGGCACGTTGCTGGTCTGCCCCGAGTGCGCCCACGAGTGGTCCCCCACCGAGGCCGCCGAGGCCGAAGCGGCTGCCGTCATCAAGGATGCCCACGGCACCCCCCGGCCGACGGCGACGACGTGGTGATCGTCAAGGACCTGAAGATCAAGGGCGCCGGTGGCGGCACGCTCAAGGTCGGCACCAAGGTCCGCGGCATCCGCCCGGCGCAGGGCGTCGGCGACCACGACATCGACGCGAAGGTCGACGGCTTCGGCCAGATGCAGCTCAAGTCGAGCGTCGTCAAGAAGGCCTGACGGACCTCAGTCCTCGAGCAGCGGCCGGGCCTCGGCGTTGGCCGGGAGTGTGTCGACCTCGGCCGAGAGCTTCGTCGAGCACTTGAGCACTCGCTCCATGAGGCTTGACAGGTCCTCGTTGTCGTCGGGGAGCACGTCGATGGCCAGCTCGACCGCCATCGACAGCGCGGCCGGGGTGTTGTTCAGGTCGTGGGCCGACTGCCGGGCGAAGGAGATCAGTTCATCGCGGGTGCTCACAGTCCGGGAGCCTTCCACAGGGCGAGCCATTTCTGCAGGTCTGGCTCCATCGGCAGCTCGGCCGCGAGGTGGTCACGCACGCTGATCTCGGTCAGGTTGTCGCGCTGGTCGGGGCCGGTCGGCGCAAACGCGTAGAAGGTGCCGCGCTTGTAGAGGTAGACGAGGCCGATGGTGCGACCGCCGGGCGCGGTGAAGGTGACCATCGAGCAGAGCAGGCCGGCATCGAAGCCCCGGGCCTCCGGGCTGGTGTTCACCGCGTGCAGGTCGGTGCACAGGTCCGCCATGTTGTCCGGATCGCCCTTGACGACCAGCCGAGGTGAAGCCGAAGTCGTCGCGGCTCACCTCGACCTCGGGGGCCTCGGGATCGTCCGCGATGAGCGCGGTCATCTCGTCCCGGGTCTGCGAGAACGCGGCACCCGCTGCTGAGCGGTAGCACACCGCGCCCTGCCCGGTCGGGGTGAAGCCGGCGGCCGTCTGCAGCGTGATCGCGGCACTCGGGACCGGGGAAGAGCGCGTCGAGGTTGTTCGTGACGCGCTTGGTGCGACCCCCGCACCGCGTCCAGCCATTTCACGGGCTCAGCCCATCGGACGGCTGAGCTCGGCCCGGATGCGGGCGAGCTGCTCGAGGCGCTGCTCGAGCGAGGGGTGCGTTGCGGTCAGGGTCTTCATCGAGATGCCCGCGACCGCCGGGACGATGAACAGGGAGTTGACCGCACTGTTGGCGCGCAGGTCCTTCTGCGGAATGGCCCCCGCTCCCCCGGAGATCTTCGTCAGGGCCGACGCGAGGGCCTGCGGCTTCATGGTGAGGTAGGCACCCGAGCGGTCCGCGCACAGCTCGCGGTAGCGAGAGCAGGCGGAGCAGCAGGAAGCTGACGGCGTAGACGACGAGGCTGACGACCACCGCGATCAGCACGGCCGGGAGGCCTCCGTTGTTGCCGCGACCGCGCGACAGCCCGGTGAACTGGGCGCCACGGGTGAGCATGCCGGCGAGGATGCCGGCCGACGACGCGAACGTCATGACCAGCACGTCGCGATGCGCGACGTGGCTCAGCTCGTGCGCGAGCACCGCCTCGAGCTCCTCGGCGTCGAGGAGCTGCAGGATGCCGGTGGTCACGCAGACGACGGACCGGTCGGGCGAACGTCCCGTGGCGAACGCGTTGGGCAGGTCCATGTCGGCGATCCCGACCCGGGGCTTGGGCATGTCGGCCGGGGCGCAGAGCCGGTCGATCATGCCGTGCAGCTCGGGCGCCTCCTCGGGGGTGACCTCGCGGGCGCGCATCGCCTTCATGGCGACCTTGTCGGAGGACCACCACTGCCAGAAGACCATCGCGATGCCGGCCGGGCCGATGAGGACCACGAAGGGGCCCTCGACCGCGAACATCAGGCCCACGATCAACGCCACGAACAGCGCGCCGAGCAGGAACATGACCAGCGTCATCCGGGCAGTCAGCCCGGCGTCCTTGATGAAACGCGAATGCGCCACGGCTGGGTCAGCCGGGGATGAGGCCGTCGTCGCCCAGCAGCTCGCGCACCTCGTCGATCGTCGCGTCACCGGGCGGCAGGATCAGGTCGGACTCGTCGAGGCTGTCCTCGGGGTGGTGCGTGCCGTTGGACCGCACACCTGCCAGCAGTCCCGCCAGCGCCGTACGGAACATCTCCTCGTCGCCGTGCTCGATCGCGCGCTCGATCTGGGTGTCGAGTCCGTTGAGGGCGTCGAGGGCGTGATCGGGGACGTCGTACTGCCCCTCACCGAGGATCCGGACGATCATGCCGGGCCGCCTTCGCTGATCTCGCGCTGGATGGCCTGCTCCTCGGGCGTGAGGATGTCGCCGTTGCCGGACTCGATGGCCTGCGGCTTGCTGCCCGCCTTGAGCCGCGCCAGCTCCGACTCGACGTCGGACGTCGAGCTGAGGGAGTCGAGCTCGCGGGCGATGTCGTCGCCCGCGTTGAGCGAGGAGGCGTCGTCGAGCGCACCCGAGGCGATCAGCTCGTCGATGGCGCCGGCACGCGCCTGCATCTGCGCCGTCTTGTCCTCGGCGCGCTGGATGGCGAGACCGACGTCGCCCATCTCCTCGCCGATGCCCGACATCGCCTCGCCGATGCGCGTCTGCGCCTCGGCCGCGGTGTAGTTGGCCTTGATCGTCTCCTTGCGGGTGCGGAAGGACTCGACCTTCGTCTGCAGCCGCTGCTGGGCGAGGACGAGCTTCTCCTCCTCACCCCGGAGGTTGTCGTGCTGGACCCGGAGGTCCCGGATCTGCGTGGTGAGACCCGACTTGCGGGTCAGCGCCTCGCGGGCGAGGTCCTCGCGGTCGGCCGCGATGGCCTTCTCGGCCCGGCCCTGCAGCTTGGCCGACTGCGTCTCGAGCTGCTTGATCTGCAGCTCAACGCGCTTGCGGCTCGTCGCGACGTCGGCAACACCGCGGCGCACCTTGCTCAGCAGCTCCAGCTGGCGCTGGTAGCTGTAGTCCGGGGTCTCGCGCGGGTCCTCGGCGCGGTCGAGGGCCTTGTTGGCCTTGGATCGGAAGATCAGACTCAAGCGCTGCATCACACTCATGGGGATGTTCTCTCCTGTGTCGCCCTCGGGGTACTGCCTTCACCCTAGGACCAAACCCAAAGCCAGAGGTAGGCGCCGGTAGGCTGAAGGTTCACGTCACCCGATCTCATGAGGCCCCCGTTGTTCGGTCGTAGCAAGTCGCAGGACACCACTTCCACCTCTCCCGCCGTCGACAAGCCCGACGGGAAGGGCCGCCCGACGCCGAGCCGCAAGGAGGCCGAGGCCGCCGCGAAGGCACGCGCCAAGGTGCCGCGGACCCGCAAGGAGCAGATGCTCGCCCAGCGGGGGCCAAGTCCGAGTCGAGCAAGGTCGTCCGCGCCGGGATGAAAGCCGGCGACGAGCGCTACATGCTCGCCCGCGACAAGGGGCCCGTACGCCGATTCATCCGTGACTTCGTCGACTCGCGCTTCTCCTTCGTCGAGCTGATGGTGCCGCTGCTGATCGTCACGCTGGTGCTGGGCTACTCCGGCAACACCTACCTCGTCGGGGTCGGCAACACCGTCCTGCTCGGGACCGTGCTCCTCGTCGCCTTCGACATCCTCCTGCTGCGCTTCCGGCTGCGACGCGAGCTGGCGCGACGCTTCCCCGACGAGCCCACCGGGGGCACGACCTACTACGCCATCATGCGGGCCCTGCAGATGAAGTTCATGCGGATGCCGAAGGCGCAGGTCAAGATCGGGCAGACCCTGCCCGAGCACTACCGCTGAGCACCCAGCTGATCCGCCCGTGATCCTCGGACTCGCCAGCGCACTGGCCTCGGCGGGGCTCTTCGGCGTCGCCGCGGTCCTCCGGGCGCGCGCCATGCGTGCCCTGCCGGACGGCGAACTCGGCCTGCTCGGCTTCGTGCGCGCTGCCCTGCGCTCGTGGCCGCTGCTCGCCGTGGTCGGCGCCTACCTCGCTGGCTTCGCCCTGCACGCCGTCGCGCTCTACCTGCTCCCCCTCTACCTCGCCCAGGGCGTCGATCTCGCTGTCGCTGCCGGTGACCGCGGTCGTCTCCATGATCTGGCTGCACGAGCGGCTCGGACCCGAGCCGCTGGCTGGCCGTGGTGGCGGTGATCTGCGGGCTGGTGCTGGTGGCCGCCGGAGCCGGCGGGGTCGAGCACACCACCTCGACGGCGACGCTGGTCGGCGTGGGTGCCCTCTGGCTGCTGGTGCTGTTCCTCGGCGCCCGACCGGCCCTCCTCGGCGGTGCGGGCGTGCTGGGCGCGTGGTCGGGCCTCGGCTACGCCGGATCCGCGGTCACCACCCGGGGGCTCTCCGCCGCCGACGTGCTCTTCTCGCTGCTGGCGCTGGCCGTCGTGTCCGCCCCGGGGCTGGTCGCGTTCTGGCTCTACTCGGTCGCGCCCGCCGTACCGACGTGGCGTCGTCCACCGCCCCGCTGATCGTCATGCAGACCTGCATCCCCGCCGTCGTCGGCGTGGTCGCCTTCGGCGACACCGTGCGCGACGGCTGGGCGCTGGCGGTCGTGGCCGGCCCGGTCGCGTCCATCGCGGGTGCGATCCACCCGGGCCGGGCACCGGGTGTGAGGATGGCCGCATGAATCCCACTGCCGACGTCTCCGTGCGCATCGCATGGGCCGACGACGCCGACGCCATCGCTGCCGTCCGGGTCCGTGCCCGGCGTGTGTTGTACGCCGATGTCGTCCCCGCGGAGGCGCTGCCCTCGGACCCCGAGCCGGTCGCGGAGGCCCGGCGCGGCTCGCTGGGCAAGCCCGCGGACGCCCGCAACAGGGTGCTGGTCGCGCTCGAGCGCAACCGGGTGACCGGCTTCGCGCTCACCGGGCCTGCGTCCGACCCCGACGCCGACCCGATCACCGACGGCGAGCTCAGTGAGCTCACGCTCGATCCCGAGGAGCGCGGCAAGGGGCATGGTTCGCGCCTGCTCCGGGCTGCGGTCGACACGCTGGCCGCCGACCGGTTCAGCCGGGCGGTGACGTGGGTGATCGCGACCGACGACGCGCACCGGGGCTTCCTGACCGAGGCCGGCTGGGCGCCCGACGGAGCGCATCGCGAGCTCGACCTCGACGGCACCGGGACAACCACTGTCAAGCAGGTCCGCCTGCACACCGCGATCGGCTGATGCCGGCTCCCCTGCCGACCTCCGAACGATCGGGGATCATCCGCGACGGCATCGCGGTCGGGGATCGCGACCGGCACCTACGGCATCTCCTTCGGGGCGGTCGCCGTGACGGCCGGTTTGAGCGTCCTCCAGACGTGCGCGCTGTCGTTGCTCGTCTTCACCGGCGCGTCGCAGTTCGCGTTCGTGGGCGTGATCGCGGCAGGCGGCGCGCCCCTGAGTGGCGCGATGACCGCCATCCTCCTCGGCACCCGCAACACCCTCTACGGCCTGCGAATGGCGCCGCTGCTCCAGTGGTCCGGGCTCCGACGGGTCGCCGCCGCCCAGATCCTGATCGACGAGTCCACCGCGATGGCGGTCAACCGCGGGTCAACCCCGGCCGCGCGCATCGGCTTCCTCAGCACCGGACTCGCCGTCTTCGTCCTCTGGAACGCCGCCACCACGGCCGGCGCCCCGGCTGGTACGGCGATGGGTGACCCCCGCACGTTCGGGCTCGACGCAGCGGTCGGGGCGGCGTTCCCGGCCCTGCTGTGGCCGCGACTCTCGGACCGGCGCAACCCGGTCGTCGCGGTCCTCGCCACGGCGGTCGCGCTCGGCCCGGTGCCCTTCACGGCGGCCGGCGTGCCCGTGCTGGCCGCCGGCGGCGTGGCCCTGCTGGCCGGCGCCCTCACGCGGCCCCGGGAGCGCTCCTGATGTGGCTCGCGATCGTCGTCGCCGCCCTCGGCTGCTACGCCCTCAAGCTCGCCGGGCTCTCGCTGCCCACGCGAGTGCTGGGCAACCCGGTGGTGGAGCGGATCGCTGACTTCATCCCGGTCGCGCTGCTCGCGGCGCTCATCGCCGTACAGGTGTGGTCGGACGGTCCGTCGTTGACGGTCGACGCCCGCACGGCCGGCCCGGGGTTCGCGGTGGTGGCGCTGCTGCTGCGCGCGCCGTTCCTCGTCGTCGTGATCGGCGCGGCGGTCGTGGCCGCGCTGATCCGGCTCGTCTGACCCGGTTTCAGTCCAGCGGCAGGAAGTGCTCGAGCCCGACCGTGAGGCCGGGGTGGCCCGCGATCTCGCGCAGGCCGGTCAGGACACCGGGCGAGAAGGACGCACGGTCCAGCGAGTCGTGGCGGATCGTCAGGGTCTCCCCCACGCCGCCGAGGATGACCTCCCGGTGCGCCACCAGTCCGCGCACGCGCAGCCCGTGCACGCGCACGCCGTCGACGTCGGCACCGCGCGCACCGTCGAGCCCGGTCGACGTGGCGTCGGGCATCGGCGCGCTCCCGGCGGCCCGGCGAGCCTCGGCGATGAGTTCGGCGGTACGCCGCGCCGTACCGCTCGGAGCGTCGGCCTTGTCCGGGTGGTGCAGCTCGACGACCTCGACGGACTCGAAGAACGGCGCCGCCCGGGCGGCGAAGCGCATCATCAGGATCGCGCCGATGGAGAAGTTGGGCGCGATGAGGACGCCGGTCTCGGGGCTCCGCTCGAGCTGGCTCCGGAGCTGCGCCAGCCGGTCGTCGTCGAACCCGGTGGTCCCGACCACGGCGTGGATGCCGTGCTCGATGCAGAATCCGAGGTTGGCCATCACCACGTCCGGGTGGGTGAAGTCGACCACCGCACGGGCGCCGCTGGCAACGAGCTCGCCGATGTCGTCGCCTGCGTCGATCTGCGCCACCGGGGGCGAGATCGGGGGCGGCCTCGACCGCCCGACAGATCTCGGCGCCGACCTTGCCGCGGGCACCCGGGACACCGACCTTGAACTCTTCATTCACACGCTCAACCTACTGCGATGACTGCTCGCCGGGTGGCGGTGCCTGACGGGTGAACCCGGAAGTGGCAGGCTGTGACCATGCCAGTGCAGACAATCCCGCCGCGCATCCGTTGGGCCGTGGAGCTCATGGATGTCCAGCCCAGTGACCGGGTCCTCGAAATCGGGTGCGGACCGGGCGCTGGTGCGGAGCTGATCTGCGGCAAGCTCGAGAGCGGCAAGCTGTTCGCGATCGACCGTTCCGAGTCGGGTGTCGACCGGACCAAGCGCCGCAACCAGAAGTACGTCGACGCCGGGCGCCTCGTCGTGCGCCAGATCGACCTCGCCACGCTCCGCGTCCCGGTCAAGCGCCTCAACAAGGTGTTCGCGTTCAACGTCAACCTCTTCTGGGTCCGCCGCTGCGACGACGAGATCGCCCTGCTGCACGAGCGCGTCGTCCCCGGTGGCGCGGTCTACTTCTTCTACGAGGCCAACCGGCCCGAGCTCGTCCCGAACATCGTCAAGAAGACCTCCGAGGCCCTGCTGCGCGGCGGCTTCCGGGTGTCTGTGGTCGAGCAGAAGGCCCCCGCCGTGATCGGGATCATCGGACGCAGGTGAGAAGGCGACCCGGCCCGAGCTTGCGAGGACCGATCGCCTGCTCGCCATGCATCGCTCAGTCGCCTTCGGCGTACGTCAGACGCCGTTCGGCGCTGATTTCCTGCGCAACTGGCGGCGGACGACAACGTCGCTCGGGGCCGCGACGCAACTGGCGGCGCCAGACATCCTTCTTGCCGATCTCACTGTCGCCCCCCGCCAGTTGACGGGCGGACCGCGACTCGTTTCAGGAAGGCTGCCCTACCGGCCGGCGTGTAGAGCGACTGACGCAGCATCGCCAACCGGGGGACGGATCCGCGCCGGATCGTGTTCTCTGCCGACCGAGTGGTCAGCATCGCGGAGTACACCGAGTGGTCTCTGCACGACGTCAGATGCTGTGTAGCCACGTCGCACGTACCCCTCAAGGTCCAGACGCCGCTCTCGTCGCAGATCGTCTCGGTGCTGATCGGGCTCTCGGTGGTGTCCTCCATCGAACTCGGGCGCCGACTTGGTGCCCGTCACCAGAAGGTCGACTCGGGCGATGAGCTCGCCGTCCTTGTCGTAGACCTCTACACGGGGTTCGACGGCGATACCGATCACGACGTGCAAGATCCTGAGCAACGTCTCCCACGGCGACTCGGCCCTGCCGTCTGCCCGGGGCAGAGCGGCCAGCAGGGCTCTACGACCTCGCCGGCCGGGAGTGCAGGCGGCCACCAACTGCTTCAGGGTGACATCCCCCCGGTGGAGTGCGCTGTCGATCAGCACGACGAGATCGAGAAACGAGAGCCACCTCGCGCAGGCCGGGATCACCTCCGCCGGGGTAGCGCACCGAAGCCCTGACACTTCGTCATGCGGTATCGGGCTCGGATGTCTGCTCGTGCGGATCCCCAACCTCAGCGGCCTCGGGTCGTCCAGCTGCATCGCGACGAAAACGGGCGTGTCCTCCGGCAACGGGGGCAACATCCAGCCACGGATCCCGGCCGCAGTGAGGGCACTGAAGCAGCCATGGTTGGTCAACAACAGTTGCCAACCAGCCAAGTCCGCAAGCCATTCATCCTCGGACTCGCCCCCGTCGAGGCGTCGACGATGAATGCCTCTCGTGACAGGCTGGAAGCACACTCGACGGGGGCATCCGCGGACAACATTTGCAGCTGGATCGGTCATGCCACGAGCGTCGGGAGCAGCACCGACGACGAGAGCTGTTCTGCGGCAGGAGCTGTGGAGAACCGCTCGAGTGTCTTACCTGTGGACGGCTCGCGGACGCATCCACCTGACGCGCCGGGGGTTGCGGCGTACGAGATCACGAGCAGTCGAATCCGTGGGCACCGTCAACTGGCGGCGTACGACATCACGACCAACCGCCTCAGCGGTCACCGATCAACTGGCGGGCGCCGACATACGCTTCGCTGATTCACATGTCGGGCGCCGCCAGTTCCGCAGCCCCCGGGAGCCACATGTCGGGCGCCGCCAGTTCCGCAGCCCCCGGGAGCCACATGTCGAGCGCCGCCAGTTCCGTAGCCCGCTTGAGACGACCTGTCGGGCGCCGCCAGTTACGCAGGGCCTAGGCGCGGACGTCAGCCGGTCGGCCCGACGATCGCCGGGATCTCCGGTTGCGCGAAGAGCGCGGCGGCCACGGAGCGGACCTCCTCGAGCGTGACGGCGTTGATCCGCGCGATCACGTCGTCGATGGACAGGAACTCGTCGTAGACCAGCTCCGCCTTCCCGAGGCGCGACATCCGTGAGCCGGAGTCCTCGAGCCCGAGCACGAGCCCGCCGCGGAGCTGGCCCTTGCCGCGCTCGAGCTCGTCGGCGGTGATGCCCTCGGCGGCGACCTTGGCCAGCTCGGCGCGGACGGTAGCGAGCACGTCGTCGAGCTTGCCGGGCAGGCAGCCGACCGAGACCCCGACGAGTCCGGCGTCGGCGTGGTGCGAGGCGAAGGAGTAGACGGAGTAGGCCAGCCCACGGTGCTCACGGACCTCCCGGAAGAGCCGTGACGAGGTGCCGCCGCCCAGAGCCGTGTTGAGCACGCCGAGGGCGTAGCGGCGCTCGTCGGTGCGGGTCAGCCCCTTCATCCCGAGCACGACGTTGACCTGCTCGAAGGGGCGCGTGGTGTGCGACTCCCCCGGCGAGACGGCGCGGGCCTTGGTGGTGTTGCGTGGCCCGACCGGCGTCGACGCGGCGTCCAGGAACCCTTGGCGGCCGAACGCGCGGCGTACGTCGCGAACGACCTTCGCGTGGTCGAGGTTGCCGGCGACGGAGATCACGATGTTGTCCGCGCGGTAGTGGCGGCGGTAGAACCGCACCACCTGCTCGCGGGTCATCGAGGTGATGGAGTCGACCGTGCCCGCGATCGGGCGGCCCAGCGGCGAGTCCCCGAAGGCCCGGTGGGCGAAGAGGTTGTGGACGACGTCATCGGGGTCGTCGTCGTGCATCGCGATCTCGTCGAGGATCACGTCACGCTCGGCCTCGACGTCGTCGGAGGTGATCAGTGAGTTGGTGATCATGTCGCCGAGCACGTCCACCGCCAGCGGCAGGTCCTCGTCGAGGACGCGCGTGGAAGCAGGTGTACTCCTTCGCGGTGAACGCGTTGAACTCGCCACCGACCGCGTCGAGCGCGACCGAGATGTCGAGCGCGGAGCGCTCGCGGGTGCCCTTGAAGAGCAGGTGCTCGAGGAAGTGCGAGCAGCCGTGCAGCGCCGGGGTCTCGTCGCGCGAGCCGACGTTGACCCACACACCGATGCTCGCGGAGCGGGCACCGACCATCTGCTCGGTGACGACGCGCAGGCCGCCGGGCAGGATCGTACAGCGCACACGCGACGTCACCTGTCCGTCGGCGTCCTTGACGGTGTGGATCGTGCGCGTGGAACCGATCTTCTGGGGAACGGCCGACCGGCCAGCAGCGCGGGGCTGCTGACCGGTCGGTCGGGGTGGAGCTGGTGGTCACTCGGCGTCAGTCGCCTCGACGAGCTCGGTGACCTCGGCCTCGGCAGCGTCGTCGGCGCCTTCCTCGACGACCGGGACCAGCGACAGCTTGCCGCGGTCGTCGATCTCGCCGATGGCGACACGGATCTTCTGACCGACGGACAGGACGTCCTCGACGGCGTCGACGCGCTTGCCGCCGGCCGGGGCGCGGAGCTTGCTGATGTGCAGCAGTCCGTCCTTGCCGGGCATCAGCGAGATGAACGCACCGAAGTTGGTCGTCTTGACGACCGTGCCGAGGTAGCGCTCGCCGACCTCGGGCATGGTCGGGTTGGCGATCGCGTTGACGGCGTCCTTGGCGGCCCGGGCAGCCTCACCGTTGGTCGCGCCGATGTAGACCGTGCCGTCGTCCTCGATCGACAGGGTCGCGCCCGTGTCGTCCCGGGATCTGGTTGATGATCTTGCCCTTCGGCCCGATGACCTCACCGATCTTGTCCACGGGGACCTTGATCGTGATGATCCGCGGGGCGTGGACCGACATCTCCTCGGGGGCGTCGATGGCCTCGGCCATGACGTCGAGGATCGCCAGACGGGCGCCCTTGGCTCCGGGTCAGCGCCGAAGCGAGGACCTCGGCCGGGATGCCGTCGAGCTTGGTGTCGAGCTGCAACGCGGTGATGAACTCCCGCGTGCCGGCGACCTTGAAGTCCATGTCGCCGAAGGCGTCCTCGGCACCGAGGATGTCCGTCAGTGCGACGTACTCCGTCTGGCCGTCGACCTCGTCGGAGATGAGACCCATCGCGATGCCGGCGACGGAGGCCTTGAGGGGCACACCGGCCTGCAGCAGCGACAGGGTGGACGCGCAGACCGAGCCCATCGAGGTGGAGCCGTTGGAGCCCATCGCCTCGGAGAGCTGACGGATCGCGTAGGGGAACTCCTCACGCGTCGGGGAGCACGGGCAGGATGGCGCGGCGCGCGAGCGCACCGTGGCCGACCTCGCGGCGCTTGGGCGAACCCACGCGTCCGGTCTCGCCGGTGGAGAACGGCGGGAAGACGTACTTGTGCATGTAGCGGCGGTTCTTCTCCGGCGACAGCGTGTCGAGCTGCTGCTCCAGCTTGAGCATGTTGAGGGTGGTGACGCCCGGGATCTGGGTCTCGCCACGCTCGAACAGGGCCGAACCGTGGACGCGCGGGATCACGCCGACCTCGGAGTGCAGCGGACGGATGTCGGCCGGGCCGCGCCCGTCCATGCGGATCTTGTCGCGCAGCACGCGCTGGCGCATGAGGGACTTGTTCAGCGAGCGGAACGCAGCGCCGATCTCCTTCTCACGACCCTCGAACTGCGGGCCGACGGACTCGAGGAGCTCGGCCTTGATGGCGTCGAGCTTGGCCTCGCGCTCCAGCTTGTCGGCAATGGTGAGCGCCTCGGCGGTGGGGGCCGAAACGGCAGCCTCGACGGCGGCGTAGACATCGTCCTCGTAGTCGAGGAAGATCGGGAACTCTCGGACCGGCTTGGCCGACTCCTTGGCGAGCTCGGCACGGGCCTCGATGAGCTGCTTGATGAAGGGCTTCGCGGCGTCGAGGCCGCTGGCCACGACCTCCTCGGTCGGGGCCTTCTGGCCGCCGGCGACGAGCTCGATGACCTTCTCGGTGGCCTCGGCCTCGACCATCATGATCGCGACGTCACCGGTCTCGGTCACGCGACCCGCGACGACCATGTCGAAGACGGCGTCGTCGAGCTGCGAGTGCGTCGGGAAGGCAACCCACTGGCCCTCGATGAGGGCCACACGGACGCCGCCGACCGGGCCCGGAGAACGGCAGGCCGGAGAGCTGGGTGGACAGCGACGCGGCGTTGATCGCCAGCACGTCGTAGGGCATGTCGGGGTCGAGCGCCATCACGGTGATGACGACTCGGACCTCGTTGCGCAGACCCTTCTTGAAGGTCGGGCGCAGCGGCCGGTCGATCAGGCGGCAGGTGAGGATCGCGTCCTCGCCCGGACGACCCTCGGAACGGAAGAAGGAGCCGGGGATCTGGCCCACGGCGTACATCCGCTCCTCGACGTCGATCGTGAGGGGGAAGAAGTCGAAGTGGTCCTTCGGCGTCTTGCCGGCGGTCGTCGCCGAGAGCAGCATGGTCTCGTCGTCGATGTAGGCCGTGACGGAGCCGGCGGCCTGACGGGCCAGCAGGCCGGTCTCGAACTTGATGGTGCGCTTGCCGAACTTGCCATTGTCGAGAACGGTCTCGACGGCGGAAATGACGGGGCCCTCGTTCAAAGGGGTTCCCTTTCTCTTCGCGGAGCGATCCGCGACGCCGCTCATGTGAGTGCCGGTCTTCGATCGAGGCCCGCAGGTGCGTTCACCTGAAGGCCACTACCGAGGACCGAGCCGGGCGAGGCGGGTCGCTCCCTGGATCTGGAGTGTTCAGTTGAGTTGGTTCGACTCCGAGCCTATCGGCTGGGGGCCGAAATGCTGAGAAGCGGCTCCCCGACCGGGGAACCGCTCCTCAAGACGTCAGCGTCGGAGGCCGAGGCGCTCCACGATCGAGCGGTAGCGCTCGATCTCGGTCTTCTGCAGGTAGTTGAGCAGACGACGGCGCTTGCCCACCGGGAGCAGCAGGCCACGACGGCTGTGGTGGTCCTTCTTGTGCATCTTGAGGTGCTCGGTGAGGTGAGCGATGCGGTAGCTCGCCAGCGCGATCTGCACCTCAGGGGAACCGGAGTCACCCTCGGTGAGACCGTATTCGGCGATGATCTTCTTCTTGGTCTCCGCGTCAGTACCGATCGACATGCGGGGCTCCTCTCGGGTCTCGTTGCGCGGCGCTCCGGACAGGTTGTCCGGGGCTCTCTCGATCCGCGGCCGTTCAGACGGCAAGTCCCACCGAAGTGGGCAACCTGAGAAGACTAACAACGCAGCGCCCGGGCCCCAAAACGCTGGGACCCGGGCACTCAGGCACGTCGGCTGCGATCAGATCGCGGGCGGCGGCGGGTCAGATTCGGAACGCCGCTCGGTGGTCGCCTGACGCCCCCGGGCGTCCGTCGTGGTGGCCGTCGTGGTGGTACGGCGTCGCGCGTTGAGCTGCACGGCGGTCAGCACGATCACGAGCACGCCGGCCGGGCAGAGGATGTAGCCGACCACCGTCAGGTCGACCGCGTTGATCATGTCCTGCACCGCGAAGGCAAGGATCAGCCCCAGCGCAAGCAGGAAGACGCCAAGTCCGTAACCCATGATGTTGCCTCCTTCGTCCGGGCGCCGGCGAGCTGCACGGCGCCCCTGTCGGAAGCGTTCACCACCTCACTGCCCAGCGCCTCCCCGCAGGGGTAGAGACCCTTCAGGTCACTTCATCTTCTTGGCGGTGACCTTCGCGAGCTTCATGACGCTGGCCGCCACGACCGGCGCGTCGTCGATGGCGACGACGTTGCCGATCCGCTTTCCGTCCCGGATCAGCACGGTCGAGGAGTGGCTGGTGTAGCCCATGATGGTCGTCTCCTGCACGAACGCCGGGGCCGCCTGCCCGAGCTTCGGAGCCGCGGTCAGCTTCATCGTGATGGTGGCGCCGGTGGTGGGGTCGGCGTAGCTCGCGCACGCCTTGACGTACTTCTTGTAGCCCGCGAGGTAGGCCTTCGTCTTGGCAACCGACTTGAGCTCGGCGACGCCACCCACGACGACGGCCGTGCCGTCGGCGGAGACGCTAGAGGTCGCGGCCACGGACCGGGCCTTCGCTTTGGCCGGCGTGCCGCAGGTGCTGCTGGGTGCGCCGATCTCCTTGCTCTTGTCGCACGGTCGCCCCTAGCGTCGAGGCTTCTTCCTCTCGACGGGCTTGCGGTCGGGCTTCTCAGCCGCGGGCGGAACCGTCTCCGTCGGTGTCACGCCGTCCAGCGTCACCGGCGGGAGCACGGCGAACGGCGGCGACTGCAGGGTCGGCTCGCCCACTGCCTCCCGGGGCCATGTCGTCCCACTCCCGCTGCAGGGAGCGGGAACACGCTGTACAGCTCCGTGCGCCCGTTGAGCCACGGAGCCAGCACTCGCTCCCCGTTGTCGATGTACGCGTAGTCAGGATCGATCTTCAGCCGTCGCCCCTCGTCATCGACCAGCTGCACGCCCACGAGCGGATTGCCGGCCGCGTCGAACGGATAGACGTTGGTCACGGGCTGGCCGTTGAAGGTGAGCCCCGGGGTCGTCGGAGGCCCATCGTTGTAG
The DNA here is from genome assembly GCF_024703895.1 of Nocardioides sp. B-3. Lineage (GTDB taxonomy): Bacteria > Actinomycetota > Actinomycetes > Propionibacteriales > Nocardioidaceae > Nocardioides. Next base: position 185,494 of record NZ_CP087968.1, read on the forward strand.
CCGAGCCTCTCGACCATGTCGCCCCGGATCGAGTACTGGACGTGCTGGAGCGTGTCGAACGTGACGGCCAGCGCGAAGAGGTTCAGGGCGAGCAGGACGAGTCGCGCCAAAAGTCCCGGCTTGCCGGGCCACAGCTTCCCGCGACCGATCTGGATGCTGACGATCGATGCCGCCGCGAAGATCAGCAGCCCCAGCGCCCGAGGACGGCGTCGGCAGCCACGGCACGTCGGGCTCGAGTGACCACCGGGCGAACGTGTAGTTGAACCACATCACCGCGAGCCGGGCACGGAACACCCACCACGCGGGGCGTGCGGCTCGCACGGCTGCGCCGACGTCGCCCGGGACCTTGTCGAGCAGCCGGCCCCACTGCTCGCCGACGCGGTCGAGCAAGGCGGCGGGAGTCTTCGTCGACCACTGCCTCCGGCTGACGCTGGGCTCGAGACCGGCGGCCGAGCGGAGCTCTGCGGCGTACGCATCGGGATCCCCGAGCGCCTCGGGGCCGCGCTCGGCGACGAGGTCGGCGGTGTCGGCCTCGAGGCCGTCGAGCAGGTCCTCGCGCTCGTCGAGGTCGAGGTCGGCGAAGCGCGCACGGCGGCGACGAAAGCGTCGACCTCGGGCGTGAGTCCGATGGTGTCGTTCATGCTGATGCCCCCTGCAGCAGGTTGGTGACGGTGGTGGAGAACTGGGCCCAGTCGTCGCGCTGGGTCTTGAGCTGGTCGCGGCCGGCCGGCGTGATGCCGTAGTACTTGCGGTGCGGTCCGCTCTCCGACGGCACGACGTAGGAGGTCAGCGACCCGGCGGCGTACAACCGGCGAAGCGTGCCGTAGACCGATGCGTCCCCGACGTCGTCGAGGCCACCGGCGCGCAGGCGGCGCACGACGTCGTAGCCGTAGCCGTCCTCGTCATCGACCACCGCGAGCACCGCGAGGTCGAGCACTCCCTTGAGGAGCTGTGTGTTGTCCATGCGGTGAAGAGTAGTGCGTAATGCGCACTACCGTCGACAACGCACTTCCGAAGGCGTGTCGGCGTGTGATGATCCGCAGATGTCAGCAGAGAAGACGACGCAGAAGATCGGCGTCTGCAACCTGTGCGAGGCCATCTGCGGCCCGGTGCTCACCATCGAGGACGGCGCGGTCACGGGCGTGAAGGGCAACCCGGACGACCCACTGTCGCGCGGGCACATCTGCCCCAAGGGCGTCGCGATCGCCGACATCCACGCCGACCCCGATCGCTTGCGCCGGCCCGTACGCCGCAATCGTGCGACGGACACTCGGAGCGAGATCGACTGGCCCGAGGCGATCGACCTCGTCGCCAGCAACCTCGCCGCGACCATCAACGAGCACGGCCGTGACGCGATCGGCATCTACCTCGGCAACCCCAACGTGCACAGCCTCGGCTCGATGACCCACGGCATCGGACTGGTCAAGGCGCTGCGCACGAAGAACACCTTCAGCGCCACCTCCGTCGACCAGCTCCCCCACCAGCTGCTCGCCCACCTGATGTTCGGCCACCAGCTGTTGCTGCCGATCCCGGACATCGACCGCACCAGCTACTTCCTCGTCTTCGGCGCCAACCCCATGGCGTCCAACGGCTCGCTGATGACCGTTCCCGACTTCCCGACCCGGCTGCGCGAGCTGAAGCGACGCGGCGGGCACATGGTCGTCTTCGACCCTCGCCGTACAGAGACCGCCAAGGTCGCCAACGAGCACCACTTCATCCGACCGGGCACCGACGCGTGGGTCCTGCTGGCGATGCTCAACATCCTCTTCGCCGACGGTCTCGCCGCCGCTCCGTCGTACGCCGACGGGCTGGCCGACGTCGAGTCCGCGGTCGCGCACTTCACTCCCGCCCTCGCGGAGCAGATGAGCGGGGTCCCGGCCGCCGAGATCGAGCGGATCGCCCTCGAGCTCGCGACCGCGGAGGGCGGGGTCGCCTACGGCCGGATCGGCGTCTCGACGCACGAGTTCGGCTCCGTGTGCCAGTGGGCGGTCAACCTTCTCAACATAGTCACCGGCAACCTCGACTCCGTCGGGGGCGCGATGTTCACCTCCCCCGCCATCGACGTGGTCGGCACCGGTCTGATCGGCCGGGGTCACCACAACGCCCGGCAGTCGCGGGTCCGCGGGCTCCCCGAGACCGCCGGTGAGCTGCCGGTGTCGGCTCTGCGCGAGGAGATCAGCACCCCCGGTCCGGGCCAGATCCGGACCATGCTGACCTTGTCCGGCAACCCCGTGCTGTCAACGCCCGACGGCGCCCGTCTCGACGAGGCGCTGGAAGGCCTCGATTTCATGGCGGCCGTGGACATCTACCTCAACGAGACGACCCGGCACGCCGACGTGATCCTGCCGCCCACGGGTGCACTTGAGCGCGACCACTACGACCTGATCTTCCAGACCTTCGGCGTACGCAACACCGCCCGCTTCACGCCGGCGGTCTTCGAGAAGGATGCCGGCGCGCGCCACGACTGGCAGATCTACCGCGACGTCGCGCTGGCAACGATCGGCAAGCTGCACCAGAAGCCGTCGCTCAGGACTCAGCTCAGGATTCGCGCTCGGATGTCCCTCAGCCCGACTCGGCTGATCGGACTCCTGCTGGCGCGGGGTCGCACGGGCGTGACACTGCGGAAGCTCAGGGCGAACCCGTCCGGGATCGACATGGGGGCCCTGCGTCCCGACCTGCTCCCCGGTCGACTGCAGACACGCGACCACCGGATGGTCCTCGCCCCGGCCCTCGTGCTCGCCGATCTCGAGCGACTGGCCAAGGTCGACCTGCCCGCCGATGGCGAGCTGCTGCTCATCGGCCGCCGGCACAAGCAGGACAACAACTCCCGGATGCACAACACCGAGCGACTCACCCGGGGCAAGGCCGGGCACCAGCTCTTCATGCACCCGTCCGACCCGGCGACCAGATCGCTCGAGGACGGCGCCGTCGTCACGGTCACCTCAAGGGTGGGCAAGGTGCGCGTCGAGGTCGCCGCGACCGACGACATGATGCCGGGCGTCGTCAGCCTCCCCCACGGCTATGGCCACGCCCGCAACACCGGCATGACGAAGGCCGCCGGGGTGCCCGGGGTCTCGATCAACGACCTGACCGACCCCGAGCGTCTCGACGTCTCCGGCAACGCGGCCCTCACCGGAGTGCCGGTCACCGTCTCCGGCTGAGCGGAGATACTCCGTGACAAACGGACCCCCGATCGCGAGATCCGAGGGTCCGTTCGTCACGGAGTATGGAGGGCGTGCGTCAGACCTTCACCCCACCCAGCACCGCACGGATGTCGGCGGTGGACGTCGCCCGGCGCAACCGCTCTACCTGCTCGGCATCGACGAACACACCGGCCAGCTTCTGCAACAGGGCCGGGTGGTCGTTGCCCGCCTCCGGCGATGCCGACGACGAACTCGGCCGGCTTGCCGTTCCAGTCGAGGCCGCCGGGATAGCGGACGAACGAGATCGCGGTGTGCCGGATCAGCGACTTCGCCTCGTTGGTGCCGTGCGGGATCGCCAGCAGGTTGCCCATGTGCGTGGACACGGACTGCTCGCGCTCGTGCATCGCGTCGACGTAGGACTCCTCGACCGCACCGCTGGCGACGAGCAGCCGACCCGCCTCGGTGATCGCCTCGTCACGAGAGGACGCGGTTCCGCTGAGCACGATCGCGTCGTCGCGGAGCACGTCGCTGTCGACACCCTCGTCGTCAGCCTCCTCGACCGCAGAACCCCCTCCGGCGTTGCGCTGCTGCACCAGCTCGACGATCTCGTCGTAGCGCGGACTCCCCATGAAGTTGTCGACCGAGACGTGCACCGCGGAGCCCGTGCGCTGGCGCGCCCGGTCGGTGAGGTCCCGGTGTGTCACGACCACGTCATAGGTGTCGGTGAGGTTGGCGATCGACTGGTTGGTGACCGACACGTCGCCGTACCCCGCTGCCCGGATCTTCTTGCGCAGCACCGAGGCGCCCATCGCCGAGGAGCCCATGCCGGCGTCGCAGGCGAAGACGACGCTGCCGATCGGGCCGCCCACGGCCGTCGCTCCGGTGAGCATCGAGGACACCGAGGACTTCTTGCCCTTCATCGCCTCCATGTCGGCGGTGGCGTGGACGAGCTGGTCGTCCGCCTCGATGGCCTTGTCGGTCTTGAGCAGGAAGCCCGCAACCAGGGAAGGAGACCGTGGCGGCGCCGAGCATGGAGAGCGTGACGCCGAGGAAGCTGCCGTTGGCGGTCTGCGCGTAGACGGCGAACACGGAGCCCGGGGCGGCCGGGGCACGCAGGCCGACGTCGAAGAGCACGTTGATGAAGACGCCGGTCATACCGCCGGCCATCGTGGCGAGGATCAGCTTGGGCTTCATCAGCACGTAGGGGAAGTAGATCTCGTGGATGCCGCCGAAGAAGTGGATGATCGCGGCGCCGGGCGCCGAGGCCTTGGCCGGGCCCTTGCCGAAGACGGTGTAGGCGAGCAGCAGGCCGAGACCGGGACCGGGGTTGGCCTCGAGCAGGAAGAGCACCGACTTGCCGGCCTCGACTGCCTCGTTGGTGCCGAGCGGGGTGAGCACGCCGTGGTTGATGGCGTTGTTGAGGAAGAGCACCTTCGCAGGTTCGATGATGACCGAGGTGAGCGGCAGCAGGTCGTTGTCGACGAGGTAGTCGACGCCCTCTCCGAGCCGGTCGGCGACCCACGTCACGATCGGGCTCATGCCGAAGAAGCCGAACACCGCCAGCCCCATGCCCCAGATGCCGGCCGAGAAGTTGTTGACCAGCATCTCGAATCCGGGCTTGATCTTGCCGTCCCACAGGGAGTCGACCTTCTGCATGGTCCAGCCGCCGAGCGGGCCCATGATCATGGCGCCCATGAACATCGGGATCTCGGTGCCGGCGATGACGCCCATGGTCGCGATCGCGCCGACCACGCCGCCGCGGGTGTCGTAGATCATCTTGCCGCCGGTGTAGCCGATCAGGATCGGCAGCAGGTAGGTGATCATCGGGCCGACGATGCCGCCGCCGGCGAAGTCGCCCCACCCACCGATCTTCGCGACCCAGCTGTCGGCGCCGTCGCCGATGCCGAGCTCGGGCAACCAGCCCACCTCGATGAACAGGGCGGTGATCAGGCCCCACGCGATGAACGCGCCGATGTTGGGCATGACCATGTTGGACAAGAACGTGCCGAACTTCTGTACATGGACCCGCGCACCGCTGCGGGGTGCCGTCTGAGTGGACATCGCTTCCTCCAGATCTGGGTGACCTCGGTCACATCTGATCGTCAGTAAACCTCACATTCGGGCATGTTGCCAAGCAAACGGGCCGACTTTCTGGGTGATTGGGTGTGGCTTTACCCCCGTTCTGACCGCTACGGTGGCGGGACCGCCCTCTCCGGAAGGACCCACCAGATGCTCGCCCTGCGCTTCTACGCCCCCGAAGACGTCCGCCTCGTCGACGTACCCGAGCCCGTCTGTGGGCCCGACGAGATCAAGATCAAGGTCAAGAATTGCTCGACCTGCGGCACCGACGTCAAGATCAAGAAGAACGGCCACCCCAACATCACCGGCGAGACCACGCTCGGCCACGAGGTCGCCGGCGAGATCGTCGAGATCGGGGGAGAACGCAGTCGGCGACTTCCGTGTCGGCGACCGGGTGCAGAGCATCGCGGCCGTGCCGTGCGGTGACTGCTACGAGTGCGGCAAGGGCTGGATGGAGGTCTGCCAGAACCAGACGTCCGTCGGCTACCAGTACGACGGTGGGTTCGCCGAGTTCATGATCGTCCCCGCCCGTGTGCTCAAGGTCGACGGACTGAACAAGATCCCGGACAACGTGGGGTACGACGAAGCGTCGGCCGCCGAGCCATTCGCCTGCGCCATCAATGCGCAGGAGCAGATGGGCATCGAGGAGGGTGACTTCACCGTTGTCTTCGGCGCCGGTCCGATCGGCTGCATGCACATCCGCATCGCCCGCGGCGTGCACAAGGTCGGCAAGGTCGTGCTGGTCGACGTCAACGCCGAGCGGCTGCAGATGTCGGCCGACGCTGTCTCCCCAGACCACGTCATCAACGCGGCCGAGGTCGACGTCGTCGACGAGGTCATGAAGCTCACCGGCGGCCGCGGCGCCGACGTGATCATCACCGCCACCCCCGCCAACGTCACCCGGGAGGCAGGCGATCTCGATGGCCGCCCGCAACGGCCGGATCTCGTTCTTCGGCGGCCTGCCGAAGACGGACCCCTTCATCAGGTGCGACTCCAACCTCGTGCACTACCGCCAGCTGCACATCCACGGCGCCAACGGCTCCTCGCCCGACCACAACAAGCGCGCGTGCAGTACATTTCCACCGGTCAGGTGCCGGTGAAGGACCTGATCACCCGGCACGTCCCGCTCTCCGACGTGATGTCGGTCTTCGACATCGTGGCCAAGGGCGAGGCCATCAAGGTGACGGTCGAGCCGTGACCGCTCAAGGCGTGTAGGTCTTCGTCAACCTCACTGTGAAGGACCCGCTCGTCTGGTCCTCGGTGGGCATGGCGAGGACGAACCCGCCGTTGAGCACGGTGCTCTGGGTCCCCGGCTCGGAGAGGCTGGTCCCGTTGCCGTCACCGCACCCCAGCGACGTGTCGCCGCTGCAGTCCACCCCCGGTCAGACGACCGGCGTAGACCACCCACCGGCCGGGCACGGTCACGTCCGTGACGGACAGGTAGGACGGTGCGTAGGCCTCGGGCTGGTTGATGCCCAGAAGCGTGTAGCGCCCGTCGGTCCGCACGGGCACCGTCGCGGGCGCGCCGTCGACAGCGATGGACCCGCCGTCGGCCACGCTGTCGAGCTCGAACGATCCCGCGGTGGCCTCATGGAACGTCGAGAAGACCCGGGACTCGATACGTGCCCTCTGTCTGGACGAGCCGATACAGCGGCGCGGGCCACGAACCACCCGCGGTGTAGGCCGGTGCGGCCAGCTCGGCCACGCCACCTCCGGGCGGCAGCACGAGCGTGGTCCGGTAGTGATCGGCGGTCGCTCCGACGAACCGGACGTTGAGCAGTCGCTGCGCCGACGACGCGAGGTCGGCAGCCGCGACCTCGGTCACCACGGCCCCGGCGCCACCGCCCGGCAGCTGGATCGCGGGCCCGTCGAGCCTCGTCGTCCCTGCGTCCCGAGGCTCTGTCGTGGTGACCCGCCCTGTGGTGGCGGGGTTGGCCAGCACCGTCACGTCTTGCCCCGGCTTCAGCGGCTGGGTGAGCGGAAAGGTCGGATTGCTGCCGTAGACGGGGAGACCGGGAGCGAGGACCAAGGACTCACCCTCGATGTAGTCGGCGTAGTCATTGCCGACGACGCCGAAGCCCCACTGGCCGACGGACACAAGATCGATCCCTGAACGCGGTGCCCGCACGGTGATGGCGTACTGGATGCCGCGGCGCACCGGCACCCGGGTGGAGCCGCGGCGGTCGTGCGTCACGGCGACCTGCTTGAGGAGCTGGACCCGCCGGACACCGATCTCGTGGTAGGACGGCCTGTCAGTGGGGAGCGTGAACCAGCCGGTCCCGCGCAGCCGGAAGAACCCGTCGGCACCCAGCCGGAACGTGCTGCGCTGACCCCGCAGCGTCACCGTCGTGTAGCGCGTGCTGGCGAACGAGGACTCGCCATCGTGCCGGTAGACGGCTGCCAACCGCACGCGGTCGCCACGCTCCCCCGAAAGCGCAACGCCGGGCGCTGCCCCTTCTCGAGCCTCACCGGCCCGTCGCCGTACTGGCGCACGACCTTCTTCACCGTGGCCACGTCCCGATCCGAGGTCGTGGGCGTCACCGAGGGCGATGCGGTGGCTGGCGCCACCACCCCCAGCACGCTCGTGCACACGGACGCGATCAACAATCTGCGAAACATGGTGGTCCCCACTGGACGCTCGGTGTCGCTGGGGAGACGCAGACCAGCGCGGTTCGGTTGTCAGGCGTTGAGCAGTGCCCGCACCGCGTCGCGCGCGGCCATCGGGTCGCTCGCACCGAGCGCGGCCTCGGCGGCCGCCTCGCAGGTGTCCATGGAGACGCGCGAGAGCTGGGCGCCGACGGGGCGTACGGCGCGGGCCGCCATCGACAGGGACGTGATCCCCATCCCGACGAGCGCACAGGCGAGCATCGGATCTGCGGCGGCCTCTCCGCAGACGCCCACCGGCTTGCCGGCCTGCTTGCCCGCCTCGGCGGTGATGGCGATCAGCTGGAGGACGGCCGGCTGCCACGGGTCGGTGAGGTGCGCGAGGTCGGTCGCCATCCGGTCGGCGGCCATCGTGTACTGCGTGAGGTCGTTGGTGCCGATGGACAGGAAGTCGACGACCTCGAGCATCCGGTGCGCCAGCAGCGCGGCGCTCGGGATCTCCACCATCACGCCGGGCTTGAGCCCGCGGGCGCGCACCTTCTCGGCGAACTCGGCGGCCTCGGCGACGGTCGCCACCATCGGCGCCATCACCCGGGTCTCGGTGGTGCTCGCCTCGGAGGCGATCCTGATGCCGTCGAGCTGGCGGTCCATCAGCCCCGGGTTGCCGAAGGACAGGCGCAGGCCGCGCACCCCGAGGGCGGGGTTCTCCTCACCGGGCATCGTCGCGAACGCAATGGGCTTGTCCGACCCGGCGTCGAGCGTGCGGATCACGACGTACTGCCCCTCGCCGAAGGCATTGAGCACTGGCCGTAGATCTCGCCCTGCTCCTCGGCCGACGGTTCCTCGGTGGCGTTGAGGAAGCACAGCTCGGTGCGGAAGAGGCCGACGCCCTGCACCGGCTCCTCCGCGGCGTGTACGGCGCTGGGCCCGTCGGCGACGTTGGCGAGCAGCTTTATCGGCGTGCCGTCGGTGGTGGCCGCCGGACCGGACCACGCAGCCGGGGCTTCGCGAGCCTCACGACTGGCGGCGACCCGCTGGGCGGCCTCCGCGGGATCCGCTCCGGTCTCCACCGAGCCGGTCTCCCCGTCGACCACCGGGAACGTGCCGGCCTCGATCTCGGTGACCCCGGCGACGCCCACCACGCATGGGATGCCGAGCTGGCGGGCGATGATCGCGGTGTGGCTGGTGGCGCCGCCACGTTCGGTGACGAGAGCACTGATCACGGACGGGTCCAGCCCCGAGGTGTCGCTGGGGGCGAGGTCCTCGGCCACCGGGATCGACGGCTCGCTCGGGGTGGGGACGCCCGGCTCGGGCTCGCCGACGAGGTGAGCGACGATGCGGCGCTCGATGTCCTCGAGGTCGGTGACCCGCTCGGCCATCAGGCCGCCCATGTTGGTGAAGATCGAGACGAACTGCTCGACCGCAGCGTCCACGGAGGGCACCGGGGGAGGTGCCGGCCGCGACGTTCTTCGCGACGGCCCCGCGCAGGCCCTTGTCCTTCGCCGGGCCGGCGCTCGCGGTGAGCACCTCGGCGGCGGGTCCGGTCGCCTTCGCGGCCTTGCGGCCGAAGGTATCGGCGACCGCGGCCACCGCGTCGTCGTAGGCAGCCATCGCGGCCTCGGCGTCGGCGAAGCCGCCGTCACCGAAGCGGGCGATCGCCTCGGGCGACACCTCGCCGCGGACCAGCAGCGCCGGACCGGCGGCAACGCCCGGCACGACCGGGGTCCCGCGCAAACCAGTGGAGGACGAGCTCGTGGTGGTCATGGACACACCGTAAGGCACCTCGACTTGACACTCAACAGGTTCGGCTATAAAACAACACATACACAGAACCACGTGACCGGCGCCACATGTCTCCGTCAACCCTAGGAATCAAGGTGTACGCAGAGGAACGGCAGCAAGCCATGGCGCAGCTGATCGCCCAGCAGGGCCGGGTGTCTGTCGCGGAGCTCGCCGCGGACCTCTCAGTCACCACCGAGACCGTCCGCCGCGACCTGTCCGCGCTGGAGCGGATGGGCCTGATCCGGCGCGTGCACGGCGGCGCCGTACCCGCCAGCACGCTGGCCGTCATCGAGTCCGGCATCTCCGAGCGCGACCTCGCGAACACCGATGCCAAGGACGCGATCGCCGCCGCCGCGATCGCATTCCTGCCCCCGCCCGGCTCGATGATCGTGATCGACGCCGGCTCGACGACCGCACGCTTCGCCGCACTGCTCCCCCGCGACCACCGGCTGACCGTCGTCACCCACGCGGTGCCGGTCGCCGCCGGGCTGGCCGGGCTGCCCCACATCGACCTGTTCCTGCTGCCCGGCAAGGTGCGCGCGACGACCCACGCAGCAGTCGGCGCCGACACGGTCGCGGCCCTGTCGGACCTCCGCGCCGACGTCTCCTTCCCGGCCACCAACGGCATCAGCACGAGCTACGGACTGACCACTCCCCGACCGCGATGAAGCGGCCACCAAGCGAGCAATCGCCGCCGCCGGAAGGCGTACGGTCGTGCTGGCCGACTCCACCAAGATCGGCGTCGAGGCCTCGATGCGGTTCGCCGCGCTCAGCGAGGTCGACGTGCTGATCACCGACTCCGGAATCTCCGACGACGACGCCTCCGCTCTCGCGGCAGCCGACGTGGAAGTGGTGATCGCGTGATCCTCACCCTCACTCCCAACCCGAGCATCGACCGCACGATCGCCCTCGCGGGCGAGCTCGCCCGCGGCCAGTGCAGCGCGTGGTGTCCGTGACGTCGCAGGCCGGCGGTAAGGGCGTCAACATCTCGCGGGCCTCGGTCAGTGCGGGCGAACCGACGCTCGCGGTGCTGCCCGCCGCCAAGGACGACCCGTTCGTGATCGAGCTGCTCGCGGCCGGCATCGACTGCCGCCCGGTGCGCCCGGCGGGCGACGTGCGCGTCAACCTCACGATCACCGAGCCCGACGGCACCACCACCAAGCTCAACTCCCCCGGCGCGACGGTCCAGCCCGAGCACCTCGAGGCGATGGCCAGCACCCTGCTCGCGCGGGCTCCCGGTGCGAGCTGGACGGTGCTGGCGGGTTCGCTGCCCGCCGGCGCTCCTCCGGAGTTCTATGCAGACGTCGTACGCCGACTGCGTGAGTGTGGCGCCAAGGTCGCGGTCGACACCAGCGAGGCCCCGCTCCGGGCCCTCGTCGACGCCCTGCCCGACTCGGCGCCCGACCTGATGAAGCCCAACGGCGACGAGCTCGCGTCCTTCACCGGCGGTGACGCCGACGAGCTCGAGAACGACCCGGCCCTCGCGGCCGTTGCCGCGCGCACCCTGATCGATCGTGGCGTCGGCACGGTGCTGGCGACGCTGGGTGGCAACGGCGCCGTACTCGTGACCGCCGAAGGCGCCCGGCACGCCGCTCCCCCGCCGACCACGGTCGTGAGCACCGTCGGTGCCGGCGACTCCAGCCTCTTCGGCTACCTGCTCGGCGACATCCGGGGGCTGCCCGCCCCCGATCGCCTTGCCCTCGCTGTGGCCTACGGCAGCGCTGCCGCGGGTCTGCCCGGAACCACCATCCCCGAGCCGGCGCACCTACGCACCGAGCTCGTCACCATCACTGTCCCGGGAGGCAGCGCATGACCGATCTCATCAACGTCCAGCTCGTCCGGCTCGGAGCCAGCTGGGGCGCCGAGAAGGCCGACGTCATCCGCGGCCCGGCCGCACTCGTCGAGGGCGCCGGTCGCGCCGACGACGTCGAGCAGCTGATCGCCGACGCCTTCGCCCGCGAGGAGACCTCGAGCACCGGGCTCCCCGGTGGCATCGCGATCCCGCACTGCCGCACGACCGGCGTCTCCGAGCCGACGCTCGGCTTCGCACGGCTCGACCCGCCGATCGACTTCGGCGCCAAGGACGGCCCCGCCGACCTCGCCTTCCTGATCGCCGCGCCCGCCGGTGGCGACGCCACCCACCTGCAGCTCCTCACCAAGCTGGCCCGCTCGCTGGTCAAGCCTGCCTTCACCGACGCGCTGCGTGCGGCCGAGACTCCGGAGGAGGTCGTCGAGCAGATCCTGCTCGCGCTCGACGCCCCGGCCGCGGGTTCGTCCACCCCGGCTAAGGCATCCGCTCCGACCGACGCCGCCCCCGCTGCCGCTGCCGCCGCCCCTGCCGCTCCGGCCGCCGCGGCGCCGAAGTCGCTCGTCGCCGTCACGGCCTGCCCGACCGGCATCGCCCACACCTACATGGCCGCCGAGGCCCCGGGAGGCCGCGGCCGCGAAGGCCGGCATCGAGATCGCGGTCGAGACCCGGGGCTCCGCCGGCTCCCATCCCCTCTCACCCGAGACCATCGCCAACGCGGCCGCCGTCATCTTCGCGGTCGACGTCGGCGTACGCGACCGCAGCCGCTTCGCCGGCAAGCCGATGGTCTCGTCGGGGGTGAAGCGCCCGATCGACGACGCGGACGCGATGATCGCCGAGGCGTTGCGCTACGCCGATGACCCGAGCGCACCGCGCGTCGAGGGCACCGCCTCCGAGGCCGGCGCCACGTCCCGCGGCACGGAGTCCTTCGGCGCGAAGACCCGACGGGTCCTGATGACCGGTGTGTCCTACATGATCCCGTTCGTGGCTGCCGGCGGACTGCTGATCGCGCTCGGCTTCCTCTTCGGTGGCTACGACATCACCGGCGACGGACAGGGCATCGCCGTCGACAACACGTTCTTCAACCTCCCCGACCTCGACGAGCTCGGGCTCGAGAACGCCCTGTTCGACAGCGCCTTCTTCGCCTACATCGGGGCCTTGCTCTTCACCCCGGGGGCCGCCGCATTCTGGGTTCCCGGTCCCGGCGCTCGCCGGCTACATCGCGTACGCCATCGCCGACCGTCCCGGGATCGCGCCCGGCTTCGTGATGGGCGCCATCGCCGGCACCATCAACTCCGGTTTCCTCGGCGGCATCGTCGGCGGCGTGCTCGCCGGCATGGTGGCCCTCTGGATCACGGGGTGGAAGGTGCCGACGTGGATGCGCGGCCTGATGCCGGTGCTGGTGATCCCGCTGTTGGCCACGCTGATCTCCGGCTTCGTGATGCTGGTGATCCCGGGCAAGCCGCTGGCCGCCCTGATGGAGGCCTTGAGCGACGGCCTCAACAGCCTCCGGGGAGGGTCGGCGATCGTGCTGGGCATCATCCTCGGACTGATGATGGCCTTCGACATGGGCGGGCCGCTCAACAAGACCGCCTACGCGTTCGCCACGACCGGGCTCGGCGCTGCCGCCACGGCCACCGATGCTCCTGAGCTCAAGGTCATGGCCGCGGTCATGCTCGCCGGCATGGTGCCGCCGCTGGCCCCGGCCCTCGCAACGGTGGTGCGTCCCGGACTCTTCACGATCCCCGAGCGTGAGAACGGCAAGGCCGCCCGGGGCGATGGGCGCCTCCTTCATCACCGAGGGTGCGATCCCGTTCGCGGCGGCCGACCCGCTGCGCGTCATCCCGCCGATCATGGCCGGCAGCGCCGTCACCGGGGCGGTCGCCATGGGCATGGACGTCAGCCTGCGCGCCCCGCACGGCGGCATCTTCGTGCTCTTCGCCGTGGACGGGATCGGGGGCTTCCTGATCGCCCCGGTCGCGGGCACGCTGGTCGCGGCAGCCCTCGTCGTGATGGCCAAGAGCTTCGGCCGGACCGCCGACGCCGTCTCCCTCTGATTCCGACCCAACCAACCGCACAAGGAGCACCCATGCCCAGCAAGTCTGTCGTCGTCGGTTCCGCCGTCGGCCTGCACGCCCGCCCCGCCGCGATCATCGCCGAAGCGGCCGGTGAGCTCAGTTCGGAGGTGACCATCAACGGCGTCGACGCAAGCTCCTCGCTGATGATCATGACCCTCGGCGCCGGCAACAGCGACACCGTCGAGGTCGCCGGCGACGACCGGGCCGCCGTCGACAAGATCGCGGCGCTGGTCGAGCAGGACCTCGACGCCTGAGGGTCCGCCCTTCAACGCCGTGGTGGCGGCACATTGCGCAGTCTTCGGGCTGTACGGCGACATGTGCCGCCATCCTCGGATGACCAATGAACTTCCACTCGCTCGAGTGGAAATCCGAGGCGTGATCGTGCTGACCACGCTCGACCCTCGATGAACTTCCACTCGCTCGAGTGGAAATCCGAGGCGTGATCGTGCTGACCACGCTCGACCCCCGATGAACTTCGACTCGCTCGAGTGGAAGTTCAGGTGCGCACGATCGTCGTACGCCGATGGGTGGGCCTACTTCCGGCGGAGGTAGCCCACCCGGACGCGCAACGCCTGCTCGAGCTCGCCCAGCACGTCGCTGAAGAACTCGCGACGGTAGGTCTCGTCGGTGACCGCGAAGACCGCGAAGTAGAGGCCACTGAAGGCCGCGAGGAACACCGACACCTGCACGAGCTCGAGGCTGACCGGTCGGATTCCCCACGGGTAGGTCAGGGATCCCTCGATCCAGGTCTCCAGCACCTTCTCATCCATCGCCACCGCACCGAAGACGATGAAGAAGGCGAAGACGGCCAGCGCCAGCAGCAGCACTGGAAGGCCCGGGTGATGAGCAGCACGAGCACGAGGTTGGTCCGCTGCAGGCCGACCACGTCTGCGTCGTCCCCGAGCTCCTCGCGCCCGACCTCGTCATCCAGCCGGTCGACCTCCTCGACCGGGCGGACGACCGGGAAGCCGAGCGCCATCGCCGCGAACAGCAGCGTCGCTCCCCACAGGGTCCCGCCGTCCGGGGCGGAGGCGACCATCCAGACCTCGGTGTTGATGAAGAGGAACGTCACGAAGAGCAGCAGCATCGGCAAGGCGCGTCGCGAGCGGGAAGAGCAGCTCGAGGCTGGCCGGGCTGTGCCGCATGGCCCACCCCGCGATCACCCTGACCTGCAGCGCGACCGGCATAGAGGGCGGCGATCAGAAGCAGCGCGGTGACACCGACGGCGATGCCGGTCGAGACTGCGCTCCTGACAGCCTCCGTGCTCGCGTGCACCCACCAGCCGGCCGCGATCCCTGCCGGTACGGCGACGAGCAGGCCGACGAGGGCGACCACCAGCAACCTGCCGGTGTGCAGCCGTCGGCGTACGAGATCGCGGATGTCGTCGACGAAGTAGGGCAGCCCGTGCGCCGGGGAACCAGCTCTCGGCCTCGGCGCGGGTCGCCGGCTGGGTCACGCCCGGGGATCTCGCGCGCGCGGCGTACGTCGCCGTGCATGGTCTCGATGAGAGCGTCGATGCCCTCGAACTTCACCATGCCGCGCAGGCGTTCGAGGAACGCCACCTCGACCTCGACGCCGTAGAGCTCGAGGTCGTCGCGGTCCAGGACGTAGGACTCGACGCGGCGCTCGCGCTCGCCGTCGAAGGTGGGGTTGGTGCCCACCGAGATCGCCGCGGGGAGGGTCTCGCCGGTGTCGAGGCGGGTCAGCCGGCCGGCGTAGACACCGTCGGCGGGCGCCGCACCGTCGACCGGGGTGGGCACGTTGGCCGTCGGGAAGCCGAGCTCACGGCCGCGCTGGTCGCCCTTCACGACGACGCCGCGGACGGTGAACGGGCGACCCAGCGCCTCCGCCGCGCCGGCGACATCTCCGGCCGCGAGGCAGTTGCGGATGTAGGTCGAGCTCCACACCTGCGGGCCGCCGTCGAGGGCGACGCCCTCGACCACGAACCTGCGGGTCTCCCCTGCGGTGCGCAGCAGCGCGACGTCGCCGGCCGCGCGGTTGCCGAACCTGAAGTTGGCGCCGACCACGACGGCCCGGGCACTCAGGGCGCTGACGAGGACGCGGTCGATGAACTCCTCGGGGGTCCACGACGCGATGTCGCGGTCGAACGGGATGACCAGCACGGCGTCGACGCCCGCGGTCTCGAGCAGGCGCAGGCGGGTCTCGATGTTCGTCAGGGTCGGCGGCGCGTGCTCGGGACGGAGTACGGCGATGGGATGCGGGTCGAAGGTGACGACCACGACCTTCGGCACAGCCGGGTCGACGGCCGTGTCACGCGCCTGCCGCAGGACGTGCTGGTGCCCGAGGTGGACGCCGTCGAAGTTGCCGATCGTGACGACGGTCGGGCCGAGATCGCCGGGCACGTCGCCGAAGGAGGACCAGATCTGCACGGGCGCAGCCTACCGACGGTTCAGCCGACGAAGACGGCGACGGGTCGCGCCCCGGACTCCGTCGGCTCGTAGAGCGCCGGGAACTCGCCGTCCGGCGCGAAGAGGGCGTGCTCGCCGGCGCCGGGCAGCGTGATGCCCAGCGGTCGTCCGACGCGCACGTCGGTGGCCTGCTCGTCGTCGAGGTCGACGGCCGGGAAGGTGGCTCGCGCGGCGTCCGCGATCGGGACGAGGGTGAGCTCGACGCCGAGCTGCTCGAGGGTCTTCGCCTGCGTGAGGTCGAACCGGCCCACCGCCGTACGCCGCAAGGCAGTGAGGTGGCCGCCGACGCCCGGGGCGGCACCGAGGTCGCGCGCGATCGCGCGGATGTAGGTGCCGCTGGAGCAGCGCACCCTCACGTCGACCTCCGGTCCACGGATGTCGGTGACGGTGAGCTCGTGGACGGTGACACGCCCGGCCTTGAGCTCGACCTCCTCGCCGTCGCGGACGCGCTGGTAGGCACGCTTGCCGTCGACCTTGATCGCGGAGACGGCGGTCGGCACCTGGTCGATCTCGCCGACGAAGGTGCTCAGCGCGTCGCGGATCGCTTCGTCGGTGAGCCCGTCGACGGCGTACGTCGCCGTGACCTCGCCCTCGGCGTCGTCGGTGGTCGTCGTGGCGCCGAGCAGGATGGTGGCGTCGTAGGCCTTCTCGGTCAGCATCAGGTGACCGAGCAGGCGGGTGGCGCGATTCAGTCCGAGGACAAGCACGCCCGTGGCCATCGGGTCCAGCGTGCCGGCGTGCCCGACCTTGCGGGTGCCGGCCAGTCGGCGTGCACGAGAGCGACGACGTCGTGCGACGTCATGCCCGCGGCCTTGTCGACGACGACAAGGCCAGCGGTGGTGGACATCAGTCCTCGAGCTCGTCCTCGTCGAGGTCGTCGTCCTCGTCGAGGATCTCGCGCGGCTTCTTGTACGGGTCTGCCTCGCCGGCGTAGGTCTCGACCCGCAGCGCGGCGACCTCTTCGTCCTTGGCCTTGGCGCGGGCCAGCACCTCGTCGAGGGCGCGCGTGCTCTCCGGCAGCGCGTCGGGAATGAAGGTCAGGGTCGGGACGATGCGCATCCCGAGCTGCTTGGCGACCTCGGAACGGATCACGCCCTTGGCGGACTCGAGCGCGGCGCCGGTGCTGGCGAGGTCCTCGTCGGCACCGAGGACGGTGTAGAAGATCGTGGCCTGCTGGCTGTCGCCGGTGACGCGGACGTCGGTGATCGTGACGAAGCCGAGGCGCGGGTCCTTGATCCGGCGCTCGAGCATCTCGGCGACGATGACTCGGATGCGGTCGGCGATCTTGCGGACGCGGGGGTTGCTCATGGGTTCACTCTCTCAAAGACACTGGCGAAGTCCCCGGATATCCGGGGACTTCACCACGTGTCAGGGGTTACAACACCTGACAGGTGTGGGAGTCCCCGGATATCCGGGGACTCCCACACCAGCGGATCGATCAGGCGCGGGCGATCTCGCGCATCTCGAAGGACTCGATGATGTCGCCGATCTTGATGTCCCGGAAGTTCTTGAGCACGAGACCGCACTCGAAGCCTTCCCGGACCTCCGACGCGTCGTCCTTCTCACGCCGCAACGAGGCCGGAGTCGAGGTTGTCGGCCACCACGTTGCCATCACGCAGGACGCGCACCTTGGCGTTGCGGCGGATGAGACCGGAGGTGACCATGCAGCCTGCGATGTTGCCGGCCTTGGACGAACGGAAGATGTCGCGAATCTCCGCCTGACCCGGGGGTCGACTCCTCGTAGACCGGCTTGAGCATGCCCTTGAGGGCCGCCTCGATCTCCTCGATCGCCCGGTAGATCACGCTGTAGTAGCGGATCTCGACGCCTTCCTTGTCGGCCATCTGGCTCGCCTTGCCCTGCGGGCGGACGTTGAAGCCGATGATGATCGCGTCGGAGGCGGCGGCCGGGTCGACGTTGGTCTCGGTGATCGCACCGACGCCACGGTCGATGACGCGCAGCGACACCTCGTCGCCGACGTCGATCTTGGCGAGAGCGTCTTCCAACGCCTCGACAGAACCGGACACGTCGCCCTTGAGGATGAGGTTGAGCTCCCGGCTCTCGCCCTTCTCCATGGAGGCCATGAAGTCCTCGAGGCTGCGACGGACACGGCGCTTGGCCTGCATGGCCGCACGCTCGCGCGCCTCACGCTTCTCGGCGATCTGGCGAGCCATCCGGTCGTCCTCGACCACGATGAAGTTCTGACCGGCACCCGGCACCGCCGAGAGTCCGAGCACCATCGCGGGACGCGACGGGTCAGCCTCGGTGATCTCCTTGCCGTGCTCGTCGAGCATGGCGCGGACACGACCGTGAGCCGGACCGGCCACGATCGAGTCGCCGACGCGGAGCGTTCCGCGCTGGACGAGCACCGTCGCCACCGGACCGCGACCGCGGTCGAGGTGTGCCTCGACCACGAGGCCCCGGGCGTCCCGGTCGGGGTTGGCCCGCAGGTCGAGCGAGGCGTCCGCGGTCAGCACGACAGCCTCGAGCAGCTTGTCGAGGTTGAGACCGGCCTTGGCCGACACGTCGACGAACATCGCGTCGCCGCCGTACTCCTCGGGGATGAGGCCGTACTCGGTGAGCTGGCCACGCACCTTGGTCGGGTCGGCGTCGGGCTTGTCGATCTTGTTGACCGCGACCACGACGGGTACGCCGGCGGCCTTGGCGTGGTTGAGCGCCTCGACCGTCTGCGGCATGACGCCGTCGTCTGCCGCCACCACGAGGATCGCGATGTCGGTGGCCTGCGCACCACGTGCACGCATGGCGGTGAACGCCTCGTGACCCGGGGTGTCGATGAAGGTGATCAGGCGCTCGTTGCCATCGACGACGGTGTGGACTCGGTAGGCACCGATGTGCTGCGTGATGCCACCGGCCTCCTTGTCGCCGACGTTGGCGTCGCGAAGCGCGTCGAGGAGGCGGGTCTTACCGTGGTCGACGTGACCCATGACGGTCACGACCGGCGGACGGATCGCGAGATCCGACTCGTCGCCCTCGTCGGCGCCGAACTCGAGGTCGAACGTCTCGAGCAGCTCGCGGTCCTCGTCCTCGGGCGAAACGACGACGACGACGTAGTTGAGCTCCTCGCCGATCAGCTCGAAGGTCTCGTCACCGACGGACTGGGTCGCGGTGACCATCTCGCCGAGCGAGAAGAGCATCTGCACCGGGGCAGCGGCATCGACGTTGATCTTCTCGGCGAAGTCGGTCAGCGAAGCGCCACGCGGCAGACGAACGGTCTCGCCGTTGCCCTTGCGGACGCGCACGCCACCGATCGTCGGGGCCTCCATGGCCTCGAACTCCATGCGACGAGCGCGCTTGCTCTTGCGACCACGACGCGACGGGCCGCCGGCGCGCCCGAAGGCACCCCAGGTCTGACCACGCTGGCCGGGACGCTGGCCGGGACGACCACTGGCGTTGGGGCCGAAGCCGCCCGGACGGGCGGGAGCGGCACCGGGTGCGCCACCGGGGCCACCGCGACCGGGTGCGCCACCGGGGCCACCGCGACCGGGAGCACCGCCGGGGCCTCCACGACCGGGAGCACCGCCGGGGCCGCCACGACCGGGAGCACCGGGACGGGCGCCGGGGCCGCCACCGAAGGCAGCGGGCGACTTGGGCATCATCGCCGGGTTGGGACGCGGCATGCCGGGACGACCCGGAACGCCGGTGTCACGAGCGGCCGGCGGACGCGGCGGGCGCTGGTCGCCGGCGGCAGGGGCACCGGGGCCGGCTGCGGGCTCCGCAGCGGGCGCGGGCGCCGGACGGCGACCCATGCCCGGCTGGGCGCGAACGGGTTGTTGCCCGGACGCGGCGCACCCGGACGGGCGCCCGGACGCGGGGCCGGGGTCGCCGGCTTCTCGGCGGCCGGGACCTGCGGGGCCTCGGGCTCGGCCGGAGGCGCGGTGGGTGCCGCGGTGGGTGCCGCGGGTGCCTCGACCTGCGGGGCCGGGGCCTCGACGACCGGCTCGACCACCGGGGCGGGCTCCACGACGGGAGCCTCCTCGACGACCGGCTGGGCGGCAGGCTTGGGGCCGGGCTTGGGGCCGGGGCGACCGGGGGTCGCCTTGGCGGGGGTGGCGTCCGTGGACGCACCATCGACGGCGGGGGCTGAGGCCGCTGCGGCCTTCAGCTCGTCGCCGTACTGCTTCTTGAAACGCATCTCGACGGGAGGCTCGACGGTCGACGATGCCGACTTGACGAACTCACCCATCTCCTTGAGCTTCTCGAGAACAAACTTGCTCTCGACGCCGAACTCTTTTGCGAGTTCGTGGACTCGGGTCTTGGCCACGTGAAAACTACGCTCCTTCTGGTTCCGTCAGCCCCAGAAGGAGGGCAAACGGAGACGCTAGTGGTGGTGCAAACTCATCGGAAAGTACTCATCGAGTGCTCATGAGCTGCGTGCTCCAGCTTCTTGTCGTTGTTGCCCGGTCGTTGGTCATGCGAGCGAGTCGAGATGGTCGCGCACCGGTTCGCTGGGGAGCCCCTCCCTGAGGCGCAAGGCCCGGGAGAACGCCCGTCTGCGAACCGCGAGGTCGTAACACTCGGACGTGGGATGCAGGTGCGCCCCGCGACCCGGTGCCGTGCCGCGTGGATCGGGGCACACGGCCGGTTGGCCCCGGGCATCCGAGCCGGCGACGACTCGCAGCAACTCGCTCTTGATGGTCCGGGTCCGACAGCCGACGCACGTGCGCATGGGCACAGGCGTAGTGCTCTCGGTCAAGGAATCCACCATCGGTGACTCTATCGCGTGGAGGGTCGAAAACCCGAATGGCCCCGATCGTTCACCTGCCGCGGGCAGTGTGGGCGGGTGAAAAGCCTGCGCCGCCCCGCCCGCCTCGACTCCTTCGTCCGCCGCCGGGTCTTCCAGCGCAGCGGCACCCGGCACGGAGCCGACGTCACGACCTACGCCCTCGAACGGCCCGGCGCCCTGCTGCGCGGCCGCGTCGTGCACGGCGAACAACCCGATGCCCTCCTCTACCTCGGCGGCAACGCCGAGCACGTGACGCGCTGGGGAGACCGGTTCCGCGAGCACGTGCCGCACCGCGCGACCTACCTCGTCGCCTACCGCGGCTACGGCGCCAGCACCGGCGAACCCTCAGAGCGGGCGATCGTCGACGATGCCCTCGCGGTGTACGACGAGCTGCGCACGCGACACGGCCGGGTGGCCGTCCTCGGGGCGCAGCCTCGGGTCGGGCGTGGCAGTCCGGGTCGCGGCTGCCCGCGACGTCGACCGGCTGGTCCCGGTCACGCCCTTCGACAGCCCGGTCGCCGTGATCCGGTCGCTGCTCCCATTGCCCCTGCCCGGGTTCGCGCGCGACCGGATGCCGGTGCAGTGGCTGCTCGCCGAGCAGTTCGACTCCGTCCGCCATGCGGGCCGGGTCACCGCCCCCACGCTCGTGCTGCGATCGGGGCGCGACGACGTCGTGCTGCCCGCGCGTACGGACAAGCTGCTGTCCAAGCTGCCGGCCGAGACGTCGGTCGTCGAGTTCGCCGACGACGACCACGTCTCGCTGGCCGAGCACGACGACTACTGGCAGGCGATCAGCGACTTCCTACTCTGAGTCAGCAGTAGGTTTCGCCGCGCTCGCGCGACTTCGTGCCTCAGTCGCGTCGCTTGCTCACACTCGCCGGTCTGCGAGTCCGACTTCGTTCCTCAGTCGGCCTCGACCGGCTCAGGGGCATCGTCCGAGCGGATGTCGATCCGCCAGCCGGTGAGGCGGGCGGCGAGGCGCGCGTTCTGCCCCTCCTTGCCGATCGCCAGCGACAGCTGGAAGTCGGGCACGACGACCCGGCACGAGCGGGCGGCCGGGTCGATGATCTCGACCGAGCGCACACGCGCGGGCGACAGGGCGTGGGCGACCAGCTCGGCCGGGTCCTCGGACCAGTCGACGATGTCGATCTTCTCGCCGTGCAGCTCGGCCATCACGTTGCGCACGCGCTGGCCCATCGGGCCGATGCAGGCGCCCTTGGGGTTGACGCCCTGGACCTTGGTGAAGACGGCGATCTTGCTGCGGTGTCCGGCCTCGCGGGCGATCGCGGCGATCTCGACGGTGCCGTCGGCGATCTCGGGGACCTCGAGGGCGAAGAGCTTCTTGACCAGCGACGGGTGGCTGCGCGAGAGCGTGATCTGCGGTCCGCGCATGCCCTTGCGGACGGAGATGACCGGGCACTTGATCCGCTCGCCGTGCTTGTACTCCTCGCCCGGCACCCGCTCCCCCAGCGGCAGGATCGCCTCGAGCTTGCCGAGGTCGACCATGACGTCATCGGGGTTGCGGCCCTGCTGGATGATCCCGGAGATGATGTCGCCCTCCTTGCCGGCGAACTCTCCGAAGCGGATGTCGTCCTCGGCGTCCGCGCAGCCGCTGCAGCATGATCTGCTTGGCGGTCATCGCAGCGATCCGGCCGAAGTCGGCGGGGGTGTCCTCGTACTCCTCGCTCTTCGTGCCGTCCTCGTCCACGTCGCGTGCCATCACCCGGACGTGACCGGTCTTGCAGGTCGAGCTCGACTCGCGCGTGCTCACTGGCGCCCGGCGACTTGTGGTAGGCGGTGAGCATGGCCTGCTCGATCGCGTCG
Organism: Nocardioides sp. B-3; assembly: GCF_024703895.1. GTDB lineage: Bacteria > Actinomycetota > Actinomycetes > Propionibacteriales > Nocardioidaceae > Nocardioides. The sequence goes on from NZ_CP087968.1 coordinate 207,982, forward strand.
ACGAGCACGTCGAAGGAGATCTCCTTCTCGCGTTCCAGCATCCTCAAGATGCTCAGGTCGATGTCCATCAGGCGTCCTCGCTGTCGTTCTGCTTCTTCTTGCGGTTGAACTCGATCTGCACGAGTGCCTTGGCGACATCGGCGTAGAGCACCTCACGGGTGTCCCCGTCGACGTCGAGAGTCGCCGACTCCTCGGTCGACGCGACGATGCGGCCGGTGACCTCGCCGCCTTCGACGAGGGTGATCTTGACGAGGCGGTCCTCGTTGCGGCGCCAGTGGCGCGGCAGGGTGAGCGGGCGGTCGACGCCGCGCGAGGTCACCTCGAGCGTGAAGGGCAGCTCGCCCATAACGTCGGACTCCTCGAGCACCCGGTCAATCTCACGGGTGGCATCGGCGACGTCATCGAGCGTGACCCCACCGTCCCGGTCTACCGCGACTCGCAGCACGCGGCGCTTCCCCGGCGGGGGTCAGCTCCACGGCCTCGACGTCGAGGCCCATGGCACTCAGGGGGTCAGTGATCTCGGCTTCGATGCGATCCCTCGTGGCGTCCTGTTTGGTGCTGCTCACGTGTTCGACCTCCTTGTGCAGTTGTTGTGGCCACGATAGCCGCTCCGACACGTGTCGCCGACAACCGCGTTAGGGTCACCGTCGTGTCCAGCCCGCCAGTCCCCACGTCACGGCGTACGGCGCTCGCGCTGGCCCTCTCCGCGCCGCTCGTGCTCGCCGCGTGCGAGCTCGACCCGCCCTCCGCCGTACCGACCGAAGCGCCGGCGGCCGAGCCGCTGCCCGATGCCGAGGTGGCGGCGTCCGCACGCAAGGCGATCCTGCTGACAGTGGCATCCATCGAGGCCGCCGGAGTGCGCCATCCACGGCTCGCGGCCGGGCTGGACCCGTGGCTGGCCCTGCACGCAGCGCACCTCGCCGTCCTCGACGACGGGTCCGAGGCCTTCGAGGTGGAGGGCGAGATCCCTGCGTCCACGGCCGGGGTCGCGCGCGACCGCGTCGTCGCCCCGGAGGGATCGCTCGCCGGCGCCCTTGCCGACGCCGCCCGCCGGGCCGCGAGCGGCGACTGGCCCGCGCGCTGGCCAGCATGTCGGCCGCCGTCACGCAGCGGGTGATCTCGTGAGCACGATCGAGTCGCTGCAGGCGACGCTGGCCGCCGAGCACGCCGCGATCTTCGTGTACGGCGACGCCGGGGCCCACACCTCGCAGTCCGCCGAGCCCGAGCTCTTCGCGACGATCTCGACGCTCTACCGGACTCACCGCGCGCGGCGAGACCAGCTGCGGCTGCTGATCAGTGACCGGGGCGCGGTGCCCGTCGCGGCCGAGGCGTCCTACGAGCTGCCGGGCGTGCTGAGGACCCCGGTCGCCGTACGACGACTGGCGCTGAGGACCGAGGAGCGCTGCGCCGAGGTGTACGCCGCACTGGTGGCCAACACCGCCACGACCGACCGCGACTGGGCGATCTCCGCGCTGAGCGAGGCTGCACAGGCCCGGATCTTGCTGAACGGGAGCCCCGAGGTGTTCCCCGGGGCTCCCGAACTCGCTGGCTGATGTGCGTCAGCCGCGGTAGGCGGTCCACATCTGCGCCATCCGGTCGCTCTGTCCGGCGCTGAACTCCGTGTAGCAGGAGTCGTAGCTGTAGTCCATGTAGTTGTGGATCGGGTCGGTTCCGGGCAGGGAGCACGAGTCACGGCCCTCGGGGCAGCCGCTCGAGGCACTGCTCTGCGCCGCGGTGTCGCTCACCTCGTCGTTGGTGGTCGTGCAGCCGCCCTGGAACGTGTGGTAGAGCCCGAGACCAGTGACCGGCCTCGTGCGTGGCGGTCTCCCCGAGGTCGTAGTTGGTGGCGGAACCGCCGGGCAGCGAGGTGTACTGCACCCGGATGCCGTCGATGCTCGGGTTGCGGGAGTAGTCCCACGGGAAGGTGGCGATGCCGAGGTAGCTGAAGTCCACCAGCCAGATGTTGAGGGCGTTGGCGCCGCCCCGGCGGGTGGCGGCGCGGTACTGCGTCGACTTGCGGTCGTGGTGCCACTGGTCGTTGTTGAAACGATCGACGCCGGCGAGGGTGAAGGTGAACCCGGTGGCCGCGGCGGTGGCGGACTCCTGTCCCCCGAAGGTCGCGTTGAGCACGGCGATCTGGTCGGCGATCTGGGCATCGGGTGACGTCGCCGGCGCCGGTCTTGGAACGCATGACGTGGACGTAGACGGGGACGCTGGCGCCGACGAAGGATGCAGAGGCCTCCGAGAGGGACTCGCCCTTCGCCTCCAGCACCTTCTGGGTCCGCGCCTCGATGGCCCGCTGCTCCTCGGCCGAGATCTCGCGGTGGTCCGGCCCCGGAGCCGCCACGCGCGGCCGAGCTGCCGTGGTCGTCATGGGCGTCCACGGGGGTGAAGCACTGCTGGTCTTCACGGGGAATCTGGGCCTGCGACGCCGAGGTGACAGCGCCGGTGGCGACCAGTCCGGCCGACACGAGCGCGGTGGCGCTCAGGCGGCAGAGAATGCGCACACGTGACATCAGAGAGGTTCCTTTCGAGGGGGAACCCCGACTCTCGCCCGGGCACACGAGGCGGGGCCGGAAATGTGAAGCGGCCCGCAGCCTCACCACGTGGGGAAGTCCCGAGATCTTCCCCAACTGGCGAGGATGCGGACCGTTTCGGAGGGGCCTGTCAGCATCACCCGAGTGACCTCCCATATGGGGTGGGAGCCACGTGCATAAGTCTGCAACAGGAACGCCTGAATGCCCTATAGCTTCCTCGCTGCAGGTTTGTGCGCTGCGAAAACCTGCAAAAGTCAGCTCTTGGTCATGCCCGGGGCCGCCACGGCGGCCGGGATCTCGGCCAGCGAGTGCACCACCGCGTCGGGGGTGCCCTCGGTGTGGCCGACCCGGTTGGCCGGGATGGTGCTCAGCGGGATGTGGATCGCCTTCAGACCGGCGTTGTGCGCGCCCCAGATGTCGTCGAAGAGCCGGTCCCCCACGTAGACGCAGCGGGTCGGGTCGGTGGCTCCGACGGCGGCCATCGCGGCACCGAACGCCTTCGGGGACGGCTTCGTCCACGGGATCTCCGAGGTGTAGACGTCGCCGTCGATCAGGTCGTGGACACCGTCACGCTGGAAGAACTTCACGTGCCACGCGCGGCGCAGATCGTGTTGGACAGCACGCCGACACGGAGGCCCATCGCGTGCAGCTCGGCGAACATCTCGCGGCACTCCGGGTCGGTCGCGGTGTGCGGCTCCCAGAAGTCGTAGTAGGCGCTGAGCAGCTCGGGGTCGTGGTCGAGCCCGGCCTCGGTGAAGAGGTCGGCGATCGTCGCCGACTGCTGGTGGTCCCGGCTGCGCCCCCACACCACGTCGCCGGCCGCGTGCAGCCGTGCGGTGATCTCGGCGGGGTCGTGGTCCGCGTTGACCACAGCCTGCGCCAGCGCCAGCGACTCCGCGTGGAAGTCCACGTCGTGCCACCGCGTCAGCGTGCCGCCCCAGTCGAAGATGACCGCGTCGAGCTCAGCCACGCACGAGCTCCGCGATGCGCCCGGCGGCGTCGGCGACGGCGACCTCTTCGCGCTCACCGGTGGCTCGGTCGCGGACCTCGACGGTGCCGTCGGCGAGACCACGGCCGACCGTCACGATCGTGGGCATGCCCATCAGCTCGGCGTCCTTGAACTTCACTCCGGGCGAGACCTTGCCGGCGCGGTCGTCGTAGAGCACGTCGATGCCCTTCGCCGACAGCTCCTCGGCGAGGGTCGAGGCCGCCGCGAAGATCGCCTCGTCCTTGCCTGCGGCAACGATGTGTACGTCGACGGGCGCGACGTTGCGAGGCCGGGACAGCCCGATCTCGTCGAGCGTGCCCTCGGCGATCGCCGCCACGGCGCGCGACGGGCCGATGCCGTAGGAGCCCATCGTCACGGTGACGAGCTTGCCGTTCTCGTCAAGGACCTTGAGGTCCAGCGCGTCGGCGTACTTGCGACCGAGCTGGAAGATGTGGCCCATCTCGATGCCGCGCGCGGACTCGAGGGTGCCCTCGGTGCAGTTGGGACAGGCGTCGCCGTCGCGGATCTCGGCGGCCTCGATCGTGCCGTCGGGCGTGAAGTCGCGCCCGACCACCGGGTCGAGGACGTGGGAGTCGGGCGCGTTGGCGCCGGTGACCCAGCGGGTGCCCTCGACGACGCGGGGGTCGACGAGGTAGCGGATGCCGGACTTGGACTCGGCGCCGAGCACCTCGGGGCCGAGGTAGCCCTTGACGACCGCGGGGTGCTTGGCGATCTCGCCCTCGTCCATCGTCTCGACCTCGATCGGCTCCAGCTGGCCCTCGAGGCGCTTCTGGTCGACCTCGCGGTCTCCGGGGACGCCGATGGCGAGGGGCTCGCGAGTGCCGTCGGGGTGCTTGAGCACCACCAGCACGTTCTTGAGCGTGTCGCCGGCGACCCGGGGGCGGTCCTCGCGGGGGGTAGGCCGAGTTGAGGTGGTCGACCAGCGTGTCGATGGTCGGCGTGGCGGGCGTGTCCTCCGCGTGCGCGGCGGGCGCGGCGGCGTACGACACAGGGTCGGGGGCGCGGACGGTGACCGCCTCGACGTTGGCGGCGTAGTCGCAATGGGTGCAGCGGACGTAGGTGTCCTCACCGACGGCGGCCTTCGCGAGGAACTCCTCCGACTTCGAGCCGCCCATGGCCCCCCGAGGTCGCCTTGACGATGACGTATTCGAAGCCGAGCTTGTCGAAGATCCGGATGTAGGCCTCGCGGTGCGCGGCGTAGGACGCGTCGAGACCGGCATCGTCGATGTCGAAGGAGTAGGAGTCCTTCATGACGAACTCGCGACCGCGCAGGATGCCGGCGCGGGGACGCGCCTCGTCGTGGTACTTGTTCTGGATCTGGTAGATCGAGAGCGGCAGGTCCTTGTAGGAGTTGTAGAGGTCCTTCACGACCAGCGTGAACATCTCCTCGTGCGTGGGGCCGAGGAGGTAGTCGCCCCCTTGCGGTCCTTGATCCGGAAGATGTTGTCGCCGTACTCCGTCCACCGGTTGGTCGCCTCGTAGGGCTCCTTGGGCAGCAGAGCGGGGAACATCATCTCCCCGGGCGCCGATCGCGTCCATCTCGTCGCGCACGATCTGCTCGACCTTGCGCAGCACCCGCAGGCCCAGCGGCAGCCGGTGTAGATGCCGGGTGCGGCACGGCGGATGTAGCCCGCGCGCACCAGCAGCCGGTGGCTCGGGACCTCCGCGTCGTTGGGGTCGTCACGCAGCGTACGAACGAACAGGGACGACATCCGCAGGATCATGTGGCACAGGATAGGTGCGGGCCCGCGCGTCCAGCGAGGCGGTTTCGGGCAGCGGCAACAAGTCCCCTGCATCGGGCGTCTGAGACAGTGGAAGCACACACGTTCCTCGGCACTTCTCGGGAGACCCTCTTGACCTCCACACTCCGCGCCCTTGCCCTCACCGCCGCGACGACAGCCTTGGTCGGTACGGCGCTGATGGCGCCCACGCAGGCCGCCGCGCCGGTGGATCTCCAGCCGGAGGACCTGAGCCGGGGCTCCGACATCTCGATCGCCCACATCGAGGACGGCGACCTCGTCCGGGGCAGCCGCACGGTCGACGTCGGTGGGAGCCGCGCCTACCTCCTCGGCAAGTCGGGCAGGTCGTGGCTGGTGGGCACCAGCGACGCCAACGGCGGCACGCTGCGCATCGTGCGGGTCAAGCCCGACGACACGGTCACGCTGCTCAAGCGCGGCGTCCCCTTCTTCGAGCTGGCCGCCTCCGAGAACGGCCGCTTCTTCGCGCTCGCCGGTCGCGGCAACCGCAGGGCCGCGCCGGTCCGGGTCTTCTCCTCGCGCACCGGCAAGCTCAAGATCGAGAGGGACTTCGCCAACTACCCCGACGTGATCGGCATGGACGGCCCGCGGGTGCTGCTGTCCACTGGACGACCGGTGACACCGGGATCAAGTCGTGGGACACCACGACCGGCGGCGTCACGAAGCTCTCGAGGCGGCCTGCCAACCCGGTCGACATCGGCAACGACCTCCCGGCCAGCTACACCAAGGACCCCTACATGGACGGCTGCATGGTCGTCAGCCGGCTCTCCGACCCGTCGGACCGGTTGTGGAAGTCGTGCACCGAGCGCGTCGCGGCCTTCTCCCCCGACGGCGACCGGATCGCCACCGTGCACATCCTCTCCGACGGCATCGGCCCCGGCGAGGTCTGGGAGCGCGAGCTCGACGGCACCCTGCTCGGCGACTACACGACCAGCTGGTTCGGGCGGATCGCCTTCGAGGACGACACCGACCTGCTGCTCGAGGTCAATGGCGACACCCAGTCCGCCACGGTCCGCTGCAGCGAGGGTTCGTGCGCCAACGCGACCGACCCGGTCGCCGTACAGGAACCGCGGGTGAGCCCTCGAGTCAGCTCCGAGCGGCCTTCACAGCGGTTCGGATCAGTGGGAGCTGCAGCGGGAGCCCGGCAAACGCCGCAGTCCTGAGCCCGGTCTTGCGGCTGGACCTGAGGTCGTTGGCCATCTTGATGTTCGCGGGATAGACCGCAAGCAGCAGTCCGGCGCTGGCCCAGCCGGCGACCCGACGGGTGCGCGGGTGCAGCAGCCCGGCTGCGCACACGAGCTCGAGCACGCCGCTGGCCGGGATCACCTCGCGGTGCGCGGGCACGATCTTGGGCATCAGCGGTTCGTAGACCTCTGGCTTGACCCAGGTGCACGACGCCGGAGACCGCGAACATGCCGGCCAGTCCCCTGGATGTCCTTGGTGATGGCCGGTGCGTTCGTCATGCGCGAAGGCTAGCCGGGGCTCAGAACATCAGTGTCGACAGGCGCGTGGTCTCGACGAACCCGACCCGTGCGTAGGCCGCCCGGGCGGCGGCATTCCACTCGTTGACGTAGAGCGAGACGGTGGGCGCGATCTCCGCCCGGACCAGTGCCACCACGGCCGCCATCCCGCCCACGGCGAGGCCTTCGCCGCGACGGTCGGGATGGACGTAGACGCCCCCGGGACCTGCGCGGCGTACGGCGATGCGCAGGCCACCTCCGCCTTGAAGATGACGCGCCCGCGCTCATCGAAGCGGGCGAACGACCAGCCGCGCGAGATGAGCTGCCGCACCCGCGCACGGTAGAGGTCCTTGCCGCCGGCGGACTCCGGCGAGACGCCGACCTCCTCGGTGTACATCGCCACGCACGCGGGGTAGAGCGCGGCCGAGTCGGCCTCCGTGGTCGCGCGGACCTCGGGATCCGGGGCGACGTCGGGCGCGTCGCTGATCTGCAGGTGCGGCTGGCGCCACCGGGCCTCGCGCGGAACGCCCCAGCGGTCGCCGACGGTCTCCCAGAAGGCGGCGACGGCGTCGTGCGGACCGACGATCGTGGCCGTCGACCGGACCCGTTCGAGCGCCCGGTCGGCGAACATCCCGACATCGTCGGGGGTGCACTGCACGGGCACGAGGTTGGCGCCCATGTGACAGCCCGCGACCAGCTCGCCGCCCTCGAACCGGCCCCAGATCTCGCCACCGAGCCAGCGGGGGTCGAGGTTGGTCACGCGGGCGCGATAGGCGGCGAACACGTTGACGACCGGGTCCAGTGCGGTCAGGGCAAGGAACGCGTCGCGATCGTCAGGCCCCAGCAGCCGCACGTCGTCGCGGGTCGTCAACACGCTCGGAGCCTAGCGGCCGGGGTCAGCTGACGCTGACGGACGCCTCGGCGCCCTCGACCGGCTCCATGCCCTCGGCGAGGCGCAGGGCCTCCTCGATCAGGGTCTCCACGATCTTGGACTCCGGCACGGTCTTGATGATCTCGCCCTTGACGAAGATCTGGCCCTTGCCGTTGCCGGACGCGACGCCGAGGTCGGCCTCGCGGGCCTCGCCCGGTCCGTTGACGACGCAGCCCATGACGGCGACGCGCAGCGGGACCTCGAGCCCGTCGAGGCCGGCGGTCACCTCTTCGGCCAGCTTGTAGACGTCGACTCGGGCACGGCCGCAGGACGGGCAGGAGACGATCTCGAGCCGACGCGGCTTGAGGTTGAGCGACTCCGGGATCTGGAGGCCGACCTTGACCTCCTCGACCGGCGGTGCCGACAGCGAGACGCGGATGGTGTCGCCGATGCCCCGGCTGAGCAGGTGGCCGAAGGCGACGCTGGACTTGATGGTGCCCCTGGAACGCCGGCCCGGCCTCGGTCACGCCGAGGTGCAGCGGCCAGTCGCCTGCGGCAGCCAGCAGCTCATACGCACGAACCATCACGACGGGGTCGTTGTGCTTCACGGAGATCTTGAAGTTGTGGAAGTCGTGCTCCTCGAAGAGGGACGCCTCCCAGACGGCCGACTCGACGAGCGCCTCGGGCGTCGCCTTGCCGTACTTGTCCATGATCCGCTTGTCGAGCGAGCCGGCGTTGACGCCGATCCGGATGCTCGTTCCGCGGTCGTTGGCCGCCTTCAAGCGATCTCCTTCACCCGGTCGTCGAACTTGCGGATGTTGCCGGGATTGACGCGTACGGCGGCGCACCCGCGTCAATGGCCGCGAAGACGTACTTCGGCTGGAAGTGGATGTCGGCGATCACCGGGATCTGCGAGTGCTGGGCGATCTCGGCCAGTGCGTCGGCGTCGTCCCGGCTGGGGCAGGCCACGCGCACGATGTCGCAGCCGGTGGCCGTGAGCTCGGCGATCTGCTGGAGGGTTGCGTTGACGTCGGAGGTCAGTGTCGTGGTCATCGACTGCACCGAGATCGGGCTGTCACTGCCGACGCCCACCGAGCCGACTGGATCTGCCGCGTCTTGCGTCGCGGGGACAGCACGGGCGGGGGAAGAGCGGGCATGCCCAAACCGACAGACGTCATGGGGATGAGTCTATGGGCGATGTTGAAGTCCCCGGATATCCGGGGACTCCGTCACCTGTCAGGGGTTGCAACGCCTGACAGGTGAGGGACTTCCCTGACAGGTCGCCGTGGTCAGGACGTCAGGTGGAGCGGCACGACGAGGTCGCCGATGATCAGGACGACGCCCATCAGCAGCATGGCCAGCCCCATGACGTACGCGATGGGCAGGAGCTTGGCGACGTCGACGTAGCCGGGGTCGGGGAGACCGCGGAGCCCGGCCCAGCCACGGCGCAGGCCCTCGTAGAGGGCGCCCGCGATGTGACCGCCGTCGAGCGGCAGCAGCGGGATGAAGTTGAAGAGACCGACGAAGAGGTTGAAGCCGGCGATCAGCATGAACAGGGAGACGATCTTGTCCTTGAGCGGGAAGGTGTCGTGCGCGGCGACCTCACCCGCGAGCCGACCGCCGCCGACGACGCTCACCGGACCGTTGGGGTCGCGCTCCTCGAGCCCGACGATCGCCTTGGCGACGCCGAAGACCTTGACCGGCAGCTGGCCGAGGGACTTCACGACCTCGACCGTCATCGTGCCCATCTGCTGGACGGTGTAGATCGGGCCGCCGGTCTCGTAGATCGGCGTGACCTCGGGCAGCACGCCCGGGAAGCCGACCGGCGTGAGCTCCTCGGAGTCGGCGTCGAGCGGGCGTGGCTGGACCGAGGTCGTCGCCCGGAGCGTGAGCTGTCGACCGTCGCGCTCCACCACGATCGTGGCGCGGGCGTCGTCGTTGTCCCGGATCGACTGCTGCATCTGCTTCCAGCTGGTCACCGGCTCACCGTTGAAGGAGATGAAGCGGTCCCCCGGCTCGAGGCCGGCCGCGGCAGCGGGGTCGGGTTGTTCTTCAGCTCGTCGGCGCTGCACACGCGCCCGTCCTCGTCGGCGGGCACGATGCAGGGCACCACCCGGTCCACGACGGGCTCGGCCTTGGCGTCGACGACTGGCCGACGGTGGCGAAGACGCCCCAGAAGAGGAAGAACGCGATGGAGATGTTCACCATCGGTCCGCCGGCCATCACGATGACCTTCTTCCACCACGGCCGCTTGTAGAACAGCCGGTCGCGGTCCTCGGGGCCGATGTGCTCCCACTCGGCCGCGCGTCGCTGATCAGCTGCGTGAACATGCCGGTGTTGGACTTGCGGACCCGGGAGTCGTCGGTCTCGCCCTTGGCGGGCGGCAACATGCCGACGATCTTGACGTAGCCGCCGAGCGGGATCGCCTTGACGCCGTATTCGGTCTCGCCGATCTTCTTGCTCCACACGGTCGGGCCGAAGCCGACGAACCACTGGGTGACCTTGCCGCCGAACTTCTTCGCCGGGATCAGGTGGCCGAACTCGTGCAGGCCGATCGACGCCATGATCGCGACCGCGAAGATGAGCACGCCCAGCGTGTAGTAGAGCGCGGTCACAAGGTCTCTCCGATGGTGAGTGCAGCCTCCTCACGCGCCCGTGTGTCCGCGGCGAGGATGTCGTCGATCGTCAGTTGCTCCTGCAAGGGTACGTCGTGGCGCGCAACCACGGAGGCAACCGTGGGAACGATGTCGATGAACCGCAGGCGGCCGGCCATGAAGGCGTCGACGCACACCTCGTTGGCCGCGTTGTAGACCGCCGGGGCCGTGGCGCCGCGCTCCCCCGCCTGCCGTGCCAGCGCGACGGCGGGGAACGCCTCGTCGTCCAGCGGGAAGAATTCCCACGTCTCCCGCCTCGTCCAGTCGACCGCCGGAGCCGCGTCGGGGACGCGGTCGGGCCACGCGAGGCCGAGGGCGATCGGGATCATCATCGTGGGCGGGCTGGCCTGCACCGGGGTCGAGCCGTCGGTGAACTCCACCATCGAGTGCACGACGCTCGTCGGGTGCACCACGACGTCGATCCGGTCGTAGGGCAGGTCGAAGAGCAGGTGCGCCTCGATCACCTCGAGGCCCTTGTTGACCGGGGTCGCCGAGTTGATGGTGATCACCGGGCCCATCGACCGGGTGGGGTGCTGCAGCGCCTGCTCGAGCGTGACCTCTTCCAGGTCCGCGCGTGCGGCCGCGGAACGGTCCACCGCTGGCGGTCAGCACGAGGCGGCGTACCTCCGCGGGCGTACCTCCGCGCAGGCACTGGGCGACCGCCGAGTGCTCGGAGTCGACGGGCACGATCTGGCCCGGCTTGGCACGGGCGGTGACCAGCGGCCCGCCCATGATCAGCGACTCCTTGTTGGCCGGGGCGAGGGTGGTGCCGGCGTCGAGGGCGGCCGGGGGTCGGGCGCAGGCCGACAGCCCCGGTGATGCCGTTGAGCACCACGTCGCAGGCCATGCCCGCCGCCTCGGCGGACGCGTCCTCACCCAACCCGCTGAAGGCCGGCTTGAGCTCGGCGACCTGCTGGTCGAAGAGCTGCTCGTTGGAACCACCCGCCGTCAGGCCCACCACCCGGAACCGGTCGGGGTTGGCGCGCACCGTGTCGAGTGCCTGCGTGCCGATGGAGCCCGTCGAGCCGAGGACGACGATGTCGCGCCTCATGACTGCTCCACTGCCGGGACGAGCGTCTCGCCCGACATCAACGGGGTCAGGAGGGGGTCGACGAGGTCGCCGGCTGCGACGGCCAGCAGATGGTCGGCGGTCGCGATCGGCGTACCGGCAATGACGCGGAGCAGGCCGTCACCCGGGACGTCGGCGCAGCCCGCCGGGTCCGTGCGCCCGGCGCGGCATGGCGGTGGCCCAGTCGAGCTCGCCGGAGTCGTCGATCGTGACGAGCGGGGCGTCACCGAAGTCGTGCGCAGCGGCGGTGCCGACCACGGCCGGGCCGGGCTTGGGCGAGGCTTCGCGGAACAGCACCGCGCCCACGCGCGCGCACGCCAGCTGGACCACCGTGTCCTCGTACGCGGGCGCGTCGATGAGCACGACCTCGGCCCCCGGGCCGACACCGAAGGCCTGCAGCACGCCGGCGAAGGCCCCGACGTCGGTCAAAAGCCGGGCGAAGCTCACGGGGCGATCGCCATCGAGCACGGCGACCTGCTCGGCGTGACCGCGGATGACGTGGACGTCGACGGCGTTGTAGCAGGCGTTCAGGGTGCCGGGATCGTCTGCGGCCGGCTTCCGGAACCAGTCAAGCGTGCTCACGCGAGCCCGTTCTCGGCGGTCGCGGCGGGCTTGGCCGGGGTGCGCAGCCGGGCGGTGAAGAAGCCGGTCAGGTCCCGGCCGCTCACCTGCGCGGCGAGCGCCTCGAACTCCTCCGACGTGGCGTTGCCGCCGGCCTTGGTCTCCAGCCGGGTGCGGATCAGCAGCCAGAACTTCTCCTCGCCGATCCGGTTGCGCAGCGCCCGGAGGGTCATGCCTCCGCGGTCGTAGACCGGGGTGTCGAAGATGTGCGCGGCACCGGGATCGGTCAGCACGAGCTGCCAGAAGCGGTCCGAGGTGCCCGGGGAGTCGTAGGCGGCACGCATCGTGTCAGCCGCCGACCGGTCGCCGTGCTGCTCGGCGTAGCGCCACTCCATGAATGTCGCGGCGCCCTCGTTGAGCCAGATGTCGCGCCAGCGGGCGATCGCGACGTCGTCCCCGAACCATTGGTGGGCGAGCTCGTGCACGACCGGGCGGACATTGTCCGAGCCGACGTAGGGATAGGTCGGGCGCGTCTGGTTCTCGAGCGCGAAGAACACCGACAGGCCGGTGGTCAGGCCGCCGGTGACGGAGAAGGGATAGGCGCCGAGGTCGCCCTCGAGCGCCTCGACGATGCCGGGCGTGCGGCCAAGCAGCTTCAACGAGGCCTTCTGCTCATCCGCCGAGAGCTGCTGCGACACCGCGTTGACCCACGGCAGACCGTTGCTGGTGCCCTTCTGGATGGCGAAGTCGCCGGCGGCGAAGAACGCGAGGTAGGACGCCATCGGCTCGTCGGCGCGCCAGCGCCGTGTCGTGCCGCGCTTGCTCTTCTTCTTGCCCACGAGGTTGCCGTTGGCGATCACTTCGCGCCCGGTCGGCACGGTGGTGCTGATGTCGAACAGCGCCTTGTCGCTCGGGTGGTCGTTGGCGGGGAACCACCGGGTCGCCATGTGCGGCTGGTTCATCGCGACGGCCTCGCGGCCGTTGGCCAGCCAGTTGCCCTCGCCGGCATAGCGCTCGGTCGCGGGCCGACCGGCGTACTTCACCGTGACGGTGTGGTTGGAGCCCGTCGTCAGCGGGGCCGCGGGTGTGATGGTCAGCTCGTGGCTGGTCTGGTCGACCTCGGCAGCGACGCCGTCGACCTTCACCTTGCTCACCGGCAGCAGGAAGTCGAGGTTGAAGCTGCTCAGGTCGGCGGTGGCCGTCAGCGTGAGCTTCGTCCTGCCCTGCAGCGTCTGGCGGGGCACGTCGTAGCGGTTCTTGATCTTGTACGCCGCAACGTCGATGCCGCCGTTGCCGTCGAGCGGCCAGTACGCATCCCCGATGCCGCTGGACCCGGGGGCCGGGGCCGCGGTCTTGTCGGCGGCGGTCGCCATGCCCCCTCCGAGCACTGACACGACAACGGCAGCGGCAGCCACGCTTCGCGAGATCACGCCCTGCAACCTACCGGCCGGGCGATTAATCGGTTGCCCGCCCGGGCACCGGCCGACACGATGGTCGGGCGCACCCCGCGCGCGCCACCAGATGAGAGGAGCCGTGACATGCCAACCACTGTCCTCGGCCTGTCCGCAGACCGTCCCTCTCATTCCCGGAGCACCCTTGTCACAGCACACTCCGGGCTCGGCTGACGAGCTCGACCCCTCTTTCGTCTTCGACTTCCAGACCTACGACGAACGGCTCGCGCCCAACCAGCGCTGGTCCACCCGGCTCGACGTCGAGCCACTCATGCGCGGCCCCCGAGCCGCGGCCCGACTGGGTCGTGACGTCGCAGGGCGCCATCGACACCGAGCTCGGCATCCTGAAGACCGGCAAGGAGGCCGACGTCTTCCTGCTCGAGCGCGCCGATCCGCACGACCCCGACGGCGGTGTGATCATGGCCGCCAAGCGCTACGCGACACCGACCACCGCACCTTCCACCGCGCCGCCAGCTACACCGAGGGCCGCTCGATGAAGCGCTCGCGCGACGAGCGCGCCCCCTCAAGCGCAAGTCCACGTGGGGGCGGCTCGTGGCGGCCGGTGAGTGGGCGGTCTCCGAGTGGGGCGCGTTGGAAGCGCTTCCACGAGCTCGGGCTGCCGGTGCCCTACCCGGTGCAGATCGAGGGCACCGAGATCCTGATGGAGTGGGTCACCCATGACGGCGAGACCGCTCCCCGGCTGGCGCAGACGCGACCCGCACCGGACCTGCTGGAGCACTACTTCGAGCAGCTCCGCGACTCGCTGGCCACGATGGTGCAGCACGGTCTGGTGCACGGCGACCTGTCGCCGTACAACACGCTCGCCGCAGGCGAACGCCTCGTCATCATCGACCTCCCGCAGATCGTGGACCTCGTCGGCAACCCGCAGGGGATGGACTTCCTGCTGCGCGACTGCGCCAACATGTGCACTCGGTTCCGCGCGTGGGCTCGAGGTCGACGAGCACGAGCTCTTCGGGGAGCTGATGGCGCACGCGTTCTAGGGTCTGCGTGTGAAGCGAACCCGCGGCAGCGTCGTCGATGTCACCACGCTGGCCGACTTCGACCAGCGTCTCGCCACCGGCGCGACGTCGGTCGCCGGCTGGCGGGTGACGGGGCTCGACCTGCGCTCGCACGGCCCCGCCCCGGCGTCGGTGTCGGTCGCGCAGTCCCTGTTCCCGGGCTGCGTGTTCAAGTCCGCGGACGAGGAGTCCGTACGGCGACGCGGGGCTGTCGTCCTGCCGCGGGTGCCCGACGTGCCGCTCGACACCTACCGCAGCTCGCTCTACTCGCCGCGCGACCTCTACGACACGGCCGTCTACGCGGACTCGCTCGACGCCCGCGCCTACGCCCCGGTCGCGCGGCGTGCCAGACCGAGGACGACGCCCTCGCGGTGGCCCTGCACGACCACTCGATCGACACCGCCCCTGGACGCGTGGATCGCGGGACGGTCGATCGTCGGCGTGATGGGCGGGCACGCGCTGGCGCGGGGCTCTGCGGGCTACGGCGACGCGGCTCGCCTCGGTCGACTGCTCGCCGGCTCGTTCACCGTCGCCACCGGCGGTGGGCCGGGCGCGATGGAGGCGGCGAACCCGGGGGCCTTCCTCTCGTCCGCGCCGTCGTCGGTGCTCTCCTCGGCGCTCGAGTCACTGGGCGCCGTACCCTCCTTCACGCCCGACGTCGGCACCCGGGCGGACGCAGCCTTCGAGGTGATCGAGGCCCACGGCCCCGGCATCGAGTCGCTCGGCATCCCGACGTGGCACTACGGCCACGAGCCGCCGAACCCCTTCGCCACCGCGATCGCGAAGTACGTCCGCAACGCCACCCGCGAGGCGATCCTGCTGGAGGTGTGCAACGCCGGGATCGTGTTCCTGCCCGGCGCAGGAGGGACGGTTCAGGAGATCTTCCAGGGACGCGTGCGAGAACTACTACGCCGACGAGTCGTCCGTCGCGCCGATGGTGCTCGTCGGGGTCTCGCACTGGACGTCGACCGTGCCGGCCCGGCCACTGCTCTCGTCACTGGCCGCCGGGCGGGCGATGGAGGGGCACGTACACCTCGTCGACACGGTCGACGAGGCCGTGGCGGTGCTGACGTGATCTTCGACCGGGCCCGGGCCGAGGCCGTGGTTGCACACCTGCAGCCCGTCTTCGATGCCGACGGATCGGACTGGTCGTTCCAAGGCATCTCCGAGCCGCCCACGGCCCTGCTCTGGGAAGCGGTGCCCTCCTCCTTCCTCGCGCGGCATCCGGACTCGGACATCGAGGAGTCAGTACGGCCAGCGAGCCGCCGAGATCCCGTGCCTCGACTTCTGGTTCTACCTCGAGGATGGCGTGGTCTCGTTGTCGTGGGAGGGCTATCCGCAGGGGCCGGCTCTGCCCGGGTGCCGACAGGCGACGGCGCCGTCGATGGTCGCGCCCCCGGCATCGCTGCTGGCGGACTACCTGCGCATCGACCTGTCCGATTCCCCGGCCTGAACGCCGGACTCGGAGGTTGAGGAGGGCCGAAGGCTCGTCACGAAACCGCAGAGTCCTCGACTCCGGCCCAGGGCGACGACGCCCTCGCCGCCGTCCCAGCGGGCTCGCAGCACGGGTCCGGCGGGGTCGGCCGACTCGAGGTCGGTCGTCAGGTGCACGTCGAGCCCGTCGGGAGACGAAGCGGCGTTGCTGAGGGTCAGCTCGACCGTGGGTTCACGGGTGTCCACCAAGGCGTCGCCGTCGTAGATCTCGAGCGCTGCCTGCTCCTGCAGCCCGGCGAGCGCGTTGGTAGGCCGCGATCGCGACTGGGTCACCGGTGGCGTCGTAGATCCATCGCGTCCCGAGGGCCGAGTGCTCCATCGTCGTGATCAGGTGGTCCTCGGCGCCGTCGAGCGGTGCCGCCCGATAGGTCAGCACCGCTCGGCGTGCAGCGCCGCCGCCGCGCGTGACGAGGAGCGCCTCGATGCCGACCTCGCCGGCCGGGTCGTCGAAGCGGTAGCTGGCGACTCGGTGCAGCTCCCCGTCACCGGAGACCTCACTGCCGAGCCATGAATCGAGGAGCTCGAGCTTGGACGGGGTGATCGTTGCGCGGTGGATGATCGCCATGGAGGTGAGCCTAGCCAGCGATCTCCTCAGCCGGGGCCGGCGCGGATTGCGTCCCGGGCGCGCCGATGGCCCCACTGCTCACCCTGTGTGTCTGATGCGGGCGGCCTGCGGGGTCCGGGGCGGGATCAATGTCGAGAGTTGGACTCAATGCCCGGTGGTGGCGCGTCGGGAGCCGTGTCCGTGCAGGTGGTACCGGTGGGGTCGCGTCGGTAGGTATGGCCGTGCGGGCTGGTCCACTCGAACACTCCGCTGGTGGGCTGGGTGACGCACCAGCGTCCATGGGTCTTGAGACGGTGATGTCGGCGGCAGAGGGCGCCGAGGTTGGAGGTGATCGTCGGCCCGGGTTGAGGTCGTCCATCGGCCGCGACCGTGTGGTCGAACGGAATCGTGTGGTCGATGTCGGACCGGCTCGCGGGGTGGCTGCACCGGGGGAACACGCAGGTCCCGTCGCGGAGCTCGATCTGTACGCGTTGTCGCTCGGTGGGTTCATAGCCCGGCGTGTGGAGCTCAGGTGTTGAGATCGATGACCGGTTTGAGATTGATGCGGGTGTGGGAATCGCCGCACCACGACTTCACCGGGTCGAGCAGCAGCAGGCGCTGTCCCTCGTCCATCCGTCCGAACTGATCGACCTCGAGTCCGCCTGCAAGGCCGGCCTTGAAGTGCAGGTGCAGCTCGAGCGCCCGCGAGGCGGGCAGGTGGCGCTTCCCGTCGGGCACGTCGGCCTCCGTGGTCAGGCCGATCCCGGAGGAAAGGTCGAGGGCCAACTGGTGCCGGGCGAGGTGCCCCAGCGCCATGGCGCGGTGGGCGCCGAGAGACTCCTCGGAACCGAGGGCCTTGAGCTCGGCTGCCCCTTCACGCAGGACGTGGTCGAGATCGAGGGCGTCGGCGAGGTCGAGCTCGGCGGTGACCGGCGTGGTGCCGGCGTAGCCGACCTGATCGGTGTCGACGGTGACGTGCCGGGTGTCGGGGGCACTCGGGGTGCGGGTCATCGGGGTCGATGGGTTCGGTGGGATGTTGCCGGGCGATGGCCTCAGTCACGAGGCGGTCGAGCTGTGCGGGTCCGACCTTCGCGGCGTACGGCGTGATCTGCCCGTCGATCCGGGCGACCGACTCGATGGTCAGCGCCGGGGTGGAGTGGATGGTGGACTCGGCGACCAGCCGGGCACGCCGAGGCAGGGACGCGGCCAGCGTGGACCGCGGCCCAGAGTCGTGGCAGCCGGTGCCGCAGCTCCAGCGAGTGGCCGATCAGGCGCTTGGCCGCGGTGGTGGAGATGCCGAGGACGGTGCCGAGCTCGGCGATGCAGAACTCCGCCACCTTCGGGCAGCCAATCCCGGCGATGGCTTCCTCGTGCTCGATCCCGGCGAGGGTGTAGGTCGCGGACTGGTGCAGTGACTCGGGCGGGTGCAGGTCGGCCCACAAGGCCGCGGCATGGAGCTTGCGGGCGGCCGCGGTGTCCTCGGCTCGTTGCTGCGAGCGGGCAAGATCCAGCACCTCGCGAGCCGACATGTCGTCGGTGGCGTCGGCCACGAACGCGGCCGGGGGCTGGGAGGTTTGCATGTCTTCGACGCTATAGATGACCACCGACAACGGGCCTCCGAAATCGACCGATTTCGGGGTCTGGGGAAAACAATTTCAAAGAATTTTCGAGGACAAGCACGAGCGACGTGAGGCCAGGGTCTCATTGCCTCGCAATTGGCTTGCGTTTGCCGCGGCAGGTCTCAAGAGTTCGACCATCATGGACTTCCTCCAAGCTGCTGCGGCCGTCTTCGATCTCGGACTCTGCACCGGGCGCTGCACCGGTCGTGGGTGGGCTCTCGAATGACGTGTGGCGTATCGAAACGGCACGCGGGGTCTTCGCTGAAGGTGATGGGCGTCAACGCTGACACTCCTTCGTTCCGCGGCAACCTCGAGGCGGCCTTCGCGATCGAGCGGAACGCGTTCGACCGTGGCGTTTCGTGCCCTGCACCTGTGTCGCTGCCGAGCGGCGAATGTCTTGCGTTGGTGCACGGTCGACTGGTCCGCGCCCACAGTTGGCTGCACGAGGGGATCCCCGCCGAGGTGCCCGGGGACGCGACTCGGGCCAGTGGTCTGCTCGCTCGCATCCACGCATCGTCACCGAGCCAACTCCTTCCCCCGGGTGACGAACCATGGGACGTTGCAGGGTGGGCCGGACTCGCGGAGCATCCCGCCATGCCGACCCAACTCGCTGCTCAACTGCGCAGTGCCGCGCCTGCACTCGCCGAACTCGAGGCGATCACCGCGGCGCCGGGACTGGTCGTTGCGCACGCGCCGTCGCACGGGATCTGGACCCCAAGAACACCCTCGTCGTCCGCGACCAGCTCGTAGCGCTGGACTGGGATGCGGCACGGATCCAGCCGGTTGCTCGAGAAGCGGTCGGGCTCGCACTCGATTGGTCCACCGATCCCACGGAGTTCCTGCAGGTGGTGGCCGCCTACGCTGCCGCAGCGAATGCCGAGATTCCGAGTGCCCCGTGGGTGTTCGGTGGTTGGGTCGCCGCGTTGGGAGGTTGGCTGGCCTACAACGCCACGGAGCGGATCGCCTCAGACGTCGGACGCGAGGAGACCAGACTCACCTGCATTCGCCTACTGGCCCTGCACAACTCGTTCGGCAACTACCCGGGTGTCCCGGAACGCGACAGGTGAGCGCCTTGGTTTCCGACACGCTCGCTGGCGCTCGCTGCTCAACCAGCGGCGGCCAGCGGCAGGCCTCAGCCGACGCGTCGCGCAGCGCGGGTGACCCGGCTGCCGCACACCTCGCGGTAGTGCTCGACCGGGCGGTCGTTGACGGCCTGCCACGAACGCCCCCGGACGCTGCGGTGGGCGGAGGCCGAGACCTGCGCGCGGAGGTGCGGGTCGTCGACCAGCATGGCGACGTACGACGCGAGCTCGGTGCCGTTGCCGGGCTGGTAGAGGAAGCCGGCGCCCTCGTCGACGACGTCGATCGGGCCACCGGCGCGCGGGGCGACGACCGGGACGCCGCTGGCGAGGGCTTCCCGGGCGGCCCGGCAGTAGGTCTCGTGCCGGCCAGTGTGCGCGAACACGTCGAGCGTGGCGTAGGCCCGGCTCAGCTCCTCGCCGTGGAGGACCCCGAGGAAGGCGGCACCGGGCAGCAGCGCGCGCAGCCGGGCCTCCTCCGGTCCGCCACCGACGATCACGAGCCGGACCCCCGCCAGCCTGTCGACGTGCGCCAGCAGCTCGAGCTCCTTCTCAGGGGCGAGGCGACCGACATACCCCACGAGGGTCTCGCCGTTGGGGGCGAGCTCCGCGTGCAGGCGGGCGTCGCGGAAACCCGGGTCGAACATCTCCGGGTCGACGCCGCGCGGCCACCGGGACAGGCCCGGGATCTGCATGCCCTCGAGCTGTTGGACGGAGGCGGTCGAGGGCGCGAGCGTGCGGTCGACGGACAGGTGGATCATCCGCGTCAGCCCGGACATCGCGGCGATGCCACCCGCGATGCCGTAGCGCTCGGCAGAAGCCGACGAGGTCGGTCTGGTAGATCGCGACCGTGGGGATCCCGAGCTCGCGGGCGGCCTTGGCGGCCCGGTAACCGAGCGTCGCGGGCGAGGCGATGTGCACCACGTCCGGCTGGAAGCGGAGCATCACCGCGCGGAGGCGCCGACGGGTCTCGAGCCCGATGCGGAAGTCCTTGTAGAACGGCAGGCTCGCACCGCGCGATGGTGACCGGATATCCGGCGTACGTCGCGGGGCCAGTCGGCGCGAAGACCTCTGCGACATGCCCTTCGGCGGCGAGGTGCTCCAGCACGCGGCGCACGGAATTGGTCACGCCGTTGACCTGCGGCAGGAAGGACTCGGTCACGACCAGCACGCGGAGGCGGTCGGGATCGGTGCGCCGCGACTGCAGCGGGACCGGAGTTGGACCCGGAGAAGGTCGTGTTGGAGACGGCTGACTGTCGATCAGGTCGACGCAACGTGGCCATGACCGCACCATGACGGCGCGGTCACAACAGTGCGGGTGAGCCGTGCAGACGACACGTGAACACCGGTTGACGCCTGTTGGGCGGGCTATTCGGCCGCGGCGAGCTGTCCGCACGCGGCGTCGATGTCGCTCCCGCGGGTGTCGCGCATGGTCGTGACGACGCCGGCGGCGTTGAGGCGGCGGACGAACTCGTCCATGTCCTCCTCGCGGGACCGGGTGAACTGTGACCCGGGGATGTCGTTGAGCGGGATCGGGTTGACGTGCACCCGGGCCCGGCCACGACCGTTGTCGGAGAGCACCTCCGCCAGCCGGTCAGCACGCCACGCCCGGGTCGTTGATGTCGCGCATCATGGCGTACTCGATGGAGACGCGGCGGCCAGTCTTCTCGAAATATTCGTAGGCCGCGGCCACGGTCTCCTCGACGGACCACTTCGTGTTGATCGGGACCAGCTCGTTGCGCAGCTCGTCGTCAGGGGCGTGCAACGACAGCGCCGGGGTGACCGGGATGCCCTCGTCGGCGAGCTGCTTGATCCGCGGCACCGGGCCGACCGTGGAGACGGTCACGTGGCGCGCGGACAGTCCGAGGCCCGCGGGCGCCGGATCGGTCAGGCGGCGTACGGCGTTGACGGTGGCCTTGTAGTTGGCGAGCGGCTCGCCCATGCCCATGAAGACCACGTTGGACAGGCGTCCCGGACCACCGGCGACGTCACCGTTGGCCATCGCGCGCGCCGACGACGACCCGGTGCACGATCTCGGCGGTCGACATGTTGCGCTGCAGGCCGCCCTGCCCGGTGGCACAGAACGGGCAGGCCATGCCGCAGCCGGCCTGGCTGGAGATGCAGATCGTGGCGCGGTCCTTGTAGCGCATCAGCACCGACTCGACGAGCGATCCGTCGAAGAGCTTCCACAGCGTCTTGACCGTCTTGCCCCGGTCGGCTTCTTGCTGCCGGATGGGGTTCATCAGGTCGGGCAGGAGCGCGTTGACCAGCTCGGCGCGCTGGGCACCCGGCAGGTCGGTCATCTCCTCGGGGTCGTGGACCAACCGTCCGAAGTAGTGCGTCGAGAGCTGCTTGGCGCGGAAGCCGGGAAGCCCCATCTCGGTCAGCAGGTCCTTGCGACCGGCTTCATCGAGGTCAGCGAGGTGACGCGGCGGCTTCTTGCGGCCGCGCGGTTCGTCGAAGACGAGGGGCAGGGTCTTGATGGGTTCGTGAGACATCGCTCCGCGATCCTCCCACCCTGCGGTGGCAAACGGCGACTCAGCGACCGTCGAGGTAGACCATGAAATAGACCACCAGCGACGCCACACCGGCGACGACGAGCGCCGTGAGGATCATCCCGATCCACATGAAGATGCCGAACCGGCGGGTCTTGCGCTTCGCCAGCAGCACGATCGGCAGCACCGGGCCGACGAGCACGAGCGGGAACAGCTTCTCGGCGGTCTCCGTCGGCAGCACCAGCCGCAGGATCGCGGCGAAACCGCCCGGGAGCGCGGTGACGAGCAGCATCCCGGAGAAGAAGCCGGTGAGGGCCGCGAACGTCGGGTGGCTGCGGTGCCACCAGTTGCGCGTCTCCTCGACCGGCTGGTCGGTCTCGGTGGTCGTGTCGGGCGCGCTCATGGCTTCATCGTAGGCGGGACGGCACCGTGACCACGTCGGGCATGCCGAGCGGGTCGCCCTCGCTGCCCGTGAGCTCGGCCACGAGCAGCGTCCACGCGGTGGCGTGACCGACCGGGACGACGTCGTCGTCGCCGTGCACGTCGAGGATGCGGCGTACGGCGGGGAGCAGGCGCTCGGCAGGTTCGTGCTCGGCCAGCTCGTCGACGATCCCGACGTCGCTGTCGGTCAGCAGCTGGGCCGTCTCCTGCGCGACGTGCGCCGGCGAGCAGAACCACGAGGCCCGGCTCGGCAGCCGCTCCCGCAGTGCCCAGACGTCGTCGAACCCGGCCGGGTCGAGCTCCCACTCGGCGGCCGGACGCGTCGGGTCGGTGAGGGACCGGCCGTGCCGGACGAGGTGCAGCGTCACAGGAACTCTCCCGCCCCGCGCAGGCGCGTCGTCAGGACCCGTGCGGCCGGGCTCGAGTCCGGGCGTACGTCGACGGGCCCCGCGACTCCGGCAGCGGCGCGGGCTCGTGCCGCGCAGGAGGTCGGGGTCGAGCCCGTCGCGGCGCGCGATCAGCCGGCCCAGCTCGAGCCTGCTCATCGCCTCCCGCGCCGGCCACGTGCAGCACGCCCCGGACGTCGTTGCCGGCCAGCTCGACCAGCGCCGTGGCCGGGTCGCCCACGTGCACCGGAGTGCGCCGCTCGTCGTCGAAGAGCGCTCCCTCGGCGCCGCCGACAAGCCGGTGCACCAGCCGCTCGTGCTGCGACGTGCCGTCGCCCGGGATCAGGGACGTGCGAGCCACCACCGCATCGGGACAGACGGCGAGCGCCACCGTCTCGGCGGCGGCCTTCGCTGCGCCGTACGGGGTGATCGGGTCGGGCCGCGCGGACTCGGCATAGAGCCCGTCGGCGCCGGAGAAGACGACGTCGCTCGAGACCCGGGGACCGGGCGGGCACCGTGGCGTGCGGCCGCGGTCGCGACATGCGCGGCACCGGTGGCCGTGACGTCCCAGTCGGACTGGACGTAGGCCGTGTGGACGATCGCGTCGGGGCGGTGGTGTGCGACCGGGGGACTCGACGGCGTCCCCGTCACGCAGGTCCGCGTCGACGGAACCCGCTGCAACGACCTCGTGCTCGTGGGCGGCGATGACGACGTGGCGGCCGAGGTAGCCGGTGCGACCGCCGGTGACGAGGAGTCGCACGCTCAGAAGACGAGGTAGTGCAGCAGCAGCCAGATCGGGGCGACGGTCGCGAGCAGCGAGTCGAGGCGGTCCATCAGGCCGCCGTGGCCGGGGATGATCTGGCTCATGTCCTTGATGCCGAGGTCGCGCTTCATCACCGACTCGCACAGGTCGCCGAGGGTGGCCATCACGACGGCGATCAGACCGAGGAGGACACCGACCCACCAGTCGCCGCCGAGGAACGCCGTGACCAGCCAGATGCCGACGCCGACGCAGGCGAGCAGCGAGCCGGCGAAGCCCTCCCACGACTTCTTCGGCGAGATCACCGGCGCCATGGGGTGCTTGCCGAAGAGGACACCGGCGATGTAGCCGCCGGTGTCGGAGGCGACTGTGATCGCGATGAACGTGATCACACCGCGCACGCCGATGTCGTCGAAGTCGAAGCCGAACGAGGGGTTGTTGCCGCCCTCGGCCAGCAGGAGGCCGACGAACGAGGCGAGGAACGGCACGTAGATGAGCGTGAAGACCGAGGCCGTGGCGTTCTTGACGTAGCCGTCGACGCCCCGCCTCAGCAGCCAGAGCATCACCACGAGCGAGGTCACCGCCGTGGCCGTCACCGGGGCAGGCGCGCCCCAGACATAGGCCACCACCACCATGACGACCGCGCCGAGCATGAGCGGCTGCTCGGGGATGTCGATGTCCTTGGCCGCGAGCCCGCGGTGCAGCTCCCAGACGGCCACGACCACCGCGACCGCCACGATGAGCATGAAGGCGGTCTTCCAGAAGAACAGCGACAGCAGGATCGCCGACACCAGCACGACGCCCGAGATGATGGCGGCGGGCAGGTCACGACCGGCGCGGCCGTGATCCTTCTTGGGGGCGTCGGCAGCGGCCGACGCGTCAGGGGTTGTCATGGGCGCTCAGACCTCGAGCAGCTCGGCTTCCTTGTTCTTCAGCATGTCGTCGATCGCGTCCGTGTGCTTCTTGGTGATCGAGTCGAGCTTCTTCTCGGCACCGGTGACGTCGTCCTTGCCGACCTCGCCGTCCTTCTCGAGCTTCTCGAGGCCCTGCTTGGCCGTACGGCGGACGTTGCGCACCGCGACGCGGCCGTCCTCGGCCTTGCCCTTGGCGATCTTGATGTAGTCCTTGCGACGCTCCTCGGTCAGCTCCGGGAAGACCGCACGCAGCACCTTGCCGTCGTTGGACGGGTTGACGCCGAGATCGGAGTCGTGGATCGCCTTCTCGATGTTGGGCATGGCACCGATGTCGAAGGGCGCGATCAGGATGGTCCGCGGTCCTGCGAGGTGAACGACGCGAGCGCGGACAACGGGGTGGGCGAGCCGTAGTAGTCGGCGGTGATCTTGGCGAACATGCTCGGGGTTGACCCGACCGGCCCGGATCGCAGCGAACTCCTCGCGCGTCGCCTCGACGGACTTGCCCATCTTGTTGTCGGCATCATTGAGAACTTCGTTGATCACGGGATGCTCCTGTGGTGGTTCGTGGCTCGGCGTGCTGAAAGGTCTGTGAGGTGGCGCGATCAGGCGTCGCGGCTCACCAGCGTGCCAATCTTCTCACCCCGGACGATGCGCAGGATCGCGCCCTCGTCCTCGGCGCCGAAGACGATCAGCGGCATGTTGTTCTCCATGCACAGGGCGAACGCCGTCGCGTCGGCGATCTTGATGCCCTGCTGCAGCGCGTCCCGGAAGGTCAGCGTGTCGTACTTCGTCGCGGTGGGGTCCTTCTTGGGGTCGGCGCTGTAGACGCCGTCGACTCCCTGCTTGGCCATCAGCACGACCTCGCAACGAGTCTCCAGCGCCCGCTGGGCGGCTACCGTGTCGGTCGAGAAGAACGGCATGCCGGCGCCGGCGCCGAAGATGACGACGCGGCCCTTCTCGAGGTGGCGCATGGCGCGGCGCGGGATGTAGGGCTCGGCGACTCGGCCCATCGTGATCGCGGTCTGTACGCGCGTCTCGATGCCCTCCTTCTCCAGGAAGTCCTGCAGCGCGAGGCAGTTCATGACCGTGCCGAGCATGCCCATGTAGTCGGCTCGGGGAGCGGTCCATGCCGCGCTGCTGCATCTCGGCACCGCGGAAGAAGTTGCCGCCGCCGACCACGATGGCGACGCCCACACCTTCGCGCACCACGGCCGCGATCTCGCCTGCGACCTTGTGCACGACGTCGGGGTCCACCCCCGACCTTGCCGCCACCGAAGACCTCACCGGAAAGCTTGATCAGGACTCGGTTGTAGGAGGTCACTCAGGATCCCTTCACAGGTGTGGTCGATGCCCGAGAAACCTACTCGACTCCGCCGACCGGGCACAAAGTTGACGTCGGCAGATGCGGGAGGGGTCGTACGCCGCGGCGTACGACCCCTCCGGATCAGCTGGTGGTGCAGCGCTCAGGCGCCGACCTCGAAGCGCGCGAAGCGCTTGACGGTCGTGCCGGCGGCGTCCGGGACGGCCTTGACCGACTTCTTGGACTCGGAGACCGACTCCTGCTCCAGCAGGACGATCTCCTTGTAGAACCCACCGAGGCGACCCTCGACGATCTTGGCGATCGCCTGCTCGGGCTTGCCCTCCTCGCGGGTCTTCTGCTCGGCGATCGAGCGCTCCATCTCGACGACGTCCGCGGGGACCTCGTCGCGAGTGAGGTACTGCGCCTTCATCGCCGCGATCTGCATCGCGGTCGCACGCGCGGCAGCCGCGTCGCCCTCGAACTCGACCAGCACGCCCACGGCGGGGGCAGGTCGGCCGAACGCTTGTGCATGTAGACGACGGTCTCGCCCTCGAAGTAGGCGACCTGACCGAGCTCGATCTTCTCGCCGATGGTGATGGCGAGCTCTCGGACGACCTCGCCGACGGTCTTGCCGTCGAGCGGGACAGCCTTGAGGGCCTCGACGTCGCCGGCCTTGGCGGCGTTCGCGGCGTCGGCGATGCGCTGGGCCGCGGCGACGAACTCGTCACCCTTGGCCACGAAGTCGGTCTCGCACTTGAGCTCGACCAGCGCGCCACCCGAGGTGGCGATGAGGCCGGCGGAGGCCTCACGCTCGGCGGCGCGGTTGGCGGCCTTGGCGGCACCCTTGACGCGCAGCAGCTCGACAGCCTTGTCGAAGTCGCCGTCCGTCTCGGTCAGCGCCTTCTTGCAGTCCATCATCCCGGCCTGCGTCAGCTCACGGAGCTTCTTGACGTCGGCGGCGGTGAAGTCAGCCATGATCCCTCTTCTCTGAGTTCGTGGGGGTTGATCAGCCGGAGCGGGCCGCGAGTCTCCTCGCGGCCCGCCAGCCGATCAGTCGTTCTTGTGCTCGGCGTTGACGAAGCCGGCGGCCTCGGCAGCCTCGGCGGTCTTGAACCAGACCTCGGCCTTGGTGCGGGCGTACCACGGGCTGGTGGGCGCGTGGAACTTCATCGAGTCCTTGTTGCCCTTGATGTCGAAGCCCTCGGGCGCCGATCCGTCCTCGGTGGCGGGAGCGGAGTCCGCGAACTCGCCCTCGGTCGCGACCGCGGCGAGCGGCTTGACCTCGGTGGCCGCCTCGGCGGCAGGCGCCTCGGTGGCGGGCGCCTCGACAGCGGCCTCGGCCGCAGGGGCCTCGGTCACGACGGCGGCCTCGGCGGCGGGCGCCTCGGTCACGACGGCGGCCTCGGCGGCGGGCGTCTCGGCGGCGGGCGTCGCGGCGGCGTCACCCTCGAGGAGCTCACGCTCCCACTCGGCGAGGGGCTCGGCGGCGGTGGCGTCGGTGGCCTTGGCGCCGGAGCGGGCGATGAGGCCCTCGGCGACGGCGTCGGCAACCACGCGGGTCAGCAGGCCGACGGCGCGGATCGCGTCGTCGTTGCCCGGGATCGGGAAGTCGACCGGGTCGGGGTCGCAGTTGGAGTCCGGGATGCCGATGATCGGGATCCGCAGCTTGCGGGCCTCCTCGACGGCGAGGTGCTCCTTGTTGGTGTCGACGATCCACACGGCGGAGGGGACCTTCGTCATCTCGCGGATGCCACCGAGGGTCTTCTCGAGCTTGGTGTGCTCCCGCTTCATCTGCAGGAGCTCCTTCTTGGTGCGACCCGAGCCCGCGACGGTGTCGAAGTCGACGTCGTCGAGCTCCTTGAGGCGGTTGATCCGCTGGTGCACGGTCTGGAAGTTGGTGAGCATGCCACCGAGCCAGCGCTGGTTGACGTAGGGCATCCCGACGCGCGTCGCCTGCTCGGCGATGGCCTCCCGGGCCTGCTTCTTGGTGCCGACGAACATCACGACACCGCCCTTGGCGACGGTCTCCTTGACGAAGGCGTAGGACCGGTCGATGTAGGCCAGCGACTGCTGCAGGTCGATGATGTAGATGCCGTTGCGCTCGGTCATGATGAAGCGCTTCATCTTGGGGTTCCAACGACGGGTCTGGTGACCGAAGTGGACGCCGCTCTCGAGCAGCTGGCGCATGGTGACGACTGCCATGTGTATCTCCTGTGTGAAGGAGGCGCTCAGCCCGGTGTGCTCGACCTTGAGTCAGGCCGAGCCGGGGAACGGATCTCCGAAGTGGTTTTCAGTTGCTTTGCGCCCGACGGGTGTCGGTCGCCCTGACGCTCACGCAAGCGATCCGATCCGACTCACGAATGAGCCGGAACTGAGGATCGGCGCCCACGGGTGGTCGGTCTCCACGGAGAGAGACCGTCGCGGTCTGCGAGCGTGCGAAGTCAGCCCGATGTGGCTGGGCTGCTCTGCGAATCGTAGGCCACCAGCCCGCCGGCGGGCCAATCGAGCATGAATCGGGCTCCGAACGGTCCACAGGCCCTTCCTCGACGCCTTGTCCACAGGCATGCCGCCGCGCGTGCCGCGTCGGCGCGCGGGCGTCACTCTGGGGTGATGACAATCCTGCGCACCCTGCTCCTCGCGGCCTGCCTGCTCCTCGGTCTCACCGTCTCCCCCGCCGCGGCAGCTGCCGAGGCGGACAGCGATCCGGTCGGCGTCTGGCCGTTGCAACCCACGCACGACGTGGTCCACGACTTCGATCCGCCCGACGACCCGTGGGGCGCCGGCCACCGCGGCGTCGACCTCGCGGGCACCGTGGGCCAGTCGGTCCACAGCGCGTTGGCCGGCACGGTCGCGTTCGTCGGCAAGATCGCCGGCAAGCCGGCGGTGACGATCTCCCACGGCGACACCCGCACGACCTACGAACCGGTCTCCTCCACCCTCGAGGTCGGCTCGTCCGTGGCCGCCGGAGATCGGATCGGTGCCCTCGAGCTGGCGTTCAGCCACTGCTTCCCGGTCGCATGTCTGCACTGGGGCCTGCTGCACGGCGACACCTACCTCGATCCGCTCTCGCTCGTGGGCTCCGGACGCGTGCGACTGCTGCCGCTGTGGCGCGACGAGCCCGTCGATCACGGAGCGTCCGCCCGGCAGGCTCCGGCGTCGCCGTACGCCGCTCTGCCCTACTCCGCGTGGGTCCCCCTGCTCCGGGCCTATCTGCCCTGACCGCCGAGCCCCCGGCTGACCCCGCCCAGCGGTGGCACAGCCACATTTTCCGGGTCGGGAATGTGGCTGGTGCACCTGCCTTCCCGCGTGCCCTCGCAACACGCCGACGCAGGGGTGGCACAGCCACCTTTCCCGCGCTCCAAATGTGGCTCACTCACCGCCGCCGGGCAGCGGTAGCAGGCTCCGCTAGGCGCGCGGGTGGGCCCGGCGGTAGGCCTGTCGCAGGCGGTCGGTGGTGACGTGCGTGTAGAGCTGCGTCGTGGCCGGGGACGCATGGCCGAGGAGCTCCCGGACCGAGCGGAGGTCGGCGCCGCCCTCGAGGAGATGCGTGGCGGCGGTATGGCGCAGCCCGTGCGGCCCCATGTCGGGCGCGCCCGGGACATCCGCGATCCGGCGGTGGACCAGCTCGCGTACGGCGCGTTGGTCGATCCGGCGGCCGCGCGCCCCCGGGAAGAGCGCCGCTCCCGCACCCTCGACGCGCAGGGCGGGACGGCCCGTCGCCAGCCAGCGGTCGACGGCGCGCGCCGCCGGTCGGCCGTAGGGCACTGAACGCTCCTTGCGGCCCTTGCCGAAGACGCGGACGACCCGGCGCTGGGTGTCGAGGTCGTCGATGTCGAGGCCGACCAGCTCCCCCACTCGGATGCCCGTGGCGTAGAGCAGCTCGAGCATCGCCACGTCGCGCAAACCCATCGGGGAGCCGTCGTCGGCTCGATCTGCGGCGGCCCGGATCAGGTCGGCGGCCTCGTCGGCTCGCAGCACCGGCGGGAGGGTCTTGTGCTTCTTGGGCGAGCCGAGGGAGGCGCCGGCGTCGATCGGCGCTCGGCCCGTGCGCGCGAGCCACGCCGTGAACACGCGTGCGGCCGTGGCCCGGCGGGCGATCGTCGTACGTGACTTGCCCATCGTCTGCTGCTTGGCCAGCCAGCTGCGCAGGGTGCGCAGGTCGAGCTCGGTGACATCGGACAGCCCGAGCCGGGTGGCGTGGTCGAGGAGGCCGGTGAGGTCGCCGAGGTAGGCGCGGACGCTGTGGGCCGTCAGGTCGCGCTCGGAGGTGAGGTGCCGCTCGTAGTCGGCGAGCACCCGGGCCATCGACTCCGGGAGCGCATCCTCGCTCGCGTCCGTCTCTGGCTCCGTCGACATGCCGCGATCGTAGGACGGCGGCGGCACCGCACGCCGGAGCCACGACGCAGCGACTCGGGCCGACAGCGGCTCATGCCCGGCCTCCTCCCGCGACGAGCCGCCAACCATCGACACCCCGGTGCACCAGTCCCGCGTCCGTCAGCGCGACGAGCACTCGGTTGGCCTCCTGCACCCCGACCCCGGCGATGCTGCTGATCGACTCGGTGCTCGCACCGCGGGCCACCGGCACCGCATCGAGCACACGGACCTCACACAGGGTGAAGTCGTCGTGCGCGCGCTCCGGACCGCGCTGGACGACCGTCAGCTGCTCACCCGACGCAGCCACGAGCTCGAGCACGTCGAGTCCGCTCGTCACCGGGGTCGCCGCGCCCTCGCGGATCCGTTTGTGCACCCCACGGGACGTCGCACTGGTCACCGGACCGGGAATCCCCATCAGCACCCGACTGAGCTGATCGGCCCAGTTGGCGGTGTTGAGGGCGCCGCTGCGCAGGGCTGCCTCGACCAGCACGGTCCCCCGGCTCAGCGCCGCGATCAGCCGGTTGCGCGACAGGAACCGCACCTTGGTCGGCGACGATCCGAGCGGCGATTCCGAGACGACCGCGAAGTGCCGCGCGATGTGGTCGATCAGCTCCCGGTGGGCAGACGGATAGACCCGGTCGGCGCCGCAGGCCAGCACCGCGACCGTCGCGCCGCCTGCCGCGAGGGCGCCGCGGTGACCGGCCCGGTCGATGCCGTAGGCCGCGCCGGACACCACGGCAGCGCCGCTGCGCACCACTGTCGCTGCCACGTCGGTGGCGACGTCGAAGCCGTAGGAGGTCGCGGATCGTGCCCCCACGATCGCGACCGAGTCGCGCAGGTCGGTGAGCCTCATGGGTCCCTTGACCCACAGCCCGACCGGCACGCCACCCAGCCCCCGGACCCGCTGCCCGTGGGCGAGGTCGTCGAGCTGGACCGGCCACTCGTCGTCGGCGGGGGTGACGAACCTGATGCCCGAGCGCTCGGCCACGGTCAGCACCCGATCCACGTCGACGGCCCGGAGGCGGGCCGCCAGCTCGGGGCGTTTGTCGTCCGCCAGCGCCTCCTCGACCGCCCGGACCGCGCCCACGGTCGCAACGCTGTCGCACACCCTGCCGTCGCCCGGCTCGGCCGCATGGCTCAGCGCCACCCGCGCAAGCCGTTCCTGCTCGGCGGCGCTCACGAGGCCAGCTCCGGCACCAGTTCCATGGCCCGGAGGTCGACGGCCCCGCCGGTCCTCAGCGCGAGCGCCGTCTCGACGTCCTCGACCCCCGGTCGGTCGCGCCCGGCCGGGTCGGCCACGGACAACGCCACCCGATGGACGCGGGTGACGCCGCGGCGGGTGATCCGCCCCTTCGACATCGCGGTGTCGAGCACCCGTTGCCCCTCGGGCGACAGTGGCCAGTGCTCGCTGAGCACCGGCCCGGGCACGGCCGAGTTGAGCCCGAAGCCGAGCCCCGCGTAGCGCGCTCTGTCGCGAGCGCGCGGCCGAAACCATCGATCGCAGGTCGGCCGAGGTCAGTCGACGGGCGAACCTGTCGTTGCCGCGGTGGCCCGACATCGGTTGCAGCTCGCGCCAGATGTCGATGCGGTCGACGATCGGTCCGGTCAGCTTGCGCTGGTAGTTGCGCCGCACCGGCTCGAGGCAGAGGCAGGTGAGGCCGCTGGCGTGGAAGTTGCCGCAGGGGCACGGGTTGGCGGCCAGCACCACCATCGCGCGGGCGGGATAGGTGGCCGACTCCTCACCACGGGCGATCGACACCTCCCCCGCCTCCAGCGGCTGTCGCAGGGCGTCGATCACGTCGGAGCGGAACAAGGGAAATTCGTCGAGGAACAGCACGCCGTGATGGGCGAGGCTCACCTCCCCGGCCGGGCCCGACCGGTGCCGCCGCCGAGGATGCTGGCGCGGCTGGCGTCGTGGTGGGGCTGGAAGTAGGGAGGCCGGGTGACGAGTGAGTCCAGCGCCCCGACCAGCGAGTGGACGGCCGTCACCTCGAGCGACTGCTCCAGCGTCAGGTCGGGCAGGATCGTCGGGATCCGCTCGGCAACCGTGGTCTTGCCGGCACCGCGCGGACCGCTCAGCATGACGTGGTGGCCGCCGGCCGCCGCCACGGTCACGGCGTAGATGACGTCCTGCATGCCCTCCACCTCGGACATGTCGACCTCCTCGCGCAGGTCCTGCCCGCGCCACGAGAGCAGGCTGGCCGAGGTCGTGCCCTCCACGGGCGGCGCGTCCGGCACGTCCTCGTCGCGGAGCTGGGCGACCACCTGTGCCAGCGACCGCACGCCGAAGACGGCCATGTCGGGCACCATCATCGCCTCGCGGGCCTGCGGCTCCGGGACGAAGACCCGGCTGATCCCTCGCGCCCGGGCGGCGAGCACCATCGGCAGCACGCCGATGACCGGCCGCAGGTTGCCCGACAGCGTCAGCTCACCGATGAAGGCCGTGCCCTCGAGCGCGGCCTGATCGATGCGATGGTCGGGCGCGCCCTCCCCGGGCGGCGACTGGTCGGCCGTCTTCACCGCGACGGCGATGGCCGTGTCGAAGTGGGTGCCACTCTTGGGCAGGTCGGCAGGGGTCAGCAGGATCGTCACCCTCCGCGTCGCCGGCCGGGACGGCACGGCGTTGTTGATCGCCATCCGCACCCGGTCTCGAGCCTCCTGCAACGCCCTGTCGGGTCGCCCCACGAGATAGGTGCCGGGCGTGCCGGGCGAGATGTCGACCCGGACGTCGATGAGATGGCCCTCCGTGCCGGCGAGCGCCGGGCACCGGGCGGTGGCCAGCGACGTCACGTCAGCCCCCGGACGTGGTCGATCTCGGGCTCGCCGTGTCGGGGCTGGAGCACCGCGACCGAGGTCGAGCCGGATGCCGTCGGGGCGGGCCGTGTGGACCCGCAGCCACGCGGCGGCCGGGGCGTCCCAGCCGCTCGACCTTGGTCCGGTCGATCGCCTCGTGCGGGGTGCCGTAGTCGTTGGACCTGCGGGTCTTCACCTCGCAGATCACCGGGGTCTTCCCCTCGCGCAGCACCAGATCGAGCTCACCGATCGGGCAGCGCCAGTTGTGGTCGAGCAGCACCATGCCCTGCTGGGTGAGGTAGCGCGCGGCCAGCAGCTCGCCGTACGCCCCGAGCGCCCGGTTGTGGGTGAGCCGCGGCGGGCTCGCAGTGCTGTCCATGGGTGACCTCCTTGATCGGAGGTCCAAGCACACCCGCAACCACTGACAGTCGCGTGACGCAGCGACAGCGCCCTGTGGAGGACGCAAGGAGCGAGGTGCCTGTGCGCGGATTGCGGTCCGCGATTCAGCCCTTCGGCGGCTCGATCTCCTGCTCGCTGAGCTCCTCGACGTTGACGTCCTTGAACGTCAGCACCTTCACGCTCTTCGCGAACCGTGCCGGGCGGTACATGTCCCACACCCACGCATCGGTCATCGACACCTCGAAGAACACGTCACCGTTCTCGGTGCGCGCCCGGACGTCGACCCGGTTGCAGAGGTAGAACCGGCGGTCGGTCTCCACGACGTACTTGAAGATCGAGACGACGTCGCGATACTCCCGGTAGAGGGTGAGCTCCATCTCGGTCTCGTACTTCTCGAGCTCCTCGGCGCTCATGCCTCACTCCTTCTCGTACGACGAAGCGTCGTGCTGCTCATTCTGCACATCCAGCGGCGGCTCCAGCCCCGCGGCCCGCCGGACGTTGACGAACCGCATCCGGTGCACCGGCGACGGCCCGTGCTCATCGAGCGCCAGCGAGTGCACATCGGTGATGTAGCCCTTGTGGGTCTTGAAGTCATAGACGGGGTACGTCGCATCGAGCTCGACCATCATCCGGTCCCTCGTCACCTTGGCGAGGACCGACGCGGCGGCGATGCAGGCGGCCACCCGGTCGCCCTTCCACACGGCGAGGCCCGGCACCTCGAGCCCGTCGACCGGGAACCCGTCGGTCAGGACGTAGGAGGGTCGCTCGTCGAGCAGCGCGACTGCCCGACGCAGCGCCTCGACGTTGGCGACGTGCATGCCGAGCCGGTCGCACTCCTCGGAGTCGATCACGACGACGGACCACGCCACCGCTCGGCGTACGACACGGGCATAGACGCGCTCGCGCGCCTTCTCGGTGAGCAGCTTGGAGTCGGCGAGGCCCGGGACGATGCCTGCCTTGCCCGCGGGCAGGATGCAGGCGCCCGCCACCAAGGGCCCCGCACAGG
Source organism: Nocardioides sp. B-3 (assembly GCF_024703895.1). GTDB lineage: Bacteria > Actinomycetota > Actinomycetes > Propionibacteriales > Nocardioidaceae > Nocardioides. Next base: position 241,974 of record NZ_CP087968.1, read on the forward strand.
CGCCGCGGCCCTGCCTCGTCGACGCCGGCGATGGGCTCGATCCCGACCCGTCGCAGCGCGCGCTCGTAGCCGTACAGGCCGGCGTCGCGTCGGACCGTGGCGCCGGAGGGGAGATGGGTGAGGGAGGACATGACGAGCTGCTAGGAGGCGTCCGGGACGTCCTTGAACGTGTCCGGGCGCGAGACCCAGTCCGAATCGCTCACGCGGCCACATGAGCACGAACACACGTCCCACGACGAGGTCGGCGGGCACGAACTCCGGCCCGGAGACGCAGTCGGTCTCGGCCTTGGGCTTGCACAGGCGCTGGCTCGAGTCGGCCGAGTGCCCGCGGTTGTCGCCCATCACGAAGATGCGACCCTCGGGCACCGGGCCCGCCTTCCAGTCGGACGTGCACCGGTTGGGCATCGGCCCCTTGCACTCGAGCCCCTCCTGCTGCACGTAGGAGTCCTCGTCGAGGGGCTGGCCGTTGACCGGGATCCGGCCCCGGTCGTCACAGCACTCGATGACGTCGCCGGCCACGCCGATGACCCGCTTGACCGGTGTCCGCCGGACGGATAGAGCCCGATCTTTGCCATCACCTTCGGGATCGTCCCGGTCGGACCGGCGGAAGCGGCCGCGTCGAGCCAACCGCCGGGGTCCTTGAACACCACGACATCGCCGCGCTCGGGCCCGCCGCCGCCCCAGTAGGACACCTTCTGGACCAGGGATCCGGTCGTCGCGCACCGGGCCGGGCTCCATCGACTCCGAGGGGATGTAGAACGCCCGGAGGAGGAGCGCCTTGATGCCGATCGCGAGGAGCAGGGCGACGCCGAGCAGCAGGATCGTCTCCTGCCACAGCGGGAGGTGCTTCTTGTCCTTGCCGCGCCCGGACGTCGGTGCAGAGTCCTGGACAGACGACGACCGCGGCCCCTCCGGCTGAATGTCAGACGGTGGAAGACCGCGGTCGTGTGAAGTCACTTGCAGAGACTAACCAGAGACTGGTCGATCTCAGGCCTCGAGGTGCTGAGACTCGCTCAGAACTCGCGACGCTCCTTGATCTTGGCAGCCTTGCCGCGCAGGTTGCGCAGGTAGTAGAGCTTGGCGCGACGCACGTCACCGCGGGTCACGATCTCGATCTTCTCGAAGATCGGGGAGTGCAGCGGGAAGGTGCGCTCGACGCCGACGCCGAAGGTGACCTTGCGAACGGTGAAGGTGCGACCGATGCCCGAGCCGTGGATCCGGATGACGACACCCCGGAACTGCTGGACACGCGAGCGGCTGCCCTCGATGACCTTCACGTGGACGTTGACGGTGTCACCGGCGCGGAAGGCCGGGACGTCGGTGCGAAGGTTGTTGCTGACGAGCTCGTTGAGCACGTTGGTCATGATGACTCCTCACGGATGCCACAGGTCGGCCGCGGAATTGAAGGTGCGAATCGGTCGGTCCAACCATGTCGGCCGGCGGCGTCGCACACCCCCTGTGGCAGGTGATCGTCGCGAGCTGCCCCGCGTGTGTTCTGCGAGGCGAGCAGTTTGGCCGGCTGGGCCAAGGGTTGAGTCTGCCAGATCAGGCGGGCACGCCGGAAATCAGCGCTTGCGCTTGGTCAGCACGACGGCCCCGGGCTCGCCCGCCAGCGGTCCCCGCAGCCGGTAGCCGGCCTTCTTGTACATCCGGAGGTTGTCCACACTGCCGGCGCCCGTGAACAGGACGTACGCCGACGTGTCGGCCGGCGCAGCGGCCTCGATCCGCTCCAGCATGTCCCGCCCGAGCCCCGGCCCTGCAGGTCCGGGGCCACCATCAACCGGCCGACGTCCCGGGCCCCGGCGTGCTCGCCGTGGCGCTCGACCCGGCCGCGGGCCGCCGCGACCAGCCGGCCACCTCGGCGGCGGACGATGACCGTCCACTGGCCCAGCCATCGCCGTACGTCCTCCGAGGGACTCGTGCAGTGCGGGGATGGCCACTCCCGGGTTGGCCTGCTGCTCGGCCACCCAGCAGGCGAGCTGGAGGGTGAGGATCTCGCCCGCGTCGGCGGGCACCGCGAGCCGGACCTCGTCGTCGCCGACGGTGGTCGCCGCGATCAGGTCGGGCCGCCGCTCGGCGGTGCGGCGCACCGACTCTTGGTGCCGCCGGGCGGCGATCCGGCCGTGGTCGCCGGAGAGCAGCACGTCGGGAACGTCGCGCTCGCGCCGGGATGCGGGCTTGGTGTAGACGGGATATTCGAGCAGCCCGTCCTCGTGCGACTCCTCGACGAGCGACTCGGCGTTGCCCATGAAGCCGGGGATGAGGCGCACCACGGCCTCGGTGATCGCGAGCGCGGCCACCTCTCCCCCGTTGAGGACGTAGTCGCCCAGCGAGATCTCGCGGACGGTGCCGATCGTCGCGGCGTGCTCGATGACGCGCTGGTCGATGCCCTCGTAGCGACCGCACGCGAAGACGAGGTGCTGGTGCGCCGCCAGCTCCTTGGCCACAGCCCGGGTGAACGGCTGGCCGCTCGGCGTCGTGAAGATGATGGTCGCGCCGGCAGCCACCTCGTCGAGCGCGGCTCCCCGGGGCTCGGCCTTCATCACCATGCCGGCGCCGCCGCCGTAGGGCGTGTCGTCGGTGGTGTGGTGCTTGTCGGTCGTCCAGTCGCGCAGGTCGTGGACGGCGATGTCGAGCAGGCCCTTGGCGCGCGCCTTGCCGGGCAGGCTGAGCTCGAGGGGCGCGAGGTAGTCGGGGAAGATCGAGAGGATGTCGATCTTCACTCGGCGTCCTTGTCGTCCGGGAACGGCGACACCGGGCCGGGACGGTCCGCGATCACGACACGACCCGCCTCCACGTCGACCTCGGGCACCAGCGCGGCGACGAACGGCACCGAGGGTGTTGCGCCCGTCGGGAGTCCTGATCGTGAGCAGGTCCCGGGCAGAGCCGTGCACGACGGCGGTCAGCTCGCCGAGGTGCGTGCCCGCCTCGTCGTACGCCGCAAGGCCGATCAGCTGGTGGTCGTAGAACTCCTCCGGGTCGACCGGGGCGTCCTCGGGGCCGAGGGTGGCGTGCAGGACGATCCCGCGGGCCGCCTCCGCCGCGTCGCGACCGTCAAGCTCCTCGAACGTCAGCAGCAACACCTGCTGGTGCCAGCGCGAGCGGGCGACGGTGAGGGTCCGCAGCGCGCTCGCCGAGCCGGCCGGCGGCTGGGCCCGCAGCACGGAGCCGGGCGTGAACCGGCGCTCCGGCTCGTCGGTGCGGACGTCGATGGTCACCTCACCGCGCAGGCCGTGCGGCTTGCCGATACGACCGACGACGACCTCGATGCTCTCCACGGCGTCAGGGTATCGGCGCGGATGCACAGAAACGGGCGCCACCCCGAGGGGTGACGCCCGTTTGCGATGTGACGTCTGTCAGCGACGGCGGTCCACGTCGACGAAGTCGACGCGCGCGCCACCTCGGCCCGCGAGGGCCGAGACGACGGTGCGGAACGCGGTGGCGGTACGGCCGTTGCGACCGATCACCTTGCCGAGGTCGTCGGGGTGGACCCGGACCTCGAGGATCGCGCCACGACGCAGCTGCTTGTCGCGCACCGACACGTCATCCGGGTTGTCGACGACCCCCGGACGAGGTGCTCGAGAGCTTCGGCGAGCATTCGCTCAGCTCTCGCTCTTGCCGGCGTCCTCGGCGGTCACGGTCTCGGCCGCCTCGGCCGCGTCAGCCCGCGCCCTCGGGGGTCTCGTCCGCGGGAACCGGGGCGGGAGTCTCCTCGGCGGCGGCCGGAGCCACCTCCTCGGTCTTCTTCTCGGTCTTCTTCTTCGCGGTCACCGCGGCGGCCTTCGGCTCGGCCGAGGCCTCCTTGAGCGCCTCGTTGAAGATCTCGAGCTTGTCGCGCTTCGGCTCCTTGACCTTCAGCGTGCCCTCGGTGCCCGGCAGGCCCTTGAACTTCTGCCAGTCACCGGTGATCTTGAGAAGGACCTCGACGGCCTCGGTCGGCTGCGCGCCGACACCCAGCCAGTACTGCGCCCGGTCGGACACGATGTCGATGTACGACGGGTCCTCCTTGGGGTGGTACTTGCCGATCTCCTCGAGCACTCGACCATCGCTTCTTGCGCGAGTCGACGACGACGACGCGGTACTGCGGAACCCGGATCTTGCCCAGGCGCTTCAAACGGATCTTGACGGCCACGTTTGTGGTGTCTCCTCAGAAATTGTGGTGTGTGAATGACCCCCGCCGGGTGGGGTACCGGTTCGGGCCATCCGATGGGGCGCAACGGTGTCCGGGTGAGAGGGCCCTGCCACGCTGCGACTCAGCGCGCGATTCTGCCACGTCCTCGTGACAACTGAACAATCCGACCCCTGATCAGTCCGCGACGCCTATCAGTCGTCTCACCCGCTCGGCTCCGGTGACCTCGACGGGGACGTCCGGACGCACCCAGTCGTCGGGCCGCAGGGCGAGCATCGTCATCTCGGCGAGCTCCCCGCGGCGCTCGTAGCGCTCGGTCCCGTTGACGCGGTAGCCGACCTTGCGGCTGACCGCCAGCGAGGCCGGGTTGTCGACGAAGGCGCCCGACGTGATCTCGGTGAAGCCGAGGTGGTCGAAGAGCAGCACGCACATCGCCTGACGCATCGCCGTACCGAGCCCGCGACCCCGGTGGTCGATGCCGAGCCACGACCCCGTCTCGCCCGTACGGCGAACGACGAAGTTCCTCGTCGTGACTCCCCGGCTCCCGACCAGCTCTCCCCGCCAACGGACACCGAGATTGAGGATCCATGACGCCGGCGAGAAGTCGGCCCGGGTGCGCCAGTGGTACTGCGCGAAGTTGAGCGGCAGCTCCTCGGGCGTCACGTCGGTCCACGGGAAGGAGAACGGCATCCGGTCCGGGCTGTGGATCCCCTTGGCGGCCAGCGCGCCGAGCACCACGATGTCGTCGTCGCTGATGCCGCGCAGCTCAAGGTCGCCCGCGACGACGCGCAGGTCTAGGACGGGGAAGACGGCGCCGATGTCGGAGGCAGTGCTGGCGGGAGTGGTGGTCACGCAACGAGCCTCGTCGAGCGCCCGCGCCGCGGCAACTTCATTCGAGGGCACCCATTCGGGGGTGAATGTGGCGTTCCGGTTGTCCGGCCAGAGAGGACGAGGCAGACTGCCCGACGGAAACCAAGACCACGGATACCTACCCCCCGAGGAGATCCCATGACCCGCACCCGACGCATCACCGCGACCTTGATCGCGACGGCGGCCCTCGTCGCCCCGACCGCCGCGCTCCAGAGCGCCGTCGCGGCCGAAGGCCCCACGACCTCCGTCAGTGACAAGGCCGCCAAGGCCCCCAAGGCGCCGAAGTCGCTGAAGGCACAGACCAAGCAGCTGCTCAAGGACGTCGCCGGCAAGGACAAGCGCCCGGCCCGGCTCGCCGCCAGCAACGCCGTCGCCAGCCCGGCCGACGACACCGAGGCCGAGCTCGTCGCCAACATCACCGACGCCCGCACCGCCCCGGCGACCGCCAAGACCACGATCGAGGCGGCCGACAGCACGATGGACACGCGCGCCGCCCGCAAGGACCTGCGTTCCTTCCGGGTGGTGAACTTCCGGCTCGCGCTCAACATCCTCAAGCAGGCCGAGGGCCTCGCCGAGGCCGCGGCCGCCGACCCGGAGGCCGTCTCGCACCTCGCGCTCGCCGAGGACGCCGCGCTCGCGATCACCGCGGCGAGCACCAAGGCCGACGTCAAGGCCGCCCGCGCACACCTCCGGGAGGCTCGCGCTGAGCTCGAGCCCGCCGAGGAGGAGACCGCGGCGCCGGCTCCGGCTGTCTGACACCAGCACTCTTCGAAGGGCGGTCACCCGGTCGGGTGGCCGCCCTTCGTCGTGTCGTGACTAGCGGGCCGACACCACGGCTCGTCCGCGCAGGACGACATAGGAAGGCTCCTGCAGGACGGACAGGTCGAGGAGCGGGTTGCGCGGATAGACCACGAAGTCGGCCGGCGCCCCCTCGTCGAGGGTGGCGTTCCACCCGAGCCACTCACGGGCCCGCCACGACGCGGCACCCGGGGGCGTAGTCGGCCGGCATGCCGAGCTCGTGCATGCCGATGACCTCACCGGCGAGGTTGCCGTGCCGGCTCACTCCCCCGCCGTCCGACCCGGCGTAGAGGGCCACTCCGAGCTCGTGTGCCGCCATGATCGTGTCGCGTTGGCGGGCATGCAGATCGGTCATGTGGTCGGAGTAGCGCGGGAACTTGTCGCGGCCCGCTTCGGCGTACTGCGGGAACTTGTCGATCTGCATGACGGTCGGAACCGGGGGCGATCCCGCGCGCCGCCATCGTCTGCGCGAGGTCGGTCGAGAGCCCGGTGCCGTGCTCGATGCAGTCGATGCCCGCGTCGATCAACATCGGCAGCACGGCCTCGCCGAAGCAGTGGGCGGTCACCTTGGCGCCGTGCTCGTGCGCGGCCGCGATCGCGGCGGCGAAGTCGTCCGCCGGGAAGGACGGAGCCGGGTCGCCGGTGTCGCGCGAGATCCAGTCGCCGACGAGCTTGACCCAGCCGTCGCCGCGCCGCGCTTCCCGGACGACGGTCTCGACGAGGGACGGCGGCTCGACCTCATGCGCGTAGTTGCGGATGTAGCGCTTGGTGCGGGCGATGTGGCGGCCTGCGCGGATCAGCCGCGGCAGGTCGTCGCGCCCGTGCATCCGGGAGGTGTCCGCCGCCGAGCCGCAGTCGCGGATCAGGAGTGCTCCGGCATCGCGGTCCCGGATGGCCTGCGCCTCGGCCTCGGCGTCGGAGACCGCCCCGTGGTCGTCGAGCCCGATGTGGCAGTGCGCGTCGACGAGGCCGGGCACGATCCACCCCTCCGCGACCGTCTCGGCGCCGGCCTGCGGCTCGAGCGTGACGGTGTCGCCCACGACGTAGAGGTCGCGGACCTCACCATCGGGCAGGACGGGACCGGAGAACCTGAGCGCGTTCATACCCAAACCCAATCACGTCACTCGATTCCGCCGCGACGGCGAAACGGATGTGCCACCATCCCAGCATGTCGTCCGGGCCGTCTCGTGTCGCCGGGCAGGTCGCCGCGATCTGCTCCGTCGCGCTGCTCGCCGGTTGTGGTGGCGGCGCCGAGGCACGGTGGTCCGAGGAGCCGGTGGGAACCCCGGTGCTGCCGGACTTCGCCCCTGTGCCCCCGACCGACCTCCACACCAAGGTCCTCGACGGCGCGTGGACGGTCGAGTTCAGCTCCACGCTCGTCAACGTCGGCGACGGAGACTTCCATGCGACGGCAGACAAGCAGCTGGACGACTCCCCGGGTCCTCACCCGGGACATCGAGTATGACGGTGGCGGCGCCGAGCACGTGCGGACCGACGCCGGGGCGGTCTGGGGCGGCGACGGTCACGAGCACTGGCACATCGAACGCTACGTCGTCTACCACCTCTACGCCCTCGACGAGTCGGGCGAGGTCACCGGACCAGCGCGGACTGACCACAAGGTCGGGTTCTGCATCTATGACTTCGAGCGCGCCCACGTCGACCTCGGCTCGGACGACCCGACCTACGACCGCAAGGGGTGCGGCGAGGAGGGATCGAGCCACCTCGTGATGGGACTCAGCCCGGGATGGGCCGACCACTACAACTGGGACCTCCCGGGGCAGAGCATCGAAATCGACGGCCTCGTTGACGGCGACTACCGGATCTTCGCGGTCGCCGACGAGCAGTCAGTCTTTCGCGAGGAGACGAGGACCAACAACGAGACCCGGGTCGACTTCACCCTCTCGAGCGACGCCCGGGGCAATCGATTCGCACTGCTCGGGGACATCGGCCCGTCGCCCGAGTGAGTGGTCCAGACCACCGCGCCCCAGTTCGTCAATATTGGGCTAGTTGGCCCGCGTAGCACGTGGACCACGGACACCCCTCGCCACAGTGACGCTACCGCCGGCTCGTGGCCGACGTCGTGGTCAGCCCTTGGCCGCGCGGCACGTTCGCGGTCAATCCAGACAGGGGTAACTCCATGAAGCACAAGAAGATCCCGGTCGCTGTCGCGACCACAGCCATGATCGGCATCGCATCGCCCGCGATCGCTGCCGATCTGTCCAATGGCAACGGCCAGTCCTGCGGCGACGGCGTCGGGGTCTGGCACTTCGTCAACAATCAGACTGGCGGCGCGGCCGACGGCCTCCTCACGGCGACCTTCAGTGACGGTGTCTTCTCCATGGTCGCGCCCAGCAAGAACACCGGGTCGACGCAGCACTTCTACGTCGAGTCAACGGGCACGCTGATCTCGGCCAGCACCAGCCTGCCCGGCAGGCTCGTGTTGTCCGACTTCAGTTGCGAGGACAGCAAGAAGAAGTGACCTGATCCAGCCGGCTCGCCGTGCCGGTCCCCGTCCGGCACGGCGAGTCCCCGGCGACACGAAAATGAGGCGCCTCGAGACGCTCCCCGGCCCTACCGTGTCCCCGGTGAGCCTGCGCGAACACGCCTCCCCATTGCGCGTCGCCAACTTCCGCTACTTCTTCGTCGGCGAGGTCGTCAACACCGCCGGCTCGTCGATGTCCGGCATCGCGCTGGCGTTCGCCGTGCTGCGCATCGACGACTCGGCGACCGCGCTCGGCCCGGTCGTCGCGGCCTCGACCGTGCCCATGGTCGCCTTCATGCTCATCGGTGGAGCGCTGGCCGACCGGCTGCCCCGCGCCCTCGTCCTGCGCGGCTGCAACCTCGGTCCAGGGGCATCGTCCAGAGCGATCGTCGCGACGTTGGTGCTGACCGATCTCGCCGAGATCTGGCACCTCGTGGGGCTGTCGTTCATCACTGGAACGGTCTTCGCCGTCAGCTATCCGGCGTTCCACGGGATGGTGCCCATCCTGCTGCCGCCCGAGGAACGCAAGTCGGGTTTCCTGCTGATCGACCAGTCCGACGCCCTGCTGCGCATCGGCGGGCCGGTGCTCTCCGGCATCCCGGTCGCCACGGTCGGCGCCGGCTGGGCCTTGGCGATCGACGCAGCGACGTACGTCGTGGCGGCAGCCTTCCTCGGCCTCGTGCGACTGCCGTTCGGCGAGCGTCCCGAACGCCGCACCAGCGTCATCGGCGACTTCGTCGTCGGCTGGGCGTTCGCGCGCCAGCTGGGCTGGGTGATCCCGGCCTCGTGCTGCGCGCTCGTGTTCAACGCGCTGATCAGCGGCTCGATCTACGTCCTCGGTCCGGTGATCGCCGACGACACCATCGGCAGCCGGGGCTGGGGGCTTGCGGTGTCCGGCCGGGCCGTCGGCCTGTTCGTGGGGACCCCGGTGCTGGTGAAGATCACCATCCGCCGGCCGATGTGGGTGATCATGATCGGCTTCGCCGTGATGTCCACCCCGATGCTGCTCCTCGGGACTCGGGTCAACACCGCCGCTCTCGCTGTGGCCTTCTTCATCGCCGGTGCCGCGGTCAGCGCCCCGGGGCTGGCATGGAACCTCACCGTCCAGGAGAAGGTGCCCGAGCAGATGCTGTCGCGGATCATGGCGATCGACGGGTTCTTCTCCTTCGTCGCGATGCCCATCGGACAGGTGCTGGTCGGTCCGTTCTCGGCCCAGTTCGGGATCCGCGCCGTCGAGCTCGGCAGTGTCGCGCTGTGCGTCCCGGTCATGGTCGTCGCACTGTCAGTGCCGGCGATCAGGGACCTGCGCCTCGTCGGTCCGCAACCGGGGTCCCCGGGACAGGACTCGACCGACGTCGAGGAACCAGAGAGGGCCGGCGACGTCACCTGATCCCGTTCTCGTTCCCAGCCCGGGAGCCCGCCTCAGATGCGGTCGAGCAGCCACGAGGGGCTGAGCACGAGCGCCGGGGCGACGTTGGCCCCCAGCGCCCGGTCGGCCGTGACCACGGTGACGGTGTCGCCGCGCTCGCGGCGGGTCGTGACCTGCCGGCGGATCTCGGAGTCCCCGTCCTTCGGGGCGTGGACGGTGAGCACGTGCGCGTCCCGGCCGGCGCGCACGCCCGCCTTGGCGCCACCCTCGAGCACCAGCACGATGACGTCGTAGGACGTGTCCCCGACCAGCAGTCGTTCGTGCAGCTTGCGAGCCGCGCCGGCACGGTCCTTCCACCAGCCGTCCGGCACCGAACCGACGACGTTGGCGGCGTCGACGACGAGCACGGACGTCATGAGGACCGATCGTTCGAACGAGCAGATCTCATGACGTTGACGAGCACGGTCACTTGAGGAACTTGGAGAAGTCCTTGGGCAGGTCGAGCGCGGCCGCTGCCTTCTCGTAGTCGATGTCCTCGCCGGGGTTGCCGAAGGGGTTGGCTGCCTTCTCCGCGGCGGCGGCCTTGGCTGCCGCTGCCTCCTGCGCCGCCTTGGCGGGGTTGCCGGACGTGCGGCGCCCCTTCTTCTTCGGCGCCTGCTTGGCCTTCTTGCCGGGACCGACGGCTCCGGGCATCCCAGGGCATCCCGGGCATCCCGGGGATCCCGCCGCCACCGCCGCGCATCATCGACTGCATCATCTTCTTCGCCTCGTGGAAGCGGTCGACGAGCTGGTTGACGTCGGAGACCCGGCGGCCGGAGCCCTTGGCGATGCGGGCGCGGCGCGAGCCGTCGATCAGCTTCGGGTTGGCCCGCTCGGCGGGCGTCATCGACTGGATGATCGCCCTGGATCCGGTCGATCTCCTTCTCGTCGAAGTTCTCGAGCTGGTCGCGGAACTGCCCCATCCCGGGGAGCATGCCCATGATCTTCGACATCGAGCCGAGCTTGCGCAGCTGCTGCATCTGCTTGAGGAAGTCGTCGAGCGTGAAGTCGCCGGTCTGCAGGAGCTTCTCGGCCGCCCGGCGCGACTCGGTCTCGTCGAAGGTCTTCTCGGCCTGCTCGATCAGGGTGAGCATGTCGCCCATGTCGAGGATGCGCGACGCCATCCGGTCCGGGTGGAACAGGTCGAAGTCGGTCATCTTCTCGCCGGCAGAGGCGAACATGACCGGCTTGCCGGTGATCGACGCGATCGACAGCGCCGCACCACCGCGGGCGTCACCGTCGAGCTTGGTCAGCACGACACCGTCGTAGCCGACGCCGTCGAGGAAGAGCTGCGCCGTGGTCACGGCGTCCTGACCGATCATCGCGTCGACGACGAAGAGCACCTCGTCGGGCTGGACGGCGTCGCGGATGTCCGCGGCCTGCTTCATCAGCTCCGCGTCGACACCGAGGCGACCGGCCGTGTCGATGATGACGACGTCGTGCAGCTTGCGCTTCGCGTGGTCGATCGACTCGCGGGCAACCCAGACGGGGTCGCCGACGCCGTTGCCGGGGGCGGGAGCGAAGACGGGTACGCCGACGCGCTCACCGTTGACCTCGAGCTGCTGGACCGCGTTGGGCCGCTGGAGGTCGGCCGCCACCGGGATCGGGGTCTTGCCCTGCTCCTTGAGCCACAGCGCGAGCTTGGCGGCGAGCGTCGTCTTGCCCGCACCCCCGGAGGCCGGCCAGCATGATCACGGTCGGCCCGGTCTTGGCGTAGCGCAGTCGACGAGTCTCACCGCCGAGGATGGTGACGAGCTCCTCGTTGACGATCTTGATGATCTGCTGCGCGGGGTTCAGCGCACCGCTGACCTCTTCGCCGCGCGCTCGCTCCTTGACGGCCCCGACGAACTCCTTGACGACGGGCAGCGCCACATCGGCCTCGAGCAGCGCGATGCGGATCTCGCGCGCGGTGGCATCGATGTCGGCCTCGGACAGCTTGCCCTTGCCGCGCAGGTGCTTGAAGGTGTCGGCGAGCCGGTCGGAGAGTGTGGCGAACAAGTGCGTGGGTCCTCTGGTCTGGCGGTCGAGACGCCGCGCAGGCGGCGCCGGGGACGTCGTCCCAGCCTAACCGGGTGGGCTCAGGCGCGGTTCATCCCCGCTCAATTCGCTCAGGCCACGGTTCCGAGCACCGCCGCGCGTACGGCGTGTGCCGCCGCAGCCGCCCGGTGCTCGGACAGGGCGCCCGCATCGCGCTCCCGGACGTAGAACACGTCGACAGCCTGTGGCCCGAGCGTCGAGACGTGCGCCGATCGGACGGACAGGTCCAGCTTCGCCAGCGCGTGGCACACCAGCCACACCACGCCGGGTCGGTCGTCCATCCGCACCTCGAGCACGGTGGCACGCCGGGAGGCATCGGCCCGGACGACCACGACCGGCTCGAGCCCGGTGGCCACGGGGCGACTGAGCCGGGTGGCGGCGTCAACCCTCCCCTCGCTGATCGCGACCGGGCGCTCGCGCAGGACCGCGGCGTCGAGGTCGGCCTCCCCGACCTCCCACACAGAGACACCCACGGAGACGTCCCCCGACTCCTGCGCCCGGGCCCGCGCCGACCGCACGGTCGCGCGCTGCAGGGCCAGCACGGCCGCGGCGTCCGCGAGCAGCCCGACCCGGTCGGGGGCCAGCACCGTCACCCGGGCACCCCCTGCGTCGGACTCGACCCGGACGGACACTCCCCCGCGGCGTACGGCGTCTGGCACCGCGACATCGCCGGTGGCCGCATCAGCGGGTGGGGGGTCACCGGCGACCGCTGCCCGGGCGTGCCGGGAGAGGCGGTCGATCAGCCCCGCGCGCCGGGTGGACCACGCCTTCGGGGACGCGGCCCGGGAGTCCGCCTCCGTCAACGACCGCAGCAGGGCGAGCGCCTCGGCGCCCGACACCTTGGCGAGCAACGCCTCGAGGGTCGCCGGGTCGTCGGGGTCGCGCGACGTGGCGATCTCGGAGAGCAGGAGGTGGTGGCGCACCAGCAGGGCGATCAGGTCGACGGCGTCGTCGTCGAACCCCATCCGTGTCGCGATGTCCCGCGCGATGGGTTCGCCGGCCACCGAGTGCTCGGTGAGCTCGCCCTTGCCGATGTCGTGCAGGAGCGCGGCGACCAGCAGGACATCGGGACGCGCGACGTGGCGGATCAGCGCCGAGGCCTCGATGCAGGTCTCGATGACGTGGCGGTCGACCGTGAAGCGGTGGATCGGCGAGGCGTGCGGCAGCGTGCGGATCCGCTCCCACTCGGGCAGGAAGCCGCTCAGGGCGCCCGTCTCCTCCAGCGTCTCCCACACCGGGAGCAGTCCGGGCCCGGAGGCGAGCAGGCTGACCAGCGCGTCGCGCGCCTCCTCGGGCCACGGGGCGGGCAGCGGCGGACAGTCCCGGACCAGCCGGGCGGCGGTGGCGGGAGCAAGCACGACGTCGCGCTCGGCCGCCTCGGCGGCCGCTCGCAGCAGCATGACCGGGTCCAGGTCGGGGCGCGCCTTCGCGGCCAGCACCACCTCGCCGCGGGCGAGCGCGATGCCGGGCGCGATCGGCTCGAGGGACGGCCGCCGAGCGCCCTTCACCGACACAGGCCGGGCGAGCACGTCGTCGACACGGCGCCACGTGAGGCGGGACAGGTGGCTGAGGCGGCGACCGATCTCGCGCACGTGGCGCTGCGCGGCCTCGGCGTCCTCGAGCCCGAGCGCGACGGCCAGCGGGGCCCACACCTCCGGGGCCACCCGGTCGCTCGGACGGCCGATCTCGTCGTGCAGGAGGTCGCGGAAGTCGAGCAGTGCCTGCCGTGAGGTCTCGAGCTCGGGACTGCTCGCGTCGACCAGCCATGTCGCCTCGAGAGCCTTGAGCACGGTCGCGTCGCGCAGCCCGCCCTCGGCCTCCTTGATGTCGGGCACGGAGACGTGCGCGAGCTCACCGATCACCTCGTGCCGCTTGGCGACGAGGTCGCGCAGGGCCGGCAGCCGCTCGCGGGCCTGACGGCGCCGGGCAGCGAGCATCGTGCTGCGAAGCCGCAGCGTGAGGTTGGGGTCACCGGCGAGGTGCCGGATGTCGAGCAGCCCCAGCGCGACCTTGAGGTCCTCCTGCGCGGCGGTCGTCATCTCCGAGAGCGAGCGCACCGAGTGGTCGAGGCGCGACCCGGAGTCCCAGAGCGGGTACCAGACCTGCTCGGCCACCGCCCCCGGGTCGACGTCGTCGTCGTGCACCAGCACGACGTCGAGGTCGGACTGGGGCGCGAGCTCACCTCGGCCGTAGCCTCCGGCGGCGACCAGCGCGACGCCCGTGTCGGGCCCACCCGCCTTGTCGTACGCCGCCCGGCACAGCTCGTCGGCAGCAGCCGTTCGGATGGTGCGCTCGGAGGCCGTCATCTCGAATCACTCATCTGTCAGATCGCGCCCTCGTCGCGCTCGCCAGTGCGGACCCGCACGACCGACTCGACCGGGACGACCCAGACCTTGCCGTCGCCGATGCGACCCGTCTGGGCGGACGCGACGATGGTCGAGACCACGTCGTCGGCCTCGGCGTCGTCGACGACGATCTCGACCCGGATCTTGGGCACCGGGGGCGATGTCGTACTCCGCGCCGCGGTAGACCTCGGTGTGGCCCTTCTGGCGGCCGTAGCCGCTGACCTCCGAGACGGTCATGCCGGTGACGCCGACGGTCTCGAGGGCGGCCCGGACGTCCTCCCACTTGTGGGGCTTGATGACTGCGGTGACGAGCTTCATGTCAGGACCTTCATTCGTTGTCGTCGCGACGGGTCAGGGTGTCGAGGAAGGAGGTGCCGGAGCGGCCACCGGAGGTGGCGTGCAGGTCGTAGGCGGTCTCCGCGTGGATGACGAGGTCGATGCCGCTGATCTCGTGGTCCTCGTGGATCCGGAAGCCCATCACCTTGTTGACCACGAGACCGATGATGCCCGAAACGACGAACGCGTAGACCAGCACCGCCCCGCCTCCGACCAGCTGCTTGCCGAGCTGGTCGGCGCCGCCCGCCGGCACAACAGGCCGTCGACGCCGGTCGGTGCGACCGACGACGCGAGCAGGCCGATCCCGAAGGTGCCGACCGGGCCGCCGACGAGGTGCACGCCGACGACGTCGAGCGAGTCGTCGTAGCGCCAGCGGTACTTGAGGCCGACTGCCAAGGCGCAGACGACGCCGGCGACCGGGCCCATGACGATGGCGCCGATCGGGGTGAGCGAGCCGCACGAGGGCGTGATCGCCACCGGGCCGGCGACGAGGCCGGACGCGGCACCCAGCGAGGTGGCGTGACCGTCGCGGACGCTTCCTGAGGGCCAGCCAGCCGAGCGAGCCGGCGGCACCGGCGACGAGCGTGGTGGTGAAGACGATCGCGGCGGACTGGTTGGCGGCGAGCGCGGAGCCGGCGTTGAAGCCGAACCAGCCGAACCACAGGAGCCCGGCGCCGAGCATCACCGGGGTGAGGTTGTGCGGGCGCATCGGGTCCTTGCCGAAGCCGAGCCGCGGGCCGAGCACGAGCGCCAGCGCGAGGGCGGAGGCACCCGAGCAGATCTCGACGGCCATGCCGCCGGCGAAGTCGATGGCGCCGAGGCGGTTGGCGATCCAGCCACCCGTGTGGTCGCCCGCGGAGAAGTCGAAGACCCAGTGCGCGACCGGGGCGTAGACCACCAGCGTCCAGATCGTCACGAAGACCATCCGGGCACCGAAGCGGGCGCGGTCGGCGATCGCGCCGGAGACCGAGGCGCCGGTGATGACGCAGAAGAGGCCCCGGAACACCGCGAACAGGATGTGCGGGACGGTGCCGGTGTTGCTCTCCTCGGACATCAACGAGGTGAGGCCGAAGTACTGCGTCGGGTCGCCGAGCAGGCCGCCGCCGAGGTCGTCGCCGAACGCGAGGGAATAGCCCACGAGCACCCACACGATCGTGATGACGGCCAGCGAGCCGAACGTCATCATCATCATGTTCAGCACGCCCTTGGAGCGGACCATGCCGCCGTAGAACAGGGCGAGGCCCGGGGCCATCAGCAGGACGAGGGCCGAGGCGACCGGGAGCCGGGGCGGTGTCGCCGGAGTCGAGGGAAGTCATGGGCAGACACCCTCCGGTCCACTCGTTTCACGCACTGACAGAACTTGTTTCGGGCATGTAAACGAACGCGGTCCTCTGCCCCGCCGAGGTGTCCTCGACGGGGCAGAGGTCACTGCGTTGACTCAGATGGCCGCTTCGTCGGTGTCTCCCCGTGCGAACGCGGACCACGGTCTCGACCGGGCTGACCCAGACCTTGCCGTCGCCGATCCGGCCCGTCTGGGCGGTCTTGACGACGATGCCGACGACGTCCTCGGCATCCGCGTCGTCGACGACGATCTCGATGCGGATCTTGGGCACCGGGGGCGATGTCGTACTCCGCGCCGCGGTAGACCTCGGTGTGGCCCTTCTGGCGGCCGTAGCCGCTGACCTCGGAGACCGTCATCCCGGTGACGCCGAAGGTCTCCAGCGCCTCGCGGACGTCCTCCCACTTGTGGGGCTTGATGACTGCGGTGACGAGCTTCATGCGTTGGCTCCTTCGGTGGTCGAGGCACTGACGGTGCTGGCGGCCGGGACGCTCTTGCCACCACCGCTGCTGCCGCTGTGCAGGTCGTACGCCGACTCGCCGTGCTCGGCGAGGTCGATGCCGTTGACCTCGTCCTCCTCGTCGAGGCGCAGGCCGATCGTGTACTTGATGCCCGGGCCGATGACCGCGGTCAGGACACCGGAGTAGGCCACGGCCACCGGGACGCCGAGGGTCTGGTCGCCGAGCGAGCCGAACCCTCCGCCGTACAGGAGACCGTCGATGCCGCCGGCACCGTCGGACGTGGAGAACAGCCCGATCAGGACGGTGCCGATGATGCCGCCGACGAGGTGCACGCCGACGACATCGAGCGAGTCGTCGTAGCCGAGCTTGTACTTGAGGCTGACGGCCCAGGGCGCAGACCGCACCGGCGACTAGGCCGATCGCCACGGCACCCTCGATGTCGACCGCACCGGCCGCGGGGGTGATGGCGACGAGGCCGGCGACGATGCCGGACGCGGCACCGAGCGAGGTGGCCTTGCCGTGCAGCACGCGCTCGATGAGCAGCCAGCCCGGGATCGCGGCGAAGGTGGCCAGCGTGGTGTTGGCGAAGGTGCGGCCGGTCTCGGAGTAGAACTGGGCCGGGAACGCGGCCGGGTCCTCGTCGAAGGTGGTGCCGAAGACGATGGAGCCGACGTTGAAGCCGTACCAGCCGAGCCACAGCATGCCCGCGCCGAGCATCGTCAGGGTCAGGTTGTGCGGACGCATCTGCTCCTTGGGCCAGCTGATGCGCTTGCCGAGCAGGAGCACGAGCACGAGGGCCGCGACACCGGCGTTGATGTGGACGGCGGTGCCTCCGGCGTAGTCCTGCGCGCCGATGCGGCCACAGATGAGCGACTTCTCGGTGCAGCTGAACACCATGTGCGCCAGCGGGAAGTAGACGATGAGGGCCCACAGGGGCAGGAAGACGACCCATGCCGAGAACTTCAGGCGATCGGCGACCGCGCCGCTGATCAGGGCCGCGGTGATGATCGCGAAGGTCATCTGGAACATCACGTAGACGTAGTTGTCGGTGGTGACGCCGTCGAGCCAGAACAGCTCGAACGGGTTGGCGAAGAGCGTGCCTTCACCGCCGAAGCCCATCGACCAGCCGACACGACATACAGGATGCCGACGATCGCGGCGGCGATGAACGACATCATCATCATGTTGAGCACGGACTTGGATCGCGACATGCCGCCGTAGAACAGTGCCGGGGCAGGCACCGTCATCATCAGCACGAATGCAGTCGCGATCAGCATGAACGCGTAGTAGCCGTCCACAGAACCTCCAAGGAGCGATCGGGGGTGGCCCACGTCCGCCCGACGACGGTGTCGGGCAGAGGACCACCAGTTGCCAGAACCTTGGTGGTGCGAGGTTTCACCGCTCGCCGCATCGTGTTGCGCGCTCGCAACAGATTTTGCGTGGGTGTTACGTCGGTGTGAACGAATGCCCACACCCGTACGGCGACGGCGACCGCCACAGGCCTCGATACACTCCCCGCATGACCGGAAGCAGCGCCGATCGCACGGCGCGCACCGGCGTCGTACTCGTCAATCACGACAGCGCCGAGGACACCGTCGGCTGCATCACGTCCCTCGAGGCCTCCCACGACCTCGACATGGACGTCATCGTGGTGGACAACTCGGACTCCGCGGAGTCCCCTGGCGACCCTGAGCGCCGCGGTGGGCGATCGTGCGGTGGTCCTCTCCAGCGGCGCCAACCCGGGGCTACGCCGGCGGCTCCAACGTCGGCATCCGCCGCTGCACGGAGCGCGGCAACGACTTCGTCTGGCTGCTCAACCCCGACACCCGTATCGAGCCCGAGACCCTGCCGCGGCTCCTCACGCTGCTCGCCGACGTCCCGGACTGTGGCGTGGTCGGTCCCCGTCTCGTGCACCCGGCGGCGCCGGACGCCCCCGAGACCGTGTGGTTCGACGGTGGCATCGTCGACGAGAGCAAGGCCGGCGAGACCCGGCACCTGCACCGGGGCCGTGAGGTCGCCAAGGTCGCCGCCCCGATCGCGCGCGACGTCGACTACGTCACCGGCGCCTCCCTGTTGACCCGGCGCACCGTGCTGGAGACGGTCGGGCTGCTGCCCGAGGACTACTTCCTCTACTTCGAGGAGACCCACTGGTGCCGCGACGTCCACCGCGCCGGCTGGCGGGTGATGGTCGAGCAGCGGGCCCGCATGGTGCACCACCAGCGCTCGAGCGGCGCGCTGCCGTCGCCGTACCACCTCTACTACATGACCCGGAACCGCTACCTGTTCGTCGAGCGGGCGCTCGGCGCCGACGGTGAGGCCGCGCTGGCGCAGCTCGAGGGCAAGTGGCTCAAGAACTGGCGACGCAAGGTGGCGACCCCGGCCCCCGAGTGGCTCGACGAGTTCGATGCGCTCGTGGCGCGCGCGGCCGCCGACGCGCGCGCAGGGCGGGATGGGCGCAATGATGCTGTCTCACACGTACCGTGGCCGGCCGACGTGCAGCGCGACGGCGATCTCGCCGACGCGAGTCGAGAGAGGACCGAGGTGGGCGAGCGATGACGACCAAGGGCCGTGACGACGTCGCGACCGTCATCGAGCGGACGCTCGCGGGCGGACCGCGCGTGCTGCACATCGCCCTCGACGCCTCCACCGTCCCCGTACGCCTCGCCCGGGGGCACGACCGCGAGGTCGAGTGCCTGCGCTGGCCGGCGGAGCCCGACGAGCAGTGGGGTCCCGACGTCGGCCGCCGCGACACGGTCGACGACTGGGCACAGCCCTTCCCGGTGGCCCCGGTCGACGTCGTCGTCGTCGAGGACGTCCCGGACGACAGCCACGACGCCGACCAGTTCTTCCGCACCCTCGGCACCGGCGCCCCGGTGCCCGGCGCGCTCGTCGTCATCTCCGGCGTCCGCGACCTGACCGGGCCGATCGCCTCCGCCGGGTTCGTCCCGGGAGTCCGACGCAGCAGTGGCCCTCGACGAGCGGCGACACATCACGGTCGCCCGCTTCCCGTCCTTCACCACGGCCCGGCCGCAGTCCCCCGACGCCGACGAGGCGAGCGCGGCGGAGGTCCGTCGCCTCGCCCACGAGCTCGAGCGCACCCGCGAGCTGCTCGCCCGCGAGCGCGCCACGATCGCCCGCGAGATGCAGTCGGGCAAGGACGAGCTGCTGGCGATGGACCGCCGTGTCAACGACCTCCGGGAACGGCTGCAGCGGCTACGGCACAAGAACGTCCTGCTGCGCGCCCGCGTGGCCCGGGTGTCGCGCGAGCGTGATCTCTCCGAGGAGCACGTCGCCTCGCTCGAGCAGGACCTCTTCCCCGGCGCGCGACTCCCGCGCCGTCCGGGCCGTGGCCTCCGTCGTCGAGCGGGCCCGCCGACGCAAGGACGGCGCATGAGCTCGGCCTCCTCGGGTCGCCCCGTCGGTCACGACGGGGACGAGCTGTCCACCGTCGATCGGCGGCGGGCGGCGTACAGGCAGCTCATCGACGGCGAGCTCGCCACGGGTGACGGCGAGCGCGTGCTGTTCTTCGTGCACTCGGTGGACCTGCGCCACGCCTCCCCCGACCTGATCGCCGCTGCCGGGCTCGGGCTCGCGCTGGCCGATCGTGGGTACGGCGTGCGGCTGGTCCCCGCGCCACCGGTGGCACCTCGGCGGCGCGGCCGACATCTGGATCGCGACCACGCCCGACGCCGATCCGTCGCAGGCACCCGCCGGTTCCCGGCGGATGGCGTGGGCGCACAGTGACGTCGAGGCGTGGTCCGAGCTCGACCACCTGATGGCCTACGACCGGGTCCCGGTCGCCTCCGAGGTCGGGCGCAGCCTGCTGGCCACGACCTCCGCCGGTCGCCTCGACGTGCTGTGCAACGCCGCGGACACCGAGCTCTTCGCACCGCGCGAGGGCGACGGTGGGCGCGACGGCGTCGCCAGCCCGGGTGTGTACGTCGAACGCGGCCGTGCCATCCAGCCGCTGATCAACGACGTGAAGTTCACGGTGCCACTCACCGTCTACGCCGAGCCGCAGCGCAACATGCGCTCCAGTCTGCTCGGCCGGCTCGAGGAGCCCATCGCGTGGCTGCGCGCGCCGGAGGTGATGACGCGCTCGGAGCTGACGGTGATCGAGCTGCCCTCCACCGCCGTCGGTGACGCGACCCTGCCGGCGCACTTCTTCGAGAGCATCGCCTGCGGGTCGCTGCCGATCGTCAACTCCCGGCTCGGTGCCGTCGAGTGCGGGCTCGAGGTGCCGTCGTACACGACGTCCGACGAGCTGGGCGAGCTGATCACGTCTCTGCGCGCCGACCCCGAGCGGATCCATTCCCTCGTCGAGGGCCTGCGCGAGCGGGGTCGCGCGCGAGCACACGTGGGACCTGCGGGCGCGCACCTTCGAGGAACGTGTCGGCACGGCTCGTCGGGGAGCAGACGACGCCCCCGCCGCAGCGGGCGCTGCACTACTTCCCGGACTACAACCGGGCGAACCCCTACCGGGGGATGCTGTTCGCGGAGCTCGGGGCGGTGGATGCCTACCCGAAGGCCGTGGCCGACGTCATCGAGCACCCGGAGAACCGCGCCATCGCGTCGGTCCCGGGCATCTTGAACATCCACTGGACGACGCCGATCCTGCAGTACGCCACGGGCCCGTTCCGGGCCGCCATCGAGCTCGACCGGTTCAGCGCGGCGCTGCACAAGTTCCGCACCGCGGGCGGGCGGCTGGTGTGGACCCTGCACAACGTGCTGCCGCACGAGGCCCGGCACGTGTGGGCGGAGACCCAGCTGGCCCAGCTGTTGGCCGACCGCGCCGACGCGATCCACGCACTGTCCGAGATCACCGCGCGCCGGGCATCCGAGGTGCTGCGCCTCGACCCACGGCGCGTCGTCGTGATCGAGCACTCGAGCTATGTCGGGCAGTATCCCGACTGGGTCAGCCGCGACGCCGCCCGCGCCCAGCTCGGTCTGGCGCCCGAGGACAAGGTGCTGGTCGCCCTCGGCGGCATCCGGCCCTACAAGGGCCCGGGCCGGCTGCTCGACGTCTTCCACGAGCTGGCCGAGGAGGACCCCAGCCTGCACCTGCTCGTGGCCGGCAAGCCGGCGGCGACCCGGGAGACGGCCGGCCTGCAACGGCGCTGCGAGCAGTCGCCGCGCGTGCTCTCGGAGTTCTCGCACGTGCCCGACGACCAGCTGCAGGTCTGGTTCGGCGCGGCCGACCTCGCGGTGCTCCCCTACTCCCGGATCCTCAACTCCGGGGTCTTCTGGCTGGCGCAGACCTTCGGCCTGCCGATCGTCGGCCCGCGCACGGGTGCGCTCCTCGACCTCGCCGACGAGCCGCACGTACGCCTGTTCAACCCGCGCGACGACCGGTCGCTCAAGGAGACACTGCGCTCGACGATCATCGAGCTCGTCGACGACCCGCAGAGCGCCCGCGCGGCCCACGCCTCGTCGCTCAGCGCGGCCCGCTCGCGGCCGCCGCAGAGGATGGCGTCGGACTTCGCCACCTTCATCGAGCCGATGCTGACCGGACAGGACCGGGCGCCTCGGAGGGCGCCTCGACGGGCCGCGGGGTGAGCACGTGATCGAACCCCCCATGAGCACCGCGGCACGGCACTCCGCCCGCGACCCGGTCGCGTCGGGGCTGCTCGACCTCGACTGGATCGGCGCACAGCTCGGCACCCAGCCGGCGACGGCCGAGGACGCCGCCCGCGCCGTCATCAACACTCCCGACATCTCCCCGCACCCGCTCTTCGAGGCGACGTGGCTGCCGGGCAAGGGCGTCTGGCAGGCCGGTGACCTGCCGCCGTCACTGTGGTACGTCACCGAGGGTCCGCGCCGCAACCGGCTGGCGCCGCACCCGCTGATCAACACCGAGCGGATCCTCGAGGAGAACCCCGCGGCCCGCGACCACACATTCGGCCCGCTGGCCCGGTGGTCCGACCACGCGACGCGCGAGACCCCGATGCCCGTACGCCGCGGCTACCCGCACCTGCAGTGGGGCGAGTTCCGCGACAACGCCTTGCGCGCGGCGCGCGAGTGGCAGGTCCTGTCCTACCTCGACGCCAACCCCGGAGCACACCAGCACTCCCCCGAGGCCGCCGGCCCCGTCGTCACGGTGCTGATGAGCGCCCGGGACGTCGGTCCGCTGCTGGCGCCGACCATCGCCGCACTGCAGGACCAGACCCTCGACCAGTGGGAGCTGCTCGTCCTCGACCGCGGGTCCATCGACGCGACGAGCAGCGTCGCCTCCGACGCGGCGACCCGCGACCCCCGCATCCGCGTCGTGCTCGGGTCGCGCACCCAGCTCGGGCGCACCCTCAACCGCGGCATCCAGCGCGCCCGCGGCGAGTTCCCGGCCTTCCTCGAGCCCGGCCACCTGTGGCACCCGGAGTTCCCGGCCCGCGGTGTCGGGGTGCTCCGGGCCGGCGAGCGCTCCGCCGTCCACGCCTTCACCGGGCCCGACACGCGACTGTCCGGCGAGCTGGTGACGACGTCCCAGTTCGACCTCGGGACGACCCTGCTTCGCCGTACGACCCTCGACGAGGTCGGCACCTTCGACGAGGGCGACTCGGAGGAGACGGTCGCCACGTTCGTCGACCGGCTCCGCACCTCGCTGATCGTCGGCTGGGCCAATCCCCTCGTGCTCGTGCGCGGAGTCACCGCCGACGCACCCGCCACCGTCAACTGGGAGGCCGCCCGGGCCACCGAAAGGGTCGCCGGGCGCACCAGCATCGTGCTGCCGATGGGCTACGGCTCCCGCGGCACGGTCGACTGGCTGCTCGCCGGGGAACCGGACGTCGAGGTGGTCGTCGTGGCCACGCGTGACCGCCGCGGACCGCACCTGCTCACGTCGGCGCTGGCCGGACTGCTGCCGTCGGTCACCAGTGTCTCGGTGCCCGCCGGCACCCGGATCTCCGCGGCGACGAACATCGGCATCGCGCACACCACCGGCGACCGGGTCGTGCTGCTCCGTCCGGAGGCACAGCCGGCGCCGGAGCTGATCCGACGTCTCACCGGGACCGTCGACGACCCCGACGTCGCCGTCGCCCAGCCGCTCGTGCTCGACCGGCGCGGCCTGATCATCTCCGCCGGCGCCGGTTTCCCCGAAGAACGACGGCCGGCTCGGGTTGCTCTTCGCCGGCCACGCCGCGTCCGACGCGCGCCGCCTCGGCGCGGCCGAGATCCCGGCCCCGGCCTCTCCGATGGTGGCCCTGCGGGCCGGCGCACTGCTGACGCTGCACGGCCTCGACACCAGCTTCCCCGACGTCCCGGCGGAGACCGACCTCGGGCTGCGCGCGGCCGCCACCGGGGTCGGGCGCAGCGTGCTGGTGCCCGACGTGAGCGTCACCTCCCGCACGGCCTACGCCGAACCCGCCGAGCTCAAGATGGCGATGGCCGCCCTTCGGTCGCGCCGGCACACCATCCCTGACGACCACACCAGCACCCTGTGGCAGACGTCCGGCTTCGAGGTCACCGGGGTCCGGAGCCAGCGCGTCTCCGCCGATCCCGACGACCCCGAGTCCGACTCCGTCCTCCTCCAGCAGCAGGTCGTGCGCCACGTGCAGGGCATCGACGAGCACCCGCCGCGGCTGCGTTGGACGATCGACACCGCTGCACCGGCCGGTCCGCGCGGCGAACGCTGGGGCGACACCCACTTCGCCCGGTCGCTGGCAGCCGCGCTCGAGCGCAGCGGGCAGAACGTGTCGGTCGACTCCCGTGACGCCCGGCACCGGCCCTCACGCGACCACGACGACGTCGTGCTCGTGCTGCGCGGGCTCGACCTCGTCGAGCCGCACCCGACGGCGCTGAACATGCAGTGGATCATCAGCCACCCCGACCTCGTCTCGATGGCCGAGCTCAAGTCCTTCGACTCGGTCTACGCCGCCAGCCTGAGCTGGCCGGCCCAGTCCGTCGCGACTGGGGACTGCCCGTCCAACCCCTGCTGCAGTGCACCGATCCGCGCTTCTTCCACCCCCGACCGCGGCGTGCCCGACACCGGCCCGGCCGTGCTGTTCGTCGGCAACTCCCGCGGCGTCTTCCGGCAGGCGGTCCGCACCGCGCTGGCCGCCGACGCCGACCTCACGGTGCACGGCGCCGACTGGGACGAGTTCCTCGACCCCGCCACCGTCGCGTCGTCAGGGGTGCCCAACGACGAGGTGGGCGCGCTCTACGCCTCGGCCGGGATCGTCCTCAACGACCACCACGTCGACATGCGCCGCGACAGCTTCCTGTCCAACCGCCTCTTCGACGCCGCCGCCTGCGGTGCCCGGATCGCCACCGACCCGGTCTCCGGCCTGCACGAGACCTTCGGCGATCTCGTCCAGCCCTTCCACGACGAGAGCGACCTGACACGACTGATCACGTCGCCGTACGCCGCCTTCCCGGACAACGAGACGCGCCGGGCCCGGGCACTGCAGATCATCGCGCAGCACACGTTCGACCAGCGCGCCGCGCGGCTCGTCGAGGACGCCGTCACCGCCCTGCGCGGGCGCGAACGCCGTCCCAGCCGCTCCTCGCGCTGAGGTCGCCGGCCGCCGTTTGGTGGCGGCACCTCACGTCGCAGAGGGTGCTTCGGAGTCAATCTGCCGCCACCCTCGCCGGGCCGGCCCGCACGGTGGCGGCACATCACCGACACCGCCGACTCCCAGCAGCAATCTGCCGCCACCCCGACAAGACGCGGCGGCGGCGGCGGGAGAGTCGCTGAGTCCGATCAGCCGAGAAGCGCGTCGACGAAGGCGCCCGCGTCGAACGGTGCGAGGTCGTCGGCGCCTTCACCGAGACCGACGAGCTTGACCGGGACGCCCAGCTCGCGCTGGACCGCGACCACGATGCCGCCCTTGGCCGAGCCGTCGAGCTTGGTCAGGACGATGCCGGTGACGTCGACGATCTCGCTGAAGACGCGGGCCCGGATCATCCCGTTCTGACCGGTGGTGGCGTCGAGGACGAGCAGCACCTCGGTGACCGGGGCCTGCTTCTCGATGACGCGCTTGACCTTGCCGAGCTCGTCCATCAGCCCGGCCTTGTTCTGGAGACGGCCGGCCGTGTCCACGAGCACCGTGTCGACGCCGTGCTCGACACCCTGCTTGACCGCCTCGAAGGCGACGCTGGCGGGGTCGGAGCCCTCCGGCCCGCGCACGACCTCGACGCCGACGCGCTCGCCCCGGGTGGCGAGCTGCTCGACGGCGGCGGCGCGGAACGTGTCGGCTGCGCCGAGGGTCACGGTGAGGTTCTCGGCCACGAGGATGCGGGCGAGCTTGCCGACGGTGGTGGTCTTGCCGGCGCCGTTGACGCCGACGACGAGGACGACGCCGGGCTTGCCGTCGGCGCCGCTCACCTGCAGGCGGCGGTCCATGGTCGGGTCGACGAGCTCCAGCAGCTCCTCGCGGAGTACGGCGCGGGCGTCGATGTCCTGACCACCCTCGACGCGCAGGCGGGACCGCAGTCGCTCCACCAGCTGCGTCGTCGGCGCGACTCCGATGTCCGCGGTCAGCAGGGTGTCCTCGATGGACTCCCAAGTGTCCTCGTCGAGACGGTCGCGGCTGAGCAGCGCGAGCAGTCCGCGACCGAGGGTGCCCTGCGAGCCGGCGAGACGCTGGCGCAGCCGGACCGGGCGAGAGGCCGTGCCTTCCGGCTTCTCGAGCGTCGGCTCTTCGATCGGCGCCTCTGCGGGCGTTCCTGCCTCTGTCGGCGCCTCGGTCCGAGGCGGCGCGATGACGTCGGTGCCCGCGCTCGGCACGGACGGAGCCTTGCCCCGGCGGCCGGCCAGCAGGCCGACCAGCATCAGCACGCCGACGACGGCGATGCCGATGATCAGATAGAGCCAGTCACCGAGGTAGTCCATGGCGCAATCCAATCACGCGCCAACGGACTGCTGTCAGGCGCGGACGTCCTCGTGGTCGCCGAAGGTCGGCAACGCGTCGACGCCCTTGCGCATCGCGTCCCCGAGCTGGGGAACGACGGGCAGGTCCTCGCCACGGTGCGGGTAGGCGACGTACAACACGACGGCCGCGGAGACGGCCGGGACGAGCAGCATCATCAAGACGATCGCCAGCATGTCTTCAACTCCCGAGAGGTGTGCAGATGTCTCCACCGTGGCACATCGGTCCGCCCGGGCGCGATTTCACGCGGTCCTCGCCGGTGTGTCGCCGCCCACACTCTCCCCCACCCCAGCGGTGAGTGAGCCACATTCTCGGGCTGCGGAATGTGGGTGGTTCACCGCTGCTGGGCGTGTCCCGCGCGCCACGCCGACGCACCGGTGTCACACCCACATTTTCGTACGTCGAAATGTGGCTCACTCACCGCCGGGAAGACCGGTTCAGCGGAGCAGCGGCTCCACAGCCGCGCGCACCACGTCGGGCATCGGGACGACCGGTCGGTTGCCTGCACCGTGCTCGTTGTCGACGTACACGTGCACGAAACGGCCCTCGGCGGCGGCCTCGTCGGAGTCGCCCCGGAAGAGCCCGATGCGGTAGATGATCGACGAGCTGCCGACCTTGTCCACGACCATGCCCATCTCGATCGGCTCGGGGAAGCCGACCTCGCGGAAGTAGCGGCACGACGTCTCGGCCACCACCCCGATCTGCGGGAGCGCGCGCACGTCGACGCCGGTCGCCTCGTAGAGGTGCGCGTTGACGGCCGTGTCGAAGAGCTCGTAGTAGGTCGCGTTGTTCAGGTGGCCGTAGGCGTCGTCGTCGCGCCACCGGGTGGTCGCGGTGCGCCGGGCGACGTAGTCGGCACGGGTGGGGCGGGCTGCTCGATCGGTCACGGGCGCCACCCTAACGGCGACCTCAGGCCGACTCGGCCCGCTCCAACCGCTGGGAGATGACCGTGGTCACGCCGTCGCCACGCATGGTGACGCCGTAGAGCGCGTCGCCGACCTCCATCGTCCGCTTCTGGTGCGTGATGACCAGCAGCTGGGAGTTCTCGCGCAGCTCCTCGTAGATCTCCAGCAGCCGGCCGAGGTTGGTGTCGTCGAGGGCGGCCTCGACCTCGTCGAGGATGTAGAACGGTGAGGGGCGTGCCTTGAACAGCGCGACCGGGAAGGCCACCGCGACCAGTGAGCGCTCACCACCGGAGAGCAGTGAGAGTCGCTTGACCTTCTTGCCGGCGGGGCGGGCCTCCACCTCGATGCCGGTGTTGAGCATGTCGTCGGGGTCGGTGAGGACGAGTCGTCCCTCACCACCGGGGAAGAGCCGCGCGAAGGTCGAGTCGAAGGCCTTCTCGACGTCGGCGTAGGCCTCGGTGAAGACCTGCTGCACGCGGTCGTCGACCTCGCGGACAATGTCGAGGAGGTCCTTGCGGGTCCGCCGCAGGTCCTCGAGCTGCTCGCTGAGGAACTTGTGTCGCTCCTCCATGGCGGAGAACTCCTCGAGCGCCAGCGGGTTGACCCGGCCCAGCATGGCGAGGGCGCGCTCGGCGGTCTTGAGCCGCTTCTCCTGCTCCTCCCGGACGAAGGGCACCGGCTCGGGCGCGATCGCATCCTCGGCGACCTCACCGAAGAACGGCACCAGCGTCGTCGGGCCGTAGTCGTTGATCAGGCCGTCGGCCTCCGGGCCGAGCTCCTCGAGCGCGCGCTCCTCGAGCTGGTCGATCCGCATCTTCTGCTGGGTCCGCGCCATCTCGTCGCGATGGACGGAGTTGACCAGCTCGTCGTGCTCGCGACCGAGGTCGCGCAACGTCGATCGCGCGGCCAGCAGCTGCTGCTCGCGCTCCCGGCGTGACTCCTCGACGGCGGCGCGAGCGTCGGCGGCCAGCATCACGCTGCGTTCGAGCCGCTGGAGCACGATCGTCACACCGGCGTTGACCGCCTCGGCGGCGGCCCCCTCACGGATCAGCCGCTCGCGGCGCTCGGTTGCGCGCGCCCGGGAGTCGCGCTCGGCCCTGGGCGGCGCGCACGAGCGAGTCGGCGCGACCGTTGAGCGCACGAGCTCGTTCCTCGGTGGTGCGCAACGTCAGGCGGGCATCCATCTCGCCCTGACGGGTGGCCTTGGCCGCCTCGACGAGGCGCTCGCGCTCGGAGACGTCGGGTTCGTCGTCGGGTGCTTCCTCGGCGGTGGAGAGCCGCAGCTCGAGGTCCGCCAGACCGGCGCTGTCCGTCTCGCGAGCGGCCTCGGCCGTCGCGATCGCACGTTCGAGCCGCTCGGCCTCGCCCCGGGCGGAGCGCGCCCGGGAGCCGTACTGACCCAGCTCCTCGGCCACCGCCGCCAGCGTCGCGTCGGACTCGTGCAGCTTGGCGAGCGCGACGTCGGTGCGCTTGAGGGCGTCGTGCCGCTCGGCCTCGAGCCGGGAGATCTCGAACCCGAGGCGCTCCGTCGACGCGGTCGCCTCCCCGGAGCTGGCCGACGGCCTCGTCGACCGCGGCCCGGATCTCGAGCAGGCTGGGCTGGCTGGACGACCCCCCGGCCGCGAAGTGGGCGCCGATCAGGTCGCCGTCCCTCGTCACGGCGGTCACGTCGGGCAGGTCGGCGATCAGGGCCCGGGCAGTGGGCAGGTCGTCGACGACCGCGATCTTGAACAACAGCCGCGCGACCGCGGGGCGCAGGTCGGCGGGCGCCTCCACGACGTCGAGTGCGTACGCCGCATGGGCCGGCAGCGCAGGCCGGGCGGCGTCGTCCGCGGGGCCACCGCCGAGGAGCAGCCCGGCACGTCCGAGGTCGTCCTTCTTGAGGTGCGCAATTGCGTCGATCGCGGCGTCGGCACCGGTCACGACGACCGCGTCGGCAGCCGTGCCGAGGGCGGCGGCGACGGCCGCCTCGTAGCCGGCCTCCACGCTCAGCAGTGCGGCCACCGAGCCGAGCAGGCCCGACACGGTGTCGGTCGCGGCGAGCAGGGCGCCGGCGCCGTCCTTGCGGTTGAGGCCGAGCTCGAGTGCATCGCGTCGGGCCACGAGGCCGGCACGGTTGCGGTCGGCCTGCTGGGCCTCTTCGCGGGCCTTGGCGAGGCGCTCGTCGATGTCGTCGAGGGCGGCGACGGCCGCTTCGTGCTCGGCGTCGAGGCCCTCCTCGCCGGCATCGAGCCCGGCGACCCGCGTCTCGAGCGACGTGAAGTCCTTCTGTGCCCGCTCGGCGCGGGCAAGCGCCTCCTCGCGCGTGCGGAGGTGAGGCGGCCGATCTCCTCAGCGGCGGCAGCGGCGCGCGACTTGAGCGCGTTGACCTGTCCGTGCAGCCGCGCCAGCCCCTCGCGGCGGTCGGCCGCCGCGCGGGACCAGCCCGGCGATGCGGCGCTCCTCGGCTGCCGCGGCGTCCTCCGCCGTACGGCGATCGGCGACCGCCGCCTCGAGAGCAGCGCGGTGCTCCTCGACCTGTGCCCCGATCTCGGCCTCCTGCTCGCGCACCCGCACGGCCCGGGCCTCGAGCTCGTCGGGATCGCGCCCGGAGTCGACGGTGTCCGCGTCGGCCGCACCGGCGGCGTTGCGAAGGCGTTCGGTGGCCAGCGACTGGGTGCCGCGCAGGCGCTCGCGCAGGCCGGACAGGGCGAACCACGTCTCCCCGGGCCTTGGCCAGCTCGGGCAGGTCGGTGCGCAGCGCAGCCTCCGGGGCGGTCTCCTGCTCGCGGGCCGCGGCGAGGGCTGCCTCGACCTCGGCGCGACGCTCGACCAGGATCGTCTCGTCCGCCATCTCCTGCTCGAGCGCGTGCCGCGCCTTCACCGAGTCGTCGGCGACCGGGCGTGCGCGGGCGTCGCGCACGTCGGCCTGCACCGAGGCGGCCCGGCGGGCGACCTCGGCCTGTCGCCCGAGCGGCTTGAGCTGGCGGCGGATCTCGGTGAGCAGGTCGTTGAGACGGGTGAGGTTGCCCTCGGTGGAGTCGAGCTTGCGGAGCGCCTTCTCCTTGCGCTTGCGGTGCTTGAGCACACCCGCGGCCTCCTCGATGAAGCCGCGGCGGTCCTCGGGGGTCGCGTGCAGGATCGTGTCGAGCTGGCCCCGGCCGACAATGACGTGCATCTCGCGGCCGATGCCGGAGTCGCTGAGCAGCTCCTGCACGTCGAGCAAGCGGCAGCTGCTGCCGTTGATGGCGTATTCAGAACCGCCGTTGCGGAACATCGTGCGCGAGATCGTGACCTCGGCATACTCGATCGGCAGCGCACCGTCGCTGTTGTCGATCGTCAGCTGCACCTCGGCCCGGCCCAGCGGAGGCCGACCGGACGTGCCGGCGAAGATGACGTCCTCCATCTTGCCGCCGCGCAGCGACTTGGCGCCCTGCTCGCCCATCACCCGGGCGAGCGCGTCGACGACGTTGGACTTGCCGGAGCCGTTGGGACCGACGATGCAGGTGATCCCGGGCTCGAGCTGGAGCGTCGTCGCAGACGCGAAGGACTTGAAGCCCTTCAGCGTGAGGCTCTTGAGGTACAACGTGCAGCTCCCGGGAGGCGTGGGTACGGCGATCGCGGCATCCTTGCAGACGCCGGGGGAAGCGACCCCACCCCTAACCGCCGCCCGGCTGGGCGAGACGGATCAACAGCGTCAGACGAACTGGCGACTCAGCGTGGCGTGCCGGTTGACGTCCTTGTACAGCAGGTAGCGGAAACGACCGGGGCCGCCGGCGTAACAGGCCCGGGGACAGAACGCCCGCAGCCACATGAAGTCACCCTCCTGCACCTCGACCCAGTCATCGTTGAGGAGATACATCGCCTTGCCTTCGAGGACGTAGAGCCCGTGCTCCATCACGTGCGTCTCCGGGAAGGGGATCACGCCGCCGGGTTCGAAGTTGACGATGTTGACGTGCATGTCGTGGCGGATGTCGCTCGGGTCCGCGAAGCGCTGGGTGGTCCACGCGCCGTTGGTCTCGGGCATCTCGCCGGCGGGCACGTCGAGCTCGTTGGTCACGAACGCCTCTGGCAGGTCGATGCCCTCGACCACCCGGTAGGCCTTGCGGATCCAGTGGAAGGTCGCGGTGCCTTCGCTGGTGTTGTGCAACGTCCATGAGCAGCCCGGCGGGAGGAACGCGTAGCCGCCGGTCGCGAGTTCGTGCTGCTCCCCTCGAGGGTCAACGTGAGCGCGCCCTCGACGACGAAGACGACACCCTCGGCTCCCGGGTCGAGCTCGGGCTTGTTGCTGCCGCCGCCCGGGGAGACCTCGACGATGTACTGCGAGAACGTCTCCGCGAAGCCGGACAGCGGTCGGGCAATCACCCAGAGGCGGGTGTTGTCCCAGAACGGCAGCAGGCTGGTGACGATGTCGGTCATCGTGCCTCGCGGCAGGACGGCGTACGCCTCGGTGAAGATCGCCCGATTGGTGGTCAGCTCCGTCTGCGCGGGCAACCCACCCTTGGGTGCGTAGTAGCGCGGGGATGCTGGCGTGGTCATGCTCCTCCTCGTGTCAGCAGCTTGCCGAACGGCTCGGCCTGCTCGGTGATGTCGATGCGCCGACCCCGCAGCCAGGTGCTGCGGACGACTCCGGCGAGGGGGCGGTCGGCGTACGGCGTGATGGCGTTCTTGTGATGCAGGCGCGCGACGTCGACCACGAAGGCGTCGTCGGGCGCGAAGACGGCGAAGTCGGCGTCGTAGCCGATCTCGATCTGGCCCTTGCGTCGCAGACCCGCGTGCCGGGCCGGGGCCCGGCACATCCAGCGGGCCACGTCGACGAGCGTGAAGTCGCGGCGGCGGGCCTCGGTCCACACGGCCGACAGGCCGAGCTGGAGCGACGAGATGCCGCCCCGTGCCACCCCGAAGTCACCGGTGTCGAAGCACTTGAGGTCGATGGTGGACGGCGAGTGGTCGGTGACGACCATGTCGATCACGCCGTCGCGCAACCCCTCCCACAACAGCTCGCGGTTGACGGCCTCGCGGATCGGCGGGCAGCACTTGTACTGCGTCGCCCCGTCGGGGATCTCCTCGGCCGAGAACGTCAGGTAGTGCGGGCACGTCTCGGCAGTGATGGGTACGCCGTCGCGGCGGGCGGAGGCAAGCATCGGCAGGACGTCGGAGCTCGACACGTGCAGGATGTGCACCCGGCAGCCAGTCCAGCGCGCGAGCTCGATCACCTGCGCGACTGCGAGGTTCTCGGCACCGCGGGGCCGGCTCTGGAGGAAGCCGTCGTACGTCTCACCGTGCGCGGTCACGGCACGATCGATCGCGTGGGTGTCCTCCGCGTGCACGATCATCAGCCCGTCGAACGACCTGATCTCGCGCATCGCCTCCTCGAGCTGGTCGGGATCGAGATGCGGGAACTCGTCGACCCCCGAATGCAGCAGGAAGCACTTGAAGCCGAGCACGCCCGCGTCGTACAGCGGTCGCAGGTCCCCGACGTTGCCGGGGATGGCCCCACCCCAGAACCCGATGTCGACGAAGGCCCGGCCTTCGGCGGTCTTGCGCTTCAGCTCCAGCGCGGCCACATCGCACGTGGGCGGAATGCTGTTGAGTGGCATGTCGACGATGGTGGTGACGCCCCCGGCGGCCGCCGCCGTGGTGGCGGACGTGAAGCCCTCCCACTCGGTGCGACCCGGGTCGTTCACGTGCACGTGCGCGTCGACCACCTGGCATCAGCACCTCGTCAGCGGCGAGCTCCACGATCTCGGCGCCCGTGAGGTCGGAGTCAAGCGGCTCGATCGCGGCGATCCTGCCGTCCTTGACCCCGACGAGGCGACCTACCTCGCCAGCCGTGCTCACCAGACGCTGGGCGCGGATCACCGTGTCGAGCTCGCTCATACCAGCCCACCCTCGCGAGCGACCCGCTCGGCGTCGATCGCCCCGGAGAGCTCCACCTGACGAATATCGCGTGCCGAGACCGGGTAGTAAAGGGACGCGGCCACGGCCACGCCGATGAACCAGGAGAACGGAGCTGCGTCGGCCATCGGCTTCAACAGGGCGACCGGCAGGGTCACCGCAGCCGCCACCCCGAAGGCCAGCAGAGCCTTGGGGTTCCAGCCCTTGGAGTAGTAGTAGCGGCTGCGCGGGTCATCGAGGTACAGCTCGTCGATGGAGACGTTCTGGCGTCGGACCGGAAGTAGTCGATGAAGATGATGCCGAACAGCGGGCCGAGCAGGGCACCCGGGCCACCGAGGAAGTAGTTGATCGCGGCGGGGCTGCTGTACAGGTGCCACGGCGTGATCAGGACGGCCACGACAGCGCTGATCAGGCCACCGCGACGGAAGTCGATGTGCTCGGGAGCGACGTTGGCGAGGTCGTAGGACGCGGAGACGAAGTTGGCCACGACGTTGATGCCGATGGTGGCGATGACGAAGGTGACGGCTCCGATGGCGGTGACCCACACGTTGTCGATGCGGGCGACGATCTCGACCGGGTCGGTGATGGTCTCACCGAAGACCGCGATGCTGCCCGCGGTCACGGCCACCGTCACCACGGCGAAGGCCGGAAGTTGACCGGCAGGCCCCAGAAGTTGCCGCGGACCACGGTGGCCCTGTCGGGGAGCGAACCGCGAGAAGTCACAGAAGTTCAGGAGCAGCGTGGAGAAGTAGGTGATGGTGAGGGCGATCGCAACCCGGGAAGGCGTGGACAGCGGCGCCGCCGGTCTTCTGGTCAGTCGACAGGGTGAGCGAGAAGTCGGAGCCGGCCTCGAAGACGATCCGGGCGGCGAGCAGGAACATCACGAACCAGATGGCCGGGCCGGCCCAGTCCCGGAACTTGCGGACCGTCTCCATACCGCGGCGGATCACCAGCAGCTGCAGGACCCACAAGATGGCGAAGGCGAGCCAGCCGAGCGGGCTCAGGCCGACGAAGCCGCCGTCCGTCCACTTCACGGCCTCGGGCCAGGCCGCGATGGTGAGCACCACGACGGCCTGCGATGCGAGCCAGGTCTGGATGCCGTACCACGCGATGGCGATGACCGCCCGAATGAGTGCGGCCGGGTTGGCGCCGTACACCCCGAAGGAGATGCGGGCGATGACCGGGAACGGCACGCCGGTCTTCTGGCCGACGGCCCCGGTGAGGTTCATCAGGAAGAACACCGCGGTGATGCCGACGATGAGCGCCGGGAAGACCTGCCAGCCGACCAGACCGGTGAAGAACAGGCCGGCCGCGAACGCGTAGCCGCCGATGCTGTGCACGTCGGACATCCACATCGCGAAGAGCGAGTAGGTGCCCCAGTTGCGTTCGGTCGTGGGCGCCGGTCCTCGTTGTAGAGGCGGGGGCTCGGCTCGACCGAGAGTCCGTGGGCTCTTGGTGTCTCAATGGTGCTCATGGTGGACCTCGCAGGGAGTTGGACTACTAGGAGTGTGAACTACAGGTGATTTGCTTCCGCAA
The DNA here is from genome assembly GCF_024703895.1 of Nocardioides sp. B-3. Taxonomy (GTDB): domain Bacteria; phylum Actinomycetota; class Actinomycetes; order Propionibacteriales; family Nocardioidaceae; genus Nocardioides. Next base: position 276,357 of record NZ_CP087968.1, read on the forward strand.
TGTGGAAGCCCTCTTCTATTATGAGGAAAAGTAACCCCGGTCACATGTGGTCGTCAAGACTTTTCTGCCATGTGGAATTACATTTCCACTCGTCACGCAGTCAGCGGTCGTTCGATGGCAGCCACGGGAGTGCGTTGGCCGCCCAGACCGCCGACCTCGGCAGTCACGACGTCGCCGTGCCGGAGGAAGGGCTTGGGCTCCGGGCGACCGGCCGCGACGCCGCCGGGCGTGCCGGTGAGCACCAGATCGCCGGGCTCGAGGGTCATCAGGGACGAGACGTAGGCGAGCAGCTCGCCGACGCCGTACGCCATCAGAGAGGTCGTGCCCGACTGCCGCACTTCCCCGTTGACGAGCAGGGTCAGCGAAAGCGCCTGCGGGTCCTCCACCTCGTCGGGAGTCACCAGCCACGGCCCGATGGGCGTGAAGGTGTCCGCGCACTTGCCCTTGGCCCGGGTCGGACCGGCGGCCACGCGCGAGCGCTCTGTGACGTCGTTGGCGGTGAGGTAGCCACCCACCGCGGCGAGCGCCTCGGCAGGGTCGCCGCAGCGCGCCAGCCGGCGGCCCACCACCACCCCGAGCTCGACCTCGTAGTCGGTCGTGGTGCTCTCGGGCGGCAACTGGATGGTGTCGAGCGGACCGCACACCGACGAGCCGGGCTTGAGGAACACCACCGGCTCGTCTGGGATCGCCGCGCCGCTCTCCGCTGCATGGTCCTCGGTAGTTGAGCCCGATCCCGATCACCTTGCCGGGACGGGCCAGTGGCGCGCCGATGCGGACGGACGGCGGGTACACCGGCAGCGTCCGGTCGCGTATCGCATCTCGCACGGCGGCCAGCAGGACCGGATCCCCGAGCAGCTGCCCGTCGACGTCAGCGGTGAGCGAGGAGAGGTCACGCAACTCTCCACCGTCGTCGAGCGCGGCCGGCCGTTCATGGCCGACCGCGCCGACGCGCAGAAGCTTCACGCGTCGCCGCCGGCGGAGACGCCCGTGGGGAAGTACGTCGCGTCGTCGAGTCGATAGCGGCGTACGGCCTCGGCGACGACCTCGGGCTTCACGTGCCCGGTGGCCGCGAGCTCGCCAAGGGCGACCGCGACGACCGACTCGGCGTCCACACCGAAGTGCCGGCGCAAGGCGAAGCGGGTGTCGGAACAGCCGAAGCCGTCGGTCCCCAAGGAGGTCCAGCGCCCCGGAACGTAGGGCTGGATCTGGTCGGGTACGGCGCGCATCCAGTCGGACACCGCGATGAACGGTCCCTCGGCGTCGGCGAGAGCCGCCGTCACGTGCGGCACGCGCGGCGCTTCGTCGGGGGTGCTTGCGGTTCCAAGACTCGCAGGACAGGGCCTCGCGACGCAGCTCGGTCCGAGCCGGCGCGGACCAGACGTCGGCTGAGACGCCCCAGTCGTCGGCCAGCATCTGCTGTGCGCGGAGCGCCCAGAGCATGCCGACGCCGGAGGAGAGCAGCTGCACGCGAGGCGCCTCGGGTCCGAAGTCGGTGCCGGCGGCATAGCGGTAGAGACCCTTCAACAGGTCCTCGACCACGAGACCCTCGGGCTCGGCCGGCTGCGGGTACGGCTCGTTGTAGACGGTCAGGTAGTACCAGACGTTCTCGCTGTCCTCGCCATACATCCGGCGTAGGCCGTCCTTGACGATGTGCGCGACCTCGAAGGCGAACGCCGGGTCATAAGCCACGACGGCAGGGTTGGTCGCGGCGAGCAGGACCGAGTGCCCGTCCTCGTGCTGGAGGCCCTCACCGTTGAGCGTGGTACGCCCGGCGGTGGCGCCCGGGAGGAACCCTCGACCGAGCTGGTCGGAGAAGGCCCATGCGGCGTCACCCGTGCGCTGGAAGCCGAACATCGAGTAGAAGATGTAGATCGGGATCATCGGCTCGCTGTGGGTGGCATACGACGTGCCGACGGCGGTGACGGATGCCATCGAGCCAGCCTCGTTGATGCCCTCGTGCAGGATCTGGCCGGCCGGCGACTCCTTCCACGACATCAGCTGTGCGCGGTCGGCCGACTCGTAGGTCTGCCCGTGCGGGGAGTAGATCTTCGCGCTGGAGAACAGCGGGTCCATGCCGAAGGTGCGGCCCTCGTCGGGCACCACGGGGACGAAGCGGTGACCGATCTCGGGGTCGCGCATCAGTTCCTTGAGCAACCGCACAAAGGCCATCGTCGTCGCAATGGGCTGGATCCCGGAACCCTTTCGCAGGCCCGCGTAGACCTTGTCGCCGGGCAAGACCAGTGGCGCGGCCTTCACCCGGCGGTTCGGCACGAACCCGCCGAGCCGAGTCCTGCGGTCGAGCAGGTAGCGGACCTCCTGCGATTCCGGGCCCGGGTGGTAGTACGGCGGCAGGCCCTCGGCCATGCCCTCCTCGATCGCCTTGTCGGTGATCGGCAGGTGGAGACGGTCGCGGAAGGACTTGAGACCGGTCGCGTCCATCTTCTTCATCTGGTGGTTCGACATCCGCGAGGACATCGTGTCGGGTAGCGTCCAGCCCTTGACTGTGTGGGCCAGATCACCGTCGGCTGACCGACGTGATTGGCGGCGGCCCGGTAGGCGGCGTACACCTTGCGGTAGTCGTGCCCGCCCCGCGGCAGCCGCTCGATCTCCTCGTCGGTGAGGTCCTTGACGATGTCGAGCAGGCGCGGGTCACGACCGAAGAAGTGCTCGCGGATGTAGGCGCCGGTCTCGGTGGCATACGTCTGGAACTGCCCGTCGGGCGTGGTGTTCATCGCGTTCACGAGCACGCCGTCGCGGTCGGCGGCGAGGAGCTTGTCCCACCCGCGGCCCCAGACGACCTTCACGACGTTCCAGCCGGCGCCGCGGAAGAAGGACTCGAGCTCCCGGATGATCTTGCCGTTGCCGCGCACCGGCCCGTCGAGCCGCTGCAGGTTGCAGTTGATGACGAACGTGAGGTTGTCGAGCTCCTCGCGCGGCCGGGCCGATGGCGCCGAGCGACTCGGGCTCGTCCATCTCGCCGTCGCCGAGGTAGGCCCACACGCGCTGCTCGCTGGTGTCCTTGATGCCACGGTTGTGGAGGTACTTGTTGAAGCGCGCCCGGTAGATCGAATTGATCGGCCCCAGTCCCATCGACACCGTCGGGAACTCCCAGAAGTCCGGCATCAACCGCGGGTGCGGGTACGACGACAGCGACCGCTCCGAGCCGCCGCGGGACAGCTCCCGGCGGAACCCGTCCATCCGGTCCTCGCTCAGCCGGCCCTCGAGGAAGGCGCGGGCGTACACACCGGGCGACGCATGCCCCCGGATGAAGACTGGGTCTCCCCCGCCGGGGTGTTCCTTGCCGCGGAAGAAGTGGTTGAACCCGACCTCGTAGAGCGACGCCGCGGACTGGTAGGTCGCAATGTGGCCGCCGACGCCGATCGCGGGCCGGTTGGCTCGCGTCACCATCACGGCGGCGTTCCACCGGATGATGCGTCGGATCCGCCGCTCGAGCTCCTCGTCGCCGGGGAACCACGGCTCGCGCTCGGTCGAGATGGTGTTGACGTAGTCGGTGCTGCGCAGGGCAGGCACGCCGACGCGCAGGCTCCGCGCCTCCCGGAGCAGCTTGAGCATCAAGAACCGCGCACGGTAGGGACCGTGCCGCTCCACGACGTCGCGCAGCGAGTCGACCCACTCGCGGGTCTCCGCGGGGTCAGTGTCCGGCAGCTGGCTGGGCAGGCCGTCGGAGATGACAGGCAGGGGCAGCGTGGAACTCATGGTTCTCCTCAGTGCTGTGAAGCCGGTCAGGCGGTGGCCTCGACCGGGAGGTGTTCGGCAGCGATCTGCTGCCCGAGGCGTTCGAGAAGGGGTGTGCCGTCGCTGATGCAGCGGGCGACGTCCGGGCTCGAGATCGACCGGGCGTACGCCGCTGCGATCCCGGCGTCGTACAGGCGAGCCGCGCCCAGCCGGTTGACACCGCAGACCGCGACAACGGGGATACCGCGAGCGGCGGCCGCAGCGGCGACGCCGGCCGGCGCCTTGCCGTGCAGCGTCTGCTCGTCGAGCGCTCCCTCCCCGGTGATGACGAGGTCGACGCCGTCGAGACGGTCGTGGAAACCGACCGTGTCGAGGACGAGGTCGATGCCGGGGCGGAGCTCGGCTCCGAGCAGAGCCGGGGGCGGCAAAGCCCACCCCTCCGGCAGCACCGGCGCCGGGGGGTTTCGCGCAGGTCGATGCCGGTGTGGGCGGCGACGAGGTCAGCCAGGTGCGTGAGCGCGTCGTCGAGCTCGAGCACCTGTCCGGGGCCGGCACCCTTCTGCGGACCGTAGGTGGCCGCCGCGCCGAGCGGGCCGGTGAGCGGGTTGTCGACGTCGCAGGCGACGACGAACTCGACGTCCTTCGTGGCAGCGCGCAGGGGCGCCGGTCGAGGGAGGCGAGCCCGGTCAGGGCGCTCCCCCGGTGCCGATCGGCCGACCGTCGACGTCGAGCAGGCGAGCGCCGAGGCCATGCAGCAGCCCGGCACCACCGTCGGTGCTGGCACTGCCGCCGATCCCGATCATGACCTTCCGGCAGCCGGCTCCGACCGCGGCGGCGACAACCTGTCCGGTGCCGAGGGTGCCGGCCGTCATCGGTGCCGGCCCCGAGGGCAGGCGCACCAGGGCCGGACACGTCGGCGAGCCTCGACGACGGCGACGTCGTCTCGCCGGGCATAGCCGCTCTCGACCGGTTCACCGGTCGGGCCTGCAGCCGTCACCGGCACGAACCTGAAGCCGGCCGCGACGGCCGCAGCCAACGTGCCGTCTCCCCGTCCGCGACGGGCACGGACTCGACGTCGACGTCGGGTCGACTGCGGCGTACGCCCTCGCTCACCGCCGCCGCAACCTCGGCGGCGGTGAGCGATCCCTTGAACTTGTCGGAGGCGATCAGGACCTTGGGCATGGAAGGTCCGGTCAGTCCAGCGGAGTGATCGCGGTGGGCGCGTGCTCGCCGCGCTCGGCGATGTCCTCGAACTCGACGACGTTGTCGATCTCCAGCCCCATGGACACGTTGGTGACGCGCTCCATGATGACCTCGACCACGACCGGGACCTCGAACTCGACCATCAGCTTCTTGGCCTGCTCGAGCGCCGGCAGGATCTCGTCAGGCTCGAAGACGCGGATCGCCTTGCAACCCAGACCCTCGGTAACCTTGACGTGGTCGACGCCGTAGCCGTTGAGCTCCGGGCTGTTGACGTTCTCGAACGACAGTTGGACGTGGTAGTCCATCTCGAAGCCGCGCTGCGCCCGGCGAATCAGCCCCAGATAGGAGTTGTTCACGACGACGTGGATGTACGGCAGGTGGAACTGCGCACCGACCGCGAGCTCCTCGATCAGGAACTGGAAGTCGTAGTCGCCGGACAGCGCGACCACGGTGGCCTCGGGGTCGGCGGCGGCGACGCCGAGGGCGGCGGGGACGGTCCAGCCGAGCGGTCCGGCCCGGCCTGCGTTGATCCAGTTGCGCGGCTTGTAGACGTGCAGCAGCTGTGCGGCTCGGATCTGGGACAGCCCGATCGTGGAGACGTAGCGGGTGTCGGGACCGAAGGCCTTGTTCATCTCCCGGTAGACGCGCTGCGGCTTGACCGGGATGTTGTCGAAGTCGGTCTTGCGCTGCAGGGTGCGCTTGCGCTCGGCGCACTCGCCGGCCCGGGCGCTGCGGTCGGTGAGCTTGCCCTCGGCCGCCCACTCCTTCGCCACCTCGACGAAGACCTCGAGTGCGGCCTTCGCGTCGGAGACGATGCTGTAGTCGGCGTTGAAGACGCGACCGATCTGGGTCGGGTCGATGTCGACGTGCACGAACGTGCGGCCCCGGGTGTACGTCTCGACGCCGCCCGTGTGGCGGTTGGCCCACCGGTTGCCGATGCCGATCACGAAGTCGCTGGCGAGCATGGTCGCGTTGCCGTAGCGGTGCGAGGTCTGCAGGCCCACCATGCCGGCGGTGAGCGGGTGGTCGTCGGGGATCGTGCCCCAGCCCATCAGGGTCGGGACGACAGGGACGCCGGTGGTCTCGGCGAACTCGACCAGCAGCTCGGCGGCGTCGGCGTTGATGATGCCGCCGCCGGCCACGATCAACGGGCGCTCGGCCGCGTTGAGCATGGACAGTGCCTTCTCGGCTCGGGCCCGGGTCGCCGCAGGGACGGCTGACCGGGAGCGGCTCGTAGGTGTCGATGTCGAAGTCGATCTCGGTCATCTGGACGTCGATCGGCAGGTCGACCGGACCGGGCCCGGGCGTCCCTCACGCATGATCTGGAACGCCTTCTGGAAGGTGCCCGGGACCTGCGCCGGCTCCATCACCGTGACGGCCCACTTGGAGACCGGCTTGGCGATGGAAGCAATGTCGACTGCACGGAAGTCCTCCTTGTGCAGCTTGGCCACCGGTGCCCGGCCGGTGATGCACAGGATCGGGATCGAGTCCGCGGAGGCGGAGTAGAGGCCGGTGATCATGTCGGTGCCGGCCGGACCGGACGTACCGATGCAGACACCGATGTTGCCGGCGGCGGCGCGGGTGTAGCCCTCCGCCATGTGCGAGGCGGCCTCGACGTGGCGAGCGAGCACGTGCTTGAGCCCCGCCGTGGGCGCGCATCGCGCTGTAGAAGGGGTTGATCGCGGCGCCGGGGAGGCCGAACAGCTGGGTGGCCCCTTCCTTCTCCAGGATCAGGACGGCGGCGTCGACCGCGCGCATGCGTGCCATGTCAGTTCTCCTTCTGGTTGGAGGTCCCGCTGAGGCGCTCGACGCCTCGCAGCAGGCCGGAGTGATCCAGGGCGCCGTCACCGTTGGCGAGGGCGCTGCCCATCAGCTGGGCGACGAGCGAGCCCAGCGGCACGACGACGCCGGCCTCGCGGGCGGCGGAGGTGACGATGCCCATGTCCTTGTGGTGCAGGGCGATGCGGAAGCCGGGCTCGAAGGAACGCGACAGCATGTTCTCCTTCTTCTGGTCCAGCACCTTGGAGCCGGCGAGTCCGCCGCCGAGCACCTCGAGGGCGGACTTGGTGTCGACGCCGTAGGCCTCGAGGAAGACCACGGCCTCCGACAGCGCCTCGGATGTTGGCGGCGACGATGAGCTGGTTGGCCGCCTTGACGGTCTGGCCGGAGCCGCTTGGGCCGACGTGCACGACGGTCTTGCCGACCGCGTCGAAGACCGGCTTGGCGGCCTCGAAGTCGTCGGCCGCACCGCCGACCATGATCGAGAGCGCCGCGTTGACCGCACCCGCCTCGCCACCGGAGACGGGGGCGTCGAGGAGCCGGAAGCCCGCGTCCTGCGCCTGCTTGGCCGGGGCGATGGTGACGTCGGGGCGGATGCTGGAGAAGTCGACGACGAGGGCGCCGGCCTTGGCGTTGTCGAAGACACCGTCCTCACCCGTGAGCACGTCGGTGACGTCCGGGGAGTCCGGCACCATCACGCAGACGACGTCGGCGTCGCGGACAGCGTCGGCGATCGATTCGCTCGCCGTACCGCCCGCGTCCACGAGCGGCTGGGCCTTGTCAGGGGTGCGGTTGTAGCCGGCGACGGTGTGGCCGGCCTTGGCCGGTGGACGGCCATGGGACTGCCCATGATGCCGAGTCCGATGAAGGCGATGTTGGTCATTGGAGGTCTCCTGAGTCAGTTGGCGACGGTGTGTCAGTTGGCGACGGCGGTCGAGGTACAGCGCTCGCGCGGCAGCCAGCCGAAGCTGTCGGCCGAGGTGGTGGACGGCTTGTACTCCGGGCCGACCCAGCCGGTATAGCCGCCGGCCTCGAGAGCGGCGAGCTGGCCCATCAACGGCAGGTCGCCGGTGCCCGGCTCGTTGCGGCCGGGGGCGTCGGCGATCTGCACGTGCGCGATGCGGGCAAGGTGGTCGGCGATCACCCGGTCGACGTCGTCGCCGTTGACCGAGAGGTGGTAGAGGTCGGCGAGGAGACCGATGTTGGGCTCCCCCGCGCGATCGATGACGGTGAGTGCGTCGGCCGCGGTGAGCAGCGGGTAGTGCTCGGCGCCGCTGACCGGCTCGACCAGCACGGTGCCGCCGATGCGGGCGGCGGCACGCGCGGCGATCGCGAGGTTCTCGGCACCGACGTCGTCCTGCTCGGTGGCGGAGACACCCTCGACACGATTGCCGTAGAGCGCGTTGAAGGCGGTGCAGCCGAGCGCCTCGCCGATGCCGACGGTGACGTCGACGTTGTCGCGGAACTCCGCGGAGCGGGCCGGCCGGAGACCGGGCCGCGGTCGCCGCCCGGCATGTCACCGGCGAAGAAGTTGAGGCCGACCAGCTGCACGCCGGCGTCCTTGACGGCCGACACAAAGGCGTCGACGTGTTGGTCGGCCGGGACGGCCTCGGCGAAGGGCCACCAGAACTCGACCGCGTCGAAGCCGGCCGCCTTGACAGCCGCCGGCCGCTCGAGCAGCGGGAGCTCGGTGAACAGGATCGAACAGTTCACCTCGTAGCGCAGGGTGTGGTTCATGAGATCCTCGTATTTCGTATAGCGGAAGATTACTTCTGTTCTTCGGAATACACTAAGGCGTGACCTCAGTCACGTCAACCTGTACGTTCCAATCAGGAAGGAGCCGCGCATGCTGCTCTCAGAGCTGTTGTCCGCCCCCGGTTTCGGCTTGCGGGTGATGCACGAGGGCCCCGGATCACTCGAACGTCCGATCGGTCGCATGATCACGACGGACCTGCTGGAGCCGGGGCGCTACCTGACCGGTGGCGAGCTCGTCGTCACCGGGCTCGCGTGGCGCCGCTCCCCGCGGACAGCGAGACGTTCGTTGCCTCGGTTGTCTCGAGCGGGGCCACCACCCTGCTGGCGGGCGTCGCCCTCCCGGGTCTCGTCCCCGACGATCTGCTCGAGGCCTGCCGCCGGCATCGAGTCACCCTGATCGAGGTGCCGATCGAGGTGGCGTTCGCCGACATCACCGAGTACGTCGCTGCCACCCAGTCCGCCGTCAGCGGCGCCCGACTGTCGGCCAGTCTGGTCCGCCAGCGCCAGCTCGTGACCTCCCTCGCCGACGGCCGCAGCCTCGACGAGCTGGCTGCCCGGATCGCGGCCGAGGTGGGGCACGACTGCCGGGTCCTCACCACCACCGGGCGGCACGTGGTGCCCGGTCCCGACGAACTGGACGACGCGACGCTGGACGAGCTGGTTCGTTGCTTCCTGATCGCCGATCGGCTGCCGGCGGTCGCCCGCGCCGGCGCTTCGACGTACACCCTCTTCCCCGTCGGCTCAGCACTCGGCTCCCGGCTCACGGCTCGGCTGGTCGCCGTCGACGGCGACCTCGACACTGGACACGAGACCGGGTCCGAAGCGGTCCGGGAGCTGTGCGCGATCGCGGCCCCCGGACCGGTCGCGGCGTGACGAAGGAGTCCGCGCACTGCGTCCGAACTCGGCCGACGCGCTCTCCCTCGTCGAGGGCGGCGCCCCGCACACCGACGTCGCCGCGCGCCTGCGCCGGAGCCGGCCTCGATTCCGACCGTCCCGTGACGGTCGTCGTGATCGACCTCGATGGCGCCGGTGCCCCGGAGTCCGCCCTGCTACTGCTCGAGGATGTCGCACTCGCCGTCAGTTCCCCCGTCGTCGCGACGGGGCGCGACGGGCGGATGGTCGGGATCCTGCCATCCACGCCCGGGCCTGCCCGGCCTGCTGCGTGCGGCGTTCGGCCGGCTTGCCCCGGGAACAGGTCGCGGCCGACTGGCGGTCGGAGTGAGCGACGAGTCCCGCATCGAGGCGATCACCGGTGCCCTCGACGAGGCACGGTTCGCGCACCGGGTGGCCCGCTCCGGGAGCGGATCCGTGGTCGTGGTCGGCGCCGACGAGGTCGCCTCCCACGTCCTGCTGCTGGCCTGCGTCCCCGACGACGTGCGCCGCACCTATGCCCAGCGAGTGCTGGGCTCCGTGCTCGACCACGATCGGCGCACGCAAGGCGAGCTGATCGGCACCCTCGCCGAGTGGCTGGCGTGCTCCGCCTCCCGGGCGCGGACCGCCGAGTCGCTGCACCTGCACGTCAACACCGTTCGCTACCGCATCGAGAAGGTCCAGGGAGCTGACCGGCCGCGACCTGTCCAGCTTCGAGGACCGGGTCGACGTCTTCTCGGCCCTGCGCTCGCTTGGGTGATCGCACAACCGCGGAGGCGTCCGCACGCACCAACTTCGGAGATTCACAGGGTGACGCCCCGGCCGGCGCGCGGGATGCTGTAACGCAGATCACACGATCTGCCCAGCGCCCTGTCCCGAGGAGACCTTCCGATGAAGTCCATGATGAGAGCTCGCACCCCACGCCGGGCCGTGCATCCCGTGGACGAGGTGCTCCCCGTCGGGGAAGCTCGCGGTGTACGGCACCCAGCACGTGCTCGCGTTCTATGCCGGCGCGGTGATCGTCCCGATCCTGCTGGCGAACTCCATCGGCCTCAGCACCGAGCAGCTCATCCACCTGATCAACGCCGACCTGCTGACCTGCGGCATCGCCTCGATCATCCAGTCGATCGGCTTCTGGAAGGTCGGTGTGCGGCTCCCGCTGCTGCAGGGCGTCACGTTCACGGCGGTCTCACCGATGATCGCGATCGGTCTCGCCGCTGGCGGCGGCACGGACGGGCTCCCGGTGATCTACGGCGCCGTGATCGTGGCGGGCCTCTTCACGTTCGCCATCGCCCCATGGTTCAGCAAGCTGATCCGCTTCTTCCCGCCCGTCGTCACCGGTTCGGTGATCACGATCATCGGACTCGCGCTGCTGCCCGTCGCGGCTGCGGACGCCACCGGTGGAGCTGGCCCGACGTCGGACCCGACCAGCGGCAAGAACCCGGCCTACGCACTTGGCACGCTCTTCCTGATCGTCGCCATCCAGCGCGTGTTCAAGGGCTTCATGGCGACGGTCGCCGTGCTCGTCGGCCCGGTCGTCGGCACCTCCGTCGCGTGGGCTCTCGGTGACGCGCACTTCGACGCCGTCGCCGGCTCCGACTGGGTCGGCGCCACCACGCCGTTCTACTTCGGCTGGCCGCAGTTCTCCTTCGCCGCCATCGTCTCGATGATCGTGGTCATGCTGATCACCGCGGTGGAGACCACCGGTGACGTCTTCGCCACCGGCGAGATCGTCGAGAAGCGGATCGGCCGAGAGGACGTCGCTCGGGCCCTGCGCGCCGACGGCCTCTCGACCACCCTCGGCGGGGTACTCAACTCGTTCCCCTACACCTGCTTCGCAGAGAACGTCGGCTTTGGTCAGGCTCACGCGCGTGAAGAGCAGGTACGTCGTCGCGGCCGCCGGCGTGATCATGGTGATGATCGGCCCGGTTCCCAAGGCCGGCGCGATCGTCGCCGGCATCCCCCACCCCGTGCTCGGCGGCGCCGCGATCGCGATGTTTGCCACGGTGGCCGTCGTCGGGTTCCAGACCCTTGCCAAGGTCGACTTCAACGACCACCGCAACGTCGTGATCGTGGCGACCAGCATCGGCTCTGGCAATGTTCGTGACCGCCCAGCCGCAGGTCGCGCAGGCGGTCCCGAGCTGGGCCGAGATCATCTTCGGCAGCGGCATCACCCCCGGGCAGCCTGACCGCCATCGTCCTCAATGTCGCCTTCCACCACATCGGCAAGGACTTCGGCCCAGCCGTCGCCGGCCAGCCCGGCGACACGGTCCGGCTGGACCAGTCAACACGATGTCGCGCGACGAGTTCGTCACGACGTTCGCGCCACTGTTCCAGGGGTCCGCGCTGGGCGGTCGAGCGGGCCTACGACCAGCGTCCGTTCGGCGACACCCACGCGTTGCGCCGGTCGTTCCGGGAGGCGCTGTTCTCCGGATCGCTTGACGAGCAGCGCCAGCTCATCGAGGCCTACCCGCAGCTCGGATCGCAGCTCGTGTCCGACGGCATGAGCGGCGAGGCGTCGCTGCGCGACCAGTCCACGCGTGGCCTGACGCACTGGCCGAGCCCGAGCAGGACGAGCTGGGCGTGATCACGGCGGCCTACTCCGCGAGGTTCGGCTTCCCGCTGGTCATCTCGGTGCGCGACGCCCGCTCCTTCGAGGGGATCCTCGATGAGGGCCGCAACCGGCTGACCAACTGTGCCAGCCGAGCACGCGGCGGCGCTGCTCGAGGTCGCCAAGATCGCGGGCTACCGGTTCGACGACTTCCTCCGGGAAGCGAACCCGATCCACAGTGCGCGCAGCAGAACCGTCAGCAAGGGGTGAGCACGATGGAGACACCGAACATCACCGTGAACGGCACCACCATGCCGGTGGCTGACGCAACGGCGCACACCACGACCCTCGACTGGCTGCGCGGCCGTGGCCTGACCGGCGCCAAGGAGGGTTGTGCCGAGGGCGAGTGCGGCGCCTGCTCGGTGCTCGTCGCCCGCCCCGGCACGGACACCCCGACCGAATGGGTCGCCGTCAACGTGCTCGGTGCCGGTGGCCGCCCTCGACGGCCGAGGAGCTGGTCACGTCGGAGGGCCTAGGCACCAGCCGCTCGCTGCACCCGGTGCAGCGGGAGATCGCCGTCCGCGGCGGATCGCAGTGCGGGTTCTGCACGCCGGGCTTCGTGTGCAGCATGGCGGCGGAGTACTACCGCCCCGACGCAGCGAGCCCGACCCGGCCTCGCCTGCCTGCGACAACGAGCACGGCCCCAACGGGTTCGACCTGCACGCGCTCAGCGGCAACCTCTGCCGGTGCACGGGATACCGCCCGATCCGCGACGCGGCGTACGCCCTCGGCTCACCCGAGATCGACGACGCGTTCGCCGCCCGGACCGCTGCTCCGCCACCGCCCGCAGTGGCGACCCGGCTGGCCGTGGACGGTGCCGAGTTCCGCCGGCCGGCATCGCTCGCCGAGGCCCTCGACCCGGTGGCAGACAACCCGGGAGCACAGGTGGTCGCCGGGAGCACCGACCACGGGGTCGAGGTCAACATCCGCGGCGCCCGGGCGCCGTACGTCGTGGCTGTGGACCGCATCGCAGAGCTGCGCGAGTTCTCGTTCGGTCCGGACGAGGTCGTCGTCGGAGCCGGTCTCACCCTCAGCGAGGTCGAGCGCCTGCTCGTCGGTCGGGTGCCGCTGCTGGCCCAGCTGTTCCCGCAGTTCGCCTCGCGGTTGATCCGCAACGGAGCGACGATCGGCGGCAACCTCGGTACTGCCTCGCCGATCGGGGACACCCCTCCCGCGCTGCTCGCCCTCGACGCCTCGTTGGTGCTGTCCTCGCGCAACGGCGACCGGGTGGTGTCGCTCGCCGACTACTTCACCGGCTACCGGACGACGTTGAAGGAGCCGGACGAGCTGATCCGCGCCGTGCGGATCCCCATGCCGTTGGCGCCGGTGACCGCCTTCCACAAGGTCGCGAAGCGACGCTTCGACGACATCTCCAGCGTGGCCGTCGGCTATGCCCTCGACGTCGTGGACGGCACCGTCGTCAGCGCCCGCATCGGGCTCGGTGGCGTTGCGGCGACACCACTGCGCGCCAGCGCCACGGAGGCTGCCCTGACCGGACGCCCCCGGACGGAAATGACTGTGCGCGAAGCAGCAGCGGTGATGGCGAGCGAAGGCACTCCGATGGACGACCACCGGGCCAGCTCGACCTACCGCTCGGCGATGCTCGGGCAATCCCTGCTCCGGTTGTACGCCGCCCACCGGCCCGACCGACTGGAGGCCAGCGCATGAGTTTCCTGTCCCAGCGCCCGGACAACCCCGTGGTCGGCGAGCCCCGGCCCACGAGAGCGCGGCGCTGCACGTCAGTGGCGAGGCGCTCTACACCGACGATCTGGTGCTGCGCACCAAGGACGTCCTGCATGCCCGGCCCGTCCAGTCCACACAGACGCACGCGCGGATCCCGGGGATCGACGTCGCGCCGGCGTACTCCGTGCCGGGCGTCGTCCGCGTGCTCACCGCAGCCGACGTCCCCGGAGTCAACGATGCCGGGATCAAGCACGACGAGCCGCTTTTCCCGGCTGAGGCGATGTTCCACGGCCATGCGCTGTGCTGGGTGCTCGGCGAGACGCTGGAGGCGGCCCGACTGGGCGCCGCTGCGGTCGTGGTCGACTACCAGCCGCTGCCCTCCATGGTCGGCGTCCGAGACGCGATCGACGCCGGCAGCTTCCGGGGCGCCACACCGCACCTCGCGCGCGGGGACTCGGAGGCCGCCTTCGCCACGGCCGAGCACGTCTTCACCGGCGAGTTCGAGTTCGCCGGGCAGGAGCACTTCTACCTCGAGACCCACGCGTCCCCGGCTCTGGTCGACGAAGGCGGTCAGGTGTTCGTGCAGTGCAGCACCCAGCACCCGACCGAGACGCAGGAGATCGTCGCGCACGTGCTCGGCGTGCCGAGCCACGAGGTCACCGTCCAGTGCCTGCGCATGGGCGGCGCCTTCGGCGGCAAGGAGATGCAGCCGCACGGCTTCGCGGCGATCGCGGCACTCGGCGCCACCCTCACCGGGCGACCGGTGCGGCTCCGGCTCAACCGGACCCGGGACATGACCATGTCCGGGAAACGGCACGGCTTCCACGCCTCGTGGCGCGTCGGCTTCGACGACGAGGGGCACTTCGTCGCGCTGGACGCGATGCTCACCGCCGACGGCGGCTGGAGCCCGGACATGTCCGAGCCCGTGCTGGCCCGCGCGATCTGCCACATCGACAACTCCTACTGGATCCCGAACCTGCGCGTCGACGGCCGGATCGCCAAGACCAACAAGACGTCACAGACGGCGTTCCGTGGCTTCGGCGGACCCCGGGGGATGCTCGTCATCGAGGACATCCTCGGCCGGTGCGCGCCGCTCCTCGACGTTGATGCAGTCGAGCTTCGGCGCCGCAACTTCTACCAGCCGGGTCAGGACACGCCGTACGGCCGGGGAGGTGCGGCATGCCGACCGGCTCGAGGCCTGCTGGAGCCAGTGCTCGCGAACGGTGACGTCCGCGCAGCGACAGGCGGAGATCGAGCGGTTCAACGCCAGTCACCCTGACGCTCGTCGGGGGCTCGCCCTGACTCCGGTCAAGTTCGGCATCTCGTTCAACCTGACCGCCTTCAACCGAGGGGCGCGCTGGTGCACGTGTACAAAGACGGCTCGGTGCTGATCAACCACGGCGGCACCGAGATGGGCCGGGGCCTGCACACCAAGATGTTGCAGGTCGCCGCGACCTCGCTCGGTGTGCCGCTCGAGCGGGTGCGCCTCGCGCCGACACGCACCGACAAGGTGCCCAACACCTCCGCGACCGCGGCGAGCTCCGGCGCCGACCTGAACGGTGCCGCGATCAAGAACGCGTGCGAGCAGATCCGCGCGCGACTCTCACAGGTGGATGGCGCCGGCCTCACCCGGGAAGAGCTCGTGCCCAAGGCCTACTTCCAGCGCATCCAGCTCTGGGCGGCCGGCTTCTACAAGACCGAGGGACTGCACTGGGACGCGGCCGCGATGCGCGGCACGCCGTTCAAGTACTTCGCTTACGGGGTCGCTGCCGCCGAGGTCGAGGTCGACGGGTTCGACGGCTCCTACACGCTGCGCAGGGTCGACATCGTCCATGACGTCGGCGACAGCCTGTCGCCGCTGATCGACGTCGGCCAGATCGAAGGTGGTTTCGTCCAGGGGCGCCGGCTGGCTGACTCTGGAAGACCTCCGCTGGGACGAATCGGACGGACCGAACCGGGGCCGGCTCGCGACCCAGGCGGCCAGCACCTACAAGCTGCCGAGCTTCTCCGAGATGCCCGCGGTCTTCAACGTGACCCTGTTGGAGAAGGCGCACGAGGACGGCGCGGTCTACGGCTCCAAGGCTGTCGGTGAGCCGCCTGTGATGCTGGCGTTCTCCGTCCGGGAGGCGCTGCGGCAGGCCGCCGCGGCCTTCGGCCCGGCCGGCACCAGTGTCGACCTCGGGCGTCTCCTGCCACGCCCGAGGCGGTCTTCTGGGCGCTCGAGAACGCTCGCGCACGTGTGCCGGTCGGGGTGTGATCGCGATGCAGTGGATGAAGGCACTCCAGCGGCTCCGCGAGCAGCGGCAGGTCGGCGTACTCGTCACCATCACGTCCGTGCGCGGTCATTCGCCGCGCGAGGCCGGCGCCAAGATGGTCGTCGCCGCTGACCGGACCCGGGACACGGTCGGCGGCGGAAATCTCGAGGCGGTGGCCGTCGAGGCGGGCCCGGGCGATGATCGCGGCGGGCGCCGGAGCACCGGAAGCCCCGGACATCGCGCTGTCGGACAAGGCGCCATTCCAGTACGGCGTGCAGTGCTGTGGTGGCGAAGTCGCCCTGCTGCTGGAGCCGCTGCCGGTGGTGCCCTCGGTGGCAATCTTCGGCATCGGGCACGTCGGCGTCGAGCTCGCACGCGTGCTGGCCCGACACGACCTCGAGCTGCACCTGTCGACTCGCGCCCGGACCAGCTGACACCCGAGCGACTCGCCGTCCTCGACGATGCGGTCGCCAACGTGCACGTGCACCGGGTCCCCGTCCTGCCCGAGCTCGTGATCGGCGAGCTGCCCCACGGCACCCACATGCTGGTGATGACCCACGACCACGCTGAAGACGCCGCCCTGTGCGACGCCGCCCTGCGAAGCGACCGGCTGGCAACCATCGGCCTGATCGGCTCGAGCGCCAAGTGGGCGCGGTTCCGCAAGAAGCTCGCCGACGAGGGCAACTCCCCCGAGGCGATCGCGCGGATCACCACCCCGATCGGCCTGCCGGAGCTCACGGGCAAGGTGCCGGCCACCATCGCGGTGAGCGTCGCCGCCCGGCTGCTCGGAGCTCTTCGCCACCGAACAGCCCACCACCCGCGACCAGGGCGCCCGCCGCCGACCACCACGAGGTCTCCTGATGACGCTCTTCCGAGGCACGTTCCTAGACACTCCCGACAACCCCTTCGAGCACGGCGCACTCCGTGTCGACACCGACATCGCCCTGCTGGTGGAGGGCGGCGTGATCATCGAGCGCGGACCGTACGCCGAGCTGCGCCGCCGCCACGCCGGCGAGGACGTCGTCGACCTGACCGGTGGCTTGGTCCTGCCCGGCTTCATCGACACCCACGTGCACTTCCCGCAGGCGCGGGTCATCGGCGGGCTCGGCATGCCGCTGCTCGACTGGCTCGACCGGTGCGCCCTCCCGGAGGAGGCGCGGATGGCCGACCTGCCGTACGCCGTCGGCGTCGCTGCCGACTTCGCGCGCGGACTGGTCTCGGCCGGCACCACGACCGCGCTGGTCTTCGGCGCGCACCACGCTCCGGCGGTAGACGCACTCTTCACCGAGGCCTCGCACGTGGGTCTGCGGGTCACCAGCGGCCTCGTGGTCGGCGACCGTCTCCTGCGCCCCGAGCTGCACACCACTCCAGATCGCGCGTACGCCGAGTCGCTGGCCCTCGCGGCGCGCTGGCACGGCGTCGGCCGCAACCGCTACGCCGTGACGCCGCGCTTCTCGCTGTCGTCCACCGACGAGCTCCTCGCAGCCTGCGGCGCGATGCTCTCGGAGATCCCCGATGCCATGGTGACCTCCCACGTCAATGAGAACGTCCGTGAGATCGCCGAGGTCGGCCGGCTCTTCGGGGGCGCCAGCTACGTCGACACCTACGCCCGGCACGGGCTCGTCGGACGCAGCACCGTCCTTGCGCACAACGTGCACCCGACCGACCACGAGCTTGCGCTGCTGGGCGATCGTGGCGCTGCGGTGGCGCACTGTCCGACGTCCAACGCCGCACTGGGAAGCGGGCTGTTCCCCGATGGCCGGGCACCTGCAGCACGGCGTGCGGGTGGCGCTGGGCTCGGACGTGGGTGCCGGCACGGGGTTCTCGCTGCTGAAGGAGGGCCTCCGGGCGTGCTTCGCGCAGCAGCTGCTGGGCGGGCTCGGCCACCAGCTCACCGCGGCCCACCTGCTCCACCCGGCCACCAGCGCCGGCGCCTCGGCGCTGGGGATGTCGACCGAGGTCGGCGACCTCTCCGTCGGCAAGAGGTTCGACGCCCAGTGGCTGCGCCCGGCCGCAGGCACCGCCCCGGCCGTCAGCCTCGCCCACGCCGGTGACGCCAGTGAGGCGCTGTCGCGGACCTTCGCCCCGGGCACGCCCGCCGACGTTCGTGGGGTGTGGATCGACGGGGAGTCGGTCAGCCCGGCGCAGTCCGGCGCGTCAGGCATCGAGTGGTCACACGGAGACACGTTCGCGGCCTTGTGACAGTTCCTCGCGGGCAGATCGACCAGCCCGAGGGGTAGACGTGACGCACATCACGTCGTAATCTTCGGCATGCCGGTTTTCAGAAACTTCCTTCCACATCGTGGAAATTCCGGCTTCATGGAATGGAGTGCTCATCGTGTCGAAGTCAGTGGGACTTGGGTCACGGCTCGACGCTTGATCACACTGCAGTTCGCGAGCAAACCCTTGCTGCCCCGCAGGGGCGGCTCATCGCCGGAGGCTCGCATGAAAGCACTGAAGCAACCCGCGCTGCAGATCGGAGTCGCAGCAATCGCCGGCATCGTCTTCGGGCTGGTCGTCGGTGACTGGGCAATAAATCTGAAGTTCGTCGGCGACATGTTCATCCGGCTCATCCAGATGGCGATCGTGCCCCCGGTGATGGCCTCCGTCATCGTGGCCACCGGCGCGATGTCCGGCGCGGGGATGGGCAAGATGGCCGGCCGGACCTTCGCCCGGATGCTCGGGCTGTCGGGTGTCGCCGCCGCTGTCGCCCGGGGGCTCAGTTCGATCATTCAGCCCGGCGGGGGCATGGTCTTCGAAGGCGAGGTCGACCCCGCGCTGGAGGCGTCTGCGGCCGCCGCGACGGGATGGCAGGAGACCCTGCTCGGCTTCGTGAGCACCAACATCTTCGAGGCGATGTCCACCGCCTCGATGGTGCCGATCATCGTCTTCTCCCTCCTCTTCGGTGCGGCGCTCAGGGTCCATGTCAGCCGCACTCAGGACACGCTCGTGCTCCGCTTCCTCGAGCAGGTCCAGCAGGTCGTCCTCACCCTGATCCGGATGGTCATGTACATCGCCCCGGTGGGCGTGTTCTGCCTGCTGGCCGCGCTCGCCGGGGACATCGGGTTCTCCGTCGTTACCACGGCGCTGAGCTACCTCGGCACGACGCTGCTGGGCGTGGTCATTCTGTTCCTGCTCTTCGTGGGCATCACCGCCTCGATCACGCGCCTCAACCCGTTGAAGCTGCCTGCCAAGCTCGCCGAGCAGACCGCGATCGCGGTCACCACCACGAGCTCGGCGGTGACCTTCCCGACCGTGCTGAAGAACACCGTCGAGAAGGTCGGCGTCTCGCAGCGGGTGGCCAACTTCACGCTCTCCGTCGGACTCACGATGGGCTCCTACGGCGCCGTGCTCAACTACATGATCGTCGTCATGTTCCTCGCCCAGAGGCAGGCAACGTGGAACTCACGCTCGGTCAGATCGCCATGGGAATGGGGCTCGCGATCCTTCTCAACATGGGCACCATCACCGTTCCGGGCGGGTTCCCGGTCGTGGCGATGTTCCCGGCCACTTCCCTCGGCCTGCCCTTCGAGGCCGTGGGCCTGTTGATCGCCGTCGACTGGTTCACCGGCATCTTCCGCACCTTCCTCAACGTCAACGGAGATACGCTCGTCTCGATGTTGGTCGCTCACGCCGACGATGAGATCGATCGCGACATCTACAACGGAAACCGGACGACGGTCGCAGAGACCTTCGACCTCGCCGAGCACGAAGAGAAGTTCGCCATCGCGGACATGGTCGACTGACCGCGCGGATCCGCACGGCGCCTCGACCAGTCAGCGGCTGCTCACCACCCGGTGCAGCTCGGCTGCGATGACGGACACGCGTTCGCGCGTGACCCGCGCAGGTCGGGCCGGCGACCGCCACGGCGAGCGGGAACGGCGCGGAGGGCACCGGCACGGCGATGCAGCGGGCGCCGTACTCCTCCTCCTCGTCGTCGACCGCATAGCCCAGCCGTCGCGCGTCACGGACGGCGGCAAGCAGCTCGTCAATCGTGCCGAGCGTGTGGGACGTACGCCGCGGAAGCTCGGTGCGCGCCGCGAGTGCCGCCACCTCGTCGTCGGGCAGGAGGGACAGCAGTGCTTTGCCCACGGCCGAGCAGTGCGCCATCGTCCGGCGATGCACCTCGGTCGAGCTGCGCATTGACTGCGAGGACTGGACCTGCGCGACGAACAGGACCGTGTCACCGCACAGCGTCGCCGCGTTCGCGGTCTCCTCGGTGAGCTGGACCAGCTGCTCGAGCCGGTGGAGACCTCCGGGGCGATCGGCAGCATGGCGGCCCCACCGAGCGCAACCAGTCGCGGGCCGAGGCGGTAGCGCCGGTCGGGCCCCTTGTAGAGATAGCCCGCCGTGCACAGCACCCTCAACATCCGGTGGGTCGTGGAGACCGGCAGGCAGCACACGGCAGCGAGCTCGGAGAGGCCGAGCGGCTCGCCCGCGTCGGCGAGGTGCTCGAGCAGGCCGAGCGCACGGCCGACGGACTGGACCGGCCCGCTCGGGGCGGCGGTGGCGACGCTCATGTCAGCCTGCCTTGCGGACCGGGTCGCGCTGGACCCTGCCGACCTGCGCCGCCAGCAGGTCCTCGTCCGGGGTGGCCATGCGTCCCTGCTCGACCACGGGTCGGCCGTTGACCAACAGCAGCTCCAGCGGCGGCGGCGTGCCGAGGACAAGGGCAGCCACCGGGTCATCGATGCCGGCGTGGGCGAGGGTGTCGAGTCGCCAGACGGCCGGGTCCGCGAGCTTGCCGACCTCGAGCGAGCCGATCTCGTCCTCGCGGCCGAGGATCCGGGCACCGTCGAGGGTGGCCATCTCCAGCGCATCGCGGACGCCGAGCGCGCGCGGGCCGCTGCGGGCGCGGGCGAAGAGCACTGCGTGGCGCGCCTCCTCCAGCAGCGATCCCGCCTCGTTGCTGGCGGCGCCGTCGACACCGAGCCCGACCGGCGAACCGGCTTCGCGCAGGTCTGCCGCGCGGGCGATCCCTGCGCCCGGGCGGGCGTTGGAGCTCGGGCAGTGCGCGACACCGGTCGCGGCGGTTCCGAGCCGCTTGACCTCTGCGTCGTCGAAGTGGATGCCGTGGGCGAACCACACGTCGGGGCCTGCCCACCCCAGCTGCTCGGCGTACTCCAAGGGCGTGCAGCCGACCTGCTCCTCGCACCACTCGGCCTCGTCGACGGTTTCGGCGAGATGCGTGTGGAGGCGTACGCCGCGGCGTCGGGCCAACTCGGCGGCGTCTCGCATCAGGCCCTCACTGACCGAGAACGGCGAGCACGGCGCGACCGAGATCCGCAGCATCGAGCCGGGCGACGGGTCGTGCCAGCGCGTGATCGCTTCATCCGTGGCGGCAAGGATCTCGTCGCGATCCCGGACCACGGAATCCGGCGGGAGACCGCCGTCCTTACGGCTGAGGTCCATCGACCCGCGGGCCGGGTGGAACCGCAGCCCCACCTCCCCCGCAGCCGGGATCGACGCGAACAGCGGGTCGCCGCCCTCCCGCGGGAAGACGTAGTGGTGGTCGGCCGCCGTGGTACAACCCGTCAGCGCCAACCGGGACAGCGCGGCCTTGGCGGCCACGTGGACTGACGTCTCGTCGATTCCGGCCCACACCGGGTAGAGCGTGGTGAGCCACTCGAAGAGCGTCGCGTCGGCGGCCAGCCCGCGCGTGACCCACTGGTAGAGGTGCTGGTGGGTGTTGACGAGACCCGGGGTGATCACGCAGCCGCGGCCGTCGATGACCCGGGCTCCGGGGAACGCCGGCGCCCGGCCCGCTCCGACCGCAGTGATCCGGTCGCCCTCCACCACGACATACCCGTCAGCGATCTCGCGCCGCGACCCGTCCATGGTGACGATGGCAGCTCCGTCGATCACGGTGCTGGCAACTGGGCTGGCAACTGGGCTGCCGGAGGGGGTGAGCTGCATTGGCCTGTCTCCCGCTGGTCGTGGGTGGGACTCCAGTGAACTCGCGCCGATCCGACGGGGTAAGTCACCGCAGCCACGAACCGGCAGCCGGTTCCAGGGCGGGCCTTGGAGCATCCTCCAACCCACCCCGCCGGGTCGGCGCTCAGTTGCTGCGGCGGATGTCGTCGTCGAGGCGCTCGCCGAAGTTGTCGCGCTTGTCCTCGGACGCCGCGAAGACCGAGGCGCCGGGCTTGTTGCCGGCGGTGACCTCGTTGAAGAGGTAGTTCAGGACCACCGCGACGATGGCCGTGGCGCTGATGCCGGAGTGCATGATCACGCCGAACGACTCGGGGAACGCGTCCCAGAAAGTCGGGGCGGCGATCGGGATGATGCCGACCGCGACGGCGACCGAGACGATCACCATGTTCAGGTTGTCCTCGTAGTCCACGCGCGACAGGGTGCGGATGCCGCTGGCGGCCACCGAGCCGAAGAGCACGATGCCGGCGCCGCCGAGGACCGGGTAGGGGATGGCCGCGACGACGGCACCTACCACCGGGAGCAGTCCGAGCAGCAGCAGGACAGAAGCCGCCCGTCGCGACGACGTACCTGCTCCGGATGCCGGTCAGCGCGACCAAAGCCGACGTTCTGCGCGAACGCGCTGCAGGGGAAGCTACCGAAGAGCGGCGCCACGGTCGTGGCGGCCATGTCGGCACGCAGCCCCCGGGCGACCCGCTTCGCGTCGACCTCGGTGTCGACGATCTCACCGATCGCCGGGATGTCGGCGGTGGTCTCGGTCATGATCACCAGCATCACCACGGTCATCGACACGATCGCGCCGATCTCGAACGTCGGGGTGCCGAAGTGCAGGATCGCGGGCGCCGCGAACGGACGCGCGTCGCCGACGGCGGAGAAGTCCGCCCTGCCGGCCAGCGCCGCGATCATGGTGCCGACGACGAGACCCAGCAGGATCGAGAGCCGCGACACTGCGCCTGGGAACAGGCGACTGATCACCGGGATGATCAGCAGCGTCAGGCCGGCGAAGCCGATGTTCGCCATCGAGCCGAAGTCCGACGCCGACTCGTCGTTGCCCATCGCCCAGCGGAACGAGACCGGCATCAGGGAGAGCCCGATGACGGTGATCAGGCTGCCGGTCACGACGGCCGGGAACAGTCGCACCAGCTGCGCGAAGAACGACGACAGGACCGGGCCGATCAGGCCTGCGACGATGATCGCGCCGAAGACCGGCCGCAGCCCGTCCTCGCTGGCGATCGCCACCATGGTGGAGACGCTGGCGAAGGAGATGCCCTGCACGATCGGGAGCCTGCTGCCGAACGGACCGAGGCCGAGCGTCTGCAGCAGCGTGGCAAAGCCGGAGACGAACAGCCCTGCAGTGACCAGCAGCGCCATGTCGGAGGCGGACAGCCCGGCGGCACCGCCGACGATCAGGGGCGGCGCGATCACGCCGCCGTACATCGTGAGGATGTGCTGGGTGCCGTAGGCCAGCAGCTGCCCGGGTGGGTGGCGCTGGTCCTCGGGACGTGTGGAGACGGGCACGGTCGTGCGACGACGGATGATCATCGCAAGCCTCAGCAGAAGCCGGGCAGGCCGAGCCGGGCGTTGCCGGCCTCGGTCGCCTCGTCGCGGATCACGGAGGCCTCGATCAGGCCGTAGGGACGATCGGCGGCGATGAACACCTCGCCCGGGTTCTCCAGCCCGAAGGGCGCGAGATCGACGAGGAAGTGGTGCTTGTTGGGCGCGGAGAACTTGATCTCGGCAACCTCCGGGTGCTGCTCGAGCACCGACTCCCCCATCCCGTGCAGGGTCTGCTGCAGGGCGAGGCTGTGGATCTCGGCGAAGCGCTGGAGCAGGAGTGCAAGGACGGATTCGTAGGACTTGTCCCAGTCGACCTCACCGCGGGCGATGAACGCGGCGTCGTAGCGCCAGCGCGCGACCAGCGACGTCGCGAGGATCCGGTCGTGGGTCTCGGGAAGCGTCGTGTACTCGTCCTTGAGGTAGCCGAAGAACTCCGAGCCGGTGGACTTGAGCACGGTGAGGTCCTTGATCCCGGAGATCACGTGCGCGACCCGGTCGTCGCCGCGGCCGTCGACGTTGACCGCGGTGGTGCGGGTGCCGCCGCCGGTGCGCACGAATGCGTGGTCGTGGCCGGAGCCGTCGACCGGAATGCGGTCCCGGGCGTACTCCTCGACCTCGACCTTGGCGCCGTCGGCGGCGGGGGTCGCGTCGATGAAGCGGTCGGCGAGGGCGAGCGCGAAGTCCTCGATCGCGTCGACCCCCTTCTCCTTGGCGAAGGCGAAGGCGGTGTTCTTCTGGGTGTCTGTGGGCAGCACGTCGCCCCGGTCGCCGCTGATGTGCGCGTCCTCGAACCGGCCGCGCAGGGCGGACGAGACGTTCAGGTCGCGGATCTGGTGGCGCGGGGTGTCGCGGTAGATGCGAACGACGCGGCTCTCGGCCTTGCCGTACTGGTTGGGGCCCGGGCGGATGGCCATGGGGATCAACTCCCTCGGTAGGTGGAATAGGCGAACGGGCTGAGCAGAAGTGGAACGTGGTGGTGCAGGGTCGCGTCGGTCAGCGCGAAGGTGAGGCCGACCTCAGGGAAGAAGCAGGCCTGACCGGTCGCGGAGGCGTACGCCGCAACGTCGAAGACCAGCCGGTAGGTGCCCGGTTCGACCCGGTCGGGTCCGAGATCGCGGACGCGTCCGTCCTCGTCGGTCGCGGCCTCGGCGAGGACGACGACCCGGTCGCCGTCGAGATGCTCGAGTCGGAGACGTACGCCGCCGGCCGGGCGCCCGTGGGCGGTGTCGAGGACGTGGGTGGTGACGGCGCTCATGAGTCGAGCACCTTGCGGAGACGGAGCAGCGCGATCTTGCGCAGCTCCTCGGTGACCACGGCCTGTTCGATCGCGTCGTCGTGCCCGAGCCGGGCCCGCAGGGAGGCCGGGATCTCGGCGCCGGACAGGCCGGTGGCACAGATCAGGAAGACCCGACCGAAGCGGTCCTCGTAGGCCCGGTTGCCCTCCGCCAGCGCCTGCTCCGTGTCGGTGTCACGGGAGACGTCGGCCTGCTCGGCCCGGGACCGGGAGGCCTCGGTGCCGGCGCCCTCGGCCCGCTCGCCGATCCGCGGGTGGGCGGCGAGTGCGCGGTCGACGTCGGCGGCATTGAACGCCGTGGGCTGCCCGGTCCGCAGTCGCCTCGAGGTCATCGAGGTCGGCGTACGGCCGGCCGGCCAGAACCGCGTCGGTCCGGGCAGGGACGTCGGCGCACGCGAGCAGCCGTGGGCGCAGGGCGTCCGCCCACAGGGTGTTGAGCTCGTCCAGCGTCACGGTCCACCAACTTTCGTGATACGGAATGTGTTTTCCGTCACGCAAGCGTGGCATGGCCCTTCGAGAACGTCAACAGTTTGTTGAAGACTTTGTTGAAGACTCCGGTTCAGCGCGTCCGGTTCAGGTAGTTGTAGACGGTGAAGCGGCTGACCCCGATCGCCTCGGCGATGGTCTCGGCCGAGCGGCGGTAGGTGAATGCCCCCGCTCCTCCAACATCCGGACTGCGCGCTGCTTGTCGGCGCGCGCCGGTCTGCCAGCGGTGCACCCATCTCCTCCGCGACCTCGTCGATCAGGGCGGTCAGCGTCCCCGTCGCCTCCCCGGCGGACGCGAGCCGCACGCCAGCCAGCGTCTCGCCCTCCCACACAAGAGGCACGTCGTCCGGCCGGAGCCGCGCGGGCTCGACCAGCTCTGCGTCGATTCTGGCCAACAACGCAGTGACCGCCTCGAGCAAGGGGTGCCGCTCAATCATCAGCGGGCTCGACCTGCAGGCTGAACCGGGTGGCGCCATGTTCCAGAGCAGCCCGGAGGACGTCGGCCGGGGGCGGGCACGAGGTCTTCGGCGTCCCCTCGGACAGTGGTGCCGAGGGGGCCGAACTCGCAGTCGAGTCCGGCCTCCTCGGCAGCCCGAAGAGCGGCCGCCGCGTGTGCAGGTGGCTCGCCCTCCCCGTGGAAGGGCTCGGTGGTGAACTCGGCGACCGGGCGCATGGAAGCAGGCTACCCAGAAGGACCCGTGGCCCGATCCGGGCCACGGGTCCTCACAGGCAAGGGATCAGACTTCGACCAGCGTCTTGGGCGTGACAGGGACCCGGCCGCGAGTGACGATCCTGTAGGCAACCGCACCCGGGGCGCACCCGATGAACCAGCCGAACGGAGCCACCGGCGAGAACACCGGAACGAGCGCGAACATCAGCGCAATGACCGCCGAGGGCACGAACGCGATGATCGCCTGCGGGTTCACGCCGTCCTTGTAGTAGTACGCCGACCGCGGCGTCGGGTCGTACATGTCCGGGATACTGAACCGGCCCTTGCGGAACAGGAAGTAGTCGACCGCCATGATCCCGAAGAAGGGCCCGAGCAGCGCACCCAAGCCGCCGAGGAAGTAGGCGATGATCTCCGGGCTGCTGTAGAGGTTCCACGGCATGGAGACCAGAGCCGGGCACGACGTGATGATCCCGCCCGTCTTGAAGCTGATTCGCTTCGGGTTCACGTTGGAGATGTCGTACGCAGCGGACACGAAGTTGGCCACGATATTCACGCCGATGGTGGCCAGCACGAAGACAAAGGTGCCAACCAGGACCACGAAGTCGTTCTCGAACTTCTCCAGCAGGACGGCCGGGTCGAGCACGGCCTCGCCGTACACCTTCACCGACGCGGCGGAGATGATCACCGAGGTCAGCGCGAACGCCGTCCAGTTGAACGGCAGTCCCCACGCGTTCCCCTTGACCACGGACTCACGGGACGGGGAGTAGCGGGCAAAGTCGGAAAAGTTCAGCATCAGGGTGGCGAGCACGCCCACCGTCAGGCCAACGGCCGCGAAGGTCTTGTACCAGCTCTCACCGGTGCTGAGCGGGTCACCACCACCACCCTGCGTCCACGAGATGTCCCAGCCTGCCTGCGCGTACATCCAGATCGCGAGCACGATCATGACCGCCCAGATTCCGGGCCCTGCCCAGCCCCGGAAGTGGCGGACCGCCTCCATGCCCTTGGCCACCACGGCCATCTGAACCGCCCAGAGCAGCAGGAACGCCAGCCAGCCGAGGAGGTCCATGCCTAGGAACGACTGTTCCACGAGCGACTCGGTGCCCGGGATGAATCGCAGCAGGAGCACTTTGAGCGCGATCGAGGCGAGGAAGGTCTGGATGCCGTACCGGGCGATCGCGACCGTGCCCCGGACCAGCGCCGGGAAGTTGGCGCCCCAGATGCCCCGGGCGAGGCGACTGACAACGGGGTAGGGCGTACCCGTGTCGTGCCCCATGAAGCCAGACATGCAGCAGCCGCCGAAGATGATCAGGGCGCCGCCGAGGATCCCGAGAGTTACCCGGATCGGGCTGAGCCCGAGGAGGAAGAGACCGGCCGCGAAGCTGTAGTTGCCGGCGTTGTGCGCGTCGTTCATCCACAGCGAGAAGAGGCTGAACGTGTTCCACTGCCGCTCGTGCGGCTCGGCCGGCTTGAGGTCCTCGTTGTAGAGGCGACCGTTGGGATCCCGGGCGATCAGCGGCCCCGGTCGATGGGGAGATGCTGGGTCATTGTTGACTCCGGGTGTTGGGCGGGATGATGAAGGACCGGTGGGCTCAGGCCCCGGGTGAGGGTGTGAGTGGCCAGCCGGTGACCCGCTTGGTGCGCGGCGCGGCGTAGGTCCGGATCTTGCTGGTGGACAACCGCAGCCCGATCAGGGCCTCGGCGAGCTTGGTGGCGGCGGTGACCCCGTCGACGACGGGCACGCCGGTCGCGGCGCCGACGGCCTCAGGCCGAGCCGGCCATGCCGCCGCAGCCGAGGCAGAGGACCTCGGCCTTGTCCTCATGGACCGCGCGCTGGGCCTCTGCGACGATCGCCTTGACGGCCACGCCGGGGTTGTCCTCGAGCTCGAGGACCGACAGCCCGCTGGAGCGGACGGAGGCGCAACGAGCATCGAGGCCGGCCAGCTTGAGCCGGTCCTCGATCAGCGGCACCGTGCGGTCAAGTGTGGTGACGACGGAGAACTTGTGGCCGATCAGGGAGGCGACGTGGCCCGCTGCTTCGGTGATGTCGACAACCGGGACGTCGAGGAGCTCCCGGAGCCCCTCGCGGCCGTGCTCGCCGAAGCCGGCCTGCACCACGGCGTCGTATTCACCCTCGTAGCGGGCGACGGCATCCATCACGCCAACCGCAGCGAGATAGCTGTCGAAGTTGCCCTCGCAGGACTCTGGCCCGAACGACGGCGTGAGGCCGAGGATCTCGGTTCCGGGAGAGGCCACCGACCGGGCCGACGCGACGATCGCGTCGGTCATCGAGGCGGTCGTGTTGACGTTGACGACGAGAATCTTCATCGTTCGATTCCACACTTTCCGCTAGTTTCCGCATCATGGAATATTCTTTCCACGTGTTGAATAGTGTGCGCTTGCTCACACGCGGCTGTCAAGGGTTCGAGGGACATCTGGCCGAATCCGAGGCACCAAATGCAGAGCGCCCGCCCAACCGGACGGAGGTCCGGGAGGGCGGGCGTTCAGTGGGGTCGTCAGGCCGGCGTCGGTCGCTTCGCCAAGCGGGCGAGATCCGCAACCTCCACCTTGATCAGCTCGTCGATCTCGGCCGGCGTCACGGCACCGCACTCAAGACCGCGGAGCACGAACCCGGCGAGCGCGGCAGCGGTCGCCGGCTCGTCGAGATAGCCAGAGTCGCCGCCGTGCACGTAGGCGCGGAGGCGGGCCGCGGCCGTGGGCAGGCCCTCTCGGTAGAAGGCGTACGTCGCCACGAACCGGCTCGGCAGCTGGGCCGGGTGCAGGTCCCAGCCCCAGTAGATGCCGCGCGACAGCGAGCGTCGTACCAACCGGACGTGCAGGCGCCGGGCCGAGCGGAACCGCGTCGCGGTCGCCCACGGGCAGGATGTTGGTCGAGCCGTCCGAGATGAACACGCCGGTGCCGGCGGCAGCGACCTGCATGACGTCCTTGGCATGGTCGGCGGCGGGGTGCTCCATGCTCTGGTAGGCCGCAGCGACGCCCAGCGAGGCGGAGTAGTCGTAGGTCCCGTAGTGCAGGCCCGTCACCCGTCGCCCGCCTGCGTGGATCATCTTCGCCACGAGGGCAGAGCCATCGGGACCGAGGATGGACTGCGGCGTCTCGATCTGGATCTCGAAGAGCAGGGTCCCTGTGGCGATCCCGTGGGCGCGCTCGATCGTCTCGAGCGCAGTCACCATCGCCTCGACCTGGTCCACCGACGTCACCTTGGGCAGGGTGATGACGAACCCGTCGGTGACGGCGTCGGCGTCGGCGAGCTCGCCGACGAACAGGCCGAGCGTGCGCAGACCGCGTCGACGCGTCGGCGCCTCGAACGACTTGATCCTGATCCCGTGGTACGGCGACGCGTTGCCCGCCTTCACGCTGCTGGCCGGGGCACGGGCCGCGGCGATCACGGCGGCGTCCTCCCGGTCGTCGGGCCGGTTGCCGTAGCCGTCTTCGAAGTCGATGCGCAGGTCCTCGATCGGCTCCCGCTCGAGCTTGGCGCGGACCCGGTCGTAGACCTCGACGGCCGAGCTCGGGCGCAGCTCGAGCGCCTCGGCCAGCTCCATCACGGACCGACCGTGCTGGGACAGGACGTCGCGAGCCCCGGCACCCCACGTGGCGATCGTGTCGGCGTCGTACTTGTCGCCGGGGACGTAGACGGTGTGCACCGGTTGACGGGTCCCACGATCACCCGGATAGTTGTCGACCAGCTCGGCGTCGGCCGCGGCCAGTCGCTGGTCGAGCTCGTCGGCCAGCGCGCTCAGGGCGTCGTGCGCGCTCATGCCGAGACCACTGCGGCGTACGCCGGAAGGGTGAGGAAGTCGATGAAGTCGTCGGCTAGCGCGACCTCCTCGAACAGGGTGCGGGCGTCGGCGAACCGGTGCTCGGTGCCGTTGGCGGCCGCAAGGATGCGGGCCTGCTCCCGGTCGAGCACTTCTCGAACGAGAGTTGACGTGATCACGGTGCCGTCCTCCAACGTTGACTCATTGTGGACCCACTGCCAGATCTGGGAGCGGGAGATCTCGGCCGTGGCCGCGTCCTCCATGAGGTTGTGGATGCCGACGGCACCCAGTCCGCGGAGCCAGGCCTCGAGGTAGAGCAGCGCCACCTCGACGTTGCTGTGCAGACCTTCTCGCGTCACTCGGCACGGGGTGGCCTTGAGGTCGAGCAGATCGGCGGCGGTGACGGTCACGTCGTGGATCCGGTCGACCTGGTTGGGCCGGTCGCCGAGCACGCCGTCGAAGACCTCGCGACAGATCGGGACGAGGTCAGGGTGGGCGACCCACGAGCCGTCGAAGCCGTCGCCGGCCTCGCGCTCCTTGTCCTCGCGGACCTTGGCAAAGGCCTTGGCATTCACGTCCTCATCCTTGCGGCTGGGGATGAAGGCCGCCATGCCGCCGATCGCGTGCGCGCCGCGGCGGTGACACGTCTGAACCAGCAGTTGGGCGTAGGCCCGCATGAACGGCGCGGTCATGGTCACCGCGCTCCGGTCGGGCAGCACGAAGTCGGGACCCGAGTCACGGAAGTACTTGATGATGCTGAAGAGGTAGTCCCAGCGGCCGGCGTTGAGTCCGGAGGCGTGCTCGCGCAGCTCGTAGAGGATCTCGTCCATCTCGAACGCGGCCGGGATGGTCTCGATCAGCACCGTGGCGCGGACGGTTCCGTGCGGAATCCCCAGCTCTGCACGGGCAAACGTGAACACGTCGTTCCACAATCGGGCCTCGAGGTGGCTCTCGGTCTTCGGCAGGTAGAAGTACGGACCGCTCCCCCGCGCAATGAGCTCGGCGGCGTTGTGGAAGAAGTAGAGGCCGAAGTCGACCGGGGCGCCGACCACCGGCTCGCCGTCGACGAGGAGATGCTGGTCGTCGAAGTGCCAGCCGCGCGGACGCACCACGATGGTGGCCAACGGCTGGTCGTCGCGCAGCTCGTAGGTCTTGCCCCAGGGCGACGTGAACGAGATCTGGCGACGGATGGCGTCGTACAGGCTCACCCGGCCGCCGACCACGTTGCTCCAGTGCGGGGTGCTGGCGTCCTCCATGTCGGCCAGCCACACGCGGGCGCCGGAGTTGAGGGCGTTGATCGTCATCTTGCGATCGGTCGGGCCAGTGATCTCGACGCGACGATCCAGGGAGATCGGCCGGCGCTGGTGTGACGCTCCAGTCGCCACTGCGCACGTCCGCGGTCTCCGGCAGGAAGTCGAGCTTGCCCGTGCGCGACACCTCGTCGCGCCGCACCCGGCGCGCGGCCGGGAGCTCGTCGCGCCGAGCGCCGAACCGGCGCTGCAGTGCGGCAACAAAGGCCAGCGCCTCAGGCGTGAGGATGCGTTCGGCGCCGACGACGTGCTCCCCCGCCACCTCGATGCTGCCGGACTCCTGCATGACTGCTCCCTCACTCATCGAGACACCAAATCTTCCTGTGCGAATTCTTCCTGTGCGACTGACTCTTGTTCCACGACTGGCTTCGTCCGGGTTGCCGCGGCCTGCACACCTGCCGCAACGGCGGGTGCGACTGCGGGGTCGAACACGGACGGGACGATGTAGCTCGCATTCAGCTGGTCGGGGGTGGACGCAGTCCGCGATGGCGAGCCGCGGCGAGCATGACCTCGTCGGTGATCTCGCGTGCGGCCGCGTCCAGCATGCCCCGGAACAGGCCGGGGAAGGCCAGCACGTTGTTGATCTGGTTGGGGTAGTCCGAGCGCCCGGTCGCGACGATGGCCGCGTGCTTGCCGGCGGCCACGGGATCGACCTCGGGGTCGGGGTTGGCGAGCGCGAAGACGATCGCGTCGTCGGCCATGGTCGAGATGTCGGCGCCGTCGAGCAGGTTGGGCGCCGATACGCCGACGAAGACGTCGGCTCCGGCCATGGCCTCCTTGAGGCCGCCAGTGAAGTCGTCGGGGTTGGTGTTGTCGGCGACCCAACGACGCGCGGGGTCGAGGTCCTGCAGACCACGGTGTACGGCGCCGTGCCGGTCGCACGCGACGATGTGCCGTGCGCCCCGGGCGTGGAGGAGCTGGATGATCGCGTTGCCGGCCGCACCCACCCCGCTCACCACGATCCGGACCTGGTCGAGGTCCTTGCCGACCACGCGCAACGCGTTGGTCAGGGCGGCGAGCACGACGATCGCCGTACCGTGCTGGTCGTCGTGGAAGACCGGGATGTCGAGCTCGTCGCGGAGCCGGCGCTCGATCTCGAAGCACCGCGGTGCCGCGATGTCCTCGAGGTTGATGCCGCCGTAGGAGACCGCGATCGCCTTGACGATCATGATGATCTCTTCGGTGTCCCGGGTGTCGAGGCAGACCGGCCGGGCGTCGACGTCGGCGAACTGCTTGAACAGCGCCGCCTTGCCCTCCATGACGGGGAGCGCGGCGCCGGGGCCGATGTTGCCGAGGCCGAGCACGGCGGAACCGTCCGTCACCACGGCGACGGTGTTGCGCTTGATCGTGAGCCGTCGCAGGTCCTCGGGGTTCTCGGCGATCGCGAGGCACACGCGCGCCACACCGGGGGTGTAGGCGCGGGACAGATCGTCGCGGTTCTTGAGTGGCACCTTGGGGACGACCTCGAGCTTGCCCCCGAGGTGCATCAGGAAGGTGCGGTCGCTGACCTTGCGCACGCTGACGCCGGACACCCCCGCCAATGCTCGGGTGATGGCGTCGACGTGCGCGGCGTCGATGGCGTCGCAGGTGAGGTCGACGACGAGCTGGTCGGCGTGAGACTCGACGACGTCGAGCGCGGTGACCGCTCCCCCGCCGCGGCAACGGCAGCCACGAGACTGCCGGTGGCACCCGAGGAGGAAGGAGTGTCCACACGGACGGTGACGGCATAGCCAGGACTGGGAGTACCCAAGGTTCTCGACCTCTCAAAGCGGCGTAATTTCGTATTGTGGATACTAGTATCTACGTTGTGGAAGTGCAAGGGTGCTCCACGCCTGCGGTTCGCTCCTGCAGTTCTTCTGGGTGGCGGCGCTACACTTCCACCATTCGGAAACCAACTTGAGGAGATTGACGTGGCGGAGAAAGAGCCGAAGGCACGCTCTGGAGGCGTGCAATCGATCGAGCGCGCCTTCGGGCTGCTCGAGACGATGGCGGACGCCGGCGGAATGATGGGGCTCTCCCAGCTCGCCACCTCATCCGGGCTTCCCCTGCCCACGATCCACCGCCCGGTCCGCACCCCGGTCGACCTCGGCTACCTCCGGCAGGAGCCGTCGCGGCAATACGTCCCGGGCCCGCGCCTGATCCGGCTCGGCGAGAGCTCGTCCAACATGCTGAGCATCTGGGCCAAGCCGCACCTCGCCGCCCTCGTCGACGAGCTCGGCGAGTCGGCCAACCTCGCGATGCTTGACGGCGACCAGATCGTGTACGTCGCCCAGGTGCCGTCGCGCCACTCGATGCGGATGTTCACCGAGGTCGGTCGTCGCGTGTTGCCCCACTGCACGGCCGTCGGCAAGGCGATCCCGGCCGAGCTGCCGGAAGGGCAGGTGCGCGAACTGCTCCAACGCACCGGCATGCCGCGGCACACCGACAACACCCTCACCAACCCCGACGACTTCGCCCAGCAGCTCGTGCTGGCGGCGAAGACCGGCTACGCGATGGACGAGGGCGAGCAGGAGATCGGCGTCCGCTGCGTCGCGGTGAACGTGCCCGACGTACCCACCCGGCTCGCGCTGTCCGTCTCCGGCCCGGCCGAGCGGATGTCGCAGGAACTCGTCGAGCGAGCCGTGCCGCTACTGACCCGGGCCGGCAAGGCGTTGTCGGCCGACCTCAGCTGAGGCCTGCCCGGGCTCACCTGAAGCACACTCAGTCGCGGTGCTGGTCCCGGCGGCGCCGTGCGGCGATGAGGAGCGCGCCGAGGCCACCGAGCACCCCGACGGGCACGGCGTCGGTGATGGTGAGGGTCGTGCCCGAACCGCCCGGCAGCAGGACCGGGTCGGGCACCGCACCGACGGAGTCACCGTCGACGTCCACCGCGAGGACGTCGAGACCGCGCACCAGGTCGACCGAGTAGGCGAGGTTGGTCTTCTTGCCGGTGGCGACGCCGCGCGAGTTGTAGACGGGGACCCAGTAGCTGTCCCAGACCTCGGAGGCGCCGAACCACGCGAACCCGTGACTGCTGGGCGCTGTCGGGTCGGTGACGTCGATGAACTGGGTGCCGCCGCCGTAGTAGCCCACCGACACCAGCCCGGACTGGTGGTAGTCGAACCAGTGCGCGGAGCAGAACGCGCCGACCGGCAGGGGGTACGTCGCCGGGTCGGCCAGCTCCACCTTGGCGAGCGGCACGATGGACCCGTCGGAGCCGTCCGTCCGCTTGACGTGCCAGGTCTGGAACGACCCGGCGGTCGCGCAGTTGGTGTCCTCGTAGTCCTCCTCGGTGACGAGCAGGATGTTGCCGTTGGCCAACGAGGGCGCCGCGTCCGGCCGGAACGTCCCGGCATTGGGCTGGAAGGAGTTGTGGTGGATGAAGTTGTTGAAGCCGTTGGTCATGCCGTCCCGGGCCGAGTCGCCCGCCGCCCCGGTGTTGGCGATCTCCACGGGGGCGACCGGGTTGGAGACGTCGTAGACGTAGGAGCCGCCGGCCCCGGTGTGGGTCCCGCGCCCGGCGCCGTCGAAGTTCCACTTGTGCCCGCCCCAGCCGACCGCGTCGGAGCGGAAGGGCTGGACTCCGGCGACAGCCGCGTCGCTGTCGACCTCCACGGGGTGGTCGAGGTCGGACAGGTCGAAGATCGAGAAGCTGCCCCGGCCCGGAACCGCACTGTCGTCACCGGCGGAGTAGACGTAGCGGCAGTCCGTGTCGACGACGCACGTCACCGTGTGGGTGCTGGTGGTCGACGGGACCCGCGAGCGGATCTTCGGCGTCGTGGGGTCGGTGACGTCGACGACGATGAGCTCATAGTCCCCACGCACGGGGTCGTTGACGTGCTCGATGTCGCCCGGGGAGGCCTCGGTAGAGGTCGACGCCGATCAGGGCGAAGCGCTGGGTGGTGCCCCCGACCTTGCGCTCGCCGCAGTTCATCGCCTCGTTCTCGAACTGCAGGCTTGGCAGGGTCCCGACGCTGCTGGGGGTCGAGGGGGTTGCTGATGTCGTGCACCACGACCGAGTCGAGGCCGGACATGACGAACAGCGGCGCCGTCTTCATGAAGCAGCCGGAGATCCCGGCCGAGCCGGGGTTGCTGTCCACCAGGCTGACGCTGGGGCTCATCGCGACCGGGACGTTGAGCCCCGCGGTGTACTCAGTCCGCTTCTGCTCCGGGCGGTCACGGTCGCCGTGGGCGAGGGCAGGAGCGGTCAGGGCGACGGAGGCCGCGAGACCCATGGCCGCAGCAGCGGCAGGCAGGATGCGCATGGCCCATCAACGACACAGACGTGTCGCTGGTCACGCCCTGTCCGATCAGGCCGGGAGCATCTCCGGCTCGAGCATCTCCGCCTCGAGCGTGGCTGTCGCCTGCTCGGCGATCAGCCGGTCGTTCTCGACTCGGAGTCGCAGCACCAGTGTCTCGAGCTCGGCGACCCGGTTGCGCAGTCGCTGGTTCTCGAGACCCTGTCGGGCGGGGATGCGTTGGTCGCTGTGGAGATAGCCGATCAGCGCCTTCGCCATGAGGAGCGCCCCTTGCATGTTGGTGTGGGCGACCGCGGCTTGCGGCCGTCTACAAGAGTCCCACCGTGATGGGTGTGGGTCAATGTGGGGCGGTCGATATTCGCGAGCGAAGCGAGCGGATCATGCACGCTTCCGGCGTGGTCGCGGTGGTTTCTGACACACCGGGCAGAAGAACGACGAGCGGTTCATGAAGGCGGCCCGCTTCATCGCCGTCCCGCAGCGGTCGCAGGGCTCACCCTCCCGCCCGTAGGCGTGCAGGGACCGGTCGAAGTAGCCCGATTCGCCGTTGACGTTGACGTAGAGCGCGTCGAAGGACGTGCCGCCCCGGCCGAGCGCGTCCTGCATGACGGTGGTCGCGTGGGTCAGCACGTCGTTGGCCTGCGCGAGCGTGAGCCGGTCCCCCGGCCGGTCGAAGTGCAGCCCGGCCCGCCACAGCGCTTCGTCGGCGTAGATGTTGCCGATGCCCGACACGAGGTTCTGGTCGAGGAGCTGGCGCTTGATCCCGACGGTACGGCGACGCATCCGCCTGACCACGTCGTCCCGGGTCGAACTCAGGGTCGAGCGGGTCGCGGCCGATGTGCGCAATCTCGTTCGGCAGCTCGGCGCCGCCCTCGGAGACGAGCAGGCCGCCGAACATGCGCTGGTCCACGAACCGCATCTCAACTCCGTCCGACAGGACGAACCGCACCCTCAGATGCTTCTCGTCGTCGGCTCCGGGC
The DNA here is from genome assembly GCF_024703895.1 of Nocardioides sp. B-3. GTDB lineage: Bacteria > Actinomycetota > Actinomycetes > Propionibacteriales > Nocardioidaceae > Nocardioides. Next base: position 312,452 of record NZ_CP087968.1, read on the forward strand.
TGCTGGAGCAGCATCTGCCCGCTCATGCCGAGGTGGCCGAGCACGGCGTCACCGGAGGACAGGGCGAGCCAGAAGTACTTCCCGCGTCGGTGTACGGCCTCGATCCGCTCCCCGATCAGGGCGGCGACGAACCCGTCGGCGCCCCGCGGGTCACGCCGCAGCGGGCGCGGGTGCAGCACCTCGACACCGGTGACGGTGGCGCCGGTGACGTGGCGGGCGAGGCCGGCGCGGACGACCTCGACCTCGGGGAGCTCGGGCAAGGATCAGGCTTGCGCGTCGATGGCCCGGGCCTGCGCCTCGGAGAGCTCGAGGTAGGCGGTCTCGGCCGCACCCTGCTCGGCCTGCTTCTTCGAGCGGCCGGTGCCGTGGCCGTAGAGCTGGTCGCCGACGCGGACGCGGGCAACGAAGGTCTTCATGTGGTCGGGGCCGTCGTCCTCGATGACGTATTCCGGCACTCCGAGCGCGAGGGCCGCGGACAGCTCCTGCAGGGAGGTCTTCCAGTCGAGGCCGGCCCCCATGGAGGCGGCGGCGACCATCACGTCGTCGAAGAGCAGGTGCACGACGTCGGCGGAGGCCTCGATGCCGCCGCTCATGTGGATCGCGCCGATCAACGCCTCGACGGTGTCGGAGAGGATCGAGGCCTTCTCGCGGCCCCCGGTCGACTCTTCACCGCGGCCGAGCTTGATGTGCTTGCCGAGGTCGATCCGGCGAGCCACGTCGGCCAACGCACGAGCGTTGACCACAGCGGCGCGGAGCTTGGCCAGCCGCCCCTCGGAGAGGTCGGGGTGGCTGGTGTAGAGCGTCTCGGGTGACCACGACCCCGAGCACCGAGTCACCCGGGAACTCGAGCCGCTCGTTGGTCGGCAGCCCACCGTTCTCGTAGGCGAACGAACGGTGGGTCAGCGCGCTCGAGGAGCTCGGGATCCGGGACTGGATTCCCGAGCGCCTCACGCAGCTCCCGGGTGCTCAGCGGAGTTGCTTGAACTCGCTCAGAGGACCTGGCGACGGGCGGCGCGGGCGCCGTGCTGGCCGCAGGCACCGCAGGCACGGTGCGGCAGGTGCTTCTCGGCGCAGGCCGGGTTGGCGCAGGTCACGAGGCTCGGCGCGACGGCCTTCCACTGCGACCGGCGGTGGCGCGTGTTGCTTCACGACATCTTCCGCTTCGGAACAGCCATGGTTCTCTCCTTGTGTTGCCGACCGAGTCGCCTCGGGCGTAAGTGTCAGTCTGTGGATTCAGTCTGTGGTGGTGCTGGGGTCCTGCAGTGTTTCAAGCCCTTGGAGTCCGGCCCACCGGGGGTCGATCGGCTCCTCGTGCTCGTGCTCGGGATCGTCGGCCAGTCGGGCGCCACACTCGACGCACAAACCGGGACAGTCCTCCTCGCACAGCGGCTGGAACGGAAGTGCAAGCACCACCGCGTCCCGCAGCAGTGGCTCGAGGTCGAGCAGGTCGTCCTCGAGCCGGCTGGTCTCGTCCTCAAGGTCCGTGTCGGACGCGTCGTGCCGGACGTCGTCGTACACGAACAGCTCCCCGGAGCCGGACGGAGATCTCGTCCTCGATCGGCGCCGGGCACCGTGCGCATTCGCCGTCCAGCTCTGCCGTAGCGGAGCCGGAGACCAGCACGCCCTCCATGACCGCCTCCAGCCGCAGGTCGAGTTCGACCGGCGAGCCTTCGGGGACACGCAAGACTTCGATGCCAAGTTCTGTCGGCGCAGGCACGGTGCGAACAATTTCCAGCTGGGACCCCGGGCGGCGGCCGAGCTCGCGTGTGTCGAGCACGAGCGGCGCTCTCGGGTCCGAGCTGGTCATCACTTCACTCCAAACCGGACACTGAACAGAACCACGGAATCGTAGCCGTCCGGCGGGTGAACGGGCAAAACGGAGGTCAGTCGGTGCCGCTCTCGCGCTCGGCCAGCCGCTTGAGCAGCAGCTCGCGCACGAACTCGGGCACCGGGCCGGTCACGTCGCCACCGAAGGTGGCCACTTCCTTGACCGGGCTGCTGGCCGGGAACGACCACTCGGGGCTCGTCGGCACGAAGACCGTCTCGACGACCGGGGCCAGGGCTGGAGTTCATCTGCGCCATCTGCAGCTCGTAGTCGAAGTCGGTCACGGCACGCAGCCCCTTGACGATCGCGTCGATCTCGTTCTGCAGGCAGAAGTCGGTGAGCAGTCCGGTGAACCCGTCCACCCTGACGTTGTCCCAGCCCGCGCACGCCTCGCCCAGCATCTCGATCCGCTCCTCGGCGGAGAAGAGGCGGTTCTTGGACTTGTTCACGCCGACCGCGACGACAACCTCGTCGAAGAGCTTCGCGGACCGCCCGATGATGTCGAGGTGGCCGTTGGTCACCGGGTCGAAGGAGCCGGGGCAGACCGCCCTGTGCAAGCGGCCGGGGGTGCGCTCGGGCATCGGGTCACTCCTGACCGTCGGGGGATCCAGCAGGGGGTCGGGCGGCGTGACCGTACCAAAGCATCGTCTCGCCGTACTTCTTCGACCGCTCACCGTCCGGAGCCGGTCGGCCGGGCCAGCGCGGGGCCACGCACGGACCGCTCGACGACGACCAGAGCCCCCGGGACCAGCCAGTCCCCGTCCACCGGGGCCGCCGGGGGCAGCCCTGACGTCAGCATCGGACAGGGGGTAGGGCGGGTCCAGGGAACACGATGTCGTAGGGCGCCGACGGGCTCCTGCGCAGCGCGGTGACCACCGACGTCGCGACCACGTTGGTGCGCGCGGCACCCAACGTCTCGGCGTTGCGGGCGATCAGGGCAGCGGTCTTGCGGTCCTGCTCCACGAACGTGACGACGCCCGCACCCCGTGACCGGGCCTCGAGCCCCACGGCGCCGGACCCGGCGTAGAGGTCGAGGAACCGCAGGCCGTCGAGCGAGCCGCACCACGCCTCGACGGCGGAGAACAGGGCCTCGCGCACGCGGTCGCTGGTCGGGCGGGTGGCGACACCGCGCGGTGTGACCCGGGCGCCGCCCCCGGCCGCTCCCCCGATGATCCGGGTCATGACTTGTCCACGAACTCTGAGTGCCGGGAGGCCTCGATGTCGGCGACGGCGGCCGCCGGGACGGGGTACGGCGCCGGTCGGCGTCCTCCGCCAGCAGCTCGTCGGCGGCCTCACGTGCCCGGATGATCGTCTTCTCGTCGCGCAGCACCCGCAGCGTGACCGGGCTGGACCGGAAGCCCGACTGGTTGGCGCCGAGCACGTCGCCCTCGCGGCGCTGCTCGAGGTCGACCTTGCTGAGCTCGAAGCCGTCGGTGGTCGACGCGACCGCGTCCAGTCGCTCGCGAGCCGGCGTGTCGGCCTCGGCGCGGGACACCAGCAGGCACAGCCCGGGCAGGCCACCTCGACCGACCCGGCCGCGGAGCTGGTGGAGCTGGCTGACGCCGAACCGGTCGGCGTCGAGGAGCACCATGGTCGTGGCGTTGTGGACGTCGACGCCGACCTCGATCACGGTGGTGGAGACGAGGACATCGATCTGGCCGGCGGCGAAGGCGCGCATCGTGCGGTCCTTCTCGTCGGGCGGCAGCTTGCCGTGCAGGATCGCGGTGCGCAGGCCGTGCAGCGCTCCCCCGGCGAGCTCCTCGTGCAGGTCCTCGACGGCGGCGAGCGGCATCTTCTTGGTGGTCACCTCGCCGTCCTCGTCGACGTCGAGCTGGTCGCTCTCGCCCTCCTCGAGGGTGTCGCCGCTGATGCGGGGGCACACGACGTAGGCCTGATGGCCCTTGCCGACCTCCTCGCGCACCCGCTCCCAGACGCGCCCGATCCAGGGACGGCTGATCGGCGAGCGGCACGACATTGGTCTGGATAGGGGCGCGGCCGGCCGGCAGCTCGGTGAGCACGGAGGTCTCGAGGTCGCCGAAGACGGTCATCGCGACGGTCCGCGGAATCGGGGTCGCGGTCATCACCAGCACGTGCGGCGGTGAGCCGGCCTTGTCGGTGAGGGCCGCTCGCTGCTTGACGCCGAATCGGTGCTGCTCGTCGACCACCACCGGGCCCGGGTCGGCGAAGGAGACGGAGTCCTCGAGGAGCGCGTGCGTGCCGATCACGATGCCAGCCTCCCCACTTGCCATCAGTCCAAGCGCGTGGTCCTTGGCGGCCTTGGGCATGGACCCCGTCAGCAGGGCCACTGATGTGCCGTCGGCCGCACCGCCGAGCATCCCGCCCCGGGCGAGGTCACCGAGCATCGCGGAGATCGAGCGGTGGTGCTGCTGGGCGAGCACCTCTGTCGGCGCGAGCAGCACGGCCCGGCCGCCCGAGTCGACCACGCGCAGCATCGCGCGCAGCGCGACCAGCGTCTTGCCGGAGCCCACCTCTCCCTGCAGGAGGCGGTTCATCGGGTGCGGCTGGGCGAGCTCGGTCTCGAGGACCGCGCCGATCTCGCGCTGGCCGCCCGTGAGCTCGAACGGCAGTCGCTCGTCGAACGCCTCCAGCAGTCTCCCGCCACCCGTCCGTGCCTGCGCTCCGAGGGCACGCTGGGCCGCCCGTCGGCGAGCGAGCACCAGCTGGAGGACGAGCGCCTCCTCGAAACGGAACCGTCGCTGGGCGGCACCGGCCCGGGCGTAGTCATCGGGGCCGTGCACGAGCCGGAGCGCGGTCATCACGTCGAGCACGTCGTATCGCTGGCGCAGCTCGGGCGTCAGCATGTCGGGGCACGTCGGTGACCGGGTCGAGCGCCACCCGGATCACCTTGATCAGGTCCCAGACGTAGAGCTTGTTGGTGAGCGGATAGACGGGCAGCAGCTTGCTGAGGGTCTCGTCCTCAGCGTCGCCGTCGCCGAACATCAGCTGGTGCGGCTGCTCGAGCTGCCAGCTGCCGTTGAAGATCTTGGTCTTGCCGGTGAACAGGCCGCGGCTGCCGGGCGCCATCTGCTCGACGTACGAGTTGGCCTGCCCCGCATAAGGACTGAAGAACGACAGCGAGAAGGAAGGGCCGTTGGTGCGGATGCGGACCTCGGTGCGGAACTGCGTCTTGCGCCCGCGCTGGAAGGGCTTCACGGAGGCGCTGGTCACCTCACCGACGACCGACAGCAGCTGCCCGACCTCGGGGGTGCCCACCTCGGTGAGCTCGGTGGTCTCGACGTAGCGCCGCGGGAAGTGCCGCAGCAGCTGCCCCACCGTGGTGATGCCGAGGCCCTCCTCGACGAGCTTGCGCTTGGGCGAGCGGCCGAAGACGCTCGCCACCGGCGAATCAGGTGTGATCGAGACCATTCACTCCACGCTCACGAGCAGGGGGTAACGGTCCCGGCCTCCGTCATAGACCACCACGTCGACGGCGGGGTGGGTGCTCTCGACGTACGCCGAGACGCCGGCCGCCAGCTCCTCGCCCCCGGCGCCCGAGACGATCGTGATCAGCTCGCCACCGCCGCCGAGCAACCGCTCGACGACGTCGACGGCAACGGTGTGGGCGTCCCGGCCGACGATCGCGAAGTCACCGGCGATGACACCGAGCACGTCACCGGGCTCGCACGGGCCGGCCATCGTCATCGCCTGCTTGGCGGCGACGGTGATGGCGCCGTGGCGGGCGTGGCGCGCGGTGGCGGTCATCTCGCGGACGTCCCGGTCCGAAGGTGCGGCCCGGCTCGTGCACTGCGATGGCCGCGAGCCCCCGGACTCGGGCCTGCGAGGCCACCACCTCGACGCGGATCTCGCCGCTCTCCTCCGCGGTGCGCGCAGCGATCTCGGCGACGCGGACCGAGTCGGCGTCGTTGGGCAGGACCACCACCTCGGCCGCCCCACACTGCATGATCGCTTCGAGGATCTGACCGGTCGACGGTCGTTGGCCGGGGCCACCCGCGACGACGACGGCGCCCGCTTCCTCGAAGAGGGCCGCCAGCCCGGGGCCGGCGGCGACGGCCACGACCTTGCGACCGGTCCGCGTCGTGGGTCGGCGGGCCTGCGCGGCCTCGGCGACCTGCTCGGCGAAGTGCGTCACGCGCACGCGGTAGGGCCGGCCAGCCTCGATGCCGGCCTCGATCGCGGCGCCCACGTCGTCGACGTGGACGTGGACGTTCCAGAGGCGGTCGCTGCCGACGACGACCGGGCTGTCGCCGAGCGCGCCCAGCACCTTCTTGAGCACGGGGATCGCGGTGTCCTCGGCATCGAGGAGATACATCACCTCGTAGGACGGGCCGTCGGGAGTGAGGTCAGCATCGCCGGCGAGCGCGTGGAGCGGCACGGGGATGCGGTGGACGCCCGCGGGCGCCGGCGGTGGGCGACGGCCGGTCGAGACGGTCTCGGCCGCGTCCAGCACGACGCACAACCCTCGTCCGCCGGCGTCCACGACCCCGGCGTCCGCCGGGGCCTTGAGCTGGGTGGGTGTGCGCGCGAGCGCCTCGCGGGCGGCGGCCGCGGCCGCGGTGAAGACGTCGCGGGTGCGTGCTCCCTCGAGCGCGGCCCGCGCCATCGCCGCGTCGGACGCGGCTCGGGACACCGACAGGATCGTGCCCTCGACGGGGACACCGACCGCAGCATAGGAGGCGTCGGTGGCACGCTGCATGGCCTCGGCCACCACGAGGGCGTTCTGCACGGTGCCGTCGTCCTCGGCCAGCCGGGAGACGTATGCCCCGAGCATCTGGCTCAGGATGACGCCGGAGTTGCCGCGGGCGCCCGGGAGGGCGCCCCGGGCCACGATCCGGAAGGCGGCGGTCGTGTCGAGCTCGGGATCCTCGGCGATCGCTTCGGACGATCGCGTCGCCGGCCGCGGAGACGGTGAGGAACATGTTGGTGCCGGTGTCGCCGTCGGGCACGGGATAGACGTTGAGCGCGTCGATCTCCTCACGCGCCCCCGAGAGGGCGTCGGTGGCGATCTCCACGAACCGGGCCAGTGCCAGCGTCGACATGCCGCTCGGCACGGTCTCCATCGCGGGCACCTTTCACGGACGTGGGCGTCGAAGGGCACAGGCTAGCGCCGGTGACCGACAACCAACATACGAACAGACCCCGAGAGCAGGGCTCTCGGGGTCTGTTGCGAAGACTGCGTCAGGTCAGCGGGAGACCTTGCCGGCCTTGATGCAACCGGTGCAGACGTTCAGACGCTTGGGCGCACCGTTGACGGTGGCGCGCACGCGCTGGATGTTCAGGGTCGAAGCGACGCTTCGTAATCTTGCGCGACCGGGGTCGGTTGTTGCCGAAGCCGGGCTTCTTGGCGCAGATGTCACAGACGGCAGCCACCGTGTACTCCTGAAGATTCGTTGGTGATTCGAGAACGTGCGGGCCCGCCCGGAGCCGAGACCGGCCAGCGAGCAACCGAACAAGAGTATCCGACCTGCCGGGTTGGGAGAAATCGAGCCCGGTCTGCTCAGAAGTGCGTCCAGCCGGTGGGGCCTTCGTACTCCCCCGCCGTCCACGGTCACACCGGCACCCTCGCTGACCTCGCCGATGACCTGCCAACCCTCCGGCACGTCCCGGGCACTGGGGAAGGTCGCGAGCAGCGCATGGTCGTCGCCGCCGCCGAGCACGAACTGCAACGGGTCGGCACCGAGCGCGGCGCCCACGGCGACGAGGGGCTCGGCAAGGTCGAACGCATTGCGGCGTACGTCGATGGCGACACCGCTCTCGTCGGCCGTGCTTCGCCTCGGCGAGCAGGCCGTCGGAGATGTCGATCATGGAGGTCGCGCCCGCCTCGGCGGCAAGCCGGCCCCTGGGCGTACGGCGGTTGCGGACGGCGATAGGCCTCCACCAGCACCCGGGGCGAGCGGAAGCCGCGACCGAGCACCGCCAGTCCGCCGGCGGCCCAGCCCTGACGACCGGTGATCGCCAGCACGTCACCCGCGACCGCACCCGAGCGCACGACCGGCGCCCGGGTGCACGCGCCGATGACGGTCACGGCGATCACGATCTCGTCGGCCCGGGTCAGGTCTCCCCCGACCACGCTCGCGCCGACGCTCGCGCACTCCGCCGCGAACCCGCGGGCGAAGTCGAGCGCCCACTGGGCCGGCAGGTCGGGCGGCGCGGCCGGGGCCGATCGTGAGCGAGTGGGCGCTGCCACCCATGGCGTTGATGTCGGAGAGGTTCTGCGCGGCCGCGCGGTGCCCGACGTCCTCGGCGCTGGCCCAGTCGCGGCGGAAGTGCCGCCCCTCGACCATCAGGTCGGTGGAGACGACGACGTGTCCGTTGCGGATGCGCAGCACGGCGGCATCGTCGCCGGGCCCGATCAGCACGTGCTCGCCCTGCTCGAAGAGGGCCGTGAAGGCCTCGATCAGGCCAAATTCTCCGGCGTCGGCCGGGGTCGCGTCCGAGGGGAAAGCCATGTCGTCCATCAGACCAGATCGACGTGGTGAAGCCCGGCGCCGGGCACCTATCGAGAAGTGACCGCGCTCACGGTAGGTTGGCGCTCGCACACGTACATGCACCACTTCGATCGACACCGAGGAGTCCCACGATGGTCGTCCGGGCCTACATCCTGATCCAGACCGACGTCGGCAAGGCCGCCGAGGTGGCCAAGGCCATTGCCCGGGTCAAGGGCGTCACGCTCGCCGAGGACGTCACCGGCCCCTACGACGTGATCGTTCGCGCCGAGGCCCGCAATGTCGACGAGCTCGGCAAGCTGGTCGTCTCCAAGGTGCAGAACCTCGACGGCATCACTCGCACGCTGACGTGCCCCGTCGTCCACATCTGAGCCTGACTCACCGACGCCCCGTGTCCCTGCGGACGCGGGGCGTTGCTGTGCTCTGCCTGCTGCTCGCCGCGGGTTGCTCCTCCGACCTGCCCTCGCTGTCGTCGGCGGATGCCGAGGCCTGCGCCGAGCTGACGGCCGCGCTTCCCGACCGGGTCGCCGGTGAGGACCTCACCGACGACACCGACCGCACCGCCGCCCGGGGTGGGATCGAGCTCACCTGCGGGGTCGGGTTGCCGTCGACGTACGACGACTTCGCCTCCTGCTCCGTCGTCGGGGACGTCGGCTGGTTCCTGCCCCCCGCGGAGCTCAAGGACCCGTCGTCCGACATCACGGTCACGGCGCTGACCCACTCCCCCCGCGTGAGTGTGCTCATCCCGGCCGAGCATCGCGGCAGCGACGAGGTCCAGTCGCCATCGCCGAAGCGATCACGAAGACGCTGGCCGAGACCGACCCCTGCCTGTAGCCAACCGGCACGTGGCCGCTGGTTGAGCAGCGGCAGTCAGCGCAGGCCGGTGTCGCGATCGAGCGCGAGCGTGATCAGCCGGTCGACGAGCTCAGGGATAGCTCACGCCCGACTCGGCCCACATCTGCGGGAACATCGAGGTTGGCGTGAAGCCGGGCATCGTGTTCAGCTCGTTGATGATCAACGACTGGTCCGGCAGCACGAAGAAGTCGACGCGCGCCAGTCCCTCGCAGGACAGTGCGTCGAAGGCGCGCACGGCCGGGCGCCGCAGCTCCTGCTCAACCTCGGGCGGCAGGTCGGCCGGCAGATCGATCTCGGTGTCCCGGTCGGCGAGGTACTTCGCCTCGAAGTCGTAGAACTCGTGGTCGGCCCCGGTGCGCACCTCGGCCGGACGCGACGTCTCCGGATCGCCGTCGGAGGTGGCGAGCACGCCGCACTCCACCTCACGTCCGCCGACGACCGCCACCTCGACGAGCACCTTGGCGTCGTACTGGAGAGCGAGCTCGATGGCCTCGGCGATCTCGCCGCGGTCGTGGATCTTGCTGATGCCGATGCTGGAACCGCCGCGGGCGGGCTTGGCGAAGGACGGGTAGTCGAGCGCCTCGATCCGCTCGATGACGGAGAGCTGGTCGGTCGCCCAGTCCCGGCGAGTGACGGTGATGCCGGGCGTGACCGGCAGACCGGCGGCCTCCAGCACGATCTTCATGTAGGCCTTGTCCATACCGACCGCGGAGGCGAGCACGCCGGAGCCGACGTAGCGGACGCCGGCCATCTCGAGCATGCCCTGCAGCGTGCCGTCCTCGCCCCGGGGACCGTGCAGCAGCGGGAAGACGACATCGACCGAGCCGAGGGTCTGCGGCACTCGGGCGGCCTCGGTGACGACGAGGTCGGTCGAGCCCGCGGCACCCAACAGGGCGACCATCGAGCGGCTGGCGTCGACCTCGGGCAGCGTCCGATCCGCTGATCGCGAGTCGGCTGGCGTCATCGACCTCGAGCACCCAGCGCCCGTCCGTGGCGATGCCGACCGGCACCACGTCGTACTTCTCCCGATCGATCGCGGCCAGCACGCTCCCGGCCGTGACGCAGGAGATGCCGTGTTCACTGGACCGACCGCCGAAGACGACTGCGACGCGAGGCTTCCGGGGCTCGTTCATTGGCCCGACCCTATCGGCCTACGCTGATCGACATGGCTCCAGACCCGTCCCTCTCCCCCGCCACGATCGCCGTCACGGCCGGCCGACCGACCCGTGAACCGGACGCGCCGCTCAACACGCCGATCACGATGGCCTCGACCTACGTCGCCGGCGGTGACCTCGAGTACGGCCGCTACGCCAACGCGACCCGGACCGCGCTGGAGGACGCGCTCGGCGCCCTCGAGGGCGGTCGCTGCCTGACCTTCGCGTCCGGCATGGCGGCGGTGACCACGGTTCTCGACCTCGTCGCCAACGGCGCCAAGGTCGTCGCTCCGCGGCACTCCTACAGCGGAACGATCCCGGCGCTGGCCGACCTCGAGTCGCGCGGCCGGATCCAAAGCCGAGCTCGTCGACATCACCGACACCGATGCCGTGGTCAAGGCCTGCGAGGACGCCGCCCCGGTCTGGCTGGAGTCCCCCACCAACCCCGCGCTCGAGCTGGCCGACATCGAGACGATCACCGCCGCCGCGCACGAGGCCGGGGCGTATGTCGCCGTCGACAACACCTTCGCCACTCCCCTGCTGCAGACGCCGCTCGCGATGGGCGTCGACCTCGTCGTGCACTCCGCGACGAAGTACCTCGCCGGGCACAGCGACGTCCTGCTCGGTGCGATCTGCACGACGGACGACGAGCTGTTCGCCGTGCTCAAGAACCGTCGCGACCTGATGGGCGCGATCCCCGGACCGTTCGAGGCCCGGCTGGTGCTCCGCGGCATGCGCACCCTCCACCTGCGGGTGGAGCGGTCACAGGCCAATGCGCAGGAGCTCGTACGCCGCCCGGCGGACCACCCGGCGCTCGGCGAGGTCCGCTACCCCGGCTTCGGCGGCATCGTGTCGATCGTGCTCGCGCAGGGTGCGATCGCGGCCGACCTGCTCACCCACAAGACGAAGCTGTGGGTGCACGCCACGTCGCTCGGCGGCGTCGAGTCCACCTTCGAACGCCGCCGCCGCTGGAAGGCGGAGGCGCCGACCATCCCCGAAGGACTCGTCCGGCTCTCCGTCGGCGTCGAGGACGTCGAGGACCTCTGGGACGACCTGCGCACCGCGCTCGACGGCTGCGTGGGCTGACCGAGTCGGCGCAAACCAACGGCCGAGTCGGCGCAACTTGCGCCGACTCGCCGTGCAACTTGCGCCGACTCGGCATGCAACTTGCGCCGACTCGGCTACTCGGTCTCGCTCTTCGTGTCGCGCGAGATGAAGCTGTCCATCATCTCGAGGGCCGTCTGCCGGCCGTCGACGACCGCGTCGACGGCCTCGGCGATCGGCGCATCGATGCCGGTGCGTTGGGCGAGGGCGAGCAGCGACTTGCAGGACTTGGCCCCCTCGGCGACCCGGTTGGTCGAGGCGTAGATCTCCTCGGTGGTCATCCCCTTGCCGAGGTTCTCGCCGAAGGTGCGGTTGCGCGAGAGCGGTGAGGAGCAGGTGGCCACGAGGTCGCCGAGGCCGGCGAGCCCCATCAGCGTCAGCGGGTTGGCGCCCTGCGCCATCGCGAGTCGGGCCGTCTCGGCGAGTCCACGCGTGATCAGCGAGGCGGTCGTGTTGTCACCGAAGCCGAGTCCCACCGCCATACCGACGGCAAGGCCGACGACGTTCTTGTACGCGCCGCCGATCTCGCAGCCGAGCACGTCGGTCGAGGTGTAGGGCCGGAAGGCGGCGGTGTGGAAGGCCTTCTGCAGCTGCCGGGCGACGTCCTCGTCGGCGCACGCGACGACCGAGGCGGCAGGCTCGCGGCGGGCGATCTCCTTGGCGAGGTTGGGACCGCTGACGACCGCGATGCGCTCGGGACCGGCGCCGGTCACCTCGGCGATGACCTCGCTCATCCGCTTCAGCGATCCGAGCTCGACGCCCTTCATCAGGGACACCATGGTGGCCTTCTCGGGGATCATCGGCGCCCGTGTCGTGAGGTTCTCCCGCAGGCTCTGCGAAGGAACGGTGAGCACGACGATGTCGGCGTCGGCGGTGGCCTGCTCGGCGTCGGTGGTGGCCGTGACGGTGGGCGGCAGCTCGACGCCGGGGAGGTAGCCGGTGTTCTCCCGCTTGCCGTTGATCGCCTCCGCCACCTCCTCGCGACGGGCCCACAACGTGACGTCGTTGCCGGCATCTCCGAGGACGACGGAGAACGCCGTACCCCACGAACCGGCGCTGAAGACGGCGATCTTGGTCATGGGCGATCCTTCTTCTTGGTGGGGTTGCCGATCTCCCGGACGCCGGCCTTGCGGGGTCGAAGCGCTCGGCGGGTGCCTTCTCGCCGCGCAGCTCGGCGACGATGTCGGTGATGGCGGCCATGATGCGATCGGTGGTCTCGCTGACGACCTGCGGGGTCTGCGGCTGGGCGCGGAGATCGTCGATCGAGACCGGGTCACCGGCCTTCATCGTGACCTTCTTGCGCGGGAACAGGTGAGGCCCGGACGCGTAGGGATACAGGACGTCCCGGACACCCCAGTGGCCGACCGGGATCACGGGCGCGCCCGTCGCCGTGGCGATCCGGGCGGCACCGGACTTGCCCTTCATCGGCCACAGGTCCGGATCGCGCGTCAGCGTGCCCTCGGGGTAGACGATGACGCACTCCCCGTCGTTCACGGCCCGGACTGCCGCGTCGTAGGCGCCGACGGCGTCCGCGGAGAGCCGTTCGACGGGGATCTGCTTGGCCCCCTTGAGCACGCTGCCGACGAACCCGGTGCGGAACAGGGCCGACTTCGCGAGGTAGCGCGGGATCCGGCCGGCGTCGTGGACGAAGTAGGCGGTCAGCAGCGGATCGAGGTGGGACACGTGGTTGGGGACGACGATGCAGCCACCGGCCGCGGGGATCTTGTCCGCGTCGACCCACGTGTGCGACATCGCCGCCAGCATGGACGGCTTGATGGTGACGACAGCGAAGTTGACCGCCCAGCCGCTCTTGCCCTGAACTTTGCGAACCGACACGCACTTTCCTCCTGATCGACGTGAGCAGGTTACTCGTACGGATGCGAGGATCGGGCCACACATGACTCCCCTGCCACCCACCAATTCGTTCGTCGTGATCGTGCCGGTCAAGCCGCCGGCGCGCGCCAAGTCGCGCCTCGACGCATTGCCGGCCGACAGACGTCGAGACCTCGCCGCCGCCTTCGCCGGGGACACGGTGGCCGCAGCCCGCCACACCCCACGGGTGGCCGCCGTCCTCGTCGTCACCGACGACCACCTGTTCGCCGCGCAGCTGCGCGCGGATGGTTGCGAGGTCATCCCCGACGGGGTCTCCGACGACCTCAACGCGACGCTGCAGCAGGCCGCGGCTGAGACCGGTCGGCGCTGGCCCGATGCGGTGCCCGTCGCACTGTGTGCCGACCTGCCGTGCCTGTCCCGCGACGACCTCGCGGCCGCGCTCGACGAGGTCGACGGGCCGTCCTTCGTGCGGGACGCTGCCGGCACCGGCACCACGATGTATGCCGCACCGCTCGCGTCCTTCGATCCGTCGTTCGGCCACAACTCGGCCGCCCTGCACGTGACCCACGGTGCCCGCGAGGTCCTCGCGCCAGCGCCGACGTTGCGCCTCGACGTCGACGACCCCGTCGACCCGGAGCACGCACTGGGGCTCGGCGTCGGCGAGCACACCGCGGGAGTGTGGCGGCGCCAGATGCAGTGATGGCGGGCCACCCGGAGGTGACCCGCCATCAACGCTCGTCGATCAGGCCTTCTTTGCTGCTGCCTTCTTGGCCGGGGCCTTCTTCGCAGCCGGAGCCTTCTTCGCGGCGGCAGGCGCCTTCTTGGCGGGGGCCTTCTTGGCGGCGGCCGTCGTCTTCGCCGGAGCCGCGGTCTTGGCGGGCGTGGCCTTCTTCGTGGCGGGCGCCTTCTTGGCCGGGGCCTTCTTGGCGGCGGCCGTCGTCTTGGCGGGAGCCGCCTTCTTCGCAGTCGTCTTCTTGGCCGGAGTCGCCTTCGTGGCGGCGGCCTTGGCGGGAGGCCGCCTTCTTGGCAGCCGGCGCCTTCTTGGACGGGGTCGCCTTCTTGGCAGCCGCGCCGGCAGCAGCCGTCGCCGCAGCCGCGACTGCACGCACCGACGGAGGCCCGGGCATGTTGGCGGCCGTCAGCTTGGGGAGCTTCTTGGCACCGGAGATGATGTTCTTCAGCTCCTGACCGGCCGTGAACTTGGGCACCGACTTCTTCTTCGACTTCATCCGCTCGCCGGTCTGCGGGTTGCGCACCCAGCGGGCGTTGCGCACGGTCTTCTCGAACGAGCCGAACCCGGTGATGGCGACCTTCTCGCCGCGAGCGACCTCACGCGTGATGGTGTCGAGCACCGAGTCCAGCGTGCGCGGCCTGCTTGCGGTTGCCCTCGTAGCGTGCAGCGAGTGCGTCGATGAGCTGTGTCTTGTTCACTAGCTTCCCTTCCAATGAACCATGGCACCGAGCCTGTGCCCGGCGTTCTGCTTGGCACGCTAGGCATTCGTGGCAGGGGTCACAATCACCACGGGGCGTTTTCGCGTGCTTTTCTTTGGAGGGAGAAGAGAGCTCAGACCTTTTGGGTAGCGGGTTTCCAGCTCGGTCGAGTGTTTTTCGTAGGCCGCGATGTCGGCGTCGTGACCCAGCGTGATGCCGACGTCGTCGAGGCCCTCGAGCAGGCGCCAGCGCGTGTAGTCGTCGATGTCGAAGGAGTCGACGATCGCGTCGGGACCCTCCCCGGCCTTGACGGTCCGGCTCTCCGGGTCGACCGTGACGGTCGCCCCGGGGAACTCGTCGAGGTAGTCCCAGATGCGCTGGACGACCTTCTCGTCGACCTGCGCGGCGACGAGTCCGGCCTTGCCGGAGTTGCCGCGGAAGATGTCGGCGAAGCGCGAGGAGATGACGGCCTTGAAACCGTAGTTCTGCAGCGCCCACACGGCGTGCTCACGCGACGAGCCGGTGCCGAAGTCGGGGCCGGCGACGAGGACGGTGGCGCCGGTGTACTCCGGCTTGTTGAGGACGAAGTCCGGGTCGTTGCGCCAGGGCGGCGAAGAGCCCGTCCTCGAACCCGTCGCGCGTGACGCGCTTGAGGTAGACGGCCGGGATGATCTGGTCGGTGTCGACGTTGCTGCGCTTGAGCGGCATCGCGACACCGGTGTGCGTGCTGAACTTCTCCATGACTCAGACCTCCGCGCTGACGAGGTCAGCAGGTGACGAGAGCGTGCCGCGCACAGCAGTGGCGGCAGCTACGGGGATGGACACGAGGTGGGTGCGACCACCCTTGCCCTGACGACCTTCGAAGTTGCGGTTGGACGTCGAGGCGCTGCGCTCACCGACGGCCAGCTGGTCGGGGTTCATGCCCGGGCACATCGAGCACCCGGCGCCACGCCATTCGGCGCCGGCCTCGATGAAGACCTTGTCCGGGCCCTCTTCCATCGCCTGCAGGCGAACCCGGACCGAGCCCGGGACGACCGGGGAGCCGGGTGCCCTCGGCGACCTTGTGGCCCTCGATGATCTCGGCCGCGAGGCGCAGGTCCTCGATGCGGCCGTTGGTGCAGGAGCCGACGAACACCGTGTCGACGTGCACGTCGCGCATCGGCGTACCGGCCTCGAGGCCCATGTACTTCAGCGCGTTCTCGGCGGCGATCCGGTCGGACTCCTCCTCGAAGTCGGACGGGGTCGGCACGAGCCCGCCGAGCGGCACGCCCCGGCCGGGGTTGGTGCCCCGGGTGACGAACGGCGTCATCGTCGAGGCGTCGAGGACGATCTCCTCGTCGAACTGCGCGTCGGCGTCGGTGACCAGCGTCTTCCAGTGCTCGACGGCGGCGTCCCAGTCGGCGCCCTTCGGTGCCTCGGGCTTGCCCTCGATGTAGTCGAAGGTGGTCTGGTCGGGAGCGATCAGTCCGGCCTTCGCGCCCCACTCGATGCTCATGTTGCAGACCGTCATCCGTCCCTCCATCGAGAGCTCCTCGATGGCCCGGCCGCGGTACTCCACGATGTAGCCCTGCCCGCCACCGGTGCCGGTGTGCGTGATCAGGGTCAGCACCATGTCCTTGGCGGTGACGCCGGCGGGCAGCGAGCCGTTGATGGTGACGGCCATCGTCTTCGGCTTGGCCTGCATCAGCGTCTGGGTCGCGAGCACGTGCTCGACCTCGGAGGTGCCGATGCCGAAGGCGATCGCGCCGAACGCGCCGTGCGTGCTCGTGTGGGAGTCACCGCACACGATCGTCATGCCGGGCTGCGTCAGGCCGAGCTGCGGGCCGACGACGTGCACGATGCCCTGCTCGACATCGCCGAGCGGGTGCAGGCGCACGCCGAACTCGGCACAGTTCTTGCGCAGCGTGTCGACCTGCGTCTTGGAGACCGGGTCGGCGATCGGCTGGTCCCAGTCGATCGTCGGGACGTTGTGGTCCTCGGTCGCCAGCGTCAGGTCGGGACGGCGGACCCGGCGGTCCGCGAGCCGCAGTCCGTCGAACGCCTGCGGCGAGGTCACCTCGTGGATCAGGTGGAGATCGATGTAGAGAAGGTCGGGCTCCCCGGGGGCACTACGAACGACGTGCTCGTCCCACACTTTCTCGGCCGTGGGTCTTGCCCATGTCTTGCTCCTTCTCGCATAAGAGATTGGGGTGGTACGGCGCCGCGGGATCACCGGGGCGGCGGGTGGTCTCCGACACTACCGCTTGCATCCCATGATCTGAGACGGCAGTATTGCCATATGGACAACTCTAGCGGAGTCGGCGTGCTCGACAAGGCCGCCCCGGTGCTCTCGGCCCTCGAGGCCGGACCTGCCACGCTCGCCGGTCTCGTCGCCGGCACGGGCCCGGCCCGACCCACCGCGCACCGGCTCGCCGTCGCGCTCGAGCACCACCGCCTCGTGGCCCGCGACATGCAGGGACGCTTCGTGCTCGGCCCCCGGCTCGCCGAGCTCTCCGCCGCCGCCGGCGAGGACCGCCTGCTTGCCGCCGCCGGCCCCGTGCTCGCCCGCCTGCGCGACATCACCGGTGAGTCCGCCCAGCTGTGGCGCCGCCGGGCGACCACCGCGTGTGCGTCGCCGCAGCCGAGCGACCCTCCGGCCTGCGCGACACCATCCCGATCGGTTCCCAGCTGACGATGCGCGCCGGGTCCGCCGCGCAGGTGCTCCCGGCCCGGGAGGACCCGGAGCGCATGCACCGAGGCCTCCTCAACGCCGCCTTCTCCGCCACTGCGCTGTCCGGCATCCGCCGCCGGGGCTGGGCCCAGTCGATCGGCGAGCGCGAGCAGGGCGTGGCCTCCGTGTCCGCGCCGGTGCGCTCCCCCGGCGGCAAGATCATCGCCGCCGTCTCGGTCTCCGGTCCGCTCGAGCGCCTCTCGCGCCAGCCCGGTCGCATGCACGCACCCGCCGTACTCGCTGCTGCCGACCGGCTGTCCGAGTCGCTGCGTCGCGCGGCCGCCGACTGAGCTGAGTAGGAGTGCGGTTGCCCTCCCGGGGAGCCGCGCGCCCCACTGGCGACATGAGCATCGTCGTCGCAGCACTGGTCCGCATCTGTGCGTACGCCGCAGCGTTGACCGGTTTCTACGCGGTCCTCGCCAACTTCACTCCCAAGGAGGGCGCCGCCAACCTCGGCGCCGGGCTCCCGGCCTTCGCCGCGATCGTCTCGCAAGCATGGGGGCCGTCGAGCTGATCGTCCACGACGCGTTCTCGATCCCCTTCACCGCCGCCCGGGTCCTGCTGCCGGCCGTGGTCGGGGCTGCGATCGGTCAGGCGCTTCGCCGATCCCAGCCCCGGTGAGACGAGTCAGAACAGCGCGTCCTGCTCCAGCTCGAGCAGCGTCTGCTTGCGCTCGATGCCGCCCGCGTAGCCGGTCAGCGTCCCGTTGGCACCGATCACCCGGTGGCACGGGATCACGATCGGGATCGGGTTGCGGCCGTTGGCCAGCCCGACTGCCCTGCTCGCCGCATTGGTCATGCCGAGGCGGTGCGCGACCTGTCCGTAGGACGCCGTGTCGCCGTACGGGATGAGGGTGAGCTGCTCCCACACCCGCTGCTGGAATGCTGACCCGTGTGGGGCGAGCGGGAGGTCGAACTCCTTGAGGTCGCGGGCGAAGTAGGCGGTCAGCTGGCGCACCGCCTCCGCCAGGGACCGGGTGGTCGTCGCTGCGGTCGCCGAGTGGCCGGCCGTCGGCGGGCTGCCTGAACGGGAAGAACTCGATGGCGCTGATCTTGTCGTCGCGCTCGATGATCCGCAGGTCGCCGATGGGTGAGGGCAACACGGTCCACATGTCAGTTGTCTCCTTGGGTTTGCGAGAGAGAGTGCCAGAGATAGGTCTGCGCGTAGGAGCGCCGGGGGCGCCACGCGTCGGTGTCGAGATCGGCCGGGGCACCGAGCCGTTCGAGCGCATCGCGGGTGCCGAGATCGGTGGTGAGGAAGACGTCGGGGTGGCCGAGCGCGCGCATCGCGATGTAGTCGGCAGTCCACGGACCGATCCCGGGCAGGTCGAGGAGACCGGCGCGTACGGCGTCGCGGTCATCGCCGCGGTCGAGGACCACGACCTTCTCGGCCAGCGCGCGGCACAGCCCGGTGAGGGCGCGGCCCCCGGCGCGCGGCATCGGCAGGTCCTCGGGGTCGATCGCGGCGATCGCCTCCATGCTCGGGAACAGGTGGGTCAGACCGGGGACGGTGGTCCGGATCTTGACGCCGTGCTCCCGGGTCAGGCGGGCGGCGACGGTTCGTGCGCCGGCCACGCTCACCTGCTGGCCCAGCACCGCGCGTACGGCGATCTCGTTGCCGTCGACATGACCCGGGACGCGCAGCCCCGGGGTCTGCCTGACGAGCGGGCCGAGCAGCTGGTCCCCCGCGAACGCGTCGGCCACCGCCATCGGATCGCAGTCGGCGTCGAGCAGTCGCCTTGCCCGCTCGACGGCGGCGGACGTGTCGCGCAGGTCGGTGAGCGCCAGCTCCGCGCGGACGAACGCGGTCGTGCCCTCGTCAGGCACGTCGGGCAACGTGAGCCGGATCGTGCCCGGCCCGTGCGGGAGTGCGAGGGTGCGGGCGTAGGTGTCGCCCTCCACGATCTCCACGCCGGGGATCGCGCGCAGGGAGAGGAATCCGAGGAGCTCGGTGCCGGCATAGGGCGTGCGCACGGGCAGTCGCATCACGACGGTGCCGTCGGCGACCTTCGGCCGGCCGCGTCGCCCGCGGAGGTCGGTCGGAGACACGGCGTACACCTCGCGCACGGTCTCGTTGAACTGGCGGACGCTGCTGAAGCCCGCGGCGAACGCCACGTCCGCGAACGTCATGTCCGTGGTCTCGATCAGGATCCGCGCGGTCTGCGCCCTCCGTGCGCGGGCCGGGGCCAACGGGCCGGCCCCGAGCTCGTTCGTCAGCAGGCGTCCGAGGTGCCGCGGCGTGTAGCCGACCCGGGCCGCGAGCCCGTCCACACCCTCGCGGTCGACGAGGCCGTCCGCGATGAGCCGCATCGTCCGGCCGGCAACGTCCGCCGCGACGTCCCAGTCAGGGCTGCCGGGAGTCGCGTCCGGAAGGCAGCGCTTGCAGGCCCGGAACCCGGCCGCCCGGCAGGCCGCGGCCGTCGGTCGGAACGTGACGTTGGCGAAGCCGGGCGTGCGCGCCGGGCAGCTCGGCCGGCAGTAGATCCCGGTGGTCGCGACGCACGTGTAGAACACACCGTCGAAGCGACGGTCCCTGCTCTTGACCGCTCGGTAGCAGGACTCGGGGTCCATGTCGGTGCGCTGCATGCTGACGAGTCTGGCGGAAACCGGACACGGGTTCTAGCGGAAATCGGACACCGCGGTGGCGCCGCTTTGTGACCAGTCAGTAAATGCAAGAAGGCCAGTCCCGGTGGACTGGCCTTCCCTGTGTTGTACCCCCGACCGGATTCGAACCGGCGCTACCCCCGCGCGCACCAGCACCGCGGTACCGGACGTCACAGCGGAGCGTGCTGTTATAGTTAACATATGAATGCGGTCAGTCTGGCGGATGCGGTGGATGTGATGGGCCCTGCTCATCTCGACCAGACCGCCTTTGCTGCGGCCGTGAACGTCACGCAGGCGGCCGTGAGCCAGTGGCTCTCCGGCCGCCGCTCGACCCCGACCGATGTCCGGGAGGTCCTGCGGCAGCTCGGCAACGCCCTGGATTGGGGAGGGTGTCCGGCTTGGGACCGATCCGTTGGGGCGCTACATCACCGCGCCCGTCGAGCGCTGGCGTCCCGTGTTCAGTCCTCGCGGTCGGTTCCGGCTCGGCATCCACCTGAACTGGTCAGGAAGCGCGAGTGCGCGGTGGTTCGACGCCGAAGACGCCGGCGACGTGCTCGAGTCCTACAGCCCGGTGCTGACCAACGGCACCGCGGCCGACGTGCGCACCCGGGTCGACCCTGAGGTCCTAGCCCGGTTCCTGCCGCTGTTCCGGATCAGCAACCAGCGGCGCACCGCGTGGGCGGCACACCTCAAGTCGCTCGGCTATGCCACCGAGGACACGGCCCTGGGCACATCGTGCCGCTGTCTAGCGGCCGGGAGCGCGCCGCAGCGATCCTGCTGTCGGCCTCGGGGAGCCGCATGGCCCTAGGAGGCGGTGGTGCGTTGATCGCCCATGGTCTGGTCGATCGCGACTCGGAAGACTCGGACGCGTTCATTGACTCCCGCGAAGACTTCCGGACTGTCGCGAGCCGGGTCCGGGCCGCCTTCTTGGGCGCCAACTACGAGATCAGCGACAACGACAGCCCGGGGCGACCCGAGCCAGATCCTGACCTGGTACGTGCGCCCTCGCAAGACCACCACCCGCGGCCGTCCGACCATGCCGTTGAAGATCCAACTCCTGCGCGACCCGATCCTCCTCGACCCGGTCCCCGGGCGGTACGGGCCGATGATCGATCCCGTCGAGCTGGGTGCTCAGAAGCTGACAGTCATCTATGAGGACGCCCGTCCCCGCGACTACGACGACCTCGCACGCATCGCGACCCACTACCGCCTCGACCGGATCATCGAGGTCGCCGATGAGCGACAATTCCGGCCACTGGACCGGCCCACGATTGGCGCGACACTGCGGCAGGTTGCGCGCATGCAGGGCCGCCGACATCCCCGAGGGATGCGGACTCCACGCGTTGGTCGCCTACTACGACTCCGTCGCCGACCCCATCGCCACCGGCGACCCGGGCCACGCCAGCAGCCTGCCGACGCCGTACAGCCCCCAGTGGCCCCCCGCACGGACAAGCAGACCAGAACCGGCGGGCGGAGGATCTACCCCGGACATGGCTGCGCTGCAGCGGTATCTGCTCCAACAATCCCAGAACCGGCCCGACTCGCCATCTGGACCCAGTGCGCCCCCGCCCAACTCACCATCGCGATAGCGACAGGGCTGCGCTGACGCAGCGGCGCGACGACGCCACCGTTGCCACCGAGCCCACCCAGCCAGACGTCCCGATCGTGGATCCGCTTTCGGGGATCGGGCTACGCGTCCGTCACTGGGGACGGTAGGCGCCCGAGCGGGGTCGGATGTCGAGCACGATGACCGCGTGCTTGCCGTCATCGATCTCGTACAGCACGCGCCAGTTCCGACCAAACCGAGCACTGTAGATCCCAGCGAGTTCGCCCGTCAGAGCCTTCCCGACCCGTTGCGGATTCTCGAGGAGAGGGCCAGTGATGAACTCAACTGCAGCTGCGGCGACATCGTGAGGCAGTCGATCAGCCAAGGCCCGTCGAGCCGGGGCCGCGGTCCCGAGCTCGTAAGGATCAGTCACGAGGCGGAGCGGTCCTTGACGAGGGCGCGGACGGCTTCGGCTCCGTAGACGACATCACCGGATCGGACCGACTCACGCGCCTCGGCAAGGGCGCGCAGAGTCTCGGGATCGGACTTGATCTCCTCGGTTTCATGGAAGCGAGGTAGGTCTCGACCGCATGGGCGACTTCCTGTTGCACGCTGCGGTGGTCTTCCGCGGCCGCCGCGCGCAGGGCCGCATCAAGGTGGGCGGGGAGTCGTAATGTCATGGCCATACCATAACGGTATCAGATTGCACCATAGTGGTTCACTGCGTCCCGATAGTCGATCCCTCTGTGGCACGGTCCGCGTGCCGATCGGCTTGATGGCAACTGACGCACGGATTGCGGCAGATCAGTGCGTCTCGTCGTCCTACTGGACCAGCAGACAGAACGGGTGACCAGCGGGGTCGGCAAGCACATAGAGCGGTTCGCCCGCATCCGTCGACCGGTCGTACAGCAGACGTGCACCCAGCGCCTCTGCCCGCTGGCGGTGTCGCTCAAGGTCCTCGACGGTCCGCACCTTAAAGTCCATGTGCATCTGCATCGGCACCTGTTCGGATGGCCACGTCGGAGGCGTTGTTTCCTTCTTCTCCCGGATAGTCAGGACTCTGTTGCCTTCACTATCGAGCAGAACCAACCAATCGGCCTCGTCGGGCCCGCCATCCGGGGGCGGTTCTTCTCCTTGTCGGTAACGCAGACCCAGAAGTTCACGGTAGAACTCGCCCAGCGCTCGGCAGTCCTTCGCGTCAATCGCGGTGTGGAGCAGGACGGGGAATTCGGACACGTGCGCCTCCTCGGAGTGGGATCTCACGTTATCGGCGCAGGTCGGATGCTCCGCAAGCCGAACGGCATATGACGACAGACTGGGCCGGCCATCCACCCTCGCGAGAGGGGCGCCGCGACACCGGTGAGCGATCGTCAAGTGCGACGCACCCTTTCCGCGGACTGCAGCAACGGCAGTTGGCTCTCCCCGTTAGAGAATGCCCAGCGTGGACGTTCCTGAGCCGGTGTTGCTGACCGTTGACGACGAGACCTTCCGGGCACGTGCTGACCCCGACCAGCCCGGGGCCCGGCACTTGGACTGGGTGAGCGGTCCCAACGATGGCTACGGCTTCACGACGCGACGCTCCGACTCCAGCTGGGGTACCCGGGGAGGATTTGGAGGATCAGATCCGATCGTTCCTGCACGAGATTGACCCCGAGACGGGTTACCCGGCTGAGTAGGTCATGGCTCCTGCCGCGATG
Source organism: Nocardioides sp. B-3 (assembly GCF_024703895.1). Classification (GTDB taxonomy): domain Bacteria; phylum Actinomycetota; class Actinomycetes; order Propionibacteriales; family Nocardioidaceae; genus Nocardioides. The sequence continues at coordinate 335,635 of NZ_CP087968.1, forward strand.
CTCCGGATGAGTTCGCCCGAGGTTGGGCACGCGGAGCGCGCTGGTGGTAGATCCCGCTGTGGCGAGCTCCGCGCGCCGATTGCCGACCGGGACGGGGGTACCACCGGAGTCCTCTTCCTCCTCGAGCGGTCTAGACGTGTGGCCGCAAAACTTGGACTTTCTCCATATCGGAGTCGCACCCTCTGGCTCCCCCTAGTGTCGGATCTCACACATCGATCCGGGGGCTCCATGAAACGCCAGCGTCTGTCCGTCCTAGTCGCCATCGCCACGGTGGTGGCCAGCGGTCTCTGCTTCGCTCCTGTCGCGCCTGTGCTCGCGGAGGACGCTGGCCCAGCCGGTGCCTTGGCCGCTGAGGCCGCCGCCGCCATCGTTGACCAACCGGGTCTCGTCACGGGGGCGTCGTTTGCGGAGCTCGCCGCGCCGGACGCGGTGATGACACAGGACTCGTCGGTCGCCGGCTTCCCGACCGTCCCGGGCGACTTCGCGATCCTCTCCAACGGCCGGGCATCTCGCTTGGAGGAGGTGAATGACTCCGGGCAAGACGGGGACTCCCTCGCCGGCCTGTCGCCGAGCCGCGGGAACTCCGCCCACGACGTCACCGTCCTCAAGATCGACCTCGACGTCCCGCCTTCGGCGAACTGCCCGGTCGGCCTAGACTTCCGGTTCCTCTCCGAGGAGTACCCGGAGTACGTCGGCAGCCCTTACAACGACGCTTCATCGCCGAGCTCGACAAGAGCACTGGACCACCCGGGGGTCGACGATCACAGCCCCGGACAACTTCGCGTTCGACCCCGACGGCAACCCGATCACCATCAACACGGTCGGGGCGCTGTCGATGACACCGGAGGCGGCGGAGGGCACCACCTTCGACGGGTCCACCCCGAGCCTGACGGCGGCCACGCCGATTACCCCGGGTGCGCACTCGCTCTACCTGTCGATCTTCGACCGGGGGCGACTCGGCGCTCGACTCAGCGGTCCCGGTCGACAACCTGCGGCTGGGCAGCGTCGCCCCGGAAAACTGCAAGCCGGGCGCGGTCCCGGCCGGCGGCGACTACGTGGCGCTGGGCGACTCCTACTCCTCGGGCTTCGGAGTCGCGCCGTACGAGGCGTCGTCGCATGTCGAGGGCGGCAACGACTGCCAGCGCTCGGATCGGGCGTACGGGCCGCTGGTCGCGGAGGAGCTCGGCTACCGGCTGTACGACGAACAGGAGGAGCACTTCACCTTCAAGGCGTGCCGGGGCGGCGTGACCCGGAACTTCTACCACCCGCGACGGCGAAGAGGGCAACTGGGGCGAGGTGCCTCAACTGGATCACCTGAATGACAACACCGAGCTGGTCACCTTCTCCATCGGCGGCAACGACGTGGAGTTCGGCAAGTTCTACTTGGAGTGCTTAGCTGGCTTCGAGCTCCTCCCGTGGAACACCTGCTCCGGGGACGGCAAGGTCGATGACTCCCTGACCGACAGCTTCAACCGCCTGAGTGGTTTCGCGGCCACGGATGACCGGCTGGAGAAGATCGTGCCGTTCGGCACGCTGTACGGCGACGTGGTCGAGCGGGCGCCGTACTCGACCCGCGTGGTCGTGGGCTACCCGCAGTTCTTCCCCGAGACTGGCGCGGACACGACGTTCCGGTGCAAGCTCATCAAGCGGGTCGATCAGGCCTACTTCTACGCGCGGAGCCGCGAGCTCATCGACAACGTGATCGCTCCCGCAGCTTCGCAGAACGGCTTCCCCGGTCGCTGACCCGGGGCCGAAGTTCGTCGGGCACGAGTTCTGCAGTGACAATCCATGGTTCTTCGGGCTCACCCATCCCGGAAAGGTGCACCCCACCGCCGAAGGGCACCACGCGATGGCGGAGACGGTGCTGGAGACGCTGGCCGCGGACCCGCGGGAGCGCTTCGTGGTCTCCCCGGAGGAGAGCGAGGAGTACAGCGTGAAGGTGGAGCGCCGGCTTCAGTCGCTGAGCGCGTTCATCCAGTGGCCGGGCAGTGACGTGGTGCTGAGCCCGGTTTCGCCGTCGGGCACGGTCTACTCCCGCGGCAGCACTGCGCCCGGGGTCGTGCAGGCGCACGGTCCGACGTGGGACAAGCTGGTCGTCCCTAACCCGGAGCAGGGGGCTTGGACGGTGCGGATGTACGGCGCGGACGTCGACCCGGGGGGCGAGGAGGTCCTGTTGTCGGTCGATCAACAGCAGGTGGCGAACCAGCGCCCGGTCCCGGCATTCGACCTGACGTACGACGGCACGACGCTAGCGCTCGACGCGACCTCGTCGAGCGACGCCGACGGGCAGATCACCACCTACCGTTGGTTCGTGGACAACGGCGAGACCGAGACCGTGCGTGAGGGCCGCCGGGGCGAGCATCGAGGTGCCCGCGGGCCGGCCAATGGCCGTGTCTCTGCAGGTGACCGACGACAGGGGCGACTCGGAGTTCCTGACGAAGCGGTTCGCCGCGATCGACGTCATGCCCGGGGCGGAGGTGGCGAGCGTCAACCCGACGTCCACTGGGATGACCCCGGTGGCGGTGCTGTCCTTCGAGGGCTTCGACGCCTCCGCCCTGAACGTAGCGACGCTGCGCTTCGGGCATGGCAACGTCGCCCCGATGGCGACCGGCGTGAATCGCCGGGACGTCGACGGGGACGGCACGCTCGACCCGGTGGTCCGTGTACCGACCCACGCGATGGGGATCCGGCCCGGCGACACCACCCTGTGCATGACCGGCTCAACCCGGGGACGGGAAGTCGTTCCTCGGCTGCGACGGCATCCGACAGGTGCCGCCAGAATGATCCGGTGGGTGGTCGTCGCGCTCGTGGGGCTATTCGCCGGCAGCGCGACGGTGCTGAGCCCGGTTTCGCCGTCGGGCACGGTCTACTCCCCACGACAGCACCGAACCCGGCGTCGTGCCGGCGCACGGTCCGACGCGGGACAGGCCGGTCGTCCCCAAGCCGGACCAGGGGGACGCGGACACGGATGGACGGGGCGGACGTGGACCCGGATGGCGAGGAAGCCCTGTCGCCGGGCGGCCACGAGCGGTTGGCCAACCAGCGCCCGGTCCCGGCATTCGACCTGACGTACGACGGCACGACGCTAGCGCTCGACGCGACCTCGTCGAGCGACGCCGACGGGCAGATCACCACCTACCGTTGGTTCGTGGACAACGGCGAGACCGAGACCGTGCGTGAGGGCCGCCGGGCGAGCATCGAGGTGCCCGCGGGCCGGCCAATGGCCGTGTCTCTGCAGGTGACCGACGACAGGGGCGACTCGGAGTTCCTGACGAAGCGGTTCGCCGCGATCGACGTCATGCCCGGGGCGGAGGTGGCGAGCGTCAACCCGACGTCCACTGGGATGACCCCGGTGGCGGTGCTGTCCTTCGAGGGCTTCGACGCCTCCGCCCTGAACGTAGCGACGCTGCGCTTCGGGCATGGCAACGTCGCCCCGATGGCGACCGGCGTGAATCGCCGGGACGTCGACGGGGACGGCACGCTCGACCCGGTGGTCCGTGTACCGACCCACGCGATGGGGATCCGGCCCGGCGACACCACCCTGTGCATGACCGGCTCAACCCGGGGACGGGAAGTCGTTCCTCGGCTGCGACGGCATCCGACAGGTGGGCGCAGAATGATCCGGTCGGTGGTCGTCGCGCTCGTGGGGCTGTTCGCCGGCTGGGCGACGGTGCCCAGCGTATTCGGACTCCTCTTCACGACCAGCGATGGGTTCGGCTTCAACCCCACCCCGCTGGAAGTGTTCGGCTGGGTGCTGCTGGCGCTGCTGTGGCCGGTGCTCACCGTGGGGGTTGGGCTATGGCTCGACCGGGTGTGGACGGGGCTGGCTGCATACGGCGTCGGCGTGGCGCTCGCCGTGGTGGTGGGGGCATCTTCGCGTGAGGCGCAATCGCGCCACGGGTCTCGGCTCCCGCGGTCGGACATCCCGCAAGCCGAACCCTGCTTGGCGTAGCCGTGGACCTCGATGATGGTGTCGTCGATGTCGAGCATCACCCGCTCAGCGGTGCCAGCCGAGGAGACGACCAGCGGGGTCCGGGCTGCCAGCCGGCCCGGGGAACCGGGAGGCCACGGCGTCGAGCTGACGGACGTGACCGAAGGTGAACGACCGCAAGAACGAACCCAGCGTTGAGGGTGCGTAGGCGTTGGTGAAGACCCGGCCCATCCCGCCGTGACGCAACAGCGCCATGTCGTCGATGGAGTCGGCGCCAGCGACCATCCCGGCGACCAGCGAGGTGACCTTCAAGCCGGCGTTGGCGCCCTTGTCGGTCGGCACGCTCAGATGCGTGTGAGCGAGTTCTCGGAGCCCGGCGGACCGGGCGAGAGTCAGGACCGGGACCAACCCGGCGGACGACACGAGATTCGGATCGTCGAACACCGCTGAGGTCGCGGCCGACGTGTGGCAAAGTTGCATCTACGAGATGCCCTTCGTACTTGGTGGAATTGGGACCCTGAAGAAGTCCGATTTTCCCAGTACGTAAGGGCATTCTCACTTCACGACGCGCTCACAACCCCAAGCTCATCGGTGGATCGAGGCTTAGGCAGCGCGAGCAAACGACTTATTGAGGCACTACGACGATCGACCACTCACCCGTCGTCTCAACCTCGACAGATCCCCGCGTCGCACAAGCGGATCGAGCAGCGACATCTCGGGGCCTCCAGCTCCGTCGACAGGCAGCCACAACGGCTGGTCGAAATGTCTTGCTGGATCACGTGCATAACAAGCAGATCTGGGCGCAGCGATGAATAGTGCGTGATATCTGCGCGGTCCACTACTTATGCAGTCGACCGCCCTGCGAGTCTTGGTTCATGGCAGCCCTGACCTTCAAGCTCATCGGCGGAGACCCGCCGCTTCATTTGCCCGAGGATTCGACCTTCTCCATCGAGGACGGCGTGCTGACGATCAAGGCCAGCGACGAGACGACGCACTACGCCCCACATGCATGGGAGTGGGTCCGAGATCGGCGGTCGGCGCCGCGGGCGTAACTTCCCCGTCCGCCACCTCGCCGATCCATCCGCCGACAGCGGCATGACAGCGCGGATCACGCCGTGACCGGACCAGCGCCGACAGAGGCCTGTCCGACCGCGCAGCGCTAGTTCTGCCCGCGCTTCTGCCACACAGGAGTCTGGACACTGACGGTCGGCGGGCCCCGGAGCAGTGGTTCCACCTCAGCGACGTATGACGTATAGGCCGTAGTGGCGAGGAACGCACGGGATGCGTCCGCATCGGTATAGACTTGGAAGGCCCTGATGACGTCCGGATCGTTGTCGTCGAGGCAGTAGAAGTAGGCGATATGGCCGGCGTTGGCCGCCACGGCAGGGGCCATGTGCTTCTCCCACACGGCGCGGACTTCCTCGCGTCGGCCGGGCTGGGTCTGGTGAGTGACAATAACGGCGACTTGACTCATGCAGTGAGCCTCCCACGGCGATCCGACAGTCGGCGAGAACCACCGGCGGCGAGCGCCGTCATCTCGGCATGTCCGAAAGTTCCGCAAGCCGAACCGCTATCGGGGACGCTGTTCTCGGCGGTCGGCTCCCGGGGAGCGTCGCTCGCCAGCGTCCCGCGACGGTGTCGGTTGCCGGACGCCAGCGAGATGCTGTCAGCGTCTTGTCGAGGCGTCAGCGAGTTCTGCCTTCGCAGCGGTGCGTTGGCGCTCGATCGCGCGGTAGACGGTGGAGCGGCCGACGCCGAACAGTTCGGCTACCTCCAAGGTGCTGTACTCGCCGCTGTGCACCAGCGACACAAGATGCGCCTCCTGCTTGCGGCTCAGCTTGGGCTGCTTGCCCTTGAGTCGCCCCTTGGCCTTCGCGACCTTCATGCCTTCGACCGTGCGTAGTCGGATCAGGTCGGACTCGAACTCGGCGACCATGGCCAAGACGTTGAACAGCAGCCGCCCGACGGCGTCGGTCGGGTCGTAGACCGACCCGCCGAGCGAGAGGCTGATCTGCCGGGTCGTGAGCTCGTCGGCGATCGCGCGAGCGTCGGGCAGGGACCGGGCCAAGCGGTCGAGCTTGGTGACAACCGTGGTGTCCCCCGCGCGGCAGGCGGCCGGGGCCTCGCGGAGTCCCGGGCGTTCGCGGTTGGTGCCGGTCAGGCCGTGGTCGACGTAGATGCGCTCGGCCTCGACATCGAGGCCGAGCAGGGCGCCGCGTTGCGCAGTGAGGTCTTGTGCATCGGTGGAGCATCGGGCGTACCCGACAAGTAGTGCGCTCATGACGCACCTCCCAAAGGGGTTGGCTCTGGCCGTGCCACGGGGCGTGGTCGGCTCGGGCGTCGGGCCGAAACCCGACCCCATCAGCGACTGCCCTTTTATCCCGGTCCGCAAGTACCGTGGCTGGCAGCTGCTTCCGCGGATCCGCTTTTCGTAATACGATTCTGCTTATGGTCAGTGAGGAGCAGATCCAGCAATGGGCGGACGAGGCCGAAACTGGCTACGACGTCGAGGAGATGAAGCGCCGCGGGCGCGGTCGGCCCGGACGTGGCGCCGAGCCGATGCAGGTCGTTGCAGTACGCCTCACAGCTGAGGAGCTCGCCGCGGTCGACGCAATCGCCGAGCGAGAACACATCTCGAGATCCGAAGCAATCCGCAGGGCGCTCGCCGGCTCTGCGGCGTGAAGGTCCACGACAGCGCACTCAAACACGGGGTACTCCCAGAGGACGCAGTTCAGGCAGCCGACTGGCCGCTCTGGGTGGAACCGATTGACAACGAGGACTGGCCGCACCGCGTGCTGCGGCTCGGATTCGACAACCAAGCGCATCTGCTCGAGACCGTCGTTCTTGTCTTCGAGAGCGGCGACGAAATGGTCATCCACGCCATGCCAGCCCGCAAGCAGTACTGGGACCTCTTGCCCTGAACCCGATGGCTCGGCTCCCACATCAGGATCCGCTTGCGACAATGCGGCCGCGCGTCCATTGGGTGTCCGAGCCCCGCTCCGGATGGCCCTTCCTTCTAAGGTGTTGCTCGGCATCACCGCAAGCCCCGGCGCCCGGCGCAGCCCTGTGGCTGCGGCAGCACAGAATCATGCCTCGCCAGTCTGATCCCGAAGCGCAACGAGCCACGCCTGTCAGCCGTGCAAGGGACCGGCCCAACGCCAGTCGCTCTCCGGGCCGAGGTATTCCACGCGCTGCACATCCTCGCCATGCTCCGGGTCGTCGATCGCCCGGGAGATGGCTGCGGCGTGGTCAGCGAACTCATCTTCCGCAACGACGTCGCCCATGCCGTCGAGAAACCGGTAGCGAGTCACGCTGGGCACGCTACCCCAGTGCCAGCGCGGTCCGTCCCGAGCCCCGGGGCCGCCGAAGTGCTGCCGCCGGCACGAGCACGGCCAATAGGAGACCGAGGACGAGGAGTCCGCGCAGGGTGGGCCGTAGGCGAGCTGCCGAGTCAATCGCGATCACATCCCGCCCCAAGTCCGAGGCCTCAGGCTGCGCGAGGTCGCCGTCGCCGTCATCAACGCCTCAACGACCAGTGCGGACCTCACCATGTGCCGACGCGGCTGTCTCGGACCGTCTCGAACCCTGCACAACAACACCGGCCTTGACACCACCCCAGCGGGACGTCATCACCCGTCCGGCGTCCAACCGCCGTATCGGTCTCGACTGGAGGGTGGCATCCCGGGTAGTGCCCCTGCACGAGAACGGCATATGACGACAGACTGGGCCGGCCATCCACCCTCGCGAGAGGGGCGCCGCGACACCGGTGAGCGATCGTCAAGTGCGACGCACCCTTTCCGCGGACTGCAGCAACGGCAGTTGGCTCGCCCCGTTAGAGAATGCCCAGCGTGGACGTTCCTGAGCCGGTGTTGCTGACCGTTGACGACGAGACCTTCCGGGCACGTGCTGACCCCGACCAGCCCGGGGCCCGGCACTTGGACTGGGTGAGCGGTCCCAACGATGGAGTTGAGTCCACGGGCGTGGTGTACGACGGGCCCGTCCTGAGCGTGGCGTCCTGACATAGCGACGGCCACCGCGTGATCCTTCAGAAGACCTGCGAAAGCACGACTGAAGGAGAACCAAACGATGACCGTCGACCCCAACTCTATTGACCTGACCACGTTCATGACCGACCACCTGCAGCGCCGAACCGGATCTGCTTCGCACGATGCTGTCCACGTTCGTCCAGGCGTTGATGTCGGCCGAGGCCGACGCGATCTGCGGCGCCCCCTACGGCACCCGCAGCGACGAGCGCACGAACTCCCGCAACGGCTACCGGACCCGCGACTTCGACACCCGGACCGGGACCGGGACGATGGAAGTCGCGATCCCCAAGCTGCGCGAAGGCTCCTACTTCCCCGACTGGCTGCTCCGAGCGCCGTCGGCGAGCAGAGCGGGCGCTGACCACGGTGGTCGCCACGTGCTACCTGCTCGGTGTCTCCACGCGTCGGATGGAGAAGCTCGTCGAGACCCTCGGCATCACCCGGTTGTCGAAGTCTCAGGTCAGCGTGATGGCCAAGGAGCTCGACGCGCACGTCGAGGACTTCCGCACCCGACCACTCGACCGGGGGCCCTACACGTTCCCGGCTGCGGACGCGTTGACGATGAAGGTCCGCGAGGGCGGTCGGGTCGTCAACACCCACGTCCCGGTCGCGACCGGCGTCAACGCTGATGGGCACCGCGAGATCCTCAGACTCGACATCTGCTCGGCCGAGTCCGAAGCCGGCTGGCTGACCCTGTTCCGCGGCCTGAACGCCCGCGGCCTGACCGGCGTCAAGTTGGTCACCTCGGACGCCCACGCCGGGCTCGTCGCCGCGGTCGGCGCGACGATGGGCGGTGCGTCCCGGCAACGCTGCCGCACCCACTACGCGGCCAACCTGATGGCCATCTGTCCCAAGCACGCCCGGGGTGGCGTGAAGGCGATGCTGCACTCGGTCTACGACCAGCCCGACGCCAAGGCCGTGCACGCCCAGTTCGACAAGCTCCTCGACACCGTCGCCGACAAGCTGCCCGAGGTCCACGACCACCTCGACGAAGCCCGCGCCGACATCCTCGCCTTCACCGCGTTCCCCAAGGAGATCTGGCGCCAGATCTGGTCCAACCCCAACGAACGCCTCAACCGCGAGATCCGCAGGAGGACCGACGTCGTGGGGATCTTCCCCGACCGCACCTCCGCGATCCGGCTCATCGGAGCCGTCCCGGCCGAACAACACGACGACTGGATCGAAGGCCGCCGCTACCTCGGACTCGACGTCCTCGCCCGCTCCCGGATCGCCCTGATCAACACCGACGAAACCACCACCGAACAGGAGGACATGACACCCGCCGCACTCACTGCCTAGAGTGCAACCACCGGATCACGCGGTGGCCCCTTCATCCACCACGACCGTGGACTTGACCCAACGATGGCTACGGCTTCACGACGCGACGCTCCGACTCCAGCTGGGGTACCCGGGAGGATTTGGAGGATCAGATCCGATCGTTCCTGCACGAGATTGACCCCGAGACGGGTTACCCGGCTGAGTAGGTCATGGCTCCTGCCGCGATGCTCCGGATGAGTTCGCCCGAGGTTGGGCACGCGGAGCGCGCTGGTGGTAGATCCCGCTGTGGCGAGCTCCGCGCGCCGATCCTGATGTGGGAGCCGAGCCGTCGGGTTCAGGGCAAGAGGTCCCAGTACTGCTTGCGGGCTGGCATGGCGTGGATGACCATTTCGTCGCCGCTCTCGAAGACAAGAACGACGTTCTCGAGCAGATGCGCTTGGTTGTCGAATCCGAGCCGCAGCTCATGGTGCGGCCAGTCCTCGTTGTCAATCGGTTCGACCCAGAGCGGCCAGTCGGCTGCCTGAACTGCGTCCTCTGGGAGTACCCCGTGTTTGAGTGCGCTGTCGTGGACCTTCACGCCGCAGAGCCGGCGAGCGCCCTGCGGATTGCTTCGGATCTCGAGATGTGTTCTCGCTCGGCGATTGCGTCGACCGCGGCGAGCTCCTCAGCTGTGAGGCGTACTGCAACGACCTGCATCGGCTCGGCGCCACGTCCGGGCCGACCGCGCCCGCGGCGCTTCATCTCCTCGACGTCGTAGCCAGTTTCGGCCTCTTCCGCCCATTGCTGGATCTGCTCCTCACTGACCATAAGCAGAATCGTATTACGAAAAGCGGATCGGTGGAAGCAGTGGCGGGCCACGGTACTTGCGTCCCGGGATAAAAGGGCAGTCGCTGGTGGGGTCGGGTTCGGCCCGACGCCCGAGCCGACCACGCCCCGTGGCACGGCCGAGCCAACCCCTTTGGGAGGTGCGTCATGAGCGCACTTCTTGTCGGGTACGCCGGATGCTCCACCGATGCACAAGACCTCACTGCGCAACGCAGGAGCCCTGCTCGGCCTCGATGTCGAGGCCGAGCGCATCTACGTCGACCACGGCCTGACCGGCACCAACCGTGAGCGACCGGGCCTGCGCGAAGCTCTCGCCGCCTGCCGAGCCGGCGACACCCCCGGTGGTCACCAAGCTCGACCGCCTCGCCCGGTCGCTTCCCCGACGCCCGAGCGATCGCGGAAGAACTCACCTCTCGACAGATCAGCCTGAGCCTCGGCGGGTCGGTCTACGACCCCACCGATGCCGTCGGGCGGCTGCTGTTCAACGTCTTGGCCATGGTCGCGGAGTTCGAGTCCGACCTGATCCGGCTCCGCACGGTCGAAGGCATGAAGGTCGCGAAGGCCAAGGGGCGACTGAAGGGCAAGCAGCCCAAACTCAGCCGGAAGCAAGAGGCGCACCCGGTGTCCCCTGGTCCACAGCGGTGAATACAGCACCTTGGAGGTAGCCGAACTGTTCGGCGTCGGCCGCTCCACCGTCTACCGGGCCATCCAGCGCCAACGCCCGGCGGCGAAGGCAGAACTCATCGTCGCCTCGACAAGTCGCTGACGGCGACTCGCCGGCGTCCCGCAACCGACACCCTCGCGGGACGTTGGCGAGCGACGCTCCCCGCGGGGCCGACCACCGATAACAGCGCCCCCGATAGCGGTTGGGCTTACGGCGAGAGTGGGCCATAGCCCGCGAACTTTCGAGACAGAATGCTCGGGCTTGACTCTCAAGCAGGTTGAGACGCGAGGTTTTCACTCATGGAGAACGAACTGCTGGGCATCGGCCGGTTGGCGTCGCTGAGCGGGCTGCCCGTCAGCGCTCTTCGTTTCTACGACGGTGCTGAGGTGTTGCGACCGTGCATGGTCGATCCGTCTACCGGATACCGGTTTTACCAGCCGAGCCGGGTGGTGCAGGCGCGACTGATATCGCATCTGCGCCGCGTCGGGCTTTCTCTGGACGACATCAGGACCGTGCTGACCGAACCGGCAGACGCAGCGCCGATCCCGGCCACGCACCTCAGTCGACTGGAAGCAGGCCCGGCCGATGCCCGCAGGGAGATCTCCATCGTTCATCAACTACTCGAGAACACGGAGATCACCATGACCCGCTGCACCTTGCCTGCCGCTGAATTGATCCGAGCCCTCAGGGAGGTTCGCTACGCGATCAGCAACGACCCGGACGCGCCGACGCTGAACGGCGTCTTCTCCGGACAGCGAACCCGGCAGGTTGCGCGTCGTTGCGACCGACCGGCACCGATTGGCCACCAGCACTCTGGCCACTTCCGAGCAATGCGAGCTTCACCTTCTGCTGCCGACAGCGGCGGTCGACGAACTCCTCGCCAGCGACCGGGATGGCACCCTCGACATTGTTGTTGACGACGACACGATCACCTTGACCGGGGACAGCGTGAACGTCCGGGCACACGTACCTGACGTCGATTTTCCGCCGTACCGAAACTGGCTCGAGATCGGTCGTCGCGAGTTCCCCGTGGACGCGGCCACATTGCAGGGCCGCACTCGATGCCGGTGCAACGGAGGACCTCACCCGTGACCACGACGGTGTCGCCTTCCGTGTCAGCCGACTCAGTGTCACCCGAAGTGGGGTGGAGGTCGGCACCTCCGACGATCCCGACGCGATGGTGATCGGGGTGAACCGCGAGTTCCTGCTCCAAGCGCTCCAAGCCGGTGACCAGCTCACCCTCGGCCCGGACGGACCGATCGCACCGCTCGCCATCCGCAACCCCGACCGGAGCCGGCACGCTCTCCATCCTGATGCCGGTCCGGCTGGATCAGCCCGCCTGAACCCGCCAGATCGGGAGCCGATCGCCCATTGCGAAACGCACTGAGTGATTCGCCCAGCGCGTCCCGCGAGCCGATCGGCTCGCGGAGCGTGCCAGTGCGGGATACCCCACTGGTGCTCATCCGACCGATGGGAAGCCCCCGGAGCCTGTACCTCCCGTAGCCTCGACCCGTGCCCGAACCGACGCTGCAGCTCGTCACCTCTGACAACGTCGAAGCAGCTTGCGCCATACGCCTCCTGCCCCATCAGGATGCACACGTCGAGTCAGTCGCCGTGTCCTTGGCGCTGGCGTACACCCTGCCAACCAAGGCGTGGCCGAGGCTGGTCCACGACAGGTCAGCGCTGGTGGCCGTCGTCATGGCCTTCCACCGGGTCGACTGGCCGGGCGACCCCTCAGGGGTAACCCGAAGCGGGCTCTGGCGACTCAACGTCGACGCTCAGCACCAGCATCAGGGATACGGGCGCTTCGCCGTTCTCGCGGTATGTGCTGACCTTCTTGAGCGAGGCGAGCGTACGTGCTTCGTTACCTACGACGCGGGCGAAGACGGACCCGAGAACTTCTACCTCAAACTCGGGTTCCGTCCAACCGGCGAGTTCAGCGGCCGTCAAGTCGTTGCCGGTTTGAAACTCTGACTTGGAATCGAGCTCCGTAAGAGGATCCGCTTCCGGTGATGAGGCGACGGCTCCGGCCGGACCGATCTCGGCGACAACTGCTGTCGTATGCCGTTTCCGCTTACGGACATCTACGAGCTGGGGTCGTCGTCCATCTCGATCGAGAGAACGCGCACGCTCCGCGCGGCAGGGTCAGTACGCGCCCGTGAAGATAGCCGTGGTCTTGATGAACGCCGGTGCGAGCCCAAGAACAGCTGCCGCAACGAGAAGCCGCTTGTCAGCTGTAAATGCCCAAGCGATGAGGAGCGCGGCCAGACCGCCCGCAACTGCGGCGATGAGCAGTGCGTACCGGTCGCGCGTCAACTCACCGACGGGCGTGGTCGGCGGCCCCCAGCTCGTCAGCGAGATCGCGATGAGGGTGGCCATGGCGAGGACGACCGCGAGTGGTAGTGCCACCAAGGCGCGGGCGGGGGATCCGGTCTGGGCCATGCCGGGAGAACGAGGTGCTAGCCGCGGGAGTCACGGCCGCTCACAGTGCGATCCGGTTCCGGTGAACGTTCGATGCTTGCGGTGATGATCGCTGCCACCCTGAGGGCTCTTCGACCTTTCGCGTGGCGCGTACAGCGTCTACAACTGAGCCAAGGCGGTAGCTCGGCTTCGGATCCGTTCCAGTCGCTTACGGGCCGCGGCCGCCGAGATTCCGACGACACTGGCTGCCTCACGGATCGCCGGGTCCTCCCAGTGGATCAGCGTGACGAGCTCTCGATCGTCCGGTGACAGCGAGGCCAACAGCGCGTCCGCCCGCTCTCCTGCGGCTTCGCTCGGCGCGGTCGTGGCCGTGTGGGTCACGGCGCGGAGGCGATCGGCGAGCGCCGCACGCCGAATGCCGCCTCGGCGGTGGTTGGCCAGCGTGCGCCGGGCCACCCCGAGCATCCACGCGAGTGCCTCTCGGTCGTCGGCAGGCACCACTGGCAGGCGCTGCCGGTCGTGACCAGCACCTGCTGGTAGACGTCGGCTGCTTCGTCGCGAGGAACGGCGCGCCGGACCAAATAGGCGAGCACGGTTGGCCCGACGGTGGCCGCCAGTGTTCGAGCCGCTCGGCGTGGCTCACTTCAGGCCCCACATCTCGTCGCATCCGCGAGCGGCCTGTCGGGTCAGCTTGTCGGCCTCACCGGCGGAGATCTTGGCGGCCTTGGCAGTGTCGAACTCGACGATCCCACCACCGTCGATCGCGTGGTTGAGGTCGGAGGTGGCGAGCGTCATCAGTTCGTCTCCCGCACGTTGCCAGCCTGCCCGGTCGTCCTGCTCGATCGCTGCGATGCCAGCGGTGAGCCATGCGCACTCGGCGAGGAAGGCGTAGGACGCGTCGATGCCGGTCTCCTGCTCCATCAGACCGAACCCGCCGGGCTGGCAGTCAGGGTTGGCGGCAGGTCTGGCTTGCAGGACTCGGGTTGCCCGGGCCCAGCTGCGGCCAGATGGCAGGGCGCTGGTGGGCTGGCGCTGCTCGAGGATGTCGAGGTAGTCGGGCGAGCACACGTCCAAATATTCGGAGCTGTCGACGTCCTCGGTGTTGGCCATCGGGTCGCCGAACCAGCCCGTGCGGGCGCCGACATAGGTCGCTGCCGCAGTCGTCGTGGGCACGCCCACGAGCAGGGCCGCCGGGCCGAGCGACATCCGTCGGCGCGGGCGTCGAACCTTGCGGGGCGACGTCGTCGTGGTGACGGTCGCCGGGCTTCGCGACTCAGCGCGGACGTCGTCGGCGTGCACCTCGACGCGCGCCGAGCGCAGGAGGTCGGACAGGGTGTCGTCGGTCATGGGGGCTCCTCGGATCAGGATGGCTTACATCCGGGAAATGTCCGGCCAATGGCGAGGATGTGACAAGGGGAGAGCCGGGCGCAGGGTAGAGGATCCTCATGCGATCGATCGATGTTGCAGATGCTTAATCTGCGCGGCGATGGCTTCGGTCTCGATGAGCCATGTGAGATCCCAGATTCCCAGTCACGATCATGGCCGGGGCAGGTCGGTGGTCTCCCAGGGACCTCGCCGCCGGACGGCGGTGTTGGCCTCGGCGTGTCCGCGATCACCCGTGGGGTCGTCACCTTCAAGAGATTTGGCACGCTCCGCGAGCCGATCCTCGTTCGGTCGCCGTTGGGGTCCTGTGTGGCTGGGGATCATCTCGACGCTGAAGGCGCGGTCGTGTATCCCGGGACGGGATTCTCAGCGCTGCAGGATGTCTCGTGCAGCGAGAATGCCCGGTCCGAGCCCCCAGACTCGCCACGTTCCGTCTTCCACCTTGATCAGGGTCACGAACGTCATGGCTGTCAGGTACGCCTCGAATACTCGGGACGCCGAGCTGACTTCCGGAACGAACCGCATGAATGCGATCTGGTCGGGAGCGTCGACGGCTCGGAGCACCTTTGACGCCAGAGAGCGATCAGCGAGGTGGTCGACTGCCCATCGATAGTCACCCCACGCGCGTGGGTCGTATGTGAGAACTCTGGCCAGATCGAGGTCGTCCAGGAGTCCTGCCCACCACCCGAAGGCGACCTGAGCGGGGTTGGTCATGTCGCCGGGCTCGCCGAGAGCGGCGATGCCCGCCTCGTCGTGGGACATGACCAGTGCAGGCACCGGGGAGACCGGACCGGGCGGATCGACGAGAGCATCAGCGGCAAGGTTGGCGAACATCGGCACCGTTGCGGTGAGGCTGGCAAGGAACTCATGGACGGTCTGTGGCGGATTCTGAAAGGCAGCGGTCTCGCGCTCAAGAGCGGAGACCACAGTCTCGGCGTGCCCGCCCAGCAAGCCGATGAGGAAGCTCTCCGGGTGGACAATCTCGATCCCGTGCGTCGCCGCACCATCGTCGGGAAAATCCTTCAGATTGAAAGTCACGAGGGTGTCGGCACCACCCCGGACGGCTGCGGCGAGCACGTGTCGGTCCTTGGGATCGCACGGCATCTCGTCAATGAGGTCATCAAACTCCTCAACGAGCGCCTCGGCTCCGAAGGCTTCCCTCATCATGCCGATCCGACGACGCGCATGCTCAGGTAGCACCCCAACTCTCGGAAGAGTCCTGTACACCTCGTCCAGGATCTGTTCCGACCACAACGGCTGAAACAGGCCGGACTCAGCGAGCCAGAGCAGCGTGGTCGCAAGCCGGATCGGAACGAGTGCGCACGCGTCAAGAACGGCAACTGGGCGGCTCACCGAGTGTTGACGACTGGGTCCGGAGGCGCGCCCTCGCCGATCTCCCCGGGCGAGGTCCTGCAGCGCGGCTCTGCGCCGGTTGGTGCTGTTCGCTCGGTAGCGGGCCAGTTCGGAGGCTGTGATCCGACGATGCACTCCGCCGCCCTCAGCTGCGAGCTCTCCGCGATCGATGAGACGCACAACTGTCATTCGACTCACGCCCAGAAGTCTGCGGCCTGCTGAGTGCTGACGAGAGTGTCGGACGGCAGTACCACCGCCTCGGGATTCGACTCCAGCACATCGACGAGTCGAAGGAACGCGTCATGGGCCGAATCGGAGACGTCGGGTGAGTCCTTCAAGTCTTGGAACACGCCTTCCAGCGCAGCGCGCAAGCGTTGCGCCCGGTCGTGCGCGATGGCCCCAGTCATCGCTCAAGCATACCTAACAACGCTCAAAACGCACAGGCGCTTGTTCCTCGACGCAGCGGCGTAGGTGTCGGAAGCCGATCGCTCATCGAGACGACAGCGGTCCGAGCAGGTCCCAGCGGTTGCCGGCGACGTCGACGAAGACGACGACTTGGCCGTGCACGGCTCCCACCGCGGTTCAGTGATGAACGCGACGCCCGCCCGGCGCATCCGCTCATGGGCAGCGTCGAAGTCTTCGACGCGCAAGAACAACCCGACGCGGCCCGCGAACTGATGGCTGACCACTCGATCTTGTCGCTCGCCATCGGCTTGGGCGGGAGTAATCCCGTTGTTGCTCCGGGTGGCCGCACGACGACCCATCGCTTTGGCCGGCCGTCCTTGGTCAACGACGGCGAGTCCTCGACGAGCTCGAAGCCGAGGGCGTCAACGAAGAACCCGATGGCCTTGTCGTAGTCGTCGACGACAAGCGCGACCTGCTCAAGGTGCATAGCGACAAGAATCCAGCCACGCGCGTCCTTCGACCAACTCGATGGCTCGGCGGCGTTTCGGGAGCGGATGGGCTCTCGGAGCACGTCGATTCGGGATGTGGACGAGACGACACCCCGGCCAGCCTCGAGGAATCGCAGGGTATGGGCCTGTGCTCTTCTAGGATCGTGAGGTGACGAGCATCAACGCCTTCCAGACGAATCTCTTCTGCGAAGACCTCGACGCCTGTACCACGTTCTACGAATGCCCGGGACTCAGACCGGTCTTTCGCGCGCCTGCCGAGGGACCGCCGGAGCACGTCGAGGTCGAGGCGGCCGGCGTGCGTATCGGTCTTACATCAGCGGCCGCAGCAAACCGGCACGTCGGACTTGGGGTCACTACCTCAGCCTCCGTCGCAACCGAGATCGTCCTATGGGTCGCTGACGTGGACGGCATGCACGAGGCTGCCTTGGCAGCGGGCGCTACCGAGGTCGTTGCACCGCTCGACTCACCTGACGATCGGCTGCACTTCTCGTGGGTCCGCGACCCCGACGGCCACCGTGTCAAGTTCGTGCAGAAGCGCTGACCTGACCCAGTTCGCTCCGCACTGCACGGGACGCGGGGCCGGACGGTCACCGCAACCGGATCGGCACGCGGAGCGACCCGGTGCGGGATCGGCCAGCGGCGGGCTAATGCGTGGGAGCTGTGGTGTCCCATGGATTGAGGCACGGCACGCCGAGGGGTTCGAAGTGTTTGGTGTTCCGCGTCGCGACGGTCATCTCCGCAGACTCTGCGACCGCGGCTATCAGCGCGTCGTCGTAAGGGGCGTGCTCGGGCACCCGGTAACCCGCGAGGACCCGGGCCGCCGACAGGTCGAACGGCACGACCCGATCTGCGAACGTCGGCAACACGTGATCCTCCAGCCACCGACGCAGAATCGCTCCTTGCGCAGCGTCGGATCGCTCCTTGCCCATTACTCCCCGCTCGATCTCCGCGATGGTGAATGCTGAGACGAACTGATCGCCGACGGGGATCGACGCCGCCCACAACTCGACGGGCCGGTTGCGGCCTCGGACCCGCAGCGCGGACACCACGTTTGTGTCCGGGAGGTACTTCACAGCTGCGCTGAGCGAGCCGTCAGACCCAGACGCTCGGGTTCGAACTCGATGTCGGCACCCTCGTCCGTACCCAAGAGTTCGACGATCGTGAGCGGCTCGCCCTCCAACGCCCGGGTGAGCATGTCGCGCGCCTCTGCCTCCAGCGATCGGTGACGCTGCTTCGCACGTGCCCGAAGCGCGGCCTTCGTTCCCGCGGGTAGGTTACGGATCAGGATCTGTTCCATTTCGACCACCTCCGATATCACTCCTACGATATCACCGCGCGAGTGAAGCGCCACAGACATCTTCGGGGCAACCTCTCACGAACGACCGGGCTGGCCTCACCCCCTTCCGGACAATCACCGGATGTCGATCCCCGACCAGTCGGGCGTGAAGGTTCCCGATCTGCTCCAGCGCGACTTCACCGCGCCGGCGCCGAACCAGCGCTATGTCGGCGATATCACCTATCTCCCGCTCGCCGACGGGACCAACCTGTACTGGCCACGGTCATCGACTGCTACAGCAGTCGCCTTGCCGGCTGGGCGGTCGCGGACCACATGCGCACCAGCCTCGTCGAGGACGCACTCAAGGCAGCTGCTGTGACCCGCGGCACCCCGGCCGGCGCGATCTTCCACAGCGACCATGGGTCCGTCTACACATCCAAGGACTACGCCAAGCTCTGCAAGAAGCTCGGCGTCACCCAGTCCATGGGCGCCATCGGCTCGTCGGCCGATAACGCGCTCGCAGAATCGTTCAACGCCGCACTGAAGCGAGAGGTCCTCCAAGACGAACGGGTCTGGCCCGACGAGCTCGCCTGCCGGCGACAGGTCTTCAGGTGGCTGACCCGCTACAACACCAAGCGACGCCACTCCCGGTGCCGCTACCAGTCGCCGATCGACTACGAGACCGGCTACACCGCTACGCTGCCAACCGCCGCGTAATCACACCCCGTGTCCAAGATCCGGGGGTAGGGCCCAGTCCGGGATCTTGTCCGCGTGCCTCGGCGCGGCCACCAGTCGTACCACCGGCCGGACCTGGGCCGCCAGCGGCTTCCAGTGCCCGTTCCTCGTGCCCTTGTGCTTCCTGTCCATGGGGTGCTCCTGTCCTTGGGGGTGGCGCGGTGCCGCCCGTCACGTACTTCTTCGGCCGGAGAGTGATCGAGCTGTAGGGCTTGCGTCGCGTCCTACGACTTCGGGATCTGCTCTTCCTGTGCCACGAGGCGGGGGCCAGCAGCGGCCAACGGGATACGTGAGGCCGCCGGCGCAGGCCGCGACCGCAGGTCTGCATCACTAACGGTCATTTTCGGTAGACCCCGATTTCATAACCTCGAAGGGGCCACTAGCCCCGGTGATTCATGACGGCAGTGACGACGTCGCCGCGGTCTGAGGTGAGCCGGTGGTCGTCTGCGGGTACGACGCTGAGCCGGCTGGCGCTGCCGGGCTGCGGGTCTCCGGGTCGTGATCTCGTGGCGGACGGGCGGGTCAGGCTGGTGGTGGAATCGCTGCGATGTTCGCGAAGATCGCGACGATCACGGTCGCCCACGGCCGGGACTTGGGAACCCGGAGCCGTCTTCGGCGGGCGCCGTGGGTGAGTCGGGCCGGGACGTGGAGGAAGCGGTAGCGCAACGCTTTGGGTTCACAGCCTGCGAGGATCTCGGCGTCGCCGACAAGGGCGAGCATGCGGGTCCACGCGACGAGGTCGGCGGCGATCATCACCGCGGTCAGCCGGGCCCGGTTGATCTTGAACTCCCTCGACGGGAACCGCCCCGGGCCGGTGTCCTTGGCGTGCCGGATCCGGTCCTCGACTCGAGCGTGAGCACGATGCCGGGCTTCGAGGAACGCCAGCTGCACGCCGGGCTGGACGGGGGTGTTGGTGGCGATCGTCTGGTAGCGCCAGCCGTCACGCTCTTCGAACAACGAGAGTTGGGCGCCGGGGTGGGGGGCGTTCGCGGCGCACGATGATCCGCATCCCCGCGGGCCAACTGGACAGGTCGAGCAGCCCGGTCAGTTCCGCGACGTCGCCGCCCTCACGGACGCCGCCGTCGGCATCGGACGCGGCCGTCCAGACGTCCTTGGGGACGAGCTTGATGGCGTCGTGGATCTTCTCGGTGACCGCGAACCCCACGGAGTACTCAACCCGGCGGCCACGGATCTTGCCTTGTTCGGTCAGCCAGTCCAGGAGCTTGTGGGAGGAACCTGCACCGTCGGCGCGGATCAGCAGGTCTTTGCGATACGCGACCGGGATCTGGGCGATCGCGTCGGTGAGGACCGTGATGTGGTCGGCGGCGGTGTTCGAACCGGCCTTCCCGGTCCGCAGTTGCGCGGCCGGGAACTCTTGGCTGTTGTCGCACCACACGCCGAGCGGGTGGAAGCCGAAGGTCTTCTTGAACGTGGGCGAAGCGTTCTCTTTCTCGGAGTGTGCGACCACGATGGTGGCGTCGATGTCGAGCACGACCGTCGCGCCGAGGTCGGTCCCGGCAACCCGGGACGCGGGCAACCCGCCGGGCAGCTGTGCCCAAACGTGGCGCCGGGCGCGGGCACGCGCGGTGGCGATCTTCTTCAACCGGCCCGGCGTGACCTCGTCCGGGGTCCGCCACACCGTCGGGGGCGACGCGACCGGGCCGAGAACTGGAGCCCGGTGGCGCAGCACGTCGATATCAGCGATCGCCTCACCACCATCGGCAAGCATCACCGCGACATCGACCGGGACCCGACCGCGGTCGTGGACCGGGGAGAACGAGCGCCGCACCATCGCCTTCGACAACTCGGTCGTGAGGCCGGTCCGATCGGCCAGAAGACGGAGCCCGACACTGCCCGCGTGAGCCACCACGCCGACACCATCGGCAGATACGGACAAGCCAGCAGACCACGAAGTACGCTTCACCTACGGAGTGCCTTCCACGTTGGAGATCTTGAGTCGTCGTAAACCCAAGTTTCCCCTGCTGGGTAGGCACTTCCGTGTTTCTACGCGCCGATCAGGCCGCTACCTCGTGAACGATCCGGGCTAGTCCGAAATGACTATGTCGACTCCCGTGTTTGCGTGAGAGCGTGCTAGTCCGTGCCGTGGTAGGCGCACGCGCCAACGTCGGCAATTCAAGCCTTAAACTCGGGGGTCTCTGGCAATGTCGATTTGTGGAAAATTCGGGGCCGCAGCTGGCATGGTTGCGCTGGCCATCACGACGAGTGTTATGGGTAGTGCGGAGGCGCTACCCAGCGACTCGGACACTGTCGTGGGATCGACACAAGTCGAGATTCCTCCTGTGCGAGAGAACCGAGGGCCGCGTGGTAAGCGGGTGGTGCAGTCGTCTAACGCCACCGCCGCCGCTCGGGCAGAAGGCGAGCGAAAGGATCTGCTGGCAGTAAGTAAAGCTCGTAGCCTCGACACCGCCGAGTTGAGGAAGGCTTATGGCCGCGTTACTCACTTGACCGGGGTCGCCAATAGTCTCGAGATGCTGGATCCAGCGACGTTTGTGCGCTACGGCGTTTCCCTTGAAGACGGGGCCCGGATACAAATCACCGGCGAGCCGAGCCCGGAGCTCGTCTCCCAACTGGAAGCACTGCCTGTCAACGTCACTGTCGACTATGGGGCGGCCGCTGGGTCACAAGAACTCGCTGACATGGCCGAAGCCCTCACCGGATCTGTGTTACGTAATCCTGAGTCGGTGGCCGCTGCCGGTGCCGCGTACGACTCCGCCACGCAATCGATGACACTCACCTATTGGCCCGCGCCCCGGGCTAGCGCGGATGCAGTTGCCGGGACCCTCGAAGAGGCACTTCAGTCGGCAACCCGTGATGGCTACCTTCCGGTTCCTGTCACGCTGGAGGAGTCCTCTGGAGCGGTGCCGGTTCTCGAAGCTACTGTCAGGGGTGGAAATTTTGCTGGTAATTTATGCACGACTGACTTCACGGCCAGCCGGAACGGAAACCTCGGAGTGCTGACTGCGGACCATTGCGGCGACACGTTGATGTACAACGGCGACTCGACGGTATTGGCGCCGGCATACGTCCTGCCGTCTCGTACAACCGACATCCAATGGCACCGAGTCAAGGCCGGTCACTTCGCAAGCGCGTCCTTCTACAACGGCTTCGGCAATCAGACTGTTACGCAGGTGGCGAACGCGGGCGTCAACGGCACATATGTCACTACGGGCGCACGTATGGTCGTGGGTGCGATTTCGTCCTTGCAACGGATACGTGCCAGACCCTCACTGGTGTCCAAAGGTGTGGCCTTGACGTGACGTGGAACGACATCTCTTCGGGCGGCGACAGCGGCGGTCCTTGGTTCGATGGCGGGATCGCCCAGGGAATCCATGCTGGAGCCATTGACGACGAGCACAGCTTCTTCACGCGAATCTCACGGGTGGGTTCCCTGGACGCCTATGTCGTTCAGGGAGGCTGAAACCGCATGGCACGCCTAGACGTCTCATGATGATGAACCTCTTAAGGCTCGTGATCGGGACTCTGGTCGTGACCGTCGGCTTGAGTGCCTGTGCGACTAGTCCCGGCACCTCGACGGGACCTGAGAAGGTGGCTCCGTCCGCAGACCCGGCCATCACGCTGTTGACCCGTCCCGCGAGCGACGAGTCGGACGGCAACTTCGAGGCGCTGATTGAGGGAAGGCTCAATGTCGGACCGGGCGGGTGTGTCCGCGTCGGTAAGTTCCTGCTCATCGCCCCGGCTGGCTCGGTTGCCACCAAGCGTCACGTGATCATCGAAGGGGTCGGGCGGTTTGCGCTGGGGAGCAAGATGACCGCGAGCGGTGGGTACATCTACCACAGTGACATCACGGTGCCCGGTACCGACGAATGTCGCCAAGGAGACACCGAGCCTCAGGAAACGGCCGTGGTGAGCGGGGCAGGGTGACTTCGGTGCTGGGGGAACGATGCGGGACCGTTGAAGGTCGAGCCAACATAAGCGCAAACGCGCGTCACGCCTGAGGGCTCCTCGGGGACTGACCGTTAACGGTGAATTGCGGGCTGTGGGCTGCGGTCCCTGAAAACGATCTGGAGGCAGGCACCACCTGCGGCCGAGCCCGTGCGGCGCGACAGACGCACGGCAGGTTGTCATTGGCCTTCTGGTCGTGCGTCAATCAGCTCAAGCTCGAGAGCAGGAGTAGGCCGGCGATCGGTCACGACGATCGCGCAACTTGAGTCGACTGAGACTATGAGGCGCTCAGACCTGCCGGACAGCGTCAACGTCTCGACGCGAGCGCCTTCGACCATCAAATTTCCGGCCTGCCACGGCGGCGCGTGCGCAATCGCTCGTCGTACCAATTCTTGTTCCGCTTGGCGCCAGTCGCACTGGTTGCGACTGAACTCTCGCGCCCACGACTTCCGCGTCCCCTGACTCACAGACAGCAGGCCCAACACAATCAACAGTTCCAGCTGGGTCGGGCCAGGTCCCGAGAGCTTGTAGGGCAAGAGCCTTGTGTGCACCATGACGACCGGAGCCTCGCCGACCTCCCAAGTGCCGACTGCGACCTCCTCAAGATCCCCGATCGCAGGCGGCGGGTTCCAGTACTCCACGCGCATGCGCCCTGTGGCTGTCGCCGCTCCGTAGTAGGGGCGAGGTGATAACGGTGGGGCGGGAGGAGAGCTAGACACTGACTGCGGAGAAGCAAACGCGGTTGCCGTCGTGGTTGACCCACACGCGGACCTTGGTCCCCCGTGGGGCTCTGACGGTGTGCCCAAAGTTCCCCGAGACAGAGTAGTTGAGCCAGTTATTGCTGTCGCCGGTGCTGCCATCGGAATAGACGACCGTAAAGCCCCAAGTTCCATATGCCTCTCCCGGTGGCAGGTCGCTGCTCCCCGAAAACTTGCGGACTTGGACATCCGTATTCGAGACTCGAACCACTTCGAGCGAGAAGCACGGCGGAAGTGGTTCCAGGGAGGCGAGGGTCGTCAGTGGCCGACAAACCTGATCTTGGCGCCGCCACTGAGGGGCCGACCAAAAGAATCGAAGCAAGTGCCGCCGCAATGAGCCCTACAATGAAAGTCCGCATCTGTTCATCCCCCGAGTAATGCGATATCTGATGACCTAGTGAGCAATGTCCTCTGCGCTCGTCGTTGTGTCAAGGTCTGAATGATGCCCATCGTTCCCGGACGCCAGTGGTCTCACTGGGATCGTTTGTGGGTGCGGAAATTTTGAGCGGCTGGCTCGGGTAGCTGCGACGCAGTGACGGCGAGCGGTGCGGCTGCACGCGGTCACCAGCCAAAGCTCAGCGATTCCGCGTCGCGGTCTGGTAGCCCCTAGCCGAGACGTCTAGCACTGCGCCGGTATGGTCCGGATGCGACCGCGATGGCACGGGGCGGAGGAGAATGAAGGCCTGCCTGCCCGCGAAGGTCTCGGCACATCGCACTACGGCGACGCTCCGCTAACGGTCGTTTTCGGTTGGGCGCGCGCCGGAAGCCGATCGGCTCGCGGAGCGCGCCAGTGCAGGATCCTCGAGCGGACAACGATGAGTTCGACAACCCATGGGACGAGAAGGCGCGACCTCCCGCGGCGTGGCCGCGCGTTCGTGTTCGGCGGCGTCGGCTGGCCGATTGTCTGGGTGTAGATGAAGCGGTTCAGGTCACTCGCGGATGGGCTGAGGTTCAACAGGGTCGCAGTAGGCGACCGTCGCGTCGTCGGGGTTGTCAAAGCTTTGAAGTGAGCCGGCGTCCTCCGCTTCTGCTTCGCGGATTCGTCGCAGGACTTCGTGTGGGCCACGCGTGCTTATCACCTGTAGAACGGTCGGCCACTCGGAGAGTTGGTAGGGGTCCACGATCCGACTGGCTCCGTTGCTGAGAAGAGCGGCGCCGCTGAATTGCTCAATAGGCACGCTGCCGGTGACGGCCTCCATCGCCGCGCGTGGATCGTCCTTGGCGATCCAATATATCCGCCCGGCTGATTGCGCCGAGCCCGTAGCGCGTCAATAACCGACTGCTTCGTCTGGTCGTACTCGAGGGTTCCTGCCGGGACCCCGTGCAGGGCGGCCGTGCATTCGCGGCGCACGTTGACCTCGCGGGTGTCGGTGATTACACAGGGCTGTGCGTCGACCATGTCGAGAACGACATACACGTCGGCGAGCACCAAGAAATCCATGCGATCGCCCTCGAATCGGACCATCGCAACGGTTGATTGCGGGCTGCTGGGGTTCGCGATGTCGCAGGTGTGGCGATGCTGTCCGGCCACCTCGTCGATCGAATCGGCCAGAGCCGCGACCAGGTCTCTGTCCTGCCATCGCGAGCCAGCCGCGTGAGAAGGGTCGCACCGAGAGTGTGCGAGTACCACGCCACTCCGTGGCGACAGATCGCCTCGGAGCCGGGGATTCCAGCGCCGTCGAGCAGCACCGCGGCGCCGGGCACATCGCCGACGAAGTCTTCATTCGGCCGACCGTGACCGGGACTGGTGGCACTCACGAACTTCATCCACGCGACCCTAGCCGGGTATGTGGCCACAGCATTCCGGTTGCCGATCCGCTATCGGGGCGCTGTTATCGGTGGTCGGCCCCCGCAGGGGCGTCGCTCGCCAACGTCCCGCGAGGGTGTCGGTTGCGGGACGCCGGCGAGTCGCCGTCAGCGACTTGTCGAGGCGACGATGAGTTCTGCCTTCGCCGCCGGGCGTTGGCGCTGGATGGCCCGGTAGACGGTGGAGCGGCCGACGCCGAAGAGTTCGGCGACCTCGAGGGTGCTGTATTCACCGCTGTGGACCCGGGGGACACCAGGTGCGCCTCTTGCTTCCGGCTGAGTTTGGGCTGCTTGCCCTTCAGTCGGCCTGTGGCCTTGGCGATTTTCATGCCTTCGACGGTGCGGAGCCGGATCAGGTCGGACTCGAACTCCGCGACCATGGCCAAGACGTTGAACAGCAGTCGTCCGACGGCATCGGTGGGGTCGTAGACCGACCCGCCGAGGCTCAGGCTGATCTGTCGAGAGGTGAGTTCTTCCGCGATCGCTCGGGCGTCGGGAAGCGACCGGGCGAGGCGGTCGAGCTTGGTGACCACCGGGGTGTCGCCGGCTCGGCAGGCGGCGAGAGCTTCGCGCAGGCCCGGTCGCTCACGGTTGGTGCCGGTCAGGCCGTGGTCGACGTAGATGCGCTCGGCCTCGACATCGAGGCCGAGCAGGGCGCCGCGTTGCGCAGTGAGGTCTTGTGCATCGGTGGAGCATCGGGCGTACCCGACAAGTAGTGCGCTCATGACGCACCTCCCAAAGGGGTTGGCCTGGCCGTGCCGCGGGACGTGGTCGGCTCGGGCGTCGGGCCGAAACCCGACCCCATCAGCGACTGCCCTTCTTTCCCGGTCCGCAAGTACCGTGGCTGGCAGCTGCTTCCGCGGATCCGCTTTTCGTAATACGATTCTGCTTATGGTCAGTGAGGAGCAGATCCAGCAATGGGCGGACGAGGCCGAAACTGGCTACGACGTCGAGGAGATGAAGCGCCGCAGGCGCGGTCGGCCCGGACGTGGCGCCGAGCCGATGCAGGTCGTTGCAGTACGCCTCACAGCTGAGGAGCTCGCCGCGGTCGACGCAATCGCCGAGCGAGAACACATCTCGAGATCCGAAGCAATCCGCAGGGCGCTCGCCGGCTCTGCGGCGTGAAGGTCCACGACAGCGCACTCAAACACGGGGTACTCCCAGAGGACGCAGTTCAGGCAGCCGACTGGCCGCTCTGGGTCGAACCGATTGACAACGAGGACTGGCCGCACCAGCAGCTGCGGCTCGGATTCGACAACCAAGCGCATCTGCTCGAGAACGTCGTTCTTGTCTTCGAGAGCGGCGACGAAATGGTCATCCACGCCATGCCAGCCCGCAAGCAGTACTGGGACCTCTTGCCCTGAACCCGACGGCTCGGCTCCCACATCAGGATCGACTGGCGGGCCTCGCGGTGGCGGCCGCACGCTCGCGGGGTATCGCTGATCAGGTGCGGACGGCCGTTTGGCGGGCGAGGAACGTCGCGACCTGCTCAGCCACCTCTGCGGGCCGGACGAAGGGCGAGAAGTGGGTGGCGTCGGTCAGGTCGGTGTCCTCACAACGTGCGAAGAGGTCGTGGAGGAATGCCCGTCCGGCAGCAGCGAGCGGGTTCTCCCGGTCGGCCTTCCGGGGAGAGGACCGGGCAGTCAATGACGGCCGCCTGCTCTGGACCGAACTGCCACTCGCCGACGCCGGCGAACTCGGTCTCGTAGAACGTCGCCCAGTCGGCCTTCGCCAACCCGCCGGGCGACGCCGTCTCGACGTTTTCGCGCCAGTCAGGGATCGTCTCGGCGAAGATCACGTCGGTCGCGCCCTCGGGGTCGCCGGCCCGGTAGCGACCGATCGAGGCCTCGGCCACCGCGCCGAACATCTCCAGCACCTCACCGAAACCGTTCGTCGCGAGCCAGCCGGTCGGGGCGAGCGGTTCCGAGGAGGCTGAGCGACCGCACCCGCTCGGGGTGAGCGGCTGCCAGCGCCAGCCCGATCATCGCGCCCTCGGAATGACCCACCACGTGTGCGGCATCGACCCCGAGGAGGTCGAGCAACGCCACCGCGTCCGCCGCTTGGGCGTCGAAGCCCTCCGCCGGCCCGCTGCTCTCGCCGTAGCCGCGCCGGTGGTACTGGATCCGGCGGTACCGGTCCAGCGCCGGCTGCCCGGCCAGCGGCCTCAGCACGTCTGCCCAGAAGCCGCCGTGGATGACCAGCAGCGGCTCCCCTCACCCTGCACGTCGTAGGCCAGTCGGACGCCGTTCACGTCGATCTCGTTCATGACAGTCTCCTCGATGCGTGTTCCCGCGACAGCGGGCCAATAACTCGAGACTGGTTCGAGTCGGCCACGCTCCGGATCGGCATCGCCTGCCAACCTCTCCGGACCGGCGATGGGTATTCCTACCCACGGGCCGGCCGTCTCGGTGATGCTGAAGGAATGGAACCCGTCGCAATGACTCACCTGAACCGAGCTCGGGAACTCCATCTGGCCTCTCGCTGGGAGGAGGCGTGCGCGGAGTACGCTGCCGCTGACGCCGCCGAGCCGCTCGCCGTCGAGGACTCGGCGTCGTACGCCGAGGCGGCCCGTGTCTCCGCTCGCGGCGATGAGGCTGTCGTCCTCCTCCACAGGGTCTTCGATCTGCGGGTCCGGGCGGACGAGCTCGACGAGGCGGCCGAGGTCGCCTTCTGGCTGTGGTGGGTCCCGGTGAACAGCAATCAGGTCGTCGAGGCGGGCGGCTGGCTCCAGCAGGCCACCCGTGTGCTTGGCGCTGCGGCCGCCTCCAGCCCCCGGCTGACGTGTCCCGAAAGCGATGTGGCATGCAGCGATGGGCGACCACACTCGCGCGGGAGAACTTCTCGGCAAGGTTGTCCGGGACGGTCAGGGTGAGGTGGTTCCGTGGGCGCTGTGCATGTGGGGACAGACCCTGATCGAGGAGGGACGGCTCAGCGAGGGGCTGGATCGTCTGGAGGAGGCGATGTCGATCCTTCGGCGGCAGTGCCTGTCGCCCCGGGTCACGCCGTGGGTCTACTGCGCTGGGGTCAGGGGGTCCTGCTTGGCTCGGGACTTCACCCGCGCTCGGGCGTGGAGCCGGTCGATGGCCGGATGGCTCGACTCGTTGAGCAGTCTGGGCGGTGCGTACCTCGGGAACTGTCGTATCTATCGCTCCCGGGTTGATGTGCCTCGACGGTGCACGGGCGGACGCTCTCGAGGAGATCGCCGAGGTCTGTGGCGACCTCGACGGCTACGCCGGCTGGATCTGCGGGCACGCGTTCTACCAGCTCGGAGAGGTCCGGCGGCTCCGTGGCGAGCGGGAGGCCGCCGAAGCCGCGTACCTCCGCGCGGCCGAGCACGGCTGCGCGACGCAGCCCGGGCTGGCGCTCCTCAGGCTTGCCAACGGAGAGGTCGACGCGGCATCGGCCGGTGTCCGCCGGGCTCTCACCGAAGTGGTCTCGAAGGTCGATCGGCTGGATCTGTTGAAGGCGGCGGTCACCATCTACCTCGAGGCAGGCAAGACCGAGGCCGCCCGGGAGGCCGTGGCCGAGTTCGAGGAGATCGCGGGCGAGTACGCGACGCCCGCCGTCGAGGCCGAGACGGCCACCATCAGGGGCGCGCTGGCGCTCGCCGAGGACGACCCCGGACGGGCGTTGCCATTCCTGAGGCGAGCCGTCGGTGCCCGGCAGGAGCAGGAGACTCCGTACGAAGTGGCCACCCTGAACGTCCTGATCGGGCAGGCCTGCCGGGCACTCGACGACGAGGACGGCGCTCGGATCGAGTTCGCTGCGGCCGGGGAGACGTTCACTCGGCTCGGTGCGCTGCCGGATCTCGCTCGACTCGACGCGATCGTCTCTCCCGGTGACGCCACCTCGAGCACCCACGTCCTGACCTTGCGCGAGATCGAAGTCCTCCGCCTCATCGCCAAGGGCCGGCCCAACCGTGCGATCGCCAGCGAGCTGCACCTCAGCGAGCGCACGGTCCACCGCCACGTGGCCAACATCTTCACCAAGCTCGACGTGGACTCACGAACCACGGCTGTCACCTATGCGATCAAGCACCGCCTCATCGAGGTGGGCATGCTCTGACGGTCGGCGACCGCCGCAACTGGCGACAACACATCGGGCCGTCCCGAATGGGGATCCGCGAGCGGCACGGCTGTGCCGTATCCGCCGCCGACGCTCGCAGCCAGCACGGCGAGGGCGTCTTCTCAGCGTTCCGCAACGCAATTCATGCGCCGGTCCTCCCGTCAACACCCTCGCGAAGGAGATCGAGGTGCCCGCAGTGCTGGGCGTACTCGGTGATCATCCGGAGCACCAGCCAACGAAGATCGACGTCCTCGTACCAATCCAGCGGCCGCGCAGTGTCATCGAAGTCGTGAGCAGCGACGATCTCGCGGGAGACCACACACTCCGCGCGCCAAGCCTCCGGGTCGGCAGCGAAGTCGGCGTCCGAGGGTGGGTCGAAGTCGAGGTCGGGGTTGTCTGCGGTGAGGAAGAGAAGCGGCACGTCGCGGCGCTCGAAGTTCTGCTGAAACCACCAGCGTTCCACGCCAGCGAGGTGTCGGACCAAGCCATGAAGTGACAGTGTGGACGGCGGCATGGACCGGGCCCGAGCCTGCTCCGGGGTTAGACCGACGCACTTCATCGCCACGGTCGCCCGGTAGTACTCCGGGTACGCCACGAGCGCCTCACGCTCCGCGGCAACGCGCGGGATGCGTGGGCGGTCGTCGTCCGCCCGGAGCGGGCGCGAAGTCGTCGTCGGTCAGGCCGGACTCCGGCCCGGCCACGCCCTCTGCGATGTGGTCGCTCATAGGCCGCACTCTGCCATCCGGACCGACAGCAGAACCGATTCGCTCGTTCCCGCAAACGGATCGCCGAAGGGGACGTCCGGCCATGTCTGCGGGCTCAGGCCGTCAGCCGAGCGTCGACTCCATATCCTGCGAGCAATCCGACGAGGGCGTCGTGACCCTGTTCGACGTCCCAGACCACGGCCCGGAGGCCTGCCACCAGCGCGCCCTCGACGTTCCTGACGCTGTCGTCGACGAACAGGATCGTCGACGGCGCGGCACCAATCCGGCGAGCGGCCTCGGTGAAGAAGGCAGGGTCGGGTTTGGCGACTCCGAGGTCGTAGGAGTAGCAGCTGATGTCGAAGACATCGTCATACTCGAGCACCGTGCGCATGTGGCCGCCCCGATGGTGCTCCCGGGTTGGTGCCCGTGTGGACGCCGTACCCGTTACGACGCAACGCTTCAACCACCGCGAACGACTCCTCGATCCGCTCGATTCGGTGCCACACGTCGCGGCAGAAGACGTCGACCGGCTCGGTCACGCCGTACTCAACGAGCGTCGCGGCGAGCATTGGCAGATAGGCGCCTTCGCCGGCCAAGGTCGGGAGTTCGTCCCTCCACGCCCGGTGCAGGAACTCCCGCGCCCGGTCGCCGAGGTAGGGCTCCATTGCGGCGTCCAAGCCGCCCGGGACGATCTGCAGAACCCCGTCAGCGTCGAAGAGGACATGCCGGATCGCCGAGGCAGAGACCGAGCGCTTAGACCCCGCGGTTATGGGAGCGAGCACCGCTCCGTCAAGCAGGCGATCGAGTGAGTCCCCCCGAGCTCGGCCTTCCTCATAGTCCGAGATCAGCCTGACCCATGGGTCTTCGCTCGCCACTCGCCGGATCGTACATAAAGCGGGTGTCGAAGGCTCCCGGCCGACTCTCACACACAGCCGAAAAGAACCAGTTGTATTCGGTTGTCGGACCTCTTTAACTGCGTGGCGGCAACGTCCCGCCGGCCGCCGTCGCCCGCGCCCGGGACGCGCACAACAACCGCTCATGGCCAGATGGTCGGGCATTCGCGCCTCACGTCATTTCGGCGGCTTCGGGTCGCGAACGCCGGTGAGAGCGTTCTTCACGCAGGGCGGGCAGGTAGCAGACCGCGCCGGCCGGGCTGATGATCCCGGCAGTCACCATGGCTGTCTGGTTGGAGGTGGAGACGGCTAGGAGGCCGAGGAGTGGCGCGGTGAGCGCGAAGGCTGCGGAGCCGGTCATCGAGTTCATCGACAGGAGGGTGGCTCGGTTGTGCTTTGAGGCTTCGCGGTGAAGGAGGGCGCCGTGCATCGGGCCGGCAGCGCCGTGCATCGCGTAGGTGGCCGGGTAGGCAACGACCAGAACGGTCGGTCCGGCCACGAGGCCCATGGTGATCGCACCGAGGCTGTTGAGGAGTCGGGCGAGAATGGCGGCCCCAGGCCACGCCGATGCGCCGGGAGGTATGTCCGGCGAGTCCGGCGCCGAGCGCGAAGACCGCCCACCCGCTCGCCGCGACGGGGCCCATCCACGTCCCGGCGCGGGCTTCGTCCCCGAGGAGCTCACCCAGCCGGATCGGTTGGAACTGCTCGAAGACGACCATTGCGATCGACCAGAAGACCTCGACCAACACCAAGCCCCGCAGAACCCGGTTGCCGCGCAGCAGGACCAGCCCGTCGAGCACCACATCGGGTGCCTGCCGCACGGACCTCAATGCCCGTCGCGCGCCGCCCGCGGCCGCCGCTCCAAGCGGTTCCCGCATGAGGATCACAACGGCGAGGAGGTGGACCACGTTGAGCACCGCGAACACCGCGATGGGCAGGGTCAGGGCCGACATCGCGGTGAGCGGGTGCCACCAGACCAGACCGCCCGAGACGAGTGCGCCCGAGGCAACCGCCGTACCAAGCACCACGCCTTGCCGCGCGAGCGCCGCATCGACGTCCGCGCCCGGATCGCTGAGATGGACGGTGTCGACGTACCAAGCTTCCAGCGGCCCGGAGTCCAAGGCTCGGAAGGTGCCCATCAAGCAGGCGCCGACGGCGAACATCCAGAAGGTGTCGGCGACCGGGTAGACGCAGGCCGCGGACACGTTGACGATGGCGGCGGCAAGATAGACCGGCCGCCGCCCGAACCCGTCGGAGAAGCTGCTCGTCGGCAGCTCGAGCACCAGCACCACCCCGCCCCCAATCGCGCTCACGGTCAACGCCTGCGGGACGCTCAGGCCCCTGGTCCAGCTGGTAGAGCACCAAGATCGCCCGCGACCGTCAGGCCCACCGGGAACCAGCGGGTGAAGGTCAGCAGAAGGAAGGCGCGACGGGCCTCGGCCGGTCCGAGATGCTCTGGTGTCACCGGTCGAGCCGCAGGTCTCGCGGGTAGGCCACGTGGTGCAGGGCGACCGGTCGCGCCGACGGGTCGCCGACGCCGACCACCCGGTAGCGCTCGATCACCGCCCGGATCTCCGACCGCAAAGCACGCAACTGCTCGGCGGTGAGCTCCAGCACGTCATCATCGAGACTCGATGCGTCCCGCCACTGCGCGGGCCGGTGTCCTCCACATCCAGCCACTGCTGGTACCTCGTCACCAACTGCGCCAGATAGTCACGCATCAACCAGTTCAAAGCCGTCGTCGCGTCCTCGTCGCCGGCGAAGTCACTGGCCTCCCGGGAGTGGCTGGAGGTTGCCGCCCGCCACACGCGACGCTTTCCCTCTCCCTGCTCTGTATCCACGACCAGACCGACGGATGCGAGCTTGCGCAGGTGATAGCTGGTCGCCCCGGTGTTGGTCTCCAGCTCCGGGGCCAAGGCAGTCGCCGTCGCAGGTCCTCCGCGTCGGAGTGCGCTCAACAGTCGAGAGCGAAGCGGATGCGCCAGAACCCGAACAGAGGCTGCGTCGAGACGAAGGGAATCAGACATGCCTGCACAATACCCGTGCATAATTGTTGTGCACAATATCTCTGCATGATCAGCGTCAACCTGCGGACGCACTCGACTGCCGCTCGATCGGTGATCCACCTGCCCCAACCACACTGGCGATGGGCCGAAAACGACGGCGGTCTCAACCGGTCAACGCGCCACCGTTCCACACCGCTAGATCCCTGCCTACGTCAGGTGCGCTGACGATTTTGTCGTCATCACCAGTCGAGGTCGGGCAACAGCGCGGTGCCCGGACAGTGCATCGACCAGCCTCACGCCGCCTTCATCCTCGTCGACAGGAGGGGAGTCAGCCAGCGGGAGCTCAGTCGCGGGTCCCGGGTGTGTAGGCGAACCAGCCGAAGTCACGGCCACTCGCCCGGGCCTCCGACAGCCGGCGCCCGGTCTCTGCGTGTAGCGGGGGAACGGCTTCTTGGCGGGAGGCAGCTTCTCCCGCGTCGAGGTCGTGAAGTTACCGTCCCAGAAGACCGGGGAAGCGCTCCTCCGGAGGGGTGGAGCCGAACAGCTCGTCGAAGTGCTCGATGAGCCACGCGCGCTGCAGGGCCGTGTCTGTGGATCACCCGCTCCCACTGGTCGGGCGTCACGAGGACAGTGAGATCTTCCTGCTGCTGTCGCCGTACGACGTAGCGGTTTGGGGCCTGCTCCTCGACCTGACCCTCGCGGCCGAGGACCTCCAGCAGCATGGCGTGCTGTTCGGCACGGGAGGGCAGCTCACGGTCGCTGTCCCGGGACGGCTCGTGTGCCCTGACGTGCTCACGGATACAGCGCACCAACCGCGCAGCGACGCGAGGCGCGTAGTCCTCGGGCTCGGTGTAGCCGCTCACCTCTCGCCACTCGGCGTCGAGCGGGAGCAGCAGGGAGCCCTCGAGGGGAACGTCCACATCGTCAGGCAGGTCAAGCACGAAGGCGATGTCGAGTTGATTGCCGTACTCTCCGGGGACCACGTCGATCGCCGTCACCTTCACATCGGTGCCGAATCCGCCGCCGCGGTCGATCCAGTCGTCGCCCGGGTATCCGGGAGAGATCTCCGGATCGGGGAGGCGCCGTGAGGATCTCATACAGCTGCCGGGCATAGTCCACGTCGTCCATCGTCCAAGGATGGACCACCCACGCCGCGCGCCGCCTGCAATAAGGGCCAGCGCCCGGCCAGAGCGTCTCCGCCGGAAGGCCCGCAATTCGGCAGTTCCGCGCAGCAGCAGCGGCATGTCCGGAAAGCTGATCCCACCCCGGCCCGGCTCCGAACGGGCAGCCTCCCTCTCCACGTGCTGGGCGGCGCTGTGGGGTGCAGCCACCGCCTAGTGCAAGGTCAGGTTGAAGGTAGCCCAACCACTGCGCGAGAGGCCACGGCGTTTCCGGTCATCGGCGTTACCGAGCGGATCGCGAGTTTCGGTTGAGGTTGATGCGACGACCTCCCCGGCCCCATAGGTTCAGGTCATGTCGATCGAGATCGAGTACTCCGCGTTGAAGTTCTTCGTCATCTTCACCATTCAGGCGGTGGCGTTCCTCATGGCCGCTGTGTACTCGCTGGCATCCGTTCGACGGGGAGCATGGGCTGTCGTTGGCGCGCTGGGCTCGATCGTCGGCGCCGCCACCGCGTGTGTCTTGGCAGTGGGCTGGGCGAAGCTTGAGTTCACCGAGGACAACGCGGTGTTCGACTACATGGCGACACACGAGGTCGCGGGGAACATGGTCGACTGGGGTCTGACTGCTGGGATCGCCTTCGTTTGTGCGGCGTTGGTCATCCTCGGACGTCGTTCTGCGCGTGGCCGCTTGTAGTCGATGAGCAACCCAATCTGCCGCGATCGGTGCATCCGCTCATGCTTGATGACAGGACTTTGCGAACGAGCGACTCAGAGGCCGCCCAGCGGGTCATGATGGGGCATGGACGAAGCCGAGCGAAAGAATGCGCAACGACAACTGTCCCATTGGGAGTGGGTGTTGGCCGCGCAGGAGCGCAGGCATGAGGTGATCGACGTGGTGTGGGGCGCAGCCGACAAAGAGCAAGCAGCTGAGCGGCTCCGCGAG
Organism: Nocardioides sp. B-3; assembly: GCF_024703895.1. Taxonomy (GTDB): domain Bacteria; phylum Actinomycetota; class Actinomycetes; order Propionibacteriales; family Nocardioidaceae; genus Nocardioides. The sequence continues at coordinate 370,678 of NZ_CP087968.1, forward strand.
TTGCTTGGCATCGAGGGCGGTGATCCGCTCGTGGTGCTTGAGATGCCGATCTGGCGGCTGACCAAGGAGGCCCACGACGAATTCGCGGCAACCGTCAGCCGAGTCCGCGAACAATTGGAAAGGACATAGCGCGCCTGCCTGTCATCGTTCAAAACGCACTGAGCCGCATTGAGTGCGTCTCGGTGGCGGATCCCCATCCGGCGACTGGAACGTCGTCAGCCCCGCATCCGGCGGACGGGCGCTCCGTCACCGCGAGCGGTTCGGCTTGCGGAACTGTTGGATGTGTCGATGAGCAGGCGTCGTGCGCTGCTCTACCTTGGCTGCGTGACGACCGACGAGACTCTGACCACGGCTCAGGCGTGTGAGGCGGCCTACCGGATGGTGTGGCAGTACATGGAGCGAGAGCCCGACCCGGACTCCGTCTCGCTGCAGGAGATGCTCGTAGCAATGGAGCCCGCGGCGGACCAGTACCGAACGAATGACCCAGCCTGTTGGAGCGATTGGCTGAGGTGCGTCGAAGAAACGCTGCGCGGAGCACCACTGCCGCGATTCCCGAGCGCGTAACCCGAGCACTCATCCATCTGCCGGATTGGGTGCGTTCTGGTGGCGGATCGGCTCGCGGAGCGTGCCAGTGCAGGATCGGCCTGTGGGACGTGTCGCGACTCTCGACGTTTGACCAACTGCGTGGTCATTCGGGTCGCGACGGAACTGCCCTCCGCCCGAGTAGCCGTGATCAATTACCAGAGCGGGCAAGGGGGAGCGACATTGCAGCGGCGCGTGACTGTTGAAGAGTGTGCGGGAAGAAGGAGGGAACGTGAGGACCCAAGCCAGCGCGGAGCTCGACTGGTGGTTCCGGGCTGCCTACTCGTCGGTCTCCCGCACCGTCTTCGTCATCCTGCACGATGGGCCGAGTCGGAGGAAATTGCGCAAGAGGCGTTCGTGCAGCTGTATAGGCACTGGTCGAGGGTCCGGGCAAAGTTCGGCCTTGGTGACGAGGCACTCCAGTCCCTCCGGGAGCGGCTGACTATTCTTCTCCTCACGTGATCGCCAACGAAAGATCCACCTATGCAACCGGTTGTCCTGTTCGACCTTGATGGCCTTTTGGTTGACTCCGAGCCGATCTGGGACGCAGCAAAGCGTGAAGTGTTCGGTCCACTTGGCCTGCACCTCACAAAGGAGATGCAGGCGGAAACACGCGGGCTGCGCCAAAGGGACATGGTGGCCTACTGGTTCGATCGGGCCAAAGTCCGAAGGCCGCCCCCGACGACGTCGAACAGAAGATCGTTGCCGCCGTGTGCCGAAGGCTGCAGGGAGTGGTGTTGAGACCCGGCGCGGCGCACGCCGTCGCGGCATGCGCGCGTCGAGGGCGATGGCTGTCGTGTCATCTTCTCCGGAGTCGGTGATTCGGCAGGCGCTCGCGAGCACCGGCCTTGACCGATCTTTCGATGCCGTGTTTTCAGCCGAGGATGACGAACACGGCAAACCCCACCCGGGCGCCTATCTCCGCGCAGCCGCCGCTCTCGGCGCGTCACCCGACGAATGCATTGTGCTTGAGGACTCACTCAACGGCGTCCTCGCTGGCGTGTCAGCCCAAATGAAGGTCGTTGCAGTTCCGGAGGCCGCTGATCGCTGCGATCCTCGCTTTGCGATTGCCACTCTGGTCTTGGAAAGTCTCAAGGACCTCGATCCCACTGTATTTGGCACGTATCTGTCCGGGAGAAGCCGGGACGCCCCGTGGGCATCGCCCGCTGCGGAACCTCGTCTTTCCGCCGGGACTTCGGTGAACCTAAGCCGCGAGGCGTCGATCCCACGGGACCCGTCGCCCTGAACGGGTGACGACCGGGCCGCGGATCTCTTCAGCGCAGGATCCGCTTGTGAGACACCTGAGCTCCTCCGCCAGTCGTGCCGTCAGCGCCGGTAGGCCATGGGCTTGCTGGCTCGGCGTGAGGTCGAGGGCTGTGGAGTCAGATTCCCCGGGGAGGTGACAGCTGTTGGGTTCAACCGGATCGCGCCGATGACCTCGTCGTAGGTCGCGTCTCCACGCACAATCAGTGCCCACGGCTTCCAGCCCTCCGTCTCGTCGACCCCGTCGATGACGACGGCTGCCTTGGGTTTGTCGGCGAGGTGCTTGACGCGTTGCGTGGCGCCGACGTCGCGGCCGGTCAGGAGGAGGTCGCCATTCTCGGCGTCGAACTTCCAGCCGGTTGGGACTACGTGCGGCATTCCCGTTCGGTCGACGGTCGCGATCCGGGCGAGCCCACGCGGGGCAGCGAGGAACTCGCGCTCGGCCTCGGTGAACGCCCGGCGGGTCATGACGAATGCTGCTCCTTCGGGGAGTTGTGGCGGACGGCGTACCACCGGGCAGCGCCAGTCACCACGTGCATGACCGCGAGGGCCGGGCGCGCGCCCGTGTCGGCCTCGGCCATCAACGGGGTCGCGATCGTGACGATGCCGAGCCCGAGTCCCGTCCACGCCAGCGCAGACCGGGCTCGAGCACGCCCTGACAACGCTGCAGCAGCAGCGTCCCCAACAGCAAGGGGACCGCGATGCTGATCAGGACGAAGACCGCAGTGACGTCCGTGCCACGGGCGGCCCCCGTCGGCGTGATCTGGAAGTCGGTTCCAGCCAGCCCGGCCGCCGCGTAGAGCGCGAGGCTGCCGGTTGCTGCGATGAGGGCGGCGTGCCCTCCGGCCCGCCGGGCAGCGCGGCCCGCGCCGGGCGTTGTGGCCGTGGTGTCGGTGACAGCGTGTGTGGTGAGCATGGCAATTCCCTTCACTAGTTCAATGATTGATGTCTTCATCGAATCAAAGATCCTTGATGTAGTCAAGGGTCGAGGACATCAAGTACCCTGTTGTCATGACGACCAAGAGCTTGCGACTCGACGAGGCCCACCAATTGACGCGTCTGCTCTTCCGGGTCGTCGACCGGGCGCAGGAGGACTTCCGGGAGGTTGTCGCTGAGGAGGGGCTGACCCCACCGCTGGCGCGGATGGTGTTGATGCTCGAGCAGCCGCAGCCGATGCGGGAACTGGCGGATCACCTGCGGTGCGACGCCTCCAACATCACCGGACTTACCGACCGCCTCGCCACGCGCGACTTCGTCGAGCGGGTTCCCAGTGAGGACCGGCGGATCAAGCTGGTCACGCTGACCGACCGGGGACGCCTGTTGCGATCCGGGCTGGTCGCAAGAGTGGCAGAGGGCTCGACCGTGATGCGCCGACTCAGTGACGACCAGCGGGCGACCCTGCGGCCGCTGCTCGAAGCAATGCTCATCGACGGCTGACGGACGGCCGAGACCGCGCGCGGCGCCGCACCACGAAAGCTGGCACGACCGTCCTCCGCCCACGGGGGTGCCCACCAGCTCGCTGAGATGATGCCTGCAAGCGGATCCGCGTGCGAGACGCTCTCCAGAGGCGACGGTTGCCGCGCGAGCGCTGGGTCGGCAAGGATCGTGTCATGGGTGTTCGCCGCGTGGTTCCAGATCTTGCCAGTGCATCGCTGGACGCAGCCAAGGACTTCTACGGCGACGTGCTCGGGTTGCTCCCGGTCATGGATCACGGCTGGATCGTCACGCTCGCCGACCCTGAGCGGGCGAATGCCCGGGTCAACCTCATGTCCCACGACGCCACCGCCGCTGTGATCCCCGCCGCCTCGATTGAAGTGGACGACGTGGACGCCTGCTATTCGGCAGCGATCCACGTAGGCGCGGAGATCGTTCACCCTTTGACCGACGAACCGTGGGGCGTTCGCCGCTTCTTCGTCCGTGACCCGGACGGACACGTGATCAACGTGCTGAGCCACCCGTAGGGCCTGTCAGAGCAGCCGGCATGTCCCACACGCCGATCCCGTTGTGGCACGCTCCACAGGAGCCGATCCTCAACCGGTCAACCAGCGTGCAGCGAAGCGATGACAGTGCACTGCCACATTGCGTCGACATTCACATGTCGCGCGTTCCAGAGCGAGTTCGAGTCGGCCAACCGATAACGACCGATTCTGCTGCGTTGTCCCCCTGCGTCGAGGCTCACTCGGCGGGGGCGGACTCATGTCCCTGTGTCACAGCAATGTCACAAATGTTGTGACCAAACGCCGCACGCGACGATCACCGGCCCGGATCGTTGTAGACCCAGCGTGCGACTCCGCCGTGCCACGAGCAGGTGCCACGGTTGTCGAGGGAGTAGGACACGGTCCCGTCGCGACAGACCGCGTGAGGCCGAAAGCCTTGCTCGTATGGCGCATCCGGGCTGGGGCTCCATTGCACGATTGCCGGGGGAGTGGGGGGGCGGCGCCACGGGGTTGGGCTCACCTATGAACAGGCCGACGATCCAGAGCACGATCCACACGGCTCCCGCAAGGCACGCGACGGTGGCGGCAACCAAGCCCGTAAGGGGCCCCCAGAGTCCGGCCGCAAGGGATTGCTGCGTGGGCTCCTTCGCGGGTCGGGGAACGCGCCCCCGACATCGAGGTGGGGCGGCCGCGTGAAGGGCGGGCGATGGATTCCACAGTGGTGCGCCGGTATTGCAACCGGTTGTTGACCTTCCGGCCCCCGAGTTGCGTGCGATGGCTGCGCACGCGACTCTCTGACCACCCGAGGAGGCTCGCAGCCTCTCGGGTGCCTATCCAGACAGATGGCCCGGGGGCCCTCGCCTGTCCCATGGCTTCACGCTAAGTCTGGAGACCGGACTTGTCTTCAGGTTGACCGAGCCATTGTCACCACGCGCAAACGAGCGCGGTGTGGGTTGCCAGTTGTCCAGTCAACTGCACGACCGAGACCCGCGTGACCGCTTGGACCGTCCGAGTGCAACGGCTCGCGAGCGGGTCGATCCGGTCCGGCCGTTGCAGGTCAACCACGTCGGCAGCGATTGCATCAATCTCGCGCCCGTGCTCCAACAACGTGCCGTTGTTCGCCCGGACCGCGCTCACGAGCAAGTCAAAGTCGGACGCGTCCACACCCCCGCTCGAGCCGGGAGGACCGGCCTCCCCTGTTAGTCCGCCCGGACCAGTCGGACCATGCGCCCCCTGCCGGGCCAGCAAACGAGTCGCGGAACACGAAGAAGCTCGCGGTGGCTCCACCGAAGCCGCAGAGGGTCGCCATCAGGCAGGTCACTAGTACGCGTGTAGCGGTGCTCATGCTCCGAGGATCCCCGCATGTTGCTCAGGCGTCAGCCAATCCGTGAAGCCGATCCCGCCCCGTCGTTCGCATCGGGCTCAGTCGCAGGCGCGACCACTTCCCAGCCCTTGCCGAGCTGCCGCGCCGCCCACGTCGACGCGGTGCGATAGGCCTCGCCGGTGCCGCCTTGAGTGTCGTACTGAGTCACGAGCGGCAGCACGAACGCGCGATCCTTTCGAGCGAACCAGAATCCGCCCATTGCCCGCCGCACGGCGGCAGCGTTGCCCGCCGGAACGTGGATGATCCCGACGTAGCGCTTGCCATGTCCGCCCGGGATCCGAGATATCTCGGCGTTCCGTCGGCCCTCATAGCCGTACTGGTCCAGCACGGTCGCGAGCCAACCGTCATGACCGCGACCGTCAAGCCGGTTCGCTATGCGCGTCGTCGTCGCGTCGCAGTAGGGCGTGCACTCGGGCGCCGCCGCGGCCGGGCTACCTCCGAGCGGCACGAGCAGGGCAAGGACAAGAGCGCAAAGCGCGAGACGTACGCGGTTACTCATGAGTTTCTCCTATGTCAAGCCGCAGTCGGCAAGCAAGCGCCGGTCCGTGCCTGATGGTCGGTTGTGAGGTGGTGGAAGACGGTGCGGGCGAGTCGTCGTTTGAGGCAGCGGAGTGCTTCACGGTTTGACATGCCTTCGGCCTTCTTCTTCTCGTAGTAGGTCTTGCCGAGGCTGCCTTCGAGTCTGATCTGGGTGACCGCGATGCGATGCAGCGCTGCGTTGAGTTGGCGGTTGCCCGACACGGTCATCCGGACCCGGCCGATGGTGTTGAGAGGTGGCGGCAGTCCTCGATCGCCCGGGTCAGGTCATCGCCGAACTCCGACCGTGCCCAGCGCAATGCCTTGCCGTGGCCCTTCGTGGTGGCCGGCACGGTGAGTTGCCCGATCTGCTTGCCGACCGCGTCGACAGCGACGAACGTGTGGGTCCGCTTGTGAACATCAGCTCCAACAACAACCATGGTGGTTGCCTCCTTCACTTTGTGAGAGGGACGGTTGGGCCGGTCGGCGGACACATCTCAGTGGGGGCGATGCCACGCTCCTATCAAGTCACGCCGGCCGGTCCGTCACACCCGATGTCGGCAAAACGCATGAAGGCCAGACCGAAGTCGGCAGCCACGCTACGAGCCAGACATCAGATGCTCAGGACCCAACCACCGCGATAGCGGCGCTGTCACCCTCACACTGACCGCCACGCTAGCGGCGTGAGGGCGACTCGTCGCGGGAAGCGGCGCCGCCTCCCCGCTCAGAGGCCCTCGCGGTAGCCCTCAAGGTGAGTCGCCGGGCTCCCGCCGGGACCGCGCCGAACCGTGCTGCCCACCGTCCTCTCCACTACCTCAGCCGCTCGGCTCTCGTCGTCGGTGCTCTCCCGTACGCGGGGCGTAGACACCGGGCACCATGCGCTTAGCGGATTGAGAAGAGAAGCCCTCGCGCGTGAGGGCGGCGACAACCTCGGCGATGCGACCTTGGTCCACGAGGAAGTACGCGAGTTTCTGAGTCATGCGCCTAACGCTACGAGATCTCGTCAGCTATCCCCCGGAGTTGCCGCGCTTGCGTGCGTCGTCGTGAGCGCCGCCCACACCGGTCACGAAGTTGACCCCGCCCGGCCGCGCCGGGCCGTCGCCTCACCGGCGGCTAAACCTAAGTTCCATTCGGCGATCGTCATTCGACGACGTCAGGTCTTGCGCCGGGCGAGGAGCTGCTCAACCAGAATGTCTCCGTGCCCCGCGTGCCGGGCGAGTTCCTGCACGAGGTGGGCAAGGATGAACCGGAGGGTCACGTCGCCGGAATGCCGGGCGTAGGTTTGGTCCGGGTCGCGCCCGGCGGCGATCTGGCGCGAGCGCGCAGGCGTCGACGTACGCCGCCCGGACCGTCTCCACCGTGTCTTCCTCAACGAGCTGGAAGCTGTCGTCGACCTCGTCGGGCAGTCCCAGCTCCGCCCTCGGCACCCCGGCCACGCGATGGTGGAACCAGACCCGCTCCACGAATGTGGCGTGCTTGACCAGCCCCGGGGGCGTCGTCAGCGAAGGCACCAGCCGGGCCCGCGCCTCGTCCTCCGATAGAGGTTCGAGCAGGCTGGCGATCTCGTCGCGCTGGCGGTCGACCATGCCCTCCAGCAGGGTCCTCTCATCGGCGCGCAGTATGTCCATGCGGGCGAGCCTAGAGGGCTACCCGGGCACGCCCGGTTGGGCTTCGCCGTGAGTCGCCCCAGCTGACATCACCGCGTGACGATCCCGGTGCGGCGACGCATCGGTCAGCCACGGCGGATCGCGAGAGCGATGCAGTTTGGACCGTCCAGGACCAGTGTGGCGCCGTCGGCTCGCAGTCCGGTCATCGAACCGGACCTGGCCCCTCAACTACAGCCACGAGGTGTCAGTTGCGCTGCTCCCGCACCGGCGGGGCTTCACCGACCGGCGGGGGTGCGGGGAACCACATCTCAGGCTCGGGCCACACAAAGCCCTGCGGGATCGTGTAGGTCTCGAAAGTGGTGGTGGTGGTGGTGGTGGTGGCACCAGCGGTGTCGAAGAACGCGAACGCATTGCTGTCCATGAACCGGCCGGCTCGGGAGCAGGGGAACCCACGGCGGCCGAACTCCTCGGCGCGGCTGTCCCACGCGGTCTCGCCGCAGTCGAAGGCGATGTGGTGGACACCCTCGCCGCTGGTGTCGAGGAACTCCCGGATGATCGAGGGGCCGTACAACGGTTGCATGAGCTCGAAGGCGATGTCGCCCACGTCCGCGAAGGCGACCTTGAGCCCCCAGTCAGCGGGCTCGCCGCCGTACTCACGATCGGTCACGGTCGACCCGTCGAACGTGTATACGCGCCACGGACCGATGCCGAGCCGCAGCATGCCCTCCATCGTCCTCTGAAGGTCCTCCGTGGCGAAGCAGACCTCGATGAGGTCGCCCGGAAAGCGTTGCTCATGGACGTTCGCGCTGAGCACCTCGGGCAACGAGTGCGGCTCGGGCATGGGTTTCCTCTCGATCTCGTCTGTGTCCTCAGGGTGTGCAGGTGAGACACAGGTAGTGGAACCGGGAGTAGAGCGAACCACTGGAGCTCGAGAACGACTAGCCACGATCCTCCAACGATCTGCCTCCATCAATGGACATAGCCACACCCAGATTCTGCGCTGCTCGCTGGCGAGTGGCCGCTTTGAGTAGGCTGTGTGAATCTCTAGTCAGCAAGGCTTGATAGTGGCTTTTTCTCTATTGGACTACCCAACTGAGGGACGTTGACTCTCCAGCATGGACATCACTACCGCGATCCGTCACGTGATCCCCGCCCGCGAATGCAGGGTCGTGCTGCTTCGCGCGGGCCAACGGGGTTGACTTGGTCGACCCGGAGGGCGGGCAGGTCGGCGACGTGTTCGCGTTCGCGGCCGACGACCCGCTGGAACATCACAGCGCGTCGCACACTCGGGCCCACGTGCACCGGCTCTTCCCGGCCGTGGGCGAGGAGTTCGTCACGAGCAAACGCCGCCCGATCTTGGCGCTGCGCGCGGATACCTCCCCGGGCCGTCACGACATGCTGGTTGCGGCCTGTGATGACCGCCGATATGAGGCGTTGGGATCGCCCGGCCACCCTTCCTGTGCGAGAAGCCTTCGCTCGGCGCTGACCGGGCTCGGCCTGAAGACGGACGTGGTCCCCCAGCCCATCAATGTCTTCATGGACGTGCCGGTCGACGACGGCGGCGACCTCGTCTGGCTGCCGGCTTCCACGACCGCGGGTGACCTGATCACCTTCGAGGCGCTGATGGACTGCTACCTCGCCGTTGCTGCTTGTCCCCGGGACCTGACCCAGATCAACAACTCGCGACCCACCTCGCTCGCCCTCGACATCCACGTTTCGACGACTCCCCGGGAGACCCTGCGATGACCATCACCCCGACCACTGCACATCCCACACTCGACCCCTTCCGGCTCGGCCAGCTGGAGCTGACCAATCGCCTCGCTGTCGCGCCGATGACGCGAGTGTCGGCGGAGCCGGACGGGACCCCCACCGCGGAGATGGCTCACTACTACCGAGAGTTCGCGGAGGGCGGGTTCGGACTCGTGATCGTCGAGGGCACCTACACCGATGCCACGCACAGCCGGGGCTACCTGTGCCAGCCAAAGGGTCTGGTCAGCGAGGCCCACGTGGCCGGTTGGCGCGCGGTGGTCGACGGTGTTCACCGGGCCGGCGTTCCCCTGATCGCGCAGCTCATGCACGCGGGCGCCCTTTCGCAGGGCAACCCCAGCGGCCACGGCACCATCGCCCCGTCCGCAGTGAAGCCGCTGGGACGAATGTTGGAGGAGTACGGCGGCGCAGGATCCCGGCCCACGCCCCGAGAAGCGAACCGGGCGGATCTCGCCGAGACCGTGGCGGGTTTCGTCGCGGCGGCGGCGAACGCGCGCAGCGCGGGGTTCGACGGGGTCGAGATCCACGGTGCCAACGGATACCTGCTCGACCAGTTCCTGACCGCCTACACGAACCGACGCAGCGACCACTACGGCGGCGACGTCGCTGCCCGCATCCGGTTGACGGCAGAGGTCGTCGGCGCGGTCGTCGCTGATGCGCCGAGCGGCTTCGTGGTGGGGGTGCGCCTTTCGCAGACCAAGGTCAACGACTTCGTCTACCGCTGGCCGGGAGGTGCCGGCGACGCCGAGACCATCTTCGTGGCGCTCGCCGACGCCGGGGCCGGCTACCTGCACGTGGCGAGTGAGGGCCGCGACTTCATCGAGACCGCGCGGTTTGCCGACGGCCGGACGATCACGTCGGTGGCAAGGGAGGTCTCGGGACTCCCGGTCATCGCCAACGGCGGCATGCACGACCTCGGCCGGGCGGTCGACGTACTCAGCGGCGGCCATGCCGATCTGCTGTCGCTGGCTCGGGGCGCCCCGGGCAACCCGGATCTGCCCAGACGTGTAGCCTCCGGGCGCGCACTCGACGAGTTCGACCATGACTTCATCACACCTGCTGCGACGATCGGCAACACGCGCGCGCATCGCGCGGCTACCGTGGCCCGATGACGGCCAGCTGGCTCGGAGACTCCGCGGCGGTCGCCACGCTCACTTTCGACGTCGACGCGGAGACGCCGATACTCGCGGCGGGCCGCAGGTTTGCTGACCACCCGATGGTGATGTCTCACCAGTCCTACGGGCCGGACGTTGGTGTGCCCCGCATCTTGGACCTGCTCGACGACCTCTCGGTCCCGGCCACGTTCTTCGTTCCGGGTTGGGTGGCCGAGCACCGGCCGGGCTTGGCTGCCGGCATCGTCGAGCGCGGGCATGAGGTCGCCCATCACTCCTACAGCCATCGCGCTCCCACGTCACTGACCGCGGAGGAGGAGCGACACGACTTCGAACGGGCACTCAACGTGTTTGCGCAGCAGGGCATCGAGATCGTCGGTCACCGCGCGGCAATGTGGGGAGCCAGTGCGCAGACGCCCGAGCTGATCCGGGAGTTCGGCTTGATCTACGACTCGTCCCTGATGCACGACGACCGTCCGTACCGGCTGGCCACGTCGGCCGGGCCGATCGTCGAGCTGCCCGTGCACTGGTCCCTCGACGACTGGGAGCAGTACGCCTTCCTCCCCGCCCCTCACATCGGATCGGTGATCGAGTCGCCGGTCAAGGTGGCTGAGCTGTGGCGCGCCGAGCTGGACGGCATGCGTCACTACCACTCGCTGTTCAACCTCTGCATCCATCCTTTCCTGTCGGGTCGCCCGGGACGCGCCCCCTCGCCCTGCGCGGCTTCCTTGAATACGCCCTCGAGTGTGGGGACGTCGCCTTCGCCCGGTGCCGCGACGTGGCCAGAGCCGTCGAGAAGGACGCGTCCCTGCCGACCCGCCGGATCTCGGCGCCCCCCGTCGATCTCGACGTCTACCCAGACTGACTCGCCGACGCACTCAAGATCCTCAGGACATGCCGTCGGCCTCGATGGCGAGGAACAGGTTGACCCGCTCGTCGAGGCGGCCCAGATCGCGGCCGGAGATCTCACTGATCCGCTGCAGCCGATTGCGCAGCGTGTTGACGTGGATAAACAGCTCTTCGGCGGTGACGGACCACTGGCCGTCGTTGGCGAGGAAGGCGCGCAGGGTCCGCTCCAGCTCTGCACCCGCCTGCCGATCCTGCTCACGGATCGGGCCGAGCACGTCATCGGCGAAGCGGCGCAGGGTCTCCCGGTCGTGGAGCGCCAACAGCATAGAGTGCGTGCCGACCTCGGCGAACGACGCGACTGTCGGACCGGCACCACGTCGGCGCAGCACGGCACAGGTCTCGCGAGATCTCGCCAGCGGCTCCTTCAACTTCGTTGCGTCCTCGGCCGGGTCGCCCACTCCGACGAGGACCCGGAGGTCCTCCCGGCGCCGCGCCACGTCGTGGCTGAGACTGCTGGCCAGCTGGCGCAGCGCCGGCTGGTCGTCGTCCCAGCCGAAGACGGCCACGATGTCCCGGCTGCCCGGGGCGAGCAGGGCGCGGATCCCGGTGCTGACAAAGAAGTCCTCCACGAGCTCCGGGCCCGGGGCGACGGCCTCCCCGGCGGCCATGAAGGCGATGGTCAGGATGGCGAGACGGCGCTGCGGATCGATCCCAAACGCTCGCAGTCGGTCAGGGATCTCATGGGAACGCGCACTGCCCGAGAGGATCATCTCCAGCAGTTCCCCGGAGAAGCGGGTCTCGATGGCATGCACGGCCTGCTGCTTGGCGAGCTCGAGGCTGAGGAACAATGCGGCCCGGTCGAGCGCCCCGCGTTGGGTTCCGTCGAGCTGATCCAAGGGACGCAGGCAGACCAGACCGGCGTCCGCCTCGCCGATCGCACCCTTGACCGGGAAGAGCGAGCTCGGCCCGATGCCGGGGAGGTCGACCTGCGGCTGCGGCCTCGGAGCGCACAGTGCGTCACCCACGGCGGACAGTTGCTCGCTGGACAGCTCGGCACCAGCCGTCGCCAACTGCCGGCCGCTCCGGTCGGCGACCACCGGGGGCAAGGAGTGATCGCGGCGCAGCACGCGCAACACGCCATCCGCTCCGCCGCCCCGGGTGAGAGACATCGCCAGCGCGTTGCCCCGACGGATCGTGTCGTGCAATCCCTTCTGACGGTGCCCGGACTGGATCCGGGCCGCGGCCTCGGTCACGGCCGTGAACGGAACCTCGATCGGAAGCGACAGCAGGGGGAGCCCAGCCTCGAGGCAGGCCAGCTCAACCGCCGGGGGCACTTCCGGGATCTGTGCCGTCAATCCGAAGACCAGTCCCGCAGCGCGCCCCGACCCAGCGAATGCACGAAGTCCGCGGGTGTCACCCGGCCGATCCAGAGTCCGTTGGTGAGCACCAGCTCGGATGCCCGGATGTACGGCGAGGGGTCGGGCAGCTCCGTGTTGTGCAGCCACAGCACCTCGAGCCCGAGCTCGGCCTCACGGCCCGGGGCGACGAGCTGCAACCCGAGACCGGGTTCGGACAGGAGCGCCCGGACGGTGAACATGTTGTGAAAATACACAGGAGGACACAGATACGAAGGATGAATCCACATACCCGTGGACCTGTCCGGGCGAGTTCTATGAGCCAGATCACTAGAAAGTTCCTCGGGACACCCCGGACATTTGGAGATGCCATGACCAGTTCCTCGACCACCCGGCCCCCGACGCCGGATCCGGCAGTAGCCGGACCAGCAGTTCCATTCGACGCCCACGGGATCGACCCGATCCCGGACGAGGCCCGCGACGCCACTCCGGCCGAGCTGTTCTGGATCTGGGCAGGGGCCAACATCGCGCCCATCAACTGGGTGCTCGGTGCCCTCGGCATCGCCCTTGGCCTCAGGTTGCGAGACACGCTCATCGTGGTCGTGCTCGGCAACATGGTCGGGTGCACCCTGTTCTGGGTTCTTCAACGTGATGGGCCACCGTTCGGCGGTCAACCAGATGGTGATCGGCCGGTCGCCGTTCGGGATCAGGGGGGCGTCGATCCCGGGCGCAGTCCAGTGCCTCCTCACCATGGCGTGGGTCGGCGTCAACACACGGGTGGTGCTCGACCCGGTTCTGGCACTGCTCGGCAAGTTTGGCATCGAGGGAGGGCTCGCGCTGGAGTACCTCGTGGCCGCGATCATCATGGTCGTCCAGCTGCTGCTGGCCCTCTACGGGTTCTACGCCATTCGCTCGTTCGAGAAGTGGACCGTCCCGATCACCGTCGCGGTGATGGCCGTGATGACCGTGGTGGCCGTCGGTCAGGCCGACGTGAACTGGTCGCAAGGCACCGTCAACACCACCGGTGAGCGCGTCACTGCCATCACCCAGCTCGCCACCGCGATCGGCGTGGGCTGGGGGATCTCGTGGATTCCCTACTCCGCCGACTACAGCCGTTTCGTGAGCACCAAGGTATCGGGCAGGTCCGTCTTCTGGGCGTCGACGCTCGGCATGTTCGTGCCGACGGTGTGGCTGGCTGCCCTCGGTGCCCTGCTCGCAAGCTCGGGCGACAACAGCGATCCGTCAGCGCTGGTCGTGAACACGTTCGGCATCCTCGCCGTGCCGGTGCTGCTCCTGATCATGCACGGACCCGTCGCCACCAACATCCTCAACCTGTATTCCTGCTCGCTGGCTGCCCTCTCGATCGGCGTGAAAATGGCGCGGTGGAAGCTGACCCTGCTGGCCGGGCTAGTGGCATCGGCAGTGCTGGTCGTGTTCGTGCGGGCCGACAGCTTCGCTCAGACCTTCGACCACTGGATGGTCTCGATCCCGGTATGGATCAGTCCCCGGGCCGCGATCGTGCTGGTCGACTACTTCGTCGTCCGGCGCGGCCGGCTTGACGTCCCCGAGCTCTTCGAGACGCCTGCCCGATCGATCTACGGTGCCTACAACGTGCGTGGCCTGCTGAGCCTCGGAGTCAGGCTCGTCGCCGCCCGGGTCTTGGCAGTACGGCTTGGTGCCGGCGATGCAGGGGCCACTCGCTACGGCGTTCGGCCGGACGGACTTCTCGTGGCTGAGCGGCGGTGTGGTCGCGGGTGGCCTCTACTACCTGCTCGCTCGTTCGCGCGTTGGATCGCCTGCGGAGTCGACCGTCGAGTCGCCGGTGGCCACGGCCCCTCGGGTCTGAGGAGCCCGGCGGATGCTGGTGGGAATCCCAAAGCAACCGAGTGCCGCACACCGGGCAGGCGCCCTCGTGGCGACGACAAGCCGGGTGCTCGAACGGTGTGAGCGGACGGTGGGCGTCTTCACCACGGTGCTGGGCGACCGGGCGCTCGAGTCGGCGAGACGTTCGGCTGAGCGGTTGGCGGTGGGCGCCTCACTGGGACCGTGGGACGGCGTACCGATCGCTGTCAAGGACGTCTTCGACGTTGCCGGAACGAAGACCACCAACGGATCGGTCCTCGATGCCTCCCCGAACCGTCGCGCGGCGCGACGCCGGACTCGTCCGCCGCCTCCGGGAGAACGGGGTCGTCGTGGTGGGGAAGACCACGATGAGCGAGCTGGCCTTCTCCGGCCTCGGCATCAACCCCCACCACGGCACTCCCGCCAACCCGCGCTCCCGAGAGGTCCCGCTCGTGCCCGGCGGGTCGTCGTCGGGATCCGCCGCGGCGGTGGCGTCGGGACTGGTCCCGTTGGCGATCGGCACCGACACCTCAGGATCCGTCCGGGTGCCGGCAGCCTTCTGCGGTGTCGTCGGCTACAAAGCGAGTGCGGGTCGGTTCCCCACCGACGGGATGCGGGCCTTGGCCCCCGGGCTCGACAGCGTCGGCGTACTTGGCTCAGACGTGGCTCAAGTCCGCAGCCTCGTTCTCGCACTGACGGGACAGGCCGGGCCGCACACGACCAGCTCCGCGCTCCTTGTAGTGCCGGACGACGCCGTCGTCCACGACTGCGATCCCTTTGTGTCAGCGTGGTTCGCAGCCCGGGTGCAACGGCTGGCGGCTCTCGGCTTCCGTATAGAACATCGGGCAGTGCCCGTCCTTGCGGAGGCGCAACGGCTGATGGACGACCACGGAACAGTCGTCGCCGCCGACGCCCGGCTCCGCTACGGCCATCTCCTGACCGGACCAGAAGGTGACTTGCTCGACCCGGCCGTCGCTCGCCGGCTCCGCGCCGGGGCAGGCGTCGTCGGCGGGACCGTTGTCGTCCGGTCGGAGATGGCCCGGCTGCGACGACAGCTCGATGGACAGCTGGACGGGGGGTACTTGATCTGCCCGACCGTGCGGCACTCACCACCGTCGCTGGCCGAGGTGACGCGGTCCGCGGCGGCGTACGACGCCCTCAACGCACGCACCCTGCGCACGACGATGCTCCTGAGCTACCTCGGCATGCCCGGCGTCAACCTGCCGTTGACGGACGGGGGCCGCACGGCGTTGGCCTGCTGGTCTCGAGCACCGACGGACTCGACCTAACCCTCCTCGACATCGCCCACCGGATCGAGGAAGCCACGCGCCTCGGCTGACCCGCCACGAGAAACCGCAGGCCAAGACGCTCTGCCAGCGGCCGGAATGGTCGTACGCGTCGTCGCGTAGGTCCCACAAGCTGTCCACAAGTCTGCGCTCGACGTTCGCCACTGCCGGATTCTAGGGCCGCGATTGCCCGGCTGCTCGTCGGCATGACCGACCGCTCGCGGTGCGGGCCGAGGCATGTCCGGACGTACCGCAGGCCGAACCCCGTTCGAGACGCGGCCCCAAGCTTTGGCCGATGTTGGACGCTCGTCCCGTATGCCCTGTCCGGGTTGCGTCTCCGGGAACGGGGCGTTCTACGGCCCCGTTCCGCCCAACAATCTTCTCACCGCTGCCGAACCCGTCATCCGCTCCGACCTACCTCGTGATCATTGATCACCATTGGCTATCCACGGCCCGCAAGATCCTCTTCAGATAACGGTCACCTGTTCGACGACCGGCTCGACGAGGTCGGCGAGGCGATGGATCGCGCCCGAGCAGCCGCCCATCGGCGCCGCAACACCGTGGGAGTGTTGCCCCGTGTTGCCCGAGCGTTGCCCCAGCCCGAAACGAGTGAAAATGCCGAAGAGGCCCCGGCCAGCGTTTCTGCTGGTCAGGGCCCCTTGTCGGACCTGTACCCCCGACCGGATTCGAACCGGCGCTACCGCCGTGAGAGGGCGGCGTGCTAGGCCGCTACACAACGGGGGCAAGCACTGCTTTGATGCGGAGGGAACTCTAGCCGAGGCTGGAGTTCCGCTCCAAATCCCCCACTGTTGGCGAGGATTTCGCTGGGATACTAGGACTCGAACCTAGAATAACTGGACCAGAACCAGTCGTGTTGCCAATTACACCATATCCCACTGACTTACTAGTTTTCAGCCCTTCTGACGTGTCGGCCGGACCGAGAAGAAACCTTACACGCGGTTGCGAGGCTTCCAAAACGGGCAGTTCAGAACCACTCGTCGCGCATGGCCAGCGTGGTGTCATCGCCCGACGCGAGCAGCTCGAACTGGGCCCGGGTGCGGGGCAGTTCCCACCGGAAGAAGTACGCCGCGGCCTGCCGCTTGCCGTCGTAGAAGTCTCCCGACTTGTCGGCGCAGGCGATGTGCTGCTCCAGCCACAGCCACGCCACCACCAGGTGCCCCACCGCATCCGGGAACACCGTCGAGTTGGCCATCATCCGATCCACGGAGCCCGGGCCCGCGAGCGCACCCACGGTGCTCGTCAGCTGGTCGATCGACTCCCGGAGACGATCTGCGAAGCCCGCGGCGTCACCACCGACCTCGCGGGCGCGCGAGATGGTCACGGCCATCCGGGCGCCCAGCACCGCAAGGCGCGCCCCCCGTCGGACAGGACCTTGCGACCGAGCAGGTCGAGTCCCCCGGATGCCGCGGGTGCCCTCGTGGATCTGGTTGAGGCGGTTGTCGCGGTAGTGCTGCTCGACGTCGAAGTCCCGCGTGTAACCGGCTCCCCCGAGCACTCGGATGGCGAGGCTGTTGGCCTCCAGCCCCCACACCGACGGCCAGTCCTTGACGATCGGCGTGAGCACCTCGAGCAGCTGAGACGCCTCCGCCCGCTCCTCGTCCGAGGGGGCGGTCAACATGTCGTCGTACACGCGAGCGGCGTACAGCACGAGGGCGAGGGCCCCTTCGACGTAGGCCTTCTGGGCCAGCAGCATGCGGCGTACGTCGGCGTGCTCCACCGGGGCCACCTGCGGCTCCTCCGGACCGACCGACACCGGGCGACCCTGCGGGCGCGACCGCGCGTACGCCCGGGGACTTGAGGTAGCCGGTGTAGCCCGGGGCGGCGCCTGCCAGCCCGACGCCGATCCGGGCCTCGTTCATCATCGTGAACATGTAGGACAGCCCGCGGTGGGGCTCGCCGACGAGGTAGCCCACCGCCCCAGCCTCACCGCCCGGGGTGAACGCGCCGGACCCGAAGGTCGGAGCGGTGTTGACCGTGCCGCGCCAGCCCATCTTGTGGTTGATGCCGGCCGGGGTGACGTCGTTGCGCTCACCGAGCGTGCCGTCGTCGTTGACGAGGGTCTTGGGGACCAGCAGCAGGGAGATGCCACGGGTGCCGGGCGGACCTCCCGGGATCTTGGCGAGCACGAGGTGCACGATGTTGTCGGCGAGCTCGTGGTCGCCCGCGGAGATCCACATCTTCTGGCCGAAGACGCGATAGGTCCCGTCGTCCCGGGGAACGGCCCGAGTCGTGATGTCGGCGAGGTTGGACCCGGCTTGTGGTTCCGACAGCGCCATGGTGCCGAGGAAGCGGCCCTCCAGCAGGGCCGGCACGAAATTCTCGACCAGCTCGGCCGAGGCGTGCTCGACCAGCAGGTTGGCGTTGCCCGCGGTGAGCGAGAGGTAGCCCGTGGTGCCCATGTTGGCGGCGGCGAACCGGGCCGCGGAAGCGACACTGACGACGGTCGGCAGCTGCATCCCGCCGTGCTCCTCGTCGAAGCCCAGTCGCAACAGGTCGGCTGCGGCGTACGCATCGACCGCGGTCTTCACCTCCGGGATGAGGTGGACCTGCTGGCCGTCCCACCGAGGCTCGTCGAGGTCGGCCGCCCGGTTGTGCGGGGCGAACAGGTCGGTGGCCGGGCGCTCGCTCAGTCCGAGGACGCCGTCGAACGTCTCGCGCGAGTGGTCGGAGAAGCGCTCGCGGGTCGTGAGGGCCTCGACCTCCAGCCACTCGTGGAGCAGGAACTCCGTGTCGCGGCGGGACATGATCTCCGACATCGGGCCTCCTCAGGCGGGGGTGTGGGTGGTGGCGAGGCCCATCCGCCGCGCCACCCGGGTCGCGAGAGCAAGGTAGACGAGGGACTGGGTGAGGGTGCCGGGCAGGCTCCACCACGTGCCGCCGGTGGGGTTCAGCGCACTGCTCATGTCAGTGAACGCCAGCGCGAGGCCGAAGGCGAGGAAGTTGTTGAGCACGTGCATCGCGATGCCCGCCTCCAGCCCGCCGGTCAGGATCACCGGGGCGCCGGCCACGAGCCCGAACGCGAAGCGGTCGACGAAGATCGGCAGGTCCCGGCCGACGCCGTGGGCGAGTGCGAACAGCAACGACGACAGGAGTACGGCGACGACGCGGCTGCCGAAGGCACCGCCGAACGCCTGCATGAGGTAGCCCCGGAACGCGAACTCCTCCCCCGCTGCCCGGAGCGGCGTGAGGATCAGCACCACCAGCAGGAAGTCGCGCGTGGTGTCGGTGAAGGCGTTGGCCTCACCGCTCAGCTCAGGTGCCTCCCCCGTGCGGCACGAACGTGGAGACGATCACGGTCGCCATCAGTGCCACCACGGAGAGCCCGATGCAGACGAGCAGGAAGCGCCAGCGGATCCGGCGGGCCACCGACATCAGCCACCCGGGCCCCAAGCCGTGGAGGGCCGGGTTGACCCGGGATCGCTATCGGGATCGCTGCGGCGAGCACCGGGTTGACGTAGGCCAGCCCCAGCGGCGTGACGTTGTCGAGGTCGAGGACGGACTCCATCCCGGTCCCGATCGGCTGTCCCGTCGCCAGCAGCCACACGACCATCGGAAAGAACAACCCGATCGGCGCGAGGACGAACGTCGCGAAGAGCAGCAGCGGGACGCCCACGATCGCGCGCCACACGCCGGGTCGCCCCAGTCGATGGAGCCGGTGGTACTCCAGTGGCTCGGGCATGCGTCAGGCGGACAGCGCGTCGTGCAGGCGCGCGAGGGAGCGCTCGCGGCCGAGCAGCTCGAGCGACTCGAACAGCGGCGGGCTGATCTTGCGGCCGGAGACGGCGATCCGGACCGGGCCGAACGCGTTGCGCGGCTTCAGCCCGAGCTCGTCGACGAGCTTGGCGCGCAGGGCGCCGTCGATGGCGTCGGTGCTCCGGGCGTGGATGGCCGACAGTGCGTCGTACGCCGCCTTGACCACCTCGCGCCCGGCATCGTCGAGATCGTCGTGGCGCACGAAGTCGGCGTCGGCGACGAACAGGAAGTCGAGCATCGGCGCGGCCTCGGTGAGCTTGTTGATGCGTTCACCGACGAGCGGCATCGCCAGCTCGAGCAGCTGCGCGTCCGCATCGGAGACAGGATCGCCCAGCACTCCGGCCGTCTTGAGGAAGGGCATTGCCCGGTGGGTGATGTCGTCGAGCGAGAGCAGTCGCATGTGCGAGGCGTTGATCGCGTCGGCCTTCTTGATGTCGAAGCGCGCCGGGTTGGGGTTGACGTCGCCGATGTCGAACGCCTCGACCATCTCCTCCATGGAGAAGATGTCGCGGTCGCCGGAGATCGCCCACCCCAGCAGGGCCGGGTAGTTGAGCAGGCCCTCGGGCAGGAAGCCCCGGTCGCAGTAGGCCAGCGCGTGCGCCTCGGGGTCCCGCTTGGAGAGCTTCTTGTTGCCCTGCCCCATGACGTAGGGCAGGTGCCCGTAGCTCGGGGTCGCCGTCGCAATCCCGACCTCCTTCAGGGCCTCGAAGAGGGCCAACTGCCGCGGGGTGCTCGAGAGCAGGTCCTCGCCGCGCAGCACGTGGGTGATCTCCATCAGGGCGTCGTCGACCGGGTTGACGAGCGTGTAGAGCGGGTCGCCGTTGGCGCGGCACAGCGCGAAGTCGGGGACGTTCTCGGTCTCGAACGTGATGTCGCCGCGGACCGGGTCGGTCCAGGTGATCGACCCGTCGGGCATCCGGAACCGCACGATGGGCTTGCGACCATCTGCCTCGAACGCGGCCCGCTGCTCGGCGGTGAGCTCGCGACAGAAACCGTCGTAGCCCATCACCTTGGAGCCGCTCGCCTTGCGCCGTACGTCGACCTCGTCGTTGGTGCAGAAGCACTCGTAGGTGTAGGACGAGTCGCGCAGCCGCGCGAGGGCGTCGGCGTAGATCTCGCCGCGCTCGCTCTGCTTGTAGGGGCCGTGCGGGCCGCCGACCTCGATGCCCTCGTCCCGGGTGAGCCCGAGCCAGCGCCACAGGTCCGGGATCCCGTCATAGGACTCCCGGGTGCTGCGCTCCTTGTCGGTGTCCTCCATCCGGAAGACGATCGTGCCGCCGTGGTGGCGCGCGAACGCCCAGTTGAACAGCGCCGTGCGGGCGAGGCCGACGTGCGGGGAGCCCGTCGGGGACGGGCAGAAACGGACGCGGACGTTGCTCAACGTGATGCCACCTTGTTCGTGAGGGTGCCGAGGCCGGCGATGGAGACCTCGACCTCATCGCCGATCTCCATGGGTCCGACACCCGCGGGGGTGCCGGTGAGGATGACGTCGCCGGGCAGCAGCGTCATCACGCTGGAGACATAGGCGATCAGGGTCGGGATGTCGAAGATCAGGTCGCTGGTCGACCCGTCCTGCTTGAGGTCGCCGTTGAGGTGCGTCTGGATCTGTACGCCGTCGGCGAAGTGCTGCGGGTCGAGGTCGGTCTCGATCCGGGGACCCAGAGGGCAGAACGAGTCGAACCCCTTGGCCCGGGTGAACTGGCCGTCGCTCTTCTGCAGGTCGCGGGCGGTGACGTCGTTGGCGATCGTGTAGCCGTGGATGACGTCGGTCGCCTGCTCGACCGGCACGTCGCGGCAGATGCGGCCGATGACGACGGCGAGCTCGCCCTCGAAGTGCACGTTGCTCGACTGGGACGGGTAGAAGATCGGGTCACCCGGACCGACGACGCTGGTGTTGGGCTTGATGAACATCAGCGGCTCGGCCGGGACTTCGTTGCCCATCTCGGACGCGTGGGCAGCGTAGTTGCAGGCCGATCCCGATCACCTTGCTCCGCGGCAGGACCGGTGCCAACAACCGCACGTCGGCCAGCTTGAACTGCTGGTCCAGCAGCTTGACGCCGACGTAGAGCGGATCGCCCGCCAGCGCCACGATGACCGCGTCCTCGTCGGGCTGGCCGAACTCGTCGACCTCTCCCGTGACCACGCCGTACATCGGCTCGTCCCCAGCGGTGAATCTCGCAATACGCACGGCCCCGACCCTATCGCCGGGGTGGAGGACTGATCTCAGCGGACGTTCAGTCGGTACCGACCCCGCGATCGGACCTTGCCTGCTCGGCGATCGTCGCCATCGCGGCGAGGCTGCGCTCGACGTCCGTGTCCGTGGTCGACCAGTTGCTCACCGACACCCGGAGCACGGCCTGCCCGCGCCACTGGGAGCCTGTCGTCCGGGCGGTCCCGTCGGCGAGCATCCCGGCAACCACGGCCCGTGTCCGGTCGTCACTGCCGAAGCTCGAGCACACCCGGGTGAAGACGACGTCGTTGAGAACCTCGGCCCCCTCGATCGCATCGATGCCCTTCGCAAACACACGGGCATGGCTGCAGAAGCCGGCGACCGGGTCGGCGACGCCATCGCGGCCCCGGGCTGCGCAGGACCGCCCAGACGGTGAAGGCTCGCCCACGCCGACTGAGCTCGGGGACCTTCTCGAACGGCTCGCCGGCAGCATCGAAGATCAGGTAGTCGCCGTGCATGCCCATGGCCGCTCGCAGCGCCGCCCGGTCCCGCACGATCGCAATGCCGCAGTCGTAGGGCACGTTCAGCGTCTTGTGTGCATCGGTCGACCGGGAGTCGGCCGCCGCTGCCCCGGCCATCAGGTGGTGGTGGGCCGGGGAGGCCGCGGCGAACAGCCCGAAGGCCCCGTCGACGTGCACCCACGCCCCGTGCTCACGCGCCACCTCGATCGCTTCCACGAAGGGGTCAAAGGCGCCGGAGTGAACGTTGCCGGCCTGCAGCACGACCATGACCGGTCGGTCGTCGCCGTGCTCGAGTGCCTGCCGCAGCGCACCCGGCACCAACCGTCCCCGGTGGTCGGCCGCGACCACCTCCGGAGCGCCCAGACCGAGGTAGCGCAGCGCCGGGTCGACGGTGTCGTGACGCTCCGCACCCACGACGACCCGCAGCCCCGGCGAGCCGACCGGGCCGTTGGCCTTCACGTCCCAGCCGACCCGGCGCAGCATCTCGTCGCGACCGGCGGCGAGGCAGGTGAAGTTGGCCATCGTCCCGCCGGTGACAAAGCCGACAGCGCTCTCCTCCGGCAGCCCCAGAAGGTCCAGCAACCACGCCTCGGCGATGTCCTCGACCGCGGAGTGGGCTGGGGTCACGGTGCGAAGTCCGGCGTTCTGGTCCCACGCGCTGACCAACCAGTCGGCGGCCATCGCCGCCGGGTGGGTGCCGCCCATGACGAACCCGAAGAACCGGCCCGACGGAATCGCGGTCAGTCCGGGCTCGCACGCGCTCGCGAGGTGGTCGATGACATCGGCTGCGTCGGTCGGGCCCTCGGGAAGATCGGTTCCGAGCCTCTCCACCAGCTCGGCCACCGTCGCGCGCGGCGGCACCGCGCGTTCATCGAGCGAGGCGAGCCGGGTCAGCGCGTGCGCGTGGGCGCGATCGAGTGCCGGGATGTCCATGCCTCAGTGTGGGAGGCCGGGCGGTTCGCTGCATACCCTGTTCCGGTGAGAACGACCGTGCTCGACCGGACGACGTGGCAGGCCCGTGCGGCCGCACACGCCGCTCGCGTCGACGCCTTCATCGAGCCGCACCTCGCTCGTCGCGGGTCATCCGTGAAGCACCCCGTGCACGACTTCCTCTTCACCTACTACGCGCAGCGTCCTGCCCAGCTGCGCCGCTGGCATCCGGGGTACGGCGCCGCGCTGGCCGATGCCCCGGAGTACGCCGGGCTCAAGGGGTACGTCGACGGCTCGGTCACGGAGGCGTACGTCGCGTCGAAGGCGCAGCCCGTCCGCGGCCTGCTCAACCTGCTGCGCGCGACGGAGGGCCGGCCGGCGCACACCGGCTGCCTCGGGCTGCACGAGTGGGCGATGGTCTACCGCCAGTCCCCCGACGAGCTCCGGCACAACGACTGGCCCCTGCGGCTCGGGTCCGCCGGCACGGACGAGGTCGTCGAGGGACACCGGGTGAAGTGCTCGCACTTCGATGCCTTCCGCTTCTTCACGCCGCCCGCGCGGGGCTGAACGTGCTCCAGCCGGCGAGCGACGACCGGTCGGCGTACGAGCAACCGGGGTGCCTGCACGCGGGGATGGATCTCTACAAGCACGCGTTCCGGCTGACCCCGATGATCTGCAGCGACCCGGTCGCCGACTGCTTCGAGCTGGCGCGCGACATCCGGGTGATGGACATGCGCGCTGCGCCGTACGACCTCGTGGATCTCGGCTTCGAGCCGATCCGGATCGAGACGGTCGAGGGGAAGGCGACCTACGTCCGGGAGCAGCGGGCGTTCGCGGAGCGCGGCGCTCCCCTGCGGCGGCGGTTGATCGAGGAGTGCGAGCGACTGCTCGATAGCCTGACGGAGTGCCTGACTTCGCCCTCGAGCTGAGCTTCGACTCCGCGAGCGAAGCGGCGGTCGTTGGGCAGTGGGAGGCGCTCAGGGCCGCAGGCCTGCCGTCCCGAGGCCGAGCACAGGTCCATGACGAATGACCGCACGTCACGCTCGTTGCTGCGCAGGAGCTCGACCCGGAGCTCGCCGGCCTCGCCACCGCGACGGTGGCGTTGCCGAGCACGTTCATCGTGCGTGGGCTCGTGTTCATCGGAGTGGGTGCGCGCGTCACGGTCGCCCACCTCGTCGAGCCGGACCCCGCGCTGGCGTCCGCCGTCGCCAGCCTGCGCGCGTGTCCGGGACCTGCGACACCCGGTGTGGACCCCGCACGTCACGCTCGCGAGACGCGTGCCGCGGTCCCGACTGGCCGAGATGCTCGAGGTGCTGGACGCGCACCCCGCCCCGACCACGTTGACGTGCACGAGGTTGCGCTGGTGGGACCCGGTCACGGGCGAGATCGACGAGCTGACGCGGAGCGCCGGGCCGACTCAGAACGTGTAGTCGAAAGCCTCGATGGCGTCGGCGAACACGGTGGCGACGCGGGCGCGGGAGGCGTCGGTGTAGAGCTCGCGGTAGTGACCGGCGGGGCGGGCGTTGCCCTTGGCGCGCGGGAGGTCGGGCGAGCCGGGGAGGCCGAGGTGGGCCCAGACCTCGTCGAGCTCGTCGGCGAGGCGCTCGTAGCGCAGCACCCGGTCAACGACGAGCTTGCCGCGGATGCGGTACATCCGGCGGTTGTTGGCGAGCTGCTCGATCCACTCCTCGCTGACGTAGCGCTCGAAGTCGGGCAGCTCAGGGCAGGTCCTTGTACTTCCAGTAGTACAGCGACACGACGGCGTCCCGGGGGTTCCGCTCGATCGCGAACGAGTAGTAGTCGCGCCACGCACCGGGGCCGACGACGTCGCGTGCGAGGCGGGCACTCATGTGGTTGAAGGCCCGGCGCGGGAGCGGCGGCGCCTCGAAGTTCTGCAGGGCCGAGCCCGCCGGCGGCCACGCGCAGCTCCTCGTCCTCGGGGCTGATCCGGGTGATGACGTCGTCCGGCCCGCACACCTTCGACAGTGCGATCTCGACGCTCGTGCCCGCCGTCTTGCGAGTCTTGAGGAAGATGAAGCGGTGGGCATGGGACGCGATCACAAGCGCGACCCTACCGGCGCCGGTGCGTGCCCCGCCCGGATAGCGTGGCGGTCGTGAATGAGACGCCGCTGCACGCCGAAGGTCGCCAGTTCACCGACGAGGACTGGTACGGCGACGACCCGGGCGCCGCACGGTTCGTGGACTGCACCTTCACGCGCGTCGACTTCGGCGAGGCGACCACGTCGGGCGCGACCTTCGAGGGCTGCACCTTCCACAACTGCTCGTTCAGGGTCGAGCGTGCACACGACGACGGCGTTCGTCGGGTGCGATGTCCGGCGCTCGAAGTTCTTCGACGTCACCTTCGACGGCTGCAAGCTCGTGGGGACCGTCTTCTCCGACTGCACGATGCGACCGCTGACCGTGCGCGGCGGCCAGTGGCAGTCGGTCACCATCCGCGGGGCCAACCTGAGCAAGGTCGACTTCTCCGGGGTGGACCTGCGCGAGGCCGACCTGTCGATGAGCGACCTGTCGTTCGCCGTACTCACCAAGGCGCGGCTGGACCGGGCCACGCTGCGCGAGACGAAGCTCGACGGTGCCGACCTGCGCGGAGCGTCCCCGGACGGCGTCGACCTGTCCGTCGCCCTTCTGAAGGGGACGAAGCTGGACCTGACGGGCGCGGTGCTGCTGGCCGAGCTGTACGGCGCCGACGTCACGCCCTGACGGCAGCCTCGACCCGCGAGCGGAGGCCGTCGATCACGACGTCGAGGCCCGTCGAGAAGTCGGGCAGCGAGTCGAGCTCGCGCTCCACGGCCCCGGCGCTGATGGCCCGGATCGCCGTCTGCTCCTCGAAGGCGTGGCCGAAGATGTAGTGCAGCAGCGTCCGGCTCCCGACCGGGGCGAGCGCGTCGTCCAGCCCGGCATCTCGCAGGATGCCTTCGAGCTCGGCCGCCGGCGCCCGGACTCCCATCCCGAACGCCCACACCGTGGCCACGACGTCGGCGCCGTCGGTGCAGGCGAGCATGGCGTCGCGCAGCTCGTCGCAGACCTCGCGCAGCCGGGCCGGCCAGTCGTCGGCGTCGGCCGTGCGGGGACGCTTGCCGCGGCGCAGGATCTCCTCGGCGACGGCCGCGAGCAGGGTCTGCTTGTTGGCGAAGTGGTGGTAGATGGCGCTCGGCTGGACCCCGAGCTCGGCGCCCAACCGACGCATCGTCAGCGCGCCGAGGCCGTAGCTGGACAGGAGCTGGTGTGCGTGCTCGAGCACGTCGTCGCGGTGGTAACGCATCTCACTCCCCGTCCTCCGTTGACCGAAGCGTCCCCACAACCCTAACCTGAACACCGTTCACCTGACCACCGTTCAGGTCAGTCCCCTCGCCGAGAGCAGCCCCCGCCATGAGCACCACTTCCCTCCCCAGCAGGGGCACCGACATCGCGCTGATCGCCGGCTTCGCCGCACTGATCGCCGTCTGCGCGATCTCCCCCGCCATCAGCATCGGCGGCCCCGTCCCGGTCACCCTGCAGACCTTCGGCGTGCTGCTCAGCGGCGCCGTCCTCGGTGCCCGCCGCGGCTTCCCGGCCACCCTGCTCTACGTCGTGGCCGGGGCCGCCGGACTGCCGATCTTCTCCGGCGGCGCGGCCGGCCCGGCGGTGCTGACGGGCCCCTCCGCGGGCTACCCGGTCGGCTTCCCGCTGGCCGCCGCCCTGTGCGGCTTCATCGTCGAGCGGCTCCCGCGCCGCAAGATCCAGACCAGCCTGCCGCTGATCTTCGCCGCCGGCCCGGCCAGCAGCGCCGTCTTCATCCACACCCTCGGCATGGCCGGCCCTGGTGCTGCGGATCCCCACGACACGGGGAAGGCGCCTTCGACATCGACAAGTTCTTCTGGTTCGGCGACGTGCTCAAGAACATCGGCGTCGCGATCGTCGCCACCGCCGTGCACCGCGCGTTCCCCGACCTCCTCGGGCCCAAGCGTTCCGAGCAGCGCGAGGACGCGCTCGCGGCGTGAGCCACATCGAGCTCGACCGCGTCACCGTCCGTTTCCCCGTGGCGGACGGTGACGTCGTCGTGCTCGAGGAGACGTCGCTCTCGCTGACCGAGTCGAGCATCGCCCTGATCGGCGCCAACGGCTCGGGCAAGTCCACCCTCGCCCGGCTCCTCAACGGTCTCGTGACGGCCACGACCGGTCGAGTGACGATCGACGGGCTGGACGTGTCTCGCGAGGGCCGCGCCGTACGCCGCAAGGTCGGCTTCGTCTTCACCGACCCGGCGGCCCAGCTGGTCATGCCGACGGCCGCCGAGGACATCGCTCTGTCCCTGCGCCGCCACCACCGCGACAAGCGCGTGCGCCGAGCCGCCGCTGAGGCCCTGCTGGCGTCCTACGGGCTCGAAGGACTCGGTGATCGCAGCGTCCACACGCTGTCGGGCGGCCAGCGCCAGCTGCTCGCCCTCGCCGGAGTCCTCGCCATCCAGCCCGACGTGGTCGTCGCCGACGAGCCGACGACACTGCTCGACCTCGCGAACGCTCGTCGGATCGGCGACCTCCTGCTCTCGCTCCCCCAACAGCTCGTGCTCGTCACCCATGACCTCGAGCTGGCCGCCCGCTGCGAGCGCGGGATCGTGATGGCGGACGGTCGCGTCGCGCACGACGGGCCGGCGGCGGCCGCGGTGGACCACTACCGGGTGACGGCATGAGCGGCGACCTGCTGGGTCTCCACCAGCCCGGCACGACTTGGCTGCACCGGCTGCCCGCCGGGGCGAAGCTGCTGGGGCTTCTGGGCGCGAGCATCGTCGTCGTCGCCCTGCACGGCCCACGCACGGTGGTCGCCGAGCTCGTCGTGACGCTCGCGGTCGTGGCCTGCTCACGGATGGGGTG
The DNA here is from genome assembly GCF_024703895.1 of Nocardioides sp. B-3. Classification (GTDB taxonomy): domain Bacteria; phylum Actinomycetota; class Actinomycetes; order Propionibacteriales; family Nocardioidaceae; genus Nocardioides. Next base: position 398,441 of record NZ_CP087968.1, read on the forward strand.
GCGGTCACTGCTCAGGTCCCTGCGCGGCCTGCTGCTCGTGATCGCGATGCTGGCGGCCTACCTGTGGTGGCAGCAGGGCTGGGAGCGCGCGGTCGAGTCCGTCGGCGACCTCGTCACGCTCGTGCTGCTCGCGACGGTGCTGACGGTCACCACGCCCGTCGACGAGATGCTCGACACCATCACGCGCGGCCTGCGACCTCTGCGGCGGCTCGGGGTGGACCCCGAGGGCGTCGCGCTCGCCTTCTCCCTGTTGTTGCGCGGCATCCCGACAACCCTCCAGCTCGCCGACGAGACCCGCGACGCCGCGCTTGCACGTGGGCTCGAACGCGATCCCCGCGCCCGGTTGACGCCCCTCGTCATCCGGGTCGTCGCCCACGCCCGTGCCACCGGCGATGCCCTGCACGCGCGGCATCCACGACTGATACCCACCACCCCCGGGAGAGACCATGACGACCTTCCACCGGCTCGCCGACCGCATCCTCGCGGGCAAGCCCGCCACCGAGGACGACGCCCTCGCGGTCCTGCGCGCGCACGACGACGAGCTGCTCGACGTGGTCGCTGCGGCCGGGCGCCTGCGGCGGGCCCACTTCGGCAACACGGTGAAGGTCAACTACCTCGTCAACCTCAAGTCCGGGCTGTGCCAGGAGAACTGCAACTACTGCTCGCAGGCGCTCGGCTCGACGGCGCCGATCCTGAAGTACTCCCCGGCTCAAGACCGACGAAGCCCTCGAGCAGGCCGCGGCCGGGCTCAAGGGCGGCGCGACCCGTGTCTGCATGGTCTCCAGCGGTCGAGGTCCCAGCGACCGCGACATCGACAAGGTCACCGAGATGGTCGGCGCCATCAAGGGCGAGAACCCCGGCGTCGAGGTCTGCGCGTGCCCGGGCCTGCTCAAGGACGGCCGGAGCCGAGCGCCTCAAGGACGCCGGCGTCGACGCCTACAACCACAACATCAACACCGCCGAGTCGCACCACGACACGATCGTGCAGACCCACACCTACGCCGACCGCGTCGACACCGTGACCAAGGCCAAGACCGCCGGCCTCTCCCCCTGCTCCGGCCTGATCGCCGGCCCTGGGCGAGACCGACGAGCAGCTCGTCGAGGCGCTCTTCGCCCTCCGCGAGCTGGAGTCCGACTCGATCCCGGTCAACTTCCTGATGCCCTTCGACGGCACTCCCTACGAGAACACGTGGGAGCTCGACCCCACGCGCTGCCTGAAGATCCCGGCGATGGCGCGCTTCGTGTGCCCCGACCGCGAGGTCCGGATCGCCGGCGGACGCGAGATGCACCTGCGCTCCCTGCAGGGCCCGGCGCTGCACGTGGCCAACTCGATCTTCCTCGGTGACTACCTCACCTCCGAGGGCCGGGCCGCCGAGACCGACCTCGAGCTGATCCGCGACAACGGCTTCGTGGTGCTGGGCTCGGAAGAGCACGACGCCCGGGTCGCCGCAGGTCAGTCGCACGACCCCGCCATCCGTCGGCGCGGGGCGGGGACCGACGTCGCCGCCAACGCCTGATGATCGACCCGCTCGACTGGGACCGCGCACACCTCTGGCATCCCTACACCTCGCTGACTGCGCCGACCCCGACGCGCCCGGTCACGGCCGCGTCGGGAGTCCGGCTCGAGATCGACGGCCGTGAGGCGATCGACGCGATGTCGTCGTGGTGGGCGACGATCCACGGCTACCGCCACCCCGTCCTCGACGATGCCGTACGCCGACAGGTCGCCGACTTCTCACACGTGATGTTCGGCGGGCTGACCCATGAGCCCGCGATCCGGCTCGGCCAGCAGCTGGTGTCGATCACCGGTCTGCCGCACGTCTTCTTCGCGGACAGCGGGTCGGTCAGCGTGGAGGTCGCGATGAAGATGGCGATGCAGGCGCGGCCGGGACGGACTCGGTTCCTGACCGTCCGGGGCGGCTACCACGGCGACACCTTCGGACGCGATGAGCGTGTGCGACCCCGAGGGCGGCCTGCACACCCTGTGGTCGGGCGTCCTGCCGGAGCAGGTGTTCGGTCCACGGCCGCCGGCGATCGGTGAGCCGATCGACGAGTGGGCAGCCGCGATGCGCGCACTGGCCGCGGAGCACGCTTCCGAGATCGCCGGGCTCATCGTCGAGCCGCTGCTCCGGGGCGCGGGTGGCATGCACGCCTACCCGGCCGAGTGCCTCACCGTCTTCCGCGAGATCGCCGATGAGCACGGCTTCGTGCTGGTCTTCGACGAGATCGCGACCGGCTTCGGCCGCACCGGCCACCTCTTCGCCATGGACGCCGCCGACGTGAAGCCCGACATCCTCTGCCTCGGCAAGGCCCTCACCGGCGGCTACCTGTCACTCGCGGCCGTGCTGTGCACCAGCGACCCGGCCGGCCGGATCGAGCCGGGCGGCGTGCTCATGCACGGGCCGACGTTCATGGCCAACCCGCTCGCCTGTGCGGTGGCGTCCGCGAGCATCGACCTGCTGCTCCGGGGCGACTGGCAGGCGACGATCGGTCGCATCAACGAGCGCCTGACCACCGGACTCGCCGCAGCGTCCGCGCTGGCCGGCGTGACCGCCGTACGCACCATCGGCGCCGTGGGCGTCATCCAGCTCGACCACCCGGTCGACGTCGTCGCCGCGACCGAGGCAGCGCTGGCGGCGGGCGTGTGGATCCGACCGTTCCGCGACCTGATCTACACGATGCCGCCCTACATCTGCAGCGACGACGAGATCGACTCGATCTGCGCCGCGATGCTCCGGGCAGTGGAGGCCTCGTGATGAATGACTGGGACCAGTGGCTCACCGATGAGGCCGTACGGCGAGATGCGGCCGGCCTGACCCGCCGGCTGCGGCCCCGCGGGCCCGACGACGATGTGATCGACCTCGCCGGCAACGACTACCTCGGGCTCTCTCGCGACCCGCTGGTCGTGGCCGCGGCTGTCGAGGCCGCCCGCGTCTGGGGAGCCGGGGCCGGCGCATCCCGGCTCGTCACCGGCACGCTCGCGCTGCACGAGACGCTCGAGCAGGAGCTGGCCTCCTTCCTCGGCCAGCCCGCCGCGCTCGCGATGTCGACCGGCTACCACGCCAACCCGGCGGCCGTCACCGCGCTGGCGGACCGGGACACCCTGATCGTGTCCGACGCCCACATCCACGCGTCGCTGATCGACGCCGCCCGCCTGTCGCGCGCGGAGATCGCGGTGACGCCTCATGGCGACGTCGACGCGGTCGCCGCCGCGCTGGCCGGCGCCGACGGCCGACGCGCGATCGTGCTCGCCGAGTCGATCTACTCCGTGCTCGGCGACGCCGCTCCCCTGACGGACCTCGGCGTCCGTCTGCGCCCGGTACGGCGCACTGCTGATCGTCGACGAGGCCCACGGGCTCGGCGTGGCCGGCGCGATCGGCGAAGGGCTCGTCCGCGACCTCGGCCTCGCCGCGGCCCCCACGTCGTCGTCACCGCCACGCTCTCGAAGTCGCTGGGCGCCCGGGGGCGGCGTGGTCCTCGGCTCCCCCGCCCTCGTCCACCACCCGGTCAACCGGGCCCGGCCGTTCATCTTCGACACGGCCCTCAACCCGGCCGCCACCGGCGGTGCCCTCGCGGCCCTGCGGGTGCTGCGCTCGCGGCCCGAGCTGCCGGGAGTGATCCGCTCCCGCGTGTCGTCCCCGGCCGCACAGCTCGGCGTCGACGTCCCGGCGGGCGCCGTACTCTCCGTGCCGATGGCGTCTCCGCAGGTCGCGACCGCGGCGCAGGCCGAGTGCCTCGATCACGGCGTGCGGGTCGGTTGCTTCCGGCCACCGTCGGTGCCGGACGGCATCTCCCGGCTGCGCATCACCACCAACGCGGGCGTGCCGGCCGACGCGTGGGACCGCGCGTGTGAGCTGCTCTCGAAGGTCGTCGAGGCGCACCGGTGATCCTCGTCGTCACCGGCACCGGGACCGGCGTGGGCAAGACGGTCGCCACCGCCGCGCTGGCCGCACGCGCCGCCGGCTCGGTCATCGTGGTCAAGCCGGTGCAGACGGGCGTGCTGCCCGGGGAGGTCGGTGACGTCGACGACGTACGCCGCCTCGCGGGCTGCGAGGTCATCGAGCTCGTGCGCCTGCCCGATCCGCTCGCGCCGGACACCGCCGCCCGGCTGGCCGGAGTCTCGCTGCCGACCGTGGCGGAGCACGCGGCCCGGATCGTGTCGTTGGCGGACGTCTACGACACGGTCATCGTCGAGGGCGCCGGCGGGCTGCTCGTGCGGCTCGACGGCGACGGCGGCACGCTGCTCGACCTTGCGGACTCACTCTCGGCATCGGTGGTCGTGGTCGTCGCCCCCGGGCTCGGCACGCTCAACCACACCGAGCTCACCGTGGCCGCGCTCCGGGCACGGGGCATCGAGCCGTCCGGACTGATCATCGGCGCCCGGCCTACGGACCCTGACCCGGCCTCTCGCTGCAACCGGGACGACCTGCCCCGCGTGACGAGGGTGCCGGTCATCGCCGTACTCCCCGCGGACGTCGGGTCCATCGAGCGCTCGGCCTTCGTGGCGGCTGTTCCCGGGTGGTTCACGTCTGAGGCCTTGGCGTAGTTAAGTGTGAACTTGTCGGATCTCGGCGAGATCGCGACAAACCCTCACTGAACTACCCGACCACTCGGAGGTTCGCCATGACTGCCCCGGACCAGTACGCCAGCGTCCGCTACCTCGTCGACGACGTCGACGCGGCCGTCGAGTTCTACACGACCCACCTCGGGTTCGAGCTGCTCTCCCACCCCGCCCCACCGTTCGCCGACGTGGTGCGCGGACCGCTGCGACTCCTGCTGTCCGGCACCGCCAGCCTCGGGAGCACGCGCGACCCCGGACGACCTGATGTCGGCTGGCCGCAACCGCATCCACCCGGTCGTCGACGACTTCGACGGGCTCGTCGACCGTCTCAGGGGCGCCGGCCTTTCCTTCGCCAGCGACGTGGTCTCCGGACCGGGTGGGCGGCAGGTCCCGGTCACCGACCCCGCCGGCAACCCGGGTGGAGCTGTTCAGAACCGGCGACCTGACGCGACTCACCACCCCGGCGGGCGGAGGTGGTGCCACGGTGCGGCCGCCTCCAGCTCCGCGGACGCCGCCAGCAACAGCTCCTCCTCGGCGGGTCGCGCGGCCAGCATCACTCCGACGGGGAGGCCGTCCGGCGTCCAGTGGAGCGGGAGCGAGATCGCCGGCATCCCGGTGACGTTCCGGGCGCTGGTCCACGGCGTGAAGCGCTTCTGCGCCTCGAAGTCGGCCGCCGGGTCCTCGTCGTCACGCAGCGCGCCGACGAAGGGCGGCAGCGTCGCCAGCGTCGGCGTCAGCACCGGGTCGTACGGCGCCGGGGAGACCAGCGCGTCCGCGGCATACCTCCTGAGCTGGCCGATCGCGAGCCCGAACTCCGGACCGCTGACGGCGCGACCCCGCTCGGCCAGCCACCGCGTGAGCGGCCTGATCTCGTGCTCGCGCCCCTCCGGCACCTCGGCCAACGCCGTGAGCACGGCCCAGCAGAGCTCGAACGTCGCCACCGCTTCGCGCGGCAGCGGAACCTCGATGTCGACGACCTCGTGGCCGAGGCCCGCGAGGAGTGCCGAGGCCTCGTCCCGGGCCGTCCTGACCTGCGGGTCGATCTCACTGTCGGTGATGACTGGTGTGATGAAGCGAGCGACCCGGAGGCGCCCGGGGTCGCGGTCACAGGCAGCGAGGAACGACCCGAGAGGAGGTGGCGCCCGGGGAGGGATCACTCACCCGCCGACCCGCCATCACGTCGAGCAGGGCGGCGGCGTCACGCACCGTGCGTGCCAGTGGACCGGCCGTGGCCGGGCCGACCGGATCGCCGTACCCGGGGGCGGCGCTGATCCGGCCACGGGTCGGCTTGAGCCCGACCAGTCCGCAGCACGACGCCGGGATCCGGATGGAGCCACCGCCGTCCGAGCCCGGTGCGAGGGGCACCAGTCCGGCAGTCACGGCCGCCGCCGCGCCACCGGAGGAACCGCCTGCCGTGCGGCGGGGATCCCGTGGGGTGACGGCGGGCGGGGGCGACATCGGGCTCGGTGTAGCAGGGCGACCCGAACTCGGGAGTGTTCGTCTTCCCGAGGCTGGGCAGACCGGCTGCCTCGAGCGTCAGGACGACGTCGTCCGACTCGTCGGGCACGTGGTCGGCATAGGCCGCCGAGCCGAAGGTCGTGCGCACACCGGCGGTCGGGTGCAGGTCCTTGATCGCGGTCGGCACGCCCCAGAGCGGGCCCGCGTCGTCCGGCCGTCCGGCCGCGGCGAGGGCGCCAGCCTGCCCTCGTGCCAGCTCGGGGGTGGACGTGACGAACGCGCCGACGGTGTCGGCGCGTCCGAGGTAGTGCTCGACAAGGTCGAGCGGGGTGACCTCGCCTCTGCGGACGAGATCACCCTGCTCGAGGGCAGTCAGGTCATGGAGTTCGGCCACGCTCGTGACCGTACTCCCGCGCCAGCCTGCCCTCGTGGGGGTAGGTCAGGCCGCGGCGGTCTCACCCTCGTGCGACACGAGGGCGTTCAGGGCACCGACGAGGCGCTCGATGGCGGCGGTGTCGGCGAAGAGATCACCGCTGACGGCGGGCTCGCTCGCCACGATGCCCTCGACGACCTGCGCACCGGCGATGGTCGCCGAGTGGCGCGCGTGCTCGTGCGACCACTTGCCGCCGTAGGGCGTGGGGGTCGCGCCGACGGCCGCGAACGGCTTGCCGACGATCGCACCGGCGCCGTGCAGGGCGCGACAGCCAGTCGATGGCGTTGTTCAGGACGGCGGGCATGGTGCCGTTGTACTCCGGGGTCACGACCAGCACGCGGTCGGCGGCCGAGACGGCCTCACGGAGCGCGACGGCGCTGGCGGGGGCCGTGTCGCCGTCGATCTCCTCGTTGTAGAACGGGACTCGGTCGAGGCCCTCGACGATGTCGACGGTGACGCCTTCGGGCGCGTTGGCCGAGAGGTGCTCGGCGATGCGGCGGTTCAGGGAGTCGGCGCGGAGGGAGCCGACGAGGACGGCGACACGGGTCTGCGAAGAGGTAGTCATGTGGGGTCAAACGGACCGCGGTCCGGTTCTATTCCGCAAGCCCGGAAAGAATTCTCCGCCTAGGCTGGCGACGTGCCCATCGAGCTGCATCTCGCCGACCAGCAGCCGCTGGAGCGTTCCGACGCGGCCCGCAACCGCGAGGCCCTGCTCGAGGCGGCGCTCCGACTGATCGACCGGTGCAGCGTGGACGGCGTGACCATGGGCGCCGTCGCCCACGAGGCGGGCGTCGGCAAGGGCACCGTGTTCCGTCGCTTCGAGAGCCGCGAGGGCCTGATGGCGGCCGTCCTCAACCGGTCGGAGACCGAGTGGCAGGCGGCCGTCCTCGGTGGTCCTCCCCCGCTCGGCCCGCACGACGACCCGATGGAGCGGCTGCTCGCGTTCGGTCACTCGCGGCTGCGGATCAACCTCACGCACGGCGCCCTGATCACCGCCGCGGGGCACGCCGGCGCGCGGTCGTTCGCCGCGGTCTCCTTCTCGGCGATGCACGTGCGCTACCTCCTCACCGCGATCGGCGTACGCGGAGACATCCCGCTGCTCGCAACGGCGCTGATGGCCCCGCTGGAGGTCGTCATCCTCGAGCAGCAGGTGGGCAAGGAGCACATGGACCTCGCCCGGATCGAAGCCGGTTGGGACGACCTCGTACGTCGAGTGGTGGCCGGCTGAGGGTCAGCGGTGGTGCTTGCGCAGACCGAAGGTCAGCCCGTCGACGAGCGCACCCCATGACGCCTCGATCACGTTGTGGCCCACGCCGACGGTGACCCACGAGGACTCGCCGTCGGAGGTCTCGATCAGCACCCGGGTGATCGCGTCGGTGCCGTGCCCCCGGGTCGAGGATCCGCACCTTGTAGTCGATCAGCTCGAACTTCGCGACCTCCGGGAAGGCCCGGCCGATCGCCGTACGCAAGGCTGCGTCGAGCGCGTTGACGGGCCCGTTGCCCTCGCCGGTGACGACGTAGCGCACGCCCTCGGACCTCAGCTTCACCGTGGCTTCCGAGACCGCCTCGCCGTCCGGCGTGGTCTCGGTGATCACGCGCCGGACTCGACGTCGAAGTAGGACGGACGGACGCCCTCCACCTCCTCCACGAGCAGCAGCTCGAACGAGGCGTCGGCCGCCTCGAAGGTGTAGCCGGTCTGCTCCATGGCCTTGACCCGGTCGGTCACGCGCGTCACGAGCTCGCGATCACCCGACAGGTCGAAGCCGAGCTCCTTGCCCTTGAGCTCGATCGAGGCACGACCGGCCATGTCGGAGACGAGCAGGCGCATGTCGTTGCCGACGCCGATCGGGTCCATGTGCTGGTAGAGGTTGGGGTCGACCTTGATCGCCGAGGCGTGCAGGCCGGCCTTGTGGGCGAAGGCGGACGTGCCGACGTAGGGCTGGCGCGACGCGGGCGGCACGTTGGTCACCTCGGCGACGGCGTGCGCGATCCGGGTGGCCTCGCGCAGCAGCCCGGCCGGCAGCACCGCCCGGTCCAGCTTGAGCTCGAGGTTGGCCACGACGGTGACCGGGTCGGCGTTGCCGGTGCGCTCGCCGTAGCCGTTGATGCAGCCCTGCACGTGGGTCGCGCCGGCAGCGACGGCGGCCAGCGAGTTGGCGACCGCGCAGCCGGAGTCGTTGTGGGCGTGGATGCCGACCCGGGCGCCGGTCGAGGCGATCACGTCGGTGACGACGTCGGAGACCCAGTCGGGCAGCATGCCGCCGTTGGTGTCGCACAGGGCGACGACCTCGGCGCCGGCCGTCATCGCCGTACGCAGCACCTCGAGCGCGTAGTCACGGTTGTCGCGGTAGCCGTCGAAGAAGTGCTCGGCGTCGAGGAAGACGGTCTGGCCCTCGGCCCGCAGGTGCGACACGGTGTCGCGGACCATCTCGAGGTTCTCCTCGAGCGTGGTGCGCAGCGCGAGCTCCACGTGGCGGTCGTGCGACTTGGCCACCAGCGTGACCACGGAGGCGCCGCTGTCACGCAGCGCGGCGACCTGCGGGTCGTCGGCCGCCCTGACACCCGCCCGGCGCGTGGCCCCGAAGGCCGCGAGACGGGCGTGCCGCAGGTCGAGCTCTCGGCTGGCGCGGCGGAAGAACTCCGTGTCCTTGGGGTTGGCGCCCGGCCAGCCGCCCTCGATGAAGCCGACCCCGAGCCCGTCGAGCTGACGGGCGATCGTCAGCTTGTCCGCGACGGAGAGGTTGAGCCCCTCCTGCTGCGCACCGTCGCGCAGCGTCGTGTCGTAGACGTGGAAGGAGCCCTGCAGGTCGAGCGGCTGGGACATCGGATAAGTCTCTCTCATCGGACTTGATCGGGGCACAAAAAAACCTCCCGGGGTCAGGAGGTTGGCGCGGCGGGTGACCCGTCGCGCTAGGCAATGATGATGGTGCTGGTGGTGCGCATGACCCCACTGTGCCACGTCGCGCACGCCCACGGGTCGGTGTCTCGCGATCCGGTTCGCCCACCGGGCGCTGGCATACTCCGGGTCGTGACCACCCCAGACGCCACCGGCCAGATCGACATCGACACCTCCGCCGAGGCGGCCTATGCCTTCCTCAGCGATCCCGCCCGGATGCCCGAGATCGCGGAGGAGACCCGGAAGGTGCTGCGTCGACGCGCGAGCACCGGCCGGGTGGGCACCCGCTTCGTCGGCCTCAACCGCAACGGCCGCCACGTCTGGCCGACCACGGGGCAAGGTGACCGACGCCGATCCCGGTCGTCGTTTCGCCTTCGACGTGGAGGCCGTGCCCGGCGTGCCGGTGGCACGCTGGCAGTACGACATCGAGCCCACCGCGACCGGGTGCCGGGTGGTCGAGAGCACGTGGGACCGGCGCGCCGCCCGGTTCGCCAAGGCGAGCACGCCCATCACGGGGGTCGCGGACCGCGAGACGGCCAACACGCACAACATCGCCACCACGCTGGGTCGGCTCAAGTCCGCCCTCGAGGCGACAGCCTGATCAGACCCGGGAACGGGCTAGAACCAGCTCGACGGACGGACGTCAGCGAACGGCCGGTCGTCGTCCGGCGCCCAACTCGTCCCCTGCGCCGACGCCGCGGCGCCGAGGCCGGTGGCGACCGCCGCGGTCGCGATGGCCGCGAAGAACCACGCCAGCGGCCGGGCACTGATCGGGTGCGCGAGACGTTGCACCGGTCCGCGCAGGCGTCGGCTCCCCGGCCCCCACCACATCGAGGCGCCGAGCGTGACCCCGATGGCCGCGAGGCTCGGCGCCATCGCGACGCCGCCGGCGAAGCAGAGCAACGCCGCGGCCGGGCCGAGCCCGAGGCTCCACAGCACGAGCACCAGCGTGCCCGGGATCGCCTTCACCACGTGCCGGGGCGCTGCGAGCAGCACCTGCACCCCGTCGTACCACTTCGCGCCGCGCACCTGCCGTCGCGCGCCGGCGGAGCTGGCGGCCATCGAGCCGCTGCGAAGGATCCAGATGAGCAGGGTCAGGACCCCGATCGCGGCGTACGGCGCCAACGCCACGCCCGCCCCGACGACGCCGATCCCGGCGAGCACGAGGATGCCGCGGCGCAGCTTCTCGAGGGACCCGACCGGGGTGACTACGGCAGGCGAGGCGTCGAGCTCGTCGATGCGTTCCGGTCGATCCGTCGGGCAGGACGCGGGTCGCCGTACGCTCCCGAACGGTCCAGCTCCTCGGCTCCCTTGGACCTGAGTCTCGAGAAGACTCAGGTCCAAGCGTGGGCGAGACGACCTCGGTCGGTTCGATCGTGCCGGCCATCGCGGCAACGGCCAGCGGCATCGTGAACGGGTCTTCCGGCGCTGCGTCCGGGGCGGTCGCCGCCGCGTGCGGCCCACGCGTGGCGAGCCAGTCGCGCAGCTCGTCGAGCGTCGGCCGGTTGCGCGGATCGGGCTCGAGCGTGTCCTCCACGGCCCGCCGGATCGTCGGGTCGAGGTCGGTGAGGTCGTGCTCCCCGCGGCGTACGCGATCCATGATCGCCATCGACGGACCACGACCGAAGGGCGCGCGCCCGGTGCCGGCGAAGGCGACCGTCGCGCCCCGGGAGTGGACGTCGGAGGCGGTGGAGGCGTCCTCACCGAAGAGGATCTCGGGGGCGAGGTAGCCGGGGGTGCCGAGCAGCCAACCGGTGTGGGTGAGCTTGGGGTCGTCGGCCACCCGGGCGAGACCGAAGTCGATCAGGATCGGGGTGCGGCCCTCCATCAGGATGTTGGACGGCTTGATGTCGCGGTGCAGGACACCGACGCCGTGGACCGCAGCCAGCGCCTCGGCCGGGCAGGTGGCGAACCACACCGGGTCGGCGCCCTCGATCGCGCCCTCCTCGTGGACGTGGTCGTGCAGCGAGAGACCGGGGACGTAGCGCGTGGCGACGAACGGGATGTCGCCCCACGGGTCGGCGTCGAGGATCTCGGCGACCCGGCGCGACTTCACCCGGGCCGGGGACGACACCTCACGCGCCGGGCGCTGGCGCGCCTCGTCGTCACCGACGATGTGCGGTCGCAGCACCTTGAGCGCCACGCGGTCGCCACCCGGTTTGCGGGCGAGGTGGACGACGCCCATGCCGCCCTCGCCGAGGCGCGTGAGCAGCTCGTAGTCGCCGACGAACATGCCCGGCGGTGCCCGGGCTGGAGCCTGCTCGGGACGGGAGGTGGTCACGGACGGAGATTACCGGGGCCGACCCCGAGAAGATGTCATCACCGCAGGTCAGCCGAGGATGTCGGCCCTCAGGTCGTCCTCGGACACCTCGAAGTCGCCGTGCCGCGCGGACTCCTCGACGGGGTACATGCCGGCGATCGCGTCGACGAAGTTGGCCTCGATGGCCGAGCGCTTCACCTTCATCGACGGGGTCATCTCTCCGGACTCGACGCTGAGCTCGTGGTCGGCGATCACGAACCGCTTGATCGTCTCCCAGCGGTTCAGGGTCTTGTTCAGCGACGTGACGTAGCCGTCGATCATCTTCACCGTCGCGGGCGCGTGCAGGATCTCGGTGTAGTCGCTCAGCCCGAGCTCGGCGTGCTCGGCCCAGCCCGTGATGCCCGCGGGGTCGAGGGTCAGGACGGCGACGCAGTAGGGCCGGTCGTTGCCGATGACGACGGCGTCGGAGACATAGGGACAGGCCGCCTTGAGCCGACCTTCCAGATAGGTCGGCGCGACATGCTGCCGCCGGCGGTCTTGAAGAAGTCCTTCTTCCGGTCGGTGATCGTCAGTCGACCCTCGTGGTCGAGGCGGCCGATGTCACCCGTGCTGAGCCAGCCGTTGCGCAGCACGGACGCCGTCTCGGCCGGCAGGTTGTGGTAGCCGAGCATCACGCCGGGCCCGCGCAGCAGCACCTCGCCGTCGTCGGCCATCCGCACCTCGGTGCCCGGGAACACCTGCCCGACCGTGCCCAGCCGATTGCTCTCCGGCCGGTTGACGAAGCTGCCCGCCGCCGACTCGGTCAGGCCGTAGCCCTCGAGGATCGTGATGCCGGCCAGCCCGAAGAAGTCGCCGATGTCGGGGTTGAGCGCGGCGGCACCCGAGATGAAGAAGCGCAACCGCGTCCCGAACCGCTCGCGGATCTTGGCGAGGACGGCCTTGTCGAGGATGTCGTACCGCTTGCCGAGGAGGTAGAGCACCCGCCGCCCCTCGTCGAGGTAGGTGCGCCGGCGGCGGGCGACCGCGAAGGCCTGCTCGAAGACTCGGCGTCTGATGCCGCCCTCCCGGTCCTGCATGGCCACGATCCGCGAGTGCGCCTTCTCGAAGATCCGGGGAGCGGCCCCCATGAAGGTGGGCTGGATGACGGCAAGGTTGTCGATGATCCTGTCCACGTCGCCGTCGACGGCCGTCGGGAAGCCTGCAGGCCATCTGGGTGGAGAGCAGCACCTTGCCGAACGAGGTGGGACAGCGGCAGCCAGAGGTACTGCAGGTCGTCGGGGCCGAGGATGCCCTGCGCCGCGACGGCGGTGCCCTCGTAGGTCCGGGCGGCGTGCGTGTGGCGCACGCCCTTCGGCGTACCCGTCGTGCCGGAGGTGTACATGATGCTGGCGAGCATGTCGGAGCGCAGCTCCCCCATGCGGCGCGAGACCGCGGTCGGGTCCGACTCGAGCACGTCATCACCGGACCGCAGCAGGTCCTCGAGGGTCATGACGCGACCGTCGGGGAAGTCGCCGTCGAAGAGCACGACCTTGCGGACGTCGAGGATCTGGCCGCGGATCGAGCGCAGCTTGGCGACCTGCTCGAGCGAGTCCACGAGCACCACGGTGGCACCGGAGTCGTTGAGGATGTGGGCGACCTCGTCGGGCTTCGTCGACGGGTAGACGGTGGTCGTCGCGCCGCCGGCGCACATGATCGCCCGGGTCGGCCGGGATCCACTCGAAGCGGGTCTCGGAGATGATCGCGACCCGGTCCTGCGCCTTGACCCCCCGGGCCGATGAGGCCGGCCGCGAGCGACTCGACGAGCTCGCGCGTCTCGCCCCGTGGACTCCTGCCACACGCCGTTCACGGCGTAGCTGAACGCCATGGTCGTGGGCGAGGTCAGTGACCTCGCCCAGAACATGTGCGCCATCGTCGTCGGCCGGTTGGCCAGCCGACGTGCCACCTCATCCACGTCGCGCAACGTATCCCGCGGGTGGCGTGCCCGAGCCCCGAATCGGGCAATTGGGCCGGTCTGCTCAGACCACCCGGCGCATCCAGCCGAAGGTGTCGTCCGCACGCCCGAACTGGACGTCGACGAGCGCCGCCCGGATCCGCATCGTCAGGTCGGTCGACGTCGGCGCCGGGAGCTCGCCGCCCTTCCACTTCAGCGAGCCGACCGGGGTCACGACCGCGGCGGTCCCGCACGCGAAGATCTCGGTGATGGCCCCGCTGGTGATGCCGTCGCGCCACTCGTCGATGGAGAGCTTGCGCTCCTCCACCCGGTGGCCCAGCTTGCCGGCGAGCTCGATGATGGAGGCGCGGGTGATGCCCTCGAGGATCGTGCCTGTCTCGGGGGTGACGATCCGGCCGTCATCGAAGACGTAGTACATGTTCATGCCGCCGAGCTCTTCGACGTACTTGCCCTCCCGGCCGTCGAGGAAGACGACCTGGTCGCAACCGTTGGCGGTGGCCTCCTGCTGGGCGACCAGCGAGCTGGCGTAGTTGCCGCCGGTCTTCGCCGCACCCATGCCGCCGCGACCGGCGCGGGTGTATTCCTCGCTCAGCCACAGCGTGACCGGCTTGATGCCGCCCTTGAAGTAGGCGCCGGCGGGCGACGCGATCACCATGAACGTCACGTGCTGGGCCGGGCGCACGCCGAGGAAGGCCTCGCTCGCGAACATGAACGGACGCAGGTAGAGGCTCTTCTCTCCCCCGTCTGTGTTCGTCGGCACCCAGCGCTCGTCGACCTTCACCAGCGCCTCGACGGCCGCGATGAACTCGTCGACCGGCAGCTCGGGGAAGGCCAGTCGCTTCGAGGAGCGCGCCATCCGCTTCGCGTTCTCCTCCGGGCGGAACAGGTGCACGGACCCGTCGGCGTGCCGGTAGGCCTTCATCCCCTCGAACGTCTCCTGCGCGTAGTGCAGGACGGCGGTCGCGGGGTCGAGCGTGAGGGGTCCGTACGGCGTCACGCGGGCGTCGTACCAGCCGCGCTCAGGGCGTCCACTCCACCGTGACCATGTGATCGGTGAAGTTGGTGCCGAAGCCGGGGTTGGCGAGGATCTCGGCGAGCCGCGCGTCGTCGACCGGGTTGGGGTTGGCCGTGGTGCTGATGTCCATGGAGGTCAGGCTATCCGGCTAGAGGCGGGCGGCAATCGCGTCGCCGACATCGGACGTGCGGCGAGCGGTGCCGGGCTGGCGATCGGCCGGGTCGGCGAGCACTGCCGCCTCGACGGCGGTCGACGCTTCGGCGTACCCGAGGTGGTCGAGGAGCAACGAGGTCGAGAGGATCGCGGCGGTCGGGTCGGCCAACTGCTGGCCCGCGATGTCGGGAGCGGAGCCGTGCACGGGCTCGAACATCGAGGGCGCAGTGCGGTCGGGGTTGATGTTGCCGCTGGCAGCAGGGCCGATGCCGCCGGTGATGGCGGCGGCGAGGTCGGTGATGATGTCGCCGAAGAGGTTGTCGGTGACGATCACGTCGAAGCGACGGGTTGACCGTCATGTGGATCATCGCGGCGTCGATGTGCATGTAGTCGGTCGTGACGTCAGGGGTGCTCGGCCGCGACGGCCTCGAAGAGGCGCCACCAGACCGAGCCGGCGTTGACCAGCACGTTGGTCTTGTGGACCGGGGTGAGGTGCTTGCGCGGGCGACGCTCGGCGCGGGCGAAGGCGTCGCGCACGACGCGCTCGACACCGAAGGCGGTGTTGACGGAGACCTCGGTGGCGACCTCGGCGGGCGTGCCGACGCGCAGCGCGCCACCGTTGCCGGTGTAGGGACCCTCGGTGCCCTCACGCACGACCACGAAGTCGACCTCGCCGGGGTCGGCCAGCGGGGACGGCGTCCCGGGGAAGAGCCGGCTGGGGCGCAGGTTGACGTAGTGGTCGAGCTCGAAGCGGAGTTTGAGCAGCAGGCCGCGCTCGAGGATGCCGGGCGGCAGGTTGGGGTCGTTGGGCTTGCCGCCGACCGCGCCGAGCAGGATCGCGTCGTGCTGCCGGATCTCGGCGAGCACGGTCGCGGGGGAGGACGTCGCCGGTCGCGAGGTAGTTCTCCGCGCCGAGGGCGTAGTGGGTCTGCTCGAACTTGACCGGCACGTCGACCGCCTCGAGCACCTTGAGCGCCTCGGGGGTGACCTCTGGCCGATGCCGTCGCCGGGGATGACGGCGAGCTGGACGGTGCCGGAGGGGTGCGCGGTGGCCTCAGAAGTCATGGGTGAAATCTAGTTGTCGTCGGGGCGCTGGCCGCCGTTGTCTCGCAGGTCAAGCGACTCCTGCAGTGCGGCTTTGGTCGCCTCGATGCTGCGCGGGTTGTCGGGGTGGTGGCTGGCGGGGCCCCAGTCGGGGTACAGGTCGTACATGGCAGTTCTCCAGAGCGTTGAGTCGAGTGATGCCGTCAGGAAGAGGCGGAGTGTCCCTCGCGCCGCGGCGGAGATCACTCGACTCGAGCTCATGGATCACATGAGGGAGATGTGCCGAGGCCTGTGCGGATCGCGCGATGAGGAATCGGAGAGCAAGATCCGCCGCGGAGCGTGGGGCGCAGGGTGTGAACCACCACTGCAGTGACAGGGCCCCAAACCGACGGTCGTCGCACGTCGAACACCGCGACGAGTGGGCCCTGTCTTCTCAGGCCTCGCCGCGGCGCTCAATAAGTACGAAAACGCTCCGCATGGTGAGGAGACCGTACGCCGCCGTGCCGGTGTCGCGCAGCGACTTTGCCGCGTTGCTCACGATGCGAGACAGCCGTCTCGCCGTGACAGACTCGACAACCTCATGAGTGCCCCTCCCGAACTTCCCCAGATCGTGTCCCGTGCCTTCGACGTCTCGCGCAAGGCGGGCTACGTCGGTTTCTGCCGCAACGAGACCGGTCGACTGCTCGCCGCGCTGGCCGCGACGCGCGGCGGCACGATGGCCGAGTTCGGCACGGGGTGCGGGGTCGGCACTGCCCGGCTGCGCAGCGGCGTACGCAACGGGGCCCGCATCATCACCGCCGAGCTCAACCCCAAGCTGGCCACGGCCGCGGCCGAGATCTTCGAGGACGACGACCACGTCGAGGTGCTCGAGGCCGACTGGTCGACGCTGCACCAGCGCGGCCCCTACTCGCTGATCTTCCTCGACTCCGGGGACCCCGGCTCGGTGCGCGTCGACGCCGTCGTCGACCTGCTGGAGCCCGGCGGCATCGTGGTGCTCGACGACTTCACGCCCTGCGAGCTGTGGCCGCCGATCGCCTACGGCCGCGTCGACACGCTGCGCGAGGAGTGGCTCACCGACGAGCGGTTCACCGCGGTCGAGGTGATGATCGCGCCCGACGCCTCGGCGATCATCGCCACGCGCCGCTGATCAGTCAGCGCTGATCAGGCGGCGTCCAGCTCCACCGTGAGCTCCACCGTGAACCGGGGCAGCATCAGCTGGGTCAGCGGGCCGATCAGCACCGCGAACAGGACGGTGCCGATGCCGAGCACGCCGCCCATCGCCGGGCCGAGGAGCACCACCAGCACCTCGAGGCCGGTGCGCACGAGCCGCAGCGACAACCCGGTGCGACGGACGAGACCGGTCATCAGACCGTCGCGCGGACCGCGGCCGAACTGCGCGCCGATGTAGAGAGCGCCCGCGAACGCGCAGAGCGCGATGCCGCCGAGCGTCAGTCCGATGCGGGTGAACATCCCCTCGCCGGGCTCGAGCACGGCCATGGTCGCGTCAGCCGACAGCCCCACGACGAAGGCGTTGGCGATGGTGCCGATGCCGGGCTTCTCCCGCAGCGGGATCCAGAAGATGAGCGCCACGAAGCTGAACAGCACGACAGCCCGGCCGAGGGTGATCGGCACGTGCCGGATGAAGCCGGAGTGCAGCACGTCCCGGGGTGCGAGGCCGAGCGCTCCGCGGACCATCATGGCCAGCGAGGCGCCGTACAGGACGAGACCGATGACCAGCTGGGGCAGTCGGCGCGCGAGGCGACCGGCGCGGAGCTGCGCGATCGGGCCGAGGTCGGTGAGGGGTCGTGGGGTGCACACGCCGGCGGTGATGCTCATGGATCGAGTCTGACGGAGATTGGCCTTCTCTTCGATAGCCAATCGTGGAAGAGTGGCCTGCATGAGCCGTAACATCAGCGCGTCGCGAGTGGCCACCCTCGTCGGAAGACTGGCTGGCGAGGACCGACCGCTCTACCTCGAGCTGGCCGAGGGACTGCGACTCCTCATCGGCGAGGGCCGCATCCCGGCCGCCACGCGACTGCCCAGCGAGCGCGAGCTGATGACCGCCCTCGGCGTCAGCCGCACGACGGTCACTCGGGCCTATGCCGAGCTCCGCGATCGTGAGTACGCCGAGTCGCGGCGCGGCTCCGGCACCGTGACCCGACTGCCGCTGCGGGCGCAGTCGGTGACCGACCGGGTCTTCGCCCCGTGGTCGGAGGACCCCGACGTCATCGACCTCAACTGCGCGGCGCCCAGCGCACCGGCCGGTGTCGCGGCTGCCTACGAGGCGGCCGTGGCCGAGCTGCCGCCCTACCTCTCCAGCCACGGCTACTACCCCACCGGGCTGACCCGCTTGCGGGAGGTGCTCGCCGAGACCTATGCCGAGCGCGGACTGCCCACGACGCCCGAGCAGATCATGGTGACCAGCGGCGCGCTGGCCGGTGCCGCCGTCGTCGCGCAGGCCCTGACCGCACCCGGCGACCGGGTCGTCGTCGAGGATCCGGTCTATCCCAATGCCACCCGGGCGCTCGGCCACCGCAGCGCACGACTGGTGCCAGCGCCGGTGGATCCGGACGGGTGGGACCCGGCCGCGACGGCCGCCATCGTGCGGCAGGCAGCACCGCGGCTTGCCTACCTCATCCCCGACTTCCAGAACCCGACCGGACTGGTGATGAGCGACGCCCAGCGGGCCGAATATGCCGCCGCCCTGAAGCGCGCGCGGGTGATCCCGGTCGTCGACGAGGCGCACGAGGCGTTGGCCCCGGACGGGCAGACGATGCCGGCGCCCTTCGCCACCCACTCCCCCGGTGCCATCACCATCGGCAGCGCCAGCAAGCAGTTCTGGGGCGGCCTCCGGCTCGGCTGGCTCCGGGTGCCCGAGCCGATGATGCCGACACTGCTCCGGGCCCGGATGAGCCTCGACCTCGGGGCGCCGCTGCTCGAGCAGCTGGCGCTGGTTCACCTGATCGAGAACCGGCACCGGTGTGGGCCGCCAATCGCGAACGGCTGGGCGTCCAGCGCGACGCGCTCCTCGAGGCCCTCGGCACCGAGCTGCCCGACTGGTCCTACCACCGACCCACGGGCGGCCTGTCGGTCTGGTGCCGGCTCCCGCAACCCCGCGCGAGCGCCCCGGTGACTGAAGCCGAGCGGCTCGGGGTGATCGCCGCGGCCGGGCGCGTGTTCGCCGTCGAGGGCGGGCTGGAGCACTTCGTCCGGATCCCCCGGACCCGGCCGGCCGACGAGCTGGAGCTCGCCGTCACCCGCCTCGCGCAGGCCCGGGGGCAGTCGTCCAGAAATGGAGAAGCGGCCCGAGCAAGCTCGGACCGCCTCACTGTTGCTTGAGCGTCAGACCGGGTCTGCGGCGCGCACCGAGGCGGCGTTGATGGCCGTCTCGATCTCGGCAAGGGTCTCGGCCGGAATCGCGGAGTCGACCGACAGGGCGACCAGCGCCTCGCCGCCCTTGTCCCGGCGCGAGACCTGCATGCCGGCGATGTTGACCCCGGCGTCGCCGAGGATCCCGCCCACCGTGCCGACCATGCCCGGCCGGTCGGCGTACGTGAAGAAGGCCGGGTGCTCGGTGGGCTCGATGTCGATCTCGAACCCGTTGACCTCGACGAGCCGCTCCTTCTGGCTGATGCCGATGAGCGTGCCGCTGACCGAGATCTGCGACCCGTCGGCAAGGGTGCCGCGGATCGTGATCAGGTTGCGGTGGTCGGGGCTCTCGCTGTCGAGCACGAGGCGTACGGCGGTGCCGCGCTCGGCCGCCAGCAGCGGCGCGTTCACGTAGGAGACCCGGTCCTCGACGATGTCGGTGAAGACACCCTTGAGGGCCGCGAGCTCGAGCACCTTGACGTCGTACTCCGTGATCTCGCCACGGACCTCGACGTCGATCTGCTGGGCGACCTCGCCGGCCAGCGCGGTGAAGACGCGACCGAGCTTCTCCGTGAGCGGGATGCCGGGACGCACGTCCTCGGCGATGACGCCGCCCCGGACGTTGACCGCGTCGGGGGACGAGCTCGCCGGACAGCGCGAGCCGGACCGACTTGGCGACGGCGATGCCGGCCTTCTCCCGGGCCTCGTCGGTCGAGGCGCCGAGGTGCGGCGTCGCGACGACGTTCTCCAGCTCGAAGAGCGGGCTGTCGGTGCAGGGCTCCTTGGCGAAGACGTCGAGGCCGGCGGCGGCGATCTGGCCGGTCTTGAGCGCGTCGTAGAGCGCGGCCTCGTCGACGATGCCACCGCGAGCTGCGTTGACCAGCACGAGGGAGGTCTTGGCCTTCGCGAGCTGCTCGGCGCCGATCAGGCCCACGGTCTCCGGGGTCTTCGGCAGGTGCACGCTCATGAAGTCGGCCTCGGCGAGGAGGGTGTCGAGGTCGACTAGACGCACGCCCATCTGCGCAGCGCGGCCGGCCCGGACGTAGGGGTCGTAGGCGATGACCTTCATGCCGAAGGCGCTCAGGCGCTGGGCGACGAGCACGCCGATGCGGCCGAGGCCGACGATGCCGACGGTCTTCTCGTAGAGCTCGATCCCGGTGTACTTCGAGCGCTTCCACTCGGCGTTCTTCAGCGCGGCGTGCGCCGGGCTGACGTGGCGAGCGGCGGCGAGCATCAGCGCGACGGCCAGCTCGGCGGCGGAGACGATGTTGGACGTCGGGGCGTTGACGACCATGACGCCCGCCCGGGTGGAGGCCTTGACGTCGACGTTGTCGAGACCGACGCCCGCGCGGGCGACGACCTTGAGCAACTTGGCGACGGCGAGCGCCTCGGCATCGACCTTGGTGGCCGAGCGGACGAGGATGGCGTCGACGTCGACGATGGCGGCGAGCAGCTCGGCGCGGTCGGCGCCGTTGCAGTTGCGGATCTCGAAGTCAGGACCGAGCGCCTCGACGGTGGCGGGGCTCAGTTCTTCGGCGATGAGTACGACGGGCTTGGTCACAGCGGAGTTCCTCGATGTGGGTGATCGATGAGGGCCTGCACGACGCTGTGCACGGCCGAGCCTACAAGGTCAGTGGGTCAGATCGCGCAACCGTCCGGTCCGCAGGCATCCCCGCCCGCTCCCCCACCGGCGAGCATCTCCACGACGGGGTGCGACTCCGACCGGGGCGCGCTCCAGCACCTGCGCGAACGCCTCGACCGGCTGGGCGCCGGAGATGCCGAACTTGTTGTCCACGACGAAGAACGGCACGCCCGTCGCGCCGAACGCCTGCGCCTTCTCGATGTCGGCCCAGACCTCGTCGGCGTGCTGCGTGCTCCCCAGCACCCGGTCGACGGCGGCCGGGTCGAGCCCGGCCCCGGTGACGATGTCCTTGAGCTCGGCGTGGTCGGCGACGTTGCGGGCGTCGATGAAGTACGCCGACAGCAGCGCCTCCTTCACCCGGCCCTGCAGCTCCGGTCCACCGTCGTGCAGCGCGAGGTGCATCAGCCGGTGCGCGTCCATGGTGCCGACGCGCTTCGACTCGTGGTGGCGCCAGAGCATGCCCTCCTCGGCCGCGACGGCCTCCACGCGGTCGATCATCGTCTTCCCGCCGGCCGGCCCCCGCCGTACTTGCGTCCGAGGGCCTCGGCGACGGTCTCGACGGGAGTCGTCGGCGCGCCCGGGTCGAGCTGGAAGGAGTGCCACACGATCTCGACGTCGTCGGCGTGCTCGAAGGTGCTCAGTGCCTTCTCCGGGCGGCGCTTGCCGATGAAGCACCACGGGCAGACCACGTCGGACCAGATGTCGATTCGCATGTCTGCCGCAACCTCGGTCAGCGAGAGGATGTTCCCGCGACCGCTTCCGCCACGGGAGTGACTCCGGACACGAGGTTCCACTGGGCGCCGATGCCGGCGCCGGTGTCGAGGACCTCGGCGAGGACCGCAGCGACGTCGGCGCGCGGGACCTCGGCGCGAATCACGTCGTCACCCAGCTCGACCGGAGCCGGTGCCCTCGTCGTCGGTCAGCCGGCCGGGACGGATGATCGTCCAGTCGAGACCGCTGTCGCGCAGGGCCGCGTCGGCGTCACGCTTCGCCTCGACGTACGCACGCCAGACCGGGCTGGCACTGTCGGGGACGGGCTCGTCGACATCGATGGCCGAGACCCGGACGAAGCGACTGATCCCCGCCTGCCGCGCTCCCTCGATCGACTTCAGCGCTCCCTCGAGGTCGACGGTGCGCTTGCGCTCGATGTTGCCGTCGGGGCCGCCACCGGCGGCGAACAAGACTGCGTGCGCCCCCGCGAAGGCGGCGTTGAAGTCGCCGGGCGTGCTGTGCTCGATGTCGAGGAGGCGTACGGCGGCGCCCATCGCCTCGAGGCGGTTGCGGTGTGCCTCCGAGCGGACGAGAGCGATGGGAGTGTGGCCACGCTCGACGAGCAGCGGGTGCAGGAGGCGCGCGATCTGGCCGTTGCCGCCGACGACCGCGATGGTGGTGCTCATGCCGTCGCTTCCCGGCGGGCGACGGTCGATCGCCGCGCGACCAGCGTGACCACGAAGCCGATCAGCAGGGCCGCCAGCACGCCGAGGTTGGCGAACGCCCGGGCGCCGTCGCGACCGCCGAGGCCGAGTGGGCCGAGGAGGTAGCCCTGCCAGTTGTTCCACGAGGCGTCGTCGGAGAACGAGTTGATGACCAGTCCCCAGCCGACGGCCGACGCGGCGACCATGGTGCCGATCGAGACCCAGTCGAAGGCGCCGTACCGACCCTGCTCGTCGAAGAGCGCCTCGTCGTCGTAGTCGCGCTTGCGCAGCACGAGGTCGGAGATCATGATCCCGGCCCACGCAGCGAGCGGAACGCCGAGCGTGATCAGGAAGCTCTGGAACGGGTTGATGAAGTTGTCGGCGAAGAACACGACGTAGATCGTGCCGAGCGTGAGCAGCACGCCGTCGATCCCGGCCGCCCGGGGGCGCTTGAGCTTGACGCCGAGCGAGAGCAGGGTGAGGCCCGAGGAGTAGATGCCGAGCACCGCGCCGCTGACCAGCGACAGGATCGCGGCGAGCAGGAACGGGACCAGCGCCCGGGTCGGCAGCAGCGTGGCGAGCGTGCCGATCGGGTCGCCCGCGACGCCGTCGAGGATCTCGGTCGACGAGCCCGCGAGCGCCGGGCCGAAGACGACGAGGATCACCGGCGCGAGGGCGCCGCCGAAGGTGTTCCACGCGACGATGGAGGGGCCGGACGCGGTGCGCTTCTGGTAGCGCGACCAGTCCGCGGCGATGTTGATCCAGCCGAGACCGAAGCCGGTCATCACCATCACCAGCGCGCCGATCACCGACTGCGTCGAGCCTGCCGGGATGTCCTGCACGGCCGACCAGTTGATGTCGTCGATCGTGAGCACCATGTAGAGCACCGTGACGATCCCGGTGATCCGGGTCAGGACCGACTGCATCTTCATGATGATGTGGTAGCCCGCCACGCTCGCCGACACGATCAGCGCGGCCACCACGACGGCCGCCACGACCTTGGTGCTGGTGCCTCCGCCCCAGCCGAGCCGCGTGAAGATCGTGGAGGTCGCCAGCACCGCGAGGATCGCGAGGAACGTCTCCCAGCCGATCGAGACCAGCCACGAGAGGACGCCCGGAACCTTCTGGCCTTGTACGCCGAACGCCGCGCGACTCAGGATCATCGTCGGTGCCGATCCGCGCTTGCCGGCGATCGCGATGACGCCGCAGAGCACGAACGAGACCACGATGCCGAGCACCGCGACGAGCACGCCCCGGGCGAACGAGATCCCGAAGTAGAGGACGAACGAGGCATAGCTCAGGCCGAACACCGACACGTTGGCCGCGAACCACGGCCAGAACAGGTCTCTCGGCCGGGCGGTGCGGTCGGCCTCGTCGATGATCTCGATGCCGGTCTGCTCGACGCCGAGGCGCCGGGTCGTCTCCCGGGGTGCGCTCGCTCATGACCACATCTTGCACCTGCCGGGGCGTCCCGGTCAGGGTCACCCCGGTCCCGACTCAGGGTTGGGCGGGGGTCGGCCGGGGGAGCGCGGGGGGTTGCCACCTGATGTGGCGCAGGGTGTCCGGCCGCGAGAGTTGCAGTCATGATCACCGTTGACTCACTGACCCGGAGGTACGCCGGCTTCACCGCCGTCGACAACGTCTCCTTCACCGCCCAGCCCGGCCGCGTGACCGGCTTCCTCGGTCCGAACGGCGCCGGCAAGTCCACCACCATGCGCGTCATGGTCGGGCTCACCACCCCGTCCTCCGGTTCCGCCACCATCGACGGCGTCCGGTTCGCCGACCTCCCCAACCCCGGGCTCGAGGTCGGCGTCCTCCTCGGACGCCTCCGCGCAGCACGCGGGGCGTACGGGCCGAGAGATCCTCACCGTCGCGGCCGACACCATGGGCCTGCCCCGCACGCGCGTCGACGAGATGCTCGAGCTGGTCAGCCTGACGCCCAACGAGGCCAAGCGCCGCGTCCGGAACTACTCGCTCGGCATGCGCCAGCGCCTCGGCATCGCCACCGCTCTGCTGGGTGACCCGCGGGTGCTGATCCTCGACGAGCCGGCCAACGGCCTCGACCCGGCCGGCATCCGCTGGATGCGCGACCTGCTGCGCAGCTACGCCAACCGGGGGCGGCACCGTGCTGCTCTCCTCGCACCTGTTGCACGAGATCGAGGTCATCGCCGACGACCCGGTGGTGATCGGCAACGGCAAGATCGTCGCCTCCGGCACCAAGGAGGAGCTGCTCGCCGCGGCCGGCACCCTCGCCCGCTCCACGTCGCCGCGCGACCTCGCGCACGCCCTCGAGCAGGCCGGGATCCCCAGCACGCTCGCCGGCGACGGCTCCGTGCGCACCGACGCAGATCCAGCCGCCGTCGGGGCCGTCGCCCCGGCCGCCGGCATCCCCCTCACCGAGCTCCGCTCCGCCGAAGGCGCGGGCCTCGAAGACATGTTCCTGTCGCTCACTGCCGACACCCAGCGCGAAGGAGTTGCGGCATGACCGCCACGACCATCTCCCCCGTCGTCCCCGAGCCAGTCCGGGTCCGCCCGGCCGTCCGCTCGATCCCCACAGCGCGACTGATCAAGGTCGAGCTCCGCAAGATGTTCAACACCCGCTCGGGCTTCTGGATGCTGATCAGCATCGGCGTGCTCTCGGTGATCGCCACCGGCGCCGTGATCATCTTCGCGCCCGACAGTGCGGTCACCTACGAGAACTTCGCGACCGCGATCGGCTTCCCGATGTCGGTGATCCTGCCGATGATCGCGATCCTCGGCGTCACCAGCGAGTGGAGCCAGCGCAGCGGGCTCACGACGTTCACGCTCGTGCCCAGCCGCGGACGGGTGATCGGCGCCAAGGCGATCGCGACCTTCCTCGTCGGGCTCGCCTCGATGGCGGTCGCCTTCGCCGTCGGCGCCCCGGGCAACCTCGGCGGCTCGGCCCTCGCCGGCGTCGACACGGTCTGGGACATCTCGCTCGCCGGGGGCCGCGCAGATCGTGCTCGGCGACCTCGTCGGTATGGCGATCGGCTTCACGCTCGGGGTCGTGCTCCGCAACTCCGCGGCGGCCATCGTCGGCTACTTCGTCGTCTCGCTGGTGCTGCCGGGCATCCTCGCCCTGCTCGCGTCGGTGCGCGACTGGTTCGCCGACCTGCAGCCGTGGATCGACTGGAACTACACCCGTGTCAACCTCTTCGAGGGCGCCACGAACACCGGCAAGGAGTGGGCGATGCTCGGCTCGACCACGGCGATCTGGATCGTCGTGCCGCTGATCGTCGGCCTGCTGTTCCTGCGCCGGTCCGAGGTGAAGTGACCGGTCACAAAGTCACCTGAGAATACGCGCCGACCGGGCACAAAGTTCTGGAACTTTGTGCCCGGTCGGCGTTGTTCGTGCGTGACCTTGTGACCGGTCAGCAGAGCGGCGGAGCCCTCGGTGTAGTCCGAGTCCTCCTGCTTCCACGCGAAGTGGGAGCGCAACGTCTTGCCGGTGGCCTCGATGGAGTGCGCGGCTTCCTGCTCGCGCAGCGCAAGGAACTCCGTGCCGCCGTTGTCCCGGTCGTCGATGAAGCGCTTCGCGAACGCACCCGACTGGATGTCGTCGAGGATCGACTTCATGCTGGCCTTGACCTCGGGCGTGACGACGCGGGGACCGGAGACGTAGTCGCCGTACTCAGCGGTGTCGGAGACCGACCAGCGCTGCTTGGCGATGCCGCCCTCCCACATGAGGTCGACGATGAGCTTGAGCTCGTGGAGCACCTCGAAGTAGGCGATCTCGGGCTGGTAGCCGGCCTCGGTCAGCGTCTCGAAACCCGCCTGCACGAGGTGCGAGACGCCACCGCAGAGCACGGCCTGCTCACCGAACAGGTCGGTCTCGGTCTCCTCGGTGAAGGTGGTCTTGATGACGCCGGCGCGGGTGCCGCCGATCGCCTTGGCGTAGGACTTCGCGAGGTCCCGGGCCGAGCCGGAGGCGTCCTGCTCGACGGCGATGATGTCGGGGATGCCGCGCCCGGCGACGAACTCGCGACGCACGGTGTGGCCCGGGGCCTTCGGGGCCACCGGGATCACGTCGACACCGGCCGGCGGCTGGATGTAGCCGAAGCGGATGTTGAAGCCGTGGCCGAAGACGAGGGTGTCGCCCTCGGTGATGTGCGGCTCGATCGACTCGGCGTAGATGTGGCGCTGGAACTGGTCGGGGGCCAGCACGACGATGACGTCGGCCTCTGGACCGCCTCGGCGACGGACAGCACGCGCAGCCCCTCGTCCTCGGCCTTGGCGCGGCTCGTCGAGCCCTCCTTGAGGCCGACCCGGACGTCGACGCCGGAGTCGCGCAGGTTGAGCGCGTGGGCGTGACCCCCGGCTGCCGTAGCCGATGACGGCGACGTTCTTGCCCCTGGATCAGGCTCAGGTCGGCGTCGTCGTCGTAGAACATCTCAGCCACTGGGGCTCTCCTTCTGGTTGGTGTGTCTGGTTCAGGGGGGATCAGCCGATGGCCGCGGGTGCGGGCACGGCGACCGGTCGCAGGCTGCGCTCGCTGATCGAGCGCGAGCCTCGGCCGATGGCGACCATGCCGGACTGCACGAGCTCGCGGATCCCGAAGGGTTCGAGCACGCGCAGGACGTCGCCGAGCTTGTCGGCGTTGCCGGTCACCCGGATCGTGATGGCGTCGGGGGCGACGTCGACGACCTTGGCGCGGAACAGCTGGACGGCATCGAGTACGGCGCCGCGGGTCTGGGCATCGGCCTTGACCTTCACCAGCATCAGCTCGCGGGTGATCGAGGAAGAACCGTCGAGCTCGACGATCTTGATCACCTCGATCAGCTTGTTGAGCTGCTTGGTGACCTGCTCGAGCGGGGACTCGTCGACGTTGACCACGATCGTCATCCGCGACACCTCGGGGTGCTCAGGTCGGGCCGACGGCCGGGCTCTCGATGTTGAAGCCGCGACGGCTGAAGAGGCCGGCGATGCGGGCCAGGACGCCGGGCTTGTTCTCGACCGGGACGGACAGGGTGTGGGTTGCCATCAGAGGTCATCCTCGTCGAACTGGGGCGCGAGGTCGCGCGCGTACTTGATCTCGTCGTTGCTGGTGCCGGCGGCGACCATCGGCCAGACCATCGCATCGCGGTGGACGCGGAAGTCGACCACGACGGGCTGGTCGTTGATCGACATGGCCTTCTCGATGGTGGCGTCGACGTCCTCGGGCGACTCGCAGGCCGGGCCAACGCAGCCGTAGGCCTCGGCGAGCTTGACGAAGTCGGGGATCCGCTTCGAGTGCAGATCGGTGTTGGAGTAGCGCTCGTTGTAGAAGAGCGTCTGCCACTGGCGCACCATGCCGAGCGACTCGTTGTTGATGATCGCGACCTTGATCGGGATGTCGTTGATCGCGCAGGTGGCCAGCTCCCGGTTGGTCATCTGGAAGCAGCCGTCGCCGTCGATCGCCCAGACGGTCGAGCCGGGCATGCCCACCTTCGCGCCCATGGCCGCGGGGACGGAATAGCCCATCGTGCCCGGGCCACCGGAGTTGAGCCAGGTGTTGGGGCGCTCGTACTTGACGAACTGCGCCGCCCACATCTGGTGCTGGCCGACGCCGGAGGTGTAGATGGCCTCGGGGCCGGCGATGGCGCCGAGCCGCTCGATGACGTATTGCGGGGCCAGCGAGCCGTCGGCGGGCGTGTCGTAGCCGAGCGGGTAGGTCTTCTTGACGCCGGTCAGGAACGAGATCCAGCCCTCGTAGTCGCCGGTGTGGCCGGCCTCAGCCTCGGTCGCGAGCACCGCAAGCAGGTCGTTGATCACCTCGGCGCAGTCACCCACGATCGGCACGTCGGTGAAGCGGTTCTTGCCGATCTCGGCCGGGTCGATGTCGGCGTGGATCACCTTCGCGTTGGGCGCGAAGGAGTCGAGGTTGCCGGTCACCCGGTCGTCGAACCCGGCACCCGGGCTGATGATCAGGTCGCTCTTCTGCAGTCCGGCGA
The DNA here is from genome assembly GCF_024703895.1 of Nocardioides sp. B-3. Taxonomy (GTDB): domain Bacteria; phylum Actinomycetota; class Actinomycetes; order Propionibacteriales; family Nocardioidaceae; genus Nocardioides. Next base: position 426,589 of record NZ_CP087968.1, read on the forward strand.
CGGCGGAGACCGTGCCGTGCATGCCCGGCATGCCGAGGTGCTGCGGGTGGCTGTCGGGGAAGGCACCGCGCGCCATCAGGGTGGTGACGACCGGGACGCCGGTCGCCTCGGCGAGCTTGAGCAGGCCGGCCGAGGCGCGGGCCCGGACGACGCCGCCGCCGACGTAGAGCACGGGCTTGCGCGACTCGAGGATCAGTCGGACCGCCTCGCGGATCTGCTTGCTGTGCGGCTTGGTCACGGGGCGGTAGCCGGGGAGCTGGAGCTCGGTGGGCCACTGGAACGTGGTCATCGCCTGCAGCGCCGACTTGGCGACGTCGACCGGGACCGGGCCGGGACGACCGGTCGACGCGATGTGGAACGCCTCGGCGATGGTGCGCGGGATCTCGGCGGGGTCGGTGACGAGGAAGTTGTGCTTGGTGATCGGCATCGTGATGCCGCGGATGTCGGCCTCCCGGAAGGCGTCGGTGCCGATCATCGATGCGCCCACCTGCCCGGTGATCGCGACGAGGGGGACCGAGTCCATGTGCGCATCGGCCAGCGGGGTGACCGGGTTGGTGGCGCCCGGCCCGGACGTCGCCATACAGACTCCGACGCGGCCGGTGGCTGCGGCGTAGCCCCGGGCGGCGTGCCCGGCGCCCTGCTCGTGGCGCACCGGGATGTGCCGGATGAGGGTCGAGTCCATGAGCGGGTCGTAGGCCGGGAGGATCGCTCCGCCCGGGATACCGAAGATGTCGGTGGTGCCCGCGCTCTCGAGGGACTTGATCAGGCTCTGCGCGCCGGTCATGGCCGCTCCAGCGATCCCGCCCTGCTCTGTCATCGAAAACCTTTGCTTGTATGGCGAATGAAAAAACCCCTCGGCCCGGCGGGCAACGAGGGGAGGACGCGTGTGCGGCGAGGTCGAGGACCTCAGCTCACGCGTCGCGTGCAGTACAAGGATGTCAGTGCGCATGCGCCTACCGTCGTCGTCGGGGGGCTCCGACGTCAACCTACTCTGCCAGCCGTCCCATCATTTGGTACGGCGATCCCAGCATGTGGCAGTCACTCGCCCCTCCCCGCCGCGGTGCACACGCACATCTTGTTGCCATCGGGATCGGCCAACACCCAGAACTGGTGCTCGGGGTGCTCGCCAACGAGGGTGCCGCCCGCCGCGACGACGGCGTCGATCCTCGCCCTGGACCTCGGTCGCCCGGGAGGAACACGTCGTAGTGCCAGCGCTGCCGGTCGGGCTCGGACCCGGAGTCCCGGAACCACACGTTGATGTTGTGGCCGAACTTGTCGCGCAGCTCATCGGGCGCGTCATCGAGCGGGTCATAGCCGAACGCAGCCCGCCAGAACGGCTGGATCGAGGCCGGGGTGGGGGTGTCGAGAGCCGCCTCGATCTGCGCCGGTGGAGTCGGGGTCGGAGCCGATGTCGAGGCCACGCGCGGCCTCGCTGATCTGCGCGGCCGGAGTCGAGGTCGCGCTGGGTCACGTGACCGACGTCGTGACTCATCAGCTTCACGTCGACGCGCGGATAGGTCAGGGTCACGTCTGGATGGTGGTTGGCCGACTCGGCCACCTCGCCGATCGCGGCGACGAGCGAGAGGCCCTTGGCGAAGCTGCCGGTGGTGAACCGGGCATGGATGCCCCGGGCGAGCATCCGCCAGTCGTCGAGTCCCGCTTCGGTCACGTCGCGATACAGCTTCATGGAATCGGTCATGGCAGCACCTTCTGTCCGAGCTCGGAGGGGTTGTGGCAGATCTCCCAGCGGAAGCCGTCGGGATCGACGAAGTAGCCGGAGTAGCCGCCCCAGTCGCGCTGGACGGCATCGGTCACCTGAGCCGCACCCGCGACCCGCGCCTGCTCCAGGACGCGGTCGACACCGTCTGGGGTGGCGAGGTTGTGCGCGATCGTGATCGGCGGGACTCCCCCGCCGGGCGCCTGCCCGACCTCCTCGGTGAACGCGTCGACGTCCCACAGCGAAAGGATGAGCTTGTCGCCGACCTCGAACATCAGCACGTTGCCGGGGACATCGGTGCACGGCTCCCAGCCGAGGCCGTCGAGGTAGAACTTGCGCGACTCCGCGAGGTCGCGCACTGCCAAGGTGAGGAAGCTGATCCGCTGGTCCATGGTTTTCACTGTGCCACTGGTCACCGACAGTCGGCCAGAGACCGCGCTCGCTGATGCGTGTCACCCGTGGATCTGACACGGTGGGCGCATGGCATCTGCATTCGACTCGCTCAAGAAGGCCGCGCAGGCCGTCGTCGGCGCGCCCCACGTCTTCAACGCCGCGCGCGACGCAGGCGCCAGCGCCTCGGCCGCCGCCGACGTGATGGCGGCCTCGGCCGCCGCGATCCGAGCCGCCTCCGCGGCCACCGACGGAACGCCCGGCCCGGAGAACGCGATTCGCCACTTCATCTGGCAGGCCTACATCTCCGGCCGCCACGGCTCCGCGGTCGCCGAGGCCGTCGCGGCCGCACACGAGGAGGGCCGCAACACCCCGCACGACACCCGGGTCGACCTGCACAACAACGCCGCCGGTCGCGCGTGCGGCGAAGCGCACTCGGCCACGATCGGTCAGGGCTCGCTCATGGACGCGCTCAACGCCCTCGTGCCGGTCGCTCAGGAGAAGTGGGCCAGCGATGAGCTCATCTGGGTCAAGCCGCACTGACCCCGGATCAGCTCGTCACGGCTCCGTGCGCAGCTGACTGGACGACCTTGGCGTACTTCCCGAGGACGCCGCGGGTGTACTTCGGGGGCAGCGGCTGCCAGCCCTCCTTGCGGCGGGCCAGCTCGGCGTCGTCGATCTCGACCTCGAGCGTGCGGTTGGCGACGTCGAGGGTGATCGGGTCGCCGTCGGCGACGAACGCGATCGGGCCGCCGTCGACGGCCTCGGGCGCGATGTGGCCCACGCACAGACCGGTGGTGCCGCCGGAGAAGCGGCCGTCGGTGACGAGCAGGACGTCCTTGCCGAGCCCGGCGCCCTTGATCGCGCCGGTGATGGCCAGCATCTCGCGCATGCCCGGGCCGCCCTTGGGGCCTTCGTAGCGGATCACCACGACATCGCGGGCCTTGATCTCGCCGGCCGCGAGGGCGTCCAGCGCCTTGCGCTCGCCGTCGAAGACCCGCGCGGTGCCGGTGAAGGTCGTGTCGTCGAACCCGGCGCTCTTGACCACGGCGCCCTCGGGTGCGAGCGAGCCGCGCAGGACGGCGATGCCGCCGGTGGCGTGGATCGGCTTGTCGAGGCCGCGCAGGACGTCGCCGTCGAGGCCCTTGGGGTTGAGCGCTTCGAGGTTCTCGCGCATCGTCTTGCCGGTGACGGTGAGGGTGTCGCCGTTCATCAGGCCCGCGTCGAGCAGCGCCTTCATCACGACGGGGATGCCGCCGATCTTGTCGACGTCGTTCATGACGTACTTCCCGAAGGGCTTGAGATCGCCGAGGTGCGGGACCTTGTCGCCGATGCGGTTGAAGTCGTCGAGGTCGAGGTCGACGTCGGCCTCGCGGGCGATGGCGAGCAGGTGGAGTACGGCGTTGGTCGAGCCGCCGAGGGCCATCACGACGGCGATGGCATTCTCGAAGGCCGGCTTGGTCATGATCTGGCGGGCGGTGATGCCCCCGGCGCAGCATCTCGACCACGGCCTCACCCGAGCGGTGGGCGAAGCCGTCGCGGCGGCGGTCCACGGCCGGCGGGGCAGCGGAGCCGGGCAGGGACATGCCCGGGGCCTCGGCGACCGACGCCATCGTGTTGGCGGTGTACATGCCGCCGCAGGCACCTTCGCCGGGGCAGATGGCGCGCTCGATGCGGTCGACCTCGTCGCGGGTGATCTTGCCCGCCGGGCAGGCGCCGACCGCCTCGAAGGCGTCGATGATCGTGACGTCGTTGCCGTCGACCGAGCCGGGCATGGTCGAGCCGGCGTAGAGGAACACGCTGGCGAGGTCGAGGCGAGCGGCCGCCATCAGCATGCCGGGCAGCGACTTGTCGCAGCCGGCGAGCAGGACGCTGCCGTCGAGGCGCTCGGCCATCATCACGGTCTCGACGGAGTCGGCGATCACCTCGCGGGAGACGAGCGAGAAGTGCATGCCCTCGTGGCCCATCGAGATGCCGTCGGAGACCGAGATAGTGCCGAACTCGAGCGGGTATCCCCCGCCCGCGTGCACACCGTTCTTGACGGCCTTCGCGAGGCGGTCGAGCGACAGGTTGCAGGGCGTGATCTCGTTCCAGCTCGACGCGACACCGATCTGCGGCTTGACCCAGTCGTCGTCTCCCATGCCTACGGCACGCAGCATGCCGCGGGCGGCCGCCTTCTCGAGACCGTCGGTGACGTCGCGGGAACGGGGCTTCATGTCGGGCGCATCGCTCATGGGCTCAGGCTAGTCGGCACCACTGGCGGGGCGGTGCCGCGTCTCAGGGCGGTGCCGGGTCTCAGGGAGGTCGACCGTGCGAGCAGCGACACGGAACACATCGGGCCACCGGTTGCGGGACTTCCTCGTGTCGGCGAAGGCCCAGTGCGGAATCGGGACGCGTGGTCGACGAGGCGGCCGCCAGCCCTCCTTCGCCTCCGCCACGAGCTCTGACCACGTCGGATGTTCGCGGAGGTCGGCCGGGGTCGGCGGGCGGCTCGCTCCCCGGGACCGGCTGTAACGCACCTTCGGCAACTCCAAATCGGCCGAGCGAGCAAGGATCGGCGACAGCCATGGCGTCATCTCGGCACCCACCGGTGCCCACCACCCCTCGGCCCACACGAAGGTGTGCGCCGGGTATCGGCGATCGGCCGCGTCCCCGGCCGCGACCTTCCTCATCGGCGGAACCCGGTCCCCATTGGCCCCCACGGCGACCATGCGCAACTCACCCAGCTCGAGGACCTTGTGCAGCATGCGAGCCGTCGGAGTGGTTCGCCCGGTCTCCCACTTGGCGACGGCCGACTGCGAGACGCCCAGCTCGTGCGCAAGCTCGCGCTGTGAGAGCCCGGGCGCGTCGCCGTACGCGACGAATCAGCCCCGAAATATCGTCGTCGCGTGTGGCTGTCGGTGCCGGTCCTGCTTCCTGCTGGTCGGTCTCCATCCCACTCCCCGAGGGTCGATCTGCTGTGTTTCCCATGACAGCAGGCACCACCGACAACGACGCTAGGACCTGAGTCTTCTGAAGACTCAGGTCCTAGGGACGGACACAGAGGGTGTAGGCAGCGACCGGGTCAGCGCGCCTCGGCTGCCGCCTTGAGCTGGGCGAGGCCCTTGTCGAAGTCCTTGCCGATCGCCTTGTCGAAGAACAGCTTGCCCATCAGCCCCATGATCGGGCCGCGGGTGCCGGTCATCGTCCAGTTCACCCGGGTGGTGCCGCTGCCCGCCTCGGAGAGGTCGAACGCGGTGATGTTGCTGGCCTTGAAGGGCTTGAGGAACTCCGGGTCGATCGCGACGCTGGTCGGCGTCGACTCGGTGATCTCCATGGTTCCCTCGCCCGCCTGCTTGTTGCCGACCCACGCGTAGTGGGAGCCGACGCCCGTGGCGGGGCCGGTGAAGTTCCGCTCGAGGTCGGGGTCGAGGCCCTCCCACGGCGACCACTGCTGCCATTCGCGGAAGTCGTTGAGCAGCGAGTGGACGCGGTCGGAGGGGGCGTTGATCGTCGTCGACCGGGACATCTCGAAGGTGGCCATCGCAGCAGTCTCCTACAGCTCCTGCAGCTCCGCGGCCCGGACGACCATCACGTCGGGCAGGTCCTTGTGGATCTCCTGCCAGCTCCGCCCTTCGTCGGGCGAGCACCACACACCGCCGTTGCGTCCCCCGAAGTAGAGACCGGCGGGGTCGAGGTCGTCGGCGCACATCGCGTCGCGCATGACTGCCGCATAGAACCCGTCGGGCAGCGAGCCCTCGCCGAGCGGCTCCCACGTGGCGCCTCCGTCGGTGGTACGGCAGACGCGGGCGTGGCCGTCGACCGGCCAGCGGGCACCGGCGCCGTCGATCGGGAAGGTGTAGGCCGTGTTGGGCTCCCGCGGGTGGGTGACCATCGCGAAGCCGAACTCCGACGGCAGGCCCGGGGCGATGTCCTGCCATGACGAGCCCCCGTCGTCGGAGCGATAGACGCCGCCGTGGTTCTGCAGGAACAGCCGGTCCGGGTCGACCGCGTCGCGGGCGACCTTGTGCACGCACTGGCCGAACTCGGGGTAGTTGCGCTCGCCCGGCATGAACTCCGCCTTGACGCCCCGGTTGGCGGGCGCCCGTGTCGATCCGCCGTCGCTGGTGCGGTAGACGCCGCCCGTCGACAGTGCCGCCGGGACGGACTGGCCGTCGGTGGGGTGCGGGAGGATCGTGTGGAATGCCTGCCCGCCGAAGCCCGCGTCCCACTCGGCTCGGTGCGGGTGATCCCACAGGCCGCGAACCAGCTCGAAGGTCTCGCCACGGTCGGTCGACCTGAAGATCGCGCCCGGTTCGGTGCCCGCCCAGACGACGCCGTCCTCGACGCCGGGCTGGAGCTGCCACACCCGCGCGAGGGTGGCCTCCGAGCCATCGGGCAGCGTCGCGTCCGCCGGGAAGCGGATTGCGCCGTTGGGGGTCTCCTGCCACGTCTTGCCGAGGTCGTCGGAGCGGCGCACCTGTGGCCCGAACCAGCTGGACGAGCAGCCGGCGAACAGCCGCGGGGTCGGGCCGCGGCGGTCGATGAGGACGGAGTAGACCTCCTCCATGGGGAAGTGCGGTCCGGACCGGGACCACGCCGTGCGTTCTGCGTCCGACGTGCCGATCCAGAGCCCCTTGCGCGTGCCCACCATTGCCGTCGTGCCGGTCATCGACTCTCCCCTTCGCTGCCGTATTCCGCGGGTGCGTATTCCTTTTAGGAACAGTAGTCTGATCCGACCATGGGTCAAGAGCTTCCGGTCACCTCCTACGCCCTGCTCGGGCTGCTCACCTTCGGCGACGCCCTGACGGGCTACGAGCTCAAGCAGCGAGCCGACGCGACGCTGCGCTTCTACTGGGTGTCCCCGCGATGAGCCGGGTCTACAGCGAGCTGGCGCGTCTCACCGCGCACGGGCTCGTCACCGCCACCGGCGAGGGCCGTGGGACGACCTACACGATCAGTGACGCCGGTCGGGAGGCGCTCGCGACTCGGATGCGCGACAGTGCGCCCGGGTTTCCGGTCCTCAAGCACCCGGTCGCGCTGCGCCTCCTGCTCGGCCATGTCGTCGACAGTGAGACCACGCTGGCCATGCTCCGCGACCACGTCCTCGCGCTCGCGAAGGAGCGGGACGCACTGCTCGAGGTCCGCGAGAGCCTGCGCGGCAACGACGCTCCCGGAGAGGCGTTCCGGCACCCGAGAGCCTCGTCGCGGACTGGGGCCTCGACTACTTCGAGAACGAGAGCCGTATCGTCGGCGACCTGATCCGGCGCCTCGAGGAGGAGAGCCAGTAGGCACAGGAGGAACGGAGTGACGCGAGCCGTCTGGTTGGTCGTCATCGGCATCATCTCCGTGCAGGCCGGCGCCGCGATCGCCAAGGACCTCTTCGGCACCATCTCCCCCACGTCGATGGTGTTCCTGCGCTCGGTCACCAGCACGCTCGTGCTGCTGGCCGTCGCCCGGCCGTCCGTGCGCGGTCGGAGCCGCACCGACTGGCTCGTCGTGGCCGGCTTCGGGGCCAGCCTCGGCCTGATGAACTGGGCGATCTACCAGTCCTTCTCCCGGATCCCGCTGGGGATCGCGGTGACGATCGAGTTCATCGGGCCGCTCACGCTGGCCGTGCTGGGCTCGCGTCGGGCGCGCGACCCGGGTGTGGGTCGGGCTGGCCGCGACCGGCGTGGTGCTGCTCGGTTTCGAGCCGGCCGACCTCGACGCCGTCGGGGTCTCCTTCGCCCTCCTCGCCGGGGTCGCCCGGGCGTCCTACATCCTGCTCAGCGCCCAGACCGGGCAGCGCTGGCCGGGCTTCGACGGACTGGCGATCGCCAGCGCCTTCGCCACCTTGCTGCTCACGGCTCCGGCGATCGTGTCGGGTGGTACGGCGTTGCTCGACCCTCACGTCCTGCTGATCGGCGCCCCGGTCGGCGTGCTCAGCTCGGTCATCCCCTACACCTGTGAGCTGGTCGCACTGCGGTCCCCGGCGCCGAGCGTGTTCGGGATCCTGATGAGCCTCGAGCCCGCCGCGGCGGCTCTTGCCGCGATCGTGGTGCTCCACGAGCTGCTGTCCCCGATCCAGTGGCTGGCGGTCGCCTGCGTCGTCGTTGCGAGCGTCGGCGCGACCCGCAGTCGTCCGGTGCTCAGCGAGCCGGCCCCGGACTGACGTCCCCTGAGGCACAATCTGCGCATGGAGAAGACGACCCCGGGCCCTGTCGCCACCGAGACACGTGTGCGTTTCGTGGACGTGCTGTCCGACGACGGCACCCGGATCCGCGCCTGGACCAACGACCCCGACGGCACCTTCGAGGGTCCCACCGTCGTGCTCTGCAACGGCCTCGGCACCAACCCGTGGGCGTGGCCGGCACTGCTCGAGCCCGACTGCGGCGTACGCGTCGTCTCCCGGAACCACCGCGGCACCGGCGGCTCCGCGCGGCCGACCGACACCGACCGAGTCGGCATCACCGAGTTCGTCGAGGACGGGCTCTCGGTGATGGACCACTTCGGCGTCGACACCGCCGTGCTCATGGGCTGGTCGATGGGCGTCAACACCATGTTCGAGCTGGCGCTGCGCCACCCCGAGCGCGTCAGCGGCCTGTTCGCGGTGTGCGGCGTGCCGGGCAACACCTTCGCCACCATGCTCGGCCCGCTCCACCTGCCGCACTGGGCGGCCCGGATCGCGACCGTCAGCCTGTCGCGGGTGATGAAGCTGAGCGGACGGGCACTCACCCCGATCGCCAGTCGACTGCCCATCGGACCCCGGACCATGGGCGTCCTCGGGCACACCGGCCTGATGTTCCAGCAGGCCGACCCGGAGCTGTCGGCCCGCGCGTTCAGGGAGCTCCTGCACACGCCGATCGAGTGGTACTTCCACCTCGCGATCAAGACCTCCGAGCACGCGCGTCTCGCTGAGCGGCATCAACGTGCCGGCCTTCTTCGTGGCGGGCACCTATGACGTCCCGGCCGGCGCCCGCGACATGGCGTCCGCGGCCGCCCGGATGAAGGAGGCGACCTACGTCGAGCTCCGGGCCACCCACTTCGCGCAGATGGAGCAACCCGACGTCGTCCACCAGCTGCTCCTCGAGTTCGTCGAGCACGTCGGCTGATGCGCCGACTCGGGGGGATCCTGCTCGCTGCTGCGCTGCTGACGAGCTGCGCCGAGTCCGACGATCCACCCGTCACTGACGACGCGAGTACGGCGACTCCCGACCCGACGTCGTCCGCGCCCTCGCCCCCGCGTCGACGTCCGACGAGAAGCCGCACGTCGCCGGGACCGTGGCCAGTGGACTGTCCGTCCCGTGGGGCATCGCCTTCCTCCCGGACGGATCGGCGATCGTCACCGAACGCGACTCGCGACGCGTGCTCCGCCTGACGCCCCGGGCCGCTGGCGAGGCCGACGTCACGGAGCTCGGCGAGATCGCCGAAGCGGCACCCGAGGTCGAGGCCGGGCTGCTCGGCGTCGCCGTCTCCCCCGACTTCGTCTCGGACAGCACCTCGTTCTTCTACGCGACCACCACCGAGGACAACTCCGTCTTCAAGGTGACGCTCGACGGCGACGAGCTGGGCGAACCGACGCCGATCCTGACCGGCATCCCGAAGGGCGTCATCCACGACGGCGGACGCCCGGCGTTCGGTCCCGACGGGTTCCTCTACGTCTCCACCGGCGAGACCGGCAACGCAGAGCTGGCCCAGGGACCCCGACTCGCTCGCCGGCAAGATCCTGCGGATCACCGCCGACGGCGACCCGGCGCCCGGCAACCCCGTCGAGGGTTCACCCGTGTGGTCGCTGGGTCACCGCAACGTGCAGGGCCTCGCCTTCGACGGGACCGGCCAGCTGTGGGCCAGCGAGTTCGGCGACCAGACCTTCGACGAGCTCAACCGCGTGACCGCCGGCGCCAACTACGGCTGGCCCGAGGTCGAGGGCCGTGGCGGCAAGCCGGACTACGTCGATCCGGCGGCCACCCGGTCGACGGAGGAGGCCTCCCCGTCCGGCCTCGCCTTTGCGGACGACGCCCTCTGGATGGCGGCCCTGCGCGGCGAGACCCTCTGGCGGATCCCGCTGGACGGTGGCACGACCGGCAAGCCGGTCGACCTGTTCACCGGCGACTACGGCCGCATCCGCACCGTCGTCACGACGCCCGACGGCGACCTCTGGGTCGCGACCTCCAACCGCGACGGCCGGGGCACGCCCGCCGACGAGGACGACCGCATCCTGCTGGTCACCCGCGGCTCCGGCGGTTGAGGAGGTCGCAAAGCGACCGTCACGAAACCCCGGGCACCCGACTGATCACAGAACGGCGCGACGCGCGTCGCAGGGTGGTCAGGATCGCCGGGCCGAGCACGATCAGCGCGATCGACGTGGTGATCGCACGCCCGGTGTCCCAGCTGCCGGTCGAGGTCAGGAGCGTGTAGACCCCGAAGCGGTGCAGGTTCTCGAGCAGCGGCGCGCCGGCGACGTACGACAGGGAGCCCTCATGCCCCTGCACGGCGATGCCGAGCGTGAACGGCCAGCTGGACAGGTTCATCAGGATTCCGAACAGGTACGACGCAACGATGCCGTAGACCACGAGCGCGGCGAGCTCCACGCGACCGGTGAGGCGTCGCGGCAGGAATCCCGCCCCCATCCCGATCCACGCCGAGACGAGCATCTGGAACGGCAGCCACGGCCCGACACCACCCGTCATCAGCGCGGAGGCGAACAGAGACGTGCAGCCGAGGACGAACCCGAAGGCCGGCCCGAAGACCCGCCCGGCGAGGATCAGCAGGAAGAAGACCAGCTCGATGCCGGCCACGCCAGCACCCGGGCCGCGCAGCACGGCGTTGATCGCGGAGAGCACGCCGAGCACGGCCAGCACCCGCGCGTCCATCCCACCCTCGCTGAACTCCGCGAGCACGACGACGATCACCAGCGGCAGCAGCGCCGGGAAGATGAACGGCGGGTCCACCCGGGCCGACTCCGGCACGTCGAGCAGCAGCGGCCAGCCGAGCATCATCAGCCCGGCGATCGACGCGACCGTCAGCACCGCCGCGGAGCGCGGGCGGATGGGGAGGGCTGACCTCACCGTCGGTTGAGCCCCGTCAGAAACCACTCATCGAGTCTCCAGCGCCGCGACGACCTCGTCGACGCGCAGCCACGGCGGGCCGAGGATCTTGGTGACCTGCGGGGCGTAGGACGGCGACGCGGCGACGACCTCGCGCGCCAGCCCGGACGAGACGACCTCCCCGTCGGCGAGCACGATCACGTCGTCGGCGACGGTGGCGACGAACTCGACGTCGTGGGTGGCGATCAGCACCGCGTGCTCGTCGTCGGCGAGGTCGGCGACGATCCGGGCGAGACCGGCCTTGGCGGTGTAGTCGAGGCCGCGGGTCGGTTCGTCGAGGAGCACGACGCTGGGTCGCGCGGTCAGCACGATCGCCAGCACCGGGGCCAGCCGCTGGCCCTCCGACAGGTCGCGCGGGTGCTGCGTCGCGTCGATGCCGGGGACGAGCCGGTCGAGGAGCGAACGACAGGTCCCGTCGTCCGCCCGAGCCCCGGCGTCGGCGGCCTCGCACTCCTCGGCGACGGTCTCGAGGTAGAGCAGGTCGGCGGCCGTCTGCGGGACCAGCCCGACGAGTGCGCGACGACCGGCGGCGTCGAGGCGACCCGGGTCCCGGCCGGCGACCGACACGGTGCCCGAACGTCGTGCCTGCGTGCCTCGGAGGGCCCAGATCAGGGTCGACTTGCCCGCGCCGTTGCGCCCCATCAGGGCGGTGACGTGACCGCTGCGCAGGTGGAGGTCGACGCCGTCGAGGACGACGTTGCGACCGTGCGCGACGGTGAGCCCGCGGGCCGACAGCATGGCCGTGCCCGTGGGCGGGTCCTTGATCACGGGCGGCGCCGGGGACAGGGACCGGGCGGAGCGTCGGGCGTCGCGGACGCTCAGCGGCAGCGGCGACCAACCGGCCGCGCGGCCGAGCTCGATGATCGGCGGCACCACCGGCGAGACCGCGAGGACCGCAGCGGGCGAGTCCACGAGCACTCCCCCGTCGCCGGTCAGCAGGCAGATCCGGTCGGCGAACGGCACGACCCGCTCGAGCCGGTGCTCGGCCAGCAGCACCGTCAGGCCGAGGTCGTGGACGAGTCGGGTGAGCGTGGCCAGCACGTCCTCCGCGGCGGTCGGGTCGAGCGCGGAGGTCGGTTCGTCGAGCACCAGCACCCGCGGGTGCGTGGTGAGCACGGCGCCGATGGCGACCCGCTGCTGCTGGCCGCCCGAGAGGGTCCGCAGGTCGCGGTTGCGCAGGTCGGCGATGCCGAGCAGGTCGAGCGTCTCCTCGACCCGGCGGCGCATGGTGTCGCCCGGCAGGCCGAGCTGCTCCATGCCGTAGGCGAGCTCCTCCTCGACCGTGTCCGTGACGAAACCGGCGACCGGGTCCTGCCCGACGTAGCCGACGATGTGTGCCCGCTCGCGCGGCGGCTGGTCGATCACGCTGACCCCGTCGATGAGCACGTCGCCGGACAGCGTTCCGCCGCTGAACCGCGGCACCAAGCCGGTCAGCACGCCGAGGAGCGTCGACTTGCCGACGCCGGTGCGGCCGGACACCAGCACCAGCTCGCCCTCCTCGAGGGTGAGGTCGATGCCTCGAAGGATCGGGGGTGGCGCCGTACGAGAAGTGGATGTTGCGGAGCTCGATCATGCGCCGACCTCCGGGGGTGTCGAGACGGGCAGGCGCGGCGGCGGCGCGGCGATCGCGGGGACCAGCCCGATCAGGACGCCGGCCGGGGCGAGCACGCTGAGGTAGGGCATCTCGGTCAGGGACGGGTAGATGACCAACGTCTCGGTCCGGCCGAGCCACCAGATCGCGGCGCCGACGGCGAGCCCGGAGCCGGCCACCACCAGCTCGGCGAGCTGCCAGCGGTCGGGGCGGTAGCGCGAGCGTTGCACCCGGCGACCCGCACTGACCAGCCCGACGACGGCGACGACCGTGCCGACGACCAGCATCGGCACGGCCAGCCAGCGGGGTGCGGTCCGGTCGAGCAGGGCATAGGTGCCGACGCCCAGTCCGCACAGGCCACTGAGGAGCAGGATGCCGGTGGTCCAGCGCTGGGTGCGTGTCGCCTCCCCGGCGCGACCGTAGCCCCGCGCGTCCATGCCCGCCGCCGGGGACAGCGAACGCTCGAGGGCGTCCTCGAGCACGGGCACCGAGGAAGCGGCGCAGGCGGCCGACCCGTTTGCTCGCATCGCCGCGCAGGGCCCGGGCCGCGCGCACGCGGCGGGCACTGTCGGCCAGCTGCGGGAAGACGGTGACCGCGACGACGAGCGCGGTGCCGATCTCGTAGAGCGCCGGCGGGACCGACTTGAGCAGCCGCTTCGGGTTGGCCAGCGAGTTGGCGGCGCCGATGCAGATCACGATCGCGGCCAGCCGCAACCCGTCGTAGAGCCCGGCGAGAAGCGCCTCCTGCGTGATCGGCCCGAGCAGCCGCACCCCCGCGACCCAGTCGGGCAGCGGGACGGTCGGCAGCTCGACCAGCACCCTGCCGTAGCTGACGCCACCGAAGAGGACCCGGAAGGCGACGCGGATGATCACGATCATCAGCCCGAGCAGGAGGTAGAGCCGGAACGACCGCGCCCACGGGTGGTCGGAGCGGCGCGCCATCACGACGAGCGCCGTGGTCGTCACGAGCAGCGCCAGCAGGAGCGGGTTGGTCGTCAGCGTCGCTGCGGCGGCCGGGCCGACCGCCCAGATCCACCACGCCACCGGGTGCAGGTCACGAGGGAGGCGGGGCCCGGTCGGCGCCATCAGGCGCGGGTACGGCGACGCGCGGCGTAGGCCGACATCCCGATCGCGAGCAGCAGCATCGCGAGGATCGTGAGCGTGAGCCGGGTCGGGACGCGGCTCGACTGCTCGTCCGTGCGTGCCTCGGGCGGGACCGGGTCCGTCGGCGTCGCGGTGGCCTCGGTCGGCTGCGTCTCCGAGGGCTGGCTCGTGGGTGACTCGGTGGGCGACTGGGTGGCGCTGGACTCCGTGGGCTCCGGCGTGGGCGAGCCGGTCGTGGCCGAGGTGCTCGGTTCGGTGGTCGACGGCGTCTCGGTGGGGGCGGTCGGGGTGGTCGTCACCGAGCCGCTGGTCGTGGGCGCTGTCGTCGGCTTCCTCGTCGGCTTCCCGGTGGGGCTGGTCGTCGGCGAGGAGGTCGTGGTGGTCGATCCGGTCGAGGTCGGCGACGTCGGTGCGGGTGCTGTCGACGTGGGCGTCGGTGTCGGTGTCGCCGTGGGGTGGGCGGTCGGACTCTGGCCGGGCGGGCGGCGGACGCCGCTCTGCCGAGGCGAGACCGATGTAGCCGCCGTCGGGCACCCGGAGACCGGTGGCGCCGACGTCGGCGTAGTGCCGGGCGCCGTCCTTGCCGTCGGACCAGAAGAGGCCCCAGTAGGCGTCGGGCGGTGGGGTGTTCACGCAGGTGCTCCCGGCGGGGACGCCGTTGACTCGGCAGATGAAGCCGGGCTGACGCTGGACCCGTGTCAGCGCGAAGCCGGCGGCGGTGATGACCTCGTTGGCCGGCCTGTTGGCGCCGTCCGCCACGCACGCGGTCTGGATGCCGCCGGTCGCACCCTCGAAGTCGACGACGACCGACACCCCCGACGAGGACGAGCACGCCTCGGCGCTGGCGGGGGCCGAGGCCCCCGACCAGCGCGGCCGGGGTGGCCGTCATCGTGACGATGACGGCCACCGGGCGGCGTACCCACCCCGTGGGGGTGTCGAACGAGGTCACTTCTTGCGCAGCCAGAACTTCGTGACAGCGCGCTCGGCGCCCGGTGCCGTCTGGACGGCCTTGACCTTGATCCGGCCGTCCGAGAGCAGCTTGCGGATCGGCTTGGACACGCGAAGGCGGATCGTGGTCCTTCCGTCCGGGGCCACGGTGTAGCCGGTCGTCTTCGCGACTCGCAGCTTCCCGGCCTTCGCATCGCCGACCCGGAACTTGCGAGTGGTGCGGATGACCAGCTTGCCCTCGCAGGCCTCGGTGTCGTCACACTTGACGGCCAGCTTCACCCTGTTCTTCTTGACGGTCTCGACCCGGTTGGCGATGAGCTGGCCGACCTCCGGGGTGGGGATCAGCGTCGCGGTGGTGACGGCGTTCTGCGCGCCGGCCGGGGTGATGAGCTTGAACGTGTGCGTCGCCGCACCCGCCGGCAGGTCGAAGGTCACGGACACGTTGCCCCCGGTGCCGGTGACCGGCTTGGTGACGGAGCCGAACGTGACGCACCCGGCCTCGCCGGCGCCGAGGCCGGCAACCGTCACGGTGACGGTGCTCTTCTCGACCGCGGTGGCCGGAGCCGAGACGGTCAGGGGGCCGGTGCCGGCGGGCACGCTGGCCAGTGCGGGCAGGGCCCGGGCGGTGGCGAAGGCGTACGAGAGCCGCTGGCCGGCGGGGATGGCGCCCGCGGTCCGGGTCGAGGCGAGGATCTCCGGCTTCGGCGCGACGGCGCCGTTCTCGGCGGTGAGCTGGGTCGCGCACGGGGCCGGGTCGGCGATCTGGACAGCACGCAGCCGGGTCGCGGCCTTGGTGGCCGAGGCCGTGTCGCCGGCCGCGGCCAGAGCCCGCGCGACCAGTCCGGTCGTGTTGGCGTTGGTGCCGTTGTCGGTGTTCGCGAACGAGCCGTCCGCACCCTGCTGTGACTTCAGCCGGGTCGCGGCCTTCGAAGCGGCAGCCGTCCCCTCGGCGGAGACGCCCGGGGTGTCGAGGAGGTTGATGACGGCCAGCGCGGTGGTGTCCGTGTCGGGCGCGCTGTCAGCGGCTCCCGTCACGCAGCCCTGCTCGGTGGCGGACTTGTCAGTCGTGAGGTCGAAGCGGAAGAAGCCTTCGGTGCACTGCTGGTCGAGCAGGAACGCGGTGGCCTCACCGGCGCGCGCGGACCCGACCGCCGTCAGGGCACGCGCCGCGAACGACTGACCGATGGCGTTGGCGTAGTCCCCGTACATCGAGACATCCACGATCCGACCGGCCGTGGGGGCCGTGGTGCTGACCGTGCTCTCGAGCCGCGAGACGAGGTCTGCCCCGCCGTAGGACGCGGGGTCGGCGCCGACCACCGTGGCGAAGGTCGCGGCCTTGGCCGCTGCGCCGGCGTAGGTGCTGCCGGCGTCGCCGAAGGCCTCGCCGGAGATGTAGTTCTCGATCTGGGGTCGCAGGGCGGCGTCGACGAGACCGGCGCCGGCGCTGTCGCCCACCTCGGCGAGGGACAGGGCGACATCGATCGAGGGCCCGTAGGCGGGACCGAACTCGCCGACGAGGAACCCGCCCTCGAGCTCGCCCTTGAGCCACGAGGCCGAGGCGTTGACGGCACGATCGCCTGCGGGGTGCGCGTTCGCGGGAGCGGAGGTGAAGCCGAGGCCGGCGGCGACCAGCGACGTGGTCGCCAGCGCGGCGGCACTGCGGCGACCCCGGGTGGAGGAGAGGTGAGACATGATGGTGAGGGTCCTTCCCGCTGTACGGGAGGGCGCTCGGGGCGTCGACCCGCTGGTTCCGCGCAGCGTGATGTCGGGTGCTTGCACGGGGCGGTCCGGCTCGCGTTCCGCCCTCCCTCGAGTGGGGGCGGAACGCCTACGGTTGCAGGGTCAGCGCCGGGATTCGACCGGCTTCCCCACGTGCTCGCGATTGATGTTTCCGGGGCGAACACTACAACCAGCTGCTCAGGTCAGCTTCTCCAGGGATGAGCTCGCGCACCCGGCCCGCGTCGGCCTGTCCACGCATCTCCTTCATCACCGCACCGATGAGCGCACCGGCGGCTGCGACCTTGCCGTCGCGGATCTTGTCCGCCACGTCCGGGTTGGCCGCGATCGCGGTGTCGACGGCGGCGCTCAGGGCGCCCTCGTCCGACACGATCGCCGGAGCCGCGGGCGGCGACGATCTCGGCGGGCGTGCCCTCGGCGGCGTACAGGCCCTCGAAGACCTGACGGGCCAGCTTGTCGTTGAGCGAACCGTCGTCGATCAGCTTCTGTACGGCGACCACGTCGGCCGGGGTCACGCCGAGCTCGGCGATGTCGGAGCCGGTGTCGTTGGCGCGCCGGGCGAGCTCGGAGAGCCACCACTTGCGCGCGACCTGCGGGGTCGCGCCGGCCGCGATGGTCTCCTCGACCGGGCCGAACGCGCCGGCACCGATCGTGTCGCGCATCTCGAGGTCGGTGAAGCCCCAGACCTCCTGGAGTCGGGCCCCGCTTGACGGTCGGGTTCTCCGGCAGCGTGCCGCGGAGCTCCTCGACCCACTCGCGGCTGGGCGCGACCGGGACGAGGTCGGGCTCGGGGAAGTAGCGGTAGTCCTCGGCGTCGGACTTCTCGCGGCCACTCGTGGTGACCCCGGTGTCCTCGTGCCAGTGGCGGGTCTCCCGGAGGATCGAGCCGCCGCCGTCGAGGATGGCGGCATGCCGCTGCATCTCATAGCGGGACCGCCCGCTCGACCGAGCGCAGCGAGTTGACGTTCTTGGTCTCGGTGCGGGTGCCGAGGGCGCCGGTGCCGATCGGGGCGAGCGACAGGTTGACGTCGGCGCGGATCGAGCCCCCGGTCCATCCGGGCGTCCGAGACGCCGAGCGCCACGATGAGCTCGCGGAGCTGGGCGACGTAGGCCTTCGCCACGGCGGGTGCCCCGGCGCGGGTGCCCATGATCGGACGGGTGACGATCTCGATCAGGGGGATGCCGGCCCGGTTGTAGTCGACCAGTGAGTAGTCGGCGCCGTGGATGCGGCCGGTGGCGCCACCGACGTGCAGCGACTTGCCGGTGTCCTCCTCCATGTGGGCGCGCTCGATCTCGACCCGCACGACCTCGAATTCACCTCGGGCCGCCTCCATCAATGGGCACGGTGACGTCCATGAAGCCGTCGAAGGCGATCGGTTCGTCGTACTGCGAGGTCTGGAAGTTCTTCGGCATGTCCGGGTAGAAGTAGTTCTTCCGGGCGAAGCGGCACCACTCGGCGATCTCGCAGTTGAGCGCGAGGCCGATCCGCATGGCCGACTCGACGGCGACGCGGTTGACGACCGGCATGGCGCCGGGCAGGCCCGGGCAGGTCGGGCAGACCCGGGTGTTGGGCTCGGCTCCGAACTCGGTCGGGCAGCCGCAGAACATCTTCGAGTTGGTGTTCAGCTCAACGTGGACCTCGAGGCCCATCGCCGGGTCGAACTTCGCCAGCGACTCCTCGAAGGTGAGCAGTGCGTCAGTCATCGGGTCTCCTCCGAAGAAAGGGCGGGAGCCCGGTCGAGCAGCGGTGCGCCCCACTGCTGCGCGAGCAGGGTCTCGAGCGCGGCGCCGACGCGGTAGAGGCGCTCGTCCTCGAGCGCAGGGGCGAGGATCTGGAAGCCCGCGGGCAGCCCGTCCTCGTCGGCCGGCCGCTCGGGACCGAGATGCCGGGGACACCGGCCGGGTTGGCGGGGATGGTCGCGAGGTCGTTGAGGTACATCGCGATCGGGTCGTCGAGCTTCTCCCCCAGCTTGAAGGCTGTGGTCGGGGCGGTCGGCGACACGAGCACGTCGACCTGCTCGAAGGCGGCCTCGAAGTCGCGGCTGATCAGCGTCCGCACCTTCTGCGCCCGGCCGTAGTAGGCGTCGTAGTAGCCGCTCGACAGGGCGTAGGTTCCGAGGATGATCCGGCGCTTCACCTCGTCGCCGAATCCGGCGTCACGGCTGGCGCGCATGACGTCTTCCGCGCTCGGGTCGCCGTCGGGGACGACGCGCAGGCCGTAGCGCATGGCGTCGAACTTGGCGAGGTTGGAGGACGCCTCCGCCGGCAGGATCAGGTAGTAGGCCGCCATCGCGTGCACGAAGCTCGGGCAGGAGACCTCGACGACCTCGGCGCCGGCCTTGACCAGCAGGTCGATCGACTCCCGGAAGCGGGCCATCACGCCGTCCTGCCAGCCATCGCCGGCCAGCTCGGTGATGACACCGATCTTCACCCCGGTCATGTCGCCGGTCGCACCGGCCTTCGCGGCGTCGGTGAACGACGGCCGGGCACGGTCGATGCTGGTGGAGTCGCGCGGGTCGTGCCCGCCGATGACGTCGTGCAGCAGCGCCGAGTCGAGGACGGTCCGGGTGACGGGGCCCGCCCGGTCGAGGCTGTTGGCGAGGGCAACGAGGCCGTAGCGGGACACTCCGCCGTACGTCGGCTTCACGCCGACCGTGCCGGTGACCGCGCCGGGCTGGCGGATCGAGCCGCCAGTGTCGGTGCCGATGGCGAGCGGGGCCTCGAAGGCGGCCACGGCCGCGGCCGAGCCACCGCCGGAGCCGCCGGGGATCCGGTCGAGGTCCCGTGGATTGTGGGTCGGGCCGTACGCAGAGTGCTCGGTCGACGAGCCCATGGCGAACTCGTCCATGTTGGTCTTGCCCGGGATCGGCAGGCCAGCGGCCTTCAGCTTCGCGACGACGGTTGCGTCGTACGGCGGGATCCACCCCTCGAGGATCTTCGACCCACACGTCGTGGGGAGGCCCTCGGTGGCGAGCACGTCCTTGACCGCGATGGGCACGCCGTCGAGCGGGCTCAGGGTCTCGCCGGCGGCGCGGCGGGCGTCGGCGGCGGCGGCCTGTTCCAGAGCGCCGTCACGGTCGATGTGCAAGAACGCGTGGACGGCGCCGTCGACTGCGTCGATGCGGTCGAGGTGGAGCTCCGTGAGCTCGACGCTGGTGACGGTCCCGTCGGCGAGCGCCTGCGCCATCTCCGCGGCCGTGCTGCGAATGGTGATCGTCACTGTTCGTCTCCCGGATCCGCGGGACGGAGAAGCGCTGCTGGTCGACCGCGGGGGCCATGGCGAGCGCCTGCTCGGCGGTCAGCCCGGGCGTGACGACGTCGTCGCGGAAGACGTTGGTCAGCGGCAGCGCGTGCGACGTCGGAGGGACGTCGTCTCCGGCCACACCGTTGATGGAGGCGACGGACTCGAGGATCACGCTCAGCTGGGGAGCGAGGTGATCGAGCTCTGCGTCGTCGAGGTCGATGCGGGCGAGGTTCGCGAGGTGCGCGACCTCGTCTCTGGTGATCTCGGGCATGGGCTGAATCCTAGGTGCGCCCAACCGATGTGCCGCACGCGGCGTCTGTTGGGGTGACAATCAATGAGGCATTCGAGGGGGACTGATGGCTCGACCACCCACTGGCGCGCTGCACGACGCGGACTTCACCGAGTTCGTGCAGGGCCAGCTGGCCGGCGCTCTACCGCACGGCCTACCTGTTGCTGGGCGATCGCGAGCTGGCGGAGGACCCGGCGCAGACCGCCCCAGGCCAAGACCTACGCCGCCCGGTCCCGCATCGACGACCGGGTCGCCGCTCCGGCCTACGCCCGGCGCACGTTGGTCAACACCGCGGCCTCGTGGTTCCGCAAGAAGGGGTGGCGCAACGAGCTGCCCACCTCCTCCCTGCCGGAGGCGTCCTACGCCTCCGACCCGAGCACCCGGCCGGCGGTGATCGACGCGCTCGGCCAGCTGCCACCGCGGCAACGCGCCGTCGTCGTCCTCCGCTACTACGAGGACCTCTCGGTCGCCGAGACCGCCGACGCGCTCGGCTGCTCGCCCGGGACCGTCAAGAGCCAGACCTTCGAGGCCTTCGCCAAGCTGCGCGTGCTGCTGGGCGATGCCGTCATTCCCGAGACCCCAGGGAGCCCACCGTGACTGAACGACTCTCCGCACTCCTCCGCGCCGATGCCGACGCCCCGGACGTCCCTCCCGTCGACCACGCGGCGATCCCGGGCCGGGGGCGTCAAGCGCGCACCCGTCGCCGTACGACCATGTTCCTCACCGCTGCGGCCGTCCCGGCCGTCGTCGGCACGGGCACCGCACTCGCCCTCAACGGTTCCGGCTCCCCCGACCGCGACGGCAAGGCCACCGACTCGATCGCTTCCGAGACCCCGTCGCACGGCATCGTGGCGTACGGCGCCGGCTCGACGGTCGTCGTCGACGGCGTCACCGCCACCATCCCGGACACCCTGCACTCGTTGCACTACACGTCGGTCGGCGTGCTGACCCGCAGCAATCCCCACGACGGTGCGTCCGACGGCTCGGGTCCCGAGAGCCTGACGCTGGTCGCCGCCGACGGCACCACGACCGACCTCGGCACGATCCCCGAGGGAGTCGGTCCCGCCACGGATCCCGACGAGCGGGTCTACGCACTGGCCGAGAAGTCGGGCGACGGTTTCCGGGCCGTGGTCCGCGACGCCACCACCGGCGAGGAGGTGAGCAGCGTCCCGCTCCCGGACCTGCCGATGAGCTACTGGCCGGTCCCACCGCTCGCGCTCGACGGCGA
Source organism: Nocardioides sp. B-3 (assembly GCF_024703895.1). Lineage (GTDB taxonomy): Bacteria > Actinomycetota > Actinomycetes > Propionibacteriales > Nocardioidaceae > Nocardioides. The sequence goes on from NZ_CP087968.1 coordinate 447,905, forward strand.
CGTCGTCTATGCCGGGTTCGAGCAGGAGGCCTACGCCGTCAACTGGCGCACGGGCGAGATGCAACCCGCGACCGGGCTGGGCGGAGGGATCCTCGAGGTCCGTGGCGGATTGGCGCTCGACCACGGCGAGGAGATCGGTGAGGGCGGAGCCCTCGACATGGTCATTTCGGTCGTCGACGCAGCCACGGGCGCGAGCGCGCTCGTCGTCCCTTTGGAGGAGGGTGAGTACGGCTCCGGCAGCCTCTCCCCCGACGGGAAGTACCTTCGCTTCACCCGGGACGGGATGAGCGGGAACGGTGAGTACTCCGAGCCCGACTCGGTTCACATCTACGACGTCGCCACCCGGGAGCGGGTGACCCTCGTAGGCGACCCGTACGGCTGGGGCTGGACCTCTGGAGGCTTCGCTTTCAGCGTGTCGGGCAACGAGCTCACTGTGTGCGATCCCGCCACGGGCGCATGTGAGACCGAGGCGGGACCCGGTGTCGGTCAGAACCTCAGGCTCGGCGGGAACGCCTACGAGAGCTGATCACGACGCGACTCGGCGGTGGCGACCCCAGTGGGTTGCCACCGCCGCTGTGCGCCGTACCCGATCGACCCCATCCCCAGCGGTGCCAAGCCCACATTCCCAGCGTCGCGAATGTGGGTGGCTCACCGGCGGGCCGGCGAGCCTCCGGCGACACGCCCCATGGCGGTGTCAGGGCCACATTCTGAGCGCAGAAAATGTGGGTCACTCACCGCCGCAAGATGAATGACGCGTCAGCAGCTCTTGCGCCGCTCGATCAGCTTGCACTTGTCCCGGCCACCCTTGCCGAAGCCCGGGTCGAAGCCCTTGCCGCCGATCAGCAGGTCCAACTTGTTGGAGCCAGTGAGCACGTCGGCGCCGCCGCGGGTCTTGATGATCGCGCGGAAGTCGGGGTGGGCGTCGATGACCTCGCCCTTGTCGGTGCCCTTGTAGATCGTCTTCGCATTGGCGGGCAGTGAGACCTCGGTGAAGCTCTGGATCTTGCCGGTGATCGCGACCGGCAACAGCTTGGTCACCTTGGTCAGTCCCTTGCGCTGGTCGATGCGCACCGTCGGGAAGATCGCCGGGTTGGCGTAGGACACCATCCGCAGCTTGTCCCGGCCGCCGTTGCCGACCACCTTGAAGCCCGACTCGCTGGGCACCGGGATGGTGACCGTGTCGCCGCCAGAACCAGCCTTGATCAGCTTCGAGTTCGGCGAGGTCGCGGTGATGGAGTCGGGGCCGGGGCCGCCGACGATGGTGTCGGCGCCGGCCGGGCTGACGATCGTGTCGTCGCCCGATCCGCCGTCGACGGTGTCGTTGCCGGCACTGTCGTTGCCGTCGGGCGTGATCACGTCGTCGCCGTCCCGGCCGAAGAGCTGGTCGTCGCCGGCCATGCCGTAGAGCCGGTCGGACTTGTAGGTGCCGCGGATGATGTCGTTGAACGGCGTCCCGATGAAGCCGATGGGCGAGCCCGCGGCGATGACGATCGTGTCGGTCCCGTCGGCCCCCACGACGGCGGGTACGGCGCGGAGGTCGACCACCGCAGGAGCCGGGGCGCCGAAGTAGCTGATGGTGTCCTGCTCGACCTTCACGCCCGCCGAGACCGGCCGGGCGTCGTAGCCGGGGTCGACGTAGTCGTTGCCGGCGCCGGGGATGATCGTGTCGCCCGTCCGGTGGAACCGGCCGAAGGCATCGGCGCGGTAGTCGTCGAGCTCGCCGTAGATCGTGTCGTCGTCGGGACCGCCCGAGATCCGGTCCGCGCCGGCGCCCGCGCAGATCAGGTCGTTGCCACCCGGGCCGGAGATCGTGTCGTTGCCGGCGCCCGCCCAGATCACGTCGCGCTTCGCCGTACCCGTCAGGTTGTTGGCCTTGCCGTTGCCGACGACGGTGGCCCGCTCACCGGCGCACAGGGGCGCGGCCGCGACCGCGGGCGCACCCGGGGCGATGAGTGGCACGGTCAGCGCGAGCGAAGCGGTGATGGTGGGCAGGAAACGCATGGGAACCTCCGGGTTGACGTCCTGTGCTCTGTGTCCAGACGTGGGACGCGGCAAACCTCGGCGGAGTTGTCAGGCGCGTGTCCAGAGCAGCCACAACGTGAAGCCGTCGGCCACGAGCACGGAGACCACGACGAGCGCCATCGTGGAGTCGGACCATCGCCGGGAGATGCCCACGAACGGCAGGATCATCCCCGCGTGGCCGCGCACGACCCCCGGGTCGTCGGCCGTTACGCCGGCCCGTTGGCCAGCAGCGCGACGAAGCCGGCCTCGTCGAGGACGGGCACGCCGAGCTGTTCGGCCTTCTCCGCCTTCGACCCGGCGTTGTCGCCGACCACGACGTAGTCGGTCTTCTTCGACACCGAACCGGAGGCCTTGCCGCCGCGCACGATGATCGCCTCCTTGACCGAGTCCCGCGTGTAGCCCTCGAGCGAGCCGGTGACGACGATCGTCAGCCCCTCGAGCGTGCGGGCGACGGACTCGTCGCGCTCGTCCTGCATGGTGACGCCGGCCGCGGCCCACTTGTCCACGATCGCCCGGTGCCACTCGTGCTCCGGGCCGTCGAACCACTCGCGCACCGATGCGGCGATGGTCGGTCCGACGCCGTCGGTGTTGGCCAGCGTCGTCTCGTCGGCCTCGCGGATCGCGGTCATCGAGCCGAACTGCGTAGCGAGCGCCCGGGCCGCGGTCGGTCCGACGTGGCGGATCGACAGCGCGACGACCACCCGCCACAGCGGCACGGTCTTGGCCTTGTCGAGGTTGTCGAGGAGGCGCTGGCCATTCGCAGACAGCTGCGGGCCTTCCTCGCCCTTCTTGGCTGCGCGGGTGAACAGCGCGGCCTTGAGCAGGTCGTCCCCGGTCAGGTCGAACAGGTCGCCCTCGTTGGCGATCGCCCCGGCGTCGAGGAGCGCGACCGCGGCCTCGTAGCCGAGGCCCTCGATGTCGAACGCCCCCGGCCGGCGACGAAGAAGGCGCGCTCGCGCACCCGGGCCGGACACTTCTCGTGGTTGGGGCAGCGCAGGTCCTTGTCGCCGTCCTTCTGCTGGACCAGCGGGGTGCCGCAGCCACCGACCTCCGGCGGGCACACCGTCGGCGGCACCCACGGCTCGAGTCCCTCGGGCCGCAGCGCCAGCACCGGACCGACGATCTCCGGGATCACGTCGCCGGCCTTGCGCAGGATCACCGTGTCCCCGGGAGTGCCCGGCCGGACGTCCTTGCGCACGACCTCGTGGAAGTTGTGCAGCGTCGCGTTCTCCACGGTGGAGCCCGCGACCCTCGTGGGCTCCATGACGCCGTACGGCGTGACGCGACCGGTGCGCCCGACGTTGACGCGGATCTCGAGGAGTCGGGCGTTGACCTCCTCGGGCGGGTACTTGAAGGCGATGGCCCAGCGAGGCGCGCGACTGGTGGAGCCGAGCCGGCGCTGCAGGTTGACGTCGTCGACCTTGACCACGACGCCGTCGATCTCGTAGCCGACGATGGTGTGGCGGTGCTCCCCCACGTGCTCGATGTAGGCCCGGACGTCGGCCAGTGTCGGCACGACCTTGACCTGGTCTGAGGTGGGCAGGCCCCGGGCCCGCATGGCGGCGTAGGAGCCGGACTGGGCCGTGGGCTCGAAGCCCTGCCGGGCGCCGAGGCCGTGGCAGACCATGCCGAGGGAGCGGGTCGCGGTGACCTTGGGGTCCTTCTGGCGCAGCGAGCCGGCCGCGGCGTTGCGCGGGTTGGCGAAGAGCGGCTTGCCCGCGTCCGCCATCGAGGCGTTGAGTCGCTCGAAGGCCTCGGCGGGCAGGAACACCTCGCCGCGCACCTCGACCAGCGTCGGCACCGGGAACTCGTCGGTGCCGGTGAGGCGGTGCGGGATCGAGTCGATCGTCTTGACGTTGGGGGTGACGTCCTCGCCGGTGCGGCCGTCGCCGCGGGTCAGGGCGCGCACGAGGCGACCGCCTTCGTAGAGCAGGTTGATCGCCGGGCCGTCGACCTTGAGCTCGCAGAGCAGGTCGGCCGACTCGACCCCGTCGCGGGCGAGGCGGGCGTGCCACGAGGCGAGCTCCTCGAAGGAGAACGCGTTGTCGAGGCTCTCCATCCGCTGGAGGTGGTCGACCGCCGTGAACTCCGTCGACACCGCGCCGCCCACGGTCTGGGTCGGCGAGTCGGGAGGTGCGGAGCTCTGGGTGGGTCTCCTCGAGGGCCTCCAGCTCGCGCATCGACGTGTCGAACTCGGCGTCGGAGAGGGTGGGGTCGTCGAGGACGTAGTAGCGCCAACGGGCGTCCTCGAGCTGCTCGCTGAGGGCCCGGTGACGCTCGCGCGCCTCCGGGGGCGCGGGCTCGACGGCTGGGGTCTCCGACTCACTCATGGGGACAGTTTGCCCGTCCTCACCGACGTCGCCGTACGCCCGGGGTAGTCCAGTTGCAGATGGCTGTCAACGAGCCCTCCGGACGACCATCTGCCACTGGACTAACGAGGTTTGCCGGCCGGCCACCCCCTGCCCGATGAAACGAACTTGTTCCATCGGAATATTTGGCCTACTTTCCTGCTTGGGAACGAAACAGTTTCGTTTCATCACCACGGGAGGAACCACGACCATGAATGCCCCGGACCCGCAGGCGACGCGCCCGCGCATCGAGGGCGACCGTGAGCAGGAGATCCTGCAGGCCACCCTCGACGTGCTCGCCGAGGTCGGCTACGACCGCCTGACCATGGACGCGGTCGCGTCCGCGGCCAAGGCCAGCAAGGCCACGCTGTACCGCCGCTGGAACGGCAAGGTCAGCCCGGTCATCGACGCGCTGCTGTCGCAGAAGCAGCCGAGCGAGGTGCCCGACACCGGCACCCTGCGCGGCGACCTGATCGCCGCCTACTGCGGCATGGGCGGCTTCGGCGACGCCCGGGCCGTCTCCACCTTCACCAGCGTGCTCACCGCGATGGTGCGCGACGAGGAGTTCGCCGAGGCCTACCGCCGCGATGTGCTCGGACCCAAGGTGGCGGCCAGCTCCGCCATCTACGCCCGCGCGCTCGAACGAGGAGAGCTCGGCGAGGGGGCAGACGTGTCCGTCCCGGCGCCGGCGCTCGCCGGCATCGTCATGCACCGCTTCTTCCTCCATGGCGAGGAGCCGAACGAGGAACGCATCGCGCGGATCATCGATCAGATCATCATTCCGGCCGCAACCTGTCCGCATCTGCCGACAGCCTCCGACCAGACACCCCACGAACTCACAGACGAGGAACTCCATGACTGACACCACAGCGGTCGCCCCCGAGGTGACCCCCGCGGAGCACAAGCGCCTGCGCTGGGCGCTCGTGCTCATCTCCCCGGCGCAGCTGATGGTGGTGCTCGACAGCACCATCGCCAACATCGCCCTGCCGTTCATCGGCCGGGACCTCGACATCTCGCAGGGCAACCTGCAGTGGATCGTCACCGGTTATGCGCTCGCCTTCGGTGGCCTGCTGCTCCTCGGTGGTCGCCTCGGCGACCTCTACGGCAGGCGCCTGATCTTCATGATCGGTGTCACGGTCTTCGCCGTGGCCTCGCTCACCGGCGGACTCGCCCAGAACGAGGGCATGCTGCTCACGTCGCGAGCCCTCCAGGGGGCTCGGCGCCGCGCTGGCCTCCCCGCCGCGCTGGCCCTGATCACCACCACGTTCCCCGCCGGCAAGGAGCGCAACCGGGCCTTCGCGGTCTACGCCATGATGTCCGGCGCCGGTGCCGCGGTCGGCCTGATCCCGGGTGGCTGGCTCACCGGCATCCACGACCTCGAGCTGCTCGGCACGCCCGTCAACGGCTGGCGCCTGACCTTCTTCATCGTCGTCCCGATCGGCCTCGTCGCCGCTGCCTTCGCCCCGCGCTTCTTCGAGGAGTCGGAGCGCCACGCGGGTGAGCTCGACATCCCCGGTGCCATCACCGGCACCCCCGGGCCTGCTCGCCCCGGTCTACGGCTTCTCCCGTGCCGGTGACGCTGCCCACGGCTGGAGCGACTCGGTGACCATCGCGTCGCTGGGCGCCGGCGTCGCACTGCTCGTCATCTTCGCGGTGATCGAGTCGCGCGTGGAGCACCCGCTGCTGCCCATCCGCATCTTCGCCAACCAGACGCGCGCCGCGTCCTTCGCCGCGATGATGCTGATGCCGGCCGCGATGTTCTCGATGTTCTTCTTCCTCAGCCTCTACATCCAGAACATCATGGGCTACTCCCCCCTCAAGGCCGGCGTCGCGTTCCTGCCCTTCAGCGTCGGCATCGTCATCTCGGCCACCATCGTGTCCAACTTGGTCGGCCGGTTCGATCCGCGCTTCATCGCCGGCACGGGTACGGCGATGGCGGCTCTGGCCCTGTTCCGGGTTCTCGCGGCTCGACATCCCGGACGGTGCCGGCGACGTGCTCTCGGCCGCGTCCTCCGGAGCGTTCCTCGGTGCCGACGTGAACTACTGGACGAGCATCTTCCCGTTCGTCATGTTGATGTCGCTGGGCATGGGCGCGGTCTTCGTGCCGCTGACCCTGACGGCCGTGCACCACGTGCGCGCCGAGGACTCGGGCATCGGCTCGGGAGTCCTGAACACGATGCAGCAGGTCGGCGGTGCCCTCGGGCTCGCGATCATGTCCACCATCGCGAGCAGCGCGGCCACCGACCACGCCGACAAGATCGCTCCCGGCGTCGCCAAGGGCCTCGCCGGCGCGGAGCCCAACGTGATCCGGGGCCTCGTCCAGCTGGGCTCGTTCCCGACCGGCGCCACCGCGGCGTTCTTCTTCGGGACGTTCCTGATGGCTGCCGGCTCGCTCATCGTGTGGCTGTTCCTCAACGTGAAGCACGAGGAGCTCGCCACCGACGGTCCCGCGGCCGTGCCCGGCCACTGATCGCCGTACGAACAAAGGGAGGGCACCCGGTTCCACCGGGTGCCCTCCCGTCGTCCCATCCGATGTCCCGATCGCTCCGAAGGAGAGACGTGACCGATCCGTTCCTGACGAAGCTCGACGCGCGGGGACGCCCGCGCGCGCTGATCCCGGGGCTGCACGGCGGCAAGCCGCGCTCGCACCAGCCGGTCGACGGTCGCAGCGCGTCGTGGCGCCGCGCCGCCCGGCTCCAGCGCGACATCGCGCCGCGCGCACAGGCGGCCGGGATCGGAGTCTGGCTGCTGCGCTACCGCGAGCGCGGCTGGAACGGCGGCGCCGACCGGATCGCCGACGCCCGCTGGGCCCCCGGACCGTGTCCGTACGGCGCACGGCGACGTCCCCGTCGTGATGCTGGGCCACTCGATGGGCGCACGAGTCGCGGTGCACGTCGCAGACGACCGCTCCGTGGTCGGCCTGATCGGGCTGGCGCCCCGGTGGTCGGCCGAGGACCCCGTCTCGACACTCGCAGGCAAGGCCCTCGTGGCCGCACACGGCCGGCGGGACCGGATCACCTCCTTCAAGGAGACCACCCGCTACGTCGAACGCGCACGACACGTCGCCGACAGCGTGCAGCTGCGGGACATGGGCGCGCTCGGCCACTACATGCTGACCGGCTCCGCCACTCGGCACGACGTCGCGATCGACTCCGTGCTGGACCTCGTGGCCGCCCGCGCCCGCCCGACCAGCACCGAGACGATCGCCACCCCCGACACCGACCGCCAGCACCACCAACACGTCCGGCAACGGGCCGTCGACCGGCGAGCTCTCCTGCCGGTCGAACACGTAGTACTTCTCCAGCCGGGCCAGCGCCCCCGCCAGCCACACCAGCAGCACCGCTGACCACCCGGCGGCCACCCACCAGTCGCGACGCTCGGCCGCCCGGGTCGCATGCGCTGGGCGGCGCCACCAGCGACCCACCTCGAGCATGCCGACGGCGGTCGCCGTGGCCAGCAGCGGCATCGCCTGCATGAGGTAGCGGTCGTGGAAGCCGCCGCCGGTGGCGAGGAAAGCGACCACGTTCTGCAAGGTGACCAGTGCCTGCAGGCACAGCAGCACCCACACCGCATCGAGCCGCACGCCGTCGCGTCGCACCGAGCGCGCCAGCGCGATCGGGACGAGCACCAGCGCGGCCACGATCACGATCGGTGTGGCCAGTGTGGGCTCGGTGAGCCCCGGGATGTTGTCGATCCGGTCGAGTCCCGCCACCGGGGACCGCCCGAACTTGGCCAGCAGGGCGTTCTGGCCCGTGAGGTCGCCGTACAGGTGCAGGTTGCGCACGTAGAACCAGCCGAACGCGAGGGCCGGGATGCCGCCGACCGTGGCGAAGGCTCCCACTCCGCCGCGCCACCCCTCCCGCCGGGTCAGCACGATGAGCAGCGCGACCGCGCACAACGCGACCATCAGCACGCCCCGGGCCCGGGTGCCCGCCGCCACCGTCCCGGCCAGCGCAGCGATGGCCAGCAGGCGCGGGGTCACGGCACCACGCAACATCCGGATCGTCATCAGGACCAGCAGCAGCGCGGACGCCGACGCCCAGCCGTCGTTGACGAAGAACGCCGACCGCAGCACGAGTGTCGGGGCCGCCGCGACCACCGTCGCCAGCGCCGCCACCGCGGGCCGTCGAGGCACCAGCTCGCGCGCGATCGCGCCCACCGGGGAACAGCCACACGGCGAAGCCCAGCGTGTTGGCGAGCCGCATCGTGATGATCATCCCGCTCTGGTGCTCAGACGCGACCCACCAGACCGGCACCATCGCCGGGTGGAACAGCGGCGGGTGGTTGGCCGTCCAGATGTCGCCGTGGTCCTCGTCCCAGCCGCGGAACTCGCCGGCGGTCCCGGGGAAGCGATCGGGGTCGTCGACGATGTCGGTCTCGATGGTCGGCAGCCGACCCTCGGCCAGCGCGGCGACGTAGCCGGTGTGGGCGGGCTCGTCGTTGCCCCAGCTCGGCACCTTGAAGACCATGGCGATCTGGGCGCCGACGAGAGCCGGGAGCAGCGCGGCCAGCAGCGGGACGGCGTAGGGGTGGGTTCGCATCCGGGAGATGTGCACGATCAGCGTCCTTCTTCGGCGGAGCAGCCACGCAGGTGGCGCAGCTCGATGACGGGTCCCGGGCGACGGTGCGCGGGCGGGTAGTAGTTGAAGCTGAAGTCGTAGGAGAAGCCGGTGGGCGCGTCGCCGTTGGCGAACGGGCTGGCGCGCAGCACGAGGTCGCTCTCGGCGGCCAGCGTCGTGTAGTAGGCCGCGGCGTCAGTGAGCCCGGCGGCGAGGCCGCGGTCGTGCTGGTGGCCGTTGACCATCACCCAGCAGAAGCCGTCGGCGCGGTAGTCCTCGACGAGGCCGGAGTTCAGCGACAGCTCGTAGCGCTGGAACGGCCGCTCGATCGGGTACAGCTCGAGCCCCGCGTTGCGGAGCTCGCGACGGTACGTCCCCGGCACGGCCGGCTCCACCACGATCCGCTCGCCGGCCGGGACCTCGGCCAACAGCCACGTGAGCGCGGCGGCGCGGGTGTCGGTGCGGGTGAGCAACAGGTCGCTGCGCACGACGTCGACGACGGGCTGGGCCAGCACGACGATGGCCACGAGGGCGACCACGGTTCTCTCTTCCAGTCGCGGGAAGCGCGTGCCGAGTGCGTCGACGACCCTGCTGGCGCCGTACCCCGCAAGGACGGCCAGCGCCGGATAGGCCGGCAGCATCCAGCGACCGAAGTAGCGGCCCTGCATGGCCATCGCGACGTAGAGGACGACCGGGAAGGCGACCGGGAGCAGGGTGCGGGCGCGGTTGTGGCGCCACGCGAGCACGAGGCCGACCGCGGCGAGGAGGAGCGGCACCACGCCGAAGCCCCAGAGGAGGGTCACCGGATAGCCGACCCGGGCCGAGCCGGTCTGGCCGAGCTTGGTGGTTGCTGCCTGTGCCGACTGGCCGGTGAAGTTGGCCCAGAACTTGTCGAGCTCGACGGCGATGAAGGGGTTCAGTGCGAGCAGGCAGGCCACGCACGCGAGGGCCGCCGCGGCCAGCCGGACGAGGGCAGGCGTGGGGCGCATCCGCCCCTCCGGGACCCGCAGGAGCAGGGCCAGTCCGATCAGCAGCGCCATGGGTGCGGCGAGGTACTTCGTGGCGGCGGCGACCCCGACCAGTCCGCCGGCGAGCAGCACGTCGGTCCAGGAACCGCGCTCGTGCACCGCCGGGCACGCCACCAGCGCGAGCGTCAGCGGCAGCAGGGTCGGGACGTCGTTGATCGCCCGGTGGCCGTAGAAGACCGGGAGGTAGGCGAAGCCGACGAAGGCCGCCGCCCACACTCCCGTACGGCGGTCGAAGAACCGTCGCCCCGCGAGGAAGACCGCCGCAACCGTCGCCGTCCCGAGCAGCGCGACCACCACGCGGGCCACGGTGAACACCGCCGTCGGGTCGTCGACGAGCATCGAGGACACGTCCCGGTCCCAGAACACGACGCGGTAGAGCACGGCCGGGGAGGTCGGTGAAGCCGCTCGGGTTCTCGAAGTAGCCGGAGTACCAGTCGCCGTCCGCGGCGCGGGTGGCCTGCGGGACGTAGTGCAGCTCCTCGTCGGCGTTGTAGGCGTGCGGCAGCCCGTGCCGGATCCCCGACCGGGGCGCGAGCAGTGACAGCGCGAGCACGAGGCCGAGCGTGAGCCTCACGACCATGTCCACACCCCGCCCCAGACCGGGTAGCCGAGGCTCTGCGCGGCGGCCGGGACCCAGAGCAGGACGGTGATCACGGCAAGGGCACGCAGCCGTCCCCCGAGCTGCAGCACCCGGGCCAGCAGCATCGGCTCGCAGCCCCAGCGCAGGTAGGCCTGCCCGCGGTCCCAGACGGGCAGGCACAGCAGCAGGGCGAGGTAGCCGGCGAGCGCGAGGCGTTCGTACGGCGGGCCGTCGCGGTGTCGCAGAGCGGCGGCCGCGATGCCGAAGGCGGCCAAGGTCGGGAGCAGGAGCACGAGGTTGGGCCACTCGCTGCCGAGGTGTGTCGCTGCGAGACCGAGGTACTTGCCCAGTGCGGTGAGCGGCGCCTCGAGCACGTTGTCCCGGGGCCCCTCGCCCGACCAGCGCTGGCGAACCCCGGTACGCCAGGGCGACGTAGACAGTGAGCGGGACTGCCCCCGACCCACCACGGGGGCGACGCCCGCCTCTCAGGGCCGCCAGCAGCACCGCCACCGCCACCACCAGCGTGGTCTCCCGGGTCAGCGCGGCAGCGGTCAGCGCGAGCACGGCCCACACGTGGCGGCGCGCACGGAGGGCCACGAGCGCACCGAGCAGCAGGGCACCGGCCAGCGGTTCGGTGAGGTCCCGGCCGACACCGACGACGTACCCCGCCCACATCGCCGGGACGGCGCCCCACCACGGGCTGCGGCCGACCTCGCGTGCGAGCCGGGCAGCCGTGCAGGCGAGGACGAGCACGGCGAGGAGGTTGACCAGCAGCAGCGCGATCGGGACGAGCGGGGCCCGGCCGCCCGAGACGGCCCACACCGTCAGCGGGTAGCCGACACGGGTCTGCCAGTAGGCGGGCCGGGTGAAGGTGATGCCCGCGGCGGTGACCTCGTCGGTCAGCGGGTCGAGGGCGAGCCGGTAGTAGGCCAGCCCGTCGTATCCGAGCGTGAAGCCCTGCGGGTCACCCCCGAGCACGACGAGGCGTGCGCCGACGAACGCGAGGTAGGCCACGGCGACGACCGCGACCACCGTGGCGACGCCCGCGCTGCGGCGTACGGCGGCGATCGGCGGCGCCTCACGCGTGGCCGACACCGACGGGCTCTCGGGTCCGGCGCGCCCGGGCCACGGCGCCGGCCGCGAGGGCGAAGTCGCCGACCGAGTGCGCGACGCGGGCGAGCAGGGCGGCTGCCGCCGCGGTGGGTACGCCGACCACAGGCGACAACAACGCGATCAGCACCGCCTCCCGGGCACCGAGGCCGGCGGGCGCGAACACGAGCAGCACCCCGGCCGCGTGGGCGAGGGCGAACGCGGCGAGGGCCGCGAGGACGTCCCCGCCCGGCAGCAGGACCCACAGGCTCACGCCGTAGCAGGCCCACACGGAGGTCATCAGCACGAGCGCCCGCACGAGGTCGGGGATGCCGAAGGCGATCTCGACCCCGGCCGGGGCGGCGCCCGAGGAACCTCAGCACCGGCGGCGCCAGCGCGACGGCGCCGCCGACGACGACCAGCAGCCACCACGCGGTGTCGAGCCCGGTCGACACCACTCCCCCGGCGACCAGCAGGCCGCCGAGCACGAGTCCGCTGAAGGTGTGCAGCAGCAGGAACAGCGCCGAGGCGGTCACGCTCGAGCGCGCGGGCACGCCGTGGCGCCGACCGAGCTGTGCTTGCACGGCGAAGCTCCAGACCGAGCCCGGGACGTACTTGCCGAGCTGGCCGACGAAGAAGACCGCGCCCGCGTCACGCAACGGCACCGGCGACCCGAGTCCGGCGAGCAGGTTGCGCCACAGCACTCCCGTGAGGGCGAGCCCGGCAGCCGCGACCGCGACCGAGAGACACAGCCTGACCGCCCCCGTGGCGGCGGCTGCGTCCCCGATCTCGGCCCAGCGTCCCTCAGAACCCCCACCGGGGCGAAGCCGATGACCGGGGAGGACGAAGACGATCCGAGCACCCCTCATGCGGTGCCGGAGGAGCGCAGCAGGGCCGTTCGCGTCGGATAGGGCAGGGCCGGCGTGAGGCCGCGCGTCATCGTGACGTCCACCCGGTCACCGAGGGTCTCGATCGCATCGACGTAGCGACGACGGTCGACGTTGTCGAAGACGATGATGCCCTCGGGCGAGAGCCGTTCGACCGCGGCGCTCAGGCAGGCCTCGCGGGCGCGGCCGTCGATCACGATCACGTCGAAGTCACCTGCGACGTCGTCGATCGCGCAGACGTAGTCGACGAAGTCGAGGCCTGCGTGGCCCGGCTTGGCCGAGCCCACGACCGGGGTCGCCGTCTCCACGGGCTCGACGACGCGCAGGGTCACGTTGTCGGGCAGCCGCGGCGAGAGCTGGGCGGCCCAGCCGGCGTGGTGCTCGACCGAGTGCACCGAGCCCGCGCGGGCGGCCAGCCACAGCGTCGATGCGCCCGAGCCCCACTCGAAGACGCGGGCGTCGGGGTGCTCGCGCAGGTAGGACGCCACCTCGTCGGCCGAGTCGAAGGTCCACCGGGGCAGGTCGAGTGCGCCCGGGCCGTCCACGTCGTGGATCGCGAACAGGGACACGAGCCACGTCGCCGTACGCGATCGGGGCGCGCGGCGCTCGAGGAACGCCCGGGATGCCGAGGGCGCGCAGCAGGCCGCCGATCAGGCGGACGATGCGGATGTAGAGGGTCTTCACAGGATTCCTGCCATCTCGATGGGCTTGTCGATGGGTGCCGTGGGCACGCGCAGCATGTCGAAGCGCGCGCTTGGTGTGCTCGAGGTTGGTCTCGATCAACGCCCGGTTGGTGCGGATCAGGTCGGAGACGATGCCGAGCATCAGGCACAGCGACGACATCACGACCAGCGCGGCGCCGGCCAGCAGCGACTGCACGTGGCCGCCGCCGTCGCCCGTCGCGGTCAGGACGGCATAGCGGAGGTACGGCGCCGGGCCGAGCACCCCGAAGAGGGCCGCCATCACGCCGAAGATCACGTAGGGCCGATACATGATGTAGGCCCGGGTGATGGCCGCGCCCGAGCGGAACACGTGCTGCCGGGTCGAGGAGAACAGCCGCGACTCGCGGGTCTTGGCGTTGGTGATGACCGGCACGCTCGCGATCGCGAGGTTCTTGTTGCCCGCCCGGATGATCGTCTCCATGCAGTAGGAGAAGCGGGTGACCGTGTTGAGCCGCATCAGGCTCTCGCGCAGTAGGCGCGGAACCCGCTGGCGGCGTCGGGGAGCTCGGTGCGGGCCGCGAGGTTGACGACGTGGGAGCCGAACCGCTGCAGCGCCTTCTTCGACGGCGAGAAGTGGTCGATCAGTCCTACCCGGCGGTCCGCGATCACGATGTCGGCCTCGCGGCGCAGGATCGGCTGGACCGGGTCGGCGATCCGCTCCCGGGGGTACTGGTTGTCGCCGTCGGTGTTGACCACGATGTCGGCGCCGAGCGCGAGCGCATGGTCGATGCCGTCGGTGAAGGAGCGGGCCAGCCCCCGGTTGCGGTGGTGGCGGACGAACTCGGTGACGCCGTGGGCGCGCGACCTCGACCGTCCGATCGGTGGAGCCGTCGTCGATGACGAGCACGACGATCTCGTCGATGCCCGGGATCTGCTTCGGGATCGACGACAGCACGGCGGGGAGGGTCTCCTCCTCGTTGAGGCACGGGACCTGCACGACGAGCATCATGCGGCGGACCCTAGGAGCGGGTGCGGACCCGGACGGGGCCTCGAGGTGACAGGCGAGCGAGACAGTGGGCGAGCGTCCGATACGCCGCTCGCCTGTGGAGGGGCCTGCCCGGACAATGGCCCCCATGTCTCGATGGGGTCTGCCGGCGGCCCTGTTCCTCGTCTGCGCCTGCGTCTACGGCCTCACCGTCAGCACCAACCCCAGTCCCGACGCGTTCACCGCCGACTTCGCCGCCCGGCACATCGCCCGCACCGGCGACCCGGTGCCCGACATCGCCGACTTCCCGCTGCTCGACGACAACATCATCCGCGAGACCCGGATCGTGTCGACCGCCGACGGCCGGGAGGCGGTCGGCCGGGCCCCCGGGGTGATCGCCTTCTCCGTGCCGGCCTACGTGCTGCTCCCCTCGGCCACGATCAGCGCGGCGCCGGGCGGGTTGACCGCCGCCCTCCTCAGCGCCCTCGCGGTCGTGCTGTTCTTCCTGCTGCTGCGCGACCGCACCGGATCGCGCACCGCCTTGATCGCCGCACTCCTGCTCGCGTTCGCGACCCCCGTCTGGTCGGTGGCCGCGGACGCGATGTGGCCGCACACGCTCACCACGCTCGGGATCATCGGCATGGCGTGGGCCGCGGACCGGCGGCGGTGGTGGCTGGTCGGCCTGTTCGGCGGCCTCGCGTTGTGGGGTCGCCTGCACGCGGCGATCATCTGCGCGGTCCTCGGAGTGGGAGTCGCCCTGGTCCAACCGTCGTATGGCGATCGCGCTGCGCGTCGGAATCACCTCGGCGCTCTCCCCGGGTGCTGATGTGTGGCTGGACGCGCTGGATGTACAGGCTCCCTGGGACCCGACCTCGGGCTATCGCGCGGGCGACTTCGGCGACAACGTCGGCACCTACCTGCTCCACCTTCCCAACTACCTCGGCTTCATCTTCTCCGCCGACCGCGGGCTGCTCTGGTGGTGCCCGCTCCTCTTCCTGCTGCTGCCGGCCACTGGCGCAACCGGCACGAGCTGCCGGACTGGGCGACTCGGCTGGCGCTCGGCGGGGTGACCTACCTGCTGAGCCGGGCGGTGCTCAACCGGTTCAGCGGCGGCGACCAGTTCTACGGCTACCGCACCAGCCTCGAGCTGGTGGTCTCGCTCGCCCCGGCGCTGGCCCTGAGCGCGCACCGCCTCTCGGATCGAGCGCGCCGCTGGTTCACGCCGATCGCGGTGCTGCAGGTCGTGCTGATCGCCCCCGGCGCGATGGTCGACGGGTTCCACTCCCCCGTCGCCGACGTGTGGTGGCGCAACGCGTTCCTCGACGCGCTGTCGAGTCGGCCTCTCGAGATCCTGCCGCTCGCCGGCGTGGCGCTGGTGGGTGCGTTGTTCGCCGTACACCTGCTGAAGCGGCCGCGGGTGGACCGGCTGCTCGAGGCCGACTCAGAGGTGGCTGGCCACGTCGTGGCTGAGCGAGAGGGCCCGACGGCCCCAGTCCGGTGACGCGCCGGCCAGCCCGCACGACGGTGTGATGACCAGCCGCTCGCGCACGTCGGCGGGGTCGAGGCCGAGCATGTCCAACCAGCGCAGGACCTGCTCGGCCAGCACCTTCTCGGTGGGTACGGCGACGGGGTCGGTCGAGGGCACGACACCGAGCCCGACGACCAGCCCGTCGTCGAGCGCCGTGGCCAGCGCGTCGAAGTCCTTGGCGCCCAGCATGGTGTGGTCCACCGACAGTCCGCGAGCACCGGCTCCGGCGACCAGCGCCCACGGCACGCCGGGGGCGCACGAGTGCACCCACGGCTCGGCGCCCGCGTCGGAGATGGCGGCGAGCACGATCTCGAGCGCGGCCGAGGCCTCGGGTGGGTGCACGGTCCGGTGCCGGCCGAAGCCGGACGCGGTCGGCACCCCGGCCTCGAGCACGGCGGGCAGCATCGGCTCGTCGACCTGCACGATCAGCCGCTCGACCTTCGGGAGCCGGCGGCGCAGGTCGGCGACATGGCCGCGCACGCCCTCGGCCAGCGCTCGGGCGAGGTCACGCCCGGCGCCGTGGTCGGAGAGCACCTTGTCCCCGCGAGGCTTCTCGACGGTCGCGGCCAGCGTCCGGGGGACCGGTGACCTGCGCCTTGAAGGCCCCGGTCCAGTCCCGGGCCTGCTCCTCGACCCGGTCGAGGTCCCGGGCCAGCTGCGAGCGGGCGCGGCGGTGGTCGATCCCGGACGCGTCGGTCAGCCGCCACCCCGCGGGCTGGAGGTCGACACCCAGCCCGTCCACGATCGCGAGCGCACGACCGGTCATGCCGGCGGTCACTCCCCTGCCGGGGAGCTCAGGGACGAAAGCCGGGTCGGGCAGCTCGCCCAACGTGAGGCGGACCGCTTCGGCGTACGCCCGGTTGTCGTCGCCGGGCATCGACCCGATGCCGGTCGCGATCGTCACGTGCGGGCCCGGGTGAGGTTCTGTGCCAGCGCCCGGCTGCGGTCCGTCGCGCTGATGGTGGCCGATCCGACGACGCGGGTGGCGTCGTAGATCACGGCCGCCCGGCCGGGCGCGATGCCCTCGGCCGGGTCGAGCAGCTCGATCTCGAGACCCTCACCGTCGACGCGCACGATCGCCCGGTGCTCGCCGCCGTGGGCTCGCAGCTGCACGGTGACGTCGGGGCCGTCGAGAACCGAGGGGACCGTGCCGCACCAGCGCGGCTTGATGCCGGTGATGCGGTCGATCTTGAGGCCCTCGCGCGGGCCGACCTTGACGGTCCCGGAGACCGGCTCGATGTCGAGCACGAACCGCGGCTTGCCGTCGGCGGCTGGCACGCCGAGGCGCAGGCCGCGGCGCTGGCCGATGGTGAAGGCGACGGTGCCCTCGTGCTGGCCGAGCACCTCGCCGGTGGCCGAGTCGACGATGTCTCCGCTCGTGTTGGGGTTGCGCTCGCCGAGCTTCTCCTTCAGCCAGCCGGCGTTGTCGCCGTCGGCGACGAAGCAGATGTCGTGGGAGTCGGGCTTGTCGGCGACCAGCAGGCCGCGGTCGGCCGCTTCGAGGCGTACGGCGGGCTTGGCCGTGTCACCGAGCGGGAACAGCGAGTGCGCGAGCTGGTCCCGGGTGAGCACGCCCGGGACGTAGGACTGGTCCTTGCCCATGTCGACGGCACGGTGCATCTCGATCAGCCCGTCCGCCCCGGTGCGGAGCTGGGCGTAGTGGCCGGTCGCGACGGCGTCGAAGCCGAGCGCCAGCCCGCGGTCGAGGACGGCCGCGAACTTGATCTTCTCGTTGCAGCGCAGGCACGGGTTGGGCGTGCGGCCGGCGGCGTACTCGTCCATGAAGTCCTCGACCACGTCCTCGTGGAACCGGTCGGAGAGGTCCCACACATAGAACGGGATGCCGATGATGTCGGCCGCGCGGCGGGCGTCGTTGCTGTCCTCGATCGTGCAGCAGCCGCGGGCGCCGGTGCGATAGGACTTCAGGGTTGCGCGAGAGCGCGAGGTGGATGCCGGTGACGTCGTGACCTGCCTCGACGGCGCGGGCGGCGGCGACCGCGGAGTCGACGCCGCCGGACATGGCAGCGAGGACTCTCATCAGCGGGCCTTCGCCGTCCCGGCCCGCTCGACGACGGGACCGATCGCCTCGACCAGCGCATCGACGTCGGCGGGCGTGGAGGTGTGGCCGAGCGAGAAGCGCAGCGAGTGCCGGGCCCGGTCGTCGTCGCAGCCCATGGCGAGCAGCACGTGGGAGGGCTGCGGGACGCCGGCGCTGCAGGCCGAGCCGGTGGAGCACTCGATGCCCCGGGCGTCGAGCAGCATCAGCAGCGAGTCGCCCTCGCAGCCCGGGAAGCCGATGTGGGCGTTGCCGGGGAGCCGGTTGTCGGGGTCACCGTGGAGGTGCGCGTCGGGGACGACCTCGACCACGCGGCGTACGAGATCGTCACGCAGGGTCCTGAGACGGGTGGCGTGCTCGTCCCGGGCCTTGACCGACGCCTCGACGGCCGCGGCGAGCCCGGCGATGGCCGGCGGGTCGAGGGTGCCGCTGCGGATGTCGCGCTCCTGCCCGCCGCCGTGCACGAGGGCGGAGACACGGAGGTCGCGACGCACGATCAGCGCGCCGACGCCGTAGGGGCCGCCGACCTTGTGACCGGTGAGGCTGAGCGCGTCGACGCCGGACGCGGCGAAGTCGACGGGTACGGCGCCGATGGCCTGCACCGCGTCGGTGTGGACCGGGATGCCGTGCTCGGCGGCCAGCGCGACCACCTCGGCGATGGGCTGCAGGGTCCCGACCTCGTTGTTGGCCCACATCACCGAGATCAGGGCGACGCTGGCGGGGTCGCGCTCCACGGCGGCCCGCAGGGCGTCGAGCCGCAGGTGCGCCTGCTGGTCGACCGGGATGAGCTCGACCTCGGCGCCCTCGGCCTCACCCAGCCAGATCAGCGGGTCGAGGACGGCGTGGTGCTCGATCGCGCTCGTCAGGAGGCGGACCCGCCGCGGGTCCTCCGCGCGACGCGCCCAGTAGATCCCCTTGAGCGCGAGGTTGTCGGACTCCGTGCCACCGGCGGTGAAGACGACGTCGCCGGGGCGACAGCCGAGCGCGCGGGCGATGGTCTCGCGGGACTCCTCGACGACCCGGCGCGCGTGGCGGCCCGAGGCATGCAGCGAGTTGGCGTTGCCGACCCGGGCCGGTGCGAGGTCAGTGCCTCGATCGCGGCCGGCAACATGGGGGTCGTCGCGGCGTGGTCGAGGTAGACGGCCTGCCCGGTGGGGATGGTCATAACCGGTCCAGCCTAACGGGACTGGCCTACGATCGTGACCATGCGATCGGGGGCAGCACGCGGATGGTCGCGACCCTGCTCGCCTCCGTGGTCGCGACCCTGTGCTGCGGCGCCTGCACCGGTTCCACCGACGAGCCGCCCGCCAGCACGGGATCGGCCGAGCCGCTGAGCGCCACCGCGTTCCGGGCGGCCGCCGCCGAGATCGTCGAGCGGCGCGAGAAGGCGCTGCAGGACGGCGATCGGGATGCCTTCCCGGCGACCGTGGACGACGACGAGCTCCAGTTCGTCGCGACGCAGAGCCGGCTGTTCGACAACCTCGCGGCGATGCCGATCGACCGAGGTGCGGATCGAGACGCTGGACAAGCCCGCCGCGGACGCCGAGGAGGGCGAGCTGCAGCTCCCGGTCGACTTCACCATGAGGCTCGACGGCTTCGAGGAGCGCAGCGTGACTCAGCGGCTGCTCTACACGTTCCGGCAGGTCGACGGCGAGGTCGGCCTCGTCAATGACCGCAACGCGCAGCGCGACCTGCGGACGGGGTGGCTCCCGGACCCCCGGGACGTCGGCGACGTCGTGGTGCGCGAGAGCGGCTCGATCCTCGCGTTCTTCGACGAGGAGACCGCCCCCTACGCCGACGCCGTCATGAAGGACCTCAGGGCTTCGCGAGAGACGGTCCTCGCCGCCGTACCGAACTGGTCCGGCCAGCTCGTGGCCTACGACATCTCCGACTTCGCCGGCCTCGAGAAGCGCACACCGATGCAGGTGTGGGAGACCGGTGGAGTCGCCTATCCCGTCTTCGTCCGCCCCGGCTCCGACGAGGTCGCCGCCGTGCGCTTCATCGTCAACCCGGACGTGGTCCACAACAGCCTGAACCGCGAGTTCCTCCTCCCGCACGAGCTGACGCACGTGGCGCTGGGCAGCAGGGACGACGCGAGTCCGCGGTGGCTGTCGGAAGGTGCCGCGGAGTACGTCTCCCGCACGCAGTACTCCGTCGAAGAGCAACGGCGGATGGCGGGCT
The DNA here is from genome assembly GCF_024703895.1 of Nocardioides sp. B-3. Classification (GTDB taxonomy): domain Bacteria; phylum Actinomycetota; class Actinomycetes; order Propionibacteriales; family Nocardioidaceae; genus Nocardioides. The sequence continues at coordinate 467,830 of NZ_CP087968.1, forward strand.
TCGCCGCCGACTACCTCGGCATCACCGACCCGGTCCCGGTCAACGGCACCGACTTCTACGCCAACCCCAACGTGAGCTACGAGACGGCCTCGATCGCCTGCACCTACCTCGCAGTCACCCGCGGTGAGCAGACACTGTGGGACCTGATGGATGCCTTCACCACCGCGGGCCGGGGACTCTCAGCGGCGCAGGTCGACGCCATCGTCCAGCGCGAGATCGGCCTCGACACCGCCACGCTCGCCCGCGACGCCGTCGCGTGGGCGGCCGCGGCCGGCTGAGGCTCGTCGGCCAAAGTGCGAGAATCCGGAGCATGCTGACACCTCGGGGGAACGCTCATCGACCGCTCGCGGCACTACTGGCGGGCGCAGTCCTCGCCCTCAGCGCCTGCACCGGAGACTCGCCACGTTCTTCGAACGACGGATCGACAACGACACCGTCACCGACCGACTCGATGCCGACCGTGGCCGAGTTCGACGTCAACGCAGCGGAGAACCTCGACCCTTGCATGATGGTGCCGAAGGAGACCTGGCTCACCTTCGTGCCCAAGGGCAACCGAGACGACGCCCGCGCCCGCCAGCAGCTTCTCGACCGGCCGCTGGGCACAACCAGCCTCCTGTCTACGTTCATCAAGGACGAATATCCCAAGTACGCCTGCGTCGTGACCTACGACAGCCCCAAGACTGAGATCTCCGCGGTTGCACCGGGGTTGGTACCTCGGCCCCTTTCCCCCGCAGAAGGTCAACAAGATCTTCGCCGCTGGGGGCGGGACGGAGCACGACCGCGGCACCTACGCCGCTGTGACGGGGGCGACCTGCTCACGGCGAACGCGGTCGGCCTCACCTCCTACGACGCGGGCTTCTTCGTGACCGTGGATGCTCCGATCGGCTCCGATCGCAGGCTCGATCAAGAGCAGGACGCGGACGGCAAGGGCAAGGTCTTCAGGATGGATCGGCGCATGTTGGACGTGCTCGACCTGATTGCCGAGTACAAGGACACTCAGCCTCCCATCCAGCTCCCCGAGGGGTGCCCAGAGCCTCAAGACTCCGCGATCACGGCGGTCATGGGCAAGGTGAGGTACGCCCGAGGTTCCCATGACGGCGAAGGCACGCAGTTCTGCCTCTACCGAAACCCGGAGCGCGGGACGGTGCTGCGGCTGAGGGGCGGAGCCGGCACCCAAGAGGTCCTCGACGGCCTCCTCGCCACCTTGGAGGCCGAAGCGCGCCAGCAGGACAGGTTCGACGGTTCGACGGGCGCTCGGGGCCGGGCCGCCACGGCCTCGAACGGCCTCGCGGCCGGGAGCCCGGTCGACACGGAGGAGTTGCGCTACGCCTTCGCCGACGTCGAGATCGACGACTTCGAGCGTGACGCGCCGAAGATCCCTCGGCCCGCACTGATCGAGCTGCTCGAGGCCTATTACGCCAGCGAGCCGTGGTCGGTCCCGGCTGTGTCCTAGGGCCGACGAGCAGCACGCCACCGAAGGGCGACCGCCGTCAGAGCACGATCAGGTCGTCGCGGTGCACGACCTCTCGTTCGTACGCCGAACCGAGCTCTCGCTTCAGGTCCTTGCTCGATCGCCCGAGCAGACCCGGCAGCTCGTCGGCGTCGAAGTTGACGATCCCGCGGGCCACACCGGCTCCGGACGGGTCCACCAGGTCGACGGGGTCACCGGCCACGAACGACCCGACCACGCCGGTGATGCCGGCAGCGAGCAGGGAGGCACGGCGCTCGGTGACCGCAGCGACGGCGCCCGGGTCGAGCACCAGCGAGCCCTTGGGCTCGGTGGCGTGGGCCAGCCACAGGAGCCGGGTGGGTCGACGCTTGCCGGTGGGCAGGAAGACGGTGCCCACCTCGGCACCGGAGAGCGCGTCGGACGCGCGGTCGGCAGAGGTGAGGACGACCGGGATCCCGGCCCCCGTGGCGATGCGAGCGGCGTCGACCTTGGTGACCATGCCGCCGGTGCCGACACCTGCCGCGCCGGGCGAACCGATCGAGACGCTGGTCAGGTCGGCCTCGGAGCGCACCTCGGTGACCAGTCGCGAGCCTGCCCGGCTGGGCGGACCGTCGTACAGTCCGTCGACGTCTGAGAGCAGGACCAGCAGGTCGGCGTGCACCGGGTGGGCGACGAGGGCAGCGAGCCGGTCGTTGTCGCCGAAGCGGATCTCGGAGGTGGCGACCGTGTCGTTCTCGTTGACGATCGGCAGGACGCCGAGCTCAAGCAGCTTGGCGAAGGTCTGGTAGGCGTTGCGGTAGTGCGCGCGCCGGATGACGTCATCGACGGTGAGCAGGACCTGCCCGGTCACCGTGTCGTGGCGGGCAAACTCCTCCCCGGTAGCGGTGCGCCAGCAGGCCCCCGGCCGACCGACGCGGCCGCCTGCTGGGTGGCCAGCGACCCGGGACGCTTCGTCAGGCCGAGCGGGGGCCGGGCCCGCCGCGATCGCGCCGGAGGAGACGAGCACGACCTCGGAGCCGCGGGCGCGCACCGAGGCGAGCACGTCGACGAGCTGACGCACCCGCGTCGGGTCGATCCCGCCGGCGGCGGTGGTCAGCGACGACGAACCGATCTTGACGACGACCCGGCGCGCTCCTGCAACGAGCGCCGCCCGATCGGTCACTCCTCGCCGTCCCAGTCGGGGTCGTCCTTCGAGCCGATCTCGTAGGACATCGGGCCGATCCCGGAGCTGGTGACCGTCTTCGGCGCGACCTTGGTCCGGTCGATCCGTCGGGCCACGTCGGCACGGGTCTCGGTCTCGGAGCGGTCGGGCATCTGCTCTCGGATGTCCTTGCGGCGGGTGGCGGCGGGGCGCTCCTCGCGCAGGCGCTCGTCCTCACCACGACGACCGAGCATCTCGGCACCGGTCTGGACGCTGGGCTTGAAGTCGAAGACCACGGCGTTGTCGGGGTGACCGATGAGCACCGTGTCGCCCTCCCGGGCGCCGAGCTTGATGAGCTGTTCCTCGATGCCGATCCGGTTGAGGCGGTCGGCGAGGAAGCCCACGGCCTCCTCGTTGCCGAAGTCGGTCTGCCGCACCCAGCGCTCGGGCTTCTCGCCGCGCACGCGCCAGCCCTCGGGCGTCTCGGTGATCTCGAACTCGCCGCCGCCGTCGATGGCGCGGGGCCGGATCACGATGCGGGTCGTCTCGGCGACCGGGCGCTCGGCGCGAGCCTGCCCGACGATCTCGCCCATGGCGTAGACCGGGGGCAGGCATGCCGGCGCCGGAGGCGGCGCTGACCGGGAAGACGCGCAGGCCGCGGCCCTCGAGGTCCTCGCGCACCATGTCGGCGATCTCGTTGCCGTCGGGCACGTCGACCTTGTTCAGCGCGATCAGGCGTGGCCGGTCCTCGAGCCCGCCGTAGCGGCTCAGCTCGTTCTCGATCACGTCCGGGTCGTCGAGCGGGTTGCGACCCGGCTCGATGGTCGCGGTGTCGATGACGTGCACCAGCGCCGCGCAGCGCTCGATGTGGCGCAGGAAGTCGTGGCCGAGGCCGCGACCGTCGGCGGCGCCCTCGATCAGGCCGGGCACGTCGGCGACGGTGAACGTCACGTCGCCGGCGCGGACGACGCCGAGGTTGGGCACCGGGGTGGTGAACGGGTAGTCGGCGATCTTGGGCCGTGCCCGGGACATGGCCGCGATCAGCGACGACTTGCCCGCGCTGGGGAAGCCGACCGGGCCGATGTCGGCGACGACCTTGAGCTCGAGGCGCACCTCGACCTCCTCGCCGGGCTCGCCGAGGAGCGCGAAGCCGGGCGCCTTGCGCTTGGCACTGGCCAGCGCCGCGTTGCCGAGGCCGCCGCGCCCGCCCTGCGCGATGACCATCTCGGTGCCGGCACCGACCATGTCGCCGAGGATCTCGCCGTCGAGGGTCTTGACCAGCGTGCCGTCGGGCACGGGGAGGTAGAGGTCGCCGCCGTGCGCGCCGTTGCGGTGGTTGCCCGCGCCGTGGCCGCCGTGGTCGGCCTTGCGCTTGTTGCCGTGGTGGTAGTCGATCAGCGTGGTGATGTCGGGGTCCACCCGCAGGATCACCGATCCGCCAGGGACCGCCGTTGCCGCCGTCAGGACCGCCGAGGGGCTTGAACTTCTCCCGGTGGACCGACGCGACACCGTGCCCACCCCGGCCGGCGCTGATGTGCAGCGTGACCCGGTCGACGAACGTGGGTACAGCCATGGGGGGTCCTAACGAAGGTGAAATGGCGCGAAGGGCGTACCCCTGAGTCTAGGGACGCCCTTCGCGAAAGAAGTCGAACGTTTTAGCTGGTCTTGTCACTCACCGGGGAGGATGTTGACGACCTTGCGGCCACGCTTGGTGCCGAACTGGACGGCACCCGCGATCAGCGAGAAGAGGGTGTCGTCGCCGCCGCGGCCCACACCCGAACCCGGGTGGAAGTGGGTGCCACGCTGGCGGACGATGATCTCGCCCGCGTTGACGGCCCGGCCGCCGAAGCGCTTCACACCGAGGCGCTGGCTGTTGGAGTCGCGACCGTTCTTGGTGGACGCGGCGCCCTTCTTGTGAGCCATGAGTTCAGTCCTTTATCAGCAGGTAAGAAGAGTTCCGAGCGTGAGCTCAGAGGGAGATGTCGGTGACCTTGACTCGGGTGTACTTCTGGCGGTGACCCCGGCGTTTCTTGTAGCCGGTCTTGTTCTTGTACTTCTGGATGATGATCTTCGGGCCCTTGGTCGCACCGAGGATCTCGACCGTCACGGCGGCCTTGTCGAGGCCGGTCGCGGTGACCGTCTCGCCGTCCACGACCATCACCACGGGGAGAGTCAGGGTGCTGCCGACCACGTTGGCCTTCAGGTCCATCTTGTCGATCTCGATGACGTCGCCAACAGCAACCTTCTGCTGCTTGCTGCCACTGCGCACAACTGCGTACACGGCGGACTCACTCTCCTCAGGCCTTGGTTGCCATTGACTGGCACGGTGAAAACACGGTGAAAAACTGGGGTGTTCGGGTCCTGCTCGGGCTTCGCGACCCCACGATGAGTGGAGGGTCAGCAGAGGCCATGCAGGAGGGGTACGCACGGGGCGCACAAGGAGCGACTTTACGGCTCCGAAGGCGACCGGGTCAAAACGAGCCGACCCGGACGCACCTCAGCGCTTGCGAGTGCCCCGCTTCTTGATCGGGACGTGCTCGACGTGGGGCGCGTCGTCGTGGGCCGCGTCGTGCTCGGATCCGGGCTCGACGCCGGCGGTTCCGGGCTCGACGATGCCCGTGTCGGGCACTCGGCCGGCAGCACCGACGGGCGCGACGACCGGCGGACCGGCGGGGCGGGTCGCAGACCGGCGACGCGTGCGCGTCACGACCTGCGGCTTGCTCGCCTCGACTGCCTCGACGGGTTCGGCTACTGCGACCGGCTCGGCCTCAAGGACCTCAGGCGCCTCAGCAGCCGGCTCGTCCCCTTTGGGCGTCTCCGCGGGCACCTCGACCGACTCCTCGACAACGGGCGCCTCAGCGGCCTGTACGTCGACCGCAACCGCGGCAGGGACCTCGTCGGGCGTCTCGGGCTGGTCTGCCTGCTCGGGTGTCTCGGCTCTGGTCGGCCTTCTCCGAGCGCGGCATGGCCGCGACGTCCTTGGGCGACGGGGTGGCCCCGTTGCCGGCACCGTTGCCGGCGCCGTTGTTGGACCTGCCCCCGTTGCCGGGGCCGTCCCGGCCGTCCCCGCGACCGCGGCCGCGACTACGACGTCCGGTGGCGCGGCGATCGCCGTCGTCCCCCTCGCCCTTGGGCTCGACGGGTTCGCTGGTGATCACGACGCCGCGGCCCCGGCAGTGGTCGCAGTCGGCGCTGAACGCCTCGAGCAGACCGGTGCCGATGCGCTTGCAGGGTCATCTGGACCGGGCCGAGCGAGGTGACCTCGGCGACTCGGTGGCGGGTCCGGTCTCGCCCGAGGCACTCGACCGGGCGGCGTACGACGAGATCGCGGTTGGACTCCGGGACCATGTCGATGAAGTCGACGACGATGATGCCGCCGATGTCACGCAGCCGGAGCTGGCGGACGATCTCCTCGGCTGCCTCGAGGTTGTTCTTGGTGACCGTCTCCTCGAGGTTGCCCCCCGAGCCGGTGAACTTGCCGGTGTTGACGTCGACGACCGTCATCGCCTCGGTGCGGTCGATGATCAGCGATCCGCCGGAGGGCAGCCAGACCTTGCGGTCGAGACCCTTCTGGATCTGCTCCTCGATGCGGTAGGTCGCGAACACGTCCTTGCCGTTCTGGCGACCCTCCGCGGCGGGCTCAGAACTTCTCGAGCCGGTCCCGGAGGTCGGGCGCCACGTGGGAGACGTAGCCCTGCACGGTGTCCCGGGCGTCGTCGCCCTCGATGACGAGCTTGGTGAAGTCCTCGGTGAACAGGTCGCGCACGACCTTGAGCGTCAGGTCGGGCTCGCCGTACAACAGCTGGGGCGACTGGCCCTTGGCCTTCGCCTCGATGTCGTCCCACCGGGCCTTGAGGCGCTCAACGTCGTGGGTGAGCTCGTCCTCGGAAGCGCCCTCGGCGGCCGTGCGGACGATCACGCCGGCGGTGTCCGGGACGATCTCCTTGAGCAGCGCCTTGAGGCGGTTGCGCTCGGTGTCGGGCAGCTTGCGCGAGATGCCGCTGGTGGTGCCGTCGGGCACGTAGACCGAGGAATCGGCCGGCGAGGCTGACCTGCGAGGTCAGGCGGGCGCCCTTGTGGCCGACCGGGTCCTTGGTGACCTGCACCAGGACCGACTGGCCACTGGAGAGCACCGACTCGATCTTGCGCTGCTGGCCGTCCTTGTGGCCGAGCGCGGCCCAGTTGACCTCACCGGCGTAGAGGACGGCGTTGCGGCCCTTGCCGATGTCGATGAACGCGGCCTCCATGGAGGGCAGGACGTTCTGCACGCGGCCGAGGTAGACGTTGCCGATCAGCGACGTCTGCGACTCGCGAGCGACGTAGTGCTCGACGAGGACCTTGTCCTCGAGCACGGCGATCTGGGTGAGCTCCTTGCGCTGGCGGATGACCATGACCCGGTCGACCGACTCGCGGCGGGCCGAGAACTCGGCCTCGCTGACGATGGGGGCGCGGCGACGACCGGCCTCCCGGCCCTCGCGGCGGCGCTGCTTCTTGGCCTCGAGCCGCGTGGAGCCGGCGAGCGCGGTGATCTGGTCCTCGGGCGAGCGGCGGGTGCGGACGCGGGTGACGGTGTTGGGCTCGTCGTCGGCCTCGCCACCCTCCTCACCGGCACGGCGGCGACGGCGACGGCGACGCGAGGTGCCGTCTCCCTGCTCGTTCTGCTCACCGTCGGCACTGCCCGACTCGGTCTTGTCGGCCTTGTCGGCCTCGTCCACCTCGTCGTCGGACTCGTCGTCCGAGTCGTTGTCCCGGCCGTCGGCCGAGCCCTCGCCGCCCTTGCGGCGACGGCGTCCACCACGGCGGCGGCGACGGCGGGCGGGACCGGTGCCGTCACCGTTGTCGGTGCCGCCCTCGGTGCCCTCGTCGTCGGTGTCGGTCTCGTCCGCCTCGGCCTCGGTCGGCGGTGTCGGCCGCATCGTCCTTCACCGGCGTAGCGGCGGCCTTCTTGGCCGGGGCCTTCTTCGCGGCGGTCTTCTTGGCGGCCGTCTTCTTGGCCGGGCGGGCCGCGGGCGCCGACTCGGCGGCAGCTTCCTCGTCCTCGGCCTCGACGTCCTCGACCGGAGCCGGGACGACCTTCTTGGCCGTGCGGGTACGGCGAGTGGTGGTGACCACCGGCGCCCGGAACAAGGGGGCGATGCCCGAGGCCGGGGCCTCGGTGGTCTCGGTCGACTCCGCTGCCTCGGCAGCCGCGGGGGACCTCGGCGGCCTTCTTGGCCGTCCTCTTGGCTGCCGTCTTCTTGGCTGCGGGAGCCTCGGCGGCCTTCTTCGTGGTGGTCTTGGCGGCCGCGGTCTTCTTGGCGGCGGTCTTGCGGGCCGGAGCCTTCTTCACGGCCGGGGCGGCCTCGTCAGCAGCGGGGATCAGCGCGTCCCGGACGGACTCGGCGGGCGCGGCGACGGCCTTCTTCGTGGCCCGGGTGCGCGTGGTCTTCTTCACCGTCGGCGCTGCGGGGGTCTCCACGGCGTCGGTGGCGCTGGACTCGACCGGGGCGGGCGCCTCGATCACGGGCGCGACCGCGGGCGTGCGAGTGGCGGCGGTCTTGCGCGGGGCCCGCGTGGTCTTCTTCACGACCGGTGCGGTCGGGGCGGAGTCAGAACCGCTGGTGGTGTTGTCGTTGTCGTTCGGGTTGTCGTCGAGCATGTCGCTCTCCTTGCCGGCGCCCGGATCAGCTCCGGGACCGTGTCGGCGCCGCGAGGCCCGGGTGAGGGGCGTCGGACGCAAAGCCAACGTGTGTCGCCGACACCCTCCGCGTGCGCGTCACCCGATGCGCGTCGGTCACCATTCCGCGGTCGCCGGGCCCGGATGTGCATCTCTGTCACCGATGCACTGGCAGCGTCGCGGAACTGGTGTCGACCAACATCTGAATGTGCCGGACCTTGAGGGGGCCCGGCGAGAACGTCGTCGGCTCGTCGGGGATGGCGGACCAACCTCGTCGAACGTGGCGAGTATCGCACACTCGCCCAGAAACGCCGTCAACCCGAGACACGCACCGGGACGACCCAGAGCTCGGCTCAGACGGGCGGGTCACCGATGGCGCCGGACTCCTCGAGCGGGCCCCGGGCGAGCCTCGTCATGAGGGGGGCCTCGCCCATCGGGGTGCCGGAGACGGCGGTCAGCGCCGTGAGCACGTCGTCGGGACGGACCGCGGGGACGCCGTGGCGCAGCACGAGGTCGAGCCGCGCGAGCTCGCCTTCCCGCGCCGCTGGCCGTGATGCTGAGTACGGCGCCGCGCGCATCGAACTCGCGCAGGCCCTTCTTCGTCATCCGCTCGACCAGCACCTCGTCGGCGTCGTAGAACGCCTTCACGGCGGCCTGCAGGTCGGCGGCCGGGACAGAGAGGTCGATGCGCCAGCGGCTCGCCTCGAGGCGGTCGGCCAGCGACCCACCGGGCGACTCCACGACCTCGAGGATGTCGAGACCGGGCGGGAGCGCCTCGTCGAGCAGGGCGTGCACCTCGGACGGCACCAGCACCCGGGCCAGCGCGATCTCGAGGTACTCCGCCTCGCTCGCGGAACCCGTCGGAGCTGCGCCCGCATAGGACATGCGCGGGTGCGGGTTGAAGCCCGAGGAGTAGGCCATCGGGATGCGCGCACGGAAGACCGCCCGCTCGAAGGCGCGGCTGAAGTCGCGGTGGCTGGTGAAGCGGAGGCGGCCACGCTTGGCGTAGCGCACGCGAAGGCGCTGCACCGGGGGCGGCTGCTGGGGTGGGTCCTTGCGTGCCATATCGCCGGACAGGCTATCCGCCTGCAGGCGAAGAGGCCGACTTCAGGGCAGCTTGGCCTCTCGCATCTGCCCGGACGCGTAGATGCTGTTGACGATCTCGCCGTCGAGCCAGCCCGTGAGCCGCTCGGCCTCGCCCTCCAGCGCGACCACCGCGTCGGCGCCGACGTCCTCGCGCAGGATCACCCGCACCGAGGCGTCGGGGTCCCGGATCCAGCAGCCGACGACGCGCCCGTTCCACCACGCCGTCGTGCCGCCGTTGCCGTTCGTGTCGAAGAGGTACGGCGTGTGCTCGGGATCGAGGTAGAAGTCCCGCTGCTTCCAACCCATCAGGGTCGGGTCGAGCGCGGGCAGCAACGCACCCCACGGCTCGACCGCTGGTTCCGGCTCGACGTCGTCGGCGAGCAGCCAGCCGGTGTCACCGGAGTCCGGGGAGACGGTCACCGCGCCGAGGTCGGCCAGCGCCCGGCGCACCACGGCCTTGGTCGCGCCCAGCCACCAGACGATGTCGGTCTCGGTGCCGGGTCCGAAGGTGAGCAGCCATCGCCGTACAGAGCTCGGCGTAGCCCGCCGCCTCGTCCAGCGGTTCCGGGAACGTCGCCCAGCCAGGGTCGCCATCGAGGTCCACTGCGGCTGCGAGACGCGCCAGTGGCTGGCGTTGCGGCCGCGCACGATGCGGGCATCGGCGCCGAGCTGCGTCAGCACCCGTGGGGCGATCTGCGCGTCGACGGCCCACTTCGCGTCGCCGCCGGTGCGGATCCTGCCGGCGAGCACCGGCAGCTCCGCGCGCAGGGTCTTCGCGCTCAGCTCGTCACCACCGGCCAGCCGCGCGAGCACCGCTTCGCGTGCGGCCCGCAGCCACGCCTCACCGTCGTCGGTGAGCCCGCCCTGCACGACGTCCTTGGCGATCCGCTTCCACTCTCGGGCTGCGACCCGGGCGGAGGCACTCCCCCACGCGGCGGGCAGCAGGTCGCGGGGGAAGACGAAGAGGGTGCGCCGCATGGCGAGCTGCTTGACCGGGCTGCGGTCGTCGTAGAGCGCACGGTCGACATCGGTGCGGGTGAGTCCGTCGACGCGCGCCTGCAGGGAGAGGTACGGCGTGGGCGGCTCCGTCGAGTGCAGCACCGTCATCGCCCGGGTCGCCGCGACGGCGTCCGCGACCCGGTGCTCCGGATGGATGGCGTGCCGCCGAGCCAGCCGGGCCCGGCGTTCGGTGTCGGTGACGTGGCGCATCGGCTCAGATGGCGACGGTGTCGAGCGAGAGCAGCGCCGGCATGGCGGCGTACAGGACAAGGAACCCGAAGGCGAGCACGATCGCGGTGCGGGTGCGGAGCAGGAGGGCGGCGAACGCGATGCCGAGCGGGAACACCGCGAGCCCGTAGCGCAGGTGCACGGCGAAGTACTGCTCCGTGGTGGCGAACACCATGACGTCCGGGACCACGGCACCGATCGCGGCGCCGAGGAGGTAGCCCGGCGCGAACTGCCGGACGTACGGCGCCGGGTCGCGCAGCAGGCCGGCCCAGACTGCCAGCGCGGTGCCGCCCATGGCCAGCACCAGCCACACGGCCGGGGCGCCCAGCATCCCCTCGCCCCGGGTGCTGAGGAACTTGGCGCTGTCGACCGTGACCGCCTGCCAGTCGAGACCGGGCACGGCGTAGAAGCCGGGCGGGTCGTAGTCCGCGACCCGGGTCGCGGAGATGAGGGCCCGGTGGCCGACGAACAGGGCCAGCGTGGAGGTCATGAGGACGGCGCCGGCGACCGGGGCACGGAGGCGATCGCGCCGTTCGATCGTTCCCGGCCAGAGCACGACCGCCGCGAACGCGATGCCGACGGCAACCGCGATCACGATGTTGGACCCCTTGACGCCGACGATCGTGAGGGCCGCCAGCGGCAGCACCCAGACCGGCCACTCGCGGCGCAGGAACTTCAGCGACGCCAGCGCGGTGAACGCACCCACGGGGATGTCGAGGGCGTGCGGGGTCATGTGGATGTACTGCTGGAGGAAGGCAGGCACGAGGAGCACCGTGCTCGCCGCGACCGCCGCGGCGGGCCGGGTGGCGCCGAAGGCGCGGGCCAGCAGCCACAGGGTCCACATGCTCAGCCCGGCCCAGAAGATGCCCACCAGCCGGCCGGCGATGACTGGGTTGTCGACGATGCCGACCTTGAGCGGCACCGCGGCGGCGAGCCCGGTGAGCACGAAGTAGGGCGCCGGGTCGGGCCCGGCGTAGTTGGGCGTGCCCTTCGAGATCGCCGGATCGGGTGTGCACGCCAGCGGGGGCAGGATGCGCTCGACGCCGCGGCAGGCACGCGCCACCTCGCCCCACCCGGAGACCTGTTCGCCGTCTCGCATGAAGAGGTGTCCCTGCGTGACGGCGTGGACGCGGTCGGCGTACTGCCACTCGTCGTAGACGCTCAGCGGCTTGTCGTTGACGGCGCGGAACCCGACCAGCGGCGCGGCGACTAGCACGAAGGCGATGAGGAGCAGGGCCTGCCGCTGCCATGCCTTGAGATTCATCAGGTCCGTCATCTCAGGCCGCAATCGTGTCGAGGGAGAAGATGGCGGGCAGGGCTGCGTAGAGGACCAGGAACAGGAACGCGAGCGCGACCGCCGCACGCGTGCGCAGCAGGAGCGCCGCCGGGGCGAGGCCGATCGGGGAACACCGCGAGTCCGTAGCGCACGTGCACCCCGAACTGCTGCTGCGTCGTGACGAAGACGATGACATCGAGGACCACCGCGCCGAGAAGGGCGCCCGGGAGGTATCCGGGAGCGAACTGTCGCACGTAGGCGGGCAGGTCGGGGATCAGGCCGGCCCGGGTCACCATGGCCGGGCCGCCCAGTGCCAGCACGAGCCACGCACCGGGAGCCACCGGGCCGGACTCTCCCCAGCTGGAGAGGAACTTGACGCTGTCCCGGGTGACGTAGAACCAGTCGAGGCGCTCGACGACGAAGTTGCCCGGCGGCGGGTGATCGGCGATGCGGGTGGCCGACAGCAACCACTGGTGGCCGATGAGGAGACCGACGGTGGAGACGGTCAGCACGACGCCGCCCACGACGGCGCGCGCTCGCGCACCACGCTCGATGGTGTTGGGCCACAGCACCACGGCCGCGAGGGTGATCCCGATCGCCACCGCCGCGACGACGTTCGACCCCTTGACGCCGACGATCGCCACGGCCGCCAGCACCAGCACCCAGACCGGCCACTCGCGCCGGAGGTAGCGCAGGGTCGCCGGGGCGGCGAACGCCCCCACCGGGATGTCCGGGGCGTGCGGCGTGACCTTGGTGTACTGCTGGAGGAAGACCGGCACCGGGACGACCGTGCTCGCCACCACCAATGACGCCGCCCGGCCGGTGCCGAAGGCACGCGTCAGCAACCACAGGGTCCACATGCTCAGGCCGGCCCACACGATGCCCACCAGTCGGGCGGCAGCCGGGCCGTCGTCGACGACGCCCGACTTCTCCAGCGCGCCGGCCATGAGCCCGGTGGCGACGAAGTAGGGCACCGGATCCGAGGCGGCATAGTTGATCAGCACCTCGGGGTTCGGGCCCGGGCGGCACGGTGGCCGGGTGGGCTCGCCCACCCCGGTGACACCGCGGCAGGCACGAACCACATGGGCCCATCGCGAGACGGCCTCTCCCTCGCGCATGAAGAGGTGACCCTGCGCGACGGCGTGCACCCGGTCGGCGTACTGCAGCTCATCCAGCACGCTCAGCGGCTTGTCGTTGACGGCGCGGAAGCCGACCAGCGGTGCCGCGACCAGCACGAACGCGATCAGCAGCAGTGCCTGTCGCTGCCATCCGCTGAAGCCCTGCATGAATGGATTCGGCACCGGCGCAGTATCCCCCAAGGTGCATTGCACCCGGCGTTGGCTAGCGTTCGGCCCATGTCCGGCTCCCCACGCATCACGTTCGCGATCCCCTACTACCGGGGTCGGGACTACCTCAGCGAGGCCATCGGCAGCGTGCTGGCGCAGACCGTGTCGGACTGGCAGCTGTTGGTGGTCGACGACTGCGGCCCCGAGCCCGCCGACGACGTCGTGGCCGCCTTCCACGACCCGCGGATCACCTACGTGCGCAACGAACGCAACCTCGGTCTCGCCGGCAACTGGAACGAGTGCGTGCGCCTCACCACGACACCCCCGGTGACGATCCTGCACGGCGACGACCGGCTGCTGCCGGACTACGCCGCCCGCGTGCTGGCCGCCGCAGAGGCCCAGCCCGGCGTCACGGTGCTGTTCACCGACACCGTGAACATCGACGGGGACGGCGCACCGACCCGCACCCCGGCCGACATCGTCAAAGGGCTGCTCCCCGGCGCAAGGGCGACCACGAGCTCGCGGGCGACGACGACCTCGCCGGGCTGCTGGCCGGGAACTACATCGTCTGCCCGACCATGTGCCTACGTCGCGATCTCGTCGGCGACGCACCGTTCGATGCGTCGCTGAAGTTCGTGCCCGACTGGGAGTTCACGACGCGCGTGCTGATGGAGGGTGGCCGGCTGTTCGCCGTACGCACCCCGCTGCTGGAGTATCGCCGCCACGGCGGCAGCGAGACGTCGTTGCAGACCGAGGACGCGTCGCGCTTCGTCGAGGAGATCGCCTTCCTCAAGCAGCGGGAGGCGGAGCTGGGGTCCCCGGGATGGGCCGCATCGACCGGGTCGGCACGGCGTCGGATCACCGTGCGCGGGCACCTCTTCGTGCTCGCGACGCTCGACCTCGTGCGCGGGCAGCGTGCTGCCGCGCGCGCCAAGTGGCAGGTGCTGCGCGCCGACCTGCGTCGACGCTGAGGAGGCTCAGACCTCGGTGGTCTCGACCTCGGGCTCGGGGTGCACGACCCGGATGCGCAGCAGCGAGAGGAACAGGCCCGCCATGATCGTCTGCGCGCCGATGATCAGGCTGAGCATCGCCGGCATCACGCGGCGCACGCTGTCGGACGGGTCGAGCGCACCGAAGTCGGAGCCACCCCACCAGACGAACGACACGACCAGCCAGACCAAGGCCGAGCACGAAGATCACCACGCCGGCCACCGTGAGGTTCTCCGGGCTGAGGCGGCCCCGGAGCGTCCGGAACCGCTGACTCGCCGGCAGGAACCCTTCATGCAGGGCATAGACCTTCGACAGCAGGAAGAACAGCACGGCTCAGGTAGCCGACGACCGCGATGGCGGCGGCGTAGAGCATGGTGCCGATGTCGAGGCCGAACTCCCCGATGGACACCGGGCCGGCGAGCAGGACCGCCGTCGCGATCAGGCCGAGCGCCGTCAGCAGGAGGCCGGGGTAGAAGAACACCCAGCGCGGGCTGTAGAGCATCAGGAAGCGCAGGTGGCGCCAGCCGTCGCGCCAGCTGCGCAGGTGAGGCGGGCGGCTGCGGCCGTCCTTGCGCAGGGTCGTGGGCACCTCGACGATGTGCAGGCCGGAGAGGGAGGCCTTCACGACCATCTCGCTGGCGAACTCCATGCCGGTGGTGCGCAGGCTCAGGGCGGTGATGGAGTCGCGACGGAAGGCGCGCAGCCCGCAGTGGAAGTCCTTGACGGGGGCGTTGAAGAACAGCCGTCCGACGAGCGACAGCACCGGGTTGCCGAGGTACTTGTGCAGCGGGGGCATGGCGCCGGGCTCGATGCCGCCACGGAAGCGGTTGCCCATGACGAGGTCGGCGCCCTTGCGCAGCTCGTCGACGAACGGGCCCGGGCCCTCGAAGTCGTAGCTGTCGTCGGCGTCGCCCATCGCGACATAGGTGCCGTGAGCGGCCGCGATGCCGCCGATCAGCGCTGCGCCGTACCCCTTCTCCGGGACGTTGACCACACGCGCGCCCTCGTCGAGGGCGATCTGCTGCGAGCCGTCGGTCGAACCGTTGTCGGCAATGATCACCTCGCCGACGACTCCCGAGGTGGCGAGGAACGTCAGCGCGTGCCGGATGCACGTCGCGAGCGTCTCGCTCTCGTTGAGGCACGGCATGACGATCGAGAGCTCGATCGGAGCAGTCTCGTCGACGGGAACGGGGACGGGCGCACTGGCAGACACCCGAGGAGGATAGGAGACGAGCGGCCTCCGTGGGGATTCGGGAGGCTCACGCGCGCCCCGGGTGCCGACGCCCCGGTTGGACCGGGGGGCGCCTCGGTTCACTAGTCTCAGCCCTTTGCACCAGTGCACCGGGGGTGCTCCGACGCGCACCCACCACACCGAGAACGCGGGGCAGGCAGACATGACTCAGGTCGACGTACCCGAGGTCGGCGAACCTCCGGCAAGCCCTCCCCGGAGGCCGTGGGGCACCATCGCCGGCATCGTCATCCCGCTGGCGCTCTACGTGATCGTCGTGCTGAGCGGCGCGTCGCTGTCGTCACTCGGTGTCGCCAGCATGCGCGAGGAGCCGACCGCCCCGCTCGGCACCCAGTGGGGCGAAGCGCGCGACATCCGCTCCGACGAGTACTTCACCCAGTCCTCGCAGGAGCTCGCCGTCCCGGCGACCGGCCACTCGACCCACTCGCTGCTGGCCCGCGGCCCCGACATCACGTTCCGGGTCTCGTCCGGCCAGCTCGCGGAATCGGTGCTCTTCACGGAGAACAACCTCCTCCGCCTCGGCCCGTGGCTCCCGGACGAGCAGCTGTTCGCCGCCGTTCGCGGTTTCTCCTTGCTGTTGCTGGCCCTGACGCTGCCACCACTGCTACGACGCTTCGGTGCCACGACGCCCACGGCCCGGCTCGCCGTAGGACTCACGATCCCGGCGCCGGTGAGCCTGTGGTGGTCGCTCACGCCCGTCCGGCTGATCTCGCACGCGAGTGCCGGTTGCCTGTTCCTCCTCCTCGCGCACGAGCAGTGGGTGCGTGCCGCAGATCGAGGTCGTACGGCGCTGCGCCGGACCGGCGCCTCGGCGCTCGCCGCCGCCGGCGGCATCATGTTGGCGCGCTTCGCCACCAACTACGTCCCGTGGTACATCACCATCGGCCTCCCGTTGGTGATCGCCACCGGGCTCTACCTCGTCCGCGAGGCACCCCGCCGCCCCGCCTTCATCGTGCTCGGAGCCGGCGCGGCCAGTGGTGCGGCCGTGCTCGGCGCGACGCTCTGGCAGAACTGGTCCGCCATCGAGGCGACACTCAACACGCTCTACCCCGGCCAGCGCCGCGAGACCGGCGTCATGGCAGACGCGTGGGCGATCTTCGGCACACTCGGTCTCTACCGCCTCCAGGGACGGCGCCGCGCCGGTGATCCTGAACCAGCCGGAGATCACGTCGGCGTACACGCTCTGCGGAATCTGGGCCCTGTGGCTCCTGCGCCGTGGTCTGCCCGACGCCACGCCACGGATGCGCGCCGCCGCCCGGGGACTGGCGCTGACCACCGGTTTCTGGGTGCTCTGGTGCACGGTCTCGTGGGGTTCCTTCGGGGCCAGCCTGCCCGGCATCAACCTCGTCCCCCCGGGCCGTGCGGCCCAGTCCGTCGGCTTCGGCTCCGCGATGCTGCTGGCCGTCGCGCTGGGTCGTGCTCCCAGATCCGGTCGCGTCGCCGCCCTCGTCCCGGCCGGACTCTGCGTCGCGATCACGATCGTCGGGCTGCTGGACCTGCAGGAGATCCTGCCGGCCCTGTCGACGACGGCGGTGGTCGTCGCCTGCGCGATCGTGGCGGCGCTGGTGTGGCTCCTGACCGTGAGCCCTCGTGCGCTGCCGGTCGCTCTCGCCTGTGTGGTCCTCGCCTATCCGGTCGTGCACATCAACCCCGTGCTCTTCGGCCTCGGCGACATGCGAGACAGCAACGCCGCACAGCTCGCCGACGGCCTCGGGGACGAGGCCCGCGCCCACGGCGAGTTCATCGCCGCCGACTCCCCGGCGACCTCGGCGCTGCTCGTGGCCAACGGCGCCCCGATGCTCACCGGCTGGCAGATCAGCGGCCCCAACGAGGCGCAGTGGCACAAGCTGGACCCGACCGGGAAGTACGAGGGCGCCTGGAACCGGGGCGCGAGCTACCTCACCATCCTCTTCGAGCAGGAGCGCACGCCCGAGCCAGTCGTGGCCGCGCTGTTCGCCGACGTGATCCGGTGTCGGTGCACCCGTGCGAGCTGCCGGAGTCGCTGAAGGTCGGCTGGATCGTGACCTCGACCCGGCACCGCGGTGGCTGCCCGGACTCGGAGCAGGAGTTCCGCTGGAGCGGCCGGGACCAGTTCCTCTACTCCATCCGCGTCGGCGGGGACACCGCCGACGACGCCGACAGCCGGGAAGGACAGCGCTAGTGTCTGGAGCCATGTCAGACGATCTCGAGAGCGATCTCGGCCTCGCGCGGCGCGAGCTCAAGTGGGTCCGCACCGACCCGGAGCACGTGACCGAGGCTCTCCAGCGCGTACGCCGCCAGCGGGCCCGGCTCCGGGAGCAGTCCGAGGCACTTGCCGCGGGTCTGGCGGCTGAGCTGTCAGCGGCCTACTGGCGCGACCGGGGAGTCCGGTCTCGGGCGGCTGCGACGGCGTGACCCGGAGGCAGAGCTGGTGCGCGAGGTCGAGGGCAACGCGCGATTCGACGCTGGGTGGTACCTCCGTCAGAACCAGAAGGCGATCCTCGAGCAGCGCCTCTCCCCTGCCCTCCACCACGTCCGCCACGCCAACGAGAAGCGGCTCGACCCCGGCGAGGGGTTCAGCACCGGTCGCTACCTGCTGCGCCACCCCGAGGTCGTGGGCAGTGGACTGCCGGCGCTCCTGCACGCCGAGCGGAACGGCCAGCTCGACGACGGCACGGTCGTCGTCGACGCGAGCGAGGACTGATGCTCGACCTCGACGACTACCGCACCCGGTGGCTGGCGTTCTGCGAGCGGTTTCTCGACTCGGACAGCGCGGAGCGACGACGCCCGGCCGCGGAGGCCGTCGAGCGCGGACTGCCACCCGGCGAGCCGTCCTCGGGCTTCGACCCGAGTGCCGTGGACCGGGGTCGCGCCGAGGGGGCCGTGATCCTCGCCGCCGGGCTGTTCGACTCGCTCGGCTACTTCCAGCACAACCCCGACCTGTTCTGGAACCTGTGCGGCTCCCGGGGAGGAGCTCGAGCACTTCGTGCTGCGGGGCTGGAAGGAGCTGCGGCACCCGACGGCCGATTTCGACATGTGGAGCTACTGGTGCGAGCACCTCGACCCGACGCGCGAGGACATCAACCCCGTCGTCCACTACGCGGTCGAGGGTCGCCGCGCCGGCCTGTCCACGTTGCCGCGACTCGAGACCCTCCCGGAGCCGGAGCCGCCGGGGCCGGACTACGCACCACGCCGCGTCTGCCTCTTCGCCGGCTACGACGGCGACGGGGTCATCGACGACACGGTGGTGGCCTACCTCGCGGACCTCAGTCGCTTCGCCGACATCTACTACCTCGCCGACTGCGAGCTGGCCGACGGCGAGCTCGAGCGGATCGCTCCCCACACCAAGGGCGCCCGGGGGCATCCGCCACGGTCGCTACGACTTCGGCTCCTACTCGATGCTGGCCAAGGAGCTCGTCGGCTGGGACGTCATCGACTCCTACGACGAGCTGATGCTCGCCAATGACTCGTGCTTCTCGGTGCAACCGCTCGACCGTGTCTTCGCCAAGATGGACGCGACCACCTGCGACTGGTGGGGGCTGCAGGCGACGTACGACGACTTCGACGACCGTGCGTTCCAGAAGCTCGGGCGGCGCCTCGGCCTCGACGAGGTCGGCGAGCAGATGCGCGAGCTGTCGCTGTGGCGCTACTCCGACTTCATCCACGTCGGCTCCTACTTCCTCTGCTACCGCCGCCGTGTGCACCGGGACCCGCGGTTCCGCAAGCGGCTCGACGACGTGGCGTCGCAGTCGGAGAAGGTCACGATCATCCTCAAGTACGAGATCGGTTTCTCGCGGCTGCTGATCCCGGCCGGCTTCAAGCTGGCCACCTTCGTGGACGGGATCCCGGCCTACCACCCGGTCTACCGCGCCTCGGCGTTCGACCTGATGCGCGAGGGCTTTCCCGCTGCTCAAGCGCCAGCTGCTCACCGAGAACCCGTTCGAGACGCCCGACCTGCACCGGTGGAAGGATCGCGTGCTCGAGGCCGCGCCCGGGGCCGACGTGGAGGCGATCGACCTCAGCCTGCGACGGACGGCACCGCCGTGGAGCCCGGTCCGCAGCTTCGGCTTCCGCACCCGCCGTGACGGCACGGTCCAGCCGCCGGGACACATCGGCCCGACGGAGTTCGCGGACGAGGACCGTTGGGTCCCCACGTTCGACCACTGGTGGGTCTTCCCCGCCGACCCGCGCACGGGCATCCTGTCCGGGCCGGTGCGCGCCGTCTTCGAGGAGGTCCGCGACGACCCCTCCGTCAAGAAGATCGTGCTGCTCGGCTCGCGGGGCCTGAAGATCGGCGGCGACAACGTCGCCGTCGTCGCGAGCGAGAGCGCGGCCGGCCAGATGTACGGCCTGCGCGCAGGCACGTTCCTGTGCACCATCGGGCCGCGAGCCGACGTCAACCACCCGCTGGGACGCCGGCACCATCGCTTCGTCGACCTCGGCCGCCCCACCGGCCTGCCGCCGGACCTCGTCGCCCTCGGTGGGCAGGGGCTGCACGGTGAGCGACCCATGCCCGACGCGTCGTACGACGCGCGCCTGACGCGGGCAGTCGTCACCTCCTCCGACGCGGGGAGCGCCGCGGCCGACCAGCACTTCCCCGACCTCGACACCGACGGTGTCTGGGCGATCGGATCGCCCCGGGTCGACCTGCTGCTGCGCGACGAGGACGCTCTCTCCCCGGAGCTGCGCGGAGAGCTCGCCACGTTGCGCGGGTGGCTGGACGGGCGTCGACTCGTCCTGCTCTCGCCGAGCACCGGGCGCGAGCTCGACCTCGCCGCGGTCGCTCGGTGGGCCGGCCAGCGTGAGTCCGAGGTCGTGGTCGCGGTGCTGCCGACCTCGGGCGCGCTGCCGCGCGTGCCGCCGCCCCCGGTGGACCTGATGGACACGCGGTTCCCGGAGGCGACCGTGGGACTCCGCGTGCCGCCGGTCGCGGAGATGGTCTGGCGACTGGCCGACGTGCTGGTCAGCGGCACGCCCGCCGACCCGGCCGACTTCTCGCCTCTCGGCAGGCCGGTGGTCGCGGCCCCGGGCACGAGCGGCCTGCCCTTCGCCGTACCAGCCGACACCGAGGCGCTGCTGACGGCCGTCGAGACCGCGCGCGACGCCGATCCGTCCTACCTCGCCCGGGGGCAGGGTCTCCACGCGCACTCCGACGGACACAGCGCCGCCCGGTTCGTCCGCCGCCTGAAGCAGACCTACCTCCCCCGGGAGGAGTGGCTCTCGGAGACCGAGATCGTGGTCAGCGACGCCTGAGGCCCCGCAGGCGGTGCACGAACCTGCGCGCCGCCGCCCCGTCGAGCGGCGGAGCGTCGTGGGGGCACGGTCACGTCCCGGCGGGCGAAGCCGCCGGCCGCGATCCTGACCAGCTCGGCCAGCAGGGCGGCCGCGTCGGCACACTCCGTGGGGCGCGCCCAGCCCTCGTCGGGCAGGGAAGCCGCGTGATCGCGCGCCGATCCGGTCAGCCGCAGCAGCGGGGCACCGGTCACCAGCGCGTCGAGGGCTCTCGGGTCGTCGTCGGTGACGACGGCCGAGGCCACCCGGTGCACGGACACCTCGGAGGTGACGGCGCGGTCCGACAGGTCCACGAGGTGGGGCAGGTCCTGCTCGAGCAACGCCCGCGTCCAGCCGTCGGCACGGTCGGGTCTGGGGTCCCGGACCCCCACGACCACGTGGTGGTCGCGCGCCCGGGCGGCCAGTCCGGCCGGCACCTCGCGCGCCGGGCCACGAGCCCACCACACCACCAGCGGTCGGCCGGCCAGTGACTCCCGCAGCCGCTCCTCGTCCGCCCGGACGTCGGGTGGCAGGTGCTCGGGGCGCGAGCACGAGGTGGTCGTGGCGGGGCAGGCCGGTCACCCACGGGCGATCGAGCCCGAGGTCGGGGGACGGTGGCGACCCGGACCAGCGCCTCGCCCTGCGAGCAGGCTGCGAGTCCGCTGAGCCGGGCCCAGTCAGCGTCCACGTCTCCGTCCCCGGCCGAGCCGATCGGCAGCACCGGCAGGCCGACACCGAGGTGGACATAGGCGTGACGCGAGCGCGGGAAGGTGAACGGATAGGCGACGTCCGGGGTGTCGTCGGCCAGCATCAGGCCGCAGCGCACCATCGCGGCCTGCCCGTCGGGGGTGTCCATCGGCACGATGGTGACGCGCTCGCCGGCGAGGGCATCAGCGTCGGCGAGGGGGCGGCCCCGGGTGAGCACCACCTTGTGCAGGCTCGGGTCGTCGCGGACCTCCTCGAGGACCGCGCGCATGCCGGGGTCCATCCGCCCGGAGGCCGACACCGGGAAGGCCCACCAGTGGTCGAAGCTCGGCGTCTCGCGATCGAGCCGCCTCAGGCCATAGCCCCGGGTCGCCCGCACCGGGATCTGCCGGCGTCCGTCGTCGGCCGGGTGTGCGGCGTACGCCTCGTGCAGCATGGCGGGCGACGTGACGCGCTCGAGGTGGGAGCGCATCGCCGTGAACGGCGCGTCGGGCACGAGCGGTCGCAGCCGCTCCTCCCACTGCTCCGGGTCGGCGACGTGGCGCGGGTTCTCGCCGAGGTAGTTGCGCTTGACCAGCGGGAAGCCCCGCTCGACGAGCTCGAAGAAGTGGCGCCCGTAGAGCGGGTGGAAGGCCCACAGGTCGGGCAGGAAGGTGTCGAAGTCGAAGCCGGCGTCGAGGAGGTAGCGGCTGATGCCGACCTCGTACTTGTGGATGACGAGCCGCTTCTCCTCCTGTCGCGCCACCGTGTCCGGGGCGGAAGCGGAAGCCGGGGTCGTCGAGGACCGGCCTGCGGAAGGCGAGGAAGTAGGAGCTCAGGTGCACGAAGCGGTCGTCGGTCCAGTGCCGCGGCCCGATGAAGCGACGCTTCGCCTCCGCGAGCGGGATCGGCGAGTCGTCGCTGATGTAGGACTCGTCGTGCTCCATCGAGGTGGCCTGCAGGCTCCACCAGTCGCACGCGCGCGTGTCCATCTCGGCGAAGACGTCGTCCAGCGGGCGCAGGAGGTAGCAGCTGTCGTTGGCGAGCACGACCTCGTCGTACGGCGCCAGCCGCTCCCACCCGACCAGCTCGCGTGCGAGCAGGGAGAACGAGCCGAAGTCGTACGCGCCGTGCGGGACGCTCCGGGCGCCTGCTGTGACCCCGGCGAGCCTGTCGAGCTGCCCCGGCCCGAGCACGCCGTCGGCGAGGTAGAAGACATCCGCGTGGCGCGACAGCTCCGTGAGGTAGGCGACCACGGTGTCGTCGACGAGGCCGTCGCGGTCGTGGCCGGCGAAGAGGCAGGCACGTCGGGGCTTGCCCGCCAGCGTGGTCGGCTGCCTTGTCTCCGTGGGCGTCGGCACTGGCGAAAGACCGTCGTGCCGACCGCGGAGGAGGAAGTGGAGCAGGGGATTGACGGTGTCGTCGGTGGGGTCGAGGTGCTCGGCCCAGTAGGACCACAGGTCGAAGCGCAGGCTCGGCGTGCGCAGGCTCCGCCAGCCCTCGTCGACGAAATGGCGGACGGGGTCGGTGCCACGCCGCAGCCGGTGCTGGAGGGCGTACTCGTCGGCGTCCATGAAGCCGCTCGCCGCCACCACCGCGCGTGCGCAGGCGCCCTGCACCGCGTCGGGCGGCGGTGCCGGGTCGCCGTCGACGATGGGCGGCAACCCCTCGGCCAGCGCCGTCGCCACGAGGGTCCGCGCCTCGTCGGTGTCGCGTCGCGAGGCCGCGCGCCAGCGGCGGGCGAACCTGAACCACCGGCGCCGGAAGTCGGCCACCTCGGCCTGTCGCAGACCCAGCTCGTCGTGCGTGCTCAACGGGGCTTGGGCGGGTAGGCGTCCGCGCCCTGCGCCTCGGGCGTGAGCAGGAAGTGGACGAGCGGGTTGATCCGCTGCTCGACGGCGTCGGGGTGGTCGATGAGGTACTGCCGCACGTCGAAGCGCTCGCTGGGGTGCCGGACGGGGTAGTAGGGGTGGCGCAGGAAGTGCAGGGCCGGGTCCTCGCCGAGCTCGACCACGTCCGGGTAGCTGCGGAGGTACCACGCCGGGTCCCACAGGACCGAGTCGCGCAACAGCTCGAGGTGCACCTCCTCCTCGCGCGTCGGCGCGTTCTGGCGACCCTTCAGCAGCGCACTGCCGCGACCTCGCCCGGCCGAGTCGATCCGCACCCGTGCGGCCAGTGCCTCGGAGAGCGAGCGCGCAGCGCGATCGGACTGCTCGCGGGCGGCGAGCAGCTCGGCCTCCCGCTCCGCGACCCGCTCCTGCGCCCGGGCGCAGCTCGGCGAGCTCGGCCCGCGCGGCCGCCAGCTCGGCCACGAGCTCGGCGGGGTCAGGCTCGGGGCGGTGCGCAGTCACGTGCGCGACCATATCGCGGCCCGTACATTGACCCCGTGACGCTCGTACGGCGACTCGCTGCCTTCTTCATGTCGGGCGCCCTGCTCACCGCGTGCACGACGGCGGAAGCTCCTTCCCCGGAGCCCACGACCCCGACATCCACCGCCTCGTCGTCCGCGACTCCGACTCCCGCTCCCCCGCCGGACCCGGTCTCGATCGCGGCGTTGCAGGCCACCACGCATCGGGGCTCACTGCTGCGGCTGGGCGCCGTGCGCGAACGCACCGCGGCGTACACCTCCTATGACGTGACCTATCGCGCGGTGTCCGGGCGGCGGGCGTTCACGATCAGCGGGGTGCTCAACGTCCCGACCGGTCCCGGCCCGTTCCCGGCGGTGGTGCTGGCGCACGGCTACATCGATCCGGCGATCTACGTGCGCGGCCGGGGGCATGACGCGCGAACGTGGCGTGTTCGCGAGCCGCGGCTACGTCGCCCTGCACGTCGACTACCGCGGGCATGCCGAGTCGACCGACGACCCGCGCTCCGACCGCGACCTGCGGCTCGGCTACTCCGCCGACGTGATTGCCGCGGTGAAGGCGTTGCGTGCTTCTCCCGACGTGCCCGTCGACGACGACCGGATCGCGCTGATGGGTCGCTCGATGGGCGGCGGGGTGGTGATGAAGGCGCTGATCGCTTCGCCGGGGTTGGTCCAAGCGGCGTCCCTCTGGGCGTCCGTGTCGTCGCTCGAGGGCGAGACCTTCGACCACTTCATCAGGCGCGACGACGACTCCCGTGGAGCCGCGATCGTGACGGCACACGGCCTGCCCGAGGATGAGCCGGACTTCTGGGCGGCCGCCTCCGCCCGGCCCTACCTCTCGACCATCACCGAGCCGGTGCTGATCGTGCACGGACGCGTCGACGACACCTGTCCCCCGCGCTGGGCGCGCCCACCACCCGGCCGCCATGCAGCGAGCCGGGGTCGACTCGACGCTCGAGTGGTACGACGACGGGCACGCCTTCGGACCGGCGTTCGCCGCCGCGATGGACCGCACGGTCCGCTACTTCGACGCCCGGCTGTGATCAGCAGCTGACGTCATGAGACCCGGCTGTTCGGACAGCCGAGCTCCATGACGTCAGCGAAGTAGCTCGAGCACGTGCCGCGCCCGGTCCTCCGACGAGCCCGCCGGGTTGCGCTTGAAGCCGCCGTTGCCGGGCAGCAGCATCATCAGCCAGAAGCAGGCGAGCAACGTCCGGTGCACCGCAAGCCGCTCCCGTTGCGAGGCGTCGAGGTCGAGGGTGTCGAGGAGGGCGTCCACGTCGAGGCTGCGGGTCAGCCGAGACGACGCGTGCTCGACCACGTCCGCGATCTCGTAGGTGAGGTCGGAGGCGCCGTACTCCTCCCAGTCGATCAGCCGGCACACCTCGCCGTCCCAGAGCACGTTGTCGAGGTTGCCGTCGCCGATCGCGATGACGCTGTCGACGCGCGCGGGCAGATGCACAGCTGTCAGCCACTCCACGGCGCGATCCGTGGCCGTCTTGACCGTGTCCGGTTCCTGACAGGCGGTGAGGTCGTAGTCCTCGGCCAGCCATTCGCGTACGTGGTCCCGCATCGCTTGCGCTCCGTTCGCGCGCTCCGCCGAGTCCTCCGGCACGGGTACGGCGAAGAGCCGGCGCAGCGCGTCGGCGAAGGCCTTCGACTGGGCGGCGCTCAGCGTGCCGGTCAGCGGCTCGCCGGGGACGAGGGACATCACGACCACGGGCCGTCCGTCCTCGACCTCACGTGCGATCGGGGTCGGCGCCGGGCCGGGCGACTCACGGGACAGGTGCACCAACCCCGCCCACTCCCGCTCCGGCTCGCGGTCGTCCCACGAGACGTAGCACTTGCGCACGACCTCGCCGGTGACCGTGACGTCGTGGGTGTGCACGATCCTCAGCCGTAGTGGCAGACGTAGCTCAGGGTCTCGAGCACCTCGATGTCGAAGGAGGAGTCCCCCGGCACCGAGAACGACTCGCCAGCGGCGTAGGACGTCACCTCTCCGTCGAGCGTGACCCGGCAGGAGCCGGCCTCGATCTCCATCACCTCGGGTGCCGCGGTGCCGAAAGTCAGCCTGCTCGGGAAGATGACGCCCGCGCTCTTGCGGGTGCCGTCGGCGAGGTGGAACGTGTGGCTGACGCACAATCCGCCGAAGTAGACGTTGGCGGCGGTGTCGAGGGTGACGTTGTCGATCGAAGGCATGTGCACATCATCGAGCACGGGTCTACTTCCGCGCCGCCACGCTGTTCACTGTGGACTTGATGTCATCAGCAGGTGATACCAAGTCCACAGCCAGTGAGCGAGTGGAGGTCAGACGACGGCGAGCGGGAGCAGCCGCTGGCCCGTGGGCCCGATCTGGATCTCGGTGTTCATCTCCGGGCACACGCCGCAGTCGTAGCAGGGCGTCCAGCGGCAGTCCTCGATCTCGACGTCGGAGGAACCGTCGGCGACCGCGAGGGCGTCCTCCCAGTCACCCCACAGCCAGTCCTTGTCGAGGCCCGAGTCGAGGTGGTCCCACGGGAGCACCTCGTCGTAGTCGCGCTCGCGGGTGGTGTACCAGTCGACGTCGATACCGGTCCCGTCGAGCGCAGTCGACGCTGCGGACATCCAGCGGTCGTAGGAGAAGTGCTCGCTCCAGCCGTCGAAGCGGCCGCCGTCGCGCCACACCTGCTCGATGATGCCGCCCACCCGACGGTCGCCGCGGGACAGCAGTCCCTCGACGATTCCGGGCTTGCCGTCGTGGTAGCGGAAGCCGATGGCGCGGCCGTAGCGCTTGTCGTCGCGCACGGTGTCGCGCAGCTTCTTCAGGCGCATGTCGGTGGTCTCGTGATCGAGCTGCGCGGCCCACTGGAAGGGCGTGTGCGGCTTCGGCACGAAGCCGCCGATGGAGACGGTGCAGCGGATGTCGTTCTGGCCGGTGACCTCGCGGCCCTTGGCGATGACCTTCTTCGCGAGGTCGGCGACCTGCAGCACGTCCTCGTCGGTCTCGGTGGGCAGCCCGACCATGAAGTAGAGCTTCACCTGCCTCCAGCCGTGGCTGTACGCCGCAGCGACGGTGCGGATCAGGTCTTCCTCACTGACCATCTTGTTGATGACCTTGCGCATCCGCTCACTGCCGCCCTCGGGCGCGAACGTCAGGCCCGAGCGGCGACCGTTGCGGGAGAACTCGTTGGCCAGCGTGATGTTGAAGGCGTCGACGCGGGTCGAGGGCAGCGAGAGCGACACGTTGGAGCCCTCGTAGCGATCGGCCGGGTCCTTGGCGACCTCGGCGATCTCGGTGTGGTCGGCGCTGGACAGAGACAGCAGCCCGACTTCCTCGAAGCCGGTGGTGCGGATGCCGTTCTCGACCATCGCGCCGATCGTCTCGATCGAGCGCTCGCGCACCGGACGGGTGATCATCCCGGCCCGGCAGAAGCGGCAGCCGCGGGTGCAACCGCGGAAGATCTCGACGGAGAAGCGCTCGTGCACGGTCTCGGCCGGGGGCACCAGCGGCTTGCGCGGGTAGGGCCAGGCGTCGAGGTCCATCAGGGTGTGCTTGGCGACGCGGAACGGGATGCCCGGACGGTTGGGCACGACGGCCTCGATGGTGCCGTCGGCGGCGTACGCGACGTCGTAGAACTTGGGGACGTAGACCCCGCCGCTGACCGCGAGGCGGCGCAGCAGCTCGTCGCGGCCCGAGGGCTCACCCTCGGCCTTCCACTCGCGCACGACCTCGGAGATCGCGAGCACGACCTCCTCGCCGTCACCGAGCACGGCGGCGTCGATGAAGTCGGCGATCGGCTCCGGGTTGAAGGCGGCGTGGCCGCCGGCCAGCACGATCGGGTCGTCGTCGGTGCGATCGGCCGCGTGCAGCGGGATGCCCGCGAGGTCGAGAGCATTGAGCATGTTGGTGTAGCCGAGCTCGGTGGAGAAGCTCAGGCCGAAGACGTCGAAGGCGCGCACGGGACGGTGCTGGTCAACGGTGAACTGCGGGATGTCGTGCTCGCGCATCACCGCCTCCATGTCGGGCCACACGGCGTAGGTGCGCTCGGCCACGATCCAGTCGCGCTCGTTGAGGACCTCGTAGAGGATCTGGACGCCCCGGTTGGGCAGGCCGACCTCGTAGGCGTCGGGATACATCAGCGCCCAGCGGACCGTCTGGCCACCCTCCGTGGAGGCGCCGCAGTCCCAGTCCTTCAGGGTGGAGTTGAGCTCACCACCGACGTACTGGATCGGCTTCTGGACGGACGGGAGCCGGGACTCCAGCTGGGGGAAGACCGATGCCGGGGAGACAGCGACGGACACGGGGACAACACCTCGAGGTCTGGCAGGGGAAGGAGCAACCGCCAAGGTTACGCCGGAAGTGGGGACCACGCGCAGTTCCCGAGCGGACTGCGGCACACTTCTCCCCGACAGCCATGCGGTGCACGCCAGAAGAGTCCCGGGGGAAGCAGTGACCAAGCGCGAGAACCTCATCCGCGCCGGCCTGCTGCTCCTCGTCCTCGGCATCATCGCGACGCTCGTCGTGCTCGACCGAACGCGAGGCGACGACCGGCCACAGGCCGAGCCGACGCAGACCGCGTCGCCGAGCCCGACCGGGACGGTCGTGCCGCTGCCGACCGACAAGCCGGGCAAGGGCGAGACCGACGTGATCCCGACGCCGCCGCCCGGCATCGAGGCGATCGCCTGCGAGAAGCTGCAGCAGTCGGTGGAGATCCGCGTCGTCGACTTCAACACGCACCGCTCCTACGGCGGCATCGGCACCGTCGCCGCCGAGATCAAGGCACTCGACCCCGACATCGTGCTGCTCCGGGAGATCGACCGGTTCAAGGGCGGCACGGGCAACATCGACCGGGCGGCCTACTTCGCCGAGGCGCTCGGGATGAACCACGCCTTCGGCGCCAATGTCACCGCGGGCAACGGGGAGTACGGCGTCGCGATCCTGTCGCGCTTCAAGATCCTCAGCTCCGAGAACTACCACCTCCCCAACGGCCCGGGCGGCGAGCAGCGCGGCCTGCTCGGTGTGGGCGTCGAGATCGGCGGGCAGGAGGTGCGGATCTACAACACGCACCTGCAGAACAAGATCGTCGGGCTGCGCGAGGCCCGGGCGCGACACGTCGCCGGCATCCCGGCCAACGAGGAGAACCCGGTCATCCTCGGTGGCGACATGAACGCCACGATCAACACCCCGACGCTCGGCGCGCTGACGGCTCAGCTCGTCGACGCGTGGACGGTCGGCTCCGGCGCCGAGGGCACCGGCCCCAACGGCTCGCGGATCGACTTCCTGCTCGCCAGCCCCACCATCGTGCCGCAGCGCGCGGCCGTGCTGCGCTCCTCGATCTCCGACCATGCACGGTTGTACGCCGATTTCGTGGTCCCCGCCTCGACGGACTGTCCCAAGCGGAGACGGTGAGTGCCCGACGAAGTCGGGAACTCACCATCGGCGCGCAGCCACGCAGCCGCTACGCGGCAAGGGGAAACCGGTCTCAGCCCTAGCGGCGGACCAGCACCCGCGGTGTCGCGAGCAGCCGGGTCGGCAGCGCCGCCGAGGAACGCAGGTGGATGTTCTGGAGCAGGCCGAGCGCCAGCATGCCGGCGAACATCGAGCTGCCGCCGTACGACACGAAGGGCAGCGGGACTCCGGTCACCGGCATGATCCCGAGGCACATGCCGATGTTCTGGAAGGCCCGGAAGCCGAACCAGCAGGCGATGCCGGCGGCGGCGATGCGGCCGAACATGTCGTCGGTGTCGGCCGAGATCGCGAGCGCGCGCCAGATGACGATGGCGAGCAGCGCGATCAGCAGGCCCGCACCGACCAGCCCGAGCTCCTCGCCGGCGACGGTGAAGATGAAGTCGGTGTGCTGCTCGGGCACGAAGCCCGAACGGGTCTGGGAACCGTCGAAGAGGCCCCCGGCCGAAGAGTCCGCCGTTGCCGACGGCGATCCGGGCCTGCTCGGTGTTGTAGCCGGCACCGCGCGGGTCGAGGCCGGGGTTGGTGAAGGCCATGAAGCGGTCGACCCGGTAGTCCTTCAGCACGCCGGCGGAGACCGCGACCGCCGCGGCGGCGATGCCAGCGACGCTGAGGCCCATCAGCCAGCGCCGGTCGGCGCCGGAGACCGCGAGGACGCCGAAGACGGTCGCCGTGAGGACCAGCATGGTGCCGAGGTCGGGCTGCAGCATGATCAGCGCGGCCGGGATGCCGGCGATGACCAGCATGCCGATCACCTCGACGGAGCGGACACCGCGGCGCCAGCGGCCCTCGGTGCGCTCGGCGACGAGCAGGGCCATGCCCACGACCACGGAGAGCTTGGCGAACTCCGACGGCTGGATGGACATGCCGCCCAGCTGGAGCCACGAGCGCGAGCCGTTGATCGTCGACCCGGCCACCAGCACGAGCGCGAGCCCGACGATCGACCCGAGGTAGAACACTGGCGCGATGATCCGCACCCAGCGGTGGTCGGTGGCCATCACCGTCACCATCAGCACCCGGGCCGATCGCGACGTTGACGAGCTGCTTGGTGAGGTAGGCCGTGGTCTCGCCGCCGGTCAGGTCCTCACGGGTCGAGGTCGCCGACCAGACCAGCAGGGTGCCCATGACGACGAGCGCCAGCGCCGCGACCATCAGCAGCCAGTCGAGCCCGGGCGCCTTCAGCGTGGTGCGACCGGAGGTCGGCGTGCTCATCGGGTCTCCTTCACGGGCGGCAGGATCGACCCGTCCTCGAGGAAGGTCGGCAGCGCCTTCGGGGCCACCACGCCGGGGATGGCGGCCTGCTGCGGCACCACCTTCTCCCCCTTGACGCCGTAGAGGGTCTCCCAGATCTTGCGGATCGCGTCGCCGGTGGAGCCAGACCCGGTGCCGCCCCGGCTGATCATCATCACCACGACGTAGTCCTCGGTGTAGGACGCGACCCAGCCGGTCGTCTGCTTGCCGACGACCTCCGCGGAGCCGGTCTTGGACCGGACCACGACGTCGTCGAGCGGGAAGCCGCCCATCTTCCAAGCCATGGTGCCGACCCGGGTCACGCCCTTCAGTGCCTCGTCGATGTAGTCGAGGAGCTTCGTGGGTACGTCGACCGAACCGGTCTTGCGCGGAGCGAACCGGCGCAGCACCTCACCGCTCGGGCTGACCAGCGCCTTGGCCACGGTCGGGGCGTAGAGCGTGCCGCCGTTGGAGATGGCGGCGTAGGCACGGGCCAGCTGCAGCGGGGTGACGATGGTGTCGCCCTGCCCGATGGCGAAGTTGGCGGCGTCACCGGCGCGGTAGGCGTAGCCGTCGATGCAGAACTCGCGCGCGAGCTGGTAGACGTAGTCGCTGGTCGCCTTGGTCTGCGGCTTGGCGGACAGGTCGCAGTAGTAGTCCTTCATCGACTCGTAGTAGTCGCGCTTCCACGTCCGGTCCGCGATCCGGCCGGGTGCCTCGCCCGGGATGTCGATGCCGGTGCGACTGCCGAACCCGAAGGTCTGCGCCTCCTCGACGAGGGGGTCCCTCGCGTCGACGTCGGCCTCGTCGCTGCCGAACTTCTGCCAGTAGTGGTAGCCGACCCGGTAGAAGAAGG
Source organism: Nocardioides sp. B-3 (assembly GCF_024703895.1). Lineage (GTDB taxonomy): Bacteria > Actinomycetota > Actinomycetes > Propionibacteriales > Nocardioidaceae > Nocardioides. The sequence goes on from NZ_CP087968.1 coordinate 499,022, forward strand.
TGTTGCAGGAGACCTCGAGCGCCTTGGCGAAGCCGATGCTGCCGTAGGAGCCCGACTCGTAGTTCTTGAAGACCCGGTTGCCGACTCGGAACCCGCTCGGGCACGGCAGGCTGGTGTCCGTGCCGTAGCCGTTCTGCAGCGCCGCGGCCGTCATGAACGGCTTCCACGTCGAGCCGGGTGCGAACTGGCCCCCGGGTGGCGCGCGAGAGCAACGGCGTGCCGGCCTCCTCGGAATAGAGCCGCTCGAGCTCCTTGGTGGTGATCCCGCCGACCCAGACGCCCGGGTCGTACGTCGGTTGGCTGGCCATCGCGACGACACGGCCGGTCTTCGCCTCCAGCACCACGGCGGCGCCGGAGTCGGCTTCGTACTTGCGCCCGGTGACGGTGTCGAGCTGGGTCCGCTGGTAGGCGATCCGCTCGGCCAGCTGCTTCTCCACGACCCCCTGCACCTTGGCGTCGATGGAGGTGACGAGGGTGTCGCCGGGCGTCGCCTCGATCGTGCCGTCGTCGCCGAGCACGCGCCCCATCGAGTCGACAGCGACGCGCCGATAGCCGGGAAGTCCGCGCAACCACTCGTCGTACTGCTTCTCGATCCCGGCCCGCCCGACGCTCGAGGCGGCGTTGAGCGACTGGTCGTCGGCGTCCTGCGCTGCGTCGTGCTCGTCCTCGGTGATCGGCGAGAGGTAGCCGAGCACGTGTGCGAGGTTGACCCCGAACGGACGCGGGTAGGCGCGGACGTTCTGCTGCTCGGCGACGACGCCGGGGTAGTCCTCCTGCTGCTCGAGGACGCGCAGCGCGACGTCCTTGCTCACGTCACTGGCGACCGGGACGGGCTGGTAGGGCGAGCCGTTCCAGCAGGTGCCGCGCATGCTGCCCTCGTGGCCGCAGGTGATGAGCCGTTCCTCGATGTCCTGCGGAGCCTCGTCGACCACCACGGCGACGCGACGGATCAGCTCGGTGCGCTGGCGCTCGCCGAGCTTGTCGACGAGGTTGCGATCGATCGAGATCACCCGGGACGTGCGATTGGCGACCAGCGGGCGGCCCCGGTCATCGACGATCAGGCCGCGCTGCGGCTGGACCACGACGTCGCGGACCGACTGGTTGGCGGCCTGCGCCTCGGTAGCCCTCGCCGCCCACGACCCGGAGGTAGTAGAGCCGGACGAAGAGCGTGGCGAAGAGGGAGAAGACGAGCGCCCTGGACCACGACGAGGCGCAGGCGGCTCTTCTGCGAACCGGAGACGGCCATCAGGCGGTCGCCGCCTTCGGATCGAGCGGTGCGAACAGGCGCATCAGCGGCGGCAGCACGAACGGGGTGAGCAGCACGTCCCACAGCACGGCCACGACGATGACCAGCAGCAGGTCGGGCACCGAGCCGCTCTCGCCCAGCAGCAGCCCGGTAAGCGCGAAGATCGAGGTGCCGACGAAGGAGGCCGCGGCGACCGTGCCGACGACGGCGGTGGCCGTCGGCTTCACGTCCCGGCGCACCCGGGCGGCCGGGGAACGCCACCGTGGTCAGCGCCAGCGCCCAACGTCCGGCGACGTGGTCGGCGGGCGGGACGAGGTCGAGGGCCACGCCCGCGGCGAAGCCGAGCAGCATCGCCGAGGGGGCGTCGATCGTGAGCGCAGCGGCCACGACGACGAGCAGGCAGAGGTTGGGGACGATGCCGTGCCACGCGAAGTGCGGGAACAGGGAGACCTGAAGGACCAGTGCCGCGGAGATGGCCGGGGGCAGCGACGACCACCCGGAACCCGGGTCATCGCAGCGCTCCGTCGGCCTCGATGACCGCACGGTCGCTGGTCGTCCCGGTCGGCACCATCACGCCGACCACGTCGAGCGCGGAGAAGTTGACGAACGGCTCGATCACGGCGCGCTGGCTGCTCCCGATCAGGCTGGTGTAGACGTCGGTGACCCGGCCGACCGGGACGCCGCGCTGATAGGGCCCCCTCGGCACTCCCCCACGTGACGACCGTGTCGTGCTTGGCCGGGACGACCGCGTCGTCGACGAGGTGCAGCTCGAGCTCGTCGTCGGCCAGCGAGCCCGGGCCCTTGACGAAGCCGATCTCCGGGCTCGACCCGACCCGGCCGCCGACGTTGGACTCCTTGTCGATGATCAACAGCACCGTCGCCGTGGTGCGGGTGACGCGCAGCACCCGGCCGACCAGTCCATCGTTGTTGATGACCGTCATGTCGGGGCCGATGCCCGACTGCGAGCCGGCGTCGATGGTGACGGTGTTGCTGAAGGACTGCGACGAGCCGTAGGCCACGACCCGGGCCGGGACCGGGGGCCCGGCCGAGGCTCTCGGCGGACTGGGTGAGGCCGTCGTACTCCTCGAGCCGGTTCCTGGTCCCGGGCCGGCGGTCGCGACCCGGCTCCTGAGGTCGGAGTTCTCGGCCTCGAGCTTGCGGACCTCGTCGCTCAGGGAGCCCTTCGCGCGGAACCAGCTCGGGACGGCGGTGAACGGGCGGATCACGGCCGCGGCGCCCGACTCGACCGGGCCGAAGGCCTCGCCGAGCACGCGTCGGGCCGGCTCGACCGGGGAGTCGGTGCCACCGTGGAAGTCCGGGGTGATCAGGGTGACGCTGGCCGGGACCAGCGCGACGAGCAACGACCGTGGCGGTCGGTTGCGCGAGTCGAGTCGGTCCATGCCGCGCCAGCGACGTTCGCGGCCGCCTGTCACGCCGCCTCCCCCGAGCCCGGCCATCAGAATCGCCGTACGTCCGAGACGAGCACCTGCTGGAGCGCCTCGAACTCCTCGACGCACTTGCCGGCGCCGAAGGCGACGCTGGAGAGCGGGTCCTCGGCCACGTGCACAGGCATGCCGGTCTCGTGGCGCAGCCGCTCGTCGAGGCCGCGGAGCAGGGCACCGCCGCCGGTGAGCACGATGCCGCGGTCCATGATGTCGCCGGCGAGCTCGGGCGGAGTCTGGTCGAGCGTGCTGCGAACCGCGTCGATGATGTTGTGCAGCGGCTCCTCGAGCGCCCGGCGCAGCTCCGCGCTGGAGACGACGACGGTGCGCGGCAGGCCGGAGACCATGTCGCGACCACGGATCTCCGCCTCCGGCTCGTTGGGCAGTGGGAAGGCCGAGCCGAGGGTCATCTTCATCTCCTCGGCGGTGCGCTCCCCCAGCATCAGGGAGAACTCCTTCTTCATCCACGCGATGATCGCCCGGTCGAGGTCGTCGCCGGCCGTGCGCACGCTCATGCTGGTGACGATGCCGCCGAGGCTGATCACCGCGACCTCGGTGGTGCCGCCGCCGACGTCGACGATCATGTTGCCGGTGGCCTCGTGCACGGGCAGGCCGGCCCCGATGGCGGCGGCCATCGGCTCCTCGACGATGTAGACCTTGCGGGCGCCGGCCCGGTAGCCGGCCTCCTTGACCGCGCGCTGCTCGACCGCGGTGATGCCGCTGGGCACGCAGATCACCATCCGGGGCTTGGCGAAGTAGCGCCGGCGGTGCACCTGCTGGATGAAGTAGCGCAGCATCTGCTCGGTCGCCTCGAAGTCGGCGATGACGCCGTCCTTGAGCGGCCGGATGGCGGCGATGTTGTCAGGCGTGCGACCGATCATCCGCTTGGCCTCGTGGCCCACCGCGAGGACCTCGCCGGTGGTGGTGTTCATGGCCACCACGGACGGCTCGTCGAGCACGACGCCCTTGCCGCGGACATAGACCAGCGTGTTGGCGGTGCCGAGGTCCACGGCCATGTCACGGCCGACGAAACTAGAAGCCATCTGCGATGCCTCGCTGGGAGATGCGTGTGTACGGGGGAAGGTGGGCGCGGCACTTCTCCGACCCAAGGCTCAGGGTAGGTAGCGCTCCAGCCTGTTCCCGGGAGGACACGCGCGGCGCTAGGTTTCCTGCATGGCTGACATCAACGAGCTCCTCTCGACCCTGCCCATCGACCAGATCGCCTCCCAGCTCGGAGAGGATCCCGACGAGGTACGCCGTGCGGTTGACGTGGCCCTGCCCGCGCTGCTCGGCGGCCTCGAGGCCAACGCCGCCGACCCGGGTGGTGAGGCATCGCTCGCCGAGGCGGTCGCGCAGCACGACAACGACGTCGCCACGCCTCCGGTGGACGTCAACGACGTCGACGTGGCGGAGGGGCAGAAGATCGCCGCCCACATCTTCGGCGCCAACCAGGGACCGGGTGGTCAGCCAGCTCGGGTCGACCGGTGTCTCCAGCGGCCCGGTCTCCAAGCTGATCCCGATCCTCGCGCCCATCGTGCTGAGCTACCTCGCCAAGCAGGTCGGCGGCAAGACCGGCGCGCTCGGCGGAGCCGCCGGCGGCGGTGTCCTCGGCTCGATCCTGTCCAGCATCTCGGGCGGAGCCGCCTCAGGTGCCGGCACGCCGTCGTCCGCGGACAAGGGTGCCGGCTCGATCCTCGGCGACCTGCTCGGCGGGCTGCTGGGTGGTGGCCGCAAGGCCTGAAAACCTCCCTGACATGTGGTGGAGTCCCCGGATATCCGGGGACTCCTTCATGTGTCAGGGGTTGCAGCACCTGACATGTGCACGACTTCCCTGACCAGTCGCGCGACGAGGGGCCTTCGGCCGCGTCAGGCTCCGAGGTCGGGAAACCAGATGCCGATCTCGCGGGCGGCGGACTCGGGGGCGTCGGAGCCGTGGACGAGGTTCTGCTGGACCTTCAAGCCCCAGTCACGGCCGAGGTCGCCACGGATCGTGCCGGGGGCGGCGACGGTCGGGTCGGTGGCGCCGGCGAGCGAGCGAAAGCCCTCGATGCAGCGCTCCCCCTCGAGCACCATCGCGGCCACCGGGCCGGACAGCATGAACTCGACGAGCGGCTCGTAGAACGGCTTGCCCTCGTGCTCGGCGTAGTGCTCGGCGAGCAGCTCGGGCGTCGCCTCCCGCAGCTCGAGGGCGACCGGGGGCGTAGCCCTTCGCCTCGATCCGGCGGATCACCTCGCCGGTGAGGCCGCGGCGCACGCCGTCGGGCTTGACAAGGACAAGAGAGCGCTCGGTCATGGGCCGGAGCCTAGCGGGCAGCCGGGGCCCGGGCGCGAGCCACCACCTCGCCGGGTACCGCCCCGGCGGCGTCCGCGTCGGGGACCGGGGTTGCGGCCACCCGGAGGAGCGGGATGTGCCCGCCCCACCCACCGGCCGACACATCCTCCGGCTCGTCCCCCGGCCCGCCGGCGCGCTCCTTCATCGACGCCTCGTGGAGGGGTACGGCGACGACGGCGGTCGCGGCAAGCTCCTTGCGCGTGCTGGCCCGCAAGGTCGCCGCCCGCCCCGGGATCATGTGGTCGACGATGAGGTCGAGCGCGTGCTGGCGCTCGGACGCATCTTCGACCGGAGCGGCCCGTGCCGATGATCACCGCCGACCGGTAGTTCATCGAGTGGTGGAAGGCCGAGCGGCCGGCGACCAGCCCGTCGAGCTCCGTCACGGTGACGCACACCGTCGCGTCGGGGGCCGCGCGCAACCAGCCGGCCGCCACGGAGCCGTGCAGGTAGAGCGTGCCTCCGGCGTCGGGGCCGTCCGCGTCGACCGCGAAGGCGGTGGGCAGCACCACGGGGTGCTCCCCCATCACGACGCCGACGTGGGCGATCAGCGCGTCGCCGAGCAGGGCCATCAGCCGGCCACGGTCGGCCACGGCGCGGTTGCGGCCCCGCCCGATCGTGGTGCGGGCGGTCGGTTCGAGGGTCGTGGTGCTGTCCATGGCTACCATCGTGGCGCGACAGTGGCTTGCGTGCACGAGCCACTTCAACACCAAACAGACAGGCCACTTCCATGCTTCCGGTGACTCTCGACCGCGCCGACGGCCGACCGCTCGGCGTCCAGCTGGCTGACCGGGTCCGCCGGCTCGTGCTGGCCGGCACCCTCGCCCACGGCACTCGGCTGCCCAGCACCCGGCGGCTCGCGGCCGACCCGGGCGTCTCCCGGGCGGTCACCGAGCAGGCGTGGGACCAGCTGCGGGCGGAGGGCTGGCTCGAGGCGCGGCAGGGCGCCGGCAGCTGGGTCAGCGGCGGTCCCGGGCCCCGCCCTCCGACGTCGCGACCCGGGCGAAGGCCTCAGCCACGACGCCCGCTGGTCCCCCTCGACGCCGGCACGCCGTGGGTCGACACCCGCCACGACGCCGCCCGGCGCCGCGCCCGGCGCGAGGTCTCGTCGGCGACGCCGCCGCGCGGCTACGACGACGCTCGCGGGCTGCCGGAGCTGCGCGCGCTGCTGGCCGAACGGCTCGGCACGACCCGCGGGCTGGGCGTCGACCCTGACGAGCTGAGCATCACCGCGGGCACCACCGCCGGGCTCCGGCACATCCTCAACGCCCTGCCACGGCAGCCGGTCGTGATCGAGGACCCCGGCTACCGCGCCGCCGCCCTGACCGTGCGCGAGAGCGGGCGCGACGTCCGCGACCATCCGGCCCTGCTGCCGATCACGAATCTCTCCGAATGCGCGGCGGCGTACGTCACGCCGGCCCACCAGCACCCGCTCGGCCGGGTGATGCCCGCCGAGGACAGGCTGACGCTGCTGGCCGCCGCACGCCGCGACGGCGCCGTGGTGATCGAGGACGACTACGACTCCGAGTTCCGCTACGACGTCGCCCCGGTGCCGGCCCTCGCCTCGATCGACCCCGACGTGGTCGCCTACCTCGGCACCGCGTCGAAGTCGGTCCTGCCCTCGCTCCGGCTGGGCTGGATGGTGCCGCCGGCGTCCCTGCGTCCGGAGGTGGAACGGCACCGTGCGATCACCCACGACGCGCCCGCCCGGCCCCGTGCAGCGGGCGTTCGTGGCGCTGGTCCGCGACGGCTACCTCGACGCCGTGGTGCGCTCCGCGCGTCGGGTGTACGGCGAACGCGCCCCGCGCGTCGTGGCCGCGCTGTCGCCGTACGCAGAGCTGGCGGGACCCGTGGCAGGCATGTACTCCACCCGGTTGCTCCCCCACCGCAAGGCCGTGCGCGCCCGAGCGGCCGCCGAGGCGGCCGGATTCCGGGTCAACCTGCTCGCGGGCTACTGCCGCAGCGCCGAGCTGTCCGGGCTGGTCGTCGGGTTCGGCGGGCCGACCGACGAGGAGCTCAGAACGCGCGCTGGCCGTGCTGGTCGAGGCGCTCGCGGAGGACTGACGGGCAGTTCAGACCAGGGGCGGCGTCGGGTTCAGGACTACAGCGGGTTCTCGGCGCGGTACGCCGCCCGGGGGCCGCCTTCTCGCGCTCGATCTTGCGTCCGAGGTGATCGGCCGTGGCCCACAGGGCAGCGAAGATGCCGCCCAGCAGGAACATCATCGGGATCACGAAGCCGAGTCCGATCGCGGCGACCCGGATGACGTAGCCCGCGGTGTAGGCCCAAGGCGCCCGCAGCATGCCGGCCAGCAGCAGGCACGCGACCGCGAGCCCGACCCCCACGACGAGCGCGGTGCCGGTGGCGACGCCGGCGATCGTGATCATCACCGGGGTCGTCAGGCCGATGGTGATGGCCTCCGGGCAGAGCACCGCCGCGCACATGCCACGTCGGGGCGAGCGCTCGGTGTTCTGCGGTGCGGTGGCCTCGATGTCGCTCATCGACGCCCCTTCCGGACCAGCATCGAGCGAGCCTCCCCGACGGTGACCACCGAACCGGTGACCAGCACGGCTCCGGCACCGAAGGCGTCACCGAAGGCCTCGCCGGCCTCGGCCGGGGTCGCGGCCCGGTCGATCGCCTCGGCGAGGTCGGGCACGACGGTGACGCGGTCCTCGCCGTAGATCTCGATCGCGGCGGCGCCCGTGTCGGCGGCCGACATCGAGCGCGACGTGGAGTTCTGGGTGCAGATGAGGTGGTGGAAGTGCGGCTCGAAGGCGGCGAGCACGCCATCGGCGTCCTTGTCACCCATCACGCCCATCACGCCGATCAGCGGCGAGAAGCTGAAGGAGTCCTCGAGCGCCTCGGCCGTGGCCTCGGCGCCGTGCGGGTTGTGGGCCGCGTCGAGCACGATCGTCGGGCTGCGACGAATGATCTCGAGCCGCCCCGGGCTGGTGACCTCGGCGAAGGCGGCGCGCACGATCTCGGCATCGAGCGGCTCGCCGTTGCCGAAGGCCTCCACCGCGGCGAGCGCGACGGCGGCGTTCTGGGCCCGGTGGGCGCCGTACAAGGGCAGGAAGACGTCGTCGTAGCGACCGCGCAGGCCCTGCAGGCTCAGCATCTGGCCGCCGATGGCGGGCACACGCGAGATGACCCCGAACTCCATGCCCTCGCGCGACGGTCGCGCCGACCTCGACGGAGCGCTCGAGCAGCACCGCGGCGACGTCGGGCGTCTGCTCGGCGAGGACGGCGTAGGAGCCCTCCTTGAGGATGCCGGCCTTCTCCCGGGCGATGGCGGCGACGCTGTCGCCGAGGTACTTCGCGTGGTCGACCGCGATCGGCAGCACGACCGCGACGTCGGCGTCGGCGACATTGGTGGCGTCCCAGCTGCCACCCATGCCCACCTCGATGACCGCGACGTCGACCGGCGCGTCGGCGAAGGCGGCGTAGGCCATCCCGACCATGGTCTCGAAGAACGACAGCGGGTGGTCCCGGGTCCTCGTCGACGAGGTGCGTGTACGCCGCAACGTCGTTGAACGCACGGACGAACTCCTCGTCGGTGAGCTGTTCCCCGTCGATGCTGATCCGCTCGCTCATCCGCTCGAGGTGCGGGCTGGTGAAGCGGCCGGTGCGCAGGTCGAGCGCGCGAGCAGCTGCTCGATCATCCGGCTGGTGGAGGTCTTGCCGTTGGTGCCGGTCAGGTGGATCACCCGGAAGGACCGCTGCGGCTCCCCGAGCAGCTCGGTGAAGGCGCGGATCCGGTCCGGGCTCGGCTCGAGCTTGGTCTCGGGCCAGCGGGACAGCAGGGCGTCCTCGACTTCGGCGTAGGTCTCGGCCGGGCGGGCGTGTGCGGTGTCGTCACTCATCTCGTGGCGAGTCTAAGGGGCCTCGATGACCGGGTGAGCCATGTCGACGACCGGTCGGTAGCCGAGCGACTCGTAGATCTTGTTCGACGTCGGGTTGGCCCGATCGGTGAACAGGCACATCCGGTGCCCCGCCTCGAGACCGAGCCGGGTCAGCTCGCCCACGACGTAGGACGCGATCCCGGCTCCGCGGTGCTCGCGCGGGGTGAAGACGGGGCCGACCCGCGAGACGCCGTAGGACGGCAGGCTGCGTCCGGTCACGTGCGCGACCTCGCCCGACGGCAGCTCCCACAGCCACTCGGCGCCCTCCCGGATCCGCACGAGGACGCTCTCCGGGTGTTGTGCTCACCGCTGGAGAGGTCGGGCTCCCGGCCGGCCTGCTCGTCCGCCTCGATGTGGAAGGCGGTGAACCACTCCAGCACCAGCACGGCGTCGTCCTCGGTCGCCCGGCGCAGTCGTCCGGGCGGTGGCGGCGGCACCGTGACCTCCGTCGCCTCCCACAGCCGGATGGAGTGGTGGACCTCGGGGTCACCGCCGGCCAGCCCGGCCGTCTCGGCCGCGATCACCTCGACCGCCGGGAGCGCGCCGTTGACGCCGCCGAGCACCTCGCCCCGCTCGTGCAGCGCGACCGCCAGCGCTCGTGCGGCCTCGTCGGACATGGGCAGCGCGAAGATCGGATAGGGCTTGAAGGGCGCGGTCCGCATGGCGACGCTGACCACCTTCCCGGCCTCGTCCCGCACGGCCAGCCACCAGCGCTCGAAGGGAGCGCCGACCTCGGACCGGGAGTCGATCCCGTCGACGATCTCGCGCGCCGGCACGGTCGCTGACCCCGGCGATCACCGTGCCCAGCACGGGGCTCGGCCGCCAGCAGGTCGCCGGCAGCGGCGAGGAAGGCGGCGGGGTCGGTGAAGAACTCAAGGTCCATGGCGCAACGCTAGTCACCGGTGACCACGGGTGGTAACTCGTTTTCGCAGGCCAGAGCGGCGTCAATAGACTGCGCACATGACTGACACCAGCCCTGAGCCCGAGTCCACGACGTCCGCACGCCGCGACGTCGTCGTACCCGACAAGGCCGTGCTCGAAGGGCTCGAGGCCACATGGTCGCAGCGCTGGAAGAACGACGAGACCTACAAGTTCGACCGCACGGCCACGCGCGCCGACGTCTACTCCATCGACACCCCGCCGCCGACCGTGAGCGGCAGCCTGCACGTCGGGCACGTCTTCTCCTACACGCACACCGACCTGATCGCGCGCTACCAGCGGATGACCGGCAAGAAGGTCTTCTACCCGATGGGCTGGGACGACAACGGTCTCCCCGACCGAGCGCCGCGTCCAGAACTACTTCGGCGTCCGCTGCGACCCGAGCCTGCCCTACGACGAAGACTTCACGCCGCCCGAGAAGCCCGACCCGAAGAAGCAGGTCCCGATCAGCCGGCCCAACTTCATCGAGCTGTGCGAGCGGCTCGTCGAGGAGGACGAGCTGGTCTTCGAGTCGCTGTGGCGCACCCTCGGCCTCAGCGTCGACTGGTCCGAGAACTACACGACGATCGGTGCCAAGTCGCAGAAGGTGAGCCAGACCGCGTTCCTGCGCAACTTCGCGCGTGGTGAGGCCTACCTCCGGGGAGGCGCCGACCCTGTGGGACGTCACCTTCCAGACCGCCGTCGCCCGGGCCGAGCTCGAGGCGCGCGACTACCCAGTGCCTACCACCGCGTGGCCTTCCACCGGCCCGACGGCGAGCCTGACCAAGAAAATTTGGTGTGGATCGAGACCACCCGTCCCGAGCTGATCCCGAGCGTCGTCGCGCTGATCGCGCACCCCGACGACGAGCGCTACCGGGCGCTCTTCGGCACGACGGTGACCAGCCCGGTCTTCGGCGTCGAGATCCCGGTCCTCGCCCACCCGGCGGCCGAGCCCGACAAGGGCGCGGGCATCGCCATGTGCTGCACCTTCGGTGACCTCACCGACGTCACGTGGTGGCGCGAGCTCAACCTCCCGGTCCGCACCCCGGTCGGTCGGGACGGGCGGATGCTCCGCGAGACCCCGGAGTGGCTCTCGAGCGAGGCCGGCGTTACGGCGTACGAAGAGCTCAAGGGCAAGACGACCTTCAGCGCGCGAGGCCGTCGTGGCCGCGCTGCGCGAGTCGGGCGACCTCGACGGTGAGCCGAAGGCCACCCAGCGGATGGCCAACTTCTATGAGAAGGGCGACAAGCCGCTCGAGATCGTGGCCACCCGTCAGTGGTACATCCGCAACGGCGGCCGCGAGGCCGACGTCCGAGCCGAGATGCTCGAGCGCGCCGACGAGATCACCCGGCTGCCGAGCCACATGAAGCACCGCTATGACAACTGGGTCGGCGGCCTGAACGGCGACTGGCTGATCTCGCGCCAGCGGTTCTTCGGCATCCCGTTCCCGGTGTGGTACCCGCTCGACGAGGCCGGCGACCCCGACTACGACCACCCGCTGCTCCCCCGCGAGGACGCGCTGCCGATCGACCCGTCGACGCAGGCACCCGAGGGCTTCGACGAGGCGCAGCGCGGCCAGCCCGGCGGCTTCATGGGCGACCCCGACGTCATGGACACGTGGGCGACGTCGTCACTGACGCCGCAGATCGCGGGCGGCTGGCTCACCGACGAGGACCTCTTCTCGCGGGTCTTCCCCTACGACCTGTGCACCCACGCGCACGACATCATCCGCACGTGGCTGTTCAGCCGGATCGTGCGGGCCCACTTCGAGCAGCACGCCTCGCCGTGGACGCACGCGATGATCTCCGGATTCATCGTCGACCCCGATCGCAAGAAGATGTCGAAGTCGAAGGGCAACGTCGTCGTCCCGACCGAGATCCCGGACAAGTACGGCGCCGACGCTGTCCGCTGGCGGGCCGCCCCGGGCCCGCCCGGGTGCTGACTCACCGTTCGACGAGTCGCAGATGAAGATCGGCCGCCGGCTGGCGATGAAGGTCCTCAACGCGTCGAAGTTCGTGCTCGGCAACGTCGGCGCGACCTCGCTCGACCACTTCGCCGTCAGCGCGCCGATCGACTGCGCGCTGCTCGGCCGCCTCGAGGTGGTCACCCGCAAGGCGACCGAGGCGTTCGACGCCTACGACTACACGACCGCCCTCGAGGTCACCGAGAAGTTCTTCTGGGAGTTCTGCGACGACTACCTCGAGCTGGTCAAGGAGCGCGCCTACGACGAGGACGGCGGCACGGCCACCCACTCGGCGAAGGCCGCGCTGGCGATCGCGCTGCACGTCCAGCTGCGGCTGCTCGCGCCGTTCCTGCCCTACGTCACCGAAGAGGTCTGGTCCCGGTGGCAGGACGGCTCGATCCACCACGCCGCTTGGCCCACGCCGGCCGACCTCGGCTCGGCCGCTGCGGCCGACCCGACGGCCGTGACCGCCGTCGCGGCCGCACTGATGGGCGTCCGGGGTGCCAAGTCGAAGGCCAAGGTCTCGATGAAGGCCGAGCTCTCCCGCGTGGAGATCACCGGGCCGCCGGCGCTGCTGGCCGGCGTCGAGTCCGCCGCCGACGACCTGCGCCGGGTCGGCAAGATCACCGGCGAGCTGATCTTCACCCCCGACGAGAGCGCGACGGAGATCTCGGTCTCCGCCGACCCGGCAGAGGTCGCGTCCTGACCTGAGGCGCCGCGCCTAGGGCGTGGGTACGGCCGTCGGGGACTCACCCGGCACCGTGTCGTGCTTCTCGACCTTCGCGGCCTCCCGGGCAGCGACCTCGAGGGCCTTGTCGGCCTCCTTGGCGGCCTTGGCGGCGTCCTTGGTGTCCCCGTCGAGGGCCTCGTCGGCCTTCTTCAGCGCGCGCCGGGCATCCCCGGCCTCCTCCCGGGCGGCCTTGCGGGCCGCCACGACGTCGGGCTGGGCGCCCTTGTCCTTGGTCTTGACCGGGTGTGGGGGCGGAGTCGGGGTCGGCGTCGGCGTCGGGGTGACGGCCGGGACCGGCACGATCGTGGGCTGGGCCGCGGGGTGCACGACGGCGGTCACGGTGGGCGTCGCGGTCGCGGACGGTACGGCGAGCTCGGGGGCTCAGCCCGTGCGCCCCGGAGGCGATCGAGGGAGCCACGGCGGCCGCGGTGTCTCGCACGGTGACCGTGGCGTCGTTGTGCGCAGCAGCAGCGACGGGTTGGGACGGACCGAAGAGGCCGATCAGGGCGTCGGTGCGGATGCCGTGTCCCAGCATCACGGCGCAGACGATCGACACCAGCACGAATGCAACCAGCGGCCGTCTGTGCTCTGCGCTCACCCGGGATCCCCTTTCCGAACCATGAAGTCAGGGGTCATTCTCCCCTGCCCCAGACCCCACATCGTCCGATCGGGCCAAAAATGACTAGAAAGGACTACGTCCGACCCACCCCGGTCGGGTCAGGTCGGACGTAGTGTCTTCGAGCTGCGTCAGGCGGACTTCTTCTTCTTCGACTCCGACTCGCGGGGCACCGGGGTCGGAGACACGTCGTCGAGGACGACTTCCCGGGTGACGATCACCTTGGCGATGTCGTCGCGCGAGGGCACCTCGTACATCACGTGGAGGAGGACCTCCTCGATGATCGCGCGCAGGCCGCGGGCACCGGTGCCGCGCTCGAGGGCCTTGTCGGCGATCGAGGTGATGGCGTCGTCGGTGAACTCGAGCTCGACCCCGTCGAGGTCGAAGAGCTTCTGGTACTGCTTGACGAGGCGCGTTGCGCGGCTCGGTGAGGATCTGGACCGGGGCCTCGTTGTCGAGCTTGGTGACGCTGGCGATGAGCGGGAGCCGGCCGATGAACTCGGGGATCAGGCCGAACTTGGTGAGGTCCTCGGGCCGCACCAACGCCATCAGGTCGTCGGAGTCGCGCTCGGCCTCGCCGCGCACGTCGGCGGTGAAGCCGAGGGTCTTCTTGCCCACCCGCTGCTCGACGATGTTCTCCCGGGCCGGCGAACGCACCACCCACGATGAACAAGATGTTGGTGGTGTCGATCTGGATGAACTCTCGGTGCGGGTGCTTGCGACCACCCTGCGGCGGCACCGAGGCGGTGGTGCCCTCGAGCATCTTCAGCAGCGCCTGCTGGACACCCTCGCCCGACACGTCGCGCGTGATCGACGGGTTCTCCGCCTTGCGGGCCACCTTGTCGATCTCGTCGATGTAGATGATGCCGGTCTCGGCCTTCTTGACGTCGTAGTCGGCGGCCCGGATCAGCTTGAGGAGGATGTTCTCCACGTCCTCTCCGACATAGCCGGCCTCGGTCAGCGCCGTGGCATCAGCGATCGCGAAGGGCACGTTGAGCATGCGCGCCAGCGTCTGGGCGAGATAGGTCTTGCCGCACCCGGTCGGACCGATGACCGGGATGTTGGACTTGGCCACCTCGACGGCCTCGTCCTTGGTGTGCTTGCCGGCAACCGGCTGCAGCCCCGCCCGGACGCGCTTGTAGTGGTTGTAGACCGCCACCGCGAGCGCCTTCTTGGCGTGCTCCTGCCCGATGACGTAGGCATTGAGGAACTCGAAGATCTCCCGCGGCTTGGGCAGCTCGTCGAGGCTCACCTCGCCGCCATCGGCGAGCTCCTCCTCGATGATCTCGTTGCAGAGCTCGATGCACTCGTCACAGATGTAGACGTTGGGTCCTGCGATGAGCTTCTTGACCTGCTTCTGGCTCTTCCCGCAGAAGTTGCACTTCAGCAGGTCGCCGCCGTCACCGATTCGAGCCACGGGTTGATCCTCCGGTCCTGCCGGGCTGCGTTCCCGGCCTTGCAAACTCCCTGACGGTACCCCGCGCCGGCCCCATCTGGGGGCCGGACACGGAGCAAGGTGACACTGTCATGCGACCTAGCTCGTGAGAGCCGGGATGGCCTTGCGCGACTCGAGCACCGCATCGATGAGGCCGTATTCGACGGCGCCCTCGGCGGTGAGGATCTTGTCGCGCTCGATGTCGCGACTGACCTGCTCGATGTCCTTGCCGCTGTGGTCGGAGATCATCTTCTCCAGCAGCTCGCGCATCCGGAGGATCTCGTTGGCCCGGATCTCGATGTCGGAGGTCTGGCCGAACGTGCCCTCGGTGTAGGGCTGGTGGATCAGGATCCGGCTGTTGGGCAGCGCCGGGCGCTTGCCCGGGGTGCCGGCCGCCAGCAGGATCGCGGCGGCCGAGGCGGCCCGGCCCCGGGCAGACGGTCTGCACGTCGGGCTTGATGAAGCGCATCGTGTCGTAGATCGCCGTCAGCGCGGTGAACGAGCCACCGGGGCTGTTGATGTAGATGCTGATGTCCCGGTCGGGGTTCATCGACTCCGGGGACAGCAGCTGGGCCATCACCGCGTTGGCGACGTCGTCGCTGATCGGGGTGCCGAGGAAGATGATGCGCTCCTCGAACAGCTTGGTGTAGGGGTCGATCCGACGGAAGCCGTAGGACGTGCGCTCTTCCCACTGGGGGATGTAGTAATTCATCGGGATCAGCCCTTCTGCCGCGCGGGGCGGCCTTCGTCGGCAGCTTCGCGGGCGTTGGTGACGACCTTGTCGACGAGGCCGTACTCGACCGCCCGGTCGGCGGTGAACCAGCGGTCGCGGTCGGCGTCGGCGACGACCCGGTCGACCGACTGGCCGGTGTGCTCGGCGATCAGGTCGAGCAGCACCTTCTTGATGTGCAGCGACTGCTGCGCCCGGATCTTGATGTCGGAGGCGGAGCCACCCATGCCCGAGGAGGGCTGGTGCATCATGATCCGCGCGTGCGGCAGGGCGTAGCGCTTGCCCTTGGTGCCGGCGCACAGCAGGAACTGGCCCATCGAGGCGGCCGGGCCCATGCCGACCGTGGCCACGTCGTTGGGGATGTAGTTCATGGTGTCGTAGATCGCCATGCCGGCGTCGACGGAGCCGCCGGGGCTGTTGATGTGCAAGAAGATGTCGGCCTCGGGGTCCTCGGCCGAGAGCAACAGCAGCTGGGCGCAGATCGCGTTGGCGTTCTGGTCGCGGACCTCGGAGCCGAGGAACACGATCCGCTCGCGGAGCAACCGCTGGTAGATGTGGTCGTCGAGGCCGTAGGTCCCGATGCCGCCGTTCATCTCGGGCGAGAGTGCTGGGCTGGAGTTCTGGTTCACGCGAGCGACATTAGCCCGAAGCACCGACAGTTCCACGCGTTATGCACCCCTGTTCGCCCACAGCGCACAGCGCGCCGCGCAGGGGCGTGTCGGTCGGTGCTCAGGTCAGCCACCGGGTCAGCGCCGCGGCGACCCGATCGTCGTTCAGCAGGTCGAAGTGGTGTCCGCGCAGGTGCAGCACCTCGCTGCCGGGGAAGAGGTCGCGCCCGCGGCGGTCCCGTCCGTACGCCGAAGCCTGCCGCACCAGCATGTCGCCGAAGAACGCACTGGCGGGGTGTCGCGGTGAGGACGCCGGGGTCGCGGAGACGAGGCGGTAGCGCGTGCGGCAGCGGGGCGAAGTCCTCGTCGAGGCCCTCGATCAGGTCGTCGACGCCGACCGAGCGCTGGTCCGGGATCCGCCCGAACCCGGCCACCTCGGGCAGCCGACCGAGCAGTCCGCTGCCCTGCTTGACCCCGCGCGCGAGGGGCGCGCCGAGGTGCGGGGTGCCGAGCGTGACGACATTGGTGACGCGCGATCGCCACGTCCACTCCCCCTGAACGGCCGTCGCCGCCCGGATGACCAGCCCGCCCATCGAGTGCCCGATCAGCGCCAGCTCGGTCACGCCGGTCGGCCAGTTCTCGACGAGGTGCTCGAGCAGGGCCGCGAGCGACGCGCCGTTGGTGCGCACGGACAGGCCGGTGTTCACGCGGAGCAGCACCGGCGTCCAGCCGAGGTCGGTCAGCTCGTCGGCGTACGTCGTGCCGCGTCGCTCGCGGTTGCGCTGCCAGTAGGCCTCGTTCTCGCAGAGCCCGTGCAGGAACACCGCCACCCGCCCCGTCGCCGTGGGGTACGCCGACGCGAGGCCGCCCGAGGTCAGCGACACGTCGCGTCCGTCCACCCGCGGGGCCATGGTGATCGCCGGGCGCGGCCGCTCCCGCTCGAGCCGGTCACCGATCAGTCCGTTGGCGGCCGAACGGACGAACCGTCCACGCGCTCCGGCCTCCATCACGGGTCCGGCACCGCTTCGGGCGGCCACGTCGAGGCCCGCTCCGAGCCCCTTGAGCGACAGTCCGACGCCGGTGTAGACGGACCCGGCGATCACGCGATGGCCGAGACCCGGGATCGCGCTCGGCGCGCCGAGCGACCGGTCGAGCACACCGTGCACGCGGTCGACCCGGGCCGGTGGGTGTCGCGGACTGTGTCCACCGGGACCTCGTCGGCGACGATCGCGAGGAGCGCGAGGGCGTCGAGGAGGCTCGGCTCGGTGCGAGTCGTCATGGGGCCACTCTAACCTTTTGAGTGAACAGATGTTCACTCACGGGTGCCGAAGCCTTCCGAAAACGCAACAGCGCCCGACGCCGGGGGCGTCGGGCGCTGCTTCAGGCGTGTGTCAGTCCTGCTCAGCAGCCTCAGTGGCGTCGGCGGGCGCCTCGGCGTCCACCTCGGCAGCGGGCTCGCCGATGCTGCCGTCGGGCAGCAGGTTGGCGAGCTCGACGACGTTGCCGGAGGCGTCCTTCACGACCGCACCCTCGACCGGGGTCGCCAGCGCCTTGCCGCGCAGGATCTCCTGCACCATGTCCGGGATGTGGTTGTGCTCGAACATGTGGTTGGCGAACTCCTGCGGGTCCTGACCCGACTGCTGCGCGCGGCGCACCGGGTGGCTCGAGAGGTCCTGCTGGTCGACGCCGATCTCTTCCTTCTTGGCGATGGCGTCGAGCACGAACTGCGCGGCGACGGCGTCGCGGACCCGGCGGTCGAGGTCGGCCTCGAACTCCTCGGTCGTCTGGCCCTCGTCCTCGAGGTACTTCTCCATGGTCAGGCCGGCGTACACCAGCTGCTGCTCGACGTTCTCGCGACGGGCGTTGAGCTCGTCGGTGACCATCGTCTCGGGCAGCGGCACGGAGACCTTCTCGAGCAGGGCCTCGAGGACGGCGTCGCGCGGCGGCGGCCTGCTCGAGACGCTTGCCCCGGCCCGGGCGCTCCTTGACGTCGGCGGTGAGCTCCTCGACGGTGTCGAACTCGGAGGCGAGCTGGGCGAACTCGTCGTCCAGCTCGGGCAGCTCCTGCTCTCGGACGGCGGTGACCTTGACGGTGACGTCGACGGCCTCGCCGATCAGGTCGCCGCCCACGAGCTCGGAGGCGAAGGTCTTTTCGTCGCCGGCAGCCATGCCGACCAGCGCCTCGTCGAGGCCGTCGAGCATGCCACCACGACCGACCTTGTAGGACATCCCGCTGACCTCGCCGCCCTCGACGGTCTCGCCTTCCTTGGTGGCCGTCAGGTCGATGGTCACGAAGTCGCCGTCGGCGGCCGCGCGCTCGACGTCGGCGAGGGTGCCGAAGCGCTCACGCAGCGCCCGGACCTGCTCGTCGACCTCGGCGTCGGACAGCTCGATGTCCTCGACCTGCGCCTCGAGGGCGTCGTACGCCGGGAGCTCGAAGTCGGGCTTGACGTCGACCTCGGCGGTGAACTCGAGGGCCTCGTTGTCCTCGAACTTGGTCACCTCGATCTCGGGCTGCGCGAGCGGCTCCAGCGAGTTCTCCTGCATGGCCTCGGCGTACTTCTGCGGGACGACCTCGTTGATCGCCTCGTCGAGCACGACGCCGCGCCCGACCTGTCGGTCGATGACCGCCGGCGGGACCTTGCCGCGGCGGAAGCCGGGGACGTTGATCTGCTGGGCGATCTTCTTGTACGCCTTGTCGAGGCTCGGCTTGAGCTCCTCGAAGGGCACCTCGATGGTCAGCTTGGCCCGGGTGGGGCTCAAGTTCTCGACGGCGCTCTTCACAGGTGGTCTCCTTCGTTGTCAGGGGTGACCCAGTCGTGGGTCGATATTGCAGGTTGCAGTCGGGGCGACAGGACTCGAACCTGCGGTCTCCTGCTCCCAAAGCAGGCGCGCTAGCCACTACGCTACGCCCCGCCAAGTGCGCCGAAATCGCCCGGTTGTGAGCGGTTCTGACTCCCTTGGAGCGGATGACGGGAATCGAACCCGCGTAATCAGTTTGGAAGACTGGAGCTCTACCATTGAGCTACATCCGCAGCGCGCAAATTGCGCGGTGTCATGGTGCCACACCGGGCCTGAACAGCCACAACCGCGGCCACTGGCCGAGCAGCGAGCGAGCGCTCAGCGGCGGTGCACGAGCAGCAGCGCGCGGTCGTCGTTGCGCGAGCCGATGGACTCGATGATGCGCTTCGCGCCGCCGTCGAACTCCCCGCGGAGCAGCTGTTCGGCTTGGCCCAGCATCTTGTCCACGCCGAGCATGATGTCGCGGTGCGGCGTCTCGACCATGCCGTCGGTGTAGAGCAGCAGCGCGTCGCCGCGACGCATGGTCCCCACGACGGGTTCGTACGTCGCCATGTCGATCAGGCCCGGGACAGGCCCCTCCGCCTCCAGCGTCGACCACCGGCCGGTCCCGGCCGTGCGCAGGGCGGCCGGGGGGTGGCCCGCCGAACGGATCTCGAACTGGCCGGAGCTCAGGTCGAGCGAGAGGTGGACCGCCGAGGCGAAGCCCTCCTCCCAGTCCTGACGCATCAGGAAGTCGTTTGCGGACTCCGGGAAGTCCTCGGGCGCCATCGCACCGAGCAGTCCGCCGAGGGCTCCGGACAGCAGCAAGGCGCGGGTGCCTGCACCCTCCCCCTTGCCTGACACGTCGACGACGACGAGGTCGAGCCGGTGGCCGTGTCGCGCCGTCACCACGAAGTCGCCGGCGAAGGGGTGCCGCCGGCGGAGCGCAGCTCACTGCCGACATACCAGTTGTCGGGGAGCTCGGGGATGCCGCCCCGGCGCAGGATTCGGTCGCGCAGGTCGACGAGCATCGACTCGCCCTGCAGCCCCGCGACGCCCAGCCGGGAGCGGCGGAAGCTCGCGAGCAGGATGATGAAGCCGAGCCCGAAGAGGATCACGACGGTGACGGCGGTGCGCTTCGTGATCTCGGGCTGCTGGGGCACGAGCACCGCGAGGATCAGCAGCGTCAGCACCACGAACCACGGAAGCTGCACGGGTCCCAGCACGAGGTTGGCCAGCACCAGCGGCACCACCATCGCGGTCAGCGGGATGTAGTCGGTGAACTGCCAGATGAGCACGCCGATCACGGCGGCGAGGGCGACCAGCATCGCGAGCATGCGCGACTCGTGCGGCAGGACACCCTGCAGCGCAGACTCGAATCGCTGGCCGATGGACGGCGCCGGCGCCGTTCGACCCTCCCGGTATGCCGTCATGTCCTCGGTCCTCGTGCGGATGCTGTGGAGGACTCTACGGCTCTGGAGCGGAACCGGGGCTGACATTGGGAACACCAGAAGCTGTTGCGTCCGACGAGGACCTCGGTGCGCACCGGGGAGCCGCAGACCGGGCAGGGCTGCCCGGTGCGACGGTAGACGTAGACCTCACCGCCGTGGTCGTCCCTGCGCGGATCTCTGCCCATCGCCTCGGGCGTGTGCTCGGGTCGAACCGTGTCGATCCGGTTGTTGATCACGCCCTCGCGCATCAGGTCGACGAGGTCAGCCCAGATCGTCCGCCACTGGCTGACGCGCACGGTGTTGCCGGGCCGCAACGGGTGGATCCGGTTCCTGAACAGCACCTCGGCGCGGTAGACGTTGCCGACACCTGCCAGCACCGCCTGGTCCATCAGCAGGTCACCGATCGGGCGGTGGCTGGCCTTGATCCGCCGCCGGGCACGGTCCGGGTCGGCGGCGGCGCGCAGCGGGTCGGGCCCGAGCCCGGCGACGATCTCGTCGCGTCTCGTCGGACCGATGAGCTCGCACTGCGTGGCGCCCCGCAGGTCGCCGTACGCCGAGAGGTCGGCGCGCACGATCCGCAGCCGCACCTGTCCGACCGGGAGCGGGACCTCGTCGACGCCGGTGTGCACGTCGAAGCCGCCGATCAGGCCGAGGTGGACGTGGACCGGGTGGTCGTGCTCGAACTCCACGAACAGGTGCTTGCCGGCGGAGTCGGCCCCGAGGAGGCGCGTGCCGTCGATGATCGCGGCGTCGGCCTCGAACCTGCCCTGCGGGCTGCCGACGCGCACGAGGCTGCCCTTGAACGCGGCGTCGAGGTCGTCGGCGAGCCGCCGGAGGGTGTGCCCCTCAGGCACCCGTGCTGCCCCGGAGGGCCGACTCGGGCAGCGGCGGCAGCTCGCCGCTGGTGTCGTACGTCGAGAGCTGGCCGATGCGACGCACGTGTCGCTCCTCGCCGCTGAACGCAGTGGTGAGGAAGACCTCGACGAAGCGGGTCATGTCCTCGACGGTGTGCATCCGGCCGCCGACGGAGACCATGTTGGCGTCGTTGTGCTCGCGCGCGAGCACGGCGGTCTCCTCGGACCAGACCGGGGGCGCAGCGGATGCCTTCGACCTTGTTGGCGGCCATCTGCTCGCCGTTGCCGGAGCCGCCGATGACGACGCCGAAGCTGTCCCGGCCGTCGGCGCGGTCAGCGGCGACGCCCTCCCCCCCGCGCAGGCAGAAGACGGGGTAGTCGTCGACCGCGTCGTAGATGAAGGGACCGTGGTCGACGGGCTCGTAGCCGTTGTCGACCAACCGGGTCATGAGGTGGTCCTTGAGTTCGAGGCCGGCGTGGTCGGAGCCGAGGTGTACGCGCATGGCCGCATTCTCTCAGCCGGCTCCGGGGATCACGACAGGTGTGGTCAGCGCGCCATCAGTGCATCGAGACCCACCGCCACAGCGGCCGGCTCTTGCTCTCGTCTGAGAAGAAGGTCACCTGCTCCTTGAAGGCCATCCGCTTCTGCTCGGCAAGGGCCATCAGGCGCACCGGGCTGAATGCGCGACCTTAGTCACCGATGCCTTGGGGGATGACCCTTGACATTCACATCCCCTCATGAGAGAATCGAGACATACGTTCGGATCGGCGAGAGGGGGTGGATCAGATGGCGTCACAGACGGACACCACGGCCCGGCAGGCCGGCGAACTGCACACGCTGGCACATCTCCTTGCGGACCTCACACCAAGCGGTCTACCGGCCGATCTGCTCGACCAGCTCGAAGCGTTGGAGCGGATCAAGTCCGCCGCCTCGGCCGCCCGGGTCGCGGTGACCACGGCGTTCGCGAATGTCGCCGAGGACGAACACACCCCTCCAACTGGGCTGCGCCCGCCGCCGCGGGCGATGTCGATCGGCGCCGAGATCGCGGTGGTGACGTTGGCCAGTCCCTACGCCGGTGAGCAACGCGTGCTCCTCTCGCGCCGACTCCACGATGACCTGCCGCTGACCCCGGCCGCGTTGGCCCGCGGTGAGCTGACAGAGGACCGCGCGTTCGCTCTCGCGCGCGAAGTCACGCACCTCACCCCCGACCAACGCAGGCTCGTCGATGCGGACCTGGACGGCCTGATGGGCGGCCTTGGTGATGGCCCGCTGCGGGAGGCAGTGCGGCGCTCGTGCTTGACCCACGCAGCGGACACCGAGACCCGCCGTTACCGCCGAGCCCGGGCAGACCGCCGCGTCACCACACGGACCCCGGACGACGGCACCGGACAGCTCACCGCCACTCTCACCCTCGAAACCCCGGCCGCAGTCCGGGCCGCCCTCGACGCTGACGCGGCCGCCGCCCGCGTAGCCGGTGACGAACGGACCGCAGGCCGGGTCCGTGCCGACACCCCGGCCGCCCGGATCACCGGCACGACCGACGCCGCCACCCCAGAGGTGCGAGTCAATCTGGTGATCGGGGTCGACTCTCTCTTCGGCAACAGCGCCGAACCGGGCCTCATCCCCGGCACCGGCTTCCTGCCCGCCGCACTGTGCATCGACTGGGTCCGCCGCGCCTCCGCCGCGGCGAAGGCAACCCTGCGTCGACTCTTCGTCACCCCGGAGGACCGGGCCTTGGTGGCGATGGAATCAGCAAGCCGCCGTTTCGACGGTCACCTCGCCGAGTTCCTCGACCTCCGAGACGGCGGCCGCTGCCGCACCCCCGGCTGCAACGCGGCGATCCGACACCGCGACCACATCCAGCCCGCCGGCCTCGACGGGCAGACCACCGCCAGCAACGGCCGGGGCCTCTGCAGAGCGCTGCAACTACCTCAAGGAATCCCCGGGATGGACCAGCTGGGTCGCCGATCCCGGTCAGGCACAGAGACACGAGGTCCACGCAGTCACGGAGCACCTCAGGATCCTGCGATCCACCGCCCCACCGATGCCCGGTGGAGCTGCCACGTACTACTCACGGGTCGAGCTCATGCTCGCCAGCCATTACACGCTGGCGTCCTAGGAACTGGCCACGATCGACAGGTGCTGGTCGATGAACGCGGCGCCCTGCCTCAGGAGCGGCTCGGAGGCGGTGAACTGGGCGTGCCGCCAGAAGCCGTGGCTTTGCCCGAGGCACCTGATGGCGACGGTCTCGACGCCGGTCTCGGCGATGCGCTGCGCCAGCTCTTCCCCCTCGTCGCGGAGCGGGATCGAACTCCGCAGTGGCGACGAAGGTCGGGGGCAGGTGCTCCAGCTGGTCGGAGTGGAGGGGTGCCACATCGGGGTCGTCCCAGTCGGCCCTGTCGGCGTACTGCTCCCAGTACCAGCTCGCCTCCTGAGGTCCGAAGCCGCTCGCCTCGCCGACCTCGTAGGAGTCGAAGCCCGCTGTCGGGTCGAGGAACGGGTAGATCAGGACCACGGCCCGGAACCGCCCGGGGTTGCGCAGGGCACCGACGAGCGCAAGGTTGGCACCCGCGGAGTCGCCGTGGATCGCCCACTCCCCGGGGAGCGCCTGCTGCTCGAGCCAGCCCGGGACGGTGTCGATGTCCTCGATCGCAGCGGGGAACCTGCGCTCGGGAGGCTTGCGGTAGCCGACGCTCAGCACCCGCCTGCGTGACCGGTTGGCCAGCCGCCGGCAGACGCCGTCGTGCACGTCGATGTCGTTGAAGACGAACCCGCCGCCGTGCACGTGCACGATCACGCCGTCCTCCGGGTCGTCCGGTGTGAAGAGCCGGCACGGCACACCGTCCGCGTCCACGTCCCTCGCCTCGGCGACGTCCTCGCGCGGCTGTGCGAGGTTGAAGAGCCGGACCTTCTCCCTGTACGCCGCCGAGGTCGAACCCCTCGGCACGGAAGTCGGGCGTGGAATCAGCCGCGACCGCGGCACGGACCTCGGGATACATGGATCCATCCTGCCGGGCCTTTCCGCTGGTTGAGCAGCGAGGCCGCCCCACGAGCCCAATCCGCCGGTTGAGCAGTGACGAGCGCAGCGAGGAACGTGTCGAAACCAAGGACGCTCGCGCGTTGTCCACAGCTCGCGATTCACCGCTGGCCTTCGCTCAGCGACTTACCAAGGATGAAGACATGCCCCTGGACCTACATCCTCGAATGCGCTGACGGCTCGTTCTACGTCGGCAGCACGGTCGATCTCGAGGCGCGGGTCTGGCAGCACAATGAAGGTGAGGGCGCGGTCTACACGAAGCGAAGGCTGCCGGTCACACTCGCTTGGGCAGCCGAGTTCGAGCGGATCGACGACGCGTTCGCGTTCGAGAAGCAGGTCCGGGGTTGGCGGCGCGAAAAGCGCATGGCCCTCATCGAGGAGCGGTACGACGAGTTGCCGGCGTTGGCGGTCGGGTACTGGCGCAAGCCCTCCGCTGGTTGAGCCTCGGTTTCGACACGGCGCTGGCGCGCCTGCTCAACCAGCGGCACGTCTACGTCCGCTGGTTGAGCAGCGAGGCCGCCCGCGGCCGAGCGTGTCGAAACCAAGGACGCTGCCTCGGTCTCGACACGGCGCTGGCGCGCCTGCTCAACCAGCGGCTGGAGTCAGCTGCTTCTCGAACCACCAACCCGCGTCGGGGTTGCCGTTGTAGTCCTCGATCTCGACGTAGCCGGTCGCGCGGTAGAGCCCCACTGCCGGCGCCATGTCGCGGCCGGTGTCCGGGCGCGCGACGGTCGCACCGAGCGAGACGCCGGCCTCCTCGAGCGCGGTCAGCAGGCGCCGGGCCGGGCCCGCTCCGCGCGCCGACGGATCGACGTACATCCGCTTGATCTCGCAGACCTCGGGCGCGAGCAGGCGCACGCCACCGCACGCGACCGCCTCGTCACCGCGCCAGCCGACGAGCCACGTGCCCAGCGGAGGTGCGAGCTGCGAAGGCGTCACTCCCCCGGCCCAGCCGTGGTTCAGCGTGACCCCGAGCGAGACGAGCTCGGCTTCAGAGCGCCGCCAGCAACCGCGCCGACTCGACCGAGTCGGACGCGGCTGCTCGCAGGACGACCTCAGCCAATCCGGGCCAGCTCTTCCTCGATGATCGAGGGGTCGAGCTTGGTGAAGATCGGCGTCGGCTTCTCGATCTTGGCGCCCACCGTGACCGGCCGGGACTCCCGGGCGGGCGTCGCCGAGTAGTCGCCGGTGATCACCGGGTAGGACAGCAGGCCTGCGCCGTTGTCGGGGTCGAGCTCGTCGACCTGCTCGATGCGCGGCATCGGGACGAACTCGCCCTCGCCACCCGGGGCGAGGTGCACCTTGTTGGCGGCATGGGGCAGGAACGGTGCGAGCAAGGTGTTGCAGTCGCTGACGCACTGTGCCGTGACGTGCAGGACGGTCGAGAGGCGCTCGCGCTGCGACTCGTCCTTCATCTTGAAGGGCTCGGTGGCGGTGATGTACTTGTTCACCTCGCCGACGACGCGCATGGCCTCGGCAGTGGCGGCGCGCAGCCGGTGTCGTCCGAGCAGGCCACCCACCGTGTCGAAGCCGGCGCGCACCGCGGCGAGCACCTCTTCGTCGATCTCTTCGAGCGTGTACGCCGCCGGGATCTCGCCGAAGCTCTTCGCGATCATCGTCGCGGTGCGGTTGACGAGGTTGCCCCAGCCCGCGACCAGCTCGGAGTTGTTCCGGGTCACGAACTCGGCCCGGGTGAAGGCGGCGTCGGAGGTCTCCGGACCGGCGGCGCAGATGAAGTAGCGCAGCGGGTCGGGGCCATGTAGCGAGCCGTGAAGTCGCCGACGTAGAGCACGTGGCCACGGGAGGTCGAGAACTGCTGGTCGCCCATCGTGAGGTATTCCGACGAGACGACCTCGGTGGGCAGGTTGAGCACGCCGTAGTCACCCGGCTCACCGCCCTTCGAGCCGCCGCCGTTGTAGGCGAGCAGCTCGGCCGGCCAGATCTGCGAGTGGAAGACGATGTTGTCCTTGCCCATGAAGTAGTAGGACAGGGCGTCGGGATCGTTCCACCAGTCACGCCACTTGTCGGGCTCACCCAAGCGGCGCGCCCATTCGATGGAGGCCGAGAGATAGCCGATGACCGCGTCGAACCAGACGTAGAGGCGCTTCGTCGGCTGGTCCTCCCAGCCCGGGATCGGGATGCCCCAGTCGATGTCGCGCGTCATCGCCCGCGGGCGGATCTCCTTGAGGATGTTCTGGCTGAACTTGATCACGTTGGGACGCCAGTGCCCCTCGGCCTCACGCTCGTCCAGCCACACCTTCAACGCGTCGGCGAGCGCCGGCAGGTCGAGCAGGAAGTGCTGGGTGTCGACGAAGTTCGGCGTCTCGCCGTTGATCTTCGAGCGCGGATTGATCAGCTCCGTCGCGTCGAGCTGGTTGCCGCAGTTGTCGCACTGGTCGCCCCGCGCATCGCCGTACCCGCAGATCGGGCAGGTGCCCTCGATGTAGCGATCGGGCAGGGTGCGCCCGGTGGACGGGCTGATGGCTGCCTGCGTGGTCTGCTCGACCATGTAGCCGTTGGCCGGGACGGTGCGGAACATCTCCTGCACGACGCCGTAGTGGTTGCCGGTCGTGGTGCGCGTGAAGAGGTCGTAGGACAGGCCGAGATCGGCGAGGTCGGTGACGATGACCGCGTTGTTCTTGTCGGCGAGATCCTTGGCGCTGATGCCCTCCTTGTCGGCCGTGACCGGGATCGGCGTGCCGTGCTCGTCGGTGCCGGAGACCATCAGCACGTCGTGACCGGCCATCCGCATGTACCGACTGAAGACGTCGGAGGGCACACCTGAAACCGGCCACGTGGCCGATGTGGCGCGGGCCGTTGGCATACGGCCGAGCAACTGCGGAGAGAACATGGGTCATGGGGGAATCCTAGTGAGGAGTCGCGACCCGGTTTCACCCGTGCCGATCAGCTGAAGTCGAGCTCCCCGGAGCGGGTGCGCTTGAGCTCGAAGAAGTAGGGGAACTTCGCCACCGCGACGGTGCCGTCCCACAGGTCCGGGGGCGTCCCGGCCACGCGGGATCTTCGTCAGCACGGGGCCGAAGAACGCCGCACCCTCGATGTGGATCGTCGGTGTGCCGACGTCGTCGCCGACGGCGTCCATGCCCTCGTGGTGCGACCTCGGCGACCGCCTCGTCGAGGGACTCGTCGTCCATCGCGTCGACCAGATCGGCGTCCATCCCCGCCTCGGCGAGGGAGTCGACGATCATCTCGCGATCGATGGGGTTCTTCTGCAGGTGGATGCGCTGGCCCATCGCGGTGTAGAGGTCGAGCAGTCGCGCGTTGCCGTGCCGCTCCTCGGCCGCGATGCACACGCGCACCGGACCCCGGGCGGGCTCCAGCATCTTGCAGTAGTCCTCGGGGATGTCGCGGTCCTTGTTGAGGTAGGCCAGCGACATCACGTGCCGGTGACGTCGACGTCGCGCTGCTTCTCGACCTCGAGGATCCACCGAGAGGTGATCCGAGCGAAGGGACAGAGCGGGTCGAACCAGAAGTCGGCTTGGGTCATGTCTCCCCCAACCACCCTGCGGCGAATTGATTCCCACCCGGCTGGTGGCAGGATGCCCGCATGCCCGGAACCAACCTCACCCGGGACGAGGCCGCTACCCGCGCCGCACTCCCGGACGTCACCTCATACGCCATCGATCTTGACCTCACGACCGGGGACAAGACGTTCGCGTCGACCACGACCATCTCCTTCACCAGCCGGGAGGTGGGGGCCGAGACCTTCGCCGATCTCGACGGTGCCGCGGTCCGCTCGATCACGCTCAACGGGCGTGCGCTGGACATCGCTTCGGCGTACGTCGACAGCCGGATCGCCCTCGACGACCTGCAGGCGGCAAACACGCTCGTCGTGACGGCCGACCTCCCCTACTCCAACACCGGCGAGGGCCTGCACCGCTTCGTCGACCCGGCCGACGACCGCGTCTACCTCTACTCCCAGTTCGAGGTCCCCGACGCCCGCCGCGTCTTCACCACCTTCGAGCAGCCCGACCTCAAGTCCGTCTTCACGTTCAACGTCACCGCGCCCAGCCACTGGAAGGTCGTCTCGACCGCGCCCACTCCGGAGCCGAAGGACCTCGGCGACGGCAAGGCCGTCTGGAACTTCCCGGTCACCGAGCGCATGTCGACCTATGTCACCGCCGTCGTCGCGGGTGAGTACCACGAGGTCCTCGACACCTACGAGGGCAAGTTCGGCACCATCCCGCTCGGGCACTACTGCCGCCAGTCGATGGTGGAGCACATGGACACCGACGTGCTCGTCGAGCTGACCGTGCAGAGCTTCGAGTTCTTCGAGGAGAAGTTCGACTTCCCCTACCCGTTCCACAAGTACGACCAGCTCTACGTCCCGGAGTACAACATGGGCGCGATGGAGAACGTCGGCTGCGTGACGCTGCGCGACGAGTACCTCCCCGCTCCCGGCAGCCGCGCTCGTTCTTCGAGTTCCGCGCCTCCGTGATCACCCACGAGATGGCGCACATGTGGTTCGGCGACCTCGTCACCATGAAGTGGTGGGACGACCTGTGGCTCAACGAGTCCTTCGCCGAGTGGGCCTGCTACTGGTGCGAGGCCGAGGCGACGGAATACACCGATGCCCGGACCGGCTTCGCCAACGCCCGCAAGCAGACCGGCTACCGCGCCGACCAGCTCCCCTCGACGCACCCGATCGCGGCCGACAACGTCGACCTGCACGCGGTCGAGGTCAACTTCGACATGATCACCTACGCCAAGGGCGCCTCGGTGCTCAAGCAGCTCGTCGCGTGGGTCGGCCCGGACGCCTTCGTCGAGGGCATCCGGCAGTACTTCAAGGACCACGCCTTCGGCAACACCGAGTTCTCCGACCTCCTCGTCGCCCTCGAGAAGGCATCGGGTCGCGAGCTTTCGAGCTGGGCCGAGGAGTGGCTGCAGACCGCCGGTGTGAACACCCTCGCCCCGGTCTTCGAGCTCGACGCCGACGGCAGCTACTCGTCCTTCTCGGTCGCCCAGACCGCCCACGCTGACTGGCCGACGCTGCGTCGCCACCGTCTCGGGATCGGCCTGTACGACGAGGTGGACGGTCGCCTCGTCCGTCGCGACTACCTCGAGGTCGACGTCGAGGGAGCGTCCACCCCTGTCGCTGAACTGGTAGGCAGGACGCAGCCCGCGCTGCTGCTGCTCAACGACGAGGACCACGCCTACGCCAAGATCCGCCTCGACGAGCGCTCGCTCGCCACGGTGATCGCCGGCCTGTCCAAGCTCGACGACTCGCTGGCCCGCGCCCTCGTCTGGGGCGCCGCCCGGGGACATGACCCGCGACGCCGAGATGGCCACCACCGACTGGGTCCGCCTCGTGCTGGCCAACATCGGGTCCGAGACCGACGCCCGGGGCGTCACCCGGATCCCGATGATGGCCGCGACCGCCATCGCCCGCTACAGCGACCCCGCGCAGCGCGAGGAGCTCAAGGCCGAGTGGGAGCGCGGGATCCGTCAGCTGATGCTTGACGCCGAGCCCGGCAGCGACCAGCAGCTCACGTTCGCCCGCTGCTACGCCGGGTGTGCGCCGAGCAACGCCCGCCGGGACCACACGATCGGCTCCGACGCGGTTCTCGACGAGCTCGAGGCGTTCCTCGACGGGTCCTTCACGGTGGAGGGACTCGCCGTCGACCAGCACTTCCGCTGGGCGCTGATCACCGCGCTGGCCAAGGCCGGGCGCTACGGCGACGCCGAGATCGACGCCGAGCTCGCCCGTGACAACACGATCGAGGGCCGGGAGAAGGCAGCGGGCGCTCGCGTCGCCCAGCCCACGGCCGAGGCCAAGGCCACCGGATGGGACCTCATCCCGGACCCGGCGACGCCCAACGAGACCTCGCTCCAGATCGTGCTCTCGATCTTCCGCTCGGAGCAGGACGAGGTCGTGGCGCCGTACGTCGAGAAATTCCTCGACGCGACCGACACCGTGATCGACACCCCTCGGGTTCCACAAGGCCTCGAAGCTGCTCGAGTACGGCTTCCCGCTCGCCGTGGGCTCTCCCGAGGTGGTCTCCCGCCTCGACGAGAGGCTGGCCGACAACACGGCTCCCAAGGGCGCTCAGCGCTTCGTGGCCGAGGCCCGCGACGACATCGCCCGTGCCCCGGCTGCTCAGGCCCGCGACGCCCAGCGCTAGCCCCAACAGCCGAGTCGGCGCAAACCAACGGCCGAGTCGGCGCAAGTTGCGCCGACTCGGCGTGCAACTTGCGCCGACTCGGCGGGTTCAGACGCTGGCGTGCAGGGTGTTCTGCGGGCGGGCGTGCTCGGCGAGCATCGCGATGCCGCGCTTGAGGCCGCCCACGAAGTCGTCGGCCGCGAAGTCGGTCTGCATGGCGAGGATCGACAGCTCGACCTCGCGGTCGGTGAGGTGACGACGCACCTCGGTGCCGGTCACGATGTCGATCACACGCGCGGTGGGGTCGACCATCACCAGCAGGCTGTGGGTGGGCGCGACGAGCGAGGCGTGCAGGCGCCGGGCGTAGGCCCGGGTGTCACCCTCGGCGGCGCCGATGAAGACGGAGAACTCGAAGCGGCACGACTGCTCGGCCGCGCGGATGGCCTTGTCGAGCTCGGCGCGATCGCGCGAGCTCAGGTCACCAGCTGCCATGAGCTCCACCGGTCTCACTCGACTCGGTGTCGCCGGAGGCGAGCTCCTTGGAGTGGCGTGGCCCACCGATCCACTGGCTCTCGACGCTGCCACCGGTCGGCGAGACGTCCTCGCCGCGGACCAGCGCGGGGATGTAGACCGCCAGCCCGATCAGCACGAAGATGAGCACGGGCACGCCGCCGAGCAGCAGCAGCGCTTCCGAGCGAGTCGACGTCCGTACAGGGTGGTCCAGCCGTCGGCCGCTTCTGCGTGGGCCGGAGTGGCGAGAAGTGCGATGCCCAGCGCGACGAGCGGCAGGCTGGCGCGGGCGGTGAACCGGGCAGTGGTCGAGAGCGCGGGCGTGATCACGAGGGACACGATATCCGCTCCCCCACCCGACCCGCGCCGCGGCTGAGGTCGACTCGCTCACACTGGCCGCGATGACGCGGCCGGGCGACTTGGGTTCGGCTGCGGAGTCGCCATACTGGCGGGCATGCTTTCGCTCTCCGACACCTGCGCCGACGGCGAAGACATCTGTGACTGGGTCCTGAGGGAGACCGGCGACCAGCGGCTCGCCACGATCTCCGACTGGTTCGTCGGCAAGCCCTTCGCCCTGCTCGGCTCGGCCCTGCTCGGACTGGTCGTCCGCTGGCTGCTGCACCGCCTGATCGACCGCGTGGTGCGGCGTGCGGCGGCCGGCGGGCTCTCCGGATCGATGAGCCGCGTCCCGTTCGGCGGCCGCATGAGCGAGGCCTTCGCCCGGGCCGAGGCGGCCGGCGCCGGTCGTCGTGTCCAGCGGGCCCAGACGATGGGCAGCCTGCTCAAGAGCATCGTCACCGGCGTCGTCGTCGCGGTCACCGTCACGATGATGCTCAGCGAGCTCGGCGCCAACATCGGCCCGGTCATCGCCAGCGCCGGCATCATCGGTGTCGCCCTCGGCTTCGGCGCCCAGAGCCCGGTCAAGGACTTCCTCTCGGGCATCTTCATGATCTTCGAGGACCAGTACGGCGTCGGCGACGTCGTCGACCCGGGCGAGGCGAGCGGCACGGTCGAGGCCGTCAGCCTGCGCGTCACCCGGCTGCGTGACGTCAACGGCACGGTCTGGTACGTCCGCAACGGCGAGATCGTCCGCGTCGGCAACATGAGCCAGAACTGGGCGCGCACCGTTCTCGACATCGCGGTCGGGTACGCCGAGGACCCGGCGCGCGTCCGACGCGTGCTGCAGGAGGTCGCGCACGAGCTCTGGGAGGACGAGGAGTTCAAGGGACTCGTCATCGAGGAGCCGGAGGTCTGGGGCGTCGAGCAGCTCGGCATCGACGGCGTGACCGTGCGCGTCACCCTCAAGACCGCCCCGATGGAGCAGTGGGCCGTGGCTCGCGCGATGCGCGAGCGGATCAAGGCTCGCTTCGACCACGAGGGCATCGAGATGCCGTTCCCCCAACGGGTCGTCTGGCACCGGTCCCCTCCCGAAGCCGGGGATGCCGGCGCCGTACCGGCGGAAGACAACTGACCCGCCCGAAAGCATCCGGGCGGGCCAGACCTCCCCTTGCCGCAAGCGGCTGCGGGGCTCGCACCGGTCCTCCCGCCCCGACGACGTCGGGTCCGAGGACCCCTGCTCAGGCGAGTGCCGCGTCCAGCGTGATCGGCACGGAGAGCGCCTGCGAGACCGGGCAGCCGGCCTTCGCTTCCTCGGCGAGCGCGACGAACTTCTCGTTGTCGAGGCCCTCGACGACGCCACGCACGGTCAGCTTGATGCCGGTGATGCCGGTGCCGGGCGTGAAGTCGACGGCGGCCGTGGTGTCGAGCGAGGTCGCGGGGGTCTCGTTCTTGGCCGGGCCGTTGGAGAAGGCCATCGAGAAGCACGACGAGTGCGCCGCGGCGATCAGCTCCTCTGGGCTGGTCTTTCCGTTGGCCTCCTCGGCTCGCGAAGGCCAGTTCACGTCGAAGGTGCCGAGGCCCGACGAATCGAGGGTGACCTTGCCGGCGCCCTCGAAGAGGGTGCCTTCCCAGTGGGTGCTCTGCAGTGCGGGTGGTGGGCATGAGTGCTCCTTGTGGCTGGGGACAGAGTCTGCGCCCCCGAGTCTTCCACGCCCGCCCGACCGAGCCATCCCCCCGCACGACACAATGGCGAGGTGAGCACCTTCTACGACGAGATCGGCGGCGAGGCGACGATTCGCCAGATCGTGCACACGTTCTACGAGGGCGTGGCCGACGACCCGCTGCTGCGCCCGCTCTATCCCGAGGAGGACCTCGGTCCGGCCGAGGAGCGGTTCGCGCTGTTCCTCATGCAGTACTGGGGCGGTCCGACGACGTACGGCGACACGCGGGGCCACCCCCGGCTACGCATGCGGCACGCGCCCTTCGCGGTGACGCCCGCCGCGGCGGAGCGCTGGCTGGTGCACTTCCGCGAGGGCCTCGACAAGGCGGCGCTGACACCGGCGCAGGACGAGCAGTTCTGGGGCTACGTCACGCACGCCGCGCAGTTCATGGTCAACACCCCGGAGTGACGTTCAGGCCTTGACGACGGCCAGCATCGCTTCGCGGTACGCCGCCGGCGGCTCGATCGAGCGTTGGGTCTCGGAGTCGAAGCAGACCAGCACGACGCGCGCCCGCGACAGCAGGGTCTCGCCGTCGCGGATCTCCGACTCGATCGTGAACGACTTCGTGCCCACGTGCGTGATCCGCGAGTGGACGTCGTAGGGCTCGAGCCGGAAGAGGATCGGCACCTTGTAGTCGACGTCGGTCTGGGCGACGACCACGTGGAAGCCTGCCTCGGGCAGCGAGCGGCCGAGCCGCTCCATCATCGGGATCCGAGACTCCCGGAAGTACTCGAAGTACTTCACGTTGTTGACGTGGCCGTAGACGTCCACGTCGGAGAAGCGCACGTGCAGCGGGTAGTGGCCGGGCTCCCGGGGATCGACCGGCGCGATCTTCGGCGACGCCGGGAGCGGGTCCTCGAGGAAGACGGCGAGCGCGTCCTTCTCCGCGGGGCTCAGCCGCCGGGGGGCGCTCGGTCGCGAAGACGTACGGCGTGAGCACGGTGCTCGCCCGGAGGTGGACGACGCGCCCGTCCGGGGTCTCGTCGAAGATCTCGTAGGCCATGGTGAAGCTGGCCGCACGGATCTCGGTGACCCAGCACTCGATGCTGATGGGTCGGAAGCGGAAGGTCAGCGGGGCCGGGTAGCTCACCTCGTGGCGGACGACCACGACACCCTCGGCGAGGTCCTCGCCGCCCTGCCCGTCCTCACCCCGGCGGACCGCCGGGCCGTGGCTGCGCATCATGTCGACGCGGGCTTCCTGCAGGTAGTCGACATAGACGACGTTGTTCACGTGGCCGAGCAGGTCGAGGTCGGCCCAGCGCATCGGGCACTGATAGAGGTGGCGCACGCCTCGATGGTGTCAGAGCGGCGTCACCCGCGACGTCGGGAGGGCATCAGTGGGCGCCGAGGAGGTTCCCGTAGTAGGTCGGGATCGACTCGTGGCAAGCGACGCGCACCTTGCGGTTGCTGGCGAAGAACTCGGTGCCGGCACCGAGGGCCAGCAGCGCGGCGAGGCCGGCGACCGCGAGCACGGCGAAGACGATCGGGTTGGCGTTGATCAGTTCGAAGCTCATGATGAGTCCTTTCTACGTCTGTAGAATCTCTACATGTGTAGAAGGTACGCTCGCCCGGCGTCCGGCGCAAGTCGGTCGGTAGTGTCGTGCCTCACCTCGTCCCGAAAGGCCCCCCTTGTCCATCGCCCCCCGGCCGCCCCCGGAGCTCTCGGCCCGTCGCCGACAGATCCTCGACGCCGCCGTGACGGTGCTGGCCACGCAGGGATGGCGCGGTCTCACGCATCGCGCCATCGACCGGGCGGCCGGCCTGCCGGAGGGCTCGAGCTCCGCCTATTACCGCTCGCGCAGCGCCCTGCAGGCCGCGATGGCGGAGTACGTCGTGTGGCAGCTCGCCGCCGATGTCGAGACCCCGGCCGCGGAGCTGGACCAGCAGCCCGGCGACCACGACCACGCCGTCGCGGCCACCAGCGCCACCTTCCGGCGCTGGCTCGAGGAGTCCGACCTGCTCACCGCGCGGCTCGAGCTCACGCTGGCGGCGGCCCGCGACGACGACCTCGCGGTGCAGTTGCGTGATTCCCGGCAGAGCCTCACCACGATCGTCGACGACATCATGGACCGCGGCGGGCACGCCCACTCCGGAGCCGTGTCCGCGACCATCGTGGCGGCGCTCGACGGCGTACTGATCTCCGCGCTGCTCCGCCCTGCCGCCCAGCGCGCGGCCTTCGTCGCGGACAGCCCGGACCTGCTCCTCGGATCGCTGGTCGAGGGCCTAGGGTGAAACAGCATCCCCACCAGACTTGAGAATCGGAGTTCTTCCATGCCCGAGGCAGTGATCGTTTCCGTCGCCCGCTCCCCCATCGGTCGAGCCAACAAGGGCTCCCTCAAGGACTTCCGTCCCGACGACCTGACCGCGTTCATCGTCAAGACGGCGCTCGACAAGATCCCCGCCCTCGACCGCAAGACCGTCGACGACCTCTACCTCGGGTGCGGCCTGCCCGGTGGCGAGATGGGCAACAACATGGGCCGCATCGTCAACGTCCTCAACGACATGGACGAGGTCCCGGGCGCGACGATCACCCGCTACTGCGCCTCCTCCGTGCAGACCACCCGGATGGCCTTCCACGCCATCAAGGCCGGCGAGGGAGACATCTTCATCTCCGCCGGCGTCGAGACGGTCTCGCGGTTCGCCAAGGGCACCTCCGACCACATCCCCGGCACGCGCAACGAGGTCTTCACCGACGCGGAGGCCCGCACCGCCAAGCTCGCCGAGGGCGGCCGGGACTGGCACGACCCGCGCGAGGACGGTTCGCTCCCCGACGCCTACATCGCGATGGGCCAGACCGCGGAGAACGTCGCGCGCATGCGCGGGCTCGACTGCAAGGAGCTCGACGAGTTCGCGGTCCGCTCGCAGAACCTCGCCGAGAAGGCGATCAACGACGGCTTCTGGGCCCGCGAGATCACCCCGGTCACGACTCCCGACGGCACGGTCGTGTCGGCCGACGACGGCCCACGCGCCGGTGTCACCTACGACGCGCTCGCCGGACTCCAGCCGGTGTTCCGACCCGACGGCGTCGTGACCGCCGGCAACTGCTGCGCGCTCAACGACGGTGCCGCCGCCGTCGTCATCATGTCCGACACCAAGGCCGCCGAGCTCGGCCTCAAGCCCGCTGGCCCGCATCGTGTCCACCGGCGTCTCCGGCCTCTCCCCCGAGATCATGGGCCTCGGCCCGGTCGAGGCGACCAAGCGTGCGCTCGCCAACGCCAACATGAGCATCGGCGACATCGACCAGTCGAGATCAACGAGGCCTTCGCCGCCCGGTCGTCCCGTCCTACCGGGACCTCGGCATCGACCCGGACCGCCTCAACGTCAACGGTGGCGCCATCGCCGTCGGCCACCCGTTCGGCATGACGGGGGCTCGCCTGCAGAACACCCTGATCAACTCGCTGGACTGGCACGACAAGTCCACCGGCCTGATCACGATGTGCGTGGGCGGTGGCCGGGGCATGGCGCTGATCCTCGAGCGCCCGGCCTAGAACCTGCCTTCCGCCCGCGGGGCCGTGTCGCAACACAATGGTCACGGTCCGCGGGTCAAGGCACGGTTCACCCGTGCCGCTGGATACTCTCGTGGGACCACCTGCTCCGCAGGAGTGGCGCCACACACGGGAGACGACGCTGATGACCACTGAGTCTCAAGAGCCACGCTGGCTCGACGAAGCCCAGCAGCGTTCCTGGCGAGCCCTCGTCATCGGCACCACGCTGCTGATGGACCGGCTCGACGACGACCTGCGTCAGGGCTTCAACATCTCGCTCACGGAGTACGAGATCTCGGTGCGGCTCTCCGAGCGCCCCGGCCGCTTCATGCGGATGGCCCAGCTCGCCGATGCCCCGGCCCATTCCCGCAGCCGTGTCACCCACACGATCGACCGGATGGAGAAGGCCGGCTACGTCGTGCGCGGCAGCACTCCCGAGGACGGACGCGGCATCGTGGCGACCATGACCGACAAGGGCTTCGCGCTCCTCGAGGAGGCCGCCCCGATGCACGTCGAGGGCGTGCGGTCCTACCTCGTCGACGTCGCCGCACCCGATGACTTCGTCGCCCTCGGCCGCGCGATGGACGCCGTCACCGACCAGCTCATCGCCGGACACCCGGAGATGGAGATCCGCTGACGCTCGCCCCGCCCGGCAGGTTCGTCGGCGCCGTACGACTCTCACCGACCAGCGGTGCGTCACCCACATTCCGTACGGCGATCTAGTGGCTGTGCCACCGCCGGCCGGCGCGTCGCCGCTACGACCCACCTGTGGCGGTGCGTCAGCCACATTTCGTGACCCGAAAATGTGGCTCAGTCACCGCTGGAGCACGGGCTGGCGGGTCGCTGAGAATCAGGATAGTCCGTGACGAACGGACCCTCGAATCCTCAGATCCGGGGTCCGTCCGTCACGGACTTTCGAAAGACTTGCGAGTCAGTCGCGGGTGAGGCGGCGGTGCGTCACACGGTGCGGGCGGGCCGCCTCGACGCCGAGGCGCTCGATCTTGTTCTCCTCGTAGGACGCGAAGTTGCCCTCGAACCAGAACCACTTGGCGGGGTCCTCGTCGTCGCCCTCCCACGCCGGGATGTGCGTCGCGACCCGGTCCAGGAACCACCGGTCGTGGGACGTGACCACGGCGCAGCCGGGGTAGTCGAGCAGCGCGTCCTCGAGGGCCGAGAGGGTCTCGACGTCCGTGTCGTTGGTGGGCTCGTCGAGGAGCAGCACGTTGCCGCCCTGCTTGAGGGTCAGCGCCGGGTTGAGGCGGTTGCGCTCACCACCGGAGAGCACGCCGGCCTTCTTCTGCTGGTCCGGGCCCTTGAAGCCGAACGAGGCGACGTACGCCCGCGAGTTCATCTCGAAGTTGGCGACCTTGATGAAGTCCGGGCCGTCGGAGACGACCTCCCAGACGTTCTTGGTGGGGTCGATGCCGCCACGGCTCTGGTCGACGTAGGACAGCTTCACCGTCTGGCCCACGACGAGCTCGCCGCTGTCGGGCTTCTCGTCACCGGTGATCATCCGGAAGAGCGTCGTCTTGCCGACACCGTTGGGACCGACGATGCCGACGATGCCGGCGCGCGGCAGCGTGAAGGAGATGTCGTTCCACAGGGTGCGGCCCTCGAAGCCCTTCACCGGGTGACGGCCCTCGAGCACGATGTCACCGAGGCGCGGGCCCGGCGGGATGTTGATGTCGGCGGTGTCGATCTTGCGGGCCTTGTCGGCCTCGTTGGCCATCTCCTCGTAGCGAGCAAGTCGCGACTTGGACTTGGTCTGGCGCGCCTTGGCGTTGGAGCGCACCCACTCGAGTTCCTTCTCGAGCATCTTGGCGCGCTTGACGTCCTTCTGGCCCTCGATCTTGAGGCGTTCCTTCTTGGTCTCGAGGTAGGTCGTGTAGTTGCCCTCGTAGGGGTGCGTCTTGCCCCGGTCGAGCTCGAGGATCCACTCGGCGACGTTGTCGAGGAAGTAGCGGTCGTGGGTGATGGCCGGGACGGCGCCGGGGTAGTCCTTGAGGTGACCCTCCAGCCACTGCACCGACTCGGCGTCGAGGTGGTTGGTGGGCTCGTCGAGGAGCAGCAGGTCGGGCTGCTGGAGCAGCAGCTTGCACAGCGCGACGCGTCGACGCTCACCACCGGAGAGGGTGTCGACGATGGCGTCCGGCGGCGGGCAGCGCAGCGCGTCCATCGCCTGATCGAGGCGGCTGTCGAGGTCCCGGGCGCTGGCGTGGTCGAGGTCGGTCTGCAGGTCGCCCATCTCGGCGAGCAGCGTGTCGAAGTCGGCGTCGGGGTCGGCCATCAGCTCGGAGATCTCGTTGTAGCGGTTGAGCTTGCCCTTGATCTCGCCGACGGCCTCCTCGACGTTCTCCGGGACCGTCTTGCCCTCGGTCAGTGGCGGCTCCTGCTGGAGCATGCCGACGGAGGCGCCGGGGTCGAGGATCGCGTCGCCGTTGTTGGCCTTGTCGAGGCCGGCCATGATCTTGAACAGCGACGACTTGCCCGTGCCGTTGGGGCCGACGACACCGATCTTGGCGCCGTGCAGGAAGGAGAGGGTGACGTTGTCGAGGACGACCTTGTCGCCGTGGGCCTTGCGCACGTTGCGCAGGGTAAAAACGTATTCAGCCATGGCCCGGAGCCTACGGGTCTGAGCGTCCTCACCGACAACCGGCAGACTTTGAGACCTGTACGGCGATCGCCGCGTCCTTGAGGTGTGGGAGCGACCCACACGGACCACAGGAGGCCACATGCGCGACTCCCCGTCTACCGAC
The DNA here is from genome assembly GCF_024703895.1 of Nocardioides sp. B-3. Taxonomy (GTDB): domain Bacteria; phylum Actinomycetota; class Actinomycetes; order Propionibacteriales; family Nocardioidaceae; genus Nocardioides. The sequence continues at coordinate 537,994 of NZ_CP087968.1, forward strand.
GAGGACTTCACGGCGTTCGTCGCAGCCCGATCCCCGGCCCTCTACCGCAGCGCCCGGTTGCTGACGACCAGTGCGCCGGCGGCCGAGGACCTCGTGCAGTCGGCACTGGCCAAGGCCTACGTGCACTGGCGCAAGGTGCAGACCGCCGACGATCCCGCCGCCTACGTGCACGGAATCGTCCTCAAGACCTTCCTCAGCGACCGGCGTCGACGCAGCAGCGGTGAGATCCCGGTCGACGCCACTCCGGACCGCCCGAGCATCGACCGCGACCCGACCGAACGGCTCGCGCTGATGGCCGCCCCGGGGCAGGCTGGCGCCTCTCGATCGAGCGGTCGTGGTGCTGCGCTACTGGGAGGACCGCTCGGTCGAGGAGACAGCGCACGCCCTCCACCTCTCCCCCGCCGCGGTCAAGAACCGCGCGATGCGCGCCCTCGCCCGGTTGCGCCAGACCCTCACCGATCCCGAGCTCCACGAGCTCGCCAGCACGGAGGCACGCCATGACTCACACTGACGAACTGCTCGACCCCCACGAGGCCGAGCTGCGCGACCTGCTCGAGCGCACCATGAACGACACGACGGCGCCGCTCGAGATCGGGCCGCACGCCCTGCGGCAGGGCCGCCGACTCCGCACCCGGCGTCGCCTCGGCATCGCGGCCGGCGCCGTGGCGGCCGGCACCGTGGTCGCGCTCGTCCTGCCCACGGCACTGGGCAGCGGCACGACGGCCATCGATCCGGCGGGCGCCCCGTCGAGCTCGGCCAGCGAGCAGAGTCCGGAACCGCCGACGGCCGAGGTCCCCGAGGGGTGGTGGTCCATCCCTTCCACCGAAATGATCTCGACGGTCGAGGCGATCTTGCCCGACGGCGTGACCGTCACCTCCCCCGGCCCGCTCACGCTCGACGGCCCGGAGGACGGATTCATCAACGCATTCGTGACGGGTCCGGATGGCCCCGGCCGACTCCACATGGTGCTCCTCGGGGGCGACGAGTCGAGTCCACTGATCCCACCGGGCGCAGACCGGGCTGGCACCGGCGACCTCATGTCCCGCGTCGTCCGCTGCAGTGCGGAGGCCACCGCTGACGACAAGTGCATCGAGCTCACCAACGACGCCGGGGCGATCATCGGCCGGCGACTGATCAGCCACTACGGTGATGTGGTCATGAACCGGGTGACGCTTCTGCGCGGCGATGGCATGGTCTACGCCGCCGTGACCAACACCCTCGACGACCAGCCCGGCCCAGATTCGACCGCATCCGGGGAGACTCCGCCCCTCACCCTCGACCAGCTCGAGGACCCGGTCGCCAACGACACTGGGTGATGCCCGCGACCTGAGGCGCCCCGGCCGACCGTGTGGATCTGGTGTCACCGGCTGCACCAGATCCACACGGTCGTCGGCGTCGGGTCGGTCTCAGGCCGCGTCCGCGGCGGCAACCTCGGCGGCGGGCGCTGCCGGCTGGTCGACCGACGCCACGGGCTGCTCGCCCAACGGCACGGCCCGGGGATCGGTCGCGGACTGGCTCGGCTGCTCCCGGCTCCACTGCGGCTGGGGCGCGACCGACTGGACCATCTCGGGTCGGACCGGCTTGGTGAAGACAGCCGTCCCCCGCGACAGGTCGTGCCCGACCGACGTGGCGGTGATCACCAGCTGGGTGTTGGTGGTGCCGTCCTCCTTGGTCCACACGTCGGCTTCGAGCTTGCCGTGCACGACCACGGGGTCACCGCGCTTGATCGACCCGTGGACGTTGTCGGCGAGCCGGCGCCGAGCTCGGATGGAGTACCACGTGGTCGCGCCGTCCTCCCACTGGTTGTTGCGGAACTTGCGCGACGTCGTCGCCACCCGGAAGTTGGCCACGGGCGCACCGCCGGGGACCTCCCGGAGCGAGACGTCGGAGCCGACCCAACCGGTCAGCGTGATGTAGGTGTCGTTCATGAGAAGTGCCTTCCTCGCTGTCGAGGACGGCGTGTCCGCCCTCGACACCAAGAGTGCGGCGAGGCACGGACACCGACGCTGCGGCGTACGAAATCCTGTGGACGACCGTGAAGGCGAGGGACCCTGTGGAGAAGAAGTGGCCCGCGACCGGCCTACTTCAGTGCGATCGCCGGAGCCGTCGCGCATCGTGGAATAGGCCTCGAGCTCGGCTCGCATCGGTTGGACCACGATCTCCTCGGAGACCGACGAGATCGCGTCGCGCAGCCGCTTGTCGGCCACGCGTCCGCGACGTCGCGCCGTCATCGACACCAGCACCCGGCACAGCAGCGCGAGCAGCACCCCGAGCGCTATCCCGCCCAGCAGGAGCAGCGTGGGGACCGGGAAGCCACCCACCTCGGGTGTCGGCGGTTCGGGCAGCCGGGCGTAGGCGCCGAACGCCAGCAGCGCCAGCCATCCGCCACCGACGACGGCGGCGATGATCAGCAGCCACTGCAGGACGCGCACCGGGCCGGCCCACATCGGGATCCTGTCGGCACCCGGGTCGGTGGCCGCGACGGCCCGGTCGAGCCGGTCGCCGAGGTCGGGCAGGCGGGAGACCGACGCCGTGCGGATCGCGGTGACCCGGGGCTGGCCCATGCCGTCGGACACTCGGTCGGCCAGCGCGCGCACCTCGGTGTCGACCCGGGCCTTCTGCACACCGGTCGCCTTCGGCACGGACGTCCGGGCCGCGCCGGTGAGCTGCTTGCCGGCGGCACCGAGGTCGAGGTGGAGTCGCTTGAGCGGGTCGGGCTTGAGCCGGGAGAACCACGCCGTCACCGGCCAGCCGGTGGCGCGGTTGGCGCGGATGCGGGTCGAGTCCTCGACGGCCTTGACGACCGTCGGCACCCCGGCCGCGTCGGCGAACGCGTCATCCAGCGCGGCGACCCGTTCGGTCGACAGCGAGCGCACCGTGGCGGTGCCGGAGGCGGCCCGGAGGCGCTCGGCGGCGGCGCGAACGTCGGCACCGAGCCGGGCCCGGGTCGCCTTCTTCTCGGCCACCCGCTTGGCGATCTGCTTCTTGAGCTCGTCGATCCCCCAGCCGTGGCGGGCACTGATGGGCAGCACCGGGACACCGTCGAGTCCGTCGGCGTCCAGCAGGCGGCGTACGTCCGCGACCATGCCGTCACGACGCGCCTCGGGCACGGTGTCGATGTGGTTGAGGACGACCAGCATCACGTCCTTGTGGGACGCGAGCGGCGCGAGGTAGCGGTCGTGGATCGCGGCGTCGGCATACTTCTGCGGGTCCGGGACCCAGACGAACATGTCGGCGAGCCGCACGAGCCGGTCGACCTCGAGGTGGTGCGAGACCTCCGTCGAGTCGTGGTCGGGCAGGTCGAGGAGCACGACACCGGCCGGGGCGTTGTCCTCCTTGCCCGTGGACAGCATGGAGTCGCGAGTGACCCGGTGGCGGGCCGGGATGCCGAGCCACCCGGGAGCTCCTCGGCGCCGTCGCGGCCCCACACGCAGGCCGTCGCCCACGAGGTCGTCGGCCGGCGGACGCCGACGGCCGACAGCTCGAGCTCGGCCAGCGCGTTGAAGGTCGACGACTTGCCCGAGCCCGTGGCCCCGGCGAGCGCGACCACCGTGTGCTCGGCCGACAGCTTCAGGCGACCGGCGGCACGGTCGACGACGGAACGGGCATCGTCGATGAGCGCGGAGTCGACACGCCCCCCGGGCGGCGTCGACTGCCTGTTCGAGACCCTGCACACGGGTCCCGATCTCAGAACTCCGCGAGACGAGCTTTTGGCCCCCTCGAGCAAGGACGTCATGGTCTCCCTCGGAAAACAGCGGAAAGTGCGCTGCCCACCCTATGTGGCCGAGGCCGGTTCATTGGTCGTGCCACCCTTCGCGGCGAAGCGAAGATCGTCGACGCGCCGAGATGCTGATCTCAGCTTCTCCGGCGCCTCGGGCGAGATCTCGAGGCTCTCGAGCAGGTCGATGTAGCGCTGGCGCTCGCTGCCGAGGAGCTCGGTGACCTTGCTCTCGAGGTCGCGGCGCGCGCGCTCGGCCAGTGCGCGGACGGCCCGGTCGCCGAAGACGGCCTCCAGCAGCTTCTGTCCGAGGACGGCCGAGCCACCGGCGATGCCCGCCTCGGCGCCGGTCACGCCCGCGGTGTGGGCGAAGACGACGACCATCAGTGCGACGGACAGGCCGTTGACGCCGAAGGCCGGGAAGCGAGCCGTCGAACGCTTGTCGGCACCTTCGGTCCGGACCATGTCCGGGACGTCGGACTGCCAGTCGCGTACGGCGCGCTCGGCCCGGCGACGGAAGTCGCGTGAGGCACGACCGAGGTCCTCGCCCGCATCGGCCAGCAGGATCTGGCCCGAGGCCAGCGACTGCCGGGAGGCCTCGGCGCGCTCAGCGGCGGCCTCAGCGTGCTCGAGGATCAGCGTCTCGAGGCCGGACTCGACCGCAACGGTGACGCGCTCGGCCTGCTGCGGCTTGCCCTTGATGGCGTTGACGACCCGGTCGCGCAGCCAGCCGACGCGCGTCTCGAGCGACTTGAGCAGCTCGCCGGTGCCGACGAACTCCTGCCAGCGGGCGAGCACCTCGCCCCGCAGGAGCGTGCCGTCGGCGGAGGCTTCGGCGATCTCGGCCACCGCCCGGTCGTAGGCCTTGTTGGCGTCGTCTCGCAGGCGGCGTACGGCATCGACCTGCTCGGTGGCGGCGTCGGCGACGGAGTGGGTGCGCCGGGCCAGCGTGCGTACGGCGCCGTCGAGCGTCTGCTTCACCACGGCGGAGCGGGCCTCGGAGTCGGCGGCCAGCGACTCCAGCCAGCCGCGGATCTGCTCGACCGACTCGGTCGGCAACAGGCCCTCGTCGCTGACCTCGCCCTCGGTGACGGTGAAGAGCGGGGAGTCCTTGAGGCCACGGCTCGCGAGCATCCGGGCGAGGTGGGTGGAGACGGTCTCGACCGCCTCGGGCGCGGTGCGGTCCAGCACGATCGCGACCGCGGCGGAACGTTCGGCGGCCTTGCGCAGGAAGTCCCACGGCACTCGGTCGGCGTAGCGGGCGGCCGAGGTGACGAAGAGCCACAGGTCGGCGGCGGCGAGCAGCTGCGCGGCCGGGGTGCGGTTGCGCTCCTCGACCGAGTCGATGTCGGGCGCGTCGAGGATGGCGAGGCCGGCCGGCACGGCGTCCGAGGCGACGAGCTGCAGCGCGTCGGGGTCGTTGGTCGGCTTGCTCACGCGCTCGAGCTCGGGCAGCAGCCGGTCCCGGCCGAACCACTCGGCGTCGGCCGGGTTGTGCACCAGCACGGGCGAGCGAGTGGTCGGACGGAGGACGCCGGGCTGGGTGACGCGCTTGCCGACCAGCGAGTTGACCAGCGTCGACTTGCCGGCCCCGGTCGAGCCGCCGACAACGGTGAGCAACGGCGCGTCGATCGTCATCAGTCGCGGGATGACGTAGTCCTCGAGCTGGTCGACCATCTCGCGCTGGGCGTCGCGGTTGGCGACGGCGCTCGGCAGCTCCAGCGGCAGGCGCACCTCCCGGAGCGCGCTGCGCATGCGCACCGTGGCCGTGAGCATCTGGGTGCTCTCGGTGCTGGGGCCGTCGTGCTTGCCCTCGTCCTTGCTCTGCTTGCTCTCGAGCTCAGTCATCGGGTGGGAACCACCTGTCCGGGGAAGGAGATGTAGGGCCGGACAGCGTTGAGGGCAACGACATGCTCCTGACCCCTTTCGGCGAAGTCGTGCGGAGCGGTGCCGCGCAGGTAACGGTGATGAAGGTAGGCCAGCTCGATCGCCGCCGCCCGGTACTCGCGCATCGCCCGCTCACCTTGCGCCCCACCTGCCTGCTTCGCGTGGATGCGCGCCTGCCGGCGGTGCCGCAGGTCGACCAGCCGGGGGATGTCGGTGGCCGGCAGCAGTCCGCGCTGCGAGGCATCGGCGAGGGCCGCGGCCATCATCCCCTTCTCGGATCCGCGTCGATACAGCGCGAAGGCGATCAGACCGAGGAAAGCAGGCAGCATCATCGTGCCGTAGACGACGAAGAAGTTCTCCGTCCCGCCGAGCGTGGAGGAGTTCCACAACGAGTGGGCGATCACCGCGACGGCGTACCCACCCAAGGGCGCCAGCCAGCGCACCGCCAGCTTGCGAGACGTCACGGCGAGACCGACGCCGATCCCGATGAACGCGGTGAAGAGCGGGTGCGCGAAGGGGCTCAGCAGGCACCGGATGATGAAGGTGCCGGTGAGTGCCTCGGTGCCGCCGGGGCCCATGCCGTCGGTGCCGTTGTAGGCCGCCGCGAGATAGAGGATGTTCTCGGTGAAGGCGAAGCCGATGCCGACCATGCCGGCGTAGACGATGCCGTCGAGGACCCCGTCGAGCTCGTGGCGGCGCCACCACAGGAGCAGCACCGGGAACGCGCCCTTGGTCGCCTCCTCGGTGACCGGCGCCAGCACCGCCAGGGGCTCTGCTCGTCGCTCGCGCCACCGGCCGGGCCGATGCCCCCGGAAGAGGAGCGCCGCGGCGGTCGCCACGAAGGCTCCCCACAGCAGGCCGCCGACGAGCAGCGAGCGCGGCTCGGGCTCGTAGCGGTCGAGCCACATGAAGCAGCCGACCAGCGGGCCGACGGGCAGCGCAGCCAGCAGTGCGGCGAGGATCAGCGATCCCGGAGCACCGGACAGCGCGATCACGACGGCCATCACGAGGGCGCCGAGCAGCACGAGGGCGGTCACGACAACGGTGAACGCAACGCTGTCGCGGCGACGTCTGGGCATGCCCGAACCCTAGCCCGATTCGACTCTGCGACCGGTTTCCTCCCGGCGTACAGTGACCGGCGTGAGCGACCAGACGACTCCCGAGACCACCGAGCCGAAGACCGAGTCCCACGATCCCGCGGTCCCCGAGGCCTATGCCGCGTTCATGCGGACCGGCTGGGGTGAGCGCAAGCTCGACGTGCCGGTGCACCCGATCTCGGAGTACGCCGAAGCCCGCCGCGCCGGGCTCGCCGACGCCTTCCCGGGCGAGCGCCCGGGTGCTGCCCGCCGGCACGTACAAGGTCCGCGCCAACGACACCGACTACCGCTTCCGCCCGGACACCGCCCACACCTACTTCACCGGCAACCAGACCTCCGACGCCGTGCTGGTGCTGGACGACGGCGAGGCTGTCCTCTACGCGCGGCCCCGCTCGGAGCGCGACACCGACGAGTTCTTCCGCGACCGGCAGTACGGCGAACTGTGGGCCGGGCGCCGCCCGTCGGCCGACGAGATCAGCGACTCGCTCGGCATCGAGGTCCGCCACGTCAACGACCTTCCGTCGATCGAGGACGACCGCAAGACCCGCGACATCACCACCGACGAGGACCTCGCACGGGTCGCCTCCGAGCTGCGCCTCGTCAAGGACGAATGGGAGGTCGCCGAGCTGCAGGAGGCCTGCGACATCACCACGCTCGGCTTCGAGGACTCGGTGCGCGAGTGGGACCGCGTGCTCGAGCTCGGCGAGCGCTGGATCGAGGGCACGTTCTTCCGTCGGGCGCGGGCCATGGGCAACGACATCGGCTACGACTCGATCGTCGGCGGCGGGTCGCACGCGACGACGCTGCACTGGATCGACAACACCGGCCCGATCACGCCCGGCGAGCTGGTGCTGCTCGACATGGGTGTGGAGGGCAAGAACCTCTACACCGCCGACGTCACCCGCACCATCCCGGTGGACGGCCGGTTCACGACGTTGCAGCGCGACCTCTACGACCTCGTCTTCAACGCCCAGCAGGCCGGCATCGAGGCGGTCAGGCCGGGCGTGCCCTTCCCCGCGGGCCCACAACGCGGCCATGGAGATCCTCGCCCACGGGCTGTCCGACCTCGGCCTGCTGCCGGTCTCCGCGGAGGAGTCGCTCGACCCGGAGTCGAAGCTCTACGCCCGCTGGACCCTGCACGGCACCTCGCACATGCTCGGCATGGACGTCCACGACTGCGGTCGCACGTCGAAGGACATCTACCCCAACGGCGACCTCGCCGAGGGCATGGTCCTCACGGTCGAGCCCGGCCTCTACTTCCGGGAGGACGACCTGCTCGTCCCCGAGGAGCTGCGAGGCATCGGCATCCGGATCGAGGACGACATCCTCGGTCACCGCCGACGGCTGGCGGAACCTGTCCGCCGCCCTTCCCCGCACCTCCTCGGAGGTCGAGGAGTGGATGGGTGCACTCCGCTAGTGGAGTGTCACCACTACGACGCGTATCGCTGCCGGTCGTGCTCGCTCCCGGAGGTCCCGCGCGCCCAGCAGCTCAGTGACAAGGAGGCGCACGCGCGTTCGCTCGTGCCCGCGGTCACCCGGGTTGCCGACGATCGCCGGGCCTGACGCGGGGTTCCGCAACAAGGCCAAGATGGCGGTCGGGGGCACCGCGTCCGCGCCCACTCTCGGGATCCTCGACCGCGAGCACCACGGCGTCGACCTGCGCGACTGCGGACTGCACTCGCCGGGCCTCTCGTCCGCCCTCTCGGTGGTGGCGGATTTCATCACGAAGGCCGACCTGGCGCCGTACGACGTGAAGACGCGGAGCGGCGAGCTCAAGCACGTCCTGCTCACCGAGTCCCCCGATGGCGAGCTGATGCTGCGGCTCGTGGTCCGGTCGACCGCCGACGAGGCGCGCGTCCGCAAGCACCTGCCGTGGCTGCTGTCGTCCCTGCCGGCTCTCCGCGTGGTGTCGCTCAACATCCAGCCGTCGCACGCCGCCGTCCTCGAGGGCGTACGCGAGATCGTGCTCACTCCCGACACCGCGCTGCCGATGCGGCTCGAGGGACTCGAGCTGGCGCTGCGACCTCAGGGGTTCTTCCAGACGAACACGTTCGTCGCCGCCGCGCTCTACGCCCGGCCCGCGCGTGGGCGTCGGCGCTCGAGCCGACCACGGTGTGGGACCTCTACTGCGGCGTCGGCGGCTTCGCCCTGTCGTGTACGGCGGACGGCCGGTCGATCACCGGCGTCGAGCTGTCCGTCGAGGCGGTCGCAGCGGCGTCGGCCACAGCACCCCCCGGAGTGATCTTCGTGGCCGGCGACGCAACGCAGTGGGCGCTCGGCCAAGGGGACTCCCCGGAGCTGGTCATCGTGAACCCGCCCCGTCGCGGCATCGGACCGGCGCTGTCCGAGTGGCTCGAGGCGTCGGACACGTCGCACGTCGTCTACTCCTCGTGCAACGCGGTCACCCCCGGCCGAGGACCTCGCGCGGATGCCGTCACTGCGGCCGGTCGAGGCGCGGGTCCTCGACATGTTCCCGCACACGACGCACTACGAAGTGATCGTGCTGCTCGCCCGCGGGGAATAACCCCCGACCCCTTTCGTTGGGCCCGGTGTGCGAGCACCGGTGACAGATGGCGAGACGCTGACGCGTCGGCGCGTCGTGGACCTGCAGCGCACCAAGAGCTCGCGCTGTCGTCACTGACGCAGCCGCTGTCAGTCCTCTCCCCGCCCGACACCGGCGCAACCCCGCTGGGTCGCGCCCGTGTGACGAAAGGCTATCTTGTAACTATGACTACTGCACTTTCGGAGCAGCCAACCCGCAAGCTCCGTCTCCCCTCGTTCGGCATCCGGGTCCTGATCGGACTCGTGCTGGGCGTCGTCCCGGGCCTCGTGGCCCGCTCGATCGGACCCGACGCGGTCGATGACCCCAACTGGCTGACCGAGACGCTCAGCACGGTGGGCGGCGTCTTCGTCACCCTGCTGCGCACGATCGTCCCGCCACTGGTCTTCCTCGCGATCGTGGCCTCGATCGCCAATCTCCGCGACGTCACCGGCGCCGCGCGGCTCGCGTGGAAGACGCTCGCCCGGTTCGCTGCCACCGCACTGATCGCGGTCTCCATCGGCATCGTGCTCGGGCTCGTCCTGCAGCCGGGCGACCACGCCAGTGTCTCGGCCGACGCGGCAGCAGCACCCTCGACCACCGGTTCGTGGCTCGACTTCCTGACCGGCCCGGTCCCGGCCAACGTGCTCGGCCTCCGGGGCAGCGCGGGTGACGACGGGTCGGTCGGCCTGTCGTTCAACGTGCTGCAGATCCCGGTGGTCGCGATCGCCGTCGGCATCGCCACCCTCAAGGTCGGCAAGGAGGCCGACCCCTTCCCCGGCCGTCGTCCGCTCCGCACTCACCGTGGTCCAGAAAGTGCTCTGGTGGGTCATCCTGCTCGCGCCCGTCGCCACCGTCGGCCTCCTCGGCAACGCCGTCGCGACCTACGGCTGGGACGCCCTCGGCTCCCTCGGCACGTTCACGGTCGCGATCTACCTCGGGCTCGCGCTGGTGATGTTCGGCGTCTACCCGGTGCTGCTGCGCCTCAACGGGCTCTCGGTGAAGCAGTTCTTCTCCGGCGCCCGGCCGGCCCTGTCGCTGGCCTTCGTGTCGCGGTCCTCGGTCGGGACGATGCCGGTCACCGAGTCGGTCACCGAGAAGAACCTCGGCGTGCCTCGCGCCTATGCATCGTTCGCCGTACCCCTCGGCGCGACGACCAAGATGGACGGCTGCGCCTCGATCTACCCGGCTATCGCGGCGATCTTCGTGGCGCAGTTCTTCGGGCTGGACCTGTCGGTCACCGACTACGTCCTGATCGCGTTCGTCTCGGTCATCGGCTCGGCCGCGACCGCGGGCGTCACCGGCGCGACCGTGATGCTGACGCTGACCCTGTCGACGCTCGGCCTGCCGCTGGAGGGCGTCGGCCTGCTGCTGGCGATCGACCCGATCCCGGACATGGGGCGTACGGCGACCAACGTCGCCGGGCAGGCCCCCGGTGCCGACCCCCTCGTGGCCAAGCGGGAGGGGATCCTCGACCTCGAGGCCTACAACGCCCGGCGTACCGGCGCCGCGTGGCGTGAGGACGCTCCGTCAGAAGCGCTCGTCACCGCGTCCTGAGGCCGCATGCAACGAGGCCCCGTCCCGCACCAGCGGGCTGGGGCCTCGTTCGATGTGCGCCCCCGGCAGGACTCGAACCTGCGGCCCAGTCATTAGAAGTGACTCGCTCTATCCAGCTGAGCTACGGGGGCCCTGACGAAACGTAGTAAATCACGGAGGTGCGGCGGTCCGGATTGCTACGGTCCGCCCATGACCACCCAGCCCGACCCGGCAGCACTGACCTCGGGCATCCGTGAGCTCGTCCCGATCCCGGGGGCGATGGAGATCTCCGTGCTCGACGCCCGGAGGGGGCACGCGGCAGCGGAGATCCCGGCCGCGCCCAACGTCAACCACTTCGGGGCGATGTATGCCGGGTCGCTGTTCTCCGTCGCGGAGATGCTCGGCGGGGTGCTCGGCTTCACCACCTTCGACCTCGAGGGGTTCGTGCCGATCGTGAAGAGCCCGGAGATCCGGTTCCTCAAGCCCGCCACCGGCTCGGTGCGCGCGGCCGCCGCGATCTCGGAGGAGGAGATCGCCCGGATCGAGGCCGAGGCGCGCGGACGGGCCGGGCGGAGTTCGTGCTCCCCGCGGAGATCACCGACGAGGCCGGTCTGGTCGTCGGTGCCACCGAGGGCGTCTATCAGATGCGCAGGCTGGGCTAGGAGGGCGCGATCGACGTCACCTCGGCCAACCCCTCGTCCATGCACTCCATGAACACGTCGATGTCCTTGATCGCGTCACCGTCGATGTTCAGCCCGATGCAGCACGTGCCGTCGTGCGAGATCAGGCTGGCCATCACGGCCACGCCCGGCAGCGGGCCGAACGGGAAGACCCGCTCCACGCGGGCGCCGGCCATGTAGACCGGGTAGGGCACGCCGGGCATGTTCGACGCCGAGAGCTCGGCAGCGCTGCCCACGAGGTTGAAGGCCATCTGCCCGACCTTCGAAGGGACGCGGTTCAGCAGCGGCGCGACCCGGGGACAGCGTGTCCGGGGGCGGGCTCGACCCGCAGGGTCAGCACGATCCCGCGCAGCACCGCGATCCGCTCGACGGGGTCCTCGACCCCGATCGGCGCGGCGAAGTAGGCGCCGGCGAACTTGTTGCCGCCCATCGGGTCGTCGGACTTGCGCATGCTCACGGGCATCACCATCGACAGGTCCTCGATGTCCACGCCGTGCCGCTCGTGGTAGCGCCGCAGCCCACCGAGCAGCGCCGCCACATAGGCGTCGTTGAGGGATCCGCGGGCCAGCTTGGCGGTCGCCTTCAGGTCGGCGAGCTCGCACTCCATCACCCGGAAGCGCCACGTCGTCCCGCGCCGATCGGCGAGCAACGGGGAGGGCGTCGCCGGCGGCGGCGAGAGCGTACGGCGAAGCGAGCTGCCGTAGCGGGACGGCCTCGCCCGGGGCGCTGGACCGCCCGGTCAGCATCCGGGCGCCACCCGTCACCGGGCGCGGCCCACGCCGGGCAGCTGCCGGGCCCGGGTCCTGCGCGACCGTCCCGGTGAAGTCCCACGGGTTCGCCGGGTAGCGCGACTCGCGGGGCTCCGCCCGCGGTTTGTCCGCCGTGTGCTCGCGCGTCCGGCTCTGCACGAGCGACATCAGCTGGATGCCCCCGAGCCCGTCGGTGAGCGAGTGGTGCAGCTTCAGCAGGTAGGCCGCCCGCCCGCCCTCGAGCCCCCTCGATGAGAGTGCCCTCCCAGAGCGGCCGGGTGCGGTCGAAGGGTGCGAGCGCCTGCGTCTGCGCGAGCTCCGGGAGCTGCGCCATCGATCCGTCTCCGGGCAGGTGCGTCCGCCGTACGTGGTAATCGAGCTGGAACGTCTCGTCGGGCACCCACGCCGGCGGACCGACCGGCAGCAACGGGTCCATCACCCGCTGCCGGCAGCGCGGCACCAGCTCGGTGGCCCACTCGTGCGCGGCCGGGAAGCGGCCCCAGTCGGGCGGGGCGTCGAAGATCATCAGCGAGCAGATCGTCGACGACAGCCGCGGGTGGTTCTCCGAGCGCCACATCAGCGCCTCGGCCTCGTTCATCCGGTCCTCGGCGCCCCGGGGAGGCGGCGAGGTCCCACATCTGTTCGGTCACGACGGCCACTTCTCCGGGGGTGTCGACGAAGAGCTGGCGCACGTCGGCGACGATCGTGTTGAGGTTGTCGACGGTCCAGTCGGACGTGTCGATCGGGTCGAGCACGCACACGTCGACAGTCCCTTGGCGGACCACGGTCGCGCGAGGGGCGAGCAGCTCGCCGGCGTTGCGGATGACGACCGGCACGATCGGCACCCCCGCCTGCATCGCCATGTGGAAGGCGCCCTTCTTGAAGGGACCCGGCTCCGGCGTCGGCATCCGTGTGCCCTCCGGGAAGATCATGATCGAGGTGCCCGAACGGATCCGCTCGGTGAGCTTGTCCAGCGCCCCTTGGGACTGCCCGGAGTTGGAGCGGTCGATGAAGACGGGGTCGAGGAACAGCGACCCGGCCAGCATCCGCGGGTCGAACCTCGCCTCCGCCTTGGCGACGCCCGTGAAGTCTCGACGCAGCAGCGCACCCATGATCACCGGATCCAGCGAACTGCGGTGGTTGCCGATGAAGATCGCCGGTCGCGCCTTCCGGGCGTTCTCCTCGCCGGTGATGTTCAGCTTGACGCCGGCGAGCGCGAGGGCGCTGTCGCACGCGAGCGGGATGCCGACGTTGGTGCCCGCCCTCTTGTCACGGCGTACGGCGCCGAGGACCGCCCCGGCGACCGGGCCGGCGTTCAGGCCGCCGGCCGCGGCGGCCGTGCCGAGCACGGAGCGGACCCCGGTGCGCAGCGGCTCGGACACGTCGAGGACCGGCCAGCCCTGCAAGCTGGCGGTCGCCCGCAGCGCCCGGCCGGGCGCGATCGGGTGCGGGTGGCCGGTGCTGGCCGGGGAAGGCGACGTCCTCGTCGCCGTTCGCATAGCCGTAGCTCTGGGCAAGGTCGACGTCGTGCTCGCGCGCGAATCGGCGTACGGCCCGGGCCTTGGGCTCGCCCCAGAGGAACTTGCCGACGACACGTCCGGTCAGCACCCCGTCCTCGACCTCGAGCTCGGTGCACAGGATGTCGTCGATGCCGAGCTCGCGCGCGACCGGTCCGGTCTGGAAGCGGGTGGCGGCCGAGGCCAGCACGACGACGTGCCCCATCCGCTGGTGCGCCTTCACGATCGCACGGGCCTGCGGACGGATGGTGCCGGCGATCTTCTGCACGAACAGCCGGTCGCCCATCTCCTCCATGGCGTCGACGAGGTGCCCGCGCAGCGAGGCGAGCCCGAGGTCACCGGCCCGCGTGGGGTCGCCGCCCAGCGTCCCGTCCACCGCGGTCAGCACCAGCTTGGCGAGGTCGCCCGCGCCGACCCGGCCCTTGCGGAGCTGGTCGCGCAGGATGTGCGTGGCCGTGAAGCCCGACACGAGCGTGCCGTCGAGGTCGAAGAACGCCGCGATGTGCGACCCGCGAGGCCCGGCCTCGATCTCGGCGATCAGGTCATCGGGGTTCACGCGCGCCCGGCCCGGTGGAACTCCGCGATCGTGTCGATGCGCGCGATCGTCGCGGAGATCTCGTCGGCGAACGCGTGCCGGACCTTGTCCGTGTCGGGCGTCTCGGGATCGAGCAGGCCGCGGTGGTCCGCGAGCCGCAGGGCCGTCTTGAACAGCTCGAGGGTCACGGACTCGTCGCTGGTGATCCGCCCCTGCAGCGCCCACTGCTGCCCGACCGCGATGCAGTCGTCGAGGAACTCGGGCTCGCTGAAGGGCACGTCGAGGTCGGCCAGCCGGTCGGCGACGATGTGATAGGCGTCGAGGAACGGCCGCAGCACCGGGTGCGCGACGTGCGGGCGGGTGGACGCCAGCCGGGCCCGGAGCTCCGCAGTGTCGGCCTTGCGGCGGCTGCTGGTCGGATCCGCCACGGCTCGCAGCTCGGCGTCGATGTCGGCCCCGAACTCGTGCCGGCCCGCGAAGAAGAAGTCGAACTTCAACAGCTCGCGCAGCCGCAGCGCCTCGGCCTCGGCCACCGCGCGGATGTCACCCGCATCGCTCTCCGCGGCGGCCAGCAGCGCCAGCTCCCCGATCCCGCGGTCGACGAAGACGTGGATCGCGGTGTTGCGGTAGAACGCCGCCACCGGGTGCTTGTCCGGGGCGATGCGCCACACCGTCTCGGTGCCGCCCTCGTAGGACACGAGCACGCCCGAGCCAACGAGCTCCTGCAGGGTCCGCCGCAGCGTCTCGCGCTCCTTGAGGTCGAAGGCTCCCGCGACCCGCCACCCCCGCTCGCCCGGGTAGTCCGCGATCGGAGCGACCGTCGCCTGCACCTGCGCCAGCGACAGCGCCCGGTCCTCCCCGAGGATCGCCATGCTCACGATCGCGGTCGCGGTCACCGGGGTCGCCCGGTTGATCCGGTGGCACGACTCGAGGGCGATCCGCTCGATGGCGTACGGCGCCGCCGACTCGTCCGCCTTGAGCTCGGCCATCCGGTCGGCCAGCGAGATCGGCTCGCCGAAGTCGACGTAGGCGCGACCCGTGCGGCTGCTCTGCTCGCGGGCGAACTTGTAGAGCCAGCGCAGGTCCTCGGGCCGCTTCTGCGCGCCCTTGGCCTCCGAGGTCATCATCGAGACCTCGTGCAGCTGGTCGTAGACGATCGACACCGGCACGATCAGGGCGTCGACCCCGTCGGCCTGCTCGATCGCGTCGGCGACGTACCGCATGATGCCGAAGACCGGCGGACGCAGCTTGCCGGTGCGGGTCCGGCCGCCCTCGATCGACCACGCGAGGTTGGACCTGTTCTTGAGGTGCTGGGCGATGTAGGCGCGCAGTGCCTGCCGGTAGACCGGGATGTCGGAGGTGCTGCGCTTGATGAAGATGACGCCGGAGCGGCTGGCGATCCCGCCCATGGGGAAGAAGTTCAGGTTGGCGCCGCCGAACGTGTACGGCGTCGACATCCGCCCGGACGCGACGACCTCGGGCACCAGCGCGCCGTCGAGGTAGGACCGGTGGGAGAAGAGGAACAACAGCGAGTGCTGCCGGTCGAGCGCGCGCAGCCGTGCGATCGAGTCCTCGTCGACGTACACGTCGTGCGCGCGAGCCAGCCACTGGGAGAAGCGCCGGAACGCCGTCCCCGCACCGGTGGTGTGCGTCGCGGACATCTCGCGCAGGTGCACGCCCGCCTCGCGGCCGACCTGCTGCCGGGGACGGCCCGGGTCCTCGGCCGGGTCGCTGAGCTTCTCGCCGAACGCCTCGTCGGACAGGAGCTGGGCGACCTCCCGGCTGTCGGTCGCCCCGGTGGGCGCGAGGCCGACCCTGCTGGTGATCGGAGTCAGCCACTTCGCGGTCATCCCCGGAGTCTCGGAGGCTCAGCGACTGAGGTCAAGCATCGTCCACCACAATGCGGGGGTGACCTTCTCCTTCTTCACCGTCGACGCCGACCTGCTCGTCCCGACCGACGCCGCCCGGAGCCTCTGGAGCGCCGACCAGATGCACGGCGTGGCGGTGAGCGGAGCGATGGCGCGCGCCATCGAGCGTGCGGTGCCGCGCGACGACCTGCGCCCGGCCCGCTACACCCCTGGACATGTTCCGCCCGGCGTCGATGAACCCCTTCACCATCGAGACGACGATCGTCCGTGAGGGCAAGCGCATCTGCCCGGTCGACGCGGTCCTCGTCCGGGACGGCGAGCCCAAGGTCCGGGCCAGCACGATCTT
Organism: Nocardioides sp. B-3; assembly: GCF_024703895.1. GTDB lineage: Bacteria > Actinomycetota > Actinomycetes > Propionibacteriales > Nocardioidaceae > Nocardioides. Next base: position 554,466 of record NZ_CP087968.1, read on the forward strand.
CCTCAAGCCCAGCCGGGACCCGGACGGCGAGGTCTGGCAGCCGAGCGACAACCCCTCCGCCCCTGCCGGTGTGCCGGTCCTGACCGAGCCGACGATCCCGTGGTTCGCCAGCGAGAAGCCGTGGTCGCAGGACTTCGTCGAGCACCAGAACGCCGGCCGCAAGCAGACCCGGCAGCACGGCGTGCCGATCGTCGCCGGTGAGGAGCCGACGCCGTTCCGGGCCGTGGCCTCGATCTCGGACGCCACCACCATGGCGTGCAACTGGGGCAGCAAGGGCGTGCAGTACATCAACACCGACATCACCCTCTCCCTCGCCCGACTCCCCCGCACCGCCGAGCTCGGCCTGCGCGGCGAGCGCTGGTCCGGCGCCGACGGGATCGCCGTCGGCGTCGCCACCGTCTTCGACCGCGACGGGGTGATCGGCCAGTCGATGGTCACGTCGCTCGCCAACGCCCTGCGGACCGTCGACTTCGAGAAGCACGACTTCAACGAGGACGGCACCCGCACCAACCGGGTCTGAGCGGTCAGGGGCGCCACTCGGCGCGCCTCCCGGATCGGGTCGCGAACGCCGGTTAGAAAATGCACAGGCCCGGCGACGTATGAGATCGCCGGGCCGAAGTCTTTTGCCCTGAAATGGGTGGAACCCAGCAAGTATGAGTTGCTGGGTTCCGGTGTCTTCCGGACCGAAGTCCTTCCGACATCCATAGTTCTACGCCCGCTCCCTCGGGACATGCAAGACCTCCCGGGCACTTTTTCGAAGAGCCTCGGCGTGTCCCGCCGGACACGCCGGACGAGTGGTCGGGTCTAGCGTGGAGCCGTGATCAGCGACCTCGTCCTCGGCACGATGTACTTCGGCACCGGGACCGACCGGCCCACCTCCTACGCCCTGCTCGACCGCTTCGTCGAGGCCGGCGGCACCACGATCGACACCGCCAACTGCTACGCCTTCTGGGCCGATCCGACCGGCCACGGCGGGCAGAGCGAGTCCCTGATCGGCGACTGGCTGCGCGAGCGCCCCGGCCTGCGCGAGCGGCTCACGATCGCCACCAAGGTGGGCGTCGAGCCGACCGACGACGGCGGCGTCGAGGGGCTGGCTCCTGATGTCGTACGGCGCCGGGGCGGAGCTCAGCCGGGAGCGGCTCGGTCTCGAGGTGATCGACCTCTACTGGGCGCACGGCGAGGACCGGAACACCCCGATCGAGGAGACCGTCGACGCGATGGGCACGCTCGTCACGGACGGTCTCGTCAGGCGGCTGGGCATCTCCAACCACCCGACCCGGCTCGTCGAGAGGGCACGCGGGCATGCCCTCGCGCGGGGGCTGGCGCCGTACGACGCCCTCCAGCTCACGACGTCCTACGTCGAGCCGAGGCCGGGCGCGGCGGTGGAGGGCAAGGACCACCGCTTCGGCTGGGTGAGCGAGGAGACGCGTGACTACGTCGCGACGAACGGACTCGAGCTGTGGGCCTACAGCCCGCTGGTCCAGGGGCAGCTTCGACCGCGACGACCGCCCGTTCCCCCGGGCCTACGACCACCCGGGCACGACGGCCCGGCTCGCGGCCCTACGACGCGTTGCCGACGAGCGCAGCCTCGCCCCCAGCCGTGGTGGTGCTCGCCCGGGCTGATCGCCGAGCGCATCCGCCCGATCGTCGGCGTCAGCACCGTCGAGCAGCTCGACTCGGCGCTCGCCGCAGGTGCCCTCGACCTCGACATCGAGACGATGCAGCGGCTGACGACCGCTGGTTGAGCAGCGACGAGCGCAGCGAGGAGCGTGTCGAAACCAAGGTCCTTGATTTCGACACGGCGCTGGCGCGCCTGCTCAATCGGCGGTGCGCTCGTAGTCGTCGATCTCCCCGAGGATCCGGGTCTTCACGTCGTCGGGCGCGAAGGACGCCCGCACGGCGGCCCGCGACAGGTCGGCCATGCCGTCGCGGGAGAGGGACAAGAGCTCGGCCGCGATCGCGTATTCGTCGTTCAGCGTCGTGCCGAACATCGGCGGGTCGTCGGAGTTGATCGTCACCGGCACGCCCGCCTCGACGAACGCCACCGGGGGTGCTCGGCGAGGGTCGCCACTGCCCGGGTCGCGATGTTGGAGGACGGGCACACCTCGAGCGTGATCGACTCCGTCGCCGGTGCTCGAGGAGCAAGGGGTCCAGCGCCGACGACGTGCCGTGCCCGATCCGCTCCGCCCCGAGCAGGCGGATCGAGTCCCACACCGTCTCCGGCCCGGTCGTCTCCCCCGCGTGCGGCACGGAGTGCAGGCCCGCCGCGACGGCCGCCTCGAAGTGCGGCTGGAACTGCGGGCGGGGTACGCCGATCTCCGGGCCACCCAGTCCGAACCCCACGAGCGCCGAAGGACCGTGGTCGAGCGCGTAGCGGAGGGTCGCGTCGGCGGCCGGGATGCCCGACTCGCCGGGGATGTCGTAGATCCAGCGCAGCACCAACCCGAAGTCGCGCTCGGCGGCGACGCGCGGTCCTCGATCGCCTCCGTGTAGGCCTCGATCGGCATCCCGATGTCGTCGCGGTCAGGACGCACGGAGGTGTAGGGCGTGCACGTGAGCTCGGCGTAGCGCAGGTTCTGACCGGTCGCCATCTCGCGCGCCACCTCGTAGGTGAGCATCCGGATGTCCGCCGCCGTCCGGATGACATCGACGACCGCGAGGTAGACGTCGACGAAGTGCGCGAAGTCGCGGAACTCGAAGAACTTCTTCAGCTCCGCCGAGTCGGACGGGACGGTGCACGGGTGCCGGGCCGCGAGCTCGGAGACGATCCGCGGCGAGGCCGACCCGACGTGGTGGACGTGCAGCTCGGCCTTCGGCAGGCCCGCGATGAACGCGGTCAGGTCCGTCACTGCAGGGCCGCCTCGAGCGTGCTGGCGTCGATGGCCTCGCCGTCGACGATGACCGTCGGGGTGCCCCGGATGCCGGCGCTGGCGGCGGCCTTGGCGCCGTTGGCGACCCAGCCCTCGAACTCGAGGTCGTTGATGCCGTCCCCCACGTCCGCCTCGGTGGCACCTGCCTCGACGGCCTTCTCGATCAGCCACGCGTCGTCGGGGGTGGTCCCCGTCCTCGGCCGGCTGTTCGGCGTACAACATGTCGTGGAACTCCTTGGCCACGTCAGGCCCGGCGGTGTCGAGCACCACGGCGAAAGCGTTGGCGGTGCGCTGGGAGTAGTCGCCGAAGCGGCTGAGGAAGTCGAGCGGGCGGTATTCCACGGTGGCGCGACCGTCCGTCACCGCGGTGTCCAGCGTCTCCCCAGCTGCATCCTCGAAGGCCTTGCAGGCCGGGCAGAGGAAGTCCTCGTAGATCACGACCTCGTGGTCGGCACCGGTCTCGCCGAGCACCATGCCGTAGTCGTCCGTGGCGCCCGCCGGGGCGGCCGCCGTCTCATCGATCCTGCCGGCCCGGCTCTGCAGCCAGAAGCCGATGGCGACGACGAGGAGCAGCGCGCCCACGACCCCGCCGATGGTGAGCAGGCGACGCTGCCGCTCCTTGCGCTCCTGCTCCGCCTTCAGGGCCGCTGCCCGGGCGGCGCGCTCAGCGGTCTTGTTGCGCTTCGACATCGAGTTCCTCTCCTTCGCCCGGACCGGGCGAGACCTCTCCCGCACGGGGCGAGAAGACAACAGCATCCAGTGACCAGCGGGTCCGTGGCCAGATCACCAGCCGGGCGGACAGCAGCAGCAGCCCGACGTCGCGGGCGATCTCCCACGGATATTTCGCCGTGGCGTCGGCGATCTCGCCGCCCCCGCCGAAGCAGCCGCAGTCGATCGAGAGCCCGCGCGCCCACGCCGCCGAGATGCCGACGATGAAGGCGACGAACAGCAGCGACGACAGCACACCCATCGTGCGCGTCAGCAGGCCGAGCACCGTGCAGACGCCCAGCACGACCTCGACGACCGGCAGCGCATGGCCGACCGTCGGCACGACCGACTCGGGCAGCAGCTCATACGCGCGTACGGCGCGGACACTGCTCGCCGGGTCGGGCAGCTTCAGGGCGCCGGCCACGATCCAGACCCCACCAGTGATCAGTCGCGCGAGGAGACCGATCCACTGCTTCACGTCCATGACCCTAGGACCAGCGCCTGAACCGCCGCTGAGAACCCTGAGTAGGGTGCTCACCGTGAATGAGCGACTCGTCTGGATCGACTGCGAAATGACCGGCCTCAGCCTCGAGACGGATGCGCTGGTGGAGGTTGCGGCGCTGGTCACCGACTTCGACCTCAACGTCCTCGGCGAGGGCATCGACGTGCTCATCAAGCCACCGCAGGCCGCGCTGGACCAGATGATCGACTTCGTCCGCAACATGCACGTCTCCTCCGGCCTGCTCGAGGAGCTCGAGGGCGGGACGACGATGGAGGACGCCGAGCAGCAGGTGCTGGCCTACATCAAGGAGCACTGCCCCGACGGCAGCCGTCCGCCGCTGGGCGGCAACACCGTCGCCACGGACCGCTCGTTCCCGGCCCGCGACATGCCCACGCTCGAGGGCTTCCTGCACTACCGCAACGTCGACGTCTCCTCGATCAAGGAGCTCGCCCGCCGGTGGTACCCCCGCACCTACTTCGCGGCCCCGGCCAAGCGCGGCAACCACCGCGCGCTCGCCGACATCCGGGAGAGCATCGAGGAGCTGCGCTACTACCGCGAGGCCGTCTTCGTCCCGCAGCCGGGCCTCGACAGCGTCACGGCCCGCGAAGTGGCGGCCCGCCACGCCGGGACGATCACGGGGCTGGGCCCCGATTCAGATTCCGCGCACTGATTGCCCTACACTTCTCATCGGTCTTGCGCCTTGTTGTGCAAGCCATGGTGGGTATAGCTCAGCTGGTAGAGCGCCGCCTTGTGGTGGCGGATGTCGTGGGTTCAAGTCCCGTTACTCACCCCAAGCGATCGAGGCCCTGACCGCAGTCGCGGTCAGGGGCTCGATGCGTGTGAGCTCTCCGTCATCGGCCCGTCCCCGAGCTCGTCGGCGACCGAGACGACCAGCCCGCCGAGCATGAAGGCGACGATGGCAGCCACCAGCGTCGAGGTGGCGAGCGTGGGGATGAATCGGCGAGCGCCCGTCGCCGTACCGCCACCGTGGTGGCCGTGGGTGAGCGCGTGACCCTTGCCGCGCTGCAACAGGTAGCGGTTGACCGGGTAGGCCGCGAGGAACGCGACCGTCAGCGCGATCATCATGCTGATCCAGAAGACGGCGTTGACCGGGCCGGCGTCCATGGCTCCGGGGATGAGGGCCATCACTGCGTTGTCGACGACCTCCATGGTGGCGATCGAGAGCGTGTCGGCGGCGAACACGAGACCGAGGGCAGCGCCGAGGCCCAGACCCGACTTCAGCAACGGCAGCGTCGAGAGGGCGTAGCCGAAGAGGAAGGCGAGCGAGACGGCCAGCAGGATCGTCCAGCCGGCGCTTAACCCGATCGCGGTGCCGATCATCAGGCCGGCGATCTCACCGATGGCGCAACCGGTCAGGCAGTGCAGGGTGGCGCTGAGCGCCATCGCCTTCACCCCACCCATCGCTGCGTGATCGTGCCCGTCGTGATGCATCTCGTTCATCTTCTCTGACCTCCGGCGTGGATGATGGAAGCGTTCATGCTCGTGCCAACCTATACCCCAGGGGGTATATTCCCATCATGATGAAGACTTTGTTGCCGCTCGCCCTCATCCTCGCCCCGGCCGTCGGTTGTGGCGACGACTCCGCGCCCGCGCCTCAGCGTTCCGAGACCGAGCACAACGCCGCCGACGTCACGTTCGCCTCCGAGATGCTCCAGCACCACGCCCGGGCGCTCTCGATGGTCGACCTGACGCTGGACCGCCCAATCGACCCGGAGGTCCGGGAGCTCGCCGAACAGGTCCGCGCCGCCCGGGCGCCTGAGATCCAGACCTTCTCCGAGTGGCTCACCGACTGGGACGAGCCGATCCCCGAGACGATGCGTGACCACGTCAACGCCGGCCACGGCGACGAGCACGTGGGCGAGTCGATGGAGGGTGTCGACACCGACATGCCCGGCATGATGTCGGCCGACGAGATGACCGCCCTGTCGGAGGCCTCGGACGGCGAGTTCCGGGCCATGTGGCTCGACATGATGATCGAGCACCACGAGGGCGCCGTCGAGATGGCGCAGGCGGAGATCGAGGACGGCCGCTACCAGCCGGCCGTCAATCTCGCCGGTGACATCGTCGACACGCAGTCGGCCGAGATCGAGACGATGCAGGCACTCTCGACCTCCTGACGACCCGCCGATGATGATGCGGCTACGTTGGCTCAGGTGAACAACGCTCACCAGTCCTACGACGTCGCCATCGTCGGCGGCGGCCACAACGGCCTCGTCGCGGCCGCCTACCTCGCCCGCGCAGGCCTGTCGGTGGCCGTCCTCGAGCGCCTCGACCACACCGGCGGCGCCGCGGTCTCAGGTGAGCCCGTTCGCCGGGATGCCGGCCCGGCTCTCGCGCTACTCCTACCTCGTCAGCCTGATGCCCGAACAGCTGATGGCCGACCTCGAGCTCGACGTCACGCTGGTCTCGCGGACCACGGCGTCATACACGCCGTACACCCGGGACGGCCGCTCCGGCGGCCTGCTCGTCGAGCGCCCCGAGGGCGAGCCCACGCGCGAGTCCTTCGCCGCCCTGACCGGCTCGGATCGTGAGTACGGCGCCCGGCGCGAGTTCTACGCCGACATGACCGACCTCGCGCACGCCGTCGCGCCGACACTGATGTCGCCGCTCCCCCTCGAGCGCGAGCTGCGCGAGGCCGTCGACCCGGGCATCTGGCGCGACGTCGTCACCCGGCCCCCGGGGCAGACGATCGAGGAGCGCTTCCTCGACGACACCGTCCGCGGCGTCGTCGCGACCGACGCGCTGATCGGCACGTTCGCCTCGATGCACGACCCGTCGCTGGTCCAGAACCGGTGCTTCCTCTACCACCTGATCGGCAACGGCACCGGCGAGTGGCGCGTGCCCGTCGGCGGGATGGGCGCGGTCACCGACGCGCTCGCGCGAGCAGCGACCCGCTGCGGGCGCCGGGATCGTCACCGGGGCCGGCGTCAGCCGGATCGAGGCGGCTCCGACTCCGCAACCGTCGTCTGGCACGACGGCTCCAGCGAGCAGTCGCTGACCTGTCGCCGCGTGCTGTCCGGTGTGGCGCCGTGGGTGCTGCGGATCCTGCTCGGCGAGGGCGAGGACGACGCCACCAAGCCCGAGGGCGCACAGCTCAAGATCAACTTCCTTCTCGACCGGCTGCCGTCGCTGAGGTCGGGCGCCGACCCGGCCGTCGCCTTCGCCGGCACCCTGCACCTCGGCGAGGACTACACACAGCTCGAGGCGGCGTACACCGAGGCGTCGGCCGGGCAGGTGCCGACCACGATGCCCGGCGAGGTCTACTGCCACTCCCTCAGCGACCCCTCGATCCTCGGCCCACTGGCCGAGCAGGGTGCGCACACGCTGACCTACTTCGGCCTGCACACCCCGGCGAGCCTGTTCGAGGGGCAGGGTGGCGCGGCGGCCAAGGACCTCGCGGTCGAGCGCGGATCGCCTCGCTCGACGAGCACCCGGGTCGGGTCGATCCGCGACTGCATCGCGACCGACGCCGACGGCAACCCCTGCATCGAGGCGAAGGTCCCCCAGGGACATCGAACGCGACCCGGCGATGCCGGGCGGGCACATCTTCCACGGAGACCTCGACTGGCCGTGGGCGCCCAACCGGGCCCGCCGCGACACCCCGGCGCAGCAATGGGGCGTCGCGACCGACCATGAGGTCGTCCTCCTGTGCAGGTTCCGGCGCCCGTCGCGGCGGCGCCGTCTCCGGCCTCGGCGGCCACAACGCGGCGCAGGCCGTGCTCGCCGACCCGGCCTGATGATCTCGATTTCAACTCGGCGGCGCAGGCGTGTAGAGTTCAACCTCGTTGCACAGCGCTCCACCGCGTTGTGCAATATGCGCCAGTAGCTCAATTGGCAGAGCAGCTGACTCTTAATCAGCGGGTTCGGGGTTCAAGTCCCTGCTGGCGTACAGAATCACGAGAGGCCGGTCCACCAGGACCGGCCTTTCGTGCGTCTTGGGGCCTCCGAGTCCGACGTCTCGGCGACCAGCCCGTCGGACGTCCACCGGGACGTCCGACGAGGCGGCTGCCCGAGCAACCAGACGGTCGGACGTCCCGCACAACGTCCGACGATGTGGCGACCGGGGTGTCGGACGTAGGAGTCAGCGCTCGTCGATCGAGGCAGCCGTCGTCCCGCCCGGCTCCATCGCAGGCAGGCCGAGCTTGCGGTGGTCCCGTGTCCGGGTGCGCTCGACGTCGAGGCGGATGACGACGCGGTTGTGCATCATCAGGTCGAGGAAGGGCCGCAGCTCTTCGGTGTACGGCGCGTTGTAGCGCTCGAAGACGTCCGGGCAGACGCGCTCCAGCAGCGCCGGGTCGTCCTCGACGACCACGCCGCGGCCCTCCATCGAGACGCCGCGCAGCTGGTCGTAGGTGTGGCCCGCCTCGACGAGGAACGTCAGCCGGTCGTTGCGGCGCAGGTTGAGCACCTTCTGCGACTTCGGCTTGGTCTCGAACCAGACGTGGCCGTCGAACCACGCGTACCACATGCCGACGAGGTGGACCTGGCCCTGCGGGCCGAGCGTCGCCACCGTCGAGCTGCGTTGGGACGTCAGGAACGTGTCGATCTCGGCGTCGTCCATGACGATCGCATCGCGCTGCTTCACGCGGTCACCCTAGCGACGGCGCTAGAGGACGGCCTGCACGAGCGGGGGCTTCCGCGCAGGCCGTCCAACGACGCCTCGACATTCACGGGGAAACGTCGCGACCCGGCAATCCTCACCCCGCGCGGGGCGGCGTGGCTAGGCCTCGTCGGGACTTCCCCAAAATTCGCGGTCAGAGGTAGAGGCCGGTCGAGCCGGCATCGAGCCGCTCCGCAGCGACGGCATGAACGTCACGCTCGCGCATCACGATGTAGACCTCGCCCTGCACCTCGACCTCGGACTTGTCCTCGGGGTCGAAGAGCACGCGGTCGCCGACCTCGACGGCCCGGGCGTGCGGGCCGACGGCGATGACGCGCGACCACGCCGGGCGGCGAGCGCCCATCGCCGCGGTCGCGGGGATGACGATGCCGCCGGACGAGCGCCGCTCCCCCGACTCCCGGTCGAGCTCCACGAGGAGGCGGTCGTGCAGCATCTTGATGGCGGCTGCGCCCGAGGTGCTCACGACTGGATCAGGGCCGCGGTCAACGGACGATCTTGCGGATGATCGCGAGGACCACGATCGCGCCGACGACGCCGCCGGCGACCTTGATGAGGTTGTCGGTGCGCGGGGCACCTGACTCCGTGTCGACGAAGTGCGACTTCACCGACGTCACCTCGCGACCAACGATGGTCTTGGGGTTGGCGCGGTAGGTGAGCTGGTCGATCGTGCTGGCGAGACGCTGGCGCGTCTCCTCGATCTCGCGCTCGAGCGCGCTCAGTTCGTTGGTCACGCGGGAAGGTTACCAACCGTGCGCGGATCGAATCCCCACGGCAGCTCCAGCCGATGGGCGGCCATCAGGGGCCCATCGGTGAGTACGTCGAAGGTCCGCCCGTCCGCCACCACGACCCCGTCGCTGAGCACCAGCGAGCGGGGGCAGAGCTCCAGCGCGTAGGGCAGGTCGTGGGTCACCATCATCAGCGTCACGTCGAGTCCGCGCAGGATGTCGGCCAGCTCGCGACGGCTGGCGGGGTCCGTGTTGGAGCTCGGCTCGTCGAGCACCGGGATCTCCGGCTCCATCGCCAGCACGGTGGCCACGGCCACGCGGCGACGCTGGCCGAAAGAGAGGTGGTGGGGCGGCCGGTCGGCGAAGTCGGCCATGCCGACCCGGTCGAGGGCCGTCATCACCCGCTGGTCGAGGGCCGCGCCCCTGAGCCCGAGATTGGCGGGGCCGAAGGCGACGTCCCGGCGCACGCTGCCGAGGAAGAGCTGGTCGTCGGGGTCCCGGAAGACGATGCCGACGCGGCGGCGGATCTCCGTGAGGTTGCGCTTCTCGACCGGCAGGCCGCTGACGCTGACCGAGCCGGCGCCCCCGGAGAGGATGCCGTTGAGGTGCAGCACCAGCGTCGTCTTGCCCGCACCGTTGGGTCCGAGGAGGGCGACCCGCTCTCCCCGGTGCACGTGCAGGTCGACGCCGTACAGCGCCCGGTGCCCGTCGGGGTAGGCGAAGGCGAGGCCCCTGGACGTCGAGGACAGGTGTGCTCATCGAGGAAGACTTCCGTTGTAGCCGCGCGAGAGCATCGCGAGGTGGATCCGCTCACCGCGCTCGTAGGAGCGGATGAAGAGCGCGCCCATGCCGCGCGCCGGGGTCGGCCAGTGCTTCGGCGATCGCGGGTCGCAGCCGCGCGACCGCATCGCGACGAGCATCCGCGACCACTCCGCCGTGACGACGTCGAGGTAACGGATCATGAAGCCCATGATCTGGACGAGCAGGTCGGGCATCCGCAGCCGCTCCAGGCCGCGCAGGATGTCGTCGGGTTCGGTGGTCGCCGCGAACGTCAGGGACGAGGCGACCCCGATCGTGCCCTTGGCGAGCAGGCCGAAGGCAGCGACGAGGCCAGGCTCCGAGAGCGAGAGGCCGAGCACCTCGGTCTTCGGGCCGGTCGCGATGAAAGGCACCCGGGACCGCGAAGCAGACGAACGGGACCTCGATCACCATCCGCTTGGCGATGTAGGTGAGCGGCACGCCCGAGGCGAAGATGACCGAGACGACCAGCACGGCATAGATGCCGAACACGGAGTAGAGCTCGCGCGGCGTGGCCACCACGACGAGCATGAAGCCGACCAGGACCAGCAGCTTGTGGTGGGCGGCCATCCGGTGCAGCGGGCCGTGCCCGTGGAAGTGCAGGCGGTGGCCGTGCCCGGCGCCCATCAGGCCTGCTCGGGAGTGTGGGTACGGCGACGACGCAGCACCCAGAACAGGCCGCCGCCCGGGAGCAGCGTCGTGAGCGAGCCGACCACGCCGGCCAGACCCCCGGAGAGGCGCTCGTTGTCGACGCCCCGCGTGGGAGTAGCCGGAGAAGACTCCGTCGGAGGTGGCGGACTCCTTCTCGGAGTCGCTGAATCCGGTCTGCTCGGCCACGTAGGCCAGTCCGTCGGGCTGGGCGCTGGCGTAGTAGCTGCCGACACCCGCCACGAGCAGGGCGGCGAGCAGGAAGGCCGCGAAGAACTTCGCGTTGCGGGTCATCGGGCGACCTCCACGTCCGTGCGGATCTCGAGCTCGCGCGTCGAGCAGTGGGCGGGCGCCGTACACGAGATCGGGTCGGGTGGTGACGACCGTGCCGACGACCGGGAACGTGATGACTGCCTCGCCGATGCCGATCACGGTGTGCCAGCCGAGCATCGCGGTCAGGACCGTGCTCATGTCGACCGGGGCGGTGCCGCCGACCGGGAAGAGGCCCGTGAAGACGAGCGCGGCGGCCGGGACGCTGAGCAGGGCGGCGATGCCCGCGGCCGGCGGGATCATCTGGACCTTCTTCGGCAGCACGCTGCGGGCGACGACGAAGGCCAGCCAGCCGGCGGTGACGCCGACCGTGCCCATCAGCGTGACGTTGGTGCCGAGCGCGGTGATGCCGCCGTCGGCCATCAGCAGCGCCTGCACGAGGAGGACCACGCTGATGCAGAGGGCGCCGGTGTAGGGACCGACGAGCACGGCCGCGAGCGCGCCGCCGAGGAGGTGCCCGCTGGTGCCGCCGGCGACCGGGAAGTTGATCATCTGGCCGGCGAAGACGAAGGTCGCGACGAGTCCGGCCATCGGCGCGGTCCGGTCGTCGAGCTCGCGCCGGGCGCCGCGCAGGGCGAGCGCGACGCCAGCGGCCGCAACGACCGCGGTCGCCACCGACGTCGGTGCGTCGAGGAATCCGTCGGGGACGTGCATGTCGCTGACCTCCGTGATGGTTGTATGTCGGTGATCCGAAATCACCTTATTGCAGGTTGTTCGCAACAACCAACCAGTCGGATTGGTAGCAGTTTCCCCTCCGAACGAACAGGACCGAGATGACCGACCGCCTGTCCCCCGGCGACACCGCCCCCGACTTCACGCTCACCTCCGACACCGGCGAGGAGGTCACCCTCTCGGACCTTCGCGGCCGCAAGGTGATCGTCTACTTCTACCCCGCCGCGATGACCCCCGGCTGCACCAAGCAGGCGTGCGACTTCAGCGAGTCACTCGACTCTCTCAAGGGCGCGGGCTACGAGGTGCTCGGCGTGTCGAAGGACAAGCCGGCCAAGCTGGCGAAGTTCCGCGAGCGCGACCAGCTCACTCTCACCCTGCTCTCGGACGAGTCGCTCGACGTGCACAAGTCCTTTGCGGCGTACGGCGAGAAGAAGCTGTACGGAAAGACCATCGAGGGCGTCCTGCGATCGACCTTCGTGATCGACGAGGACGGCCGGATCGAGCTGGCGCAGTACAACGTCAAGGCCACCGGTCACGTCGCGAAGCTGCGGCGGGACCTCGGTCTCGACTGATCCCCGCCTCGGGCGTCGATAGGATCCCGGGGCAAGCCGAAGTGGTGGAATCGGCAGACACGCGGCGCTTAGGACGCCGTGCCTTCGGGCGTGGGGGTTCAAGTCCCCCTTCGGCACACAGCGCATTCGGCACACAGGAGGCATCCGCATCGCTAGGGTCCGCACATGGATTCTGCGATGACCGAGATCGGCCTGCCGATCGCCCTTGCCATCATCATGTTCGGGCTCGGCCCTGGACCTGACGCCCGCGGACTTCCGCCGGGTGGGCAAGCACCCCAAGGCGGTGTTCGTCGCGCTGATCTGCCAGCTCGTGGTGCTGCCGGCGATCTGCTTCGGCATCGTGCTGCTCTTCGACCTGCCGCCGTTCCTCGGTATCGGCCTGCTCCTGCTATCGGCCAGCCCGGGCGGGACGACGGCCAACCTGTTCAGCCACCTGTTCCGCGGCGACGTGGCCCTGAACATCACGCTGACCGCGATCAACTCGATCGTTGCGATCGCCACGCTGCCGATCATCACCAACCTCGCGATCGGCTACTTCGACCAGAGCGACAACGTGACCATGCCGCTGGCCGAGGTGGTCAAGGTCTTCGCGCTGATCCTGATCCCGGTGGGCATCGGCATGCTGGTCAGGTCAAAGAGCCCCGGGTTCGCGCAGCGGATGGACAAGCCGGTCCGCATGGCCTCAGCCGTCATCCCGGCCGTGCTGGTCCTCGGCATCCTCGCGAGCGAGTGGGAGAACGTCGGTGAATACCTCGCCGACGTCGGCCCGGCCGCGATTCTCTTCTGCGTGATCAGCCCGGTCGTCGGCTTCGTCGTCCCGCGTGCCTTCGGCATCGTCGAGAACCGGGCGATCGCGTCATCCTTCGAGATCGGTGTGCACAACGCGACACTGGCGATCTTCGTGGCCGAGAACGTGCTGAACGAGGCCGAGATTGCCGTCCCCGCGGCGGTCTACGGATTGCTGATGTTCCCCCTCGCGGCACTGTGGGGGACCTTCGTCATCAAGAAGATCACCACAGCGAGCGAGTCCGTCGCCGTCTGACCTACGCCGGGGCCTCCGCGATCCGCGGGGCCAGCGCGCAGTGCCTTGCCGCGGTGCGAGATGCGGTCCTTCTCGGCCGGGTCGAGCTCGGCGGAGGTCAGGTCGGCCTCGGCATGCTCGTCGGCGACGAAGACGACGTCGTAGCCGAAGCCTCCGCTGCCGCGGGGAGCGTGGATGATCCGACCGGGCATCCGGCCGTGCTCGACCAGCTCTCCCCCGTCGGCGCCGACGAACGCGACGGCGCACTCGAACCCAGGCGTCTCGCCTGTCGTCCGGTAGGTCGCTGAGCTGGGCCAGCAACAGCTCGTTGTTCCGCGAGTCGCTCTTGGGAGGGCCGGACCACCGAGCCGACAGCACCCCCGGCATGCCGTTCAGCGCGCCGACGCACAGGCCGCTGTCGTCGGCGATCGTCGGCAGCCCGGTGGCCGCGAAGCCCGCGCGCGCCTTGAGCAGCGCGTTGCCCTCGAAGGTCGGCTGGTCCTCGACCGGCTCGTCGTAGTGCGACACGTCGTCGAGCCCCACGACCTCCACCCCGTCGACGTGCTCGGCCGGGATGCGCTGCATCTCGACCAGCTTCTTGGCGTTGCGCGAGGCGAGGAACACCCTCATCGCGCGAGCGCCTCCTGCTGGAGCCGGGTCAGGTCGACGCAGCCCTTGGCGGCAAGGTCGAGCAGGGCGTCCAGCTCGGCGCGGTCGAAGGCGACGCCCTCGGCGGTGCCCCGGACCTCGACGAAGGAACCGGTGCCGGTCATCACGACGTTCATGTCGGTCTCGGCCCGCACGTCCTCCTCGTAGGGCAGGTCGAGGCGCGGCACCCCGTCGATGATGCCGACACTGACGGCGGCGACGGAGCCGGTCAGCGGCTCGCCCTTAAGCGCGCCGGTCGAGCGGAGGTGGGCGACGGCGTCCGCGAGGGCGACGTAGGCGCCGGTGATGGACGCGGTGCGGGTGCCGCCGTCTGCCCGGAGGACGTCGCAGTCGAGGACGATGGTGTTCTCGCCGAGCGCTTCGTAGTCGATGATCGCGCGCAGCGAGCGGCCGATCAGGCGCGAGATCTCGTGGGTGCGACCGCCGATGCGGCCCTTGACCGACTCGCGGTCGGAGCGGGTGTTCGTGGACGCGGGCAGCATGGCGTATTCCGCCGTCACCCAGCCCGAGCCGGAGCCCTTGCGCCAGCGCGGGACACCCTCGGTGGCCGACGCCGAGCACAGCACCTTGGTGCCGCCGAACTCGATCAGCACCGAGCCGGCCGCGTGGTCGAGCCAGTTGCGCGTGATGGTGATCGGGCGGAGCTGGTCGTCGGCGCGACCGTCGGCGCGGAGGGGAGCAGTGGAGATCGTCATGGGGACAAACCTAGTCAGGCCACGGCCTCGTCCCGGAGCGGGTCTCGCCGCGCACCGAGCTCCGCCAGTGCCATCCGAGCGCCCCGGGGGCCGAGGTCGCCGGCGCGGCGCGCGAGCCACGGCACGCCGGCCTTCGCCAGCCGGGCCGGGTCCTCACGTCGCGAGGGGACGGTGCCCACACCGGCGGCCACGCACGGCGGCACGACTGCAGCCGCGCTCGGCCAGCGCTTCGGCGTACCAACCCGCGACCGCCCGGTGCCCCTGCCCCGACGGGTGCAACCGGTCGACCGACCAGAACGAGCGCGTCGTCACCTCGGGCCGCTGGGCGAGGTCGATGCGCACGGTGTCGTGCCGGGCATGGATCTCGTCGTAGGTCGCATTGAGCTGCTGGATCCGCTGCCACATCGGGCGCCGGAGCCAGCCGGGGAGGCCGAGCACCGAGGCATGGTCGTGGTAGCGGACCGTGAGCAGGAGCGCGCCGGCGTCTGCCAGCTCGGCCGCGGTCGTCACCAGCCGCTCCCGGACCCCGACCGGGTCCCGGGAGGACTTCATGGTGTCGTTGACGCCGACGATCACCGACGCGAGGTGCGGACGCAGGACCAGCGCCGGCCGGAGCTGCGAGTCGTGGACGTCGATCGTGGTCCCACCCGAGACGGAGAGGTTGACGAAGTCGACGTCGTAGGACTGTGCGAAGGAGTCGGCCGGGAGCGCGGCCCAGCCGCGGCGTACGGGATCTCCGACACCGAACGTGGTGCTGTCCCCCGGGGCCGCGAACCGCAGTTGACGCATGCCAGCAGCGTGTCGGCGCCCGGGAAGCATCGTCCTGCCACCGGATGACGGCGAGTCCAACGCCGCGTGAAGTTCCCCCGAAGAAAACCAGCCGGGGCCGGTCATCCCCGTGGAAGACCGGTCCCGGCTGGTGTTGGCCCCTCCCCGTGGGGGCCAGTCAGTGGGAGCTACTTGAGCTCGGCCCTCGTCACCCGGCGCAGGCCGAGGACGAACGGCAGCACGACCCAGATCGCGAAGGTGAAGATCACCTGCAGCAGGGTGGTGGTGGAGGGTTCGGCAGCGTCGGGGCTCTGGCCCGGGTAGGGGCTGATCGCGAAGCCGAGGTCGATCCACGGAATGAGGTCCTTGGCCCAGTCGAAGAAGGCGTAGAGCGTGCCGTAGACCATGAAGGGCACCAGCATGGCGACGACGTAGTAGACCGCGATCGCAGCAGGCGTGCTCAGGAAGACCGGGCCGAAGGCGAAGGCCATGGCGAAGAACGCCAGCTGGTTGAAGATCGACCGGGCGAACGTCCCGGCCTCGATGTCCCAGACGGGGTCGGTGCCGGTGATCGCGGCCGCCACCGGGGGTGCCGATGGTGCCGACGATGATGGCCAGCACGATGGTCACGGCGGCCGGGATCATCACGGTGGTGAACTTGGCCCACACGACGCGCATGCGGTGGGGCTCGAGCGTGAAGGACACCGGGCCGGTGCGCTGGCTCCACTCGCTGGTGATGCTGGTGATGGCCGGGACGGGGACGAGCAACGACACCGGGATCGTCATGATCTGCGCGAACTGGGTCGCGGACGGGCTCCCTTCGTCGCTGAGCGCGACGACGAGCAGCACGATGCCGAGGGCCAGCACGAGCAGACCGCCGGTGATGGCGAGCAGCCAGAAGCCGGCGCGGGTGTCCCACATCTTGCGCAGCTCGACCGACACGAGGCGCACGAACGGCACCTGCTGGGTCGAGGAGATGTCGATGGTCGGCGACGGGTCTGCAGCGACGGCTGTCATACCGCGACTCCTTCGGCGGTGATGCTCTCGCGCTGGGTGTCAGCGGTGAGCTCGAGGAACAGGTTCTCCGGGCCGCCCTCGGCGGGCCGGAGGTCGGTCAGCACGATCTGCTTGTCGGCCGCGACCCGGCCCACGTGCACGGGGTCGGTCTCGACCCGGAGCCCGTCACCGGCGGCCGAGACGGTGAAGCCGTTGCCCTCCAGCGCGGTCGACAGCGACGCGACGTCGAGCGCAGTGACGTGCGTGGCACCCCCCGCGCGACCGGCGAGCAGCTCCTGCTTGGTGCCGCTGGCCACGATCTGGCCGCGACCGATCAGGATCATCTCGTCGGCGACCAGCTCGACCTCGTTGAGGAGGTGGCTGGAGAGCAGCACCGTGCCACCGCGGTCGGCATAGTCCTTCAACAGTCCGCGCATCCACCGGATGCCGGCCGGGTCGAGGCCGTTGGCGGGCTCGTCGAGGATCAGCACCGACGGGTCGCCGAGCAGGGCGTGCGCGATGCCGAGCCGCTGGCGCATGCCGAGCGAGTAGTTGCAGGAGCCGACGCGTCGACTCCACGTCGGACAGGCTCACCGGGGCCAGCATCTCGTCGACCCGGGAGGCCGGCAACCCCATCTGCTTGGCGCCGAGCGTGAGGACCTCGCGGCCCGTACGTCCGGCGTGCTGGGCGGAGGCATCGAGGAGCACACCGACGTGGCGACCGGGGTTGGGGATGTCGCGGTAGTGGTGACCACCGATCGTGACCTCACCAGCCGTGGCCGGCGTCAGCCCGACCATCACGCGCATCGTGGTCGTCTTGCCGGCACCGTTGGGGCCCGGGAACCCGGTCACACGACCGGGTCGGCAGGTGAACGTCACGTCCCGCACGGCCGTGAAGTCGCCGTACTTCTTGGTCAGAGAGGTCACCCGGAGCATGCGCCCCAGCCTGTCGGCCCGGACCGCCCCGGACATCGGTCGCAGGGCTGGACCCTGCCCCTACCTAAGTAGGGGGCCGCTGCGCTTAGCCTTGCCCCCATGGAAGGTCAGGTGGAGCGCCCGCGCGCCGAGGACACCCGGCCCGACCTGACACTGGCCGGCCACGCGTGGCGCCCGGCCGTCTGCCTCGCCTTCTCCCTGCTCATCTGGTCACAGGCCGTCGAGGCCGAGTGGTCCCGGCACCGGACGACCTTCTGGTTCGAGATCATCCCGGGGCTGATCGCGTTCGTGGCGGTGATCTTCCGGCGCCGCGCACCGGTGCTCTTCGCCGCCCTGATCGCTTGCCTGAGCGCCTTCTCCGGTCTCGCATCCGGCCCAGCCACCCTCGCCGCCGTCTCGTTGGCCACGCAACGGCGGCCCGGCCCGATCATCGGCGTCGGCCTGCTCAACTTCGCCTGCGCGATGACCTACACGCTCTATGCGCCCTTCGAGCTGAACGGGCCCATCTGGGTCTCCGTGGTGATCAACCTCGTCACGAACGGCGCGATGATGGGCTGGGGCATGTATCTCGGCTCTCGCCGCGAGCTGATCTGGACGCTGCGCCACCGCGCCTCCCGCGCCGAGTCCGAGCAGGAGCTCCGGGTCGCGCAGGGCCGCAGCCGAGAACGCGAGCGGATCGCGCGCGAGATGCACGACGTGCTCGCACACCGGATCACCCAGATCTCCATGCAGGCGGGCGCGCTCGCGTTCCGCGACGACCTCGAGGCCGACCAGCTCCAGCGACGGCCTCGGACAGATCCGGGGCAAGTCCAACGAGGCGATCAACGAGCTGCGCGGTGTGCTGGGGGTGCTCCGCGACGAGGTGACCGGCGAGCTCGTCGAGGGGCCGCAACCGACGTACGCCGACATCGCCGCCCCGGTCAGTGAGTCGCGCGACCACGGTCTCCACGTCGAGTTCAGCGACCGGGTGGACCGCTCGATCGACGCGGTGCCGGACGTCGTCGGGCGCGCGCTCTACCGGATCATCCAGGAGGGGCTCACCAACGCCACCAAGCACGCGCCCGGTGCCCGCGTGAGCATCGCGCTCAGCGGCTCGCCCGAGCACGGGATCGACGTGCTGATCCGCAACCCCCTCGGGTTCGCCGCCGCTCTCCGCGCCGGGAGCGGGCCTCGGCCCGGTGGGCCTGTCCGAACGTGCCGAGCTGCGTGGCGGCACCCTCGTGCACGGCCGCGAGGGCTCGGCGTTCGTGCTGCGCGGGTCGATACCGTGGATCGCATGAGGCGGCCTCCGACGAAGACGATCAAGGTCCCGGTCGTCGACGACGATCCACTCGTCCGCTCCGCGCTGGCCCTGATGCTGGGCGGTCAGCCCGACCCGGTCCTCGTGGGCGAGGCCGGCGACGGCGCCGAGGCGCTGGCGATGGTCGAGCGCGAACGGCCGCACGTCGTGCTGATGGACATCCGGATGCCGGTGATGAACGGTCTCGACGCCACCAAGGCGCTCCTGCAGCTGCCGCAGGCCCCGTCCGTGATCGTGCTGACGACGTTCCGGGCCGACGACTACGTGTTCGCCGCCGTCGCGGCCGGCGCCGACGGGTTCTTGCTCAAGGACACGCCGCCGGCCGAGATCGTCACCGCCGTACGCCGCGTGGCGGACGGCGAGGCCATCCTCTCGCCGTCGGTCACCCGCACGGTGCTGGAGCAGATGCGCCTGACCCAGCCGCTCGATCGCTCCGCGGTCGCGGAGGAGCGGATGGCCACCCTCACGCTGCGCGAGCGCGAAGTCGCGATCTGCGTCGGGCGTGGGCTGAGCAACGCGGAGATCGCGGGCGAGCTCTACCTCTCGATCCCCACCGTCAAGGCCCACGTCTCGCGGCTCTTCGACAAGCTCGACTCGACCAACCGCGTGCAGATCGCGATGGTCGTGCACGACGCGGGGCTGGTCTGAGCTACAGCTCGATGACCATCCCGGCGACCGCGACGTCGAGCTGACCGGTCCAGTGGCCTTCGCCTCGGCGAGTGCGACCTGAGCGTCGTGCCACGGCGGGATGTGGGTGAGCACGAGCCGGCCGACGCCGGCCTCGGTGGCGGTCGTGCCGCACTCGGAGCCCGTCATGTGCAGGTCGGGCGGGTTGTCGACGCCGTCACGGAAGGACGCCTCGCACAGCAGCAGGTCGGCGCCCGCGGCGAGGTCGGTCAGCTCCCGGCAGGGGCCGGTGTCACCGCTGTAGACCGGGGTGCGGCCGTCGACGGTGACCTTCATGGCGAAGGCGTCGACCGGGTGTACGACGACGCGGGCGGTCTCGACCGGGAACGGTCCGACCTGCACGGGGCCGGCGTGCGCGTGGAAGTCGAACTCCTCGGTCATCCCCGGGTCGAGCGGCAAGTCGTAGGCCCGCGCGAGCCGCCCGGGGGTGTCCGAGGGACCCCACACAGGGATGCGCGGCTGCGGGCCGGTCGGGTGGTACTTGCGCATGACGTAGTAGCCGCACATGTCGAGGCAGTGGTCTGCGTGCAGGTGGCTCAGGAACACCGCGTCGATGGTCAGCGGGTCGGCGTAGCGCTGCAGGTGGCCGAGCGCACCGTTGCCGAGATCGAGCAGGATCCGGAAGGTGCGACCGTCCAGCTCGGCCTCGAGGAGGTAGCTGCTCGCCGGCGACTCGGGGCCGGGATAGGAGCCCGAGCAGCCGAGGACGGTGAGGCGGGCGCTCACGACAGTCCGCCGGCGAACTGGGAGGCGACCAGCAGGTCGGAGCCGAGGAACCGGCGACCGATCGTCTCGAACTCGTCGGGGCTGCCGGTGGTGGCGAAGGAGTAGGTCGGCACGCCGCCCTCGCGCATCAGGTCGGTGCGTACGAGCAGCTTGTAGACGTCCTTGGCGCACTC
Organism: Nocardioides sp. B-3; assembly: GCF_024703895.1. GTDB lineage: Bacteria > Actinomycetota > Actinomycetes > Propionibacteriales > Nocardioidaceae > Nocardioides. Next base: position 574,904 of record NZ_CP087968.1, read on the forward strand.
TTCGGCCGAGCTGACCGGGGGTGACGTCGTCGCCCATCACCAGCGAGATGACGCCGGTGAGCAACGGGTAGTGCGTGCAGCCGAGCACGAGCGTGTCGACACCCGCGTCGACGAGCGGCTGGAGGTATTCGTGGGCGACGTCGATGAGCTCGCTGCCGCCGGTCACGCCCTGCTCAACGAAGTCCACGAAGCGAGGGCACGCGCGGGTCAGGAGCTCGACGTGGGGCGCCGCGGCGAACGCGTCGTCGTAGGCCATCGACTCCGCGGTCGCGCGGGTGCAGATCACGCCGATCCTGCCGTTGCGCGAGGCGGCGACGGCGCGCCGGGTCGCGGGCAGGATGACCTCGACGACGGGTACGTCGTAGCGCTCGCGTGCGTCGCGCAGCATGGCCGCGCTCGCCGAGTTGCAGGCGATGACCAGCGCCTTGACGCCCTCGGCGTAGAGGTGGTCGAGGCACTCGAGGGCGTACTCGCGGACCTCGCTGATCGGCTTGGCGCCGTAGGGCTGGCGCGCGGTGTCACCGACGTAGCGGATGGATTCGTGCGGCAGCTGGTCGATGACCGACCGCGCGACCGTCAGCCCGCCGAAGCCGGAGTCGAAGATCCCGATCGGGGCTTCACGGGAGAGGGAGGGCACTGGGCAAGGCTAGGGCTGCGCGGGGAGAAAGGCACGCGCTCGGCGGCGTCGGTCCCGTCACACGTCACGACGTCGGGTTGTCGCCCGCGTGCCCGGCGATCCACTGCATCAACGGGACGAGGTGTGCGGCGAGCTCCGCGCCCGGCTCGGTGAGGGAGTACTCCACGTGCGGGGGCACGACCGGCCGGGCGTCGCGGAGGACCGGGCCGTCGTCGGCCAGCGTGCGCAGCGTCTGGGCGAGCATCTTCTCGCTGACACCCTGCGCCCTGCGGCGCAGCTCGCTCCAGCGCAGTGGCTCTCCCTCGGAGAGGGCCAACAGCACGAGCACGCCCCACTTGCTCATCACGTGGTCGAGCAGGACCCGGCTGTGGCAGGCCGCGGGGAAGACGCCGTCGGGGTAGAGCTCGCGGAGATTGCTACTCACCAACATGTAGGTACCTTACTTCAAAGTGGGTACTACCCAATGGGAAGTTAGTGGAGCTCCCCTTCGTTGGGCCGGACGACAAGCCCTCCAACGAACAGGAATCACGATGACCACCTACCTCGTCACCGGCGCCAGCGGACAGCTCGGCCGCCTCACCGTCCGGGCCCTCCTCTCGCAGGGAGTGGCCGCTTCCGACGTCGTCGCCACCGCCCGCAACACCGCGGCCATCTCCGACCTCGCCGCCCTCGGCGTCGTGACCCGCGCCGCCGACTACACCGACCCGGCCTCCCTCAAGGAGGCCTTCGCCGGCGTCGACCGCGCCCTGCTCATCTCCTCGAGCGCCGTTGGTGAGCGGGTCGCGCAGCACGCCAACGTCATCGACGCCGCGCGCGACGCCGGCGTCGAGCTGCTCGGCTACACCAGCGTCACCCGGGCCGACACCTCGCAGATGATCCTCGCCGGCGAGCACCGCGCGACCGAGGAGCTGCTTGCCGCATCGGGTCTGCCCGTCGTCCTGCTGCGCAACTCGTGGTACCTCGAGAACTACACGGCACAGGCCACCACCGCGCTCGAGCACGGAGTCGTGCTCGGCGCCGCCGGCGAGGGTCGGGTCAGCGCCGCCACCCGCGCTGACTACGCAGCCGCGGCCGCCGCGGCACTGGTCGCCGACGACCGGGCCGGTCGCGTCCACGAGCTCGGTGGCGATGTCGCGTTCACCCTCGAGGAGTACGCCGCAACGCTGGCCGCCGAGTCCGGCCGGCCTGTCGCCTACCGGGACCTGCCCGCGGCCGAGCTGAGTGCGGCCCCGGTCGGCGCCGGCCTGCCCGGGCCGTACGCCGACATCCCGGCCGACTCCGACCCGGGCCCGGGGCGCGGCGAGCTGCTGGCCGACTCGCGCGACCTGTCCCGGCTGATCGGTCGCCCGACGACCACGCCGGTCGAGGCGATCCGCGCCGCTCTCGCCTGATCCGTTGCACTGACCCGTCCCGGCCGCGCGGTGCGACGCACCGCGCGGTCGGTGGTGCGCGCTGCGGCGTACCGCCCGCTTAGCCTCGATCCACCGATGAGCAGGGGCTGACTGGTCGGGGTCGCTGACGACGGGTCATCGGGTGTGTGGGCGTGGCCATCCGTCTGGCCTCGCTGCCGGGTTGTTCCAGGGTTGGTCTTCGTGCCGGTCTCGGCTGGGGTGGTCAGGCCGTCGGTGTTGGTGGTGGGCGTCCGCAGGCCCGGGTGAACAGGTCGCTCCAATCTGTCTCCCGGGGGCCAGTGCGCCGGGAGGTGCAAGGTCACCCGGCGTGCGGAGGACGCGACCCGGGCCGGCACCGTGATGACTTTGCGACGGATCGTCGCGGTCGTGGCCTTGGCCAGCCCGGGGCTGGTCAGGGTCGCGGCGGCTCGGGTCAGGTTGAACGCCATCACGGCCAGCACGAGCCGGGCTGCGTTGGCGGCGAACTTGCCCGAAGGCAGGTGCGCCAGCGCGGAGTGCTTCAGATCGGCGTGGACCTGCTCGATGATCGCGTGACCACGGTGGGTCTTGTCCGCGGCCACGGTGTCGGCCACGGCCGGGTCGGTGGTGGTGAAGAACGCGTGGAAGCGCCGGGTGTCGAACAACGTCTCCTGCCCTGCGTTCTTGCCCGGGTTGAGGTCCGGGATCCGGCGCACCACGAGCCGTCCGGGGACCTGCTCGGCCTTCTTCTTCGAAGTGAACGCGGTGAACCCAATCTCGGAGACCTCGGCGCGAGAGACCCGGGTCTGGGTCTGCTCGTCGAAGACCGCGTCGGTGTACTCGATGGGAGTCCACGCATCGTCACCGATGCTGGCGATCGCCGCCTTGACCTTGGGATCCATCCGGACGGTTACCGACACATCGGCGCCGCCGCGGATCGTGGCACCAACGGTGGCGTGGCCGTAGAACGCGCTGTCGGCACGCACCAACACCTTGGCCGAGGACAACGAGGCGACCGTCTTCAACGCGTCCGCGATCAGCTCGGCCGCGCCCCTGCGGCGAACCACACGAGCCCTTCCGCAGTCGCTGAGCCACGATCACCGGTGCGGACTGGGTTGTGGTCGCCGTGGCGAGGAGTGCGTTGAGTCCGCGGACGCCGGAGTAGCCGTAGCCCGAACCCTGCTTGGCGTAGCCGTGGACCTCGATGATGGTGTCGTCGATGTCGAGCATCACCCGCTCAGCGGTGCCAGCCGAGGAGACGACCAGCGGGGTCCGGGCTGCCAGCCGGCCCGGGAACCGGGAGGCCACGGCGTCGAGCTGACGGACGTGACCGAAGGTGAACGACCGCAAGAACGAACCCAGCGTTGAGGGTGCGTAGGCGTTGGTGAAGACCCGGCCCATCCCGCCGTGACGCAACAGCGCCATGTCGTCGATGGAGTCGGCGCCAGCGACCATCCCGGCGACCAGCGAGGTGACCTTCAAGCCGGCGTTGGCGCCCTTGTCGGTCGGCACGCTCAGATGCGTGTGAGCGAGTTCTCGGAGCCCGGCGGACCGGGCGAGAGTCAGGACCGGGACCAACCCGGCGGACGACACGAGATTCGGATCGTCGAACACCGCTGAGGTCGCGGCCGACGTGTGGCAAAGTTGCATCTACGAGATGCCCTTCGTACTTGGTGGAATTGGGACCCTGAAGAAGTCCGATTTTCCCAGCACGTAAGGGCATTCTCACTTCACGACGCGCTCACAACCCCAAGTTCATCGGTGGATCGAGGCTTAGGGTTGGCGCATGCATCGCCTCGGAGTCGTCCTGTCCGCCCTGACCGTCTCACTCTCGGGCGGCATCGCCTGCGCCGCCGCCAGCGACGGTCCGGACGCCGCGCGTCCCACTGTCGAGCGTCGACTCGACACGGTCGGACCCATCGACACGGTCGTCGCGATCTCCATCGACGGCCTCAACCCCAACGCGATCACCAAGCTCGGTCGTCGCGGCGCGCCGACGCTGCACAAGCTGATCCGGCAGGGCGCCACCACGCTCAACGCTCGCACCGAGCTCGAGCTGACCGACACACTGCCCAACCACACCGGCATGGTCACCGGTCGCCGGATCGAGGCCGCGACCGGCGGGCACGGTGTGACTCGGAACGACGACCGGCGCACACCCGCGACGGTCCAGGCCGCGGCCGGTCACGACGTCTCGTCCGTCTTCAACGTGGTCCACGACGCCGGCGGCGACACCGCCTACTTCGCGAGCAAGACGAAGTTCTCGCTGTGGGAGCGCTCGTGGCCCGAGGCGATCGACGCCGACGTGATCGTCGAGAACAACAAGGCGCTCGTGGCGAACTTCCCGGGTGACCTGACGAACGAGACCCGCAGCTTCCGCTTCCTGCACCTGTCGGCGCCAGACGTCGCCGGTCACGCCACGGGCTTCATGGGCCCGGGCTACCTCCGGGCCGTCACCGCAACCGATCGCCTCGTGGGCCGGGTCCTGCGCGCGGTCAAGGCGTCGCCCACGCTGGCCGGGCACACCGCGATCATCCTCACGTCCGACCACGGCGGCCGCGGCGCCAGCCACCGCGCTCCCAACCGGCCGGCCAACTACACGGTCCCCTTCATGGTCTGGGGTCCCGACGTCGCCCGCGGCGCCAACCTCTATGCGATCAACCCCACCTACTCGGCCCCGGGGCGAACGCAGACGACGTACGCCGACTCGCCGATCCGCAACGGTGACGTGGCCAACCTCGCGCTGGACCTGCTCGAGCTGCCGGCCGTTCCCCGACAGCGAGCACAACCGGGCCCGGGACCTGATCGCGTTCACCGCTCAGCCGGCGTCGGCCACGGGTTGAACCGGCAGCCGTCGAGAGCCTTCGACTGCTGCATCATCACCGGCGCCGGCTGACCCGCGCCGGGACAACCACGGTGCCCGTGGCCGAGCCAGTGGCCGGTCTCGTGGTTGACCACGAGGTGCCGGTAGTCGCGCAGCCCGGCCCGTGCCCGGTTCCACGCCGGCGAGGCGAACTTCCAACGGTCCCGGTTGATCACCACGAAGCGACCGACCCGACATGACCAGTACGTCGAGCACTCGGCGCCGAAGGACGGCAGGGTCGACGCCTCCGCGAGGACGAGCGAGAAGTCGCCTCCCCTCTCGACCTGCCGGAAGGCGATGCCGCCCGCTCGCCAGCCCCGCGCGTCGCCGTACGTCTCCTGCGCCCGGCGCTTGAAGATCGCGACACTGGTGCTGATCCGACCGCGAGTCGTGACGTCGTAGGTGACGGTCCTTCTCACCGGGGTGCGGTAGTCGACCCCGGTCGTCGCCTGCGCGGTGGCGGCGGTCCACGCATGGCCGTCCGCGCGGACGCGGACCTCGACCGAGACCCCCGGTCCCGACGTCGAGCGCGGTCAGGCGGTAGGACCGCTCGCGCGCCCGGGCGATCGGTTCGCCGTCGCGCAGCCAGCGGTAGCGCGTCTCCGTGCGCTGGGGTGACCATCGGCCCGGGTGGGCCCGGAGGACTGGCCCTCCCTCGCCGTGCCGCTGATCACCGGCGCCTCGGTGTTGGTCAGCGACGGCAGCACGAGGGCCGCCCGCGGGGCGCGGCGACGAGCACGAGACACAGCACGACAAGGAACACGGTCCCGGGCACGGGCTCAGACTAGGACGCCGGCGACAACTCATCGACGTGCTCGTCCAGCCGGGCGATCCGCGTCTCCAACCACCTGCGCAGGGCCCGGACCTCCCGGCCGTACGTCTCCCGCTCGGTCGCGGACGGCGGGTTGGGCCACCTGCGCTTGCCGAGCACCGGCCAGCGCCGGAAGTTGCGTTCCGCAGCGCCGGTCGACCGCAGCGTGCGGGCGTTGCCGGCCACGGATCCGAGCAGCTCCTCGCGGAGGCCACCAGCGCGGAGCTCCTGCCAACGCGCAGCCGGGGCCGAGACGAAGGCCGGGTCGGCGTACAGGCGCTCGACCCATGGACGGTCGGCGAGCATGGATCCGCGCGGGAACCGTGCCGCGCCCCGGAAGTCGTTGCCGGACGAGATGTCGAAGTCCCAGACCGGGCCGAGCACCCGGGGCGACCCCGCGGACCCGGTCAGGTAGGTGCTCGAGTAGAACGCGTCCCGGTTCTTGAAGAGCTCGTTGACCAGCACGTAGTCGACTGCCGCCGACTCATCGAGGTGGGGGCGCCAGCCGGACACCGCGTCCGTCCGGGGGGCCCGTGGATGGCGCGGTCGGCGGCCTGCAGGCTGCGCCTCACGTCCGCGCGCTCCTGCCGGCCGAGCTCATCGCGCTCGGGGTCGTTGTGGAGCACGGGCACGTTGGCCTCCGTCAGCCGGAAGGGCTTGTCCTCGCCGGCGAGCTTGTCGAAGGACGTCCACTCGAGGAGCCGCCCCGACGCCCGGTCGGCCCGCACCCGTTGGTCGTGGAGCTTCAGCTTCTCCATCAGCACGTAGACCCCGTGGTAGCGACCGTTGAGAACCACTTCGACGAACCGGGTGCGGCTGGCGGTAGCGGCCCATGCTGCGTGCCGTCGCGTAGGCGAGCACGTTGCGCATGAGCGTTTTCTCGCTGTACGGCGCATACAGCACCCAGTCGTCGTCGGCAGGCATGCCGAGGAGCCGGGCATCCCGGTTGTCACCGGCACGATCCTGCAGCTCGAAGCTCCGGGACTTCTTCGGGAAGCGCCGCGACGACTGGCCTCGCAGCTCGATGTCGATCGACCCACGGAAGGTGGTGCGGTTGCCCTTGCGCAGCACCGGGCGGGCCGTGGTCCTGTCGTCGTGGATCCGGCCGCCGACCCGGATGTGCACCGTGGGCAGCGACCTCTCGGTCGACGGTCGCGCCGCCTCCGCCGGAACGGCCGGGGCCGCCCCACTCAGTGACGCGGCCGGGCAGGGGGCGGCCGGGATCAGGACCAGGGCTGGCCACCAGCGCGACGGATCGGGTGAGCCTGCGCGGCGACGGGCTCATGCTCCGACCCCCACCGGGGGTGCGCGCTCGGGCTCCCAGTCGAAGTAGCGCCGCAGGGTCCGGTTCCATCGGTTCGCCGACAGATGGGGTCGCACCATCGCCATGCCGACGCAGTACTTGCTGATCGGCACGGGCCTCTCCCCCATCGACCACAGCACCCGATCGGCGGTGGTCGCACCGCCGAGCGACTTGATCTCGATCAGCACGTGGCTGTCCATGCGTGCTGTCTGGCCGCCCGGCGCCGTACACACCAGGCGAGCGTCGCACGTGACTCTCGAGCCCTCGGCCAGATTCACCGGGGTCTGCCGCGCGTAGCGGGTGCGGAGCACGGGTTCGAGCTCCCCCGCGCCGCCGTCGAGGTGCACGCGTTCGTCGACGAACTCGCCCGCCTCGTCGTCGAGTGCTTCGCGGCCCTCGAGCGGGTAGGGCATCCGGGTCTTCACCGTCTCGCCGCGGCCACCCTCGGTCTTGACCTCCAGCATGCACGTCGCGGAGTCGACGTAGGTGCGGGTGCGGACCTTGAACTTGCTGCGGCGACCGGTGGCCGACTGGTGGTATGCCTTGAGATCGGGAGTGTCGAAGTAGACGGACTCGTAACGGAAGTCGCGGAGTCCGTCGATCTCCAGCACCCGCAGGGTGTCCCCACACGCTCGCACGAACTCGTCGAACCGGTCCGGGGTGACGAGGTACTTCCGGTCGACCCGGCTCTGCAGCTCGGCCACCGCGAGCACCTCACCCAGCGTGATCGGGGCGAGCTGCGCGGCGCCCCGGCGCATGGCCGCGCGCGGTCGCTCACCGGACGCCACCGGCCGACACGACCTCGTCAGGACCTCGCACGACCTCTCGCGGGGCCATCGACAGCGAGTCCAGCTCATGGCATTCCGGCCGCAATCGATAGCGCACATCGACGATGGTCACGTCGCGCACGAGGTCGAGCTCGACGACGATGAACCTCTGGATGTCCGCGCCCAGCAGGCCGTCGAGGTGATGTGCAAGCGCCGCCTCGTTCGCGATCGCCGCATCCGGGGTGACCGTCTGTTGCCGGTTGAGTGCGTACAGGCGCGGGTGATCTGCGACGAACATGACCACCACGATCAGCGAGCCCACCAACGGTGCCACCTGGGCAGGGTTCGGCTGCAGGCCGGCAATCAGTCCCGGGGCCAAGGAGGCGAAGTAGTAGGCCACCTCCTCCTGCGTCAGCGCGTTGGAACGCAGCCGGATGATCGACAGGACCCCGAACAGTCCGAGCCCCAACCCGGCGGCGACGGTGGCGTTGGCGAGGACCAGAGTGACGGCCATGATGCCGACGTTGAGCGCGACGTAGGCGATGAGCATGTCCCGGCGGCGGTGCCGGATGAAGTAGATGCCGTAGGCCAGCACCGAGATGGCCAGCGCATCGAAGGCCACCAGAAGGATCGTAGTCATGAAGGGTTCTCCTCATCTGCGCCCGAGCGCGTCGACGACCACCATCTCGGCGATGCGTGAGCGCTCGGTGAGGCGCGGATGAGAAAGGTCTTACTAGGCCCAGAGCTGGCCGTCGAGCCGGTCTTCCGCCTCGTCGACGGTGCCTTCGTAGGCGCCGGTGGAGAGGTACTTCCAGCCGCCGTCGGCGACGACGAACGCGATGTCGGCGCGCTCCCCGCCTTGACGGCCTTGGCGGCCCGGCCCAGCGCGGCGTGCAGGATCGCGCCGGTCGAGATGCCGGCGAAGATGCCCTCGAGCTCGAGCAGCTCACGCACGCGGCGTACGGCGTCGCGGGGGCCGACCGAGAAACGCGAGTCGATCAGCGTCGCGTCGTAGAGCTCGGGCACGAAGCCCTCGTCGAGATTGCGCAGGCCGTAGACGAGCTCGCCGTAGCGCGGCTCGGCTGCGACGATCTTCACGTCCGGCTTGGCGGAGCGGAAGTAGCGCGAGACGCCCATGAGGGTGCCGGTCGTGCCGAGGCCGGCGACGAAGTGGGTGATCTCGGGCAGGTCGGCGAGGATCTCGGGGCCGGTGCCCTGCTCGTGCGAGAGGGCGTTGGCGTCGTTGCCGTACTGGTAGAGCATCACCCAGTCGGGGTGCTCGCCGGCGATCTTCTTGGCGACGCGGACGGCCTCGTTGGAGCCGCCCGCTGCCGGCGAGGACACGATCTCGGCGCCCCACATGCGCAGCAGCTGGCGACGCTCCTCGGAGGTGTTCTCCGGCATCACGCAGACGATGCGGTAGCCCTTGAGCTTGGCGGCCATGGCCAGCGAGATGCCGGTGTTGCCGCTGGTCGGCTCGAGGATGGTGGCGCCGGGGCGCAGCGTCCCATCCTTCTCGGCCTGCTCGATCATCTTGAGCGCGGGCCGGTCCTTGATGGAGCCGGTCGGGTTGCGGTCCTCCATCTTGGCCCAGATGCGGACATCAGGGCTCGGCGACAACCGCGGCAGCCCGATCAGCGGGGTGCCGCCGACGGACTCCAGCAGGCTGTCGAAGCGGGTCATCCGCCCGCAACCGCCGGGAGCACGACGACCCGGTCGCCGTCGGCGAGCTCCGCCTCGAGGCCGCCGATGAAGCGGACGTCCTCGTCGTTGATGTAGACGTTGACGAAGCGGCGCAGGTCGCCGTTCTCAAGGAGGCGATCCCGCAGACCCGGGTGGTTGCCCTCGAGGTCGTCGATGAGCGCGGTCAGCGTGGCACCGTTGGCCTCGACCGCCTTGGCGCCGTCGGTGTAGGTACGAAGGATGGTGGGGATGCGGACCTCGATGGCCATCAGATGCTCTCTTCCTTGGGCGTGATCGTGACGTCTTCCTCGGTCACGACAGCGTCGATGATTCTGTAGGACCTGAACTCGACCGGGCCGTCGTTATTCCCGTGCTCGCGCGTGCTGACCAGCACGTAGTGCGCGTTGGGCTCTGCCTGCGAGGCCGATGTCGGTGCGGCTCGGATATGCCTCGGTCGCGGTGTGCGAGTGGTAGATGACCACCGGCTCCTCGTCGCGCTCGTCCATGTCCTTGTAGAGCTGGAACAGGTCCGTCGAGTCGAACTCGTAGAACGTCGGGCTCCCCGCGGCGTTGACCATCTCGATGAACCGCTCGGGCCGGTCGCTGCCCTCGGGCCCGGCGACGATGCCGCAGGCCTCGTCGGGATGGTCGCGCTTCGCGTGCGCGACGATCACGTCGTACGTCGCTTGGTCAATGGTCAACACGGGTCAAGGGTAGGCGGCGGGACCGAGGCGGCCCGACCGCGTCTCAGACGCGGAGGGCCGCAGCGCGACCGAGCGGCCAGATGACGGTGGCGGCAGATCGCAGCCACCCTGCGCCGTACGACGCGAGGTGCCGCCACCCCCTGAAGTTCCACTCGTGCGAGTGGAAGTTCATCGGCCGCTGAGCGTGGGGCGGCTGAAGCGGGCCTGAAGTTCCACCCGAGCGAGTGGAAGTTCAGTGGGTATGCCGAAGCGCGGCTGCGGCGCACACCGCGGCGCACGCGTCGAGCAGCTCGTCCTCGGTGAACCCCGCGCCCGCGAACCGGGCAGGGGCGGTCAGGCCCTGCGCGAGCAGGTCGTCGCGGCTCAAGGGCTTGCCCTCGTGGACCTGCACCAGCTCCGGGTCGCTCGACTCGCGGACCAGTTCCACCGGGTCGGCGATGCTGGCGGCGACGTGCACGGTTGGGCGACCTTCTGGCCCGAGGAGCACGCCCACCCATCCCGCTGCACAGGACGTCACGCCGAACACGGGGACGTCCGGGCGCAACGGCACAGGCCCCTGTTCGGGCACGAACTTCCCGATGAAGCGGGCTTCGCGCTCGTCGGAGAGCCCCGCCTCCATCCGGCTCGCCATGTGCGGCGACATCGGCGGAAGGTCGTCGATGGGCCACCAGCGCACGTCGGTGGACTCGTCGTCGGCGACGTAGGCCTCCCCGCTCACCCAGGTGCAGGCGAACGTGAGGTCGAGGTAGGCCGCGCGATCACCGTTGTCATAGGTCAGCTCGGGCAGCACGGTCGTGGTGGCGAGCCGGTCGACGGTGATGACGACGCCGGTCTCCTCCGGGGCCTCGCGCGCCGCCGCGATCGCCGGTTCCTCGCCGGGGTCGACAATGCCGGTGACGGGCGTCCAGGCGCCGTTGTCGGCGCGCTTGACCAGCAGCACGTGCCCGTCGCCGCGGGTGATGACCGCGGTGACGCCGGGCAGCCAGAGCGGGTGGTGGCCGATCAGCTCGCGCATCTCGACGATGAAGTCGGGGATGGGGCTCATCCGGCCAACCAACCCTCGACCACCCGCTGCACACGGAGCCCGGCGGCGAAGTCGGCCATGTTGGGAGATCCCCCGTCGCGTACGGCGACAGCGAACGCACTCAGGCGAGTGTGCTCGCTGCCGCGCTCACCCGGAGCCTCGATCGGCTCGAAGGCGCTGCCGGTCGACACCGCGAGGTCGCCCCAATCGGTCAGGCGATAGGAGCGATCGGTGCCGTGGACCGTCCATTCGTAGGTCTCCGGCCGGGCGCTGCCCGATTCGGCCCAGACGCGCACGGGCACACCTCCGGCCGGGAACACGGCTGTCGCCGAGGTCTCACTGCCATCGCCGTCGCCCGGTCGCGTGACCGATGACCACACGGGCGTGAGCTCGCCGACAAGCCTGTCGGTGACATAGGCGAAGTGCGAGAAGACCTCTCGCAGGAATCCGCCCTCGGCCGTGCGCGAGCCACGTCGCGTCCTGCTGGAACTCGCGCGGCCACTGCGGGAAGGCGAGTCGGATCTCGACCGAGACCACCTCGCCCAGCTCGCCGGCCCTGATCGCGCGCTCCACCTCGAGCACGGCGGCGCGATCAGAGAGGGCGAAGTTCAGTCCCGTGGCTGGACCATGCTGGGCTGCCGCGACCATGCGCTCCCCGTCGGCAAGGTCGATCGCCAGCGGCTTCTCGCAGAAGACGGCCATTCCCGCATCGAGCGCTCGGGTCGCGAGGTCGGCGTGCAAGCGGGGTGGAGTGGCGATGTAGATCGCGTCGAGACCTTCGTCGAAGAGCTCCGCCGCGTCGGCGACGACCGTGACGCCCGGGTGCGCCGACGCCGCACGCAGCCGTGCGCCGGGGTCAGGATCTGCGGCGATCCGCACGTCGTGATCGGCGTGCTCGCACGCCACGCGCAGCATCTCGGTGCCCATGGCGCCGAGTCCGATGATTCCCAGCGCGATCCTGCTCACGCGATCAGTGCCTCGACAATCGTCTCCTGCAGCAACCCGACCCACTCGTAGATGTCGTGCGCCCGGGCGCGCGGATCGTCGTCGTCGAGGGTGTACCAGAACTCCTCGTCGTCCTCCTCGACACCGAGCCGGGTGGCGAGGGCGAGGCGGATGTCGGTGAACGACCGCATCCAGGTCTCGGCGGTCGGCTCATCGAGCTCGACGTCGATCATCAGCCCGTCCTCCTCGAGCTCGGGCGGCAGCCCGGCCTCCTCGAGGCAGTCGATGATCGCGATGGCGGCCGCGGCCTTGCCGTCGCGCAGGCTGCCCTCGGTGAAGCGGCGGAACTCCGACGCGGCCTCCGGGTCCTCCGTGTAGGCAGTCGGGAACAGCCGCTGCAGCACCGGGTCCTCCGGCTCGCTGGTTGGCCCGGAGAAGTCCATCATCGCCTCGAACGGGTCACGCGAGTCGTCCGGCACCGCGGCTTCGTTGCGGAGCAGCTCGACGATCTGCGAGGCCAGCGAGCGCAGCAGGTCTGCCTCGAAGCCGGTGAAGTTGGCGATGATCAGGCGAGAGGTCCGGTGGCGGGTGAAGGCCCCCACGTCAGGTCGCCTTCTCCATGGTCGCCCACAGCCCGTATTCGTGCATCGCCTGCACGTCGCGCTCCATCTCCTCGCGGGTGCCGGTGGAGACCACGGACTTCCCGTCGTTGTGCACCTCGAGCATCAGCTTGTCGGCCTTCGCCTCGGAGTAGCCGAAGTACTTCCGGAAGACGTAGCTGACGTAGGACATCAGGTTGACCGGGTCGTTCCACACGATCGTCACCCACGGCTTGGCGAGGAACGTGATCTCGTCGGGGGTGAGGGTCGGATCGACCTCGACGGGGCTTGCGGCTGACACGGTCGCCATCGTGACACACGCGGTGGCAAGGGCTCACCAACTGGGCGTTTCCCGCGTCAGGGCCGGGTGGTCGCGTGCCGGTCGAAGTCGGCGCGGTCGGTCCAGACGGGCACGACGCACAGCAGCAGGCCACCGGGGTCGGCCATCACCACCCACCCGTCGGCACGCTCGACGACGGTCGCGCTGAGGGCCTCGAGCCGCGACACCTCAGCAGCGATGTCGTCGGTCTCGAGGTCGAGGTGGATGCGCGGCGGCGTACCGCTCCCGGTCCGCTGCAGCTCCAGTGCCACGTTGCCGGGCAGCCGATGGAGAGATTCGTACGGCGGGTCCGGGTTTGCGGCACGGGTTGCACCCTGCGCGCCCGCCCAGAAGCCGGCCGCGGCGTCGAAGGACTCCTCGGGCTGGTCGATCATGACGACGGCGATCCGGGATCGATGCATGCTCAGCACCACTTCTTGGCCGAGGTCGTGACAACGTTGTAGTTGCGGTTCGTCGCGACGCCGATCAACCTCTCGACCTTCAACGGGTCGACGCCGCCGGCCTCGTAGCCCGCGCCGAGCAGGAGGTGGCAGGCGCGGCCCCGCACCACGGCCCGGTGGTCGTCGGTCGACAACGCCTCGACTGCCGCGGGGTCGGCCACGGGCTCCTTGAGGAGCAGCACGTAGTGGCGCGACAGCTCGCGTTCGGCGTACAGCTCCTCGGCATCCCTGCCGATCTGGGCGAGCTCCGCCCGCGTGAAGACGATCGTCGGCACCTCGAATCCGGTGGCCGCGAGGAAGGCCTCCTCCAGCGCCGCCTCGATCTTGGCCCGCGAGCGGAGGCTCGAGGTCACGCGGACGTTGCCGGTGTTGATGTAGGTCTCGACGTCGGTGAAGCCGGCACTCTCGCAGGCGCCCTTGATCGCGTCCTTGGGGAACTTCCGTTTCGCTCCGAGGTTGATGGCCCGGAGGAACGCGAGGTGGGTCGGCATGCAGACATCATGGCGCGGAACAGGGTTATGGTGCTGGGCATGAAGACTCGAGCTCTGGCCGCAAGTCTGTCCGCCCTCGTCCTCGCCGCGACCGCCGCAGGTTGCGCCAAGGACGACACCTCCTCGACCACCGAGTCGGGCATCGAGCTGGTCAAGGACGGCACCCTGACCATCTGCACGCACCTGCCATACGAGCCGTTCCGAGTTCACCGAGGGCGGTGAGGTCGTCGGCTTCGACCCCGCGGTGCTGGAGATCGCCGCCGACAACGAGGGGCTCGAGACCGAGGTCCTCGACGTCGCGTGGGAGACGATCACGACGGGCGAGGCACTCAACAGCGGCCAGTGCGACGTGGGCGCCGGGGCCATGACGATCAACCCCGAGCGTGAGGCGGTCATGGACTTCACCGACCCCTACTTCAAGGCCACCCGGGCCCTCATGACCAAGACCGGCGCGGGCATCACCTCGCTCGAGGACCTCGCGGGCAAGAAGGTCGCGGTGCAGGACGGCACGACCGGCGCGGAGTACGTCCGCGAGAACGCACCCAAGGACACCGAGGTCATCTCCTACGAGGACTCCTCCCTGATGCAGCAGGCGGTCCTGACCGGCCGGTCGACGCCGGCGTCAACGACAACGGCCTGCTCAACTACTTCGTCAGCGAGAACCCCGAGGTCGAGGTCGTCACGGAGTTCCAGACCGGCGAGGAATACGGCTTCTCGGTGAAGAAGGACGGCAACGACGAGCTGCTCGCCGCCATCAACGAGGGCATCGCGAGCGACGAGTACGACGCGGTCTACGAGGAGTGGTTCGGCACTGCCCCGCCCAGCTGATCGTCCCTTCCCCGCCGCCCCGTCGAAGAAGGTGACCTGACCCATGGCGAGTCCCCGCCAGCGCGCCGCCCGGTGGCGCTACGTCCAGTACGCCGTCCTCGTCGCCGTGTTGGTGGCGATCGCATTCCTCGCGGACTGGGGCCAGATCCAGCGCGTTCTGGAACTGGGAGCTGGTCAAGGAGCAGTTCCCCGCGTCCTGACCATCGCGTTGAAGAACACCATCATCTACACCGCGTGCGGCTTCACCTTCGGACTGGCCCTCGGCCTGTTCCCCGGCACTGATGCGCCTCTCGAGCGTCGGCCCCTACCGATGGATCGCGACGGCCGTCATCGAGCTCTTCCGTGGTCTCCCCGCCCCGGTCGTCTTCATCGCCCTGAGCGTCGGTTTCCGATTGGCCTTCCCGGCCTACGAGATCCCGTTCGGCAACCTCGGCGTCGTCACCCCCGGCCCCGGGCCCGGTCGGGGGTGCCTACATGGCCGAGACGATCAGGGCCGGCATCCGAGCCGTGCCCAAGGGTCAGATGGAGGCCGCCCGCTCGCTCGGCCAGTCGCACGGGCAGGCGATGATCCACGTGGTCGTCCCGCAGGCGTTCCGGATCATCCTGCCGCCGCTGACCAACGAGCTGATCCTGCTCACGAAGGACTCGTCGCTGGTCTACATCCTCGGGCTCTCCCTCTCTGGCTACGAGCTCACCAAGTTCGGCCGGGAAGGCATGAACTCCGCCTCCAACCTGACCCCGATCATCGTGATCGCCCTGTGCTACCTGCTGATCACGGTGCCGTTGTCGATCGTCGTCCGCCGCATGGAGAGCCGCTCGGAGAGGGCCCGCTGATGACCACCACCCACACTGCCTCCGATCGACGCGGCGCCGCGATCGACGTCCGGGACCTGCACAAGTACTTCGGCGACAACGAGGTGCTCAAGGGCATCGACTTCCACGTCGGCAACGGCCGGTCGTCTGCGTCATCGGCCCCAGCGGCTCGGGCAAGTCCACCCTGCTGCGCTGCGTCAACCTGCTGGAGATCCCGACGAGCGGCAAGATCTTCGTCGAGGGCGACGAGATCACCGATCCCGACGCCGACATCGACAGGCTGCGCTCGCGGATCGGCATGGTCTTCCAGCAGTTCAACCTGTTCCCGCACATGACCGTGCTGCAGCAACCTCACCATCTCCCGGGAGAAGGTCAAGGGACGCAAGAAGGCCGAGGCGATCGAGGTCGCCCGCAAGAACCTCGAGAAGGTCGGACTGGCCGACCGCGAGGACGCCTACCCGGCACATCTCTCCGGCGGGCAGCAGCAGCGCGTCGCGATCGCCCGGGCGCTGTCCATGGACCCCGACATGATGATGTTCGACGAGCCGACCTCGGCGCTCGACCCCGAGCTGGTCGGCGACGTGCTCGCCGTCATGAAGGACCTCGCCTCCGAGGGTATGACGATGATGGTCGTCACCCACGAGATGGGCTTCGCCCGCGAGGTCGGCAACAAGCTGGTCTTCATGGACGGCGGAGTCATCGTCGAGGAAGGTGATCCTCGCGAGGTCCCGGGCAACCCTCAGCACGAGCGCACCCAGGGCGTTCCTCTCCAAGGTGCTCTGAGCCTCAGCCCAGCCAGCCGCGCGCCGATTCGGTGATGGCTGCGGTCAGGTCGGCCATCAACGGCGACTCGAGGCGCCAGTGCTGCCAGAACAGCGGCACGTCCGAGTGGCGACCGGGGACGATCTCGACGAGACGGCCCTTGTCGAGGTCAGCGCGCACCTGCGCCTCGGGGATCATCCCCCAGCCCATGCCGCGGCGTACGGCGGTGTCGAACTCCCCCACGGACGGGATCCACGTGACCGGCGGAGTGAAGTGCCGGCGCGTGACCTTGCGCAGGAAGTCGTGCTGCAAGGTGTCGTTGCGGTCGAACGCGATCATCGGAGCCCGGCCCAGCGCGGCCGGGACGGGGCCGTCGGGCAGGTGGTCCTCGAGCCGGGGGGCGTGGCGACGGCGCGGTAGCGCATCGACCCGAGCCGCACCACGCGACAGCCGGGCACCGGCCTCGGGTCGGAGGTCACGGCCGCCATCACGTCGCCTCGACGCAGGCGCTCGGTGGTGCGCGACTGGTCCTCGCGGACGACCTCGAAGGTGACGCGGTGCGCCGACTGCACGGAGACGAGGGCATCGATGAGCCAGTGTAGAGGGCATCCGCGTTGACAGCAATCGGTACGGCGACGAACGGGTCGTCCTCGTCGGGTTCCTCCCCCTCGAGCAGCTCGGCCACCGCCTCGCGCTCCAGCAGCTCGGTCTGCGCCGCCAGCCGGACCAGCACTGCCCGCCTCGGTCGCCTCCAGCGGCTTGATCCGGTGGACCGGGACGCGACCCACGTGGGTCTCCAGCGCCTTGATCCGCTGGCTCACCGCGGAGGGCGTGACGTGCAGCTCGCGAGCCGTGGCCTCGAACGTCCCCAGCCGCACGGCGGTCGCCGTGGTGCGCAGGGCCACGGGGTCGATCTGGGTGACGTCTCTCATAATTAGAGAGTCTAATGATTCCTCAGAATACTTCGCTGGATTGAAGATCGATCCCCACCTAGCGTTGGACGCATGTTGAGCATCTTCGTCACCGGTGTGGCCACCGGCTTCGCCCTGATCGTCGCCGTCGGCGCGCAGAACGCCTTCGTCCTGCGCCGGGGCATCCGCGGCGAGCGGGTCCTGCCGATCATCGTCGTGTGCATGCTCTCCGACGCGCTCGCGATCTCCGTCGGGGTGGCCGGCTTCGGCGTCGTGCTCGAGCGCTGGCCGTCGGTCCTGCCGATCGCCCAGATCGGTGGTGGGCTCTACCTCCCGGCGTTCGGCGTCCAGTCGGCGATGCGAGCCCGGCGCCCGACCGGCCTGTCCGCGGGGTCAGGAACGACGATGACCGTGCGCCGCGCGGTGCTCCTCACCCCGGCCCTGACCCGGCTGAACCCGCACTTCTACCTCGACGCCATCCTCATGCTCGGCACCGTCGCCAACAGCTTCGGTGACCAGCGCTGGTGGTTCTGCGCCGGCGCACTCACGGCCAGCGCGATCTGGTTCCCCACGCTCGGCTTCGGTGCCCGCGCCCTGCGCGGGGTCTTCGCCCGCCCGTCGGCCCGGCGGGTGCTCGACTCCGGCATCGCCGTGGTCATGGCCGGCCCTGGGCATCGGGTTGCTCGCGCACTGAGGCACCCACACCGGCCATCCGGCGTGCACCACGCTGCCACCGTGTAGCCACCTGCTCGCCAGCCGCGCTCGGTCGACTCAGGACATGACTCCTCGGATCCTCACCGCCCCGGTCGCACCGGCCCTGCTGGCGGGCGTCGCGCTCGTCGGCCCCACGGCCTCGCCGGCCACCTCCGCCACGGCCGAGGCCCCGGCCGCCGCCCCCTCCAGCAGGCCCACGCCCACAACGACTACGAGCACGAGCGTCCACTGCTCGACGCTCTCGACCACGGGTTCACCTCGGTCGAGGCCGACGTCTGGCTGGTCGATGGAGAGCTGCTCGTCGCCCACGACCTCGCCGACGTCGAGCCCGGACGGACCTTGGAGTCGCTCTACCTCGAGCCGCTGGCGAAGATCGCGGCCGACAACGGCGGCTCGGTGTACCCCCGACTGGGACGGCACCTTCCAGCTGCTGATCGACGTCAAGAGCGCCGCCGGTCCGACGTACGACGCTGTCCACCTCCGCGCTCGCAGCGCACGAGGACACCATCACCCGCTTCCAGCACGGCACCACCAAGCAGCGCGCCGTCGATGCGGTCATCAGTGGCAACCGCGACCTCGCGTTCATGCAGTCGCAGAAGAAGCGCTTCGCCGGCTTCGACGGGCGCCTCGCGAACCTCGGATCGGGACTGCCCGCAGGCGTGATGCCGCTGGTGAGCGACAACTGGACCAAGCACTTCACCCGGCAGGGTGTCGGGCCGATGCCACAGGCCGAACGCGCCAAGCTCGACGCGATCGTCGCGCAGGCGCACGCGGCGGGCTACCGGGTCCGGTTCTGGGCCACGCCTGACGCTGACCTGCCCAACCGGGAGTCGCTGTGGCAGGTGCTGCGAGACGCAGGGGTCGACCACATCAACACCGACGACCTTGCGGGGCTTCAGGCCTTCCTGTCGTCCTGACCGACGACCGGGCCGAGGCCGGAGCCCTGCTCGGCGAGCGCTTCGCCCAGCCGGTCGATCGCGATCGGTCCGACACCGTGCATCGCCGCGAGCTCCGCCTCGCTCAACGACGCGACTCCCTCCAGCGTGGTGATCCCCACGCTGCGCAGGGCTCGCGTCGCGGGCGCACCGATGGTGCGCGGCAAGGGCGTCCCGGTCTCGCGCGGTGCGCGTTCCGCGCGGCTGGGGCAGCCCGGCATCGACGACCGCCTCACCGCGCGGTGACAGCAGGTAGCCGATGGCCAGCGACTCGGTCAGCCCGAGCTCCTTGAGCTTGCGGACGTCCTTCTTGAAGTCCGCCGTCTCCCGGCCGACCTGCGCGGCCGGGTCGGGCGCCCGCACGGTCGGGTTGAGGTCGATCAGGTCCAGAGTCTCGCGGGTCCAGGGCGCCGTACGCCGAAGCGCCGTCCAGCCTCGCCGGGCGCGTTGATCTCGGCGAGCTCGTGGGCGGTCGGGATCGCCTCGCGGAGCGCTTCACGGGGATCCGGGCCGGCGTAGGCGAGACCGATGCGCCGGGCCGGGTCGTCGGGGCGGGCCGCGAGGGCTTCGCGAAGCGCCTTCAGGGACGGGGCACCCGCGCGACGGGCATCCTCCGCGGTGATCCGCCCGGCTTTCTCGACCGAGGTGACCTCCAGCAGCCCGACGGACGTGCGCATCCGGGTGCCGATCACGACGCGCGGCTTGGCCCAGCGCCGGAACGCGAGATCGACGGTGCCGGCCTTGATCGCGGCGAGCTCCGCCGGACGGATCATCATGGCTCCCAGCCTGCCAGACCTCGTAGTGTCGAGGCATGGCATCCCTGCGGACGCGACTTGGCCGGGAGCTGTTCGCGCGCGTGGCCGGGCCGGAAGGGCCCAAGCACCGCGAGCGCATCCACGGCACGCCCGGACCGCGCTGGTTCGACCGCGACTCCGAGATCGTCCGCGTCCACGGCGACGCGGCCATGTTCATCGGCGGTATCCGCGCGATCCTGCTCCAGACCATGCACCCGGCCGCGATGCAGGCGGTCGCCGACCACTCCGGCTACCGCGGCGACATGTGGGGCCGGCTGGCGCGCACGAGCCACTTCCTCGCGGTCACCACCTTCGGCACCGCCGAGCACGCCGAGCAGTCGGTGCGCGCCGTACGCACCATCCACGAGCGGATGACCGGGACGATGCCGGACGGCACTCCCTATGCCGCGTCCGACGCGCACCTCCCGGCGTGGGTGCACGCGGCCGAGGTCGACAGCTTCCTGCTCGCGCACCAGACGTACGGCGCCCGCCCGCTCGACGCAGCCGGGTGCGACGCCTATGTAGCGCAGGCAGCCGAGATCGCCACAAGACTGGGGGTGCTCCATCCCCCACGGACGGTGGCCGAGCTCCGCGAGGTGCTGGACGACTTCCGGCCCGAGCTGCGCGCCACCGACGAGGCGCGCGGCGGTCAGGTTCCCGGTGCTGCACCCCGACCTGCCGCTCGCCGCCCGCCCGGCCTACGGCGTGCTGATGGCCGCCGGCGTCGCGCTGATGCCGCGCTGGACGCGGCTGCCGCTGCGCCTCCCCCGGCTGCCCGTCTCCGAGCGGACCGTGGTCAAGATGCTCGGCACGCTCGCCACCGGCACCATCCGCTGGGCCATGAGACCGCCAGCGTGACGCTCAGAGGTTCCCCGCGCGTCCTGCTCGCGCTCGATCGCCTCGAAGAGCGCCTTGAAGTTGCCCTTGCCGAAGCCCGGGGAGCCGTGGCGCTCGATGAACTCGTAGAACACCGTCGGCCGGTCGCCCATGGGCTTGGTGAAGATCTGCAGGAGGTAGCCGTCCTCGTCGCGGTCGACCGGGATCTTGCGCTTCTTCAGCTCCTCGATCGGCACCCGGACCTCGCCGATGCGAGCACGCAGCTCGGGGTCGTCGTAGTAGGAGTCGGGCGTGTCGAGGAACTGGATGCCGTTGTCGCGCAGGATGTCGACCGAGCGCAGGATGTCGTTGGTCGCGAGCGCGATGTGCTGGCAGCCCGCGCCGTCGTAGAACTCGAGGTACTCGTCGATCTGCGACTTCTTCTTCACGATCGCCGGCTCGTTGAGCGGGAACTTCACACGGTGGTTGCCGGACGCGACGACCTTCGACATGAGCGCGGAGTAGTCGGTGGCGATGTCGTCGCCGATGAACTCCGCCATGTTCGTGAACCCGAGCACCTTGTTGTAGAAGGTGACCCACTCGTCCATCTTGCCGATCTCCACGTTGCCGACGCAGTGGTCGATGGCCCGGAAGAGGCGCTTGGGGTGCCCCTCGCGACGGACCACCGTCGACTCCCGGGCGACGAAGCCGGGCAGGTAGGGGCCGCTGTAGCGGGAGCGGTCGACGAGGGTGTGGCGCGTCTCGCCGTACGTCGCGATCGCCGCGAGCCGGACGGTGCCGTGCTCGTCGGACTCGTCGTGCGGCTCGACGAGCACGGTAGCGCCCATCTTGCGCGCGTGGTTGATGCACTTGTCGACGTCGGGCACCTCGATCGCGAGGTCGACGACGCCGTCGCCGTGCCTGCGGTGGTGCTCGAGCACGGGGCTGTCGGGGGTGACACCGCCGGTGAAGACGAAGCGCGCGGAGCCACTGCGCAGGACATAGGTCTTGGATTCGCGGTGGCCGGTCTCGGGGCCGCGGTAGGCCTCGAGCTCCATGCCGAGCGCGAGCTGGTAGAAGTTCGCGGTCTGGGTCGCATTGCCGACCACGAAGCAGACGGCGTCCTGCGCGATCACCGGGAAGGGGTCGGTCGAGGCGTCGTACTCGACGAGCCCGACCAGCTGCTGGAGCTGCTCGAGCGTGAGCCCGGCCTGCTGCTCCTCGGCGGTGAGCACGGTCAGCGTGGTGTCAGTCATGGCACAACTCTGACAAGTGACACGCAACGTGTGCAACAGTACGGCGAAGTGCTGGACAACTTGCACAGTCAGGAGCCGTGCCATGGACGATCTGGACGCACAAGTGATCGATCTGTTCGCGAACGAGCCGCGGATCGGCGTCCTCGAGGCGAGCCGTCGCCTCGGCGTGGCCCGCGGCACCGTCCAGGGCGCGGCTCGACCGCCTGACCGGGACCGGCGTCGTGACGGGTTGGGGCCCGGACCTGTCCCCCGACGCCCTCGGCTTCCCGGTGATGGCGTTCCTGACCCTCGAGATCCGCCGGGGCTCGGGCCACAACACCGTCGCCAGCCACCTCGCGACCATCCCCGAGGTGCTTGAGGCCTACACGATCACCGGCGCCGGGGACATGTGGGCGCGCGTCGTCGCCCGGTCCAACGCCGACCTCCAGCGCGTCATCGACCGGGTGCTCGCCGACCCCGGCATCGAGCGCTCGACGACCGTGATCGCCCTCGCCGCCCAGATCGAGCACCGGGTGCTGCCGCTCGCGCGGGTCGCGGCCGTCACGCCGGGTTAGCGCAGGCGCAGCGCGACTTCCTTCGCCGCAGCCAGCACCCGCGGCGCGACGAGCTGCTCGTCGATGGCGCCGTCGAGCGTCACGATCCCGACGCTCGCGCGCAGGCCGTCGACGCCCCGCACCGGAGCGGCCAGCCCGTGGGCACCGGACTGCAGCTCACCACTCGTCACGGCGTACGCCGCAGTGTCGGCCTCGCCGAGCAGACCGATCGCCTTCCCGGCCGCACCCGAGGACAGCGGGTGCCGCGACCCGATCCGGTAGGCCACGTGGAAGTCGGTCCACGTCGGCTCGACCACGGCCGGGGCGAGCGCCTCGTCGCCGTCGGCGACGGTGAGGTGCGCCGTACACCCGATCGCCTCGGCGAGGGACCGCAGCACCGGCACTGCCGGGTCGCGGAGCAGAGGTTGCACGGCCGAGGCGAGATGGAGCACCCCGAGCCCGACGAACAGCCGTCCTCGGCTGTCGCGACGGACCAGCGCGTGCTGCTCGAGGGTGCTGATCAGGCGGTAGACGACCGTGCGGTTGACCGCCATCTGCTGCGACAGCTCGGTGACGGTCAGACCCTCGGGCGCCTCAGCGAGGACGCGCAGGACGCGCAGTCCCCGGTCCAGCGTCTGGGAGGTCTCGGCGGTCATGACCCCAATCTAGTGACAACTTCGTGCGGACCGCTCCCATCACACCCTGTGAGTGCCTCTGGCACCCAACCCCGAGACGGGGTGTCCACACACCGAACCATCAAGGGAGTCATCCATGCATCGCCACGTTCGCCACACGTTCGCCGCCACGGGAACCACGGCGCTCCTCGCTGCCGCACTGCTGACCGCGCCCGGCGCGCAAGCCCTGCTGCCGCGGTCACCTGCCGGGGCAAGGACGTCACCATCGACGGCACCAACCGGGCAGCCGTCAACGGCACGCCCAACAACGACGTCATCGTCGCCAGCGTCGGCGCGACCGTCACCGCGCTCGCCGGGGACGACACCATCTGCGTGCTGCCCGGCACCGCCACCTCGGCGACCTCGGTCGACGCCGGAGACGGCAACGACTCCGTCGACACGTCCACCGTGGCAGCCGCCAGCACCGTCACCACCGCCCTCGGCGCCGGCGACGACACGTTCACCGGCGGAGCCGGCTCCGATCAGGTCTCGACCGGCGCCGGCACCGACACGGTCTCGACCGGCGCCGGCAACGACGGCGTCGGCTCCGGCGTCGCCACCCAGCCCAACGGGGACAAGCTCGACCTCGGCACCGGGGACGACGTGCTCGACTGGCACGGCGTCCAGACGCCGCAAGGGTCCGTCGACTTCGGCGACGGGCTCAACACCTTGACCGACAGCGACGGCGGAGCCGTCGCGATCAACGCCACCTCGCGCAAGGTGGACCGCGCCGGTGTCACGGTGCTGAAGTGGACCGGCTCGGTCGCGACGTACGTCGTGGACTCCACGGCGACGACCGCGGCCTTCACCGGCAGCACCGGTCCCGAGACCTTCGTGCTGCGCGACCCCGCGACGGGCGCCACGCCCACCACGGTCGCTGTCGACATGGCCGGCGGCGACGACACCATCACCATCCGCTCCAACGTCCTCGACGGCTCCACCCGGAACGGCGGCGACGGCACGGACCTCTTCCAGATCGCCTACGACTACAAGGAGCTGCTCCTCGACCTCCGCAGCGGCCAGTTCGAGACCGGCCCCGCGGACGTGACGCCCGACCAGCGCGTCAGCAGTGTCGAGAACGTCGACGCGGTCACCGCCGCAATGACCGTCAAGGGCGACGACCCCGCCAACGCCTTCAACCTGCAGGGTTGCTTCGTCAATGCCGTCGGGCGAGCCGGAGCCGACACCATCGGCTTCGGCGTCGACATCGACAACGCCCCGGCGCTCACGTGCACCGGCGCGAAGATGATCGCCCGAGGCGGCAAGGACACCGACAAGATCTCCGGCACCGTCGGCGACGACCGGTTGTTCGGCAACAAGGGTGCGGACATGATCGAGGCGATGGCCGGCAACGACGTGATCTTCGGTGGTGACGACAACGACCGGATCCGCGGCAACGCCGGCAACGACAAGGTCCGCGGCAGCAAGGGCGACGACGAGCTCGCCGGCAACGAGGGCAACGACCGGGTCCAGGGGCGACCGGGGCAACGACCGGCTCCTCGGTCACGCGGGCAATGACGTGCTCGTGGGCGGCCCGGGCTTCGACCGCGCCAACGGCGGCTCGGGATTCGACCGCGCCTTCACCGTCGAGCGTCGCTGGAAGATCGAGCGCTGATCCTGCGCCGTACCAACGAATCGGCCGTCGTCCGCACCCGCGGGCGGCGGCCGATCCGCGTCCCGGGCGGGGTGACACTCGCCGTACGCCGCCTCACAGCGGTGAGTGAGCCACATTCGGCCGACTGAAAATGTGGCTCCGTCACCGCCGTCGCGCGTGTCGCCCGCGACCCGCCACACCGGCGGTGCACCACCCACATTTCGCGGCCCGAGAATGTGGCTCACTCACCGCCGTCGGGAGACGGGAGACGAGACGAGACGAGAGACGGTACGGCGAACAGCGACCCTCACGAGGTCTTCTTGACCGCCCACTCGCGGACGCGGTTGATCCGGGCGTGCAGCTGGTCGGCGGAGGCGACGGCCGCGGCCGGGCCTCCGCACTCCTTGCGCAGGGCAGCGTGGGTGATGCCGTGCGCCCGGCCGGTGCGGTGGTGCCGGGCGGCGACCAGCCCGTTGAGCTCGCGGCGCAGCACGGCGAGCTGTTCGTGCGTGGTCACCTCGACGACGGTGTCGGGCTCGCGCGCCGCAGCGGCGGCCTTCTGCTTCTTGGCGCGCTCGCTGGTGCGCGAGTGCAGCAGCTCGCGCACCCGGTCGGGCTCGAGCAGGCCGGGGATGCCGAGGAAGTCCATCTCCTCCTCGGAGCCGACGTGCACCTCGCCGGAATGGCCGAACTCGCCGCCGTCGTAGAGCACACGGTCGAAGGACGCGGTCGAGCCGAGGGCCTCGAAGGACATCTCCAGCTCGTCGGAGGCCGACTCCCCCGCGTTGGCCCGGGCCAGCAGGTCGTTCTCGGCGGCGAAGATGTCGTCCTCGTTGGTGACCTTGCGACCGAGGACGTGGTCGCGCTCGACCTCCATCTCGGAGGCGAAGCCCAGCAGGTGGGGAACGGACGGCAGGAACACCGACGCCGTCTCGCCGCGGCCCCGGGCGCGCACGAAGCGGCCGACGGCCCGGGCGAAGAAGAGCTGGGTGCCCGTGGTGGTGGCCCAGACCCCGACGGCAAGGCGCGGCACGTCGACGCCTTCGGAAACCATGCGTACGGCGACCATCCACCGCTTGTCCGAGTCGGCGAACTGCGAGATCTTCTTCGACGAGCCCTTCTCGTCCGAGAGGACCACGACCGGCGACTCGCCGGTGATCTTCTTCAGGAGGCCGGCGTAGGCGCGAGCCGTCTCCCCGGTCTCCGGCGATGACCAGCCCACCGGCGTCGGGCATGTGGCGGCGCACCTCGGAGAGCCGCTTGTCCGCAGCCTCGAGCACCGACGGCATCCACGACCCCGACGGGTCGAGTGCGGTGCGCAGAGCCTGCGCGTGCATGTCCTTGGTGAGCGGCTCGCCCAGCCGCGCGAGGATCTCGTCGCCGGCCCGGGTGCGCCACGTCATCTCGCCGGAGTAGGCCATGAAGAGCACCGGGCGGACGACGTGGTCGGCCAGCGCGTGGGCGTAGCCGTAGGTGAAGTCGGCCACCGAGCGCGGGATGCCGTCGTCGCCGGGCGCGTAGGTGACGAACGGGATCGGGTTGATGTCGGAGCGGAACGGCGTGCCGGTCAGCGCGAGTCGACGGGTGGCCGGCTGGAAGGCCTCTCGGACGCCCTCGCCCCACGACATCGCGTCACCGGCGTGGTGGATCTCGTCGAGGATCACCGGGGTCTTGAAGCGCTCGGTGCGGATGCGCATGGCGAGCGGGTTGACCGCGACGCCGGCATAGGTCACCGCGATCCCGACGTAGTCCTTCGAGGTCTTGCCCGAGCCGGCGCTGTAGGTCGGGTCGAGCGGGATGCCGGCGCGCGCGGCGGCCTCGGCCCACTGGGTCTTGAGGTGCTCGGTCGGGGCGACCACGGTGATCCGGTCGATGATGCGACGGCCCAGCAGCTCGGCGGCCACCGTCAGGGCGAAGGTCGTCTTGCCGGCCCCGGGGGTCGCGACGGTGAGGAAGTCGCGCGGCGAGGTCGCGGCGTAGCGATCCATGGCGGCCTGCTGCCGGGCACGCAGCGAGGGTGCCGTCCCCCACGCGGCGCGGTCGGGCCACGCCGGGGTGAGGACTGGGGACGGATGGACGGGTTCAGGGGCGCCCCGTCACGCGTCCGGGCCCTGATTGCCCGGACCGTCGCCCGAGCCGCCGCCGGGCTTCATCTGCTCCCAGATGTCCTTGCACTCGGGGCACACCGGGAACTTCTCCGGCGCCCGCGAGGGGACCCACACCTTGCCGCACAGCGCGATGACGGGCGTGCCCATCACCATCGCCTCGGTGAGCTTGTCCTTGGGGACGTAATGACTGAACTTCTCGTGATCACCCTCGTCGGTCGGCTGGGTGCGACGGTCTTCGATCGTCTGCGTGCCGGGCGAGAAACCGATGGTGCTCATGGCGCCCAGCCTAACGTCCGCGGGCGGCGAACCTGACCTTGGTGAGCTAGTTCGTCTCCGGGTCGAGCGGTCGCGTCACGTGCCACGCGAGCTGACCGGGTTGGCGGCGCAGCACGTCGCGCCACAGGCTCGTCGTGTCTGCCCGGAAGGCGTCCGCGGTCTCGCCCGCGACGACGTACCAGCTGCCCTCGGCGATCTCGCCCTGCAGCTGATCGGCGCCCCAACCGGCATAGCCCGCATAGACGCGCACGCCGCCGAGCCCGCCGTCCACGAGCTCGACCGGGGTGTCGAGGTCGAGGATGCCGAGTCGGCCGACCACGGTCCGGAACCCGACCGGGACGTCGTCGGCATCGCTGAGCAGCGCCACCGCCAGCGCCCCGTCGGGGCTGACCGGGCCGCCGTGGAACAGCACCTCCGGCTCGGCGCACAGGGCACCCCGGGGTTCGAGCACCTCGGCGACCGGCACGGGTGAGGGACGATTGAGCACGACGCCCAGCACGCCCTCGTCGTCGACGTCGAGCAGCAGGATGACCGTGTGCGCGAAGTTGGGGTCGATCAGCTCGGCGGTCGCGAGCAGCAGCGTGCCGGGCGCGACGTCGCTGCCCCGGCTCATGGCGTCAGTATGGCGCAGCGTGGCGGCTCGCACGGGGAGCGCCAGTCACACGTGCGCACCCGCTGGACAGCGGACGGCCCCCGTCCGACGCACTGGGAGGGAGGGCGCGGTTGGGAGGAACCGCTGGCGTCGGACGGGGGCCGTCACAATCGGGGGTGGGCCGTCAGGCCGCGTGCAGCACCGCCCTGAGGCGGTCGACCGGGGAGGTCTGCGCCGGGGTGGCGAGGGGCGCGACCACGCGCGATGCGCGGGCCCGCTCGGCGATCAGCTCGCCGGCGTGGGCTGCGAGCGCGTCGCGACCGGAGCTGCGTCCGGCCATCACGGCCAGCATCACGTGCTCCTTGGCCGCCGAGGTCGTCATCGCCGCGGCCATCTCGTCGTCGAGGGGTTCGGCGCGGTGGCGATCAAGGATCGCCAGCACGCCGGGGAGCTCGTCGGCCGTGGCCTGCCGGGCGTCGATGACGGCGGCCTCGAGGTCCATGGGCTGCGTCATGAGCTCGCGCTCGATGCGACCAGCCGGGCGGGTGTGCCACCGCAGTGTCAGTGCGCCGAGCAGGGTCAGCTCGTCGCGGAAGGTCTCGGAGACGCCCTCGACGTACATCGGCAGGTCGCCGTCACGTCGTGCATCAGCTTCAGTGATCACGGTGCGGAGGACTTCTCCGCGGGAGTGAAAGGACTTCCGTGTCATGGCAGCTCCTTCGTCTAGGACTCACATACCGTCGGTACGTACTCAGAGTATGCGACCCGACCGCGGCATTCAAACGAAGCGCCGCGTGACCCCGCCCACACCGCGTCGTCCTACACTCGCCGGATGAGCAAACCCGCCGCCTCCAAGCTGATTCCGAAGGTGCCCGGGGTGCCGCGAGTGCCCAGGTCGACGGACGCAGTACTCCTCGTCCACCAAGCGGGCGTTGGTCGAGGTGGCCGAGGAGCTGTTCACCGAGCACGGCTATCCGGCGACCTCGCTGGACCAGATCGTGGCCGGCGCGCGTCACCAAGGGCGCGCTCTACCACCACTTCTCCGGCAAGCAGGCGCTCTTCGAGTCGGTCTTCGAGCGCGTCGAGACCGAGGCCCGCACGGCGATCCAGACCGGGCTCAAGAGCGAGCGCGACCCGTGGCTCAAGGCCCCGGGCCGGTCTGCGGGTCTTCCTCGACGTCGTCCAGCAGCCCGCCTACCGCCGCATCGTGATGCAGGACGGACCGTCTGTCCTCGGCTACGAGCGGTTCCGGGAGCGGGAGGAGCGTTCGACCTTCGCGACCGTGGTGGAGATCGTGCGCGCCGTACTCACCGCGGGCGACTGGGAGCTCGACGAGGAGATGCTGCAGACGTTCACCCGGATCTTCTTCGGCGCCATGAGCTCGGCCGGCGAGTCCGTCGCGAGCAGCGACGACCCCGCCATGGCCGCGATCCGCGTCGAGGCGGCGATGGGCTTCATCCTGACCGGCCTGCAGTCCCCGGCCGACGCCGGCGTGCAGATCCCGGACCCCGCCGCCCCGGAGTGAGCCCTACTTCGCCCAGGTGACGTTGCCGGTGCCCTGCGGCACCAGCTCGATCCAGGTGCGACCCGCCGGCACCGTGAGCTCCTCGCCCTTCTTGGTCTCGAGCTTGATCGCGCCCGTCAGGCCGTCCTTGGTCCAGGTGCCCTGCACGACCTTGCCGTCGTGGAACAGCTGCGCTGGACCGGTGCCCTCGAACTTCGTCTCCGGCACGGGATAGCCCGCCGGGTCGCGGTAGCCCGCATCACCGATCTCGACGCGCATCACCGGGACGCTGGTCGCCGGGAACTCGTCACCCTCAGCGGCGTAGGAGTTGGTGTTGACGTAGGTGCCGCCCCGGGAAGGCCCAGCTCGTCGTGTGGCCACCGAACGAGGCCGTCAGCGAGCGCGCCTTCTTGCCACCGGGGAAGTCGTCCTCGGAGCCGAAGTCGAGGTAGGGCTTCGGCGCATCGCCGCCCTTGATGCCCTTGGCGATCACGTCGGGGTGCGAGAAGAGGTTGTACGGCGCCGAGCGCGAGTCCTCCCGATAGACGCCCTTGGCGCCCTCGGTGACGAACGGGATGCCCGCCTTCTTGACGCGGGCCGGGGTGACGGCCGCCGCGCCACTGGTGATGACGTGCGCGCCGGTCGGCACGATCCCGATGTCGCTCGCCGCACGCATCGAGCGCACGGGACCGACGACGGAGGGGACCTCGGAGTAGTAGAACGCGGCGAGGCGCGTCATGCCGCCCTCGACCAGCTCCTCGACGACCATGTCGGCCGAGCCCGAGCCGATCTGCGGGGAGCTGGACGACGTGTTGTCGACCTTGGTGACGAGCACGGGGTGGGTGGGGGGTGTCGCCGTCGACCTCGAGGCCGGTGAGGGGCCACAGAGCCGGCTCCTCGGGCGTCTCGGTCGCGTCGTCGGAGGGGTCGGCGGAGGAGGATGAGCTCGACTCCGGGGTCTCCTCGTCGCCGCCACAGGCGGCCAGCCCGGTCAACAGGGCGGTCGCCGCGAGGGCGGCGACGGACAGGCGCAGACGGGGATGCACGGGTACTCCGATCACAGGGGGTGTGGAACAAGTTCGACGCCAAGTGTCACTCCGGGCCCAAACGCCGCGCAGCAGGCGCGCCCAAAGAGTGGTCCCGGTCACACGGGAGCGACCCCGGCTACAAGTCGCTCGACGAACCAGAAAGTGCCGGTGACCGCGACCGGGGTCGCCGCGCCGACCAGCACGACCTGACCGCGCGGCAGCCAGCAGCAGCACCACCACCGGGAAGAGCAGGGCGATCAGGACGAGCTGGACGACCTCGATCCCGACGTTGAAGGCGAGCAGTGCGCCGAGCAGGTCCCACGACGCCGCCTCGTCGAGGCCGATCGCACCAGCGAAGCCCGGGCCGTGCAGGAGCCCGAAGCCGAAGACGACGGGAAGTCGCCAGCGTCCTCCTCGCCCGACCACCGTCAGCACGGCAACACCCACGATCGACAGCGCGATGATCGGCTCCACGATCGCCGCCGGAACCGACACCATCCCCAGCGCTGCCAGCAGGAAGGTCACGCTGTGCGCCACGGTGAACGTGCTCGCCGCCAGCACCACGTCGCGCACCGACCGGGAGCCCAGCACCAGCACGAGCAGGAACAGCAGGTGGTCGAGGCCGAGCAGCAGGTGCTCTGCGCCGAGGACCACGAACGACACCCACTGTCGGGACTCGTCGTGCTCGGCGGGCGTGATCTCCCCGGGTGTCGTCGTCGCCCTTGAGCACCGTGGTGCCCTCGGTGCCGTCGAGGTCGTAGCGCACCAGCGTGGTGGTGCTGTGCACGAACGTCTCCGAGTCGGGGAAGAGCGCCGAGAAGAGCGCGTGCGACCTGCCCGGCTCGTCCCCGCAGTCGTAGCCGAGGTGGATCACGGCCGGGCTGCGGCCGTCGCGTTCCGGTGCGCTCCGGTGCGGCGGTCGGCGTCGCCGTACACCTGACGTCGCCGTAGGCGACCCGGAAGCGGTCCGAGACGTACGCCGCAACGTCGGCCCGGTTCGCCTCGAGCTGTCGGGCCTGCTCGGCCGGA
This sequence comes from Nocardioides sp. B-3, assembly GCF_024703895.1. GTDB lineage: Bacteria > Actinomycetota > Actinomycetes > Propionibacteriales > Nocardioidaceae > Nocardioides. Next base: position 606,048 of record NZ_CP087968.1, read on the forward strand.
TCGGTGGCGCCCCGTGCCTCCTCGCGCAGCCGGGGGGACTTCATCAGCAGGTCGTACTCGACCTCGACGTCGACGAGGACGTCGCTCCCCTCACCGGCGGTCGCGGTGACCCGGGCCGTGGTCATCGACCCGTGGGAGCTGGCCGGGGCGGCGCCGATGACGAGCATCGCCGCCGCCCCGACCAGTGCGAGGAGCAACCTCACCGAGCGAGCACCGTGTCGTCGATCCGGATCGGGCGGCCGTTGACGTCGAGGGTGGCGAAGACGTTCGGCGTCGACGTGGTGACGCCGCCGCCGACCGACCGCGCGGTCACCACCCGTGCGCAAGGCCGTGCCCTGCTTGAGGCCCGCCCACTCCACGCTGGCCACCCGGCCGGACGGCACGGTCGCCTCCCCGATCACGGTCGTCGGCGCGTAGACCGCGACCGAGTCGGTGACGAAGCTGGTGGTGCGGCTGGTCAGGTCGACCGGGAGCACCATCGTGTCCTCCCCGGCCGTTGTAGCGCCGGTCGATGTCGAACTCGGTGGCGCCGAAGTCGTCGAGCAGCGGGGAGTAGGTGTCGACCGACATCTCGCCGCGGTCGACGTCGAACTGCAGCATCCGGAAGAAGCTCGCGCCGAACCGGAGCTGGTCGGTCGGGCTGTAGCCGCCGGCCTCGACGAGCCCGAGCCGGTCCGCGGACACCGTGTAGAACTGGTAGTCCGCGAGCAGCTCGACGACGCCGTTGCCGATGTCGCCGACCTGCGGCTTCACGTTGGTGCCGACGCCGTGCTCGTGGCCCGCGAGGATCAGGAACACGTTGGGGTTGTCGGCCACGATCGTGTTGAAGAGCATCGCTCCGTCGGGCGCCGAGAAGGTCGACCCGCGTCCGTCCGGGCTCTTCGACGGCTTGATGTAGTCGTGCGAGAGCAGGATGCCGTTGCGGCCCGGGAAGCGCTTGAAGACCTCGTCGGCCCACTCCCCCTCGTCCCGCGTCACGCCGTACGACAGACCGACCACCACGAAGTCGAGCCCGCCCGCGGAGAACAGGCCGTAGTGGTTCTGGTTGTCGCCGTTGCGCCACGGCCCGCCGTAGGACGCGTTCTGCCAGCGCGCCGCCGCGGCGGTGTAGCGGTCGGGACCGTAGTAGCGGTTGTAGATCGCCTCGGGCCCTTCCTCGGTGCCGGACTGGTTGTCGTGGTTGCCGGCGATCACGCCGTTGGCCACGCCCGCGTCGTCGAGCACCTGCTGCTGGCGCGACGAGAGCTCCATCTCGCCGACGACCCGGCGCTCGAGCTCGGGCGTCGCGGGTCGGCGGATGTTGTTCTCGATGATGTCGCCGGTGTGCGCGACGTAGGCGATCTTGCGGTCCCGGGCGTTCGCCGCGACCCAGCGGGTCACGTCGCCGTACGCCTTCTCCCAGATCGCGCGCTCCTCGGGCGACTCCTGCTCGACCGCACCCTCGGAGAGGTACTGCGTGTCGGTGTAGTGCACGAGCGAGAAGTCGTAGCTCGCCGGGTCGTCGAAGCCGGCCTTGTCGCTGGCGTCGATGTCGTCGGCGAAGGGATCCGCGCCGGTGACGAGCACGTGCACGAACTGGCCGTCGAGGTATCGCTCGTCGACCGTCGCCGTGAGCACCGTGGCGGCCTCGGCGGCCCCGCGCGCGGCGGCGACCGGGTCCCGGGAGCCGGCGCGGACGTTCCACGCGTGCAGCACGACGCGACGGGCCGGGTCGATCGCGCCTTCCCAGCGCAGGACGGGGGCGGTCACCTTGCCCCGGATCGGTACGTCGAAGCGCTGGTAGGCGAGGTCGGTGGCCGCCGCGGACGGCAGCGTCCCGGTGTCGCCCGGCGCCAGCACCCCGGTGCTCCCCGATCCGCTGCTCCCCCGGGACCTGCAGCGTGGTCGGCATCGTCCCGGTCGTGCCCTGCCAACCCCGGGTGGGCGTCAGGATCTCGGCCTGCGAGAAGACCGCCGTCGTCTGGCCACCACCGGGCTCGGCGACCCCGGCGCTCAGCGTCGCCGTCTCGCCGATGTCGGTCGAGCCCGACGCGGGCGCCCGGGTCGGCCGGGACGTCCGGGATCCCGGCGGACTTGAAGGGGATCTCACGCGTGGCCTCGTTGCCGAGGGAGTCGGTGGCCCTCGCGGTGATCAGGTGGTCGCCGGCCGCGAGGCCGGGCCCGACCATCGCGCCGATCTCCACCGGCTGCCCGTCGAGGGTGTACGTCGCCGTGCCCTCGATCTCGCTGCGGTCGGCCAGCTCCACGGCCAGCGGGACGGCGGACGTGATCGTCGAGCCGGCGGCCGGGGTGGACGAGGCGACCTCGGGAGCGGTGTTGTCCACCACGATCAGTCGCGTCGCGGTCTGGCCGGTCGTCGAGGTGGCGGCCGGGGTGTGGTCGCCGTCGGCGAGCGCGGTGGTGTCGAGCAGGGACTTCACCCCGCCCTGCGGCGAGTCGAGGTTGAAGATCAGGTCGATCTCGCGCTTGGCGGTGGTCGACGACCCGCAGTTGCCATCTCCCATGGAGTAGGACGCCTTGAGGTCCCGGCCCGTCGCCGTACCGGATGCCGGCGCGAGCGCGAGGTTCGAGATGGTGAAGTCGTCGCGGTTCTGTCCGCAGGTCGCGGTCGTGACGCCGGTGACGACCTTGATCCGGTTCATGCCGGGCACCGGGCGGTCGTTGGGGAACATCACGTCGACGCGCTGGCTGACGAAGTCGCCGCCGATCTCGGACTTCATCCCGTTGACGAGGACGTAGCTGTGGTACTTCGCCTCGATCGAGTTGCTGCCGACGTTGAAGCTGAAGGCGGCAGCCCCGTGGCCGAGGGTCGGGGTGATCGGGAGCGGCGAGCCGTCGACGCTGACCGACTCGACCCCACCGGGAGTGCCGGCCGGGAAGGACGCCAGCACCGGCACCTCGCCCGACACCGAGCTGCCGTCGGCCGGCATCAGGCGGGGCGCACCGGCGGGTGCGTTGTTGACGGTGAAGCCGTGCTCGGTCTGCGCGCCCGACTCGGTGACCGCCGTCAGCAGGTGCGCGCCATTGTTCAGGGTGGAGGTGTCCGGGTCGGCGCTGAGCCCGGTCGTGCCGACCGGGTCGCCGAGGACGAAGAAGGTGAGCGTGGCCCGCTTCAGCAGCGAGGTGTTGGTGCCGCAGCTGCCGTCGCCCATCGAGTAGGTGTAGTTGTTCTCCTCGCCGTCGGCCACCTCGCCGAGGAGCTCGAGCGAGAGGTTGCTGAGGACGAAGTCGTCGTGGTTGGTGCCGCAGCTCGACTCGATGGTGCCGGTGACGATCTCGATCGTGTTCTCGCCCCGGACCAGCTCGTCGTTGGGGACCTCGAGCGTGGCCCGCTCGTCGACGAGGTCGGGCAGGTCGATGCGGTGCTCGCCGTTGACGAGCAGGTGGTTGCCGTAGCGCCGCTCGATGGAGTTCGTGCCGACGTCGAAGCGGAACTTCGACGTGCCGACCGTCGGCTCGGCCGCGACCTCACGGTCGTCGACCCACAGCGACGCGACCGAGTCCTCGGCGGTGGTCGGCGTCGAGACCACGGCCTGCCGGCCCTCGAGCCAAGCCCCGTCGGGCGGTGACAGCGTCGGCGGCGTCAGCGCGCCCGCGCTCGGCCTCGGCTTGGGGGCGACCGGCTGCGTGGACGCCGGCGTGATGAACGCACCGGTCGACAACATGGCGACGGCGAGGCCCGGGAGCAGGGCGATCGCCGTCAGCGGCCGGAAGCGGGCAGGGCTCGTTGAGTTGCTGCGCATCGACGCGCGTCCTTCCGTGAAGACCTCGAGACCAGACGTGCGGACGGGCCTGAGCGGGCGCGGCCGTCGCTCAATCTGGTGGCTGAACGAGTACTCACGGAGAGCCGAAAACGTCGGGTCGGCAAACAACCCGCGAATGCGAACGGGCGCCCGCCCGAGCTACCGAACAGTCAGGGGGTCCCCACTGAAATTTTCACCCGTACCGTTCGGTAGCGCGGAGGCGGGCGCGCGTGCCCGATCGAGCCAATGCTCCGTCACGGGAGCGGGCCAGAAATGCGAACGGCCCGCCCGCTCCGAGGAGCAGGCGAGCCGTTCTGACAGGCAGTGAAACCTCAGCGCAGGGTGCCGCCGAACCAGCTGCTGGTCCAGGGGCGCGGCGACGGTGACCCGCTGGCCAGAGCCGGGCGCGTGCACCATCATCGCGTGGCCGTTCTGGTAGCCCACGAAGATCGCGGCGTGGTAGACCCCGCCGGAGTTGAAGAAGAACATCAGGTCGCCGGGGCGCATGTTCTGCTTCAATGCGACACGATGCGTGTACGCCGCCTGGGCACCCGACGTCCGCGGGACGTTGAACCCGGCACGGCGGTAGCTGTAGAACACGAGACCGGAGCAGTCGAACGCGTTCGGGCCGGCCGAGCCGTAGGAGTAGGCGTCACCGCGCTGCGCCATCGCCGTGCGCTGGGCGGTGGTGATGCGGGCGTTGAGTCGCTGGGCGGCCCGCTGCTTGCGAGCGGCCTGCTCCTTCTCGTAGCGCTGGTACTGGCTCTCGGAGAGGACGACGGCGCCGGAGCGCTGGGTCTCCTCGGCGGCATGGGCGGGAGCGACGGCCGGGGTGGTGGCGGTGACTCCCGGGGTGACGAGCGTGAGCGCGCAGGTGCGCGCCATGCGACGGATCGCAGGCATGGCAGATTCCTTTCCCACGCCTGTGAGGTGAGCTGTCGGGTTGGAGCTGGAAAGTGCCCCGCCATCTCGCGATGACTTCACCCCGAGCCGTCCGGAACGCTGGTGAGCGCTGCGGCCGGCGGTGGAACCTGTGGGTCCCCCACTCCTGCCCGATCTTCGTGACTCGGGGGTCCATCTCCGGCGGGCAGGACTCGGCGTTACCGGGGATGGCTATTCGGTTTGTTTGCTTGTGAAGCGACGACGACGTTAGGCACCCCCGTGCCAATAAATCCAACCGGCCGACACGACTTGGGGGTCGTGTCGGCCGGTCCTGAGCGTAAAAGTGGGTGGTCGGCGTGAGCAGCGTCTCGCGCTCGCAGCTGCTGCCCCGGACCGCGAGAAGCCGGTCCGGACGGGATCAGCCGAGCTTGGCGCCACCATCGACGTAGAGCGTCTGGCCGGTGATGTAGGAGGCCTCGTCGCTGCACAGGAACGCCGCGGCGGCGGCGATGTCCTCGGGGAAACCGACCCGGCGGACCGGGTTGTGGTCGGCGTTGAGCTTGCGGAACTCCTCGACGTCCATCTTGAGCCGGGCGGCGGTCGCGTCGGTCATCTCGGTGGCGATGAATCCGGGGGCGATGGCGTTGGCGTTGATGCCGAACGGGCCGAGCTCGATGCCGAGCGTGCGGGTGAAGCCCCGGACACCCATCTTGGCGGCGGAGTAGTTGGCCTGGCCGCGGTTGCCGAGCGCGGAGACGCTCGAGAGGTTGAGGATCTTGCCGTACTTCTGCTCCACGAAGTGCTTCTGGGCGGCCTTGGTCATGTTGAACGGGCCCTTGAGGTGGACGCCCATGACGAGGTCCCAGTCCTGCTCGGTCATCTTGAAGAGGAGGTTGTCGCGGGTGATGCCGGCGTTGTTGACGAGGATGTGGATGCCGCCGAGGCCGTCCACGACCGCCCGGATCGCGGCTTCCGCGGCCGCCACGTCGGAGACGTCGCAGCCGATGCCGATGGCCTTGGCGCCCTCGGTCAGCTCGATACGACCGGCCGCTTCTGGGCCGCTGCCTCGTCGAGGTCGACGATGGCGATCGACGCGCCCTCCGTGGCGAAGCGCTGCGCCGTACCGAATCCGATGCCGCGTGCGGCTCCGGTGATGACTGCGACGCGACCGTCAAAGCGACCCATGGTGACTCCTCAAAACCTGTGATGTGGACGGCCCGACACTAGTACCCCCGGGGCCGCGGCTCGTCCCAGGCCAGCACGTGGCCCCAGTGCTCGCGCCTGCCCAGCGTGAGGACCATCTCCTCGACCTTGGTGACAGGGTCGAAGAGGGAGAGTACGGCGCGGGGCGGGCCCTCGTCGCAGGTCGCGGTGTGGGCGATGACGAGCCGGTCGTCGCGGGCGTCGACGAGGCTGATCCCGCCCGTGCTGCCGGGCACGCGCACCTTCTTCGCGTCGCCGGCGGCGTTCTCCCGGACGATGAAGGAGCCGCCGCAGGGGCCGTTGCCCTCGTAGTAGGCGCGGCCGCCGACGACGCGCATGTCGGTGTCGTCCCAGCTCGGTCCGCGGAAGTCCGGGCTGCCGGTCGCGCGCAGGCCGGCGCGGGGCGTGATGGTGCCGTCGAGGGCGATCGTGACGAGCTGGCTGCCAGTGCGGGAGTAGCAGGAGGCGAGCAGCTGGGTGTCGCCGTACCAGCGAAGGGGCCGGCACTCCCCCGGTGTGGAGATCTCGCGCGCCGCCGAGCCGTCGAGAGGCAGGATCGTGACGTGGCCGACGCCGGCGACGACGGCCGCGGTGCCGTCGGGAGTGCTGATGGGGCCCCATGACGACTCGCCCCGACCGAGGAGGGTGCGCGTCCCGTCCCGTGCGATCGAGAAGATCTTGCCGCCGATGTTCTGCGTCAGCACCCCGGCGCCGTCGGGTCGCAGCCCGGTGGCCGACTCGCGCCCGGGCAGCGCCGGGGTCTGGCTGGCGCCGGACTCGAGGTCGAGCCTGATCGCCTGGCTGCGGCGCAGGCTGACGTAGCGCTTGAGCAGGGCGACGCGGGTGTCGGGGTCCCAGCCGATCAGGGTGAAGTTGCTCGGGTCGACGTTGTTCTCCATCGGCTGCCTGCGCGTGGCGTAGAGCGAGTAGCGGACGCCGTCCGGGGAGACCAGCTCCGGGCTCCGGGCGCGGGCGGGCCTGTCGACCCCGGCGCTGCGGATGACGGTGGTCAGCACCCAGCCGTCACCGACCTCGTCCCACGGGACGCTGGCCCGGCGTTCGACGGCACTTCCCTGCCCGGGCCGGAGCGACCAGCACCCGGGACCAGCAGGGCGATGAGTGGTGCGAGCAGCCTCTTCATGCCGGTGTGACGCGAGTGACCCGTGTTTCGTTGCGCCACTCAGGAGTCGAGCTGCGCGCGGAGCCGGGTCGCGTAGTCGTCCATCTCGCCGGCGGCGTACTTCGTGCGGGGCCAGAAGAACCCGCGCAGCCCGTCACCCTTGGTGCGCGGCACGACGTGCAGGTGCAGGTGCGGCACCGACTGACTGACGGTGTTGTTGATCGCCACGAAGGAACCCCCGGGCGCCGAGGCCGGCCTTCATGGCCGTCGCGAGGTCCTGCGCGGCCGCGAGGAACCCGTCACGTTGCGCCGCGGGCAGGTCGGGCAACGTCTCGACGTGCGCGCGGCACCAGCAGGACGTGCCCCTTGAAGACCGGCCGCTGGTCGAGGAAGCCCACCACGCCCTCTCGCTCCAACACCACCGAGGCTGTGAGGTCACCGCTGATGATCTGGCAGAACACGCATCCGTCCACGACGGCGAGCGTAGATCAGCGAGCAGCCCGCACCTGCTCCTTCAGCTCGTCGGACACGTCCCAGTCGTTGACGTGCATCGCGGCGACCAGCAGGTCCCCGCGATACCACCGGGCCACGAGCGAGTCGCCGGACCCCTCGTCGATCTTGACCGCGTCGTAGCCCGCCGCCCCGGGGTGGCCGAAGTACTCGAGTCCGAGGTCGTACTGGTCGGAGAAGAAGAACGGCAGCTCGTCGTAGGCGCCGGGCTCCCCCATCAGCGCGTGGGCCGCGAACTTGCCCCGGCTGACCGCGCTCTGCCAGTGCTCGACGCGCACGCGCTCACCCAGCAGCGGGTGCGCGTGGTTGGCGACGTCGCCGGCGGCGAACACGTCGGGGTGGCTGGTCCGCAGACCGGCATCGACCAGGATCCCGTTGTCCGCGTCGAGCCCGGCCTCCCCGGCGAGCGCGTCGTCCGGGGCCGCACCGACGCCGATCACGACCGTGTCGACCTCGGCCTCGGTGCCGTCGCTGAGGACCGCGACCCGGTCGCGCAGTGTCTCCAGCGACGTGCGTGTCCGCAGGTCGACGCCGTGCTTGCGGTGGACGTCGGCGAGCCGTTCGCCCAGCTCGGGCCCGAGCACCTTGAGCAACGGCTGCTCGGTCGGCTCGACCAGCACCACCTCGGCCCCGAGCTCGCGCGCGGTGGACGCGACCTCCATCCCGATCCAGCCTCCGCCGACCACCAGCAGCCGGGCGCCCGGGGTCAGCCGCTCGTGCAGTCGGCGCGAGTCGTCGATGCTGCGGAGGTAGGCGACCTCGATGTGGTCCGTGCCCGGCACCGGCAGGCGGCGCGGCTGAGCGCCGGTGGCGATCAGCAGCTTGCTGAACGGCTGGCTCCCCTCGGCCGTCCGCACGAGGTGGGCGTCCGTGTCGATGCTGTCGACGCGGGTGCCGGGCCGGACGTCGATGCGGTGCTCGCCGTACCACTCGAGAGGCTTGAGGTAGGTGTCCTCGAGTGACGCCTTCCCGGCGAGATAGCCCTTGGAGAGCGGAGGACGTTCGTACGGCGGATGCGGCTCGTCCGCGAACACGACGAGCTCGCCGTCGTAGCCGTTCTCCCGCAGCTCGACGGCGGCGTGGCCCGCGGCCATCCCTCCGCCGATGATCACGATCGGGGCTGTCATCGGACTCCTCCGTTCACCGGGGTGAGGAACTCGGCGCGTGCCGCGGCGTTCTCCCGCAGGTGGCCGCGCAACGACGAGGTGGTCGTCGTGGAACCGGGCGCGCGGGCGCCGCGCAGCGTCATGCAAGTGTGCTCCGCGACCAGCAGCACGCCAACCCCCTGCGGGTCGAGCTGCTCCTCCAGCAGGTCGGCGACCTGCATCGTCAGTCGCTCCCGGGTCTGCGGCCGGCGGGCGAAGTGGTCGACCGTGCGGGCGAGCTTGGACAGGCCGACGATGCGACCACGCGGCAGGTAGCCGACGTGCGCGACACCGGTGAACGGCAGCAGGTGGTGCTCTGCAGACGGACTGGAACGGGATGTCGCGCACCAGCACCAGCTCGTCGTAGCCCTCGGTGTTGGCAAACGTGGTGAAGTCGAACTCCGGGACGTCGAGCAGCTCGGCATAGGCCAGCGCGAGGCGGCGCGGCGTCTCGGCGAGGTCGGGCGTCGCCGGGTCGTCGGGATCGATGCCGAGCCCTCGGAGGAAATCCCCGGCGGCCCGGGTCGCCGCTTCCGGTCGCGCACGGGCTCGAGGCGGGTGACCCGGCTGCGCTGCGGGACGACGGAGAGACTACTCATCATCGCGTCACGCGGTCGGAGGCGAGTCGCGCCAGCGCGAGCGCGCCGACCAGCAGCCCGAAGTCGCGCAGGGCCACGTCGTAGAAGTCGCCCGGGGTCAGCAGGTTGACGATGATGCCCGCGAGCCGGGCCGCCACGACCCAGCCGCCGATCTGGGGGCGTACGGCGACGAGCAGGCCGGCCACGACCTCGACGACACCGACGGCGAGCATCGCTTCGTGGGCACTGCCGGGGACGATGTCGTTGATCCACGGGGCGAGGTAGATCTCCCAGTCGCACAGGATCTGGGTGAACTTGTCGAGGCCGAAGGCGATCGGCGCGACGGTGAAGACGGTGCGCAGCAGGAAGAAGGCGTGGTCAGCGCCGACGGCGTGCTCTGCTCGGAGGTCCGACGAGGTGCTCATGGCCCAGGTCCGTTCTAAGAGAGGATGATCTCTCCACTAGACACCTGCTGGCGCTCTAACGTCAAGTCCCGTATCTTTTAGAAATGCCCGCCTCCGACGTCTCCAACATCGCTGCGCTCGCTGAGCCCGTACGCCGCAGCCTGTTCGACTTCGTCGTGCGCTCGCGCGCCGCGGTCAGCCGCGAGTCGGCGGCCGAGGGCCTCGGGATCGCGACCCACACGGCGAAGTTCCACCTCGACCGGCTGGTCGAGGAGGGGTTGCTCGAGGTGGAGTTCAAGCGCCTGACCGGCCGCACCGGGCCGGGGTCGGGGCGCCCGGCCAAGCTCTACCGCCGTACCGACCGCGAGGTCGAGGTGTCATTGCCCGAGCGGCACTACGACCTGCTGAGCCGGATCCTGGCGAGGGCTGTCGCCGAGGCGAGCGCCAGCGGGGACGCCGTCGCCTCCGTGGTGGCGCGGGTGGCCCGCGACGAGGGCGCCGCGTGGGGTGCCTCGCTGGACGACCTGCCGGGCGACGCCGACCTCGAGCGGCTGGCCTCGGCCCTCGATGCCGGCGGCTACGAGCCGTGGATCGAGGACGAGACGCTGTTCGTGCAGAACTGTCCCTTCCACCGGGTCGCCCAGGAGCAGACCGAGCTCGTCTGCGGTCTCAACCCGGAGTTCGTCTCCGGCGTCGCGGTCGGCGTGGGGTGCCCCGGCGTTGCCACGAGGCTGGACCCCGGCGAGGACCGGTGCTGCGTCAGCGCACAGAAACGGTGATGGCGGTGTCCTGCAGTCACCGGGTGACTGCGGAACACCGCCATCTCTCATGAGGGCTTTTCGTGTGTGGAGCTGGCGGGAATCGAACCCGCGTCCTCGAGCGTCAGAACCAGGTCTTCTCCGGGTGCAGTCAGTGATGGCGTCTTCTCAGTCCCGGCGCTCGCACTGACACGTCGCCGACAGACTCAGTCAGGAAAAAGTCCCGATCACCCCTCCTGACGAAGGTGAGCAGCAAGTCCTCTAAATGAGGCCCGGGTCCGGGACGAGGACGGGTGCCCGGTCAGACCCTTCGATCACTGCTCAGGCAGCGAGAGCGAAGTCGTTGCGGTTTGAGTTGGCAACTATGGTTTTCCAGCGATCGTTTACGAGATGACGCTGGCTTCTCGACCCGCTTCCCCGGGACTAACGTCCCAAGTCGAAACCGATCAGCCCCTCTTGAGTTGTTACGGTCAGTCTACGGGTCAACACCCAGACCCGTCGCCCGCATTCCCTCAGGACGTCGTCAGGCTCAGTCGCGGGTCGGTGACCGGGGCGGCGAGATCCTCGAGCGGCACCCCGAGATCGAGGGTGCGAGGGTCGTCAGTGACGGACGCCCCGATCACCTGTACGGCGACGTCCTCCCCGTCACGCCGGTCGATGACGTAGACGACACCCGGGTCCTCCTCGGGCTCGAGCTCCTGCCACGCGATCGTCACGTCGTGCCCGTCAACGGAGTCGTCGACGCACTCGTCGAAGAACGACTCGTCGGCGCACACCAGAGGGCTGTCGGTGGTGGGCGCGACGACGACGGCGAGCGACACATCGGCGTACTCGAGCTGGGCACCCGGCGACTCCTCACCGAGCTCGCGGGTGAAGACGTCCCAGTCGGCGATGGAGCGCGGCTCCGGGTCGACGTGCTCTTGCGTGATGGCCGCGATCGCCGCGGGCGTGATCGGCTGGTCCGCCTCGCCCCGCTCGTCGCCGCTCTCACAGGCAGTCAGCCCGACACACAGCGCCAGCACCGCCACAACGCTCCCCCGAGTCATCAAGCGAGCATAGTGTCGGCGCCGGAAGGTACCCTGATGGTGACGGAGGTACCCATGGCCATCAACATCAAGAACGAACGCGTCCTGACGCTCGCTCGGCGCGCCGCGGAGGTGACGGGCAAGTCCCGGGTGAGCGCGATCGAGGAGGCCCCGGAGCAGTTCCTTGAACAGCACGCCGACCGGCACCGGGTCGACATCGCCCGGCGCGAGGAGCAGATCCGCGCGGTGCTCCGTGACGCCGACGCAGCACCGGTCGATCCTGAGCGTGCGATCAAGACTCGTGAGGATCTCTACGACCCGACGACCGGCCTCCCCGGTGATCCCGGACGCGTCCTGTCTGGTCGCCATCCCGGGCAACGAGCCAGAACGTGACGACTTCCTCGCTGTCAGTCTCCGTGCGGAGTGCCGCATGTCGGTTGCCACGTGGCTCGAGTGCTGCCCGGTCCTCGGACTCCCGGTCGCCCGGCGAAGCGGCTCGACTCGACCGACTCGTCGAGCTGCTCCGGATCGAGCTGGTCCCGGTCTCGGCCGCGCACGGTCGGATCGCACGATCGGCCCACCAACGCTACGGGCGCGGATCTGGATCCGCCGCCGGGCTCAACTTCGGCGACTGCTTCGCCTATGCGCTGGCCATCGACAGCGGAGAGCCATTGCTGTTCAAGGGCGACGACTTCCGGCACACCGACGTCAGAGCGGCGCTCTGAGCAACGCCGCGGCGTTGTCGTGGCACACGGCCCGCAGCCAGTCGTCGCCGAGACCGAGGCGCTCGAGCGACTCGAGCTGGTGCAGGTAGGGGTAGGGGATGTTCGGGAAGTCCGAGCCCAGCAGCACCTTCCCGCCGAGCCCCAGCTCCGCCAGCCGCGGCAGTAGGTCCACGGGGAAGACGCCGCCCATCTCGGAGAAGAAGTCCGTGAAGGCCATCGTCGTGTCGAGGTGGACCCGCTCGTAGGTCTCGGCCAGCTCGAGGAACTCGGCATACTCCGGCGCGCCCATGTGCGCGATCACCAGCCGCAGGCGCGGGTGCCGCGCGAGCAGCTCGGCGACCGGCCCGGGTCCGGTGTAGGCCGTCGGCACCGGTCCGCTCCCGGCGTGCAGCACCACTGGGGTCCCGGCCTCGGCGATGAGTCCCCACGTCTTGTCGAGCAAGGGGTCGAGCACCGAGAAGCTCCCGACCTGCACGTGGATCTTGAACACCTCGACGGCGTCGAGCCGCGCCTCGACGTACGCCGCTGCCGAGTGCTCTGGGAAGAAGGTGCCGCACACCAGCGACTCGGGGACGCGAGCCGCGAAGTCGGCGGCCCAGTCGTTGAGCCAGTCGGCCATGTCGGGGCGGTGGGCGTAGGACAGCGCCGTGAACCGCTCGATCCCGAAGGAGCGCAGGGTCTCGACGAGCGCGTCGTCCGCGTCGCGGTAGTACAGCGGCCGGGGGCGGCCGATGAGCGGCCCGGCGGTGTCGAACTGGGCGCGCACCTTGGCCATCACCTGCGGCGGCAGGAAGTGCGTGTGGATGTCGATGAGCCCGGGCAGCGCGAGCCGGCCCCACCACTCGCGTACGGCCCGGGCGTCGGGGTCCTGCATCAGTCGGTGATGCCCTTGAGCCGACGTTGGACGGCCTGTTCCTTCTCCCGGTTGGCCCGGCGCTCGGCGAGGGAGTGCCGCTTGTCGTACTCCTTCTTGCCCTTGGCCAGCGCGATCTCGATCTTGGCGCGGCCGTCCTTGAAGTAGAGGGAGAGCGGGACGATGGTGTAGCCCTTGTCGCCGATCTTGCGCTCGATCTTGTGGATCTCGGAGCGGTTCAGGAGCAGCTTGCGCTTGCGCTTGGCGGAGTGGTTGGTCCACGAGCCCCGGAGGTATTCGGGGATGTGGACGTTGTGCAGCCACACCTCGCCGCCGTCGATGTCGATGAACCCGTCGACCGGGGCTGGCCCGCCCCTCACGCAGCGACTTCACCTCGGTGCCCTGCAGGACCATCCCGGCCTCGTAGGTGTCCTCGATGTGGAAGTCGTGGCGGGCCTTCTTGTTCTGCGCGATCAGCCGGTTGCGCTGATCCTTCTCCTTGGCGGCCATCCGGTCATCTTCTCAGAGGCCGCAACCCGGTTCGCATCGGCGCAGCTGGATCAGAAGTAGTTGGCGGGGTTCACGGCCTTGCCGTTGGCCATCACCGTGAAGTGCAGGTGGCAGGCGGTGGACCAACCGGTGTCACCGACATACCCGATCACCTCGCCGCGCTGGACGTGCGTGCCGGTGCTGACGGTGTAGGACGACGCGTGGTTGTAGATCGTCGCGACACCGGCGCCCGCGAGCACGCCGTGGTTGACGATCAGCCGGTTGCCGTAGACGGAGCTGTAGTAGGACGAGATCACGTTGCCCGACTCGGCCGCGACGATCGGCTGGCCGCAGCCGCCACCGAAGTCGGTGCCGTCGTGCAGTCCCCAGTAGCCGAAGATCGGGTGCGTGCGATAGCCGAAGGGAGAGGTGATGCCACCGCCCACGGGCATCTGCAGGAGCCCGTTGGTGGGACCGACGCGACCGCTCGCGGCGGCTCGGGCGCGGGCACGCGCGAGGGCACGGGCCGCGATCTTGCGCAGCCGCTCCTCGATCCGCTCCTTCTCCCGCTGCGCCTGCTTGAGCTTTCGTACGTCGCGGGCGCGGATGCGCGCCGCCTCGGAACGTGCGGACGCGCGCTCACCGACGAGCGCGACCACGGACGCCTTGGCGCTCTCGGCCTCGGCCTCCAGCTCCCGGGTCTCGGCGAGGTTGGCAGCGGCCCGGGTCGCGCTGGACTCGGACGGCGTCGCGCGCCACGGTGACCCGGTTCTTGTGGACCTCGAGCAGCACCTCGGCCGCCCGGAGCCGGTCGTAGTCACGGGACTGCTTGTCGACCATCGTCTGGCTGACCTCGGCGCGCCGGCTCAGGTCCTGAGCGGTCTCCGACTCCATCAACGACGCGAACGCCATCAGGTCGGGGTCACCCTCGGAGTAGAGCCGCATGATCGTGTCGCCGACGACGTCGCGCTGGGCGGCCACGTCGGCCTCCCCCGCCGCGAGCTCTGCCTCGGCGGTGGCCAGCCTCTCCTCGGCGGCGGCGAGCTCGACGGCCGCGGCCGCGTCGCGCTCCTGCGCGACGGCGAGCTTGCCTCGGGCGGTCGCGAGCGCCGTACGCGCATCGGAGAGCTGGTGCTCGGCCGCCGAGAGCCGCTCCGCGGCCCTGTGCAGCTGCTTGCTCGACTCCTCGACGTGGTCGTGAGCGCGATCGATCTTCTTCTCGACCTGCTTCTGGCGGTCCTTGAGGTCGTCGGCAGTCGCGGCAGGGACGGACAGGGTGCCCAGCGCGATGGCAGCGGCAGCTGTCGCTGCGGCCATGCGGCTGCGGGCGGTACGGGGGAAGGATCGCACCGGGAAGCCTTACGTGTGTTCGGGGAAGGGAACGCGTCGAAGGTAACCCGCCGAGATCACACTTTGAGGTATTTGCGTGTCAGCACGAGTGTCGGAAGCACGGTGAGCAGCGGGCCGAGGACGGCGACGATGCCGACGGCGACGGCAAACTGCTCGAACCCGATCCACGGGATGAACTGCAAGGTGTCCTGACCGCGCTTCTCGATGCCGAAGTACACGAACGCCGCCAGCGCGCCGGTGGCGAGGAGCACGCCGAGGAAGGCGGTCACGAAGGCCTCGAGCAGGAACGGCAGGGCGATGTAGAGAGTCGAGGCACCCACGAGGCGCATGATGCCGATCTCCCTGCGGCGCGCGAACGCCGCGAGCCGGATCGTGTTGGCGACCAGCAGCAGCGCCGCGACGATCAGGAAGAGCGCGGTGCCCAGCGAGAGGCCGAGGAGGCCGGTGATGACCCCGATGATCGGCTCGATGTACTTGCGCATGTCGCGCACGCCGGACACGCCGTCGAGCCCGCTGACGGCACTGACCACGCCCCCGGTACTCCTCCGGGTCCTTGAGCTCGACCCACAGCGACTGGGGCATGTCGTCGACCGTCAGGACGGCGTTCTCGCCCTCGAACTTCTCCTCGCCGTAGAGCTCCTTGACCTTCTCGAAGGCCTCCTCCTTGGTCTCCGGGTCCCAGCCCGCCGCCTCGGGGTTCTCGTCGAGGACGGCGGTGACGGCGTCGCGCTGCGCGTCCGGTGACCTCACCGACGCACGCGGCGTTGCCGTCGTCGGCGGTGCAGAGCGAGACCCGGATCTGGAGCTGGCTGCCCCAGTGGTCGGCGGCCTTGCCGGCCTGCATGTAGAAGAGGGCGCCGAGGCCCACCGGGGTCAGCGAGACGAAGAGCGTCAGGACCACCGCGAGGTGCATCGAGAGGTTGCGCCGAAGGCCCCGGCCGAGCTCGGAGAAGACGTAGCGAAGCTGCATGGATCTGTGTCAGTCCTGTCGGTTCGGGGGTCAGTTGGAGGTGCCGTAGACGCCCTGCGCCCGGTCGCGCACCACGCGGCCGTGCTCGAGCTCGATGACCCGCTTGCGCATCTGGTCGACGATGCCGGCGTCGTGGGTGGCCATCACGACGGTCGTGCCCGTGCGGTTGATCCGGTCGAGGAGCTTCATGATCCCGACCGACGTCGTCGGGTCGAGGTTGCCGGTGGGCTCGTCGGCGATCAGGATCTGGGGCCGGTTGACGAAGGCGCGGGCGATCGCGACGCGCTGCTGCTCGCCACCGGAGAGCTCGTCGGGCAGCCGGTCGCCCTTGCCGGTGAGGCCGACCATCTCGAGGGTCTCGGGCACCAGCTTGGCGATGTCGCCGCGCGACTTGCCGATCACCTGCAGCGCGAAGGCGACGTTCTCCGAGACCGTCTTGTTGCCGAGGAGGCGGAAGTCCCGGAAGACCGTGCCGATCTCGCGGCGCAGGCGCGGCACCTTCCAGCTCGCCAGCCGGTTGAGCTCCTTGCCGGCGACGTAGACGCGACCGGACGTGGGGCGGTATTCCCGCAGCACCAGCCGCAGGAAGGTCGACTTGCCGGATCCGGACGAGCCGACCGGGAAGACGAACTCGCCCTTGTCGACGTCCACCGACACCCGGTCGAGGGCCGCATGGGCGTGGCCGGGGTAGGTCTTGGAGACCTTCTCGAAGCGAATCACGGCCCCGAGGCTACGCGGTGGACCCAGCCGATCCGGACATCCCCGACCCCCGGAGTGCCTACTGTTGCCACGTGCTCGCCTCATCCCGTACGCCGCAGCGCCGGCGTCGCTGCGCCACGGCGCTCGTCGCGACCGTGGGGACGCTCCCCGGCGCTGGTCGGCTGCTCGGGCGACTCGCCTCCGGAGCAGCCGGACGCGGAGCCCACGGCTTCATCGACTCCGTTGGCCGACTACGACACCGAAAGCCTCACGCTGGTCCGGGGCGAGTTCTGCTCGCGGGTGGCGCAACCCGCCACCACGACCCTGCTCGGGGCCGAGGCGACGGAGACGGCGTCCCGGGCGCCCGGTCGCCGACTGCCCGGCAGCCGCGACATCAGCAACGAGTTCGGGTGCTCTCGGACGACCCCGTCGGTCACGGCCCGGGCACGGGTCTTCGCTCCCCCGATCACCCGGGAGCGGGCGAACGACTTCGCCGGCGAGATCGTGGGCATGAAGTGCGAGGAGCTCGAGGACGCCCCCGCCCTAGGCGACCCGGGCGTCGCGCAGCGCTGCGGCCTCAACACCGGCGCGACGCTGACCGGGTTCTACGGCTCGGTCGGGGACGCCCGGATCGGCTGCGAGGTCGACCGCGGTGCGTCATCGAGCACGTCCGCCACCGAGCCGGCGGAGTCCGCGCGCTCGGCGAGTGGTGCGTCGCCGTACTCGAAGCCCTGCGGAGCGCCTGAGGCGTCCCGGCCTGCGCCGTACGTCATGAGGACTGGTTGTTCGAACAGTCACTCCCCATGACGTCAGGGTCGACTCAGGTGGCGTCGGCCTTGTCGGTGCCGCGGCGCCAGCGGATGCCGGCCTCGATGAAGCCGTCGAGGTCGCCGTCGAAGACCGAGGTGGGGTTGCCGCTCTCGTAGCCGGTCCGCAGGTCCTTGACGATCTGGTAGGGGTTCAGCACGTAGTTGCGCATCTGGTCGCCCCAGCTGGCCCGGACGTCGCCGCGCATGCCATCGAGGTGGGCCTTCTCCTCGGCCTTCTTGAGCGCGAGCAGCTTGGCCTTGAGCACCACCATCGCGCTGGCCTTGTTCTGGAGCTGGCTCTTCTCGTTCTGGCACTGCACCACGGTGCCGGTGGGCAGGTGTGTCAGCCGGACCGCGGAGTCGGTCGTGTTGACCGACTGGCCGCCGGGGCCACCCGAGCGGTAGACGTCGACCTTGATGTCGTCGTCGTTGATCTCGATCTCGTCGGTCTGCTCGAGCACCGGCACGACCTCGACGGCCGCGAAGGACGTCTGGCGGCGGCCCCGGTTGTCGAAGGGGCTGATCCGCACGAGGCGGTGGGTGCCGGCCTCGACGGAGAGCGTGCCGTAGGCATAGGGCGCGTGGATGGCGAAGGTCGCGGACTTGAGGCCGGCTTCCTCGGCGTAGGACGTCTCGTAGACCTCGACAGGATATTTGTGCTGCTCGGCCCAGCGGATGTACATCCGCATCAGCTGCTCGGCGAAGTCGGCCGCGTCGACGCCACCGGCGCCGGAGCGGATGCTGATGAGCGCCTCGCGGGCGTCGTACTCACCGTTGAGCAGGGTGCGGATCTCGAGGGACTCGACGGACTTCTTGATCCGGTCGAGCTCCTGCTGGGAGTCCTCGAGGGTGGCGGTGTCACCCTCCTCCCGGGCCATCTCGACCATCAGGGCGAGGTCCTCGATGCGGCCCTCGAGGCCGGTGAACTTGTCGAGCTCGCCCCGGATGGCGGACAGCCGGCCGGTGATGCGCGTCGCGTTGTCCACGTCGTCCCAGAGATCGGGCGCGGCGACACGGTCGCCGAGGTCGGCGATATCCTCGCGCATCTTGCCCGGGTCGAGGACCCGGCCGATGGTGCTCATGGTCGCCCGGAGCTGCTTGATCTCTTGGTCGAAGTCGGTGCCTGCCACAAGGGGCAACAGTACGGGGCCATGGGTGGAGTGGCGAACCGCCCGGAGCCAACCGACGCGTCGGCTGACTCCGGACGGATCTGTCGGGCGGTGCGGGCCCGACTTCTACGCTCCCAGCTGGGAAGGGGGAGCGAGTTCGGACTACTTCGTGCAGAGCACCTCGGGGGTGGCCACGGCGACCTTGGAGATCTTGTCGACCGTGGTGGCCGTGGCGTTGAGCTCGTAGCTGATGCGGAACGCGTCGGTGATGTTGACCTCGTGGTCCTCGATGAGCTGGCCGATCACCAGTGGGGACGCGAAGGCGACCCGGCCGTCGACCTTGAGGGCCGCGGTGCCGGTGCTGTCGCTGGCGGAGTCGTCGGTGAGGGCGTAGCTGGCGCGCAGCTTGAGGCACTTCTTGCCCAGCGTGTACTCGACCGAGGCCGGCGTCCCGGTCTTGTCCGTCACGATGCTGGCTGCGTAGTTCTCGGTCGCGATGACCGCGTTGGTGACGAACACGTTGGTCGCCGGGCCGCGCGAGCGGTAGCCGAGCTTCTCCCAGCCGTAGACGACGAGCTCGAGCTCCCGGCTCACGCCCTTCTTCACCGAGCCCGCGGCCGGCTTCAGCACGCGGTAGAAGCGGGTGCCCGCGGCGGACGGCTCGTCCTTGAGCAGGTAGGTGCCGTTGGCCTTGATCTTCGACTTGCCCGAGACGGACCAGGTCTTCTTGCCCTCCATGCGCTGCTGGAGCACCACCTTGTCACCGGCGGCCTTGGGGGTGACCCGGCCGCGGATCTTGACCGTGTCCTCCTTGGCGATCGCGGTCGCCTTGTTGATCTTGGCGCTCACGGAGTAGGCCACCTTGCGCTCTGCGGTGGTGTCGCTCGCCGTGGCCGAGGTGGCAACGAGCGGGGTGGCGATCAGCGCGAGACCGGCGCCGGCGGTGATGAATCGGTTCATGGGATCCCCCTGTCAGTGTTGCCCTGCTGGGCCTTGTGCAAGGGGGATGCATCCGTACGCCGATTAGTTGCCGATCAGTTGCCCCGGATCGTCACCGCGGCCGTGCTGCTGGCACCGACGACGGGCTTCGACGGGCTGCCGGGGATGCGGAGCGGCAGGTCGACGGGCGCGCTCAGGGTCACCGTGACCGATCGGTCCGCGAAGTTCACGCGCGTCGACGTCGAGGCCCGGGTAGGTCTTGTCCGCCCCGACCGACTGGAGGTAGGCGACCACGACCTTCTCGACCGCGCCCTTCTCCTGCAGCAATCGATCGACGCTCAGCCCTTCGCCGTACACCCCGGCAGCGCCGAGGTCTGCGCCGCGCAACGCGGCCCCGTCGGCGAGCGTGTCGAGACTTTGTCGTTGGAGGTAGGCCGAGGACGCGTTGATGACGAGCGCGATGCCCATCAGCAGGACGGTGGCCGGGCCCATGATCAGCGGGATGGTCGAGCCCCCGCTCGTCGCGCCTCACTCGTCCTCCGCCTTGTCTGTGGTGGGTACGGCGACGAACTGACCGATCGGCACGGTGTGCTGCACGTCGAGCTTGAAGGAGCGCCGACCCTCGTCGATCATCGCCGGGAGGAAGGGCAGGGCGACGCCGGACTCGATGCTGATGGTGATCAGCGACGTGCCTGCGTGACAGTTGTCGGGGAACGGCTTGCACGTGACCTCCACCTTGCCGACCTGACCCTCGCCGCCCCGGTCGATGAGGGTCTGCTTGACCACCGCCTCGGCCCGCGCGTGGCCCGTGGCGTCGTCGGGCGCGAGGGCGTAGGCGCGGGCCGCCGCGGGCGGCGCCGTTGAGGGCGAAGGCACCCTGCTGCACCTCGAAGACCGTCAGCACGATCCACGTGATCGGGATGAAGAGGATCAGCCCGACCCAGCAGAACTCGACCAGCGCACTCCCCCGCTCCCCCGGCGCCCGCTCATGGCGACTCGATGATCGCGTTGCCGGTGGCTCGCAGCTCTATGGCCGGGCCACCCGGGCCGAGCGCAGGAACTTGAGCGGTGATCACGACCTCGTAGGCGGGCGCTTCGGCGATCTCGATCTCGCGGATTACGACGTCCTTGGCGTACTTCTCGTTGAGGGTGCCGCGGATCATCTCGACCGTCTTGGCGGTGCCGTCCTCCGGGGTCGCGCCGACCACGGCAGCACGGCGCGCCCCCTCCGCCGCGGCGGACGAGAGGGTGTTGCGCACGTGCAGCACGAGCGAGAGCTGGAGCAGCCCGGCGAACATCGGCAGCAGGATGAACAGGATCATCACGAAGTCGACCACCGCGCTGCCGCGCTCGGACCTTCGACGCACGACGGTGCCTACTGCTGCTCGCCGGGTCTGACGGCGTTGAAAGCCCGATCCAGGGAGGTCCTTCATCGGCTCGTCGGCAAAGCTGAAGATGGCGATCGCCGGGCCCACGGTCATGACCGTCACCATCACCCACCCGGGCACGTCGCCGCGTTCGTCACGGCGACGCGGTGCGGTCATCGCGAGGTAGCAGCGCAGCAGCTGGTCGAGCGTTGTTGCCTTCATGGTGTTCCCCGTTCGGTTCGTTCGGACGTGCAGAGCTGTGGGTGTGGACCGGGCGTGCTCACGGCACCACCGAGGCTGAGGCCGATGGCCCCCGGGAAGAACGCGAAGAGCACCGTCACGGGGAGGACCGGGGAAGACGACCGGTGCCATCATCAGGACCTCCTTGCGGGCGGCGGTCTCGATCAGGTTGCGGCGTCCGGCCTCGCGCACGTCGGCTGCCTGCGCGTGCAGCACGTCGGCGAGCGGTGTGCCGCGCTCGATGGCAACCGAGATGCCGGTCGCGAACCGGGCGACAAGGGGCAGCCCGGTCGTTGCGGCGAGGCGGTCGAAGGCGGCCGCGACAGGAGTGCCGGTGCGGATCTCGGCCAGCACGCGCGCGAGGTCGGCGGAGAGCTCGCCGCCACTTCGCCGTACGACGCGATCGAGCGCAGCGACCGGGCCCTCGCCGGCGGCGACGGCCGGGGCGAGCAGCTCGGCGACCGTGGGGAACTCGTTGATGATCTGGCGCTCGCGGTTGGTCGCCCGGGTGCTGAGCCGGTTGTCGCGGGCCATCACCCCGAACACGAATCCCGGGCAGCACAGCAGGAGGGCGCTGATCGGCGCGACGGCCCCGGACAGCGCCTTGAGCAAGGAGTAGCCGGCGACCGGGCCGAAGCACGCGAGTCCCCACAGCAC
Source organism: Nocardioides sp. B-3 (assembly GCF_024703895.1). Classification (GTDB taxonomy): domain Bacteria; phylum Actinomycetota; class Actinomycetes; order Propionibacteriales; family Nocardioidaceae; genus Nocardioides. The sequence goes on from NZ_CP087968.1 coordinate 627,623, forward strand.
CTGTTCGATCCGGAACTCGTGCACCGTCTTGTCGATCGCGGCGCGCTCCGGGCGGCGACGCACCGAGGTCGAGCCGCCCAGCACCTTCTCGACCGGGTCGGCGGCCGAGCGGAGGAAGGGCCCGAAGATGCCGGCCGCCGCCACCGTCGGGGACGACGAGGTGACCTTGAGGCTCGGGGTGCGGCCGACCCGGGGGAGATCGCGGACGTAGGGCAGCACGCGCAGCGCGAGCTGCGGGCGGCGGATGACCGGGATCCGGGCCGCGATGAGCAACACCCCGGCGGCCGCGGCCGCTCCGAGGATGGCGCCCCACAATGTGGCGCTCATGCCGGGATCCGCCGCTCGACGGGCAGCCGGCCGATGCGCATCATCAAGCGGTAGGCACCCCGGGCACAGGACGGCGCCGATCGACAGCACCACGACGCCGGCGCCCGATGAGTAGGCCGTGACCGAGCCCGACTGGAACGACATCAGCAACAGCACGGCCCACGGTGCGGCGACGGCCGGGCGCGCGCCGTTGACGGTCCGGGCCTGCCGGGACTCCATCTCCGAACGGGTGCGGGCCTCGTCGCGGAGGTAGCCCGAGAGGTTGCGCAGGAGGCGTCCAAGCTCGCCGCCGCCGACCTCGCGCGCGATCCGCAGTCCCTCGACGACGCGATCCCCGACGGGATCGGCCGGGCGGACCTTGAGCCGGTCGAGCGACTCGTGGAAGCGGCCCGTGACCCGGTAGTCGAGGGCGAACTGGTCGAAGGAGTCACGCAGGGCCTCGGGCCCGTTGGTGCCGAGAGCGGCGAGGGCGTCGGGCAACGACAGCCCGGCGCGTACGGCGCTGGCGAGGTTGTCGACAGCATCGGGCCACACCTCGGCGAACTCGCGCTGCCGCTTGGCCGCGCGCTGCTTGACCACGGCGATCGGCGTGTAGCCGGCCATCAGTGAGAAGGCGATCGCCACCGGCACCGTGCGCGAGACGGCCCGGATGACCACGAACGCGACCACCGCGAAGACCGGGCACAACGCGGTGAGGCTCGCGACCGACACGTCCCCGAGCCCGGCCCCGGCCAGCAGCTGTCGCCCGCGACCGCCGCCGGGCTTCGGTGCCCCGGGAGTGCGAGGGAGGAAGAAGGCCGACCAGATCAGCAGCAGCCCCAGTCCGACGCCCAGCCCGACGAGCGCTCCCATCAGGTGGCCTCGTTGAGGATGCGGTGCAGGTCGATGCCGATGCGTTCGAACCGCTCCAACCGAGCGGGCATGCCGGCGCTGCGGCGCAGCTCGCCCCCGACCCGCTCGAAGAGCGGCTCGACCTCGATGATGTCGTTCTCCACCCGGCCCGGCACCGAGACGATCTCGTTGACGCGGCGCACACCCTGCGCGTCGATGCCCGGGTGCACGACGAGGTCGACCGAGCTCGCGACGGTCGGCACCACGAAGCGGGCCGAGATGTTCTCCCCGGCCAGCAGCGGGAGCGTGCACATCTTGACCAGCGCCTCGCGGGCGCTGTTGGCGTGCAGCGTGCACATGCCCGGCAGCCCGGCGTTGAGCGCGAGCAGCAGGTCGAGGCACTCCTCGGCGCGGACCTCGCCGACGATGACCCGGCTCGGGCGCATGCGCAGCGCTTCCTTGACCGGGTCGCGGAGCTGGATCTCACCGGTCCCCTCGAGACCGGCCCGGCGCGTCTGCATGGGCACCCAGTCGGGGTGGTTGAACTGGAGCTCGAAGACTTCTTCCGCGGACACCACGCGGTCACCGCCGGGGATCGAGGAGGCCGGGCAGTTCAGGAAGGTCGTCTTGCCGGCCCGGGTGCCGCCCGCGACCGGGATGTTGAGTCCCGCGCGGATCGCGGCGTCGAGGAAGGTCGCTGCCCGGGCCGACATGCTGCCGAGCTCGACGAGGTCGTCGAGTCGTCGGGCCCGGACGACGAACTTGCGGATGTTGACGGCGGAGAAGCCGCGGCTGATCCCCTCGAGCACCACGTGCAGCCGGTGGCCCTCGGGCAGCATGGCGTCGACGAAGGGCTGGGAGATGTCGATGCGACGACCGCTCGACTTGAGCATCCGCTCGATCAGCTCGTGCACCCGGGCCGAGGACAGCATCAGGTTGGTGAGCTCGTGGCGTCCGCGCCGAGCGATGAAGACCCGGCTCGGGTCGTTGATCCAGACCTCCTCGACCTCGGGGTCGTCGAGGAACGGCTGGAGCGGTCCGAATCCGGACACCCGGGCGATCAGCTCACCGACCACAGCACCGGGATCGGCCACCGGGACGACGGCCCCGGTCAGGCTCCGCTCGTCATGTCGGCGTACGACGTCCTCGGCAATGCGGCGCACGATCGGCGCGTCCCGCTGGGGGTCGACACCTTCCGTGCGCACCTGTTCGCGCACGCGCGCATCGAGCTCTTCGATGAGATCGGCATGCGTGTCCGGACGCGTCAGCGTCATGAGTAGTCCCCCGTCCCGAGATGGTGCTACGCGCCAAAGGCTAAACGAGGGTGGACCAGACCACCACAGGGTCGAATCAGCCTGTGGAGAACCTTTACCTTCGGCACTCGGGGCGCGGCGGCGCGAATCTCAGTTCGGGAGGAGGTTCCGGGCCTTCTTCACAGACCGCGAGACCGCGTCGTAGACGTAGCCGGCGTAGGGGATGTCGACGACCGCACGGTCCCGGGTCTGCTGGTCGAAGGACAGGGTCCACGGATCGATCTCGCCCGTGCTGTCCCGGCTGGTCCAGATCAACCCCGACCTGATGTCGACGATGCGTCGCGTGACGAGATCTTGCCGCGGGTCGGTCGGCACGCGGTAGGTGATGATGTCGCCCACCTCGAGATCACCCACCGGCTGCGACTTCGCGAACACCACGGACCCGCGCTCCATCGTGCCGCTCATCGCGTCGTCGGTGACGGTGTGTCTCGACAGTCCGACCGCCGGCGGCAGCACGAAGGCCGGGGCGGTGAAAGCCCCCAGCCCGGCAACCACGCGCCGTGCCCAGCGTCGACGACGAAGGGATCGACGGCGCGAGCAGACCTCCGGGCACTGACTCGGGGGGTGTCGCGGCTGGTTGGTCACGCTCCCCGGAGACGAGCGAGGGCATGGCCCGAACTTACTGAACAGCCGACCACGAACGGACCACGTCGGTTCCACGAGCCGGTAAAAACTTGACACGTGTTCAGCGTCGGGGCAGCAGGATCTCCAGCTCGCCCGAGGTCGCATCGCCGGTGCAGCGACCACCGAGCACCTCGGCCGGGGTGTGCGCCACCCGGACACTCGGTCGCTGCGCCGCACCACGGCGAGCGGGGCCGCTGCGGACGGTGACCTTGACGTGCTCCTCCTCGCCCGCGAAGCGCAGCGTGACCGCGCCGGTCCCGCGCTCGGAGACGTCGCGCAGGACGCTGTCGAGCAGCTGCTCCACGGGTCCGGGGGTCAGCGTGAAGTCGGGTCCGCCATCGACGTACGCGCGGACCTCGCGTGACTCCGGCAGCCGGTCGCGCCAGCGCTGCGCCACGTCGGAGCCGAGCGTCAGCAGGCTGACCTCCGCCCCGGCCACCGAGGCTGCGCGCGCGGGCGAACTCCGAGCAGCTGGCTGACGGTGGTCTCGAGGCGCTCGGCGTCGGCCGGGGACCGGGCGGCGGATCGGCGTACGTCGTCATTGAGGTCGGGGCGCTCGGACAGCTCCTCGAGCTCGAGACGCAGGCCGGTCAGCGGCGTGCGGAGCACGTGCGATGCGTGGTGGAAGAACTCGCGATCGCGTTGCAGGCTCTCCTCGAGCTGTCGGGCGCTGGTCGCCATCGACGTCGCGATCGACCTGACCTCGGGGATCCTCGACCGCGGTGGCTCGAAGTCGAAGCGACCGCGTCCCAAAGAGGCGGCCGACTCCGCAAGCCGGTTGAAGGGCCGCGCCAGCGCCGACGCCACGACAAAGCCGACCCGGGCCGGCGAAGAGGACCAGCGCGGCGAGCAGGAAGAAGAGCGGAAGCTGCTGCTCCCGGGTCGCGTCGGCCACGACGCTGGCGTCCCGGACCAGCGTGACCGTCGTGTCTCCGGCCGTCTCCTCGACGCGCGTCGGCCGGTCTGCGTCCGCGGCGTCGAAGCCTGTCCCCGTGGCGGTGACGGTGGCCGATCCCTCCCGTGTCACGGTCAGCTCGGTCTCGGCGGGCACGAAGGCGGACAACCGGTCGGCGGTGACGAGCTCTCCCCGGGCAGCGAGGTGCTCGATGAAGGTGCCGATCAGGTCTGCGCTGGTGGTGAGCCGGTCGAGCTCGTGCATGCGGGCGACATCGGCCGGGGCGTGGACGCGGACGCCGCCGCCGATGGACGTCATCACCGGGACGAAGCAGGCGAAGGCCGGGGTCAGCCTTCCCCGCACGTCAGTGCTCGCTCTCGAGCCGGAATCCCACTCCGCGAATCGCCACGACGCGATCGTGCGCCCCGGCCTCATCGAGCTTGTTGCGCAACCGACCGATGGTCACGTCGAGCGTCTTGGTCGAGCCGAACCAGTTCTCGTCCCACACCTCGCTCATCAGCTGCTCGCGCGAGACGACCTTGTCGCGGCTCGCGGCCAGCAGGGCGAGTACGTCGAACTCCTTGGCCGTCAGGGCCACCTCGACTCGGGTCGATGGTGACGCGTCGGGCGTCGACGTCGATCCGCAGGCCGGTCACGGTCTCCGTCGCAGTCGCGCCACCGTCGCCCCGGCTCGACTGGCTGCGGCGCAGCAGTGCGCGAACCCGGGCTCGGAGCTCGGCCAGCCCGAAGGGCTTGGCGAGGTAGTCGTCGGCGCCGAAGTCGAGGCCGACGACGCGGTCGAGCTCGCCACCGCGGGCGGTGACGATCATGATGCCGCCCTCGAATCCTGACTCCCGGGCCGCCCTGCACACGTCGAGGCCGTCCATGTCGGGCAGGCCGAGGTCGAGGATCAAGATGTCGGGCGACTCGAGCATCAGGTGCTCGAGGGCCTTGCGTCCGGAGTCGATCCGGGTGACGTCGTATCCCTCTCGTTCGAGCGTGCGAACAAGAGGAAATGCGATGTCTTCTTCGTCCTCGACGACCAGCACCTGCGCCATAGGGGCGAGCATAAGGTGGATTCGGCCTCCCGGAGCGGGAACGCCGGAGCCCGTCCCGACGGGTGGCTCAGGCCTCGAAGAGGTCGCCGTGGTCCTGCACGCGCTCGAGGACCTCCTCGAAGCGGAACTGCTCGAGCCCCAGCGGGTCCTCGGCGCCCAGCTCCACCTCGTCCCGGGTGACGGGCGTGGCCACGGTGGGCCGCTCGCGACCGCGCAGGGAGTACGGCGAGATGGTGGTCTTCGAACCGGAGTTCTGCGACCAGTCGAGGAACACCTTGCCGGGTCGCTTCGCCTTCGTCATCGTCGCGGTGATCAGTGCCGGGTCTGACTTCTGGAGTGCCTCGGCTACCTCCTTGGCCAGCGCGGTGGTGCCGTCGCTGTCGAGGCTCTGCCGGCCAGTGGGGGGCAGGGCGGCGTACAGGTGGAGGCCCTTGCTGCCGCTGGTGACGGCGGTGCAGGTCAGGTCGCGCTCGGCGAGGGCGTCGCGCACCTTGAGCGCCACCCGGCAGCACTCGTGCAGGCCGGCGGGCTCCCCCGGGTCGAGGTCGATGACGAGACGGTCGGGCTTGCGCGGCTTGCCCGCCTTGGTGACCTGCCACTGGTGGACGTGCAGCTCGAGCGCGGCGAGGTTGACCAGCCACGTGAGGGTCGCGAGGTCGTCGCAGATCGGGAACCTCAAGGTGTCGCTGTCCGAGCTCGCGCGACTCCCGGTGGTGGGGACCGTCGCCGTACGCACCCGGGACGGGGTGCCGGCCGGCGCGTTCTTCTCGAAGAAGCTCTTGTCCCGGACGCCGTGCGGCCAGCGGATCCGGGTGACGGCGCGATCCTTGAGGTGCGGCAGCAGGACGCCGGAGATGCTGGCGTAGTAGTTGAGCACCTCGCCCTTGGTGGTGCCCGTGCGTGGATAGAGCACCTTGTCGAGGTTGCTGATCTTGAGCGTGCGGCCGTCGACGTCGACGTGGATGTCGTTCACGAGAGAAGGTCCTCGGGGCCGATGTCGGAGCGGACGCCGCGGTAGGACGGCTGGCGCAGGCGCTTGACCGGGCTGCGGCTGAGGGTGTCGACGTCGATCACGACGCGCGGCTCCACCCAGTGGGTGCCCTTCGCGTCGATCGCGGGCACCTCGTCGGCGAACGGCGACTCGGACACCGCCAACGGCTTGACCAGCTCGGACAGCAGCTTCGTCGCGGCCCCGCCGATGCCGCTGCCCACGCGGCCGCGATACATCAGGCCGTCGGCCGTGGGCTCGCCGACGAGCACGGAGGCCGGGCGGTCGGTCGTGCCCTCCCGGGGGCGCCAGCCGGCGATCACGTAGGAGTAGCGGTGACGGTGCGCCAGCTTCACCCAGTGCGGGCTGCGCGCATCGAGCGTGTAGCGCGAGGACCGCTTCTTGCTGACGATCCCCTCGAGACCCTGCTGCAGCGTCGCGTCGAAGAGCATCGCACCGTCGTCGTACGCCGCAGGGACCTGCCACGAGCCGTCGAGCCCGAGTCCCTCCAACCGCGCGCGGCGCTCGCTCCCGGGGCAGGGCCGTGAGGTCCTCGCCGTCGAGCCGCATCAGGTCGAAGACCATGTAGGTCGCCGGGATCCTCTCGGCCAGCCGTGCGGCGGTCTGCGCGGAGCGCACGTGCATCCGCTCTCGGAGCACGCCGAAGTCGGGCAGGCCTTCGTCGTTGAGCCCGATGATCTCGCCGTCGACGAGGACGTCGCGGTCGCCGAGCGGGCTGGTGTGGATCTCCGGCCACGCGAGGGAGGCGTCGTTGCCGTTGCGGGTGAAGAGCCGTGCACGACCATCCTTGCCCTCGACGACGTCGCCGAGGATCCGCACGCCGTCCCACTTCACCTCGTGCGCCCACTCCGGGCCGACCGGGACGTGGGTGCCCTTGGTGGCGAGCATCGGACGCATGGCGCCAGTCTGTCAGTCGCCGACCAGCTCGAGCGCCTGCTTCGTCGCGGCCGGGTAGTCGACCTTGCTGACGGGCGTGCGCGGAACGGCGTCGACGAAGAACACCTGCTTGGGTGCCTTGTAGTTGGCAATGAGCGTGTGCGCGTGCTCGATCAGCTGGCTCTCGGTCAGGTCGGAGCCGTCGCGCCGCTGCACCAGCGCGGTGACCTGCTGACCCCAGCGCTCGTGCGGGGTGCCGACGACGACCGCGTCGAAGACTCCGTCGTGACGCAGCAGCACCGCCTCGACCTCCTCCGGGTGCACCTTCTCGCCGCCCGTGTTGATGCACACCGAGCCACGACCGAGCACCGTGACGGTGCCGTCCTCCTCGCGCCGGGCGAAGTCGCCGGGGATGACCCACCGGACACCGTCGACCTCCTTGAAGGTGGCGGCCGTCTTCTTCTCGTCCTTGTAGTAGCCGATCGGGATCGGCCCGGAGCGCCTGAGCATGCCGCGCTCCCCCACAGCGGCCGGCTTCATGTCGGGCGCGAAGACCTGCACCTCGTCGGTCACCCCGAAGCGCGCGGACCCGTCTCCTTCACCCGTGTCGAACGACGAGCCGGTGGCGCCGGACTCCGAGGCGCCGTACGAGTCGAGGATGAACTTGCCGGGGAAGGCGGCCCGGATCTCCTCGCGCACGCCGAGGGACAGCGGCGCCGCTCCGTTGGAGATCGCCGCTAGCCCGCTGAGGTCCCAGCGCTCGGGCTCCTTCAGGACCGCCTCGGCGATCGGGCGGGCCATCGCGTCGCCGAGCATGGCCAGCGAGACGGTGCGGGACTTGGCGGCGAGGTCGAGGACGCGCTCGGCGTCGAAGTTGGGGTCGGTGTAGTAGGCGATCGACTGCCCGGCGACGAGCGCGTTGCCCATGATCCACTGGCTGCCGCCGTGCATGAGCGGGCCGCAGGCCATCAGCACCATCGGGTTCTCGACGGCGGCCGCCTCGGTCGCGAGCGCCTCCACCGACTCGATCGGTGCGCCGTAGCGCGGCGTTGAGGGCGGCCCGGATCAGGTCTGCCTGCCGCCAGACCACGCCCTTGGGTGACCCGGTGGTGCCGCCGGTGTAGATGACGTAGTGGTCGTCGTCCTCTCGGTCGACCTGCGGGCGCTGGCCCCCTGCGGCGGTCATCGCGTCGCCGTACAGAACCATCCATGACCGGGACGTGCTTCAGCGGCGTCAACAGGTCGCCGGCGATGTCGACGTACTCCGGTGCGATCACCGCGGCGACGCAGTCGGCGTTGTCGTAGAGGTGGGCGAGCTCGCCGTGAAGGTACTTGTAGTTGATGTTGATCGGCACCGCGCCGATCTTGAGCGTGCCGAAGAAGGCGTCGATCCACTCGATCCGGTTGTGCGCGTGTACGGCGACATGGTCCCCGCGTCCGATCCCGTGCGCGAGCAGGTGGTTGGCGAGCCGGTTGGCGCGCTCGTCGACCCGGGCGTAGGTGTAGGTCTCGTCGATGGTCTCGACGAAGGTGCGCTCGCCGACGGCGTCGGCCATCGCCTCGAGCAGGTCCGGCAGGGTGAGCGGGCGGGGTTCGGAGTCGGTCACAGGCTCAGGCTCCTACAGGAACGTGTTCTGGTCTACGGTTTGAGCATGCGCGCGATCTGGAAGGGCTCAGTCTCCTTCGGCCTCGTCAACGTGCCGGTGAAGCTCTACTCGGCCACCGAGTCCCACGACGTCTCGTTCCGTCAGGTCCATGCCAAGGACGGTGGGCGCATCAAGTACCAACGCGTCTGCTCGATCGACGGCGAGGAGGTGCCCTACTCCGACATCGCCAAGGGCTACGAGACCGAGGACGGCGAGATGGTCATCCTCACCGACGACGACCCGGCCGAGCTGCCGTCCACGTCGTCGCGCGAGATCGCCGTCGAGAAGTTCGTGCCGAGCGACCAGATCGACCCGATGATGTTCGAGAAGTCCTACTACCTCGAGCCCGAGAAGTCCGGCGCCAAGCCCTATGCCCTGCTCCGCCGGGCGCTCAAGGACGCCGACCGGATGGCGGTCGTGACGGTCGCGCTGCGCCAGCGCACGTCGGTCGCGGTGCTGCGGGTGCGCCCAACTGACGGCGGGGACGTGATCGTGCTCCAGACGATGATGTGGCCTGACGAGGTCCGCCAGCCCGACTTCAACATCGAGCCCGGCGAGGTGAAGGACTCCGAGGTCAAGATGGCCAACATGCTCGTCGAGACCCCGGCCGGCGACTTCCGACGCGAGCGAGTTCGAGGACGACTATGCCGGTGCCGTCGAGTCGCTGGTGAAGACCAAGATCGAGGGCGGCGAGGTCAAGAAGACCGCCACCTCGACCAAGTCCTCCGGCGAGGTCGTCGACCTGCTCGCCGCGCTGCAGAAGTCGGTTGCGGCGGCGAAGTCGGCACGCGGCGAGGCGCCGTCCTCCGCAACCGAGGCGGAAGACGAGGCACCCGCGGCGAAGAAGACCGCTGCGAAGAAGACTCAGGCCAAGAAGGCAGCGAAGAAGGCACCCGCCAAGAAGGCCGCGGCGAAGAAGGCGAGCTAGTCGCCCGAGCCGTTGTGCGTGGCCGTCTCGACCGGCGCCACCACGACCTCACCACGAGCGGCGGCAGAGTCGGGCACGCGGCGAGACATCTCGGCGAAGACGAAGTCGGCCAGCCGCGGGGACACGAGGTTGAAGACCTCGGTCACCGTGCCCACGATGCCGTTGACCGTGATCGGACGGTCCTCGAGCGCGCGAACGATGCGCTCGGCGCAGTGCTCGGGGCTCTCGGCCCGACTGTCGGAGTAGGCCTCTGTCGGGCCGATCATGTCGGTGGCGACCAGCGCGACGCGCACGTTCGTGCAGGTGACGTTGTCGAAGAACGCCTCGCGGCCCATGATCCGGCCCCACACGTCGAGGGCGGTCTTGGAGGCGATGTAGGCGGAGAACTTCGGCGCCTTGATCTGGTTGCCCCGGGTGACGATGTTGACCACGTGCCCGAACTTCTGCGCGCGCATCGCCGGCAGCAGACCCATCGTCAGCCGCACGGGCCCGAAGAAGTTCACCGCCATCATCCGCTCGAAGTCGTGGAAGCGGTCGTGGCTGAGCTCGAGGGAGCGGCGGATCGAGCGGCCGGCATTGTTGACGAGGTAGTCCACCGCCCCGTGGCGCGTGAGCAGCTCCGACACGAGCGCGTCGACGGCTTCCCCGTCCGTCAGGTCGAGCGTGTACGTCGAAGCGCGACCGCCGCGAGCCACGATCTCGGCCTGCACGCGGGCCAGCTCGTCGGCCCGTCGAGCGACGAGGAGCACGTGGGCGCCGCGGCTCGCTGCGGCGTACGCCGTGTGCTCGCCGATGCCCGACGAGGCGCCGGTGATCAGGACCGTGGCGCCCAGCAACGGGCTCGGTGCGCTTGGGCGCAGGGTGCGGTGCAGGCGGGACAGCACGGCGACGGGGGTCTGGAGAAGCAGGCTCACGTCGCAGGACCCTAGCCGTGAGGTGCCTACATGTCGTTGCCGAGGAACATCGGGTCGCCGCCGGTCATCTCCAGCTCGCCGATGCGTTCGCATGCTCCGGTGACCGCGTCGCAGTCGTCGAACTGCGCGCCCGGCCCACCGCTCGACGCCACCGGGATCGAGCCGTCGGTGTCGATGGTCCAGTGCGTCGCGCCGTCCTGCTCGGTCACCGACAGCTGGAGGGGCGCAGCGTCGAAGGTCGGAGCCAGCGTGCTCGACCGGGCCGGGACGTGCTCCCCGTCGTGGGTGAGCTGGGAGTCGATGGCACCGCGCACGAAGCGGTAGGTGCGATCGCCGACGCGCGGCTCCTTCGAGGGCGGCTCCCCGTCGTAGAGCACGACGCCGTTGCGGACGTCGGCGATGCGCGTCTTCGGCCCCGCGAGCTCGACGGAGGTGCCTCTCATCTCGTAGGCCATGATGCGGTTGTCCATCCGCACGAAGACGACCCCGTCGTCGAAGGCCTCGATCACCAAGGACCCACACCCCCCGCATGCCGGGTTGAACGGCGTCTCCCCCTCTTGGTGTCCACCACGAGCAGCCGCGGCATTCCCCGGCCCAGACAGCGACGGCGACCTGCGAGCTCGTCGGGTCTGCCTTGGCGGTGGGATGGAAGTCTTCCCGGTCATCGACGTCACCGTCGAAGAGCGCCTTCGTGGTGCCGTCTAGACCGAGCAGCATGGGCCGACCGGCGTCGAAGAAGACGACACCGTTGGAGGTGGCCGCCGCGTCCGTGTCGAGCCACTCGAGGTCACTGGCATCGACGCTGCGACCACCGAAGTGCAGGATGCGTCCGGGATCGGCGTAGGCGCGCAGCCCCTTGGTCGACGTCGGGTCGGTGGCCACCTGCCCGTCCTCCGAGCCCGCCTCCGGCGAGCCCGCCAGCTGTGTCACCGCGGCACCGCCGGCGACCAGCACGACGGCGAGGGCGCCGGCCACCGCCACGCGACGACGCGTGCGGATCCGCCGGCCGTTCCGCATCACGGTGCCGAGGTCGCCCGCAGGCGCCACGACGTGGTCGAGGTGGTCGGACAGCGCGTCGCGCAGGTCGGCAGTCATGACAGGTCCCCTTCGGGAAGGGCCGCACCGGTGGAGCGGCGCAGGTTGGCGAGGCGGCGGCGGCGGCCCGGGACTTCACGGTCCCGCGCGAGCACTCGAGCGCGTCGGCGATCTGCTGCTCGCTGAGGTCTTCGTAGTAGCGCAGCACGATCACCGCTCGCTGCCGTGGGGGCAGCGCGACGACGGCCGACCAGAGGGCGTCGCGTTCCACCAGTCCGTGCTCGGCCGACGGCAGGGGTGGTGGCTCGCCCACGTCCGCGCGTGGTCGCTCGCGTCGCCACGGGGCAGCGCGGCGCGTGCTCAACACCTCGTTGACCACCATCCGCCGTACGTAGGCATCGGGCTGCTCGGCGGCGGACACCCGGCGCCGGGGAGGCGTAGACCTTGGCGAAGGCGGCCCGGCACGCGTCCTCGGCCGATGCCCGGTCACCGGCGATGGCCGGGGCGGTGCGATACATCCGCGGCCACGTGGCGGTGAAGTAGGCAGGGAAGTCCCGCTCGACGTCAGTCACGCTGGGTCCCCGATCGACCGTCGCTGCGTTGTTGCTCATGCCCCACAGACGTAGGCGGGTCCCCGGCAGGTTGGGTCGAGGGCGGACGAATCGTCAGGAGAGCAGACCCCGCACCACGCGCAGTCCCACCGACAACCGGGCCGGGTCGGCGGCCTCGTCGCGGCAGATCTCCTCGAGCGTGGCGGCCGCGCGGCCGATCAGCTCGGCGTCGTCGTCCTCCCACTCGGCGACCCGCACGGGCGCGGCGTCCTCGATCGACGTCGAGGAGAGCACCGCGGCAGTGAGCTGCTGGTGCACGGCATAGAGGTCGTCGCGCACGGCGGCCCGGGCCATGGTCTGCCAACGGTCCTCCCGCGGCAGCGAAGATCCGCTCCACCGGGGCCGGCAGTCCGAGCCGCTCGCCCAGCGCGAAGTGCACGCGGGCGACGTTGACCGGATCGAGGCCGAGGGTCTCCGCCGTCTCGACGACGCCGAGCAGGGCATACGCCGGAGCGAGTACGGCGACGCGCGTGGCCAGCTCCTCGGGCACACCGGCCTTCGTGAGGCGATCGCGGCGACCGATGAAGTCATCGAGCTCCCGGCCGCTCATCAGCTCGGGCAGGACCGCCAGCACCGACTGCACGCGCCCCCGGAAGAACTCGACCGTGGCCATGGAGTCCAGCGGCGGCCGGCGGTTGTTGACCAGCCAGCGCGACGCCCGCTCGACGAGGGTGCGCATCTCGATCCGCATCCGGGTCTGGCGCTCCGCCGGCACCCGGTTGTCGTAGGAAGCGATCTCTCGGCGCATCGCCAGCGACCCGAAGATCTCGCGCGCGACGAAGTTGGCCCGGGTCAGGTCGGCGACGCTGGCGCCGGTCTCCCCCTTCAACCGCGGGATGAAGGTCATGCCGGCGCCGTTGACCGTGTCGTTGACGACCCGGGTCACGATGATCTCGCGACGCAGCGGGTGCTCCTCCATCGCCGGCACGTGGTCGGCCTGCATCCGCGAGGGGAAGTAGGCGAGCAGGTCGTCGCGGAGGTAGGGGTCGTCGGGCAGGTCGGACTCGAGCAGCTCGTCGGCCAGCACGATCTTGGTCCACGACAACAGCACCGACAGCTCGGGCACCGAGAGGCCCTGCCCGCGGTCGAGGCGGCGGCGCACCTGCCGAGACGTCGGCAGTGCCTCGAGGTCGCGGTTGAGGACGCCGCGCCGCTCGAGCTCCTTCATCCAGTCCTCGTGGACGTGCAGGAGGGGTACGGCGTGCGCGCTGGCGTTTGCCGGGGCGAGGTTCTGCTCGTAGTTGTCGCGGAGCACCGGGTCGCCGACCTCGTCGGTCATCTCGGCGAGCAGGGTGTTGCGCTGCTTCATGGTCATGTCGCCACCGGCGACCACCTTGTCCAGCAGGATCTTGATGTTGACCTCGTGGTCGGAGGTGTCGACCCCGGCCGAGTTGTCGATGAAGTCGGTGTTGATGCGGCCGCCCTCACCGCCACAACCCTCACGGGCATACTCGATGCGGCCGAGCTGGGTGAGCCCGAGGTTGCCGCCCTCGCCGACACACTGGGCGCGCAGCTCCTCACCGTTGACGCGGATCGCGTCGTTGGCCTTGTCGCCGGCATCGGCGTTGACCTCGTCGGCGGACTTCACGTAGGTGCCGATGCCACCGTTCCACAGCAGGTCGACCGGCGCGAGCAGGACGGCCCGCATCAGCTCGGCGGGCGTGAGCTTGACGACGTCCTCCGCCGGGCCGAGCGCGCTGCGCACCTGCGCCGAGATCGGGATGGACTTGAGCGACCGCGACCAGACGCCACCGCCGGCTGAGATCAGACTCTTGTCGTAGTCCTGCCGGGACGACCGCGGCAGCTCGAAGAGCCGCTTGCGCTCGGCGAAGGAGGCCGAGGCATCGGGGGTCGGGGTCGATGAAGATGTCGCGGTGGTCGAAGGCCGCCACCAGTCGCGTGGTCTCGGAGCAGAGCATGCCGTTGCCGAAGACGTCGCCGGACATGTCGCCGATGCCGACGGCGGTGAACTCCTCGGTCTGGCAGTCGATGCCGCGCTCACGGAAGTGCCGCTGGACCGAGACCCGGGCGCCGCGCGCGGTGATGCCCATCGCCTTGTGGTCGTAGCCGACCGAGCCGCCCGAGGCGAACGCGTCGCCGAGCCAGAAGCCGTAGGCCTTGGCCACCCCGTTGGCGATGTCGGAGAAGGTCGCGGTGCCCTTGTCGGCCGCGACCACGAGGTAGCTGTCGTCGCCGTCGTGGCGCACGACGCCCCGGGGCGGAACGGTCTCGCCCTCGACCGGGTTGTCGGTGATGTCGAGCAGCCCGGAGATGAAGGTGGTGTAGCAGGCGACGCCCTCTGCCAGCCATGCGTCGCGGTCGGACATGTCGGGCAGCTGCTTGCAGAAGAACCCGCCCTTCGCACCCACGGGCACGATCACGGTGTTCTTGACCATCTGTGCCTTGACCAGCCCCAGCACCTCGGTGCGGAAGTCGTCACGACGGTCGGACCAGCGCAGGCCACCACGCGCGACGGAGCCGAAGCGCAGGTGCACGCCCTCGACGCGCGGCGAGTAGACGAAGATCTCGAAGCTCGGCCGCGGCTCGGGCAGGTCGGGGATCGCCGACGGCTCGAGCTTGAAGGAGATGTACTGGTGCAGCTCGCCGTCGGCGGTCTTCTGGAAGTAGTTGGTGCGCAGCGTGCTGCGGATGTGGGTGAGGTAGGACCGCAGGATGCGGTCGTGGTCGAGGGAGACGACGTCGTCGAGGGCGCTCGCGAGCTTCTCCTCGACGACCTCGATCCGCGCCGTACGCGCCTCGGCGTCGCCGGGCAGGTCACCCTTGCCCGGGTCGAAGCGGGCCTCGAAGAGGTCGACGAGCAGCCGGGTGATGTCGACGTTGTTGCCCAACGCGCCCTCGATGTAGTCGAGCGCGAACGGCGAGTTGCCCTGCTTCATGTATTTCGCGTAGGCACGCAGCACGGTCGCCTGTCGCCGGGTCAGCCCGGCTCCGAGCACCAGCGCGTTGAAGCCGTCGGTCTCGTTGAACCCGTCCCAGACGGCGCGGGCCGCGTCGGCGAAGAGCGTGCGGGCGGTGTCGGGGAGCTGACGCCCGTAGCGCAGCCCGAACTCGTAGATGTAGGACTGGCGCCCGAGGCCGGTGAGCTCGTAGGGCCGCTCGTCGACCACCTCGACGCCCATCGAGGCGAGCATCGGCAGCACCTCGCTGAGGGACAGCGGCGGACCGACGCGGAACACCTTCAACCGGGCCTCGCCACGACCGGCGTCGACCTGCTCGAACAGCGCGAGGTCAATGCCCTCGTCGCCCTCGATGGCCTCGAGCCGACCCGTGTCGGCGGCACCGGTGCGCGGGTTGAAGTCCTCCTTGTAGGCCTCCGGGAAGGAGTCGGACCCGGGCTCGCGCCGGGCGCGAGCCCCGCTCCTCGCCGTACTCCGCGACCACCGCGTTGGTGAAGTCGTCGCGCCACGAGCGCGCGGCCTCGACCATGCGCCGCTCGAGGTCGACCACGTCGACGTCGGGGATCGTCTCGCCCTTGGCGGGGTGGACGACGAAGTGGACGCTGGCGGTCGTGGCCTCGTTGACGCGGGCGGTGAACTCGACGCTCTCGCCGTTGAGGCGCTCGGTGAGGATCTCCGCGAAGCGCTCCCGGACGGTGGTGTTGTAGCGGTCGCGAGGGAGGTAGACGAGCACGGAGACGTAGCGGCCATAGGTGTCGCGGCGCGCGAACAGCCGCGGCTGGCGTCGCTCGCGGGCGAACATCACGGAC
The DNA here is from genome assembly GCF_024703895.1 of Nocardioides sp. B-3. GTDB lineage: Bacteria > Actinomycetota > Actinomycetes > Propionibacteriales > Nocardioidaceae > Nocardioides. The sequence goes on from NZ_CP087968.1 coordinate 643,417, forward strand.
TGCACGGTCGGCGCCAGCTCGTCGGCCGGCGTCTGGAAGAACTCGTCGCGCGGGTAGTTCTCCAGCGTGTCCATCAGCGCCTTGCCGGCATGGCTGCGCGGGGTCGAAGCCGACCGTGCGCATGACGGTGGCCGTCTTCTCCCGCAGCAACGGGATCCGGGTGACCGACTCGGTGTAGGCGGCGCTGGAGTAGAGGCCGATGAACCGGCGCTCCCCACGACCTCGCCGTTGTCGCCGAACGTCTTCACGCCGACGTAGTCGAGGTAGACCAGGGCGGTGCACCGTGGCGCGGGAGTTGGCCTTGGCCAGCACCAGCAGCGTCTTCTCGCGGGCCTTGTCCTTGACCACCGCGGGCAGCTTGGCGAAGGAGGAGGACATGTCCCGGTCGGCGCGCAGGATGCCGAGACCGGTGCCGGGTACGGCGCGCAGCGCCCATTCCTCGTCGGCACCCTCTCCGACGGACTCGAGGCGGTACTCGCGATAGCCGAGGAACGTGAAGTGGTCGTCGGCCAGCCAGCGGATGAAATCGCAGCCCTGCGTGATCTCGGTGGGGTCGATCGGCGGCGGGTTGTCCTCGATGTCGGCCACGACGGTGAGGGCGCGGTCACGCATCTTGGGCCAGTCCTCGACGGACTCACGGACGTCGCGGAGCACGCGCTGGAGGCTCTCGACGATCTCCGAGACCTCGCCCTCGTCGACGACCCGGTCGATCTCGACGTGCATCCACGATTCCTCGATCGCCTCGGGCGCCGACTCCTCGACCACGCCGTCGGCCGGGGTGTTGACGCCCTGCAGGGCGCCGGTGATGTCGCGGGTGACCTCGAAGCGCGGGTGGATCACGACGTGCACGTTGTGGTCGTGCCGGGACAGCTCCATCGTCACGGAGTCGACGAGGAAGGGCATGTCGTCGGTGACGACCTCGACGACCGAGTGCCCGGCAGCGGACCAGCCCGCGTCCACGGGGCCGGGCGTGATCACACGGACCGTGGCGGTGCCCTGTGGGCGCGACATCGCGAGGGCGTAGTGGGAGGCGAGTGCGCCGTACACGTCATCGGGGCTGCGGTCGAGCAGGTCCTCCGGCGCGACGTGGCGGTAGTAGGCGGCCAGCAGCTCGCCGACCTGCGCGTGCGGCGGACCACCGGTGCCCTTGGAGGCGCGCGCCACGGCCTCGGCGTGCTTCAGCAGTTCGGCCTTGTCGTCCTCGAGCTTCGCCACGCCCCCGACACTAGGGGCCGACTTGTGACGCACACAACATGGGCGCGTACCGGCCGGTTACATCCTCACCAAGACCTGACGGACGCGCTGGCCGACGTGCTGGTCAAGACCGGTGATTGACGTGAAGATGTGCCGCATGAAGCTCACGCACTCAGTCAGGTATGACGCGCCGCTGGCCGACGTCTACGCGATGCTCACCGATCCGGTCTTCCGTGAGAAGGCCGCCACGGCACAGGGCGTGACCTCGGTCGACGTCACGGTGGAAGGCGGCGACGTCCGCCTCGACATGCAGCAGCCCACCACCGACCTGCCGGGGTTCGCGCGCAAGGTCGTGGGTGAGAACAGCAACGTCGTGCAGGCCGAGGCCCGGAACGGCACCGACACGGCCGACTTCTCGATCACCATGCCGCCCCTGCCCGGCGGCATCAACGGCGTGCGCACCCTCAAGGTCGACGGCGACGGCACCCCGGACACGTTCGACGGGGAGGCCGGGGTCAAGATCCCGCTGATCGGCGGCAAGCTCGAGAACCTCATCGGCAGCAAGCTGACCGAGGGCTGGAACAACGAGCACGCCCTCGGTGTCGCGTGGCTGGCGGGAGACCGCTGATGTCCAAGACCATCACCGAGAAGCTGACCTACCCCGGCGCCACGCTCGAGCAGGTCGTCGCGATGCTGGCCGACCCGGCGTTCCGCGAGCAGGTCGCCACCTATCAGCAGGCCGTGCGCAGCTCCGCCTCCAACACCGGGACCGGCGCCGGCAGCACCGCGCGGATCGAGGTCGTCCACGGCACCGACCAGGTGCCGTCGTTCGCCCGCAAGTTCGTCGGCGACGAGATCTCGATCGTCCAGGGAGGAGACGTGGACCAGTGACACGCACGCCGACGTGCTGGTCACGATCCCCGGCAAGCCCGGCGACATGACCGGCACCTACGACCTCTCGCAGGTCGGCGCCGACGTCGTCCGGGACGTCAACCTCACCGTGAAGGTCAACATCCCCTTCGTCGGCGGCAAGGTCGAGGACCTGATCGCCGGACTGCTGTCCAAGGCCTACCGCGCGGAGAACAAGGTCGGCGTGAGGTGGCTCGCTGCCGCCTGACCCCCGAGTTCACTCAGGCAGCGTGAGCCGGTAGGCCAGCACCCCACCGTTGCCGTGGCTCGGCATCAGCAGGATGCCGTCGATGGCGACCGCCTTGGGTGCCGCGACAGCCGGAGTTGGTGTCACCCAGCGGCGCCCCGTCACCGAGCTCACCGAGCTCGGTGACGGACCCGTCACGCAGAGAGCGCAGCGTGAGCAGGCCGCGTCCCGCGTTCAGCCCTTCCTCGTCACCCTCGAAGCCGAGCACCCCGTCGCCCAGGTGCGCGATCGGGATCCATTGCTCGGCTCCCACCCCCGGGAATCCGCCGAGGGACGAACCGTCCTCCAGCGAGAACCTCGTGGCGCCCGGCCGGGCAGGGTCCGCGAGCACGAGCGACTCGTCGGTCTCGAAGAAGGACGCACCGGCCGCGACGTCCGACACATCGTCGAGCACGCGCAGCTCGTCCGACTCCAGCCGGACGAGCTGGAGGTGGTTGTCCCGGGTGACACCAGCCAGCACTGTCAGCGGGTCGGTGGTCAGGATCCGTCGCGGGTCGGACAGCGAAGCCGGTGGCGTCACCTCCGACACCGTCGAACCCGACGCCACGTCGACGGCGCGCCACACCCGCGGCTTGCTCGACGAGACCACAGCGACGCCGTGACCGACCAGCAAGCGGTCGGAGCACGCGACGTCGAGCGTGCTGATGGTCCGCCCGGTGCTCAGGTCGATCCGCCCGGCCCCGCACCCGGCGGTCGCGAGCAGCACCTCACCCCCGACGTCGAGGAGCGGCGCCCCGACGAACGGCCGCTCCCACACCACCGAGGCGCTCTCCGGGTCGACGCCCTTGACGGTCGTACGGCGAGCAGTGGCCGCCTCTCCGCTCGGGAGACCGAGCCCCGCTGCGGGTGGGCTGCAGCGCGGGCCGGCACCGACCCACGCTGACGGCCACGAGCCCGATCTCCGAGGGGACCGGGGTTGCCGCGCACACCGGACCGCCGAGCGGCAGCCGCCACACCTCCGCACCGGTCTCGCGGTCCAGCGCGACGAGCGAGCGCGGCCCGACGACCACGACGTCGTCGCTGTACTCCCACAGCCACGGCGCATCCCGGCTGACCCAGTCGGGCCGCACCTTCACCGCCGCACTCCGGGCGTCGCCCACTGCGGGGGTCGGCGACGGGGACGAGGACTCCGCGACAGGTGCCTCGGCAGCGGGACCCTCGTCAGCAGTGCAGCCGACCGCCGTCACGAGGACGGCGGCCAGCAGTGCGGCGTACGAACGACGCATCACCCGTCCGCGTGGTCCCGGCGTCGGCGGTGCCGGACCACGAGGGCAAGCAGCACGAACGGCCCGAACGCCAGCAGCAGCGTGAGCGCCTGCTCGAACGGGTGCAAGGACCCCAGATGGAGTGGGGTCACTCGGCGTCCATGTAGGGGTAGTGGTGGTCCTTCGGCGGCACGAACGTCTCCTTGATCGAGCGCGGCGAGGTCCAGCGCAGGAGGTTGACCGCGGCGCCCGCCTTGTCGTTGGTGCCGGACGCCCGGCCGCCACCGAAGGGCTGCTGCCCGACGACGGCGCCGGTCGGCTTGTCGTTGATGTAGAAGTTGCCGGCCGCGAAGCGCAGCTCACGCCGCGCCCGGGCGATCGCGGCGCGGTCCTGCGCGATGATCGCGCCGGTCAGGGCGTACGGCGCGAACGACTCCATCTGCGCCACGACCGACTCGAACTTGTCGTCGTCGTAGACGTGGACGGCCGGGATCGGGCCGAAGTACTCGTCGGAGAACATCTGGTCGGTCGGGTCCGTGGACTGGATGATCGTGGGTCGCACGAACCAGCCGACGGAGTCGTCGGTCTGGCCGCCGGCGAGCAGCGTGAGGTGCTTGTTGGCACGCACCCGCGCGATCGCCTTCTTGTGCTTGGCGAACGCCCGGTCGTCGATGACGGCGCCCATGAAGTTGGTGAAGTCGGTGACGTCACCCATTGCCGGAGCCCTCCGTGTCGGCGATGAGCTGGTCCTTCATCTTGTCCCACACCGACCCGGCGACGTACGCACGAGAGGCCGCACTGCACTTCTGCCCCCGGAACTCGAAGGCACCGCGGATCATCGCGACGCGCACGACGTCGGGGTCGGCTGACGGGTGGGCGACGATGAAGTCCTTGCCGCCGGTCTCGCCGACGATGCGCGGGTAGGAGCGGTAGCGGTCGATGTTCTCGCCGACGCTCTTCCACAGGCGGTGGAAGGTCGGCGTGGAACCGGTGAAGTGGATGCCGGCGAGGTCGGGGTGCGGCAGCGCGACCTTGGAGACGTCGAGGCCGTCGCCGGGCAGCATGTTGATGACGCCGGGCGGCATGCCGGCCTCCTCGAGCAGCTCCATCGTCAGCGACGCCGCGAGCTGCTGGGTCGGGGACGGCTTCCAGATGACCGTGTTGCCCATCAGCGCGGGCGCGGTGGGCAGGTTGCCGGCGATCGCGGTGAAGTTGAACGGCGTGATCGCGTAGACGAAGCCCTCGAGCGGGCGGTGGTCCGTGCGGTTCCAGATGCCGCGGCTGTTGGCGATCGGCTGGTCGGTCAGGATCTGGTTGGCGTAGTGGACGTTGAACCGCCAGAAGTCGATCAGCTCGCAGGCCGAGTCGATCTCCGCCCGGAAGGCGGTCTTCGACTGGCCGAGCATCGTCGCGGCGTTGATCCGCTGGCGCCACGGACCGGCGAGCAGGTCCGCGGCCTTGAGCAGGATCGCGCACTTCTCGTCGAAGGGCATCCGCTGCCACGGCAGCGCCGCGGCCTTCGCGGCCTTGATCGCGGCCTCGGCGTCCTTCGTCGTGGCGTTCTTCAAGGTGCCGAGCACGTGCTGGTGGTCGTGCGGCTGCACGACCTTGATCTCCGCACCCCCACCGTTGCGCTTCTTGCCGTTGATGTGGGCGCGCAGGGTGTGCTGCTTGCTCTCGAGGCGGGCGAGCTCCGCCTTCAGGTCAGCCCGTTCGGGGCTGCCCGGGGCGTAGGTCAGGTTGGGCTCGTTGATGGGAGCCGGAGGAGTTGTGATCGCATCCATGGACCGACCTTAGCGACCTGCCAGCACGTCCGAAATTTCCTGCGTGGCATACCGGGCGAGGTCGTCGTCGGGGTCGGCGTCGTCCTCGGTGTCGACGTGCACGGCCGCCCACAGCTTCGTGGGTACGGCGCCCGCCACATCCACCACGTCTGCCAGGCGAGCACGACGCGGCGACCGGGGCCGACGAGCAGGGAGGCGGACGCGTCGGCGGCCGTCATCAGGGCGGCGTACTCCCCCTCCTCGGACTCGTCCTCGGCCACGACCTTGTCCACGTCGGCGGGGACCGACCCGGCCTCGAACGCCTCGGCCAGCAGGTCGAGGGTCAGGGGGAGGTAGACCCTCACAGCTTCGGACCCGTCTTCTTCCGGCCCCGCGGTGCGCGCTGGCGCGTCTCGCTGGCCGACTCCTTGAGCTCGTCGAGCGACTCGAGGATGCACGCGCCGAGGGTGTCGACGTCGGGCAGTGCGTCCCGGTCGGCGGTGATGCCGTAGAAGACGCCGCCGTTGTAGGAGGTGACCCCGACCGCGAGGGCATGGTCGGGCAGCAGCGGGTGCACGGGATAGGTCTCGACCATCGTCGCGCCGCCGGCGTAGAGCGGGAACTGCGGGCCGGGCACGTTGGTCACCGACAGGTGGAAACCACGACGCAGCTCGGCGGCGGCCACCCGCGAGCCCGGGGCGTGGAAGGTCGTCGGCGCGAAGCCCGAGATGCCGGCCAGCCGCTCGGCGCCCACGCCTCGCCCGGTCTCCTTGTGCGCCCGGAAGCTGTAGCTGACTCGGTGCAGGCGCACCACGGGCGACGACTCGGAGATCGGCAGGTTGACCATGTGACCGGCGATCTGGGTGCCGAGCGACGTCGGTTCGAGCTCGTCGTCGATCACCGACATCGGCACGATCGCCTTGATCGTCTTCATGCCACCCATCGACTCCGTGCGGGTCATCAGCCAGCCACGCAGGCCGCCGGTGAGGGTGGCCGGGATGACGTCGTTGATGGTGCCGCCGTGCACGCGCCGGATGCGCTTGTAGTCGTCGAGCTGCGTGTGGATGCTGAGGAAGCGGCGCTGCTGGGAGAGCGGCTTGTTGATCGGCGAGGTCATGACCGGCTTGCGTCCGGCCAGCGCCCCGGCGACGTCGGTGGCGCGGTGACGGGCGGCGTTCGCCGCTACGCATCAGGGACTCGGCGTTGGCCCGGACCGTCTTGATCAGGGTCGACGGGTGCTCGATGGAGTCCGTCACGGCCCCCAGCGCGAGCGACAGCGCATCGGGCTTGCCACGCGGGGCCCACTCGTCGTGGCCGAGCTCGGGGCGGTCGGGCTCGGTGTCGAGGAGCACTGGCCGATGTCGACGGTCTCGCGGCCGTCGACCGGGATCTGGTGGCTCTTGGTGAGCACGGCGAACCGCCCGCCCGCGAGGCCCTCGACGAAGTAGACCTCCCACAACGGACGGGAGCGATCGAGCGGGCGCGACGCGATGCGGGCCACCAGCTCGCGAAGCTGGTCGTGATCACCGGGGCGCAGCAGCAGCCGAGCGACGGACGTGATAGCTCAGCTCGAAGGCCGGGTCGTCGAGCCAGACCGGCGTGGCCAACCGGCCGGGCACGGCCTGCAGGCGCTGGCGGTAGCGCGGCACGAACGCGATGCGGTCGGCGATGAGCTCCACGAGGCGGGAGTAGTCGAAGCCGGACTCACCGGGATCGAAGATCTCGACGGTCGCGTTGTGCATCGGGGGTACGCGGGGACTCGGTGGCGAGGAAAGCCGGGTCCCGCGGCCCAAGCCGCCTCGCTCATGTGTGTCCTTCGTGTCGGTGGCGGCCACCACATGCTGTCGCACCCCGGCCCCCACGGTGTTGCTCCCCATGGGATTCTGGCAGAGAACCGAAGCCATTCGAGGAGTAGTCCAGATGCCCTGCACCACTTTGCGCCGTTCCCGACGCCTGACCACCTTGGCCGCAACCCTCACGATCGGCCTCGGTCTCGTGCTGTCCGGATGCGCGGAGGACGCGGAGCCCACGGACGTGCCGAGCCCCTCGACCAGCGAGACGTCCAACGAGACGACCACCGAGACCTCGGCCCCGACCGAGACGGCGGCGCCCGAGGCCCAGACCATCGACATCACGGTGTCCGGCGACACCGTGAGCCCGAGCGGCGAGCGGGTCGACGCCACGGTGGGCGAGGAGATCATCCTGCGGGTCACCGCCGATGCGCCGGGCGAGATCCACGTCCACTCGACGCCCGAGCAGGAGCTGTCCTACGAGGCGGGCACCACCGACCTGCCGCTCACGATCGACCAGCCCGGTCTCGTCGACGTCGAGTCGCACAACCTCGACTCCGGTCATCGTCCAGCTCGAAGTCCGCTGAGGTGGACGACCGGATCCTCGCCCACGGCATCGGGGGCGCCAAGGACCTGCCGATCCCCCTCGAGCTGGCGATCGCGGGCGCAGTGGCGGCCCCGGTCGTCTCGTTCACGGTCCCGGCCATCGCCCGGCGCAAGCCGCGCTACGACGCCGCCACGAGCGGTCGCCCCGCGCCCGCGTGGCTCGACCGCCTGACGTCATCGCTTCCCCGGCGGGCGTGGTGGCGAACCTTCGGCATGCTCGCCCTGCTCTACGTCGGCTGGGCGGCCGTCGCCGGCCGGGACACCCTGATCAACCCGTTCTTGGGCGTCTTCTACGTCCCGGTCTGGGTCGGCATCGTCCCACTGTCGGTGCTGTTCGGCCCCGTGTGGAAGGCGATCAGCCCCAGCCGCACGATCAACCTGCTGCTTGCCAAGGCATCCGGCAGCGACCCCTCGCTGGGCATGTACACCTACCCGGCACGGCTCGGCTACTGGCCGGCCGCGATCGGGCTCTTCGCCTTCGTCTGGCTCGAGCTGGTCTACCCGAGCTCGACCGAGGTCGGGCCGGTGCGGCTGTGGTGTGCTGCCTACCTCGGCATCATGCTCATCGGCGGAGCGCTGTTCGGCAACAAGTTCTTCGAGCACGCCGACCCGTTCGAGGTCTACTCGACCCCGGCCTCGAAGCTGTCGATCTGGGGCGAGCGCGACGGCCGGCTGCTGATCCGCTCACCCCCGGCCAACCTCGACAGCCCGGCGATCAGGCCCGGGCTCGTCGGCGTCGTGGCGGTGCTCTTCGGCAGCACGGCCTTCGACTCCTTCAAGGACTCCAGTCCGTGGGTGAAGTTCATCCAGTCGACGACGATCAGCGCCGACCTGCTCAACAACCTCGGGCTGCTGGCCTTCTGCGTCGGCATCGGGGTCATCTTCGCGATCGGCACCATGACCACGGGCGTCGAGCAGGGCGTACGCCGCAAGACCCTGCCCGACCGGTTCGCGCACTCCGTCGTGCCGATCATCGTGGGCTACATCGTGGCCCACTACCTCACCTACCTCGTGGAGTACGGCCAGACCACGATCACCCAGCTCAGCGACCCGCTCAGCAGGGGCGGCAACCTGCTCGGCACCGCCGACCTGACGGTGAACTACTGGCTGTCCTACCACCCTGACTTCCCGGCCGGGCTCAAGGTGGTGGCCGTCGTCACGGGCCACGTGCTCGGCGTGATCGCCGCCCACGACCGGGCCGTCCGGCTGTTGCCGGCACGGCACCACCTCACCGGTCAGCTGCCATTGCTGTTCGCGATGGTCAGCTTCACCGTCGGCGGGCTCTACCTGCTGTTCGCTGCCTGACATCCTGCTCCCCCAGCGGTGTGGGGAACCGGGACTTGTCAGAACAACCGTGGGTCGGGCGCGGCTCCCTCGGTGCCGGCGGCTACACGGGGTGCGCCGGCGCCGGGAACCGGGCCGTAGGGCCAGCCCTCGGGCAGGTAGCTGATGACCTCGATGGTCTCGCAGGTCACCTTGTCGGCGCGCGCCTTGTCGAGCTGGTCCATCCGCCCGACGTAGAAGACACGGTCGTTGGTGCCCTCGTCGGCGGTGCCGATGTCGTCGTAGTCGTCGCAGTAGAACTCGTCGCGAGCCCCGTCGTCGAAGAGGTAGATCGTGTCGTTGCCCTGCTCGGAGTAGATCTTGTCCTCCCCCGGGCCGACGAAGATGACGTCGTTGCCGGGGTCGCCCTTGATGTAGTGGTCGTTGCCGTCTCCGTCGATGATGACGTCGTCGCCGTTGCCGCCGCTGAGGGAGTAGTCGTCGCCGGGACCGCCGTCGAGGACGTCGTTGCCGTCGAGGCCGATCAGCTTGTCGTTGCCCTCCCCGCCGATGAGCCGGTCGTTGCCGGGGCCACCGTTGATCTCGGCGGTCCCGGCGGCATCGGGAGCCACGCCGTCGTCGCCGGGACCGCCGTCGAGAAAGTCGTTGCCGTCGCCACCGTTGATGTGCTCGCTGCCCTCGCCACCGACGATCGAGTCGTCGCCCGCGGCGCCGGCGAGGTGGTCGTCGCCGAGCCCACCGTCGAGGGTGTCGTTGTCGCCGTTGCCGTCGAGATCGTCGTTGCCGTCGGCGCCGAGGACCGTGTCGTTGCCGGTGCCCCCGTCGACGACGTCGTTGTCGGGACCGGCGTCGATGGCGTCGTTGCCCGCACCGCCGGTGATGGTGTCCACGCCGGCGCCGCCGACCAGCCGATCGTCGCTGCCCCGGCCCCCGGATCGTGTCGTTGCCCTCGCCACCGTCCAGCATGTCGAGGCCCACCGCACCGATCAGCTTGTCGTTGCCGAGGCTCCCGGTGATCGTGTCGTCACCCGAGCTGCCAGCGACGGTGTCGTTGCCCGTGCCGCCCTCGACGGTGTCGTTGCCGGGACCGGACTGAACCGTGTCCCGGCCAGACCCGGCGTCCACCCTGTCATTGCCGGGACCAGAGAGCACCGTGTCCTTGCCGCCCTTGCTCTTGATCTTGTCGTTGCCGCCGAGCGACACGATCCGATCGGGCTTGCCACTGCCGATGATGGTGTCACCGCGCTGAGTGGCATCCGCGCCGGAGGCGGCCGGGGCGGGCAGGGACAGACAGGTGGCGAGAACAGCAGGCGCGACGTAGCGCGCGAGATTTCGGTGCAAGGCAGCGTGGTCCTAGAACTGGGTGTTTCCGGGGGGGACCACCTTGATAGCAGGAATTCGGCCCAGTGTCAGGGCTATCTGCGAGACACCATCCGTCGGCGCACGCCCGGACGACGGGATTCATCCGCGGCCAATGACCCGGGAAGGACTGCGTCCACGACCCCGGCCGGGGCCCGCACCAGCTGGCCGTCGCCGACCTCGAGCAGCGACCTGCCCGCAACGAGCGCACGATCGGTGGCCGGCCTGTCCTCCGGCAGGAAATGCAGGCCGGAGACCCTCGAGAACCCTTCGACCATGCCGGCGATCTCCCGCTCCGACCAGCCGAGGGTCGAGCGCATCCGGTTGACGACCACCCGCACCGGGGCACCCCCGGTGATCTCGCGCAGGTCGACGAGACCACGGGCCAGCCGTGACAGGCCGACCGGATCCGCGGCCCCCACGACGACGACCTCGTCCGCCGCCGCGAGCGCCGCCGGGGTCATCGCGTTGCGCGCGGGCAGGGCGCCGAAGTCGCCTCCCGGGTCGTCCTCGAGGCTGAAGCCGGTGTCCGGGACAACGTGCCCGAGGTCGCGTGCGCGGTCGACGACGGACTCCGGGTGGGTGGCCCGCACCTCGATCCAGCGGTCGGCCCCGGGCAGGCCGGTCACCACTCCCAGACGGCCGCTGACAAGGCGCAGCGTCGACTGGAAGCGGTCGCCGAGCTGCCCGGCTCCAGCCAGACGAGCCGCCGAGAGCAGTCCGGACACCTCATCGAGGATGCCCAGCTGTTGGGCGACGCCACCGCCGTAGGGGTCGGCGTCGACCAGCACCGTCTTGTGGTCCCGGCGGGCGATCTCGGCCGCCACCGACACGGCGACGGTGGTGCGTCCGGGCGCTCCTCCCGGGCCCCAGATGGCGATCACCTTGTTCTCGTCGGTGGGTGCGGCCTCGACTGGCGCCTCCGCGTCGAGCCCGCGCACCCGGGTGTCGGCCATGTCCTCGACGGTCGAGACCACCTCGGCGAGCGAGTCGAGGTCGCCGGTCGACACGAGGGCGGTGATCCCCAGTCGCTCGGCCCGGCTGAGCACGTCGAGGTCGTCGACGGCCGACGCGACGACGGCGACCGGCCGAACGGCGTACCTCCTCAGGTGGGACACCGCGGACGGGTCGAGGCCGGGTGCCTCGAGGCCGATCACGGCGACGTCGGCCTGTCCGCTGCTCGCGGTGGCGAGCAGGTCGTCGACGTCGACACAGCGCTTGAGCACCACGACTCCCCCGGCACTGTTCAACCGGGCGAAGGCGTCTGACTCCCAGCCGGCGCCGGAGGCCATCATCAGGACGCAGATCATGGTCGTCGTCCTCAGCCGCGCACGAGGACACGCACGCGCTGGTCCTCGCTGGCCGCCGGGATCTCGGTCAGCGCGTCGGAATCGGCCTCCGGGATCCCCAGCACCAGCTGGCGACCACGGCTGACGCTGCCCAGCGAATCGGCCCCCGACGGGGCGTCGATGACCACGACGTCGGAGAGCACGGTGGTCGGCTCGCTCGTCACGTCCTTGTCGCCGCCCGCGCTGTCGTCGGGGATCACCAGCAGCTCGATGACCGAGCCGGCGCCGATGTTGGTGGGGATCAGCTCGTGCGGGAAGGCCAGCGACACGATCACGGTCTCGGCCGCCTCGCCCGAGCCGAGCGCGGCCGCCGGCACGAGCTCGCCCGCGCCCAGTCCGCGGATGAGGCGCAGGTCGTCGGGCAGGGGCACGGAGGTCCGCAGGTAGCGGTCGAGGTCGGCGCTGTCGCCGAAGCGCACGGACGTCGACACCGGGTCGTCCTCACCGACCGTGTCACCCGGTGCCACGTCGCGCGCGGCCGCCCACACGGTCACCGAGTCGTCGGCTCCGCCGAGGATCCGGGCCCCGGCGATGATCGACACCGCCACGATGGCGACCCCGATCCAGAGTCGGGGATCGCGCCATCCCGGGGGCTGGGCGCGGGTGGCGGTGGGTACGTCGATGGCAGCGTGGGTCCGAGACACCGCCACATCATGACCTCTGATCGCGGTTCGAAACGAGTCGTTGTCCACAGGCGGTCGATGACGGAGCAGTTTGTCCACAGGCTCGCGAGGCGGCGTACCTCCACGTCGCTCCGGGTGGCACCATGTCGCCATGGCCTCCCCCGTTTCCTCACGCTGGCCGACGTGGCAGAGGTGCTCAACACCTCGAGCGCGCAGGTCTATGCGCTCGTGCGGCGCGGCGACCTGCCCGCGATCAAGATCGGCGGCCGCGGCCAGTGGCGGGTCGAGGGCTCAGAGCTGGAGAAGTACATCGAGCGGATGTACGACGAGACCAAGACCTTCGTCAGCGCTCACCCGTTCGTGGAGAGCGACGCGGGCCGCGACGAGGCCTGAGCCCCGCTCGGGGTCGTCTCAGCCGACCTCGCCGTCGAGGGTGATCTCGAAGGCCCGCTCGGAGCCACCGCGCTGGACCGTGAACTCAATGGTGTCGCCCGGCTGGTGCGTGCGGATGGCCACGATCAGCGCGATGCCGTCGGTGACGGGCTTGCCGTCGACCTCGGTCACGATGTCGTCCTTCTGCAGGCCGGCCTCCTCGGCGGGAGTGTCCTTGTTGACCTCGGTGATCAGGGCCCCGACGGAGTCCGCACGGCCGGTGCGCACCTGCGCGCCGATCACGGGATAGCGCGCCTCGCCGTTGCGCAGGATCTGGTCGGCCGTGGTCCGGACCTGCTCGATCGGGATCATGAAGCCGACGCCGATGTTGCCCGAGCCGCCGCCACCGAGTCCGCCGCCGCCCGTGGTCGCGATGGCGGAGTTGACCCCGACGACCGCGCCGGCGAGGTTGACGAGCGGTCCACCCGAGTTGCCCGGGTTGATCGCGGCATCCGTCTGCACGGCGTTGATGTAGGAGGAGACGTTGTCCTCGTCGCCGGTCGTGACGGGACGGTCGAGGGCGCTGACGATGCCGGAGGTCACTGTCTGGCTCAGGCCCAGCGGCGAGCCGAAAGCGACGACCGGGTCCCCGACGTGCAGGCCAATCGATGCGCCCAGTGCGGCCGGCTCGAGGTCGCCGGACTCGGCGATCTTCAAGATGGCCGGGTCGTAGACGGGGCTGCGGCCGACCACCGTCGCGTCGTGCCGCACGCCCTCGAAGTCGACGACCTCGATCGGCCCGTTGTCCTCTGCCGCCGACTGCACGACGTGGTTGTTGGTGACGATGTGACCTTCGCGGTCGAGCACGAACCCGGAGCCGGTGGCACCCTCGTCCTCCCCCTCGAAGGCCGCGATGATCTGCACAGTGCTCGGCAGCAGCGCCTCGGGCGACGGCGGGGACCGAACCGTTGTCGGCGTCGAGCGGTGCGGCCTCCTGCGTCTGTACGGCGTCCAGCCCGTCGTCGTACGTCGAAGGATTCTCGTCGATCCGGTCGTAGCCCAGCGCCCCCGAGGAATCCGCCGAACAGTCCCAGCATCAAGGAGAGCACCGCGACGACCGGCCAGATCCAGCCGGAGACTCGACCCCTCGGCTCGTCGGAGCGATGCAGGGCCATGGGCGCGGTGGCGGGCGCGCCGTAGGCGGGCTGGCCGTGCTGCTGGGCGGGCGGGCCCCACGGCGAGTGCTGGGCCGGGATGGGCGACGGCGCGGGCTGGTGGCTCGGCTGGGCGACCTGCGGCTGCGACTGGTGCGGCTGGGAGGGCGAGGTCCACCCGACTCCGGTGATCGGCTGCGTGGGCTCGACGTCGGAACCGGTGCCGGGGAGCTGCTCGGGGTCGGAGTCGGGCGGGTTGGGGCCGGAGTAGTGGTCGCTCACGGAGCCATTGTCACCCGAAGCGCGTCACGCACCGCCACGACCTCGGGGGTGAAGACACGCGGTGGGGTGACTCGGCGCTGCCGCTTCGGAGTGCGCCGGGTGGCCGGGTGGTCGTTGACCACCGGCGTCGAGGTCTGGCTCGGTCGGGTCAGGTCGCTGATCGGTGCCCGACGCTCGAGCTGCGGCGTCCCGGCGGCGCCGAGGGCGAGCACGCCGACCACGGCAGCGCCAGCGGCACCGCCACCGATCGCGACCGGGGAGCGGTGTCGCGCCCGGATGGTGGTGGCCGCGGTCGGGAAGGCCGGCGGGGTGAGGGCCGATCCGCAGCCGAGCAACGAGTTCTTGAGCCGGTCGGGTGCCTCGCACTCCGACCGGTCGGCGAGGGACAGGCCTGCGAGCCCGGTCTTGATCCAGCCCTCGCGCTCGACGAGGTCGCGACAGGGGTTGCACTCGTGGACGTGCGCCCGGGCACGTTCCTCCTCCGCGGCCGGCAGCCGACCGTCGAGCAGGGCGCTGACCCGCGACCCGAGGTGCATCACGACAGCCGTCCGGAGACGTCGAGGTCGGGTCCGGCGTAGCGCTCCCGGCCCTCGGTGGGGGCTCGGTGCGCGAGCGCGCGGCGCAGCATCGCCCGACCGCGGTGGATGCGGGAGCGGACCGTGCCGAGCTTCGCGTCGAGGGATCTCCGCGATCTCCTCGTACGTCAGGCCCTCCACGTCGCACAGCACGACGGCGGCGCGGAAGTCCGGCGGCAGGGTCGCGAGGGCGCGCTCGATGTCGTCGTCGAACCGCTGGTCGGCGTACGACATCTCGGGCGCGACGTCGGCGCTCTGCAGTCGGGCGGCGCGCTCGTCGGAGAGCGGGTCGAAACGGGATGCGCTGCTTGCGGCGCGCGCCGTCGAGGAAGAGGTTGGTCGTGATGCGGTGCAGCCAGCCCTCGAAGGTGCCGGGCGTGTAGGAGTCGAGCGAGCGGAAGACCCGGATGAAGACTTCCCGGGTGAGGTCCTCGGCGTCGGGTCTGTTGCCGGTCAGGCGGTAGGCGAGGCGGAACACGCGATCGGAGTGGTTCTCGACGACCTCGTCCCACGTCGGCACGCCGACGGTGGCTTCGCTGGAATCCATCACCGGTGCCCCCCGGCGTGTGAGCTGCTGACCGAACAGTGTCTGACCTCTTCAACCTAGGGACCGGGTCTGAGAGGACCCTGTGAAAGCGCCACGAACTCGGAAACGATCGCGACTCGTGGTGGACAACGGTCGGGCCCGCCGCCGTGTTCCCGCGGTGTCGCTCGGATCGGCGCCCTACCGGGAGGGATAGAGTCGCGGGCACGCTGTGCGTACGCGTCCCGTCTCCCGGGAGGATCATCATCACCACCCCGATCAAGCCCGCGAGCTGGACCTACGCCGAGGAGTTCGTGGCGGAGGACGACATCCCGGCCGCTGCGCGCCCCCGTGCCGAGGAGGTCGGGGTCGCCCCGATCGGCTCCGGCGGCGGCGCCGCGCTGCGCTTCCCGGCATCGGTCCTCGACGCGCGCGCCGTGGTCGAGATCGGCACCGGCACCGGTGTCTCCGGCCTGTGGCTGCTGCGCGGCATGCGCTCGGACGGCGTGCTGACCACGGTCGACATCGAGGCCGAGCACCAGCGCCTCGCCAAGGAGACCTTCAACGACGCCGGCATCCCCGCCAACCGTGCCCGCACCATCGCCGGTGCCGGCCTCGACGTGCTGCCGCGCCTGACCGACGGTCACTACGACTCGGTGTTCTGCGACGGCGACAAGCGTGAGTACGCCGCCTACCTCGCCGAGGCCCTGCGGTTGCTGCGCCCCGGTGGGGTCGTGGCGTTCGACAACGCGCTGTGGCACGACCGCGTCGCCGACCCCGCCCAGCGCGACGAGGAGACCGTCGCGATCCGCGACCTCGGCCGCACGATCGCCGACAACGAGTCGCTCGTGCCGGTGCTGCTGCCCGTCGGTGACGGACTGCTGGTGGCGAAGAAGGTCTGGACGCCCGAGACCTGAGCGCGTCGCTCCCACTCGGGCAGCGGTGGCACAGCCACATTCGAGCGCCTCGAAAATGTGGCTCACGCACCGCCGTACGACGTGTCGGAACGACTCGCCCGGAGTAGCGGTGGCACACCCACATTCGAGCGCCTCGAAATGTGGCTCACGCACCGCCGTACGACGTGTCGGAACGACTCGCCCGGAGTAGCGGTGGCACACCCACATTCGAGCGCCTCGAAATGTGGCTCACGCACCGCTGCGGGAGAGCGATCAGGCGCGAGGGGTGGCGGCGAAGCCTTCCCAGCCCTCGGCGATCGCGACGATGTCGCACGCCTCGATCAGGACCGGGGCCGAGCCGACGAGCACGGAGACCGGTGACTCGGCGGCGCCGGCGGTGAAGGTCTCCCCGGAATTCGGCGCGCGTCGTCAGAGGCGAACACGTAGTAGCCCTCGAACCAGTCACCGGAACCACGCGCCACGTCTTGAACTGGAGCCCGGTCATGCCGGTGAAGCGCGAACGACGTGTCCGCGACGTATGCCGCAAGCGACTCCTCGATGCCCTCGGCGGCACCCGCGAGCGACCACCGCACGGTCAGGCCCTTCATCGCACGACCCCTCGGAGGGGGTCGTCCGAGCCGAGCCACTCGAGAAGGACCCGGGGACCGAAGCCGGTCGGCCCCTGCGTCCACTCGTAGCGCTCGGCCGGGGCTTCGGCGATGGAGGCGAAGTCGATGTGCGCCCACGGGACGTCGCCCGTGAAGTGCTGGAGGAACAAGGCCGCGGTGATGGCCTCGGGCGCCGCCGGAGGAGTTGTCGCCGTCGGCGACCTTGGAGCTGACGCGCTCCTCGTAGTCGGCCACGAGCGGCATCCGCCACAGCAGCTCGCCCGAGGTGGCCGAGGCGTCGGCGAGCAGGTCGGCCGGGGCTTCGTTGTTGGCGAAGTAACCGCCGGTGCCCTGCCCGAGGGCGACCTTCATGGCGCCCGTCAGGGTGGCGACGTCGACCGGGATGTCGGGCTTGAGCTCCGCGACGGCATAGGCCATGGCGTCAGCCATGACCAGACGGCCCTCGGCATCGGTGTTGTTGACCTCGCTGGTGCGGCCGCCGTAGTGGCGGATCACGTCACCGGGCCGCATCGCGGCACCGCCGACGGCGTTCTCGGCGGCCGGCACGAGGCCGATCACCCGGACCGGGCACTGCACGTCGCGCAGCGCGGCCATCGTCGCGAGCACGGCGGCGCCACCGGACATGTCGCGCTTCATCGACAACATGCCGGCGGGCGGCTTGATGTCGAGGCCACCGGTGTCGAAGGTGATGCCCTTGCCGACCAGCACGACGGTCGGCGTCTTCTTCGTGGCGTCGGCCGGCGAGTAGTCGAGCCGGATCAGCCGGGGCGGCGAGACGGAGGCCGCACCTACGGCGAGCACACCACCGAAGCCTTCCTCGGCGAGCTTCTTCTCGTCCCAGATCGTGACATCCAGGCCCGCGGCGGCGGCGAGCTCCTCAGCCTGCTCTGCGAGCCATGCGGGCGTCTTGAGGTTGGAGGGCACTGACGCGAGAAACCGCGAGCGCCAGCCGGCGCCACCGGCAGCGAGTGCGCGGGCGAGCTCGTCATCGGCGTCCTCGTCGGTCGTGCCGGCCAGCACGATGCGAGCGACCGGAGCCTCCCCGGGCGCCGGTCGAGCGCCAGTGGAAACCGAACGATCCCAGCATCGCCCCGACCACGAAGGCACCGAGGGCCTCGTCGGGCGCGATCGCGGTGATCGAGCTGGCCACGCTGGCGCGGTCCTTGGTCGCCCGCGCGAGCGTCGCGCCGGCGCGGCGGTAGTCGGTCACCGACTGGTCCCCGACCCCGACGAAGACCAGGGACCTGCACGTCGTCGTGGACGACGGGGACCGTGATCACCTCACCGGTCTTGCCGGTGGCCTTCTGGGCCTCGAGGAGCCCGAGCAGGTCGAGGCCGAAGAACTCGCCTGCCTCCTCCGCCCCGGGGCCGAGAGCGATCGAGTCGCCCTCGGCATCCGCCGGGATCACGGGCAGCGCCCACACCTCGGCGCCGCCGATCTGGTGCGGCAGGGCCGGGCTGAGGGCGAACTCCGGTGGGGAGACTCGGGCGGGGAGCTGCAACGGGACGGCCACGATCAGCCGACGACGTCCTTGAGCGCATCCCCGAGCGCACCTGCTTCGTCCTTGTTGAGCTCGACCACGAGGCGACCACCGCCTTCGAGCGGCACGCGCATGACGATGCCGCGGCCTTCCTTGGTCACCTCGAGTGGTCCGTCGCCCGTCCCGGGCTTCATGGCGGCCATCGGCGCACCTCTTCCTGATTATGCTGGAGTGGATCACCGGTCTCTGGCTCCACATGCGAAATCGAGGCGGCTGGGGCCGCCTCGACGGCGTTCTACGACTCCATTATCCCCCATGGCGGGCGTGACACGGACCACAGGGCACCGAGTGCGGCTGGCACACTCCTCGCATGCACGCCCGCTCCGCGCTTTTCGATGTGTACGGCGACCACCCGGTCGCGCACGGACACGCCGCCGCGGTGGCCGATCTGGTGCGCCTGCTGGCACCACTCGGGATCGCGGCCCCGGCCGTGCGGACCGCCATCTCCCGGATGGTGTCCCGGGGCTGGCTCGCGCCGGCGGACGTCGAGGGCTCGCGCGGCTACACCGCCACCCCGCAGGCGGTGAGCAGGCTGGAGGCGGCGGCCGCGCGGATCTACCAGCGCCAGCCCCGGTCGTGGGACGGCTCGTGGCAGCTGGTGTTCCTTGCGCCGTACGCAGATCGTTCGATCCGGGCCGCCGTGCTGCGCGACCTGTCCTTCCTCGGCTATGCCGAGCTGGCCGACCGGGTGTGGGTGAGCCCGTTCGCACGCGCCGAGCTCGAGGCGACGCTGCGGCGGGTGGGCGCGACCGCCACGACGGCCGTCGCCGAGGGCTTCGACCCCGTCGACGCACCCGTCCGCGCCCGGGACCTCGACACGCTGGGTGCGGCCTACACGGACTGGATGCTCAGGGCCACCGACCGCGTCGAGTGCGACCTGAACAGCCACAACGACCCGGACGAGGCGGCCTACGCCGCCCGGTTCCGGCTGGTCCACGAGTGGCGCAAGTTCCTCTTCGCCGACCCCGGCCTGCCCGCCGACCTGCTCCCCCGCGACTGGCCCGGACACCGGGCCAGCGCGTTCTTCCAGGTCGAGGGCGAGCGGCTGCGACCCGCCGCGTCCGCGTTCGTCGCCCGGACCCTGCAGACCGCCTGACGGCACTGGCAGACTGCGCGCATGAGCCTCGAACAGCCCGTCCTGCTGAGCGTCGACAACGCGATCGCCACGATCACGCTCAACCGCCCCCGATGCGATGAACAGCCTCGACATCGCCACCAAGGAGCTGCTGCGCGACATCGTGCAGCAGGTCGCGGCCGACGAATCGGTGCGCTGCGTCGTGCTGACCGGCACCGGGCGCGGATTCTGCGTCGGACAGGACCTCAAGGAGCACATCGAGCTGTTGCGCAGCGGTTCGAGCGACGAGCTCTTCACGACGGTCGAGCGCCACTACAACCCGATCGTGACCGCACTCGCGACCATGCCCAAGCCGGTCATCGCGGCCGTCAACGGTGTCGCGGCCGGTGCCGGCGCCTCCCTCGCCCCGGCCTGCGACATGCGGGTGCTGGCCGACACCGCAGGCTTCAACTTCGCCTTCGCCGGCGTTGCCCTCGCTGCCGACACCGGTGCGAGCTACCACCTGCCGCGACTCGTCGGGCAGGCCAAGGCGCTCGAGCTGCTCTACTTCCCGAGCACGATCTCGGCCACAGAGTCGCAGGCGCTGGGCCCGGCCAACCAGGGTCGTCCCCGCCGCCGAGCTCGAAGCGACCGTGGGTGCCCTCGCCACGCGACTTGCCTCGGGGCCCACCGTCGCGTTCCGCATCGATCCGCCAGTCGGTGGCCTTCTCCTCGCAGCACTCCTTCGCCGACTCACTCGCCAACGAGGGCGCGGCCATGAACCGCACCGGTGCCACCGAGGACCACGCCGCCGCCGTCGCCGCGTTCGTGGCGAAGGAGAAGCCGGTCTTCCACGGCCGCTGAGCGGTCCCTAGGGGTTTTCGTGACAGGCCTTCGGCCTTCCTCAACCTCCGAGCGACGCGCGGCGGGCGCCGAGTGCCCGGAGCAGCTGGCGTGGCGCCTCGATCGTCATCCGGCGACGTGAGGGGTGTGCGGCGTACTCCACCGTCAGCGCCGCGCCCTCGAACTTCGCGTTGAACCAGCCCGTCATCGTGCCGTGGCACAGACCGCCGCAGTCCAGGCGCGTCCGCGGCAGCCTGAGTGCGCGGGCCAGCCGGCGGGCGAAGCGGGAGTCCTTGGTGTCCGTGTCGACGCCGTTGAGCGGCTGGTGGAAGCTGATCAGTCGCGTCCGGGTCGATCCGCCTCAGGAACCGCATCACCGCGCGTGTCTCGGGTTCGCTCCCGGGTCGCGAGCCGGACTCGTAGTTGCCGTCGAGGTCGGCCCAGTCGTAGGGGTAGTTGCGGATGAGGTCGACGCCGCGAGCGTTGCGCCGCGAGTGCCGGGCGAGGCCGTCGGGGTTGTAGGTCGGGATCACCCACAGGTCGATGCCACGGATCGGGGAGACCGTCGCGCAGGCTGGTCAGGACCTGCCGCGTGTGCGGCTCGTTGCCGTGCATGGTCGAGATCAGCACGACCCGCCGCTTGCCCGGCTCACCGAGTCGCCGGGCCCGGATCGGGCGCCCGGCGACCGAGGTGCCGATCACGCGGCGCTCCACGCCGGCGCGCGGTCGGTCCGTCGAAGGACCCGACGCTTCGGCGTACGACGACGTGCTGACGCCGAAGGGCAGCAACCCGAGCAGCATGGCCAGCCCGAGCAGTCGGGTCATACGGCGGCGGTGAGGTAGGCCAAGGTGAAGAGCAGCACGCCGACCAGCATCCCGATGTGGGCCAGCATCGAGAGCCACGGCCCCTTGCTCCACGAGTCGACGGCGGCCGGCTCGGCGTGCTTTCCGCGCGCCGGCATCCACCGGGCCGGGATGAGCAGGCCGAGGATGGTCGTGATCCACCACAGGCCGATCGCCACGATGCCCGCGGCCGCGCCGCCGGGCAGGCTGTCGTCCGGGAAGACCGGGAACAGCACCCACACGACCAGCGCGAGACCGCCGAAGACGGTGTGCAGCGACAACACCCGGTGGCTGATCTGGAGTCGGCCGGCCGCGCTCCCGTCTCCGCTGAGCCGCAGGCGTGTCAGGACCACGACCACCGCGGCGAGCGGGGTCAGGAGGTAGACGAGAACTTCGAGGAACATGACCGGGAGTGTGCCTCAGTCAAGGCACTGGCCGCCACGGGAGTCCACCTCAGCGACCTCGTCGCCACGCTCCTCGAGCTGGTCGGCGAGCCGCGCGAGCAGGGTGTCGACCTCGCTCATGCGGTAGCCCCTGAAGGCGAGCGAGAAACGGACTTTGCGCAGGTCAGCGGCCTGCAGGCGACCGGCGGGGACTCGGACGTCGGGCCGGTCGTCGTACTCCTCCGGGAGGGCGCCCGTGCGTCCGGAAGCGACCGGGGCGACACCGCCCATCGCCAGCACGATCAGGATGGCGAACAACCACATCATCGGTTCACTCCGGCCGCTCGGGGGTGGGGGTCATGACCGTGCCCCGGCGCGCCTTGACCATGAGCTCGACGGCGAGCTCGACATCGTCGGTGACGGTGAACATGTCAAGATCGTCCGCGCTGATCTTGCCCTCCGCAAGCACCGTGCCGCGCAACCAGTCGACGAGCCCCTGCCAGTAGGTGGTGCCGAGGAGGACGACGGGGAACGACGTGACCTTCTGGGTCTGCACGAGCGTGAGCGCCTCGAAGAGCTCGTCGAAGGTGCCGAGCCCGCCCGGCAGGACGACGAAGCCCCGGCTGTACTTGACGAACATCGTCTTGCGGGCGAAGAAGTAGCGGAAGTTGATGCCCTTGTCGACCCACTGGTTGAGCCCCGCCTCGAAGGGCAGCTCGATGCCAAGACCGACGCTGACGCCGCCAGCCTCGCTGGCGCCCATGTTGGCGGCCTCCATCGTGCCCGGCCCTCCGCCGGTGATGACCGCGAAGCCCTCCTCGGCCAGCCGCCGGCCAACCTTCTCGGCGAGGGCGTAGTCGCGGTGCTCGGGCTTCGTGCGGGCAGAGCCGAAGACGCCGATGGCCGGGCCGAGCTCGGCGAGCGCGCCGAAGCCCTCCACGAACTCCGCCTCGGATGCGCAGCACCCGCCACGGGTCGGTGTGCACCCAGTCGCTGGGCCCTCGTGAGTCGAGGAGCCGCTGGTCAGTGGTCGAACCCTCCTCGACCCGGCCGCGGCGGGTCATGATCGGGCCCTTGAAGCGGTCGGGCACTGAGCGATCCGTCATGCCAGCCACTCCTTCAGCTGCGCCTCGCAGCGGGTGATGTGCTCCATCGGCACGTGCTCGTCCTGCTTGTGGGCGAACAACGGGTCGCCGGGGCCGAAGTTGACTGCGGGTACGTCGAGGGCGGTGAACCTCGCGACGTCGGTCCAGCCGAACTTCGGTGCGACTCGGCCGCCGACCGCCTCGACGAACGCCTTCGCCGCGGGCCGGTCGAGCCCCGGCAGTGCACCCGCCGCCATGTCGGTCACGGTCACGTCGAAGCCCTCGAAGAAGTCGCGGACGAAGGCCTCGGCGTCCGCCTCGTCGCGGTCCGGGCGCGAAGCGGAAGTTGACCTCGACCACGCACTCGTCGGGGATCACGTTGCCAGCGACGCCGCCGCGGATCCCGGTGGCGTTGAGGCCCTCGTGGTAGGTCAGGCCGTCGATCACCGGCTGGCGGGCGACGAAGTCGTTGAGCCGAGCCGGGATCGGCGCCGCCTTGTGGATCGCGTTGACGCCCCTCCAGCTGCGGGCCGAGTGGGCGCGCTCACCCGTGGTGCGCACGTCGACACGCATGGTGCCCCGGCAACCGGCCTCGACGGCCGCGTTGCTCGGCTCCATCAGGATCGCGAAGTCGGCCGTCATCAGCTCCGGGTCGCTCTCGGCGAGCAGCCGCAGTCCGTTGTGGACGGAGTCGACCTCCTCGGCCTCGTAGAAGATGAAGGTGATGTCGCGGTTGGGCTCGGTCACGTCGGCGGCGAGCTTGAGCATCACCGCGTCGCCGCCCTTCATGTCGCAGGTGCCGAGGCCGTGCAGGATGTCGCCGTCACGTCGCGCGGGCAGGTTGTCGTTGATCGGGACGGTGTCGAGGTGGCCCGCGATGACCACCCGTTCGTCCCGGCCGAGGTCTGTCCTCGCCACGACGGTGTTGCCCAGTCGGGTGACGGTGAGGTGCGGGAGCGACTGCAGCGCGGCGTCGACCGCGTCCAGCGATCTCCTCCTCGGCGTGGCTCACCGACTCGATGTTGACCAGCTGCTCGGTCAGCGTGACGACGTCGAGCGTGAGGTCCAGGAAGGGTGCAGGCGCAGGCATGCGTCCATCCAACCAGCCGACGGAGACGACTCGACCGGCAACGGCACAGGACGCCCAAAGAAGAACGTGTTCTAGTCTGGTGCCATGCGCAACGGCGTCGTCCTCTTCACCAGTGACCGCGGCATCACCCCGGCGGCCTGCGCCCGCGCGGCGGAGGAGCGAGGCTTCGACACGTTCTACGTGCCCGAGCACACCCACATCCCCGTGCGGCGGAGCGCGGCGCACCCGGGCACGGGGGACGAGTCGCTGCCCGACGATCGCTACCTGCGCACGCTCGACCCCCGGGTAGCGCTGGCGACCGCGGCCGCGGTGACGTCGACGATCCGCCTCGGCACGGCGGTGGCGCTGCCCGTCGAGTCCGACCCGATCACCCCCGGCCAAGACGATCGCCACCCTCGACCACCTCTCCGGCGGGCGAGTCACGATCGGCGCCGGCTTCGGCTGGAACACCGACGAGCTCGCCGACCACCACGTCCCTGCCGGCAAGCGGCGGACCGTGCTGCGGGAGTACGTCGAGGCGATGCGGGCGCTGTGGACGCAGGAGGAGGCGGCGTACGACGGGGAATTCGTCTCCTTCGGGCCGTCGTGGGCCTATCCCAAGCCGGTGCAGCCGCACATCCCGCTCGTCATCGGCGCCGAGGCCGGACCGAGGACGGTCGAGTGGATCGCCGCCAACGCCGACGGCTGGATGACGACGCCGCGGACCTCCGACATCGCCGCATCGGCCAAGCTGCTGCACGACGCGTGGGCGGCCGCCGGGCGCGACGGGGCGCCGCAGATCCACCTGCTGATCGTCGCGAAGCCGTCTCCCGACGACTTCGCCGGGTGGGCCGACGCCGGGGTCACCGACCTGATCTGGGGCGTCCCCGACGCCGACGAGGCGACGGTCGTGGGCTATCTCGACAAGGTGGCCGGCCGGCTCCCCTGACCCGCGTCGAGGTCCCAGTCCACCGCGTCCAGCGTGTCGGCGAGGAGGGCCTCCGGGTGGTCCGTCGCCACCACCGCCACGCCCTCGTGCGCGAGCAGGGTCGCGCGCAGCACGTCGAGACGGGCCCGGCCGAGCTGGGCGTCGAGGTGGTCGACGACGAGCAGCGCTGGATCGCCGTACGCCGCACGCGCCAGGCGCACCTGTGCCTGCTCGGCCGCGCTCAGCGGCTCACCGCCGCGACGCAGCGTGGTGCGTTCCCGGTCGGGCAGCCGAGCCACTGTCGCAGCCAGCCCCGCGGGCCGCCAGCACGCCGTCGATCGGTTGGTCGCTGTCGGGCCGCCGGTAGCGCACGGCGCGCGCGAGGGTGCCACGTTCGAGGGGCAGGTCACGGGCGGCGTGGCCGACCAGCACCCGACGCTCCTCCGGGGGGACGCCGGCGAGCGGGCGACCGGCGACCCGCACGTCGGCGGTCCCGGGCCCCCGGTGCCCGCCAGTGCGTGCAGGACGGCTCCGGACACGCCCCGGCTCGGCACTGCGCACCAGCACGGTCTCGCCGGGAGCCGCGGTGAGGTCGGGGACGAGCACCCCGCCCACGACCGGGCCACGGACCTCGAGGGTGCCGCGGCCCACGGTCGGCGGCATCACGTCCGGCGCACGTGACGCCCGCAGGTCGGCACCCGCGAGCAGCGCCGGGCCGAGGACGCGCCGTGCGGCACGATAGGACTGGCGGTACTCGACGACCCGGCCCCGGGTCGGCCACCGGGCCGGCCAGCACCCCCACCAGCGTGAGCGCGGTCGCGATCGTCCCGCCGGGCAAGGCGGTCCACGCGCCGATGGTCGCCACGATCACCGCCGCGACGGCGGCGGCCGCGACCGCGGCACCGCGGATGTGCCCGGCCACCCGGGCACGGTCCACGGCGGCGTCCATCACCCGCTGACCGCGTCGCTCGACGTGGCGCAGCTCGCGACGCTGCCCGCCACCGGCCCGGATCGACGTGGCGGCGTGGACCGTGTCGCCGAGATGGGCGGCCGGGCGACCGCGCTGGCGCCGCAACGCCCGGGAGCGGTCGTAGGAGATGCGGGCCAGCAGGAGGAGCACGACCGCCAGCACCGCCATCGGCGCGGCCACGGCCAGCGCGAGCAGCGGCTCCAGCAGCGCCAGCGCCACGAGCGTCCCGACCATCAGTGGCACCCCCGACCGCGATGGGAGTCACACCCAGCGCGATCCAGTTGCGCACCGAGGTGAGGTCGTTGGTCGTGCGGGCCACGGTGATGCCCAGCGACGTCCGGTCGTCCACCGGGCTCGAGGCGACGAGCCCCGTGCGGATCTCCCGGACGTAGTGCTGGCCGAGGCTCTCACCCAGCACCCGCTCGCGCGAGCGCACGAGGCCGAGCACCGGGGCACCGACCAGCAGGACGGTCGCGGCCGCACAGCGGCGTACGGCGTCGGGCGTGGCCAGCAGGACCGGCATCGCCACCGCGGTGACCCCCACGAGCCCGGCCCGGGCGAGGCCGGTGCCGACGAGCCGGAGGAAGAGACCGCGGCGCTCGCCGACCGGGGAGGGCGGGCAGCCGCGCACCGTCGCGGGTCACGACAGCAGGCGCCCGGCGGCAACCGGATCGGTCAGGTCGAACGTGTCGATCACCGGAAGCTCGAGTGCGCCGCGCGCCTCCCTCGCCGCCAGCGGGGACGCGGTCACCACGCCGCTGCAGGCGACGACGTCGAGGCCGAGGTCCTGCAGCCTGCGGACGCCGGCGACCGCGCCGAGGGAGTCCGCCGCGGCGAAGACCACGCGGTCGACCAACCCGGCGAACACCGGGTCGCCGACCAGCCGGGCCGTCTCCTGCTGGTAGACGCCGTCGGCGATCTCCAGCACCACGACGTCGGTGTCAGGCTCGGTGAGGTCGGCGACCATCGAGGTGAGGAGGGCGCGCACCTGCGTGTGCGCGAGGCGGTACGTCGACGGGAACCCGAAGTCCGTGAAGTCGAGCACCCGCGACGCCCCGGCGTCGAGGAACATCCCCGGATCCCCGCCGGCGCCGGTGCCGGTGACCTTGCCGCGCGCTGACCCGCAGGCCCGAGGCGACCGGGCCACGCACCGGGCAGGCGAGCGTCGTGGACTTCCCGGAGTTCATCGAGGTGCCGAGAACCGCCACGACGGTGGGCCGCGGTCCCCTGCCGGCGGCCTCCGAGACACGATGGGGAGCGAACCGGTCGAGGGTGAGCACGCCCTCGTCGTCGGCGAGCAGGCCGATCGGCTGGAGGAGCGTCGCCTCCTCGATCGAGGCGTGCCGGGCCGTCACCCGGCCGATGACGCCGCCCGCTGCGACGAGGTGGGCGGCACCGAGGTCGTCGGGCACCTCGGCCTCGAACTGGTCGGGGGCGTAGCGGTGGCCGTAGGCGACCAGCACCTCGTCGCCGAGGAACAGGCTGGCGCGGCGGCTGGCCGGGCTCTCGAGCCGCTGGTGCTGCCCGATCTCGACGACGCGGGCCAGCACGATGTCACCGGAGCGCGGCTGCACGCCGGCCCCCGAGACCAGCGAGAGGTGCTGCTCCACTCGGAGGTGGTCGGCGAGGAACCGGGTCGTGTAGGCGGCCTTGGCACGACGCAGCCGCGCTGGGTCGAGGGGTTCGTGGGTCCGGGGCTGCTCGGACGGGCGGCTGGGGCGAGCCAGCGTGTCGGTGGTGCGGGCCGGGCTGGTGTCCGGGGTCGTGGTCATGGCGGTGACGCTAGGAACGGCCGATGAGGTCGGTGTGAGACGTCGATGAGAAGGCGCTCATACGCGCCGACGACTTCGCGCTGTGGGCCGCTTCGTCGGACGTTGAGCGGGACGTCCGACGAAGCGGCTGCCCGGGCGACCGGATCGTCGGACGTCCCGGCGGACGTCCGACGAAGTGGCCGTCGGGGCTGCTGGTCTGGACCACGGATTGCCACGGCCGCCTGTCCGGTCCGTCATGAGGCAGACAAAGAAGAGGGGAGCCGGGGAAGCCCGCCGCCAAGCTCGTCAAGGCGCTCGTCACCGGCAAGAACACGTTCAAGCTCTCCGCCAAGGTCGGCAAGAACAGGCTCAAGCCCGGTCGCTACGTCGTCAAGGCCAGCACCGGCATCAGCACGAAGAAGGTCAGGCTCAAGGTCGTCCGCTGACCGTCAGCGACGCTCCCGCAGGGCGCCGAGCAGGTCGGGCTCGAGCGTCGACGACGACGTGGTCGACGCGCAGGTCCTCGGCCGGGCGATCGACGTCGGCGTCGGCACCGATCACGGGCGACCTTCGCGCGTCACCGTCACTGCGACGTCCGACGCGTCTGCGTACGACACGCTCGTGGACAGCGTCTCCTGCGCGACCAGCGTCTCGTGCGTCCGCGCGGCGGCCAGCACCTCGGCCGGCCCGGACACCGTCAGCGCGGATCCGGTCGCTGACGTCGAGGCCGGCGTCGCGGCGTGCCTGCTGGATGGAGCGGACCGGGTCGCGGGCGACGCCCTCGGCCTCGAGCTCGGGGGTGAGCGCGGTGTCGAGCACGACGAAGCCACCACCCGGCAGGACGCCGGTCGCGGTGTCGGCGCCGGTGTCGGCGGCGACGGTCTCCCGGGAGAACTCCCCCTCGACGAGCGGGAGCCCACCAGCCGTGACGGTGCCGTCCTCGGCGACGGACCAGTCGCCGGACTTCGAGCCCTTGATCGCGAGCTGGACGTCCTTGCCGAGGCGTGGGCCGGCGGCGCGGGCGTTGACGGTGAGCGACTGCTTGACGCCGTAGGCGTGCGCCTCGTCGGTCGCGACGTCGAGCAGGCGGATCTCCTTGACGTTGAGCTCGTCGGCGACGATCGAGGTGAAGGGAGCCAACCGGTCGGGGTCGGCGACCACGATGGTCAGGGAGGCGAGCGGCAGCCGGTTGCGGAGCGAGGCCCCCTTGCGCAGCGCGGAGCCGGCCGAGCAGACCTCGCGGATCGAGTCCATGGCGGCGACGAGGCCCTCGTCTGCGGGCAGTTCGTCGACGAGCGGCCAGTCGGTGAGGTGCACGGAACGCTCACCGGTGAGACCGCGCCACACCTCCTCGGTGACGAGCGGCATCAGCGGCGCGGTGACCCGGCAGACCGTCTCGAGAACCGTGAAGAGGGTGTCGAACGCCTCGGTCGACTCGCTGTTCCAGAAGCGCTCGCGCGAGCGGCGGATGTACCAGTTGGTCAGCACGTCGAGGAAGCCGCGCGTCGAGTCGCACGCTCCGGCCACCTCGTAGTTGTCCAGCTCGTGCGTCATCGCGGCGACGTAGTCACGCAGCTTCGCCGAGGATGTAGCGGTCCATCGGGTGGCTGCTGGAGGTGGAGCGCGCTGCGTCGTACGACTCGGCGTTGGCGTAGAGGCTGAAGAAGTACCAGCTGTTCCACAGCGGGATCAGCACCTGCCGCACGGAGTCGCGGATCCCCTGCTCGGTGACGACCGGGTTGCCGCCGCGCAGGATCGGTGAGCTCATCAGGAACCAGCGCATCGCGTCGGCGCCGTCGCGGTCGAAGACCTCGCGCACGTCGGGGTAGTTGCGCAGCGACTTGCTCATCTTCGCCCCGTCGCTGCCGAGCACGATGCCGTGGCTGACGCAGGTCGAGAAGGCGGGCTTGTCGAAGATCGCGCCGGCCAACACGTGCATCGTGTAGAACCAGCCGCGCGTCTGGCCGATGTACTCGACGATGAAGTCGCCGGGGAAGTGCCCCTCGAACCACTCGGCGTTCTCGAACGGGTAGTGCACCCGGGCGAAGCTCATCGAGCCCGAGTCGAACCACACGTCGAGCACGTCGTCGACGCGGCGCATCGTCGACTGGCCCTCTTCAGGCGAACGCGGGTCGTCGGGGTTGGGGCGCGTCAGCTCGTCGACGAACGGCCGGTGGAGATCGGGGTTGCCCTCGTGGTCGAGCGGCAGCCGACCGAAGTCGCGCTCGATCTCCTCGAACGAGCCGTAGACGTCCGGGCGCGGGTAGGCCTCGTCATCGGACTTCCACACCGGCACCGGCGAGCCCCAGAAGCGGTTGCGGGTGATCGACCAGTCGCGGGCGTTGGCCAGCCACTTGCCGAAGGAGCCGTGCTGGATGTGGTCGGGCACCCAGCGGATGTCCTCGTTGAGCTCGAGCAGGCGCTCCTTGACCGCGGTGACCTCGACGAACCACGACGAGACGCCCTTGTAGATGAGGGGCTCGCGGCAGCGCCAGCAGTGCGGGTAGGAGTGGTCGTAGGTCTCGCGGCGCAGCAGCACGGTCCCGGGCGTGACCGATCCGCTCGTGGCCTTGAGGTCGTCGATGATCTGCAGGTTGGCGTCGAAGACCAGCATGCCGGCGTACTCGGAAACCGGCGCGGTGAAGCGACCGTCCTTCGCGACGGGCATGACCGCCTCGATGCCCTCGCGGTCGGTGACGACCTTGTCGTCCTCACCGAAGGCGCCCGCGGAGTGGACGAGCCCGGTGCCGTCGCTGGTGGTGACGAAGTCGGCCTCGACGACGCGGAAGGCGTTCTCGTGGCCGAGGTAGTAGCCGAACGGCGGCGTGTAGCTGCGGCCCAGCAGGTCGCGACCGTGCACGCGCTCGACGACCCGGTCCTCGATCGCCCCGTCGCCCTCGAGGAGCTCTCGGCTGTACGCCGCCAGCCGCTCGGCGCCGATGATGTAGCGCTCTTCAGCGCCGGTGGGCGTGGAAGATCGCACCACGACGTACTCGATGTCGGGATGCACCATGATCGCGAGGTTGCTCGGGGAGCGTCCACGGCGTCGTGGTCCAGATCAGGGCGATCTCGCCGGTGTCGAGCTTGCAGCCGACCGTGACCGCCGGGTCCTGACGCATCTTGTAGACGTCGTCGTCCATGCGCAGCTCGTGGTTGGACAGCGGGGTCTCGTCGTTCCAGCAGTAGGGCAGCACACGGAAGCCCTCGTAGATCAGACCCTTGTCGTGCAGCTGCTTGAACGCCCACATGACCGACTCCATGAAGTCGGGGTTCATGGTCTTGTAGTCGTTCTCGAAGTCGACCCAGCGCGCCCGGCGGGTGACGTAGTCGCGCCACTCGCCGGTGTACTTCAGCACGGACTCCCGGCAGGCGTCGTTGAACTTCTCGACGCCGAGCTCGTGGATCTCGTCGGTGGTCTTGAGGCCGAGCTGGCGCATGGCCTCGAGCTCGGCGGGCAGGCCGTGGGTGTCCCAGCCGAAGCGGCGCTCGACGCGCTTGCCGCGCATCGTCTGGTAGCGCGGGATCAGGTCCTTGACGTAGCCGGTGAGCAGGTGGCCGTAGTGCGGCAGGCCGTTGGCGAAGGGCGGCCCGTCGTAGAAGACGAACTCACCGTCGGTCTCGGCGTCGCGCTGGTCGATGCTCGCCCGGAAGGTGCCGTCGGCGTCCCAGTAGGACAGCACGGCCTCCTCGAGCGCGGGGAAGCCCGGCTGGCCGGGGACGCTGGTCGCGTTGGTGTGCGAGACCTTGGGATAGGTCATGAGTGGCTCTCCTGCTCGTGAGATCGATTGACCCACGAGGACGATCCCTTGCGGGACCGCGGTACCACCTCGCTTGCGGCGTCTCCCGACGCTGCCACTCTGGTTTCTTGTCCGGTTCTAATGGGCTCCCCGCCGGCTTGCGAGGGCTGTTCTTCCGGAGGCTCGCCGCTGATGACGGCTCGGACGCCTGTGCCCAGATCGTACGGCGACGCGTCGGCGTGGCGCCAATCAGTTGGGTTCGGTCCGGCCCCGCCCTCGGTAGTCCAGTGGCAGATGGCTGTGGAACGACCCTCCGGACAGCCATCTACCGCTGGACTACCGACCGCTGCGTCACGCGGCGTGGCGATAGCGCAGGTATCGCTCCCGCTGCCAGTCCGCCAGCGCCCGACGTTGTGCCACCGTGGTCGTCGACGTCCACCGGGCAGGAGGCTCGACCGTCCAGAGGACGGGTGTGGTGCGGGCGCGGGCGCGCTGCGCCGCGACGCGCAACCGCGCGGCGAACCCCTCGAGGTCCGCCCAGTCGGAAGCGACCATGGTCACCGTCTCCAGCCCGAGGTCGCGGTAGGCACCGTCCTTCCGCCAGTCCCGGGAAACCCGATCCGCGGTCACGTGGAGCGAGCCGTTGTACTGCGCCAACAGCCCCAGCACCGGGTCGATCACGTCCGGCGTTCCGACGTGACGTCCGTCCGGGGTGAAGACCGGCACGTTGCACAGCGGTTGGGGCAGGCCTGCCATCCGGGTCCATACCCCGCGCATGCCGGTCTCCCGAGGCGACCACGAGTTCTCCTCAGCCTGCGCCACGGCATCTCGGGCCTGCTGGACGCCGGTCACCGGTCCGATGTCGGCGAGGTGTTCGGTCACCTCCGCGATGCTCACCGGGTCGGAGAAGCACGCCATGTCCATCGCCACGATCGCGTCGCCCAGCGAGGAGGCGTAGCGCATCTCGAAGGCCACCGACCGCACACTGCGGGTGATCGGCACTCCGTCGAGGACGACGATGTCCTGCGGGGCCGGGAACTCCCCGGCTGATGCTGAAGCCGGGTTGAGCCACGAGGTGTCGCACGGCCACGAGCGGTACGTCGCGTGGCTGACTTCCGTCGAACGTGCCGTCGAACCATGTGCCACCCTCCCAACGCAGCGCGCCCCAGCCGGTCACGGCCTCGCCCTCGCGCAGGACGGCGGAGGCTTCGACGATGCGCTGCTCCGGGGACTGCTCCACGCCGGCCGGGACGACCAGTCCGTAGCTGGTCGTCCTCCATCTCGGCCCGCGAGCCTGCCCTCGGGTCGGGCCCGATTCTCCCGTCGGGTCCACGCGCACTGGCGCGACGAGGTCGGGGCGTCGCTCGTGGAAGACCTCCGGTTCGAACATGCCGGGCACCCTTCCCCACCTGACCGGGTGATACCGGTTGTCCACAGGGCTGGTTCGGCCGCCCGAACGGTGCGGCCCGATAATCCAGTGGCAGATGGTCGTATGGAGGGCGGGCGGACAGCCATCTGCCACTGGAGTATCAGGTGGGCGGGCGGCGTGCTTGGCTGGCCGCATGGCGAACCCCGGATACAACGGCATGTGGCTCCCGCAGGACCGGGACCCGCGGATGCAGGAAACGCAGACGAAGGGCGAGCTCGCGTGCCCGGTCGGCTACCTCGAGCACTACCGCGCCACCCTCGAGCTCAAGTGCCGGGGACTGACCCCGGAGCAGCTCGGCACCCGCTCGGTGCCACCGTCGAACATGTCGCTGCTCGGGCTCGTGCGGCACATGGCGCGAGTCGAGCAGAGCTGGTTCCGGCGCGTCATCGAGGGCCAGATGGATCTCCCCCGGCACTTCCAGGACGAGGCCTTCGACGGCGGTTTCAACTGGCCCGGCGAGGTGGACGAGGCGCTGGTGGACGAAGCCCGGGCGCTGTGGCGCGAGGAGGTCGAGCATGCTCGCGAGGTGCTCGCCGGCACCACTCTCGACACTCTCGTCGACGTGCACGGCAAGCCCAGCGAGGTGCGCGACCTCATCGTGCACATGATCGAGGAGTACGCACGCCACTGCGGACACGCCGACCTGATCCGCGAGTGCATCGACGGTCGCGCGGGCCAGTGACGGCTTGACGTCGGGCGTCCATCTGGACGTTCGGGTCAGAAGGTCGACCCGGCCCTCCGTACGCTTGGCTCGTGACTTCTGCCTACGGCCACGGCCTTGCAACTCTCGACGCCAACGACACCGTCCTCGACGTGTGGTTCCCCTCCCCCGCGCTGGGCGAGCACGACGGCAGCGAGGCTCCCGCGTCGCTGAGCGCACTCGCGGGCGATGACGAGCTCCGCGCCGTACGGCGTGAGGTGCGCCCGGGTCCAGATCGCCGACCCGGACGCGGCGCCGGTCGACACGGCCGACGTGTGGCTGCGGCTGCACCTGCTCTCCCACCGCCCGGTCGTCCCGAACTCGATCAACCTCGACGGAGTCTTCGGGCTGCTCACCAACGTCGTGTGGACCAGCGCCGGTCCGTGCGCCGTCGACGGGTTCGAGCTCACGCGGGCGCGCCTGCGAGCGGCCGGTCAGCACGTGACGGTCTTCAGCGTCGACAAGTTCCCGCGGATGGTCGACTACGTGGTGCCCAGCGGTGTGCGGATCGGCGA
Source organism: Nocardioides sp. B-3 (assembly GCF_024703895.1). Taxonomy (GTDB): domain Bacteria; phylum Actinomycetota; class Actinomycetes; order Propionibacteriales; family Nocardioidaceae; genus Nocardioides. Next base: position 677,025 of record NZ_CP087968.1, read on the forward strand.
CGCAGACCGGGTCCGTCTCGGAGCACACGTGGCCAGCGGCACCACCGTCATGCACGAGGGCTTCATCAACTTCAACGCCGGCACGCTCGGCACCTCCATGGTCGAGGGCCGGATCGTGGCGGGCGTCGTGGTCGGCGACGGCTCCGACATCGGTGCGGGCGCCTCGATCATGGGCACGCTCTCAGGCGGCGGCACGGCCCGGGTCAGCATCGGCGAGCGCTGCCTGCTGGGCGCCAACGCCGGCATCGGCATCGCACTCGGCGACGACTGCGTCGTCGAGGCCGGTCTCTACGTCACGGCCGGCACCAAGGTCTCGCTCCCCGACGGCACGGTCGTCAAGGCCAAGGACCTCTCCGGCTCCGACAACATCCTCTTCATCCGCAACAGCCAGACCGGGGCGGTCGAGGCCCGTGACCGCGTCGGCACCGGCATCACGCTCAATGCCGCCCTGCACCACAACGACTGACCCATGGGCAGACAGGTCCAGGCGCGCCGGCCACGCGCGACCCGGCTGACCCGGCTCGGCAAGCTCGTGGTCGTCGGCATGGCCGGGGTGCTGGTCTTCGCGGGGGTCGGCGTGCTCGTCGACCGCGGCGTCGCGCCGCTCATCCGGCCCAGTGGCTGCACGGCCCGGGTCGACGGACTGACCGTGGAGCTGACACAGGAGCAGGCAGAGAACGCTGCCCTGATCACCGCCATCTCCGTCGAGCGCGGACTCCCGGCCCGGGCCGCGAGCATCGCCCTCGCGACGGCGTACCAGGAATCGAAGATCCTCAACATCGAGCACGGCGACCGCGACTCCGTGGGGCTCTTCCAGCAACGGACGTCGCAGGGGTGGGGCACGATCGAGCAGATCATGGACCCCGTCTACTCGACGCACGCGTTCTACGACGCGCTGGTCGAGGTCGAGGGCTACGAGAACATGGAGATCACCGTCGCCGCGCAGGAGGTCCAGCGTTCGGGTTTCCCCGAGGCGTACGCCGACCACGAGGCCGACGCACGCGCGCTCGCGTCCGCACTGACGGGGAACAGTCCGCGCGCGTTCTGGTGCGAGACCCCCGGCGACGCCGACGAGGCGAGTGACGCCATCGACGACGCCGGGCTCGTCGGACGCGCCTCGATCGTGCGCGAGGACGTCGAGTCGGTCTTCGGCACGCTGTCCCTCGGCGGGTTCGAGCCGGGCGGGGTCTCGAGCGGGCACATGGAGGGGTCGGCGCACTACGAGGGACGCGCGATCGACATCTTCGTGCGCCCGATCAACGCCGACAACAAGAAGCGCGGGTGGGCGATCGCGTCCTACCTCGTCGCCAACGCGGACCGGCTCTCGATCAACACCCTGATCTTTGACGACCGGATCTGGCACGCCGGCTCGCGCTCGGACGACGGCTGGACCGACTACGACGTGCCATCGTCCTCGGGTGGCGACCGGAAGATCCTCCAGCACCGCGACCACGTGCACGTTGACGTGGCGGACTAGCCCGCCCTCCCCGGATTGGGTATGGCGAAGCGTGGAGGCGTCTGCGGAACACCGACCGCCATAGCCTCCCGCAATGCTGAAGTCGACGGTCTACACCATCGGAACCGCCCTGCTCCGCGCGCACGAGAACGATGTCCCGGTGGACGTCCTCGTGGACGGCCACTGGCTGCACGGCGCCGTGAGTGCGGTCGACGGCCGTGGTGTCGTGCTGATGTGCGAGGACGGCGGACTTGCCATGATCCGCCTCGAGCGGGTCTCGGTCGCGCTGGTCCGGCAGGCCGAGGCCTTCGACGTCCACACGGACGAGTCCGGCGAGGCGCACCCGATGCCGGCGGCGGCCGCGGACCGTACCGACGAGCCACGCGTGGTGCGGCCGCGTCCGTCGATCGAGGCGACCGGTCTGCACCGCGACGAGCTGGTTGTCAGGATCGAGGACGGCGCTCAGCCGGGTGACTGACGCTCAGGCCCCCGTCACGACCTCCCACGTCAGGTTCGCCATGGGATCGGCCCCGGTAGCAGCAGTAGAGCCCCGTCCGGACGCCGCGGCCCGGGTGGGCGCCCAGCTCCGCGTCCTGCTCACCGATGCGCGCCGGGGGCATACCTCAGGGAGCGGGTCACGCTGGTGCGCGCCCGCTGCGACGTGCTGTGGGTGGTCCGATCGCGACCCCCCGGGCCGAGGGCACGCCCGAGCTCGGCCGGGAGGTAGTCGCGATCCTGCTCCGCGTGGGCACGGCGGCCGTCGTCGAGGTCGTTCTCCGCCTCGATGATGTCGTCCTCCACCTCGGCCAGCCGTCGGCGGTAGGCGGCCCCGGCCTCGTCGTCGAGGACGGGCAGCCCCTGCTCGACGTGGCGGGCACCGCAGAGGTCGAGGACGTGGAACTCGCGTCCGGGTTCGGCCACCAGCCCGGCCGGGTAGCCCAGCCCGACCGGGTCGGGGAGGACCAGCTCGTGACCCTCGTGAGCCGGGCACCGGGCCGTTCCGGTACGCCGCAACGTCGCCGATCGCACGGACACAGCACCGGCAGGCTCGGCCGGCGGGTGCTGACCTCCCAGCAGCGTGGCGACCTCCGCCGCGCGGCGTACGGCGCCGAAGGCCACGAGATCACGGTGTGCCGCCTGCCACTCCAGCCGGGCCAGAGCAGGGTTGTGGGCCGGGTCGTGCGCCCGGCCCAGCAGGATGCGTGCCACGGCGCGCTCGTGCGGCGCACCCGCCTCGCTCCGGGCGGAGACTCCGGCGACCGCGTGGCGCACGGCGCCCGCGGCATCCCCGCGGGCCGGGGGCCGGGCGGGCCGCAGCCGTCGATGCCGCGGCGGGCAAGGTGCCCGCCGGCACCCGCAGCGCGACCTGCGCCAGCGCCGTGGCAGCCCGTTGCAGGGCCGTCAGGTCTCCGGATGCGGCGGCGATCTCCGCCTGCGCCTCCGGGAGAGGGACCAGCCGGAGGTCGCCGAAAGGCGGGCGCTCCTTCCACGGCAGGTCCGGCGGATGCGCGACGGCCTCCTCCACCATCGCGGTGGCGGCGGCGAGGTCTCCCTGCTCGAGGCGCAGCAGCGCCAACCGGGGCTGTGGTGACCAAGCGTGGTCGTGGGCCTCGAGGAACGCCTCCTCGGCTCCCTGCAGGTCACCGCGTCGCATCCGGATGATGCCCAGCTCGACCAGTGGCCAGCCCAGCTCGCGGCGCATCCACGGGCGCAGCTCGGAGCAGGCGGCCGGGGCTTCGTCCTCGGCCACGTCCATCGGCCCCGAGATCCGCAGCAGCTCGGCCCGGTGGACCCGGCACCGGCCGTGGATGCCACCGAACGCCCGGCCGTGACGCCACTGCTCCATCATCTGCGTCCAGTCCCCGGCCCGGTCGTGCAGACCGAGGTTCTGGGCGGCGCAGACCAGCTCGCAATACATCATCCCCGTCGTGAACGGGTCCAGGGTCGCCCGCGGTCAGGCGCAGCGCCACCTCGTCGAGCTGCGCCAGCCCTACCTCGAGGTCACCGTCGTGGAGCATCAGCCGCGCCGTGGCCACCTGACCGAGCACGAGCGCCGGCAGGACTCCCAGCCGGTTTCCGAGGTCCACTGCCTGCGCGGCATGGCGCCGCGCCGCTTCGGGATCGCCGGAGAGGAACCGCTCATAGGTCCGCACCATCGCGAGCAGTGCATGGGCGGGACCTTCGGGCCGACCGTCGACGAGCGCCTCCGCACGCGAGACCCACCCACGGACCGCGGCCATCAACCCGCTGTCGACCAAGAGGTGGAGGGCCACCGTCGCGGCGGTGAATCCGGCGGCGTCGTCGTCGCCCTGCTGACGTTGTACGGCGTAGAGCGCCTCCCGAGGCCGACACCGCGTGCTCGAACTCGCCGGCGCCGTACGCCGCTCGCGCCCGGGCCTCCCACTCGTCCGCATCCGGGGGACGCACCGGGCACGGGGACCGGTAGCAGGGTCAGTGCACCTGCCCAGTCTCCGCGGTCGAGTGCTGCACGCGCACCTGCCGGGTCGGCCACTGTCGCATTGTGACACCGGCTGTCACGCCTCAGGGGTGTCGAACCCGCAAACCGAGAGGAAACCAGCCATGCACCTTCCCAAGCACGAGATCCCCGTCCGGATGGCCGTCCCGGGAGCCACCGTCCGCCAGCTGTCCGACTTCGGGGTGGCGAGCGCGACGCTCGGCGCCGAATACCTCACCCCGGCTGCCGGGACCGACATCGCTCCCCTGCTCGTGGGCCTCGAGGGGGACCTGTGCCAGTCGCCGCACTGGGGCTTCCTGATCTCCGGCGCGCTGGCGGTGACCTTCGGCACCGGCGAGACCGAGCACATCGTCGGCAACGAGCTGTTCCACTGGCCGCCCGGGCACAGCGTGCGGGTCGAGGAGGACGCCGAGGTGATCCTGTTCAGTCCGCAGGACGAGCACCCGGCCGTCATCGACCACATGAAGGAGCGCCCGGCAGCCGTTTCCTGAGGCAGGGGGTCAGCTGCCGGCGAGCCGGTCGACGGCTGCGTCGATCCGCTCGTCGGTGGCGGTGAAGGCGACGCGCACGTGCCGTGAACCGGCCGAGCCGTAGAAGTCGCCCGGAGCGACCAGGATGCCGAGCTCGGCCAGCGCGGCGACGGTGCTCCAGCAGTCCTCGCCACGCGTGCTCCACAGGTAGAGCGACGCCTCGGAGTGGTCGATGGTGAAGCCGGCGAGCAGCAGGGCTTCCTTGAGCTTGGCCCGCCGGGCGGCGTACGTCGCGTGCTGCTCGACGACGTGTGCGTCGTCGTCGAGGGCCGCGATCATGGCGCGCTGCTGCGGCATCGGCATCTGCAGGCCGAGGTTCTTGCGTACGGCGAGGAGCTCGCCGACCGGGCCGGGTCGCCGGCGACGAACGCGCAGCGGTAGCCCGCGAGGTTGGAGCGCTTGGACAGCGAGTGGACGCTGAGGATGCCCTCGTGGGAGTCGCCGCAGACGTCGGGGTGGAGCACGCTGATCGGTTCGGTGTCCCGGGCGCACTCGAGGTAGCACTCGTCGGAGACCGGGGATCGTGCCGCGCTCGCGGCACCACTCGACGACCTTGCGCAGGTGCTCGAGGGGCAGCACCTTGCCGGTCGGGTTGGACGGCGAGTTGAGCCAGAGCAGTCGCGGCGTCTCGGGGCCGAAGGCGGTCAGCGAGTCGGTGGCGAGTGCTCGCGCTCCTGCGAGCGCCGCACCGACCTCGTAGGTCGGGTAGGCGAGCGCGGGGTAGCCGATCAGGTCGCCCGCACCGATCCCGAGGTGGATCGCCATCGAGCCGATCAGCTCCTTGGAGCCGATCACCGGCAGCACGCCGTCCGGGCCGAGGCCGGTCACGCCGAAGCGGCGCGACAGCCAGTCGATCGCCGCCTGCCGGGTCTCGGGCAGCCCGATCGTCGTGGGGTAGCCGGGCGAGTCCGCGGCCGCCCGCAGCGCGGCCCTGGACGAGCGCGGGCGTCGGGTCGACGGGCGTACCGATCGAGAGGTCGACGATGCCGTCAGGGTGTGCGCGCGGTCGCGGCGTAGGACGTGAGCTTGTCCCACGGAAAGTCCGGGAGCCGGGTCGAGACCCGGCCGCTCACTCGTCGTGCTCTTGGGGAGGCAGCGCGGCGATGAACGGGTGGTCCTTGTCGATCTCACCCATCTTGGCGGCGCCACCGGGCGAGCCGAGGTCGTCGAAGAAGTCCACGTTTGCCTTGTAGTACTCCTTCCACTCCTCCGGGGTGTCGTCCTCGTAGAAGATCGCCTCGACCGGGCAGACCGGTTCGCAGGCGCCGCAGTCGACGCACTCGTCGGGGTGGATGTAGAGCATGCGCTTGCCCTCGTAGATGCAGTCGACGGGGCACTCGTCGACGCACGCGCGGTCCTTGAGGTCGACGCACGGCTGGGCGATGACGTAGGTCACCGAATCCTCCTGAGGGGGCACGGGGTGGGACGCGACCAACCTTAGTATCTCGACATGACCGATGCGCCGGAACCCCACACCGTGGGCAGGCACCAACTCGGTCCGCACGTCGTCGGCACGCGCATCGTGGTGCGCCACCTGCTGCCGGACGGTCGTGCCACGGACGTCCTCGGCGTCTGTACGGCGTGGGCCGACGGCCTCGTGACGATCGACTCGCTGAGGGGGCCGGTGAGGATCGCGGTGGCCGACATCGTCACCGGCAAGCCGGTGCCGCCCCGCGCCTCGGTCCGCCAGCGGGTCCCGGCCCGCGACATCGAGCTGCACTCCTTCGCGCACTGGGACGAGATGCTGCGCGAGCCCGTCGGCGAGTGGTTGGTTCGGAGCTCTCCCCCGGTTGGCGGCCGGCTGCTCAAGCGCGCCAACTCCGCGCTGGCAATGGGCGACCCCGGCGTCGCCCTGACGGCGGCCGCCGACGCCGTACGCGCTGCCTATGCGCGACTCGAGCGACCCGCCCCCGGCTCAGATCGAGCTCGGGTCGACGGTGGAGGCCGGGCTGCTCGATCTCGGCTGGACCCCGCTTGGCCACGGCGACTCGCACACCCAGCTCGCGCCCGTCTCGCGGGCCCTGCGCTCATGTAACCGGCGTTTGCAGGAACTGAACGGCCCACGCAACGGCCGTTCAGTGGGTGCAACCGCCGGTTACATCGAAGAGGGCGACCGCCTGCGCGTTGAGTACGGCGACGAGCCGGTCATCGCCCGGGGCGAGGCGTCCGTCGATGGAGACTGGCTCGGCCTCACCCACCTCGTCGTCGACCCGGCACACCGGCGTCAGGGGCTCGCCACGCGAGTGCTCGCCGAGCTGCTCGACTGGGGCGCCACCCGCGGCGCGACCACCGCCCGGCTGCACGTCGAGACCGACAACCGGGCCGGCATGGCGACGTACGAACCACTCGGGTTCGTCACCCACCACACCAACCGCTACCTCGCGGCGCCATGAGCGCTTGGACCTGAGTCTTCTCGAGACTCAGGTCCAAGCGACGACGGGATCAGTGCCCGGCGTGCAGCTGCGCGCGGATGGCGCCGCCGGGGTATTCACCGTTGTGGACGTTGACGTAGAAGGACGACGGGTTGGCCGGGATCTCTCGGACCTCACCGGGGTCGAGGCCCTTGCCGGCCTCACCCTCGGTCAGGCAGTCGGCCGCCTGCCCGTCCTGCGGCCGGGCGAGGTTGACCTCGACCGGGCCGTTGGCGCCGGCGGCACCTTCGTGGATGTGCGCGGCGCGCGGGGCCCCCGGAGCGAGCTCGAGCTCGGCGATCTTGGAGACCTCGAGGACGTAGCAGAGGGTCGTGGGGTCTCCGTCGATCCCGAAGACGTAGACGCTGCCGCGGCCATTGGGGTCGCCGGCGATGGCCGCAGACCCGTCGGGCGCGACCTCCTGACGACCGTCGAGATCACCCTCGAGGAGGGTGTTGGTGTGCCCAGCCTGCGCGGCCGGGGGGCATGAGGACGGTGCCGATGCCGATCCCTGCGGCGGCGGCGATGGCAACGGCGAGAACGTTCATTGACCTGTTCTTCATCTGGATCTCCTGATGACGTTGGCGGCAGGGAGATTCCTGCCACCACCAGTTCGAAGCCGCGGGGTCTCCCGGATTGCCAGCTCGGACTTGCCTCGCGGGCATGCCTGACCTCACCATGGGACCCGACGACCGAGGGGACTGACAACCCCCGCATGAGTGGTCATCCGCGCGTCCGGCGTCACCGACGAGAGGCCGAGTGTTTCTGCTCGGCGAAGGTGTGGTGGCGCCGCGACCTTGCCCCCGCCCACACCTCCGGGGCCACGCCAACTGGAGGTACTCATGAGATCGCTCTGTTCATCGCTGCCCGCCGCCGAGCCCGGCTCGATCGTCACGCTCGAGGGCTGGGTGCACCGGCGCCGCGAGCTGGCCCGCATCACCTTCCCCGGTCGTGCGCGACCGCAGCGGCTCCGGCCCGGGTCGTGCTGCCCGCCGGCACCGAGGTGCCACCCGAGGAGACGACGATCCGTGTCGTCGGTACGACGACGGCCAACCCGCAGGCACCGGGCGGCGTCGAGGTCACGGACGCGTCGATCCAGCTGCTCGGCGACCCCGCCGACACACCGGCCGTCGAGCTCTGGCGACCCGCGCTCGACGCGAGCTTGCCGGTGCTGCTCGACCACGCGGCGACGACGTGGCGCCACCCCGTGCAGAAGGCCAAGTGGGAGCTGGCGGCCGCCTCGCTGCACGGCTTCCGGTCGTCGCTCGACGGCGCGGGCTTCACCGAGGTGCACTCGCCCAAGCTGGTCGAGTCAGCGACCGAGTCGGGCGCCAACGTCTTCGAGGTCGACTACTTCGGGAGGCCGGCCTACCCGGCCCAGAGCCCGCAGTTCTACAAGCAGGTCATGGTCGGGATCTTCGAGCGGGTCTACGAGGTCGGACCGGTGTTCCGCGCCGAGCCCCACGACACCGTGCGACACCCGGCCGAATACGTCAGCCTCGACGTCGAGCTCGGCTTCATCGAGGACCATCGCGAGGTGGTCGCGTGCCTGCACGACACGGTCGCGGGCATGGTGGCCGGGATCCACGAGCGCGCCGCCACCGCCGTCGAGCGGCTCGGCATCGAGGTGCCCGTGGTTCCCGAGGAGTTCCCGATCCTGCACTTCCGCGAGGCTCTCGCGATCGCGGGCGCGCCCGCCGACGAGCCGGACCTCGCGCCCGCTCACGAGCGCGCGCTCGGCGCCCGGGCCAAGGAGACGCACGGCAGCGACTTCGTGGTGGTCGAGGGCTACCCGACCGCGAGCCGGGCGTTCTACAGCCACCCCCGACCCGGCAGAGCCGACGTGGTCGAGGTCCTTCGACCTGATCTTCCGCGGGCTGGAGCTGGTCAGCGGCGCCCAGCGGCTGCACCGGCACGACGACTACGTGGCGACGCTGTCGGAGCGGGGCTACCCGTTGGCGCCGTGCGCGTCGTACGTCGAGGCGTTCCGCCGGGGCATCCCGCCGCACGGCGGCTTCGCGATCGGGCTGGAGCGCTGGGTGGCGCGGCTCGTGGAAGCGACCAACATCCGCGAGGTCACGTTGTTCCCGCGCGACCTGAACCGACTGGCGCCGTAGCCGGGGCGCCGAGGACAACGTCAGCTGACGTTGTCCTCGGCGTCCGGGTTGGTGCAGATCACCGTGTCGGACGGGGTGTAGGTGGTGGAGAAAGTCTCCGGCTCACGGGTCTCGGTGTTCGGGCTGACCGGTTCGAAGTAGCGCTTGACGTCGATGTCGAAGCCGCCGTAGCCCTCGTTGGCGTGGCACTTCTTGGTGTCGATCTTGCGCACCTTGGCCTTGGTGATGTTGTAGCGCTCGGACTCCGACGTGGTGATGTTCCAGTGCTTCGTGGAGTACATCGAGACGGTCACCACGCCGCTGGAGGTCGGAGTAGCCGGGGTGACGTTGGCGTAGATCAGCACGCCGTAGGGGGTGTCGTTCTTGAACTGCAGGTCGATGGCGCCCCGGGCCACGGTCGCCTCGCGGCCGATCGGGTAGCGGTCGATGTAGAACGAGTGCGGCTTGTGCTCGACGTCCTCGAGGCCCGCGAAGAACATCGCGTTGAAGGTGGTCGTCGCCATCTGCGAGACGCCGCCGCCGAGGTCGGTGACCGGGATGCCGTCCCGGATGATGTAGCCCTCGGTGAAGCCGTTCTCGCGGGTCCGCTCGCCGACGGTGTCGTTGAGGCTGAAGGTCTCGCCGGGCTTGAGCACCGTGCCGTTGACCAGCTCGGCGGCCCGCCCGATGTTGACGTTGCGGTATTCGGCGTACGGGTAGTAGGTCGTGAAGGTCGAGACACGTTCCTTGATCTGGAGCGCCCGGGCGTCCTTCGTCGTGAACTCGGGCTGCGCGACCTTCGCGTCGACCTGCAGCGTGCGCTCGCCGACGGGGGCCGCGACCAGCGCCGGAAGCCGGCGTCGACCTGCGCCCGGTCGTAGGTCACGCCGGGCTTGGCCCGGATCACCTTCGGCACTCCGCCCACGAGCGCCACGGTGGCGTCGACGGGCGCGCCCTCGGCGACGACGTTGGCGGACACGATCTCGGCCAGCTTCGCCGCGTCGAGCTGCGGCACGAGCGCGCCGTCGACCGGCGCGAGGCTCAGGGCCGGGGTGTAGTCCCGGGGGAAGAGCTTGATCGTCGCCTTGTCGAAGCTCAGCGTCACCGGGTCGGACACGGCCGGGTTGGCGAACGTCTCGCGTGCGGCGGCCACGTCGGCCTCGTCGACCGTGGGCTGCGACTGGGTCAGCTCGAGCTCGGGCGTCCCGTCCTCGGAGAGGTACGCCGCAACGAGCGCGTCCTGAGTGGACGCGGGATCGAGCGCGCGGCCGACGCGAGGCTTGACCGTCGTGATGGATCGGCCGTCGAAGCCGACGGCGCCTTCACGGGGTGCTTCGCCGTACTGCTCGTTGAGTCCCGCCAGCGCCGTCGCGAACGCGGCCTCGTCGACGGTCACCTCGGCCTCGAACTCCTGCCCGCCGGTGAAGTAGTTCCACAGTCGGACCGGGTCCCAGCTGCTCTCGCCGCCGGCCTCGGCGACGGAGGCGTCGTAGTCGACGGAGATGCCCGCGGCGGTCGGGTCGATGCTGACGGGCTTGCCGTCGATCGTGACCTCGATCGGGCCGGAGACCCGGTCGGCGAGGCCGGCCTGCAGGCGCTGCGCGGCCTCGGCCTGCGGGTGCCCGCCGATGCTGACGCCGGAGACGGTGGTGCCGCGCGCGACCTTGTCGGCGGCGGCGTAGTGCGCACCCACATAGGCCCCGCCGATCAGCAGGCCGAGCCCCAGCAACAGCCACAGGACGATCCGGCCGCCGGACTTGTCGGCGGCGGCATCATCGGTGTGGTCATCGGTGCTGGGGAGGATCGACACGGTGTGATCCTAGGTAACGGGTGGCGAAACGCCCGGATCCTCGCGGCGCGCGACGACGATTCGGCACGGTCGCCAGCGCGACCGGAAGACCGGGAACGAGCCGCCGAGGAGGCCGTAGCCCGACGTCGAGCTGGGGATCAGGTAGTCACCTTCGGCACGGGGCAGCACGACGTAGGCGATCGCGCCGAACCAGCCCAGCATGAAGGCGAACCGCCAACCGCCCGCGGGCAGCGCGAGCGTCGTGAGTGTGGCTGCGGCAAGGCCGAGGGCGAGCCCCCACCACCAGCCGTGGACCAGCGCGGCGGCCAGTCCCCCGCCGGCTCCGACGACCAACAGCGCGAGCGCCACCAGCGCCCGGACGAGCATCAGCTCACAGGCCGGCGAAGAGGTCGGTCTCGAAACCGTGCTCGCTCACCGACCCGCGCTCGCCCTTGGCCGGGACGTAGAACTCCTCGCCCCAGAAGGCGTGCCCCGACTCGGCGCCGGCGAAGAACGGCCCGTCCGGGTCGACCTGCGTGCGGTGCAGCTTGAGCGCCTCCATCTTGGCGTGCACGAACTCCGAGCCGTCGACGCACGCCGCGATCTGGTCGTCGGGCGTGATGAACGGGCCCATCTCGCCGTCGGGGTCCATGCCCTCGAAGCTCTCGGTGTCGCCGGCCTCGCGCATCTGCCGGATGCTGTCGTGGGTCTTCGACTCGCTCATCGCGCACCAGTAGATCTTGGCGATGTCGTGCGGGGTGCCGAGTGCGAGCTTGTACGTCGGGGGCGGCGGCCAGCACTGCGGCGTACATCGCGACCCGGTGTGCCCGGATGTGGTCGGGGGTGGCCGTAGCCGCCGAACTCGTTGTAGGTCACGAGCACCTGCGGGCGCAGCTCGCGGATCTCCTTGACCAGCTCGTCGGCGGCCTCGGTGAGATCGGCGTGCCAGAAGCCGTTGTCCGGCACGACGTCGGCGGCGACGGCGTGACCGTCCTCGTGCCGGGCCATCCCGGAGTCGTGGAAGCGGCCGAACCCGCCGAGCCAGCGGTGGTCGGTGACGCCGAGGCGGGCCATCGCGGCTGCGATCTCCTCCTTGCGACGCTCACCCGGGCCGCCGTCCTTGTCGTAGGCGAGGTGGCCGAGGTCGGGGACCAGCACCTCGCCCATCTCGCCGGCGGTGCAGGTCACGACGGTGACGCCGCGGCCCTCGGCGACGTACTTCGCCATGGTCGCGCCGTTGTTGATGGTCTCGTCGTCGGGGTGAGCGTGCACGAAGAGCGCATGCAGGTCGGCAGTCATGACACCAGCCTAGGTGGGGCACTGCGGGTGCCGAGCGCGACGCCGACGACGGCGACGACCGGGCCGATGAGCTCGAGCGGGCCGAGGGTCTCGCCCAGCACGATCCAGGGCGAGCACCGCCGTCACCGGCGGCGAGAGGAAGAACAGGCTCGACCCTGCGCCGGCTCCCCACGGCGTACGAGCGCACCCAGCAGGAGCAGGCCGACGATCGAGTTGATGATCGCCGGGAACGCCACGGCGATGCCGCCGCGGAGCGGGTCGGTGACGGCGTGGGTGCCCTCGAGCACGAGGGCGAGTACGGCGAGGGGCGGTGCCGACACCGAGAACTGGATCGCCGCCGACCAGATCGGGTCGGGGGCATGGCCGATCCAGCGCTGGCCGAGGGTGCCGAGGCTGAGGGTGATCGCACTGAAGACGGCGAGCCCGATCGCCACCGGTCCGCCCGCCGCCCGGACGTCGGGGCCGAGCACGATCAGCACGCCGGTGACGCCGATGACCAACCCCACGACCTGTCGGCGAGACAGCGACTCGCGCAGGAAGAGCGCGGCCAGCACGGCCGTGAGGACCGGGGTGAGCGCGTGCAGCAGGGAGGCCGGGGTCGCGCCGAGGCCCGCGTCGAAGGCGAGGTACATCGCGCCGAACTGCACCGCGTTCATCACGATGCCGGTCAGCGCGATCCGGCCCGCCGTGCCGCGGTCGATGCGCAGCGGTCCGCGCAGGATGCGTGCCGGGAGCAGCGCGAGCACGGCGGCGACGCCGAACCGGAGCGCCAGCAGCGTGAAGGGCGCGACGTGCTGCACGCCGTACGGGCCGGAGATGTAGCCGGACGACCACACCAGCACGAATGCGGCGGCCGGGACGAGCGGGAGCGCTCCGACCGGGCGCCCGGGAGAGTCAGTCAAGGGGCTTCTTGATCCGCTTCGGTGCGGTTGGCAGGACGAGGGGTGGGAGGGCCGGCGCGTCGGTCCCGGTGTCGGGCCAGCCGTCGAACTCGTCGACCAGCAGCTCCACCATGAAGTCCGGGGCGTCGGTGACGACCGCCCACGGGTGGCCCTCCTCGTCGTCCTCGCCGGCCGGGGCCCCCGCTCGGCGGCGGCCTCGAACCCGTTGGCCGCCAGTCGGCGTACGACCTGACGGGCGTCGTCCTCGTCGAAGAAGATGGCCCTCACGGTGCCATCCTCTCGCGCCGCCTGTTGCCCGGGGCAGGTAGGAACGGGCGGTCGGGGGCGAGCCAGTCGACGTCGTCGAGCTCGTCCGCGGTGACCCAGCGGAGGAGGTCGTGCTCGGTGGGCGTCGGCTCGCCTTCGGTGAGTACGGCGCACGCGACCCGCAGCTCGTGCCGGTCCCCGATCAGGGCGACGCCAGAGAGCCAGCCGGTCACCTCGATGACGCACCCGAGCTCCTCGCCGATCTCGCGGACGAGTGCGTCCTCGGGCGACTCGCCCGGCTCGACCTTGCCGCCGGGGAACTCCCAGCGACCTGCGGCCTCGGCGGGGGCGGTCCGGCGGGCGGCGAGCACGGAGCCGTCGCGGAAGATCGCGGCCCCCACGACGAGTGTGCGGGTCGGGACTGTCACGGTGCGAGATTACGGTGTGGCCATGCTGACCGAAGGAGTCCACCTCCAGCGGACCGACGAGAACGTCCGGGAGATCGCGGCCCCGGCCGCGGTGCTGGGCGAGCCGACGGGGCTGGGCGGGCTGCTGGACGACCTGAAGTACCGGGCCCGTCGCAGCCGTCTCCCGGCGCGACTCCTCGGCCGTGCGGTGAGTGACGCCTACACGTGGGACGCCTACGACCGGCGCGACCACGACTGGTACCCGCAGGGCATCTCGACCAGCGCCGACTCCTCCGACACCGAGGACATCGAGGGCCGCAAGGTGCTCGTCACGACGTGGTACTCCACCGGTCGCGACGGCGTGAAGCGCGGCTCGCGCGTGACCTTCCTCGACCTCGAGACGCTGAAGTATCGCCACGTCCTGCTGGTGAACCCCGTCTTCGACCGGGAGGGAAACCTCCAGCTGCGGCCGATGAACATCCACGCCGGCGGCATCGTCTGGGCCGGCGGCTACCTCCACATCGCCGCTACGAAGCGCGGGTTCGTCACCGCCGGGGTCGACGACATCATGCGGGTCCTCGGCGACGACGACCACCCGGACGAGCTCGGGTTCGACGGACAGCGCGTGTCGTCGTACGGCCATCGCTATGTCCTGCCCGTGCGCTTCACCTACAAGGCCTTCACCGACGACGGCCACGAGCAGCTGCGCTACTCGTTCCTGTCCCTCGACCGCCGCTCCGACCCGCCGGCCCTGCTGGCGGGCGAGTACAACATCGGCACCGCGCCGAACCGGCTCGCGCGCTACCAGCTCGACCCCGCCACCCGGCAGCTGCAGGCCGGTGACGACGGGTTCTCCCGACCGCTCGAGGTGGACGAGGGCGGCGTGCTGCAGATGCAGGGCGCCGCGCTGGCGGGCGGCCGCTACCACGTGACCGTCTCGCACGGGCCGTTCGTGCCAGGGCACGATCTATGCCGGGTCGTCGGGTCAGCTCAAGCCGATGCGGCTGGCGATGCCGATGGGGCCCGAGGACCTGACCTACTGGCCCTCGACCGACCGGCTGTGGTCCCTCACCGAGCACCCGCGGCGGCGCTGGATCGTGTCGATGAAGCGGTCGGCCTTCGACTGACGCCCACCGACGGCTCGACGGGTCTGACGACGGTACGTCGAAATGCTTGACGTGTGTGACGTCGGTGACGTTGTCTTTGCGCAGCCTCGCCGATCGTCTACCCATCGACGCGCGAGGAAACAGCGTTCTCCATCCGGGCACGCCATCAAGGAGTCTCCTTTGTCAGTCTTCTCTCGGGGCACGGGAGCGCGCAGTCGCTCCTTGGCTCTCCTCTCCGCCGGACTGCTCGTCGCGGGCGTCACGGTCACTGCCGCCGCCACGGCGGCGACCGCCGAGCCGGCCTCCACGGCGACCACGGCGACCCCCGAGCAGGCGCTCGGCGCCGGCCGCTACATCGTGATGCTCCGCCAGCCCGGCGCGACCCGCTACGAGGGCGGCATCGACGGCCTCGCGGCCACCCGGGCCCGCTCGGGCAACAAGTTCAACGCCCGCTCCGACAAGGTCGCGCAGTACTCGCGCTTCCCGGAACGCGAGCAGAGCCGGATCGCCGACGCCGTGGGGGCCGACGTGTTCTCGCAGACCACGATCGCCTCCAACTCGTTCACCGCGCAGCTCACCGCGCAGCAGGCAGCGGAGCTCGCCGTCATGCGCGAGGTGCTGACGCTGGTCGAGGACACCGCCTTCGAGCTCGACACCCGGAACACGCCGCGCTTCCTCGGCCCGGAGTCCCAGTCGGGCACCGGCACCGGCGGCCAGTGGGCCGCCAACGGCGGCGTGGCCAACGCCGGGAAGGGCGTCGTCGTCGGCATCCTCGACAGCGGCATCTGGCCGGAGTCGGCGTCGTTCGCCGGTCCCAAGCTGAAGAGCAAGGCAGGGGGACAGTTCACGCCCTACCGCTCGGGCCGCTCGACCTTCATGAACAAGGCCGACGGCAGCCAGTTCCGCGGCATGTGCGAGACCGGGGAGGACTGGGAGGTCAACGACTGCAACCAGAAGCTCATCGGTGCCCGCTACTACGCCGACGCGTTCGTCGCCAGCGTCCCGGTCGAGAAGCGCGACGCCAACGAGTTCATCTCCACGCGTGACGGTGATGGCCACGGCAGCCACACCGCCAGCACCGCCGCCGGCAACTTCGGTGTCTCGGCCTCGGTCGAGGGACGTGACTTCGGCACCGTGAGCGGCATGGCCCCTGTGGCCAAGATCGCCGCCTACAAGGTGTGCTTCAACGACACCGACCCGAACACCGGTGGCTGCTACACCTCCTCGACGCTCGCCGCCGTCGACGACGCCGTGACCGACGGCGTGGACGTCATCAACTACTCGATCTCGGGTGCGACCAACACCGTCGTCGACGCGGTCGAGTTCGCCTTCCCGGGTGCTGCGGCAGCGGGCGTCTTCGTCGCCGCCTCGGCCGGCAACAGCGGCCCGACCGCCTCCACGGTCGCGCACAACAGCCCGTGGATCACCACGGTGGCGGCTGCGACCCACGCCGTGTTCGAGAACACCGCAGTGCTCGGCAACGGTGCGAAGTACAAGGGCGCCTCGATCAACGGCACGCCGCTGGCCAGCACGCCGCTCGTCAACTCGACCGCGTCCGGTCTCGCCCCGGCCACCGCCGACGAGGTCCGCCTCTGCGCGCCCGGCAGCCTCGACCCGGCCAAGGTCACCGGCAAGGTCGTCGTCTGCGACCGCGGCGTCTACGACCGGGTCGCCAAGAGCTCCGCGGTGAAGCAGGCCGGCGGCGTGGCGATGATCCCGGTCAACATCACGCCCGGCAGCCTCGACGCCGACTTCCACGCCGTGCCGACCGTGCACCTCGACCACGTGGCAGCCCCCGCGATCAAGGCCTACGCCGCGACCGCAGGCGCCACCGCGTCCTTCGAGTCCGGCGACACCACCGGCGGCTCGCCGACCGTGGTGCCGCAGATCGCCGGCTTCTCCTCGCGTGGCCCCGCGAAGGCGAGCGACTCCGACGTCATCAAGCCCGACATCGCGGCTCCCGGTGCCAGCGTGCTGGCCGCGGTCGCCCCGCCGTCGGGCCGGGGACGTGACTTCGACCTCTACTCCGGCACGTCGATGTCCAGCCCGCACGTCGCCGGTCTCGCGGCCTTCATCCTCGGGGTCAACCCGCAGTGGACGCCGATGACCGTCAAGTCGGCCATGATGACGACCGCCTACGACCTCAAGAAGGCCGACGGCAGCGCGCACCGGGACCCCTTCGCCCGGGGCGCCGGTCACGTCGACCCGACCGGGTTCTTCGACCCGGGTCTCGTCGTCACCTCCAGCGAGGACGAGTGGCTGAGCTTCGTCGAGGGTCAGGGCTTCCCCGATCGACGGTGTCGAGCCGATCGCGGCCAACGCCCTCAACGTCCCCTCGATCGCCCGGGGCCGGGTGGCCGCCAGCACCAGCATCACGCGCACGTTCACCGGCCTGCGTGCCGGCACGTGGAGCGTCGAGGCCACCGTGCCCGGCTTCCGTGTCACGACGGACAAGTCGTCGGTGACCATCGGGTCCGCCGGCGAGCGGGTCGCGGTGACCTTCACCTTCACCCGCACCGACGCCGCACTCGCGAAGTTCTCGACGGGCTTCGTCACCCTGACCGGTCCCACCACGGTCCGGATGCCGGTCGCGCCCGTCCGGTCTCGGTCAAGGCTCCCGCCACGGTGGCGGGCACCGGCGCCGACGGTCGTGCCACGGTCGACATCACCGCCGGCTACACCGGTGAGCTCGACGTCCGCCCGACCGGTCTGGCCAAGGCCACGACGGTGGAGCGCAGCACCGCGGTCGGCGAGGACTTCCGAGCGTACGGTCGTCGTGCCCGCCGGCACCAAGGCCGCCCGCTTCGTCGCCGACGCCGCCAACGACGCCGCCGACCTCGACCTGACCGTCTACCGCCTCAACGCCGCCGGCACGCCGGTGGCCGTGGCGGGCCAGTCGGCCACGGGCGCGGCGGACGAGACGGTGACCCTGCTCAACCCGGTCGCCGCGTCCTACCCGGTCGTGGTCAACGGCTCACGCCGCTGCCCCCGGTGAGACCAGCATCGCGACGACCTACGACGAGTACGTCGTCGGTGGGACCGGTCTCGGCAGCTTCCACGCCGAGCCCGACCCGGTCGCGGTCACCCGGGGTGCGAGCACCTCGTTCGACGCAGTCTGGACGGGCCCGGAGGCCGGTCGCTACCTCGGCGTCGTGGAGTACGACGGGGCCCCGGCACCGACCTACGTGACTGTGTCCGTGCCGTGACCTGATCGCGGATCAGCACGACCACGAGCGGGCGTGGCTCCTTCGGGAGTCACGCCCGTTTCTGTCAGCCGCGCGGGTGCCGCGCCAGCTGGCGGCTCTGGGCCACGAGGCGGTCCGCGGAGTCCCAGACCTCGCAGTCCTCCTCGAACATCCCGCCCGCGACGTTGCGGGTGCGGTGACTGACGCGCAGCCAGCCCGGGGCCGGCTTGGCCCGCACGTGCACGGTCAGCTCGAGGGTCGGCGCCCAGCCGAACATCCCGAGGTCGAAGGTCACCGGCGGCAGCGCGTCACACACCATCAGCAGCTCGATCGGGTCGGGGTCGCGCTCGCCCTTGAGCCGGAACCACGCCTGCATCAGCCCGTTGCCCGACGGCTTGCCGACGGCCCACCCCGCACACCCGGGGTCGAACCGCATGTCGAAGCGCTCCATCAGCGGGGCGATCTTGCGGACATCCTCGGGGGCCAGCGTGTTGGGCACGCACTCCTCGAGCGGCGCCATGATCGGCGGCTTCGCCGTGGTGCGGACGTCGTCGGGCAGGCGGTCGAGGTCGCCGCACGTCGCGAGCACGGTGATCCTCGCGTCGTCACCCTGCTTGAGGTCGGCCGCGAGGGTGGCCACGCTGCCTCCGTCGCGCAGGACGCGGGTCGCCACCGTCGCCGGTCCCGGCACCGAGGCGGAGAGGTAGTAGGCGCTGACCGCGATCGGGTCCGGCTTGCCGGGAGCGACCTTGCTGAGCGCGTTGCCGATGGTGGCGAGGAGGTAGCCGCCGTTGACTCCGCCGCCGACGACCCAGCCGTCCGTGAGGTCGGCCGTGAACTCGCCGTCGGTCGTCGGGGTGACGGCGATGTGGTCGTCCCACTCGATCTCAGTCATGGCGCGAGCCTAGAGCGACCCCGCTGAGGTCGCCTCGAGCCGGTATCCGGTGGTTACCAAAACACCCGACTTGGCGGCCTCCGGCCGGTTGGTAGGTAACTGGATACCTACCAACCGGCGAGGGCACCGGAATCCGAGCGTTTGGTATCCGGTGGATACCAAAGTGTCAGTGGTTCGCGGTCCCCGCGACGATCGACGCCCGCAGTCGTTCGGCCGCCGGCGGCAGTTTCCGATCAGTGCGCCGGGTGAGGCCGATGCTGCGGCGGGCGCCCGGCGACCCGACGATCTGGATGCCGTGCGTGCCGGAGAGCCCGACCATCGCCTCGGGCACGATCGCCACCCCGAGGCCCGCGGCCACGAGCCCCTCGATCGTCGCCGGTCCCGGCTCTCGAACGAGATCTCGAGGGCGACCCCGGCCTCCCGGAGCAGCGAGTCGACGAGCGTACGGAAGCCGTATCCGGGTGGCGTGGTGACCAGCTCCTCCCCCCCGGTCGGCCGGGCGCAGGCGCGATCGTCCGGCCAGCCGGTGCGTCGGGGGTACGGCGACGACCAGCCGCTCCTCCTGCAGCAGGTGCCAGCCGTGGCCGGCGGAGCGGCGCGAGCTGATCGCGAGGTCGACCGCGCCGCTGGCCGGGTCCGCCTCGAGCTCGTGGGACGGCTCTCGGCTCAGCAGCACCCGCACCCGCGGCGCGACAGCGTGGAACTCGCGGAGCAGCTGCGGCACGAGCGAGGTCGCCATCGAGTCGAGGAAGGCCAGCCGGGCGACACCGGACTCGGGGTCGAGCGCGCCCCGCACGTCGACCACCAGCTGGTCGTAGCGCGCCACGACCTCGCGCGCCCCGGTCGCCACCAGCTCTCCGATCGGGGTGAGGTGCACGCCGTCGGCCGCCCGCGCGAACACTGGGTGCCCATCTCACCCTCGACCCGGGCCGGGGCTCGCGACAAGGTGGGCTGGGTGATCCCGAGGATCGCGGCCGTGTCGGTCACGTGCTCGTGGTCGGTGACGGCGAGCAACCACTCCAGTCCCGGATCTGCACTCCACGATCATACGCCCGACGTATGCACATTTGGCGTTCTCGACATTGGACGCATGACATTTGTCGGCGCACACTCGGTGAGCGATGTCCGCTCCCACCATCTCCGTCCCGACCGCGCTCGACGCCGGTCACCTGCCCGGCTCCACGGGCTACCGGCGCGTCGTGATCGCACTGTTCGCCGCGGGCCTCGCCACCTTCGAGCTGCTCTACAGCACCCGGGCGATCCTCCCGGCGCTCGCGGCCCCGCTTCGACGTCTCCTCGACCGAGACGACGCTGACCCTCTCGCTGGCGACCCTGTCGCTCGGTGTCTCCCTGCTCGTCGTGGGCCCGCTCTCCGACGTGGTCGGCCGCACCCGGCTGATCCACCTCTCGATGACGCTCTCGGTGATCTGCGCCGTCGGCTGCGCGCTCGCCCCGACCTCGGACGTCGTTGCTGGTGCTGCGCTGCCTGATGGGCGTCGCGCTGGCGGGACTGCCCGCCGTCGCGACGGCCTACCTCCGCGAGGAGCTGCACGGCTCGACGCACGCGCGGGCCGCCGGGCTCTACATCGGCGGCACCGCACTCGGCGGGATGGCGGGTCGGTTGGTGACTGGCTACGCCGGCGAGCTCGCCGGCTGGCGGTGGGCGCTCGGCGCCGCCGCCCTTCTCGCACTGGCCTGCGCGATCGTCGTACGCCGCATGCTGCCCGAGTCACGCCACTTCTCCCCCGCCCCGACCGGCGTCGGCGCGATGCTCGCCATGGCGCGGCGGGCCGTGGCGGACCGGGCACTGGTGGGGCTCTACGTCATCGGCGGCTGCTCGGTCGGTGCGCTCGTGGCCATGCTCAACGTGATCGGCTTCAGGCTGGAGGCGCCGCCGTTCGGCCTCGGCCTCGGTGCCGCGAGCCCGGTGTTCCTCGTCTACCCCCTCGGCACGCTCAGTGCCGCCGCGTTCGGCCGCCTCGCCGACCGGATCGGTCGCCGCGCCGTGCTTCCGATCGGGACGGTGGTCGCGGTCGCGGGCGCCGTACTGACCCTGTCGTCGTCGCTGCCGGTGCTGGTCGCCGGTCTGTCGCTACTGGTCATCGGCTTCTTCGCCGTGCACGGCGTGGCGAGCGGCTGGGTGCCCGCCCGCGCACACGCGGGTGGGGTCAGCGCCGGCCGGGCGGCGTCGTTCTACACGTTCACCTACTACCTCGGGGCGTCGATCTTCGGCAGCCCGGGCGCGAAGGTCTGGACCGGCGTGGGCTGGTCGGGCGTGGTCGCGCTGACGGTGACGCTGCTGCTCGTCACTGGCGCGCTCGCCCTGCGGCTGCGGGTGACCCGCCAGATCGCCGCTCGCTAGGGTCGCGGCATGGACAACGACATTCGCCCCCTGCTCGAGCAGAGCATCGAGATCGCCGCGCCGGTCGCCTCCGTGTGGGACCCGGTCAGCGACGTGCGCCGCATGTCCGAGTGGAGCCCGCAGGTGACCTCGACTCGGCTGCGGAGCAGCTTCGACGAGGTGGCGCTGGGAGCCCAGTTCACCAACCGCAACATCCACGGCGAGCTCGAGTGGACCACTCGCGCGGAGATCGTGAAGTTCAGCCCGGAAACGGAGCTGGCCTTCCGGGTCGAGGACAACTGGGCGATCTGGTCGTTCCAGCTCACGCCTCGTGCCGGTGGCGGCGCCCTGCTGACCCAGCGGCGCGAGCTGCCCGACGGGCTCTCGGACCTCTCGAAGGAGCTCACCGACGGCTTCATGGGCGGGCAGGCCGCCTTCACCGAGAGCCAGCTCGCCGGGATGCGCGAGACGCTCGAGGCGATCAAGGCCGCGGCGGAGGCCTGAGGCTCTTCACACCGTCCGGGCCAGCGCGTCGACGACCAGCTTCGGCGGCGGGTTGGCGTGGGCCTCGCCGTCGATCACGACCGTCGGCACGGTCTCGTTGCCGTCGTTGACGCTCCGGACGTACGCCGCTGCGTCGGCGTCCGCCCAGATGTCGACCCACACGGCCTTGGCGCCGCGCTTGCCTAGGACGAGGCGCAGGCGCTTCGTGAACGGGCACCCCTTGCGCCAGTAGATGACGACCTTGCCCTCCGCTGCTGCCTGCGCGCCCTCGGCGGCGGAGACGGAGCTGGGTCGGTGTCCGAGCACGTCAACCTTCCGGGTTGTAGGCCGTCGCGTGGTGCGGCTGGTAGAGCAGCATGTCGTCCGCGCCGGGAACGTGCAGGCTGACGCCGCGCCCGAAACCCATCTCGTTCGGCTCGCCTGCAAACGTCGCACCCCGACCGGAGAGCTCGGCCATCGTGGCGTCCGGGTCGTCGCACATGACCGCGATCGCGTGGTGCCTCGGCGAGCTGTAGGCGTGCCCCTCGTGCTCGCCCGCGGTCGGGTGCACCCCGAGCTCGCTGCGCCCTGTGCTGAAGATCAGCCACTCGGCGGGATCGTCCGACCCCTCGGACACGAAGGGCCACTCGAGCACGTCCTTGAAGAACGCGCGGGTCGCGGGCGCGTCGTCGGAGTAGACGAGGGTGTGGAGCGCGGTGATCATGCGCGCCACGCTATCGCCGTACGGCGCGCATTCGGGCACCACCGTGCAGGTGTCTGTCATCCCAGACACCATGCGTGGCTCCCTGCTGGCCGTGGCCCTCACGACAGGTCTGCAATGGGAGGCGTGAACACGACCCCGCCCACAGCTGAGGACCACGCCATGCTCGCCCACCAGCCTTCCCGGGGCGGCGCGCCCACGGTCACCCTCGCCGCGTCGCCGGCCGAACCGGGCGCGGTCGACTGCACGTTGGTCTGGGCTGATGATGCGCCTCTTGTGGTCGACGCCGTGCAGATGTTCCAGAGCCTCGGCGTGCGAGTTGCTCGGCACACGACGAACGCCGGGGCCGAGCACTACGTTCTGCTCGACTGGCCGGGAGACGTGGACGAGAACGGCGACCTCTTCCGCGAAGCGCTGAGGGCGATCCATTCCCGGCGCAGCCGAGCGTGACGGCCTCAACAGCCTCGTCCTGCAGGAGCACCTGACGTGGCGGCAGGTCATGCTGCTGCGTGCGCTGTGCCGCTACCTGCGCCAGACGGGACTGGGGCTCGGGCTGGAATACATCCAGGGACACACTGGTCCGCAACGGCTCGCTCGCCCGCGCGACCGTGGCACTCTTCGAGGCCCGATTCGACCCGGACCACGGAACGCAGGAGGGTGAACAGCAGGCCGTCGCACAGCTCGAAGGGCTTCTCGACGGGGTGCGGACCTTGGACGAGGACCGGGTGCTGCGGTCCCTGAGCGAGGTGGTCCGCGCGACCATGCGCACCAGCTTCTTCCGGGCCGACGGCGCACAGAAGCCGCTGCCGCGGCTGACGCTCAAGATCGAGCCACGCTCGCTGGCGTTCGTCCCGGAACCGCGACCCTTGGTGGAGACGTTCGTCTACTCACCGCTCGTGGAGGGCCTGCATCTGCGCACCGCCCGGGTGGCGCGTGGCGGGCTGCGCTGGTCCGAGCGTCCCGAGGACTTCCGCTCCGAGGTGCTCGGCCCGGTCAAGGCGCAGCAGGTCAAGAACTCCGTCATCGTCCCGGCGGGCGCCAAGGGCGCCTTCGTCCTCCGCGTGCCCCTGACCGGTATCGACCGTGACGCTGCAGGGCCGCCCGGTGCGCGAGGCATATGCGGCCTTCATCCGCGGCCTGCTCGACGTGACCGACAACCCGGTCGACGGGGTCGAGCACCGCCCCTCGCGCGTGCGCTGCCACGACGACCCTGATCCCTACCTTGTGGTGGCCGCCGACAAGGGCACTGCCACATTCTCCGACCTCGCCAACGAGGTGGCCGCCGAGTACGGGTTCTGGCTCGGCGACGCCTTCGCCTCGGGCGGTTCCGAGCGGCTACGACCACAAGGGCATGGGCATCACCGCCCGCGGCGCCCGGGTGTCGGTCGAAGCGCATCTCGACGAGATCGGCTTTGATGCTGCACGTGAGCCGTTCACCGTCGTCGGGATCGGGGACATGTCCGGGGACGTGTTCGGCAACGGCATGCTCCTCTCCGACCAGATCCGGTTGGTCGCCGCATTCGACCACCGCCACATCTTCATCGACCCGGACCCTGACCCGGATTCCTCCTACGCCGAACGGCGGCGCCTCTTCGAGCTGCCTGCCTCGGACTGGACGTCCTACAACCCGAACCTGATCTCACCCGGTGGCGGCGTCTACTCACGCAACAGCAGGCGGATCCCACTGTCGGACCAAGCCCGGGCACGCCCGGGCATCACCGCGGAAGGCGAGTGGGCGAGACCGGACGATGTCGTGCGCGCAATCCTCACCGCCCCCGTCACCTTGTTGTGGAACGGCGGCATCGGCACGTACGTCAAGAGCTCCACCGAGGGGCACTCGGATGCTCGCGACAAAGCCAACGACGCGGTCCGTGTCGATGCCACCGACCTGCGCTGCCGGTCATCGGCGAGGGCGGCAACCCGGGCCTGACCCAGCCGGCACGCATCGAGTACGCGCGCCGGGGTGGTCGCATCAACGCCGACTTCGTCGACAACTCCGCAGGCGTGGATACCTCCGACCACGAGGTGAACCTGAAGATCCTGCTCACCCGCAACTACCCGAGTGGGGAGCACCGCGTCGATCGCGACCGTTTGCTGGCGTCCATGCAGGACGAGGTCGCCCATGCCGTGTTGGAGGACAATCGCCGGCAGGCACGGGCCATCAGCCTCGCGTTGCACCGGGGTCCCCTCGTACTGGACCGGCACGCGCGGCTGATCGCCCTGTTGGAGAAGGACGCTGGGCTGGACCGTCGCCTCGAGCACCTGCCCGATGACGAAGAGATCACGCGGCGTCGCGTGGCCGGCGACGGACTGAGCCGGCCGGAGCTCGCCACGCTCCTTGCCCGGTCGAAGATCAGCGTGCGGGAGGCCCTGCTGGACTCCGAGCTGCCCTCCGATCCCGCCGTCCGGGCCATGCTGGGCGCGTACTTCCCTCCCCGGGCACGGAGGGCCGGGCTCATCGAGCAGCACCCGTTGGCTCGCCAGATCGCCGGCACGGTCCCGGCCAACGACATCGTGAACCGAGGCCGGGCCCGGCTTCTTCGTCCGACTGGAAGAGCGCACCGGCGCGCTGCTGCCCGACGCTGCCGCCGCCTTCGCGGTCGCCCGCGACGTCCCGGGCCCGGGTCGACTCTGGGCGGAGGTCGACGACGACGCCATGGCGATCCCGGTGGACGGGCGGCTCTCCGCCTTGACGCTGATCCAACAGTCCCTCGAGGAGGGCGCGGGGTGGCTGCTGCGGAACCGTCCCTCGCCCCTCGCAATCGGGGACGTGATCGAGCGGTTGGCACACCGCGTCGCGGATGCGCAGGCCAGCCTGTTGAGGGGCTTGGACGACGGCACCGAGTCCGGGGTCGCGGCCGACGCCCTGATGCTCGCCGACCGCGGCGTGCCCGAGGTCCTTGCGCGTCGGATCGCGGAGTCGCGCCCGGCAGGCACCTCCCCGGACATCGGGGAGGCGGCCGCCGCCACCGCGTCGCCACTCCGGGACGTCGTCGCGGTGTGGCACGCCGTCGGCGAGGAGCTGGGGGCGAGATGGCTGCGGGCGGGCATGACGGTGACTGCAGGTGACCCGCACTGGCTCCAGCTGGCCAAGACATCGCTGGCCGACGAGCTGGCGACTCAGATGCGGACCATCACCGTGGACATCCCGGGACGCGACGCCCGCAGCGGCCGGTCCTGCGCAACGCGTGTCCGCATGGCTCGGGGCCCGGCCTGAGCCCGTTCGGCGGTACCACGCGACACTGGCGGAGGTGCGTGCCGTCCCCGAGGTGGATCTGGCGATGCTCTCCGTCCTCGCCCAGCACCGGAGGGAGCTGGCGAGGTCTCGCACCGTCTAGCACCCCCAGCGGGTCGGGTCACCGCTCTGCCCCCGAGCCTCTGTGCGAGCGTATGGACCGTCCTGTCGAGGTGGTGGGTGAGGCCGTCCAGCAAGGCCTCGGATCGGTCCTCGACCGGATACGTCACGGCCACGGCGACGACCGGATACCCGCTGGCGTCCACGACGGCCCGAGCCAGAGACGACTGCCCGGCGGTGACCTCCCCTTCCTCGCTGGCGAAACCCTCGTGGCGCACGTCGCTCAACAGACGTCTCAGCTCGATCGGCGTCCGGGGGCCCGACGTTGTGCTCCCGCTCAATTCCTTCGCGCTCGGGTACAGCGCCCGCACCTGTGCCGGCGGCAGCTGGGCGAGCATGGCGCGTCCCGACGCCGTCGTGTGCGCCGGGAGCCGAACTCCAACGTCCGTGATCAGACGCGCCCGTCCCGGCGCTCGCTCCTCGATGACGTAGACGACCTCGCGTCCGTGCAGCACGGACAGGTGCGCGCTGTGCCCACTGCGATCGGCAAGGTCGGCGAGCGGGCGGCGAGCCAGACGCTGCAAGGGCTCTCGGCGCATGTAGCCACTGGCCAGTTCGTAGGCCGCCAGCCCGAGACCGTAGACCTGCTGGTCCGGATAGTGGGTCACGTAGCCGGCATCCATCATGGTCTGGAGCAGGTGGTAGGTCGTCGAACGCGGCAGGGCGAGATCTCGAGCCATCGACGCCGCGGCGACGGGCGTGGCCTGTCGTGCCAGATATGTCAGGAGCTGCAGCGTGTGGGCTCCCGCTGGGACCTGCGCCAACGCCCCTCCTAGATTGACGCTCGACGATGCTCGAACGGCGTGTACGTGGTTACCGGCGCCCGGCCTGTGGACCGAGGGTCGCGTAGGAGAAGTCGACCGGGTAGTCGTTCAGCTCAAGTGCGGCGCCCTCGGCAGCGTCCGCGTCGCGCTCGAGGATGGCTTTCAAGATGGCGACGTGCAGGTTGGCGCCGGCTTTTATCTCGGTGTCCACGTCGGTGACGTGGGTGAACCAGAACCGCCGAGACAGCCCTTGCAGGGGAGCCATCGCGTCCGCAAGGTACTCGTTGTGGGCCCCCTGCACGATCAGGTCGTGCGTGCCACGCACCGTCTCGGCGTACCCCTTGAGGTCGAAGCCGCCCTGCTCGAGCCGCCCGACCAGTGCCGCCATTTCGTCGCCATCGGCTCTGGCTGGACCGCTCGCAGGCCAGACGCACCGCGAGCGATTCGAGGACACGTCGTAGCTCGAGCATGCGCAGCTGCGCCTCCACCGACGCGGACGGAATCAACACACCCTTGTTGGGATGGATCTCCACCATGCGGTTCCGCGAGAGCCGCTGAAGCGCCTCACGCACCGGCGTACGACCCAGCCCCGTCTTCTCCATCAGGAACGACTCCGACACCAGCGAGCCGGGATCGATCTCACCGAACACCACCATGCGCTCGATGTCGTGGTAGGCCTGCACGGCCTTGCCCATTTCGGTCATCGCCCTACGGCCTCCCCGGTTCGGCGATTCTACGGGTCCCGAGGAGCGTCCCCCGGCTGCGTACGGCAGAAGATTTCATCCGCCCCCTTGATATGCCACCGATATACTGGTTGCATACGGAGCCTACCGCTGAGACCCTGCTCACACGACCAGCCCGATCCACCCGGTGAGCGCCCAGACATGAGGGAACGCAATGGCTACGAACTCCAGCATCGAACAACGCTCCATCGACCACATCCCGCTCGCAGAGCGTCACGGCTCCCCGCGCAGCCTGCTCTTCGTGTGGTTTGCAGCCAACACCTCGATCACCGCAGTGGTGACCGGCGCCCTCTTCGTGATCCCGGGCAACACCGCCCTGTGGTCGATCCCCGCGATCATCCTCGGCAACGTCGTGGGCGGCTTCTTCACTTCACTCCACTCCGCCCAAGGCCCCCGACTCGGCGTGCCGCAGATGATCCAGAGTCGCGCTCAGTTCGGCTACTTCGGCGCCATCCTCCCGCTTGTCCTCGCCCTGATGATCTTCCCGGGCTTCTACGCCACAGGCTCGGTCCTCGGTGGACAGGCGATGTCGCGCCTGTTCCACACCTCCCCCGAAGTGGGCTCGGTGCTGTTCGCGCTGATGTCCACCGTGCTGGCGATCTTCGGCTACCGCCACATCCACCGCTTCTCCCACCTCGCGGCGGTGCTCAGCGGAGTGGTGTTCACAGGCTTGTTCATCAAGATGCTGACCGAGCCCGCCGCGACCGACGCCCTCTCCGACAGCACCTTCGCAGTCGCCCCATTCATCCTCGGGATCTCGCTGGCAGCCTCGTGGCAGCTGACCTTCGGCCCCTACATCGCCGACTACTCCCGCTACCTTCCCGAGGACACCCCCAAGTCCGCCACCATCGGCTGGACATTCCTCGGCAGCGTCGTCGGCGCCTCGGCCGCGATGATCCCGGGCGCGCTTGCCGCTGCCCTCGGCGGCGTCGGGTTCCTTGGCAACCAGGGTCGGCTTCCCCGGCCGACCTCGGCGGCGTCTTCTCCGTGGTCGTGCTGCTCGCAGTCATCTGCGGCAAGCTGACCGGCAACACGCTCAGCTCCTACGGCGGCTACATGTCGGTGGCCACCATCGTCACCAGCCTGACTCGCCAATCCCGCATCGAGCCGCGCCACCGAGTCATCTACATCGCCTTCATCTCCGCAGCCGCCACTGCGATCGCGTTGGCTGCCACCGACAACTTCCTCGCCTCGTTCACCGACTTCTTGCTCTTCCTGCTCTACTTCATGACCCCGTGGTCTGCAATCAACCCGGTGGACTACTACTGGGTCCGCAAGGAGCAGTACGACGTCGACGAACTCTTCAACCCCGACGGCATCTACGGCCGGTTCAACAAGGGCGCCATGCTCGCCTACGTCCTCGGCGTGCTGATCCAGATCCCCTTCATGAACAGCACCTTCTACGTCGGTCCCGTCGCCGACTGGATGGGCGGCGCAGAGATCTCCCGGATCCTCGGCCTCGTCGTCGCCGGCGGCCTCTACTACGCCTTCACCGGCCGCGTCCGCAACGAGGTCGCTGCACGCCGCGTCCTAGCCACCCAGCGCTGAACAGCTTGATCCCAGACCTCTTCCCAGCAAGGACCTCCGCCATGAAGTACGACCCCGCCACCGAGAAGAGCCCGCTGCCCTTCTCCCCGTTCAAGAGCTGCACCGTCCCGCGCCCCATCGGGTGGTTGTCGAGCGTCTCCCCGGACGGCGTGGAGAACCCGGCGCCGTACAGCCAGTGGCAGAACCTCACCTTCGACCCCCCGATGGTGATGTTCTCCGCCAACCAGTACCCCGACGGCCGCCGCAAGGACACCGTGCTCAACGCCGAGCAGACCGGCTGGTTCGTCTGGAACATGGCCACCTATGAGCTCCGCGAGGCGGTCAACACCAGCGCGATGGCGCTGCCGCCGGAGGAGAGCGAGTTCGACCGGGCCGGGATCACCAAGCGCTATGCCGACTGGCGCCGGTGCCGATGGTGGCCGAGAGCCCCGTCCACTTCGAATGCCGCTATCTCTCGACCCACCGGATGACCGGCGACTCCAACGTCGGCACCATCGACATCGTCTTCGCCAAGGTCGAACGCATCCACATCGACGACACCGTCCTCACTCCCGACGGCAAGCTCGACATCCCCCGCATCAAGCCCATCGCCCGGATGGGCTACTACGACTACACCGTCGTCAGCGACACCTTCGAGATGCAGGTGCCCGGCGCCGACCGGGACGAGGCTTACGGCCTCGCCGGCCAACCCGCCTGACCGCTGCTCCCGACGCTCCCCGGGCGTTTCCCCAGCGACCCGGGCACGAGGTCCTTCCCCCGACCCCGTGCCCGGGTTCACCACGTTTGCTCGCTTCCAAAGCAGCCAGATCGCGCCACGCCCGTCAGAGCCCGGATCTCCACGCATGTGCTCGGAGTTCCATCGGGCGGCCCGGGTCGACTCAGACGTTGAAGCGGAACGACTTCGCCGTAGATTGGGTGTTGGCGGTCATCGTTGGTGGATCCCGGAAAATGGCGTCTGACCTGCACAAACGCAACTCCGACACCGTTGGGCGTCGTTGGCTTCCACCGATCTCCGCTGAACTTCTTGCGGACTTTTTGCGGACTCTGGGCACCCGCGTGCTGGCAGATCGCGACCCTCGATCCGGAATGGGCCAAGGCGAAAGAGATCGAGCCGATCCTGCCTCGCCATTGCCGAGTTTCAAAGAACTGCAGGACGAGGCGCTACCGCCCTGAGAGAGCGACGGAGGGGTCGTCGGACGACGTTGGAGATCAATGAAACCGCAGGTCAGAGCCGCATTCGACGATTGGTCGCCGTTGGTCATCTCCGGCTGTTTCTGGACCTCGTGTTGCCCCAGTGTTGCCCCAGAGCCCAATCACGACCCGCGTGGCTATAGCAGATTCCGCTATAGTGCGAGCATGACGAGTAGGAGTCACGTGCTGCGCGAGGTGATGCTCAAGACGAGCACCACGCAGTCTGGGCTGTCCCGGCTCAGCGGTGTGCGGCAACCGAGCATCAGCGGTTTCCTCTCCGGCAAGGTCGACCTCAGCGACGACCAGCTCGACCGTCTGCTCTCATGCATGGGTTTCCGTCTTGAGGTCGTACGACGCCCCGTCGTCCCCCAGTTGACTCGCTCCGAACGCCGCTCGTGGCAACTGCACCGGCGACTCTCCACGCTCCTGAATCACCTGAGCTTCGAGGGGTGGCGGCCGACGCTCGAGCGCAACCCGGATCGCCTCAGCGACCGGGTCACGGGTCAGCCACACGAGCGGAATGTCGACCGCTGGCGGCAGTTGATCGAGCGCGGCGACCTCCCCGGCCTGCACCGTGTCCTGACCGGTCTCGACCGCGACTCGATCGAGATGCGCGAGGTGTCCCCCATGGGCGGCCTGTTGACCCGCGAGCAGCGCGACGAAGTCATGGCGGTGGCGGGCTGATGCGACGAGACCAGCTGGAGCACGCGATCCGCGCGGCCTGCCAGATCATCCACCAGTCCGAGGTCATCGTTGTCGGCTCGCAGGCCATCCTCGGCACGTACGACGAGTCACAGCTCCCCGCGGCCGCAACGATGTCCATCGAGGTCGACATCCTGCCGATGGCCGAGACCAACGATGAGACCGCGCGACTGGCCGACCTGATCGAAGGCGTCGCGGGCGAGTTCTCGCCGTTCGAGGAACTCCACGGCTTCAGCATCGACGGCGTCGACCTCGAGACGGCTGTACTGCCCGATGGTTGGCGCGATCGCCCGGTCATGGTGCAGAACGCCAACACGGCGGCGCCGACTGGCGAGCGCTTCACGGGCTGGTGCCTCGACAAGGAGGACCTCTGCGTCGCGAAGCTGACCGCATTCCGCGAGAAGGACCGCAACTTCGTCGCTGCTCTACTCGAAGCCAACCTCGTGGACGCGGCCTTGATCGCAACGCGGTTAACGACGGTCCCACGTAGGCACCTCGCCGCCACCGAGCACGGACTCACCCGGCTCAACTCGATGCGTTGAAGCGGAACGTCCCCGCCGAGAGTTCGACCGTCGCTGACAACCGACCACGAATGCTTGGCAAACTCGACCAAGACCGGCATGGTGCTCGCGTGGGCAATCGGGGGTGGACGCGCCGCATCACGTTGCGTGACGTGTCGATGTTGTGTGTCGTCGCGATCGGCGTCTGCTCGTTCGTGCTGTTGACGGGTTCTGCGCAGAGCGCGCGACTCGAAGTGACCCGTACGGTCGACGCCAACTACAGGTCGTCCTACGACATCCCGGTTCGTCCACAGGGATCACAGACAGCCATCGAAGCGGCGCAAGGCACTGTCCGACCCAACTACCTATCGGGCATCTACGGCAGTATTTCCTCCAAGGAGGTCGCGCAGATCCGCAAGATCCCCGGCGTGGAGATCGCTGCACCCATCGCCATGGTTGGACAGGTCATCCAGAACGTGTGGGTACCCATTGACGTGACTCCGGACGTCGACCCGGTCGGCGAATCCTTGTTCCGGTTCTCGTCAGTTGGCAGCAACTCTGCCGGGTTGAACCAGTTCACTGGTCCGCAGGGATACACCTACGTGGCTGATGGCTTGAGTCAAGACTTCGGCGCCGGCAGCGAGATCCCAGTTACCCAGCGCATCCGGGGCGAGAATGTGCCGGTTTGCCGCGGTGACCCGGTTCGGCGCGTAGGGCCCTTCTCTGAAGACGCCCGCTGGTTCCCTCAGTGCTGGGACCGCGAGTCGGGGTTGGCCGGATCCGTTTGGCCGGAGGGACGCAGCAAGTTTGTCGTCAGGCTCCCTATCCGGTTCCCTGTGACGGTTGCGGCAATCGATCCGGAAGCCGAAGCAGCTCTCACGGGCCTTGACGACGCCATCGTGCGCGGTAGCTATCTCACCGATGAGTCCGGTCCTGAGCCAGATGACACTGGCATGAGCGGGCCAACCATCCCCGTGCTCTACTCCACGCAGTCCTACGTTCGAGAGGTCATGCAGGTCCGGTGGACACACTCGGACGACGCACGATCGAGCAACTGAAGAAGGGCCTCATGAGGGAAGATGCGAGACAGCTGTTGCTCCAAGCACCCACCGTTCGCGCCCACGGTCGAAAGATCGAACTAAACAAGGCATTGGCAAGTTGGGCAAACGGCGGAGAGGTGCTCCCTCGGGCCTTCTACGAGGCTGGCCGGGTCGAATACCAAGGCTCCTCGGCGTCGGTCGCCTTGCAAGCGGTCAATCAGAAGGTCGACAACGGAATCTGGACCTCTGGTGTTTTCCTAGGTGAGCCCTACGCCCCGGTCCCCCGGTCGGCCACCAGTCCGGGGGTTTCGCGAACTCTCGGCCGCACCGGGGATGGCCCCCGAGAAGTTGCCGATGCTGTCCGTGCGAGGGACGTTCGATCCTGCGAACTTGCTCCAAGGAACGACGCTGGGCAAGGTGCCGCTGGAGACATATCAGTCACCAGCGGTCGAGGCTGGGGACACGCGCACCCGCGAGGCACTGGGCGGTGAGGATCTTTACCCCGGATCCAACCCGGCCGGCTACCTGCAGAACCCGCCTCTCATGTTGACTACTCTTTCCTCGCTTCCTGCCATCACGGCGCAAGGTGTCTACGGCTGGTCCGATCCCCAAGCCAAGAGCGAGAAGCCCATCAGCGTCGTCAGGATCCGCGTGGCGGATGTCACCGGAGCAGACGAACTAAGCCGCGAGCGCGTCCGTGTGGTCGCCCAAGCCATCAAGGCCGCAACTGGCCTCGACGTCGACATCACCATTGGTTCGTCCCCCGCCCCCACCTCGATCCAACTAGAGACCGACTCAGGCGACATCACCGTTGTAGAGAACTGGGTCGAGAAGGGCGTCGCAGAACGCATCGTGAACGCTGTCGACAAAAAGAGTCTCGGACTGTTCGTATTGATCCTCCTCACCACTGGCTTGTCAGTCGGCATCTCGGCAAACGCTTCCGTGCGGGCTCGACAACGGGAACTGGCGGTCTTGGCTTGCCCGGGTTGGCGCCCCAGCACCTTGTACAGATCCGTGCTCCTGCGGCTCCTCACTATTGGCGCGATTGCAGGCATGGTCGGCGCCGCGGCCAGCTGGCCCCTCGGGTTCCTGTTTGACACCCCGGTGTCCCGGACACGCGCGGCACTGGCCATCCCAGCCGCCGGCGCGCTGATGTTGCTCGTCGGCATCTGGCCAGCCCTGACCGCAGCACGGTCCACCCCTGCAACGACCATCCGCAACGTCGCGCGCCCCCCACGCCGTGCCCGTCCGCTCAAGGGCCCTGCCTCGCTCGGCATCGCGTATCTGCTGCGCAGACCGAGCCGTCCCCTGACAGCAAGCCTCGCCCCGGCCGTCGGCGTCGCCTCCGTGGTGGTGCTCGTCGGCATCAGTATCGGATTCAGTGGCACCGTCGTCGGCAACCTGCTGGGCAACGCCGTCGCCCTTCAAGTCAGGTCCGCCGACCTCACCGCGGGCTTCATACTCTGCACGATCGGCATCATCGCTGTCCTCGACGTCCTGATCCTCGACGTCAAGGAACAGGCGTCCGGCTACGCATCACTGCAGGCATCAGGATGGCGAGATGACGCCGTCGTCCGGCTAGTCATGGCACAGGCAGTCATCATCTCAAGCCTCGGCGCTGCCCTCGGCGCGCTTCTCGGCCTGACCATCCTCAACTCGCTCGTCGGCATCTCCGCACAACTCCTGACCCTGACCGCCGCGATCACCGCAGCCCGGATCCTCGTCGGGGCGCTCGTTTCCACCGTCCCAGCCTCGGATCGCGATCCATCTCAACACCGCCCGCATACTCGCCGAGGAGGAACTGTGACCGTGACTGAAGTCCAGATCGGAACCGATGGTCCTGCAGTGTCCCTGCGAGGTGTCACCAAGGAATACCGACTGGGTGACGGGTCGACTCTTCGCGCCGCCGACGCCATCACGCACGACATTCCATCCGGCGTCATCACCACCTTCATGGGTGCGTCTGGTTCTGGAAAGTCGACACTGTTGCACCTCATCGGAAGCATCGACACCCCCGACAGCGGCAGCATCACGGTTGCAGGTACCGAACTGTCTCGCCTGAACCGAAAGCAACGCGCCGACTACCGATCACGCATCGGATTCATCTTCCAGCGCTATCACCTGCTGCCCGCCCTGACCGCTCTCGACAACGTCCTAGCGCCGCTGGCAGCGAGAAAGGTGAACTTCGACAAGCACGACCGAGCCCGAGACCTCTTGTCGATGGTCGGACTCAAGGGGCGCGAAGACTCCCTACCGTCTCAATTGTCCGGCGGACAACAACAACGCTGAGCGATCGCCCGCGCACTCGTCAACGAGCCCCACATCTTGCTGGCAGACGAACCCACCGGCAACCTCGACTCACAAACAGCCAAAGAAATCCTCGAGCTCATTACGGAGCTGCAACAACGCCTCGGCGGCACCGTCATCATCGCCACACACGACGCCAGTATCGCGGCGAGCGCCCACAACTGCTTGACCATCGTCGACGGCAGGATCCATCAAGGCATCCCGGCCTGACCCGGGTATCAGCCTCATACCGAACGGCACGATCAGCCGCTGCGTCCGCCAACGCAAGACCTCCTGATCCACGAGAACCATCCGCGCATGTCGACTACGGACGGATCACATCCGGGGCAGGCCTCGGTTACCACAGGCTCACGTTTCCGATGGTCCGCATTCACCCTTTCGATCCACGCTCGACTCATCGCGATCTCCCGCCCAATCGACGAACATCGTTGACTCTCATCGGTCCCGAAGATCCCATCTCGCTTCTCGCCTTCGCGTTCCAATCCGACCTTCTTTCTGGGCGGCACGCATGCTACGAAGGTCGTAGATGGGTCGCCCGGCGTCGGGTGGCCCGACAGTCATTTTCGGGCGACTTGTTGGACGTGATTGGTCATGCATGGAGGCGTGAAGGTCTACCGCGGAGCGGCCTCTGCAGCGCGAGCCTACGTCGAGGCCGACCGGTCCCGGGTCGATGACTACTACCTCGCCGAGGGCGTCGGACTGGCCCGCCGGGTCGGCGCCTCGCCCGGCGAGGGAGTGCGTGATCTCGGGACGTTGGATGGCGACGGGTACGAGCAGTGGGTGGCCGGCCACGACCCCGAGACCGGGCAGGCCCGGGGACGGCTCCTGCAAGGACAGCAACGCCGTGCGGTTCGTCGAGATCACCGTCAACGGCCCGAAGACACGGTCACTCGCAGCGGCACTGAACCCGGAGGTCGCGGCGGCGTACGACGCCGCGCAGGACCGGGCCGCCGAACAGATCATCGGCTGGGTCGCCGAACACGCCACCACCCGGGTCGGACCCCGCGGTCGGCAAGTGCAGGTGCCGGTCGAGCGGATCGAGGCGGCGGTGGTGCGCCACTACACGTCCCGGGCCGGGGACCCCCACCGCCACCTGCACCTGCAGGTCAACGCCCGGGTGTTCGCCATGGGGCAGTGGCGGGGCCTGCACACGGTCGGGTTCCGTGACTCCATCGAGGCGCTGAACGGCATCGGGCACGCCGCGGTGATGTGCGACCCGGAGTTCCGCGCCGCACTCGCCGCGGCCGGGTTCACGCTCGAGCCGGACACCGGGGAGGTCGCCGAGCTGGCGCCCTTCGTGGGTGCGTTCAGTGAGCGGGCCGCGCAGATCGGCCGCAACATCGACCGGTACGAGGCCGAATGGCGCACCGCCAACCCCGGCCGGAACCCGGCCCGGCGGTGCGCCGGTCGTGGGACCGACGGGCGTGGAAGGACGCGCGCCCCGACAAGATCGCGCCCCGGGATGGTGCCGAACTCGTGGCGGCCCGGAACCAGCAGCTTCGCGACCTCGGCTACCGCGACCCCACCGCCCAGCCGGGCCTGCCGATGGTGGTCGGCGCACCCCGGGTCGGTGCGTTCGACCGCGAGGCCGCGGTGGAAACCATCTCGGTCCGGCTCGGCGCCCGACGGTCGGCGTGGAATGCCGCCGACGTCCGCGGTCAGGCCGAGAAGGCGGTCGCCGCGGCCGGGTTCGTCGTCGACCCGGCCGTGCGCACCGAGCTGGCCGAGGACCTCACCGTCCGCGCGGTCGCGGCGTGCGTGTCGCTGTTGCACCAGCCGGGTGTTCCCGTGCACGTCCGAGCCCTGACCTCACCGCATGTGCTGCGGACCGAGGCCGACATCGTGACCCGGCTCGCGGGCCGTGCCAGCGTCCCCCCGGGATCGGCGATGGTGTTCCCCGAGGCGGGGACTGGGCTCGACGAGCTCCAACGCACCGCCGTCACGACGCTCGCAAGCGACGCGGAGCTGGTGGTCATCGAGGGTGCGGCCGGTGCGGGCAAGACCACCACCCTCGCCGCCACCCGGGACGTACTGGGTGAGCGGGGCCGGCGGATGCTGGTGGTGACCCCGACGTTGAAGGCGGCCCGGGTCGCGGCCCGTGAGGTCGGCACCGCGGGCTCGGTGGCGTGGCTGGTGCACCAGCACGGCTTCCGGTGGGACGCCGACGGCCGCTGGACCCGAGTTGCCGCCGATCCGGCGCCCGGGGCGGTGTTGGGTCGTGGTGACCTGCTGCTGGTCGACGAGGCCGGGATGCTCGACCGGGACACCGCCCGTGCACTCCTCACCGTGGCCGACGAGATGGGTGCGCGGGTCGCGCTGGTCGGGGATCGGCACCAGCTCCCCGCGACCGGCCGCGGCGGGGTCCTCGACCTCGCCACGCGGTGGGTCTCGCCCGAGGCGCACGTGGACCTCGACGTCGCGCACCGGTTCGCCGACCCCGAGTACGCCGCCATCAGCCTCGCGCTGCGCACCGGCTCCCCCATGTACACCCCGCCCGGCCCGGACGCGGGTGAGCGGACTGGTGAGCCGGATGGTGAGCGGGGCGGTGAGGTATGGGACGCGTTGTGGCGCCGGGGCCAGATCCGGATCTACCCCAGCGAAGCCGAACGCACCCGGGCGTTCGCGCGGCTCGCCGCCGACGCCATCCACAGCCGCCACGGTGGCCGGGACGGGATGCGGATGATGGCCGACACGCGCGAGCAGGCAGCCGTGTTGAACGGATTCATCCGCGACCGGCTGGTTGCCGCCGGGCACGTCGATGACAGCCGCGCGGTCGCCACCAACGCCGGTGAACGGCTCGGGGTCGGGGACCGGGTTGCGACCCGGCGCAACGACCGCGACCTCGGCGTGAGCAACCGCGACACTCGGACGATCACCGACATCGGCGCCGACGGCAGCCTCACGCTGCGCGGCCGACGCGCCTCCGATCTGCGCACCCTCCCGGCCGGCTACGCGCGCAAGTACGTCGAGCTGGCCTACGCGACAACCGTGTACGGCGCCCGGGGCGAGACCACCAGCACCGGCCACCTCATGCTGGGCGAGCACACCTCGGCCGCCTCGGCCTACGTCGCGATGACCCGCGGCCGCGACGACAACATCACGCACCCGGTCGCCGAAGATGAAGAGGATGCCCGCCGGCAGTGGGAGCAGGTGTTCGCCCGGGACCGGGCCGACCTCGGCCCCGCAGCCGCCGCCCAGCAGGCCGCCGAGGACATCGAGCGCTACGGCACCCAGCCACCCACCCGGCGCCTCGAGGAGGTCCTCGCCGACCTGTGGACTGCTCCGGACCCGGGAAGCCGACCTGCAGGAGCGACACCAACACTCGGTCGACCAACGCGACGCACTCCAGCAGGTCGCCGCGATCCACGCGCGCTACACGCCCGACCGAGACCGCCTGAGCGGCGAAGAGGTCAACGCCAGACGAAGCTGGCTCGACGCACGCCAGCAGGTCACCGACCTCGACGCCGCACTCAACGCCGAGACCACGGATCTCCAAGAGCGGGTCTGGGGCGCCCGGCACCGGGAACTGGCACAGGCGCGGAGAACCGCGGACGTCGTCCGTGACGGCGCTGGGCGGCTGGGCCAGCACCGGCGACAGGTCCGCGAGGCCAGTAACGAGCTGACCGCGTTCGCCCAACGCTGGCACCCCGCCCTCCCCGACCCGGCGACCAACCCGGGGGAGATCGCAGAGCAGGTGACGTGGCTGCACGGACGCCGCGTCGACGACCCGATCAACGCCTACATCGCTCGCACGGTCGCCGACGCCCACCCAGACGCCGACCAGATCCGCAAGGCCGAACGCCACGCCTACACGGCGTACAACCGCGCCGAACAAGCACGCACCCGGCTCGACGAGATCATCTACGCCGAGCTGCGCCCGTACGGGCAGACAGCGCACACGCGCGACACGACCGGCCGCCTCGACGTCGTAGCGGACGAACTGGCAGGGGTCGAACGCGACCTGCGCGCCGCCAGCGCACGCGTCCGGGCGCTCGCGAGTGAACCGAGCATCCGCACGCTTCCGGACGAAGGACTCGACGGCGAACACGACCGATGGACCGCCGACCGCCTCGCCCGACGGCAAGCGGCCACCCAGGGAAGCCAACGACCGCAGACAGCGCCAACACGAGAAGCGACGGCGGATCGACCCGCCTCCTCCGAGCCGGAGCACTCCCGACCACGGGCGGGGCATCGGCCGCTAAAACTTCCTCACCAACCATCGCCCGCAAGCGATGTCCGATCCGGTCCGCAAGTAGTTGCCTTTCACGTCATGGACAACCGCACAGCCGGCGCAGCTTGGTGGGCGCCGGTGATCGCTCCGGGAGCCCCGGCGCACCTAGGAGAACAACAGACGCTGTCCATTCGCCACCGCTGCCTCGCTTGAAGGTTCGCCCACAAGCAGCAAGGAGAAGCACATGAGCACCGCGCCACACCGCGACGACGACAACAACGAAGACCGGAACCACGGCGACGATGAGAGGGCCCGCAGCGAGAACGCCGCCGCCCAGCTGCGGGTGCCGGTTGCCACGATGCGGTCAGGCGCGGTTTCCGTTCTGCTGCCAACGGCAGCCAGTCAGGCGGGGTGCCATTCACGGACTACCGGCCAACAACCTCACAGCCGTCCGGAATCGGGCTCTGACAAGCCGGTCCAGCCCACGAGTGGGGGAACCTGTTGACCTGCGCAAACGCAGGTCCCGGGCAGGTTCCCCCTCAGTTTCCCCCAGGTCCGGCGTACCTGAGGACCGATGCTGATCAACGCGTACAGGTCGTTCACGACGACACCCAGCGAGGAGCACGCGATGAAATTTTGAATTTCGCACGGGCCCCCTGCTGACCTGCGAAAACACCTCCTGACAGGGGCGCCCGTCCCGAGGACGGGCGGGCCAGACGGGCGCAAATTGGTGCCCCCGGGCGCGCACCATGGAAACCGAGCGCACCTGTCGATCGCAGACACCCACCCACCACGACCGGCGACGAATGTCGTCGTAGCCCATCCACAAGGAGGACGGACCCCATGACCGCACAACCCACCATCTCGAACCCACGCCGCTACCCCGGCGACGACATGCTCACCCTCCAGGAAGCCTGCGCCTTCCTCCGCGTCCCCGAAGGCACCCTGCGCTACTGGCGCCACCTCGGCTGCAGGACCACGCAGCTTCAAGGTCGGACGCCACGTCCGCTACTGGCGAACCGATCTCGTCCTCTGGCTCACCGAACAGAGCAACCGTCCACAGGATCGCCACTGACATGTCGAGTTGTCGGCGCATCGATGGAGGATGAAACATGGCCAGCATCAGCAAGCGCACCATGACGCGCCTCGTCATGGACAAGGCGACCGGTCAAAAGAAGACGGTCACGATCGAGCGGTACCGCGCCCGCTACCGAGACGAGTTGGGCAAGGAACACGCCCGGCACTTCATCAAGAAGGCCCGGGCGCAACGGTGGCTCGACCGGGTCACGGCCTCGGTCGTCACCGGCACCTACGCCGATCCCAAGGCTGGCCGCGTCACGTTCGCCGCGTTCTTCGGCGAGTGGTCGGCACGCCGTGTCTGGGCACCGGGGACGGTGCTCGCCATGTCCCCGGCGGCGAGATCGGCGCCGTTCGGCGGCAAGCCGATGAAGCTGATCCGTCGCTCTGAGGTGGAGGCGTGGATCAAGAGTATGGATGAGGCTGGGCTGGCACCGGGAACGATCAAGACCCGATACGTCAACGTCCGGTCGGTTTTCCGCGCGGCCCTCAAGGACAAGGTCATCGGGTCCGATCCGACCGACGGCGTTCGACTCCCCCGGGGCCGTCGCGCCGACGCCGCGATGTCGATCCCGACACCCGAGGAGGTCGGCCAACTGCTCGCCGTCGCGGATGACCGGTTCCAGCCCTTCGTCGCGCTCTGCGCGTTCGCCGGCCTCCGACTCGGGGAGGCGGCAGCGGTCCAGATGGGCGACCTGAACTTCCTCCGCAAGACACTCAGCGTCGGGCGCCGGGTGCAGCGCGTCAACGGCGGAACGATCGATGTACGCGCGCCGAAGTACGGATCCGAACGAGTCGTCTACCTCGCCGACAGCCCTGGTCGACCTGCTCGCGCGACACCTCGCCACGTTCGGCACCAATGGTGAGAGCCAGTGGCTTTTCGTCGGCGATAGTGAAGACCCGCCGCATCAGAACACCGTCGGCTACTGGTGGCGCAAGACGTTGCGCGACGCCGGCCTATCCGGCATCAAGCTCCACGACCTGCGGCACTTCTACGCCTCCGGCCTGATTGCCGCGGGGTGCGACGTGGTGACCGTCCAGCGCTCTCTTGGGCACACGAAGGCGACCACGACCCTCAACACCTACGCGCATCTCTGGCCGACCGCCGAGGACCGCACCCGCAACGCGGCCGAGTCGATCATGGCGGCCTCGATCGGCGGCCTACTTACGGAAAAGTCTCCGGCAGCAGAGTGAAATGGCCGCCGTCCGTCGGCGTGATCGACGGGAAGTGCCGACGGTCGAGCGTCGCAATCTCGCGCGCCCCCGGGCGCTCGGCAATCGCCACGACAGAGGCGTCGGTGCCGCCCAGCGGGAACGACGAGAACTGACGGACCAGCCCAGCCATCCGCTCGACGTCCTCCGGCGTCAGGTCGACGAGTTGGAACGTGCCGTCAACCACAGAGTCGAGGAAGGCCGCTTCGAGATCAGGTCCACCGTGCTCGTT
The DNA here is from genome assembly GCF_024703895.1 of Nocardioides sp. B-3. Lineage (GTDB taxonomy): Bacteria > Actinomycetota > Actinomycetes > Propionibacteriales > Nocardioidaceae > Nocardioides. Next base: position 718,210 of record NZ_CP087968.1, read on the forward strand.
GAGCCAGTAGCAGACCTCTGCCGGGACGGTCGGTGGCAACAGCAGCGTCTCCCCTGCCATGTGCAGGTCGCGGAAGAGGTTGTTTGCCGCGAAGTGCCACTCGTCCCGATGGTTCGAGAGGGCCACGATCGGCCCGGTGTCGCAGACGATCACTACGCGCGTTCGCTGCCGAAGCCTCGCGACAGCACCGCGTCGAGGTACTCGGGTGACGACCCAGTGACGGGTCCGTCCTTGAGCATGCCGACGAACTTGGGGGGCCAGGTGCTCTGCGGCTTCCTCGTGGTCAGTCGGCGGACATCCGCCAGCACGACCTCGACCTGATCGTCAGGCAAGCCCTCGATCAGGTGGATGAGCTCGTCGCGGTTCGCGGTCATGGGATCCAGTGTAGGCGACCGGACCGACACACCGCCCGAGCACCGAGTCGAGTCAAGGGCCCCAGATTCTTGCGGACTCTGTGCGGACTTGGAAGGGTCATACCCCTTCTGACCTGCGCAAACGCACCGATTCAGACGTTGAAGCGGAACTCCACGACGTCGCCGTCGGCCATCACGTAGTCCTTGCCCTCCATGCGGACCTTGCCGGCTTCCTTGGCCTTGGCCATCGACCCCAGCGAGGTCAGGTCGTCGAAGGAGACGACCTCGGCCTTGATGAAGCCCTTCTGGAAGTCGGTGTGGATCACGCCGGCGGCCTCGGGTGCGGTGTCGCCCTTGCGGATCGTCCACGCGCGGGTCTCCTTGGGGCCGGCCGTCAGGTAGGTCTGGAGTCCGAGGGTGTCGAAGCCGACGCGGGCCGGGGTCTCGAGACCGGGCTCGGTGACGCCGGCCTCGGCCGGGAACTCGGCGGCCTCCTCGTCGTCGAGCTCGACGAGCTCGGACTCGAACTTCGCGTCGAGGAAGATCGCCTCGGCGGGCGCGACGAGCTCGCGCATCTTCGCCTTGAGGTCCTCGTCGGCGAGCTCGTCGGCGTCGCAGTTGAAGACCATGATGAAGGGCTTCGCGGTCAGCAGCGACAGCTCGCGCAGCAGGTCGCGGTCGATCGAGGTCGCGATGATCGGGGTGCCCGACTCGAGGGCCTCCTTCGCGGCCTTCGCGGCCTCGAGGTTGGCGACCGGGTCCTTGACCTTCCGCGACTCCTTCTCGAGGCGGAGGATCGACTTCTCGACCGTCTCGAGGTCGGCGAAGATCAGCTCGGTCTGGATCGTCGAGATGTCGTTGGCGGGGTTGACCTCACCGTCGACGTGGGTGACGTCCTCGTCGCGGAAGACGCGCGTGACCCGGCAGATCGCCGCGGACTCGCGGATGTGCGAGAGGAACTTGTTGCCCGGGCCCTCACCCTGCGAGGCGCCGCGGACGATGCCGGCGATGTCGACGAACTCCACCGTCGCCGGCAGGATCCGCTCCGAGCCGAAGATCTCGGCGAGCCTCGGCAACCGCGCGTCCGGCACCCCGACGACGCCGACGTTCGGCTCGATCGTGGCGAACGGGTAGTTGGCCGCGAGCACGTTGTTCTTGGTCAGGGCGTTGAAGAGGGTCGACTTGCCCGCATTGGGGAGTCCGACGATACCGATGGTGAGAGCCACGGGCCGGGAGTCTACGGGCGCCCGCGTGGCCCCAACGATTCGCCACCTCTTGGCCGGGCCTTGTTCAATCGTGGTGTCCCCCGACCCGGCCCCGACCTCCCAAGGACCCATGCCCTCCCGGTTCGAAGAAGTGCTTGCGCTCCTCTTCTCCCTCTCCTCGACGGCGGCCGCCGTGCCCGCCCTCGAGGTGCCCGCCGTGCCCGTCACCAGCGCCACGGCCGTCACTGCCGCCAGCGCGGTCTTCACCGACGGCTTCGATGCGCCGTACGCCGAACGCTGGGCCCACGTCTCGTCGTCGACCCCCAGAGAAGGTGGGTCAGTCCACGGTCGACGGTCGCACGGTGGTCGAGCTCCGCCCCGAGGCACACCTCGAGTTCTCCTCCCCCGTCCCGTTCGAGCCGGGCACGACCTACCGCGTCAGCGCCACCCTCAAGATGCCCAGCGAGACTGGAGTCCATCCGGCCTTCTGGCTGCGCACCCGCGACCTGCAACGGGCCGGCGAGATCGACATCGTCGAGAGCTGGGGCGACCGGGCGCAGTGCAGCCGGGTCCAGGTGGCCTACTACTGGCGCTACTCCCCGCCCATCGGCCGGGTCGAGTGCGCGGGCGACCGCTACCCGCAGGACATGGACGCGTGGCACGACTACGCCGTCGAGTTCACCTACCGGGGACCCGGGCAGGACCCCGCGGCCCCGGCGGCGTCACCGACGCGATTCTTCGTCGACGGCGTCGAGACTCGGTCGACGCCGCACGCACCCGTCTCCGCCGAGTTCCTGCGCCTGCAGAACAAGCGCAACTGCCCCGACGAGGAGCAGCCCACCTGCGGCGAGACGTCGACCTCTCCTTCGATGTACGTCGATGACGTGACCGTCGAGGTCGTCGGGCGCGTGCCCACGGGCGCACCGGCCGACCTGATCGCCGTCCGCACGACCGGGACCGGCGCGGAGGCGCACGTGGTCAGCGCGGCATCCGGCTATGCGGCCTACTCCAACCAGACCCCGATGCCGGTGACCGGACGCGGCTGGCGCTTCACGAGTGGCGACGTCAACGGCGACCGGGCCACCGACGTCTACGGCATCCGGATGGCCGGACGGAACACCGCACAGGTGCAGGTGATGGACGGCACCAACTTGCTGCAGTCGTCCCTCACGCACGCGACGATCGTCGACCGCCGAGGCGGCCTCGGTCGCACCCGGTTCCCGGCCGGTGACGTCGACGGCAATGGCCGTGACGATCTCTACCTCGTCTCGACCACGCCCAGCGGCCGCACCCACCTGACGGTGCTCGACGCAACCACGGGGTTCCAGACCAAGCTCGCCGATGTCGACCTGCCGGCCCCCGCGCTCCCCCGTGACCGGTGGCGGATCACCGTCGGCGACTACAACTTCGACGGTCGCGACGACCTCTATCTCGTCGACACCCGGGCGGGCACACAGACAGCCGTGCACGTGCTGGACGCCCGGACCGAGTTTATGTCGTGGCTGGCGCAGACCCACACCGCGGCTCCCGCCCCGGACACCTCCCCGGGTCGCCACGACGGCGGACGACAACGCGGACGGCCGGGCCGATCTCGTGCTCGTGGACCGGGACGCCGAGGGGGCGACCGAGACGCACTCCCCGGACGCGGCGACCGGATTCACCACCTACGTCCGCGAGGCGCGCACCGCCCTGCCAGCGACGATCGACGGCACTTGGGCGATCACCGGCTGACCGGAGCCAACGGCCGACTCGTAGGCTCGCGCCATGAGTGAGGCGACCGATTCCGTGGCCCTGCGAGAACCCGCCCACCGGGTGTCGCCGCGCGCCGTGACCTACTGGCGGGTGAGCGCCCTGCTCGGCGCGGTGATCGAGGTGGCGATCGTGGTCGGGGTGTACGTCTTCGGCGTACCCAGCGTCTTCGACGACCAGCCCCGGCCCCGGTGGACCACCGCGCTCCCGGTGGTCACGGTGGTGGGGACGCTGGCCCACCTCATCGTGATGCCGCCGCTGCGCTACCGGATCCACCGGTGGGAGATCACCCCGACGGCGATCCACACGCGCCGGCTGGCTGAGCATCGACAGCCGGGTCGCGCCACTGAGCCGGGTGCAGACCGTCGACTCCACCCGGGGGCGCGCTGATGCGCGTGTTCGGCCTCGCGTCGCTGACCGTCACGACGGCGTCGGCGGCCGGCCCGATCACCATCGACTGCCTCGACCGAGAGGTCGCCCGCCAGCTCGTGCACGAGCTCACCGAGATCACCGGCGCCAGCGAGGGCGACGCCACGTGATCACCCCCATGAGCGAGCAGCCGGTCACCCCCGAGGTCGAGTGGCAGCGGCTCTCGCCGCGCAACCTGCTGATCGACCCGGTCAAGGTGCTGGGCCAGTTCGCCTTCCCCGCAGCCGTCGCGCTCTTCGGCATCAGCTCGGGGGATCGTGGCATGCCGTGGTGGGCGTTGCCCTTCGTCGTGCTCGGTGCCGTGGCCTTCGGTGCTCTCCCATGGCTCACCACCTTCTACCGGACCACCGACACCCAGTTCCAGATCCGCAGCGGGCTGCTGAACAAGAAGACCAAGACCGCCCCGCTCGACCGCGTCCGCAGCGTCGACCTCGAGGCCTCGCTCCTGCACAGGGTGGTCGGCCTGACCAAGGTCCAGATCGGCACCGGCGTCGACGACGACCGGATCACCCTCGACTCCCTCACTGCCGTCGACGCCGACGGGTTGCGGTCCTTCCTCCTGTCGAGGAGGGCCGCACCCGCCCCGGCGCCGACTGCCGAGGTTGGTACGGCGCCCGCCGCCGTACAGGCACAAGAGCCCGCCCGCGTGCTGGCCGAGATCGACTGGGCGTGGCTGCGGTTCGCCCCCTTCAGCCCGGCCCGGCTGGTCGTCCTCGCGGCGGCGGTCGGCGCGCTCTCGCAGTTCGGCGACCAGCTGCCGGTCGCAGACACCGCCGAGTCGGCGTGGAGCTGGGTGCACCAGTTCGCGCTGACGCTGGTCATCGCCGGGCTCTTCGCCGGCGGGCTGACCAGCTGGGTGCTGGTCGCGGTCACGGGCTACATCGTCCAGTGGTGGAACATGCGGCTGACCCGCGAGGCCGGGTCCCTGCACCTCACCGCTGGCCTCTTCACGACCCGCTCGATCACCGTCGAGGAGCAGCGCGTGCGCGGGGTGGAGCTGAAGGAGCCGGTGCTCCTGCGGCTGGTCGGGGGCGCCGAGCTGTCGACGCTGGCCACCGGCGTCGGATCGGGCGGGGTGACCGCGATCCTGCCGCCGTGCCCCCGGTCCGTGGCCGGGTCGGTGGGCGCCGACGTGCTCGAGACGGACGCCCCGATGACGGTGCGGCTGACCGCGCACGGTCCCGCGGCCCGCCGCCGATCCCGGATCCGCCAGCTGTGGGGCGCACTGTTCGTCACCGCCGTCTCGCTGGCCGCGTCCATCAGGTTCGACGCCGTTCCCGGGTGGGTCCCCGCGGTCGTCGCCGTGGTGTCGATCGCCTTCGCCGCGCTGGTCGGCGAGTCGGCGTACAGGCATCTGGGGCACGCCTCGACGAGCGATCACCTCGTGGTCGGCAGCGGCGACCTGACGCGCGTGCGCACCGTGCTCGAGCACGACGGCATCATCGGCTGGGTCGTGCGGCAGTCGCTGTTCCAGCGGAGGCTCGCCCCCGGCCACGCTGGTCGCGACGACGGCCGCCGGGGCCGAGAAGGTCGTCGCCCGCGACATCCCGCTGTCCGCAGCGATCCGTCTCGCCGACGCGTCGACGCCGGGCGTGCTCACACCCCGGCTCGTCTGAGGACGCACGAACGCCCCTCAGGCTCGGGACCAGAGGGGCGTTCGCGGGTCTAGCGGATCAGGCGCCGTACAGCGCAGCGGCCCCCCGGCGATCGCTCGCCGTCATGCTCAGGTCGTCGCTCGACCCGTTGCACTGCGGGTAGTGCATGATCGACGCCGAGTCGTAGGGCGTCAGCGGGCGCCAGTTGTTGTCCTCGAAGCAGGTGCCCGACTCGGGACGCGTGTGCTCGTGGCGGAAGCCCAGCGTGTGGCCGAGCTCGTGGCCGATGATGTTGGTCGGCGTCCAGGAACCCGAGGTCCAGATCGAGTCGTCGATCAGCACGTTGCGCGAACGCTTCGGGGTGCTCGGGAAGAAGGCCCGGGCGATGTACTGCGTCGTCGAGACCGGCTCGACCGAGAACAGCACGCTCTTGTTGCGGGTGTTGCAGGAGGCGTCCTGCGACGACACGTGGACGTAGTCGGCCGCGGAGGCCGCCTCCCACAGGCCGGCGCCGCTGGTCATCGCGTTGACGACGTCGGTGTAGCGCGAACCGAACTTGGTGCTCACGCAGTAGGTCAGGTTGCGGACCTGCGAGTCGGACCACTTGTCGTCGACACCGCCGACGGTGTTGACGACAAGGCCCTCGGTGGGGGTGCTCTCGGGGGCGACCGGGTCGTCGTAGAAGGACTTCAGGTCGGCGGACGTCTGGACGGGCTCGTCACCGTTGACGATGAACTGCTGGTCGGTGTCGCGGTAGGTCTGGGCTCGGAACTCCGAGAACGACGGGATGTCGCTCTCGGTGGCCGCGATGGCGGGAGCCGCCACGGAGGCCGCCGGATTGCTGCGGAGGCGAGTGCGAGCTGTCCGAGTCGATTGCGCTGCATGAAGAATTCTCCTCAAGGTGGGGGTTTGTGAGAGCACGCTCCACCCGGGAGTCCAGCAAGTGCACCTGTTTCCCGAGAACAGTGCGTGCGCCGAACCTTCCGCATGAAGAACACCCGTGTAAAGACCCCCGGTCGCTAAATTTTCTGGCACGCCGCGGCGTCTCCTACGCTGACCCGGTGCGCATCGCGACTCGGAACGTCAACTCACTCCGCTCCCGCATCGACCGCGTCGAGGCCTTCCCCGGATCGGCACGACATCGACGTGCTCGCGCTCCAGGAGACCAAGGCGCGAGGACCAGCTGCCGCTGATGGGCCTGCAGGCGCGCGGCTACGAGATCGCCGTCGCCGGCGTCAACCAGTGGAACGGCGTCGCCCTCATCTCGCGCGTCGGCCTCGAGGACGTCACGGTCGGCTTCGCCGACATGCCCGGGTACGGCGAACCGCTGGCCGCCGAGGCCCGCGCGATCGGCGCCACCGCCGGCGGAGTGCGCATCTGGTCGCTCTACGTCCCCAACGGTCGCAAGCCCGACGACCCGCACTACGTCTACAAGCTCGACTGGCTCTCCCGCCTCCGCGCGGCGGCGACGCCGTGGCTCGACGAGGAGACTGTCCCGGTCGGCGACTGGAACATCTGCCCGACCGACGCCGACGTCTTCGACCCCGCGCAGTTCGCGAAGTCGACGCACGTGACACCGCCCGAGCGGGCCGCCTTCCCGGGCGTTCCTCGACGACGGCTGCGTCGAGGTCACCCGCGAGCACGACCCGGGCTACACCTACTGGGACTACTACCGCCAGCGCTTCGAGCGCGACCGTGGGCTGAAGATCGACTTCGCGCTCGCGTCCCCCGCGCTCGCGAAGCGGTCACCGGCGCCTTCATCGACCGCGACGAGCGCGACCCGGCCCGGGGCACGGGCAGCCCGTCCGACCACGCCCCGGTGATCGTGGACATCGCCTGACGATCAGCCCGTGATCGCCACGCTCGCGCGCTCGATCTCCTCGGGCGAGAGCACGTGCGCGATCGCCAGCGCAGCAGCGCCGATGACCCCGGCCTGCTCACCCGCGGCCGACGGCAGGATCCGCAGGTGCTCGGTCGCGAGCGGAAGGGAGCGCTGGTAGACGGTCTCGCGGATGCCGGCGATCAGGTGCTCGCCGGCGGCTGACATCGCGCCCCCGACGACCACGACGGAGGGGTTGATGAAGTTGACGACCATCGCCACCATCTCGCCCATGTCGCGACCGGCCTGACGCACGACCTGCACGGCTCGGAGGTTGCCGCCGCGCACGAGCGCGACGATGTCGGCACTGCTCGAGACGTCTGCGCCACCGGCGCACAACGTGGCGGCCAGCGCGGGCGCGGCCGCCATCGCCTCGAGGCAGCCCTCGTTGCCGCACCGGCAGGTGACGCCCTCTCCGCGTGGCAGCCGCACGTGGCCGACGTCGCCCGCCGTGCCCATCGCGCCACGCTGCAGCGCGCCGCCGGAGATGATGCCGGCACCGATGCCGGTGGAGACCTTGATGAAGACCAGGTCCTGCACGTCGGGGAAGTGTGCGTGCTGCTCCCCCAGCGCCATGATGTTGACGTCGTTGTCGATCAGCACCGGCACGTCGATGTCGCGCCGCACGTGCGCGGGCACGTCGTAGCGGTCCCAGCCGGGCATGATCGGCGGGTTGATCGCCCGGCCGGTCGAGTGCTCGACGGGGCCCGGCAGCCCGATGCCGATCGCCGCCAGCTCGGCGAGCTTGCGCTGCTGGCCACGCAGCAGCGAACGGACCGAGCCCGTGACCCAGCCGAGCACCACCTCGGGCCCGTCGGCGATGTCCGGGTCGGCCCGCGCCTCGGCCGGGATCGTGCCGGCGAGGTCGGCCAGCACCGCGCGTGCGTGGGTGGCACCGAGGTCGACGCCGACGACGACGCGAGCACTCGGGTTGAGTGCGAGGACGGACGGCGGCCGTCCGCCGGTGGAGACCGCGTCGCCGTGCGGCGCCACGAGCCCGAGGCGCAGGAGCACGTCGATCCGGGCGGCGATCGTGGAGCGCGCGAGGCCGCTCGACTCGGCCAGCTGGGCGCGGGTCTGGGGCCCGCCGTCCCGCAGCAGCTCGAACACGTCGCTGGTCTTCACGGCGCGAATTCAACCACCGATTCTTTTGTGCGTCCATCAAACATCTTTTGCCGAACTCTCGACATAAGCCGGTGACGCATGCCACAGTGGCGCCGTGCCCAGCCCCACCGAACCCTCCGCGCAGCCCGTGCTGCGGGTGCGTGGACTCACCAAGTCGTTCGTCGGAAATGTCGTGCTCCGCGACGCCGACCTCGAGGTGCGCCCCGGCCAGGTGCTGGGCCTCGTCGGCGAGAACGGCGCCGGCAAGTCGACGCTGATGAAGATCCTCGCTGGCGTGCACCAGCCCGACGCCGGCACGATCGAGATCGACGGCGAGACGGTGAGCTTCGGCCACCCGGTCCAGGGCCCAGCAGCGCGGGCTGTCGACCGTCTTCCGGGAGTTCAACCTGCTCCCCGAGCGCTCGGTCGCCGAGAACATCTGGCTCGGTCGCGAGCCGCGGCGGCGCGGCATGGTCGACACGACCGCGATGAACCGAGACACCGACGAGCTGCTGGCCGGACTCGGCATCACCGGCCTCAAGGCCAGCCGTCGCGTCCGCTCGCTGTCGGTCGCCGAGCAGCAGGTCGTCGAGATCGCCAAGGCCGTCAGCTTCGACTCGCGGATCATCCAGATGGACGAGCCGACCGCCGCCCTCGCCGATCACGAGGTCGAGCTGCTCTACCGCATCATCGCCACCCTGACCGCCCGCGGCGTCTGCGATCATCTACGTCTCCCACCGGCTCAAGGAGATCTTCGCGCTCTGCGACACGATCACCGTGCTCAAGGACGGCGAGCAGGTCGCGACGGCGCGTGCGGAGGAGCTCGACGAGGCCCGCCTCGTGCGATTGATGGTCGGTCGCCCGATGTCGTCCTTCTTCCCCGACCCGCTGCCCGACACCGTCGTCGGCGAGCCGCGGCTCGAGCTGCGCGGCGCCGGCAACGGCTACGTCGACGACGTCGACCTCACCCTGCGCGGCGGCGAGATCGTCGGCGTGGCCGGCCTGCAGGGGTCCGGTCGCACCGAGCTCCCGGAGGCGATCTTCGGGGTCGCTCCGCTGTCGCGCGGCGAGCTGCTGATCGACGGCGCCGCCGTCAGCATCCGTACGCCGCGCCGGAGCCGTCCGCAAGGGCTCGGCCCCGGTCACGGAGGACCGCAAGGCCACCGGACTGGCCGTCCACCAGTCGATCCTCGACAACGCCCCGGGCGTCGTGCACGCCGTCTTCCCCTCGCGCACCGGCGACGCCCGTCGCGCGATCCCGGGCGTGCTGTCCACCCTCGCCGTCTCGGCGCGCTCCATGGCGCAGGAGGCGCAGTTCCTCTCCGGCGGCAACCAGCAGAAGGTCGTGCTGGCCCGCTGGCTCTCCACCCGCCCGGGCGTCGTGCTGATGGACGAGCCGACGCGCGGCATCGACGTCGGTGCCAAGCACGCGATCTACGAGGTGATGCGCAGCTCGGCCGCGGAGGGCGTCGCCGTCCTCATGGTGTCCAGCGAGCTCCCCGAGGTGATCGGCATGTCCGACCGGATCCCGGTGATGCGCGACGGCCGCATCGCCGGCGAGCTGCCCGCCGGCTCGTCCGAGGAGACCGTGCTCGGCCCGGCCACCGGCAGCCCGGGAGGTGGCGTCGTGAAGTCCGCCCGCCTCACCTCGACCGGCATCGTCTACGCCGTCCTGCTGCTGGCGATCGTGGTCGGCGCGATCCTCACGGCAAGCAACGACCGCAACTTCTTCAGCACCGGCAACATCGACAACATCCTGACCACGACCACGATCCTCGGCTTCATCGCGATCGGTCAGACGCTGGTCATCCCGGTCGGCTCGCTGGACCTGTCCGTGCCGTTCGTGGTCAGCCCGGCCAGCGTGGTCGGCGGCGGCATGATGGCCGGCAGCAGTGGCCGGATCGTGCCCGCGGTGCTGGTCACGCTCGCCCTCGCGGTCGCCATCGGTCTGGTCAACGGCATGGTCGTCAGCCTGTTGAAGGTGCACGGCTTCATCGCCACGCTCGGCATGGGCCTGATCCTGTCGGGCTACCCGGCCAGCAACTACCGGGGCAGCCACGGCAGCGCCCCGCGCCACTTCCGCCTGCTCGACGCCACCCGGATCGGACCGGTCCCGATCGCGACCCTGCTGATGCTGGGCGCGGCCCTGCTGGCGATCTGGATGCTGCGCCGTACGCGCCCCGGGACATCACCTGTACGCCGTCGGCGGCAACGCCGAGGTGGCGCGGATGTCCGGAGTCCGCACCCGTGTCCCCGTCATCGCCGCCCACATCCTGTGCTCCGTGCTCTCGGCGATCGCCGGCCTGCTGCTGCTCGCCCGCCTCGGCGTCGGGCAGCCCACCGTCGGCTCCCGGGGCAACTACGACCTGATGTCGATCGCGGCCGTCGTCCTCGGCGGCACCCTGCTCGCCGGCGGCAAGGGCAACATCACCGGCACGCTGGCCGGGGTCGCGATCTTCGCCGTGCTCGACAACGTCATGGGCGTCATGCAGACCAACCCGTTCCTCAAGGACGTCGTGCGCGGCCCGGTGATCGTGGTGGCGGTGGCGGTCTACGCCCGCCGCGACCCGGACTGGCGCCCGGCCCGCTTCGAGCGACCGAGCGCTCTCGGCTCAGCCCTCGAGGAAGCGCGATGACCCAGATCACGACGACCGAGACGAAGGCCCGACCCGAGCTGGCGGCCCGTCCGGGCACGTGGGGCAGCCGGCTCGGAGCGGGCCTCGCCACCCCCGGCGGTGCCGTGTTCGTGCTGGTGGCAGTGCTGTTGGTCTCGATCATGATCTCCAACCCCAACTTCACCGAGCCCGGGGCGCTGATCCGCTTCGCGGGGCGTACGGCGCCGATCGCGATCGTGGCGATGGGGCAGTACTACGTGATCGTCAGCGGCGAGTTCGACCTCTCGATGGCGGCGGTGATCACCACGCAGGTCGTGCTGGCCGGCAACTTCATCGGCCGGGACGAGGGCCGGATCATCCCCGGGCTGCTGCTGATGCTGGCCGTCGGCGTGCTGATCGGACTGGTCAACGGGCTCGCCACGACTCTGCTCAAGGTGCCGAGCTTCATCGTCACGCTCGGCACGATGCTGGCGCTGACCGGGCTGGTCCGCTACGTCACCGGCGGCGCGGCCACCGGCAACCCCGTCGACAGCTTCCGCCAGATCGGCCGGGGCGGCATCGAGGACGTGCCGGTCGTCGGCATCATCCCCTATCCCCTGCTCATCCTGCTGGCCCTCGCCGCCGCCTCGGTGTGGCTGATGCGCCGCCCGTTCGGCCGCACGCTGATCGCCGTCGGCGACAACCCCGAAGCCGCCCACTACTCCGGCACGCCGCTGTGGTGGGTCAAGACGCGGGCCTTCGTCCTCTCGTCGCTCTCGGCCACGGTCGCCGGCGTGCTGCTCGTGGGGTACGCCGGCGTGCACCCGTCCGTCGGCGCGGGCTACGAGTTCTCCGCGATCACCGCGGTGGTGCTGGGCGGCGTGCTGCTCGGCGGCGGTCGCGGCTGGGTGCTGTCGGCCGCCGCGGGCGCCTTCGCCCTCGAGCTCCTCTTCCTGCTGCTCACCAGCCTCGGCGTCCCGTCGACCCGGCGCGACACCGTGCAGGGACTGATCATCATCGCCGCCGTCGCACTGGCGGCGCGCGCTCGGCAGGGCGGTCGCCGGCCACGACCCTCGCCATCCACTAGCTCGGAGAGACCTACAACCACCCAGCCCGACCCGGGCACAACCACAGGAGAAATCTGATGCGCAGAACCATCAGGGGGACCATCGCGTCCACCTCGTCGGCGCTGCTGGTGCTGGCGGTGCTGGCTGGCTGCAGCACCGACGACATCGACCCCGCCGACACCGAAGCCAGCGAGTCCACCAGCGAGACGTCGAACGAGACGTCCGCCCCGGACAGCGAGTGGTTCGTCCGAGCCGACTACGACGAGCAGGACGCCCAGCGCTCTGCGACGTTCGAGGGCGACCCGGCCCAGCCGTGGCTGCAGTACATCGACGGGAAGATGACCGACACATCGGCGTACAAGGCAGGCGGCGCCAAGAAGGTCTGCTTCTCCAACGCCTCCAACGACAACCCGTGGCGCCAGACCGGCTACATCACGATGCAGCAGCAGCTCGAGGTGCTCGAGAGCGACGGCGTCATCTCCGAGATGGAGGTGCGCGACGCGCAGGCCGACGACAACACGCAGCTCGCCGACATCGACTACTTCATCGCGGAGGGCCAGTGCGACGTCTTCATCATCTCGCCCAACTCGACGGCCGCGATGACCCCCCGGCGTCGAGCGCGCGTGTGAGACCGGCAAGCCGGTCATCGTCTTCGACCGCGGCGTCCAGACCGACTGCGCGACCACGTACATCCACCCGATCGGTGGCTACGCGTGGGGCATCGACACCGCCAACTTCCTCGTCGACAACCTCGAGGAGGGCGACAAGGTCGTCGCGCTGCGCATCCTGCCGGGCGTCGACGTGCTCGAGACCCGCTGGGCCGCGGCCAAGAAGATCTTCGAGGAGAACGGCATCGAGGCCGACGACTTCTTCACCGGGGCCGACCCGACCGAGATCAAGAAGATCATCACCGACGCGCTCAACCGGGGCGACGTGGACGGCGTCTGGATGGACGCCGGTGACGGTGCCGTCGCCGCGATCGAGGCGTTCGAGGACGCCGGCGTCGACTACCCGGTGATGACCGGCGAGGACGAGATGAGCTTCCTGCGCAAGTGGGAGGAGACCGGCCTGACCGGCCTCGCGCCCGTCTACTCCAACTTCCAGTGGCGTACGCCGTTGCTCGCCGTCGAGAAGATCTTCGCCGGCGAGGAGGTGCCCGCGGAGTGGGTGCTGCCGCAGACCCCGATCACCGAGGACGAGCGCTCGGACTACCTCGCGGCCAACGACGGCATGCCCGACGGCCACTACGCGAAGTTCGGCGGCGAGGAGCTGCCCGGCTTCCCGGACGCCCGGACCGACCGCTGATCACCCGGCCCGGCCACGACGTCCGTCGTGGCCGGGCCGCACCAAACTTGTGAGAAGGAGCAGTCGTGCGCGCCATCGGCATCAACACTCGGGTCTGGGCCTCACCGCTCACCGACGCCGTGGTGGACCAGCTGCTGGACCACGTCGCGGCCCTCGGGTTCGACGCGGTCGAGCTGCCGCTCGAACAGGTCGGCGATCTCAGCATCGACGTGGTGGGGGCTGCCTTGGAGCCGACCGGCCCGGCGCCGTACGTCGTGGGCGCGATGGCTCCCGGCCGAGACTTGGTCGCGACCGATCGGGGGACGGTCGCGGCCACGCAGGACTACCTGCGAGCATGCATCGACCCGGCCGCGGGCATCAGGGGCACCCGCCGTGTGCGGGCCGTTCTATGCGGCGACCGGACGCACGTGGCGGATGACTGCGGACGAGCGCACTGCGGCGTACGGCGAATGGCGATCGAACCTCGCGCCGGTCGTCGAGCACGCCGGATCGCGCGGGGTGACCCTCGGGATCGAGCCGCTGAACCGCTACGAGACCTCGCTCGTCAACACCGTCGACCCGGGCGCTCGAGGGACTCGACGGACTGCTCGGGCCGGCCCTCGGGCTGGCGCTCGACACCTACCACCTCAACATCGAGGAACGCTCCAGCGCGGACGCGATCCGGGCCGCCGGCGAGCACCTCGTGCACCTGCAGGTCTGCGGCAGCGACCGGGGCGCACCCGGGCGGCGACCATACGGACTGGCCGGCGGTGGTCGACGCGCTGGACGAGGTCGGCTACGCGGGCCCGCTGAACATCGAGAGCTTCACCGCCGACAACGCCGCCATCGCCACCGCGGCGTCCATCTGGCGGCCACTCGCACCCACGCAGGACGACCTGGCCCGCGACGGGCTGGCCTTCCTGCGCACACTCATCGACCCGGGGGGACCGCGTGACAGACCGGCTCGGAGTCGCCGTCATCGGCTACTCCTTCATGGGCAAGGCCCACTCCAACGCCCGGCGCAACGTGGGCGCGTTCTATCCCGACGTGCCGGCCGTCGACCAGCGCGTGCTCGTCGGCCGCGACCCGATCCTCGTGAAGGAGGCCGCCGGGCGCTTCGGCTGGCAGGACTCGGCGACCGACTGGCGCTCGGTGCTGGAGCGTGACGACGTGCAGATCGTCGACATCTGCACCCCCGGCCACCTGCACGCCGAGATCGCCGAGGCGGCCCCGGCCGCCGGCAAGCACGTGCTCGTGGAGAAGCCGCTGACCAACACGGTGTCGGAGTCCGCGCGGCTGGTCGCCTCCGCATCCTCCGCCCTCGAACGCGGCGTCGTCTCGATGGTCGGCTTCAACTACCGCCGGGTGCCCGCGCTGGCGTTGGCGCGTCGCCTCGTCGCCGACGGCCGGATCGGCGAGGTGCGGTCCGTCCGCGCGGCCTACCTCCGGGACTGGCTGGCCGATGCCACCGCGCCAATGACCCGGCGACTGCGCAAGACCGAGGCCGGCTCGGGTGCTCTCGGCGACCTCGGGTCGCACGTCGTCGACCAGGTGCAGTTCCTCCCGGGCGACGAGGTCTCCCCGGGTCAGCGGCCAGCTGCACACGTTCGTGCCGTCGCGCCCGGGTGCGGGCGGGATCGAGCAGGTCACCGTCGACGACGCGGCACGGGCCACGCTCGGGACGCGGCGCGGAGCGGTGGCCAGCATCGAGGTCAGCCGGATGGCGTTCGGCCGCAAGAACGGCCTGACCATCGAGGTCTACGGCTCGCACGGGTCGATCTCCTTCGACCCGGAGCGGCTCAACGAGCTCGTCGTCGACACCGGCTCCGGGGGCGCGCGGACGCTGGTGACCGAGGCCGACCACCCCTATGCCGGCGCACGGTGGCCGCCCGGCCACGTGCTCGGGTGGGACCACACCTTCACCTCGCAGGCGGCCGACTTCCCGGCGGCGGTGCGTTCATCCACGCAACCCTCCCCCAGCTTCGCCGAGGGCCTCGCGGTCCAACGCGTGCTCGGCGCGATCGCGGACAGCGCGTCTGCGGACGGCACCCGCGTCGAAGTCACGGCACACTGACGGCGTACGAACAGAGGAGAACCGATGGGCAAGCGCTTCACGCTCTTCACCGGCCAGTGGGCCGACCTGCCGTTCGAGGAGGTGGCGCGGCTCGCGGGCGAGTGGGGCTACGACGGCCTCGAGGTCGCCTGCTGGGGCGACCACCTCGACGCGTCCCGCTGGGACGACGCCGATTACGTCGCCTCGCGCCGGGAGATCCTCGAGCGCAACGGCCTCGATGTGTGGGCCATCTCCAACCACCTGCACGGGCAGGCCGTCTGCGACGACCCGATCGACTTCCGGCACCGGGGCATCGTGCGCGAGCGCGTGTGGGGCGACGGCGATCCTGAGGGCGTACGCCGCCGCGCGGCCGACGAGGTCAAGGACACCGCTCGGATGGCGCGCGCTGGGCGTGGACACCGTCGTCGGGTTCACGGGGTCCTCGACTCGGCAGTACGTCGCGATGTTCCCGCCGGTGCCCGCGTCCGTCATCGACGACGGCTACCGGGACTTCGCCGATCGCTGGAACCCGATCCTCGACGTCTTCGACGAGTGCGGCGTGCGGTTCGCGCACGAGGTGCACCCCTCGGAGATCGCCTACGACTTCTGGTCGACGCAGCGCACGCTCGAGGCGATCGGACACCGGCCGGCGTTCGGGCTGAACTGGGACCCGAGCCACATGATCTGGCAGGGGCTCGACCCCGTCGCGTTCATCACCGACTTCGCCGACCGGATCTACCACGTGGACTGCAAGGACACCCGGATGCGGATGGGTGGCGGCCGCAACGGCATCCTCTCCTCCCACCTGCCCCGGGGCGACCAGCACCGCGGCTGGGACTTCGTCTCCACCGGTCGCGGCGACGTGCCCCGGGAGGACGCCTTCCGCGCACTCGCGCGGATCGGCTATGACGGCCCGATCTCCGTAGAGTGGGAGGACGCGGGCATGGACCGCCTGCGTGGTGCTCCCGAGGCGTTGGAGTTCCTGCGCCGCTTCGACTTCGACCTGCCCGCCGCCTCCTTCGACGCGGCGTTCGACCCGGGGCTGAGCCTCTCCCCCGCCCGCGAACGCCGCTGGTTGAGCAGCGAGGCCGCCCGGGAACGCCGCTGGTTGAGCAGCGAGGCCGCCCGCGGCCGAGCGTGTCGATACCAAGGCAACCGCCCGTTGTCGGTCCCTCCTGTCACAGTGCGGACATGGAGATCCTGACGATCCCGGTGATGCTCGCGGTCGGCCTCGCGCTCGGCTTCGGCCCGGGCTGGCTGGCGTCCCGCGCCCGCCCGCGTGACGAGGGCGTGCTGCACGCTCTGGAGCAGCGCAGCGCCGACCGGGCCGTCGTCCGCGAGGGCATGGAGCGTCTCCGGGACCAGCTCAACGACCTCGAGCACGCCCGCGCGACTCGGCAGGGACAGTTCAGCCAGCAGGTCTCCGACATGCGCCTGACCACCGAGTCGCTGCGCCGCGAGACCGGGTCGCTGACCTCCGCGCTCCGCAAGCCGCAGGTGCGTGGCCGTTGGGGTGAGCTCCATCTCCGGCGCACCGTCGAGCTGGCCGGCCTCGTCGCGCGCTGCGACTTCACCGAGCAGGCCCAGCTCGCCGACGGTGTCCTGCGTCCCGACGTGATCGTCCACCTCGCCGGCGGCAAGTCCGTCGTCATCGACGCCAAGGTCTCCCTCGACGCGTTCCTCGACGCGGCCAGCAGCGAGGACGACGACGAGCGCGAGGCCCACCTGCAGCGGCACGTGCGCCAGCTGCGCACCCACGTCGACCAGCTCGCCAGCAAGGCCTACTGGCGCGCGCTCGACGAGACGCCGGAGTTCGTGGTGATGTTCGTGCCGGCCGAGGCCTTCCTCTCCGCAGCTCTCGACACCCAGTCGGACCTGCTCGAGCACGCCGCCGCCAAGAACGTCATCCTCGCCACGCCGACGACCCTGATCGCGCTGCTGCGCACGGTGGCGCACGGCTGGTCGCACGAGACCCCGGCTGCACAGGCGATGGAAGTGCGCCGCCTCGGCACCGAGCTCCACCAGCGGCTCGGTTCGCTGGGCGGTCACCCGGACAAGGTCGGCCGGTCCCCGGGCGCCGCCGTTGCGGCGTACAACGCGGGCGTCGGCTCCCTCGAGGGGCGCGTGCTGGTGACGGCGCGCCGTTTCAACGACCTCGGTGTCACGACCGATGACCTGCCCGCACCTCGCCGGGGTGGAGGAGGCGCCGCGCAGCCTGAGCGCGCCCGAGTTCGAGGCGCTCGGCGACTCGGCGACACCCGGGACGGGTGAGGCGACCTTGTTCGACGACGCCGGAGCCCGGCCGGACCCGCCGTGGATCCGCCGTGCGTGAGCGGTCTCGCCGGACGTCCGACGGTGCGGTCGCGCGGGCAGCCACCTCGTCGGACGTCCCGGAGATCGTCCGACAGATCGGCACCCGGCGCGGCGCCGAGGAGGCACCGGTCACCCGTTCTACGTTGGTGGGTGTGAGTGACACCGGGACCGTGTGGACCGAGGGTCTCGAGCCCGGCCGGCAGGCGGTCGCGCTGGGGATCGCTGCCGTGCTCACGATCGTGGTGATCGACGTGCTCCTCGTCGGCGAGCTGAGCTTCTTCTTCGACCTGTGCTTCATCGTGCTGTGCCTCGGGCTGGCGCTGGTGGTCAGGCCGCACGACTTCTTCATCATCGGTGTGCTGCCTCCGCTGATGATGCTCGCCGTCGTCGCAATGCTCGGTGCGGTCGCGCCGGAGACGGTCGCCGACCGGGGCGACGGCATCGTGCAGGCCGTCGTCTCCGGGCTCGCCCACCACAGCGGCGCGCTGGTCGCGGGCTATGCCGTCTGCCCGGGCACCCTGTGGCTGCGCCAGCGGACCCTGCAGCGCAACGCGTCCGGCTGAGGTCTCAGACCTCGAACCGCTCCACGTCGCCGGCGCCTCGCCGTACGACCTCGGGCTCCGCGCCCGACCAGTCGATCACCGACGTCGGCTGTGCCGGTGTCTCGCCGGCCTCGATCACGATGTCGACCACGTGGTCGAGCTCCTCCTTGATCTCCCAGCCCATGGTGCGGGCCTCGACCTCGCCGGGCAGGATCAGCGTGCTGGTGAGGATCGGCTCGCCGAGCTCTTCAAGGATCGCGCACACCAGCGTGTGGTCGGGAATGCGGACTCCGACCGTCTTCTTCTTCGCGTGCATCAACCGCTTCGGCACCTCGCCGGTCGCGGGCAGGATGAACGTGTACGGCCCGGGCGTGGCCGCCTTGATGGCACGGAACGCGGCGTTGTCGACGTGCACGAACTGGCCCAGCTGGGCGAAGTCCTTGCACATCAGCGTGAAGTGGTGCCGGTCGTCGAGGCCACGGATCCCGAGGATCCGGTCGCGGCCGTCGCGGTTGCCGAGCTGGGCGCCGAGGGCGTAGCCGGAGTCGGTCGGGTAGGCGATCAGCTCGTCGTCACGCAGCGCATCGACGACCCGGCTGATCAGCCGCGGCTGCGGGGTTGTCCGGGTGGATGTCGAGGTAGCGGGCCATCGTCAGGCCTGCTGGGCAGCGCGCAGGTCGCGACGCAGCTCGGGCGGCAGCGCGAAGATGAGCGACTCCTCGGCCGAGTGGACGGCGCGCGGGGGGGTAGCCACGATCGGCGAGGAACGAGAGCACGCCGTCGACGAGGTCCTCCGGCACCGAGGCACCGGAGGTGACGCTGACGTTGTCGACGCCGTCGAGCCGGGCCTCGTCGATCTCGGTGTGGTCGTCGACGAGGTAGGACGCCTTGGCGCCGGCCTCGAGGGCGACCTCGACGAGGCGGACCGAGTTGGAGGAGTTGCGCGAGCCGACGACGATCACGAGGTCGGCCTTGGGCGAGATCTCCTTGACCGCGAGCTGGCGGTTCTGGGTGGCGTAGCAGATGTCGTCGCTCGGCGGGTCGAGCAGCAGCGGGAACTTCTTGCGGATCGCGGCCACCGTCTCGAGGGTCTCGTCGACGGACAACGTGGTCTGCGAGAGCCACGCGACCTTGGCCGGGTCGCGGACGACGATCTTGTCGACGTCGTCGGGGCTCTGCACGAGCTGGATGTGGTCGGGCGCCTCGCCGGCAGTGCCCTCGACCTCCTCGTGACCCTCGTGACCGATGAGCAGGATGTCGTAGTCGTCGCTGGCGAAGCGCTTCGCCTCGTGGTGCACCTTCGTCACCAGCGGGCAGGTGGCGTCGATCGTCTTCAGACTGCGGTCGTCCGCCTCGGCGTGCACCGCGGGCGAGACACCGTGGGCGGAGAAGACGACCGTCTGGCCCTCGGGCACCTCGTCGAGCTCCTCGACGAAGATCGCGCCTCGCGACTCGAGGTTGGCCACGACGTGCTTGTTGTGGACGATCTGCTTGCGCACGTAGACGGGGGCGCCGTAGAGGTCCAGCGCCTTCTCGACCGTGATGACTGCGCGGTCGACGCCGGCGCAGTAGCCGCGCGGGGCCGCGAGCAGCACTTCGCGCGCCGCTTCGGGGGTCGAGGACGGGCGGCAGACCCGGGTTGGTGCTCATGGTGCGAGTCTAGGTGGGCCCGTCGTACGCCGCAGTGTCGGCGCTCTCACCTAGAGTCACCGCCGTGCCCTCCCTCCGCGACGCGACCCGGAAGCCCCGGCGCCGGTGCGCGCCGTGGCCAACGCGGTCAGCCAGTGGATCGACCAGCTCGGCGGGGTGTGGGTCGAGGGCCAGCTCGCCCAGATCAGCCGCCGGCCGGGCATCAACACCGTCTTCATGACCCTGCGTGACACGGTCGCCGACATCTCGGTGCCGCTCACCTGCCAGCGCACGCTCTTCGACTCGCTCAACCCGCCGCTCGTCGAGGGCGCCAGCGTCGTCGTGCACGCGCGACCGTCGTTCTACGCCAACCGCGGCACCTTCTCGCTCTACGCGCGCCAGATCAGCATGGTCGGCCTCGGCGAGCTGCTCGCGCGCATCGAGCGCCGCCGACAGCTGCTCGCGGCCGAGGGGCTGTTCGCGCCCGAGCTCAAGCGCGACCTCCCGTTCCTGCCCGGTCGGGTCGGCCTGATCACCGCCCCCAACAGCGCCGCCGAGCGCGACGTCCTCGACAACGCCCGCCGTCGCTGGCCCGGTGTGCAGTTCGAGGTGGCCTACGCCGCCATGCAGGGCACCCGCTCCGCGGCCGAGGTGATGGAGGCGCTCGACCGGCTCGACCGCAATGCCGCCGTCGACGTGATCGTGATCGCCCGCGGTGGCGGTTCGGTCGAAGACCTGCTGCCGTTCTCCGACGAGGCGCTGATCAGGGCGGTCCACAAGGTCACCACGCCGGTGGTGTCGGCGATCGGGCACGAGCCCGACTCGCCGCTCCTCGACCCGGTGGCCGACGTCCGCGCCTCCACGCCGACCGACGCCGCCAAGCTGGTCGTCCCCGACATGGCGGAGGAGGTCCGCGGCGTCCTCTGGGCCCGCGACCGGGTGCGCCGTGGTGGGTCAGCTGGTGGCCCGCGAGCAGACGCGCCTCGACGACCTGCGTGCGCGACCGGTCATGCGCGACCCGCGCACCATCCTCGACGTCCGCTCCGACGAGGTGGCCGAGCTGCGCGAGCGCGCCCGTCGCCACCTCTCCCACCGACTCGACCGCGCCGCCGACGACATCGGCCACCAGCGTGCGCGGGCGCAGTCGCTCTCACCGCTCGCCACTCTCCAGCGCGGCTATGCCGTCGTGCAGGACGCCGAGGGTCACGTCGTGACCAGCGTCGGCCCGATCGCCGCGAAGCAGCAGCTCAGCATCCGGGTGGTCGACGGACGCATCAACACCACTGTCTCGAACATCGAAGAAGGAGACCCCGATGAGTGACGAAGACCCGTCCTACGAGGTGGCCCGCGAGGAGCTCATCGAGGTCGTCCGCACCCTCGAGGCCGGTGGCACGACCCTCGAGGAGTCGCTTGCCCTGTGGGAGCGCGGCGAGAAGCTCGCCAAGATCTGCCAGACTCGGCTCGACGGTGCTCGCGAGCGCCTCGATGCCGCAGTGGCCGAAGAGGACTGAGCCCTACCTCTTCCGCACGGCGTAGGTCAGGTGCGTCGCTCTCGTCGAGTGCTCGACCGGGACCTGCTCGAGCGCGATGCGGCTGGCGTCCACGCCCTCGAACAGGCGCACTCCGGAGCCGAACAGCACGGGTGAGAGCGCGATCGAGAACTCGTCGACGAGGCCGGCATTGAGGTGCTCCAGGGATCGTCTCGCCACCGCCCGCGACGCGAACGTCCCGGTCGCCGGCGACCTCACGAGGCCCGGCCGAGGGCGGACTCGATGCCGTCGTTGACGAAGTGGAAGGTGGTCCCGCCCGGCCGTTGCCGGGGGTCTCGCTGCTCGTGCGTCACCACGAAGACGGGCGTGTGGAACGGCGCCTCCTCGGGCCACATCTTCTTGCCGGCGTCGAACATGCGCTTGCCCATCACGCTCGCGCCGGTGCGCTCGAAGGTCTCGGCCGGGATGTCGTTGTCGCGCCCCTCCTCGCCGCCCCCGCCGAGCTTGAGGTTCTCCCGGAAGGAGCGCTGCGGGAAGACCCACGCCTGCAGCTCCATCCACTTCTGCCCCATCAGGTCGTCCAGCGACTCCGGCGCGATGAACCCGTCCAGCGACATCGAGACGCTGAAGAAGACGGTGCCGGACATCACTCCACCGCCATCTCGGCGACGTAGGCAGCCAAGGTTGCCCAGTGTCTGCTGACCGGCCTCGACCGCGTGGTACTTCTCGACCGCCTCGTCGCGCTGCTCCATCGTGGGGAAGACCGTACGCAGCTCGATCCGCGTCGCCGTACCGTCGACGTCGAACGTGAGGACCGAGTCGAAGGCGTTCGGGTCGCCGCGCGACTCACCGTGCTGGAACGAGATCCGCTCCGGCGCAGCGATGTCCGTCCGGGTGATCCACTCCGGGTAGTCCGTCCCGTCCGGGCCGTGCATCACGAAGTCCCACTCGCCACCGACGCTGAACTCGAAGGCCGCCGTCGTCGTGGTGAATCCCTCCGGCCCCCACCACTGCGACAGGTGCCGCACCTCGGTGAACGCCTCGAAGACCAGCTCCCGCGGGGCGTCGATGACCCGGGAGACCACGATCTCGCGGTCGGTCGTCGTTCTCATCAGCTATTCCTCGTCTCTCGTCTGCTTCAGGTCCTGCACGTACGCCTCCAGCCGGTCGAAGCTCTCGTTCCAGAACTCCGCGAACCCGCCGGTCCACTCGTGGACCGGTCGCAGTCCGGCCGCGTCCGGGGCGTA
The DNA here is from genome assembly GCF_024703895.1 of Nocardioides sp. B-3. Classification (GTDB taxonomy): domain Bacteria; phylum Actinomycetota; class Actinomycetes; order Propionibacteriales; family Nocardioidaceae; genus Nocardioides. The sequence goes on from NZ_CP087968.1 coordinate 740,743, forward strand.
GAGACGCTGCTTGCCCGCCCTGCGGTCCTGCACGAGCCCGACCTCGCGGAGCACGCGCAGGTGCTTGGACGCGCCCGGCTGGGTCATCCCCAGCTCCCCGGCCACCTCGGTCACCGGTCGCTCACCCCCGCGCAGCAGCACCGGGATCTGCCTGCGCTGCGGCTCGGCGATCGCGTTGAAGACGTCCGAGGTCGTCGCTGCTCGTGCCATGCCCAGAATCATATGCCGATATCGGCATGCGTCAAGGTGGGTCCACGGCGCAGGTCGCCTACCGCTGCTCGCGGGCCACTTCCTGCCGCATTGCCTGTGGATATCGAAATGCACGAATTCGCCTGTGGATAACTCGAACACCTGTTTTATTCCATGCTTTTCAGGCGTAGAATCACGTCATGGAAACCACCCACGACAACCTCCAGCAGCACCCGCTGCTGGACATTGTCGCGAGCCTTTCCAGCGAGTTCGACAAGGCCACCACCTTCAACCCGACCTTCGTCCCCACCACCGACAAAGCCACCGCGATGCGTCAGCTGTCGACGGTCATCACCCGCGCCCAAGGACTCCTGCTCACCGTGATGGCAGCCTCCGCTGACATCGCCGACGAACACGGCGCCAAACGCGTCGGCGACTGGTACGCCGCCACCACCCGCCACGACCACCGACCCAGCATCGGCCTCGACCACCTCGCCCGGTCCCTCGACACCGACTACCCGCACTGGGTGCCGCGGTGCTCGACGGACGGGTCAACCTCGACCAAGCCGCCGTGATCGTGCACGCCCTCGACGACCTCCCCACCGACGACATCTCCGCCGAGGTCCGCGAGCAGGCAGAGCTGCACCTCATCAGCCTCGCCGACGACTTCGCCCCCACCGAACTACGGCGCCCGGCGCGCAAGGTCCTCGAAGTCGTCGCGCCCGAGCTCAGCGAAGAGGCTGAACGCAAAGCGTTGGAACGCGAAGAACAACGGGCATCGGAACGCACCCGACTGACGGTCACCCCGCGCGGCGACGGCACCAACCGGATCGGCGGCATCATCTCCAACGCGACCACCGCCCGGCTCATGACCTACCTCGAAGCCTTCGCCTCCCCCGGGCACCGCCTCCGAGAACGACGGCGAACGCATCCCCACCGCGCGGCTCCTCGGGCTCGCCCTCACCGACCTCCTCGAAGCACTCCCCGCTGACGTGCTCCCCACCCACGGCGGGACCGCCACCACCGTGACCGTCCACCTCAACCTCGACCAGCTCACCGCGTCGCTGGAGAAGTCCGGGATCGCGACCCTCGACACCGGCGACACCATCACCGCCGGACAAGCCCGCAGGCTCGCCTGCCGTGGCCAAGATCCTGCCCGCCGTCCTCGGCAGCAAGTCCGAAATCCTCGACCTCGGCCGCTCCCGCCGCCTCCACACCGCCGCCCAACGCAAAGCCATCCGGATCAAGCACCACCAATGCCAGACCGACGGCTGCACCGTCCCCGCCGCCCGGTGCGAAACCCACCACCCCCACGCCCGGTCCGCCGGCGGCAAAACAGACCTCGACAACGCAGCACTCCTCTGCTGCCACCACCACCACCGAGCCCACGACACCCGCTACCTCACCCAACAACTCCCCAACGGCGACTACCGCTTCACCAGGCGCACGTAAGCCGACGGAAGTTAGTGATGAAGGCTTCCTTGGTCAACGAGACTCGACTCAGACGCCTGCGGCGTCTTCCTGTCCTACTTGACGAAGGATCTCGTCGGCGACATCTGCGAGTGGGCGGGTCGCGTCGATCACCACGCCCCGGCCCGGGATGTCTTCCTTGGTCCGGTGGAGCCGGACGATGAGATCTCGCTCCGATGCTCTCGATCCCCATTCACCCTGAAGGCGCTCGTCGAGTCGTTGATGCAGAGTGTCGAGATCGACATCGAGGACGAATACCTCGTCGAACAGGTCAATGAACCTCGAGAAATTGCGAGAGCCTCCACAGAAGAAGGTGATGGGGTGCTGGTCGTCGGCCACGAGCGCCCGCACTCGATCGATATCCCAGATGTGGTGGGAGTGAAGGGCAGTATCCGTCGCCTCTCCCGTCGCTGGGGTCGCCCCCGGTACGCAAGTTCCCTGTCACCGTTGATGGCCCGGTAGCCACGACGGTTCAGCTCTCGGCACACCGAGGTCTTCCCCGTTCCGGACACACCCTCGACGAGAAAGTTGCGGACTCCCATGGAGCCATTGTCCAGCCACGCAGCCCTCAGGCGTCGTAGTCCACGGCGACCGACGGCGTGGTCGGGCGCGACTGGCAGGTCAGCACGTAGCCGGCCTCCACGACGGCCGGCGACAGCGGAAGTTCTGCTCCATCGCGACCGAACCCGGGAGCACCTTCGCCTTGCAGGTGCCACAGGCTCCGCCCGGGCACGCGTACGGCGCCTCCAACCCGGCCTTCAGGGCCGATTCCAGCACGGTGTCACCCGCGGCGAGCTGCACCTCATGCTGACGGCCACGCAAACCCACCGAGACCGTCGCCGGGTCCGAAGCCGTCGGCCACCCCGGGCTTCTGGTAGCCGTGGAAGAGCTCCACGTGGACCCGGTCCGGCTCGACGCTGCGCTCGAGGAGCAGGTCACGCAGGTCGGTCACCATCTCGACCGGTCCGCACAGGAACCAGTCGTCCACCGGCGCCGTGGCCAGCTCGGAGCCGAGCAGCTGCTCGAGCCTCGGACGGTCGACCCGACCACGCAGGTGGGCGGGGTGTCGCTGGTCGCGGGAGCGCACGTGCACGATCCGGAGCCGGTCGGCGTAACGCGCCTCGAGGTCGTCCGGGTCCTCGCGGAACATCGTGCTGTCGGCATCACGGTTCCCGTAGACGAGGGTGAAACGGCTGTCGGTCTCGACGGCGAGCGTCGTCTGCAGGATCGAGAGCACCGGGGTGATGCCGCTGCCGGCAACGATCGCGACGTAGTTCCTCGTGGCGAGCGGGTCGAGCTGCGTGCCGAACGCACCGGTCGGCGTCATCAGCTCGAGGGTGTCCCCGGCCGCGAGCTGCTCCATCGCGAAGGTCGAGAAGGCTCCCCCGGGAAGGTGCTTGACGGCGATCGCCAGCTCGCTGGAGGTGGCCGAGGAGCAGATGGAGTAGTTCCGCCGTACGCCCTCTCCCCCGAGGTCGGTGCGGACGGTGACGTGCTGACCGGGCTCGAAGCGGAACTCCTCCCCCAGCTCGTCGGGCACGTCGAAGCGGACCAGCACGCTGTCGGCGGTCAACCGGTCGACGCTGGCGACCGGGACCCGGTGGAACACCGCGGCGCGGGCGGAGGACCGCTGCGGCATCCGCACGGGGAGGAGCCGGGCCAGCTTGCCGTTCAGCTTCTTCCACGCGCGGTACTCGTCGGGGTCGAGCTGCTGGCCGAAGACCGTGCCGATCGCGGCCTCGCGCTCGAGGTAGGCCTCCTCGTTGCGTCGCCGTGGTCGCGACATAGCGGTGGAACGGGATCGACGGGTGCAGGTGGTGGACGAGGTGGTAGTTCTGCGAGAGCAGCAGCGGCGTGAGGATCCACTCGGAGCCGACGCGGTTGCAGGGTCGCGCGGTAGCGGTTCTCCTGCTGGGTGTCCTCGAGGTCGTGGTGGGGCAACCAGTCGAACCACCGAGCCAGGACGAACATCGCGACCCGCTCGGGGATCAGGTAGACCACCGCCAGCGTCCACAGGTGCCCGGTCAACCCGGCGGTGACGATCAGGGCAACGCTCGTCACGAGGAGGAAGCAGGTCTCCAGCACCTCCGCCCGCGGACGACGCCGCACGTTGCGGACCGGGAAGCTCAGGTAGGGCACGTCCATCAGCGGGAACCGGACGGGCAGCTGCCACCACGGTGCACCGCTGACGAAGTGATCGGGATCGTTGTCGTCGTCGTTGGTGTTGCGGTGGTGCTCGATGTGGATGAATGCGAACGACTTGAACGAGATCAGCGGCGAGACGAAGAGCATCGCCACCCGGCCGAACGCCACGTTGACCCAGCGGTGGGTGCTGATCGAGTAGTGCGCGGCATCGTGCAGGACGGTGAACAGCACGAAGATCGCCGTAGCGCTGATCAGGACCGTCGCGAGAGCCGGAAGCCTGTCGCCCAGCGCTGCCCGTGTCGAGACGGCGAAGGCCGCGACGGCACCGGAGAAGATGCCGACGATGGGCCACGAGATCGTCGGGACCGCCTCGCCCGGGTCGGGGAGCGCGTGACGAGAGACTGCTGGAGCAGGGTGCTCGGTGGTTGCTGGCATGCCCGGCAACCTACGAACCCCGACGGCGACCCACCAGTGGGATCGAGCCCATCTCGGTGTGCGCGCCGCACATGCTGATCAGGGTCGGGCGGGCTCCGCGGCGAGCACCACCGGACCGAGCACCTCGACCGGGCGCAACGCCGCGTGCAGCTCGGCGACCCGGCTGGTCGCCGGGCTTCCTCGGCGCTCCTCGGCCCGGCGCAGGCGCTGGAGCACGGTGTTGCGGTGGATCCCGAGCCGTTCGGCCGCGGCCGCCAGTCCGCCTTGTGCATCGAGCACCGCCAGCACGGCGCTTCGCTCCTCGTCCTCCCGGCGGCCCTGCACCGACAGCCCACCGAGCTCGGCCGCGACGAAGCTGCGCGCCGGTCGAGGTCGCCGCTCATCGTGTCGACGAGTGCCACCTCGCCGTACGGCGTGACGCGGGCCTCGCGCCCCGCGAGCTCGACGATCCGGCGCCCGCGCTGTGCCTGCTCGTGGGAGGTGCGGAACCCGGCGGGACCCGGCGCGGGAGTGCCGATGGAGACCCGGACGGACGACGGGACCCGGTCGGCCGGGGGCCCGAGCCCCTCGGGCGTGACGTCGGGAGCACGCGTGGTGAAGACCCAGCCCCACAACGCCCGGACGCCGTCCGGGACCAGCAGCGGATGAGGGGAACCGACATGGGCACCCACCGCAGCCCCCACGCGCGAGGTCGACGTCGTCCCGGTCGGTCCAGCAGACGAAGGCGGTCTGCCATCCGGTGAGCCGGTGGGACAGGGCACGCTCGGCCTGCGCGACGTCGATCTGCTCGCCGGCGATCAGCCCACGGACCGCATCGGTGCGGGCCGCCCTGACCCGGGTCTGCATGCGCTCGAGCTCGGCCACGTACTCGGCGGCCACCTCGCTGGCGATGCGGTCGGTGTAGGCGAAGGCGAAGCGCTGCAGGTTGCTCACCACGGCCGGGGCCGGGGCCGGGTCGGGCACCACCGCGGCGATGCCGGTCAGGATGCGCTCGCTGAAGTAGGCATGACCGACGCGGTAGAAGCGCAGCATCACATCGACGCTGTAGCCCCTCGCCGCCATGGCGCGGGCGTGCTCGAGGGCGGTGACCGGCGCCGTCGCGGCGCCCACGTCGATGCCGTGTCGCACCATCGACAGCGCCGCCTCGAGGTTCGACGAGCACGACCCGAGCGTCAGGCCGCGCACGTCGTCGTCGGCCCCGGCCTCCGGGATCCGTTCGAGGATGTAGTCGAGCATGTCGTCGGCATAGGACGACACGTCCGCCAGCAGCTCGGCCGCGGTGGTGCGCATCCCGACCACCACCGACTCGGGCAGCTCCGCCGGCTCACCCGTGACCAGACCCATGCCGGGAGACTAGCGAGGTGGGAGCGGCTCAGCGCTCCAGCAGCCCGATGAGCTCCTGCAGGTCCGCGGGGGACGCGGAGCCGTAGACGAGCAGGGTCTCGTCGCCGTACTCGATCGAATAGCCGGTGTCGCCACCCTCGTCGGTCCAGGTCTGCCACTCGGAGCCGACGGCGCTGTCCAACGACAGCACCTCGCCCTCGAGGGCTTCCTCGTCGATGTTCTCCTCGACCGGGTCGTCGACCGACTCGTCCTCCTCGGCGCAGCCCGACGAACTTCTCGTCGTCGGTCAGGGAGGCTCATCCCCCATCGCGGCGGGTCGGTCTGGGACAGGTCGATCGCGGTCGCGATCCAGCCGGCAGGCAGCGACGACGGCGCGATCACGTCGAACCCCGCGCCCCGCGCGGCCGTGGCGGCCGCCGCGTAGTCGACGGGCTCGGGCTCGACCTCGACGTCGGCCCGGATCAGCGACCGCACCAGTACGAAGGCACCGATCGCGAGCAGCGTCACGATCATCGCCCCGATCAGACCGTTGGACGAACGCTGGTAACGGCCCGGCTTCTCACTCACGCCGGTCATTGTCACAGGTGGGCCACAATGACCGCATGACGACCTACCGCCCGGCCGAGGCCGCCGAGATCCCGGGCGTCAGCGACGACACCGTGCACGGCGATGGGTGGACGCCGGCAGGCTCGCGACGACCGGCTCCAGTCCCGCCGTGATCGCCGGCGTCGACCTCGCGGCGCTGGCCGAGTCACTGCTCGACGAGCCGGACCGCGATCGCACCCGGGCGAGCTCGGTCAGCGCCCGCAACCGCCTGCCGGGCATCGTCACCGCCGTCAAGAAGGACACCGTCATGGCACAGGTCGAGATGGTCTGCGGCAGCAACCGGATGGTCTCGCTGATGAGCGCCGACGCGGCCGACGAGCTCGGCCTCGCGCCCGGCGTGCGAGCGATCGCATCGGTGAAGTCGACCAACGTGGTGATCGAGACCCCCTGACCGCACCTGCGGTCACAACGCGCCAAATAATCCGCAGATGCGGCACACTGTGCCCATGACGGGAATCCGAATCGCGTGTGGAGCCCCGGTCGCCGCGCTTCTCGTCCCCCGGCCGGTTGCGGTGGGGGGCGATGACGAGCAGACCCTGACCGTGCTCGCGGCGGCCTCGCTGACCGACGCCTTCGAGGACCCGGCAGCGGAGTTCGAGGCCGACCACGACGGCACGAGCGTGACCTTCTCCTTCGGCTCGAGCACCGACCTCGCGGAGCAGGTCGCCGACGGCGCACCCGGAGACGTGCTCGCCACCGCCGACGAGACCTCGATGAGCACCGCCGAGGACGCCGGCGTCACCGGCGAGATCGAGACGTTCGCGACCAACGTCCTCACCATCGTCACGCCAGCCGGCAACCCGGCCGGCATCGCGTCGCTCGACGACCTCGAGGGCTCGACTCGGGTCCGCTGCGCCGACGAGGTGCCCTGCGGCAAGGTCGCGCTGGCCGTCCCGGCCGACAACGACATCACCGCCGAGCCGGCCAGCCTCGAGGAGGACGTCCGCGCCACCCTCGACAAGGTCGTCTCCGGCGAGGCCGACGCCGGTCTCGTCTACGCCACCGACGCCGTCGCCGCCGGCGACAAGGTGGCGACCGTGCAGGTCCCCGGAGCCGAGTCGGCGCTCACGTCCTACTTCAGCACCGTCCTCGAGCAGTCGGAGGACGCCGACCTCGCCCGGGAGTGGGTCGACTTCGTGACGTCCGACGAGGGCCGCTCCATCCTTGAGCACGCGGGCTTCGGCGCCCCGTGAGACAACGCCCGGACCCGCTCGGTCGACCGCCCCTCCTGCTCCCGGCCCCCGCCGGGCTCGCGGTCCTCCTCCTCACCGTCCCGCTCGTCGCGATGCTCGCGGCGATCGACTGGCGCGCGCTGCCGAGCCAGCTCGACTCAGCGCCGTTGCGCACTGCCCTGTGGCTGAGCCTCTCGACCTCGACCGCCGCGATGCTGTGCTGCCCGGCGCTCGGCCTGCCGCTCGCGTGGCTGCTCGCGCGTCGACTTCCGCGGCCGGACCCTCGTCCGGGTCCTCGTCACGGTGCCGATGGTCCTGCCCCCGGTCGTCGCGGGCGTCGCCCTGCGCACCGCCTTCGGCCGCACCGGCCTGATCGGCGAACCCTTGCTCAACGCCACCGGGTTCGCGTTCCCCTTCACGGCTCGGGGGCGTGGTGCTCGCGCACGTCTTCGTCTCCATGCCGTTCGTGGTGCTCGCGATCGAGGGCGCACTGCGGTCGGCCGATCCGGAGTACGACGCCGCGGCGGCCACCCTCGGCGCGTCCCGCTGGACCACGTTCCGTCGGGTCACCGTGCCGCTCGCAGTGCCCGGGATCGTCGCTGGCATGGTGCTCGGCTGGGCCCGCTCGCTCGGCGAGTTCGGCGCGACCATCACGTTCAACGGCAACTATCCCGGCCGCACCCAGACCATGCCGACACTCATCTACGTCACTCGCCAGAGCGACCAGGGACGCCGCGCTCGCGCTGAGCTTCGTGATGCTGGTCGTCTCCGTCGCCGTACTGCTCCTCCTCCGCGACCGCTGGCTGGGTACGCCGTGAAGCGGGGGTTGCAGGCAGACCTCGTCGTCCCCGGCCGGGCCATCGTCACGCTCGACGCCGAGGCGGGCAGCGTCGTCGCGGTGATCGGCCCCAACGGCGCCGGCAAGTCGTCCTTCGTCCGCGCGCTCGCCGGGCTGGTGCCCGCCGACGGCACCGCCCTGCTCGACGGCACCGACCTCCTCACGCAGACGGCAAGGAACCGCGACGTGGGCCCGGTCTTCCGGGGCCAGCTCCTCTTCCCGCACCTGAGTGCGCTGGACAACGTGGCTTTCGGCCCGCGAGCGAGGGGCAGGTCCGGGCGAGAGGCCGACGAGCGGGCGCAGGACCTGCTCGACATCTTCGGCGTCGGGCACCTGAGCCACCGGAGGCCGCGAGAGCTGTCCGGCGGGCAGGCCCAGCGGGTGGCGATCGCGCGCGCCCTCGCCACGGAGCCGCGCCTGCTGCTGCTGGACGAACCGTTCGCCGGGCTCGACGTCACGGTCGCGATGGCCCTGCGCATCGAGCTGGCCCAGCACCTCGCGACCTTCGACGGCGTGACGATCCCGGTCACGCACGAGGCGATCGACGCGCTCACGCTGGCAGACCGGTGCTGGTCCTCGACGACGGCGAGGTCGCCCAGCGCGGCACCCCGCAGCACGTCGCGGCCCGCCCCGAGACCGACCACGTGGCCCGGCTGGTCGGGGTCAACCTGGTCCGGGAGCGCGACGGGCTCACCACCTTCGCGCCGCGCGACGTGACCGTCAGCCTGCGACGCCCTGAGGGATCCGCGCGCCTGCAGTGGCAGGGACAGGTCGCCAGCGCGCAACAGCACGGCGACGCCGCACGACTGCTGGTGAGCTCCGAACCGCCGCTGCTGGCGGACGTCACCCCGCAGGCAGCGGCCGAGCTCGGGCTGGCGCCCGGACGTGAGGTGTGGCTCTCAGTCAAGGCCACCGCAGTGAGTCGGTACGGCACCACCGCCGACGACCGATAACATTCGCGCCATGAGCCCGTCGACGCAGCCGCCAGACCGCAACCTCGCCCTCGAGCTCGTGCAGTGACGGAGGCCGCCGCCATGGCCGCCGGCCGTTGGGTCGGGCGCGGCGACAAGAACGACGCCGACGGGGTGGCCGTCAACGCGATGCGGGTGATGATCTCCAGCATCGGCATGAACGGCACCGTCGTGATCGGCGAGGGCGAGAAGGACAACGCCCCGATGCTCTACAACGGCGAGCAGGTCGGCGACGGCACCGGTCCGGAGTGCGACGTCGCGGTCGACCCGATCGACGGCACTACGCTGACCGCCAAGGGCATGAACAACGCGATCTCCGTGCTCGCAGTGGCGCCCCGCGGCACGATGTACGACCCGTCCGCGGTGTTCTACATGGAGAAGCTCGTCACCGGTCCCGAGGCCGCCGACGTCGTCGACATCCGCAACCCCGTGGCCGAGAACATCCACGCGGTCGCCGGGGCCAAGGGCCTCTCGGTCTCCGACGTCACCGTCGTCATCCTCGACCGGCCGCGGCACGCCCAGCTCGTCGAGGAGATCCGCGCGACCGGCGCCCGCATCAAGTACATCGCCGACGGCGACGTCGCCGGCGCCATCATGGCCGCGCGTCCCGACACCGGCATCGACCTGCTGCTCGGGGTCGGCGGCACGCCCGAGGGCATCATCACGGCCTGCGCGATGAAGTGCACCGGCGGCGTCATCCGGGGCCGGTTGTGGCCGCAGGCCGATGAGGAGCGCCAGCGCGCCCTCGATGCCGGCCACAACCTCGACCGGGACTTCGTGCTCAGCACCGACGACCTCGTCACGGGTGACGACTGCTTCTTCGTCGCGACCGGCATCACCGACGGCGAGCTGATGCGCGGGGTGCGCTACCGCCCCAACGGCGCGACCACCGACTCCCCGGTCATGCGTTCGCGCAGCGGCACCATCCGCCGGATCACCAGCGAGCACCAGCTCTCGAAGCTACGCGATTTCTCCGCGATCGACTTCGACCACTGAGTCGACGGACCTCAGGGCCCGGGTGACGGCGGAGATCACGCGCGGGTCGAGCGCCATGCCGATGTGTGAGGCGCGCACCTCCAGCGGCGTCGCGGCCGGGTCGATGCAGGCACGCCAGTCGACGATGCCGTCGCGCCCGGAGTAGATCGAGGTGAAGGCGATCGTGTCGGCCAACGGCGCGCGGCCCTCGTCGAAGCTCTGGCGCGCGCACGCACCGGCGACGCAGTCCTCGGACATGACCCCGGGGAACCCCGCGCGGCTCAACCGCACCAGCATCGCGACACTCGCCGAGAGCGAGATGTGGTGGGCGCCCGGCGCGAGCATCGGGCTGCCCATCGTCACCGGGCCGGACACCGGGTCGGGTCGTCGGGCGGCAACCCCGCGCGCCAGCATGCCGCCGAGGCTGTGCCCGACGATGCGCACCTTGCTGCCCCTGCGTTGCGCGATCGACTCGAGCCGCATCTCGATCTGGGAGGCGACGTCGAGCGTGCAGCCGACGTTGGAGCGGATGTGCGATCGATAGGTGCGCAGTCCCTGCTGCTGGAGGGCGCGGCGCATCAGGCCGAGCGTGCCGTCGCCGGCCATGAATCCGGGCACCAGCAGCACGGGCTCATCGTCGCGCAGCGGCGCTCGAGTGGCGTACGGCGTGTGGCGCCGCTCGCCGCGCTGGCTGATCGCCTCCCATGCGTAGCGCCCGGCCTCGCCGATCACTCGCCCCTCGCCGATCACGGCGTGTGCGCGGGGTCGACCGAAGCCGTCGGGCAACAGGAAGTCCGCGAGTGTGGTCGGGGTCACAAGAGGCGAACTTATCCCCGGAGTGCCCATTTCGTCGGCATTTCAACTGTCTGGACCGGTTCCTGCTGCCGATTGCCGGACCGGTCGTGTTGACTGGACACATGACCAGTTTCTCTGCCTCGGCAGCCCAGAACCCGCCTGCAGTGGCGGTTTCCGAGGAGATGTTCGCGCCGGTGAGCCCGGACGTGGAGATCTGCTACCAGACCTTCGGGTCGGTCGACGACGACCCGTTGCTGCTGGTGATGGGCCCGGGCGGGCCGATGATCTGGTGGGACGACGACTTCTGCACGAGGCTCGCCGGGGCCGGCTTCCACGTCATCCGCTACGACAACCGCGACACCGGCCGATCCTCGCGGATCGCCGCGCGCGTCGGGCGGGCCCAGCTGGTCAGGGCCTTCTCGACGGGACGGGGCAGTGCGCCGTACTCCATCAGTGACTCGGCCGCGGACGGCCTCGCGCTCCTCGACCACCTCGGTCTCGCGACGGCCCACGTCGCCGGCATCTCGATGGGCGGCATGATCGCGCAGACGATGGCGATCGAGGCGCCCGCGCGGGTGCTCTCCCTGACCAGCATCATGTCGACGACCGGGCGACGGACCGTCGGCTGGCAGAGCCCCGACCTGCTCCCCACGCTGATCGCACCACGGCGCGGCGGCAAGGAGGCCTACGTCGCCACCAACGAGCTCGTGTGGAAGCTGATCGGGTCGCCCGACTTCCCGGTCGACGCCGACGCGCTGCGCAAGCGCGCCGAGGACACGTTCGACCGTGGCGTGTCCGCCAGCGGCGTGCTGCGCCAGATGCTCGCGATCCTCACCCAGCCCAACCGCACGTTGCGCCTGCGCACGCTCCAGATGCCGGCCCTCGTCATCCACGGGATGGCCGACAAGATGGTCCACGTGAGCGGTGGCCGGGCGACCGCCTCGGCGATCCCGGGAGCCGAGCTGGTCCTCGTCGACGGCATGGGCCACGACCTGCCGACCGACCTCTACGACTCCTTCGTCGAGCACATCCGACACACGGCGGATCGCTCACCCCGGGGTTGAAGTTTCACTCGCTTCGGCCTTCATGCGTGTTGCCAAGGAGGGCCACAGGGGACTAGACCTGTGACCTGAGACACAAATGAATGGAGGGGCGGATGACAGCACGATCTACGCGGCATCCACGCACGAGGCGACTACGACGATGGGCGGCTCCGGCCGGAGCCCTGACCCCGGCCTGTGGGATCCTCGCGGGCTGTTCGAGCGGTGACTCCGGCACGCCGGAGCTGGTCTGGTACATCAACCCGGACGCGGGCGGACAGGACGCGGTGGCCGCGAACTGCACCGAGGACGCCGACGGCAAGTACACCATCACGACCCGGGTCCTTCCCCAGTCATCGGACCAGCAGCGCATCCAGCTGGCCCGACGTATAGCCGCGGGAGACCCGGCCATCGACCTGATGAGCCTCGATCCGCCCTTCACCGCTGAGTTCGCCAACGCCGGCTTCCCCGGCCGACATCCCCGACGACGTGGAGGCCCGGCTGACCGAGCAGTCCTTCGAGGGTGCGACTGCGGCGGCCACGTGGGAGGGCGAGGTCGTGGCCTTCCCGTTCTGGTCCAACACGCAGGTGCTCTGGTACCGCAAGTCCTTCGTGGAGAAGGCCGGTCTCGACATGAGCCAGCCCGTCACGTGGGACCAGATCATCGACGCGGCCTCGGAGAACGGCGGCAAGATCGGCGTCCGGGCCAACAAGTACGAGGGCTACTCCGTGTGGATCAATGCACTGATCTCCGGCGCCGGCGGCAACATCGTCGAGGACGCCGAGCAGGGTGCGGACGCCACGATCACCGTGGACAGCGACGCCGGCGAGACGGCGGCGGGCATCATCGAGAAGCTCGCCTCCTCCGAGGCGGCACCCGCCGACCTGTCGGTCTCCAACGAGGGCACCGCCGGTTCGACGTTCGGCTCGGACGAGGGCTCGTTCCCCGGTCAACTGGACCTACATCTGGAACAACTACGGCGAGGAGCGGCTCGACGACGACATCGGCTACGCCATGTATCCGCAGTCCGTGGAGGGCGAGGAGTCGCGTCCGCCGTACGGCGGGATCGGCATCGGGGTCAGTGACGCCTCGGACGAGAAGGAGCTCGCGCTCGAGGCGGCCGAGTGCCCGGTGTCCCCCGAGAACCGGGGCGTGAACGCCGAGCTGACCGGCAACATGCCGGCAAGCGCGGCGGGATACGAGTACCCCCGCCCTTGCCGACCTCTACGCGCCAGAACTGCTGCAGCTGTTCCCGGGACAGCGTCGATGCGGCCGCCCCGCGGTCGGTGACGCCCTACTGGTCCGACATCTCGAGCTCGCTGCAGAGCACCTGGCATCCGCCTGCGAGCGTCGACTCCGACACTCCTGCCGAGTCGAATACCTTCATTGAGCAGATCATCGAGGGAGGGAGTTTGTTGTGAGTGCAGTGACCGCACCGCAGACCGACAAGGCAGCTGAGGAGAAGGCCCGCGCCGCCTCGAGCGATCGAGCCGTCGCCGAGAACCGGCTGGGCCAGAAGCTGGTGGCTCCGGCAGTGATCCTGATGCTCCTTGTCACGGCGTGGCCGATGATCCGGGCGCTCTACCTCTCACTGTTCCGCTACCGGCTCACCACGCCGGACGACCGCGAGTTCGTGGGGCTGGGCAACTACGTGACAGTCCTGACCGACTCGCTCTTCTGGCAGGACACGTTGAACACGGTGATCATCATGGTCGTCACGGTGGCGATCGAGCTGGTCATCGGCTTCGGCTTCGCCATGGTGATGCACAAGATCATGATCGCCCGCGGGCTGATGCGGACCTCGATCCTCATCCCCTACGGCATCATCACCGTCGTCTCGGCGTTCGCCCGGCAGTTCGCGTTCAGCCTCAACAACGGCTTCGTGAATGCTTGGCTGCCGTTCGTCGGCGACGACTACAACTGGTTCGGCGGCCACTGGTCGGCGATGTTCGCGATCATGATCGCCGAGATCTGGAAGACCACGCCGTTCATGGCGTTGCTGCTGCTGGCCGGTCTCTCGCAGGTCTCCGAGGACATGCTCGAGGCCGCCGAGGTCGACGGAGCCACCCGGACCCAACGTCTGTTCAAGGTGATCCTGCCGAACATGAAGGCCGCGATCATGGTGGCGGTCCTCTTCCGCGCCCTCGACGCGTTCCGCATCTTCGACAACATCTTCGTGATGACGCGAGGCGCACAGGAGACGGAGTCCTCGTCGTTCCTGACCTATCGACAAGTGATCGAGCAGATGCAGCTCGGGATGGGGTCGGCGCTGTCGGTGCTGCTCTTCCTGACCGTGCTGCTGCTCGCGTTCGCGATCGTGAAGCTGTTCAAGGTCGACCCGGCACAGGCGAGGGGTGAGGGCTGATGGCCGCCAAGGGAAAGACCGGAGTCGGCACTGGATCGGCTTCATCGCCATCCCGGTGTGGTGCCTGCTGCCGGTGGCATGGATCGTCTCGCTGTCGTTCAAGTCACTCGAGGAGACAGCGGCCGGGAGTCCGCAGTTCCTGCCGAAGGACTTCACCACCTCCAACTACGGCGAGATCCTCAAGAACGACGACTTCACCCGGGCCCTGATCAACTCCTTCGGCATCGCGATGATCGCGACCGTCCTGTCGGTCGTCTTCGCGACCCCGGCGGCCTACGCCATAGCCCGGCTGGAGTTCAAGGGCAAGCGACTGGTGCTCTCGATGGCCCCGGCGATCGCGATGTTCCCAGTGGTGTCGCTGGTGGGCCCGCTGTTCGACATGTGGCGCACGTTCGGCCTGTTCAACACGTGGCCGGGCCTGATCATCCCCTACATGACGTTCACGCTGCCGTTGGCGATCTGGACCCTCTCGGCGTTCTTCCGCGAGATCCCGTGGGAGATGGAGCAGGCGGCCCAGGTGGACGGCGCCACGTCGTGGCAGGCGTTCCACAAGGTGATCGTCCCGCTCGCCGCACCCGGTGTGTTCACCGCGGCGATCCTGACGTTCTTCTTCGCCCGGAACGAGTTCGTGCTCACGATCTCACTGACATCGACGACGTCGTCACGCACGGTGCCGGCCCAGATGTCGTTCTTCGTGGGGCCGGATCCGTTCAACCCACCGTATGCACAACTGGCGACGGCCTCGGTCATCGTCACGATCCCCGTGATCATCATCGTCCTGCTATTCCAGCGCAAGATCGTCGCCGGCCTGACCTCCGGCGCAGTGAAGGGTTGAGTCCATGGCTGCCATCGACATCAAGAACATCGTCAAGAAGTACGGCGACGGCTTCCCGGCTGTGAACGACGTCAGCATCGACGTGCAGGACGGGGAGTTCATGATCCTCGTCGGGCCGTCGGGCTGCGGGAAGTCCACCCTGCTGCGGATGATCGTCGGGCTGGAGGACATCACCTCCGGCGACATGATGATCGGCGACAAGCGCGTCAACGACACGGCGCCTCGCGATCGCAACCTCGCGATGGTGTTCCAGAACTACGCGCTCTACCCGCACCTGTCGGTCTACGAGAACATCGCCTTCCCGCTCCGGCTCGCCGGTGCGCCCGAGAGCGAGATCGACGAGAAGGTGCGCAAGGCGTCCAAGACGCTCGACCTCGACGAGCACTCGGAGCGCAAGCCCGGCAACCTGTCGGGCGGTCAACGCCAGAGGGTCGCCATGGGTCGCGCGATCGTCCGTGACGCCGACGCTTTCCTCTTCGACGAGCCGCTGTCCAACCCGGACGCCAAGCTCCGTGGCCAGATGCGCACCGAGATCAGCGCGGCTGCAGAAGCGCCCGGGCATCACCACGGTCTACGTCACGCACGACCAGACGGAGGCCATGACCCCGGGGCGACCGGGTCGCGGTGTTGAAGCGGGGCATCCTGCAGCAGCTCGCGACGCCGCGTGAGCTCTACGAAAACCCGGGCAACCTCTTCGTCGCCGGATTCATCGGCTCCCCGCCGATGAACTTCGTGCCCGCGGAGGTCGACGGCACGTCGGTCAAGCTGCCGTTCGGCACCGTCCAGATCCCCGAGGACAAGGCGTCGAAGGCGCAGGGCAAGGGGCTGCTCATCGCCGGCATCCGGCCCGAGCACTTCGAGGACGCCTCGGTGATGGAGACCGGGAAGGAGGGCTCGACGTTCACCGCCCGGGTGGACGCGACCGAATGGCTGGGCAACGAGGCCTACGCCTACATCCCGTTCGAAGCGCCGCCGGAGGTCCAGGGCCCAGCTCACGCAGCTGGAGAAGGACCTCGACGGAGAGTCGATGCGCACGCAGCTGGTGATCTCGCTGGATGGTGCCAGCCGGATCGCCGAGGGCGACGAGGCGGAGATCTGGGTCGACTCCCGCAAGATCCACCTCTTCGATCCCGCCACGGGCGAGAACCTCACGGTCGACCTCGCCAATGCCGGCCGGGTCCTCGGACGCGAGGCTCCGGCGAAGGCCAACGCCTGACGCACGACGACAGCTGCCCCGCCCGGATCTCCGGGCGGGGCAGCTGCGTAGTCAGGACCCCATCGCTGCTCCGCTCGGGCGCAGCATGAAGAGCCCGTCATAGCCGTGGACGATGACGAGTCCGTTGTCGAAGAACGGGTAGTTGCTCCAGTGCCGTGGCTGAAGGCAGTGTCGTCGTCCTCGGGCCGGGTGTCGAAGAAGCCCACCTCCCTCAGATTCCCGTTCGCCACGTCGGCTGCCGAGAGGACCCGCAGCCCCGAGCGGTAGTTCGACTGGAAGACGCGAGACCCGTCGACGTACAGGTTGTGGTCGATGGCGTTGGTGGAGGGATTCACGAAGCGTGAGAACTGGCGCGGCGCCGTCAGGTCGACGACGTCCCAGATCAGCGTGGTGGTCCCACCGGTGGTGCCACTGAGCTCGTCGACCTCGTCACCCATCAAGAAGTGCCGGCCGTCCTGCGTCAGCCAACCCCAGGTGGGTGTACGCCGACCCGGTGTAGCCGACGCGCGAGAGCTGTCGCGGCGCCGCCTTGTCGGTGACGTCGACGATGGTGAGCGTGTCCTCGTTGGAGCTGAAGCAGATCTCGCGGCCCGTGAAGCGGGTGTCGGGCCCGTCGTAGACCACGCACTGGGTGTCGTGGGTGTAGCCGTCCTCGCCCACGCAGCCGGCGAACGCCGGCGAGGCGGGCTGGCGGATGTCGATCATGTGCAGGCCACCGCTGCAGGCCCGGACGTCCTCGCGAGCGCCGACGGCGTAGGCGAAGCCGCTGTCGGTGTTGATCGCGATGTTGTGGGCGCGCCCGAAGCCGGTATAGCGGGCGTCGGCGGTGAACGTGACGGGGGCGGCCGCCGGGTCGACCGACCGCAGGCGTCGCAGGTCGAAGACCTGCATGCCGTGCTCACGAGCCTCGGCCACGATGAACGCGTGGTTGTCGTGCACCTTGATGTCACGCCAGATCACGTTGTTGGTGCCGGACGTGGGCAGGTTGCCGAGGTAGACGGGCCGACGCTCGTTGGTCACGTCGACGAACGCGGTGCCGTTGTCACGACCCGCGACGACATAGCGCCGTTCGGTGGCCGGGTCGGTCCAGCCCCAGACGTCCGAACCGCGCCCGCCGCCGATGTGGGACATCGGCAGATAGCTCGACAGGTTGACGTTCTTGCAGGGGAAGTAGCCAGCGTGGCCGTCGACGCAGCTCGCGCCGGGGCCTCGCTGATCGCCCGTGAGAGCCGTGGTCGGGAAGTCAGGGTCGACCTCGCCCACTTCGTCCTTGCCCTCCCCTTCGTGGTCCCCGTCGTGGGCCGGGACGGGGATCGATCCGAGGAGCAGCGCCAACAGCGCCGCCGCCAGTGCGAGGAGCATCCTCGCGGTCCCGAGATATTTCGACATGCGTCACTCCTTGTGGGATGAATGTGTCGTGGATCACCCCAGCACAGGAGGTTGTCCACCGCAACAGGCGTGATGCGGCAAGTCCTCGTGTCAGCTGCCTCTGGTGAGGTCAGTCCAGCTGGCCGTGCGGCCCGGCGCCGGGCAGCTTGAAGCCCCGCTTGCGACCCTCGCCGGGCATCGGCTTGCGGACCACGGTCACCGCGCCCATCAGCGCGATGCCGCGGACCCGCACGAGCGGCGAGTCGGGTCCCAGCACCGGCTCGACCTTGGCGCGCGCCTCGTCGAAGGCGCCCATGATCCCGACGCCCTCGACCGAGACCCGGGTGAAGGCGTTGACGATGACGTCGATGCCACCCATCACGGTGCTGGCGTTGATGACGACCTCGCGTGGAGAAGATCGCCTGCCGAAGGTCGATGTCGATGCCGCCCATCAGCGCGAACGCATTGTGGTTGGCACCCACCTCCCACACGCCCTTGCAGGTCCCGGCCGCCCATGATGGCGAGGCTGGTGGTGTGGCGCGGCGCGGTGCCCGGCAGGCCTGCGGCGTACGGCGACATGGGCTGTGCGGTGGGAGGTGCGGCCGGGGCAGGGTGCAGGTCGACGGTGATCGGCACCAGGTCGGCGTAGGTCTTGGCGCTGAACGTCGCCTCGAGCCGCTCGTCGAGCTCGTCCGGGTCGAGCCGCCCCTGCCCGGCCGCCTCGCGCAACACCTCGGCAACCTTGTGCCGGTCGGCGTCGGAGATGCGCATGCGAGTCGGGTCGTGTCCCTCCAGATCACCCATGAGCTCCACCCTAGATGGCGGCCCTACCCCTCGACATAGACCGTGCCGCCGAGCTCGACGAACTCCGCGGACTTCTCCTTGAACCGCTCGCGCACGTCCCGGCTGATCCGCATGGAGCAGAACTTCGGGCCGCACATGGAGCAGAAGTGCGCCGTCTTCGCACCCTCCGCCGGCAGCGTCTCGTCGTGGAAGGACTCAGCCGTGGTCGGGTCGAGGGAGAGCGCGAACTGGTCGCGCCAGCGGAACTCGAAGCGCGCCTTCGACAGGGCGTCGTCCCAGTCGCGCGCGCCCGGGTGCCCCTTGGCGACGTCGGCGGAGTGGGCGGCCAGCTTGTAGGTGATGACGCCGGTCTTCACGTCGTCGCGGTTGGGCAGGCCCAGGTGCTCCTTGGGCGTGACGTAGCAGAGCATCGCGGTGCCGTGCATGGCGATCGTCGCCGCCCCGATGGCGCTGGTGATGTGGTCGTAGCCCGGCGCGATGTCGGTGGCCAGCGGCCCGAGCGTGTAGAAGGGCGCGCCGTGGCACAGCTCCTGCTGCAGCCGGACGTTCTCCTCGACGAGGTGCAGCGGCACGTGACCGGGCCCCTCGACCATCACCTGCACGTCGTGCTTCCACGCCCGCTCGGTCAGCTCGGCCGGGGTGTGCAGCTCGGCGAACTGGGCCTCGTCGTTGGCGTCGGCCACCGAGCCGGGGCGCAGCCCGTCGCCGAGGCTGAACGAGACGTCGTAGGCCGCGAAGATCTCGCACAGCTCGTCGAAGTGCGTGTAGAGGAAGTTCTCCTCGTGGTGGGCCGGGCACCAGCCGGCCATGATCGAGCCGCCGCGCGACACGATGCCGGTGACGCGCTCGGCGGTGAGCGGGACGTGCCGCAGCAGCACGCCGGCGTGGATCGTCATGTAGTCGACGCCCTGCTCGCACTGCTCGATCACGGTGTCGCGGAAGATCTCCCGTGTGAGCTTGTCGGCCTCGCCGTCGACCTTCTCCAGCGCCCGGTAGAGCGGGACGGTGCCGATCGGGACCGGGCTGTTGCGCACGATCCACTCGCGGGTGGTGTGGATGTCATCGCCGGTCGAGAGATCCATGACGGTGTCGGCACCCCACGTCACCGCCCACGTGAGCTTGTCGACCTCCTCGGCGATCGAGCTGGTGACGGCCGAGTTGCCGATGTTGGCGTTGACCTTCACCGGGAAGCGCTTGCCGATGATCATCGGCTCGCACTCGGGGTGGTTGACGTTGGCGGGGATGATCGCCCGGCCCGCGGCGACCTCGTCCACGACCAGCGAGACGTCACAGCCCTCCCGCGCGGCGACGTAGGCCATCTCCGGGGTGATGATGCCGCGTCGCGCGTAGTGCATCTGGCTGACGTTGCTGCCCGGCTTCGCCCTTCTCGGGGCAGGCTTCGAGCCGCGCCACTCCTCCTTGGCCTCGCCTCGCCGTACGGCGGAGCGACCGTTGTCCGGGAGCTGGGTCTCGCGTCCGGCATAGGTCTCGGTGTCGTCGCGGTCCTCGATCCAGGTCATGTACGGCGACCGGGCAGCCCGACCTCGGGATCCGAGCCGGGGCCGGTCGTGCAGTAGCGGTCGAACGTCTCTCCGTTGGTGAGGGAGACCCGGGTGACGGGCACCTCCCACTCGCCGGTCGCGATGCGTTCGTGGGCGGGGTGGACGGTCATGAGGTTCCTCCGAGGGTGGTGTGTGCGATCGGTCCGCGTCCGCGGCCGAGGTGCCGTGTGGCTGAGGTGGAGCTGTTGGTACGTGTAGGCCGCGGCGCGTGCGGCCGCCTCGGCGACGGTGGCGCCGAGGGCGAGGTGGGCGGCGAGGGCGCTGCTGTGGGTGCAGCCGGTGCCGTGGTCGTTGGTCGTGTCCAACGCCCTGGTGGGTGAGTGGTCGCGGGGTCCCGCCCGGGACGGCGAGCCAGTCGGTGCCCGCCTCGCCGCCGGTGAGCACCACCGCGCACCCGAGGTCTGCCAGCCGCGCCGCGAGGTCGGCGGGGCGATCCGTCGCGTCCGGTGAGTGCTCGGGCCTCGTCGAGGTTGGGCGTCGCGACCAGCGCGCGGCAGCAGGTGCTCGACGTAGGCCTTCACGACGGTCCGGTCGCCGAGGACCGCGCCACTGGTGGCCACGAGCACCGGGTCGACGACGATCGGCAGGTGGCCGAGCGTGTCCGCCACCAGCTCGACCACGGCAGGCGAGCCGAGCATCCCGGTCTTGACGATCGTCACCGGCAGGTCGCCGAGCACCGCACTGAGCTGTGCGTCGACCACGTGGAGAGGCACCGCGTGCACGGCGTGCACACCGGTGGTGTCCCGGGCGGTGATCGCCGTGACGACGCACGCGCCGTGGCAGCCGTGGTGTCCGATCGTCGCGAGGTCGGCCGCGATCCCGGCCGCTCCCCCGGAGTCGGTGCCGGCGACCGTGAGCACCACGGGCGGGGTGGTCATCGCAGCACCTCCAACAGCTCGGCGACCACAGCAGCAGGGTCGGCTGCCCGCATCACGGCAGCCATCACGGCGACGCCGTGCGCCCCGGCTTCCACCGCGGCGGCGGCGTTGTGGGCACCGATCCCACTCAGGGCGAGCACCGGGATCGGGTGGTCATTGAGATCGCCGGTGCCGAGGAGCGTCCGCGTCCCGGGCTTGCTCCCGCTCTCGGCGTACGGCGACAGCGTGGCCCACGAGGCTCCCTCCGCCGCCGCCCGCGCGACCGCGGCGCGCGAGTGGCAGGACCGGCCCCACCACCCCCGGCGCGGCGCGCGTTGATGGGCGGCGAGGTGCAGCCCGTGGACCGCGACGTCGGGAATGCGCGACGAGATGACGGTGAGCCCGGGGAGGACGGTGAGCTCGCGCACCAGCGCCGCACGAGCGGCCGGGGCGAGGTCGTGCTCGCGCACGACGACGGCGGTCAGGCCGGCGTCGACGCACTCCGACACCGTGCGGATCAGGCCGCGACCGAGCGAGAGCTGGGACCGGTCGGTCAGCAGCACCAGCCGCGGCAACGTCATGGCGGGGGCTGTTCGGACGACCAGTTCTCATGACGTCCGGTGCTCACGAGACCCTCCCGACCAGCGGGCTCGCGGAGCGGGCGGCGGCCCGTCGCGGGATCCGGCCGGCGAGGTGGGCGGCGCGACCGGCCTCGACCGCGAGCCGCAAGGCCTCCGCCATCAGCACGGGGTCGTCCGCCCGCGTGACCGCGCTGGCCGCGAGCACCGCGGCGCAGCCGAGCTCCATGGCGAGGGCAGCGTCGGAGGCGGTGCCGATGCCGGCGTCCGGGACGACCGGGACGTCGACGGCGGCCACGACTGCCTCGATGGCGTGCGGGTCGAGCACGCCCAGCCCCGAACCGATCGGCGAGCCCAGCGGCATCACCGCCGCGCAGCCGGCGTCGACGAGTCGGCGGGCCAGCACCGGGTCGGCGGGGGCGTAGGGCAGCACCGTGAAGCCCTCGGCGACCAGCGTGGTCGCGGCCTCGAGGAGCTCGACGGCGTCCGGGAGCAGGGAGCGTTCCGTCGCCCACCACCTCGAGCTTGACCCAGCTGGTGCCGAGCGCCTCGCGGGCCAGCCGCGCGGTGTGCACCGCCTCACCCGCGGACAGGCAGCCGGCCGTGTTGGGCAGCACCCGCGCCCCGATGTCGCGCAGGATGCCGAGCAGTCCGCCGGGCGCGGACGCGGACGTACGCCGCATGCTGACCGTCACCAGCGCCGGCCGCGCCGCCTCCAGCACGGGCCGCACGAGCTCGGGTCGCGGCAGGCCGCCGGTGCCGAGGAAGAGCCGCGACGGCAGCGTCTCGCCGGCGATCACCGGGGAGCTCATCCGCCGGCCACCGCCTGCACGACGTCGACCTTGTCGCCCTCGACGACCACGTGGGTGCCGTGCGACGACCGCGGCACCACCTGATCGTTGACGGCGACGGCGTGGCCCGGCGGCAGCTCGCCGAGCAGCAGCAAGATGGTGTGGGCGGCGGTCTCCACGACCGACCCGTTGACGGTGATCAGCATCTTTCCTCCGGGGGTGGGAAGCGGCGGGGATCGAGCGACGGATCGGGGGCGGCGCCCTCCACGGCGTCGGCAAGGAGTCGCGCGGTGAGCGGGGCCAGCAGCACGCCGTGCCGGAAGTGCCCGGCCGCCGGGAAGACGCCCGCGTCGCCGGTCGGACCGACGAGCGGCCGGTTGTCGAGGGTGCCGGGGCGGTCGCGGGCGAGCGCCTCGCACAGCTCGGCCCGGTCGAGGCCGGGCACGAGCTCCGTGGCGGCATCCAGCAGGCGCCGTACGCCACCGACGGTGACCACCGGCGGCCCGTCGTGCTCCTCGGAGGTCGCCCCGACGACCATCTCGCCGCCGGGCCGCGGCACGACGTAGACCGGCTCCCCGCGCACCCACCCGCGCAGCACGCGGGTCAGGCCGACGTCCCCGCGGAGGCGCAGGATCTCGCCGCGGACCCCTCGCACCGGGTGTGCGTACGGCGCCGGCAACCGCGCGCCGGTGGCGATCACCGTCGCGTCCGGGCGGTCGACCGGGGCGCGCGCGACGACCCGCGCTCCCAGTCGGGTGAGCAGCGCCGAGAGGACGGCCCGCGGGTCGACGGCGCGGTCCTGCGCGAGCATCGCCGCCGAGCTGACCCGCCCCGGGGCGGGCTCGAGCGCGCGGGCCCGGCGGCCGTCGAGCACCTCGACGTCGTCACCGAGGCCGGCGAGCAGCGCGGCCCGGCGCTCGACCTCCCGGCGGTCACCGGCGTCGA
Source organism: Nocardioides sp. B-3 (assembly GCF_024703895.1). GTDB lineage: Bacteria > Actinomycetota > Actinomycetes > Propionibacteriales > Nocardioidaceae > Nocardioides. Next base: position 764,045 of record NZ_CP087968.1, read on the forward strand.
TCCCGACCAGCAGCGTGCCGGAGTCGTGCAGGGGCACGGCCAGCGCTGCGGCGTACGACGGCCACAGTCGCGCGGACTCGGCGCACAGCGCGTGCAGCGCGGACTCACCGTGCCAGGGCCTCGCCGGCCGGCGAGAGCATCCCCGCGGCGGCATGGCTGGCCCCCCGACCCGGGCGCGGGATCGACGACGACGACGTCGTGGCCGCGGTCGACGAGCTCGGCGGCGCAGGCGAGCCCGACGATGCCGGCGCCGAGGACGTGCACGCGCATCAGCCGACCGCCGTCATGAGCTCCTTCGCGGCTGCCAACGGATCGGGATGTCGCCAGAGCGCGCCGATGACGGCGACCCCGTGGGCGCCCGCGTCGATGCACCGACGCGCGCGGTCCGCGTCGATGCCACCGATCGCGACCAGCGGAAGCACCCCCATGGCGCCCGTGATCGCGTCGACGCCCAACGGGGTCGGCAGTCCGGCCTTGGACTCGGTGGCGAAGACCGGCCCGAAGCCCGCGTAGGTCGCACCGTCCACGGCGGCCCGGTGGACCGCCTCGGCGTTGCGACAGGTGGCCCCGATGACGAGATCGGGGGCGAGGCGACGGGCGTCGGCGACCGACAGGTCGTCGGCCCCGAGGTGCACGCCGTCCGCGCCGGTGGCCAGCGCGACGTCGAGCCGGTCGTCCACGATCACCATCGCTCCGCTGGGCCGGACGGCCGCGAGCACGAGCCGCGTCAGGGCGACGAGCTCGCTGGTCGTGGCGTCCTTGTCGCGGACCCGGAAGCCGGCGACGCCGGCGACGGCGAGGTCCTCGAGCAGGTCGAGGTCGTCGGTCGCGGAGACCGGGCAGAAGATGTGAGGGAGCATCGGGTTCGCTTCCTTCGCCGGCATTACCCGGATCAGGTGTGACGGTCGGAGCGGAATCCAGCTCCCTCTCAGCCCGCTGCCGCGAGCTCCCGTGAGGACGTCGACGAACGTAGCAGATGCGTCAGGCAGACATTCCGTCGTCCTGCGCTGACAGCTGTCGTTGTACGGCGATCGCCGCCGCCCGACCTGCCCGGTTGGCGCCGATGGTGCTGGCGGACGGGCCGTAGCCGACGAGCTGGACGCGTCGCTCGAGGACCGCGGTGACGGCGTTCTGCACCGAGCCGCCGACCTCGAGCTGGATGCCGCCCTCGGGCGAGCGCAGGTGCAGCGGCGCGAGGTGACCGACGGCAGGCCGGAAACCGGTCGCCCAGAGGATGACGTCGACCGGCTCGAACGTCCCGTCGGCCCATCGCACACCGTCGGGCTCGATGGCCGCGAACATCGGGCGCCGCCGGTAGGCACCGAGGCGCTCCGCCTCGCGCTCCTGCGGGCGCAGCATCAGCCCGGTGACGCTCACGACGCTTGCCGGGGGCAGCCCGCGCCGCACGCGATCGGCGACCGGGGTGACGGCCTCGAGCCCGGCGTCGGGGTGGAAGTCGTCGGTGCGCCAGACGGGCTCACGCCGGGTCACCCAGATGGTGTCCGTGACCGGCGCCAGCTCGCCGAGGAACTGCACGGCACTCGCGCCGCCGCCGACCACGAGGACGCGCTTGCCCACGAAATGGGCCGGGCCCGGGTAGTCCGCGGTGTGCAGCTGCTCGCCCGCGAAGGTCTCGGTGCCGGGGTAGTGCGGCACGAACGGCTGCGTCCAGTGCCGGTGGCGTTGATCAGCGTGCGGGTGTGCCGTGTGGTCTCCTGCGTGGACGACCAGCAGGTCGCCCTCGCTGGTGACCCGGTCCACGGTGACCGGCCGGACCACCGGGAGGTCGAAACGTCGCTCGTAGTCGGCGAAGTAGGTAGGCACGACCTCGTTGGCCCGGGCCTGCGACCGGGTCGGTGCCGTCGCGTCCGGCAGGTCGGCGACGCCGTGCACGTCGTCCATGCCGAGGGAGTCCCACCGGTGCTGCCGGGCGCCACCGGGCGCGTCGTTCGCATCGAGGACCGGGTGCTCGATGCCGCGGCGGGTGAGGTGGCGTGACGCCGACAGCCCGGCCCGGCCGGCACCGATGACGATCGACTGGTGGATGGGCTCGTGGACGGGCACGCTGGCTCAACGCCCGGGCAGCGTCCGGTATGCCCGGCGGATCGGCGTACTCTGACGTCTCGTGAGCGACGTTGAAATCCCCTACTCCGACATCCTCCCCAGCCACGGATCGAACGGCACCGACGAGACGCCGTACAGGCTGGTGACGACCGAGGGCGTGTCGACGTTCGAGGCTGAGGGACAGACGTTCCTGCGCGTCGACCCCGAGGCGATCCGGCTGCTGACCGCTGAGGCGATGCACGACATCAGCCACTACCTGCGGCCCGCGCACCTCGCGCAGCTGCGCCGGATCATCGACGACCCCGAGTCGTCGGGCAACGACCGCTTCGTCGCGCTCGACCTGCTCAAGAACGTCAACATCTCCGCGGGCGGCGTGCTGCCGATGTGCCGGGACACCGGCACCGCGATCGTGATGGGCAAGAAGTCCGAGGGCGTGCTCACCGGCATCAACGACGCCGAGGCGATCAGCGCCGGCGTCAAGGACGCCTACACCAAGCTCAACCTGCGCTACTCGCAGCTCGCGCCGCTGACGATGTTCGAGGAGAAGAACACCGGCACCAACCTGCCCGCGCAGGTCGAGCTCTACTCGATGGAGCAAGGTCCGAAGGGCCCGGAGTACAAGTTCCTCTTCATGGCCAAGGGCGGTGGCTCGGCCAACAAGTCGTTCCTCTTCCAGGAGACCAAGGCGATCCTCAACCCCGAGCGGTTGCTGACCTACCTCGACGAGAAGATCCGCTCCCTCGGAACGGCCGCGTGCCCGCCATACCACCTCGCCGTCGTCATCGGCGGGACGAGCGCGGAGTATGGGCTGAAGACCGCAAAGTACGCCTCCGCGCACTACCTCGACGACCTGCCGACAGAAGGCTCGATGAGCGCCCATGGCTTCCACGGACCTCGAGCTGGAGGAGGAGGTCTTCAAGCTCACGCAGTCCTTCGGGATCGGCGCGCAGTTCGGCGGGAAGTACTTCTGCCACGACGTCCGCGTCGTGCGACTCCCCCGGCACGGCGCCTCCTGCCCCGTCGCGATCGCGGTGTCGTGCTCGGCCGACCGCCGGGCGCTCGGCAAGATCACCGCCGAGGGCGTCTTCCTCGAGCAGCTCGAGACGGACCCCGCGCACTACATGCCCGACGCCGGCGTCTCCGACGAGATCTCGTCCGGCGAGGTCGTGAAGATCGACCTGTCGTTGCCCATGGACCAGATCCCGGCCGAGCTCTCCCGTCATCCGGTGAAGACCCGGCTGTCGCTGACCGGCCCGCTCGTCGTCGCCCGCGACATCGCGCACGCCAAGATCAAGGAGCGCCTCGACGCGGGCGAGGAGATGCCGTCCTACCTGCGTGATCACCCGGTCTACTACGCCGGTCCCGCGAAGACCCCTGCCGGCATGGCGTCCGGATCGTTCGGCCCGACCACGGCCGGTCGGATGGACTCCTACGTCGAACAGTTCCGGGCCGCAGGCGGGTCGCTCGTCATGCTGGCGAAGGGCAACCGCTCTCGCGTCGTGACCGAGTCGTGCGACGCCCACGGCGGCTTCTACCTCGGCTCCATCGGCGGCCCCGCCGCGCGCCTCGCGCAGGACTGCATCACCTCGGTCTCGGTGCTGGAGTACGAAGAGCTCGGCATGGAGGCCGTCTGGAAGATCGAGGTCGAGGACTTCCCGGCCTTCATCGTGGTCGACGACAAGGGCAACGACTTCTTCACCGATCCCTCCGGCGCGGTCACGGTGCCCCTGAGCTCGCTAGCCGCCTCCGGGATCCGGGGCCGCTCCGCGGAGTAGGGCCCTCCCGCGCAACGTCCGACGATGTGGCTGCCGGGGTCACCGACTCGTCGGACGTCCCGCGCAACGTCCGACGGTCTGGTCGCCGCCTTGTCGGACGTACGGCGCCGCATGGGCGTCCTCACGTCACGCGGATCGGTCGAGGTCCGGGCACCCTCGTGCCTGCAGCGCCTGCGTGATCTGATCGAAGAAGTCATCGGCAGCGACGCGCAGCCCGAGCAGCGGCAGCCGCAGCACGAGAGCATCGGTGAGAGTCACGTCGTTCTGACGCAGCGCATCCGAGACGGCGTTCTGGACCCAGCCGTGCTGGATCCCGTCGATCTCGACGACGACACCCCATTCCTCCCAGAACACGTCGAGGAAGTAGCGCCCGTCCCCGGTCCGGCGAACCGCCTGCCGCGTGGGCTCAGGTATCCCGCGTTCCCGGCAAGCGGCGGCGAACTCGTGCTCACTGACGGACCGCACCCCCTCGAGCAGATCCGGGATCGTCGCGTGGATGAGCGACCTTCGCTTGTCGCGGCGCACGCGCAACGCAGCCACGCCCGGAGCGATCGGCCGTGGTCAACCCCTGCTGGACGGGCATCGTCAAGATGAGCACCGCTTGCTTCTCGGACTTGGCCCACAGCGCCCCGTGGACCGCCGCAACGTGCGGGGCCGTGCGCGGCACTCCCGACTTCATCTGGTCCTCAGCCCGGAATCGACGGGTCTGGTGAATGTTGAGTCCCTTGCCTCGTCGCCGACGCGCGTTGCGCGGGACCGAGATCCTCAGCGACTCCTCGTCGAACCCGCGCAGCCCCGAGGCAATCAGCGACGAGGCGCCGTCGAGCCCGGCCTGCGGTCCGGCTTCGAGCACCGCGGCCCAGTGGAGACCGAGCGTCGTGAGCTCCCCGGTGTGCACGGCGATCACCCGGCTTCGCACCTTCTGCCACCGCCGAGCAGCGATGTTGGCGCGGATCTGTCCTCGGGTCACCCCGAGAGCGAGGAGCTGTGGCCTGCTGATCACGCTGCTCTGCTCGGCGGCGAGCGACGCCGCCTTCGCGAGCCGACGCTGCCGCAGGTCGGCTCGCTCTCGCTGCTCGTCAGCCTCGTCCGCGCCCGTACTGGTGTCCATGCGAAGAGCCTGCGACGGCGCGCTTCGACGTACCAGCCCCTCTTTCCTCCCTGTGGAGAACCCTGCGTCCGACACTGTGGCGACCGGCTCGTCGGACCTCCGCCGGGACGTCCGACGATGTGGCTGCCGGGGCCACCGGCCCGTCGGACGTCCCGCGCAACGTCCGACGCCGTGGCTGCCGCATCGTCGGACGCAGAGTTCCGCGGCCGACGGCAAAAGCCCTTACGCGCGCGGGCGACGAGCGATCCGCGCCGGCGCGGTCCAGCGGAGAGGGCCGACGCTCGAGCCGCCCGTCGAGCAGGTCGAGCGCGAGGGCGGGCTGGTCGGAGTTGACCAGCGCGAAGAGCAGCGTCTCCTCGACGACCTCAGCTGCGCGGCCGAGCCACCGACGCGGACCGGGGAGGGGAGCAGGTCCGACAGCGTCGAGGCCGCGGCGGACCACTGGCCCTCCCCCGCCGAGATCAGCCCCCGAGCAGAGCGCGGCCACGGTCGCCGACGTCGTGGGGTCCGAGGAGGCGGCACACCACGATCGGAGCCCGGCCAGCCGGGCGAGGTCGCCGGCCGCCGCGAGGGCGAGCGCCGAGTGCATCGCCACGAAAGGCGTCTCCGGCCGGTCGATCAGGTCGGGCACCGGCGGCCTCGAGGACGCACTCCACCGGCGGAGGAGCGGCTTGCAAGGACAAGGAGGAAGAGGAGCCAGACCACGACGACGTCGTCACCCGCCACCTCCACAGCAGTGATGCCGAGTCGACCAGAGCCCGCACACCGGTGACGGTCGGCGGCGCGAGCTGGCTGTAGTAGCGCTGGCGCACGGCCTCGGTGTCGCCGAGGGCGAGGTCGTGCAGTGCCGCGTGCCACGAGAAGTGCGCGCGGTGCGACGCTGACCGGCCGCTCTCGGCGACCCAGTGGTCGAGCCAGACGCGACCGCTCTCGTGCTTGCCGGTCTCGTACATCACGTGCGTCTGCGCGTGCACCGCGTGCCCCGACGACGGCTCGCAGAAGAGCGCGCTCTCGGCCAGCAGGCCTGCCTCGTCGAAGCGACCCCTGGTCCTGCCGGGTGAAGGCGAGCAGCGAGATGTACCACCAGTGGTCGCCGTACGCCGGAGCAAGTCCGTCGACCGGGTCCCACGCCTCCTGCTGGATGTCGGTGACGCCGGAGAAGGCGATCGTCGGCACCGCGGCCGACACCGCAGCACGTCGCGCGGGTGGTGCGCGATGTGGTTCATCAGCGCCTTGGCCCCCTCGTGGCGCGCTCGTCGACGCGGCGTCCGATGACGTCGACGAGGCTGCGCTCACGTTCGTCTCCTCTCTTGAGCACGGCGCGGCGAGCCGCCTGCAGGGAGGCCGCGACGTCCGTCGAGGCGCCCGCCTCGTGACCCAGCATCGCCAGCGCGGCGTGCGCGAGCGCGAAGTCGGGGTCGAGCGCGGCGGCCTCGCGGAGCAGGTCCTCGCCACCGGACTGCAGTCGCATCACCTTCTCCGAGCCGGCGTTGTAGCGCGACGCTGCCTCGGCGGTCGCGGACAGCGGCAGGCCGAGCGGGTCGCGCGGACGGGCGACCGGGTGGTGCCCGCTGACGAGGCGTCCGTCCTCGAGCCGGCGCGGCAGTGGCGCGATCGAGTCGAGCACCCCCACCGCGAGCGCCAGCGCCTGCGAACGGATCTCGGGCACCGCCGTCGTCTCCCACAGCTCGCCGCGGCGCAGCGCACCGAGCGTCCACACGGGCGCGTCGGCCCGGCCGGTCGAGTCGAGCAGCCGACCGTCACGCGTGCGGAAACCCATGCCCGCCGTCGCGGCCTGCGCGAGCGAGACGCCGCCGCGCGCGGAGAGCAGGTCGTCGATCAGTGGGTGTCCCAGCAGTCGTACGTCGAGGGCAGGGCCGGTGCAGTTGACCACCCAGCCGACGTCGTGGGCCGAGCCGTCGGACAGCGTCACGCGCAGTCCGCCCTCGCCGAGCGGCGACGCCTCGACGACGGAGGCGGCGCGCTGTCGGAGCCGGTCGACCCCCTTCAATGAGCGCAGCACGGCCGCCGACGAGGGAGGCATGCGATGACGGACGCGATTCCAGTCGCCGGCATCCGAGGCCGGGAAGGAAGCACGGTCCTCCTCGGACAACCGCTGCCACAGCTCGCTGGCCCGGAACCGGAGGCCGTCGAGCGCGGGCCGCCAGTCGCCACCGGCGGCACGCACGCGGGCGACATGCTCGGCGACGCTCTCTCGCAGCGACGCCAACGTGTCACCCCAATCCCCGACGTCCGGGATCGCCGCGAGCTGCAGCTCGTCGGCGTGGGTGGCCGGGAGCTCGCCGGTGCGCGACACGGCGAGCACCCGGCGGTCGGGGCGCGCGCCGGGGCGGGTGAGCGACAGGACGACGTCGACCATGGTGAGGCCGGTACCGACGAGCAGCACGTCTCCGGGGCCGGCCGCGTCTCGGCGTACGACATCAAGGGCGCCCGGCGCCCACGGATCGGCGACGAAGAACGGCGAGCGCGCGAGGGCTGGGGGCGCCCGGGCGTGTCCCGCAGCGCGGAGACCCGTGGCGACGACCACCGCGTCGGCGGTGAGCTCGTGGCCGTCGTGCAGCTGGACGCTCGCCCCGTCGGACGCCCGCCGCACCCCGACCGCGCACGAGCGGACGTGACGCAGAGAGGCGGTGGCGGCCGCCATGTCGAGCGTGTCGGCGAGGGTCTCGTCGAGGTAGCGCGCGAACTGGCGACGCGGCGCGAAGGCGCCCGGGGACGGAGCGGAGCCGTGGTCCCGGCGCGCGCCACGCGACGAAGTGGCCCGGGTCCTGCGGCAGCGCGGTCATGCCGGCCGCGGGCACGTTGAGGAGGTGCTCGTCGTCGGTGGTGCCGAAGGCGGTGCCGCGACCGGCCCGGTCGGCCGGGTCGACCAGCACGAGGTCGACGCTGGTGCCGCGCTGGTGGGCGTTGCGGGCGAGGTGGATCGCGACCGGGGTGCCGGCCGCGCCGGCACCGATCACCACGACCTGCGGGCGCTTCAGGGACTCGGACACGCATACCTCCTTAGACGATCAAGTCACTGTACTTTCCATACAATGAGACCGTCGAATCGACGCGCCGCCGAGAGCTCAGGCGCGACGACCCCAGCGAGTGCGCCCCCACGGCTTCCAGATCGAGACCACCATCGCGAAGCCGAGCGCCGGGGAAGGACACCACCGGCGGGAACAGCAGGTCGCGACCCGCGCCTCCGACCCGGTCGCGCACCGCGTCCGCGCCCCCGGTCAGCTCCGAGGGAATGCTCAGCGCCCCGGGCACCAGCGGACGAAGACGAGCACCGTCAGCACGGTCGCCACACAGAGCTTGACCAGCACCCGTGTCCACTGGACGAGGCCGTACTTCGTGCCCGGGCCCAGCACGATCCCGGTCAGCAGCATCCCCACGGCCAGCACCGGCACCACCACGGGGATGACGATCCGCGCGGCGGTGTAGGCCGCGGCGGCCACCGGACCGCTGTCCGTGGTGGCGCCGGTGAGCACCGGGGTGGCGAGGCCGAGGTCGAGCCCCATCCAGCCGACTCCGCACACCGTGTGCAGGAGCAGGGTCGTACGGCGAGCATTGCGACTGAGCACGAAGGCCATGCGAAGCACGCTAGGCCGGCCCGGCCCGTCCCGCGTCGGGCAGGACCCCGAGATCGACCCTGACCTCGACCCGGTGTTTGGATGAGGGGCATGAACGGCGAGGAGATCGTGGAGGTCGCGCGGGCCGAGTCCGAGCGCGGCGAGGTGGTGCTCCGCCGACGCACCTCCGAGGTCGGGGCGGACGTGCTCGAGCTGCGCGTCAACGGCGTCTTCGTCATGGACACCATCGAGACCGCGAGCGAGATCGAGCTCGCCGCGGCCGCGCTCGACCTCGTGCCCGATCCGCGTGACGTCGTGGTGGGCGGGCTCGGGCTCGGGTTCACGGCCCAGCGGGTGCTGGCCGACCCGCGCGTCGAGCGGGTGATGGTGGTCGAGATCGAGGAGTCGCTCGTCGAGTGGATGCGCAACGGCACGATCCCGCACGGGCCGGCACTCCTCGCCGACCAGCGGATCAAGATCGTCAATGCGGACCTGCTGATGGCGATCGCGGAGGCGCGTTCGACGTACGACCTGATCCTGCTCGACGTGGACAACGGGCCGGGCTACCTCGTGCACGAGGACAACGCGCGTCTACGAGCAGGCGTTCCTGCGGCGCTGCGGCGACCTGCTCAACCCCAGCGGCGTGCTGGTGATCTGGTCCGCGGCGGCGGCACCCGAGCTGCTCGGCGCCATGCGCGCCGTCTTCGGCACGGTCGAGGAACGGCCCAACGACGTGCTGCTCCGGGACCGGCCGGAGACCTACTACCTGTACGTCGCGCGGCGAGACGCTGAGATCAGGGAGTGATCAGCGAGGGCAGCAGGCCCCACGCGCGCGTGCAATGTCGGCAGGGCGGTGCCGGTGCCGGTCAGGTGCTCGAGGAGCGCCTTCTCGAAAACTCCGTCGAGCAGGGCGTAGGTCGTCGCTGCGTCCGGGGTGGGCGTCGCCTCGGACAGCTCGGCGAAGCGGCTGATGACCCGCCAGATCATCACCTCGAGCGACTTGTCGATCTCGAGCACCGCTTGTCGCAGGTCGGCCTCGAACATCGCCCGGGTGCGCAGGTCGTACCAGAGCCGATGCATCTGCGGCTCCTCCGTGAGCGTCTCGACGAGCTTGTCGGCGAACCGCGCACGCAGCTCGTCGGCGGTGGTGGAGGTGGCGACGACCTCGTCGTAGCGCGTCACGCACTGCGCCTTGTAGTAGCGCACGCAGTAGGTGATCAGCTCGATCTTGTTGTCGAAGTAGTAGTGCAGGACCCCGTGCGAGAACGGCGAGTTCTGCGCGATCTCCCGCAGCGAGGTCTTGGCATAACCGCGCTCACCGAGCGTGATCAATGCCGACTCGGCGAGCTGGTCGCGACGTGCATCGGCCTTGGACTCGCGAGTGCGAGGAACTGTCCCGGCCGTGGGGGTCATGGCCCAATCGTAGGCCAGATGGGGGATATCTGACCGTTTGCGACGGAATCGCTTGACACCCGTCAAGAGGGATCGCAGAGTGTTTTCCAACACCCCCCCACAACCCCTCGGCCTGCTCGCACGAACTCCCGGTCTCCCCGCCAGGAGGTCGTGCACGCAAGAGCTCGGCAGAGGTGCAACACCCGCATGCGACTCGTGGAACACCTCAAGAAGGGCGTTGGCCATTGCCCCGGCCGCGCCTCTGCCTAGCCGCACGACGCCCCCCGCGCCGTACACCGAGGTGATCGACGGGTCGCATCGGTGCGTGCGGAGCTTCCTCAGGACAGCTCGTCGCGGTAGTACGCAGCGAACGCCGGGTAGTAGTCGTCGAAGTCGATGGCCGCCGGGTCGCCACCCGTCTCGGCCGCGACCATCCGGTCGAGGTAGTAGTCCCAGCCGGGCCCGACGCTCTGCGCCAGCTCGACGTTGACGATCTCCCGGGCGAAGGTCAACGTGGTGACACCACCGCGCTCGGCGAGGTCGACCTGCCGGGACCACACCTCGCTGTGGTCGTCGGGCCGCGCAGAACGCATGACCAGCCGGTTCGGTTCGACGCACTCGTCGATCCAGATGGTCTCCGCAGGCGCGTCCTCGGCCTCCGCAGTCATGAAGAACGTGACCGAACCGCTGGCCGGGTCGCCCGACCACCTGCCGATCCAGCGACTCAACCGGTCCGACTCCGTCACCGCTGCCCAGACGTCGGCGATCGGCGCCTTGAAGGTGCGCTCGAAGACGACGTACGCGGTCCCGTCGCGCTCGTCGCGCCTTCCGGTCGCCCCGGGTGTGAACGAGATGGTGGTCATGCTGTCTCCTCCTGTGAGTGTGGCTGCGAGGCGCGTTCGCGGCCGGTACGGCGGACCTCGAGCTCCGGGCCGTCGAGCACCGATCCGTCGAACCGAGGGGTCCGCTCCACCCTCGCGAGCCAGTCCGACACGGGCGCCGGGCCCGCGCGCGAGGCGGTAGTGCCGCTCTCGCCCGCGGTCATCGGCAACCACCAGCCCGGCCTCGCCGAGCACCCGCAGGTGCCGACTGATGGCGGGCCGACTGATGGCGTGGTCGCCCGCGAGGTCGACCACCCGCCCCGGTCCGCGCGCCAGTCGCTCGAGCAGCTCCCGGCGGACCGGGTCGGCGAGCGCGGTGAATGTCCATGACTATTGGTAACTTACCTGTTACCAATAGTCAAGGAGCACACTTCTTCGGAGGTCACTCAACCGATGCGCTGGCACCCGCGTAGGGACAGGTGACGACGACGCAAGGAGACCGGATGTCACGAGCGGACCAGGACCGCGAGTTCGAGGAGTTCGTGGCTGCCGCATGGCCTCGGCTCCGGAGAGCAGCGTTCCTGCTCACGCACAACACCCACGACGCGGAGGACCTCGTCCGGGCCGCCCCGGCCAGCAGCTATGCCAGATGGGGCCGGGTGCGGAGCGACGGCGCCTACTCCTACGTCCACCGGGCGCTGGTCAACGGCTACATCGACGGCATCCGGCGCCGTACTCCCCGTCCCGGTCGAGACCGTCGCGGAGACCGCCGACGCCGCCTCGACCGATCTCGTGGACGCCCGCAGCGAGCTCACCGAGCTCCTCGCCCCGTTGTCACCGCGCGAACGATCCATCGTCGTGTGGCGCTACTACCTCGACGCCTCCGAGCAGGACGTCGCCCGTGCACTGGGCGTCTCTGCCGGAACGGTCAAGAGCACGGCGTCGCGCGCTCTGGCCCGGCTGCGTTCGGCACACACCACCTCGACCCGGGAGTCCCGATGACCCAGCTCGACGACGACCTCGCCCGCATCGTCCGGGAGGACCCGCCGCACACCGGCGCCGTGGACACTGCCGGACTGATCCGGTCCGGCACCCGGCTGCGCCGCCGCCGACAGCTGGCAGTGACGGCCGGCGCCGGCCTTGCGGCGGCAGCCGTCGTCGCGCCCTTCCTGCTGCTCGGGGGCGGCGAGGACACGGTCGGCATCTCGCCGGCCGACTCTCCCCGGCTCGGCACCACGACGCCGAGCAGTCCGAGCACGGACACCGTCACCATCGACGAGCTGCAGGACAAGGCGCCCCGCACGCCGCTTGTCTGCGGCGTCATGGCCTGCGCCGACAGGCACGGCAGGTACGGCAGGACCGGCAGCCCCGAGGAGGGGACCGTGACCGGCAGCCCGCTCGACATGGGTGTCTTCCACGGCAACATGGAGGTGCTCTACGCGACCGACGGCATCTTGTCGAGCGGCATCGTCGACGACGGTCGGCTCATCCGCACCGTCTGGGCCTTCCGGCCCGAGGAGGAGGGGTTGGGGCCGATGCGTGTGTACGGCGGCGAGCGCACCGTCACCGCAGAGGGCCGGGCGCACTTCGGGATCATCGGCTACGTCAAGGGCGTGCACACCGAGGTCACCGCCGGCGTCAACGGCGAGACCAGGGGCCGTCAGTGGCATCAGCACGGACGTCCTCCCCGGTTACACCGTCTTCTACGACACCGCTCCGTGGGACGAGGGATGGGAGGACAGGGCTGACGTCACCTACGCGGTGCCCGGAGTCGCATCGTGCGCAGTGCTGGAGTGCGGGCTCATCGGCTGACCTCGGGAGTAGCGTCGTGCCCATGAGCGAGACGCGCACCGAACACGACTCCCTCGGCGCCATCGAGGTCCCGGCCGATGCACTCTGGCGGGCCCAGACGCAGCGGGCGATCGAGAACTTCCCGATCAGCGGCACCACCCTCGAGCCGCGGCTGATCAGGGCGCTCGCGCTGGTCAAGGGGGCGGCCGCGACGGTCAACGCCGACCCGGGCGTGATCGCCGCCGAGCAGGGCGTCGCGATCGCGGCAGCCGCCCACCGGGTCGCGGCGGGAGAGCACCTCGACGCCTTCCCGCTCGACGTCTTCCAGACCGGCTCCGGCACGAGCTCCAACATGAACATGAACGAGGTCCCGGCCAGCCTCGCCGGCGGCGTACACCCGAATGACCACGTCAACGCGTCGCAGTCCTCCAACGACACCTTCCCCGACCGCGATCCACGTGGCGGCCACCCTCGCGGTCGCCGAGGACCTGCTCCCGGCGCTGGCGACGCTCGAGGCCTCGCTCGCCGCCAAGGCCGAGGAGTTCGCCGGACTCGTCAAGGCGGGGCGCACGCACCTGATGGACGCGACCCCGGTGATGCTCGGGCAGGAGTTCGGCGGCTGGGCCGCGACGATGTCGTACGCCGCGGAGCGACTCGTCGCCGTGCTCCCCGGCGTCCGCGAGCTGCCGTTGGGAGGCACCGCCGTCGGGACGGGCATCAACACCCCGCCCGGCTTCGCGTCGGGGGTGATCGAGGCACTGTCCGTGGGGACCGGGCAGGTCTTCACCGAGGCGCGCAACCACTTCGAGGCACAGGGCACCCGCGACTCCCTCGTCGAGCTGTCGGGCGTGCTGCGCACGATCGCCGTCGGCCTCACCAAGGTCTGCAACGACCTGCGCTGGCTCTCGTCCGGGCCCACGACCGGGCTCGCCGAGATCCACCTGCCCGACCTGCAGCCGGGGTCGAGCATCATGCCCGGCAAGGTCAACCCGGTGCTGCCCGAGGCGACGCTGATGGTGTGCGCCCGGGTCGTCGGCAACGACGCAGCGGTCGCCCGGGCGGGCGCGAGCGGCAACTTCGAGCTCAACGTGCAGATGCCCGTGATCGCGCGCAACCTGCTCGAGTCGATCCGCCTGCTGTCGACCTCGACCACCCTGCTCGCCGAGCGCTGCGTCGACGGCATCACCGCCGACGCCGAGCGCATGCGCGCCTATGCCGAGTCCTCCCCCAGCGTCGTCACGCCGCTCAACAAGCACCTCGGCTACGAGGAAGCGGCCAAGATCGCGAAGCAGGCATTGAAGGACAACGCGACGATCCGTGAGACCGTGATCGCGATGGGGTACGTCGAACGCGGCGCCCTCACCGAACAGGAACTCGACGCAGCCCTCGATGTGGAACGGATGACTCGACCATGAGCCAGCTCAACGATCCGGACTACGTCCGCGAGCAGTACGCCACCGAGGGCAACCTCGAGACCCGCCGCTCGGTGTGGCACCCGACGGCCGATGGCCTCGACCCGGTCAACGAGGCGCTGAACGCGATCGACCGCGCCCTCGTCGGCGACGCCCACATCCTCGAGGTCGGCTGCGGCACCGGTGTCATGGCCGAGCGGATCAACGCCCTGCCCGGCGTCACCCTCGTCGCGACCGACTTCTCCGAACGGTTCGTCGAGCTCACCGCCGTCCGCGGCGTCGACGCCCGCCCGGCCGACATCTGCTACCTCCCCTTCGAGGACGCCGCCTTCGACGTCGTCTACGCCGGCTGGATGCTCTACCACGTGCGCGACCCGGAGCGGGCCCTCAACGAGGTCCGCCGGGTGCTCAAGCCGGGCGGCACGTTCGTCGCCGTCACCAACGGCAACGACCACCTCGCCGAGCTGCGCATCGCGGCCGGCGGCAAGCGCGACATCACCCAGTTCAGCAGCGAGACCGGCGAGTCGGTGCTGCGGCGCCGCTTCGCCGACGTCCGCCGCCACGACCTCGGAGACCCGCGCGGTCTTCGGTGACCACGCCACCGCGCAGGCCTATCTCGACTCGTCCAACGAGGGCCTCGTGCTGCCGCACTTCGAGGGCGAGCGGGAGTACGCCGGGCACGTGACGGTCTTCGAAGCCCGCTGACCCTCGCGTTCGTCCGCCGCACGTCCTAGCCTCGATGCGTGACCGACGCATCGCCGTACGACATCAAGGCGCTCAGCGCGGAGACCCGGCCGGCCTTCGACGACATGGTGGTCCGCCACGGCGGCATCTTCGGTGGGTGCTGGTGCATCTACTTCCATCCCGACGGGCCCGAGCGCGGGCAGGGTGCGGAGGCCAATCGCGCGCTCAAGCGTCAGTACGTCGAGGAGGGCAAGGCGCACGCCGCGCTGGTCTTCGACGGGGACGAGGCGATCGCGTGGTGTGAGTTCGGCTCACCCGAGGAGCTGCCGTCGATCCACCACCGCAAGCAGTACGACGCCACCAAGGCCCGCGACCCCGACTGGCGACTCACCTGCATCTTCATCGACAAGCGATACCGCCGCCGGGGCATCACCGAGCTGGCCCTCCGGGGCGCGCTCGACCTGATCGCCGAGGCCGGCGGCGGGGTGGTCGAGGGCTACCCGCACGACCTGACGAACCAGACGAAGAAGATGTCCTCGTCGTTCCTCTACAACAGCACGCGCAGGACCTACGAGCGGCTCGGGTTCACCTACGACCGGCCCAAGGGCCTGAAGAACTGCGTGATGGTGAAGACGGTCAGTGCGCGAGCTTGAGCCCGACGACGCAGCCGACCGGGCCGAGCATCAGCAGGACCTTGACCGCGCTGACTGACTCGTCGCCCGTCAGCATTCCGTAGGCGACGGTCAGCGTCGCGAGCCCGCCCATGCTGAGCACCATGCCGACGAGAAAGACGACGGACGGGACGAGGCGGGTGAAGCCCTCGGACCGGCCGAGGGCGACGGCCCACACGGCCTCGAGGACACCGGAGACAAGAAGGGACAAGCCATGCCATGACGGACTCCTGAGCGGCCGTCTTGTCGCTGTCCGGGTACGGCTCCCTCGTCCGGTGAGCCGTCTCGGCTCGATGTCAGGATAGGTCGGGCGCTGGCATCAGGCGCAACTGAGGCAGTTCGACCTGAAACCGCCGCGCCTCACGCTCAAGTTGCCTGTACGGCGACCCCAACTGCCTCAGTTGTGAGATCTCAGCCGCGGCTCAGTACCAGCCGTTGCCGGCCTTGAACGACCACGCGCTGCACGGCGTGCCGTAGGTGTCCCGGATGTAGCCCAGGCCCCAGCGGATCTGCGACTCGGCCGACGTCATGTAGTCGGCGGGCAGGGCGTGCAGCTGGGTGAGCGCCTGCGGGATGCCGTAGGCCGAGGACGAGGGGTTGTCGGCGTCGATGCGCCAGCCGGACTCGCTCTCGTAGAGCGAGTCGAGGCAGTCGAACTGGGAGTCGCTGAAGCCGAACTCGGGCAGGAGCGCGCGGGCGATGTCGCGCGGATCACCGGTGGAGAGGTCCTCGGTGCGAGTGACCGCCGGGCCGTTGCCGGCGGAGAGTGCGGCGACCTTGCGGGCGTCGGTGGAGCCGCGACGATCGGAGCGGGACACGATCGGGGTCCGCGCGCGGGTGCTGTCCGTCGACACCGACTCGGTGCCCCGGACCGCGGCCGAGGCTAGGTCGGTCGTCGCCGTACCGGCCGGGAGTGCCGAGCACGCCGTTGGAGACGACGAGCCCGGTGGCGGCGGCGGCGACTCCGGTGAAGAACACGGAGGTGCGCAGGGCTCGCTGGGGGGCGGTCTTCAGTGCCTTGTGCTTGCCGGGGGCGCGGTGCGATGGAACGTACTTGGGGGTTTTGTCACAGGGAGGTCTCACGGATAGGCGACGGGGGCTGACCCCGATCAGGCAGGGGCAGTCGTGCGTGGAGCCGATACGTGACGGCCGCTTTGGGGGAAAGCGGCCCCGAGATCACGAAACGATCACGAGCAACCATGCAGGACGGATCGAGGGCGTGCAAACAGAACCGGCAAAGTCACACGGCCTCATTGGCCCCACTGGTCACAGAGGGCCACAGGCGCCTCAGAAATGAGTCGACCCGCTCCCCAGAAGTGGGGAGCGGGTCGGGGACGGATCACATGCTGACGTTCTCCAGCATCTCGGTCACCGGGGCGGCGATCTGCGAGCGCTCCGAACGGGTGAGCGTCACGTGGGCGAACAGCGGGTGGCCCTTGAGCTTGTCGATGACCGCCACGATGCCGTCGTGGCGACCGACCTGGAGGTTGTCGCGCTGGGCGACGTCGTGGGTGAGCACGACCTTGGAGTTGGCGCCGATCCGGGAGAGCACCGTGAGCAGCACGTTGCGCTCCGGGGACTGGGCCTCGTCGACGATCACGAAGGCGTCGTGCAGTGAGCGGCCACGGATGTGGGTCAGCGGCAGCACCTCGAGCATGCCGCGGTCCATCACCTCGTCGATCACCTCGGGCGTGGTGAGCGCTCCCGGGGTGTCGAAGACCGCCTGCCCCCGGGGGCTCATCTTCTCGGACTCGGAGCCGGGGAGGTAGCCGAGCTCTCGGCCGCCGACCGCGAAGAGCGGGCGGAAGACGACGACCTTCTTGTGCTGGCGCCGCTCCATCACGGCCTCGAGCCCGGCGCACAGCGCGAGCGCCGACTTGCCGGTGCCGGCGCGACCGCCGAGCGACACGATGCCGACCTCCGGGTCGAGCAGCATCTCCAGCGCGATCCGCTGCTCGGCGGAGCGGCCGTGGATGCCGAACGCCTCCCGGTCGCCGCGCACCGGGTGGACCTGCTTGTCGGGACCCATGCGACCCAACGCCGTACCGCGATCGGAGAGCAGGACCGGGCCGTTGTGGCACGGAAGGTCGCGCGCGGACTCGAGGTCGAGCACGCCGTCGTTGTAGAGCTCGTCGAGCTCGGCCGAGCTCACCTCGAGCTCGGACATCCCGGTGTATCCGGTGTCCGAGTCGCTGATCGCCTCGGCGCGGTATTCCTGCGCGTCGAGCCCGACCGCCGACGCCTTGATCCGCAGCGGCAGGTCCTTGGAGACGAGGGTGACGTCGCAGCCCTCGTTGGCCGGGTTGCGCGCCACCGCGAGGATCCGGGTGTCGTTGTCACCGAGCCGGAAGCCGGAGGGCAGGGAAGCGGCGTCGGTGTGGTTGAGCTCCACCCGGACCGTTCCTCCGAGATCGCCCACGGGCACGGGCGCGTCGAGGCGGCCGTGCTCGATGCGCAGCTCGTCGAGCATGCGAAGTGCTGACCGGGCAAAGAAGCCCAGCTCGGGGTGGTGCCGTTTGCCCTCGAGCTCGGTGATGACCACGACCGGCAGGACGACTTCGTGCTCGGCGAACCGTTTCAGGGCGCCGGGGTCGGCCAGCAGGACGCTGGTGTCGAGGACATAGGTGCGGTTCTTCGTAGCGCTGCTGGCCACTGTGGACTACCCCTCACGGACCGGCGCGAACGCCTTCACCCGGTCCAGTTCAATGCATGGACCGGGAGGCTCCTTGAAACGCCGCGTGAGTCAATCTGCGCCTTCCGATTCCGCGGGCTTCCCCACCCGCCGATGCCTTAAAAAGTACGCCGCAAATCAACCGAACCGGAGCGACACGCCAGAACGCGGGGTGAACAGGCTGTTTCGTTCGTACGGCGACGCGAGCACGCCCGCCGGGACGACGCTCAGGAACCGAAGCGACGCTCGCGCTCGGCGTACGCCCGGATGGCGCGCAGGAAGTCGACCCGACGGAAGTCCGGCCAGAGCGCCTCGCAGAAGTAGAACTCCGAGTTGGCGCTCTGCCACAGCAGGAAGCCGCCGAGCCGCTGCTCGCCGGACGTGCGGATGACGAGGTCGGGGTCGGGCTGGCCCTTGGTGTAGAGGTGGGCGGCGATGTGCTCGACGTCGATCACGTCGGCGAGCTCGTCGAGCGAGGTGCCTTGTGCGGCATGCTCCCCGGAGCAACGAGCGGACCGCATCTGCGATCTCGCGACGACCGCCGTAGCCGACGGCGATGTTGACCAGGATGCCGTCGATGTCGCGGGTGTCGTCCTCCGCCTTCTTGAGCTTCTCGGCGGTGCTGGCCGGCAGCAGGTCGAGCGCGCCCACCGGGTGGATGCGCCACTTGCGCTGCACGGCGAGCGACTCGACGGCGCCCTCGATGATGGCGAGCAGCCCCACCATCTGCTCGGGGGGCCGGTTGGTGAGGTTGTCGCTGGAGAGCAGCCACAGGGTGACGACCTTGACGCCCACCTCCTCGCACCAGCCGAGCAGCGGGAAGATGTTGTCGGCGCCGGCCCGGTAACCACCGGCCGTGTCGAGGCCGACGGCCTTCGCCCAGCGGCGGTTGCCGTCGAGCATCACGCCGATGTGCTGGGGGATGCGATCGGACGGGAGGAACTTCACCACGCGGTGCTCGTAGGCCGGATAGAGCACCCGACGCACTGCGTCCCTCAACTTCGCCACGCGTCGATGGTAACCGTGACCGATATCCGGGGTGACGCAGTGATCCTGATCCCGAACACCTGACTTCTGCCCTACCCCCACGTAGGTTGTGCCCATGAACGACATCCTGCGCGATCGTTTCGACGAGCTCTCCGAGCGTGTCGAAGAGGTCATTGCCGACGTCAAGCCCCGCCTGCGCGGGTGGCTGCACCCGGCCACCGCCCCCTCGCGCTGGCCGCCGGCATCGTGCTGGTCGTGCTGTCCCCGGACGCCACGACCCGCATCGGGTCGGGCGTCTTCGCGGCCACCGCGCTGGTCCTGTTCACCGTCTCCGCGGTCTATCACCGCGGCACTCGGGTCGCCCACCGTGCACTCGCGCCTCAAGCGCTTCGACCACTCCAACATCTTCTTGCTGATCGCCGGCTCCTGCACGCCCTTCGCGCTCCTGCTCCTCGACGGCACCAACCGCTGGGCGATGCTCGCGATCGTCTGGGGCGGCGCCATCGGCGGCGTCTTCATGAAGGTCGTCTGGAAGGGCGCGCCGCGCTGGCTGTCGGCCCCCATCTACATGGCCCTCGGCTGGGCGCCCGTCTTCTTCTTCGGTGACTTCGTCTCCGGTGCAGCCGCCAACTACGGAGCCGGCGTGGGGACGGCCGTGATCGTGCTCGTCGCCACCGGCGGCGGCCTCTACACGCTCGGCGGCATCGTCTACGGCACCAAGTTCCCCAACCCGTGGCCGCGCTGGTTCGGCTTCCACGAGGTGTTCCACACGTTCACGATCCCGGCCTTCGTGACGCACTACGTCGGCGTCTCGCTGGCGACCTACTCGCTGCGCTGAGCTGCCGCCGAGCTCGGGGCGTACGGCGACGTGAGCCGCCTCACGAGTCGGAACAACTGAGCAGCACCGGTCGTCGTACCGGGGTGCCTGACTCCACCAGCCGCCGTCCCGGTCCTGACCTCTCCCTCCCCCAGCTCGTCGCCGGTGCCGTCGCCGCGGCCACCGCCACGATCCTCAGCTCGCGCCTCGACCTGATGGGCACCGTGCTCGGTGCGGTCCCGGCCAGTATCGTCTCGGCGATCGTCACCGCGTCGGTGGCCGGCTGGTGGCACCGGATGCGCGAGGCCCGCGAGTGGGTGCCGCAGCGGATCAAGGGCACGCTCGTCGGGCTGGGTGCGCTGGGGCTGCTGGTGCTGGCGTTCCACACCGGCGTCGACACTGGTCACCGCCGACCTGCCGCCCGACACCTTCGCCGCGCGCTGGCTCGCCGAGGTCGGGCTCAGTCGAAGCTGAACCAGACGAAGGCCACGAGCGCCGCCACCATCACGAGGAGCGCCAGCAGGCGGGCGATGGTCGGCGCCCGCTTCGCGATCTTCTCGAGCGCGAGGTAGGTCAGCGAGATCGCGACCAGCCCGAGCGTGACGTGCAACAGCACGGCGAGCGTCACGCAGCCGATCACGCCGGCCAGCAGGAACCGCCCCCACAACAGGCTCAGCGCCAGCGGGATCACGATCGCACCGGCCAAGCCCCCCGGGACCTCCTGCCACCAGACCCGCTCCCCCATCCACGGCAGCGTCGCGGCCAGCGGCCAGTCCAGGTCGAAGAGCTCGCCGGTCGCGCAGTAGCCCGGGTAGACGATCAACGCCAGCGAGACCCCCGCGCCGACGCGGTGCAGCCAGCTGACCAGCGGCGACCGGGGCAGGCCGTCCTTGACGAAGATCGTGGCCGCGGTGACGGCCGCCCACACGATCCAGCGCCGGACCACGCCGGTGCCGGTGTCGGCCATCGCGTCGTGGAACACGCGATCGGCCTCGACCCGGTCGATGACGTGCCCGTCAGTCGAGGTGTAGGACGGGTCGCCGCCGCCCGCCACCAGCGCGTCGTGCACCAGCGCCGCCGGGAGGTGCGCCCCGGTCTTGGGCACCAGCCGGGTGAAGAGCGCCGGCGTCGAGGTGAGGTCGGTGCGGAAGTCAGGGGACGCGGGCACCGGGATCTCGCCGAGGTGCCGGTCGCGATAGGCGATCCGGCGCTCCGTGCTGAAGGTCTCGAGGTCGCGCTCCAGATGTCGCTCGAGCACGATCCGCGGATCTGCCGCCGGGTCCGGTGGCAGCCCGATCCGATCGCCGATCGCCAGCACGCCGCCGTCGTAGAAACGGCGCGGCTGGGTCTTGACGCTGTCCTTCATCGCGGTCCCGAGTCGCATGCCGACACTCTGGCACCGATCACCGACAACGGGGCTAGCCGAGCGCGACCCGCAGCCCCTCCACGTCGGTCACGGGCGCCGCGCAGACGTGGTGGCGGCAGACGCACGCCGCGGCGCGGCCGTCCACCGGGCCTCGGCCCGCGAGCAGCGGGATCGCCTCGTCCGACCCGCCCGCGACCACGACCACCGCGGTCGGGTGGTGACGGGCGAGGTTCGCCAGCGACTCGCGCTGGGCTCCGGGCGGGCCGACGATCGCGACCTCGTGGGGTCCGTCGAGCATGGCGGCGGCCGCGGCCAGCGACCAGCCGGCAAACCGCGGAGTGCGTACACGGCGAGCGCGTGCACCGTCGCCAGCGCAGCCTCCGCTGCTTCCCGGTGCCGGAGGTCGCCGGTCACCGCCGACGACGTCACCAGCGCGTGGAGCAGCGCGGACAGCCCGCTCGGAGATGCGTTGTCGCTCGGGTCGCGCGGACGGGCGACCGGGGCTTCCGCGTCGTCCGCGGTGTCGAAGAACCCACCGTCGTCAGCGCGGGAAGTGCGCGAGTGCGGTGTCGAGCAGGTCGGTGGCGGCGTGCAGCCAGCGCGAGTCGCCGGTCGCCCGGAGGAGGTCCAGGAAGCCGGCCGCGACGGCGCCGTGGTCCTCGAGCACGCCGGCGGGTGTCCCCACGACGCCGTCACGCGAGACCCGCCGCAGCCGTCCGTCGACCACGTGGAGCTCCAGCAGCAGCTCGCCCGCCGCAACGGCTGCGTCGAGGTAGCGCGGTTCGTCGAGCCACGCAGCGAGGCGCGCCGGGCCACTGATGGCCAGCCCGTTCCGGGCGGCCACGACCTTGTCGTCCCGCTCGGGGCGTACGCGCTCGGACCGCGCAACCAGCAACCGATCGCGGACGGCGATCCACCGATCCGTGTCGTCGGCGTCGCGGAGGAGCTGCAGCGTCGAGGCGCCGTGCTCGAAGGTGCCCGTGTCGGTCACCTCGAAGAGGCTGGCCGCCCACCTACCGTCCTCCTCGCCGAGGGCGCCGACCAGCTGGGCAGGCGTCCGGGCGTAGAACTTCCCCTCGACTCCCTCACTGTCGGCGTCGAGCGCAGACGCGAAGCCGCCCTCGTCGGTGCGCAGCTCGCGGATCAGGAAGTCGGCGATCCCCTCCCCTGCCCAGGCCGCCATCGGCGTACGGCGATCGGCGCAGACCCGAAGCAGCAGTGCGTTGTCGTAGAGCATCTTCTCGAAGTGCGGCACCACCCACTGGGCGTCGACGGAGTAGCGCGCGAAGCCGCCGCCGAGCTGGTCGTGGATGCCGCCGCGCGCCATCGCCTCCAGCGTGTCGTCGACCATCGCCAGCGCATCGTCAGAGCCGTGCCGGACCGGGAACTCGAGCACCATCGACGGCGGGAACTTCGGGGCGCCACCGAACCCGCCGTTGGCGGTGTCGAACTCGGACCGGAGCTTGTTCACGGCGCCGTCGAGCACCGCCCGGTCGACGAGCCCGGCCGGCAGCGCGGCCTGCGCGTTGAGGTGCTCGCGCAGGTTGCCCACGACCCGCGCGACGTCGTGACCGCGGTTGACCCACGCGTCGCTGAGCCCCTGCAGTACCTGAGTGAACGACGGCTGCCCGTGCGCCGGGCGCGGCGGGAAGTAGGTGCCGGCGAAGAACGGGTTGCCCTCGTGGTCGAGCACGCACGTCATCGGCCAGCCGCCGTGCCCGGTCATCGCCGTCGTCGCCTGCATGTAGATCGCGTCGACGTCCGGGCGTTCCTCGCGGTCGACCTTGATGCTGACGTAGTGCTCGTTGAGGTAGGCCGCCGTCGTCTCGTCCTCGAAGGACTCGTGCGCCATCACGTGGCACCAGTGGCAAGCCGAGTAGCCAACAGACAACAAGATTGGTGCATCACGACGCTTCGCTTCGGCGAAGGCTTCAGGGCCCCATTCCCACCAATCCACTGGATTGGAGGCATGTTGGAGCAAATATGGACTGGTCGCCGAGGCGAGACGATTGGCCATTCCTGTAACTCCTGACGAGTGGCACGTGCATCATTTTTCCTTGAGTGATGCACGAGAGTGATGCACGAAACCGGCGTACGATGTTTTCTCCAGCGTAGGAGGTCTCGTGGCGACGCGTTCTCAACCGAAGCTGCTCGCGCAGGGCAAGCCGCGTACGACGGACGGCAGTGCGCGGCCGTGGCGGGGGCGGCTCTATGCCCCGTCGGCGGGCAGCAACAAGTACCGGTGTGTGCTTCAAGGCACCGGCCGGTGACGGCGAGCCGTGGAAGCGCGTGCTCCGCCGTGCTGCTTCCGAGGACGATGCCCACTACGCTGCTCTCAACCGAGAGCCGCACCCCGTATAGGAACGGCCGAGAACCCGGGGCGCTTCAGTGGGTCGATCCGCGGTTAGGTTCGAGGGTTGAGCCGCAACCGGTTCCCTTCGGGGTCGGACAGTTCCTGAGTTTGCTCGACGTCCGCTGTCACTTGGACGACCCAGCAGGAAGACTTGGAAAGTTCGTAATAGACCCGCGCGAGCGGACGACCGAACACGCCCTCATAGAATCGCCTGCTCCTCACGGGGTCCGTCGTCTGCAGGATCCAGCCGCTGATTCGTCCTACCCCGGGGGCGGTCGTGGTGCCGGGGTCGACCACGGACTCGAACAACCCAACAAGCGCGCCCTCGGGGGTCCCTGATCCACATGAAGCGGCCGTCGGGTACGACGGTGACGCAACTGAGCGCGCTAGCCCCTGCGTTGATTGCGAGAGCGCAGGTCGTTTCCAGATCCTCGACGCCGATGTAGATCCGCCAGCCACGGTCTGGCCTCGGCGTGACCGGGCCACCGAAGCCGGCGACCTTCAACCCGTCTGAGTAGGACCGCCGGTAGCCCGAATCTGCAGGGTTCAGGTCGTAGGTCCAGCCGAGCTGGGTGGCATAGAAGTCGAGGACCTCCGTCGTCGGCGAACCCCCAAGTTCCAGCCAGCACGGCGCGCGCACGTCCGGATCAGCCATGGATCCGCTCACAATCCGAATGATTCGAGGGCTGTCATCGCTCGAGTCCAACCTAGTGATCGTGGGTCCATGAACGCGAAATGTCCGGTAGCCGGCAGCTCTTCGTAAACGACGTGCTCACCGCGGGCAACGGCATTGGTCACGTATCGCCTGTTCTCCTCCAACCGGTGTGGTTGGTCGTGCAACCCACAAAGTACGACCCGTAAGGCCCCACTCACAGCACGATCAGAGAGGAGGTCGAGATGGGCGTACTCGTGTGGGACCTCGTCATACATCCCACCCATGAATTGGGCATAGCCATCCCCCGGCTCGATGGCGTTGACGCGCAAGTCGCACACCGCACCCAACGCGATGACGTGGCTCACGACCGGAACGCGCGGACCATAGGGCCGGGTAACCACCCGCGGAGTGCCCCACCACGACAACCCGTTCGAGGTCAACGGCCGCAGATAGTTGACCCAGATGAGCCGGGGGCGGCTTCGATGTCGGCCGTGGTTGGACGAGGTCCGCCATCCGTGGTCGGTACGGCGATACTCCGGGCACCAGACGGCATAGCCGCGGCGTACGAGGTCGGCGGCGTTGGCGTTCATGATCGTCCGCGAGAAGCGGGCGAGGAAGCCGCCACCATGAATCAGCACGACCGTGGGAAACGGCCCTGCACCGGGGAGGGAGCCAGAGGTCCCCGACCTGCTGCGCGTGTTCGCCGTAAGCGATCGTGGCGCGTGGGAAGGACTCGATGTCTGCGGCCGCGGTGATCGCCTCGATCCAAGCGTCCAGTTCTTCCACGGTATCCGGATCATCAATCTGGGGCACGCTCGCCAGATCATCCATCGGGGTTGGCTTCCCAGAAGACGATCTTGCGGGTCGCGAATTGAATGAGCTGATCGAGCACCGTGCCGAGGACACCGAGCAGCAAGATCACACCGAGTGCCTGTGAGGGTTCGAAGTTGCGGCCAGCATCGCGAATCATGTACCCGAGGCCGCGGCTTTGACCGAGCATCTCCACCACAACGGTGACCACGACCATGATCGGCACAGCGATCCGAAGCCCGGTCAGCACGGCCGGCAGTGCGGATGGCACCTGCACAGCCCAAAAGGTGCGGACCCAGCCGGCATCGGCGTTGGCTGCAGCGCGAACCAATTCCTTATTGGTGGATTGCACCCCTTGCATTGTGTTGTAGGCGATGGGGTACATGCACTCGAGCGCGACCAGAACGATCACGGGCAGAGTCCCCAGCCCGAAAGTCAGGATAAAGACGGGATACAGAGCGAGCTTCGGCACCGGGTAGGTCGCGCTGAGGAACGGCGAGAAAACGGCCCCCGGCGATTCGGCTCTGAGCCATCAGGACTCCCAGCCCAACTCCGAGGATGGCTGCGAGGGCCAGACCCGTGAGTCCCGACTGCATGGAGACCGAACTGTTGTACCAGAGCTCCCCTGACTGGGCCGAGGCGATCATCGTGTGCCAGATGCGGCCCGGGCCAGTGCCGAGGGATGGGGTTCTGTTGCGACCATGCGTTGAGCTCCCACAGCGCAACGGGAACGGCGAGGCTGACCACGCTCAAGACCATGCCAAGCCATCGCCGAGTCGATCTCTCAACGGCCATCGCTGCCCACCGCCTCGATGTTCTGGCCCCGGGTCAACCGGGTGCCGAGTTGGCTCAGGGCGAGATCGGCGAGGAACCCCGCCGTCGCCAGTACCAGCAAGCCGCCGTACATCACGTCGAAGCGGCCGTTCTCGTAGCCGTTGTAGAGCATGCCCCCGACCCCATCAGGACTCACCACGATCTCGCTGGCAAACATGGTGACGAACGAGAGCGCGACCGCTATCCGCATGCCGACCAGAACGCGCGGCAGAGCAGCAGGAAGAACGACGCTGAAGAAACGACGAAGGGACGATGCCTCCACATTGTCCGCCACACGCATCAGGTCCAGCTCGACGAGTCTGGTGCCGCTCGCCGAATTGATGAAGACCGGGAAGAAGCACCCCAAGGCGATGACACTGACTCGAGTGACGTCCGTGAAGCCCAACCACACCGCAAAGACGGGGAGCAGGGCGATCTTTGGCATGGGGTTTGCGACGCTGACCAACGGATCGACCACCTTGCTCATGAACCAACTCCGACCAGAGACCAGACCGAGCACGACTCCGATCCCGGTACCGATCGCGAATCCGGCCGCTAGCCGCCGCGCACTCGTCGCGATCGCCGGTAGCAAAAGACCCTCTTCATAGGTCGTGACTGCGCCACGAACAATGGCCGTGGGGGTGAGCACGTACTCGGGCAGTTGGCCGCTCCGCCCTGCGGCTTCCCAGCCGAGCAGGAGCAGGATGCCAGCGGCCAAAGAGAGCGGCCACTGCTTGGCAAGCATCCACTCATAGAGTGGGACCCGCGGATTAGCGGGCTCCACGACTCGCGCGATGGCGCCCGTGGCGCTCACCGGCTCGCCTCATCGCCACGCGGCAGCATCTCTTGACGGAGCACATCCCACAGCCGATTGTGCTGCTCCAGCATGCGCAGGTCCTTCTTGGCCTCCGCGGTGCGAGGCCGTGGTAGGTCCACAGGCTCTTCGTGGACGATGCGCCCGGGCCGCGCGCCCATCACCACGACCCGGTCACCCAAGAAGATGGCCTCATTGATGTCGTGGGTGATGAAGACAACCGTGGTACCCGTCGCACTCCAGATCCTGTTGAGCTCCTCCTGCATGAGCTCCCGCGTCTGTGCGTCCAGCGCGCCGAAAGGCTCGTCCATGAGGAGAACCCGCGGCTTCATGGCCAAGGTCCGGGCGAGCGCGACACGTTGGCGCATGCCCCCGGATAGCTCGCCGGGGTAGGAATCCTGAAATCCGTTCAGGCCAACGAGTTCGACGTACTCCATAGCGGCCTGCCGCGACTCACGCCGCCCTTCCTTAGCTGCGACGAGCGGCCGGGCCACGTTGTCGAGGACGCTCTTCCACGGAAAGAGGGCACCGTGTTGGAACATCATGCCCGGGGCCCGACTCGGCTTCGTGACTGGTTCACCGGACAGGAGTACGGAGCCGACGGTGGCGCTCTCGAACCCGCCGATGATGTGCAGCAAGGTGCTCTTGCCGCAACCGCTCGGACCCGGGATCGTCAGGAACTCCCCGTCTGCGACTTGGAGGTCGACCTCGGTCAGTGCCTCGACCGTTCGCTTGCCGCGACGAAAGGTCTTGCAGATCCCGTTGATCTCAAGGAGTGGCTTGACTCGACGCTGGGTATTCGGCACTTCAATCAAGGCTTGCGAATTCTCGGGCGTCATGATGATCTCCTATCGATTGCCCGGGTCTCGAGCGGTGTGGTCACTTGGTGTTGGAGATTCCGGGGAAGACAAGGTCCTCCGCCGTGACGTCCACATCGTCTTCGAGAATGTGGAGGTCCTGCATGCTCGTGATCAGGCTGTCGAGGGCAGCAAGGTCGATGGCGCCGTCATCGGGTCGAGCCCAATCGGACGCACCGAGGTAGACCTCGGCGGGCGCCCGGACGAGCTTGGCGTCCAAAAGTTCCTGCTTCGAACCCTCAACGTCGGCGTTGTAGGCGGCCACCGTCTCCTTGTAGTCGGCGATCCAGGCGAGACCGCGCCGGGGTTGGCCTTGATGTAGGCGTTGCCGAAGATCGCGTCCTGGAGTTCTCGGTCCGTCCCGGACCCGGTCAACGAGTTGAAGACGTCGACCAGTCCGCCGGACGTCTCGGCGATTGAGTAGAACGGCTCAACCGGGCCGGCAACGTCGACGGTGCCGTTTCGCAGTGCGTCTTCCATGCTCGGGAGCGGGATCACCGCGTACTTGACGTCCTTCTGCGGGTCCAACCCGGCGGAGGCGACGGCCTTCTGCGCCCAGTAGTCGTGCGACGTGCCGTAGTCGGCAATGGCGATGGTCTTGCCCTTGAGGTCCTCCGCCGACTTGATTCCACTGTTGTCAAGCGCCACGAAGGTGGTGAGGAAGTGTCCCTCAGCCTCCTTGCTCACCGAGGCGACCAAGCTGAAATCGAGGTCCTTCGCCTTGGCGCTGACCAGCGGCGGGATGGACATCGAGGCACCGTCGAGCTGACCAGAAACGATGGAGGTCATTCGGTCGCTGGACTTGCTGACCGTGGAGTACGTGGGCTCGTACCACTTGCCGCGGTTCGGAGTCGTCCCGACGTTTGCCTCCATCAGGTAGATCGGCTCCTCGGCCGCAGTCCCGTGCGCGAAGGACAGCTTTGCCGGCGACCCGGGCGCGACGGACAGGTCGATCTTGGAGCAGTCGGCCGGGTATGCCTTGCCGTCGGCCGCAGTCTGCGCCTCCGTGTCCGCAGCGCATCCGGTGAGCCCGGCCACCATGATCAGTCCGACTGACAGGACTCCGAGACGGGTGTTGCGATTGAGCGTCATCTTGCCTCCAACATCTGATGATGAGTTGACGGTGCCAAGACCGCCCTCATGCCATGGGGTGTGACCGAACGGGTGCCCAACGCCGCCATCTTGTGAAGCGCGTACACACCTGTCTCGGTGATAGGAATCTTGCACCTCACTTTCTCGGGAGTCAAGAGACTTTGGTAACGTATCTCACACCTTTCAAGAGATAACCTCTCGACAACGACGCGCAAGGAGGAAGCATGAGCAAAGGCTCAACCGTGAACGGGGAGGGCATCCACGTCCGCCCAGTTCATGCCGACCCCGATTGGGATCTCGTAGACCAGGTCGTCGAGGACATGCAGCGCATCCTCCCCGAGGCCGACCTGAGCAGCCTGCACGTCGTGAGCCGGATGCTTCAGGTGATGCGCGTGTTCGAGCGGCGCCGCGAAAAGGTGCTCAAGCAGCATGGACTGGAAGCGTGGTCTTTCGACATGCTCTCGGCCATCCGCCGCTGTCCGGCCCAACAGATGCGCCCCGGTGACCTCCTCGAGTTCACCCCCGGTGACCTCGGGGACCATGACGACCGAGGCTGGACTCCCTTGAGCGACGCCACCTGATTGAACGTCGCCGGGACGCTAGCGATCGCCGTGGCGTCCTCGTCGTCATCAGCGATACCGGGCGCGATCGCATAGACAACGCTTTCGACGACATCATCGAGTGCCAGCGTGAACTGATCGCCGGTCTGAATGGCACCGAGTGCCGCGAGCTCGAGCAGCTGCTTCGAGGCATCCTCCTCACCTGCGACCCGCACCCGATCAACCACTGATCAAGTCAGTTGACGCGTCACGAAGGGACCCTCCTCATGTCAGCACCACAGGGTGCGAGCCCGACCATCTCCTTGGACGACGAAGTTGTGATCGTCACCGGCGGGGCCCGGGGGCTGGGCGCAGCGATCGCCGTTCTGGCGGCCGATGCCGGCGCAACGGTATTCATCGGCGATGTTCTTGACGCGACCCCCGTTGTCGAGAGGATCAGGCAGGGTGGCGGCCACGCGACGTACGTGAGTCACGACGTGTCGGACCCAGCTCAGTGGGATGGACTCGTGCGGCAAGTCATCGAGAGCGCCGGCCAGATAGATGGGCTGGTCAACAACGCCGGGGTGAACCACCGCGTCGACTTGATGAACACCAGCCCTAGCGACTGGCGGCGAGTCATGGACATCAATTTGGGCGGCGCGTTCTATGGGCTCCGGGCAGTCGGCGCGGCCATGGACCCCGACAGAGGCGGTTCCATCGTGAACATGTCGTCGGCACTCGGGCTCGTCGGCAGCCCTGCGGCTGCCTACTCCTCCGCCAAGTGGGCCTTGCGTGGGCTCACCGGGTCAGCGTGCGGAACCCTCGCGCCGAAGAACATCCGAGTCAACTCGGTTCACCCGGGCCTGATCCGCACGCCGATGGCAACCGGAGGAACCAGCGCGTACGTGCAAGCCAACGTCGCGCTCACGCCCTTGGGACGGATGGGCGAGGCAACTGACGTCGCGAACGTCGTTGTCTTCCTGTTGTCCAGCCTCAGTTGCTACGTGAGTGGCGCGGAGATTGCCGTGGACGGAGGCTACGCGGCATTCGGCGGGCAGATGGAGGCCGCGCGAATCGTGCGCGATCTCGAGACTGGCTCTACGGGCCCCTGACGTTCGGGTTCTCGTGGGAAGCGCATACGAAGTTTCTCGTTGCCCGACCACGCGTCTACCGCAGCCAGCGCCACCACGCCGCCACCGGGTGGTTCCACGAGGAGCTCGGCAAGCCATGGGGAGCGTCGCGCAAGTACCTACGCCGAAACCTCCACGCCCGCGTTGGACGAAGCGCCGATGATGCCCTGCGCCTCGACCTCGACGGTCAGCCCTCGTTCCACGAGCGCGGACACCTCCACCAGCGTGGAGGTCGGCAGCTCACCGGTGAAGACCTCACCCCCGGCTCGACCCACCATCGCCTTTTCCTCGATGTCAGTGAGGTAGATCCGCAGCACCAGGGACGTCGTCGAGAGTCGCCCCGCAGGCGTGGGTCAGAGCGGCGACCCTGCGGAACGCCTCCCGCGCCTGCAGGTAGGTGTCGTCACCACCGACGATGCCGTCGGGACCTCCAGCGTGCATCCCGGAGAGAAAGAACTGGCTGCCGTGCACGCGGGCGTTGCTAAACATTCCCGGTCGCGGCGGCGCGGGCACGCTGTCGGCGACAGGACTCACGCTGGCGGTTCCGATCCGGTGCGCCGCTGATCGGACTCGCGGGTGAGCCGCTCTCGGACCGGCGCGAAGTCGTACGTCGGATAGAAATCGGTACTGAAGACGCCCCATGCCCTGCGCTCCAGCTCCACGTTGACCTGAGCGAGCCGGCTCGCCGGCAGTCGCAGCGTCACGATCTGGCCCAGGCCCATGGCCACAACCCACGAGACGACCTCACACCCCTCCGGCGGGAAGCCGTGCCACCAGTCGGCGGCCTCGAGCCTGCTCTGAATCTGCTCCAGATTCTGCGACTGGTCGTGTCGCAGGACCACGGTAAGAAGCATGCTGTCTTGCGACATCAGCTGACGCTGCCGGCCGGGACCGCGGCCTGCGCGCGGGCATCTGCGCGGTAGATCCGGCGGATCCGTGAGACTCCAAGGTCGTGCTGATAGAGGTGCTCCTCGGCATCGGCATCTCCGGCCAGTGCCTCCAGCACCTCTCGGTCCTGTTCGAGGACGGTCCAGTGCTTGGCCTCGAGCCGGGTGCGGTAGAGGAAGCGCCAGACCTCGCGTTCCCAGCCCTGCACGCGCCGAGTCCGCCAGTGGAAGATCGCCGAGTTGGTGGCGTCGATGGGCGTGGCCATGCCGACGATGCCGAACACGCCGCCCGGCCCCGCGTCCTGCGCATAGGGGATCTCCGTGTCGACGAAGTCCATCGACCCACGGACGTACTCCACCCAGTCGAAGTTCACCCCCACCTGATCGGTCTTCTCGAAGAAGAAGCCCCGGTCGGTCTCCCGGATACGGAACCGCGCAGAGGTGTCCCCGCCGAACATCGAATGGGAGTCGCGGTGCAGGAAGGCTCCGTGCATCGGGTCGAGCACGTTGTCCATGTAAAAGCGCCACGGTCCCGCCCACTCGGCGTAGTTGGGGAACCAGGGACACCTCCTCGTCGCTGAGCCGGTCCGGCAGCACGAAGGGTGTCGGTACGGAATCTGCGGTCAGGGGAATGAACGCGAAGATCGTGTCGGCCGCCTCGACGACCTTGAGGGACACGGTCGCCTGCGTGCCCTCCGGGGCACATCCCGGCATGCCCGGTACGGACACGACCGTGCCGGTGCCGTCGACCCGGACACCGTGGTACTTGCAGGCGACTCGGTCCCCGAGGTGCTGGCCGACCGACAGTGGAGCACTGCGGTGGGGGCAGCGATCCTCAAGCATGTGCAGGGTCCCCTTGGCGCTTCGGAAAAGCAGCCAGTCGACGCCGAGGCGGGTCACCTTGGCCATGGCCCCGGGCTTGACCATGTGCGACGGATAGATGGGGTACCACCGGTCGCGGAGACCCGTGGCGGCGAGCTCGACCGCGTCCATCGGGTGTCGCACGCCGACCGCGCGTCGCGGCGCGGACGTGACGGTCGTGGCTGCAGTTGTAGTGGTCATGTCAGTCTCCCAGTCGGCGCATCTCGGCGCGCAGGTTGTCTTCGGTCCAAGCGTTGCCGTCGGGGGCGTGGAGCCCCATTGAGTTGACCCCGGCCACGAGTCCGGGGAGATCATGCGTTCCGGTGGCGAATACCTCCATGAGTGCGCCGGAGAGCTTCTCCTCGTAGGGGCTAAGGGGATGCGGGTGCGTCTGGTTCTGGACGAGATATTGCTCAGGCATGGACGTCCTCCTGTCGTTGTGGCGCCAGCGCCATCAGGCCCTCGGCGATGATCGTGAAAGAGCTGACCCATTCGTTGAACGAGCTTCCTCGCTCTCGGTGGGCCGGGACCCGGCAGCCGTCGATGATGACGAAGACGGCGTTGTCGATGCCGCCGGCGAGCGTCTGGGCATCCCTGTTGCCGTGGCCCAGCTCGGGTGCCGAGGCGATCACCAGCGTGGGAACCCCAACGGTGCGCAGGAGCTCGGCGCGCTCGCCCTCGGCCCGAGTATCGGCCGTGCGCACCAGCTCGGGGTCACCGAGCAGGAGGCTGACGACGAGCTCCGGGTGCCGTGCGGCGAGCACGATCGCGCCGTAGGCCGCCCCGCCGGTGGCCAGCACGTGCACGGGACCGCCGCCACCCGACCTGACAGCTGTGACCGCTCCCTCGACCCAACTCTCGAGGGATCCGGGGTCAGCGGCGACCGTGGCGAGGTCTGCCGGGACGTCCCGGGCCACCACATCGAGATCCTCGTGCTGCTGGTCGAACCAGTCGGCGGCCCCCGGTGCGGTGTGCAGGCACACGATCGGCCGCGCAGCCGCACGCTCGGCACCGAGGAGATCCGCATCGGCGTCAGCCATGTGGATCACCCCTCTCTGGTGGGGACGTGGACGGGTGGGACAAAGGCGCCGGGTGTCGGCTCGATGGCCCCCACGTCGACCTCGACGATGACCGGGCCACGGACGGCGAGTGCGTCGCGGAACGCGTCGTCGAACTCTCCGGCCCCCCGGATGAGGTGATACGGCATGGCCAGCGAGGCAGCCAACAGCGCGAAGTCCGGGGTGTAGAGGTCGACGCCGGCCTCGTCGAAGCCGTTGGCGCGTTGCATGTTGCGCAGCACGCCGTAGCCGCCGTCATTGAAGACGATCACGACACACCACGCCCGCGAGCCGGCCAGCGAGGCCAACTCACCTAGGGTGGACTGCGAGCCCGCCGTCGCCGACCATGACGACCGTGGGCACGTCGGCGCGCGCGGAGGCCGCGCCCAACCCCATCGCCAGTCCTTGGCCGATCCCGCCACCGAGCGGGAAGATGTTGGTCTCCCGGGAGTAGAGCTCGAGCAGTCGGTTGCCCCATTGACTCGAGGGGATGGTGACGTCACGAGCAACCACCGATTCGCGTGGCAGCATCGCCCGCATCGTCGAGCAGATCTCCGCATACCCGCCGATGTAGTCGGTGAGCGCGGCGCGAGCCTCGGCCCGCGCCGTACGCACCGCCCGGGTCCAGTCGGCTCGACCGACGTGTCAGCGAGGGCTGCGTTGATCGCGGCCGTGGTCGCGGCAGCATCCCCGGTGATGCCCACGTCTGCGGGGTGTACGCGACCGAGGGCAGCGGCGTCCACATCGATCTGGATGTGCGGCGTCGGCAGCGGCAGGTGGTAGCTCTTGGTCTCGTTGGAACGGAAGTGTGTCCCGACGGCGAGCAGCAGGTCGGCCTGCTCCAGCAGATGCGCTACTTCGGGCGTGGAGGCGAAGTTCCCGATCACGAGGTCGTCGTCCTCGGCAACGATCGCGCGGCCGGAATTGCTGGTCAGCAGCCCGGCCCCGAGCGTGTGGAGCAGCGCGGTGAGCTCGGTCCGGGCGTCAGCCGCACCACCGCCAACCCAGATCAGCGGCCTCTTCGCCGCAGACAGCAGGCGAACCGCCCGGGCAACTTCGGCCGGATCGGGGAGAGCCGGTGCGTCGACAACAGCCTCGAAAGGCAGCTGCTCGTCGGGACGAGCGAGGTACTGGAGGTCGCTCGGCCACTCGACACTCGCCGGCCCTTGGGGCGCGGACAGGATCCGCGCCACCGCCTGCTCCAGGTCGGCCTCGACATTCTTGGCATCGGTGATCGTGTGTGCGTGCTTGGAGATGGCGTCGAGCATCTGCAACTGCCGGGGTACCTCGTGGATGACGCCGCGTCCCAACCCGAGGTACTCGCTCTCGATCTGCCCGGTCACGTGCAGTACCCGGCTGCCGGCGGTCAGGGCTTCCAGCATGGATCCGGCCGCGTTGCCGGCCCCGGTCCCGGTGCTCGTGAGGGCGACACCGATCTTGCCGGAGGCGCGGGCATAACCGTCGGCAGCGTTGGACCGCGGCGGCCTCGTGACGCACCTCCACGAAGGTGAGCTCGCGGGCGACTGCCTCGACCAGCGGCAGGTTGTGGATGCTGATCACGCCGAAGGCGGTGTCGATGCCGTGTCGGCGCATCACCTGCACCAGCACGTCACCACCAGTGGGTTCGCGGGTGGTCTCCCGGGATGTCATATTCGATTCCTGTCCTTGCCCGGTCAGACGTGGCGGCCGACGCCGCCGCCGACATCGATGGACGCGCCCGTGGTGTAGCCACTGAGCGGCGAGAGGAGTGTGGTGATGGGGAACGCGACCTCGTCGGCGGTCCCAAAGCGGCGGAGCCCGATGCCGCGGTCCGCGGCGATTTCGGCGCTCCGGGCGTCATAGTCCTGATCGGTGCCGGACCCCTCGAATCGGCGCCGCCACTGACCGGTGTCGACCAGCCCCAGGAGCACCGAGTTCACCCGAGTGCCCTCGACGGCCAGCTCCTCGGCCATCGAGTGGGTGAGGTTGAGCAGGGCGGCGCGCGCCGCGGAGGTGATCGCCAACCCGGGCTCGGGTTGCCGGGACAGGATCGCGTTGACGTTGACCACGGACCCGCCCTCGGAGTTGGCCGGGGCCTTCCGAGCGGCCCGGACCAGTTCCAGGAACCGAAGATCTTGAGCTCAAGCTCCTCGCGGATCTGGTCATCGGTGGTCTCCCCGAGACCCGCCATCAGCGAGCGCCCCGCGTTGCACACCAGCCCGTCGACACCGCCGAACTTGCTCACGGTCGCGTCGACGAACGACTCCGCCTCCCCCGGTTCGTCACGTCGCAAGAACCCACGAGCACCCGTTCGGGATCCGCCCCCAACCCCGCGAAGGCGGCCTCGAGCCGGCTCAGGTCCCGGGCACAGCCAGCGACGCGGGCGCCCTCCGCCGAGGGGAGCCGCGCGGTGGCGAGCCCGACGCCTGAGCTGGCGCCGGAAATGATCACGGTGCGATCTGCGAGCTTGAGGTCCATTCCGGTTCTCCCGGGTCTGACGATCAGGTGTTCATGACGAAGCCGCCGTCGACGACCACTGTCGAGCCCGTGACGAAGCCGGCATCCTCGGATAACAGGAACGCGACCGCGCCGGCAACGTCCCGGGGGTCTGCTCTCGGGCGAGGACCCGGTGGTCGGCGTACAGCTCATAGCGAGAAGCCGGGACTGACTCGGTGGCTTCAACCCGGGTGAGACCGGGCGCAACGGCGTTGACGCGTACGCCGAACTCCCCGCGTCGCGGGCCATCGACCGGGTCATGGCGAGGACGGCTCCCTTGGAGCCGACGTAGTGGACCGTGGCGGGGTGAGCCGTAGAAGGCGGCATCGGAGGCGATGTTGACGATCGCACCGTTCCCGGCGGCCTTCAACTGGCCAAAAGGTGCTTGCTGACCAGCCAAAGCCGAAGGCGTTCACGTGCATCACTCGGGAGAAGGCGTCCTCGTCGAGCTCCCAGAACGCGTCTCCCCCGACGCCGTCGGCGAGGGCCGCGTTGTTGACCGGGGGCAGTGGCGCCGCCCAGCTCCGCTGACCCGCTCGGCCGGGGTCGCGACGGAGTCCTTGTCGGAGATGTCGGTAACGACCGCATGCGCCTCGACGCCCCGGTGACGCAGTTGCTTCTCGGCCTTCACGGCGAGCTCGGGTCGCAGCTCGGCCACGACGATCCGGTGGCCGTCGGCGCCGAGTCGCTCGGCGATCGCGAGGCCAAGCCCGCGCCCGGCGCCGGTCACGACCGTGAGCGGGCTCATCAAGCTGACCCCTTCCAGAACGTGAGGATGTGACCGGCCATGACGTCCGGCTTCTCCTGCAACGCCGCATGCCCCGCCTCCGGTACGACGATCAGCCGGGCTCCCCTGATGTGCTGGGCGAGGAAGCGCGACTCGGCGACGCCGGTGACCACGTCGTCGGCACCTACCAGCACCGGGGTCGGAGTGACCGGGGTGGGGAGCAGCGCGGTCAGGTCGGTCCGTGCCATGTGGTCGGCTGCCGCGGTGTATCCGAGGCTCCGGACACGACCCATGCCCTCAGTCACTGATTGCGTCACCTCGGGCGGGCAGGTCGGGGAAACCAGTCGTGCTGACCGGGCCGCGGCGAAGGCCCCGGCACCGAGCGCACTGAGCTCCTCCACCCGGGCCCGCATGGCCCGGGCCTTCTCCGGGGAGGTGCCCGAGCCTCGCGTGCTGTCGGCGAGGACCAGTGTCCGGACCAGGTCAGGACGCGCTGCGGCGATCTGGGTGGCAATGACCCCGCCCCACGACGTGCCGAAAAGGTGGACTCGGCCAGTCGCGAGTTCCTCGAGGATGGCGACGACCTCGGTCGCGTGATCGAGGGCTCCGAAATCGCGATCATCTGACGCGCCGTACCCGGGGGCATCCCAACTCAGTGTTCGGAAGCCGTGTGCGGCCAACTGCCCGGCGAGCGGGCCGCAGGAGCCGGCATGGCCGCCAATCCCGTGCAGGAGGACGACCGGATCGCCGGCGCCGATCACGTCAACAGAGACCCCCCGGATGAACGCCATCGGGTGACCTGCTGCTCAGCCCGGAGATTCATCTCAGCTCACTCCGGCCCAAAGTAGTCAGTCAGGCCGGGGACGACGAGATCCCGGTGTCCGCGGTCGGCGATGCCCGCCATCGCCGACCGAATGTCGCCGGACGGCGGGCCGGCGGTGCCCCACTGGTCGGAGAGCTCGGCAGTACGCTTCCACGTCCTGCACAGCCGGGCGTCCTCATCGATCTGCGCCACCTCGGAGGTGTATTCGCAGACCAGACCGGCCGGATCGGTGAAGTAGGAGAACGTGTTGTCGCCGGGCCCGTGGCGGCCCGGGCCCCACTGCGGGACGATGCCGTGATGCTTGAGACTGCCAAGTCCACGCATGAAGTGGTCGATGCTCTGCATCTCATAGGCCACGTGGTTCAGCGACGTCCACGGCGCCCGGGTTCAGCGCATGACGTGGTGGTCGGAGTTGCAGCGCAGGAACGTCATCTGGTGTTCGGACCAGTCGGAGATCCGCATGCCGAGGACCCGGGTGTAGAAGTCGGCGGCCCGGTCGATGTCGACGGTGTTGAGGACGACGTGCGCGATCTTGCGGGGTACGGCGCGTCGCCCAGCCGGCTCTCGGTTCGCCACCGCATGGGTGTCGGTGGACAGTTCGACGCAACGCCCCTCGGGGTCGACGAGCTGGAGGCCGTATCCGCCTCCGGCGTCGTCACTGAGCAGGCCGGGTTCGCGCAGCAACGGGATACCGAGCTTCTGCAGGGCGCGCGCAGCCTCGTCGACCTCGGCGCGGGAGCCAAGGGCGAAGCTGATCTTGCCCAAGGCGTTGACGTCGTGCTGCTCGAGCCGGAGCACGTGGTGCTCGCCACCGGTGGCGCGCAACCAGAAGGTCGAGCGGTCCTCGTCGACGGTGCTGAGTCCCCAGACCCGGTGGTAGAAGTCCTTGGACTGCACGGGGTCCGGCACTCGAAGGGTGATCGAGCGTAGTGATCTCAAACGGCACACGGGGGTGTCGGCGTAATGCATGGTCGTGTCCTTCCTTCGGTGGGCGTCGTACGGATCAGAGGTCGAGCACCAGCTCCGCAGACCGGCACCGGGAGACGCATACGAACATCGACTTGCCGCTCGCCTGCTCCTCGGAGCTGAGGAGGAAGTCGCGGTGGTCGATCTCGCCCTTAACGACACCGGTCTCGCAGGTGCCGCAGATGCCTTCCGTGCACGAGCTCTCAACCGGGATGCCGGCGTCGCACAGCGCGGCGAGGACCGAGGTGTCCGGCCCCACCGGAATGCGCTGGCCGGTGCTGTCGATGACCACGTCGAAGGCGACGTCCTCGCCCTCCACGACGACCGGCTCGGGAGCCTTGAAACGTTCAATCCGGAGGCGAGAGCTGTCGGGCAACGCCTCGGCGCAGGCCTGCATGAGCGCCTCGGGACCGCAGCAGTACGCCGTCGCGGTCGCGTCGAGGTCGCCGAGCAGCGCGACCACGTCGGGGAAGCTGCCGTTCGCCTCGTCGTCAGCGTGCACCGTGACGCGGTCAGCGGGCAGGGCCGCGACCTCGTCGAGGAACGCCATCGTCGAGCGCGAGCGGCCGGTGTAGAGCAGGTGCCAGTCCGCGCCCTCGTCGTGCAGTCGCCGGACCATCGCGATGATCGGCGTGATGCCGACCCCTCCGGCCACCGGGACGTGCCGGCTGGCGTCGCCGTCGAGCGAGAAGTTGTCGCGTGGTCCCTCGACGGTGATCACCTGCCCGACCGGCAGCGCTTCGTGCACCAAGCGGCTGCCGCCCCGGGAGTCGGGCGTCTTCAGCACCGCGACCTTCCACTGCGAGCGGTCCGCCGGGTCCGAGCACAGGGAGTACTCACGGACGAGGTTGTCGGAGAGCCGCAGCGCCGGGTGCGAGCCAGGCGTCCGGGCGGGCAGCTCGGCGCCCGCCGGGTCGACCAGCGTGACACTGGTGACGCCGTCGGCCTCCCACGTCTTCTGCTGGACGCGCAGTGCGCGTGCCGTGTTCTCGTCCATGAGTTGCTCCTTGTGTCCGGGTCGGGCGTCAGCGCGTGACGCCGTACATCTCCGAGGTCTTGGGGTACGTCGGCAGCTGCGGCTTCTGGGTGCCGATGACCACGCAGAACAGGGCATCGGTGTCGCCCACGTTCGTCAGGCTGCGCGGGCACGCCGGCCGGGACCCGGATCAGGTCGCGGTAGCCGAGCTTGCGGACCGCCGTCTTGGTGCCGTCCTCGACGTCGTGCACGGCCACCTCGAGCTCGCCCTCGAGCACGAAGAAGACTTCCTCGACGTCGTGGTGGGTGTGCTCCGGACCGACCGCGCCGACGGGCAGGCGCATGTTGGAGAAGGTGAAGTGCTCCGACGGCAGCGAGCGGCTGTCGTCGGCGTGGTCGCCGGTCGCACCGGAGCCGATGTAACGGATCTGGGCCCGCTTGAAGCGGTCGCCACCGGCAGCCGCCCGGGAAGCCCGGGTGTCCCAGTCCTCGTGGCGGGTCTCGCGCGAGG
The DNA here is from genome assembly GCF_024703895.1 of Nocardioides sp. B-3. Classification (GTDB taxonomy): domain Bacteria; phylum Actinomycetota; class Actinomycetes; order Propionibacteriales; family Nocardioidaceae; genus Nocardioides. The sequence goes on from NZ_CP087968.1 coordinate 803,532, forward strand.
CGATGCAGGAGTCGATGAGCTCCTCGAGGTCGACTGGCTTCTGGGTCTCGGTGCTGGTCATCTTTGTTTCCTTCCTGTGGGGTGGTGCAAACCGGCGTGCGCCGGAGCTCGGTGTGGGTGGTCAGGCCCTGCGGGCGATGGCCTCGATCTCGACGGTGGCGCCGTATGGCAGCGCAGCCACTGGACGAACGACCGCGCGGGACGGGGTTCGACGAAGACCTCCCGGTAGTGCTCGTTGGCTTCGTCGCGGAGCGTGACGTCGGTGACGAAGTAGGTCGTCTTCACGACATCGGACAGATTCATGTCGATCGTGGCCAGCCGCTCGGCGAGACGCGCGACGGCAGCCTCGAGTGCGGCACGGCGGCCCGGCACGGCCGGGCCGGACTCGTCGACCGAGAGTGCGCCGGAGACGAAGCCGAAGCCGGCGCTCTCGAATGCGGGGCTGTAGGGATGCGCTGCGGTGGTCATGGCTGCTCCTCGGGGTTGGCCCACGGGAGCGGACGCCCCGAGAGATCGACGTAGATGCTTTTCTGGTGCATGTAGGAGCGAATGCCGTCACGGCCCTTCTCGGTGCCAATTCCGCTGTCCTTGAGCCCGCTAAACGGGGTGGAGATGCTGAACTGCTTGTAGGTGTTCATCCAGACGGTTCCGGCTCGGATGGCCTGTGCCGTCCGCCAGCCGCCGGCGAAGTCGCGGGTCCAGATGCCGCAGGCAAGCCCGAAGACGGTGTCGTTGGCCTGAGCCACCGTGTCGTCCTCGTCATCGAACGGCAGGACGACGGCAACCGGACCGAACACCTCTTCTTGGCAGATGGTGTCCCGGTTGTCGACGCCCGCCGGGACGGTGGGCAGGTAGTAGGCACCCGACTGGAGCGCGGCTTCTTCGGGGATGCGGGCGCCGCAGAGCACCTGCGCCCCCTGCTCGACCGCTGCGTCAACCATTGCGGCCACGCCGTCGCGATGGGAGTGGGTCACCATCGGGCCGACTTGGGTGCGCGGGTCGTCGCCCGGTCCCACGCGCAGCCGGCGGGCACCGGCCACGAGGCGGTCGACGAACTCGTCGTGGATGCTGGTGTGCACGAAGATGCGAGATCCGGCGATGCAGCTCTGGCCGGACGAGGAGAAGACGCCGAAGAGCACGCCGGCGACGGCCCGGTCGAGGTCGGCGTCGCTGAAGACGATCGTGGGCGACTTGCCGCCGAGCTCGAGGGTGATCGGCATCAGCTTGTCCGCGGCGACGTGCGCCGGGTGGCGTCCGGTGGTCGTGCCGCCGGTGAACGAGACCTTGCTGACGTGCGGGTGGGCGACCGGGGCCTCACCGATGGTGCGGCCGGGTCCGGGGAGCACCGAGAGGAGTCCGGCCGGCAGTCCGGCGTCCTCACACAGACGGGCCGGGAGCAGGGTCACCCGGGGCGCCCAGACCGGGGGTTTGGACACGACGGCGTTGCCGGCGGCCGGGGCCGGAGCGATCTTCTGGGCGTCCGAGGCAATCGGGGAGTTCCACGGGGTGATCGCACCGACCACGCCCATCGGCTCGTACGTCGCCGGGGTGAGGAAGTCGCCACGGGCGGGCGTGATCGCACCCTCCATGGTCTCCGGGGCGGCCGCCATGAACCGGAAGGTGCCGGCCGCGCTGCAGGGCCGGGGCCCGGGTCTCCGTGAGGGTCTTGCCGGTATCGAGGGTCTGCAAGGCACCGATCCGGTCGATGTTGGCTTCGATCGCGTTCCCGATCCGGTGCAGCACTGCGGCCCCGCTCATGCGGGAGCCGGGTGGCCCAGCCGGAGGCCGCGGCGGCGCGTAGTCCCGCGTCGACAGCCGTGTCGACGTCCTCGACGACCGCACCGTGCAGCTGAGCGAACACCTTGCCGTCCGCGGGGTTGACCGACTCGATCAACGCGCCCCGTCCGCGGGCCCACTGGCCGCCGACGAAGATCTCGTCCCGGGTGTCGCCCTCGGGGACGGCCACACCGGTCGTCTCGCTTCGCAGGTTCATCGAATTCCCATCACGTCAGATTGTCTAACTGCTAAGAGTTTGAGCGCAAAGATATTACGTGTCAAGGCTTTTGCCGAACCTTCTCGAACCACAGGTCAGGCGATGAGCGGCGGACTCAGGGTCAACCGGGAGACCGTGCGCAGGATCGAGTAGGGCACGACGGCACTGGTCTGCGGATTGTCGGCGCTCGGGCGGTTCTCGATGCGCCAGCTGTAGCGGCCCACCGGTCCCCACGCCTCGATCTCGTGGCGGGTTAGCTCGGCCGCGTGGTCGGCGTACAACTCCACCGACACGTCGGTGCGGGTGCCCACCGAGAGCGCCACCGAGACCGCCACATTGAGCAGCGTGGGAAAGGCACGCGCGGCCTCGCGCGGCGTCCCAGCGAAGACCAGGTGCGGGCCAACTGCCGCGAGGATCTCCCGCTGCTGCGCCTCGGGCATCCACGACTGCACCAGCGACTTGGGCCCCTTCGTCGTGCGCACACGGACGCCGTCGAAGGGCGCCGCGTCGCTGGCCGATGCCAGCAGGTCCAGACCGCCCACCGCGCCATGCGTGCAGAGCACCCGGCCCGGCCCGGCGAGCAGCCGTTCGGCGACGTCAGGGTCGGCCAGTGCGCCGACGGAGGAGACGACCGGGGGTGCGTCCGGCTGCCACCACCTCGGGCCCGAAGCTCCGAAGCGCCTCCTGCCCGGCCGCCTCTACGACGACGTCGCTGGCTGCGATCGCGTCGGCGAGGGAGATCTGGAGGCCGGGAGGACCCGGTAGCGGGCTTCGGTTGACGACTCCGACCAGCCGGGCGCCGGGCACGGCGCCGTCGCGTAGCCCGGCGGCCACGACCTGTCCGATCGCGCCGTATCCGAGAACGCTCACGGAGAGGGGAAGACTGGCGGCCATCAGGATTCGGTCCGTGCATGCAGGGCAGCGAAAACGCGCTCGGGTGACATCGGCAGCTCGGTGAGCTGCGCACCGATCGCGTCTGCGATCGCCTGCGCGATCACCGGGGCAACGGGGAGCATGGTCCCCTCCCCCATGCCCTTCGCCCCGAACGGACCGGCCCCATGCCCCTGTTCCCGGGTGAGGGACCAGAAGCGCTCCGGGATGTCCTCCGCCAGTGGCACCCGATAGTCGAGCGCCTCGGCGTTGACCGGCCGGTCACCGTCGTAGCGGAGTTCCTCGAAGAGTGACTGGCCGAGCCCGAAGACTGCGGCGCCCTCGTCCTGACCGCGGCACCCGAGCTTGTTGATCACCTTGCCGGCGTCGCCGCTCACGACCAGCTGGAGCACGGTCACCTTGCCGGTCTCCGGGTCGACCTCGACCTCGGCGGCTGCCCAGCCGACCTCCCAGAAGACGCACGGCGCCTCCAGCGGCGCGCGATGGGAATTGCCGGACTTGAAGAATCCGTCGGCGGTGAACTCGAACCCGGTGCCGCCGAAAACCCCCATGACCAGCGGCGCGAGCGCATGCTCGGTGCCGTCCGGCCCACCCACGACCCAGTCCCGCAGCGTCAGCGATTCGGGGGTCGAGGTCCAGTTGACCGGCGGCCCACGCGAGGACGTCGCGGCGTACCTTCTCCGCGGCCTGCTGTACCGCCTGCCCCATGACCGCGATGCCGGAGGACGCGTTGGTGCCCCGGTCGAACGGCGTGTTGTCCGTGTCTATGTTGGCGAACACGACCACGGCGGGGGCGCAGCCGAGGACCTCGGCCACGATCTGGCACAGCGCGGACTGGCTGCCCTGACCCATCTCGGTCAGGCCGCTCGACAAGAAGACGTCACCCTTGGTGGAGACCTTCACCCGGGCCTGCGCCGGCTTGTTCACGCCCCCGCCGTCCTTCATGCCGATGCAGACACCCATGCCGCGATGGGGCACCTTCGCCCGGCGGTGGTAGCCGATCTCGTCCGCAACGAGCCGCAGCCCCTCGCGGAGGTCCGAGTCGATCGGCGCCTCACCGGGGACGTACTCCTCGCCCAGTTCCTTGAGGTTCTTCATCCGCAGGTCGAACGGGTCGATTCGGAGTCGTTCGGCGATCAGGTCGACCCGGCGCTCGCTGGCCCGGGTGGCTCGGGTGCCGCCGAAGCCGCGGAAGGCACCGGCCGGGACGGTGTTGGTGGTCACCACCCGGGCGATCGAGTCGATGTGCTGCCAGCGGTAGGCACCCGGCGTGCGGTAGCCCGCCTTCTCACAGACGAGCGGACTCAGCTCGGCATAGGCACCTCCGTTGAGGAGGACCCGAGCCTCTCGTGCCACGAACGTGCCGTCGGCCATCACACCGGTCCGGTAGATGAGGCGTGCGGCGTGCTGCGACACCGTCAGGAAGACCTCCTCGGTGGTCATGGCATAGCGCACAGGACGGCCGCCGCTGAGCTGAGAGAGGCGTACGGCGACCGGGTCGGCCTTCAGGCCGTTCTTTGCGCCGAAGCCGCCGCCGAGGAGCATCGTCTGCACACGGATCCGGTTCTCCGGCATTCCGAAGGTCCGGGCCAGCTCCTTGCGCAGCGGGAACGGAGACTGGGTGGAGCTCCAGATCTCGATCGCGTCGTCGGTCGCCTCGGCCACCGCCACGAAGGGTTCGAGGTGCATGTGATTCATCCGCGAGAAGCTGAAGGTGTCCTCGAAGATGTGGTCGCACTGGTCCCACACGTCGGGCGAACCGGTGGTGTAGCGGAACTCGTAGCTCACGTTGTGCTGGGTGCGCAGTCCGCCGGAGGCACCGTCCCCATAGTCAGGAAGCATCCCGATCGGTGCTTCCGGGAAGATCTGCGGACCCGACGGGTCGAGGGCTTCGTCGAGCTCAGTGACGTACGGCAGGACGTCGTAGACCACCTCGATGAGGTCGAGGGCCGCGAGCGCGGTGCGTTCATCGACCGCGGCGACCGCGGCCACCACGTCACCGACGTAGCGGACCCGGTCGATGGCGACGACGGGCTGGTCCTTGACGAACGTGCCGTAGGGATTGAGGTGTCGCACGTCGTCCCGGGTGAGCACCGCCGCCACACCCGGCAACGCCCGGGCGCGTGACACGCCGATCGAGACGATGTTCGCGTGGGCATGGGGGCTCCGCAGCACCTTGGCGTGCAGCATGCCGGGGCGCACGACGTCAGTCGTGTAGACCGCCTTGCCGGTCACCTTGATACCGGCGTCCGCACGCGCGCCGTCGCGGCCCACGACCCGATGTGCGGCGGGGGCAGTCGGCAGGTCGTGGAGCACGGGTCCGGCATCCACGGACGGTGTCGTGGTCATCCGTCGTCCCCGTGGCCCAGCTCGGCGGCTCGCTCCACCGATTCGAGGATCATTTCGTAGCCGGTGCAGCGGCACGTGTTCGAGCTGATCCAGGGACCGGATCTCGGGTCGCTGCGGACAGGGGTTCTGGCGCAGCAACCCCGTGGTCAGCATCAACATGCCCGACGTGCAGAAGCCGCACTGGAAGCCACCGCACTCCATGAAGGCCCGCTGCTGCGGCGACAACGTGCCATCGGCGGCAGCCGGGCCCTCGACGGTCTCGACGGTCGCACCGGCCACGTCGAACGCGAAGGTGGAGCACGAAGCGACGGGCAGATCGTCGACCAGCACGGTGCAGGCGCCGCAGACACCCCGCTCGCAGGAGCTCCGCACGCCGTGGCAGCGGAAGTCCTCCCGGAGCAGGTCCGCAAGGATCCGATTCGCCGGGACGGTCGCGAATGCCTCCGCGCCGTTGAGCCGGAAGTCGATCGTGGTCTCGCTCATGCGGTGACTCCCTTCGCTTCCCCGGTCGTGATGGGCAGTGGCGACCAGACGCCGGACCAGAACGGCCACCGGGTGGCGGCGGTATTCCGCCGACCCGGCCCGATCCCCAATGTCGTCGGGGAGCAGCGCGGCGATCTTCCGACCCACAAGGCCCGCATCGAGTTCGGCGGGCTGGCCGACGTCCGCGGTGGTCGACACCGTGACCGGACGGCGGTACTCCGCGCCGATGGTGGCGGTGATGCGCAGGCCGTCGGCGGCTGCACGGATGCCCGGGGCGACGGTCGTCGTCGGTCGCATCGACCGCTCGTAGCCGAACCAAGGCCGGGTGCTTCGTGGCAATCGCGACCCCGGTGAGCAGTCCGTGCGGCTGCCGGGCTCCCGCGGCGGCGCCGTCCCGGTCAGGGGCGGGCCATAGCCATTCGATCGGGTGGCTCGGCTCCGCTGCGCCGACGAACTCAAGACTGGCCTCGAGGGCCCCGAGGATGACCGGCATCTCGTAGCGGAAGCGGCGGGCGAGCAGGTTGCCACCGAGGGTGGCGGAGTAGCGGATCCGAACGGTCGCGATGCTGGCCCGGGCCGCCGCCGGGGGACGGCAGCGTCGCCTGCAACAACGGGTGGCCGCTGCCACAGTGATGGGTCAGACCCGCACCGATGCGCAGGACCCCCGCCACGTGCTCGACCTGCTGCAGGTCCGGAACCCGACGCACGGAGACGAGGTCTCGGGGAACGCGGCCCTCGCGCAGTTGAGCGGTGAGATCGGTGCAGCCGGCCGCGATCACCGCCTCGGGGTGTCCGGCAAGCACCGCCACCGCCTCGGCCACGGAGCGGGGGCGGTGGAGGTCGAACGGTGGGATGCTCGACTGGGTCTGCGCGACCAGCCCGGCCCCCAACGCCTGTACCCGCACGTCAGCGGGTCCCAGCCGTGTCGGCAGCGCGGCCAGCCCCCCGCAACAGCTGGGTCACGTGCCCCCGGATCTCGACGAAGCGAGGGTCGGTCTTGGTCGTGACGTGGTCTCGCGGCCGGGGAAGGTCCACCTCGATCGTCTCGGCCACGACGCTCGGCGGCGCGGAGAGCACGATGACGTGGTCGGCGAGGTAAACACTCTCATCGATGTCATGGGTGACCACGAGCACGGTGATGCCGAGCCTTGCACGGATCGCGAGCAGCAGGTCCTCGAGATCCGCGCGGGTCTGTGCGTCGACGGAGGCGTAGGGCTCGTCCATGAGCAGGAGCTTGGGGTGACTGGCCGGGGCACGAGCGATGGCCACCCGCTGCTGCATGCCGCCGGACATCTCCCGGGGGTACAGGCTCTCCTTGCCCGAGAGTCCGACCGCGTCGATGGCCTCCCCGGACGCGTTCCGCACGCTCGGCGGACTTGAGGTGACGCAGCGGGAACGCCACATTCTTGGCGACCCGCATCCGGGGGAACAGAGAGCGCGAATAGTCCCGGAAGACCATCGCCAACCCCTCGGGCACGCCCGTCACACGAGCGCCCCTCGAAGGTCACCGAGCCCTCGCTCGGGGTGTCGAGCCCGCTGATGATGCGCAACAGCGTGGACTTGCCACACCCGGACGGGCCGACGATGACGCTGACCTTTCCTGCTGGCACTTCGGCGCTGATGCTGCGCACCGCGAGGTTCGCCCTGTAGCTCTTCGAGACGGCGTCAAGCACCAGCTCGGGTGTTGTGTGCACCTTTGTCTCAGTCATGTTGTTGCGTCGCTCCTCGGTGCCGGGCCGGGACCCGGCGTTCGATGATGGTGAAGATGATGTTCATGACGACGCCGAGAATCGCCAGCACGACCAGAACGGCCCAGAACCCGGTGTAGTCGAAGTTGCGCTGCATCTGGATCAGGAGGTGGCCGAGGCCGTTCTGCGACTTCTGCAGCTCCGAGATGATCATGATGATCAGGGAGAGGGACATCGCCGTACGCACGCCGGCGAAGATCTTGGGAGCTGCGCCGGGCAGCACGATGTGCACCAGTCGGTCCCAGCGGCCGATCTTGAAGATGACCGCGGCCTGCATGCGAGTTGCGCCGATGCTGGTGACGCCGTCGATGGTGTTGAAGAGGATCGGCCAGACCACGCTGAACGCGATCAGGAAGATCTTCGGGCTGTCCCCAGTGCCGAAGAGGAAGAAGAAGACACCGATCAGCGCGGGGCTCGGGAGCGAGCGCCCGAGGTGGATCAGCGGTTGGAACAGCGCCATCAGGATGCGGTGGCGTCCCAGCGCGATCCCGGCTCCGACACCGAGGACGATCGCCAGTGCCAGTCCCTGAAGGGCCCGCCAGACACTGGGCAGGAGGTGGTCCCACGTCGCGTCTCCGAGAAACAGGCGATCGGCGTCCGGAGCGAGGAAGTCGCTGCGCACTCGACCGAACGCGTCAAACGGGTTGGCGACGAAGAGGCTGCCCGTCTCGCTCCACGACAGTCCCCACCGGGCCGCGAGAATCACCGGGGGAACGATCAACCGCAACGCCGTGACGGCGCTGGTCCTGCGCACGAAGCGGCCAAGGCCGCTGCCAGTCAGCTGTGGCATGGGTCCCCCGGGCTGGCCGGGCGCGGTGGGCGCGACCCCGGTCACGTCGGTCAGGCTGTCGCTGGTCGGTGTGATCGTCATTGCGCCAGCCCCTTCTTCCAGCCGAAGACCTTCGCGTCGATGGTTGCGAGGAGGGTGCTGATCACGATCCCCATGAGTCCTGCGACCAACGTTGCGGCGTACACCAGATCCGTGTCGCTGGACTGTGAGGTGCGAAGCAGGATGAACCCGCCGATCCCGCGGCCGTTTCCGATGAGCAGCTCGGAACTGACGGCCACGATGAGCCCGATCGAGGCGGCCACACGGATGCCGGTGAACGTGAACGGCAGCGCACTGGGCAGCTTGATCCGGAAGAGCACGCCCAGCGAGGACAGCCCGAAGGTCTGGCCGGTCTGCACCGCCGTGGGGTCGGTGGCGCGGACGCCGTACATCGTGTTGAGCAGAATGGGCCAGACGCAGGCGAGCGCTACCGTGAGCGAAAGCGGGAGCATGCCGCTTCCGATCAGCAGCATGAGGATGGGCCCGAGCGCCACCGACGGCAGCACCCGAAACACCTCGACGGGCAACTCGAAGGCGATGAACACCCCCGGTGTAGGCGCCCATCAGGCCACCGAGCACCGTCCCGACGATCGTCGCCATCAGCAACGCGAGCATCCACTCGCGGAGCGTGAAGCCGATCTCTCCCCAGAAGACTCCGTCGCCGAGGAGTGTTCCCAGCTTTCCGAGCACGTTGCTCGGGATCGGGAAGCCCGGGGTGGTGATCACACCGGAGCGGACCATCAGCTCCACGAGTGCGCCGGTCCCGACGACGCCGAGCGCGCCGAGCGCGACCTGCTGCCGTCGACCGAGGAACTCGCCTGCGTCGATCATGTTCAGTCCTCGGGAAGGTAGGTGTGATCGGCCATCGAGAAGCCATCTTCGATGAGGCCCCGGGTCGATGAGCATGTCGCTCACCATCTCCGGGCGGTCGAGGGGCGTCTTGCTGGCGAACACCGGGATCGACATGGTCTCGGCGGTCTTCTCGTCGACACCGGCCACCTTGGGCAGCCGGGCCCGGAAGTCTTCTTCGTCCTTGCTGATGTCTGCGTTCGCGGCGTACATCGCGTCGACGAAGGCGCGGACCGTGTCAGGGTTCTGGGCGATGAACGAGTCACTGGCGATGAACGTGGCTGCGGCCAGCTCGGCGTTCACTCCACCGGAGAGGTCGACCACGTTGCGAAGCCCGGCCGCTTCAGCAGCGGACTTGAAGGGCTCCGGCACGTAGCCGGCCTCGATGGACCCGGCCCTGGACCCCCGCGATCATCTCGCTGAAGGGGACCTCGATCCATTCGGGTGCGACCTCGAGCCCTTCACTCTCGGTGAGGTTCTGGAAGGTCACGTCACCGATGTTGTTCGTAGTGTTGACGCCGACGGTCTTGCCATCGAGGTCCGCCAACTCTTGGACGTCGGAGTCCGGGTTGACGAAGACGCCCATGCTGTCCGGACCCAGCGAGCTGCTCAGCACCACGGTCTGGACGGGGGTGCCCTTCGATTGGGCGATGGAGCCCGAGATGGAGTTGGTGAAGCTGAAATCTAGCTCGCCCGAGGCCACCTTCTGCACCCCGATGGGTCCGCCCTGCAGCGGTTCAAGCTCCACGCTGAGTCCCTCGGCTTCGAAGAATCCGTTCTCCTCGGCCCAGTACACCGTCGCATAGTCGGCCAGCGGCAACACCCCCACGGTCACGTCGGTCTTCTCGAGCTTCCCGTCAGCGGTCTGCGCCGATGCCCCGTCCGACCCACATGAGGTCAGGATCAGCGCAAGGCTCGCCGGGGACACGGCGCCTAGGGTTCGGGACTTGGTCATGAACTTCTCGTTTCGCTTGAGAGATATCTCACCGGAAAACTTCTTGGCGCCAAGATTGTTACTGTCTTGGCGCCAAGGAGTCAACGCTTTCCCGAAGTTTTCTCGACCGATCCCCGGCCGACGCCTCCGCACCTACGCCAAAGGGCGCCCGCGATCTCTCGATCGACGGGGCGCCCCGGGCGTCATGGTGTGCCTCAAGCAGTCTGCGACGTGTCGTCATCCGGCTCACCCTCGACCGCCGCACACAGGGACTCCTCGAGTTCCCCCAACAGGCCGGCAAGGGCCACCCGCTGGGCCGCCGTCAGACCGCGCAGCATGCGTCGTTCGTTGGCGAAGTGGGCGTCCGCCACCCGGTCGACCGGGGCCTTCCCGGCGGCCGTGAGGGTCACGTAGACGACGCGATTGTCGACATCGTCTCGCCTCCGCTCGACTAGTCCGGCCTGCTCCAACCTGTTCACTCGGAGCGTCAGCCCCCTGTGGTGACAAGGGTCTGCGCCGCCAGCTCGCCCGCCGTCCGCCGAAAGCCCGGCGCCGCGCGCCTGCAGGCTCGCCAAGACGTCGAAGCCGGCCTCGTTGGTGCCGTGCTGTTCGAAGATCTCGGAGATTTGCGTGCGGTAGAGCAGAAAACTGCGATGGAGTGGCCCGAAGACGCCCATGGCGGAAACGTCCAACTCGGGGCGCACCATCGCCCACTGATTCATGATCTCGGCGACGCCATCCGAGGACTTCACACCTTCACAACCTTCCCCTTGGTCATCGAGCCGGGCGGACTAACTTCCGCCAGTATCTTTGCGCAAAGGAACCCTAGTGGGTCAGCGTCACCACTCACAAGTACCTGTCTCCGCGTCACAGTCGCCGATTCGCGAAACGGGAGCACGGAGCGAGGACACCAGTCGACGAGGTTTCCGCCTGCTGTGAGTCGGACCGAGGACACCGTGCGCCTCGATCCCGGCTCAGGTCGCTGCGCGCGAGATCGGCACCACGGCGCACTCGGTCGCCCGGTTGTTGCACCAACACGGCTTCCGCTGGGACGAGGACGGGCGTTGGGCCCGGGTGGCCGGAACGCCGCAGCGCTCGGCGCAACTTCGCCGTGGGGGACCTACTCGTCGTGGACGAAGCAGGGATGCTCGACCGGGACACCCCCCGGGCACTGCTTCGACTGGCCGACGAAACCAGCGCCCGGGTGGCCCCCGGTCGGCGACCGGCACCAACTGCCCGCCGTCGGACGCGGGGGCGTCCCGGACCTCGCCATCCGGTACGCACCCGACCGCGTGAGCGAACTCGAGGGCGTCCGCCGGTTCGCAGATCCCGCCTATGCGGAGTTGTCGTTGCGGATGCGGACCGGGAAGAAGCCCGGAGAAGTGTTCGACGAGCTGGCGCGTCGCGGAGAGATCGTGGTGCACGCCACCGACGTCGAACGACAACAGCAGCTCACGGTCCGAGCGACATACGGTGACCTCGTCGTCGCTGACACTCGCGAGCAGGTCGGCAAGATCAACGACCTCGCACATCAGGTCCGTGAGGTCGTCGGTGAGGTCACCGATGGTGTCGTCACGGCGTCGGGCGAACGGATCGGCATCGGCGACAAGATCGCCACCCGTCGAAACGACCACGACGCGGACGTCGCCAACCGGGAGACGTGGACCGTCATCGCTAGCGACAACGGAGCCCCTGACCGTGCATGGGGAGGCCGGCCAGCGACGCCTGCCATCGGCTTACGTGCAGCAGCACGTCGAGCTCTCGCCTACGCCACCACGGCGTACGGCGCCCGTGGCTCCACCGTGCCCGTTTCCCACGTCCTGATCGGCGATCACACCGGCGCCGCCTCGGCGTACGTCGGAATGACCCGTGGCAGGGACCGCAACGTCGCACACCCGGTGGCGGAGTCGGTCGAGGATGCCCGCAAGCAGTGGATCGATGTCTTCGGTCGGGACCGCGCCGATCCCGGCCCGGCACATGCCCGGGGCCTCGCGGCCGAAGCGATCGACCGCTACGGGCCGAAGGCGAAGGCTCCCGCGTTCCGACCTCCGGCGCCGGTGCGCCGACCAGAGCCGGACGTGGGCTACCGACCACGCGCTCCCATGTCAGGTCCCGGGATCGGCTTCTGATCGTCATCGTTACTTCGCCGCAGGCGTCCGATTCCACCGACGGTCTGTTGCTTCTCTCGATGAACGAACAACAGAGGAGTAACAGTGCACAGCACAAACCCGCTCGACATCCCCTTTCACGCCCGCCACGAGGACGAGCTGCTCACCCTCGACGAGGTCGCGCAGATTCTGGTGACCTCACCGAACACAGTCCGCTGGTGGCGCCAGACTGGCACCGGCCCGGAGTTCTTCAAGATCGGTCGCCGGCTCTACACCACCGTCGCCGACCTGCGCCGCTTCATCCGCGAGCAACGACTCGCTTCCCAGCCCGTCGTACGAGGACCGAAGGCGGTGTGAGCGCGATGGACGACGACCCGCGTCACGTCTTCCTGCATGCGAGCGACGTGATCCGCCGCCACGACTGGGGCAAGACCAAGGGCTACCAGAACCTCAAAGACCGATCGCTCGTGCCACCGCCCGTGATGACCCACCCCGACCGCTGGCGGCTGAACCAGCTCTCGGCCCGGGAAGAACGACGCATGGCAATGGCCGAGGCAACACTGCAGGCGCTCGTTGCGCCCGACCGAGACCAGGTCACCATCACCGACCTGCTCCCCCAACCCAAACGTCGTCCTAGGTCGGCATGACGCCCTACGGGCGATCATGACCCGGGAGTCATGCGATCATCGACGTCAGCCGATCCGAAACTTCAGTTTCATCGTGTCCAAAACATCGAGTTCGCGCTAGCCAAACGCTAGAGTTGTGGACGTGTACGAATATCGCCCCCGGGTTGCCGACGGAGAACTTGCCGACAAGATGAGGGCCATCGGTGCGATCCTGATCGAGGGGCCGAAGGCGTGCGGAAAGTCAGAGACCGCCAAGCAGGTCGCCAAGACCGTCTACGAGTTCGACAAGGACGACGTCGCCCGCTCCGCGGTCGCACTCGATCCCGACTCCCTCTTCGCGGGCCTGACCCCCATCCTGTTCGATGAGTGGCAGCTCGAACCGAGCATCTGGAACCGCGTCCGCCGCCGGGTCGACGACCGCCACTCCCGTGGCGACTTCATCTTGACGGGATCGGCGCGCCCCCGCGACGACGCGACCCGACACTCCGGCGCAGGGCGCATCGGCGTTCTCCGCATGCGACCGATGAGCCTGTTCGAGTCCGGTCACTCGAACGGCGAGGTGTCGTTCTCTGCGCTGCTCAACGGCGAGCGGCAGACCGGCCCGGGAACGCATCTGAGCTTCGAGGAGTTGCTCAGGCGCATCGTCATCGGCGGTTGGCCCGAGATCATCGACTACGACGAGGACGACGCCCGAAGGTGGCTTCGCGGCTACCTCGACCAGATCGTCGAGACCGACATCCCTCTGATGGGGCACCGCCGCAACCCCCGCAACCTCACCAGACTTTTCGCCTCCCTCGCGCGAAACGTCGGTCAGGCTGTGAAGCTGTCCGAGATCGCCGGGGACGTCGGCGGCGAGACCGGCCCGATCGCACATGAAACCATCACCGGCTACCTCGACACGCTCGAACGACTCCGCCTCACAGAGGACGCGCCCGCCCGGCGACCCCACATGCGCTCGAAGACTCCGCTGCGCACCGCCGAGGTCCGCTACTTCGTCGACCCGTCGCTCGGGCCAGCTGCTCTTGGCATCGGCAGCAGCGAATTGCGCGCCGACCCCCGTGCGACCGGCTTCCATTTCGAGGCGCTCGTCATGCGTGATCTGCGCATCCTCGCCCAACCTCACTACGGCACCGTAGAATCCCCGGCGCGACAAGAATGGCAACGAAGTCGACGCCATCGTCAGCATCAACCACAACACGTGGGCTGCCTTCGAGGTCAAGCTCAACCCACGCGATGAAGATGACGCGGCGGCCGCGCTCCTACGATTCTCGGCGAACGTGGACAAGGGCAGACACGGCGAACCCGCCGCACTCGGCGTCATAACCAGCACCGGAGTCGCCGGCCGACGCGCCGACGGGGTCCATGTCATACCGATCGGCTGCCTCGGGCCGTGACACCCCGGGACCGCTCGCTCGTGCCGCCGCCGGTGATGACCCACCCCGACCGCTGGCGTCTGGACTCCGACCGCGAGCCGAACACCGTTACCGACCTGCTCCCCCGGCCCAAGCGACTGCGGTCCGCATAAGGCGCCAAGCCCCGCCTTCCCGAAAGATCATTTGCGAACTCCCGAAACCACAGGTTCGAGCCGACCGGCAGAATTGACACTGTGAGCGATCTGCAAGCCGAGCTGGAGAGCCTGCAGGTGGAGAACGCTCGCCTGCGCAAACTCCTCAAGTTGACGGACACGGAGGCTGCTCCAGCTCATGGCACCCAGACGGCATGGTTCGACAAGGCGCCCGGTTCAGTGGATGCGCGGTCGTCCTCGCACGCCAAGGTCGAGTTCTACGCCGCGCTGTTCGGCGCGCGACGCGACGTTTACGCCGTCCGCTGGGACAACACCCGCACCGGCAAGACAGGGTGGATGCCCGCCGTCGAGGGCGGTTGGCGCAAGGGACGCCCTGCCTCCGACATACGACACCTGCCGCTGACGCCCGGGGTCCCGGCCGCGCATCTGATTGGCGACGTCCATGTCGGCCTGTATCCGATGCTCGCCGGCGACCAGACCTGCTGGCTCGCCGCCGACTTCGACGGGCAGGCGGCCATGCTCGACGCGCTGGCTTACCTCAAGGCCGCCCGAGCGGTGGGCGCGCCAGCCGCCCCGGAGGTATCGCGGTCCGGGATCGGCGCCCACGTTTGGGTCTTCTTCACGGGCCCGGTTCCAGCGGCCACCGCGCGCCAACTCGGAACGGCTCTCGTCCGCGAGGCAATCGCCATCCGTGGCCGGATGGACCTTCGCTGCTACGACCGGCTCTTCCCATCCCAAGACGTGCTGCACGGGCAGGGCCCCGGCAACCTCATCGCGGCACCGCTCCACGGCAAGTCACGCAAGCTCGGAACGACGGTCTTTCTCGATCTGGCCACGCTGGAGCCGTACGGGGACCAGTGGGAATACCTCTCCACTTTGGAGTGCCTCACCCCGAAGCAAGTCACTAAGCTCACCTCGGCGCTCCGGGCGCCGACGGTCGGGGCACGTGTCGACCGCGCGTCGACCAAGACGCAGCCGAACCCGGCGCCGATTGTGCATCTTCGTCTCGACGGGACCGTGAGGATTCCCGGGTCGGAGTTGAGCCCCTCGCTCTATGCGACGTTGAAGCACGCTGCTTCGACGTACAACCCTGAGTTCTACGACCGCCAGCGTCGCCGCCAGTCGACATGGAACGTCCCGCGCATCATCACCTCGTACGACGAGACGCTCGACGACCACCTTGTCCTGCCACGCGGCCTGCACGACACGGCGACGAGACTCATCGAGGAGGCCGGAAGCAAGATCGAGGTGGACGATCAGCGAGTCAGCGGAGAACCTTTGGATCTCTCGTCCACCTTCGATCTGAGGTCGCAGCAGCGCGAAGCAGTGGAGTCCCTGATCCCGCACGAGTTGGGGCTTCTCGTGGCTCCACCCGGCTCCGGCAAGACCGTGATGGCCTGCGCGGTCATTGCCGAACGAGGCATCCCCACGCTCGTGCTGGTGGACCGGAAGACCCTCGCCGATCAATGGCGTCGTCAGATCCAGGGACCTGCTCGGCACCAAACCGGGGCAGCTCGGCGGTGGCCGCTCCAAACTGACCGGCGTCGTTGACATCGCCACCTTGCAGACCCCGGCCCGCCGGACCGATCTTGCCGTCAAGCTGGGTGCCTACGGCCAAGTCATCGTCGACGAGTGCCACCACGTGCCGGCAGCCGCGTTCGAGGCCGCCGTCCGTGCCGTCCCCGCCCGCTACTGGGTCGGGCTCACCGCGACCCCCTACCGACGCGACGGCCTCGACGACCTGATCGGCTTCCAGCTCGGCCCCGTACGCCACACCTTCACTCACGCCGACCCTGACACGCTCGAAGGCGCCAGTGCCGACCGACCCCGCCCCGTGCTCGTCGTCCACGCCACCCAGTTCCAACTGGATAACCCCGTCGATCTGTCCGTGCCGGGCGCCATCGCAGGAGTCCATCGCGCTCGCCGAAGACCGTGCACGCAACGAACAGATCCTCACCGACGTAGTAGATGCCCTTGGTCGCGGTCGACACTGCCTCGTCCTCGCCCAGCGGACCGGCCACGTCGACCACCTCGCCGCAGCGCTCACCGAACAGGGACTGGACCCCGTCGTCCTCAAGGGCGGCATGGGCGCAAAACAACGCGCCGCAGCCAACGATCGGCTGATGCCATCTGACGAGGGTGCGCCGCTCCTCGTCGTGGCGACAGGCCACTTCGTCGGTGAAGGCTTCGACTGCCCCCCCCTCGACGCCCTTTTCCTCGCGGGACCCGTCTCGTTCAAGGGGCGCCTCGTTCAGTACGCAGGCCGCATCCTCCGCGCCTATCCCGGCAAGCAGACGGCCGAAGTCCACGACTATCACGACATCGAAGTACCCGTGCTCGCCGCCGCGCTTACCAAGCGAGCGCCCGGATACGTCAGCCTCGGATTCCCCGACCCACGCAAGCGCGCATGACTCCCACACGCTCACGTCACTCGTCGCCACAGCAAAATGTCAGCAGGGGTTGGGGTCGCGCGTCAGTCGCTCGCGAGCTCACGCTCGATCTGCTCAATTGTGGAGCAAGCTGGTTTGGAGGGTTAGGGGCAGTGACTCCGCTACTCCCGTCGGACGTCGGCGGCCACGAGACGACCGGAGCCGGACCTCGCCCTCTGCCCGCCGGCGAGGTCGTCGGGCTCCGGCCCCGGTCTCGGTCTCTGAGCTGCGAGGGCCTACGGCGGCGGCCGCGGGTCGAAACGTGTCCGCCTCGGCGGGGGCGGTGGCGGAGGTGGGGGCAACGGCTCGTATCCACGGATCCACGCGGTCGAGGTGAGGTCGGGGTCCTCCCCGAAGGACAACGCGTCGGGTCTCATCGGCTCGACCGCCAAACGGATGGGCCACTTCCGGGCTTCGCGGACCGGGTCTGGCAGATCGAGCTCGTCCCACACATCGACGAGCAATGCGCCATCCATCCAGCGAATCATCTGCTGAGGGAGCCCTCGACGGATCAGCTGCTCGTAGACGCCCTTGCGCTGCTCGCGGTCGCGAATGTCCCAGTCCCGCATGCCGGTGTTGCGGATCAAGTCGGGGATCGCCAGCGTCGCAAAGCAGTCCGGCGTCTCGACACTCCACAGGATGTTCGGCGCCCAGAACGCCACGATGCCTGTCGGGTGGTGTTCCTTCCAGTCGATGTGGACCCGAAGGTTGAGATCGAACCCGGCGGCCTCCGGGATCCGCGACGCGACCTTCAGGCTGGGCGTATTTGGCCCTTTGGTTGGCAGAGCCCGCACACCTACCTGTCAGCAGCGGATCACCCGGACCCCGCCCAACCGGGGAGGAAACCATGCACAACAACACCGAGATCCCCTTCCACGCCCGCCACGAGGACGAGCTGCTGACGCTCGACGACGTCGCCGAGATCCTGATGACCCCGGTCAACACGGTCCGCTGGTGGCGACAGACGGGCACCGGCCCGGAGTTCTTCAAGATCGGCCGGCGGCTCTACACCACGGTCGGCGACCTGCGGCGCTACATCCGGGCGCAGCGGCTCGCCTCTCAGCCCGTCATCGGCCGGCCGAAGGCGGTGTGAGCACCACCACGTCTTCCTCCACGCCAGCGACGTGATCCGTCGCTACGACTGGGGGAAGACCAAGGGCTATCAGAACCTCAAGGACCGCACGCTCGTCCCCGCTCCCCGTAATGACCCACCCCGATCGTTGGCGGCTCGACCAGCTCTTGGCCCGGGAGGAAAAGCGCATGGCATTGGCCGAGGCAGCGCTGGCGGCCCTTGTTGCGCCGGGCGGGAGGACGTAACCATCACCGATCTACTCCCCCAGCCCAAGCGGCGTCGACGGACTGCCTAAAAGCCCGGCGGCGCCTGACAAGCAATCAGCGCGGTATGACCACCAGTGACCCATCAGCCTCGAACGGGCGGTTAGACATGGCCGCCGTCGCTGCGGAAAGGGTCACCTCTTGAGAACCACGACGCCTGCGCATGATGCCGAGTTGAGGGCGTTGACGGTAGTCGTCCAGCTCGTCACGAGTCGGACGACACAGAGCGAACTCAGCTGACCTCTAGGCCAAGGACAGGAACAACTTTTCCATCTTCTTGACGTCGAGGCTGTCGGCGCCGCCCTCGGTGATGCATTGCTGGAGTCCGGTGGCGACGATTGCGAAGCCCGCCCGATCGAGGGCCTTGGAGACGGCGGCGAGTTGGGTGACGACGTCTTCGCAGTCGCGGCCCTCTTCGAGCATCCGAACCACTCCGGCCAGCTGACCCTGCGCACGCTTGATCCGGTTGATGACCGGCTTCATCGCGTCGGTATCGAGTTGCATGTTCTCAGCCTTCCTTCGTGATTGTTTCGAGCATGTTGGCCGGGCGCTCGCGGGCATCGGTTGCGACGGTTCGGACAGCGTCACTGTCTGCCATCGCGGCCGGGAAGGCCGGATCGAACGCTTCGACCGTAGTGGTCCTCGTGTCGATGCTGCGCACGACCACGTTGCAGGGCAGCAGGGTCGCGATGGACGGGTCCGCCAGCAGGGCTTGATGAGCAAGAACCGGCCGGCACGCGCCAAGGATCACCTGCGGGGGCATGTCCACATCGAGTTTGGCCTTCAAGGTGGCGCTCATGTCGATCTCGGTGATGATCCCGAACCCCTGCTCGACCAAGGCGGCCCGGACCAGTTCGACGGTCTCGGGGAATTCTCGAAACACGGTCGTGGCCATCGTGTAGCTGCTCATTCGGGCTGCCTCCTGCGTATTTGATGCGGTCGGAATCAGAATACCCCCCGGGGTGTTTGACTAGCCAAGCATATACCCCCTAGGGTATGTCTCATCCCTTTCCGAAGAGAGCGATTCATGACTGCCACAGAGTCCAGCGCCTTCCATTCCGCCGTCGATCCCGAGATCGGCTTCCACCCCGGTCCGCTCGGTCGACTTGGCGTGTGGGTGACCCGCCGACGTCGTACGACGGCCGCAGTCTGGTTGCTGCTCATCGTCGGGCTCGGCGCCTTCGCGCCACGGGTCGAGAGCGAGCTCTCCGGCGCTGGCTGGCAGGCCGATGGCTCCGAGTCCGTTGCGGCCCGCGAACTTGCCCGTGACCACTTCGGCGGAAACGCCAGCTCCGCCATCCGGGTGGTCGTCCGTTCCACCGACGGTCCGGTGACCGAAGGGCCCGGCGCGAAGGTCCCGGCCCGAGGCGACCGCACTGCTCGAGGCCGACCCTCGAATCGCCGAGGTCGTCCAGCCGCAGCCCGGCGCTACCTTGAGCCAGGCGCGCAAGACCGCCGTCCTGCTGGCCGGTGCGGCCGTAGACACCAACGAAATGGTCCGGGTCGCCGACGACGTCAAGGGCCCCTTGCAGGATCTGTCCGGCGACGGCGTGAGCGTGAACCCCACCGGAGCATCGCTGCTGTGGTCGGACTTCAACGAGGCCAACCTCAGCGCGATGCTGAAGTCGGAAATGGTCTCCCGGCCGATCACGCTGGCGATCCCGGTCCTCGCCTTCGGGGCCCTCGTTGCCGCCGGCCTCCCGCTGATCCTGACACTCTCCGGCCCTGGTCGCCTCGGCCGGTTCCCCGGGTGCTGATCAGCCAGTTCATCCCGGTCTCGATCTGGGCGATGAACTTCGCGATGATGTTCGCCCTCGCGCTGGGCATCGACTACGCACTGTTCCTCGTCGTGCGCTACCGCGCTGCCCGAATGGGGTCGCATGAATCACCGCGCCGGGCGATCGCGGAGACCATGGACACCGCCGGCAAGGCCGTGCTCCTCTCCGGAGCCACCGTGCTGATCTCACTGTCCGCAGTGATGCTGGTCCCCTCACCGTCATTCCGCTCGATGGCCGGCGGCATCATGCTCGCGGTCCTGTTCGTGCTGGCCGCCACGCTGACCCTGCTGCCCCTAGTCCTGTTCAAGCTGGATGAGCGGATCAACAAGTTCTCGCTGCCGTGGGTCCACCGGGGCGAGCACCGCTCCGCCCGGTTTGAGGCCCGGGGAGAAATGCTCTGGAAGCGCCCGCTGGTCTGGGGACTGGGCTCTCTGATCGTCCTGATCGCACTGGACGCACCGATCTTCGGCCTGAAGACCGCCATGCCATCCATCAAGGTGCTGCCCGAGGAGGCCTCGGCCCGAATCGGCTACGACCTCGTCCGGGAGAGCTTCGGGCCGGGCGCCCCCGGCACCCTGCAGATTATCGTCAAGCAGGCCCCGGGCCGACGAAGCCACCGCTGTCGTCAACGCTGACGCCGGGATCGCCGGCGCCATGCCTGCCGCTCCGGCCACAGACAGCTCGCGCCCGGTGCTCATCCGAGGCCGTCCCGACCGTCGACCCGTCCGACCCGGCACTGTCGAAGACCGTCGACCGCCTCCGCACTGACCTGCCCTCAACAGCAGTGGTCGGCGGC
This sequence comes from Nocardioides sp. B-3, assembly GCF_024703895.1. Taxonomy (GTDB): domain Bacteria; phylum Actinomycetota; class Actinomycetes; order Propionibacteriales; family Nocardioidaceae; genus Nocardioides. The sequence continues at coordinate 824,205 of NZ_CP087968.1, forward strand.
GCTGCGGTAGAGAACCTTGACCTCAAGACCCAGCTCGACGACTCCACCCCACTGGTGATCGGCGTGATCCCGGCGCTCGGCTTCCTGCTGCTACTGGTTGCCCTCCGGGCACCACTGATCGCGTTGCTCGGCACCCCTGGTGAGCCTGCTCTCGACCGCCGCCGCGTTCGGAGTCGCCCGTCTGGTCTTTCAGGAAGGCTGGGGCGCCGGATTCTTCGGCTTCGAATCCCGGGGCTTCCTCGACGCGTGGGCACCGGTGTTCTTCTTCGCAATGATCTTCGCGATCGCGATGGACTACACCGTCTTCCTGCTGGCCTCCGCCAAGGAACACTACGAGCACAGCCGAGACCCCCACGAGGCCATGGTCGGCGCCGTCGCCCACTCCGGCCGAGTGATCTTCGCGGCCGGCGCGGTCATGGTCGCGGTCTTCTTCACCTTCGCCCCGGCCGGCCCACTGCCCCCCAAGGAAATGGGCATCATCCTCGGCATCGCGGTCCTCCTCGACGCCTTCCCCGGTCCGCCTCATCCTGCTGCCCGTCCTGCTCCGCCTGACCGGACGCGCCGCTTGGTGGGCCCCGAACTGGCTGACCCGGATCCTGCCGAAGATCCGCTTCGCCCACGAGTGAGTCCGACGCTTCCCCGATCGCAAGTCCCACGAGAGGAACACGCAATGACAACCACGACCCACACCGAGCACGGCTCCGATGTCCTGACCGGGCTGGCGCCGCTGCACCGCGAACTCCGTCGTGCGATCCCGGACGTCTACAAGGGCTTCGGCGAACTCCACAAGGCCGCGTTCACCCCCGGCGAACTCGACGTGAAGACCAAAGAATTGATCGCTCTGGCGATCGGCGTCGTCGAGGGCTGCGACGGCTGCATCGCCTCACATGCCCGGGCGGCAGCACGAGCTGGTGCCAGCCGCCGGAAGCCGCCGAAGCCATCGGCGTCACCTTCCTGATGAAGGGCGGCCCCGCCACCATCTACGGCCCCGGGGCGTACGACGCGTTCTGCAGCTTCGCCGAACAAGCTGAGTCCGGCGTCGAGCCGGCCTGAAAGGAACCCAGCCATGTGCAACCCCACCCGATGCCGCACCTGCGGAAAACCCACGTGGTCCGGCTGCGGCGCCCACGTCGCCCGTGTCAAGGCCCGCGTCCCCGCCGACCAGTGGTGCCCCGGCCACCGGGACGACACCCACACGGGCCCATCCTGGCTCCGCCGGATCCCGGGCCAGAACGAAGGAACCCGATGAACATCGACAGAGCAGTCCTCGCCATGGCCGGCACCATCATCCTGATCAGCGTGCTGCTCACCGCCCCGGTCTCGACTCGGTGGCTGCTCCTCAGCACGTTCGTCGGGCTCAACCTGCTCCAGTCCAGCCTGACCGGCTTCTGCCCCGCCGCGAACATCTTCGCGAGGCTCGGTCTCTCCCCCGGCTGCGCCTTCACGGCAAGCCAGAGCCGCTAGCCCAGACGGGGCCCGGCAGATGCTGGCACCTGCACATCAAACTGGGCGGATTTACGTCAGCGTTGCATATGTGCAACACCTTGGGCGACCCGAAGTTGTTGTGTTGCATTTAGATCCGCCGAACCTCAACAACTTCGCGTACGCTGGCCCTAAGTTGTTGTGTTGTATTTAGTTTCAGCTCAACTCAACAACTTGACTTTGCTCCGACGGAAGAGGCACCCATGGCTCGCGGACGGCCAACGCGACAGACCATCTACACGCAGTTGGACGAGGCGATCGACGACCTTCGGACACGTCTCGGCGGCCTGCCCGCACCAGCCGAAGCCGAGGAGATCTGGGACGACCTGTGGCACCGGGGAGGCGCATCACTCCACGGCACTGGAGGGCAACACCCTGATCCTCAACGAAGTCCGCAAACTCCTCGACGAGGGCCGCGCCGTCGGCTCCAAGGAACTCAAGGAGTACATGGAGGTCATCGGCTGCAGCGCGGCCGCCAAGTGGGTCTACGGCCGGGCCATGGCCCCCGGAGACTGGACCACAGGAGACCTGCTCAGCATCCGGGAGGTGCGCACAGTCCACTACGAAGCGATGACTCCTGTCTGGAACGTCGCCCCACATCCCCACGCGACGCCGGCCGAGACCCCCGGCAACTGGCGCCGGCACGACATCCAGCCGTTCCCCGAGGGCATGACACCGCCGCAGTTCCCCGAGGTGGTTCATCGGATGACCGACTGGGTCGAGCAGGTAAACCAGCTCCGCGACCCCAGCGAGCTGCCTTTCCCGGAGCGTCTTGCTAAGGCACACAACGACTTTGAAAAGATCCACCCCTACCTCGACGGCAACGGCCGAACCGGGCGCCTCCTCCTCAACCTCCTGCTGGTCCGCCCGGGCTACCCGCCGGCGATCGTCTTCAAGAACGAGCGCGCGAAGTACCTCCGAGCCATGCGCAAGGCGGATATCGGCGAATATGGCCCCCTCGGCGAACTCATCGCCCGTGCGGTCACCAGCAACCTTTACCGCTTCGTCGTGCCCGCGGTTGCAGGCCCCGCTCGACTGGTGCCGATCGCTAGCCTCGCCGATCCGAAGTCGGGCATCAGCGTTGTTGCGCTCAGAGCCGCGGCAGAGCGCGGCCGCCTGCGCGCGCAGAAGTCGGCGAACGGAACATGGCTGAGCTCAAAGAACTGGGTCGAGGACTACCAACTGACCAAGCACAAGCGGAACCCGCCGCCTCCGGCCCAAAGCGAGCGCCGAGCGGCTTTGGCCGAGCTCGCGAAGGACTCAATCGAGCACCACGACAAGCTGCCCAAGGGCGTACCGTCCCTGAAGCGGTCTTCAGAGACTGCCGGCTGAGTGGCGGCGTGCCCAGCACCCTGCGGCACCGACGAAGTTTTCCGCTTCCGTCCAACAATGTTCCTCTCAGGGCCTTGAGTGACATTCAAGGACTGCGACATGTTCCACAAGTCGGCGACGAGGACACATGTTTTCCCGCCCGGGCACGACCTCGAAGTCCTGACTCAGCGGTCCTCAAGTAGAAGGCCATCGGACGCCGAGATCGACCACCACTGGCTGACAGTGATGGGGCCGCGAGTGATACAAACTCCGATGCAAACTCGTCCGGAATCGGTGTCAAACGGCGAAACCCGTCGAGACCGGCGTGATCCGAAATAGTGCCTCTGACGCGAAGATTCACCCCGAGCGGGTTGGGTCTTCGCGTCAGGGCTTTCAGGACACGTTGTCGAGGGTCACGCGATAGCCCATCGCCTCGAGTTGGTGGATGGCACGCTTCTTGGTTCGGCCGGGGTTGAGTCGGGTGAAGTAGTCGCCACCCGGGTCGTCGTAGAGGGTTCCGGTGGTGCCCATGTGCCAGATCGCGATGAGCATGGAGTGCTGGATCGCGACGTTGGCCTTCTTGGGTCCCCGCCGGCTCGCGATGCGTCGGTAGCGGGCGCCGTAGTAGGTGCGCGGGTTCTGCGCGCATGCCATCGCTGCCGCGCCGAGCGCTCCTTGCAGGTAGGGATTGCCCGGCCGCGACTTGCTGGACTTCACCTTCCCGGCGGACTCGTTGTTGCCGGGCGTCGTCCCGGCCCCGGGACGCGAGGTGCTTGGCGGACGGGAACCGCGACATATCCGCACCGGTCTCGGCCACGACGACGTCGGCGGTACGGGTGCTAATGCCGGGGATGGTGCAGATCAGGTCGTGGAATCCCTGAAAGGGCTCCATCATCACCTCGATCCGGGAGGTCAGCTTGTCGATCGCGTCGGTGTGCCGGTCGATCAGGTCCAGATGGACTCGGACCAAGAACGCGTGATGCTCGTTGAACCGCCCGTTCAACGCCTCGGTCAGCTCGGGGATCTTGTTCCGCAGCCGGCGCTTGGCCAGATCGGCAAGCGCCGCGGGGTCGTGGTCACCGGCGATCAGCGCATCAAGCATCGCCCGGCCGGACACACCGAGGATGTCGGATGCGACAGCCGACAACTTGATCCCGGAGTCCTCCAGCAGCTTCTCCAGTCGCTGGGCCTCACGAGCTCGCTCCCCGGTGATCGCGGTCCGCGTTCGGGTCAGGTCCCGCAGTTGCCGGATCGGCTCGGGGCGGCACGAACGAGGCCCTCACCGGGCCGTGCGCGCCGAGTTGCGCGAGCCGAGTCGCGTCAGCGACATCGCTCTTGCGACCGGGCACGGTCTTGACATGGCGCGCATTGACCAGCATCACCTCGACGCCGGGCAGGTCTTCGAGGAGATAGTAGAACGGCTTCCAGTAGTCCCCGGTCGCCTCCATCACCACACACGTGACGTGCTCGGCGACCAGATGCTCACGCAGCGCCGGGATCTGACCGGTCACCGACCCCCGTGTCGTGACGGTCTCGACTGTCTTGCGCCGCCCGGCTCCGGCGACTCGGACACATACCTTGGCGTCCTTCTTCGACACGTCCATCCCCGCACACCGCGGGTGCACGACTTCCATCTCGGTCTCCTTCTCGCACGGACTCACGGCGTCCGTCGCGGGGAGGGCAGGGAGAAACGAAAGTCTGACGCACGGGCTCTACGGCACCAATCCACGGTTCCCGTGGAAGCCCTCCGCCCGCATGCTGACCTTCAGGCTCACAGGCACCACAGAGGCAACGGGGTCGACCACGACGAACAACGTCAGTCTGTGCCGCCACCAACGCGACCAGCAACAGCAAACGGCGCCGAATCTTCGCTCACCATGGTGAGCCTCGAAGACGGCGCCGTGCTGCTGACCTGCGGTTTTGCAGTTTCGGGCCAAATCCTGAGCATGGCCGCCCTTTCGTGGCACCAGCGGCAGGCGGCGTACCCGACGCTCAAGAGGATCGGGACGTTGCGGCGCTTCGCCTCGGCGAACGCATCCGGGCTCCACTCCCACCAGTCGACCGGGTTGGAGGCGTGCTGGAGGAGGTACGGCGACGTCGCGGTCCTGAGGCGATTCGGCATACGTCGACGGTAGACCGGAGCGGGGCGGCCGGGCGAGACGGATCAGGTCCGGCCACCCTCCCGGGGGGAAGAGGGTGGCCGGACCAGCCCCGTTGCACACGCGGGGCACCCAAGGAAGTGCGTGGGCCGTGTCAGGCCGACTGACCAGCGAGGCCGAGCGCCTCGTCCTCGGAGGCACCGGGGATGCGCATCTCGAAGGTGTCGGTCACCACGGCGTAGTCGTAGTAGCCCATGCGGGCGATCGGACGGATCTTGGGGATGTCGAGCTTGCCCTCGGGCGTGATGACGGTGTCGTTGATGTGGATGCGCTCCACCTTGGCGAAGACGATGTCGATGGTCCCGACGTTGGAGTCCCCCACCATCCGGTGCGTGGAGAGATAGCGGCACTCGAAGTGGACCGGGCTCTCGGCCACCATCGGCACCGGCGCCGGTCGGCATAGCGCTTGGTGATCCCCGCCCGGTCGAACTCGCTCTCCTCCGGCGGCAGCGCCATCGCGCTGGTGTTGACCGCCTCGCGCAGGTCATAGGTGGCCATGTTCCAGACGAACCAGCCGGACTGCTCGGCGTTGAGCACTGTGTCCTTGCGTCGCCCGTCGGGATACTGGTTGGCGGAGAACATCACCATCGGCGGGTCGAAGGTGAGGTTCTGCCACTGGCTGTACGGCGCCGGGTTCTCGACACCGTCCGGGCTGACGCTCGAGAGCCAACCGATCGGGCGGGGCACTGTGCAGCTCTTGAACGGGGAGAAGGGCAACGGGCTCTTCTCGGAGGCGGGGTCGTACTTCATCGTGGGTCCTTGCGATCGAAGGGTCGGTCAGCGGTGCGCGTGGACGCGTCGCTGGTCGCGCATGGTCGTGTGGGACCTCGTGGCGAACAGGTAGTAGAGGCCGCCCGAGACGACCGGGCCGATCACCCGGAGCGACCTCGGCGCCACCGAGCCAGTTCGCGACAGGACCGGTGTAGAGGGTGCTGTGCATGAAGGGGATCTGGATCAGTACGCCGGTGGCGTAGGCGACGAAGGCACCCCTGTTGAACCTCCCGTAGATGCCGTCCGCGTCGAAGAGCGCGGCGACGTCGTACTTCTCGCGTCGCACCCAGTAGTAGTCGACGAGGTTGACCGCCGACCACGGGGTCATGAAGTAGAGGAGGAAGAGCAGGAAGTCGGTGAAGGAGCCGAGGAAGTTGTCGGTCGCGGCCAGCGCGATGGCCGGGGCGACGGCCGAGATCACGCCGACGTAGATCGCGCGGTGGCGCGGCTCGATGCGGGACTGACGCGTCAGGCTGGTGACGATGGTGGCGACCGACATGTAGCCGCCGTACGAGCTCAAGGTGTTGCCCGTGAGCTTGCCGGCGATCACGGCCAGCAGGATCACCGGGCCGAAGACCCCGCCCAGGTCGGCGAGGTAGCCCACCCGGTTGGCCAGGGAACGCATCGCCGCCGAGGGCGGCGACGAAGGCGCCGAGCGTCATCGCCAGCGAGGCGCCAAGGACGCTGCCGAGGAACGTCCAGCCGATGGTGGCCGACTTGGGCGTGTTTGCGGGCAGGTAGCGCGAGTAGTCGGCGATGTAGGGACCGAACGTCAGCTGCCACGAGGCGGCCAGCGATACGCCCGGGATGAAGGGAGCGAGCGCGAAGGCGCCGTTGTCCAGCACGTCGCCCAGCGCGGGGTCGCCGAGGATCTTGACGAACAGACCGAGGAAGACCCGGGCCGCTGAGGACGGCGGCGAAGTGCGAGAAGCGGTGGATGTGGCGATAGCCGAAGATGGCCAGCGTCGTCGACATCAGGGCGAAGATGACCGACCCGACCTGCTGCGAGACGTGGAGGAGGTCGGCGATCGCCTGCCCGCCGAGCACCGGGCCGGTGGCGTAGAAGCCGAGGAAGATCATCAGCGCCAGCACCAGCGGCAGGATCGCGCCGAAGTAGCCGAACTGCGCACGGCTCTGGATCATCTGCGGGACGCCGAGGCGCGGCCCCTGCGCCGAGTGCAGTGAGGTGAAGAATCCGCCCGCGATGTTGCCGATCACGATGGCCGGGATCGACCACAGCGCTGAGTTGCCGAGGATCACGAACAGCGCACCGGTCACCACCGCGGTGATCGAGGTGTTGGCCGCGAACCAGACGAACAGCAGGCTGCGAGCCGTGCCGTGCCGTTCCTCGGCCGGGATGAAGTCGATCGAACGCTGCTCGATGCTCGATGTCGGGGGCATGACATCTCTTTTCGCTCGGAGGGCGACGCCGCGGACGGGCGTGTGACCCGGGTCTCAGGGGTGGACACCTCGTATACAACCAATATATTGGTTACATATCAAGGGTTTGGCGGCAACGGATTTCACAGCACGATCCTCGCGCCCCCTGCTCCCACGCACTCCCCCGACACCTAGGATCACCACAGAAAGGGGGTCCGATGACCACGCCCGGCAAAGCAGCGCAGGCCTATCACGACCTCGAGCGCATGATCGTGTTCCAAGAGCTCGAGCCGGGATCGCTGGTCTCCGAGGCCGTTCTGATGGAACGCACCGGCCTCGGTCGCACCCCCGTGCGCGAGGCACTGCAGCAGCTCTCACGCAACCGGATGGTGGAGATCCACCCCAACAAGGGCGTGCTGATCCCGCCGACCTCGATCGAGGCGCAGCTGCGCATGCTCGAGCTGCGACGGGTGCTCGAGTCGCTCGCGGTCCGGCTCGCGTGCGAGCGAGCCACCGCGGACGAGCGCGGTGCCATGACAACGATGGCTGACCGGCTCGACGTCAACACCTTCACGCTTCGTGAGTACGCCGAAACGGTCCGCGGCACGCACGAGCTGATCGCCACCGGCGCCCACAACGAATACCTCGCCGACGCGATGGCCCCGCTGCAGGGGCTCTCCCGACGATTCTGGTTCACCCACGTCGTCGACGAGGCGGCCGAGATCAAGTCCGGATCGACCCTGCACTCGGTGCTGCTCAGGGCGATCGTGGCCGAGCAGGCAGAAGCCGCCGAGAGGGCGTCACACGAGCTCAACGACTACCTCGTCGCGTTCGCCTACGGCACGCTGACGCGCTCACCCGGCCGACGCTGACAGCGCACGGGGAGCTGGCGACGCACCGCCGGATCACGATCGGGTCGAGGTCAGGGCTCGACCGGCGTCTTCCGGAGCACGACGGCCGGGCTGCCCGCCGCGACGACGTGATCGGGGAGGTCGGAGAGCACCAGACTCCCGGCACCGACGACGGTGTTGCGGCCGATGGTGACGCCGGGACCGACGATGACGCCGGCTGCGAGCCACGCGTTCTCCCCGATGTCGATGGGGAGCGCCCGCTCCCAGCCATCGCGGTGGGAGGGACTCGCGTTGAAACGGTCGAGCGCGTCCCCGCAGCATGCACGCAGCGCGGCAAGTTCCGGCCCGTCCCGGCACCACTCACCGCTCGTCATGGCGGCGACCGGGTGGCCCGTCACGAGCCACCCACACGCGTGGCGAGCTCGGACTGAGGTGACCCGCCGTTCCGATACTCCTGCGGACTGCGACCGAACTCGCGCTTGAAGGCCGCGCTGAGGGCGAAGGGGCTGCCGTAGCCGACGCGGCGCGCGATCGACGGCAGCGTGGCGTCCGACTCCGGGGAGCAGGTCGGCCGCGACCCGGGAGCCGGTGCTGGGTGAGGTAGGCGATGGGCGGCTGCCCGAGCAGGTCGGTGAAGCGACGGCCGAGAGCGGCCCGGCTGACGCCGGCGCGTTCGGCCAGCTCGACGACCGTCCGGGCGTGGTCGGGCGCCGCGTGCAGAAGACCGAGGACGGCGCCGACCACCGGGTCGGTCTGGGCGCGATACCAGCCCGGCGCCTCGTCCGCGCGGCTCGCGAACCCGGGCCCGCAGGGCGGAGATGAGCAGGACGTCGAGCAGGCGATCCAGCACGACGGCCCGGCCGGGAGCATCGATCGTGGCCTCCCCGGGCCAGCAGGTCCGGCAACGCCGACGACCAGTCCTCGCGTGACAGCACCACGACGTCCGGGAGAGCGGCGAGCAGCGGGCGGCCCGTCTCGCCCGCGTGCTCGTAGGTGCCGGTGAGCAGGACCGTGTCGCCCCTGACGCCGGGTCCCCGGGTGCGCACACCACGTCCCCACACCTCGGCGAGCGGGCTGCCGTCGGCCGAGCTTGTGCACTGACCGCCGGGACCGATCGCCACGTTGGGCGGGGTCTCCGGGTCGTCACAGGCGGTGTATTGGCCGGGACCGCGCACGATCGCGAGATCTCCGGTCCGCAGGTGGTGCAGCTCCCCCACGTCCGTGACCAGCCGGGCGTCACCGCGCGTCACGCAGACCACGGCGAGCGCCGCCTCGTCCTCGATGCGCAGGCTCCACGGCGGGTCGAGCAGCGACCGCAGCAGGAACGCTCCTCGCGCCCGAGGCCCTTCGAGCAGCACCTCCAGCATGTCCACGACCTCAGGCTAGTAGGACACCGCGACGGCCCGACCCGCGTCGGCGCCGTCGACCGCGTGGGCCAGCAGGGCGTGTGCGACGTCCGCCCGGGAGATCTTCAAGGTGGTGCTGCGGTCGTCCGGGCCGAACCCGCTGCGATAGGCGCCGGTCGCCGGTCCGTCGGTGAAAGCGGACGGCCGGAGAAGCGTCCAGTCGAGCGTGCTCGCGCGGACGACCTCCTCCTGCCGCTGGTGGTCGGCATAGGCCTTGCGCAGGAGCAGCCCGAACATCAGCCGCTTCCAGACGAAGTTGAGATTGCCCCGGCTGTCGCCGGCCCCGAGCGTGGACTGGCACACCAGTCGCCGTACGCCCGTCGCGTCCATCGCCTCGACGACGGCGCGCGCTGCCTGCTTCGCGTACGGCGCCGCGTCGGCCGTCACCGAGAGCGACGATGACCGCATCGCGACCCTCGACGGCCGCCTTCACGGCCACCGGGTCGAGCACGTCGCCCCCCGAGCACCTCGGAGGCCGTCGGCCGGCTCGATGGTCTCGGGGTTGCGGGTGAAGGCGGTGACGCGATGGCCCTCGGCAAGGGCCCGGCTGACGACGTGGCGACCGACGGAGCCGGTGGCGCCGAAGACGGTGAGGTGGAGGGACATGAGAAGGACCTTTCGGTGATCAGTGGACTCGCAGCAGGGCTGCCGGGAGGGTGAGGGAGCCGGTCGAGGTGACGGTGCGGACGACGTTCCACCGCACCCAGCGCTCCTCGAACCGGGAACGGGCCGCGGCGAGGTCCCCGGAGTCGAGGACGACGTCGCCGATCTCCGCGTTGAGCGGCAGGTGCACGACACCCGTGATCAACACGGTGGCGACGGCCAGCGCAAGGGCGAAGGTCAGCAGCACGCCGGCAGTCCGCTGACCGTCGACGAAGGCCAACAACGTCGCGACCCCCACCAGCACCGGGGTCAGGGTGAACGGCACCATGAACCGGGGGTTGCTGACGGCCTTGTCGAGGGCCACGAAGCCAACGACGAACGCGGCGTCATCGGAGCTCGCGAGGGCCGGCATCACCGTGTGGGCGAAGGCCGCGAGGAATCCGGCAGTGAGGCCGGCGGTCACGGTCGCGACCCGGGATGGTCGGGTTGAGGAGTGCCGAGGTCATGCTCCGAGCATGGCCACGGAGCGAGCGTCACGGAATGCTTCGGGCGCTCAGACCCATGCGCGAGACGCTCAGGCCGAGGTTACAGCGACGCTGAATCGCTGCTAATCACGCGTCCCGCGGACCGGCCGAGCAGGCGACGAGCGGTCGCCGTGTCACCGTCGGCGAGCAGGCCGCGGACCTCGGTCGAGGAGCACACCCGCCCGCCGTGCCGCACCAGTGGCATCGCGTCGACGGCGAAGCCGAAGAACTCGCCGGACGCGGCCGGGAAGTCCGGGTCACCGGCGCCACAACGGCCGAAGCGGAAGTTCTCCCCGACCACGACGTGACGCGCGTGCAGTCGCTCGACGAGCCCCGCGCGGATGAACTCCTCCGCGGAGGTCGCGGCCGTCTCGCGGTCGAAGGGCAGGACGAGGACGTGGTCGATGCCGAGGTCGAGGGCGGCATCGACACGCTCGTCGACGCTCAGCAGCTGGCGTGGTGCCCGCTCGGGGACAGGTGACCAGCAACGGGTGCGGGTCGAAGGTCAGCAGCACGGACGGCAGCCGAAGCCCGGCGGCCCGCGTGCGGGCCCGTTGGACGAGCGCCCGGTGCCCACGGTGGAAGCCGTCGAAGACGCCCATCGTGACGACCGAGCCGGCTGCGAGCTGGTCGGGGTCGGGCCATGCGGTCAGGTGCCGCGCGAGAGGGGCGGTCAGGGTCAGAACGGTCATCGGTCTCACGTTCGGGTGCATGCCCGGTGGTGCTGGGTGACCCCGGCGGCCGGAGGGACTCTCCGACCACCGGGGTGGATCAGGTGGTCAGGCTTCGGGCTCGAGCTCGAAGTCGTAGGTGCTGCGGCGGGTGCCGGTGCCGTCGTCCTGCGGGTCGATGACCAGCTCGGGTTTGGTGGCCTCCGCGACGTCGGAGTCGAGGTAGTCACCACCGGCGAAGTAGAGCTGCGTCGTGATCGGCCGGTGCCCCTCGGCACGCACCCGGATGTGCAGGTGCGCGGGCCGCCACGGGTGCCAGCCGGCCGCTTCCGATCAGCTGACCGGTCGGCCCGTCGTGCGGGATCTGGTACGGCGCAGGCTGGATCGTGTTGATCTCGAACCTGCCCTCGGCGTCGGTGACCACCACGCCGCGCAGGTTGCCGTCCGGCACGTGCGGCGCGAAGCCGGAGTAGTAGCCGTCGGAGTCGGCGTGCCAGACGTCGACCTCGGAGCCCGCGAGCGGCGTCCCGTCGGTGTCACGCACCCGGCCCTCGAGCACCAGCGGGGTGCCCTGCTCGTCGTCGCGCCGGGGAAGCTGGCAGGTCGAGCTGAGCTTGACCCGGCCGGGCAGGAAGTAGGGGCCGAGGATCGAGCCCTTGGTCCCCGTCTGGGACTTCGCGACCTGCTCCTCGACGGCGTGCTCGACGAACACGTCCATGAAGAGCGGCCACTCGCCGCCTTCGCCGACGGACATCAGCCACGCCTTGGCGGCCCGGAACTCGGGATAGGTGACGTCGTGCTCGGCAATGGCGCCGTGCACCCCCTTGAGGACCGACGTCACGATCGCGGCGACCCGCTCGGGCGGGGTGTCGGCGACGTCCTGCGTGCTGGCCGCGGCCTTGAAGCTCTCGCTGGCGTTGGCGCCGGAGCCGGCGGCGGTGGGTGATGGCTGGGTGGCAGTCATGGGTGGTGCCTCACTTCCGGTTGAGGATGACGCTGACGTCGGTCGGGTTGATCAGGTCAGGGACGGTCCAGCCGTCGAGGTCGTACTCGCCGAGGAAGGACTCGGCGAAGCCGGTCATCTTCTCGACCTCGCCCTGCGCTTCGGAGGCGAAGAGGATCTCGGCCTTCACGTTCTCGTGGTTGCCCGAGTAGTTGCGCTCGTAGAGCTCGTGGCGGCCACCGAACTCGGTGCCCACGGCGTCCCACAGGGCCTTCATCAGCTTGACGCGATCGACCGCGTCGATGCCGTTGGAGCCGCGGACGTACTTGTCGAGGTAGGGGCGGATCTCCGGGGTCTTGAAGTCCACGGCGTTGGAGTTGAGGTAGATCAGGCCGGACGCCACGTCCTGCATGATGATCTCCTTGACCCGGGGGTACATCTCGATCATCAGCTGGCGGTAGACCATCCCGTAGTCGAGCTTGGGCAGCACCATGCCGCCGGGTCCCCTGGTCAGGGTTGGCTGCCATCGCGTCGGCCGGGGGCGCGGAAGGTGTTGCGGTAGCCGATGACCTCGCCGACACGGGTCTGGACACCGCGGAAGTCCTTGGTGCCGGTCGCCTCGAGCGCCTTGAGCAGCAGGCCGGCGATGAACTCCAGCTTGGTGGCCGGGCGGATGCAGCCGTGGAACGTGAAGCGGTGGAAGAACCCTGTCTGCATGGCGAAGCCGTTGATCTTCTCGGTGTCGCCGTAGACGAAGATGTTCTCCCGGGGCACGAGCACCTTGTCGAAGACGAAGATGGTGTCGTTCTCGTCCATCCGGCTCGAGAGCGGGTAGTCGAACGGGCTGCCGATGGTGTCGGCCTGCATGCCGTAGGACGGGCGACAGATCAGCTTCACGCCGGGAGCGTCCATCGGGACCGTGCACACCGAGGGCGTACTCCTTCTTCTTGATCGGGAGCCCGTAGTGCGCGATGAAGTTGTAGTTGGTGATCGCCGAACCGGTCGCCACGACCTTGGCGCCGGAGACGATCACGCCGGCGTCCGTCTCCTTCTCGACCTTCATGAAGACGTCGCCCACCTCGTCCGGCGGCAGGTTTCGGTCGACCGGCGGGTTGATGATCGCGTGGTTCCAGTAGAGGACCTTCTCCCCGGCTCTCCTTGTACCAGCGCTTCGCGTTCTCCTCGTACGGCGCATAGAACTCCGGGTAGCCGCCGAGCGTGCCGAGGAAGCTGCCCTTGTAGTCGGGGCTGCGGCCCATCCAGCCCCACGTCTGGCGCGACCAGTGCTCGATCGCCTTGCGGTCGGCCTGCAGGTCCTCGGTGGTCTTCGGGGTCTTGAAGAACGGGTGCGTCCAGCCGCCGCTGCCGGTGTCGGTCGGCACCCACAGGTCCTTCTTCAGCTGCTCGTCGTGGAGCGAGTTGTAGAGCCGGGCGGTCATCCGGATCGGGTTGCGGAAGGCCGGGTGCTCGGTGACGTCCTTGACCCGCTCACCGTAGATCCAGATCTCGCGGTCGTCCTTCAGGCTGTCGATGTACTCGTCGCCGGTCATCGGCGCCGAGGTGGGGGTCGCGGTGGCCGGCTCGGGAGCCTTCAGCTCCACCTCTGTGTGGTCGTCGATCTGGGTCATGTCGTTCTCTCTCCCGGTTGGGTGGGAAACGGGTCTGTGGGTGGACCGCTCAGCGGTGGGCGGCCTCGGGAAGCGGGCGGAAGCTCTCGGCGTCGAACCAGCCACTGGTAGGGCAGTCGAGCGACCCTCCCCAGTGGAGGCCGGGCGCCCGAGTCGTGCCGCGGGCTGAGGTAGCGGAACTGCCCTCCGTGGAAGAGCAGCGGCGCGCGGTCGGTCAGGTCGACCGCCTCGACCTCGCCGATGATGATGAGGTGGTCGCCGCCGTCGTAGGTGCGCCACGGGCGGCACGAGATCGTCGTCGCCGCACCGTCGAGCAGTGGGGCCGTCGGCCCAGCGACCCACTCGGGCGGCTGGTCAGCCGGGCGGCCCGCGAAGTGCCGGGCGACGTCGAGGCTGGTCAGCCGCGAGCACGTTGATCGCGAAGGGTTGTCCGGCGAGGTACTCGCAGGCCTTGGCGTTGCGACTCAGGGTCACCTGCGCCGGGGCCGGCTCGAGCGAGACGGCGGTGAACGCGTTGACGGTCGCGCCGTGCGGCTCACCGTCGGCGTTGGTGCAGGTCACCACCGTGACGCCCGTGGCGAACTGTCCGAACGCGTTCCGCAGGTGCCTCGGCTCCATTGGTCCCACCTCCATGGTGTACGCTCTGCGTGCAACTTGTACGAACTGCGTACAGAAGACTGTGGTGGCCGTCACAACGGAAGTCAACGGGTGAGATCACCCGTATTGGTACGCATTCGCTATCGACTCATTCACGATCGACGTAGGGGGCGACATGAGCGAGGTGTCGGAACGGGACATCATCACCAGCATCGAACGCGGCTTCGCCGTGCTCCTTGCCTTCGATGCCGACCTTCCCGAGCCGACCGCCGCGCAGCTGGCCGCATCCACCGGGCTCTCCCGGCCCGCGATCAGGCGCATCCTGCTGACCCTGCAGAAGCTGGGCTACGTCGCCCCGGTGGGATCACGCTGGACCCTGACGCCGCGCGTCCTCACGATCGGCCAGCACTACGCCGCCACCCACGGCGTCGTGGAGGTCGCGCAACCGCACTCGGTGCGCGTCGCCGAGCGCACGGGTGAGTCGGCTTCCTTGGCGCAGCTCGACGGCATCGACGTCGTCTACGTCGCCCGCGTCCACCTCCGCCGTGTGCTCAGCCTCAACGTCGACGTCGGCACCGGGCTCCCGGTGCACGCCACCTCGATGGGTCGCGTGCTCGCGGCCCACGCCGAGGCGTCGATCGTGGAACGCATCCTCGAGGAGGGGCTCCCCCGCCTCACCGAGCGGACGATCACCGACCCGATCGAGTTCCGTGACCGCCTCCACGACGTGCGCCGCGACGGCTTCGCGATCGTGGACAGCGAGCTGGAGGTGGGCTTCCTGTCCGCCGCCGTCCCTGTCCGCGACGTCTCCGGCGCCGTTGTCGCCGCACTGGCCTACTCCACCGCGCGGGGCCTGCACACCGTCGAGGACGTCGAGAAGGACGTGGTGCCCGTCCTGCTGGAGATCGCGGCCGACATCGGTCGCGACCCGGCCGAGCTTCCCGACCACGCCCGGCGGGTGCGACTCAGTGGCCGCACCAGCTTCTCCTGACCGGCTCGCTCAGGCACGGCGCCTTCTGGACCTCCCTCGCGGTGGCCCGCTGCAACGACCAACGCCGGGCAGCGGCCGACTTCCCCGGTCTCGCACCTGAGCCCGTCCAAGGTGGCCGCCCCGGTCTGAGTCGCCCTCGACAGGCCTTGGGGCTGGGATCCGGGATCGGATCTCAGCCCCGGGCCGTCTCCAGAAGGTCGAGCAGCGGGCCTCTCTCGACCGGCCGTGGATTGGGGTACGGCGACGCGACCACCCGGTCCTGCAACGGCAGCGAGCCCGTGGCGGGGCACGCCGAGCTCACGAAGAGTGGTCGGACCGTCGTAGGCGGTGCGCCGGGTCCTCGACCACCGCGACCGGGTCATCGCCGACGAGGCGCGACAATCAGTCGGTCACGCCCGGTGCGTGCGGGAGGTTGAACCGCATCACGTGCGCGAGCAGCAGGGCGTGCAGGTCTGCGTGCGGGAGGTCAGAACGTCCCACCCGGGGCGTGGGCCAGCTGGTGGTGGAGGCCCATCTGTGTCTGGGCGAGACAGAGCCCGGCGAGCCGGGCACCGGTCTGCAGCCGCCCTCGTGCCGAGACGTCGCCGAGATCGACAAGCACCTCGGGCAGGGCGCCCGGGATTCGCGCGACCGACTCGCTCGCCAGCGCGTCGCTCATCGCGGTCGCGTCCAGCGCCCACAAGGCCTCGACGGCGTGCGCCACCGCATTCAGCGAGCTGGTGAGCGTGAGCCCGAACGGCAACGACAACGTGAGCTCGGGGTCGTAGACGACGGTCCCCGGCACGAGTGCGGCGTCGCGGCGGGTCTGTTTCACCCCGTCCCGGGTCTCGCCCAGCACCGGCGTCACCTCGGAGCCGGCATACGTCGTCGGTACGGCGACCCGGGGAATGCCAGTCCGGGCCGAGACCGCCTTCGAGAGCCCGATGGCCGACCCGCCGCCGATGGCGACGACCACGTCGACCGCGTCCTCGCCGATCTCGGCCATGAGCTCGTCGGTCACCGCGACGGGTGTGTGCGCCACGGGCCGGTCGAAGCGCAGTGCAACCCGATCACCGAGCGCCGCGACCACGGTGTCGGCGCCAGCGCTCGCCGAGGGGGTCGCGACTACCAGCACGCGGGCTCCGCCGACCCGCTCGACCTCGTCTCCGACGCAGGCCAGCGCGCCCGGGCCGATCACCACCCTGCTCGCGGCACTCTCGTGGATCGTCACCATGGCGCGACTCTCTCACCCGCACTGGTCACGTCGTGACCTGTGCATGGAGGACGCGCAGCGCGCGGGCCAGCAGGGCGGACTCGTCATCCGCCCGAGTCGCGGCGACCAGCTCCATCCGCGCGCGGCTGACCAGCGGCCGGTAGACCGCGCCGGCCACGACGAGCTCGGACACGGGTTCGGGCACGATCGCCACTCCGAGCGCGGCCGCCACGAAGGTGACCGGGGTGGAGGTCTCGGCGACCTCGTGGCGGATCGACGGTTCGAACCCCGCGTCGCGGCACAGCGCCGACACGGCGTCGTACATCGCGGAGCGCCCGTGCCCGGAGTGGACGATCAGGTCCTCGTCGCGGAGGTCTGCCACGCGCACCTTGCTACGGCCGGCCGGGCGGTGTCCCTCTGGCAGCGCGACGACGTACCTCTCCTCCCGCAGCGGACTCACCGTCACGCGGGCGTCCTCGGACAGCTCCCGGAAGGGACGCAGCAGCGCCAGGTCGATCGACCCGTCGCGCAGTGCATCGAGCTGGTCGGGGCTGAGCATCTCGCCACGGAACGCGAAGTCCACTCCGGGCATCCGCTCGCGCAGTGCGCGGGCGAGGGCAGGCAGGAGGGAGTAGGTCGCCGATCCCACGCAGCCGATCACCAGCCGTCCCTCCAGTCCGCTGCCGATCCGCACCGCCTCGTCACCGGCGGCATCGACCGCCTGCAAGATTGCCCGGACGCGCACGAGGTAGGCCTCCCCCGCAGGCGTCAGGTCGACGCGGCGGGTGGTCCGCTGCAGCAGCGTCACGCCGAGCTCGTCCTCGAGCTGCTTGATCTGCTGGGACAACGGCGGCTGTGCCATGTGCAGCTTGTGGGCGGCACGGCCGAAGTGCTTCTCCTCGGCGACGGCCCGGAAGTAGCGGAGGTGACGGAGCTCCATCGATCCAGACTCTCACGATATTGATCCCGGCGAAATAGATACTTCCACATATCGGCCACGCGGCTTAGCGTCATCGCATGCCCGACATCGTCATCTGTGAACCGATCCGCACGCCCGTAGGTCGCTACGGCGGCGCCTTCGCGTCGCTGTCCGCGGTCGACCTCGCGTCGCACACGCTGCGCGAGCTGGTCAGCCGCACCGGCTCAGGGCGAGGGCGACGTCGACGACGTCATCCCGGGCAACTGCAACCCCAGCGGCGAGAACCCCGCGATCGGCAGGATCGCCGCCCTCGACGCCGGCCTCGGCACGGGCGTCCCCGGACTCCAGCTCGACCGCCGCTGCGGCTCCGGTCTCCAGGGCCGTCCTGTACGCCGCCGCGCAGATCGCCAGCGGCGCCGGCAGCGTCATCGTGGCCGGTGGGGTCGAGTCGATGTCCAACGTCGAGCACTACGCGCTCGGCCTGCGCACCGGGATCCGCAGCGGTGGGGTCGAGCTGATGGACCGCTGGGTCCGGGCCCGCGAGACGGCTGGTGGCAAGGACCATCCCGTCCCCGGCGGCATGCTGGAGACGGCCGAGAACCTGCGGCGCGAATACGCCATCTCGCGCGAGGAGCAGGACGAGTTCTCCGTGCGCTCCCAGCAGCGGGCCGGCGCCGCCCACGAGGCCGGCAAGTTCGCCGATGAGCTGGTGCCGGTCACCGTGCCCGGCGCCCGCGGCAAGCCCGACGTCGTGGTCGACCGTGACGAGCACCCCCGCCCGGACACCACCCCGGAACAGCTGGCCGCCCTGCGTCCGGTGCGCCAGAAGATCGACGCCGAGTCGACCGTGACCGCCGGCAACGCGAGCGGCCAGAACGACGGCGCCGCCATGTGCGTGGTCACCACTCGCGAGGAGGCCGACCGCCGTGGCCTGCGCCCCCTGCTCGCGCTCAAGTCGTGGGCCGTGGCCGGCGTCGGCCCCGAGGTGATGGGCATCGGCCCGGTCCCCGCGACCTCCGCAGCCCCGGAGCGCGCCGGCCTGACCCTCGACGAGATCGACGTGATCGAGCTCAACGAGGCCTTCGCCGCCCGGTGCTCGCCTGCCTGCGCGAGTGGAAGGTCGACGCCACCGACCAACGCCTCAACCCCAACGGCTCCGGCATCTCGCTCGGCCACCCCGTCGGCGCGACCGGCGCCCGCATCCCGGCCACGCTGGCCCACGAGATGCAGCGCCGCGAAGCGCGCTACGGCCTCGAGACGATGTGCATCGGCGGCGGCCGGGGCCCGGCTGCGATCTTCGAGCGGGTCTCGGCATGAGCGCCGTCGCCCTCCACCACGTCGTCACCGGTCCGTCTGACGCACCCGTCGTCGTGCTGTCCAACTCCCTCGGCTCGACCATGAGCATGTGGGACGCGCAGGCCGACGAGCTCGCCGAGCACTTCCGGGTCGTCCGCTACGACACCCGCGGCCACGGCGGCTCGCCCGTCCCGACCGGCCCCTACGACATCGATGACCTCGCCGACGACGTGGTCGCGCTGCTCGACACACTCAAGGTCGAGAAGGTGCACTTCGTCGGCCTCTCGCTCGGCGGCATGACCGGCATGCGCCTCGCCGCCCGCAACCCCGAGCGCGTGGACCGGCTGGTCGTGCTGTGCACCGGAGCTCACCTGACTCCGTCCAGCGCCCGGCACGACCGCGCCGCCACCGTCCGCGCCGACGGGTCCGAGTCCGTCGCCGAGGCCGTGGTCGCCCGCTGGTTCACGCCTGCCTTCCTCGACGCCAACCCCGAGGTGAAGGCGAGCTGCGAGGCAGTCGTCGCCGGCACCCCGGCCGAGGGCTACGCCTCCTGCTGCGAGGTGATCGCGGCGATGGACCTGCGTGCCGACCTGCCGACCATCTCCGCGCCGACCCTCGCGATCGCCGGTGCCGATGACCCCGCCACCCCCGCCGCCGCACCTCGCTGCGATCGCCGACGGCGTGCAGGACGGCCGGCTCCTCGTCGTACCGGATGCTGCCCATCTCGCCAACGCACAGCAGCCCACGGCCATCACCCCCGCGATCGTCGCCCACCTGACCGGAGCATCCGCATGAGCATCGACAAGGTCGTCCCCACTGCTGCCGACGCCGTGGCCGACATCAGGGCGGGGTCGAGCCCGGCCGTCGGCGGCTTCGGTCTCGTCGGCATCCCGTGGTTCCTGATCGGGGCACTGCTCGACCGGGGGGCCGACGACCTGACCGTCGTGTCCAACAACTGTGGGGTCGACGGCGCCGGCCTCGGTCTGCTCCTCGAGCAGCACCCGGATCAGCCGCGTCATCGCGTCGTATGTCGGGGAGAACAAGGAGTTCGCCCGGCAGTACCTCTCCGGCGAGCTGACCGTGGAGCTGACGCCCCGGGGCACGCTTGCCGAGCGGATGCGCGCCGGCGGAGCCGGGATCGGCGCGTTCTTCACCCCCACCGGTGTCGGCACGATGGTCGCCGAGGGTGGACTGCCGTGGCGCTACCACCCCGACGGCACCGTCGCGCTCGCGTCGGAGCCCAAGGAGGTCCGCACCTTCCACGACACGGAGATGGTGCTCGAGGAGTCGATCGTCACCGACGTCGCGCTGGTGCGTGCGGCCAAGGTCGACCGGGCCGGCAACTGCGTCTTCTACGCCTCGGCCCGCAACTTCAACATCCCCGCCGCCATGGCCGGCCGGCTGACCATCGTCGAGGCCGAGGAGGTCGTCGAGATCGGTGAGATCGGGCCGGACGAGGTGCACCTGCCCGGTGTCTTCGTCCAGCGCATCGTCGAGCTGACGCCCGAGCAGGCCGCCGCCAAGGACATCGAGAAGCGCACCACCCGCCCCCGTGAGGAGATCTCAGCATGACCGAGCGGAGCGAGGGAATCATCCAACACAGCGCGGCATGTGCCTCATGCGCGCACGGAGCGAAGCGAGTACGTGCATGAGCTGGACACGCGACGAGATGGCCGCACGAGCGGCGCTCGAGCTGCACGACGGGGAGTACGTCAACCTCGGCATCGGCCTGCCCACGCTGATCCCGGGCTTCCTCCCCGCCGGCTCGACGGTGACGCTGCACGCCGAGAACGGCATCCCGGGCGTCGGGCCCTTCCCGTACGACGACGAGGTCGACCCCGACCTGATCAACGCCGGCAAGCAGACGGTCACCGTGCTGCCGGGAGCCTCCTACTTCGACTCCTCGCTGAGCTTCGCGATGATCCGCGGTGGCCACATCGACACCGCCGTCCCGGGTGGCATGCAGGTCTCGGTCGCCGGCGACCTCGCCAACTGGATGGTGCCCGGCTCGATGGTCAAGGGCATGGGTGGTGCCATGGACTCGGTCAGCGGTGCGCGACGCGTCATCGTGCTGATGGACCACACGACCAAGACCGGCGCACCCAAGCTGCTCGAGGCATGCGACCTGCCACTGACCGGACGTGGAGTCGTGTCCCGGATCATCACCGACACGGGCGTCCTCGACGTGGCCGGCGACGCCTTCGACCTCGTCGAGCTCGCACCGGACGTGAGCGTCGAGGAGATCTCCGAGAAGACCGGCGCGCCGGTCCGAGTGCCCGTCGGGGTCTGACGTGACCGACGACCTCGATCTCGCCGCGCGGGTCCGAAGGCTCGAGGACCTGCACGCCATCGGCCAGCTCCGGGCGCACTACTGCCGGGCCCTCGACGACGGCCGCTGGGACGACCTCGTCGATCTCTTCACCCCCGACGGCGCGTTCGTCGGGCTCTCCACCGCCCGCGGCCACGACGAGCTGCGCACGTTCTTCGCCGACCTCCGGGAGGGGCCCCTGTCCGCCCGGGTGGCACTTCTCGTCCAACGAGACCATCGACCTCGTGGGCTCACCCGCCCACGCCGCGACCGGAGCGACGTGGCTCGACCAGCCCTGTGTCGTCGACGGTCGCGCCCACATCGCCGCCGGTCGCTACACCGATCAGCTGGTCCGCAGCGACGACGGCCGGTGGCGTTTCCGGGAGCGTCGTGTGACGTTCTTCTACTGGGTGTCCGGTGACGAGGACTGGGCCCCCGGCCGCTACGGCTGGGCTCCCGCCCGGGCCGCGGCCGACCCACGCACCCCGGAACGGATCGCGGCGCATCAACACTGAACCTGTGCCGGGTGGGGAACCGGATCAGGGGTCGCGGGCGCCATGCGCCCGATTCCGTTCCCCAACGAGATGGCGAGCGCTCATTGATCGCCAGTACCTCTCAAACAGTGCGAAATAGGTCTTTGTGCTGACGCAATATTGAGACTTACCGTGAACCAATCGCCGCATGTGAGCGGAGTCACGACCCGTTGAGCCGGAGGAGGGACCATGGAGCTGAGGCACCTGCGCTACTTCGCCGCGGTGGCGGACACTCGCCACTTCGGCCGCGCTGCCGAGCGGCTGCACATGGCCCAGCCGGCCCTCTCGCAGTCGATCCGCCAGCTCGAGGCCGAGCTCGGCACCCCGCTGTTCGTCCGGACGACCCGCCGGTGCAGGCTCACGCCGGCGGGCGAGTTCCTGCAGGTCGAGGTGGCGCGCATCCTCGATGCGGTGCAGGCCAGCGTCCGCGGCGTACGCCGCATCGCCGACGGACGACAGGGGCTGGTGCGCGTCGCCTTCACCGGCAGTGCCGCCCACACCCAGCTGCCCCGGATGGCGCGCATCGTCAAGCGCGAGCTCCCGGGGATGGCGCTGGAGATCCACGCCGATCTGCTGACCCCCGCACAGGTCGCCGGGCTCACCGACGGCAGCCCGGACATCGGCGTGCTGCGCCCGCCCATGTCGGGCTCGGGCCTCGATCACCGCATCATCGCCTCCGAGCCGCTCGTGCTCGCCGTCGCTGCCGACCACCGGCTGGCCACGGAGCCGGTCATCTCGATGACCGACCTGCGCACGGAGAAGTTCGTGCTCTTCGCCGGCCCCGACTCCGCGGTCAACGAAGCCGTCCTGCGCAGCTGCCGCCGAGCCGGGTTCGTGCCCCACCACGAGCACGAGGCCGCCGGGGTCTCGGTGCTGCTCCCCCTCGTCGCCGCCGACCTCGGCGTCGCCCTCGTCCCGTCGTCCGTCCGGGCCGCACCGCTCGCGGGCGTGGTCTTCCGCGACGTCGCCGACGCCGCCACCGTCGAGCTCGCGCTCGCCCGGCGCGCCGAGGAGAACAACCCGGCCGTGCTCGCCGTGCTCGACGCACTCGCGACGGACCAGCCCTCCCCCACCAGCAACGTCGACGAGGTCACCCCGATGAAGATCACCCGGGTCGAGGCCATCCCCTTCGCCATCCCCTACTCCAAGCCGCTCAAGTTCGCGAGCGGCGAGGTCCACGTCGCCGAGCACGTGCTCGTGCGCGTCACCACCGACGACGGCGTCGTCGGGGTGGCCGAGGCACCGCCGCGTCCCTTCACCTACGGCGAGACGCAGGCCGGCATCGTCGCGGTCATCGACGGCATCTTCGCGCCGCAGGTGACCGGGCTCGACCTGATGGAGCGCGAGCAGATCCACGCCCGGCTCTCGCGCACGGTGGGCAACCCGACGGCCAAGTCCGCCCTCGACATGGCGATCTGGGACGCCATGGGGCAGTCGCTGGGCTTCAGCGTCACCGACCTGCTCGGCGGCTACACCGACCGGATGCGGGTCTCGCACATGCTCGGCTTCGACGAGCCGGCCGCGATGGTGGCGGAGGCCGAGCGGATGCGCGACACCTACGGCATCAGCACCTTCAAGGTGAAGGTCGGTCGCCACCCCTTCACCCTCGACACCGCGGTCGTGCGCGCCCTGCGCGAGCGCTTCCACGACGAGATCGAGCTGTACGTCGACGGCAACCGCGGCTGGTCCGCGTCCGAGTCCGCCCGGGCGATGAAGGAGATGGCCGACCTCGGACTCACGCTGGCCGAGGAGCTGTGCCCGGCCGACGACGTCGTCGGTCGACGCTGGCTGGTCGAGCAGCTCGACGTCCCCTTCGTCGCCGACGAGTCGGTCGTGACGCCGGCCGAGGTGACCCGCGAGATCCCGGGACGCTCGGCCACCGCGGTCAGCATCAAGACGGCCCGCACCGGCTTCACCACCAGCCGCCGGGTGCATCACACGGCCGAGGGCCCGGGCATCGAGGTCGTGATGGGCAACCAGATCGACGGCCAGCTCGGCTCCCTGTGCTCGGTCGCCTTCGGCTCGGCGTTCGAGCTGACCTCGCGCCGTGCCGGCGAGCTCTCCAACTTCCTCGACATGACCGACGACCTCCTCGCCGAGCCGCTCGAGATCCACGGCGGCGAGCTCGCCGTCCGCCCCGGTCCCGGCCTCGGGCGCCGTCATCGATCCCGACAAGCTCGCGCGCTACCGCCGGGGACTGAACCGCACACCAACACCCCCTCCCGAGCAAGGAGCACCACCATGAGCACCACCGTCAACGAGTCCGCCACCGCGGCCGCTTCGGGCGCCAGCGCCACCGAGCGCTTCCACGCCGACAAGTCGCCGTACGCCGCAGTCAAGGACGTGCCCGCCGAGCGGGTCGACGCGATGGCCCGCGAGGTCCTCGACGCGATGTACGCGACCGTCCGCAAGCACAAGGTCACCTACGACGAGTTCAACGCCCTCAAGGCCTGGATGATCAACGTCGGCGAGGACGGCGAGTGGCCGCTCTTCCTCGACGTGTGGCTCGAGCACGTCGTCGAGGAGGTCAACACCGAGCACCGCGAGGGCAACAAGGGCTCGATCGAGGGCCCCTACTACGTGCCCGGTGCCCCCGAGCAGGGCGCCAACGGCGCCGTCCCGATGCGCGACGGCGAGGGCGGCACCCCGCTGACTCGGGACCGGTCAGGTCACCTCCACCGACGGCACCGCGCTGGCCGGCGCCAAGGTCGAGCTCTGGCACGCCGACGCCGACGGCTTCTACTCACAGTTCGCCCCGGGCATCCCGGAGTGGAACCTGCGCGGCAGCTTCACCACCGGCAACGACGGCTCCTTCGCGATCCACACGGTGCAGCCCGCGCCCTACCAGATCCCCACCGACGGCTCCTGCGGCAAGCTGATCAAGGCGGCCGGCTGGCACGCCCGGCGCCCGGCACACCTGCACGTCAAGGTGTCCGCGCCCGGCCACGAGCTGCTCACCGCACAGCTCTACTTCCCCGGTGACGAGCACAACGACGACGACATCGCCTCGGCGGTCAAGCCCGAGCTCATCCTCGACCCGCAGCAGGCAGCCGACGGCACCGCGACCGTCGCCTACAGCTTCGTCCTCGACCCCGAGAAGGGCTGACCCGATGCTCTTCCACGCACGCATGGACGTCCGGATCCCGCTCGACATGGACCCCGAGGTCAAGGCCGACCTCGTCGCCCGCGAGAAGGCCTACGCCGAGGAGGTGCAGCGATCGGGCCGGTGGCCGCACCTGTGGCGGATCGTCGGCGAATACGCCAACGTGTCGATCTTCGACGTCGAGTCCAACGATGCGCTCCATGAGCTGCTCTCGGGGTTGCCGCTGTTCCCCTACATGGACATCACGGTCACCCCGCTGGCGAAGCACCCCAGCGACATCAACGCCTGACATACGGTCGTCCCATGGACGCCAACGCACTGGGACGACCGCTATGCCGCCAGCGAGCTGGTCTGGTCGCGCGGGCCCAACCAGTTCATCGAGACCGAGTGCGCCGACCTCACGCCCGGGCGGGCGGTCGACCTCGCGTGCGGCGAGGGCCGCAACGCGATCTGGCTGGCATCGCTCGGGTGGGACGTGACGGCCGTCGACTTCTCGCAGGTCGCCATCGACAAGGGCCGCACGCTGGCCGGCGACCTGCCGGTCGACTGGGTCTGCGCCGACGCCACGACGTGGACGGGCAGCGACCTCGACCTCGCGGTGGTGGCCTACTTCCAGGTGCCGGCCGCACTACGGCGTACGGCGATGTGGAATGTCGTCTCGTCATTGCGACCGGGCGGCACGCTGGCCCGGGTCGCGCACGACTCCAGCAACCTCACCGAGGGCACCGGAGGTCCGCAGGACCCGGCCGTCCTGATGACCGCGTCAGACATCCTCGACGACCTCGAAGGGATCGACGTCGAGGTCGTCCGGGCCGAGCGGGTCGCGCGTGTCGTGACCGCAGACGACGGTCACGGCAGCGAGGTCACGAAGACTGCGTGGGACTGTCTGGTCCGGCTGGTTCGTCGCTGACGGCATCGGGGTCGACCGGCTCGTCGCCGTACGCCCCGGCGTCCTTCGCCGCCCGGGGCCTTGCGCAGCTGCTTGGTCAGGCTCCAGCCGAGGAAGGCGACGGCGAGCGCGAGCAGGAGGAAGATCAGCAGGGCCACGGGTCCCGCGACGACATCTTCCGCGTCGGGAGTCTCGGCGGCGACGGCGAGCACGGTGAGCGTGAACATGGGACCAGTCTCTCAGGCAGGGTCGATGATGCCGGCGAACAGGTCGTCCTCCGGCGTCTGCGAGGCGACGTGGCTCACGACGAGCTCGAAGTCCTCGGTGGGCCGGGTCTCGGCCTCTGGATCTCGCGCGGGATCGAGAAGAACCAGCCGTCGGGGTCGATCTGCGTCGCGTGCGCGAGCAGCGCCCGGGTCACGGACGCCGAACCAGTCCGAGCACGGGACCTTGGTGGTGACGCGCGTCCCAGTCGGGGCGCTCCGGCCAGTCGGCCAACCGCTCGGCCCACGGCGACTCCAGCCCGTGCGCGAGCATCGCCTCGTGCAGCGCGACGGCCTTGGGCCGGCTGTGGCCGTGGGAGTAGTAGAGCTTGAGCGGCTGCCGGGGCTCCCCGCGTCGGGGTAGCGCGCCGGGTCGCCGGCCGCGTGGAACGCCTCGACCGAGATCTTGTGGCACATGATGTGGTCGGGGTGCGGGTAGCCGCCGTTCTCGTCGTAGGTCGTCAGCACGTGCGGACGGAACTCGCGGATCAGCTTCACCAGCCGCTCGGCGCCGACCTCGACGTCGATCAGCCCGAAGCAGCCCTCCGGCAGCGGCGGCAGCGGGTCGCCCTCCGGCCAGCCGGAGTCGACGAAGCCGAGCCAGTCCCGGGTCACGCCGAGGATGTCGCGGGCCCGCTCCATCTCCCCGGCGCCGGATCTCGTGGATGTTCTCCGGGATCCCGGGCCGGTCCATCTTCGGGTTCAGGATCGAGCCGCGCTCGCCGCCAGTGCACGTCACCACGTGCACGTCGACACCTTGCGCGACATACATCGCCGTCGACGCCGCTCCCTTGCTGGACTCGTCGTCGGGGTGCGCGTGCACGTGCATCAGGCGGTAGCCCGCACGAGACTGGGCGGAAGGCTGCGGCATGCACCCGAGCATAGGAGACCTACTGTTGGGGCCGTGACCGAGCCAGCCACTCCCCCCAGCGACCTCTCCGCGCGGTACAGCGCACCCGCACCGTGGCGCCGCCCGGTGCTGGTCGCAGCGATGGCCGCACTCGCGGTCGTCTTCCTCCTGGGGGGCCCGGGTGGCCCGGTCGCACGGCACGCCCGCCGCCGAGTCGCAGCTGGTCACCTACGACATCGTCAGCGACAGCTCCGCGGTCGCGCACGTCGACGTACAGCTGGAGGACGGGGCGGACGCGAGCTGTCGGGTGCGGGCGTTTGCCGAGGACCACACCACCGTCGGCGAGATCTCCTTCACCCCCGAGCAGGGGCGCAACGACGTCGAGATCCGCACCGAGCGCCGGGCCACCAGCGTCGACCTGATCGGGTGCACCACCCCCGACCAGGGAAAGACCTCGCTGACCTGCCCATTTGGCGTCGTCGACCTGCATCTGACGACATGAGTTGATAGGTTGGCCATCTGCCCGCCCGGCAGCGCCAGCCCATTGCGCGGCCGAGAGCGCCAGCCCCGGGGCTCGCCAAGAGGACCAACACCACCCCCAGTGGATGCGATTGTGCGTATCCGCCCAGTAGGAGTACACCGACATGACCCGGGACGCCGGCACCATCTGGCTCACGCAGGATGCCTTCGACAAGCTCACCACCGAGCTCGCGGAGCTCAAGGGTCCTCGCCGCGCCGACATCATCGAGAAGATCTCCGCCGCCCGCGACGAGGGCGACCTCAAGGAGAACAGCGGCTACCACGCGGCCAAGGACGAGCAGGGCAAGCAGGAGGCCCGCATCCGCCAGCTCGAGGACATGCTGCGGCGCGCCGAGGTCGGCGAGACGCCCCCCAACGACGGCGTCGTGGAGCCCGGCATGGTCGTGACCATCCGCTTCACCGGCGACGACGACACGGAGAAGTTCCTGCTCGGTGCGCGCGAGAACCTCGCCGAGGGCGACACCCTCGACGTCTACTCCCCGCAGTCCGCCATGGGCGCCGCGATCAACGGCCACAACAAGGGCGAGACGGTCACCTACACCGCCCCCAACGGCAAGGCCCTCCGGGTCGACATCGTCGACGCGGAGCCCTACAAGCCCTGAGCAGCCACCTCGTCGGACGTTGCGCGGGACGTCCGACGAACCGGTCGCCCGCACAGCCACACCGTCGGACGTCCCGGTGGACGTCCGACGGACCGGCTATTCGTAGACCTTGTAGCCCGCCTCGCGGAGCTTGGCCATCACGATGTCCGCGTGGATCTCGCCGCGGGTCTCGAGCTGGATCCGCACCTCGACCTCGTTGAGGTTGAGCGTCGGCGAGATCCGCTCGTGCGCGACCTCGAGCACGTTGGCGCCGGCCTCGCCGACGCGGGCCAGCAGCCCGGCCGGGCCGCCGGGCAGGTCGGGGATGACGACGCGGAGGTAGAGGTAGCGACCGGCCGCCGCGAGGCCGTGCCGGATCACCTTGCCGAGCAGCAACGGGTCGATGTTGCCGCCGGAGAGTACGGCGACGGTCGGGCTCGAGAAGTGCGTCGGGGTGTCCGGGATGGCGGCGACCGCGGCGGCCCCGGCAGGCTCCACCACCATCTTGGCGCGTTCGACCAGCGCCAGCAGCGCCCGCGACAGCGACTCCTCCGACACCGTGCGGATCTCGTCGCAGTGGTCGCGCACCGCGGCGAAGGTGATCTCGCCCGGACACCCGACGGCGATGCCGTCGGCCATCGTCGACATCGACGGCAGCGGCACCGGGGCGCCGTGGCGCAGCGAGTCGGGGAAGGCTGCGGCCCCTTCGGCCTGCACGCCGATCACCCGCACGTCGGGGCGCGCGGCCTTGATCGCGATCGCGATGCCGGCGAGCAGTCCGCCCCCGCCGGTCGGCACGATCACCGTCTTCACCTCGGGCCTCTGCTCGAGGATCTCCCGAGCCGGCCGTGCCCTGCCCGGCGACCACGTCGGCGTGGTCGAAGGGGTGGATCAGCACAGCCCCGGTCTCCTCGGCGAACCGCCGCGCCTCGACCAGCGCGTCCTCGAGGTAGCGACCGTGGAAGCGGACGTCGGCGCCGTACGCTCGTGTCGCCTTCTCCTTGGGGATGGGCGCCCCCTCGGGCATGAAGACGGTGGACTTGATGCCGAGGGTGGTGGCGGCCAGCGCGACGCCCTGCGCGTGGTTGCCGGCGCTCGCCGCGACGACACCAGCCGCGCGCTCCTCAGCGGTGAGCCGCGCGATGCGGACGTAGGCGCCGCGGATCTTGAAGGACCCGGTGCGCTGGAGGTTCTCGCACTTCAGGCTCACCGGCCCGTCGACGAGCGCTGACAGCCACCGCGACTCCTCCATCGGGGTGCGCACGGCAACGTCGCCCAGCACCTCGCGGGCCGCTTCGATGTCGGCCGGGGGTCACGCCGGCCAGCCGCGGATCACTCATTCGGCACCTCTTCCTCCACTTTTGCTTCCTCGTCGTCGGTCGTCACCGGTGACTCGTAGTCCTCTGGCTCGCTCGTGCTCTGGCGGGCGAGGTGGTTGACGACGGCGTTGCCCGCCGCGACGAGGGGGTACGGCGATGAGCGCACCGGCGATGCCCGCGACCAGCACCCCGCAACCGATGGCGACGATCACGCCGAGCGGGTGGACGGAGACGAAGCGGCCCATCAGGAAGGGCTGCAGGATGTGCCCCTCGATCTGCTGGACCGGGATCACGCCACCGAACATGAACAGGGCGGTGATCGGGCCCCCGGTCGACGAGCGCGACCGGGATCGCGACGCTGCCGGCCACGGTCGCTCCGACCATCGGGATGAAGGCACCGAGGAACACCAGCACGCCGATCGCGAGCACGAACGGGACGCCCGGGACCGCGGCGACGACCATCACGCCGACCGCGTCGGCGAGCGCCACCAGCACGGTGGCGCGGACGAACTGGGTCAGCGAGATCCACGCGACGCGCCCGGAGCCGTCGACGTGCTCGCGAGCGGCCCGCGGCGCGAGCCGCACCAGCCAGGACCAGATGCGGCCGCCGTCGGAGAGGAAGAAGAAGGTGGAGAACAGCACGATGAAGAAGCCGGCGAAGGCATGGCCCACGGCGGTGCCGACCTCGGTCACCCGGGAGATGGCGCCGCCCTCGCGGGGAGCCCTCGGTGATGGCCTTCTGCGTCGTCTCGATCCAGCCGTCGAGCTGGCTGTCGCTGAGTGCCAGTGGGCCCTCCCGCAGCCACTTCTTGATCTGGCCGAGCCCCTCGACCACGGAGGCGGCGAGGTCCTGCGCACCGGTCGCGACCTGTTGGCCGACGTAGGTGAGCAGCATCGCCACGGTGGCCGGGCCGACGATCATCACCAGTCCGGTCGCCAGCCCCCGCGGCAGGCCGATGCGCTGGAGCGCGCCGACGGCCGGGCTGGCGAGCGCGGCGATCAGCAGCGAGATGGCGATCGGCAGGGTGATGACTGCGAACCGGGCCAGCAGCCGAAGCGATCCCGAAGGCGGCCGCCGCGATGATGATCAGCCGCCATGACCGGGCAGCCGCGAGGTCGAGGGCCCACGGCACCCGGGCCCGGCTGAAGTTGCTGGATCCGGTGTTGATCGTGATCGGTTCCGGGTCGGCGCTCCGCGCGCAGGGAGGCCCATTGCTGGGCGATCTGCGAGGAGAGCCGATCCACTCGACGGGTCTCGTCCTCCGCCTCGTCGGGCACCTGCTCGTCGTCCGTCGCCCCGTTGTCCTTCGTCACGTCTGCAGGCTACTCATCCGCGCCGAGGATCAGCGTCTGCACCAGCGCGTACGCCGCCTCGGGGTGTTCGCCGGCCAGCAGCCCGGCCGCGGCCAGCACGTAGTCGCGGTCCACCACCACGCGCGGCGCCCGAGGCAGCTGCCAGCCGCCGTCGTGCTCGCCGGTGGCGGGCAGCAGCACGCGGCGTACGACACCGTCGGCACCGTTGCGCAGCGCTCCCCCGGACCCGACCAGCAGGTCGATCTCGCGCAGGTCCTTGCCGGTGCGCTCGACGACGCGCCCCTCGGGGCTGAGGACGACCTTGCTGCGCCCGGCGTGCCGCTTCAGCGCGAGCTCGATCGCGGCGCGGGCGATCGCCTCGTCGACCTCGATCTCGTCCGCGGAGTCGGGCAGGAGGCCCGGGTCCTGTCGCCGGCGCTCGGCCGCGTCGGTGAGATCGAGCCCCGCCTCCGACACCGTGCTGACCGCCGACCAGCGCATCCCGAGGTCACCCTCGACGGTCCGCGTGACCGCGGTCGTGGCGACCACCTCGCGCGCGAGACCGCTGTCCTCGGGATCGAGCTCGACGACGCTGTGCACGTCGGTGGTCGCGCCGCCGACGTCGACGACGACCACGTCGCCGGCGCCCGGTCGCGCCTCGTCGAGCCCGCGGGACAGCAGCTCGACACCCGTGAGCACGACGTCGGGCGTCGCGCCCCGCACCATCGCGGTGAAGTCGGTGCGCTGGCTGAGGTGCTTGCCGCCGATCACGTGCGCCGGAACACCTCGCGGATCGCACCCCGGG
Source organism: Nocardioides sp. B-3 (assembly GCF_024703895.1). Classification (GTDB taxonomy): domain Bacteria; phylum Actinomycetota; class Actinomycetes; order Propionibacteriales; family Nocardioidaceae; genus Nocardioides. Next base: position 855,413 of record NZ_CP087968.1, read on the forward strand.
CCGGCTCTGCCACGAGCACGCCGATCTTCGGCACGACGTTGTCTGCCGTGACGTACGGCGTCCGCGACCCGGTCAGGGCCGCGACCACCCGAGGCTGCGCCTCGACGTCGCCGGCAACGACCACGGGGCCGGACCAATGTGCCTGCGCCGGGAAGTCGGCGTCGCCGATCAGCTGGCTGCTGTTGCCGCCGTCGGTGCCGCCGACGAGCAGGACGACGTCGGGGAGGGCTGCTTGCAGCTCGCCGAAGCGAGCTGCATCGAGGCCGCCGGCGAGCACTGCCACGACCTTGCCGCCGCTGGAGAGGGCGACGCGTCGCCCGGCTTCCGCGGTGACCAGCTCCTCGTTGCCGACGACCGCGATCCGCAGGCCACCGCCGGCGCTGGAGCAGGCCAGCACCTCGGCGTCGGTCGCCCGAGCGTCCTGCTCGGCCAACGACATCAGACAGGCGTCGAACCCGTCGAGCACGTCGGTCTCGATGGTGGTGGGGTGGCTCGCACTGGCCACCATCCGGCCGGTGTCGAGGTCGACCAGCGACGCCTTGGTGAAGGTCGACCCGAAGTCGACGCAGACGACCGCGCTCATGCGCCGAGGAGCACCGACACGACACCCGCCGCGGCCGCCAGCAGCACCGCACCGGTCATCACCACGACGAGCACTCCGCGCGTCGGCATCGGCTCACCGGTGCGGATCGCCCGGTCCGCGCGGCGGAAGTGGGAGTAGCCCGCGAAGGCGGCCAGCGCCCCCGCCGCGAGGAGCAGCAGCGCGAGGATTGTCGACGCCGCCGACTCGTCGACCGGGTGGAAGAGCGCGACCCCTGCGGCGACCAGCGCGATCGCCGTACGGACCCGGAGCCGGGAAGGTCCGCTCGTTGGCGAGCGTGAAGCGGATGTCGGGTTCGCTCATGCCAGCGCGCGGTCGAGATCCGCCAGCAGGTCCTCGACCGTCTCGATGCCGACGCTGAGCCGGATCAGGTCGGACGGCACCTCGAGGTCGGTGCCGGCGACGCTGGCGTGCGTCATCCGGCCCGGGTGCTCGATCAGCGACTCGACGCCGCCGAGCGACTCACCCGGGGTGAAGACCTCGGCCTTGGCGCACACGTCGAGCGCGTGCTGCTCGCCACCGGTGACACGGAAGCTGACGATGCCGCCGAAGCGCTTCATCTGCTTGGCCGCGATCGCATGGCCGGCGTGCGACTCGAGCCCGGGATAGATGACCTCGGTGACCTTGGGGTGACTGGTCAGGAACTCGACCACGCGCTCCGCGTTGTCGCAGTGGCGATCCATCCGCACCCCGAGCGTCTTGAGCCCGCGGTGCGTCAGGAACGCGTCGAAGGGACCGGCGACGGCGCCCATGGAGTTCTGGTGGAAGGCGATCTTGTCGGCGAGCTCGAGGTCGCGTACGACGAGTGCGCCGCCGACGACGTCGCTGTGGCCGCCGACGTACTTGGTCGTGGAGTGCACGACCACGTCGGCGCCCGGGGTGAGCGGCTGCTGGAGGTAGGGTGAGGCGAACGTGTTGTCGACGACGAGCAGCGCGCCGGCCTCGTGGGCCACGGCGGCGAGTGCCTCGATGTCGCCGATGGTGAGCATCGGGTTGGTGGGCGTCTCGACCCACACGATCTTGGTGCGGCCGGGCACGATCGCGGCCCGCATGGCGTCGACGTCGGAGACGGCCGCGGGGCTGTGGTCGAGGCCCCAGACCTTGGCGACCTTGTCGAAGAGGCGGAACGTGCCGCCGTAGGCGTCGTCCGGGATGACCGCGTGGTCGCCGGGCTTCGTCAACGCCCTCAGGAGGGTGTCCTCGGCGGCGAGCCCGCTGGCGAATGCGAAGCCGCGCTCGCCCTCCTCAACGGAGGCGAGCGCGCCTTCCGGGGCGGTGCGGGTCGGGTTGGCGGAGCGGCTGTATTCATAGCCGCCCCGCATCCCGCCCACACCGTCCTGCTTGTAGGTGCTGGTCGCGTAGATCGGCGGGATCACCGCGCCGGTCATGGCATCGGGTTCGTAGCCCGCGTGGATCGCACGCGTCTCGAAGCCGGATTTGTTGACGTGTTCCCGGGTCACGGTCCCGACACTACTCAGCCCCGGACTACTCAAGGAGTCGTGGGGTGGCGGGCCTTTGGGGGCCCGTCACCCCACGTCCGTGGTGGTCCCTCAATCGCCTGCCTTGCCGCCGGGCGCGGCGGCCGGGGCCTGCACTGCAGCCACGCCCTGCGGACCAACGGCGACTGCGGGACGAACCGCCCAACTTCCGTAGACATACACGTTGCCCGCAGCTGTCGTCGTCACCGTGACACCCGCGCCGAACGGAGATGCCGGGTTGTAGCTGCCAGTCGCGTTGATCGTGCGCCTCTGGTTTGCCAGATTGCTCTGGGCCTCGAAGACGCACAGGTGACCGGGCGAGGCGTTCGGCGCGCTGACGGTGCCTGAGCAACCTGCTGGGGGGATTGCTCCGTCATTGATGTAATGCGTAATGGGGGCCGCCGACAGCGTCCAGCCGAACGACAGGTTGTCGGCGAGCTCGGCACCTGCACCATTCGAGTAGCCGATGATGTCGTAGGTTCCGCGGATCAGGCTGGGAACGGGTGCATACTTCGCGTCGCTCTCGGCCTTGCTGTACGACGAGCCGGCTGCTGCATAGCTGCCGGCGGGCTGGTACTTCGCGTCCCCCTCGGCCTTGGTGTACGACGACCCGGCCGCGGCGTACTTCGCGTCCGCCTGCGCCTTCGTGTAGTAGCCGCCCAGCGCCGCGTCCGACTGCGCCTTCGTGTAGTAGTTGGCGAAGGCGGCGCCGACCTCCGCCTTGGTGGAGTACTTCGCGTCGGAGGTGGACTTCGTGTAGTAGCGCTTGTCCGCCAACGGCTGGAGCTTCTTCTTCCAGATCTTCTTCCAGTTGGTGGCCGCGGCCTGCGAGACCTCCGCGCCCGCAGGGCTCACCGCCGTGAGCCCGCCGCCGATCAGTACGCCGGCAACGATCGCAGCAAGCGCGCGCTTGCTCATTCCTCGAGACTTCATGATGGGTCCTCTCAGTGGGAATTTCCCTCTCCGAGAGCCCAAACTGGCGCTCGCCCTCACTGCTCAGGATCGATCCGGATCTGATACCCCCCAATTTTGAGGCAGTTTTTGCCCTCAGACCAATGCGGCCGCGATCTCGACGACGGCGGCGGAGCCTTCGGCCACGCGCATGACGAGATCGAAGGCCTCGTCCCGGCTCAGGGTGAAGGCGCGTCCGTTGGCGCGCAGGAAGACCACCGTCGCCAGCAGCGCGAGCCGCTTGTTGCCGTCGACCAATGCGTGATTGCGGCAGATCGAGTGCATCAGCGCGGCCGCCTTGAGTTCCAAGGTCGGATAGGCGTCCTCCCCGAAGGCTGAGGACCGTGCGCGTGCCACCGCCGAGTCGAGCAGACCGGGATCCCGGACGGGACCGACGTTCAACAGGCGGGTGAGGACGAGCAGGTCTTCGAGGTCGAGGAACTCGATCTCGTTCACACGGTGCCCAAACGGTCGAGGGCCTCACGGTAGTCACTCATCGCCTGCGTCGCGATCGCGTCAATGCGCTCTCGGTGGGTGAGCGTGTCCCCGGCGAGCGAGCACCGCTCGCCGTACGACCTCTTGCTTCGAGACGCCCTCGATCTGGGCGAGCTCGGTCAGTGCCCGGTCCAGCTCGGCGTCGGTGCGCAGTGTCATCGCCATTCCTCCATGGTATCGATCTGATACCAACGACGGTAGGCGTGAGCACCGACAGCGACGCGCCCCCCTTGCGCGACCCCGGAGAATGGAGCCATGTTCGGATTCGGCAAGCCCTCGACCCTCCCGTCCGCCGACGAAGCGCTGCCGGGTCGCGACGCCCAGCCGTGGACCCTCGGCGAGCACGTGGTCCTCAAGACCCCCGTCGTGAGCCTCGACGTCCCCGCCGGCCACGAGGTCGCAATCTTCGGCCTCGGCTGCTTCTGGGGTGCGGAGGAGATCTTCTGGCAGGTGCCCGGCGTCTGGTCGACGTCGGTGGGCTACGCCGGCGGACACACCAGCCATCCGACGTACGACGAGGTCTGCTCGGGACGCACCGGCCACACCGAGGCCGTGCGCATCGTCTTCGACCCGGCCGTCACGAGCTTCGCCGACCCGGTGAAGAAGTTCTTCGAGATCCACGACCCGACCCAAGGCATGCGGCAGGGCAACGACGTCGGCACGCAGTACCGCTCCGCGATCTACTTCACCTCGCCCGAGCAGGAGCAGACCGCGCGCGACCTGACCAAGGTGTACGGCGACGAGCTGGCCCGGCGCCGGCTCGGCGACATCACCACGGAGATCCGCCCGGCGAGCGAGACGCCCTACTTCTACGCCGAGGACGCGCACCAGCAGTACCTCGCGAAGAACCCGATGGGCTACCGCTGCCACGCCAACACTGGGGTCAGGTTCCCCGCCTGAGGCTGTCGAATCCGCGGACCGTCATCCGTCATGGTGATGACGCGGGCACCGTGTCCGTCCCCGGCAGGAGGAGCACCATGACCGAGTACCTCATCTACTTCAACCAGCAGTGGGTCGGCGACCACACCGAGGAGTGGTTCCGTTCACGAGGGCCACTCGCCATGGCCGTGGTGGACGACATGGTGGCCGCCGGCGTCTACGTCTTCGCCGGTGGGCTCGACCACGCCAGCCCCACCTACGCCGCCGACGCCACCAGCGGCACCGTGGTGGTCACCGACGGCCCCTTCGTCGAGACCACCGAGTTCCTCGGCGGCCTCACCGTCATCGACGTCGCGGACGACGAGGCTGCCAAGGCGTGGGCGGGCAGGATGGCGGAGGCGTGTGGCTGGCCCCGGGAGGTCCGCCAGTTCAAGCCGGTGCCGCGACCTATCGCCGGACTTTGAGCTTCTTCGAGACGCGCGAGACCGACTCGTAGCCGTTGCGCCTGCCGGTCACCCGGACCCAGAGCTTCTTGCCACGGTCCTTGCGGCTCACGCGGTAGGTGCGTCCCTTCGCGCCCTTGATGGCCTTGCCGTTGCGGAACCACTTGAAGGTGTAGGTCACCTTCCTCTTCGGCTTCCAGTCCCGGACGACGGCACGAAGCGACGCACCGGCGCGGGCGGCCCCCTTGATCGTCGGTCGGTGGGTCTTCGCGAAGAGCCTCTTCCCGACAGCGCCGGTGGCGGCCGAGGTCGCGGCGACGGACTCGTAGTACGGCGCCCCGCCCGTCACCGTCACCGTGATGCTGCTGCCGACCTGCGCCTTGCCGAGCACGAACGTGGACCCGGTGGCGCCGGCGATCGGTGCACCGTCGGCGAGCCACTGGTAGCTGAAGGTGACGTTGCCGGGAGCCCAGCCGGCGGTGCTAGCCGTCAGCCTCTGCCCGCGGTTGGGCTTGCCGGTGATCGTCGGGGCGGCCGAGTAGATCTGCGACTGGCGGTAGTTCGCGACCGCCGGAGCCTGCTCGGTGATGGCCCGCACGTTGTCGGCGGCCGCACTGCCGGTGGGGGTAGCCCTCGGCGGTCCGCACGTTGGGGCCCGAGAAGTAGGGCGCGCGGTGCAGGTCACGCCCACGTTGCGACACGCCTCGTAGTAGGCCATCACCGTGACGAACCCGTGCGCGGGGTCGGTGTAGCCGCGGGCATACGGCTTGCCTTCCGGCAGCGGGGCCGAGGCCGCGCCGGCGTCGTGGTCACCGCTGAAGTTGTGGCCGATCTCGTGCGCGAAGACGCGGTAGTCGTCGATGCAGTCGGTGTAGAAGAGCACCGTCCACGCGGCGACCTCGGGGTCGTACTCGGGTGTCAGGCCACCGAGGGCGCCGACGCCACAGCTGGCGCCCAGCGGCACGGAGCCGCTCGCCCACAGGCTGACGAGGTCGGCGTGCGTCTCCTCGCGCACGGCCTGTGCCTCGTCGTAGATGCCGTCGCCCGGCTTGGAGAGCTGCCTGAGCATGGCGAACAGGTCGGTGCTGGTCGCGCTCGCGACCTGCCGGTCGCCGACGCAGCGCAGCTGGACCCGGATGCCGGAGTTGGCGAAGGCCGTGTTGGCGTCGGCGATCTGCGCGGCGAACTTGGCGCGGAGCCCGGCGAGGCCGCCGATGTCGGCCTGCGAGACCGGGGCCGCCGGGTAGACGAACGCCACGTCGACGACGTTGCCGGCGTCGGCCCGGCGGCGGGCGCCGGTGCGGGCGCCGGTCGGGAAGGCATCGGTGCGGAGCGCGTCGGTGGCGGTCGGAGTGGCGGTGCGGCGGGCCAGCTCCGGGGGCGTCGGCGGCCGGCACGACCGCATCCGAGGTCGGGGTTGCTCGGTCGGTCGGGTCTCCCGGGCTCGCGAGTGACGACGGGGCCGGGCTCGTGGCTCCGGCGACGAGCGTCGAGATGAGGGCGAGGGCGGCGGTACGGCGTACGGCGCTGCGAATCGTTCGGCTGGTCATGGCTCAGCTCCTTCGGGTCTGGGCGGTTGATACCCCGGCACCCTGCTGGCAAACGCCAACCGCCCCGGAAACGTACGCTGTAAGGTTTTTGCCGTGCCGACCAGTGCCAAGCGAGAGCCGTTGACCGGGGACCGCCTGCTCACGGCTGCCGTGTCGATCGCCGACACCGAGGGGGTCGCGGCAGTCACCATGCGCCGGGTGTCCGCCGCTGTCGGTGTCGAGGCGATGTCGCTCTACCACCACCTGCCCGGCAAGGAGGCCCTGCTCGACGGGCTCGTGGACACCGTGGTGATGGAGGTCGTGTCGCAGATCAGCATCGTGGAGGAGTCCGGGGCGGACCTCGGCTGGCAGGCGACCCTGCGACGCCGCTTCCTCACCGCGCGGACGGTCATGCTTTGCCACCCATGGGCGCCCGTGCTGATCGCCACCCGGACCTCGATCCCGCCCAGCGCCTTCGCCATCTACGAAGGCCTGCTCGCGACGTTGATCGAGGGCGGCTTCTCCTACCACCTCGGGCACCGGGCGCTGCACAGCTTCGGCAGCATGCCGCTGGGGTTCGTCCGGGGGCTCTTCAGCCCGACAGCCGGTGACGACGACCCGTCGGAGGAGGACTTCGCAGCCATGGCCGAGGCCCTCCCCCACCTCACTTCGATGATGGCGAGCGAGATCCAGATCCATCAGGGCGACACCCTCGGCTGGTGCGACAGCCGGGACGAGTTCGAGTTCACGCTCGACCTGTTGCTCTGACGGCTTCGCCCGCCAGTTGGAGCCCTAGAGTCAGCCCATGGGCCTGTTCGTCGTCACCACCGCGGTGCGCGACGTTACAGGTCGACGACGTTGTCACGGTGATCGAGGCGTGGTGCTCGGACCACTTCGTCGTCTGCTCGGACGCCACCGGGAGCGACGTCGAGCACTCGAACCGGATCGACGTCGCCGTCCCGGTCGACGGCTGGACCGTGGTGTCGTTCCCGGGCTACTTCATCCCCTATGAAGAGATCGCCACCCACCTCTCATCGAAGCTCGACGCGGTCGTCTCCGCCGTCAGCGTCTACGACAGCGACTGCTGGCAGCAGGTGACCGTGGACAGCGGGCAGGTCGTCGACCGCTATGCCACGGACCCGCGCTACCTCGTGTCCGACCCGGGAGCCGTTGGCCGTCGTGGCGCCCCGCTGGGAGGGCGACCCGCAGGCGGTCGCGACCCTGCTGGGGTGCGACGCCCGCGACGTGGCACGCCACTACAAGCGCAACCGCCGCAGCCGCACCTTCGACGACTGGGGCTTCGTGGGGCTGTGGGCCACCGAGGGCATCACCTACCCCGAGCCGTCCGCCACGACCGGCGCGACCCCCGGCGCTCGGCGACGACTGGGCCAGCGTGCTGCACCGGGTCACGCGGCGCTGAGGCCTACCCCACCTGCTCGGGAGCCCGCGGTAGGTGGCAGCCAACTCGGTCCTCGATCGGACCCCGCGCTTGCAGGAACACGTTGGCGAGGTGGCGCTCGACGGTCCTCGGGCTGATGAACAGCGCGGCTCCGATCTCCTTGTTGGACATCCCTTGCGAGGCATGGATCGCGACCCGCGTCTCCCCGGGAGGTCAAGGGCTCGCTGTCCGTGGAAGGTTGTCGCCGCGCAGTCAGCGCCGGTGGCGGCCAGCTCCTGCTCGGCCACGGCCACCCAATAGGTCAGGTCCATCTCGACGAACGCTCCGTGTGCCGCGGCCAGGTGCTCCCGGGCGGCGACCCGCCGCCCGGAACGGCGGAGCCGCCCGCCGTACAGCAATCGCGTGCGCGCGGCCTCGAAGGGCTCCGGGCCCTCAGCATGTGCCGTCATCGCGGCCGCCATCGTCACGGCCGCCGCCTCCTCGTCGACCACCGTCAGCGCCTCGCACCGTCGAGCGAGCGCGACCCACAGGGCAGGCGACCCGGGCGGGTTGGCCTCGGCCAACCCGGCCGCGAGCGAGCGTGCGTCTTCCGTCCTGCCCGGGCCGAGGTAGGCCTCCACGAGGAGCGGTGCCACGCCGAGCGGTTCACCACTGGCACCGACGCCGCCGTCGGCGGCGAGCCGCGCCTCGAGGAGGGTCACCACCTCACCGAGGTCGCCGCGGCACAGCGCGCAGAACGCCGCAGTGATCGCTTGATGGGCCGCATGCGCCGTGGTGCCGGCCCGGTCCGTCAGTTCGCGAGCCCGGGCAAGCGATCTCCCGGCGTCGTCGTGCAACCCGCGAGCGGCCGACTGCCGGGCCAGCATCTCCACCGCGACCGACGCATCGGCGGCGTAGCCGAGGTGCTCGGCCGGGTCCGCGGCCTCACCCGCGTCCGCGAAGGCACCCGTGTGATCGCCCAGCCGGGCCCGCCCGGAGGCGAGCAACGCCGGGCAGGGGACGAGGACCCCGATCGCCCCGCGTCGACGCACCTCGGTGAGCCGGGCCGCCCCCACTGTCACGACGTGACCCACTTGTCCGGTGAAGGCGGAGGCCGGGGCCATCAGCAGCAGCGCCTGCGCATCGTGCCGCAGCTCGGGCAGGTCTGCCAGTCGTCGGACCACGTCAAGGCGGGCCATGCCGGCCTCGAAGTCACCCGCCATCACGGAGGCAGCGCCACCGCAGAACGCGGCCATCAGCTGCTGCTCGGCGTCATCGGGATCGGCAACCTCGTCGATCCGGCGAGCGCAGTCGGCCATCCCTGCCATGTCGTTGAGACGGAAGCGCGCCAGTGCCAGCTCGGTCAGGTCGCGGACCGGGGCTGATCCGTCGAGGAGGTAGGACGCCTCGTCGTAGTACTCGACGGAGTGCGGCACGGATCCGGCGTACTGCTCCAGCATGCCGAGGGTGAAGAGGGCATCGCCGCGGGACCGGTCCCTCACTCCGTCGGCCGGGACCCGGCCGACCAGAGCACGGACCCGGACAACGTCGCCTGCCCGGAACGCGTCGTGGGCGGCGAGGGCGAGGCGTTGCCGAGCCAGTGCCGGCTCCGGCGTCAGCTCGGCGGCGCGTTCGAGCGCCGTCGCAGCAGCGGCGAATCCCAACCGGTCACGGTCGCTGCCGGCGAGGGTCACGAGCTGTCCGGCGAGCATCGAGTCCTTGCCCGTTGCCGACTCTGCCCGGTGCCAGAGCCGGGTCCGGTCGCTCTCGGGCAACGCCGCCGCGAGCGCCGCGTGCGCGCTGCGCCGTTCGCCCGGCGTCGCCAGCTCGAGCACCGTGCTGCGCAGGAGCGGATGCCTGAACCGGTGGCCCACCCGCTCCTCCACGAGGACGCCGCGCCGACACGCCTCCGCCAACGCCTCACCGGCGTCGATACCGGCGGCGGCCGGGGCCACCACGACGCCGTGCGTGTCCGCGCCCGCCTCCCCGACCAGTGCGAGGTGCAGTACGGCGCTGCGAGCGGCTGGCGAGAGCTCGTCGACCGTGCTCCCGAAGTGCTCGCGCAGTCGATCTCCGGCGGGCAACGGGTCGGGCAGCTCGGCGGCCCCCAGCCATTGCGCGTCGTCCAACCGCGCGACCAGCTCGACCGGGGCGAGGGGGTTGCCCTGCGTCGCGGCGACCGGGCTTGCCACCACGGCCGGCGCCGCCTGCGCGGGCAGGATCGTCGCCGCTGCCGAGGTGGAGAGGCCGGTGACGGGCATCAACGGCAGACCCCGGGTGAGCTCGTCCGGGACGGTGCCCTCACGGGCCGCCAGCAGGAAGGCGACGGCGTCCGGACCGAGCCGGCGCGCCGCGAACACGATCGCGGCCGCCGACTCCGGGTCCAGCCACTGCAGGTCGTCCACGATCACCAGCACCGGTCCGTGCTCGGCCGCCGCGGCCGGGAGCGACAGGGTGGCGGCGCCCGGGAGGAACGGCTCGGCGCTCGCCGCGCGGCTCGACCCGGGCCAGTGCCGATCCGAGCGCGGACGCCCGGTGATCGGCGATGTCGGACACCCGGTCCCGGATCGGGTTGAGCAGGCCGAACAACCCGGCATACGCCACGTGGGACTCGGCCTCGATGCCGCGCGTGCCGAGATACGTGAAGGAGGTGGCCTGCGCCCTCGCCGCCTCCAGCAGCGTCGTCTTGCCCACTCCCGGTTCACCCACGATGAGCAACGCGCCGCTGCGCCTCTCGGTCGCCTCGCGCAGCAGGGAATCGATGCGTACCAGCTCGCGCTCGCGGCCGGCCACGACCGCAGAAGTGGGGGTTTGCCGGACGCGACACCGGGGCCGCCGGTGGGAGTTTCGACCGGAGACGTTCCTGCAGAAGGAGGCCGTGATGCGGACATCAACAAGGATCCTAGGGGCCATCGAGCGTGCGCTCACGAGCCCCAGCTGGGCCTACTCGGCCCGGTACTACCCGGTGTTCGTGCGCCGTTGGCCGTGGCCCACGGCTGCGACCACTCCCACGTCGTCAGAGCGGCCCGATGCCTGAGTTCGCCGGCGTCGACCACGCGAGCCTGTCTGTCACCGACCCGGACCGCAGCGAGCGCTTCTACGCCGACGTGCTCGGGCTGATCCGGCTGGCCGACTTCGGCACGGCCAGGGATCCTGCTGCACCGGCCGACGGCGTTCCTGCTGGCGCTCGTCCGCCACGACGCCGGCCACGGCGAGCCGTTCACCGAGCTGCACACGGGGCTGGACCACCTCGGCTTCGGAGTGGACTCCCGCGAGGAGCTCGTGTCATGGGAGCTGCATCTGAAGGCGCTCGGTGTCGAGTACACGCCGATTCGCGACATGGAGTTCGGGGCGCACCTGAACTTCCGGGACCCGGACCACATCGCCCTCGAGCTCAGCACGTCCAACGAAACCGTCACGGGCTGGTTCGACGAGCTCCGGGAGCACGAGCTCACGCGCGACGAGATCGACTCGCGCCTTGCGGACTATCTGGTCTCGACGCAGGTCAGCCACGAGGAGCGACCATGACCATCCAGCTCGATCACCAGACCGCCACCGGGACTGGACCCCCGGGTCGGCATCGCGTTCGGTGTCGGGGGGCGCACTTTGCATCCTCGGCGGGATCGGCTACCTGTCCGTCGTCCTCGTCGAGTCGCAGGACTCGGCTGCCGAGGTGCTGATGTCGTCGCCCCCGGGTACTCGCCTACTGGGCACCGAAGATGGTCCTCTGCCTGATCGGGTTCCCGGCGATCGCGATCGCCGGTTGGCGGCAGCGTCAGATCCCGCGTGCCGCGTCGATCGTCCTCGTGGTGGCCGCCGCTGCGTCGTTGATCCCACAGTTCCCGCCCGGCGCGGTCGCCGCTGGCCCGGGCGTTCGTCATCCTTGCGCGCCGCGGTGGCCGAACCAACCTCTCTGCACTGACCGACGTCAGCAGCTGGGCGGGATTCGAAGGTCGTCGGAGACGCGAGCGAGTTGGTCGAGGCCGTGTCCAACATGAAGCATGCCCCGAGCGACGGCAGCTTGGGCGATGCGGCCGATCACTGCACCGGGCTTGCCCGCGTCGGCGTACGACTTCACGATCGAGACGTTGAGCGGGAAGTCGATGGCGAGGTCGCGGAAGAGCAAACCGGCAGCAGTCGCCGCGGCGGCGTGAGTCGCCGTCACGACGTCATCCGCGAGTGCAGCCGGCGTGTGGACCACCACCTCGTCGTGCAGGAAGAAGACGAGGTGGGGTCGCGCATCGGGAGTCCCGAGGGCCCACAGGCGGTTGCGGAGGTCCGCGATCCAGCACAGCGCCCACTCGGCACCCGTTCCCCGGACGACGAAGTTGCGGGGTGAAGCGGCCGTACGCGCGGCGCCGGCGGGCCCGGGCATCGGGATCGACTCCGGCAGAATCGTCGTCGGACTCCCACGCCTCCCCCGGGCTCGGGCTTCCGCGACCGAGCAGGGTGCGCACGACCCGGCCGCGCTCGCCGTCGCGTGCCGCCTGCTCGACGAGCCCGAAGGCGGCCGGATAGCGACGCGTCAGGCCCGCGACCATCCGGCCGCTCTCACCGCTCGTCGCGCCGTACATCGCTCCGAGCAGGCCGAGCTTCGCGTCGTTGCGCGACGCGACCGCGCCGTCGTCGACCATGCCTTGGTAGAGATCGGCACCGCGAGCGGATCGCGCGAGCGCGGCGTCGCCGCTCATGCCGGCGAGCACCCGCGGCTCGAGCTGCGCGACGTCGGCGACCACGAACAGCCAGCCCTCGTCCGCCACGGCCGCCGGTCGCACCTGCACCGGGAAGGACAGTGCCCCTCCCCCCGTTCGACGACCAGCGCCCGGTGGTCGAACCGGCCGGTTGGTAGCTCGGCCGGAACCGGCCGCCTCGCACCCACTGGTCGATCCACGTCCACCCGTTCGTGGAGAGGAGATGTGCGTCCTGCTTGTACCTCAGGAGCGGCTCGATGCCCGGGTGGTCCAGCGCGCGCAGCGAGCTCGCTCGGGTGTCAGAGACCTCAAGTCCGGTACGGCGGAAGCGCGGCCAACAGCTCGGGACGCGAGTCGGGGGTTGAGCCCCGGCGCGCCGAACGCGGCTCGCACCTCTGCTGCCAACGCCTCCAGCTTCGCGGGCCGCGCACCGCGCGGTGGGCGCGCACCGAGCCGGTCGACGAGCAGCCGCTCGTGGATGTCGACGCGCCGGGGCACCCCGGCGTGGGACATCTCGGCCGCGACCAGGGGCGCCTGCCGACTCCGCCGCGAGCAGCAACGACAGCCGCGACGACTCGGGCGACGCCGCGACCGCGGCCAGCTGCCGCGCGTCCTCGAGGTCGGCACGCAGGTGTTCGGCCGTCTCGTCGACCCAGAACAGGGTCGGATCGGTCACCGTGCTGGGCCCGAGCCGGTCCCAGTGCTCCGACTCGGACCCCGTCAGCAGCGTGTTGTCGACGGCGGGCGCACGCCGCAGCAGGTGGTGTCCCAGCCGCAGGTCGTGGCAGCGCGCGACGCGCACCCCGGCCGCCGGGGAGCGGCGGCGCCCACCTCGCGGTGTCGTCCCAGACCCAGCGTCTCCCGTCGCACTCCCGCGCTTCGACGTACGCCGCAAGGTCGGCCATCGCCAGCTCGCGCGACGCGTCCCCGTCGACCGCGAGGACGCGCTCCCCCGGCAGGCGGGAGAGCGCGACCCGGGTCATGGGCACATGGTGTCAGCGCTTGACGTCGGCCACGATCTTGGTGATGCCGTTGCTGTAGGTCTCGGTCTCGACCACGTCGAGCAGCTCCTTGTCCTTGTCGCTGCCGCTGAAGAGCCGCTTGCCCGCGCCGAGCAGCACGGGGAAGACCGGGAGGTGGTAGCGATCGACCAGACCGGCATCGGCCAACGCCCAGCCCAGCTCGGCACTCCCGTGGACGCTGATCGGCCCGCCGTCGGTCTCCTTGAGCGCAGCGACGTCGTCGACGGAGCGCAGGATCGTGGCGGGCCAGCGCGGGTCCTCCTCGGCAAGGGTGGTCGAGACGACGTAGCGCGGCATCGAGTTGTAGCCCTTGAAGTCGTCGACCATCGTCGGCCACACCGGGGCGAACGCCTCGTAGCTCTTGCGACCCAGCAGCAGGGCACCTGCCTCCTCCTGCTCGCTGCCCTTGATCTCGTAGGCGTCGGGCACGAACTCGATGTCCTTGTAGGTCCAGCCGGAGCTGCGGTGACCGGCTTCGCCGCCGGGAGCCTCCATGACTCCGTCGAGCGACATGAACGCGGTGACGATGAGGTTGCGCATCTTCTTCTCCCGGTGTGGGTCTGGGGGAACTTTCATTCACTCCACGAACAACCCTGCTCGAATACGACACCGGTAGCGAGATGACTTCCGGCCATTCTTGGCGGGTTGTCTGCCTCTCCTCTGACATGATCTGGGCGTGGGTGCCCAGCAGAAGGTCCTCGACCCCGCCGGTTCCCGGCCCAGCGCGCCTCTCTCGGTCGTCGCGTCCCGGCTGGTGCACGCCTACACCGCCTCGGGCATCGTGCTGGCCTTCCTCATGGTGATCGCCGTGATGGAGGGTGACACCGTCCGCGGACTCTGGCTTTTCCCCGGTGGCCATGCTCGTCGACGGCACCGACGGCTTCCCCGGCCCGCTACGTGCAGGTGAAGCGGCACGTCCCGTGGTTCGACGGCGCCCTGCTCGACAACATCGTCGACTACATCACCTACGCGTTCATGCCGATGGTGCTGCTGTGGAGTGCGGGCTACCTCGGCGACGGCACATCGGCGACCGTGCTGGCCGTGGTGCCGCTCGTCGCGTCGGTCTACCAGTTCTGCCGGGTCGACGCGAAGACCGACGACCACCTCTTCCTCGGCTTCCCGAGCTACTGGAACATCGCCGCGTTCTACGTCGTCGTCCTCGACCTCGCGCCCGGCGCTGTGACGGCGGTGCTGCTGATCTGCGCCGTGCTCGTCTTCGTCCCGATCGGCTACGTCTATCCGTCGCGCACCACCACGCTGCAGGTGCCGACCCTCGCCCTCACCGTCCTGTGGCTGGCCAGCTATGCCGTCCTGCTCGCGCAGTTCCCCGACCCCAGCCCGATCTGGCTGGCGATCTCGCTCGCCTACGTCGCCTACTACGTCGCGCTCAGCCTCTACCTGACCACGCGCCGGAGCCGATGACCACGCGCTGCACCTGCCTGACCTCGGCAAAGAGCCGCCCCGGTGACTGTGGGCACGGTGTCACCTGAAGACACGGATGCCACAGTGAGTGGCATGTCGATGACCCTCTCCGACCTGCAGGCGCGCGGCCTCGAGATCGCCGCGAAGTACGACGACCTCAACCTCGCGCAGCGCGGGCGCACGTGGACCCGCGCGGAGACCCTGATGGGGTTCGTCGGCGACGTCGGCGACCTCGCCCAGCTCGCGATGGCCGCCGACAACGTGCGCTCCGACTTCGGCACGCCCGAGGAGACGCACGACGCGCTCGCACGAGCTCGCCGACTGCCTCTGGGCGGTGCTGGTGCTGGCCGACCGCTACGACGTCGATCTCGAGTCGGCGTACGGCGAAGCCATGGACGAGATCGAGCAGCGGCTCGCTCCCGGGGTTTCGTGACGGTCGCTGCTCGACCTCCTCAACCGCCGAGCCCGGGGCGGACCTAGTCCAGTGGCAGATGGTTGTGGATCACCGATTTCGACAGCCAACTGCCACTGGACTACCGAGGCGGGCGAGCGGTGGCTCACGCCCGGCCGACGCTGAGGCGGACCTCGACGACGTCGCCGAGCGCGACGCCTTCAGCCCTGCGGACGGCGTCCTTGAGCGGCAGGAAGTAGGTCTCCTCGCGCGGGAACATCGACGTCGTGAAGGATGTGTCGCCGAGGAAGGCCGTCACCGGGATCACGCCCCAGTAGGCGACCTCCGCCTTGACCTCGTCGATCAGGTCGGCCTCGTCGGGCGGCAGCGGCACGAAGTAGTAGGGCGCCGGCCCACGCCACTCGACGATCTCCCCGGCGAACTCGAGCTCCATGCCGACCACGATAGGGCTCGCCAACCGGGCATCGGCGACACTGACGCCATGACCGAACTTCCCCGCAAGGGCATCGCCCGTGGTGCGCGGCTCGCGGCGCTGCCCCCGGGCTACGCCGGTCGCACCGCGATGGGTTTCGGCAAGCGGCTGGGCGGCGCCCCGCGGAGATGGTGCTCAACGAGGTGCAGCAGCGCACCGCCGAGCAGCTGTTCAAGACGCTCGGCGAGCTCAAGGGCGGAGCGATGAAGTTCGGCCGGGCCCTGAGCGTGCTCGAGGCCGCCCTGCCCGACGAGCTGGTGGCGCCGTACCGCGCCAACCTGACCAAGCTGCAGGACGACGCACCGCCGATGCCGACCCAGACGGTGCGCGACCAGCTGGAGAACGACCTCGGCCCGACACGGAAGAAGCAGCTCGTCTGGCTCGACGGGGGTCCGACCGCTGCTGCCAGCATCGGGCAGGTGCACAAGGGGCGTTGGTCCGACGGGCGCGACGTCGCGGTGAAGGTGCAATATCCCGGCGCCGGCGAGGCGCTCATGGGCGACCTGCGCCAGCTCGCCCGCCCGGCGAAGGGCATCGCGCCCGTGTTCCCCGGCATCGACATCAAGCCCCTCGTCGCCGAGCTGCAGGCGAGGGCCGCCGACGAGCTCGACTACTCCCTCGAGGCCGAGGCACAGCGTGCGTTCGCCGAGGCGTTCCTCGACGACCCCGACTTCGTGGTGCCCGACGTCGTGGCCAGCGGGGAGAAGGTGCTGGTCACTGAGTGGCTCGAGTCGCCGTACAGCCTCGCGCACGTCATCCGCGAGGGGACGCAGGAGGAGCGCAACCACTACGGCGAGCTGCTCGCTCGCTTCCTCTTCTCCGGGCCCGCGCGCACCGGGATGCTGCACGCCGACCCGCACCCCGGGAACTTCCGCCCGATCCCCGAGACCGGGCAGCTCGGCGTCCTCGACTTCGGCGCGGTCGCCCGGCTGCCCGAGCGTCATCTCCCGCGCGATGGGCACGCTGATCCGGGTCGCGCGCGACGCCGAGCACGACCAGCTGGTCGCCGGGCTGCGCGAGGAGGGCTTCATCAAGGACAACGTGAAGGTCGACCCGCAGCTCGTCCTCGACTACCTCTCGCCGTTCATCGAGCCGGCGCGCGTCGAGAACTTCCGCTTCAGCCGCCAGTGGATGCGGACGCAGTTCGAGCGGATCAACAACCCGCGCGACCCCGCCTTCACGATCGCCACCAAGCTCAACCTGCCGACGAGCTACCTGCTGATCCACCGCACTCGGCTCGGCGGCCTCGGCCTGCTCAGCCAGCTCGAGGCGGAGGCGCCGTTCCGCGCGATCCTCGAGGAGAACCTTCCGGGGTTCGCGGTCTGACACGATGACCGCCATGGACTCCGCTGCCGCCCTCGCCCGCTGGCACGCCGTGGTGAAGAGCCGCGACGCCGCCGGCCTGCCCGCCCCGGTCGCCGAGGACGCGGTCTTCCGCAGCCCGGCCGTGCACACGCCGCAGGTGGGCCGCGACACGGTCGTCGGCTACCTCACGGCGGCCTTCACGGTGCTCGGGCCGGAGCTCGCCTACGAGCGTGAGTGGCTGGCCTCCGACTCGGCCGTGCTCCAG
Source organism: Nocardioides sp. B-3 (assembly GCF_024703895.1). Lineage (GTDB taxonomy): Bacteria > Actinomycetota > Actinomycetes > Propionibacteriales > Nocardioidaceae > Nocardioides. The sequence continues at coordinate 872,756 of NZ_CP087968.1, forward strand.
TTCCGCACCACTGTCGGGGGTCTCGACGTCAGCGGCGTCGACATCATCACCCGGGACACCGACGGCCAGATCACCGACTTCACCGTGATGATCCGCCCGATGAAGGCACTCAACGCCGTGGTCGAGCAGATGGGCGCCGAGCTGATGCGGATGCTCGCGGGCTGACCCTCAGCCGACCCAGAATCCGCGGTCGCCCATGCCCCAGCCGCCGAATTGTTCCCTGTACGTCGACGCCGACCGATCGCCGAGATAGGACCCGACCACGGCCGCGCCGAGGTCGTCGAGCTCCGGCGAGACCATCCGGCCGTCGACGCGGCGGGCCATCGACTCGATGAACCCGGCCGGGCCGGGGTCCTCGCCGAGGCGGAAGAACGTGGTCTGCGCGCCGATGCGGCGTGAGTTGTCGAGCTCGCGCACGGTGTTGGCGATCGTCAGCGGGTGCGGCGGGTAGGAGAACCAGACGTCGCCGTCGGGCTCGAGGTGGCTGGTGGGTTCGCCGTCGGTGACGATCAGCAGCACCGGCTGGGCGTTGGGGTGCTTGCGGAAGTGCCGGTTGGCCAGCAGCAGCCCGTGGTGCAGGTTGGTGCCCTTGTCCCAGCGGGCGTCGAGGGCAGTCAGCTCCTCGATCTCCATCACCTGTGCGTGCCGGCCGAAGCCGATCAGCTGCAGGTGGTCGCCGCGGAAGCGGGACTGGATCAGCTGGTGCAGCGCGAGTGCGGTGCGCTTCATCGGGACCCAGCGGCCGTCCATCGCCATCGAGAAGGATGTGTCGACGAGCAGGGCGACCGCTGCCCGGGTGCGTTCCTCGGTCTCCTGGACCTCGATGTCGTCGACCCGGATGCGGACGCGCGGAACGCCGGGGTTTCGTGACGGTCGCTGCGCGACCTCCTCAACCGCCGGGGAGCCCGCAGTCCGCAGCACGGCGTTGGTGATCGTCCGCGTCACGTCCCGGGGCTCGGTGTCCCCGAACTCCCGAGGCCCGGGTCGCTCCGGAGAGCTCGCCGGCGGACCCGGCGTTGCGCGACTCGCGTTGCCCCCCGGCGCCCGGACATCCGGGTGGCGACGTCGCGGAGCAACGCCTTGCCGAGCTGGCGCATCGCCTTGGGTGAGAGCCGCAGCTCGCCGTCGGAGCCGCGTTTGAGGTAGCCGCTGTCGCGCAGCGCCTTCTCGAGCTCCGACAGGGTCCGTGCGTCGACGGCGGCCCGGTCGCCGAGCTGGCGCGCGAGGGCGTCGAGGTCGACGTCATCCATCCGCGCTCCGCCGCACGACTGGGAGAGCTGGTCGGTGAGGGCGTCGAGCTCGGCGAGGTCCCGGAAGGCGCCGGTGCCGTCGCCGAGGCCGAGGCCCTGATCGCCCTCGAAGCTCTCCGAGCTGCCCCAGTCGAGATCGGGGCGCAGGGACTGGAGATTGGCGTCCATCCGGGCGAGCTGTTGCATCAGCTCGGGCGAGCCGAACGCCTGCTGTGAGAGCTGCATCAGCTCGGCTCGCTGCTCGGCGGTCATCGAGTTGAGCATCCGCTGGGCGGCGGCCGAGCGCTCGGCGAGGGTGTCCATCAGCTCGTCGATGTTCTGCGGGTTCTCCGGGAAGAAGTCACCGTGTTTTCCCATGAAGTCGGCGAAGTCCTCGTCGGTGTCCTCACCGCGCGAGTGCGTCTCGAGGAGGTCGTTGAGGTCGCCGAGCATCTCGTTGATGGCGGCGCGGTCCTCCTCGGTCGCGCCCTCCATGGCCTCCTTCATGCCGGCGAAGCGCTGGTCGAGCAGCTCGCGGCCGAGCAGGTCCTTGATCTCCTCGTAGGCCTCGCGTGCCTCCGACGATTTCCAGTCGTACGCCGCAAGGTCGGCCACCGCAGCGGCCGTGCTGTCCGGCAAGGCATCGAGCTGGAGCTCGCGGAAGGCCCGGTCGCTGTCCTCCATGACCACGTCGCGGGCCAGCTGCCCGCGCTCGGCGAGCACCGCCTTGTCGAGCAGCTCGCGCACCTGCTGCATGGTGCCGTCGAGGTTGTGCCGCTTCAGCAGGTCGCGCCGCTTCTCCGCGATCCGGCGCGCCGGGTCGTCGAGGCCCTGCTGGTCCTTGCCGCCACGACGAAGGAACTCGCGCATGGCGCGCTCGGGCGAGTAGCCAGCCATGACCTCCCGGCCGATCGCGTCCAGCGCTTCCGCCAGGTCGACCGGCGGGGCGAGCGGGTCGCCGCCGTCGTACTTCCGGTAACGGCTCATCCGTAGACCGTCTCCCGCCCGTCCGTCTCCTTGCCGACGCGACGGGCGAGGTAGAGCCCCTCGAGCGCGAGCTCGATGGCGCACGCACGCTCGCCGTCGTTGGTGGCGTCGATGCGGGCACCGATGTCGTCGTAGACCTCGGACTCGCCGAGCACGGGCAGTCCGGACAGGAACTCCCGCGCGGTCGTGGTGCCGCTGGTGGCGATGGTGGCGCCGTCCTCGATGGCCTCGACGAGCAGGCCCAGGGTCGAGGCCACGGAAGTGGCCCCTGACGGATTCGGCGATCGCCGTACGCAACAGGTGGGTCAGGACCTCGCTCTCGCGCCCCTCCTCGCCGGTCTCGAACTCGATCTTGCCGCCGAGCACCTCGACGGCGGTCTCGAGGTCGACGACGCGAGCGACGGCGAGGTCCTCGCCGTTGACGGTGGCGCGGTGCAGCGCGGCGGCGGCGATCGTCTCGGCGCCGGCGATCGCGAACCGGGCGCTGACACCCGAGCGCTGGTCGACGGCACTCGACTCGCGAAGGTTGCGGGTGAAGCGCGCCGGGATCTCGACGAGCACGTCGGGCACCTCGGCGACCGGGTCGGCCTCCCGGCGGATCACCGCGATCTCGTCGGTGATCTCGAGCGGGTAGTGCGTGCGGATCTCGGCGCCGAAGCGGTCCTTGAGGGGGGTGATGATGCGCCCGCGGTTGGTGTAGTCCTCGGGGTTGGCGGACGCCACGACGAGCACGTCGAGCGGCAGCCGCAGGACGTAGCCGCGGATCTGGATGTCGCGCTCCTCCATCACGTTGAGCATGGCGACTGGGATGCGCTCGGCGAGGTCGGGCAGCTCGTTGATCGCCACGATTCCCCTGTGGGATCGGGGGATCAGGCCGAAGTGGATCGTCTCGGGGTCACCCAGCGAACGCCCCTCGGCCACCTTCATCGGATCGACGTCGCCGATCAGGTCGGCCACGCTCGTGTCGGGGGTGGCCAGCTTCTCGGAATAGCGCTCGTCGCGGTGGCGCCGGGGAGATGCGCAGCTCATCGCCGTACGTCGCCAGCGACTGCTTCGAGGTGATCGTGATCGGGTCATAGGGGTGCTCCCCCAGCACGGACCCGGAGATGACCGGCGACCACTCGTCGAGCAGGCCCACCAACGAGCGGAGCAAGCGGGTCTTGCCACGGCCGCGCTCGCCGAGGAGGACGAGGTCGTGGCCGGCGATGAGCGCGCGCTCGAGCTGCGGGATGACGGTGTCGGCGAAGCCGTGCAGGCCCGGCCACGGGTCGACACCGGCGCGGAGCCGGGCGAGGAGGTTGTCTCGGAGCTCGACGCGCAGCGACTTGAGCTCGTGTCCGGAAGCGCGGAGCTCGCCGAGGGTGGCGATGGCGGGAGGTGGGGTCACGCTCCCACGCTAGTCCGATCACGCAATACGTCACCCCGGACACGTCTGCGTCGTTACCGTCGCGTACACCTCAGACGTCAAGGAACTCACGTGGCTCGCAAGTTGCTCAAGACCAACGATTCGGCCCGGCTCTTCGCCGAGAAGTCCAAGACCCCGATGCAGGTGGGGATGCTGGCCAATCTGGCCGTCCCGGAGGGTCAACCGACCTTCGTCGCGGACCCGGTGGCCCGCTGGCGTGAGGTGAAGAGCTTCGCGCCGCCGTTCAACTACCTGTTCAAGACGCTGCCGGTGCCGAGCTGGGTCGAGCTGCCGGACGAGGAGATCGACCTCGACTACCACCTGCGGCACTCCGCGCTGCCCGCACCCGGCTCGCAGCGCGAGCTCGGCGTGCTGATCTCGCGGCTGCACAGCGCCAAGATGGATCGCCGCTACCCGCTCTGGGAGTGCCACGTGATCGAGGGCCTCGAGGAGGGGCGCTGGTCGCTCTACTTCAAGGCGCACCACTCCCGGGTCGACGGCGTCGGCGGCATCAGGCTGCTGAAGCGGATGCTCTCGGCCGATCCCGACACTCGCGACATGCTGCCGCCGTGGGCGGTGGGCACCCGTGGGCCGGACCAGTCCGGCATCCTTCGCACGAGCGCCACCCTCGACATCGTCCGCCCCGAGATCTCCTCACTCGTGGGCGGTCTCGTCGACGCCGGCAAGAACGCCACGAGTGTCGCGACCTCCCCGGGCCGGACCTACCTCGAGACGGCGACCGGTCTCGGTGACGTCGAGCGCGCGGCGCCGTTCCGCGCTCCCAAGTCGATCTTCAACGGACGCATCCACACTCCTCGCCGCTTCGCGACGCAGAACTACTCGATCGACCGGATCAAGAAGGTCGCCAAGGCCGCGGACGCCAGCCTCAACGACGTCTTCCTCACGATCACCGGCGGCGCACTGCGGCGCTACCTGATGGACCAGGGACAAGCTCCCCGAGCAGACGCTCACGGCCAACGTCCCGGTGTCCGTGCGCAGCGGCGACGGCGCTTCGGTCGGCAACGCGATCACCTTCCTCTACGCCATGCTCGGCACGGACATGGACGACCCGATCGAGCGCATCGCGCGGATCAAGTCCTCAACGCGACTCGGCAAGGAGCGGCTGCCCGATGTCGGCGGCATGGCCATGGACGCCTACACCGCTGCCCTGATGCTGCCCTTCATGGCGCAGGCCATCTTCGGCTTCGGCGGTCGCGGCAAGCCCGCGTCCAACCCGGTGATCTCCAACGTCCCCGGCCCCGCCGAGACGCGCTACCTCGACGGCTCCCAGCTGATCGAGTTCTATCCGGTGAGCCTGCTGTTCAACGGCCGGGCCCTCAACGTCACGGCAGTGTCCTACGACGGCAAGTTCAACGTCGGCTACACCGGCTGCCGTGACTCCATCCCCTCGTTGCAGCGGATCGCGGTCTACTCGGGCGAGGAGCTGGACAAGCTCGAGGAGCGGCTCGGCATCGTCGCCTGAGCCGCTGTTTCAGGCGGGGAAGCGCACGCCCCCGCTGTCGGGGGCAAAATCGGAGGCCGTCGTCCCGGAGGCGACCTGCGCGAGCGAGCCGAACTCGGTGGCGACCGACCACTGGAAGCTCGATGCGTCCCCGACCACCGACGCCGGGAAGCTCAGCACGAGCGTGTCGCCGACCGGTGTGGCAGTGACGCCGCTCGCGGCGCCGAACCCGGCTCCGCTCGGCGAACGCGAGCTCGCGCTCCAGCCCTCCTCGGCCGGGTGGCCCCGGGCCTCGTAGTCGACCCGGCCGTCGAGGTCGACGTCGAAGAAGGCCACGACGTTCTCCACGTTCGACCCGTCCCAGACCTGCGGCAGCGTGCCCGCGACCCGGATGCGCACCTCGAACCCGCCGGCCGTGCGCGTCACGACCGCACCCACGGCGTCGGCATACGCCGGCGCGCCGGTGAGGCTTCCACGGACGTCACCGCGTGCGTCGCTGACGCTGGCGGAGCCGGCGCCCCCGGCCGTTCGTCGGGGTCGGCGACGTGCTGTCCGGCCCCTTCGTCGCGCTCTTCGTGGGCGTGGCAGTGGGCGTGGCAGTGGGCGTGCTCGACGACGTGGTCGCCGGGCTGTCGGGAGTGCTGCTCGACGCCGCCGGCGACGGGCTCCCGGACGGGCTGGATGCGTTCGAGGGGGCCTTCTTCGGCTTCCTCGAGCCGTCGCGCTCGCCCTTCGGCTTCTGCTTGCCGGCCCCGTCGGCCACCGCCTTGTCGGCGCCCTGCTTGCCCTTGCCGCGCCCGTGCTTGCCCTTGCCGGGCTTGAAGTCCGGCTCGAGGCTGGAACCCGCGCCGGCCGGGTCATCGGCACCGGAGGGCGCACAACCGACGCTCGCCGTACCGACGACGAGCAGGATCGAGGCGACGAGAACCCGAGAAAAATTCACGTCCTTCAAACTCTTGCCAAGTGCGTTGGTTACGGCCCAAACTCTGCCTTCGTAATCAGCCACACCGGGAGGGGGGTGGGCTCGCGACACCCGTCACGAGATCTGAATGGGGTGTAGCAACAACCTCCTCGGAAGGCATTTCATGCGCATCACCATGCTCGCAGTTCCCGCGGCCGTCGCCGCACTCATCGCCGGTGGCACGGTCGTCGCCACCGCCGAGCCCGGCCCCAACGGCCACAACACGTTCGGCCTCTGCACCGCCTACTTCCACGGCTCCGAGAAGGGCCGGGAGATGAAGCGCAAGGCTCCGCCGTTCGCCGGTCTCGAGGCCGCCGCCGAGGCCGCCGACATGACCGTCGAGGAGTACTGCGCGGCCAACGGCACCCACCCGGGTGGCGGCAACAAGCCCTGATCCGGGCGCACATGACGCAGGGGTCTCGCCTGTCGGCGAGGCCCCTGCAGGGCATTTCCCCCCATCTCGACCATTGCGGGCGGCGACGGTCGGACGGACGATGGGAGCGGCCAAAGGAGGCGCTCATGTCGCTCGCACACCGCTCGGTCGCGATGATGCTCCCGGTCACCGACGTCGACCGCGCACAGAAGTTCTACGCCGAGTCCCTCGGGCTCGACTACACCGGCACCAACGACGAGGGCAGCGCGATGTTCGCGCTCGAGGGCGGCTCCACCCTGCTGCTGCTCCCACGTCCTGACGGCACCCGCTCCGAGAGCACCGCGATGAGCTTCGAGGTCGACGACATCGGCCGCGAGGTCGCCACGCTCGAGAGCCGGGGTGTCGTCTTCGAGGACTACGACCTGCCGGAGATCAAGACCGTCGACCACGTCTGCGAGTTCGGCACCGAGAAGGCCGCCCGGTTCAAGGACCCCGACGGCAACGTGCTCTGCGTCCACCAGACGGTGGCCTGATCGCTAGGTGCCCGTGACGCCGTCGATCGATTCGCGGATCAGGTCGGCGTGACCGTTGTGGCGCGCATACTCCTCGATCATGTGCAGCATGATCCAGCGCAGGTCGAAGGGCGTTCCGGCGTGCTTCGACTCGACCTTCGCGAGCAGGTCGAGGTTGTCGCCGATCTCGTCGAGCGTGCGGTTGCCCGCCTCGATCGCGTCGTCCAGCAGGCCGAGCAGCACCTCCGGTGAGTCGTCGGCCGCCGTGCGGAACTCCCAGTCCGGGTCGCCCTCCCAGTCGACCCCGACCCACGGCTCGGCGTCCTCGTTGCCGAGCAGCACCACCGAGAACCAGTTGTCCTCCACCAGCGCCATGTGCTTGAGCAGGCCGCCGATCGACAGCGTGCTCGGCGGCAGGGTCTGGGCGAGCTGCTGCTGCGTCAACCCCGCAGCCTTCCGCTTCAGGGCGTGGCGGTGGAAGTCGAGCCACGCACGCAGCTGGACGATCTCGCTGCCGTTCGTGGGCGGGCTGTGGCGTTCGGTGTCAGACATGCCCGCGAGGCTAGCGGCCGGCGTCGGGCCGCTCACCCCGTTTACGACGCGGCGGTGACCGTCCCCTTGGAGCGGGCGAAGTTGGGACTGCCGAGGTACTTCGCGATCACCTTGTAGGTGCCCTTGTCGGGAACGTTGCCGAACCCGGCCTTCGCTCCGCCCGTGGCGCTGAGACCGACGATCGCCGATCCGAGCTTGATGCCGTTGCGACGCAGGACGAACTTCGCCTTGCCGGTCGGGACTCGGCCGTGGGCAGAGGTCACGACGGTCTTCACGACGACCTTGTTGCGGGGTGAGGCTGTGGCCCAGCGAGGGTGATGACGTCGTCGCGTCCTTGGTCACCGTGACGTTGACCGGCGCCGATGTCGAGGGGCTGAAGTCCGCCGCAACCGTCGGGGCGAACGACGCGATCACGGCGTACGGCGTGGTGGACGCGCCCACCAACGGCCAGTCGAGGTCCACCTTCCCGCTGTTGGCGACGTCGGCCGTGAGGACCTTGTCCCCGACCTTCAGCTCGACCTTGCCGGCCGGCTTCTGGCCGTTGGTGGCCGCGTCGACGCTGACGGTCACCTTGGCGGTCTCGCCGTAGGCGAGCGTCGCGGCCCGGACCGTCACGGTCGTGGTGGTGGCGGTGGGCGCGGCGTGCGCCGGCACGCCCGTGCCCAGCGCCGCGGACAGCAAGAGCGCCCCCGGCAGCAGCGCGCACAGTCAGTCGGATGGTGCTCACAGGGGGTCTCCTTCGGTCGCGACGTCCCGGCCGCAATGTAGCGCCGTTTAGGCTCGCGGGGTGTTCACTCGCGACTGTCCGTGCGGTTCGGCATCGCCGTACGACGCCTGCTGCGGGCCGCTCCACCGCGGCGCCTCCGCGGCGACCTCGCCCGAGCAGCTGATGCGCTCGCGCTTCTCGGCGTACGCCGTCGGCGAGACCGACTACGTCTTCCGCACTCGGCACCCGCGCACCCGCCCGGACGACCCGGCGCCCGAGCCCGGCCTCACCCGGACCCGGCTCCGAGGTGCTCCGGCGCGACCGGCGTCGAGGTCGAGTTCGTCGCGCACTACGACTCGCCCGCCGGAACCGGGCGGCTGCACGAGCGCAGTGTGTTCCGAGCAACGCGGGGGTCGCTGGGTCTACGTCGGTCAGGCGTCGGGCGAGCAGTCCGTCAGGCAGTAGGCCATCCCCGCCGGGTCGGCCATCACCGTCCGGGCGTCGTGGTCCGCGACCACCAGCGCGCCCGGGGCCCACGTGCCGCAACAGCTCGCGCTCACGCGACGAGCAGGCGAGGTCGAGGTGCGCGCGGACCGGCCCGTCGTCGCCGACGCGCTGGAGCAGGACCCGCAGGGCCCGGGTCGGCGGGGCGGACGAGCCGCTCGAACTCGGCGTACGGCGAACCGGTCTGCTGCCACCCGAGCAGCGACCGCCAGAAGGCGGCCTCGGCGTCGAAGTCAGCACGCGGGGCGTCGATGCACACCTCGGTCGATGATGCTCCGCGAGCCGTCGGGCCAGCGCGCGGGTGGCGCGGCCTGCGCTGCGGGGTGCGACACGAAGCAGAAGGTCAGCCCGCCGGGCGAGCGCATGACGAGGTAGCCGTGGTCGGCGACCTCCTTGGCGCCGATCTCCACCGCACGATCGGCGCTGGCGCGGGGGTCCGGGACGTGCAGGTCGAGGTGGATCCGCGGGGACTCGTCCCCGACCCGCTGCATCCGCAGGTGGTCGTCGCCGGTGGGCGGGACGAGGGTCAGGAACTCCTCGTCGGCGCCGCGACGTGCCGAGGGCGACCAGCCACTCACGGCAGACCAGAAGGTCACCGAGGGCTCGAAGTCGGGGGCTGGTACGTCGATGAAGGCGCTCATCCAGAACACGACCCGAGCCTAGGTGATCAGAGGCTGGGACCCTCGCCGCGAAGCTTGTCGACCTCGGACATCGCGTCGCGCAGCTGGCCGAGCCATTCGTCGGCGTGCTCGCCGACGAGGCGGACCGACCGGGGCGAGGGCGTCCGAGCGCGAGCGGGCCACGCCCGCGTCGACCGGGTGTCGAGCACCTGCCGCTCGGGCTGACGCAGGCGCGTCATCACCGGTGCGGACACGTGCGTGAACAGCGCCGTGGTGTCGCCGAGGCTGGTGCCCCACGAGACCTTGCGCTGGTAGCGGGCCTCGGCCTCGAGAGCGATCTCGATCCGCTGCTCGCGGGTCTCGGACCGGAAGCGGCTGATCCGTCCCTCGGCCTCGGCCGCGGTGGCGGACTCGTCGGCGAGGGTGCCGATCACGAGGATCTCCTCGCGGTCGGTGGTCACGTCGACGGACGTGAACCACTCGGACGGCAGCCTGCCGGCGAACCAGTCGGCGGCGTCATCGGCGCTGGGCAGGTCGGCGACCTGCCAGCCGCCACGACCACGTGGGCCGCCGTGCCCACGGCCCGGTCCGCGGCTTCGACCGCGTCGTTCGGTGTTCTCGTTCGGGGTGTTCATCACGATTCTCCTTGGTTTCGTTACATGATTACACCGTTACAACGCATACAGAGCAAGAGAATTCCCGAGAAGACCCGGAGACGCGTCAGCCCGCGTCGACCCAGCGCTCGCCGACCCGCTCGGGCGTGGCCGCGCCACCCGTCACCTCGGCCACGATCGGGCCCACGGACAACGGGGGTGGTGGAGCCGACGAGGGAGCCTCACGCCCTCGCCGTACGCCGCATCGAGGACGACGAGGCCACGCGCGCGCCGCTCACTCTCCACCCGTCCGGCGGAACCGTGGTCGAGGGTGATCGCGAACTCCGTGACGAGGTCGCGTCGCAGCGTGCCGGCGGAGTCCGGGGGCGACACGGACGGCGTCGCCGTGCGCGCGGACGAGTCCGCCCGCTCCGAGCAGGGTGCCGCCGAACCACCTCGTCACGACCGCGGCCACGTCGGAGACCCCAGCGCCGCGGAGCACCTCGAGCATCGGCGCACCGGCGGTGCCCGCGGGCTCGCCGTCGTCGGAGGAGCGTTGCAGCGTGCCGTCCGGGCCGAGCACGAAGGCCGAGCAGTGGTGCCGCGCGTCCCAGTGCTCCTTGCGTTGTGCCGCCACCAGCGCTCGGGCGGCAGCCTCCGACGGCACGCGCTGCAGGGTGCACAGGAAGCGCGACCCCTTCACCTCGACCTGACCGGAGGAGTCGCGACCCAGCGTGAGGTAGGACGTCACTCCCGCTCGTCCCGGGTGACCTCGACCCGCTCCGAAGCCCTTGTGCCGCTGCATCCGGGCGTAGGACGCGTAGGCACGCCGGTCGGCCGGCGTCACGTCGACGGCGTCGGTGAAGGGCGTCAGCAGTGCCCGCGGGAAGAGCCGGCGCGCGATCACGACGTTGATCTCCATGGCCAGCACCGCCATCACGGCGCCGATGAACAGGAAGCCGACCAGCCCCGGGACCAGCCCGAAGGTCTTGGTCATCGAGGTCGTGTCGACGAGCACCTCGGCGACGTACAGGGCACCCAGCAGCTGGAGGCCCTGCCACATCAGCGCGAGCGCGAACCCACCGGGCGCGGCCCGCCGGAAGCTGTGCTGGCCGGCGGCGGCGAAGCGGAACAGGACGGTCAGCATCGTGCCGACGATGAGCGCCGTCGCCAGCGGCAGCAGCACCCCGAAAATCTGGTTCAGGGTGCCCACGTCGAAGAACGCGCCGGTCGTGCTGGCGACGGTCGACACCACCGAGACGGAGAGCAGCGCGGCGCCGGCCGTGAGCAGCAGGACGAGGCTCTTGACCCGCGCGTAGAACGGATTGGGGCGCGAGTTGCGCGGCACCGACCGGGCGACGTGCATCGCGTTCTGCAGCGACTGCGCCAGCCCGAGCGACCCGTAGAGAGCGGCGAACGCTCCGAACGCGACCCCGGCGGCCGAGCCCCCGGAGCCCCTCGGGCCGCCCGAGCTGATCGCCGATGATCGGGAACTGGCTGAGCGCGGAGCTGAGGATGTCCTCCTGCCACTCGGGCTTCGCGCCGAGCACGAAGCCGAGGATCGAGGTGCCGAGCAGCATCAGCGGGAAGATCGCGACGAACGCGTAGTAGGTCATCATCGCGGCCGGGTAGTTGCCCCGGTCGTCGAAGAACTTGTAGATCACCCCGAGCGGGAACCCGATGACCGGATGCCGACGCTGGAAGCGGTCGACCGTCCCCACAACTCCCACGCGAGGCACGCTACCGGGCGGGCCCGCGAAGGCGGGTCACCAGAGTCCGAGCACGCCGCCACCGAGCCGGATCACCAGCGCGGTGACGACGACCGGGGAAGAAGATCCGCACGAACCGCGCCCCGCGGGCCATGGCGACCCGCGCTCCGGCATAGCCGCCGATGATGTTGGCCGCGGCCATCATCAGCGCGAGGTGCCAGATCACCGCGCCCTGCGGGATGAAGACGACGAGCGCGGCGAGGTTGGTCGCCCAGTTGGCGAGCTTGGCCTTGGCCGAGGCCCGGAGGAAGTCGTAGCCCAGCAGGCCGACCGGGGCGAAGACGAAGAACGAACCGGTCCCGGGTCCGATCGCGCCGTCGTAGAACCCGACGGCGATGCCGGTCATCAGCACTGCGGACACGTGCTGGCCGCCGCTGAACCGCAGCCGCGTCAGCGAGCCGACGCTCGGCTTGAACCACACATAGGAACCCACCAGCACCAGCGCGACCGGGATGATCGGGTCGAAGGCGCTGCGTGGCATCAACGACGCCACCAGCGCTCCGCCGAAGGAGCCGACGAAGGCGGCGAGCATCAGCGGCAGGAAGGTCCTCGGGTCGGGCCGCATCCTTCGGAAGTACGTCGCCGCGCTGATCGACGTCCCGCAGAAGGACGCCAGCTTGTTGGTGGCCGCGATCTGCACGACCGAGGCGCCCGGCAGCCCGATCAGCAGCGCCGGCAGCTGGATCAGCCCGCCGCCACCGACGACCGCGTCCACGAAACCGGCCGCCGGGGCGGCCGGGACCAGGGCGCGACCGTGCTGGTGGACAGGTCCAAGTCAGCGCTTGATTTCCCGGACTCGGATCAGGTCGTAGCCCGCCGGCATCTCCCCGGAATCCCGGGCACCCGAGTCCGGTGGTCTCACCGGCGGGGATCTCCTCGGAGGTGCAGCGGATCGTCGACCGGAGCTTGCCGTCGGCGACGAAGATGAACTCGAAGACCGCGAACCGCGCCTCGTCCGCCCCGTTGGTCACCTCGCCGGTGATGTAGGGCCGGTCCACCTGTTCCATGCTGATGGTCTGCTTCGAGGACTCGATCGTCCAGTCGTCGGCGACGGTGAACTCGTTCCGGGTGAACCCCTTCCCGAGCTCCACCTCCACAGCGGCCTTGGGGTCGGCGGGCTCCTCGGACGAGTCGTCGGAGCAACCGGCGGCGAGCAGGAGCAGCAGTGCGGCCAGCAGGCCGCGCACGATGATCTTCACGGCGCCATCATCACCCGCGGGCCAAGAACGCCAGCAAATCCTGACGCGTGAGCACACCGACGGGCTTGCCGTCCTCCTGCACCAGCACGGCGTCGGAGGACTCCAGCATCTTCACTGCCTCGCGGGCCGGCGACGTCGAGCCGATGGTCGGCAGCGCCGCGGACATGTGGTCCTCGACCGGGTCGGTCAGCTTCGCCGTACCGGCAAAGAGGGCGTCGAGCAGGGTGCGCTCGGACACCGAACCGGCGACCTCGGCGGCCACGATCGGCGGCTCCGCGCGCACGACGGGCATCTGCGAGACGCCGTACTCTCGGAGGATGTGCACGGCCTCGGCGACCGTCTCGCTGGGGTGCGTGTGCACGAGGTCGGGCAGCTGGCCGGACTTGCCGCGCAGCACCTCGCCGACGGTGCGGTCCCGGGAGTCGCCCTCCGTGGCGAAGCCGTAGGAGCCCAGCCACTCGTCGTTGAAGACCTTGGTGAGGTAGCCGCGACCGGAGTCGGGCAGCAGCACCACGATGACGGCGTCGGTGCGACCCTCGGCGGCGAGCTCCTCGGCGAGCTGCTTGGCGGCAAAGGCGGCCATGCCGGACGAGCCGCCGACGAGCAGCGCCTCCTCACGGGCGAGGCGGCGGGTGTAGGCGAACGAGTCGGCGTCGGAGACCTCGATGATCCGGTCGGCGATGCTCCGGTCGTAGGTGTCGGGCCAGAAGTCCTCGCCGACGCCCTCGACGAGGTAGGGGCGACCGGTGCCACCGGAGTAGACCGAGCCGGCGGGGTCGGCGCCGACCACCCGGACGTCAGGGTTCTGCTCCTTGAGGTAGCGACCGATGCCGGAGATGGTGCCGCCGGTGCCGACGCCGCACACGAAGTGCGTGACCTTGCCGTCCGTCTGCTCCCAGACCTCCGGACCCGTGGTCTCGTAGTGGGAGCGCGGGTTGTGCGGGTTGGAGTACTGGTCCGGCTTCCGGGCACCGGGCTGCGAGGCGAGCCGGTCGGAGACGTTGTAGTAGGAGTCGGGGGTGCTCGGGAGCGACGGCGGTCGGGCAGACGACCACCTCGGCGCCGTACGCCTTCAAGACGTTGCGCTTGTCCTCGCTCACCTTGTCGGGGCACACGAAGATGCACTTGTAGCCCTTTTCCTGCGCCACCATCGCCAGCCCGACACCGGTGTTGCCCGACGTGGGCTCGACGATCGTGCCGCCGGGCTGCAGCTCACCGGACGCTTCGGCGGCCTCGATCATCCGGGTCGCGATGCGGTCCTTCACGGACCCGCCGGGGTTGAGGTACTCGATCTTGGCGAGCACCAGCGGCCCTTCGGCGCTCCCGAGGTCGTCGAGAGAGGTGGACAGCCTCAGCAGCGGGGTGTTGCCGATGAGGTCGAGGAGCGAGTTCACATACTTCACCCGATCAATGTAGTCATCTACCCGCCCGTAGCATGAAGTCGTGGGGACCACAGGGGCAGCACGCAAGCTCGCATCGGCCGCCGCCTTCGGTGGCGGCGGTCTTTCCGTCCTCGGTGCCGGGCTGTACGGCGTGCTGCGGGCCGAGGCCACGCTCGCGCGTCGAGCCATCGGCGAGCCCAACGGCGAGCGCCCTCCGGAGTCGAGCGGGTGGTACGGCCGTGGTCGCCCCGGCCCCGCCATCCGGATCGCGCTGCTCGGCGACTCGAGCGCCGCCGGCTACGGCGTGGAGCGGGTCGAGGACACCCCCGGCGCCCAGCTCGCGAGCGGCGTGGCAACCCGGGCCGACCGGCGCGTGCACCTGCGCGAGTTCGCCGTGGTCGGCGCGAAGTCCAGCGACCTGCTGGCCCAGATCGAAGCGGCGCTGCCGATCAGGCCAGATCTCGCAGGTCATCCTGATCGGTGCCAACGACGTCACCCACTCGGTGACCCCGTCGCAGTCGGTGCGCCACTTGTCCGAGGCCGTGCGGCTGCTGCGTGACAACGGTGTTGCCGTCGTCGTCGGCACCTGTCCCGACCTCGGCACCGTCAAGCCCATCGCTTCCCCGCTCAAGCAGGTCGCGCGCACCCGGTCACGCAGGCTGGCCGCTGCCCAGACGATCGCGGTCGTCGAGGCCGGTGGGCGCACCGTGGCGCTGGCCTCGATCCTCGGCCCGGAGTTCGCCGCGGCCCCCGCGCTGCTCTTCGGGCCCGACCAGTTCCACCCCTCCGCCAACGGCTACAAGCAGCTCGCCTCGGTGCTGATCCCGTCCTGCCCGGCCGAGCTCGGCCTGATCCCCGACGACGAGGCGCTGCCCGCCGCCTATCGCGGCGAGGGAGTCCTGCCGGTCGCGGCCGCCGCCGTGCGCGCCGTCAAGACGCCCGGCACGGAGCTCGGCGGCACCGAGGTCTCGGGCGCCCAGCGCGGCCTGCGCGGTCGCTGGGTCGAGCTGCGGCACCGCCGACGCCACCCGAGCCCGGACGTCGAGTCGCCGGAAGCCTCAGAGAACGACACCGAAAATGACGCCGGCCCCACGTCCATCGACGCGGGGCCAGCGGAGTAGCTGCAGATCAGTCCTGCTGGAAGATCGCCGGGATCCGGAGCAGGTTGGTGTAGATCCAGACGAGGCTGACGGTCAGGCCGAAGGCCGCCCGCCACGAGTCGCGCTCGGGGAGCCCGGCGGCGATGCCCTGCTCGACGAAGTCGAAGTCGAGGATCAGCATGAACACACCGAGCACCGGGCCACCGATGGCGAACAGCAGGCCGGTCGTGCCGAAGCCGAAGAAGCCGATCTGGTTGCCGAAGAAGCTCAGCACCATCTCCATCAGACCGAGCGCCACCATGCCGAACATGGCGGCCACGACGAAGGTGCGGAACTTGTTGCCGACCTTGATGTCGAAGAACTTGTAGGCCGCGAGCGTGCCCGCGAAGGCCGCGAACGTGCCGATGACGGCCTGCAGCACGATGTCGGTGCCGACGCCGGCGACGATCGGGATGAACTTCGACAGGGCACCGAGAGCGATGCCCTCGAGCACGGCGAAGGCGAGCACCAGCGGCGGGCTGATGACGCGCTTGAACGAGTTGACCATCGACAGCGCGAACGCGCCGAAGGAGCCGACCATCAGGGCGAGGTAGAGCTTGCCGATGGCGTCGGAGTTCTCGATGCCGGACTCGGTGACCGAGTCACCGGTCCAGAACCACGTCGCGGCAGCGGCCGCGATGACGACGGCCAGCGTGATGGCGGTCTTCTGGACGACCGAGTCGATCGTCATCCGGCCCCGGTCCACTCGGCCGGGCGTGCCCGTGCCGTAGGTCGACGGGTCGCCGTACTCCGGGGCTGACGGCGCCCGGCCGTAGCCCGGGTAGGGCCTGTCCGCCGCCGGCGTAGGTCTGGTTGCCGTAGGCGTTGGCCGAACCGTTGAATTCCCGGGAACGGGCGAAAACGGGGTTGTTGCTCTTCATGGTCTCTCCTTGGAGGCCGATGCACATGGTGCTGCTCGTGCTGCCAACCATACTCGGCAGCCACTGATCCAAACGTGCGAGCAGGGCCCGATGTTCCCCTTTCACGTGAGGTGCCCCGACTGGGATTCGAACCCAGACTGCGCGGTTTTTAAGACCGCTTCCTCTGCCGGTTGGGATATCGGGGCTACAGGTAGGTCTTGCGAGCGTAGATGGCGTGCGCGCCCCGCGGCCCGGTCGAGGAAGAGCAGGCCGTCGCAGTGGTCGATCTCGTGCTGCAACGCGCGCCTCGAACGCGTTGGCTTCGAGCTGCACCTGCTCGCCGGTGCCGGGCAGCTCCCCGCGTACGACGACGCGGGTTGCCCGCTTCACGTCACCGGTGAAGTCGGGGACGCTCATGCAGCCCTCCCGGGCCTTCTCGTTGCGCGAGGACTCGACGACCTCGGCGTTGCAGAGGACGAAGGTGCCGTGGTGATCGCGGGTCTTGGGGTGCTCGGAGACGTCGACACAGAACACCTTCACGCCGACCCCGACACGGGGTGCGGCCAGTCCGACACAGCCGGGTGAGACGCGCATGGTGGCGACCGGGTCGGCCGCCAGCTGCACGATCTCGACCGAGGTCGGGTCCACCCGCGCACCGTCGCCCGACAGCACCGGGGCGGGCGCGCGGACCACGTCGAGGACGCGCCCGTCGACGCCGAGGTCCTCCACCCGCCGGGCGGAGAGCAGCTCGTTGATCACAGGTCGTCGGCCTCGGCCTCGCGCAGGGTGACGCCGACTCCCAGCCGCTGCGCCGCGTCCTTGAGCGCGGCCTCGAGGGCCGGCACATCCGCGCCCGCGGGCAGGTCGAGCTCGGCGATCAGCAGGTAGAGCTCGCCCGCGAGCCGCGTCGTCAGGTCGGTGATGTTGCCTCCCACCTGCGCGATCTCGTGGGCGACGGTCGACACGATGCCGGCCCGGTCGCCGCCGTGCACGGTCAGCACCCACGCCGACCCCGGCGCCCGGTCGGCGTGCTCCTCGGGCACCTCGCGCACGGTGACGGTCAGCGTGCCGTCGGCCGCCAGCGGTGACAGGGCCTGCTCGACGACCGCTGCGCTGCCGTCGCCGGCGCAGATGAGGGTCATGGCGAAGTGTCCACGCAGCAGCGTCATCGAGGAGTCCTCGAGGTTCAGCCCCAGCCCCGCCAGCTGCTCGGTCGTCTCGGCGATGATGCCGGGTCGGTCGTGGCCGAGGACGGTGATGGCGAGGAGGGTCACGCCGGCATTCTGTCAGGCGGTGGCGGCATCCCGGACAGGGTCGGGGACAGGATCCGGACCGGCGGGCAGCACCTGCTCGGCGACGTGCGGCCACACGCCGTCGATCACCTCGCCCGGAGTCGATCCTCGTCGCCCGCCGCACGTGCGGCTTCTCCAGCTCCTTCTCGACGACCCGCACCACGAAGGCGCGCAGCTCGTCGTCCAAGTTGGCCACCCGCAGCAGCAGCGCCGCCCGCCCGGGTGTCGGTGTTGACGGTCAGGCTCACCTCGTCCGGCTGCGGCGGCGTGACCGTCCACACGAGCGTCAGGGGTTCGTCGATCGTGACCCGCACCTCGAGCGGCACGAGCACGTCGGCGGTGAAACGCAGGCGGTCCACGGCCACGTCGAGGTCGACGTCGGCCCGGGCCGGCACCATGACCCGGAAGGCGAGCTCCTCGCCGGCCAGCGCTTCGCCGTACGACGATCCGAACTCGATGCCGGCGGTGATCTTGGCGAGCATGCGGCCCGGCCCGGCACCCATCGGCCCGAGGTCCGGGCGCTGGCCCATCACCCGGTCGACGGCCTCGCACACGCGGTCCGGCGACAGTGCCGTACGCAGGAAGGTGGCGCCGAACTCCGTTGTCATACCGACAGTATGCCCACGAACCGGCCTCAGGCCCGCATGGACCAAAGCGATTCCCTCGAGGATGTCGGCCTCGCTGACCAGCAGCTCGGCCACGGTGGTGCGTCGCAGCACCCTCGACGCGATCAGCGCGCCGGCGTCGATCACGTCCGCGCGGCCGGGGTGCATGTAGCCCAGCGCGAGCCGCTCGGCGACCGTCATCGCGACCAGCCGATCGACGTACGAGTGCACCTCGTCCACCGCATGGACCGACCGGTCGATCGCTGCCGGGTCGTACGCCGCCGGGTCGAGCACTCCGGCCGCGACCGTCGTCATGGTGCCGGCGATCCCGACGACCGCGGCAGCCGCGGCGAGGTCGACCCCTGAGGCGTCGAGCTGGTCGTCGATGTCGCGGACGACGGCCTCGATCTCCTCGCGGGTGGCCGGGTCGTGGCGGATGTGGCGCTCGTGCAGGCGGACGGAGCCGATGTCCATCGACTTCGCGGCGAGCACCCCGGTGTCGTCGCCGAGCACCACCTCGGTGCTGCCACCGCCGATGTCGACGACCGGGATCGGCCGCGGCGTCTCGTCCGGCACGTTGCTCATGGCACCGGCGAAGGCGACGGCCGCCTCCTCGTCGCCCGTCAGCACCTCCGGCTCGACCCCGAGCCGCGCCAGCACGCCGGCACGGAACTCGGCCGCGTTGCTGGCGTCGCGGGTCGCCGAGGTGGCGCAGAACCTGATCGACTCCACGCGGTACTCGGTGATCAGGTCGGCGTACGCATCGATCGCGGCGAAGGCGCGCACGAGCGCCTCCTCGGCGAGCCGACCGGTGGCGTCGACCCCCTGCCCGAGCCGGACCATCCGCGACTCGCGCACGAGCACGTCGAGACCGTCCTCGGTGCGCTCACCGATGAGGAGCTTGATGGTGTTGGTGCCGCAGTCGATGGCAGCGACGGTGGTCATGGCGAGACGCAGGGGCCGGACTCCCACCAGTCCCCCAGCAGGTCGAGCACCTCGTCGCCGAGCGGGTTGACGCCGCGGCCCATCGCCAGCGACTGGCCGGCGAGCACGTGCAGGCACTTGACCCGATCGGGCATGCCGCCCGCGGAGATGCCCTCGATCTCGGGGACGTCGTGGCCGGAGTCTCGGGCCGGGGGACCCACGGAACTCGAGGTAGGACTCGTGGGCCGCGCGATAGGCCGTGGCGAGCTCCGGGTCCTCGGAGAGCCGGTCCTGCATCTCCTTCATCAGGCCTGAGCCCTCGAGGGTGCCGATGCGGGAGGCCGCGCGGGGGCAGGTGAGGTAGAAGGTCGTGGGGAACGGCGTGCCGTTGGGCAGGCGCGGCTCGGTGGTCACGACGTCCGGGTTGCCGCACGGGCAGCGGTGGCCGACGTCGTGGATGGCGCGGGGCTCGCGCCCGAGCTGGGCCGCGATGGCGGCCTCGTCGGAGGAGTCGATCACTGGCCCGCCACGCCGTCGATCTCGCTCGCCGGGCCCTCCGTCGGCGCCGGCGGGTTGCCCGCCAGCTCGACCGAGGCCCGGGCATCCGACCACCGGGCGGTCGGGACGGTCTTGATGACCTCGTCGGGGTCGCTCAGCGCCGCCCGGCTCTCGAGCGGCTTCCCGTTCTCGTCCAGCACCGGGAACCCCGTCTCGCCGGGCATGAGGTAGCCGAAGCGGGCTCGTGCCTGCGCCTTCACGAACGCCGGGTCCTGCCAACGCTGCTTCTCGCGCTCGAGCGCGTTGATGGCCGTCTCGCGCTCGGCGATCGCCGTCTTGAGCTCGCCGATGTGGGAGCGCTGCTGGATGTAGGCGCGCAACGACGACGCATAGGACACGGTGAGTACGGCGAGCACCAGCACCAGCACGGCGGCGCGACCGGTCAGGCGGGGCCCACGCGGGGTCGCCCCGGCTGCCGCACCGACCGCCGGCATCGACCCGGAGTCGGTCAGGCGCGCCGAAGCCGGCCGAGCGCGCGGCGTACCACGCTCGGACCGACTCGTGCGGGTGCCCGGCCGCGTGCTGCGACCGGGCCCGCCCCGAGGGTTGCGTCGTTGAGTGGGGGGCGGGGAAGCCATGTGGAGCAGTCTGCCCCGCTCAGCCCTTGAATCGCGGGAATGCGGCCGCTCCGGCGTAGCGAGCCGCGTCACCCAGCTCATCCTCGATGCGCAGGAGCTGGTTGTACTTCGCGACGCGGTCGGACCGGGCCGGGGCCCCGGTCTTGATCTGGCCACAGTTCGTCGCGACGGCGAGGTCGGCGATCGTGGTGTCCTCGGTCTCGCCGGAGCGGTGGCTCATCATGTTGCGGAAACCGGCACGGTGGGCCGGGTCGACCGCGTCCGGGGTCTCGCTCAGCGAGCCGATCTGGTTGACCTTGACCAGCATGGCGTTGCCCCGGCCGCCGGCGATGCCGCGCTGCAGCCGCTCCACGTTGGTGACGAACAGGTCGTCACCCACGAGCTGCGTCTTGGCGCCGAGCAGGTCGGTCATGGCCTTCCAGCCGTCCCAGTCGTCCTCGTCCAGCGGGTCCTCGATGGACACGATCGGGTAGGCGTCGACGAGCTCGGCGTAGTAGGCGATCATCTCGTCGGCGGTCTTCTTCTTGCCCTCGAAGGCGTACTTCTTCTTGTCGTGGAACTCCGACGCCGCGACGTCCATGGCCGGGGGCGATGTCCTTGCCCAGCTTGAAGCCGGCGCTCTTGACCGCCTCGGCGATCAGGTCGAGGGCGGCGCGGTTGCTGGCGAGGTCGGGCGCGAAGCCACCCTCGTCGCCGAGCCCGGTCGAGAGGCCCTTCTTCTTCAGCACCGCCTTGAGCGCGTGGTAGACCTCGGCACCGTGCTGCAGCGCCTCACCGAAGGTGGCCGCACCGATCGGGGCGATCATGAACTCCTGCACGTCGACGTTGGAGTCGGCGTGCGCGCCACCGTTGACGATGTTCATCATCGGGACGGGCAGCAGGTGGGCGTTGGGACCGCCGACGTAGCGGAACAGCGGCAGGCCGGCCGACTCGGCGGCGGCGCGAGCGGTCGCGAGCGAGGCGCCGAGGATCGCGTTGGCGCCGAGCTTGGCCTTGTTGGGGGTGCCGTCCGGGTCGAGCATCACCCGGTCGACGAGGCGCTGGTCGTCGGCCTCGAGACCGACGATGGCACCGGAGATGTCCTCGGCGACGGCCTTGACGGCCTTCTGGACCCCCTTGCCGAGGTAGCGCTTGCCGCCGTCACGGAGCTCCACGGCCTCGAAGGCACCGGTGGACGCACCGCTGGGGACCGCGGCGCGACCGAACGCGCCGTCGTCGAGCAGGACCTCGACCTCGACGGTGGGGTTGCCGCGCGAGTCGAGAATTTCGCGGGCGCCGACGGCTGCGATGGATGCCATGGAGGGTGCTCCTGTGGGTCGAAGAACGAGTGGCTTCACCCTAGACCCGACGAGGCAGGTGTCAGTCAGCCCCCAACCTGCATGAGAATCGGCACAGGCGGACGGATGGCCACGATCACCCTTCGACGGCGTCGATCTCTCGGCGTACGGCGTCGCGCAGCGCCTGCTCCGGATCGACACCCTCCGCACGCGCCTCCCGGACGAGGTCGAGCAGCCGCTCCCCCAACCGCTGCTGCAAGACGTCCGACGATCCGGCTGCTCGGACCACCGCCTCGTCGGACGTCCCGTCTGACGTCCGACGGTCCGGCCGCTCGTCGAGACGCGACAGGCGGTCGAGCACCTTGTCGGCGTACAGCAGCGCCGGCAGGCCGGGCGGCAGACCGTCGGTGACGGACGACCGCTCCTTCTCGTCGGCCTTGGCCTGCTGCCACTGGTCGTTGACCTGCTCGGCGGTCAGGTCGGACCCAGCAGAACCGAAGACGTGCGGGTTGCGGCGCTTCATCTTCTCCGTCAGGCCGGCGGCGACGTCGTCGATGGTGAACTGGCCGGTCTCGCTGGCGATCTCGGCGTGGAAGTAGACCTGCAGCAGCAGGTCGCCGAGTTCTTCGCGCAGGTGATCGGCGTCGCCGGAGTCGATCGCCTCGAGCGTCTCGTGGGCCTCCTCGAGGAGGTAGCGCGCCAGCGAGCGGTGGGTCTGTTCGGCCTTCCACGGGCACTCGGCCCGCAGCCGCCGCATGACTGCGACGAACTCGACGAGGTGGTCGCCCTCAGCCACCGCAGCGTTGACTGTTGGGCAGCGAGTTGGCGTAGGCGGCATCGGGCTGGGCCGCGAGCCCGGACTTGGCCTCGTCGCTGATCGCAAGGGACAGGTTGGTGTCGCTCGGGACCAACGACCCGTCGGTGAGCTCGAGGCCGTGCTTCGGGTCGACCTCGATCCCGTGGACGTCGGGCCAGATGGTGAAGACGTCGGAGCCGGCCCGGGTGACCCGGTCGAGCGTCGGCTCGGTGAAGCCCTCCTCGGCGAGCTTGGCGCGACCAACCCGGTCGAGGATGTCGCTGGCGTAGGCCCGGGTGCTCATCAGCTCGATGTAGTCCTCGCGCGCCTCCTCCGGCATCGCGGCGGCCGCGCGCGTGCGCTCGGCGACGTCGCGCTCGTAGGCCGCGGACGGCGTGATCTCGTGCTCCTCGGCGATCTGCTCGGCCCGGGGAGCCGAGGGCGAGCACCCGCACCACGAACTGCGAGATGGCGCCGATCGGCACCACCCGGCCCTCGCTCTCGAACTGGGGCTCGAGCGCCGTGCACATGTGCTCGGTCGCGGCGCTGACCCGCGACGAGCTGATCGTCTCGTCGCCGACCCGGGCCGCGACGCCCGGCGAGGCGCTGCCGGCACAGCCGCTGAGCAGCAGCGCGGACAGACCCATGACGACGACGGGCAGCAGACGGGGGTTGCTCACGATTTTCACTCCGGGATCACGACGTGGTTGCGGGCGGATCGATGATGTCCTCGATCACGTGCCGGGCCCATTCAAGCAGGGCGATCCCGTCGATGGGCTTCCCCCCGATCACCGCGGTCTGCGGGCGGGGCACGAGGATCGTGCTCACGGGTGCCTTGACGATGCTCTTGGGGTAGACACGGTTGAGCCGCACGACCCGCGAGTCGGGCAGGTCGACCGGTGCGAAGCGCACGTTCTTGCCCGCGACCGTGATCTCCCTGACCCCGGCCCGGCGGGCGCGGGGCGCGGAAGCGGCCCACGATCAGCAGCGACTCGACCTCGATCGGCGGCTGACCGTAGCGGTCGACCATCTCCTCGCGCAGCAGGTCGACGTCGTCGTCGGAGCGCACCTCCGCGAGCCGCTTGTACATCTCCAGTCGCAGCCGCTCCGACTGGATGTAGCCGTGCGGCAGGTGGGCGTCGACGGGCAGCTCGATCCGGATCTCGCCGAGCTCCTCGGCGCTCTCGCCCTTGAAGTCCGAGACCGCCTCGCCGACGAGTCGGACGTACAGGTCGAAGCCGACGTCGGCGATGTGGCCGGACTGCTCGCCGCCGAGCAGGTTGCCCGCGCCGCGGATCTCGAGGTCCTTCAT
Organism: Nocardioides sp. B-3; assembly: GCF_024703895.1. Lineage (GTDB taxonomy): Bacteria > Actinomycetota > Actinomycetes > Propionibacteriales > Nocardioidaceae > Nocardioides. The sequence goes on from NZ_CP087968.1 coordinate 896,351, forward strand.
GGCGATCGCCATGCCGCCGCCGAGGTCGGAGTGCTGGGCCAGCGTCGCCAGCCGCTCGTGCGCCGTCTCGGTCAGCGGCTTCTCGGCCGGGTAGAGGAAGTAGGCGTAGGCCCGCTCGCGCGAGCGACCCACCCGACCACGCAGCTGGTGCAGCTGGCTGAGGCCGAGAGTGTCCGCGCGCTCGATGATCATCGTGTTGGCGTTGGAGACGTCGAGCCCGGACTCCACGATGGTCGTGCAGACGAGCACGTCGAAGCGCTTCTCCCAGAAGTCGAGCATCACCTGCTCGAGCTGGTGCTCGCCCATCTGGCCGTGCGCGGTCGCAACGCGTGCCTCGGGCACCAGCTCGCGGATGTGGGCGGCGGCCTTCTCGATCGAGTTGACCCGGTTGTGGATGAAGAAGACCTGTCCCTCGCGCAGCAGCTCGCGGCGTACGGCGGCGATCACCCGGCGGTCCTCATAGGCCCCGACGTAGGTCAGCACCGGGTGCCGCTCCTCCGGCGGGGTGGTGATCGTGGACATCTCGCGGATGCCGGTGACGGCCATCTCGAGCGTGCGCGGGATCGGCGTGGCACTCATCGAGAGCACGTCGACGCTGGTGCGCATCCGCTTCATCTGCTCCTTGTGCTCCACACCGAAGCGCTGCTCCTCGTCGACGACGATCAGCCCGAGGTCCTTCATCTTGATCTCCGGACTCAGCAGCCGGTGCGTCCCGACGACGATGTCGACCGACCCGTCCGCGAGCCCCGCGACGACCTCGCGCGCCTCCTTGTCGGTCTGGAAGCGCGAGAGCCCCTTGAGCACGACCGGGAAGCCGCTCATCCGCTCGGAGAACGTCGAGAGGTGCTGCGTCACGAGCAGCGTCGTCGGCACGAGTACGGCGACCTGCTTGCCGTCCTGCACGGCCTTGAACGCCGCCCGGACGGCGATCTCGGTCTTGCCGTAGCCGACGTCGCCGCAGACCCGGGCGGTCCATCGGGACGGTGCGGCGCATGTCGGCCTTGACCTCGTCGACGGTGGTCAGCTGGTCGGGCGTCTCGTGGAAGGGGAACGCGTCCTCGAGCTCGCGCTGCCACGGGGTGTCGGGACCGAAGGCGTGGCCCTTGGTGGCCTGCCGGGCGGCGTAGAGCTTGATCAGCTCGGCCGCGATCTCGCGGACGGCCTTGCGCGCGGTTCTTGCGCTTGGTCCAGTCGCCACCACCGAGCCTGTCGAGGCTGGGCTGCTCGCCGCCGACGTAGCGGGTGATCTGGTCGAGCGTGTCGGCCGGCACGAACAGCTTGTCGGCGGGCGCGCCGCGCTTGGAGGAGCCGTATTCGAGGACGAGGTATTCGCGGGTCGCACCGTGCAGGACGCGTTGCTGCATCTCCACGAAGCGGCCCACGCCGTGCTGCTCGTGCACGACGTAGTCGCCAGCCTTGAGCTCCAGCGGGTCGATCTGCTTCTTGCGCCGCGTCGGCATCTTGCGCATGTCGCGGGTCGAGGCCTTCTGGCCGGAGAGGTCCTCGCCGGTCAGCACAGCGATCCGCGTCTCGGGGTCGACGAAACCGCTGACGAGCCCACCGGTGGTGACGGTGACGACGCTGGCGTCACCCGCGACATCGACGTCGGAGAACGCGGCCGCGACGTCGTGCTCCGCGAGCACCTCGACCATCCGCTCGGCCGGGCCGTGGCCGGGGTGCACGACGGTCACGCGGTAGCCGGCGGCCAGCCAGCCACGGATGTCGGCGATCGCCTTGTCGATGTCGCCGCGATAGGCCTCGGCGGCCTGCACCGACAGCGCTCTCGAGGGTACGGGCCCCCCGGGACGTCCACGTCTGTCTCGACCGACTCGATGCCGAACGGACTGACCGTCCACCAGCCGAGGTTGCGCTCGATGGCGTTGCCGCGCACGTCGGCGACCTCGCGGTAGGACGCGGCACCGAGGTCGATCGGGGACTGCCCACCACCGGCTGCGGCGGCCCAGCTCGCGCCCGGGAACTCCTCGCTGGTCGCGACCGGGTCGTGGGCCCGGGTGCGCGCGCGTCGGGGTCGAGCACCAGCACGGTCGTGGTGTCCGGCAGCAGGTCGACGAGGAGCTCCATCTCATCGACGAGCACCGGGGCGAGCGACTCCATGCCCTCGACCGCCATGCCTGCCGCGATCTTGTCCGTCAGCTCCAGCAGCTGCGGGTGCGCCCGGCCGAGCTCGGCCGCACGTCGGCGTACGTCGTCGGTCAGGAGCAGCTCTCGACACGGCGGCGCCCAGAGGCGATCGAGGGTCTCGACGGTGCGCTGGTCGGCGACCGAGAAGGAGCGGATCTCCTCGACCTCGTCGCCCCAGAACTCCACTCGCAGCGGGTGTTCCTCGGTCGGTGGGAAGACGTCGACGATGCCGCCGCGGACGGCGAACTCGCCACGCTTCTCGACCATGTCGACTCGGGAGTAGGCCGCGTCCGCGAGCCCGCGCACGACGTCGCCCAGCGCCGCCGTCGCACCCTTGGTGAGCTCGACGGGTGCGAGGTCGGCGAGGCCCTTGACCCGGGGCTGCAGGATCGATCGGACGGGCGCCACGATCACCCGCAGCGGTCCGTTGCTGGCGTCGGTGCCGGGGTGCTTGAGTCGCCGGAGCACGGCCAGCCGGCGCCCGACGGTGTCGCTGCGGGGACTCAGCCGCTCGTGCGGCAGCGTCTCCCGGGACGGGTAGTAGGCCACGGTCGCGGGGGTCGACCCGGGTCGCCCAGCTCGACGACCGGGTCCTCGGCCTCGCGGGCAGTGGCGGTCACCGCCAGCACGGTCCGTCCGGCGTCGGCCGGGCCCTTCACCACCAGCGGTCGCACCGCCGCCGGACCGGTCAGGTCGAGGGCGCGCACCTGCCCTGCCTCGGACATCGCCTCGGCCAGCACCGGACCGCCGAGGACGGCGTCGGCGACCGCGGTCAGCGGGGGGGGATGCGGCACGGAACCTCCGGGGTCGAACGCGGACAGACCCCCAACCGGAAACGGGTGGGGGTTCTCGCGAGAGTCTACGAGGCCGCTGCCTCCGCCTCGGAGCGGAGGATGCAGAACTCGTTGCCCTCCGGATCTGCGAACACGACCCAACCGGTGCCGGGGCCGTATTGCCCGCGGTGGTCGCCGACCTCCGTCGCGCCGAGGCCACGCACCCGCTCGATCTCGTCGTCCCGCGTGCCCGCTCGCGGCCGGAGGTCGAAGTGGACGCGGTTCTTGCCGCTCTTGGTGTCCTTCACCTCGATGAAGAGGATCGCGTGCCCCGTCTCCGCGTCGCGGATCATGCACTCCTCGTGACCGGGCAGGTTGGGGTCACCCTCGATGTCGACGTAGCCCGGGGAGCTGCTTCCACCACTCGGCGAGCTCGTAGGCGTTGGCGCAGTCGACGGTGGTGTGCGAGACGAGGGAGGTCATGCCGGTCAGGTTTCCACTGACCACCGACACCGGGCAACGCCGTTTACGCTGCCACGGTGACCCGTGTCGTCTGGCCCATCGCCGTACTCCTCGTCCCGGCCGGGGCGCCCGCCTGCGCCGAGGGCGACGCCCCCGCGAGCGAGGCCGGATCAGCGAGCGCATCGGCCGATCCGTCGAGCAGTACGCCGACGGCCGTGCCGACGGCCGAGGCGTCACCGAACGGACCCGTCGTCCCGCGCAGCCCCGTCGACCCGGTCGACGCGGCCCGGACCCTCAAGGCGGCGTTGCGCGTCATCGACGATCCCGCGTCTTCAGCGGACGAGCTCGCCCCCGGCCGGACACCGCGAGCAGCTGGCGATCCGGGCGGTCAGCGCCCACCCACGATGGCTCGACCGCGTGCTGAGTCGCATGCCGCAGAGGTGGCGACGCGACGTACGCGACAACGTGGCAGCCCGGCTCGCCTTCCGCTCGATGCACCCGACCAGCCCCGCGGACCTCGCCGACGAGCTGCCGGCGTGGCGGATCGTCTCGCCGGCGCCGGCGGCCGACCTGAAGCGCTTCTACCGCGACGCCGAGCGGCGGTACGGCGTCGGCTGGGAGTACCTCGCCGCGATCAACCCGGTCGAGACCGTCTTCGGCCGGATCCGCGGCACCTCGGTGGCGGGCGCGCAAGGGCCGATGCAGTTCCTGCCGACCACGTGGGACATCTACGGCCGGGGCGGGGACATCAACGATCCGCACGACGCGATCCTCGCCGCCGCGCGCCTGCTGCGGTCCAACGGCTTCGGTCGCGACAAGGCGGCCGCCCTTCGTCGCTACAACAACTCATCGGCGTACGTCCGGGGCGTCAGCCTGCACGCGCAGGTGCTGCAGCGGAGGCCGCGGGCGTTCCTCGGCTATCACGCGTGGCAGGTCTACTACCTCACCGCGCGCGGCAGCGTGTGGCTCGAGGAGGGCTACGCCTCGCGCCGGCCGGTGCCCGTGGACGACTATCTCGAGAAACACCCCGAGGCGCTGCCGTAGGCGAGGTTTGTCCGCGATTCGACTGGGTAGTACACGCGATGTCACGACCACCACCTGAAGGGAATCACGGGGACATGCGTACCTCCCGTCTCATCGTCGGCACGATCACTGCCGGCCTCCTCGGCCTCACGCCCGTCGCGATCGCCGCGCCGAGCCAAGCCACCGAAACCTTGGCCACCACCACCGTGGCCGCGCCCAGCTACACCCGGGTCGTCTACGGCGACGACATCTCCGTCAACGTCGACGTCAACGATGCGAACGGCCGGGGGTCTACGACGGCACCTCGACGCTGATGGCGATGCCGGCCGGCTCGACCACCCGGGCACCGGTCGCCACGGGCACCTCCCCCTACAGCTCGTTCTACGACGTGAAGCCGACGATGAACACGAGCTACAAGGTCGTCTACAGCGGTTACACCGCGACCTCGACCTACGACGACAACTACGTCGCCAGCGAGTCCGCCCCCTTCACGGTCGCCGTCGTGCGCGATGTCAAGATCGACAACGCCAAGGCCCGGATGACCATCAAGGGCAAGGTGAAGCCGGACTACAAGAACCAGAAGGTCAAGATCAAGGTCAAGAAGGGCAAGCGGTACGTCAAGTTCAAGACGATCAAGACCACCAGCAAGAGCACTTTCCAGGTGCGCCTCCCCGCCCCGGGCGCGGCTCCTCGAAGCTCTTCTTCAAGATCACGGTCCCCAGGGAACGCCCAGTTCGTGACCTACAGCGACGTCTGGTACACGTACACCTACTGACACACACACGCGATGACCCGACAGGTTGCCCCTGCCGGGTCATCGTCATTCTGGGGTCGGCACAGCCGCCCCTGTGATCACTGCGTGCCGTGGCGCTTGACGAACTCGATGATCTGCTCGGCCAGCTCGGGGCGGCACACGATCAGGTCGGGCAGCGAGGTGTCGTCCTCGTTGTAGACGATCGGCGACCCGTCGACGCGCGAGCAGTGCAGGCCTGCGGCGCGAGCCACCGCGACGGGAGCGGCGTTGTCCCACTGGTACTGCCCGCCCGCGTGGACGTAGGCGTCGGCGAGGTCGCGCACGACGCTCATCACCTTCACGCCGGCCGAGCCCATGGGCACGAGCTCGGCATCGATCTCGGCGGCGAGCGCCCTCGACGAAGGCAGGCGGGCGGGTGCGGGACACGGCGATGCGAGGCCGGGTCGACGTGCGCGGGGGTACGGCGCTGGGCGCACCGGTGTTGAAGGTCTCCCCCGAGCGCGGGCTGGGCGACGGCCCCGGCGGTGAGGCCGTCACCGGGAGCGGATGCCTCCCAGAGCGCGACGTGGACCGCCCAGTCGTCGCGCGGGGGCTCGGAGAACTCGCGGGTGCCGTCGAGGGGGTCGATGATCCAGACGCGGGCGGCGCTCAGGCGCGCCTTGTCGTCGGTCGCCTCCTCGCTCAACACGGCGTCGTCCGGGCGGTGCTCGGCGAGGACGCGAGCGAGCAGCTCTCGGGCCGCGGCGTCGCCGGCGTCCTTCAGGGCCTTTCCCTCGAGCCCACTCCCGGCGCGGACCTGCAGCAGGACCTCACCGGCCTGCTCGGCCGCCCAGACAGCGAAGGCGTGGTCGTCGAGGGTGGAGGGGTCCGTGGTCGCGTCAGTCACGGAAGAAGACTATGGGGTGCTCAGTCCCGTGACCGCCCGGGACTGGGCAGGAGCGTGCGGGGTCGGTCGAAGGCGATCAACGAACCACCGCCCAGCCGGTGCAGCGCGGCCACGGCGGCCAGCTGCGAGCTGACCTCGAGCTTGCGACGGATCGACTTGATGTGGCTGCGGACGGTGGTCTCGGCGATACGGATGTCGTTGACGATGTCGCTCACCGTGTGGCCGTTGGCCAACAGCTCGAGGACCTCTCGCTCGCGAGGCGACAGCGTGGCCAGCCGACGGCGCAGGGCGTCGTCCTCGGACAGCCATCTGAACCATTCGCCCGCCAGTCGCTCGCGCTGCATCTCGTCGACGGGCGAACCACCGTGCTGCACGAGCGCCACGGCCGTGTCCACCTCGACCGGGGTCGACTCGCTCGGCATCACGGCGACCGCGCCGCTGGCCAGTATCCCGCCCCCGGGCCGCCCCTTCGGGCCGATGTGTCAACACCACGAAGCGCGCCGGGGACGCTGAGACGAGCCTCATCGTGGCCGCCATGGAGTCGCGGTCCTCGAGGTCGTCGAACAGCACCACCACGTCGGAACCGGTCAATTCGTGAGTGGCGCGATGCGCCCCCGCGGACCACGCCACGGCTTCTGCCTCGATGCCGCGTCCACCTAGGGCCGCAGCGACCGCCTGCGCGATCAGCTGCAACCGGCACATGATCACGACCACACTGGCCAGAGACTTCGAATCCATCGGCCTCGCCTCCACCTGACCTGTGCGCATCCACGACCTCCCACGGCGCAGGGGCCTCCTCGGTCACGGCCCTTGGTCGCATGATGCCCGAGCCATCACCCTGCAAGCCCGGAGGACTCCGACGTCCACCGATTTGGGGATGCCGCCACGCCCGCTGGTCAACCCGCCCCGCCCGTCTAGCCCACCATTGCTCAGAATTGGGTATCAGTTGATGATCGAGTGGGTCAGTGCAAGATGAGACCTACATTTCGTTGAGCGGCCCTCGGGGGAGCGCACCGTTGACGGGTGGTCCGGGTGATCACTTGAGAAGGAGTCTTGACAAGGCGGGGAAGGCCTTGTCTCGGCACTAGGGGCTATGGGGCGTGGATTCGTGCGACAAGACATTTCGAGCAACAAGAACTACACCGGCTGGCGAGAGGGATTGCTGGCCGCGGGCATGTCAGGGGGCACCCGTCGTCGTGGTGTTGGCCACGACACGCGACCCACGACTCGTGGAGACGGCAGCACTCATCGCCGGTGTCATGGCCGGGGCGCTGCTGCTGATCGCGGCGCTGCTCTTCTACTTCCACTGGCTCACGACGCCCAGCATGCGACAGAGCTGGACCGTGACTGCCCTCGTGGTGCTGCCGACGCAGGTGTTGGTCGCGTCGGGCCACGACTCGGCAGAGCCCGTCTCGGGCGCGCGCACGCAGTTGATGAGCAGCGGTGTCGACCTGCTCGCGACCGCGCTGGTGCTGGCCCTGATGGTCCTCGGCACACGAGCCGTCCGGAACCCGCGGCCGCTCCTGCTCGGGACCGGTCTGGCGACTGCACTGATGTTCATGCACGTGCTCGCCCACGTCGAGACACCGCTGAGCTCCTCGGCGCCGGCCTCCGGCGTCGTGGCGGTCGCGATCGTCCTCGGACATCTGGGCATCGCCCGGCTGGTGCTGCGCGATCACAGCCAGCTCGCATGGGCACGTCACCGGCTGGCCCTGACCGTCATCTCGGTCGGTGTCGCGCATGCCGCCCGCTCCGGAGCCTTCGATGCCCAAGGCTGCCGACTCGGCCGCCGCCGCAGCGCTCGTCGGGGCAGCCGCCGTGTGGGCCGGCGCCACCTTCCAGCTGCTCCGCGACTCCTTGACCACCCAGCACCGGCGCTCGATCGGGCTCGAGGGGTCATTGCTGGAGATCGAGTCCAACCTGCGCGGCAGCCGTGAGCAGCTGCACGAGATCCGCAGCATGGTGGCCGGCGCCGCGAGCGCCTTCCGGCTGCTCGACGACCAGACCATCGGCGCCCCGACGAGGGCTCGTCTCGAGCGTTCGATCGGTGCGGAGCTCGACCGCCTCGAACGCCCGGTGAACCCGCAGGTTGCCGCGAGCCCCGGTCCGGTGGACCTCGACTCCACCGTCGACGTACTCCTCCAGGCGCACCGCGCACGAGGCCGCAAGGTCGAGTGGGAGCCGAGTGGAGGGGCGGCCGTCCACGCCTGTCCCGACGACGTCGCCGAGGCCCTCAACATCCTGCTCGACAACGCGGCCACGCATGGCGGCGCGAACAGTCGGGTCGCGGTCACCAGTGCTGCGGGCCGGGTGGAGATCGCCGTCACCGACCGGGGTCCCGGCGTCGCCCCCGAAGCACGCGAAGGAATCTTCGAGTGGGGGGTCCATGGCAGCGACTCCCCGGGAGAGGGCATCGGCCTCAGCGTCGCCCGGCGTCTGGTCACGGGGCACGGCGGCACGCTGACCCCGGCCGAGCCGAGTGCCGCGCGGGGTTCCTCGTTCGTCATCAAGCTGCCGGCTGCCCGCCGTTCGGAGGAGGGTCATGTCCGCGAATCAGGACACTAGACCCCGCACGCGGGTCCTGATCATCGAGGACCACACGCTGTTCGCCGAGTCCCCGGAGCTGGCGCTCTCACTCGAGGGTTATGACGTACGGCGACTCGCACTGCCCGAGGTCGGCGGGTCGATGGCCACGCTGCGGTCGACGGCGCTGCGCAGCAACGCACGGATCGTGCTGCTCGACCTCGACCTCGGCCGCTTCGGTGACGGGATGACCCTGATCGCTCCCCGGCACGCGCCGGCGCCAACGTCGTCGTCGTGACGGCCTCGACCGACCGGGGTCGGTGGGGAGCGTGCGTCCGGCAGGGTGCGCGCAAGATCCTGTCGAAGGGTCGTCCCCTCCAGGGAGACACTCGCGACGGTGCGCCGACTCCACCGGGGATTGCCGGTGATGACGTCCGACGAGCTGGAGCGACTGCTCGACGCCCGGCGCAGCGAACGGATGGTCACCGATGACATGCGGCGCCGACTCGAGCTCCTCACCACGCGCGAGCGGGAGATCCCGGGTGAGCTGATCGATGGCCACAGCGTGCGCGAGATCTCCCGCATCAGCGTGGTGTCAGAGGCGACGGTGCGCACTCAGGTGAAGTCGATCCTCGGCAAGCTCGAGGTCTCCTCGCAGCTGGCGGCCGTGGGACTGGCCCACCACGTCGGGTGGGTCCGCAGCTCCTGATCCACATGGCCCGCTGAACACGCAGTTCTATGCCGCAATTGCAGGCATGCCCGACTCGGGCAGCCGATCCTAGGCTCGACGCACTGCTCAGCGTGGTCGGAAAGGGGGGACAGATGGCGCAAGTCACTGTGCCCCCAGTCGGCGATCTGGTCAGCGGCCTGCCGTTGCCCCCCACTCAGCGGGTCGCGCACCACGACCAGATCGTCGACGCTGAACACCCACGCACGCGCAGCAATCGGTGGCTCCGCCCGTCCGTCGAGGCGGCGGCCAGCCTCGTGGCACTCGCGCTCGTCACACGTCGCGGAGCCACGGTCCAGCTCGACGTCCTCGTCGCCGTCACGCTCTGCCCGGCCGCTGTTCCCGGCCAGCAACGGCTGGTTCACGCACCGCCCCCCGGGCGAGCCCGTCGCCCGTCGGGTCGGGCGAGTCCTGCGCTCCGGAGCAGGGCTCGGCATCGCCTGCTGGCTGGCCAACGCGGTCATCGGTGAGGCCGCCGCGCCCGCGGCGCTGGTCCCGGTGGTGGCGGCGCTCGTCCTCGCCGTGCTCGCGAGTGGCCTGCTGCCCCTGACCACCGAGGAACCGACCGGGGTCGTGCTCGCCGGGCATCCCGACGACGTCCGGATCGCGATGACCGAGCTGGCCACCTCGCGCCGCTATGTCGTCTCCGCTGCTTGCGTCTCCGCCGAACCCGGCGGTCCGATGGGTGAGGTTCCTGTTCACGTGGGACTGTCCTACGCCGCAGAGGTCACCCACCGGACAGGAAGCGACGCCGTGCTCGTGCTGCCCGGCGCCGGGGTCACGCATGCCACGATGCGGCGGCTCCAGTGGCACGCCGATGGTGCGGGTGTCCCGCTCTACATCGGGACCGGCCTGCTCGACGTCGCACCCACCCGCGTCTCTGTCGTGCAGAGCGCCGGACTCGACGTCATGCAGGTCCGCGCAGCACCCGCTCGTGGCCCGCGCCGGCTCGTGAAGGAGATCGTCGAGCGACTGCTCGCAGCGCTGGCCCTGCTCCTCCTGTCGCCGGTGCTCGTCCCGGGTCTGGGCCCCGGTGCGCCACGAGACGAGCGGCCCCGGTCTGTTCCGGCAGAAGCGAGTCGGGCGCGACGGGGCAGAGTTCACGATGCTGAAGTTCCGCACCATGTCCTGCACTGCGGCCGAGGAGCAGGCCGAGCTCGTCGGCCTCAACCGGGTCGAGGGCGGTGTCCTCTTCAAGCTCCGCAGCGACCCTCGAGTCACTCCCATCGGTGCGATCCTGCGCCGCTACTCCGTCGACGAGGTGCCGCAGCTGTGGAACGTCGCGAAGGGGCAGATGTCCCTCGTCGGCCCACGGCCGGCCCTCCGCGCGGAGGTGGCGCTCTACGACGTCGACACGCATCGGCGTCTCGTCGTGAAGCCGGGCATCACGGGGTTGTGGCAAGTCTCCGGGCGCTCCGACCTGAGCTGGGCCGAGTCGGTGCGTCTCGACGTCAAGTACGTCGACAACTGGTCGCTCTCACTCGACCTGTCCATCCTCCTCCGCACCGTGGCGGTCGTCATCAACCACCGTGGCGCCTACTGACCCATGGACGTCGCAGCAGCTCAGATCCCGGGCCTCGTGGTCTTCACGCCGACCCCGCACCTCGACGAGCGAGGATTCTTCAGCCGTACCTTCGACGCGGAGCTCGCCCGAACGGTGGGGATCGACCCCGACGCCTTCGTCCAGGGACAGCCTCTCGCGCTCCGGGCGCGGCGTTGTGCGGGGCCTGCACGTCCGGCTGGGCGCCGGTGAGAACAAGCTCGTCCGCTGCTCCGCGGGCTCGATCTTCGACGTCGTGGTGGACCTGCGTCCGGGTTCGCCGACCTTCATGGAGTGGGCGAGCTTCGAGCTCTCGGGAGACACCCAGAAGTCCCTCTACGTCCCCGCGGGGTGCGCGCACGGCTTCCGGGGCGCTCACCGAGCCGGCCGACATCTGCTATCGGATCGACCGGGCCCACGACCCGGACTTCGACCTGACCATCGCGCACGACGATCCCGAGCTCGCGATCTCGTGGCCACAGCCGATCACCCTGATGTCCCGGGCTGATCGCGATGCTCCGCCCCTGTCGGAGGTCCGACACCGGCTCGTCGAGATCCGCCCGAACCCGGTCCCCAACATTGAGTAGATGGTCCGCGATGACCCCTACAGAGCGGGTGGCTCAGCCAAGTTGTCGCGGGCGGTCGTGCAGGCGCACCAACTCTCGCCGCTCCGCAAGCGTGAAGCGCTCGGTCGACTGGATTGCGACCCCCAGCTGCCCCGGAGTGAATCCCCTGACGAACTGCTCGACACCGCGGTCGGTCGCGAGATCGAAGAACCAGCCAGCATGGACGAGATCCTCCGCCACGCCGAAGTGGCCTGAGTCTTGCCGCAGGACGAGCTCGGCAAAGATCCTGTACAACGTGTACTCGGAAAACTCGCGTGCCGTGCCACGACCCTGTCCCGGGGTCGTCCATCTGCAACCGTGGGGTGATGTGCTCTTGGAGCTGCACGATCGTTGACCGGCGCCAAGTGATCAGATTACCGATGTAGTCGGCGTCGAGATAGCCCCGCGGCTCGATTCCCAGAAGGCGAGCGCTCACATCGTGCCATCGCACGTGGGTGGGCAGATCAGCCGCCGCGCCCGGAACGCGGTACAGGCGAACCGGGCCTTCGCGCGAGGCTGTCGACGCTCAGAGGTGCAACGAGCACGATGTCGCTGTCGGCGAAGACTATGAGCTCCCGGTCGGTGAAGGACGGCGCCGAGAGCTTGAGGATCTGTTGGATGATCCAGCCCCGGACAACCCCTCCCGGCCCGGTCCAGATCTCCCTGATCCGTCGGTCGAAGGGGCCGATTCGAATCCTTCGGGGCGCTGGCAGCTGCATGTATCCCCGAGGAAGGACACTCTCGACGGTGACGATGCGGCGCCGCCCTCCCGCCAGCGGCTCGAACAGGGCGAGATCACCTCGCGGGACGACCGGGATGTGCTCGGCGCCCTCGGCAAGGAAGCGGTCCATGCTCAAGCAGAGGTCGCGTGCCAGCTCGAGGTCTCCGCGATAGCTCACGGTGACGACTGCCAAGTCGATGGGACGGAGCGCTCCCGACAATTCCTCCACTCTCGGGACTCTAGGCGGGCGGCTGCTGGGACCTGCCGAGAGCTTTGCCCGTTGCCCGGATTCGGGTACGACGCGAAGGCTGATATACGCCATTCGGAGGGTTCGGTCGCACGGAGCGGGTCACTAGCATGGGATGCGTCCCGGAGTCAGGAGACTCGATGCCCGCACGTCGCTTGCACTCCCTCAGCCCGGTGGGCGTCATAGCGGCGTTGAGCATCTCGCTCGCCGGCTCCCCCTCCGCCGTTCCGCCCGACTCCGAGCCATTCACTGTTGGCATGTTTTCCGCGAAGTCGCGTCCTAAGGAGCCTGCTGTCCGGGACCATCGCCGCACCAGCGTGGGGGTGCTCTTCACCACCCGGGCGAGGCGGCGAAGTGAGTGGTGTGGAGTTCTTCCGGTCGCGTCAGAACCGTGGCCGGCAGAAGGTCAAACTGTGGACTTCCCACGGTGTGCTGCTCGGCACCGGCACCTACCGGGGTCATCGCACCGGTTGGGTCACGGCACCTCTGCGCCGACCTGTGTCCATCAGCGCACACACCCGCTACGTGGCGTCCTACTTCGCCCCGCACGGGGGCTACTCCCGCACCCGGAAGGCTGGATTCCCAGTCAAGGCTCATGGCCTCGCCGCGCGCCGAGGACTGCGGAGTCGCGGTCGGGGCATGCCCCGGCACGCGAGCCGCACGAACTACTTCGTCGATGTGGTGTTCACGCCGACCCCCCAGACGACGCCCCCGACCCCGACCCCCGGAGGTCAGCGTTCTGCCGCTTCCAACTGTGCCGTGGGAGGGTGGGCCTACCTACTGGAGTCAGTTCCCCAAGGCTGCTCAATCCGGCTGGGATCAGCCGGGCTTCTTCCCCATCAGCGTGTTCCCCGGGAAAGCCCGAGCACGCGACCGCGCTGAGCCACTTGGGCGTCAACACCTACATGGGAGCCGAGCACGACGGCACGAACCTGAAGTTCGTCACCGATCGCGGCGTCTTCGTGCTCGCTCAGCAGGAGGAGTTCACGCTCAGCGAGGTCGGCAACAACCCGGGAGTGGTCGGCTGGTTGATCTCGGACGAGTGCGAGATGGGTTACAGCGGCTGCCCCGAGGGGCCAGAGGAGGACTCCTTGGCCAAGCAGATCGAGTACGTCAACAAGGTGACCTCGTTTGCTGATGGTCGGTTCAAGCAAGCGAACTTCGGCAACGGCATCCTGCGCACCTTCTGGGCGCCGACGACCATGGATGACCATGTTCAACTGATGGACGTCGCGAGCGCCGACAAATACACCTACACGTCTCCCCACGTCGGGGAGATCGTTCCGGACTCCCCGATTGGCCTGCGGCCGCCAAGGTCGACACGGCCGCCTCCTACGGCTGGCAGGTCGACCAGATGAAGCGGTTCCAGGGACCCCGGTCATCTGCGCCCGATCTGGACCTTCGTCGAGACGGCGATGCCTCTGCTCGACGAACCCAGGGGCGCGCACCATCACCCCGGAGCAGCTCGAGGGGGCAGTCTGGTCCGCGATCATTCACGAGGCCCGGGGTGTCGCCTTCTTCCAGCACAACAACAACGAGCTGTGCGGCACGTATTCGTTGCTCGACTGCGGTGCAGCGCTCCGGGCGAAGGTGACGCATGTGACGACGAAGATTCGCGACCCGGCTCCCGTCATCAACACCCAGTCGTATGCGTATGACTTCGCCAACGGCACCGACACGATGCTCAAGGCAGCGGGTGGCCACGCGTATGTCTTTGCCGGGATTGGCCTGCTCGAGTCTCCCGGCGACAAGCAGTTCGCCCTACCGCCCGGCGTCTCCGGCACCTCTGTGACGGTCGTCGGCGAGAGCCGCACGATCCCGGTCATTGATGGCGCGTTCGTCGACAATTTCGCCGCGGAGTACACCCACCACGTCTACCGCGTCGCCCTCTAGGTCGAACTCCATCCCGGAGAAGCAGGTCAGCTCCGTCGACTCGACTCGTCTCGCTGCCGGGAGGTTGCGCGACCGGGCAACTGCGCCCGCCCGACGACGCTGAAAGCCGCGTAGAGAGCGGCATCACGCAGGTCGGGGAGGGATGCGGCGCTACGAAGCAGAGCCTGCCCGTTGCCGCTGCGCGGCGGTGACTCCCCCGATTCCGCACGAAGATGACGGACCAGTTCAGCGTTTCCCGAGTAGGTGCGGCGTAGAACCCGCCGCAAGTCGGCCGAAGTTCGCGGGACCCGTACCACCGGGGGGATGGTGTCGACCACTTGCTTCTCGTGGGCTTCGAACAGGGTGTCAACGAAGTAGTCATCGGCAACGAGACCCGGGAACGCGCCGAACCCGGCCCTACCCGCTTGGGACATCCCATAGCATCCAGCTCCCCACAAGGAGCGTCGGTTCGACGGCAACCTCATCCGCGCCCGGTAGTAGCAACGCACCACTGCAGCGGCGCCAGTCGTGTCGTAGATGAACGGTGGCCGCGCGGCCAGCGCCCGGCCGCCGCTCAACGCCATCATGACCGCGACGATCGACGCCTGTGAAGCAGAGATGTCGGCGTCGAGGTAGATCCTCGGGAACCGATCGGTCGCTGCATCCGCAGCGTTGAGCGCCATCACCTTCGAAGGTTCCGTAAGCTCGAGCACCCGGACGCCGGACACCTCGCGCGCGAGGGCGGCCGTCGCGTCCGAGCAGCCGTTGGCTGCGACGACCACGTCGATGGACCCGCTGGCCGCAAGCTCTGCCAAGGGAGCAAGCGTGCGCCGGATGACCGAGGCCTCGTCGTGCGCCGGAATGACGATCGAGCCAATCATCAGCCGTCTCGCCTACGCGGACGCGGGATCGTGGGCGGCTCCAGTTGGGAGTGCATGTGGACGTCGAGGTACGCCGGCGGACCTTGGACGAGGTACCTCCGGGCGAGCCGCCGCGGCTCGCACCCGAGGCGCCACAACCACTCGAGCCCCGAGTGTGCAATCCACTCCGGCGCCCTGCGGACGGCGCCGGACACGAAGTCGGCCGAGGCGCCGAATGCGAGCATCACCGACGCGCCCGTGAACGCCCCGTAGTCGGCGATCCACAGCTCCTGTCGTGGCTTGCCGAGGCCCACGAACAGCAACTGTGGCCCGCACTCGGCGACGGCCAGCGCCAACGTGCGAGCCCTGTCCGGTTCCACGACGGCCGAGCGCTCCGGTGCCCAATAGCCCACCACACGCAACTGGGGCCACCGTCGCTCGATGCGCTCGGCGAGAAGCGCGTGCGCGGCCGAGGTGCCACCTAGAAAACCGACAGAGAGCCCCTCGCACTCCGCTCTGTCCAGAAGCTCCTCGATCAGGTCGCTACCGGCCAGCCGCGGCCAGCCGCCCCCATGCAGGCGCCGCACGCGGGTCACGAGCGGGTGCCCGTCGAGCAGCGTGAGCCAGCGGACGCTCGGAGCCCCGTACATGGTCTCGCCCCAACGCCCTCGGCGGCCGAAGTGATGCACATGGTCGAGGTTCGCCGACGCGACACCCAGAGCAGCACCGCCACCTCGGTCCTTGGCGGCGCGGACGATCTCGTCGATTGCCTCCGAGCGCGACCTCAGGTCGACCGGGGCGCCACCGATGTTCGCTCGGCGTACGGCCGGAACCGGTGCGACTCCTCGGGCGACAACTCGCGGCCCCCTCGCCTCAGTAGATCGCGTGCTCATCGATCGCCTCACTTTCCACATCGGCGTGTACGGCGCGCAAGAGTGCTCCGCAGACTCCGGCCAGCACGAAGAACGTCGACGTCACGGTCGCGAACGATCCGAGGTCGAACGTCGCGTACGTGGGGAGGAGGACAACCATGGAGGCAGTGAGCGACAGAGCGAGATCCCGGTCGTTGGCCACCATCTTGAGACGCGCCGGAGATCGGCGGCACAGCCACATGACGCGGACCGCTGCGTAACAGGCGGCCGCGAAGATGGACAAGAATGCAAGGAGCCCGATCACACCGCTGTCGACCAGCGTCAACAGATACTGGTTATCGAACACTTCGTGCTTCGGCGCGTACCAGTGCCCACGCCTCGCCCGAGCAAGGGATGCTGGGAGATCAGTTCTTGGGCGGTTGCGTAGTCATGAGTCCGCCAGCTGATGCTGCTGTCATTTCCTGCGTTGCAGGAACAGATCGAGGAAGACGTTCAACAGGCCCGGCGAGACCAGCTCCACGAACACGAGGAAGCCCGCGCCGATGACGGCCATCTGCGCCCGTCGCCGGCCCGACCACCCCGGGAGCAGCACGATGCCCGCGGAAGCGGCTGCCGGGATCGCGGACCGCGACACCGAGAACATCAGCCCGATGGCCAACAGACCGGCGCATCCCCACCAGAAGGCCGGCCGCCGAGCGTGGCCGCGGCTGGTGGCTGCGACGTGGATCGCGATCGGGAGCAGCATCGCGCACAGCACGCCGAACTCGATGGGGTGTGCCGTCGTACCCGAGACCCTGCGCAGTCCCGATCGATCCAGCACGACCACGTCCGTCGCGGTGAAGTGCATCCCCGGCGGCCGCAGGTGGGGTGTCAGGTCGAAACCGAACAGGAACTGGAGGATGCCGACGACGGCGATGGCCGACCCGCAAGCCACGAGCACCCGAAGCAGGAAGTAGATGCGGTCGCGACCACGCACGCCGTCGCACACCACCAACCCCACGAAGACCATCGCGAAGACGGTCACCATCGCATGGTCGCCGATCTGCCGTTCGTCGGAGGGCAGATACCCGTAGGCGGCGTTGGCGTACGACGCCGGGATCGCGCACGAGTAGGCGAACAGTGCGCGCCGGATCGGACTGCCGCCCTTCGCGGCGCCCAACGTCGTGGTCATCTGGGTGCAGAACCACAGGGCGCCGAGGCCGAGCGCCACGAGGGACGCCGCTGACAGGGACAAGGGAAGGACGTTGAGGACCAACTTCGACGGCAGCACGAACTGGAGCACGACGAAGATGGCCACCACCGTTGTCGCGTCAGCGGCGCGGGGCTGCTGCGCGACTGAGGCTTCCCCGGGCGGGGATTGCGCAACGAGACCGTCGAGGACCGTCATCGGTCCTCCGCAAGTGGGCCAGTCGGGGAGAGGACCCGCGAGGTGGGCCCCTCGCCCCGACCACCGGGTTCCATGTCTCGCACGCCGAGGTCGCCCGGGAAGTCTGTGGGGGATCCCGCCCGGCGGGACCGTCGGCGACGGGTCAGCATGCTCTCAGCACCGAAGACCGCACCGAGGCTCGCCCGGGCAGGCCGGGGCACCCGCGGCTGCCGCGGCTCGCAGCGGACTGCCCAGCAGCGGCAGGGCCGCCGTCGGTGGGGTAACCACCTGAAGCCGGATGCGGGTAGCGTCGGGTGCAGCCAGTTCGTCCCGGCGCTCCGCGAGGACGTCGGCCGCCATCGTGGAGACCTGCCGCACCACCTGCTGCGCCGCTGCCGCGCTGGCTCCGGTTCCCGTCACGAACAGGAACGGACCGGATTCGAGAAGCTCGGGATTCGTGCTGCCGTTGCTGACCTCGTAGCTGGTCGATCCGCCCGGAGTGATGCCCGGGGGCGCGAGCGGTCGCGGCGCTGTTCAACTGCTGAATGACGATCGACGCCGAAAGAGAAAGAGCCGGCTCGAAGTTCAACATGGGATTGGTCAGTGGGTTCGGCGATTCCGCGCTTCTCGCCTCCGTGGCGCCGGACAAGGGCGCCGTCAGCACCCGGGACGCTGCCGGACTCGAAGTGCACAGGCGCAACGAAGTAGGCCGCCGCGGCCAAGCCCAAGGTGACCAAGAAGGCCGGCACAGAGATGTACCAGCGCCGAACGAGGACGACCACGGTCTGCCAGAAGTCCACGGCTTCCTCACTCGACCATCGCGCTGGAGCGGCTCGCCCAAGCGCTCGCCCCGGGGCCAAGCTCCTCCCCGGGGAAGCGATGGGCGCGACTCGACGTCGCGACCGGGAGGTGCGCTGCGTGGAGGTGCTCCGGTCGGCGCGACTCGGACCACGCTGGGCCTGCGGCGCCGAGCCCGGACCCGGTCACGCAGGTAGGCGAGTCCGATGCTCAGTACGAAACCGAGGGTGAGCGCCACCAGACCGAGTTTGACGGCCTGCCCCCGGACCCGCTCGGGAACACTCGGCTGGACGACGTGAAAGAGGCTGACGTAGGTCTTCTCTGGGGCGTTCAGCTCGGTCTGGAGCTCGAGCAGCTTGGACTGCATCAGCTCCATTGCCCCGGCCACGATCCTCCGAGTCTCCCGGGGGGTGGTGCTGCGGGCGACGATGTAGAGGAACGGGCCATTGCTGCCGAGCAGGTTCGGGTTGGTCCGACCGTCGTTGACGACCAGTTCCTCGGATCCATGAACGCCGAGCGACTCGGCTACCGCCTTGTTGTTGGCAGTCTCGATGAGGATGGCCGAGGTCGTCCTGAGACTGTCGTCGAAGTTCAGCATCGGGTTCGTGAGTGCCGTGGGGTTCTCCGGGTCGCGCGACTCGGTGCCGCCGTACTGCGTCGTTGTGAGCACCATCGTCGTGTTGGACTCGTAGGACTTCGGGGGTGACGAAGTAGGCCACAGCGCCCGGGGTGAGCGCGGTCAGGACAGCAGGGATGATCACACGCTTGCGACGCAACAAAACGGTGATCCTGATCCAGAAGTCCATGCCCGTCCGCCCCCATTCACCCGCGTGCGGGCGACTCGTGATGCCTAGGTCACGTGATATTGGCAAGGAGTCCCGGCTGCGGGGCCTCATGCACGCTGCGATCCCCTATTCAGGGGACGCCAGTCCGACTCCGAGGCGATGCCAAACCGGTGCGGTCTAGCGTGCGCCGCAGTGACCCAGGGAGTCCTTGAGCGGGCACAGAAGGAGAGAGGGATGACGACGGCGGAGGTAGTGACGCCCGGCGCGCTCGGACTGAAGGTCGGGGACCCGGTCGAAGTGCGGAGCGCTGAGGAAATCCGCGCGACGCTCGATCAGCACGGTGAGTTGGACGGGCTCCCATTCATGCCCGAGATGCTCGCCCTCTGCGGACGCCGGCTCACAGTCCACAAGGTTGCGCACAAATTGTGCGACTACATCGGCCGCACGGGTCTGCGTCGCATGGACGACGCTGTGCACCTGACCGCGTCCGCGCTGCGACGGGTCGTCCCACGGCGGTTGTGAGAATGCCTGCTCGTTGTACTGGAAGGAGCAGTGGCTCAAGCGAGCCGACCCGAGTACCCCCTGTCGAGCCGAAGCCGGACGCCGGTCAACGCACACTCTTGCCGCTGCTCGTCCAGCAGGCTCGGAAGGAACCGTTCGAGGACGGGGAGCCCCCGGTACTCCTGCCGGGCGACGGAGATGCAGCGCGCGGCGCCGGAGCCGCTTCCGCTGAGAAAGGTGAGTCAGTACCGCGTCGACATCACGTCCGGCAACGCAGACGTGGTCGCGGTCGTCCGGTCCATGTTGATAGTCCTCTTCAACCGATACCGGGACCTCAGCAAACGCCTCTTGCCCCGCCCCCTGCTCTTCCGCGACGGTCTCCACTGGCGCTTCCTGCAGGGCCGTGTGGTCCATGGGCGCACACCCACCCAACACTGGACCTGCAACCCGGCGAGCTCGTCCGGATCAAGTCTCGTGAGGAGATCCCGGCCACCCTCGACAAGGACCTGCTGAACCGCGGGATGGGCTTCGACGCGGAGATGTCTCGATTCTGCGGTCGGACGGCTCGGGTGAAGGCCGGGGCCAACCGGTGTGTGGACGAAAGATCCGGTCGCATGCTGACGATGAAGAACCCGTGCATCATCCTCGAAAACATCTGGTGCGAGGGAGCATTCATGGCGAACTGTCCTCGCCAGTACGTCTGCTGGTGGCGGGAGATCTGGCTGGAGCGAGTGGAGTCGGGTCCCGGCCGTGGATGAGGCTCAGACCTTCGAGGCAGCCCCGGCCGGGTCTTGCGAAGGTGTGACGACTGGCGACTCCGCCCGGCGGTTCACGACGCTCGGACGAAGGGCCGGACGCGGTCTGGGCTGGGCACTCGCCGGCAGCCTGATCCTCAAGGTTGGTTCGTTCGGGGTCAGCCCGGTGATGGTCCGACTACTCGCCCCACACGATTTCGGCCTTTACGCCGTGGCGCTCGCAGCCAACGCGTTCGTCATCCACGTCAACGACATGGGCATGATCGCGGCCACGATGCAGTGGCGCGGTGACGTGAAGGAGATGGCTGCGACAGCCCGGACCATGGCGCTGACGTTCAGCCCGGGGTGGTACGGCTTGTTCTGGGTGGGTGCGCCGTTCCTCGCGAACCTCGCCCACAGCCCGGAGGCGACGCCGCTGGTGCGTCTGCTCACCTTCGTGATTGTCCTCGACGGCATCACGGCCGTCTCGGTCGGTGTCATCCAGCGTCGTTTCCAGCTGGACAAGTTGATGAAGGCGATCGCCGTCGGCTTCCTCTTCAATGCCATCGTCAGCGTGTCACTTGCCGCGAACGGGGCTGGCGCCTACAGCTTCGTCTTCGGTTCGCTCATCCAGTCGGTGGTCGTCGCCGTGCTTGTCCTCCGTGTCGCGCACATCCCCGTCCGGTTCTGGGTTCGACCGCGCGGTCGCTCGTCGCCTCTTGCGCTTCGGGGCGCCACTGGCGATCGGGCTGGGAATCGAGTCCGTTCTCCTCTTCTCGGACTCGTTCGTCGTGGGGCACCTGCTGGGAACCGAATCGCTCGGGTTCTACCTGTTGGCGTTCAACATCTCGAGCTGGGTGCCGGGCATCATCGGGACCGCCGTGCGTTACGTCTCGATCCCGGCCTTCTCGCGGCTCGCCGAAGAAGCGCCCGATCAGCTGTTGCTCGGGGTGCAGCGCTCGCTGCCCACGATGATCGCGCTGGTCGCTCCCATCGCCGCGGTGATGGCGACGCTGTCGCCAGCACTGATCGGGGTCCTGTACGGCGCACGCTGGGAGCCCGCGGCCGACGCGCTCCGCTTCCCCGGCGTTCGCGATGTTGGCCCGGATGTTCACGGCACTGGTGTTCGACATCCAAACGGCGCGTGGCAAGACTCAAGTGACGATCTGGCTGAACCTCATCTGGCTCATCGCCCTGCTGCCCGCGCTGTGGATCGGTGCAAACCTCGGAGGCCCGGGCGGGGCGGCGGCGGGGCACGCGGTCGTCGCCCTCGTGGTCGCGATTCCGCTCGCGGGCTGGATGCTGCACAGATCTGGGGTCGACATGCGCCCTGTGGTGCGACAGCTCATCCGCCCGGTCCTCGCTGGGATTGCCGCAGGACTCGTAATGGCCGCGTTGTCGGTGTCACTGGAGGGCTCCCCGGCCCAGTTGCTGGTCGCAGGCGGGATCGGTGGCGTCGTCTATCTCCTGCTCGCGGTTCCGGCGCGCGTCGGGCGGTGGCCCGGTCAAACGTGTGGTCGTACATGGCGGCTCGACGGGCGGCGAGGGTATGAGCGTCCCGCAAAGGGGTCCACGCCTCACGATCGCGCTGCCGGTGTACAACGGGGCGCACACGCTGGGAGCAGCCATCGAGTCGGTGCTCAATCAGACCTACCCCGACCTCGAGCTGGTCATCAACGACAACGCCTCGACAGACGACACCGACGAGATCTGTCGGAGGTTCGCACAGATCGACGCACGCATCGTCTACCAACGACACGCGACGAACGTCGGTTTGCTCAACAACTTCCGAAGCGCGGCCGAGAGTGCGCGCGGGGCGTACGTGCGCTGGCTTGGGGACGACGACTTCCTCGACCCCGACTACGCCTCGCGGGTCCTCGAGGCGTTCGCCGAGGATGACCGGCGAGTCCCGGTGACCACCCAGATCGCCTACCCGGACGCTGACGGAATCGGGGCGGTGGACACGCGTCACGACCCGGTCCCGCTCTCGTCGGCGGACCCCGTCAAGAGGTTCGGGGAGATGTTACGGCTGTTGACCGCAGGCTTCGCCCTCCTCGACCCGCTGTACGGGACGATGCGGCGAGAACTGGCCGTGCTGCCACGACGGAACCTTCTGCGCGAGGACGAAGTCTTCGCCGCCCGGCTGGCCCCGGCCGGACCCCCGGGGGCACGTGCCGGCACCACTCGCGACCCGACACCGCTCGGAGGCTGGGACCGGAGCGCTGGCGCACCTGCTCGGCGTTCCCCGCTGGCACCGGAACGCCCGGGACGTCATCCAGTGCCGGGGAGTTGTTGCGGTGGATCAACAGTTCCGCCCTCACCCCTGAGCAACGTCGGGGTGCCGGCAACCAGTGCTTCGCCTTTACGCACGCCGCAAGAGGGCCACGTGGAACCGGGGAGTCGCCAAGCTCCAGCGCGCGGGCGGTGCGTCCGGCGCCACCACCGATCGCTCGACGCCAGCGCGGTTGTCAGCGCAGCTCGGCGAGCGACGCGATCCGACGTGAGGGAAAGAGCAGGGCGACCAGCGAGGCGCGGGCGGTACGTCGGCCGGCGGCCGAGCGCAGGAGCGTACCGAGGAGCACGCCGCTCGTGTAGGCGACGCTTCCTACGCTGCCATGCCGACGCTTGAACAGGACGACGCGGTTGACCGTGAGCAGCGCAGCCGGGCTTGGCCTGACGCCGGACTCGCCGCCCTTGTGCTCGACCACGGCTGCCGGCTCGTACCACGTTGCCCACCCGTGGTCGGCCGCGCGCAGCATGAACTCGGTCTCCTCGCTGTAGAGGAGGAAGCTCTCGTCCCACGGACCGACGCGGTCCCGGGACGGACCAGTCCATGAGGAGGGCGGCGCCCGTTGCCCGAGCCACCGGGCCGGGCTGGTCGTGCGGCTGCTCAGCAAAGATCAGTTCCCCCAGCCCGAGCCGATCGGCAGTCCGACCGCCCAGGATCGATTCGGCGAAGGCTCCCATGACGGTGGGGGCCCGGCGCAATGTCGGCTGCAGCACCCCGTCGGCGTCGACAAGACGGGGGGCGACGATGCCTCGTCCCGGGATCTGGAGGGCTTTCGCGAGTGCCGCCAGACTCCCCGGCCGGAGACGGCAGTCGGGGTTGAGCACCATGACGGCTGCGGGAGGGCGTCCGCGCAGGGCGAGCAAGCCTGCGTTGAGCCCCGCCGCGTAGCCGGCGTTCTCGGCGAGCTGCACGACCGAGATCGGCAACCACTCCACCGCGTTTGCGATGGCCACCGAGTCGTCCGTCGACGCGTTGTCCACCACCACGACATCGGCGAGCGTGACCCCGTCAGCCCCGCCCTCCCGCAGTGAAGCAAGACAGCGGGGCAGGTCCTCGGCGCTGTTGTAGGTGATGAGCACGACCGCGACGGTGGGCAGCTGAGCGGGCTGCTCGCGTGGCGCTTGGCCGATCCCGGTCACCGGTCGTCACTCCACAAGCGCCGGCTCGCCGTCGACGCGATGCAGCATGTCGTCCAACCTCCCGGCGCTCTTGAGATCGTTGATCTGCTCGAGCCTGACGAAGGTGTGCGCGAAGTCCGCGGCCGTCAGCCCAGAAACGGGCCATGTCGGCCGCGAGCTGGTCGATCCCGGCCGCCACGGTCCGGTCGGGCGGAAGTCCGGCAGCAACCGGTGGATCTTCTCGAAGTTGACGCGGTAGTCGCGGGTATCAGGGGAGGCGCCGGCGGCGAACGTGACCGGAGCGCCGGTCCGCTCTGCCACGGCCTCGGCGATGGTGCGGATCTGCACCACGTCCTCGTCCCTGCCGACGTTGAAGGCCCGGTCGTGCACAACGTCGCGGTCGGCATCCAGTACGGCGATGAACGCGCGTGAGATGTCCTCGGCGTGCACCGGGGGGCGCCAAGGCGAGCCGTCGCTCTGGAGTCGCACCTCGCCGCGGGTCAGCGCCACACCGGTGAGGTTGTTGACCACGATGTCCGCGCGCAGCCTCGGGCTCGAGCCGTAGGCAGTAGCGTTGCGCAGGTAGCTCGGGCTGAAGTTCCTGTCGGCCAGCTTGCTGATGAGTTGCTCGGCGAGCACCTTGCTCTCGCCGTACGGCGTCACCGGGTGGAACTCGCTGTCCTCAGTGACGGCACCGTCACCGGCTGCGCCGTACAGGCTGCAGGAGGAGGAGAAGACATAGCGCTCGACGCCGGCTTCTCGCTACTCGGGCCGGGGTGCGCGGCACCATGGGCGTTCACTGAGAAGGTCGCCTCCGGGTTCAGGTGGCCGACAGGGTCGTTCGAGATGGCCGCGAGGTTCACGACGGCGTCGAAGCCGGCGAGGTCCTCGGGCGTCTGCTTGCGGATGTCCCCCGTCCGTGACTCGTAGCCACCCGGCTGCGGACCGAAGTCGCACCCGTCATACCAGCCGGCGTCGAGGCCGGCCACGTCGTGACCCGCCTCCGGGGAGCAGGGGGACCAACACCGAACCGATGTAACCGCGGTCGCCCGCGACGAGAACACGCATCAGATCAAAACCTCTTTCCCAAGGCGGTGGCCTCGTCCCGGTGGTGCGCCTTCTTCTGCCGTGATCACACCCGACTCGCAGGGACCGTGCGAGAGAACGGTTGACGCTTACCTGACATTGGGGAGCGAGCGCTTCTGTCGAACCCACTGCACGGATTCGCCGGGGATACTTCGATCCGTGGACCTAGAGTTGTCTGGGCGACGTGCCTTCGTCACGGGCGCGAGCCGAGGAATTGGGCTTGCCATCGCCCGGGGACTGGCCCTCGAAGGCGCGACCGTGTCGATCTTCGCGCGGCATCCCGACGGGCTGAGGAGCGCTGTCGTCGAGCTGAGCCGCGACGGACTCACTGCACACCCCTATGCCGGCGACGTCACCGATTCGGCAGCGCTCGAGGAAGCGATCGCCCGATCTGCGACCGAGCAAGGCGGCCTCGACGTCATGGTTGCCAATGCAGGTGGCGTTCAGGGCGGTGGGTTGCAGACCTCGACGGCCGCAGACTGGGCGTACACGATGGGCATCAACGTCGTGCACGCCGCTACCGCGATTCGCGCGGGCTTGCCGTGGTTGTCGGTCTCCGGCGAGGGCGCGGCCCCGGTGATCGGCTCCATCTGCGGGTTGAAGCCGAGGGCCAACTCCTCGTACTCGGTCGCGAAGGCGGCCGAGATTCATCTGGCACCGAGCCTTGCCGTGGAGCTCGCGAAGGAGAAGGTCCGTGTGAACACCCTCAGCCCCGGGGCTGTCATGTTTGACGGCGGACGATGGGCCGGGACCCGAGCCGTTGACCCTGAGGCGCACGATCGCTTCGTCGCCGACAACGCGCCGACGGGACGATTCGTGAGGTTGGAGGAGGTTGCCGACGCAGCCTGCTTCCCCGGTCAGCCGTCGGGCTTCGGGGATCAACGGAGCGCACGTCGCGGTCGACGGCGCCCGGGACCGGCCGACGGACCGCCCGGTCTATCCGTGAAGGACGCCGCATCCGCGGCGGGCTCGTCCCCAATTCTGGCGACCTGTTCGTGAAGCTCTCTCGCCGGGTGATGCTGGCGGGGTAAAGAGTTGCGCATGAATTGCGCGTTCTCTGGGCGGATGGCATCCACATGACGGCGCTCTGGCGGAGGGCGACCATCACCCTCATGAGCGTGCTCGCGCTCATGACGGCGGGGCTCGCGTCATCGCCTTCGGCGCCGGCCGCGCCCGAGGAGGGCTTCCAGACGTCGCTGGTCATCGGCGACGGCCCGGACGGTCCGAGTGGCTTCAGAAATAGCCCCTGACGGACGCATCTTCGTCCCGGAACGCGGGGGAAGATCAAGATCGTGAAGAACGGCGAACTCATGCCGACACCATTCGCCGACCTTCCGTCAGAGGACACCGGCGACCGTGGTTTGATCGGGATCGCCTTCGATCCGGACTTCGGCATCGCCAACCACTACGTCTACTTCTACTACACGGGGCACGACCCGGTGAACCACCTCGTCAGGTTCAGCGCCGCCGGGGACGTGGCCACCGACGGCCCGCTCGAGCTCTTCAAGACCTCCTCGCCCTCGACGCTGCTGCACGTCGGCGGAAGCATCCGCTTCGGGCCCGATGGCAAGCTCTACTTCGCGGTGGGCGACAACGGCTACGGAGCCAATGCACAGGACCTGAGCAACCCGCACGGCAAGATTCTCCGGATCAACCGAGACGGGTCGACACCGGCCGACAACCCGTTTGCTGGACAGCCCGGGAAGCTGGGGGCCATCTGGGCGTACGGGGTTCCGCAATCCCCGGCGGTTCCAGTTCGACAGCGAAACAGGTCATCTCTACGGCGGAGACGTTGGCGACTTCACGTGGGAGGAGATCAATCGCGTCGTCAAGGGCGGCAACTACGGATGGCCCCTGCACGAGGGAGTGTGCCCGGCCGAGTGCCCGGAATACGTGAATCCGATCTTCGCCTACCCACACGCCGAGGAGAGCGCCGCAGTCACGGGGGGCCCGGTGTACCGCGGTGACATGCTTCCCGCGGAGTACCAAGGGGATCTGTTCTTCGCGGACTACGCGAAGGGATTCATCAAGACTGCCGACCTTGACGCGGCCGGCAACATCACCGCCGTGCGGGACTTCGACACACAAGCGGGGAGCGTGGTCGACCTGAAGGTGGCTCCGGACGGCTCGATCTATTACCTCACCTACTGGCCCGGCGCCCTCTACCGCGTCACGTATGACACGGACTCCAGCCTGCCGGTGGTGAGGGCCACTGCAGACGTCACGAAGGGGACGGCACCCCCGGCGGTCCACTTCTCGAGCGCCGGCAGCACCGACCCCGATGGCGACCCGCTCAGCTTCCAGTGGACGTTCGGTGACGGAACGACCAGCACGGAGCCCGATCCGATCAAGTCCTATTCGGACATTGGCGTCTACACCGCACGCCTCACCGTCACGGCTGCCGGCGATCAGGTCACCGCCCAGCCGATCGTGATCCGTGTCGGGATCCCACCCGACCTGATCGTCTCCATGCCGACCCCGGGACAGTTGTACCGAGCTGGCGACACGATCACGTACAACGCATTCGCCACCGATGCAGCAGGGTTCGACCTCAACGACGCGAACATCAAGACCGTCGTCAGGCTGCACCATGGCACGCACTTCCATCCGTTCGTGGGACCACTGACGGGACGAGCTGGTTCGTTCACGATCCCGCGGACCGGCGAGGCGTCAGCCGACACCTCATACGAGGTCACGGTGACGGCGACAGACACGAACGGCCTGTCGGTGAGCAAAGTCGTGAACCTCCTGCCGAGGAAGTCGGAGATCAGCCCGGTGACATCTCCACCCGGGCTGGGGATCCCGGTCGACAGCGTGTCCGTCAGCACGCCACGCACCATCACTGGTGTCGAGGGATTCCAGCGTGAGCTGGCCGCACCCACCAGCGCAGTGGCCCAGAACGGCAGCCCACTCCAATTCGCAGGATGGTCCGACGGCAAGAGCATCCGTCATGTGATCTCCACGCCAGCCGACGACACCACTTACACGGCGACGTATGTTCCTTCACAGCCGTTCACCGCCAAGTACTACGACAACACGACGTTCTCCGGTGCCCCTGTGCTGACCGGGCAGGACGCCACCATCAACTTCGCCCGGGGCGAGGGTTCACCCGATCCGAGTCTCCCCACCAACGGCTTCTCAGCCGGGTGGACCAAGACCCAGCGCTTCGGCGCCGGTCGGTACCTCTTCACTGCCGTCGCGGACGACGGCCTCAGGCTCTTCATCGACGGACGGCGGGTGATCGGTCAGTGGCGTGGCCCCGCCAACACCGAGTTCAACCACTGCCGATCTCGGCGAAGGCCCGCACACGATCAAGATGGAGTTCGTCGAGCAGGGTGGTGACGCCACGGCCTCCCTCCACTGGGACAGCGCGGCCGCACAGCCGTCCGGCAACTACCGGGCCAACTACTGGAACGCACCGCCGTGGATCAATGCGATTCCGAGCACGTCGCCAGAGCTCTCGCGCGAGGAGGAGGCGATCGACCACGACTGGGGCGAGGGCTCCCCCGGTCCCGGCATCGCGACGAACCGGTTCGTGGCTCGCTGGACTCGCACGATGAGCTTCTCCCCGGGAACTACGAGTTCGCGGTGACCTGCTGACGACGGCGTGCGCCTGTACGTCGATGGCGTCCGCGTGATCGACCAGTGGATCGATCAAGGGCCGACGACGTACCGCACCACGCTCCCACTCGACGGTGGCCCGCACCACGTCGTGATGGAGTACTACGAGAACGGGGCCGGAGCCGTGGCTCGCCTGACCTACGTCGAGGTCGGTGATCCACCAACTGACAGCGGCTACGTGGGCGAGTACTGGAACGTCCCCGACGCCACCGGTACGCCCTCGATCCCGAGCGCCGCGGCCGATGTGGTTCGCAACGACGAGACGCTTGACTTCGACTGGGGTGAGGGATCGCCAGCAGTCGGCATTGCAGCGGACCGGTTCGCTGCACGCTGGACGAAGTCCGTCGTGCTGTCGGCGGGCGTCTACCGCTTCACGGGCGGTCGTGACGACGGCCTGCGGGTGTACCTCGACAACGTGCCCCTGATCGACAAGTGGACGTTGGGCAACGAGGACTACCCGGTCGACAAGGTCGTGACGGGCGGTCCGCACGAGCTGCGGATCGAGTACTTCGAGGCTGGCGCGGGGGCCGGGGCGGCGTTCGACTACGAGCGGGTGGGTGACGTGGTCACCGCCGACGGTGGGTACACCGCCGAGTACTTTGCCAACCGGAACCTGCAGGGTGTTCCCGTTCTGACGCGTACGGAGGACGCCATCGACTTCAACTGGGGCGGCGGCGCGCCCGGTGATGGCGTTCCAGCCGACGACTTCTCCGCCCGGTGGACCAAGTCGCTCACCTTGGAGGAGGCGGGCACCTACCAGTTCACGGTCACGAGCGATGACGGGTTCCGGCTGTACGTCGATGGGGAGACCGTGCTCAACAAATGGGCGCTGCAGGGTGCGACGACGTACACCTCGAATCGTGAATTGAGCACGGGCGAGCACGAGATCAAGCTCGAGTACTTCGAGGCCGGAGGGGACGCGGTCGCCGGGTTCGCCTACGCCCCGACTTCCGAACCACCCCCTCCACCACCCGAGCCATTCGCTGGGGAGTACTTCGACAACAGCACGTTGACGGGGAGTCCTGTGCTCAGCCGTTCGGACGACGCCATTGACTTCGACTGGGCCGAGGGCGCTCCCCGGCTCCGGGGTGCCCAGCAATCAGTTCTCGGCGCGCTGGACGAGGACGAGGACCTACGCCGTCGGCACGTATCAGGTTCAGCGTGACCGGCGACGACGGCATCAGGGTGCTCGTGGACGGCACTCCGGTGATCGACGGCTGGCGCTACCGGGCACCAACGACGTATTCGGCCGACGTTGCACTGTCGGAGGGCGAGCACACCGTGGTCGTCGAGTACTTCGAGTGGAGCGGTGGCGCAGTGGCTCGTTTCAGCGAGGCGCGTCACGCCGATCCGGCGCCATAGGCCCACTCGGTGTACCCACTTCTGGCGACCCTCGCCTCGATCACGGGTGTCGCCCACTTCAGGGCATTCAGAGTGTCCTCGACACCACCCGATGAATCTGGCCACGAGGGGGAATTTGTGAGCGCACCGAAGTGCCGACTCTGCTCAGCGGAACTGAGCCACACCTTTGTCGACCTCGGCATGTCACCGCCCTGCGAGAGCTACCTCAGCACAGAGCAGGTAGACCGGGGGCGAGACGTTCTACCCGCTGCACGTCCGGATCTGCTCCGGGTGCCTCCCCGGTCCAACTGCCGGCCTACATCCCGCCGGAGGACATCTTCAGCGACTACGCGTACTTCTCGTCGTACTCCGACTCCTGGGGTCAAGCACGCACGCGACTACGTGACCGAAGCGGTGGAGCGCCCGGGCCCGGCCGCCGACTCCTTCATCGTCGAGGTGGCCAGCAACGACGGCTACCTCCTGCAGCACAGCGTCGCGCGAGGCATCCGCTCGCTGGGGATCGAGCCGGCCGCGAACATCGCCGAGTTCGCGGTGGCAAAGGGAGTGCCAACCGAGGTGATGTTCCTCGGCGAGGAGACCGGCCGGAAGGTCGCGGACATCCACGGCAAGGCCGACCCGGTCGTCGCCAACAACGTCTTCGCGCACGTGCCCGACATCGTCGACTTCAGCAAGGGCCTGCGCCAGCTGGTGGCCGACGACGGCCACGTGACCATCGAGATCCCGCACCTCATGCGGCTGATCGAGGGCAACGAGTACGACACGATCTACCACGAGCACTACTCCTACCTCTCCCTCCTGACGACCCAACGGGTCCCGGCCGCCGCCGGGCTGACCGTGGTCGACGTGCAGGAGCTCGCAAGCCACGGCGGGTCGCTGCGGACTCGGTCCACCCCTACCGAGAACGCCGCGCCGCCCAGCGAGAACGTCGCCGGGGTCCTCGCCGCCGAAGCAGCCGCAGGCCCGGACACGCTCGAGGGGCATGCGGGCTTCGCCGAGCAGGTCAGCCCGGTGCGCGACGAGTTCGTCGAGTTCCTGATCGCGTGTCGCCGCGCGGGCAAGGAGGTCGCGGCCTACGGCGCACCGGGCAAGGGCAACACCCTGCTCAACCACTGCGGCATCCGCGCCGACCTGATCTCGTTCGCCGTCGACCGCAATCCTCACAAGCACGGCCGCTTCCTGCCCGGGACGCACATCCCGATCAGTCCGGTCGAGCGGCTGGCGGACGAGCAGCCGGACGTGATCGTGATCATGCCGTGGAACCTGCGTGCCGAGATCACCACCCAGCTCGAGTACACGCGCGCCCGGGGCGCCGAGCTGGCCGTGGCGCTGCCGCGGCTCGAAGTCTTGTGAAGTCGCTGATGGAACAGGGAGAGACATCATGAAGGTGGTGCTGTTCTGCGGCGGTCTCGGCATGCGCATGCGTGCCGACAACCAGTCGCTGCCAAAGCCGATGATGCCGATCGGCAGTCGACCCGTGCTCTGGCACGTCATGCGCTACTACGCGCACTTCGGGCACACCGAGTTCGTCCTGTGCACGGGGTACGGCGCCCGGGCGGTCAAGGAGTACTTCCTCAACTACCGCGAGACGGCGTCGAACGACTTCGTCATCACCAAGGGCGGCAAGCACGTCGAGATGCTGGGCACCGACATCAGCGACTGGACGATCAGCTTCATCGACACCGGCATGGACACCGCGATCGGCGAGCGCCTGCGCCGGGTGCGGCCCTACCTCGAGGGCGACGAGGTCTTCCCCGGCCAACTACGGCGATGTCCTGACCGATGCCCCCATGAACGACCTCGTGGACGAGTTCGTCGACTCCGGCTCGGTGGCACAGTTCCCGGCAGTCAAGCCGCAGGACTCGTTCCACGTCGTCGACTTCGACGAGGCCGGCGGAGTCTCCGGGCTCACCCCGGTCGCCGACATGTCGATGCGGATCAACGGGGGCTACTTCGCCCTGCGGCAGGGCATCTTCGACTACCTCGACGAGGGCGACGACCCGGTCATGGACGGCTGTGTCCGTGCCGCCCGCGACGGCAGGCTCCGCGCCGTCAAGTACGACGGCTTCTGGGCGCCGATGGACACTCTGAAGGAACGGACCACGCTCGAGGCGATGTACGGGCGCGGTGTCAGCCCGTGGGCCCTGTGGCGCGACCAGTCATCCGGAGCACGGCCGACGCGCGTCGTACCGGACATCGCGCCTGCCTGTGGCTGAGCGACGGTCGCCGTGCTGACGCTGACCCCGTCGACCGAGGCCCTCCACGTGCTGTGCACGGGCGCGCACCCGGATGACATCGAGATCGCCTGCGGCGGCACCTTGCTCGGCCCGGCCGAGCGCCCGGCGACGCGGTTCACCTCCATGGTGCTGACGGGGACCGACCTGCGCGAGCAGGAGTCGACGAAGGCCCTCCAGCGGCTTGCCCCCGGCATCGAGACGCACTTCGCGCACCCGGTCGACGGCCGGCTCCCGAGCCAGTGGGACGAGACCAAGGACGCGCTGGAGCGTCTGGCCGTCAACTGCCGCCCCGACATCGTCCTCGCGCCGCGGACCGACGACGCGCACCGGGACCACCGTCTGGTCGGCCAGCTGGCCAGCACCGTGTGGCGCGACGCAGTGATCCTCCACTACGAGATCCCCAAGTGGGACGGCGACATGGGCGCGCCCAACACGTTCGTGGGCGTCAGCCTCGAGCACGCGCGAGAAGGTGGCAGTGCTCAACGACTGCTTCCCGAGCCAAGTTGATCGCGAGTGGTGGGACGACCAGACCTTCCTCGGCCTGATGCGGTTGCGCGGGATCGAGTGCCGCTCGCACTACGCCGAGGCGTTCTACTGCTCGAAGATGCTGCTCGGTCTCGGGATCGGCGGATGACGGAGCCGGCCACTCCCGCCGGGCCGCGCATGCGCAGCCTGATGGAGCAGGCCTACCCGATCCTTCGCAGCATCACGGGCGACGGCGTACGCCGCACGCTGGACCTGCTCGAGACCGCGCTGCCCGACGGGGTCGCCCCGGCGCGGACCGGGGTGCCGTCCGGCACCGAGGTGTTCGACTGGACGATCGGCGACGAGTGGAACGTGCGCGAAGCCCGGATCAGGGGGCCAGACGGTGGGCGTGTGGCCGACCTCGCCGCCCACACGCTGCACCCGGTCGGCTACAGCACACCGGTGCGCACACGGTTGTCGCTGGACGACCTACTCCCGCACCTCCACAGCCTGCCGGAGCACCCGGACTGGATCCCGTACCGCACGAGCTACTACCACCGGGACTGGGGATTCTGCCTCCGTCACCGAGACACGGAGGCGCTCCAGCCGGGCAACTACGAGGTCGTCGTGGACTCCACGCTGGTGCCGGGTGAGCTCGTCTACGGGGAGGTGATCCTCCCCGGTCAGACGTCGGAGGAGGTGATCATCACCTCGCACGTGTGCCACCCGTCGCTGACCAACGACAACCTGTCCGGCCTCGCCGTGGCGCTGGAGCTGATCGCCCGGATCAGCCGGCTGGAGGACCGCCGCTTCACCTATCGCTTCCTCTTCGCGCCGGGCACGATCGGCTCGCTCACCCGGCTGAGCCGCCGGGGTGACCGCCTCGAGCGCATCCGGCACGGGCTCGTCATCACCGGTCTGGGGGGCGGTGGACCGCTGGTCTACAAGCAGACCCGCCGGGGCGATCGCCTCGTCGACCGTGGCCTCAGCCCACGTCGTGCTGGCTCGCGGCGGCGAGGTGCGGGGCTATTCGCCGTACGGATATGACGAACGGCAGTTCAACGCCGTGGGTTTCGACCTGCCCGTGGGGCGATTGACGCGTACGCCGCACGGCGAGTATCCGGAGTACCACACCTCGGCCGACGACCCGGCGTTCGTGGCGGACACGGAGCTCGAGGACGCTGTCGAGGCGATCATCGAGATCATCGAGGTCCTCGAAGGTGACCAGACCTACGTCAACCTGAGCCCGTACAGGGAGCCCCAGCTCGGTCGGCACGGCCTCTACCCGACGACCGGTGGGAAGTCCGCCTCCGACGAGGTGATGGCGATGCTGTGGACGCTCGGCTACTCCGATGGCGAGACCTCGTTGCTGCAGGTGGCGCAGCGGTCGGGGCTGCGCTTCGCCGACGTACGCCGTGCTGCCGTGTCACTGGCAGACGCCGGACTTCTCAAGGCCCGCCAGGACGTCTGAGACCTACTGGCGTGAGCTCTCGTCGCGCTGCCGGGTCGTCAGGATGATTCTTTGGGAGCGCATGTTGCGTAGTGAGAACGCCAGCCGGTTCAGGTCGTACGTCGACCAGCCTTCCTCCACCGCCATGCCCTCGGCCACGGTGCGGAGCGCGATAGAGCATCAACGGCTCCTTCCGCATCTCGCCGTGGAGGGTGTACTCCAGCACCTGACGTAGGTACTCTCGGCGAATGCTGCTGCTGGCCTCGGGCGTCACCCGGAGCGGTACGTCGTTGTCGTGGCCCAGTTCAGCGAAGGTGGACCATTCGATGACCGCCGGGTGATCGACCCTGCGGGCGGTCGTCGACTCGGCCGCCGCGACTGCGGCGGCGGGCCGTTCGTCCGCCACGCCCGCGAGCACGTCATCGCGCAGCGGCAACCACTCGACGTACGCCCCGCGGCGGTCGCCGATGATCGTCACGAACAGCGCCGAGACCACCGTCGGGTCGCCGGGCATCCATGACAGCGTCGGACTGTTCGCCGTGCCCTCGCCGGTCGCGAGCATGAGCATCGTGACCGAGCCGTCCGACGCCGCGGGCGGGCGGTCGTCGAGCCCGTCGAACGCACCGTCGATGCGGCCCGGGGCGGACGAGAGTCGCCAGTCGGCCAACACCAGCACGACCAGCGGAGCGAGCACGATGAACGCGATGGTGGCCCCCGGGAGCCGACGTCCGCGCGCCATGGCAGATCCCTCCACGGGACGGTGTCCCTGTCACCACGGTAGGTCCGGCCCGCCCGGCGTTCATGCCCGATCCTGAGGAGATCAGGAGTTGAAGCGCTGCTGCGTCTTCTCCGGGCCCTCGGTCACCGGGGACTCGACCGCGTCGGCTGCATCCATCACCCGGAAGGGCAGGTCCTTCTTCTCGGCGGTGCTGTAGTTGGACAGGACGAAGTCGGCGACGTCCTCGGCGACCGGGCGGGCGGCCGATGCCGACCCGCACGCGGTAGAAGTCGCCGGTGCCGAGGCTGCTGCGCATGGAGCGGAGTCCGTTGTGCCCGTTGTCGCCGCCGCCGAGCTTGATCCGCTGCGTGTAGAAGGCGATGTCGAGCTCGTCGTGGATCGCGATGATCCGCTCGGGCGGCACCTTGTAGAAGGTGGCGAGTGCCTTCACCGGCCCGCCGGACTCGTTCATGTAGCCGCGCGGGGCCAGCACGACTCGCGGGCCCGGGGTCCCCGGGGGCGTCAGGCGTCCCTCGACGACGTCGGCCCGCCCGGTCTTGTGCGAACGGAAGGGACTGCCCATCCGCTCGGCCAGCACGTCGGTCACGAGGTAGCCCACGTTGTGGCGGTGCCCGGCGTAGGTCGGACCGGGGTTGCCCGGGCCGACGACCAGCCACACGTCATCACTCATGTGCTCATCCTCCCAGCCCGGAACGCTCCGGCTGAAATGCGAACCGCCCCACCCTCTGCAGCGGTGCGTGAGCCACATGATCCGCTCAGAAAATGTGGTTGGCGCACCGCCCTCCGGTATGTCCCCGCGCGGCGCGCCGACCGGCGGTGGCACAGCCACATTCGGTCGCCCCGGAAGGTGGCTCACTCACCGCTGGACCGATCCGCGCTGCGGCGTACGGCGAAGCCACGACCACCCACAAATGCGGCGCGCCGCACCGGGAGACCCGATGCGGCGCAGCCGGTGGAACAGGTGGATCACTCCGCGGAGTCGCCCTCCGGGGCGGTCTCCTCGGCGGCGGCCTCGTCGGCAGCCTCGCCCTCGGGGACGTCGTGCTCGATGCCGGCCTCGGCCTCGGCCTCGGCGAGCTCGGCCTCCAGCGCCTCGGCGGAGATCTGACCGGTCACGTTGACGATGAGGAGGTCCTCGTCCGCGGCCAGCGTGGTGCCCTTCGGCAGGTCGAGGTCCTTGGCGAGGATCTGGCTGCCGGCGGGCAGCTTCGCCACCGAGACCTCGATGGACTCGGGGATGTGCGTGGCCTCGGTCTCGACCTCGGATCGTGTTGTTCTCGGTGACGACCGGGGTGTCGGGGGGCGGCGTCGCCGACGACGTGGATCGCGATGTCGACGATGACCTTCTCGCCGCGGATGACGGTGACGAAGTCGATGTGCTCGATGACGCGGCGGATCGGGTCGACCCTGGACCTGCTTGGTCAGGGCGAGGTGCTCGGTGCCGTCGAAGTCGAGGGCGAGCAGCGCGTTGGAACCACCGTGCTTGAGGGCCATCATCGTCTGGTGACCCGGCAGGGTGACGTGGAGCGGCTCGGCGCCGTGGCCGTAGATCACGGCGGGGATCTTGTTGTCGCGGCGGATGCGGCGGGCCGCGCCCTTGCCGAACTCGGTGCGGGTCTCCGCGGCGATCTTCTCGGTCTCAGACATGTGGGTCTCCTTGATTTCGTACGACGTGTGGTGGGCCCGGCCGGAAACGACAAACGCCACGCTCCGGATCGAGAGCGCGGCGTCGTGAACGGGCCGGCCCTGTCGATCACGGAGTCCCCGGGTCTGACGGGCTCCCTCGCCGAGGCAACCTGAGAAGACTAGACCCCCTTCGCCGTACCGGTCGAATCCGCGAGCTCAGATCCTGTCGAGGGTCGCGCCGGTCCGGCTCAGGTGCTCGAACAACCGGATCGCGGCCAGCCCGATGACGAGGTAGATCGTGCCGATCAGCAGCTCGGTGCCGACGAGGCCCTGCACGGCCCCCGGGTCGCGCCGTCGCCGAGCATCCGGGTCGCTTCCGATCGCGTGCGTGAGCGGCAGGCACCGCCCGATGGCGCCCATCCAGCCCGGCAGGTCGTCAAGGGCGACGTTGGTGCCGGTGAAGATCAGCAGCACCGGGAAGAAGACGTTGCCCATGGTCGCGCCGTCGCGGTAGACGAGGTTGATCGCACCCATCACGAGTCCCGGGGCCGGTCGAGGCCAGCGAGCCGACCGCGACGACGAGCGCGATCTGCAGCCGGGGCGTCACTGGGGATGTGGGCGTCGAGCATCCACGTGCCGACCACGACCCCGAACATCGCCACGAACCAGCCGTTGACGATGACCGGCATCGACCGGCCGAGGAACAGCGGGATCCGTCGCGCGGGGGTGGCGAGCACCAGTCCCAGCGTCTGGCCGAAGCGTTCGCCGCCGATGGTGAAGGTCATCGCGAACATGCACGGGATC
This sequence comes from Nocardioides sp. B-3, assembly GCF_024703895.1. Lineage (GTDB taxonomy): Bacteria > Actinomycetota > Actinomycetes > Propionibacteriales > Nocardioidaceae > Nocardioides. The sequence goes on from NZ_CP087968.1 coordinate 933,337, forward strand.
GCGGCGTAGTTGAGCGCGTTGCCGATCACGTAGAACTCGTCGTTGCCGACGCCCGCGCTGCGGCCGATGTAGGCGAAGAGCAGGATCTGGCAGATCGGCGAGATCAGCAGCGACGGGATGAAGATCCACGGGTTCATCCAGCCGAAGAGTGCGCGGTAGCTCATCAGGCCACCGATGAAGAAGATCCGGACGCTCGTCATGAGAGCGCCGGGGTCGCGTCGCGGCGGGCCGCGTTGATGAGGCGTACGCCGAGCCAGCCGGCCAGCGCCGCATAGGCCGGGCCGACCGCGCCACAGATCGCGAGGTCGCCCCGGGCGCTCTTCCCCGCGGCGGCCGCGCGCATGCCCTCGACCGCCCACGTCGGCGCGAGCGCCCGGGAGATCGGTCGCAGCACGTCGGGCAGCAGGTCGAGCGGGACGACGAAGCCGCACAGCAGCCAGCCCGGGTACTCGAGGGCCGCGCCGAGCGCCCACGACGTGCGGTAGCGCACGGCACTGACGGACAGCAGGAAGCCGAAGAGGGCGATGGTGACGGTGGCCATCAGGATGCTGAGGACGAAGACCGGCCAGTTCTCGATGTGCAGCGCGATGTCGAAGAGCCACCAGTCCCACAGGATCGTGGCGAGCACGCTGTAGAGCCCGATGGTCGCCATGGCGCAGGTGATCGGCAGCAGCACCAGCGAGAACGGCGTGGGCGCGGCGACCACCAGCTCGAGGGTGCCGGCGCGGCGTTCGCGCTGCACCAGCGTCGTGGCGCTCACCGTCTGGGAGGTCCAGATGCCCATCGCGGCGGCACCGATGCCGGCATAGAGCATCGCCTCCGGGTCGCCGTTGACGCGATAGACGAGCAAGGCCGCGGTGGCGAACATCAGCGGGAAGACGACGGCCGAGAAACCTTCGAACGGCGAGAACAGCAGGATCTTGAACTGCAACCAGAAGCAGACGACCAGCTGCCGCAACCGGGTCATCTGGTCACCAGCTCGACATAGGCGTCCTCCAGCGACGGGTCGCGGTGGCTGACCCGACCGACACGCGTCTCCCCCAGCTGCGCCAGCACCGACTGGGTGACCTCGGCGCCGGGCTCGCACGAGACGACCAGCACCTGCAGCTGGCCGCGCTCCTCGACCACGACGGTGCGTACGCCGCCGACTGCGCGCGCGCAGCCACGGCCTCGTCGCCGATGCCGTAGGTCTCGACCTCGAGCACGCGGCCGGCGGAGACCAGCCCCTTCAGCTCGGCGGGGGTGCCCTCGGCGACGATCTCACCGGAGCGGATCACCGCGATCCGGTCGCACAGCTCGTCGGCCTCGAACATGTAGTGCGTCGTCAGCAGCACCGTCTTGCCCTGCTCACGCAGCCCGGCGATGGTCGCGCGCAGCTCGCGGGCTCCGACCGGGTCGATGCCGATGGAGGGCTCGTCGAGGAAGAACACGTCGGGGTCGTGCAGCAGGCCGCGGGCGATGTGGAGGCGCTGGCGCATGCCGCGGGAGTAGCCCTCGACGCGCTCGCCCTCGCGGCCGGTCAGCCCGACCAGCTCCAGCAGCTCGCCGATGCGCTTCTTCTGCTCACGGGGCGGGACGCCGTACAGCTCGGAGAAGTAGCGAAGATTGTCGAGTCCGCTGAGGCGCTCGTAGAGGCCGCGGTCGCCGCCGAAGACGTAGCCGATCCGGCGGCGCACCTCGCGCACGTCGTGCACGACGTCGTGGCCCAGCACGTTGGCCCGGCCCGACGTCGGGATCAGCAGCGTGATCAGCATCTTGATCGTGGTCGTCTTGCCGGCACCGTTGGGGCCGAGCAGTCCGAACAGCTCGCCCGGGGCGATCTCGAAGCTGACGCCCTTGACGGCCTCGACGTCCTTGCGGGTACGGCGAAAGGTGCCCGAGCGAGAGGTGAAGGTACGTCGGAGGTCGATGGCTTCAACGGCAAGAGTCACTCGCCTGACCCTAGAGGTAGGGGTCGGTGATCTCTCTCAAGTTTTCCAGCGATTCGCGGAGGGCGCGCATCCTGCGCACGCCGAGCCGCTGCTCCCACTCGCGCTCGACGATGAGCTCCATCTCGCGTGCGCAGGCCTGCGCCGCCCTTCCGCGCTTCGCCATCCGGACCAGCCGCGCCCGGGCATCGGTCGGGTCGGGGACGCGCTCGACGTATCCGCCCTTCTCCAGCTGGTTCACGAGGAAGCCGGCGGTCTGCTTGGTGATCTGCGCCGCCTCGGCGAGCTCGGTCACGCGGGACCCACCCTCCGCGACCCGGGCGGCCAGCCGACCCTGCGCAAGCGTCAGGTCGTCGAACCCGTGGGCCCGCAGGTGGGCCACGATCCGCTCCTCGGCATGCCGGGAGGAGATGAACATGAGCAACGAGCTCGGCAGCTCCACGACGTCTCCCTCGAAGTGCGTTGACAAATTGGACAGAGAGGCTGACCATTTTAGTCAGTGACACTGACTATATGCCGGGAGGGCGCGATGGACACGCAGACGGTGTGGGCGCACATCCACACAGAGCGCCGTGCCCTCGCCGCCACCCTCGCGGACTCGGCTCCCGAGCAGTGGCTGGCCGACTCGTTGTGCGCCGGGTGGACCGTCCACGACGTCGCCGCGCACGTGATCTCCCACCCTGCAGATCGGCTGGGCCCAGATGCCCGGGATGGTGGCCCGGAACTTCGGCCACGGCTACAACGCGATGATCTTCCGCGAGGTCAAGCGCATGGGTGCGAGCTCGACCCGCGAGACGATCCTCGCCGACTACGCCACCTACGACGGCTCGACGAGGAAGGTCCCGACCACGACGGTCCTCGAACCCCTCATCGACGCGCTCGTCCACCACCGAGGACATCGTCCGACCGTTGGGCCTGACGCGCGAGATGGACCCCGAGGCCGCGGCCGTCGCCGCCGACAGGGCCCGGACGCTCGCGTTCCTGAGCGGGTCGCGCAAGGTCGTCAAGGGCACGCGGATGGTCGCCACCGACGTCGACTGGGTTCGGGGCAGGGGCCCCACGCTCAGCGGACCGATGCAGGAGCTGCTGATGGTCTGCATGGGTCGGGCGCGGGTGGCCGCCGACCTCGAGGGCGACGGGTTGGAGCTCATCCGCGCCTGAGGTCAGGAAGGAGCGTCGACCTCGCCCTCGAGGCCGAGGGTGGGTAGGCGGACGTAGGCCGTACGGATGTGCTCCTCGACGAGCTCGGCCGCTCGCTCGGCCTCGCCGGCCTCGAGCGCGGCCGGGATCGCCCGGTGCTCGCGCCGCAGCTCGTCGGCCAGCGTGGTCCAGTCGGCCAGCTGCTCGAGACCGTGCAGGATCGGGATCCGCATCGACTCTCGGATCGCGATCGTCATGTCCGCGACGAGACGGTTGCCACCGGCCTCAGGCGATCGCGACATGGAAGTCGGTGTCCGTGTCGTTGAAGGCGGCGCGAGTCAGGCCGGGAGCGTCCATCGAGTCCAGGGATCTCGCGTATCCGGTCACGATCGCCCTCCGGCGTGTGCGCCGCTGCCGGGGCGAGCACTGGAGCACTCGAGCATGACCCGGGCGTCGACGACGTCGCCCATGGGGAAGTTGGCCGGGGCGACGTGCAACCGGAGGAACCGGGTCAGCGCCCGGCTCGGCATCGCCGCGATGAAGGTGCCGGCGTTCTTCCCGGTGCCGACAGCCGAGCGGACGACGCCGTAGCCCTCGAGCGTCCGGATGGCCTCGCGGACGGCAGCCCGGCTCACCTCGAGCCGCAGCGCCGGTCGCGCTCGGGCGGCAACGCGTCACCCACGACGAGCGCGCCACTCAGGATCTGCTCCTCGATCCGGCTGATGACCAGCTCGTGGGCCCGGCTGCGCGCCACCGGTTGCCACCCCGCGTCCACATCCGGCCTGCCCCGGTCCTGTGTCACCACGGTGCGCATCCTCTCGGACCGGACGGCCGCGCAGGAGGCGGGGGGTTGACGTGTGATACCGGTCACGCCTAACGTACCACTCAAGTGGTCTGACCACTGAGTGGTAGGCCTCATTCCTGCGAAGGCAAGGATCCCCCCATGTACACACCCGATCTGTCCCCGCTCGGCGACAGCCTGCTGTGGTCTGCCCCGGCGGGCACGCTGCCGCTGCTGACGATCTTCGTGACCCCGGGTTGGTTGCGCTGGAAGGCCCACTGGGCCGGGCTGTCCGCCCTCGGCGTCGCGCTCCTCATGGCCGTCCTCGTGTGGGGCATGCCTGTCGACCTCGCCCTGCTCGCGGCCACCCGGGGCGCGGCCTTCGGCCTGTTCCCCATCATGTGGATCGTGCTCTGCGCGATCTGGCTCTACGAGCTCACGGTGCGCAGCGGCCGCTTCGACGACCTGCGCCACCTGATCAACGTGATCTCCGACGACCCGCGGATCCAAAGCGATCATCATCGCCTTCTGCTTCGGCGGCCTGCTGGAGGCCCTCGCGGGCTTCAGGGGCGCCCGTCGCGATCACCGGCGTGATGCTGATGGCCGTCGGGTTCCCTGCCCTCCGCGCGGCGACCGTGGTGCTGCTCGCCAACACGGCGCCGGTCGCGTTCCGGCGCCATCGCGATCCCGATCATCACCGCGGGCACCCTGACCGGGATCCCCTATGCCGAGATCGGCGCGGTGGTGGGGCGCCAGACGCCGTTCATCGCCCTGTTCGTGCCGCTCTTCCTCGCCTTCCCGGCCGACGGCCGCCGCAGGGGTGCGCGAGACCCGGCCGATCGCGCTCGTCGTCGGCGCGACGTTCAGGGGTCGCCCAGTTCGTCAGCTCCAACTACGTCTCGGTCGAGCTGACGGACATCATCGCCTCCCTCGCCGGGCTCGCAGCCGCCGTACTCATGCTGCGCGTCTGGCAGCCCACGGGTGGCGACCGGGCCAAGGAGCGGTTGCACGCCGAGCACCTCGCGGCAGGCACGACTGCCCCGGGCCGGGACGCAGGTGGTGGTGGCACGACGACACTCACCGCTCCCGGGGCCCACCGGGCGTTGACAGGCAGCCGGACGTTCATGGCGCTGTTCCCCTACCTGCTGGTGATCGTGGTCTTCTCGTTGGCGAAGCTGTGGGGTCCGATCACGGACTTCCTGCTGGCGCGCGACGTGAAGATCCACTGGCCCGGTCTCGACGGCAAGCTCGCGACGGCCTCGGGCGACGTCTCGGCCGCGACGGTCTACACCTTCACCCGGCTCTCCTCCCCCGGCACGCTGCTGTTCCTCTGCGCGATCGTCGTCGCCGCGGTCTACCGCATCCCGGCCCGCGATGCGGGGCAGGAGTTCGTGCGCAACCCGGTGAAGATGCGCTTCGCACTGCTCACCGTCGCCTCCGTGCTGGCGCTGGCCTACGTCATGAACATGTCCGGCCAGACAATCACCATCGGCACTGGATCGCCGGCACCGGCGCCGCCTTCGCCTACCTCTCGCCCATCCCGGGCTGGCTCGGCACGGCAGTCACCGGCTCCGACACGAGCGCCAACGCACTCTTCGCTACCCTGCAACAGACGGCGGCCGCGAAGGCGGGGCTCGATCCCACTCTGCTCGTGGCGGCCAACACCTCGGGAGGCGTCGTGGGCAAGATGATCAGTCCCCAGAACCTCACCATCGCCGCCACGGCCGTGGGGCTGGTGGGCCGCGAGTCGGAGATCTTCCGCAAGGTCGTCCTCTGGAGCCTCGGGATGCTCGTCGTGCTGTGCGTGCTGGTCGGCCTGCAGTCCACGGTCCTGTCCGGGATGCTGCCGTGAGCGCCCCGTCCGCCGCCGGAATGCGGGTCGCCCTGTTCGCGACGTGCTTCAACGACACCATGTGGCCGCAGACCCCGCAGGCCACGGTCCGCTTGCTCGAGCGGCTCGGCTGCACGGTCGAGTTCCCCGAGGAGCAGACCTGCTGCGGGCAGATGTTCACCAACACCGGCTACGCGCCCGAGGCGATGCCGCTGGTGCGGTCCTTCGTGCGGACCTTCGGGTCGTACGACGCCGTGGTCGCGCCCTCCGGATCGTGCGTCGGCTCCGTGCGGCACCAGCACGCCCACCTCGCCCGGCAGGCCGGTGACACGGCGCTGGCCGAGGAGGTGGAGCGGACGACCCCCAAGGTCCACGAGCTCAGCGAGTTCCCCGGTCGACGTGCTCGGCGTGACGGACGTCCGGGCCTACTTCCCCCACCGGGTGACCTACCACCCCACCTGTCACTCGCTGCGGATGCTGCGGGTCGGCGACCGTCCGCTGCAGCTGCTGCGCAACGTCCGCGGCATCGACCTCGTCGAGCTGGCGGACGCCGAGCAGTGCTGTGGATTCGGCGGCACCTTCGCGATGAAGAACGCCGACGTGTCCGTGGCGATGGGCAACGACAAGACGCGACACGTGGTCGCCACCGGCGCCGAGGTGCTCGTCGCCGGCGACAACTCCTGCCCGGCCCACATCGGCGGCCTGCTGTCGCGACAGCGGGCCGGGGTGCGGGTCATGCACTCGCCGAGATCCCGGCGTCGACCGAGGAGGACTCGGCATGACGAACCCAACCACCGGCCACCCGCACGTCGGGGTCACGGCCACCTTCGTCGGGATGCCGAAGTTCCCCGACGGCGCTCGCACCGCGCTCGGCAACCCGCAGCTGCGCCGCAACCTCGCCCACGCCACCAGCACGATCCGCGCCAAGCGGGCGCTCGTCGTCGACGAGCTGGACAACTGGGAGGAGCTGCGGCTGGCTGCCGCGGCGATGAAGGACCGGGCCCTGCACAACCTCGACCACCACCTGCAGGTCTTCGAGACCAACGCGATCGCTGCGGGCGCCACGGTGTACTGGGCGCGAGACGCCGAGGAGGCCAACCGGATCGTGGTGGATCTCGTCCGCGCCGTCGGCACCGACGAGGTGATCAAGGTCAAGTCGATGGCGACCCGGGAGATCGAGCTCAACGAGGCGCTCGAGGCGGCGGGCATCTCGGCTCGGGAGACCGACCTCGCGGAGCTCATCGTGCAGCTCGGCAACGACTGGCCCAGCCACATCCCGGTGCCCGCGATCCACCGCAACCGCACGGAGGTCCGCGAGATCTTCCTCGAGGAGATGGGCAAGGTCGGCCGGCCCGCGCCCGCCGACCTCACCGATGACCCGCGGCGCCCGGCCGAGGCGGCCCGGCTGCACCTGCGGGAGAAGTTCCTGCGGGCGAAGGTGGCGATCTCCGGCGCCAACTTCGCGGTCGCCGACACCGGCAGCCTCGTCGTGGTGGAGTCGGAGGGCAACGGACGGATGTGCTTGACCCTGCCCGAGACGCTGATCTCGGTCGTCGGCATCGAGAAGGTGCTGCCCACGTGGGCCGACCTCGAGGTGATGCTCCGTGGTCCTGCCGCGCAGCAGCACCGGCGAGCGCGAGAACCCCTACACCTCGATCTGGACCGGAGTGACGCCCGGCGACGGACCGCAGTCCGTGCACATCGTGCTGATCGACAACGGCCGCACCAACGTGCTGGCCGACGAGGTCGGCCGGCAGGCGCTGCGCTGCATCCGGTGCTCGGCCTGCCTCAACGTGTGCCCGGTCTACGAGCGCGTCGGCGGCCACGCCTACGGCTCGGTCTATCCGGGACCGATCGGGGCCGTGCTCACTCCCCAGCTGCGCGGGACCTCGAGCGAGGTCGACAAGTCGTTGCCGTACGCCTCGAGCCTGTGCGGCGCCTGCTTCGACGTCTGCCCCGTGCGGATCGAGATCCCCGAGCTGCTCGTGCACCTGCGCACCCGCGTGGTGGACGAGAAGCGCGGCGGGATGCCCAGTGCCGAGGAGGCCGCCATGAAGGCGGCGTCGTGGATGTTCTCCGACCACCGGCGCATGGAACGGGCGCAGAAGCTCTCCGCCCTCGGCGGGGAAGGTGCTCGGCCGCTCCGGTCGCACCACCCTGCGCCAGCTGCCGTGGCCGGCCTCGAGCTGGAGCGACTCCCGCGACGCGCCCGTGCCACCGACCGAGTCCTTCCGCTCCCGGTGGCGGCGCACGCACGGCACGACCGACGAGGAGTCACGATGAACGCGCGAGAAGAGATCCTCGAGAAGATCCGGACGGCGCTGCGCGACATCCCCGTCGACGGGCCGGTCGGTGGCGAGGTGCCGGCGTGGACCTACGGGGAGCCCGTGAGCACGGGCGACCCGGACGTGGTCGAGCGGTTCGCCGAACGCGTCGCCGACTACCGCGCGGTCGTCGTGCGGGTGCCGCTCGACCGGGTGGCGGCGGCGGTGGCCGAACAGCTCGCCGAGGCCGGCGCCGTGACCTTCCGGCCGACGCCGGGTTCCCGGCGACCCGGCTGGCTGCCGCGCTCGAGGCGGGGGTCCGGCTGGTGCCGGACGACGACCTGAGCCCTGACGCGCTCGACCGGGTCGATGCGGTGGTGACGACTGCAGCGGTCGGCGTGGCCAACACCGGCACGTTCATCCTCGACCACGGGCCGGGGCAGGGACGCCGAGCGGCCACCACCGTGCCCGACACCCACGTGTGCGTGGTGACGACCGACCAGCTCGTCAGCGACGTCCCCGAAGCCGTCGCCCGGCTGATCGAGACCGGCGCCAGCACCCGACCGCTCACCCGGATCAGCGGGCCGAGCGCGACGAGTGACATCGAGCTCGACCGGGTCGAGGGCGTCCACGGACCCCGCAGCCTGCGGGTCGTGATCGCAGGCTGAGCTAAGCCCTTACGCGTGCCCGTCGAACATCGACGTGACCGACCCGTCCTCGAACACCTCGCGGATCGCGCGCGCGATCAGCGGTGCGATCGACAGGGTCGTCAGCTTGTCGAACTGCTTGTCCGCCGGCACCGGGAGCGTGTTGGTGACGACGACCTCGACTGCGCTGGAGTTCTTCAGGCGATCCACGGCCGGGTCGCTGAGGATGGGGTGGGTCGCGGCGATGACCACGCCCGCGGCGCCGTCGGCGACGCACGCCTCCGCGGCCTTCACGATCGTGCCTCCGGTGTCGATCATGTCGTCGGTCAGCACGCAGATCTTGCCGTTGACGTCACCGACGACCCGGTTGGCGACGACCTCGTTGGCGACGTCGGTACGGCGGGTCTTGTGGATGAAGGCCAGCGGCACGCCACCGAGGCGGGCGGACCAGCGCTCGGCCACCTTGATCCGGCCGGCGTCGGGCGAGACGACGGCGAGCTGCTGGTCGCCGTACTTGTCGCGCACGTAGTCAGCCGGGATCGGCAGCGCCATCAGGTGGTCGACGGGACCGTCGAAGAAGCCCCTGGATCTGGTCGGCGTGCAGGTCGACGGTGATCAGGCGGTCGGCGCCGGCGGTCTTGAAGAGGTCGGCGACCGGGCGGGCCGAGATCGGCTCGCGGCCGCGGTGCTTCTTGTCCCGGCGGGCATAGCCGTAGAACGGCATGACCACGGTGATGCGCTTGGCCGACGCCCGCTTCAGCGCGTCGACCATGAGCAGGTGCTCCATGATCCACTCGTTGATCGGCGAGGTGTGGCTCTGGATGACGAAGGCGTCACACCCGCGGACGGACTCCTCGTAGCGCACGTAGATCTCGCCGTTGGCGAACTCGTAGGCCGACTGGGGCACGAGCGGTTGGCCGAGAAGCACGGAGACCTCGTCGGCCAACTGGGGGTGAGCCCGGCCGCTGAAGATCATGAGGTTCTTCTCGGTGGTCTTCTTCAGTCCGGTCACCGGCTGAAACTCCTCGATCGGGGGTGGAGTGTCGACGTCAGGATTGTGTCGCACCGGAGCCGTCAGACCCAACCCCGGGGTCAGTGGCGTGAGACACCTGCTGTTCACCCGCGTGACGCGGCGTCTGCCTGAGCGGTGCCGGGCCGCTTCGACTGCGCCCAGCCCTCCAGATTTCGCTGCGGACCGGAGCTCACCGCGAGCGCTCCGGGCGGTACGTCGCGGCGTACGGTCGTCCCGCCCGCGGTCCCTGCGCCGTCGCCGATCCGGACCGGAGCGACGAAGGTGTTGTTGGACCCGGTGCGGGCGTGGCTGCCCACGACCGTGCGGTGCTTGTTGACGCCGTCGTAGTTGGCGAAGATCGTGCCGGCGCCGATGTTGGTGCCCTCGCCGATCTCGGCGTCGCCGACGTAGGACAGGTGCGGGACCTTGGCACCGTCACCGATCCGGGCGTTCTTGGTCTCGACGAAGGCGCCGATCTTCCCCGTGATCCCGAGCTGGGTGCCGGGGCGGAGGTAGGAGAACGGGCCGACGGTGGCCCGGTCGCCGATGACGGCGAGCTCGCCGTGGGTGCGGACGACTCGGGCGCCTGCGCCGATCTCGCAGTCCTTGAGCGTCGTGTCCGGACCGATCACGGCGTCCTCGCCCACGATGGTGGCGCCGAGCAGCTGGGTGCCGGGCAGGATCGTGACGTCCTGCGCGAGCTGCACGTCGGCGTCGATCCGTGTCGTCGCCGGGTCCATCACGGTGACGCCGTCGCGCATCCACTGCTCGACGATGCGCTGGTTGAGGAGGCGGCCCAGCTCGGCGAGCTGCACCCTGTCATTGGCGCCCTCGGTCTGCATGACGTCGTCGATCGCGTGCGCCCCGACGGTGAGGCCGGCATCGCGAGCCAGCTGGACGGTGTCGGTGAGGTAGTACTCGCCCTTGTTGTTGTCGTTGGTGATCCGCGGCAGCGTCGAGCAGGAACTCCGCGTCGAAGGCCGGGATGCCGGAGTTGATCTCCGCGATCAGGCGTTGCTCGTCGGTGGCGTCCTTCTCCTCGACGATCGCCTCGACGTCGCCCTCCGCGTTGCGGATGATCCGGCCGTAGCCGAACGGGTTGGCGACGATGCCGGACAGGATGCTGACCGCTCGCTGGGCCGCTTCGTGCTCCGCGGCGAACTCGCGCAGCGACTCCCCCCCAGCAGCAGGGGGTGTCACCGGCGGCGACGATCACGGTCCCCGTCGTCGTACCGGCGGCCTCGATCGCGACGCGGGACCGCGTGTCCCGTGCCGTCCTGTGTCTCCTGTACGGCGAGCACCGCCCCGGGCACGAGAGACTGGATGTGCGGCCCGACTCGGTCGCGCTGGTGGCCGACGACGGCCACGATCCGCTGCGGCTCCATCGCCTGCACGGCACTCAGCACGTGCCCGATCATCGAGCGCCCGCCGATCGGGTGCAGCACCTTCATCGTCTTGGACTTCATGCAGGTGCCGCCGCCGGCGGCGAGCACGATCACGGTGAGGTTGTCCATGTCGGCAGCCTATGGCCCGCACTGGGTCCCGCGTGCCGCCAGTCAGCCGAAACCGCCGCCGCCCGGACCCTCCGCTGACATGATCGCGGCGTGAAGATCGCCCAGAACAGCGTGCTGCGAGGACTCGTCGTCGGCATGCTCATCGTCTTCGTCGGCGTGGAGGTCACCCAGCGAGACTGGTCGTGGGTTGGCGTCGGCACCGTCCTGCTGCTGGCGAACATCGCCTCGTGGCGTCACCAGCTCTCCGGGGCCGGCCGGCCGGCGACTCCCGGCGCCGACGGCACCCTCGTGCCGCACGACGTGGACCTCACGCTCGGCGCCCTCCTCGACCGACCCTCGGTGCGGCAGGCCCGGGACGCGGCGCCGGCTGTCTGGCAGCAGGTCCTCGACCTCGTGGAGGAGGTCGACCTGTCCATGGAGGCGTCGGACGTTGCGGAGCTCGTGTGGCTCACGACCGACGACGCGGCGCACGGGCCGTGGCACTGGTCCGTGGCGGTGGGCGACGAGCTGAAGCCGCTGCTCGATCTCGACGTGCCCGAGGACCAGGACCCGTTCGTCGCCACGGTGTCCGCGCATCCCGCTGTCGCTGACGTGGCGCACGTCGATCGGGAGGAGTACGCAGTGGTCCTGCGCAGCCCGATGACCCTCGACGAGATGGCGGTGCTCGCGGTGCACGGCCTCGTGGCACATCACCGCGACGCCGTACGGCGACTGAAGCGCACCTGACACGGGCAACCTCCATGAAATCTTCACACCACTCAGGGCCATCCCTGATGGGCTGGTGAGGCAGCGGTCGCTAGCGTGGCCGAGGTGACGGGGACCGAGGGGCCAGTGATCGAGACCGGGGCGCTGACGATGCGCTTCGGCGAGGTCGAGGCGCTGACGGCTCTCGACATCTCCGTCGGCGAGGGCGTGACGGGACTGGTCGGGGCCAACGGGGCCGGCAAGTCGACGCTGATCAAGATCCTGCTCGGTCTGCTCGAGCCGACGAACGGCACGGCCTCGGTCCTCGGCTTCGACATCGCCCGGGACAGCGCGGAGATCCGCCGCCCGGTCGGCTACATGCCCGAGCACGACTGCCTGCCGCCCGACGTGAGCGCCAGCGACTTCGTGGTCCACATGGGCCGGATGTCCGGCCTGCCCGCGACCGTCGCGCGCGAGCGTGCGGCCGACATCCTGCGGCACGTGGGCCTCGACGAGGAGCGCTACCGACAGATGGGCGGCTACTCCACCGGCATGAAGCAGCGCGCCAAGCTGGCTCAGGCGCTCGTGCACGACCCGCGCCCGGTCTTCCCGGACGAGCCCACCAACGGTCTCGATCCGGCGGCGCGCGTCGACATGCTCCACCTCGTGCAGCGCATCGGCCGCGACTTCGGCATCGCCGTCCTCGTCACCTCGCACCTGCTGGGCGAGCTCGAGAAAGTCAGCGACCACGTCATCGTCCTCGACGGCGGTCGGCTGCTGCGGTCCTCCGCCACGGCCGACTTCACCCAGCACACCGGCGGCCTGCTGGTGGAGGTGCTCGGGGGCGAAACCGAGCGCGACCGGCTCGGGGAGAGGCTGGCCCCGGCCGGGCTCACCTGCCGTCCACGCGGAGCGATGATCGCCATCGATCCGCCGGAGCCGGACGTCGCCGTACACGATCTGGTGCGGGACGCCGCCGCGGACCTCGGTCTCGGGCTGGTGCGGATCCAGCCCGACCGGGCACACCTCGAAGACGTGTTCCTGACCGGAGGGGCTGTTCATGTCTGATCGCCCTCTTGAACGCTCTGGCGTCATCCACGACATCGGCTACCGCGGCTACGACGGTGCCCGCGAGGGCACCGGCGCGCTGGCGCTCAGCCTCTACCTCACCGGCGTCCGGCACGTTCGGCTCCGGGCCGCTCGGGCCGCTCGAAGGTGCTGCCCTTCCTCCTGCTCGCGCTCGGCGCACTGCCCGCGGTGATCGTGATCGGCGTCGTGACCATCGTCGGCCCGGACGAGCTGCCCGTGTCCTACGCCGCCTACCTCAGCCAGTCCAGGTGCTGGTGACGCTCTTCGCGGCCGCGCAGGCGCCGGTGCTCGTGTCGCGCGACCTGCGCCACCGCTCGATCGTGCTCTACCTCGCGCGCCCGCTGTCCCCCACGATGTTCGCGTTGGTGCGCTGGGCCTCGCTGTCCACGGCGATCCTCGCCTTCACACTGCTGCCGACGATCATCCTGTACGGCGGAGGGTTGCTCGCCGGCCCGGATGCCGGCCTGCAGACACCGATCTTCGTGCGCTCCGTGGCACTCCAGGTGCTGCTGGCGGCCGTGCTCGCCGGCATCACCGGGCTGATCTCCTCGGTGGCGCTGCGCCGTGGCTTCGCGGTGGTGGCCTCGATCGTGGTGCTGATCGCGGTGACGGGGGTGATGCGGGTGATCCGGGAGATCGCCTACTACGAGCACATCGACGACGTCGGCGAGGTCGCCGGCCTCGTCTCCCCCGGACCCTGCACGACGGGCTGGCGGTGGCCCGGCAGGCCGGGGGTCGCACGCGGATCGAGCTGGCGGGCACTCGGCCGCTCGCCTACCTCGCAATGGCACTGGTCGTCCCGGGCCTCTGTCTCGCTCTCCTCGTCCGCCGCTTCGTGACCGTGGGTTCCCGATGAGCACCCTCGTCCCGGACAAGGTGTCCCGCTGGTTCGGCAACGTCGTGGCCGTCAACGACGTGGCCATGACGATCGGCCCCGGGGTCACCGGGCCTGCTCGGCCCCAACGGCGCCGGCAAGACGACCCTGCTGGCGATGATGGCCGGCTTCCTCCCGCCCTCCTCGGGCTCGGTCACGCTCGACGGCGAGCCGGTCTGGCGCCGTACGGATGCCTATCGGCAGATCGGCCTCGGTGCCGGAGCGCGAGCTGAGCTTCGGCTATCTCACCGGGCGCCAGTTCGTGCGCGCCAACGCGGACCTGCACCGGCTGCCCGACGCGGCTGCCGCGACCGAACGGATCCTCGGTGTCGTCGACATGGTGGAACCTTCGTCACGGCGCATCGACACCTACTCCAAGGGGATGCGGCAGCGGATCAAGATCGCTGCCGCGCTGGTGCACGACCCGACCGTGCTGCTGCTCGACGAGCCCTTCAACGGCGTCGACCCGCGCCAGCGCATGCACCTGATGGAGCTGTTGCGCCAGCTCGGCGACGACGGGCGCACCGTCCTCTTCAGCTCGCACATCCTCGAGGAGGTCGAGACGGCTCGCGCGCCACATCGAGGTGGTCGTCTCCGGTCGGCATGCCGCGTCGGGCGACTTCGGGGGCGATCCGGCGGCTGATGACCGATCGGCCGGTCCGCTACTCGATCACCTCCAGCGACGACCGCGCGCTCGCCGCCGTACTCATCGCACGGCCTGCGGTGCAGTCGGTCAACCTGCGTCCCACCGGCGGCCCGGACGTGCAGGTGAGCGACCTCGGGACGTTCGCGTCCGAGCTGCCGGCGCTGACGCGGAGCCACGACCTGACCCTGTTCGAGCTCTCCCCCAGCGACGAGTCGCTGGAGAGCGTCTTCGCATATCTGGTGGACCGATGAACGCAACGATCATCAAGCTCGCTCTCCGGGCGCTGCTCGGGCGGCGCCGCTTCTGGCTGCTGCTCGCGCTGCCGATCGCGCTGATCGGGCTGACCGTCCTGATCCGCGTGCTGTCGTCGGAGGGTGACGCGGCGTGGCCGATGGTCAGCTTCCTCGGCTATCCGCTCGTGCTGCCGCTCGTCGCGATCCTCGCCGCATCGTCGGTGCTCGGGCCGGAGGTCGACGACGGCTCGATCGTCTACCTCCTCTCCAAGCCGGTCAGCCGGCACGCCATCGCGATCTCGAAGTGGCTCGTCGCCCGGGCTGCGACGCTGGTCGTCGGCGCGCTCGGCGTCTTCGTGGCCGGCCCTGGTCGCGGGCGGTGGCTCGCAGGCCGTCGGCTGGCTGGTGGCCGCGCTGGTCGCCGGGACGACCTACTCCGCGTTCTTCCCGGCCCTGTCGTCGTTCACGCGGCACGCCGTCGTGGTCGGGCTGATCTTCGTCCTGATCTGGGAGGGCCTCGCCGGAGGCTTCCTCAGCGGCATCGCCCGGCTCAGCATCGGGCAGTGGGGCATCCGGATCGGGCACTCGGTCTCGTCGTCGCTGGACGACCCCGCCAACCTGCCCCCGGGCGCTGCTCGCCTCGGTGGTCGTCACCCTCGGCGGCGTGTGGTTCGCCGGCGACCGGCTGCGGTCGTTCGCGCTGACGGGCGACGAGTAGGCGGCTCTCCGCTCGCGCGTCAGGTAGTTAAGTGCGAGTTTGTGGTCCGGACCAACCCGACAAGCTCTCACTGAACTATCGCCGAGCCGCTGCGTCGGGCGGTGGCTACGGCATCGTAGGAACCCATTGACGGGCCCCAGCGCCGCCGATACGTTTCCGCTCCACAGAGGTGCAGTGTCGACGTCGGGGGACGGGTAGTTCCGTCGGCGACGCATCCGCTCGCGACGGATCGGCTGTCGTGGGATCTCGGGAGGAACGTCCTGTGCGTCTCAAGCGTCCACTGATCTCCACCGTGCTGCTGGCAGCACTCACCACCCTCGCCACCATGGTCATCCCCGCCCAGTCGGTCCCGGGCCGTCGAGCGTCAACCCATCGTGTTCGTCCACGGCTTCATGGGCAGTGCCGGCAACTGGGACAGCATGGTCTCCCGGTTCAAGGCCGACGGCTACGCCAGCTCGGAGCTCTTCGCGTGGCAGTACAACACCAGCCAGTCCAACGTCACGACCGCCAAGCAGCTGGCGACCTACATCGACTCGGTCCGCCAGCAGACCGGCTCCACGACGGTCGACGTCGTCACCCACTCGATGGGCGGCCTGTCGTCGCGCTACTACCTGAAGAACCTCGGCGGCCAGCCGGAGGTCGACGACTGGGTGAGCCTCGGCGGTCCCAACCACGGCACCAGCAGCGCCAACTGGTGCTTCACCACGTCGTGCGGCGAGATGCGGGCCGGTTCGAGCTTCCTGACCTCGCTCAACTCCGGCGACGAGACGCCCGGCCCGGTCAGCTACGGCACCTTCTGGTCGTCGTGCGACGAGACGATCAACCCCGACAGCTCCGTCCCGCTGTCGGGCGCGACCAACAAGTACGTCGGCTGCGTCGGCCACGTCGCGCTGCTGACGGACCCGGGGACCTACCGGGGCGTGCGCGACTTCGTCGCGTAGCCGTCGAGCCCGGCGGCGCGGACCACGACGTGGGCCAGCGCCTCCGGGCGGACGAGACGTTGGTAGTCCACACCCTCCGGCACCCACTTCGTGTCCCACAGCTCCAGCTCCGCCTCGGAGTCGCCCCCGGTCCCGGTTGCGGGCCTTCGCCCGCTCAGCGCCTGCCGCCGGGTCCAGGTCGATCCAGACCGCGAGGTCGAACAGGTGCATCAGCTCCGGGCGGATCACCCTGATGCCCTCGACGATCACCACGGGCGGCATCGGCTCGTCGACGTCGCCCTCCTGCCCGTAGTACCACCGGTAGCGGTAGCGCAGGCGTGCTGGCGTCGGCTCGGCCCGGACCGCTTCCAGCACGTCGGACAGCGCGGGCCAGTCGTGCAGCTCCCACATCGTCGCCCGGTCGGTGTCGGTCTTCGCGTAGAGCCCGTCCATGCCGACCACTCGGCCCTCGTGGACACCGACGCCGGCGGCGAGCCGCAGTGCGAGCGTCGACTTCCCCGCGCCGCCGTGGCCGGCGATCGCCACCACGGGCGGCCTCACCGAGGAGGCGATCAGTTCTCGGACGCGGGCCAGCAGTTCGTCGTACGTCGATGGCGGCACGCGTCACCCTGACACGGGACCGTCGTCCGGGCACACCCAATTTCTGGCTCCCCGGGATGGAGTCGAACCATCGTCGCTAATCCTGATTCAAAGTCAGGCGGGCCCTGCCGGCAGACCAACCGGGGAATGTGGCGCTAAGCCTAGAGCCCACTTCGGACGTCATGAGAATTGGTCGTCCCAACGGCCAGTCCCCATGACGTCAGTAGGGCTCCGACTCGTGGTGGAAGCCCTTGGGCGTGACGCCCCGCACGATCGATGGCGCCGTCGCGAAGAGCGATCCCTCGGCGGCCGCGGCCGCTGAGTTCGCGATCAGGCTGGCGATCCGTTCCTCCGCCCCCGACCACTGGATCCGCAGGTTCTCCCGAAGATCGACCAGCCCGTCGTTGATCGAGGCGAACACGTCCTCGGCCCGGTTGGTCGTGAACGTTGCGACTCGGCCGGCCTCTGCGGGCACGTGGTCCTGCGCGAAGGCGATGTAGGCGGTGCTGGCAGCAGACACCGCGACCGCGGCCGTCCCGATCGCGGCCGCCGTGGCTCCGCCGGCCGCCGGGGAGGCGCCTCCCGTGGGGATGGCGGCGATGACGCCCGTGATCAGCGCGGCGACTGCCAGCCACTCCATGCCCGAGTCGGGAGGTTCGACCGGCTGCGAGTTCTTGCGAGCCTGCAGTGCTTCCTCCAACGTGGTGATGGCACCTTCGACGATGTTCAGCAGGCTCTGCTGGCCCAGGTCCACGACGGACTTGCAGGCCACGATGGAGTAGCCCGGGGCGTTGGCAAGGTAGGCCTGTTGCCGGGCGATGAACTCGAGCCTGCCGTACCAGTCGGCGAACTCGTTGGCGGTCTGGCCGCTCCAGTTGGACAGGTTGCTGTCGATCTCCGCCGGTCGTCGGGGACGTTGAGCGCTATCGACCCCAGCTGCGAGTCCGCGATGCTCGCCGCCTCGGTGAAGGTCGAGGTGTGGGGCCGCACCGGGTCCTCGACCATGGAGCGGATGGTCGCGGCGACCTCGTCGCCCCAGACCTGCCCCTTGGCGTAGAGGTAGCGGAACGACGGGATGTTGATCTCGACAGGCGTTTCGTATCCGATCGTGACGACGTTCTCGGGCATGTCATGCAGTTCGAACGGGTAGGTCTCGCCCACATTCACGTCTTTCGCGCTCGACCGTGGGCGGTCGGCGTCGACCACCTCGCGCCAGAGGTGAAGGACCGTGTCGACCGCCCACAGCTCACCGAGAAGCCTGCACATCTCGTCCAGCTTCTGTTCGAAGTCGGCTCGGTCGAATGCCATCAGTTGTCCCTCCTGCTCGAGTTGCCAAATGGGCCGGGGGAGCGGCGGCGCTTCCACCTCACGCCACGGTGAGTCCAGGTCGCCGTACCGCTCCGTGTCGTCCTCCCGCTTGCGGTCCTCGTCGTAGAAGGGGTGTTCCCGGATGAAGTCGGGCACGTAGTCCTCGGGATCCGGCGCGTGGGAATCGTCCGGGTTCTCCGGGACTCGGTCCTCGAGGTCACCCTCGTCGTCGAGACCGGGCCCGTCCCACGGGGCGCGGGGGGCGTCTTGGTCGTGGTTGATACCCCAGTTGAAGTCCGGAGCGTCCGAGCGGCGGCGGGTCGTAGGAGTCCCTGTGTGGCGCATCCGGGCCGGGCGGTCGCGGCACCTCGGGGACGTCGAGGTCAGCGCCCTTGACGAGCGCGGCAAAGGCGTCGTTGGCCTGCTGGTCGGTCGCAGCGAAGTCGTCGGCGATCTGCACCAGCGCCTCACCCGCGTCCTGCAGCGCGAGGGCGTGGATGCGCAGGCAAACCTGCAGCTCCTCGCGCAGCCCGTCGACGAGGGACAGGGCGTACTCGCCGCCCACGCTCTGCCGCAGGAAGTCGATGCGCGGACCGAGGTCGTGGGTCACGGTGGTCAGCTCGGGAGAGAGCGCCGCATAGGCAGGCAGCGACGTCCGGCCGGCCCGCAGGAGCTCGAACAGCTCGACGCCGAAGTCGCTGCCGTGGCCGACTCGTCGATCGTCGTTCGGGTCAACTGTCGGCGGCTGGTAGGGCTTGTTCTTCATGACTGTCTCCTTGGTCGGGTAGTCGGGGGATGCCCCGCCCCCTTGACCGGAAACTGCGTCGGCCGCTGCCGTAAGACTTCCGAAATGTCTTGTCCTCGACCCTGACCGACGGCGCTTCGGGCGACACCAACGCACTAGTCTCGACAGCGTGGACCTGCCCGTGATGCCACCCGTCCAGCCGATGCTCGCGAAATCCGTCAAGGGCGTGCCCCGGAGCTGCGACTACTCCTTCGAGCCGAAGTGGGACGGCTTCCGCTGCCCGGGTGTTCAAGGACGGCGACGAGGTCGAGCTGACGAGCCGCAACACCAAGTCGCTGACGCGCTACTTCCCCGAGGTCGTGGCCGCGATCAGGGAGCAGCTGCCCGAGCGGATCGTCCCGGACGGCGAGCTGTTCGTGGCCATCGGCGACCGGCTCGAGTTCGAGGTGCTGCAGGAGCGGATCCACCCGGCCAAGAGCCGCGTGGACATGCTGTCCGAGAAGACGCCCGCTGGGTTCGTCGCCTTCGACCTCCTCGCGCTGGGCGACGAGTCGTTCATCGACAAGCCGTTCAGCGAGCGCCGGGAGGCGATGACTACAGCGCTCACCGGGTTGACGGGGCCGTGCTTCCTCACGCGCACCACGCAGGATCCCGCGGAGGCCGAGCAGTGGTTCGAGGACTTCGAGGGCGCCGGGCTCGACGGCGTCATGGCGAAGCCCCTCGCATCGCCGTACGAACCCAATGCCCGCACCATGCTGAAGATCAAGCACGAGCGCACCGCCGACGTCGTCGTCGCGGGCTACCGCGAGCACAAGACGTCGACGCCGGAGCACCCGTTGCTCGGCAGCCTCCTCCTCGGCCTGTACGCCGATGGCGAGCTGCAGCACATCGGCGTGAGTGCGAGCTTCACGGCGGCCGGGAGGGCGGAGCTGATCGAGGAGCTGCAGCCGCTGGTGTGCCCGATCGAGGACCACCCGTGGGGACGCTGGAGCGAGTTCCTCACCGCCAACCCCGACCGGGTTCCCGGCACCCAGAGCCGCTGGTCTTCGGGCAAGGACCTCGGCTTCACGCCGCTGCGCCCGGAGCGGGTGCTGGAGGTGAAGTACGACCACATGGAGGGTCGGCGCTTCCGCCACACCGCGCAGTTCAAGCGCTGGCGCGACGACCGCGACCCGGAGTCGTGCGGCTACGAGCAGTTGGAGGAGCCGGTCAGCTACGACCTCGCTAGAGTTCTTGGTGGGGCCGACAATCCGCGTGGAGGCGATGCATCATGAGTGACAACATCAACGACGGCGTCGGCACCTACGACGTGGTGCTGCTCGTCGAAGCAGCCATGTCCAAGGGCGATGCGACGCAGGTCCGCTCGCTGCACAGCGACATCGAGGACCGTGTCGTCTACCACGTCCTGCTTCCCCGGAGGACGCCTCGGCGCGCATCGAGGCGTCGCTCGGCACCCTCGGCGCGGGCGACGTGATGGCCGCCCCCGCGATGGTGATGAGCGACGTCGATCTCGACGCCGTGCGCGAGGAGTGCCGCGACCGTTCGGCCAAGGACCTCGCGGCCACCCTCGCGGCGATCGAGGCCGCGGGCGGCAAGGCCACCGGCGTCGTCACCTCGGAGCCGCCGGTCGACGCGCTCGTGGCGAAGGTCGCTGAGGTCGATGCCCGCGAGGTGATCGTGCTGACCCGCTCGCACCTCGTCGCCGAGTTCTTCCACGTCGACTGGACCTCCCGCGCCCGGCGCAAGCTCGGTGTCCCGGTGCTGCACCTGCTCGAGCGGGAGAACTTCGACGAGCAGGCGGGCGGCGGCGAAGGCGTGACAGGCCTTTGAGCGCGTGAGGTTCGCTCCTCGCAAGCGCCGCCTCTCGGTCGCGTTCCTCGTCTTCAACCCTGGACGGCATGGGCGGTACGTCGAGGTCCGCCATCACGCAGGCCAACGCGCTCGCGCGACGGGGGAATGTCGACGTACGCCTCGTCTCCGTGACGCGCAGTGCCGACGCGCCGCACTACCCGATCGACCCCGCTGTGGGCGTCGACCACCTCGCTGACGCGCGTGGTGACGACCCGCGCGCGAAGCGGCCGTCGCGGCTGGTCCCGAAGCGCTGGGACAGCCAGTTCTCCGAGCTGACCGACGACGGGATGGCGGCGCTGGCTTCACTGGACGTTGATCTGGTCATCACCGTCACGCCGGCCCTGATGGCCGCCGCCGTGCAGCTGCTGCCGGCCGAGACGAAGGTGTTGCACCGGGAGCACCGATCCTCCGCCGACCGGGTCGGCGGTATGGAACCGCTGCTCGCCTTCGCGCCGCGGGTCGCCGCGGTGGCGCTGCTCACGCGATCGACGGCCGACTGGCTCGGGGCCGAGCTCGGGGCGGCCGCGCCGGAGCTGGTGGTGATGCCCAACCCGCTGCCGGTCGCAGCGCAGCCACGATCCGACCTGTCCTCCAAGACGATCGTGACCGCCGGCCGGATCGTGCCGGAGAAGCAGTTCATCCACTCGTGCGGGCGTTCGAGCAGATCGCGGACGACCTGCCCGGCTGGCGACTGCGGATCCTCGGCGACGGACCGCTGCGTGGCGAGCTGATCGCGCACGCCGCGAAGGCCGGGCTGGCCGACCGGATCGAGCTGCCCGGCGCGGTGGAGGACATGGCGCCGGAGTGGGCGGAGGCAGCGATCTGCGCGCTCTCCTCGAAGACCGAGGGCTTCCCGCTCGTCGCCCGGGGAGGCGATGTCGGCGGGTGTCCCCGTCGTCTCCTACGACTGCCCGTCCGGGCCGCGCGAGCTCGTCGAGCACGACGTCAGCGGGCTCCTCGTCGGCGCGGGCGCCAAGGCCGGACTGGCCGCCGCCCTGCACGCGGTGGCTTCCGACCCTTCTCTGCTCACCCGATTGGGCGAAGGGGCGTTCGAGGCCTCCCGGCGCTACGACGCCGACACCATCGCGTCGGAGTGGGAATCCCTCTTTGCTCAGGTAGTCCGTGACGAACGGACCCCCGACACACCGTCGGGAGGGGTCCGTTCGTCACGGACTACCGAATTTTCCCGGGAGGGGGTGCCGGTCAAGGTCCCGGCGATCACCCCGCTGGAGGCGCGCGGAGGCACTGCGACTGGCGGTCGCGGCGGCTGGCAACGCCGGCGAGGGGTGGTTCGTCATCCCCACCCACGACCGCCCGGCGCCGACCGTCGTCGTGCCCGCCCCTCATCGAGCCGCGGTCCTCGCCGCGCTCGCCGAGGTGCCCGACCACTTCTCGTTGCTCGACCCCGGCGATCGCGGTTGGCCCGTACGCCGCCTGCCGGCACGTGACCTCGTCGCCGTGCTCCACAACGCTGCGCCCAACCGGGTGCTGCTCGAGCCCCGGCCGCGCAGCGAGGGACGGCGCTCCTACCTCGGCGAGGACGCCGGCGTGGAGATCGAGTTCTGGGACCGGCTGCCCGACGGCACGCTCGTGGCGCCGCGGCCCAACCGCTGGACGCAGAGCGTCCCACCGGGCACTCCCACCACCACGGTGAGGGAGCACGGCTTCGACGTGCCGACCCTCGAGCTCATGGCCGCCCCCACCCCGTTCGACGTGGGCTTCCCGATCGACGTCGTCTACACGTGGGTCGACGGCGACGACCCGTCGTGGAACGCGGCCCGCGCCGCACGTGAGGGCGCCGACGCCCGCAAGGAGTCCGCCGGCCGGGCACGGTTCCGCAGCCGCGACGAGCTGCGCTACTCCATGCGCAGCCTGCACCTGTTCGCGCCCCGGGTGCACAAGATCTTCCTCGTCACCGCCGGCCAGCGTCCGACCCGGCTGAAGGACGACCCGCGCATCACCCTCGTCGACCACCGCGACATCCTGCCGGCCGACGCGCTGCCGACCTTCAACTCGCAGGCCATCGAGACGGCCCTGCACAAGATCCCCGGGTTGGCCGAGCACTTCGTCTACGTCAACGACGACGTCTTCCTCGGACGGCCGACCCGCCCCGAGCTGTTCTTCTCCCCCGGCGGCGCGGCCGCGGCCTTCGTCGGCGACAACGCGATCGGGCTCCCCGGCACTGCCGACAAGCCGTTCCTGCACGCGGCGGCCAACAACCGGGCCCTGCTCGAGGACGTGTTCGGGGTCGAGATCACCCGGGTGATGGCGCACTCCCCGCACCCGCAGCGGGTCTCCGTGCTCACCGAGATCGAGCAGCGCTTCCCCGACGCGGTCGGCCGGACCGCCCGCGCGCCCTTCCGCAGCGAAACCGACGTGTCACTGCTGTCCAACCTCGCGCAGCACTACGGGCTCATCACCGGGCGCGCCTTCGCCGCTACCGCCCAGCACGCGTTCGTCGACCTCAGCAACGCCCGCGTCGGGCGCCAGCTCAAGCAGTTGCGGGCCCGCGACCACGACTTCTTCTGCGTGGGCGACCACCACGACTTCGCGGTCGATGCCGAGGCGGTCGACGCGATGCTCGCGGCGTTCCTCGAGGACTACTTCCCGCTCGCGGCCCCACAGGGAGACGTCAGCGCCGGAAGAAGCCTGACTTCTTCTCGCGCAGCTCCTCCAGCTCGCGCTGGAGGTCGGCGATGTGCCGGTCCTTCTTGCGCCGGACCTCGCGCTTGCCCTCGCTGACCCGCGCGGTCGTCGCGTCCATCGCGATCGCCTCGGAGAAGTCGAACAGCTCGACGTACTCCTCCTGCAGCCCACCCAGCGCCGCGATCGACTCCGAGTCCTGCGGCGACTCGACGAGCGTGTTCATCGCTTCCCACGTGCGCTCGGCGAGGTCGCGCAATGGGTGGGTACGGCGATGTCGTCCCACGTGATGGCAGAGCGGTTGAGCTTCGCGTCGATGAAGTCGTCGACGTCGTGCGGCTCGCGGGTCGTGAGGTCGGCGTTGTAGGTCAGCCCCGCCTGCTCACCGGCGAGGTGCAGGGCCGTCCGCCAGTCGGCCAGCAGGTCGGCGTACCGCACGAAGGCCCGATCCAGTGACCGCGTCGAGCGCTCGGTCTCGAAGGCGGCGTTGACCCGTGCGGCGATGTTGGCGGTCTCGCGCTGGCGGCGGAACGTCGGCGACTGCTCGGTGAGGTAGGCCGAGTCACGCGAGCGCACGACCTCGGTGGGGTGCCGCAGCATCGTCAGCGTGCTCACCCGCGCACCGAGGTCGGCGGCGACGCGGGTCCACACCGGCAGGATCCAGAACGCGCGCGGGTCCTTGATCAGGATCTGCTCGGCGTCGAGCTGATCGCTCAGCCAGGACCGCAGCTCCGCCTCGACCTCGGGCTTGCTGCCCGCCTCGGCCGCGATCGCGCCGGCGGTCGGGCGGGTGTCGATCGTGCGCACGGGCACCGGGTTGAGCACGCGCTTGTGGAACTCCGTGACCCACTCGGGCTCGTAGTAGCCGCGCGGGGTTCTTCTCGTCCGCCGGCACCTCCGGCTGGGGCACGTGCAGGCCGAGCCGCTTCAGGGCGCCCGCGACGCTCGACGTGCCGGACCGGCCGGACCCGGTGACGAGGAGTAGGTGGGGACTCACGCAGGCGAGGCTAGTCCACGCCAGTGCCCCCGACCGACAGTGCTGGACCGTCCCCCTCCCGGTGCCGAGGATCCAGCACTGTCGTGCACGTCGGCGAGCACGCGATCGGCGTACCGCCCCACCCTCGCGACTGCAGGACCCCGGCGATGACGGCGGCCGGGCGACAGGGGTCGAGGACCTGCCGCCATCCCGGCCGCAGCGTCAGGCGATCACTCGCAGCGGCGGCCGGGGTCGCGCTCGAGGTCCTTCCAGCGGTCGGCCGCGGCTTCGTGGCCGAGCCGGCCGTCGAGCTCGACGTAGAGCTCGTAGTCGGGGTAGTCCACGTCGCGCACGACCCGCCTCCCCACCACGAGCGACTCCGCCCGGCGCACTCCGCTCGGGAGTCCGTGGGCGCGCTCGACCGGGCTCAGGTAGCACTGTTCGAGCAGCGAGTGCGCCCCTTCGCCCACGTCGTCGACGACGGCAGCCGGGAACGCCCGCTGCGGGAGGCGCGTCATCTCGGCCAACGCGGAGGTCAGCCGGGCTGCGGTCGTACGGCGAGTGGAGACCGCGTCGGAGATCACCGCGACCGCGTCCTCCTCGGTGCTGCGCGACGCGACCTGCAGCACGGCCCTGGTCCAGCTTGACCCGGGGCGGCGAAGACTTCGGCCGTACCCGGGGCGTCGTAGTCGGCGAGACGTTCGACGACGATCCCGCTGGGGGTGCGCCCACCGCGCGCTCTGTCGATGGCGACCCGGATGGGGGCGCTCTCCCCCACGCCGCAGCGCTTCATCCCGCACGCCCTCAGCGCGGAGTCCCGGCTCAGCGCGGCCGGCCACACGGCCAGCACCGCCGCCCAAGCGCGCTGGTTCCACGTCGGGACGCCGGTGTGGTTGAGATAGATCCCGTGTCGCAGCCTGACCCACTCGCGCCGGCGGATCATCCGTGCGATGAGCTCATCGGTGCCACCGGCGTCGAGCACTCGGAAGCGGGCGATGACGCCGTCCTGCTTGGCCGGGAGCTCGTCGAGCTTCTCGTCCACACTCACCCGGGGCTGATGCCCATGATGTCGCCGCTCCAAGCGTGCACGTCGCAGGCTGTGGACAACCGACAGTGCTTGATCGTCCCCCGTCTGGTGCCGAGGATCCAGCACCGTCCCGGCGCTCGCCGGTGAAGCGCAAACGCGGTTGTCCTCGCTCACGGCGTCACCTCCAGGTCGACCAGCCACCCACGGAAGGTGTGCTCGGCATCGCGGATGCCGTGCCACTTCTCGATCCCGGTCACCTCGTCCAACATGGGCGTCCCCGTCTCCCCTCGCCGACTCAGCGCACGGATGCGTCGAACGACCCCTGTCACCATCGGCAATGGCGGGTCCTCATGGCTGTCGTAGTGGCCCGTGACCCCGGGTACTCCCGTGTCGCCGTGGTTGGCGTTCGGCGCGAAGACCGGCCACGTCACCTCGTCACCGACCGCGAACTCCGACCCGCAGCACTGGATCTGCCAGTCGCTGATCCAGATCAGCTCGCTCACGTGCCCTCGATGCGGTTGCCGTCCTCGTCCCAGTGGGCGGCGACCTTCTTCGACGGCTGGACCCGCGGCGGTTCGCCGGGCATCTTCGGGTGGTCGGGCGGGTAGTTCAGCTCGACCGGATTGGCGTCCCACAGGTCCAGCAACGGCTGCAGCGAGAAGTGTTCGTCGTCGATCGTCTCCCACGGATCGCCGTCGGAGGCGAGCCTCGACGGGACCGTGAAGAGGTTGAGCCCGGCCGGCGAGGTCAGCGTCGCGAGCTCGTCCCACGACACCGGCGTCGAGACGGGCGCGCCGGGCAGGGGCCGAAGCGAGTAGGCCGACGCGATGGTCCGGTCCCGCGTGTTCTGGTTGAAGTCCACGAAGATCCGCTCCCCACGCTCCTCCTTCCACCGGGCCGTGGTCACGCCGTCGTCGCGCTTCTCGAGCTCGCGGCCGAAGGCGATCGCTGCGTGGCGTACGGCGCCGAACTCCCACTCAGGAGAGATCCGCACGTAGACATGGATGCCGCGGTTGCCGGACGTCTTCGCATAGCCGGTCATGCCGAGGTCGGCCAGCAGCTCGCGCGCGACGCCGGCCACGCGGACCGCGTCGGAGAAGTCGGTCCCCGGCTGGGGGTCGAGGTCGATGCGGAGCTCGTCGGGGTGGTCCTGCCAAGAATCGGACGCAGGGTCGCGACGGACGGGCCGGGGGGGAAGGTGAGGGTGCCCATGTGGGCACACCAGACGGGCACTGCGATCTCCGTCGGACAGATCTCCTCCGCCGTACGACCCGAGGGGAAGGTGATCTCGACCGACTCGAGGTAGTCGGGAGCCCCCTTGGGGACACGCTTCTGGTAGAACGCGTCGGCGTCCTTGTCGAACGGACCGGTGGCCAGCTTCATCCCGGGGCGGACCCCGGACGTCCAGCGTTCGAGGGCGGTCGGTCGGTTGCGCAGCGCGCGCATCAGTCCTTCCTGCACGGACGTGAAGTACTCAGCCACCATCACCTTGGTGACCTCGGGCGTCATGTCGGTCGCCTCGTAGATCACCCGGTCGGGGGACGAGACGCGGACCTCACGGTCGCCGGCCCGGACCATCACCGGCTTCGCTGCTGCCATACGCGTCAGGCTAGCGGTCTCAGTCGACCGGTTGCAGGACCGAGGAGACCTCGACCGGGCCTTCGCCGTACTCCCCGGTCCACCCACCGCTGGAAGCGACCGTCGTCGTGGAAGACCGTGAGCTCCACCTCGGTTGTCGAGGCTGCCGGCGCTGACCGAGAGCAGGCCCGGGAGTCCGATCAGCTCCTGCTGGACGCGCGTGAGCTCGGCCTGTGAGTGCGCGACCTCGGCCACGCACAGCATCCCGCCCCACACCTCACGCAGCTTCCGCTCGGCGCCAGCGGGATCCTCCGTCACGTGGACGGTCACCACGGTCTCCTCGGGACTCCCGGGTGCGGGAGAGCCGTCCGTGCGGCTGACCACCCGCATCGCGAACCCGGGGAGACCGTCGGCGACGTTCCCGACCTCGAGGGCCGTCTCGTTCGTCGTGCGCGAGGGGTCGAGCACCTGCCACCCACCCGCCGGTTCGGGGCACGGGATCGTGAAGTCGAACGTGTGCTCCGTCCTCACCGGCGGCTGCACGTCTGTCGCCGTGAACGAGTCGCCGTCGAAGGAGCCCGTCAGCACGAAGGTCCCCGAGCGCACTCCCTCGGACTCGGTGTAGGCCCCCTCGTGCTGGCTCCAGTCCCAGCCGGGCAGGTCGGCATCGTCGCAGTGTGGGGGCCCTCCGAACGAGCTGTCGGTGAAGCACAACCGCGCGCCCGGAACCGTCGTCGGAGACGATGACGGACTTGGTCGTCGTGACGACCCCGGCCGCCCCCGGCACAGCCGTCGGACGCTCCACTGGACCCGCGTCCACCACGGACCGCTCGCCGCAACCCGCGAGCGCGACCAGCACGGCGATGACGAGTGCCGGGTGGGCAGGCGAGCGCAGCATGCCTCGCAACCTAGTCCCGAGTAGCGTGGTCCGCATGGCCTACGAGGTGGAGAAGACCGACGAGCAGTGGCGAGCCGAGCTCAGCCCGGAGGAGTTCGCCGTGCTCCGCCAAGCCGGCACGGAGGCTGCCTTCAAGGGTGAGTACACCGACACCGAGACCGAGGGCACCTACTCCTGCAAGGCGTGCGGCCACGAGCTGTTCACCAGCAACACGAAGTTCCACTCCGGCTGCGGCTGGCCGAGCTTCTACCAACCGATCAGCGACACGATCGAGTACATCAAGGACACCTCGCACGGCATGGATCGCGTCGAGGTGCGCTGTGCCAACTGCGGTTCGCACCCGGGCCACGTCTTCCCCGACGGCTGCAGCACGCCCACCGGTGATCGCTACTGCATCAACTCGATCTCGATCAGCCCGGCAGCGAGCTCGGCCGACCGACCATGAACGCCCGGGCGCCCATGATCTTCCAGACCAGAGGCACCTTGAGGTAGAGCTTCACCGGGCCCGGACCGCTGGGCAGGCGACCCTTGGTCGTGTAGGGCAGGAACCGCGGGATGTTGACCTCCACGTCGAAGCCGGTGACCTTGAAGGCCTCGGCGAGCGCGCGGTCGTCGACGGGCGTGATGTGGTCCAGGAACATCCAGTAGTCCCTGCCGCAGTAGCGCACGTTGGGCTGGAGGACCATCAGCTTCCCGTCGGGGCGCAGCACGCGGCGTACCTCGTCTAGCGTCGAGACGATGACCTCGCGCGGCACGTGCTCGAAGAAGTTGCTGATGAACACCCGGTCGACCGACGCGGTCTCGATCGGGGTCATCTCGTCGGAGCGGCAGACGTGGGTCTCCACGCCGTCGGCGGCCCGGATGGCGACGTCAGGGTTGAGGTCGACGGCGATCCGGCGCCCCGCACGGATGTTGTTGATGAACTCGCAGTGACCGGCCGCGACATCGAGCACCACCGCGTCCTGAGGGATCCACTTCTGGAAGAAGCGCTGGCACAGCACCTCCCACAGGTCCGTGCGCATCTCTTCCTCGTCGGCGAAGCGCCGCCCGTAGAGCGCCTTGAGGTCATCGCCGTCTGCCTGCATTCGCGTTCCTCCCGTGGGCACGCTGTCGCGCCGGTCCAGATGTGTGGGTCATCCTAGGGTTCGCACCCGCGCGTTATGTGGGGGCATCTGCCACCCGATGGTCGCAGCGCCTATAGGTTGGGCCGCAGCTTTCAGACACGAGGGAGATCCAGCTTGTCCAACACGACATTCGACCACGACGTGGTCGTGGTGGGCGGGTGCGGTCACGTCGGCCTTCCCCTCGCCATCGCCTTGGCGTCGCGCGGTCTCGACGTCGCCATCCGGGACATCGACGCCCGAGCTGTCGACCTCGTGATGAGCGGCGAGCTGCCGTTCATGGAGAACGGCGCGACGGCGGTCCTGCAGAAGGCGCTCGCCGACGGCAAGCTGACCGCGACCACCGACCGCGACGTGATCGGTCGCTCCGAGGCCGTCGTCGTCGTGATCGGCACCCCGGTCGACGAGCACCTCAACCCCGACCCGCACGCCGTGACCAAGGCGTTGCGCGAGTCGCTCGACGCCTTCCGCGACGGTCAGCTGGTCGTCCTGCGCAGCACGGTCTATCCCGGTGTCACCAAGCACATCGAGCGGCTCTTCGCCGAGGCGGGTCTCGATCTCGATGTCGCCTTCTGCCCCGAGCGCATCGCCGAGGGACGGGCGATGGAGGAGCTCTTCTCGCTGCCCCAGATCGTCTCGGGCCGCACCCGGGTGACCCGCGACCGGGCCGCCAAGCTCTTCGGCGTGCTCACCGCGAGCATCGTCGAGCTGGAGCCCGAAGAGGCCGAGCTGGCCAAGCTGTTCACCAACAACTGGCGATACATCAAGTTCGCCGCGGCCAACCAGTTCTATGTCATGGCCAACGACAACGGCCTCGACTACGACAAGATCCGCAAGGCCCCGGGCCCACGACTATCCGCGCGCCGCCGACATGCCGGGCGCCGGCTTCGCCGCCGGACCGTGCCTGTTCAAGGACACCATGCAGCTGGCGGCCTTCACCGACAACTCCTACATCCTCGGCCACTCGGCCATGCTGGTGAACGAGGGCCTTCCGCTCTACCTCGTGACCCGGATGGAGCAGGCGCACGACCTCGCCAACCTCCGCGTCGGCATCCTCGGCATGGCGTTCAAGGGTGAGAGCGACGACATCCGCTCCAGCCTGTCCTACAAGCTCAAGCGCATCCTCGAGTTCCGTTCGCGCGAGGTCCTCTGCACGGACCCCTACGTCACCGTCGACGCCAGCCTGCTGCCGCTGGAGGAGGTCATCGAGCGCTCGGACGTGCTGGTCATCGGTGCTCCGCACAAGGTGTACGCCGACGTGCTGACCGACAAACCGGTCGTGGACGTCTGGAACCTGCTGGCGAACGGGACGACCGTATGACGCTGGCGGTCTCCGTCGTCATCCCGGCCTACAACGAGGGCGACGGCGTGGTGGCGATCCTCGACCGGATCTTCCAGTCCGTCGAGTCCACGGTCGAGGTGCTGGTCGTCGTCGACTTCGCCGAGGACACCACGATCCCGGTCGTGCTGAACCACCCCCGGTTCGGCAACGGTCTCGACCTCCTGATCAACACCTACGGCCGTGGCCCTGCCCACGCGATCCGCTTCGGCATCGACAACGCCAGCCACGGCGTCGTCGTCGTCACCATGGCCGACGGCTCCGACGACCCCCGCCAGATCGACCCACTGGCCCGTCTGGTCGAGCGGGGGGGTCGTGGTCGCGGCAGCGTCGCGCTACTCCCCCGGCGGGCAGCAGGTCGGCGGCCCACTGCTCAAGGGCCTGATCTCGCAGGGCGCCGGCCGATCGCTCGGCATCCTCGCCCGGGTCGGCACCCATGACGCGACCAACAGCTTCAAGGCCTACTCCACGGAGTTCATCCGCGAGGTCGGGATCCACAGCACGAGTGGGTTCGAGATCGGTCTTGAGCTGACCGCCAAGGCTCGACGCCTGCGACGTCCGGTCGCCGAGCTGCCCACCATCTGGCTGGACCGCACCATCGGTGACTCCAACTTCGACATGAGAGCGTGGATCCCGAAGTACCTCCGCTGGTACCGCTTCGCCTTCGGTCCCGCCCTCTCCCCCGCCCAGTCTCCGAGCAGGCAGCAAAGATCGCTGCCCTCAACCAACGCGTCTCCACAAAGAACGGATAAGTCATCGTGAGCAACGACCAGAAGGTCCTCGTCTCGGGTTCGGCCGGTTTCATCGGCGGCTACGTGGTGGAGGAGCTCCTCAGCCGCGGCTACACCGTCGTCGGCATCGACAACTACTCCAAGTACGGCAAGGTCGAGAAGTCCTACGACAGCCACCCGAACTACCACTTCCACGAGGACGACTGCCGCAACGTCGACGTGATGAAGAAGCTGCTCGCCGACTGCGACCACTTCATCGCCGGCGCCGCCCTGATCGGCGGCATCTCCTACTTCCACGCCTACGCCTACGACCTGCTCGCGCAGAACGAGGCGGATCATGGCCTCGCAGTGCGACGCCGCGATCGAGGCGTTCCAGCACGGCAAGCTGAAGAAGGTCACCTACCTCTCCAGCTCGATGGTCTTCGAGTCCTCCGAGCACTGGCCCTCCAAGGAGGGTGACGAGCGGAAGATCCCGCCGCCGCTCTCGTCCTACGGCTTCCAGAAGCTGGCCGTGGAGTACTTCGCCAAGGCTGCCTTCGACCAGTACAAGCTGCCGTACACGATCGTGCGCCCCTTCAACTGCGTCGGCATCGGTGAAGGTCGCGCGCTCGGCGACGTCGAGGTCGCCTCGGGCAACGTCCAGCTCGCCATGAGCCACGTCGTCCCGGACATCGTGCAGAAGATCGTCAAGGGCCGGGACCCGCTCCACATCCTCGGTGAGGGCAACCAGGTGCGTCACTACACGTACGGCGGAGACCTCGCCAAGGGCATCGTGGAGTGCATGAGCCGGGACGCGGCGTACAACGAGGACTTCAACATCTCGACGCCGCAGTCGACCACCGTCCGCGAGCTCGCCGAGGTGATCTGGCGCAAGATCAAGGGCGACGCACCCCTGACCCCCGGTCAGCGACAAGGCCTACGAGTACGACGTGCAGAAGCGCGTGCCGGACGTCCAGAAGGCCAAGGACGTGCTCGGCTTCGAGTGCACCACCAGCCTCGACGTCATGCTCGACGAAGTGATCCCCCCGGGTGACGCAGGCCGTCGCCGACGGTCGTCTCTGAGCTGACCGGCCAGCAGATGCAGATGCTGCGGGGGCGTCTTCCGCTCGCCCTGATGGTGCTGGTCGTCCTGATCGGTTCAGCCTTCCTGCTCTCGCAGGCCCGCTACCTGTGGTTCTTCGGCGACGACTGGGCGTTCCTGCTGGGGCGTGACCTCGGCGCGAATCCCGTCGAAGACCTCATGCGACCGCACAACGAGCACTGGAGCGCGCTCCCGGCCCTGATCTATCGCGCCATGTTCTCGGTGTTCGGGCTGAAGCACTTCCTGCTCTTCGCGATGCTCCCGATCGCGGCCCACGCGGTCACCTGCGTCCTGTTCACCCTGTTGCAGCGGCGCTGCGGCGTACACCCCCGGGTCGCCACGGGCGTCACCACGGTCCCGGGTCTTCCCGGGAGCCGGCGCGGAGAACCTGCTGTGGTCCTTCCGGGTCGGCATGCTGGCCTCGGCGGCGTTCGGGCTCAGCGCGCTGCTGGTGGCCCTGCGCACCCCGGACCGCCGCAACGTGGGCCTGATCTGGCTGCTCTCCGTGCTCTCCCTGATGTCGTCGAGCATGGCCGTCCCGATGCTCATCTGGCTCGGCTCCCTCACGCTGCTGCGCGGTGGCCTCCGTCGCGCGTTGGCGCTCACCCTGCCGCCGATGGGCGTGTACGCCGTGTGGTTCCTCATCTGGGGTCGCGGAGTGGACACCGGTATTCCCGCAAGTCGGGTGGCCGACGTGGTCCCGCTGGCGTGGAAGGGACTCGCCGGCACTCGGGACACCATGTCCGCCTTCGACGGTGCCGGCCCGGTCATCGTCATCGCGTTGCTGGCCGCGGCCGTGCTGCTGCAGCCCGACACCGACCGGCGCGCCCTCGCCCTGTCCGGGTCGGTGACCGCCGTGGCCACCTACCTCATCCCGGCGCAGTCGCGCGGAGGCCTCGGGCCGGAGTCGACCTCGGCCTTGCGCTACTCCTACTTCGGGGCGCTGATGTTGCTGCCCGCCCCGGCCCCGGTCCTGCACGCCCTGCACGAGCGCCTCGCCGCGCGACCCGTGGAGCGATCCCTGACGGTCGCCGTGGTCCCGGCAGCGCTGGTCGTTCCGGGCGCCATCGGCGTGGTCACCTTCCGCGAGGGACGCGACACGCTCGTCCCCGACCTCCGTGCGCGCACCGTCGCCGGCAGTGAGCTCGCCCGGTCGGGCGAACGCTTGTTGGCCAACGTGGTCGACGCGACCTACAACCCCGACGTCACCGCCGTCGCGCTGGCCCACGACTCCGTCGCCGAGGCCCTGCCGGACCAGCGCGTGACGCCACACGACCTGCTCAACGCACGAGCCGCTCTCCGGGTCGCCGCCGGGCCGACGACACGGGACCTGCCCGAGGCGAAGGTCTCGTTCGTGTCGACGGAGACCTCACCATCAGGCGGCTGCGTGATCGGGCTCGGTGCGCCGGGCAGCGTCCTCGAGATCCCGTCGGGCGATGCCGGCGCTCAGGTCCTCTTCACCGTCTCCAACACTGACCGCGTCACCGCGCGACTGCGCTCAGGAGACGCGACGAGCGATCCCGTCGAGGTGCTCGTCGGCGACACCACCCGGGCCTACCTCGGCGTCAGCGCGGCGGACGTCGACCTGCTGGTCGACCTGCCACCGGGGGCACCGTTCACGGTGTGCGCCCGCTGACCCTCAGCCGACGGGCGTCAGGGCGGAGCTGATCTCGACCACCCCGGGCCCGAACTCCCGGTCGGCCCAGGGCCCGGATCGAACCGTCGTCGTAGATCACGGACTGCTCGACCGTGTTGCTGACCGACCCGTAGCCACCGCCGAGGAAGCCCGGCAGGTCCCTCAGGTCCTCGGCGGCACGGCGCAGCTCAGCCTCGGTGTTCGCCACCCGGTAGACGCACAGCGGCCCGCCCCAGACAGGGCGCAGCTCGGCCTCGGCCGCCGCGACGTCGCCGGTCACGCCCACGTTGACGATGGTGAAGGCCGGGTCGTTCATGGCCTGCTCGATCTCGAGCGAGACCTCGCCGTCGAGGAAGGCCTGCCAGCGCGGATTGATCGACTGGTCCACCCACACCAGTCCGTGGTCGGGGGCGCGCAGCCGCGGCCCGCATCAGCTTGCCGCGCGTCGCGTCCGTGGTCATGGCGGGGTCGAGAACGGTCCAGCCGCCGGGTGGTTCGGTGCACGGAGTCGTCTCGGGCGACCGGCTCTCGGGCACGTCGCCACCGGCGACCACCTCCGTGGGCGTGAACGCCGTGCCGTCCCATTCGCCGACGAGCGTGAAGTCGCCCCAGCGCACGCCGTTGGCCTCCTCGTAGGCGCCGGCGTGGTCAGCCCGGGCCCAGTCGAGCACCGCCGGTCCGCTGCACTGGGGTGGCAGGGACTGGGCCACCCCGCCGAGGCAGAGCTCCGGGCCGTCACCGTCGTCGAGGACGGTCGTGGGCCGGGACGTCGTCACCAGCCCGGTTGCGGCCAGCACCTCGGTCGGTCGCGACGCCGAGACGGTCTCCGGCACAGCCTTGTCCCCGCACCCCGCCACCGGGGCGACCGCGACGCACACGAGCACCGTCCCCCGCACGGTGCTGGCCCTCATGCGACCGGCGTCAGGGTCGAGGTGATCTCGACCCGCCCGTCGCCGTACGTCGCGTCTGCCCAGTCCTGCAGCGAACCGTCGTCGTAGAGGACGCCGATCTGCACGACGTCGGCGGCGGCCGACGACGACGTGACTCCGGGCAGCTTCTGCAGCTCCATCGCCAGCTCGTTGAGCTCGGCTTCGGTGTACGCCGCCTCGCTGACACACAGGGCACCGCCCCACGTCTCACGCAGCTTGGCCTCCGCGCCCGCCGCGTCCTTGGTGACCGCGACGTTGATGACCAGCCGGGTCGGGTCGTTGGCAGCAGCGGGGTCGTCGGGCTGGTCGATGAACGACCCGGCATAGCCGGGCAGCGCGGCGGCCGCGGTGAACGTCGCGTCCATCGCCTCCTGAGTGGCCATGGCCGGGTCGACAACACCCCAGCCCTCCGCCGGCGGCTCGCACGGGGTCGTGAGCTCCGGCTCCGGAGCCCGGCTCGTCGGGTCGTAGAGCGCGGCCGGGACGGCCTCGGTGACGGCGAACGTGGTGCCGTCGAAGGTGCCGGTCAGGGCGAAGGAGCCCCACTTGGTGCCGGACTCGTCCTCGTGCT
Source organism: Nocardioides sp. B-3 (assembly GCF_024703895.1). GTDB lineage: Bacteria > Actinomycetota > Actinomycetes > Propionibacteriales > Nocardioidaceae > Nocardioides. The sequence goes on from NZ_CP087968.1 coordinate 968,652, forward strand.
CGGGGTGGTCCGCCCACTCCCACGTCGCCATCGGTGTGCCCGAGCACTGCGGCGGGAACGACTCGGCGACGAAGGTGCACAGCTCCGGCCCGTCACCGTCGTCGAGCACCGTCACGAGGCCACCAGTGGTGACGGCGCCCGTAGCCGCGGGCACAGCGGTGGGCAGCTCGCCCGGCTCGGCGGCGACGTCGGCCACCGTGTCGCCGGCAGGGTCCACCGCCTCCATCTGTTCCTCGGTGCTGCAGGCGGCCAGCGTGATGGGGGCGGACAGGGCGATCAGCGCGGCGAGCGCGACGGCGGTGCGGGTCATGGCACTAGGACGATAGCGGCTCAGGAAGGGTTCCGGCGCGGGCTGGCCGGGCCCGACACGCGCTCCCTTGGACCTGAGTCTTCTCGAGACTCAGGTCCAAGGAGAGTCGGACCTACCTCAGGGCAGGCGGGCGACCAGCTCGGCCGGGGTCACCCGCGAGCCCGTGTAGAACGGCACCTCGTCGCGGACGTGGCGACGTGTCTCGGAGCCACGCAGGTGACGCATCAGGTCGACGATCCGGTAGAGCTCGTCGGCCTCGAAGGCCAGCATCCACTCGTAGTCACCGAGGGCGAAGGACGCGACCGTGTTGGCGCGCACGTCGGGATAGTCGCGAGCCATCTTGCCGTGCTCGGCGAGCATCGCGCGGCGCTCGCCGTCGTCGAGGAGATACCACTCGTAGGACCGGACGAAGGGATAGACGCAGACGTGCGCCTTCGTCTCCTCGTCGGCCGGGAAGGCCGGGATGTGCGACTTGTTGAACTCCGCCGGGCGGTGCAGCGCCATCTGCGACCAGACGGGCTCGAGGCGCGCACCGAAGGTCGTGCGGCGGAAGGTGTTGTAGGCCGACTGGAGCATCTCGCTGTCCTCGGCGTGCCACCAGACCATCAGGTCGGCGTCGGCGCGCAGGCCACTGACGTCGTAGAGCCCGCGCACCACGATGTCCTCCTCGGCCCGGGAGGCGAACAGCGCCTCCACCTCGGACGCCTCGGTGTCGCGGTCGGTGGCTCCGAGCACGTCGCGCAGCTTGAAGACCGACCACATCGTGTAGCGGATGGTGTCGTTGAGCTCTCGTGCCTTCGCTGCCTTCGTCGCCATACGACTCATTCTGCCCGGGCGACCTCGGCGGCCGCACGATGGGCCGACCCGATCACCGCGGGGATGCCCACTCCGTCACACCGGGCGCCGCAGACGGCCGGGCCGGGCGGCAGCGCGGAGCGCACGCGCGTGACCGGGTCGAGGTGCCCGACGGCGTACTGCGGCAGCCCGCCGCCCCATCTCTGCACGTGCGTGTCGATGGGTACGGCGACGATGCCGGCCAGCTCCGAGAGCTCAGCGAGCGAGCGTGCCACGAGAGTGTCGTCCGTTGCCCGGAGCGTCGACTCCTCCCCCACGCGACCGAGCGAGGTGCGCAGCAGGGCGAGATCGCCGCCGGCCTCGCCGACCCAGTCCCACTTGGCGAAGGAGAAAGTGCTGGCCTTGATCCGCGACGCTCGACCGGCGGCACCGGGAAGCCCGACCGGTCGCGAAGGTGCGCAACGGCGGAGACCGGGAGCGCGAACGTGACCACGGCGACGCTGGCCGACTCGATGGTCGCGAGGTCAGCGGCCGCAGTGGGACTCACGGAGGACAGCAGCCCGGCCGTGGGCGCAGCCGGTGTCGCGAGCACGACCCGCGAGGTGCGTACGGTCTCGGGGGCGTGCGTGGACCCGAGCGTCAGCGCCCAGCCGTCGCCGTCGCGCCGGAGGTCTCGCACGGGTGCATCCACCCGGATGTCGAGCCCCGTCGGCCACGGCGTTCGGCAGCAGTCCCATCCCGCCCGGCAGCCCGGCGAAGACGGGCACATCGCTGCGCGGCACGACGGCCACCTGCTCCAACAGCGACCCGCGGCGGGCCATGGCGAGCAGCTGGGGCACGGTCGCGGCCGCGGACAGCCGGCGGGCCCGACCGGCATAGACGCCGCCGAGCAGTGGCTCGACCAACCGCTCCACGACCTCGTCGCCGAGTCGGTCCGCGACAAGCTCGCCGACCGAGACGTCGTCGTCGACCGGAGTCACGACCTCGTTGCGCAGCCGATCGAGACCTGCACTCGAGAGCACGCCGGAAGAGGCCAGCTCCACGACGTCGAACGGCACGCCCATCAGGGAGCGGGGCATCGGTCGCAGCTCACCCCGCGAGAGGATCCGCGACGTCGCGCCCGTTGGGTGCACCACGTCCGAGCCCAGCTCGCGCGCGAGCGCCACCCCTTCCGGGCGGCGGTTGAGCATCGCCTCGGCCCCGACGTCGACACCGACCCCGGCGACCGACTCGAGCCGCAGCTTGCCGCCGATCCGGGGCGACCCTTCGAGGACCGGGACCGACCGCCCTGCCGTCGCGAGATCGCGCGCCGCTGTGAGGCCGGCGATGCCTGCTCCGACCACCACGACGTCGTACATCACGCGCCAACTCTGGCACGTGGCTCGTCACGGTTCGGTCACGGACGGAACCGACGGGCGGGGCGGCCCCGTCGGAGCGCCATGACCACACTCACCCGAGGCCGCCGCGCTGCAGGCCTGATCGCTGCCCTGACCATGACGGCGACCCTCGCCGCCTGCTCCTCAGCCGGTGACGGCGATTCGGCCGGCGCCGGCTCCCGATGCGGTGTCCTCGACCGAGATGGCACCGAACGAGGCGGGCGAACCGCAGTTCAGCGCCGGCGACACCGCCAGCAGAAGCGATGCCTCCGCCTCCAGCCCGGCCCCCGGGCGCCGGCGATCGAGCGGCACGTCATCTCCACCGGCACCGTGTCCCCGGTCAGCGACGACGTGGCGACAGCGCGCCGCGACGTCCAGCGCATCGTGGACTCCCAGCACGGCTCGATCACCGAGGAGAACACCGAGACCGATGACGAGGGCACGGCGACGTACTCACGACTGGTGATCCGCGTGCCGGCGAGCTCCTTCTCGGTGACGATGCTGTCGCTGGAGAAGGCCGCGGAGCTGCGGCAGTCCAAGATCACCAGCGAGGACGTCACCACTCAGGTCATCGACACCGATGTGCGGGTGCGTGCCCGGGAAGGCAGCCTGCGCCGGGTGGAACAGCTGCTCGCACGGGCCAACTCGCTCAAGGACATCATCTGGATCGAGTCGCAGCTGACGAACCGTCAGGCCGAGCTCGACTCGCTGAAGTCCCAGCAGGCCCGGCTCTCCGACCAGACCAGCGACTCGACGATCACGATCGACATCGAGCGCACCTACGTCCCCGAGGCCGAGAAGAAGAAGGAGAAGGACGAGACCGGCTTCATGGTCGGCCTCAAGGGCGGCATGAAGGCGCTCGGCGCGTTCGCCGCCGCGCTGGCCACCATCGTCGGCGCCCTGCTTCCCTTCGCCATCGTGATTGCGATCTTCCTCGTCCCGGCATGGGTGCTGGTACGCCGCAGCGCCCGCCGCCGGGCCACCAGCTGACGTCACGCGGCGTCGGCGTCCCCGCTCGTCGGTGGGACGTCGGCGCCGTTGATGCGTCCGTCGAGCCGGGTCGGGTCGAGGTCGTCGCGGTGCAGCTTCGCGAAGCCGGACTTGTGGAAGACCAAGGGATGCTCGCCGTTCCCGGCGCCGACCTCGTGGATGCGCAGCAGCACGATCAGGTGGTCACCGGCCTCGACCTCGTCGTGCACCGTGACGTCGAAGGTCGCGACAGCTTCCTTGAGGAGTACGGCGCCGCCCTCCGTCACCGTGAACGGCAACCCGTCGAAGCGCTGCTCGCGCGGGCCGGCCAGCTGGCGGCAGATGTCGTCGTGGTGATCGGCCAGCACGCTGATGCCCAGGTGCCCGGCCTCGCGCAGCAGCGGCCAGCTCGAGCTGGAGGTCGCCACCGAGAAGGACACCAGCGGCGGGTCGATGCTGACGGAGGTGAAGGACGACGCGGCGATGCCGGTCAGCTGTCCCTTCACCGATGCGGCGACGGCGACGACGCCGCTGGGGAAGGAACCGAACGCGTCGCGCAGCGTGCGCTGGTCGAGCTGTGAGAGCTGGGTGGTCGTCATCACGACAACGCCCTTTCGTGAGTGAGGTGGGCAAGGCGGGGCCGGGCGATCTCGAGCCGGGTCGCGGCGGCCGGGGTGCGGGACCCGGCACGGGGGTTGCCCACCACCACGGTGGTGCGGTGTTGGTTGAGTCGCTCGCTGCGCTCGCTCATGACGCCGCCCGCTGCGCGCCGAAGGGCACCGACGACGTGGCCGCCACCGGGGACGGGTGCTGCCAGACACCGCGCTGCTCGAGGATCGGGAGCACGCCCTCGCCGAATTGGTAGGCGCCCTCGAGGTGCGGATAGGCGGAGAGGACGAACTCGTCGATGCCGAGTGCGGCGTATTCCTCGATCCGGTCGGCGACCTCGCTGTGGCTGCCGACGAACGCAGTGCCCGCACCGCCGCGGACGAGGCCGACGCCGGCCCAGACGTTGGGGTGGATCTCGAGGTTGTCCTTGCTGCCCCGGTTGAGCGCGAGCATGTTGCGCTGGCCCACTGACTCGGACTGCTTCAGGCCCTCCCGGACCTTCGCGATCGTCGCCTCGTCGATGCCCTCGAGCAGCCGGTCGGCCTCGTGCCGGGCCTCCTCGGAGGTGTCGCGGTTGATGGTGTGGATGCGCAGGCCGAACCTGACCTCACGGCCCTGCTGCTCGGCGAGCTCGCGGATCCGGGCGATCTTCTTCGCCACGGCCGCGGGCGGCTCGCCCCTGTGAGGTAGACGTCGGCGTGCTTGGCCCGCGACGTCGCCGGCGGCGGGCGAGGAGCCACCGAAGTAGATCTCCGGGATCGGGTCGGGGAGCTGCTGGAGCTGCGCGCTCTCGACCCGGAGGAACTCACCGTCGAAGGTGACCGCCTCTCCGGTCCACAGCCCGGTCACGATCTCCGGGAACTCGTCGCAGCGCCGGTAGCGACCCTCCTTGTCCACGAAGTCGCCGTACGCCCGTTGCTCCCGGCTCTCGCCGCCGGTGACGACGTTGAGGAGCAGCCGCCCGCCCGAGAGGTTCTGGAAGGTGGCGGCCATCTGCGCGGCCAGCGTCGGGGAGGTGAGGCCGGGCCGGAAGGCGACCGGGGAACTTCAGCCGCTCCGAGACGGAGCTGAGCATGGCGGTGGTCAGCCACGCGTCCTCGCACCACGCACCCGTGGGCGTCAGCGCGGCCTCGAAGCCGAGCTGTTCGGCGCTGCGCGTGACCTGCCCGAGGTAGGGCACGCTCGCCGGCCGGCCGGCCGCGCCGTGCGCGACGCCGTGGCCGCCGCTGACGACGTGCCGCCCGTCGCCGCCGTTGGTGGGGAGGAACCAGTGGAACTTCATGTCATGCCTCTCAGAGCTGTCCGTGGTTGGGCGGGAGCGTGCGATCCACGACCCACCGCCCGAGGTGTTGCACCTTCCACGCCGCGGGATCGTGCAGCGTGTGCGTGCGCGCGTTGCGCCAGTGCCGGTCGAGGTTGAGCCCGCGCAGGGCGGAGCGAGTGCCCGCGACCTCGAACAGCCGACTCGTGACGTCGACCGAGGCCGCGGTCGACGACGCACGGCTCGCAGCGACCGCCGGGCTGGCGGCGCCGGCCGTCTCGGCGGTGAGGTCGGCGTTGGCGACGTCGACGGCGCGGGCCGCTTCGCGCAGCAACGCCTCTGCCCCGCGTACGGCGACCTCCATCTGCCCGAGGGCATGCACGACCAGCGGGTCGTCGCCCGCGCGGTCGACCCCGGCATCGGGGAACGGGCGGCTCTTCGTACGCACGAACTCCGCCGCCTCCTCGATCGCCGCGCGCGCGATCCCCACGTCGAGCGCCGAGTGCAGGAGCTGGGCGAAGGCGCCGTACGTCTGCGGGCGGTCGAAGGTCAGGTGCCGGGGCGTGATGCGGTCCGCGGTGACGCGCACGTCGACGAGCTCGACCGTGCCGGACGCGGTGGTGCGCTGGCCCATGCCGTCCCAGTCGTCGATGACGGTGACGCCTTCTGCGGTGCGCTCCACCCGGGCGACGTGGAGCGGTCCGTCGACGTCGAGGTGCGCGAGCACCGGGATCCAGTCGGCGAAGAGCGCGCCGGTGGCGTAGCCCTTGGTGCCGGTGAGGAGGTAGGACCCCTCAACCTCCGAGGGTTGCAGCGTCGTGCGGATGTCGCGCACGTGCTTCGTCCCGATCTCCGACTGCGCGTTCCCGAAGCGCTTCCCCGCCAGCACCTCGCCGAAGAAGAACTCCTGCTGCGCCGGGGTCCCCTGCTCGCGCATCGCGTTGACGTACACGAAGTGGCTGTGCGGGACCTGCGCGATGCTCGGGTCGCCGGCCGCGAGGATCCGGAAGACCTCGGCCGGGGGTGACGGCGGGCAGCTCAGGGACCGCCGTACTCCTGCGGGACGGTGATCGCGAGGAGCCCCGACTCTGCGAGCCGGTCGAGCTCGGCGCCGGGCAGGATCCGCTCGGCGTCTCGCCGCGATGCGCCCTCGGCGAAGTGCGCGGCCAGCGTGCGGGCGACCGAGACGGCGTCCTCGCTGGTCCAGGTCGGGCTCACGACGGGCGCGTGTGCCGGGGCCGTCATGCGACGTCCTTCTCCGCTTCCGCCGCCTCGAGCTCGCGCACGATCGGCAGCACCTTGGCGCCGAAGTACTCGACCTCCTCCCGGAAGTGCAGGAAGCCGAGCAGGAAGAGGTCGACGCCTCGACGCTTGAACTCGAGCATCCGGTGCGCCACCTGCTCAGGGGTGCCGACCAGCCCGGTGCGGAAGCCGTCGTTGTACTGCACGAGGTCGCGGAAGTCGGAGTCCTGCCACATCCCCTTCTTGTCCGCCGTCGACTGGCCGGCCTGCTTGACCGCGCCGCCGAAGCCCTCGACCGCCTCGGGGTTGGCCTTGGCGATGATCTCCTCGAGCGTCGCGTGCGCCTCGGCCTCGTTGTCGCGGGCGACCATGAAGCCGTTGACGCCGACCTTCACCGTGCGACCGGCCTGCTTCGCGGAGGCGTTGACGCCGGCGATCTGCTCGGCGATGCCGTCGGGGGTGTTGCCGTTGGCGAAGTACCAGTCGCTGACCCGACCGGCCATCGACTGGGCCACGCCCGAGTTGCCGCCCCGGAAGATCTCCGGAGTCGGGCGCCCATCGAGGGCCAGCGGCTTCGGGTTCATGTCGAAGTCGTGCAGCTGGAAGAAGTCGCCCGAGAACGCGGCGCCGTCCTTGGTCCAGATCTCGCGGATGTAGGAGATGAACTCCTCGGCCATCCGGTAGCGCTCACCGTGCTCGAGCCAGTTGACGCCCATGTTCACGGCCTCGTCCTTGAACCAGCCGGAGACGACGTTGATCGCGGCCCGGCCGTTGGAGAGGTGGTCGGCCGTGGCGATGAACTTCGCCAGCACGCCCGGGTGCCACATGTAGGGGTGGACGGCCGAGATCACCTTGAGCCGCTCGGTCGCGAGCAGCAGCGCGAGGCTGAACGACGTGGCCTCGTGCTGGTAGGCGGCGCCGTACGACGCGGTGTAGCGCACCCGGGTGAGGGCGTAGTCGAAGCCGTTGTCCTCCGCGGTCTGGGCGAGCCGCTTGTTGTAGTCGTAGTCCCAGCTCGTGCGCTGCTCGATGTCGGAGATCACCAGACCTCCGGAGACGTTGGGCACCCAGTAGGCGAACTGCAGCGGTGCGGATGTGGTCATGGGTGTCTCCTCTTGGGGGAAATGGGTGTGCAAGGTCTCGTCTGTCACGTCGGTCGCGGCCACTCCTGCGTGCGGCGGGTGCCGCCGATCGCCCGGGCGTACGGCGGAGGCGTCCCGTTCACGACGTGCGCACCGACCACGCGCGACTTGAGGATGCGCGGGTTGTGCGAGGACACGGTGCGAGCGTTGCGCCAGTGCCGGTCCAGCCCTTCGGAGCGCGCGGTCGCCGAGGCTCCGAGGGTGTCAGAACAGGTCGCTGGTCGCCTTGAGCACCAGCTCGGTCACCACGACACGGGCGGCCGCCGACTCGACCTCCGCGGCCTCGACGGCGGCCGCGACGTCGTGGTGGTGGTGGGACGGGATCTCCGAGACCGCCTGCAGGCAGGCCGCGACCCGCAGCGTGGTCGCCTCGGCGGCATACACCGCGGCGGCGATCTCGCCGATGCGCGCGAGCACCTGTGCGTCGTCGCGCACCCGCGCGGCGTTGGCGTGCGAGTAGTTGCGGGTGCGCGCACGGACCCGGTCGACGACGTCGTTGAGCGCGCCACGGCCGATCCCGGCGAGCGTCGCCGGGAGGTTCAGCTGGTAGAGCCCGGTCTGGTAGGGGAAGCGCTCCGCGAACGGCAGCACGTTGGCGGCCGGCACTCGGACATTGTCGAACGTCGTGGTGCCGCTGCCCGTCCCCCGCTGCCCGAAGCCGTTCCAGTCGTCGACGACACTCACACCCCCGTGGCGCGTGTCGACGATCGCGATGGCGTAGTCGTCGTCGGCCTCGTCCGGCCGGTCGCGGTTGACGACGCGCACATAGACGTCGGCCCACTCGGCGAAGATGCTGCCGGTCGTGTAGTACTTCGTGCCGTCGAGCCGGAAGTCGCCGCCCTCGAGCGGCGCCGGGGGTCGTGCGCTGCGTGTCGATCGCGGTGGAGCCGGTCTCCGACCGGGCGTTGCCGGCGATCTCACCCGCCACGAAACGCTCGAACCAGACGCGCTGGTCGTGGCCGCGCTCGTGCTGCCAGACGCGGTCCTCGGCGAGCGCGAAGTGACCGCGAAAGGCCTGCGGCAGGTTGGCATCGACGGCCGCCAGCTCGATCCAGAGCTGGGTGAGCTCGGAGATCGTCGCGCCGCGACCGCCGTGCTCGTCCGGCACCCGGACCGCGCCGAAGCCGATCTTCTTGAGGCGCCGTACGGCGTCGACGGGAAGCTCGCCGTCGAGCTCGCGCTGCAGGGTGCCGGCAGCGATCTCGGTGAGCAACGGCGCCCACTCCACGCGCAGCTGCCGCAGGAGCGGGGTGTCGTGCGCTGGCCGGCCGACGACGTTGTGCGTCTCGGGCCGGGAGTCAAGAGTCGTCATGACAGGGCTCCTCAGGTGTACCGAGGTGGGCTCGGGGATCTCCCCGAGCAGGGCGAACTCGGCCGACCTCGGCGCGCTTGTGCGCGATCGGGTCGTGCAGGCTGTGGGTGCGGATGTTGCGCCAGAAGATGTCGAGGCCGACGGACGAGGCCGTCGCGCGCGCACCGGTCACGTCGAAGATCCGAGTGCCGACCTCGAGACCGATGTCGATCGCGACCTGTTTGGCGGCGGCGATGATCACGGCGGCCCGGCCGCGTTCTTGGGGCGTGACGGTGTCGGCGTGCTCGTTGATGTCCTCGATCTCGCCCGCGGCCCGCTCGGCCGGGCCTCTGCCGCCCAGAGCCGCGACTGCAGGTCGCCATAGGTCTCCCGGGACGTGGAACTCGTCCGCCCCGCGCTGCTTGGCATCGGGCGTGTAGGGCCGGGGGACGGGTGCGCTCGCGGGTGTAGGTCGCCGCCGTGGCCAGCGCTCCCCGGGCGATGCCGAGGTAGAGGTTGGCGAAGATCAGCTGGATCAGCGGCACGTTGAGGGTGTTGTAGGTGCGCGGCACGAAGGCCCAGCCGTCAGGACCGTTGACGTAGCCCGCGGCGGACTCCCACGGGACCCGCACGCCGTCGATGGTGACGCCGCCGCTCTCGGTCAGCCGCTGGCCGAGGTTGTCCCAGTCGCCGTGGAAGCGGATGGCCGGCTGGTCGGTCGGCACGATGGCGAACACATGGTTCTCGGTGCCGTCGATGACGCCCTCGAGGACCGTGACGTCGGAGACCCGGCCGCCGGTGGAGAAGGACTTCTGGCCACTGAAGACCAGCTCGTCGCCCTCCACGCGGATCGTGAGGTCGCTGTCGCGGGGATTGACCGCGCCGCCGTAGAACCACTGCTGTGCGGTCGCCGCCTGCTCGACGGCCTCGATCTGCTCGGTCGTTCCGACGAGTCGCGCCGCCCGTGCCCAGAGGTAGTGGTAGCCGAGCAGCTGTCCGATCGAGCCGTCGCCGGCCGAGACCGCCCGGATGACTCGCAGTGCCGTGGTCCAGTCCTGACCTCCTCCCCCGTGGGCCACCGGGCCGAGGAGGGTGACGAGCCCGGAGTCCTTGAGCAGCGTCACCTCGTCGTACGGCGTCTGGTTGGCGCGGTCCCGCTCGACCGCGTCGATCGCCGGGCAGGGTGGCCACCTCGCGGGCTCGGTCCACCCAGCCCTCGGGGCTGCTGGGGCCGTCGCCCCACTGGGAGACCTGCGACTGCTGGGTGGTGGTCTGCGCTGCTTGTGTCGTCATGGACGGCTCCTTGGGGGAGGGCGAGAGCAAATGTAGGTTATTGCTACTGTTTTAATAGACTTTAGCCAGACGGAGCCGCCAACCGGTGACAACCGCTGACAGGTTTTCCCGACAAGGGGTGCGGCGCACCCGTGGCACGAAGGAGCGCAGATGCGCATCGAACAGCTCGAGTACGTCGCAGCCGTCACCGAGCACGGGTCGCTGCGCCGGGCCAGCGAGGCCCTGCACATCTCCCAGCCTGCGCTCAGCGAGGCGGTCACCAAGCTCGAGCGCGAGCTCGGCCTGACCCTCATCGATCGCCGTCGCTCCGGATCGAAGATCAGCCGGCAGGGGCTCGACCTGCTCCAGCACATGAGCGAGGTGCTCGAGTCGGTCGACCGGCTCCCGCCGGGCCGCCGGCGACCGGGCCGTGCGGGTCCGGGAGCTGCGGATCGGCACGGTCAACACGGCGTCCTCCACCCTGCTGGTGCCCGCACTGCGCGACCTGCGCACCCTGCAGGACACCGGTGGCGTCGAGGTGATCAACGCCCAGCAGGCCGAGATCCACCGGGGACTGGCCGAGGGCACCCTCGACCTCGGCACGGTCAACGTGCTGCCCGGCGACGACGTCCCGGTCGGGCTGGTCGCGAGCGAGCTGATCCACGGCCAGCCGGTCGCGTGCCTGCGCACCGACCACCCGCTCGCCGCGGGCGACCACGTGACCGTGGCGCAGCTCCGCGAGCAGCACTTCGTCGCGATGCGGCCCGGCTACGTCATGCACCGCTTCGCGCACCGGCTCTTCGCGGGGACGATGCCCCCCACGACGTACGCCACCGACGGCGCCGAGATGGGCAAGGCGATGGTGGCCGAGGGTCTGGGCATCTCGATCCTGCCGGACTACTCCATCTCCGCCGACCCCCTCGTGACCGCCGGCGTCATCACCACCCGCCCGATCCACGGCGACGGCACGACCGTCTCGTTGCTGATGCTGCGGCGCAACGCCGAGCACGTGCCCGCCCAGCTGCGCGACCTCCAGTCCGCGCTGGTGCGGCACGCGAGTGCCTATCGGAGCCGGGCCTCAGCCTGACGTCTCCGGCTCACTCACCTCACAGCGGTGAGTGAGCCACATTTCACGACGCTGGAAGGTGGGTCAGCCACCGCCGTACCTCGTGTCGCGCCAAACACGCCCGGCCAGCGGTGACCCACCCACATTTTCCGCACGGGGAATGTGGGTCACTCACCGCCGCAAGTACAGGAGCGGCGCGACTATGGTCGCCCCATGGAATCCGACCTCCACGGGGGCACCCGCATCGCCGTCCTGATCGACGCCGACAACACGTCCGCGAAGTATGCCGAGGCACTGCTGGAGGAGGTCGCGAAGTACGGCACGCCCACCATCAAGCGTGCGTACGGCGACTTCGCCTCTCCGCAGCTGAAGGGCTGGACCACACAGCTCAACGCGCGGGCGATCCGCTCCATGCACCAGACCGCGTTCACCACCGGCAAGAACTCGACCGACTCGGCGCTGATCATCGACGCGATGGACCTGCTCTACGCCGACAACGTCGAGGCCTTCGCGATCGTCAGCAGCGACAGCGACTTCACCAGCCTCGCGCTACGACTGCGCGAGTCGGGCAAGAAGGTCTACGGCCTCGGCCGCAAGACGACGCCGTCATCGCTGCAGAACGCGTGCGACCGGTTCATCGCCCTCGAGGTGCTGATGGCCGAGGGCTCGGAGGGATCCGAGGAGTCGGAGGACAAGCCCTCGGACGAGAAGACGGCCGAGGAGGCGCCCTCCCTCAACCTGCAGAGCGCCCTCACGAAGGCGATCAACGCGATGGCCGACGAGGACGGCTGGGTGACGGTGTCGCAGATCGGCAACCACCTCACCCGCACCCACGCGTCCTTCGACCCGCGCAACTTCGGGCACAGCAAGCTCACGGCGCTGGTCGCGGCCCAGCCCTACCTCGAGACGCGGCGACGACGCGAAGCGGCTCGAGGTGCGGCTCAAGTCGACGCGCAAGGCTGCTGCAGCCAAGCCCCCGGCCGCAGCGAAGAAGGCTCCGGCGGCGAAGAAGACCGCGAAGGCCAGACCAGCCGAGGCCGTCGAGCCCCCGAGGCTCCCGCAGCTCCCGCCACACCGAAGGTCACCGTCACCACCCGGACGCGACCTGCCCGGAAGACCGTCCCCAAGGACTGACCCGCGACGACTCGCCAGAGCGGCGGTCAGCCAGCCACATTGCCCAAGCTGAAAATGTGGGTCACTCACCGCTAGCCGGCGTGGGGCGTCGGGTGACGGCCGCGACCAAGTCGGCGACGACGACGCGCCCGGTCGTCGATCGTCTCCCGCGGCAGCGCGCGCAGCGGACCCCGCGACGTCAGCGTCGCAAAGCCGTGCACCCCCGACCAACAGGTCATGACGGCATCATCGACCCGCTCGGGGGCGAGCCGCCCCTCCGCGACCAGTGCCGCCAGCGCCTCCTCGAGCAGCGTGTACGGCGATTGGCCGCCCGGCTGCAGCTTCTCCCCCATCGCGAAGAACGCGACGTCGAACCAGCCGGGCTCGTCGAGCGCGAAGGCGATGTAGCCCTCTCCGACGGCGGTCAGCATCGCGGCTCCTTCGTCCTGCCCCACCTGCCGGGCGGCGATGGTCTCGGCCATCTCGTCGAGCACTGAGACTGCGACCGCGATCACCAGCGCGTCGCGGTCGGCGAAGTGCCGGTAGGCCGCACGGGCGGTGACGCCGGCCCGCCGGGTGGCCTCCCGCAGGCCGATGGCCTCGGCCCCGTCACTGCGCGCGAGGTCGCGGGCGACCCGCACCAGCTCCTCGCGCAGGTTGCCGTGGTGATAGCTGCCTCTTGCCTCGGTCATGGTCGAAGTCTACAGTGAAGACATTCCGATGTACTCACTGTGGACATCAATTTATGACAGAGGACAGGACCTGTCCTGCTCCACCGCCACACTCGAGGAATCGGACCACCACCCAGACCAGAAGGAGACACTCATGACGCTCGCTGTCGAGGCCACCGCCCTCGCCAAGCGCTACCGGGGAAAGGGCGGTGAGGTCGACGCCGTGCGCGGCATCGACCCGGCCATCCCGGCCGGCTCCGTGTTCGGATTCCTCGGCCCCAACGGCGCCGGGAAGTCCACCACCGTGCGGATGCTCACGACGCTGATGACCATCACCTCGGGCTCGGCCCGGGTCGCGGGGGTCGACGTCGCGGCTGATCCCGACGGCGTACGCCGCCGCATCGGCGTCGCACTCCGGGAGGCCGGGCTCGATCCGCGCCAGACGGGGCGCGAGCTGCTCCGGCTGCAGTGCCGGCTCTACGGCCTGTCCGCGGCCGAAGCCGTGGCGCGGACCGAGGAGCTGCTGCGGCTCGTCGAGCTCGAGGACGCCGCCGATCGCAACGTGAAGGGCTACTCCGGCGGCATGAAGCGCCGGCTCGACCTCGCGTCGGCGCTCGTGCACCGACCCGAGGTGCTCTTCCTCGACGAGCCGACCACCGGCCTCGACCCGGCCAGCCGGCTGACGATCTGGGAGGAGGTCCGTCGCATCAACGAGCAGGGCACGACCGTCTTCCTCACCACCCAGTACCTCGAGGAGGCCGACCAGCTCTGCGACGACGTCGCGATCATCGACGACGGCCTCATCGTGCGGCAGGGGTCGCCCGCCGCACTCAAGGACGAGCTGGGTCGCCGCCGCGGCGACGGCATCGCCCCCACGCTCGACGACGTGTTCCTCGATGCCACGGGGCGCAGCCGTGCCCGGGTGGCCGGCGACGTACAGGAGGTCCGGGCATGAGTGACACCACCGTTCTCGGCGGGCGGGCCGTGCGCGAGTCCCTGCGCACCCCCGACGCACTGATCCCGACGATCTTCATCCCGCTGTTCTTCCCGGTGGTCAACACCGGCCGGGTCTCGGAGATCTTCCGGTCGGACACCACGGCCTTCCTGCAGGGCCGGGGCTATGCCGCATTCCAGCTCCCCACGTCGCTGCTCCCGGCTGCGTCGTTCGGCAGCTCCGCGCTCTTCCTCGTCGAGGAGATCGAGGGCGGCTACTTCGACAAGCTGCGGGCTGCCCCGATCTCGCGGGTCTCGATCGTCTTCGGCCGGCTCTGGTCCGAGGGCGTGAAGAGCCTCGTCCTGACCGCACTGATGGTGGCGGTGGCGCTGCCGTTCGGGGTGCGCATCGCCGGCGGCGTGACCGGGTTCGCGGTCCTGCTGGTCCTGATCGCGCTGTGGGCGGTGGTGTTCAGCGGCTTCATGCAGCTGGTCGCGCTCAAGAGCCGCAGCGCGGCCGCGACGCAGGCCGGCAGCATGGTGTTCTTCCCGCTGCTGTTCATCACGCCCAACTTCGTGCCGCGTGACCAGCTCAGCCCGCTGATGGAGATCGCCTCCTCCTTCAACCCGGTCACCTACCTCATGGAGGCAGCCGGGTCGCTGGTGCTCGACCCGTCGTTCCAGTGGGCCGTGCTCGGCAAGGGCTTCGCCGTCGTCGCGGTCGCCATGGCCGTGATGGTCGCGCTCACCGTGCGCGCGATCAACGACTATGAGTGAGGCTCAGATCGGGTAGGCCTGCACGAACTCCGTGAGCGCCTTCAGCTGGCCGGGGTCGGTCGACGGGATCACGCCGTGGCCCGGGTTGAAGATGTGCCCCTTGGCCGCTCGCCCCTCCTCGATGATCGAGGCGGCGCGAGCGGTCATCACGTCGGTCGGGGCGAAGACCGGGGGTCGGGTCGAGGTTGCCCCGGGACGACCCGGTCGCCGACGCGTGCGATGCCGTCTGCCAGCGGCGTACGCCAGTCGATGCCCACCACGTCGGCGCCCGCCTCGGCCATCAGGCCGAGCAGGTTGGTGGTGCCGACACCGAAGTGGATGCGGGGCACGCCGAGCTCCCCGGCCGACGCCAGCACGCGAGCGGAGTGCGGCATCACGTGCTCGGCGTAGTCGCCCGGGGTGAGGGCACCGGCCCGGGAGTCGAAGAGCTGTACGGCGCTGGCGCCGGCCTCGACCCGGATGCGGAGGTAGTCCGCGGCGATGCCGCCGATCTTGCGCATCAGGGCGTCCCAGACGTCCGGGGCGCCGAACATCATCGCCTTGGTCTTGGCGTGCTCCTTGGAGGGACCGCCCTCGACGAGGTAGGACGCGACCGTGAACGGCGCGCCGGCGAACCCGATCAGCGGTGTGCCGCCGAGCTCGGCCACGAGCTGACGGACGGCCTGCGTGATGAAGGGGACGTGCTCGGCCGTCAGGTCCGGGATCGCCGCCACGTCGGCCGGGGTCCGCACGGGCGACGCGACGACCGGACCGATGCCGGGCTTGATGTCGAGGTCGACGCCCACCGCCTTCAGCGGCAGCACGATGTCGGAGAAGAAGATGGCCGCGTCGACGCCGTAGCGGCGCACGGGCTGCAGGGTGATCTCGGTGACGAGATCGGCGTCCATGCAGGACTCCAGCATGCCGACGCCCTCGCGGATCTTGAGGTACTCCGGCAGCGAGCGGCCCGCCTGACGCATGAACCAGACGGGGGTGTGGCTGGGAGTCTCGCCCCGGGCGGCGGCCGGGGAAGGCGCTGCGGGCGAGCGGGCTGGAGGCAGGAGCTGTCACGGGCGAATCTTCGCAGGTCAGGCGGCGTGGCGGCACATCGCCATCCGGCGCCACTGACCTACTCTGGGGCCATGGTGGCGCGTCATGAGACGCATCCGGAGACGGGTGCCGGCCCCGCGGAGTTCCGCGCGGCTGTCGCCAGCATGCGCTCAGCCGCCGTCCGCCCCGAGGTCTTCTGCGAGGAGATGCCGGCGCCACAGCGCATTGCGCCGTACTCCTCCGCACTGTCCGCGGACGTCACGGTGGACGACGTCGACCTCGGCACCGGTCGCCTGATCCTGCTGCACGACCCGGCGGGCAACGACGCCCTGGAACGGCACGTTCCGCTGCGTCGCCTATGCCCGCGCCGAGATCGACCCCGAGCTGATCGCCGACCCGATGCTGGCCGCGGTCGGCTGGTCGTGGCTCGCCGAGGCCCTCGACGCCCACGGTGCGGCCTACGCAGAGATGTCCGGGACGGTCACGAGCGTGTCGACGGAGAGCTTCGGTGGCATGTCCGACGAGGAGGGCACCGCGCAGATCGAGGTCCGCGCGTCCCGGACCCCCGTCGCCAAGGACGAGGACCAGCCGCTGGACGTCGGGCCGCACGTGGAGGCGTGGGCCGAGCTGTTGTGCACGGCGGCAGGTCTCCCGCCCGTGCCCGAGGGCGTCACGGCGATCCCGAGCCGGCGCGGTCAGCGCGGCTCGTGACGATGGACGACACCCCCGACACACAGTCCGAGGACGCCCCCGCTCCCGAGGTCGAGCTCGCCCCCTGCTGACCCTGCGCGACGGCCTGCCCCACGTGGTCGAGACCGTCGAGGCCCTCGAAGCGGCGTGTACGGCGTTGGGCGCGGCCACCGGACCGGTCGCGATCGACGCCGAGCGAGCCTCGGGCTACCGCTACTCCGCGGTGCCTATCTGATCCAGCTGCGCCGCGAAGGTGCCGGGACACGGCTGATCGACCCGATCGCCTTCGACGACCCGGCCCCGCTGCAGGAGGCACTGGAGGGCACCGAGTGGATCCTGCACGCGGCGACCCGGGACCTGCCGTGCCTGCGCGAGGTCGGCCTGCGACCCGCGTCGCTGTTCGACACCGAGCTCGCCGGCCGGTTGCTCGGCTACCCGCGCGTCGGCCCGGCCACCCCGGTCGAGACCCAGCTGGGCCAGCGGATGCGCAAGGAGCACTCGGCCGCCGACTGGTCGACCCGCCCGCTGCCCAAGGCCCGGCTCGACTACGCCGCCCTCGACGTCGAGGTGCTCCTCGAGCTGCGCGAGCTGATGGTGGCCGCGCTCGACGAGGCCGGCAAGACCGAGTGGGCACAGCAGGAGTTCGACCACCTGCTCGACTTCGAGCCGACCGTGCGACAGGACGCCCGGCGCCGTACGTCCGGGGTCCATCGGCTCCGCGGCCGTCGTTCGCTCGCGGCGGCCAAGGCGTTGTGGGAGGCCCGCGACGAGATCGCCGCCCGTCGCGACGTCACTCCCGGTCGTGTCATCCCCGACGCCGCCATCGTGGCGGCGGCGACCGCGCTGCCCGCCGACCGCACGGCCCTGATGGGCACGCCCGGCTTCCACGGTCGCGGCGCCGACCGCTACTCCCGCGCCCGGGTCGACGCCCCGGCCGCGGCGCTCGCGATGCCCGAGGACGAGATGCCGACCCGCACCCCGCGCGTCGACGGGCCTCCGCACCCGCGCATGTGGGCCGACCGCGACATCGTCGCCGATCGCCGGTTCAAGGCGGCGCGCGTCCATGCTCACGCTCGCCGAGGAGCACCACCTGCCGGTGGAGAACCTCCTCACCCCCGACTTCGTCCGCCGCGCCATGTGGTCGCCGCCCACCAGCCGAGAGCCCGCCGTGCTGGCCGACGAGCTGCGCAACCAGCTGGCCGGCTACGGCGCGGTCCGTGGCAGCTGGAGCTGGTCACCGGCGCCCTCACCGGTGCGGTGCTGGCCGGCGACGTCGAGCCACCGCCCGAGTCCGAGTGAGCCGACCGGGCACAAAGTTCCGTACTTTGTGACCGGTCGATGCCTGCCCGGCGGAACTTTGTGCCCGGTCGGCTATTCGGTGGGCGACTCGGTCGGGGACGGGGACTCGGTCACCGACTCCGGGTCGAGGACGGCGCGCGAGGCGTTGTCGATCTCCTCGGTGGCGAGCTCGAGGTCGAGCACACCCGGGCTGGTGACGAGGTCGTCGAGCAGGGGGAGACGGCGGCCTCCGTGTCGGCACCGGTGGTGAGCAGCGGCGGGATCACCATGCCACGGATGGCGGAGTTGAAGACGGTGGCGTGCTCGGGCTCGCGGCCGGGCCACAGGAACGCCTCGGAGCCGGCGACCTCGGTGTTGGCCGGGACGATGTAGCCCGTGCGGGTGACGATCTCGAGGGCGGCGTCCGAGACGGCGTACGCCGGGAAGTCAGCCGCGTCGTTGACGACCTCGGTGTCGGCGGAGATGCACAGGCCGTCGATGTCGCCGACGGTCGCCGGGGTCTCGATGACGGGCATCGAGATGGTGTCGAAGGAGAGGTCCTCGACGGCGCGCAGCTCGGGGACGAGGTCGCGGAAGCCGGCGATCATGGCGAGCTTGCCGCGCTTGAAGAGCTGCAACGAGGTGGACTTGCGCAGCTCGTCGACGCTCGGTGTCAGCGTCGTGTCGCGCAGGATCGTCAGCGTCTGCTCGAGGGCGGAGCGGGTGCTGTCGTCGGCGAAGTCCAGCGACGTGGGGTCGGAGTCGTCGTCGAAGAGATGGCCGCCACCGGAGTAGATGAACGGCGCGAGCCCGCGCAGGGTCGGCTCGATCCACACCCCGTCGACCTTGCCGCGACGCGTCGCGAACTGGGCGGCGGCGGCGAACTCCGCGAGCGTCCAGCGGTCGCTGCGCACACCCTCGGATGACACGGTGGGCACGTCGAGGCCCCGACGCTCCATCTTCTCGAAGTCGACGTGCTCGGTGTTGAAGTACATGACCATCGGGGACACCGAGTAGGGCATGCACTGGAGGTCGTCGTCGTAGGAGAACGCATCGAGTGCGTCGCGTGAATAGCGGTCACCGAAGTCGATGCCGCGCTCGTCGAGCAGGAGGCTGACCGGCCGGGTCGACTCACTCTCGGCGAGCTCCATCAGGTCACGACGAGGTGTCAGGAAGACGTCGGGCGCCTCGCCGGCGAGGACCGCCTCGAGTGCCTGCTCGTGGTTGTTCCGGGTGACGAGCTCGACGTGGCGCGCCTGCGACGACGCGTTGAACGAGTCGACGACCCGGTCGAAGGCCTTGAGCTCGGCCGGCTGGCCGAAGGCGCCGAAGGTCAACGTCCCGGGCTCCTCGACCGTGGTCGGCTTGGCGGTCGGCTTCTCCCGCGGCGGCGGCTGGTCGTCGGAGCACGCCGCGAGACCCGGGCTCAGCACCAACGCAGACGTCATCGCCATCAGCCGTCGCGTCATCTTCGCCCGCTTCCCCTACGTCCCATGAACCGTCGCATCCTTGACCGAGGCAACCTTACGGTCACGACGCGGTGTGACCGGCCGCGGCCTCGACCACCCGGGCGAACACGGCGGGATCGAGGGCGGCTCCTTCACGCCGTACGCCATCACGCGTCAGCGGGACGAGCCGATCCAGCCGGACCTCGCTCGGGCGGCCCTTGGAGTCCCGGGCACCGCTGCCGACGTCCATCCAGAAGCGGCCGTGGGTCGCCTCGTCGGCGGCGTCACGGTCGTGGTCCTTGCTCGTGAAGTAGAGCCCGAGCCACCCGTCGTCGACGGCGCGCAGCACCAGCACCGGCCGGTCCTTGCCCCGGGACGGGTCGTCCTCGTAGGCCACCCACGCCCAAACCACCTCGCCGGGATCGGGTTCGCCGTCGATCTCGGGTGCATAGGTGTCGGCCATGGCGCCGAGCATAGGGAAGGGCTCCTACAGTGATGGGATGGCCGACTCGGATGCGCCCCGACACCACCGACCGCGCGTCCCGGGCGCGGCTTTCTTCGAGGACCTCACCGGTGGCGCCGACCCGGCCGCGGTCCGCGAGGCCGGCGACCTCGCGGCCACGTTGCTGGTCCGTGGAGCGCAGGGCGCGGACGACCGCGACCTCATCGAGCGGGTGCTGCACCTCGCCGACACGGAGGGCCTCGAGACGCTGGCCGAGGTCTGGTCCGGCGCTCCGGCGGACAGCCTCGCCGGCTGCCTGTGGCGGCTCTACGTCCTGCGCGCGTGGGTGCACCGGTCGCCGGTGGAGGTCGCCGCGGAGTACGACGCCGGGCTGGCCGGCGCCCGGGTCGCACGCGTGGTCGCAGGCGTCGCCGACCCGCCGGGCCCCGACGAGGTGAAGTCGATGATCGATGACGTGCTGCGCGGCATCGTCGCCGACTTCGCCGTCACCCTGCTCCGCGCCGCCGCCTTCGCCCGCGTCGTCGCCACCGGGCGGGCCGCCCACGCCGGCGCCAACCACGAGGCGACCGTGAGGATGCTCACGCTCTCCGAGCAGCTCGAGGCGGCGGGCCACCTCGAGCTCCGCGGTTCGCTGGCCTGAGCGGAATCACGACGTAGACTCTCCCCGGAGCACGCCGCATCGCGGCAGCCCCGGGTCCCAAAATTAGCCGCTACGAGCGGCCACGCGCCGTGAGGCGCTCCCGGTGCGGCGTGGTCCACAAGTCTTCTATCCGGCGGCGAGGGCCTTGCGGATCCGCTGGTCGCTGACCGAGCCCTTGGTGCCGAGCTGCTGCGCCCACAGGGACACGCGATATTCCTCCAGCAGCCACCGCACCGCCCGCAGCCCCGCACTCGGGGGCCGACCCGGCGGCAGGGCAGCGACCCGGTGCAGCCAGGCGTCCTGCAGGTCGGCCATCTGGTCCATCAGCTGCCGGTCGCGCGCGACCTGCTCGTCGAGCCCGGCGCGACGGTGCTGCACCGCCGCGAGGTAGCGCGGGAACTCGCGGAGCTGGGCCGCCCCCGCCTCGCCGATGAAGCCGCGCGACATCAGCCGCTGCACCTGCGCCTTCATGTCGGTCAGCGCCGGCAGGGTCAGCAGCTCGGCCCGCCCGGACAGCTCCTTGTCGGTCGCGCGCCGGGCGCCGAGCACCTTGATCACGTCGTGGATCGTTGCCGTCACCGCGGCCGTGTGGTCGCGCTTCGCCTCGACCGGGGAGCTTGTCGTACGCCGTCTGGTCACGCACGACCGGACGCGCATCGACGAGGTCGCCGACCACGGCGGCGCGGACGTCGTCCACCAGCTCCCCGACGGTCGGGTACGGCGACCCGACGAGCGCGAGCAGGCTGAACTGGTCGAGCCCCAGCTGGTCCACCGTCGGCGAGCCGCCGAGGGCGAGCAGCAGGAGGCGCCGTACGCCCGGGCGGTGGCGTGCGTCGGCCTCGGCGGCGGACGGGCACACCTGCAGGCCGACCGTGCCGCCCTCGTCGACGAGGGCCGGGAAGCCGCGCACCTCGTGGCCGGCGCGCAGCTGGGTGAAGGACTCGTCGATCGTGCCGAAGGTCCAGCTCGTCTGGCCGGTGGCGGAGACGCCCGAGTCGGCGGCCACGTCGGCGATCGCCTGCTCGAGGCTGGGCCGCAGCGGTGCCTTGAGCGACTCGAGGTCCTTGCCACGGGCAGCCTCGCCACCGGCCTCGTCGACGACCCTGAACGTCGGCTGCAGGTGGCCGGGGACCTTGCTCCAGTCCCACGCGTCGCGCGGGACGACGATGCCGGTCCGGCCGACGAGGTAGCGCTCGAGCGCGTCGAGCAGCGGCTCCGCACCGGCGGGTACGGCGGCGAGGAACTCGCGTGCCTTGTTGGGAGCCGGGACGAAGTTGACCCGCAGGTTCTTGGGCAGGCTGCGGATCAGCTCGGTGACGAGCTCCTCGCGCAGGCCGGGCACCAGCCGGGAGAAGTCCGTCGCCTCGACCCGGTTGAGGGTGGCGACCGGGACCTCGATCGTGAGTCCGTCGTCCTCGTGGCCGGGCTCGAAGTGATAGCTGATCGGGAAGGTCAGGCCGACCTCGTCGGAGTCGTGCCAGCTGGTCGGGAAGTCCGCCGCGCGGACCTCGCCGGCGCCTGCGTGGGTGAGCATCTCCGGGTCGAAGGTGAGCAGGTTGGGGCGCTTGTGGCGCTCGCGCTTCCACCACTGGTCGAAGTGCGCGCCGCTGACGACCTCGGCCCCGACGCGGGCGTCGTAGAAGTCGAAGAGCGTCTCCTCGTCGACCACGATGTCGCGCCGGCGGGCACGGTGCTCGAGCTCCTCCGCCTCGTCGAGCAGCTCGCGGTTGGTGTGGAAGAAGGCGTGCCGCGTGCGCCACTCCCCTGCACGAGTGCGTGCCGGATGAACAGCTCGCGTGACAGCGCCGGGTCGACCTTGCCGAAGGTGATGAGGCGGTCCGCGACGAGGGGTACGCCGTAGAGCGTGACCTTCTCGTAGGCCATCACCGCGACGCGCTTGGCCGACCAGTGCGGCTCGGAGTAGGTGCGCTTGACCGGGTGGCCGGCCAGCTTCTCGGCCCACTCGGGCTTGATCGCGGCATTCTGACGGCCCCACAGGCGGCTCGTCTCGACGAGCTCGCCGGCCATCACGAAGGCCGGGTTGCGACCCTTGAGGACGCTGCCGGGGAAGATCGCGAAGCGGGCGCCGCGGGCACCGACGTACTCCCGCATCGGCTTGCGCTCGCCCTGTTTCGGGTTGGGCCCGCTCTTCGAGGGCTCCGATGTGGCTGAGGAGCCCGGAGAGCAGCGCCCGGTGGATGCCGTCGCCGTCGGGGAGGTCGGCGGGCTGGCCGAGGTCGACCTTCATCTCCTTGCACACCCGGCGCAGCTGCGACTCGAAGTCCTGCCACTCGCGTACGCGCAGGTAGTTGAGGAACTCGCGCTTGCACATCCGCCGGAAGGCGCTCGAGCTCAGCTCGCGCTGCTGCTCCTTGATGTAGCGCCACAGGTTGAGCCAGGTGAGGAAGTCGGACGTCTCGTCCTTGAAGCGGGCGTGCTGCTGGTCGGACTGCGCCTGCATCTCCGCGGGTCGCTCGCGCGGGTCCCGGAGGCTGAGCGCGGCCGCGATGACGATCACCTCGCGCACGCAGCCGAGGCGCTCGGCCTCGAGGATCATCCGGCCGAGTCGCGGGTCGATCGGGAGGCGGGCGAGGCGGCGGCCGAGGTTGGTGAGGGTGGGTCCGGCAGGAGGCGGACTTGGTTTCGACACGCTCGCTGGCGCTCGCTGCTCAACCAGCGTCGAGAGGGCGCCGAGCTCCTCGAGCAGCTCGACACCGGCCTTGATGTTGCGCTGGTCGGGCGGCTCCACGAACGGGAAGCGGGCGATGTCGCCGAGGCCCAGCGAGGTCATCTGCAGGATGACGCTGGCGAGGTTGGTGCGCAGGATCTCCGGGTCGGTGAACTCCGCGCGCCCCTCGAAGTCCTCCTCGGCGTAGAGCCGGATCGCGATGCCGGCCTCCACGCGACCGCAGCGCCCCGAGCGCTGGTTGGCGCTCGCCCGGCTGATCGGCTCGATCGGGAGCCGCTGCACCTTGGTCCGCAGCGAGTAGCGCGAGATCCGCGCGACGCCGGTGTCGATGACGTAGCGGATCCCCGGCACGGTCAGCGACGTCTCGGCCACGTTGGTGGCGAGCACGATCCGGCGTACGGACATGTTGTGGCTGGAGAAGACCCGGTGCTGCTCGGCGGCCGACAGGCGGGAGTAGAGCGGGACGACCTCGAGCCGGTCGCTCTTGAGCGCGTCGAGGGCATCGGCGGTGTCGCGGATCTCGCGCTCGCCGGGCAGGAAGACGAGCACGTCGCCCGGCCCCTCGGCGGACAGCTCGCGGACCGCGGCGATGATCGCCTCGGTCTGGTCGCGCTGGATCGGCTCGCCCTCGTCGTCGTCCTCCGGGAGCTCGAGCAGCGGGCGGTAGCGCACCTCGACCGGGAAGGTCCGGCCGGTCACCTCGATGACCGGGGCGTCGAAGTGCTCGGCGAACCGCTCGACGTCGATGGTGGCGCTGGTGATGATGATCTTGAGGTCGGGCCGCCGCGGCAGCAGCCGCTTGAGGTAGCCGAGCAGGAAGTCGATGTTCAGCGAGCGCTCGTGCGCCTCGTCGATGATGATCGTGTCGTACTTGCGGAGCTGGCGGTCGCGTTGCAGCTCCGCCAGCAGGATGCCGTCGGTCATCAGCTTGACCCCTGGACTGGCGAGACGTGCGGTCCGTGAACCGCACCTGTAGCCGACCGGGTCCCCCAGCTCGGTGCCGAGCTCCTCGGCGATCCGCTCGGCCACGGAGCGGGCGGCGATCCGGCGGGGCTGGGTGTGCCCGATCAGCTTGCCCCCGTTGGCAGCACCGGCACCGCGCCCCATTTCCAGCAGAATCTTGGGCAGCTGGGTGGTCTTACCCGAGCCCGTCTCGCCGGCGATGATGACGACCTCGTGGTCGCGAATGGCGGCCGCGATGTCGTCACGGCGCGCAGAGACCGGGAGCGCGGGCGGGTAGGAGATCTGCACAACCGGACCATTCTCGCGTATGCCGCAAGCCGATTGCGCGCGCCCTCAGGTGAGGTCGACGAGCACGGGCAGGGAGAGGGCCAGCACGGACAGCAGCTCGTCGCGGGTCATCACCGACGGGTCGTCGGCCCACGCGAGCACCATCTCCTCGGTCATCGCCGACCACGCGCGTACGACGAGCCGCGACTGGGGCGTGTCCTTGACGATCTCCCCCACGGCGTCCTCACGGAAGATGCGGTCGGTGAGGGCAGAACCGGCCCTGCTCGTAGAGCCCGCGGATCTCGTCGGTGCCGCCCGCGGCGGCCCGCACGAGGGAGCGGTAGAGGGTGGCGTTGTCGACGACGTAGTCGACGTAGACGCCCAGCGAGGCCAGCATCCGCTCCAGCGGCTCCCCTCGGCCGGTGGTGCGGTCTTCTCGACGAGGTCCTCGACGGCGTGCCGGATGACAGCGAGGCGGAAGTCCTGCTTGGAGCCGAAGTAGTGGTACATCAGGCCGCGCGAGACGCCGGCCTCCTCGGCCAGCACGTCGATGGAGATCTCGTCGACCGAGCGGCTCGCGAACAGCTGCACGCCCAGCTCCAGCAGCTGCGCGCGCCGGGCGTCGGGCGAGAGTCGGGTCCGCGCCGGAGAAGTGGTCATGCACACATCCTATTGACGGATATTCAATAACGCCAATAGTCTCCTCACATGACTCAGCGCACCACGCCCCTGCCCGCGTCCGTCGACCATCTCGTCATCGGCGCCGGCTTCGCCGGTCTGTGTACGGCGATCAAGCTGGCCGAGGCCGGCCGGGACGACTTCCCCGGTGATCGAGAAGGACGGTGGCATCGGCGGCACTCGGCGCGCCAACACCTACCCCGGCGCCGCCTGCGACGTTCCGAGCCAGCTCTACTCCTTCTCCTTCGCGCCCAACCCGAGCTGGTCGATGTCCTTCTCCCCCAGCGGGAGATCGAGGCCTACCTGCAGAAGGTGGCCGAGGACTCGGGCACGCTCGACCGCTTCGCCTTCGGCACCGAGCTGACCGAGGCCGGGTGGGACGAGGCCGCCCAGCGCTGGCACGTCACCACCAACCGCGGCGAGGTCGTGGCGAAGACGCTGATCTCGGGCTCCGGTGGGCTGTCCGTGCCGAAGATGCCCGACATCGACGGCATCGAGACCTTCCGGGGGCGAGATCTTCCACTCCGCCCGCTGGAACCACGACGTCGACCTGAGCGGCAAGCGGGTCGCGGTCATCGGCACGGGCGCCTCGGGCATCCAGATCGTCCCGGCGATCCAGCCGGACGTGGCCCACCTCGACCTCTACCAGCGTACGGCGCCGTACGTCCTGCCCCGCAACGACCGTCGCTACACCGGCGTCGAGAAGCTGCTGTTCAAGCACGTCCCGGGCGTGCAGAGGGCCTACCGCACGGGCATCTACTGGGCGCGCGAGCTCTACGTTCCCGGCTTCGTGTGGAACCCGAAGCTCGCCACGCCGGCCAAGATGCTGGCGCTGGGCAACCTAGCCAAGGCGGTCACGGACCCCGACCTGCGGGCGAAGCTGACCCCGACCTTCCAGATCGGGTGCAAGCGGATCCTCATCTCCAACACCTACTACCCCGCGCTCGCGGCCGACAACGTCGAGCTCGTGACCGACCCGATCGTCAAGGTGACCGGCGACGCCGTCGTCACCGCGGACGGCGTCCGAGCGACCGATCGACGTGCTCGTCGTGGCCACCGGCTTCCAGACCACCGAGCAGCCGATCGCCGAGCACATCCGCGGGCGCGAGGGCACCTCGCTCTCCGACATGTGGGCCGAGCACGGGATGGCCTCCTACAAGGGCACCACCACGCGCGGCTTCCCCAACCTCTTCCAGATCGTCGGCGCCAACACCGGCCCGGGCCACAGCTCGATGGTCTTCATGATCGAGTCCCGGGTCGCCTACATCGTCGACACGCTGAAGACGATGTCCGCGCAGGGCATCGCCGCCGTCGAGCCGCAGCAGGCGGCCCGGGACGAGTGGAACGCCGATCTCCACCGACGCATGCAGCGCACCGTGTGGAGCACCGGCGGCTGCTCGAGCTGGTACCTCGACGCGCACGGCAAGAACACGACCCTGTGGCCGCGCGCCACCTTCACCTTCCGCCGGCTGCTGGCCCGCTTCGACGCCGACAGCTACGACCTCGAGCCGGCACGTGCCGGCATCACCGAAGGAGCCAACGCATGAGCCTCAAGACGCTGCAGGACAAGGTCGTCGTCATCACCGGAGCCGGCTCCGGGATGGGGCGCGAGATCGCCCGGCAGGCCGCCCAACAGGGCGCGCTGCTCGCGATCTCGGACTGGAACCCCGAGGGCCTCGCCGAGACCGTCGACATCGTCAAGGAGCTCGGCGCCGAGGTCCGCAGCGACGTCATCGACGTCTCCGACCGGGCCGCGATGGCGCAGTGGGCGGTCGACGTGGTGGGTCAGTTCGGACGGGTCAACCTGCTCGTCAACAACGCCGGGGTCACGATGACCGGCGACTTCGAGACCATGTCCTACGAGGAGTTCGACTGGATCGTGGGCGTGAACCTGAACGGTGTCGTCAACGGCACCAAGGAGTTCCTGCCCCACCTGATCGCCTCCGGTGACGGCGCCGTCGTCAACCTCTCCTCGCTCTTCGGGCTGGTCTCGATGCCGGGCCAGAGCGCCTACAACGCCACGAAGTACGCCGTCCGCGGCTTCACCGAGGCGCTGCGCGAGGAGATGCTGATCAACAAGCACCCGGTGACCGTCACCAGCGTCCACCCCGGCGGGATCCGGACCGGCATCGCCCGCAACGGTCGCACCACCGCGGGCGAGGACCACGACAAGCTGACGGCGCTCTTCGAGGACAAGCTCGCCCGGATGCCCGCCGACAAGGCCGCCGCGATCATCCTCAAGGGTGCGCTCGCCGGCCGGGCGCGCGTGCTCGTCGGGATCGACGCCCACCTGATGCACCACGCCGCCAAGCTGCTCGGCTCGCGCTACCGGGACGTCATCGCGTTGCTCGCGCCGCGGTCACTCAGTAGCGCTCCTCGCCGCTGGTTGAGCAGCGAGGCCGCCTGCGGCCGAGCGTGTCGAAACCAAGGCGCCTCGAGCTGGCCACCAACATCTGCACCCTCACATACCGAGCGTTTGTGTTGCCAGAACGGCGTCAGGGACAGCAGAAACGTTCGGTATGTCGCCGACCCCCTTGCCGCGCAGCCGGGTCGCGCCTGCTCAGCCAGCGGTGAGGCGCCTAGGTTCGTCCCCATGGCTTTCGCTTCCGGTGACCCGATCCGCGTCGAGGTGACGAAGTGGGGCGACCGGCCGCACTGGGAGTTCGACGGCGTCTGGCTCGGCTCTGATGCGTACGGCGAGTGGCTGGGCTTCCCCGCGCGCACGCACAACTCACGGCCGGGCTACGCGTTCGACTCCGAGGTCGACGCGGTGACGCTGGTGCCAGCCGCGGGCTACTGGGTCGCCACGTTCCATGCCCCCGGAATCTGGTGCGACCTCTACATCGACATCAGCACCCCGTCGGTGTGGGACGGTGACGTGCTGAGGACGGTCGACCTCGACCTCGACGTGATCCGGATGGCCCCCGAGCCTCCGGTCGACTCGACGTCCGCACCGCAGAACCGGAGCGCCGGCCCCGGCGAGGTGTTCATCGACGACGAGGACGAGTTCCTCGAGCACCGTGTGTCCTTCGGATATCCGCCCGAGGTGGTCGCTGCCGCTCGCGCCAGCGCTTACGAGCTGTTCGTCGCGGTGAAGGCAGGCGTGGCGCCGTACGACGGGAAGGCGCACTTGCGCTGGCTCAACCTGCTGACGTCATGAGGACTGCTCGTTCAGAACAGTCAATCCTCATGACGTCCGCGACCGGACCGAGAGGCCTTGAACGGCCCGACCAGTCGCGGCCCGGCGAGGCGGGACTCGAGGCGGCGGGTCTCGCGCTTCAGGGGTTGTGCGAGGTACTCCCCCGGGATCACACCGGACGCCAGCGCCACCGCCACGGACGCGGCGGTCATCATCGCGACGATGCCCTGCGAGGTGCCGGAGCCGCCGGCGGCGAGCAGCGAGAGCCCGCGGTAGATCGACAACCCGGGCAGCAGCGGCACGATCGAGGAGACCGCGACGACGAGCGGCGGCACCCGGAAACGGCCCGCGACGCCGTACGCCACCACGCCGATCGTGAAGGCACCGATCGCTGCCGCCCACGTGCGACCGAAGCCGGTCTCGCCGACGACGGCGTGCAGCAGCGTCGCCGGGCCCGCAGTGGCCGCGATCGGCAGGAGTGCGCGACGGGGGGCGTAGCACGCGAACGCGAAGGCGGCCGCCGAGACGGCGGCTCCGACGACGGCGATGACCGGGTGGTTGCCCAGCGACCGGCCCGGGATCAGCTGGCCGAGGTTGATGCCCAGCACGTCGGCGATCGACAGGCCGCCACTGACGCCGGCGATGATCCCGGCGGTGGCGAGCAGCGCCTCGATCACGCGGGCGCCGCTGGTGACGTAGAACCCGGTCAGCGCGTCCCGGATGGCGCCCATGAAGCCGATGCCGGCCAGCAGCATGACGATGTTGGCGGTCACGACGAGCGACAGGTCGGCCTTCATCGGTGTGGCCGCGAGGCCGACCGCGAAGAGGGGTCGCGACCAGGCCGCCTGCGACCCGGAGGTAGAACGTCGGCAGCCGTCGGCGCGCCATCACCAGCTGCAACCGGTCGATCGTCATGGCGGCGGCCGAGGCGATCAGCGCCACCAGCCAGTCGCCGCCGAGGAAGATCGCGACGCTGGCGCACATCACCCCCCGGGCGAGTGTCACCGACCAGCGTGGCCACGGGTGCCCGGTCGAGAGGATCGTCGCCATCCGGGTGCGCGCGAGGTAGAGGTCGAGGTCGTCCGCGAGCACCTCGCGGACGACCCGGTCGACCCGGGTCAGGTCGGCGTAGTCGATGTCGCGGTGCTTGACGTTGCGGATCATCAGCACCGGCGGGTCCTCGGGCGAGAGCTGGTAGCTCATCGACAGCGACGTGAAGGTGACGTCGATCTCCGGGTTCCGCAGGCCGAGATGGGAGGCGACCGACAGCATGGTGGCGGTGACGTCGGCCGCGCCGGCTCCCGACGACAGCAGCACCTCGCCGATGCGCAGGCACAGGTCGATGGTCAGGTTGAGCTCGCGCGGATCGTCCACCACGGAGCCATGGTCGCACCCGTGCCTCGTCCCTACGATGAGGACGTGCACCTCACCTTCCCCATCGACTTCCGAGGCGTCGCCGCAGCCGACCATCGGGGTCGAGTGGGAGTTCGCCCTCGTCGACAAGGAGACCCGTGACCTGACCAACACCGCGGCCGACCTCTTCGCCGCGGTGACGCCCGACCCGGTCGACCCCAAGCGGTTGCACAAGGAGCTCCTGCGCAACACGGTCGAGGTCGTGACCGGCATCTGTACGTCGGTGGGCGAGGCCGTCGCCGACCTGCGCGAGACCCTCGCGGTGGTCGTGCCGGCCGCGGACGAGCTCGGGGTGGACCTGCTCGGGTCGGGCACGCACCCGTTCGCGAGCTGGTCGGCGCAGCAGCTGACCGAGGGCGTGCGCTACGAGGAGCTGATCAACCGCACGCAGTGGTGGGGGCGGCAGATGCTGATCTGGGGCGTGCACGTGCACGTCGGGCTGCCCTCGCAGGACCGGGTGATGCCGATCATGTCGTCGCTGCTCAACACCTATCCCCACCTGCTGGCGTTGTCGGCGAGCTCGCCGGTGTGGGCCGGGCTCGACACCGGCTATGCCTCCAACCGGTCGCAGATGTTCCAGCAGCTGCCGACGGCCGGGCTGCCGTTCACGTTCGACACGTGGGAGGAGTTCGAGGCGTGCATCGGCGACCGGGCGACGACGGGCGTGATCGACTCGATGTCCGACATGCGCTGGGACATCCGGCCGGCACCCCACCCGGGCACGATCGAGAACCGCGTCTGCGACGGCATGTCCGACATCACCGAGCTCGCGTCGCTGACCGCGCTGATCCACTGCCTCGTGGTCGACCTCGACACCCGGCTCGCCGCCGGCGAGACGCTCCCCGACGATGCCGCCGTGGCACGTGCAGGAGAACAAGTGGCGCGCCGCGCGCTGCAGGCTCGACGCCATCGTGATCCTCGACGAGAAGTCCCGCGAACGGCTCGTCACCGACGACCTCGACGACCTGCTCGAGCGGCTCAGCCCGGTCGCACGCAGGCTCGAGTGCGAGGACGAGCTGCGCGCGGTCGCCGACATCCCGCGCAACGGCGCGTCCTACCAGCGCCAGCGTGAGGTGGCCGCCGCCACCGGGGGTGACCTCGTGGCCGTGGTCGACTCCGTGGTCGCGGAGCTCCGAGCGTCACTGTGAGCGGAGCCTGAGCAGCTCCCCGGTCCAGTCCCGCCAGTCCCAGCGTCGCTGCCACCTCGGCCGCCTCGTCGTGCCGGCCACGCTGGGCGAGGCTGCGGGCCACCCACGCGGGTGCGCGGGCACCGCGGTGGGCCTCCTCGGCGGACCGCAGCAACCAGTCGGCGCGTGGGTCGTCCAGCATCGCGAGCAGCACACCGAGGTGGTGATGGAGGTGGCCCCACATCGCGCCTCCGCCGTACACGAACCGCGGTGACCACGAGGCCAGCACCGGGCTGAGCAGGGCGGCCGACTCCTTGTCCCGGAGGCGTGCCGCGGTGGCCGCGAGCCGGGTCAGCTCGAGCAGGGCGAACCGGCCCCGACGGAGGTGGTCGAAGCCCGCCGAGCCCGCCCTCCGGAGGCCCTCGCGCGCCTCCTCGACCTCTCCGGCCGGGACGGCCACGTGGATCAGGGCAACGGTCCGGTGCGCGTCGAGGATCTCGTGACCGATCGGCTCGCGCAGACCCGGCAGCACCTCGGCCATCCGGCCCTGCTCGAAGCGGATCCCCCGGATCGTCGCGCCGATGGTGGAGGGGCTTCCGGGATGGCGGCCTCGGTGCCGAGGCTGAGCGCCGCCCGAGCCGCGACCTCCGCGTCGTCGACGAGCCCCTGCTGCAGGAGCACCATGGCCCGGCAGGCGCCGGCCCAGAAGAGCCGGTCCGCCCCGCCGAGGTCGTTGGACAGCCGCTCGACCTCGAGCAGCGAGTCGGCGGCCTCGTCGCCGTCGCCGACGCACAGGGCGGCGACCAGCCGGTTGGCGGTGGCCTCGCAGGCAGCCATCGGGTCACCGAGCCTCCGCGCGACGGCCGGGTGCACCGCGGTCTCGACGAACCACGACTGCGCGTCGAACACCTCCGAGATGACCATGTTGCGCACGGTGAGCACCCGGGCGCGTGCAGGCGTCGTCCCCGCCCGCGCGGCCAGTGCCCGGGCCTCGGTGACCTCGGCCATCACCGCGTGCGGCTCGTAGGCTCCGCGCTCCGCGGCCACCCCCGTCAGCAGCAGCGCCCCGGTCGCGTCGTCGGCCGCCGGGCTCCGGAGCGCATCGCGCAGCACGGACACCCGCGCCTCGTCGACGACGCCACCGTGGACGCGACGCCGCCCGAGCGCGAGGGCCGCGCGGACGAACGTCTTCTCGTCCCCTCGGGCATGCGCCTCCCGGGCCGCCCGCACGAGCTCGTCGACGTCGTGGCCGAGGTTCAGGTTCGACGCCATCTCGCCGTGGCGCAGCAACAGCTCGGTGGCGGCGGCCGCGCCCCTCGGACGAGTCCGGCTCGCGGCCACGACGGGAGGCGGCGAGGGCCGCGTCGAAGCACTGGAAGGAGACTCGGAGGGCGAGCCGGGACGCGGCGGCCTCGCCCGCCAGCAGCCCCGACGAGACCGCCGCGGTCGCGTCGCCACCGGCGATGACCCCGGCCGCGTGGTGCCGGGCGACCGCGTGCAGCGTGGCGCCGGTCAGGGGACGCCCGGTCGACTCCGGGTGCTCGGCCACCCGCCGGTGGGCGGCGGCGGCCCGGGTCGGCCCCCAGCGGTCGAGCAACGCCTGCCGGACCATGCCGTGGATGAAGTGGTAGCCGCCCCGGCTCACCTCGTCGAGGAGGTGGGCGCCCACCGCCGCGGCCGGGTGCTGCGCGGTCGCGGCGGGTTCGTGGTCCCACGCGGCCGCGACCAGCTCGAGCTCGACGACGTCTCCCACGACCGACGCGGCCATCAGCGCCTCCACGGTCCGGGGCGGGAGCTGCGCGAGCCGCTCGCGCACGAGCTCGCCGATCCCGGCGCGGGCGCCCCGGGCGACCGCGGGCTCGCGCGCCGCGGTGGCGGTCAGGCACTGCATCACGAAGAAGGCGTTCCCGCCGGTGTCCGCGACCAGCTGACGCGCGTCGGCGCTCACGTCGGCAGCCTCGGCCAGAGCCGAGATCGCCGACTCGTCGAGCGGGCCCACGGGCGCCGGGACGAGCTGCCCCCGGCGGCGCAGGGTGGCGATCAGCGACCGTGCGGGATGGTTGTCGGCGAGGCCGGTGTCGCGCAGCCCGGCCACGACGAGCACGCGTGACTGACCGGCCGCGGTCAACGAGTCCCGCAGCAGCAGCACCGTCTCCTCGTCGACGTTCTCCGGGTCGTCGAGCAGCAGCACGAGCGGCTGGCGGGTGGTCGCCGCCTGCCACCAGCCACCGACCGCGTGCGCGAGCCGCCGCCGTCCCACCGCCGGCGTCGCCTCCCCCTGCACCGGGTCCGACAGGTGTGCGGAGAGGTCGGGGACGAGGCGCACCAGCTCGTGGGCGCCCGGACCCAGCCGGGTCGCGACGAGCGTGGGCGGCAGCATGGCGACGTACGCGGCCGGGCATTCCGCGACGGGTTGGTACGGCGCCGGCAGCTCGCTCGAGCGGCCGGCCAGCACCGTGGCGCCCCGGGCCCGCGCGAGGTCGCAGAACTCCGTCGCCAGCCGCGTCTTCCCGATCCCGGCCTCGCCGCTGAGGACGACGACATGGGGCGATCCCGACGCCTGCACCGGGTCGTAGGCCGCGGTCAGGGCGCCCAGCTCGTCGTCGCGGCCGATCATCGGTGCACCGCGCGCCGCCCGCCACGGCACCGCGACGGTCGCCGGCGCGTCCGGGTCGGGCGCGTGCGTGAGGATCGCGGAGTAGACCTCGGCCGGGTCCCGGCTCGGCTCGACGCCCGGGTCGTCGTGGAGGCGCTGCCGGATCAGCGGGTAGTAGGCCAGCGCCTCGCTCTGGCGCGCGGAGCGGTAGAGCGCCTTCATGTAGACCGCCGCCGGGTCCTCCCGGTGGGGGTGCTCGCGCAGCAGGTCACGCAGCACGGCGGAGGCGGAGGCGTTGTCGCCGAGCTCCATCTGCGCTCCGGCCCAGAGCGCCGTCGCCTCGACCCACAGGTCGGTCAGTGCGGCCGCCTCGGCCCGGCCCCACCTCGTGGTCGCGAGGTCGGGCAGCGGGTCGCCCCGCCACAGCGCGAGCGCCTCGGTCGCGAGGTCGAGGCGCGCGTGGCCGGCAGCGGCGCGCGCGGCGCCCACGAGCTCGCGCAACCGCAGCGCGTCGACCGCCTCGGGCGGCGTGTCCAGGAGATAGCCACCGTCCACGGTGCGCAGCGCCCCGGCGGCCGGACCCGGGTCGGCGCGGAGCTTGGACATGTAGGTGCGCAGGGTGGCGACGCCGTGGTCATCGGAGGCCCCGTCCGCGAGGACGTCGACGATCCGCGACACCGCCACCGGTCGTCCGCCCGCGAGGGCCGGGAACGCCAGCAGCGCCCGCCGTCGCGCACCGGAGACCTCGACCGGCCGACCGTCGTGGCGCGCGACGAGCGGCCCGAGGACGTCGATGTGCAAGGCGATCCCCACGCCGGCGGTGGTGGCCACGCCTGCGACCATCACATCTCGAGGCGGGCAGGGGAAGGAGTCGGCTCAGTTCTCCCCCATCTTGGTGAGGGCGTCGGGACGACGGTGCCCCTTCGCGGCGTACGTCGACAGCGCGGCCTCGCTCTCGACGGCCGCCCCCGCCTCGTCGCCGGCGGCCCGCCCGGCCTCGCCCAGCACCGCGTGCGCGAACGCCAGCAGCTCCAGGGTCGTCGGTGCCCTCGGCGAGCGCCGGGGCCGAGTCGGCGAGCGCCAGCGCGGGAGCCGGGTCGCCGACCGCGACCGGGCAGCGCGCCTGGGTCGCCCGCCGGGACGATCTGCGAGGCGACGTCGTCGGCGGCGGCGTCGCGCTTCGAGGTCTCCGTCAAGGCCCGCGCCTCCGTGACCTGCCCGCGCACCACCGGGATCCGGGCGAGGTAGGCGTCGATCGTGGGCAGCACGAACCGCTCGCCCGGGGAGGTGAGGTGGTCGTGTGCCTGCCGCAGGTCCTGCTCGGCCGCCTCGCTGTCACCGATGGTCAGCAGGGCCATGCCGGAGTAGAAGGACCACTGGGAGCGGGTGGTGGTCAGGCCGAGCTCGTCATACCTCCCGGCCGCTTCCGCCAGCGCCCGCCGCGCCTCCTCCGCGCGTCCGTCGAGCGCGTACAGGTAGCCGAGCACGGTGTGGACCGCGGCCTCGACCCGCCGGGATCCGCGGGCGCGCTTGAGCAGGTCGCCGCACGTCTCGATCGCGTCGGGCACAGGCGTCGGGCCGAGCGCCGGGCAGGACGCCAGCCAGATCGTGATGGCCGCCTCCTCGTGGGCGTCGTCGGCGAGGCGCGCGTGCTTGAGGGCCTTCTCGAGGGCGGCCGTCGTGGCGCCGTACGCACAGGACATGAAGTGCAGCTCGGCGCGCAACCGCCAGACCGCCGCGAGCCCCTCGTGGTTGCCCGCCTCCGTGAGCCGGACGTAGGCCGCGTCGGTCTCCTGCACGAGCCGCGACAACGTGTCGTCGGGGTTGAACTGCAACCGGACGAAGGCGAGGTCGAGCCTCGACAGCTCGACGACACCGCGATCCCCAGTCGCCTCCGCGCCCTCGATCGCCTCGGTGAGGAGGCGGTCGGCGTCCTCGAACCGGCCGTGGTGCGCCAACGCCCGGGGCCGGGGGCACGCAGCACCGCCGGACGCTCGGGGTCGGTGGCGGACAGCACGGCCACGGCACGTTCGAGCAGGTTCGCGGCGGCGGAGACGTCGTCGCGGGCCGGGGCGCGGACGCCGGTCGAGGAGAGCCACTGGCCGGCCCGCGCCGACAGGGCGCGGCTGCGGGCGTCGACGCGGGCCCAGCCGCCGGAACTGATGGGCGGCCTGCTCGAGGTGGTAGGCGATGATCTCGGCGAACTCCGCCTTGCCGCCGGCCGCCGTCGACTCCAGCCAGCCGGCGAATCGCTCGTGCAGCGTGGCCCGTTCCTCGCGCGAGATGCTCGCGTAGGCGGACTCGCGCGCGAGCAGGTGGCTGAAGGCGTAGGCATCCGCGCCGGCGAACCCGGAGCCGACCGGGCGCACCAGCTGCTTGCGCACGAGCGAACGCAGGTGGGTGTCCATCTCCGCGCGCTGCTCAGGCTCGGTCAGGTGCAGCACGGCCTCGCGGTAGAACTCCCGGCCGACGACGGCGGCCCGGTGCAGCAGCGCCCGCTCGCCGTGCCCCATCCGGTCGAGGCGGGTGTCGAGGATGGCCGAGACGGAGGGCGGGATGGCGATCTCGTGCACGCCGACCGCACGCCAGCCGTCCTCCGAGCGCACCAGCAGGTCGTCGTCGACGAACATCCGCATCAGCTCCTCGACGAACAGCGGGTTGCCGTCGGCGTTGCGCACGATCTCGTCATGGACCGCCTGCGGCATGTCGGCACCGTCGAGCAGGTTGTCGACGAGCTGCTCGAGGCCCTCCCCGTGAGCGGGGACAACGTCAGGCGCACGTGCGACGGCACGGTCGAGGCCCAGTCGGCGCGCTCCTCGTCGAGCTCGGGGCGAGCCATGCAGATGAGGAGCAGGGGCACGCTCGTGGCCAGCGTCGCCACGTGCTCGATGAGGTCGAGCAGCGCCGGCTCGGCCCAGTGGATGTCGTCGAACACCACGACCAAGGGTCCGTCGGCGGCGACCACCTCGAACATCCGCCGGGCGGCCCAGGGCGATCTCGGTGGTGGGGGCGATCGTGTCGCTGAGCCCGATCGCGCCGGTGAGCGCACCCACGACGGCCTCCGCGTCGGCAAGCTGTGACCCGGACATCACCCGGGCGACCGCGTCGTGGTCCAGCCCGGCGAGGTCGCGGACGATCTCGCGCAGCGGCCAGTACGTCGCACCGTCGCCGTACGACAGGCAGCGCCCGATCGTCACGCGGGCCCGGTCGCCGACCCGGGCACTGATCTCGTGCACGATCCGGGACTTCCCCAGTCCCGGTGCCGCGACGATCGTGGCCAGCCGGCACCCGCCGGTCAGGCAGTCGTCGAAGAGCCCCTCGAGCTGCGCCAGCTCGCGCTCGCGACCGACCATCGGGCTGTCCGGGTGGCGCCGGAGCCGGGGTGCGTCGGCGATGACGTCCTTCAGCTCCCACGCCGGGACCGGGGCCGACTTCCCCTTCGCGAGGAGCGGCTCGACCGGCTCGGTCAGCACGCAGTCGCGCACCAGCCGCTGGGTGGCCTCACCGAGCAGGATCTGACCGGGGCGAGCGTGCTGCTCGAGGCGGGCGGCGACGTTGACGGCGTCGCCGGTGACCATCTGCTCGTTGACCGCGTGCAGGTTGGTGACGACCTCGCCGGTGTTGACGCCGGTCCGGTTCTGGATGCGGACACCCCACCCGGCCTCGAGCTCCTCGTTGAGCTCGGCCAGCGTCGTCGACATCTCGTGGGCGGCCCGCGCCGCCCGCACGGCGTCGTCCTCGTGCAGCTGCGGGATGCCGAAGACCGCCATGATCGCGTCGCCGATGAACTTCTCGACCACGCCGCCATGGCGCTCGATGACGCGCCGCATCTCATCGAAGTAGAGCGCCACCACCCGGCGTACGGACTCAGGGATCCACCCGCTCCCCGAGAGCCGTGGAGTCGACGATGTCGCAGAAGATGATGGTGACGATCTTGCGTACGTCGACCGCCGGTTCCGCAGGAGTGTGGGCCGTGGCCGGCGGCGCCAGCTTGGTCCCACACTCCCGGCAGAAACGGGCGGGTTGTGCGATCGCCACACCGCACGAGGGGCAGAACATCCCTCAGCCGAACAGCTTCACGAACACCGACGGCACCGTCGTGGTGGCACCGGTCGCGAGCTCGGTCAGGGAGAGGTCGTCGAGCCGCAAGGAGATGGCCGTCAGCGTCTGTCCCGACGGGCACTCGAGGAGCGTGCCTTCCAATGGCGCGGTGTCCACGAGGATCTCTCCGAGGACTCGTCCGTTGCGATCGGGGGTGAACGTCCCGGTGGCGGACAGCGGCAGCGTCACCGCGGTCTTGTTGGTCGCCTTCGGGCGGTTGGCGCCGTTGTTGACGCAGCCGAACTCCGCGGTCGCCGCCCCCGATGTCGGCCTCGACCGTGGTCTCGACGTTGCCGAGTCCCACGAGCGTGAACGAGAAGAGCAGGTCAGGTAGCGCACTCGGCCCGACGGCGTCCGCCGCGACGCGGGCGGTCGTGCCGTCCGTGGTATCGGGGGTAGACCGGGGTGGTCTTCGCCGACTTGAAGTGGGGGAACACCGCCATCGACGGCCCGGCCACGAGGGTCAGGGCGGTGACAGCGGCGGCGATTGCGAGCAGGCTCCGGCGCCCGGGGTGGGTCTTCGATGACATGGGGGTCACGCTCCTTCGTCCTGAGCCACCGTCGACCCCCTGATTGCGCAGACCTTGCCAGCGGCTTGCAGCCGTCGGCGGACCGCGCCAATTACCCGGATCTGGGGACAAGTCGGCGCGACAAGCCTGCGGCAATGCCGTGGCAACCACGACGGACCACGCTCGGGGCATGACCAGCACCGACATCAGCACGATCTCGACCGACGACGTCTGGCGAGAGACCCCGCGCGGGCAGGCCGCGGACATCGGTGTCCTGTCCCTGCCGGGCATCGACGCGGTCCGCAGCTTCCTGCCCGGCGGCGGGTCGTTCACCCCGCCGGTCGCCCACTTCAGCGGCCGCAAGCTGGTCTCCGCCGAACCGGGACGCGTGGTCTTCTCGTTGCCGAAGGTCGGGTGGTACCTCTCCCCCAAGGGCGCGATCCACCCCGGCATCCCGGCCTTCCTCGCCGACGCGCCCCCTGACCGGCGCGATCCAGTCGATGCTGCCGCCGCGGACCGTGTGCACGACCGCGGAGCTGTCGATGACGTTCTGCGCCCCGGTGCCGAGCACCGGTGGCGTGCTGACCGCCGAAGGTCGCTGCATCCACGTCGACGCCGAGATGGGGCTCGCCGAGGTGTTCGTCACCGACGAGGACGGCAGCCCGGGTCGCGCACGGGACCTCGCGCTGCGTCGTCCACCCCCCGATCCCCGACGAGGTGGCGCTCGAGGTCGCCCCGCCGGCTCCGCCCGACGACGTCTTCGTCGTGCCCGACCCCTATGCCCGCCCGGTGACCGGGGTGGTCAACACCCCGGGCGGTACGGCGACGCTGACCGGCCTCGACCTGTTGCGTGGCGTCGCCGACGGCGTGCTCCCGCGGCCGCCGATCGACCGACTCTTCGGCGTGCACCTCGTCACCGCGCAGTCGCGCGAGGTCGTCTTCGAGATGCCCGCGCACGGCTGGCTCGCCAACGAGTTCGGCACTGTGTACGGCGGAGCGCTGGCGTTCTTCGCCACGTCCGCGGCCTCGGCGGCGGTGCAGACGATCGCCAAGGCGGGCACCGGCTTCGGCGCACTGGACCTGAAGGTCAACTTCCTGCGCCCGACCAACACCGACGGGCAGACGATGACCGCGACGGGCACGATCATGCATCCCGGCGGCCAGCTCGTCGTCTCGTCCGGCGTGATCACCCACGGCGGCAAGACCGTGGCGATCGCGACCGGGACGACGGCCCTGCACCCCGGGGCCCGCGCGTGACCCGGAAGGAGCGGCTGCTCACCGCCGAGGAGGCGGTCGCGAAGATCCAGTCCGGGGCCAACGTCTACATCGGCAGCGCCTGCGGCACCCCGCGGACCGTCGTCGCGGCCCTCGAGAAGGCCGCGCTCACGCACCGGGGCACCCGGCTCGTGCACTTCCTCACCGACGGCGTGCGCACCCCGACCGGGCTCGGCACCGGCCACGAGCACCGGGCGTTCTTCCTCAGCGGGGAGCTGGCCGAGCTGGTGCCCGCCGGCCGGGTGGAATACGTCCCGCTCGCACTGACCGACCTGCCGGAGCTGCTCCGCGCCGGCGGCCAGCGCCTCGACGTCGCCGTGGTCCAGACGACCACGCCGGTCGACGGGATGGTCAGCCTCGGCGTCTCGGTGGACGCCGGGCCGGCCGCCGTCTCCGCCGCCCGCCTCGTGATCGCGGAGATCAACCCGGCAATGCCCCTGGACCTCGGGGCAGAGCCTGCTGCCGGTCGACGCCATCGACTGGTTCGTCGAGGTGGCACCGGAGGTCATCACCTACGAGCACCCCGGAGTCGGCGATGCGGGCGAGCGGATCGCGCGCTACGTCGCGCGGATCATCCCCGACGGCGCGACGCTGCACATCGGCCTCGGCCGGGTGCCGACCGCGATGCTGGCCCACCTCACCCAGCGACGCGACCTCGGCGTGCACTCCGACGTGATCACCGAGCCGCTGCTCGGACCTGATCGAGGCGGGCGTCGTCACCGGGCGCCGCAAGGCGGTCGACCCCGGCAAGGTCGTCACCAGCCCGGCGATGGGCAGCCAGCGCCTCTACGACCGGCTCGACCACAACGACGACTTCGACTTCCGCCCGATCGAGCAGGTCCGGGTCGGCCTGTGGCAGCAGACCACCCTCGTCTCGGTGACCCGGGCGTTCCGCATCGACCTCACCGGCCGGGTGTGCGTCGACGCGTTGGGCGGTTCGTTGTACGGCGGTCTCGGTGCCCAGCCCGACTTCCACCGCGCGGCCGCGCACTCACCGGGTGGCAGGGCCATCGTCGCGCTGGCGTCGCGGCAGCCCGACGGGTCGTCGGCGTTCACGGTCCGTCTCGGTGCCGCCGAGGCCGTCGCCGTACCCCGTCACGAAACGCGGTGGGTGGTTACGGAGTTCGGGATCACCTACCTGCACGGGCACTCGCTCCGGGAGCGCGCGGTGGCGCTGATCGAGCTGGCGCACCCCGACGACCGGGAGTCGCTGCTCGCCGACGCCGTGGCGGCCGGGCTGGTGCCGGCCGGGCAGAAGCTGCGCTCGCGCCGTCCCTACCCCTCGGAGGAGGAGCGCGAGATCGACCTGCGCAACGGGGCCCGGGTCCCGGTGCGGCCGACCCAGACGACGGACGCCGCGCGCATGCAGGACCTCTTCTACCGGATGAGGCCGGAGGACGTCCGGACCCGCTTCTTCCGCAACCTGACCTCGCTGACGCGCGACGCCGCGGAGCACCTGTGCAGCGTCGGCTACGACCGGGAGATGGCGCTCGTCGCCGTCATCGGCAGCCGCGAGAACGAGCAGATCGTCGGATCGGCGCAGTACTACCTCGACGTGTCCACCGGTCTCGCCGACGTGTCCTACATGGTCGACTCGCAGTGGCAGGGGCAAGGCCTCGGGGCCGCCCTCCACCGCTTGCTGTCCGACTACGCGAGCCGCCACGGCGTGCGTGGATTCACCGCGGACGTGCTGGCCGAGAACGGCGGCATGTTCAAGATCCTCACCAGCGGCGGTGACGCGACCGTGCACCCGGCGGACGGGGTGCACGAGCTGGTGATCCCGGTCAGGCCCTTGCCTATGCCCGAGGGGGCGGGATCGCGTCCGTCGACTCCAGCTGGTCCATCCCCGTCAGCATCAGCAGGTCGGTGATCACCGCGCGCAGCTGCGCGAGCATCACCTCGACGGACAGCGCCTCCCCGCGCGGCAGCTCGGACGTCGCCATCCCGACCGCGATCAGGGCCGGCTGCGCGGCAGCGGCCATCCGGTCCGCGTGCAGCTCGTCGGCGACGAGGTCGACGGCCGCGGCCAGCTCGCGGGCCACCAGCGGATAGCCGAGGCGGAACCGGCTTTCGCTTGTACGCCGCCGGGGCGACGTACCTCATCAGGACGCGCGTGCTCCGCAGCGACCGGTCGAGCGGCTCGACGAGCTCGGCCATCCGGCGCACGCCCGGCTTGTGCCGGACCCGGAACGGCGAGGAGGCGACGACGGCCGGGCCCTCGTCTGCGGCGCTGCGCAGCTCGGCGATCAGGTAGTCGGTCGAGCGGGCGTCCGCCAGCAGGTCGAGCGCCCGGTCGAGGTCGCCGCCGATCATCACGTCGGCCGCGGTCCGCAGCATCTCGGCCTCCTTGCGCAGCACTCGCGCGGCCTGTTCGCGGGGCCGGCGCAGCGCGGCCGCGGGCACGACGGTGGCCGCGACGAGCGCGACCGCGCCACCGATCAGGGCGTCGGTCCAGCGCGTCAGGGCTCCGCCCGGGCTGACGATCAGGGTGGTGACCACGATCGACTGCACGGCGGCCCGGGTGACCATCAGCGGGCCGCCGTCGAGCAGGAACGCCGCCGACATCGCCAGCGCCACCACGAGCGCGATCTGCCACCAGCCGGACCCGAGCCAGACCACCAGCAGGTCGCCGAGGAGCACGCCGAGCGCCACCCCCGACGGTCACCTCCGCGACCCGTCGCAGCCGCTGGCCGTAGGACGTGCCGAGGCTGACCGGGGGCGGCGATCGGGGCGAAGAACGGAGTGTCGTGGCCGAGCAGGTCCTTGGCGATCAGCCGGGCCACCCCTGCCGCGAGCGCGCACTGCACGATCGCGAAGGACTTCGATCGCAGTCGCTCGGGCACGGGTGCCCATCGACGTACGACCCCGCGACCGGGGCGCGATCGAGCGGGCTGGCCTCCATGGCGGCGATCCTGCCAGAGCGTGTCCACTTGTGGCTGTGGTCACATCACGCGAGGATCGGGGTTTCCTCGAGGAGGGACTCTCCCGCATGGTGACACCGATCGATCCGACCTCCGTCGGCTTCCTGCTCGCCGAGAACCGGTCGATGCCCATGCACGTGGGCGGCCTCGCGCTCTACAAGAAGCCCGAGGGCGCGGGACGCAACTACGTCCGTGACATGTACGAGCAGATGCGCTCCTCGGAGGAGATCGCACCGCTCTTCCTGCGCCACCCGCACCGCTCGGCCCGCACCGCGGGCCAGTTCGTGTGGGAGGAGGACGAGCAGTTCGACATCGAGCACCACTTCCGCCACAGCGCGCTGCCCAAGCCCGGCCGGATCCGCGAGCTGCTCGAGCTGTCCAGCCGCCTGCACAGCACCCGGCTCGCGTGGGACCGGCCGCTGTGGGAGGCGCACGTCATCGAGGGACTCCGCGACGGCCGGGTCGCGATGTACACCAAGATGCACCACGCGCTCGTCGACGGTGTCTCCGCGATGAGGCTGCTCGCCGCGATCCACTCCTCCGACCCCGACGAGCGCAACATGCCCGCCCCGTGGGCCAAGCGCGAACGACCGCCCCGGGCCGCATCCGCCCGGGCGGCGCTGGAGACCAACCTGTCCGACGTCCCGATGGCCGCGTTGCGTACGGCGATGGGCATCACCGCCGAGGCCGCCGGCATGCCCGGCGCGCTGATCCGCACGCTGAACAAGTCCATCCGCAACGAGACGTCGGCCCTGTCCCTCTATGCCCCGCGCACGATCCTCAACCAGCAGATCACCGGTGCCCGCCGGTTCGCCGCGCAGGACTGGCCGGTCGAGCGCCTCCGCGCGATCGGCAAGGCCACCGGAACCACGATCAACGACGTCGTCATCGCGATGTGCTCGGGCGCGATGCGGGCCTACCTGCTGGAGCTCGACGAGCTGCCCGACACCAGCCCGGTGGCGATGGTGCCGATCGGGCTCAAGGCCAAGGAGTCGCAGGTGGCCTCCGCCGACGGTGGCAACGCGGTCGGCTCGATCATGGTGAAGATGGGCACCGAGCTCCCCGACGCCGGCGCCCGCCTGCGTTCGGTGCACCAGTCGATGAAGGCCGGCAAGGAAGCGTTGTCCTCGATGACGCAGATCCAGATCCTCGCCATGAGCGCGCTCGGCCGGGCACCGGCGATCCTGCCGGTGATGCTGAAGATGAGCGGGGTCGCCAAACCGCCGTACAACCTGATCATCAGCAACGTGCCCGGCCCGCGCACCACGCAGTACTTCAACGGCGCCCAGCTGATGGGCAACTACCCGCTCTCGATCCCGATCCACGGGATGGCGCTCAACATCACCTGCACGTCCTACGACGGGCTGATGTGCTTCGGGCTCACCGGCTGCCGGCGCACCGTGCCCCACCTGCAGCGGTTGCTGACCTACCTCGACGAGGAAGTCACCGCGCTGGAGAAGGCCGCCGGCATCTGACAACTGCCGCTGGCGCTGGCGTCGGACGTTGCCCGGGACGTCCGACGAAGTGGCTCCCCCAACGACCGCACCGTCGGACGTCCCGCGTTGCGTCCGA
This sequence comes from Nocardioides sp. B-3, assembly GCF_024703895.1. Classification (GTDB taxonomy): domain Bacteria; phylum Actinomycetota; class Actinomycetes; order Propionibacteriales; family Nocardioidaceae; genus Nocardioides. The sequence continues at coordinate 1,012,277 of NZ_CP087968.1, forward strand.
CGAAGTGGCTGCCCCCGACGAGCCCACCGTCGGCAGTTGGCCGCCCCGCCGACACGTGGCACGCTCATCAACGCTCACACACCCGCGAACTGCCGACCCCCGCGTACGGCGACCACACCGTCGGACGTTGCCCGGGACGTCCGACGAAGTGGCTCCCCCGACGACCGCACCGTCGGACGTCCCGCGTTGCGTCCGGCGAAGAGGCTGTTCGACCTAGTGAAGCTCCGCCACCGCGGACAACCGGGCGCGGGTGATGTCGGCGACCGTCGCGAAGCCTGCGTTGGCGGCGTTGGACCCGGGGCGGGTCGGCTCGCCCGAGTTGATGCTGATGCAGTGCCGGCTGCCACCGTCGGCGGCGTTGGCGAGGGCGACGGCGTGACCCGTGGTGCCGCTACCGGCGAAGGGGTCGAGCACCACCGCGTCGGGCGGCATCATCGACAGGATCCGGCGCACCAGACCGGTCGGCTTGGGCGACTCGAAGACGTGCCCGATCAGGCCCTTCAGCTCGGCGACCGCGGTGTCGGTGGAGCCGATCTCCTCGGAGAGCCAGATCGTGGTCAGCTTCTTGCGACGCCCGCCGTCGCGGTGCAGCCAGTCGCGCTGGAAGACGTCGACGCGCGAACCGTTGCGGCCGTTGATCTCGCGGCACACCGGGTCGTCGGGACGCTCCTCGATCAGCGGCCGGGACCAGCGCCACACCGCGGGCCGGCCGTCGCCGAAGACGGGCCACACCTCCCGGGCGCCGTCGAAGCCGGCCGTGGCGACGGCGCCGGTCAGCGGGTCGCCGTACACCGGGAAGTGGAGGGTGGGCGCGGTGACCGGGTTGAACTTCTTGTTCGTGTTGCGCAGCGGGAGGTGGCGGAAGGCGCGGCCGTCGTCGGTGAGCTGCCCGAAGTCGGCGGCGTTGACCGTGTCGGGGCTGCTCGCGTCGAGCACGCAGCGCTTGGCGTCGCGGGCGTAGGCGAGGAGGTATTCGTGGTTGGTCGCGAACCCGCCCCCGAGCTGGCGGCCCTTGGGATTGAGGTTGACGACGATCTGGGCCGGGAAGTTGGCCTCGCCGAAGACCTCGTCGAGCAACAGCCGGAGGTACGCCGCCTCGTTGTCGTCGATGCTGATGAACAGCGCGCCCGTGTCGGCCGGGACCTCGCGCATCTCCACCAGGCGCGGTCGCATCATCGCGACCCATGCCTCGTGCCGGCCGGCGCGACCGCCACCGTTCGAGCGGAACGAGTCGACGTAGGCGAAGTCGTTGCCCGTGTTGTAGGGCGGGTCGGTGTAGATCAGGTGGACGCTGCCCGGCTCGAGGGTGGGAAGCACGTCCGGGTTGTCGCCCTCGATGAAGACGTTGTCCACGGCTCGGCCCACGCCGGGCAGCCTAGTCACGACGATCCCCCGGAGACGGACAACCTTCCACGCGGCGGGTTCGTCTTCCATTGGTGACCACGACCCACCAGCACCGCACCGACACGCGACAGACCTCGACCGGGAGGCAAGGCCGCCGCTTTACTCTGGAACGCGTGTCTTCCTCCACAAGATTGACCTCTGCCCTGCTCGCCGGCGCCCTCGGCTGCTCGATGCTCGCCGTCGCGGCGCCCGCCGTCTCCTCACCCACCGAGCTCCGCGTCCCCGCTTCCACCCGGGCCGACGACGACGGCCTCGGCCCGTTGCAGCGCCGCGCCCTGCGCGAGCCGGGCACCGTGATGGGCACGCCCGGTCAGACGTCTGACGGGGTGCGGCCCCGGATCGCTCGTCAGCTGCCGCGCGGGAGCGCGGACCACGCCGCCCGTGGTGACCAGCGACGTCACCTACGAGATCGCACCCGGCATGACGATCCGCGAGTGGGACCAGACCGACTACCGCGGCCCGATCCGCGCCAACCTGCTCACCATCGACCTCAACGCCCCGAACATCTCGCTGGACTACCTCGGCTCGCCCTACGCCGTACGCACCCAGACCGTCAGCCAGATGGGCGCCGCCGCCGGGGTCATCGGCGCCGTGAACGGCGACTTCTTCGACATCTCCGACACCGGGGCTGCCCTCGGCGTCGGCATCGACCACGAGCGCGGCCTGATCCGAGGCTCTGACCACCGGCTGGATCCCGGAGAACGCGTCGTTCTACCTCGACTCCGCCGGCCAGCCGCAGATCGGCCCGCTCGTGACCAAGACGAAGCTGAGGCAGCGGCCGCGGTGGCCCGTCAGTGGCATCAACGCCCCGACCGTCGCGCCCAACTCGATCGGCCTCTACACGACCGACTGGGGCTGGACGAAGGGCTACTCGGTCACCGACAGCGAGAAGAAGAAGCGCGTCCGCGAGGTCGTCGTCGTCAACGGCAAGATCGTCTCCAACAAGGCCGTGCTGTCCAAGGGCCGCAAGATCAAGGGCCGGGTCATGGTCGGCCGCGGCTCGGCCGCCAAGCTGCTCAAGGAGCTCCGGGTCGGCCGCAAGGCGACCTTCAAGTACAAGGCCAAGCCCGGCGCGCAGATCGCCGTGTCCGGCGACCGGCCGCTGCTGATCAACGGTGTGCAGACCGTCATCAACGACCGCCTGATGCACCCGCGTACGGCGGTGGGCGTGGACGTCGACGGCCGCAGGCTGCTGCTCCCGGTGATCGACGGGCGCAGCGAAGCCAGCCGCGGCTACACCATGGTGGAGCTCGCGACGATGATGCGCGCTGGGTGCGGAGAGTGCCCTCAACTTCGACGGCGGCGGCTCCTCGACGCTCTACTCCCTGCAAGGTGACCGGCGAGATGGGCGTGATCAACGAGCCGTCCTCGGGTGGCGTCGAGCGGAAGGTCGCGAACGGGCTCGGCGTCTTCTACAACGGCGTCTTCCCGCCGATCGTGCCGCCCCCCGGCGCCGACCCCCACCCCTACCCCCACGCCCACGCCGAGCCCGACCGCCACGCCGACGGCGCCACCGACGACCGAGCCCACCACGGCCCCGCCGACCACGACACCACCGACCACGACACCACCGGCCTGACCTCGGGGGACGTCGGTCAGTTGGGCACCGGGAACAGCGCGACCGAGGTGACCGGCACCGTGCACTGAACGCCCGACTTCGGCACGGTGGGGGTGACCTCGATGCCGTCGAAGGTCGTCACCCAGCTGACGGCGGTGGGGGTGTCACAGCCCACCGAGACGACCGCCCCGAAGAGGGTGCTGCCCGCGGGGACCGCCACCTCAGCCACGGCGGCACGCACCTTGGCGGCCAGTCCAGCGTCGGTCGCGGACAAGAAGGCCTCCACCGACTTGTCGTCGACCGGGGGCACTGGCCCGGGGGTGGTCTCGCCGTCCACGTTGGACGCCTCCACGATGACGGCTCCTGGTCTGGCTCGACGATCCCGCCGACCGGGACGCTCGCCCCCGACCCCGAGGACGAGTCGGGCTCCACCGTCTGCGACGTGGACTCCGACGTGGACTCCGACGTGGGGTCCGTCGCCGAGCCGGAATCGTCAGTGTCCGCGGTCTCGCTGCCGCAGCCCGCCGCGGCGGAGAGCAGCAGGACGGCGCAGGCGGCGGTCACGCGCAGGGAACTTTGACTCATGGCACTAGGACGATAGCCCGGGCGGAGGGGTTCCGCCGTGGGGCCAGCCACGCCCTAGGCTCGCGCCATGGCCCAGTTCACCCGCGCGGAGCTCGAGTCGTTCCACGACGCCGAGGTCCCTGACCTGCTCGGACCGGGTCTGCGGCTGCTCTTCGTGGGCATCAACCCGGGCCTGTGGACCGCCGCGACGCAGACTCACTTCGCGCACCCGGTGAACCGCTTCTACCCCGCCCTGCTGCAGGCCGGCATCATCGAGCGACCCATCGACGCCGCGGCCGGCATGGACAACGAGGACCGCGCCTACTTCCGCGCACGCGGACTCGGGATCACCAACTTTGGTCCGGCGCGCCACCGTGCGGGCCGACGAGCTGACGGCCGACGAGCTGCGCGCGGGCGGAGACCGGCTGCTGGAGCTGGTCATCGAGCTGGAGCCGCGCGTCGTCGCGGTCGCGGGCATCACGGCATATCGCCGGGCGTTCGGGGACCGCAAGGCGCTCATCGGCCGCCAGCCGAAGCCGCTGGGTGCCGCCGAGCTGTGGGTGGTCCCCAACCCGAGCGGCCTCAACGCCCACCACACGATCGCGACCCCGGCGGCGGCATATGCCGAGCCGGCGCGCGCGGCGGGCATCATCGACTGACCGACCCGGGCGGTCACGACGCCACTCCCTCGAAGACGTCGCCGGCCTCCACGATCAGCAGGCACGCCCCACGCCCGAGCGGCCCCGCGACACCGACCCAGCCGTCGACGCGATGCGCGTCGCCGAGGAACTCGCGGATGATGAACCGGAGCCACTGCCCGGCCGTGTCGACGTTGGCTCCTCGCGGCACCGGGAGCAGGCAGCACCCCTGGTCGCACGGAACCCACGGCGATGCCACCGCGGGCTGGCCGGGCCAGATCCGGGCCATGGCTCCCGGCTGCCGGGCGAACCCGGCCAGGAACGCCGCGTCCCCGGGCTCGAGTGCCGGGGTCACGCTGAGCCGATGATCGGCCGGGGGGTGCTGGGTCATCTGAGTTCCTCCTTCGGGCTTCCTCTACCCACCGTGCGGACCCCCACCGACAACACCGGTGCTTCGCCGTACGACCTGTGGAGAGCCGGCGACGTCACGGTGTCTGTGGACGGTTTGCGACCCACACGGCAGGCTGTGCCCGTGCCGTCCCCCGACCAACCAGCCGATCTGCCAGCCGACCAGCCCGTCCGCGAGGCCGTGCGCGCCTACGCCGCGCAGCAACCGGGACTCGTGACGCCGACCGAGCACTTCGTCGAGCTGATCACCACGCTGCTCGACGACGCGGGCATCAACTACCTCAGCGTCACCGGCCGGACGAAGAGCGTCGCCTCGTTCGCGGCGAAGGCCGCGCGGGACCGTCGGTGACCAGCTCCTCTATCCCGACCCGCTCAGCCAGATCACGGACCAGATCGGCGTCCGCGTCATCACCTACGTCCACAGCGACGTGGCGGCGGTCGCGGAGCTCCTCGACGACGAGCTGACCATCCTCGACGACCGCGACATGGGTCAGGAGACCGCGCGGGCCGGCGGCTTCGGCTACGCCAGCCGACACCTGCTGGTGACGCCCGACCCGCCCGACGGGGAGCAGCACCGAGCGCCGTACGACCAGCTCCGCGGTCACCGGGCGAGCGTGCAGGTGCGCACGGTCCTGCAGCACGCGTGGGCGGAGTTCGAGCACGACATCCGCTACAAGGGCACCGTTCCCGAGGAGTACGTCCCCGACCTCGACCGGCGCTTCACCCTCGCCGCCGGCCTGCTCGAGCTGGCCGACCGTGAGTTCTCGACCATCCGCGAGCGCCTCCGGGCAGTGGCCCCCACCTCGCTCAGCGAGGCCGACCCGAGCGACCCCCGCATCAGCGGGCAGGACCTCGCCTCCTTCCTCGCCAGCCAGTACGCCGACGCCGGCTGGTCGCACACGGACCACTACGGCTGGATCGGCGGCCTGCTGCTCGAGCTGGGCGTCACGTCCCTCGACGAGCTCGCCGGGCTGCTCACCTCCGTCGACGCCGACGCGATCATCCGGCGCATGGGCTATCGCTATCCCGCGGGCGCCGTGCGCAGGCTCGACGACGCCCTCCTCGCGATCTTCGGCCAGCAGTACGTCGACCTGAAGGGCAACGCACACCGTGTGGAGAAGCTCACCGAGCGCCTCGAGAAGCTGAACTCCCCCGACGGTTGATTCGACTGGCTTACTAGGGTTGGGGCATGCCGCGCCTCTCCCGGACCACCGTCACCCCGGTCCCGGCTGCGGCACTCCCGGCCGCCACGTGGGGTCGACACCCGGGTCCGGTCGTCCTCGGCCCGGTCGCGCTCGTGCTGATCGCCGCCGTGCTCGCGGCCGTCCACCACGCCGAAGTGGTCGCGCACCGCGTCGGCGAACCGCTCGGCTCCCTCGTGCTGGCGGTGGCGGTCACCGTCATCGAGGTGGCGCTGATCGTGACCCTGATGATCACCGCCGACAAGGACACCTCCGGGCTGGCCCGCGACACCGTCTTCGCGGCCGTGATGATCAGCGTCAACGGCATCGTCGGGCTGTCCCTGCTGGTCAGCGCGCTGAAGCACCACCCGGCCGTGTTCAACCCCGAGGGCACCGGCTCGATGCTGGCCACGGTGATCACGCTCGCCACCGTCTGCCCGGTGCTGCCGTCCTTCACCACCTCCGAGCCGGGGCCGATCTACACCGGTCCACAGCTCGCCTTCGCGGCCATCGCGTCGCTGGTGCTCTATGGCCTGTTCGTCTTCACCCAGACCATCCGGCACCGTGACTTCTTCCTGCCCGTCGACAAGGACGGCCAGAACCTCGAGGCCACCGGCCACGCCGACCTCGACGACGACGGCCATGCGGACCCGCCCGACAACCGCACGACCGCGTGGAGCGCCGGATTCCTCGTCGTCTCGCTGGTCGCCGTGGTCGGGCTCGCCAAGATCATCTCCCCGGCCATCGAGGACGGGGTCGCGGCCCCGGGGTTCCCCACGCCGTCGTCGGCGTCGTGATCGCCCTGCTGGTGCTGCTGCCGGAGTCCATCGCCGCCGTGCGAGCGGCCGCCCGCGAGAAGGTGCAGGTCAGCCTCAACCTCGCGATGGGATCGGCCATGGCCTCGATCGGCCTGACCATCCCGACCATTGCCATCGCCTCGATCTGGCTGGACGGGCCGCTGGCCCTCGGCCCGGACAACGTGCAGATCGTGCTGTTGTTCCTGACCGTGGTCGTGGGCATCCTGACGGTGGTCCCGGGTCGTGCGAAGCCCCTCCGGGGCGGCGTACACCCGGGTGCTGCTGGCATCCTTCATCTTCTTGACCATCGCCCCCTAGCCCCCGAGAACCGAGAGATCACCTCATGACAGAGCCGGCCCAACCGAAGCGCCGCAGCCACCTGATGGACCCCAACGCGCCGCGCCCCGTGCGTGACCACGCGGCCGAGGACAAGAGCCTCAGCCGGGTGCAGCGGTGGGTGATGTCGGCGCTGGCCGTGACCACGATCTTCCACCCGGTGATGGGGCTGATCATCGCGGCGCTGTTCCTCGACGACCCGCGGCCGGGAGCCCGGGTCGGCCTGTGCCTGATCGCGGGCGCGTTCGGCGTGATCGCCGTGGCCGTGGCGTTCGTGATCCACGGCAAGAAGCCCCTCACCCCGTGGCTGCTCGTCGGGCTGATCCCCACCGCGATCGGGATCGGGCTGATCTACCGCTGACGTGCGATCGGCCCGCCGCACGAGGCGACGGGCCGATCCGAGCTGGGTGGTTCTACGTCTGGGGCGCTGTCTTGCCGAACCAGGTCTGATAGATCTCGTCGTAGCGGCCGCTCTCCCGGAGATCGGCGAGCACGTCGTTGATCACCCGCAGCAGGTCGACGTTGGCGTCCTTCTTGACGGCCATGCCGTACTGCTCGCCGGTGTCGAACTCCGCCACGACCTCGAAGTCCGGGTGGCGCTCGATCGCGTCCTTGACGATGTTGTTGTCGTAGATCCCCGCGTCGACGGTGCCACCGCTGAGCGCCGAGTCGACGTCCCGGACGTTTTCGAACTGCACGATCTGGGTGCCGGTCGGCGCATGGTCGGTGGCATACAGCTCGCCGGTCGTGTCTTCCTGTACGGCGACATTTCCACCGGCGAGGTCGTTGAGCGAGTCGATCCCGCTGCCCTTCTGCACCACCATCACCTGCGTGGCGTTGAAGTAGGGACTGGAGAAGTCGATGACGCGAGCGCGGTCACCGCTGATCGACATCGCCGCCGCGGCGACGTCACAGGTCTCGCTGTTGAACAGCTCGCCCGACGAGATGGCAGCGAAGTCCTCGTTGACGTATTCGGGCTTCAGGTCCGGGGCGGCCGCCACCTCGTTGACGAGGTCGATGTCGAAAGCCGACGACCTCGCCGTCCTGCTCGAACTCGAACGGCTCGTAGGGCAGTGACGTGCACACCAGCAGGGTGCCGTCCTTGATCAGCTTCGGCTTCGGCGCGCTCGAGGTGCTCGCACCCTCCCCGGAGCCGCAGGCGGCCAACGCGAGGATCGCCACCGAAGCGACGGCGACCCGCGCCATCGGCGTACGAGTCATGCGCATCAGCTCGCACCAGCCGGGGTCCGGGTGAGGTGCTCCGGGGCGTATTCGGTGACGCGGATGAGCGCGGCCTTGGCGGACTCCCGGTCGCGGGCGTCGATCGAGATGATCGGCACCTCGGGCGGCAGCGCGAGCGCAGCCTTGACCCGGTCGAGGGTGTACTGGTTGACGCCGTTGAACTCGTTGACCGCCACGATGAACGGCAGCCCCTTGGCCTCGAAGTAGTCCAGCGGGGAGAACGACTCGTCGAGCCGCGCAGTGTCGACGATGACGATGGCGCCGATCGCACCGAGGCACAGGTCGTCCCACATGAACCAGAAGCGACGCTGGCCGGGAGTGCCGAAGAGGTAGAGGATCAGGTCCTCGCCCAGAGTCAGTCGACCGAAGTCCATGGCGACGGTCGTCGTCGCCTTGGACGGCACCGCATCCAGGGTTGTCGACGCCCTCCGACTCGTTGGTCACGAGCGCCTCGGTGCGCAGCGGCTGGATCTCCGAGACAGAGCCGACCAAGGTTGTCTTGCCGACGCCGAATCCGCCGGCGATGACGATCTTCGTCGACGCAGCCTTACGCGGGGGGCTAGTAGGTGCGGAGTCCACGGAGGGTCCTTTCGATGAGCTCTATCCGCTCGTCCTTGGACGAGTTCTCGGTGATGGTTGCTTGTACGCGGATGTAGCCGTGCTCGACGAGGTCGCTGAGCAGGACGCGCACGACGCCGATGGGCATCTTGACGAGTGCTGCGCACTCGGCGACGGAGCGTCGGTCACACACCTCGAGCACTGGAGCGCGGCGGCGCTCACCGAGGCGCCGTCATCCCCGGGCTCCGGGCGCAGGGTCGCCTCCATGGGCAGGTCCACCGTCGCGTGGGTCCGCCCTGAGGTGATGGTGTACGGCCGGACGAAGCGTGGTCTGTTGACCGCTTCCTCCGAGCCGTCCGACTCAACTGGTGCCACGACCGTTCACGCCTCAGTTCGACGAACTGACGCGGGCCTCGGCCTGAACCGTCTGGCCGACCCGCTCCACGAGCAGGGCCATCTCGTAGCCGACCTGACCGATGTCGGCATCCTCTTCAGTCAGGACCGTGAGGTTGGAGCCGTCGCCCACGCTCATGAGCATGAGGTAGCCGTGCTCCATCTCCACGACGGTCTGCAGCACTGCGCCGCCGTCGAAGAGACGAGCGGCACCCACGGCCGAGCTGGCGAGGCCGGACGAGACGGCCGCCACCTGCTCGGCGCGCTCGCCCGGGATGCTCTGGCTCTCCGCCATCAGGAGGCCGTCGGCCGACACCGGGATCGCGTGCGCGGCGTCGGTCACCTCCTCGACGAAGCGAGACACCAGCCAGTTCAGGTTGTTGTCGGTGGCGGAGATGCCTTGGGACTCGGTCATTTCTCTTCTACTTTCTTACTGGTCGTCGGCAGGCACGGAGGCAGTACGTCCACGGCGGACACCAGCCTTGTGTGCGGATAGACGGGCTCGGATGGCTTCGGGGTCGCGGCCGGCTGCCCCCACGGGCTTGGTGACGCTACCGGGCACGAGGCGTGCACCCGGGCGGCGTACCGGAAGACCGGAATCGTTGGTTGCTTCGTCGTGAGTCTCCGCGACCGTGTCGGCGCGCGCCCACCCGGCCTCCACCTCAGTGGAGGTCCGGGCGCGGTCCTCCTCGTCGGTGCTGAGCCACGAGGACCCGGCGGATCCGTTGATGGCGGGCTCTTCGACCTGCGCGGAGTAGGGAGCTGGCTGCTCCACCTCCGTTGGTGCGACTGCTTCCGAGTAGGTGGGTGCGGTCTCGGTGTCGAAGACCGGCTCGGACACCGGGATGGCGGCGGGCGCCTCGGTGGTGTCCTCGAGCCACGACTCCTCGACTGCCTCGACCTCGGCAACCGCCTCCACCGCCTCGTCGTCCTCGGGGGGCAGCGGGTCGGTCAGCGGGTCGCCGAGCGAACCGCGATCGCGCATCGGCATCTGCAGGATCGCGGCGTGGTCGACGTCCTCGTAGTCGGGGATCGGCAGCCGGCCGCGCTGCGGGCGGATCTTGGCCATCAGGGCCGCGATGTGGGACTCCGGGGTCTCCTCGGGCTCCTCCTCGACGAGGGCCTCCGGCTCGGGCTGGGGCTCGGGCTCGGGGACCGGCTCGTGGACGGTCTCCTCGACAGCCGGCTCGTGGACAGTCTCCTCGTGGACGGGCTCCTCGACGAAGGTCTCGGTGACGACCTCGTCTTCGATGGGAGCTTCGACCTCGACCTCGGCCTCGTCCTTCGGCAGGTCGGGTACGGCGACGACGGCCGGGGCGACGGTCAGGTCGCGCTTCGAACGCAACGGCATGGCGCCGGTCGCGCGCTTGACCTCGCGGGGCGCCTCGGGCTCGGCGGTGTCTTCGTCGCCGCCCGTGGGCAGCTGGAGGCCGGCCGCGGTGAGGTGCGACAGGGTGGCGCCACGCTCGCGGGTCGGCAGGCCCCGGTTGGACGACAGGTGCGAGTCGCCGATGCCGAGCGGGTCGGACGCGTCGACCTCGGCCGAACCACGCACCGGCAGCTTCGTCGGCGCGGGGAGCTCGGTGTCGTCGGACTCCTCGACCGCACCGGCCGACAGGACCTGCGTCTCGACGACCTCGGCCGGCGTCTCCTCGACGACCGCCTCGACCTCGGCCTCGACCGGGTCGATGTGGGCACGCGCGGGCAGGATCGCGTTGGGGACGTGGACGAAGGCGGTCGTTCCATCGCCGGTGTTGGCCTTCAGGGTGACAGTGACGCCGTGCCGCTGGGCGAGCCGGCTGACCACGAACAGACCCATGCGGCGCGCGGTGTCGGGGGTGACCTCGACGCCGGTGCGCAGGTTTTCGTTGATCTGCCTGAGCTCGTCGACCGGGATGCCGAGGCCGGAGTCGGTGACGGTGATGGTGACGCCGTTGTCGGTCTCGGTCGCGCCCAGCACGACGCTGGTGTGCGGCGAGGAGTAGGACAGCGAGTTGTCCACGAGCTCGGTGACCATGTGCACGAGGTCGCCGGCGGCCGACTCGTTGACCGGGAGCGGGAGCGTGGACTCGATCCGCACCCGCTGGTAGTCGGTCACACCCGCGGTCGCGGCCTGCAGGGTCTCGGCAATGGAGACGCTCTCCCAGCCGGCCGACCGCGTGGGCGCGTCGGCGAGGATGAGCAGCGAGTCCGCCGTACGCCGCATGCGAGCCGCGAGGTGGTCGAGGCGGAAGAGGCTCTCGAGCCGCTTGGGGTCCTCTTCGTCGCTCTCCAGCGCCTCGATGAGGTTGAGCTGCTGGTTGATCAGGGTGGTGTTGCGACGCGAGAGCGTCACGAACATCTCGCCGACCCGGGTTCGCAGCTTGGCCTCGCCGGAGGCGAGCGTGACGGCCTGCTGGTGGAGGTCGTCCACGGCCCTCGCGAGCTGGCCGACCTCTTCCCGGGTGTGTACGTCGACGCTCTTGATCGGGCCCGGTTCGGAACCGGACCGGATGCGGGCGACGGCGTCGGGCAGGTCCTGCCGGGCGACTCGGGGCGCGCTCTCTCGCACCCGGCGGATCGGGTTGACGATGGTGCGCGAGATCAGGAAGGCGAGCGCGATGGCCGCGGCCGGGGGCGATCAGGGTGAGCAGCGCGTTGAGCAGGGCGCTGCTGCGGGCGTCAGAGGCCTTGTCGGACAGCTCCCCGGTCCACGCCGTCGAGCAGCGTGGCCTGCAGCTTGTCGTAGTCGTCGTAGGCGTCGGCGCCGCCGAGGTCGGGGGTGGTGCCACCCGTGCGGACCTCGAGGGTGCGCTCTCCGTTGTTGGTGCGCAGGGCCCGGATCGAACCCCTCGGCGTCACCGAGCTGGCCGGCGAGACGGTCGAGCGCGGCGCTCTCGGCGCCCAGCTCGGCGAAGAGGGCGAGCGAGCCGGTGCGACCGGAGCGTTCGGTCGCCGCCAGCGCCTGCTGCATGGCGAGCGCGAAACGACCACCGAGCGTCTGCGAGAGGAGCTCGAGTCGCGGCTCGGGCGTGAGCTGCTCGTTGATGATCGAGGTGATGAGCTGGGTGACACCCGACTGCATCTGGCGGAGCTGGGCGATCCAGTGCCGGGGCTGACCGGACCGGTGGCCTCGTCGCGCAGCGAGCGGCTGAGGTCGAGGATGACGTCGACCTGTCGGCTCTGTCCGGGCGTGAGGTCGGCGTCGTCACGGGCCTTCAACAGCTCGGCGGCGGCGTCCTTGATCTCCACCAGCGCGTCGTCCAGCTCGTTCTGGCTGGTGCCGGTGGTCGACTGGGCCGCCACCATGCCCTCTTCGGCCACGGTGAGGTAGGCGATGGCAGGTTCGAGGACGGTGACCTGCTGGGTGGAGGCCGAGGCGTTGCTCGACTCCTCCAGGTCGTTGGTCACGCGGAGACCACCGAAGGCGGCCGCGAGGAGCAGCGGGATCGCCAGCGCGAGCGCAACCTTGCGCCGCAGTGGCCAGCCAGAGACGGCGAGGCGCGAGTCGCGTCCCCAGGGACGGGCTCTGGTCGCTCATGTGAACCCCATGACTTTCATCTTCGCTCCGCCCGTGGACGGATGCCCCGCACAGGGCAAACTCAAGATAGAGAACAGGGGGACCCCGCGTGGCGGAATTGCAGAACTAGCCCACCCTGATTGTCTAGACAGCCTATGGGACGAGCCCGTTTGGGGGCCAGTGCGCCGATCGGCGTTCGGAGCCGACTTCGGCTCAGGTCAGGGACCATACGCCCGGGGCGCCCTTGCTCATCAATCCGTCCTTGATCATCGCCTGCCGGGCCCGCCGTGCGGCATACCTCCACCGCAGCTCGCCCTCAGGCGTGAGCTGGCGGTCGCCGTCGAGCAGCTCCTCGGCAAGCCGCGACTCGAGCGCGGTGAAGACATCGTCGGTGTCCAGCTCGCCGCCGGCCGCCTCGAGCACGCCGATGATGTGGGGCGTGAAGTCCTCGGGCGGTGTCCACTTCCGCGGGGCCCGACGCGTGGGTACGGCGGGTGCCGCGGCCTTCGCAGCGCGGGGAGTGCTCACGCGGGGTGCCCTGACCGGGGCCGGCGGCGGCGGGGGTGCGGGCGGCATCCCGTGCACGCACGTCGACTTGGGTAGGTCACACAGGTCGCAGTAGTCGTCTGACATCGGTGCCAACGCTAGCCCACCTGCCTCATGCTCTGCGCGGTCGGAACTCGATGACGAGCGATCGCCGTCTGTGGACAACGTGCGTGGACAACAATCGTCGTGTGCGCGGACTCAGCTTCAACACAGCGATCTCGATCGTCGTGACGGCTGTGATCGTCACGATGGTGGTGCTGTTCCTTCCCTCGTCACCGATGGAGTCCGTACGCCGCACGCTGGGCCTCGGCTCCGAGCGCGGGCTGCCCGCCCGGCCGGTCGAGGACCCGGGCGGCATCTTCGCGTTCGCGATGACGCAGCCGGGCAGCGCCGAGCCCGTCGGCTGGGACCCGTGTCGGCCGGTCCGCTGCCGGGTCAATCCGGCCAACGGGCCGGACGGTGGTGCGGACCTGATCGCTCGCGCCGTCGAGCGTGTGTCCGCCGCGACCGGGCTCACCTTCGAGGACGAGGGGGCCACGGACGAGCGGCCGTTCAGGGCCCAGTTCGTGCCGCTCGGCACGGACCGACCGGTGGTCATCGGGTGGGGCTCGCCGGCCGAGTTCCCGGAGCTCGCGGGAGACATCGCCGGCATCGGCGGTGGCGCTGCCGAGGAGGGAGTCCTCGGGCGCCGCTACTACGTGACCGGTGCCGTGGCCCTCGACACGGATGTCTTCACCACGCTCGAGATCGCGAGGCGGCCGCAGACCATGGAGGCGATCGTGCTGCACGAGCTCGCGCACGTCGTGGGGCTCGATCACGTCAACGAGCCGACCGAGCTGATGGCCAACACGAACAATGGGCAGATCGACTTCGGTCCCGGCGATCGCGAGGGGTTGGCCCGAGTGGGCGCGCTTCCCTGCGCGTAGTTGTCCACAGATTGCGAAACCGGGGTTCCGCGCGTGCTCCGTCGGCGGAACCATCGAGGCATGTCCTTCTCGGGAGGCATCCGCCTCGATCCCATACGCATCGCGACCAGCGGCGACGCCATCGAGGCCCGGGCCGCCGACATGGCGTCCCGTCGGGCCGTCGTCGAGGAGACGGTCGAGGCGCTGCTGGCGACGTGGCGCGGCGCCGCGGCCCTGCGCTTCGGTGAGCTCTGGTCGGAGTGGCGCGACCACGCCGACGCGGTGATCGACGGACTGGGCGGGAGCGTCGAGTCGTTGCGCGGGGCACGCGACCTCCTGTGCAGCACGGACTCCGGCGCCGGCGCCTCGCAGGATCGACTCCGCGGACGGCTCGGATGACCGACTACACGGTGGACGTCGACGAGCTCGCCTCCGTGGTGGCCGCGATGGCTTCGTGCCAGCGTGACCTCGCCGACCCGGCTGCCGACGTCGAGGGTGAGACGCGCGGTCTGCACGAGACCCGGGCCGGGCTGGCCAGCGACGCTCACGCGGTCTCCCACTCACGCTGGCGCGGCGACTTCATCGAGATGACGACCGCCCTCTCCGGCATTCGTGCCGTGGCAGACCTCGCGCGCGCCAACTACACCGCCGCGGTCGACGCCAACGTCGCGATGTGGGAGCAGCTGAGATGAGGATCCACATCGAGTCCGGCGGCATCACCGGCGCCCGGGACGCGTGTCGGACCGCCAACCAGATCTCGGCGATGCTGTGCGACTCGCTGGCGAGCAAGCTGTCCGGTTTCTCCGGAATGGCGGGCGACGACTCGACGAGCGCGGAGTTCGCTGCGAGCTACGACTCCGGAGCGCACTCGGCCCCGGAGACCCTGACCGAGCTGACGCACGCGTTCATCGGGCTCGGTCGCCTCCCCGGGCTCGACCGGCGACAACCACCGCTCGGCCGAGGAGGCTTCGGCGTCGGTCAGTGCGTTCAGCCCGACCTCCTTCGCCGACGACGACTTCGTCCGAGTCGCGCCCTCACCGCCTCCGAGCAGCCCGGGCGCCAACCCGCCTCAGCTGGGCGTCGTGGAGACCTTCATCCTCGACCGGGTCGAGGGCTTCGTGTGGCCCGGCGCCGACGTCGGCCTGCTGCTCGAAGCCGCGTCGACCTGGCGCCGTACGGCCGAATCGGTGGGCAACCTCGACCGCTACTGCGACCTCGCAGTCACCTTCCTCGAACGACAGGTCTCCCCCGAGATCCCGCTCGCGATCGCCGCGCTCGACGAGCTCCGTGGGCTCATCCGTGACACCGCGGACGAGCTCGCCGCGATGGGCACGTCGTGCGAGGAGTACGCCGAAGCCGTCCGCGCGACCCATCAGCGCACGCTCGACCTGCTGGCCGAGATCGGGCGGATGGTCGTCGAAGGCGCGGCCATCTCGCTGATCGTCGGCGGCCTCACCGGCGGCCTCGGTGCCGGCGCGGCGGGCACCGCCGCCGTCGCCCGGATCGCCGCCCGGGCGCCGCGGTTCCATGCCCTGCTGACGACGCTGCGGGTCACGGTCACGGCCTCCGCTACCCGGATCCGGGTCGCCCGCGAGGGGCTCGACGTCGCGCGGGCTCGGTTCCAGACCTTCGCTCGCGCGAGGGTGCGGAGCGAGCGTGGGGCGATCAAGCTGCCGGGCGGCGGGGCGCGAAGCGGCCGGCA
Organism: Nocardioides sp. B-3; assembly: GCF_024703895.1. Taxonomy (GTDB): domain Bacteria; phylum Actinomycetota; class Actinomycetes; order Propionibacteriales; family Nocardioidaceae; genus Nocardioides. Next base: position 1,028,008 of record NZ_CP087968.1, read on the forward strand.
GTTCCAAGGAAGTCCGAAGCACGGATCATCGCCTCACGGGCGCGCATCGGCTGGTCCGATGGATGGGCAGGCAGCGCTTGACCGGAGTGTCGCCATCAGCCCCGCCACAACTACCCGACGGGTCAGCTTCGATGCCGACCACGACCAGTTCGTCGTATTCGACGAAACCACTCGAGGTGTCTTCCACGGACACGTCCGAGAGTGGAGCGAGCTGACTCCATCCATGCAGACAGCGTTGAAACGATCCGGGATAGTAGATCGCAAGGGACGGCCCGTCGAGTGAGGACAACCATGATCTACCAGGAACCAGAGCCGGCAACCCCGGACGCGTTGGAGTCCGCGCTCACCGCCGGCGACATGGAATCGGCGTGCGCCTCCTTGATCGCCCTTGCGTTGACCCACGACGACCCTGCGTTGGTGGAACGACTGGCAACAGAGCTGTTGGTGCACACCAGCGACGAGGTCGCCGGGGCAGCCGCAACATCATTGGGACATCTCGCCCGGATTCATCGCTCCCTCGTCGACGAAGCTCTCGTTCGCGATCGCCCGGCTCAAGCAGCACAACGCACAAGCATCCGCGGCCGGGTCCTCGATGCACTCGATGACCTGTCGATGTTCACATCGGCGGAATCCTGACCCGGGCTTGCTCGACTGAGCAACGAATGAGAGAAGCTTCGATGCAGCCTGAGAGCAAGGACTTCCCTTGAACCTCGCTCGCCTCGCACCTGCGTGGAGTTCCAGGGACCCGTCGCCAACCGGTCACCTCGACACCCTTCCCAGCGCCGCCGCGTTGCGACATGCTCCCGGGCATGAACCGTCATCTCGGGACGGGTCGGGCCGTCGCGCTCGCCGTCATCAGCGCCCTGATCGTCGTCCTCGCCCCGGCCGCACCACCCGCGCTGGCCGCGACACCCCTCACGGTCACCCGGGCGATCAGCCAGCAGAACGGCTCGACGCAGACGGTCCGCGGCTACGTCGTCGGCCAGCCCACCGCGACCAACACGGTCGTGAAGTCGAGCTTCCCCAGCGACTACGCCCTCGCGATCGCCGACTCCGCCAGCCAGTCGAGCACGTCGCAGATGCTCTACGTGCAGATCCCGTCGGCGTACCGCAGCGCGTGGGGTCTGAAGACCAACCCCGGCCTGATGGGCAAGCAGATCGACGTGACGGGCGCGTTGGCGAGCTACTTCTCGCACCCCGGCATGACCGGCACGTCGGCATTCGCGTTCTCCGGTGGCGGCACCGAGCCTCCACCGCCGGGCGGCACGAGCCCGTGGGACAGCACCTACTACGCGCCAGCGATCGGCAAGAGCGGTACGGCGCTGCGCACATCACTGCACGACATCATCGACGCTCACACCAAGCTGTCCTACGACCGTGTGTGGACAGCGCTGAAGGACACAGACCAGGGACCCGAACAACACGGCGAACGTCATCGAGCTCTACACCGGCCGCTCGATCTCGAAGAGCAGCAACGGCGGCAGCCTCGGTCAGTGGAACCGTGAACACGTCTGGGCGCAGAGCCGCGGCGGCTTCACGACGACTGCCGGTCCCGGCACCGACCTGCACCACATCCGGCCCGAGGACGTGGCCGTCAACTCCACCCGCGGCAACAAGGACTTCGACCTCGGTGGGTCCGCGGTGTCGGGGGTGCTCGGACTGCTGGACCGACGCCGACTCCTTCGAGCCGCGCGACGCGGTGAAGGGTGACGTGGCGCGGATGCTGCTCTACATGGCGATCCGCTACGAGGGCGGCGACGGCTTCAACAACCTCGAGATGAGCAGCACCGTCGGCACGTCCTCGACCCTGATCGGCGACCTCGAGGTCCTGCTGGCCCGGAACTCCGAGGACCCGGTGTCGACCTTCGAGATGCGCCGCAACGACCGCATCCACTCGACGTGGCAGGGCAACCGCAACCCGTTCATCGACCACCCGGAGTGGGCCGACGCGATCTGGTGACCTCGGTCAGGTCGGTGCAGGCAGCACGTGGGCGTCCGAACCCGGATAGACGAGTCCCTCATGTCCGTCGCTCCACCGCACGACGTACGGCGGAGCGCCGTCCTCCCCCCGGACCTCGATGATCTCGCCGTGACGAGACGGCGCATCGACCTTGTTGCTCTCGGCGACGAGGCTGTCGCCCACCTTGGCGCGCATGTCTCCACGATGCTCCGACCGCGCGCCAACCACAAGCGGTTGCGGCCATATCCCCAATTGGGCCGATGCGGGGAGGCGGCCTTCCGGGTCAGGCTGGCGATCACTCGAAACGAGCCGGGACCTCAGCCTCAGAGCGACGTCCCCGGCCCCCGTGATGGAGCAAGCCCGGGCTGCTCCATCCGCCTCTCGCATGCTCTTTCTCGAGAAAGTCAGGCACGCCATGAACAACCTTCTGAAACGACTCCTTGTCGTCTTGGTGGCAGCACTCTCGCTCGGGCTGGCGGCCGGCCCCGCCCTCGCTGCCAACGCGCACATCGTCAAGGGTCCCGATGTCGTGGTCAGCGGGAACAGCCTCGTCATCACGGCCTCCATCGCGGGCTCGGGCAACGTGCCCAGCGCGAACTTCTCCCTCACCGGAGATGTCACCGTGTTCGCCCAGTGCTACAACAAGGGCGGCAAGAACCCCGCCGCCGACAACAAGGAAGAGACCAACGACGTCGACCAGTCGGGCACCTTCCCGGTGCGCAACGGTCGGACGAACGTCTCGTTCACCGTCGCACCGCTGTCGACGCTGGACTGCCCCGGCGGCCAGCAGGTCGTCATCGAGTCGGTCAGCTACAACCTCGTCCTTGCGGGCGAAGGGATCAGCGTCCCGATCAGCGGCTGACAACCGTCGCCCCCGGCGTGGCCCCTGACTGACCGGCTCAGTCAGGGGTCACGGTCGAGACTCCGAGCCGTGTCGCGGCCTCGATCATCCTGCGGTCATAGGTGACGACCCGGTCGACCCCGAGCCGGATCGCGGCCGCCGGGTGCAACGCGTCGAGTGATCGAAGGCCAGCGCCGGGGAGGAGCCCGGCTTCGGCGAAGATCGAGGAAGGCAGCTCGAAGAGACTGACGGATGCGAGGAACTCAGGTGACGCCGATCTGCGACAAGCCCGGATCACGTTGCACCGCGCGTCTCAGCTCCGTCTCGACAAGCAGGCTCGCCACCGTGTCGGGACCCTCGTCATCGATCGCGCGAGCAAGCGCGTCGGACTCTGCCTCCTCCACCATCAGCTTCATCGCCGCCGACGTGTCGAGATACCACCGACTCACCGATCTCCCCGGAGATCCTCGAGCAGCGCCTCGGTGGTCGACTTGAGACGCACGCGCTCACGATCTGCCCAGCGCGTACGTCGAGTGGCGGGCCGGACGCAACGCATGTCCGTGCCGGCGGGGATCGGCGTCACGAGCGCGACCGGCACACCACGTCTCGTCACCGTGTAGCTCTCGCCCTGCTCGACGCCGCGGATGATCTCCGCGTTGTCATTGCGCAGTTCACGCTGGCTGATCGTCCTCACCTCTCGAATGTAGCACTGCGTAGCACTTCACGACCGGCACTCCTGTCGCTCAACCGTTCTACCTGCCCGCACCGACAACCGCCCGGACGAAGCAGGTTGTGCGCCATGCTCTTCCCATGAGCGAGCGCAACGTCCTCGGCGGCCAGCTGGAACCCTGCGGCACCGAACCGATGACCGGCTTCTACCGCGACGGCACCTGCACCGTCGGCCCGCAGGACGTCGGCCTGCACGCGATCTGCGCGGTGATGACCGAGGACTTCCTCGCCCACCAGCGCGAGGTCGGCAACGACCTGTCGACGCCCATCCCCGAGTGGGGGTTCCCGGGCCTCGCCCCCGGTGACCGCTGGTGCGTCGTCGCTGTCCGCTGGCTCCGGGCGTACGACGCCGGTCGCGCCGCCCCCGTCGTGCTTGCCGCGACCTCCGCGCGGGCGCTCGACGTGGTCCCGCTGGAGGTCCTGCGCGAGCACTCGGTCGACGTACCGCCAGATCTGTCCGAGCTGACCTGAGTCACTGGGACCTCTGGTCACGACGCCGCGACGGGTGTAGGCAAGGACCATGGCCGTCCTCGAAAGCGCCCAGCTGCTCGCGGAGCTCGAACCCACCGTCGCAGACAACCTCAACCGGCACATGGCCATCGCGGACGAGTGGATGCCCCATGAATACGTGCCCCGGAGCACGGGTCGCGACTTCGCCGACCCGGGCGGCGATCCGTGGGAGGTCGCCCAGTCACAGCTGTCCCCGATCGCGCGTACGGCGCTGGAGGTCAACCTGCTGACGGAGGACAACCTCCCCAGCTATCACCGAGAGATCGACCGCGCCTTCGGTCGCGACAGCGCGTGGGGCACTGGGTCAACCGCTGGACCGCGGAGGAGGGCCGGCACGCGTTCTGCATCCGCGACTACCTCCTCGTCACCCGCGGCGTCGATCCCGTCGAGCTCGAGCGGGCGCGGATGGAGACGATGGAGATCGGCTACGAGAGCCTCGACAAGTCGCTGCTCAACGTCTGCGCCTACGTCTCCTTCCGGGGAGCTCGCCACCCGGGTCTCGCACCGCAACACCGGGCGCTACACGGAGGAGCCCATCGCGGAGAAGCTGCTCCAGCGGGTCGCGAAGGACGAGAACCTGCACATGATCTTCTACCGCAACATCATCGCCGCGGCCCTCGAGCTCGCTCCCAGCCAGACGATGCGCGCGATCACCGACGAGGTCGTCGACTTCCAGATGCCGGGCAAGGTCATTCCCGGGTTCTCCCGCAAGGCAGTGCAGATGGCCAAGGCCGGAATCTACGACCTGCGCATCCACCACGACGACATCGTCACTCCGCTGCTGCGCCAGTGGGGCGTCTGGGAGCTCGAAGGCCTCGACGCCGAGGGCGAGAAGGCGCGCGACGAGCTCGCACAGGCAGTGTCCGCCCCGGACTCCGAGGCCGCCCGCTTCGTCGAGCGCCGCGCAGAAGCCGCCGCCAAGAAGGCCGCTCGCACGTCCTAGCGCGCGGGTGCGGGAGGTTTTCCGCACCCGGGAACCATTTCCGACCTCCGGTGCGACAGTGTTTGGCATGGAGGCCACTGCGCCGGACACCGGCGAGGCAACACACGACCGGGGGCGATTCCGCCCTGCTCGCGCGGGTGGCCGCGGGCGACATGGCGGCGCTGGAGGAGCTCTACCAGCGCCACTCCGCGTGGCTCCTCGCGCGGCTGATGCGGCGCTGCAACGACTCCGAGGTCGTCCTCGACGTCGTGCAGGACACCTTCGTGGCGCTCTGGAAGGACGCTGGCCGGTTCCGCGGCGACGGGGAGGTCGCCGCCCGGTTGTGGGGCATCGCCTTTCGCCGGATGGTGTCGCGGTTGCGGTCGCGCAAGGACGTCGTGCTCCTCCCCGAGTGGGAGACCGGAGCCCACGGCCGCACACCCGCGGCCGAGGACGAGGTCCTGCTCGGGGTCGAGTACGGCGACTCGGCCGAGGGCCTGCGCCGGCTCTCGCCCGAGTTCCGGTCGGTCGTCCGGGCGGTCGTGCTCGACGGGCTGACCACCAAGGAGGCCGGGCGGCTGCTCGGCGTCCGCGAGAACACCGTGAAGACCCGGGCTGCACCGGGCGAAGGCCCAGCTGCGGGGATCCCCGGCGGGACGACAGGAGGGATGGCGATGACGACGCACACCGGCACGCCGACCCGGCACTGCTGGCGGCCTATGTCGCCGGCGACCTCGACGCGATCGAGGGTGCGTCGGTCGAGCAGCACATGGGGCGCTGCTCCGCCTGCCGACAGGCGATCGCACCACTCGTCGATGCCCGCCTCCTCGCCCGGGGGTGGAGCGGCGTCCGCGCCACGGTCGAGGCGCCGGTGCTGCCGTTGCCGATCCGGCTGGCCCGGCGGTGCGGGGTCCCGGAGCCGACGGCGGTGCTGCTCGCGGCGACCGCTTCGTTGCGTACGGCCCGGCTGGTGGCCGCCTTCGTCGCGCTGGCCTTCGCCACGCTCGCCGTCGGTGTGGCCGGCAAGGAGATGCTGGCTCCCTTCCTGCTCGTGGCACCCCTCGTGCCGGTGATCGGTGTGGCCGCTGCCTATGGCCCTCAGCACGACCCGCTCGAGACGCTGGTCGTCACGGCGCCGTACGGCCGGACCCGACTGATCCCGGTCCGCACCATGGCAGTCCCGGCCTCGGTGCTGCCGCTCGCCGTGGTGCTCGGCCTGCTGCTCCCCGGCCCCAACTGGCTGGCGGCCGCGTGGCTCGGGCCCGCCCTTGCGCTGGTGCCGATCCTGTTGGCCCTCGCGAGCTTCGTGGGTCCGCGGACCGGTGTCGCGGTGGTCGTCCCGGCGTGGAGCGGCGTCGTCGTCTTCTCGCTGCGCGGCTTCCCGGCGACGTGGCCCGTCGAGGCGACCCAGCAGCTGATCTACCTGTCCCCGGCGGTCGTCTCCGCCGCCGTGCTCGCCGTGAAGTCTCGTCACGACCGACAGATCGGAGCAGTGCTGTGAACACCGTCGAGCTCACCGGGGTCACCAAGACCTACGGCCGCACCCGCGCCCTCGACGCGGTCGACCTGTCCTTCGACCGCGGGGTCACCGGTCTCCTCGGTCCCAACGGCGCCGGCAAGACCACGCTGCTGCGCATCGTCGCCACCTCCATCGCCGCCGACGGCGGGGACGTCCGGCTGCTCGGCCACGACCCGCACGGCTCGCACGCGGAGGTGACCGCCATCCGGCGTCAGCTCGGCTACCTGCCGCAGGAGCTGGGCTACCCGGGCGACATGAGCGCCTTCGGCTTCGTGGAATACGTCGCGGTCCTCAAGGAGTGGAACGACCGCCGCCGACGCCACGTGGAGGTACGCCGAGTCCTTGACCTCGTCGGGCTCGGCGACCCGGCCACGAAGCGGGTCTCGAAGCTGTCCGGCGGCCAACGGCGGCGAGTCGCGCTCGCGCAGGCACTGCTCGGCGATCCGCGGATCCCGGTGCTCGACGAGCCGACCACCGGCCTCGACCCGACCCAGCGCGCCGACCTGCGACGCACGCTGTCCGTCATCGCCGGCGGTTGCGCCGTACTCCTCTCCACGCACCAGACCGAGGACGTCGCCGCACTGTGCGAGCGCGTCGTCGTGCTGGCCGGGGGCACCGTCCGCTTCGACGGCACGGTCACCGACCTCGGTCGCGACCGCCGACGGCCGGGTCTGGAGCTGCGACGACCCGGGGCCCGACGCGCTGGTCAGCTGGCGCACCGGGACGGGTCGACACCACGTCGTCGGTGGCACGCCGCCACCGGGCGCCGTGCCTGCCGAGCCGACCCTCGAGGACGCCTATCTGCTGATGCTCGGCGCCGATGCCCGGGCCGCGCACGTCCCCGCATGACCCATCTCGCCCGAAGGAGTCACCATGACCGACAGCCTTGCCCTGCCCACGACCAGCACCGCCAGCCTCGGCAGCATGGCCGGGATCGAGGCACGCCGCCTCGCGCGCAGCCCGATCTTCCTCACCGGCGTGGTGCTCGCCTTCGGGGTGCTCACGCTGATGTATGTCCTCAACGACGACCCGGCGTTCGTCGACCTGCTCTCCATCCCGGTCGTCCCGGCGTTCTTCATCGGGCTGACCAGCCCGGTGACGACGGCACGCCTGACCCGGTCGACCGAGGCGGCCGTCGAGGCGGTCGGGACCGCCCCCGGCACCGAGGGTCGTCGGACCCCGGCGCTCGCGATCGCGTGCCCGGTGCCGTTCGCAGCCGGCCTGCTCTTCACCGCCTACGAGATCGTGCTGGCGTCGGTCGCGGGTGTGGCGGACCGGAGTGGTGGTTCGGCACGATGCCCGACTGGCAGGTCTGGAGCATCCTGCTCGCGCTGTCCGGCGTGAGCTGCCTCGGCGCGGCGCTCCCGGGCGTGCTGACCGGCCGCTGGCTCAGCTTCCCCGGAGCCGCGGCGGTGGTCGTGGTCGCCGTGGTGGCGATCAGCTTCGGTGGTGCGATGCCGTTGGCGTACGGCGAAGCCTCGGAGCTTCGCCTGTGGGTGCCGTGGGCGATGTGGCACTCGGGTTCGATGGAGGGCGGCGTCGCGGAGCTCTTCGCCGGCAACCCCGCCTTCTACCTCGGCTACGTCCTCGCGCTCTGCGCCGCCGCCGTCCTCGTCGCGGTGTGGCACGACCGGGCCGCGCGCACCCGCGGGCCTGCGGCTCGCGATCGCGGCGGTCGTGGTCGCCGGGCTGGCCTGTCTGGCGCTGGCGATGACCACCGGCAACGAGGACAACATCGTCTCCGACCCGATCCCCTTCAAGGTCGATGCATGAGTCAGCGCTGGTGGTACCTCCGTCGCGGCATCGCCCGGTCGGCGCGTGCTCGGCTGCGCCGTCGCGGCGGCGGTGCTCACCGGCGCCCCGGCCCGCTGGCCCTCTTCAGCGGGGGTGCTGCTGCCGACGGTGCTCGCCTGCTGGGCGGCGGCTGCGGCGTGCGTCTTCGACGAGCGGGCCACCGCGGTGGTGGCCGTGACTCCTCGTGGGGCCGCATGGCGGCGTACGGCGAGAGCGGCCGTCGCACTCGTCCCGCTCGCCGGGTGGAGCGCGATCGTGGGGACCCGACCGGGTGACCTGCCGCTGGAGCGCCCCGGCTGGTGGCTGGTGGGAGCCGCGACGATCGCGTTGACCGCCGGGCTGGCCGCGTGGGCCTCTCGGCGCGAGGTGGCCGCACCCAGCCGGGCACTCGCCGCGGTGGTCACCCTCGCGGTGATCAGCCCGGTCGTGGTGACCTCGTTCCCGGGTTGGGAATCGGTCTATCCGGTCGACGGATTCGGCCCGGGGGCCCGGACCTTCTGGTCGGTCGTCGCCGCCAGTGGCGTCGTCGCGTGGCTGGTCGCGATGCGTCCGGGGATCCGGGCCTGACCTACAGATGCTCTCGAGCTATTGGCGGTTGACCCGGTGTCGGCAGCCGCTCCCGGGTGGCGGTCGGTCGGTGGGGGTGACGTCGGTGGTGCCGTCGTGGTCGCGGAGGAATTGTTGTCCGTGGGGGTCGGACCAGAGCCAGTGCCTGTCTCGAGTGGTGTGTAGCGCCACCCGGCGTGGGTCTTGAGCTGGTGGTGGTGCCGGCACAGTGGGGCGATGTTGCAGTCGCACGACGCACCACCGGCGGTGGGGTCGTGGTGGTCGAACGGGACGATGTGGTCGTGGTCGCAGGCCCGGGCGGGTTTGGTGCACCGTGGGAACACGCAGGTGCGGGCGATCAGGTCGGCGCGGAGGAGGGTGCGGGTCTTGATCTGGTGCACGGATGTCTGGTCGTGGCCGTTGAGGTCGAGCACCGGCTGGACGGTGAGGTGGGTGTCGGTGCGTGAGCACCAGTCCCGGACCAGTTGGTCGAGGACCGCCCGGTCGCGGGTGGTGTTGCAGGGCCACGGGGTCGAGGCCGAGCAGGTTGGCGTCGGTGATGTGCAGCACCAGCTCGGTCTTCTTCGAGGGTGTCGGTGCGTCGTCGCCGGTGAGGAGGGCGTGGGCGGCGGCGGGGTCGGCGAGGATCCCGATCGCCCGGGCCCGGCGGACGTCGAGAGACTCGACCGGTAGGCCGAGTCGTTGATTCTGGGTGGCAAGGGCGGCCGCGACCCGGGACACGGTGACGTCGAAGTCGTAGAGGTCTTTCCAGTCCGCACGGATGGCCATGTCGGCGATCCCGGTGTGGTTGATCGAGGCCTCGTCGAGCCGCACGAACCGGCGGTCGAGGGCTTCGACCTGTTCGGCCTCGCGTTGCTCGGGGTAGAGCCGCAGCATCGCCTCGTCGATCTTCTTCTCCAGCGCGGTGAGTCCGATCTTGTGCGCGATCGGCGCGACCCGGACGTCGAGGTCGTCGGACACGTCGCGGGGGCGGCCGGCGATGGAGCGGGCGATCATCCGCGCCCGCGACGGGTCGACCTCACCGGTCAGGACCCGGGCCCACACCAAGGGCAGCCGGTGCCGCACGACCGGGGGCGTCGCGGATCAGGAACGACGCGGCGTTGGTGGTGCGACCGATCGCGGCCCCGAACGCGGCCGGGGCGTCCCACCGCACCGCCGGGATGAACGGGTCGTCGAACCCGTCCGGGTCGCCGACACAACCGTTGGCGCAGCCGCCGCCGAAGTCCTCACCGGGCATGCCTTCGGTGGGGCAGCCGTGGATGCACGCGCCGCTGCGTTTCGTGGCGTCCGGGTCGGGGTGCGCATCGGCCCACTCGGCCGCCATGACGAACACCCGCGTCTGCGCCGACCGCAACAGTGCGGTGGTCTCCCGGAGCTCCGCGATCATCGCGGTGGGAGTGACGGTGTCGGTTGCCATGGTCCATTGTCTCTCGAACATCTGTTCGAGTCAAGGGATTTCGGGCCCCGGTTTCAGACCCTCCCGGCCGTCCTGAGCCTCGCTCCCGCACTCGGGAGCGAGCCATGGGCTCCGGTGCCCACCGGGCATCGAGGACCCCGGGATCCACCTTGCGTCAGCTCGGTTCGGCGAAGAGCTCGCCCATCCTCGTGACGGCCTCGGCCCTCGTCATGGTCCGCACTTCGCGCTCGGGGACACCCGAGGTCGAGCAGCGCGGCGACGACGCCCGCCGGGATCGACTCGCGAGGCGGTGGTGGCTCCTCGCCTCGACGAGGTGGAATCGCGTCGCGGACACAGTCCCAGAACTCCGCTTCCTGAACCTCGAGCTGATGCTTCAGGATGTGCCCCCAGAGCTTGGGGCCGTAGCCGTCTCGCTTGCTCACCGGGTGACTGATGCGCGTGTACAGGATGCGACCGTCCGGGAGGGCGAGCTCGTAACGAACGTGGTCGCCTTGAGCGTTCATGTAGCGGTCTTGCGCTCCTCCCAACCTTCGGTCACACAGAACTGCTGGTGGTCCGTGCGCGTGGGAGCCGGGTGCTTCACTCGTCGCGCAGCCACGACTTCAGCTCGTCGTCCGACGACAGCTCGACGAGCTGCACCGGGCTCCAGCTGTCGCGATGGTTGGGTGCGGTGCGCAATCGGTCCACCCATGCCTCGGCATAGTCGCGAAGCGCATCGACGGCAGCGTCCATGACCTCATCCACGCTGTCCCCAGTGGCGGCGACCGGAACTCCGGTGAGGAACAAGCTCCACCCGCCCGCTTCCGAGGCCAGCTCCGCCCGCGCCGGCCGAACGCCGCGCAGGAAGTGGGCCAGCCGGTCCGCGTCCACCGCCGCAACTCGCGACCTGTCCCGCGTCACCGAAACGGGTCGACCCTCGACTGCCGCGTCCAGGACCTCCTTCAGGTGCTCGCGCGCAGAGCTCATGCTCGGGAAGTGTGCGGTGGCCATGGTTTCAATGTACATCGTGTACACGCTGGCTTCAGGCCGCATCCGCCAGCTGGTGCGCCAACCGACGACACACCTCGTCGGCCGGGGCGGCGAGAACCCGGGACAGGCGCATGACCTCCCGCGAGTCGGAAGCGACCAGCAGCGGAGCCAGCGCCTCGACCGTGCCGGGCTCGAGGACAGCGGCGGCCACCAACGGCGCGAGCGTCCGAGGCGCCTCGTGGCACCCGTCGCACGTGCAGTCGCTGTCGCCCTCCCCTTCGACGTCGATCTCGCCGGCGAGGGCGGCCAGCACGAGGGCGGCGTCGTACTCCCCGACCGTTGCCACCGGTGCCGATCTGGTCGGAGCTCAGGTCTGGGTCGGGCGGCTGGACCAGCTGTCGACGCACTCTCTGGGGCAGGTCGCACAGGAGATCGAACTCGTGGAGTCTCGCCACGAGCTGACCCATGAGCTGGCCGGACTCGCCTCGACAGCCGTCGGCGACGGCGTCCAGCCACCTGCTCGGATCCTCGGCCACCCGCCCGGCCACGTCGGGGAGGCACGCACAACGGCGCACTCTCGAAGACCGCGACCCCGTCCGACTCGACGAGCCGCCCGATCACGCACTCGCCGTCCGCGAGCATGGCCGCCGCTCCGATGTTGACCGTCTCGACGACCGCCCTCGTTGACAGGTCGAGCCACAGGATTCGGTCCGCCTCTTCCATGAAGAGCTCGAAGCCACCCATCGGCGCGGAGACCCAGCGCTCGACCCCGACCGCCCCTCTGAGCAACACCTTCCCGGCCCGGGTCTTGATGAAGTCAGCGAGGCCGCCGTACTCGTGCAGCACGAGCTGCCGGTGGACCCAGTCGTGGTCCATGACCTTCAGCTGCGCATCCGTGTCGTCGACGCCCCACAAGGTGCTGCGCCCGCCGCGGGTGGCGACCGCCACCTCCGGGGCGCGATTCGGATTTCCCGGTGTGGCCTGCGCGGCCTGCGCCACGACCCACCCGGCCCACACCCATGCCGGTGCCGCCTCGTCGAGGTCGACAAGCTGCTTGAGCCGGCGGATCCGCCACGGCCGCCACCACGGGCGACCGTCCGGGCCGTTCGGCATGTCTTCGATGAGGCGCAGCGCCTCGACGGCGTCGCCCCGGGCTTCGGCTGCGTCGACCTCGAGCATGCGTGTGAGCCACGGTGCGAGGTGATGTGAACTGGGCATGGCTCCAGTCCAACCGGAAAGGACAACGGCCACCAGACCCCTCGGACGATCTGTGGATAAAGCCCCGGCCGAGGACCGTTTACACCGACCGGTGACAGGCCTAGTGTCCCGAGATCAGCACCTTCACCCCGGGAGGACGTCACCGCCATGTCGACAGACCAGTCGCTCGAACGCCGCACCATCCTCAAGACCGCCGCTGCCGCCTCGCTGGCCGGTCCCTTCGCTGGCCTCGTGGCCGCCGGCCCGGCCTCGGCCAAGCCCACCACCCCGACGGTCGCACTCTTCCCCGTGCCCGACGAGCGCGACGGCGTCATACGCCTGCACGTGCCGGAGGGCTTCCGCTACCGCTCGTTCCACGACACCACGTCGCCGGTGGTGCTCACCGACGGCACCACGCTGCCCGGCCGGCACGACGGCATGGGCGCCTTCCCCGGCCCCGACGGGACGGTGCTGCTGGTGCGCAACCACGAGGTCAACAACCCGGTGCCGGCGGCGTTCGGTCCCGGCACGCCCTACGACTCGCGCGCCGGCGGCGGCACCACGACGATCCGGGTGACGCCCCGCGGGGAGGTGATCCGCTCCTTCACCAGCCTCAACGGCACGATGATGAACTGCTCGGGCGGCGAGATGCCCCGGGGCTCTCGGGTCACCTGCGAGGAGACGATCAACGGCCCGGACGTCGGGCCCGACTTCACCGGCACGTCCAACGTCCCGCTCACCAAGCCCCACGGCTTCGTCTTCGAGGTGCCGGCCAGCGCTTTCCCGGGCGAGGGACAGTCGTCGCGCCAGCCGATCCGGTCGGCCGGGCGCTTCGCGCACGAGGCGGTGTCCTACGACCCGGAGAGCGGCTACCTCTACCTCACCGAGGACGACTTCGGATTCGCCTCCGGCTTCTACCGCTACCAGCCGCCGACCGACCCGATGGTCGTCGGCCGGCTCGAGGACGGCGGAACGCTGGAGATGCTCAAGATCGTCGGGGTCGACAACGCACATCTCGAAGCGGCGCAGGTGCAGGGTGCGACGTACCAGACCGAATGGGTGCCGATCGCCGACCCGGCGCCCGACTTCCCCTACACGCCGGGCGAGACCGCGCCCACCACCAACAACACCGCGATCACCCACGTCGCTCGGCAGGGCTGGGCCCGGGGCGCGGCCTACTTCTCACGGCTCGAGGGCCGGGTGTCCCGCGCCGGCGTCGTCTACTTCACCTCGACGCAGGGCGGCGGTGCGGCCGAGACGGGCAACGAGAACCCCGCCGGCTACGGGCGCGGATCGGGCCGTGTGGGCCTACGAAACGGCGTCCGGCACGCTCCGCTGCGCCTTCCAGTCCTCTGGCCCGCTGGTGCTCGACCTGCCGGACAACATCACCACGTCGCCCCGCGGCACGCTCGTCGTCTGCGAGGACAACACCGACAACAACTACATCCGCGGCCTGTCCGGGGAGGGCAAGCTCTTCAACATCGCCCTGAACCCGACCAACGACGAGTTCGCCGGATCGACCTTCAGCCGGGGCGGACGGACGCTCTTCGTGAACATCCAAGCCAGTCGCGGACGCACCTTCGCCATCTGGGGACCTTGGCACGAGATCGGGGTCTGAGCAGCTCAGCGCGGCCGGTGCCGGTCGAAGGCCACCACCTGCTGGAACGTCGGTCGGTTCTGCCAGTCGATCGGCCGCACCCCGACGGCGCCGGAGGTCGAGTGCCGGATCGCGTCGATCGACTTGTCGTAGGTCAGGTCCGCAACCTTCGACACACCCTGAGCAGCGAGCACTCGCGCCAGCGCGGCACGCAGCGACGTACGCAACGTCTTGCGGCACTTGGCCGAGCTGCCGCGACCGCAGTAGTCGAACGCCGGGTCCGCCTTGACCGTGGAGTCGTCGAGCAGCGTGCGGAGGTCCTTGTTGAGGTAGCTGTAGTAGGGCACGTCCATCCACGACGAGCCCGTGCCGACCCGCGGGTGGTCGTCGAGGATGCCGGGGATGTCGCTGGCCGGGCCGCCGAGGCGGCCGGCCATCACGTCGTACGCCACGGAGTGATCGCCGTCCTGCCACCGGTGTCGAAGAGGGCGATCGCCTGCTGGTGGGCGTAGGCGCCGTCGCGGTCGCGGTCGACCCGTGGGGCACCGGCCCGGACCCAGCGCTTCAGTGCCGTGCGGGCTTCGGTCGTACGGCGATCCCTGCCGATCGCCTTCAGCAGCCATGGCAGGACTGACGTGGCGCGTGTGTCCTGCGTCGCGGCGTCGGCCATGATCCCGACGGCGCGCGTCAACGACACCGTGCGCGATCCACGGATGTCGCGGCGGATCTTCTCCTCGAGGGCGTCGGAGCGGTGCACCGAGCCCCACGCCCAGATGTTGTCGGGCGCCGCCCACTTCGGGGACTGGCGGTTGTTCCAGCTGACGAAGTAGCCGCGCTCCGGGTTGACCTCGCGCACGTGCGCCTTGAAGCCGAGCCAGCCCTGCCAGTCATGGCGGCGATCGCCCCAGCGCGGGAAGTCGAACGCCGTGCCCTTCGCGCGTCGCGGCAGGAGCCCGGAGGCGAAGTAGGCGATGTCGCGGTTGTCGGCGTAGAACCAGTTGAACGTGTAGTCGATGCCGTGCGCCGCCTTCTGGAAGGTCTTCGCGTCCTTGACGTAGTCGGGGTTGTTGAGCCGAGCGAAGCCGATCGCCGAGTCGACCTCGCGGCCGTAGGTGCTGCGCTCAGAGACGATCGCGACGGGCACCCCGTCGACCGTGGTCCGCTCTCGGACGATGCCGTGCCGCGTGCGCAGGACGAGGAACGTGTAGGTCGTCGGCGCACCCTGCCAGCCCGCGCTCGGGAGCGCGGTCTCGCTCGGGGTGTTCCTCGTCATCGGCACGCAGCTGCCGTCGACGAGGTATCCCTCGGAGTCGACCGTCGCCTTGCTGCCGTCGACGTTGCACAGGCGCTCGGCGACGGTGTCGACGTTGTCGAGGGACGCGCTGGTCGCCGACCGGGGCGTAGTCGAGGCCGCGGCCGAGCTCGACCACCACGTTGGTGCCGGCGAACGAGACGCCGCGGGCGTGGACGCCGGGACCCATCAGCACCTGCTCGTTGAGGAGCTGCGGCGTGTAGTAGCCGGTCTGCGGCCCGAAGACGACGACGGGCTTGCCGGTCGCCGACTCCTCGGCGCCGACGAGCAGCGCGTTGCTCATCCCCCGCTTGAGCTCGCGCAGGGAGAAGCTGCCGGTCGGCAGCTCCATCCGCGGCTCGGCCCGGTCGACCCTCGCCTTGGCACGCTCGTTCCCGATCACCGTCCCCGACCCCGGCGCGGTCGCGCCGGCGAGGTCGGGCAGCGCGACGCCACTCCGCTTGACGCCGAGCGCCTCGCCTCCGCCGTACGGCGTCTTCACGCTGGCGCTGCTCGGGGCGTCCGGGTCGTACTTGGTGCGCAGATCCCGGTAGAGCGCGCGCCCCTTCTTCTTGCCGAACTTCTTCGTCAGCTTCTGGAGGTACGCCGCATTGTCGGCCTCGCCGCCACCGCCACGGCCGAAGATGCCGCCGACCAGCGAGGCGATGTAGATGACGTCGGCCCGGTCCCAGCCCTCGACCTGCTGGTTGAGCAGGGCGTACTCCACCGGGCAGGTCGGCGCGACGGCCAGACCACCCGGGCAGAGCTTGTCCCGGCCCGCGTTGATCCCGGCGAGGTAGGCGTCGAGTCCGCTGACGAGGCGCTCGCCCTCGGCGCCGTACCGCGTCGCGATGCCCTCGATCTGCGCGGTGGCCTCGGCCTCTGTGTAGAACGCGGCCTTGTGCTGCTCGGCGTCCATCGCGACATTGCCCGGCGTCCCGCCCGCGAAGGATGCGAGCGTGCCGGAGCCGGTGTGCCGGAGCGCGTCCATCAGGAACATCCGGTCCATCGCCGCGGCGTAGCCGGACCCGAGACATCACGTCGTCGTAGGTCGCGCCGGTGATGAAGGGGACGCCGAACTGGTCCCACTGGATCGCGACGCCAGCCCGCGGGCTCTCCTCGCGCACGACCTGCTCGGGCGTGAACCCGGCGCCCTTGAAGAGCCCGTCGAGATCCGTCTTGTCGAGGTCGTACGGCGAATGGGTGGTCAGCGCGTCGTACATCTCGAGCTGGTCGGCGAAGTTGGGCGGCGCGTTCTTGCCCTCCTCCGCCTCGAGGCCCGGGCCGACCGTCAGCAGGTCCGTCGCGTCGATGGTGCCGCTCGAGCCCGGCGGCAGGATGTTGCGGACGTAGCCGTAGTCGTCATCCTGCGCACTCGCGCTCGGCGGCATCGTCGTGGCGGCGAACAGCGGGACCGGGGACAGGGCAACGACACTCGACCAACGGCGCACGCGCACTCCTCGCTCGGGGGTTCTCGGCGCCTCAACGAGCGGGCGGCTGCGTGCGTTACTCAGTAGCGTGCTCCGCATGCGCCGCACCCTCATCGTCCGGATCCACCGAATCGCCAACGCGGCCGTCCGCCGCCCGGGCCTGCGCAGCTTTCGTGGCGGTGACCTGCTCTACCTGACGACGACCGGCAACAAGACCGGCAAGCAGCGGACCACCCCGTTGCTCCACCTGCTCGACGAGGACCGCTGGATCGTCGTCGCCTCCAACGGTGGCTCCGACTGGGAGCCCGGCTGGTGGTTGAACCTGCGCGCGGGCTCCGCCGCGCATGTCGAGATCGACGGGGAGATGACGCCTGTCGCTGGTGTTGAGCTAGATGGAGCCGAGCGAGAGCGGCTCTGGACTGCACTGAACAGGATGTTCGACTTCGAGGGTTACCGGGCGAAGGTGTCGCGGCGCATCGCTGTCGTGGCGCTGTCGCCGGCGGGCTGAGGCATGCAGCTCGACGACGTCCTCGTCCCGGACGGCGGCCTGTCCAATGCGCTCGAGAACCGGGGCGTTGATCTCTCCTCCGACCTGTGGACCGCACGCTTGCTCTCGGACGATCCCGCGCAGATCGCCGCCGTCCACCGTGACTACTACCTCGCCGGCGCCGACGTCGCCACGACCGCGAGCTACCGGGCGAGGCGTGCCGAGCCTCGTCGCGGCCGGGCTGACGCGGCGCGAGGCGGAGCACACGATCGTCGCGAGCGTCGAGCTCGCCCGCGGCGTGCGCGACGAGGTCGCGGCGGCAAGCGGTCGACGGCTGCTCGTCGCGGCGTCTGTCGGTCCGTACGGCGCAGTGCTGGCCGACGGGTCGGAATACCGAGGTCGGTACGGCGTCTCGCCGGCGGCACTCCGCGACTTCCACGGACCACGGCTGGAGCTGCTGGCATCCGCGGGTCCGGACCTGCTCGCGGTCGAGACCATCCCCGACGCGGAGGAGGCGGAGGTGCTGGTGCCGCTGCTCGACGAGCTCGGCCTTCCCGCGTGGTTCTCGTACTCGGTCGAGGGAGACTCCACGCGCCCGGCCAAACGCTTCGTGAGGCGTACGCCGTCCCGGCCGGCAGCACGAGCATCATCGCTGCCGGGGTGAACTGCTCTGCGCCGTACGACGTGATGCAGGCTGTCACGACGGCGATCGAGGTCACGGGCCTTCCTGCCGTCGCCTACCCGAACCTCGGCGAGACACGGGACAGCGAGACGCACACCCGGCGCGGCGACGCGGTGTTCGACACCCGACTCGCGGCCGACTGGGTCGCAGCAGGAGCGCGGCTCGTTGGCGGATGCTGCCGGGTCGGACCCGATCACATCGCTCAGCTGGCGGGCGTCCTCAAGGGTCAGCCGTCGTAGCGTTGTCGCCGGGCGTCGAAACTCTCGTCGTCCGGGTCAGTCGGATCGCCAATTCAGTCGTACGCTGCCCGGGCGGAGTCAGGTTCGCGGTGCCTCATTGCTGCACAGTCAAGTTCCACGAATGTCATTATCAATCACGCCTACTTTGACGGCCCCGCGGCTTCTCAGGGGTCAGATTCAATGGCGCGAGCGCTCGAAACCGGGGAATGAGGAATGTCGATGTCTAATGAAAACTTGGAGTCCGTCTACCGCGCAGCGCATCCAAGCCGGGTGCTAGGCGCCAGCGAACTCGAGGCATACTTGACCAAACTGCTCGACAATGCCGGGATCAACTATCTTAGCGCGGCGGCACGAGCAAAGGATGTGGAGTCATTCCCTGGCGAAGGCTGGCTCCAACAATACCGACGGAACTGCAAAGTACTCGGATCCAATGAATCAGATCAAGGATCAAGTTGCCTTGCGCGTGATCACATACCTGCCGGAAACAGTAGAGGCGACCTGTGACTTGATCCGCGCGAACTTCCGCGTACTTGAAGAAATCGACAAGGCCGCGGAGAACGAATTGCATGGCGTATTTGGCTATGCGAGTCGCCACTTCATTCTCGAACTTCATGCGGAGCGAAAGGCCATGCTTGAGTATGAAAATTCAAGCACTCTCGAGTTCGAAGTTCAGGTTCGAACAACTCTCCAGCACGCGTGGGCAGAGTTCGAACACGATGTTCGCTATAAGGGCGACATCCCCGAAGGCTTGCGAGGTAAATTCAATCGGAGATTTGCACTTGCCGTGGGCCTCATTGAACTTGCCGACAGCCAATTCAGTGCCATCAATTCCGAATTGGAGCGGCTTGGAGCACGCGAATCTGCAAAAAGTAGGACCCCAACCACGCAAATATCGCCAGAAACTTTGGCTCCGTGGCTCCTGAGTAGGTACCCAAATGCCCAGAGGTCGAGAGCAGAACACTACGTTTGGATGCACACCCTGTTAGAGCAGCTGGGAATGACGACCTTCGAAGACTCGGGACCGGAGTCTCCCGCTCCGTCGACAGCGAGGCGGTCGCGACGGCGATGGGCCACGCCTACCCTGTCGGGGCCGTTCGCCGCCTCGATGACGACCTCCTGAAAGCACTCGACGCGGACTATCTCGCGGCCGACCTCAACATGAAGCGAGAGCCCGCCCTTCAGAGTCGCGCCAAAAGACTCAATCTGACAATTGAGAGCTAATGTCTACCATGCGCGCAGGCCCTATGAACTGCGACATGGTTGTTGGGGGAACGCAGTCCGGGCTCTGGATAGCCTCTAATTGTCTATTGACACATTTGGCCCATTCAGTCGAGTCGCCAACAATGAGCGCCGGGCCAAACTCTACTTGGACATGAGGCCCTCGAGCCGAGACGGGCAAAGTTGCCGACCCAATCTCAAGGGCTGTCGGAAGTCCATCCTCAGCCATTTCCGAGCGCCTGCCAAAACTCGCCGACCGCCACCGACCCAACCCACTTTTCGAGCTCCGCATTTAGCCGAAACACAAGGTACTGGACGCCGCTTACGTCAACGGCCTTGATCGATATGTCGAGGGGCGATGCAACCTGCAGCTCAGGCAATGGAGCCTTGGGGGACAAACCACGCATGTGCCTTATCGCCTCAGGGCGCATGCGGTGGCCTGACACGATGGGCGATCGCATGGCAGTTGCTACACAGGGGCACTAGATCGCGCACGGGATCTACTTGGTACTCCCCCCATCATCGACACAGGCACGCGATGGTGGACTTCTATGAACCCAGTCCCTTCAGGACCATAGTTGCCACCGAAGTCAAAATCGCACGCCCAACACGTGGCCCCGTGCGCCTCAATGCACCGGCGCCGCGCAAGTGGATTCCGCTCGTACTTGTTCACTTCCACGCGAGCGACGGCACCCTCCGGAAGTCCGTCAAACGGTAGGAGTGGACCCTCGGTGGTTAGCCCCGAGAGTACGAGAGCGAGGCAGGCTTCGGCTGCCTCAGTCACCGCGGCCGCTAAACCGGTTTCGGATCTATCAGCGATACGCGTGGTGGTTTCGACTTCCAGATCTCTAACTGGATGCGCGAGGAAGGGAGCACTCGGGTTCCGGATTTCGCCATCCACGGACACGGTCAGAGTGATTGACGCAGGAAGGGAAGCGACCTCAGCAGTCCAGGCGGCGGCATCAGTCTGCCATCCTGCGGCGAGCGCCCGAACCAACGAGCCCCCGAAGGACGCGGGGCGAAAGATTGCCTCGGCGTGATGATGGGACGCGGACAGCATGATGTCGAACGTGAGGCCATCCTCGGCTTGGGCAACGTAGCGGATACCCCACCCTCGATAGCCGTTCCGCTCGACGAAAGTCGACTCAAACGGGATTCCGAATTTCGCGCCAATACTGGCCCCAACAGAATCAGCAGTCTCACGCGCTAGCATTCCCAATCATCCGTCAACGTCGGGCTCGGGGAGGTCCTTAACAAGCTTCCTCAAGTTGCGACTAACTTCAACGCGAAACTCTTCGAACACAACGTCCAACTCTTGATTAGTATTGTTTATCTCCGCTTGAGCCAGCGCGTAGAACAGATACTCAATCGATTGAACCAGTGGACTATTCATCGCATTTGGAATGTATGCTTTTCTATACCAGTCGTGACCTGAGTTTAAAGCAACCTGAATAAGGCTACCCGTCGCAAGGGAAGCCTCCCACAGCACTCCGTCATCGAGACTGGACGCTCTGACTACATTCATCTCACGCGTGTCATCGTCGACACTGATCCGTACGAGCCCCGAGGCGCGACCCGAGCTATCGACGAGGGGCACGGACCCCGTGTTATTCACGAGAGTGACACTGCCATCCGCGCCGGTTTCAACACTGGCGACCATGAGGTCCTTCTTGATTCGGCCAATCGTTGTCTCAGTTGGGCCCTTTGCGCCGTTCTTAAGACTGGCTTCTCGCCCCGCATTTCCCCGTCGGGACCTCTTGTCGGCTTCCCGGCGAACAGGGGCGAGCATCTGTCGAATGTCTTCAATTAGCGATTGATCGAGGT
This sequence comes from Nocardioides sp. B-3, assembly GCF_024703895.1. Lineage (GTDB taxonomy): Bacteria > Actinomycetota > Actinomycetes > Propionibacteriales > Nocardioidaceae > Nocardioides. The sequence continues at coordinate 1,049,201 of NZ_CP087968.1, forward strand.
GCACCCCGGACTTCTTGATACCCACCCCGAAGATCTCGTCGAGCTGAGCCGGGAATGACAATTCGACCCGCAGATTGTTCACGTGAGTCTCGGTGCTTCCAGTTCCAAGCCAGTGCGGGCCATCGATGAGTCGATCTTCGCGGTACAAATATATTCCCTGACGATCAACACTGATGCGTGCAGCCTCGCGATCTGCCTCCGACGCGAACTCCTCCTTGCGGGGAAGAATGAAAGCCCGGAGAAGGGCTGAATGTTTCCCTTTGCGGCGTTTCAAAGTTGAAGGATTTCTGAAGGACCTTATCGCCTCCTATTTTCTCGCAGAATGGATCCCGAGGCCGCCAAACGCTTCCCATTGAGTCCAATCACAACATTGGGGGCGCGCACGTCGTCGTGGTCCAGAAACCTTTGGAAGACAGTCCTGAGATGCATCTCTAGAGCGTTTTGGGTCCTAGTCATGGCGAGGGCCATGTTCTTAGCCTGAGCCCCTGACTTAGTCTTCAATAGCTTGTCGACTTTGTCCCACCATACGACCGTGCCACTGGCCACCCTGCCGCCGAGCTCTTCGATTTCATTGACGCCCGCATCAAAGATATCGGCTTCAGATTCATCAGCGTCGCCGATTGCGAGGTTCCATTCACCGGCACTCGCGAGGTCATCCAAATCCCAAGTCGCCGCATTCGGTGCGCCCGACTCGTCTCGGCTCACAACTGTGAGGCGGCGGCAAAAACTGGTTGAGGCTGTTTTGAGGCCGAGTCCGAACCTGCCCAAGCTGTTGGGGTCTTTTCGTTGCTCACTTCCATAACGCATGGCATTTTCGAGGCCCATTTGCGTCATGCCGATTCCATTGTCAGCGATTGTTACTATGGGTTCATGGGAATGCGTGAAGCTTACCCAAACCGAAACGTGAGTGGCCTCGGCAGCTATCGAGTTGTCGACGATATCAGCCACGGCTGAAGGAAACGTATAGCCCGTGTCTCTGAGGCCCTCCACAACCCTTCGAGTGTCTGGGCGCACAATCCCGGTTTGTTTAGGCATCCTCATTCTCCTCATCTTCGACGCTCATGATCCATCCGTTACTCAAGACCTTCTCTTCACTCAGGTCCCGTGGAAGGGCGTGCTCGATTCCAACATGAACCTCCCCGGAGCCGAGTAGCTCGAAGACAAGGCGATCCCCAACGTTGGCATTCAACTCTTTCAACAACGCAGAGATTCGAGTCAATCGATATTCGAGCCGAGTTCCAGAGCCGTGTAAACGATTGTTGTAGAACACAAACCGAGCTGTCCACGACCGTCCAAGGGCGGGCACCCAGAAGGCGACGTGGCAATCGGGGTTGAGCCTCGAAGTGTCGAGTGACGGAAAGATCGCCGCGGCTGGCCCTGACTTGGGCACCAAGATCCCCGCTTGATGACTCCCCGTCAGCCCGAGGTCGTTGGCACTCAACAGCTTGGTAACCCGCACGATCTACTTCCCCCGGTTTGCCGACAACGTGGCCACTAGTCTTCGATCTCGCCATTGACATCTTCGATCAACGATCGCTTACGCTCAACGACGTCTCGCACATGGTCCTCAACGGTACCCTCGTAGAAGAGGTGGTGGACCATAACCGGAAGCTCTTGTTTTCGTCGATAGGCGCGGGCGGTCGCTTGATCAGTCACAGCGGGGTTCCACTCTGGATTGAAGTGGATCACGTGGTTCGCAGCCGTGATGTTGAGCCCGACCCCGGCCGCCTTGGGGTTCAGAAGCAGCAACCCGGGGCCTTCGTGCGCGGCGAACGCGTCCACTTGGTCCTGCCTGAAACGCGTGCCAGACCGGCCGTCAACAATCTCTACGTAGGAGGCGGGGAACTCGCGCGCAAGGCATACCTCCAATCTGTCGAGGGTGGTCTGGAAGGACGCAAAAACCAACGCCTTTTCACCTCGGCCAAGCACCTCACGAACCATCTCAAGGAGGTGGAGGACTTTTGGAGTCGTGTGGAAATCAGCGGGATCGAGATCCGCTTCAGCATGAGCACAAAAGACGCGCTGAGCAGTGAGGCGAGACAAAGCGCTACCGCCAGCAGCCGACAACCCGAAGTACGTCCTGCGCAGTTCATCCGTCAGGTCAACCATGATCGCTGCCTCCCACAACTTGGGGAGATCCTGCGCCACGCTCGCGACGGTTCTACGCATGGTGATTGGGTTCATGAGCGCGCCCGCCAACCGTCCAGGATTTGCAATTCCACCTGTGCTGGACTCAAAGCCATCCCGCGTACCCAACAGGCTCGGGATGACGAACTCGCAGATCGACCACAGGTCGGTGAGGCGATTCTCCACAGGAGTGCCTGACAACGCGAGACCAATCCGTCGGGGCAACCGCTTGGTCGCTATGGATCGTCGCGCGTCGGGGTTCTTGATCCAATGAGCTTCGTCGAGCACCACGACATTCCACTCGATCTCTTCCAGGGAAGGACAGATCTGCCGTCACGGTCTCGTATGAGGTGACTACAACGTCCCACCCCGCGAGCCCCGATGCGACGCCGGTGCGATCCGCACTCGAGTGGACGAGCACTCGAAGCGTCGGTGCGAACGCCGCACATTCCCGTTGCCAATTGGTGAGCAGACCCGCAGGAGCGACAACCAATGATTGACCGTACTCCGCCACGCACAAAAGCAACGCGATTGCTTGGAGTGTCTTCCCTAGACCCATCTCGTCCGCAAGGACGGCCCCCACGTCGAGCTCTGCCAATCCTCTAAGGAACCTGACGCCGTCTTCCCGGTACGGAAACAAATCTGCTGCCAGTCCGGGTATACGAAGCGGGTCCACCGCCGACACCCACCCCGGGTCCAGCCCAAATTCATCGATCACAAGGTCCGCTGCGCCCGTGGCGCATAAGAGCATCTGATGGCCACGCAAAGTCACGACGTGCCCGGGAGCGCTACCGGCTGCGGCCAACAGGTCCAAGCAGGCTAAACGCGTTTCTCGGTCGATCGCGTGCCACGTGTTTCGGTGGACCAAGTGCTCCTGTTCGTGCGTCAGCGCGATGGTGTCAGCACCGCGCATGGCGACGAGGTCAACCATGACCCGCCTCGGGTCCTCCCCGGATAGCCGAATCCGAGCGGAAAGAGTCTTCAATGCAATCTTCAAGCTCGGCAATACCTCGCCGAGGAGTCCTGCAGATGATGCACCCAACACTTCCGCGTTGGTCGCAACCCGCCGGCTGCCGTCGTCAGCGACTGTCACGACCCCGTCAACCACTGTCCATCCGGCTAGCATTGAACGTAGGTCTCGATCATCGAGGCGAACCACAGGGCGCTGTTCACCGGACTAGCTCGATGAAATTGGCCACACTCAAAATGTTGTCCACCCGGGCGGGCTCAAACAAGTGGTGCAGTTGGGAGGGGACCACCAGCATGAGTTGGCGTCCAAACATCTCGTCCGTCTGCGCACGACTGATTGGCGCTTCCAGCGTTAACAGGTGCTTGCGATGCACCCGGTCCGCCTCCGTGAGTACTTGGCGCCAGCGATCCTTGCAAGTGGTCTTCACTCCCAGCATCCTTAGACCCTCATCGGGGAACGACGGGTCTAGGTAGGCCACGCGCCCCGGAATCAGGAAGTCTGGCTTCTTCGCCCCTTCGGTACGTGCCCGGCGCTCGTACGTCACGCAGTGGAGATCGAGGACACGGCCTACGTGGTTCTCCAGTGCATGGCCGGCTCGGGATCTCCTTCTCTGAAAGGTCCGCATGGAGATAGCGAGCACTTCGTCCACATCACCCGCAGCTTCCGCAAGCGAGATCCCGACGAGGTGTCGTTCAAGGGTCCGGTACAGGGATTCTTCCTGATCCATCCAGACAAGCAACGCTTCGTCAGGATCCTCCCGCCCGTCGGCCAACGCCGTCTCTCGGGCAAAGTCCGAGAACGTGGACGTCACCGGGAACGTCCCACCAAAGCGGCGGAGCATCTCCTCAAGTCGAGAATTCTGGATCTGGGCAGTCTCATATCCCAAAGCCTCAAGTAGGTGACGGGCCGTGAAATCGAGCGGACGATCATCCAATGTGGATTCGATGTCGAGCCGCTCAGTCGCCTCGAGGCCGAACAGAGTCTGCAGCTGGATTGCGACTGTCGATCCCGCCGGGGCAACAAGGACGACCACTCCGTCGCGCATGTCAGAAGGGCGGGCGACGATGAGGAAGTCGCCCTCTTGTGCCATCGCCATGACCGGGTTCGCTGGGTAGTACAGCCGACACTCTGTCCCGGTGGCGTGATTCGCGCGGGCGTCGTACCACGTCAATATTCCTTCAACGCTCGTGACCTCGAGATCATCGGTCACGTACAGGAAGCGTGTCGGGAAGCGCAAAATGTCGGAGCCCGGATGCCCAAACAGGTCCACCAGAAGTCCTACGCCGTTTAGCTCATGCTGGTTGGACCGACTCATGTCGACCTCAACTGCGGACAAGAGTTTCCCGGCTGCGGCGTCGAAGTAGGCATCGAGTGACGAACCGATCATGGGACACTCACTTCGAGCGTCGCCTCGTCACTTCTTAGCCACGCGTCCACAGCCTCGATGGTCGCGTCTAGGCTCACCCGCGTCGCACATTCCCACACCACAGCCACTCTCCAACCAAGTGAACGCAGGGCCGCCGGGTCTCGCGTGTCTCGAGCCCGGGTCTCGTCGAGCTTTGCGGTCCAGAACTCCCGTCTCGAGTCCGGGACCTTGAAATATTTGCACCCCGCATGAGCGTGCCAGAAGCAGCCGTGGACCATCACGACGGCGTGGCGCCGAGGAAAGACGATGTCTGGTCGCCCCGGCAACGATTTGTCGTGCAACCTGAAGCGAAAACCCCGCCGGTGGAGCGCCTTCCGCAAGAGTTGCTCAGGCTTTGTGTTCTTGCCTCGGATTCCAGACATCATTCGGCTCCGCACGGCTGGAGTCACGATGTCAGGCACAGATCGAGACTAGCCCGCCGCCGCGACCGCGACCTTCTGCGCCGCGAGAGTCTGCCCAACAGCCTTGGCAACTGTCTCGACCACCGGCACGACGACGCTATTTCCGAACTGCTTGTAGGCCTGCGTGTCGCTGACGGGAATCTCAAAGTGCTCAGGGAAACCCATGAGCCGAGCGCACTCGCGGGGGTGAGGCGGCGCGGAATCAGCCCGTCGCCCCGATGAACGAGGATCTCGGAGCCGTCCTTGTAATAGCGCGCAGAAAGTGTTCTGGCCACGTCGTCTCGTCCGACCAAGCCGAACCCGAACCCGTTGCCAGCGGCGTTGTGCTTGAGTTTGTAATTCTGGAGATACGTCCAGAGCTTAAGGCTAAGCGTGTACTTGGAGGCAGCCAAGCCATCCGCATCTGTGTAGGGGAACTCAACGGGTCCCGATCCGTCGTCCTTGTGCAGGACCGAGTCCATAGTCGGAAAGAGCTGCGGCAGCTTGACCTTCTCGAAGTCGAACCCGCTGCCATCCGGGAAGGCGTCGGTGTCGAATCCCACCATGAAAATTCGGCGGCGGCCCTGCGGCACGACTGCGCTGGCATCAAGGACACGGGGATGAAACTCGTACCCCAGCTCCGTCTCCGGGCGGTGCCGGATGATGCGGAACGTGTTGCCCTTGTCGTGTGAGATCAAGTTGCGCACGTTCTCCAAGAGGAACGCTCGCGGCCGCTTCTTCTCGATGATGCGCGCGACGTCAAAGAACAAGGTGCCCTGCGTGGGGTCCCGGAATCCGTGCGGGCGACCGAGCGCGTTCTTCTTTGATACGCCAGCAATGCTGAACGGTTGGCAGGGGAAGCCCCCAACCAGCACGTCATGGTCGGGGATGTCTGCCGCGTCGATGGCGGTGATGTCCCCGCGAAAACGTGCTCACTTCCCTCATCGGACGGAAAATTCGCCTCGTAGGTCACCTTCGCGAACTTGTTCCATTCCGAGGTGAAGACACACTCACCGCCGGCTCGCTCGAATCCCTCATGACACCCACCGATGCCCGCGAAGAGATCGATGAAACGGAACCCCGCGCGCTCATTGCCGCCCAGCGGTCGAACTGTTGCACCCACTACGTGCCTCTTCCATTGATGTAGCGACCCCAAGCCCCGGGTTAGACGGAGCCACCGACAATGAGCACGAGGGCATGTAGGACGACAGTCGGATGACTATGAGGACGACAGGTCGGATGGGACGACCGATCCCCAGCCGACGCAGGCTACTCAGAGCGCTTCTTGACCCAGACGGTGAACTTCTTGCCCTCCGGCAGGGTCTCGCCTGCCTCCGGCTCTTGCTTCGTCACAATCCATGAGTCGAAGGACATGGGGGCGCGTTCGGCTCCGGTTGCATCCTCCACGCTGAGGTTCTCGTAAGACACGTAGCCGAGTTTCTCCATGTAACCATCTGCGTCTTCCGGGTTTGTACCGACCAGATCGGGGGCGACTGAGGCCGACGTGCCCGGCACGACCGGGGTCGTCTCCTCTAGGAACTCGTCGCCACCATCGGTGTCACGGACGCAGGCCTCGGTGGCTTTGACCTGAGAGAAGAAGCCTCCGGGGAGGTTGGCGGCCAGTTGTGTGTCGTCCCAGTCGGTGGAGCCGTCCATCTGCTCGTCCGGTTCGAGGCCGAGGACCCGCACCCGCCCGTCGGTGGACATGGCCTTTGTGTAGGCCTCGCAGATTTCCACGGCGATGTGCTGACTGTCCTTGCTGACCTTGAGGTCGGTCTCGATGTCGATCCCGTCAAAGGATCCGTCGCCCACTTGGGTGATGTGCTTGATCCACTGGGCGTCGCTGTGGTCGTCGAACACTCGCTCGTTGACGTTGGAGACGGGATCGCTGGTGAACGACTGCAGCACGTTCGAGCTCGGTCCGCCGCATGCGCTTGCGAGGAGACAGGTGGCCAGCAGGGCGATGGTCGTCGGAATGCGGCGATTCATAGCGAGGCTCCGGATGACGTAGGGGCGATGGACTGATGCGACGGGGCGAATCAGGTGAGTGCGATCAGGAGCAGACCGAGGAAGTACAGCGGTGCGATGAGCAGGAACAGGCCTGACCCGAACGTGGTGCGGAAGCCGTGGGCTGTGGTGTCCACTGGTGCGCGGCACTCGTCGTCGCAGCGTGCGCACCAAGCGCTCGGTTGGTGCCCGTTCCGGGCAGCGCGATTGAGGTCGGCGTTGAAACCAGAGACCATCAGCACAAGGCCCACTGCAATCAGGATCGGGAAGACCCAGACTCCGTAGTCGCCGTACAGCATGTTCATCGTCATGCGAGGCATATCGGACGTCTTGCTCCTTCGCTGCAGGGCAACACCATGCAGGCAGCGGGATCGCTATTCGCCGGGTGCGATCGTGATGTCGCTGAATTTCCCGAGCAGTCGGTGACTTGCGGGGTGTGGGTCGCTGAGCAGCCCATGGAGGCGTACATGTCGGGTGCCGGGGTTGAGCGCGGCTACAACGAGGGCGACGGGGTTGCTGTTGCGCATTGCCATGAGTCGCATGGTTCGGCGGTCTCTTGGGCTGGGTGGTTGCGGTAGGGGGTGGGTGTGCCACTCGCCGACGTATCCGATGAGGGGATCGCTGATGGCGAGGTAGTTCACGAGGATCTGTTGGGCGGGTTTGGCGCGGCGTACGTAGTGGGTGCGGGCTGCTGTCCCGTCGTCGACGACGAGGGCGTCCTCGATGTGGAGCCCGTTGGGGGTGCGGTAGCCGACGAGGATGCCCCCATGTTCGGTCGTCCCGGGAAGCACGGGCTGCGGCGTGTAGCGTCGTGGGCTTGCTGAGAGAGGAGGACTGTGGCGGCGGCTGTCATGTGTGGTTGCGGACTTCCCCGGCTGGGCATTCCGGGTCACCGGTGAGCATCCCGATGACGTGGCGAACGGTCATGGCTGCGGCTTCGGCGACGGCGTGCGGTGGTGTGCGGGAGATGGGCTCGCCGCAGCCTGCCTCGAACATTTCGAGGCCGTTTGGGGGTTGGTGCACGGTGGGTGGGTGCGGGGTGGCGGCGTCGTAGGGGAGGGACGATGTCCGCGCGTTGGGTGCGGCCCCTCGTTTTGGAGGCAGGCGGTGATGAAGCGGCGGCCGGTGGCGCGGGCGGCGTCTTCGAGCATGGAGGTGACTGCGCCGTCCGCTGTGGCGTCGACGACGAGGTCGTAGGCGTCGAGAAGTTCGGCCGCTTCGGCGGGGCTCGCCAAGGGCGCTGGGTTAGCGACGATCACGGCTCGGTTGTAGGGGCGGTTATCGAGGACGACCTTCACCAGTGTGGCCTTGTTCGTTCCGCACAGTGACAGCGTGGTGACGAGATGCCGAGTCGTGTTTCCGGGGCTCAGGATGTCGAAGTCGCGGACGGTCATCCGCCCGATTCCGGCGCGCGAGTCCGTCGCAGATGTGTGATCCCAAGGCTCCGGCACCGACGACGTAGACATGCTTGTTGGCGAGCGCGTCAACGGCGGACCCAGCACGCAGTCGCATGACGGACTGGTTAGACGAGGCCGACAGCGCGAAGCGAGGGGTGGCGTCCTGTCCCTTGGCGCCCGTGAGGGTGATGGCGACCGCCCCGTGCTGGTTGCCGCGTTGGTATCGGATGAGGAGGACGTCGATGCGGTCACGTTCGATGGCGGACTGGATGCGCTCCGGCTCGGCGACGTTCGTGATCAGGTCGTGCCAGTTCAGTGGCGGCGTGGTGAGTTCTGCCCAGGTCAGTCACGTATCCACTCAGGATGCCCTTGGTGCTCTTCTTGGGGACCTTGCCGGGTCCGATCACGCGGAGCGTGCGCTGGTCGGCGCGGATCTCGATGTAGTCGTCGCTCAGTGTGCTGAGGTCGTCGTACATCACGTACCCGGTGTCGATGGGCAGGTCTAGGTATGCCTCGATGTCGAGGGCCGGGGGGTCGTCGGGCCATCCCTGCTCGTTCTTCTCGAACCAGAGGTCAACTCGTGCGAGGAGGGAGTCAGCGTCACGCCACGGCTGGTTGTCGCGGTCGCGGCTGGCGTAGAGGCAGAGGTCACCGTTGGGCGATTGGTGCCGTGTCCCGGGAACGTCCCCGATGGCGCGCACGGTGGGCTGTACGTAGGGGAAACCGTCGATTACGCGGATCTCGACGCGGCCATCTTCGAGTTTTGCGTCGCTCGATGAGCCAAGCGATTTGTCGCGCGTGAGTCGGTAGCCGCGCTCGATGAGTTCGTTGATGAAGTCGTCGCGCTCTTGTGCGATGGCGTCGTTCCAGAGCGTGAGGTCGGCCTTGTTGTCATCCAAAGCGCAGGTCTCCTGCGGTGGTGCGCTTGTCGCCCGAGGTCCGACTCTTGGAATCGGACTTCTTGTTGCCGTCCTTGTCGTAGCCCGACGGCATGGGGAACACGTTGGTGAAGTCGTCGTTGGAGCCGAGGATGCCCTGCAAAAGCACGGCCGCCTTCCCGGCTTCGTCGTCGCCCATGTCGCACGCGGTGCGGGCGTCGGCGGCTGCGGTCGTGAACTTGTCCCGTGCGGTGTCGAAGTCGGCGTCCTCGTCGAAGTCGAGCACCTTGCCGTCCATGGAGGGGTCGGGCATCTCGAAGTCGTCGTCGGCGATGCGGCGGAACACATCGGCGACGCCCTCCATGGCCGAAGCGAAGAACTCGGCCATGGTCTCGCCCGAGACGAGGCCCTCCTCGCAGGCGGTGTAGAGCGCCATCTCGACTGTGAAGCCGCCGGGTTTGGTCTTTCCGAGGAGGTTGCGGCGTGCCTGTCGGAGCAGTTTCACGCAGGGAACGTACAACTCGTCGTACTCAGCGTTCTTGTCTTCCTTGAGTTCGGTCATCTTCACCGGGTTGGTCTCGACCCAGCCCTCGTCCTTTGTCGGGATCTCCCACACGGCACCCGCTTTCCGGGCGGGCACCACGTCGATGAACAGTCCGTCGGCGTCGGGAACGAGCAGGGTGACCGACCGGTCGTATCGGGTGACGTTCTTCTTTCCATACTCCTTCACGAGCACGTCGTAGACACGGTCGAGAACGTCTGCAGGCAGCAACTCCTGCCGGGTAGTCGTCGAGTCGGCAGAACATGTCGACGTCGTATACGCGGGCGGATTGAAACCCGTCGCCCGTACGAGCCGATCAGGATCGGGTTGATCCCCCACGCCTTGAGGTCCTCGTCGGCAGCCAGCACCTTGCCGACCTCCTCGTGGGCCTCGGGGGCGGTGTCCCAGTCGAACTTGCTGGGTTCGATGTTCCGATTGCGCAGTTGCGAACTGCGAGGTGAGGTCAGCCATGAGTGGTCTCCTTGGTGGCCAGCGTGGTGTTGCTGGTGTGGTCGATGGCGAACCGTTGCCCGCCCTTGCGGATGTTCTTGGCCGCCTTCTTGTAGAAGTGCTTGGCTGGCGCCTCGGCGGTGTGACGGATCTCGGAGTACCGGTCCGTGAGGATGGTGAGTTCCTCTCGTGCATTCTTGAGATCCTGTGCGGCAAGGTCGACGAGGAGCATCCGTCGAGCGTCTCCTTGGATGTCGTGGAAGGCATTGGCGCATGTGTGTGCTCGTTGCGACCGGCGCTCAGCGCCTAGGACAGTCATGATTGCCGTGAGCGCCGCAGCACCAAGCGCGGCCGCCCCGACAACCCGGATGGGCAGGCCGTCGCTCACGCCCACGGCCCCGGTGGCCAGCCCAAGCACACTGGCGGGGGCACCTAGCGCAAGGTTGCAGCCGCGCCAAAACTTGCCCGCCTCGAACTGGTTTTGCGCGGACCACCGAGCGCTCTCTTCGAGTCGGGACAGTTCCTGACCGATGGGCACCAGTCAACGGGGACGTCGGCCGGTACGGCGTAGTGCTCGCCGGGCTCATCAGGTGGGGTGGACTTGCCCTGCAGTCGAGCGAGGAAACCCATACGGCGCCCTACTTCTTGTCGCGGGGCGGGAAGGGGTCGTTGCCCGGCTTGACGGTGTCGGAGTTGCGGATCTTGCCGTCGCGGCCGTGGATGGCAACCTCGCCACCCCCGGCGTTGTGGACGATCTCCTTGGCTCGGGCCACGGCGTCCTTCTGAGTGTCGGCGTGGGCACTGGCACGGGATGCGCCGGGCTTCTGGACGTTCCAGCCGCCGTCCTTGTCGGGGACGACGTGGCGTCGGTTGTCGTTACTCATGGCTGACTCCCGGGGTGGTGGTTGGTAGTTGCAACGTAAGGGGGCCCACCGACAGTGGTCCTGCTATGCATCGGCAGGTTGCCGTCGGCGACGCACGGCGTGTCCCCGTGCGCGCACTGGTTGCTGTCGCTACCGTGCGTGTCACCGCCGGTCGGGCGGGGTCCGGTGTTCCGGGCATGCAGGGCTCCCCGGTGTTGGCGCGGGGGAAGGTACGCCTGCTGTGGCGACGCGGTTGCGCCGTCACCTTCTAAGAGAGCATTTCCGTGCCCGTCATTTGGCAGGGCGCGCCGAACGATGGTCACGTTCCCAGCCTCTTCTCCACGACTGGCCGTGGTCGGCTGGCGGATGGTTCGCATGATGCGGATGCAGATCGACCGCTTGCCACACCGTGACCGCTGCACGCGGCGGTCCTGTGAGTGGCAGGCCGCTGGGATCTGTTCAGTAGTTCTGTCGCACGTAGGCGTAAACCCGGTCGAAGAGGTCTCCGGTGACGGGCAGCCCGTACTTCTTGAGGGAGGAACGGATTTCGCGTTTGACGGCGCGGTCGCCCTTCTCGTTCTTGGCCCAGCCGGTGTAGGCGACGTCCACGACGATGGAGTCGACCGTGTGCACGAAGTCGGGAACGATCTTGTGGAGCCCTTCGGGGGTGTTCTCGGTGACGATGGCCGACAGGGCACCGGTTTTGGGGTCGTAGAGGTTGGTGTCGTCGACACACGGGTGTTGTTCCGCTGCACGGTCGGCTGCGACGACGTCACGGGCGACGTTGAGGCAGTCTTCGAGGAAGGCGATGGAGTCGTCGACGGTGCTGATGGCTCGTTGGCGGAGTTTCTCGATGCGGTCGGCCAGTGATTTGTAGACGGCGGTGTTGGTGCCTTCGAGGCGTCGTTTGAGGCGGGCTTCGATGGAGTCGACCACGTCCTTGTAGACGTCGCCGGGATTCTTGGGGTCTTGGTTGGGGTCGGGGAGGGCCAGTTGTTCGGCGATGCGCTTGACGAGTTCAAGCCCGGCGGCGTCTAGGCGGACCGTTCGCCCCGGGGCAACGGTGATGTTGTCCATGTGGCCGTGGACGAGGGCGAGCGTTTTGGCGCCGTACTTTTCCCAGAGGATGGCTTGGGACTTGTCGGTGGGGCTGATGTAGTCGAACACCTTGGCGAGCCACCGGTAGTCGCCCTTGTATGGGTCGAGCATCGGGTTTTGGGTGTTGTTGGCGTAGAGGAACTCCCAGACACCTTGGAGGGCAACGAAGTCGGCGATGAACTTGTCCCCGGTGGGGGTGCCTTCGGGGATGCGGGCTTCGGCTTCCGTGAGGGAGTGGAAGTCGGCTTCAGTTTTGTCGATGCCTGCGAAGACGGATTGGACGCCGGTCAGGTCGGTGAGGAACTTGACGGTCAACTGGTTGATGTCGATGACGTCGATGGGGGTGGGTTCGTCGTCTTCGTCGTCCACCTTGGGTCCGGCGACAGCCAGCCCGATTTGTTTGGCGAGGCCGATGTAGTCGACGACTCGACCGAACACTTTCCGTTGGCCGGTGAGGGGGTTCTTCCGGGGGCGGTTGGGGCGGGTGATGGTCTGGAAGAGGTTGGCAGCCTTGAGGGGCTTGTCGAGGTAGAGAACACCCTCGATGGGGGCGTTGAACCCGACCATCCATTTGGCGGTGACGACCACGAAGGTGAGCGGGTCACTGACGTTCTTGAACCGTCGTTTGAGCGCTTCCTCTTGGTCGTCGGTGAGGGCGTACTTGAGGTAGTTCTTGGGGGTGTCCTTGGAGATGGGCACCGACATGACGACCGCAACTTCGAGCGGCTTCGCTGTCTCGCTGCCGTCGCCGCCCTTGATGGTCATGACGGCACCACGCTCGGACAGGATCCGTTGGAGTGTCTCGGCGTACGCAACGACGAGCCGTTGGTTGAACGCCACCACTTGGGCCTTCTGGCCGAGCGGGAACACGTTGCTCAGGTAGTGGGCGACCATGTCTTCGCAGACGGCTGTCATGCGGTCCGGGTTCGACAAGATGGTTTCGGTGTGGGACGCCTTCCCTGACAGGAACTCTTTCGTTTCGTCATCCGGGTCCTCGTCGTCGGCGAGGTCGTCGAATGCCTTGTCGAGGTCGTCCCTGTCGAGGTCGAACCCGACCTTGCGGGCTTCCACCACGATGGGCTTGGTGTACCCGTCTGCGATGGACCGTTCAGGGGTGTAACGGGACATGATGAAGTTGGGATCGTCGGGGTCCCCGAACAGCCTGAACGTGTCCCGGTCGCCTTGCTTGACAGCGGTACCTGTCATCCCGAAGAACGTGGCGTTGGGAACAGCGGCGCGCCACGCCTTCCCCGAAGTCGCCCTCTTGGGAGTCGTGTGCCTCGTCCACGATGACGATGATGTTGTCCCGGTCGGACAAGTGCCCGGCTTCAGCGAACTTGTGGACGGTGGTGACGATGACACCCCGATGGTTCTTCACTGCCTTCCACAGGTCCCGCTTCGACGCCGGGACAGACACCCGGGGCATGCCAGTTGTCTCGAACAACTCGGCTGCCTGCCGCACCAACTGCTTGCGGTGTGCAATGAGGATGACGGTCGGGTTCCCCACTGCCGGATCACGCAAAAGCCGACTTGATGCGAACGCACCCAGTTCAGTCTTCCCGGACCCTTGGTGCTGCCAGATGAGGCCACCACCCTTGCCGACCCGTTTCCCGGTCCGCACCTTCGCGTGAATCGCCTCCGCTGCCTCCAACTGGGCATACCGGGGCAACACCTTCACAGCGGGTTCCATAGATGAACCAGCCCGGTACATCGCATAGTCGTGGAGCATCCCCAGGACAGTTGCAGGGGTCAGCAGCAACTCGACAGACCGGGCAACCCGTTCCGCCTGCGTCTGCTTCAGATCATCCGTCGTTGAACCCCACGGTCCCCAACCTTCGTCCTCATTGACGTCGCCGGACGGTTCAGTTCGGACGGGTGCGAGACGCAGTTGACGTCCATCGGTGGCAACACTGAAGACGTTCGGTGCGAAGAAATGCGGGTACTCCACCTCATAGGTACCCCAAATGTCTTTGGCACCGTTGACCCACGACTTGCCCTTGTCGACAGGCGACTTCGTCTCGGCAACAACGAGCGGGAACCCGTTCACGTAGTACACGACGTCCATGCGTCGGGTATCAGGTCCACCCTTGATCGTCACCTCATCAGAGACGACAAACCGGTTGTTCTCAAGGTCCTCGAAGTCGATGAACCGGCGAGGGACGTGCTTCCCCACGAGGGTCTTGAACGCATGCTCTCCACGGAGCATCACCGTCAACTTCTCGTTCGCCGCAACCAGCCCGTCCTGTGCCAACAACACCGCACGGCTGACCTCAGCCAACACTGCGTCGGTGTTCTCCGGATCGCCCACAAGATCTGGGTTCAACGACAACAGGGCCTCACGAGCCCACCCGTCAACAACTACATCAGTGAGTTCAGGCAGGCGCGGTAGCAGGCTCCCCGCGATGTGCTCCCAACCACCGTCCTCAGCCCAACCAACCAACGCAGCCCGGATCGTGTTCGACTCATTCATCCCCACCATCAGGCAGCACCCTCAACGAAACAGTCAACGGTCTTATCAAGAGCAATCGCCTGCGATAGCAGTGCGGTGACGAGCCCCCGGCGAAGTCGTACGAGACTTGCCAGTTGGATTCGAAGACCATCGGAATTCTCATGAGCATCGAGCACCATTCGGGCGACTTGACGCTGGCTGGCCAAATCGGGAACCGGGATGGGTGTCTCATGAATCTTCGCCTGACTGATGTTGAACATCGAGGCGCTCGTTCCCGTTGCAGCGCCAGTGAGGTGCTTCCGTGTTTCAGCTAGACCCATGGCAACCACTAAATAGTCAGGATCGAGACCCTCGCTCGGAACCATTCGAAGCGTTTTGTCGCACAGGAAGAGCCCCTTCCGAACATCTGCAGGGACACGGCAAACCGCACCTACCCGCGCGGGGGTGTTCGCCCGTGTGATCAGCACGTCTCCTCCACGCACGATTGCCACGTCCGGCATCACTGTGTCAGGCAGAAGCGCCTTTGCTTCCTCTGGAACAAAGCGATGTGGAGTGACTGCACTGACCTTGAGGACCCCCTGCTCCAGCAGTGAAGGTGGCGTCCCGGTCGTCATCGGACTACGCCCTCCCTCGATGCGATGGAGGTACGTTCCAAGTTCGAAGCGCGGTTGAGTAGCGAGGGCGTCTTCAATGAGTGTCTTCATGACGTCTTCAAGCGAGTCGGCCTCGTGGGCGAGAGCGCCGATCTGGCAGTCCACCGCATCCAGCACCGATACGATTCGACGCTGCTCAATCAGCGAAGGCAACATGATTGGGATGGCCCTGACCTTCTTGCCACTGATCTCAGGGAAAGTGCTGCCGGTGGCCCGACCCTCGAACTCGCTTCGGTTCGCCTGAACCCAGTACAAGAGGAACTTCGGCAGCACACTGTCCCCTGCAACGAGCGATTGGAAGCCTTGGTTCGTTGCCATGGGCTGGCCAGCGAGGCCAACTGCCCCGACTGTCGCACGCGAGGTGAGCAGCACTGCGTCTTTCGGGAGCAACTTGGCAGATGAAGCGGCGAGACCGGCAGCGCTAATCGTTCGGTCGGTTGAGGTGATCACCTCGCCTTCCCGTTTGGTCAGTTCGCCGGGCGTTAGCCAGAGGACTTCGCCGCCCCAATAGTTCGCCTGCTTAGTGCTGGGAGTCCCGCCGCCTACAACATCGGCGATGTCGCCAAGCGTGGTCTCAACCCACTCAGTCATCGAAGCCCTCAATGCCTGCAGCGGTGAGGACAGCGTTCATGTGGGCTTCGGCAGCCACGCGGACGGTCTTGGCTTCTTGGTAAGCCACGATGAGGGTGCCGAGATCGGCTTGCTCTTCGGCAGCAACCTTGATGTAGCGCCCGATGTTGAGGTCGAACCCGTTGGTTTTGATTTCGTCGAACGGTACGAGTCGGACGTTGGCCCCGAAGTCGGGTCCATCAGGGTCATCACCTGTCTTGTACGCCTCGGTGAGGACCGTGATGTCGTCGTCACTCATCGAGTTCATGTTGCGACCCTTGGCGAACCGGGCGGACCCGTCCACGAACAGGACGTGGTTTTTCCGCTCAGCCCGCTTGGAGCCTTCGGCTCGGAAGATGAGCAAGCATGCGGGGATGCTGGTCGAGTAGAACAGGTTGGGTGGGAGTCCGATGACGGCTTCGAGAAGGTCCTTCTCGACCGGGCACTGGCGAATGCGGCCCTCTTCGCCTCCACGGAACAACACACCGTGCGGCATGACGACACCGACGCGCCCGGTGACGGGCTTCATCGACGTGATCATGTGCTGAACGAACGCGTAGTCGCCCTTAGTCGCTGGTGGCACACCACAGAATGCGCGCGGGTCGGCAGGCCACTTTTCGGCACCCCAGCCGGAGAGAGAGAACGGCGGGTTGGCCGGGACGGTGTCGAACTGGGTGAGCGTGCCGTCTGGGTTGCGGAACTTCGGGTCCCTGAGGGTGTCGCCGCGTTTGATGTCGAACGTTTCCGGGTCGTGAAGGAAGAGGTTCATCTTGGCGATCGACGCGGTGGTCAGGTTGACCTCTTGCCCGAACACGCGGAGGGTGCGGGCGTCCTTGCCGTTGGCGCGGAGATGGTTGATTGCCGTGACGAGCATGCCACCGGAACCGGAGGTGGGATCGTAGAGCGATTCACCCGGTTCAGGTTCGAGGATGTTGACGAGGAGGTTCACCACTGCTCGTGGGGTGAAGAACTCGCCTGCCTTCTTGCCTGATTCGTCAGCGAAGTTCTTGAGCAGGTACTCATAACCCCGGCCGAGAAGATCGGTTGTGACAGTCGTCGGGTTGAGAGTGATCTCGTTGAACTTGTTGATCACGCCAACGAGCGCAGGTTCCGGCAGGCGTTCCTTGTTTGCCCGGGCAGCGTCACCGAAGATCCCAGACAAGTAGGTCGGGTTGGCCTGCTCGATCCGGGTGAGCGCCTTCTGGATGTTGGCACCGAGGTTGCCGGTGGTGTCATTGGTGACGTCATCCCATCGGGTGCCGTCGGGGAGGATGAAGTCGTGGAACTCGGCTTCCACTTCGGCAGTGAGGTCGTCTCCGTACTCCTCGACCGCTTCGGCGTGCTCGTGGAGCCATGTGTCGGAGAGCCACTTCCAGAACAGCATGGGGAACACGTAGGTCTTGAAGTCTGCCGGGTCCACCGGGCCACGGAGTGCGTTGGCGGCGCCCCAGAGTCGGCTTTCAAGTTCCTGCAATGTGACTGACACTGGTTCGCTGCTTCCCTCGTTTTGGTCGCTTCTCGCTCCTGCTTATCGGCAAACCCGTGGGAGTGCCGTACCCCATCCCCCATGAGCAGAAGCGCGTTGTCACCTTAGACATTGAGTTGGCCGCGTGAGCGCTGAACCAGTCGAACTGGTCCCGCCGAACAAGTCGATTCTCTACTGGTCATGGCCGGGGTAGATCGGTGACTGCTTGCGCCATTGAACGGATGGCTCGATTGAGCGCTGCTTGTGCCGCCGCCGAGTTCCCGAGGTGGGCGGCACTCTCGAAGTCGCGTGCGGCAGCGGCCAGCGTGTTTGCATCGACGTAGAGCCTCGCGAGTTGGGCGTGGGTGATGACGTAGTCACCCATCGGTGTGCGTTGCCCTGAGCGTTTACGCTGGCGTGCTTTGCGGTCGGCTTCGTGGGCTCGTTGGTGGTTGGCGCAGCGTGCCTGCTGGCCTTCGTCGGTGGTGTTGCAGTAGTCGCAGTTTTCGCACCAGTAGAAGTAGGCGCTGTCGGGGGCGAGGCGCTGGTGGCTGCGGCGGGCGACGGCGACTTTGCGGCGTGGTCGGCGACTGGACGTTCCGGGCGCTGGTTGTGGGTCCCGGTTGGGGCGGGCGTTGGGCTCGATGTCGTCGAGCGTGGTGTGCCAAGAGCCTTGGGTAGGGAGTCGGTACACCTGTTGTCGGGTCATCGCAGGCCACCAAGGTGGCGGGTGCGGTGCTCGATGATGGTGAACCTCCACGGCGGGGCTTGCGCCTTTGTATACCCGCCCGGTGGGGGCGCCGTCGCGTGAGCGCGACCGGTCCATCCAAAGCGGGCCCGGCCGTCCGGAACCGGGTTTGCGTCCCGGACCTGTCCCGGACCTCGCAAGGTTGATGTCCCCGACCTGTCCCGAACCTCAGCCTGACGGCACTTTGGACGGCGTCTGGACGGTCTGATTGCCGATCCGGGGGCTCTCGCGGTCGACCGATCTCCTTGGCATGAGCGACAACGAGATCCCCAACGGGGCACCCAACGTGACCACACCACCGCGAGTGGACGTGGTGGCGCACCAGCGCCGCCGGTTCGGACATGGATCAGTCCAGGGCTTCCCGGGGGCGAGGCGATCGTGCTTCAGTTCCCCTCACGGACTCGAACAACTGTTCGATCCATTGTTGGGAAGGAGGACACCGCATGCGCCATCGGCACAGACGACCGCTCGTCGTCCTCCCGTGCTAGCACGGGCGCCGACCAACCACGCGCTGACACCCGCCGCCCTAAGCGAGTCAAGCGTGGCCCGAACCCCATTGGTGTCATCATGCCTTCACTCGCCCTACCCAAGGAACTGTCCGGCTACCGCCCCCAAGACGTGGGGCTGGTAACCCACGCGGCCATCGCCATCTTGGCGCCCGCCCTCCCGGGCCTTGACCCGGTCACGCTCCCGGAGCGGGTCCTCGACATCACCGGTGCGCTCGTCAACGGCGACAACCACAACCGTCGCCGAGTTCTGATGCTGACCGCTGCCGGGCATGTCTGCACCTACCTGCGCCGCTTCGCGCCGACCGCACCGTGGGAACTCCTCGGCTGCGAGTTCGACACCGGCGGTGGCCGCACCGACGTGGCGTGGCGTCACACCGAGACCGGGGTGGTGTTCTTCGACGAGATCAAGACCCACAACCGGTCGATCTCCCAGATCTCCGACCGGGTCATCGCGCAAGCCAACCGGCAGGCAGTCGGTGGCATGGAGCAGTTCGGTGACCTGTTCGCCGGTGTCCGCATCCTCCCGTTCGGCGCCCTGCACTTGGTGACGTTGGCTCACCCAGCCAGCAAGCGCATCCTGCTGTCTCCGACCCAAGCAGAACCCCTACGTCAATCCGACGCTTCGACCCACGGGTCGTCGTCATGAACGCCACACCCTCGAACGTGCCCGTTGAGTCATCCCCGGCGGTACACCCGGCTGCATCCCCAGAAACGGTGGAGTTTGCTGCGGTATCCCCGGCGGAGACGGCGGTGTCACATGAGAGCGGTCGCGATCAGACGACTCACCCTTGCGGTTCAGACAAGCCGAGGGTGGTGGCGCGATGACAGGCGTGGTTCTGGCGCCCGCGCTCCAACGACGGCAGCCAAGGCCTTGGCTGCGCAACGTAGGCAGGCGCTGACACACCTTGCGCTGGTCCGTACACAGAACGGACACGTGCCGGGCCCAGTCATGACGGAGGTGGCCTCGCGGCTGGAAGTTCACCCCGAGCACCTCAGCAAGATGCTGCGGGAGTTCTGCCGCACCGCGAGGGTGGCGGAGCGGCCGGGCAGCACCTACAAGAAGTGCGTCCCGGACGAGTGGCAAGCCAAGGTCCAGTTCTTCCTGAACAAGGGGGTGGCCAGCAAGGCCCACAAGGCGCTCGCAACTGCTGGCCAACTCCCCGAAGGGATGAGCCTACGGGCGTTCCAGCGGCGGGTGAAGGAATGGGACCCGGCACTGGTTGCCTGCGCCAAGGGCGGCTACCGGGCGATGGTCAAGCACCAGTTCTTCAACATCGAGCACATCCCCCACCGGGCCTACGCGTACGGAACCGATCACACGAAACTGCCGATCATGGTGATCCCCGAACGGGGCATGAAGCCGATCTGGCCGTGGCTGACCACGCTGATCGACCTCAAGACCCGGTTGGTGTTGGCGTACCTTCTCACCGACCGTGTCCCCAACACCGCCGACAGCATCGACACTCTCCTTGAAGGTGTCCGTGGCTGGTACACCGCCGACGGAGTGTTCGTGGGCGGGAAGCCCAAGTTCCTGCGTTCGGACCGGGGCGGCGACTACATCTCGGACGCGTTGGCCATGAACCTCATGGACCTCGACATCGGGCGACAGTTCACCGAGCCGTACTCGTCATGGCAGAACGGACGTGTTGAGGCCTTCAACGGCACCATCGACCGGGGACTTCGCACCCAGCATGCCGGGATTCCACCCCGGCGGCGAAGAGGAATACACCCGCCGGGTTCTCAAGACCCCCATCCCGGTGACGTCGCTGGTGACGTTGGAGGTTCTCGACCGCAGGTTGGGCGACTTCTTCGGCGACTACAACAACCGCGTCCACTCGGCTCTCAACGGTCTGAGCCCTTTGCAGGCATGGGCCGACGACGACCACCAACCCGAACTCGCAAACAGCGAAACGGTCATGAACGCCATGTCGTACAAGGAGTCCCGTCGGCTCAACCACTACGGCATCGAGATCCGCAACGCCCACTACAGCCACCCGACGCTGGCCGGGCTGCGCAAGGAGAACGTCACACACGTCGAGGTCCGCTTCCATGCCCACGACCGGCACCACATCGAGGTGTTCGTCGACGGCGTCTGGGAATGCACCGCCACCAAGACGACCGTCCAGCCCGAGCACCACCGCCTCGGTGTCTTGTCGGTCCGTTCCGGCCAGCGCCGCGAGGTCGAGCGCCTCATTCGGACGGCCGACTACGAGCGCGTCCTCGCCGAGCAAGCCCGTCTGCGTGAGGAAGGCATCGACGAGTCCGAGATGCCCCTCCTGCCGCCCCACCCCGACGAGGACACCGAACCCGGAGCGCCTGCGATGCCCGATCTGCCGGACCTCGTCGATGACTTGGGCGGCGTCATCGACACCGCCACGGCCCGGTCGGGCTCGCTCGGCGCCACCTTGTCTGGCAGCACCATCGACACGCTGAACAGGGCGCTATCTGACTCGCCCCTCCTCGACCCGGACGAGTCCACCGTTCTACCCACCATCCCCGACCTGATCTCCCCCACCGAGGAGGGCGCAGCATGACCACCACCGCGACTACCGCCACAGCCACCTACCTGTCCCAGAGCGCGGCCTTGCCAGCCCGGACTGCCGCTACGTGCCCACGTCACTGATCGACGGGGTCAGCCCGGCCGTGAAGGTTGCTGTTCGTACGGGCGGATGCTGCCTCATCGACGGTCCCGTCGGCGTCGGCAAAACCACGGCCGTCGTCGAGGCAGCCCACGCGAACTCGACTGCAACGCCGTCTACATCAACATGTTCGGCACCTCGACACCCCGCGACCAGATGGACGCCATCTGGACCGGGATGACAGGCACCCGGGGTGTTGGCACCGCCGCGCAGATCCGCGACGACATCCTCGACACCCTCAGCCGCAAGCGGATGACGCTTCTCATCGACGACGCCCACCACGTTGGCCTCAAGGGTCTCTCGCCCATCCCGGCCATCTGGAACCGCCTCCACACCGCACGCGGCACCGGCACCCCCATCGTGTTGTGCGGCAACAGCCCGGAACGGCACCTCAAGTCGACCTTGCCCGAACTGCTGTCCAGGTCCTCGACTCGCTACGTCGCGAACCCGCTCGCCGGGAAGCAACTCGTCGCAGCCGTCATGGCCATGGAACCGCTCATCGCCGGGACCGCCGAGGACACCATCCGCCACATCGACGCCCGCCACTTCCGAGGCGAAATCCGCCGCTGGGACCAGTTCCTCGACATGGTCCTCCTCTTCCGGGGCGCCAACACGGACCCGCACCCGCTCACCGACGATGAGGCCAAGACGGTCCTCTCGATCATGCCCGGCGGTAACCAGTGACCCTCGCCCTCCACCACCCCGTCATGGTGACCGAGGCACCCGCTGATGTGCCTGTCACCGAACTGGGTCGACTTGCCGTCCACGACCTCTCGACCGCTGTGTTCGTGCCCACCGACAGCGGGCACGGCAAAGCAGGCATCGCGACGGATGCCCTCAACGCGCTCGGCAAACGCGACGACGTGACCGGCAAGCCCCGCAACGACACCGGGGTCGCCGAAGTCGTCCCGTTGTGGCTAACCGCGCACCGCACCCGCCTGCTTGTCGTCGCCGCTTGCCAACGCACCCCCGTCGCCACACTGCTGCACCTCGTCGAGATGACACAGGCAACGCCCACCTCGCTGCTGTTCGCCACCGACCACGGTCACGCGGCTGGACTGCACCGTGCCCTCGCAGCCGCCGCCCCGGCGCTGGTTGCGTGGCCGGACCTGCCCGACACGCACCCGTCCCACGACCCCGATGCGACCGCGACCAGCGGTCAGTGGGATGCCCGGGAACCGGTCCTCCCGGCAGTCGAGTACTGGACCTTCTATGCGACAGCGAAGCGACTGCTGAGCCCGGACCGCTTCAAGCCTGTCCACGATCTCTACTGCGACACCATGAACCGGCTCACCGACTGGCTCGCCACCCTCGACGCTGCCGGGGCCTCGCTGACTGTCGATCTTGCACACGCGTCCATCAAGACCCTCATCGAGGAACAGACCACCTTCGACAAGGTCACCGTCGTCACCCGAGCCGCCCAAGCCGCCTACCACCGCCACGGCTGGTTCCTCGACGTCGACGAACGCGAACTGCGCAACGGGCTCATCCGATTCCCACCCTCGAAGACCACCCCCGACCTGTACGACCGGCTCCGCGCCTACTACGAACCCAGCCGCGCAGGCACCGTCGCGCTCTACCTCGCCGGGGCCACACCCGACGCCATCCGCGCCACCACCGTGGACGACCTCGCCCACTGGCACCACGACCCCACCCACTGGTCGCCAACCAGCCGGTCCCCGACGAGGCCGCCCCCTACCTTCGTGCCGTCCTACTCGCCCGTGGGGTGGACGGCGCCCAACCAGTGACCCGGCGTTCCCCGGTCACGAGCGTCGCGTCCTTCTCGACCTTCGACAGGCCGCCACCGACCTCGACCTCAACATCGGCGAAGCCGTCCTCAACCAGACCCACTCGATCGCCACCCGACGCGTCCCCACCAGCATCGTGAAACTGGAGCGCCTCACATGAGCACCCGCATCGACCGGGAACGGCTCATCGCCCTCCGCATGAACCGGGGACTCGCCGTCCGGCAACTGGCCCACGACTGCGGCATCGAGATCGCCGTCCTCAACCGCCTCGAAACGAGCGACGACCCCAGTCTCAGCACCCTGTCCGTTGCAGCGCTCACCCGGCTCGCGGACCGGCTACAGGTCCCCGTCGGGCACCTCTTCACCGACGGCACCCAGCCCCCTGCGGACGCTGCTTGCCGGGACGGTGGAAGCGACTCCGTCGCCGATGCTGCGTCGCTCGGAGCGCTCGTCACCGCGCTCGATCACGGCACCTCAATCGTCGCCCTCGCTGACGGCCTCGGCTGGACCACCGACCGAGTCCACAACGCCGCCGACGCCCTCGACCGAGCCCTTCGCACTGTCGGCATGACCGTGTTCAGGAAGTCCGGGCTCCTGTCCATCCGACCCATCGACGACACCCACGCCACCGCCGAACTCGCCGTGCGTCGACATCCCCGAGCCCACAACACCCAACGCCTCGCCAGCCCAGCCCGAACCAAGATCCTCTACCGCGCCGCCCACACCCCGATCAGCCCCCACAGCCTCGCCGAGAAGGACCGCGTCAACATCGCGACCCTCCTCAAGGCCGGAGTGCTCATCGAGAACAACGACCGCTGCTTCGTCCCCTCGCCCGACGTCCTCGCCAGCCTCCACCCCGAAGGCATGTGACGACATGGGAAATCGACTCGCCGATCTGGTCGGACCGTTCTACGACACCGAGGGCGCCTCCACACTCCTTGGCATCAGCGAGCAAGCGGTCGCCGAACTCCGCGACTCCGGCGACCTCCTCGGCATGCAAACCAGCGACGACGACTGGGTCTACCCGACGTTCCAGTTCACAGGCCATCAGGTGAATCCCGCACTCCTGCCAGCCCTGCGCGTCCTTCACGGCCAGCCCGCCCGGTCCATCGGAGTCTGGTTCGTCGCCCCTGACGAGAACCTCAACAACCTCTCCCCATCGAATGGGCCGAGGCCGGAAACCCGCCGAATGCCATGGTCACGGCCGCTCGCCGAACCGCAGCCCGGTGGAAGGGATTCATCTGGCCGTAAAGCCGCAACCGCTCATCACCGCACCCACCCAAGACCACGCTGAGGAGACACCCATGGCCGACACAGACATCTACGAACCCGTCCCCCTGAGCAACCCGGTCAGGGGCACCCTCACCCTTCACTTCGCCGGGGCGACCGTCGAGCGACGCATGAGCCTCGCGGAGGCCCGGAACGATCAACGCCATCAACGACGACAAGCAGAGCGGCGCCCAACTCGACTGGTCCGACCTGCGCTGGTTTCAATACGCATCCGAGAAGGTCCTCGCGTGCGAGTTCACCCCTGACGAAGACCTCGGCTACGGCCTCACCACCGACGACCGCGCCGCCCTCACCAAGCATGGACACCCGCACGGCATCCTCCGCACCCTTGTTGATCACTGGCGTACGCGGGGGACTGAGCCGTCGTACAGCCCTCTCGCCATCGTTCACCTATCCAAGTTCGCCATCGAAGGCACCAGCCGCGACGACCTGACCAGTCTCATCCATGCCCTCGAAGGAGACACCGGTCGCAAACTCCTCCAAGACCCCATCACCCAAACCCAAGACACCTCGACCCGGGCAGCGCACACGTCGAGCAATGACCAGCCCACGGGCACGCACGAATCCGATGCCGCCACATCACACGACGATGGAGCCGTCAGGGAGACCGGTCCCGACAAGGACCTCGAATGACGAAGCCAATGAGGCCGACCTACGCCGACGAGCAGGCACGCCAATGGAACGTCGCCCTCACCGAACTCATGAACATCGGTATGACCTGCGCCGACGCGAGCCTGTGGGCGACCCACCGTCGAGCATGGAAGAACGAACTCCTCTGCGACCGTGTACGCGGTTACCTCGATGCCGGATTCACCCCACGCGAAGGCCTGTCGTGGTGGAGAGTCCGGGTTCGCGCCTCGATTGCCGTCGACTGGGCCAACGCCGGATGGACCCCACTGCAGGTCGAAGAGTTGTTCCGACTCCTCCACCCACTCGGTCGTCTCCCCGGCTTCACTGGACCCGACCGCGCAACGTGGATCGCGCTGAATGACTGGCGTGACACCGGCATCCCAGCGACCCGGTGCCTCGCCTACGTCCGAGCAGGAACCAGCCCCGAAGGGGCAAGCAAATCGAAGCCCGCCGACAGGCCGGAGCGCCCGTCGACGACGCGATCGAGGTCCTCACGCGCCTACGCGCTTGACCCCGGACCGAGGGCACCGCCGCAAAACAGCAAACAGAATGCCATTCCCAGCACGACCTACCGGGGCTAACGTGCACCTTGCTCCAGCCACTCGGCGGGGAGCACCAGCACAACGGGTCGTCACGGCCCGGGAAGGCGGCCCCCAATGGCCCCCACCTCATCTCGCATCGCTGCTCCCGGACCCTTTGAGGTCCTGTGGTTCCCCGACCAGCCCGACGAGATTCACCTCGTAACCACCGATGCGACCTTCACCGACTCCAACGGTCAGCGTCCCGGCTTCTGGATCACGTTCTCCCGCAACCCCAAGAGCGCTAACTGGCACCCGGCCTACTGGAACCGTTGCGTCCGCGCCCTCAAGAACGATGGTCAGCCCGCGCCCGACGAAGTTGAGGAGCACAATCGTCGCCTCGACAAGCGCGGCAAGCACATCGTTGATTGGAACAAGACCCACGACAAGGACTGAACCCGGCAAGGCGACAACTCCCGACCGTCTCGCCGACCCGCACGGCTCCTGACACGCCTGTGGCCCGAGTTGCCTACCACCGCAACTCGGGCCACACCGCCGGGCAATCTGGTCCGCCTGCAACCGCGTACCGGATCAACCGTCTAGTCGACAGTATTGATCGCCCAACCGAGAAGCGGAAGGCAGTGCGCCCGCGAACGTCCCGATGCCGTAGTTCCGGGGATGAGATCGCTCGTGGCCCTCGCTCGCATTCCGCCACACCTCTAATCCACAGAACCCCCGAGGAGTTTCCCTCGGGGGTTCTGCATTCGGCTCAAGCGGAGCGAGGATCGCGGTGACTCACGGGAGAAAGCACTTGTCGCAGCACATGTCGCAGCACATGTCGCAGCACTTGTCGTTCCGACAGCAATTCACTGTCGTCCTACAGGCAGCGGCGCGTCGCAGCCGCTGCCCTCGTTGCCCAGTTCAGCTACAGCCGCTGGTGCTTCCGCAGCCTTCGCACACGTAGCACGAGCCAGCGGGGCGCATCTTCGTTCCGCAGGTCATGCAGAGCGGGCTGTCGACCGCCGTACCCGTGAGCTTCTCGAAGAGCTCGGCGGAGGTGTGGACGCCGGCAGGGGGCGTCCTTGACCTCTGCGGTTTCGTGGCGGCCGCGAGCGGCCTCCTCAACCTCCGAGGCCAGCGGCGCGTCCGCGTCGGAGGAATCCGAGACGACCTCGACGTCGACCGGGGAGAGCAGCTCGGAGGCCGAGCCCGTCTCCTCGACGATCGGCTCGTAGGAACCGGTCTCGAGCTGACGCTGACGCTCCTCGGCGGAGTAGATGCCGAGAGCCGAGCGCTCCTCGAAGGTCATGTAGTCGAGGGCCGGGCGGCGCCAGACGTAGTCCATCAGCGACTGCGCCATACGGACGTCCGGGTCGTCGGTGAGACCGGCAGGCTCGAAGCGCAGGTTGGTGAACTTCGAGACGTAGGTCTCGAGGGGGACGCCGTACTGCAGGCCGATCGACGTGGCGATCGAGAACGCGTCCATCACGCCGGCCGGGGGTCGAGCCCTGCTTGCCGAGCTTGAGGAACACCTCGCCGAGCGAACCGTCCTCGTGCGCACCGGAGGTCATGTAGCCCTCGGCGCCGCCGACCGTGAACGACGTCGTGCGCGAGACGCGCGACTTCGGCAGGCGCTTGCGGGTCGGGGCGTAGACGACCTTCTCGATGACCTTGGTCTCGACGACGTCGTCGCCTTCGACGTGCTGGCCCCGGTCGCGCTTGGCCCGGGTCCGACTTGCCGTCGGAGAGCGGCTGACCGACCTTGCAGGAATCGCGGTAGATCGCGGTCGCCTTGAGACCGAGCTTCCGGGACTGCATGTAGACGTCCTCGACCTCTTCGACCGTAGCGGTCTCAGGGCAGGTTCACCGTCTTGGAGATGGCGCCGGAGAGGAACGGCTGGCAGGCCGCCATCATCCGCACGTGGCCCATCGGCTTGAGCGAGCGGGCGCCCATCGCGGTGTCGAAGACCTCGTAGTGCTCCTGCTTGAGGCCGGGCGCGTCGATGACGTGACCGTTCTCGCCGATGAAGGCGACGATCGCCTCGACCTGCTCGGGCTGGTAGCCCATCTTCTCGAGCGCACGCGGGATCGTCTGGTTGACGATCTGCATCGAGCCGCCGCCGACGAGCTTCTTGAACTTCACCAGCGAGAAGTCGGGCTCGATGCCGGTGGTGTCGCAGTCCATCATGAAGCCGATGGTGCCGGTCGGCGCGAGCACGGAGGCCTGCGCGTTGCGGAATCCGTTGGTCTCACCGGTCGCGATGACGTCGGCCCCGGGCCTGCGTCGCGAGCTTGAGCACGCGGCTGTCCTCGGTGTGCAGCACGCGCACCACGTCGTTGGCGGCCCGGTGCTTGCGCATGACCCGCTTGTGAGCCTCCGCGTTGCGCTGGTAGCCGGCGTAGGGACCGACGATCCCGGCGAGCTCGGCGCTGCGCTTGTACGACGTGCCCGTCATCAGCGAGGTGATGGCAGCCGCCATCGAGCGACCGCCCTCGGAGTCGTAGCCCGGGCCCATGGCCATGAGCAGGGCGCCGAGGTTGGCGTAGCCGATGCCCAGCTGGCGGTAGTCGCGAGTGGTCTGCGCGATCGGCTCGGTCGGGAAGTCGGCGAAGCAGATCGAGATGTCCATCGCGGTGATGATGAACTCGACGGCCTTCGCGAAGAGGGCGGCGTCGAACGTGTCGTCCTCCTTCAGGAACTTCAGGAGGTTGAGCGAGGCCGAGTTGCACGACGAGTTGTCGAGCGACATGTATTCCGAGCACGGGTTGGACGCGGTGATGCGGCCCGTCTCCGGGTTGGTGTGCCAGTCGTTGATCGTGTCGTCGTACTGCAGACCCGGGTCGGCGCAGGCCCGGGCGGCCTCGCTGATCTTGGTGAAGAGCTCACGGGCGTCGACGCGCTCGATGACCTCGCCGGTGCCGCGGGCACGCAGGCCGAAGTCGGTGCCGTCCTCGACCGCACGCATGAACTCGTCGGTCACGCGGACCGAGTTGTTGGCGTTCTGGTACTGGACCGACGTGATGTCCTTGCCGCCGAGGTCCATGTCGAAGCCGGCGTCGCGCAGGGCGCGGATCTTGTCCTCTTCGTTCTTCTTGGTCTCGACGAACTCCTCGATGTCGGGGTGGTCGACGTCGAGCACGACCATCTTCGCGGCACGACGCGTGGCGCCGCCCGACTTGATGGTGCCCGCGGAGGCATCGGCACCGCGCATGAAGGAGACCGGGCCACTCGCCGTACCGCCGCTCGAGAGCAGCTCCTTGGACGAGCGGATGCGGGAGAGGTTGAGGCCGGCACCGGAGCCGCCCTTGAAGATGAAGCCCTCTTCCTTGTACCAGTTCAGGATCGAGTCCATCGAGTCATCCACCGAGAGGATGAAGCACGCGGAGACCTGCTGCGGCGAAGGAGTGCCGACGTTGAACCAGACCGGGGAGTTGAAGGAGAAGTACTGGTTGACCAGCAGCCGGGTGAGCTCGTGCTCGAAGACCTCGGCGTCGTCGGTCGACTTGAAGTAGCCGTTGTCGATGCCGGCCTTCGTGTAGGTCTTCACGACCCGGTCGATGAGCTGCTTGAGGCTCCACTCGCGCACGTCGGTGCCGACCGCGCCACGGAAGTACTTCGTGGTGACGATGGTCGAGGCGTTGACGGACCAGAAGTCGGGGAACTCGACACCGCGCTGCTCGAAGACGGTCTCGCCGGTCTTCCAGTTGGTCTGGACGACGTCGCGGCGCTCCCAGTTGATCGCGTCGTAGGGGTGCGTGCCCTCAGTGCTGAAGACTCGCTCCAACGTGAGGCCTGCGCCGGTGACAGGCGTCTCGGTCATGGGTTCTCCTTCGAATCCGTCTGGATGGTTCATTGGTTCTTCTTCTTCTACTTCTCGGAACTGGTCGCCCGGCACGCGGCTTCCCCACCACGTGCCGGGCAGTCTGTGTCAGCCAGTCGTGACTGGCTGGGTGAGGCGGCGCTCCGTGCGGAGCATCTCGATCTCTGCTTCGAAGTCCTCCGCGGACTGGAAGGCTCGGTAGACGCTGGCGAAGCGGAGGTAGGCGACCTCGTCGAGCTCGCGCAGCGGGCTCAGGATCGCGAGGCCGACCTCGTTGGCGTTGATCTCGGCCTCGGCCGGACAGCCGCAGCGCGTCCTCGACCGCCCGGCCGAGGCAGGCGAGCTGGTCCTCGGTGACCGGGCGGCCCTTGCAGGCCTTGCGGACGCCGGCGATCGCCTTGTCGCGGGTGAAGGGCTCGCTCGCGCCACTGCGCTTGAGCACCATCAGCTGCATCTGCTCGACGGTGGTGAAGCGCTTCTCGCAGCTCGCGCACACCCGGCGGCGGCGGATCGAGGACCCGTCGTCGGCCACGCGGGAGTCGAGGACCCGGGTGTCGGTCTTGCGGCAGTAGGGACAGTGCATCGCGAGACCTCCTTCCGGGCGCGACGAAAACACCCTCCATAGGGTGTCAACGCATGTGGATCAGTGGATGTTTCCTGTGGAGAACTCGTCCCGGGCTGTGCAGTCGAGCCCTGCTCTTGTGAACTAGATGTGGAAAACCACAACGGTGTAACTACTAGATGTAGTGGTAACCGTACGTCGGGGGCGCAGGCGTTGGCAAGTGACCCGAAAGGGCTACTTCTCGGTGGCCGTTGCGGCGGGGTAAAACCGCAGGTCAGTGCCTCACACCACCCGTGGGAACGGTCCGGACAGCGGCGTGTCGGAGCAGGTCTCGCCGTTCGCCGTACCCGCGAAGTCGCCACGCGATTGGGCCCCATCAGCCACAATGACCCGGTGGCAACGGGTAAGCGCTGGTTCGCGCCGGGGAGCGAAGCAGGCGTCGTCGTTCAACCTGCCCGCCCTCGCGTTGGCGCTCGCAATCACGGCCTGCCTGATCGCGTGGGGCTACCTCGTCTATCTCGCCATCGACTTCGGTACGTCGGCGCGTGCCGGTGAATCGGGGAGCGTGGGCCTTCCTCGCGCTGGCCTCGCTGGGCGCCGTGGCATGTCTCTTCGCGGGCCTGCTGTTCGTGTCCCGACTGCTGCGGGCGCTGGGAATCACGAAGGATCTCCCCGACTCGTCCGAGACGGCGCCCGCCCCCGTCGCCGCCCGTGCACCCGGCGGTCGTCGCGCGGCCCGTTAGCGGCTGCGGAAGAACTTCACGACGTAGGTCGTCTCCCCGGTCGGGGATCCCGTCGATGGTGATGCCCTCGACCGTCACCACCGCCTTGCCGACCGGCGCCCGCGGCCAGCTTGCGGGCATCTCCCAGACCGGGGTCGGCATGCCCGGAGCGCCCTCGGGAGGGTGGACCTCGATGCCCTCGACCGGCGCTCCGTCGAGGGTGACATGGACCGTGGCATCGGTGAAGTCGGCGCCCTCGTCGCCGCTCGAGAGCGACCAGCGGCCGCGCGGGGTCGAGCCGGTTGGGGAACCAGCCCGCCGACGGCCAGCTGACCCACTCGGGGTTGGGCGCCGAGTCGTTGAAGGGACGGCCGAACAAGTAGGACACGTTCGCGGTCGCCGTACCCCCGAGACCGATCGCGGTGAGGGGCGGGTAGAGGAACCAGCGCCGGTGCCCGACGGCGAAGTTGATGTCGCCCCAGTCATCGAGGTAGTTCTCGATCTTGTCGGCATTGGTCTCGCTGCGGATTCCCCGGTAGAGGTTGGACATCCCGGCGGCGTCGTAGCCCGCTTGCGTCCAGCACGGCCACGACTTCGGCGGGTAGTGGTTGACCGCGTTCTGCGCCGTCATCATGATCGCCGCCGCCTGCGCCTTGGGCACGGAGGCAACGTCCGGGCCCACCGGCTTCAGGCCTGCCAGCCGGCGGGCGAAGTTGATCGCTCCGAGCTGCTTGCTCGTCGACCCGTTGGCGAGCCGGCCCGTGGCACAGCTCTTGACGTCGCCGCCCACCCACCTCGGTCGGCGCTCGTCGGCAGCTCGCCACATCTCCTTGTACGCCGACCGCACCGCGCTGCGACTGTCCGTGTCGATCGCCTCGGCGGACCGTGGGGTGATGTCGTCCCGTTCGATCGCGCTCGCGCCGGGCGTCAGGCCAGCGGCGAGGGTCAACGCGACCGCTGCCGCGGCGAGGTGGCGTAGGCGCACGGGGGGACGCTATCGCTCACTGCTGGTTGGGGTCGGTCACCAGCTGCGGTGTCGCCTCCGGGATCTCGAGAACGACGGATCCACCCGCGACCGTCACGGTCTCGTCGATGTCCTCCCGGGCGCCGCCGTTCACGCGGAACCTGCCGGAGTAGACCGTGTCCACGCTCGGAGCGACCGCGTCGAGGTCGGTGTAGGTGTGGACCACGTCCCGGTCGGGGTACGGGTGTCCGGCGCTGCTCGTCGTGGCGGTCGTCTCGTCGCCGTAGTGCCGGGTGTAGGACGTCGGCGTCGCCTCGATCTCGACCGTCTGGCCGAGCAAGGTCAACGTCTTGATCGTCGGTTTGTTGTTGGTCGTGTAGAAGATCGTCTCGAAGTTCACGAGCGTCTGCCCACCCACCGGCTGGATCTTCGGCTTCGACTGGGGCCAGTCAAGGCTCTTGAATCGCTTGGCCACGATGGCGGCGATCGGTGGTGTGAAGACCTTTTCCTCCGCGGCCGTCAGGCATGCGGTGCCGATGTAGACGCCGTTGCGCAGGACGGCGTAGATCGAGCCGGTCTCCTCGCCGACCGTGCAGGCTCTGGGGTTGCTGCAGAGCTCGGGCTCGGTCGACTCTCCGCGCCAACAGGCCCGGAAGACTTCGTAGACGGCTTCGGTGTCCGCGCTGGCCTTCTGCCTCAGCTCATCGCCGGTGAACTCGCATGTAACCGAAGCCGTCAGCAGATCCGCCGACTCGACGCAAACGGCGGCAGCTCGGGCTTCCGTGAACATGACCAGCGCCGAGGAGACAAGCACTAGTGCAACCCACTTCGCTGCGGCCTTCATTGGGACAACTGCACTAGGTCTGAGATGAGCCAGGGAATCCTCATCACTGACGAGCGAGGCTCGATAGACGACGTTGCCACCCTCAAGGACTTGCACCTCCGCTGCCTTCGATTCCTTGTAGCGAGTCACCGGCGTCACCACTTCGACCCGATAGTCGGACCCCTGCTCCGTGTCTTGGTCGTGCCGAACACGCACAATCTTCCAGCCGGCCCACTTCACGTACCCGCCGTTCGCGTAAAAGCTCTCGACCCGTTCCGCGGTCTCCGAGCAAGGGCGGCATTCCCGGGTGAGTAAAAGGAACGCGGTCGTCTCGCCCGTCGCCTGCATTTCTGCATTCGCCTCGTTGAAACGCCGGATGAACTCCTCCGGCGTCTCAGGCGCGGCGGTCGACGTCGACTCAGTCGGACTCGGCACCGACGTCGTCGGGTCAGGAATCTGTGGGACCGGCTCGTCTTCCGAACACGCACTGAGCAGCGCGAGCGAAACCGGGAGCGCGGCAGCGAGCGCGCGGCGTAGGGACATGACGGGTCCTTCCCCGAGAAGATTCGTCGCCCTGAACTTACCGCTGCGCGCCCTGCTTCGGCACTCTGCGCGGCAGGTTGTGGACAAGGCCGGCAGTTGGCTCGTTTGTCTCCACAGGTTGGACTTCAGGACTCGCCTTGGCGTCGCCCGTCATTTAGCGTGTTCGTCGTCCGGCTGGGGCCGGACTCTCTCGGGGAAGAAGGCTTGCATGTCTTATTCGTTTGTACGTCGCGTCGCGATCGCCGCCGCCGCGATGCCGTTGCTGCTTGCTGGGTGCACCGACGACGAGCCGGTGCCGCAGATCCCGGACCCGACCACGTCGTCGCCGACGGCCTCGGAGACCACTGCCGCCCCCGAGCCCCGGGAGGAGCAGACCGAGGACGGAGCGATCGCGTTCGCGAGGCACTGGATCGATCTCCTGAACGATGCGCGGCTCGAGTTCGAGACGGAACCACTCGCGAACGCGAGTACGCCCGAGTGCGCGACGTGCAGCAACTACGTGAGCCTGATCGACGAGTGGCAATCCGACGGCACCACGTACGTCAGCAAGCCATGGAGGATTGAGCAGGTCGGGGTCATCTCAAGCGAAGCGGACGCCGTCGAACTCGGACTACGCATCTTCAGACCGGTCGAAGAAATCACGAGCCCGGTCGGTGAGGTCGAGAAGAACCGCGGAACACGGGCGACTTACGCCGCAACATTCCACTGGGGTGACAGTGGCTGGCGCATGCACGAATTGGTGATTCCGGAATGAACGGCCGGCTCTGGCCCTGCCACTGGCTCTGTTGATCGCGTGCATCTCCCTCTCCCCCGGCGCAGGCGGGGGACAAGGACGGCACCGACGTGAGCGATGGACCCACGACGTTCGATGTGCAGAACAGCGAGAACGAGGGAGTCCGAGGACGAACCCGGGGAAATCCACCCCCGGCGCGCAGGCCACGCCAGCAAACAACTCTGGCCCAACTGGACCCCAGCCAGTGGTGAAATACGTTGCCCTCTGCGTACACGGAGACGCCAGCCGGGGAAGGAAGCGCCTTCGGATGCCCCTCCGGCGAGCAACTGGGTTGCGGTGAAGGTGGGTTCCTATTCAAGGTCTACGTGACCTTCCCGGGACAGCCGACAGAAACCTCGACCGAGTGCATCGAGCCCGGCGATCCACCGCCCCCCACCGAGACGGCGCCCGTCGACATCCCGAGCGAGGTACTGAAGGCCTTCGAGAAGGTGCCGCTCCCTGCGTCCTCGATCAGCATCCAGCCACCCGGAGGCGAGACGCTCGTGAACTTCAAGACGATCCTGTCGACACCGGCCGCACAGCACCGGGTCACGGTCCACCTCGACAAGGTCAAGATCGACGTCGTGCTCGAGCTGACGCCGAGTCACTTCTTGTGGAAGCACGGCGATGATTCGGTTCAGGAATCGTCCAACGCCGGTGCCGTGTGGACCGAGGGCGCGGAGGTCGACGGCGAGGGCTTCATCACCCACGTCTACACGCAGAAGCTCAAGGCCGCTCAGGTCAGCGTCGACACCACCCGGTCCGCCCGATTCAGGGGTCCCGGCGACAAGGAGTGGCGAAACGTCGACGGAACCGTCACCAAGGTAGGCGCGCCCGTCTCGCTGGCCGTTCGGGAAGCAACACCCCAGCTCGTCACCGACCCGAACTGACCAAGTCGGCACCTCACCCGCGCGGTCAGGGGCCACAAATCCGGGAATCGTCGGGACACGCCGTACGGCGAAAGCGACACGCGGCAGGCAGATGCACTCGCCCTCTCGAAGTGGCCCCGGCCGTCGCACCCGCCGACAATGGTGGCGGCACCTCGCAGTCCGAGGCCCCACATCCACGCCATCTGCCGCCCACCCCCAGAGCGAAGCGGGCCAGCCGCGAGAAGGCGGCGAGCTTCAGTGTGGACTTGGTGTCACCAGGTGACACCAAGTCCACACCGAAGCGTCTCAACGAAGCACCTGCAAATGCCGCGAGGGGCGGACCACCGTGGTGGCCCGCCCCTCGTCTTCCCCGGCCCGCCAGCCGGGGTCGAGTCGGCTGGCGGAGGCTTGGTGGGTCAGTCGTCGCTGACCGGCACGCGGAGCCTCTGGCCCGCGGAGAGCGCGGCGGACTCGAGGGCGTTGAGCCGCTCGATCTCGTGCATGGTGGAACGGATGTCGCCGTCGACGTTGAGCTCGGCGGCGATGCCCCACAGGGTGTCGCCGGTGCCGACCATGACGATCTCGGTCGGCTCGGCCTTGCCGGGCGTCTCGGAGCCAACGGCCACGGAGCCCGGGAAGAAGGCGGCGATGAGCAGCAGCGTCAGCGCCGCGAGGAACACGACGACGCGACCGCGGCGCGTGAGGCGCACCGAGCTGGTCGGACGGGCGACGCGCGGGGGCGGAGAAAGTGGGGGAAATGCTGAGGGTGCTCATGTTGGCCTCCCGGGGGAAGATCAGCCGGTCGTGGGGTCGAGGGAATGTCTAGACGGAGCCACCGACAACGGCGGTGGGTCGAAGAGACGTTCGATCGAACATGTGTACGACGGTAGAGCATGTGTTCGAACGACGCAAGCACTCGGACGAACATTTGTTCGATGGATCAGAACCTCCGACACGCCTTCGAACAAATGTTTGAACAACCGCTCGGCTGTGACTACGGTGAGACCAATCGATCCGCAGGAGGCGCCGCCATGGCGAAGAAGGAAACACCGGACGCACAGGTCCTGCCCATGCCCGACGGACCGCCCGACGCCACGGGCCTCACTCCTCGCCAGCAGCGGGTGCTCGCGACCATCAAGGACGCCATCGAGACCCGGGGCTATCCACCGAGCATGCGTGAGATCGGCGCCGCCGTTGGCCTCACCAGCTCCTCCAGCGTCGCCCACCAGCTCAAGACGCTCGAGGAGAAGGGGTTCCTGCGACGCGACCCCAACCGGCCGCGTGCGTTGGAGGTCTTCCTGCCCGAGCTGATGGCGGCACGTCGCTCCATCTCGAGCGCCGACGAGTCGACGTACGACGAGACAGACATCGGCAACACCGCTCCCCCGGCGACCTACGTCCCCATGGTCGGGCGGATCGCCGCCGGTGGGCCGATCCCGGCCGAGGAGCGGATCGAAGAGGTCTTCCCGCTGCCCAAGTCGCTGGTCGGCGACGGCACCCTGTTCATGCTCGAGGTCTCCGGCGACTCGATGATCGACGCGGCCATCTGCAGCGGCGACTACGTCGTGATCCGCCGGGGAGCAGACCGCGGAGAACGGCGACATCGTCGCGGCGCTGATCGACGGCGAGGCGACGGTCAAGACGTTCCAGCGCAAGGACGGCCACGTCTGGCTGATGCCGCACAACGTCAACTACGACCCCATCGACGGCACCAACGCCACGATCCCGGGCAAGGTGACCGCGGTCCTGCGCCGCATGTGAGGCTCGTCGATTGACCCAAATGCGGGCATGCGTCCGGGCGCACCCCTCCCGCACGCTTGACGGACCTCATCCTTGGCCGGCAGCCGCGGGCGGCCCCGGACATCCCTGATCTGATCCCCGGGGTCGACCGGGGACAAGCCCGATGCCGGTCAACCGTCAGCCGGGCTTGGGTAGAACAGTGACGATCCTCGCTCCACGCCCCACGGCGTCCGACACTCCGATTTCAGCGCGCAGCAGCCGCCGCGGCCTGCGCGAGCTCGGCTTCATCGCGCTTCTCTACATCGCGTACGCCGCCTCGCGGGTCTTCGCAGACGACGCGCTCGCGCCGGCGCGGACCGGGCGTGGCGCATCGTCGACATCGAGGGCTCCCTGTTCGTCGACGTCGAACGCGACGTCGTCGCGTGGTTCGTCGAGCACGACGTGGTCGGGCTGCTGGCGGCGTACTACTACGCGACCGCCCACTACGTCGTCACGGCCGTCGTCCTCGGCTGGCTCTACCGGCGCCGCGCCTCGCTCTATCCTCGGGCCCGGCAGATCCTGATCGGCAGCACGCTGGTCGCGCTGGTCGCCTACCTGTTGATGCCGACCGCGCCGCCGCGGCTGGTCGGGTTCCCCGACCTGATGGCGATGCACGCCGACAGCGGCTGGTGGGGCGAGGCCGCGTCGGCGCCGCAGGGCGTGGGCTGGATGACCAACCAGCTCGCCGCCTTCCCGAGCATGCACGCCGGCTGGTCGCTGTGGGTCGCCCTCGCGGTCACCGCCGCGACCACCCACCGCGCGCTGCGCGCGGCCGCCCGGGGCACACGTGGTCCTGACCGCGATCGTCGTCGTCGGCACCGGCAACCACTGGCTGCTCGACGTCCTCGTCGGCTGGGGCATCGTCCTCCCGGCGTGGCGAACAACGGGTGAACGTCTCGAGCCCGGGCGTGATCTCCCGCCCGCTGCGTCGTTGTCCGGTGCGTGACCTCGACTCCACGCACCCTCCCCCGGCGAACCGTCCTCGCCTCCGCCACCGCTGCCACCGCTGCGACTGCCGCCACCGGACTGTCCGGGACCCCAGCGGGCGCCGCACCTGACAGCACCTTCTTCCGGCACGGCGTCGCCTCCGGTGATCCGCTGCCCGACCGGGTCGTGCTCTGGACCCGCGTCACACCGACGAAGGACTCCACGCCCGGTTCCGGGACGGGACCCCGGGTCACCGTCGAGTGGGAGGTCGCCACGGACCGACGCTTCCGCACGGTCATCAGCAGCGGGAAGGTCGCGACCCACAGCGGACGCGACCACACCGTCAAGGTCGACGCCACCGGCCTGCGGTCGGCCACCCGGTACTACTACCGCTTCACCCTGCGCGGCCGGCACAGCCCGGTCGGTCGCACCCGGACCGCGCCGGCGCTTGACGCCACACCCGCCAACCTGCGGTTCGGCGTGGTCTCGTGCGCCAACCTGCAGGCGGGCTGGTTCTCGGCGTACAGGCACTGGCCCGACGCGACGACCTGCACGCAGTCCTGCACCCGGGCGACTACCTCTACGAGTACGGCCCCGGACAGTACGGCTACGGCCGGGCCGACGTGGACGTCCGCGCCCACGTACCCGCCCACGAGATGGTGCGACTGGCCGACTACCGCCAGCGGCACGCGCAGTACAAGCTCGACCCCGACCTCCGGGCGCTGCACGCGCGCTATCCCTTCATCGTCACGTGGGACGACCACGAGGTCACCAACGACCAGTTCAAGGACGGCGCCGAGAACCACCAGCCGGACGAAGGCGACTACCTCGTACGGCGCCAGCGGGCCCATCGCGCGTACGACGAATGGATGCCCGTGCGACTCGAGGGCACGGCCGAGGTCGGAGACGGGACCCAGTTGTTCCGCGAGCTCACCTTCGGCAAGCTGGCCCAGCTGAGCATGCTCGACCTGCGCACCTACACGCGACGAGCAGGTTGCCACGACTGCGCCGACGCCGGTGCCGAGCCTCGAGGCGAAGGTGAGCGATCCCGATCGCACGATCACCGGCCGCGAGCAGCTCGACTGGCTCACGTCGTCGCTGCGCCGGGCCCGGCCGCAGTGGAAGATCGTCGGCAACCCGGTGATGATCGCGCCGGTCACCTTCGCGCAGCTGCCGACCCAGCTCATCGACCCGCTCAACGACGTCACCGGGATCCTGCCGCGCGACGGTGCGCCGTACAACGTGGACCAGTGGGACGGCTACACCGACGACCGGCGCGAGCTCTTCACCGCGATCCGCGACCGTCGGCTGCGCGACGTCGTCTTCCTCACCGGCGACATCCACTCAGCGTGGGCCTGCGACCTGCCCTACGACGTCGCCACCTATCCGGTCGGCGAGTCGGCGGGCGTCGAGTTCGTCTGCACGTCGGTGACCTCGAACAACCTCAAGGACATCACCGGCACGCCCGCGCGCACGACCAGCCTCGCGGTCGAGGCGACCATCCGAGGCCAACAACCGGCACGTGAAGTACCTCAACTTCGACGATCACGGCTTCTCCGTCTTCGACCTGACGCCGGCTCGCGCGCAGATGGACTACTTCGTCATCGGCGACCGCAGGGATCCCGGGGCCGGGGTGTCGTGGTCCGCGTCGTGGGCCACGCTCTCGGGCACCAACAAGGTCGTCCCGGTCTCCGCGCCGGTCGGAGGCAGCGATGTGTGAGTCACGGTCCACGGCGTTCGGCGACGGGCTCGCCGAGATCCGCGCCGGTCGGCGCACCCTGCTCGCGGCGGGCGGAGCAACGCTGCTCTCGACGCTGGTGGGCTTCGACCC
The DNA here is from genome assembly GCF_024703895.1 of Nocardioides sp. B-3. Classification (GTDB taxonomy): domain Bacteria; phylum Actinomycetota; class Actinomycetes; order Propionibacteriales; family Nocardioidaceae; genus Nocardioides. Next base: position 1,088,209 of record NZ_CP087968.1, read on the forward strand.
GGCGTTCGCCTCCAAGTCCGCCAAGCGCGCCTACGTGCTCGTCCTCGACGGCTGTCGCCCCGACGAGATCACGCCCGGCCTCATGCCGCGCACCAGCGCGCTGCGCGACGCCGGACTCAACCACCCCTACGCGTCGTCGGTCCCGATCATGGAGACCATCCCCAACCACGTGATGATGATGACCGGGGTGCGGCCCGACCGCAGCGGTGTCCCGGCCAACTCGATCTTCGACCGCACACTCGGCGCCGTACGCGAGATGGATCGTCCGACGGACATCAAGGTGCGCACGGTCATCGAGCGCCTGAACAAGGCGGGCCTGAGCACCGGCACGGTCCTGTCCAAGGAATACCTGTACGGCGTGTTCGGCGGCCGCGCCACGCACCGCTGGGAGCCGGCCCCGATCGTGCCGGTGTCCGGGCACGCGCCCGACGTCTTCACCATGCAGGCGGCCCCGGCGATGCTGGCCGAGCACGACCCGCACCTGATGTTCGTCAACCTCGGCGACATCGACCGCTTCGGCCACAGCGACCTCACCGGACCGCTCGGGCTCAAGGTCCTGCGCCAGACCGCCCTCGCCACGACGGACGTGCAGGTGGGCCGGTTCGTCGACGCGCTCAAGACGGCCGGTCGCTGGGACGAGTCCATCGTGATCGTGCTCGCCGACCACTCGATGGACTGGTCGCGACCGGACGCGGTGATCTCCCCGGCTCCCGTGCTCGAGGCGGATCCACTGCTCGCCGGGAAGGTCCAGATCGCCGACAACGGCGGCGCCGACCTGCTCTACTTCACCGGCCCGGTCGCGGAGCGCGATGCCGCCGTGGCCCGGATGGTGGCACTGGCGACCTCCGTCGAGGGCGTGCTCTCGGCCCACGACCCACGGCGCACGACCCGGCTGCGCACGGGTCCGCTCGGCGGTGACGTCGTCGTGTTCTGCAGGGCCGGCTGGCGCTTCAGCGACCCGTCGCTCACCTCGAACCCGATCCCGGGCAACCACGGGCACCCGGCCACCAAGTCGATCCCGTTCTTCATCGGCGGTAGACACCCCCGGGTGCCGCGCGGTGTGTCGCGCTCGGCGGAGGCACGCACGATCGACGTGGCGCCGACGCTCGCCGACTTCTTCGGCGTCGGCGGACCGCGCGGCGGCTACGACGGTCGGTCGCGGCTGCCGCGCTGACGTCTGCCGGGGCGCTCAGCCCTCGGCGAGCCGGGCCAGCGCCTTGCGCACGAGCGCGGGGTCGGTGGTGGTCCACATCGGCGGCAGGGAGGCCTTGAGGAACGAGCCGTAGCGAGCGGTCGCGAGCCCGGGGATCGAGTACGGCGACGACGCCGCGATCGGAGGTCGTGCGGATCAGCCGCCCGGCGCCCCTGGGCCAGCAGCAGCGCGGCATGGGTGGCGGCGACCTGCATGAAACCGTTGCCGCCAGCCTTGTCGGCGGCCTTCTGGCGCGCGGACATCAGCGGGTCGTCGGGGCGCGGGAAGGGGATGCGGTCGATCAGCACCAGCTGGCAGGTCTCCCCCGGCACGTCGAGCCCCTGCCACAGCGACAGCGTGCCGAACAGGCAGGTGTGCGGGTCCTCGACGAACTGCTTGGCGAGCTCGGGCAGCTGCGCGTCGCCCCCGGGCGAGCGTCGTCAGGTACGGGAGGCGCTCGCGCACGACCTCGGCCGCGGTCTCGGCCGCCCGGCGTGACGAGAACAGCCCGAGGGTGCGACCACCCGCGGCGTCCACCAGCTCGCAGATCTCGTCGAGCTGGGACTTCACGAGGCCGTCGCGGCCGGGAGGCGGCAGGTGGCGGGCGACGTACAAGATCGCCTGCTGGCCGTAGTCGAACGGTGAGCCGACGTCGATCCCCCGCCGGGCAGCACCTCGCCGGAGCGTGACGGGGCCTCGCGCTCGGTCGGCTTGAGGCCGAGCGAGGTGGCGACGGCGTTGAAGTCGCCGCCGAGCATCAGCGTCGCACTCGTGAAGACGACGGTCTTGTCGGTCAGCAGCTTGTCGCGCATCGGCCCCCACACGGAGCGGCGCGACGTGCAGCCGCGCCGGGATGCGGTCGCGCGCCTCGTTGAGCCACAGCACGTCGCTCTCGAGGTTGGCGGCCATCCGCTCGGCGTTGACGAAGACGTCCTGAACCATGCCCTTGGCACGGGTGCGGCCGGCGTCGCCGCCGTCGCCGCCCGACGTCTCCTTGGGGAAGGCCGAGAGGCACGTGCGGGCGGCGTCGCGCACGAGCGCCAGCGCCTCGCCCAGCTGGTCGGAGAGTCGCTCGATCCGGCCCGGCGTGGTCGCCTCGATCGCCTCGGCCAGCGAGTCGGCGGCCTCGCCGAGCGCGTCGGCCGACTCGTCCTCCACCCAGCGCTGGGAGCGCCGCGACGCGCGCTCGATGTCGTTGACCGCGAGCTCGTCGGTCGCCGCCTGCGTCACGCGGGCGGTCAGCTCGTGGGCCTCGTCGATGACCACCGCGTCGTAGTCGGGGATCATCGGCACCCCCTCGATCGCGTCGATGGCAAGCAGCGAGTGGTTGGTGATGATCAGGTGCGAGCGCTGCGCCTTCTCCTTCGCGCGCTCGGCGAAGCACTCCGCGGCGAAGGGGCACTTGGTGGCGCCGAGGCACTCGCGGTGGCTGACGCTGACCCGGCGCCACTCGCGGTCGGTGTGGCGCGGCGCGTTGTCGCGCTCGCCGGTGCCGGAGTCCTCGGACTCCTTCTCGGCCCACGCGCGGAGCTCGAGCACCTTCTCCGCCATCGATCCGGTGGGGACGTCGACGAGCGCGCCCTGCTCGTCGGGCACTCCTTCACGGATGCGGTGCAGGCACGCGTAGTTGCCCCGGCCCTTGAGCACGGCGTACGTCGCATCGACTCGGTCGCCGATGGCCTCGACCAGCCTCGGGATGTCCCGCTCGACGAGCTGGTGCTGCAGGGCGAGGGTCGCGGTGGCGACCACGACGCGGTCGTGGTGGAGCAGCGCCGGGACGAGGTAGGCCAGCGACTTGCCGGTGCCGGTGCCGGCCCTGGACGAGCAGGTGCTTGCCGTCCACGAGGGCCCGGGGAGACCCGGGTGGCCATCTCGATCTGGCCGGCCCGCTCCTGCCCGCCGAGGGCCGTCACCGCAGCGCCGAGCACCCCGGTGACATCTGGGGTCCTGCGCGCGGGTGGGGCTTGGGTGTCAGGCACCCGAGAACCCTACGGGCGAGCACCGACAGTGCGGCGTACGCACAGGTCAGATGACGGCGCCGGAGTCGTCCGGCGTGCGCACGACCTTCTCGCGCTTGGTCCGACCCATCGGCCACTTCTCCCGGAAGTAGGTGAGCATCGGGGTGGCGGTGAAGACGGAGGAGTAGGTGCCGACGATCAGACCCACGAGCAGGGCGATGGCGAAGTCGCGCAGCGAGTCGCCGCCGAGGACGGCCAGCGCGGCGAGGATGAACATCGTGCCGAGACCGGTGTTCACCGTTCGCGGCATCGTCTCGATGGCGGCGCGGTTGGCCATGGCCGAGAAGCTGTCCTCCGGCCGGGACGCGAACCAGCGCTCACGGATGCGGTCGAAGACGACCACCGTGTCGTTGACGGACAGACCGATGATGGTCATCGCGGCCGCCGGGAAGATGCCGTCGATCGGCTTCTCCAGCCGAGGCGAAGAGACCCACCACCAGCACCACGTCGTGGGCCATCGCGACGACGGCGGAGACACCGAACGTCCACTTGAAGCGGATGGCGAGATAGAGCAGCTGAGCCAACAGCGCGATGCCGAAGGCGATCAGCGCCTTGTCTCGCAGCTCCCGGCCGAGGGAGGCACCGATCGTCTGGTCGTCGATCTTCTCGACGTCGCCGCCGATGGCGCTGAGGGCGTCCTCGATCTGCTGCTCTTCGTCGTTGCTGATCTCACTCGTGCGCACGGTGAAGTCGGCCGTGTCAGCGCCCCGGACGACGGCCTCGGGGAAGCCGGCGTCCGCGATCGCTGCGCGGGCGTCGTCGACCGTGACGTCCTTGGAGACCGAGTAGTCGAGCTGGCGGCCGCCGGTGAACTCGACGCCGAGGTTGAGGCCCTGCGTCACGATGCCGGTCACGGCCAGCACCAGCGCAGCACCGGAGATGCCGAGCCACATGCGGCGCTTGCCCATGATGTCGAAGTCGGACCTGTCGAGCCACTCGCGCACCTTGCCGATGTTGCCCGGGCCGCTGATGGCGGGGCGGCTCTCGACGGCCTTGGTGGAGACGCTCATCTCGGAGAGCACGCGGGCGATGATCAGCGCCGAGACCATGGACGCGATGACACCGATGGAGAGGGTGACACCGAAGCCCTTGATCGGGCCGGAGCCGAGGATGAACAGCAGCGCGGCGGCGAGCAGGGTCGTGACGTTGGAGTCGATGATGGCCGACCACGCCTTGTTGAAGCCGACCGCCGGGGCACGACGAAGACCGGCCGAGGGGTATTCGGCGTACTCCTCGCGGGCGCGCTCGAAGACCAGCACGTTGGCGTCGATCGCCATGCCGATGGCGAGCACGAAACCGGCGAGGCCGGGCAGGGTCAGGGTCGAGCCGAGCGCGAGCAGCATGGCGTAGGCGAGCAGGGCGTAGGACGTGAGCGCCAGCGTCGCCATCGCGCCGACGAGGCGGTAGACGACCATGATGAAGATGCCGGTCAGGAGCAGACCGATGATGCCGGCCTCGATCGAGGCGTCGATCGCCTCGGCGCCGAGGGTCGGGCCGACGAGGCGGTCGGAGATCAGCTCGAGCTCGAGCGGCAGCGCGCCGCCCTCGATCAGCGCCGCCGGTCGCTGGCCTCGGTCTGGGAGAAGTCGCCCGAGATCTCGGTGCTGTTGCTGATGTTGCCGCCGCAGGGGACGTTGACGGACGGGCTGGAGATGGAGGTGCCGTCGAGCACCATCGCGATCCGGTTGGCGTCGCCGGTGGCGCAGGCCGCGGTGGCCGACAGCTTGCCGAAGGCGTCCGATCCCTTGCTGCTGAAGTCGACGTTGACGACGAAACCGACACCGTTCTGCGGCGTGGCCGCGTTGGCGTCAGTGATGTCCTCACCCTCGAGCGCGGTGGGACCGACCTCGATGAAGGAGCCGCCCTCGTCGGGGACGACCGGGGTTGCCCTTCTTGGACGGCTTCGCGTCCGCGCTGGCGACGGTCGCCACGACCGGGTGGACGGTGAGTCGCGCGGTCTGGCCGATCCGCTCCTCGGCCGCCCGGGCCTCCTCGTCGTTGGTGACGCCGGGCAGCTCGACCGGGGATGCGGTCGTCGCCCCGGCGAGCGAGCGTCGACTCGGCGACACCCAGAGCGTCCACGCGTCCGCGCAGCACCTCGACGGTCTTGTCGACGTTCTCGGCGGTCGCCTCGGTCGACTCGGTCCCCGTCGCCCGGAAGACGAACTGCGCGCCACCCCGCAGATCCGGGCCCGGGTTGGGCTTCTGGTTCAGCGTGAGGGCCGGGCAGCCGCCGAGGAGACCGAGGACGAGCAGGAAACGAACGAGGGCGCCGCGTGACATGCGCGACATCCTCCCTCAGGGGTCCCGGCGCACTGCAATCGGGGAGGTCAGACCGGATAGGCCGCGAGATCGCTCGCGAGGTCGGCGTTGGCCCGGCCCCGGACGAGCGTGCCGTCGCCGGTGTGCTCGAGGTGCTCGATCTCGCCCTTCTGGTGCAGCCGGTTGAGCAGGTCGCCACGCTCGTAGGGCAGCAGCGCCTCGAACTGCACGGTCGGGCGCGGCAGCTCCGACTCGATGGCGGCCGGGGCCTTGTCGATGCCCTCGCCGGTCTTGGCGCTGACCACGACGCTGTGCGGCTCACGCGCCAGCAGCCGGGCGATCACCATCGGGTCGGCGACATCGGCCTTGTTGATCAGGACCAGCTCGGGGACCTTCGAGGCATGGATCTCGGCGAACACCTCGCGCACCGCGGCCAGCTGGCCCTCGGGGTCGGGGTGCGAGCCGTCGACGACGTGCAGGATCAGGTCGGAGTCGGCCACCTCCTCGAGGGTGGAGCGGAACGCCTCGACCAGCTGGTGCGGCAGGTGTCGCACGAACCCGACGGTGTCGGACATCGTGTAGACACGTCCATCGCGGGTGGTCGTACGGCGCGTGGTCGGGTCGAGAGTCGCGAAGAGCGAGTCGTCGACGAGCACCCCGGCATCGGTGAGCCGGTTGAGGATCGAGGACTTGCCGGCGTTGGTGTAGCCCGCGATCGAGACACTCGGGATGTGGTTGCGCGAGCGCTCCCGGCGCATGGTCGCGCGGGTGCCCTTGAGCTCCTTGAGCTCTTTGCGGAGCTTGGCGATCTTGCTGTTGATGCGGCGCCGGTCGGTCTCGATCTTCGTCTCACCGGGACCACGGCCACCGATGCCCTCGCCGCCGGCAACGCGGCCACCGGCCCTGGCGGGAGAGGTTGCCACCCCAGCCACGCAGCCGCTGTTTCATGTATTGCAGCTGTGCGAGCTCGACCTGCGCCTGACCTTCCTTGGACTTCGCGTGCTGGGCGAAGATGTCGAGGATCAGCCCGGTCCGGTCGATCGCCTTGACCTTGAGCTTGTCCTCGAGGTTGCGCAGCTGGCTGGGCGCGAGGTCGCCGTCGAGGATCACGGTGTCGGCGCCGGAGGCCTGCACGATCTCGAACAGCCCCTCGACCTTGCCACGGCCGATGAAGGTGGCCGGGTCGGGCGTCTGCCGCCGCTGGTAGATCGCGTCGAGCACCTCGGAGCCGGCCGTCTCGGCCAGCAGGGCGAGCTCTGCCATGGAGTTCTCGGCGTCCTCGACGGTGCCGGAGGTCCAGACGCCGACGAGGATGACCTTCTCCAGCCGGAGCTGGCGGTACTCGACCTCGGTGATGTCCCGGAGCTCCGTGCGGAGCCCGTCCACGCGGCGCAGCAGGTGTCGCTCGGCCGGGTCCTGCTCGCCGGTGGTGAGCTCGAGGTCCTCGGGGTCGGGCCCGTCGGGCGAGACCGGGTCGTCGGCATAGCCGGACTCGAAGTCGTCCCAGTCGTCGGTCGCGTTGAGGGCGGCGTCGAGGTTGAAGTCAGGTGCGTTCGTCATATGGCCTCAAGAGTAGGCCGGGGCTCGACGGACCGCGAACAATTAGTCAGCGACGGCGCACGGTCACCTTGCGTGACTTCGCGGCTGCACAGTCCCCGACCCCGGCAATCGTCCCGGCCGAGACCTTGGCATAGAACTTTCCGGTACGCCGCCCGAGCTTGGTCTTGAACCGGCCGGACGAGCCGGTGCGGGCGCGATCGATGCGCCGGTCCTTGCCCTTCTCGGCCTGCCACACCGTGGCACGTTGACAGGCCTCGCAGCCGGCCACGTCGGCGGAGAGGTTCCCCGACCAGCACCCGCGACTTCTGCTTGAGCTTCAGGGTCCGCTCGACCTTCGGGCAACCGCTCGAGCTCGACGATCCTGCCGGGGGGCAGCGGTCAACGGTGTCGGCCTTGCCGTCGGCGTCGTCGTCGGGGGTCGCAGGCGTTGCCGGCCCGGTCGCCATCGGAATCGAGCTGGTCGGCGTTGGCGACCGTCGGACAGTTGTCCGGGCCGACGACACCGTCCCCGTCCGTGTCGCTGTCACACGGGTCACCCGATCCGTCACCGTCCGAGTCCACCCCGGTCGGGGTTGGCCGGGGTCAGGCAGTTGTCGGAGTTGTTGACCACGCCGTCACCGTCGAGGTCGTCGTCGCAGGGGTTGCCCACCCCGTCGCCGTCCGGGTCGATCTGGTCGGGGTTGGAAAGCCCGACACAGTTGTCGACGGCGCGGTCCTCCGCGCCGTCCGCATCGTCGTCGCACGTGGAGAAGGTGATGGTCACCGACCGGGAATTGAGCGTGCCAGCGATCGTCTTGGAGAGGTTGTAGAGGTGGATCTTCCAGGTGCCGGTGGCCGGTGTGCCGGCGTGCTTCGCATTCAGCGGCGCATGAGGCTGGTAGCTCCCGGCGATGGAAGTTGCCGCGTATCTCGTCGGCGCCTCGGTCGTCCCAGGTCAGTGGTGCGACCCGGGCGCCACTTCCCGGCAACCTTGCCTGAAGCACGTTGCGTTGTGTGACGACGGGCGCCGGGGAGGTCGTAGGACAAGAAGGAGGCGTCGGCATGGGTGGCGTTGACCATCACGTTGATGTCGACGACAGTTCCCGTGTAGCCGCCCGGCCGCGTGACGGAGAGGCTGCTCGGGCTCAACTTCACCGCATCCGTCGTGGTCACGGCGATGGCGGCTGGCGGCCCCGTGTACGTCTGGACACACAGAACCCGCACCGGGGCGGTTGGGGTCGCGGTCGCCGGCGCCGTACCACCGAAGGCGACGAGCAGGCCCGACACCAGCGCGAGAGCTGTGGCGCCCGCCAGCGAACGCGCTCCCCGAGAACTTCACGACGGAATGGTACGCCGGACGGCGCCCGTCGTGAGGTTCTGCCCGGCCACTCCAAACCTGCGGACTACTTCGGCGGCATCCGGATGCCGCCGTCGACACGGATGGTCTCGCCGTTCATGTAGGAGTTGGTGATGCACTCGACGACCATGCTCGCCAGCTCCTCGGCGTGGCCGAGGCGCTTGGGGAACAGCACGTTCTGGCCGAGGTTGGCCTTGAACTCATCCGGGTTGGGGAACGCGTCGTAGATCGGGGGTGTCGATCAGGCCGGGCGCCACCGTGTTGAGGCGGATGCCGGCGGCCGACAGGTCGCGGGCGATCGGCAGCGTCATGCCGACCACGCCGCCCTTGGAGGCGGAGTAGGACGACTGGCCGATCTGGCCGTCGAACGCCGCGACGGACGCCGAGGTTGACGATCGCACCGCGCTGACCGTCGGCGTCGGGCTCGTTGCGGCTCATCACGGTCGCAGCCCGGCGGGTCATGTCGAAGGTGCCGATCAGGTTGATCTCGACCACCTTGCGGAACGCACCGAGGTCGTGGGCGGAGGCGAGCTCACCGTCGCGACCGATGGTGCGCTGCGCCCAGCCGATGCCGGCGGAGTTGACGCACGCGCGCAGCGGAGCGATCTCCGCGGCGGCCTCGACGGCGGCCGCGATCTGCTCGGTGTCGGTCACGTCGACGCGGGCGAAGACGCCCTTGATCTCGGCCGCGAGGGCCTCGCCCAGCTCGGTGTTGATGTCAGCGACGACGACGATCGCGCCGCGAGCGGCGAGGGCGCGGGCGGCCGCGGCACCGATGCCGCTGGCTCCGCCGGTGACGATGGCTGAGGCTCCGGAGATGTCCATGCGCGGATCCTAGGTGTACCCGTTGTCCACAGATGGTCCGGACCCCATGGTGCGTGGCACAGTGGCTGCCTAGGGTCGGATGTCATGACGATGACACCCGCGCAGATCGAGCGGAAGGTGCGGCAGTTGGACAATGATGTGCAGTCCATCTACGACCTCCTCGGCACTATCTCGGCTTCCCAGCACAACATGGCGGCGACTCTGGCTCGCCGGGGCAACCGCCTTGACGAATTGGCCGCCGCTCTTGAGGTGCACGATCAACGCTTCGACGGGGTCGATCAACGCTTCGACGGGGTCGATCAACGCTTCGACGGGGTCGATCAACGCTTCGACGGGATAGACGCCAAGCTCGAAGAGATCCTCACTCTCGTGCGAGCGCGCTGAGCGTCAGAGGTCGCTGGTGCCCTCGGCGACCAGCACGGCCGGCCCCGTCATCAGGATCCGGTCGTCGGTGGTCCAGGGTGATCCGAAGGCTGCCGCCGGGGACGTCGACGGTGTACGCCGTCTCGCGAGGTGCGTCGTCAGCCAGCGCTGCGGCGACCATCACCGCGCAGGCGCCGGTGCCGCAGGAGCGGGTCTCTCCGGAACCGCGCTCGTGCACGCGCATCGCGACGTGGTGTGCGCTGCGGCGTACGACGAACTCGACGTTGACCCCGTCGGGATAGACGGCCCGGTCGAAGCCGGGCTCGACGAGCAGGCTGCCGGCCTCGTCGAGCGAGTCGACGAAGGTCACGGCGTGCGGGTTGCCCATGGAGACGTGCAGGGCCTCGTGGGTGACGCCGTCGACGCTCACCTTGGTGCTCGCGAAGACCTCCGGCGCGCCCATGTCGACGGTGACGTCGTCGCCGTCGAGCGTGACGGTCTTGATGCCGGCGCGGGTGTCGATCTCGAGCGGCGTGGTGGCGCCCTCGTGGTCGAGGAGGTAGCGGGCGAAGACGCGGATGCCGTTGCCGCACATCTCGCTGATCGAACCGTCGGAGTTGCGGTAGTCCATGAACCAGCGCTCGCCCTCGCGCACGGCCCGCAGCACTCCGTCGCCACCGATGCCGGCGCGGCGGTCGCACAGGGCGCGGACCCGGTCGGCGCTCAGGTCACCGTGGATCGTGCCGTCGGGGTCGGGCAGGAGCACGAAGTCGTTCTCCGTGCCATGGCCCTTGAGGAAGCGGTAGCTCACCCCCTCATTGTGTCAGGCGCGCGCAGGACCGACGGAATAGCGAGCGCACGCGAAGGCCTTGTTCTGCTCGAGCTCGAGGAGCACGAGGTCGCGACGGCGCGGGAAGAGCGGGGCGACCCGCGCCGAGGGTGACGGGTGCGATGTAGAGGGATGAGCTCGTCGAGGAGCCCCGCGTCCGCGAACTGGCCGGCCGGGTCACCACCGCCCACCACCCACACGTCCTTGCCGCCTGCCGCGGTCACCATCTCCTCGTGGACGTCCTGCACGTCGTTCGCGGTGAAGGTGATGCCTTCGTGCGGCGCGAACTCACGGTGGGTGAACACACCCACGACGGCTGCTCGTACGCCCACTCCTCGCCGGTGCGGGCGTTGTGGTCGAGAACCCACTGGTAGGTCGTCGCGCCCATGCAGATGGCGCCCACGTCCTTGATGAAGTCGCCGTAGTTGAGCGGGCCACTCTCGTCCCGGTCCCGGACGAAGAGCCAGTCGAGCGAGTCGTGCTCGTCGGCGATGAAGCCGTCGAGGGTGGTCGCGCTGTAGAAGACGGTTCTCATGGCATCTTCCTACTCCTTCTGCACCACCTTCGCCGATCCACCACCACGACGGACCGGCTCCGCGACCGCGGTCATCCGGCCACCGGGTCCGAACTCGATCGCCGTCGCCGCACCGATCTGTGCCCGGCTCGTGAACGCGTCGCCCGCGGGGACGAACGTGTGGCCGAGGGCGGTCAGCGCGGCGCCGTACGCCGTGATGAACTCGGGCTCGGAGGTCACGCTGGCCGTGTTGCGCGGGCTCGATCGCGGCGCCGCAATGGCCTCCTCGATGGTCATGCCCGTGTCGATCCGGTTGACGAGCATCTGCAGCACCGTGGTGATGATCGTGGAGCCGCCGGGCGAGCCGAGGGCCAGGGAACGGCTTGCCGTCCTTGAGCACGATCGTCGGGCTCATCGACGAGCGCGGGCGCTTGCCCGGCTGGATGCGGTTGGGGTCGGCGGCGTCGTAGACGGTCGAGAAGTCGGTCAGCTCGTTGTTGAGGATGAAGCCGTGGCCGGGCACGACCATCCCGGAGCCGCCGGTCTGCTCGATCGTGAGGGTGTACTCCACGACGTTGCCCCACTTGTCCGCGACCGTCAGGTTGGTGGTGGAGATGTTCTCGGTGTCGGTGCCGGTCGTCCCGCTCGCGGCAGGCGTCGGGCAGATCCCGTCGTACGCCGCGGCGTCACCCGCCGCGACCGGCTTCGTCGCCGCCTTGACCGGATTGATGGCGCAGGCGCGCTCGGCGGCGAACTTGTCGCTGAGCAGCGTCGGCAGGGGTACGTCGACGAATCGCGGGTCGCCGAGGTACTTCGCGCGGTCGGCGAAGGCGAGGGCACCGGCCTCGAGGTAGGTGTGCAGCACCTGCTCGGGGGGCTTCCCGGTGAAGTCGGTGCGCTCGAGGATGTTCAGCGCCTCGCCCACGGTGGAGCCGCCGCTCGACGAGGGGGCCATGCCGTAGACGTCGTAGCCGCGGTAGGTGACCTTGGTCGGCGCCCGGCCGAGCACCTTGTAGTCCTTGAGGTCGCTGCGGGACAGATAGCCCCTCGGCACCGGCAGGTCGGTGCCCTTGGTGGTGCGCGGCTTGCGCACGATGTCGACCATCAGCTTCGCGAGGTCGCCACGGTAGAAGGCCCCGGTGCCGCGTTCGGCGATGTCGGCATAGGTCGCGGCCAGCTCGGGGTTGGTGAAGATCGAGCCGACCTTGGGCGCGTCGCCCTTCGGCAGGAACAGCTTCTTGGTCGCGCGGAAGGCGCGGAAGCGCTCCTCGTTGTCGAGCGTCTGCTCTGCGGAACGTCTCGTCGACCACGAAGCCGCGGGTCGCGACCTTGATGGCGGGCTTGAGCGCGTCGGCCATCGTGAGGGTGCCGAACTTCTTCAGCGCGCGCTCCCGGGTCGCCGGCGTGCCGGGCGTGCCGACGCTGACGCCGCTGGTGACGAGGTCGGGCGTGAAGGGGTAGGGCTTGCCGGTGGCCGGGTCGATGAATGCGTCGTTGGGCATCTTCTTCGGCGCGGTCTCGCGGCCGTCGATGGTGCTGACCTTGCCCGTCTCGGCGTCGTAGAAGACGAAGTAGCCACCGCCGCCGATGCCCGCGCTGTAGGGCTCGGTGACGCCGAGGGTGGCAGCGGCAGCGACGGCCGCATCGGCCGCGTTGCCGCCCTGCTTGAGCACCTTGAGGGCGGCCGCACTGGCCTCCGGATCGACCGTGGAGACGGCACCGCCCTTGCCGACGGCGGTCGGGCTCTTGCCGGTCGGTCGGTCTGCAGGGGTGTCGGCCGGGGCCGGTGGCGCGGCCACCGGGAGGCCGGCAACGAGGGCGGACGTCGCCGGGGCAGGGGTGAGACGCATGGTTACCTCCCGAGAGTTGAGATCCCCCCACCTTGCTCCGTGGTCGCCGATCTGTCGAGAGCCGCGAGTGCCTTCTCGAGCCTGTCTTCGTCGTCGAACCGCACCCAGACGACGCGCGGGTCCTTGCAGGAACCAGCCGTCCTGTCGGCGCGCGAAACGTCGAGTTGCTGCCTGTGTGCGTTCCACTGCCTCGTCGCGGGTGATCTCCCCGCGAAGGAAGGCCGTGGCCTCGCGGTAGCCGATCGCGCGCCTCGCCGTCTGGCCCCGCTCGAGCCCCTCGTCGAGCAGCCGCTCGACCTCCTCGACCAGCCCCTCGTCGTACATCTGGCGAACCCGCGTCTCGATGCGCGCGTCGAGGGTGGGCCGGTCGATGTCGACGCCGATCTGCAGGCTGTGCGGGTCGGCGTAGGTCGGAGTGGGAAGGCTGGCGGAGTAGGGGCGGCCGGTGAGCGCGATGACCTCGAGGGCGCGCACGATGCGACGGCCGTTGTCGGGGCCGATCTTCGCAGCGGCCTCGGCATCGAGTCGCTCGAGGCGCTCGTGCAGCGTGTTCGCTCCCACGAGCTCGAGCTCCCCCTCGAGCTCGCGGCGCACGGACTCGTCGGTGCCGGGGAACTCGAAGCGGTCCAGGGATGGCGCGGGTGTAGAGCGCACTGCCGCCGACCAGCACGGGCACCTTGCCCCGGCCACGGATCTCGGCGATCTCGTCGCGCGCCCAGCCCCGGAAGTCGTGCACCGTCGCCGTCTGTGTCACGTCGAGCCGGTCGAGCAGGTGGTGCGGGATCCCGCGGCGCTGCGACGGGGGAGCTTCGCCGTACCGACATCCATGCCGCGGTAGAGCTGCATCGCATCGGTGTTGACGATCTCGCCGCCGAGCTCCGTCGCCGTGTCGAGGCTCAGACCCGTCTTGCCCGATGCCGTCGCCCCGACGATTGCCACGATCGGGAGGGGTGCGCATCCGTGGACATGCTGGCTAGTGTTTCAAACCGTGAGCGGTCTCAACGGGGGCCGCACCGAGCATCGGAGAAGCACATGGGATTCCTCGACGACGCCAAGGACAAGCTCACCGACGCGGTCGACAGCCGGGGCGACAAGATCGCCGCTGGCCTCGACAAGGCCGGTGACTTCGTCGACGACAAGACCGGCGGCAAGTTCTCGGACAAGATCGACGCCGGCACCGACAAGGCGGCCGACGCCCTCGACTCGCTCGACGGCCAGAACGACGACATCAAGTAATCCGTCTGCTCGCTCTGGGCCGTCCACCCCTCACGGGTGGACGGCCTGTTGCATTTGCTCACGTGGTCTGCCTTGACTGGACCCGGGCCGGGACAGCCCCGGCCATGACTTCTCGGGAGTTGTGATGAGCACCAACAGCGGACTCGGCGACGCCGTCGACAAGTACGGCGAGCAGATCGACAGCGCACTGGAGAAGGCCGGCGACTTCGTCGACGACAAGACCGGCGGGAAGTACTCCGAGCAGATCCGGGCGGGTGTCGACAAGGCCGCCGACGCCCTCGACGGGCTGGACGGTCAGAACGACGACCTCGGCACGCCCCCCGAGGCGCCCGACACCGAGGCGCCAGCCGACACAGAGGCTCCGCCCGCGCCGGGCGTCCCGACCGAACCCACCGAACCCACCGCCCCCGACCGAGCCGGCTCCGCCGACGATTCCCACCGAGCCGACCGAGCCGACCGAGCCCGTCACTCCCGCGCCGTAGCCGTGGCCGAGCTGTCGGTCGCGCCGACTAGGTTGAAACGCGTGACCGACAGCTTTGTGGTGGTGCCTGCCTCCTACGTCTATCTGCTTCGCGACGGTGCCGGCGAGCCGGAGGTGCTGCTGCAGCTGCGTCAGGGCACGCCCTACATGGACGGCCACTGGGCCGCTGCCGCAGCCGGACACGTCGAGCGGGGCGAGACGGCGTACGCCGCAGCCCAGCGCGAGGCAACCGAGGAGCTCGGCATCAGCGCGGTCGACCTGCGCTTCGAGTTCACGATGCAGCGCACCCGGGGAGGCGAGCCGATCGACGAACGCGTCGACTTCTTCTTCACCGCACGCTCTCGGTCCGGCGATCCCCGGATCGTGGAGCCGGACAAGGCCGGCGAGCTGCGCTGGTGCCCGCTGTCAGACCTGCCGTCGCCGATGGTGCCCCATGAGGCCTTCGCCCTCAGCCAGCTCGGCACCGACCAGCGTTACCTCAGCCACGGATTCGACACCGACAATGGAGGACAGCGATGAACGACGCAGATCTCGGCCCGAAGCCCGACCCGGTCGTCGAGGAGAAGGAACCCAACCCCGGCGGCGCTGACGCACTCCCCGACGACAGCGACGACGAAGGGCTTGCGCGCGACCCGGATCCCTCGGCCAACCCGGCCGTCGACGAGATCATGCCTCCCGAGATCACCGCGCCGGACACCGAGAAGACCCAGTCTCCCGACGGGGATGCAGCCGACGCCGAGACCGGCGAGGAGACGGACCCCGAGGCAGGCCAGGGAGGCCGAGGACGGGTCGGTCGAGCCGCCGGCCTGACGCTGCTTCCCGCTGAGTGTGGACTCGGTGTCACCGGGTGACACCGAGTCCACACTCAACGTTTTCCACAGCCGCCACCTGACACGACTGACGTGCGTCCGCCGCGGGGAAGCTCTCGCCATGAGCGAGACGAGCAGGGCATGGCCCGACGACTGGGGAATCGACGACTTCCTCGACGACCAAGCCGGGGTCATCTCGCGCGTCCAGCTCCCGGGCGGCCGGAGAGACGGCTCCGAGCATCCGGCGCATGGTGCGCAGACGCGAGCTCGCGATCATCCATCCCGGGGTCTACCACAACCACACGGGCGATCCGACGTGGCTGGAGCGAGCCCTGGGCCGGTGTGCTCCACGCCCGGCCGGCTGCGCTGTCCGGGCAGTCCGCGCTCCGTGCTCATGAGGGGCCCGGCAAGACCAGCCGCGACCTCACCACCATCGAGGTGGCCATCGATCAGGCCCGGACCGTCGTTGCTCCGGCCGGAGTTCGGGTACGCCGCATCGATCGCCTCTCCGAGCGCGCTGTGGAACACCGGACCCCCGCGGCTGCGCTACGAGGACGCCGGCATCGACGTTGCGGCCCACGCCCTCACGGACATGGCGGCCTTGTCAGCCCTCGCCGACATGGTGCAGTCGCGTCGCTCGACCGCGGCCCGGCTCGCCGCCGAGGTCGCATCGCGGATGCGCATTCCCCGTCGGGAGTGGATGAGCAGCGTCCTCACCGACATCGCGGACGGCACCTGCTCGGTGCTCGAGCACGGCTACCTCGATCGCGTCGTCCGACCGCACGGGCTGCCCATGGGCGAGCGTCAGGTGCGCAGCAGCGACGGCACCCGTGTGGTCTACCGCGACACCGAGCACGACAACGGTCAGATCGTCGGAGCTCGACGGCCGGCTCTTCCACGACAGCGCCACGCAGCGCGACGCCGATCTCGAGCGAGACCTCGACGCGGCGGTCGACGGCAAGGGCACGGTTCTGCCCGGGTTGGGGCCGGGTGTTCGACCGGACCTGCGAGACGGCCGGCAAGGTGGCCGCACTGCACCGTGCGCGTGGCTGGCTCGGAGTGCCGACTTCGTGCGGACTGCCTGACTGTGGACTTGATGTCGCTGGGTGACACCGAGTCCACAGTGAAGCGGTGGACGAGCTCAGCCGCAGGCGGGAGCGGGCGGCAACGCGGCCGGCACGCCGAGCGTCGGCATCCCGAGGCCGACCCCCGAGGCGGCGGGCGACTCGGACGGGGCAGCGTTGCGGCGGTCCCGGGCGTCGCCGGCCCGCGTGCGGCGTACGGAGAGAACCGGGCCGTCGGCGACGAGGTGGTGAGGAGCAGCCTTGGTGATCTCGACGATCACCATGTCGCCGGGTCGCACCCCGTCGGCCCCGACCTGCGAGAAGTCCGCCGCGAAGTGCACCAGCCGGTTGTCCGGACCGCGGCCGGAGAGCCGGTGCGTGGCGGCGTCCTTGCGGCCCTCGCCCTCGGAGACCATCAGCTCGACGGAGCGGCCGACGAGCGCCTTGGCCTCGTCCCACGCGACCTCGTTGACGACGTCGACGAGACGCAGGTAGCGATCCTTCACGACCTCGGGCGGCACCTGCGACTCCATGGTGGCGGCGGGGGTGCCGGGGGCGAGGTGAGTACTGGAACGTGAAGGCATTCATGAAGCGCGACTCGCGCACGGCGTCGAGCGTCGCGAGGAAGTCCTCCTCGGTCTCGCCGGGGAAGCCCACGATGATGTCGGTGGTGATCGCCGCGTCGGGCATGGCCTCACGCACGCGCGAGATGATCCCGAGGAACTTCGAGGAGCGGTAGGACCGGCGCATCGCCTTGAGGACGCGGTCGGAGCCCGATTGCAGCGGCATGTGCAGCTGGTGCATCACGTTGGGCGTCTCGGTCATGGCGGCGATGACGTCGTCGGTGAACTCGGCCGGGTGCGGCGAGGTGAAGCGCACGCGCTCGAGGCCCTCGATCGCACCGCACGAGCGCAGCAGCTTGGAGAAGGCCTGACGGTCGCCGAACTCCACGCCGTAGGCGTTGACGTTCTGGCCGAGCAGGGTGATCTCGGTGACGCCCTCGGCGACCAGCGCCTCGATCTCGGCCGGGATCTCGCCGGGCCGGCGGTCCTTCTCCCTTGCCGCGCAGCGCGGGGACGATGCAGAACGTGCAGGTGTTGTTGCACCCCACGGAGATGGAGACCCACGCGGCGTACGCCGAGTCTCGCTTCGTCGGCAGCGTCGAGGGGAAGACCGACAGTGACTCGAGGATCTCGACCTGCGCCTCCTCCTGCGAGCGGGCGCGATCGAGCAGGGCGGGCAGGGAGCCGATGTTGTGCGTGCCGAAGACGACATCGACGTACGGCGCCTTGCTGATGATCGTGTCGCGGTCCTTCTGCGCCATGCAACCGCCGACGGCGATCTGCATGCCGGGGTTGAGCGCCTTGACCGGGGCGAGGTGGGACAGGTTGCCGTAGAGCTTGTTGTCGGCGTTCTCGCGAACCGCGCAGGTGTTGAAGACGACGACGTCGGCCTGCTCACCCTCGGGGGTCGCGACATAGCCCGCGTCCTCCAGCAGCCCGGTCAGGCGCTCGGAGTCGTGGACGTTCATCTGGCACCCGTAGGTCTTGACCTCGTAGGTGCGCGGCTGGCTCTCGATGGCGGTGCTCATGACCCGCCAAGGGTACGGCGAGCCGCACCGGCCACCCGAATCGAAAGGGCGCTAGTGACCGCGCGCCTTCTTCACCCGGGCCTTGGCCTTCCCGGCCGCCTCCTTGGCGGCGATCTTGCCGACGTCCTTGAAGAAGATGGCGGCGCCCTTCGGGTCCTCCTTGGCACCCTTGGCCATGTCCTTGAGCATGTCGAGCCTGCTCTTGCTGCCTTCGCTCATGTGGTCCTCCCGGTTGGGGTGTTGCATCGATTCAAACACCGCCGGACCCCGCTGGGAACGGGTCAGGCGCACCGACTCAACGGTCGGGACACGGTCCGGTCACGTTTGGTCGGTCACGCCCCCGCCTGTGGCCCCGGACACACTGATCGCTATAGGTTGCCGACATGACCGCGTTGGAGCAGGAGCCCCGCTCGGCGGGGCGAGGTGAACCACTCGTCGTACTCACTGGGGTGCAGAAGCACTTCGGGTCGCTGCACGCGCTCAAGGACATCGAGCTGACCGTGACCCGCGGCGAGGTGGTCGTCGTCATCGGCCCGTCCGGCTCCGGCAAGTCGACGTTGTGCCGCGCGATCAACCGGCTCGAGACCATCGACGAGGGTTCGATCACCCTCGACGGCACGCCGCTTCCGGCGGAGGGCAAGGCGCTGGCCAAGCTCCGTGCCGAGGTCGGCATGGTCTTCCAGAGCTTCAACCTCTTCGCGCACAAGACGATCCCGGAGAACGTCACGCTCGGCCCCATCAAGGTGCGCGGGCTGAGCAAGTCCGCTGCCGAGACCAAGGCCCGCGAGCTGCTCGACCGGGTCGGCGTCGGCCACCGTGGCCGAGAAGTACCCCGCACAGCTCTCCGGCGGCCAGCAGCAGCGCGTCGCCATCGCCCGGGCCCCGGCGATGGAGCCGAAGGTGATGCTCTTCGACGAGCCCACCTCCGCGCTCGACCCGGAGATGATCAAGGAGGTCCTCGACGTCATGGTCGACCTCGCCCAGCAGGGCATGACGATGATCGTGGTCACCCACGAGATGGGCTTCGCGCGGACGGCGGCCGACCGGGTCGTCTTCATGGCGGACGGCGGGATCATCGAGGAGAACACCCCCGAGGAGTTCTTCACCCATCCGAAGTCGGATCGGGCCAAGGACTTCCTCGGCAAGATCCTCAAGCACTAGCGCCACTCGGGCTCCACCCAAATGTTCACCACATCAAGGGAGATGCAGATGCGATTCATCCGTACCAAGGCCGTCGTGGCCGGTCTGGGCTCGCGCTCAGCCTCGCCGCCTGCGGCGACGCCGGCACCGACAACGAGGGCGTGGAGGTCGAGGCGTCGGAGGACGCCAGCTTCGAGGCCGGCACCCGCATGGCCGAGCTCGCTGAGGCGGGCACGATCAACGTCGGCGTGAAGTACGACCAGCCGGGCCTCGGCTTCAACGAGACCGGCTCGGACATGCCGACCGGCTTCGACGTCGACATCGCCAAGATCCCGGTCGCCTCCCCGGGCATCGACCCCGAGGACACGTCCAAGGTGAAGTACGTCGAGACGATCTCCGACAACCGCGAGCCCTTCCTCGTGGACGGCAAGGTCGATCTCGTCCTCGCGTCCTACTCGATCACCGACGAGCGTCGTGCGGTCGTCGGTCAGGCGGGCCCCTACATGATCACCGGCCAGCAGCTGCTGGTCCCCGAGGACTCCGAGGCCGCCGGCCCCGAGGACCTGCAGGGCAAGGAAGTCTGCTCCGTCACCGGCTCGACGTCGCTCGACAACGCCAAGGCGCAGGGCATGAAGCCGGTCGGCTTCGACACCTACAGCCAGTGCGTCGACAAGGTGCTCGACGGCACGGTCGAGGCGATGACGACCGACGGCACGATCCTCGCCGGCTACGCCGCGCAGAACGAGGGCACCCTGAAGGTCGTCGGCGAGCCCTTCTCCGAGGAGCGCATCGGGGTCGGCTACTCGCAGGACTACCCGGAGATGTGCCAGTGGATCAACGACACGCTGGAAGCCGCCAACGAGGCCGGCACTCGGGCGGAGGCCTTCGAGGCCAACCTCGGCGCCTCCGGTGTCGAGACGCCGGAGTTCCCCGAGCTCGACGCCTGCGAGTCCTGAGCACCTAGCTCGAGCCGAGTCCGGGCCCGCTGCACGGCGGGCCCGGACTCCGGTCCGGAGCACGATCCCGTCCCCACGAGAGGAGCGGCGTGGAAGCCTTCATCAACGAGTTCCCCGAGGTCCTGCAGGCCTTCGGCTACACCGTCCTGCTCTTCTTGTTCTCAGGGGTGCTGTCGCTCATCGGCGGGACGTTCCCCGTCGCCATGCGGGTCGGCCCGATCGCGGTCCTCAACAAGGCCGCCGCCACCTACGTCACGCTGGTGCGCAACACCCCGTTGCTGATGGTCTTCTTCTTCTTCCAGTTCGCCGCCCCCAAGATCGGCATCAACTTCAACTGGGTCGACGTCCACATCGGTGACTTCGACTTCACCTCGTTCTTCTCCACGGCCGTCGTCGCCCTGACGCTCTACACGTCCACCTTCGTCTGCGAGGCCATCCGGTCGGGCGTCAACGCCGTCCCCTTGGGCCGGAGCCGAAGCCGCCCGGGCGATCGGACTCCCGTTCAGCGGGGTGATGCGTGAGATCGTCCTCCCCCGGGCGATCCGCGCCTCGGTGCCGCCCGTGGCCAGCACCCTGATCGCGCTGCTCAAGAACACGTCGGTCGCCGCCGTGTTCGGAGTCCCGGAGGCGGCCGCCCAGATGAAGATCATGAGCAACAACCACGCGGACGAGCGCTGGGGCATCTTCTTCGGCATCGCGCTGATGTACGTCGTCCCGGTCGAGCTGGTCTCGCTCGTCGCCATCTCGCTCGAGCGTCGCTGGAGGATCGCCTGATGGCCGCCGGAGTTCTCTTCGATGCACCGGGACCCAAGACGGTTGCCCGACACCGGATCTACACGATCATCTCCCCGGTCGTGATCATCGCTGCGATCGCCTACGCCCTGAAGCGGCTGGCCGACGCCGGTCAGTTCGAGTACGCCCTGTGGGAGCCGTTCGTCACCCCGCAGTACCTCAACGCGCTCCCCGGAGGCATGGCGAGACACCATCATCATGGCCGTGCTGTCGGTGCTCGGCGCCGTCGTGTTCGGAATGGTCTTCGGCGTCAGCAAGCTCTCCGAGCACCGGCCGGTGCGTTGGGCGTCATGGCTGGTCGTCGAGTTCTTCCGCGCCGTGCCGGTCATCATGCTGATGATCTTCTGCTTCTACGCCGTCTTCGGCGACATGCCCATCGCCCGTGGCGCGTTCTGGTCCGTGGTGCTCGCCCTCACCCTCTACAACGGCGCCGTGCTGGCCGAGGTGTTCCGGGCCGGCGTGAACGCCGTACCTCGCGGGCAGGCAGAGGCGGCGTACGCCATCGGCATGCGCAAGACGCAGGTGATGAACGTCGTGCTGCTTCCCCGGGCCGTGAAGATCATGATCCCGGCGATCATCAGCCAGTGCGTGGTGGCGCTCAAGGACACCAGCCTGATCCTGATCGTCTTCGGGATCGGCCTGACCAAGATCGCCAAGCAGCTGCCGCTGTCCTTCAACAACATCGTGCCGACGACCATCGTGGTGGCCGGCTGCTACATCATCACCAACTTGGCGCTGACATTGCTGGCCAACTACGTGCAGCGCAAGTTCGTCGGCGAGAAGAAGGTGCTCCAGGTGTCGATGGTCGCCGACGTCGCCGCCGACCGCGGTGGAGTGGTCTGAGCCCTACTTCGCAGGCTTGTCGCTCACGTACAGCTTGATCACGCCCTCGATCACCACGGTCCCGTCCTCGCGCTCGCCGCGGACACGGACGTGGAGCTCGGGCTCGTCGCTGGTCCACTGCTCGGGGTCGGTCTCGGCGATGCAGGTGATGTCGCTGGTGGCCTTGGCGGTGTAGGCGACGTCCATGCCCCAGGGGGATCCAGCGTCGGTGGCTCGGGATCGTCACCTCCGCCAGCGCGCCCATGGCGGCCTCGAGCCCGTTGCACAGCGCGATCGCGTGCACGGTGCCCGGGTGGTTGTGCACGCCGCGCCGCTTGGGAATGACGAGCTCGACGTGGTCGGGCTCGACCACCGTGAAGCGCGGGCGGATCGTGGCGAAGTAGGGCGCCTTCTGCGAGAACGCGATCGAGAAGGCGCGCTTGCCGACGACGGGGACGGCGGAAGCGGAGCTCCACAACTTCTGTACCTGACTCATGTACCCATGTTACCAGTGGGTAACTGGCAGGATCTGCGCATGGCGACGAAGAAGCGGATGACCGGGGCCGAGCGGCGCGAGCAGCTGATCGGCGTTGCGCGCGCAACGTTCGCCGAGCGCGGGTTCGAGGGGACCGCCATCGAAGAGGTCGCGGCCCCGCGCGGAAGTCTCCAAGCCGGTCGTCTACGAGCACTTCGGCGGCAAGGAGGGCCTCTATGCCGTGGTGGTCGATCGCGAGGTGCAGACCCTGCTCACGTCGATGCGACGCGCGCTCGCCGTGCCCGCAGACTCCTCACGAACGGTGCTGGAGCAGGCTGCCCCGGCGCTGCTCGAGTACGTCGACGAGCACCCTGACGGCTTCCGGATCCCGGTCCGGGACAGCCCGACGAACTCCCCCACCATGAAGACGATCATGGGCGACATCGCCTCGCGCGTCGAAGGGCTGATCAGCGAGGGCTTCAAGCGCTCCGGTCTGGATCCGAAGAACTCCCCGATGTACTCACAGATGCTGGTCGGCATGATCGCCCACCTCGGCCTGTGGTGGCTCGACACCCGCAAGCCGGCCCGCGAGGTCGTCGCCGGCCACGTGGTCAACATGGCTCGGAACGGTCTGAGCGGGCTCACCGGGTCCCCGCGCCGATCAGCAAGATGCCCGAGGCCTGACCGCTCCATCTCTCGACGTCAAGATTCTCGACGCGTCTGGCACACTGATCGACATGCGCGACGAAGTGGACAGCCCTGGTCGAGGCCCGGGCACGCGAGCGCAGCGACTCGGACCTCGGTCCGGTCGAGGTGTTCAGCCGGATCAGCCGCCCGGCCCGCCACCTCGACCTCGCGCGGCGCGATGCCTTCACGGCCCACGAGATCGAGTCGTGGGAGTTCGATGTGCTCGCGGCGCTGCGGCGCGCGGGTTCGCCGTACGAGCTGTCGCCCGGACGCCTGCTGCGAGAGACGCTCGTGACCAGCGGCACCATGACCAACCGCGTCGACCGGCTCGCCGCCCGCAACCTTGTCGAGCGACTGCCGGACCCGCGCGACCGTCGTGGGGTGCTGGTGCGGCTCACGCCCGAGGGCAAGGCCGCCGTCGACGGGGCCTTCGGGGCGCTGCTCGCGGCCGAGGCGGAGCTGATCGCAGCACTGCCGAGCGACGCCCGGGGCACGCTCGCATCGCTGCTGCGCACGCTGCTCGCGCCGTTCAGCCCACCCGAGGACTGAGCTGCTACTGCAGGAGGTCGGACGCCTCGAGCCACTCGTGCTCGAGACTCTCCTTCTCGGCCTGCACCACGCTGAGCTGCTTGCCGAGCTCGGCCAGCCGGTCGAAGTCGGTCAGGGACGCGGCCATCTCGTCGTTGAGCGCCTTCTCCTGCTTGTCGATGCGCGCGATCTGCTTCTCGATGCGGGACACCGCCTTGCGGGCATCCCGCTCCTCCGCGGAGCCCGGCTTGACCTTCGCCGATCCCGACGCGCCCCCACCGGCGGAGGGGTTGGAGCCTCCGGTCAGGGTGCGCGACGCCACCGAGTCGAGGCCCGCAGCCCGGCGCTCGAGGTATTCGTCGACCCCGCGCGGCAGCATCGAGATCTGGCCGTCGCCGAGCAGCGCCCAGACGGAATCGGTGACGCGCTCGAGGAAGTAGCGGTCGTGGGGAGACCACGATCAGCGTGCCCGGCCAGCCGTCGAGGAAGTCCTCGAGGACGTTGAGGGTGTCGATGTCGAGGTCGTTGGTGGGCTCGTCGAGCAGCAGCACGTTGGGTTCGTTGAGCAGCAGCTTGAGCAGCTGGAAGCGGCGGCGCTCGCCACCGGAGAGGTCACCGAGCCGCGCGGTGAGCTTGTCGCCGGTGAAACCGAAGCGCTCGAGCATCGACGTCGCGGTGATGTCGGAGCCCGTGGCGGTGCGAGTGACGCGGGCGATCGCCTCGATCGTCGGGAGGACGCGGCCGTTGGGGTCGACCTCGTCGATGGCCCGGGTGAGGTGCTCCATCGCGATGGTGCGGCCGTGCTTGACCCGCCCGGCGGTGGGCTGGAGGCTGCCCGCGATCAGCGACAGCACCGACGTCTTGCCGGCACCGTTGACGCCGACGATGCCGACGCGGTCTCCCGGGCCCGGGCGCCGGGTTGCGTCGCTCAGCAGCTGTCGCTCACCGCGGGACATGTCGACGTGCTCGAGGTCGATCACGTCCTTGCCGAGGCGCTGGGTGGCGAACTTCTGCAGCTCGAGGCGGTCGCGCGGGCGGCGGCACGTCCTCGATCAGCTGGTTGGCTGCCTCGATGCGGAACTTCGGCTTCGCCGCACGCGCGGGGGCACCGCGACGCAGCCAAGCGAGCTCCTTCTTCACGAGCTGTTGGCGGCGCTGCTCCGAGGCACCGGCCCGGCGCTGGCGCTCGGCCTTGGCGAGCACGAACGACGCGTAGCCGCCCTCGTAGGAGTCGACGACGCCGTCGTGGACCTCCCACGTCGTCTGGCAGACCTCGTCGAGGAACCAGCGGTCGTGGGTGACGACGACCAGCGCCGAGGAGCGCTGGACGAGGTGCCCGGCGAGCCGGGCGACCGCTTCGACGTCGAGGTGGTTGGTGGGCTCGTCGAGGATGATCAGCTCGTGCTCACCGAGCAGCAGTGCGGCCAGCGAGCAGCGGCGGCGCTCGCCACCGGAGAGGCCGAGCACCGGCCGGTCGAGGGAGACACCGGCCAGCAGCTCGGTGACGACGCCACGCATGGTCGAGTCGGCCAGCCACTCGTGGTCGGCGCGGCCGCCGAGCACGGCCTCACGCACGGTGTGGGTGTCGACGAGCTCGTCACCCCCGGTGGAGAAAGCCGATCTCCACGCCGCGGTTCATCGAGACACGACCGGAGTCGGGCTCCTCGAGACCGGTCATCACCTCGAGCAGGGTCGTCTTGCCGTCGCCGTTGCGTCCGACGATGCCGATGCGCTCGCCGACGTTGATGCCGAGCGAGACCTCGCTCAGCAACGGCCGGACGCCGTACGCCTTCGAGACTTTTCGAGGTTGATCAGGTTGGCCATCAGGGGCGCTCCGGGAGATGTGCGCCGGCGACAGGGCCGTTCGCGATGAGTACGACGTCGTGCCCCGCACCCTGCAGGCCCGCCACGACGGCGTGGGCGCCGTCGAGCGAGTCGCACAGGAAGATGCAGGTCGGGCCCGAGCCGGAGACCGGGCCGCGCAGGGCGCCTTCGCTCTCGCCACGGTCGATCAGGGTGCCGAGCTCGGGGCGCAGGTCAAGGGCAGGCGCCTGCAGGTCGTTGTGCAGGGCGCGCGCCGGGCGCAGCGCCTCGCCGCTGGCCGGGGCCGACAGCAGATCGGCCGGTTCGGCGGGCTCGGCCAGTGCGTGGGGGAAGAGCTTGTCGAAGTGCGCGTAGACCTCGGGCGTCGACAGACCGGTCGTCGACAGGGACGGCCACCCACCACCGGGAGCCACGGTCGTCGAGCGGTTGCACGACCTCGCCACGGCCACGGCCCCGCGCCGTACCCCCGACGAGGGAGAAGGGGACGTCGCTGCCGAGCTCGGCCGCGATCTCGAGCAGCGCGGCGTCGGGCAGGTCGGCGTGGTGCAGCCGGTCGTAGGCCAGCAGGGTCGCGGCGGCGTCGGCCGAGCCACCGGCCATGCCGCCCGCCACGGGGATCGACTTCAGGACCTCGACGCTCTCCGTGCCGGCACCACCGCTGCGGGCCCGGATCAGCTCGAGCGCGCGGAAGACGATGTTGCTCTGGCCCATCGGGATGTCGGAGGCGTCGATGTAGTCGGCACACTCCAGCGCGAGCGAGGGAGTGCCCGCGGAGGCGAGCGTGACGTCGTCGTACAAGCTGATCGCCCGGTAGACGGTGTCGAGCGGGTGGAAGCCGTCGTCGCGGAGGGCGCCGACGCCGAGGTGCAGGTTGATCTTCGCGGCCGCGCGGACGGAGACGGAGCGCGGCAGTTCGACCACGCTCACCACGGCATGCCCTCGGCGATCCGCGCGAAGTCCGCAACGGTCAGCACCTCGCCACGCGCCATCGGGTCGATGCCGGCCTGCTCGAGCGCGTGCTCGGCGGCCTCGCTCGAACCGGCGAGGGGGCGCAGGGCCGCCCGGATCTGCTTGCGGCGAGTGGCGAAGGCTGCGTCGATGACGGTGAAGACCTGCTCGCGGGTGGCCGTGGTGTCCGGCGGGTCGCAACGGGTCCGGGCCACGAGGCCCGAGTCGACGTTGGGCATCGGCCAGAAGATGTTGCGCCCGATCGAGCCCGGCGCGACGCACGTCCGCGAACCACGCGGCCTTCACGGACGGCACGCCGTAGATCTTGGAGCCCGGCCCGGCGGCCAGTCGGTCGGCGACCTCGGCCTGCACCATCACCAGACCGCGCTCGAGCGACGGGAGCAGTGTGAGCATGTGGATCAGCACCGGCACCGAGACGTTGTAGGGCAGGTTGGCGACGAGCGCGGTCGGCGGCGGACCGGGGATCTGCTCGATCCGCATGGCGTCGCCGAGCACGACCTCGAAGGCGTCGACGTGGTCAGGGGCGCGGTCCGCGATCGTGGCCGGCAGCCGGTCGGCCAGCAGCGGGTCGATCTCGACGGCCACCACACGCTTGGCGACCTCGAGCAGCCCGAGGGTCAGCGAGCCGAGGCCGGGGCCGACCTCGACCACCACGTCGTCGGGACCGATGCCGGAGTCGCGGACGATGCGCCGGACCGTGTTGGCGTCGATGACGAAGTTCTGGCCACGCTGCTTGGTGGGGCGCAGGTCGAGCTCGGCGGCCAGCGACACACTTCCGCCGGCCCGAGGAGTCTCGGGCCGGCGGAAGGGGATGTCATACGCAGAGCCTAGATGTCGACCGCGCGATCAGCGCGATCAGCGCGATCAGCGAGGCAGGCCCAGCGCGGCGGAGCAGTGCGGCCGGGCGCCGTACCCGCCCGAGGCGTCGCGGAGGCGGGTCGCGACCGCGATCTGGGTCTCTCGCGAGGCCCGGGCTCGGCAGGCCGGTGCCGCCGTAGGCCTGCCAGTGCCGAGGTTGAACTGGAGGCCGCCGTAGTAGCCGTTGCCCGTGTTGATGGCCCAGTTGCCGCCCGACTCGCACTGCGCGAGGGCGTCCCAGACGGTGCTGCCACCGGCGAAGTTCTCGGCGGGGTCTTCCTTGGTGCCGACCTTGACGATGGCGTCGACGGGCTTGCGCTCGACGTCGGCGGTGACGACCTTGGTACGGACGATCCTGCCGTTGCGGACGGTCAGCCGGTAGGTCACGTCGCGCACGCCGTCGACACCGGCGCGAATGGTCTCGTCGTCGCCCTCGTAGGCCGAGGCGTCGGGGCGCTCGACGACGGTGAAGTCGATCTTCTCGTTCTTGACCCGCTTCGTGACGATGCGGATGTCGGTGAGCACGATCTTGTCGCCGTCGGAGATCTCGGTGTCGAGAGCGGGCTTGACGATGTCGTGCTCGGACACCTTCACACCGAGCTCGTCGAAGACGTCGGCGACGGTGAGCGCCTTGACCTTGGTCTTCTCGATCCCCTGCTTGCCGACCTTGACGGTGATCGTCTTGGGCGTGGTGACCTCGAGGCGGATGCCGCTGCGCGAGATCAGGGCGTCGCGGGAGGCGGACAGCTCGGCGCTCGAGAAGCCGCGACCGATCTCGCCCGGGGCGCTCGCCACGTCGGTGGAGTTCACCCAGTAGGTGCGCTCCTCACCATCGACACTCAGCTCGAGCGGGCGACCGAACTGGACCGAGATGCGGCTGCCATCGGCAACCGACTCGTCGAGGCCGGGGGCCACGAGGTCCTTGTCGGTGAGCTCGATGCCCTCCGAGGCGAGCACCTCCCCGACCGTGTCGCCCATGGCCGAGACGGTCTGCGCCTGTCCGTCGAGGGACAGGGTGACCGACTTGCTGAGGGCTGCGTAGCCGATCGTGGAGCCGCCGACGGCGACGACGATGACGGCCACGAGGGTCGCGAGGACAGCCTTGGACTTGCTGAGGGTGACGATGCGTGAGCGCACGTTTCTCCGGACTTCGAGCTATCCGGGCCTCGGGGCGTCAGCGCGTCCGCGTGCAGCCGTGACCACCTGGTGCGGTGGGGCGAGATGCGAGCGGGGGACTCGCGGAGAGGGCTCAAACCCCCTCCGGGCGCTGGCGAATCGTTCCCGATCCCGGCCAACAATCACAAGACGATAACGGTCACCTCTCATGACGCCAATTCGATCAGGTGAATTTCGGGCGTTTGTGGCCAGCGTCTCGGTGGTGGTGACGGCGGTCACCACGGCCCTCCGAAGGCGATCTCGGTGTTGTCGTCGATGGCCGCACAGAGGGTTTCGAGGTCGTCGCCACGGACCTCCGCCATCGCCCGGACGGTGTGCGGGACGAGGTAGGACGCGTTGGGCCGGCCCCGGAACGGACTCGGCGTGAGGTACGGCGCATCGGTCTCGACCAGGATCCGGTCGATCGGCGCCGCGGCCAGCGCGACCCGCAGGTGAGCGGCGTTCTTGAACGTGACGGTGCCGGCGAAGCTCAGGTGCGCACCCCGGTCCGGGCAGGCACGCGCGAAGTCGACGTCGCCGGAGAAGCAGTGCATGACCCAGCGCTCGGGCGCGCCCTCCTCCTCGAGGACCCGGAGCACCTCGGCGTGCGCGTCCCGGTCGTGGATGACCAGCGTCTTGTCGAGCCGCTTGGCCGGGTCGATGTGCCGACGGAAGCTCTCCACCTGCACCGCACGCCCGTCGTCGCCCGTCCGGAAGTGGTCGAGCCCGGTCTCCCCCACGGCTCGCACCTTGTCGTGCGCGCCGGCGAGTGCCTCGATCTCGGCCATGGCGGCGTCGAGGTCCTCGACACGGGGGCCTCGTTGGGGTGCAGCGCGACCCCGGCGATCAGCTCGGGGTGCTCGGCGGCGGCAGCGACGGCCCAGCGGGCGCCCTGGCAGGTCGCAGCCGATCTGAACGATGCGGGTGACGTTGACCGACGCGGCCGGGTCGATGGCTCCGCAGGGTGTCGAGCCACTCGCCGTCCGCGATGTCGAGGTGGCAGTGGTTGTCGACGACGGGCAGCGGCAGCGGCTCGGGAGCAGTCGGTCGCTCGCGGTCGCGCTTCGCTCCGGACTTCTCCTCGGTGGCGGCGCGGGCGCGCGTTGGCTCACTTGTGGACAAGGTCGTACACCTCCCGTTTCCGGGACGCCGGCCCGGCGAGCCACGTCGGCGATCGCCTCCTTGCGGGTCGCGCCCGCGGCCTCCTCCTCGGCGACGGCGGCGCGCAACGACTCGGCGTCGGTGTCGACCTCGGCCAGCGCAGGCGCGCCCTCGACGACGATGGTCACCTCTCCGCGAACCCCTTCCGCGGCCCATGCGACGAGCTCGGCGAGCGGCCCTCGACGTACCTCCTCGTGGGTCTTGGTCAGCTCGCGGCACACGGCCCCGGCGCGCTCGCCACCGAAGGCGTCGGCCATCGCGGCGAGCGCCGCCTCGGTGCGGTGCGGCGCCTCGAAGAAGACCATCGTCCTCTCCTCGCGTGCGAGGCCGGTCAGCCGACGACTCCGCTCCCCGGCCTTGCGCGGCAGGAAGCCCTCGAAGCAGAAGCGATCGACGGGCAATCCGCTCACGGCCAGAGCAGTGAGTACGGCGCTGGGGCCGGGCACGGCAGTGACGTGGACGTCGTTCTCGACCGCCGCGACGACGAGCCGATAACCGGGGTCCGAGACGCTGGGCATGCCGGCGTCCGTCACCAGCACGACGCGCTCGCCGGCGAGCAGGGCGGCCAGCAGCACGGGCGTGCGGGCCGACTCGTTGCCCTCGAAGTAGGACACGACGCGACCGGTCAGCGTGATGCCGAGGTCGCTGGTCAGCCGCTTGAGCCGGCGGGTGTCCTCGGCCGCGACCACGTCGGCACCGCTGAGCTCCGCGGCCAGACGCGGCGGCGCGTCGCCGGCCCGGCCGATGGGCGTGGCGGCGAGCACGAGCACCCCGGCGGAGGACGAGGCGGACGACATGTGCCCGATCATGTCAGGCACTCACTAGAGTCTCGTTCGTGACCGCTCCTGCCACCGTCAGCCTGTCGCGCACTGCGGCAGGGAGCGAGGTCCCCACCGCCGAGGAGCGTGCCAAGCCGCGCTGGCGCACGGAGGACCCGCTCATCGGGTGGGTGGGCGCCCTCGCGGTCACCGGCCCGGCGTTCTTCATGCGCTGGTGGAAGCTCGGCACGCCGCACCAGTTCAGCTTCGACGAGACGTACTACGCCAAGGACGCGTGGTCGATGCTCAACAACGGCTTCGTGCGCGAATATGTCGAGGACGCGGACAAGACGATCCTCAACGGCAGCACGCTCGACCTGTGGAAAGAAACCCCCTCGATGGTGGTGCACCCCGAGGTCGGCAAGTGGATCATCGCGCTGGGCGAGAAGGCCTTCGGCATGGACCCCTTCGGCTGGCGCATCGCGGCCGCCGTGGTCGGCTCGCTGATGGTGCTGGTGATGTGCCGCTTCGTCCGCCGCGTGACCGGATCGACCGCGCTCGGACTCCTCGGCGGGCTCCTGCTCGCGATGGACGGACTGCAGCTCGTGCTGTCCCGGCTGGCGCTGCTCGACATCTTCCTCGCCTTCTTCATCCTGCTCGGGGTCCACTGCGTCGTGGCGGACCGACAATGGTTCCGCGCGCGGGCTGGCGAAGGGCGCCACCCGAGCCCTGTTCCGGCCCCGGTTGATCGCCGCCGGCGTCGCCTTCGGCCCGGCGGTCGGCACCAAGTGGACGGCGATGTTCCCCGCTCGCCGCCTTCGGCCTGCTGCTGACGGCGTGGAACTACGGCGCACGCCGCGCGTTCCGCACACCCGCGAGCCCTGCTCAGGGCACTCTTCGTCGACGGCCCGATCGCCTTCGCCAGCCCGGTGCTGGTCGCCCTCGTGGTCTACGTGACCAGCTGGACCGGCTGGCTGATCCACGCGAACGACTACGAGAAGTCGACGCTGAGCAACTCGCAGTACGTCACCTACGACGGCGGGAAGGCTCGGGCCACCGCGAGCCGGGACGACGCCGAGGGCATCGGCGAGGTCACCCAGTCCCTGCACTCGCTGTGGGACTACCACCGCGCCGTCTACAACTTCCACGCGCACTTCCTCAACGACGCCACCCACGTCTACGCGTCCAAGCCGGCCGGCTGGCTGCTGATGGCGCGCCCCCTCGGCGTCGACGTGCAGCTCGACATCAAGCCGGACACCCGGGGCTGCGACGCGCCGGCGGGCTCCACGTGCCTGCGCCAGATCCTGCTGCTCGGCAACCCGCTGATCTGGTGGGCCGGCGCGCTGGCACTCGGCTTCGCGGTGATCCGCTGGCTCGGCGGCCGGGACTGGCGCTTCGGGGTCGCCGTCGTCGGCGTCGGCTCCACCCGGCTGCCCCGGATGATGTACGACGACCGGCCGATCTTCCTCTTCTACGCCATCGCCTCCCTGCCCTTCGTGGTGCTCGCCCTGACACTGGCCCCGGGCAGCATCGTCGGCACGTCCAACGTGCCCACCCCGCGCCGTACCGCCGGAGTGGTGATCGCCGGTTCGTACGTCGTGCTGGCGGTGATCGCCTTTGCGTGGTTCTGGCCCGTGTGGACCGACCAGCTGCTCACACACGACGAGTGGCTGCGGCGGATCTGGTTCACCCGCTGGATCTGATGAGCTCTCGGTGGAGCGCTCATCGCCAGCCCGCCCTCACCTGAACTTCCACTCGCTCGGGTGGAAGTTCATCGGCCATCACGCTCAGGAGCGACGGAAGCCACCTGAACTTCGACTCGCTCGGGTGGAAGTTCATCCCGGGTGACCACAAAATGCCGAACGGCCCGTCTCATGACGGGCCGTTGGTGCTTGTGGAGGTGAGGGGACTCGAACCCCCGGCCTTCTCGATGCGAACGAGACGCGCTACCAGCTGCGCCACACCCCCAAGCGATTGGAAAAGATACCAGCCGCCAAACGGGGTCGCCCAATCGCGCCTGCCCGGACGTCCGGCGGGACGTCCGACAGTCCGGTGGCCCGGGCAGCCGCTTCGTCGGACGTCCCGGACAACGTCCGACGAACTGGCGGGCGAGCGAGCGTCAGGAGCCGGACGCGCGGCGTTCGTCGGCTGCGGCGCGAGCGGTGCGCTGTGACTCCTCGGCCTCGCGGGCGAGGGCGGAGTCGTCGTCGTTGCGGCCCGAGGACCAGACACCGGTGGAGTCGAGGTCGATCGTCTGGACCGTACGGCGAACAGCGGGCGCCTTCGAGACGTAGGTCGGCAAGGTGGTCGGCACCATGTCCCACGCGCCCTCGGCACGGTCCGGAGCCGCCCGGGCGGTCTCGGGGAGCTCGGCGGGCACGTCCTCGACGAGGGGCGAGTCGACGGTCTCGGGGAGCTCGAAGATGATCTCGAGAGGGCTGGCGACGGGCGCCGGGCTCGAACCAACAGAAGCCTGCGCCGGGCGGGCGGCGGCGCGCTCGCCCTTGACCATGACCCGGCAGGCGACCAGCCGGGCGACGAGCAGCCCGGCGGGCACGGCCACGGACGGCCACACGAGCACGTGCGCGACGGCCAGCCCGATGACGACGGTGTTGACGAGCAGGATCAGCCCGAGCACGTTGCGCCGGCGCCTCGGTGGCCTTCGCGGCGGCGGCCCGGCGTGCGGCGTACGACGGCTGCGTCGGCGCGGCGCTGGACGCCTTGGTCTCGACGGTCGGCGCTGAGGTCTGACGGCCGGGCGTGACGACGAGGCGGGCGTCGCGACGGCTGATGGGCTCGCGACGGGCGAGCACCCGCATGGTCGCCGAGAAGCGCTCGACCGAGCGGCTGCGGACGGCCTCGTCATGGTGCTCGAGCGCCTTCGGGATGAGGTAGACGGCCCCGGGCCACCGCCGGGGCAACGAAGATCAGAGCGCTCGGGTCCACATGTCTGAGGTTAGGTTCCCTAGCGCAGCGTGGGGCGCAAGTCCATAGGTGTGTCGCAAGGGAACTCGTGTGACTCGAGTGAAATGTCAGCGCAGGACGCGCGCAGCATCCCCTCGGGACAGTCCTCGACGGTCACCGCGAAGATCCGGTGGTCTCGCCACTCGCCGTTGATGTGCAGGAACCGTGGCGCATAGCCGACCTCGTGCATGCCGAGCTTCTCCACGACGCGCAGGGAGTTGGAGTTCTCCGGGCGGATGCTGATCTCGACACGGTGCAGACCGGCGGCGGTGAAGCAGTGGTCGATCACCATCGCCACGGCGATCGGCATCACGCCGCGACCGGCCACCGCGCGGTCGAGCCAGTAGCCGATCGAGGCGAACTGGGCCGACCCGCGCACGATGTTGTTCACGGTCACCTGACCGGCGAACCGGCCACCGACCTCGACCGCGAAGGGCATCGCTCGGCCCTGCCGGGCGAGCCGGCGCAACCGACGGATGACCCGGGCATAGCTGCCCCGCGGGATCGGAGTCGCCGGGCGGCAGCGTCGCCTCCCACTCAGTGAGCCAGTCATGATTGCGGGTGCGGACGTCGCGCCGGGCCTGCGCGTCGGCAGCCTCGAGCGGTCGCAGCGCCACCGCGCCGTCGGCGAGGAACGCGGGCCAGCCGCGCACCGGCGGTCGGGGGATCTTCACCGGCATCAATGGTCGCTGCCCACGATCTGCTCCACCGCATGGCGCAGGACGGGTGCGAGCACGGAGAGTCCGTCCTTCACACCACCGCGCGAGCCGGGCAGGTTGACCACGAGGCACGAGCCGATGACGCCGGCCACGCCGCGCGAGAGCATCGCGGTCGGGATGTCGTTGCCCACGCCGTAGGCGCGGATCGCGTCGGCGATGCCCGGCACCTCGCGGTCGAGCAGCGGTCGGGTGACCTCGGGCGTGCGGTCGGTCGGGGTCAGCCCGGTGCCGCCGGTGGTGAGGACGACGCGGGCGCCGTCCGTCACTGCTGCGGAGATCGCCCGGCCGACGGGTTCGCCGTCGAGACACACGACGGGCGCGCCCGCCTCGAAGCCCCCGGTCGACGAGCCACGCCACGATCAGCGGACCCGTCTCGTCGGCGTAGACGCCCGCCGCGGCCCGGTTGGACGCGACGACGACGACAGCCTTCACGGCCGCTTCCAGTCGCCCGACCTGCCGCCGGACTTCGTCTCGACCCGCACGTCGGTGATCACCGCGGCCTTGTCGACCGCCTTGACCATGTCGATGACAGTGAGGCCGGCGACCGCGACCGCGGTGAGCGCCTCCATCTCGACGCCGGTCCGGTCGGTGGTGGCAACGGTCGCGACGATGTCGACGGACTCGTCGGTCACGGTGAGGTCGACGGTGACCGACGACAGCGCGAGGGGGTGGCAGAGCGGGATCAGCGACGGCGTCTGCTTGGCGCCCATGATCCCCGCCAGCCGGGCCACCGCGAGCGTGTCGCCCTTGGGCACGCCCGCGCCTCTCAGCAGCCCGATGACGGCCGCCGACACGAGGACGCGGCCCGACGCGCTCGCCGTACGCGCCGTGACGGCCTTGCCGGAGACGTCGACCATCCGGGCCGCGCCGGCGTCGTCGATGTGCGAGAAGGATGTCATCAGGTCGTGTCTCCCAATTCTCGGCCGTCGCGAGCGTCGTCCGGGGCGTGTGGTGGCAAGGCGGAGGAGGGAGACATGGCGGAGCCATGGCGACTGACGACAACGCGGCCCAACGCGCGTGCCGGGCGGCGCGCAGCAGGCCATGGGATTGGGAGACACGGCCTAAAACGCCTCGTCCAGCCGGAGCACCTGCACCATGTCGCCGGCCTGCAGAGCAGCGGTGTCGGGGGGTACGACGATGAGTGCATCACTCGCCGCGAGGTCGCCGAGCAGGTGCGACCCGTGGCCGCCGACCGGGGACACGAACGCGCCACCGCCGTCGCGGTCCCATGACGCGCGCACCATCTGCTGCTTGCCCGCCGGCGAGGAGATGCCGTGCGTCAGGCGAGCGCGGGTGAGCGGTCGCGAGTAGGGCAGCTTGCCCATCATCCGGCGGATCGCCGGCAGCACGAACGTCTCGAAGGAGATGTAGGCCGAGACCGGGTTGCCCGGCAGCGTGAAGATCGGGGTGTTGTCGTCGCCGACGGTGCCGAAGCCCTGCGGCTTGCCCGGCTGCATCGCAACGCCGCCGAACCAGACCGAGCCGAGCGACGAGAGCGCCTCCTTGACCACGTCGAAGTCGCCCTCGCTGACGCCGCCGCTGGTGACGACGAGGTCGGCACGCACGAGCTGGTCGCTGAGCGCGTCGGTGAAGGTCCGCGGGTCGTCGGGCACGATGCCGACGCGGTAGGCGATGGCGCCGGCGGCCCGGGCGGAGGCGGCGAGGAGGTAGGAGTTGCCGTCGTAGATCGAGTCGCGGCTCAGCGTCGTGCCGGGCTCGCGCAGCTCGGAGCCGGTGGAGATCACCACGACGCGTGGCCGCGGCCGGCAGCGCACGGTGGCGCGCCCGACGGCCGCGAGCAGGCCGAGGTGGCGCGGACCGAGGACGGTGCCGTGCTCGAGCAGGAGGTCGCCCTCGGCGACGTCCTCGCCGGCGAAGCGGATGTGCTGGTGCTTGCCGGGCGCCCCGGTGATGCGGACTCGGGCGACACCACGATCGGTCCACTCGTAGGGCACGATCGCGTCGCATCCGGCCGGCACCGGGGCGCCGGTCATGATCTTGGCGGCGGTGCCGGGCGAGAGGGCCATCAGGCCGGCCTGGCCTGCCCCGATCTCCCCCACCACCGGCAGCTGCACGGGCGTGTCGTCGGAGGCGGTCGCGACATCGGCGTAGGTCACGGCATAGCCGTCCATGCCGGAGTTGTCGAAGCCCGGCAGGGAGATCGTCGCCGAGACGTCCTCCGCGAGCGCGAGCCCGAGCGCCTCCATCAGGGGCTGCGGGAAGTCGGGCAGCGGCGAGACCGAGGCCGGGATCCGCTCGACCGGGTCGGGGACCGGCAGCAGCTCAGCCATTGGCGTCCAGCACGGCCGATGCGTCGATGCGCTGGGCGCTCGGCGCCTTGATCTTCACGTCGCCGACGACCTTCACACCATGGCCGAACGTCACGTCGCCGTCCACGACCAGCGAGGTGGCCTCGCGCAGCGACGGCGCCCCCTCGGGGAAGCGCTTGTCGAAGTCGCCGACGAGCTTGTAGAAGTCGCCGTCGAGATCGATGAACGGCACGCCCTCGGCCGCCCGGGTCGAGGACGAAGTCGCCGCCGAGGTCGTAGATGTCGGAGCGCAGCACCAACAGGTCGTTGGTCGTCTTGACCGGCACGAACCGGTCGCGCCCGACCTCGATGGTGCGGGCGCCCTCGAAGATCTCGATCGCGGAGCCCATCGCCGTCTCGATCTGGATCACCTCGGGCGTCGTCTTGTCCGCCGGGTCGAGGTGCTTGACGTTGCGGATCATCGGCAGACCGAGGATGCCCTGCCGGGCGTCGAGCGCCTCGGTCATCGCGTCGAGGTCGAACCACAGGTTGTTGGTCGAGGTGAACTTGTGGCGGTCGAGGTCGGCCAGCGACTCCCGGTCGGACTCGAGCGTCTGGGCCGTCTCGCGCAGCACGATGCGGCCGTCGGCCTTGCGAGTGGCGAAGTGTCCGCCCTTGCGGTCGGAGGCGGTGCGGCGTACGGCCTCGATCGCGAACGGCGCGCCGCTCTGCGCGAACCAGCCCGCCACACGGGGGTCCGGCACCGCACCGAGGTTGTCGGAGTTGGAGACGAAGACGTGCTTGAAGCCGGCGTCGCGCAGCTGGCCGAGCACGCCGGTGCCGCGCAGCGCGGTGTAGAGGTCGCCGTGGCCGGGCGGACACCACTCGAGGTCGGGGTTCTTCGGGTAGGACGCCGGGACGAGGTCCTTGGCGAGCAGCTTGGGCACCTTGTTCTGCAGGAACTCCAGCGGCAGGCCGTCGACCGCGAGGCCGTCAGTAGCGCGAGCGCGGCCATCGTGTCGGCCGAGGTGCGGAAGGAGTTCATGAAGATCAGCGGCAGCGGGGCGTCGTACTTCGTGCGCAGGTGCAGCACTCGGCGGGCGATGATGTCGAGAAAGCTCAACCCGCGACGCACGCACAGCAGCGACTTGGCGCGGTCCATGCCCATCGACGTGCCGAGGCCACCGTTGAGCTTGATCACCGCGGTCCTGCGGATCGCCTCCGCCGCGACGTCGTCGCTCACCTCGACGTCGGCCAGCGACTCCATGTCGAGCGGCGCGATGCTCGACTCGGGGATCATCCCGGTCTCGCCGTGCTCCAGCAGGCGGTAGTAGTGCGCGAAGGTGTCGATGGCGACGGGATCGACACCTTCGTCCTGCATCTTGGCGCGCGCCGTCTCGAGCCCTTTGCTACCCATGCTCCGATCGTAGGCTGATTGCGTGCCAACACCAGCCCAGCCCCCTGTCGCGGTCACGAAGGCCGCCCTGCGCGACCAGCTCCCGGCCGCTCGGCGAGAGCGGCCGCTGGCCGATTCCGTCGTGATCGCCGAGTCGATCGCCGCCCACGTCCTCGCCCCGGGATGCCGTACGCCGATGCGCCACCGTCGCTGCCTATGTGTCCGTCGGACGCGAGCCGGGGACGGGGTTGCTGCTCGACACACTGCGCGCGGCCGGGAAGCGGGTGCTGCTCCCGGTGCTGCGCGCGGACAACGACCTCGACTGGTGCGAGTTCGACGGCCACCTCGTGCCGGCCAGCCGTGGCCTGCTCGAACCCGCCGGTCCCCGGCTGGGCGTCGAGGCGATCGCCGAGGCCGAGGTGGTGCTCGTGCCGGGGCTCGCCGCGTCGGCCGACGGTGACCGGCTGGGTCGCGGGGGCGGTTCCTACGACCGGGCGCTGGCGCGCGTCGGCGCCGGTGTGCCCGTCGCCGTACTCCTGCACGAGAACGAGACCGGGCTCGACGTCCCGACCGAGCCCCACGACCGCCGGGTGACGCACGTGGTCACGGAGGCGGGCGTGCTCAGCCCTTGAGCAGGTCGCCGAGCAGTCCGCCGCCGCCGGAACCGCCGCCGGACGCGGTCGCGGGGTTGACCCACTCGTAGGGCTGGACGACCACGAACCCGGGGCCGTGGAAGGCATATTGGAACGCCTCGCCCGACCCGCCGCGCAGCATCGACTTCATGTTCATGCTCGACACGACGTTGGGCACCAGCGAGCTCGACCGGGCGACGGCGGCCTGCACGTCGACGTACGTCGGTTGCTGGGAGCAGTCGAGGACGACCGGCTTGCCGACGGTGCAGAGCGCGACGGTGCCGGTGCCGCGCACGGTGGTGTTGAAGAGGCCGCCTGCCATGATGCCGGCGCCCTTGACCCGGTTGATGTCCCACTCCATCGCCGCGTCGAAGGCCAGCAGGTTGCGGCCGTTGACCGAGATGCCGTCGCCCTCGAGGGTCACGAGGTGGACCGTGCCGGCCTCCTGCGCGAAGAAGACCTCGCCCCGGCCGGAGACCCGCATCAACGGGATGTCCTCGCTGGTGACGACCTTCTTCAGCAGCTTGACCATCGAGCCGGACTTCTCGTGGTCGAAGCGGATCTGGCCCCGGTAGGCCACCATCCCGCCCTTGACCGCGAGCACCTCGGGGCCGAGCGAGACCCGGAGCATGTGGCTGTTCTGGAGGGCGAACCGCTGCCCGTCACCGATCTCGAGGTTGTCCCGGGCGAACAGGTCACTCTTCATGCGGCGAGCCTAGTCATCAGTCCGTCGCGTCGGCAGGCTTCAGGATCAACGTGTCGTCGGCCGCCTCGACGATCGCGTCGCGGGAGAACGGCCGGGGCAGGTAGTCGCCGTTGACGTAGAGCTCCGTCTGGTCGCCGTAGTGGGAGGAGCCGGGGTGACCGGAGACGCCGGTGAGGTTGATGTAGAGCGAGCGGTCGAAGTCGGCCGGGGAGACGACCATGCGCATCGACGGGGCGGCCGTGACCTCGTAGCCGAAGGCCGCGTCCCAGCTGGTCGCGTCGACGATGCTCGGGCCGCCGCCGACGCCGTGCTCGTCGCGGTTGAAGAGCCGCTCGATCGGCGCGACGCCGGACTCGCCGAGCGTCGCGTGGTGCAGGTCGAGCCGGTGCAGGTGGCCCCGTGTCCACTCATCGGCGTCCAGCGCCCGGCGCTTGGTCAGCTCGTCGCGGGCGTCGAGCATCGCCTGCCGCAGGATGTCGTCGCGCGACTCGGTGACGCCCTCCGTCTCGCTGTCGTCCCACCACGGCCCGGCCGGGTCGCGCAGCAGGTTGCTGACCACGGCGAACCAGCGGTCGCCGCCGTTGGGCCAGATCCCCTCACGCAGCTCGTCGTGGAAGGTCAGGCTCAGCAGGTTGCTCCACACGACGTTGTAGTAGGCCGCAGCGGCGCTGTCCGCCGGCTGGCTGAAGTCCCAGGTCCGCAGGAGGTCCCGGCCGTCGCGGTAGTAGCTCGAGCCGAGGTCCTCGATGTCGAGGAGGTAGGGCACCAGCGTCGCGGCCATCGGGTTGGTGGTGTCGAGCTGCAGGCTCGTCATCTCGTCCACGGACAGCTCGCCCTCGGCCTCGAGCAGCTCGCGGATCCGGGTCGAGCGGTAGCCGAAGTCCCAGTCGTCGGTGAGGAAGTAGGGGTAGTCGTCGTCGATCACGGCCCGGTTGGCCGTGACGATGAACCCCTCGTCGGGGTCGAGCACGTTGGGCAGCGCGTCGAACGGGATGAAGTCGCCGGTCCAGTCGTTGGCCGACAGCCAGCCCTCGGCCGGCATCGTGCCGTCGTTGCCGGACTTGCGGATCGGCACGAGGCCGGGCGCCCTGGTAGCCGATGTGGCCGGCGCGATCGGCGTACACCATGTTCTGCGCGGGTACGGCGAAGTCGCTCGCGGCAGCGCGGAACTCGTCCCAGTGCCGGCGCGGTTGAGACCCAGCACCGCGTCGGCGGTCGTGGTCGGCTGCAGCGCGGTCCACTGCAACGCCACGGCATAGCCGTTGCCGCGCGGCCCCGGCTCGTCCGTGGGGGCGTTGGCGCCGACGGTGCTGAGCTCCTTGGAGACGTCGCTGAGCAGCGGCCCGTGGGCGGTCTCGCGGATGTGCAGGACGAAGTCGTCGCCGTCGCGGACCTTGATCGTCTCGGTGCGCAACGTCAGCGGCCCGGCCTCGCCGTCCCGGGATCCAGCTCTCGCCGTCGATCTGCTCGAGGTAGAGGTCGGTGACGTCGGGGCCGAGGTTGGTGAAGCCCCGTGCGATGTCGGCGTTGTGCCCTATGATCACGCCCGGCACGCCCGAGAACGTGAAGCCGGAGACGTCGAGCGTGCAGTCGCTGGTGACCTCGCGGCAGTGCAGGCCCGTCTGCATCCAGATGCCGGGCTGGCTGATGCCGAGGTGCGGGTCGTTGGCGAGCAAGGGCTGTCCGGTCGAGCTGTGCTCGCCGTCGACCACCCACGAGTTGGAGCCGATGCCGTCGCCACGGCCGAGCAGCTCGGGGAGCCGGTCGAGGCCCGCCTGCAGGTCGGCGAGGGCGCGGACGGTCTCGTCGTTGTAGGCCGGCCGGCGCGGGTTGCGGGTCGAGTTGCGGGTGGCGTTCTGCTCGAAGACCTCGTCCACGACCCCGCCGGTGCCGACGATCGGCGGGTGCGCGTCCGTGTCGTAGGCGGGGTAGAGCGCGGCGAGCTCCTCGGGCGAGTGGTCGAGGCTGGCCATCACCCGGGCGATCTCGTCGTCCATGTTGCCGCGCAGGTCCCACGCCATCGCCTTGAGCCACGCCAGCGAGTCTGCAGGGCTCCCACGGCTCGGGCTCGTAGTCGAGACCGGTCAGCCCGAGGATGGTGTACTCGACCGCGATCTCGCTGGTGCCGTTCTGCTCGAGGTAGCCGTTGACCCCCTCGGCATAGGCCGTCAGGGCGTCACGGGTCTCGGTCTCGAGCAGTCCCCACTCCTCCTCCGCGACCCGGCGCCAGCCCATGGTGCGGATGTACTTGTCGGTCTCCAGCCCGTCCTCGCCGAACAGCTCGGAGAGCCGACCGGACGTCACGTGGCGTCGGACGTCCATCTCGAAGAACCGGTCCTGCGCGGCGACGAAACCCTGCGCGCGCATCAGGTCCGCGTCGGTGTCGGCGTAGATCTGCGCGATCCCGTGGTCGTCGTGGATCACCTCGACCTCCGCGTCGAGTCCCGTGAGCTCGAGCTCGCCATCGGTGTCGGGCACGGGTCGCCGTACGAACGCGGCAGTGGTCAGGAGGAGAGCGACCATCAGCAGGGCGAGAGCGGCCGCCGTGTAGGCGGACCAGCGCACCTTGCGCGGCGCCGTGCGGAACAGCGCGCGCAGCGAGAAGTCGTCGTCGGGGCTGGTCGTCGGTTGCTCGGTCATCTCATCAGGCATTGTGCCGTACGCTTGGCAGTCGATCGGGTGGAGTGCCAGCGAGTCGCGGGCACGCCGGATCGGGTTCCCCGAAGCGCCGGCCAGCAAGGTTTCTCATGCCCACCTATCAGTACGCCTGCACCGAGTGCGGGCACGCGTTCGAGCAGTTCCAGAGCTTCAGCGACGACTCGCTGACCGAGTGCCCGGTGTGCCGGGCCGACTGCGCAAGGTGTTCAACGCCGTGGGTGTGGTGTTCAAGGGCTCGGGCTTCTACCGCACCGACAGCCGCGCGGGATCGTCGTCGACGGTGCCCGCCGCCAAGAGCGAGTCGTCTTCTTCCTCCTCGTCTTCCTCCTCGTCTTCCTCCTCGACGGCCTCGTCGTCGACCACGACCTCGAGCCCCAAGCCGTCCACAGGCTCCTCGAGCGACTGACCCCGCTCGTCCCCTGTGGACGAGCACAGGCGAAATGTCCGGGTCGCGACCTAGCGTCGCCCCATGCTCGATTCCGTACGCCGCAGGCTGCGCGCCCTCCGTCGCGCGATCCCGGCCCGCCGGCGGCCCCCGGCCGCGCTGCTCGTCGCGATGGCGGTGCTCGCCGCCCTGCGCACGACCGTCGGTCCGGGGCCGCCGACGGTCGAGGTGCCGGTCGCGGCACGCGACCCGGCGGCCGGGTCACCCCTGACGGCGCAGGACGTCTCGATCGTGGCGTGGCCGGCCGACCCGGCGCCCGACGGGCTGACCTCGTCGGTCGCCGGTCAGGTGCTGGCCGCGCCTCTTCGACGGGGAGAGGCGATCACCGATCGGCGCTTCGTCGGCTCCTCACTGGCCGAGGCCCATCCCGAGCTGACGGTGCTGCCGTTGCGCCTTCCCGACCCTGCCGTGGTCGAGCTGCTGCGGGTCGGCGATCGCATCGACCTGAGCTCCGTCGACCCGGAGACCGGTTCGGCCACCGAGCTGGCCACGGACGTCCCGGTGCTGGCCATTCCACCCCCGGCGACCACCGACTCGACGCTCACCGGACGCCTGATCGTGGCCGGGATCACGCCTGAGCGGGAGAAAATTGTCTCCGCCGCCACCGTGAGGGAGTTTCTTACGGTCGCATATACCCGCTAACGTGCCAGTTTGTCCTGACATTGATTGATTCCGTCTCTCGGGGTCACGCAAGGAGATAATGCAATGAGTGGATTCAAGAACTTCATCCTCAAGGGCAACCTTGTCGAGATCGCGGTCGGTCTGATCATGGCGCTGTCGTTCGCGGCCGTGGTCACGTCCTTCAGCGCGTGGCTGACCGGCCTGCTGCCGGGTGCCTTCCAGGGACGTCTTCGAGGGCGCCGTGCTCGGCGACCTCGGCTTCTTCCTCAACGCCGTGATCGCGTTCGTCGTCATGGGTGCCGTCGTCTACTTCTTCGTCGTCGTGCCCTACACCAAGGCCAAGGAGAAGTTCTTCCCGGCCGAGGCCTCGGGACCGAGCGACACCGAGCTGCTCACCGAGATCCGCGACGCCCTCAAGGCGCGTGGCTGAGTCTCACCGCTCACAGCACTCATCGAACGGCTCGCCCCTCGGGGGCGGGCCGTTCGTGCATTTGCTCCGGCCCCACTCCCCGGTCTCCCCGGCCTCCCGGTAGCGGTGAGTGAGCCACATTCCGGAGCTCGAGAATGTGGCTGTGCCACCTCGGAGCGGCGTGTCCGTGGGGACCCGCCGAACGGGCGGTGTCAAGGCCTCATTTCTGAGCCAGGAAATGTGGGTGGCTCACCGCTGTCGCGAGAGCCCGGGCGTACGGCGACCAGCCGGCCGGCTCAGCCGTGGTGCGGCGGCACCCGGTCGCGGTACCACTCGTCGCCCTTGCCATCTCGGCCGGCGGAGGGGGCGGTGTCGTCGCTGGTCTGCTCCGGGAGCACGTCACCGAACACTGCGGCGAGCCGCTTGCGGCGTACCCACTCCGGCTCGGGCTTGGCCTTGCCCTT
Organism: Nocardioides sp. B-3; assembly: GCF_024703895.1. Classification (GTDB taxonomy): domain Bacteria; phylum Actinomycetota; class Actinomycetes; order Propionibacteriales; family Nocardioidaceae; genus Nocardioides. The sequence goes on from NZ_CP087968.1 coordinate 1,131,527, forward strand.
GTCGGGCTCGGACTTGTCGCTCACGCGCAGATCCCGGGTGTCGTCTCCTCGGGCGTGGGCTCGTCCGTCGGAGTGGTCGTCTCTGTCTCGGTGGGCGTCTCCGTCGGGGAGGCCTCTTCGGAGGGGGACTCAGTCTCGGCGGGAGTCTCGGTGGGCGTCTCCGTCGGGGCCGGCGTCTCGGTGGCCTCGCTCGACGTCTTGGGCGGCTCGGCCGTGAGGGCCTCGGCGAGCAGTGCCTTCGGCAGCGCCTTGTCCTCGTTGATCAGCTGCCACATCGTGTCGGCCGCCTCGGTCCAGTAGACCTTGCCCTTGAAGTCGGAGTCGAGCGGGGAAGTAGGCCGTCGGCACGGTGATGAACTTGATGTTGTCGAGGCCGACGTTCTGCAGCTGCAGGGCGATCTTGCCGATGCGCGTCACCGAGCCGAGGCCCTCGTCGGTCTCCGGGGAACGGGTCGCCGCGTCCAGAAAAACCCACGACGCGATCCAGACGGGTCAGGGTGCCGGCCGACTTCACCTTGCGGATCAGGGCCGCGATGAAGGTCTGCTGGCGCTTGATCCGGCTGAGGTCGTTCTGCTGCGCGAGCTCGCCCACATACCGGGCGCGCACGTAGTCGAGGGCCTCGTCGCCCGAGAGGATGGAGGGATCGCCGGCGGGCACGTAGATCTGGTGCGCCTTGTCCACGATGGGCTCGGGCACGCAGACCGGCACGCCGTCGACCGCGTCGACCATCTCGCCGAAGCCGTTGAAGTCGATGACCACGAAGTGGTCGACCAGGATGTCGGTGTTCTGCTCGAACTGGGCGACCGTGCACAACGCCTTGCCCTCGGAGTAGGCGGCGTTCCACATGACGTCCGTCGCGGCCGCGCTGTCCTCGCACTCCGGGCGGTCGACGATCGAGTCGCGCGGGATCGAGATGGCGTAGGACCGCTTCCGGTCGGCCGAGAGGTGCACCGGGATCGTGGTGTCGGAGCCACCGCCGGTTTCCCCGGTCGATGGCGTTGTCGGTCCCCGAACGGGTGTCGTCACCCATCACCGGGATGTTGAGCGGCTCGCCGTTGCCGCGATAGACCTTCTCGGGGCGGTCGCCGAGGACCGAGAGGTCCTGCGTGGCGATGTTGCCGTTGAGGTGTCGGTAGAGGAACACCACACTGAGCGCGGTCACCAGCGCCAGCACCACGGTGCTGGCCAGCATCACCCGGCCGACGGTGTGCTTGCGCTTGGTCTCCGCCTTGCGCTTGGGTGCAGGCGCGTCCGTTCCGGGGCTCGACCAACCTGCCACGACTCAGACCACAACCTTTGCCTCAGGAGCCCGCTGACGGGCGACGCCTCGCAACATACGCGAGCGGCTCAAATTGTCACCGTATCCGGGTCAAGGACAAATTCGCGCCGATCAGGAGCAGAGGCCGTTGTCGGCTGCCTCGGACGACGACCCGGTCGAGCCCTCCTCCGAGCCGCGCGGCCGCCCGGCGTCGATCGCGTCGGAGGACAGCTTCGCGCTGAGCGGCTCGTCCATGATCGCGCTGCGGAACAGCCCCTTCGACTCGGGCAACCAGTGCACGCCGTACTCGTCGTCGTACTCCCACGGGACCGTCACGAACCTGATGTCGTCGAGCCCGGTACGGCGCAGCTGCACGGCGAGGTCGCCGAGCTCTCGCACGCTGTCCAGCCCCTCGCTGGTGACCAGCGACCCGGTGGCCGCGCTGAGGAACTTGATCACCCGGTCAGGGCGGGTCAGCGTGCCGCTGGAGACGACCTTGTTGATCATCGACGCCATGAAGTTCTGCTGGCGCTTGATGCGTCCGAGGTCGGACTCCGAGCCGACGTTGTCACGCACACGCACGTAGTCGAGCGCCCGGTCGCCTCGCAGGACGTTGGTCCCGGCGGGCACGAAGATCTGCTTGGCCGGATCGTCGATCTCCTCCGGGACGCAGATCTCGACGCCACCCACGGCGTCGACCATCTCCTTGAAGCCGTTGAAGTCGATGACGACGAAGTCGTCGATGCGGATCCCGGTCGTCTGCTCGACCTGCTCCACCGCGCACAGGGGCCCGCCGAACGAGAAGGCGGCGTTCCACTTCGCGTCCGTCTCGCCGGCGATCTCGTTGTCGTCACCGCAGTCGGGACGGTCGACGACGGAGTCACGCGGGATGGAGATGCCGTAGGCGCTCTCGCGGTCGGCCGAGATGTGCAGGACGACCGTGGTGTCGCTCCGCGCACCGTTGGCGGGGTCCTCCCCGTCGATGTCGTTGTCGTCGCCCTCGCGAGAGTCCGACCCCATCACCGGGATGTTCAGCGGCTGGCCGTCGCCCTCGTAGAGGACCTCGGGGCGGTCGTCGATCTCCTCGATGCCGGGGACGGTCGTCAGGTTGCCGTTGAGGTGGCGGTAGGTGAGCACGGTCCCGAGTGCGGTCATCATCGCCAGCACCACGCAGCTGGTCAGGATCACCCGAGCGATCGTGCGCGAGTTCGCGTCCGTCACGTCCACGACCACGACCACCTTCATCTGGGGAAGCTCGATTCTCGCCCTCGTCCGCGCCCGCACGAATTCACCACGCTGGGTGGGATGCGCGAAGATGGGACCCTCGTCCGTCCGCCGGCAACCAAAGGCCCTCCCACCGTGTCACAGCCCCTTCGCCTGTCACTCGCAGCGACGGCCGGACTCCTCTTCCTGTCTCTCGTCGCGGCGACGGCAGCCGGCGTCGAGGTGCCCACGCCCGGACAGGTCGTGAACTCGTCGGCGACGAGCGAGCTGGCCGCCGAGGACGCCCCCAATGTCCCGGTCTTCCTGACCGACGACATGCGCAAGGACGACCCGGGCTACCTCCCCAACGTGCGCACCCTCCTCGCCGAGCAGGGCATGACGTTCACGCAGGCCCAGTCGCCGCACCCGCTGTGCTGCCCGGCACGGGCCGAGCTGATGACGGGGCAGTACGCGCAGAACAACGGCGTGCACCACAACTCCGGTCGGTACGGCGGATGGCAGGCCTTCGACCCGTCGTCGACCATCGCGACGTGGGCCCGGGACGCGGGCTACGCGGACAGCGCTGCACGGCAAGCACCTCAACCACTTCGAGGCCGACGCCCCGGCGGACGAGGGGTGGACGAACTTCGACATCCTGCTCGAGCCGGCGACCGACTACGAGAACTTCACCTTCTTCGACGGCGACTCCTACACCGACGACTACGTCACCACCCGGCTGGACGAGCGGACCGTCTCCGACATCGACACCCGGGCCGGGCGCCGGCCGTTCCTGATCTTCGCCAACCACGTCGCGCCGCACATCTGGTTCCCGGCCTCCGCGAAGGGCGACGGGGACGGCGACCGCGGTGGCCTGAACCCACCGGCCGAGTCGACGTACGCGCAAGCACTCGCCGGTCTGACGCCCAAGGCGTTCGCGGCGCCGAGCTTCAACGAGCCCGACATGCGTGACAAGGAGTCGATCGTGAGGGGGCGCGCCAAGCTGGGACCACGCGCGCTGAAGCGGCTGAACCCGGCGCGGATCCGTTCGTTGCTGTCGGTCGACGAGGCCGTTGCGCACGCGGTCGCCGCGCTCGAGACCACGGGCGAGCTCGACAACACTTACATCGTCTTCACCTCCGACAACGGCTACGCCCCGGGCGAGCACCGCTACACCGGCAAGGACCGCCTCTCCGACGAGATCCTCGACATCCCGCTCGTGGTGCGCGGCCCCGGCATCCCGGCCGGCACCCGCTCGGACCGGCCGGTCTCGCTGGTCGACCTGACGACCACGCTCGCCCAGCTGATGTCGCTGACGCCGACGCTCACCACCGACGGGGAGACCTTCGCGCCCACGCTCCGCGACCCCGCCGTGCCCGGCTACCGCGACACCATGCTGATCCAGACCGGCGCCAAGGAGCCCTACGTCCGCTTCGCCGGCTGGGCCTACCGCGGCGTGCTGACGCAGCGCTACTCCTACGGCCGCCGCGTCAACAACGGCCCCGCCGACGGGTTCCTCTACGACCGGCACAAGGACCCCTTCGAGCTGACGAACCTGCTCACCAACGCGCTACGCGGCCGTACGCCGTGAGCTCGAGCGGCGCTACCGCGAGCTGGCCGACTGCGCGGGCAGCGAGTGCAACCGCGCCTTCGGACCGCTCCCCCAGCCGGGCAAGTAGCCGGGTGCGCATGGCAGGATGAGCGCCGACCTGCCCCAGTAGCTCAGTGGATAGAGCAGCCGCCTCCTAAGCGAAAGGTCGCAAGTTCGACTCTTGCCCGGGGCACCACGAGTCACCCATCAAAATCTTGCGAGAAACACCGCGCAAACCGAGACGTGGCGGCGGACTACCGATTAGATGTCCCTCGTCAATTGACTCAGGGGTCCCATCATGGGTCCTCCCCGGCCCGGGTCCCCTGAACACTGACGCTTGGTCGATGTCTGGCCAGATCCGCACCCCGGCAGCGTCCCGGCCCCCGTCCGGGGCGCTGCTGCGTTTTGTCAGCGGGTCTCGAAGGTCAGGCCACCGGCCTGCACGCGCCAGCAGGTTGTCGCCCATCGCTCGGGCGGTGGTGACCCGGCCGGCCGTCGTCGGGTTGTCGTCGAAGGCGAGGCACAGCGCCGACTCGGCCAGCATCATCGACGTCTCGGTGTAACCCGGGTCGCCACCCTTCACGCGGGTGCGCACGGTGTTGCCGCCGCCCTCGCCGACGAAGTCGACGGTGAACCACGACTTGGCGCGCTTGGCCTCGTCGGGTCCGTCCCCGGCCGCGACCTTGCCGAGCAGGAAGTTGCGCACGGGCTTCACCCGGGCCGCTGCGGCGAGCGTCGTGACGAGGGCGGCCCCGCCGGCGGCATACCGCAGCGTCTTGGTGCCGGCGTAGTGCGAGTAGCGGAACTTCGGTCCGTACGGCGCCAGCGCGGCGCCGCTGCGGGCCACGACGATCGGGTCGATGGTGGGCAGGGGGAGCAGCCAGTAGCCCAGGACGGGGTCGCGGTGCGGCTTGCCGGACACGGCGCGCGAGGACCGTCCGTCGGCAGGCTTGCCCTGCTTGCGACGGCGATCGGCGTAGGCCGTCTTCATCTGGCGAGCGCGTGAGAACTGGCCCAGCGCGGAGTGGATCGTGCCGCCGGAAGCCATGCCGCCGGAGCGCACGACGCCACGCAGCGTGATCTCCGCGTCGGCCGGCAGCTGCTGGACGGTGTAGTAGGCGCCGAGGTCGTGCGGGATGGAGTCGAAGCCGCACGCGTGCACCAGCCGGGCCCCGGTGCGCACCGCCGTCTCGTGGTGCTGGAGGTACATCCGGTCGACGAACTCGGGCTCGCCCGTGAGGTCGACGTAGTCCGTGCCGGCCTCGGCGCAGGCGGCGACCAGCGGTGCGCCGTACTGCAGATAGGGGCCGACGGTGGTGATCACGACGCGGGCGCGACGGGCGACGTCGGAGAGCGAGGCGGGGTCGCCAGCATCGGCGGACAGGAGCTGGAGGTAGGGCAGGCCGAGCTTGTCGCGAACCGCCTCGAGCTTGCCCCGGTTGCGGCCCGCCAGCGCCCAGCGCAGCCCGGGCGGGGCGTGGCGCGCGAGGTAGTCGGCGGTGAGCTGACCGGTGAAGCCGGTGGCCCCGAAGAGGACGATGTCGAAGTCGCGATCAGCCATAGCCACATCCTCACAGGTCGGGAACCACGCGGCGAGAGGTGGCGTCTGATCGACGTGAAGATCCGGACCGCCATCGTGTCGACCACCGCCCTCTCCCTCACCGCAGCAGCGGGCATCGGAGTGGGGTTGGTGATCGGACGCGGCGACGATGTGGCGCCCCCACCCACGGGGCCGTCGGCCAACGCGTTCCAGCTGGCCAACGCCTCCCCGGAGCTGGCGCCCGACTGCGATTCCCTCCTTGACTCGTACGTCGACCGCGGCCTCGACCTCGTCACGGCCTACGGCTGGGGTGGCGGCGGGATCGTCATGTTCGACGCCCAGATGGACACCGCGGCCGGCGCGGCGGAACGCTCCACCGCGAGCGCGCCCGTGCCGACCACCGTCCGCTCCACCAACAACGAGACCGGCACCAACGTGCAGGAGGTCGGCGTCGACGAGCCCGACGTCGTGAAGGTCGCGGGCGACAAGCTGTTTCTCATCCGGGACAACGTGCTCACCGCCTACGACGTCGCGGGCGACGAGCCGCAGCAGCTGTCGTCGCTGCAGCTGCCCGACCTGCGCAACGGCGAGATCCTCGTGTCCGGCGACCGGGTGGTCGTGCTCGGGAGCCGCGGAGGCCCGGACGACACCAACGGCGCACGGGTCGTCGTCATCGACGTGAGCCAGCCCGGCACCCCGCAGATCGTCGAGGAGACCGACTACACCGCGACCATCAGCGCGGCCCGCCTGCACGGCGACGTCGTCAGGGTCGTGCTCGACAACGGGCTGCCGGTGCTCGACTTCCGCTACCCGGACGGACAGCTCGGCGAGCGGAGTGCGCTCACCTTCAACCGGCAGCTCGTCCGCGACACGACGCTGGCCGACTGGCTGCCCACCGTGGACGGCGAGACCGTCGTCGACTGCGACGACGTCGCACTGCCCACGATGGAGACCGCGCTGGGCACGACGACGGTGGTCACCTTCGAGCCGGCGGTCGTCGAGCCGACCGCCACCGCGGTCGCCACGACGGCCACCACGTCCTACTTCTCCCCCGACCGGTTCTACCTCGCGGCGAGCGCCTCGTCCGGCGGCTGGTGGCGGGGCGACATCAGCTCGACCATCGACTGCATCCGCGGCTGCTTCCCCACCGACGGCAGCACCGAGCTGTTCGCCTTCGCCCTCGACGGCACCGACACGACGTACGTCGCCTCCGGGACCGTGGAAGGACGGATCAAGGACCGCTGGTCGATGGACCACGCGGGCGGCGCCCTGCGGGTGGCGCTCGGCGCGACCAACGAGACCGGCAACTTCAACTCCGTGGTGACGATGCGCGAGACCGACGCGACTCTCACCGAGATCGGCCGGGTCGACAAGCTCGGTGTCAACGAGGAGATCAAGTCGGTGCGATGGTTCGACGACCTCGCGATCGTCGTCACCTTCCGCCAGACCGACCCGCTCTACGCGATCGACCTGACTGACCCGGACGCCCCCGAGCTGATGGGCGAGCTCAAGATCCCGGGCTACAGCGAATACCTGCATCCCCTCGGCGCGCGGCGGATGATCGGCATCGGCCGGGACGCCTCGCGCACCGGGATGGTCCGCGGCGCGCAGGCCGCCCTCTTCGACGTCACCGACCTGACCGACCCGCAACAGCTCGACGTCGTGACCTACCCCCAGGAACTCCATGGCCGGCGCCGGCGTCGACCCGCGCCAGTTCACCCGGCTGCCCGATCGGCGTACGGCCCTCACCGTCGTCTCCCGGGGCTGGCAGGGCCGCACCGGCTGGGTGTCGGTGCTGACCCCGGACGGCGGCTCGATGTCCAACAGGATGGTCGAGGTGGAGTACGGCGACGAGGTGGCCGAGGTCCGGCTCGTGCCGCTCGCAGACGGCCGGGTCGTGCTGGTGACCGGGGACGGTGTCTCGTTCTTCGACTCGGCGTCCTGAGCAGATCCCCCATGGAGGGCATGCGCTCAGGATGAGTGCTTCCTAGGCTGAGGACGACCGAGGAGGCCCCCATGTCCGATCCCGTCTACGACTGCGGCCGTCGTCGGTGCCGGCATCGCCGGCATGAACGCGCTCGCCGTCGGCAGCAGCTACCTCGAGGCGACCGATCGGGTGCTCCTCATCGACCGGCGACATCGCGCCGGCGGGATGTGGGTCGACACCTATCCGTATGTCCGGCTGCACCAACCCCACCCGTTCTTCACCGCAGGAGACATCGGTTGGCAGAGCGGAGAGGACCGCGCGCACCTCGCCACCAAGCACGAGGTGCTCGACCACTTCATCCATTGCCTCGAGGTAGTGCGCGGCAGGGTGCAGCTCGACGAGTGGCATGACACGGACTACGTCTCGCACGACGCGAGCAACGGCACCGTCGAGATCACCACCCGGACCGAGGACGGCCGGGTCCGCATCGCCCGGGCCCGGCGATTGGTGAAGGCCACGGGCCTCGACATCCGCACCTTGGACCCCCTGCAGGTCTCGAGCACCAGCGTCCACTCCGTCTCCCCGGACTCCTGCGACGTCCGCTCCGGTGACATCGCCGACAGCAACGCACCGGTGTGGATCATCGGCGGCGGCAAGACCGCGATGGACACCGCCTGTGCGCTCATCGCCGGCAACCCGGCGCGCGAGGTCAACATGCTGGTGGGGACCGGGACCTTCTTCTTCGAGCGCGACCGTGCGTTTCCCACCGGCGCCAAGCGCTACGTCGGCGGCCAGCGCGGCTTCACGGTGTTCCGCGACTGGGCCGACCGGTTCGACGGCACCAACGAGACCGAGGTCATGCGCTGGTTCCCGGACGCTCAGGGGATCGCGGTCACCCCGACCGTCGAGCACTTCCTCTTCGGCCTGCTGTCCCGCGCCGAGGCGGAGACGATCCGGAACGGGCTGACCCACCCGGTGATGGACCACCTCACGGACGTCGTCGACGGTGACGGCAGCGTCGAGATGAGCCTGCGCAGTGGTGCCACCCGTCAGATCGAGGAGGGTTCGTGGTTGGTCAACTGCACCGGCTACATCCTCGGCCGCGAACCCCTGACCTATGAGCCCTACACGTCTGCCGACGGACGGGTCGCCACGATCACCCCGACCTCCAGCATCATGTGGCTCACCTCCATGGACAGCTACTTCGCCACCCACCTCCTCATGCTCGACAAGCTCGCCACGGTCCCCCTGTACGAGCTGGACGCGGACAGCCCGGCTCGCCAGAACCGCGACGCCCGGGCCTGTGCGATGACGGCCGTCTCCATGTACAACCAGTGCGTCCTGTTCGACCACGTCCCCCGCGAGGTGTTCACCCGCAACGGCCTTGACTTCGAGAAGTGGTTCCCCGCCCACCGGCAGCTGCTGTCGAACCCGGAGTTCATGAAGTGCCGCAAGGAGCTGCGCGCACACACGGGCGCGGCCCTCGATCGTGTGCAGGCACGGTTCGACGTGCGCTGCGGCCCGGTGCGGCAGCCCGCGACCGTCGCCTGACCTCCGGGCCGCGGCGTACGCTCGAACGCATGTGCCGCAACATCCGCCCGCTCAACAACTTCCAGCCGCCGGCGACGCGTGACGAGGTGACGGCTGCCGCGCTGCAGTACGTCCGCAAGGTCGCCGGCACGACCAAGCCGTCGCAGGCCAACGAGGCCGTGTTCTACGAGGCCGTGAAGGAGATCGCGCACCTCACACAGCACCTCCTCGACGACTCCGGTGACCACCGCTCCGCCGAAGAACCGCGACGTCGAGGCCGAGAAGGCCGGGGCTCGCGCCCAGCTGCGCTACGGCACGTGACGACGACCGAGGCCGCGTCCGGCCTGCTCGAGGTCCTCGACCTCCTCGCCGGTCGCGAGCTCGTTGTCCTGACCGGCGCCGGGCTGTCCACCGACTCCGGCATCCCCGACTACCGCGGTCCGGGTGCGCCGACGCGCACGCCGATGACCTTCCGGGGAGTTCGTCTCGGGGCCGGTGGCGCGGCAGCGCTACTGGGCGCGCAGCCACCTCGGCTGGGCCCGGATGGGCGTGGCCGTCCCCAACGCAGGGCACCACGCACTCGCCGAGATCGACCCCGCGCTGTTGATCACGCAGAACGTCGACGGCCTCCACGAGGAGGCCGGATCGCGCCGTCTCGTCGCACTCCACGGCCGGGTCGCCGACATCGTGTGTCTGGCCTGTCGCCGTACGTCGAGGCGCGAGAGCCTGCAGACCCGGGCTGGACGAGCTGAACGCGGACTGGATGGCGCGGCACGGGCACGCGGCGATGCGCCCCGACGGCGACGTCGACCTCGACGCGACCGCCGACTTCGTGGTCGCGGACTGCGAGGAGTGCGGCGGCGCACTCAAGCCGGACGTGGTGTTCTTCGGCGAGAACGTGCCGGCCGCGCGGGTCGCACGCTGCTACGACGCGGTCGATGCGCTGGGGGTCGACGGTGCGTTGCTCGTCGCCGGCTCGTCACTGGCCGTGATGAGCGGCCTGCGCTTCGTCAAGCGCGCGGCCCGGGCTGGCACGCCGGTCGTGATCGTCAACCGCGGTGTGACGCGCGGCGACGACCTCGCGGCCTACAAGCTCGAGATCGGTGTGGGCGACTTCCTCGGCGCGCTCGCTCAGAGGCGGCGGACGAAGACGTGATCGGCGGCGTCGGCGAAGACCTCGGCGGTCTCCCCGCCGGAGCCGATCAGGATGCCCTCGGCCGTGGTGACGACCGTGATGGTCTTGTCGGGCAGCGCGCCGACGCGACGCAGGGCGCTCATCAGCTCCTCGTCCTTCTGCATCTCCTCGGAGATGCGGCGCACGTGCACGCGCGACTCCTCGGGACCGGCGACGGCCGACAGCGGCTCGACGTCCTGCATGAAGCCCTCGCCCGGGTCGGTCTCGCCGAGCTCGTGGAGGCCGGGGATCGGGTTGCCGTAGGGCGACTCGGTCGGGTGGCCGAGCAGCTCGACGAGGCGGCGCTCGACCGTCTCCGACATGACGTGCTCCCAGCGGCACGCCTCGGCGTGCACGAGCTCCCAGTCGAGGCCGATGACGTCGGTCAGCAGGCGCTCGGCGAGCCGGTGCTTGCGCATCACGCGGGTGGCGAGCCGCATGCCCTCCTCGGTCAGCTCGAGGTGGCGATCGCCCTCGACCGTGACGAGTCCGTCGCGCTCCATCCGCGCCACCGTCTGCGAGACGGTCGGCCCGCTCTGGTGCAGGCGCTCGGCGATGCGGGCGCGCAGCGGGACGATGTCCTCCTCCACCAGCTCGTAGATGGTGCGGAGGTACATCTCGGTGGTGTCGATCAGGTCGCTCACCGGGCCATTCTTACCCATCGGCATTGGCAGGGCTTGATCGGTCGGGCACAGTGGCGAAGCGTGAACGACATCTCCGAGCAGCTCCTGATCCCCCGCCGCTTCTGCGGACCGCCCGACTCTGGAAACGGCGGCTGGACCGCGGGTGCGCTGGCGACCCACCTGACCAGCAGCTGCCCCGACAACAGAGCCTCCGAGTGGCCGACGATCGAGGTCTCGCTGCGCCAGCCACCGCCGCTCGACTCGCCGATGTCGCTCACCGAGGAGGACGGCGTCACGAGCGCGAGCTTCGGCGGCGCGGTGATCGCGAGCGCCCGGCTGGTCGAGTCCGAGCTCCGTGACGTCGATCCGGTGACCGCGGACGAGGCGAAGGCCGCCGAGGCGACATACGCCGGTCACACGTTCCACCCGTTCCCGACCTGCTTCGCGTGCGGCACCGGTCGAGAGCAGGGCGACGGGCTGCGGATCTTCCCCGGCGTCGTCAGTGGCGAGCGGGTGGCGGCGACCCGGCGGCCGGACCGGAGCCCGGTCGAGGACTTCCACACGTACGTCGACGAGTCGGCCCGCGCGTCGGTCGCCACCACTCGGGCGGCGCTCGACTGCGTCGGCGGCTGGGCAGGCGACCTGACCGAGCGGTTGATGGTGCTCGGGCGGATGACGACCCGGGTCGACACGCTGCCGGTGATCGGCGAGGAGCACGTCGTCGTGGGCGCGAGCCGCGGCAGCGAGGGCCGCAAGACCTTCACGTCATCCACGCTCTACGACGCCGACGGACGGGTGGTGGCGAGCGCGGAGCACGTCTGGATCGCGGTCGACCCGGCGGCCTTCGGCGGTGTCTCACCGTCTCAGGCAGAATAGGGATATGAACGTTCCAAATGCCGACCAGCACTGGTGGCGCGACGCCGTCATCTACCAGTCTACGTCCGCTCGTTCGCGGACGCCGACGGAGACGGCATCGGCGACCCGGCCGGCATCACCGCGCGCCTGCCCTACCTCCGCGATCTCGGTGTCGACGCGCTCTGGATCACGCCGTTCTACACGTCGCCGCAGCACGACCACGGCTACGACGTGTCCGACTACTGCGACGTCGACCCGCTCTTCGGCACCCTCGCCGACGCGGACGCGCTGATCGCCCGGGCCCACGAGCTGGACCTGCGGGTGATCGTCGACCTCGTGCCCAACCACTCGTCGTCCGAGCACGAGTGGTTCAAGGCGGCCCCCGGCGGCCGAGCCCGGTTCACCCGAGCGCGCGCGCTACATGTTCCGCACGGGCCTTTCGGGTGGCGAGGCGCCCCCCAACAACTGGGCGTCGGTCTTCGGCGGCCCGGCGTGGACGCGAGTCGGTGACACCGACCAGTGGTACCTCCACCTCTTCGACACCACGCAGCCCGACTTCGACTGGCGCAATCCCGAGGTCGGCGACCTGTTCGAGGACGTGCTGCGCTTCTGGCTGGACCGTGGCGTCGACGGCTTCCGTGTCGACGTCGCGCACGGCATGTTCAAGGACGCCTCGCTGCGCGACCAGGGTGCTGCCGGAGGGCACGAGCGCTACCTCGGGCCAGTCAACACCGACCACTCGATGGTCAGCCGTGATCTCAAGGACGAACCGATGTGGGACCAGCCCGAGGTCCACGACGTCTACCGCCGCTGGGCCAAGGTGCTCGACGAGTACGGCCCCGATCGGATGGCCGTCGCCGAGGCGTGGACCCAGACGCCGGAGTCGATGGCGGCGTTCGTGCGCCCCGACGAGCTGGACCCGGGCATTCAACTTCGCGTGGCTGCTCGCGGACTGGTCGGCGGAGGCGTTCGCCGAGGTCATCACCGGCACCCCGGCCGCGGTCGCCCCCGTCGGCTCGGCTCCGACGTGGGTGCTCTCCAACCACGACGTCGTGCGCCACACCACCCGCTACGGCGGCGGCGCGATCGGCTCGGCCCGGGCGCGTGCCGCGACCCTGACGATGCTGGCGCTGCCCGGCGCCTCCTACCTCTACCGGGGCGAGGAGCTGGGTCTCGAGCAGGTCGACGTGCCACCCGCGGCCCGCCGGGACCCGTCGTGGTTCCGCACCGGCGAGGTCGGGCGCGACGGCTGCCGGGTGCCGATGCCCCGGGGCGGTGACGCTGCGCCGTACGCCTTCGGACCGGGCGACTCCCAGCCGTGGCTGCCCCAGCCCGCGGACTGGGCGCCGCTCACCGCGGAGGCGCAGAGCGGGCGCGCTGGTTCGACGCTGGAGTTCTACCGTACGGCGCTCGCCGCTCGCCGAGACGTGCTCGCCGGCGTCGGGGACGGCGTCGAGATGGTGGCCGGTCTGGGCAGCGACGTGCTCGCGTTCCGCCGCGGCGACGTGACGGTGGTGCTCAACTGCGAGCAGCGGCCGGTGCCGTTGCCGGCCGGCGAGGTGCTGCTCGCGAGCGGTCCGGTCACGGGCGAGCTGCCCGCGAACACGGCGGTCTGGCTGCGCTGACGCGGCTCAGAAGTCGTCGAGGCTGGTGTTGTAGCGACAGAGGGTCGCGACGAAGGCCTCCAACTCGTCGTCCGACCAGTCCTCGAGCCGGCGCCCCCGGGCCTCGCGGCGTTCGTTGGCGAGGTCGGCCATCCGCGCGCGGCCCTCCTCCGTCGGGCTGACGACCCGTGGCACGCCCGTCGTCGGGGTCGCGCTCCTTGGCCGCGAGCCCGAAGTCGACGAGGGTCTGGACGTGCCGGCTGACGGCGCCCTTGTCGAGGTGGAACGCCTCGACAACGGCCGAGGCGCGGACGGTTCCCTGCTCGATCATGTGGGCGAGGATCAGGTAGCCGGCCGGGCTCAGGTCGTGGTGGATGGTCCGCGCGTTCGGCGACGACCCGCCGCACCCGGCGGATGAGCCGCGACAGCTCGACCTCGAGGTCGAGGATCGTCCGCTCGCGGTCGGCCCCGGTCACAGGTCGACGGTCGCTTCGGGCGCGGCAGCAGCGATCTCGTCGTCGCGGAGCACGGTCGTGCGCATCGGCTTCTCCTCGATGAAGAGCAACAGCAGCAGGGAGAGTATGGCGAACGGCAGCGCGATCAGGAACAGGTGTCCGGTCGCCTCGCCGAAGGCGTGCTCGAAGACCTGTCGCACGGGCGGCGACAGGGTGTCCGTGGTCGGGGATGCCGTGGGAGTCGGCGCCGAGCGCGGAGGCCGGGATCGTGCCGGCCTTCACGAGCGCGGTCAGGCCGGTGCGGACGTGGTCGGAGACCCGGTGGCTCAGGGCCGCGCCGAGTGCCGCGACGCCGGCGGAGCCGCCCATGGAGCGGAAGAACGCGACCGGGCTTGAGCCGGAACCGAGGTCGGCCGCGGCGACGCTGTTCTGCACGGCGAGGACGGTGTTCTGCATCGTTGCACCGAGGCCGAGACCGAGGATCGCCATGTAGCCGCCGACGACCACGAGGTGGGTGGTGTCGTCGATGGTCGAGAGCAGCGCCGGGCCGACGATCACGAAGACCATGCCGCCGATGAGGAAGTTCTTCCACCTGCCGGTCGCGGTGATGAGCCGGCCACTGATGATGCTCGAGACGAGCAGGCCGCCGACCATGCAGATCGACATCAGGCCGGCCGTCGTCGGCGACATGCCGCGGGCGAGCTGGAAGTACTGCGAGAGGTAGACGGTCGCGCCGAACATGGCCACCCCGATCAGCACCGAGGCTCCGGTGGCGAGGCTGGTCGTCCGGTCCTTGAACAGGCGCAGCGGGATGATCGGGTCCTTGGCGACGTACTCCTCGACGACGACCGCGCCGACGATCACGGCCGGGCCGGCGACGACGAGGCCGATGCTGGTGGTGGAGCCCCAGGCAGAACTGGTTGCCGGCGAGCGACACCCAGACGAGGAGCAACGAGACGCCACCCATCAGCAGCGTGGCGCCGAGGTAGTCGATGTGGACCTCGCGCTTGATCACCGGCAGGTGCAGCGTTTTCTGGAGCACCACGAAGGCGAGCAGCGCGACCGGGAGACCGGCGTAGAAGCACCAGCGCCAGCCGACGGAATCGACGAGCAGACCGCCGACGAGCGGGCCGCTGACGGTGGCGAGGGCGAACACCGCGCCGATGTAGCCGCTGTAGCGACCGCGCTCCCGCGGCGAGACCATCGTCGCGATCACGACTCGGACCAGTGCGGTCAGGCCACCGACGCCGAGCCCCCGGATCGCGCGGGCGCCGATCAGCACCTCCATCGAGGGCGCGAGGCCGGCGATGACGGAGCCGATCGAGAAGATGACGAGAGCGCTCTGGACGAGAAGCTTCTTGGAGAACTGGTCCGCGAGCTTGCCCCAGATCGGCGTGGTCGCGGTCATGGTCAGCAGGGTCGCGACGACCACCCGTGTGTATCCGGTCTGGCTGCCCTCGAGGTCGGTCACGATCGCCGGCAAGGCGTTGGACACGACGGTGCTGGAGAGCATCGCGACGAACATCGCGAGCAACAGGCCGCTGAGTGCTTCCATCACCTCGCGGTGGGTCATCTGGCCGGACTGCTCGGCGGTGGCCGGTGACGCGGGTGCTGAGGCGGTCGACACGGAAGCTCGATTCATGGTGGTCATAAGGTTGTCAATGACAACTATATTCCCAGAGGGGCAATGTTCCGCTCCCTCGGCGCGGTGGGCTCCGTCACGCGCATCGACGCACCGCACCATGCAGCGACCCGCAGGCCTGCCCCAGTGAAGGGGCGATCCGGGGGATGAAATCCGGGGCCTGCGGGTCGGGTGACTGCTTGGAATTCGCCGGCGCTGTCGTCGACGACGGTTTGCTGCCTAGCGGGCAGCCACCTCACTCATCCGAAAAGACTTCATTTCTCGGACCACCTCCTTTCCGTGTGCTGCAACCGTACGCCGCGGCCCACGACTGCTCAACGCATTTGTTCGCGCCATTTCACCCTCCCCCAACAGCCTTCCGCGCGGCCCGGTGAAGTTCCACTCGCACGAGTGGAAGTTCAGGGCTCGATCGGCGCTCCCACGCTCAACCCCAGATGGATTTCCACTCGCACGAGTGGAAATCCATCTCCCCGGATGTCGCGGCTCCCGTCCGGGAGCACGGTTCGTACGGCGAACTACGCAGCCGCCGCAGCGAACTGCGAGCGGTAGAGCCGGGCGTAGGCGCCGTCCGCCGCGAGCAGCGAGTCGTGGTTGCCCTGCTCGACGATCGCGCCGTCCTCCAACACCGGGATCAAGTCGGCGTCGCGGATCGTGGAGAGCCGGTGGGCGATCACGAACGAGGTCCGGTCGGTGCGCAGGGCGGCCATCGCCTGCTGCAGCAGCAGCTCGGTGCGGGTGTCGACCGACGACGTGGCCTCGTCCGGGATCAGCAGGTCCGGCGCGGCCGGGAAGGCTCGCG
The DNA here is from genome assembly GCF_024703895.1 of Nocardioides sp. B-3. Lineage (GTDB taxonomy): Bacteria > Actinomycetota > Actinomycetes > Propionibacteriales > Nocardioidaceae > Nocardioides. Next base: position 1,147,726 of record NZ_CP087968.1, read on the forward strand.
CGATGGTGATGAGCTGACGCTCCCCGCCGACAGGTTGGCCCCCTCCTCGTCGATCACGGTGTCGTAGCCGTCGGGCAACGAGTGGACGAAGCGGTCCACGAACGTCGCCCGGGCGGCACGCAGGATCTCCTCCTCCGAGGCGGACGGGCGGCCGTAGGCGATGTTGTCGCGGATGGTGCCGGCGAACAGCCGGGTGTCCCGGAGCACCATGCCGATCTGCGAGCGCAGCGCCGAGCGCGGCATCGAGGCGATGTCGACGCCGTCGAGGGTGATCCGGCCCCCGTCGAGCTCGTAGAAGCGCTCCACGAGATTGACCGGGGGTCGTCTTGCCGGCCCCGGTCGGGCCGACGATGGCGACGGTCTGGCCGGGGTGCGCGACGAGCGACAGCCCGGCGATGAGCGGGCGGTCTGCGACGTACGAGAAAGAGACGTCCTCGAAGCGCACCTCGCCGTGACGCGAAGCGGCTGGGGCCGGAGCGCCCGTCGCCTCGGGCGACTGCTCCACCGCGTCGAGCAGCTCGAAGACCCGCTCGGCCGACGCGACGCCCGACTGCATCAGGTTCATCATCGAGGCGACCCGGGTCAGCGGCTGGGTGAACTGGCGGGAGTACTGGATGAATGCCTGCACCTCACCGAGGGACATGGTGCCGCTGGCGACCCGCAGGCCACCGAGGACCGCGATCACGACGTAGTTGAGGTTGCCCACCAGCATCATGATCGGCATGATCAGTCCGCTCACGAACTGGGCACCGAAAGACGCCTTCCACAGCTCGTCGTTCTCCTCCGCGAAGACCCGCTCGGCCTCGCCCCGGCGGCCGTAGACCTTGACCAGCGCGTGCCCGGAGAAGGTCTCCTCGATGTGCGCGTTGAGGCGGCCGGTACGGCGCCACTGCGCGACGAACATGCCCTGCGAGCGCTTCATCACCTGCCCGGTCACGACCATCGAGATGGGCACCGTGATCAGCGCGACGAGCGCCAGCACCGGCGAGATCCAGAACATCATCGACAGCACGCGCGACGACCGTGAGCACGGAGGTGAGCAGCTGGCTCAGCGTCTGCTGGAGGGTCTGGCTGACGTTGTCGATGTCGTTGGTGACCCGGCTGAGCAGCTCGCCGCGCGGCTGGCGGTCGAAATAGCTCAGCGGCAGCGCTTGACCTTCTCCTCGACCTCGTCGCGCATCTGGCGCACGGTCCCCTGCACCACGTCATTGAGGAGGTAGCCCGCGATCCAAAGGCGATCACCGACGCCCCGACATACAGGGCCAGCACAGCCAGCAACACCCGGCCGACGGCGTCGAAGTCGATGCCCCGGCCGGGCACGAGGGCCATGCCGGCCACCGGGTCGGCCTTCTTGTCGTTGCCCCGGGAGCGCAACAGCTCGACGACCTCGGCCTTGGTCAGGCCGGCAGGCAGGTCGCCACCGATCAGGCCGTTGAAGATCAGGTCGGTCGCGCGCCCGAGCACCCGCGGCCCGACCGCGTTGGCGAGCACACTGACGACGGTGAGCGCGATGACCGCGATCGTCTTGATCCGGTACGGCGCCATGCGCGCCATCAGTCGCTTGATGGACGGTCCGAAGGTGTTGGCCTTCCCGCCGACCATGCCGCCGGCCATCGGGCCGCGACCGGGGCCGCCGGCCGGGGCCCGGATGCGCTCTGTCTCCTTCAGGTCGGTGGCCGCGAGCTCGGCGGACGTGGGCTTCGGAGGCTGCTGCGACGTCGTGGTGGTGCTCATGCTGCTTCCTCTGCGGTGAGCTGGGACTCGACGATCTCGCGATAGGTCTCGCAGGTGTCGACGAGCTCCTCGTGGGTGCCGCGACCGACGACGCCGCCGTCGTCGAGGACGACGATCACGTCGGCATCACGGATGGTGGACACGCGTTGGGCGACGATCACGACGGTGGCCTCGCGGGTCACCGGCTTCAGCGCCGCTCGCAGCCGCGCGTCGGTGGTCAGGTCGAGGGCCGAGAACGAGTCGTCGAACAGGTAGATCTCGGGCCTGCGGATGACGGCCCGCGCGATCGCGAGCCGCTGGCGCTGGCCGCCGGAGAAGTTGGTGCCGCCCCGGGCGACGGCCGACTGCAGGCCGTCAGGCAGCTCCTCGACGAAGTTGCGTGCCTGCGCGATCTCGAGCGCGTCCCACATCTGCTCCTCGGTCGCATCGGGCAGGCCGTGCCGCAGGTTGCTGGCGATGGTGCCGCTGAAGAGGAACGCCTTCTGCGGGACCGGAGCCGAGCGTCGACCAGAGCAGCTCGGGCTTGAGTGCGCGTACGTCGACGCCGTCCACGAGCACGCGGCCGTCGGTCACGTCGAAGAGCCGCGGCACGAGGTTGATCAGTGTCGTCTTGCCGGCGCCCGTGGAGCCGATGATCGCGACGGTCTGACCCGGTCGGGCGGCGAGGTCGACATTGCGCAGGACCGGTTCGTCGGCGCCGGGGTAGGCGTAGGTCACGTCGTCGAGCACGAGGGTGCCGCGCTCGGTGAGGGTGGTGACGGGGTCGACGGCCGGAACGACGCCCGACTCGGTGTCGAGCACCTCCATGATCCGGTCGGCACACACGGCCGACCCGGGGATCATCATCATCATGAAGGTCCCCATCATCACGCTCATGATGATCTGCATCAGGTAGGACAAGTAGGCGGTCAGGGCACCGACCTGCATCTCGCCCGTCTCCACCCGGTGCCCGCCGAACCACAGCACCGCGACCGAGGCGACGTTGGCCACCAGCATCACCACCGGGAACATCCCTGCCTGCCAGCGACCGGCCCGGATCGAGACCCGGGTGAGGTCCCGGTTGGCCCGGCTGAACCGCTCCGTCTCGTGCTCCTCGCGGACGAACGCGCGCACCACGCGGATGCCGGTGATCTGCTCACGCAGCAGGCGGTTGACCTCGTCGATCTTCTCCTGCATCACCCGGAAGCTCGGCACCATGCGAGTGACGATGAAGCCGATCAGGCCGCCGAGGACCGGCACCGTGACCACGATCAGCCACGACAGGCCGACGTCCTCGCGCGTCGCCATCACGATCGCGCCCACCATCATGATCGGCGCCGACACCATCATGGTGAAGCCCAGCAGCACCAGCATCTGCACCTGCTGGACATCGTTGGTCTCGCGCGTGATCAGCGACGGGGCGCCGAAGTGGTTGACCTCACGGGCCGAGAACGAGGCCGACCCGCGCGAAGATCTGGGCCCGGACGTCGCGACCGAAGCCCATCGCCGTACGCGCCGCGAACCAGACGGCGACCACCGAGCACGCGGCCTGCGCGAGCGAGATCGCGAGCATCAGGGAGCCGCGCTGCATGATGAAGTCGGTGTCGCCGGTGACGACACCCTTGTCGATGATCTCGGCGTTGATGCTCGGGAGGTAGAGCATCGCGAGCGTGCCGATGAGCTGGAGCACCACGATGATCGCGATCGGTCCCTTGTAGGGCGCGAGGCGGGTGCGGACGAGGCGGAGCAGCATCAGGAATCCTTGCTGTGCAGGCCGTCGAGGACGGTGCTGACGATCTCGTCGGTCGTGAGGATGCGACCGTCCGAGAGGTGCGGATGGCTGCCGGAGAAGGTCAGCAGCCGGGTGATGTGGACGAACTCGGAGACGGGTACGGCGAGCTCGTCGGCGTGCGGAGCGAGCAGGCCGACCATGATCGCGGCGGCCTCCTCGCGGTGATGGTGCATGTGCTTGCGTGCGCTGGGCGGGCCGACCATGCCGACCGCCGTCATCAGCTCGAAGATGCCGCGGAAGCGGATCTGGAGCAGGGTCACGACGTCGGAGACCAGTGCCCGCAGAGGCTGGTCGGGATCGATCCGGCGCAGGTCGTCGAGGAAGGGCGCCATGTCGAAGGCGTGGTCGAGCGCCGCGGAGACCAGGTCGCCCTTGGAGTCGAAGACCCGGAAGATCGTGCCCTCGGCCACGCCCGCGGCCTCGGCGATCTGCCCGGACGTGACGGTCCGACCGTGCTCGAGGAGCAGCGGCACGGTCGCCTCGACGAGGGCGAGCCGCCGGTCGTCGGGCGACATGGGAGTGGCTCGGGTCTTCACGCCCGCAACTGTAGTGAGTGAGCGCTCACTCACCAACTCCTTTTACGGAGCCAGCCGCTGGATCCGCCAGCCCGCGCCGTCGCGCTCGTAGACGAGCCGGTCGTGCATCCGCCCCGGGCGCCCCTGCCAGAACTCCACCGTCTCCGGCTCGACCCGGTAGCCGCCCCAGTGATCGGGCACCGGGACGTCGCGCCCCTCGAACCGCCTGACCATCTCGTCGTACGCCGCATTGAGCTCTTCACGCGACGCGACGGGCCGTGACTGCAGGCTGGCCCACGCGCCGAGCTGGGCAGGTCGTGGCCGCGAGCGGTGGTAGGCCTCGACCGCCTCGCGCTCGAGCACCGAGGCGGTCCCCTCGATGCGCACCTGCCGCTCGAGCGGGTGCCACGGGAAGAGCAGCGCGCACTGCGGGTTGGCGGCCGGGTCGTCGGCCTTGCGCGAGGTGTGGTTGGTGAAGAGCACGAAGCCGCGCTCGTCGAGCCCCTTCAGCAGCACCATCCGCGACGACGGACGGGCATCGTCACCGACCGTGCTGAGCACCATCGCGTTGGGCTCGTGCAGCCCGGCGTCCATCGCCTCGCCCAGCCAGCGCCGGAACATCGAGAACGGATCGTCGGCCGGGTCACCGACGTCGAGCCCGCCATCGGCGTACTCCGCACGAAGCGCAGCGAGGTCGACGGGCTCGCCGTGCGAACGGCTCATCCCAGCTCGGCGAAGCCGCGGGCCCGGGCGCCCGAGTCGTCGAGGTGGTCGCCGAGCCGGGCCAGCGCGACGCCGACACGGGCGAGCGTCTCGCCGATCTGGTCCATCGCCTCGGCGAGCCTGCCGAGCTGTTCGGTGGCACCGCTCATCTCCTCCGCCGCGCTCGCCAGCCGTGACGCCGGCCCGTCCATCAGCGGCACCTTGGCCGCAGACTCGGCCGCGTCGGCGATGCGCGCGGCGCCGTTGCCGATCGAGGTCACGATCTTGGCCGGGGCATCGCTGGAGTCGGCGAGCGTGCCCTTGAGCCCGGAGCTGCCGTCGTCGCCGACGAGCGAGACGGAGGCCGTCCTCGCCTGCTCCCCCGCGCCCGCCGGGCCGGAGGCGATCTTCTCGAGGTAGTCGGGCAACCGGCCCAGCATCGCGAGCGATTCCTTGTTGTTGGTGAGCAGCTGGAGGAGGTCGGCGAAGTCGCCGCCCTGTCCGTCGAGCTTGCCGAGCATCGATCCCAGGTCCATGACCGAACCCTAATGGGCCTCGGTGATGACCCGGTCGAAAGACGGGTGCACAATTAGTCGGCTCGCGAGCACGTTAGGGGCGAGCCCTACGCCATACGCAAAGGAGCGTCTGCCGCATGACTGAGGTCCACCACGGGCTCGAGGGAGTCGTCGCTTTCGAAACTGAGATCGCCGAGCCGGACAAGGAAGGATCGGCGCTTCGCTACCGCGGCGTCGACATCGAGGACATCGTCGGCCGCGTGCCGTTCGAGAACATCTGGGGCCTGTTGATCGACGGCTCCTACACCCCCGGCCTGCCGCCGGCCGAGGCCTTCAGCCTCCCCGTCCACACGGGCGACGTGCGCGTCGACGTCCGGGCCACGATCGCGATGCTCGCGCCCCAGTTCGGCTTCGGCCAGACCTACGACATCTCCGACGAGCAGGCCCGCGAGGACCTCGCCCGCGTCGCCGTCATGGTGCTGTCCTACGCCGGCCAGTCGGCCCGCGACCTGCACCTGCCCGTCGTCCCGCAGCGCCTCGTCGACGAGGGCTCGACGCTCGCGGAGAAGTTCCTCATCCGCTGGCGCGGTGAGGCCGACCCCCACCACGCCCACGCGATCGACGCCTACTGGTCCTCCGCCGCCGAGCACGGCATGAACGCCTCGACGTTCACCGCGCGCGTCATCACCTCGACCGGCGCCGACGTGGCGGCCGCCTTCTCCGGTGCCATCGGTGCCATGAGCGGCCCGCTTCACGGCGGCGCCCCGGCCCGGGTGCTCACGATGATCGAGGACGTCGAGAAGTCCGGCGACGCCACGGCCTACGTCAAGGGTCTCCTCGACTCCGGCGAGCGGCTGATGGGCTTCGGCCACCGCGTCTACCGCGCCGAGGACCCTCGCGCGCGTCCTGCGCCGTACGGCGAAGGAGCTGAACGCTCCTCGCTACGCCGTCGCCGAGGCCCCGGAGCAGGCCGCGCTCAAGGAGCTGCGCGAGCGTCGTCCCGACCGCGTGCTCGAGACGAACGTCGAGTTCTGGGCCGCCATCGTGCTCGACTTCGCCGAGGTGCCGGCCAACATGTTCACCTCGATGTTCACCTGCGCCCGCACGGGTGGCTGGTCGGCACACATCCCGGGAGCAGAAGCGCACCGGTCGCCTGATCCGCCCGTCCGCGATCTACACCGGCCCGGCCTCGCGCCCGGCCAGCGAGGTCGACGGCTGGAACGCCGACTGGGCCAAGTAGCCCGCAGGCTCGCACGACAGCGGTACTTCACGGTCACGTCGTGGCGGTGAGGTACCGCTGTCCATTTCGCTGCTTTACTTCCACCAACTCGACGCAAAGGTGGAACCCATGTCCGGCGCCCTCAGCAATGCGAAGCAGGTCGTCGAGGACTCCCTCGTCGCCTCCCTCAAGGCCACGGCCGGCAGCGTCCTGCAGACCGCCGTGAAGGGCACGATCTTCGGCGCGGTCCTGATCGCGGTCGTCGGCACGATGGTCTACCTGCTGTCGGACTCGTGGCTGCGGGTGCTGCTGATGGCGGTGCTGATCACCATCGCCACCGCGATCGCGTCCACCTACCTCGGCGTCTACCGCGCGGCCGGCGCCGCGATCATCGCCGCCAACGACGAGGCCAACGTCGCCTCGCACGCCCTCGAGGGCGTGCTCGACGTGGCCCGCGGCGCGGACCGGGTGACCGGCGGCATCGGCGGCAACGCCATCGACGCCGCGTCCGGCCGCGTGATCGGCGCCGCCAAGGTGCTGGGCAAGGAGCGCTCCGGCGTCCTCGGCTTCGTCAGCAAGTTCGCCAAGAAGCAGGTCTACCAGCGCGTGGGCGCGATCGCCGCCGTCGAGCTGGAGACCACGGGCAACCAGGTCGACTGGGACGCCACCAGCGACCGGCTCGAGAACAGGATCGACGGCATGGTCTCCGCCCAGATCCGGGGCGCGCTCGACCGGGGCGCACTGATCGTCGCCGTCCCGATCGCCGTCGGCGCGCTGGCGCTCGGCCCGGTCGTCGGGCTGCTCTAGGAAACGGCCGCGCGCTCGACGTACCAGCTCGTCTGCGCCATGGCCCCGGCCTTGCTCAGCGAGATGTGCATGTGGTCGCGGTGGCGCAGCGTCTTCGAGCAGGTCTTGCGCGAGCGGCAGGAGCCGTTGAGGTAGTTGCGCGGCTCGAAGCCGTCCCACGCGGAGTAGATCTTGTCGTTCCAGATGACGTACATGATCCCCATCCGTCGCGCGAGCGCGTCGGTGTCGCCGAGCTCGTCGTCGGCGAAGGCCTCGGTGATGAAGGCCCGGGCGGTCGCCTCGTCGTCGATGCTGGTCGCATCCAGCGTCCAGTCGAACGCGCGCCCGTCCTTGTGCTCGGAGCGGCCACCGGCGCGACAGCTGCGCAGCGTCCCGCCGTGCGCGCCACCGCGCGCGGAGAGCCACTGGCCGAGCGCGACGGTGCCGGGCTTGTCGGTGGTCGAGCACGACTTCTGCGGCTGGTAGGTCGCATAGCCGTCGACCGGCATGACGTACCTCGCCTGCGTGGGCGGGGTCGTCAGGCACGACAGCAACGCCGCCGTCACCAGCACCACGAGTCCCTTGCGCACGGCAGGAGGTTAGAGGTGCCGGTGGGATTGCGGGGGCGATTGGGGCAAAATGTCACTCGAACGTCGGCGTGTCGGCTGGACACGCCGGGAGCGACTTCCCGAGGCACAGGTTGAGCGGCGCGTCGCGGTAGTGGCCGAAGCCCGCGATCTCGGTGTAGCCCACCGACTCGTAGAGCCCGATCGCCTCCGGCTGCATGAGCCCCGTCTCGAGGATCATCGCCTCGGCCCCAGCCGCGCGCGCGGTCTCCTCGAGGTGCGCCAGCATCCGCCGCGCCAGCCCGAGGCCACGCGCGGCTGGCACGACGTACATCCTCTTGATCTCGGCCGTGTGGGTGGTGCCGGCGAAGACGACGTCCGTACGCCGACGCCACGCACCGGAAACGACCGGGACACCGTCGAGGTGGCCGACGAAGAACGCGCCCCGGGGCGAGACGAACTCGGTGTGGTCGATGGGCGACTCGTCGCGTCCGCCGTAGCGGACGACGTACTCCTCCTGCACCTGATCGATCAGGGCCTGCGCGTCGGGGATCACCGATCGGGACCTGCCTGAGGTCGACGCTCCCTGAGACGCAGGCATCACTCATGGTGGCATCGTATGAGAGGCTGGCGCCGCTGACAGCGTCGTCAGGTTTCCTCTCCGCACGACTCCGGGAAAGGCACCTCCGGTGACCGACGCCATCACGATCCCCACCGAGCTCCTCCCCGCCGACGGCCGCTTCGGCGCCGGGCCCTCGAAGATCCAGACCAGCCACCTCGACGCGCTCGCCGCGACCGGTGCGTCCCTCATGGGCACCTCGCACCGCCGGGCTCCGGTGAGGAACACTGTCGGCCGCGTCCGCGAGGGCCTCGCCACCTTCTTCGACCTGCCCGAGGGCTACGAGGTCGTCTTCGGCAACGGCGGCGCGACGTCCTTCTGGGACATCGCCACCTTCGGCCTGATCCGCGAGAAGTCGCAGCACCTGACCTTCGGCGAGTTCTCGAGCAAGTTCGCCAAGGCCGCCACCGACGCTCCGTGGCTGGCCGCGCCCTCGATCATCAACTCCGACCCGGGCACCCGTCCCGACGCCGTCGCCGAGGAGGGCGTCGACGTCTACGCCCCGGGCGCACAACGAGACCTCGACGGCCGTCATGGCACCGGTCATCCACCCCGCGGGTGCCGCCGACGACGCGCTGGTCCTGATCGACGCCACCTCGGGTGCCGGCGGCCTGCCCGTCGACCTCAACGAGGTCGACGTCTACTACTTCGCGCCGCAGAAGTGCTTCGCCTCCGACGGCGGCATCTGGTTCGCGATCATGTCGCCGAAGGCGCTGGCCCGCGTCGACGAGATCAAGGCGTCCGGCCGGTTCATCCCCGCCTTCTTCGACCTGCCGACCGCGGTCGACAACTCGCGCCTCAACCAGACCTACAACACCCCCTCGATCGCCACCTTCTTCCTGATGGCCGAGCAGCTCGACTGGATGAACGCCAACGGCAGCCTCACCGGCATGGTCAGGCGCACCACCGCCTCGAGCGACGCGCTCTACGGCTGGGCCGAGAAGACGGCCTACACGACGCCCTACGTCGAGGACCCGACGCACCGCTCGCTCGTCATCGGCACCATCGACTTCGACGACAACATCGACGCCGCGCTCATCGCCAAGGCGCTGCGCGCCAACGGCGTCGTCGACACCGAGCCCTACCGCAAGCTCGGTCGCAACCAGCTGCGGATCGCGATGTACCCCGCGATCGACCCGTCCGACGTCGAGAAGCTCACCGGCGCGATCGACTACGTCGTGGGTCAGCTCTAGCGTTCCCGCAACAACTTCAGTGTCGCCCGCTCCAGCGCGGCCTGCCGCTCGTCAGAGGTCCCGGACGAGCGTCGGGCCGCGTTGGTGATCGTGGAGCCGGACTCGTAGGCCTCGATGACGCGCGGGTCGACGTACGCCGAACGCGCGAGTGCTGGGGTGTTGCCGAGGAACTCGGCGACCTCCTTCATCGCCCTCGTGACCGCGCGCTTGCGCGACGCCTTCGTCTCCCCCGGCTCGTCGGTCTCGGCCAGCGACACCGCGGCGAGCACGGTGGCGTGCCAAGTGCGGAAGTCCTTGGCCGTGGCCTCGATCCCCGTCGCCTCGCGCACGTAGTCGTTGACTCGGCTGGAGTCGAGGTCGCGCCAGCGCGTGCCGTCCTTCCACGCCAGCAGCTGCTCGCTGCCACCGCGACGACGTCGCATGATGTCGAGCGCGACGACGGTCGGGGCGTCGTCGATGTCGATGCTGTGCTCGATCCCCGACTTGCCCGTGAACCGGAAGGTGAGCGTGCCTCCACGCCCGGTCACGTGCTCCTTGCGCAGGGTGGTGAGGCCGAAGCTGCCGTTGGTGTCGGCGTAGACGTCGTTGCCGATACGGAAGCAGCCCGGGTCGAGGAGGCGTACGGCGACCGCGCAAGCTCGCTCCAGTGACATCCCCTCGGCGTCGAGGTCGGTGAGCACGCGCTCCCGCGCCCGCGACAGCGCCTTGCCGAAGTCGACGAGCCGGGCATACTTCTCCGCGTCACGGCTGGTGCGCCAGTCCGGGTGGTAGAGGTACTGCCTTCGCCCGGCGTCGTCGGTGCCGACCGCCTGCAGGTGCCCGTTGGCGTGCGGTGTGATCCAGACGTCCGTCCACGCCGGCGGGATGACGAGGTCGCGGCAGCGCTGTCGGTCGGCACCGGTCAGCGCCTTCCCGTGGTCGTCGACGAAGGTGAAGCCCTTGCCCGCCCGCCGCCTGCTCCAGCCCGGTTGGTCCGTGGACGTGCGGCGCAGGCGAGGCATGTCCGCACAGGTAGCCCCCGGCGCGAACGCCGGGGGCTGCCGTGCAGGGTCTTGCGAACGGATCAGTCCAGGAGGTGATCCATGGCCCGGCCGACGAAGTCGCTGCGCATCTCCGCCGTGGTCAGGCCCTCCGCACCGAAGCCCGTGAACACCGTGTCCTCGGTCGTGGTGGCAGCACCCTCCTCGAAGGCCTTCTGGGTGCGGGCCCAGTTGTTCGTCACCCGCGAACCCTCGGGGGCCGGCGCCCGGGTCCAGCCGCCGAGTCCGTCCTCGAAGGAGGTCGCCGTCAGCGCCCCGTCGACCAGCACCTCGGTGTCGTCGACGAAGACGCCGAGGCCCCGGGGTGCCCCAGTCGGTGAGGTAGCTGATGGACACCTCGACCTGCTGGCCGGCGTAGGCCGACAGGTCGACGTCCCACTCCTGCCATCCGGCGCTGTTGCCCGTGGCCGCGTGCCACTCACCCGTGGTGCCGATGGGCGAGCAGTCGGCACCCCGGTAGTGGGCCACGAACGGGTGGATGTCCACCCAGCCCGAGTCGCACGAGTCGCCGGTGCCCTGCCCTGTGTGGCCGTTGGCGTCCGGCAGCGTGGTCCAGTCGTCGGAGCCGACCGGGTGTGCCTCGACGATGACGTAGTCCCAGTCGAGCTCCGTGTCGTGCGACAGCTGGAAGCCCAGCGACCCGGACGTGGCGCCGGTCAGGTCGACCGTCCGCGTCAGCCGCTTCCAGCCCCTGGTCGGCCCACTGGCTGAACATGAACCACTCGCCGGTGTGCGGGTCGTACGGCGCCGCGCCGGGCCGGCCCCACTTGAGGGGTGCGGCACTGGCGAACTGCGGGAAGTCGGCCTCGGGCAGGAAGCTCGAGGTCGCCAGCAGCGACGCCGTGTGGGCTCGGTTGTCGGCCGAGTCGCCGCCGTTGAACGTGCCGGCGAACCCGTCGAAGGCACCCGCCGCCCCGGTGACCGGGAACGGTCCGTCCTCACCGGTGCCGCCGTCGCTCACGTAGTTGTAGGCACCGAGCCAGTACTGCATGAAGTCGTTGAACAGCGGCAGGCAGGGATACGTGTCCGGCGTGGTGCACTGCGGAGGCGCGAACGGGTTGTAGTCGTAGACCCCGTTGGCGGCCTGCGCGAACTGGTTGTACTGACCGGTCACCGGGGCCTTCCCGCCCTCGTTGAGGTAGTCGCGCACCGAGAGCTCGATGTCCAGCGCGAGCTTGTCGGCCGTGCCGCCCACCTGCCCCGGAGCCCGGGTGATGATGTCGTCGCCCGACTCCCACACGATCGCGTCGTAGTGACCCAGCACGCCCGGGTGGTGCGGCTGGGTGCGGCCGTTGGCGTCCACGTCGTAGACGTCGGAGCTGTAGCCGGCAGCGGTCAGTGCGGCGGCGTAGTCGTCGGCGTACTTCGCGGTGGTCACGCCCCCGGGCAGGGCTGAGACCGGTGACGTCCTCGGCGGCCGGGATCAGCACGTCGCCGCCGATGTCGTCGGCGACCTCGTAGGTGAAGGGGTCGCTGCTGACCGGGCCGACGCCGGGCTTGAACCCGGTGAAGCGGACCTCGACCGAGTCACCGGGCGAGGTGCCGGTGACGGTTCCCCTGAACTCGGCGTAGTAGTCGTGGTGGGTGTCGCCGTAGCGCTCACCGCCCGTCCACTGGGACGTCTTGACCGACGTGGCCGGCCCTTCGTTGACGGAGTAGACCAGGCGCAGGTCCTTGATCGCCTTCTTCGCGGTGACCGCGACCGGCTGGGTGGTGCCGTGCGAGACCTCGAACGGGTCGGACACTGGTCTGCTGCCGTCCGGCCGACCACCGAGACCGGGTCGTCGGGGTCGTGGGCCGACTTGGCGACCGCGAGCGCGAACGGGATGTTCTTCTCGAACTCGGCCCGGATCAGCCCTTCGTCGTCGGGGAAGTTGAAGCCGCTGATGCAGTCCTCGGGCAACCACTCGTCGTCGGGGATCGACGCCGAGACGGTCTCACACGTGGTCATCTCGGGGGTGAAGCCCAAGGTGCCGTTCTCGACCGTGGCGTGGGAGTCGGTGTCGCCGTTGGTCGTGTAGAGCTCGGCCGAGATGTCCGGGTCGTAGCCGGGGACGGCGGGGTTGGCGTCGTCGCCGACCATGGCCTCGTAGATCACGTCGTCGGGCGAGGGTGTGCTGACCTGCCAGCCGATGCCGTAGAGCAGCAGCTCGGCCGCGGAGTGGTAGTTGATGAAGAACTCGAAGCCGATCCGGTCGAAGAGCGAGTCGAGCGCCCGGGTCTCGGGCTCGGAGTTGGGGCCGGCCCCCCGATAGGTCTCGCTGTCGGGGACGGGCGAGGAGCCCTCGTTGTCCCAACCCCACTTCACCGCGAAGTTGCGGTTGGGGTCGACCCCGTCACCGGGGGTGATGGTGCCGTCGTCGTTGTTGTCACGCAGGTTCTTGCGCCACAGCCGCTCGTCGGAGAACGTGAAGTCGTAGCCGTCCGGGTTGGCGACCGGCAGGAACCACAGCTCTGTCGTGTCGACGAGCCCGGTCAGCTCGGCGTCGGTGCCGTAGCCCTCCGGGTAGTGGTGCATGAGGCGCCGGACCATCTCGGGCGTGATCCACTCACGTGCGTGCTGGGCTCCGGCGTAGAGGACCGCGGGCCGCTTGCCGTCCTTGAGGATCGAGGCGTTCTTGGTGACCTTGAGCGCGAGGATGTCCTGGCCGGTCACGCTCTTCCCGAGGGTGACGAGCTTGGTGAGGTCCGGATAGGCCTCGGCCGTCCCGCGGAGCTCGTCGGCGATGCCGCCCTCCTCGCTGTAGGAGCGGTAGGCGTCGTAGCCGACGAGGTTCTGCCGGGCCGCCTCCTCCGAGGCGTTGCGGCCGTTGACCTTCTTGACCACGACCGACAGGCCGGCCGCGCGGAGCGTCTCGGCCCGGCCCTCGGTGATGACGGCGTCGAGGCGGATCTTGTTCCGCGCCGCCTCCGAGTGGGTGGTGTGGTGGGTGTCGACGCCGATCTCCTCGAGCTTCTCGAGGTCGGCGGGAAGGGGCCTCGACGACGTAGACCTCGAGGCCTCCGTCGCGGTCGGTCCGACTGGGGCTGGGGCTGGCGGGTGGGCCGGCGACCAGCAGTCCGGCGGTCAGGGCGGTGAGTGCAAGCGCCGTGGGTAGGTAGCGCATCGTCGACCTCTATTTCGTGGGGAAAGGGACGGGCTCAGCGTCCCCACACTTGTTGTGATCTGAGTCACAGTCAAGGGTTCATTTTCGTGAAATAGCCATCTTCGCGCGTATTTGTTGCTAGTCGACCGTCAATTCCCGTGAACCTGCCTGCTGCCGGGTGCGGCCGTCCTCGCCCGCCCTCGCCCGTCCGGGGGTGGCGGCACCCTCGCATGAACCCGGGCGCCCGAGGCGTCAGGTGCCGCCACCTTCCCCCACCCGCGAGGCGCCGTACGGCGATCCGCCAGCGCGGCGGATGACGCTGCGAACCAGCTGCTCAGCGAGGCTTGAGCGCGCAGCAGCACGAGCACGACACCCGGGGAGAGCAGTCCGCTCACCACCCACCACCACACGCTGCGATCGGCTGCGGCGTCCGCCGGGTCGTCCACGGCCTTCGCGCCACCCTCCGGCTCGGGGACGGCCACGGTGGACGGGGTCGAGGACGGCGAGGAGACCGGCGTCGGCGAGAGCACCGCCCTGATGTCCCGGGGCAGCGGCACCTTCAGCACCGGCGCCTGCTGGCCCTCGCTGCTGAGGTAGACGTCCTTGGTCGACGGGGCGGCGATCCCCTCGCCCTGCTGCTGGGGCGGCAGGTCGAAGGCGCCGACCTGCTCGAGGTCGGGGAACGTGTAGACGACAGCGTTGGTGTAGGTCCGCAGGATCAGGTGCGCCCCGTCGGGGAAGAACGCACCGTCGGTGACGATCCCGGTGGTCTCGCCGACCAGCCCGAGCATGTTGGGGGCGTCGTCCGCGAGCTCGGGCGGCGCGGCGTAGAGCTCGCCGCCGAAGAACCCCTTCGTGGCGACGTACAGCCGACCGGTGACGGGGTGCACCAGCAGCGCCTCGGCGTCGCGCTGGCCGTCGGGGTAGACGAGGTCGATGGTCTCCTCGTCGACGGTCCGGTCGCCGTCGCCGACGGGCACCCGGGTGACCTCGATCGAGTCACGGTTGGCGTTGTTGTCGCCGATGTCGGCGACCCAGACGTGCCCCGGGCCGGCCGGTGCCGGGGCCTCGACGTCCTCGGGGCCGTCGGCCCAGAAGGTGACGCCCGTGGTCTCGCCGGTCGCCGTGTCGACGGTGAAGACGCGGCCGGTGTCGCCTGAGTCGTTGATCGTGTGGGCGCGATCGCCCTCGATGACGAGCCCGCTGGACTCGACGATCTCGTTGTCCCGGAAGCTGAAGACCTCGCGCCCGTCGCGGTCCCGTGCCGGCGGCGGTGAGGCCGATGACGAACGGCGTGAGCACGGCGACGGCGCCGAGCCCGCGGAGGAACCGCTCAGCCATGGCGGACGCCGAGGAGCGAGGCGAGCTTCGGAGTCACACCCCGGGTGGCGACGAGCTCGTCGTAGTCCCGGCGAGAAGAGTCCCCCGTGCTGGTGCGGGTTGCGCGCAACATCGTGTTGCGCGGGGTGTGCGCGCTCTCGACGAACTCCACCACGTCGACGCGGTAGCCGAGCGAGCGCAGGATCGCCGCGCGCAACGCGTCGGTGAGGGTGTCGGCGAACCGCTCGCGCAGGATCCCGTCCCGGGTCAGCATGGCGTACGGCGCGGGCGTGCTCGCCGTACGCAACTGGGACGCGATGTCGTGGTGGCAGCAAGGAGCGGCGAGCACCGGGCCGGCACCCCACTCGACCGCGCGCGCCAGCGTCGTCGTCGGTCGCGGTGTCGCAGGCGTGGAGGGCAAGCACGACGTCGGGCGGCTGCGGCAGCGTCGCGTCGCCGATGGTACCGACGACGAAGTCGGCGTCGATGCCGAGCCTCGTGGCCACGCCCGCGTTGTGGTCGGCCGACTGCTGCTTGACGTCGACGCCGGTGACACGCACCGGGAGATCCCGGACGACGCCCGGGAAGCGCTGCGCTGCGAACGTGAGATAGGCGTTGCCGCAGCCGAGGTCGACGATCCGCAGTGGGTCGTCCTCGGTCGGCTGTCGCAGCTGGCCCTTGGCCGGGGCGTCGGTGATGGAGGAGTCGAGGAGCCGGAGGAACTCCTCGACCCGGCGGCGGTACTTCGCCTGCCGGGTCGGCTTGATCCGCCCCTGCGCGTCGGAGATCCCGAGCGCGACCAACACCGGGTCGTCCTCGGCGAGGAGCCGCTGCTTGTCGCGGTCGTGGCCGCGATCGGCCGTCTGCGGCACGGCCGGGTCCTGTGTGGAGACGATCGCGTCGAGCTTCTTGGTGACGCGCAGCTGGTGGGTCTGCGTCGCCGTGTCGACGTGCCAGTTGCCGAAGGGCTCGGACAGCAGCGCGTCGACCGCGCCCTCGGCCTCGCTGCCGGCGGCGAAGTTGGCCGTGTGCGCCTGCGTCTCGTCGAACGACGTCACCTGCAGGTGGCGTCCCGACTTCAGGTCGACGTAGCGGAGCTCCACGCGGCGTACGGCGCGAGCCTGCACCTGCGGGAGATCCTGACCCTTGCGACGCCCGGACGCGACGGCGCGGACGAGGCCCTCGGGGTCGAGGAGGTGTCCGCGGACCGTGTCGAGCGCGTCGGCGAGGGGGACGGTCGCCATCAGAACAGCGCGGCGACGATGACGATCAGGATGAGTGCCCCCAACGCGACCGGGATGACAAGGCGGCGGTGGCGGGGGTTCACCCACACATCCTACCGGCGCTACCAGTGCTCCATGGACGCACGGAAGACGCCAGCGAGGTCCTCACCCGTGACCTCGCGCGGGGCGGTCGCGAGGAGCCGCTGCTGCTTGAGCGCGCCCTCGACGAGGTCGTCGACGTCGCTGTCGAGGTAGCCGATCTCGGCGAGCCCGTTGGGGATGTCGATGTCGCGCATCAGCGACCGGAGCACGTTGGGCAGGGCGTCCGGGCCCGTCGTCGTCGAGCCCAGCAGCGACGCCGCCCGCAGGTGCCGCTCCGGTGAGGCCTCGAAGGTGAGCGCAAAGGCGGCGGGCGCGGTCAGGGACACGGCCATGCCGTGCGGCACGATCGGCTCGTCCTGCGGGTAGCCCGCGGGTCGGTAGTCGCGCACGCGCCCGGCGATCGGGTAGGCGTTGGCGTGCGGGATGTGCACCCCGGCATTGCCGAAGCCGAGTCCGGCGAAGGTGGCGGCCAGCGCCATCTGCTCGCGTGCCTCGACCGACGAGCCGTCCCGGACGGCGGTCCGGAAGGCGCCGGCGAGCAGCGACAGGGACTTCTCCGACCACATGTCCGCGATCGGGTTGGCCCCGCAGTAGGGCACGCGCTGCTCCGGGGTCTTGCGGTCGAAGTCGCCGAACCAGCGCGCGGTGTAGCTCTCGAGCGCGTGGCACAAGATGTCCATCCCGCAGCTCGCGGTCACCATCGCCGGCTGGCTCATCGTCAGGTCCGGGTCGACCACGGCGAGCGTCGGGCGCAGCCGGGCGTGGCTGATGCCGGTCTTGACCTTGAGCGCGAGCACGTCGAGGACGCAGATGGTCGTCGACTCCGAGCCCGTCCCGGTCGTGGTGGGTACGGCGACCAGCGGCAGCAGAGGTGAAGCCGGCGCGCGCCCGCCGCCGACGGGTGCGTTGAGGTAGTCCATCAACGAACCCTCGTTGGTCACCAACAGGTTCACGGCCTTGGCGGTGTCGATCGCAGAACCCCCACCCACGGCGACGATCGCGTGCCACGGCCCACCGTCGCGGGCGAACGTGATCGCCTCCTCCAGCGACTCGTCGGTCGGCTCGACCCGCGCCCGGTCGAAGATCGTGACGTCGAAGCCGCGTCGCGTGACCCGGCGGGCGATCCGCTCGGGGTGCCCGGTCGCGGCCACCCCGGGATCGGTCACCAGCAGCACCCGGGGGAGCTCACCGGCCCGACCAGCTGCACGAGGTCGTGGCCGATCTCGGCCGATGCGCCACTGCCGAACTTGAGGCCCGGCGCGGCGTAGGTGAAGACGGTCTCGGTCATCTCAGCTCCGGGGCGTGGTGGACGAGGTCGAGCACGGGCAGGTCGGCGGACTCGATGTCGGCGACCTCGATCCACGCCACCCGGTCGGTGGTGCCGCCGACCTCGACGACGCGTGGCTCGGCGCCGTCGGGCACCGTGGCCGCGAAGACCGTGTGCACGCCGTGGAAGTCCTCGACACGGCCACTCGGCGCCGTACCGGAGAAGTGGGTGTCGTGCACGTCGAGCAGCGCGCCGACCTCGCACGTCACTCCGCACTCCTCGGCGACCTCGCGCGCGAGCGCCGAGGCCGGTGGCTCGCCGTGGTCGACGCCGCCACCGGGCAGCGTCCACGAGCCGGTGTGGTGGGCGCGCTCGGAGAGACGCGTCAGCAGCACGGCCGAGCCGCGACGGACCAGCGCGTAGGCGGCGATCCGCTGCAGCCGGAAGGGCGCATGGTCGGCCAGCGCCTCGCCCACCATCGCCACGACGGGCAGCGTCCCGTCGGCCACCTTGGCGAGCGGGTGCCGGGCCGCCTCCACGGTCGAGCCGTTGATCTCGACGACGCGCGGAGCCGGGGCGTCGGTGGGCACCCACGCGTCGTAGACGATCCGCAGCGCGTGGAAGTCGGTCATCACACCGTCGCGCGAGGCCCGCGGCAGGTGTGCGGAGTAGACGCGCGCGGTGTCGCCGACGGTGGCGTGCAGCCCGGTCTCCTCGATGATCTCGCGCAGCAGCGCGTCGCGCGGGTCCTCGCCGTGGTCGAGGCCGCCACCGGGCAGGGTCCACAGCTCGGAGCGGCTGATGCGCGGCGCGAGCCGGCACAGCAGCACCTCGGGCTCAGTGGTCACACGCATGATCACGGCGTACGCCGCCACGCGCTGTCGTCTCGGCAGGGAACCCACGCCCGTCAGTCAACCATCCGGCTGGGGTCCGCCGAGGGAGTGTCGGTGTCGTAACGTGGACGGGTGCCATCCACGACCCGTGACCCCCGGCTCGACAACACCAAGATGGCGCTCGTCACGCTGGTAGTCGTGGGTCACTCATGGGGTCTGCTGCCCGACACCCACTTCAGCAACTGGGCCTACGACTTCCTCTACTTCTGGCACATCCCGGCGTTCGTCTTCATCAGCGGCTACCTCTCGAAGTCGTTCGAGTGGACGCCGCGGCACTTCAAGGGCCTGCTCTACGTCCCGGTCATCCCCTACCTGATCTTCGAGCCGGCTCTGTACTACTACCGCGTCAGCATCGGTGAGCACGAGCCCGGCGTCCTCTACCTCGAACCGCACTGGACGATGTGGTATCTCCCCGCCCTGTTCGCATGGCGGCTGATGACGCCGGTCCTCAAGCGGCACTGGCTCTTCCTGCCGGCGTCGGTCCTGATCAGTGTGGCTGCCGGTCTGTGGACGGCCGAGTGGTTCATGCTGCCGCGGATCCCGGGCCTGCTGCCGTTCTTCGTGCTCGGCCTGCACCTCAAGCCGCGCCACCTGCGCCACCTCGACGACCCGTGGGTCAAGGTCGCGGCCGTCGGGGTGCTGGTCCTGATCGCCGTCCTCTCCCGCGACCTCGACGACTGGGCCCGCACCGCTTTCCTCTGGTACGACGCAGGCTACGAGGACCTCGACGTCCGGGCCTCGACGGCCGCGCAGACGCGCCTGTCGGTGATGGCGGTCGGCCTCATCGGAGCCTTCTCGGTGATGTCGCTGATCCCGCGTCGCGCCGGCTGGTTCACCGCCATGGGTGCGGCCACCATGAACGTCTACCTGCTCCACGGCTTCGTGATCAAGACCGCCAAGGCACAGGGGTTCACCGAGTGGAGCGGCGACCATCCGTACGCCGCACTGCTGGTCACCACGATCGGTGCCGTCGCGCTGGCGCTGGCCCCGGCCAGCCCGTGGTCGCGGAGATGGCTCAGCTGGGTGGTCAATCCTCTAGGCAGCTGGGAGCAGCGTCGCAAGCAGCGGGCCCGCACACCTGCGGACCCCACGACGGACGTACCGACGAGCGAGGCACCGAGTCAAGCTCCCTTGCCTCGTGCCGGGTCGGCGCTGCCCCTCCCAGATGAGCCGGGTGCCACGGCGCCCACTCCCCGGTCGTGGGCGGTGGTGCGCACGACCCCCGGATTTCCTCGAGCTGCTCCGTCAGGCGAACGCCGAGGCCCCGAGTCCACTCGGTGAGGTCGGCCTGCGGCGCGACCGTCATCGGCTCACCGAACGTGAGGTCGACCCGGCGCCCGCGGGTGAAGTCGGGCCGCGGTGCCTTGCCCGCACGGTCGACCCGGCCGACGCTGTAGATCCGCTGGCTGCCCCAGATGGCCACCGGGACGACCGGCACCCCGGTCTCGCGGGCCGGGCTGGCGATGCCGCGCATGAGCGACCGCACGGTGAAGGTGTAGGAGATGCCGGCCTCGGGAAAAGCGCACACGGCCTCGCCCTCGCGCAGCAGCCGCCTCGCCTTGAGGTATGCCG
Source organism: Nocardioides sp. B-3 (assembly GCF_024703895.1). Classification (GTDB taxonomy): domain Bacteria; phylum Actinomycetota; class Actinomycetes; order Propionibacteriales; family Nocardioidaceae; genus Nocardioides. The sequence goes on from NZ_CP087968.1 coordinate 1,167,849, forward strand.
CAGCGGGAGCCTCGCGATCGACCGGGATGTGCTGCATCCGGTCCATCGGCCCGGCCAGCGCCCGCTGGTTCCAGATGTCGTGGCGGGTCATGAAGCGGACGTAACGTCCCCGCTCGATCGCGGCCTTCTCGATGAAGACGAAGTCGGGATAGGACACGTGCGTCGCCGCCAGCAGCACGGGGCCGGTCGTCGGCAGGTGCTCCGGGCCGGTCGCGCGCACGTCGATGGCCAGCCCCCGGAGCGCGAGGCGACCGAGGCCGTTCGCAAGGCGATACCAGCGCTCCGTCATGCCCTGCCTTCGTAGTCGCCCCCACCCGTGGATCGGACGGAGCCTAATCGCTCAGGAGAAGGGAGGTCGGGCATCTCGCGCGATCGAGCGGCGGCCCGCCCATCGCCATACCCGCGCGGCGCGGTCGCGGTCGGCGTCGTCGACGAGGTTGCCCATCCAGCGCAGCGCCAAGGTCATCAGCCAGTCCGAGCGCATGCCAGCCGGGCCGAGGGCCGCCACGACCTGCGGCATCGTCGCGACACCGGCCAGTCGACGCGCGATGGAGAAGGACTCGCCGTAGTGCTCGCGCAGGATCTGCGGCCACGCGCCGCCGAGGTCTCCGTCTGCCGCCAACAGCTCCGCGACCAGGCGCCCGGTCTCGAGGCCGTAGTCGATGCCCTCACCGTTGAGCGGGTTGACGCAGGCGGCCGCGTCACCGATCAACGCCCAGTTGGCGCCGGCGACGTTGCTCACCGCGCCACCCATGGGCAGCAGCGCCGAGGCCGGCGCGCGCAGGTCACCGGAGAGCTGGAACTCGTCGCGGCGCTGCTCGGCATAGAAGCTCATCAGCGGCTTGACCGCGATGTTGGCCGGCCGCTTGAGCGTGGCCAGCGTGCCGACGCCGAGGTTCACCTCGCCCGTGCCGAGCGGGAAGATCCAGCCGTAGCCGCTGAGCAGCTCGCCGTCCTCGCCGCGCAGCTCGAGGTGCGAGCTGATCCACGGGTCGTCGGACATGGTCGACTCGATGTAGGAGCGGCCGGCGACACCGTAGACCGTGTCCCGGTGCCACTCGCGACCCAGCAGCTTGCCGAGCGGGGAGCGCACGCCGTCGGCGACCACCAGCCGCCGGCACTCGATCTCGAAGGTCTCGTCACCGGACTTGAACGTCACCGCGGCGACGCGGTCGCCATCCATGCGTACGGCGACGGCACGCGCCCCGTCGAGGGCCAGCGCACCGCTCTTGATCGCGACCGTGCGGAGGTGGTCGTCGAGCTCGGTGCGCGCGACCGCCGAGCCCCACGCGGGCAGGTCGCTGTCGGGCAGGGCCGGCCGGGGCAGCAGCAGCGTCTGGTCGAACCCGTGCGCCCGCAGCCCGAGGTTGACGGTGTGCGCCTGCAGCCAGTCGGTCAGGCCGAGCTTGGCGAGCTCCGAGATCGCCCGCGGCGTCAGCCCGTCACCGCACGTCTTGTCGCGCGGGAAGACCGCGGCGTCGACCGGGACGGTGTCCAGCCCGGCCTTCGCGCTCCACGCCGCGGCCGCCGAGCCCGCCGGGCCGGCGCCGACGACCGGGACGTCGGTCGAGGTGGGAGTCGTCACACGCGGATTCTCTCAGCCGACTCCCGTGCCGGGTGAATCCGGGTCAGTAGCTGAACGTGGTGGCGCCCTCGTCGCCGATCCACTCCCACATGGGGATGGTGCCGCCCTTGCTGGCGCCCTTGATCAGCTCGGCGTCCCGGAGCCCCTTGGCGTCCACGCAGATCGGGCACACGAGGAAGGTGCCTCCCGCGGCGACGTAGCGCTCCATCAGGCTCTCCAGCGTCGGGCAGCCGGTGCAGGCAGTGGCCGTGGCGACGCCCGCGTAGGCGAGTCGCACCGCCTCCTTGGTCAGGAACATCAGCGTCGGGCGTCCCGACTCCGCGGCGCCGACCGAGACCCGGGAACGCGACCGTGACCTTCTCGGCGTCCTCGAGGCCGGTGGTGAGTGAGATGACTGCCTTGCCCATGGCTTCCTCCTGTAGTTCGTGGGGAGTCCATGGAACTGCGAGTTCCGGCGCCACCGCACTTCACGTTCTGTAGTGACGTCGAGCCGCCCGAGGTCTACCGTCGTTCCATGCCGACCTACGGTCAGTTCTGCCCGGTGGCCAAGACCTCCGAGCTGCTGTGCGAGCGCTGGATGCCGCTGGTCCTGCGCGAGCTGATGTGCGGCAGCTCCCGCTTCTCCGAGATCCAGCGCGGCGTCCCACTGATCTCCCCCGCCCTGCTCACCAAACGGCTTCGTCAGCTCACCCTCGCGGGCGTCGTGGAGCGCACGGCGAACGGGCGCGACATCACCTACGCGCTCACGCCCGCCGGCTGGGAGCTCTACCCGATCATCGAGGCCATGGGGGTCTGGGGGCAGCGCTGGGCCCGCAGCAGCTACGGCCCCGACGAGCTCGACCCCTCGCTGCTGATGTGGGACATCCGCCGGATGCTCGCCCCGGCAGGGCTGGCAGAGCGGCCGACCGTCATCGAGTTCCGGATCCGGGGCGGCCCCCGCGCAAGTCGCGCTACTGGCTGGTCGTCGAGGACGACGCCATCGACCTGTGCCTCGTCGACCCGCAGCGCGACGTGGACCTGTGCGTCGAGACCAGCCTCAGGGCGCTGACCGAGGTGTGGATGGGAGATCGCACCATGGCCGACGCCGTGGCTGCCGGGGCGATCTCGCTGTTCGGCCCGCCCGAGCTCGCCGGCCGCTTCCCGGCATGGCTGGGCTGTCACCCGGTCCCGGGCGTCGTGCCCGTCGCCGTACACGCCTGAGCGTCAGCGCCACCCGCGCGAGCGGAAGATCCGGTCATAGATCGCCAGCACGACCTCTTCCTTGCGGGTGTTGTAGTCCATGACATGTCCGACCTCGGCAGTGGTCGCGGCGCTGGCCACGCGCTTCGCGGCCGCATAGACGACCCGATCCTCCGGGTGCTCCCGCAGTCAGTCGCGGAAGAGCCGATGCCGCACGACCTCGGGGCTCGTGGGAGCAAAGACGTGCACGTGCGTCGCCGGGTCCGTGCCGCGCAACACGCGATGGCCGTGCCACCACGGCTCACGCACTGTGTGCACCGGGCCCAGCGCGACGAGGGCGGGAACGTAGGAGTCCTCGTCCTCCGGGTCGCTCACGGTGACGTCGACATCAATGATCGGCTTGGCGGGCAGGTCGGGGACCGAGGTTGACCCGACATGTTCGACGGACAGGGCGAAGTCCCCCAGCGCCGCGCGGATCGTGGTCGCCAGCTCCTCGAACACTGTGGGCCAGCTCGGATCAGGATCGACGACGCGGACCTCCGTGGACGGACCCCGGCCCTGCACCCATGGGTCGGCCCCCGCCGGCGCTGGGATCGACGTGAAGTCAGTGATCTCCTCCGGTGTCGGCACGGGCTCACTCTAGAGCGGGGCCACTCGGCATCGGCCCCCAGCGCCGTACCCGCCTGATCGTCCGGACGTTTGCGCTGTCTCCAGCGCCCGGGAACAGCGCAGACGTTCGGTATGTCGACGTCGAGCCGTCGCGTCCCCGTCCCCCCGCCCCGCCGTCGGCGTCCCCCGCCAAGCGGCGAGTCAGCCACATTCGCCCGCGCTCGAATGTGGCTGGCGCGCCCGGCTCTCGGCGAGTCCCGCGCGCCACGCCGGGGACAGGTGTCACAGCCACCTTTTCGCCGTACAGAAATGTGGGTCACTCACCGCCGCGAAGGGGCAGGAACGACGAAGCCCCGGCCCCACCGAAGTGGGACCGGGGCTGTCGATCAGCTAGATGCTTCGATCAGTTCTGGTACGAGCCAAAGTCGAAGTCATCGAGGGCTACGGCCCGGCCACTGGTGCCGAAGTCGTAGTCGTAGGAGTCGTAACCGGTGACGGAGTAGGCCGCAGCGCGGGCCTCCTCGGTGGGCTCCACCCGGATGTTGCGGTAGCGCTCCGGGCCGGTGCCGGCCGGGATGAGCTTTCCGATGATGACGTTCTCCTTCAGGCCCCGCAGCGAGTCCGAGCGACCGTTGATGGCCGCGTCGGTGAGCACTCGGGTGGTCTCCCGGAAGGAGGCAGCCGAGAGCCACGACTCGGTGGCGAGCGACGCCTTCGTGATGCCCATGAGCACCGGACGACCCGAGGCAGGCTTGATGCCCTCGGAGACCGCGCGGCGGTTCTCCTCCTCGAAGCGCGAGCGCTCGACCGGTCGGACGGCAGCAGGTTGGTGTCACCCGACTCGATGACCGTCACGCGACGCAGCATCTGCCGCACGATGATCTCGATGTGCTTGTCGTGGATCGACACACCCTGCGAGCGGTAGACGTTCTGCACCTCGTCGACCGGTGCTCCCGGGCCTTGCGGACACCGAGGATGCGCAGGACGTCCTGCGGGTCGGGCGTACCGGACGTGAGGTGGTGACCCACCTCGATGTGCTCGCCGTCCTCGACGTTGAGACGCGAACGCTTGGACACCGGGTATTCCCGGACCTCGGAACCGTCGTCCGGGGTGACGAGGACCTTGCGGGCCTTGTCGGTGTCCTCGATCTCGACGCGACCGGCGGCCTCGCTGATGGGCGTACGACCCTTGGGCGAGCGGGCCTCGAAGAGCTCGACCACGCGGGGCAGACCCTGCGTGATGTCGTCGGCCGAGGCCACACCACCGGTGTGGAAGGTACGCATGGTCAGCTGCGTGCCGGGCTCACCGATCGACTGGGCCGCGATGATGCCGACGGCCTCGCCGATGTCGACGAGCTTGCCGGTGGCCAGCGAGCGGCCGTAGCACTTCGCGCAGGTGCCGGTCTTGGCGTCACAGGTCAGCACGGAGCGGACCTTGACCTCCTCGATGCCGGCCGCGATCAGCTCACCGATCTTGACGTCACCCGGGTCCTCGCCGGCAGCGGCGAGCACCTCACCCGACGTCGGGTCGGTGACCTCGACGGCAGCCGAACGGGCGTACGCCGCGGTCTCGGCGTTGTCATCCTTGCGGACGACTCCGTCCTCGCCGCGAACACCGATCACCTTGGGCAGACCGCGCTCGGTGCCACAGTCGTCCTCACGGATGATGACGTCCTGCGACACGTCGACCAGTCGACGCGTGAGGTAGCCCGAGTCGGCGGTGCGAAGTGCCGTGTCGGCCAGACCCTTGCGGGCACCGTGGGTGGAGATGAAGTACTCCGGGACCGAGAGGCCCTCACGGAAGTTGGCCTTGATGGGCCGCGGGATGATGTCACCCTTCGGGTTGGCCACCAGTCCACGCATGGCCGCGACCTGACGGATCTGCATCATGTTTCCGGACGCGCCCGAGTCGACCATCATGTAGATCGGGTTGCGCTTGTCGAAGTTGGCCTCCATGGCCTTGGCCACGTCGTTGGAGGCCCGGGTCCAGATCTCGATGAGCTCCCGGCGACGCTCGTCGTCGGTCACGAGACCGCGCTCGAACTGCTTCTGGACCTTCTCGGCCTGCGCTTCGTAGACCGAGAGGATCTCGACCTTGTCCTTCGGCGTGGTCACGTCGTCGATCGACACCGTGACACCCGAGCGGGTCGCCCAGTGGAAACCGGCGTCCTTGAGGGCGTCGAGCGAGGCGGCGACCTCGACCTTGGTGTAGCGCTCGGCGAGGTCGTTGACGATCGCGCCCGGGGCCTTCTTGCCCACTTCGTAGTTCACGAAGGGGTAGTCGGCCGGCAGGGTGTCGTTGAAGATGACGCGACCCAGCGTGGTCTCGAGGAGCACCGAGGTGCCCTCTTCCCAGTCGGCGCCGACGTTGTCCTCGAGCGGCGGCACGACGTCGTTGAGACGGATCTTCACCTTGCTCTGCATGGTGATCTCGTGCAGGTCGAAGGCCATCATCGCCTCGGCCGGCGTGGAGAACACGCGACCCTCGCCGACCTCGGCCTCGCGGTCCGTGGTCAGCCAGAAGATGCCGATGATCATGTCCTGCGACGGCATCGTCACGGGACGACCGTCGGAGGGCTTGAGGATGTTGTTGGTCGAGAGCATCAGGATGCGAGCCTCGGCCTGCGCCTCCGCGGACAGCGGGAGGTGGACAGCCATCTGGTCACCGTCGAAGTCGGCGTTGAACGCGCCACACACGAGCGGGTGGATCTGGATGGCCTTGCCCTCGATCAGCTGGGGCTCGAAGGCCCGGATGCCGAGGCGGTGCAGGGTGGGTGCACGGTTGAGCAGCACCGGGTGCTCGGTGATGACCTCTTCGAGGACGTCCCACACGACCGGGCGAGCGCGCTCGACCATCCGCTTGGCGGACTTGATGTTCTGCGCGTGCGACAGGTCGACGAGGCGCTTCATCACGAACGGCTTGAAGAGCTCGAGCGCCATCTGCTTGGGCAGACCGCACTGGTGCAGCTTCAGCTGCGGACCCGACACGATGACCGAACGGCCCGAGTAGTCCACGCGCTTGCCGAGGAGGTTCTGACGGAAGCGCCCCTGCTTGCCCTTGAGCATGTCGGAGAGCGACTTGAGCGGCCGGTTGCCCGGACCGGTGACCGGACGACCACGACGACCGTTGTCGAAGAGGCTGTCCACCGCCTCCTGCAGCATCCGCTTCTCGTTGTTCACGATGATCTCGGGGGCACCGAGGTCAAGGAGACGCTTGAGGCGGTTGTTGCGGTTGATGACGCGGCGGTACAGGTCGTTGAGGTCGGAGGTCGCGAAGCGGCCACCGTCCAGCTGCACCATCGGGCGCAGGTCCGGCGGGATGACCGGAACCGCGTCGAGGACCATGCCGATCGGCTGGTTGCCGGTCTTGCGGAAGGCGTCGACGACCTTGAGGCGCTTGAGGGCGCGGACCTTCTTCTGGCCCTTGCCGTTGGCGATCGTGTCGCGCAGCGACTCGACCTCGGCCTCGACGTCGAAGTCCCGGAGGCGCTTCTGGATCGCCGCGGCGCCCATGAAGCCCTCGAAGTACTTGCCGAACCAGGGCCTTCATCTCGCGGTAGAGGAGCTCGTCGCCGAGCAGGTCCTGCACCTTGAGCGACTTGAAGGTGTTCCAGACCTCGTCGAGGCGGTCGATCTCGCGCTGGGCACGGTCGCGCAGCTGCTTCATCTCCCGCTCGGCGCCGTCCTTGACCTTGCGACGCTGGTCGGCCTTGGCACCCTCGGCCTCGAGGGCAGCGAGGTCTTCCTCGAGCTTCTTGGCACGGTCGTCCAGCGAGCCGTCGCGACGCTTCTCGAGGCGCTCGCGCTCGAGGCCGACCTTGTTCTCCGGGGTCGACATGTCGTTGTGGCGGGCGTCCTCGTCGACCGAGGTGATCATGTAGGCCGCGAAGTAGATGACCTTCTCGAGGTCCTTCGGGGCCGGTCGAGAAGGTAGCCGAGACGCGACGGGACACCCTTGAAGTACCAGATGTGGGTGACCGGCGCGGCCAGCTCGATGTGGCCCATGCGCTCACGACGCACCTTGGAGCGGGGTGACCTCGACGCCACAACGCTCACAGATGATGCCCTTGAAGCGCACGCGCTTGTACTTGCCGCAGTAGCACTCCCAGTCCCGGGTGGGACCGAAGATCTTTTCGCAGAAAAGGCCGTCACGCTCGGGCTTGAGCGTGCGGTAGTTGATGGTCTCCGGCTTCTTGACCTCGCCGTGGCTCCAACCGCGGATGTCCTCCCGCGGTGGCCGGGCCGATCTGAATCTGCTCGAAGAAGTTCACGTCCAGCAAGGTGTGGTCCTTTGGTTGCTGTTTGAGTCAGGTGGCTGTGGGACTGGGGGGCCCGGGCAGTCCTCGTGGGACTGCCCGGGACCGCACCTCAGACTTCTTCGACGCTGCTGGGCTCGCGCCGCGACAGGTCGATGCCGAGTTCCTCGGCCGCACGGAAGACGTCTTCCTCGGCGTCCTTCAGCTGGATGGGGCTGCCGTCCTGCGACAACACCTCCACGTTGAGGCAGAGGGACTGCATCTCCTTGACGAGGACCTTGAACGATTCCGGGATACCGGAGTCGGGGGATGTTCTCGCCCTTGACGATGGCCTCGTAGACCTTGACGCGACCGGGCACGTCATCGGACTTGATCGTGAGCAGCTCCTGCAGGGCGTAGGCGGCGCCGTACGCCTCCATCGCCCAGACCTCCATCTCACCGAATCGCTGGCCACCGAACTGCGCCTTACCACCCAGCGGCTGCTGCGTGATCATGGAGTAGGGGCCGGTGCTGCGCGCGTGGATCTTGTCGTCCACGAGGTGGTGGAGCTTGAGGATGTACATGTAACCCACGGAGACGGGCTCGGGGAACGGCTCGCCGGAGCGGCCGTCGAAGAGCGACGCCTTGCCGGTCTCGTCCACCGGGCGCTCACCGTCACGGGTCAGCGTGGTCGAGCCGAGCAGACCGATGATCTCGTCCTCGCGGGCCCCGTCGAAGACCGGCGTGGCAACCTTCGTGTTGGGGTCGGCCTTGTCGGCACCGATCGAGATCAGGCGCTGCTTCCAGTCGCTGTTCTCCGGGTCGCCGGACAGGTTGAGGTCCCAGCCCTGCTTGCCGATCCAGCCCGAGGTGCAGCTCGAGGATCTGACCGATGTTCATCCGTCGCGGCACACCCAGCGGGTTGAGCACCACGTCGACCGGGGTGCCGTCCTCCATGAACGGCATGTCCTCGATCGGCAGGATCTTGGCGATGACGCCCTTGTTGCCGTGACGACCGGCGAGCTTGTCACCGACCGAGATCTTGCGCTTCTGGGCGACGTAGACGCGGACCAGCTCGTTGACGCCCGGGGGCAGCTCGTCGCCCTCTTCGCGGTTGAAGACGCGGACGCCGATGACCGTGCCGGACTCACCGTGCGGGACCTTCATCGAGGTGTCGCGCACCTCACGCGCCTTCTCACCGAAGATCGCGCGGAGCAGGCGCTCCTCCGGGGTCAGCTCGGTCTCACCCTTGGGCGTGACCTTGCCGACGAGGATGTCACCGGTGGTGACCTCGGCGCCGATGCGGATGATGCCGCGCTCGTCGAGGTCGGCCGGGCCCTCCTCGGAGACGTTGGGGATGTCCCGGGTGATCTCCTCCGGCCCGAGCTTGGTGTCGCGGGCGTCGACCTCGTGCTCCTCGATGTGGATCGAGGTGAGGACGTCCTCCTGCACCGGGGCGCTGGCTGAGGATGATCGCGTCCTCGTAGTTGTGGCCCTGCCACGGCATGAACGCCACGAGCAGGTTGGTGCCCGGGGGCCATCTCGGCCTTGTCCGTGCAGGGGCCGTCGGCGATCGGCGAGCCGACCTCCGGGCGGTCACCCTCGACGACCAGCGGACGCTGGTTGATGCAGGTGCCCTGGTTGGAGCGCTTGAACTTGGCCAGCTTGTAGGTCTGGTAGCTGCCGTCGTCGTTCATGGTCTCGATGGAGTCGGCGGAGACCTCCTTGACGACACCGGCCTTCTCGGCCAGCACGACATCGCCGGCGTCGACCGCGGCGCGGTATTCCATGCCGGTGCCGACGAGCGGGCTGTCGCTGACGATGAGCGGCACGGCCCGGCGCTGCATGTTGGCGCCCATGAGCGCGCGGTTGGCGTCGTCGTGCTCGAGGAACGGGATCAGGGCCGTGGCCACCGACACCATCTGGCGCGGCGACACGTCCATGTAGTCGACCTCTTCGGCGAGGATCGCGTCGACCTCACCGCGCTGCTGGCGGACCAGCACCCGCTCCTCGGCGAACTTGTTCTTCTTGTCGAGGGGGGCGTTGGCCTGCGCGATGACGTAGCGGTCCTCGTCGTCGGCCGTGAGGTAGTCGATGTCGTCGGTGACGACACCCTTGACCACGCGACGGTACGGCGTCTCGACGAACCCGAAGGGGTTGATCCGACCGTAGGACGCGAGCGAGCCGATCAGACCGATGTTCGGGCCTTCAGGGGTCTCGATCGGGCACATGCGGCCGTAGTGCGACGGGTGGACGTCACGGACCTCCATGCCGGCGCGGTCACGAGACAGACCACCCGGGCCGAGCGCGGACAGGCGACGCTTGTGCGTCAGGCCGGCGATCGGGTTGGTCTGGTCCATGAACTGCGAGAGCTGCGAGGTTCCGAAGAACTCCTTCAGCGCCGCGACCACGGGACGGATGTTGATCAGGGACTGCGGCGTGATGGCCTCGACGTCCCGGGTCGTCATCCGCTCGCGGACAACACGCTCCATGCGCGCCAGACCGGTGCGGAGCTGGTTCTGGATCAGCTCGCCCACGGTGCGCATGCGACGGTTGCCGAAGTGGTCGATGTCGTCGGCCCGGACCTTGATCGGCTTCTCGTCGGGACCCATGACCACGGCACCCTTGGCGTCGATCAGGTCGGGAGCGTCGACCGGCGCACCGGCGTGGTGCAGCTGCACGATGTAGCGGATCGCGGCGACGATGTCGTCCACGGTCAGCGTCTGCTGGTCGAAGGCCTCGGTCACGCCGAGCTTCTTGTTGATCTTGTAGCGACCGACCTTGGCCGGTCGTAGCGCTTGGGGTTGAAGTAGTAGTTGTTCAGCAGCGTCTGCGCAGCCTCACGCGTGGGCGGTTCCCTGGACGCAGCTTGCAGTAGATGTCGAGCAGCGCCTCGTCCCGGGTCTGGGGGGTGTCCTTCTCCGGGGTGAGCATCATCGACTCGTACTCGCCGAACTCCTCGCGGATCTGCTCCGGGGTCCAGCCGAGCGCCTTGAGGAGCACGGTGACGTTCTGCTTGCGCTTGCGGGTCGAGCCGGACGCCGACGAGGTCGCGCTTGTCGATCTCGAACTCGAGCCGGGCGCCGCGCGACGGGATCATCTTCGAGGTGTAGATGTCCTTGTCGGACGTCTTGTCCGCGGACCGCTCGAAGTAGACGCCGGGCGAACGCACGAGCTGGGACACGACGACACGCTCGGTGCCGTTGATGATGAAGGTGCCCTTGCGGGTCATCATCGGGAAGTCACCCATGAAGACCGTCTGGCCCTTGATCTCGCCGGTCTCGTGGTTCATGAACTCGGCGGAGACGTAGAGCGGGCGGGAGAAGGTGAAGTCCTTCTCCTTGCACTCCTCCTCGGTGTACTTCGGGTCGACGAACACAGGGTTGTCGAACGAGAGCATCATCGTCTCGGAGAAGTCCTCGATCGGAGAGATCTCCTCGAAGATCTCCCGGAGCCCCGACTTCTCGGAGACGTCCTCACCCGCGGCACGACGAGCCACGACCATCTCGTCCCACTTGTCGCCACCGACGAGCCATTCGAAGCTGTCGGTCTGCAGTGAGAGGAGAGCGGGAACCTCGAGAGGTTCGGTGATCTTTGCGAAAGAGGTGCGACGGGTGTTACCAGCGGAGCTGCGCGCGGCCAAGAGTTTTCCTTCGAATGATCAGAAAGATCGAATCGCTGCCAGCCGACCACCGACGTCACCCGTCCGGACAGGGTGAAGGGCATTTGAGGGCAGGCGCAAAGAAGAAGGGTACTCCATATTCACGCGTCTCAAACGCGGGGTCAACTCTTCTCGAGTCCTCACATCCGCGTTGCCGACGATGATGAACGTCGAGACCGATCAGGTCAAGCACCACGGCCGAACTGGTGGACCACAGGTCGGGTCTACTGCGCTGCCGGGGACGTGACGAGGTTGTCGATCAGCCAGTCCTCGCCGACCTTCTGCATGCTGACGGTGACTCGGTCCTTGTAGATGACCGGCTCGGGCGTGAGCTTGTTGGTCGTCGGCCGATCGACGAACACCAGCACGTCGACCCGGTCCTCCCCCGACCTGACGATGCCGGAGGCGATGACCTCCGCGGAGACCTTCGTCTGCGTCGACGGCGCGTTGTCCGTGATGACGCCGAAGAGCTGGTCGTAGTCCTTGAAGTAGTCGGCCGTGACGTAGGACTTCGCGCGGTCACGGTCTGCCTCGAGCGACTCGTAGTCGTAGGACAGCACCGGCACGATCGCGAGCTCCGCGGCCGACTGCGCCGCGCGGGCGGCGTCCTCCACGGCCGTGTCCTCGCCCGTCTGCCGGGCCCAGAGCGCCACCCCCACTGCGACCGCCGCGAGCGCGCCCAGCGCGCCCAGCAGCCACGTCGGCACGGTGCGGGACGTGGTCCCACCGACCGCGGTCGGGGGCCGCCGTCAGGTCGGCTCCCGCGCGCGGCTCCTCGGACGACGGGGTCCGGCGCCTGCGCGGGCCAGCCCGTCGTCGTACGCCGAACGCTTCTGCTCGTCGAGCAGCACCTCGGCCGCCCGGTTGAGCGTCTGGAAGCGCCGAGACCCCGGCTCGAGCTCGGCGATGCCGGACCGCCGGGCGGCGCGGATCTCGTCGGGCGACGCGGTCGGCTCGACATCGAGGACGTCGTACCAGCTCGGGGTCATTGCTTGCCCTCCGTCGTCGGGGTCTCCGAGGGCACGGGGCCCTCCGACTCGGGCACGGCTCCGCCTGCGGTGACCGGGCTGAAGTCGTCGACCAGCCACTCACCATCGATCTTGACGAGGCTCACCTCGATCCGGAACGGGATCGGCTCCTGCGGGACCGTCTTGCCCTTCACCGTGTAGGTGTCGGTGAACGAACCTGCGACGAGCGTGCGGGCCGAGTCGGCGTCGAGGCTGGAGACGCCGGTGGCGAAGACGTCCGGCACGCGTGCGACGCCGGCCTGCGCGACCAGCTGCTCGGCGGCGCCCGCCTCCTCCGGTCGAAGGACGCGGCGAACTTCGGTGTGATGACTTCCTTGACCTTCGAGCGGTAGTCGGGCATCGCACCGCTGTCGTCGAGCAGGTCGGGACCGTAGGACCCCATGCGCAGCATGAACTGCTCGGTCTGGGCCATCACGTCCTCGCGGCCGGCCCGGGTGTCGCCGGACCCGGCGTCACGGGTGACGAGCAGCACCGCGGCCGTCGCCACAGCCGCCGGGGTCACCGCGACCAGCACAGCCGCCAGCACCAGCCGGAACGGCTGGGAGCGGGGTGGGTCGACGGGAGGGGGCGTGCTCAGTCCTGCGTCAGCAGAGGCTGGAGGAACAACCACTTCCACGATTCCTTTCCAAGGGTCCGAGGTGCCACGCTACCGGTCGACTGCACAGCCTCGGCCTCGCGCTCACCCCGGGTGAGTTCGCCGGTCTCCGGGTCGAAGGCGGCGATCGGGTCACCGTAGGAGGCGGCGGCGCGCGGAGCGTGCTGGGCACCACGGGCGTTGGACTGCGACGCCGCCTCGGTGCACCGGGCCGACATGTTCATCGGCCGGTTGGAGCCGTCGAGAGGCGAGCGGCGGTCGGTGCCCTCGTAGCCGGCGTGGCACACGTGCGGCTCCTCGGTGAGGATCATCCCGAAGTGGGCGTCGAAGTTGCCCGTGGCCGCCGTCCGCGACACGACCGTGAAGCCGCCCTCGACGACGTAGGGATAGAGCACGAGCAGCTGCTCGACCCCGTCGAGCCGGGACACGACCACCTCGCCGGTGGTGACGAGGTTGTTGATCAGGGAGGCGAGGTCGACCTCGTTGTCCTCCGGGAACCGTCGCAGCTGGTTGGCGGTCGCGCTGCCGTTGTCGATGACCGCGCGCAGGTCCTTGTCCGAGGCGACCATGCTGGTGGAGAAGACGCTCAGGTCGCGGGCGAAGGAGCGCAGGGAGCTCTCGGACGCGATCTGGCCCCGCAGGACGACGTTGGAGTCCTTGATCAGCTTGGTGGTGATCTCGAAGTTGTCGTCGGCGGCCTCGAGGAACTCGTTGCCGGAGTCGATGATCGTCTGCAGGTCCTCGCCCGCACCACCGAACGCGGCACCGAACTCGGTGGTGACCGTCTGCAGGTCCTTCTCATCCACGCTGCGCACCGTGTTGGACAGGTTCGTGAGCAGCGTGTCCGTCTGGATCGGCGTGCGCGTCCGGTCGACCTCGATCTCGGAGCTCTCCTCGAGGGAAGGGCTCGCCGTCGGCACGCGGCTGAAGCTCGACGTACTGCTCCCCGACGGCGGACCGGTTGCCGACCACCGCGACCGTGTCGGCAGGGATCGTGTCGTAGCCGTTGTCGATGTCGAGGTGGATGTCGACGCCCTCGTCGGTCAGCACCATCTCGGAGACCCGGCCGACACGGACACCGCGGTAGGACACCTCGGCACCGGCGAAGGCGCCGCCGGAGTCGGCGAAGTGGGCGACCACGGTGTAGGCGTCGTCGACGAACACCCGGTCAAGACGGGCGTAGCGCGCACCGACGAAGGAGACGCCCAGCAGCGTGATGATCGCGAAGACCAGCAGCTGGAGCTTGGTACGGCGAGTGATCATCGGAGCACCATCCCGGGCACGAGCAGGTTGACGAGGTGCGGGTCGTAGACGTCCATCAGCTGGCCCATGGTGGGTCCCTGTCCAGTGAGCCGTTCGCCCGTGCCGGCGCGTGGTGCACCGGGTTGGCGAAGCAGGGTCGGCAGCGTGGTCGGGATCGTGAGCGAGGGCGGCGTTGTCGGAGCGCCCGGCAGGCCCGGGATCGTGTTGAGCTGCTTGCAGATGTCCTTGTCCTTGTTCGCCGCCTTCTTGCACTCCTCCTTGAGCTGCAGCAGGTCGTTGGGTGTGTTCAGCACCTTCAGACACGCCGGGCTCAACGGGTTGCCGCTCTTGAGGCACTCGAGCACGTTGTTGACGATCACCGTGGGGTCGATCTGCGTCGGCAGGTTGGTGGGCAGCGTGGGCGAATCGGTGCCGTTGCTGAGATCGACCTCGAGGGTGATCGACAGGTTGGTGAAGTCACCCATGTGCAGGTTCCGCGCCACCTGCGGGGTCACGCCCGACGACCTCGTCGACGAACGGGTAGGTGAGGAAGACATGGAAGGCGTTGGCGAAGTTGTCACCCGACGCGGCGAACTGCGACAGCACCGGGTTGAGCAGCTCCGGGCTCTCGATCGTGGCTTCCTTGGACTGCGAGATCACGTCGACACCCACGGCGCTGAGGTCGTTGAGCGCCTTCAGCATCTTGACCAGGTCGTCGCGCTGCCGGTCGATGGAGTCCGGGGCACTCGGCAGGTCCTCGAGGGCCGCGTCGATCGTCGGCTGCTCCTTGCGGACCGAGAGCGCGAGCTGGTTGAGCTTCTCGATCGCGGTGACGATGTCGGCCTTGTTCTCGTCGAGCTGGCCCATGAACGAGCTGATCTGCTGCAGCACGGACTTGGCTGCGCCCTCGCGGCCCTCGAGCGCGAGGTTGAGCTCACGCGCGATGGTCTGGAGCTGCCCGATCCCGCCGCCGTTCAGCAGCAGGCTCAGCGCCCCGAGGACCTCCTCGACCTCCGAGTTGCGACCCGACCGCTCGAGCGGGATCTCGTCGCCGGTCGCGAGCAGGTTGGCACTGGCACCGGAGTCAGGGGCCTTGAGCGAGACGAACTTCTCGCCGAGGAGGCTGGTCTGGCGGATCTCGGCCAGCGCGTTGTCCGGGAGCTTGACGTCATTGCGCAGCTCGAGGACGACCTCGGCGGTGTAGCCCTCGAGGTTGACGTCTCGCACGGTGCCGACGCTGACGTCGTTGACCTTGACCGTCGACTTCGGGACCGGGTCGAGCACGTCGGCGAACCGGACCGTGATCGTCATCGGGTCCTTGCCGGCGTCGGGCCCGCCGGGCAGGGGAAGCTTGTAGATGTCGAGGTCGCAGCCGGTGAGCAGCAGCGCCGACATCATCATCAGGACGAAGACACGCTTCGCCCGGCGCGGCATTGATCCGGGGGTCGTCATCGCTGCACCTCCACGAGTCCACCGAGGGTGGGGTCGAACTTGAGGTCCGGGGCGGACGGCAGGGTGGTCCCCTCGGTGAGGGCACCGCTGCGGGGCAGGATCTGCTTGATGGTGTTGCAGACGGACTCGGCACCCTTCACCTGATCGGTGAATCCACACAGGAAGGCGGCGGGGTCCGCCTCGATCTGGTCGCCCAGCATGCCGAGGTTGGCGCGGGTGTCGAGGGTGCCTGCCTGCGGGTTGTAGGTCAGCGCCGGGTTGTTGAGGGCGAGCGGGCCGACCTTGAGGACGGTGTCCGGGGCGTCACGCTGCTTGACCAGCACCTTCGAGACGCGGTTGAGGCCCTTGATGTTGCGCCCCCAGGGACCTCCCGGTTGTCGGTCACGAACGTCGACACTGGGGTCAGCGCGGTCGAGAGGTTCTTCAGCGAGGCCGACAGCTCCTCGCGCTCACCCTTCAGCAGGGCGGAGACGTCGGAGAGCGACTGGTTGAAGTCGCGGACCGTCTGGTCGTTCTCCGCCGGGGTCTCGATGAACTTGCCGAGCTGCTCGGCACTGCCGAACAGCTCCTCCTTGTTGTTGGCCGGGGTGTCGGAGAGCTTGGCGAAGTTCTTCAGCGTGGAGTTGAAGTTGGCGCCCTGCCCGTCGAAGTTGTCAGCGGTCACCGCGAGCAAGTCGGAAAGGGCACCGTTCTGATTGGCACCGGTGGGACCCGGGGCCACGTTGAGGGTGTCCGGGCTCTCGAAGATCTGGTCGAGCTCGATCGGCACGGCGGTCTGGGTGAGCTCGAGCTCGGTGTTGTCCGCCATCACCTCGTCGCCCTCCCGGAAGACCGGGGTCAGCTGGACGAACCGGTCACCGACGATCGAGGGCGCCACGATGGCCGCCTTCGCGTCCGCGGGCAGGTTCACGTCGGCGTCGTAGGCCATCGTCACCTCGACATCGGTCCCGGACGGCGTGACCTTCTCCACGGTGCCGATCGCCACGCCGAGGACGCGCACCTCACTGCCCTCGTAGACCGACACCGCTCGGGGGAAGTGCGCCACCGGGCGCTTGGAGTCGTCGCCACCGACCATGGTGAGCACCGCGGCGGTCACCGGGGCGATGACGACCAGCGGGACGGCGAGCTTCCTGACGAGTTCCATCTCAACCCACCTGCGGTGCTGGAGGCATGTTCTGGATGTAGGTGTCGAACCGGGGTCCGGTGCCCGGGGTGTTGGCGAACACCGTGTAGAACGGCGCCATCAACCGCAGGCTGTTGTCGAGGTTGTCCTCGTTCTTGTTGAGCACGTTGACGACGTTCTCCGGGTGGGTCAGAGCGGGCTTGAGGTCCGCACGGCTCTGCTTGACGAGCAGCGTCAGCTCGCGCGACAGGGTCGAGGTGGACGTGAGCAGGTTGTGGATCGCCTCGCGACGACTCACCAGCGCCCGGAACAGCACGTCGGCGTCACGCATCAGCGCCACGATGTCCTCGTCGCGCTCGTCGAGCACCTTGGAGACCTTCTCCGGGTTGACCAGCAGGGTGTTGATCTCGCCGTCGCGCGCCGCGACGTTGGCCGAGAGCCGGGTGACACCGTCGAGGGCCGCGCGGAACTCCTCGGGGGGTGTTGCGGGTGAGGTCGGCCAGCGTGGTCAGGGACTCTGCGAGCTGATCGGTGTTGATCTCCTCCGAGGTCGCGGCCGGGCCTTCGAACGCCGACACCACGTCGTACGGCGAGGTGGTCCGCTCGACCGGGATCGTCGACTCCTCCTCCATCTGACCAGCACCTGCCGGCTCGAGGGAGAGGAACATCGCGCCCAGCAGGGTCTTGACCTTGATCGCGGCGTTGGTGGTCGGACCGAACTCCTCGCCCGAGTCGACCTTGAAGGCGACCTTGACGTGGTCGCCGTCGAGCTCCACCGAGTCGACCTTGCCGACACGCACGCCGGCGATGCGGACCTCGTCGTTGACCTTGAGGCCGCCGGACTCGGAGAAGGCGGCGTAGTAGGTGTCACCGCCACCGATGACCGGGAGGTCGCCGGCACGGAAGGCCACGGCGAGCGAGGCCGCGATCATGGCGAGGCTGATGGCGCCGATGACGACCGGGTTGCGCTCGTGGAACGGGATCATGGGGCTCATCGGGGTCCCCTCGGCGTTGTCTGCGGAGGGAGCGCAGCGGAGGGAGCGGGGAACGTCGTGGGGTGGTTCATCCGAGGTTGCACCTGTCCGATCCGGTCTGGTAGCTGACGGGGACGTTGACACCGGCGGGCAGCTTGACCCGGCCCCGGAACTCGCAGAGGTAGAAGTTGAACCACGAGCCGTAGATCGCGGTGCGGCCGACCTTCTCGAGCTTGATCGGCAGCACCTGCAGGGCACGGTCCAGCTCGGCCTTGTTCCTGTCCGGGTTGCCGGCGAAGTCGCGCAGGTGCTTGATGTCGCTGACGAACGGCTTGCGGATGCCCTGCAGGAGGCCGGCGGTCTGGACGGAGAGCGCCGAGATGTCGTCGAGCGAGGTCAGGATCGCCTGCCGGTCGTCCTTGAGGCCGCCGATGAGCTGGCGGAAGGAGCCGATCAGGCGCGAGAGCTGCTCGTCGCGGTCGCCGATGTGCACGAGCACCCGGTTGAGGTTCTCGATCAGGTCGCCGATGACCTCGTCGCGGTCGGCCAGCGTGGAGGTGACCGACGCCGTGCTCTGCAGGAGACCCTCGAGCGTGCCTCCCTCGCCCCGGAAGACCCGGACGATCTCGTAGGAGAGCTTGTTGATGTCGGCCGGCGACAGCGCTCGGAAGAGCGGCTTGAAGCCGTTGAACAGGACGGTGAGGTCCGGGGCCGGCTTCGTCCGGTCGACCGGGATCGTGCCGCCCTCGGGCATCCGCCCGGAGTCACCCACCTCCTGCGTCAGCGAGATGTAGCGCTGCCCGACGAGGTTGCGGTAGCGGATGGTCGCGAACGTGCCGCCGTTGACCTGCGTCGCGTCGGCGACCGTGAAGCTCACCAGCGCACGGGTGCGCTCGACGATCTCGATGTCCTTGACGGTGCCGACCTTCACACCCGCGACGCGGATGTCGTCGCCCTTGTTGACGCCGGTGGCATTGGTGAAGACAGCCTTGTAGTCGCGCGTCGAGGCGAAGTTGAGGTTGCCGATGAGCACGACCGGGACGGCGGTCGCCACCGACGTGACCACGATGAAGACGAGGAGGCGGACGAGGTCGCCCGAGGTCTTCTTGTCGAGGAGGGCCATCAGCGATCAGCTCCCACGTTGACCGTGGCCCCGCGGGCCATCGGCGCGATGAGGAGCACGCCGAGGTCGGGCACGTCCTCCGCGTCGGTCCCGATGACCGGGCCGAGCAGGCCCTTCATCAGCGCGGACTCGTCCGGGCCTCCCGGGTAGCCGGCGCCCGTCGACCAGCCGGTCGCGGCGCGCGTGATGCCCTTGCCGGTCGGCTCGTCGACGCCGTCGGCGAAGTTGGGCTGGTGGGTCACCGGGTTCTCCCGGCTCCGGGGAGCGTTGGGAAGGCGGCCGCAGTAGGGGCCGCGGCTGTCGCCGTAGACCGGCTTGTCCTCGGGGCCGTAGCCACGCGGTTGGTTGGGCAGCGTCTCCAGCACGATGTGGAGGGTGAACCCGCGGAAGGCCTCGGCCTGCAGCTTGCCGGCCCTCACGATGCCGTCGAGGAGGCACGGGTACTGCGGGGCGTAACGGGCGAAGAGGGCGAGCTGGTCGCGGCTCACGTCGCCGAGGCGGATGATGTTGTCACCGTTGTCACCGAGGAACCGCTCGGCCGTAGCGGAGAACGACCCGATGTCCTTGAACAGCGCGTTGAGCTTCTCCTCACGACCCTCGAGCGTCTGCGTGGTGGTGATGGTGTTGCGCAGGATCGTGGCGACCTCGGGCAACACGTCGACGTACACGTCGGAGACCCGGCCCGTGAGACGCAGGTCCTCGATGAGGGCCGGGATCTCGGGGTTGAGGCGCTTGAGGTAGCTGTCGATCGTCTCGAGGTTGTTGCCGAGCTGGTCGCCGCGGCCCTCGAGCGCGGTCGCGATCGCATTGAGCGTCATGTTGATCTCGGCCGGCTGGACCGCACGCAGGAGCGGGAAGAGGTCGTTGAGCACCTGCTCGACCTCGGTGGAGACGTCGGTGCGGTCGATGACCGCGTCGACCTCGATCCCCTCGGCGCGCGGACCCTCGGGAACGATCAGCGAGACGTACTTCTCGCCGAACAGCGTCTTCGGCACGATCGAGCCGGTCACGTTGGCCGGGATGGTGTCGCGCATCTCGGGGTAGAGACCCGGGGTCAGCGTCGCCCCGTCGGAGTCGCCTTCGATCTCGATGACCTCGCCGACACGGACGCCGCGGATCTTGACGTCCGCGCGCGCCGGCATCTGCAGACCGATGTTGCTGGTCTTCAGGGCGACCTCGTCGAAGTCGGTGAACTTCTGCGTGAAGACGCCGTAGGACAGGCCGACGCCCGAGATGAGCAGGGCGAGGAAGACCACGCCCAGCACCTTGTTGTTCCTCAACGGGTTGAACCTCATCAGCCTGCCAACCTGACTGTTGCG
Source organism: Nocardioides sp. B-3 (assembly GCF_024703895.1). Taxonomy (GTDB): domain Bacteria; phylum Actinomycetota; class Actinomycetes; order Propionibacteriales; family Nocardioidaceae; genus Nocardioides. The sequence continues at coordinate 1,187,973 of NZ_CP087968.1, forward strand.
TTGGTGCCCCAGATGGCCATGGACAAGAACAGGTCGAGCACGTTGATCGCCACGATGCTGGTGCGGACTGCGCGACCCACTGCCACACCCACGCCGGCGGGACCGCCCGAGGCGGTGTAGCCGTGGTAGCAGTGGATGAGGATCACGGTGACCGCGAACACGAGCACCTTGCCGAAGGACCACAACACGTCGCCCGGCGGCAGGAAGGCGTTGAAGTAGTGGTCGTAGGTGCCCGTCGACTGGCCGTAGAACTGGGTGACCACGAGCCGGCTCGCGAAGTAGGACGACAGCAGCCCCACGACGTACAGCGGGATGATCGCGATCAGGCCGCCGACGACGCGGGTGGCGACGAGGAACGGCATCGAGGGGATGGCCATCACCTCGAGGGCGTCGACCTCCTCGGAGATCCGCATGGCGCCGAGCTGGGCGGTGAAGCCACAGCCGACGGTCGCCGCGAGCGCGATGCCTGCGACGAGCGGCGCGATCTCACGGGTGTTGAAGTAGGCGGAGACGAAGCCGGAGAAGGCCGCGGTGCCGAGCTGGTTGAGTGCGGCGTAGCCGGAGAGGCCGACTCGGGCGCCGGTGAAGAAGGTCATGCCGATGATGACGCCGACGGTGCCGCCGATGACCGCCAGTGCCCCGGAGCCGAGGGTGACCTCGGCCGGGATCCGCATGATCTCGCGGGGGTAGTGCGTGATCGAGCGCGGGATCGCCTTGACCACACCGATGTGGAAGGCGAGCTGGCCGCCCGGGGTGTCGAGGGAGCTCAGCGGCTTCTGGTAGACGCTCTTGATGCCGGCCATGTCATCCGCCCTTCGGTGGGACGACCCGGAGGTAGATCATGCTCAGGACGAAGTTGGCGACGAAGAGCAGCAGGAACGTGATGACGACGGACTCGTTGACCGCGTCGCCCACGCCCTTCGGCCCACCGTTCGCGTTCATGCCCTTGTAGGACGCCACGATCGCGGCGATCAGACCGAACACCGGGGCCTTGATGAGCCCGATCCAGAGGTCTGGGAGCTGGGCCGGGGCCGTGAAGCTGGCGATGTAGGCGCCGGGGGTGCCGTCCCGGAGGATCACGTTGAAGACGTAGCCACCCGCGACCCCGACGACGCTGACCATGCCGTTGAGGAAGAACGCCACCAGCATGCAGGCCGGGACACGGGGCACGACGAGCCGCTGGATCGGGTCGATGCCCAGCACCATCATCGCGTCGAGCTCTTCACGGATCTTGCGGGCACCGAGGTCGGCGGCGATGGCCGAGCCGCCGGCGCCGGCGATCAGCAGGGCCGTGCCGATCGGGGCGGCCTGCTGGATGACCGCGAGGACCGACGCGGAGCCGGTGAAGGACTGCGCGCCGAACTGCTTGATCAGGCCGCCGACCCGGGAGCGCGATGACGGCGCCGAAGGGGATGGCGACGAGCGCGGTCGGGACGATCGTCACCGAAGCGATGAACCGGGCCTGCTGGATGAACTCGCGCAGCTGGAACGGGCGACGGAACATCGCGCGCCCGACGTCGAGGGCAAAGGCAAACAGCTTGCCCGCAGTCCCGATCGGGACGAGGGCCTTGGATGCGGTGAGTGAGGACACGGCCTGATCAGGCTCCCGGCGCGAGGCCGGCGTTGGCACTCATGAAGGATCCGGGGGCGGCGTGACACCATTTTCGCGGCACCACTGTCCGGGCGGCGGCTGGTGGCGGCGCGGGATGCCGCTCGACGGCTCGAGCTGCAGCGGGATCGGCGGCAGCGGCGGCATGTCGAGGTCCTTCTCGGCGGCCAGCTCGTCGGCGTCCTTCTCCTCGGACATGCCGATGGGGCCGACGGTCTGCGCGTTGAGGAACTGCCGCACGACCGGCTCCTCGGAGCTGAGCAGCATCTCGCGGGGGCCGAACATGGCCGTGCTTGTGGTAGAGCAGGCCGATGTTGTCCGGGACCGTCCGGGTGCTGTTGATGTCGTGGGTGACGATCAGGAAGGTCGCGTCGATCTGCGCGTTGAGGTCGATGAAGAGCTGGTTGATGAACGACGTGCGCACCGGGTCGAGGCCGGAGTCGGGCTCGTCGATGAGCAGGATCTCGGGGTCGAGCACCAGCGCGCGAGCCGGGCCGGCGCGCTTGCGCATGCCGCCCGAGATCTCACCCGGCAGCTTGTCCTCGGCACCGACGAGACCGACGAGGTCCATCTTCTCCATGACGATGGAGCGCACCTCGGACTCGGTCTTCTTGGTGTGCTCGCGCAGGGGGAAGGCGACGTTGTCGTAGAGGTTCATCGAGCCGAACATGGCGCCGTCCCGGAACAGCACCCCGAACAGCTTGCGGATCTCGTAGAGGTCGCGCTCCGAGCAGCTCGCGATGTCGGTGCCCTCGATCAGGATCGAGCCCTCGTCGGGCTTGACCAGTCCGATCAGGGTCTTGAGGAAGACCGACTTGCCCGTGCCCGAGGGGCCGAGCATGACCGACACTGGCCGGCGGGGATGGACAGCGTGACGTCACGCCAGATCAGCTGTTTGCCGAACGACTTCGTGAGGCCGTCGACCTTGATCTCCACGCCCATGCCCGATATCTCCCTTGTGCTGTCCGCGACCGCTGACTGACCGATGCTGCTGCGACTCCCTCGGCGCACCTGCGGATCCGTCGGCGTTACTCGTGCGTACCAACGCCACTGTCGCGGTGAGGTTACGCGCGAATGGCCGCTGCGTCACCGGTCAACCACGGGTCGACACGCTGAGCCGTCCGACTTTCGCGATCGGGCGTCCTGACAAGGGGGCAGACACCCTCGCCTCGCACGTCAAGCGGCTCAGAGTCGTCGGCCACGGCTCATCCGGCCCGGCGACGCCTGATCTCGGCATTGATGGCGGGCACGACCTCGTGCAGGTCGCCGATCACCGCGTGGGTCGCCTTGGTGACCATCGGCGCGTCGGCGTCGGTGTTGATCGCGAGGATGGCCTTCGCGCTGCTGCAGCCGGCCCAGTGCTGGATGGCTCCGCTGATGCCGCACGGGATGTAGAGGTCGGGCGAGATCCGGCTCCCTGTCTGGCCCACCTGCTCGTGGTGCGGGCGCCAGCCGAGGGAGGTGACGACCCGGGAGACGCCCAGAGGGGCGCCCAGCAGGTCGGCCAGCTCGAGCAGGTCCTCGAAGCCGTCCGCACCGCCGGCTCCCCGGCCGGCGCCGACCACCACCCGCGCCGACTTGAGACTGCCCGACAGGTCGGGCTCCGGCTCCTCGGTGGAGACGACACGCGCCACGAGGTCCGCTTCGGCCACCTCCGGTGCGTGGTCCACGACGGCGGCGGCACCCGGGGTCGCCGCTGGCGTCGCCTCGACCGCGTGGCCGGCGACGGTGAACACCGTGGGGCGGCTCGACATCGCCATCTCCTCCACGGCCTGCCCACCGACCACCTGACGGTTCACGACGAAGGGCGCCAAGCCGGTGAACGACACGACGTTGGCGGCCATCGCGACGCCACCACGCGCCGCGAGGTGCGCGAGCACCTCCCCGCCACGAGGCGTCCCGGCTGCTGTCACCACGACCGACCGCGTGGTCGCGAGCACGGTCTCGATCCCCGAGGCCCACGCCGCACCCGCGAACGCATCGAACCCGGGTCCCGTCAGGTGATGGAGCTCGCGCACGCCGTACGCCGCAAGCTGGGCCTGCAAGGTGTCGGAGACGTCGCCCACGACGACCGCGTCGATCGGCACACCTCCGCCGGCATCGGAGAGCGACCGCGCGAAGGTGAGTGTCTCGAGGGACACCTCGACGGCGGCTCCGTCGAGGTCCTTCTCGACGAGCACGAGGATCATCGGGCCAGCACCCCCAGCGACTCGAAGAGGTCGACCACGGCGGCGGCGGCCTCGGGGCCCTTGCCGAGCACCCGGACATCGCTCGGGGCGGCAGGCGGCAGCGCCCAGCGCACCCGGGTCTGCCCGGACGGCGCGGTCGACGGCTCGCGCTCCTCGACCTGCACCTTCTTGGCCTTCATCCGGCCGGGAACAGTCGGGTAGCGGGGCTCCACGCCACCCTCGAGCACCGTGACCACCGCCGGCAGCGGCACGCGGTAGGTCTCGTGCCCGTCGGGCCCGGCGCCGCTCGCGGTCACGACCATCCGGCCGTCGACCTCGCCGACCGACACGTCGGTCACGCCGGTGACGACGGGCCGGCCCAGCTCGTGGGCGAGACGGATGCCGACCCGGAAGTCACCGGTGTCGGCGGCGTCGTTGCCGAGCAGCACCGAGGTCGTGGGGCCTGCCGGCGGCCTCGTGGTCACGCACCACCGCAGCGATCTCGCGGGCGACGTCGGACGGGCCGAACTGCTGGGCGTCCGCCACGACGTGGGTCGCGGCCGTGCAGCCGACGGCCAGCGCCGCGCGCAGCTGCTCGACCGCGTCGGCGTCGCCGAGCGTCAGCACCGCGGCTTCGCCGCCGGTCGCCGCCGCGGCCTGCACGGCCAGCTCGACCGCGCACTCCTCGTGCGGGCTGGTGGTGAAGCCGGCGAACCGGCCGTCGACGCCCTGCCCGTCCTCCGTCAGCACGATCTCGCTGGTGACGTCGGGGACCCGCTTGACGCAGACGAGGACGTTCATCGGATCCGCTCGTTCCCGGGGTCCAGCAGCGGAGTGGCGTCGACGGAGCCGACGGTCACGGGATAGAGCTCCTCCATGTAGGACACCGCGAGCTGGTTGCCGATCACGGCCTGCTCGGGAGGGAGGTAGGCCAACAGGACGTGCTTGCCCAGCGACGGCGCGGAGCCGGCCGACGTGACGTAGGGGTGACGACCGTGACCGTCGGTCAACAGCTGCCCGTCGCGCGTCAGGATCGGCTCGCCGCCGAGCATGTAGCGCTTGGTGCCGCTCGCCGAGGTGTGGTCGTCGACTGTCAGCGTGCAGAGCACCGTGGCGGGCGGCTGCTCCCGCTGCGCGAGGTAGGCCTGCCTCCCCGACGAAGTCGGCCTGCTTCACCTTCGGCCGCTGCATGCCCGCCTCGACGATCGAGCGCTCGCTGTCGAGCTCGAAGCCGTAGGCGCGGTAGCCCTTCTCGATCCGGCCGGTGGTGCCGTAGACACCGATGCCGGCCGGCACGGCGCCGTACGGCGAACCGGCCTCGAGCAGGACCTCCCACACGTCGCCGGCTGAGTCCATCGGGACGTAGAGCTCCCAGCCGAGCTCGCCGACGTAGGAGATCCGCGAGGCGAGGACGGTGCTGCCCTTGACCCGGATCTCCCGGCAGGACAGGAACCCGAAGCCGGCGTCGGAGACGTCGTCAGCGGTGAGCGACGCGAGGATGTCGCGCGCGGGGGACCCCAGATGCCGATCGTGGAGACGTCGTTGGTGACGTCGGTCAGGGTCGTGGCGCCGTCGTCGGGCTGCTGGTCGGTGAAGGTCTTGCGGTCGGCCATCCCGTGCGCGCCACCGGTGACGACCCGGAAGTGGTCCTCCCCCAACCGCATCACCGTGAGGTCGGACAGGAAGCCGCCCTTCGCGTCGAGCACCGGGGTGTAGATGACCTTGCCCACCGCGACGTCGCACTGGGCCACGCACGTGCGCTGCACCGTCTCGAGTGCGCCCGGTCCGACGATGTCGAGGACCCGGAAGGCGCTCAGGTCGATCACGGCCGCGGCCTCGCGCATGCGCAGGTGCTCGGCGTTGATGATGGGGCTCCACCAGCGCGCGTCCCACTCGTGCTCACGCGGCATCACCGCGTCGCCGTACTCCTCCGGGAGAGGTGCGTTGGACTCGTACCAGAACGGCCGCTCCCAACCGGCGGTCTCGAAGAACACCGCACCGAGCTGCTGCTGGGACGCGTGCATCGGCGACAGCCGCTGGTCGCGGTCGGACTCGTACTGCTCTCCCGGGTGGATGATGCCGTAGGTCTTGATGAAGGACTCGGTGGTGCGCAGCCGGGTGTGCTCACGACGCTTCTGGTGGTCGTGGAAGCGGGCGATGTCGCTGTGGTGGATGTCGATCTCGGAGTGTCCGTGCGTCATCCACTCGGCGACCGCGCGACCGACACCGGGGCCCTCCTTGATCCACACCGCGGACGCGGTCCAGAGGCCGGTGACCTCGCTCTCGCCGAGGATCGGGTTGCCGTCGCAGGTCAGGGAGAGCAGCCCGTTGATGGCGTAGCGCATCTCCGCCCCCTCGGCGCCGAGCAGGTCGGGCATCAGCTCGTAGGCCTGCTCGAGCTGGGGGTCGAAGTCGTCGGAGGTGAAGGGCATCTCGGTCGGCGACAGCTTCGCCTGCTCGATCGTCGGGATGTCCTCGGGCTCGTGCAGGATCGCGCGGTGGGCGTAGGAGCCGACCTCCATGTCGGCGCCGTGCTGGCGCTCGTAGCAGAACGTGTCCATGTCCCGGACGATGGGAAACGAGATCTCGCCCTCGGTCTCGGCCAGCTGCGGGCACGGACCCACGCTGATCATCTGGTGCACCGCGGGGGTCAGCGGGATGCTGATGCCGGCCATGTCACCGAGCTTGGGGCTCCAGACACCCGCCGCGATCACCACGGTCCCGGCCTCGATGTCGCCGCCGCTGGTGCGCACCCGGGTGATGCGGCGGCGACCATGCGGCGCGTCCTCGGTGTCGAGGCCGACGACCTCGACGGTGGGCACGACGGTCAGCTCGCCGCTCGCGAGTGCCTGCTCGCGCATGATCGTCCCGGCCCGCAACGAGTCGACGACGCCGACCCCGGGCGTCCAGAACGCACCGATGAACTGGTCGGTCTCGATGAAGGGGACCTTCTCCTTCACGAACTCCGGGGTGACGAGCTCGGACTCGATGCCCCACGCCTTGGCGCTGGACATCCTGCGCCGCAGCTCCTCCATCCGCTCCTCGGTGCGGGCGATCTCGAAGCCGCCCGACTGCGTGAAGACGCCCATCTCCTTATACTGACGCACCGAGTCGAGGGTCAGGTCGGTGATCTCCCGGGAGTGGTCCACGGTGAAGATGAAGTTGGACGCGTGGCCGGTCGAGCCGCCCGGGTTGGGCAGTGCCCCCTTGTCGATCTGGACGACGTTCTTCCACCCCGGGCGGGTCAGGTGGTGGACGAGGCTGTTGCCGACGATGCCGGCGCCGATGACGACGACGTCTGCGGACGTGGGGACAGTGGCCATGCCGGTCTCCTGTTGCTTAATGCGCAACGCGTTGCGCTATGTGCATCCCTCCGAAATGTACGCCGTCGTCCCCGGACGCTGTCAAGGTGCCCGGGGACGACGGATGTGCCGTGGCTCAGCTCAGCGAGTCGATCGGCGGTTGTGCATCCTCGGGCGCCGGTGCTGGTTCCGCGCCGAGGGTGGCCGGGACCACCGTCTGGTGCTCGGCCGGGTCGTACTTCTGGGCGTGCAGCACCGCGCGGCGCACGCGCGTCGGCAGCGTGGACTCGTAGGGCTCTGCCCGCAACGACTTCATCAGCGAGACGCACATGGCCACGATGATCAGCATGAAGGGCCCGGCCACGATGATCACCGGGGTCTGCAGGGCGCCGAGCCCTCCGGACCACAACAGGATCGAGGCGACCGCTCCCCGGGCCACGCCCCAGAAGACGACCAGCCAGCGCATCGGCACCTCTTCGCCGTGCTGGCTCAGCATCCCCATCACGATCGAGGCGGAGTCGGCCCCGGTGATGAAGAAGATCGCGATCAGGAACACCGCGAGGACGACGGTGATCGAGGCCGGGGGGTACTCCCGGAGCATGGTGAACAGCGCGCCTTCGGTCCCCTCGTCGGCGAGCACCGCTCCCGTGTCAGTGGCACCGCTGAGCTGCACGTCGAACGCGGACCCGGCCATGATCGAGAACCACACGAACGACACGAGGCTCGGCACGGCGATCACGTAGACCACGAACTGGCGGATCGTGCGGCCCTTCGAGATCCGGGCGATGAACATGCCGACGAACGGCGTCCAGGACACCCACCACGCCCAGTAGAAGATCGTCCAGCCGCTGATGAACGCGTCGCCGCCGAAGGCGCCGGTGCGGAACGACATGGCCGGCAGGTGCGTGAGGTAGCCGCCGAGCGACTCGGTGAACGTGCTCATGATGAACACCGTCGGTCCCACCACGAAGAGGAAGAAGACCAACACCACCGCGGCCATCGCGTTGGCGTTGGACAGGAACTGCACGCCCTTCTCGACGCCGCTCACCGCGGACGCCACGAAGCAGGAGGTCAGGACGGCGATCACCGCGACGGTGATCCACTTGGAGTTGCCCGAGCCGAACACGTTGTCCAGCCCGCCGGTGATCTGCAGGGCACCCAGGGCCGAGCGACGTGGCCGAGCCGAACAGGGTGGCGAAGATCGCGATCACGTCGATCGCCTTGCCCGGTCCCTCGGTGGCGCGCTTGCCCAGCAGCGGCCCGAACGCGCCGGACACGAGGTTGCCGGCGCCCTTGCGGTAGGCGAAGTAGCCGATGGCCGGGCCGATGACCGCATACATCGACCACGGGTGCAGGCCCCAGTGGAAGAACGTGTACTCCATCGCCGTACGAGCCGCCTCGGGCGTGCCCTCGGCCGCGGTCCCGGCGGGATGCTGCCCTCGTCGGTGGCGGTGAGGTAGGTGAGCGGCTCGGCGACGCCCCAGAACATCAGCCCGATGCCCATCCCGGTGGCGAACATCATCGACACCCGGGAGAAGGTCGAGAACTCCGGAGTGGAGTCGTCGGGGCCGAGCTTGATGTTGCCATAGCGGGTCGTCGCCGGGTAGGTCGAGAAGATCAGGAAGGCCGCACTGACCCGGGACGAACATCCAGCCGAAGCTGTCCGTCAGCCAACCGAGCACCTCGCCGGTGCCGGTCGTCATGCCGTCGGAGTCCACCGCCCCCCAGAGCAGGAAGGCCAGCACCAACGCGGCGGCGACACCGAAGGTGACCTTGTCCGGGGGGACGCGTCCGGAGCTCGGCGGATGCCGCCCCTCGTCGGGTGCCGACGGGGCCTCGTGAGTGGTCTGGGCCATGTCCTACTCCTCGATCGGGGACGGAGTCGTTGCGCCCTCCGCAACACGTGCGCGGAGGACGCAACTACTCTTGCCCGTGACTCGGATCACGTCAAGCGTGGCGGAGCTACTGCATCCGAGGCGTCGACCTTGTCCGGGTTCTCCTCGATCCACTTCGTGGCAGCCTCCTCGGGCGACAACCCGTCCGTGGCGATGTAGCCGGCGACGACGTTCTGGTCCTCGTTGGTCCGGGTGAAGTTCTGCACCGGGCCCACCGCGGTCGAGTCGCTGGCCGCCCACTCCGTGCCGACGATCTTCTTCAGCTCGGTCTCCGGGTAGTCGCACGCCACCGTCTGCGGGTCGTCCCGGCAGCCGTCTTCGTACGGCGGGAGCGTGACCCGCTGCATCGGCACCTCTGCATTGAAGTACTGCGGCTCGTACCAGTAGCCGATGACCCACTCCTTGTTCTCCTCGGCCTTGCGGAACGCCTCGATGGAGGCGGCCTCGCTCCCGGAGAAGACGACCTTGAAGTCCGGGTCGAGGTTGCTGACGATCGCCTCGTCGAACTGGACGTAGGAGGGATCGGCTCCGAGGAACTGCCCCTTGCCGCCGGACTCGGAGGTGGCGAACTCGGCGGCGTACTTGTTCAGGTTCTCCCACTCGAGGATGTCGGGGTGCTCCTCGGCGAGCCACGGCGGCACGAACCAGCCGATGATGCCCACGTTGCCCTGCGGCCCCATGTCCATCGCGGTGCCGTCCCCTTCGCCCTCGAAGAACTTCTTCTCCGTGGTCGGGGTGACCCCAGTCCTCGATCACGACGTCGACCTCACCGGTGCCGAAGCCCTGCCGGGCGACGTCCTCCTTGAGCTCCTTGTAGCTGACGGTGCAGCCCAGCTGGTCCCGGGCCACGGTGCCGACGACGTAGGCGCTGGCCTCGTAGCCGACCCACGGGTTGACCGCCATGTTCAGCTCGCCGCACTCACCTCCGCCCTCGGCGGCAGCCGACTCGTTGGCCTCGGTCGCGTCGTCGATGGAACCTCCACCGCCACAGGCAGACAGTGCCAAGGTGGCGGCGGCGGCCAGTGCCAGTCGAGCCCCCCGGCTGTTCGCAATCCTCATGTCGTGCTCCTCATCTGGTGGTTGTTCGAGAATCTGGGTGGTGCCTACTTGGGCGGGCCGATGGGCAGCCGGACGTTGAAGGCCCGTCGCGAGCCGGGTCCGTCGTCGCGGCGCACGTCGGCGGCCGCGCGGGTGATCCGGTCGAGCATCACGCCGAGCAGGACGATGGTGATGCCGGCCGCCGGGCCCTTGCCCCATGCCTCGCTCCGGGCGAAGCCGTACACGACGTCGTAGCCGAGCGCCCCGGCTCCGACCAGCCCGCCGATCACGGTCATCGCCGGGACGTAGAGCAGGCCCCGGTTGGTCGCCGGGACCAGTGAGCCCTTGGCCATCGGCAGCTGGACCTTGGTGATCTCCTGCCGGGTCGTCTGGCCGGTCGAGCGGCCAGCCTCGATCGTCGTGGGAGAGACGGCCTTCACGCCGTCGGCCACCAGCTTGATGGCGGCCGGAGCGGCGTAGACGATGCCGGCAGTGATCGCCGTGAAGCGGGTCGGCCCGAACAGGGCGAGGACCGGGATCAGGTAGACGAACGGCGGGATGGTCTGGCCGGCGTCGAGCAGTGGTCGGATGCCGACGTCGACCCTGCGGTCGCGGGCCATCCAGACACCGAAGACCAGTGCCGGGATCATCACCGGGACCGTGGCCACCAGCGTCATGTTCAGGGTGATCATCGCGTCGTGCCACAGGTCGAAGTACCAGATGCCGGTCAGGCACACGACGGTGCTCAGCATCGCGCGTACGCCGCCGAAGACGAAGGCGAGCGCTGCGATCGCGACGAACGCCAGCCACCGGGGCGAGTCGGCCAACAGCGCCTGCGTGCGGTTGAGGAACTGGTTGGTGATGAGGTCCTTGACCCACTCGGTGGCGCCGCCGAAGGTGTCGGTGAACCAGTCGACGCCGTCACTGACCCCGCTCGCGACCCGGTCGCCGATGCTGTAGGTCGGGAACTCCGCCGGGCTCACGTAGGTGCGTGAGGCGTAGATGGCCACCGGGGTCGCGAGGCCACCGCCGATGAGCAGTCCGCGCCGCACCTGCTTGTTCCCGCCACCGCCGCGGGCGACCTTCTCGGCTCGCTCGCTCGCGGCCGTCGTGGTCCGGTCGAGCATCACCGCCATGACCACGATCAGCGCGCCCGGCACGAACGCCGTCCCGACGTCGTTGATGCGCAGCCCCGCGAGCACGGGCTTGCCGAGCCCCGGCCCGTTCACGAAGGCCGCCGGGGTGGCCATCGACAACGCGGCCAGCGTGGTCTGGTTGAGGCCGACGATGATCGTCTTGCGAGCCATGGGGATCTGGACCTTGAGCAGTCGCTGCCAGTAGGTCTGTCCGGCCGAGTCGGTGGCCTCGACGGTCGTCGCAGAGACCTCGCGGATGCCGAAGCCGGCGATGCGGATGAGGGGCGGCAGGGCATAGATCAGGGTGGAGACCACGGCCGCGCTCGGGCCGATGCCGAAGAACAGCACGATCGGGAGCAGGTAGACGAACGTCGGCATCGTCTGCATGAAGTCGAGGACGGGCGTGACGACTCGGTTGGCCCGCTTGTTGGTGCCGATCAGGACACTCAGCGGGATCCCGACGAGCACGGCGAGCAGGACGGAGATGCCGGTGATGATGAGCAGGTCGAGGGAGTCCTGCCAGAAGCCGAGGACGCCGAAGGAGAGGAACGACGCCGCCACGAGCAGGGCGATGCGCCAGCTCGCGACGACCGGGCCGACGTAGGTCGCGATGGCGACGACGCCCAGCCAGCCGACCTCGGGCACCGGGCGCGGGAAGTTGGGCACGACGACCATCCGCTGGAGCCACTCGACCGCACTGCGCAGGGCATCGGCGATCGCGTTGGTGAACTGCATGACGGGGTTGGTCGACCGACCGGCCAGCAGCTCGTTCTGGAACTCCGTGAGCCTGTCGTGCAGGTCGGTTCGAGACGTGCCCGGCAGCGCGAGGGTGTCGTTGCCCCCGGTGAAGAACCAGACGGCGATCCGGGCCGCGAGGATCAGGGCCGCCGGGATCCAGCGGCTGACGCTCGTGCGCTCCTCGACCGGGGGCCGAGCTCCGGGCTCGACGGACTTCGGCGTCGACGAGGCAGAGGGCGAGACCGTGGTGGTCACTTCACTTCTTCCTCCGCGACGACGACCCGCATGATGTCCTCCTCGTCGACTACCCCGACCATGCTGTCGCCGTCCATCACGCGGATCGGCGCGTCGGAGGCGATGGCGGCGCGGGCCGCCTGACGCACGATCGTCGAGACCGGCAGGGCCGGTCCGTCCATCGACTCCCCCGGCCGCGGGTCGCGCATCACCCACTTCAGGGTGAGCACGTGGGCCTTGGGCACCTCGGAGACGAAGTCCTTGACGTACTCGTCAGCCGGTTGGGCCACGACCTCGTCGGGCGTGCCGATCTGCACGATCTCCCCATCACGCAGGATCATGATCCGGTCGCCCAGCTTGAGCGCCTCGGACAGGTCGTGGGTGATGAAGACCATCGTCTTGCCGAGCTCGCGGTGCAGCCGGATGACCTCGTTCTGCATGTCGCGCCGGATCAGCGGGTCGAGCGCTGAGAAGGGCTCGTCGAAGAGCAGCATCTCCGGGTCGCCGGCCAGCGCCCGGGCCAGTCCGACGCGCTGCTGCATGCCACCGGAGAGCTGGTCGGGATAGGACTTCTCATAGCCAGTCAGGCCGACGAGGTCGACGATCTCGGCCGCCTTCTCGCGGCGCTCCTTCCCCGGCCACCCCTCGCACCTCGAGGCCGTAGGCGACGTTGTCGATCACCTGCCGGTGGGGCAGCAGCCCGAAGTGCTGGAAGACCATCGAGACCTGCTTGCGGCGTACGTCGCGCAGCTCGCCCGCGGAGGCCGAGGTGATGTCGCTACCGTTGAGCGTGACGGTGCCGGACGTCGGCTCGATCAGCCGGGTCAGGCAGCGCACCGGGGTGGACTTGCCCGAGCCGGACAGGCCCATGACGACGAACACCTCGCCCGGGGCGACGTCGAAGGAGACGTCCTTGACCCCGACCACGCAGTTGGTCTTGGTCTTGAGGTCGGCGCGCGAGAGCTCGGCGTCGGGCGTGCCGATGATCTTGCCGGCACCGGGGCCGAAGATCTTCCACAGGTTGCGCACCGAGAGCGCGCTCTCACCGCTCGAGGCCGGGTCCTCGGTGTCCTTCTCCATCGCGACGCTCATGGGTGCTCCTCATGGTTGCGGCTGTCGCCGGGCGGATACAGCGGGGTGCCGTCGCGGTAGCGGTAGTAGGGCACCTCCGCGGGCGGCAGTGGGGTGTTGCCCGCGATCAGGTCGGCGGCCTTCTCGGCCACCATCATCACGGGTGCATAGATGTTGCCGTTGGTGACGTACGGAAAGACCGAGGCATCCACGACCCGAAGGCCCTCGAGGCCGTGCACCGACATGCTGGCCGGGTCCACGACCGACATCTCGTCGAGCCCCATCTTGGCGGTGCACGACGGGTGCAGGGCGGTCTCCGCGTCTCGGGCGACCCAGTCCAGGATCTCCCGGTCGGTCTCGACGCTCGGACCGGGAGACAGCTCGCCGTCGTTGTAGGGCTCGAAGGCCGGCTGGTTGAGAATGTCGCGAGCCACCCGCACGGCCTCGACCCACTCCCCGGCGATCGGTCGGGGTCGAGAGGTAGTTGAACAGCATCGAGGGGTGTTGCCTCGGATCGGTCGAGCGGATGCGCACGTGCCCGCGGGTGTCGGCGTACATAGGTCCGATGTGCACTCGTATCCGTGCCCCTTGGTCGGCGCCGTGCCGTCGTAGCGGATGGCGATCGGCAGGAAGTGGAACATCAGGTTGGGGTAGTCGACGTCCTCGTTGCTGCGCGCGAACCCGCCGCCCTCGAAGTGGTTGGTGGCGCCGAGCCTGCGCCGGAAGAACAACCAGTCGACGGCGATCTTGGGCCGCATCCGCCAGCGCAGCCCCGGCGCGATGGAGACGGGTTGCTTGGAGGCGTACTGGATGTAGACCTCGAGGTGGTCCCGGAGGTTCTCGCCGACGCCCGGCGAGTGGTGGACGACGTCGATGCCGTGCTGCGCGAGCAGGGCCCGGTCCCCCACACCGGAGAGCTGCAGCAGCTGTGGTGTGTTGATCGCTCCGCCACAGAGGACGATCTCGCCCGCCGCGACCGTACGGCGGAGACGACCCCCGCGCAGGTAGTCGACGCCCACTGCCCGGGTGCCCCGGAAGCGAACCCGGGTGGCCATCGCCATGGTCTCCACCGTGAGGTTCTTTCGGTGCCGGACCGGGTGCAGGTAGGCACGGGCTGCGGACAGCCTCCGGCCGCGATGGACGTTGCGGTCGAAGCGCGCAAACCCTTCCCCGGCGGTAGCCGTTGACGTCGTCTGTGAGGGGATGTCCAGCCTGCTGCACGGCTTCGAAGAACGCGCCGAAAAGAGGGTTGTCGGCCGGCCCGCGCTCCCAGGACCAACGGACCGTCGTCGCCACGCCAGTCGTCGGCTCCGGCCGGGCAGGTCTCCATCCTCTTGAAGTAGGGCAGACAGTGGCGGTAGTCCCACTCCTTCATCCCGGGATCGAGGCTCCAGCGCTCGTAGTCCAGCGGATTGCCGCGCTGGAAGATCATCCCGTTGATGCTGGACGAGCCGCCGAGGATCTTGCCGCGGGCGTGGGAGACCCTGCGGCCGTTCAGGTGGGGCTCGGGATCGGTCTCGTACTTCCAGTCGTAGAGCCGGTTGCCGATCGGGATCGGCAACGCCGCCGGCATGTGGATGAAGGGATCGATGCGGTAGTCGGAGCGTCCGGCCTCGAGGACCGGGACGGTGGTGCCGGGGTCGGCCGAGAGCCGGTTGGCGAGGGCGCAGCCAGCCGAACCACCACCCACGATGACGATGTCGTGGCGGTCCGCGGCCACGTCGACTACTCCTCGAACCAGTTCTGCACGACCGGACGGATGTTGTGCCAGACGTGCTTGGTCTCAGCGATATTCATCGAGACCGGCGGCTCCCAGCTCGCGGCCGGTGCCGGACTGCTTGTAGCCGCCCCACTCGGCCTGCAGGCACGTAGGGGTGGTAGTCGTTGATCCAGACCGTGCCCATCCGCAGCCGCTGCGCCATCCGCTGCCCCTTGCCGGCGTCCTGCGTCCAGACCGCTCCGGCCAGACCGTAGATGCTGTCGTTGGCGATCCGCACCGCCTCGTCCTCGTCACGGAACGTCTCGACCGTCAGCACCGGACCGAACGACTCGTCCCGGGTCACCGACATCGCGCTCGTGCAGCGGTCGAGGATCGTCGGCAGGTAGTAGAACCCGTCGGCCGGGGCCGGATCGTCGGGGCGGGCGCCACCGCAGCGGAGAACTGCTCCTTCCGCAAGGCCGCGAGCGACGTACGCCTCGACCTTGTCGCGGTGCGCGGCACTCGTGAGCGGCCCCGTCTGCGCCTTGTCGGCGAAGGGTCCCCCCAGCCGGATCTGCTCCGCGCGGGCTACGAGGGCGTCGACGAACTCGTCGTGGACGGTCTCCTCCACCAGCAGCCGAGCGCCCGCCGAGCACACCTGCCCGGAGTGCAGGAAGACCGCGGTCAGCGCGTAGTCGAGCGCCACCTCGAGGTCGGCGTCGGCGAACACCACGTTGGGGTTCTTGCCGCCGAGCTCGAGGGCGACCTTCTTCACGGTCGCCGCGGCCGAGGCCATGATCCGACGGCCCGTCTCGAGGCCCCCGGTGAAGGACACCATGTCGACACGCGGGTCGACCGACAGCGGGGCTCCCGCGGTGGCGCCAGCGCCGAGGACCGGGTTGCCCACGCCCGGCGGCAGCCCGACCTCCTCGAGGAGCCGCATCAGGTGGATCGCGGAGTGCGGCGTGTGCTCGCTGGGCTTCAGCACGAAGGTGTTGCCTGCCGCGAGGCACGGGGCGACCTTCCGGGACACCCGGAGCAGCGGGTAGTTCCACGGGGTGATGAGCCCGCACACGCCGATGGGCTCGTGGACCACCCGGCTGACCACGTCGGCGTTGCCGGTGTCGACGACCCGGCCGGACTCCTCGGCAGCGACCCGGCCGTAGTGGCGGAAGACGGCGACCACGTCGGCCGGGTCGTACTGGCTCTCGACGAAGCGCTTGCCCGTGTCGAGCGACTCCATGCGCGCGACCGGGGTCGGTGTCCCGCTCGAGCAGGTCGGCGAGGCGCAGCAGCAGGTCGCCCCGCTCCCGGCTCGAGGTCGCCGGCCATGCGCCGTCGTGGAAGGCGCCATGTGCGGCCTCGATGGCCGCTTCGGTGTCCTCCGCGTCTGCCTCGTCGACCGACGCGACCAGCGAGCCGTCGGCGGGGCAGCGGATCTCGCGGCGCCTCCCGGCACGCGCGCTCGTCCACGATCCGTCGACATAGAGATCTGGCACTGCTGACCCGCCCTCGGCAAATGAGTTTGTTGCGCATGTCGCAACCGGATGCTCCGAGCGCAACCAGTGAGACCCTTCGAGGATGGTGCGGCAACCCCCGCGCGTCAAGGGTCCTCGGACCAGCCCGATGATTGGCCGAGGCTAGCGGTGACCCCAGCCGAGCCGGTGCGAGACCTCGATCGCGGCCTCCGTCACGAGGGTGACCACCTCGTCGAAGCGTTCCGGCGTGAGCCGGAAGGACGGCCCGGAGACGCTCATCGACGCCACCACGTCGCCGTGCACGTTGCGGATCGGCGCCGCGACCGCGGTGAGCCCGACCTCCAGCTCGTCGACGGCGACCGCATAGCCCTGCTCGCGGACCCGCTCGAGCTCGGCGCGCAGTGGCCCGCGCTTGGTGATGGTGCGCGGCGTGTACGTCGCGAGCTTGCCGAGCACCCGGTCGAGCCGGGCGTCGTCCAGACCGCTCAGCAGCACCTTGCCATTGCTCGTCGCGTGCAACGGGATGTGCTGGCCGACCCAGTTGTGGGGCTGCAGGGCCGACGAGCCCGCCACCCGGTCGAGGTAGAGCGCCGAGCTCTCGGAGAGCACCGCGACATTGACGGTCTCTCCCGTGTCGGAGGCCAGCTTGCGGCAGATGGGACGCGCCTCCTGCACGAGGTCGAGTCGCGCCGTGGTGGCGCCCGCGAGGCGCAGGATGCCGACCCCGAGGCGGTAGCGGCCGCGGTCGACCGTCTGCTCGACGAGGCGATGCGCCTCCAGCGTCGCGACCGGGCGGAAGGCCGTGCTCTTGTGCACGCCGAGCTCGGCCGCGATCTCGGTGACCCCGGCTTCGCCGATCCGGGCGAGCACCTCGAGGATGCCCAGCGCCCGGTCGACCGACTGGACACCACGGCCGGTGATCGCGGTGCTCGTCGCCGGCGCCGCGCCGATGGCCTCGGGCGCTTTGCTCATGGCGCGACACTAGCGCACAGCGTGTTGCGTATCGCAGACTGCGTTTCGTCGAGCGCAACGGAATGGTCGACTTGAATCCTCGAGGAGAGCACCATGGTGCAGGCATCCAGCACATCGGTCACGGCCGGCCCGGCGGGCGGCGACTTCGTGCTGGTCCTCTCCTGCCCGGATCGCCCGGGCATCGTGCACGCCGTCTCCGGCTTCCCCGGTGGCGCACGGCGGCAACATCGTGGAGAGCCAGCAGTTCGGCGACCAGCTGACCGACCGCTTCTTCATGCGCATCGACTTCACGGTCGACGGCTCGGCGACCGCGGACTCGCTCCGTGCCCGCTTCGCCGCCGTCGCCGACCATTTCGACATCGACTTCGAGCTGTGGGGGGCCGCGGCGCCGTACCGCACCCTGATCATGGTCTCCAAGCACCTGCACTGCCTCAACGACCTGCTCTTCCGCGCGAGCACCGGAGCGCTCCAGATCGACATCCCCGCGGTGGTCTCGAACCACCCCGACGCGGGCGCACTGGTGCGTTCCTACGGCTTGGACTTCCACCACATCCCCGTCACCGAGGAGACGAAGGCCGATGCCGAGAAGCAGCTGATGGAGCTGGTCGACGCGACGGGGACCCATCTCGTCGTGCTGGCGCGCTACATGCAGGTGCTCTCGGACGACCTGTGCCGACACATGTCGGGGCGGATCATCAACATCCACCACTCGTTCCTGCCCAGCTTCAAGGGGGCCCGGCCCTACCACCGGGCCTTCGACCGCGGGGTCAAGCTCGTGGGTGCGACCGCGCACTACGTCACGGCCGACCTCGACGAGGGCCCGATCATCGAGCAGGACGTCGTCCGGGTGGACCACACCTACGACCGGGACCAGCTCGTCGCGGCCGGGCGCGACGTGGAGGCGCAGGTGCTGTCCCGGGCCGTGCGATGGCACGCGCAGTCGCGGGTCCTGCTCAACGGCGAACGGACCGTCGTCTTCCGCTGACGTCACCACAGGAGCACCACCGAGGGAGGACCCGACATGTTGTCGGACATCGAGATCGCCAACGGCGCCGTCCTGCGCCCGATCAGGGACATTGCCGCCGAGACCCTCGGGATCGGCGAGGAGCACCTCGTGCCCTACGGCCATCACAAGGCGAAGGTCGACCTGACCTATCTCGCGTCCCTCGCCGACCGACCTCTCGGCCGGCTGATCATGGTCACGGCCATGTCCCCCACCCCGCCCGGCGAGGGCAAGACGACCACCACGGTCGGGCTCACGGACGCCCTGCACGGGCTGGGCCACCGCACGGTCGCCTGCCTGCGCGAGCCGTCGATGGGACCGGTGTTCGGCATGAAGGGTGGTGCGGCGGGCGGCGGCTACAGCCAAGGTCGTGCCGATGACCGAGATCAACCTGCACTTCACCGGCGACTTCGCGGCGATCGCCGCCGCCAACAACCTGCTCTCCGCGCTGATCGACAACCACGTGCACCACGGCAACGAGCTCGACATCGACGTGCGCAGCGTGACCCGGAAGCGGGTGCTCGACACCAACGACCGCGCACTGCGCGAGGTGGTCGTGGGCATGGGCGGCCACGTGAACGGCTTCCCGCGCGAGGACGGCTTCGACATCGTGGTGGCCTCGGAGCTGATGGCGATCTTCTGCCTCACCGAGTCGTGGGGAGACCTCAAGCGACGCATCGGCGACATCGTGCTCGGCTACACGCGAGCGATGAAGCCGGTGACGGCGCGCGAGCTCGGCGCGGACGGCGCGATGGCCGCCCTGCTGCGCGACGCCATCGCCCCCAACCCGGTGCAGACCCTCGAGGGGCGCGCCGGCGTTGGTCCACGGCGGTCCGTTCGCCAACATCGCGCACGGTTGCAGCTCGGTGTCGGCCACCCGTGCCGGCCTGCGGCTGGCTGACTACGTCGTCACCGAGGCCGGGTTCGGGGCCGACCCGGGCGCGGAGAAGTTCGTCGACATCAAGTGCCGCAAGTCCGGGCTCCGGCCCGACGTCGCGGTGGTGGTGGTCACGGTGCGTGCCCTGAAGTACCACGGCGGCGTCGCGCTCGCCGAGCTCGAGAACGAGGACCTCGGAGCAGTCGGCGCCGGTATGGCGAACCTGCGCCGGCACCTCGACAACGTGCGCGACGTCTTCGGCATCCCGTGCGTCGTGGCGATCAACCGCTTCCCCTCCGACACCGATGCAGAAGTCGACCCGGTGGTCGACCCGGTGGCAGCCGAAGGTGTCCGGGCCTTCCCGGCGACCCACTTCAGCGATGGTGGCGCCGGTGCCCGAGGAGCTGGCGAAGGGCGTGCTGGCGACGATGGACGAGCCGTCGCCGTACACCTTCTCGTTCACCTACGACGACGACCTCTCCCTGACCGCGAAGGTCGAGGCGATCGCCACGAGGTTGTACGGCGCCGGGCTGGTCACCCGGGACGCGAAGGCGCGGAGACGGCTGCTGAGGATCGAGCGAGACGGCTACGGCAACCTGCCGGTGTGCGTGGCCAAGACGCAGTACTCGTTCTCGACGGACCCCACCCTGCTCGGGGCACCGTCGGGCCACGAGCTGCACGTGCGCGAGGTGCGCCTGTCGGCCGGAGCGGGCTTCGTCGTCATGGTGTGCGGGGACATGATGACGATGCCCGGGCTGCCGGCCGACCCGTCGGCCTCGCGCATCGACCTGACCGACGACGGGACGATCCTCGGTCTCTCCTGAGCCGTGGTGTCGGCGGCTAGGGTGGCGCGCGTGCGGCAGCGCAATCTCGAGACGGTGCACTGGCGCGTGTCGTCAGTTCACCTCCCCGGGGCTACCCCGGGGGCCATCGGCACGTTCAGGCATCGCACCGCGCGGGACGCGCTGCGCTTCGCTGCAGGTGTTCGCGCGCACGACGGGACAGGTCGAGCAGCGCTGCCGCACGCTCGTCCAGCCGGGCAGCCGTGAGGCCCGACCTCGCTCGTGCCCCGGCCTCCGGCTTCTGGCGGGGCCATGGACCCAACCGGGGCTGGTGGACAGTGGCGCCCCGGTCGTGGGCCGTCGACGTCGATGGCTGGCTCCGCTCGCTCGGCAGACGCTCGAGCTGTACCCCCGCCCACCCATGGACCGTCCGCGGGAGCTGGCCACCCTCATCGCTTCCTTGCCCGCCGCCGGGAAGGCTGTCGGCGACCGACCGGTCGTGCATCCCGTTGCCGGCACCCGCATGCTCACCAATCGCTGGGGCCTGCCGCAGCTGGACGACCTCGCGGACCTCGCGGCCTTCCCCGGATCTCGGCAGTTCGGAGCTGCAGTGGTTCGCCGACCCGCGGCACTCGGGCTCGGGGAACGAGTGAGGTGCGACTCCAGCACTACCGGATGAGCCACCGCGTCGCCCCCGAGCGGGGCGATCCGGGTCCCGGAGGCACCCAAGCTCGAGCTCAAGGGCATCCAGCGTCGGCTCCTTGCCGAGGTCGTCTCCCGAGTCCCTCCGCACCACGCCGCACGGGGCTTCCGACCGGGCGGCTCGGTCCGGTCCTACGCGCTCCCGCATGCGGGCAGCCCGGTGGTGATCCGACTCGACCTGGAGGCGTTCTTCGCCAGCGTCACGGTGGCTCGCGTCTACGGGATCTGGCGCACCGCGGGCTACCTGGAGCCGGTCGCCCACTGCCCGGCCGGACTCATGACGAGCGTGCTGCCCCGGTCGCAGTGGCGCACCGTGCCGAGGCCCGCCGACGACGCACTCCTCGACGCCCACTGGCGACTCGGTCGCCGCCCGGCCGCACCGCACCTGCCCCGGGGTGCGCCCACTTCCCCGGCCCCGGCCAACCTCAGCGCGTTCCGCCTCGACGTACGCCTCACGGCGCTGGCCCGATCGTGGGGTGGCCGCTACACGCGCTACGCCGATGACTTGGCCCTCTCCGGTGGCCGCGGCTGGGGGCCGGGACCTCACGACTCATCGACGCCGTCGAGGAGATCGTTCGAGAGGAAGGCTTCCGGCTCAACCCGCGCAAGACCGGCGTCATGCCACGTGCGGGACGCCAGACCCCAGGGTGGCCCGGTCGTCAACGAACGCCCGCGCGTGGCTCGCCGCGAGGTCGACACCCTGCGAGCCATCCTCCACAACTGCCACCGCGACGGCCCGAGCACCCAGAACCGCGACGACCACCCGGCCTTCGCCGAACACCTCCGCGGCCGGATCGCCCGGGTCGCCCAGCACGATCCCGACCGCGGCGAGCGCCTGCTGGCGGCACACGACGCCATCGACTGGAGCCGGTGACCGGCACAACGCCTCAGTCGCCGAGCTCGGCCCGCCGACGGACGACGTACTCCTCGAGCTCCAGACGGACGGCGTCGTCGAGCGGCGGCTGCTCGTACTCCACGAGCTTCTTCGCATAGATCTCGGCGGCCCGGTCGTTGGCGTCCTTGCCGCCGTTGCGCATCCAGCGCTCGTAGTTGTCCGACGACGACAGCAGGGGCCGGTAGAAGCAGGTGCGGAACCGCTCCATGGTGTGCGCGGCGCCCGGAAAGTGGCCGCCGTGGCCGACCTCCTCGTGGGCGCCGAACGCCATCGAGGCCTCGTCGATCTCGAGCGGGGTGAACTCGGCCTGCATCATCTGCAGCAGCTCGATGTCGACGATGAACTTCTCGTAGCCCGCGACGAGGCCGCCC
Source organism: Nocardioides sp. B-3 (assembly GCF_024703895.1). Lineage (GTDB taxonomy): Bacteria > Actinomycetota > Actinomycetes > Propionibacteriales > Nocardioidaceae > Nocardioides. The sequence continues at coordinate 1,209,943 of NZ_CP087968.1, forward strand.
TCGAGCCAGCCGGCCGAGTGCATCACCCAGTTGGCGCCGGCGAGGAAGGTCGGCATCATCGTCATCAGCGCCTCGTAGCCCGCACGGGCGTCCGCCACCTGCGACGACGTCAGGCCGCCTCCGGTGCGGAACGGCAGCCCGAAGTGACGGGCGATCTGGCCGGTGCACAGCAGCCCGATCCCGGACTCCGGTGTGCCGAAGGTGGGCGAGCCCGACTGCATGTCGATGTTGGACAGGAACGACCCGAAGATCACCGGGCACCCGGGGCGGATCAGCTGAGAGAGCGCGATCCCGGAGAGCGCCTCGACGATCTGCTGCACCAGCGCCGCCGGGATGGTCACCGGCGACATCGCACCCATCAGGATGAACGGCGTCAGGACGACGGGCTGGCCGGCGGCGGAGTACTCGAACTGCGCCTCCAGCATCCGGTCGTCCCAGCGCAGCGGCGAGTTGCAGTTGATCAGCGAGATCGAGACCGGCGTCTCCTCGATCGCCTCGCGGGAGCCGAAGAGGATCTCGCCCATGCGGATGGTGTCGGCGGCGTTGACCCCCGACACCACGTTGCCCATGTAGATCTTGTCGGTCAGGGTCTGGAGCGCGTAGGTCATGTCGAGGTGGCGGCTGTCGAGCGGGGTGTCGTTGGGCTCGCAGATCACCCCACCCGCGGAGTCCAGCACGCTGAAGCTCTGGGCCAGCTTGGTGAAGTTGCGGAAGTCGTCCATCGTCGCGTCACGGCGCACCTCGCCCTGCCGGACGAAGGGCGGACCGTAGACCGCACCGAAGGCCATCGAGTCACCGCCGATGTGGATGGTGTTCTCGGGGTTGCGGGCCTGTACGTCGAACTCGCGGGGCGCCTTGGCCACCTGCTCGAGCACGAAGTCGGGGTCGAGGAAGACCGTGTTGTCCTCCACCCGCTGCCCGGCCTTGCGGAACAGCTCGAGCGCCCGGTCGTCCATGAACTCGACGCCGATCTCGGTCATCAGCTTTCGCCAACCACGATCCGGGGTCGCCATCGCGTCCTCGGACAGCACCTCGTAGCGCGGCATCGCATTGCAGGAACACGGTTCCTCCTGATCTGGCGGGGTGCTTGACCACTGACCCCGACGACTCCTAGCCTCATGATGTGGGACCAACGTTCCACATCATGGAACGCTAGGGAAGCCCCCCGAGGAGTCGTCGTGACAGACCAGTCCACCGCCCGGGCCAACGGCACCCGCGCGGTCGACCGCGCCGCCGACCCGGTCGCGACGGTGGTCCGCGCCGACGAGCCGATGACCTTCGCCGACCTGCAGGACGCGAGCGGCCTCGCCAAGTCCACGACCTCGCGCATGCTGACCGCGCTCGAGCGCTCGGGGCTGCTCGAGCGGGACGCCGCCGGTTCCTACGTCGCCGGCCGGTTGTTCTGGCTGTACGCCGCCCGCCACGACCCGTGGGAGGAGCTGGTCCGACTGGCCCGGCCCACCATGGAGGAGATCGGTGACGACACGGGCGAGACCGTGCACCTGAGCGTCACCCGGGGCGAGCGGGTCGTGCAGGTCGCGCAGATCGACTCGCGCTTCCTCCCGGGCACCCGCGACTGGACCGGGATCGACGTCCCCGCCCACTGCTCGGCGCTCGGCAAGGTCTTCTTCGCACGGAACGCGCTGCCGGTCCCGCGCGGCCCCTACGACGCACCGACCGGGTCGACCATCACGACACCTGCGCTGTTGCGCCGCGACGGCGTACGCGCCCGGGAACGCGGCTGGGCGCTGACCCTCGACGAGCTCGAGATCGGGCTCACCGGCGTCGCCGTGCCCGTCTTCGGGATCCACGGCGACGCGATCGCCGCGCTCGGGATCTCCGGGCCGACCCCACGCCCGGAGGAGCGGCTCGACGAGCTCGGCCGCAGCCTGCTGGACCATGCCGCGCAGCTCACCGCCCTGCTGCGCGGGTCGACGAACAAGGAGGGAGGTGGTCGCATGACTCCCGAGGAGATCCTGCAAGGCCTGTACGACGAGACGCTGGTCGGCAACGCCCCGCGGTCCTCGAGCTGACCAATGAGGGGCTCAGCCTCGACATGGAACCGCAGACGCTGCTCTTCGACGCCCTGATCCCCTCGCTCGAGGAGGTCGGCGCGCGCTTCGAGCGCGGCGACTTCTTCGTGCCCGAGATGCTGATCGCGGGTCGCGCCATGGCCGGCGCCATGGAGCGCCTGCGTCCGTTGCTCGCGGAGACGGGCGTACAGACCATCGGCAAGTTCCTGATGGGCACCGTCAAGGGCGACGTCCACGACATCGGCAAGAACCTCGTCAACATCATGCTCGAGGGGGCCGGCTTCGAGGTCATCGACCCGGGCGTGCAGGTGGCGCCGGAGAAGTTCGTCGCGGCGATCGAGGAGCACCAGCCCGACATCGTCGGCTTCTCCGCGTTCCTGACCACGACGATGCCGATGTTCAAGGCCAACATGAACGCCCTCGAGAAGGCCGGGATCCGTGACGACGTCATCGTCATGGTCGGCGGTGCCCCCGTCACGCAGGAGTACGCCGATGCCGTCGGCGCCGACGGCTATGCCGCCGATGCCTCGCAGACCGTGCGCCGGGCCAAGGCGCTGCTGCAGGACAAGCGCGCGAAGGTGCCGGCATGAGCGCTCCCCGCCTCGAGACCGTGCTGCGGTCGGCGACGCAGCAGGTCGTCATCGGGCACGACCGGCGCTTCTGCCTGATCGGCGAGCGGATCAACCCGACCGGGCGCCGGATCTTCCAGGGAACAGCTGCGGGCGGGCGACCTGTCCGCGATCGAGCGCGACGTGAAGGCCCGGGTCGAGGGCGGGGCGGACGTGCTCGACATCAACATGGGCGTGCCCCTCACCGACGAGGCCGACCTCTCGGCCCCGTGCGATCAAGCTCGTCCGGGAGCTCAGCGACAAGCCGATCTGCATCGACTCCTCCGTGGTCGAGGCGCTCGAGGCAGGGCTGTCGGTCTACCGGGGCCGGGCGCTGGTCAACTCGATCACCGCCGAGGACGAGCGGATGGAGCAGATCCTGCCCCTCGTCAAGAAGTACGACGCCGCGATCATCGCCCTGCCCAACGACGCGGACGAGATCCCTATGGAGGTCGAGAAGCGGATCGTGCTGACCCGCAAGATCATCGAGGTCGCGACGAAGGAGTACGGCATCGCGGCGGCCGACATCGTCATCGACCCGCTGGCCATGCCGATCGGCGCCGACCGGGGAGGTCGTCAACACGGCCCCGGAAACGATGCGCCGGATCCGCGAGGAGTTCGGCGTCAACATGACGTGCGGCGCCTCCAACGTGTCGTTCGGGATGCCGGCCCGGCACGCGCTGGGCTCGGCGTTCCTGCCGATGGCGATGACGGCGGGCCTCACCAGCGCGATCATGGACACCCGCACCCCGGAGATCGTCGAGGCGGTCAAGGCCGCCGACCTGCTCCCGGGCCACGACGAGTGGGGCGGCTCTCGGATCGCGGCGCACCGGGCACGCCGGGCGAAGGAAGCAGCAGCCGCACAGTGAAGGACGGGCCCGACTTCTCCCTCGCGGACGTCGCCCGCGAGGGACTCATCGAGCGCTCCCGGCGCAGGCCCGGTGGCCCACGACGGCACCGGTCGTGTGGACCTCGCCTTCACGGTCCACAGCCTCGCGGAGGGCGGTGCCGAGGTGCCGCCGACCCAGCGAGGAGTCCGCGTCCCACCCGGTGTCACGGTCTTCGACGCCGCGTCGTGGAACGGCATCGCGATCGACTCGACCTGCGGCGGCCACGGCACCTGTCACAAGTGCAAGGTCCGGGTCGAGGGCGGCGACGTGCCGATCAGCCGCCACGACGTGCGCACCTTCAGCCGCGAGCAGCTCGACGCCGGCTGGCGGCTCGGCTGCCCGGTGCGGGCCACCCGCGACCTGACGGTCGACGTGCCGCCACTGACGACACGGCCGAAGGCGGCGACCGTCGGCATCGGGCGCCGGGTGATCCTGCGACCCGCGCTGCAGAAGCGCTACGTCGAGCTCGAGGAGGCGACCCTCTCCGACCAGCGCACCGACCCGGTCCGGTTGACCGACGCCATCGACGACCTCGAGCTGACCGCCGACCTGCACGTGCTGCGCCGGCTGTCGACGGTGCTGCGCCGGAGCCGACTTCAAGGTGACCGCGGTGATCGTCGACGAGGACCTCATCGATGTCGAGCCCGGCGACACCAGCGCCCACCGCTACGCCATCGCCTTCGATCTCGGCACGACCACGGTGGTCGGCACCCTGCTCGACGTCGGCACCGGCACCCCGCTCGCCGTCACGTCGATGCTCAACAAGCAACAGCCCTTCGGCGGCGACGTGATCACCCGGATCAGCGCGACGATGATGGACAAGGACACCCCGGGTCGGCTCCGGGGAGGCGGCCGGTGCCACCCGGCCGAGCTGGCCGGTCAGGTCTGCCGCGAGGCGGGCGTCGATCCCGCGCAGGTCTACGAGGTCGCGATCGCCGGCAACGCGACGATGACCGCGCTGGCCCCGGGCATCGACCCGGAGCCGCTCGGTGTCGCCCCGTTCGTGATGTCGAGCGCGCAGCCCCCGTCGGTGCTCGCTGCGGAGCTCGGCCTCACCCTGCACCCGCGAGCGCGCGCCTTCTTCTTCCCTGCCCTCGGCGCCTACGTCGGCGGCGACATCGTGGCCGGCATGCTGGCGAGCGGCATGGACCGGGACAAGCGCACCCGGCTCTTCATCGATGTCGGCACCAACTGCGAGATCGTGCTCAGCGACGGGGACACCATCCTGTCCACGGCCGCACCGGCGGGGCCGGCGTTCGAGGGAGGAGCGATCCGCTGCGGGATGCGCGCCGCGGACGGCGCCATCGAGGTGATCAAGGTCGATCCCCACGCGCTCGGCGACGAGCCGTCCGTCACCCTCGGCGTGATCGGGGACGTCGAGCCGCGCGGCCTGTGCGGCTCCGGGCTGGTCGACGCGGTGGCCGAGCTGGTGCGGGTCGGCCTGCTCGACGACACCGGGCGCATGGTGTCGGACGAGTCGGCGAAGGAGATCGCCCCCGCCCTCGCCGACCGGCTCGCGAAGATCGGCGAGGAGCGCGTCTTCCTGCTGCACCGTCCGACTCCCGAGACCGAGCCGGCGGACTGCGTCTACCTCTCCCAGCGCGACGTCCGCGAGCTCCAGTTCGCCAAGGCGGCGATCTCGACCGGCTGGACGCTGCTCCTCGAGCAGCTCGGCCTCGAGCACCGCGACGTCCAGCAGGTCCTGCTCGCGGGCTCCTTCGGCAGCTACCTCTCGCCCGCGTCGGCCGTCCGCATCGGCCCGGTGCCGAAGCTCCCGGTCCTGCGGATCGTCGCCGCCGGCAACGTCGCGGGCGAGGGCGCGAAGATGGCGCTCCTGTCGGTGCGGGAGCGTGCCGGCGCCCGTGCCCTGCTCGAGGAGGTGACCTATGTCGAGCTCTCCGACCGTCCCGACTTCAACGACAAGTTCGTCGACCAGCTCGGCTTCAGGTCCTGAGCAGGTCGCCGACCGCGGCACCCGGATCGCCCTGATCGCGTGCGGCGCCATCGCCCAGCCATCTGCCGCGGTGGTGGCCGGGCGTGGCTGGCCGGTCGACGTACACCCCCTGCCCCCACTGCTGCACAACCACCCGGAGCAGATCGCGGGCGAGGTGCGAGCCCCGGCGCAGGAGCTCTCGACGTCCTACTCGCGCGTGGTGATCGGCTATGCCGACTGCGGCACCTACGGCGCCCTCGACGAGGTGTGTCGTGAGCTCGGCCTCGCGCGACTACCGGGACTGCACTGCTACGACGTCTATGCCGGCGCCTCCCGGCTGGAACGATTCTTCGACGAGCAGCCGGGGACCTACCTCCTCACCGACTTCCTCGCCCGATCCTTCGCCCGCACCGTGCTCCGCGAGCTCGGACTGGATCGCTACCCGGAGCTGCGCGACACCTACTTCGGGGCCTACACGCGCATGGTGTGGCTGGCCCAGGAGCCGGACGACGAGCTGCGCGGGCTGGCCGAGCAGGCGGCGGCCAGCATCGGCCTGCCGCTGACCGTGGTCGAGACCGGCGACCCGGGGCCTCAGAGCGCGCGCTCGCCGACCCGGTGGGTTCGGGCTAGCCCCGGATCCCGGCCAGCATCTCGGTCCGCCGGGCCTCGGTCTCCACGACTCGGTTGAACGTGAAGACGTGCAGTCCCTCGACCGGGGGCCCCGGGCTCGCCGAGCGCGGGTGCGCACTTCTCCAGGGAAGGTCTCGCCGGTGAAGCCGCCGGGGGCCGCGAGCCGCGCGAACAGGCCCTTGTTCTTGGCCGGGAACTTGGTCGACTCCCCCACGCCGATCTTGGTGGCCATGCCCAGCAGCTTGGTGCGCTCGACCGGGCCCGGGATGCCAAGCAGCAGCGGCATCGTGACCCCCGGCTGCGCAGCCGGTGCAGCCACTCGCGGACGCCTGCCGGGTCGAAGGTGAGGTTGCTGACGATGTGCGTGGCGTGGTGCCTCTTGTCCCACATCGACTGGACGGTCAGGTCGTCGTGGATCGAGGGATGCGACTCAGGGGTAGCCCGTGATCCCGACGTGGGAGAACGGGCGCCCCATGTCGGAGAGGTCCTCCAGCAGGGAGAGCGCATCGCAGTAGTCGCCCGCCGGCTCGGCGTCGCCTCCCGGCACGAAGATGCGGGTGATGCCCTTGCCAACCAGACGGTCGACGATCTCGGTCAGCTCGGACCTGCCGCTGACCATCCGGGCCGCCAGATGGGGTACGGCGACGTAGCCGTGCCCGGTCAGCCGCTCCGCCGGGTCGAAGGTTGCCTCGAGGCCCTTGCTGGGCGACGCCGTCACCGTGACCGTGCGCTCACGCGGCAGGTGCTCGAGCACCTTGTCCTCGGTCGAGGCCGTGGGCAGGACCTCGTAGCGGCTGTTCTCCAGCAGCGTGACGAGGATGTCGGCCGTCCGTTTGTTGCGCATGAAGCAACTCGTTTCGTGATGCGCATCAGGTGCGCATCACTGTACTGGCTTCACTGCTGGCGGTACAGCCTCACGACCCACCGTCTCCGCCCCCCGAGAACGCCTCAGGGCGGCCACCCGGAGGTGACCGCCCTGAGGACGGGTGCGGTCGAGGACCGCGGTTGGATGCCGATCAGGCCGGCATCCGTGGAGTCACTTGACGGTGACGGTGGCGCCGGCGGCCTCGAGGGCCTCCTTCGCCTTGTCGGCCGCAGCCTTGTCGACCTTCTCGAGGATCGCCTTGGGGGCGGACTCAACGAGGTCCTTCGCCTCCTTCAGGCCGAGGCTCGTGAGGGCGCGCACCTCCTTGATGACGTTGATCTTCTTGTCGCCAGCGGCCTCGAGGACGACGTCGAACTCGTCCTGCTCGGCAGCAGCCTCGCCACCGGCGGCCGGGGCGCCAGCGGCGGCGGCAACGGCGACGGGAGCGGCAGCGGTGACGCCGAAGGTCTCCTCGAACTGCTTCACGAACTCGGAGAGCTCGATGAGGGTCATTTCCTTGAACGCGTCGAGCAGCTCGACGGTGGTCAGCTTCGCCATGGTGGCGGTTCCTTCCGATCTGAGACCCACGCCTGCGCGCGGATCGGTGGTTTCAGGTGGTGTACGTCGGCCCGGTCAGGCTTCGGTGGACTCGGTCGCCTCGTCGGCAGCCTCGACAGCGTCGGCCTCGGCAGCGGGTGCCTCGACCTCCTCTGCGGGGGCGGCTTCCTCAGCGGCCTTCGTCTCCTCAACAGCGGCCGGCCCAGTGCTGGATTCCCGGGGAAGCACCACCTGCGAGGATCGAGGGGTCCTCGGTCGCCTTCGCCTCCGGGGCGCCGGCGAGCCGGGCGACCCGGGCGAGCGGGGCGTTGAGGAGGTAGACGGCTCTGGGACAGCGACGCGAGCATGCCGCCCGCGAGCTTGCCCAACAGCACCTCACGCGACTCGAGATCGGCCAGCTTGGCGATCTCGGTGGCGTCGAGGGACTTGCCGTCCAAGACACCGCCCTTGATGACAAGAGCGGGGTTTGCCTTGGCAAAGTCACGCAGACCCTTGGCTGCCTCGACCACGTCTCCATTGATGAAGGCGATGGCCGTGGGGCCGGTGAGCAGGTCGTCGAAGCCTTCGATTCCCACCTCGTTGGCGGCAATCTTGGCAAGCGTGTTCTTGACCACGGCGTAGCTGGCGTTCTCGCCGAGGGAGCGCCGCAGGTCCTGCAGCTGCTTCACGGTGAGACCGCGGTACTCGGTCAGCACAGCGCCGGCGGCATCGTTGAACGACTCAACGATCTCCGCAACGGCGGCAGTCTTTTCTGGCCGCGCCATGGGTCTCCTTCCGGATGTGAACACCGGCGATGGGCCCATACAACGACGAACGCCCCGAGCACAGGCTCAGGGCGTGGATTCGCATTTCTGCGGATCTTGCTCTCACCTGCGCTGGTCGTCCGCTCATTGAGCGGAACCTTCGATCTCGGGGCTGATGCCCGTCGACAACCGGCGGTCTTTGGTTTCGAGTGGCAACAGTACGGCGATGCGCACATCGTGCCAAATCGGCAGTTCTGCCACGCCGGAGCCGCGGGGATTGGTTGCATGGGTTCATGGAAGACAACCTGTTGACGATCGGCGCCACACTGGCCAGCGCTGAGGAGCGCCTGCGCTCGGGTCGTCATGCGGCAGAACGGATGTGGCCGACCGGCTTCAGTGACTCGGACCCCATGATCGGCGGCGGGCTGCGATCGGGTGGTCTGGTGCTGCTCGCCGGCCCCCACGGCCTCGGCAAGACGACCTTCGCGGTGCAGATCTGTCGCAACGTGGTGCGGACCGGACGCCCGGTCGTCTACTTCTCCTACGAGCACGAGGCCGAGGACCTGTTCCAGAAGCTGCTGGCCATGGAGTCGGGTGAGATCGATGCCTCCAGCCGCGCACGCCTCACCGAGATCCGCGACGCGTTCGAGGGCGACCGGGGCGGCACCCTCGATGAGCGGCTGCGGGTCGTCCCGGGCGCGGTCCGGGCGCTCGCCAACGTCCGCACCTACGCCGAGCTCCTCTACGTGCACCGCTCGACCGGGAGTCGTACGGACACGGCGACCATCCGCAAGCACATCCGGGCCGTCCGGGACGAGACGGGCGTGATGCCGATGGTGGTCGTCGACTACCTGCAGAAGGTCCTCGTCCCCAACGGGCCTGCGGAGGAGAACGAGGCGGAGCACCACGATCGTGGAGGGGCTCAAGGACCTCGCCATCGACATCGGCGCCCCGGTGCTGGCGATCGTCGCCGCCGAGAAGGAGGCCCTGCAGTCAGGGACCCGGATGCGGATGCACCATCTGCGCGGCTCCTCGGCCCCGGCCTACGAGGCGGACGTCGTCCCGGTGCTCAACAACAAGGTCGACATCGTGGCCCGCCACCACCTGATGTACGACCTCGGGAACACCGAGCGGTTCCAGCGAGTGGGTGATCCCGGGCATCGAGAAGAACCGGTTCGGCCGCGACGGGGTCGAGCTGGAGTACAAGAAGCGCTTCGACCCGGGGGCCGGTTCGAGTCGGAAGGACGCGCGGTCAGCGAGCAGCTGATCGACGACCGCGTGTTCCTCGACTGAGGAACACGCGGCCGCTCGTCAGCTCGGGTCAGCTCAGGCCGGGGATGTTGTCGGCGACCTCGGCAGCGGGCGGGGCCTCCACGTCGACCTCGGTGCCGAAGTCGTAGTAGGTGCCCTCGGTCGTGCTCAGGGTCGGCTCGCCGCTGCCGGTCATGCTGGGCACCTCGAGCTCCCGGTGGAACTTGCGCGGCTGGTTGTCCGCGTCGACCCACATCTCGATGGCGATCTCCTCGGGCAGGAACTTGGCCACCTCGGCCGGCAGGTCCGGGGCGTCGGAGTAGGACGCGGTGTCCATGACGACGTTGTAGTGGTTGGTCTCGACCCCGTCGACCTCTTCGGTGCCGAGCAGCTCGAACTCCTTGGGAGTCTCCATGGCCTTGAACATCAGGTTGGGGTCGGTGGACTTGCCGAGCGAGCCGAAGAGGCTGTTGGGGTCGGACATGTCGACCTTGAACCACTTCTTGCCGTCGGGCAGCGGCAGGCCGCCACCGGAGATGTAGAGGACCTTGTCGAGCATGACCATCTCCATCGCCCGGGCGCCGGTGCTGGACGCCTCCATGGAGATGCCGTCGTCCTCGTACTCCATGACGCCGCTCATGTCGGTGGCGGCCGCACCGCCGGTGGTGGTGACGCTGAAACCCATCGACTCGGCCTCCTGCAGCGCGGTCATCACGGCCGGGTAGAACTCCTCGGCCGAGAGCTCCTCGAGGTCGCCCGACGCATCGGGCTCCTCGGTGCTGTCGTCGCCGGACGTCTCGCTGGCGGTCTCGTCGGTGGCCGTGCTGTCGTCGTCGCCTCCGCACGACGCCGACGCGAGGACGAGGGTGGTGAGCAGGGAGGCGGCGCCGAGTCGGCGGGCCGGGGAGGGGCGGGCCATGGTGGCTCCTTCACATGTGGGCTTGTCGTCCCATCCTCGCCCACGGTCCGAGAACCAAACCAGTCGACCACGGGCCGAGTCGGCCAATTGAGGCATTCGCCCGCGCGGGACCCGCCCGACGTGCTGGAATCCGGCGGTGGACCCCAAGCTGATCGCAGCCAGCGACGTGCTCGAGCGCGTCGACCGTCGCTTGCTCGACCCCGCATCAGACGCCCCCGTGTGGCCGACCGGATTTCCGCTGCTCGACGAGGAGCTCGGCGGCGGACTGCGTGCCGGGACGCTCAACCCGGTCGCCGGCGCCCGGGGGGAGGGCAAGACGACCTTCGTGCTGCAGATGGCACGCCACTCAGCCCGGTCAGGCCGACCCGTCGTCTTCGTGTCCTTCGAGCTCGAAGCCGAGACGCTGCTGCAGAAGGCCATCGCCGCCGAGGCCGCCGAGCGCTCGACGCGCTCACCGCTCACCGTGCGGCAGGTGCGCGCAGCCTTCGAGGCGGCCGACACCGTGGCGGGCGGCCTGCCTGAACGCCTCGGCATGCACACCGGCGGCATCGAGGCGCTGACCGCCGTCAGCCAGTACGCGGCCCGGCTGTACATCCACCGCTCGACGTCGACCGCGACGACGCTCGACGTGATTGCGTCTGCCGTCAAGGAAGTGCTGGTCGAGCAAGGCGCAGCGCCCCTCGTCGTCGTGGACTACCTGCAGAAGATCAGCACTGCTGACCACCTGCTCGAGGACGAGAAGGTCACCCGCATCACCGAGGGCCTCAAGGACCTCAGCATCGAGTTCGAGTGCCCGGTGGTCGCCATCTCCGCCTCGGACCGTGCCGGCCTCGAGCCCGGCACCCGGATGCGCGCCCGGAACATGCGTGGGTCCACCGCGCTGGCCTACGAAGCCGACGTCGTGCTGATCCCGGTCAACAAGGTCGACGTGGTCGCACGCCACCACCTCATGTACGGCGCCAACAACGGCGAGCACTTCAAGGACTGGTCGGTAGTGACGATCGAGAAGAACCGCTCCGGTCGCACGGGCGGAGAGGTCGAGTTCCGCAAGCAGTTCGACTGCGGGCGCTTCATCGCTGAGGGTCAGTTCGTCTCCGAGAAGCTGGTCGACGAGCGCGTCTACACCGAGTAAAATGGGCTCTTCGCAGCTGAGGGTGTAGTCCGGTCGGCGCGTCGGTGGCCGGGTAAGGGTCGAGGTCTCCCGAGGATGGGGGTGACCATGATCTCGGGCTCGAAGTGCTCGGGCAGCGGTTGGCGCACGAGCCGTTCGGGTGGCGGCCCACGGTGTTGGAGGTCAGCCTCCGCCGATACCGTTGTAACGCCGCCTCCGACGACCCGGAACACGGACCGACGACGCGCCGCGAGCCGTCAGTCGCCGACGCTGCCGTCGATCATCTCGCGCAGGATGTCCGCGTGGCCCGCGTGCCGGGCGGTCTCCACGATCACGTGCAGGTACATCCACGTCAGCTCCCTGCCCCGCGGTGTGGTGACGGCGTAGTCGAGGCTGTGCTGGGCGGCGATCTCGCGGGAGCGGTCGCACTCCGCCCGGTAGGCGGCGATGACGTCGTCGAGCTTCTCGTTCGGCTCCAGCCGCAGGTCGGCCTCCGGGTCTGCGTCAGTCCACGGCGGCGTGGGCAGCTCCGCGGCGGGGATCTGCCCGATCTGCTCGGCGAACCCGCCCAGTTCCACCCACCGCAGGTGTTTGATCAGGCCGCCGAGGTTGGTGCCGGTCGGCACCGGGCTGCGCCGGGCGTCCTCCTCCGACACCCCGCGGGCCTTGCGCACGACGGCGTCGCGCAGATAATCCAGGGAACGTCTCGAGCTGCTCGCGCTCGCTGGCGGCGACCACGCTGCCGAGGATCTCACCGGGTCTGGTCATCGCCCGAACGTAGCACGCGGGCCGACCCTCGCACCGGGGCTACTTTCGGGCTCTTCGCAGTCGCAGTTGAGGGTGTCTGACGCTACCTTCGCCCGCCCTGACCTGACCACGTTCGCTCGTCTTGATGATCTCGGGCTCGAAGTGCTCGCGCAGCGGTTGGAGCCCGATCGGGCGATTTTCCCGGTGCCGGGTTGTCGAGCCCGACAGATGGTGTCGTCGCTGCGGATGCCGGGGCGCGGCCGGGGGACACGGTGGTCCGGCGGTTGGCGCACGAGCCGTTCGGGTGGCGGCCCACGGTTTTGGAGGTCAGCCTCCGCCGATACCGGTGCACCGGGTGCGGTCACGTGTGGCGCCGGGACACGTCGCGGGTCGCCGCTTCGACGACGTGCAGGTCATCGGCGTGGACGAGCACGTCTGGCGGCACACCCGGCGTGGCGACAAGTACGTGACCGTGATCATCGACCTGACGCCGATCCGCGACGGCACCGGGCTGGCGCGGCTTCTGGACATGGTCGCCGGCCGCTCCAAACAGGCGTTCAAGGCCCGGCTCGCCGAACGGGACAAGTCCCGGCGCGACAATATCGAGGTCGTCGCGATCGACCTGCTCACCGAGACCCAGCAGCACCGGCTGACGGAGCTGTTCGCGGCCGACGCCCACGTCGAGGTCGAAGCCACCTGAGGCATCTACCAGCGGATGATCGCCGCCTACCGTGAGCCCGACCGAACCCGGGGCCGCGAGCTGATGAGGCAGTTGATCGAGTCGATCAGCCGAGGCGTCCCCAGCCCGTTCAGCGAGATCATCACGCTCGTCCGCACCCTGACCAAGCGCGCCGCCGACGTGCTCGCCTGCTTCGACCGGCCCGGCACATCCAACGGCCCCACCGAAGCGATCAACGGCCGCCTCGAACACCGCCGCGGCTCCGCCCTCGGGTTCCGCAACCTGACGAACTACATCGCCAGATCACTACTCGAGACTGGCGGCTTCCGACCCCAACTACACCCTCGATTGTGAAGAGCCAGTAAATGGCAGCACCCCGGCCGCCCGGGCGACCGGGGTGCTGACGGATGAGGCGTGGATCAGGCACGGGCCTCGTCCTCGACCGCGACGTTCTTGGTGCGGTTGGGGTCGACCCGGACGCCGGGGCCCATGGTCGTGGAGACGGTGACCTTCTTGATGTAGCGGCCCTTGGAGCTGGCCGGCTTCAGACGCAGCACCTCTTCGAGGGCGGCGGCGTAGTTCTCCGCGAGCTGGGCCTCGGAGAAGGACGCCTTGCCGATGATGAAGTGCAGGTTGGAGTGGCGGTCGACGCGGAACTCGATCTTGCCGCCCTTGATGTCGGCGACGGCCTTCGCCACGTCGGCGGTGACCGTGCCGGTCTTCGGGTTGGGCATCAGCGAGCGCGGGCCGAGGACGCGACCGAGGCGGCCGACCTTGCCCATCATGTCGGGGGTCGCGACGACGGCGTCGAAGTCGAGCCAGCCACCGTTGACCTTCTCCGATGAGCTCGTCGCCACCGACGAAGTCGGCGCCGGCCTCACGGGCGGCCTCGGCCTTCTCGGCGACAGCGAACACGAGGACGCGGGCGGTCTTGCCGGTGCCGTGGGGCAGGTTGACGGTGCCGCGCACCATCTGGTCAGCCTTGCGGGGGTCGACGCCGAGACGCATGACGACGTCCGGGGTCTCGTCGAACTTCTTCTTCGAACCGGCCTTGGCCAGCTTGATGGCGGTCAGCGGGGCGTAGAGCTCGTCCTTGTCGAACTGCTCGGCCGCTGCGCGGTAGGTCTTGCTGCGCTGCATGTGAATCCCTCTTATCTAAGAATGTGGTCGTGAATGAGCCAGCGCGGCTCTGCCACGGGTGTTGCTCGCGGACGCGAGAGGTCAGTCGGTGGTGACGCCCATGGAGCGGGCGGTGCCCTCGACGATCTTCATCGCGGCATCGATGTCGTTGGCGTTGAGGTCGGGGAGCTTGGTGGTCGCGATCTCGCGCACTGGTCCTTGGTCAGCTTGCCGACCTTCTCCTTGTGCGGGACGCCCGAACCCTTCTTCAGGCCGGCGGCCTTCTTGATGAGCTCAGCGGCCGGCGGCGTCTTCGTGATGAAGTCGAAGGACCGGTCCTCGTAGATCGTGATCTCGACGGGGATCACGTTGCCGCGCATCGACTCGGTCTGCGCGTTGTAGGCCTTGCAGAAGTCCATGATGTTCACGCCGTGGGGACCGAGGGCGGTACCCACCGGCGGAGCCGGAGTTGCTGCGCCAGCCTGCAGCTGCACCTTGACGAGTGCAGCAATCTTCTTCTTGGGAGGCATTTCTTTCTCTCTCTCGTGTGGTCATGACGGGGAACTCCCCCTGCCACTGGTGTTACTTCAATTGAAACTGGTGTTTCGTGACGCGTTCCGCATCCCCTCGCTAGCTCGGGTTTGCAGGTGACGCTCCTCAACCCAAAAGGTTGATTGACCGGCCGGAGCAAGCTCCGTCCGCTCAAACCTTTTGAATCTGGCTGAAGCTCAGCTCGACCGGGGTCTCCCGGCCGAAGATCTCGACGAGGGCCTTGACCCTCTGGGACTCGGCGTTGATCTCGGTGATCGTCGCGTGCAGCGTGGCGAACGGACCATCGACGACCATCACGGAGTCGGACACGTCGAAGTCGGCAACCTCGACCGGCTTCTTGGCGGTGGCGGAGCCACGACCGGACGTGTCGCCGGCAGCGGCGGCAGCCTCGGCCTCGGCAACGGCGACCACGGCGGGGGCGAGCATGTCCTCGACCTCGCGCATGCTCAGCGGCACCGGCTGGTGGCTGTGGCCGACGAAACCGGTCACCGACGGCGTGTGGCGCACGGCCGACCAGGACTCGTCGGTGAGGTCCATGCGGACCCGGGACGTAGCCGGGCAGGACGGTACGGGTGACCATCTTGCGCTGGCCGTTCTTGATCTCGGCGACTTCCTCGGTGGGGACCACGATCTCGTGGATGTAGTCCTCCATGTTGAGGGAGATGATGCGGTTCTCGAGGTTCTGCTTGACCCGCTTCTCCATGCCGGAGTAGGTGTGCACCACGAACCAGTCGCCCGGCTTGGCCCACAGCTCGCGGCGGAAGGCCTCGAGCGGGTCGTCGTCGGCAGGCTCGTCCTCGACCGACTCCGCCTCGACGGCCTCGTCCACCTCGTCGTCAGCGGAATCGTCGGCCGACTCGTCGTCAACGACACCGTCCTCGGCGTCCGCGTCGGGAGTCACCTCGGCCGCCGTGGTCTCCTCGGCGGCGTCCTCGGTGGCGTCCTCGAGGGCCGCCTCCGGGGTCGCCTCGGGGGCGTCAGTGGCCTCGTACTCATCCGAGGAGTCGTACTGATCCGACACGTAGTGCTCCGAACGTAGATCTGCTGGGTGTGATCGGCTTGCTGCTTGCCGATCGACTGGACTGGTGCTCATCACTCAGGGGCGACTCGCCCGGCCGGCGAACCGGCGGGCGGTCACTGACCAGAGTCGTTGGCGAACACGGCAAACACGAGCTTGCCGAATGCCGGGTCGAGGGCCGAGACGAACGCCATCATCACGAGGACGAAGACCATCACGACCGGGGAAGTAGGTGATCAGCTGCTCCTGCGTCGGCCAGACGACCTTGCGGAGCTCGGCGACCACCCGGCGGTAGAACGTGGCTGGACCGGTGCGTCGACCGTCGTCGTGACGCGAGTCCTCACGGGACTCGTGTACAGCGCTGGAGTCAGACACGTCTGCCACCTTCTCTTCGTTGTCTTGCTTTTCCGGGTGTCTTGCAGGGCACGAGGGATTTGAACCCCCAACCCTCGGCTTTGGAGGCCGATGCTCTGCCAATTGAGCTAGTGCCCTCCGGCGGTCCTGCACCTGCACCGCGCACCCGGTGACGGGCAGCACGAAGCATTGGTGAGATCCACCAAACCCGAAGCATACGCAAGCCCACCCAGCGACGTCAGAACCGGCGGCCCGCATCAGCATCGTCGTGCAAGCCTCACCCGCCGTTCGTGCTCTCGCCATCCGGCCGTCGGGGAGGTGGGGCGAGGTTGAGGGGCCTCGCCGTCCGGTGAGGACCTTTCAAACCTCGGGAGCTTCGATGAACCACCCCCTGCGCAGGTTCACCCCGGGCATCGCCCCCCTGCTGGTCGGCGGCGTCCTCGCCGCTGGTCTGGTCGAACCGGCCGCTGCCGCCCCAGCCGGCTCGGGCGCCACCACTGACAACATCGCCCACCGCGGTTCCTCGGGCGCCGTACCGGAGAACACGATCGCGGCCGTGGAGCGCGCCCCCGGCCCGGGGCGCCGACATCATCGAGAACGACATCCAGCGCACCGCCGACGGCGAGCTGGTGATCATGCACGACACCACCCTCGCCCGCACCACCGATGTGGAGCAGGTCTTCCCCGATCGCGCTCCGTGGTCGGTCGGCAGCTTCACCCTCGCCGAGATCAAGCAGCTCGACGCCGGGTCGTGGTTCTCGCCCGCCTTCGCCGGTGAGCGCGTCCCGACCCCGGCCGAATGGGTCGGGGCTGTGGGCAACCGGGCCGGGATGCTCCCGGAGCCCAAGGCTCCCGAGCTCTACCCGGGGATCGAGCTCGACCTCGACAAGGAGCTGCGTGCGCTGCCGGAGTTCACGCGAGCACTCAAGCGCGGTGAGGTCGTCGTCCGGGCGTTCAACCACGTCTGGTTGAAGGCCTACCGGGACCTCGCGCCCGACGTGCCGACCGGCCTGCTCTTCGGCACCGCCCCCGACCCGAGCCCAGATCGACGAGGCCTCGACGTGGGCCGAGCAGGTCAATCCCGCGCTGGGTGCCATCGGCGAGGGCACGGTCACAGCAGTGCACGCCGCTGGCATGGAGATCAACGTCTGGACCGTGAACGGCGGTCAGGACATGCGTCGCGCGTGGCATGGCAGGTCGACGGGATCATCACGAACTACCCGCAGGTGCTCGCCGAGATCCTCCGCAAGGGCTGAGCCCGGCGACCTCAGGAGGGCGGTGCCCGGGCCTAGCATGACGGCCATGCCCGGGCACCGCGACCTCCTGACGCTGCCGAAGGCGCACCTCCACCTGCACTTCACCGGGTCAATGAGGCACGCGACGCTGCTGGAGCTCGCCGAGCGCGACGGCATCGCCCTCCCGGACAGCCTCGTCGAGGACTGGCCGCCGCAGCTCTCGGCCGCCGACGAGAAGGGCTGGTTCCGGTTCCAGCGCCTCTACGACGTCGCCGGGTCCGTGCTGCGCACGCCCGACGACGTACGGCGACTGGTGCTCGAGGCAGCGCAGGACGACGTCGCAGACGGTGGCCGCTGGCTGGAGATCCAGGTCGACCCGAGCGGCTATGCCGCGAGGTTCGGCGGCATCACCGCCTTCACCGACACGGTGCTCGACTGCGTCCGCGACGCCTCCGCCCGCACGGGCCCGGGCATGGCAGTGGTCATCGCCGCCAACCGGACCCGGCACCCGCTCGACGCCCGCACACTGGCGCGGCTGGCCGGTCAATATGCCGGCCGCGGCGTGGTCGGCTTCGGGCTCTCGAACGACGAGCGCCGCGGGCGCACCGCGGAGTTCGCCGGCGCCTTCGCGATCGCCGAGCGCGCGGGGGCTGCTGCTCGCGCCGCACGGCGGCGAGCTGCGCGGACCGGAGCACATCCGCGTGTGCCCGGACGAGCTGCAAGCAGACCGGCTCGGCCACGGGGTGCGAGCCGCCGAGGACCCGGCGCTGCTCGACCGGATCGTGGAGGCCGGCGTCGCGCTCGAGGTGTGCCCGGTGTCCAACGTCGCGCTCGGCGTCTACTCCGACCTCACGTCGGTCCCGCTCCCCCAGCTGCTCGCGGCCGGCGCCACGATCGCCCCGGGCGCCGACGACCCGCTGCTCTTCGGCTCGAGACTGGCCGGGCAGTACGCCACCATGCGGGCCGCCCACGACCTCGACGACGCGACCCCGGCCGGCCTCGCCCGGAGCTCGTTCGCGGCGTCGCGCGCGCGGGCCGACCCGGTCACCGAATCGACCCGCCAAATCGACGACTGGCTGGCATCGGCACCTGAGAGGATGCAACCGTGACGCCACCTGACGAGCCGCCGAGCAACCCCTACGACCCCAACTGGCCCAAGCCGGAGACGCCGCCGCCGAGTGCCGGCAACGAGCCGCCGGCCTCGCCCTACGGCCAGCCGACCGACGCGCCGCCCACGCAGCCCTACGGCCAGCCCTACGGCCAGCAGTCGCCTCCGTCGGGCGAGCAGGCGTCGCCGTGCCCGCCCTATGGCCAGCAACAGCAGCAGCCCTGGGGCCGGGCGCCGCAGGGCCAGCCCGGCTGGGGTCAGCAGCAGCCCTACGGCCGGGTGCCCTACGGCACGCCGATGTACGGCGCCATGCAGCCCAAGCACCCGTCCGCGACCACGGCGATGGTGCTGGGCATCGGCGCCCTCGGCGGCATGTTCGTGTGTGGCGTCCCGATCGTGCTCGCGCCGTTCGCGTGGATGGTCGGTGGCCGCGCGGTCAAGGAGATCGACGCCAATCCGGGTCGCTGGTCCGGGCGCGACCGGGGCGCAGGCGGGCCGCGTCATGGGCATGATCGGCACCGGACTGCTGCTGCTCGTGGTGATCGGGCTCGCCGTCGCGATCGTCGGCCCGGCCGCCTTCAGCGAGAGCGACGACCTGACCTACGACCCGGTGGAGGGCTACACGACGTCCGCCCCGTCCAACTGATCCCTAGAGGGTGCAGCCGACGAGCACCGGCTCGTTGACGAGGCGTACGCCGAACGCCTGCTCCACCCCGTCACGCACGGCGCGCCAGCGCGAGCAGCTCGGTGGTGGTGGCGCCGCCGCGGTTGCTGAGGGCGAGCGTGTGCTTGGTCGACAACGACGTGCGCCCGCCGATGTCGTAGCCCTTGCCGAAGCCCGCGCGCTCGATCAGCCGGGCGGCGCTGGACTTCACGGTGCCGTCGGGTTGCGGCCAGCGGGGGGCGTCCTCGGGCAGTGCCGCGGCCTGCTCGGGCGCGAGGAACGGGTTGGTGAAGAACGAGCCCGCGCTCCGGGTGTCGTGGTCGGTCGGGTCGAGGACCATGCCCTTGCCCGCACGCAGCCCGAGGACGGCGTCCCGGACGGCCGCCGGGGGGCGCGCTCTCCGGCCTCGACCCCGAGCGTGCGCGCCAGCTCGGCGTAGGCGACAGGGGCTCCCGGGCTGCCCGGCCGGAGCTGGAGGTCGACGGTGAGCACGACGTGGCGTGCGGGGTCGGCCTTGAAGCGGGAGTGGCGGTAGCCGAAACCGCAGTCGGCGGCCGCGAAGGTGCGCACGCCCTTGAGCGTCCGGTCCCAGACGCGGACCGACGCGATCGTCTGCGAGACCTCCCGGCCATAGGCGCCGACGTTCTGGATCGGGGTGGCACCCACGCTGCCGGGGATGCCGGACAGCGCCTCGACGCCGGTCCAGCCCCGCTCGACCGCGGTGGCGACGAAGTCGTCCCGGGTCACGCCGGCGGCGACCCGGACCATGACGCCGCCGCAGACGCCCTCGCAGTCGTCGGTGTCGGGGGTGATGCCCGAGGTGGCGACCTCGACGACCGCGGCCGTCGAAGCCCTCGTCGGCGATCACCGGGTTGGACCCGCCGCCGAGGACGAGCACGGGCGTGCCGTCGGCGTCGGCCGTCGCGACCGCGTCGACCAGCTCCTGCTCGGTGGTGGCGCGCACCCAGTCGCGGGCCGGACCGCCGAGGCGAAGGGTGGTGTGGTCGGAGAGGAGCCTGCGGGATGACTCAGGCACGCACGACTGCCTTGGGCATGCCGAGCACCTTGACGCCGTCGCAGGTCACGTCGAGGGCGAGGGTGGCCGTGCCGTCCTCGACCTTCTTCACGGAGCCGGCGACGACGACCTCGACGGCACCGTCCGCCGGCACGACGACCGGGTTGGTGAACTTGCAGCCGAGCTCCACGACCTCGGCGCCGTCAGTCCGGGTCGCGACCGCGCGGCCGGCCGGGCCGAGGGTGAGCATGCCGTGCGCGATCACGCCGGGCAGGCCGACGCTGCGAGCGACGTCCTCGTCCCGGTGGATCGGGTTGGGGTCGCCGCTCGCCTCCGCGTAGGCGACCGAGGTCGGCGCGGGTCAGCGAGTAGGTGATCGCGTCAGAACGTCTCGCCGGCGATCATGAGGCACCGCCGGTGTGGACGAGGGTCGCCTTCGCCGTACAGACCGGGGCGCCGTCGGCGTCGTGGATGGCGCTGCTGGTGCCGATGATGTCGGCGCCGCCGATCTGGCGCAGTGAGGCGACGGTCAGCGTGGCGGTCAGGGTGTCGCCGATGCGGACGGGGCGCTCGTAGGCGAAGCGCTGCTCACCGTGGATGATCCGGAACAGGTCGATCTGCTCGGAGGCCGGGGAAGGCGTTCATGGCGTCGAAGGCAAGGACGATCGGGTAGGTCGGGGGGACGGTGCCGTCGGGAGTGCCGCCGAGCGCCGTGGCGAACGCGGCCACCTCGTCGGTCGTCACCGTGCGCTGGCTCGTCGGCGGGAACTCCCGCCCCACCAAGGACTGATCGACAGGCATGGCGTGAGCCTAGATGACGCCGGGAACGACGAAGACCCGCCAGCAGAACTGGCGGGTCTTCGTGGAAGCCCGGGATCAGCGGGTCTCGCGGTGCGCGGTGTGCTTGCGGCAACGCGGGCAGAACTTCGACAGCTCGATGCGGTCGGGGTCGTTGCGGCGGTTCTTCTTGGTGATGTAGTTCCGCTCCTTGCAGTCGACGCACGCGAGCGTGATCTTGGGGCGAACGTCAGAGCTCTTGCTGGCCACGGGAAGTCCTTAGAAGTTTGCGAATTGATGCAGGCTGTTCGGTAGCGGGGGCGGGACTCGAACCCACGACACCACGATTATGAGCCGTGTGCTCTAACCACCTGAGCTACCCCGCCGCCGGGCAGGTGCCGCCAGACTACGACGAGCTCCAACCCAGAGCCCCTTTACGGAATCGAACCGTAGACCTTCTCCTTACCATGGAGACGCTCTGCCGACTGAGCTAAAGGGGCAACGACGGAGAAGAATACACAGCCCTGAGCGGGAACTGAAATCGCCTCATCGCACCCGGTTCAGTCCCGGATCCGGGGCCACGGAACGGCCTCTTCCAGCTCGTAGGCCAGCTCGAGAAGTCGGGCTTCCCGACCCCGTCCCGCGCCCAGCATCATGCCCTGCGGAAGACCCGTCGAGGTGGTCGCCAAGGGCAGCGAGATCGCGGGTTCACCGGTCGCGTTGGCGAGCGGTGTGAAGGCCACCCAGTCGAGCAACCGGTCCATGATCTGCTCGTAGTCGGCGCTCGGTGAGAGGTGGCCGACAGTGGGGGTGGCCGTCGCGAGCGTGGGCGTCAGCGTGACGTCGTACGCCGAACGGTGGCGCGCCGCGAGGCGCTTGCTGCCGCCGATCGCGGCGATCGCGCCGGGGAGCCGGTGCAGGTTTCGCCGGGCGTGACGATCGAGCCCGAGGGTGAGGTTGTCGAGCTTGCTGGGGTCCCACGTCGGGCCGTGCGCGCGCCTGCCGGTCCGCACGAGGAACATCGCCATCATCGCCCAGTAGAGCAGGAAGTCGTCGACGAAGGAGTCGGGGACGGGCGGGTCGATCTCCTCCACGTGGTGGCCCATCGACTCGAGCAGCGCGGCGGTCTTGAGGGTGAGCTCGCGGACCTCCGGGCTGCAGTCGCGACCGACTCCCCGGGTCACGACCGCGACCCGCAGCCGCGCGCGACCCGGTCGGGTGATGTTGCCGATGGGCGCCAGCCGCGGGTGGCGGAAGACCTTCTCGGCCTCGCGGTAGAACGCGGCGGTGTCGCGCACCGAGCGGGTGAGCACGCCGTCGGAGATGATCCGCACCGGCATGTCGCGCATCATCTTGTCCTGCGCCAACCGGTCACGGGTGGGCTTGAGTCCGACCAGTCCGTTGACCGCGGCCGGGATGCGGATGGAGCCGCCGCCGTCGTTGGCGTGGGCGATCGGGACCACTCCGGCCGCGACGAAGGCCGCGGAGCCGGCAGACGAGGCTCCCGCGTAGTGGTCGGTGTGCCGGGGCGTGCGCACCGGGCCGAGGCGCACGTGGTCGGCGGCCGCGTTGAAGCCGAACTCGGAGAGCTGGGTCTTGCCGAGCGGGATCAGCCCGGTGGCGAGGAACATGCGCGCGAAGTCGCCGTCACGCTTGGCCGGTCTCGCGACGTAGGCATCGGTGCCCTGCTGCGTGGGCATGCCCTCGACGTCGACGTTGTCCTTGACGAACGTCGGGACGCCGGCGAAGAAGCCGGGCCTCGGCTTCCGGGCCTCGTCACGCGCACGGTCGAAGGCCTCGTAGGCCATCGCGCCCGGGTCGGCGTTGACCGCGCTGGCACGCGCGATGGCCGCGTCGACCACGTCGGTGACGGGCAGTCCGTCGTGCAGCGCGGCCACCAGTCCCACCGCGTCGAGGTCCTGCAGGGCGTCGTCGGCGAACGCGTGCACACGGGTCATGGCGGGAGGTTAACCCCCGACTCACCACACTCCGCTGGAGCCGCGTCGGTGGCACCCGACGAGGTGGTCGTCGATGATCCCGATGGCCTCCATCAGGGCATACATCGTGGTCGGGCCGACGTGTGCGAATCCGCGCTTCTTCAGCGCCTTGCTGAGCGCGAGGCTCTCGGGGCTGGTGGTCACCATCTCGGCGGTGTCGTGCGGGGCCGGCGTCCTGTCGGGGCGGAAGGACCGGATGAACTCGGCCAGCCCGCCGTCCTCACGCAGCCGCACCGTCGCCTGCGCGTTGGCCACCGCTGCGTCGATCTTGCGGCGGTTGCGCACGATGCGAGCGTCGAGCATCAGGCGCTCGGTGTCGGCATCGCCGTACGCCGCGATCACGTCGGCATCGAAGTCGGCGAAGACCTCACGGAAGGCCGGACGCTTGTTCAGGATCGTCAACCAGGACAGGCCGGACTGGAACGCCTCGAGTGTGAGTCGCTCGAGGTGCGCGGCCTCGCCCTCGACGGGCATCCCCCACTCGGTGTCGTGGTAGGCGAGGTTGACCGGATCGCCGGCGCCCCACGGGCAGCGCGCGATTCCGTCGTCTCCGATCACCGGTCCACTCATGCGCATCATCCTGCCTGCTGCCACCGACATCGCTCTGGTCGCGGCGGTGCGTGAACCACATTTTCCGACCGTGGAATGTGGGTGTGACACCTGCACCGGGCGGGTCGTCGGGGACACGCCGACCCGGGGGGTGATCAGGCCACATTTTCCGACTCAGGAATGTGGCTCACCCACCGCTGCGGGAACCGGGGCTTGACTCAATACGTTAGTTCTGACTAACGTATTATTCATGACCGACGCCCTCTCCGCCGCCGCGGAGCCGACCGAGCGCCGGATCCTGCAGATCTCGGCCCCGCAGCCGCGGACGGTCGGCGAGATCGCTGCCGAGTTCACCGTCACCGGGTCGGCCATCTCCCAGCACCTGCTGCTGCTGGAGGAGGTCGGCCTCGTCACTGCCGAGAAGGTCGGCCGGCAGCGGATCTACACCGTCCGACCCGCCGGCCTGCGCGACCTGCAGGCCGAGATCGACCGCTTCTGGACCACCGAGCTCGACCTGCTCGTCGCCGACGCGCACCACCTCAACGACAACCGCCTCACCGACAACCGCTGAAAGGCAACCCCATGACCACCTTCACCAAGACCGCTGTCCTGCCCGTCTCCGTCGACGAGGCGTTCGCGCTCGTCACCCAGCCCGAGCGACTGCGCCGCTGGCAGGCCGTCACGGCCCGCGTCGACCTGCGCGTCGGCGGCGACTACCGCTGGACCGTCACCCCCGGCAACATCGCACTCGGCACCGTCCGCGAGGTCGAGCCGGGCAAGCGGATCGTGCTCGGCTTCGGCTGGGAGGATGGCGCCATGGGGCTCGAGCCCGACGCCTCGACACTGACCGTCACATTCACCCCGGTCGACAACGGCACCGAGGTCACGCTCACCCACGAGGGGCTGACCGAGGAGCAGGCCGTCGCCCACGCCGAGGGCTGGACGCACTTCCTCGAGCGACTCGAGCGGCTCGCGACGACCGGCGACGCAGGCCCCGACGAGTGGGCCGCCGCCCCGGAGAACCTCGACGAGCTCACCGCCGCCGAGGCCACCCTCGCCGTCCTGCAGCCGATCCTGCGGGGGCTCACCGAGGAGGACCGCGAGCGCCAGACGCCGTGCGCCGACTTCACCGGCCACCAGCTGGCCGAGCACCTCTTCGGCTCCCTCGTCGGGGTCGGCGCCATGGCGGGTGCGGAGATCGTGAACCCCGAGGAGGGTTCGCTGGAGGACCGCGTCTCCACCATGGCCGGCGACGTGATCGAGGCCTACCGCGCCCGTGGTGTCGAGGGCATGGTTGCCGGCCCCGGCGGCCACGACCTGCCCGCCACCGTGGCGGCCACCATCCTCTCGATCGAGTTCCTTCTCCACGCCCGGGACTTCGCCCGGACCAGCGGCCAGCAGGTGGTCGTCTCCGACGAGGTCGTCGCCCGGGTGGCCGAGCACGGCGCCGACATCATCGTCGGCGCGCGAGCTCGCGGCGCCTTCGGTGACGAGGTCGACGCACCGGCCGAGGCGTCGCCGCTCGACAAGCTGGCGGCGTTCGCCGGTCGCCGTACGCCCGTGTCGGTCGTAGCCTGACGACCATGGAGATGCCGAAGCACACCGCCGAGGACAAGGCCCGCTTCCGGTCGCTGGTGACCGAGGGGCCCGGCGTCGAGATCAAGCCGATGTTCGGCTCGGTCGGCGCGTTCGTGAACGGCAACATGTATGCCGGGTTGTTCGGGTCGGCGGTGGGCGTCAAGGCCTCCCCCGCGGACCTCGCGGAGCTGTCGGCGATCGAGGGCTCGGGTCCCTTCGGGCCGGCCGAGCGGCCGATGGGCGGTTGGCTCGCGATGCCCGAGTCCTTCTCGGACGAGGACGCGATGTCGTGGATCGAGCGGGCGCGCGAGCACATCGCGACGTTGCCGCCCAAGGTGAAGAAGCCGAAGAAGTGACCCAGCTGTCAGCGGGCGACTCGCTCACCACGGGCGACGGCCAACCGCTCGGAAGGCTGCGGATGGCCGTCGGCTGGGAGCACACCCACACTGCCGGTTTCGCCGGCAGCGGCGCGGCGCCGGTCGACCTCGACGCGTCGGCCGTGCAGTTCGCCGGCGGGCAGTTCTTCGACGTGGCGTTCTTCAACAACCTCGCCACCCGCGACGGCTCGGTCGAGCACCTCGGCGACAACACGACCGGCAAGGGCGAGGGCGACGACGAGGCGATCAGCGTCGACCTCGCCAAGGTCTACGCCAAGGTCGACACGATCCTCTTCCCGGTGACGAGCTACCGGGGGCACTCGCTGGAATACGTCCGCAACGCCTACTGCCGCCCGGTCGACGACGCCGACGTGGAACTCGCGCGCTTCACGCTCACCCCCGGCGATCCGGGAGACGGGCGCCGTCATGGCCAAGCTCGTGCGGTACGGCGACGCGTGGCAGCTGCACGCGATCGGCTCGGGCATCGCGCTGAAGACGCCGACGGACTCGATCGAGTCGCTGGCGCCGTACGTCTGAGGAGGCGTCAGCTCAATTGACCCGCTGCCGACCAACGGACCAAACAACGTCGGCGAGCAGAGATTCACGCTCGGCTGCGGAGCCTTCGCGACCGTTTGGTCCGTTCGTCTGTCGGGGACGCCGAGGACTTGGGGGTGACGGGACTCAGAAGTCGAGGGCGCGGTTGTGGCTGCGCCAGATCTTCATCTCGTGGGGAACCGGGGCGTGCGGGACCCAGCCCGGCATGAGGGTCGCGAGCGGAGCAACCGTCGTGAAGTCCACGTCCTCGAACCAGCCGTACACCTCGATCAGGGCATCACGCTCCTCGACCACGCGCGTCAGCGGCAGCAGGTGCATGTCCCGGAACCTCAGCCACGGACCAGCGCCGAGCTCGTCCGCGGTCCCCGCGCTCCAGCCGTAGAGCTCGCGGTAGGCCGCCGGGAGGCGCACGCCCGGGGCCGACTCGACGTCGTCGATCTCGGTCGCACTCGCGCCCGGCAGCAGGTTGGGCCGGGGATCGAGGCCGTGCGCGGCGTAGGCATCCGCGAGGGCATCGAGGCGTTCGGCGAGACGCAACGGATCGGTCAGCCGCGGGACCGGAGGCGCGCGTTGGGCAGGGCGGGCGCGGGGATCGGTGGCAGGGGCTCGTCGACGACGATCCCGAACCGACCGGCGCGCACCTCGCGGCCGTCGGTCACGCCGACGACCCGGTCCTGCCACTCCTCGCGGAACGCGACGACCTCCTCGTGCGTGCGGCCGACGAAGTTCCACCACATGACGATCTGCTCGCCGAAGGGCGGCCCGCCGAGCACGACCACGCGAACCTCTTCGGAGCCCGCGGACAGCGTGACGGTCGAGCGACCGGGTGCGACGTAGGCCAGCTCGTCCTGCTTCACCTCACGCTCGTCGACCTGCAGCACACCGCTGTCCACCGGGAAGCCGAGCTCGAAGGTCTCGTCCACCTCGAGGTCGAGCCGGGCGCCGGGATCGAGGTGCAGCTCCGCGCCGAGGAGCGGCGTGTACGTCGACACCGGGGACGTCTCGCCGAGCAGGGAGCCGAGGAAGACCCGGCCCGTCCAGCCCTCACTGCTCACCGGGACGGGCGCGTGGTGGGCGAAGCCGGGAGCGACGTGGCGGCTCGCGTCGGGAAGGGCCACCCAGAGCTGGACGCCGTGGAGCGCGGTCGTCGCCTCCGTGGACACCTCGGAGTGGCTGATCCCCTGTCCGGCGGTCATCAGGTTGACCTCGCCGGGGCGGACCATGGCGTGGTTGCCGGCACTGTCGCGGTGCACGATCTCGCCCTCGAACAGCCAGCTGACCGTCTGCAGACCGGTGTGCGGGTGCGGCGCGACGCTCATGCCACCGGAGTCCGCGACCCGGTCGGGTCCGTAGTGGTCGACGAAGCACCGGGCGCCGATCAGCGACCGCTCTCGCTGGGGCAGCGTGCGGCGTACGCGCATGGCACGGGGCCCGCCGAGCGGCACGTCGCGAGGCGTGAGCACCTCGATGCCGCACGTGACGTCGCCCGTGCTGGCCACGGTCTCCTGCGGGTCTCGCTCCGGGTTGGTCATGGTGCCCAACGCTACTCCGGCGACCTCGTCCGCAGTTCGAGGTCTGTTGGCAGCAAATCCTCTCGACCCGGGGTGCTGACGTCCCTAGGGTCGACAGCACCGAGCATGTTCGCACCTTTCACGAGAAGGACTGATCTGCATGAGGAAGCTCGTCGAATCGACGTTCGTGACGCTGGACGGCGTCATCGGTGACCCGCAGGTGTGGGGAGTGCCCTACTGGGACGCCCAGCACCGGGAGTACGCCACGGGGCTGATGGAATCCGCCGACGCCCTCGTCCCGGGGCGCGAGACCTACGAGAACTTCGCGGCTGCTCGGCCCGGCCGGTCGGGCGACCCCTACACCGACAAGATCAACGCGATGCCGAAGCACGTGGCGACCCGGACGCTGAGCGACCTGTCGTGGAACGCCACCCCGCTGGCCGGCGACGTGGGCGACGCGGTGGCCGCGCTCAAGCAGGAGGACGGCGGTGACCTCCTCAAGTTCGGGACCGGCGAGCTCGACCAGACCCTGCTGGCGCGAGGGCTGCTCGACGAGCTGCACCTGTGGGTCTTCCCCGTCATCGCCGGCAAGGGCGACCGGCTCCTCGACGGCCGAGGTCGACACCACGCACCTGAAGCTCGTCGACACGCACCGCCTCGACAGCGGGATCGTGGTGCAGGTGCTCGCGCCGACCGATGGCTGAGATCCACCTCTCCCCCGTCCAGACCCTGCGCGTGGTCTCCTCGACGCCGGACGCCCTGCGCCTCGAGTCGACCCGGCAGCCGGGCGGCTCCGCTCCCCCACGACACTGGCACCCGCGCCGGGACGAGGAGTTCGAGGTGACGGCTGGGGTCCTGCGCGTCGATCTCGAGGGTGAGTCGCGCGACCTCACGGCCGGCGAAAGGCTGACGATCCCCCGCCGGACCGTGCACCGGATGTGGAACCCCGGCACCGATGAGACGCAGGCGACGTGGGTGATCACGCCGGCCGGTCGCACCGAGGAGATGTTCCGCAGCATGGAGAAGGGGATGAGCCCGTTGCGGGCACTGCCGGTGCTCTGGCGCTTCCGGCACGAGATGCGGCTCGGGCCGGTGCGCGGCTGATCAGCTCAGGTGGGTCGGGTTGACATCGCGTCGTTCGCCGGTGCCCCGGGCACCGGCGATGTCGCGACCGACACCGGTCGGCTCGTAGCCCGGCTTCTCCAGGCGCACGATGACCGACTTGGAGGTCGGGGTGTTGCTGCCCTCGGCGGTCGAGTCGAGCGGCACCAGCGGATTGGTCTCCGGGTAGTAGGCCGCCGCGCACCCGCGGGGCTGGTCGTAGGACACGATCCGGAAGTCGCGCGCGACCCGCTCACGGTCCTGCCACTCACCGACCAGGGTCGACCATGTCGCCGTCGCTCCAGCCGAGTGAGTCGATGTCGGACGGGTGCACGAACACCACGCGACGCCCGCCCTTGATGCCGCGGTAGCGGTCGTCGAGGCCGTAGATCGTGGTGTTGAACTGGTCGTGCGAGCGCAGCGTCTGCAGGATCAGCCGCCCGGGCTCGACCTCCAGCACCTCGATCGGCGTGGACGTGATCACCGCCTTGCCCGACCCGGTCTCGAAGGTCCGCGAGTCCCGGGGCGGGTGGGGCAGCACGAACCCGCCGGGCTGCTTGATCTTGTCGTCGTACGCCGCACACCCCGGCACCACGCGCGCGATGTGGTGCCGGATCACCGAGTAGTCGTCGCGCATGGCGGCCCACGGGATCGTGGACCCGGGAAGCGTCGCGAGGGCCATCGAGCAGACGATGTCGACCTCGGAACGCAGGTGCCCGGACGCGGGCTTGAGCGGCCCGTGGGAGGCGTGGACCGCCGACATCGAGTCCTCGACGGTGACGCGCTGGCGGATGCCGCCGGTGAGGTCCTGCTCGCTGCGGCCGAGCGACGGCAGGATCAGTGCCTCGCCGCCCGTGACGACGTGCGAGCGGTTGAGCTTGGTCGAGACGTGCACGGTGAGGGCGCAGTTGCGCATGGCGCGCTCGGTGACCTCGGTGTCGGGGGCGGCCGCGACGAAGTTGCCGCCCGGGCCGAAGAACACCCGCACCTTGCCGTCGCGCATCGCGCGGATCGCCTTGACGGTGTCATAGCCGTGCTCAGCGCGGCGGCTCGAAGTCGAACTCGTCGCGAAGTGCGTCGAGGAAGCGGTCTGGGGCCTGCTCCCAGACGCCCATCGTGCGGTCGCCCTGCACGTTGGAGTGGCCGCGCACCGGGCACAGCCCGGCACCGGGTCGCCCGATGTTGCCCCCGGAGCATGGCGACGTTGACGATCTCCTTGATCACCGCCACCGAGTTGTGGTGCTGGGTGATGCCCATCGCCCAGCAGGTGATGGTGGCGTCGGAGTCGCGGAACATCTCGGCGGCCTGCGTGACCCGGGCGCGAGTCAGCCCGGTCGACCGTTCGACCTTCGCCCAGTCGAGGTCGGCCACGTGTGCGGCGTACGCCTCGAAGCCCTCGGTGTAGGTCGCCGGGAAGTCGTGGTCGAGGGCGTCCCACTCGACCAGCAGTGCGCCGATGGCCCGGAAGAGCGCGAGGTCGCCGTTGATGCGGATCGGCAGGTGCAGGTCGGCCATCGGCGTACCGGTGCCGATGACGCCGCGTGGTCGCTGCGGGTTCTTGAAGCGGACGAGGCCCGGCTCCTCGAGCGGGTTGATCGAGATGATCTTGGCGCCGTTGCCCTTGGCCTCCTCGAGCGCGGAGAGCATGCGCGGGTGGTTGGTGCCGGGGTTCTGGCCGGCGACCACGATGAGCGACGCGCGGTGGATGTCGTCGAGGCTGACCGAGCCCTTGCCGATGCCGATCGTCTCGACGAGCGCCGTGCCGCTGGACTCGTGGCACATGTTGGAGCAGTCCGGCAGGTTGTTCGTGCCGTAGGCGCGGGAGAAGAGCTGGTAGACGAACGCCGCCTCGTTGGAGGCCTTGCCGGACGTGTAGAAGACGGCCTCGTCAGGGTGCGAGACCTGCTGCAGGTGGCCGGCGATGGTGGCGAATGCGTCGTCCCGGGTGATCGGCTCGTAGTGCGTCGCGCCCGCGCGGAGCACCATCGGCTCGGTGATGCGGCCCTGCTTGCCCAGCCAGAACTCGGTGCGTCCAGCCATGTCCTCGACCGAGTGCTCGGCGAAGAACTCCGGGCCGACGCGCTCGCGGGTCGCCTCCTCGGCGACCGCCTTGGCGCCGTTCTCGCAGAACTCGGCCGTGTGCCGGTGCGACGGATCCGGGTCGGGCCACGCGCAGCCCCGGCAGTCGAAGCCGTCGACCTGGTTGAGTCGCAGCAGCGTCTGGGCCGTGCGCCGCACGCCCATCTGGCTGATGCCCAGCTCCATCGCCTTCGCGACGGCCGTGATGCCAGCCGCCGTGTGCGGTCCGTGCTCGACCTCGAGGTCACTGTCACCCTTGTTCCGGAAGCGCTTCATGCCCTCCATCCTGCCTCGCAGCGCGCGGGCTGTCGCGCGCCGGACACCTGCACCTTCCCCCGCGTTCATCGCGGTGCGCCACGGTGCCCCCATGCGGATCGCGCAACTCGCCAACTTCATCGGGCCCGCCTCGGGCGGCATGAAGACCGCCATCCATGCTCTCGGGGAGGGGTACGTCGAAGCAGGCTGTGAACGCCTGCTGGTGATCCCCGGGTCCGACGGACTCGCGGGTCGCGACACCCTTCGGTGAGGTCGTGCAGCTGCGGGCGCCCAAGGTGGGTGGCGGCTACCGGCTGATCGTCGAGCCCCGGCGCGTCACCGACGTGCTCGAGTCGTGGCGCCCGACATCGGTCGAGCTGAGCGACAAGCTGACGCTGCTGCCGGTCGCCCGGTGGGCTCGCCGAGCGGGTGTGGGATCGGTGCTGTTCTCGCACGAGCGGCTCAGCGACATGTTCGCGATGCGCACCGGCCTCGACACCACCTCCAAGGTGTCGATCGCGCTGCTCAACCGCATCCCGGTCCGCAGCTTCGACACCATCGTGGTCACGTCCGGCTATGCCGAGGACGAGTTCACCAACGCCGCCGCCGGTGCCGACTGCCCGATGGTGCGGGTGCCGCTCGGCGTGGATCTCTCGACGTTCCGCCCTGCTCCGCCGGCGCCGCGGGACGCCGGCCCCCTCAGGCTCACGCACTTCGGACGGCTCTCGCGCGAGAAGAGCCCGCACCTCGCCGTACGCACGGCGGTCGAGCTGCACCGTCGCGGCGTGCCCGTCCACCTCGACGTGTACGGCGACGGCCCGCACCTGTCCGAGCTCGTCGACCTCGCAGGCGACGCCCCGGTGACGTTCCACGGCTTCATCGACGGCCGGCGCGACTCGGCCCGCCACGTCGCCGCGGCCGACATCTCGTTGTCGGTGTGCCCGAGCGAGACGTTCGGACTGGCGGTGCTCGAGGCCCCGGCCGCCGGCACGCCCGTCGTGACCGCCGACCGCGGTGGTGCCCGGGAGCTCGTCGACGCGACGTCGGGCGCGTGGGGCCGCCCGAACCCGTCGTCACTGGCGGACGCCGTCCTCGACCTCGCGGCCCGGCCCGAGTCGGTCCGCCGCACGGGGGCCCGCGCGCGGGCCGAGCAGTTCCCGTGGTCGGCGACGGTGGACTCGATGCTGGCGGTGCACGAGAGCGTCACCCGACGCGTCCTCGTCGCCTGAGGAGGAATAGCCCCCACGAGCAGCCGGTTGGGCTGCTCGTGACCTCACTCTTCGAGCCCCTGACCCTCGGCGCGGTGGACGTGCCCCACCGCGTCTTCATGGCCCCCCTGACCCGCATGCGCGCGACCCCGCCCGGCGACGTCCCCAACGCCTTGATGCAGGACTACTACGTCCAGCGGGCGAGCGCGGGCCTGATCGTCTCGGAGGGCACGCAGATCAGCCCCGAGGGCAAGGGCTACATGGACACCCCCCGGCATCTACAACGACGAGCAGGTCGCCGGCTGGCGCACGATCACCGACGCGGTCCACGCCGCTGGCGGGCGGATCGCCGCGCAGCTGTGGCACGTCGGTCGCGTCTCTCATGAGTCCTTCCACGACGGTGCGCTCCCGGTGTCGGCCAGCGCTTCGCCGTACAGGAACCGCACGACGATCCGCGGTGAGGACGGCCGCCCGACCCGCGCCAACTGCCCGACCCCGCGCGCTCGAGCTCGACGAGATCCCGCGCGTGATCGAGGACTACCGGCGTGCGACCGTCAACGCGCGCAGGCCGGCTTCGACCTCGTCGAGATCCACGGTGCGCACGGCTACCTGCTGCACCAGTTCCTCGCCGCGGACAGCAACCTGCGCGACGACGTCTACGGCGGCTCGCTCGAGAACCGCGCCCGCCTGATGCTCGAGGTCACCGATGCCGTCGTCGGCGCTTGGTCGGCCGACCGCGTGGGAGTGAGGATCTCGCCGATCGGCTCCTTCAACGGCACGACCGATCCTGCCGGCGAGGAAGCCGGCCTGTACGTCGCCCGCGAGCTCGGCCAGCGCAACCCGGCGTTCCTCCACCTGTCCGAGCCGGACTGGGCCGGCGGCCCGGAGCTGACCGACGACTACCGCCGCTCGCTGCGCGAAGCCCACCCCGGCGTGATCGTCGGCGCGGGCAACTACGACGCGGCCAAGGCGTCGCGGCTCCTGTCAGAAGGCCTGATCGATGCCGCGGCGTTCGGCCGGTCCTTCATCGCGAACCCCGACCTTCCCCGCCGGCTCGAGGAGGGACTCCCCCTCAACGCGCCCGTGCCGGACACGTTCTACGGCGGGGACCACTCGGGCTACACGGACTACCCGGCTCACGCCTGACGAGTCGGCGCAAACACACCGCCGAGTCGGCGCAAGTTACGCCGACTCGGCCGGCAACTTGCGCCGAGTCGGCGCGGTGGCTGAGCAGTGCCGGGCCCAGCACAGCGACCCGAGCGCGGTGATCACGAGGGCGGCGACGGCCAGTCCGAGCGTGCTCGTGGCGACGTACGGCGTGAGCGCGACCGCCGCCACGGCGTTGAAGATCAGCACCGGGAACGTCGAGCACGACATCACCGCACCCCGGCGGGTGGGCACCGGGTCGAGCATCATCAGCGAGATCGACGGGTAGGCCATACCGTTGCCGAGCCCGATGAGGCTCGGGCCGATGATCGCCCACGGCAGGTCCGTCGCCAGCGGTGACGCCGCGAAGCCGACGCCGATCACGCCGCCGACCGGGGGTGACGCTGTAGCCGATCGAGACGAGCTTGCGCTGGGTCACCAGCCCCGCGGTCCGTCCGCTGACGAGCGAGCCGACCATCATCGATCCGATCATCGGCACGAAGAGCACCCAGAAGTCGAGCTCGCCCAGCCCCAACAGGTCGACGACGAAGATCGCCGCGCCGCCGATGTAGAGGAACTGCGCGCCGAAGCCGAACGCGCCCGCCCACGCCAGCCGGTGGAACGCGGGCTGACGCGCGACCTCGAGCAGGCCGCGCACGACCTCACCGACCCGCAGCGGCACCCGCGCGATGACGGGGTGCGTCTCCGGCAGCACGATGATGGTCGCGACGATGAGTACGGCGCCGAGGAAGACCCGGAAGGCGAAGACCAGCTCCCACGGGCCGATCTGCAGCAGCCCGCCGCCGACGATGGGCGCGATGGCCGGAGCCGGGCCGAAGATCAGCGCGACCCTGCTCATCAGCCGCTGTGCCTGCTCGCCCTCGTACAGGTCGCGGATGACGGTCCGGCTGACGATCGTCGCGCCACCGGCGCTCAGGCCCTGCAGCACCCGCCCCGCCGGGAGCAGCTCGAAGGTGGGCGCGAACGTGCAGGCGGCCGACGCGACGGCGTACACAGCGACCGATCCGAGGATGACCGGGCGCCGACCGAGGGAGTCCGACAGCGGCCCGTGGAAGATGCTCATCGCGGCGAACGCGAGCAGGTAGGCCGTCACGATCAGCTGGAGCTGCTCGGTGGTCACGCCGAACTCGTCGCGGATGTGCGGGAACGCCGGGAACGGCGTGTCGATGCTGAACGGGCCGATCATCGAGAGCATCGCGAGCACCAGCGGGATGAACACGACGAAGCGCGGAGTCGCGACCTCGTCGACCTTCTCTCCCGCGCTCATGTGGCCATCAGATCACCCGGGCCGTGAATACGTTCAGTCGTCGTTCCGCGCGCCCGCGCCTCCGAGCTCGCCACCCGGGCGAGCGCGGTCCTCGTCGGTCATCTGCTCTGCCGTCAGGTCGAGTCCGCGGGAGACCCGGTCGCGGATCGACTCCGTGAAACCCCCGGTCGGCGAAGAGGTTGTACAACGACTTGCGTCCCCCGAGGACGTCGTCGGCGGCCCGGCGCATCTCGTCGGTGGTCGCCTCGGTCCGCAGCTTGTGCAGGGCTTGCTTCACGAAGTCGTGCATGTCGGATCCGGGCTCGAAGCTGCGGAGCAACGGTTCTTCGTCGCGCGTGGCGTCCCGGTCGTCCCGGTCCTTGTCACGCGCCCTTGTGCTGGTAGCCGCCGGGGAGGGCGTAGTCCTCGAACTGGGTCAAGGCGCTCGTGCCCGTAGCGATGATCGCGAGACCGGCCTCGATTCCCACGAGCACCTTGCCTCGGATCTCGATGATTTCGACGACCGGGTCTGCGATGCGCAGCACCGCGGCGGCCGTACCAGCGCCTGCAAACAGGCTGCCGACCCCACCGGTGAAGAAGGTGACCAGCGCACCGACACCGGCGGCGATCACGTAGTCGATCAGCGTGGCCACGAGGTCGCCGGCCGCCTTGGCTCCCTCGTAGACCCCGAACGCGGCGGTCTGGTATTCCGTGGACATCTCGTCCGGGTTTGCCTGCTGAGCCCGGATTGCCCGGGCCGGGCCCTTGAAGTAGTGCCGGGCGTCAGCCGCCGCGTCGCCGTCCCACGACTTGTCGAGGTCGTGCCAACGCGCCTCGATCTGTTCGCCGCTCCGGGTGCAGAACTCGGCCAGCTCGTCCGGGGCTTGCGCGACGGCCACGCACTGGGTGAAGTCACCCGCCCACCATTCGCCCCACTCGCCGAGCAGGTCAGTCCCGCTGATCTTCTCGACCACCCAGTTGGCGATGCTGCTGAGGGAGATGAAGTCGCCTATGTGCAGCGCGGTGTCGAGGCTCGCGGGAATCGGAGTGCCAAAGCCCGTGGGGCAGGTGAACATGTACGGCGATGTGAAGGTGCTCATCTCACAACTTCCCCCGCGTCTTGGCGGACTTGCCCGCGCTGGCGTGGTCGGCGTCCTCGTAGTCGCGAGCCGTCGCGCGCAACTCGGTGACGGACTCGTCCAGGATCCGCTCGAAGTGCGCGAACAGGGCGCGGACGTTGGTCTCAACGTTGGCGCATTCGTCCATGAGTCGCACCAGAAGAGCGCCCCCTGTGGGCTGCGGATCGGTGTAGCGGGCCTGACAGGCGGCCATGTCCGCGCACGAGCGCAGGACGTTCAACTCTTTCATGCGAAGTCGCGCACCGCGTCCGGATCTTGTGTGCGCCACGCTCTCTGCTGATCCAACCGGTCGGCATAGATTTGCCCCGTGACCGCTGAAACAAACCCAACCACGCCTGCTCAGCTCCGTCTCGGCATTGCCATCGCCGTCGTCGCGGCGGTTGCCCTGCTGAGCCTCGCGGTGACAGTCGCCGTCATCGGCGGCGGGGATCCGGAGGTCGCTGGCTCGTTCGTGCTCACCTTCGTCGCACTCCTGCTGCTCTCCGGAGCCTCGATCGGCGTGGCGCGACTGATCCACGGCGACGATCCCGCGACGGTCGATGTGGCCGCAGGGAGGGCAACGACGCAGCGGCTCTTCGGCGCCGTCGCAGTGATCGGGCTCCTGTTCACGGCCTTCCCGGCGATCATGACGCCCTTCCCGCACGTGCTGGCGGCGGCGATCCCGCTCGTGATGGTGGGCGTGCTGGCTCGCGGGTCGCTGTCGAAGAACTGATCAGCAACGCCGTGAACTAGCCCCGGCGTTCGGTTGGGGAACCGAATCGGGGCGTACAGGCGCCGGCCGGCCCGATCTCGTTCCCCAACTGCGGCAGCGGGGAACCATCGGGTCCGCGGATCGCCGTACAACGACCCGATCGTTCCCCAGCCCGGCTAGGAGTTGCTGAACACCGCCGGATCGTCGCCGTCGTCGGGGCCACGACCTGCCCAGGTCCAGGCGTAGGCCGGGTCCTCGACGGCGAGGCCACCCTCGCCGAGCTCGAGCGGAGCGAAGGTGTCGACCATGACGGCGGACTCGTCGAAGTAGTCGGCACCGAGCGAGGCCTCGATCGCGGACGGCTGCGGGCCGTGGGCGTAGCCGCCGGGGTGCAGGGAGATCGAGCCGAGGTTGATGCCCGAGCCCTTGCGCGCCTCGTAGTCGCCGCCGACGTAGAACATGACCTCGTCGGAGTCGACGTTGGAGTGGTAGTAGGGCACCGGGATCGAGAGCTCGTGGTAGTCGACCTTGCGCGGCAGGAAGTTGCAGATGACGAAGTTCCAGCCCTCGAAGACCCGGTGCACCGGCGGCGGCTGGTGGATCTTGCCGGTGATCGGCATGAAGTCGTCGATGTTGAACGTGTAGGGATACAGGCAGCCGTCCCAGCCGACCACGTCGAACGGGTGCGTCGCATACGTCATCCGGGTGCCGACGATGCCGGCGCTGGTGCGGTGCTTGACCAGCACGTCGACGTTCTCCCCCTCCACGACGTACGGCGACGACGGCCCGTGCAGGTCGCGCTCGCAGTAGGGGGCGTGCTCGAGGAACTGCCCGAACCTCGACAGGTAGCGCTTGGGCGGGTGGATGTGGCTGTTCGCCTCGATCGCGTACAGCCGGCTCTCCGACTCAGGCACCCAGCGGTGGGTCGTCGCGCGCGGGATCACGACGTAGTCGCCGGCGCGGTAGGTCACGACGCCGAAGACCGACTCGACGGTGCCGGTGCCCGCTTCGACGTACACGCACTCGTCGCCGATGGCGTTGCGGTAGAGCGGGGACGACTGTCCACCGGTGACCACGTAGGAGATGCGGACGTCGTTGTTGCCGAGGACGAGCCGGCGTCCCTCGACGGGGCACGTGCCGGTCTCGAGCGAGTGCAGCTTGAGGTGCCGCGCCTTGAGCGGGTGGTTGGGCGTACGCGTCTGGTCGGCGAGCTCCCACACCCGGCTGTCGACGAGCGCGGACGGGACGCCCCGGTGGTAGAGCAGCGACGAGTCGGAGGAGAAGCCCTCCTCCCCCATCAGCTCCTCGTAGTACAGCGCGCCGTCTGCGTCGCGGTGCTGCGTGTGCCGCTTGGGCGGGATCGCCCCGACACTTCGGTAGTGAGCCATCTGCCGTCCTTGTCCGATAATCGGCACATCTCGTCCGCTATGCGCCTACTGACTACAGTAACGGCGTGAGCAACGAGCTTCCAGAGATCTGGTCCGGCTTCTTCGACGACGCGGCCGTCTTCCCGCCCGGCAACGCCGAGCTGCCCGACGCTGTCGAGGCGTTCAGGGCCCGTCGCGACGAGTGGTACGCCGATCTGGTGGCCTCCCTCGTCATCACTGACCAGCGAGTGCCGGACGTGTCCGCGGCCGACGTCCCGCTGTCGATCGTGGTCACCGGCGGGGCCGGCGCGATCGCCGGCGCGCTCAAGCTCGCGGGCCGGGCCGGCAATCCCGTC
The DNA here is from genome assembly GCF_024703895.1 of Nocardioides sp. B-3. GTDB lineage: Bacteria > Actinomycetota > Actinomycetes > Propionibacteriales > Nocardioidaceae > Nocardioides. The sequence goes on from NZ_CP087968.1 coordinate 1,247,928, forward strand.
GCCGGGCTAGAGATCGCGCTCCGCGACCCCGACGACTCGGCCGGCAACGCCCGGCGGGTGGTGGCCGCCGTCGACGCCGCCCGGATGGACGGCGCCCTCGACGACGAGACGCCGATCTTCGTGGAGCTGCCGCAGGGCGACGTGACCTACGCTCGGGAGGCCGCGGCCGACGAGGTGGCCGCCGCCGAGCTCAGGCTGAAGTTCCGCACGGGCGGGGTCGAGGCGCACCTCTTCCCGGCGTCCGGCCGGGTCGCCGCCCGGGTCGATGCCGCGCTCGACCGGGAGCTCACGTTCAAGTGCACTGCCGGGCTGCACAACGCCGTACGCCATCGGTATGCGGAGACCGGGTTCGAGCACCACGGCTTCCTCAACGTGCTGGCCGCGACCGCCGAGGCCGACTCCGGACTCGGCGCCGCCGACGTCGCCGAGACGCTCGAGCTGACCGACGAGGCCGAGCTGCTCGGACTCGTGCGCGAGCTCGACCTGACCAAGGCGCGACGGTGGTTCACGAGCGTCGGATCGTGCTCGATCCTCGAACCCGTCGCCGACCTGACCGACCTCGGACTCTCGGAGCGCCCATGACCGCCGGATTCGGCATCGACCACCTGCCGTACGGCGTCTTCTCCACGCCCGACGGCGACAGGAGGGTGGGCGTCCGGTTCGAGGACACGGTCCTCGACCCGGCGGCCGCGACCGGTCGGGCCGAGTTCGCGCAGCCCTCGCTCAACGCCTTCATGGCGCTCGGCCCCGACGTGTGGGCGTCGACCCGCGCTTCACTGCCCGCCCTCCTCGAGACCGGCCACCACCGGCACCCCCTCGACGAGGTGACGCTGCACCTGCCGATCGAGGTCGGCGACTACGTCGATTTCTACGCCTCCGAGAACCACGCCTCCAACGTCGGCCGGATCTTCCGGCCCCGACCGAGAGCCGCTGCTGCCCAACTGGAAGCACCTGCCCGTCGGCTACCACGGTCGTTCCGGCACGGTCGTGGGCAGCGGCACCGACATCGTCCGGCCCTGCGGGCAACGGAAGGCGCCGACGGACGACGCGCCCACCTACGGCCCGTCGCGCCGCCTCGACATCGAGGCCGAGCTCGGGTTCGTCGTCGGCGTCGGGACAGCTCTCGGCGAGCGGGTGTCGACCGACGCGTTCAAGGACCACACCTTCGGCGTCGTCGGTCTCAACGACTGGTCCGCGCGCGACATCCGGGCCCGGGAGTACGTCCCGCTCGGCCCGTTCCCCGGGCAAGTCCTTCGCCACGTCCATCAGCCACTGGGTCACACCCCCGGCCGCACTCGAGGCAGCCCGGACCGAAATGCCGGGCCGGGACCCGCAGCCCCTGCCCTACCTCGCCGTCGGCGAGCAAGCCGGCCTCGACATCGCCGTCGAGGTGGTGCTCAACGGGAGCGTGGTCTCGCGTCCGCCGTACGCCTCGATGTACTGGTCACCCGCGCAGATGCTGGCCCACACGACCGTCAACGGCGCGAGTGTGCGCACCGGCGATCTGTGGGGATCGGGCACGATCTCGGGCTCGGAGCCCGACCAGCGCGGGTCGTTCCTCGAGCTGTCGTGGGGCGGCAAGGAGCCGTTCCTGCTCGACGGTGTGGAGCGGACCTTCGTCGAGGACGGCGACGTGGTGACGTTGCGCTACACCGCACGCGGCACGTCCGGCGGCACCATCACGCTGGGCGAGGTGACGGGCAGGATCCTGCCGGCCACCTGAGGCGCCGTCGCGATCTTCTCGAGCCGCTCGCGCGCCGTCCGTGTCGCCAGCAGGACCAGCACGAGGGCGGTCACCAGCAGGGAGCCGACCACGATCGCGACGTAGGCCCCGTGCAGCGACGAGTCGAGCGGTGCGACCAGTCCCGAGATGACGACGGCCGCGAGCAGACCGACCGTCCCGAGCCGGGGCAGCCGGATGGTGGCAAGGAACGGCAGCGCCCAGAGGAAGTACCACAGGTGCACCACGGGGCTGAGCACGATCAGCACGCCCATGACCACCGCCACGGCGCGGGCGGCCTCGGCGCGGTCACCCGTGCGCCGGGTCAGCGCCACGCGTGCGGCGATGGCGAGTGCCGCCACCTGCGCGAGCGCGCGCACGATGCCGAGGAGCGTGTCGGGAGCCAGCCCCGTGCCGAGCACGCGGGCGACGAGGTCGAGGAAGGCGCCCAGCATCGTCGGCATCGAGAGCGGCACCTTGACCGTGCCGGGGACGCCGAGCGCGTGCACCCAGCCGACACCGAGACCGGCCAGCAGGCCCGGCAGGACCGGGGCGCCGCACGCGACGGCGCCGACCTCGGCGAAGCGCCGGACGCTGGGCTAGGCGAGCGACGCTCCGACGGGCAGCGCGATCAGGGCGATGCCGATGCAGACGAGCCCGCCCGGCAGCTTCACCGCCGCGGCGAGACCGCCGACGGCGGCACCCCACATCCAGCCCCGTTCGACGCCCACCACGAGCGCGGCGGCCATCAGCCCGGCCATCAGCAGGTCGTTGTGCAGGCCGCCCACGCCGTGCGCCAGCATCAGCGGCGAGCAGAGCACCAACGCGGACGCCGGGGGCGGGGTTGACGCCCGCCCACGACGCGAGCCTCGGCACCGACCACGCCAGCAGCACCAGCCCGACCAGCGCGAAGAAGCGGTAGGCGATCACCAGCATCCACGGGTTGCCGGTCAGGCCGGAGACTGCGTCACCGAAGAGCAGCGGGATCGGTCCGTACGGCGCCGCGGTCTCCATCCAGCGCGGGTCGACGCCCTGCACGATCGGCCCGACGAGGACCCCGGGACCGTGCTCGTACGGCGAGATCCGGAAGTGCGCCAGCACGCCCTGTGCGGCGTAGGACCAGCCGTCGCGGGAGAACAGCGGCGGCGCGAGCACGAGCGGGGCGGACCACACGACGGTCGCGTAGCGGACGAGGGCCGTGGGCGTCCTCGCGGTCCTCGCCCTCGGTCCGTGCGACGTCCCGGCACAGCCGCAGCCACGCGGCGGCGTACAGGCCCAGACCGAGGAGGACGACGGCGAGCCCGGCCATCCGGCCGGCCTCCGCGCCGCGCAGGTCCTGCAGCAGCGCGATCTGCATGAGGGCGGTCGAGTCGGGCAGCGTCGAGATCACGACACCACCGATGAGGACCAGCAGAGAGCCGGCAAACCCCCGAGTCAACATGAGGGCAACGTAGGCAGCCTCGCCGACGCCGCCACAAAGGGAGGGTGAACTCGGCCCGAACAGTCCTAGAGTTCCGGACGTGAAGCAGCTCGGCCAGCACGGCCCTCCCCGCCACGTCATCGCCCACCTCTCCGACCCCCACCTGCTGGCCACCGTCCTGCAGTACGGCGCCGTCGACACGGAGAAGGGCCTGCTGCTCGCGCTCGAGCGGCTCGCGGCCGTCGACCCGCCTCCGCAGGCGCTGGTGTTCACCGGCGATCTCGCGGACAAGGCCGAGCCCGCGGCGTACGCGAAGCTGCGCGCGATCGTCAGAACCGGCGGCAGCGGAGATGGGCGCGGAGGTGGTGTGGGTGATGGGCAACCACGACGAGGCGGGCCGACTACGCGCGCGGCCTCTTCGACACCGACGACGACGGCCCGCAGGACCGGGTCCACGAGGTCGACGGGCTGCGGATCATCTCCCCTGGACAGCAGCGTGCCGGGCTACCACCACGGCGAGCTGAGCGACGACCAGCTCTCATGGCTGGCCGATGTGCTGGCCACCCCCGGCCGAGCACGGCACGTTGCTCGCGCTGCACCACCCGCCGCTCCCGCTGCCGATGCTGCGCGCGGCCGAGCTGATCGAGCTGCTCGAGCAGGACCGCCTTGCCGCAGTGGTGCGCGGGTCCGACGTGCGCGGGATCCTCGCGGGACACCTGCACTTCTCGACGTACTCGCTCTTCGAGGGCGTCCCGGTCTCGGTGGCCTCCGCCAGCTGCTACACCTCCGACCCGGCGCCGGTCGACCGCTTCGTGTCAGGCGTCGACGGCGGCCAGTCGTTCACGATGATCCATGCGTACGCCGACCGGCTCGTGCACACGATCGTGCCGCTCGTGGCCGGACCCGAGGTCAGCGCCGTGGGCCTCGACATCATGGCTGCCATCGAGGGACTCACCGTCGAGGAGGCCCGCGAGATGGCCTCCAACAAGACGTCGCCCTTCAACACGCAGTTCGAGGACCACGACCGCTGACGACGTCGCTCAGCTCGTCGAGCTGCCGGTGACGACCACGTAGAACCGCTTGCGCGTGTCGGCCGTGGTCACCGAGCCGTCACTGTTGCGCGGGCTGACCACCGGGTGGTTGGTGTTGCCGGTGCCGGGCGGGGCGCAGTTGACGATCGTGGGCTGGCACATCGCCGCCGCGATCTCGCCGGAGAACTCCGGATTGCTGTCCGCGCCGGGCGCGCGACCGTTGGTGATGGTGTCACCGTTCTGGTCGACGGTGTTCTGCAGTGCGACGACCGCGAGCACACCGTTGTCGACGAGGTTCTCGCCGGCGTTGATGTAGACGTTGCCGTTGGCGCGCAGGCCCGCCACGTCGGCACCCATCGGGGCCGGGGTGGGATAGGCCGCGGTGACGGTGAAGCCTCCGGACTGGGCGATGATCGCGCCGGTCGCGTCGACCCGGGGCCCAGCGACCGACACCGGCCGGGCCAGCGGGACCGGTGTCACCCCTCGGGCCGGCGGGCAGGTTGTCGCCGAAGTCCTTGACCCGGAGCGAGCCGTTCTTCACGTCCGCGCTGCGGAGCGAGCCGTTCTTGATGTCGCCGGACTTCAGGGAATTGTTCTTGACGTCGCCGCTGTCGATGAGACCCGCGGCAGCGACGGACGTGCCGCTGGTGGCGATCACGAGGGCCGGGGATGGAGACGGCCATGGACGGCGAGGGACGACGGAGATGCGGAACGCGCATGGGTCAGAACCTTTCGATGGGGTCCGCCCGGGGCGGCGGCCTCTCGGAAGGTTCGGAGTGACCCGCGTCACGGATTGGTCGAGCTCAGACGCCCTCGGAGCCGATCCCCGGGTGCACGAATGGCCGGCCTGCCCGGAGCCCCTCCACGGCACCGGGATGGACGCGCCGCAGGTGGTCGAGGCCGCGGCGGCGGTAGCGCACGATCTGCACGATGCCGAAGATCCAGAAGGGGTACTGCACGGCCATCGCGAGCTTGTAGTCGTCGAGCGCGTAGGCGTCCATGCCGCCCGGTTCGACCGGGTCGAGCACGATGCCGATGAAGGCCATCACCAGCAGGGACGCCGTGAACCCCCCGACGTTGACCAGCCCGTTGGCCCGACCGATCGCCTGCACCGGCGTGAACGAGCGCGCCGGGTCGAAGCCGACCATCGACGCCGGCCCGCCGCTCGCGGTGGCGAAGGTCATCACGACCACCAGCCGGGTCGGGGGCGACCCCCGGCCACAGCAGCACGGCCGTCCACGCCGTTGCCATGATCAGCACGACGCCCATCACGATCCACGAGCGGTAGAAGGGCAGACGCGCGACCGAGGCGCGAGCAGGATCCCGCTCACCACCGCCCACGCGGTCATCGCCATCAGCAGTGCGCTGGCGCCACCTGCCGACCAGCCGAGGCCGCGCACCGGGAACGGGAACCCCCACAGCAGGACGAACACCGTCCCGGAGAACTGCGACGTGAAGTGCGACCACATGCCCAGTCGCGTGCCGGGGTTTCCCCACACGGTCCTGACCGACTGCGCCGGGGCACGGAGCTTGATCTGCACCACCTCGTCTCGCTTGTACGGCGAGTCCTTCACCAGGAACACGACGGCAATGAGCAGGAGCACGCCGATGGACGAGACCGTGGCGAAGGCCCTGCTCCAGCCGAGCCGGTCGAGGAGGAAGGTCAGCGGCGCCGCGGCGGCGATGGCGCCCATCTGCCCGGTGAGGCCCGTGAGCTGGGTGACCATCGGGGCCTGCCGCACCGGGAACCACACGCTCACGATCCGGATCACGCTGACGAAGACCATCGCGTCGCCGGCCCCGAGGACGGCCCGTGCCGGGACCGCGGCGCCGAACGACGTACTGAACGCGAAAGCCAGCTGCCCCGCGGTCATCAGCACCAGCCCGCACAACAGCAACGCCCGCGACCCGAAGCGGTCCAGCAGCACACCGACGGGCACCTGCATGCCGGCATAGACGACGAGCTGGAGGACGGTGAAGGTCGCCGGGCTGGTGGCGTTGATGTCGAAGCGCTCGGACGCCAACAGCCCGGCGACACCGAGGGAGCTGCGGTGGAAGACGGCCAGCACGTAGACCGACAGTGCGACGCCCCAGATGGCCCACGCCCGGCGGCGGCCGATGTCGTGGATCTGCTCCGTGCTCACGTCGTCAGCATCGCAGTGAGCGCCGTACAGATGCCGAACCGGCCCCCGACCGGACGATCGGGGGCCGTGCTGCGTGGCTCGCGGGTCAGAGCGGGACTCAGACCGAGAAGAGCGGGCCGGTGATGGTGAGGCCGAGGTCCGGCACGAGGGCGAACAGCGCGAAGAGCGCGATCGCGCCACCCACGAGCGACAGGGTCTTGTTGAACTGGACCTGCTCGTTCATCTTGGCCTCACCCTCCTCGTTCCAGAACTTGTGCATCAGGACCGGGATGGGCGCGATGGCGACGGCGAGAAGCAGCGAGCCCGGGTCGCCCCAGACACCGAGGACGACGGAGACGGCGCCGACGATCATCAGCACACCGGAGGCGAGAACGCTCAGCTTGGCGGCGGGCACACCCTTGTACTGGGCGTAGCCGGTCATGGCCGCGGTGGCGGTCAGGTGGCCGATGCCGGAGGCCACGAAGATGGCGGCGAACAGGACACGGGCGAGGAGGACGACGAAGTCCATGGGGGTTTCTCCTAGTTTAGTTGAATCTTCAAGTAATCGGTTGAACTGAACCCCGGACAACCTTGTTCCCCACGGAACCTGTGACCTGCGACACGGCGACGCGAGCGGGCCCTGAAATGCCGAACGGCCCCGACAATGCGGGGCCGCTGGTGGCAGATGAAGGATTCGAACCTTCGAAGGCGTAAGCCGACGGATTTACAGTCCGCTCCCATTGGCCGCTCGGGCAATCTGCCGTGCTGACCCCCCACCAAGGGCGAGCTTGGTCGGGAGGCAACGAGAGACGAGGATAGCGTCAGACCGACCCAGACAGAAAACCGGAGGAGCCCCATGGCCGACTCAAGCTTCGACATCGTGAGCAAGCTCGACCGCCGGGGAGGTGGACAACGCGCTGAGCCGGGCGGCCCGCGAGATCGCCACCCGATTCGACTTCAAGGGCACCGGCGCCTCGATCGAGTGGAAGGGCGAGCAGGCGATCGAGATCGTGGCCTCCGCCGACGACCGCGCCAGCGCCGTGCTCAGCGTCTTCCGGGACAAGCTGATCAAGCGCGACCAGAGCCTGAAGATCCTCGATGCCTCCGAGCCGCGCCAGTCCGGCCGGGTCTCCAAGATCGACATCGTGCTCAAGGAGGGCATCACCACCGAGGACGCCAAGAAGATCTCCAAGCTGATCCGGACGAGGGCCCCAAGGGCGTCAAGGCGCAGGTCCGGGGCGACGAGCTCCGCGTCTCCTCGAAGAAGCGCGACGACCTGCAGGCAGTCCGGGCGCTGGTGAAGTCGCAGGACTACGACTTCGCGGTCCAGTTCACCAACTACCGCTGAATCGCAGCGTTTGCGCAGGGCAGATGCCTAACGGGTGCCGAGAGTCCGCACAGAGTCCGCGCGCGAGGTGCTTGAACGCGGGGTCGTAGTCGGCCAATGTCATGAGGACTCCGACCGTGAGGCTCTGAAAGAGTCGCTCGTCGCGTTGAAGCCGGCTGACGACCTCGCGTGCAACCTCGCGCTTGGTTCTGCCCTGCAGGCACTGGAATTGCTAGATCCGAGTGGATGATGCCCCACCGAGCAGGTCAAATGACGGCTGCGCACTCGCGGGCGCCCGGGGTGGTCGAGCTCTACCCAGCGGCCTATGAGGCTGCCTCGCCGGTCGCCTTCTGCACCTCGACCGCTCGTCGTGCGGCGACAAACTCGGTTGTACGGGTCGCGGGCAGGAACAGCCGTTTGGGCAGTTGTTCGTGTCGATGGATCTGGTGCTCAAGTTCGATCAGTACCTGCGAGGGCATCGGTGTAGGTGTCCATGTCGGCACCGAGACTTCGATCCGCTCTAGCACACCGAAGGCGTCCAAGGCGTCGGTGTCTTCAAGGACGAAGTCGTCGTAGAGACTGCGGAGCCGGTCATCTGCGACCGCCGGGTCATCAACGTTCTGGACATCCGGGAACGCACGCAGAACCTCAGCTCGCCGATCGCGCATAGCTGGCGGAGGACCCGAGGCGGCGAGGGCCGTCCACTTGCGTACGAATTCGTCGAACGTTGGTGACTCGAAGTGAAGGTGCCGCAGCGCGGCGTCTTCGTAGGCCTCGAGCTTGTTGCCCCGGTCGTCTTCGGCCGCGTGCACGCCTAGTCGAGTGTCCGGGCGTGGACGGATGCCCACTTTTCCACTGACATGCCCATGGAAGAAGCGAGCGTTGTTGGCGCGCTCGAGTAGGCCGGCCCGACGCAGACTCCGCAGCTCGCGCTTGGTGAGTAAGCGCTTGAAAACACGGCCTGCGTCACTGGAGTGCTGCGCCACCGACTCGAGTGGCCAAAGGCGAACTGCCGGGGCTTCAGCCGGAACCTGCCGCAGTACATCGAGGTCCAGCAACGCCACCTCGTCGCCGTCGAGAAAGAACAGCCAATCGATGTTGCCGACCTCGGCACAGGCCACCCGAACAAGGTTCGCGGCCACGCGCTGGCGTCCGTTGAGCGTCTCGATATAGTCGTCTCCCCACCACGCATCATTCGTGACGACCAAGCTCACCTGAGGATGCTGGGCCAAGATCGTGTGCACATCGGTGTCCGGGGGTCCATCGGTGACCACCACGAGATGGTTAAGGCCATGGCCCAGTTGCCGTCCACGAATCGCCGTACGTTGGGCAATGCGTCTCGTATGAGCGTGACCGCGACTGTGATCATTCCGTCAGGCTATCGATCCGTCGCCCAGACGCTAATCGGGTGGGTGGAGTAGTAGCGAACCCTGTCGAGGTCAAGCTTCGTCCATCCGCCCGTGGGCACGTCAACGAGTTGGCTGCGGGGGCTCTACCTCACGCACTGCGGCAGCCAGAACACGCAAACCTCGCTGGACAACCGTCCACAAGGTTTCGCCGCCAGCCCCACCGGTTTCGGGGGCGGAAGCGAAGCGCTGTCGCATCACTTCATCCCGGTTCGATCTACCGTCACAGTCCGGGAACCGAGGTCCGTTCCCGACAGCCTATTCGTTCGTGGGCCGTCCGATTTTCCCCGGCCATCGCGCGAGAAAACGTCGGCCTCCCATGGCCGTCGAACGTTTGCGCTACCGGCGCAAGGTGCCGACGAATACTTTTCAATTTGCGATTCAATTGACTGGCGCGTCTCATGCGCTTGGCTCGCATGGACAGGAGCACGACATTTTTCGGGAAGAAGGCACGTCTATGAAGCGAGCACTTTTGATCGTCGTCAGTTCCATTTTGGCACTCCTCTCGCCACTGTTGTCACCCGCCAATGGCGCTAGTCCGGCTGGTCAGCAGTCAGCAGCTTTCAAGCGCGCATTTGCGGCTCCACTGGATGTGCTCACCTACAACATTGCCGGCGGACAATTTCACAAACGGGAGCATCACCGCGCTCTACCCAGTAGACGAGTTCACCAATAGTCGAAGCCCTGACATCATTGCGCTCCAAGAAGTGTGCTGGAGCCAGAAGGGCTTTCTGGAGGCGGGCACCAATATCTCTGCCAAGTACGACGCGTTGGATGCAGACCAAGACCGTGAGTACGTGCGGTGCAGATACTCGGGTAGGAGTTGCGATCCCGGTTAGGCGGGATCTGCCTGTTGTCGATTGGTCTGGGTTTCCGGAAGCCGCCATGGTTTGCGCTGCGTTCACAGGAATTTCCAGCGTCAATCCGCCGCAAGGAAACCTCGCTTGCTCGGCTCACATGCCCGTGCAATCAGAGGGCGACTTCAATAAGCAGCCAAAGGCGACGCAGGCCTGAGCAATCTGTATCAGATCGGGGGAGGGTCAGGGCGTTTCAACGAGGCGGACCAAACTTCCTGCGGTCCGTGTCGCGGAGGAAAAGATACCCACTTCATTGGAGTCGTGGACGCGCCCACCACGACGCCTGGCTGTACCAACAAGTCGTCACGGAAGATTGACTACATCTTCTACTCTGGCCTCTTCTCCGACCAGAACGCCGGTTTTGATCCGACTGAAGTCGAGAATCGCTGCGGACCGATCGGATCGCCTTCCAACTTCTCGGATCACAAGTTGTACGTTGGTCATTCTCGGAATCTCGGATAGGAGCAGTCGAGCTCCACCTACTCCATAGCACCACCGCAGCGGGCGCCGGTCCTAAAAGGATCGGGGTCCGCTGCGGACTTCTGTACCGCGCTTTTGAAGTATGCAGCGCGGTCGGTCGTATGCCCTATCCGGAGGCGTCGCCGGGAACAGGGCGTCCTACGGAGCTGGTTCCTCCAACAATCTCCTCCTCCGCTGCCGACCCCCTCATCCTCCCGGACCGACCTCCTCATCATTGATCACTATTGGCTATCCACGGTCTGAACCGCCATTCACGAGGAGGACCCCATGACCGCACAACCCACCATCCCGAACCCGCGCCGCAACCCCGGCGACGAGATGCTCACCCTCCAAGAAGCCTGCCGCGTGCTCCGGGTGCCCAAAGGAACCTTGCGCTACTGGCGCCACCTCGGCTGCAGGACCCCGCAGCTTCAAGGTCGGGCGTCACGTCCGCTACTGGCGCGCCGACCTGATCCTCTGGCTCACCGAACAGACCAACCGCGACCCGGGCCGCTGAGCTGTGGCTACGGGCCCAACAGCGCGAGCGGCACCACGGCAACACCGTCCGGGCGACGGAAGGCGTGCTCGCCCGTGGTGATCACCACCCGGTCCACGAGCCGGTCGCCGAGCTGGTCGTGCAGCCAGTTGAGGTGGCGCACATCCAAGTCGCCGACCGTCTGGCTGAGCTTGATCTCGATGGCGACCACCTGACGGTCCTCGCCCTCGACGATCAGGTCGATCTCCCGGTCGGTCTCCTTGGTCCGCAGGTGACCAACTCGCGCCCGGGCCGACGACGCGTAGACCCGGAGGCTCTGGGCGACCGGGGACTCGAACAACGCGCCCAGCCGGGTGCCGGTCGCTGGCGCGACCCGGTCGCCTTCTCCCCGGAGCAGACCGGCCTTGCCGACGCCGACCAGCCGAGCGGCGAGCGCGGGATCGACCGGGTGATGCTTCGGGGACTGGGTCAGCCGCTTGAGCGGGGTTGAACATCGGCACCCGGGCCTCGACCGGATCGAGCACGAAGATCCGCCTGAGATGCTCTCGATAGTTGTCGGCAGTCGGGCGGGACGGCTTGTCGACGACTCCGGCGGTCGCCGCATCGAGGACCTTCGTGTACGCCGCGTCGGTGGACGTCGCGGCGGCATAGGCGGCGAGCCGAGGCGCGGACGGCGGCCGGGCGGCGGACATTGAGCCCGTTCTCGGGCAGGTCACGGTCGACGATGCGGGTGAGGTAGCTGTCCAGCTGAGCATTCCGCGCCCGCTCCGGCAGACCGCGGATGCCCGGGAAGCCGGAGGCCGGGATCTCGTCGACATAGTCGACCGGGCCGATGTCCGAGCGGCCCTCGATCGCCGGCCGCGACCCGGTCAGCAGCTCTGCCAGCGACACCGTCGACTCCCCCGGGCCGCGCTCGGCGAACGACAGCGGGCGCATGGTCAGGCTCACGATCCGGCCCGCACCCGAGTGGACACGCGCCTCGGGTGCGACGGCCGCCGATCCGGCGAGGAGGAACCGGCCCCCGCCGGCGTCCTCGTCGACCGCGCGGCACACGCGGTCCCACACGGGCGGATGAAGCTGCCACTCGTCGATGAAGACCGGGACGGCCGAACGAACGACGTAGTCAGGATCCGCAGCAACGATCTGCCGCTGCGCGGGTAGGTCCAGCGAGATGACGGTATTGGCGCGCTGCAACGCTGTCGCCGTCTTGCCGACGCCCTTCGCACCTTCCAGCGCGATCGCCGCAAGGTCGGGGAACAGCTCGTCCGGGGAGTCGATCGACGATCCTGTCCTGATATGCCATATGGTCGAACTTAGCAGATGGACGCCTCTGAACTTAGCGTTTCGACGCCTTCGAACCATGCATCTCGACGCCTGCGACTGGCCACGCGTGGCCGATTCACCAACTACCGCTGAGCCACCGCATCGACGAACCACCGCGTGATCGAGGTGGGGTGCGTGATCGCGGTGCCGACGACGACGGCGTGTGCCCCTCGCGCCAGCGCCTCCGCCGCCCGGGCGGGGGTGTGGATGCGGCCCTCGGCGACGACCGGGACGTCGAGGGCGCCCGCCGGGCGCTCGACCGGGTCGAGGTCCGGGCCCGCCAGCTTGGGGGTGTAGTCGGTGTAGCCCGACAGGGTCGTGCCGACGAGATCGGCGCCGGCCTCGGCGGCCGCGACGCCCTCCTCGAAGGTCGACACGTCGGCCATCACGAGCACGTCGTGTTGCTCGCGCAGGCCGGCGACCGTCGCGGCGAAGGTGAGCCCGTCGGGGCGGGGGCGACTCGTGCCGTCGAGCGCGACCACCTCCGCGCCGGCCTCGGCGACGGCCGGGGGCGTGGGCCAGCGTCGGCGTGATGAACACGCCTTCCTTGCCGTCCTTCCACAGTCCGATCACGGGTACGTCGAGGCTGGATCGCATCGCGCTGATGTGCGCGATCCCTTGAGCGCGTACGGCGACGGCGCCACCGGCCACGACGGCCTGCGCCACCGGGGCCATGGTCTCCGCGGTGTTCATCGGCTCGTCGCCGTACGCCCGGCAGGAGACCACCAGTCCCCCACGCAATCGTTCGAGCACGTCGTCCATCAGGCTTCCTCTCCGACAAGCTCCCGGGCCAGCGCGGCGGCGCCGAGCAGGGCCGCGTCACCGCCCGGGGCCGAGCGCACGATCTCGGCATCTCGCAGGGACGGCAACAGCTCCGCACCCGCAGCCTCGATGAGGGCGGTCCACCACGGATCGCCGGCGTTGACGACGCCTCCGCCGACGACGACCACGTCCGGGTCCAGCACGTTGACCAACCCACCGATCATCGCTCCGACCGCGAGCCCGCCGAGCCTGATCACGGAGGCGGCCTCCGCGTCACCGGAGGCAATGACCGCTTGGAGGTCGGCGACCTCCAAGGTCGTACGCCGTGCGAACTCCCGCACCAGCGCCGGTCCACTGGCAATTGCCTCGAGGTGTCCGGTGCCGCCGCAGCTGCAGGGCAGGTCGCGCGCCTGCACGGACGGCACGTGACCGACGTGACCGGCCGCGGCGTGCGCGCCCGTCAGGGTGCCGCCGGGAAGGACGAAGGCTCCGCCGACGCCCGTGCCGACGGCCACGAACAGCGCCGTGCCACGGCCGCGAGCGGCGCCGTACCGACTCTCGCCCAAGGCGTGCGCGTGCACGTCGTTGCTGACAGCGGTCGGCAGGCCGGTGAGGGTTGCCAGTGAACCGCGCAGGTCGGTGCCGGCCCAGCCGGCCGGGGGCGTCGGTGGCTCCGAGCACCCGGCCGCTGACCGGATCGATCACACCGGCGCTGCCGACTCCCAGCGCGACCACGTCGGCGCCGTCTCGCAGTGCCGCCACGAGCGCGGCGGCCGTCGACAGCACGGCCGAGGCACCGTCCTGCGCCGGTGTCGCAGCCTCGTTGCGGCGTACGACGGTGCCGTCGCGGGTGACCGGGGCGGCCGCGGTCTTGGTGCCGCCGATGTCGATGACGGCGACCGTCTCGGTGGTGGGCATCGGCTAGAGGAGCCCCGCCAGCTCGAGCTCGACGCGGATGCGTGCGGTCTCGTCGGCGTTCAGCGGCCGCATCGGCAGGGACACCGCGTTGGAGTCGATGACGCCGAGGAGCATGAGCGCGGTCTTGAACGCGCCGACCCCACGGGTGCTGCCCGCCGCGGTCGCGTCGGGGGCGTCGACGATCCGGAAGAGCCGGGTGAGCCGGTCCTGCTCGGCGCGGGCCGCGGCCCAGTCGCCGGCGCGGCAGGCACGGTCGAGGCGCACGTAGCCGTCCGGGTCGACGTTGCCCAGTCCGGGCACGGCGCCGGAGGCACCGGCGAGCATCATCGCGTCGACGACGACCTCGTGGCCGGTGAGCGTGGCGAACTCCGTGTCGGGCAGCTCGTCGGCGAGCCGCACCAGCAGCTGCCGGAACGACACGTCGTCACCGCTCGAGTCCTTGACCCCCGCGAGGACGCCGTCCGCCGCGAGGCGCAGGTGCAGGTCGACCGAGATCTTGGTGTGGACGCACACCGGGATGTCGTAGGACAGGATCGGCAGGTCGGCGGCCGCGTGGATGGCGCGGAAGTGCCGCTCCACCTCATGAGGGCCGACCAGCGTGTAGAACGGAGCGGTCGTCACGAGGGCATCGACGCCGAGCGCCTGCGCCGCGCGCACGCGGTCGATGACGCGCGGGGTGGTCGGCTCGATGCAACCGGCCAGCACCGGCACGGCACCGGCAGCTGTCTTCACGATGACCTCGAGCGCCCGGTCGCGCTGGGGGTCGGTGAGGTAGACGGTCTCGCCGGAGCTGCCCAGAGCAGAACAGTCCGTCCACTCCGGCCTCGAGCTGTCGTTCCACCCGGGCGCTCGAGGGACGCCACGTCGACGGCACCCTCGTCGGTGAGGGGGTGACAGTGGGGGGGACGACGCCGCCGAATCGCGGCATGGGGGTGTTCACGAGCTCTCCTTGACGTGCAGTGGTGTGTCGGTACGGGTGGCCGCCCGGGCCAGCTCGACGAGCTCGCCGTCGGTGGTGCCGGCCGGGATCGGGTGGTAGCAGCGGTAGTCGTGGGGCTTGCCGCCGTTGGCGGCACCGGGCTCCGGCCTCGGCATCTCGCCGGCGCAGATCTCGGTGGCCTTCCAGCACCGGGTGCGGAACGGGCACCCGCTGGGCGGCCCGGTCGCCGAAGGGACCGGCCCGACGAGCGGGATCGGGTCGAGCGGAGACAGCAGGCCGGGGGTCGCCGAGAACAGCGCTCGCGTGTAGGGGTGCTGGGCACCCTCGGGCACCAGCGAGGCTGGGGTCTGCTCGACGATCCGGCCGAGGTACATCGTGATGATCCGGTCGCTGACCCGCTTGACGGTCTGGATGTCGTGCGACACGAAGACCATGGCCGGGTTGAGCCGCTCCTTGAGGTCGAGGAGCAGGTTGAGGATCTGTGCCCGCACCGACACGTCCGGGGCGCTGGTCGGCTCGTCCGCGATGATCAGGTGCGGCTCGAGCGCGAGCGCCCGGGCGATCGAGACGCGCTGGCGCTGCCCGCCCGACAGCTGGCTCGGGAGCACGTCGGCGACCGACTGCGGCAGTCCGACGAGCTCCATCAGCTCAGCGATCCGCGCCTCGCGCTCGGCGACGGTCCCGCGGCGGTGGACGTCGAGCGGGTCGCGCAGGATCTGGCGCACCGGCATCCGTCGGTTCAAGGACGTGGCAGGGTCCCGGAAGATCATCCCGACGCCGGCACCGATGTGCAGCCGACGCTCGGCGGCGTTCATCGACCAGACGTCGCGGCCGGCCACCTGCACCTCGCCGCTGGTCGGCCGCTGCAGGCCGACGAGCACCTTGGCCAGCGTCGACTTGCCGCAGCCCGACTCACCGACGACGCCGACGGTCTCACCGGCGGCGATGGAGAGGTCGGCCCCGGTCAGCGCAGACGACGCTCGCGGTCGAAGATGCCGCCGCCGCGGGTGCGGTGCACGACGTGGACGTCGGTCAGGCTGGCGATCGCGGTCATCGGGCCACCTCCGTGGTCTCGAGCTCGAGTGCAGGGTGGTGGCAGGCGTAGCGATGGTCGGTCTCGCCGACCAGCGGAGGTGCCTGCTCGCGACAGATGTCGCTGGCCATCGGGCAGCGGTCGCTGAACCGGCAGCCCAGCGGGAAGTCGGCCGGGGAAGGCACCACGCCCGGGATCTGGGTGAGCCGATCGGCACCGGTCTCGAGCGACAGCACCGAACCGAGCAGCCCCCGTGCGTAGTGGTGCGCCGGCGACTCGATCACGTCGGTGGTCACGCCCGACTCGACGATCTGACCGCCGTACATCACGACCACGCGGTGCGAGACGTCACTGACCAGAGCGAGGTCGTGGCTGACCGGGATCAGCGCGAACCCGAGCTCCGTCTGCAGCCGCAGCAGCAGCTCCATCACCTGCGCCTGCACGGTGACGTCGAGCGCCGTGGTGGGCTCGTCGGCGATCACCGGGCGGGGGTCGCGCGACAGCGCCATGGCGATGACGACACGCTGGCGCTGGCCGCCGGAGAGCTCGTGCGGGTAGGCCGACAGGGTGCGCTTCGGGTCCAGCCCGACGAGGCCCATCAGCTCCACCGCCGTACGCGTGCCGCCGCGGCGGATCAGCTGCTTGAGCTGGCCACCGACGGTGATCGACGGGTTGAGCGCGGAGAGCGCGTCCCGGTAGATCATCGCGATGTCGCGGCCCATCAGCGCGACGACGAGTGGCGTTGAGCGTGAGCAGGTCGGTGCCGTCGAAGGTCATGGTGCCGCGGATGCGAGCGCCCTTCGGCTGCAGCCCCATCACCGCGAGGGCGGTCAGCGACTTGCCCGAGCCCGATTCGCCGACCAGCCCCAGCACCTCACCGGGGCGTACGGCGAAGGAGATCCCGTCGACGATGTCGACGCCGTTGTGCACGCCGGCGAAGCCGATGGACAGGTCCTCCACGGACAGGATCGGCTGGCCGGTCGGAAGCGGCCGAGCCCGCGCGCGCAGCCGTCGGGCGGCCTCGGCGAGGCCGGGCAGCTCGATCACCTTGCCGTCGCCGGGGCGAGCCTGCTCGAGACGGTCACCGACGACGACGTCGCGACGCAGCAGGGATCGCCGGGTGGCCGGTGCTGCCCACGCGTCGGAGATGCCCTCGGAGAGCACGTTGAGCGCGAGCACCGTGAGCAGGATCAGCAGTCCGGGGAAGAAGGTGGCCCACCAGCCGCCGACTCGGACCATCTCCTTGCCGAAGGCGATGACCGATCCCCACGAGGAGTCGGCGTCCTGCGGCGAGAGGCCGCCGCCGATGAATGACAGCGACGCTTCGAAGACGATCGCGTCGGCGACCATCACGGTCACGAACACCATGATCGGCGCCGCGCAGTTGCGCAGGATGTGGCGCCACAGGATGTGCGGGCGGCGGGCGCCGATGATGCGTTCGGCGGCGACGTAGTCCTCGCCGTACTGCGAGAGCACGTTGGCGCGCACGATGCGAGCGACCGGCGGGATGAAGACGAAGCCGATCGCGACGATCAGCACGAACAGGCTGTTCTTGCCGAACGAGATGATCAGCAGCGCGGAGAGCACGATGGCCGGGAAGGCCATCACCACGTCGAGGACGCGCATGACGAGCTCGTCCACTGCGTTGCAGGACGTGCCGGCAAGGGCGCCGAGCAGCGCGCCGAAGACCAGCGCGATGCCTGCGGCACCGAAGCCGACCATCAGTGAGCGCCGGGTGCCGGCGACCGGGCGGGAGTAGACGTCGCGGCCGAGCTTGTCGAGGCCGAACCAGTAGTCCGAGCCCGGGCCGGTCAGCGGCGAGTCGAGGCCGGTCTGCGTCGGGTCGTGCTTGAGCAGCAGCGGTGCGAGCACGCCGACGAGGACGATCAGCAGCACGAAGCCGAGCGCGAAGCGTGAGGTCAGGTTGAGACGACGGAAGTTGCGCATCAGTGACCTCCTCTCAGTCGGGGGTTCGCAAAGAGGTAGAGGATGTCGACGACCGGGTTCACGACGACGAAGCCGAGGGCGATCGTCAGGATCGTGCCCCGGGGCCAGCGCGGTGTCGTTCTGGCGTACGGCGGTCATGATCAGCGTGCCCATCCCGGGCAGCGAGAAGATCGCCTCGATGATGACGGTGCCGCCGATCAGGTAGCCGATGCGCAGGCCGAGCACTGTCAGCGGATTGACGAGCGCGTTGCGCAGGACGTTGCGGCCGACGACGACGTACGGCGGAAGGCCGGCGCCGATGGCGGTGCGGACGTAGTCGCGGTCGAGCTCCTCGACCATCGAGGTCCGCACGATGCGTGCGAGCGAGCAGCCGACCGGGACAGCCGGGGCCAGCGCCGGCAGCGCGAGGGACTCGAGGAAGCCGCTCAACGAGTCGGCCGGGTTGACGTATCCACCCGTCGGAAAGATCGGGCGGCGTACGGCGAGCTCCCGGATGAGCAGGAGAGCCAGCCAGAACGACGGCATCGCAATCCCCGCCATCGAGGCGAAGCGCATGACCTGGTCGGGCCAGCGGTCGCGGTAGAGCGCCGCCGTGATGCCGAGGGCCGGGCCGATCACCATCGCGCCGAAGACACCGAGCAGGGTCAGCTGGATCGTGAGCGGGAGGGCGGTCGCGATCTTGCTCGAGACGGGCACGGACGGCGGGAACGTCATCCCGAGGTCGCCGCGCACGAGGTCACCGAGGAAGAAGAGGTAGCGCACCGGCAGCGGCCGGTCGAGGCCGTTGGTCTCCTTGAACGCGGCCACCCGGGCCGCGGAGGCCCGGTCGCCGAGCACGGACAGGGCCGGGTCGACGGGCGAGAACTGCATGACCACGAAGACGAACAACGTGATCCCCGGGACCAGTGGGACCGGGGTCAGCAGTCGCCGGGCGATCATGCTCAGGACAGTCAGCATGGGTTCACTCTCGATGAATCAGGGGAGGTGGCGTCCTGCCCGGCCCGGGGGAAGCCGGGCAGGACGCCGTGAGACCGGATCAGATCCGGTCAGTCCTTGCGCTCGGTCTCGAGGAAGTACATGCCGGTGGTGGCGGCGCCCTCGAAGCCCTCGAGCGCGTCGGCGTCGTGCGCCGTCACGACCTGCGTGTGCAGGATCGGGTAGAGAGGCGCTTCCTCGGCGATGATGTCGAGCGCCTGCTTCCACAGGCCGGCCCGCTCGGTCTCGTCGTCGGCCTGCGAAGCCGCGTCGATGAGGTCCGCGACCTGCTGGCGCTCGGGAGCATCCCAGCGGTAGCGGTCCGACGGCCGTCGTGCCGTAGTAGAACCAGCGCAGCAGCAGGTCGGCGTCGGGACCGAAGACACTCAGGTCACCCGAGGCGAGCAGCACGCGAAACTTGTCCGAGGGGACGAGCTCGCCGTACACCGCAGCGGACGGGACGGTGTTGAGCGTCGCCTTGACGCCGATCGCCTTCCACGCCTCGATCACGAGCGGGGCGATGTCCTTGATGAAGGACGCATCGGTCGTGACCAGCTCGAAGGACAGGTCCTTGACGCCCGCGTCCGCGAGCAGCTGCTCGGCCTTGGCGGCGTCGTAGTCGTAGACCGTCGAAGCCTCCCCGGTAGTCCGGGTTGCCCTCGTCGAGATAGCTGCTGGCGGGAGTGCCGTAGCCGCTCAGTGCGGTCTGGATGATCTTGTCCTTGTCGAGCGCGTAGTGCAGCGCCCGGCGCACCCGCTTGTCGTCGAAGGGAGCCGCGGAGTTGTTGAACATCAAGAACGCCCGGTTGAAGGCCTGCTTGGCCTCGACCTCGTAGGAGCCCTTCAGCGAGTCGACGTTGAGGTAGGGCACGGCCTCGATGGCCCGGACGCGACCACCCTCGAGGTCGGCGATCCGCGCGGCGGCGTCGGTGTTGGTGTTCCACGTCATGGTCTCCGCTGCCGCAGGAAGAGGACCGTTGTAGTTCTCGTTCTTCGAGAGCTTCAGGCCCGACTCGGCCGAGGCGCTGTCGAGCTTGTAGGGACCCGAGCCGACCGGCGCGGTGTCGAAGGCCTCGGACGCGGCCTCGTCGGCAGTGAGCGCCTTGGGCACGATCTTGATGACGGCGATGCGCTGGGCGAAGAGCGGGAAGGGCGTCTTGAGCTTGAACTCGACCGTCGCGTCGTCGGTCGCGGTGACGCTCTCGATGAAGCTGATGAAGCCGTTCATCAGGGGCACGACCGCGGGGTCCGCCGGCTCGAGGACGCGTGTGAAGGAGTGGGCCACGTCCTCGGCGGTCACGGCGCTGCCGTCGGAGAACTTGGCGTCGTCGCGCACCTCGACCGTCCACGTCAGGCCGTCCTCGCTGGCGACCGGCTCGGACTTCGCGAGGGCCGGGTAGGGCTCACGGGTGACCGGGTCGAGGTCGACCGGGCCCTCGAAGATGTGCTGGTTGGCCGCAGTGGCCACCGCGCTCGACGCGTTGTCCGGGTCGAAGCCGCTCGACAGCGCGAAGGCCAGCGTGGCCTCGATGCTGTCCGAGGCGCCGCCTTGCGAGTTGGTCGAGGACGGACCGCTGCAGGCGGCCGTCGCGACCGCGAGGCTCAGGGCCACGGCCACCGCCTTCGCGCCCGTGGTCAGCCGGCGACGCACGCCTGCTGATCGGTCCGACCGTGCCATGTCGGTGATGCTCACTGTTGCCTCCATCGGGGGTCAGAACCCGGCTGGGGACGCCAGTGCTCCGGTGTCGAGATGATGAACTTCGGAAATTGTTGTCCCGGACCTATGACGTCTGATGTCTGATGCCGGTATGCTGAGCGTGACACGGATCACGACGGAGGGCAAGGGCATGAGCGGAACAAATCTGTCTCCCAGCGAGGCGAACGGCGTCCCATCGCGGCGTCGCAACCGCCACCTTCGGGAGACGGTCGCCGACGACATCAAGCAGCTCATCCTCGAGCAACGCCTCCGCCCCGGGGACCCCCTGCCGACCGAGTCGGAGCTGTGCGAGGCCGTCGGAGCGAGCCGCTCCAGCGTTCGCGAAGCCGTGAAGACGCTGGCCGCGCTCGACATCGTCGAGGTCCGCCACGGGCACGGGACCTACGTCGGCGGCATGTCGCTGGCCGCCCTCGTGGAGAGCCCGGCCTTCCGCGGGCTGCTCAGCCGGGAGGACGACCACATGGTCCTCGCCGAGCTGGTGGAGGTGCGCCAGACCCCGGAGCAGGGGCTGGCGGACCAGATCGTCGCCGGTCTGGACGACGACCACCGCTCCGAGCTCGCCCTGCTCGCCGGCGGCATGCAGCAGAAGGCGGCCGACGGAGAGGAGTTCATCGAGCTCGACCGCGAGTTCCACCTGATGCTGATGGAGCCGCTGGGCAACGACCTCATCCTGCAGCTGACCGGCGCCTTCTGGGACGTGCACACGATCGTCGCGCCCACCCCGGCCATGACCGGCGAGGGCCTGCGTCGCACCGCCGACGACCACGCCGCGATCGCCGATGCCGCGGTCGCCGGCAACGCCGACGCGCTGCGCACCGCCATCGCCAACCACTACGAGCCGATCCGGGCCTCGATCGCCGCGGCTCGCGCTGCTCGGAGCCGAGGCCTGAGCCACTCGATGCCACTCTTCGACCTGCCGCTGGCCGACCTTGCGACATACTGTCCGGCGCGCCGTGAGCCGGCCGATTTCGTCGACTTCTGGGCCGACACCCTCTCCGCCGCGCGCACTTCGCCTCTCGAGGTCGAGACCGCACCGCACGCGACACCCCTCCCCCCGGTCGACAGCAGCCACCTCTGGTTCTCCGGCTTCGGCGGGCACCGCATCCACGGCCTGCTGCTCGCTCCCTCCCACGCCGCGGTCCCCGGACCCGTGCCGATGGTCGTCCAGTTCCCGGGGTACGGCGACGGCACCGGCAGCCCCCTCGACTGGCTCGCCCTCCCGGCCGCCGGTTTCGCGACCCCCGGTCGTGGACACCCGCGGGCAGGGCGCTCGCGCCCGGCGGGCCGGCGCGACCGGCGACGCGGCGGGCAGCGACTCCCCGCACGTCGAGGGCTTCCTGACCCGCGGGATCCTCGACCCTGCCGACTACTACTACCGACGCGTCTTCACCGACGCCGTGCGGGCCGTCGACGCCGCCGCCGGGCTCGACTTCGTGGATCCCACACGGATCGCGGTCGCGGGCACCAGCCGGGGTGGCGGCATTGCGCTCGCCGCGGCGGCCCCGGCCGACGGCGTCGCGGCGGCGGTCGTCAACGTGCCGTTCCTGTGCCACCCGGACCGCGCCATCGAGATCACCGCGCGGGCGCCGTACGCCGAATTGCTCGCCTTCGTCCGCACCCACCGTGCCGACGCCGACCGCGCCCCCGGCGACCCTCGACTACTTCGACGGCGTCAACATGGCCGCGCGCGCCGACGTGCCGGCGTTGTTCTCGGTGGCCCTGATGGACGACGTGTGCCCGCCCTCGACGGTGTACGCCGCGTACAACCACTACGCCGGCCCCAAGGAGATCGAGGTCTACACCTACAACGAGCACGAGGGCGGCGGCGTCGCCCGGGACGAGCTCACCATCGCGTGGCTGCGCGAACGCTTCCGGGCCTGAGACACAGCACCGCCCCGGGACCCGTCGATCGGTCCCGGGGCGGTGGCCTGTGCGGCTGGGTCAGGGAGAGACCACCGGCCGGATCTCGGCAGCCGCGGCGAACGCGAGTCCGTTGGCCGCAGTGAGCGCCTCGAGCCGGACGTAGCGGGCACCCTGCGGCGCGAACCGCACCTCGGCCTCGCCCTTGCCCACCGGGAAGGTGCCGGAGGCGACCTTCGTCCACGACGCGTTGTCCGAGCTGACGAGGACGTCGTAGTCCGCGATGTCACCGTTGGTGCCGACCGAGCGACGCAGGTAGCGCAGCGCGGTCAGTGGTCGGGGGCTGCCGAGGTCGACGGTGATCTGGTGCGGGTAGCCAGCGGCAGGAGTGCTCCACCGCGAGTGCCAGAACGTCGCCGGATTGCCGTCGATCGCGTTCACGGCGCGGCCGTCCTCACCCGCGGTCTCCTCACTGGAGACGGAGGCGATCGACAGCTCGGAGGACGGGACGATCTCCTCGCCGGCCCGCAGGTCGTCGGACACCTCCACGCCGTGGATCGTCCCCACGAAGCCCCACCGGTTGCCCGGCGCGGCGACCCCGCTTGACCGGGAAGTGAGCACGATTCATGCCCACCGTCAGGTTGGGCAGCCCGCTGGGGTTGAGGGCGTGCGGCTTGGTCAGCGCCGTGACGTCGGCGAAGAAGGCCCGGCGGTTCACCCGGGCGATGAGCTCGCCGTCCGGGATCAGCGACGTCACGCCGGAGCTGCTCGCGGCGACCAGCTCGTGCTGCTTGCCGTCCGCCACGTCGACGTTGCTCTGGAGCCGCACCGGATAGGTGCCGGACGCGGTGCGCACCTCGACGTACGGCTTGCCGCTGTTCAGCGAGACCACGACGTCGCGTACGGCGCTGATCGGGTCCGCGAGTGACAGCAACGTGCCCACGGCGGGGCGCGAGGTGGTGCTGAACCGCACCGTCACCGCACCGCCCGTCAGGTCCTTCACCGAGGCGACCCGGTCGGTCAGGTCGGTCATCGTAGAGCCGTCGTAGTGGCGCTCGACGAGATCGCTCAGGACCGTGTTGCCGCCCTTCACGATGATGCTGCCGGAGCCCTGCGAGGAGCCCTTGTCGCTGGTGAGCTCGACCGTGTAGGGGAAGGCGTTGGTCGCCACGCCCTCGGGGACCCGGACGGGCACCCGCACGCTCGCGGTCGCGCCGGGGGCGACCTTCGGGATCCGCACGTCCGGGGCCGTGAAGCCCTCCGGCAGGTCCAGCGACACGACGCCGCCGTCGATGGCCCCCGTCTCCCGGCTGGTGATCGTGACCTCGACCTCGGCAGTGCCGCCGGCGGTGCCGGGGTCGGTCGTGCAGGCGGAGACCGGCGCGCAGACGCCGTCGAGCCAGTCCTCCCCGAAGCGGGCGTAGGAGATGTGCTGGTAGCCGCCGCGCTCGTAGAGCAGTCCGAACCGGCCGTCCGCGAGCGGCGTCAGCGTGGAGTACTCGGCGGCGCCGGGCTCCAGCACCCGCCGGATCGGCCGGGTCTCGCCGTTGTCGCAGGACTGCCGGACCGTCAGGTTGGACCGCCCGCTCTGGGTGGCGGTGTTGCTGAACAGCAGCTTGCGGGCGTCGGCCGACTGCGGCGCGGCGTCCACGTCGTAGCGGATGATCGAGCCGTTGTTGGCCGGGTCGATCAGCTCGTCGTCGGTGTGCAGACCGGACCAGCTCTCGCCGCCGTCGTCGGAGTAGGCGACCTTGCGGTAGCCGCCCGCCGCGCGGGAGTTCAGCATCAGCCGGCCGTCGGAGAGCTCGACCACCTTGTTCTCGTCCATCCCGGGGCCGAGGAGCTGGCCGAAGCGCCGGGTCTCGCCGTGGTCGTCGCTGATCAGGCTCGCGGCCCAGTTGCCGCCCCGGTGGCGTAAGGCGTACTGCTGGACGAGGCGACCGGCGTACGGGCCCCGACGGATCTGGATGCCCTCACCGGACGCGGCGAACAGTCCCGCCCACGCGGGGTTCTTCGCCTCCTCGGTGAGCCGGCGGTGCTGCCGGTCACACCGTCGTCGTCGGACCAGCTGACGTCGGCGTGCAGGACGTCGGGGTCGTCGTTGTCGTTGCCGGTGGTGGAGCCGAAGTAGCCCCTGGTTGATCGAGGCCGCGTGGAAGAGCCAGATGCGGCCCGTCTCCCGGTCGGTGACCGGGCTCGGATCGCCGTACCCGGGCTTGCCGGGCTCATGTGCGCACGACCTGCCGCTCCTGCCGAGTCGTGCCGCCGTCGGTGCTGCGGCGCACGACGAGCGCGATGTTGTTGGGCACGTCGCCGTACGTCGGGCGACCGTCGTAGGAGGCGATCAGGGTGCCGGCGTTGGACTGGGTCAGAGCCGGGATCCGGTAGACCGGGAACCCGGTGCCGGTGTGGTCGAGGTCGGTGGTGAAGAGGTCTGCGGGTGCGGTTGCCGAGTCGTCCGCGAGTGCCGAGGTGGTGGGCACGGTGACGATGAGCGCGGCACACCAGACGCCGACGAGGCGGTGGAGCGCGTGCATGAAGTTCTCCCTTGTGGCTTGACTAGATCAGACATCGGATGTCTGATGACCGTAGAGAGAGGCTCCGGACGTGTCAAGGATCACATCGGACCGACCACCCCACTGAGCAAGAGGCGACGACGAATGATCGACATCACCCCAGCACCCGTCCCCGGCGCCCAGATGGCCCTCGAGATCGCCCAACAGCCCGCCGCCCCGGCCCACCTGCTGACCGGGATCGCCCCGATCCGGGCCGTCGCCGACCGGATCCGCGCGGCCGCGCCACGCTTCGTGCTGCTCGCCGCGCGCGGCACCAGCGACCACGCGGCGCTCTACGCGAAATACCTCCTCGAGATCTCGCTCGGCCTCCCCGTCGGTCTGGCCTCCCCCTCCACGCTGACCGTCTTCGACGCACGCCCCGACTTCACCGACGTGCTGTGGGTGTCCGTCAGCCAGTCGGGCGGCTCCCCCGACCTCGTCGAGTCCACCGAGGCGGCGCGGCGCCACGGCGCCCTGACGGTGGCGGTCACCAACGCTCCCGACTCAGCGCTGGCCCGGGCCTGTGAGCTGTCCATCGACGTGATGGCCGGGACCGAGGCCGCCGTCGCCGCGACGAAGAGCTACACCAACGAGCTCCTCGCCCTCTGGCTCCTCATCGACGCCCGGCGAGGTGGCGACGCGGCCGCTGCTGCCGGGCTGCCGGACCTCGCGGCCGGCGCACTGGCCGCGACCGGGGTCGAGGAGATCGCCGACCGTTACCGCTTCGTCGACAAGCTGATCACCACGGGGCGCGGCTACTCCTACCCGACCGCCCGCGAGGCGGCGCTCAAGCTGATGGAGACGTCGTACCTCTCCGCGCACGCGTTCTCCGGCGCCGACCTGATGCACGGGCCGCTGGCGATGATCGACCAGGGACCGGCCGGTCCTTGCCGTCGTTCCTCGCGGCGCGGGCGCCCGTGCCATCGCCCCGGTGCTCGAACGCCTCGCCGACCGTGGCGCCGACGTCAGCATCATCGGCGACCCCGCGGCCGCACGTCCCGGTCAGATCGTGGTGCCGCTGCCCACCGGCTCGACCGAGGAGCTGTCGCCGATCCCGGAGATCATGCCGCTGCAGAGGCTTGCGCACACGATGGCCGTCGCCCGCCACCACGACCCCGACGCTCCCCGCGGGTTGGCGAAGGTCACCCGGACGCGCTGAGCACGTCGACGACCTCGAGCCGTTCGTCCAGCACGACCGGGTCGGCCGGAGCGCCCACGCGGATCCGACCGGCCCGGTCGCCGATCCCGAGCGCGTCGGCAGGCACGGTGGAGGCCGCCCGCAGCGCGGCCAGCACGGGCACACCCGCCGCGACTGCGTTGCGGACAGCCCGGTCGAGCGTCAGCACGCTGCCCGCGAGCGAACCACCGTCGACAAGGCGCGCCTGACCGTCGCGCACGGTGACCCGCAGCTCACCGAGCAGCACCTCCCCGTCACCCGGGCCGGTGGCCGAGATCGCATCCGTCACCAGCGCCGTGCGTCCCGGAGCGGCCGCGAAGGGAAGCCGCAGCATCGCCGGGTGCAGGTGGATCCCGTCGTTGATGAGCTCGACGACCACTCGCTCGTCCTCCAGCAGTGCGGCCACCGGGCCGGGGGTCCGGTGGTGGAGCGACGGCATCCCGTTGAACAGATGGGTCGCCACGGTCGCCCCCGCCTCCACCGCGCGGCCGACGGTGTCGTAGTCGGCAGCGGTGTGGCCGATCGCCGCGACAGACCCGGCATCGACCACACGGCGTACGGCATCGAGGCCACCTGCCCGCTCGGGGGCCAGCGTGATCATCGCGATGTGTCCCGCACCGGCGCCCAGCAGCAGGTCGAGCGACTCGGGATCCGGGTCGCGGAGGAGCTCCGGGTCGTGGGCGCCGCAGAAGTCGCCGGCCGGGAACGGCCCTTCGAGGTGGATGCCGGCCACGACGCCGTCGGTCGCGAGCTCCGCCAGTCGCCGTACCGAGGTGACGAGGTCCGCGACGGGCGCGGTGACGAGGCTGGCGACCAGCGAGGTGGTCCCGTGCCGTCGGTGGAACGCCGCCGCAGTCGTCACGTCGTCGGCGGCTCCCGACTGGAACGAGGCGCCGCCGCCGCCGTGCACGTGCATGTCGACGAAGCCGGGCGACAGCCGAGGCGCCACCGAGGTCTCGGACGTGCTCACCCTCGGGTGCCGGGCCGGAGCCGATCTCCGCGATCCGGCCGTCACGCACCCGCACCCAACCGTCGATGACGGCGTCGGGCGTCGCTACTCGCGCGTGGGACAGGACACCGGCAAACGAGGTCATGCGGACAGGATGTCAGCCGACCGCCCGCATCGACGGAATGACCGTCGCACCGTTCGCAGGCGTGAGCCAGACGGTCGCTCCCTCGGCCGGGCCCAGTGAGCGAGCGTGGGTGCGGGTGAGCACCACGGAGACGTCGTCGCCGTCGACCGTGAGGACGGTGAGGCGCACCTCGAAGCCGATGCGCAGCATCCGGTGCACCGAGCCCTCGATCGCGCCTGCGGTGTACGGCGACGTCGCGACCTCGATGTCGTGCGGGCGCAGGGTCACGCCACCCGGGGAGGTGACCTCACCCAGGGAAGCCCATGACGAAGTCGCTGGCCGGCTCGTCGTAGAGCTGGTCGGGCGAGCCGACCTGCTCGACCCGGCCCTCGTTGATCACCACGATCTCGTCGGCGACCTCGAGGGCCTCCTCCCCGGTCGTGGGTGACGAAGACGGTGGTGACGGCGACCTCGTCGTGGAGACGCCGCAGCCACTCCCGCAGCTCCTTGCGGACCTTGGCGTCGAGTGCGCCGAACGGTTCGTCGAGCAGCAGCACGGTGGGCTCCACCGCGAGCGCTCGCGCCAGTGCCATCCGCTGGCGCTGGCCACCGGAGAGCTGCGAGGGCAGCCGGTGCGAGAACTGCGACAGGTGCACGAGCTTGAGCAGCTCGTCGACGCGGGCCGCGATCTCGTCCTTGGGCCGCTTGCGGATCTCGAGGCCGAACGCGACGTTCTTGGCGACCGTCATGTGCTTGAAGACGGCGTAGTGCTGGAACACGAAGCCGACGTTGCGCTTCTGCGGCGGCAACCCTGGTCGCGTTGACGCCCTCGATCGACACGGTGCCGGAGTCAGCGGTGTCGAGGCCAGCGATGATCCGCAGCAGCGTCGACTTGCCGCCGCCGGACGGACCGAGCAGGGCGGTCAGCTGCCCGGTGGGCAGGGAGACGTTGACGTTGTCGAGGGCGACGAAGTCGCCGAAGGTCTTGGTCAGACCAGTGACGTCGATGGACATGGTGGAACCTCAGGCTTCTTCGTGTTGGGGGCGGAGGAAGGCGACGACGATCAGGCACGCGATGCTGATGAAGGCGAGCAGGAACGCCACGGAGTAGGCCGTCTCCTGCTGGAAGTTCTGGTACTTCGCCTCGACGATCAGGGTCGCGGTCTGCGTCTTGCCGGTGATGTTCCCGGAGACGACCTTGACCGCACCGAACTCACCGAGCGAGCGCGCCAGCGACAGCACGACGCCATAGATCACGGCCCACTTGATCGAGGGGAGCGTGATCCGCAGGAATGTCTGGCGGCCGTTGGCACCGAGGCTGCGGGCGGCCTGTTCCCGGTCGTCGCCGATCTCGGAGAGCACCGGCACGACCTCGCGGATGATCAGCGGCAGCGCGACGAAACAGGTCGCCATGATCATGCCCGGGGAGTCGTAGATGACCATCCAACCGGCCTCCTCGATGGTCGGGCCGAACCAGCCGGTGCGACCGCTGAACACGAGGAGCAGCGCCGGGCCCACCACGACGGGCGAGACGGACAGCGGCAGGTCGATGAGGGCCGACAGCACGCGCTTGCCCGGGAAGTCGTAACGCACCAGCAGCAGCGAGATCGTCACCCCGAAGACGAGGTTGATCACGACGGCCCAGATGGCGACCATCAGCGTCAGCTGCAGTGCCGCCACGGTGTGCGGGTCGGTGAAGATGCCGAAGAACGCCTCGGTGCCGTTCCCGAAGGTGCGTACGGCGACGAGCGAGACGGGCCGAGCCACCAGGAAAGAACACGTAGCCGATCGCGATCAGCCGCAGCAGCCAGCGGACCGGAGTGGAGACCCTAACCACGGTTGGCCACCCTTCTCTGGACGATGTCGAGCGCGACGATCACGATCAGGGCGACGACCAGCATCACCGACGCGAGCGCCGCAGCGGACTGGGTGTTGCCGTTCTCGATGAACGTGAGCACCCGGACCGAGACGACCTCGGTGCGGAACGGCAGGTTGCCGGAGAGCAGCACCAGCGAGCCGTACTCACTGATGGCCCGCGCGAAGGAGAGCGCGGCTCCGGCCGCGATGGCCGGCGCCGGGCTGGGCAGGATGATGCGGCGCACGATGGTGCCGCGACGCGCACCCAGCGAGGCCGCCGCCTCCTCGACGTCGGCGTCGAGCTCCTCCAGCACCGGCTGGACCGTGCGCACGATGAAGGGCAACGTGACGAAGGCGAGGGCCAGCATGACCGCGCGCTCGGTGTTGGCCCACTCGAGTCCCAGCGGGCTCTGCGGCCCGTAGAGCGAGAGCAGCACGAGACCGGCGACGATCGTCGGCAGCGCAGAACGGCACGTCGATGATGATGTTGAGCAGCGACTTGCCCCAGAACTGGTCGCGGACCGGGACCCACGCGATGATCGTGCCGACAACGACGTTGATGACGGTGACGATCGCGGCCCCGGGAGACGGTCAGCGTGACCGCGGCCCACGTCTGGTCGCTGCGGAGCACCCGGAAGTAGGCGTCCCAGCCGCCCTCCCCCGCGGTCACGATGATCGCGACCAGCGGGATGAGGACGAGCAGGCTGAACCAGATCATGGCCGGAGCCGAGCCCCAGCCCGGCTCCGGGAGTGAGGGTGTTGCGGGGGGCCGGCGCGGCGACGCCGTCGGGGAGTGCGTGACTCCCCGACGGTGTCGACCGGCGGGCCCAGGAGGGCGCTCGTCATCGGTCCTACTCGCCCAGCTTCCCGGTCTCCTGCTGGACCTCGGCCACCGGGCCGAGCGGCTCGCCGTCCTCGCCGTCGGCGAAGAACTTCTCGGCCGCGGCGGGCCAGCCACCGAAGTCGTCAGCGACCGTGAACAGCACCTTGGGCGTCGGGGAACGGGTCGGCCGGGTCGTTGGCGCCGTCGACCTCGCCGGTGACACCGTCGACCACCGGGCGGTAGCCGTACTTCAGGAAGCTGGCCTGCGCCTCGTCGGTGTAGAGGTAGTCGAGGAAGGACTGGGCCTCGGGCTCGGCGTCCACGGTCACGGCCGCGGGCGTCTCGATGAGCAGGGTCTCGTCGGGCACGATGTAGTCGAGCTCCTGACCGTTCTGGCGGGCCGGGATCGCCTCGTTCTCGTAGGAGATGAGGACGTCGCCGACCCCGCTGGTGAAGCTGGTCAGCGCGTCGCGGGCCGAGCCGGGCAGGGCCACGGCGTTGGTGAAGAAGTCGACGAGGTAGTCCCGCGCCGCCTTCTCGTCGCCGTCGTTGACCTCGAGGGCGTGGCCGTAGGCCGCCGGGGAGGTTCCAGCGGGCACCGCCCGACGAGCCGGGGTTGGGCGAGACGATCTCGACGCCCGGCTTGACGATGTCCTCCCAGCCCCGGATGCCGAGCGGGTTGCCCGGGCGGGTCACGATGACGACGACCGAGTCGGCCACGATCCCCCGGTGCTCACCGGCGTTCCAGTCGTCGGCCACGAGGCCGGCGTCGACGAGGCGGGTGAGGTCGCCCTCGAGCGAGTAGTTGACGTAGTCGGCCGCCCGGCCGCCCTCGACGGCGCGGCTCTGGTCACCGGACGGACCGTAGGAGGTGTTGAACTCGACACCCTCCCCCTCGGGGGTCTCGGCGAAGTTCGCGGTGATCTCGTTGTACGCCGTCTCGGGGGTCGAGTAGGCGACCGGGTCGAGCGCGACGCCGCCCTCCTCGGTGGCACCTTCGGAGTTGGTCGAGCACGCGGTCAACGCCATCAGGGAGGCGAGGGACGCTGCGGCCAAGCGGCGGGAGGCCCGGGAAGTGAGCTTCATGGGTTGATCTCTCTTTTCGCACGGTCCGAGAAGGACAGTTACTGACTAATGTCCAGAAGACTACATGACTATAGGCAATTACTTTCACGCGTCTCGGCGTGTCGCTCGTCACGGCCGCCGGGCCACGTCCAATGCGCGACTCCCACCCGCTGGCCTGATATCGCCGGACTACAGTGGTTGACTGGGAAGAAGGCCACTGGAACACGTTCTATTTGAGCAGGAAGCAGGCACGAGGTGACCCACCCGACCAAGCAGGTCAAGCAGCTCGATCGCGTCATCATCCGGTTCGCCGGTGACTCCGGCGACGGCATGCAGCTGACCGGTGACAGGTTCACGCAGGAGTCGGCCGTCTTCGGCAACGACCCGGTGACGCTGCCCAACTTCCCTGCCGAGATCCGCGCTCCCCGGGGCACGCTGCCGGGCGTCTCGTCGTTCCAGTGTGCACTTCGCCGACCACGACATCCTCACGGCGGGCGACGCCCCCGACGTGCTGGTCGCGATGAATCCCGCCGCGCTGCGCGCCAACCTCGGCGACCTGCCCAAGGGCGCCACGATCATCGTCGACACCCACGACTTCACGGCCCGCAACCTGACCAAGGCCGGCTACACCGCCAACCCGCTCGACGGCGACGACCTCGCGGAGTTCGCCGTCCACCCCGTCGACCTCACGGGCATGACGGTCGAGGCGGTCAAGGAGTTCGGCCTGTCGCGCAAGGACGCCGCCCGCGCGAAGAACATGTTCGCCCTCGGCCTGCTGTCTCGGATGTACGGTCGCCCCACCGAGTCGACCACCGCGTTCCTGACCAAGCGGTTCGCCAAGGTCCCCGACATCCGCGACGCCAACATCCGCGCCTTCAAGTCCGGGTGGAACTTCGGCGAGACGACCGAGACCTTCATCGTCCGCTACGAGATCAAGCCGGCCCCGATGGCAGCCGGCACCTACCGCAACATCACCGGTAACCTCGCGCTGGCCTACGGCCTGATCGCCGGCGGTGTGCAGTCGGGCCTGCCGGTGTTCCTCGGGTCCTACCCGATCACCCCGGCCTCCGACATCCTGCACGAGCTGAGCAAGCACAAGTCGTTCGGCGTGACCACCTTCCGGGCCGAGGACGAGATCGCCGGCGTGGGTGCCGCGATCGGTGCCGCATTCGCCGGCAGCCTCGGCGTGACCACCACCTCCGGGCCCGGTGTCGCGCTCAAGTCGGAAGCGATCGGCCCGGCCGTGATGACCGAGCTCCCGCTGCTGGTCGTCGACGTCCAGCGCGGCGGTCCGTCGACCGGTCTGCCCACCAAGACCGAGCAGGCCGACCTCCTGCAGGCGATGTTCGGCCGCAACGGCGAGGCGCCGGTGCCGATCATCGCGCCCCAGTCACCGGGCGACTGCTTCGATGCGGCCCTCGAGGCCACCCGGATCGCAATCACCTATCGCACGCCGGTGATGCTGCTCTCCGACGGCTACCTCGCCAACGGCTCGGAGCCGTGGCGGATCCCCGAGGTCGCCGACCTGCCGACGATCGACCCCGACTTCGCCACCGAGCTCAACCACGGTGATGGAGACGAAGCGGAGTTCTGGCCCTACACCCGCGACGCCGAGACGCTCGCCCGCCCGTGGGCCATCCCCGGCACCCCCCGGTCTCGAGCACCGCATCGGCGGCCTCGAGAAGGGCGACGGGCACGGCAACATCTCCTACGACCCCGGCAACCACGACTTCATGGTCCGCACCCGTCAGGCCAAGGTCGACCGGATCGCCGACTCGCTGCCCCCGCTCGCCGTCGACGACCCGTCCGGAGACGCGAAGGTCCTCGTGCTCGGGTGGGGTTCGACGTACGGACCGATCGGCGCCGGCGTGCGACGCGTGCGCAAGGCGGGCTACAAGGTCGCGCAGGCCCACCTTCGTCATCTGAACCCGTTCCCCAACGACCTCGGCGACATCCTGCGGCGCTACGACAAGGTGCTGGTCCCCGAGATGAACCTCGGCCAGCTCTCGCTGCTGCTGCGCGGCAAGTACCTCGTCGACGTGGTCGGCTACAACGAGGTGCGCGGCCTGCCGTTGAAGGCGGCCGTCCCGGCCGACGTCATCGGCGGCCTCGTGGCCGATGCCGAGGGCATCGAGGTCGACCTGACCCCCGCACCGAAGGAGGACATCGCATGACCGCGGACCTCGGACTGCCCGGCCTTCGCTCCGGCGTCGAGCTCGTCCCCACCAACGACGAACCGCAGACCGGCAAGGAGTACACCTCCGACCGGGAGGTGCGCTGGTGCCCCGGCTGCGGCGACTACGCCGTGCTCAAGGCCGTGCAGTCGTTCCTGCCCGACCTCGGGCTGCGTCGCGAGAACATCGTCTTCGTCTCCGGCATCGGCTGCTCGTCGCGGTTCCCCTACTACCTCGACACCTACGGCTTCCACTCGATCCACGGACGTGCCCCGTCCATCGCCACGGGCATCGCCACGGCGCGCGAGGACCTCTCGGTCTGGGTCGTGACCGGTGACGGTGACGCGTTGTCCATCGGCGGCAACCACCTGATCCACGCGCTGCGTCGCAACGTGAACATGACGATCCTGCTGTTCAACAACAGGATCTACGGCCTGACCAAGGGGCAGTACTCCCCCACTTCGGAGCCCGGCAAGGTCACCAAGTCGACGCCGATGGGATCGGTGGACCACCCGTTCAACCCGGTCTCCCCGGCCCCGGGTGCCGAGGCGTCCTTCGTGGCCCGCACCATCGACTCGGACCGCAAGCACCTCACGGCAGTCCTGTCGGCTGCCGCGGCCCACCGGGGCACGTCGTTCGTCGAGATCTACCAGAACTGCCCGATCTTCAACGACGGCGCCTTCGACGCCATCAAGTCCAACGACACCAAGGCCGACGCCATCATCCCGCTCGTCCACGGCGAGCAGATCCGCTTCGGGGCGACGGGCGAGGACGGTCGCGGCACCCGGGCCCTGACGCGTGACCGCTCGACCGGCGGCGTGAAGACCGTGCAGGCGAGCGACGTCGACGACGCCGACATCCCGGTGCACGACGCGCACAGCCCCGACCCGTCCACGGCGTTCGCCATCTCTCGGCTCACCGACTCCGGCTACCTCAACCAGTCGCCGATCGGGATCTTCCGCCGTGTGGAACGCCCGACCTACGACGACCGGGCCCGCGCGCAGATCACGGCCGCACAGGACGAGGCCACCGGCGACCCGGCCACGCGACTCGCCGGGCTGATCAGCGCGGGCGACACTCGGACCGTCGTCTGACCCGGACATGACACTGGCCCGCCCGATCAGATCGGGGCGGGCCAGTGTCAGTTGCACGGTGCTGTGGAGCGGATCACTCGAACGCTGCGGTCCAGATCTCACCCTTGGTCGTGCCGTAGCCGTTGGAGGCCTTGACCTTCACGCGCCACTTCCAGACGCCCTTCTGGGGCACGAAGATCTTCGTCCGGTACTTGCCGGTCTCGTCGGTCTTGACCTTCTTGACGGTCCTCCAGTTACAGGCCTTGCAGGCCTTCTTCTGGAGCTGCACCTTGCCGAGGTAGGGCACCGGAGCCACGGCCGGGTCCGCCTGCGGCTCGGTGACGGTGCCGTTGAGCTTGAAGGCGTTGAAGTCAACCTGCTGCTTCGCGTCCGGCGGCACCTCGGTGATGATGCGCTTCGGCAAGGCCCGGTCGGCCCGGACGGGCGCGGCCGAGAATGCGCTCAGGCTGAGAAGTGCGGCCAGCAGGCCGACGATGACGGTGCGGAGCATCCGCATGGTTCCCCTTGGGACGTGTGACAGAAGACGACTGCATGGTAGACGCCGTTCGTAACGGATTCGTTGTCGATCTCCGCCGCCTAGACTCTCGAAGTGCCAGAAACGCGCAGGGGGCTGATCTTCGGCACGGGTGCGTACGCGCTGTGGGGGCTGTTCCCGCTCTACTGGCCGCTGCTCGGAGCCGGCCGGCGCCGTGGAGATCCCGGCCCACCGGATCGTCTGGTCGGCGCTGACGATGGCGGTCCCGGTGGTCGCGCTGCGCCATGCGGCGGCTGTCGGCGCCGTACTCAGGAATCGGCGGCAGCTGACCCTGCTGTCGCTCGCGGCCGTGGTGATCTCGGTCAACTGGGCGACCTACATCTACGGCGTCAACAACGAGCGCGTCGTCGAGGCGGCCCTCGGCTACTTCATCAACCCGCTCGTCACCGTGCTGATGGGTGTCTTCATCCTCGGCGAGCGACTGCGGCGACTGCAGTGGATCGCCCTCGGCATCGCGTCCCCGGCCGTGGTGGTGCTGACGATCGACTACGGGCGACCGCCCCGGGTGGCGCTGGTCCCGGCCTTCTCGTTCGGCTCCTACGGCCCGGCGAAGAAGCAGGCCAACGTGCGACCGGTCGAGAGCCTGACCATCGAGACGCTCGTCCTCGCGCCGATCGCGGTGGGATACCTCGTCCTCCTCGCCGTGACCGGCGCTGCGAGCTTCGGCAACCACGGCACCGGGCACGCGCTGCTCTTCACCACCACCGGCATCGTCACCGCGATCCCGCTCATCCTCTTCGGCGCGGCCGCGATCCGGGTGCCGCTCGTCGCGCTCGGGCTGCTGCAGTACCTCGCGCCGATCATCCAGTTCGGCCTTGGGCGTCCTGCTCTTCCACGAGGACATGCCCACCGGCCGCTGGATCGGCTTCGGGCTCGTGTGGGTGGCGCTGGTGCTCTTCACGGTCGAGACGATCAACCACCGCCGGCGTCAGCTGAGGTTGGTCACCGAGGCGTCGGCCTGCTGATCGCAAGGCCTGCGGCGCCACCTTTCGGACGTACGGCGATTCGTCGCCGTACGACGTGTGGGCAGTGGTCCAGTGGCGGCGCGTGACGAGATCGCCTCCGTGGCGGTGAGTGAGCCACATTCCGGCGGCGTGGAATGTGGCTGGGTCACCGCTGGGCGAGCGTCGCTCCGGGACACGCCCGGGGAGCGGTGCGCCAGCCACATTCGACGGAATGAAAATGTGGGTCACTCACCGCTGACGGGGTCACGGTGAGGCCGGGGGTTGGGTCAGCTGGAACGAGTGGCGACGATGTCGGCGAAGGACTCGAGGGCGGTCCGGACGGAGCCCGGCTCCCGGGACGCTGAGCAGCGACTTGGCGGTCGCGGCCCGGGCGACGACGTAGGCGCGGGCCTCGTCCATCGCGGGGTGCTTGCGCAGGAGGTCGAGCGCCTCGGCGTGCAGCTGGTCGTCGGTGAGGTCGGCGTCGAGCAGCTCGAGGAGGCGTGCGTCGGTCGGGTCGGTGGAGGCGCGGGCCATCAGCACCGGAAGCGTGGGCACACCCTCGCGCAGGTCGGTGCCGGGGGTCTTGCCGGACTCACCCGACTCGGACGCGATGTCGAGGATGTCGTCGGAGAGCTGGAAGGCGGAGCCGACGATCTCGCCGTACGCACGCAGCGCCTCGACCACCTCGGGCGCCGAACCACCGAACATGCCGCCGTAGTGCGCCGACGTGGCGATCAGTGAACCGGTCTTGCCGGCCACGACCTCGAGGTAGTGCACCAACGGGTCCTCCTCGGGACCCGGCTGCACGGTCTCGAGGATCTGCCCCTCGACCAGTCGGGTGAAGGTCCGCGCCCGGATGCGGACGGCGTCGGGCCCGAGGTCGGCGGTCAGCTCGGAGGAGCGGCCGAACAGGAAGTCACCGGTGAGGATCGCGACGTGGTTGTCCCAGCGGGCGTTGGCCGTGTCGGCACCCCGGCGCAGGTCGGCCTCGTCCATCACGTCGTCGTGGTAGAGCGAAGCGACGTGCGTCAGCTCCACGACGCACGCGGCCGTGAGCACCTCGTCGGCGTCCGGCGTGGGGCCGGTCTCCGCGGCCAGCAGCACCAGCAGCGGGCGGAAGCGCTTGCCGCCGGCCGCCATCAGGTGGGAGGCGGCCTTCGACACGTATTCGGTGCGGCCCTCGCAGTAGCCGGCGAGCATCTCCTCGACCTTGACCGGGCGATCGGCAAGACGCTGCGCGAGCGCCGAGTCGTCGACGGGGAGCGCCGGGGAGCTTGACGAGGTGGTCACCTGAGGAATTGTCCTGCAAGCCCCGCGAGATCGAGCAACGGCCCCGGCAAAACGCCGAGCATCAGCGTGGCCGCGGCACCGAAGGCGATCGTGGTGGCCGTGAGCACGGACGGGTAGGCGACGCTGGGACCGTCACCGACGGGCTCGTCGAAGTACATCGCCTTGATCACCCGGATGTAGAGGAACGCCGCGATGATGCTCGCCACGACCGCCACCACCACGACCGGCCGGGCACCGGCGGCCAGCGCCACCGAGAAGACCGCGAGCTTGCCCACGAAGCCGGAGGTGAGCGGGATGCCGGCCATCGCCAGCAGGAAGAACGCGAAGACACCGGCCACGATCGGCGACTCCTTGCCGAGCCCTGCCCATCGGTCGAGCGCGGTGACCTCACCGGCGGAGTCGCGGACCGGGCTGACCACGGCGAAGGCGCCTAGCGTCGCGAAGCCGTACGTCGCGAGGTAGAACAGCACCGCCTGCAGCGCGCTCACCTCGCCGGGCGCGAGGTCGCTGGTCGCCTGCACGCCGAGCACCCCGGTGAGGATGAAGCCGGTGTGCGCCACCGAGGAGTAGGCCAGCAGGCGCTTCACGTCGGTCTGGGTGATGGCCAGCAGCGCGCCGACCAGCATCGTCAGGATCGCGACGACCCACATCATCGGCTGCCACGACCAGCGGTCTGCGCCGAAGGCGACGTAGAAGAGGCGCAGGATCGCACCGAACGCGGCGACCTTGGTGGCGGCCGCCATGAAGGCGGTGACCGGGGTCGGGGCGCCCCGGTAGACGTCGGGGGTCCAGGCCCGGAACGGCGCGGCACCGACCTTGAAGAGCAGGCCGACCGTCATCAGTCCCATGCCGATCAGCAGCAGCGCCGAGCTGCCGGTGTCGTTGCGGACCGACTCGTTGATCGCGGAGAAGTCCATGGAGCCCGCGAATCCGTAGACCAGCGCGACGCCGTACAGGAAGAAGCCGGAGGAGAAGGCGCCGAGGAGGAAGTACTTCAGCGCTGCCTCCCCGGCTCAGCAGGCGGCGACGGCGCGCCGGGCCACAGAGGAGGTAGAGCGGCAGCGACAGGACCTCGAGGCCGACGAACATGGTCAGCAGGTCGTTGGACGCCGGGAAGAGCAGCATGCCGAAGACCGCGAACATCAGGAGCGGGTAGACCTCGGTGTGGTCGAGGCCCTTGGCCCCGGCCTCGCGCTCGGCCTCGGAGCCGGGCAGCGCGGCGGCCCGGCCGGCGAAGGCCGAGACCCCGCCGTCGAGGTGGCGCTCGGCGAAGAGCAGCACGCCGCAGATGGCCAGCACGAGGATGAGACCCCACAGGAAGAGCGTGGGTCCGTCGATCGCGATCGTGCCGCCGACCGCGAGGATGCCGCGGGCGGCGCCGTCGGCATGGACCTCGGCGTCGCGGGCGATGAGCACGACGCTG
This sequence comes from Nocardioides sp. B-3, assembly GCF_024703895.1. Lineage (GTDB taxonomy): Bacteria > Actinomycetota > Actinomycetes > Propionibacteriales > Nocardioidaceae > Nocardioides. The sequence goes on from NZ_CP087968.1 coordinate 1,286,255, forward strand.
ACGAGCGCGGCCACGAGACCGACCAGCGACAGCAGCACTCGGGCGCCGTAGCGGGCGGCACGGGGCGCGAACGCCTCGACCAGCACGCCGAGGCAGGCGACACCGAAGACGACCGGGAGCGGGAACAGCTCGAAGTAGTCGATCGTGGGCTTCACGAAGTCGGTCACGGGTGGCCTCCCTGCGAGCTGACCGAACCGGTGACGGTCGGCGGGGCGTCGGTGACACCGACGTTGCTCATGATGTCGGTGACGTGCGGATTGATGACGTCGAGCAACGGCATCGGGAAGAAGCCGAACAGCACGAGGGCGAGCAGCAGCGGTGCGAGCGTGCCGACCTCGCGGGCGTCGAGGTCACGCATGACCTCGACCTTCTCGAAGTCCCCGCCCGGGCCGGTCATGGTGCGCTGGTAGGCCCAGAGCACGTAGATCGCGGCGAGCACGATGGCGGTCACGGCGATCGCGCCGGCCCACCGTGGCGTGGTTGAAGGCCGCGATGATGACCAGCATCTCCGAGACGAACGGCGACAGGCCGGGCAGTCCGCAGGCCGCGAGGCCCGCGATCAGGAGCGTGCCGGCCGGGACCGGGGCGACCTTCTCCACGCCGCCGCCCATCGCCTTGATCGAGGCGGTGCCGCGACGACGGATGAGGTAGCCGGCGACCGGGAACAGCGCGGCCGTGCCGATGCCGTGGTTGACCATGTAGAGGATCGAGCCGGAGATGCCCCGGCTGCTGAAGACGAAGATGCCGAGCACGATGAAGCCGAAGTGCGACAGCGACGTCAGGCCGATCAGGCGCAGCAGGTCGTCCCGGCCGATGGCCACCAGTGCGCCGTACACGATCGAGATCAGCGCGAGCACGACCACCAGCGGCGTGGCCCACTGCGACGCGTCGGGCAACAGCCCGAGGCAGAAGCGCAGCATGCCGAACGTGCCGATCTTGTCGAGCACGCAGACCGGAGCACCGACGTGCCGGTGGTCGCCTTCTCGGTCGTGTCGGCCAGCCGGTGTGCACGGGGAACATCGGCGCCTTGATCGCGAAGGCGATGAAGAAGCCGACGAACAGCCAGCGCTGCGTGATCGGGTCGATGTCGAGCGCGGCGAGGTCGGTCAGCAGGAAGGACGGCTTGCCGTTGTTCGACGAGACGACGTAGAGCCCGATCACCGACGCGAGCATGATCAGCCCGCCGGCGAGCTGGTAGATCAGGAACTTGGTGGCCGCGCGGCCACGACCGGACCGGCCGAAGCCGCCGATCAGGAAGTAGGCCGGGATCAGCGTCGCCTCGAAGACGACGTAGAAGAGGAAGACGTCGGTGGCGGTGAAGACGGCCAGCGACATCGCCTCGAGCGCCAGCACCCGGGCGACGAACGTGCGGCTGCCGGAGTTGCCGTCCTCGTCGGCCTCGTGCCACGACGCGGCGAGCACGATCGGCACCGGGAGCGTGGTGAGCAGCACCATCAGCAGGCCCGGGCCGTCGACGCCCGGGGCGTAGTGCACGCCGAGCGCCTCGATCCGGGCATGCGTCTCGGTCAGCTGCATCCCGCCGTCGAGGTCGTACGTCGACAGCGCGGCGATCGCAGCCCACAGCAGCGCGGCGCCGGCGAAGCCGAGACCGGCCAGCCGGGCAGTCGCGGCCGGGAGGAACGCCGTCACGATCGCGCCCACGAGGGGAATCGCGATCAGGACGGAGAGAACAGGGAGGTCGCTCACGAGAGGTTCACCGCCGGGAGGGCCGGGACGACGAGCAACGCGCCGCCGAGCAGGGAGAGGGCATAGGAGCGGACGAAGCCGTTCTGGACGCGGCGCAGGACACCGGACATGGCACCGACACCGGCCGAGCCACCCTCGATGACTCCGTCGACACCGAACCGGTCGAAGGACGCCAGACCCGTGGTCAGCGACCTGCCGGGCGCCACGACGACTGCGTCGTTGATGGCGTCGCCGTACAGATCGGCGCGGGCGGCCCCCGGTCGCGAAGGAGACCTCGGTCGGAGCCTCCCGCGGGATCGTCTGCTTGCCGACGAGGAACCGGGCGGCGGCGACCCCGATGCCGACGACCCCGACCACGATGAGGGTGATCACGATGGCGGGCAGCGGCGGCTCGTGGTGCTCGGCGATCCCGGTGACGGGGGCGAGGAACTCGACCACGAAGTCACCGAGCAGCAGCACGCCACCGAGGACCGACAGCGCGGCCGGGACGATCAGCGGGACCGTCATCACGTGGGGCGACTCGTGCGGGTGCGCGCCCTTCTCCCAGCGGGACTTGTCGCCGAAGAAGGTCATCAGCATCAGCCGCGTCATGTAGAAGCCGGTGATGCCGGCACCGAGCAGGGCGCAGAGACCGACGATCAAGTTGTCCGCGAGCGCGGTCTCGATGATCTTGTCCTTGGAGAAGAAGCCGGAGAAGCCGGGGAACCCGATGATCGCGAGGTAGCCCATCGCGAAGGTCAGGAACGTGACCGGCATGTAGGTGCGCAGGCCGCCGTAGTGGCGCATGTCGACGTCGTCGTTCATGCCGTGCATGACCGAGCCGGCGCCGAGGAACATGTTGGCCTTGAAGAAGCCGTGCGTGAGCAGGTGGAAGATCGCGAACGGGTAGCCCGCGACGCCGAGACCGGCGGCCAGCATCATGTAGCCGATCTGGCTCATCGTGGAGCCGGCCAGCGCCTTCTTGATGTCGTCCTTGGCGCAACCGAGGATCGCACCCCAGAGCAGCGTGATGGTGGCAATGATGACCACCGTCGTCTGCGCCACCGGGGGTCAGTTCGTAGATGAAGTTGGACCGGACGATGAGGTAGACACCGGCGGTGACCATGGTCGCCGCGTGGATCAGGGCGGAGACCGGGGTCGGGCCCTCCATCGCGTCGAGGAGCCGGCCTGCAGCGGGAACTGGGCCGACTTGCCGCACGCGGCGAGCAGGAGCAGCAGCCCGAGCAGGTTGAGCGTGGTCTGCGAGGCGCCGGACGCCTGCTCGCTGACGGCCGCGAAGTCGGTGGTGCCGAATGTCGTGAACATCAGGGCAACGGCCAGCGAGAGGCCGATGTCGCCGACGCGGTTGATGACGAAGGCCTTCTTCGCGGCAGCGGCGGCGGAGTGCTTGTGCTGCCAGAAGCCGATCAGGAGGTAGGAGCAGAGGCCGACGCCCTCCCAGCCGAGGAAGACGACGAGGTAGTTGGCACCCGGGACGAGCACCAGCATCGCGGCGACGAAGAGGTTGAGGTAGCCGAAGAAGCGGCGACGCCGGGCGTCGTGCTCCATGTAGCCGATGGAGTAGACGTGGATCAGCGATCCGACGCCGGTGATCAGCAGCAGGAACAGTGCCGACAGTGGGTCGTAGAGCAGATCCATGCCGACGTTGAAGCTGCCGACCTCGAACCAGGTGAAGAGGTGCTGGCCGAGCTGGCGCTCCGACTCCTCGCGCCCCAGCAGGCTGACGAAGAGGATCAGGCTGAGGACGAAGGACCCGGCGGCGGTCGCCGTACCGATCCAGTGGCCGACCTTGTCCAGGGCGCCCTTGGCGAAGGCACCACCGAGGAGCAGCACGGCCGCGCCCGCGAGAGGCAGCGCGATGATCAGCCAGAGCCGGTGAAGACACCCTCGGCGGCGGTCGGGTGGACCACCGGGATCTCGTGGGCCGCCTCGGAGGAGGCAAGCAGGATTGCGTCAAGAGTCACGTCAGGCCCCTCAGTACTTCAGCAGACTGGCGTCGTCGACGGAGGCGGACCGTCGCGTGCGGAAGATGGTCATGATGATCGCGAGGCCGATCACGACCTCGGCAGCCGCCACGACCATCACGAAGAAGGCCGCGACCCGGCCGTCGAGGTTGCCGTGCTGCTTGGCAGAACGCGACGAGCGCGAGGTTGCCGGCGTTGAGCATCAGCTCGATGCACATGAAGACCACGATGGCGTTGCGTCGCGTGAGGACGCCGATGCAGCCGATGGTGAAGAGGATCGCGGACAGGACGATGTATTCAGTCACTTCACGTCCTCCTCGGTGCTGGCGGGGGCGCCGGACCTGCCCGAGGTCTCGGGCATCGCCGTCGGGTCCTGTCCCAGCTGGCGCTGGACCTCGTCGATGTCGTCGGCCGGGGCCGGACCCGAGCGGACGACGCCGCGAGCAGCGAGCACCCGCGAGATCGAGGACTCCGACGCGGTGCCGTCGGGCAGCAGGGCCGGGGTGTCGACCGCGTTGTGGCGGGCATAGACACCGGGCGCGGCGAGCGGACCGAGGTGCAAGCCATGCTCGGCGTAGTCCTTCATCCGCTGCGCGGCCATGGAGGCCTGCGTCGCCTTGGGCTCGAGGCGCTCTCGGTGCGCGAGCACCATCGCACCGATCGCGGCCGTGATCAGCAGGGCGCTGGTGGCCTCGAAGGCGAAGACGTAGCGAGAGAACAAGATGTTGGCGAGCTGCTCGATGTTGCCGCCGGTGTTGGCCTTCTCGAGGCCGACGGCCGTGCCGAGGGTGACCTGCGAAAGGCCGACCACGAGCACGAGTCCGAGGACGAGGCCGAAGATCGTGGCCAGCGCGCGCTGTCCCTTGATCGTCTCGACCACCGAGTCGGACGCGTCGACGCCCACCAGCATCAGCACGAACAGGAAGAGCATCAGGATCGCGCCGGTGTAGACGATGATCTGGACCGCGAACAGGAACGGCGCTTCCCGGGACGGCGTACAGGACGGCGAGGCTGATCATCACGACGGCCAGCAGCATCGCGGCGTGGACGGCCTTGCGGACGAACAGGATGCCGAGGGCGGCCGCCACCATGATCGGGGCGAGGATCCAGAAGGTCACTTGCCGCCCCTCTCGGTCGGAGCCGGGGCAGCGTAGGTGCCGCGGTAGTAGTCACCCTCGTCGGCTCCGAGCCGCATCGGGTGCGGCGGCTGCTCCATGCCGGGCAGCAGCGGGGCGAGGAGGTCGGACTTCTCGTAGATGAGGTCGGCCCGGTTGTTGTCGGCCAGCTCGTATTCGTTCGTCATCGTCAGCGCGCGTCGGGCACGCCTCGATGCACAGGCCGCAGAGGATGCAGCGCAGGTAGTTGATCTGGTAGACGCGGCCGTAACGCTCACCGGGGCTGAAGCGCTCGTCCTCCGTGTTGGAGCCGCCCTCGACGTAGATCGCGTCGGCCGGGCAGGCCCAGGCGCACAGCTCGCAGCCGATGCACTTCTCCAGCCCGTCGGGCCAGCGGTTGAGCTGGTGCCGGCCGTGGAAACGGGGCGCGGTGGGCATCTTCTCGAAGGGGTACTGCTCCGTCACGACCTTCTTGAACATCGTGCGGAACGTGACCCCGAACCCGGCGACCGGGTCCCAGAACCTCTTGGACTCAGCCATCACTTCTCTCGGTCCGGCTTGGTGGTGCCGGTCACGGTGTTGCTTCGATCGGCGAAGGTCAGCGGGCGTGCGTCGCCACGGACCGCACCCCCGACGGGCATCGGCGGCGTCGGGAAGCCCCCGGCGAAGGCGTCGTGCTCGACGTCGGTCGGTGTCGTCACGGGCTCCTCGCCCTCGCTGTCGCCGAAGAAGAACAGCACGATGCACAGCGCGAGGAAGACACCGGCGGCGGCCAGCAGGTAGGACCGGTCGAGGCCGCCGTCGAGGGTGACGACGCGGATCGTTGCGACGGCGATGATCCGGGCCAGCGCGATCGGGATCAGCCGCTTCCAGCCGAACGCCATGAACTGGTCATGGCGCAGTCGCGGCAGCGAGCCGCGCAGCCAGATGAACATGAAGATGAAGACGAACATCTTGCCGAAGAACCACAGCAGCGGCCAGTAGCCCGAGTCGGCGCCCTCCCAGACTCGGATGATCGGCCACGGGGCGTGCCAGCCGCCGAAGAACAGGGTCGTCGCGAGCGCGGACACCGTCGCCATGTTGATGTATTCGGCGAGGAAGAACAGCGCGAACTTCAGGCTGGAGTATTCGGTGTGGAACCCGCCGACCAGCTCACCCTCGGCCTCGGGGAGGTCGAAGGGCGCGCGGTTGGTCTCGCCGACCATCGCGATCACGTAGATGATGAACGACGGCAGCAGGATCAGGGCGTACCACGTGGGCACCGGGATGACGCCGAGCCAGTACTCCCGGCCGGGGTTCTGCGCGGCCACGATCTCGCTGGTCGACATCGAGCCGGCGTACAGGAAGACCGCGACGAGTGCGAGACCCATGGCGACCTCGTAGGAGATCATCTGCGCGCTCGAGCGCAGGCCGCCGAGCAGGCTGTACGTCGATCCGCTGGACCAGCCACCCGGGACGATGCCGTAGATGCCGATCGAGGCGATCGCCATCACGAAGAGCACCGCGACCGGCATGTCGGTCAGCTGCAGCGGGGTGGTGCGGTCGGTGAACGGCAGCCCGACCTCGGGACCGAAGGGGATGACCGCGAACGTCACGAAGGCCGGGACCGTGGCGATCACCGGCGCCAGCAGGAAGACCACCTTGTCGGCGGCCTTCGGGATGATGTCCTCCTTGAGCGCGAGCTTCACACCGTCGGCCAGCGACTGCAGGAGGCCGAAGGGGCCGTGCACGTTGGGGCCGATGCGGTGCTGCATGCGCGCGACGACGCGGCGCTCGAACCAGATGTTGAACAGCGTCAACAGGACCAGCACCACGAAGATCAGGACGGCCTTGATCAGGATCAGCCACCACGGGTCCCGGCCGAAGGCGGACAGGTCGTCCGCCACCAGACCGATGATCTGAGCGCTCATCACTTGGCTCCCTTCAGGGTGACGGAGCCACCGGGCGACGCGAGGCCGGCGAGCACACCGCGGCCGAATGAGTTGGCCGGCACCCACACGACACCGTCGGGCATCTCGGCGACCTCGACCGGCAGCGTGACCGAGCCCCGGTCACCGGTGAGGACCGCGGTGGCCGCGCCGTCGTGCATGCCGAAGAGGGCGTCGTAGGCCGCCCGGTTGATCCGGGCGACGGCCGGTCGGGCCGTGGCCGCGAGGTTGGCGTCACCGTCCTGCAGGGAGCCGCGGTCGAGCAGCAGCTTCCCGGGTGGACAGCGCCAGCGCACCTGCCTTCGGCTTGGGCCTCTTGGGCTCCTTGCCGAGCTTGAGCGCCGGGCGGACGCCGTCCCACGGGCCCATCGCCTCCATCTCGGCGCGCACCTCGTGCACCGTGCGGAAGCCGAGTGCAGTCCCCTGACCCAGTGCGGCGAGCTCGTCGGCGATGCCGACGAGGATGCGCAGGTCGGGCAGCGAGCCGGGGTTGGCGAACACCGCCTCGAAGGGACGCGGGCGGCCCTCCCGGGTGACGAAGGTGCCGGCCTTGTCGGCGACCGGGGCGACCGGCAGCACGACGTCGGCGCTGGCGGCGACGTCGGTCAGTCGCTGCTCGAGGCTGACCACGAACTGGGCGGCCTCGATGGCCGCGCGGGTGGCGGCCGGGTCGCTGGTGTCGTCGGGGTCCACGCCGCCGATGACCCGGGCCGGCGAGGTCACCCTTGACGAGCGCGGCGACGATGGCGTCGCCGTCTCGTCCGGCCTTGTCTGGCAGCGAGTCCACGCCCCGGGCAGTGGCGGCATCGACGCGAGCAGATGCGTCGGAAGCGGGACGACCGCCGGGCAGCAGGGTGGGCAGGCAGCCCGCCTCGACCGCACCGCGGTCACCGGCGCGACGCGGCACCCGGGCCAGTCGAGCACCAGTCGTCTTCGCGAGCTCGACCGCGGCGATCAGCGCGCCGTGGCTCTGGGCGAGGCGCTCCCCGACCGGGATCACGCCGCCCGCGTCGAGCGCGGTGACGCCGTCGCTGGCCAGCGCGGCCGGGGCGTCGGCCTCCGTGCCGGGCGCGGTCGGGATCACGCGACCGTTCATCTTGAGCAGCCCGCGCGTGGCGTACGGCGCCAGCGCCACGATCTTCGTCTTGCCCTTCGACGCCTTGCGGAGCCGGAGGAAGATGGTCGCCGCCTCGTCCTCGGGCTCCGGGCCGGCGAGCACGACGACGGAGGCGGTCTCGAGGTCGGCGTACGACACGTCACCGGACAGGGCGACGACCGAGGCCGGGAAGTCGGCCTCCTCGGCGCTGTGCGGGCGGGCGCGGAAGTCGATGTCGTTGGTGCCGAGCGCGACCCGGGCGAACTTGGCGTAGGCGTAGGCGTCCTCGGCGGTCACGCGACCACCGGTGAGCACTGCGCTGGGACCGGCCGTCTGCAGGCCGCGAGCCGCGACCGTGAAGGCCTCGGGCCACGACGCGGGACGCAGCTGGCCGTCCTCGTCGCGCACCATCGGGTGCGTGATCCGGTCGTCCCGGCGGGCGTAGTGGAAGGCGAAGCGGTCCTTGTCGCTGATCCACTCCTCGTTGACCTCGGGGTCGTTGCCGGCGAGGCGACGCATGACCTTGCCGCGACGGTGGTCGACGCGGATCGCGGCACCACAGGAGTCGTGCTCCGCGACACCCGGCGTGGACACGAGGTCGAAGGGGCGCGAGCGGAAGCGGTATTCGGCACTCGTCAGCGCGCCGACCGGGCAGATCTGGATCGTGTTGCCGGAGAAGTAGGACAGGAACGGCGCACCGTCGGCGATGCCGACCTGCTGCTGGGCGCCACGCTCGACCATCTCGATGAACGGGTCACCGGCGATCTCGTCGGTGAAACGGGTGCAGCGCTGGCAGACGATGCAGCGCTCGCGGTCGAGCAGGATCTGGGCCGAGAGGTTGATCGGCTTGGGGAAGGTGCGCTTGACGCCCTCGAACCGGCTCTCCCCGCGGCCGTTGGACATCGCCCGGTTCTGCAGGGGGCACTCGCCGCCCTTGTCGCAGACCGGACAGTCGAGCGGGTGGTTGATGAGCAGGAACTCCATCACGCCCTGCTGCGCCTTGTCGGCGACCTTGCTCGTCACCTGCGTCTCGACGACCATGCCCTCGGCGACCGGCAACGTGCAGGAGGCCTGCGGCTTGGGGATCGGCTTGCCGTTGCCGGCGTCGGGGATGTCGACCGGGCACTGGCGGCAGGCGCCCACGGGCGCGAGCAGCGGGTGGTCGCAGAACCGCGGCACCTGCACGCCCACCTGCTCGGCGGCGCGGATGACCGGGGTGTTGGGCGGGACGCTGACACGGACACCGTCGATGGTGACGGTGACCGGGGCGGTCTTCTCCGGGGTCGTCGTCATGCGTTCGCTCCGGTGGTCGCGAAGGTGGTCGAGGCATTCGGGTCGAACGGGCAGCCGCCGTGGCGCAGGTGCGCGAGGTACTCCTCGCGGAAGTACTTGATCGAGCTCGAGATCGGGCTGGTCGCGCCGTCACCGAGGGCGCAGAACGATCGGCCCGGGATGTTGTCGCACTGGTCGAGGAGCAGGTCGAGATCGCTCTCGCTGCCCTGCCCCTTCTCCAGCCGGGCCGGGGTCTGCACCAGCCACCACGTGCCCTCGCGGCACGGGGTGCACTTGCCGCAGGACTCGTGCTTGTAGAACTCGGTCCAGCGCAGCACCGCCCGCAGCACGCACGTGGTCTCGTCGAAGAGCTGGAGTGCGCGGGTGCCGAGCATGGATCCGGCCGCCCCGACGCCTTCGAAGTCGAGGGGTACGTCGAGGTGATCGTTGGTCAGGAGCGGGGTGCTCGAGCCACCGGGGGTCCAGAACTTGAGCTCGTGGCCCTCGCGCATGCCACCGGCCGGGTCGATCAGCTGGCGCAGCGTGATGCCGAGCGGAGCTTCGTACTGACCCGGCTCTGGTGACGTGGCCCGAGAGGCTGAAGATGCCGTAGCCCTTGGACTTCTCGGTCCCCATCGAGGCGAACCAGCTTGCGCCGTGCTCGATGATGCTCGGCACGGACGCGATGGACTCGACGTTGTTGATGACGGTCGGGCTGGCGTAGAGCCCGGCGACCGCGGGGAACGGCGGGCGCAGGCGCGGCTGGCCGCGTCGACCCTCGAGGCCCTCGAGCAGCGCGGTCTCCTCGCCACAGATGTAGGCCCCGGCGCCGGCGTGCACGACGACGTCGAGGTCGTAGCCCGAGCCGTGGATGTTCTTGCCGAGGTGGCCGGCGAGGTAGGCCTCTGGGACCGCGCGCTGCAGCCGACGGATGACGTGCAGGACCTCGCCGCGGACGTAGATGAACGCGTGGTTGGCGCGGATCGCGAAGGAGCTGATGATGACGCCCTCGACCAGCGTGTGCGGGCTGGCCATCATGAGCGGGATGTCCTTGCAGGTGCCCGGCTCCGACTCGTCGGCGTTGACCACGAGGTACTTCGGCTTCGGGTTGTCCTGCAGGGATGAATCCCCACTTCATGCCGGTGGGGAAGCCGGCGCCGCCACGGCCGCGCAGGCCGGAGTCCTTGACCGCGGTGATGATGTCGTCGGGCGCCATGGTGAGCGCCTTCTTCAGCGCGGCGTAGCCACCCTGCTGCTCGTAGGCAGCCAGCGTCCGAGCGCGGTCCCGGGTCCCAGTTGTCGGTGAGGACCGGGGTCAGTACGTCGGTCACTTCTCGTCACCCTTCGCGTCGGCCGCGGGCAGCTCGGCCCGGGTCGGGGCCGTCCAGCCCTTCTCCCGCGCGATCTTGAGACCGACGAGCGACGCCGGCCCGGCGGTCGGGCCCTCGTCGGCGAGGTCGTCGGGGAAGCCGGCGAGCACGCGCTCGGCCTGCTTCCGGTGCACAGCCCGGGGCCGCGCGTGGAGTGGACGTCCTTGCCGGCGCGCAGGTCGTCGACTGCCCGGACCGCCGAGTCGGGGGTCTGGTTGTCCATGAACTCCCAGTTGACCATCATCACCGGGGCGTAGTCGCAGGCCGCGTTGCACTCGATGTGCTCGAGGGTGACTGCGTTTGGATATTCGGCCGTCTGCTCTGTTGTTTCGTCGTTGCCGACGTCGAGGTGCTCCTTGAGCCGATCGAAGATCAGGTCGCCGCCCATCACCGCGCACAGCGTGTTGGTGCAGACACCGACGAGGTAGTCGCCGACGGGCTTGCGCTTGTACATCGTGTAGAACGTCGCGACGCCGCTGACCTCGGCGGCCGAGATGTCGAGCACCTCGGCGCAGGCCGCGATCCCCTCGGGCGTCACGCGCCCCTCGACCGACTGCACGAGGTGCAGCATCGGGAGCAGGCCCGAGCGTGCCTCGGGGTAGCGGGCGGCGATGGCCCGCAGCTCGGCGTACGTCTCGGGCGTCAGTGCCGTGTCGTTCTCGGTGAACTTGGCAGTCATCGGTCGACACCTCCCATCACGGGGTCGATGGAGGCGATGGCGACGATGACGTCGGCGACCATGCCGCCCTCGCTCATCACGCTCGTGGCCCGGAGGTTGGTGAAGGACGGATCGCGGAAGTGCGCGCGGAACGGGCGCGTGCCGCCGTCGGAGACCACGTGCGCGCCGAGCTCGCCGCGCGGCGACTCGATCGGGACGTAGGCCCGGCCCGGCGGGACCCGGAAGCCCTCGGTGACGAGCTTGAAGTGGTGGATCAGCGCTTCCATCGACTCACCCATGATGTGGCGGATGTGGTCGAGGGAGTTGCCCATGCCGTCGGAGCCGATCGCGAGCTGGCTGGGCCGGGCGATCTTCTTGTCGGCGACCATGACCGGTGCGCCCTCGAGGTTGGCGAGCCGGTCGGCCGCCTGCTCCACGATCTTGAGCGACTCGCTCATCTCGTTGAGCCGGATGCGGAAGCGGCCGTAGGCGTCGGCCGTGTCCCGGGTCTGGACCTCGAAGTCGTAGTCCTCGTAGCCGGAGTAGGGCTGCGTCTTGCGCAGGTCCCGAGGCGTAGCCGGTCGCGCGCAGCGGCGGGCCGGACAGGCCGAGCGCCGGGCAGCCGGCGAGGTCGAGGTGGCCGACGTTCTCCGGGCGGGCCTTGAAGATCGGGTTGGCGTTGCACAGGGCGGCGTATTCCGGGAGCCGCTTCTTCATCAGCGCGATGAAGTCACGGATCTCGTCGAGCGCGCCGGGCGGCAGGTCCCGGGCGACACCGCCGGGACGGATGAACGCGTGGTTCATGCGCAGGCCGGTGATCAGCTCGAAGAGGTCGAGCACCAGCTCGCGCTCGCGGAAGCCGATCGTCATCACGGTCAGGGCGCCGATCTCCATGCCGCCGGTCGCGATGCAGACCGTGGGAGGAGATGCGGTTGAGCTCCATCAGGAGGACGCGCATGACCTGCGCCTTCTCCGGGATGTCGTCCTCGATGTCGAGGAGGCGCTCGACGCCGAGGGAGTAGGTCGCCTCGTTGAAGAACGGGGAGAGGTAGTCCATCCGCGTGCAGAACGTGACGCCCTGCACCCGGGAGCGGTATTCCATGTTCTTCTCGATGCCGGTGTGGAGGTAGCCGATGCCGCAGCGGGCCTCGGTGACCGTCTCACCATCGAGCTCGAGGATCAGGCGCAGCACGCCGTGCGTCGACGGGTGCTGCGGTCCCATGTTGACCACGACCCGCTCCTCGGCGGAGTCGCCGAGTCCCCGGGGTGATGGAGTCCCAGTCCCGGCCGGTGACCGTGAAGACCGTGCCCCGGCTGGTCTCGCTCGGGTCGGCGTACAGGTCCTGCTGGCTGTCTGTGGTGCCCATTAGTTGTAGGACCTCCGCTGGTCGGGGGGCGCGATGGTGGCGCCCTTGTACTCCACGGGGATGCCGCCCAAGGGGTAGTCCTTGCGCTGCAGGGTGGCCCGGCCAGTCGTCGGGCATCAGGATGCGGGTCATGGCCGGGTGTCCGTCGAACTGGATGCCGAACATGTCCCGGGTCTCGCGCTCGTGCCAGTCGTTGGTCGGGTAGATGCTGACCGGGCTGGGGATGTGCGGGTCGGCGTCGGGGCAGGTGACCTCGAGCCGGATGCGACGGTTGTGGGTCATCGAGAGCAGGTGATAGACCGCGTGCAGCTCCCGCCCGGTGTCGTCGGGGTAGTGGACGCCACTGACGCCGGCACAGAACTCGAAGCGGAGGTCCTCGTCGTCGCGCAGCATCTGCGCGACGAAGGCGAGGTCCTCGCGGCGGACGTGGAAGGTGATCTCGCCACGGTGGACGACGACGCGCTCGATCGCGGCGTCGAGGTCGGTCGACCTGAGGCGGGCCTCGAGGGCGTCGGCGACCTCGTCGAACCAGCCGCCGAAGGGGCGCTGGGAGTCACCGGGGTAGACCGTGGGGGTGACGAGACCGCCATACCCCGAGGTGTCGCCGGTGCCCTTGACGCCGAACATGCCCCGGCGGGTGCCGACGGCACGCTTGATCTCCCGGTCGCCGGCGACCGGGTCGGTCGAGGGGTCCCGGGTGTTGTCGGTCATCGGAGAAGGCCTCGCATCTGGGAGGTCGGCAGCGCCTTCAGGGCGTTGGACTCCTGCAGCTCGATCTCGGCGAGCCGGTTGACGCCGAGCTTGGTCGACTGGACCCGGTCGTGCAGCTTGAGGATTGCGTCGATCAGCATCTCCGGGCGGGGCGGGCAGCCGGGGAGGTACATGTCGACGGGCACGATGTGGTCGACGCCCTGCACGACGGCGTAGTTGTTGAACATGCCGCCACTGGACGCGCAGACGCCCATGGCGAGCACCCACTTCGGGTCGGGCATCTGGTCGTAGATCTGGCGCAGGACGGGAGCCATCTTGTTGCTCACGCGACCGGCGACGATCATCAGGTCGGCCTTGGCGCGGGCTGGCACGGAAGACCTCCATGCCGAAGCGGGCGAGGTCGTACTTCGGACCACCCGTCGTCATCATCTCGATCGCGCAGCAGGCCAGGCCGAAGGTGGCCGGCCAGAAGGACGCCTTGCGCATGTAGCCGGCAACACCTTCGACGGTCGTCAGGAGGACGCCGGACGGCAGCTTCTCTTCAATACCCATGTGATTCAGTCCCAATCCAGTCCGCCGCGACGCCACACATAGGCGTAGGCGACGAAGACAGTGGCGATGAAGATGACCATCTCGACGAGGCCGAAGAAGCGCATCGCGTCGAAGTGCACGGCCCACGGGTAGAGGAAGATGATCTCGATGTCGAAGATGATGAACATCATCGCGGTGATGTAGTACTTCACCGGGATGCGGCCGCCGCCGATCGGCTGTGGAGTGGGCTCGATGCCGCACTCGTAGGAGTCGAGCTTGGCCCGGTTGTATCGCTTCGGACCCACGGAGGCGCTCATGACCACCGAGCCCACCGCAAAGGCCGCAGCAATGAGGGCCAGCACCAGCACCGGGGTGTAGAGCTCCATGCCTGACGTTCCCTTCCCTCTCGCTTTGCCCCCACTTCGTGACTTTGTGAATGAGTTCACGAGTGGCGCAGGGCACAGTCTAGGGGCCGACGTGCCGTGCGTCACGTCGGGGGTGGGAGGGGCCAAAACGGCCCCTCACCTGCGGATTTAACGCACTTCCGCGTTGCCTAAATGGATGGCTTTCGGGTGCCGGCCAACGGCCGATCAGCGCAGTCGCACTCGATCCGTGTCCGCCGACCGCGCCGGGGTCGCGGAGGGCGGCGTGACGATCCGGACGGTGTGGACGCTGCCCCGGGTCGGCGCCCCACGAGCCGCCCACCCCATCGGCCGTGCCGCTCGCCTGCTCTTCCCTTTACAGATAACCACCGGAAGAGGCAATATTCTGTTATGACAACCAAGGGCGACTTTCTGACGACCCAAGAGGTATCCGACCTCTTGGGCGTTGAGGCGCGCCGTGGTTCGCGTCCTTGCCGAGACAGGATCTATCACCCGCGTGGCCCGCGGGATCTTCGACCGCACATCGGTGGAGCGCTACCGCGTCGGGCGCGGCTCGGGTCGGACCCGGACCCGGGCGGAGCACACTGCTTGGGGAGCAATCGCCATCCTCTCGAATGCGGCACCGCTGGGACTCGGCGATGTCCAGACGTACCGAGTCCGCGCCACTCTGCGCGAGATCATCGAGCCGACCGAGCTGGCGATCCGCCTGCGCGACCGCGCGACGGTCACTACATGGTCCGGCCATCGCTCCGTCATCACGCGCGTCCACGAGGAGCTCGTCGTCCCCGGTCGCCAGCGGCTTGGGCTCATCGAGGACGACGCCATCGTCGACGGCTACATCCACACAGACCGGATCGCAAACCTCGTACGCCGCTTCCGGCTAGTAGAGGACACCACCGGATCCATCACCCTGCGCTACACCGGCATGGACATCGGCTTCGTCAAGTACCTAGCGGCGTTCAACAGGACGCTCGCGGCCGTCGACGCCGCCACCTCCCTCGACCCGCGGGAACGCGCTGTGGGAGAGCAGACCTTGGCTAGCCGGCTGGAGCTGTTCCGTGAGAATGACAGGCTCTGAGCACCCGGGTGCCGGGGCGCCTCTCCGTCGACGTCGTCGCGCCCCTCGGCGGCTGGCCAGACCCCCGGCCGAACGTCTCCGAGATCGCCTCGGTGCTGCCGACCGATAAGTGGACCCCGGTCGGCGGGCTGATGACCCAACTGCACTCCATTCACCACAGCCCGGGCGTCGTACGCCCAACCAACGATGTCGACATCGTGCTGCACATCGAGACCTCTCGCGACGTCGCCTCCGAGACCGCGGCCGCGCTGCGCTCCATTGGCTACGACCTGCGTTCGGCCGTCGACCCGCGCGACAACACCGCTCACCGCTTCTACCGCGGCACCAGCAAGATCGACCTCGTCGCCGGCCGCCCCGACGAAGAGCCTGAGGAAGTAGTCGACGTCTTGATCTCCGACCACCACGCTCCGAAGGTCACCGAACGGCTGGCCGGCCGCGACATGGTTCGCATCGACGGTGGAACGCAGGCGCTACGCCGCACCGTCAACGCGCGTCTGGAGATCGAGCCCGGAACGATCACCATCGTCTCGGTACCTAATCCGTTCGGCGCGCTCATCTTGAAAGCTGCTGCCTACAAGTCCGACTCCCGCGACCCCGACCGCCACCTGCGCGACGCCGTGGCCCTACTCGCCTGCATCGACGACCCTTTCGCCGAGCGCAAGGGCTTCACCGGGTCCGACCGATCCGGGCTGCAGACCCTGCGCACAAGGCTCACAGCCGACGACATCTCTCGGACAATCCTGACCGGCCAGCCCCGGATCGACGCCGAGACAGCCCTGCAGATCCTCACCGACAAGGACTGAGCCCCGAGCCGATGCGGACCCGGGCAGATCAGACGACGATGCCGTGTGGTGGACGGGGTCAGGCATGACGCTGACGAGCCCGCTCGACAAGCCAGTCCCTGCTCGCGTCCCGCAGAGTCGATTCTTCGACCGCGACCCGCCCTACCAGCGCCCGTGCACCTGCGCGCAGATCGACCGGTCGTAGTCCCCACTGGCCATCCGCTCGGCCGCGTCCGCGTGTCCGAGGACGACGTTGCGGCGGACGCCGTCACCGCACCCGACCTCGAGCCGGTGCACGGTGGCGCCGAGCGTGAGCACCTCGACGACGGGGCCGGGAGCCGAGCCGATGGTTAGCAGTCGCACGACTCGTCCGTCGGGCAAGGTGTCGAAGACGTCAGCCATGGTGCCGGGCCAGCTCGGCGTCGACGGCGTGGGGCGACAGCACGGACTCGAGAGCGAGCCGGACGCAGCCGACGAGGCCCGCCCGCTCGCCGTACGTCGACGGCAGCACCTGCAGGTCACGGCCGGCCAGCGCCGTCGTGGACGAGAAGAGGGTGTCGCGCAGGCCGGCGGCAAAGGTGTCGAAGGCTCCGGCCATGTCGCCGCCCACGATGATGGCGCGCGGGTTCAGGACGGTGACCGTGGCCGCCATCGCCTCGCCGACGCGGCGACCGGACTCGCGCACGATCGATCGCGCCTGACCATCACCACGAACCGCCTGCGCCACCGGGTCGCGCACGTGGTCGACCTGCTGACCGTCGCTGCGCAGCCGCTCCACCGTGGGGGCCCAGCCGGCGGCGACCGCCTCCGGGCAACCGGTGTCGCCGCACCGGCAGATCAGGCCCTTCGCGGCCTCGACCTTCACATGGCCGATCTCGCCGGCCGCACTGCGATGACCGCGCAGGATCCGGCCGTCGGCGACGATCCCCAGCCCGAGCCCGGTCGAGGCCTTCAGCGCCAACACATTGTCGTCGTCCGGGGAGCTGGCCGTCGCGCTCGGAGAGGGCCATCACGTTGCAGTCGTTGTCGAGCACGACCGGTGCGGCAGTGACCTCGCGCAGGTAGGGCACGAGGGGCACGCCGTCCCAGCCGGCCAGCGCCGGCGAGTCCACGCTGACCACCCGCACCGGGTCCACCGTCCCCGACAGCGACATGCCCACGCCGCGGACCTCGTCGCCCGAGCGCCCGAGCTCACCCAGCATCCGCTGCAGCTGCTCGACCACGACCGGCATCAGCACGTCGGGACCGAGCCCCACCTCCCGGTCACGACTGACCGCGGCCAGCTCCGAACCGTCGAGCGCGCAGACCGACAGCTGTGAGCGGCTGCGCCCGATCGCCACCGCGAGGACCAGTCCGGCATCGCGGTTGAGCACGAGGGTCGCGGCGGGCCGACCGCCGGTGGCCGACTCCTCGTCGCCCTCCAGCACCAGCCCGGCCTCGGCCAAGGACGACAGGCGTGCCGCGACCGCGGTGCGCGAGAGCCCGGTGACCCGCACCAGCTCGCCCCGGGTCGTCGCGCGTCCCGTGCGGATCAGCTCCGGGACCTGTCCTGCCGTCGCGCCCGAGGGCGACGACGCGTCGACCACGTGCGAACGGAACACCGGTGAGGAGGGCATGGTGCGTGGCATTCAAGCATCAGATCGCTTTGGTCTGAAAAATACCAATGTTTGGTTGTGGAAGTCCCTAACCGTCCGTACGGTGGTGTCCCATGACCCCCGGAACCCCCGTCGAGCCGTGCGACTTCACCGTCTTCGGTGGCACCGGCGACCTCGCGCCCCGCAAGCTGCTCCCGGCGCTCTACCTCCGCGACCGCGACGGCCAGCTGCCCGAGGGCTTCCGGATCATCGGCGTCTCGCGCGCCGAGGTCGATGACGACGGCTATCGCGCGATGGTCGAGGCGGCCCTGACCGAGCACGTCGCCGCGGACGAGCTCACCGATCCGGTCGTACGGCGCCTGCTGGCCCGCCTCCACCACGTCACCCTCGACGTCGAGGACGTCGGCGCCCGGCACCGCCTGCACGACCGGCTCAAGGACGGCGCGGCCGGCGACGACGTCATCCGCGTCTTCTACCTCGCGGTCGCGCCAGCGCTGTTCGGCCCGATCTGCGAGCACCTCGACCGGGTCGGGCTCGCCACCGAGCGATCCCGCGTCGTGCTGGAGAAGCCGATCGGGACCGACCTCGCCACCGCGCAGACCGTGAACGAGGCCGTGGGCCGCGTGTTCGACGAGTCGCACATCTTCCGCATCGACCACTACCTCGGCAAGGAGAGCGTCCAGAACCTCCCCGGTCACGCGCTTCGCCAACACCTTCCTCGAGCCGCTGTGGAACAGCCACTGGGTCGACCACGTGCAGATCACCGTGTCGGAGTCGCTCGGCGTCGGCGAGCGAGGCTCCTACTACGACCGCTCGGGCGCGTTGCGCGACATGGTGCAGAACCACCTGCTCCAGCTCGTCTGCCCGGTCGCGATGGAGCCGCCGACCTACGTCGATCGCGAGACGGTGCGGGACGAGAAGCTCAAGGTGCTGCAGGCACTGCGTCCGATGACCCCCGAGATCGTGGACCGCGACACGGTGGCCGGCCAGTACGCCGCCGGGCTGTGCGACGGCGCGGCCACGTCGTCGTACGCCGAAGAGGTCGGCCACGAGAGCAGCACCGAGACCTTCGTGGCGATCAAGACCGAGGTGCAGAACTGGCGGTGGGCCGGCGTGCCGTTCTACCTGCGCACGGGCAAGCGGATGTCTGAGCGGCTCTCGGAGATCGTGGTGGTCTTCAAGGAGCCGCCGCACCCGATGTTCCCGCACAGCGAGGGGGCGACCGAGCCCAACCGCCTGCACATCCGGGTGCAGCCCGACGAGGGCATGCGGTTGCACATGACCGCCAAGGAGCCCGGCCCGGGCGGCATCCGGTTGCGTCCGGTGTCCCTCGACCTGAGCTACGCGACCGCCTTCGGCCAACGCTCGCCCGACGCCTACGAGCGGCTCCTCATGGACGTCGTCCGCGGCAACACCACTTTGTTCATGCGCCGCGACGAGGTCGAGGCCGCCCGGACGTGGGTGGCGCCGATCCTCGACCGCTGGTCGCAGCCGACCCACCGACCCCGCCGGTATCCCGCCGGCACGCACGGCCCTTTCGCCGCCAGCACGCTCCTCGAGCGCGACGGCCGATCCCGGCAGGAGACCGAATGAACACCCTTCACCCCACCGTCGCCGAGGTGACCGCGCGGATCGTACGGCGCAGTGCCCCCACCCGCACGGCCTATCTCGCCCGCATCGACGCGGCCGCAGACAAGGGCCCGGCGCGCGGCAAGCTGGCGTGCGCCAACCCGGCCCACGGGTTCGCGGCCTCGGACGAGCCGGCGAAGAGCGGCCTGAGGTCGAGCCGCAAGCCCAACGTGGCCATCGTGTCGTCGTACAACGACATGCTCTCGGCGCACCAGCCGTTCCGTGACGTCCCGGAGGTGCTGAAGCAGTCGATCGTCAGGGCGGGCGGCCTCGCCCAGTTCGCCGGGGGCGTGCCCGCGATGTGCGACGGCATCACCCAAGGTCGCGCGGGCATGGAGCTCTCGCTCTTCAGCCGCGACCTCATCGCCATGTCCACCGCGGTCGCCCTCTCGCACGACATGTTCGACGCCGCGATCATGCTCGGCGTCTGCGACAAGATCGTGCCCGGCCTGCTGATCGGCGCGCTGTCGTTCGGGCACCTGCCGACGCTCTTCGTGCCGGCCGGTCCCATGCCGTCCGGGCTGCCCAACGGCGAGAAGGCGCGGGTGCGCCAGCTCTACGCCGAGGGCAAGGCCGGCCGTGAGGAGCTGCTCGAGGCCGAGGCGGCGTCCTACCACTCCCCGGGCACCTGCACGTTCTACGGCACCGCCAACAGCAACCAGATGCTGATGGAGGTGATGGGCCTGCACCTGCCGGACGCGACCTTCGCCAACCCGGGGACTCCCCTGCGGGCGGCGCTGGATCGCGCGGCCGGCGAGCGCGCCGTCGCCATCACCGCGGCCGGGGGCGAGCCCACACCGGTCGGGCACCTCGTCGACGAGCGCGCGATCGTCAACGCGTGCGTCGCGCTGCTCGCGACCGGCGGCTCGACCAACCACACGATGCACCTCGTCGCGATGGCGGCGGCCGCGGGCATCACCCTCACGTGGGACGACCTCGCCGACCTGTCGGCAGCCGTCCCGCTGCTGACGCGGATCTACCCCAACGGCAGCGCCGACATCAACCACTTCGTGGCGGCCGGCGGCACCCCGTTCCCGGTCCACACGCTGCTCAACCACGGCTACCTCCACGACGACGTGCTGACGGTGTCGGGACGCGGGCTGTGGCGACACACCAGCGAGGCCCGCCTGTACGGCGACGAGCTGGTGTGGGAGGAGGGCCCGAAGTCGTCCCACGACACCACGGTCCTGCGCCCGGCCGACGATCCGTTCGCGCCCGACGGCGGCCTGCGGATGCTGACCGGCCGGCTGGGCCGCGCGGTCGTGAAGGTCTCGGCCGTCGAGCCGGGTCACCGCGTGGTGACCGCCCCCGCGGTGATCTTCGACGACCGGGCCGACTTCCTCGCCGCCTTCGCCGCTGGTCGTCTCGACGACCGCGACTCGGTCGCGGTCATCCGCTACCGGGGGCCGGCCGCGAACGGGATGCCGGAGCTGCACAAGCTGATGCCCGCGCTCGGGGTGCTGCAGGACCGCGGCCGGCGCGTCGCGATCGTCACCGACGGTCGCATGTCCGGGGCATCGGGCAAGGTGGCCGCCGCCATCCACGTCACCCCCGAGGCCGCCCTCGGCGGCCCGCTCGCCCGCGTCCGGGACGGCGACCTCGTCACCGTCGATGCCGAGACCGGCCGGCTCGATCTCGACGTCCCCGACGCCGAGTTCGACCGCCGCGCGACGACCGGCCGTGCGCCGTACGACATCGAGTGGGCCGGGACGGGACGCGAGCTCTTCGCCGGCTTCCGCGCGATCGTCGGCACCGCCGAGACCGGCGCCAGCGTCATCCGTCCACTGCCCGCCCCCACTGAGGAGTCCCCCGTTGCCCAGCACGTCTGAGTCACTGTTGTCGATCGTCCCCGTCGTGCCGGTCGTCGTGATCGACGACCTCTCGCACGCCGTGCCCGTCGCCCGCGCCCTCGTGGCCGGCGGGTTGCCGGTGATCGAGCTGACCCTGCGCACGCCCGTCGCGCTGGCGGCGATCCGCGCCATCGCGACCGAGGTCCCGGAGATCTCGGTGGGCGCCGGCACGATCGTGTCTCCCTCCCGTGGTCGAGCGGGCGGTCGAGGCCGGGGCGCAGTTCCCGGTGTCACCGGGGTGTACGCCGACGCTCCTCTCGGCCATGTCCGGCTCCGGGCTCCCCTTCCTCCCGGGAACGGCGACCGTCTCCGAGGCGCTGGCCGTGCTCGAGGCGGGCTTCACCGAGATGAAGTTCTTCCCGGCGGAGGCGTCGGGCGGCGCTGCCTACCTGAAGTCGATCGCGTCGCCCCTCCCGGCTGCGCGCTTCTGCCCGACGGGCGGGATCACGTCGGCCACGGCCGCGTCCTACCTCGCGCTGCCCAACGTCGGGTGCGTCGGCGGGTCGTGGCTGACGCCCTCGGACGCCCTCGCGAGCGGTGACTGGGAGCGCGTCAGCGCGCTGGCCGCGGAGGCTGCAGCGCTGGGCTGAACCTTCAGGCGGTCGCGCGGGTGGAGCGCGACGATGCCGCCGGAGAGGTTGCGCCACTGGGGTTCGCGCCACCCGGCGCCGGCGATCAGGTCGGCGAGCCCGCCCCGGTCGGGCCGGGCCCGGATCGACTCGGCGAGGTAGACGTAGGCGTCCGGTGAGGACGAGACGGCACGCGAGATCGCGGGCAGCGCCTTCATCAGGTATTCCATGTAGACGGTCCGGAACGGCGACCGTGTCGGGTGGCTGAACTCGCAGACGACGAGGCGCCCCCCGGGACGCGTCACTCGTCGCATCTCGCGCAGTCCCTGTGCGGGGTCGACGATGTTGCGCAGCCCGAAGGAGATGGTCACGGCGTCGAAGGTGTCGTCGGCGAACGGCAGCTTCATCCCGTCACCGGCGGTGAACGGCAGCGCCGGGCGCGCCTTCTTGCCCACCTGCAGCATGCCGAGCGAGAAGTCGCACGGGGACGACCATCGCGCCACGGTCCGCGAAGGGCTGGCTCGAGGTGCCGGTGCCCGCAGCGAGGTCGAGCACCTTGTCGCCGTACGACGGATCGACGGCGTCGATCACGTCGCGGCGCCAGCGCCGGTCCCGGCCGAGGGAGAGCACGTCGTTGGTGACGTCGTAGCGCTTGGCGACCGCGTCGAACATGCGTCGGACGTCGGTCGGTTGCTTGTCGAGTTCAGCGCGGGCCACGAGCCGAGCCTAGTGATCCGGCAACTTCGTGTTGTCGGTGGGCGTCCCTACGATTGTCGTCGACCGCCAACCTCGGAGATCACATGCGCTCACGCCGCCTCGTCCAGCTGTTCCTCGCCCTCGTCATGAGCCTGACCGTCGTCTCGGTCGCCACGCCAGCCGTTGCGGCCTTCGACCGGCTGAGGTTCGGAGACACCGGTTGGAAGGTGCGGGTGCTCCAGAGCCGGCTGCACCAGCTGGGGCTGCACTCCGAGGTCATCACGAGCAGGTTCGACGCACAGACCCGCGACGGCGTCCGCACGTTCCAGGCGCGGCGCAAGCGCGACACGACCGGCATCGTCGACCGGGTCACGTGGGACAAGCTGGTCGCCAAGACCAGCGAGCCGACCCACGAGGCCCTGCACAACATCTACACGCCCGGCCCGGCGATCCTCGTGGCCGGCGACCGGGGCCTGCCCGTCCGGCGGTTGCAGGCTCGACTCGAGCAGGTGCAGTGGTGGAAGGGCGACGTCACCGGCGTCTTCGACCAGCGGACCGTCGAGGCGGTCACCGGCTTCCAGACCAAGCGCAGGATCCCGGTCACGGGCGAGGTCGACCGCCGCACCCTCGACCGGCTCGCCGAGATGACGCGCAAACCGACCAAGGCCGAGCTGTTCAACATCGAGCCGAAGGGCGCGGCGCTCGACCCGCTCTGCATGACCGGGCGCGCGATGTGCGTCGACAAGACGTCGCGCTCGTTGCGCTGGGTGATCGACGGCATCGTCCAGTCGCGCTACGACGTGCGCTTCGGCTCCGACGAGCTGCCGACCCGCGAGGGCGCGTTCTCGGTGTTCAAGAAGTCGCGCGACCACGTCTCGAGCCTCTACGACACCTCCATGCCCTTCGCGATGTTCTTCTCCGGAGGCCGGGCGGTGCACTACTCCCCCGACTTCGCCGCCACCGGCTACAACGGCGCCTCCCACGGGTGCGTCAACGTGCGCGACTACAACGGCATCCGCTGGCTCTTCGACCCGGTGCGCATCGGCGACAAGGTGGTTGTCTACCGGTCGAGCGGCGGCGCTCAGAGCCGGCGCAGCCGGGGCTGAGAGCGGCCGCGAGCCCGCAGCCGCTTGCGGCAAGGGGACCAGCGATCAGAACCGGTTCAGCACGACCGGCACCACGACGTAGAGCATGATGCCCACGACGACCCGGGCGGCACTCGCCGCCATCCGGGGCCGTTCCTGCGAGGTCACTGACCGGGGCACCTGCTGAAGCGCCAGCGCAAGCGCGCCGACACCCAGCCACAGGAAGAGGGGTACGACGAGCGACTCGTCGTGCGCAATCGCCACGGCCGTCGCCACAGCCGCTCCGAGTCCGAGCACGGCCACGGTGATGGCCAACCGGACCCGCCAGCGTCGTGTCACGGCGGTGTGGGTGGACGAGGAGAGGGCGGACACATCGCAGAGCCTACGAACGAGTCGAGGAAACCTGACGGGCGTCGGGACTGACACCCGTCCGCTGCGGCCGGGGCGCGGCGTAGGCTCCGCTTTCGTGACGACACCCTCGACCGCCGTCGGCGACCCGTTGGTCGTGCGCACGGTCGCCGCCGGTCTCGACGAGGTCGGATCGCTGCTCGACCTCCTGCCGGTCGACGCCCCGGTCACCCGGCTGCGCCGCGACGAGGGGCTCGTCGGCTGGGGCGTGGCAGCCCTCATCCGCACGAGCGGCACCGCGCGCTTCAGTGACGCCGACAAGTGGTGGTCCGAGATCACCGGCCGCGCCGAGGTCCACGATGCCGTCAACGAGCCGGGCACCGGCCCGGTCGCGTTCGGCTCCTTCGGCTTTGCCGACGAGCCCGGCGACTCGGTGCTCGTGGTCCCGCAGGTCGTCGTCGGCCGGCGTGGTGATCGGGCCCGGGTGACAACGGTCGGCGTCGACCAGCCCACCCTCGCGCCCGCTCCACTTCCGGATGCCCCCGCCGGCCTCAGCTTCGCCGACGGCTCCCTCAACGGCGAGGCCCGGATGACGGTCGTGGCCGACGCCGTGGCCCGGATCAACGCCGGCGACCCGGAGAAGGTCGTGCTGGCCCGCGACCTCGTCGCCACGTGCGTCGAGCCGCTCGACGTGCGCTGGGCACTGCGCAAGCTGGCCCGCGACTACTCCATGTGCTGGACCTTCAACGTCGACGGCCTCTTCGGCGCGACGCCGGAGATGCTCGTGCGCCGCGAGCGCGGACTCGTCACCTCACGGGTCCCGGCGGGCACCATCCGCCGTACGGGCGACGAGGAGCGCGACGCCGCCCCGGCCGGCACGCTGGCCCGCTCCTCGAAGGACCTCGAGGAGCACGAGTACGCCGTCCGGTCGGTCGCCGACGCCCTCGAGCCGCACTGCTCGTCGATGAACGTGCCCGAGGTGCCCTTCGTGCTGCACCTGCCCAACGTCATGCACCTCGCCACCGACGTGGCCGGCGTGGTCCACGACTCGGCGACAGTCTCGTCGCTGCAGCTGGCCGAGGCACTGCACCCGTCCGCTGCCGTCGGTGGCACCCCGACCGCCTCGGCGGTCGCACTCATCGCGGAGATCGAGGGCATGGCCCGCGACCGCTATGCCGGACCGGTGGGCTGGATGGACGCCGGGGGGCGACGGCGAGTGGGGCATCGCGCTGCGTTCTGCGCTGGTCAGGGACAACACCGTCCGCCTCTTCGCCGGCTGCGGAATCGTCGGCAGCTCCGACCCCGAGGCCGAGCTGGCCGAGTCCCGTGCGAAGTTCGTGCCCGTGCGCGACGCGTTGTCCTCCTAGACGTCCGCCCCGTCTGCGCGGCGGGAAGAACTCCCGGCCGTCAGGCAGGAGGTTGCCCATGTGGGTGTCGACGATCCCGAGAGCGACGTCGCTGTAGACCTTGTCGTGGATGCCGAGGTTGCGCGGTGCCCCGACCGCCCGGACGAAGTCGATCGCCTCGCTGATCTTCAACCACGGCGCGCTGATGGGCGCGAGCAGGAGGTCGACGTCGGTCTCGGGCATCGTGAGCGAGTCGCCCGGGTGGTAGACGCGCTGGTCGCCGACCGTCAGCAGGTAGCCGCTGTTGTCGATGCGTGGCAGGTCGTGATGGATGACCGCGTGCTTGAAGCCCACGACATCGACGGTGATCCCGACGTCGAAGGACGACCCCGGCTCGACGACGTGCAGCCGCTCGACGAGGTCCGGAGCGTCCTCGCGGATCCGCGCAGCGACGCCTTCGATGGTGAAGATCGGCGCGTCCGTACGGCGCAGATGACCGGCGTCGTAGTGGTCGGCGTGCTCGTGGGTGATCAGGACAGCGGTCGCCCCGTCCACCGCTCCCGCCTCGGTGAAACCGCCCGGATCGAGCACGACCACGGCCCCGCGGTGCTCGGCCCGGACACATGCGTGGCCGAACTTCGTCAACCTCATGTGGCCAGCCTAAAGACTGTGACAACCTTCAACACGGCTCGTTGGTCAGATTGTCGAACCGCTTTCCTTCCCCGTTATGGTGTTGGCGCCCTCACGGATGCCGGGGGAACCACACGCACCCGAGACGAAGAGAGAACTCATGTCTGGACGCCGCGCAATGGCTGGAAGCCTTGTCGCGCTGCTCATGCCCGCTTCGCTGTTGATGGTCTCCGCGACCACCACCGCCGACGCTGCTGACGCACCGCTCAACACCACCAACGCCCGCAAGGCCAAGAGCAAGGCGAAGCTTGTCGCCATGCCGCAGATCGTGCAGCAGGGCAGCAAGCCGGCGAGTGCCAACTCGGCCAAGGCCGCGCTGACCGCCACGATCAAGCCGGCCAAGGCCGGTCGCCCCGTTGCACTCCGTGCAGAAGGGCAAGAAGTGGAAGACGGTCTCGAAGACCAAGCTCACGAAGAAGGGTCTCGCCGAGTTCGGTGCCCCGATCTCCAAGCGCGGCAAGGCGCTGAACTACCGCGTCACCGCTGCGGCGTACAAGGGTGCCAAGGCCGTCACCAGCAAGTCCACCAGCACCTCCCGCTGGCTGACCGCGTCGTTCACCGACGAGTTCTCCGGCTCCACGCTCTCGGGCACTGGAACCACCGCGGCCCCAACTACGAGCCCGCCAGCCTGCGCGAGTGCTCGAAGGGTTCGCCCAGTGCGGTCTCCGTCAGCGGCGGCACCGTCCGGCTCAGCGTGATCAAGGACCCGACCCGCTCCGGCGAGAAGTGCGTCGCCAAGAAGGACGGCAAGTCCACGGGCTCCTTCGCCTACCGCCTCAACGGCCACATCGGTACCGAGGGCGCCGTCTCGATGAAGTACGGCTTCGCGGCCGCTCGCATCAAGACGCACAAGCTCCGCGGCCAGCACGGCGGCTTCTGGATGCGGCCGACCGTGGCCGCGGGTGGCGACCCCCGCGCCGAGATCGACGTCATCGAGTATTTCGGCGACAAGCACCCCTCGGGCGGCCTGACGTCGTTCATCTACTCCACGAAGAACAACCAGGCCGTCAAGACCGGCTCGTGGATCAAGAACTCGACGTCGTTCCTGAAGAACAAGAAGGACGGCTGGTCGAAGAACTACCACGTCTTCTCCGTGGAGTGGACCCGGTCGGTCTACATCTTCCGCATCGACGGCAAGGAGACTCGGCGCACCAAGGTCGGCATCTCCGACCAGGAGCAGTTCCCGATCCTGAGCGTGCTCGCTTCGGACTACGAGATCTCGCAGATGAAGGGCGGCGACTCCAAGCTGCCCCAGACGATGGCGGTGGACTGGGTCCGCCTGTGGCAGGCCTGATCAACCGGGTCTGACAGCTTCACCTCATGCGGCGACGCGCCGCCCCACTCCGGTGGGGCGGCGCGTTTCGCATTCTACGAGATCCGTCAGCCGGTGAGGTGGTGCACGAAGCACCAGCGCCAGTCCTCGCCCGGCTGGGCGGACTGCATGACGGGGTGGGCGCTGTCGTGGAAGTGCTCGGTCGCGTGCTTGTGCGGCGAGGAGTCGCAACAGGCGACGTTGCCGCAGGCCGGGCAGCGGCGCAGCGAGACCCAGTGCGAACCGAGCTCGATGCACTGCTCGCACACGAGCCCGTCCTCGGCGGTGGCCACCGGTGCGTGACCGGCCGTGTCGAGGTGGTCGCAGGAACGACCGGTCGGGATGCGACGTACGCGGGGGGCGTCCGCGTCGTGGTCGGTGGTGGAGATGTCGAGCATCGACTCCTCGACGTCGAGGATGCTCAGCACCTCGCGGACGACCTCGCTCGGCACGGTGCCGGTGCTGCGGATCTTGAGCACCTTCTGGCGTTCGGCGTCGATCATCACCAGCCGGGCGCGGGCGTAGACGTCGCTGGGCGAGTCCCGGCCGGCGGTGGTGGAGAGCTGCTCCCCGGGCGGCGAAGTTGCGCTGGTCGACACGCTGCCGGATCAGGTCGTGGACGCCGTGCGGGTCGTCGTGCTCGAGCTCGTCGAGCGCGATGAACCCGGCCTTGGAGGCCTGCTGGAGCAGGGCGGCGCGGGCGAGCGCGTCGTCGAGGGGGTCTGGCGAGGGGACCTTGAGCCGGCGGGCGACCCGGGGCAGGGAGAGGCCCCGGATGAAGAGCGTGCCGGCCACGACCGTGAAGGCGATGAGGAGCAGCACCTCGTGGTGCTCGGCCGTCCCGGGGGATGATGAAGGCGGCTGCCAGCGTCACGACACCGCGCATGCCCGCCCAGCCGAGGAGGAACGTGTAGGGCCGGGGCGGGACCTGCCCGGTGCTGGGATCGGGACCCGGGCGGACCAGGGCATAACGGGCCACGAAGACCCACGCGAGGCGCAGCACGATCACCGCGAGCAGGGTGCCGGCGCACACGGCGATGATCCGTGCGGGCGAGAGCTCGCTGTCGGCGACACCGTCGAGGATCCAGCGAGCCTGCAGCCCGATGAGCAGGAAGACGGTGTTCTCCAGCAGGAAGGCGATCGTGCGCCAGTTGATCCGCTCAGCGATGCGGGACTGCGCGGTCTGGATGATCGGCGCCTTGTGCCCGAGCAGCAGGCCGGCGACGACGACGGAGATGACGCCGGAGGACTCGAGCTCCTCGGCCAGCAGGAAGGCCGCGAACGGCGTCACCAGCGAGATCGCGGTGTCCATCAGCGGGTCCGTGACGAGCTTGCGGACCTTGGCCACGATCAGGAAGACCATGAACCCGAGCGCGGCACCGCCGGCGGAGGCCCACAGGAAGTCGAGGCCCACGTCGACGGCTTGCACGCCCTCCGATGCGGCGGCGATCGCCGTACCCGGGAGGACGAGGGCGGTGGCGTCGTTGAACAGCGACTCCCCCTCGAGGATCGTGACCACCCGTCGAGGCAGGCCGATGCTGCGGCCGATCGCGGTGGCCGCGACCGCGTCCGGCGGGGCCACGACCGCACCGATGGCGATCGCGATCGGCCGGGAGATGCTCGGCACGATGAAGTGGACGAGCGCGCCCACGCCGAAGGCCGTGAAGGCGACGAGACCGACCGAGAGGAAGAGGATCGCGCGCCGGTTGGCGTTGAAGTCGACCAGCGAGGTCTGGATCGCGGCGGCGTAGAGCAGCGGCGGCAGCAGACCGAGCAGCACGACCTCGTGCTCGAGGTGGACCACCGGCACGAACGGCAGGTAGGTGCCGACGATGCCGACGGCGATCAGCAGCAGTGGCGCCGGTAGACCGAGGCGGTCGGCCACTGCCGTGCCGGTGAGGACCACGACGACGAGGGCGATGAGGAACAGGGCGATCTCCACCCCCGGAGTCTGTCAGGCGAGCGTACCGATGCCGCTCATGTAGTCGGTGGCGTAGCGCAGCGCGGCGTGCCCCTCACCCGGCGGCAGGATCACCGACGCGGCCTGCGCGAGGTAGTCGCCCTCGAGGTGCACGCTGACGTGCACGTTGCGATCGGCCGGGATCTCCCACGTGACCGGGCCCCACACGACGATGAACTGCCGCCCGTCGATGCTGGCGACGGGGCGGTACTTGTCGAGGGCGCGCGAGTTGCCGGTGGTGAGGTCGATCGTGAGCCGCCGCCGGGTGCCGGTGTGGAACTCGACGTACAGGGATGACACCGGGCGTGGTCGCGTGGGCAGAGTCAGTCGTCATGGATGTCATGGTGCCCCGGCCCGGCATGGATAATCCCCCGCGTGTCGGGTCTGGGGAGCGTGGGCAGGGTTGCCCCGGCGTTCGTCGCGCTCGTGGCCCTGCTCGTGCTGGCGGCGGGGGCGGCGGTCGCGGCCCTCGTCGGCTCCGACGACACCGTCTTCAACCAGCCCGCGGAGCTCGGCCGGGACGGCCGGCCGGTGCTCACGGCGCCCGACCTGCTCGCCTTCGAGGGCGTCACCGTCACGTTGCGCGCGTCGGCTCCCGAGGGCGTCTTCATCGGTACGGCGCACCCGGTGGACGTGGCCGACTTCGTCGGCGACTCGTCCCGGGGTCCGGCTGACCCGAGTCACCCGCACCGGGGTCGAGGCCGAGGACGTCGGGTCTGGCAACGCCGTGGCGCCGGCCGACGCCGACTTCTGGACCTCCTCGATGAGCGGAACCGGCGTCGAGGAGCTCACCCTCGATCGCGACTCGACCGCCGCCCAGTGGGTGATCGCGCCGGTGTCGGGCGTGGGTCCGACGACGGTCTCGTTCGGCATCACCGTGCCCGGCCTGTTCCGGGTGGGCGTTGGTCGCATTCGGGGGTCGGCTCGCTGGTGCTGCTGGCCTGCGTCGAGCTGCTGCTCAGGTCGCGCCGCCGTCCACCGCTCCCGCAGGGCCCGTCGGCCGCGGAGCGCATTGCGGCGTACGTCCCGGCGGACATCGTCGCTCCGACTCCCTCCCGAGGGGGCAAGCGCCGGGCGCGGCGGACCGCGCTCGCGGTGGTGCTCACCCTGTCCCCGGCCGGCTGCACCTACGAGGACCTGCTGCCGGCGAAGCGACAGTCCTCCGAGCTCGCGACCACCAAGGTCGCGCTCACGCGCGCCGAGCTGCCCGCGCTCTTCGAGTCGTACGGCGAACGGCTGCGCACCGCCATCGAGGCCGCCCGACCTCCCCGCTATCGCACGGACGCGTGGCGCCGCGCAGACACCGGACCGGCGCTGGAGAGCGACCTCTTCGCGACCCCGGTCGGCAAGCAGACCAAGCTGGGTCGGCGCTCGGTGCCGGCATACGTCGGGATCGAGGCGTTCTCCGGCCGCTTCGACTCCTACCCGATGTGGTCGCTCGTCGCCTCGAAGGAAGGCAGGTCGACGCGCGTCGACCTGTTCGCCAAGGAGGGTGTGTCTGCGCCCCGGCTGCGCGAGGCTGGCAGCATCGTGTCGCGTGACCTCCCCGATGCCGGGCGGCCCGGCCTGCTGCCCGACGCCGACCGGGCGGCCGCCGCGACCGCCGCGTGGCGCGACTACCTGCGCACGGGTGACCGCGACGACCGGCTGGCCATCGACCGGGACTCGAAGGCGTGGCGCGAGAACATCGCGGACCTCGGTGGCCGCGCGATGTTCAGCGGCTACACCGTCTCGGTCGAGCCGGGCGGGGTGTCGCGCGTGGTGAGCGTCGCCGACGGAGCGCTGGCCCCGGGTGGCGCTGCGCGTCACGACCCGCCTCGACGGACGGCGCGACCTGATGGTGCGGTGGGCGGCGCCGTACGGGAAGTATCGGAAGGCCGAGAAGGGCGTGCTGTCCTTCGCCGACCTCGCCGTCGGCGTGATCCACCTGCCCGCGAAGGGCACGCCGACGTTGCTGGGTGCGACGTTCAGCGAGGTCGCAGCGCCCTGATCCGCTGATCGAGCTCGCGGCGGTTGTCGCGCCGGACGACGACCTCGACGACCTCGATGCCGCCGTTGGGAGACGCGAGCGCCTGCTCCAGCGCTCCCGAGCGAGTCGACGCGGAGGTGCGGTGTCTTCGTGGCGGCGCACAGGCTCCCGATGTCGACGCCGTGCGGCGTGCCGAAGAGCGCGTCGTAGCGGTCGGCGAACTCCGGCGCACCCTGCTCGAGCATGGTGAAGATCGAGCCGCCGTCGTCGTTGGCCACGACGATGGTGAGGTCTGGCCGCGCCTCGCGCGGGCCGAGGACGAGCCCGGTCATGTCGTGCAGGAACGTCACGTCGCCCATCAGCGCGAGCGCCCGGGTGCTGCGGTCGCGCCCGAGCGCGGCGCCGATGGCGCTGGAGATGGTGCCGTCGATGCCGGCGAGACCGCGGTTGGCGATCACCTTGCGACGCCCGCCGACGCCGTAGCGCGGCACCATCAGGTCGAGGTCGCGGATGGGGCTGGAGGCGCCGACGAAGAGCAGCCCGCCGTCGGGCAGGGCCCCGGCCACCGCACCCGCGACTTCGTACGGCGTCAGGTCGGCCTCGTCCCGGAGCAGCGCGTCGAGCTGTCGGCCGACGTCACGGTCCGCCGCCGCCCGGGCGTCGAACCACGCAGTGTCGGTCTCCTCGGCGGTCGTGGCGCGGGCGACCGCGTGGTCGACCCTGAAGGGCCGCTCGCGCCACAGCCCGTCGGCCTCGACGTCCCAGACCTCGACGTCGTCACGCGCGAGCAGGCGGCTGATCGGCCGCGAGAGGGTCGGGTGCCCGGCGACGACGACGCGCCTCGATCCGGTCGCCGAGATCGCTGTCGAGCAGGAGCCGGTAGGTCCGCACCGCGTGGGTGCCAGTGCGCGAGCCGCTCGTCGGCTCGGCGAACAGCGGCCACTGCCCGCGCTCGGCGAGCACCCGGGCCGACGGACCGGCGTCGTCCCCGGCGACCACGACGGTGCGCGGACCGTGCGGGATCTCGATCTCGTCAGGACGCTGGCGCCGCCACGTCGAGGTCGTGATCGCGGGGACCTGCCACGAGCCGTCGGGGACGAGTGGCTCGGCGAGCTGCACGTTGAGGTGGACGGGCATGGACCAGCCGGCCGGGTGGTTGTCGATCTCCTCGCGCTGGCTCGGCTCGGCGATGTCGAGGCAGTCGAGGCCCGGAATGATCCGCACCTCGGTTGGTGGTCTGGTTGGCGGTGGTGCCGCGCAGGCTGGCCGGGCGGTCTGCCGTCACCGGGACCAACGGCACCCCTGAGTGCGCTGCCTCGAGGGCGGCTGGGTGGAAGTTCGCGACTGCGGTCCCGCTGGTGCAGATGACGGCCGCGGGACGTCCCGAGACCTTCGCCATCCCGAGCGCGAGGAACGCGGCCGTGCGTTCGTCGATGCGCGTGTGCAACCGCAGCAGCCCCGCAGCGGCTGCGTCGAACCCGGCGAACGACAGCGGCGCGTTGCGCGAGCCCGGCGCGATCACGACCTCCGTGACGCCACCGGCGATGAGCGCCTCCACGACTGTGCGAGCGAGGGCGGTGGCGTCGGTCATGGACGCAGATCCTGCCGTACGGCGCCGAGCCGGCGCTCCCAGTGGGCGACACGATCACTGGGCGCTGCCAGCCGCGCGAGCGCCTCGTCGTCGAGCTCGACCGGGGCGACCGGCAGGAAGCCGTCGACCGGGAGCAGGGGCGAGACCGCGACGTCGTCGGTCAGCAGCTGGATCGTGGCCAGCCCGCAGGCATGCTCGAGGTTCGGCAGCGCGGCGGCCAGCGCGACGCCCGCAGCGATCCCGACGCTCGACTCGACGGCACTCGACACCACGACCGGCAGCCCGATGTCCTCGGCGATCCGCAGGCACGCGCGCACGCCGCCGAGCGGCTGCACCTTGAGCACCGCGATGTCGGCGGCCTCGAGGTCCCGCACGCGATAGGGGTCCTCGGCGCGCCGGATCGACTCGTCCGCGGCGATGGGCACGTCGACTCGTCTGCGCACGGCGGCGAGCTCCTCGACGGACGCGCAGGGCTGCTCGACGTACTCCGGGCCGGCCGCCGCTCGCTCCAGCAGGCCGATCGCGTGCACGGCCTCGTCGAGGTCCCAGCCGCCGTTGGCGTCCACGCGGATCAGGCCGCCGGGGCCGAGCGCGTCGCGGACCGCTTCGAGCCGGGCAATGTCGTCGGCGAGCGTTTGGCCGCGCTCGGCGACCTTCACCTTCGCGGTGGTGCAGCCTCCCTTGCGGACGATCTCGTGGGCATCGTCGGGGCCGCACGCGGGGACGGTGACGTTGACCGGGATCCGGTCGCGGAGCGGGGCCGGCCAGTCCCCTGCGGCCGCCTCCTCCGCACATCGCAGCCGGGGCCGGGCCACGTCGTCGCCGTACTCCGGGAAGGGCGACCACTCGCCCCACCCGGCGGCGCCCCGGATGAGCACGCCCTCGCGCACGGTGATGCCGCGGAACCTCGTGCGCAGCGGGATCGAGAAGACGTGGATCATGCTCGGCTCCTGAGCGCTTGGCGATCGACCTTGCCGTTGAGCAGCAGTGGGAGCTCGGGGAGCACGACGACCTGCTGCGGCGCCCGGGCGCGCGGATGCACCTCGGAGACCCAGTCGCGCAGGCCGTCCCCCGTCCCGACCACGAACGCCACGACGCGCGTCCCCCACTCCTCGTCGGGCAGGCCGATCACCTCGACGGCGTCGATGCCCGGGTGTTCGCGCAGCCGGGCGGCGACGGCGGGCAGCGGCACGTTCACCCCTCCGCTGATCACCACGTCGTCGATCCGACCGAGCACGTGCAGACGTCCGTCGTCGTCGAGCCGACCGGCGTCGGAGGTGAGGAACCAGCCGTCCACGAGCGTCTCGGCGGTCAGCCGGGGATCTCCGTCGTAGCCCTCGAAGATCGTCGGACCGCCGATCCGGACCCGGCCGTCCGTGCCGATCGCCGGGGCCACCCCGTCGAGGGGCATGCCGTCGTAGACGCAGCCGCCGGCGGTCTCGGACGAGCCGTAGGTCGCGACGATGCGCAGGCCCGCAGCCTCTGCCCCGGCCCGGAGCGCCGGGTCGATGGGTCCACCGCCGAGCAGGATCGTGTGGAGGTTGCGGAGGGCGTCGACCCGGCGCTCGTCCTCGAGCAAGCGGTGCAGCTGGGTGGGGACGAGGGAGGTGAACAACGGCCGCTGATTGAGCAGGCGCGCCAGCGCCGTGTCGAAATCAAGGCCCGTCACCACCACCGGCTCGGCCCCGGCGAGCAACGACCGGCAGATGACCTGGACGCCTGCGACGTACGACGACGGCAACGCCAGCAACCACTGGCCCTGCGCTCCTACGCGTCGCGCTGGCCTCGACGGACGCGACGACGGCGGCTCGCGAGAGGAGGACCCGCTTCGGGATGCCGGTCGATCCGGAGGTCTCGATGAGCAACCGATCGGGATCGTCGGCAGCCAGCCGGGTCCGCAGCTGGGCGATCGCCTCCGTCGGATCGTCGGAGGGGCGGAGGATGCTCACCCGCGAACGCTATCCCGCGAAGGTCGGGGGCCGGATCGTCGCCAGCGTCGCGAGCTCGCTGACCGTCCGCATCCGG
This sequence comes from Nocardioides sp. B-3, assembly GCF_024703895.1. Lineage (GTDB taxonomy): Bacteria > Actinomycetota > Actinomycetes > Propionibacteriales > Nocardioidaceae > Nocardioides. The sequence goes on from NZ_CP087968.1 coordinate 1,320,882, forward strand.
CTGCCGCTGAAGTCGCCGGCGTAGTAGCCGTTGTGCCGCCGACGGGTGCCGGCGTAGGTGCCGCTGTGCTCCTCGATGGTGAACATCTGGCTCATCTCCTGTGGTGGGACCTGCTCTCACCAGTTCCACGAACGAGATGACGCCAATACGACAACTACCGCTGCATCTCCCGGGCCATTTCGATGGCGGTGCGTACGGCGGAGGGCTCCGCGTGATCAAGGTAGGCCTCGATCTTGTGGTGCGCCTCCATGCGTGGCGGCACGCCGAAGGTCTCAGGGTGGGCCTCGAGCAGCGGCTCGCGCCGGTCCAGCGGGACGCGGATCACCAGCGTGTTGGGGTCGTGCAGGCGTACGACCAGACGATCACGGACGTACCACGCCGGCCGCGTCTCGGTGCCCTTGCGCTTCACACCGGCCGGGGGACTCCGCGTAGCTGCCCACCTCTTCCGGGGTCACCCCGCCAGCGTAGGCCGACGACGAGCCCGGACGACGACGTCGTGGATCTGCGAATCATTCATCGACCGGTGCGACTCCTCGGCGGTGTCAATCTCCCAGACCTCGGCGTCGAGGCGGCCGGTGATGTCGGCGGCCGTCACCGACGCCTCGGCGGGCGGGCCGTGGTCGTGGCCGTGGCCGTGGCCGTGGTGGAGGTGACCGACGATGAGCAGGGTGCCGCCGGGCGCGACCCACGACGCGATGCGGTCGTAGAACTCCAGCTGCGGCATCGCGGGGTGCGCATAGTGCGTGGTGACGAGGTCGTACGGCGACTCCGGCTCCCACACGGACAGGTCGGCCTGCACCCAGTCCACCCGATCGGCGACACCGCTGGCAGTGGCGCGCTCGGCCGCCGTCTCGAGGGCCTCGGCCGCGACGTCCGCGCCGGTGACCTGCCACCCGTGCTGGGCGAGCCAGATCGCCTCCGCCCCGGCACCGCAGCCCGCGTCGATGGCGCGGCCCGGGGTCAGGTCGCCGACCTGCCGGACGAGGTGCGGGTTGGCCGGGCTGGTGCCCATGGCCGTGGCGCGATCGCCGTGCCAGATCTGGTCCCAGTAGTCCTTGTCGAACGAGTGCGTCATGTCCACCATGGTGACCGGTGACAGGCGGATTCTGCAAACGTTGTTGCCGAATGGCAAACTCCACTCCATGGACGACTCCACCGACCGCACCCTCGACGCCGTGGGACCACGTCTCAAGCAGCTGCGTCAGCGACGCGACATCACCCTGAGCGGCCTCGCCGGCGAGACCGGCATCTCGACCAGCACGCTGTCCCGGCTGGAGGCGGGCCTGCGCCGACCCACGCTGGAGCAGCTGCTCCCCTCGCCCGCGCGTGCACGGCGTCACCCTCGACGAGCTCGTCGATGCCCCCGAGACCGGCGACCCCCGCATCAACCTGCGACCGATCCCGACCAGCGACGGCCGGACGGTCCTGCCGCTGAGCCGCCGGCCCGGCGGCATCCGGGCCTACAAGTTCATCCTGCCGACCGGCCGCGACGACGCCGAGCCCGAGCTCCGCACGCACGAGGGCTACGACTGGGCCTTCGTCCTGAACGGTCGCCTCCGACTCGTCCTCGGAGAGCACGACCTGATCCTCGAGCCCGGCGAGGCCGCCGAGTTCGACACCCGCACCCCGCACTGGTTCGGGGCCACCAGCTCAGGACCGGTCGAGTTCCTCAGCCCGGTCGGCAAGCAGGGCGAGCGTGCGCACGTGCGAGCCGCGCCGAAGTCACGAGGCAGCAGCTAGACGGCAACCACTCGCCGTACAGAACCGTCAAGGCAACGCTCCTCCTCGCGCTACCGAACAGTCGGGGGCGTTCAGGGCCCGAGGACCCCCTGACTCTTCGGTAGCGTCAGCGTGCGCGGATGTCAGTGAGACTCGGTCTTGTCGAAGGGGTCGACCGGCAGGTCCTGCGGGTCCACGATCGCGGGGTCCACGAACTGGTGCGCGTCGCCCATGAACGTGTGGACGAATCCGCACCGCACGCAGATCACACCCTCCGCCGACCGGTTGAGCCAGTCGAGGTCGAGGAACGTCATGCCCGTCGTGGTCATCTTGATCTCGCGACGCGCGAACATCAGGCCGCTGCAGACGTGGCAGGCGAGGAAGGTCTGGGTCGGTTTCACGAAGACGTGCACGACGCGAGCGTACGACGACAACGGTCCGAGCTTGCGTCTACTCGGACTCGTCGAGGCAGCCGTCACCTTCGTGGTGAGCGTGCCGGAGGCTGCCTACCTCCCCGATGGTGGCGGCACATTGCGAGCTTGGGCGCTATGACTCTGCAAGGTGCCGCCACCCCCGCGGGCGGCGGCGCTGATGGTGGCGGCAAATCGCGACTTCGGCCGGGCTGAACCTGCAAGGTGCCGCCACCACCGAGTCACCAAGGAAGCCTCTCGCCGGAAGATGGCCGTCGGGAGCCACTGGCCACAAAAACTCCGCGACGAATGTCGGCGTCACAGGGAAGAATGACCGGCGATGACCATCACAGACTCGGGTCCGCGCCAGCGCTGGATCGACAAGGCCAAGCCGCCCTCCCCACTGGCAGGGCGATTGGCGACCCAGTCGCTCATGTTCGCGCTCGGCGAGGGCACGTTCATGACCGGGTCGGCTGTCTTCTTCACGCAGGTCGTGGGCCTGAGTGCCGCCCGGGTCGGCCTCGGCCTCACCATCGCGGGGTCTTCGGGTTCGTCATCGCCTATCCCCTCGGGCGCGTGGTCGACCGCGTGGGCGCCAAGAAGTGCTGGGCCATCAGCTCCGCCGGGCAGGCTGCGATGTTCGCGCTGTGGCCGTTCATCAACGACTTCACCGGCTACCTCATGATGGCGATCGTCTTCGAGATGATCGGCGGGCTCGGCGGGGTCGCCCACGGCGCCTACACGATCGATGTGCTCCCGCCCAAGGAGCGCGTGACCTCGCGCGCCTACATGTATTCCGCGCTCAACGTCGGCTTCACCCCAGGATCCGCCGTCGGCGGCATCGCGCTCGCCTTCGAGTCGATCACGCTGCTGCAGATGGTGCCGTGGTTCACCGCGGCGGTGTTCGTGGTCAACGCGTTCAGGATCGTGGGGCTCCCGGACGCCTCCCACGACCTGAAGACCAAGGAGGAGAAGAAGATCAGGATCGCCGGCCCCGGCCCGATGAAGAACGCCGGCTGGCTGCTCACCGAGTTCTTCGCCGGCACCCTGTGGACCAACCAGGTCATCCTCAACTTCGTCATCCCGCTGTGGCTGGTCGAAAAGACCGACGCCCCCAGGGTGGTGCTCGCCTTCCTCTTCGGCACCAACACGGTGATGTGCATCTTCCTGCCCCTCGCGGCCGCTCGCGGGGTCAAGGACACCCGGGTCTGCCGTGCGCTGATCCGCATCTCGACGGTCTTCTTCATCGTCTCCTGCGTGATCACCCTGTCCACGCACGAGTCCATCGGCTGGCTCACGATCGCGCTCTTCTTCGTCGGCCACGTCACGCTGACCGGCGCCGAGCTGTTCCTGTCCGCGGCCAGCTGGACCTTCGAGGCCGAGCTCATGGACCCGCGGCGCCGCGGCGAATACCGGGGCGCCTCGGAGCTCGCCGGCACCCTCGGTCGGGTCTGGGCTCCGGCGCTCTACACGTTCCTCGCGATGAACTGGGGCGCCACCGGCTGGCTGATCATCGCCGCGATCGTCACCGTCGCAGCCGCCGGGCTGCATCCTTCCACCAAGATGGCCCGCGCCTTCCTCGAGCGGCACGTGCCCGCCGACGTCCTCGCCGACGCGACCGCGTCGGGACCCGAGGAAGCAGCACCGGTCGGTCCGCCGACGGTGGAGCAGCCCGCCGAGCCGGGCGGGGTCAGCCCCCTGTCACAATCCATCGGTGGCACTCAACCCCTCCGTGGCAACAGCGACTGACTGGCTCGCCGGCGCCCGTCCCCGCACCCTGCCCGCTGCCGTCGCGCCCGTCCTGACGGGCACCGGCATTGCGGCGTACGTCGATGAGCCGGTCTGGTGGAAGGCCGCCCTCGCCCTCGTGGTCAGCCTCGCGCTGCAGGTGGCGGTCAACTACGCCAACGACTACTCCGACGGCATCCGCGGCACCGACGACGAGCGCGTCGGGCCGATGCGGCTGGTGGGCTCGGGTGCGGCCACACCGAAGGCCGTGAAGACCGCCGCGTTCCTCGCGTTCGGCGTCGCCGCCGTGGCCGGCCTCGTGCTCGCCGCCACGACCGCCCGGGTGGCTGGTCGCGGTCGGCGTGGTCTGCGTGCTGGCCGCGTGGTTCTACACCGGCGGCTCCAGGCCCTACGGCTACCTCGGGCTCGGCGAGGTGATGGTCTTCGTCTTCTTCGGGCTGGTCGCCGTCATCGGCACCACCTACGTCCAGACCGAGACCTTCGAGCTTCTTGCGCTGTATGCCGCAGTCGGCATCGGCGCCCTCGCGTGCGCGATCCTCGTGGTCAACAACCTGCGCGACATCCCCACCGACACGATCGCCGGCAAGCGCACGCTGGCCGTGGTGCTCGGCGACGAGCGGACGCGCTACCTCTACGCCTTCCTCGTCGGTGCGGCCGCCGTGGCCGTCGTGGCCGTCGCCGCCGCGTCGACTTGGTGGTGCCTGCTCGGGCTGGTGTTCGTGCTCCGACTGCTGCCGGCCCTGCGCACGGTCCTCGGCGGGGCCACCGGACTCGGCCTGATCCCGGTGCTGCAGCAGACCGGGATCGGGCAGCTGATCTGGGCGGTCCCGGTCGCCGTACCCCTCATTGTCCTGAACCTCGGTGGTTGAGGAAGGCCGAAGGCCTGTCACGAAACCGAGGTTGCCACGCTGGCTAGCGTGGACGCCGTGGACTACGACTTCGCGACCCTCGACCTCGCCGACGAGTCCGAGGCGGCTGTCGCACGCCGCCGGGGCTGGCTGGGCGCCGTGCAGCGCGGCTTCCACAGTGGGCGCCCGGACGAGGCGTTCGAGAAGCACTGGCTGACCCACGTGCGCGCCGACGACGTCGTGTGCGCCGGGGCCCGGCTGCCGGAGGGTGAGTTCGGCGCCGGCCCGGTCCCGGTCGCGACGTTCGCCCACTTCGACAAGACGCTCAACGCCGGGCACGAGCTGCTGCCGTTGCGGATGATCACCGACGTCACAACGAGCCCGGCCCACCGTCGCCGAGGGCTCGTACGCCGACTGATGGAGGACAACCTCGCGGACGCCGTGGCCTCCGGGATCCCGGTGGCGGCCCTCACCGCCAGCGAGGCGACGATCTACGGCCGATGGGGCTTCGGGGCGGCGACCTTCGCCCAGAAGATCGAGGTCAACACCGGTCCCCGGTTCGGTTTGCGCGCCTTCGACGACCCGGGTCGGGTCGAGCTCATCGAGCCGCCCGAGTCATGGCCGATCGTGAGGGGTGTCTTCGACAAGTTCCACGTCGCGAATCGCGGGTCCGTCGACTGGCCGCAGTTCTACGAGGTGCTGCACACGGGTGCGTTCGACTTCAACGAGGGCGGCCCGGACAAGAAGCTGCGCGGGGCCGTCCACCTCGACGGAGACGGAACGGTCGACGGCGTCGTGCTCTACAAGGCGGACGGTCAGGGCCGGGAACGCAAGATCGACGTCACCGAGATGATGGCGCTGACCACGACCGCCGGCCCGGCCCTGTGGAGCTTCCTCGGCGGCATCGACATGGCCCAGAAGGTGACCTTCGGTCTCGCGCACCCCGACGACCCGCTGCAGTGGGCGCTGACGGACATCAACGCCGTCAGCTACACGGCGAACAGCGAGTTCCTCTGGGTGCGCATCCTCGACGTCGAGCGCGCCCTGACCGCGCGACCGTGGGCGGTCGACGGTCGCGTGGTGCTGGAGGTGGAGGACGACCAGAGGCATGCCGCGGGCCGGTTCACCATCGTCAGCGAGGGCGGCCACGCCAAGGTGACGCGCACGGACGACGGTGCCGAGGTCCGGGTGAGCGCAGAGACGCTGGGGTCGCTCTACCTCGGCGGCGCCCACGTGTCGGCGCTGCGCCGGGCCGGTCGCGTGCAGGGCAGCGACGACGCGGTCACCCGGTTCGCGGCGATGGCGGACCTCGCCGTACCGCCGTACAACCTGACCGGCTTCTAGTCTCCCCGGTCTCGGTCTTCGCGCGCCTTGCGCTCCTCGAACTTCGAGGCGGCACGGGCGGCGCGCTCCTCGACCTTCTTGGCGAAGGCGATGCGCTGGCGGTTGAGCAGGAAGTAGGACAGCACGCCGGAGACGGCGAACGCGATGACCAGCGGCCACAGCGCCGGCACGCGACCCTCGGTGAGCAGTGACCAGATCAGCGTGACGGTCAGCAGGCTGGCGACGAAGAGCAGGATGCGCAGCCCGGTGTAGACGGCGAATTCCTTCACAGGGGTGCCTCCATGGACGTGGTGGTGGTGTCAGCCGCGTAGGAGTGCTGGCTGGTGGAGCTGAAGAAGTTGATGCCGATGAAGTTGAACCACAGCGTCGCGAGCCCGACGAGGGCGACGATCGCGGCGTTGCGACCCTTCCAGCCGGCGGTCGCGCGGGCGTGGAGGTAGGCGGCGTAGACGACCCGGGTGATGAAGGCCCACACCTCCTTGGGGTCCCAGTTCCAGTAGGAAGACCACGCCCGGTGGGCCCAGATCGGCCCGGTGATGAGCACCGCGAAGGTCCACACCGGGAAGCCGAAGGCGTGCATGCGGTAGGAGATCCGGTCGAGCGAGGTGACGCCGGGGAGCCGGGCGAGGTAGCCGCGCTCGGCGGTCGAGCGCTCCTTGAGGAGGTAGAGCACCGATGCGATGCCGCCGAGGGTGAAGGCACCGGTCGCGATCACGGCGGAGACCACGTGGATCACCAGCCACGGCGAGTAGAGCGCCTCGGTCAGCGGCGCGACCGGGTCGTAGAGCCAGATGACCGCGAGCATCATCATCGACAGCACGAAGGCGACCACGAGCGGGCCCATCCAGTCCAGCGCGAAGCGACGCAGGAAGAGGAGGTAGAGCAGGCCGACGAAGAACGTGCCGGAGAGCGTGAACTCGTACATGTTGCCCCACGGCACCCGGTTGGGGTCCGCGGCCATCCCGCGCGCGAGCAGGGCGACGAAGTGCACGCCCACGCCGATGACGGTGAGGAGTACGGCGAGGCGCGCGGCCATCGCCGCACGACCCGTCGTGACCTCGACGTCGGCCGGCAGCTTGCGCAGCGCCGCCCACTGGACGAGGTGCGCGAGCAGGGCCAGGAAGTAGACGACCCCACTGGCCGCGACCGCCCGGTTGCTCAGCGCTTCCCACGATGCGTTTGTCACTGCTTTTCCTTGTCTGTGGTCTTCAGCGACTCCATGATCGCGGCGAGCTCGAGCTCGCCGCGCTCGGGGTCGCCGCCGTTGCTCCGGTCGAGGGCGCCGAGATCAATGAGCGTCTCGCCGTCGTCGGACCGCCTGACCCGCACCCACACGCGGCGCGGGCGGATGAAGAGAGAGCCGAGCAGGCCGACCAGCGCCATCACGACGCCGGCCAGCGCGACCAGCTTGCCGGGGGTGCGGCTGATCTGGATCTTGTTCCAGCGCTCGATGCCGTCGAAGGTGACATTCCCCGGGCCGTCCGGCAGGTCGATGGAATCGCCTTCGCGCATGTCGAGGCGGAAGGGCTTGCCGTCGGCCTTCACGACCTGCTCGGTGTTGCTCTTGTCGAGGACGTAGATCGACTCGCCCGTGTTCACCTCACCGGTGAAGACCGACAGCGAGAGCAGCGGGTTGACCAGGTCCCCGAAGCTGGAGCGCGGCAGCCCGTCGCCCAGAGCGAACGTCGGGTAGAAGTCGCCCTCCAGCCCGATCTGGGCAGGCTCTGCGAAGGCGGCCTTCACGACGCCGAACGACGCGAACGTCTGGTCGACCGGCAGGAAGACGGTCGGCCCGCTGTAGGCCACGTCGCCGTTGCCGTCACGCACGGTGATGACGGGCGCATACCCGTGACCGATCAGGAACACCTCGGTGCTGCCGATGGTCAGCGGGTGGTTGACCTTCAGGTCGTACTCCTTGACCTCGGAGTCGGGCGTCTCCCCGGTAGTCGAGCGTGCTGACGAACTTGCGCGCCATGCCCGCCCGCGGCCCCTCGGTCAGCCAGTCGACCCGGAAGTCCTTGACCGTGAACGAGAAGGGCTCGAGGTCCTCGCCCTTGAACAGGCTGCCCGGCACGAAGTCGTCGTACTGCGTGAGGTCGTTGGAGAAGCCCTTGCCCTCGATCACGATCACGCCGCCCTTGTAGCCGTACAGCCCGCCGACCGCGAAGCCGACCAGCACCACCAGCACGGACAGGTGGAAGACGAGGTTGCCGGCCTCGCGCAGGTAGCCCTTCTCGGCGGAGACCCATGGGTCGTCGGTTGAGCCTGTCGAAACCACGACTCGGTAGCGGCGCCGCTTCAGCTCCGCCGCTGCCCGCTCGAGCACGTCGTCGGGAGCGTCTTCTGTCGTGTACGTCGCGTGCTCGGGCAGCCTCGACAGGTGCCGCGGCGCCTTGGGGGCTCGGCCCGCAGCGCCCGCCAGTAGACGGCGGTGCGGGGCACGATGCAGCCGACGAGCGAGATCATCAGCAGGATGTAGATGGCCGAGAACCACGGGGAGTCGTAGACCGAGAACAGGCCGAGCTTCTCGTACACCGGGGTCAGCTTCGGGTGCGCGTCCTGCCAGCGCGAGGCACCGAGCGAGTCGACGTCCTCCTGCGGCACGATCGAGCCGGGGATGGCGGCCAGCGCCGAGGAGCAGCAGCAGCACCAGCGCCGTACGCATCGACGTGACCTGGGCGCCACATCCAGCGACCGAGCTCGCGCGTTCATGTCGGTCGGCATCGGGGTTGCCTGCCGGTCGCGGCCTCCGGTGTCCTTCACCTCGGGTTCGCTTCGGTCGCTCACACCGCGACCTCGAAGTCGCTGATCAGCCTGATCTGCAGCCACTGCACGACCCAGTCCCAGGCGCCGGTCACGAGCAGGACGCCGATCAGCACGAGCATCAGGCCGCCGATCCGGGTGACCCACTGCTGGTGACGCCGCACCACCGCGAAGGCGGACAGGGCGCGACGGTAGGCCAGCGCCGCGAAGATGAACGGGAGGCCGAGACCGAGCGCGTAGACGGCCGAGAGGAGGGCGCCGCGCGCGGCTGTCGCCTCCTGTGCCGACAGGCTGAAGATGACGCCCAGTGTCGGGCCGACGCACGGGGTCCAGCCGAGGCCGAACAGGAAGCCGAGGAACGGCGCGGCCACGAGTCCGACGGCCGGCACCTTGTGGAAGCGCACCTCACGCTGGAGCAGCGGCACCGAGCCGATGAACGCCAGCCCCATCAGGATCACGAAGACGCCGAGCACGACATTGAGCTGTTGCACGTGCGCCGACAGCCAGACGCCGAACTGGCCGGTGATCGCACCCGGGGCCACGAACACGACCGCGAAGCCGAGCACGAACAGCACCGAGCCGGCGAGCATCCGGCCGCGGCCGTGGCGTCCCTCGGCGAGGTCGGCGCCGGAGATGCCGGTGGCGTAGGACAGATAGCCCGGGAGCATCGGGATCACGCACGGTGAGAAGAAGGAGACGAGGCCAGCCAGCAGGGCGACCGGAAGAGCCAGCAGGAGCGAGCCAGAGGCCGCGGTCTCCCGGAACAGATCACCCACCGGATTCAACCTCGAGTTCCTCGACCACGTCCACCGGGGTGCCGACCGACGGCAGCGCACCGAAGATCGCGGCGGCGATCCGGCCCTCCTCGTCGAGCACGAACGTCGTCGGCGGCGACCGAACCGGCACCACCTCGGAGAAGGAGAGCAGCGCCTTGCTGTCGGGGTCGTAGATCGACGGGTAGGGCACATCGTAGGAACGCACGAAGGCCTGCGCGTTCTCCGCGGACGTCTCCCGGATGTTGATGCCGACGAAGTCCGCGGTGTCCGCGAGCTGCTCGGCCGCTTCCACCAGGTCAGGTTGTTCGGCCACGCACGGCGAGCACCACGAGCCCCAGACGTTGACCACGACGAGGCGGCCACGATGGTCGGCGAACGAGATCTCGTTGCCGTCCGGGTCGTCGCCGGTGACGTCGATGGGCTTCTCCCGCGCCGCCGCCGGGATCTGGGTGACGGTCCCGTCCCGGGGAGATGTAGCCCTTGTCGCCGGTGCCCTCGAGCGAGGAGCAGCCGGTCGTGAGGACAGCGAGAAGGACGAGCAGCGAGACGAGCTTGGTCACGGGCGGTCTTCCGGCTTGGCACCGCCGGCGGAGAAGGGCGCCGAGCGGTCGCCGACCGGGATCAGGTCGCCGGCCGGCTCGGAGTAGACGACCTGCGTCAACCGGTCGCCGTCGAAGTGCAGCGAGGTGACGGAGCAGAGCGTGCACTGGCGGCTCTTGGGGTGGTGGAGGTAGGACTTCTTCTCCACGAAGAGCCGCGTCGTCCAGATCGGCAGCTGGTGGCTCACGATCACGGCTTCGTGCCCGCGGGACGCCTCGCGCGCGTCGTCGACGGCCGCCATCATCCGGGCCGCGATATCGTCGTAGGGCTCGCCCCATGACGGCTTCAGCGGGTTGTAGAGGTGCCTGAGCAGGGCAGGGTTCTTGAGGAACGTCTTCGCGCCCCCGCCGAAGCTGACGCCCTCGAACTTGTTGGCCGACTCGATCACCCGCGGGTCGAGGAGCGGCGTGAGCCCGCGGGCGGCGGCAAGCGGCGCGGCCGTCTCCTGCGCACGCTCCAGCGGCGACGTACGGAGGTGGACGATGTCGCGGTCTCCCAGCGCGGAGCCGATGCGCTCGGCCATCGTGCGGCCGAGGTCAGAGAGGTGGAAGCCGTCGCGGCGGCCGTAGAGGACGCCCTCGGGGTTGTGCACCTCGCCATGGCGGAGCAGGTGGACAACAGTCTTGTCACTCATCCGTGTACTCGCTTCGCTCCGTGCACGGATGAGGCACCACGCACACTGTGTTTGTTGATTCGTTCGCTTCGCTCACTCATGCGTTTCCAATCACGGCAGCGGCGGCGCGCGCAGCGCCCGGGAGTGCGTCGAGGACGGTCGAGACCGCGCGGTCGTCGTGCGCGGCGGACACGAACCACGACTCGAAGGCCGATGGCGGAGAGGTAGACCCCCGCGTCGAGCATCGCGTGGAAGAAGGCGCCGAACGCCTTCGTGTCCTGTGCCGAGGCACCGGCGAAGTCGGTGACCGCACCGTCACGGAAGAACACCGAGAACATCGTCCCGGCCCGTTGTACGGCGTGGGGCACGCCGGCGGCGGAGAGCGCATCGGCCACGGCGGCCGTGATGGTGTCGGCGGTGGCCGACAGGTCGGCGTACACGTCGGGCGTGGCAAGGCGGAGCGTGGCGAGACCGGCGGTGGTGGCGATCGGGTTCCCCGAGAGGGTGCCGGCCCGGTAGACCGGGCCCTCGGGCGCGAGCCGGCTCATCACGTCGGCGCGACCGCCGAAGGCGGCGGCCGGGAAGCCGCCACCCATCACCTTGCCGAAGGTCATCAGGTCGGGGGTCCAACCCTCGACGGCGCCGTCGAGGCCCCAGCCACCCTCGCGGGTGGCGCGGAAGCCGGTCATCACCTCGTCGCTGATGAACAGCGCGCCGTGGTCGCGACACGTCTGCGCGAGGAAGCCGTTGAAGCCGGGCTCCGGCGGGACGACGCCCATGTTGCCCGGCGTCGCCTCGGTGATCAGGCAGGCGATCCGGTCGCCGTGCTCCGCGAAGGCCTTCTCGACCGCGTCGCGATCGTTGTAGGGCAGCACGATCGTCTCGCCGGCCGCGCTGGCCGGGACACCGGGTGTGCCGGGCACGGCCGTGGTGGCGAGGCCGGAGCCCGCGCTGGCGAGGAGGGAGTCGACGTGACCGTGGTAGCAGCCGGCGAACTTGATCACGATGTCGCGGCCGGTGAAGCCGCGAGCGAGCCGGATCGCCGACATCGTCGCCTCGGTGCCGCTCGAGACGAAGCGGACCTTCTCGACCGGGGTGCGGGAGACGATCTCCTCGGCCAGCTCGACCTCGGGCTCGGTGGGCGTGCCGTAGGAGGTGCCGCGGGTGACGGCTTCCAGGACGGCTGCCTGCACCTCGGGGTGCGCGTGGCCGAGCAGCATCGGGCCCCACGAACAGATCAGGTCGACGTACTCGTTGCCGTCCACGTCGGTCAGCCACGCGCCACGGGCACTGCGGATGAAGCGCGGGGTGCCGCCGACGGCGTTGAACGCGCGGACGGGCGAGTTCACACCACCCGGCGTCACCGCTCGGGCCCCGCTCGAAGAGCGTGCTGGACAGGGGGACGGGACGCATTGTCACTGCGTCATTGTCCCTTGGACGCCAAGCCATCTCGCACCGGGTTTGGAAACTGGCGTCATGGCCACGGGTTCCCGCCGTCTCAAGGGTGGCTGGAGGGGCCAATTGTGTCCGCCGTCACAGCGGGGTGTCGTTTCGTAACTCCCTGTGACAACATTCGTTGAGAGCCATGCGCGTGCTTGAGGGAGTCGCGTGCACGGATTCCGAGCGTTACCCAAATGGGAGTTTCCAGACATGCCAGCATTCAGCCGCCTGCACAAGGCCACGGCGATCATTCCGCTTGCGGGTACTCTCCGCGGCCCGGACCGCCAGCCTGACCGGTATCGGCGTCGGCTCGGCCAGCGCCGACGAGGCACCGACCACCCTGCCCGACGGCAGCACCGTGCCGACGCAGGCGATCGAGGCTCCGGCCAGCGTCTCCTCCCCCACCTCCGTGGCCCCCGCGGCAGCGACCGGCGACACCAGCCAGATCATCGCCACCGCCTCGACCAGCGGCATCCCGTCGGCCGCGCTCGCCGCCTACCAGCGCGCCGAGGCCGTGATCAACACCGCCGACAAGACGTGCGAGATCCCGTGGCAGCTGATCGCGGCCATCGGCCGGGTCGAGTCCGACCACGGTCGCTTCGGCGGCAACACCCTCAGCGACGAGGGCGTCGCCCAGCCCGGCATCTACGGCATCGCGCTCAACGGCAAGAACAACACGCAGAACATCCTCGACACCGACGCCGGTCAATACGACTCCGACACCAAGTACGACCGCGCGGTCGGCCCGATGCAGTTCATCCCGTCGACTCGGTCGGTCGTCGGCGTCGATGGCGACAACGACGGCAAGCGCAACCCGCAGGACATCGACGACGCCGCGCTCGCGACCTCGGTCTACCTCTGCTCGGGCGACGACGACCTGTCGACCGACCGGGGCCAGCGCGCCAGCGTCTACCGCTACAACCACTCCAACGACTATGTCGACTCGGTGATCTCGATCATGCAGGCCTACATGGACGGCGACTTCACGTCCGTGCCCAACGGCACCACGTCGGCCGGCGTCTTCCTGCCCAACACGACCGGCCCGACCAACGCGCCGGCTCGCACGGGCAACAAGGGCCGGGGCAAGGCCATCATCCGCAGTGGCTCCAAGACGCCCACCGCGACGGCCACGCCGACCGCCACCGCCACGCCCACCGCGAAGCCGACGCCGACCCCGACGCCGACTCCCACGCCGACCGCGACCAAGACCCCGGTCCTCCCGGTCCCCACGACGCTGCCGCCGCTGCCGACCACCTCGGTCACGCCGCTCGACCGTGTGCTCACCGTCGCGCAGGCCACGACGCAGTGCGTTGCCAGCGGCATCTCGGCGCTCGACCCGGAGGCGTTGAACGCCTGCGTCGCCGACCTGATGGCGCCGTAGTCACTCGATCAACCACGAAGGCCCGCCGGTTCTCCGGCGGGCCTTTGTCGTGCCGAGTCGGCGCAAACCAACCACCGAGTCGGCGCAACTCACGCCGACCCGGCGTGCAACTTGCGCCGACTCGGCGTGCAACTTGCGCCGACTCGATCAGCGAGCGAGCAGGCGGGCCGCGTCGGCGGCCCAGTAGGTCAGGATCACGTCGGCACCGGCACGACGGATCGAGGTGAGCGTCTCGAGGACGGCGGCGTCGCGATCGATCCAGCCGTTGGCGGCAGCGGCCTCGACCATGGCGTACTCCCCCGAGATGTTGTACGCCGCCACGGGCACGTCCACCGCGTCGCGCACGCGCGCCACGACGTCGAGATAGGCGAGCGCCGGCTTCACCATCACGATGTCGGCACCCTCCGCCACGTCGAGCAGCGCCTCACGCACGCCCTCGCGGACGTTGCCCGGGTCCTGCTGGTAGGTGCGCCGGTCGCCGTCGAGCGAGGAGTTCACGGCCTCGCGGAAGGGACCGAAGAAGGCGGAGGCGTACTTCGCGGAGTAGGCCAGGATCGAGACGCCGGAGTGTTCGGCGGCGTCGAGCGCCTGCCGGACCACCGCGACCCGGCCGTCCATCATCCCGCTGGGTCCGACCATGTCGACGCCGGCCTCGGCCTGCGCGATGGCCATCTCGGCGTACGCAGCAAGCGTCTTGTCGTTGTCGACCTCACCGTCGGGCGTCAGCAGCCCGCAGTGCCCGTGATCGGTGAACTCGTCGAGGCACAGGTCGCTCATCACGGTCAGGGTGTCGCCCACCTCGGCGACCACGTCGTTGATGGCGAGGTTGAGGATGCCGCTCGGGTCGAGGGCGCCGCTGCCGACCGCGTCCTTCGTCGTCGGGATGCCGAAGAGCATGATCCCGCCCGGGCCCAGCTCGGCCGCCTCAGCGGCTGCCTTCTTGAGCGAGTCGCGCGTGTGCTGGACGACGCCCGGCATCGTGGTGATCGGCACCGGCTCGGTGATGTCCTCGCGGACGAACACCGGCAGGATCAGCTGGCTGGCCCGGACCGTCGTCTCGCTGACGAGGCGCCGGATCGCCGGGGTACGCCGCAGTCGTCGCGGCCGGATGACCGGCCCGGTGATCTCGTTGACTTCGTCCACAATTCCCCCTCGGGTCCCGTTTCAGCGGTGAGTCAGCCACATTCTGCGAGCTGCGAATGTGGCCTGTGCACCGCCGGGCGGGTCGGGCGACACTCGCCGAGTGAGCGGTGAGCCAGCCACAAGATCCACCGGGAAAATGTGGGTCACTCACCGCCACCCATGAACCTACTTCGCGCGCCCTTGCGACGGGCGGTGGGCTTGCGCTCGCTCGGCTTGGTGACGGGCTCGCCCGCCTCCAGCATGTCGACGCGACGGCTGGCACCGAAGTCGGCGAGGGCGTCCACGAGGACCTCCACGTCGGGCTTCGAGGCGAGTACGTCGACGCGCAGGCCGTGCTCCTCCGCTGTCTTCGCCGTGGCCGGCCCGATGACCGCGATGATCGTCGAGGGGTGCGGCTTGCCGGCGATGCCGACGAGGTTGCGCACGGTCGAGGACGAGGTGAAGACGACGGCGTCGAACTTGCCGCTCTTGATCGCGTCGCGGGTCTCCGCGGGCGGCGGGGTGGCGCGCACCGTGCGGTAGGCCGTGACGTCGTCGCACTCCCAGCCCAGGTCGATCAGGCCGGCGACGAGGTTCTCGGTGGCGATGTCGGCGCGCGGCAGGAAGACCCGGTTGATCGGGTCCAGCACGTCGTCGTACGGCGGCCAGTCGGCCAGCAGACCGGCAGCGGACTGCTCGCCCGTCGGCACGAGATCGGCGCGCAGGCCCCGGGCGGCGATGGCCTCGGCGGTCTTGTCACCGACGGCGGCGATCTTCAGGCCGGAGAACGCGCGGGCGTCCGGGCCGTACTCCTCGAACTTCTCGCGCACGGCCTTGACCGCGTTGACCGAGGTGAAGGCGATCCACTCGTAGCGGCCCTCGACGAGGCCGCGGACGGCCTTGTCCATCTGCAGCGGGTTGCGCGGCGGCTCGACGGAGATGGTCGGGACCTCCTCCGGCACGGCGCCGTACTCACGCACGCGGCGCGACAGCGAACCGGCCTGCTCCTTGGTGCGCGGCACCGGGATGCGCCAACCGAAGAGCGGCTTGGTCTCGAACCACGACAGGGTCTCGCGCAGGTCGACGACCTTGCCGATGACGGTGATCGCCGGCGGCGCGATGCGGGCGGCCCGGGCGTCAGCGGCGACGTCGGCCAGCGTGGAGGTGACGGTCGACTGCTCGGTGGTGGTGCCGACGCGGGTCATCGCGACCGGGGTCTCGGCGGGGCGACCCGCAGCGACGAGCGCGGTGGCGATCTCACCGATGGTGCCGACGGCCGACAGCAGGACGAGCGTGCGGTCGTCGGCGTACTGGCTCCAGTCGACCTTCGGGCCGCAGGTGACGACGGCCATCTCGCGGTGGTCCTTGGTGGTCAGCGGGATGCCGGCGTAGGCCGGGACCGCGGAGACCGACGAGACGCCGGGGACGATGTCGAAGCCGACGCCGGCCTTGACGCATGCCTGCGCCTCTTCGGGACCGGAGGCGTAGAGGAACGGGTCGCCGGTCATCAGGCGCACGACGCGGCTCTTCTTGCCGTGCTTGACCACGACCTTGGCACGCGCGGCGTGGGTCAGCGGCTGGCCGTCCTCGCCGAAGCCGCCGTCGACGAGCAACGGCCCGTCCTCGGTGAGGGTCAGCAGGGCCCGCACCGAGTCGACGTGCTCGGGCGACTCGGTGACGATCACTTCGGCGTCGCGCAGCAGCTCCACCGCGCGCACTGTCATGAGGCCGGGGTCGCCGGACCGCTGCCGACGAAGGAGACCCAGCCCTTGGTGGCGGTGGGGGTGGACTGGGCGCTCTGTGCTCGCGTCATGACTGCTTCCTCACTGGTGCTGCTTCCATCAAATCTGCGGCGCCGTCGGCGAGCATGTCGCTCGCGAGGCGGTGGCCGGTGGCGACGGCGTCGTCGACCCGGCCGGTGGCGCTCATCCGGATCGAAAGTGCGCCGTCCGGCGACAGGACGATCGCCCTGATCCACAGCTCGTCACCGTCGTCGCCCTCGACCACTTCGGCGAGTGCGCCGAGCGGTGCCGAGCAACCGGCCTCGAGGGTGGCGAGCACGGCGCGCTCCGCGGTGACCGCGGCCCGGGTGGCGTGGTCGTCGAGGACGGCGAGGTCTGCGACCGTGGTCGGTGTCGGACGCGCGGCACTCGATCGCCAGCGCACCCGGCCGGGGGCCGGGAGCATCTGCAGCGGGTCGAGCACCTCGGTGGCCTCGTCGACGCGACCGAGGCGGGCCAGCCCGGCGCGGGCGAGCAGCACGGCGTCGTAGTCACCGCTCGCGACCTTGCCGATGCGAGTGTCCACGTTGCCGCGGATCTCGACGACCTCGACGCCGAGCCCGAGGGCCTCGAGCTGGGCGGCGCGACGCGGCGAGCCGGTGCCGACGCGGCTGCCCACGGGCAGCTCGCCCGGGGTCAGGCCGTCGCGGGCGACGACGACGTCGCGCGGGTCTTCCCGGGTGGGTACGGCGACGAGGCTGATGCCCTCGGCCGGGGTCGTGGGCAGGTCCTTGAGCGAGTGGACGGCCACGTCCACCTCGCCCCGGAGCAGCGTCGCGCAGCGCGCTGACGAACACCCCGGTGCCGCCAATGGTGGCCAGCGGAGCGGTGTTGGTGTCGCCCTCGGTGGTGATCTCCACGAGCTCAACTTCACGCCCCGGGCGCTCGCGAATCAAGTCGGCGACGTGGCCGGACTGGGTGGTGGCGAGCAGGGACCGGCGGGTGCCGAGGCGGATGGCGGTGGTCACTGGCGTCCCTCCTCGGCCACGCCGGCCCGGGTGACCGCGTCGACGGCATCGGGGTCGAGCGCGAAGAGCTCGGCCAGCGCGGCGGCGTACGACACGGCGCCGGTCTCGTTGGCGAGCGCCTTGACGCGGACGGTCGGCTCGTGGAGGAGCTTGTCGGCGACGCGGCGCACGGTGTGCAGCACCTCGGCGCGGGTGGCGTCGTCGAGGTCGGGCAGCCGGGAGGCGAGCCGCTCCATCTCCGCGTCGACCACCGAGGTGGCCATCGAGCGGAGGGCGATGACGGTGGGGGTGACGCTGGCCCGGGTGGCGGGCCGACAGGAACGCGGCGATCTCCCGGGCGACGATCGCGCGCACCCCCTCCACCTCGCGGGCCGCGGAGGAGTCGCGGAGGTCCTCGGCGAGGGAGGCGAGGCCCACGAGGCTCACGCCATCGAGGGAGGCGACGGTCGGCTCGACGTCGTGCGGAAGGGCCGGGTCGATGATCGCCAGCGGCGTCTCGACGCCGACCCGGGCCGTCGCGAGGGCGTCGCGGGTGATCAGCACGCCGGAGGCACCGGTGCAGGAGACGACCACGTCGGCGTCGGCAAGGGCGGCGCTCAGGTCGACGAGCGGCAGCGACCGGGCGGCGTACTCCCGAGCCAGCCGTTCGGCGTTGTCGCTGCTGCGGTTGACGACGGAGATCTCGCTGGCACCGAGGCGGTGGACGGTCGAGATGGCGAGCGAGGCCATCGCTCCCGCACCGACGACCACGACGCGGCGACCGGCGACCGAGCCCGGGATCCGCTCGAGGGCGGCGGTGACGAGTGAGGGCGCGGCGCGGTCGATGTCGGTCTCGGCGTGCGAGCGCTTGCCGACGCGCAGCGCCTGCTGGAAGAGCACGTTGAGGGCGGGTCCGACGGAGCCGAGCTCCCGGCCCATCCGCAGCGCCTCGCGGGTCTGGCCGAGGATCTGCCCCTCGCCGACGACCATCGAGTCGAGGCCGGAGGCGACGTTGAAGAGGTGGGAGACCGCGCCGTCGTCGTAGTGGACGTAGAGGTGCGGGATGAGCGCCTCGGTCGACTCACCGGCGCGCTCGACCGGGAGTCGCGACACCTCTTCCACGCTGCCGTGGAAGCGGTCGACATCGGCGTACACCTCGAGGCGGTTGCACGTGGAGATCACGGTCGCCTCACCGACGTGCTCGCTGCCCATCAGGTCGTCGACCAGCTTGGTGACGCCGGGCGCGTCGAGCGCCAGCTTCTCGAGCAGCGCGACCGGAGCCGACTTGTGGGAGACCCCCACGACCAGAACGCTCATGCGGAGTCCTCCGTGACGTCGGCGGCCGGGCTCGCCGCGGCCTTGCGCTGCACGTGGTAGGCGAGGATCTGCAGCTCGATCGACAGGTCGACCTTGCGTACGTCGACGCCGTCGGGCACCGAGAGAACGGTCGGCGCGAAGTTGAGGATGCTGGTGACACCGGCCTCGACCATCCGGTCGGCGACGTCCTGCGCGGCCGGGGCCGGGGTGGCGATGACGCCGATCGCGACGCCGTGCTCGACGACGATCGCCTCGAGCTCACTGAAGGGGCGTACGTCGACGCCGGCAACGACCTCGTCGTGCCGGTCGGGATCGGCGTCGAGCAGTGCGACGACGCGGAAGCCGCGGCTGCGGAAGCCGGAGGTAGTTGGCGAGCGCGTGGCCGAGGTTTCCGATGCCGACGATGACGACCGGCCAGTCCCGGGTCACGCCGATCTCGCGGGCGATCTGGTAGCGGAGGTATTCCACGTCGTAGCCGACGCCGCGGGTGCCGTAGCTGCCGAGGTAGGAGAGGTCCTTGCGGAGCTTGGCGGAGTTGACGCCGGCCGCGGCCGCGAGCTCCTCGGAGGAGCAGGTCTCGATGTCCTGCTCGGCAAGCGTGATCAGGGCACGTAGATAGACGGGTAGCCGAGCGACAGTGGCCTCGGGAATGTCCCGGGCGTGGTCGTTGGACGTCCGTGCACTCACTGCATCTTCTCTCCAGTCGGCTCGATCCCGGGTGTGGGAAACCCGTGTGAGGTCGAGCCGGCGCGATCACTGTAAGAGTTTGTGAACGGGAGAACAAACTGAGCGATGGCGCAGGGCTAGCACATGTGAGATGACCCACCGCACGCGGGGCCTCAGGCGCGGAGAGCCGCACGCAGCCGCTGGGGATCGACCCGCCAGAAGTCGTGCTGTCGTCCGTCGACGAACGTCACCGGCACCTCGTCGGTGAATCGGTCCTGCAGGGCCGGGTCGGTGTCGATGTCGACCTCGGAGAAGGACTCGCCCAGCTCGAGGCAGACGGCCTCGATGACGACCCGCGCCTCCGCGCACAGGTGGCAGCCCGCGCGGCTGTAGAGAGTGACGCGAGGCTCGACCCCGGGCTGGCTCACTCCAGCAGTCCCAGCTGGCGCCGGCGCTCGATCCCGCGCAGCCGACCCTTCTGCACCTTGCCGGTGACGGTGAGCGGCAGCTCGTCCACGACCTCGATCCGGCTCGGCTGCTTGAAGCGCGCCAACCGGGCGGCGGCGTGCTCACGGACCACGTCGGCGAGCCCGTCGCCCAGTCCGTCGGTGGGGTCGGCCTCCGCCACGACGTAGGCCACGACGGCCTCGCCCGTGACGTCGTCGGTGACCCCGATGACGGCCGCGTCACGGACCCCCGACACCTCGCGGATGACGTCCTCGACCTCGGAAGGATAGACGTTGAAGCCGCTGACGATCACCAGCTCCTTGACCCGGTCGACGAGGAAGAGGTCACCGGTCGCGTCGAGGAAGCCGACGTCCCCGGTCGGCCACCAGCCCTCGTCGCTCGGGCCGCCCGAGCCGTCGGGCCAGTAGCCGCTGAAGAGGTTGGCGCCCTTGATCTGGATCTCGCCCGGGTCCTCGCTCTCGATGAGGTGGTAGGTCTCGTCGACGAGGCGGATCTCGATGCCGGGCAGTGCGGCCCCGACAGAACCGTTCTGGAGCGCCTCGGCTGCACAGCGTGCTGGTCACGACCGGCGACGCCTCGGTGAGGCCGTAGCCCCGGTGGACCGGGATCGCGGTGAGTGCGGTGAACTCCTCGATCACCTCGGGCGGCAGCGGCGCGGAGCCGGAGAGCACGAGGCGGACGGGGCCCAGCCGGTCGGCCGGGTCCTCGACGCCGCGCCAGTGGGCGAAGACCGGCGGGGCGATCGGCAGCACACTGACCGCCTCGTCCTCGATCAGGTCGAGGACGGCGACGGGGTCCCAGTGCTCCACGAGCAGCAGCTTGGCGCGGAAGCGCAGGACGCTGCCGAGCACCGCGTTGAGGCCGTAGACGTGGAAGAGCGGCAGCACGCCGAGCACCACGTCGTCGCCGTGGATCATCTGCGGCTCGACCTCGCCGACTGGGTCGATGTTCGCGAGCAACGCGCGGTGGGTGAGCATCGCGGCGCGCGGGCGACCCGACGTGCCGCTGGTGTAGAGCAGGGCGGCCAGCTTCTCCGGGTCGCGCAGGGGCGGGATGTCGCGTGCCTCGGTGGCGAGCACGTCGGCGTACGCCACCTCGCCCTCGAGTGGCGCAGTGTCGATGACGACGATCCGCGGCCGGTGGGCGCGGCCGACGAGGTCGTCCTCGAGGTCGGTCTCGCCGCCGTCGAGAGCGGCGGTGACCTGCGCGCAGGCCGCGCGAACGGACTCCGAGGGACGACGGGTCGGCCACGACCAGCCGGGTGCCGGAGTCGGCGATCATCCGGGCCAGCTCGTCGGCGGTCGACCGCGGATTGACGGGTACGGCGACGACCTGCGCCCGCAGGACACCGAGGTAGCTCGTGACGAACTCGAGCCGGTTGCCGACCACGAGCATCACCCGGGCGCCGGCCGGGATCCCGAGGGAGCTCAGGCCGGTGGCGAACGACGCCACCTCCTCCTCGAGCTGCAGCCGGGTGCGGCCGCGACCGCCCGACTCGACCACTGCCAGTCGAGACGGCGCCTCCTCCGACGCACGGAGCACGAGGTCGGCGAGATCGGTCGGCAGCATGGGCCGATACTTCCACACGTACTACGCCTGCGCGCAGGCTTGCGCGGCTACGCTGACCGACGTGACGCCGCCTGAAAAACCCCGCCGACTGAACCTGCAGCAGCGCTCCACACTGGCCGGTGAAGCAGCAGCCGCGGCCGCCGAGGTGGAGACCGCGCTGGACATGCCGAGCGACGCCACCGGGGCCGCGTTCTTCGACGTCGACAACACGGTGATGCAGGGCGCGAGCATCTTCCACCTCGCCCGGGGGCTGCACCGGCGCAAGTTCTTCTCGACCCGCGACATCATCGGCGCCGCCCGGAAGCAGACCTACTTCCGCGTGGTCGGCGTCGAGGACCCCGAGCACGTCGCCGAGGCCCGCAACTCCGCGCTGAGCTTCATCGCCGGGCACACCGTCCGGGAGCTCCGGGAGATCGGCGAAGAGGTCTTCGACGAGGGCATGCAGCACCGCATCTGGCCGGGCACCCGCGCCCTCGCCCAGCTGCACCTCGACCCGGGGCCAGCGGGTCTGGCTGGTCACGGCCGCCCCCATCGAGATCGCCTCGATCATCGCCCGTCGGCTCGGGCTCACCGGCGCGATGGGCACCGTCGCCGAGCACGAGGACGGCGTCTACACCGGCCGGCTCGTCGGCGACATGCTGCACGGCCCCGCGAAGGCTGAGGCGATCAAGGCGCTGGCCGCCCGCGAAGGCTCGGACCTGAGCCGCTGCTCGGCCTACTCCGACTCCTACAACGACCTGCCGATGCTCTCCATGGTCGGCACCCCGATCGCCATCAACCCCGACTCCAAGCTGCGCGCCCACGCGAAGGCGCAGGGGTGGCGGATCCGCGACTACCGCACCGGTCGCAAGGCCGCCCGGGCCGGCCTCGTGGTCGCGGCTGCGGCCGGCGGAGTGAGCGGTGCCGTGGCGGCCGGCGCGGCCGTGCGGGCGCGCCGACACTGAGACGCGGTTCACAACACTCGACTGCGCACTTACTCTGGAGTAGCGGTCAGGTCCACGACCGCACCCGGGAGGGGTTTCACGGACATGTGGCGCGACACGGACTTGTCGGCTGGGCTCGACGCTGCGGCGCGCCGTGGCACTGGCCCTGTCGCCGACCCTGCAGCCGTCCCTGACCCCGGCAACTGCCGCACCGCAGGGCCGACACTTCGCCGTACTCCTGTCCGAGGCGGCGACCTCACCGGCTGCAGGTCCCGGGGCCGGCGGTGGGGAGTACGGCGACGCCGACCGGGCCACGTCCTCGGAGGAGGACGAGGCGGACCGCAGCCGGCTGATCGCCCCGGTCGAGCTCGCACGCAGCGGCGACAAGGACGCCTTCGGCCTGCTCTACGACCACTACCAACCCTCGGTCTACCGATTCCTCTACTACCGCACCCGGTCCGCGACGCTGGCCGAGGACCTGACGGCCGACACGTTCTTCCGCGCGCTGCGCAGCATGAACAACTTCCGCTGGCAGGGGCGCGACTTCGGCGCTCGGTTGATGACGATCGCGCGCAACCTCACCACCGATCACTTCAAGGCCGGCCGCACCCGCCTCGAGATGACCACCGAGGACATGAGCCTGCACGACGACGTGACCGAGGGACCCGAGTCGGCGGTGCTCGCCGGGCTGACCAACGAGGTGCTCCTCAAGGCCCTCACCGAGCTGCCGACCGAGCAGCGCGAGTGCCTGATCATGCGCTTCCTGCAAGGCCTCAGCATTGCCGAGACGGCCCAGCCCCGGGGCCGCTCCGACGGCGCCGTCAAGCAGCTCCAGCTCCGCGGTGTGCGCAACCTCGCCAAGCTGATGCCCGAAGGGATGCGAGACCTATGACGACTGGTCCAGTCCAGCGCGTAACTTCCTTCCTCACCGCGTCGTTTGGCTCGATGGAGGGGCACCGACCGGCTGCCACAGGCGGCCAGCGAACCCAAGGACAACAGCAATGACAGGGCCTTTCTCGACGCGGCGACGTGCAGAGGAGTTCGACGCGGCGATCTCGCGTCCGCTCACCGAGCAGGATGCGAAGGATTTCGCTGCCCTGCTCGCCCTCGTGCGCGACCTGCGAGCGATGCCGCAGCCCACGCCACGATCCGACTTCGTCTCCGACCTGCGGGTGCGCCTGATGGCGGAGGCCGACACGGCGCTGCTGCCGCAGGCCGCCCGTCCGCTCACCGCCACCGAGCAGCGGCTCATGCTCCCCGTCCGGTCCTACCGCCGCGACCGCCGGCTGGCCTGGCGGTCCTCGGGACAGCGGCCCTCCCGGGCGCCACCACCTCGATGGCCGTCGCCGCCCAGACCGCACTGCCGGGCGAGTCGCTCTACCCCGTCAAGCGGGCCATCGAGGAGGCGCAGACCGGCATCGCGCGCGACGACGCCACCCGGGGCCGGGCCCTCCTCGCCAACGCGCGTGGTCGGCTCGACGAGGTCCGCGACCTCACCGAGCGCGGCAACCCGGCCAGCATCAGTGCCGTCGACGCCACCCTCAAGACCTTCATCGACCGGGCCGGCGATGCCTCGGACGCGCTGCTTGCGGCGTACGCCGAAACCGGCGACGAAGCCCTGATCACGGAGCTCCGCTCGTTCACGGCTTCGAGCATGGACCGCCTCTCCGAGCTGGAGTCAGAGGTGCCCGAGTCGGCGCGCGGGGAGCCCGGTCGAGGCCGGGGAGTCCCCCGGCCGGCATCGACCGCCGGGCCAGCGTGGCCTGCCCGGTCTGCGGTGGCTCCGTGACGTCGATCCCGCCCAACCTGCTCTCCGCGGGCAATGCGTCGTCCAGCGTGACGACGGTGATCGTCGCCGCGAGCCAGAACCCCGGCCTGCTCGAGCCGGTCGAGCCGGTCGTGCCCGAGCCCACCAAGCCCGACCCGGTCTCCGGGCAGGGAGACCGACAACCTCAAGGTGCCCGACCTCGCGGTGCCCACCCCGACTCCCACGGCCACCGCGTCGCCGACGCCGACCGTTCCCAAGGTCGACGTGAAGAAGCCGGTCAACGACGTCACCCGGGCTGCTGACCGGCGACCTGTCGACGGCCCTCGGCGGGCTCCCGGTCACCGACCGGTGCTCACCGACGTGGGCACCACGCTCGACGGCACCGTCGACGGGGTGCAGGGAACGGTCGACGGGGTCACCGACCCCGTGCTCCCCTGACGGCCACTGCAGGGTCAGCGGAAGACGTTCTGCCGTTCGCGCAGGAGGGTGTAGAGGGTCTGCTGGATCGTCTCGCGCACCCGGTCGGTGACGTTGAAGACCAGCATCGGGTCGTCGGCCTCGACCGCGTCGTAGGCGTCCGTGCGGATCGGCTCGCCGAACTCGAGCAGCCACTTGGACGGCAGCGGCACCGGGGCCGAGCGGTCCGAGCAGCGGGAAGAACGGCGTGATCGGGATGTAGGGGACTCCCAGCAACCGCGCCAGTGACGGGATGTTGCCGACGAGGGGATAGATCTCCTCGGCGCCGACGACCGACAGCGGGATGATCGGCACACCGGTGCGCAGCGCGGCCGAGACGAAGCCACCACGACCGAAGCGCTGCAGCTTGTAGCGCTCGCTGAACGGCTTGCCGATGCCCTTGAAGCCCTCGGGCCAGACGCCCACGAGCTCGCCACCCGACAGCATGCGCTCGGCGTCCTCGCTGCAGGCCGGGGTCGCGCCGCCCTTGCAGGGCCGGGGTGCTGACAACGGGCAGCTTGAAGACCGGTGTCGGCGCCGAGGGGGCGCAGGAACCGGCCGGTCTCGTCGTGGATCTTGAGCATCGTCATCAGGCCGTCGACGGGCACGGTGCCGGAGTGGTTGGACACGACCGGGGGCGCCACCGGTGGCCGGGATGTTCTCGACGCCGCGGACCTCGACCCGGAACCACTTCTCGGCGATCGGGCGCAGCGCGGCCAGCATGAACCGCTCAGTGATCTCGGCGTCGAAGCCGTATTCGTCGACGACGTATTCACCCGAGAGGCGACGGCGCATGAAGGCCATCATCTCGGCCGGGCGCGCTCCCACTGGTCGCCGAAGACCTCGACCGACGCGCCCCGGAAGGCGGAGAGCCAGTCGCCGATCGGCACGCCGGCCAGCGGGTGACGCTCCTCGCTGGTGGCGGCCGGACGGGACTCGGGCTCGGTGGCGGGCGTCTCGGGCACGGCCGGCTTGCGGGCCGCCGGCTTGCGCAGGGCCGCCGCCTTCTTCGCGGACTGCTTGGCGGGGCCGGCCGGAGCTGCGCGCGGCCGAGGACGGGCGGTCGCGACCGGTGCCGCGACCGGGGCGGCCGCTGGTGCCGATCGGGATGACACGGGCGTCGGAGTCGCGCGTCGGAGTTGATGGCGTCAGACACGGGCCTCACCCTTCGGAGCAGGAACCAGTGTGTTGTCGCTGAGAGGCACACCGAGCGAGACGCCGAAGTCGGCGAAGGCGCTCGCGGTGGTGAAGCGGGGCTCGAAGCCCAGCACCTCGCGCATCCGCGTCGTGTCGACCCCGCGACCGTAGGTCAGGAAGCCGAGCTGCTCCGGCGAGAAGTCGGCGACCCGGGCCCGGCGCAGGACCGAGCCGAGGCGGCCGAGCGCGAAGGGCGGCAACGAGACGGTCGACTTGTTCAGGCGACGGATCGCCTGCGAGAGCATCAGCATGCCGTCGCCGGCGACGTTGAACGTGCCGGGGACATCGGAGACAGCCGCGTGCCTCAGCACGTCGAGCAGGTCGTCCTCGTGCAGGAACTGCAACCGCGGGTCGAAGCCGAGCACCCGCGGGACCACCGGCAGCCGGAAGTAGCTGGTGATGGGGCTGACGACGTGCGGGCCGATCACGTTGGCCGCGCGGATCGTGGTGACGTTGACGTCGGGACGCCGACGCGCGAAGCCGCGGACGTAACCCTCGACCTCGTAGACGTCCTTGGCGTAGCCGGAGCCGGGAACCCGCTTGGGTCCCATCTCCTCGGTGAACATCGCGGGGTCACGCGAGCTGGCGCCGTACATCGTGGTCGTCGACTTCACGACGAGGCTCTGCAGCGTCGGCGACTTCTGGCAGGCAGCCGGGAGCTGCATCGTGCCCATGACGTTGAGCTCTTTCATCGTGTTGCGACCGCCGGCCGTGCCGGGGGTCGCGATGACGCTCATGTGGACGACGGTGTCGACGTCCTCCTTGGCGAGCACCTTCGCGATGACGGGGCTGCGGATGTCGGCGCGCACGAACGACACCTCGCCGATGTCACCGCGGGGCGGGACGACATCGACGCCGATGACGCGATCTATGGACGGGTCGCTGGCGGCAGCGCGCGAAGCGGCGACCGATGTCCCGGGAGATCCCGGTGACCAGCACGACCCGTCCCATAGCGGCAGGGGCTTACTTGCCGAGCTTGCGACGCTGCACGCGCTCTTCTTGAGCAGCTTGCGGTGCTTCTTCTTGGCCATACGCTTGCGCCGCTTCTTGATGACAGAACCCACGAAAAAACCTTTCACGAACCTGCGCGCTCGCAAACCGATGCGGGCGCGGCGCACAGGCAGGTGCCCGCGCGACCCGCACAGCCTACTGGCCGCGCGGGAAGCGAGAATCGGTGTCCGCGGAGGGTCTGCGCCGAGCTCAGCCTGCGTTGTAGAAGCTCTTGCGCAGGTACTCGTTGACGTCGTGCTCGGTCACTCGGAACGAGCGGCCGACTCGGACGGCTGGCAGCTCCGCGTTGTGGACGAGTCGATAGACGGTCATCTTCGACACGCGCATCTTGGCGGCCACCTCGGCGATCGTCAGGAAGACGACGTCCGACATGTCTCCGAGCTGGTTGGGAGCCATTTGTGCACCATTCCTTCTGCGCAACGGCACCGGCTTCCCCCACCGGTGTCACAAGTTCGTGGCGCTCTTTTCGCAAAGATAGGGCCAATGTGACCTGTGGGGAAGGGTGTTACTAGAGAAACTTGTGGGACGTACGGCGTGTCGCGTTGATTACGGGTACGGGTCGAGCCCGTGGAGGGGAAATATCTCGGTCCGCGTGGCCATGATCGCCCGGTCCAGCCGAGGTCTCGGGGTCGTAGCCGCCCGACCAGTCGCGATAGGCGGGGTTGCGGCCGTCGGTGAGTCGGTGCGGCGCCGTACGACCCAAGGTCTCCTCGACGTGGGCACGCCGGGCGGCGGGCGTCTCGGTGGCGGGCGAGAGGGGCGCGCCGGCGACGATCGCGAGCAGGTGCGTCCGGGCACGCGGCACCACCTCGACCGGGGGCGTAGCCGCCACCGCCGGTGACGACCCACTTGCCGTCGCAGAGCTCGTGGGCGAGGTCGTGGAGGGCGAGGTAGGCGGCGCGCTGGCCGTCGACGCTGAGCATCAGGTGGGCAAGCGGGTCCTCCATGTGGGAGTCGCAGCCGTGCTGGGTGACCGGGACCTGAGGCTTCCACTCGCGCAGCAGTGGCGGGACGACGGCGTGGAAGGCGCGCAGCCAGCCACCGTCGGCAGTCCCCGGCGGCAGGGCGACGTTGACCGAGGTCCCTTCGGCCCCCTCGCCGCCGGTGTCCTGTGGGAAGCCGGTGCCCGGGAAGAGCATCTGGCCGGTCTCGTGCAGGGAGATCGTCAACACCCGCGGATCGTCGTAGAAGATCTTCTCGACGCCGTCGCCGTGGTGGACGTCGATGTCGACATAGGCGATGCGCTCGACGCCGCTGTCGAGCAGGAACTGGATCCCGACGGCGATGTCGTTGTAGATGCAGAAGCCGCTCGAGCGGTCGGCCATGGCGTGGTGCAGCCCGCCGACGATGTTGGCGCTGTGCAGCGACTCGCCGCTCAGCACCTGCCGGCAGGCCTCGACGGTCCCGCCGACGACGTGCGCCGCGGCGGTGTGCATGTCGGGGAAGACGGGGTTGTCGTCGCTGCCGAGGCCGTGGGCCGCGTCCTCGCCCCCCTCGATCCCCATGCGCGTGACGGCGTCGATGAGTCCCCCGGGTGTGCACCGTGGCGATCCGCTTCTCGTCGGCCATCGGCGCCGGCACCACGGTCAGTCCGGCCAGCACACCGAGCTCGTCGGCCGGGCGCATCGTGAGGTCTACCCGGATCGGGGACATCGGGTGCGACGGACCGAAGTTGTACTCCGTCAGCGCGGGGTCGAAGACGACCGACGCCGGTCCGGAGCAGTCCACCATGTCGCGCAGGCTACTCCGACGCGGCGGCAACCCCCGGTGAGCCACCGCTGGCCGGACGGTGTGGGATGGGCACATGCACGCGGTGATCTTCGACCTCGACGACACCCCCGGTCGACCACACCTCGGCCGCCCGGACGGCCAGCATCGAGTGGGGTCGGGCCAACGGACTGGCCGGCAGCGACGAGGAGATCGCGCTCACACGGTCGGCGATCGCAACCCCGCACTACCGCGCCTACCAGCTGCGTGAGCTCACCTTCGACGGGCAGCGGCGAGCACGCGTGCGGGAGTTCCTCCCCCACCCGGACCTCGCGGACGACGCCGCCGCGGACGAGGCGTTCCTCGGCTACAGCGCGGTCTACCACGCCAGCTGGACCACCTTCTCCGATGCCGTCCCCGCCCTACGCCGGGTGCGGGCGGCCGGCCTGTGCGCTGCGGTCCTGACGAACGGCGACCACGCGCACCAGCGGCTCAAGCTCGAGCGGGTCGGGCTCGTCGACGACGAGCTGGACCGGGTGTTCACGTCCGACGAGTTCGCCTTCGGCAAGCCCGACCCCGCGGCATTCCCGGGCGCGTGTGCTCGGCTGGGCGTCGAGCCCGGTGACGCCTTGATGGTCGGCGACTCGTTGGTCGCGGACGTCGAGGGCGCCCTCGGCGCAGGGCTGCACGCCGTGCTGCTGGATCGTCGCGACGAGCACCCCTCGCACTCGCCCCGGATCCGGTCGCTGGACGAGCTGCGGTTCTGATCGCCGTACGACAGTGCTGGATCCCCGGCATCCTGAGGGGGACGATCCAGCACTGATCCGGGCCGACGACGTACCGAGAGTTCCTGCTGTCCCAGACGCTCGAGAGCAACAGGAACTCTCGGAAGGTCGGCCGCTACGTCGGCGTCCGCGAGGTTGCTACTCAACTGAGGCAGTTCGCGCCAGAAGCGGGCAGCGCCACGCTCAGTGCGTACGGCGCCGCGCTGAACTGCCTTCAGTCCGCAGCGTGACAGCGGGCTCGTCGGACTTTGCGCTGGCGGGAAGGCTCAGGATCCCTCGGCGAGCTCGCGCGAGCGGTTGCGGGCGGCCTCCATGGCGGCGAGGAACGCGGCGCGCACCTTGTGGATCTCCAGCTCACGCAGGGCGGAGGCCGTGGTGCCGCCGGGCGAGGTGACCTGTTCGCGCAGGATCGCCGGGTGGGTGCCGGTCTCGCGGAGCATCGTGGCCGAGCCGTAGAGGGTCTGGATGACCAGCTCCGAGGCGGTGGCGCGCGGCAGGCCGAGATGGACGCCGGCCTCGATCATCGACTCGACGACGAAGAAGATGTAGGCCGGGCCGGAGCCGCTGATCGCGGTGACCGCGTCCTGCTGCTTCTCGGGCACCCGCACGACCCGACCGGTCGAGGCGAGCAACGCCTCCGCCTCGGCGAGGTGTGCGTCGTCGCAGTGCGAGCCGGGCGAGATGGCGGCCATGCCCTCGTCGACGAGGGCGGGCGTGTTGGGCATGACCCGCACGACCGCGATGCCCTCGGGCACGTGCGACTCGATGAAGGCGGTGGTGATGCCGGCCGCCGGGCTGACGATCAGCTGGCCCGGGCGCAGCACCGGCGCGATCTCGCGGAGCACCGACTCCATGTCCCGGGGCTTCACGACCAGCGCGACGGTGTCGGCCTTGGTGGCCGCCTCGATGTTGGAGACCACGGCGACGCCGTACCGCTCCTCGAGCTCACGGGCGCGCTCGGGACGCTTCTCCCCCACCATGAGCTGGTCGACGCGTCCACCCGCCCGGACGAGCCCGGAGAGCAACATCTCGCCCATCACGCCGGCGCCGATGATGGCTGTGGTCATGGCTGCCTACTTCTTCGAGATCAGGGAGCGGAGGAAGAACGTGAGGTTCTGCGGGCGCTCGGCCATCCGGCGCATGAGGTAGCCGTACCACTCCCCGGCCGTAGGGGATGTAGACGCGCACCGTCTCTCCCGCGGCGGCCGGGCGCTTCTGCTCCTCGGGGCGGATGCCGTAGAGCATCTGGAACTCGTAGGTGCCGGCCCGACGGCCGTAGCGGCTGGCGAGCGAGGACGCGATCTGGATCATCCGCGGGTCGTGGCTGGCAATCATCGGGTAGCCCTGACCGCCCAGCAGCACCTTGAGGCAGCGGACATAGGACTTGTCGACGTCGAGGCGGTCCCGGAAGGCGACGGTCTCGGGCTCGTGGTAGGCGCCCTTGCACAGCCGCACCCGCGAGCCTTCGTGGGCCAGCGCGCGACAGTCGGCCTCGGTGCGGTGCAGCATCGCCTGCAGCACGGCGCCGGTCTCGGGGAAGTCCTTGCGCAGCTCGCGCAGGATGCCGAGCGTCGACTCGGTGGTGGTGTGGTCCTCCATGTCGAGGGTGACCGTGGTCCCGGCGTTGCGGGCGGCCCGGCAGATCTCGCGCGCGTTCTCCAGCGCGATCTTCTCGCCGTTGTCGGGCAACGCCCGGCCGACGGCCGAGAGCTTCACGCTGACCTCCGCCTTGCCGGCGAGGCCGCGACGGCCGAGGTCCGCGAGCAGCTCCTTGTAGGCAGCGACGGTGGCCTCGGCCTGCGCGAGGTCGAGCGTGTCCTCGCCGAGGAAGTCCGGGGGTGACGCGGAGACCGTCGTCGATGAGGCCGGCGGTGGCATCGACGGCCGACTCGGTGGTCTCACCGGGGACATAGCTCGTGACGATTCCGGAGGACACCGGCATGGTGCTGACGAGCTTCTTCACGGCGTCGCTCTTGGCGAGCAGGAGGATCGGTTGGCGGAGCAGTGACATGGCGCACAGGCTACGCCGACGGGCCCGGTCGGGCCGAGTCAGGGACGCCTCATTCCGTACGGCGACGCAGGGTCGCCGCACCGAGCGCCAGCCCCGCCAGCGCGAAACCGAGGACGACCCCGATGTCGCCCCACACGACGGCCTCGTCGGCCGCGCCGACCAGCTCCTGCATGGCGTCGACGGCGTAGGACAGCGGCAGCACGTTGCTGATCGCCTCGAGCACGCCGGGCATGGTCTCGCGCCCGACGAACAGCCCGCAGAGCAGGATCTGCGGCACCACGACGAGCGGCATGAACTGGACGGCCCGGAACTCGGTGGCCGCGAACGCGGAGACGAACAGGCCCAACGCCGTACCGAGGACGGCGTCGACGATCGCGACCACGCCCAGCAACCAGACGGGGCCGTTGACGTCGAGGCCGAGCAGGCCGACGCTGACGGCCACGGCGAGGGCGGACTGGACGGCGGCGATGGCACCGAAGGCCGGGGGCGTAGCCGAGCAGGAAGTCCAGCTTGCCCATCGGCATCGAGAGCAGCCGTTCGAGGGTGCCGCTGCTGCGCTCGCGCAGGGTGGTGACGCTGGTGACGAGGAACATCACGATGAAGGGGAACAGCGCGAGCAGGCCGGGCCCGAAGCGGTCGAAGGCCTCG
The DNA here is from genome assembly GCF_024703895.1 of Nocardioides sp. B-3. Lineage (GTDB taxonomy): Bacteria > Actinomycetota > Actinomycetes > Propionibacteriales > Nocardioidaceae > Nocardioides. Next base: position 1,352,901 of record NZ_CP087968.1, read on the forward strand.
CCCGGCAGGTCCCGGAACATCCACCACAGCAAGGTGATCAGCAGGCAGGGCAGCACGAGCAGCATGGCCGGGGTGCGGTGGTCGCGGCGGATCTGGGTGAGCACGCGGCCGGCGACGGCGAGCGTCCTCATGCGATCGCCTTCCCTTCCACGATGCGCAGGAACGCGTCCTCGATGTCTCTCGCGTCGCCGCGGATCTCGTCCGGAGTGCCGTTGGCGATGATCCGTCCCTCTCGCATGAGCAGCAACCGGTCGCAGCGCTCGGCCTCGTCCATCACGTGGCTCGACACGAGAACCGCCTTGCCCCGGTCGGCAAGCCGGTGGAAGAGCGCCCACAGGTCGCGACGCAGGACGGGGTCGAGGCCGACCGTCGGCTCGTCGAGGACGAGCACGTCGGGGTCGCCGAGGAGTGCGACGGCGAGGCTGGCGCGCGAGCGCTGGCCGCCGCTGAGGTTGCCGACGACCCGGTCGCGGTGGCTGTCGAGATCGACGGCCGTGATCGCTCCGGTCGATGTCGCCCGCTCCCAGCACCTTGGCGAAGAAGCGCAGGTTCTCGGCGACGGACAGGTCGTCGTAGACGCTCGCGGCCTGCGTGACGTAGCCGACGCGGTCGCGCAGCGGCTTGGCGCCGGCCGGGAGCCCGAGGATGTCGACGCCGCCTGACTCGACCTTCTGCACGCCGACGATGGCGCGCATCAGGGTCGACTTCCCACACCCGCTGGGACCGAGGAGGCCGGTCACGCCCGGGCCGACGTCGAGCGAGATGCCGGGCAGCACCTCGCGACCGCCGCGGACGACCCGGAGGTCGGTGATCGCAATGACGTTATTCACCATGTGTTGAATTGTGCGCCTCTGCAGCGGGGCGCGTCAAGGGACGTCAGTTGCCGAGTGGCGCGAGCAGGTTCTCCTTGTCCTCGAAGGCGAACACGAGCAGGTCGGTCATCCGGAAGCGGCCGTCGACCGCACCCGGGTTGGGGCGGAACTCCGGGCTCCGCACGATGGAGTGCACGCTGGCCTCCATGGCGCGATGGATCGTCTCGACCACGATCCGGGCGCCGACGCCGGTGAGCTCGCCACCGTTGAGCTCGGCCTCGCGCAGGCAGTAGAACCAGAGCGGGGTGTCGGCCGGGAAGACGTCGAGCTGGGCAGCCGACAGGTCGGAGAGGTCGGCACCCCCGGAGCCGTCGCGCAGCTGAGCCTTGGTGAGGGTCGTGACGGGCACTCCGCTGCTGCGCAGCAGCGCCGCCATCTGCTGGCCGCTGGCGAGCTTCACCATGCCGGCGCGCACCGGGTTGCGGAAGGCGAGGTTGGTCCGCATGGTTCCCTCGTCGGCAGGCACGCCACCGAAGGACCCGATCGGAAGCACGGACAACGGGTCGACCAGTCGGGTGTCGATGCGACGGGCCACGTTGAACTCGCCGCGCGGAGGCTTGAGGTCGGGTCGATTGATCTGGGCGAAGCGGTAGAGCCGGCGCCAGTCCGCGATCCAGTTGCTCGGCAGTGTCGGGTCGCCGCCGAGGTTGCCGCTCGTGCCGGAGAACGTGAACAACAGCTCGAGTGCACCGGCGCCGCTCGGGAACACGGCGTTCCGGGCATAGAGCTCGCGCACCATCGAGTGGCCGATCCGGAACGCGCCGATCGAGAACTCGACCGGCATCCTCGGCATCGAGAACGGGTCGGCACCCGGCTCCACGACCTTGCGGCCGTTCGTGAAGACGTCGGTCACCACGGCGCTGTCGCAGATGCGCGGGAGGTAGTCGGTCTTCAGCATCCACTGGTAGTGCAGGACGACCCGACGCCGCGCCTTCTCGAAGCGCTCCGCCGGCGGCACGCCCGCGCCGAGGGCGCCCACAACGCGGTTGTGGAAGCGGATCATCGCGGCGTGGTGCTGGGCGACGGCGAGGTTCTCGTCATTGCGCAGGTCGGGGATGTTCGCCTTGCGCCCGGCCGCGGCCGTCCCGGTGGTGCCGCCGACGCGGGGTACGTCGAAGCCGACCCGCGCCTTGTCGGGGCCGCTCTGCGTGGTCTTGCCGACCTTGAGCCGCGCCTTGTCCGCTTGGTAGAACTCCGACGACACGGGGTCGAGCGGGCCGGCGCCGTACAGGCTGTCGAGGTCGAGCGTCGGCGAACGGCCCTGCACGAGCTCGGCCGGCGAGACTCGGTCACCGAACGCGACCGGGGTCTTGTCGAAGGTGAGGTCGTGGTCGACGAACTGGCCGAGGTAGGTGAAGCCGGCCGGGATGTTGTCGTCGCGCTGCGCACCGCGCGTCATGGCCCGGGCCACCTTGCGCAGGATCGCGTCGGGCAGCTTCTTGCCCTTCGGCCCGACCCGCGCGAACCGGAACGTGGGCGCGGCTCGCAGCGCGACGCCGCTGCGCGCGGTGATCCCCGCCCTCGCGCTCAGTCCGTCCGCTGCGTCCGCGGGCTGCCCCACCACCCCCTCGCCCTCGATGAAGAAGACGTCCCGGCCGTGCCGGGCTGGACGATCTTGGAGCGGCATCATTACCTCCCGAGTGGATTGACGCTGTGCACTCTGCTCCGCCGGGAAGGGGCGCGCATCCCCTGATCTGCTGATGTTCGTGCAGGGATCAGGGGAGGTCGCCGGTGAGATACCGCTGGATCGTCGGGGCGTACGTCGCGATGACGCCCTCCTTCGACAGCGAGGCGAGCGGCTCGGCGCGGAGCACGTAGCGCATCAGGATCAGTCCGATCACCCGGCTCGCGACCAGCGTCATCCGGTGCTCGGGACGGTCGATGCCGAGCCTCGCGCCCACCGGCTGGATGACGACGGGGAGGAAGCCCTCGGAGAGGAGCTTGTCCCCGCCGGGCTCGAGGATCCGCCGCGCCACCGTGAGCAGGGCCGGCTGGATCGTGGGGTCGTCCCAGACGCCGAGGAAGGCGGTCAGGAACCGCTCGGCCACCTCGTCGACCGGGCCCTCGGTGACGTGCGCGACGACCGCGCGCGGGTCGACGGGCAGCTCCATCGCCGCGAGGAACAGGTCGTCCTTCGTGCCGAAGTAGTGGTGCACCAGCGCCGGGTCGACACCGGCCGCCGACGCGACGGCGCGGATCGTCGTACCGCGAAAACCCTGCTCCGCAAAGGCGGAACGCGCCGCGGCCAGCACCGCGGCGCGGGTGTCGGGGGCTCCCGGCCGGCGGCCGCGGACGCTCATCAGTTCGTGCGTACGGCGAAGTGCTGGCGCGCGAAGGCCAGCGACTCGGCAAGGTCGACGATCCGCTCCTCACGACTCGAGCAGCGGCGGGTGTTGATCTCGAGAACGATGTGGCCGTCGAAGGCCTGCTCCGCGATGTGGCCGAGGAAGGCCGCGGCACCCATGGCGCCACGGCCGGGCACGAGGTGCTCGTCCTTGACGGACCCGCTGCCGTCGGTGAGGTGGACGTGGCGCAGCCGGTCGCCCAGCCGGTCGGCCATGGCGATCACGTCGGAGCCGGCGATGGCGGCATGCGAGAGGTCGATGGTGGTGTTGGCGTAGGACTGCTCGCTCGGGTCCCACCCGGGGACGTACATCTCCATGCCGCGGCGCGACGAGGCCCGCCGTGGATACATGTTCTCGACGGCGAACTTGATCCCGGTCGACTCCTCGAGGGCGGCGATGCCGTCGACGAAGCCGGCGGAGTATTCCTTCTGCCAGCGGAACGGCGGGTGCACAACGACGACGTCGGCACCGACCGCGAGCGCCGTGTCGGCCGAGCGCTCGAGCTTGCCCCACGGCTCGGTGCCCCAGACCCGCTGCGTCCAGAGCAGGCAGGGCGAGTGGATCGCGCACACCGGCATCTCGTGGTGCTCGACCAGCTGCTTGATGGCCGAGGTCTGCTGCGACAGCGCATCGATGCCGACCATCACCTCGACGGCGTCGTAGCCGAGCTGCGCGGCGTAGCCGAAGGCGTGTGCAGTCGACTCGGGATAGACCGAGGCGGTCGACAGGGCGATCAGGGTCACGGCTGGCTCAAGACCGAGATCTGGTCGAGGCGCTCGAGGATGACGCCCTCACGCAGGGCCCACGGGCAGATCTCCAGTGCCTCCGGGTCGAAGATGTCCATGCAGGCCTCGGCGACCGGGGCGCCGGGCACGATCTGGTGGGTGCGGCTCGGCGAGACGCCCGGCAGGTGCGCCAGCTCCTCGGCGTTGAGCGCGATCAGCTTGGGGATCCAGCCGGCGAGGGTGTCGCGTTCCGAGCACCCGCGGCACCAACCGGCCGTCTGCGCTCGGCGCGGCCCCGCAGATGCGCGCCAGCGAACGGAACGTCTTCGAGGTCGCGGCCGCCCGGTCGGGGATGCCGGGGCGGAGCAGGTGGCCGGCGTTGTCGGCGATGTCGGCGCGGATCTGCCGGCGCAGCTGGCGCACCGCCTCCTCGTCAGGACGCTCGCCGTCGAACCGTGGTGCAGGCGAGCCGGGCCGCGCCGAGGGGCAGCGACCGGGCCACGTCGGGCGCCTCGTCGGAACCACCCGCGATCTCCAGCGATCCGCCACCGATGTCGAAGACCGCCAACCGGCCGGCAGACCAGCCGAACCAGCGGCGTACGGCGAGGAACGTCAGCCGTGCCTCGTCCTCTCCCGACAGCACCGCGAGGTTGACGCCGGCGACGCGGTTGACGTGCTCGAGGACGTCGTCGGAGTTGACCGCGTCGCGGACCGCGGAGGTCGCGAAGCCGAGCATGTCCGCACACCCCTTGTCCTCCGCGACCCGCACCGCGGAAGCGCAGAAGTCGGTGAGGGCGTCGATCCCGACCTGCGTCACCGCGCCGTGCTCGTCGAGGTGCTCCGCGAGCCGGAGGGGCTGCTTGTGCGAGAACGCCGGCAACGGGGCCGCGCCACCGTGTGCATCAACCACGAGGAGATGACCGGTGTTGGAGCCGATGTCGAGGACGCCCAAGCGCATGGGACCAAACTACTAGCCGCGCGAACGTAGGATCGTCCGGTGCCTGAAGTCGATCTCGTCTTTCCCCGTGCCTACGTCGAGTTCGCCGACCCCGCCGACGACGAGCAGGTGTTCCGCTGCGACCTGACGTGGCTGACGTCGAGCTTCATGTGCATCTTCGGCCGGGGCTGCCGGGGCATCTACAAGGACGCGCCCAACACCGGCTGCTGCACGTTGGGCGCACACTTCGCCGACAAGGACGACGAGTCGCGTGTCGCGGCGTACGTCGATCAGCTGACGCCGGAGCAGTGGCAGTTCCACCCCGGGCGTCCCGTGAAGAAGGCCGACTGGGTCGAGAAGGACGACGAGGGCGAGCGCAAGACGCTCACGCTCGTGCACGAGGAACAGTCGGCGTGCATCTTCCACAATCGCGCAGACTTCGCGACTGGCGCGGGTTGTGCGCTCCACGGACTGGCACTGGAGCAGGGCCGCAACCCGCTCGAGACGAAGCCCGACGTGTGCTGGCAGCTGCCGATCAGACGGACCTACCGCAACGTCGAGCGGCAGGACGGCACGAGCTACACCGAGGTCGCGATCGGCGAGTACGACCGCCGCGGCTGGGGCCCCGGCGGGCACGACCTCGACTGGTACTGCTCGGGCAACACCGAGGCGCACGTCGCCCCGGAGCCGGTCTTCGTGACGCACGAGGCCGAGCTCACCGAGCTGATGGGCGCGGGTGGTTATGGCGAGCTCGTCCGGCACTGCGAGGCGCACGTGCGTTCGCGGTCCGCACTGGCGCTGCATCCCGCCGACCCGCGCTGAACCCACACTTCTCGACGTCAAGAGAACTCGACCCCGTGTGCGGCCGGGTCGAAGAGCAGGTTCAGAATGCCTGCATGCGCCCGGACCATCTCTCTTTCGCAGCCACGCCGGACGGCCTCGCCAGCACAGCCCAGCGCATCGGGACACTGCTGGGCAAGGACTTCATCGACGGCGGGGTCCACCCCCGCTTCGGCACCCGCAACATGATCATGCCGCTCGACGGGGGCACCTACCTCGAGATCGTCGAGGTGCTCGACCACCCCGCCAGCGACAAGGCCCCCTTCGGGCAGGCCGTGCGCGCCCGCTCGGCCGCCGGTGGCGGCTGGCTCGGCTGGGTCGTCGCGATCGACAACCTCACCGAGGTGGAGACGCGACTCGGTCGCGAAGCCGTCAAGGGCAACCGGCACCTGCCGTCCGGCGAAGAGCTGCTGTGGAAGCAGATCGGCGTCAACGACCTGATGGCCGACCCGCAGCTGCCGTTCTTCATCCAGTGGGACTCCCCGCGCGAGATGCACCCCAGCAACGGCGCCGACCCCGACTTCTCCCCGGCCACGCTGGAGATCGCCGGCGACCCGCAGCGCGTCAGCGAGTGGCTCGGCGAGACCGTCGAGGCCCCGCTCGAGGACGTCAAGGTCGAGTGGGTCGCCCCCAACGGCACCCCCGGCATCCCGGCCGCGCAGTTCCAGACCCCCTCGGGTCTGGTCCGCATCTGATCCGGTGACGCGCCCTCCGCGCATCGAGGGCGCCACCCCGTCGCCGAACATCTGGCACCACCCGGCGACCTACGAGATCGAGAACCGCGCGGCCGACCCGCACGGTCGGATCGAGGAGGCAATGTCCTCGGTCGCGTCCCGGTCCGGTGCGCGCTTCCTCGACGTCGGCTGCGGCAGCGGCTTCCACCTACCGCAGTGGGCCTCGACCGCGGCCTCGGTGATCGGCGTCGAACCGCACCCCGACCTCGCGAGGCTGGCGCTGCGCCGTACGCGCAAGCTGTCCAACGTCGCTGTCTCCGTCGGTACGGCGCAGGCCCTCCCGATCGCCGACGCGTCGGTCGACGTCATGCAGGCACGATGGGCCTACTTCTTCGGACCCGGCAGCGAGCCGGGGCTGGCCGAGCTCGACCGCGTGATGGCGCGCGGCGGGACGGCGTTCGTGATCGACAACGACGGCTCGCGCTCGACCTTCGGCTCGTGGTTCCTCCGCGGCTATCCGATGGTCGACCCCGTCGCCGTCGAGCGCTTCTGGTCGACGCGCGGCTGGACCCGGATCCCGGTCGACATGGGCTGGTCGTTCTCCTCGCGCGCGGACTTCGAGGCGGTGGTGCGGATCGAGTTCGCGCCCGAGCTGGCGGAGTCGATCATCGCGACGCACGAGGGCACCGACGTCGACTACGCCGTCAACGTGTGGTGGCGTCGCTTCTGACTGCGCTGATCACGCCGGACGGGGTATCCACCTCGTTACCAAATGTCCCGATTACGAGGGTCTCCGCCGGGAGGTAGGTAACGTTACCTACCTCGCCGCCGAGGGCCTCGGATCCAGTCATTTGGTAACCACCCGGATACCGACTGACGACGTGCGGGCGCGGTGGGTTGACGCCCGGCGTCAGCTGGATCCGCGGATGGCGAGCGTCGGCGTGAGGAGGACGCCCTGCGCGGGCGGCGGCAGGTGGCCCAGCAGGGTCTCGAGGGCGCGCACGATCGCGACAGCGACGTCCTCGAGCGGCTGGCGCACCGACGTGAGCCCGACCGGGAAGACCTGCGCAACCTGCGAGTCGTCGAAGCCGACGACGGCGATGTCGCGGCCCGGTGCGAGCTGGCGGATCCACAGGGTGTGCAGCACGCCCATGGCCAACGTGTCGGAGGCACAGACGAACGCGGTGGGAGCGGACTCGTCGAGGAGTACGGCGGCTGCCTCGGCGCCGCTCTGGACGGTGTCCTCCACCCGCGAGGCGAGTCCGGTGGTGGCGTGGCCCGCGTCGCGCATCGCGCTCAGCCAACCCGCGCGACGGTCCTCGCCGATGGGTGAGTCCTTGCGCCAGCCGATCCAGGCGATCCTCGTGTGGCCCTTGGCGATGAGGTGCTCGGTGGCCGGGCGGGTGCCTGCCGCGCCGTCGACATCGACCCATGGGTGGGTCGCCTGTGGCTGGTCCCACGGGCGACCGAACGCGACGAAGGGCGCACGCTGCTCGGTGAGCCGGGCCGCTTGCGGGTTGCCGAGATAGGTGTCGGTCACGACGAAGGCATCGACGGCGGTGGCGCGGAGGAGGTGGTCGTAGCCACCGACCGGGTCGTCGTTGTCCCCGGCGAAGAGGAGCACGTGATAGCCCGCCTCGGCGGAGGTGTCGACGAGGGTGTGCACGAAGCGGTCCATCATCGCGTTGGCCGTGCCCTCCTGTGCGGGCAGGACGCGCAGGCCGATCAGCTGCGAGCTGCGGGTGCGCAGGTTGCGGGCCGCGCGGTTGGGGGAATAGCCCATCTCGTCGATCGCCTCGCGGACCCGCTCGAGGGTGTCGGGGCGCAGCAGGTCGGGGTTGTTGACGGCGTTGGACACGGTCTGGCGCGAGACACCGGCCCGCTCCACGACGTCCGCGAGCGTCGGCGGCGCGACCGGGATGAATCCGGCTGCCCGTGGCTCCGTGCGCGACATCGCTGGCTCCTTGATCGTTCCAATCCACCAGCAGCATAACCGCCTCATTCGCTGGCGGGTGGGCACCCGGGCACTGTCGGTGGCGTCGCCTACGGTTCGCTGCATGAGCAAAACCGCCAAGGTCAGGTCCGCCTATCGCTGCACGGAGTGCAGCTGGGAGACGACCAAGTGGGTCGGCCGCTGTGGCGAGTGCCGGGCTTGGGGATCCGTCGTCGAGGCGGCGGCCCCGACCCTGCGCACGGCCGCGTCGCCGGTGACGACGCCGGCGGTGCCGATCGGGCAGGTCTCGGTGGAGGACTCGCAGTTCCGCACCAGCGGCGTGCCAGAGCTCGACCGGGTGCTCGGTGGTGGGTTGGTCCCCGGTGCCGCGATCCTGCTCGCGGGCGAGCCGGGCGTCGGCAAGAGCACGCTGCTGCTCGAGGTCGCCGCCCAGACGGCGCGCGTGCGCACCCGCACCCTCTACGTCACCGGCGAGGAGTCCGCCTCGCAGGTCCGGCTCCGCGCCGACCGCACGCGCGGGGTGCACGACGAGCTGTTCCCGGCCGCCGAGACGGACCTCGGCGCGGTGCTCACGCACATCGAGCAGGTGCGACCCACGCTGCTGGTGATCGACTCGGTGCAGACGATCGGCGCGAGCGGCATCGAGGGCGTGCCCGGCGGTGTCACCCGTGTCAAGGAGGTCGCCGCCGCGCTGATCCGGGTCGCGAAGACCCGCAACATCACCACCGTCCTCGTCGGTCACGTGACCAAGGACGGCTCCATCGCAGGGCCGCGCGTCCTCGAGCACCTCGTCGACGTCGTGCTGCACTTCGAGGGCGACCGCAACTCCCGCTTCCGGATGGTCCGCGCGATGAAGAACCGCTTCGGCCCGGTCGACGAGGTCGGCTGCTTCGACCTGTCCTCCGAGGGCATCCGTGCGGTGACGGACCCGACCGGCCTCTTCGTCGAGCACCACTCCTCCCAGGTGCCGGGCACCTGCGTGGCGGTGATGATGGAGGGGCGCCGGCCGATGCTCGCGGAGGTGCAGGCGCTCGTGACGCCCTCACCCCCGGAGCGTCCGCGGCGGACGACGTCGGGCATCGACGGCTCCCGAGTGGCGATGATCCTCGCCGTGCTGCAGCAGCACGCCGGTGTCCGGCTGCACCAGCACGACGTCTTCGGCTCCACGGTCGGCGGCGCGCGCATCACCGAGCCGGCCGCCGACCTCGCGATCGCCATCGCCATCGCCAGCTCCACGAGCGGCATGGCGCCGCCCAAGGGGGTCGTCGCGATGGGCGAGATCGGGCTGGCCGGCGAGCTGCGGCGCGTCCACGACCTGCCGCAACGGCTGGCCGAGGCGGCCCGACTGGGCTTCCGGATGGCGATCGTGCCGAGCGAGCCGGGTGCGCCCGACTCCCCCAACGGTCGCAACGTCGACGGGATGCACGTGCTCGACGTGAGCACGGTGTTCTCGGCACTGCGCGCGGTGAAGGTGCTGAACGGTGATAGGCCAACCCGAGGTCCCCTAGACTGACGCGCGCGACCGGCGCACTCCCGGGGAGGGAATCTTGGCTGAGCGAATCGACGACGCGCTACGACTGCGCGCCACGCTCGCCGAGATCGCGCCCGGCACCGCCCTGCGCGATGGACTCGAGCGGATCCTTCGTGGTCGCACCGGGGCGCTGATCGTGCTCGGCATCGACAAGACCGTCGAGTCGATCGCGACCGGCGGCTTCACGCTCGACGTGCCCTTCACGGCCACGGGCCTGCGCGAGCTCGCCAAGATGGACGGCGCGATCATCGTCGACAAGGACATCTCGCGGATCCACCGCGCGGCCGTGCACCTGATGCCCGACCACACGATCCCTTCCGAGGAGACCGGCACCCGGCACCGCACGGCCGACCGGGTCGCCCGCCAGACCGGGTGGCCGGTGATCTCGGTGTCGCAGTCGATGCAGATCATTGCGGCGTACGTCGGAGACATCCGCCACGTCCTCGAGGACTCCGGCAAGATCCTCTCCCGCGCCAACCGGGCCCTCGCCACGCTCGAGCGCTACAAGATGCGGCTCGACGAGGTCTCCTCGACGCTGTCGGCGCTGGAGATCGAAGACCCGGTCACCGTGCGCGACGTCGCCGTGGTGGCCCAAAGGCTCGAGATGGTCACCCGCATCGCCAGCGAGATCGACGACTACGTCCTCGAGCTCGGCACCGACGGCCGTCTGCTCTCCCTGCAGCTCGAGGAGCTCATCACCGGCGTCGACGCGGAGCGTGAGCTCGTCGTCCGCGACTACCTGCCGACCGGCAAGCGCAAGAAGACGACTCCCGAGACGATGCTGACCGATCTGGCCGCACTCTCCCCGACCGACCTCGTCGACCCGGGCTCGGTCGCTGGCGTGCTCGGCCTCGGCACCGGCGAACACCTCGACGGCGCCGTCGCCCCGCGCGCTACCGCCTGCTCGCCAAGGTGCCGCGCCTGCCCGCCCGTGTCGTCGACCGCCCGGTCGAGCACTTCGGCGGACTGCAGCAGCTGCTCTCCGCCGGCATCGACGACCTCCGGGCCGTCGAGGGCGTCGGCGAGCTCCGGGCCCGCAGCGTGCGTGAGGGGCTCTCCCGGCTGGCGGAGTCGAGCATCACCGAGCGCTACATCTGAGGGCTGCCCGTCGGAGTTCAGCGGTGCCACACCCACATTTTCTCGCGCTCGAATGTGGGTGGCTCACCTCCGCCCGGAGTGTCGCCGACGACTCGCCGTACGACGGGCAGCAAGGCCACATTCCGCGACCGCAGAATGTGGGTCAGGCACCGCCCGGGGGCAACCAAGGGGCTCAACCCTCGGAGTTGCCGGTCCCCTGCTCGCCGGGGGTGTGGGCGGTGTCGCCCTGCTTGTTCTTGCCCCTCGTCGGCTCGGGTTTCAGGCGTCACCGTCTTGGTGATCACTTCCGCTCGGCCGGACGACGAGCTCGAACTGGACGTCCGTGGGCTCACCGCCCAGTGCGGCCGCCTCCACGTGGTAGAAACCGGGCAGGGCCCAGTCCCGCTGCTCGGTGCAGCCCTCGTCGGAGCGGCGAGCCTGCTGCCAGACGACCGTGACGGGCGCGTCCACGGCCTGCCGGACGACCACGTCCCGGGGGACGATGCTCGCCGGGCACTCGCGGCTCGACCAGATGGAGTCGTTGCCCGAGGTGATCGAGACGGTGAGCGTCTCGGGCGAGACGCTCCAGGTGCATGCGGGGGTCGAGACGGTGCGCAGGTTCAGCGTGATCGGCACGTCGGTGTCACCGAGGGCCTCCGCCACCACCGGCGTGGCCACGATGTCGCTGCTCACGCAGGGCCCGGTCGGCTCGGCGAGCGGCGGCTCGGTCGGGGTCTGCTTCTTCTTGCGCTTCTTCTTCACCGGTTCGGTGGTCACGGCCTCGGTCGGCGAGGTCGTGGTCGTCGCACCGGCGGTGGACGCCCGGTCGGAGCCACCGTCGGAGGCGTCACTCAGACCACCCAGGAGCCTCGCGAAGAGCGCCACGAGCACCAGCGCCGTGCCGAGCAGCACGAGGCGTCGCGTCCAGTAGACGCGCGCGGGCAACGGGCCCGCGCGGCTGCAGGGGCGGGGAAGGCATGCGGACACGGTAGACAACCAGGACGGCGCGATCCGGCTGCCACTCCGCGAGACCCCGCATCCCGCCTAGGATCTGACGCGATGAGCGACCTCCACGACCCCGTGCTCGGGTGGTACGACGAGCACGCGTGTGATCTCCCGTGGCGCTCGCCGTCCGCGTCGGCGTGGTCGGTGATGGTCTCCGAGTTCATGCTCCAGCAGACGCCCGTGGTTCGCGTGCTCCCTGTGCACGCGGCTTGGCTCACTCGCTGGCCCACCCCGGCGGCGCTCGCCGCCGAGTCCACGGGCGAGGCGGTGCGGATGTGGGGCCGGCTCGGCTACCCACGACGCGCGCTGCGCCTGCACGCGGCCGCCACGGCCATCGTCTCCGAGCACGGGGGCGAGGTGCCTGCGGCGTACGGCGACCTGCTGGCCCTGCCCGGCATCGGGGACTACACCGCGTCGGCGATCGCGAGCTTCGCCTTCGGGCAGCGGCACGTCGTGCTCGACACCAACGTCCGGCGAGTGTTCGCACGGGCGGTCAGCGGGGTCGAGTTCCCTCCGGCGTCGGTCAGCCGGGCCGAGCGCGAGCTCGCCACCGCGCTGCTGCCCGAGGACGAGCCCACCGCCGCGACCCGGGCCGTGGCGGTGATGGAGCTCGGCGCCCTCGTCTGCACCGCGCGCGACCCGCGTTGCGACGACTGCCCGATCGCCGACCGGTGCGCGTGGCTGGCGGCCGGGCGACCCGCTCACGACGGCCCCGCCCCGGCGCGGCCGGGCCCGGGACGGCACCGACCGCCAGTGCCGCGGGAAGATCATGGCGGTGCTGCGCGACGCCGACGGCCCGGTCCACTCCTCGCGCATCGATGCCGTCTGGCCGGACGACGTCCAGCGCGAGCGCTGTCTCGCCGGCCCGGTCGCCGACCGGCTGGTCGAGGTGGCCGGCCCGTCGGCGTACGCACTCCCCGGGTAGTCCAGTGGCAGATGGCTGTCGAACTGGCCCGCGGGCGACCATCTGCCACTGAACTACCGCGACGGGCGGCCCCCAAATGCACCCGGAGCCCCCGGCCGGGCTGGCCGGGGCTCCGGATGCTGCGCTGCACTCAGTCGTTGGGCTTCTTCTCCACGTCGACCGGGCCGGCGGTGTCGTCGGGACCCTCGAGCGGAGCCTCGGCGTCGCCGATGAGGTCGGCCGTCTCGAAGGGCGGCATGTCCGGCATGGCCGAGACCTTCTGCCCCTTGAACGTGAAGGTCGCGGCAGGGCCCTCGCCCTCGATGTCGACGAGCACGATCTGGCCGGGGCCGATCTCGCCGAAGAGCATCTTCTCGGCCATCACGTCCTCGATCTCGCGCTGGATCGTGCGACGCAGCGGCCGCGCTCCCAGCACCGGGTCGAAGCCCCGCTCCGCGAGCAGGTTCTTCGCGGGCTGGGTGAGCTCGAGGGCCATGTCGCGGTCCTTGAGCCGGAGCTCGACGCCCGCGATCATGTTGTCGACCATCGCCACGATCTGCTCCTGCGTCAGCGGCGGGAAGACGATGATCTCGTCGACACGGTTGAGGAACTCGGGCCGGAAGTGCTGCTTGAGCTCCTCCCCGACCTTCGTCTTCATCCGCTCGTAGCTGCTGCCGTCACCGGTCTGCTGGAAACCGAGGTTCTGGCCCTTGGAGATGTCCTTGGTGCCGAGGTTGGTGGTCATGATGATGACGGTGTTCTTGAAGTCGACCACCCGGCCTTGAGAATCCGTGAGTCGGCCCTCTTCGAGGATCTGCAACAGGCTGTTGAAGATGTCCGGGTGGGCCTTCTCGACCTCGTCGAAGAGCACCACGGAGAACGGCTTGCGGCGCACCTTCTCGGTGAGCTGGCCGCCCTCTTCGTAGCCGACGTAGCCGGGAGGCGAACCGAACAGCCGCGAGACCGTGTGCTTCTCGCTGAACTCGCTCATGTCGAGCTGGATCAGCGAGTCCTCGTCACCGAAGAGGAAGTCGGCGAGCGTCTTGGACAGCCACGTCTTTCCGACACCGGACGGGCCGGCGAAGATGAAGGAGCCGCCCGGACGCTTCGGGTCCTTGAGCCCGGCACGCGTACGGCGGATGGCGCGCGAGAGAGCCTTGACGGCCTCTTCCCGGCCGATGACGCGCTTGTGCAGCTCGTCCTCCATCTTGAGCAGTCGCGAGGACTCCTCCTCGGAGAGCTTGACGATCGGGATGCCGGTCGCGACGGCGAGCACCTCGGCGATCAGCTCCTCGTCGACCTCGGCGACCTCGTCCATGTCGCCGGAGCGCCACTGGGTCTCGCGCTCGGCCTTGCGGGCGATGAGCTGCTTCTCCTCGTCGCGCAGGCGGGCGGCGGCCTCGAAGTCCCGGCCGTCGATCGCGCCTTCCTTGCGCTGGCGCACGTCGGCGATCTTGTCGTCGTACTCGCGCAGGTCGGCCGGGGCCGTCATCCGGCGGATGCGCAGTCGCGAGCCCGCCTCGTCGATGAGGTCGATCGCCTTGTCCGGCAGGAACCGGTCGGAGATGTAGCGGTCGGCCAGCGTGGCCGCGGAGACGAGCGCCTCGTCGGTGATGGTGACGCGGTGGTGCGCCTCGTAGCGGTCGCGCAGGCCCTTGAGCATCTCGATCGTGTGGGCGATCGACGGCTCGGCGACCCGGATCGGCTGGAAGCGGCGCTCGAGCGCGGCGTCCTTCTCGAGGTACTTGCGGTATTCGTCAAGGGTCGTCGCACCGATGGTCTGCAGCTCGCCACGGGCCAGCATCGGCTTGAGGATCGAGGCCGCGTCGATCGCGCCCTCGGCCGCACCGGCACCGACGAGGGTGTGGATCTCGTCGATGAACAGCACGATGTCGCCGCGCGTCCGGATCTCCTTGAGCACCTTCTTCAGGCGCTCCTCGAAGTCACCGCGGTAGCGAGCCGGCGACGAGGGCACCCGTGTCGAGGGTGTAGATCTGCTTGTCCTTGAGCGTCTCGGGCACGTTGCCCTTGACGATGTCTCGGGCCGGGCCCTCGACGATGGTCGTCTTGCCGACGCCGGGCTCGCCGATGAGGACAGGGTTGTTCTTCGTGCGCCGAGACAGGATCTGCATGACCCGCTCGATCTCCTGCTCGCGGCCGATCACCGGGTCGAGCTTGCCCTCGCGGGCGGCCCGGGTCAGGTTGCGGCCGAACTGGTCGAGGACCAGCGAGCTCGACGGCGCCTCGGTGCCGGAAGCGCTCGCGGTCGAGCCGGACGCGCCCGACTCCTTGCCCCGGGAACCCGGACAGCAGCTGGATGACCTGCTGGCGGACCCGGTTGAGGTCGGCGCCGAGCTTCTGCAGAACCCGGGCTGCGACGCCCTCGCCCTCGCGGATCAACCCGAGCAGGATGTGCTCGGTGCCGATGTAGGAGTGGCCGAGCTGCAGCGCCTCGCGCAGGGACAGCTCGAGCACCTTCTTGGCGCGCGGCGTGAACGGGATGTGCCCGGACGGGGCCTGCTGGCCCTGACCGATGATCTCCTCGACCCAGGCGCGCACGGCCTCCGGGGAGATGTCGAGGGACTCGAGGGCCTTGGCGGCGACGCCCTCGCCCTCGTGGATGAGACCGAGCAGGATGTGCTCGGTCCCGATGTAGTTGTGGGAGAGCATGCGGGCCTCTTCCCCGGGCCAGCACGACAACTCGCCGGGCTCGGTCGGTGAACCGCTCTGAACATGTGCGCTCCTCAATGTCTGTGGTCCGCGAAACCGCTGCGGACAGTGGGCTCAACGCCCGACTCCACCCTACGTGTTCCCACGATCCCAGCGGAGTCGTCCGCTATCAGCGAACACGGGTCGTGAGGTCACGCAGTACGGCGCCGCACCCTCGACGAGGGTGCGGCGCCGTACGACGAGAGGTGGATCAGTGTGCGGCGTCGTAGGCCTGCTGGATGTCACCGGAGATCCGGCCCCGCTCGGAGACGTCCATGCCCCGGCCCTTGGCCCACTCGCGCACGTCCTTGGTGTTGGTCGACGAACCGGTGGCCTTGCGCCCCCTGCGCGCGCCACCCGTCACCCTGCGCGTGCCCGACATATCCGCTCAGCGCATTGCGCAGTGCCGACGCATTGCTGTCATTCAGATCGATTTCGTACGTCGTGCCATCGAGGCCGAACGTGACGGTTTCGTCTGCCTCACTGCCGTCGAGATCGTCGACGAGAATGATGTTGACCTTCTGTGCCATGAATATTCCTCACGGGTGTTTGGGGTGTGGAAATGCGTCACCAAGTAAAGCCCCCTTTACCCCACTGAAGCAACACCTGTTGAAAACTTGTGCAAACGTCAGGAATTGCGTTCGATGACGAGCCGCAATCCCTGCAACGTCAGCCGGGGCGAATGTGCGGTGAAACACGAGCATTCTTCGCGCACGAGCGGCGCGAGATGGCCCGTGGAAATGACATTCACGTCGGCCGCCTCGACACCGAGCTCGGCAATCATCCTCGCGACCATGCCGTCCACCTGCGCCGCGGTCCCGAAGAGCATTCCGCTCTGCAGCGCCTCGACGGTGTTCTTGGCGATCACGGATCGCGGCCGCAGGAGCTCGACCTTGCGCAGCTGCGCGCCGCGCCGCCCCGTGGCTTCGAGGGAGAGCTCGATGCCGGGCGCGATGGCGCCGCCGACGTACTGTCCGCTCGCGCTCACCACGTCGAAGGTGGTCGCGGTGCCGCCGAAGTCGACGACAATCGCCGGACCGCCGAATTCATGGGCGGCAGCGAGCGCATTGATGATGCGGTCGGCGCCGACCTCGCGCGGATTGTCCATCAGCACCGGGACGCCCGTGCGCACTCCGGGCTCGACGACCACGCTGCGAATCCCCTCGAAATGCCGGGCCAGCATGTCGCGCCATTCGTGCAGCACCGCCGGGACGGTCGAACAGACGGCAATCGCATCAATGGTGCGGCCGGTTTCGGCGAGGAGTCCGCGCACGAGCACGGCCCATTCGTCGGAGGTACGGCGCTCGTCGGTCGAGACCCGCCAGTGCGCGACGACTTCCGCGCCCTCGAGAAGTCCCGGGACGGTGTCGGAATTGCCGATGTCGGCGGCGAGCAGGGTCATTCGTCCACGAGATCCATGCCGATGTCGAACACCTTCACCGAATGCGTCAGGGCACCGACCGAGATGAAGTCGACACCGGTCTCGCCGACCTCGCGCGCCCGCTCGAGGGTGAGCCCGCCCGAGGCCTCGAGGACCGCGCGGCCGGCGTTGATCGCCACCGCCTCGGCCATCATCGGGCTGGACATGTTGTCGAGCAGGATGCGGTCGCAGCCCGCGTCGAGGAGCTCGCGCAGCTGGTCGAGGTCGGTCACCTCGACCTCGATCTGGAGGCCGGGGTAGGCCGCACGCACGGCTTCGAGGGCCGGCACGACGCCACCGGCGGCGATGACGTGGTTGTCCTTGACCATCGCCATGTCGCTCAGCGAGAAGCGGTGGTTGACGCCGCCACCGCAGCGGACGGCGTACTTCTGGAGCGCGCGCCAGCCGGGCAGGGTCTTGCGGGTGTCGAGCACCCGGGCGTTGGTGCCCTCGAGCGCCTCGACCCAGTGCGAGGTGGCGGTCGCGACGCCGGACAGGTGGCTGGCGAAGTTGAGGGCGGTGCGCTCGGCGGTGAGCAGTCCGCGCGTCCGGCCGGCCACCCGCATGACGACGTCGCCCTCGGCCACCCGAGTGCCGTCGGCCACCCGATCGGTGATCTCGACCTCGTCACCCATGACGTAGCGGAAGACCATCGCGGCCACGCCCAGCCCGGCGACCACACCCGGCTCGCGCGCAGCGAAGTCGGCGCGTCCTCGGGCCTCGGCGGAGATGGTCGCGGCACTCGTGGTGTCGACCGCCCCGTTGGGGAGGTCCTCCTCGAGCGCGCGCACGATGTCGGCGTAGATCGCCGCCGGGTCGAGTCCCGCGGCGGACAGCTCGGTGACGAGGTCGGCCGGCAGTGCGGCATACGGGATCATGCGACTGCTCCTGTGGACGGGTCGGTGGACGCGGCGGGCACGAACGACTGCTCGAGGCGACCGTCGACGAGGCGGGTGTCGATGTGACCGGCCCGGCTGACGTCGTCGCGGTCGGGGGAAGTCCTCGCGCCAGTGCGAGCCGCGGGTCTCCTCGCGCCGCAGCGCGGCTCCCGCGAGGGCGCTGCTGATGACCCGGAGGTTTGTCGTCTCCCAGCCATCGACACCCGGGACGGCGTCGTGGTCGGCGTCGCGATCACCGAGCCAGTCGATGGCCTCGGCGATGCCGAGGGCGGTGCGCAGGACGCCCACACGGGTCGTCATCATGGCCTGCAGCTCGGGACGCTGGGCCCAGTCGACGAGGCCGTCGGAGCGCTTGTCCGACGCCGGCGTCGACCACGCGCGCAGCTCACCCGGCAGCACGTCGGCGATCCGGCGGGAGAAGACGAGTCCTTCGAGGAGCGAGTTGGAGGCGAGCCGGTTGGCACCGTGTACGCCGCTGCACGTGACCTCTCCGGTGGCGTAGAGCCCGGGCACGCTCGAGCGACCGTGCAGATCTGTGGCGACGCCGCCGGACGCGTAGTGCTGGGCGGGTGCGACGGGGATGAGCTGGGTGACCGGGTCGACGCCGTGCTGGCGGCAGACCGCGAGGATGGTCGGGAAGCGCTTCTCCCAGAACTCCTTGCCGAGATGGCGGGCGTCGAGCCACATGTGCGGCTGGTCGGTCTCGAGCATCCGGCGGGTGATCGCCTTGGCGACGACGTCGCGGGGGCGAGGTCGGCGAGCTCGTGCTGGCCGACCATGAAGCGGTTGCCCTCGAAGTCGACGAGGAAGGCGCCCTCGCCACGGACCGCCTCGGAGATCAGCGGTTGCTGGCCCTGCGAGTCGGGGCCGAGGTACATCACCGTCGGGTGGAACTGGACGAACTCCGGGTCGCGCAAGGTGGCGCCCGCGCGCAGCGCGATCGCCATGCCGTCGCCGGTCGAGACGCTCGGGTTGGTGGACTGCGAGAACACTCGGCCGAGGCCGCCGCTCGCGAGCACGATCGCGCGACAGTGGGCGGCACCGACGCCGTCGCGCTGGCCCTCACCGAGCACGTGCAGGGTCACACCGGCCACACCGCCGTCGTCAGCGAGCAGCAGGTCGACGGCCAGCGCGTGCTGGATGACCTCGATCTCGGGCGCGCTCTCGATCGCGACGATCAGCGCGCGCTGGATCTCGGCCCCGGTCGCGTCGCCACCGGCGTGCGCGATGCGGTCGCGGTGGTGACCGCCCTCGCGGGTCAGCGACAGCTCGCCGTCGTGGTGGTCGAACTCGGTGCCGAGGGCGATCAGCTCGCGGACGGCGTCGGGCCCCTCGGTCACGAGCGCGCGGACTGCTTCGACGTCGCACGCCCCGGCGCCGGCAACGAGGGTGTCGACCGGGTGCTGGTCGGGGGTGTCACCGGGACCGAGCGCCGCCGCGATGCCGCCCCGGGCCCACTGCGTGGACCCGGCATTGAGGACGTCCTTGGTGACCACCAGGAGCTTGAGGCTCCGGTCGGCGGCGTGGATGCGCAACGCCGCGGTCAGCCCGGCGATGCCGGAGCCGATCACCACCACGTCGGCCCGGGTGGTCCACCCGGGCTCGGGTGCGGTCAGGCGGCCCGGCAGGCGTTCACTCATCCGGGCAGGCTAGCGGGCGAGGAAGTCGCCGCGCGTCAGCGCGGGATCACCGAAGGTCTCGGCGGGGTCGAAGCCCGTCGCGAGCACCAAGTTGTCGGCGTCGACGAAGACGACGGCAGGCTTGTAGTCCTTTGCCTCCGCGGTCTCCATCTGGCCGTAGGCGATCAGGATGACCGTGTCGCCGGGGTGCACGAGTCGGGCCGCGGCGCCGTTGATGCCGATCACGCCCGAGCCGCGCTCGCCGGCGATCGTGTAGGTCTCGAGGCGGGCGCCGTTGGTGACGTCGACGATGTGGACGAGCTCGCCGGACAGCAGGTCTGCTGCGTCGAGGAGGTCCTCGTCGACCGTCACGGATCCGACGTAGTGGAGGTCCGCCCGGGTCACGGTGGCCCGGTGGATCTTGGACTTCATCATCGTGCGCAGCATCAGCTGCTCCCTTCTTCTGTGGTCGAGCCCGCTGGGGTGCCCGCCGGAGTGGTGAAGTGGATGGGCATGTTGTCGATCAGGCGCGTGCTGCCCAGCCCGGGCGGCCACCGGGATCCGGCCTTCGCCGTTCTCCGGTGCCTCGCCGAGATCGATGCTGGTCAGCGCGAGGTAGTCGAGCTCGATCAGCGGCTCCGACTTGAGCACGCTCATCGCCGCCCATCGCGCTGCCGGCACGCCGTACGCCGCCCGCTCGCGCGCCGCGTGCAGCGCGCGGTTGAGGACGGTTGCGGCTTCGCGCTGCGCGGGGGTCGAGGTAGCGGTTGCGGCTGGACATCGCCGGGCCGTCGGCCTCGCGCATGGTCTCGGCGCCGACGACCTCGACGGGCAGGCACAGGTCGCGCACCATGGCGCGGATCAGCGCGAGCTGCTGGTAGTCCTTCTGGCCGAAGACCGCGACGTCGGGCTGGACGAGGCCGAAGAGCTTGGCGACCACAGTGAGGACGCCGCCGAAGTGGGTGGGCCGGGACTCGCCCTCGAGGATCGTGGCCAGCTTCCCCGGGTGCACCGTGACGCCGTCGCGGACCGAGTCATGGCCGAACCCACCGGCGTACATCTCCTCCACCGCGGGCGCGAAGACGACCCCGACACCGTTGGCCCCGCAGAGCTCGAGGTCCTCGGGCAGCGTGCGCGGGTAGCGGTCGAGGTCCTCTGTCGGCGCGAACTGCATCGGGTTGACGAAGATGCTGACAACGACGACGTCGGCGTGCTCGGCGGCCTCGCGCATCAGGCTGGCGTGGCCCTCGTGCAAGGCGCCCATCGTGGGAACGAAGCCGATGCGCCTGCCCTCCTTGCGCGCGGTCGCGAGCAGGGCCGAGAGCTCCTCGCGGGTGTTGGCGAGGGTGGGGCTGGTGGTCACGACCCGGGAGGTCCGGTTTCGTGACGGTCGCAGGGCGACCTCCTCAACCGCCGATGCGGATGGCTCGGCGGCGTCGAGGATCTGGCGCATCTTGGCTGCCCGGATCGGCAGCAGGCGACCGTCGGTGACGACGCGGTCGAGGGTGGCGCGAGCCATCGCGAGGTAGGAGGCGACGGTCTCCGGCGCGTTGGCGGTGATCTCGAAGAGGTGCGCTCGGACCGTCTCGACGTCGCCGCGGACGATCGGACCGGTGAGCGCGGCATCGCCGTGGGCGAGCGCGTTGTCGAGGGCGGCGTTGAGCAGCGGGCGGAGCGTGTCGGCGGGGTTGTCACCGCCGGCGGCGGAGAGCATCTCCATCGCCCGGGTCACCAGCGTGACGAGGTGGTTGGCGCCGTGGGCGAGACCTGCGTGGTAGAGCGTGCGCTTGTCCTCGGGCACCCACATGGGGCGGCCGCCGAGGTCGGCGACGAGCTGCTCGGTGACGGCCCGCTCGCCCTCGCCGGCGGTGACGCCGAAGATCGCGTCGCGCAGCCGGGGCAGGTCGACCTCGGTGCCGGTGAACGTCATCGCCGGGTGCAGCGCGATCGTGCGCGCGCCGACGGCGGCGGCATCGGCCAGCACGGCGAGCCCGTGGGCACCGCTGGTGTGGACAACGAACTGGCCCTCGCGGATCGCGCCGCTCGCACTGAGCATCGCGACGACGTTGGGCAGCATGTCGTCGGGGACGGTCAGGAGCAGCAGGTCGGCGGCGCGCGCAGCATCGCTGGGCTTCATCACCGGGGTGCCGGGAAGGAGGGACTCGATGCGGCCACGCGAGGCGTCGGATTCACCGGCGGCGGCCACGATCTCGTGGCCCGCGGTGCGAAGCGCGGCGGCGAGGACGGCGCCGACGCGGCCAGCGCCAACGACACCCACACGGAAGTGAGTCATGTGCGAACCCTTTCGTTCCAGTCCCGCCGACCACCCCTGGCGGGGCCGGTGTGGGTACCAGACTCGGTGCTCGATCTATTGCTCGTTGAGCGTACGCCGTCAGATTCCGCCCTGTGAACAGGAAGTGAACGTGACCTATCCGACACTGCGGCGTACGTCGGATTGCCGGTCCTCGGGTAGTTCAGTGCGGTTCCGTGGACTGGATCCAAGCCGCAAGGTCCCACTGAACTACCCACGGAGGGCTTGTCCACAGGCCGCGGATCGCTGGTCGACCAGAGGGGTCGTCGTTGCCTAGCGTCAGGCCCATGAACTTCGCACTGCCCCTCGGGTGGACAGGCTTCTTCGACGAACACCAAGCGGCGCTGCATCTCGTGCTCGGCGGCACGACGACGGCGGCAACCGTGTCCCTTCGTCCGCCAGCGGATCCCCGTGGTGGCAACGTTCTCGACCGTCTCGGTGACTTCTTCGTGGCCGACACACACCGGCTCTCGCTGCAGTCGTGGCACGGAACCCCAGGGGCGGCTTCCGGTCGGCGCCGGTGCCTTGATCGGGGGACGCTCGGCGGCGCATGGCGAGGTCGCCAATGGTTCCTCGCTTGGACTCCGTCGTCGTCACCGCACGGGCGAGATCGTGCTCGACGGGCGCACCTACCGAGTGCGACACCTGTCGCGCTGGCGCGCGGTCGTGGAGGTCGACGGGGAGCGGATCGCCGTACTCACGCGGCGGGTGCTGTCGCGTCGCACTCGCCCTCTCGACCGCACGCGGCTCCCGCGCGTGCGGACTTCTGTCGTGACCGAGGCCGACCAGCTCGCCGTGGTGATCGCCGCCAGCGTCATGGGCCCGCCGGGACGAACCGGGTTCTGGGGTGAGCTGGCGGACGACATCTCTCGGATCCCCTGACGCCGGTCAGGGGGCCGAGTCCAGCACCGTGATGGTCCCTTCGCCGGCGCCTTCGCCGGGGATGGCAACGACTCCGCGCGGATCGAAGACGAACGCGCCCGCTCCCGGGGCTGTCACCGGGACCGAGCTCTCCCCCTCTGCAGAGGAAAAGACGCCCCACCCCACCGCCAGCTCCGGTGATGCGGACAGCACACTGACCCGCCACCGGGCCGAGGTGGCCAGCGCCGGCATCTCAGCGAGCGCCCGGGTGTCCTTGCCGAGCTTGAGCTCCACAGGCACGCCGGCTTGCATCGGTACGGCGCTCACCGACCGAACGGCCGCTGAGGCCTGTGCTTCCGACCGGACGAGCCGTCCATCCAGCTCGAACAGGTAACTCCCGGAGGCGGGCAGCTTCCACAGCAGTTCTCGGTAGTGGCGCTTCCCCTCGCCGAACGCGTGGGGGCTGATGGCCCACGGGTGGACATACCCGTCGGGACCTCGCAGCGCCACTTCCGCAGTGTCGGAATTCGTGGAATCGAGGTCGAGATTGCTGGTCTCCGGGCGTACGAACTGGCCGGCCGTGCCCGAGAACCTCAGCAGCTTCGGGTCCGCGCCACGCCACGCGTCTCCACTTCCGTCGATGGGGGTCGAGGCGGCGGCGTAGCGCTCGAGCCGGGTCGGCTCGGTGTTGATGACGAGGTAGTCATCATTGCGTCGGAACCGGTAGCCGCATTGGCTGCCGAGGACCTCCCGTGTGAGCACCGACCTCGTGTGGCAGAGCCGGGCGAAGTTGCGCTGCGTGGCAGTCGGCTCGAGCTTGCGCGCGGCTTCGACGACTGCTCCATAGCCATCCCCAGACTCGACCCGCACCCCCGGTCCCTTCACGGCGTCCACGCGGTAGGCGTGCACCGTCGTCTCGGTGATCCGGGTGTTCAACGGTTCCGCCACTGAGCCCTCATGGATCACGAGCCGCTTCGGCTCCGGGACGACGTCCCACAGATAGGCGGCACCCCCCGACGACTCTCCACGGCAGGTGTGCTCGTAGTCGAGCACGTAGGTGCCGGTGCGCGGGAAGAACCAGTTGCCCAGTTCACCCCCGGGCACCACCTTGCCGGCGATGCTCAGGTGCGCCCGTTCGCAGTCCGCCGAGGCGTCGCGGTTGGCAAGGACGAAGCCTTCGCCCTTGCGGCCATGGAGGCGGAGCTTGATCCTCCCTACGAAAGGAGCGACCTCAGGGACCTCGATCGCGTCGCCGAACTTCACGTCGACCACGGCCGCAGAGACCGTGGCACTCGCCAGCCCGGTGGTGAGCGGGGCAACCAACACCGAGATTGCTGCGACCACGGCCGCCAGAGTCTTCGTCATGCCACGTAGACACGCGGCTTGGCCGATCGGTTGCTGTTCTCCCGGCGGACACCTTGCTGGTCTAGACCTCTCGCTCAGGCGCGCAGGTGCAGCTTCGCGTGGTCGGGGTCGTCGACGACGAACGGGCGCAGCGCGCGAGCAGCCGTGTGGGTGACGTGGTCGACGACGTGCTCACCCTCGGGCGCGTTGATCTCGATGACGCCCTCAGGGATCTCGCCGTTGTTGAGCGCGTTGAAGACCAGCCACTCGCGACGCTTGCGCCGGTTGCGGACGCTGGTCGCGAAGGACTCCGGGTTGGTCCAGTGGGCGAACTCGTCGCCGTCGAGGTACTTCAGCTCCACGACCGGGCCCTGCGGCAGCGCGAACTGCCGGATCTGGTCCGGCGTTGTGCGGATCTCCCACTCGGGCGCCTTGGAGTAGACGAAGTCGGGCGTCATCGGGAAGCCCCACTCCTCGATGTTGCGCAGCCCGAGGTCGAGGAAGGCTCTCCGATCGGACTGGATGTAGAGGCCGTGGCGCGGGAAGCGGATGACGGCGTCGGCCGTGCCGACCTGCCGGGAGAGGTCGGCCATCGACACCTCGCCCTCGGTGGTGAGGACCATGTCCCCGTCCCACTTCCACGAGTAGCGGGTGCGGACGTGCGAGAAGCACCAGTTGTAGAAGTAGGCCAGCGAGTGGACGCTGCGCTCGGCAACGGCCGGGTGCTCGGCACCGGCGCGGGCGACGTCGAAGGGGTACTCCTTCAGCGTGAACTTCTCGCTCATCCCGTGCTCGGCCGCGACGGCGAGCGCCGCCTCGCCCGTGCCGTCGGTGGACTTGTTGTCCACCAGCAGCACGTGGTCGCACGCCCGCAGCAGCGGCGGCAGCACGAACCTCATCGAGTCCGCTTCGTTCTTCACACGGAGTACGGCGGTCGCCCCGCGTTTCAGCGGAGCGACGTTCCACGGCCACACGATGTCGAAGTCGGTGTGCCCCTCGATGTTCGTCAGCCCGTGGCCGGCGCCGACCGGGACGCTCACTTGTCCTCCGCCGGCTCCGTCGCGCGCTCGCGCCCCAGTGCCTTGCGCACCCCTCGGCGTACGGACGGCGGGATCTTGGCGCGGACGTCGTGCGGGATCTTGTCGGCCAGACCGGTCGGCGCGGGCGCCTCGGTGTCCGCGACGCTGCGGGCGCCGCTGATGCGGGCGGCCACGACGGACGACTTGCTGATCGCCTCGGCCTCCTCGTAGAGGTCGGTGTAGGCGTCGCGGAGCTCGTCGAGCGTCGCGTGGACGGCCGCCACGTCGCCGTCGGGGTCGGCGAGCTTGTTGAGCTCCTCCCACGTCTGCGCGGTCAGCTCGTGCAGCCGCGGCGGGAGCGCGAGGTCGTCGAGCGACGACGTGACGCGGCGCAGCGTCGGGTCGATGAAGCGGTGCACCTCGCGGATCAGGTCGCTGCGCGTGTGCACGATCGACTGCAGGTCCAAGGTGTTGCCGACGTGCATCGTGGTCTTCACCCAGTCGGTCAGCAGGTCCTCGTAGCGCACGAACACCCGCGCCGTACCAGCCTCGTCGCGGGTCGCGCGCTCCGTGTGGAGCAGCATGTTCACCCAGCTCGCGGCGAGGTGGGCGGAGCCGAGCTTGTTGGCGTAGTACTTCTGCTTGCTGCCCACGACCTCGGCCGGCGGGCGCAGCATCGTCACGAAGACGGGCTTGGCGCCGGTGCGGATCGCGGCGACGCGCCACAGGCCGAGGAACCAGCTCAGGCGCGGGTCCTTCACCACCAGCTCGGGGTGTACGGCGAAGTGCGGCTCGAGCCACTCCGCGACCCTGATCCGGGCGGGCTCGCGGGTGGAGATCCGGCCCGTCTCGAACCACGCGCTGGGGCGCGAGTCACTCAGCTGGACCGCGGCCTCCTTGAGCAGGCGGTCGTGGAAGTCGACGACCCACTGCGGCTCGGAGAAGCCGCGCGGGTTGGACGCGTCCGCGGGCACCTCGGGCAGCGGCACGTGCATCCCGAGCTTGCTGGCGATGCCGGCCATCGTGGAGGTGCCACTGCGGCCGGCGCCCGCGACGAAGAGCACCTTCCGGGGGACGCCGTCAGGGTTCATCTCGTCGATCGCACGGGCCTGAGCAGTCACGGCGGGGAGCCTACTAGGGTGCGCTGGCATGGGGTTCCTGCGGCGTTCACGTGATCCGTTGATCTCGGTCGTGGTCCCCGCCTTCGGCGTCGAGACCTACCTGCCCGCCTGTCTCGACTCGCTGCTCGCGCAGACCCGGACGACGTGGGAGGCCATCGTCGTCGACGACGGCTCGCCGGACCGGTCCGGTGAGATCGCCGACGCCTATGCGCTTCGCGATCCGCGGATCAAGGTCGTGCACGTCGAGAACGGCGGCCTCGGATCGGCCCGCAACGTCGGCGCCGCCCACGCCGATTCCGACTTCCTCACCTTCCTCGACTCCGACGACGTGCTGCCGCCGACCGCGCTGACCACCCTCATGGGCACGCTGATCGAGTCGGGGTCGGACTTCGTCACCGGGTCGATCGTCCGGTGGGAGAGCGACGGACTCCACGAGCCGCCGTGGATGAGGCGGCTGCACCCCCGCGCCACCGGCCTGCGGATTGCGGACCGGCCTGAGATCCTCGGCGACGTCTTCGCCCGGAACAAGATCTTCACCCGGTCCTTCTGGGACGCCACCGGCCTCTCGGCCGGAGGGCATCCGCTACGAGGACCAGCCGACGACCACCCGCGCCTTCATGGCCGGCACCTTCGACGTCCTCCCCGACATCGTCTACCACTGGCGGATCCACGACGACGGCTCCTCGATCACCCAGCAACGCTCATCGGTCCGAGACCTCACCGACCGGTGGAAGACCAAGCGGATGTCGTACACCGCAGTGCGCGCCGGCGACGACGCGACTGTCGAGTCCGTGTTCGTCGACCGGGTGCTCGCCGGCGACCTGTGGCGCTACTTCCCGGAGGTCCCCGGCTGCTCGGACGAGTGGTGGGCGCTGCTCCGCGACGGCGTGCGGGAGTTCTGGGGACAGCGCTCGCTGGCGCACTCCGGCCTGCCGCCGGTGCACCGACTGGCCGGCTGGCTGGTCGAGCAGGACCGGCGCGAGGACGCGGCCGCGCTGATGACCCGGGCCGCCGCTCTCACCGGGCCCGCGCCACAGACGACGGACGCGGCGGGCCGACACATCGACATACCCAGCGAGGTGCTGGACCTGTCGACCGTCGACGCCGCCGCGCTCGCGCTGCGACCGCACGAGCTGCGCTGACCCGTCAGAGCAGGCCCTGCTCCTCCGGGGAACGACTTCGCGACGTCCTCGGGCTTCTCGCGGTCGACGGCGATCCGGCCGTTGAGCTCAGTGAGCCCCTCGGTCGTCAGCGCCGCCATCAGCGGGTTGAGGATGTCGGCGACGTCGGGGTGCTCGGCCGGAAGTCGGCGCCGATGGCCGGCACGAGGTTCTGCGCGGGCTGGATCTGCTTGTCGTCCTCGAGGACCACCGGGCCCCGGGACTCGAGCGTGCCGTCGGTGGTGCTGGTCTCGCCGAGCTCGGACTCGCCGTCGAGGACCGACTGGTAGGTCTGGTCGCTGGCGTAGCCGAGGGGCAGGACCTCGGTGACGTCGATGCCGTACTCGTCGGAGAGGCCACCCTCGCAGTCGAGGCGGCCCTCGCAGTCGGGAGCCGCGGCGAGCGTGACCGACACGCCCTCGAGGTCGGAGAGCGTCGTGACGCCCTCGGCCTCGCTGTATTCCCGGGTCACGAAGAAGGCGTTGGTGTCGGTCGCCGGTGAGATGTCGAGCAGCGTGATGCCCGCGGCCTCGAGCAGGTCGGCGCCGTCGGCGGCGAGCTCGTCTCCGTCACCGGCCTCGAACGGCTTGGCGTCGCCGCCGTTGGCCCGGGTGTTGAGGAAGTTGACGATGCCGCCGACGTACTCGGGCACGATGTCGACGCTGTCGGGGAAGGTCGGCATGTAGGCGTCGCGCGAGTCGACCAGCTTTGTCTCGACGGTGTAGCCGGCGTCCTCGAGCAGCTGCTCGTACATCGAGGCGACCGGGGGTGGCCTCCGGGAAGTTCTGACCGGCGATCGTGACGGGACCCCGGTCGGCGGCAGACGATCCGGCGGGGTCGGATGCGTCGTCGGAGGCAAGGTCGTCCCCGGCACAGCCGGCGGCGAGGAAGAGGGTGCCGGCGGTGAGGACCGCGGCGAGAGTGCGTCGTACGAGCATGGGATTCCTTCTGTGTCCCGCGGCGGGATGCCACGCGTGTCCGGATGCTGCAGTCAGCCGACGGCGTCGACTGGTTCGTCAACGGTAGAGGCTGCCACCGACATTCCCACCTCACGATTCGATGACGGTCCACCCCTGCGCATGGGATCCGCGAGCCGCTGCACCGGGGCGGCCGGGGAGCTCCAGCGCGAGCGCGACCACGGCGACCACGATCGCGCCGGCGATGCCCTTGCCGTAGTTGGAGCGGAAGAAGCCGTCGGTGATCACTCGCCCCAAGCCGGGGCCGGCCACCAGCGCCGCGATGGTCGCGGTGGCCCACACCTGCACGAGCGCCAGCCGGACGCCCGACATCACCAGCGGCATCGCCAGCGGCAGCTCGACCCGGAAGAACTGCTGCGGCCCGGTCATGCCCATGCCGCGCGCCGACTCGCGCACGTCGGGCGGCACCTCTCGCACCGCGACGTAGGCGTTGGTGATGATCGGCGGCAGCGCGAAGAGGGTGAGGGCGATCAGCGTCGCCGGGCCGGCGCGGCCGTAGGGCCCGAACGACGGCGTGCCGGGCCAGTCCGCGACCACGAGCAGCGCAAGCAGCGCAAACGTCGGCACCGCCCGACCCACGTTGGACACGTTGATCGCGAGGAAGCCGCCCCGCCCGATGTGCCCGAGCCACAGCGCGATCGGCAGGCCGATGACCACGGCCATCGCCAGCGCCGTGACGGTCAGCAGCAGCTGCTGGCTCAGCAGGTTGGCCATGCCGCCGTCGCCGGTCCAGTTGTCGCCGTCGCGCAGGTAGCGCCGGGCCTCCGCCGGGACGTTCATGCCCGCACCCCCCTCGTCCACGGCGTCATCACGCGTTGTACGGCGACGAGCGCGACGTCGAGGAGGACCGCGAGCAGCACACAGATGACCGACGCGGTGAGCAGCTCGGCCCGGAAGTTGGTGCTGACGCCGTCCTTGATCAGGTTGCCGAGACCGCCGTACGCTGACGAGGGAGCCGACCGTCGTGAGCGCCACCGTCGACACGGTCGCGACGCGGAGGCCGGCCATGACGACGGGCAGGGCGAGCGGCAGCTCGATGCCGAAGAGCAGCTTGCGCCGGCTGTAGCCCGGGCCGGTGGCCGACTCGACCACGTCGTCGGGCACCGAGCGGAAGCCCTCGAGCAGGGCGCGCACCCGGATCGTCAGGGCGTACAGCGCGAGCCCCAGCACGACCGTGGTCGCGGTCAGGCCGGTGAACGGCACCATCAGCGGGAAGAGGGCCAGCGAGGGGATCGTGTAGATGCCGGTGGTGACGCCGAGGATCATCGACTCGAGCCTCGGCAGGCGGCGCGCGAGCAACGCCAGCGGGAAGGCGATGACGAGTCCCACGACCACGGAGACAACGGTGATCCAGATGTGCTGGACGGTGGCCTCGACGATCTCGGACTGCCGGTCGACGAGGTAGTCGGAGCAGATCCACTCGTTGACTCGGCGCGTGTAGCAACTCGGACCTTCGGCGCTCGCCACCCCGGCGGCGGCCGTCTCCACGAGTAGGGTCACCGCATGGACGCTACCGCCTCGAGCGACGGTTCCGATTCACCCGACGTGATGATCCGACTCCGGGGGCGTGGGCAAGACCTACCCCCGACGGCACCGTCGCCGTGCACGAGCTGGACTCGGACGTCCGCCGGGGCGAGATGGTCTGCCCGGTCGGTCCGTCGGGCTGTGGCAAGTCGACCACGCTGAAGATGATCAACCGGCTGATCGAGCCGACGACCGGGCGGATCATCCTCGACGGCACCGACGTCACCGAGACCGATCCGGTGCAGCTGCGACGCGGCATCGGCTACGTCATCCAGCAGATCGGGCTCTTCCCGCACCAGAAGATCATCAACAACGTGATGACCGTCCCGCTCCTGTACGGCGAGTCGAAGGCCACCGCCCGCGAGCGGGCGCGCGAGCTGATGACGACGGTCGGGCTCGACCCCGACCACTACGCCGATCGCTACCCGCACCAGCTCTCGGGTGGCCAGCGCCAGCGCGTCGGCGTGGCCCGCGCGCTGGCCGCCAACCCGCCGGTGCTGCTGATGGACGAGCCCTTCGGCGCCGTCGACCCGGTCGTGCGTACCAAGCTCCGGGACGAGTTCCTGAGGCTCCAGCGCGACCTCGGCAAGACCGTCGTGCTGGTCACCCACGACATCGACGAGGCCGTGCGCATGGGCGATCGCGTCGCGGTCTTCGCCGTCGGCGGCCGGCTCGCGCAGTACGCCACCCCGATGGAGCTGCTGGCCCGCCCGGCCGACGACTTCGTGGCCGACTTCGTGGGCTCGACGCGCGGCCTGCGCCGGCTCACGGTCACCCCACTGCGCGAGGAGCACCTCGAGTCGCTCGACGGCGTCAACGGCGGTCAGCTCGGAGCGGCCATCGACATCGACTCCTCCCTCGAGGAGGCCCTCGCCGCGCTGCTGCGCGACGACAAGCCGATGATCGGGGTCAAGCGCGGCTCCCAGTTCGTCGGGGTGCTGACGCCCAACGGGGGTGCACCGGGCGTTGCGGGAGTCGTTGCGCTGACTTTCCCGAGTCGAGTGCTGAAGTGGCTGTATCCACGGTGCAGCCAATCACTCGACTTCAGCTGACGGGCACGTCCTTGTGCCACGACTCGGTGGTGTACTTCGTGCCCCAGCCCATGGCGACGTACAGGCCGTCGGCGCCGGTCGGTGAGTCTGCGTCGACCTCGAGCCCGACGCGATCGCGTCCACGGGCGGCCGCGTCGGCGATGATCGTGTGCAGCAGGCCCTTGGCGACACCACGGCCGCGCGCCGTCTCGAGCACGCCGAGGTAGGAGACGTAGGAGCCGTCCGGCCCCTTGCTCGACTCGCTCACGGTGCCGACCAGTGCGCCGGCCGGCTGACCGTCCACGAGGGCCAGCCACCAGTGGTCCCAGCGGTGGCCCGGGTCCTCGCGCAGCCGGTGGATGAACTCGTGGAAGGTCTCCTCGGCCGAGTTGAAGTGGTCGGTGAACGCGCCCTCGAGCACGTCGTGGACCGCCCGGAGGTCGGCCTCGTCGGGCATCCCGCCGGCCTCTCGGCGTACGAGCCGGAAGTCGACGCCGTCGGCGCTCCACGCGTCGGGATCGGGCACGAGCTGGACCTCCTCGGCGATCACCGAGCGGCTCATCTGCCACCACGTGCGGACCCGCTCGAAGCCGGCGTCGGCCAGCCGGGCGTGCTGACGCTCGTCGTCCCGGAAGGCGCCGGTGTCGATCTGCTGCACGGTGAGTCCGCGCTCGGCGCCGACCCGGCGGGCCTGCGCGACCGCCCACTCGAAGAGGACGTCGGAGCAGGCGCGGGCGATCGTGTCGGTCAGCGTCCGGTCGACGATGTGGACGTAGAGCATCCGGCCCTCGGCGCGGTCGTGCACGCTTCCCCGGGCCCGGATGTCGCCGGTGTGGTCGCGGACGACGAGGTTCTCTCGCATCTCCGGGCCGTGCACCTCGACCGGGACGTCGTCCTCGGAGCCGCTGGCCCACCCCCGGCCGGCGCGCTCGTGGGCGCGGAGCAGCTCGGTCAACCTCTCCACATCGGCCCGGTCGGCCCCGTCGACGGTGCCCGCGTTCCACCCGCGTGGCAGGCCGGGATCCTCGGGGAGAACTTCAGCGGGGTCACTCTCGAACCGATTGTCCTCTGGGATCACATCGATCGATTGTGCCCTAGCGGGATGTCACCATCCCGGCGCCGGGGTAGTTAAGTGCGATTCGGTGGTGATCCCGGGGCGGAACACAAACTCGCACTTGACTACGCCGCAACACGAGTGCGGCGGCCGTTCGCCTCAGGCGGAGTTGGCGCGCTTGCTGTTGGCGGCGACCTGCCGGGAGTGCAGCTCGGCCTTGAGCACGTCGAGCTCGGCCTCCAGCTCGGAGACCAGCACGATCGCCTCGGCGGCGCGCTCCTCGGAGGAGCTCAGCGAGCGGGAGAGGCTGGCGATCGAGCCCTCGTTCTCGCGCTGCGTGCGCTCGGCCGGGTCGGCGCGTCGCGCCTCGGCGTTGAGCTTGCGGGTCTGGTCGGCCACGTGGCGCTGGGCGGTGCTGAGCGCGACCTCGAGGCCGGCGATGACCTCTTCACGCGCGGTGATCTTGCGGCGCATGTCGAGGGCGAAGTTCATGTTCTCGGCCGTACGGCGTTCAGTCAGCGCGGCATAGGCCTTGGCCTGCGCAGCGGATCACGAGCCGCCTCGACGCGCGGCGGCGAGCTCGGAGTGCGTGATCTTCGTGGCGGCAGCGCCCGGGAGGACGCCGGTCACGGCAGCGACGGTGATCAGCAGGGCAGAGCCGGACACGACGGCGCCCACCACCAGCACGGCGGAGAGCACCAGCAGTGCGACCGCCACGGTCAGGCGGGTGCTGCGCTGGCGACGGCGCGCAGACGTGCGTGACGGGTGTGACTGCTGGGGCTGAGGGGAAGACATGGGGTCAGGCTAGGCCCCGTTGTCCTCCCCGGGGACGCGACACGCTCGTTCGAGCGCGAGAGAGGCGAGCATCATGAGCAGGCCACCGATGGCAGCGACCGCGCATCTGAGCAGCCGTTGGTCGGCCAGCTCGGATGCGTCACCCAGCCGGGTGACGGCATATCCGGCGTAGCCACCGGCCGCCAGCGCCCCCACCGGGGCACAGGCCCGGGCCAGCACCGGGGCGGTTGACGGCGCGGTTGTCGGGCAGCCGCTCGTGCCGCACCCGGATCGTCTGCCACGTGTGCCCGGGCGACATAGGCCGGGACCGCGGCCACGAAGACCCGGGGCCAGCGCCTGCACCCGGGTGACGAACGGCGCGGTCCCGGTCAGCCGCACCATGGCCGGTCGCAGCAACCAGCCGGCGAACAGGCCGATCACAGCCGCGACGGCCAACGACGCACCCGTGGTGGGGCGAAGGTGACCCTCCGGCGGGACCGGGGGCTGCGTCACTGGACCTCGAGCACCAGATCGTCGACCTTGGTGATGCCCGAGGCGTCGAGCGCGGAGAGCAGCTCGGCGATCGGACCGCGGTCGGGGAACACCGCGTCGGGCTCGAGGTCGTGCCGGGGCTGCAGCACGAAGGCACGCTCGTGGGCGCGCGGGTGCGGCAGGCGAAGGAAGTCGTCGTCGGCCCGGCGATCGCCCACGACGATCAGGTCGACGTCGAGCGTGCGCGGGGCGTTGCGGACCTCGCTGCGCTCGCGATCGAAGGCGTCCTCGACGGCCAGCGCGCGCTCCATGAGGCGAGCGGCCGGCAGGGTGGTGTCGGCCGGGACGATGGCGTTGAGGAACTTGGGCGAGTCCTCGTCGGGCGAGTCGACCGCGTCCGTCTCATAGACCGGCGAGACGCCGGTGACGAAGAAGTCAGGGGTGTCCGCAAGGGCGTCGACCGCACCTTGCAGGGCGGCGAAGCGCTCTCCGAGATTGGACCCGAGAGCGACGACCACCCGGCGGATCGGGTGCATCTCCCCGGTGAGGGAGTCGGCATCCACGATGTTGGGGTTGGGGGTCTCGGTCATTTTGGCCCTCGTTGTCTAGGGGTTGTGTCTGGTGATCGTGAGCGTGACATCTGCGAACGTCGCCTCGATCGGCGCGTCCGGCTTGTGGATCGTCACGCGGGCCCATTCAACACGACGGTCCGTGAGGCACACGTCCGAGATGCGCTGGGCCACCGTCTCGATGAGATCCACGGGATCGGACTCGACGGCGGCTTTGACCCGCGCCACGAGGCTTCCGTAGTCGACCGTGTCCTGCAAGTCGTCGGACGCCGCCGCGGACACGGTGTCGAGGCCCGTGGTCAGATCGATCACGAAGGTCTGGCCCTCGCGCCGCTCGAATTCGAAGACTCCGTGGTGGGCGAAGCACTCGACTCCGGTGATGGTCAGCTCGTCGGTCACGAGACCTCACCCTGCCCGACGCCACCGACAGCCCGGTCACCGGCCACCATCGCGTCCACGACGGCCAGCGCATCGCAGGTCGCGCGGACGTCGTGCACGCGCAGGCAGTCGACACCGTGCTGCGCAAGCAGGGCGACGAGGGCGACGTGCGCGAACTCCCGCTCCCCCACGTCGCGCGGGTGCCCGTCGACGGCGAGCAGGCCGCCCAGGGAACGACTTGCGGCTCGCCCCGACCAGCAGCGGACGGCCCAGCGACTCGATCGCGGTCAGCCCGCGCAGCAGCTCCCAGTTCTGTTCTGCGGTCTTGGCGAAGCCGAGCCCCGGGTCGAGGAGCACCCGCTCCGGCTCGATCCCCGCGGCCATGACCGCGTCGAGGCGCGCGCCCGAGCTCGCGGCGTACGGACTGGACGACGCCGTCGGGGCCGTAGTCAGTGAAGTCCGCCATGGTGGTCGAGTGCGCCCGCCAGTGCATCGCGACGTACGTCGCACTGCTGCCGGCCACGACGGAGAGGATGTCCGGGTCGGCCAGCCCGCCGGAGACGTCGTTGACGATCTGCGCGCCGGCCGCCAGCGCCGCGGCGGCCACCTCCGCGCGCATGGTGTCGACGGAGACGACCGCGCCGAGCGCCACCAGCGCGGTGATCACCGGGATGACGCGATCGAGCTCCTCGCTGACCACCGGCCGGGTCGCACCCGGCCGGGTGGACTCGCCGCCGATGTCGAGCAGGTCGGCGCCGTCGGCCGAGAGCTGGCGGCCGTGCTCGATGGCACGGTCGGCGTCGGCGTACAGGCCCCCGTCGGAGAAGGAGTCGGGCGTGACGTTGACGATCCCCATCACGCGGGGACGGGTCATCGGCGTGAGTTGATCAGCGCCATTGCTTCGGCGCGGGTGGCCCGGTCGCTGAGCATCGTGCCGCGCACCGCGCTCGTGATCGTGCGGGCGCCGGCCTTACGGACCCCGCGCATGGTCATGCAGAGGTGCTCGGCCTCGATCACCACGATCACGCCGCGGGCGTCGAGGATATCCATCAGCGCATCGGCGACCTGCGTCGTGAGGCGCTCCCGGACCTGCGGGCGCTTGGCATAGACGTCGACCAGCCGGGCGAGCTTGGACAGACCGGTGATCTTGCCGGTGTCGGCCGGGATGTAGCCGACATGGGCGACGCCGGTGAACGGCACCGTGGTGGTGCTCGCACATCGACCACAGCTCGATGTCGCGCACCAGCACCATCTCGTCGTGCCCGATGTCGAAGGTCGTGGTGAGCACGTCCTCGGGCCGCTGGCGCAGCCCCCGGGTCAGCTCGGCATAGGCCCGGGCGACCCGCGCCGGAGTCTCCAGCAGCCCCTCACGCTCCGGATCCTCCCCGATCGCGGCGAGCAGCTCACGGACGGCCGCCTCCGCCCGGGCGTGGTCGTAGTCGGGGATGTCGCGTTCGGCGAGGCTGATCGGGTCGGTCATCGTGGTCCGTTCAGGCCGGGGGTTCGGGTGACGAGCCGTCGGCCGGGACATCTCCGTGCGTGTCGCCGCCGGGGCCGGGCGGGGTGAGGATCACGCCGCCCTCCTTCTGGGCGAGCGCGCCGGCAGCGGCCCGGTCACGGATCTCCTGCGGGATCTCGACCGGAGGGATCGCGCTGGGCGTGCGCGCGTCGGAGCCGGTCCACGCCGGACGATCGGGGTGCAGTCGCAGCGGGATGAAGATCTCCGCGATCTGGGCCTTGTCGAGCGTCTCCTTGTCGAGCAGCTCGAGCACCAGCGAGTCGAGCACGTCACGGTTGAGCTCGAGCAGGTCGTAGGCCTCCCCGGTGCGCGGTGGACAGAAGCTTCTTGACCTCCTCGTCGATGATCGCGGCGACCTCTTCGGAGTAGTTGCGCTGGTGGCCCATGTCGCGTCCCAGGGAACGGCTCGGAGTTGCTGTCACCGAGCTTGATCGCACCGAGCCGGTCGCTCATGCCGTACTGCGTGACCATCGCGCGGGCGAGGTTGGTCGCCTTCTCGATGTCGTTGCCGGCACCGCTGGTGACGTCGTGGAAGATCAGCGCCTCCGCCGCCATGCCGCCGAGCATGTAGGCCGGGCTGTCGAGCATCGCGCTGCGCGTCTGGCTGTACTTGTCCTCGTCGGGCAGCACCATCGTGTAGCCCAGCGCGCGACCCCGCGGCAGGATCGTCACCTTGTGCACCGGGTCGGTGCCGGGCAGCGCCGCGGCGACGAGGGCGTGGCCGCCCTCGTGGTAGGCCGTGATCAGCTTTTCCTTCTCGTTCATCAGGCGCGCACGGCGCTGCAGGGCCCACGATCACCCGGTCGATGGCCTCGTCGAGGCTCTTGTCGGTGATCAGCTTCTCGTTCTGGCGCGCGGTGAGCAGCGCGGCCTCGTTGAGGACGTTGGCCGGGTCGGCACCGGTGAAGCCGGGGGTACGGCGAGCGACGCTGAGCAGGTCGATGTCGGCCGCCATCGGCTTGCCACGCGAGTGCACCTTCAGGACCCGGTGGCGACCGTTGAGGTCGGGGGCGTCGACGCCGATCTGGCGGTCGAAGCGGCCCGGGCGCAGCAGCGCCGGGTCGAGCACGTCGGGACGGTTGGTCGCGGCGATCAGGATCACGCCGCCGCGGACGTCGAAGCCGTCCATCTCGACCAGCAGCTGGTTGAGGGTCTGCTCGCGCTCGTCGTGACCGCCGCCCATGCCGGCACCGCGGTGGCGACCGACGGCATCGATCTCGTCGATGAAGACGATGGCGGGGGCATTCTCCTTCGCCTGCTCGAACAGGTCGCGGACGCGGCTGGCGCCGACGCCGACGAACATCTCGACGAAGTCGGAGCCGGAGATGGAGTAGAACGGCACGGCCGCCTCGCCCGCGACGGCGCGGGCCAGCAGCGTCTTGCCGGTGCCGGGCGGGCCGTACAGCAGGACGCCCTTGGGGATCTTGGCGCCGACGGCCCGGAACTTGGCTGGCTCCCGGAGGAACTCCTTGATCTCGCCGAGCTCCTCGATCGCCTCTTCACAGCCGGCGACGTCGGCGAACGTCGTCTTCGGCATGTCCTTGGTGATCAGCTTGGCCTTGGACTTGGCGAACTGCATGACGCCCCGGCCGCCACCCCGGGCCCGGTTCATCAAGAAGATGAAGAGCAGCACGATCAGCGCGAACGGGAGCAAGGTCACCAGCAGCGAGCTGAGGATGCTGGGCTGGGGGTACTCGGAGTTGGAGTCCTCGATCGTGCCCGCGTCGATCTGCTCGTCGACCGCCGCGAGCAGGCTCTCCTGCTGGCCGTCGATGTAGTGGGTGACGACCTTGTCGTTGTCCTTGCGGGTGCCGTCGTCGAGGGTGGCCCGGATCTCTCGGTCCATCCCGTCGAACTCGATCTCCTTGACGGAGCCGTCCCGGATCCGGGAGCTGAGCTCGGAGGTCTTGACCTCGTCGTACCCGCCGTTGGGTGCGAGGTACTGGATGGCCAGCAGGACGCCGAACATGGCCAGCACCATCCACAGCCGGGGGCCCTTGAATATGCGCTTCACTTGCATCTTTCGCCGGAGGATCAGTTCTGTGTCGGTCGTGCGAGTCGTGCTTGTGCAGGCATTGTTTCAGGCGGGGTGAAAGGGGGTGTCGTTCAGGACGTCTCAGGAGTAGACGTGCGGTGCCAGCGTGCCGATGTCGCGCAGGTTGCGATAGGCCTCGCGGTAGTCCGGGCCGTAGCCCACGACGAACACGTTGGGGATGTCCCAACCGACGTACTTCGGCTCCACCGGCATGCTCAACGCCTCCGGCTTGCGGAGCAGGGTCGCGATCTCGACGCTCGCGGGTCCGCGGCTGCCGAGGCTGTTCACCAGCCAGCTGAGCGTCAGTCCGGTGTCGATGATCTCGTCGACGATCAGCACGTGGCGACCGGTGATGTCGGTGTCGAGGTCCTTGAGGATCCGCACCACACCACTGGACTTGGTGCCCGAGCCGTAGGAGCTGATCGCCATCCAGTCCATCTCGACGTGGCGCGGCAGCGCCCGCGACAGGTCGGCCATCACCATCACCGCACCACGCAGGACACCGACCATGAGCAGGTCATGGCCCTCGTAGTCCGCCGCGATCTGGACGGCCATCTCGCCCAGCCGCTCCCGGATCTGCGCTTCGGTGAACAACACGTTGACGAGGTCGCTCTGCACGTGGGCTGACTCCATGGCGCCAGCGTAGATGCAGACCGGCCCGGTGTGGCCACGGGTCCGCTCCGCCGTACGGCGCTCAGGCTCGCTCTCGAGCCTCCCGATGGATTTCCACTCCTACGAGTGGAAGTTCATCCGGGGTCGAGCGTGGGGGTGCCGATCCCGGCCTGCATTTTCACTCGAGCGAGTGGAATTCCATCGGTGGGTACGCCGACGCGCGAGCGCCGCAGCCGTCAGGCCGCGGCAGCCTGACCCGGGAAGTGCGGGCGCCAGTCGTCGCTCGGCCGTTCGGGCAGGCCGGGCAGGCCGCGCGCGGCCAGCAGACGGAACACCCGGTTGACGGTCTCCTCCGGCCGCTTGTAGACACCGGCGGCCACCACCACGAGGATGCGCCAGTCGTCGTCATCGATGGCCTCGCGACGCTCGAGGTCGCTCTCCCACTGCTCGATGCGTTCGACGTGGTGTCGTCCGTCGTACTCCACGACGACGCGCACCTCCGGCCAGCTCAGGTCGTAGCGCCGGATCTCCATCCCGTCCTCGTCGCGGATGCTGACGTTGACCACGGGCTCGGGCAGGCCGGCCAGCACGACCAGCATCCGCAGCCGCGACTCCATGGGCGAGTCGACGCGGGCGCGGACGAAGCGAGCCGCCTGTCGCGCCAGCAGTCCGGCCCGGCCCGGCGCCTTCTTCGCGGCTCGCTTGAGCTGGCTGATGCGGACGCCCTGACGCCGCACCATCCAGTCCCCCGCGACGACGAGCTCGACCGGGGGCAGTTCCTCGGCGAGCTCGACGAACAGGTCCGTCAGCACCGACACCCGAACACCCCGGACCACGGCGACATCCGCCCCCGCGCGGTGATGAGTCGTGACGCCGCGTCGTCTCAGGCGGTGGGTGTCGAGGGGCACTGTCACGTGCTCGCCCGGCCGCGTCGCGACAGGGACTCGCCACACCCGGGCAGCCGAAGCATGCGAGGCGAAGGCATCGTCGAAGTAGCAGGCCAGCGCCGCCTTGACCCGCAGCAGCGCGGAGTCCGGCACCTCCGCCGACACGATGATCCCGTGGAGCAGCCTTCGAAAGGCCGGCGAGTCGACGTACGCCCCGGAATGTCCGGCAAGGAGGGCACGGAACCGGGGGAACGGTTCGCGGGGGTCGAAGGGACGGCTGCGGTGCATGCCACCAGCGTGCCGCTGATCGACCGGTCGCTGCAGAAGTTATCCACAGGCGCGGCCCTCCGCGGCTCTTGACCTCCAACGGTCCCCGGATGGATTTCCACTCGTGCGAGTGGAAGTCCATCGGGGGCTGAGCGTGACAGCGCCGATCGGGTCCTGAACTTCCACTCGTGCGAGTGGAAGTTCAGGAGGGGTGGGTCGAGGGGTCGCCCGACGGGTCGCCCGACGAGGGCGCTCGCTCGAGGACGAGCAGCGCTTCGCGGCGTACGGCGCGGAGGTGGCCGGGCAGGTCGATCCACTTCTGGCCCCGCCAGTCCGTGAGGAGGGCGTCGACGGCGAGGACGTGCTCGTGGAACAGCTCCCCGGGAGGAGCACCGGCCGCGACCGCGGCGAGCCGGATGACCCGGCGCCGCAGGGCCGGCGGCTCGGCGCCGAGCAGCGGGACCGAGAGGCCGTGCGGACCAGCCACGCGGGCCAGCGCCGAGTCGGCGAGCGAGTCGAGCAGCGCCATGTCGTCGCGGAGCTGGTCGGCGGTGCGGGCGAGCGTGCGGGCAACGCCGGGGCCGAGCTCGTCCTCGAGGAGCGGCAGGATCGTTCGCCGTACGCGCACTCGGGTGAAAGTGGGATCGACGTTGTGCGGGTCGTCCCACACAGTCAGGCCCTCGACCTGACAGGCGGTCACGGTGTCGTCGCGGCGTACGTCGAGGAGCGGGCGCGCGAAGCCTTCGAACCCGCGCCGCATGCCAGCGAGGGAGCGACCGCCCGAACCACGGGTGAGACCGAGCAGGACCGTCTCGGCCCGGTCATCGAGGGTGTGGCCGAGCAGGACGACCGACGCGGAGAGCCGCGAAGCAACCTCCGAGAGCACCGCATAGCGCGCCTGCCGGGCGGCGGCCTCGGGCCCGACCCCCGTCGCGTCGACGGTGACCGTCGCGGTCATCGTCTCGTCGGCGCCCATGGCCGCCATCTGCTCGACGACCCGCTGGGCCTGAAGAGCGGAGCCGGGTTGCAGCCCGTGGTCGACGGTCACACCGACGACCCGCAAGGACCTCTTGTGCCCCTCGAAGAGAGAAGCGGAGAGCAGCGCGATCGAGTCGGCGCCTCCGCTGCACGCCACCACCACGGTCGCGCCGGGGTCGAGCGGATCCAGCACGGCGCGCACGCCTCGGCGTACGACCGCGAGGGACGGATGCAGGGTCACAGCACTCGGGTGATCCGGGCGTCGGGGTCGCCGATCTCGGACTTCGAGGGGAGGTTCTCGGGGCCGGCCCAGACGGCGTTGAACTGCTCCATGCCGACCTTGTCGACGACGTGGTTCACGAACTTCGCGCCGTCGCGGTACTGCGCCATCTTGGCGTCGAGGCCGAGCAGCCGGCGCAGGATGCGGTCGAGGGTGCCGATGCCCTTGCGACGCTCGTTGAAGGACTTGCGGATCTTGTCGACGGACGGGATCACGGTGGGACCGACGCCGTCCATCACGACGTCGGCGTGACCCTCGAGCAGCGACATCACGCCGGTGATCCGGTCGAGGATCTCGCGCTGCTCGGGCGTGCTCATCATGTCCATCAGGCTGCCGCCACCACTGCGGACGGCCTCGGAGACGCGGCGGACGGCGTCCTCGGCGAGGCGGGTCGGCTCGACGCTGTCGGTCAGCGCCATCATCTCTGAGAACAGGTGGTCGCGCATCCACGGCACGGCGGTGAACTGCACGCGGTGCGTCTCCTCGTGCAAGCAGACCCACAGCCGGAAGTCGCTCGGGTCGGCGCCGAGCTCGCGCTCGACGTGGACGATGTTGGGCGCGACGAGCAGGAGCCGACCGGAGGGATCGTGGAACGGGTCGAACTGCCCCAGGACCTTGGTGCCGAGGAAGCCGAGCAGCAGCCCGACCTCGGCGCCCGTGACGCGCGAGCCGATCGCCAGCGACAGGCCGGACGGCGTGCCCTTCTTGGCGGACAGCTTGGCCACCATCGGCTCGATGATCTTGGCGAACCCGTCGGCGTTGGCCTGCACCCAGCCGCGGCGGTCGACGACCGGGACGGGGGCGGTGTGCTCGGCCGCGACGAGGCCGGTGAACTCGCGCACGAGACCCGTCGAGCGGTCGGCGCCGGCGCGCAGCTCCGCGACCGCGGCGGCCGCATCGGCGCTCGTCACCTCGGGGCCGTCCCCGGCCACCTTGGAGCCGAGGTTCACGGCGAAGTCCCAGTCGACGAGTCCAGTCATGGCGGCAAACCTAGCCGGAGCCGCAACGGCAGGCGGCGAGGTCCGCGGCGAGATTGTCGAGCGCGACCTCGACGTCGACCTCGCTGCGCCTTGCCGGTCTTGTCCACGGCGAGCACGAACACCATCTGCGTGCCGTCCCGCCCCGTCACGAGTCCCGCGAGCGAGCTGACGCCGGAAAGCGTGCCCGTCTTGGCGCGTACGTCGCCGAGCGCGACCTCGTCCGCTTCGGCGAACCGGTTGGCCAGTGAACCCGTGAAGCCGGCCACCGGCAGACCGGTGATCAAGGTGCGCAGCGCGGGCTGGTCGGCGCGCCGCGACCCGGAGGACCTGCAGCATGGTCGCCGGGGAGAG
The DNA here is from genome assembly GCF_024703895.1 of Nocardioides sp. B-3. Lineage (GTDB taxonomy): Bacteria > Actinomycetota > Actinomycetes > Propionibacteriales > Nocardioidaceae > Nocardioides. The sequence continues at coordinate 1,394,936 of NZ_CP087968.1, forward strand.
CCGGTTGAAGCGCGAGAGCCCGGAGCCGTCGTGGACGGCGTCCGACCCGGTCTCGACACCCAGCGACTGGAGCGTGCTCAGCACACCCGCGGCACCGCCGGCGAAGGAACCGTCGCCGCTGACCGCCGGGCCGACGTGGTGGGCCGGGACCTCGGCCGTCTCGTTGTCACTGACGTCGAGGAGACGCTCGACGACCCGGGAGACCGGCGCGCCCCGGACGCTCGCGAGCTCGGCGGCTGCGGGCGTCGCGACCCCGCGGGTCGGCTCGCCGACGACCTTCACGCCCTGCTTCCTCAACGCACTGGCGAAGGCCTCCGCGGCGGTCAGGGACGGGTCGTCGGACTTGCCGTAGCCGGTCGGCGAGGCACCGCGGTCGACCCAGAGCGCGGTGATCGGGGTGACGATGTCGTCGGGGACGTAGTCGGCGCGCCACTTGGGGTTGTTCGTGGGACCGGAGAAGAGCGAGTCGTCGTAGACCACCCGGATCCGCTTGCGGACGGTGAGTGCGTCCGCTGTCGCCCGGGCGAGGGTGACGATGTCGGCCCGCTCGGGATACGTGGTCGTGGCTTCCTCGGGCGTCAGCGGCTTGCTGGACAGGTAGGGGTCGCCGCCCCCGACGAGCACCACCTCGCGCGGGCTGGCGCCCGCGACGACCCGGGTCGTGAACCCGGCTTCGGGGCCGAGCGCGGCCAGCGCCGCGGTGCTGGTCAGCAGCTTGGTGATGGAGGCCGGCAGGAACTGGTCGTCGTCGTGGGTCCACACCGGCCCGTCGCCGCCGAGGTCGCCGACCGCGGCGACCACGTGCTTGCCCAGCGTCTTGTCGCGCAGGCCCGTGGCCGGGGGCCGCCTCGACGGCGGCCGGGTCCACACGCCCCAGCGGCGTGACGGGGTCGGCGACCGGGGCCGGCTCCTGCCGGGCGGGGAACTCCGGGCCGGCCGGAGGAGCGACCGCGGCCGGGTCGCTGGTCGGGTCGTCGCCGTACCAACCGAGGTAGCGGGGACCCCAGTCGAAGCGGTAGGCGGCGACGGCGCAGCCCGGGATGGCCGGGACGAGCAGGGTGGAGAGCCAGTGGCGTCCGTCACGTCCCACTCGATTTACCCCTGTTCCTTTGGCCCTTTTGTGCCATTGTGCGCGACACTGACCCCCGAGCCGGGCCCGGGTCCACCCCAGAGTGCCCGATCCGACCAGCTCCGGAGTCGCCGGGGCGCCGATTGACCCGGAGGCACTGGTGTTCGAGTTTGACGTGGTGATCGAGATCCCCAAGGGCTCTCGCAACAAGTACGAGATCGACCACGAGAGCGGCAAGATCTACCTCGACCGGATGCTCTTCACCTCGACGGCCTACCCCGAGGACTACGGCTTCATCGAGAACACGCTCGGTCTCGACGGCGACCCTCTCGACGCGCTCGTCATCCTCCGTGGTCCCGACCTTCCCGGGCTGCCACATCAAGGTCCGCGCGATCGGCATGTTCCGCATGACCGACGAGGCCGGCGGCGACGACAAGGTGCTCTGCGTCCCGACGCACGACCCCCGCATGTCGCACCTCAAGGACATCAACGACGTCTCGGAGTTCGACCGCCTCGAGATCCAGCACTTCTTCGAGGTCTACAAGGACCTTGAGCCCGGCAAGTCCGTCGAGGGCGCCAACTGGGTCGGCCGCGAAGAGGCCGAGGCCGAGGTGCACGCCTCCTTCGAGCGGCTGAAGGCTGCCGGCGGCCACTGAGCTTGACGCCCGCTTGCAACGCCGGGTCAGTGCTTGTCACCACCCTGATATTTCAGGGGTGGAACAGCTACTGACCCGGCGTTACATATTTGCTCAGCGGGTCAGCACGTGCCGGGTCGCGTCGAGATTCACCAGCTTGTGCGGGTTGCGCACGATGTAGGCGCCGGTCACCGGGTCGCCCTCGAACGTGAACGTCGCGACCGCCTCCAGCTCGCCGTCGAGCTCGAGCCGCAGCGCCGGGGCGCCGTTGACCGAGACGATCTCGGCATGGGTCGAGGCCCGGTAGACGCCGACCGGGAAGCGCAGCACCTTGTCGACGCCGAGGATCGGTCGCAGGGCCGCCTGCTTGAACCCGCCGCCGTCGGTGATCAGCACGATGTCGGGCGCCATCGCGTCCATCAGGGCTCGGAGGTCGCCGCCGTTGACGGCATCGATGAAGCGGTCCAGCACGGCCCGGTGCGCCTGCACCGCGACCTGCTCGCGTGGCCTCCTTGCCTCGACGTGCGACCTCGCGCGGTGGGCGATCTGGCGCACCGCCGGCTCCGACTTGTCGACCGCCGCCGCGATCTCGGGGTAGGGGACGTCGAAGACCTCCCGCAGCACGAAGACCGCCCGCTCCACCGGCGGTAGCGTCTCGAGCACGAGCAGCATCGCGGTCGAGACGCTGTCGGCGAGCTCGACGTCGTCGGCCACGTCGGGGGCGGTCAGCAGCGGCTCGGGCAGCCACGGACCGACGTACTCCTCCCGACGCCGCGCGTTGCCACGCAGCTTGTTCAGCGAGAGTCGCGTCGTGATCCGCACGAGGTAGGCGCGGTCGTCGAGCACGTCGTCGGTCACCTCGGCCCACCGCAGCCAGACCTCCTGCAGCACGTCCTCGGAGTCGGCCGCCGAGCCGAGCATCTCGTAGGCGACGGTGAAGAGGAGGTTGCGGTGGGCGGCGAAGGCGTCAGTCCGGCTCACGCGTTCGAGGGTACGGCGAGGGGCAGCTCGCACACGTCGCTGTAGCCCCGGCTCGCGAGACCCATGGCCGAGTTGAAGCGCGAGCGTTCGTTCTCGATGGCGACCATCATCGCCAGCTCGACGACCGCGGCGTGGCCGAGCTGCTCGTCGAGGCTGGCGACCATCTCGTCGGTGACGGTCGGCGGGGTCGCGGTCATCGCCTCCGAGTAGGCCATCACCTCCCGCTCGAGATCGGAGAAGGCCTCCGACTCGCGCCAGCGCGGCACCTCGCGGACCTTGGCGAGGTCGAGGCCGTCCTCACGCGCCATGAAGTAGCCGAAGTCCATGCACCACGAGCAGCCGATCACGCCGGCGCTCGCCATCACGGCGTAGGTCTTCAGGTGGGGATCGAGGGCGTCCCACTTGGCGACCTTGCGCTCGAAGCCGAAGACGCCGTTCATGACCTTCCTGTTGTGCCACAGGACGTAGGCGTTGTCGGGCATCTGGCCCCACATCCCGGCGGCGACGCGACGCATCACGGCGCCGTACGCACCATCGATGGTGGCCTTGGGGATCCGGAAGCTGCTGGGCATGGTGATCACTCCTTGATCGGTGACTGGCTCGTTCGACATGGAGACACCACCCGCGTCAGATCTGTGACACCTGTTCCTTGATCGCCCGGAAATAGCCCATGCCGCCGCTCATCTCGAGTCGTACGGCGCCCGCGCCGGCCTCCGCCAGCCAGCGGCGTGCGTCGTCGGAGCTGCACATCGGACCGAGGATGTGCGCGGCCCGACCGGCGGCGTGGATGAGCTCAGTAGCGTCGCGCCGGGCCGTGGAAGTCGTCGGTGAACAGCGAGCTCCCGGTGATCACGGCGCCGGGCCTGAGCACGCGCACCATCTCGCGGATCGCCGGGCGTGGGTCGGGGAAGACGTGCAGGCCGGTGAGGGAGACGACGAGGTCGAACGACTCGTCCTCGAACGGCAGCGCACCCACGTCCGCGATGGCGGTCGTGACTCGGCCCTCGACCCCGCGCCGTCGCGCGACGTCCAGCGCGCGGTCGAGCATCGCCTGCGAGATGTCGGCCGCGACGTAGTCGACGTTTCCGCCCGGTCGCAGACCACGCAGCGCCACCCCGCCGCCGACCGGCACGTCGAGCACGCGGGCGCCGTCCGGCAGCTCGGCGATCTCCCGCGCGGCGGCGTACAGGCGGGTGATGTCGCTACCGAGGCCGAGCCGCCACAGGGGCTTGCCGATTGCCGGGTGCTCGACCATCAGCGGGTAGAACTTGGCCCAGAGCGGGTCCTCGTCCCACGCGCCGATGAGGGGGAGCTTCATCCGTCGTAGCCCACGTGAGCGGTCCACTCGTTGTCGGAGCGGACGGTCGCCGCGTGCAGCGCTGCAGAGACCGCGGGCGGCGCGAACCGACCCTCCTTCGCCAGCGATCCATTGATCTGTACGGCGACGGCGCGGATGCCGCGCTCGGACAGCGTGGCGTCGAGGCTGGTGACGAGATTGCGGACCGCGGCCTTCTGGACGCCGAGGCTGGGCGCGGCCGGCGACGGCTTGTCGGCGGCCATGCTGCCCGTGACGAGCACCCGCGAACCGGGCGCCATCGCGCCGACGGCGGCCCGGACGGCAGGTAGCAGCGGCGCGACGCCGAGGGCGAGGTCCTCGAAGAGCTGGTCGGGCGTGAGGTGCAGGACGTCGGCCTCGCGCCGGGCGCTGGGGTTGAAGTGGAGGACGTCGATGCGGCCGTGGCGCTCGATGACGCCCTCGATGAGAGCCGTGACCTCGGAAGGATTGGTCAGGTCGGCACCGATCCCCTCGGCGGTCGCTCCCGCCGATCGGAGGTCGGCAACCAGCGGTTCCATCTGCTCGGCCGTCTGGCCCACGAGCACAACCGCGTGGCCGGTGTCGGCGAAACGGCGCGCCGTGGCGAGCCCGAGCCCGGGGCCGGCTCCCGGGACGACGTACACGCTCACGACAGGATCTCCCGGGAGCGCAGCATCTCCTCCGGCACGCCGAACGCGTCGACCGGGTCGACGGCGAGGGGGCGGAGCTTGCGGCACAGGTCGTTGATCTCGCGGCTGATCGCCTTCGAGCGGGCGGTGGAGAGGCGGCCGTGCTCGATGAACCACGCGCGGTCAGACTCGATCGTGGTCAGCGCGTGCAGGTCGCAGAGCAGGTTGAGCGCGACCTTCTGGTCGCCGTCGGGCAGTGCGCGGATCTTGAGGATGAAGGCGTCGAGCACCATCCGCTCGACGTGTGCGCGGGCCGCACCGATCACGTGGTCCCGGACGCGCGAGAAGACCTCGCCCGGGTTCATCCCGTTGTCGATGCCGCGCTTGAGGCGCCGGGCCACGCCGCCGAGCATGTGCTCCTCGCGGAAGCGCAGCATCGCGCGCTGGTAGTTGGGGTCGAGGAGACCGGCCTCCCTGGTCCCACTGGTCGCCGCCGGGCAGCGCGTCCTTGATCCGCTGGAAGAGCTTGTGCGCGCTGGTCTTCTCGATCACCGTCTCCACCGCGAGGCCGGCGACGAACCTGACCATCCCGAACTGGTCCATGTCGGAGAACTCGCTGGAGTAGTCGGTCAGCAGGCCCTTCGCGACCAGCTGGAGCAGCACGTGGTTGTCGCCCTCGAACGTCGTGAAGACGTCGGTGTCGGCCTTCAACGCGGTGAAGCGGTTCTGGCTGAGGTAGCCCGCGCCCCCGCACGCCTCCCGGCACTCCCGGATCGTCGAGGTCGCGTGCCGGGTGCCCAGCGCCTTGAGCCCCGCCGCCCGCGACTCGAGCTTGCGCCGCGACTGCTCGTCGTCCGCGACGCCCATGAAGACGTCGTGCAGCTGGCCGGCGACGTACTCCTGCGTGAAGTGCAGCGCGTAGGTGCGCGCGATCAGGGGGAACAGCCGCCGCTGGTGCATGCCGTAGTCGAGGAGCAGCTGCTCCCGGTCGGGGTCGGCGGCCTCGAGACTGGCGACGCCGGGCGCCGTAGCGGGTCGCGATCGTGAGGGCGACCTTCGCCGCGTTGATGCCGGCGCCGCCGACGCACACCCGCCCCTGTACGAGGGTGCCGAGCATCGTGAAGAAGCGCTTGTTGGGGTTCTCGATCGGGCTGACGTAGTCGCCCGCCTCGGTCACGTCGGCGAACTGGTTGAGGAGGCTGGTGCGCGGGATGCGCACCCCGTCGAACCAGATGCGGCCGTTGTCGACGCCGTTGAGGCCCATCTTGTGGCCGCAGTCCTCGATCCGCACGCCGGGCAGGACTTCGCCGTCTGCCCGGACGGGTACGACGAAGGCGTGCACACCGCGGCCCTCGCCGCCGACCTCGAGCTGGGCGAAGACGACCGCCAGCTCGGCGTGCGCGGCGGCGTTGCCGATGTAGTCCTTGCGGCTCGCGTCGTCGGGCGTCGTGATGACGAACTCCCGGGTCTCGACGTCGTACGTCGCCGTGGTCCCGAGCGCCCGGACGTTGGACCCGTGCCCCGTCTCGGTCATCGCGAAGCAGCCCATCAACCTGCCGGTGATCAGGTCTGCCGGGTAGGCGTCGTGGTGCGCCTTCGTGCCGAGCTGGAGGATCGCGCCGCCGAAGAGGCCGAACTGCACGCCCACCTTGACCAGCACGCTGAGGTCACCCAGCGCGAGGGTCTCGAAGGCGGCCACCGAGGCTCCGACGTCGCCGCCACCGCCGTACGACTCGGGGAAGCCCATGCCGGTCTGGCCGGTGCCCGCCATCTCGACCACGATGTCGCGGACGCGGTCGCGGAACTCGGCGGTGCCCATCTCCTCGGCGTCGAGGAGGACCTGCTGGTGCTCGGCGAGGTTGCTGCGGACGAGCGCTCGCACGTCGGCGTACTTCCCGTCGAGCAGCGTGGTCAGCGCCGCCACGTCGACGACGGGCTGCACATAACCTTCCGTCTTCGGCTCCTCGGTCACGTTCTCGACAGCGTCGCTCGTGGTCATGTCCCACAAGGTAGCGTCGCGCGCGTGAACCGTCCCGAGCCCGAGGCCGACTTCGGACGCATGGCCTACAACTTCTCGATCGTCGGTGTCCAGAAGAGCGGCACCTCGACGCTGTCCGGGACGATCAGCCAGCACCGCCTCGTGTGCCGGCCGCCGCGCAAGGAAGCGCACTTCTTCAACAACGAGGACTACGACTGGGCACACCCCGACTACGAGCGCGACTACACCGCGCCGCGTCGGGCGAAGATCCACACGATGGTCGGCGACTCGACCCCGGTCTACCTGTTCTGGCCCAATGCGCTGGAGCGGATGCGTGCCTACAACCCCGACCTGCCGCTGATCGCCGTCTTCCGCGATCCCATCGAGCGGCTGTTCTCGCACTGGACGATGCTGCGCACCCGACACCCGGACTGGCCGGACTGGCCGGTGTTCCTGACCGAGTTCCGCCCGACGTCACTGCCCACATCGGTGCCATCCGACGTGAAGCCGATGCGCTACAAGCACATGTCCGGCATCGCGCGGGGCTACTACGGCGCCCAGCTTGCTCACGGCTTCTCCGTCTTCCCACGCGAGCAGTGGCTGCTGCTGGAGTTCCGGGCGATGCTCGCCTCGTTCAACCCGTCCGTGGACCGCGCGACCGACCACCTCGGGCTGCCACGCTTCGGGGAGCACCCGCCGTTGCGCAACCGCTATGCCGGGGCTTCGGTCGTGACCGGCACCGCGCCGACGGCATCCGACCTCGCGTCGCTCGCTGAGCTGTACGCCGACGACCCGGCTGTCTTCGACCAGCTCTCCGGCCTCGACACCTCTGCTTGGCCGACCACCCGGATCCCGGCCGGGACGCTCGATCCGGGCGAGCTCGCGGCCGAGCTGGCCACGAAGGTCGCTCCGCTCACTGCGTGATCGCGCTTCGCCGTACACACTCGTCGGACGAAGGGTGAGTCAGCCACATTCCACGTGCTCGGAATGTGGCTGACTCACTGCCCTGTGAGCGCCATCGGGGGCTGGCGTCAGGGGCGGGCGAAGAAGTTCGGAGTGGTCCAGGGAGTACATCGACTCCTGCACGACCGGGCGACCGGTGCGCGGAGCGTGGATCATCTGGCCGTCGCCGATGTAGAGCGCGACGTGGTAGATCGAGGACGACTTCGAGCTCGACCCCCAGAAGAGCAGGTCGCCGGGGACCAGCTGGGCGGACGTGATCGGCGTGGAGCCGGTGTACTGCGCGACTGAGTAGTGCGGCAGCGACTTGCCACCCGCCGCCCACGCGCCGGCGGTCAGGCCCGAGCAGTCCCACGAGTCGGGGCCGGCAGCGCCCCACTTGTAGGGGTCGCCGATCTGGGCGGTGGCGAAGGCGATCGCGGCCGCGGGGTCGCCGGTGGTCGCGGGCGGCGCGGTGGTCGGGGTGGCCGTGGGTGTGGCGGTCGGAGTCGCCGTCGCTGTCGGGGTTGTGGTCGGCGCCGTCGTGGGGGCCGTCGTCGGCGTGGCGGACGGGGTGGCGGTCGCCGTCGGGGTCGGAGTCGGGGCCTTCGTGGGCGTCGGAGTGGGAGTCGGCGTCGGGGTCGCCTTCTCAGCGTCCTTCTTCGCCTTCTCCGCGGCCTCCCGGGCTGCCTTCTCCGCGGCTGCCTGCTCAGCCGCCTGCTGCGCGGCTTCGACGGCCGCCCGGGCGACTGCTTCCTCGGCGGCCTTCTGGGCGGCCGCAGCGGCGGCCTCGGCGGCCTTCTGCTCGAGCGCCGACTGACGCTTCTCGGCCGGGGGCGTAGCTGATGCCCCGGAGGTCGGCGAGCTCCTCGATCAGGTCTGTCTTCGTACGCGCGATGGACTCCGCCTCGGCACCGGCCTGTTCCTCGGCCGCAGCGGCCGTGTTGCGAGCGGCAGCCGCGTCGGCCTCAAGCTCCTCCGCCTTGGCGAGAGCCGACTCGGCCTGCTGGTCAGCGACGCCCGCCAGTGTGGAGGCCGACTCGAAGGAGTCGTGCTTGCTGTCGAGCGCGCGCTCGGTGGTCTGCATGGTGGCGGTGGTGTCGAGGACGGACTGGATCCCGTCGGCCTCGACGAGGGCGGCGAAGCCCTGCAGCTCGGGGTTGTACTGGTAGCTGTCGACCAGCGCATCGGCGTAGACCCGGCGGCTCTGCTCGAGGTCGGCGCGAGCGGCGGCGGCCGCCTCGTTGGCGCTCGCGGCGGCGGCGCGCGCCTCGTCGGCGGCCCAGCGGGCACCGTTGTAGGCCTCGGCGGCCTGCGACGCGGAGACTGCGGAGGACCGCAGCCGATCGTTGGCGACGGCCGGGTCGGCGCGTACAGGCGGACACGTCGCGCGCGGCATCGGCGGCGTTCGCCTCGGCTGAGGCGACGTCCTCCGCCGAGGGCAGGTCGTCGTCGGCGGCCGCCGCGGCGCCGACACCGACGCCGGCGACGAGCAGGGTCAGGCTCAGCGTCGAGGCGACGATCCAGCGGATCGGCGTTCGACGCGATGTGGGCGCAGACAGGGCTCGCACGGTGTATTCCCCTTGGCGGTAGATGGCCATGGGTGACTTCCCTTTCACCCATGACACTTGCGGCACGTTAGTGCTCACCAGTCACAAAGGGAACAACTTTCCCAAAAATCACTCAAGTCGTCGGCGTGTCGACTTGCGAACTACAACAATGTAGTTCTCGACGCATCGCTGATGTAACCGGCGTTTACAACAACTGGACGGCCGACGCGCGGGCCGTTCAGATCGTGTAAACGCCGGTTACATGCGTGGAGGCCGACCCCCACGCTCAGTCCGCGTCGACCGGGACCTTCGAGGTCGTGGACGTCGGGTGCGAGGCGAGTCCCCCGCGGTCGAACTTCTGGCCACTGGCCGAGCCGCCGAGCCAGAAGGAGACCAGCGCGATCGCGACGCCGGCGATGTCGTCGGCGATGTAGTGCCAGCCGAAGTAGAGCGTGGCGACGACGGTGATGGCGAAGTTGACCCAGAAGACGATGTGAACGAGCCGGCTGCGCAGGGTGTACTGCACCATCAGCGCCACCAGCAGGGTGATCGCGACGTGCAGGCTGGCGAAGCCCGCGACCGACTGGACGGCGCCCTCGATGCCGTCGCGGATCACGCCCTTGCGCGCGTAGTAGAGCGAGTCCATCAGGGCCCCGGAGCCGGTGCCGGGCAGGTCCTTGTAGAGGTAGGAGTACTGGAAGCCCGGGCCCAGTGTCGGTAGCGCGTAGTACGAAGCAGTTCCGAGCGTCCACGCGAGACATTGGGAGGTGGCGAACCAGTAGCCGAAGGTGATGTTGCGCGACCACACGAGCCGGGCGGCGAGCGCGAGTGGGACCAGCGGCAGGAACCAGAGGTAGATCGACGACAGCACGTGCGCGCTGGGACCGGTGCCGAAGATGGCGTGCAGCACCGTGGCCGGCTCGTGCCCGAGGAAGAGTGCGCGGTCCATCAGGTGGAGCTCGCGGTCGTACTTCTCCTCGCCCATGATGAAGGGCAGGAAGGACTTGAGGTTTCGATAGCTGACATAGGTGATGTAGAAGCACACCGGGCCCATGACGACCAGCGTCATCCGCTCGCGCGTCCAGTGGTCGCGCACGCGGTCCTTGACGATGCCCGGCATCAGTGCGGGGTTCAGTCGTGACACCCACAGGGTCCGCGGCAGCATGTCGAGCAGGAAGGCACCCGGGACGAGCAGGGGCAGACGTGCCCATGACGGTCCGAGGAAGCCTTCGGGGTCGACGAGCCTGCGGTCGAGGGTGATCGCGGCAACGACCGCGAGCACACCCATGACGGTCGCGGTCCCCACGAGGAGGGCATAGGCCGGGCGATACACGAGGGGCAGTCTAGGCAGGGGGCTGCACGAGGTCAGATTCGTGGGATGGCCGCAACACGCGTCGGATCGACCCGCAAACGCACCTTCTCGCCCGGTCCCCAGTGGCTGTCGCGGGGAGCGACCGCATCGACGAGACCAACGTCACCGACGTCGACGACCAGCCGGACCAGCTCGGGAGTCGCGCGCGCCGACTCCACGGATCCGAGGAGGGGGCCGTGCTCGTCGGCGACGAGCGCCGATCGGCGTACGGCGATGCCGGCAACCGCCTCGTCACGGCTCGCGGCGAGGGCGCCAGCCTGCCCGGATCCGCGCACGGCGGCGAGCACGGTCACCGCGGCCGTCCCCGTCAGCACCCGCGCGTAGCCCGGGAAGAGCGCCGTCTCGGTGTCGACCGGCGCTGCCCACACGTCCGCGATCGGTCCGGCTCGGACGACCCGCCCGGCGCGCATGACCGCGAGCCGGTCGGCGACCCGGAAGGCCTCCTCGTGGTCGTGGGTGACCATCAGCGCGGTGGTGCCCGCGGCGTGCAGGATCTCGCGCAGGTCGACGGCGAGGCGCTCGCGCAGGCCGGCGTCGAGGGCGGACAGGGGTTCATCGAGGAGCAGCAGGCGCGGCTCCACGGCCAGCGCGCGGGCCAGCGCGACCCGCTGGCGCTCGCCGCCCGACAAGGTGGCGGGCAGGCGGTCGCCGTACCCCTCGAGCCCGACCGGGGCCGGGGAGCTCGGCCACGCGTTGGTCCGACGGGTGACGTCGCAGCCGCAGCGCGTAGCCGACGTTGCGGGCGACCGTCATGTGCCCGAAGAGCTGGCCGTCTCGGGAACATCAGCGCGAAGCCGCGCTTGTGCGTCGGGAGCCGGTCCACGCTGACACCGTCGTAGGCGATGCTGCCGGCGGTGAGGGGTTCGAGCCCGGCGACCGCGCGCAGGAGGGTGGACTTGCCGCAGCCGGAGGGGCCGAGCACGGCCGGGATCGAGCCCTCGGGGACTTCGAGGGAGACGTCGTCGACGGCGACGACGCCGTCGTAGGCGACCGAGAGGTCCTTGATCGTGAGCATCGTCAGAAGGCTCCCACGCTCGGGACTCGAAGTCGTTCGACGGCGAGCATGACCACGGCGGTGGCGGTCGCGAGCACGACGGAGGCGGCCAGCGCCATCCCGTAGTTGAGCTCGCCGGGGTGGCCGATCAACCGGAAGATCACCACCGGCACCGTCGGGTGCTCGTCACGCGCCGGGAACGACGTGGCGCCGAACTCGCCCAGCGACGCGGCGAACGCGAAGCCGCTCGCGGCGAGCAGCGGCTTCCACACCACCGGCAGGTCGACGGTCAACAGCGCTCGCCACGGCGAGGCACCCAGCGAGGCGGCGGCCTGACGCTGGCGGTCGTCGATCCCGGCGAGCACGGGGACGAGGGTGCGGACGACGAGGGGCAGCGCCACCGGGGCCTGTGCGATCGGCACCAGCAGCGGGGAGTCGCGCAGGTCGAGCGGCGGCTGGTCGAGGGTGATCAGGAAGCCGAACCCGAGCGTGACCGCGCTGACCCCGAGCGGCAGCATGAAGAAGCCGTCGAGGACACCGCGGACTCGTCGCTCACCGCGGGTCTGCGAACGACGGGTCACGAGCACCGCGACGGCCGGGCCCATGCCGAGCGCCATCCGGGTGGCGTCGACGGCGGTGCGGATCGAGGTGACGAGCGCGTCGGTCACCGGCACCAGCAGCGCGTCGTTGGACCCGACGCCGCCCAGCGCGCGGTAGTTGACCAGCGACCAGCCGGCGTCGCTCCGGAAGGAGCCCAGCACGAGCGTGGCGATCGGGGCGGCGACCATCGCGAGGACGAGCACGGTCACCGGGGAGGGCGGGCGCGTCGCCGGATCGGATCCGCCGGGGCCGCGCCGTCGTGCGGAGAGACGTCGCATCCTGCGTCGCCCGGAGCCGGGCCGCCAACCCCAGCAGCGCGACCACGACCACGAGCTGCAGCACCGAGAGCGCGGCTGCCGCCTGCAGGTCGAAGAGCGTCGTCGTCAGGAGGTAGATCTCCGTTTCCACGGTCGCGTAGCGCACGCCACCCGGGGTCAGCACGATGCCGAAGGCGGTGGCGCAGAAGAGGAAGACGACGCTCGCCGCACTCACGATCGCCGGACGCAGGGCCGGCAACGTGACCGTCCACCACACTGGACCGGGGGTCGCGCCGAGGGCGGCTGCCGCCTCTGCCGGGCGGGTGTCGAGCGACTCCCACGCCGCCCCGACCGCGCGGACCACGACCGCCACGTTGAAGAACACGAGCCCGGCGATGATCGCGACCGGCGTGCCGTCGAGGCCGAGGAACCCGAGCGGTCCGGCCTCGCCGAGCAGCAGCCGGAACGCGACGCCGACCACGACGGTCGGCAGCACGAACGGCACCAGCAGCGCGGCCCGGATGAGTCTGCGTCCGGGCAGCGCGAGCCGGTGCAGCACGAAGGCAACCGGCAGCCCGAGGACCACGGCCAGCGCGGTCGCCGTACCGGCGGACCAGACCGTGAACCACGCGACCCGCACCACGCGAGGTCGCGTCAGCACCTCGACGACGCCGCCCGGGTCGAAGACGCCGTCCGAGAAGAACCCGCGCGCCACCATGCCGCTCACGGGCAGCACGAAGAAGACGCCCACGACCAGGGACCGGCCCGGTCGCGAGCAGCGCGAGGGTCAGCCAGCGACGCACACGTTCACCTGCCTTGGTTTCGACACGCTCGCTGCGCTCGCTGCTCAACCAGCGGCGGCGTGCTCATCGCGTGATGACGTCGGTCCACTCCGAGAGCCACTGCTCACGGTTGGCGGCGATGTCGGCCGGCGGGACCGACAGCGGCGCGGTCGGCTGCACGGCGTACGTCGCCCAGTCGGCCGGCACCTCGACGTCGTCGCTCACGGGGAAGACGTACATCGCGGTCGGCAACGCGGCACTGGACCTCGTCGGAGAGCAGCCAGTCGATGACGGCCTGCGCACCCGCGGGGTTGGCAGCGCCCTCGAGGACGCCGGCGTATTCTGACTGGCGGAAGCAGGTGTCGAGCAGCGCCGCGGTGGAGGACTTGCCGTCGGCGACGGTGAAGGCCGGCGAGGAGTCGTAGGACACGACGATCGGGCGCACGCCCTTGCCGCCGCCCCCGGTGAAGTCGCCGTAGTAGGCGTCCTCCCAGCCGTCGACGACCTTCGTGTCGTTGGCGAGCAGGTCCTCCCAGTAGGAGGGCCACTCGTCGCCGTACTCCGCGATCGTGGCCGGGAAGAACGCCATGCCCGGGCTGCTGGTGGACGCACCGGGCGTGACGAAGAGGCCGGAGTAGGTCGGGTCGGCGAGGTCGGCGAGCGTGGCCGGCGGCGTGACGCCCAACTTCCCGAACCAGGTCGTGTCGATGTTGACGCACACGTGGCCGACGTCGATCGGGGGTGAGCTTGTCGGCACCTTCGTCCAGCGCAAAGTCCGAGGCGCCGGGCGGAAGCGTCGGCTCGTAGGTCGCGAACACGCCCTCGCCGAGCGGACGGGACGCGAAGGTGTTGTCGACGCCGAAAGCGAGGTCGCCGGTCGGGTTGTCCTTGGTCAGCGAGAGCTTGGCGGTCAGCGTGCCGGCGTCGCCCGCGGCCCGGGTCACGAGGTCGATGCCGGACTCGGCCTCGAAGGACTTGATCAGCTTCTTGGGCAGGCTGAACGACTCGTGCGTGACGAGCACGACCTCGCCGCCGACCTCACCCGCGGCCGTCGGGCTCGACTCCGAGGCGGTGGGCTCGGGATCGTCCCCGCCCATCGTGCTGCACCCCGCGAGGGCCGGGAGGAGGGCGGACGACAACGTGATGGAACGCAACATTCGGTTGACTCCCTATCGCCGGTGCTAACCGGATCAGGTTCAGAGGGTCTGCAGGTGTCCCTGCACTCTCAGCACTGGTGTGCTCCCCTGTCTTCGCCGCCATCGTACGCCGCGGAGCCAGTGAGCCGAGGTCGGGTCCACCGCTAGATTGCGGGTCATGCCGAGCCGCCGCCACGAGTTCCCGGCCACCGTCATCCCCAAGCTGCGCAAGGCGCGCGAGCTCGACACCGAGCCCCACGAGCGTGCCCGGGTCGAGCGCTGGCACGCGGGCCCGGACCGTTCGCTGCCGTCGAGGTCGGTGCGTCGCTTCGAGCACCGCTTCAGCGTGGTCACCGAGGATCTCGGCTTCCCGTCCTACACGATCACGCCGCGTCACCGGGACGTGACCCGGACGATCTACTACGTCCACGGCGGCGCCTTCATGGCGCCGATCGGCGTGTCCACGTGCGCTACGCGACGCGGCTGGCAACGACGCTCGGCGCCCGCGTCGTGATGCCTGACTACCCGCTCGCGCCGGAGCACAGCTGGCGCGACTCGCACGAGGCGCTCGTCGAGCACGCCGCGCGATGGGCGAAGGAGCCCGGCGGCATCGTCGTGGCCGGCGACTCCGCCGGCGGCGGCATCGCGCTGGCGCTCGCGGTCGCGCTGCGCGATCGCGGACTGCCGCAACCCACCCACCTCGTGCTGCACGCACCCCGGGTCGACCTCACCGAGAGCACGCCCGACACCGCGGTCGTGGCGTTGCAGGATCCGTGGCTCAAGATCACCAAGCTCAGGGCGTACGCCGAGTGGTGGGCCGGCTCCCCTGACGACTGGCCCGTCCCGAGGTGTCCCCCGCGCTGACCGACCTCTCCGGGCTGCCGCCGGCGATCATGCTCTACGGCACCCGCGACCTCCTCGCGCCCGGCTGCCGGTTGCTGGCCGCCCGCGCCGCCGAGGCCGACTGGGACCTGACCACCGTCGAGGAGCCCGGGCTCATCCACGTCTACGGCCTGTTGCCCGCCATCCCCGAGTCCCGCCGAGCCTTCCGCCGGGTCGTGGGGTTCCCGGCCCGTCAGGCCTTGTAGATCACGACCCCGTCGGTCTCGCCGCGGGACAGGTCACCGCGGGCGACGAGCAGCTCCGGTGGGCGCGCGTCTCGAGGGTGGCCAGCGCAGTGTTGAAGACGTCGAGATCCTTGAGCTTGTGCTCGTGCCGCGTCCACGGCAACACGCTCGCCACGTCGTACGCCGTCTGCGACCCGCCCTCGATCGCCGCGACCGACAGCGCGAGCCGCACCTCGTGATGTGCCAGCAGCTCGTCGACGCGGGCGTGGGAGCTCGGAGCGACCGGACCGTGCGCAGGCAGCAGGGTCAGGTCGGGCAGCCCGCGGACCTTGGTCAGCGAGGCCATGAAGTCGCCGAGCGGCTGCTCGGCGAGCGCGGGCTCGAAACCGATCGACGGGGTGATGGTGGGCAGCACGTGGTCGCCGGCGAAGAGGAGCCCGGCGGGCTTGTCGGCGAAGACGTAGTGGCCCCGGGTGTGGCCGGGCGTGTGCACGGCGTCGATGGTGCGGTCGCCGACGGTGAGCTCCATGTCGGCATCCAGCCACGTGTCGGGGGTACTCCCACATCGTCAGGTCGGGGGTGGAGTTCTTCGTGAACTCGCCCCACTCGTGGGCGATCTGCGGCGCCCCGGCGGCCCGGAACATCGCGATGTGCGGGTCCTCGCCGAACCGGTCCACGTCGTGGATGAGGTCGAGGGTCGGCTTGTCGCCGAGGCCCAGCGAGACGTGCGAGCCGAGACTCGCGGCGCACGGTCACCGCCTGCGTGTAGTGGTCGCGGTGCACGTGGGTGACCGGGAAGCGGGTGATCTCGCGGACGTCGCGGCCGATGTCACGCAGCGACTTCTCGAGCAGGGTGCGCGACACCTCGATCGCCCAGCCGCCGTCGACCGGGGTCAGCCCGTCGTCGGTCTCGATCGCATAGACGTTGATCGCGCGCAGCCCGTCCATCGGCAGCGGCAGCGGGATCCGGTGCACGCCCGGTGCGACCGGCCGGGCGCCGGGCTCGGTCCAGTGGGTCCCGGAGTCGGGCGAGATCGCGTTGGCGGTGCTGGTCGAGGTCACCGCGTCACTCTAGGTCGGGCAGTCCGAGGTCGAGGTTGGGTGCCCGGATCCCGCCGTCGACCTCGAGCATCTTGCCGGTGACGTAGGCACTCGCTGGTGACGCGAGGTAGAGCACCGCGGCGGCGATGTCGGCCGGTTCGCCGATCCGGCCCAACGGCGTACGCGTCTCCATCTGCTCCCTGAGCTCGGGCAGCTCCACGACCGGGTCCAGCGCGCTGGTCATGATCGAGCCGACGAAGACCCCGTTGACGCGGATCCGCGGCGCGAGGTCGGCCGCGGTCAGTCGCGTCCAGTGGGCCAGCGCCGCCTTCGCGGTGCCGTAGGCGACGTACCCCCGACCCGCCGTGCGACCGAGCATCGAGGAGACGGTGACGACCGACTTCTCGCCGTCGCCCTGCAGGAGATGGGGCAAGGCGGCCCCCGGTCAGTGCGTGCGCGGTGGAGACGTTGAAGTGGAACGCGTCCTCCATCGCCTGCACGTTGGTCTTCAGGAATTCGCGAGGCATCGCGCCGCCGACGTTGTTGACGACCGTGTCGAGCCGGCCGAGCTCGTCGACGGCGGCCTGCACCCGGGCGCGCGGCTGCGGCGGTGTCCGACAGATCGGCGGGTACGGCGATGGCCCGGCGCCCGCACGCGCGGACCTGCTCCGCGACGGTCTCGAGCTGGTCGGCGCTCCTCGCCGAGATCACCACGTCCGCGCCGGCCTGCGCCAGCGACCGCCGTTGCGGCGCCGAGCCCGCGGCCCGCGCCGGTGACGATCGCGACGTGGTCGGTGAGGGTGAAGCGGTCGAGGATGGAGCGGGTCACGAGACCACCAGCCCGCGGCCCGTCACCAGCGGCAGGTCGAGCGCCGTGACGAGTCCGTTCTTCGCGGCGACGACGGCCGGGACGGAGTTCACCGGGCGCTGCGCGGTGACGATCATCCCGCTGACGTTGTGGTCGCCGTGCTCGCCGTGGTGGCTGAACTCGATCTTCAGGTGCGGCTCGCCGGACACCACCACGCGGTAGCAACCACCGCCCTCCGCCGGGGTCTCCCACTCAGGCACTGGTCCTCCGCGGTGCGGGTGATGTGCTCGAGCACCACCCGCGGCACGCCGTCGACGGTGCCGATGAGCTCGAACCGGACGGCGCCCATCGTGCCCTTCTTGACGTCGACGCTGACGGTGCTGACGTCGCGCTCGGCCGGACGACGGTCGACCTTCTCGACCAGCGGCTCGTCGAGCAGCAGGTCGAGGCCGGCCGCGATCTGCCGTACGACCCCTCCCCACGCCATGCTCAGCACGCCCGGCTGCCACAGCATCTTCTCGGCGTCGACCGCGTCACCGAAGCCGAAGATGTCGCGCATGACGACAGGCTGGTAGTAGGTGGAGTAGTCGGCGATCTCGAGCACGCGCACCTCGTCGATGCGCTGGCTCAGGCTGGTGAGCTGCAGGGGCAGGACGTCGTTGGCCCAGCCCGGATCGATGCCGTTGACGTGCAGGCTGGCGGGAGCGCGGTCGATCCGCTCGATCATCTCGGGCGGCAGGATGCCGTGCGGGAACTGCAGCAGCACCGGCCCGGAGCTGACCACGTTGATGCCGGCCTCGACGAAGGCGCTGAGGTCCTCGATCGCGTCGAACGTCCGGTCGTCAGTCATCGCGCAGTGCACGATGCAGTCGGGCCGCTTGGCCAGCTCGGCATCACGGTCGTTGCTTGCGATGACGCCCAGATCACGATCCAGTCCGGCCAGTCGACCGGCATCCCGGCCGGCCTTGTCGGGGTTGCTCACCCACACGCCGACGAGCTCCGGGGCAGGGTGCCGGTCGATGCCGGCGATCGCGTGCCGCCCGACGGTGCCGGTGGACCAGACGACGACGCGCAGCTTCTCAGTCATGCCCACAAACTAGAACACGTTTCACCGCGTGGGTAGGTCGCAGCCACCGGGAGGTTGCCGGTGGTTACCAAAAGACCCGATTTCGCGGACATCAGGGGCGAGGTAGGTAACTGGTTACCTACCCCGCTGGCGAGGCCCTCGGATCGAGCGAATTTGGTATCCACCTGGATACCAAGATCAACGAGCGAGGCCCGCCCACTGCGAGTAGGAACGCACGGACGGCGTCACCACCCCGTCGACCCCGAGCGACGCCAGCGCCTCCCACTGGGCCGGCGAGTCGGCGTAGCCACCGACGACCGGGATGCCCTTGCGATCCAGCCGTTTGACCCGCGACCTCGTGAGCGCCGAGGCGGGGGCGTTGTAGCCCTCGACGCGGCCCGGGGACGCGCGCACCTTGCGCCAGCCGCTGACGATCAGCTGGGTGTCGAGCTTCGGCTTGAGCCGGTGGACGCGCTCGAGCACGGTCAGGCGCAGCGACGAAATGGCGACCTGCTCGAAGACGGCCGAGTCCTTGAGCAGGTTGACGACCTCGCGGATCTGGGCGATCGACCAGTTGCTGCCCTTGAGCTCGATCATCAGCGAGGCACCGGTGGACTCGGCCCACTTCAGCAGCTCGCCGGCCGTGAGGATCGGCTGGCGCGACGTGTCCTCGCGACACTGACGCAGCAGGTCGCGCAGCGTCCACGACCCGATCGGGCCGGTGCAGTTGGTGGTGCGGCCGACGCCGCTGTCGTGGAGGACGACGAGCTTGTCGTCCTTGGTACGGCGAAGGTCGGTCTCGATCGCGGTCGCGCCGTCCGACAAGGCGCGCCCGAAGGCCGGCAGCGTGTTCTCGCCGAGGGTCCGGTCGGCGCCCCCCGGTGGGCGGTGATCGTGAAGTCGGGGTCGGCGAAGGCCGGCACCGAGAGGGGGTCAGCAGGAGGGCAAGGGCAAGCGCGCGGCGTACGAACACGGCAGAATCATGCCTGCCGCGCGGCCTCCGCCGCACGAGCCACCCACTTCGGCTCATCGCCGTAGCGCTGCGGCTTGATCAGCAGCCCCACCGCCGAGTCCTCGATCAGCTGCACCAGCCGGCTCTCGCGGGTCTCCTCGCGCTTCGCGCTGGCGACCCAGTTCTCGGCGATCTTGCGGTAGGAGGGCGTGGCGATCTCCCAGAACGCCGCGGCCGCGGGGTTCGCCATCAGCCGCTCGCGTTGCGAGAGTCCGACAGCAGGCCGCCGGCCTCGTAGGCATAGATCCCGCTGCGCTCGGGCGTCCTCTTCTCGTACGCCGCCGGGCCGGCGGGTCGCATGCGCCCCTCGGCGACGAGGCGCTCGACGTGCGCGATGTTGACGGCGCTCCAGATGCTGCTCGCCTTGCGCGGCGTCCAGCGCTGGCGCACCGCGTCCTCGTCGATCCGCTGGGCGACGCTGTCGATCCAGCCGAAGCACAGTGCCTCCGGGACCGCGTCGTGCCACGTCAGACCGCGGTCAGGGACGTGCTTCTTCTTGAGCCCCATCCAGAGCTCGGTGGCCGTCTCGTGGTTGTCCTCGAGCCACTCGCGGAACTCGGCGGCCGACGCGAAGAACGTCGCCGGCCGGTCCGGAGTGCCACCGGGAGTCCCGACCATGGCGGACGACTCAGGCGCGCCGTGACGCCGTGACGCGCGGCGCGTGTGCGAGGTCCGCGTTGGCGAGCAGGCCCCTGGACGGCACCGACGGTGCGGACCACCTCGCTCGCCTCGACCTTGTCCGCGTGGGTGTAGAGCGCGTGGTCGCCGATGGTCATGATGAGCACAGATCCGCGACGGTAGTCGAGTCGCACGGCCGTCTCTCGCAGCGACTCCACGAGCGCGCCGAGCACGGCCAGCACGCGGACGCCGACCTCCTGCAGGACCTCGGGATCGCTGGGCCCCATCGTCTCGTCGTGCACGAGTCCGACCGGGTGACCCTCGGCGGTGATGACCGCCGCCCAGTCGCTGGCGAGACCGACGGTGACGCGATCCGGGGCGCGGTCGATCGCGTCCTTGGCGTTGGTGATGGAGACCGCGACCAGCTCCGGTCGCTTCGTTCCCTGCATCTCGACCTCGGCCGTGATGCTCAGCTCAGGCGATTCACCCGAGACCCGGGCCGCAATGGCGAGATTGCTCAAGGTGCTGAGCCGCTCCAGACCGCCGAGCTCGAGCAGGTCGCCGATCTGGGCGCCCATCCGACAGGCATAGCGAAGCGTCGACGCGAGGTTGCCCCCGTCGCCGTCATCGCCCTCGACCGTGCCATCGGGCAACACGGCGAACCGCAACCGGTCCCGCTCGAACGACTCCATCAACATGCTCTCCCGAATCGCAAGTCCATCGCTGCATTGCCTCCCAGCAGCCCGAATCTATCCTCTGACGAGGCTCAGTGGGCATTTGGCAACGTCAACGGACGAAGCGACGAGGGCTCAGGAGGCAGCGCGCGGCGACGAGGTTGAGCGCGATGTCGACGATCATGTCCTCCCCGGCCGCCGACGAGCCCGCGGCGACCGACCTCGAGCAGCAGCTCGCGCGAGTCGACGCCGTAGCGCTCGGCCGCGGTCTCGGTGTGCCGCAGGAACGAGCCGTAGACGCCGGCGTACCCGAGGGTCAGCGTCTCCCGGTCGACCCGGACGGGCCGGTCCTGCAGCGGGCGGACCGGGTCCTCGGCGGCGTCCTGCAGCGCGAAGAGGTCGCAGCCGTGGTCCCAGCCGTTGAGGTCTGCGACCGCGATGAAGGGCTCGATCGGGCAGTTGCCGGCGCCGGCGCCGAGTCCGGTGAGGGACGCGTCGACGCGGGTGACGCCCTCCTCGACGGCGACCATCGAGTTGGCCACGGACAGCGAAAGGTTCTCGTGCGCGTGGATGCCGATCTCGGTCGCCGGGTCGAGCACGTCGCGGTAGGCGCGCATCCGCTCGCGTACCCCGTCCATCATCAGGCGACCGCCCGAGTCCGTGACGTAGACGCAGTGTGCGCCGTACGACTCCATCAGCTTGGCCTGACCTGCCAGCGTCGCGGCGTCGGCCATGTGGCTCATCATCAGGAAGCCGGAGACGTCCATGCCGAGCTCGCGGGCCGTCGCGATGTGCTGGGCCGAGACGTCGGCCTCCGTGCAGTGGGTGGCGACCCGGACCGAGCGGACTCCCATGCTGGAGGCGCGCTTCAGGTCCTCGATGGTGCCGATGCCGGGCAGCAGGAGCGTGGTGAGGCGCGCGTTGGTGATGTTCTCGGCGGCCGTCTCGATCCGTGGCCCAGTCGGTGTGCGAACCGGGACCGTAGTTGAGCGAGCCGCCGGAGAGGCCGTCGCCGTGCGAGACCTCGATGCCTCCGACGCCGGCCGCGTCCGAGGGCGGCGACGATCTCGCCGACCCGTCCCGGCTCGATGCGGTGGCGGATGGCGTGCATCCCGTCACGCAGGGTCACGTCCCGGATGAAGAGCTTCTTCATGCCGACACCTTCTTCTTGGTTGCGGCCATCGCTTCGGCCATGCGCAGGGCCGCGCTGGTCATGATGTCCGGGTTGCCGGCGTACGCCGGGAGGTAGTGGGCGGCGCCCTCGACCTCGAGGAACACCGACACCCGGTGGGTGACGGGCTGGTCGGTGAGCGTGTGCACGGGCTGGTCGACCGGCACCGGCACGACCTGCACCAACTGCTTGAGGCGGTAGCCCGGGACGTATGCCGACACCTGCTCGACCATCCGCTCCACCGACGCGCGGATCTCGTCGTGCGTCGCCTCGTCGGGGAGCGTTCACCAGCGCCAGCACGGTGTCGCGCATGATCAGCGGCGGCTCGGCCGGGTTGAGGATGATGATCGCCTTGCCGCGACCGGCGCCACCGACGGACTGGATGGCGTGGCTGGTGGTCTCGGTGAACTCGTCGATGTTGGCGCGGGTGCCGGGGCCGGCACTCTTCGAGGAGATCGACGCGACGATCTCGGCGTAGGGCACCGGCACGACCTGCGCGATCGCCGCGACGACCGGAATCGTGGCCCGGCCGCCGCAGGTGACCATGTTGACGTTGTCGGCGTCGACGTGGGCATCGAGGTTGACCGCGGGGATGACCATCGGGCCGATGGCGGCCGGTGTCAGGTCCACCATCTTCTTCCCGTACGCCGACAGCTTGGCCGCATTCGCGACGTGCGCCTTCGCCGAGGTCGCGTCGAAGACGATCTCGATCTCGTCGAAGCCGTCCATCGCGATCAGCCCGTCAACGCCGTCGGAGGTGATGGGTACGCCGAAGCGGGCCGCGCGCGCGAGGCCGTCGGAGTCGGGGTCGATGCCGACCATGGCGCCCATCTCGAGCGTCTCGGACAGGCGGAGCACCTTGATCATCAGGTCGGTGCCGATGTTGCCGGAGCCGATCACGGCCACCTTGGTCATACTCATGCGTGTACTCGCTTCGCTCCGTGCACGCATGAGGCACACGCGCTGTGTTGGATGATCTGCTCGCTTCGCTCGTTCATGCTTCATTCCCATCGTGGAAGGAGACGGACACGGAGCCGAGTCCGGAGATCTGGGCCTCGAACGTGTCACCGGCGGTGACGGGCACCATCGGACCGAGGGCGCCGGAGAGGATGACCTGCCCGGCCCGGAGCGGCTCGCCGAAGTCGCGAGCGGTGCGCGCCAGCCGGGCCAGCGCGTTGAGCGGGTCGCCGAGGCAGGCGGCCCCGTTGCCGGTGGAGACGAGCTCGCCGTTGCAGGGTCATGCTCATCTCGACGTCGACGGGCTCGACCTCGTCGAGGGTCTTCGAGTCGGCGCCGAGGACGTAGCGGGCACTCGACCCGTTGTCGGCGACGGTGTCGGCGAAGGTGATGTCCCAGCCGGCGATGCGGCTGTCGACGATCTCCAACGCGGGGACGACCTGCGCGACCGCTGCCCGGACCCGGGCGTCGTCGAGGTCGCCGTCGGCGAGGTCGGCACCGAGCACGAAGGCGACCTCGGCCTCGATCTTCGGCTGGAGCAGACCGTGGGTGGAGACGCTCGCGGCGTCGGGGTCGGTCATGTCGTCGAGCAGGACGCCGAAGTCCGGCTGGTCGACGCCGATCTGGGCCTGAACGGCCGGCGAGGTCAGGCCGACCTTGCGCCCGACGACGGTCGCCCCGGCGGCGACCCGCTTCGCGATGCCGGCGCGCTGGACGGCGTACGCCGCCTCGACATCGGCGCCGATCAGGTCGCGGACGGGTGGACAGGGGGTCAGCGTCTGCTGGGCGAGGTCGAGCCGCTCGGTCGCGGGCTGCACGTTGGTCGTGGTCACGTGCACACTGTGCCGCCGCAGGCCCGTGGAACCTCGCGTCAGGTTCCGGGTCACCGGAACACGAGTTTCAGCGGCGGGCAAGGGTCGCGGAGATGCCGCGCGCCGTGGCTCGCACCCGGTCGGCGTTGGCCTGCGGGTTGAAGCGGGTCACCGGCCCCGCGACGCTGACGGCCGCCACCGCTTCGCCGTCGAGGTCGAACACCGGGGCGCCGACGCAGACGAGCCCGAGGCGCGACTCCTCGAACTCGAAGGAGACGCCGGTCGTCCGCACTGGGCCAGCTGGCGGGCCAGGGATCCCGGGCGCGGTGACCGTGCGCGCCGTGTGCCGCTCCGGGCCCGCGGCCACCACCGACTCGAGCACGTCCCGGGGAGCGTGCGCCAGCAGGGCCTTGCCGACGGCGGTGCAGTAGAGCCCGAGCCGCCCGCCGGTCCGCGAGGGCGCGGTGACCCGGCGGCGGCCGCCGAGCTTGGCGATGTAGACGACGTCGGTCCCGTCGCGTACGCCGAGGTGGACCGTCTCGTTGATCTCTGCGCGCAGCTCCTCGAGGAACGGGGTGGCCACCTCGAGCAGGTCGCGCTCGACCGAGGCGCGCATGCCGAGCTCGAACATCAGCCGACCGAGCCGGTAGAGGTCGTCGCGCCGGTCCAGGAGGCCGGCCGCGACGAGGTCGCCGCAGACGCGGTGCAGCGTGCCCTTGGCCGAGCCGGTCCGGCGGCCGAGCTCGGCCAGCGTCACGCCCCGGTCGTCGGCGGTGAAGGCACGAAGCACCAGCACCGCCTTGCCCAGGACCGTGGACGTGCCGGGCCCCCGGGTGGGCGGGCACGGTCGTCATGCCTGCGGATCCGCCGCGACCCGACCTTCGGGATCGAGCTTGCCCGGGACTGCGGCCGTGATCTCCGCGAGCTGGTCGAGCTGCTCCTCGGTGAGCGCGTCGATCACGTGCTCGCGCACGGTCGCGACGTGACCCGGCGCGGTGGCGCGCACCTTGTCCCAACCGGCGTCTGTGAGTCGGGCGTTGGTGGCGCGAGCGTCGTCCGGACACGGGAACCGCTCGATCAGCCCGCGCTCCTCGAGCCGCCGCACGACGTGCGAGAGGCGGGGCAGTGTGGCGTTGGTCTGCGCGGCCGGGTGCGTCATCCGCCGCGTGCGCTCGGGCGCCTCCGAGAGCATTGCCAGCACGAAGTAGTCGAAGTGCGTCAGCTCCGCGTCGCGCCGCAGCTGCGAGTCGAGCACGCCCGGCAGCAGCTCCATCACGGCGGCGAACCGCACCCGGGCGGTCCGTTCCCGGTCGTCGAGCCAGCGCACGTCCATGAGTCGCTCCAGAGTTGTTCGGGTCCAGAAATTGCTGTCCACGTCAATGATTGCAGCAACAATCAATCGCGCGCCGACACCACGCAGCCGGGTTGAGCCCTACAGTCGCTCCATGGTGGGGGCTGCAAGGCGAAACCGACTGGGCGACGCCGCCGCAGCCTTCACGAGCAACGCCCGCAACCCTGACCTGCGCCGCGCCCAGCTCAGCTTCCTCGGCGCGTGGACCGCCGAGTGGGCCTTCACCGTCGGCCTCGGCATCGTCGCCTACCGCGACGGCGGCGCGGCCGCGCTCGGGCTGATCGGGCTGCTGAGGATGGTGCCGTCGGCCATCGCCGCCCCCTTGCTCTCACCCCTCGCCGACCGCGGTCGCCGCGAACGGGTGCTGATCGCGGTCTCGACCGTGCGCGGTGTCGCGACCGCCGCCGCGGCCGCGGTCGCCGCCTTCGCCGGTCCACCTGCGGTCGTCTACGCGCTGGCCGTGCTCTCGACCATCGCCGCCACCCTGTTCCGCCCGGCGCACTCCGCGCTGCTCCCCTCCCTGTGCCACACCGGGCACGAGCTCGCCAGCGCCAACGTCGTCCGCGGGTTCCTCGGCTCCGCCGCCACGCTCGTCGGGCCACTGCTCGCCGCCGTGCTGTTGTCGGTCACCGACGTCTGGGTCGTCTTCGCGGTGGCCGCCGCCTCGTCCCTGTGGGCCGCCGCCCTGCTGCTGCGGTTGTCGTACGACGCACCGCCCCGTCCGTCGTCAGCGGCCCGGCCCCGGCTGGTCCGGGAAGCCCTCGAGGGCATCACGGCGGTGGCAAAGGACCGGGACCCGGCCCTGATCCTCGGGCTCGCGGCGGCCCAGTCCTTCACCCGGGGCGCCCTGACCGTGCTGTCGGTGGTGGTCGCGATCGAGCTGCTCGGGACCGGCGAATCGGGCGTCGGCACGCTGATGACGGCCGTCGGGGTGGGCGCGGTGCTCGGCTCGCTCGCGGCCTCGTTGCTCGTCGGCACCGGGCGCCCGGGCGCGTGGTTCGCCGTCGGGGTCGCACTGTGGGGACTGCCGATCGCTCTCATCGGGGTCGTGCCGGGGCAGGCAGCGGCGCTCGGGCTGCTGGCGTTCGTCGGCGTCGGCAACGCGCTGATCGACGTCGCCGGCTTCACCCTGCTCGGACGGCTGGCACCCGACGAGGTGCTGGCCCGGATCTTCGGCGTGCTCGAGAGCCCGGTCGCGGTGTCCATCGGGATCGGCGCGATCGCCGCGTCCTCGGTGGTCGAGGCGGCCGGGCCCCGGGCGGCCCTCATCGGCATCGGGCTCGTTTGCCCGGTGCTGGCGATCGCGTCCCGGGTGGAGGCTGCGGAAGCTCGACGGCTCGGTGGGCGAGCACGACGTCGAGGTCGACCTGCTCCGCCGGGTGGCGATGCTGCGGACGCTGCCGCTGCCCTCGATCGAGCAGCTGGCTCGCGGCCTCGAGCCGGTGGACCTGCCGGCCGGGCACGTGGTGTTCGCGCAGGGCGACGTGGGCGAGTGCTACTACGTGATCGAGTCCGGCGAGGTCGACGTCATCGGCGACGGCCGGGTCGTCGCGACCCTCGGGGAGGGCGAGGGCTTCGGGGAGATCGCCCTGCTTCGCCGTACACGCAGGACCGCCGGCGTCGTGGCACGCAGCGACGTCCGGCTCCGTGCCCTGCTCTCGGACCGCTTCCTACCGGTCGTCCTCGGCTTCACGCCGAGCGCCCGCGAAGCGGCCGCCGAGGTGGACGCCTCGCTGGACCGATTCGCACCTGAGGACCCCGACCTCAGAGGTTGATCGTGATGTCGGCCTCCTCGCGGAGGTCGTCGACCGGGGCCTGCGCGACCTTGCCCTGCTGCTCGGACTTCGCCTGCTCGACGAGCTGCGGCTTGACCTTGGCATAGGGCGGAAGCTTCTGGCCCTGCTCGCCCATCTGGGCCTGCTGCTGCTTGGCCCGGTCGTAGATCTTGCGCAACTCCTGCTCGGTGGGCTCCGCATCGCCGGCCTCGTCGGCGATCAACAGGTCGATCACCATCTGCTGCTCGAGCTGGAGGCGGGCCTCTTCCTCGGTCGCGCCCTGCTTCTCCGGGGCGGCGATGAGCTCGTCGACCGAGCCGAGCTGGTTCTCCTCCGCGAGGGTGGCGAGCTCGTTGTCGACGTCCTCCTCGGTGACCGAGAGACCGCGCTCCTCCGCCTCCTGCGAGAGCAGCTCGGTGCTGACGAGGTTGTCGGCCGTCTGCTCCTTCAGGGCGTCCTCGTCGGGTGCCTGCCCGGTCGTCTGGGCCTGCGTGGCGGCCTGCTGGAACTGCGCCTCGTAGACCGGGACGAACTCGTCCTTGGTCACCTCTTCGCCGTTCACCTCCGCCACCACGTCGGGGATCCCCGCGAGGTCGGGGCCGCCTTCGGAGCTGGCCTTCTCGCTGGACTCGGACGTCGACTCCTCGGAGGCTCCGGCACTGCCGGAATCCTCGCCGCCGGCACCACAGGCACCCAGCGCGATCAGGGAGGCGGCCGGGGAGAGGCCGAGGACAGTTCGGTTTCGCTTGTTGTGAGTCATCCGCACCGACCGTACGGGCCGACCCTGAGCGACTCCTGAACGTAGGCTGTCATCCGTGCCCGAGAACGGATGACGATCCAGACGTGCACGAGGCTGCGCGCCAGCAGGGCATCCGCTGCCTGAGCGACATCGAGCTGTGCGTGCTCGAGACCGACGGTTCCTTCTCGTTCTTCACCCGCAACGACGGCGACGACAAGGACGGCGCCCCCGACCGCACGGACAAGCTGACCTAACCCCCACGGGGGTGGCATCGGGCTCCGGCCGATGGTTTCGTCGGCGCAACCCGCTGCCGGGGATGTGGTCCTTCCAGATGGTCGACACCTACGACGACGGCTACTACGCCGACCACAAGGCGCTGCACCAGCGCGCTCTCGACGAGCTCGGGCACACAGAAGGCCCCCGACCACCGGTCGAGGGCCTTCCCGGTGGAGCCGCCTGTCAGAATCGAACTGACGACCTAGTCATTACAGAGTGACTCGCTCTACCGACTGAGCTAAGGCGGCGTGCTGCCCGGCACAGTCGAGACCTGCCGGGCAACTGGAGAAGGATAACGCCAGAGCCGTCAGCGGGGAAAATCAGGTCAGCAGCCGTCGCGGTAGAGACCGGGACGGCGTCCCTTCGTGATCTCGATGAAGGTGACCGCCGCGTCGCTCGTGGGCTGGCCGTCGCGGGCGCTGGCGTCCGTCAGGAAGCCGAGCCAGCGGCGTTTGGCCCGGACGAAGTAGCCCCACTGCGAGAGGTCGTTCTGGCGCGGCCCGATGAGCCGATCGCCGTACGCCGCTGCCCGGGTCGGCGACACTGGCGCCGATCCCGATGCCCTGCTTGGTGCTGATGCCGTCGCCGAAGACGCCGATCGTGCCGACCGTGCCTTCGGTGTCGGCCTCGAAGCCCTGATAGACGTCGATCGACCTGCGCCACGGCTTGGTCGGCCAGATCGCCCGCGTGCCGCAGGAGGCGGTCTTCAGGTCGAGCACGAAGTAGCCGGACTCGGCGGCCGACTCCGTGGCTGTCACCGATGCGGACGGTGTCGAAGCGCCCGGGTGCGATGCGCACGTCGCCCCGCGCGGCAACGGTCTCGGCCGATGTCGGCGCCGGTGCGACCGGGGCCGCGGCGGCCACAGCACCGACGAGTGGCATGACGAACTTCTTGAGCATTGGAATCCCCCTCCATTGCGAATGAGCCCTCAGCCAAGCACAGAGGTGGTCAGCAGTCGGTGGGGTTGCCCGGCACGTCGCCGTCGAGGAGGTAGGACTCGATGGCGGTGTCGATGCACTCGTTGCCCGAGTTGTAGGCCGTGTGGCCATCGCCGTCACGACGCAGGAGTACGGCGGAGTCGAGCTGCGCGGCCAGCGCCTCGGCCCACTTCATCGGGGTCGCGGGGTCGCGGGTCGTGCCGACGACGAGGATCGGAGCGGCGCCCTCGCCACGGATCTCGATCGGCTCCTCGGTGGTCTCGCCCTGCGACCCACGGCAGGTCGTCAGCGACCGGGCGAAGATCGAGCCGAAGGTCGGTGAGGCCTCCTCGAAGGCGGGGACCTGCGAGGCCACCTTGCCGAAGCCGATGGACGAGGGGTCGTCGAGGCAGTTGATCGCGAAGATCGCCTCCGAGCTGTTGTCGGTGTAGCCCTCGGGGCCGCGCGAGGCGTAGAGGTCGGCGAGCTGCATCAACGCGGTGCCGCTGCCGTCGAGTGCGCCGCGGAGCGCGGTGCTGAGCAGGAACCAGTAGTCGCGGTTGTAGAGCGGCGTGACGATGCCGTAGAAGGCGTTGCCGATCTGCAGCTCGCGCTCACCGGCGGGCAGCGGGGCCTCCTCGATGTCGGCGAGCAGGCCGGAGATCGTGGCCGGGCCCCCGTCCACGGTGTCGCCGAGGAAGCAGGTGTCCGTGGTGTCGATGCAGTTCTGGATGTAGGCACGCAGGGCGGTCTCGAAGCCGGCCGCCTGCTCGAGACCGAGCTGGCGGTTGTCGAGCGACACGTCGACGGCACCGTCGAGGACGAGTCGCCCGACCCGGTCGGGGAACAGCTCGGCGTACGTTGCTCCCAGCTTGGTGCCGTAGGACGCGCCGAGGTAGGTCAGCGTCTCCTCGCGCAGCGCCGAGCGGAGGACGTCCAAGTCGCGGGCGGCCTCGATCGTGGAGACGTGGTTGACCTCATCGCCGCTGAGCTCGGCGCAGCCTCGGCCGAACTCGCGGGTGAGGGTGGCATAGGCCTTCGCCTCCTCGGCGGTGTCCGGGTTGGGGTCGGAGGAGAGGTAGACGTCGAGCTGGTCGTCGCTCACGCAGTCGATCGGGGCAGAGTCACCCGTGCCACGCGGGTCGAAGCCGATGATGTCGAAGGCCCGCAGCAGGGGCTCGCGGAACACCCGGCTGGCCGCGGCGGCGTAGTCGGTGCCGGGGGCACCCGGCCCGCCGGGGTTGACCACGAGGGCGCCCCCGGCTCTTGTCGCGCGCCGCCACCTTGAGCAGCGCCAGCTCGATCGTCACGCCGTCGGGCTCGGAGTAGCTGAGCGGCACCTCGAGGGTGGCGCACTCCGAAGTCACCCTCGCAGGACTCCCAGTCGAGCTGCTGGCCGTAGAACGGCTCGAGCTCGGGGGACGGCGCCGTGACCTCGACCGACTCGGACTCGGTGGGAGACGAGGTCGGGGACGGCGTCGACGTGGGCGGGCCCGAGGACGGCGGGTCGTCCCGGAAGCTGGCATAGGCCGCGGCCGGGGCAGCGATCGTGCCCGCCACCAACGCGATGACCACCACCCACACCAGGGATCTTCTTCACCGACCGGCTCCTCCCCGGCAGCCGCAGGGCCACCATCATCGACTCGAGCGCCGGGAGTGGCGGCACGTTGAACTCCAGCATCTGCTCCCGCGCGGTGAAGATCGCATCGATCATCCGCAACAGCTCCTCCGGCGTCGTCTGCCGGGTCAGCTGGTCGATCTCGGCGCGCATCTCCTCGTTGACCAGGGCGCCCGGCGCCCCGACGGACAGCGCGATCGCATCGCGGTAGACCGAGGTGAGGTCCATCAGGCACCGGTCGGCGACATCGAGGATCCGCCGCTTGGCCCGCGTCTTCTGGTCCTTCTCCAGCGCACTCAGCGCCGGGGAGTACTCCCGCGGACGCCTGCCGCGCTCGAACACGCCGTACGCCGAATCGAGGTCCTGCTTCTCGCGCAGGTCGAGCTCCTTGGTGATCGCCTCGGCCTCGTCCTTCGCGATCTCGCTGACGTTGGTGGCGGCCTGCATGCAGGCGCCGACCGTGGTCAGCCGGGCCGGGATCTGCACGACCCGGCGTCGTCGGAGGCGGGTCTCCCTCGTCACGGGCCAGCGCCCGCGCGCGACCGATGTGGCCCCCGGCTGGCACGGGCCCGCGCTGGCGGCGAGCTCGGGACCGACACCGAGGGTGCGGACCGGGGAACGCCGCGACGTCGGCGGCGGGCGGCGTGGTCAGGGTGACGAGACGACAGCGAGAGCGGATCGTCGGCAGCACGTCTTCCACGGTCGGCGCGCAGAGCAGCCACACGGTGCGGGCGGTCGGCTCCTCGATCGCCTTGAGCAGGGCGTTGCACGCCTGCTCGGTCAGCCGGTCGGAGTCCTCGACGATCATGATCGACCAGCGATCGCCGGCGGGTGCGAGACCGGCGCTCCGCACCGGGTCGCGGACCTCGGCAACGCCGATCGTGAGCTTCTCGGTGCGCACGACCCGGACGTCGGCGTGCGAGCCTGCCATCACCGTGTGGCACGACTTGCAGTGCCCGCAGCCGGTGCCGGTCTCGCACTGCAGCGCGGCAGCGAACGCGATCGCGGCGTTGGAGCGACCGGACCCGGGCGGGCCGGTGAACAGCCGGGCGTGCGTCATCCCGTCACCGCCGGCGGCACGCTGGAGGCTCTCGATCACCGGGCGCTGGCCGACGAGGTCGTCCCACACCGGCCGCGCCTGCTGGGTGTCAGCCATCGAGCATCCCCAGCACTCGCGCCCGGATGGCGGCGGCGATCTCGTCGACCGGCGCGCGGTCGAGCACGAGGTAGTGGTCGGGGTCGGCGGCGGCCGTGTCGAGGAAGCCCTGTTGCACGCGCTGGTGGAACTCCAGCGACTCGCCCTCGATCCGGTCGCGCTCCTCGAAGCGGCCCAGCCCGGTCTGCGGCGCCGGGTCCAGCACCACCGTCAGGTGGGGGCGCAGGTCCGCGGTCGCCCAGCGGTTGACGTGCTCCACCTCGGCCACGACGAGGTCGCGGCCGGCGCCCCGGTAGGCCAGCGCGGAGTCGACGTAGCGGTCGGTGATCACGACCTCGCCCCGCGCCAGCGCCGGAAGGACGACGGTGTCGACGTGCTCGGCCTTGTCCGCGGCGTACAGCAGGACCTCGGTGCGGTGCGAGAGCTCACCCGTGGAGGGGCTGAGGACGATCTGGCGCAGGGCCTTGCCGACCTCGGTGTCGCCGGGCTCGAAGGTGAGCAGGACCGTGTGACCGGCGACCTCGAGGGTGTCCTTGAGCAGGCGCGACTGGGTGGACTTGCCAGCCCCCTCGCCGCCCTCGAAGCAGACGAACAGCCCGCTGTCGGCGTACACCCTCATGCTCATGCACGTACTCGCTTCGCTCCGTGCGCGCATGAGGCACGTGTCGCACTGTGTCTGACTGTTCGCTCGCTTCGCTCGCTCACGCGCACACCCTACGGGCGAGCACCGACGGCCGACGTGGCGATCTCGTCGGGGGCCACGACGCGAGGTTGCCACCCGGATGTATTTCCACTCGAGCGAGTGGAAATGCAGGCGGCGAGCGACGCTCTCACGCTCACGCCCCGATGGACTTCCACTCGCTGGAGTGGAAGTTCAGGCGGCTTGTCGGCGCTGCCTCGAGCTGAGGCTCCGCCTCAGGAGTTGTGTCCGGGCCTGATCGTCGCGGTCACCGCACCGGCGTAGGCCTCGTAGCCCAGCAGGTTCGGGTGGAAGGCACCCGGGTCGAACGCCCCCAGCAGCCACGGGTCGGGGAGCGTTGACGCCGTGGCCGACGAACCTGTCGGTGACGTCCACGAAGTCGAATCCGTGTCCAGCCGCGGCCGCAGCCACGACGTTGTTGAGCTGGTCAGCACCCTCGTTGAGGACTTGCTGCTCCGCGGGTGACGCACCGAGGTAGGCGCCGCACTCGGGAGAGAAGAGCCGCGCGTAGCCCGTGACCACGACCCGGGCGCCGGGTGCCGCGGCCGCGATCTGGTCGTGCAGGGCGTCGAGGAGGCCGGGCAGGACGGTGCCGATCCGGCCCCGCACCAGTGCCGCTGCACCGGCGCACTGCGCATCGGTCCCGCCGAGGCAGGCCGTGACCGCCTGCGACCAGCCGATGTCGTTGCCGCCGATGCTGAGCAGCACCAGATCCGTGTCGGCGTCGAGGGCACTGAGCTGACCGCCCGCGACCAGTGAGGTCGTGGTCGCGCCCGCACACGCAACGAAGTCGTCGAGCTCGAGCCGGGCACGACCGTCCACGAGCACGCCGTACGCCGACTGCGACCGGGCACAGGCGCCGGAGCTCGGGTCGTACGGCGGTGCGCCGACGCCCGAGCCGTAGGAATCTCCGAGCACGTCGTACTGCGTGCGGGGCGGCCCCCGCCGCCGTGGCGGAG
Source organism: Nocardioides sp. B-3 (assembly GCF_024703895.1). GTDB lineage: Bacteria > Actinomycetota > Actinomycetes > Propionibacteriales > Nocardioidaceae > Nocardioides. The sequence continues at coordinate 1,427,891 of NZ_CP087968.1, forward strand.
GTGGCGCCGATGAACGGGACAAGGAGGAGCAGGGCGACGACCGTGGAGCGCAGACGGATGCTCATCCGTCGGACGCTACGACCGTCGGCCCGGCGCCGCCACCCCCACGAGGGGGATCCCCGCTCAGGCCTTCTTGGTCGCCGTCTTCTTCGCGGCCGGCGCCTTCTTCGTCGTGGCCTTCTTGACCGTCGTCTTCTTGGCGGTGGTCTTCTTGGCCGCCTTCTTGGCCGGCGCCTTCTTCGCGCCCTTCTTGGCGGCCTTCTTCGCGGGGCCCTTGTCCCGACGCTCCTGCAGCAGCTCGGCGGCGCGCTCGATCGTGATCGACTCGACGGTGTCGTCCTTGCGCAGGGTGGCGTTGTACTCGCCGTCCGTGACGTACTCCCCGAAGCGACCGGCCTTGACGACCACCGGCTGACCCGAGACCGGGTCGGGCCCGAGCTCCTTGAGCGGCGCCACGGCCGCACCGCGACCACGCTGCTTGGGCTGGGCGTAGATCGCCAGCGCCCGGTCGAGCGTGATGTCGAAGATCTGGTCCTCGTGGGTCAGCGACCGGGAGTCGGTGCCGCGCTTGAGGTAGGGGCCGTAGCGGCCGTTCTGCGCGGTGATCTGCTCGCCGTCCTCGCCGGCACCGACGACGCGGGGCAGCTCGAGCAGCTTGACCGCCTCCTCGAGCGAGACCGTGTCGAGCGACATCGACTTGAACAGCGAGCCCGTGCGCGGCTTGGCCGACTTGGGTGCGTCCTCGGGCAGCACCTCGGTGACATAGGGGCCGAAGCGGCCGTTCTTGGCCACGATCTCCAGCCCCGTCTCCGGGTGGGTGCCGAGCACGGCCTCCTCGCCCGCCGGGTTGGCGAGCAGCTCGCGGGCCTTGGCCAGCGTCAGCTCGTCGGGCGGCAGGTCGTCGGGGACGTTGGCACGCACGAGCGCGCCCCTCGTCGCCTTCGGGGCCGGGGCCCTCGACGTACGGGCCATAACGACCGACGCGCAGGTCGATGCCCTCGCCGATCGGGAAGGTCGCGAGCTCCTTGGCGTCGATGTCGCCGAGCTCGTTGACCAGCGTGTGCAGGCCCTCGATCTCGCCGCCACCGAAGTAGAACTCGGCCAGCTCGGTCTTGCGGTCGCGGCGACCGCCGGCGATGTCGTCGAGGACGTCTTCCATGCGGGCGGTGAACTCGTAGGAGATCTGCCGCGGGAAGTGGTTCTCGAGCAGTCGCACGACGGAGAACGCCAGCCGAGCCGGCACCAGCGCCGAGCCCTTCTTGTAGACGTAGCCGCGGTTGACGATGGTGCCCATGATCGATGCGTACGTCGACGGGCGGCCGATCTCGCGCTCTTCGAGCTCCTTGATCAGCGTCGGCTCGGTGTAGCGGGCCGGCGGCTTCGTCTCGTGGCCCGCGGCTCGGACGGAGGCGGCCGAGACGGCCTCACCCTCGGTCAGGTTGGGCAGACGGGTCTCCCGGTCGTCTCGTTGCGAGGAGTCGTCGGTGCCCTCGACGTAGGCCTTGAGGAACCCGTGGAAGGTGATGACGCGACCGCTCGCGGAGAAGACGGCGTCCTCGCCGGTCGAGGCGGCGCCGCCGATGCGGATCGACACGGACTGGCCGGTGGCGTCCTTCATCTGCGAGGCGACGGTGCGCATCCAGACGAGCTCGTAGAGGCGGAACTGGTCGCCGGTCAGGCCGGTCTGCGCGGGCGTGCGGAAGAAGTCGCCGGCCGGGCGGATCGCCTCGTGTGCCTCCTGCGCGTTCTTGACCTTGGAGGCGTAGGTGCGCGGGGCGTCGGGGACGTACTCGGCGCCGTACAGCTCGAGAACCCGGGCCCGGGCGGCGTTGATGGCCGTGCCCGACAGCGTGGTCGAGTCGGTACGCATGTAGGTGATGTAGCCGCCCTCGTAGAGGCGCTGCGCGACCGACATCGTGACGCTGGAGCTCATGCCGAGCTTGCGTCCGGCCTCCTGCTGGAGGGTGGTGGTGCGGAAGGGCGCGTAGGGCGAGCGGCGGTAGGGCTTGGACTCGACCGAGCGGACGTCGTACGTCGAGTCCGCGAGCGCCGCCACGAGGGCCTCGGCGCGGGCGCGGTCGAGGTGGACGATGCCGTCCTTCTTGAGCACGCCGTCCCGGCCGAAGTCGGCACCGCGAGCGACTCGGGCGCCGTCGAGGGAGTGCAGCTTGGCCGGGAACATCCGCTGCTCGTGCGAGCTGCCGGCGTCGAAGGTGCCTTCGAGGTCCCAGTAGGAGGCGACCTTGAACTTCATCCGCTCGCGCTCGCGGTCGACCACGAGTCTCGTTGCGACGGACTGCACGCGGCCGGCGGACAGGCCGGACATGACCTTGCGCCAGAGGACGGGCGAGACCTCGTAGCCGTAGAGGCGGTCGAGGATGCGGCGCGTCTCCCGGGCCTCGACGAGGTCCATGTCCAGCTCACGGGGGGCATCGGCTGCGGCGAGGATCGCGGACTTGGTGATCTCGTGGAAGACCATCCGCTTGACCGGGATGCCCTTGGGCGCGAGCTCGTCGAGGAGGTGCCGGGCAATGGCCTCACCCTCGCGGTCCTCATCGGTGGCGAGGTAGAGCTCGTCGGCGTCCTTGAGCAGCTTCTTCAGCTTCGCGATGTGACTCTTCTTGTCACGCGGCACGACGTAGTAGGGCTCGAAGCCGTTGTCGACGTCGACGGCCAGCCGGCCCCGGGGCTTGTCCTTGATCTTGGCCGGCGTGTCAGCAGCGTTGTTCGGCAGGTCGCGGATATGACCGATGGACGACTCGACGACATACCCGTTGCCGAGGTAGCCGCCGATCATCTGCGCCTTCTTGGGCGACTCGACGATGACGAGCTTGTGTGCCACGTGCGTTTCTCCTGCTCCCCGGTGCCTTGGATCCACGGTGCCCGGACCCCAGTGCGCGGCCACCGTAGCGCGTGAAAACCAGTCCGCCACTCCCGATGGCCCCTGTGGATGGACGGCATGGAGGGCGGGCTGTGGATAACCGAACCCGAATGTCGGTCTGCGCTGCCAGCGTGACAGACCACCTCAACCACACGAAGGAGCACCCATGTACGACCACTATGACGACCACTATCCGTTCCCGGGGTACGCCCCGGACGAGGCGTACACCCAGCCCGGGATCGACATCGCCGACCGTCTCAGCCATCTCGTCTTCGTCGACGGCCGGCTCGTCGACGCGTGGAGCGAGGACGTGCGCCGCACCCGTTGGGAGCGGCATGCCGAGCGGTTCGACGAGGAGCGCCGCCCTCGCGTGGTGCAGTCGCCTCCGCCGCCGCCCCGTCACGAGCAGGTCCTCGAGTGGCTCGACTCCGTCGTCGGCGGCCGGGAAGCTGTGCTTGCCCTCGGCACCGCGGTGTCCCACGTCCCGATGCTGCGTGGCGTGGTCGATCCGGTCGCGGACGAGCCGTGGCTGATCGTCGACGAGCTGCTCGGCGACCTCTGCTCTTCCCTGCTCTCTCCCGACCTCGAAGCGCCGATGCGGCGCTGCCTCCTGCTGCTGCGCGAGCGCTGTCGGTCGTTGCCCGAGCGGTCGACGCCCGACCGGATCGCCGCGGGCGTCGCCCGGGTGGTGGGCAAGGCCAACGCGGCCATCGGCCCCGACGGACCGGTCACGCAGCTCAGCATCGCCGCCCAGCTCGGCGTGGCCAGCCTGAACGCCTGCGGCAACAACGTCGTGGGCCATGTCCGCCGCGTCGGCTGGCCGAGCCCGCGTCCGTGGGGCAGCGACTGCCCGCCGTTGCTGGCCACCGGCCGGGCCGAGCTGCTGTCGGCACGCACCGTCGCCGATCTCGTGGAGCTGCGCGACCGGGCCCTCGACGATCAGGCGGGCTCGGCTGCTGCCGTCGGCCCATGACCTCACGCGTCATGGTGTGACGGCGGATCCCGCCTCGACAGTGGAGACATCCACATCGAGCAGAGGAGCACACCATGACGGCCTACGCGATTGCCTACCTGCGTGACGTCGACTTCGGCGACGAGATCATCGAGTACCTCTCCCGCATCGACGCCACGTTGGCCCTCTTCGGCGGGCGCTTCCCCGGTCCACGGCGGCGAGGTCGACGGCGTGGAAGGCGTGTGGGACGGCGACGTGATCGTCATCGAGTTCCCCGATCGCGAGACCGCTCGCGCGTGGTACGACTCGGCGATCTACCGGGCCATCCTGCCGCTGCGCACCGAGCACTCCAACGGCATCGCGGCCATCGTCGGTGGCGTGCCCCGGGGCTACCGGGCCACCGACGGGCTCGCCGCGATGCTGGCGTCTTCGACCTGAGTCTTCAGAAGACTCAGGTCGAAAGGAAGCCCTCGTCGACCAGCTCGCGCACGACCGGAAGGTAGGTCTCGCGCAGCTGCTCGGCGTCGCCCTCGGTGAGGTCGGCGACCGCGTCGAGGATCTGGCCGGCCGTCAGGTCGCCGTCGCTGGCCCCGATCAGGGCGGCCTCCACGGTGTCGACCTGACGGGCACGACGGAACCCGCGCTGCTGACGGACCACGATCGTGGCCGGGTCCTCGGCGCCGGGTGCGCCTTGGGTCTCCTGCATCACGTCCTCCCCGGCGACGAGGTGCGAGTCCGTGTCGACGAGGGTGTCGATCGCGGTGAAGTGGTCCGTGATCGCCGGCCCGATCGGCTGCTCGACGTCGTAGCGCCACTCCTCGAGCCGATGCCGGCCGGTGCCACCCGCCCGGACGTTGATCCAGCCGAACCCGACACCCTCGATCCCCTGCTCGTCGAACCACGACAGCCGGGTGTCGTAGCGGTGCGGGTAGTGCGGGGTGCCGTGCACGCCCTCGTCCTTGAGCCACATCTCGACGTACTCGCTCGGGTCGATGACCTCGCGCTGGATGACCAGCGCATCGCAGTCGTCGGTCAGCCAGGACCCCAGCCGCTCGTCCCAGTCGGTGCCGCGCACGATCGACCAGTTGGCCGGGACTGGGCACAGCCCGTGCTCGGTCAGGTGGTCGGGCGCAGCGCGGACGATGTCCTCCACCACCCGGTCGCCCGGCAGACCGGAGTCGCGGTAGACCAGTCGCTCGCCGGTCGCGGGGCTGATCACGAAGGGCGGGTTCGTCGCGATCAGGTCGAACCTCTCACCCTCCACCGGCTCGAAGAAGGAGCCCTCGCGCACGTCCACCTCGACACCGTTGAGCACCGCGTTGAAGCGCGTCATCCAGAGCGCCCGCCGGTTCACATCGGTCGCGACGACGTCACGCACATGCGTCGCGAGGTGCAGCGCTTGTACGCCGCAACCCGTCCCGAGGTCCGGGGGCGCGACCGACTCCGTCGCGGACGGTCAGCTGAGCCAGCGAGGTCGACGCGCTGGAGATGCCGAGCACGTGGTCGGAGCCGACCCGCATGGGCGCCCCGTCGAGGCCGGGCGTCAGGTCGGAGACGACCCACAGGTCGACGTCGTCGCTGGAGTAGGGCCGGCAGTCCATCCGGGCCGCGACCTCGCCGACGCTCTGCTCCAGCAGGCCGGCGTTGCACAGTCGATCGACCCGGGCCCGGCAGGGCCCGCTCGGCCTCGGCGTGCGAGGTCGGCGTCTGGAGCAGGAAGAGCCGTGTCAGCGTGCTCAGTGCGGAACCGTCCGCGGTTCGCCGTACGCCCGGAGTGGTCTCGTTGCGGCTCAGCGCCCGGTGCCCCCGGTCACCCAGCACCTCGGCCACCGCGTCGTAGGTGAACTCCGCGGCCACGAGGGCAGCGCGCAGGTCGATCGCCGGGGAGAGCTCAGGTGCAACGTCGCCGGTCATGGCCACAGTCTTCCAGCGCGCAACTGGGCACCGTCGTTGAGTACGGCGACGCACGCGCCCACACGGCAGGCGCCCGCACCATGAGGCCATGCCCGTGACCCAGAACCGCCGCTCCCTCCTGCTGACGTGCCCGGCGCTGATGACGATCAGCGCATCGGCGGTGCTGGGCGTGACCCTCGTGGCCATGCTGTTCGTGGGCTGGTTCGCCCCGGCCATCCCCATCATCACGGTGGCCGTGGTCCACCTCTACCGACTGACGATCCGCTCGTCGTCGTCGTACGAAGGCCGAGTGGTGGCGCGGGAGGTCGGGGCTGGCGCCCCGGCGATCGCCGCAGGCCCGGGCACCCGGATCTCCGTGTTCGTCGTGGGCCTGTGGGCCGAGATCCTGCCCCCCGGACTTGGGACACGAGGAGCATCCGATGTTCGGGACCTACCCGTACGCCGACGCGTGGACGGCCGGCGGAGCCGGCGTGGCGCTCCCGGTCGTGCCGGCGACCCGGGTGGCTCTTGCGTCGCACCGTGACCTGATCTGCTCCCCTTCGTGCGTTGTTCGGTCCTCGCGTTCACTCCCGCTCGTGGTAGCCGGTCACGGGTTCAGACAGGCGGACCCGTAGGCCGCTGAGCCAGAAGTCGTGGTTGAAGGCGAGCAGCCCATCGGCCCGGCCCGGCCCGAGCTGGGCGAGCCACCACTCGAGCGCCTCGCTGTCGAACTCGCGATCGGGGTCGGGCAGGAAATCGCCCCAGTTGCCCAGCAAGTTGACCTCGTACCGCTCGCGACACAGCACGACGAAGGCCCGCCGGACCGATCCGGCGGGCCTTCGACGTACTGGTGTTGATCAGGTGGTGGCGTGCGGGGCCATCGCCGAGGAGCCGGTGTTGTCACCGTCGTCGCTGATCGAGACCTCGCGCTGCTTGGAGACGTAGATCGCGGCGGCGATGATGGCGACCGCGACGACGGCGATGATGATCCGCAGCGCGTCGTTCTGGTCATCGCCCACGCTCATGGAGACAACCGCGCTCGCGATGAGCAGCGAGACGAGGTTCATCACCTTGATCAGCGGGTTGATGGCCGGGCCGGCGGTGTCCTTGAACGGGTCGCCGACGGTGTCACCGATGATGGTGGCCTCGTGGGCGAGCGAGCCCTTGCCGCCGTGGTGACCGTCCTCGACGAGCTTCTTGGCGTTGTCCCGGGCGCCACCCGCGTTGGCCGGGAAGACGGCCATCAGGGTGCCGGTGCCGATCGCGCCGGCGAGGAAGCCCGCCAGTGCGGTGGCGCCGAGGCCGAAGCCGACCGCGATGGGAGCCAGCACTGCCGGGATGCCGGGCGTCACGAGCTCGCGCAGCGAGTCCTTGGTGACGATGTCGACGACCTTGCCGTACTCCGGACGACCGGTGCCCTCCATGATCCCGGGGATCTCCCGGAACTGGCGGCGGACCTCGTAGACGACCGCTCCCGCGGCTCGGGCGACGGCGTTGATCGCCGGGCCGGAGAAGAGGAAGACGACGCACGCGCCGAGCAGGACGCCGACCCGGGACGGCCGGGTTGAAGACGTCGAACTGCAAGAACTCGTCCTGCGCCGGGTTGGCCTCGACCAAGGCATCGAACACCGAGGTCGCGTAGGAGCCGAACAAGGCGGTCGCGGCGAGCACGGCCGTCGCGATCGCGATGCCCTTGGTGATCGCCTTGGTGGTGTTGCCGACCGCGTCGAGCTCGGTCAGGATCTGCGCGCCCTCCGGACTGACGTCACCCGACATCTCGGCGATGCCCTGTGCGTTGTCGGAGACCGGACCGAAGGTGTCCATCGCCACGATCACGCCGACCGTGGTCAGCAGGCCACAACCGGCGAGCGCCACCGCGAACAGCGACACGGTGAGCGCGGCGCCGCCGAGCAGGTAGGCGCCGAACACGGCCGCTCCGATGACCAGCGTGGTGTAGACCGCGGACTCGAAGCCGACCGAGAGACCCGCGAGGATCACCGTGGCCGCACCGGTGAGCGAGGTCTTGCCGACGTCCTTGACGGGGCGGTGCTCCGTGCCGGTGTAGTAGCCGGTGAGCGCCAGGATGCCTGCCGACATCACGATGCCGATGACGACGGCGGACGCAGCGATGAACCGCGGATCGCCCTCGGCGTCGATGAGCGCGTCGGAGATGTTGGTGAACTCGGCGAAGCTGCTGGGCAGGTAGACGTAGGCCAGCACGACGCTGGCCACCGCCGCGATGCCCGAGGAGAGGTAGAACGATCGGTTGATCGTCTTCAGCCCGTTCTCGCCCGCCTTGGGCTTGGTGAGGTAGACACCCGCGACCGCGGTGAGGGCGCCGATGGCCGGGATCAGCAGCGGGAACACGAGACCCTTGTCGCCGAAGGCCTGCGAACCGAGGATCAGGGCGGCGACCAGCGTCACGGCGTACGACTCGAAGAGGTCTGCAGCCATGCCGGCACAGTCGCCGACGTTGTCGCCGACGTTGTCGGCGATGGTGGCGGCGTTGCGCGGGTCGTCCTCGGGGATGCCCTGCTCGACCTTGCCGACCGTGTCCGCACCGACGTCGGCAGCCTTGGTGAAGATGCCACCGCCGACTCGCATGAACATGGCGAGCAGCGCGGCACCGAAGCCGAAGCCCTCGAGCACGTCGGGGGCCGTGTCCCGGAAGACAAGCACGACGAGGCTGGCACCGAGCAGGCCCCGGGCCGACGGTGAGCATGCCGACCATGGCGCCGGTGCGCAGACCGATCGTCATGGCGGGCTCGCGACCGATGCTGTCGGCAGCGGCCGCCACCCGGAGGTTGGCGCGCACGGCGAGGTTCATGCCGAGATAGCCGACCGCGGACGAGAAGCCGGCACCGACGAGGAAGAACACGGAACGGAAGATGCGCACGGTCGTGTCGTCTGCCGGCAGCACGAGCAACGCGAAGAACGCGATCACCGCGAAGATGCCTAGGGTGCGGAACTGCCGGGTCAGATAGGCGTTGGCGCCTTCTCCGGACGGCTAGGGCGATGGTCTTCATGTTGTCGGTGCCTTCACCGGCGGCCAACACCTGCTTCCGGAACACCACGGCCATCGCGAGCGCGCCGAGCGCGATCGCGAGGACGACGATGACCAGAAGCTGGTTGGTGCCAGTGAGCGTCACGACAGCGGGAACGATCCCGGTCATGTGCGTCCTCCCGGGAGTGGTACGTCTAAGTACGAACGCGCGGGAGTCTACGCACCTGTGACCCGGATCACGCGGCGGCCGTGCCGCACATCACACCTGGTCCGGGCGCGTCGCAACAACCGCGTCCCGCCGTACGGCGAAGCGCGCTCGAGAGGGGTCGTCAGCTGGCGACGAACGGGTCGACGGAGTCGTGGATCACGAACACCTTCGCCAACCCGGTGATGCGGAAGATCTTGAGCAACCGCTCCCGGGAGCAGATGAGCTCGAGCGAGCCGTCGTGGGCGCGGACCTTCTTGAGCCCGCCGACGAGGACGCCCAGACCGGTGGAGTCGAGGAACTCGACTGCCTCGAGGTCGATCACGATGTTGTAGGAGCCGCCGCTGACGAGCTCGGTGATCTGGTCGCGCAGCCGGGGCGCGGTGTAGACGTCGATCTCGCCGCCGACCGCAACGATGGCGCGACCATCTTCCTCGCGGGTCGCAAGGGTCAGATCCACGACTGCTCCAGTTCGGAAGAAATCCACTCGAAGCAGGACGCCCCGAATGCTGCCGGGAGTTATCAAACCATGAGACCTGTGATCCATGCAGGTGCACCCTTGCCCCGGGGATGACTCGATGTCGGTCCCGTTTGCCACACTGCGCACCGTGAGCACCCGTGGCGGACCCCTGCATCGCCGGGTGGACGACGTCGTGTCGCGCCTGACCTCCGTCCCCGGTCGTGAGGATCGGCTGCGCCATCTCGAGATCGTCCCGCCGCGCCCGGCGGTCTCCGCGCCGTGGCCCTCATGGGTCGCCGACGACGTCCGGGCGGCCTTCGAGCGGGCCGGGGTCGCCGCGCCGTGGCAGCACCGGGCGGCGGCAGCGGACGCGGCACAGGCAGGGCAGCACGTCGTGCTCGCCACGGGGACGGCGTCGGGCAAGTCGATGGCCTACCAGCTGCCCGCACTCACTGCGATCCGCGCCGGTCGGGGTCGGCGCGGCGAGCGTGGCGCGGGTGTCCTCTACCTCGCCCCGACGAAGGCGCTGGCCAACGACCAGCTCACCTTCATCTCCGCGCTGGGCCTCGATGTCCGCGTGTCCACGCACGACGGCGACAGCACTCGCGAGCAGCGCGACTGGACCCGCGACTTCGGCGAATACGTCCTGACCAATCCCGACATGCTTCACCACTCACTGCTCCCCCGGCACGCGCAGTGGGCGTCCTTCTTCGGGTCGCTGCGCTACGTCGTGGTCGACGAGTGCCACCACTACCGCGGCGTCTTCGGTGCGCACGTCGCACACATCTTGCGGCGGCTGCGACGGATCTGCGCGATGTACGGCGCACACCCGACCTTCGTCCTGGGCCTCGGCCACCGTCGCCGAGCCAGAGGTCGCCGCCGGCCGGCTGACCGGCCTCGACGTGCTCGCGATCACCGCCGACCACTCGCCCCGGGGGCAGGTCTCCCTGCTGCTGTGGGAGCCGCCGTTCACCTCCTACGCTGGCGAGAACGGAGCGCCGGTGCGGCGGGCCGCGTCGTCGGAGGTCGCCGACCTGCTCGCCGATCTCGTGGCCGAGGACATCCGGACCCCGGCGTTCGTCCGGTCGCGGCGCGGAGCCGAGCAGGTGGCCGCCACCGCCGCCGAGCTGCTGGCCGAGGTCGATCCGTCACTCCCGCGCCGCGTGGCGTCCTACCGCGGTGGCTACCTGCCCGAGGAGCGCCGCGAGCTCGAGGCCGCGCTGCGCCGCGGCGACCTGACGGGGCTGGCCGCGACCAACGCGCTGGAGCTCGGGATCGACATCAGCGGGCTCGACGCGGTGCTGATCGCGGGCTTCCCCGGCACCGGGGCCGCCCTGTGGCAGCAGATCGGGCGCGCCGGGCGCGGCGCCCGCAGGACGCCCTCGGGGTGCTGGTGGCGGGCGCCGACCCGCTGGACACCTACCTCGTCAACCATCCACAGTCGCTGCTGGGCCAGCCGGTCGAGGCGACCGTCTTCGACCCGAACAACCCCTATGTCCCGGGCCCCCACCTGTGCGCGGCCGCGCAGGAGCACCCGCTGGCGGAGGAAGACCTGCCGCTGTTCGGCGACAACGCGCGTCTGGTCGTGGACCAGCTCACCGACGCCGGCTTGTTGAGGAAACGACCGCGCGGCTGGTTCTGGACCGACCGTCGTCGCGCCAGCGACCCGGCCGACATCCGCTCGAGCGGTGGCGCCCAGTGCAGCTGATCGAGGCGGAGACCGGGCGGGTGATCGGCACCGTCGGCGGGTCGAGCTCGCACGGCACCGCCCACGCGGGCGCGGTCTACGTGCATCGCGGCGAGACGTGGCTGGTCGAGTCGCTCGACCTCGAGGAGCACGTCGCGGTGATGCACCGTGCCGAGCTGCCCTACTCGACGTCCGCGCGCGAGATCACCGACATCTCGATCGTCGCCGAGCGCGAGCACCGGATGTGGCAGGACTGCCGCCTCTCGCTGGGCGAGGTGGACGTCTCGCACCGGGTCGTCTCCTTCCTCAAGCGCCGACAGCCGAGCGGCGAGGTGATCGGCGAGGAGCTGCTCGACCTGCCCGAGCGGTCGCTGCGCACGACCGCGGTGTGGTGGACGGTGCCCGGCGACGTACTCACCGAGAGCGGTCTGGCCGCTGCCGACGTCCCCGGCGCGGCGCACGCCGCCGAGCACTGCTCGATCGGGCTCCTCCCTCTCTTCGCCACCTGCGACCGCTGGGACATCGGCGGTGTCTCCACGGCGCTGCACGCCGACACCGGTCGGCTCACGGTGTTCGTCTACGACGGCCACCCGGGAGGTGCCGGCTTCGCCGAGCGTGGGTTCCACGCCGCGTTGGAATGGCTCACCGCCACCCGTGAGGCCATCGCGAGCTGCGAGTGCCTCGAGGGCTGCCCGTCGTGCGTCCAGTCCCCCAAGTGCGGCAACCAGAACAGTCCGCTCGACAAGCGCGGGGCCGTCGCGCTGCTCGACCTGCTGCTGGTCGGAGCCCTCGCCGAGTAGCCTGCGAGCATGGTCATCCTCGGATTCCTTCTCGTCCTTGCCGGCGCTGGCGCCATCGCCGCGGCGCTCTTCGCCAGCGACCCCGGCACCGGTGCCGAGCTGCTCGGCTTCGACATCAGCACCATCGAGACCTTCTTGCTGGGCGTGGCCGCAGGCGCCGCAATCCTGTTGGGCCTCTCGATCATCAAGTGGGCCACCAAGCGCAGCATCGCCCAGCGCAAGGAGCGCAAGGAGCTGAACAAGCTCAGCGAGCGTCTCGACCGCGCGGACTCGGAACGCCGCGCCGACGACGTGCCGGACGAGAAAATCTGACGCTTCACCCGGCCGGGCCCGCCCGCGCCTCGGCGGTGACGTCGTAGCGGCGGTCAATGAGCCGCGGACCGGTGACCGTCACCGCGACCGTGACGACTTGACCGGCCGGGTGGCACTCGTCGAGAGTCGCTCCGTTGGCGTGCGAGATCGTCGCTGCAGCGGCGCAGGCGTCCGTGCCCGCCACAGCAGCAGCGGCGCCAGCGAGTGCGGCGAGGTCTGCCGCTGCCCGGGCCGTTCGCTGGGTGAGCACGATGGCCGCGACCCCGCCCAGTGCGAGGCCGACGAACATCAGCAGTCCGGTCACGGCCGGGACGAACAGGGTCGCCGACCCGCGCTCGCCGCCTCCGCTCACGCCTCCTCCAGCACCGCGACCGCCCGGGACCGGACCGTCACGCCCGGGAGGAAGTCGAACAGCCCACCGGGGCCGTCGACCCGTGCGCTGGCGGTCGCCGCGACCCGGCCGCCCGCCAGCTCCAGCTCGATGTCCGCCCCGGTCGGCGCGATGGTGGCCCCCAGAGCCCCGGCGGCCGACTCCGAGTCGCCCCGCGCCATGGAGCGCGCGGACTCGCGGGCGGCGTCGACCACCCTGATCTGTGCGGAGGCCGCCGCAAGCAGCCAGACCGGGCCGACGGTCACCGCCAGCACCAGTGGCAGCCCGAGTGCGAGCTCGGCCGTCGCGGCTCCCCGCTCGCACCCGGACCGCCGCCGGCGCACGCTCACTTGATCCCCAGCAGGCCCGGGACGTGGTCGAACAGGGTCTTGAGCAGCTGGTCGCCGAAACCGCCGCTGAGCAGCTTGTAGAGCAGGCCGGCAAACCCGGCCCCAGCCGCCGTGCCGACGGCGTATTCGGCTGTCGTGATGCCGGCCTCATCGCGTCGTGTCCTCGTCACCATGGAAGTCACCTCTCGTCGAGGCATCCCCCATGGATGCCCTCGAGGTCCGACTCTCGAGGAGACCACCGACCTCGTGCACCCGAGCGCCGCGCGGCCTGTGGAGAGCCCCGCGCCGACCCCTCCTGTGGATGGATAGCGGTCGGTGGTCAGCTGCGTGATCGTGATCGTCGCGGGGCCGATCAGTGGCTGTTCGTGAGGCGGGTCATCTGCTTGTGCGGACTTCTCCCGATGCCCCGGGGGCGGGCACGAGTGTCCGTCGTGGGTCGATCAAGGACAGCAGGGCACTGCGCATCGTGACGGCGAGGGTCGCCACCCGGGCGGTGCACTGGGGGGTGGCGGGGTGGAGTGCCTCCAGGAACGTCCCGCTCGGCAACACGTTGACCCACGCGTGCATCTGGTCGCTGAGCGGCACGTGGCCGAGGAACCCCCGGGCCTCCGTCTCGCGCCACTCCCGCCAGCCGGGTGTGCGCGTGGACTCCATGAAGGAGACGACGAGGCCGGGTTCGACGGAGACTCCGAGCAGGTCGCCGACGACGGGCAGCGGGATGCGACCGGCGGGGGCCGAGAGGGACCGGGCAGCCGAGACGTCCGTGGCCGTCTCACGCAGGTCGGCCGCGGGATCGACGTCGACCACCGGGGAGCAACGCCGGCGAACCACCCGATCGAGCCCGGGTGGGCGGCGGAGCGCCCGTGGGTCGACATCATCGCCCGCACGGTCGACGGTCCGGGGCCTTCCTGTACGGCGATGGCCCGGAGCAGCATCGCGATGTAGGTCAGCGCGGTGGACGTGCCCGAGGCGCGACACAGCCGGGCGAAATCGTCGGCCTCGCCGCTCCCGGCGACGGGCAGCGACACCATGGCGTGGCTGCACCGATCCCCGCGGCGAACCCCCGACGCGGCAGGGAGTCCGGGGACGCCCCCGGACTCGTCGAGCAGTGCTCGCCGGGGGACGGAGGTGCGGATCCGTCGCTGTGAGGGACCCGGTGAAGTCGCGTTCGGCCGCTGCGTGGTCGAGATGACTGGCCGTGAGGGCGAGCGCCGGGTCGGGCGCGTCCTCGGCCGCGAACGTGCGGTGCAACCGCGGGAGCTCGTCAGCCACGGAGTACATCGAGTAGCCGTCGAAGGTGACGCGGTCGAAGGCCGCGAACAGCGTGACCCGCTCCTCGGACTCGACCGTCACGAACCCGGAGAACGGCCGGGCCGACGGGTTGGCGGTGGCAGCGAGGTGGCGCACCAACACCCGGTGCACGGCCGCCGAGGTGTCGTGGAACCCCGGGGACACCGCCTCGAACTCGACCAAGCCGGGAGGGAGCAGTCGGCGCGCGAAGACTCCTCCGGACGAGCCCGGGACGTAGTCGCAGCGCAGGCTCTCGTGCCGGTCGAAGAGGCTGGCCGGGGCGGCGGCGACGGATGCGGGCTGTGCGTCGGCCGGGTGGCAGGCTACGCCGATCCACGGCGCCTCGTCCGGGTCGTCGTGGATGCGACCGATTGCCGACAGCAGATGTCGCCCCCGGTCGTGCGTCAGTGGCCGAACATCATGCGGGCAGGACTCGAACGCTGCGTTGCTGGCGGACGTCGGCAGCCATGCCGTGAGTTCGCCAGGGACGCACGTCTCCCACCCCGAGATGAGATAGACGCAAACCCCTGCCTCCCTGCTGGGTTTCGCTTCCTCCCACGGCGATCGAACCTGCACCGCTCGTGTAAACGGGTGTTACCTTCGAGGAGGGCATGCCTCACTGTCAAGGCGGCATCGCGCTACGGCGTGATGGACGACAGCAACCCGGCCACGGTGGGCACGATGCCGATCAGCAGGAAGGCCGGTAGCAGGCACAACCCCGGGGGCACCGCTGCCTTCACACCCACCGCGCGGGCGCGGTCCTCGACCGATGCCAAGGAGGAGCGCTCGAGCTCGTCGGCGAGCCTCTCGACCGCGTCGGCGACTGAGCTGCCGCTGGTCTCGGCCCGGGCGAGGGTGCGACCCGGGGCAGCCAGGACGTCGTCGTCGACCAGCCCACCCCACACGTGCACCGGATCGACCCCCATCCGCAGTCGGGCAAGCGCGCCGTCCAACCGCGCGGAGGTCGGTCCCGGGCAGGCCCTGACGACCGACGCCAGCGCGGCCTGCGGGGAGGCACCTGCGCGGGAGCGCGCACGAGAACAGGTCGACGAAGTGCGGGAGCTCGCGGTCGGCGGCCTCGCGCTCTCGGCGTACGGCGCTGGGCTCCGACCTCGCGAGCGCGACCCACGCAGCGGCGGCCGCGGCTGGTGCGGCCACCACGCCGATCGGCCCACCCGGGAAGAGCCCGGCGCCGAGGCCGGCCAACAGGCAGAGCGCCGGTCGCCAGCGGCCCGGCCGGGCCGGGACGGGCACGTCGGCCACAGGCGGGCGCGTCCGCAGGGTCGCGCGCGGGGGCACCGGGAGAACGGTGGCCGGGCCGGACAACAGGGCCGCGAGCACGGTCATCGAGGATCCGCCCGGTCGGCGATGGCTTCGATCCACCACAGCCCGGCGATCCCGAACCCGAGACCGGCCGCCAGACATCCCCATCCGATGGGGGTGTCGAGCAGGAAACGCCACGGGGTGCCCCCGGCGCCGGACCCCATCCCGAGGGCGACCACCGGCAACGCCGCCACGAGCCGGGCCGTGGCGCGCGCGGAAGCCAGCTCCGAGGCGACGACGCGTTGAGTCTGGCGTTGAGCGCGGATGCGCGCGGCGACCCGGGAGACGGCGTGCGCGAGCCCGGTGCCAGAGTGGTGGGCAACCTGCCGGGCCGCCGCGACGACCCGGAGGTCACCGGCACCCGGAGTGGCGGCCACCCGGCGCAGGGCAACCGGGACGTCCGAGCCCGGGGACCACGCATCCAGCACGGGCGAGAGGCCGGGCCATCGACGGGCCGCCTCACCCAGCGCCGGGCCGGGCGGTCGACCAGCGGCCAGCTCCGCGGCCGGGACCTCGCACGCGTCGAGCACCCCCACCGCCGTCAGCGCTCGCTCCCGACGGTCACGACGGCGCTGCCAGATGAGCCGGCCACCGGCCGCCGCGAGCACGGAGGCCATGCCGGCCGCGCTGGCGCGGGGCGGCAGCCAGCCGCTGACGAGTCCCCAGCCTGCGATCCCGGCCACCCCGATGAGCACCGGTCGCCAGCTCCGGGTCGCGCCGGTCAGGCGCCCTGACGGAACCAGCAGCCGGGTCGCGAGTGCCGCCAGGCCGACGGCCAGCAGGACCATCAGCCGACCCGATCGGTCAGCTGGGCCGATCCGGGACCCCCGGTCATCCGACCGTCAGCGTCGAACTCGACGGCGGTCGCTATCGAGACGGTCCCCGACGCAGACCGCACGGGAACACCGACCTGAGTGACGCGGCGGCAGCCGTCGGGAGCACGAGCCACGTGGATCACGGCGTCGAGGGCGGAGGCGAGCTGGCTGTGGGTCGCGTCGCGGGGCAGCCCGGCGGCCGCGGCCAGCGCCTCGATCCTCGCCGGCACGTCGCCGGCCGAGTTGGCGTGCAGCGTGCCGCAGCCGCCCGCATGCCCGGTGTTGAGGGCGGCCATCAGGTCGACCACCTCCGCACCTCGCACCTCACCGACCACGAGCCGGTCGGGTCTCATGCGCAGGGCTTGGCGCACCAGCGTGTTCAGGGTGATCTCACCGGCGCCCTCGATGTTCGCCGGTCGCGCCTCCGAGGCCGAGCACGTGCGGATGTGTCGGTCGCAGCTCGCTCGCGTCCTCGACGAGCACCAGTCGCTCGCTCGGATCGACCAGCCCCAGCAACGCGGCCAGCAGCGTCGTCTTGCCCGAGCCGGTGCCGCCACTGACCAGGAACGCCAACCGGGACTCGACGATCGCGCCCAGCACCTCCGCGCCCGCCGGGCTCACCGAGCCGGCCGCGACCAGGTCTGCCAACGAGAAGGTCCGTGCCGAGGGGACCCGCAACGAGATGGTCGTGCCGGGGCGAGACGTCGGGGCCAGCACGGCATGGAAGCGGGGTGCCGTCGGGCAGTCGGACATCGGCGTAGGGCGTGGCGTCGTCGAGCCGCCTGCCACCGGTCGAGGCAAGCCGCTGGGCGAGCCGGCGAACCGCGGCGTCGTCTCGGAAGCGCACCGATGTCAGTCGCAACCCGTTGCCGTCGTCGACCCAGACCCGGTCGGCACCGTTGACGAGCACGTCGGTGACGCCGGGTTGTCGCAGCAACGGCTCGAGCGGCCCGGAGCCCGGGACGTCTCGGCGCAGCGCGTCGTGGACAGCCAGCACAGTGGCGTCACCGACCGGCCTCCCGGCAGCGCGCATCGCCTCCGCCACGCGGTGCGGCGACAGGTCGCCGGGCGTCGCGGCCAACCGCTCGCGGACGTCGTCGATGACCCCGGCCTCCAGCTCGCTCATCACGCGACCTCGGCCGGGAACGCGGCGACCGCCCTGCCCGGGGGCGTACGGCGATGACGGACCGGCCCGAGGCCGAGGTCGACGGCCTCGGCGAGCCCGCGCTGCTCGGGGACCTCGAAGGCCACGGCCACGCCGGTCGCCGCGGTGAGATCGCGGGCCGAAACGGCGCCGCGCCGCGTCGCGAGCCGGATGCGCGACGTGTCGGACATCGGGTCGACCAACCTCAGCGTCGATGCGATGCCACTGACGGTCGCGGGCGTCACCGCGAGCACGAGGTCGCACCGTGCCATCAGCTCCGCCGACACCACGCTCGCCCGGCGGGCCGGGTCGAGGACGACCAGCGCGTGCCCGCGCTGCCCGGCCGCGAGCACGTCTCGCAACGTCGACAGGGGCGGCGGCGTCGCCGGACCCGCCGCCCGAGGTCAGCACGCCGGTGCCGTCGCGTCGCGGCACCGCCTCTCGCAACGACCGCGAGCCGAGTCGCCCTGCGGAGGAGGCCGGGTCGTCCCATCGCACCCCCGGGGTCTCGTCCAGTCCGAGCAGCCGGTCGAGGCCGGGCCCGACGGGGTCGGTGTCGATCACCGGGGGCAGGCCCGTCACGCCCGGCCACCCGGCCGAGCGCGCACGCCAGCGTCGACGCGCCCGCGCCGCCGGCCCCGCCGACGACTCCGATGACGAGACCGCGTCCGGGCGACTCCTCGACGTCGGCCAGCAGCGCACCCACGTGCGTCTCCCCGCCGGCAGCTCCACCACGGAGCTGGCCCCCACGCCCGGGGCGAGCCGGAACACCTCCGTGGCCGGCGCATGGGAGATCACCACGACACCCGCCCGAGGCGGTGGCGCAACGGCCACGACGTCGGCCAGCACGTCGTCCCCGATCACGACCAGCGGAGCGATCGACCGAGAAGCTAGGGCGACCACGGCGTCACCGCACACCTCGAGCTGGACGCCCGCCCCGGCGGCGAGGCGGGAGAGGTCGTCGAGGAGCGAGGGATCACGGGTCAGGACCAGCGGCTGCATGTCCCGACCTTCGCCGACACCGGGGACATCGCGCCGACACGCGAGCCGCCACCTGTGGACAGGGCGCGACACACACCACCTGTGCGTGGTTTCCGGTCCGTGGTTTCGGTGGGCGTCCACGAGGGCAGGAAGGGACCACTGACGAGAACCACGAAGGAGCAGGTCATGGGGGACAAGCAGGATCCGGAATCACCGAACTACTTCCCGAGCTCGGACGGCGGCAGGGACGTCGGTGACGTCGGATCGGGCGACGACTTCGGCGCCGACACCTACAAGCTCTACCTTGCCGGCCGAGTCCTGATCCCGACGACTGCCAACCTCTACTCGGAGAACACCAACGGCATCTACGACCTCGGGACCACAGCCGCAGGACTCGCTTCGAAGCACCCCGCCCTGATGTCCCTCAGCGCGATCCCGGAGCGCATGCATCACGCGCTGTACAGGACGAGTCAGAGCCTTCACCAGACAGCGGAGGCCTTGGTCGAGATCGCGGACGACTACGTCCGCACCGACGAGGCCGCACGCGACGAGTTCCTCGTCTACCTGAAGGACGACCGAGTGCTCGACAAGGACGAGAACTCGCTTCCACCCCTGCGTACAGACCAACTGCCCGAGGACTACGTCAAGCCCATCGACCCGGGCACCTACGGCACACCCCCCGAAGTTCCCGGACCCGGAAGGCGCAACCTCTGATGGCGATCGACGAGACCTACTCGGTCAGCGGTTTCTACGAGACCCTCCATGAGGCCTGCGACCTCCTCGCCGAGCTCTACTACATCGACAAGGCTCTGGACTACTTCGAGGAGAGCCAGCACGGTGGGATCCCCAACAACAACGCCTTCTCCAACACCTCGGACTACGCGATCGTCGAGTTCAACCACATGGGCTGGACCCACCCGTTCGACAAGAACGTCACTCGCGGCAACACCCAGCCGAGCTTCGACGATTTCAGGGAAGAGGCCGAGGGGAAGCTGAAGGAGTGGGCCGACGAGGGGAGCACCTGGGCCCGGGGCATTCGGGAGTGGGTTGTCGAGTACGCCACTGACCTGTTGTCCGAGCGCCAATCGGAGTTCGACTTCATCATCGAGAGGACAGCGGACACGGCGAACTCCCCGGCCCACGACGGCGCGGAGGATTTTGGTGGTCTGTCGGAGAATCTCGGGGCGTGGAAGGGTCGGACCCGAGATGCCTTCGTCAATGACTGGTACAAGCCCTTCAAGGACATCCGGAGCAACCACTGCTTCGTCCCCGGGCGAGTCTCGGCCTGCTACGCGGTGGCGAATGGAGTCACGTCCTCGGCGCAGCATGCCCTCATGAACGCGGTCGAGGCGACCAAGCAGGCCGCCGACGACCAGCTCCGCAAGCGCCGGGACGACAATCGTGGACAGAGCACCAAGGACGCTCTGGGCTTGCTTTCCTCCCTCACGGGATTTCTCGGGGCAGTGACCTTCGCGATCCCGCCGGCCTCCGCGACCTTCGGCATCGTCAGCGCGACGTCCGGCCTCGCGTCGGCCACGATCCCCGCTGGCGCCCGTGAGACGGTCACCGTCGAGGGAGCGAGCGCCAAGGAGCTGGAGTCGAGCCTCGACGAGCTGATCCGGGGGCGGTCAGGTCCCGGACCGAAGGACTCGACGAACTGGCGTCCGGTGCCAAGCACGACATCGCGGAGATCACGACCTTCATGGACGAGCGTGAGGCCGAGTTCCGCCTCTACCCGCGTGCTCCCGGCATCGGCAAGCACCCCGACCCGAACGGGTTCCATCACGAGAGCAGCAAGCAGTACTGACGTACGCCGCTGAGGCGGCAGTGCGGCCGCCTACGATGGCGCCATGCCCCGCCCCACAGCGGCCTTCTTCGATCTCGACAAGACGATCATCGCGAAGTCGAGCACCCTTGCCTTCAGCAAGCCCTTCCGAGCCGGGGGCCTGATCAGCCGGCGCGCGATGCTGCGCAGCACCTACGCCCAGTTCGTCTTCCTCGTCGGCGGCGCGGACCACGACCAGATGGAGAAGCTGCGCCGCTTCATGTCGGCGATGTGCGCGGGCTGGGACGTCGCGACGGTCCGCGAGATCGTCGCCGACACGCTGCACAACATCGTCGACCCGCTCGTCTACGACGAGGCAGTCAGCCTGATCGAGGAGCACCACCTCGCCGGGCGTGACGTCGTGATCGTCTCGACGAGCGGTGCCGAGGTCGTCGGCCCCATCGGCGAGATGCTCGGCGCCGACCGGGTCGTCGCGACCCGGATGGAGATCGTGGACGGCAAGTACTCAGGCGAGATCGAGTACTACGCCTACGCCGAGGAGAAGGCGCGCGGATCCGGGAGCTCGCGCTGCACATCGGCTACGACCTCGAGAACAGCTACGCCTACAGCGACTCGATCACCGACGTCTCCATGCTGGAGACCGTGGGCCACGCGCATGCCGTCAACCCCGACAAGGAGCTGCGCAAGGTCGCGGTCGAGCGCGGCTGGCCGGTCCCGGTCTTCAACAAGCCCGTCGAGCTGCGCAGCCGCGTGCACTTCCCGCCGGCCGGGCAGACCCTCGCTGCACTCGCGGTCGGTGGCGCAGTCGCCGCCGGCGGCGGCGTCCTGTGGGCGAACGCCCGCAAGCGCCGGTTCGAGGGATAACGAGCACCCATCAACAGGCCGGGATGTCAACCCTTGTGAGTCGGCCGAAGTCGGCGTACACATGAGGACACAACTCAAGAGTTTGCACGTGAGCCGGGTACCCACGCGGCGATCTAGCCTCTCGAAGAGGTCGCGTGTCACCGGGAATCTCCCGGGACCGCAGTTAGAAGTTGCACGCCTGATAGCCGAGTCTTCACGTGTCAGCGACGGCATCCGATCCTTGTGGTCGGATGCCGTTCGCATTCGCGGCTATTCCGCCGTACGCCGCAGCGGTGACGCTTCAGCGCCCCACGACGAACGCCTCGGCGGCGTAGATCACCCACGCGTGCACGCCACGCGGCCCGCCCTCGGCGTAGCCGCGCAGGTTGGACTCGTACTGCGCCCGCAGGGCCAGTGCCCGGCCTCGGGCACGACCAGCGACTTCCGAGTCGACACCGCGCGCGACGAGCACCAGCCGCTCGAGCGCCCGCGCGACGATCCCGTTGTGCGACGCGAACGGCGCCGCCGTCGCGACGTCGGCGTGCACGACGGCCGCGACGAGCAGGGCCGGCGCGGACGTGTCCGAGAGCAGCAGCTCGGAGACCCCGCGCAATCGGTCGGCAGAGGCCGCGTCGCGAGGACGACCGAGCGAATCGTCAGGCACCGATCCGGACGCAACCACCGCATGCAGCTCGGCGATCGCCTGCAGCGGGGCGGTCCGGATCAGCGGCGCGAGCGCCAGCATCGAGGTCGAGAGCCGCAGCGCGTCCTGCGCGATCGCGTCGCCGTCTCCGGCGCGGATCTCGGCCAGCGTCGAGGCCGACCCCTCCAGCACGGCACTGGCGTGCGCACCCCTCAGGAGCGACTCGGCCGTCATCTCGGGCGACGTCCGTCGCAGTCCGCGGTCGCGCAGCATCACGTCGATGCCGTCGCGCGCTGCGGCGTACGCCGAAGGCACGCCCTCGAGGCCCACGAGCCGTGCAACGGGATCAGTCACAGTGGAGGACGCTAGTAGCCTCGATCGGGTGACTGACGAGCAGCCCGACATGAAGCGCCTCTCCGAATCCTTCGGGGCCGTGGCCGAGGCCTATGACCGCGGCCGTCCGTCCTATCCAGCCGATGCTGTCGCGTGGTTGCTGGACGGCGACGCCAAGATCGTGCTGGAGCTCGGGGCCGGCACCGGCAAGCTGACGCGCGAGATGGTCGACCAAGGTCACGCGGTCTTCGCGACCGAGAAGGACCCGGCGATGCTCGAGGTGCTGCAGCAGCGGGTGCCCGAGGTCAGCGCCAAGGTCGCCGGCGCCGAGGAGATCCCCGCCAACGACCGCAGCGTCGACGTCGTCGTCGCCGCGCAGGCCTTCCACTGGTTCGACCACGAGCTGGCGATCCCGGAGATGGCGCGGGTGCTGAAGCCCGGCGGTCACGTCGCGCTCGTGTGGAACTTCTTCGACAAGAAGATCCCGTGGGTGCGCAAGCTGGTCGACGTCGTCGGCGGCGGTGCCGGCATCGGAATCGCCGGCGAGCAGGACGCCGGTCCATTTCCCACGAGTTCTCGGCCGAGTCCGACCTCTTCGGTGAGATCGAGCACAAGACCTTCTCCTTCTGGCAGGACGTCGATCGCGACACCCTCGTCGACATCGTCGCGTCGCGCTCCTACATCGCATCCCTGCCCGACGACGAGCGCGAGGCCGGGCTCGACGCCGTGCGCGCGCTCTACGACGACTACGGCCGCGGCCACGACGGCATGCAGCTGCCCTACGTCGTCGAGTGCTTCCGCGCGAAGGTCATCGACCAGCGCGACGCGGCAACCGAAGTGCCTTCCGACGCATCACAGGAGGGTCCGATCGTTTCGGACGGCACCGACACAGACATGCTGCTGATCGACTTCCGCTAGGCAGCGCTCCAAGGAGACCTGCCATGCGTCGTACGGCGACACTCACCGCGCTTCTGTTCGGCGCCACGCTCCTTGCGCCGACCGGCGTTGCCACCGCCGTCGGAGAGACCTGCCGGGGTGAGGCCGCCACGATCGTCGGCACCGACCCCCGGTCGTGGGGACCGACACCACGCTCCATGGCACCGAGGGTCGTGACGTGATCGTCACCGGCGCGGCGCACGACGTGCGCGCCCTCGGCGGCGACGACCTCGTCTGCGTCGCCGGGCTGCCCAACCGTGTGAGCGTCAGGGTCGACGCTGGGCCCGGCAACGACGTCGTCGACACCGTGGCCGCCACGACGCCGGTCCGGACCGAGCTCGGATCCGGGGCTGACACCCTGCACGGGGGCCCGACCAGCGACGACGTCAACACGAGTGGATACATCTCGGAGACCGGCCAGCAGATCCCCGACACCGAGCGCGACGTCGTTGACACTGGTGCCGGACTCGATCGAGTCGCCAGCAACTCCGACGGCGCTGTCAACCCGGACGTGATCACCACCGGGCCGGACTCCGACTACCTCTACGTGGAGGGTCCACTGGCAGCCGACGGTCGACTCGACGGGGGGCACGGGTGGCGCTCGCCTCGAGACCAGGGATCGACGCCGGGGCACTGGTCGTGGACGCCGCGACCGGCACGTCCACCCTCGACGGCCGGGACTGGATGCGGTGGACCAACATCGGCGCACTGGGCTTCATCGTGGATCGGGTCGACCTGACCTACACCGGGTCGCCGGCCAACGACGGTCTCGATGTCTGGACGACTTGGGGGGCCAGCGGAGATCCCTCTGTCACGGCCGATCTGGGAGCCGGGGACGACCGCGTGACCCTGTCAGGCAACCCGTCGTTCGGGCACGACGTCGATCGACGCCGGGAACGGACGTGACACCGTCGAGATCAACGGCACGAGGGAAGTGAAGGCCGACCTGCGGGCGGAGACCGTCCGATGGGGTGACGTCACCAGCAATCTCGTCGGCGTCGAGAATGTCTCGGCCTACGGCACTGACGTGCGTGTCATCGGTGACGACGCCGGCAACGTCCTGTCGGTCGGTGGCTGCACCACGCGCGCGGTCGGCGGCAAGGGCGCCGACACGTTGGAACGTCGAGGAGGACAGATCGACGGTCCTCGCGTCGACTGCGCCGAGACCGGGATGACCTTCAACGGCGGCCCCGGCAACGACCGGCTCGATGGATCCCGGCAGTCCGACGTCCTACGCGGGGGCGCGGGGTAGCGACCGGCTCATCGGCATGCAGGGCCGCGACACTCTGGCGGGCGGCTCGGGTCGAGATACTGCACTGGGCGGTCCCGACCGCGACAGGTGCATTGCCGAGGTCAAGAAGTCTTGCGAGCGATGAAGGTTGTGCGCCGTACGGCGACACTGACCGCCCTGCTTTTCGGAGCCACGCTCCTTCTGCCAACCGGAACGGCTTCCGCGACAGGCGAGACCTGCCGAAGCAAGCCGGCCACGATCGTGGGAACCGGCCCCACGGTGACAGGCACCCCCGGCGACGACGTGATCGTCACCGGCACGTCCCTCACGGTGTTCGCCGACGCGGGCAACGACCTCGTGTGCGTGACGTTCGTGCCTGCCTCCGTCAAGATCGACGCGGGAGACGGCGACGACATGATCGATGCCACCGCGGCCGGGTTCGGAACGAACTCATCACTCCAGTCGGGCCACGACCTGTACCTCGGGGGCCAAGGAGTCGACCTCGTCACGGCCAACGGTGCGGACGACGTGGTCCCGGGCGGGGCTGGTAGCGACAACGTCACGTTGTTGACCTCCCAGACCGACACCACGGTCATCGGCAGCTACGACGGCGGCACCGGCGATGACGTGATCTTCGTGGAGGATCGGCTGGCGGACGTCGGCATGCAGCTCGACAAGCAAGTCGTCGTCGACGGCATCGTGATTGCTGACATCACCGGCTTCAACACTGGCGGCGTCAGCGCACACCGAGTCACGCTCAAAGGCAGCGATGGGGACGACACCCTGTACGCGTCGGGGATGCGACATCCTCATCAACGGGGCTGGCGGCGACGACAGGGTCACTGCCCAAACCGACGAGCAGGGCCTCCCGCAACCATGCGACCAAGACACTCTGTTGGCCGGTGGGTCTGGGGACGACAACCTCGTCGGCCGGACTGGGAACGACCGGCTCTCCGGCAATGCGGGTGACGACAAGCTCCACGGCCTCGCCAACGACGATCTGCTGCGCGGCGGCACCGGCGACGACAAGCTCTTCGGCGGAGGCGGTGACGACCTGCTGCGGGGCGAGCGTGGCGGCGACAGGTTGATCGGCAACCGTGGCCGCGACACCTTGTACGGCGACCGGGGGTCGAGACATAGCCGGGGGTGGCGCAGGCCGCGACAGATGCGACGCCGAAGTCGAACGCCGCTGCGAGAGTCAATGATCAACCACGAGGACAGCGGTAGTTTGCGGCCACCGGTGGCTGCGGAATACCGCTGTCCTCGCGACCGAATCGGCAACTCCTGCGAGCGAACTGACTAGTCTCACCCCATGTGGCGCTGGCGGCGGACCCACCTCGGCACGGAGGCCGACCGGGCGACCTTCCGCACGCTGCACACCGCGTCGCTGGCCGCGCCTGCGCTGCGTGAGGGACTCACGCAGACTAGCGCCGAGCGCAGTGTCCGGCACCTGCGCGCGCTCCTCGGCACGCCCGCGGCGGCCCTGACCGACACCAGCGGTGTGCTCGCGTGGGACGGCGCCGGGCACCACCACGCGGCGGAGGTCCCCGACCTCCCCGACGGCGCGCCGACGCGGATCTCCGCGACCACCTGCGCGACGCCGGGCTGTCCCGTGCGCCAGCTCGTCATCAGCCCGCTGGTCGTCGAGGAGCTGCTCGTCGGCACCCTCGTCGTCGGCGCACCCAACGCCACCGGCAGCCTCGTCCGGGCCGCCAACGAGGTCGCGGCCCGGGTCTCCGGGCAGCTCGAGCTGGCCAGCCTCGACGACTCGCGCACCGCGCTGATGGAGGCGGAGGTGCGAGCCCTGCGCGCCCAGATCAGCCCGCACTTCATCTACAACTCGCTGGGCGCCATCGCCAGCTTCGTCCGCACCGACCCCGACCGGGCCCGCGAGCTGCTGCTCGAGTTCGCCGACTTCACCCGCTACTCCTTCCGCAGCCACGGCGACTACACGACGCTGGCGGAGGAGCTCCGTTCCGTCGAGCGCTACCTCCTCCCGGAGCAGGCCCGCTTCGGCGACCGGCTCAAGGTGACGCTGCGGATCGCTCCTGAGGTGCTGCCCGTCGCCGTACCCTTCCTGTGCATCCAGCCCCTCGTCGAGAACGCCGTCCGCCACGGACTCGAGGCCAGTGCCGACAAGGCCGACGGGGTCGGCCACCTCTCCATCACGGCCCGCGACCTCGACCGGGAATGCGTCATCGAGGTCGAGGACGACGGCAGCGGCGAGGATCCTGAGCGCGTACGCCGCGCGCTGGCCGGGGACACGTCCATGGACTCCGTCGGCCCGGGCAATGTCGACGCACGGCTGCGCAACGCGTTCGGAGACGACTACGGTCTGGTGGTCGAGACCGCCCCCCGGCGCCGGCACCAAGGTCATCGTCCGGGTGCCCAAGTTCGCCCCGGGAGTGCAGCTATGACGCCGCTGAACGTCCTCGTCATCGACGACGAGCGACCCGCGCTCGACGAGTTGGTCTTCCTGCTCGAGCGCGACCCGCGCGTGGGCACGATCCGGGGCTGCGACTCCGCGACCGAGGCCCTGCGGGTGCTGCAGGACCGGGCCGTCGACGCGGTCTTCCTCGACATCCAGATGCCCGGCCTGACCGGACTCGACCTCGCCCGTGTGCTGGCCCGCTTCAAGGCACCGCCGCCGATCGTGTTCGTCACCGCGCACGAGGAGCACGCGGTCGACGCGTTCGAGGCTGCACGCCGTCGACTACGTCCTCAAACCGGTGCGCGAGGAGCGCCTCGCCGAGGCCGTTCGTCGCATCGTCGCCGCCACCTCGCCCATGCCGAGCGGCGACACCCAGATCCCCGTCGAGCGCGGCGGCGTCACCCCGCTTCATCTCCCGCAGCGACGTCACCCACGTCGAGGCGCAGGGCGACTACGCGCGCCTGCACACCGCCCACGACTCCCACCTCGTCCGTACGCCGCTGTCGACCCCGGCAGACGACTGGGCCGACGCAGGGTTCATCCGGATCCACCGCTCGTTGCTCGTCGCGCTGGCCCACGTCTCCGAGCTGCGCGTCGACTCCGGTCGCGCCAGCGTCGTGGTCGGCGGCCACGAGCTGCCGGTCAGCCGGCGCCATACCCGCGAGCTCCGCGAGCTCCTGACGCAGCGCAGGACATGACCGAGCGCGTCCGGGTCACCGGGCCGCCGCGCCGCCGCGCCGCCTCGGTGCGGTCCGGGACCCGGGAGATCGACGCGGGCACGGAGCTGGGCCGCGTCTACATGGAGTCCCTGCTCCGCGAGCAGCTGCGACTGGCGCTGGGCATCCTCGCGCTGCTCGCCGTGACGGTCGGCAGCCTGCCGCTCGCCTTCCATCTCGTGCCCGGGCTCGCGGACGTGCAGGTCGGACCGCTGCCGCTGTCGTGGCTGCTGCTCGGCGTCCTCGTCTACCCCCGGTTGCTGACGCTCGGCTGGGTCTACATCCGCCGCTCGGAGGCCAACGAACGAGACTTCGCCTCCCTCGTGGAAGAGGTCGAGCGATGAGCACCGACGTCGTCCCCGGCTTCGTCGCGGTCGTCCCGGTCACCGTCGCGACGCTCGCGATCGGCACGTGGGGACTGCGGTTCTCGCGCACCACCAGCGACTTCTTCGTCGCCTCGCGCACCGTCCGGCCAGGACTCAACGCCAGCGCGATCGGCGGTGAATACCTCTCCGCCGCCTCCTTCCTCGGGGTCGCCGGGCTCGTGCTCACCTTCGGCGCCGACATGCTCTGGTATCCGGTCGGCTGGACCGCCGGCTACCTCGTCCTGCTCGTCCCGGTCGCCGCTCCCCTGCGCCGCAGCGGCGCCTACACGCTGCCCGACTTCGCCGAGGCCCGGCTCGGCTCGCGCGGCGTGCGCGCCCCTCTGCTCGGTGCTGGTCGTGGGCATCGGTTGGCTCTACCTGCTGCCACAGTTCCGGGGCGCCGGGCTCACGCTCCGAGCCGCCATCGGCGCCCCCACGTGGGTCGGCCCGCTGGTGGTCGCGCTGGTGGTGCTGATCAACGTCGGGTCTGGCGGGATGCGCAGCATCACCTTCGTGCAGGCGTTCCAGTACTGGCTCAAGCTCACCGCACTGCTGCTGCCCGCCTGCGTGCTGCTCGCGGTGTGGGTCGGCGACGGTGCGCCCGACCCGACGATGGGGGTGGTGCGGGTGCCGACTACTGGTCGCTGCCGCTCGGCTCCGGAGGCGGCCGGGGCCTCTACGTCACCTACTCGCTGATCGTCGCGACCTTCCTCGGCACCATGGGTCTCCCCCACGTGGTCGTGCGGTTCTACACCAACCCCGACGGCCGCGCCGCCCGCCGCACCACCCTCGTCGTGCTCGCGCTGCTCGGCGCGTTCTACCTGCTGCCTCCGGTGTACGGCGCACTCGGCCGCATCTACGCCGCCGACCTCGCGACGGCCGGCTCGGACGCGCTCGTGCTCGAGCTGCCACGGCTGATGGTGGACGGCCTGCTGGGCGAGGTGCTCACCGGCTCGGTCACCGCCGGCGCGTTCGCCGCCTTCCTGTCGACGAGCTCCGGACTGTCCATCGCCGTGGCCGGGGTGCTCTCGCAGGACGTCACCGGCCGCCGCTTCGGCACGCACCGGCTCTCCGGGATCGCCGCCTTCCGGGCCGGTGCGGTGGTCGCAGTGGTCGTGCCGGCGATGGTCTCGATCGCCGCACCCGACGTCGGCGTGGCTCGCACGGTGGGGCTCGCCTTCGCGGTCGCCGCCTCCACGTTCTGCCCGCTGCTGCTGCTCGGCATCTGGTGGCGCGGGCTCACGGCTGCGGGCGCGATCGCCGGGTTGACGGTCGGCGGGCTCGGGTCCGGCCTCGCGGTCGGCTGGACGCTGGTCACGTCCGAGACCACGGGGTGGGTCGCCATACTCCTCGGACAGCCGGCGGCCCGGAGCGTGCCCGCGGCCATCGCCACGATGGTCGTCGTCAGCCGCGCGACGCACAGCCGGGTCCCGGCGCACGCGGGCCGGTTCATGGTCCGGCTGCACACGCCGGAGTCCGTGGACCTGCAGCGCGGCTGACCGTTCGTCGCGCCAGACCGACCGTTCGCCGATGGGGTCGAGCCACCCGGCGACGTACACCCCGTCGGACCTGCCGTGGCGCGGGCGCCCGGTGCCACCGTGACGGTGATCACATCCCGAGGAGGTCCCCATGTCCGACGACACCAACAACGGAGTCCATCAGCGCTCCGAGCATCCGATCTATGCGGAGCTGCACGACTCAGACGACTTCGCCGAGCTGCGCAAGCGCTACCGCTCCTTCGCCATCCCGTTCACCGTGGCGTTCCCCGGCCCGGTACCTGCTCTACGTGGTGATGTCGAACTGGGCCGGTGACTTCATGAGCACCAAGGTCATCGGCAACATCAACATCGCGCTGGTCTTCGGCCTGCTGCAGTTCGCGTCCACCTTCATCATCGCGTGGCTCTACGCCCGTCACATGAACACCCACGTCGACCCGCTCGCACGCTCGCTCACGGCGCGCTACGACGCGGAGCTGCGCGGCGACAGAGGAGATTCCTGATGTCCAACACCGAGACCCTCACCGCGGTCCTCTTCCTCGCGGTCGTCGCCGTCACCGTCGCCATCACGTTCTGGGCCAGCCGCCAGTCGTCGGGCGCCGCGGACTTCTACGCCGGTGGGCGCCAGTTCAGCGGCTTCCAGAACGGCATGGCCGTGTCCGGCGACTACATGTCGGCGGCGTCCTTCCTCGGCATCTCCGGGCTGATCGCGCTCAACGGCTACGACGGCTTCCTCTACTCGATCGGCTTCCTCGTCGCCCGGCTCGTCGCGCTCCTGCTCGTCGCCGAGCTGCTCCGCAACTCGGGTCGCTACACGATGGCCGACCAGCTGGCCTACCGGATGAAGCAACGACCGGTGCGTACGGCGGCCGCCACCTCGACCGTCGTCGTGTCGATCTTCTACCTGCTGGCCCAGATGGTCGGCGCGGGCGCACTCGTCACGCTCCTGCTCGGCATCGAGGGCGAGACGGCCAAGGCCCTCGTCATCGTCATGGTCGGTCTGCTGATGGTCTTCTACGTCACCGTCGGCGGCATGAAGGGCACCACGTACGTACAGATCGTCAAGGCCGTCCTGCTGATGGTCGGCACCGTGCTGATCACCTTCCCCGGTGCTCGCGAAGTTCGACTTCAACCTGTCCGAGCTGCTCGGCGCCGCCGCCTCCAACACGGGCAAGGGCGACGCGTTCCTCCAGCCCGGGCTGAAGTACGGCATCGACCTGACCAGCAAGGTGGACTTCATCTCGCTCGGCATCGCGCTGGTCCTCGGAACGGCGGGCCTCCCCCACATCCTGATCCGCTTCTACACCGTGCCGACCGCCAAGGCGGCGCGCACCTCGGTGATGTGGGCGATCGGCCTGATCGGGTCGTTCTACCTGATGACGCTGGCCCTCGGCTTCGGTGCCGCTGCGCTCCTCGACACGGGTGCGGGCAGCAAGGTCGCCGAGAGCGGGGGCAACCTCGGCCTCGCCGCTCCTCGCGGAGGCAGTCGGTGGCGGAGCGGGCACGACCGGCGGCGCGGTGCTGCTGGCCCTGATCTCGGCCGTGGCCTTCGCGACCATCCTCGCGGTGGTCGCCGGGCTGACGCTGACCTCGGCCTCGTCGGTGGCGCACGACCTGTACGCCAATGTGATCAAGAAAGGTGCGGCCAGCGAGAAGGAGGAGGTCCGGGTCGCCCGGATCTCGGCCTTCGTCATCGGCGGCATCGCGATCGCGCTGGCGATCCCGGCGCAGAAGCTCAACATCGCCTTCCCCGGTGGCGCTGGCCTTCGCCGTCGCGGCCTCGGCCAACCTGCCGTCGATCCTGTTCAACCTGTTCTGGCGGCGGTTCAACACCCGCGGCGCCACGTGGGCGATCTACGGCGGACTCATCACGTGCCCGGTCCTCGTGGCCTCGTCGCCGGTGGTCTCGGGATCCCCGACGGCGCTGTTCACCGGGCAGGACTGGTCGTGGTTCCCGCTCGCCAACCCGGGCATCATCTCGATCCCGGCCGGATTCTTCTTCGGCTGGCTCGGGACCGTGACCTCCAAGGAGGTCGAGTCGGAGCTGGCCTTCGACGAGCTCGAGGTGCGTGCGCTCACCGGTGCCGGCGCGGAAGCCGCCGTACACCACTGAGCCACCCGCACAGGGCGGCGGCCCGTTGGCCACCGGGGCCGACGGGCCGCCGTCTTGAGCAGGGCTCCCTATCCGAACGACGGGTGGTCGCCACCGCGGCGCCCGAGTAGTTTCAAGCCGACAGCCGACGAAACGATTTCCCGGGAGATGTCATGTCCGACCAGACCCTCGCGAACCTGAGCCACGAGGAGCGTCGCTTCGAGCCGCCCGCCGAGCTCGCAGCCGGCGCCAACGTCACGGAGGAGGCCTATGACCGGGCCGACTCCGACCGGTTGGCGTTCTGGGAGCAGGCCGCCGAGCGGCTCCAGTGGGGGCAGAAGTGGGACCGGGTCCTCGACTGGACGAACCCGCCGTTCGCGAAGTGGTTCGTCGGCGGCACCATCAACGCCTCGGTCAACTGCGTCGACCGGCACGTCGACGCCGGCAACGGTGACAAGGTCGCGATCCACTGGGTCGGCGAACCGGCCGACGACATCCGCGACATCACCTACGCCGACCTGCTCGACCGGGTCTCCCGGGCCGCCAACGCGCTCACCGAGCTCGGTGTGCGCAAGGGTGACCGGGTCGCGATCTACATGCCGATGATCCCCGAGGTCGTCGTCGCGATGCTGGCCTGCGCCCGCCTCGGCGCACCGCACACCGTCGTCTTCGGCGGCTTCTCCGCCGACGCCCTCGCGTCCCGCGTCACCGACTGCGGCGCCAAGGTCATCCTCACCGCCGACGGCGGTTACCGCCGCGGGGCACCGTCCGCGCTGAAGCCTGCCGTGGACGAGGCCGTGGCCAAGGTGGGAGGCGACCTCGTCGAGCACGTCGTCGTCGTACGCCGAACGGGCCAGGGACATCGCGTGGGACGACAGCCGGGACGTGTGGTGGCACGACGTCGTGGACGCCGCGTCGCCCGATCACGAGGCCGAGATGCACGACTCCGAGCACCCGCTCTACGTCATGTACACCTCCGGCACGACCGGGACGCCGAAGGGCATCCTGCACACGACCGGCGGCTACCTGACGGGCACGTCCTACACCCACTGGTCGGTCTTCGACCTCAAGGACGACGACGTCTACTGGTGCACCGCCGACGTCGGCTGGGTGACCGGGCACAGCTACATGGTCTACGGGCCGCTCGCCAACGGCGCGACGCAGGTGATGTACGAAGGCACGCCCGATGCCCCGCACAAGGGCCGCTGGTGGGAGATCATCGCGAAGTACGGCGTCACGATCTTCTACACCGCGCCGACCGCGATCCGGACCTTCATGAAGTGGGGCGACGACATCCCCGCCGAGCACGACCTGTCCTCGATCCGGCTGCTCGGCTCGGTCGGTGAGTCGATCAACCCCGAGGCCTACATCTGGTACCGCAAGAACATCGGCGCGGACAAGACGCCCATCGTCGACACTGGTGGCAGACCGAGACCGGTCAGATCATGATCAGCCCGCTGCCGGGCGTCACCGCCGGCAAGCCGGGCTCGGCGATGAAGGCACTGCCCGGCATCTCCGTCGACGTGGTCAACGACGAGGCCGAGTCGGTCGGCAACGGCAACGGCGGCTACCTCGTGATCCGCGAGCCGTGGCCGGCCATGCTGCGCACCCTGTGGGGTGATGACCAGCGGTTCATCGACACCTACTGGTCCCGCTGGGAGGGCCTCTACTTCGCCGGCGACGGTGCGAAGCTCGACGAGGACGGCGACGTCTGGCTGCTCGGTCGCGTCGACGACGTCATGAACGTGTCGGGCCACCGCCTGTCGACCACCGAGATCGAGTCGGCGCTGGTGTCGCACCCCAAGGTCGCGGAGGCGGCCGTGGTCGGCGCGGCCGACGACATGACCGGCCGGCCGTCTGCGCGTTCGTGATCCTGCGCGAGGCCGCCGGCGACGGCGGCGCCGACATCGTCGAGGACCTGCGCAAGCACGTCGCCAAGGAGATCGGCGCGATCGCCAAGCCCCGCCAGATCATGATCGTCCCCGAGCTGCCCAAGACCCGCTCCGGCAAGATCATGCGCCGCCTGCTCAAGGACGTCGCCGAGCACCGCGAGGTGGGCGACGTCACCACCCTCGCCGACTCCACCGTGATGGACCTGATCAAGGGCAAGGAGGGCGCGTCCGCCTCGGAGGAGTGACGCTCGCCATTTTCGATACTCCGTGACGAACGGACCCCCGATGCGCTGATCTGGGGGTCCGTTTGTCACGGAGTATGCAGATGCTTCAGGCGGAGCGCGCCTCGGCCTCACGCAACCGCGCACACAGGGTCTTGAGGAGCTGGCGGGCGAAGGCGGGATCCTCGTCCAGCACCTTCTCGAAGCCCGTGTGCGGGATCGCGAGCGCCGTGAGGGGCTCGATGGCGGTCACGGTCGCTGACCGCGCCCGGCCGTCGATCATGCTGATCTCGCCGAAGGAGTCACCCGGCCCGAGGGTCCGCAGCACGCGGCCGTCCTTGCTGACGCTCGCCTTGCCCTCGAGGATGAGGTGGAACGCCATCGCGCCCAGCCCCTCGGTGGCGAGCTCCTTGCCCTCGGGGTGGGTCGTCTCCCCGGAGGCCCGGACCAGCCGCTTCAGCTGACCCTTGGACAGGTCGCGGAAGAGCTCCACCTCGGCGACCGGGTGCATCAGTTCTCGTTCGCTCGCCATGGGTGGCCTCCTCGGCGACGGTCTGTCCACACTAGGACGCCGGGCCGCAACGGCGCCTACCCAATCGTGGCTACTTCCTCCGGCTCGCTGTCGTGGCGCGACGTCGCCAGCAGGAGTACGGCGACGCCGACCGCCGCAGCGACCGGGGGACGCCAGCAGGATCCCCACCTTGGCGTCGTCACCCGGGTCGGCCGACCCCGGGAACGACAATCCGGCGATGAACAACGACACCGTGAACCCCACCCCGGCCACGGCTCCGACACCGGCGAGCATCGGCCGGGTGGTGCGGTCGGGCAGCCGGCCGAGGCCGAGCTTCACCGCGATGAACGACGCGAGCACGATCCCGACGGGCTTGCCCAGCACCAGCCCGGCCACGATCCCGAGGGCAACGGACGAGGTGACCGCGTCGCCGATCCCGCCCAGCGCGACGCCGGCGTTGGCGAGTGCGAAGACCGGCAGCACGACGTACGACGAGATGGGGTGCAGGGCGGACTGCAGCCGTTCGACCATCGGCACGGACTCGCCGAGCAGGAACCTCAACCGTCCCAGCTCGTCGGGGTCGAGGCGGTTGTCGACGAGCGCCCGGCGGGGCGAGCGGCGTGCGACGTCCTCGTTGAGCAGTGCCTTGGCGGGTGTGATCAGGCCGATCGCGACGCCGGCGAGGGTGGCGTGCACGCCCGACTGGAGCAGCGCGAACCACGCAACGACCCCGAGGCACGACGTAGACCGAGACCGCCCACACGCGCCTTCTGCAGCCCGAACATCAGCGCGAGGAGCCCGAGCGCCAGCGCGAGCCACCACATCGACAGCGACGAGGTGTAGAAGACCGCGATGACGATGATGGCGCCGATGTCGTCGACGATCGCGAGCGTCAGCAGGAAGAGCCTGTAGCGCCGACGGGATCCGCCGGCCCAGCAGGCCGAGCACGCCGACGGCGAAGGCGATGTCGGTCGCCATCGGAATGCCCCAACCGGAGCTGGCGGGACCGCCGCCCGCGATCAGCGCGTAGACACCGGCCGGCACCAGCATGCCGCCGATGGCCGCAATGATCGGCAGCGCCGCGGTCTTCGGGTCGCGCAGGTCGCCGTTGACGAGCTCGTACTTGATCTCGAGCCCGACGACGAAGAAGAAGATCACCATCAGGGCGTCGTTCACCCAGTGCTGCAGCGACTCCTCGATCCGGAGGCTGCCGAGATCGATCCCGATCGGGGTGTGCCAGAAGCTGTCATAGGACGACGCGCCCGGGCCGTTCGCCCAGACCAGCGCGACGACGGCGGCCGCGAGCAGCAGCACCGAACCGGCCGCCTCGACGCGCAGGAACTCGCGGATCGGGCGGGCCACGAGGCGCGCGAGCGGCTTGTTGCTGGCGAGGTAGGACGGCCCGGCGTTCCAGACGTCGTCGTCGGCAAGGTCGGAGGAGCCGTGCGGAAGGATCGGCATGTGGCGGCGGCTTTCGGGTCGCGGAAGTGAACTCCGCGGCATCAACACCGCGGGCCGACCAGACTTCCCGGCTCACCTGCGGTCCAGCCTAGCGGTGATCCGTGGGCACGCCGATCCGGTCGCGGAGTTTGTGTAGGGTCGGACGGGTCAGCCCGCGCCGTACGAAGGACCACAGATGGCACCCGAACCGATGAAGAACTCCGATCCGACGATCGGCGCTCTCGTCATCGACGCCAGCCGCGACATCTCGACCCTGATCTCCAAGGAGATCGAGCTCGCCAAGTCGGAGCTCAAGGTCAGCTTCAAGCACGGCGGCACCGGCATCGGCCTCTTCGCGGCGGCCGGCTTCCCGGCGCTGCTCGCGATCATCATGTTGTCGGTCGCGTTCGCCTACTTCATCCACATGACCGGGCTCGACCTCGGCGTGGTGCTTCCTGATCGTGTTCGCGGTCTATCTCCTGATCGCCGGCATCCTCGCCTTCATCGGCGTCAAGCAGGTCAAGCAGGTCAAGGGGCCCGAGCGCGATGGCGCAGGGCCGGGAGATTCCCGCAGCCCTGAAGGGCCGCAGCTGACGTGCACGGCGATCAGCCGACGCAGCTCCCGGTGTCGACCTCGGCCTCGGAGGTGACGCCCGGGGCGGCGCTCTCGGCGACCTGCTCGGCGGTGAGCGCGTAGCCCGTGTCGGGATCGGTCACCGACGCGGCGAAGATCAGCCCCACCACCTCGCCGCCCGAGTTGACGATCGGGCCACCCGAGTTGCCCCGGCGGATCAGCGCGCGCAGCGAGAAGACGTCACGCAGGACGGTGCCCGCGCCGTAGATGTTCGGCGAGCGGAGGCGCTGCTCGGCCCGGATCCGGCCGGTCTGCACGTCGTAGGGACCGTCCTGCGGGTAGCCGAGGACGGCGACCCCGTCCCGGGGCTCGGCCGACTGGTCGAAGACGAGGTGCGGCAGCTCGCCCTCGTTGAGCGCGAGCACCGCGACGTCGATCTCGGGGTTGTAGACGACCACGCTCGCCGGCACGGAGACCCCGCCGATCTCGACCTCCGGGTTGTCGACACCCGCGACGACGTGGGCGTTGGTCATCAGGCGACCCGGCGAGTAGAGGAAGCCGGAGCCCTCGACGCCGCTGCCGCAGTTGTTGCTGCCGCGCACCTTGAGCACGCTCGGCGCGGCATCCAGCACGTCGGGGTCGGTCAGCAGCCGCTCCGGCCCGGGGCCGACCCGGACGATCCGCTCGGGCGCGAAGGGCTCGAGGTAACGCGGGAAGAAGGTGGTGCCGACGACGTTGTTGAAGGCGCCCAGCACCTCGGAGGCCCGGGCGGGCAGCATGCCGTCGACCTCGGCCAGCACCGCGGACTCGCGCACGATGGGGGTGATGCCGCCGATCCGCGAACCCGAGATCGCGACACCGAGGGCCCAGGAGACCAGCAGCACCGCGGCGGCACTGAGTGCGGCGCCGCCGATGGCGTCGACGGCGCGGATGGGCTGCCACTTGATCCGGGCCCGGATGCGCGCACCGACGAACTGGAGCAGCGCCTGCCCGAGCGACGCGGACAGGATCACGATGAAGAGGGCCCCCAGCGAGACCCAGATCGACGGCTCTGCATCACCGAGCGCGATCGGCGCGACCCACACGCCGAAGAGCCCTCCGCACAACAGGCCCGCGGTGGCGAAGGCGCCGGTGACGAAGCCCTGCCAGTACCCCCGACAGGGCATAGATGCCCACGAGTGCCACCGGGCACCAGTCGAGGATGTTCACGCGGCTACTCCTCGAAGCGAGTGTTCGGCCGCATCGGAACGGTCGGTGTGGGATCACCATGCAGCATGTAGTCCGGCAGGTCACGCACCTGATCGGTGTCCCACTCGTTCGACCACCCGACGAAGTCGAAGAGCCGGGCGATGATCCCGGCCGTGAAGCCCCACAGGATGACGTCGCGCTCGGGCCCGATCAGGAACCCCGGGCCGAGCCAGCCGGACGGGTGACGCACGTTGATCCGGGTGGGCGGGATCGAGCAGGTCGTCGATCACGACGTGGTGGATCGCGTGCACCTCGTCAGGGCTGACGACGCTGACCTCGCCGCGGTGGCGCCAGTAGCCGAGGATCGGCGTGACCGCGAAGTTGGACGGCGGCAGCCACAGCTCGGGCAGCTCGCCGAACACCTCGATCTCGGCCGGGTCGAGGCCGATCTCCTCCTCCGCCTCGCGCACCGCAGCCTCGACCGGTGTCTCGCCGGGGTCGATCGTGCCGCCGGGGAAGGACACCTGCCCCGGGTGCGAGCGCATGTGGTGCGCACGCTCGGTGAGCAGCAGCTCCCCTCGCCCGTCGCCATCGACATCTGCAAACAGGATGAGTACGGCGCCGCGCCGCGCATCAGAGTCCTCGGGCGGCATGAAGCGGGTCAGCTCGTGGACCGTGATCGCGGCCGCGCCCTCGGCGACGGGCGCCAGCCAGTCCGGGACGCTCACAGCTGCACCCCGAGGTGCTCGTCGACCATCTCCACCAGCTCGTCGCTCGTCTCGATCACGACCGCCTCGACATGCGTGACCGTGCCGTCCTCGGCCACGAACGCGAGATAGGGCAGGCCACGCATCAGCGGGAACGCGCCCTGTCCGTTGATGTCGCCGGCCTCGTCCTGCACGAGCGGATAGGTCACGCCCGACTTCTTCACCAGCGCGCGGGCGTCCTCGAGCTGGTGGTCCCGGGAAGTCGATGCCGAGCATGGCCACGCGATCGCCGTACGCCGCATGGAACTCCTCGAGGACCGGCATCTCCTTGCGACACGGCGGGCACCGGGGAGGCCCACAGCGAGATGACGGCCGGGCCGCGGAGCTCTCCCGTCGACGGGCTCACCGCCGTCGAAGCCGGCGAGCGTGATGTCGGGCAACCGATCGTCCGCAACCTCCGCAGGCTGGCTGCAGCCGGTCACGACCAGCGCGGCACACAGGGCAAGGGCGAGAGACCGGATCACGCCGGTCCCTGCGTCTTGACCAGCTTCTCCGCCTCGATCGGGTCCGTCGGGCCCTCGCCGAAGGAGGGGCAGAGCTTGGCGAGGGGGCAGGCGCCGCACGCGGGCTTCTTCGCGTGGCAGCGACGGCGCCCGTGCCAGATGACGTGGTGGGACAGCATCGTCCAGTCTCGCTTGGGGAAGAGCGCGCCGATCGCGTGCTCGACCTTGACCGGGTCGGTCTCCTCGGTCCAGCCGAAGCGACGCACGAGCCGCCCGAAGTGGGTGTCGACGGTGATGCCGGGAACGTCGAAGGCGTTGCCGAGCACGACGTTGGCGGTCTTGCGGCCGACGCCGGGCAGCGTCACCCGGGTCGTCGAGGCGACCGGGCACTGGCCGTCGTAGCGCTCGACGAGCGCCCGGCTGAGCTTGAGCAGCGCGTCGGTCTTCGCCCGGAAGAAGCCGAGCGGCCCGATGATCTGCTCGAGCACCTCGCGGGGGGCGCCGGCCATCGCGACCGGGTCGGGATAGGCCGCGAAGAGCGTCGGCCGCACCGCGTTGACCCGGCGGTCGGTGGTCTGGGCGCTGAGCACCGTGACCACGAGCAGCTGGAAGGGATCATCGAAGTCGAGCTCGCAGCGGGCGTCGGGATAGGTCTCCGCGAGGACGCGGTTGACCTTGCGCGCGCGACGCACCAGCGACGTGTCGGGGGCAGGAGGGCAGGGCGGACGGGCACATCGGCAGCCTACGACCCGGCGCCGACAGCCCCCGGAGAGGTCGTTCCTGTGGTCTGATGGGCCCCGACTGGCTGATGTGACTCAGACCACGGCTAGGATTCCCACGTTCAGGCAGGCCCGAAGCTCTTGGAGGACACCGGTGGACAACGACGTGTTGCGTCAGGCTCCTCTGTTCAGCGCGCTCGACGACGAGGCAGCCACCGCGCTGCGCAACTCGATGTCGGAGACCGGGCTGCGCCGCGGCGACGTCCTGTTCCACGAGGGCGACTCGGGCGACAAGCTCTACATCGTGGCCGAGGGCAAGGTGAAGCTCGGCCGCTCCGCCGCCGACGGCCGCGAAAACCTGCTCGCCATCATGGGCCCCGGGCAGATGTTCGGTGAGCTGTCGCTCTTCGACCCGGGCCCGCGCTCGGCGACGGTCACCGCGGTCACCGACGCGACCTTCGCCTCGCTGTCCCACGAAGACCTGTTGCGATGGCTCGACGGTCGTCCGATCGTCGCCCGTGGTCTGCTCACCCAGCTCGCGAGCCGCCTGCGCAAGTCCAACGACGTCGTGGCCGACCTCGTCTTCTCCGACGTTCCCGGCCGTGTCGCCAAGGCGCTGCTCGACCTCGCCGACCGCTTCGGCCGCACCGCAGACGACGGCGTGCACGTGCACCACGACCTCACGCAGGAGGAGCTCGCCCAGCTGGTCGGCGCCTCCCGCGAGACGGTCAACAAGGCGCTCGCCGACTTCGCGTCGCGCGGCTGGCTGCGGCTCGAGCCGCGCTCCGTCGTGATCATGGACGTCGAGCGGTTGTCTCGCCGAGCCCGGTGAGCCTCGCCCCAGAGGAGTTCGCTCCCACCGGGGTCTTCCTCAACTCCGCCACGCTCGGCCTCGCGCCGCTGCGCAGCGTCACCGCGATGCGCCACTACGAGGACTCGCGGTTCGCGGGCACCGTCGACGCCGTCGCGGTCGATGCGTACGTCGAAAGCGGCCGTGCGTCCTTCGCGACCCTCCTCGGTCGCGAGCCGCGAGACGTGGCCATCGGCTCGCAGGCCAGCCAGTTCGTGGGACTCGTGGCAGCGTCGCTGCCGCCGCGCAGCGTCGTGCTCGCCGCCGAGGAGGACTTCACCTCGGTCCTCTTCCCGTTCCTGCGCGCCGACCTCGACGTCCGCCTCGTGCCGCTCGACCGGCTGCTCGACTCGATCTCCGCTGAGGTCGACCTCGTCGCCGTGTCCGCAGTGCAGTCGGCGGACGGTCGGTTGCTCGATCTCGAGGCCCCGGCGTCGCTGGCTGGGGAAGCCGGCGCCCTCACGCTCGTCGACGTCACCCGGGCAGCAGGTTGGCTGCCGCTGACCGAGCTGAGGGCCGACTACGTCGTGGGGGGCGGCTACAAGTGGCTGCTGGGCCCGCGCGGCACCTGCTTCTTCGCGGTCAGCCCGAGCGCTCCGGCGCTGCCCGAGCTGGCTGCGGGGTGGTATGCCGGCGAGTCCCGCTGGGACTCCATCTACGGCCCGCCGCTGCGCCTCGCCTCGGATGCCCGGCGCTACGATGTCTCGCCCGCGTGGGGCTGCTGGGTCGGACACGCCCCCGCTCTCGAGCTGCTCCTCGAGATCGGCGTCGACCGCATCCACGCGCACGACCTTGGCCTCGCCAACGCCTTCCGCGACGGCCTCGGCCTGCCCGCTGGCGACTCCGCGATCGTGTCCGTCAACGCTCCGTCTGACGTCGCGTCCCGACTGGCGGAGGCAGGCATCGCGGCCGCGACTCGCGCGGGACGGCTCCGCCTCTCCTTCCACCTCTACAACTCGGATGCCGACGTCGAGGCCGCGCTCCGCGCTCTCAAATAGTCCTCGCCGACTGCCACCCGTGGCCGCGGTCGCCCGCGTCGTACAAGGTGTGAGGGGGTGTCCATGACCGACCGGTCTGCGTTCGACGAGTTCGTGCACGCACGCAGCGCCGCGCTGGCGCGCACGGCGTTCCTGCTCACCGGCAACCACCACACCGCCGAGGACCTCGTCCAGCACGCGCTGCTCCAGACCGCACGGCACTGGGAGCGCATCTCGACGTCGCCCGAGGCCTACGCCCGCCGCGTGATGTACCACCAGAACATCTCCCGGTGGCGCAAGCGCCGCCTCGCCGAGAGCCCGCTGGGAACGTATGACGCACCGCACGCGCCGCAGGACAGCGACCTGCGCCTCACGCTGGACGCGGCGCTCGCGCAGCTCACGCCCAAGCAGCGCACGATCCCGGTGCTGCGCTTCTTCGAGGACCTCACCGAGGTGCAGACCGCCGACGCCGTCGGCGTCTCCGTGAGCACCGTGAAGTCCACGACCCGGCACGCCCCCGGCCCGACTGCGCGTCCTCGCGCCCGACCTCGTAGAGGCCGACTCATGACCCTGCACGACAAGCTCGGCCTGCTGGCCGACACCGCGCCCCGGCCCACTCCCGATCCGTCGGTATGGGGCCGTGGCCGGGCTCTCCGACGCCGCGACCGGATCGTCACGTCGGCCCTCGTGCTGGCCCTCGTGGTGATCCCGGGCGGACTGACGTCGCTCGTCCTCGGCCCGCCGCGGGCCTTCTCGCCGGCGGACGAGACCGTGCCGGGGGTGCGATCCCGATGAACATCGTCGACCTGCCCGATCACGTCACGGGCCCACTGGAAGGTGATCTGGCCATCGGGCAGGCCTCCGTCGCCTTCGTCGCCGAGAACGGCTCGCCCGTCGTCATCGGCGCCACGGACGGGCGCTATCACCTGCCTGACCTGCCGGGCTGGACCAACATGAGCAACATGGCCCTCGCCCTTTCTCCGGACGGTGAGCACCTTGCGTGGCAGGTCCAGAGGGGCGTGGAGGACACACAATCCAAGGTCATCGCTCTGCTCACCCTGAAGTCCGGTGACCTGACGAGGGTCGAGGTTCCGGGCAGCTCCGCGTTCCACGTGAGCACCCTCGCCCGGTCTCCCAACTCACAGCGGTTGGGTTTCATCGCCGACGTCCCACTACCCGACGCTTCAACGCTCGTCGGCCGGGTGAACCGCACCACCGGGGTCAGCTCACTGGTGCCCGGGTCCCTCGAAGAACCGGTCGGCTACAACCCGGCCATCGGCAATGACGGCCAGCTGGCCGTGGGGACGGAGGACGGTAGGGGCTTCACACTCCTGAAGCGCGGACGCTGGGAGCCCCACCTGTCGGCTGGAACGCTTTGGCCGGCCCAGTTCTCACCGTCGGGATCGTGGCTGGCCATGCTCTCGGGTCGAGGCGATTCGTCGGCAACGCTGGCTGTCGAGACCGGCAAGATGGCGGAGCACCCGTTCCCGGATGACACCTTCGACGATCGTGTGGTGCGACCCCTCGGCTGGCTGGATGACAGGTTGCAGCTGTTGGCCGTCTACGAGGTGGGTGGGCAGGACGCGGAGCTGGTGATCACGACTCCGAAGGTCGACGACACGAGCACTGGCGCCGTTCAGTCGGATCGCTGGACCCCGCGGTGGTGGCCTACGGCACGTTCGCGGTCGACCTCATCCCCGACCTCGACGGCACGACCAACCAGCAGCTCACCCACGACTTCGGCGAGCCGGAGTGGCCCGGCCAGCGCGACATCTCCCGGCTCATCGGGCTCGGCGTCGCGACCGCCATCGCCGTACTCATGGCCCTGCGGTGGCTCTGGCGTCGCCGTACCCACCTGCTCTGACGGGCGAACGGACCAAACGGACGCGCTGACCCCTCGCGCCCGCCTAACGGAGCGGGCGGTGAGCTCGTTCGGTCCGTTGG
This sequence comes from Nocardioides sp. B-3, assembly GCF_024703895.1. GTDB lineage: Bacteria > Actinomycetota > Actinomycetes > Propionibacteriales > Nocardioidaceae > Nocardioides. The sequence continues at coordinate 1,470,756 of NZ_CP087968.1, forward strand.
TCCGTTCAGTTAAGCCGGATCGCGACCGGCAAACGCCGCGAGCCGGTCGTACAGGCGCAGCGTCATCGGCCACGGGCACGGGCGGCGCAAAGACCGGGGCCCGGTTGGAGTCGGTCAGGGACGCCTGCAGGAAGGCAAGCCCGGCCTCGGCCACGTCGTCGTCGAGGGGCTCAGAGCGGCCCAGCGCACGTGAGAGGTCCCGGGTGTGCACCGCCATCTCCGCGGTCTGCCAGCCGGCACCGGCGGCCTCCCCGGGGGCAACGCCGTGCCAGTGGTGGATCAGGTCGTCGGCGCCGGCACGGAAGCTCGTCGCCCGGGTCCCGTCCGGGATCTGCGGGGCCGTCGACCAGTCGACCTCCTCGCCCCGCGCCATCTGCAGGAACCGCGCGGGCCCGGAGGCCGGGTGACAAGCCGGGTCGCGGACCGACCAGTCGCCACACGGCGTGGGCTTGTCGAGGTCGTCGGCGTGCACGGCGGCGAGGACGTCGCCGGCCCGGTCGAGCGCGCGGGACAAGGTCACGATGGGCTCAGTCATGACTTCCACGCTAGGCCCGGTCCCGCCCGACCACAACGGGTCAGGACGAGGCGAGATAGGCCAGCTGCGCGCGTACGGAGAGCTCGGCCGCACCCCACAGGACCGGGTCGACATCGGAGTAGACCATCTCCACGACGCGTCGCGGCAGGTCGTCACCGGGGGTCAGCGTCGCGACGGCGTCGCGCACCCGGTCGAGGCGGGTACGGCGATGGGCGATGTAGTAGTCCAACGCGCCCAGCGCGTCGGAGATGACCGGTCCGTGGCCCGGCCAGATGGACGTGATGCCCCGGGTCGGCGCACAGGGCATGCAGCCGGTCCAGCGAGGAGAGATAGGCCCCCAGCGAGCCGTCGGGGTGCGCGACGACCGTCGTCCCGCGACCGAGCACGGTGTCGCCGGTGAGCACGGCGGACTCGGACGGCACGACGAAGGACAGCGAGTCGGCGGTGTGGCCGGGGGTCGCCACCACGTGCACCTCCAACGAACCGACCGTGACGACGTCGCCGGCACCGAGGCCCTCAGAACCCAGTCTGTAGGCGGGATCCAGCGCTCGCACCCCGCAGCCGTGCGCGGAGGCGAACTCCCGCGCGGCCTCGGAATGGTCGAGGTGGTGGTGCGTCAGCAGCACCCCGACGACCTCCTGACCGACGGCAGAGACCGCGGCCGGGTGGGACTCGATCGAGGGACCGGGGTCGATGACGAGCGACTTCCGAACCGGACGTCAGCACCCGTGTGTTGGTGCCATCGAGCGTCATGATGTCCGGGTTGGGCGCGAGCACGCAGGTCGCGGAGGACCCGAAGGTGCCGCCGGTCCAGCTCATCTGGACTCCAGCAACGCCTCGTAGCCCGGCGGGGTGGAGAGGATGAAGTCCTCGCCGTCCGAGATCACCTCGGGCGTGAACATGTCGACGGTCCGGGTCGAGGCGGCAGCCAACGCGGCCGAGGCCGAGCCGAGCGTCCCGATCTCCGGGCACGTCAGGTAGGTCGGCGGCAGCATCAGCATCTCGCCCGACTCCACCGCGGCGACGGCATCGAGCGCCGGCAGCCACGTCACCGAGGACGACTCGGACGACACGTCGCGCGTCACCCGGGCGCCGGGGAGGCGCGGCCACGAAGAACCACGTGCGGTAGCGCTTGGGCTCGAAGACCGGCGTCAGCCAGCCCGACCGGGCGCCGAGCAGGTCGGTGCGCAGGACCAGCCCGCGGCGTACGAGGAAATCGGTCATCGACAGCTCGCGCGACTCGAGGGCGACCCGGTCGGCCTCCCAGTCGTCGCCGGTCGTGTCCTCGACCACCGTGTCGGCCGAGGGACCGGCCAGCAGCACGCCCGACTCCTCGAAGGTCTCGCGGACCGCCGCGCACACGAGCGCCCGTGCGAGCTCCGGGGTGCACCCCAGCGTCGTCGCCCATGAAGACACCGATGGCCCGGCCCAGGCGACATCCTCGGAGAAGTCGCGCGGGTCGACACCGCCGCCGGGGAAGACGCACATCCCACCGGCGAAGGCCATCGAGGTCTGCCGGCGCATGAGGTAGACCTCCGGACCCGACGCGCCGTCGCGCAGGATCACCACGGTCGCGGCGTTGCGCGGTTCGGCGGGCGTCGCCTCACCGGTGGCGTAGGCGCGCCCCCGGTCGACGAAGGCCTGCGGCAGCGGCGGGCGCTTCAAGGCGTCAGCCCGCGACTTCGACGATGAGCTCGACCTCGACGGGTACGTCGAGGGGCAGCACGGACACGCCGACGGCCGAGCGCGCGTGCCGGCCGAGATCGCCGAACACCTCGGCCGGGAACTCCGAGGCACCGTTGGCGACCTTCGGCTGGCCGGTGAAGTCGGGCGTCGAGGCGACGAACACGACGGCCTTCACGACGCGGGTGATGTTGTCGAGCGAGCCGATCTCGGCCCGGATCGCGGCGAGCGCGTTGAGCGCACACTGCCGCGCGCACTCGTAGCCCTCCTCCTCGGTGACCGCGCCGCCGACCTTGCCGACGGCGATCATCTCGCCGTCACGCGCGGGCAGCTGGCCGGCGGTGTAGACGAGGTTGCCGGTCCGCAGTGCGGGGACATAGGCCGCCAGCGGAGGCACGACCTCGGGAACCGCGATCCCCATCGACTCGAGCTTCGCCTCGGCACCCATGTCAGGAGGCCTTCGGGCGCTTGAGGAAGGCGACCAGCCCACCCTGCGCGTTGGTGTGGATGGCCACCAGCTCCCAGCCGTCCCGGCCGAAGTTGTTGAGCATCAGTGCTTCGTTGTGGAGCGGGATCGGCGCCACTTGGTATTCCCAGACAGTCATGCGCCGACCCTACTCAGGCACGACCCGGAGTCCACCTCAGGTCGGACGATCACGCCCGCGGCGGGGCTGGCGCTGGACTAGCCTCCGTCCATGGAGCGCAACGACGCCGCCAAGGACCGCGGCCGGGACAACGGTCCCAACCCCTTCGAGCGGTTCGTCGACGCGGCCAACCAGCGCGTCAGCCGGGCACCCTTCTTCGGCGTCATCCTCGTGGCGCTGGCCCTGTGGGCGGTGAGCAAACCGCTCTGGGCCAGCACCACGAAGTGGGAGCTGGCGCTTCACACCGGCTCGGCGATCCTGTCGCTGCTGCTGCTCGTGCTGCTCGAGAACGCCGGTCGTCGTGCCGAGGAGGCGTCACAGGAGAAGCTCAACGTCCTCGCCGAGGCGCTGGCCGACCTGATGGACCACCACGCCCGCGACTCCGAGGAGCTGCGGGAGTCCGTCACGAAGCTCCGAGACGCGGTTGGTCTCGAGGAACGTCACTGAAGGGGACCTCGACCTCCGCCGCGGGCGCGAGCGGGTTGCGGCTGGCCCAGACGTAGTACATGACGGCGGGCACGACGAGGCCGACGATCCGGGAGATGTCGGCGCCGCCCAACGCCTTGGTGACGGGCCCCGTGTACAGCTTCTGAGCCGGGAACGGCACTGGATCAGCACGCCGACGAAGTACGTCGTCAGCGCCACGACGTTCCACCGGCCGTAGCGGCCGTTGGGGTCGTAGAGCGCCGGCAGGTCGACCCGCTCCTTGGACACCGGGTAGTAGTCGGTGAGGTTGATCGCCGACCGGGGAGTGAAGACCATCAGCAGCAGGAGCACGAAGTTCTTGAAGTTGCTCAGGAAGTCGGCGCTGGCCCACAGGGCGATGCCCATCGAGGCCGCGAGCATGAGCAGCACGAAGGCGGCGCGCGTTGCTGCCCATGGTCCGGCGGCCGGTCAGCGCGGTGGTGATGGTGGCCGCGCACATGAAGCTGCCGTAGGCGTTGAGGCAGGTGACGGTGAGCTTGCCGATGACGATCAGTGCGTAGATCAGGCCGGCCACGATCGCACCGGAGGCGAGGCCGCCGAGCCAGCCGACCCGGTTGGTCAGGAACGCGTCGCCGGCCACGGCCGCGACGATCGCACCGAAGGTCATCGACAGCTGCGAGCCGAGCACGCTACCGCCGTACGTCCACCAGAAGACCGAGCGCTGTGAGGTCTCCGCGGGCAGGTAGCGCGAGTAGTCGGCGACGTACGGGCCGTAGGTCAGCTGCCAGCCGGCGGCCAGCGAGACGGCGAGCAGGAAGGTGACGACGTCGAACTGGTTGCCGGCGAAGGCCGCACTCACGTCGTGCTGGCGGACCAGCTGGACCGCGAGGTAGGCCAGCCCGAGCACGCCGAGGACGCTCGCGAAGCGACCGACCGCGTGGATCCAGCGGTAGCCGACGATGGCGATCACGGCGACGATCGCCACGAAGAGCACGATCCCGATGGTGGCGTTGTCGACGCGCAGCAGCTCGTTGATCGCCCGGCCGGCGAGGACGGTGCCGGTCGCGGTGAAGCCGAGGTACATCACGATGACCAGCACCAGCGGGACGATCGCGCCGAAGATGCCGAACTGTGCGCGGCTCGAGATCATCTGCGGCAGGCCGAGGCGCGGGCCCTGCGCCGAGTGCAGCGCCATCACGATGCCGCCGAGCAGGTTGCCGAGGAAGAGGCCGATGATCGCCCAGAGGGCGTCGGCGCCGAAGACCACCGCCAGCGCGCCGTCGACGATCGCGGTGATCTGGAGGTTGGCGCCCATCCACAGCGTGAACTGGCTGAACGGCGTGCCGTGCCGCTCCTCAGGCGGGATGACGTCGATCGTACGGCGCTCGACACCGCGGACAGCCACGGTGCTCTCGGAGGTCGTGGTCATAGGAGTGCTCCTTCGGGGGGGTGTGCCCCCATCACACTCCCGACGCCCCGGTCAGCGACACCCCCGGTCGCCGGGCTTTGTCTCAGATCCGAGATGCGAGGTCAGCCGGCCAGCAGCTTCAGCGTCGCCTCGCGCGCCGGGTTCGACCCGACCGGCGTGCCGGTGAGGGCGCCCGCGACCGGGTGCACCATCACCTCGTCGACGGAATATTCGCGCGCCAGCATCTCGATCCCGGCCTTGGCGGCGCCCGGCTCGTCGACGACCCAGCGCTGCAGCATCGTGTCGGCCATGGCCCGGTGCTGCGGCGGGAGCTCGACCTCCTCGGCCTCCTCGACCAGCCGCTGCGGTCCGAGCCGACCACCCGTGCGCAGCGCCACCATCGCGAGCGCCTGCGGCAGGTGCGAGGCGCCGCGCCTCCTCGGCCGTCTCGGCCACCGCCGCGTTCACGGTGAGGAAGGTGCGCGGCTCCGGGTTCGCCTCGGAGGGCTGGTACGTCGATCGGTAGAGATCGAGTGCCTCGGCCGTGCCCCGGCCGGCGAAGTGGTGCGCGAACACGTAGGGCAGACCCCGAGCCGCGGCCAGCCGGGCGGAGTAGTCGGAGGAGCCGAGCAACCAGATCGTCGGCACGCTCGCCGCCTTCGGCGTGGCCCGCAGCGGCTCGCGCCGACCCGCGACGGCCATCTCGACGCCGTCCGGGTGCATGAGGGTGGCCACGTCCTCGACGTACTGCAGGAACTTCGCGACCGCGTCGTCCGCCGCCGCCGTCGCACCGCCGCGCAGCACGTAGCGGGTGAGCATGTCGGTGCCGGGCGCCCGCCCGATCCCGAGGTCGATGCGTCCCGGGAAGGCGGCCTCGAGCAGGGCGAACTGCTCGGCGATCACCAGCGGCTCGTGGTTGGGCAGCATCACACCGCCCGAGCCGACCCGGATCCGCTTCGTCGCGGCCGCCGGGGTCGTCGCGATCAGCACCGGCGGGTTCGTCGCCGCCACTGCCGGCATGTTGTGGTGCTCGGCGACCCAGTAACGCGTATAGCCCAGCTCGTCGGCCACCTGCGCCAGCGATCGGGACGCCGCGACCGCATCGGCGGTCGTCTGGTCGGTGCGCACGGGCACGAGGTCGAGGACGGAGAGGGCGGGAGTCACACTCGGCCCAACGACAGGGCTCCCGGACTATTCCGCTTGACCTCAAGTCCACGTGAGCTCCTACGTTCTGCGATCGTGAGCCTGATGTCCGAGACCGCCCCCACCCCGGGCCTGCTGAGCCCGACGTACGCCGCCATCACGATCGGCATGTGCTCGCTGATCGGCTTCGTGGCGTTCGAGGCGATGGCGGTCACCACGGTGATGCCGACGGTGGCGCGCGAGCTCGACGGCACCGACCTCTATGCGCTGAGCTTCGCCGCCCCCTTGGCGAGCGGTGTGATCGGCATGGTCGCCGCCGGGCTGTGGAGCGACCGGCGCGGGCCGGTCGCGCCGCTGCTCTGGTCGATGGTGCTGTTCTCCCTCGGGCTGCTGATCTGCGGCACCGCCCCGACGATGGAGATCCTCGTGGGTGGCCGCCCGGTCCGGGGTCTGGGCGGCGGCGCCCTCACCGTCGGGCTCTACGTCCTCGTCGGCCCGGTGTTCCCACCGCGGCTGCAGCCCGGGATCTTCGCCAGCTTCGCCGCAGCCCGGGTGCTGCCCGCCCTCTTCGGGCCTGCCCCGGCCGCGTTCGTGGCCGACGCCGTCGGCTGGCGATGGGTGTTCCTCGGCGCGGTCGCCTTCGTCGCGGCCGCGGCCCTGCTGATCGCGCCGTCGCTGCGTGACAGGAAGACGGACACGGGGGTGTCGGAGGCAAGCACCGGCCGACTCGTGTGGGCCACCGTCGGGGCGGTGGCTGTGCTCGCGCTCGAGCTGCTCAGGGTCGGCCCGCGGCGTCGCCGGGCTGGGTGCCCTCGGAGCGCTCGTCCTCGTCGTACTCGCCCTCAGGCACCTGTTGCCGCCCGGATCCCTCACCGGCCGTCCGGGGTTGCCGTCCGTCATCGCGACCCGCGGGCTGATGAGCGCCGGCTTCTTCTGCGCGGAGGCCTACATCGTCTACGTGCTGCAGGAGCAGTGGGGACTCACGCCCGGCCGCGCCGGCCTCGCGCTCAGCGTGGTCGGCGTGACCCGGGCGCTGTCCAGCCAGCTCCGGGCGCGCCTCGGCGCGCGGGTCTCGCACGTGCGCGCGATGGAGGTCGGCTCGCTGCTGGTGCTGGCGGGCGTGCTCTCGCTCTCCCTCACCGTCTGGCTCGACGGGCCACCGCTCCTCGCCGGCGCGACCTACGTGCTCGCCGGCGCCGGCATGGGCTTCGGCTATCCGCGCACCAGCGTCGCAATGCTCGACGTCTCCACCGACGCCGACCGCGGCTTCAACTCCGCCGCCCTGTCCATCGCCGACTCTCTCGGGGCCGCGCTCGCACTGTCCATCTCCGGCGTCGTCTTCGCCGCGGCCGAGCGCCGGGACTCGAACCCGTTCCTCGCGGTCTTCGCCTTCGCCGTCGCCCTCGGCGTGCTCGGCGTCTTCACCTCTCGCCGCACAGCCCCCAGCCTCTCCCAGCGGTGAGTGACCCACATTCCAGACGCTGAAAATGTAGGTGTTGCACCTCCGGTCAGGGTGTCGCGAGGGGACACGCCACCCGGCGGTGGCTGAGCCACATTCGTGAGCTCGAATATGTGGCTCACTCAGCGCCGCGCCGAGCGCTTTGCGCGTACGGCGAAGGGCAGGCCAGCCCTCACACCAGCTCCGGCTCCGTCTTCGCCCTGACCTCGTCCTCGGTGACACCGGGGGCCAGCTCGACCAATCAGAAGCGCCCGGTCCCCGAGCGTGCCGGAGGCCGCGACCTCGCCGGTGACCGGGTCGATCACGTCGATCACGCACAGGTCCGTGATGATCCGCTGCACGACGCGCTTGCCCGTGTACGGCAACGAGCACTCGTTCACGATCTTGAGCCCGCCGTCCTTGGCGGTGTGCTCCATCAGCACGATGACCCGCTTGGCGCCGTGCACGAGGTCCATCGCGCCACCCATGCCCTTGACCATCTTGCCGGGGATCATCCAGTTCGCGATGTCGCCCACGGCGGAGACCTGCATGGCGCCGAGGATCGCGGCGTCGATCTTGCCGCCGCGGATCATCCCGAAGGACGTGGCGGAGTCGAAGAAGGACGCCCCGCGACGCACGGTCACGGTCTCCTTGCCGGCGTTTATCAGGTCGGCGTCGACCGCGTCCTCGGTCGGGTAGGCCCCCACGCCGAGGATGCCGTTCTCCGACTGCAGCACCAGCTCGACGTCGTCGGCGACGTAGTTGGGCACCAGCGTCGGCAGCCCGATGCCGAGGTTGACGTAGGAACCGTCCACCAGCTCCGAGGCCGCCCCGCGGCCATCTCCTCACGCGTCCAACTCATCGAACCGTCCTCTTCTCGATCCGCTTGTCCGCGGCCTGCTCGGGCGTCAGCGCGACCACGCGCTGGACGTACACCCCGGGGGTGTGGACGTCGTTGGGGTTGAGCTCGCCCGGTTCGACCAGCTCCTCGACCTCGGCGATCGTGATCCGCCCGCACATCGCGGCGAGCGGGTTGAAGTTGCGGGCGGAGTCGCGATAGATCAGGTTGCCGTGCCGGTCGCCCTTCCGAGGCCCGGACGAGGCCGAAGTCGGCGACGATCGCGTGCTCCAGGGACGTACTCCCGCTCGTCGAAGACCTGCGTCTGCTTCGGCGGGGAGGCGACGGCGACGTTGCCGGAGTCGTCGTACTTCCACGGCAGCCCGCCCTCGGCGACCCGGGTGCCGACGCCGGTCGCGGTGAAGAAGGCCGGGATCCCGGACCCGCCCGCCCGCATCCGCTCGGCCAGCGTGCCCTGCGGCGTCAGCTCGACCTCGAGCTCCCCGGAGAGATATTGCCGGGCGAACTCCTTGTTCTCCCCGACGTACGACGAGATCATCCGCCGCAGGCGCTTCTCCATCAGGAGGCGACCCGGGCCCCAGTCGTCGACGCCGCAGTTGTTGGAGACGGCCTCGAGGTCCGTGGTCCCCGCCGCCAGCACTGCGTCGATCAGCACCGACGGGATGCCGCACAACCCGAAGCCACCCACCGACAGCGTGGCGCCATCAGGGATGTCCGCCACGGCGGCACCCGCACTCTCGACGACCTTGTCCATCCTTGGTTCCTCCGAAGCCTCGTTGGTGCCCCGATTCAAGGCGCACCACGGTCTGGGCGTCAACGCCTGACCATCCAGTGGCCGAGGATCTTTCGCTCATCGATCCTCGAGTCGTAGTAGCGTTCACTGGATGGACGCTCCGATCGACGTCGTGGGACGTGTCGCCGCGCTGCTCAAGGCCGTCTCCGCCCGTGAGCCAGCGGGCGTGACGACGTCCGAGGCGGCGCGCGCCGCCGGGCTCGCGCGACCCACGGCCCACCGGCTGCTGGCGTCGCTCGCCGACGCGGGCCTCGCCGAGCGCGATCGGGACGGCCACTGGCTGCTCGGCCCCGAGCTCTACTTCTCGGGCACGGCCGCCGCTTCGCGCTATGACGTGACGGCGCTGGCGCAGCCGGTCGTGCAGGCGCCTGTCCATCGCCACCGGCGAGAGCGCGTTCTTCTCGGCGCCGCGGGGACGAGACCATCTGCCCGGTGCGTGAGGACGGCAGCTTCCCGATCAGGTCGCACGTCCTGCACGAGGGGATCCGCTTCCCGCTCGGAGTCGCCTCCGCCGGGCTCGCGATCTCGGCCTTCCTCGACGACGTCGAGGTGGAGTCCTACCTCGCCCACGTCGACCTCGCGGACGAGTACGGCGACCACCACACCACCGACGCCGTCCGCCACCGCGTCAGGCGCACCCGAGAGGCGGGCTTCGCGGTCAACCCCGGGCTGATCGTCGAGGGCAGCTGGGGCATGGCCGCCGCGGTCTTCGACGCCGACGAGCGCCCGCAGTGGGCGCTCAGCCTGACCGGCATCCAGCAGCGTTTCAGCGCTCCGCGGCGCCGCGAGCTGGGCGAGCTGCTCCTGCGCGAGGCCCATGTGCTTTCTCGCACACTGCGTCCGCGCGCCTGACCACGGTTGGGCGTGAGCCCTATCCTGCAGCGGTGACCACACACGCCGAACAGCCCTTCGACTGGTCGGGCGTCCAGCTCCACGTCGTCACGGGCAAGGGCGGCACCGGCAAGTCCACGATCGCCGCCGCGCTCGCCCTGTCCCTCGCCTCCACCGGCAAGGACGTGCTGCTGTGCGAGGTAGAGGGACGCCGGGGCATCGCCCGGATGTTCGACGTGGACCCGCTGCCCTACGAGGAGCGCCGCATCGCACGCGGGCTGCCGGACGGCGACGTGTCACCCGGCGCCGTACACGCCCTGCACATCGACGCCGAGTCGGCGCTGCTCGAATACCTCGCGATGTACTACAAGCTCGGCCGCGCCGGGCGAGCGCTCGACCGCTTCGGTGTCATCGACTTCGCGACCACCATCGCCCCCGGCGTTCGCGACGTCCTGCTGACCGGCAAGGTCTACGAGGCCGCGCGGCGCAACGCGCGCAACAAGAAGGCCCGCGCCTACGACGCGATCGTGCTCGACGCTCCGCCGACCGGGCGGATCACCCAGTTCCTCAACGTCAACGGCGAGCTCGCCGGGCTGGCCAAGGTCGGCCCGATCAAGACCCAGGGCCGACACCGTGATGACGCTCTTCCGCTCGCCCGGGACGCTGGTGCACCTCGTGACCGTGCTCGAGGAGATGCCGGTCCAGGGAGACCGCCGACGGCATCAAGGAGCTCCGCGCGGCCCGGCTGCCGGTCGGCGCCGTGATCGTCAACCTCGTGCGTCCCCGCGACCTCGGCAAGGCCGACCTCAAGGCCGCTCGCAAGGGCACCCTCGATCGCGAGAAGATCACCGCCGACCTCCGGGCGGCCAAGGTCGATGTCACGCACGAGCTGGTCGACGCCCCGGTCCTCGAGGCCCGCGACCACGCCGAGCGGCGTGCCCTCGAGGACGACCAGCGCGCGATCGTGAACGCCCCGGACGTCCCCCACTACGAGCTTCCCCGCCCGGCCGACGGCGTCGACCTCGGTGGGCTCTACGAGCTGGCCGCCCAGCTGAAGGCGCAGGGACTTTCATGAGTACGTCGCAACGCAACCGTCCGCGCGTCGGCCCCCTCGCCGCCACGACCGACCGCGCCCCCGCCTCGACATCGACGCCCTGATCGACGACCCGGCGACCGGCATCATCGTGTGCTGCGGCTCCGGCGGCGTCGGCAAGACCACCACGTCCGCCGCCACGGCGTTGCGCGCCGCCGAGCGCGGGCGCAAGGTCGTCGTGCTGACCATCGACCCCGCCCGCCGGCTGGCCCAGTCGATGGGGATCGAGGCGCTGGACAACACCCCGCGCCCGGTGCCTCACTCCGGCTCCAACGGCGGCTCCCTCGACGCGATGATGCTCGACATGAAGCGCACCTTCGACGAGGTCGTGCTCAGCCAGACGACGCCCGAGAAGGCGAAGTCGATCCCGGAGAACCCCTTCTACATCGCCCTGTCCAGCTCGTTCTCGGGCACACAGGAATACATGGCGATGGAGAAGCTCGGCCAGATCCACGCCCGGGCGCAGCAGGACGGGACCTACGACCTGATCGTCGTGGACACACCGCCCTCACGCTCGGCGCTGGACTTCCTCGACGCCCCGGAGCGGCTCAGCAGCTTCCTCGACGGTCGCTTCATCCGGCTGCTGCTCGCCCCGGCGCGCGGTCCGGCGAAGCTGATGACGGCCGGCGTCGGCATCATCACCAACGCCCTGACCAAGATCCCGGGCGCCCGGGTGCTGCGCGACATGCAGACCTTCGTGGCCGCGTTCGACACGCTCTTCGGCGGCTTCCGGCAGCGGGCGCAGAAGACGTTCTCGTTGCTGCAGGCCGACGGCACCGCGTTCCTCGTCGTGGCGGCACCCGAGCCCGACGCGTTGCGGGAGGCGGCCTACTTCGTGGAGCGGCTGACCGAGGACGAGATGCCGCTGGCCGGGCTGATCGTCAACCGGGCCAGCCCGCCACTCGCGGTCGACCTGTCCGTCGAGGAGGCGACCGCCGCGGCGGACCGTCTCAACACGATCGAGGCCGACTCCACGACGGCGGGCCTGTTGCGCCTGCATGCCGACCGGGCGCGCATCGTGACCCGCGAGGCGCACCTGCGCGAGCGCTGGGCCACGGAACACCCGGGGGTCGCCAGCGCGGTCGTACCCGCCCTGTCGACAGACGTGCACGATCTCGAGGGACTCCGGCGCGTCGGAAACCTGCTCGCCGGGGAGTGACCCGACGCTGGCTGACCGGGGTCAGACGGTGACGGTGTTGACGTGCTCGTTGCGGGCAGACTCGAGGACGTTGCGCCACGAGGCCTGCAGGGCGACGGCGGAGCAGCGCACGGCGCTCACGCTCGGTCATGCCGCCCCAGACACCCCACTCGATCTGGTTGTCCAGAGCCTCGGCGAGGCACTCGGTGCGCACCGGACACGAGGCGCAGACCTGCTTGGCCTTGTTCTGCTCGGCTCCACGCACGAACAGTGCGTCCGGAGTGTCCTGCCGGCACGCGGCCCGCGGTGCCCAGTCTTCAACCCACATGATTTTCCGCCATCTCGTCGGGCTCCCGATGGTCGCCCCCATAGCGACCACTCCTCGACCCGCAATGACCGTACGTAAGGATCAGTGATTGATGAATGCACCATGTGGCTAAAACTGATGGTCCGATATGACTAGACCAGATGGTCAGACGCCGGTCCGATCGACCACGAGGAGCACCCTTCGTGTGGTACGGCGAATGGGTGGCTCTGGCCTGCTCCCGTAGTCTGGGGGCCATGTCGAAGCCGGTCGCAGGCCTTCCGTCCTGTCCCATCTCGCCGTCATGGCCGCGGTGGCAGCGATCCTGGGCGTGCTCACCGCAGGCCTCGCGATCCCCTTCGCGGGGGTCATCGGCGTCGCCGCCAAGGACGTCAGCAAGGGCATGGTCAACCTGCCCGACGAGCTCGAGGCCAAGGAGCTGGCGCAGAAGACGCGCATCTACGACGTCAACGGCAACCTCATCGCCTCGCTCTACGACCAGAACCGCATCAACGTCGGACTGCAGCAGATCTCGCGCAAGATGGTCGAGGCGATCGTCTCCATCGAGGACGACCGCTACTACCAGCACGGTGCCCTGGACATCCGCGGCACGATCCGCGCCTTCGTCACCAACCGGGCCAGCGGCTCGGTGCAGGGTGGCTCCTCGATCACCCAGCAGATGGTCAAGCAGACCCTGCTCAACCGGGCGGAGACCAAGGAAGAGGCGGCCGCGGCCACCGACGACACCTACGCCCGCAAGCTGCGCGAGCTGCGCTATGCCATCGCCTTCGAGAAGAACTACTCCAAGGACTGGATCCTCGAGCGCTACCTCAACATCGCCTACTTCGGCGACGGCGCCTACGGCATCCAGTCGGCCGCGCAGCACTACTTCCACAAGAACGCCAAGAACCTCAACTACCTCCAGTCGGCGACGCTGGCCGGCCTCGTGAAGAACCCGACCGGCTACGACCCGACCAACTCCCCGGAGCGCTCGCTCAACCGCCGCAACGTGGTGCTCGACCGGATGGCCCAGCTCAACGTCATCCCGCAGGAGCAGGCCGACAAGCTCAAGGAGCGTCCGCTCGGCCTCGACATCGAGCCGTCGCCCAACGGCTGCCAGCAGTCGCAGGCGCCGTTCTTCTGCGACTACGCCGTCAACTACCTCCTCAAGGACAAGTCGCTCGGCGAGACCGTCAAGGACCGCAAGCGGCTGCTGCAGTCCGGCGGCCTGACGATCCACACCACGCTCGACATGGACTACCAGAAGGGTGCCGACACCGCCGTCCAGGCACGTCAACCCGACCGACCGGGCCATCGGCGGCCCGGCGATGGTCGAGCCCGGCACGGGCTACGTCCGGGCCCTCGCCCAGTCGCGCCCGATGGGCAAGAACAAGGCGCTCGGCGAGACCTACCTCAACTACGTCGTCCCCCCGAAGTACGGCGACGCCAACGGCTTCCGGGCCGGCTCGACGTTCAAGGCGTTCGTCCCGGCCGCCGCGATCAACCAGAACATCCCGCTGAGCGAGTCCATCTACGCTCCGCAGGAGATGAACATCCCCGACGCGGAGTTCGAGACCTGCGACGGCCCCTACGCCGGCGACGGCGAGGGCTGGACCGTCGGGAACTCGACCGGTGGCGACCGGGACTACAACCTCTACACCGGCACGCAGCAGTCGGTGAACACCTTCTTCGCCCAGCTCGAGGTGCAGACGGGCATGTGCGAGCCGATCGAGCTCGCCGAGAAGATGGGCATCGTCCTCCCGATCACCCAGCAGGTGCCGTCGTGGATCCTCGGTGTCTCCGACACCAACCCGCTGACGATGGCCGAGGCCTACGCCACGTTCGCCGCTCGCGGCAAGCACTGCGACGCCCTTCCGGTCACCCAGATCCCGGCGGCCGACGGCACCACCGTGAAGGACTACCCGACCTCCTGCGAGACCGTCATGCCCGGCGTCACCGCCGATGCGGTCAGCGACGTCCTCCGCGGCGTGATGGAGCCCGGGGGCTTCGGGGACGACATCGCTCCCGCCGTGCCGTCCGCCGGCAAGACGGGCACCAACAACTCCAACATGGCGGTGTGGTTCGTCGGCTACACCCCGCAGATCGCCACCGCTGCCATGGTGGCCGGCGCCAACTCGCTCGGCCACTGGGTCAGCCTCAACGGCCAGACCGTCGGCGGTTCCTACATCAGTGAGGCCTTCGGCTCGACCGTCGCCGGCCCGATCTGGGGCGACGCGATGGCCGCGATCTCCGCGCGGCTCGACTACGAGGACTTCCGGGCCCCCGCCGGTGACGAGATCGCCGGCGTGCTGACGACCGTGCCGGACGTGTCGGGGATGTCGGTCAAGGACGCCCGGGCCAAGCTCGAGTCCTACGGCTTCGTGACCGAGCTCGCCGGCTTCATCAACTCCTCGATCACCGCCGATGCCGTCGCCGGCACCACACCGGCAGCCGGCACCTCGCTCGGTTCCGGCGACACGGTCGGGATCTACCAGTCCACCGGCTACGTCCCGCCGCCCCCGCCCACCAACAAGGGTGGCAAGAAGGGCGGCGACGACGACGACGGCAAGGGCAACAACGGCAACGGCAAGGGCCGCGGCAACCGTTAGCCCAGCTGGCGCCTGACCTCCGCGGCGACCGCGCCACCGTCGGCGCGGCCCTTCACCTGCGGCGTGACGACACCCATCACCTTGCCCATCGCACGCATGCCCTCGTCGGCGGCCCCGGTCTGCTCGATCGCGGCGGTGACGAGCTCGGCGATCTCGGCCTCGCTCAGTGCCTCGGGGAGGTAGTCGGCGATCACCTCGCCCTCGGCCACCTCCTTGGCGGCCATCTCCGGACGGTCGCCGTCGGCGAAGGCGACGGCGGCCTCGCGGCGACGCTTCGCCTCCGTGGACAGCACGCCGATGATGTCGTCGTCGGAGAGCTCGCGCTGCTCCTTGCCGGCGACCTCGGCGTTGGTGATGGCGGTGAGCACCATCCGCAGCGTCGAGGAACGGACCTCGTCACGCGCCTTGATCGCGGTGGTCAGGTCGGCACGGAGACGGTCCTTCAGAGCACTCATGGGCCCATTGTGGCAGCCTTGCCGCGTGTCCTCCCCCAGTTCCTGCGCAGCCCACTCGGCCTGACCCCGGGCGCGGGGATGGGCGCGGGCCCGGCCCTCGCGTCGTACGCCGCCCGGGAGGCGCGGCAGTACACCCTGCGTGAGGTCACCGTGCCGGTCTTGCCTGCGGGCAGGCAGGCGCTGCGGGTGCTCCACCTCAGCGACATCCACATGGCTCCCGACCAGCGCGCCAAGCAGCAGTGGCTGCGTTCGCTGGCCGACCCGGCCCCTGACACGGTGATCGACACGGGCGACAACCTCGCCCACATGCGCTCGGTGCCCGTGGTCGTCGACTCGCTCGGTCCGTTGCTCGACGTCCCCGGTGTCTCGGTGTTCGGGTCCAACGACTACTACTCGCCCGGCTTCCGCAACCCGCTGCGCTACCTCCTCCCCCGACTCCGGCCAGCGCAACACCCACACCCCTGCAGCTGCCGTGGCGCGAGCTCAAGCAGCGCTTCGCCGACCGTGGCTGGCTGCACCTGTGCAACGAGGTCGGCCGGATCACCGTCAACGGCACGACCATCGCGCTGGCCGGCGTCGACGACCCCCACCTGCGCTACGACGACCTCGCGGCCGTCGCCGGGCCCGCCGACCCGGACGCCGACGTGCGGTTGGGGATCACCCATGCGCCGTACCTGCGGGTGCTCGACCAGTACGCCGCGGACGGCTACGACGCCGTCATCGCCGGCCACACCCACGGCGGCCGGGTCTGCCTGCCGGGCGTCGGTGCGCTGACCACCAACTGCGACCTCGAACCCGCCCGCGCCAAGGGGCTGCACCGGCACCCGGCCGACTCCGCCCCCGGCGATCCGGGCTCGGCTCCGGTTGCACGTCTCCGCCGGTGTGGGGACCAATCCCTATGTCCGGCTGCGAGTCGCCTGTCGACCCGAGGCCACGCTGATGACGCTGACCCCCAAGGCCTGACGGACCCGATTTCGGAGGGCCCCAAACGCTCGGGTATGCTCGCCGTGCTTCGCAGCCGTTCTCGATTGCGACGGCAAGCTCGGGGTGTGGCGCAGCTTGGTAGCGCGCGTCGTTCGGGACGACGAGGCCGCAGGTTCAAATCCTGTCACCCCGACCATGTGAGCTCCCGGATCCACCGCGGTGGGTCCGGGAGTTCTGCATTCTGCCGCAAGCACGTGGAGCGGCATCGGCCGCGAGGTCTGGCACACTTCGCCGCATGGCTGACAAGAACCTCGAGGGCGACGGCCCTTCGCTCGAGCTCCCGTCGTTCGGTTTCGGTCGCAAGAAGAAGGCCAAGCAGTCCGAGCCGGTCGCACCCGCCGACGACACCATGCCGGCGGTGGAGCCCGAGCCGACCCCGGAACCAGAGCCCACCCCGGAACCAGAGCCCACCCCCGAGCCCGAGCCCACCCCCGAGCCGGAACCGACGCCCGAACCGGCGCCCCCGGCGCCCGAGCTCGACCCGGTCACCCCGGCCCCCACCCCGGCCCCCGTCGTGCCGGAGACCGTCGTCGCCACGTCGGCAGCGGCGGAGCCGGACCCCGAGCCCGAGCCGCCGCGCGAGAAGCGCGAGTTCAGGCTCCCCGCCATCCCGGCACTCCGGGCGGCGTTGTTCGTCGGTGCGGTGATCGGCCTGCTCGCCGTACTCCTGACCTTCGCGTCCCTCAAGCTCTGCGAGCTCGTCCGCGGCACCGACTCCTGCGGTGGCCCCGGCCTGCTGCTGCTGGTAGCAACGCTGGTGATCCTGACCTACATCGGCGGCTGGCTGCTGCGCGGCTTCGGGATCGACGATCCGGGCAGCACGAGCTTCCTCGCAGGTCGGACTGCTCGCGGTGCTCGCGATGCTGTTCTTCCTCGACGTCATCTACAACTGGTGGATGGTCATCGTCATCCCGCTGGTCGCGATGGGGACCTACGCCCTCTCGTGGTGGGTGACCACGAGGTTCGTGGAAGTCAGCGACTAGCCGCGATCAGCTCCACGATCTGCACGGTGTTGAGGGCCGCGCCCTTGCGCAGGTTGTCGTTGCTGATGAACAGCGCGAGGCCGCGGTTGTCGGGGGACACCCTCGTCCCGGCGGATCCGTCCGACGTAGGACGGGTCCTTGCCCGCGGCGTACAACGGCGTCGGCACCTCGCGCAGCTCGACGCCGGGGGCGTCGGCCAGCAGCTCGCGCGCGCTCGGGCGTCATCGCCGAGCCGAACTCCGCATTGATCGCCAGCGAGTGGCCGGTGAAGACCGGCACCCGGACGCAGAGGCCGGAGACACGCAGCTCGGGCAGGTCGAGGATCTTGCGCGACTCGTTGCGGAGCTTCTGCTCCTCGTCGGTCTCGTTGAGCCCGTCGTCGACGATCGAGCCGGCGAGCGGGAGCACGTTGTAGGCGATCGTCTCGACGTACTTGTTCGGCTCCGGGAACGACACGGCCGAGCCGTCGTAGGCCAGCTCGCGCGCCTTCTCGCCCGCGGCGGTCACGCCGTCGAGCAGCTCGTCGACACCGGCGATGCCCGAGCCCGAGACGGCTTGGTACGACGACACGATCAGTCGCTCCAGACCGGCGGCGTCGTGCAGCGGCTTGAGGATCGGCATCGCCGCCATGGTCGTGCAGTTGGGGTTGGCGATGATGCCCTGACCGGCGGCCACCACGGCGTCGATCGCGCCGGGGTTGACCTCGGAGACGACGAGCGGGATCGCGGGGTCCTTGCGGAACGCGGACGAGTTGTCGATGACGATCACGCCGGCGTCGGCGAACTTCAGTGCCAGCGCGCGACGTGGTCGCACCCGCGGAGAAGATCGCGATGTCGAGCCCGGCGGGGTCGGCCGTCGAGGCGTCCTCGACGGTCACCTCACGGTCGCCGAACGGCAGCACGGTGCCGGCGGAGCGAGGGGACGCGAAGAAGCGGATCGAGTCGATGGGGAAGCCCCGCTCGAGCAGGATCTCGCGGACTGCGACGCCGACCTGCCCGGTGGCGCCCACGATGCCCGGGTTGATGCCCATCAGCGACCACTCCCGCCGTACACGACAGCCTCGACCTCGTCGGCGTCGAGATCGAACGCCGTGTGGGTCGCGAGGACCGCCCGGTCGACCTCGTCCTCGGTGACGACCACGGAGATGCGGATCTCGGAAGTGGAGATCATGCCGATGTTGACGCCGGCCGAGGCGAGGGCGGCGAAGAACTTGGCGGTGATGCCGGGGTGCGAGCGCATGCCCGCCCCGATCAGCGAGACCTTGCCGATCTTGTCGTCGTAGAGCAGCTTGTCGTAGCCGACCTCGGCTCGGATCCGGGCCAGCGCCTCCATGGCCAGCTGGCCGTCCGTGCGTGGCAGCGTGAAGGAGATGTCCGTCAGGCTGGTCGCGGCGGCCGAGACGTTCTGGACGATCATGTCCGGGTTGACCTGCGCCTCGGACAGCGCGGCGAAGATCCGGGCGGCTTCGCCGACCTTGTCGGGCACGCCGACGACCGTGATCTTGGCTTCGCTGCGATCGTGCGCGACGCCGGAGATGATGGCCTGTTCCATGATGCCTCCATCGGTGGGGTCGTTGACGACCCACGTGCCTTCGAGCTGGCTGAATGACGAGCGGACGTGGATCGGGATGTTGTAGCGGCGGCCGTACTCCACGCACCGCAGGTGCAGGATCTTGGCGCCGCACGCGGCGAGCTCGAGCATCTCCTCGTAGGAGACCTTGTCGAGCTTGCGGGCGGCCGGGACGATCCGCGGGTCGGCGGTGAAGACACCGTCGACGTCGGTGTAGATCTCGCAGACGTCGGCCTCGAGCGCCGCGGCCAGCGCCACCGCAGTGGTGTCGGTGCCACCGCGACCCGGGGTGGTGATCTCCTTGGTGTCCGCGCTGACGCCCCGGAAACCAGCGACGATGACGATGTGGCCGTCGGCCAGCGCGCTGGTGATCCGGCCCGGCGTGATGTCGATGATCTTCGCCTTGCCGTGCACCGAGTCGGTGATGACGCCGGCCTGCGAACCGGTGAAGGAGCGCGCGGTGAAGCCGAGGTCGGAGATCGCCATCGCGACCAGCGCCATGGAGATCCGCTCTCCCGCCGTGAGCAGCATGTCCATCTCGCGTGCGGGCGGGAGCGGGCTCACGGCGCCGGCGAGATCGAGCAGCTCGTCGGTGGAGTCACCCATCGCCGAGACGGCCACGACGACGTCATGGCCGGCCTTCTTGTTCTCCACGATCCGGCGCGCGACCCGCTTGATGGCGTCGGCGTCGGCGAGCGAGGAGCCGCCGTACTTCTGCACGACAATGCCCACGGTCTATTTCCTCGACGATCTTGTTGGACGACTGGTCCGTCAGGTCGACCGGGAGGGACGATCCGACCCGCCGATTCTACCGGGGCGGCTCGGCCTGCTCGTCCAACATCTCATGGGCGACGGTGAGCGCCTCGACGGTCTCCTCGAAGTCGGTGTCGAAGCGGTCGTGCGCCACGACGGTGAGCAGCGCGTTGAGCGCGGCGCCGGCGAGGTTGCCCCAGTTGTTGACGTAGGAGAACTGCCACCACCACAGCGCCTCCGCGACGTTGCCCAGCTTGTAGTGGCGCAGGCCGTTGTCGAGGTCGATCGCGATCGAGGTGAGGTCGTCGGAGAGCTGGCTCTGCACGACGTCGGGCAGGTAGGGGTCGAAGACGAAGCTGTAGGTGTCGACGCTGTCGAGCATCCGCGCCAGCGCCAGCCGCATGTCGTCGATGTCGGCCTCCGGGCCGACGTCGGGTTGGTACTCCTCGCGTGGCTGGAAGTCGAGCTGCGCCCCGAGCCGGGCGCCCGCCAGCAGCACCTGGCTGATCTCCAGCAGCAGCAGCGACACCGCCCGGGCGCCGTTGCCTCCGCGCGCGATGGCTCGCAGCGCCAGCAGGAAGCTCTCGATCTGGTCGGCGATCTGCGCGGCGAACTCGTCGTCCTCCGCCGTACGAATCTCTGAGGTCTGGTCAGTCATCTGCTGATCGCCTTCCTGCGAATGCGCGCCCGAGGGTCACTTCGTCGGCGTACTCGAGGTCGCCGCCCACTGGCAGTCCACTCGCCAGCCGCGTCACGCGCAACCCCATGGGGCTGAGCATGCGGGTGAGATAGGTCGCGGTGGCCTCACCCTCGAGGTTGGGGTCGGTGGCCGGGATGACCTCGGTGACGGCCCCATCGGCCAGCCGGATCATCAGCTCGCGGATGCGGAGCTGCTCCGGCCCGATGCCGTCGATGGGCGAGATCGCACCACCGAGCACGTGGTAGCGGCCGCGGAACTCGCGCGTGCGCTCGATCGCGACCACGTCCTTGTACTCCTCGACCACGCACAGCAGCGCCCGGTCACGGCGCGGGTCGCGGCAGATCCGGCACTGCTCGTCCTGCGAGACGTTGAAGCAGATCGAGCAGAACCGCACCTTGTCCTTGACCTCGATCAGGACGTCCGCCGGGCGGCGTACGTCGGCAGGCTCGGCCTGCAGGAGATGGAAAGCGATCCGCTGCGCGCTCTTGGGTCCGACGCCGGGAAGTCGACCGAGCTCGTCGATCAGGTCCTCGGACGATGCCTTCGTACAACGAAGGGCCCTAGAAGCCGAGCTGGCCGCTGGGCGGCCCGCCCTCGGGACCGCCGAGGCCGGGCAGCCCACCGCCGAGACCCTCGAGGCCGCCGGCGAGCGGACCCATGGCCTCGTTGGCGATGGCCTCCGCCTTCGCCTTCGCGTCGCGGTAGGCCGCGATGATCATGTCGCTCAGGTCGGCGAGGTCGTCGGAGTCGGTGCCGTCGAACTGGCCCGCGGTGATGTCGACGCCCAGCAGCTCCCCGACGCCGTTGACGGTGACCGTGACCGCGCCGCCGGCCACCGTGCCGGTGACCTTCTGCTCGGTCAGCCGCTCCTGCGCGTCCCGGAGCTGCTCCTGCATCTGCTGCGCCTGCTGGAGCAGCGCGTTCATGTCGAAGCCGCCGCCACCGAGGGCGTCGAAGGGGTTCTGGGTCATGGGGTCTCCCGGGCTGGTGTGGATGGCTTGCTCACGAGTGCTTGATCTCCTCGACGATCTTCGCGCCGAGGGCCTGCTGCAGCAGGGCGGTGCTGTCCATCCCCCGGGTGTCCGGGGCCGGGTCGTCAGGATCGGCTGCTGCATCGGCCAACGCGCCGTGGTCGACGGGCGTTCCCGACTCGGGGCCCGCGTCTCGTGAGCGCTCCAGCGCCTCGCGGGCGGCGGTGAGGCCGGACGAGCTGCCGGGTGCGGGTGCTTCGTCGCTGGCCCAGCTCGGCGGGGAGTCTGGCGCGGCCGACGGGGCTTCCTCGCTCGCCCAGCTCGGCGGCGACTCCGGCGCCGCGGGTGCCTGCTCGACCGGGGCCGTGGCCGACTGCTTCACGACGGGTCGACCGGCATCGGGCTGGGCGCTGGGATCGATGATCGCGTCGATCTTCCACTCCCGCGCCGACCACGTCGATCGCGGCCCGGCGCAGGATCTCGTCGGACCCGCCCGCCGGGGAACGAGTCCTTCGCACCGGCGTTGGTGAAGCCCAGCGTCAGCGTCCTCGCGTCGACCGCGATCACCTGCGCGTT
Organism: Nocardioides sp. B-3; assembly: GCF_024703895.1. GTDB lineage: Bacteria > Actinomycetota > Actinomycetes > Propionibacteriales > Nocardioidaceae > Nocardioides. Next base: position 1,492,651 of record NZ_CP087968.1, read on the forward strand.
CTGCGTCAGGTGGATCCGGGTGACGCGGCGCTTGGCCTTGGTCGCCTCGACGATGTCGGGCCACAACCGGCGTACGTCGACGAGGCTGAGGCTGCTCCCGGCCGTTGTCTCCGCCGGGGCGGGCGCGGTCGGAGTGGACGGGGCAGGCTGGGACGGGGCCGGCGTCTGGGCTTCCGCGGCTCGGACGGGTTCGTGCGTCGGTTCGTCGGCCGGCATGTCGTCGGGGGCCTCGTCGAAGCGCGGCGGGGCGAACATCGGCTCGTGTTCGCCGTGCTGCACCGGCGCGGTCGCCGGGGCGGGCATCGGGGCGGCCGGAGCAGCGGCGGGAAGGGCAGCGGCGGGAAGGGCAGCGGCGGGAAGGGCAGCGGCGGGAGGGGCAGCCCGGACGGGCGCGGGAGCCGCAGGCGCAGCCGGCGCCGGGGCGGGTGCGGTCGGAGCCGGGGCGGCTGGCCTCTCCGGCCGGACTGTCGGCGTACTCACCGAACCCGTGACGTCGATGCGACGCTCGATCCGGTCGAGGCGAGCCATCACGCCGTCGCTGGTGTCGTCGGCGCCGGGCAGGAGCACGCGCGCGCAGATGAGCTCGAGCAGGAGCCGAGGCGCCGTGGCGCCACGCATCTCGGTGAGACCTGACGCGACGATGTCGGCCGCGCGGCTGAGCTCGACGGCCCCGAAGCGCGCGGCCCGGGCGACGAGTCGCTCGCCGGCGTCCCGGGGCACGTCGAGGAGGCCACTCGCCGGGGCGTCCGGGACCGCGGCCACGATCACGAGGTCGCGCAGGCGACGCAGCAGGTCCTCGGTGAAGCGGCGTGGGTCACGACCGGTCTCGACCACCTTGTCGACCACCCCGAACACCGCGGCACCGTCGACGGCGGCAAAGGCGTCGACGACCTCGTCGAGGAGGGTCTCCGGCGTGAAGCCGAGCAGCGCCGCGGCCGGGTCGTAGGTGACGCCGGCGGGACCTGCTCCGCCCATGAGCTGGTCGAGCACGGAGAGCGTGTCGCGAGCCGATCCGCCACCGGCGCGCACGACGAGCGGCAGCGCGGCCGGCTCGATGGCGACCTGTTCGAGCGCACACAGCTGGCTGAGGTAGTCGGAGAGCTGGCGCGGCGGGATCAGGCGGAACGGGTAGTGGTGGGTGCGCGAGCGGATCGTCGGCAGCACCTTCTCCGGCTCGGTCGTGGCGAAGATGAACCGCAGGTGGGGCGGCGGCTCCTCGACCAGCTTGAGCAGCGCGTTGAAGCCCCGGTTGGAGACCATGTGGGCCTCGTCGATGATGTAGATCTTGTAGCGGTCGCGCACCGGGGAGAAGAACGCCTTCTCCCGCAGGTCACGCGCATCGTCCACACCACCGTGCGACGCCGCGTCGATCTCGATCACGTCGATGGAGCCGCCGCCCTTGCGCGCCAGCTCGACGCAGCTGTCGCACTCACCGCACGGATCCGAGATCGGTGCGCGGGCACAGTTGAGGGCGCGGGCGAGGATCCGGGCCGACGTCGTCTTGCCGCAACCGCGCGGCCCGGAGAAGAGATAGGCGTGGTTGACCCGGTCGTTGGCGAGCGCGTTGCGCAGCGGCTCGGTGACGTGATCCCGGCCGATGACCTCGGCGAACGTCTCGGGCCGGTAGCGGCGATACAGCGCCAACGGTGACTGGGGGGACTCCACGACCCGAACCCTACGCACCGGCACCGACAGCGACCACAGCGGAACGACCGGGAAATGCGAAGGCCCCCCACGTACCCGACAGAGCTCGTCTGCCCTTGCTGCCTTCCGGCCCCGGGGGAGTTCAACAAGATGCCGCCACGTGGGGGTTGGCGCAGAGTCTAGGTGAGGTGCGCGGCTGGTCCCAACCGGGCCCGCCCGTCGCCGTACGCACTCGATTTCACCCGTCGTCCACCGACCGGTACGCTCCTGCGCGGAGGATTCGCCTAGTGGCCTATGGCGCTCGCTTGGAAAGCGGGTTGGGTGTGAAAGCCCTCAGGGGTTCGAATCCCCTATCCTCCGCCAGTGGTAAACCGCGTCTGACACGGGCCTTCTTGGTCCAGGGTCAGAGTGCTTTCTCGGCCCATGTGCTGAAATATGTGCTAGGCCTCGTCGAGATGAGCCGCAAAGCGATCAACTGCGGCCTTCTGCATCGTCGGTGTGACGTGGCTGTAGATGTTCATCGTCGTAGTGATCGTGGAGTGCCCGAGGCGCTCTTGAACGACCTTCGGATGCTCCCCAAGCTCGAGCAGCAAAGTCGCGTGCGTGTGCCGGAGGCCCTTGAGGGTGACTCGAGGCAGTTCGTCCAGCTCGGCCTGCGCGCGTGGACGCGGGAGGTCCAGCGCCGGCTGACCTCGTTGGGCGAACGGATCTCGCCCGCGTCGTTGCCAAAGACGTAGGCATCCGCTCGTGCGAGGTTCAGCGAGATGGCTCCTCGCGCCGACTTGTACGCCTTGAGCACGGCAAGCGTCTCGGTGTCGAGGTCGAGGACTCGCGCCGATCCTGTCTTGGTGGTCTTCGCCTTGTTACGTGTGGTCACATCGGCGGCCCGCCTGATGCCGAGCCTGCCGGTGCTGAAGTTCAGATCGCCCCAACGCAGGGCCAGCGCCTCGGAGCGACGCATGCCGGTGTAGGCGATGGTGCGCCATAGCGGGAAGAGTTCGTCATCGAGCTCGTCGTGGTTCCAGCTCAGGAAGGCGTGGAGCTGCGGGCCGGTCCGGGTGATGATCTCCGGCTTCTGTGCGCACACTGGCTCGCGGTGGGTGGGTTGACGGCGCGCTTCTTCTTGGCGGGGTTCAGCAGGATCAGCCCGTCGTCGACGGCGGCGTCGAGCATCGCGGCGAGCAGGACGTGGACCTTGGAGACGGTGTTGGCCGACAGCGGCTTCCCGTACCCGGTCCTGTCGCGGCGGCCAGAGGTCTCGAGCTGTCGGTAGTGGGCCGCGATCCCGGTGGCGGTGAGCTTGTCGAGCTGGATTGCGCCGAGATAGGGGGTCACGTGGTTGCGGATGACCTTCTTGTAGCCCTCGATGGTGGAGTTCTGCAGCCGCAGCCCGGCGATCCAGTGTTCGGCGTAGTCACCGATGGTTGGGACCTTGGTCTGGAACCGCGCGTTGTTCTTCTTCTTCGTCAATGCCTCTGCAAGCACTCGTTGTGCGTCGTCGAGGCTCTTGAACCCACCACGAGTGAGCCGTGTATCGCCGAGCTCGGGTCGCTCGGGGTCCTTGGGGACGTAGATCTGGAACTTCCAACGCTGGCCACTTTGGGTTTCGTAAGACGTGATCGATCCAGCGTGCCGGGACCGAGAACGGCGAACCGGCTTCTCGGACATGTCAGGCCCACCCGTCGGCCGTGTCGTCACGAGGGGCAGGCAGGGCATCGGGGTCCAGCGCCATGAGCCGGACGCGAGCAGCATCGCGGCGTGCGCGGAACGAGGCCAAGCGCTCCTCGTAGGTGGCGCGGTGCACAGTGTTGCCTTCACGTCCGTCCTCGTACTGCATCATGAGGTTCTCGTAGTAATGGATGGAGCTGACCGCGGAGTAGTACTCGTCCTTCCAGTAGCGAGCGAGGTCCTCAGTGGTGAGTTTGGCCTGACCCCGGACCCAGACCTCGGATCTCCTCAAGGTTGAACTGGCCGCTGGGCACGCCGGTCGGCGGCGAGACAACTTCAAGTGGGGCCAGCAGTGCCGCCGGCGTCGTCTGCAGGATGAAGGCGAAGACAGTCAGGTCATCGACGTCCACCCGCCGGTCGCCGTTCTCAATCTTGCTCAACGCCGAAGGCGACATCGCCCGTCCGGTCTCCTTGACCCGCTCGGCAAATGTTCGCAGGTCCATGCCGATCGCCTGTCGCGCACTACGCAGGTTTGCCGCTGCCTGCGCGTTCGTGTTTCCAGCCGGATTTCCTCGTTGGCGTGACTCCATATAGGAAACGTACACCGTCGCTCTTGAAACAACAAGCGCGAACGTGTAATGTCGATGACCTTCACATGACGCGCGAGATAGGGAGATGCGACATGAGAGCAGCCACCATGACGATCCAGACGCTGCGGAGCGCACCCAGCCTCGGTTATTACCCGCACCGACGCCGCGGCAGCCCTTGGCGTCGACCCTCGGACGGTCACAGCAGGTATCGAGAACGGCACGATCCCGTCGGTCAGGCTCGGCCGCCGGGTCCTGATCCCGAGGGAGAAGTTCCTCAAGCTCTTCGATCCCGACGACTGACTGACTCGCTCTCGGCTCGGGCGCGGGGGGCAGACCCGTGGCGACGGTTGAGAGTTTCGGTTGGTGTCGCGCGGCCTGTCGTCCCGGTCGACGAGCGACCTCGCGGCGGCCCACCGGAAACGACCAGATTCGGCCGTTTCTGGGGTCGCGACAAGTCGCAGGGTCGGCCGAGCGCCAGTGGACGCCCCCTCACCGGACATTCGTCCGGACGGGCTATCCGGACAGCACATCGACCTTCGGACCGCTGACCTGCATCAGCCCGCGAACGGTTCGTCGGCTTGCGGGACGATGCGGCCGGAGTGCCCGGCGTCGGCGTCGGCGTCGGCGTCGGCGCAATCACACGCGGCGGTAGGCGTGCACTCGCTAATCAAGGAACACGAAGTTCGGCCAGCGGGTCGCGGCTAGCTGCCCAGCTGGCGGGCGCGACCGCTGCCGTGGTCGCCGTCACAATGAAAGCGGACACAACGGCGAACAGGTAGGTGAATGTAGGCAGCGGGTCGCCGGTTGCTGCAAGGACTGCCACTCCCACCGCAGTGCCCCCGGCGGCTCCTACAGCTGAGACCGGGGCAACTTGCGCGCTCATCAGGACCATGATCATGGTCCTCGTCGCACTCGAGGGCCCGTCTGCGGCCGAAGTCCTTACGACGCATGAGTGAGAGGCTCCATACATTCACGAGGATCGCGAAGGCTGACGCGATCAGTATGCCTAGAACCAGACTATGGCTCTGACGTGTGAGTTGTCCGTCGAGCGCTACGCGCAGCTCGGCCAACTGCTCAGATGTCCCTAGCGTCAGGTTTCCCGGATCTATGCCACTTAGCGAGTCGGTGACAAGTTCTGTGACCAGCGGCAGGTTTGCTGGTTGATCGGCCACGACGGTCAACATCGACAATCGCGCGGTCGAGTTGGTCTCCCTCGGCACGAGCACAACGGGTTCTATCGAGGACAGATGTTCGGGCAAGACGATGCGCCCACTAACGAGGCTCTCAGTTCCTTGGCTGTCGACGATCGATCCCCTGCCGGCGAGTAGTCCCATGGCCTCGACCGCGTCGGTGGTCGCCAAAGCTTGCGGAGATCCGGTGACGGGCGCGAGGGGTGTCACGGGCGAACCGGCTAGCCAACCGTAAACGGTTCTCATGGCGACGGGTGTGCCTCCACCGCTCGTTGAGGTGACATCGACGATCGGGCCGAAGCCTGTGACTTCCTCGATTACGTCTCCGTAGGTGCTGAGTTGGTCGACCGGGGTGGCGTTGAACTCGTCTTGTGGTGTTGAGATTCGGACCGTAACGGTCCGGGTGCCAACAGCGTCGATGTCGGCAAGAACAGCGGCTTCGGCTCCTGCGGATCGGCCAGCCGTGATGAGGACGACCGCCGCAGAACCGAGTACTACCAGCAGGGTCATGGCGGTGCTGACGCGTTGACTCCCGGCGGCGGCAACGACCTCCTTCAGCCATGCAGTGAAGGGCATCATTCACCGCTCTTGGATCTGAGGATGTGCTGGGAGTCGCTCCACGCCGCAACTCGTTGATCATGGGTGATGACGATCACTACGGCACCCTGATCAGCTTGCTCACGCAGCATGGCTAAGACCGTGTCCGCCGTGCTGGGGTCCGAGTTGCCTGTGGGTTCGTCAGCAAAGATGACCGTGGGGCTTCCGACGAGGGCCCTGCACATGGCGATCCGCTGGGCCTGACCGCCTGAGAGTTGTCCCGGTAACCGCTCGGGCGGCACGTCGACGCCCATCGCGGTCAACAAGTCGATGGCCCGCGCCTTGAGAGTGCTCGGGTCGATGCCCCTATAGAGCGCAGTCTCAAGCACATTTGCCATCACCGTTCGCGTGGGGTCGAGGGCGGCGTCTTGGAACACGAACCCGAACCGTCGGGCTCTAATCTTGGCGCGCTCTGCGTCTGACAGGTTGTCGACCCGCTGGCCGTCCAGAACGACGGCTCCTGCCCTCAGCTTCAGCATCAAGGCCAGCAGGTAGATCCGCGTGGACTTGCCGCAGCCGGACGGTCCGGTGATGGCCGAGACACTGCCTGCAGGAAAGACGGCAGACCAATCCTCGACGACTAGCGGGCCGCGCGAGGTGTATCCGAAGTCAACCTGGGTCGGCAACGAGATGGGCATCCGTCATTGGGTCGTCTCGACATCGCCCGGCACCCGCAACTTGGTGCCGGCAACGACTCCCTCTATCAGCGCCTGACCTCCGGATGTTGCCACAACGATCACCGCAACAGTCTCGCCGCCGTCAGTAACGACCGCAGTTGATCCGTCGGGCCCCACAACGAGAGCCGCAGTCGGAATCACCGGACCCGACGCGGGGGCAAGCACCGTGATGCGCGCCTTTACGGAGCTGTCTCCGGCGATGGCAACGGAGTCGCACTGACGACCGCAGATGCTCTTGCGATCGCCGATCGCGGCGAGGGTGGCCACTGCGGAGCCATCTTCGCGGGGTGCCCGGATGGCATCTATCTGGGCCGACCAGGAGTGGTCCTTCAAGTTGAGCGAGACTCTCATGCCCGGCTCGACCAAGGCGCGTTGCCCCGGCGGAAGATCGATCGAGAATGAAGGTGTCGCTGGCAACAACCGTGCCACCGTGTCTCCTTCGGTCAGCAGAGTTCCGACCACGCCCTTGCCGCCACCGGACGACTCACCGTTAAGCGTGTCCTCCCAGCCGACTACCGCGGGCAGCCTCTTGACGAACAGGAGACTTCCTAGGGGGACGGATCCCGTCGCACGTTGTCCGGTCGCCCGCTGCCACAGGTTGAGCTGCGCGAGGGTGGCCGAGTCGAAGAGACCGTCAGGAGCCGCAGTTCGGTGACCGGTCGCGACCAGCATCCGCTGGAGTTGGTTCACGTCGGCACCGCGAGCGCCCGGCACAAGCGCGCGGAACGTCGGCACCTCACCCACTGCAACAGCAACTGCTGCGAGATCCACCGTGTAGACGACGTCTCCCCGAACCGACTGTGTCGCCGCTGCCAACGAGTCGCTGAGTGAGCACCCCGCCCACTTGGTTCAAGAGTTGGTCGCCGCCGGTCCAAGCAGCGACGGCGTTCAGGTTGATCGACCCGGAGAGCTCTCGTTCCTGCACGTCAATGAGCGAAAAGGCGGCGCCCTCAGGCAGAGGCGGTGGGGGGCTGAAGATCGTACGCGCCGCCCAACCGAAGGTCGTGCCTGCCGCCAGCAATGCCACCACGATCGCGATCTGGCTGCGGCTCACAACCATGACGCCTCGGTGCATACCGGAGTCAAAGCTCGACCTGCGGACAGACCTTCTCCAAGGAAGTGAAATCATCTGCGCTCATCGACGGCACCGGGACGAAACCCCAAGGAAGCCACTGGTTCGCTCCGCCACCGGCGAAGAAGGAATCCTTCCATGCCTGAAAGCTTGGAGCCTTCGGGACGTCGTACCCCCGGTCGCGCAAGCACTCCGCAGATTCGACGACGGCGTCGTATCCGCTCTTCCAGCGCTCAGCAGAGACGTCCTCAGGCTGCTCGATGGTCTCATTCTGTTCTTGGCACTCGTTCGTGTCGGCGACATACGCGTCGTATTGCTCCTCGGAGACGCCCGGTGCGTACCAACTGTCGTCCTCATGAATCTCGATGTCCCAGCCTCGTTCGCGCATGCAAGCAACGCTGGCGTCCAGAAAATCGGAGGATTGCTTTGCCGCGTCGGTCTCGGGCCTTGGTTGCTGGGGGTCGCCGGAGCAGCCGGTAACCAGCAACCCGACCACCGCGCCAAGGAGGGCTATGAACAGCCTCCCGGGCGCGGTGGGCTCTGGAGCGTTGTGTGGCGCGGAGCGTTCAGTTGTCACAGAACCAAGCGAGGTTCGTCAGGGTGCCCGTGTTGGATGCCGAACCGCTGCTGGCGTACTCGACGCGCTGGCCGACCGGGACAGACCAGTACGCGTACTTCCGGGCCGCGGTGATGCCTCCCGTTCTCTGAACCGTGTAGGCGCCGCCGAGGTTCGGAAGGTAGGCGTTAAACGTGATGTTGTACTGGCCGTAGGCCTGCGTGGAAACGCTGCCGAAGTTGCACGTCTTCGCTCCCGAGGTTGCCCGAACCGGCCGTTGCCGTCCCCGCAGTCCCAAACACAATCGCGGTCGCGGTCGCGGTCGCTGCGAGAGTGACGATCATCCTCTTCATGTTTTCCTCCCCGTTCATAGTGAATGCCTGACTGGCAACAGAAGAATGGACCTTGAGCGCCTTCGCAAGGGCCAACAGAAGGCGAACGATGGCTTAACCTCGATCCACCGATGAGCAGGGGCTGACTGGTCGGGGTCGCTGACGACGGGTCATCGGGTGTGTGGGCGTGGCCATCCGTCTGGCCTCGCTGCCGGGTTGTTCCGGGTTGGTCTTCGTGCCGGTCTCGGCTGGGGTGGTCAGGCCGTCGGTGTTGGTGGTGGGCGTCCGCAGGCCCGGGTGAACAGGTCGCTCCAATCTGTCTCCCGGGGCCAGTGCGCCGGGAGGTGCAAGGTCACCCGGCGTGCGGAGGACGCGACCCGGGCCGGCACCGTGATGACTTTGCGACGGATCGTCGCGGTCGTGGCCTTGGCCAGCCCGGGGCTGGTCAGGGTCGCGGCGGCTCGGGTCAGGTTGAACGCCATCACGGCCAGCACGAGCCGAGGCTGCGTTGGCGGCGAACTTGCCCGAAGGCAGGTGCGCCAGCGCGGAGTGCTTCAGATCGGCGTGGACCTGCTCGATGATCGCGTGACCACGGTGGGTCTTGTCCGCGGCCACGGTGTCGGCCACGGCCGGGTCGGTGGTGGTGAAGAACGCGTGGAAGCGCCGGGTGTCGAACAACGTCTCCTGCCCTGCGTTCTTGCCCGGGTTGAGGTCCGGGATCCGGCGCACCACGAGCCGTCCGGGGACCTGCTCGGCCTTCTTCTTCGAAGTGAACGCGGTGAACCCAATCTCGGAGACCTCGGCGCGAGAGACCCGGGTCTGGGTCTGCTCGTCGAAGACCGCGTCGGTGTACTCGATGGGAGTCCACGCATCGTCACCGATGCTGGCGATCGCCGCCTTGACCTTGGGATCCATCCGGACGGTTACCGACACATCGGCGCCGCCGCGGATCGCGGCACCAACGGTGGCGTGGCCGTAGAACGCGCTGTCGGCACGCACCAACACCTTGGCCGAGGACAACGAGGCGACCGTCTTCAACGCGTCCGCGATCAGCTCGGCCGCGCCCCTGCGGCGAACCACACGAGCCCTTCCGCAGTCGCTGAGCCACGATCACCGGTGCGGACTGGGTTGTGGTCGCCGTGGCGAGGAGTGCGTTGAGTCCGCGGACGCCGGAGTAGCCGTAGCCCGAACCCTGCTTGGCGTAGCCGTGGACCTCGATGATGGTGTCGTCGATGTCGAGCATCACCCGCTCAGCGGTGCCAGCCGAGGAGACGACCAGCGGGGTCCGGGCTGCCAGCCGGCCCAGGAACCGGGAGGCCACGGCGTCGAGCTGACGGACGTGACCGAAGGTGAACGACCGCAAGAACGAACCCAGCGTTGAGGGTGCGTAGGCGTTGGTGAAGACCCGGCCCATCCCGCCGTGACGCAACAGCGCCATGTCGTCGATGGAGTCGGCGCCAGCGACCATCCCGGCGACCAGCGAGGTGACCTTCAAGCCGGCGTTGGCGCCCTTGTCGGTCGGCACGCTCAGATGCGTGTGAGCGAGTTCCCGGAGCCCGGCGGACCGGGCGAGAGTCAGGACCGGGACCAACCCGGCGGACGACACGAGATTCGGATCGTCGAACACCGCTGAGGTCGCGGCCGACGTGTGGCAAAGTTGCATCTACGAGATGCCCTTCGTACTTGGTGGAATTGGGACCCTGAAGAAGTCCGATTTTCCCAGCACGTAAGGGCATTCTCACTTCACGACGCGCTCACAACCCCAAGTTCATCGGTGGATCGAGGCTTAACAGCCCCGCGAGCCCATGGCCGAACGGGTCGTCCGGCCATGTCTGCAGGCTCAGGCCGTCAGTTGAGCGTCGACTCCATACCCTGCGAGCAATCCGATGAGGGCGTCGTGCCCCTGCTCGACGTCCCAGACCACGGCCCGGAGGCCTGCCACCAGCGCGCCCTCGACATTCCTGACACTGTCGTCGACGAATAGGATCGTCGACGGCTCGGCACCGATCCTGCAGGCGGCCTCGGTGAAGAAGGCAGGGTCGGGTTTGGCGACTCCGAGGTCGTAGGAGTAGCAGCTGATGTCGAAGACTTCGTCATACCCGAGCACCGTGCGCATGTGACCGCCCCGATGGTGCTCTCGGTTGGTGCCCGTGTGGACGCCGTACCCGTTACGACGCAACGCTTCAACGACCGCGAACGACTCCTCGATCCGCTCGATCCGGTGCCACACATCGCGGCAGAAGACATCGACCGGCTCCGTCACGCCGTACTCAACAAGCGTCGCGGCGAGCACTGGCAGATAGTCGCCCTCGCCGGCCAAGGTCGGGAGCTCGTCCCTAAACGCCTGCTGCAGGAACTCCCGCGCCCGGTCGCCCGGGTAGGGCTCCATTGCGGCATACAAGCCGCCCGGGGCGATCTGCAGAACCCCGTCAGCGTCGAATAGGACATGCCGGATCGCCGAAGCACCGAGCAGGTGATCGAGTGAGTCCTCCCGAGCTCGGCATTCCATATTGTCCGAGATCAACCTGACCCGTGGGTCTTCGTTCGCCACTCGCAGGAGCGTACATAGGACGGGTAGCGAAGGCTCCCGGCCGACTCTCACGCTCCTACCGAAAACGACCGAATCTGGTGCGTTGTGAGAGCCACAAGGTGAGGCGCCATATCGTCCCCACGGTTGAGAATGGCCGCGACGTGTGAAGGATGCACCTCCGCTAGGCATGGCAGGATCCTGCGAGCGTCGAAGTGCGGCTGGTGGCCACGGCTATCGTCGTTACCAGAATCCTCGTCCAGGGGCCACAGACCACGGAGGTCACGCGATGAAGGTGCAGGGCAATCCGCGCAACGCTGTTCGCGACGTCGTCATCGCCGAGTACAGCCCCGTTGAGGACTCCTTCGAGATCGTCAGGGAGAAGCACGTCGGCGGGGACGCAACGTTCGCTGTGACGTTCGAAGACAGAAAGGGTGCGCAGCGACAGGGCGTCTTCGGTCTGCGCGTGCATCGGGGAGGAGCGTGGCAGCGTTCCGGCGGCTTCATGGGAAGCGCGCATCTCACCGGTGATCGTGATGTCTGGCAGACGTGGGGAGGCTGGGGCGGAGGTTCGGGCGAGAGAGCCGTCTTCGGAGGCTGGGTCGCCATCCCGACAGCTGTTTCCGCCCGAGCCACCGACGCTATGCAGGGGCGGATCCTCGAAGACGTTGTGGAGGACGGGGTAGTGCTGTTCATGTACAAGGGGGAGTTCGGACTCGACAATGCCCGACTGGAGTTGCTCGACGCAGAAGGGCGGATCCTGAGGACGGGCCCAATGCATCGCAGACCCTGACGCGTTGGACCGCGAGTCCACCACGCTACGTTTGCCGCAGATGGGCGCTTCTCGCTGAACCAACTGTCAGCAGACGCAATTGCAGGAAGCGAGAGTTGCCTGACGCCGAGCTTGAATCGTCGGCATGTAACCGCGTGACACCCGTGTGAGTCAGAGATCTTCGCGCCGGCGTTGAATCAGTGGAACGCGTCCTACGCCGCATGGGCGCGATTGCCTTCTCAGGACAACGAGGCACGCTTTCGCAACTCGTTGACACATTGCATCGCTCGCTTGCGACGCGGCGCCCAACCATCCTTGGGACGCACGGCCACGGCGAACGCGAGCAGGCCAAGGAAGACCCAGACGATCATCCGGGCAAGTGCATGGGTCGCCTCAGAGTCGAACCTCCCCATGACGCTGGCGGGTACCATTGCCAATAGCGGCCCCAGCGGCGAAACGACCGTGAGTTCTGACAAACCATTCGCTTGGAGCCGGGGCGTCAGGGCAAACGTCGATGCAGACGGAATTAGCACCATAAGAGCGGCGGTCGCAGTGCGTCGAAACGTCACGGCAGCCGCCGTGGCAAGGATTGCGACATAGAGTTGAACGCCTAACGACTGCCATAGCGCGGCGAACGACAGGACACCTGTGGAACCGAAGGATCCGTGCATTCAGAAGCGAGAGGTTTGAGGAGCGGCTGTGGTGAGGGGATGCGAGGAGCGGGTGTGTGGCTGTGGCGGATGTGAAGGAATGGGGCAGGTGGAGTGGCGGGGAGAGGTGAGGTTTGACCGAGGTCGGGGGTGAAGGGCAGCGAGCAAACGGGGAGGGCGCAGACGCTGCCGGTGGGGCATATCCCCGGACACAGTTTGTCGGCCCGGCCTCAGGGGGCGAGGGCGGTCAGCGGGGCCGTGACCGTCCCGTCGTCGGTGACCGGGATGGGCCCGGTTCCCGTGACCACGAGTCGGAACGCCGGCTCTCCGATCGCAGAGGTGTCGACCTGTGCGATCACCGCCTGCAGCGAGGTGGCCCCAACGGTGAACTGCTGGCCGCCGAGCTTGACCTCGACCGCACCCCAGCGCCCGTCGGGGGAGCGTGATGATCGCGTCGATCTCCTTGTTGTTGGAGTCGCGATAGTGACTGACCTCGCCGTCGATAGGCGAGGCGAGCACGGTCAGGTCGTGAACGACGGCGCTCTCAAACAGTGTGCCGAGCGTCTTGAGGTCGCCCCGTAGCTGTTGGGGACCGGCACCGAGGGCCGCAGCGGCAAGGGCTGGGTCGACCAGGTGAAGCTTCGGTGAGGTACGCACCCTCGCGCGCGATCGCAAAGCCGGGGTCCACGGGCGCTGGGCCTCGACGATGAACAGTCGCTGGAGCAGGCCGACGTAGTTGCTGACGGTCTCCTCGTCGATCGCGGGCGCGACCGTGCGGATGTCGGCCGCGAGCGTCTTGTAGGTGACGTCGGAAGCGACCGATCGCGCGAGTGCGGCGACGAGTTGCTTGACCACCTCGGGCTCATGCCGGATGTCAGCGATGCGGTGGATGTCGGTGCGTGCGACGTCGTCGATGTAGCCACGCAGTCGATCCGATGCCTGAGGTGGTGAAAGCGCAGTCATCGCTGGGAAGCCGGGCCGCAGCAGGTTGTCGATGACGCTGTCGAGATCTGGGGCGGCGCCGAGATCGGTCTTGGGCAGGTCCCCGTCGAACAGCCCCGAGAGGCTCACTGCGCCTGTCGGTGCTTCGAGTTTCTCCCACCACGACATGGTCCGCTCACGCAGGCGCAGGAATCGTCCGGCTCCGGTGTGCCGGGTGACATCGTCCGGAGGAACCGAGGAGCCCGTGAGGATGAACCGCCCGGGCTCTGCAGCGGAGTCAACGGCACGACGTACGAGGTTCCACAGTTCCGGGGCGATCTGCCACTCGTCGAGCAGCCCGGGCGCCTCGCCTTCGAGGAGTGAGCGCGGCGCTACTTCAGTAGGCGCTGGGCGTCGGCATCGTCGATGAAGACGTAGGAGGCCGCGGCGTGCAAGGCCGTCATGGTCTTGCCGCTCGCGCGCGCCCCCTCGATCACCACTGCCCCCGAGGCCGCGAGGGCGCGTTGCACCGCGCTGTCGATCACGCGCGGCCGGTAGTCGCGTCCCAGTACCGCAGCCGTATCCATGACGCCACCGTACCGGTCTCAGGCCGCTATGCCGACGATTGCAGGGCTGCTAGGCGGATGATTGCAGGAGTTCTAACCGGATGTTTGCAGGATCTGTGGCCGGATGATTGCAGCCGCTGGCGGCATCTCATGTGCTAACTCATGTGCTACCGACCCTGTAGATCCGTGTACTACAACGATGTCACTTGATACGCCGACATGGATTTCACGCCTGATTTGAGCGTGAATCGGGGTTCCAGGGCTCGAACGTGTTCGGGGATGATCGCCAGTTCGAATCCCCTATCCTCCGCCAGTGACAGGTCCACGACCTGCGAAAACGCCGGATCAAGCCCACCAGTTTGAGCCGGCGTTCTTTCGTTCGCAGGAAGTTCAGTCTCATCTCCAGTCTCATCTCAACTTGAAGATGTTTGCAAGTCGTGTAGTCTTCATGCCACCGAGTCGTCGACGGCGCGGACACGAAGCACGGAGGGAGCCGGCTCATGAGCGTTCCGCTCTACCGGGCGAAGGCGGAGTTCTTCAGGACTCTCGGCCACCCCGCGCGCATCCGGATCCTCGAGCTGCTGTCCGAGCGAGACCATGCGGTGCACGAGCTGTTGGAGAAGATCGCCATCGAGCCCAGCAACCTCTCGCAGCAGCTGGCCGTGCTCCGGCGTTCATCCCTCGGTCATCTCCCACCGCCCGGGGCGGCGAGGTGACCTACTCGATCAGCACTCCGGAGCTGCGAGACCTCCTGTTGGCGGCGCGCAGCATCCCGGCGGGGCTGGTCCACGTGCAGGATGACGGCGATGCCCCGGTCCCCGGCACGCGTACGCAATGACACGCCCCTCCGCGTTCACCCCCGCACCCTCCCGGCCGGGCTCACCGCGGTAGCACGGCGCATCTCCGCGCTGCTCCCACGGGTCAGCGACTGGAGCCACGCGCGCCCGGGTCGTGATGTCACTGCGGGGCTGATGGTCGGCCCGGGTCGCGCTCCCGCTCGCCCCGGGCTTCGGCGTCAACTCCGGCATGGGCGCGGGTGCTGGCCTGATCACCGCGATCGTCGCCGGTGCCGTGGCGGCCGTCTTCGGTGGCAGCAGGGTTCAGGTCAGTGGACCCACCGGCGCGATGACCGTGGTGCTGGTGCCCATCATCGCGACCCACGGACCGGACGGGGTCCCGGTGGTCGGCCTGCTCGCCGGGCTGATCCCGGTCGCCCTCGGGTACGCCGGCGCCGGCCGCTTCATCCGTTACGTGCCCATTCCCGTCGTTGAAGGCTTCACCCCAGGGAATTGCGGCGATCATCGCGCTGCAGCAGCTGCCCGCCGCCCTCGGCGTCGACGTGCAGGCCGAGAAGGTGCTGGTGCTGGCCGCACACGCCGTCAGCGCCCGGGCGGCCCATCCGGTGTGGGTTCCCGCCGGCCCGGCAGTGGGCGTGACGCTCGCCATCGTGGCGGTCGGTCGGGTCCGCCCGGGCCTTCCGGCGTCCCTGATCGCCCCGGCCGCAGCGACCGCGGCCAACTCGTTCCTCGACCCGGGGGCCGCGACGATCAGTCGGATCCCGACCGGTCTACCAGCGCCGCGCCTGCCCACGATCGCCCTGTCCGACCCGGACGCCCTGCTGCTCCCGGCCGTGGCAGTGGCGGCACTCGCCGCACTTGAGAGCCTGCTCTCGGCCACCGTGGCTGACGCCATGAGTGTCGGCCACAGGCACGACTCCAACCGCGAGCTGGTCGGGCAGGGGCTCGCGAACCTTGCTTCGCCCCTGTTCGGCGGGATCCCGGCCACCGCGGCAATCGCCCGCACTGCGGTCAACATCCGGGCGGGAGCAACCTCGCGACTGGCCTCGCTGACGCACGCCCCGGTCCTGCTGGCGGTTGTCCCGGTCGCCGCCCGATGGGTCTCCGAGATCCCCCTCGCGGCGCTGGCCGGCGTCCTCATCGCGACAGCCATCCACATGATCCGGATCTCCAGCCTCCTCGCCCCGGCTCGCTCGACTCGCGGGGATGCCGCAGTCCCGGCCATCACAGCGGGCGCCACTGTCCTCTTCGACTCGGTCACCGCGGTGCTCCTCGGTCTGGTGGTCGCAGGATTCGTCGCCCTGCAACAGACCGCGAGGACCGCCCGTCTGGACGAGATGCCCCTCGACGAGGCTGATCACACCGACGAGGAGCAGTCCCTCCTCGATGAGCACATCGTCGCCTACCGCATCGACGGACCCCTGTTCTTCGCCGCAGCGCACGACTTCCTGCTCGAGCTCGCGGACGTGAGCAACATCCGGGTCGTGATCCTGCGCATGTCGCGTGTCACCACCATCGACGCCACCGGGGCGCACGTCCCGGCCGACATCGTCAGCCGACTCGAGGGACGCGGCGTCACGGTCCTTCTCTCCGGGGTCCAGCCCGCCCACGAACAGGTGTTGCGGGAGCTGGGTGTGTACGGACACCTCGCCCATGAGCGCCACCTCTTCGACGACACCCCGGCCGCGATCACCCACGCCCGACTGCATGCCTCCCGTGTCACGCACTCCCCTGCGGCTCCTGCCGAGTGAACTTCCCCCTCAACAGCTCGAACATCTCGAAAGGAACCACATGCGACTGATCCTCATGGGCCCGCCCGGCGCCGGCAAGGGCACCCGTGCAACCCGGATCGCGGACCGCTACGGCATCCCCGCCATCTCCACCGGCGACATCTTCCGAGCCAACGTCGCGGCAGCCACCCCTCTCGGCATCACCGCCAAGACATACATGGACGCGGGCGACTACGTCCCGAACGAGATCACCGATGCCATGGTCCGTGGCCGACTCGCGGAGCCCGACTGCGTCCGGGGCTTCCTCCCGGACGGATACCCGCGCACGGTCGAGCAGGTCAAGGAGCTCGACGCCATGCTCGCCGACCCGGCGGTGGAGCTCGACGGCGTCCTCATCCTCGCCGTCGAGCCGGAGGAGCTCATCCAGCGGTTGCTGCATCGCGCCGCGGTGGAAGGACGGGCAGACGACACCGACGCCGTGATCCGGCGCCGACAGGAGATCTACGCGGAGCAGACCGCTCCCCTCGCAGCCGAGTACAGCGCGCGCGGGCTGCTCGCGGAGGTCGACGGAACCGGGCGCGTCGACTACGTCACCGATCGGATCCACACCGAGGTCGCACGACTGCGCCGGCGCACGCGCTAGCGTCGCGAACCCGCCCCGCGTCAGCGGCGCGTCAACGACCGCAGCATGAAGGCCAGCGCCATCAGTGCTCCGCCGGCCAGCCCGAACCACAGCAGCAGGGCGCGTGAGGAACCGAAGAGGTCGAGCCGGGCCGGCGGGGGCGGCGGCATCGAGTCGCGCCGGTCCTGCTGGACCGAGCGCTCGATCTTCCCGCTCCTCCCGGGCGCCAGCGCGGCCGTGAGGGCGTCGTGGGCCCGGACTATCCCCGCCCCGGTCCGGGGGTTCGGTGCCAGCTCGGACCCTTCGGTGGTCGCCATCAACCGGGCGATGGTCTGCTTCGCAGTGTCCCGGGGATAGCGCGCGGAGCAGGGCCGCGACGCCGCTCACCTCGGCCGCTGCCCATGAGGTCGCCACCTGCAACACGTCGCAGCGCTGACCGTTGGCGTTGACGGAGATCGCACCGTACGTGGGCGCTGCAAGGTCGGTGTCCGCGTTTGGCACGACCGAGCCGACGGCCGTGCCACCGGGCGGGGGCGCAGCGCTGACGGCGAGGACGCCGGGATAGTCGGCCGGGTAGACGGGCGCGTCGTTGTTGTCGGTCCCCTTGAACGTCTCGGAGTCGGACTCGTCAGCCGCGTTGCCGGCCGAGGCCACCACGACCACGTCGCGCTTCAGCAGCTCCTTGATCGCCGCCCGCAGGTTGGGGTCGTCGGTCGGGACCGACAGCGCGATGTTGACCACCTTGAAACGGGTGCTCGGGTAGAGCGCGATCGCCTGCTGGATGCCGTCCACGATGCCCCGGGACGTCACGCTCTTCTCCCCCTGCGACACATCCGCCTCGGAGGCGTCGAAGACGCGGATGTCGACCAGCTGGGCACCCGGCGCCACCCCGTCGGGTCCCGCGATCAGGCCGCCGACGATGGACCCGTGGCCGGACAGCAGGACGCCCTGCACGCCGGGGATCCGGACTGCCGGAGCGACGTCCATCCCGAGTCCGGGTCGGATGCCGCTGTCGATGACAGCAACCTTCACGCCGCTGCCGTTGGTGATCTCCTGCGCCTCGGGCACGTGCATCCGCTCCAGCGGCGGGTTGCTCGTGACCTTGCTGCCGGCCACCAGCTCCGTGTCAGGAAGCACGGTCTCCCGGCACTCGACCGCCTCTGCGGCGTACGCCGACGTCAACCCCGTCGAGGCACCGACGCCGACGAGTGGCAGCACCGAGCCGGCCGGGCCGACCCCGAGCAGTGCCGCAGCGGAACGTCGTCTCATGATCCCTCGGCGACGTCCGCCGGCGGTGCGTCCGCGGGCACGCGTCGCGCCAGGTTGACCGAGAGCTGGACCTTGTCGTCGAAGAAGCGCATCCACACGCTCGGCACGACGGGGGCGGACGTGTCGCCGTAGCCGATGAAGTCGGGCACCTCGGGGCCGACCAGCTCGTACTTGTAGCCCGCGGAGTCGATGACATAGGGCGTGCCGTCGCTCGCCGGGTCGACCGATCCGGACTCGACGTAGGCACCGCCGGCGGGTTGGACCTCGACGTCCTTGCGGCCCCGGGCGAGCCCGTCCGAGGAGGCCTCGCCCGTGGGGTCGTCGGCGAGGGCGACGCGCGCCACCGTCGGCGTCGGGGTGCAGGACCGCGCACATCTCCAGTGCCGGGGCGGCATCCGGCAGCGTCCGCGGCCACTCGGCGGGGTATTCCGCGGACTGGAACTCGGCGTTCAGGTCTGCGTCGATCGTCTGCGCCTCAGTGCCGACCGCGCGATAGACCGTCGACGCGAACTCCTCCAACCGCTGGGGGCCGTCGTCGGCGAGCAGGTAGTAGCTCCCGTTGGGGGAGGCCAGCAGGTCACCGATCCTGAACCCGGACAGGTCGGCATCGACGACGCCGGCCGGGTAGTCAGCGGGGCCCGTCCCGGTGACGCCGAACGCCTCGACGGTCAACGGCTCACCGGGCGGGAACAGGTTGAGCCAGTCCCGGCTCACCTCGGGCGCCTGCTCGAGGGCGCCGAAGCCCAGCCGGTCGGCGATCGTGCCCGCCTGTGTCGGGTTCCTCGGCAGCTCGAACCGGTAGGCCCGTCCGTCCGGCCCGGCAACGTCTGGAGCGATGAGCGACACGGCCCCGCCGCTGCTCACCAGGAACGCGGTGCCGGTGAGCTCGTTGACCGCCGGCGTGCGTGCGACCGCGACACGGATCCCTTCGCCGGGCGCCGTACACGCCGTCCATCCGTCCCGGGATCAGGCCTTCGGGATCGGGCAGGCCGGCCGGCGCGTCGTCGATGCCGAGGTCCTCGCCGAGGGTGACCTCGCGGATGTACTTGTCGCGGACCCGGAAGGGCGTGAGGTCGGACTCGCCGAGCAGCAGCTGCGCGGAGATGTAGTTGGGGACGCGCCGGATGACGGGGTCGTCGCCGCCCTCGAGGACGACGTACTGCTCGCCGGTGTCCTTGCTGGTGACGAAGCTGCCGGCCTCGAGCCACTGCGAGTTGGGACGGCCGATGAGGAAGCCGGCGATGGCCGCGCCCGCCAGTAGCAACAGGGAGATGGCCACGCCACCGATGAGCACCCGCCCGGGGCGCACGGGCTCGACCTCGCGGCCGCCCGGCGCGCCGCTGATGAACGCGGTGACGAGGCGGCGCTTGCTGAAGGAGTGGGCCTCGACGAGGTCCTTCTTGGTGGCCACGTCTCAGCCCCGGATCGCGCTGAAGAAGCCGGCCGCCACGACCATCAGCGGAAGCAGGGACAGCAACGTCGCGGTTTCGACCGCGTCGCCGATCCGACCGCGGCGCACGGACGGCGACGCCGGCACCAGCGTCGACACGAGGAGTACGGCGCCGACGACCGCGAGAGCGATGGCGGCGCCCGCCCTCCAGCCGTCGTGGATCAGCAGCATCGACAGGGCCACGGAGACGAGCCCGAGGATGCCGGAGACGAGACCGGCCATCACCTCGGATCCGGCGCGGTACTGCCGGGTGCGGAACATGACGGCCGGGCAGCACACGGCCGCGAGGATGGTGCCGTAGACGCCGCGGCTCACGGCCAGTGGAGCCAGCAGCACGAGCAGGGTGCCGACGGTGGCCGACACGGCCGGGAGAATCTCGTGCGCGACCCGCGCATCGGCGCCCACCTGAGCGGGGTCGATCTCGTCGGGGTCGGCGGTGATGTCGTGCAGGGAGTAGATCTGGTCGACCTTCGTGCCGGTGACGCCCAGTGCCAGCCACGGGAAGATGCTGCCCGCCAGCACGACGAGCGTCATCAGCACCGTGAACACGACGCTGGGATCGAACTCGGCGACCTGCATGAGCAGGCCGCTCGCGGTCAGGATCGCCCCCGACGACGATCGCGGGGATGACCAGCGACCGTCCTTCCTTGAGCCCGGCCACGGCGACCACCCCGGCCAGCAGCATCGCGGCGCCGGCGGTGGACAGTGGTGCGCCGAAGAACCCCGCCGGCAGCGGCCACTGCCACGAGCCCAGCTCGCCGGGGGGCGAGCAGCAGCCCGGCGACGCCGGCGTAGAGCACGGCGATCAGCGCGACCGCGACACCCGCGTCGGGCTCGTCCTGACCGCGTGCCAGCACGATGCCGCCGACGACCAGCAGGCCCGCCGCGGTCGCAGCGGCGAGGCCGCCCATGACGCTCTCGCCCTGCAGGAGCAGTGCGAGTGCCCCGAGACCGAGCAGCAGGCCGCCGGCTGCGAGGGCCGTACGGCGACCCGCGGAAGCCTCCCGGGGCTGGAGCTCGTGCTCCACGACATCAGCCATGGCCTCGACGATGTCGTCGTAGACGCGGGGCGATTCGTCGTCGATGCCGGCGGTGACGGTGAGCAGTCCGCCGTCCTCGATGCCCCGGATCAGCAGGCCCGCGTCGTTGGCGAGCCGCCGTCCGTCCTGAGCCACGAGTCGGTATCCGCCGTAGACCGTGCTCGCGTCGAGGATGCCGACGCTGCGCGCCAGCTCGGGCACGAGCTCGGCCACAGGGACAGCACCGGGGAGGACGAGGTCAACGCGTCGGGAGCCCGAGGCGACGGTCACCCGAACGAGTCCGGATCCGACGGGCGTCGTCTGGCTCATGCTGTGGTCCCCCGTGTGGTTCGTGGGTCGGCGATGACTTCTCCGGGCCTCCGAGTGGCCCGCTCGCCGATCGGTTGCAGATTATATGGACGGGCGTTCGGCGACGACATGCCAGCGTGTTGGTCCCGGCATGACCAAAGCCGGTCGCCCCCGAGAGGGCGACCGGCTTGAAGAGCAGATCGATCGTGATGCGGATCAGAAACGGCCGGCGCCGCGAGCGTCTGCGGCCTTGTACTCCCGGTTGGACGTGTCCACGTTGGCGCTGGCCTGCTGGAGCAGGACGATCATGTCGGCGATCGCCTTGTCCCAGGTCGCCTTCGCCTCGCGGTAGGCCTCCTTGGCCGCACCGGTCCAGTCGCTGGCGAGCGGCTTCAGCTCGTCCTCGAGGGTGTCGAGTCGTGCCTGGATCTCCTTGGCCGCGGCCATGACATCAGCCGAGCCAGTGTCCAGCTTGCCGTGCTCTACCTTGATTCCGTCGAACGACATCTCTATCTCCTTCTAGGTCTGGGTGGTCGCGGCGATCAGCCGAGGCGGTTCTGCAGGTTCAGGTGGGCGTCGGACTGACCCCGGTCGGTCGCGACGTTGTCCTTCTCGGTCTCCTGCATGGAGGTTGCCAGCTGGTCGAGGGCCCGGAGGATCGAGTCCTGCTTCTCCTGCCGGGCCACCATCAGGTTGCCGAAGGACGAGGCGCCCCGGCCGCCCCAGCCGCCCATCATCTCGTTGACGCGGTCGCTCAGGGTGTTGCACTTGCCCTTGACGTCGCCGCGGGCCGTGTTGACGAACTCGGCTCCCTTGGAGAGCGCCTTCTCTGTCTGGCTGAGGTTGCTCATCTCAATCCTTCCCCCTCGGCGGGTCTGTCCCGCCAGAGTTCACTGTGTGGGTGGTGCTCTGAATGTCACGCTCGGGGAGACGTCCCGACCCCCCGCGCTGACATCGATGTACCCAGGCGAATCCGGGCTAAACATCAAGAAGTCATTTCCCACAGGGCACGGAAGAGACCGGACGCAACCACGGTCGAGGCGAAGGCAAGCGCACCGGTCAGGGACTCGGCGACCTCGGCCTTGCGCGACCACCACACCGAGCGCCACCCGCGACCGGTGGCGACCGCAGCCGCGAGGCTGATCGCACCGAGCAGAGTCACGACGACCGGGCCCCACGTCGTCCACGTGGAGGTCAGGTCGCTGATCTCGAAGGCGACCAGCCACAGCCAGCACGCGAGCCCCGCCGCGCGCAGCAATCGGCGTGCCGCCGTGTGGCGGTACTGCCGGGCAGCCGGGAGGATCGCCGCACCGGCGAAGAACGTCAGGCAGCGCGCACCGATGCGGTCCGGGTCGATGTTCGCGGTGTGCAGCAGCAGCGGCGCAGCGATCAGGGTGAGCAGCAGGATCGCTGCGCACGACGCGGTCACGGTCCCGGTGGCGTCCTCGACGAGGCGTCGCATCGCCGTCTCCGGGATCACCAGACGCCCGCGTCGGCTGCTGGTCTTGTCCCGGGCCGACCACGCCGTCACGGCCGGGCGGTCCAGGGTCGAGGAGCGCCTCGTCGGGTACGTCGATGGCGAGCGACGGAGCGAACCGCGCACCGAGCATGGCGAGGACCATCAGGACGGCCCACGAGACACGGTCGTTCCACTCCAGCAACGAGGGGACCGCACAGATCCCGAACACGAGGCAGCCGACGACGATCCAGACGGTCAGGACTCGGGTCGCGAGCATCCGACATGGCGAGGGTGATCGCGGCAGTCAATGCCGCGGCCGGGGGCGCCAACGGCGACCACGGCGCCCATGAGGTGGTCGCCGGGCTCGAAGAAGGCGGCGTAGGCAGCGGCCGCGGCGAAGGCCGGCGCGGCCGCGGTGCGCTGCTCGGCGTGCCGCCCCCGGGGCAGGGCGCCGGTGAGCGCGCACGCCATCAGGACCCCCACGGTGACGGTGCGCAGCCAGTCGTTGCCGGACAGAGCGGCGTACCAGGGCAGAGAGGCCGGCGGCTGCTGCCGCGAGTCCCATCACGACGGCAGCGACCTGCGGGGTCTCGGCGACCGCCCTCGCGGCCGTGCCGTCGTCCTCGCTGGCCCCGGCCCGCCGGACACCGGTGGCGGCGATCAGCACGGCACCCGACTCGACGCCCATCTCGGCGAGCGCGCGGTCGGCGCGCAGGTGTTCGCCGAGAGCGGTCTGCAGGAGCGGTATGGCGGTCATGCCGGCCCGGTCGGCGTAGGCCCGACCGACGTCGACGGGGGTCGCGCCGATCGGCACGACCATGTCCGGGACGCCCACGGGACCGTGCACGCTGATGGCGATCGTGGCGGCAGAGCCGGGCGACGGCATCAGTGGTGACACCGCTTCGGACACGTCTCCCCCTTGGACCGGCTGATCATCGGCTTCCGAGTTCGGCCGACGGTGTGCAGGGTAGTAGGTCGCCGGACACCCACCTATCATCGTGGCGAATGTCCGGGCATCGCCGGCCGACAGTGCTGGCGCTAGGGGAAACGCGTGAGCACTGCACTGCGAGGCGGGCAACGGCTCGACGAACCGGAGATGCCGGGCGGGCAGATCGTGCTGCAGCCGCCGCCGGAGCTCCGGGAGAACGAGGGCGCCAGCGGCGTCCTGATGAACGCGATCCCGATGCTCGGCAGCCTCGGTTCAATCGTCCCGGTCGCGACCATGGGCGGCGGCGGCAACCGCACCCGCAGCTTCCCCGGCGGCCGGCATGTTCCTCTTCGCCACGCTCGGCTTCATCATCGTGCAGATCGACCGGCAGCGTAAGCAGCGCGCGCAGCAGGTCACCGGCTCCCGCACCGAATACCTGCGCTACCTCGCGAACATCCGCAAGGTCGCGCGCAACGCCGCCGACCAGCAGCGCCGGGCACTGATGTGGCACCACCCCGAGCCGACCGCACTGCCGGCGCTCGCCGAGGAACGCACCCGTCTGTGGGAGCACGGTCCGGGTGACGCCAACTTCCTGCACGTGCGCTACGGCCTGTGTGCGCAGCCGCTGTCGCTGGAGCTGATCCCGCCGGAGAGCGCACCGGTCGACCGGGTCGATCCGGCGGCCGCGTCCGCGCTGCACCGACTCCTCGTCGTACACCGTCTGCAGCCCAACCTGCCCGCGTCGATCGACCTGCGCGCCTTCGACCGGATCGAGCTGTGCGGTCCCGAGGAGGACGCGCGCTCGGCTGCCCGCTCGATGATCTGCTCGGCCACGGCCTTCCACAACCCCGACCAGCTGGTCGTCGCGGTCCTCAGCTCCGAGGCCAACCTGACCCACTGGGACTGGGTGAAGTGGCTGCCGCACGCGCAGAGCGGCCGCGAGATGGACGCGGTCGGTCCGCGACGTCTGGTCGCCACCTCGATCGACGACCTCGGCCTGCTGCTGCCGCCCGACCTCAGCGACCGTCCGCGGTTCGGCGCCGACGAGCGCCCGCCCACACCGCACATCCTGCTCGTGATCGATGGCGGCCACCTGCCGCCCGGCAACCATGTCGTCCCGCCCGACGGCCTGCACGGCGTCACGCTGCTGGACATGCCGGCCCGCTGGGACGAGCTCGAGGACTCGACGCGGCTTCGGCTGCAGTTCGCCGGCGGCAAGCCCGAGCTCGACAAGCTGCCCGTGCTCGGTGTCCGCGTGCGCGAGGAGCCGGTCAAGGCCCTCATCGACCAGTGCGACCTCGCCACCGCCGAGGCATTCGCCCGACGGATCGCGCCGCTCAAGACCATCAGCGCCGACGCGTCCCTCCGGCGCGGCCGTCGACATCACCTCGGCCAACCCCGACCACATGGAGCTGCTCGGTCTCGGCGACATCCACACCTTCGACCCGGCCAGCTCCCGGCGCCCGCGCCCGGCGCGGGACCGGCTGCGGGTGCCGATCGGCATCGGCGACTCGGGCGGCCTGATCCACCTCGACATCAAGGAGTCCGCCCAGCAGGGCATGGGCCCGCACGGCCTGTGCATCGGTGCCACGGGTTCCGGAAAGTCGGAGTTCCTGCGCACGCTCGTGCTCGGTCTCGTGATGACGCACTCCCCCGAGCACCTCAACCTCGTGCTCGTCGACTTCAAGGGTGGCGCGACCTTCGCCGGCATGGCCGACATGCCCCACGTGTCAGCGGTCATCACCAACCTCGCCAACGAGCTCACCCTCGTCGACCGCATGCAGGACGCCCTGTCCGGCGAGATGGTCCGTCGCCGGGAGCTGCTGCGCGACGCCGGCAACTACGCCTCCATCCGCGACTACGAGAAGGCACGCGCCAACGGCGAGGACCTCGCCCCGATGCCGTCGCTGTTCATCGTGGTCGACGAGTTCTCCGAGATGCTCTCGGCGAAGCCTGAGTTCATCGACCTCTTCGTCGCGATCGGCCGGCTCGGTCGATCGCTCGGACTGCACCTCCTGCTCGCCTCGCAGCGCTCGGAGGAGGGCCGCCTGCGCGGCCTCGAGTCGCACCTGTCCTACCGCGTCGGCCTGCGCACGTTCTCCGCCGGCGAGTCGCGTGCCGTGCTCGGAGTCCCCGACGCCTACGAGCTGCCCGCGGTCCCCGGTCTCGGCTACCTGAAGCCCGACCAGTCGACGCTGCTGCGGTTCAAGGCGGCGTACGTCTCCCGGACCGCCGAGCGGACGTGCCCGGGTCAGCCGCGACGAGGGCGGTCACGTGCGCGGCATCCTGCCCTTCACGATCTCCGAGGTGCTCGCGCTCGAGCCGCTGGAGACCGAGGACGACGTCGCGCCGATGCCGGTGCAGCAGCAGGGCGAGCAGCCCTCGCTCCTCGACATCGCGGTCAACCGGATGATCGGCGTCGGCGACCCCGCCCACCGGTGTGGCTGCCGCCGCTCGACGTGCCCGACACCCTCGACGAGCTGATGCCCGACCTCGTCGAGGACCCCGAGCTCGGCCTCGTCTCGCCGCAGTGGCGCAACCTCAACGGCCCGGTCATCCCGCTCGGCACCGTCGACCGGCCGCGCGAGCAGCGTCGCGACACCATGACGCTCAACCTGTCCGGCGCCTCGGGCCACGTCGCCGTCGTCGGTGGTCCCCGCTCCGGCAAGAGCACGCTGCTGCGCACCATCGTCACCAGCATGGGTCTGGTCTCGACCCCGGCCGAGTCGCAGTTCTTCGTGCTCGACTTCGGTGGCGGCACGTTCGCGCCACTCGCTCGCTTCCCGCACGTGTCGGGTGTCGCAACCCGGTCCGAGCCCGATGTCGTACGCCGAGTGGTGGCCGAGATCCGGGGCGTGGTCGATCGCCGGGAGGCCTACTTCCGCGACCGGGGCATCGACTCGATCGAGACCTACCGCACCCGTCGCGCCCGGGGCCGCGCCGACGACGGCTGGGGCGACGTGTTCCCGGTCATCGACGGCTGGAGCACCCTGCGCGCGGAGTTCGACGACCTCGAGCTGGAGCTCCAGCAGCTCGCCGGGCGCGGCCTCACCTTCGGCCTGCACATCGTGGCCGCATCGACGCGTTGGGCCGACTTCCGCGCGGCCATGCGCGACGTCTTCGGCTCGAAGCTCGAGCTGCGGCTCGGCGACCCGGTCGACTCGGAGATCGACCGCAAGGTCGCGGCGCTGGTGCCGGCTGGCCGTCCCGGTAGAGGGCTCGTGCCGAGCAAGCTGCACTTCCTCAGCGCGTGCCGCGCGTCGACAGCGACGGCGACTCGGCCACCCTCGGCGAGGGCGTCGACCACCTCATCGACCGCGCCAACGCCGCCCGGAAGGGCGCACCCGGACCCAAGCTCCGGCTGCTGCCCGAGCTGGTCACGCTCGACAAGATCCGCGACGACGCCGTACGCCGAAAGATCGACGAGAAGCGCATCCTGATCGGCATCAACGAGAAGGAGCTCGCGCCGGTCGCCATCGACGTCAACGCCGAGCCGCACCTGCTGATCTACGGCGACGGGCAGTCGGGCAAGAGCGCACTGCTGCGCAACTACGTCAAGGAGGTCATGCGCACGCGCACGCCGAAGGAGGCGCAGATCGTCATCGTGGACTACCGGCGCTCGCTGCTCGGCGAGGTCCCCGACGAGTACCTCCTGAACTACCTGACCTCGGCCACCCGGGCCACGCCGACGCTGAAGGACATCGCGGCCTATCTCGAGAGCCGCATCCCCGGCCCGGACGTCACGCCCGACCAGCTGCGCAACCGGTCGTGGTGGACCGGCGCGGAGGTGTTCGTCGTGGTCGACGACTACGACCTCGGTCGCGACCGCCCAGTCCTCGCCGGTGCAGGCTCTCCAGCCGCTGATGGCGCAGGCCCGCGACACGGGCCTGCACCTCGTCGTGGCCCGCCGCGTCGGTGGCGCGTCGCGTGCGGCGTACGAACCGGTCCTGCAGTCGATGCGCGACTCGGCGATGCCCGGCGTGCTGCTGTCGGGACCGCGCGACGAGGGTGCCCTCATCGGCAACCTGCGTCCGCAGCCCTCCGCTCCCGGTCGGGCCCGCGTCGTCACCCGTGACAAGGGCATCGAGGTCGCGCAGCTGGCCTGGACAGACCCCACGATGTGAGCGACCGAGACGAGCGAGGCACGAGCGAGCGACCGAGCTCACCAGACAGGAATGTGAGTCAGCGCGTCTACGTCGACATGGTCGGCGACCTCTTCCACCCCGGACACGTTTCTCTCCTACGCGCGGCTCGTGAGCTCGGTGACCACCAGTCGTCGGCGTGCTCTCGGACGAGAGCGCATCGGCGTACAAGAGGCTGCCGATCATGACCCCGGCCGAACGCGTCATCGTGATCGAAGCCTGCCGCTACGTCGACGAGGTGATCCCGGACGCGCCGCTGCGGATCACCCAGGCCTTCTCGGACGAGCACGACCTCGGGCTCGTGGTGCACGGCGACGACGTCGACGCGTCAGGGGCGGCGGACGTCTACGGACCCGCCGTCACCGCTGGGCTGCTTCGCCTCGTGCCACGCACCGAAGACATCTCCACGACCGACCTGATCGATCGCGTGCGCAGCCGGACCTAGCTGTTTTCGCCGCGGGAACGGGCGCCCTGCTGGATCGTGGCGTCGCCCGGGGTGCGCGTCTTCTCGAAGATCCGCTCGTAGCCGGTGTGCGACATCCGCCAGCCGTCGGGCGTGCGGACGTAGCGGTCGGAGTAGAGCGCGGCGCCCTCGAGCGCGAAGTCGTGGGCGGGTGCGTAGACTCGGGTCGTGGAGGTGCCACGTGCCGGTCGCCTCATCGCCGTCGACGTGGATCTCCGGGTGGTGGCCATGGTGCATCGTGATCAGGTCGGGCACCAGCGACGAAGTGAGGAACTCCGGGATCGCGTCGCGATCGGCGCACTCCCGGGTCGGGTACGCCGCCGTCGCCTCGGGCACGAAGCAGGCCGCCACACCCGGCCAGTCCTTCGTGTCGACGCAGCGGAAGTAGGCGTACTTCAGCTGCCGGATCTCCTCGAGGTCCAGCAGCCGGCGCAGGTCGTCCCCGTGGGTCATCGTCGTCCGGACTTGAACATTCCGCGGGCGACCTCGCGCGCCGCCGTACGCATGAAGTCCTTGAAGGCACTGGACTTCACGACCGTCTCGAGCATGCCGTCCTCCTCCTTCTTCGCCTTGGTGGTGATGCGCTCGTTCTTCTGCTCGCGGGCCATCTCCTTGACCTTGACGTCCTCGGCCGCCTTCTTGGCACCTTCCTCGATGCGGGCGGCGAGCTTCTCGCGGGCGGACTCACGGTCGACGACCTCGGTGTACTTCGCGTGGAGCGGGCTGGCCTTGACGGCCGCCTCCATCGCGGTGGCGTCGGCCATCGCCATCAGCGACTCGGGCGCGCGCAGGCGGGTCCAGGGCGACGGGGGTCGGAGCGCCGCGCTCGTTCATGACGGTCACCACTGCCTCGCCGATGCCGAGGCTGGTGATCACCTCGCCGAGGTCGTCGTAGGCGGAGGTGGGGTAGGTGTTGACGGTCTGCTTGAGCGCCTTGGCGTCGTTGGGGGTGTGGGCGCGGAGCTGGTGCTGGATGCGGGAGCCGAGCTGGGCGAGCACCTCGTCGGGCACGTCGGTCGGGCTCTGGGTGACGAAGAAGACGCCGACGCCCTTGGAGCGGATCAGCCGCACCGTCTGGGCGATCTGGTCGAGGAACGCGTCGGACGCGTCGTTGAAGAGCAGGTGCGCCTCGTCGAAGAAGAACACCAGCTTGGGGCGGTCGATGTCGCCGACCTCGGGCAGGTCGTGGAAGAGATCGGCCAGCAGCCACATCAGGAACGTCGAGAACAGCGCCGGGCGGTCCTGCAGGTTGGGCAGCTCGATCAGGCTGATGACGCCCAAGCCGCTCTCGGTGACCCTGAGGAACTCGCTCGACTCGAACTCCGGCTCGCCGAAGAACGCGTCGGCGCCCCGGGCCCGGAAGGAGATCAGCTCGCGCAGGATCACACCCGCCGTCGCGCTCGAAAGTCCGCCGAGTCCCTTGAGGTCGGCCTTGCCCTCGTCGCTGGTCAGGAACTGCACGACAGCGCGCAGGTCGGCGAGGTCGAGCAGCGGCAACCCGGCCCGGTCGGCGTAGTGGAAGACGAGTCCGAGGCTGGACTCCCGGGTGTCGTTGAGGCCGAGCACCTTGCTCAGCAGCATCGGTCCGAACGACGTCATCGTGACCCGCATCGGTACGCCGATGCCCCGGCCTCCGAGGGCGAAGAACTCGGTCGGGGAAGCCGGTCGCGGTCCACTCCCGGCCGACCGACGTCGCGCGGGCCGTGATCTTCTCGCCGCCCTCGCCCGGAACGCTGAGGCCGGAGAGGTCGCCCTTGATGTCGGCCGCGAAGACCGGGACACCGTTGGCACTGAGCTGTTCGGCGAGGAGCTGGAGGGTCTTGGTCTTGCCCGTGCCGGTCGCGCCGGCGACGAGGCCGTGGCGGTTGAGCATCCCGAGCGGGATCCGGATCTTCACGTCGGACAGGTCGCTGGCGTTGAGCATCAACCCACCGAGCTCCAGCGCCGTTCCCTCGAAGGTGTAGCCGGGGGCGACCGCCGCCGCGATCGGGTCCTGCGTGGCCGGCGGCTCGGGAGTCTGCGTCATGGTCGAAGCGTAGTCAGGCCCGTCGCCGAAGGGCGTCGAGCCCGGCTCGTCTATATAGTCGCGGCGTGATCTTCAAACGGGTGGGCGATGGGCGTCCCTATCCCGCCCATGGCCTGCAGCCGCGCGGACTGGGCGAAGATCCCGCCGAGGCAGGTGCGCATCGACCACCTGATCACCACCAAGGACACCCTGCAGCTCGCCACGCTGCTCGACGACGACTCGACGTTCTACGGCGACCTCTTCGCGCACGTCGTGGAGTGGCAGGGCGACCTCTACCTCGAGGACGGCCTGCACCGCGCACTGCGAGCGGCCCTGCACCAGCGCAACATCCTGCACGCCCGGGTCCACGAGGTGGCGGCCTGATGACGGCATCGGTCAAGTCCGCACTGACGCTGCTCACCCTCGTCGGGCTGCTGCTCATCGCGGCCGTCTGGGGCTGGCAGGCGGCCACCAAGCCGCTCCCGAGCTCGGAGCCGCCGCCGCTGTGCACCGACGTCACCGTCAATGTCGGCGACCGGGTGTTCCACGACCAGGTCGCGGTCAGTGTCTACAACGGCAGCGACCGCAACGGCACGGCCGGCGCCACGATGGAGCAGCTCGAGGAGCGCGGCTTCGTCGGCGCCGACAGCGACAACGCCCCCGCCAAGATCGACGGCGTCGAGATCTGGAGCGACGAGCCCCGCAACGCGGCCGTACACCCGGTCGCGCGCCAGTTCAAGGGCGCGAAGGTCGTCTCGGGCGAGGAGCTCGGCCGCGGCATCGTGGTCGTGGTCGGCGAGTCGTTCAAGGCGCTGCGCGAGAAGGAGGTGGAGTCGGTGACCGCCGTCGAGACCTCCACGTTCTGCAGCCCGCCCGAAAGTCAGTAGGAGGCACGCCCTAACTAGTCGCGCTTCTTCGGATCGTCCAGCCACTGCGCCAGCCGGCCGCCGGAGGAGACCCGGCGCAGCCGCTCCTCGGTTGCCTCCCGCACCTTGCGCGGGGTCACGACCAGCAGGTCGTCGCCATGCCTCAGGACCGTCCGCAGCTCCGGCACCAACGCCCGGCCCCCGGCGGATCACCATCGAGACCGACACCCCGGGTGGCAGCCGCAGCTCGCCGACCTCGACACCGTGCATGCGCGAGCTGGGGGCGATCGTGACTCGGAGCAGGTCGGCCGCCACCTTCTCCAGCGGAGCGGCCTCGACGTCGAGCCCGCGTGGCTCGGACCGCCCGGCCACGCGCAGGAACCGCGCCGCCAGTGGCAGCGTGGGACCGGTGAGCATCGTGTAGACGACCACCATCACGAAGACGATGTCGAAGAGCCGGTCGGCGCCGTCGACCCCCTCGGCGAGCGGGATGGTCGTGAGCACGATGGGTACGGCGCCGCGCAACCCGGCCCAGGAGATGAACGACAGCTCACGCCACGGCATGGGCTGCACGACCGAGCTCACGAGCACCGAGAGCGGCCTCGCCACGAACGTCAGGATGAGCCCGGTGACGATGCCGAGACCCACGATCTCGAGCGTGATCCGACCGGGCGAGAGCAGCAGGCCGAGCATGACGAACAGCCCGATCTGGGCCAGCGACGCGAGGCCCTCGGCGAACGACCCGGTGGCGATCCGGTGCGGGAGCTCCCGGTTGCCGAGGATCAGCGCGGCGACGTAGACGGCCGCGAAGCCGGAGGCGTGCACGGCCGCAGGCTCCGCCGTACGCCACGAAGGCCGGGCAGAGGACCGCGAGCGGGTAGAGACCCGAGGACGGCAGCGCGATGCGGCGCATCACCCGGGCGCCGGCGAAGCCGGCCACGGCTCCGATCAGGGCACCGGCGGCGAGCTCGAAGACGATGAGGCCAGACACCGCCAGCAGCCCGCTCTCGGCCGCTGCGCCCGTGGAGATGACCGAGACCAGGGACGACCGTCGGTGCGTCGTTGAGACCCGACTCCGCCTCGAGAGCACCGGTGAGCCGCTTGGGCAGGGGCACGACGCGCAGCACGGAGAAGACGGCCGCGGCGTCAGTCGGCGAGCAGACCGCGCCGAGCAGGATCGCGAGCTCCCGGGGCAGGCCGAGCAGGAAGTGCGCGCCCACCGCGACCACCGCCACCGAGATGGCCACCCCCACGGTCGCCAGCGAGACCCCGAGCTTGATCGAGGGCCGCATCTCGCGCCAGTTGGTGGTGAGACCGCCCTCGGCCGGGATCAGCGCGAGCGCACCGAAGCCGAGCGCGTGCGCGAGCTGGGCGTCCTCGAACTCGATCCCGAGCCCGGCCTCGCCGAGCAGCACCCCCATCAGCAGGTAGAACAGCAGGCTGGGCAGCCCGACCCCCGGTCGACAGGCGCACCGCGAGAATCGCTGCCAGAGTGACCGGGGAGCCCACGAGCAGGAAGGAATCGAGCTGG
Source organism: Nocardioides sp. B-3 (assembly GCF_024703895.1). Lineage (GTDB taxonomy): Bacteria > Actinomycetota > Actinomycetes > Propionibacteriales > Nocardioidaceae > Nocardioides. The sequence continues at coordinate 1,525,003 of NZ_CP087968.1, forward strand.
TGGACGTCGAAGGTCACTCGCGCCTCATTCCTCGTCAGCTCGGGGTCGGGCACTGATCCTATCGGTGCCGCCCTGCCGCAAAACTGCAACGTGTTCTAGTCTGGGGCCATGGTCGACCGGGGCAAGGGCACCGCACTGCCGTCCGTCCTCGACGCGTCGGCGGTCGCGGACGCCGAGACGTTCGACGTCGTCGTGATCGGCTTCGGCATGGCCGGTGGGTGCGCCGCACTGGAGGCCGCGCGGGCGGGAGCGCGCTGCTGGTGCTGGAGCGGGCGGCCGTCCACGGCGGCACGTCCTCGATGTCCGGCGGGCACTTCTACCTCGGCGGCGGCACCGCCGTACAACGCGCCACCGGGCAGGCCGACTCCCCCGACGCGATGTTCGACTACCTGATGGCCGTCACGCCGTCGCCGGACGCCGCGAAGATTCGCTTGTACGCCGATGAGTCGGCCGCGCACTGGACTGGCTCGAGTCCCCGGGATTCGAGTTCGAGCGGTCGTTCTACCCGGAGAAGGCCGTGATCCAGCCCGGCACCGAGGGACTGATGTTCACCGGCAACGAGAAGGTCTGGCCGTTCCGCGAGCAGGCCACACCCGCACCCCGCGGCCACAAGGTGCCGCGCCCCGGCGACACCGGCGGCGGCGGGCTGGTGCTCGACCTGTTGGCCGCACGGCTCGCCGAGACCGACGCCGAGGTGCGCTTCGAGACCGGCGCGACCAACCTCGTGCAGGACGCGTCGGGTGCCGTGGTCGGCATCGCGTGGCGGCGCTTCGAGGAGACCGGCGTGGTGCGCGCGGCCTCGGTCGTCATCGCCGCCGGCGGCTTCGTGATGAACCCCGACATGGTCGCGGCCCACACCCCGAGCCTCGGCGCCAAGCTCTTCACCCTCGGATCGACGTACGACGACGGGTTGGGGCTGCGCCTCGGCAGGTCGGCGGGCGCCGCGTGGGAGCACATGGACGAAGCGTTCATCACCGCCCCCTTCTATCCGCCCGGCGACTTCGTGAAGGGCATCGTGGTCAACAAGGAGGGCCGGCGCTTCGTCGCCGAGGACTCCTACCACTCACGAACGTCCTACAACGTGATGAAGCAGACCGACTCCGCCGCCTACCTGATCCTCGACAGCGCACACATGGCCGAGCCGGCCATGCCGCTGTGCCCGCTGGTCGACGGCTGGGAGACGGTGCCGGAGATGGAGGCCGGGCTTGGGCTGCCGCCCGGCTCGCTGGTGGAGACCCCGGCGTCCTACAACGAGCACGCGGCCCGCGGTGAGGACCCCGACTTCCACAAGCACCCCCGACTGGCTGGCACCGCAGGACCGGGGGCCGTGGGGCGCCTTCGACCTGACACTCGGCACCGCGCTCTATGCCGGCTTCACCCTCGGCGGCATGGCCTGCGACGTCGACGGCCGCGTGCTCACTGAGGAGGGGACCGTGATCGACGGCCTGTACGCCGCCGGCGCCTGCGCCGCCAACATCGCGCAGGACGGTGCCGGCTACTCGTCCGGCACCCAGCTCGGCGAGGGTTCCTACTTCGGGCGGCGGGCAGGGCGTCACGCGGCTGCCCCTAGATTCTTGGCATGACCTCACGCCCGGCCGTTGCCCAGCGCGCCAACGTGCCGCCGTTCCACGTCATGGACCTGCTCGCCGCCGCGGCCGAGCGCCAGCGCACGCACGGCGACCCGGTCAACCCGGTGGCCGGCCAGCCCAGCACGGGAGCGCCGCAGCCGGTGCGCGACGAGGCGATCCGGTTGCTGTCCGGGTCCGACCCTCTCGGCTACACGGTGGCGGCCGGCGTGCCCGAGCTGCGGGCGGCGATCGCCGTACACCACAGGCGGCAGCACGGGATCGACGTCAGCGCGGACGACGTCATCGTCACCACCGGCTCCAGCGGCGGGTTCCTGCTCGCCTTCCTCGCGGCCTTCGAGGCGGGCGACCGCGTCGCGATGGCCCGACCCGGCTACCCCTGCTACCGCAACGTCCTGACCGCCCCGGGCTGCGAGGTGGTCGAGATCCCGACCGGGCCGGAGAACCGCTTCCAGCCGACGGTCGACCAGCTCGAGGCGTGTGGCGACATCAAGGGGCTCGTCATCGCCAGCCCGGCCAACCCCACCGGCACGATGCTGCTGCCCGCCGAGCTGGCGGCGATCGCGGCGTGGTGCGAGAACCGCGGCGTCCAGCTGGTCTCCGACGAGATCTACCACGGCATCGAGTACGCCTCGCCCGCGATGTCGCGCAGCGCCCGGGGAGACATCGCGCGAGGCGATCGTCTTCAGCTCCTTCTCGAAGTACTTCTCCATGACCGGCTGGCGGATCGGCTGGATGCTGGTCCCCGAGCGGTTGCGTCGAGCCGTGGACATCCTCACCGGCAACTTCACGATCTGCCCGCCGGTCATCGCCCAGTGGGCGTGCGTCGCGGCGTTCACCGAGGCGTCGTACGCCGAGCTCGACTCCCACGTCGAGCGCTACGCCGGCAACCGGCGACTCCTCTCGGACGGCCTCGCCTCCCTCGGCATCGACAGGCTCGCGCCGGCGGACGGCGCGTTCTCACGTCTACGCCGACGTCGGGCACCTGACCGACGACTCGATGGCGTTCAGCCGTCGACTGCTCGCCGAGACCGGTGTGGCGGTCACGCCCGGGATCGACTTCGACACCCGGGCGGGCGGGCGACACGTCCGGCTCAGCTTCGCCGGGCCGCAGGAGTCGATCACGGTCGGCCTCGAACGGCTCGGGTCCCGGCTTCTGGCATAGACCAGTTGAAGACGAACGCACCTTGCGGGTTTGGGAGCGGGAGCCAGTGGGAAGGGCGGTCAACAAGTACTGCACGGGGACGACGAGAAGGGTGTGATCGATGTACGGCGACTCCGCCGCATCGCGTAAGCGCGTCGCCCAGCTGCGTGAGCAGAGCGGCGACATCCGAGCTGCCGCCGACCGCCCGGTCGCCCGGGCCGAGAGCGTGCCGTGGCACGGTCGCGCTGCCGAGGCCATGCGCACGCGCATCAAGGAGCGCGCCAACCAGCTGCGCGTCGCCGCCGGCCACCACGAGACGGCGGCCGACTCCCCGGCTCGTCACGTCACCGAGGTCGACACCCGCAAGGAGGCGATCGAGTCCATCCAGCACAAGGCGGAGTCGATGACCACCGACGCCGTGTCGCGCATCGCCGCGCTGGACGAGGGCAGCACCCAACCTTCCGACGTCGATGCCGCGCTCGCGGCCTTCCTCCCTCCTCCGGCCGGTCACAAGGACTGGCTGACCGTTGAACTGCCGGGGCTCTGACATGGTGACCATCGACCTGACCACGCCGCCGCCGCCGGCCGCGAGCTTCCTCGACGGGCTGCCCCGTCGGCTGGCCCTCACGCTCCCCGAGCTCCGCCACGCCGCGAGCCTCGCCGGTGATGCGCCGCTCCCCTTCGACCCGGTCGAGACCTCCGGGTCCTCCTCAGGGGGTGGGCTGGAGGGTCGTCTGGGACAGACTCGCGGCTCCGCCGACGACAGTGCGTATGCCGCAGCGCTGGCCTCGCTCCACGACGCCGACGACTCCCTGCGCCGGCGCGGGACTGATCACCGACGACGGGATCGACCCCGGCCTGACCGGCGCCATCGGACTGCTCGCCACGCCCACGCTGGCGCTCGACCTCGACGTGGCCGCCCCGGGCACCCGTGTGAAGGCCCGGCACCGACAGGCCGGCAACGCCGTGGCGACGCTCGCCACCAGCGACGGCATCGTCTTCGAGCTGGCGTGGTTCTCCTCCGACCAGTGGCCCGGCGAGCTCTGCCCGGGTGGCAGACATCCCCGACGACATCCGACTCAGCGAGTCGTCGGTGCCCGAGGAGATCGACCTGTCGTTCCACCTCGTCGACGCCACTGGGGAGGCACTGCGGGCGGGTCGCGCCGACCTCGTCCCGGTGCTGATGCGCCAGCACGGCAAAGGCATCGTCGACGGTCAGGCCGAGCCCATCGACGACACCGTCGCCGCCACCGCGGTCGGAGCCATCCACACCGAGGGTCGCGGGCGCCTGCGGGTGCTCGCCGCCCGGGTGTCCGACGAGGCGACGACCGACGTGGGCCCGGTGTCGTGGGTGATGCTGGCCGACGGCTGGCACTCGCTCACGCCACACCGGGTCGATGACGAGTCGAGGCTGACCGTTCGCCGTACACACCCCGCCGATCTCGCCTCCGAGCTCGCGCCCGTCCCGCCCGGGTGACCGCATGACCAACGACGTGAACACGCCCCCGCAGACGGCCACGACCAACGACCGTGGCATGTCCGAGGTCGCGATCGAGGCCGACAAGTACCACCAGATGCTGGCGCTGGCCGACTTCTTCGACGCGTCCGGCTCCGACATGCGCGAGCGCGCCCGCCTCGGCACCGCGATCCTCACCGACCCCGACGTCGTCGAGTCGGCCGAGCTGTCGCCGGCGACCTACGCGCAGGCCGAGGAGGACATCCGGGCGGCCACGACCGGCAAGCAGGGACTCCTGACGCGCTCGGTCGAGCTCGACGCCGACGCCCTCGTCGTCCGCGCCACCGTCCTGACCTACCGCTGGATCGACGAGCTGCAGGCCGCCGCCTTCAAGACGCTCGGCTCCATCGCCGGGCGCGCCATCGGCTATCTCGCCCCCGAGGTCGCGCTCGGTGGCGCGATCGTCTCGGCCGGCCTGATCGAGACCGACTCGCTCGACCGCGACGGCGTCGCCGCCTACCTCAACGAGCTGGCCGACAGCCACCCCGAGCTGATGGACCACCTCACCGACGGCGGTGGCCTGCTCGACGGCCTGCAGATGCGCTCGCTGCTGACCGCCGGCGTCATGTCCTCCGACAGCGGCGCCGCTGCCCGCCCGCGGCGGGCTGCGCGCGCTCGGCGTCGACCCCTTCCCCGCCGACTCCGCCTCGGCACTGCGTGACGCCGCGGCCGGCTTCGCGGAGATCCCGGCCACCGATTCCGCGTCCGAGTCGGCCGGCGACAGCGCCGTACCCTCCTCGATCGAGGACCTCATGGTCAAGCTGACCAGCGCCGACCGCCGGATCAGCGTCCAGCGCATCGGCGCCGGCCGATTCATCGCCTACCTCCCCGGCACTGGATCCTTGACAGACATGGCCCACGAAGGCGGGCGGTTGCGACTCGTCGGCGCCGACAACGCGACCTACGTCCGACAGGTCGTGCGCGCCATCGAGCAGGCCGTCGAAGGCGAGACCGATGCCCGGGTCATGCTGGTCGGTTCGTCGTGGCAGCGGAGCCGCGGCCGCCGAGATCGCGTCGGCCGCCTCCTCACGGGCCTTCGTGGTCGACCAGGTCGTGACCGCCGGCGCCCCGTCGGCCCACGTGCCCTCGATCCCGGAGTCGACGCGGGTGCTGTCGCTGGAGGACCGGGCTGACCCGGTCGCCCTCCTCGGCTCGCTGATCAACGCCGACGTGGCCAACCGCGTCACCGTGGTCTACGACGGGGCCACGGCGGGCGAGCAGCCCTACGTGGCCGGCGGCCGCGCCGCCGACGAGGCGCAGCACCCGGGCCTCAAGGCGGAGATCAAGCGCATCCAGGGAGCTCGGCTACCTCGCGGGCTGAGTGCCCATCGAGATGGCAGACACGAACTCCTCGAGCTGGGTCAGGTTGCGGCACTCCACCATCGGCACGATCTCGCCGTAGGCCGGCGCCGCGCTGTCGCCCGTGCCCCAGTGGCGCGGGTGCTCGGGGTTGAGCCACCACGCATGCCGCACGGCGCCCTCGAGGTCGCAGCACGGGGCAGCGCCAGTCGCTGTAGTTGGAGCGGGCGTCGCCGAGGATGAGCAGGGAGGTCTTCGGACCCAGCGCGTCGGCGTGCTCCTCGGCGAACTTCGTGAACGCGCGACCGTAGTTGGTGCGCCCCCACAAGGCCGCGTGCGCCGCACTGGCCGCGAGGTTCTCCATCACCTCGACGACGTCGCCGCCCGGGGTGAAGTGGTGGGTCACCTCGTGCACGGTGTCGACGAACGTGAAGGCCCGCACCTTGTGGAACTGCTCGCGCAGCGGAAGACCAGCAGCAGGGTGAACTGCGCGAAGTTGGCCACCGACCCGCTGACGTCGCACAGGATGACGAGCTCGGTGCGGTGCGGCCGCTTGGGCCGGTGGTGCGTCTCGAGCGGCACGCCGCCGGTGGACAGTGACGCCCGGACGGTACGGCGAAAGTCGAGCGCCCCGCGTCGACGCGCGTGCTGCTGCTTGGTCAGCCGCGCGGCCAGCCTTCGAGCCAGTGGATAGATCTCGCGGCGCATCTCCTCCGTGTCGGATCGGCGCGCGGCGGTGAAGTCGAGCCGGTCGATCGTCGGGCGGACCACGATGTTGGCGACGTGCTCGGGCCCCTTCTCCTCCGCGATCCGCCGGCGCGCGTCGCCCTCGACGAGGTTCGTGAAGGTCCCGACGCGACGCCCGGCAACACGCTCGGCGTCCCCCTCGGCCATCCCCTCGGCCATCAGCCCGGCGACGATCTGCCCGATGAGCTGCTGCGGAGACACCCGTTGCAGCGCGGTGTACGCCGACCAGCTCGACAGTCCCGGGCCGCGACCGGGCATCGCGCCGAACCGGCCTACCGCCTCCACGGCCGGGTCCTGCAGCCGCTGGCCCTCAGCCTCGCCGGACTGGTCGGCCAACGCCTCGGTCAGCTCCTCCGGGAACGACGTGAGCGCGGCCCCGTTGTCCCGCACGCCACCCTGCGACTCCGGCTCCCCGGCCACGCCGGAGCCGACCAGCCGCGGGTAGTAGAGGTCGAAGATCGCATCGAAGGTGACCGCTGCGCCTGCTTCTTGACCAGCGTTGCGGCGTACACCGTGCGCACGACGTCGCGATCGCCCCACCCGATGTGGCGCATCGCGTCGATCGCGTCGAGGCCCTCGGCGAGCGACACCGAGAGGCCCGCCGAGCGCAGCGCCTCGACGAAACCGATGTGGGTGTCGAGCAGGGTCATGCCTGCGCCAGTCTCAGTTCCTTGACCGCGCGTCTGGTCGGAGGCGTGCTTGAGGACGACGCCGAGGGTGCGCCGGACGGCCTCCTCGTCGAGGTTGTCGATCTCCAGCGCGATCAGGGTGCGCGCCCAGTCGACGGACTCCGCGATCGATGGCGCCTTCTTCAGCTCGAGCTCGCGCAACCGCGCCACCACGTCGACCAGCTGCTTCGCGACGGCGTCGTCGAGACCGGGCACCTGCGAGGTGACGATCTCGCGCTCACGCTCGGCGTCGGGGTAGTCGAGGTGGAGGTAGAGGCAGCGGCGCTTGACCGCTTCGGACAGCTCACGGGTGGCATTGGAAGTGAGTACGACGAACGGCCGGCGCGTTGCCGAGACCGTGCCCAGCTCGGGGATGGTGACCTGGAAGTCGGACAGCACTTCGAGCAGCAGCCCCTCCACCTCGACGTCGGTCTTGTCGACCTCGTCGATCAGCAGCACCGTCGGCTCCTCGCGCCGGATCGCCGTCAGCAGCGGGCGAGTCAACAGGAACTCGTCGGTGAAGATGTCGTCGTGGGTCTCGCTCCGGGCCCGGTCGGACCCACTGGCCCGGATGCGGAGCAGCTGCTTCTTGTAGTTCCACTCATAGAGCGCGCGGGCCTCGTCGAGGCCCTCGTAGCACTGGAGGCGGATCAGCTCGGCGCCCGTCGAACGGGCCACCGCCTTGGCGAGCTCGGTCTTGCCGACACCCGCCGGACCCTCGACGAGCAGCGGCTTCTCGAGCGCACCGGCGAGGTAGGCCGTGGTCGCGGTGGGGAGATCCGCGAGGTAGCCGGCCTCGTAGAGGCGGGCGCTGGCGTCGTCGGGGCTGCTGAACCAGGTCACCTGCGCGAGCATAGGCGGCTGCCGATTCTGAATCGGCCGTGTCGTCATGTAACCGGCAGTTAGCCCAACTGACCGGCCGTTGCGCGGGCCGGTCAGATCATGTAAACGCCGGTTACATGAAGCGACTTGGCGGAGGAGGCGGGATTTGAACCCGCGGTAGCTCTCGCTACGACCGCTTTCAAGGCGGTTCCGATAGGCCGCTCCGGCACCCCTCCACGCGCCGCCCGAAAACGGCACCCGAGCATTCTAGGAGAAGGTGCTGAACTACTCCGAGCCGCCCAGCTCGATCTCGACGTCGTCGTAGGCCGGGTCGTGCAACCGCTGCAGGTGGTGGTTGATGTCGGTGAGCAGGCGCAGGCCGTGGTCACGGACCTCGTCGAGGTCGGGGCTCTCCAGCACCTGCGGGCCGAGCTCGCCGATCCGCGCCAGCAGCGCTCGACGCTCACGCAGCGCCGTACCACGGCGGGCGCTCAGCCGGGCCTCGTCGGGGTGCTCCGACTCGCGCATCAGCACGTCACGGACCCCGGTCATGCGCTGGCGCACCGTCCAACGCCAGTTGCCCGCGGCCACGCCGCCCGCCTCGCGAGGCGCATCGAGGGCCCGGTGCAGGTCTGACAACGCGGCAGTGGCGCTGGTCATCGCGGCCTCCCGAAGCTGGTTCCGTGACAGTGGTTGATCTCGAGTGTGACCCGCACCACAAGCAGGGACAAGGGCTGAGTTGGCACAACCTCGGACGCGTGTGTTCAATCTGCACCGTGCCGTCCGAATATCGAGTTGCTCCAGCCGTCGCCGCCCGACTGATGGGTGGGCTGCTGATCGCGATCTCGGTGCTGGTCTTCGTCACCACCGGGCTGGTCGCCTTCCTCGACCTGCACACGGCTCTGCTGCTCATCCCCGCCGTCCTCGGCATCTGCGCCTCGGCTGCCGGCGCGCTCGTGCTCGCCCGCCGGGGCTGGGTCGTGCGGTTCACCGACGACGGCTACCGCGTCCAGTGGGTGCGCGGAGTGGGAGTGGCCACGGCCCGGTGGAAGGACGTCGAGGATGCGGGCACCACGACGTCGGCCGGCTCTCCCGTGGTCGTCCTGCGCCTCCGCTCGGGCGGCTCGACCACGATTCCGGTCGAGATGCTGGCCGGCGACCGCGAGGAGTTCGTGCGCGACCTGCTGGGCCACCTGCGACGCGGTCAGGGCCTGCGGCAGCTCTGATCGGGTGCGATTCGGCAAAGGCCGGATGCGCCTAGTAACCTCATCCCTGCTCTGGCCTCGAAGGCCGGGCGTGGAGGCGTCGCCTAGTCCGGTCTATGGCGCCCGCCTGCTAAGCGGGTTTGGGGCTACAACCCCATCGAGGGTTCAAATCCCTCCGCCTCCGCCAAATCTCTGGCCCTCCTCCGTGGGGGCCAGAGCTCATTTCTGCACACCTTGCGAAATCGTGCAATGCACAGACTCGCAGTGGCTCGCATGCTGGACATCGGGCCCGGGTCACCGACAATGATGGCGAGTCTCGGACCGTGCTGAGCAAAAAGAGGATGAGAAAATGAACTCCGGACGACGTATTGCCGCTGCGGTCCTGGCCCGCGGCCCTGTCGATGGGGGCCATTGGTCTCAGCGCCGGTCCTGCCGCGGCGACGAAGGACACCTCATGGCCGGTCAAGAACTCCCCCACTCCGTGGGGGACACGTCATGGCCGACTTCATCGGCGTCGCTGGCCGACACCTCGTGGCCGACCTGAGGCGTCGCTAGACACTTTCACCGGACTGCTCCGGGGCATCCTGATGGGTTCCCGGGGGTGAATCCCGCCCGGTGACGCCCCGGCGCCCCATCTCGTAGCCGAGCTGGAAGCGCGAGTCGACCTCGAACTCCTTCTTGAGCTCCGAGACATAGCCGGCGTAGGTGCGCGGACTGACGCCGAGCCGCTTGGCGGCGACCGGGTCGGAATGACCGCCGATCAGCATCCGGATCGTCATGGCGCGCTGCTCGGCCTCGATCGCGCGCACCAAGGTCGCGTCACGGCTGGTGAAGGGCCGCCCCCGCTCCCGGGACCGCTCGAAGATGTCGACGAGATAGGCCACCAACGACGGTTCTCGTACGGCGAGGGCCACCGACTCACCGGCGTTGTTGCGCCCCGGCACGATCGCGATCCGTCGGTCGATGACGATCAGCCGGTCGAAGAACTCGTCGAGCGTGCGCACCTGCGCGCCCTCGACGGTCACGGCCGCGACGTACTTGTTGGTCGCGACCTGCCGTCGGGCGGAGTGCTGGTAGAGGGTGCGCATCATGACCCCGCGTCGCAGCGCTCCCACGTCCCGCTCGACGACCACGGGGAGCTGGTCGATGGCACGCCCCGTCTGCGGCTGGGCGGTCAGCAGCTCCTCTGAGGCATCGGCCACCAATGACGTGATGTAGGGGGTGATGGCGTCCCCGCGCAGCTCCGCGAACGGCCCCCGCAGCGCTTCGGGCGATCGTCGCCACGCGTGGGAGAGGCCCCGGAAGGCCTTCGCCCACTGGGCGGACTCCGCGAGCAGCTCGGCGCCCTGCTGGCCGAGCGGGGAGACCACGTGGGACTGGACGATCGCCGGGTCGACCGGGATCCAGCGGCGCTCGCCCTTGTCGAAGGTGACCGGGCCGATCTCCTTGAGCAGCGCGAACGGCTGGGCCGCCGCACCGCTCTCGTCGATGCGGGGGTCGTCCGAGGCGATCCCTGCCGAGCCGACGAGGTCCTCGTAGAGCTCGGAAGCGGCCGTCTCGAAGACGGAACGCTCCTCAGGTCCGTAGCTCACGCCAACCGCCTCCCTGTCATGACCGGGAGATCCTTCCACAAACGCACCTCCGGCCCGCCCGGATCGATGATCCTGACGGGCCGGGGTGGCCAAGCAGCTGGCTGGGTGTCTCGATCAGGCGCCGAGGCGCTCCTTGAGCACGTCGAGCTCGGTCCAGAGGACGGACGGCAGGTCGTCGCCGAACTTCTCGAACCACTCGGTGATCTGCGGGATCTCGGCCTTCCACTCCTCGACGTCGACCGCCGGGGCGGCCTCGATGGCCTCCGGGGTCATGTCGAGACCGTCGATGTCGAGCGAGCCCGGCGCCGGCACGTGGCCGATGGGGGTCTCGACCGCGGCAGCGGTGCCCTCGAGGCGCTCGATGACCCACTTGAGGACGCGGCTGTTCTCGCCGAACCCGGGCCACAGGAAGTCGCCCTCGTCGGAGAGGCGGAACCAGTTGACGTAGAAGATCTTGGGCAGCTTGGACTCGTCGTTGTCCTTGCCCATGTTGATCCAGTGGCTGAAGTAGTCACCGGCGTTGTAGCCGATGAACGGCAACATCGCCATCGGGTCGCGACGCACCGGGCCGACGGCACCGACGGCGGCCGCGGTGGTCTCCGAGGAGAGCGTTGCGCCCATGAACGTGCCATGGGTCCAGTCGCGGGCCTCGGTCACGAGCGGGATCGTCGTCTTGCGACGGCCACCGAAGAGGATCGCGTCGATCGGCACGCCCCGCGGGTCGTCGTACTCGGCAGCGAGCATGTCGCACTGCTTGATCGGGGTGCAGTAGCGACTGTTGGCGTGGCTGGACAGCTCGTCGCTGTCCGGCGTCCGGGGCTGACCCTTCCGGGACGTGGCCCGGGCCGGGGTGTTCTCCAGGCCCTCCCACCAGACGTCGCCCTCAGGGGTGAGCGCCACGTTGGTGAAGACCGAGTTGCCCTTGTTGATGGTCGCCATCGCGTTGGGGTTGGTGTGCTCGTTCGTGCCGGGCGCCACGCCGAAGAAGCCGAACTCGGGGTTGACCGCCCACAGCCGGCCGTCCTCACCGATGCGCATCCGGGCGATGTCGTCGCCGATCGCCTCGACCTTCCAGCCCGGGATGGTGGGCTTGAGCATGGCGAGGTTGGTCTTGCCGCACGCGCTCGGGAAGGCCGCGGCGACGAACTTCGTGACACCCCGGGGCGAGGTGAGCTTGAGGATGAGCATGTGCTCGGCCATCCAGCCCTCGTCGCGCGCCATGACGCTGGCGATGCGCAGCGCGTAGCACTTCTTGCCGAGCAGCGCTTGCCGCCGTACCCGGAACCGAAGCTCCAGATCGTCCGCTCCTCGGGGAACTGGACGATGTACTTGGTGTCGTTGCAGGGCCGGGGGACGTCGGCCTCGCCCTCGGCGAGCGGCTTGCCGACCGAGTGCAGCGCGGGGACCCACGAGACGTCCTCGCCGATCTCCTCGATCTTGCGCAGGACGTCGGTGCCCATGCGGGCCATGACGCGCATCGAGACGGTGACGTAGGCGGAGTCGGTGATCTCGACGCCGAACATCGGCTTCTCGGCATCCGGGTGACCCATGACGAACGGGATGACGTACATCGTGCGGCCCTTCATGCAGCCGGCGTAGAGCCCGCGCATGATGTCCTTCATCTTCTCGGGCTCCATCCAGTTGTTGGTGGGCCCGCAGTCCTTCTCGTCGACGGAGCAGATGAACGTCTTGTCCTCGACCCGCGCCACATCAGTGGGGTCGGAGGCTGCGTGGAACGAGTTGGGCTTGATCTCGGGGTTCAGTCGCGTGAACGTGCCGGTGCCCTCGAGGGCCGCGGTGAGCTGCTCCCACTCCTCGTCGGAGCCGGTGCACCAGTGGATGTTGTCGGGCTGGGTGAGCTCGGCGATCTCGTTGACCCACGCCGGGGATTCCCCGGTGAGTCGTCGGAGTGGACGTTTCTGAAATGGCGGTCATGCCTGCGGATTCCCTCTCGCGCATTCGCGGTGGTCGCCTCATGGAACGAAGGCGCCACCGGCCGTCGAGCGCATCGACGGTGGTGTCGTGGAGTGTTGATTCGAACCCCGTGCGGCAACGCTGCGGCGACGGTTGTCGCCGAGGCTAACTTGCGCCCTGCGGCGTACATATTGGATCGATCAAGGGTTGTGACGTAGGTCCCACGACCGCCTCAGATCGGCGCGTCCGGGTGGATGCTGCGGGTCTCGGCGCGCCGGTTGCGGGTGTCGATCCAGTCGCGGAAGTAGACCTTGGGCAGCAACAGGCCGGCGATGGTCACGAGCAGCTGGTCGCCGGCGTTGTGCCCGAGGCTGTCGTTGACCTGCTTGAAGTTGTCGAGGTCGAGCAGCAGCACCGCACCGTTGTTGCCGTGAGCGACGTGCCCGCTCGAGGTGGCGCTGCAGCTCGGTGTCGAAGCCGCGACGGTTGGCCAACCCGGTGAGGACATCGTGGTCGACGAGGTGGGCGAGCCGGTCCCGGTAGCGGCGGCGCTCGGAGACGTCGACGACGTTGACGACGTTGACGAGCAGGATCTCGGTCTCGGACCCGGGGCGACGCAGGAGCCGACTGCTGAGGGCGACGTGGATGTCCTCTCCCCGGTGGTTGCGCAGCACGCAGTCGGAGGCGCTGGAGCGGGTAGGGCGGCACCACGACCGTGGCGAGCCCGAGGCCACAGACCACGGCAAAGGTCGGACCGGGCGCGGCGACGGCCGGCCGCGGTCAAAACCGCGGCCGGCCGTCGTCATCGCTTCAGTCCCGAGCTGTCGCATTGCTCCGACCCTACAGATCGGAGCCTGCGCGCAGGGTCAGCCCGCGTCTTCCTCCAGCGCCTTGGCGACCCGGCGGTGGGCCTCCCAGATCGCCCCGGGCATGCGGTCGAACTGCTCGAGGTGCTCGGCCCGGTTGGCCATCTCCTGCTGCCAGCGTGCGTTGTCGATGCTCAGCAGCGTGTCGAGGTCCTCGGGCGTGACGTCGACGCCCTCGAGGTTGAGCTCCTCCTTGGTCGGCACGATGCCGACCGGGGTCTGGCGTCCCTCGACCTCACCGTTGCGCAGCTGCAGCAGCCACAGCAACGGGCGCAGGTTGTCGCGGTAGCCGGGCCACAGGAACCGTCCGTCGTCGCCACGCTGGAACCAGTTGACGTGCGCGAAGATCGGCTGGTCGCTCGCCGCCCCGACGATGTCGAGGTAGTGCTGCGCGTAGTCGCCCTCGCCGTACGCCATGAACGGGCGGTTGGACATCGGGTCGTAGTGGAGCACGCCCTCCTTGCCCTCGGCCGCCGCGGTCGCCTCGGCGCCGAGCGTGAGGCCGTCGTAGACGCCCTCGGCGAGGTCGTGGATCGCGCGGATCAGCGGCTCGCGGTCACGGGTGCGGCCACCGAAGATGATCGCGTCGATCGGCACGCCCGCCGCGGAGTTGTAGTCCTTGGCGATGTTGGGGACGTTGTCGAGCGTCGTGGTGAAACGGCTGTTGGGGTGGGCCCACGGCGAGGAGTCGCTGTCCTTGCGGTCCGCGATCGGGGCGCCGGTCCAGTCCGAGCCACCCGTGGACGGGCTCCGGGTGGCTGGGGGTGCGGCCCTCCCACCAGACCTCCCGGGTGTCCGGGTTGTAGGCGATGTTGGTGAAGATCGCGCCCGTGCCCGGGTCGACCGAGTGCAGCGCGGTCGGGTTGGTGTTCTCGTTGGTGTCCTTGGCGACACCGAAGACGCCGAACTCCGGGTTCATGCCCATCAGCTTGCCGGTGGTCTCGTCGACCCAGAGCCACGCGATGTCGTCGCCGTAGAACGACACGTGGTAGCGATCGCCGAGGGCGTCGGGCGCCAGCATCATCGCCGGGTTGGTCTTGCCGGAGGCACTCAGGGAAGCCGCCACAGATGTGGTAGTCCTTCCCGGTCTCCTTGTCGTGGATGCCGATGAGCATGTACTGCTCGGCGAGGAACTTCTTGCTCGCCCAGCCGTCGTAGGCGCCCCGGCGGAGGCCGTGCGCGATCTTGCCGAGCAGTGCGTTGCCGCCGTACGACGAACCGAAGTGCAGGATCGTGCGCTCGTCACCCACGGTGACGAAGTAGCGCTGGTCGGCGTCGGTGCCCCGGCCGAGGTTCTCCGGTGTCGCCGGTCACGTGGACGGCGCGGACGAACTGGTCGCCCGCGTCGTTGAGGTGCTCGGCGCCGACGCGTGCCATGCGCAGGATGTGCAGCACGACGGTGCGGGTGTCGGTCACCTGGACGCCGGTCGCCCACGGAGCGAGCTCATTGCCCGGGGGCGCCATCAGGTAGGGGATGACGTACATGGTCTTGCCCTGCGAGGCACCGCGCATGCGGTCCTCGAGCATCGGGATCATCTCGGACGCGGGGCGCCAGTTGTTGTAGACGCCCTTGTCCTTCTCGTCGTTGGACGCGACGATCGTGCGCTCCTCGGAGCGAGCGGTGTCCTTGTGGTAGCTGCGGGAGTAGTAGCGCCCCTCGCCTGCGGGCTGGAGCTCACCAGCCGCCAGCGCCTCCTCGATCAGTCGCGCGTCGTCCGCGGGGCTGACCACCTCGATCCGCTCGGCGCCGGTGAGATCGGCGTACTTGCGGACGTATTCGATCACCGCGGGATTGGTCAACCCCGGCTGCCGCCGGGGCTGCCTCGACATCTGCCATGTTCAGGAACTGCCTCTCGTGAGGTGCCGGGGCCGCCTCGTTCGCCCCCAGCCGCGCAACGTGCCTGACACCATAACGACCACCGGACCCGCGGAACGCGCCAGTCCAATTGGATCGTTCCGAACTGTGGGAGGTGGGCTGATTTCGGGTTGACGACAGGGGTCGGCTATTCTCTTCCGGTCGCGCTGTCCGCAGCGCGACATGCGCCTGTAGCTCAACGGATAGAGCATCTGACTACGGATCAGAAGGTTTGGGGTTCGAATCCCTACAGGCGCACAAACGAGGCTCACGACGAAGGACCCCCGGGATGTTTTTCCCGGGGGTCCTTCGCATTGAAGCTGCAGCGAGTGCGCCCGCGCTCGCTTGTCACAGCGGTGAGCCAGCCACATTCCTGCGCGAGATCTTGTGGGTACGCCACCCCTCCCTCGCGAGTCGGCGGGGAAACGCCGGGGCGGGGGTGGGCCAGCCACATTCCACGGCCCGAAAATGTGGGTCACTCACCGCTGCCCGAGCGACAGGACGCGCTCGAGGTTGGGCCGTGGGGCCTGCGCCCGGCGGCGTACGGCGATCTCGAGGTCGTCGGGCACTGGCGGGCCTATCTCGACGACCCTATGCGCTACCTGCGTCACGTCCTGTGAAGGTCGGTCCGGAGGATGCCCGCCGCCGTCGTCAAACCCGACGATGCGCGTCCCGGGCGACGACGCGGGGGATGCCGACGAGCAGCACGAGCAGCACGAGCAGCGAGATACACATGGCTACCACGGCCTCGGTACGACCCGGGGCGACGTCGACGGCGAGGAAGGCGATGCCCGCCAGCAACAGGGCGATGAGAGCCAGCGCGAGCCCGGTCAGCACGTGCGCCGCCTCGACCAGCTCCGGCTTCGCCCCGCCGCCGAAGACGCGGCGGTGGATGGCGACCGGCGCCGGGGTCACCCCCGAGCGTCAGGAGCGCCAGCGCCAGCACCCCGACGTACCAACGCTGCTGGAACGCATCGAGGTCGGTGAAGCGCGACTGGAAGGGCAGCGACACCGGGAACGCCGCGAGCAGCTGGACGCCCGTCTGGCTGACCCTCAGCTCCCGGAGCAGGTCGGACCAGTGCCGGTCCGCGCGCTCCTCGGGGGTCTCGTCGCGTCCCGGCCGGTCGTCTCGCGCCATTCGTCGAGCGTACGGCGAATCAGCGGCGCCGCACCCTCTCTGGGGGTGACCTCATGACTCCGCACGCGCCATCACGACGTACGGCGAACGGCCGGCCAACCTCGTCACCACGATCGCCGTCGTGAGCATCGCCAGTGCGATCCCGGCCAGCACCACGAGCTGGAACTGCGCGGCCACCACCGGGGACGCGCCGCCGAACAGCGCGCCCACGAAGGCCCCGGGCAAGGTGACGAGCCCCGTCGAGCGGGTCTGGTCGAGGGTGGGCAGCAGCGCCTCGCGCGCGGCCTCGCGACCGATCTCGTCGTAGGCCCGGGCCGGCGTCGCGCCGAGCGAGAGCCGGGCCTCGACCTCCTCGCGGCGCGCCCGCGCGTCGCGGACGAAGTTGCGACCGGACAGGGTGGCCGCGCTCATGGCGTTGCCGACGATGATGCCGGCCACCGCGACGACGTAGCGCGCCTCGAGGTCGACGAGGCGCAGCGCGAAGACGAGCAGCAGCGTGACGGACGCACCGGCGAGGACCCCGATCAGCGCGAAGACCCGGCCTCGCGGGATCTCGGAGATCCGGCCGCCGGCGGTCCACGAGGCCGTGCTCAGCATCAGCACCACGAACAGCGCGACCGTCCGGGGCACGGCGAGCACCCCACGCAGGATCAGTGCGATCGCGGCCAGCTGCACCACTGCCCTCAGCATCGCGGTCAGCGGGAGCCAGCCGAGCGGGACGCGGGCAAGGCGCGCCGGGGCGAGCGTCGAGAGCGTCACGACGAGCAGCCCGAGTCCCCACCACAGGTAGTGCACGGATCGATCCTGCCCGAACGTGACTCGTGGCGGGACCCTTCGTTGTACGTCAAGACTGGTCGGTCTGCGCGCTCGGTGCCGGACATCCCCACGGAGGTTGACGATCGTGCGACTCAAGACCACTCTCGCGCTGGGCGCCGCCGCGCTCGTCACGACGGCCAGTCTCGTGGCTCCCACCGGGCCCGCCGCCAACGCGGCCGAGGACCGCGCCAACGTGTCGGCCTTCCCGGCCAAGCAGCTGACCACCCTGTCCGGCTCCGTGCCGACCCCTGTGATGGTGCACGGTGCCACCCTCACCCGGGCCCAGTCGGCCGTCACCGCCACCGGGATGAAGAGGGTCACCAGCTTCCGCAAGATCGGCGTCGTCGTCGCGACCGGCACCGCGTCGCAGATCCGAAGCCGTCCGAAGCCAGCCCGGCGTGACCTACGTCGAGGGCAACCGGGGCATCGAGTTCTTCCAGGGACACCAGCAACGTCGCCACCCGCGGCTACGAGGCGACCCAGACCCTGACCGGCGCCGACGGCAACAAGCTGACCGGCAGGGGCGTGAGCGTCGCGGTCATCGACTCCGGTGTCGACCCGTCCCACCCGTACTTCAAGGAGGCCGACGGCAGCAGCGCGGTCGTCGCCAACCTGAAGACCCTCTGCGACCCGCTGGAGGCGTTCTGCTCGGTGCAGAAGGTCCCCAACAGCGTCGACACCGACACCCTCTCGCTCGGCGGACACGGCACCCACGTCAACGGCATCGTTGCCGGTCGCCCGACGACCCTGTCGAGTGGCAAGAAGCTGCAGGGCGCGGCACCCGGCGCCAAGCTGGTGTCGATCTCGACCGGTGCCGGCATCGTGATCATCGGCGCCGACGCCGCCCTCAACTGGGTGCTGGAGAACCACGCGGCGCCGTGCGGCGTGGGCGTCCCGGCGACCACCTGCCCGCCGATCAAGGTCACCAACAACTCCTACGGTCCGACCGGTGGCGGCGACTTCGAGCCCGAGTCGGCGACCGTCAAGCTCCAGCGCGCTGGTCGCCGAGGGCGTGGTGACCGTCTGGGCCGCCGGCAACGACGGCGGCGACGGCCTCGAGAGCCTGACCAACCCGCCCGGCCGGGACCCGACCGGCGGCATCATCTCGGCCGCGTCCTACTACGACCAGGACAACGGCACCCGCAACGGCGTCGTGTCCGACTTCTCCTCGCGCGGCGACGCCTCGCGCAGCCAGACCCGGCCCGACATCTCGGCGCCCGGCGAGAACATCACCTCGTCGTGCCGCCTCTACCTCGTGATCTGCTCGACCGGCGGTGCGCCGGAGAACGGTCCGGGACTGCTCGACATCGGCACCTTCAACACCATCAGCGGTACGTCGATGGCCGCGCCTCACATCGCCGGGATCGTGGCCCAGCTCTTCCAGGCCAACCCGGCCGCGACCCCGGCCCGGGTCGAGGCCGCGATCAAGGCGACCGCTCACAAGTTCACCGACGGTTCCTCCTACGTCGGCGGGACGTCGTACGACAAGGGCTTCGGCCCGGTCGACGTCGTCGCCGCCGCCACAGCGATCCGCTGAAGGGGTCCGCGCTCAGGGGAAATGAGCGCGGTGCCCGAAGTGCCGGGGGCACGTGACGGCCGGCGCATCCACTGGATGCGCCGGCCGTCCGAACTTTCACCCAGTGGGGTGTTGGTCGCCCGTCGCCTCCGTGGCAGGTTCGTCAGGGACGCCCCACAGGGGACGTTCCGACGAAGGGATCCTCATGGGACTCGACGACAAGATCAAGAACAAGGTGGAAGACCTCACCGGCAAGGCCAAGGAAGGCACCGGCAAGGCGACTGACGACGAGTCGCTCGAGGCCGAGGGCCGCGGTGACCGTGCCTCCGCCGACATCAAGCAGGCCGGCGAGAAGGTCAAGGACGCCTTCAAGCACTGAGCCTCTTCCACCCACGGGACACCGACTCGAGCAGCTCGGTGTCCCGTTCGGCATTCTCGGTGAGCGGGCTTGTCGGTGGTGGGTGGCAGGCTGCCGCCATGGCAGTTCACGTCCACATCGTGGAGCGGACCGACGCCCCGGCCGACGGCCCGGCGTCGCTGCTCGCGACCCCGCTGGCTGATCCGTTCGCCCGCGAGGTCGTGGTCGTGCCCGCGCGGGGTGTGGAGCGGTGGCTGACCCAGCGGCTGTCGCACCGGCTCGGGGTTGGCTCGCGGACCGGCGACGGCGTGTGCGCGGGCGTCGACTTCGTGACGCCGCACTCCCTCGTCTCGATGCTGCTCGACAAGGACGCCGACGACCCCCGGGACCCCGACCGGCTCGCCCGGCCGTTGCTCGACGTCATCGACTCGGTGATGGGCGAGGCCGGGTTCGCCGACCTGACCACGCACCTCGGCGGCGGCGACCCTTCCGACGACCGCTCGACCCGTCGCTATGCCGTGGCGCGCAGGCTGGCGGGCCTCTTCCATTCCTATGCGGTCCAGCGACCCACGCTGATCACCGACTGGCGCGAGGGGCGCGACACCGACGGGGCGGGCGGCGCGCTCGAGGACGACCTGCGCTGGCAGGCGTCCCTGTGGCGTCGGCTCCTCGAGCGGATGGAGACGCCCCCGCCCGACGTGCGGCTGGCCACGACGATCGAGCGGCTGCGCACCGGTGGCGCCGATCTCGACCTGCCCCCGCGACTCTCGCTCTTCGGCCACACCCGGCTGCCCGAGACCGAGGTGGCGCTCCCGGACGCACTCGGCGCGCTGCGCGACGTGCACCTCTGGCTGCCGCAGGCGTCCCCGACCCTGTGGGGCGCGTTGTCCTCCTCGGCGGGTCCGGTGCCGCGCGCGCAGGGATGAGTCTGCCAACCCGGTCGGGCATCCGCTCCTCGGTTCGCTGGGGCGTGACTCGCGCGAGCTGCGGCGCGCGCTCGGCGCCGTACGCACGGTGAATGCGGGTTCCGTGAGCGCACCGCCGGACACGCTGCTCGGGTGGTTGCAGTCCGACCTGCGGGCCAACGCCGCACCCGACGCGTCGCTGCGGGCGTCACGGACCGCCGTCGACGACTCGGTGCAGGTGCACGCCTGCCACGGGTCGGCGCGCCAGTCGACGTGCTGCGAGAGGTGCTGGTCGGGCTGCTCGCCGACGACCCCACGCTCGAGCCGCGCGACATCCCGGTGATGTGTCCCGACATCGAGACCTATGCCCCGCTGATCTCCGCGGGGTTCGGGCTCGCCGACATCGCCGAGGGGCAGGGGCACCCGGCCCACCAGCTGCGGGTGCGGCTCGCCGACCGGTCGCTCGGTGCCACCAACCCGCTGCTCGGCGTCGCCGCCCAGCTCGTCGAGCTGGTGCGCGGACGCTTGACCGCCACCCGGGTGCTCGACCTCGCCGGCAGCGACCCCGTGCGAGCCCGGTTCGGCTTCGGTGACGACGCCCTCGAGCGCATGGCCCAGTGGGTCGGGGAGGCCGGCATCCGGTGGGGCTACGACGCCGACCACCGTGCGGAGTTCGGGCTCGGCGGGCTCTCGGCGAACACATGGGCGGCCGGCATCCGTCGCGTGCTGCTGGGGGCGGCCATGTCGGGGCTGGACCACCGCCGGGTCGCGGGCGCGCTGCCCATCGACGACGTCAGCGACGGTGACCCGGAGCTCGCCGGCCGCTTCGCCGAGTTCATCTCCCGGCTGCACACGTTCCTGTCCGGGGCCGAGGCGGCGCGCACTGTCGCGGAGTGGACGCGGGTGCTGGGCGACGGCGTGCACCAGCTGACCGCCACCGCGCTCGACGACAGCTGGCAGATCGCCCAGTTCGACCGCGAGCTCGCGCGGATCGCCGCCGGAGCCGCGGGCAAGGAGACGCTGCTGCGCCAGTCCGACGTGCGGGCGCTGCTCCAGCAACGGCTGCGCGGGCGACCGACCCGCTCCAACTTCCGCACCGGCACCCTCACCGTCTGCACGATGGTGCCGATGCGCTCCGTGCCGCACCGCGTCGTGTGCCCGGTCGGGCTCGACGACGGAGTCTTCCCGCGCGCCACCGGGGTCGACGGCGACGACGTGCTGGCCCGCAACCCCCGCACCGGCGAGGCGGGACGTGCGGTCCGAGGACCGCCAGCTGCTGCTCGACGCCATCGCCGCGACCACCGAGACGCTGGTGATCACCTACACCGGACGCGGCGAGCACAACGGCGCGGAGCGACCGCCCGCCGTGCCGCTCGGCGAGCTTCTCGACGCCCTCGACCGCACGGCCGCCGCACCGGTGCGCGGTCACGTGCTGACCCAGCACCCGCTGCAGCCCTTCGACGAGGACAACCTGGTGCCGGGACGCCTGCGGGGGGATCGCCCCTTCACCTTCGACCGGTCGGCGCTGGCCGGTGCACAGGCCGCGCGCGGCGAGCGGGCGGTCGTGCGCGAGCTGGTGCCGACGGCGCTGGCGGCTGTCGACCCACCGGCCACCGAGGTGTCGCTGGCCGACCTGCAGGACTTCTTCAAGCACCCGGTGCAAGGTTTCCTGCGGCGGAGGTTGCGGATCACCGGGCCCTACGACGCCGATGAGGTCAAGGACGCCATCCCGATCACCCTCGATGCTCTCGAGCAGTGGGCCGCCGGCGACCACCGGCGACGGCCGTGCTCGGCGGCGCCGACGCAAACGCCGTCGGCGAGGCGATCAGGGCGGGCGGGGCGCTGCCGCCCGGGGCGCTGGGCAAGGGTGTCCTCGACGGCATCATCACCAAGGTCCGGCCTCTCGTGCTCAGCGCGCTGAGCCTGCAGGGCGGCGACCGGCGCACGCTCGACGTCGACATCGACCCGGGCGACCGGCGGGTCACCGGCACGGTCGGCGACATCTTCGGCAACAGCCTCGGTCGCGGTGTCCTTCTCCAACCTCGGCGCGAAGCACCGGCTGGCCGCGTGGCTCAACGCGGTGGCGCTCGGCGGGGCCGGCCCGACGAGAACTGGACGGCGCACACGATCGGCAAGCACCGCTCCGGCGGCCGGTCGCGATGATCCGCCCGCTCGCCGAGCACGACGCGCGGGCGTGGCTGCGCGAGGTCGTCGCGCTCTACGAAGCCGGGCTCCGTGAGCCGCTGCCGTTGCCGGTCAAGACCTCACTGGCGTGGGCCGAGGAGTTCCGGCGCACCCGGGGCGGCAGCGACGGCGACCCCGATGCGCGCGGTCGGGCCGAGTGGACGACGCCGCGCTTCAACGACGCCGGCTTCCCCAAGGAGGACTCCGACGTGTGGCACGTCCGCGTGTTCGGGGAGCACGCCGACTACGACCTGCTCGCGTCTCCGTTGCGTGCGGGCGAGGACGGCCCGGCTCCGCACCGGCTGGGTCACTACGCGTGGCGGCTGTGGAGCCCGGTCCTCGACAACGAACAGATCCGGGGACTGTAGGCCATGCCTCCCAATTCCATGGCCTGCTGCGCGTCGTTAGGCACGCACGCTGGCTGCGTTGTCGTCAGTCGCCATGACTCCGTCATGTCTCCCTCCTCCGCCAAGCCACCACCCCAACAGATCGCTCGCTACGCTCCCCGATCCGCCGGGGACCCCGGAGGTGCCATCGCACGCCCCGAACGACGCTCGCGACGGCCGAGAATTGGGAGGCATGGCCTGATGGACACCTTCGACATCACCCGCGACCTCGCGCCCGGCATCACACTGCTGGAGGCGAGCGCCGGCACCGGCAAGACTCGGACGATCGCCGCGCTCGTGACCAAGCACGTCGCCGCCGGCTCGGTCGGGCTCGAGGAGATGCTGGTCGTCACCTTCACCCGCGCCGCCAGCCGGGAGCTGCGCGAGCGGGTGCGCGCCCAGCTCGACGAGGCCGTGCAGGTGCTCACCGACCCATCCGCACGCGAGGCCGACAATCGCTTGCACGAATGGCTGCTGACCGGCGACGACGTCGAGCTGGCCGCTCGACTGCGACGACTCACCTCCGCCCTCGTCTCCTTCGACGGTGCCACCATCGCGACGATCCACCAGTTCTGCCAGCTCGTGCTGCGCAGCCTCGGCGTCGCCGGCGACACCGACTCCGGCGCCACGCTCGTCGAGGACCCGGAACAGCTGACGTCCGAGGTGGTCGATGACCTCTACCTCGCCGGCTTCGGCGACCGGAGTCGCCGCCGTGGACGCGCACCCGGGCCCTCTCGCTGGCGCGGGAGGTCGTCGGCGATCCGCGGGCGGTGATCGAGCCCGTCGCCGTACTCACCGAGGCACCGGACTCTCCTGCCGCGATGCGGGTCCGGTTCGCGAATGCCGTCCTCGACGAGGTGGAGCGCCGCAAGCGTCGGCTCGGTGTGCTCAGCTACGACGACCTGCTCAGCCAGCTGGCCGACGCTCTCACCGGACTCGACGCCCCCGCCCGCGCGGGATGCGCCGACGCTGGAAGTTCGTGCTGATCGACGAGTTCCGGGACACCGACCCGGTGCAGTGGCAGGTCTTCGAGCGGGCCTTCGCCGACTCGACCACGATGGTGCTGATCGGCGACCCGAAGCAGGCCATCTATGCCTTCCGCGGCGGCGACATCGTCACCTACCTCGCGGCCGCAGATGCGGCGCGCACCACCCAGACGCTCGGGATCAACTGGCGCTCCGACAAGCCGTTGCTCGACGGGCTCCGGAGCCGTGCTGCAGGGCGCGACCCTCGGCGACCCGCGCATCGCCGTACACCCCGTCGAGGCGCACCACGAGACGTCCCGCCTCGCGGGTGCGGGTGCGCCGTTCCGGCTTCGTGTCGTACGGCGAAGCGAGCTCGGCAAGGGTCCGAAGTCCAAGCCCCCGGTGGCCCTGTGGCGCGATCACGTCATCACGGACGCGGCCCATGACATCAAGCGACTGATCCAGAGTGGCGCGACGTTCGAGGGCCGCCCGCTGGTGCCCGGCGACATCGCAGTGCTGGCCGCGCGGCGCAGCGAGCTCGAGGCCACGCAGGAGGCGCTCCTCGCCGTGGGCGTGCCGTCGGTCATCAACGCGGGCGGCTCGGTCTTCCACACGCCGGCCGCCGACGAGTGGGTGGCGCTGCTCGAGGCGCTGGAACAGCCACACCGCTCCGACCGGGTGCGAGCAGCGGCACTGACGTCGTTCTTCGGCTGTTCCGCTGAGGCGCTCGATGCCGGTGGCGACGAGCTGACCGACTCCCCGGCCGACCGGATCCGCACGCTCACCGACGTCTTCACGACCCGGGGCGTCGCGGCGGTGCTCGAGGTGACGGTGGTCGCCGGCCTGACCGCGCGGGTGCTCGGTCGCGTCAGCGGCGAGCGCACGCTGACCGACCTCCGCCACATCGGCGAGGCGCTGCACCGCGTCAGCGTCGAGGACCGGCTCGGCATCGTCGGGCTGCTCGGCTGGCTGCGCGAGCAGGTCGCCGACGACAAGGTCGAGGTCGCCTCCGAGCGGACACGACGACTCGACTCCGACGCCGCGGCCGTGCAGCTGGTCACCATCCACGGCAGCAAGGGCCCGGAGTACCCCGTCGTCTACCTCCCGACCCTGTGGAACCGCTACGTCGGCAACGACCCCGAGATCCCGCTCTTCCACGACGACTCCGGTCGGCGGTGTCGCGACGTCGGTGGCCGCAGTCCCTTCCACCGGCACTCCGTCGCCCGGCACTGGCGCGAGGACGCCGGCGAGTCGCTGCGACTGCTCTATGTCGCGATGACGCGCGCCCAGTCCCAGTCGTCGCGTGGTACGCCGCCGCCGAGCGCAACACGCCGGCGTCGCCGCTGCACCGGATGCTCTTCGGGCGGCGCCCGCAGGGAGAGGTGGTGCCGGACGAGCAGGCGCTCGTCTCCGAGGACCGGCTGCTCGAGATCCTCGGGCACTGGCAGGCCGCCGGCGGACCCTCGGTCGAGGTGTCGGACCTGACCCCGCCCGACCCGACTCCGCTGGAACGGTCGTCCGACACACTCGCGGTGCGGTCGTTCACGCGGTCGGTCGACACGACCCGGCGGCGGACGTCCTATTCGTCATTGTCGGCCGCGAGTGCGGCCCACGGCGATGCCGGTTGGTCCGAACCCCTGTCCGAGCCGGAGGACGTGCCGGAGGTCGGCGACGCCCCTCGTGCTGGGTGAGAGCGGCCCGCCCGATGTCGAGACCGCGGCGGTGCCGTCGCCGATGGCTTCTCTTCCGGTGGGGGCGACGTTCGGCTCGCTCGTGCACGCCGTGCTCGAGCACGCGGACCCCGCGGCGACCGACTTCCGCGCCGAGCTGCTGGGACACATCACCGAGCAGCTGGTCTGGTGGCCGGTCGACCTGTCCACCGACGAGCTCGCCGATGCGCTGGTCTCCGTGTGCCGCAGCCCGCTCGGGCCGTTGGCCGACGACCTGACCCTGCTCGACCTGCGACTCCCCGACCGGCTGCGTGAGCTGGACTTCGAGCTCCCGTTGGCGGGGGTGACGTGGCGGGCTACCCCACCGTCGAAGTGCGACTGGGCGACCTCGCTCCCCTGCTTCGGCGACACCTGCCCGCCGGCGACCCGGTGCTGTCCTACGCCGACACCCTCGACCACGACCCAGACCTCGCGGACCAGCCGTTGCGCGGCTACCTCACCGGGTCGATCGACGTGGTGCTGCGGGTGGGCGGGCGGTTCCTGACCGTCGACTACAAGACCAACTGGCTCGGTGACTCGGACGCGCCGCTGTCGGCCCACGACTACCGCCCGGCGGTGCTCGACGAGGCGATGGGTCACTCCGACTACCCGCTCCAGGCCCTGCTCTACACCGTGGTGCTGCACCGGTTCCTGCGCTGGCGACTGCCCGGCTACGACCCGGCCACGCACCTCGGCGGCGTGCTGTACCTCTACCTCCGCGGCATGTGCGGACCGGAGACGCCGTTGATCGACGGCGCCCCGTGCGGCGTCTTCGCGTGGCGGCCGCCTGTGGCGCTCGTCGAGGAACTGTCCGCCCTGCTGGATGGAGCTGCCACCTCATGAGCGAGCTCTTCGAGCCGATCGATGCCTTCGACCGCGACCCGGCCCTGACCGCGCCACCGAACCTCGCGGCGGTCAACGCCGCCGGGGTGATCACCGCCGCCGACGTCCACATCGCCATCACGGTGGGGCAGCTGAGCGGCGAGCACGACGCCGACGTGCTGCTCGCCGTCGCCCTCACCTCGCGCGCGGTGCGACACGGTTCGGTGTGCCCGGAGCTCTCCGCCGTGGCGAGCCAGCTCGGAGATCTCGGCCTGTCCCGGCCGGCACTCGATGCGTGGTCCGCAGCCATCGAGCGGAGTCCGCTCATCGGGCTCGGCGTGCTGCACTGGGAGCACGGACTGCTCTACCTCGACCGCTACCACGAGCAGGAGACCCGGGTCCTCGACGACCTGACGTCTCGTTCGGCGTCGACTCCGCCGCTCGACCCCTCGTTGCTGGCCGCATCCCTCCAGCGGGTCTTCCCGGACGAGGGCTACGCCGAGCAGCGCACTGCCTGCGCCCATGCGGCCAGCCAGTGGACGACCGTGATCACCGGGGGCCCGGCACCGGCAAGACCACCGCCGTCGCCGGCCTGCTCGTGGCCCTGCACGAACAGGCCGAGATTCGTGGCGAACAGCTGCGGATCGCGATGGCCGCTCCCACCGGCAAGGCCGCAGCCCGTCTCGAGCATGCGGTGCGCGACAACCGCGTTCGTTCAGCGACGCCGACCGGGCGCGGTTGGCGGGGGTCAGCGCGATGACCCTGCACCGCCTGCTCAAGACCCACCCGGGCAACAGCACACGCTTCCGTCACCACCGCGGCAACCGGCTCCCCCACGACCTCATCGTCGTCGACGAGACCTCGATGGTCTCGCTGACGATGATGGCGCGGTTGCTCGAGGCCGTTCGCCCCGACGCACGACTGGTGTTCGTCGGCGACCCCGACCAGCTGTCGTCCGTCGACGCGGGCGCCGTGCTCACCGACCCGGTCCGCGGTTTCGACGGACGTCCGGACAGTCCGGTGGCGGCACTGCAACAGGCGCATCGCTACGGAGAGGAGATCCGCGCCCTCGCCGAGGCGCTCCCGGCTCGGCGACGCCGACGCGGCGATCGCCGCACTCCGGGCGG
Source organism: Nocardioides sp. B-3 (assembly GCF_024703895.1). Classification (GTDB taxonomy): domain Bacteria; phylum Actinomycetota; class Actinomycetes; order Propionibacteriales; family Nocardioidaceae; genus Nocardioides. The sequence continues at coordinate 1,552,143 of NZ_CP087968.1, forward strand.
GGCACGAGCACGTCGAGTGGATCACAGATCTCGACCCCGCGTCGGCGATCCGGGCGACTGCGCTGCCCGCGGCCCTCGCCGTGCACGCGACGCAGCCGCCGGAGGCGACGGGGCCAAGGCACTGGCCGCACTCGACCGGCACCGACTGCTGTGTGCGCACCGCGACGGACCCTTCGGCGTGCGGCACTGGAACCGGCGCATCGAGCAGTGGCTCACGCAGGAGACCGGCGACCCGCTCCACGAGTCGGCCTATCTCGGCCGGCCGTTGCTGGTGACGGCCAACGACTACACTCTGGGCCTCTTCAACGGCGACACCGGCGTGGTCGTCGACACCCCCGGCCGGTCGACGAGTCGCGGTCTCGACGACCAGCGGTGACCTCGAGCTCGCGCCGTCGCGGCTCGGCGACGTCGAGACGCTGCACGCGATGACGATCCACAAGAGCCGGGGCAGCCGGGCCGACGTGGTGACGGTGCTGCTGCCCGACGAGGAGTCGCGGCTGCTGACGCGTGAGCTGTTCTACACAGCGGTCACGCGGGCGCGCACGAAGGTCCGGGTCATCGGTCCCGAGTCCGCCCTCCGCGCCGCCATCGGTCGCCGGGCCCAGCGAGCCAGCGGCCTCCGGGCACGCCCGGCGGACGGAAACACCGGCGCAACACCACCGGACTAGCCTGTGGGGGTGCCCTTCCTCCTGCGCCTCTCCCTGCCCGACGTCCCCGGTTCACTGGGGCGCGTGGCAAGCGCCATCGGTCAGGCGGGCGGTGACATCGAGGCGATCGAGATCGTCGAGAAGTCCGGATCCGGCACCGCAGTCGACGACGTCCTCCTCGAAATGGCGCCGGGTGCGATGCCCGACTCGATCGTCTCGGCCTGCAACGCACTGGACGGAGTCGAGGTGCTCTGGATCAGCCGCTACGCCGCAGGCGGCAACCTGTTCCCCGGACCTCGAGGTGGTCGAGGAGCTGACCGCCCACCCGGGCGAGGCGCTCGACCGGGTCATCGACCTGCTGCCGATCACCTTCCGCGTCGACTGGGCGGTGCGGGTCGGCTCCGACGGCATCATCGGACGCCGGACCGACGCCGGGCCCACAGAGCTCGACTGGGTCGCGCTCGACCAACCGTCACGGCTGCCGGACGACGAGGTGACGGTGCTCTGCGGCGCCCCGCTCGGCAAGGACCTGATCGTGCTGGGTCGCCGGGGCGGACCGGAGTTCCTCGACTCCGAGCTCGCGCGGCTCGGACACCTGCTCGGGCTGGCGCGCTCGATCAACCGCGCTGCCTGAGCTGAAGGTCAGGTGCGCTCGAGCAGGAACAGCGGGATCTCGCGGTCCGTCTTCTCCCCGGTAGCTCGAGTAGGTCGGCCGGGTCGCGACGGCGTGGTCCCACCAGTCGACGCGCTCCTCGCCCTCGAGGAGGCGCACGGAGTAGGTGTGCTTCTCCGCCTTGTCCTGCAGCTCGACCTCGGGGTGCTCGAGGAAGTTGCGGACCCACTCGGGGTTGTCGTCGGAGCCGCCCTTCGACGCGACCGCCGTGTACGCGCCGTCCCGCTCGACCCGCATGACCGGATTCTTGCGGAGGTTCCCGGACTTCCGGCCGACAGAGGTGACCACGACGATCGGATACCGGCTTCCCCGCAGGGTGCCGCCCTTCTCGCCGTTGCTGCTCTCGTACTCCTCGACGTTGTCGCGGACCCACTGGGCCGCGCTCGGTACATAGGTTCCGGTGAGTGCCATGCCGGGCACAACACCACCTCGGGCTGGTCGATTCCATCCCGACTACGCTCGCGCGCATGAGTGCGATCGAGGGCGTGTCCGAGACTTTCGACCCGACAGCGTGGGACGACGTGCCCGGCTTCGAGGACCTGACCGACCTGACCTACCACCGGGCCAAGGCCCACGGCACCGTCCGGATCGCCTTCGACCGGCCAGACGTGCTCAACGCCTTCCGGCCCCACACCGTCGACGAGCTGCTGCGGGTGCTCGACCACGCCCGCCAGTCCGCCGACGTCGGCTGCGTCCTGCTCACCGGCAACGGGCCCAGCGCGAAGAACGGCAAGTGGGCCTTCTGCACCGGCGGCGACCAGCGCATCCGCGGCAAGGCGGGCTACCAGTACGAGACCGCCGGTCACACCGACGAGGCCGCGCCGCCCAACCCGATCGACCGCGCCAAGCTGGCCCGCCTGCACATCCTCGAGTGCCAGCGCCTGATCCGCTTCATGCCCAAGGTCGTCATCTGTGTGGTGCCCGGCTGGGCGGCCGGCGGCGGCCACAGCCTGCACGTCGTCAGCGACCTCACGCTCGCGAGCCGTGAGCACGCCCGCTTCAAGCAGACCGATGCCGACGTGGGTTCTTTCTGACGGAGGGTACGGATCGGCATACCCGGCGCGACAGGTCGGGCAGAAGTTCGCCCGCGAGATCTTTTCCTCGCCGAGGAGTACGGCGCCGAGGAGATGCACGCCATGGGCGCGGTCAACCGCGTCGTGGACCACGCCGACCTCGAGGCAACCGCGCTGGAGTGGGGCGCGAAGATCAACGGCAAGTCGCCGACCGCGCAGCGGATGCTGAAGTACTCCTTCAACCTCTCGGACGACGGCCCGGTCGGCCAGCAGCTGTTCGCCGGCGAGGCGACACGGCTGGCCTACATGACCGACGAGGCGCAGGAAGGCCGCGACCAGTTCCTCGAGAAGCGCAGGCCCGACTGGTCGCCGTACCCCCCGGTATTACTGATTCCACCTGTTTCCGCAGGTCATCCCTGAAGGAGCGGGGTCGCCTCGGACCTGATGCGCTGATTGTCGCAAGGCCAATACTCGAGGGGCTGCCGCCTGTCGTTGTCGGACGTAGACTCGTGGCATGACGATCAGCGCATCGGAGTTCTACGAGGCGGGGATGTCCCTGCCTCCTGACGTGCGCAAGGACGTAGCGCTGCGGCTACTCGAATCGGTCGAGCCGGACGGGGCATTTGACCGGGCAGCCGATGAGTGGCTGACCACGGAGGCGGCTGCGGCGTACGACGCGCTGAATTCTGACCCGACGCGCGCGATTCCTGCCGCGGACGTTCGTGCCGAGTTCGAAGCAAAGTGGGCCGCCCGTTCATGACGGGCAGGATCAACTTCACCCCTGAGGCACGGCAGCATCTTCATCACCTCGACGAGTGGGTCGCCGAGAAGGCGACGGCGGAGACCGCTCGGCGGTTCGTGGCTGCGATCCTCACCACATCGACGGCATCCTCGCCTTCCCGCTCGCCGGTCGACGTCGCGACGACGTCCGACTGGGCATGCGGACGATCACCTTCAAGAAGCGGACGCTCGTCGCCTACGAGGTCGATGAGTCGTCGGGTGAGCTCGTAGTCAACGTGCTCAGCGATGGTCAGGGCGACCGGGAGGCGAGCCGATGACGCGTTCGGGTGTGGCAAAAATGTGGCAGGACGACCAGCCGCGTGCCGCGCTTTCCCCGGTACTACTGATCCGTGCCGAACACACCAGCCACTGCCGTACACGTGTAGTGGTCGTGGCCCCTGATCGTCGCGGGTAGGGGCCAGAAGTCCTACACGTGTACGGCGACGACGCCCTGTCCGGGAGGATGTGCCCGTGATCCACGCCGACGAGATCATGTGGATGCTCGTCGTTGCCACCGAGGGGGACATCTGATGCGCATCGTCGTCCTCACCGGAGCCGGCATCTCGGCCGAGAGCGGTCTCGCCACCTTCCGCGACGCGGACGGGTTGTGGGAGGGCCACGACCCGATGACGGTGGCGACGCCCGAGGCCTTCGCGCACGACCCCGACCTCGTGCAGCGGTTCTACGACGAGCGCCGACTGCTGCTCGGGCGGGTTCAGCCCAACGCCGCCCATGTGGCGCTGGCCCGGCTCGAGGCTGAGCTGGGCAAGGACCTCTTCCTCGTCACCCAGAACATCGACGACCTGCACGAACGCGGCGGGTCCACCCGCGTCCACCACATGCACGGCCGCCTGCGTGCAGCGTGGTGCACGGCGTGCGGCGAGCGCCACGAGTGGAGATCGACACTGATCGAGCGACCACCGTGCCCCTCCTGCGAGGCCAGCGCGCTGCGCCCGGACGTCGTGTGGTTCGGCGAGATCCCCTACGACATGGACGCCATCGACGAGGCCCTGTGGGCGTGCGACCTCTTCGTCTCGATCGGCACGTCCGGGCTCGTCTACCCAGCGGCGGCCTTCGTGCACTACGCGCTGGGCAACGGCAAGCGCACCCTCGAGCTCAACCTCGCGGCGAGTGACGGCTCCAGCGAGTTCCACGAGTCGCGTCGCGGTCCCGCCACCGACTCGGTCCCGGCCCGGGTGGACGAGGTCCTCACCGTAGGTCGTGATCAGCGCGGCCCGGTCCGCCCGGGGGAACACCAGCCGGAACAGGGCCCCTTCGCCGCGCGCCGACTCGACCTCGATCGTGCCGCCGTGCCGCATGACCACCTGCCGCACGATGCTCAGGCCCAGCCCGTAGCCCGAGCGGTCCAGCGCCGCCGGGTCGGCCGAGCGGAAGAACTCCCCGAAGAGCAGGTCCCGGTCGCTCTTCGAGATCCCGATCCCGAAGTCACGCACGGTCACCGTCACACTGCCGCCTTCGCCGTGTACGGCGACCTCGACCCGTCCACCGCGACGGGAGAACTTCACGGCGTTGTCGAGGAGGCCGCCGATGCAGCGCGTCAGCTCGAGGGGGTGCCCCAGCACGTCACACCGACCCGCGACCGAGAGGTCGATCGTGACGTCGCGGTGCTCGGCCTGCGGGCCGACGAGCGCAACGGCCTCGGTCGTCAGCTCGGCCGGGTCCAACGTCGCCGTGCTCACCGGACCTGACGAGTCGGCGAGGCGCGAGAGGAGCGAGAGGTCATGGGCGAGGGTGGTGAGCCCGGCCGTGTTGCGGATCATCGGGACGATGGACTTCATCGCGTCGTCCGGCAGGTCCATCGCCTCGAGCAGCTCGAGGTGGCCCGACACGAGGGCGAGTGGGTTCTGCAGCTCACGCGCGACGGTGTCGATCAGCGTGCGGCGGTAGTTGTCCAGCTTGCGCAGCTCGGCCGTCGCGGCACGCTCACGCTCGACGGCACGCGCATTGAGGATGGCCCGGCCCGGGTCGTGGGCGACGTCGAGGGCGGCCGAGCTCTCGTCGTCGGTCCACCGCGGCCCATCGGCGTCACGATCGACCGTGAGCAGACCCAGCAGGTCGGGGCCGGCGCCGATCGGCACCATCACGATCTCGCGCAGGCCGCGCGCGGAGACGTGCGGCGTCAGCTCGCCGCGGAAGTGCTGGTCAAGGTCCTCGTCGCCCCAGACGCGGTCGTGCTCGACGATCAGCACGGGCCTGTCGGCCCCACGCCCGCAGCAGCGACGACGTCAGGGCCGCGCGCACGTCCGGCCTGACCTCGGGTCCCGGCAGGTAGAGGGACTCGACCTCGAGGGTGTCGAACTCCTCGACCGTGTTGATCCACAGCGCCTTCGCCCGGAAGGGCTCGCAGCACCGGGTGCGGACGGTGCGGAACAGCTCGCGCAGGTCGCCCTGCGGGGCAGACGCCCGGATGATCGCGCGGTGCCGTGCGCCAGCCGGATCCGCTGCGCGAACTCCTCGCGCTCGATCTGGACCAGGATGCTGTGCAGGCCCGGGCGGATCAGCGTCTCGAGGTCGGCGAGCTGAACGGGGTCGGGGCGTCGACCGCCGTACGGCAGGTCGAAGTAGACGAGGGCGCGCAGTCGGCCCTGCGCGTCGCGGACGTGGGCGACGAGCATGTCCTCGGCCCGCCACCGCGTCGCGTCGTCGCTGGGGTCGGTGTCCGGCACGACGCTGTAGGGGCGGAGCCGGTCGAAGGCCTCCGGGGTCATGTCCTCGGCCCGCACGAACCGGAGGACGCCGACCTCGAGGCCCCGGTCGAGCGCGGGATACATCGCGGACAGGGGTGAGCTGACGCCGTCCATCTCGCTGCGCGTGGTTGCGTCTTCCGTCGCGAGTGCCACGAACTCGAGCATCGCGTCGCTGCGCAGGACCTCGATCGCGCACACCTCGTAGCCGACGAGGTGACGGAGGGCCTCGGCGATTCCGGACATGGCACGGCGCGCCGTCGCGTCGCCCCATCCGTGCCGGCGAGGTCGAACGACGGCCGTGACCGAGGCAGCAGGTTCGTGGCTGGTCATCCGTCCCCCCTTCGGGGGTCACGATCCCACGCATTCCGCCGGTGCACTGGGGTTTTGGCGCGAAGTTTTACAGGCCGTTCTGGCTGAAGTGCTGGTAGTCCTTGGACTGGTTCCAGTCGCCACCCCATTCCCAGCCGATGCGTGCGAACGCCGCGATCACCGGGCCGGCGTCGACGATCATGCCCGCGCACCTCATCTCGGCGCAGGTAGGAGCTGGCGAGCTCGGGCAGCACGACGTCGCCCTTGAGGTAGGGGTTCTGGAAGGTGTTGACGTCGATCGCCGGGCCATAGGCGTGCTGGGAGAAGTAGGACGCGCCCGTGCTGGGTCGACAGACGAAGGAGCCGGTCCCGTTGCCGTCACCCGTCGGCGGCGCGTCCGGGTCGTAGGACCGCACGATCACGACCTGTTCCTGCGGGAACCGCGTGCGATACATCGTGCGGAAGACGCTGACGATGTCGTCGGCTGCGGAGCGGTGGACCAGCAGCTCTCCGGTATGGCGACGCGCGTCGAAGCCCCAGAACGTGAGCCGGATCCGGGCCCGGGTCGGTCGCGGCGACCGGGCACCCGTCCTGCCAGCTCGAGCGCGCGATCACCCGACGCGGCGCCGGCGACAGGACCTTCGAGGCGAACCCGCGGCCCGGGAGCATCGCCACGGTGTCGGGCAGGGTCCACCGACGGTGGCGCAGCGCCGGCGGAGTCGGGCGCACTTCGCCGTACCCGCTCGAGGTCCCGGGAGGGCTCGCGGGTGCCGAGCCGGGAGGGTGGGCGCGAGCCGAGGCCGGTCGCGGGCTCGAGGAGGGTGCCGTCGCATCCGCTGGTTGAGCAGGCCGAGGCACGAGGCCGTGTCAGAAACTCGAGGACTGTGCGACGGATGCCTTGGTTTCGACACGCTCGCTGCGCTCGCTGCTCAACCCGCGGTCACTTGTCGCCGCGCAACCGCTCAGCAGCGCGGCCGCAGCCGGGGCCACGGCGCATCTCGACGTACGACTGGTCACACCCGCACGCTATCCCGGTGCCATGCACCGAACTCGCGAGTAACATTGGAGGCATGAGCCGAGAGATCTACGACGAGGACCACGAGGCGTTCCGCGCCTCCGTCAAGGAATTCCCGGACCGCGAGGTCATCCCCCACCCGGACGACTACGCCGCGGGCCACGGGCTCTCGCGCGAGTTCTGGCTGGCAGCAGGCAAGCAGGGCTTCCCGGGCCTCGAGATCCCCGAGGAGTTCGGCGGCTCCGAGGCCGGCGACTACCGCTTCAACGCGGTGCTCACCGAGGAGCTCGCCAAGGTCAACATGACCCTGCCCTCGTGCGTGGGCATCCACGCCGACATCGTCGCGCCCTACCTCGTGCACCTGACCAACGACGAGCAGAAGGCGCGCTGGCTGCCGAAGTTCTGCTCCGGCGAGCTGCTGACCGCGATCGGCATGACCGAGCCCGGCGGCGGTTCCGATCTCGCCAACCTGAAGACCACCGCCGTCCGTGACGGCGACGACTGGATCATCAACGGCTCCAAGACCTTCATCACCAACGGTGGCAGCGCCGACCTCGTCGTCGTGGCCGCGCGCACCAGCCCGGAGAAGAAGGCCAAGGGCATCTCGCTCTTCGGCGTCGACACCTCGCTGGCCGGCTTCTCCGTCGGCCGCGTGCTCGACAAGGTCGGCCGGGACGAGTCCGACACCGCCGAGCTGTCCTTCGAGGACGTGCGCGTCAGCAACGCCGACCTCATCGGCCCGCTCGACACCGGCTTCATCTCGATGATGCAGTTCCTGCCGCAGGAGCGCCTCGGCTCGGCGATCACCAACCTCGCGCACGCCAAGCAGATCCTCGAGGAGACGATCACCTACGCCAAGGAGCGCCGGGCCTTCGGCCAGCCGATCGGCAACTTCCAGCACAACTCCTTCCTGATGGCCGAGCTCGTCACCCAGATCGAGGTGACCGAGGCCTACGTCGACCAGTGCGTCCTCAAGCACACCCGCAGCGAGCTCACCGCGGTCGATGCAGCGAAGGCGAAGTGGTGGACCTCGCAGGTCCAGAACGAGGTCCTCGACCACTGCGTCCAGCTGCACGGCGGCTACGGCTACATGAACGAATACCGGGTGGCTCGCGCCCGGCGCGACGCCCGCGTCTCGAAGATCTGGGCCGGGTCCAACGAGATCATGAAGATGCTGATCGGGCGTGACCTCGGGTTCAAGTGAGCCGGATGTTCGTGGCGGTCGTCCCGCCTGAGGAGGCCGTCGAGGACCTCGACGACTTCCTCTCCGTACGGCGAAGCGCCGGCGAGTTCAGGTGGACGCTGCCCGACCAGTGGCACGTGACGCTCGCGTTCGCCGCACACGTTCCGGACCGCGCTTCGACGAGCTGTGCGAGCGGCTGGAGTCCGTGGGCGAGCGGCAGGCGCCGTACGACACGAGGATCGGCGGTGGCGGCGCGTTCCCGCACCCGGATGCTGCGCGTGTGCTCTTCGCGGGAGTGTCCGGGTCGTTCGAGGGTCTGTCGCGGGGTGCGCGCAACGCGCTGTCGACCAGCGGTGCCGCGGTCGACGGTCAACGCTTCCACCCCCACCTGACACTCGCCCGGCTGGGGCGACCGGCCAACGTGACGAAGTGGGTGCGGCTGCTCGACGCCTACTCCGGGCCGACGTGGTCGGTGTCCGAGCTGGCACTCGTCGAGTCGCACCTCGGCGAAGGGCCGAGCAAGCGACCGCGCCACGAGGTGCGCGCGACCTTCCCCCTAGCCCAGCCTCACCTTCGTTGCGGGAGTGATGGGCGCGGGGAAGGCTAGGAGCATGAGCAGCCCGGAGATCGGCACGGACTCGGACCCGCAGCACTGGCACGAGCAGACCGATGCTGGCAACGGCAACCGGCTCAACGCGTTGCGCGCCGCGGTCCCGGGCGCCAACGACGGCATCGTCTCCACCGCCGGCATCGTGATGGGCGTCGCCGGCGCGACCAGCGACCGGACGACCATCCTGATCGCGGGCGTCGCCGGTCTGGTCGCAGGCGCGATGAGCATGGGGACGGGTGAGTACGTCTCGGTCAGCACCCAGCGCGACTCCGAGAAGTCCATCCTGCGGCTCGAGGCCGAGGAGCTCGAGGCGATGCCGGAGACGGAGCAGCGCGAGCTGGCGAAGATGTACGAGGAGAAGGGGCTCGACGCCGCGCTCGCCGAGCAGGTCGCGGCCCAGCTGACCGCGCACGACGCGTTGGCGGCGCACGCCGACATCGAGTTCGGCATCGACCCCGACGAGCTGACCAACCCCCGGCACGCCGCGTGGGCCTCGATGATCGCGTTCACCCTCGGCGCCCTGCTGCCCCTGCTGTGCGTCGTGCTCGTGCCGGCCGACGCGCGGATCGTGATCACCGTGCTGGCAGTGGTACTGGCCCCGGCCCTCACCGGATTCGTGAGTGCCCGACTGAGCCTCAGCCCCCGGCTCCGCGCGATCCTGCGCAACGTGATCGGCGGGCTCCTCGCGATGGGCGTGACCTACCTGATCGGCTCCCCGGTCGGGATGGGGATCGGCTGAGGCTACGCCGGCGAGGGGGCCGGGCCGCTCGACGACCGCAGCACCAGCTCGGGCTTGAAGAGATACTCCTTGAACGGGATCGGCTGTCCGTCGATCGCGTCGGCGAGCGCTTGTACGGCGGCGGCGCCCATGCCCTGCACGGGCTGTCGCACCGTGGTCAGCGGCGGGTCGAGGAACCCCATCAGGTTGGAGTCGTCGAAGCCGATCACCGACACGTCGCCCGGCACGTCGAGGCCGCGCTCGCGAGCCGCTCGGATCGCGCCGAGCGCCATCAGGTCGGACGCGCACACGACGGCCGTCGCCCCCCGGTCGAAGAGCGAGTCGGCCGCCGTGGCACCGCCCTCGACCGTGAAGAGCCCGTCCTCGATCCAGGACGCGGCGTCCGCCTCGTCGAGCGTCAGCGTGGACCGAAGGGCCTTCACGAATCCGGTCCGCTTGCGGGCCGAGGGCATGTAGCGCCCCGGGCCGGTGGCGAGCCCGATCTTCGTGTGGCCGAGCTGCGCGAGGTAGCCGACGGCCAGCGTCATGGCCTCCGCGTCGTCGGTGGACAGGAAGGGCGCGGCCAGCCCGGCGGCGTACCCGTTGATGAACACGATCGGCATCCCGCGGTCGATCAGCGACTGGTAGCGGGTGTGGTCCCCCGTGGAGTCGGCATGGCGGCCGGACACGAAGATGATCCCGGCGACGCCGTGGTCGAGCAGCGACTCGACGTACTCGTCCTCGGAGATGCCGCCCGGGGACTGCGTGCAGAGCACCGGGGTGAAGCGGCGCCCGGCCAGCGCGTCCTCGATGACCTGCGCGAACGCCGGGAAGATCGGGTTCTCCAGCTCGGGGACGACCAGACCGACCGGGCCTGCCGAACGCCTTCGCAGCTTGTGCGGGCGCTCGTAGCCGAGCACGTCGAGGGCGGTGAGGACGGCGGAGCGGGCGGTGTCGCTGACGCCGGGCTTGTCGTTGAGGACCCGGCTGACCGTGGCCTCACTGACGCCGGCCGACGCGGCGATCTGGGCGAGGGTGGCCATGGCCGTATGAAAGCGCATCGGCAGCGATCCTGCAAGGTCTTCCATTCCTTGCAACCTCTTGCTAATCTCCGGTGACCCTCGTCACAGCGACCCCGCCGTGACCCAAGCTCAAGGAGCACACATGCGCCGCACCATGCCCGGCATCGCCGGCATCGCCGCGCTCTCGCACTCGTCCTCGCCGCGTGCGGCAACGACTCGGGCGACAGCGACACGGACACCGACACCAACCCCGACTCGACCTCCATGCAGGCCGAGCTGACCCGGTGGGACACCTCCGACGCCACCAACGAGGCGCCGACCTACAAGGCCCTCATCGCGAAGTTCAACGAGGAATACCCCCGACATCAAGATCAACTACCAGTCGGTCCCGTTCGGTGACGCCCGGGGCAAGTTCAAGACCGCCGCCGACACCGGCGCGGGCGCCCCCGACATCCTGCGTGCCGAGGTCGCCCGGGTGCCCGAGTTCGCCTCGCTCGGCTACCTCTACGCCCTCGACGGGACCGAGTTGCTCGAGGACAACACGTTCCTTGAGACCCCGCTCTCGAGCAACGTGTTCGACAGGCAAGACCTACGGCGTTCCGCAGGTCACCGACACCCTCGGCCTGATGTACAACAAATCCCTCTTCGACAAGGCCGGCATCGACTCACCGCCGGCCACGTGGGACGAGGTCGTCGAGGCGGCCAAGCTGCTCAAGAGCAAGGCCAAGGTCGACGGCCTCTACATCAACAACGGCGGCTACTTCACGCTGCCGTTCATCTACGGCGAGGGCGGCGACCCGGTCGACGTCGAGGCCCGGGAGATCCCGGTCAACTCCGACGCCAACGTCGCTGGCATGCAGACCGCACAGGACCTGATCGCGTCGGGTGCCGCCGTCACGGCCGACCAGACGGTCACCTACGACACGATGATGACCTCCTTCAAGGAGGGCAAGGTCGGCATGATCATCAACGGCCCGTGGGAGACGGCCGCCGTCTCAGGACGACCCGAACTTCGGTGGCTTCGAGAACCCGGGCATCGCCGCAGTTCCCGCCGGGTCCGCGGGCGCCGGTGCGCCCGTCGGTGGCCACAACTACGTGATCTACAGCGGGATGGACGAGGCCAAGGCCGACGCGGCGATCGCGTTCGTCAAGTTCATGTCGTCCGCAGAGTCGCAGGCCTTCGCAGCCGAAGAGCTCGGCGTGCTCCCCGCCAACGAGGCTGCCTACGACCTCGTCGCGGACAACGAGCGGGTGCTGGCACGGAAGCCGGCCCCGGACGTGGCGCACGCCCGGCCGTGGATCCCGGAGGGTGGCCTGTTCTTCACGCCGCTCGACAAGATGACCACCAAGATCCCGGTGGGCAAGGCCGACGTCAAGAAGACGCTCGACGAGGCCGCGGCCGAGTTCAAGAGCGACGTCGTGCCGGACTACTCCGAGCAGTGACGCCTGAAGCCCGCGAGGGTCGGGACTGGTCTCGGCCCTCGCGGTTCCCCGCCGGAACCGCAACACACCACGTGGAGGAGCGCTCCCACATGAGCGAAGCAGTGGCCCGGGCGCCCGCACCGACAGACCCCGGAACGCCGCCCCCGGGCGTGAGGGTCGCCTGCGGCGACTGTTCGACAAGAACTGGTACGCGTGGGCGATGGTCCTGCCCACGGTGCTCGTCCTCGCCGTACTTGTGATGTTCCCGCTGGTCCAGGGGCGTCTACCAATCGCTGACCGACCTCAACGAGCAGAACAAGGACGCGATCGTCTGCACCAAGACGCTCGGCGGTGGCGAGGACTGCAAGGACAACCCGGACAAGGCGCAGTTCGTCGGCCTCGACAACTACATCGACATCCTCAGCGGCGATCGCGGCGAGTTCTGGCTGATGTTCGTCAACACCATCGTGTGGACGCTGGCGTGCGTGTTCTTCCACTACACGATCGGGTTGGGCCTCGCGGTGATGCTCAACCGCAAGTTCAGGGGGCGAAGCCTCTATCGCGTGCTGCTGATCGTCCCGTGGGCCGTGCCCGCGTTCGTGAGCGCCTTCGCGTGGAAGTTCATCTTCAATCCCGACCGCGGCCTGTTCAATGCCGCGCTGCAGGCGATCGGATTCGAGCCGGTCGCTCGGTTCGAGCACCGCTGGACGGCGATGTTCGCCGCCATCTGCACCAACATCTGGCTCGGCGTCCCCTTCATGATGGTGGCGATCCTCGGGGGCCTGCAGTCCATCCCCGCCGAGCTCTACGAAGCAGCCGAGATGGACGGCGCGACGCCCCGGCAGCGGTTCGTCAACGTCACCCTGCCCGGCCTGCGACCGGTCTCCTCGACGGTGATCCTGCTCGGCACGATCTGGACGTTCAACATGTTCCCGATCATCTACTTCGTCACCGGCGGCCAGCCCGCAGGTGAGACCGAGATCCTCGTGACCGGCGCCTACCGCGCCGCCTTCGAGAGCATCCGCAACTACTCGCTCGCCGCGACGTACGGCGTGCTCATCCTGTCGATGCTCATGGTGTACGCCGCGGTGTACCGCCGGGTACTCAAGGCCCGGGGAGAGGTGTTCTGATGTCGACCATCACCGACCCCAAGCCGATGCGACGCGGGCGTGAGGACCGCTCACCACTGGCCTCGCTCGCGCTGCACTCCTCCCTGCTGGTCGCGGTGTTCATCGCGCTCTTCCCCGTGGTGTGGGTGCTCCTGTCGTCGCTGAAGGAGAAGGCCTACATCCAGCGGTCCGAGATCAAGCTGATCGACCACCCGACGCTCGACAACTACCGCAACGTCCTGACCGAGACGAGCTTCCCGACGTGGTTCCTCAACTCGGTGATCGTGGCGGCCTTCACGATGGTGATCGGCATCGCGATGTCAGCGACCTGCGGCTACGCCCTGAGTCGCTTCAACTTCGCGGGCAAACGCGGCCTCATGTGGGTCTTCCTGATCACCCAGATGTTCCCGGTGGCGATCCTGATCGTTCCGATCTACACCATCATGGCGAAGCTCGGGCTCATCGACACGAAGGCGTCGCTGATCATCGCCTACTGCACCGTGGCGGTCCCGTTCTGCGCCCGGATGCTCCGCGGCTACTTCGACACCATCCCGCGCGAGCTCGACGAGGCGGCAGCGCTGGACGGGCTCGGACCCTTCGGCACCTTCTACCGCGTGATCCTGCCGCTCGCCCGCCCCGGGCTGGCCGTCACGGCGTTCTACACGTTCCTGACTGCACGGGGTGAGGTCGCCTACGCGATCGCGTTCATGCAGTCGGACAGCCACCAGACGCTCGGTTCGGGACTCCAGCAGTTCGTGCCGCGCTTCAACCCCCAGTGGGACCTGCTCACCGCCGGCGCCGTGCTGATCATGCTGCCGGCAGCCGTCGTCTTCTTCTTCGCCCAAAAGCACACGGTTGCCGGCCTCACCGCCGGCGGCACGAAGGGATAAGGAACTCCCGATGACCACCAACGTCACGTTCGACAAGGCCACCCGGATCTACCCCGGCAGCACCGAGCCGGCCGTCAGCGCGCTGGACCTCGAGGTCCACCCGGGCGAGTTCCTCGTGCTGGTAGGGCCCTCGGGCTCAGGGCAAGTCCACGGCGCTGCGCATGCTCGCGGGCCTCGAGGACGTCAACGAGGGCCGCATCCTGATCGGCGACAAGGACGTCACCCACCTGCGTCCGAAGGACCGCGACATCGCGATGGTGTTCCAGAACTACGCGCTCTACCCGCACATGAGCGTCGGCGAGAACATGGGCTTCGCGCTCAAGATCGCGGGCTCGCCGAAGGCCGACATCCAGGCGCGTGCTCGAGGCGGCCAAGATCCTCGACCTCGAGCCCTACCTCGAGCGCAAGCCCAAGGCGCTCTCCGGCGGCCAGCGACAGCGCGTCGCGATGGGCCGTGCGATCGTGCGCCAGCCGCAGGTGTTCCTGATGGACGAGCCGCTGTCCAACCTCGACGCCAAGCTCCGCGTCTCGACGCGCACCCAGATCGCTTCGCTCCAGCGACGCCCTGGACACGACCACCGTCTACGTCACCCACGACCGGGTCGAGGCGATGACGATGGGTGACCGCGTCGCCGTGCTCAAGGACGGGTTGCTGCAGCAGGTCGACACCCCGCTCGGGCTCTACGACAACCCGAAGAACGGCTTCGTCGCCGGCTTCATCGGCTCACCGGCCATGAACCTCGGCACCTTCACCGTCGCCGACGGCCACGCGCTGATCGGTGGCGCGAAGGTCCCGCTCCCCCGCTCGACCGTCGGTGCGATGAAGGGTACGCAGGTGCAGGTCGGCTTCCGGCCCGAGGCGCTCGAGCTCGCGTCCGAGGGCGACCCCGGCTCGTTCCCGGTCGAGGCACTGGTCATCGAGGAGCTCGGCTCGGATGCGTTCCTCTACGGCAACCTGATCGGCGACGACCTTCGTGCCGACCACATCGTCGCGCGGATCGCCCCGCGTTCGGTGCCTGCCAAGGGCGCCACGGTGTGGTTCCGGATCGCGCCCGGTCGGATCCATGCCTTCGACGTCGAGTCCGGCGACGCGCTGCCGACGGACTGAGGGCGCCGTACGCCGCCGGGCTGGCCCTGCGGCGTACGCCCTGACATAACGCGAACTGGGTGGGGAAGTCTTGCGCTTCTTGGGCGTTGTGCAACGGCCAAGATGTGTAGGAGTCCCCGCTTGAGCGGGGACTCCTACAGGCTCGAGCGCCGTCAGCTCAACGCGCGCACGATGTCCTCGACGCGGTCCTTGGCATCACCGAAGAGCATGCGCGAGTTCTCCTTGAAGAACAGCGGGTTCTGGACGCCGGCATAGCCGGTCGCCATGGACCGCTTGAAGACGATGACGTCCTTGGCGTGCCAGACCTCAAGGACCGGCATGCCGGCGATCAGGGGAGCCCGGCTCCTCGAGGGCGGCCGGGTTGACGGTGTCGTTGGCGCCGATCACGAGCACGACATCGGTCTTGGCGAAGTCCTCGTTGATCTCGTCCATCTCGAGCACGATGTCGTAGGGGACCTTGGCCTCGGCGAGCAGCACGTTCATGTGGCCGGGCAGTCGGCCGGCGACCGGGTGGATGCCGAAGCGGACCTCGACGCCCTTGTCGCGCAGCTTCTTGGTGAGCTCGGCGACGGGGTACTGCGCCTGCGCGACCGCCATGCCGTAGCCCGGCGTGATGACAACGGACCGGGCGTCCGCGAGCAGCTCGGCGACCTCGTCGGCCTGCACCTCGCGGTGGTCGCCGTAGTCGCGCGCCTCGCCGCTGACCGCACCGTCGGAGCCGAAGCCGCCGGCGATGACGCTGACGAACGAGCGGTTCATCGCCTTGCACATGATGTAGCTGAGGATCGCACCGGAGGAACCCACGAGGGAGCCGACGATGATCAGCAGGTCGTTGCTCAGCATGAAACCGGCGGCCGCGGCGGCCCAGCCGGAGTAGGAGTTGAGCATCGAGACCACGACCGGCATGTCGCCGCCGCCGATGGCCGCCACCGGGTGGAAGCCGAGCAGCAGCGCGAGCGCGGTCATGATGATCAACGGCACCGGGCCGAGGTCGCCCTCGACGGGCACGAACCACACCAGCAGCAGCGCCGAGGCGATCAGGATGCCGAGGTTGAGCAGGTGCCGGCCCGGCAGCGCGAGCGGCGTCGACTTCATCTTCGCGCTGAGCTTCAGGTAGGCCACGATCGAGCCGGTGAACGTCACGGCGCCGATGAAGACGCCGATGAAGACCTCGACGTCGTGGATCGTGGCCAGCGAGCCCTCGAGGTGCTCTTCTGCGAGGTAGGAGTTGAAGCCCACCAGCACGGCGGCGATACCGACGAAGCTGTGCAGGATCGCCACCAGCTCCGGCATCCCGGTCATCTCGACCGTGCGGGCGCGCCGGGCGCCGATGACGGCACCGATCGCCATCGCGATGACGATGAGCACCAGCGTGAGTGCGAGCGGGCGCTGGTCGCCGTACTGACTGTTGCGGGCCGCCGGGACGAGGGTCGCGCCGAGCGCGAGGCCCATGCCGGCCATGCCGAACTGGTTGCCGCGGCGCGCCGTCTCGTGCTTGGAGAGGCCGGCCAGCGCCGCGATGAAGAGGATCGCGGCGACGATGTAGGCGGCTCGGATCAGGCCGGGCAGTCGCTCGGAGGTCAGGAAGTCGGTCATGGGGAGGGGGTCAGTCCTTCCGGAACATCTGGAGCATGCGGGCGGTCACCGGGGAAGCCACCGAAGATGTTGATGCTCGCGACGAGAACCGCGATCAACGCCGGGACGGTGACCGCGAGGTTGTCGCTGCCGACCTGCAGGATGCCGCCGACCGATGATCCCGGAGATGGCATTGGTCTCGGCCATCAAAGGCGTGTGCAGGGCATGGGCGACGTTGGAGATGACGTAGTAGCCCACGAAGATCGCCAGCGGAAGACGGTGAAGTGCCCCGGGAAGCTCGGGGGTGAGTACGCCGCAGCGAGCCCGAACAGGACGACGGCAAGCGCGGCCGCGAAGAGCTTGCGGCGCGGGTCCATCGGCGGCTTCACCACCTTCTCGGGGCGCGCGACCGGAGCGGCAGCAGCGGGCGCGGCGCTGACCTGCACGGGCGGCGGCGGCCACAGCGACTCGCCTTCCTGCGTGACGGTGATGCCGCGCTGGACGACGTCCTCGTGGTCGAGGACCAGCTCGCCGTCCTTGCCGGGGGTGAGGAGCTTGAAGAGGTTGACGATGTTGGTGCCGAAGAGCTGGCTGGTCTGCGCCGCGAGGCGGCTGGCCGTGTCGGTGTAGCCGAGGATCGTGACGAGGTTGTCGGTGACGACGCGCTCGTCGGCCTGCGTCAGTGCGACGTTGCCGCCGTTGGCCGCGGCCATGTCGACCAGCACCGAGCCCGCGCGCATGTTGGCGACGGTCTCGGCGGTGATCAGCTGCGGCGCCGGGCGGCCGGGGATCAGCGCGGTGGTGATGACGATGTCGGCGTTGCGGGCCTCCTCGTCGTACATCGCGGCAGTCGCCGCCTCCTGCTCGGCAGTCATCTCCTTGGCGTAGCCGTCGGAGGAGACCTCCTGCTCCATCTCGACGAGCACGAACTCGCCGCCGAGCGACTCGACCTGCTCCGCAACCTCGGGGCGTACGTCGAAGGCGCGCACGATCGCACCCATGGCGCCCGCCGCTCCGATGGCGGCGAGACCGGCGACCCCGGCACCGACGACGAAGACCCGCGCGGGCGGGACCTTGCCGGCGGCCGTGACCTGCCCGGTGAACTGGCGGCCGAACTCGTGGGCGGCCTCGATCACGGCGCGGTAGCCCGCGACGTTGGCCATGCTCGAGAGGACGTCCATCGCCCGGGCACGCGAGATGCGCGGGACCGCATCCATCGCGAGCGCCGTGACGCGCTGGGCCCGGAGCTCCTCGATCAGCTTGGGGCTGCGACCCGGCGCCATCAACGAGATGACCGTCGCGCCCCGGCGCAGGCGCCTGATCTCGGCCGACGTCGGGGCGTTGACCTTGATCACGATGTCGCTGGTCCAGACCTCGTCGGCGTCGGTGACCCGGATGCCGGCAGCGGTGAAGGCCGCGTCGGTCTGGTCGGCGGCGACGCCGGCGCCGGACTCGACGACGACGTCATAGCCGAGCGCTTCGAGCTGAGCGGCGGTGACGGTGGTGGCGGCCACGAGGGTTTCTCCCCGGCGGGACTCGCGGGGAATGCCGATGCGCACAGTGGCCTCCTTGGGGGCGGCTGGACTGTGCGGAAACCTACACGGGCTGTGCGTTCGTGAGACCGGGTCTCAGGTGGTGTTGGTCACCTTGACTCCGAGTCGAGTGATGAGGTGGCTGTATCCACGGTTGGGGATATCACTCGACTCGAGCCTGTGGAGAACCGTTCGCGCCAGAGCGCCCGCTCGTCGACACTCAATCGCCATGGGGAAGAAGAAGACTCAGACTCGGCAAGAGGTCTCTGCCGGGCAGGAGTGCGTGATCTCGTCGCGGCAGTTGCGCGTCCTCGGCGTCACGCGGGCAGCGATCCGGCACCATCTCGCGATCGGCCGCTGGGCGCAGCGCTCCACCGAGGTGCTGACCACGACGACGGGTCCACTCTCCCATGCACAGCGACTCTGGGTCGCTGCCCTCCACGCCGGTGGCGACTCGCTGATCGGCGGCCTGTCCGCCACCGAGGTGCACGGGATGAAGAACTGGCACCGGGAAAACATCACGGTCCTCGTCAACAACCCGCTGTCCCTAGAGCCGCTGGACGGAGTGGAGTTCTTCCGGACGCGTCGCGATCTGTCGACGCTCAGTGCGCCGACTGCGCTGCCATTGTGTCGGGTCGAGCCGGCCGTCCTGTTGTTCAGCGGCTACGAGTTCAACCAGCGCACCGCGCACGGCGCCATCGCAGCCGTCGTCCAACAGCGACTGGCCACCCCCGGGCCAGCTCCGCTCGGCGCTTTCCTCCATGTCACCGTTGCGCCGGGCGAAGGAGTTCCGGCTGTTGCTCGATGACCTGGAGGGCGGCGCCCAGTCGCTGGCCGAGGTGGACGTGAAGAAGGCCTGTCGCGAGTTCGGAATCGCACCACCCACCAGCCAGACGAGGCGTAAGGATCGCGGCGGGCGAACTCGCTTCACCGATTGCGAGTGGTGTCTGTCGGATGGCCGAGTCGTCGTCCTCGAGGTCGACGGCAGCTTCCACGACGATGTGCTCGAAGCCTCCGAGCACCGAGCGCGCAACCGCAAGCTGACGTCCGCCACCCGCGTAGTCGTTCAGTGCAGCGCTTACGAGATCCGACACGAGCCCCGGGAAGTGATGGAGGACCTCATCGCCCTCGGGGTGCCCCGTGTCTCGGCCGCCGGCTGAACGAGTCGAGTGCTGAAGCGGTTGTATCCACGGTTGGGGATATCACTCGACTCCAACGATGTCAGTGCGCTACGCCGTACAACCGGTCGCCCGCGTCACCGAGGCCGGGGACGATGTAGCCCTTCTCGTTGAGCTTCTCGTCCCGGGCGGCCGTCACGATGGTCACCGGCACGTCGAGGCCCTCGAGGCCGGCCTCGAGGTTGACGAGTCCCTCGGGTGCGACGAGCAGGCAGATGCAGATGATGTCGTCGGCGCCGCGGTCGGTGAGGAAGCGGATCGCGGCGGCGAGCGTGCCGCCGGTGGCGAGCATCGGGTCGAGGACGTAGCACTGACGACCGGACAGGTCGTCGGGCAGCCTTTCGGCGTACGTCGAGGCCTCGAGCGTCTCCTCGTTGCGCACCATGCCCGGGAAGCCCACCTCGGCGGTCGGCAGCAGCCGCATCATCCCGTCGAGCATGCCGAGGCCAGCACGCAGGATCGGCACCACCGGGGGCTTGGGCGTGGCCAGCTTGACACCGGTCGCGGGCGCGACCGGGGTGTCGATGGTGTGCTCGACGACCCGCACCTCGCGGGTGGCTTCGTAGGCCAACAACGTGACCAGCTCGTCGGTCAGCCGGCGGAAGGTCGGCGAGTCCGTCTCGACGTCGCGGAGCGTGGTCAGCTTGTGGGAGACGAGCGGGTGGTCGACGACGTGCGTGCGCATGACGTGAACCCTAGTGGGCGCTGGCGGAACAGGGTTTCCTCAGCGCCACCGATCTGCGACGCTGGAGGCGACGGGAGGTGCTCTCAGTGGACGGATTCACCATGGACGACCAGCTCGACAGTGTTGACTTCGCGCTGGCCGCCTACCGCGACCACGGTGAGTGGCAGGTGCAGGACATCGCCGCGCCCGCCTTCGAGTCGGTCGACACCCTCAGCCACGCGCTGCGCCGGCTGCCCGGCGACGGCGGCGCCGTCGCCCTGATCGCGGTCGACGAGGACTTCTTCGTCATCGTCCGCGTCGACGGCCCCACCACCCGCGTCCTGCTCAGCGACATCACCGCCGCGGAGGAGTGGGAGCTGGCCCAGTCGGCACTGGAGTTCCTCGGCCTGCCGCCCTTCGACGACCTCGATGACGACGACGTCGCCCCCGCCGGCGACCTCGATCTCCTCGCCGACCTCGGCATGCACGCCATGGACATGGGCGTGCTGCTCGACGACGACGACCTCTACCCCGACGAGATGCTCTCCGACGTCGCCCGCGCCCTCGGGTTCGGCGAGGTCTTCGACGACCCGGTCGGGCTCACCTCTGCATGAGCTCGACAGATCACTGGCACGAGCCGATGCGACTCGCGCTCGCCGAGGCCCACGCCGCCCTCGCCACCGACGACGTGCCGATCGGCGCCGTCGTGCTCGCCCCCGACGGGCGAGGTGATCGGCACCGGCCGCAACGTGCGCGAGGCCGAGCACGACCCCACCGGCCATGCCGAGGTCGTCGCCCTGCGCGCCGCCGCCCTCTCCGTGGGCGAGTGGCGCCTGACCGGCTGCACCCCGGTCGTCACCCTCGAGCCGTGCACGATGTGTGCCGGCGCCGCCGTCCTCGCCCGCGTCGAGCGGGTGGTGTTCCGGTGCGTACGACGACAAGGCCGGCGCCGTCGGATCGCTCTGGGACGTCGTGCGGGACCGGCGGCTCAACCACCGACCGGAGGTGGTCTCCGGGGTGCTGGCCGCCGAGTCGACCGAGCTCCTCGAAGGGTTCTTCGTGCAGCACCGCTGAGCCCTGTCAGGGCTGGGCTGCGGCGTACTCCTCGTCAGTGAAGATCCGCGACCGGATCAGGAACCGCACGCCCTCGGGCGCCTCGAGGGAGAAGCCCGCCCCTCGGCCCTTCACCACGTCGACGGTGAGGTGCGTGTGCTTCCAGTACTCGAACTGAGACTTCGACATCCACATCGGGACATCGCGGTCGAGGCCGACGTCGAGGTCTCCCGGTGGATGTCCGAGTCGCCGGTGCGGAACTCCCCGTCGGGGTAGCACATCGGGGACGACCCGTCGCAGCACCCGCCGGACTGGTGGAACATCACCGGACCGTGCGCCTCGGTGAGGCGGCGGACCATCGCCGCCGCCTCACCGGTCACCGCTACTCGCTCGACCACTTAGAAGAACCCCAGCTTGTCCGGGCTGTAGGAGACCAGGGAGGTTCTTGGTCTGCTGGTAGTGGTCGAGCATCATCTTGTGGTTCTCGCGGCCGATGCCGGACTGCTTGTAGCCGCCGAAGGCCGCGTGCGCGGGGGTAGGCGTGGTAGCAGTTCGTCCAGACGCGACCGGCCCGGATCGCCTTGCCGGCGCGGAAGGCGCGCGAGCCGTCGCGGGTCCACAGGCCGGCGCCGAGGCCGTAGAGAGTGTCGTTGGCGATCTTGAGGGCGTCGGACTCGTCGTCGAAGCTGGTCAGCGAGACGACCGGGCCGAAGATCTCCTCTCCGGAAGATCCGCATCGAGTTGTCCCCCTCGAAGACGGTCGGCTGCACGTAGTAGCCCCCGGCGAGGTCGCCCTCGAGCACGTTGCGCTCACCGCCGGTGAGCACCTTGGCACCCTCCTGCTTGCCGATGTCGAGGTAGGACAGGATCTTCTCGAGCTGGTCGTTGGAGGCCCGGGCGCCCATCATCGTGGAGACGTCGAGCGGGTTGCCCTGCGTGATGGCCTCGACCCGCGCGATCGCGTCGGGCACGAAGTCGGAGTACATCGAGCGCTGAACGAGCGCGCGACGGACAGGTGCAGACCTCGCCCGGTTGAGCGCGAACATCGTGAAGCCCTCGAGCGCCTTGTCGTAGAAGGCGTCCTTCTCGGCCACGACGTCGTCGAAGAAGATGTTCGGGCTCTTGCCGCCGAGCTCGAGCGTCACCGGGATGATGTTCTCCGAGGCGTACTGCATGATCAGTCGCCCGGTCGTGGTCTCGCCGGTGAAGGCGATCTTGCGGATCCGGCTGCTGCTGGCCAGCGGCTTGCCGGCCTCCACGCCGAAGCCGTTGACGACGTTGAGCACACCGGCCGGCAGCAGGTCGCCGATCAGCTCCATGAGCTTGAGGATCGACCACGGGGTCTGCTCGGCGGGCTTGAGCACGACCGCGTTGCCGGCAGCCAGCGCGGGCGCGAGCTTCCAGACGGCCATCAGGATCGGGAAGTTCCACGGGATGATCTGGCCGACGACGCCGAGCGGCTCGTGGAAGTGGTAGGCGATGGTGTTCTCGTCGATCTCCGAGATGCCACCCTCCCGGGCGCGCAGGGCGCCGGCGAAGTAGCGGAAGTGGTCGATGGCCAGCGGCATGTCCGCGTTGAGCGTCTCGCGCACGGCCTTGCCGTTGTCCCACGTCTCGATGACGGCGAGCTGCTCGAGGTTCGCCTCCATCCGGTCGGCGATCTTCAGCAGGATGTTCGAGCGCTCGGTGGTCGACGTACGACCCCGGGCGTCGGCGGCGTTCCGGGCCGCGTCGATGGCGGCCTCGATGTCCTCAGGGGTGCCGCGGCCGACCTCGGTGAAGGGCTTGCCGTTGACCGGGGAGATGTTCTCGAAGTAGCCGCCCTTGATCGGGTCGACCCACTCGCCGCCGATGTAGTGGCCGTAGCGGCTCTTGACCTCGATGTCCGAGCCGTCGGTGCCGGGCTGTGCGTAGACAGTCATGTGGTGCTCCGGGAGTGAGGGTGTGTGATTGCCGTCACGCTAGGAGCGGGCACGTTGCAACAACGTTGCGTGCTTCAGCGCAGGTCGCGATCGAGCCGGGCGAGCTGCCCGTCGACCAGCGAGCGCATCGGCGAGCCGCCGCCCGGGGCGTCGCGCTGGGCCAGCCACACGTCGTAGTCGTCGGCGCCCCAGCGCGAGCGCGTCCGTGTCGACATCAGGTCGGGCTCCCTGCTCGCCAGCACGGCGGCGCGCAGCGAGTGGTGGAGCTGGTCGCGGAGTCGGACCACACCGGGCGCGGTCGAACGAGGCAGGATCGGACCGCGATACTGGCGCAGCGCGCGGCGTACGTCGCCCGCCGCCAGCTGCGCCTCGAGCGCCAGCCAGTCACCGGCGACCCCGGCGCAGAGCCGGTAGGGACGCGAGGCGAGGAGGTCGTCGCCGAGCAGGTTGCGCAGCCGGTTGAGCTCCGCGCGCAGCGTGGAGGAGGCACCGTCGTCCTCGTAGACCCGGGACGGCGAGCTCGTCGCCGGACAGCCCGTGCGGGGCAGAGGCGAGCAGCAGCAGGATCTCGCTGTGCCGCGGCGAGAGCCGTAGGGAGTGACGGGCGTCGATGTCCAGCAGCGCCTCGTGGCGACCGAGCAGCTCGACGACGAGCTGCGGACCGGCGGAGGACGCGACCGGCCGCGCCGCCCGGGTGAGCACCTCGCGGGCCAGCTCGGCCTCGGCCATGCGCGCCGCGGCGCGCACCATCGCCATGGTCTGGGGCACCGCGATGTCGTCGTTGCCGGTGATGTCGAGGACACCCAGCAGCGTGCTGGAGGTGGGGTCATGGATCGGCGTCGCGGCACAGCTCCACTGCTGGACGGAGTGCCGGAAGTGCTCGGCCCGCCGCACCTGCACGGGCTGCCCGAGGCGCAGTGCGAGGCCCGGAGCGTTGGTGCCGGCGAGGCGCTCGTCCCAGTTCGAGCCCTCGACGAAGCCGATCTTCTCGGCCTGCCGCAGCGTCGAGGGCGACCCACAGACCCAGAGCAGCTGCCCCGCCGCGTCGCTGACCGCCATCACCGCGCCGCAGTCGCGAGCCGCCCGGCCGAGGACGTCGTCGAGCAGCGGGAAGACTCGGGCAAGCGGGTGCGCGGCGCGGTGGTCGCGCAGGTCTGAGGCGTCGAGCGTGATCGGCACCTCGACGCTCGCGGCGTCCACGCCCGCGGCGGCCGAGAGGTGCCGGGGAATCCGCCACCTCGGCGCGCATGCCGTCGCTCACTGGTCCACCTTTCACCCCTCGTGGGCCAGTGTGCCCGCCGGGAGGTTGCGAAGAGGTTGCATCCGATTTCATCGCCCCGCCCGGCTCCGGTAACCTTCCCCGCGGTGGCGTGTCCGAGCGGCCGAAGGTGCAACACTCGAAATGTTGTGTGGGGTCAAACCCACCGTGGGTTCAAATCCCACCGCCACCGCCAGTATCAAACAGCCTCTGACCTGCGAAGATGCGGTGTCAGAGGCTGTTTGGGTTCCAGTCGTGCCAGATACGTGCCAGATCAGCCGCGAAACCGAGGGCATTCCACGTCTTGACGCCCGTCCGAGGCGCAGGACTTCGTGGGCCGGGTCGTTGCCGCGGACGGTCGTGGTCATGGCTGTCACCACCGCGCTGACGGGATCTGGCGTGGCGTGGCCTCGAGGTCCTCCAGCTTGATCCGGATGGCTCGTTTGCCGCATCGGTAGGCGGGGAGGGTGCCTGCGGCGATCCAGCGGCGGATGGTCTTGACCGAGACTGACATGGCGTCGGCTGCTTCCTCGAGGCTGAGGTAGACCGGGATAGCGCGGCGTTCGGCCATCGGAGCGCGCCTCGACTCGCGTGGCCGTGGCGGAAGCGAGGAAACGTCGGGCCTCGGCGACGGTGATGTAGAGCCGGCCGACGCCTTGGAAGCGGGTCCACACGGGGCCGACGCCACGACGGCGCCAGTCGCGGACGGTGCGTTGCGGTGTGCGGATGAGTTCGCAGAACTCCTCGAACAGGATCAGGCCGTTGTCGTCCCAGTCGTCGGGGATGTTGATGGGTGCCGTCATCACGTCGCCTTTCGTCGTGGCCACCGACCGATTCGATGGCCTTCACCCGGAGAAGCAACGTCCCGGTGTGCGGATCGGACGTCCGTTGGCCATTCCTGTCGAGATTGGCTTCTCCCCCGGTCACCTAAGTCGTCTCGAGTCCCCCGAGCGGTCACCCGGAGTAGGAAGTTCCTCAGCGGCCGATCCCGCGCGAGATCGGGTCGGGAGCCGTGATCGGTTCCGGGTGGCCGGCGTGGGCCGGCCCGGCAGTGCCGCGGCCTGCAGAACGGTGGACGGTGACGGCGCACGCGGCCCGTACCGGTCGATGTCGTCAGCGGCCCTCTGGGCGGCGTGCCCGGGCCCGAGGTCGGCGCGGTCACGGCTGAACACCTCGACCCATTGGCTGCGGGCGTCGTCGACGGACTCGGCGACGAGGTGGGCGATGTTGTGGTGGCGGCCCCGGGTCATGGCGACGTACGCCGAGGCGGCGCCGGTCGTCTCGCCGAGCGCGAAGTGCGCGGACCTGACGGTCTCGCCTTGGGCTCCGTAGGCGGTGATGGTGAAGGCGAGCTCGACGTGCTCGCGGACGTACTCCGCGGGCAGCTCGCGTTGACCTGCGCGGCCGGTGACGAGCAGGCTGCCGTCCTCGCCGATCCCGGCCACGGTCCAGTGTCACGGTTGGCGACTGCAAGGTCGCGGTCGTTGCGTCGAGTGGCGACCCGGTCCCCGAGACCGATCCGCTCACCACGGCGCGTGACCAACTCACCAGCACTCTCACCGCGACGCGTGATGTCCTCACCACCTCGCTCCCCGGGTGGTACGCCAGCGCCATGGCGGCGGTCGCAGATGGCTGCATTGAGCGCACTCACCGGTCGCGGGTGTCAGCGATGATCAGCTGGTCACCATCACCAGCACCGTCATGAGCACCGTCGGCGCCGATGGCGGCCGGGGCTGCGGTGCGTTCGACCTCGCTGGCATGCAGGACGATCTGGCCGCGCTCGAGCAGGGCGTCGAAGACCTCACCAGAGCGCTCACCAGTGCGCATGAGCAGGCTGAGGTCGGCGTACGCCGGGTTGCTGAACCGGTGCACGGATTCGAGCTCGTGGTGCGCTGCGGGTCGCACCCAGCGTGCGGCGAGGTCGAGGACGCCGCCGCGGCCGACCGCCGGTAGTTGGTGGCGGTCGCCGAGGAGCGCGAGGGTGGCGTGCGCTCGGTCGGCGATGG
This sequence comes from Nocardioides sp. B-3, assembly GCF_024703895.1. Taxonomy (GTDB): domain Bacteria; phylum Actinomycetota; class Actinomycetes; order Propionibacteriales; family Nocardioidaceae; genus Nocardioides. The sequence goes on from NZ_CP087968.1 coordinate 1,578,538, forward strand.
CGAACAGCGCGCGGGCGGTGTCCCGGTCGAGCATGCCGGCCTCGTCGACGAGGAGGACGTCGCCGGGGAGCAGGCGGGCCCGTGCCTCGGGTGCGGCGTCAGTCTGGGACCAGTTCCCGTCCTCGTCCCAGCGGTAGCCGTGTTGGTGGATGAGCCGGGCGGCGGAGAACGCGTCGGCGCCGACCTGCTGCTGCGCTGCTTGAGCGGCCTTGAGTGTGGGCGTGACGACCACGAGTCGCCGGTCCGAGGCGTCGAGCACGTCGCGCGCGGCCGCGAGGGTGCTGGTCTTCCCGGTGCCGGCGGCGCCTTCCGATCACGAGCAGGCCGGCGTCACCGGCGAGGGCCGCGACGACGCGTCGTTGCGCCGGGTCGAGGTGCGCCAGATCGACGTTGTTGGTGCCGCGGAGCCGGACTGCGTCGGTCACCGGTTGCGAGGCGCGCGCAGCGAAGGTGTCGACCGGGTCGGCTTCGACGGCCGGGACGTTCGGAGGTCAGGCTGCGGATGTGCTCGGGGACGTCACCTCGGTCCAGCAACGGCACGCACCGTGTCCGAGCACGATCGGCGATGTCTTCGACCAGCTCATGTCGAGTCGCTCGTTCGGCGACGACCCCGACGGAGGCGATCAGTCGTTCGGCCTCGCCGCGGATGTCGGCTGCGTTCCATGCCGAGCGCTTGGAGCCGAGTCTGGCGAGCAGGAGGTCGGCGGCGACGTCGCGGTTGATTCGGCCGATCTGCAAGCCCGGTTCCGCCACAGGACGAGTCGGTGGCGTAAAGCCGAGGTCGCTCAGTTCGTTGTTCCACGCGGTCACGAGGTCGGATCCACGCTGGGGCACGACCTTGTCGGGCCGTGCGTCCGCCCACGCGTCGGTCCCAGGGTCTGACGCAGTCGCGGCCCGGGCTCTGGTCGGGGTGCTCGGCTCGCCATGCGGCCTCGTACCGGTCGACGTTGCGGCTGATCTGGGCCGCGCGCTGGCTGAACCCGCCGGCGTACGGCGCCAGCTGACGGATCTCGCCGTCGTCGTCAAGCGTGTAGCCACGTACGGCAAGGGCGGCCCTGAATTCGGGGTCGCACATCACGGCCGCGTGCCCGATCCCGTTGAGCGCCTCGATGCTGTCGACGACACCGACCGAGTGCAGTCCACGCCACGCCCCGCGCGAACACGCGTGCGTTGATCTGCACATGCAGGTGGCGGTGCGGGTCACCGGCCCGGGAGGTGTAGTGACGCACGACAGCAGCCTCGACCATTTCCACCGGGACCTGCACCTGCCGCCCGCGCGGTCCGACCCGGGTGGTGGCGTGCTCGGCCACCCACCCGATCACCTCACCAGCCGCCCGATGCATCGCCGAGTCGTACGCCGCCGCGATGTCGGGATGGAGTGCCGCTGCCAGCGACCGGGACTTCGGTCCATTGATGACGACCTCGACGAACCGCAACGCGCGTGCGTCGTCGCGCAGCTCGGCCCTTGCCCGCGCCGGTCAGTACGTCGTAGCCCGCGACCCAGCGCTCGTATGCCGCGCCGTCAAGATCACCGACCTGCCACACCGCGCCGGGGCCGGCGATGTAGTGCTCGGCCAGACCGGTTCCTTCGGCCGGGTAGTAGTCGTCGGAGCGCGAGTGGTCGGCCTCGACGTAGGAGCGCGCTGCTGAGGCGGAGCCGCGGTAGAACTTCACTCCACCGTGCATCGCCCTCGTCACCGCCCGTCACTACTCGTCATGTAGCCTTGAAATGACGTCCGGCCCGCCCCGAGGGGCGGACCGACCTACGAACCTTCGTAGCATGCGTGCCGCTCAGTTTTGAAGGTCTTCGAAGGCGTTCTGGGAGAGCGGAACCGGGACTCGTCACTCATCGTCATCGCGTAGCCGTGACCTAGAGATGAAGCATTCACGCGGTTCCGGATAGAGACGTCGGGCTGTCAGAGGGTGGCTACTCGGCTCCGGACTACTTCTCGTCGAGATGGTTCGGCCAACCGTGTGGCACCGAAAGGACGAGTCGGAAGCCGGGCACGTCCCGTTTGGTGCCGCCCCGGTCGGTGCGTCGAGGGACACGGACATGACGCCCGCCGGAGTCCCCAATCGGGATCCGGCGGGCGCCTGACGCCTTGCGGTGATGCGCGAGTCGATATGGGGTTCGACCCGCGGTCGGCCATACGGGGGAGGGCCGACTTCACGAGACATCCACCCGACTATCGGCACTCGGACCGCAAAGCTGAGCGATTCTCACGCAATGGATTTTCCGGTGCTCCGGGGACGGCTTCGGGGACCGGTGCCCTCAAGGCGCCGGGCTCGGCCGGTGGATTCGCGGCGGAATGCAGTCGTCGTGAAACGGTCGGATGAACCGAGACCCCGTCACCTGCTCGCACGGAGGGCAGCACGCAACTCTGCGGCACGCCCCTCCGATCCTACCCCCGGCCTAGCAGCGGCATCGCTGCCACGTGAGACCGGCATCTCGGAGACTGGGCGGTAACCGGGGCGAGAGTGTGGCCCACGTCACTTACCTGCGAGTAGAGGTAGGAGTGTCTCTAGCGTGCGACCTCGATGCGGGCGAGTTCACTGGTCCGCATCCGGGCTGCACGCCACCCCTCCCAGTCGGTCAGTCTGGCGCCCAGCCCGGTCCCCCGTGCGGGCTGGGCGCACCTGTCCCACCTGTTGCGTCAGCAGAACGACGCAGTGCCGAACGACGAGCACTCATACTCGCGCGCCAGGCGCACCGAGACATTGAGGTCGTCATGACAACCGAAGAACTCATCATCAAGTCCGACCGGCCGTTGTTGCCACTTCTGGCAGCTGTCGAGCCAACCGGTGGCAGCATCTTGCTCCTCGAACGCGGTGGCCGCCGCGCCCGACTGGCCCGACTGGTCCTCCCCCGGGACCCGGACCGCGCCACCAGATGCCGCGAGCTGATCGATGACTGGACCACAGCAGGAGCTTGGCCCCCGGGACACCCCCGGCATCAGCACTACTAGGCACTACTAGGGACGCATGCCTCACCGGCCCGTCAGCACGCGCACAATCACGATGGTGAGGTGCAAGACCGCGCGTTCCCCTATTGGCTGCGACAGCGCAGGACGGCAGGTTTCCGCGCGACAAACGCGTGGAGCCATGTCTCGAAACCCTGACGAACCTGAGGTCGCATCCATCCGAACATTCATCATCCGATCTCGTCGGCCGCTAGCGCCGCCACTGGTCCCGGACGACCCGCAGGACGGAGGAGTGTGAAATGACTGGGCAGCTGCGCTTTCTCGTCGTTGATGACACCGACGACATCCGCGACATGATGATGCGCATGGTGCAGCGGGCCGGCCACCCGGCCGAGGGGGCCGCGGACGGGGTCGAGGCAACCATCGCGCTGGCTGAGCATCGCTACGACGTGATGCTGCTCGATCTCTCGATGCCACGGATGAGTGGTGAGGATGTCGTGCGTTGGCTCGGCGCCCATCCCGATCGAGGCCGACGGCATGCGCACCGTGGTCGTGACCGCGTGGGCCGGCGACCGACGCGGAGCCCTGCACGAGCTCAGGGATCACCACCGTCCTGCCCAAACCATTCAGGCGCCAACACCTGACCGATCTCATCGCCGCCATCACTGCCGACACCGCCGCCGAGCGTTGACGTGAGGGCGACTTCCTCCCAGGTAGGTGCTCAGGCACGAACCCTCGCCAGAGGTACTCATTTCCGAGGAACGTCAGCTCGCAGTGACGCCCGCGTCTGTAGCGCGACGGGGCGCGAGGACTTTGGCCGGTGATAGCGCGATCGGGACCATGCTCGATGGATGGGCACCGACTGCGCTGGCCGCGAAGTCCGACGAGTTTCTATCAGGTGGATTCATCGATTTAAGGATGGGAGTGCAGTGCGCGATCAAGGCGATTTTCTCCATCATGACGACGGATCGCTCAGTGAGTTGGAGTTGGTATCCAAGCTGATCATCGCAGCGACAGAGTTCGATGGCCCGATGTCGGTGGAGAGCATCGATCGGATCCTCGGGATCTAATGCGACGCTGCGTCGTCCCGGCTAGGTGTGTGCCACAAGGCCTAGTACCTGCGCCCACGCGCGGCGTCGCCGGGTGTTCCTTCGGTTAACTCTTCAACCATGGTTGTGCAGGCTGTCCCGCTGCAGTAGACCTATTCCACGAGGCGCCCGGGGTCACTTGCTTCACGCAGGCGAGTGACCCCGGGCGCTTCGGCCAGTTCCCGGTGGGCCTCTGTGCGCGTCACCTTTGCTCGCTAAGTTGGTCCCAAGACAGAGCGCCCGGTGCGTGCGGCGGATCGTGAGTCCCGTCGGTGATACTGCCAGAACTGCGGACAGCCCAACAGGCCGCAAGTTGAGTTTGCTAGCGCGCTCGTGCTCGCGCCGTATCGCCGGAAAGACGCGCCCTGTTGGTTCCATGCGGGGGCCGTCCGGACGCGATACTCAACACATGGGAGCGCAACCCGACCTTCGTCTCACGTGGAGCTTCCTGCGTGCCATCGCCACCTTGTGGGCTTCCCACCCGGGCACCTACAAGGTGGCTGACCGAGCTGACGATCTCGTCCCGGCGCTGGCGCAAATGTGCGTTCGGGCGTTCGCGAGAGCGAGGTGCGTGAGTCAGTGCCCCGCCCACAGCAGGACGTCGAAGTCGCGGGAGAGTTGACCTTGAGAACAGGCGAGCGCCGAGACGTGACACTTCACGACATCGCCAACAAGGTGACCCACGGGTCCGCGGAACGCATCGTCGTGCGGGATGACGGCGAGCCGTTTCCTCCCAGTGCCCGTCTCCGGCACTGAAGGAGACTCGTAGCGACCTCACACCGAGTCGAGTCGAGAGCTACGCAGGCCAACGCGGGATAGACGCACCTCTTGGACGCACGACTCGCAGCAAGGGCGGACGTTACGAAAGCGCGACCTGAACGTCGGCAGTCACCCAGATGCCACCCGGGTCAATCTGGGTAACGGCCCTCAAGGTGACCGAGTCCGAGGCCGAGACAACGGTGTGCGCGGATTGATGGTTGTACCTGAGTTGCTCGTCCCAGATATGCGAGAGCGCTGCGGCGATGGATTCGGCGTCCTCCGTCTTGCCGGACGCGCGCCCCGTGATGAGCCATTCCTAGCCCTCTGACCGGTGCACGGTCATGTCGTGCCACAAGCCGAGGTCGTCATCCGCGTAGGCAGGATCTCCCGGGTAGGCGCACGCATCGATCTCCATGCCAAGCTGGCCGTCCACGAGCAGCTTGCATGGGACGCGGTTGTCGCGCGCTAGGCCGAGCGCGGGGCCCATTGTGTAGACGGTCGAAGTGAATCTCATGATCGCGTCCTAACGGGAAGGTTCTGCGGCGGCCGCGGGGATCGTGGCGGTCCCGCGGTCGATCTCTGTGCTGTTGGGGTTGTTGGTTCGGTAGCGGTAGGTGATTCCGTCGTCGTGGACGGTGAAGGTGTCGACGTTGGCTCGGGTCCAGTGCATGACCATCAGGCCGTAGCGTTCGGAGAGCTTGGCCGGGGCGGTGAAGTCGGTGACGTCCACGATTGGTCGACCCGGCGGGCTGGTCATTGGTTCGACCGGGAGCAGGAGTGCTGCGTAGCGTCGTTTGATGGCCGCGCCTTCGCTTGCTGTCCTGCGTGTTGACAGCAGGCCGACCGAGCACAGGAGCGCGAGTGCCCCCACGATGAGTGCGACGGATACGGCCCGCACGGAGGAGACGGGCAGCTCGTAGCCGGCCAGTTGAAAGGTGCCCTGCGCAGAGTCTGGTGTGCGAGTCGTGGGATCCACGGCCCGGAGGGCCGCGGGTCCGCCAACGAGGCTGAGCTGGAGGGGGTTAGCGCGAAGTGCAGTTCGGGAGCGAAGGTGTCACCCTCTTGGGTCGTGATGGTGGACACGATGGCAAGGTCGATCTGGGTTGCGGGAATTCCGATGGCATCGGCGGCCGAGTGTGCGTGGCGTTCTAGTCGATCGAGGTCCAGCGGGATTGTTGCCGTGTGTTCGAACTCGTTGAAGGTGACGCGTGGCTGGAGCGGCACTGTGGAGTGCCAGCCGCTCGGGGTGGAGAGCTCGCCGGTCACGCTGACGGTGCCGGGTTCGCCCCGGTAGGCGTAGCGGATGTTCACCTGATTGGTGAGCTTGCGGAAGATCGGGTCCGGTGCAGTGACCCGGGTGTCGTCGTAGGCGGGAGAGGGCGGCACGTCGGCCCGGTAGGTGAAGGTGACGGTGCGTGCCGTTTCGTCAGCGGTTGTCGGGGTGCTGGCGTTGCTGGTGGTGGGTCGGGTCCATGACATGGCACCGAGGGCAAGACCGATGCAGAGCGTGGCCGTGGCGACGGCCATGGTGGTGCGCCACCGGGGTCGCCAGCTAGATGCTGTTCGAGCGGACCCGGTGGGTGCGGCGTGCTGTGACATGGGTGTCTTCCTCGTTTTCTTCTTGCCGCGGCGCCGCGTGTCCACTGCGGTTCCGCCGCTGGCCAGCACCGCGAAGGCCACGATGCTCAGGGGGATCGGGCTGGTCAGCCGGTCGATCCAGATGCCGCCGGCGGGCACGTGCAGCAGTTCCTTGCCGATGACCCGGTGCTCGGTGGGTCGCTCGGGGTCGTCGAAGGGGTTGTGGTCTCCGCGGAGGGTGTACCCGCCGTCGTTGTGGATGGATACCACGCGATGCAGGACCACCCGGCCCAGCTCGGGGCTGGTATAGGCGACTACGTCGCCGACTCGGTAGGTGTTCGACGCGTGTACGAAGACCGGGTCTCCGGCGTTCATGCGCGGTGCCATGCTGTTGCCGTGTGTCTCGACCGGGGGCGATGGCCCCGGTCAGGAACGCCGCGACACCACCGAGCAGGAGGGTGCAGCTCAGTGCGATCAGGAGTCTGCGCATCGTTATCACGCGTCCGGTGCGGAGGGGCGACCCATCAGAGGTCGCGCCCTCCTAACGGGACCTGTCAGCCGTTGACGACGAAGCGGACGCTCGTCACGTTCGCGATGTCGGCGATGTTGCAAGCGATGTCGCTGAAGTCGGTAGCGCCCTCGTCGGTGCCCAGCGGGGCGATGTCGGTGAGGGTGACGGTGCAGTTCTCCAGCGTCCCGTCGTTGATGGAGACCTTGACCACGCCGGCCGTGGTGGACAGCAACTGCTCGGCCTTGGCGGAGATCGCGGTCGTGGTGTCGGTGGCCGAGGTGTAGGTGTGGCTCACGTTGGTGATCGTGGCGCCGCTGACGCTCTGGGCCACCGAGCCCACGTTGATTGCCGAGTCGTCGATGGTGCTGGTGGCCGTGAAGGCCGAACCGGCGGCCGCGACTACTCCTGCGGCTCCGAGGGCAACGATGATTTTGGTGGTCTTGTACATGAGAGGTGGTGCCTTTCGCTGTTAGGTGTCTCGGAGCCCCCTTGTGCGTGGGGCTCCGAGACAGGGGCAGACACCAGTTGTCCACAAAACAGCAACAATTTGACAGCGATTGGTAACAACTGAGCACAACCGACTACCGGGGCCTATCGATGAGATCGCTACTCACAGGTACTTCACGTGTCCGGAAGTGGTCCAGACCACCCACCTGTCATCCACGCCCGGATCGACCTCGGTGCCTTATCCTCGATCCACCGATGGGCTTGAGGTTGTGAGCGCGTCGTGAAGTGAGAATGCCCTTACGTGCTGGGAAAATCGGACTTCTTCAGGGTCCCAATTTCACCAAGCACGAAGGGCATCTCGTAGATGCAACTTTGCCACACGTCGGCCGCGACCTCAGCGGTGTTCGACGATCCGAATCTCGTGTCCTCGGCAGGGCTGGTCCCGGTCATCGCGCTGGCTGCTTCCGCGGGCCTCCAAGAACTGGCCAAGACGCACCTGACGGTTCCGACCGACAAGGGCGCGAACGCCGGGTTGAAGGTGACCTCGCTGGTCGCCGGGATGGTCGCTGGCGCCGACAGCATCGATGACATGGCGCTGCTTCGCCACGGTGGGATGGGACGGGTGTTCGCCAACGCCTACGCACCCTCGACCCCAGGTTCGTTCCTGCGCACGTTCACCTTCGGCCACGTCCGCCAGCTCGACGCGGTCGCGTCCCGGTTCCTGACCCGGGCTGGCCACCCGTGCACCGCTGCTCGCCGGACCGGACGCGAACCATGCCCGGGTGTTGGTCGATATCGACGACACCATCATCGAGGTCCACGGCCACTCCAAACAGGGCTCGGGCTACGGCTACTCCGGGGTCCGCGGACTCAACGCACTGCTCGCGACCGTCTCCACCAGCGACTCGGCGCCGGTGATCGTGGCCCAACGGCTCCGGAAGGGATCGTGCGGTTCGCCACGGGGCGCGGCCCGGTTGGTCGCGGACGCTTGAAGACCGTGGGCTCGTTGTCCTCGGCCAAGGTGTTGCTGCGCGGCGACTCCGCCTTCTACGGGGCCGCCACGGTCGGGGCCGCGCTACGAGCCGGCGCCGACGTGTCGGTCACCGTCAAGCTGAACCCCAAGGTCAAGGCCGCGATCTCCTCGATCGCCGAGGATGCCCGGACCCCGATCGAGTACACCGACGCCGTGTTCGATGAACAGAACGACCGATGGGTCTCGCGGGCCGAGGTCACCGAAATCCCGTTCACCGCGTTCAGCTCACGCAAACAACCAGAACAAGTCACCGGCCGGCTCGTGGTGCGCCGGATCCCGGACCTCAACCCGGGCAAGAACACTGGGCAAGAGACGTTGTTCGACACTCGGCGCTTCCATGCCTTCTTCACCACCACCAGCCCGGACGTGGCCGACACCGTGACCGCCGACAAGACCCACCGCGGCCACGCGATCATCGAACAGGTCCACGCCGACCTGAAGCACTCCGCCCTCGCGCACTTGCCCTCCAGCAAGTTCGCCGCCAATGCGGCCCTGGCTCGTGCTGGCCGTGATGGCGTTCAACCTGACCCGCGCCGCCGCGGCCCTGACCGGCCCAGTCCCGGCGAAGGCCACCACCGCGACCATTCGCCGCAAGCTCATCGCCGTGCCCGCCCGGGTCGCGTCCTCGGCACGACGAGCGACGCTGCACCTCCCGACGCACTGGCCCCGGGAGAACGCCCGGACGGCCCTGTTCGACCGAGTCAGCGACCCGCCCCGCGACCTCGCGGCCTGACCACCCAGCAGCGAGAGCGGCGCGACGAGGAACAACGTGGAACACCCGGACAGCGACGGTCCGGCGGATCCTCACGCCCCGACATCCTCACCCCGCAGCCGCGACGCTCAACCCATCCCGAGCAGGTCCATCGGTGGATCCAGGCTTATCTAAAGGTCATCGGCATGCTCAGGTGACCTCGGTGACGGGTACCAGAGCCCCGGCCGCCCCATCGCCGTCGAGCAGGGGGCAGTGCAGCGCAAGTGCCGCAACGGCTGGTCCGGCCGGCGCGTGGTGATGGCGAATCGGAAACGGCCTCACCGGCGAGCGCTCGGACGGGGGATCTCGTCGGGCCGAAGCGGACGTCGGCCGGAGGCATCGAAGAGGTGGTCGGCCGGCGCCCTACTCCAATTGCGAGGAAATGGGAAGCGCAGGCCCACCATCGATTCGAGCGCGGAGTCACTTCGCTGATCGACCTGCGATGTCCCTCGGTGCTGGCGCTTCGAGCATAAGCATGTTTCTGCGCCCGGTCTCGGTCGACCATGACGATTGCGGGCGGGCGGTGGGCGAGTGCGCGTCGTGCGGCACCGCGTGTTCGACTGACCCTGACATAACAGGTAGGGCGGTGCGCCCAGCCCGAACGGGGGACCGGGCTGGGCGCCAGACTGACCGACCCCCGGGAGGTGGTGGAGTGCAGCCCGGATGCGGGGGCAGCGAACTCGCCCTGCATCGAGGTCGCACGCTAGGGACCCCGTCACCACTACCCACAGGTAAGTGACGTGGGTCACACCTACGCCCGGGTTACCGCCCAGTCTCCGAGATCCCGGGCCGGGCACCGCCACGGTGGCCCGACCTCATGTCACCGGTGCCCGCACGCATTCGTGCTCAGGTGAGCCGTGGCGGCTGATGGTGAACTGCTGGCGCGGTTGAGCGTCTCAGCCATGAGCCGCTCTCGTAGGTCCTTCACGAACTCAGTCCTGGCAGTGACGGGCGGTAGCGCGCGAAGAGCGGCCACCACCTGAAGCATCTGCGTAACGTGGGGGTCGACGTCTCGACGACCGAAGAATTGCGTAGACCGGCCGGTTTGGCTTTCGTGCCACAGGTTGTGGAAGTGCGTCAGATTGCGCGGCACCATGGCTCCGGCACAGGTCGCAGCTGGAGTGCGTGAGTTCGTCCACACCCGGAGATTAGGCACTGGAGTTCGATGGAATCGTTCTACCGAGGAGTAGCCCGCACTTCGGACGCACTGGCTGGGCCGGCGCGAATCTCGCGCGGGCCGTGGATACCCCGCCAAGGAGCCTCGATGCCTAGGAACGCGGCCGTCTGGCAGTCGCGTGATTGGTTATCGACTGTTTAACCGTTGATTGATTTTGTGACGCGGGTCACGGGCCGTGCTTTGCATCCCCACGAGACCGGGTTCGGACGTCAACGGGGCCGGCTGCGCTGAGGATGCACCCGCTGGGCGACGCAGGGCTTACGCAGTTGCTTCGTCGCGACACGGTGCCCGGTCCAACGTGGCCGGGCACCGCCACGTGGCCCGACCTCATGTCCGGTGCCGGGACGTGCTCCAACGGCGTGGCCCCGAGATTGTGGACATTGGTGGGTCCAGTCCGCTGGCTGTGGGGGAACGGTTTCGGGGGCGAGATGGATGGGGCTCGCCGGAGTGTGGGCAAACGGTGCCCGGCACTCCGACGAGCGCTCGGTGCCGCCCGCCCTTCCGGCAGGTCGGGGTTCTCCTCGCCGGGTGCGTTAAGAGACGGCAGCACTAGGGGGACTTTGGCAGCCACCCGATGTCTACGGACGAGTAGCCGTTCTTTGTGACGCAACGCACATGAAGAGGTCGCCGGTGCGTCTGGGGGTCGAGTGCCGGAGAGAATTTCTCCGACGCACCGAGGGGTTGACCTCCCATCCAATCCCGCGTCAAAAAGCGGCACCTCATGCCCGCATGTCGTCTGGCGGGCTGCTGTTACTCAAATTTTACCGACTCGTGGATGACCTGTGTACTCGTATCACCCGCTGTGATGGCTTCGGGTTCCGATTGAGCCACCTTCTACCGGGTGGTAATGGCCCGATTAGCACGCGGGGGGTCGGATCGGACCGCTACTCCACGGTACGAGCGACGGTCTGGCCCGGGGGCGGCTTTACTCAGCCTGCCTGTCTCGGGTGGCCATCGTGGTCGTCCGAACTTCTCGGATGAGGTAGCTGAAATCGTGACCCGACTGCGCGCCCTGCTTGCGCCCCTGCTCATCTTGGCGGTGGTGACACCGCTCGCCGCCGCGTTGACCGTCACCACCACGACACCGGCGGGAGCTGCCTTCGGACGGTTGCGTCCGCCGACGGTCACCCCCGTCGCCGGCTCCGGCTTCGAGCTCACCGGACACTGGCGTCCAAGGTACGGCGCACCGTGAAGCTCCGGGAGCTCCGTGGCGGGCGCTACGTCACCATCACAACCAAGAAGTCGACGCGGGTCGGAGGCTTCACCTTCAAGAACGTCGTCCTCGATGGGCCCACCAGCCTGCGCGTCCGCGCTCCTCGACACAAGGTCAACCCCGGGTCCCGGGGCCTGAAGTCCATCGTCACCAAGCCGGTGAACGTCGACGTCCGGGGGGCAGTCCTCCCAGCTGACGGCGCTCCCGCCGATCGCCCAGCAAGGGCCGACGCCCGTCGACCCCGTCGACACCGCCCGGGTCGTGGCTAGCTTCAGCCCCGCGCGCCCCGGCAGTGTGGTCCACCTCGAACGCCTCACCGGCGACCGGTGGGTCACCGTGCAGACCGGCGCCCGGGATCGCGCGGGCACCGCTGTCTTCTCCGTCCCAGATACGGCCACCTATCGGGCGACCGCCATCTCCACCGCCGGTGGTCTGGCACCTGAGACCACCAGCACCGTCACAACGCGCACTCGGGAACCGATCTTCGAGGAGACGTTCTCGGGCACCGCGCTCAACACCGCGGTGTGGACCGATCAGGCCCGCGAGAACAATCCCGACGGCCAACGCACCTGCGCTCGCGTCGACCCCTCTACCCGCCACGTCGCCGACGGCGTCCTGCACCTCGGTGTCGGCTACGACCAGACACGGCCCGGCCAGTCGTGCAGCTACTCCTCCACCTACGGTTCCGGCTCGGTTCCCTACCTGACCAACTCCCGGGTCGCCACCGAGAAATCGTTCACGTTCCAGTACGGGTTCGCGGCTGCTCGGATGAAGCTCCAAAGGGGCAAGGGCATGCACTCGGGCTTCTGGATGCTTCCCGCCGGCTTGTTTGCGCTGGGCGACCACGGGATCCTCCCGCCCTGTGACACCGAGGTCGACGTCATGGAGTTCTTCGGCGAGCACCCACGCTCGGCGAACGCCATCGGCGCCTTCCTTCACCAGTGCACGTCGGGCGGGCAGGTCACCAAGCACGGCGGCATCGTCAAGGAGACCGCGGCAATGAAGCCGGCCAACGACACCGGTGGGACTCATTCCATGTGTTCTCGGTGGAGTGGACGCCCAGCGAGTATGTCTTCCGCATCGACGGTGCCGAGTTCTACCGGGAGACCCGCGCGGTCAGCCATAAACCAGCGTTCCTCATTCTCTCGATGCTGACCTCGGACTACGAGCTGCGACACCTGACACCTGACCGGATGAGCCAGACCGCCCGGGTCGACTGGGTCCGCGTCTACCAATAGGGCTGTCCGAACGAGGCGGCCCAAGGCCGCCTCTTCCAAGGTGCCGCGGCCGATGAGCGCCCGACGACCTCCCCCGTCCCCGACCTCCCCCTGCTCGCCGGACCCCGAACGAGGAACACACGCCATGAAGCTACCCCCACTCGCCCGTCAGTCCTTGAGCGCACTCGCAACGACCGCCCTCGCGCTGTCCCTCGGCACGATCGTTGCTGGAGGCGTCCCCTCGGGCACGGCAACGGACCCGGGCGCGGGCCCCGCGCCACACCGTACGTTGGAGCATCAGGACTCGGTCCCAGACACCGGGGCAGCCCTCCTCAGCCGGGCGATGGCGATCACTGCATCAGCGCCCGAGGTCGTGGACAGCGACGCCGGGATCCTGATCTCCGGGGCCGTCAAGGTTCGGTCCGGGAACCATGCGCGGCCGCGCTCTGTCCACTTGTTCGAGTCCACGCCCCAAGGCTGGAGGCGGCTGGCCAAGCGCGCCAGCCTCCGCACGGGCACGTTCCGGTTCAAGGTTTCGGCAGGCTCCACTCCCCGCATGCGGACCTTCCAGGTGCGCGCTCTCCGCACGGACGACCCGGCCCCGGCCAACACAGGCAGCTTTCGAATCGAGGTGGCCGCCCCCGAGGCGGTAGTGCCTGCACCCGAGCCGCCACCGGGCAACGACGCCAACGTCCCCAGCGGCAGCCCGGATGACTGGTCGTTCCTCTTCGCGAGCCGCGGCGGTGCACGGTGGAACCCCTGTGCGGCCATCCGCTGGGCCTACAACCCGAGCGGCGGCTGCCGGACGCGCAGGCGCACGTTCAGGAAGCATTCACGCGCATTGCGCAGCACACCGGCCTTACATTCAGCTACGTAGGTGAGACGGGGCACGTGGAGGCGACGGGCACGGCATTCCCCGCCGATGTCGACATCGCGATCGGTTGGGCCGACGAAGCCCAAGTGCCGGATCTGGCCGGTGACGTGGTCGGTCTCGGCGGCGGGTCCGCCAAGGCGGCTCCGCCCGGGAGCGACGTCGGCTACAAGTTTGTGCGCGGCTTCGTCATCTTGGACAAGGGCCACAGCCTGCAGCAGGGCTACGACACCTCCGGCTCCACCACACCGGGGCCAAGTGATGCTGCACGAGCAACTGCACGCGCTGGGACTCGGCCACGCGACCGGCGCCGAGCAGTTGATGTTCAGGCGGCTTGTCGTCTCTCAACCACAGCTTCGGTGCCGGTGACCTCACCGGCATGGCGCGGGTGGGCGCGGGTCAGGGCTGCCTGTGACCCCTGGACCCGTTTGTTGCAGGGGGCGCTCCACGTGCAGGATCGCGTTCTCCCGGCAGCAGCTCCAAAATCGAGCGGCTCCGATCAACGAGTCGCATGGAACGGACCGGCCAAGCCCTCTTCGCCGCAAGCGCAAATCAAGACATCGCTCAGGCGTGCCCGACGCAACCGAGGGTAATGGTCGACCGTCATTTGGCCATCGCCATGGACCGGGACCGAGCCACGACGACGACGATGTCGGTGACATCTCGAGGGTAGGGAAAATTGAGCACTTTCGACGCGGTGGTTTCTAGCAGTGGTCGCAACACCTCCCTGATAATTGTCAACGGCCAGTTCGTGGTCCCCGCTGGTGGCCATCTGAAAGTCCCCACTCTTCGTGTTTGATCAGTTGGTCTTGATCCGGGTTCCTCCGTTCGCTCGTGCTTGCTTCATTCGGTAGGAGTCGCCGTCGGTGACCACGGTGTGGCAGTGGTGCAGGAGCCGGTCGAGCATGCTGACGGCGGTGGTGTGTTCGGGCAGGAATCGTCCCCGGGACTCGAAGGGCCAGTGCGACCCGATGCCCAACGAGCGGCGTTCGTGGGCGGCCGCGACGAACCGGAACAGCAGTTGTGCTCCGGTGTCGTCCAAGGGAGCGAAGCCGAGCTCGTCGACCGGGATCAGCTCGTTGCGGAGCAACGTGTCGATCACTCGTCCGACGGAGTTGTCGGCCAGCCCGCGGTAGAGGGTTTCGACGAGTTCGGCGGCGGTGAAGTACCGGACCCGGTGCCCGGCCCGGACCGCGGCGATCCCCAAGGCGACGAGCATGTGCGACTTGCCGGTGCCGGCGGGCCCGATCAGGCAGACGTTCTCCGCAGCACGGACCCATTCCAAGGACGCGAGGTAGTCGAACGTCGCGGTCGGGATCGAGGAGGCTGCGACGTCGAAGTCCTCGAGTGTCTTGGTGACGGGGAACGCCGCCTGCCGTAGCCGGGTTCGGGCGTTGGACTCATCGCGTGCGGTGATCTCGGCCTCGACCGGGGTGCGGAGGAACTCCTCGGGGTTCCAGCGTTGGGTCTTCGCGGTGACCAGCAGTTCGGGTGCCAGTCGGCGCATCGCGGCCATCTTCAACCGCTTCAGTCCCTCGGTCAGATCGGCTGCCAGCGGCAGGCGGTGTCGACGCGGTCATGACACGTCACCCCCGTCGATCCGGTAGGCATCCAGCGACCGGGTCGGCACCGTGGGCAGCGTCAACACCAGCGCTTGCCCGGCCGGGCGTGGGGTCGGGGCTTGGCCGTTGGTGGCCGGGATCGAACGGACGTCGGCGGCACGCCACCGGCTGAACGCGACCGCCCGTTCCGGGGCGGCCGAGAGTGGTTCTTCGCCGTGGGCCGCACCCGGGGTGAGGATCTCGGCGATCTCGGTGGACAGTTTGGTGACCCCGGCCGCAGCAGCACCGACCCGGGGAACGCCTCCACGGCACTGCCCCGAGCCGAGGAACGCCTTCTCGGTGGCCGTCCTCGGCCGTGCCGCCCGGCGTGGTTTGTCGGGGGCGTGGCCCGCCGTAGTGCTCATCGACGATGCTGGTCTCGCCCGGGGCGACCGGGGTGTGCTCGGCGAACACCTCCCCGGTGATCGGCGCGATGACCCGCAGCGTCCGGTCATCGACCAGCACCGTGACCGTCGTGCCGATCAGCTTGTTCGGCACCGAGTAGCGCCCCCGATCCGAACCGGACACACGAGAGCTTGTCGACCTTCCTCGTGGTCGGCTTCGCGCCGAAGTCCAGGCGCAGCGACGGCAGCACAGCGAGCAGTTCTCGCTCGGTGTCCAGCCGCTGCGCGGGGACCGCGCAGATCTCCGAATGGGTGTTGGCGTTGACCTCGGCGCACCACACGGCGGCGGCCCCGTTCGCGGCACCCAGCTCGTTGAAGGGTCCTTGCGGGACCATCAGGTCGGCTTTGGCGTAGCCGACGAGGTTCTCCACCATGCCCTTGGACTCCGGGTCGGCGGCCTCGCAGAAGTCCGGGCGGAACCGGTAGTGGGTCGCGAACCGGACGTAGTCCGGGGTCGGGACGACGACGTTCGCGACGACCCCACCCTTCAGACAGCCCATCCGGTCCGCCAGCACGACCTTGGGGACACCGCCGAGTTCTTCGAAGCACTCGGCCGGGAATCCCAGCGTGGTGGCGGCCTTCTCGTCGCCGGCGAACCGGACGAACCGAAACCGCGACCACGCCAGCACCGCACAGAACACGTGGACTCCGTTCAAGACACCCCAGTCGATGATCAGCGTCTCTCCAGGGCGCCCAGACCCCCGGCCGACGACCGCGGTGATTGCCGCGGCGCCACTGCGCCTTCGCGTCCGCGACCAGCCGACGGAAGTTCCGAGCAGAACCGACATAGCCAGCAGCGCGTGCCTCGGGCAACAGCCGCTTGGCCGAGATCCGACCAGAAGTGGCCTTGACCCGCGCCGCGACCACCTCAACGACGTCGTCGTAGTTCCTGACCCGCGGCGCCTTCTCGACCAGTGCAGCGCCGGCTTCGTGCTGCTCGATGATTCTCTTCACGGTCTTGTGGGTGGTCCCGCAGATCGCGGCCGCACCCCGATAAGTGCCCACGTCTCGGTAGGCGGAAATGACGTCCATACGGTCTCTCGCGTTCTTCAATGGAGACCCCTGCGTGGTGATGTGGCTGGTTGGTACCGCCACCGTCACCACGCAGGGCCTCACGGCTCGCATACGACACGACGAACGAAGAGTGGGGACTTCTACCCGGCCAAAACCGGGGACTCAGACATGGCCACCAGTGGGGACTTTCTCATGGCCACGGACAATAATCGGAGGTTGTGTTGTTGTATGACTCGTCGTGAAGAAGGGCCCCGGTCGGCGTCCTCAGTCGGCCAAGCGCCAGCGGTTCATGGAGTTGCGTGCGCGCGGCTGGAGCATCCGTGGTGCAGCTCGAGAGATTGGGCTCTCGCGCACCACAGGCAACAACTGGACACGCGGCTACAAGACCTACCGCACGGGCGGCGTGGCGGGGTTCGTGCCGGCACTGGATCCCCTATCGGAATCACGGCCGCGCGCTGGGCGGCCGCCGGTCGGGCTGCGACTGTTATATTTAACGCATGAATGCGGTCAGTTTGGCGGAGGCGGTGGATGTGATGGGCCCTGCCCATCTCGACCAGACCGCCTTCGCTGCGGCCGTGAACGTCACGCAGGCGGCCGTCAGCCAGTGGCTCTCCGGCCGCCGCTCGGACCCCGACCGATGTCCGGGGAGGTCCTGCGGCAGCTCGGCCACGCATGGAGCGGGGAGGCTGTCCGACTCGGGACCGACCCACTGGGGCGCTACATCACCGCGCCCGTCGAGCGCTGGCGTCCCGTGTTCAGTCCTCGCGGTCGGTTCCGGCTCGGCATCCACCTGAACTGGTCAGGAAGCGCGAATGCACGGTGGTTCGACGCCGAAGACGCCGGCGACGTGCTCGAGTCCTACAGCCCGGTGCTGACCAACGGCACCGCGGCCGACGTGCGCACTGGGTCGACCCTGAGGTCCTAGCCCGGTTCCTGCCGCTGTTCCGGATCAGCAACCAGCGGCGCACCGCGTGGGCGGCACACCTCAAGTCGCTCGGCTATGCCACCGAGGACACGGCACTTGGGCACATCGTGCCGCTGTCTAGCGGCCGGGGAGCGCGCCGCAGCGATCCTGCTGTCGGCCTCGGGAAGCCGCATGGCCCTAGGAGGCGGTGGTGCGTTGATCGCCCATGGTCTGGTCGATCGCGACTCGGAAGACTCGGACGCGTTCATTGACTCCCGCGAAGACTTCCGGACTGTCGCGAGCCGGGTCCGGGCCGCCTTCTCGGGCGCCAACTACGAGATCAGCGACAACGACAGCCCGGGCGACCCGAGCCAGATCCTGACTCGGTACGTGCGCCCTCGCAAGACCACCACCCGCGGCCGGCCGACCATGCCGTTGAAGATCCAACTCCTGCGCGACCCGATCCTCCTCGACCCCGTCCCCGGGCGGTACGGGCCGATGATCGATCCCGTCGAGCTAGGTGCTCAGAAACTGACAGTCATCTACGAGGACGCCCGTCCCCACGACTACGACGACCTCGCACGCATCGCGACCCACTACCGCCTCGACCGGATCATCGAGGTCGCCGACGAGCGACAATTCCAGCCACTGGACCGGCCCACGATTGCCGCGACACTACGGCAGGTCGCGCGCATGCGGGCCGCCGACATCCCCGAAGGATGCGGACTCCACGCGTTGGTCGCCTACTACGACTCCGTCGCCGACCCCATCGCCACCGGCGACCCGGGCCACGCCAGCAGCCTGCCGACACCGTACAGCTCCCAGTGACCCGCTGCGGAAACAACCGAGCAGGAGCAGTCGGCCGGCGGATCTCCCGAGGACATGGCCGCGCTGCAGCGGATACCTGCTCCAACAATCCCAGCAGCCGTGTGACGCGCCATCTGGACCCAGCGCGCCCCCGACCAGCCCACCATCGCTAGCCAGCGGGCGTGCCATGACACGGTCCACCCGACGACGACGGTTGCCGAAAGCTGAGAACCACCGAGATGAGAACCGCTGCATACACCGTTACTCGGACAGACCCCGCCCTCGGTGAGGATGTGCCCGAGATCGCACGGCGGCCGCGCTTGCCATAGGCCGCTGGCCAAACCGGCCACCGGCGGCTCGTCAGTCGCCGCTCGCTGCCCGCTCTGCCCTTGCGGACAGGCGACGACCGAGATCGCGGTCGCGGTCGAGACGGCTGTGCTGGTACCTCATGGCCATTGACGGCGTGGAGTGTCCGAGTCGATACATGAGCTCGGCCATGCTTGCGCCCTCCTCGCCCGCCATCGACGCGCCGGTGTGTCGCAGGTCGTGCAGGTCCAGATCTTGCCGGCCGGCGCGTCGCCGGGCTTCTCGCCAGCCGAAGCCTGCATTGCGCACGTTGCCGTCGCTGTCCGGGACGGCGGCACGGCCGTTCAAGGTGGCTTCAGACAGGTGGGCAGTCGGGTCGCGCTCGGATGAAAAGAGAAGGCCGTTCTCTCCCGGGGAGGCGTGTTGAAGGAGATGCTCACGCACCGTGGGCAACATGAAGCCCGGGATTGACACGGTGCGGATCCCCGCGTCGGTCTTGGGTGGCCCGATGTGAATAGCTGTACGGGTTCCCGAAGCCGCTTCGGCGGTGCTCGCACGCACGACGGCTCTGCGCACGTGGACCCATCCGAACGGCTCGCCTGCCTCGTCGCGTCCGATGACCACGTCGGCGCGCCTCAGCTCACGCAGCTCCCCAGAACGGAGGGCACACCGGGTGGCTAGGAGGAGCAGGAGGCGGCGGCGCTCCGGCATGGCCGCGACCATGACGGCCAGTTCATCAAGCGATGCCGGCTTGACTTGCCTGTGGCTGGACCGCACTCCCGCGCCGCGTAGGTACGCCGGGTTCTTGTCGAGGAGCTCGTCGTCCGTAACCGCGGTGTTCAGGATGGTCCGTAACGTTGTGTAGACATGTGCCTTCGTCAGAATTGGTCGCGTCGAGTTGCTCGTGCCATGAGCGGACGGCAGCCCCAGTGATCCAGTCAAGCGGGACTTCTCCGAACGTTGGGTAGATGTGCACCCTCAATGACGAGAGGTACTTGTCGCGGGTGGTCGGCCGTAGGTGCTCGCCCTTGCTGTTGCGCCTCGATGCGATCCGGGCTTCCGCGTATTCACGGAACGTCGGCAGTCGATCCGCTTCGGCCGCCCGTTGAGCCATCTCGAGCCGCGTCTTCGGTGGCACCCGGGTTTCTGGTGCCTCCACAGTGCCGCTCGGCCGCTAGCCGGGCCTCCGCGTCGATGCGTGCGGTGAACGTCGTCGGGGCGGTCACGGTCTGCCCGGAGGGGCTGGAGTAGCGCGCCCGGAAGCGCCCCGCTCGGGAGCTTCCTGATGCTGCCGAAACCCCGTTTGCTGGTTCGCCTCGTCGCCATGATCGCCCGCTTCGTCGTGCCAGATACGTGCCATATCTAAACACACGCGAGTCCATTCATGTTCCTAGCAGCGCCGTCAGAGGATTGACGTTTTCCCGGGTCAGAGTGGCAAAAGGGGTGGTTTGACCGCTAAAGTCCAGAGCAGTCCAGAAGCCTTGGCGGCCGCTTCAAATCCCACCGCCACCGCCGGGCCAGCTGACAGCCGGATCCTCATGGGTCCGGCTGTCACGCATTTCTGGGCCGGGTGAACCTTCAGAGCAGGTCGAGGGCGATCAGCGGGTCGCCCTCCCGGACGACGTCACCGACCGCGACCCTGATGGCCGTGACCCGGCCGGGGTGCTCGGCGAGCACCGGGATCTCCATCTTCATGGACTCCGGGAGCACGATCGTGTCCCCGGCGCCGATGGTGTCGCCGACCTCGCAGTCGATGCTGAGGACGTTGGCGACCATCTCGGCCGGGATCTCGGTCGACTTCGTTCAGGCCATGCGGCCGACGCTAGTGGTTACCGCGGCGTACGACGGGTTTCGTGACGGGCGCGGAGCGCCCTCCTCAACTCCGGAGATTCAGAGCTCGGCGAAGCGGGAGGGTTCGGGCCGGTGCGCGTCGGCCTCCTCGGCGCTGCGACCGCGGCGACCGCGCGGGGCGGTGAAGGCCGGGTCGAGGCGGACCGGGAGGTAGCCGATCAGCAGCCCGAGGACGAGGGAGTAGATGCCACGCAGGCCCGCCTCGAGGAACGAGCCGTCCGGGTCGAGGAGCCCCCGGGCCAGCGGAACGGTGGCGGTCACGCCGAAGGCGCACACCCACCAGCCCCGGCGACGGCGAGCGCGCTGGAAGCAGCCCCAGAGCAGGGCGGGGATGCCGAGGAAGACGACGAGCGGGCGCGGGAAGGCGCCGATGTGATCGGCGGTCCACGCAGCGAAGTCGAGCACGGAGCTGACGACCGACCCGGCGCCGTACCGACGCAGCAGCTCGCCGTAGGCCGGGGTCAGGACGAGCACGGCGGCACCGACGAGCACCGCGACCATGCCGCGGCGGCCGAGCCCGTGGATGCCCGCGCCGAGGCGGTAGACCACGGCGAACACGAGTCCGAGGGCCAGCACGAGCGAGGCGTAGTCGAAGCGCGGCTCGACGACCGTGGGTTCTGAAACCGACGGCGGCGATGGCGGCGAACCCGGCGATCAGGGTCGCGATCAACACCTCGCGCGCGGCCTCCCAGAAACTGACGGCCGGCACCGTCGCCATCACGGCATAGACGCCGCCGACCACGACGGTCAGCACGGCCGCGCCGGTCTGCAGGGGTGCGGTGCCGATGACAACGGCCACCAGTCCGAGGGCCGGGGCGAGCAGCAACGCGACACCGGGCCGACCGCCCGTCCTGTGTGCCGGGGCGGCCGACAGGACGGTCGAGACGGCGATCGCGCCCGCTCCGTCGATCCAGTCGGGGCCGATGGCCGCCACCGCGCAGCTGAGCGCGACGAGTCCGGCGACGAGGACGGCCGCGCCAGCGATGCCAGCGATGCGAGGGGAGAACGGTGCCGTGCGCGGCTGCTTCTCCGGCCCTGGGCTGCTTCTCCGGCCCGGGGGGCTTGGGCGGCTTCGCCGTCCGGCGGTCCTTGGCGGGCTTCTCCGCGATCCGGCGTCCCTTGGGAGAGCCCTTGGCGGGACCTTCGGCGGACGCGGACACGGCGACGAGGCTACAGCCGTCGGTTTGCGAGGGAGGGGTTGGTCCGGCGTGCCTCGTCGAGCACCGCGCGGTCCCGGGACGGCGTCGGGAGGACGGCGTCGTCGGGGCCCCGCCTCGACGAGCACGTCGCCGAGCGGATCGACCACCATCGAGTGCCCGCAGTAGCGCGGACCCGGCTGGCCGACCGCGATCACGTGCACGGTGTTCTCGATGGCACGCGCCCGCACGAGGGTGCGCCAGTGGTCGACCTTCCGGTCGCCGGCCACCCGGGCCGCGGGGATGACGAGGGCCTCGGCCCCCGGTCGACGAGCCGTCGCGCGAGCTCGGGGAAGCGCAGGTCGTAGCAGGTCATCAGGCCGAGCTTCACGCCCCTCAGCTCGACGACCTGCGGTGTCAGCTCGCCGGCCACGAGCCGGTCGGACTCGCGGAAGCCGAACGAGTCGTAGAGGTGGATCTTGCGGTACGCCGCCTCGACGGCCCCGCGCACGAGCAGCGTGTTGAAGGGCCGCTCGGGATCGTCGCTGGTCTCGAACATGCCGGCCACGACGGTGGTGCCCCACCGCTGGGCCAGCGTGTCGACGGCCCGGGCGAAGGGGCCGTCCAGCGCTTCGGCGTACGGGCCGAGCGGGTGGGACGGATCGCCGAAGTCGCGCGCGAACGCCTCAGGCAGCACCACCAGATCGGTGTCCTCCGCAGGTCAGCTCGGTGAGCCGCCGTCGGTTGACCGCGGGGTCGAGGTCACTGGCCCACTGCACGAGCCGGACGCGCAACTGATAGGAGGTCACTCCCCCAGACTGCCAGCCCGGATCCAGCGCTGGGAGGATCAGGGCATGGACTTCGACACGGGCGCGGCCGGTTTCAGCGGTGTCCTGCTCGCGGGCGGGACCGCCGTACGGATGGACGGCATCGACAAGGCGAGCATCGAGCTCGGCGGCCGGACCCTGCTGGAGATCTGCCTCGACTCCTTCCCGGACGCCGACGAGGTGGTCGTGGTGGGGCCGCGCACGGTGCGGACGACGCGGCCGGTCACGTTCACGGTGGAGGACCCGCCGCGGGGCGGGCCGGTCGCCGGGCTGCTCACCGGCGTCGACCTGCTGTTGCGACCGGCGCGGCTGATCGGGGTGCTCGCCGTCGACATGCCGCGCGTGTCCGCGCACACCTTCCGTCGCCTGCGGGACGCGGCCACCGATCGCGACGGCGCCTTCCCCGGTGGACGGGGCCGGGCGACGCCAGCTCTGCGGCGTACTGGACGCCGCTGCGCTGCAGCGCGTCCGACCCGATCTCGAGGGTCAGCACGGGATGCCGCTGCGCACCTTGCTCGCCGAACTTGACCTCGCCGCCGTGTCACCGATCGGGGACGAGGCGCGTGACATCGACACCCGGGCCGACCTGCGCGACCTTGACGAGTGACCAGTTTCCGCAGCACTTGCGGCGCGCCCGGTGTTGGCGAGAGATTGGGGGCGTGAACCTCCACGACTGGATCGATGAGCTGTGCGACGTGCTCGAGATCGAGACTGAGGTGGACGAAGGTCTCCTCCTCGATCTGGCACGCGGAGCGGCGACGAACGTGCAGAAGACCGCGGCCCCGATCACGACCTACCTCCCAGGGTTTCGCGGCCGGATCGACAGAGGCCGACCCGGAGGCAGTGGAGAAGCTCGCCGCCAAGGCGCAGTACCTCGCCGACAACTGGGACCGGCCCGCCGACGCGCCCGACCCGGACGACATCGACGACCCGGTGCCCGACGACTCGGGAGTCGACCACGCCGGTGAGACCTTCGAGGACGAAGAAGAAGACGACGACACGGACGAGGACGAATAACCCCCATGCTCGCAGTGATCGCCTCCGGCGCCGGAGGCCCTGAAGTCCTGTCCGTGGGCGAGGTCCCCGAGCCGACGATCCGCCCCCGGCGAGGTCCTCGTCGACGTCGCCGCCACGGCCGTCAACCGCGCCGACACCCTGCAGCGGATGGGGTTCTACCCCGTCCCGGAGGGCAGCTCGGAGATCATCGGCTCGGAGTGCAGCGGCACCATCGCCGCGCTCGGGCCGGACGTCGGCTCCGAGGCCGACGGCTGGGCCGTCGGTGACGAGGTGTGCGCGTTGCTGACCGGTGGGGGGTACGCCGAACGTGTGGCCGTCCCCGTCGGCCAGCTGATGCCGGTGCCGGCGGGAGTGTCGCTGGTCGACGCCGCGGCGCTGCCCGAGGTCGCGTGCACCGTGTGGTCCAACGTCTTCATGGTGGCCGGCCTGCAGCCGCGGGAGAACTTCCTGGTCCACGGCGGTGCCGGTGGGATCGGCACGATGGCCATCCAGCTGGCGACGGCGCTGTCGGCAAAAGTGTTCGCCACCGCGGGCTCAGCCTCGAAGCTGGCCGTGTGCGCGGACACGGGTGCGGACGTGCCCATCAACTACCGCGAGGAGGACTTCGTCGCCGTACTCAGTGCCGACGGCGGAGCCGACGTCATCCTCGACAACATGGGCGCGAAGTACCTCTCCCGCAACATCGACGCCCTCGCCACGTCAGGTCGGCTCGTGATCATCGGCATGCAGGGCGGGACCAAGGCCGAGCTCGACATCAACGCCCTCCTGCGCAAGCGCGGCGCCGTCATCGCGACCACGCTGCGCGCGCGACCCGCCGACGAGAAGGCCGCGATCTGTGCGGAGGTGGTCGAGCACGTGTGGCCGCTGGTCGAGGACGGGTCGGTCGTGCCGGTCATCCACGAGCGGATGCCGCTCTCGGAGGTCGCGACGGCCCACCGGCTGATGGAGGAGAGCGGGCACATCGGCAAGATCGTGCTCACGCTCTGAGCCGTTGTCCCGGGTCATAAGGTGGGCGCATGACTGAAGAGCAGACTTCTGCGGAAGAGCAGATCGTCATCGTGGGTCCCGACGGCCAGCCGGTCGGCACGATTCCCAAGAGCGCGCTGCCGACGATCGACGAGACTGACGAGGGCGACGGCGAGCGCCACATCACCGAGCTCGTGGAGCAGCCTGCGAAGGTGATGCGCATCGGTTCGATGATCCGCCAGCTGCTCGAAGAGGTGAAGGCCGCGCCGCTCGACGAGGCCAGCCGCAACCGCCTCAAGGAGATCCACCGGGCCTCCATCAAGGAGCTCGAGGCCGGTCTCGCACCCGAGCTGGTCGAGGAGCTCGAGCGGCTCTCGCTGCCCTTCACCGAAGACGGCATCCCCTCCGAGGGCGAGCTGCGGATCGCGCAGGCCCAGCTCGTCGGCTGGCTCGAGGGGCTCTTCCACGGCATCCAGACCGCGATCTACGCCCAGCAGATGGCCGCCCGCGGACAGCTCGAGCAGATGCGCAAGGCGTTGCCGGGCATGGCTCCGCAGCCGGACGGGCAGCCGGGGCCCGGTCAGCCTCAGGGGATGCGTGCGATGCCGAAGTCCGATCAGAACGAGTCGGGCGGCGCCGGGGGCATGTACCTCTAGGTCGTAGACGCCCAGCCGCTTCGTCGGACGTTGTGCGGGACGTCCGACGAACCGGTCGCCCGGGCAGCCACCCCGTCGGACGTCCCGGTGGACGTCCGACGCCCCCGGCTCATCGGCGTACGCCCTCACGCAATCCACTCGCCAGTGAACTTCCACTCGAGCGAGTGAAAGTTCATCGGGGGTTGAGCGTGGAACCGCTGGATCCGACCTGTACTTCCACTCGAGCGAGTGGAAGTTCAGGGGGCGGTGCCTCTAGGCGGTACGGCGCCGCGCGCGCCACATCCGGTAGAGCACGAACCCCGGGACGCTCAGGCCCAGCACGCCGAGCACGGCGCGGCCCGCGGAGAACTGGTCGTGCGTGAGGCCCAACGTGCGACCCTCGACCTTCGTGTAGCCGGGAGCGGGGGCGGTGCCCACACCGAGCTCGTCGAGGATCGGCTTGTAGTAGAACTCGTCGGGGCCGACCACCGACTGGCAGAGACTGCTCGAGACCTCGCCGCCCTCGAACTGGCCGAAGACGATCAGCTGGTCACCCTCGACGGCCGTCATCTCGACGTCGACCTCGGTCGCCGGCACTGACGACGTCGACCCTCTTGGTCACCTCGCCCTTGAACACCCGGTCCACCCGCACGGTCGTGATCCGGTCATCGCCGGACTCCCGCAGGCCGGAGACGACGCCCGAGAACACCACGTCACTCGTGTCGAGATGGTCCGCCGACGGCTCGGCACACGACGCGTTGGCCGGCGCTGACGTCAGCAACAGGGTGCCGATCATCCCCGAGAGGAGCAGGGCCATCCGGGCCAGGACCCTCACCTGCGGGCCAGTCGACCCACGACGAGCAGCCCGAGGAACCCGACGAGCACGAGCGCACCACCGGGGGCCGCGAGCCGCGAGACGGCCGTCGGGTCCGCTCCCTCGACCTTGGTCATCGTCGGCGCGGGCGGGGCGGGTGGCTCGATCGCCTCGCCGGCACCGAGCGCGGCCTCGACCTGCTCCATCCGGCCGGCGTTGGCCGGCCCTGACCCGCCACAGCTCGAGGCGGCGTACGGCGGGGTGTCGCCGCTGACGAGGAAGGCGTAGTCGCTGCCGACCTTGAGCTCGCCGAGACCGCAGGCGGCAGTGGCCCGGTTGGAGCTGACTGTGGTCTCGCGGTCGACGGTGCCCTTGTAGGCCCGGGTGGCGGTGACGGAGTACTCGAACTTGCGGCCGACCTCCGTGACGCTGTCGACCGTGGCGAGGAAGACGACGTCGGCACCCTTCGTCTGCTTCTCGATGTCGGCGGCCCGGCACTTGCACGCGAACGCGGGCGCAGAGGTCGCGAGGACGAGTCCCGACATCGCCGGGAACGCAGCGATCAGCACCCGCACCACCGTCTTCAGCATGCGGTCAGCCTACCGAGGAGAGGTCGAAGAGCTCAGTCAGCACTGCGGCGACCCCGTCCTCGTCGTTGGGCGGCGCGAGGTGATCGGCCGGGTCGATCACCGTCGGGTGGGCGTTGGCCATGGCGTAGGACCTCCCGGCCCACTCGAGCAGCGGCAGGTCGTTGGGCATGTCCCCGAAGGCGACCACCTCGTCCGGACCGATCCCGAGCTCGGCCGCGAGGGTGGCCGGGGTCGACGCCTTCGTGACACCAGCGGCGCTGATCTCGACGAGCGCGAAGCTCGAGCTCCGGTGGTCGTGGCGAGGTGGCCCACGAGCTCCTCGACGCGCGCCCAGAACTCCTCCGCCGGCAGCTCGCGGTGCACGGCGAGGGATCTTGACGACGTCGTCGCGATAGACGTCGAAGAGCTCGCCCCAGGGGCCGCTCGACCTTGTCGTCGGGGTGCCGCGGGAAGTCGGGTTCGCTGACCCAGCCCTCCGTGTGCTCCCGGGGCGAAGGTGGTCCCCGGGATCCCCTCACGCAGCACCCGCGCGAGCTCCAGCCCGGTGGCGCGCGGCACCGGCCGAGGAGCTGCGGACCTCGCGCTGCGCCACGTCGTAGACGATGCCGCCGTTGCTGCAGATCGCCAGACCGTGCCCGCCGACGTCGGCCCACAGGCTCTCCATCCAGCGGATCGGACGTCCGGTCGTGAAGACGACCGGCACGCCGAGGGCGTCGAGCGCGGTGAGTACGACGCGGGTCCGCTCGGTCACGGTCCCGTCCGAGTGCAGCAGGGTGCCGTCGAGGTCGGTCGCGACGAGGCGAGGCTTTCCCCCGGAGGTTGAGGAGGGACGAGGTCCCGTCACGAAACCGGAGACCTCAGCGGGCGCGCCATCACGAGCTCGCCGTCCTCGTTGGCCCCGCGGAGCTCGGTGAAGCCGCACTTGGCGAGCACCCGGATGCTCGCCGCGTTGTCGGGCAGGACGGAGGCACGGACGCGGACGCCGTACGCATCGGTCAGCGCGAGCAGTGCGCGGACGGCCTCCGTGGCGACGCCGCGACCGCGGGCGTCGGAGACGAGGCCGTAGCCGATCTCGGCCTCGGGCACCTCGTCCGCGGCGGGGGTCGGCGGACCGTAGAAGCCGATCGGACCGAAGACCAGCCCGTCGAAGGTGCGGGTGATGTGACGCGGTCCCCGGGGGTCGGCACTCTTCACCATCGAGGCGGCGTCGCGGTCGTCCCGGCGCGGGTAGTCGGGGTGCCACCGCGGATCGCGGCCCCCGGCGAGCATCAGTGCGGCCTCGTCTGTGGTGAAGAGGTCGAGCGTGAGCCGCTCGGTCGGGACGGACTGGGGCAGGTTCACGCCCACCACCGCGACAGCTCCTGCGCGACGCCGTCCTCGTGGACGCTGCCGGTCACGTGGTCCGCGGCGGCCCGGACGTCCTCGATGGACTGCCCCATGGCGACCCCACGACCGGCCCAGCGGAGCATCTCGATGTCGTTGCGACCGTCGCCGATCGCGAGCACGTCGGCCGCGTCGACGCCGAGCTTGTCGCAGACGATCTGCAGGCCGCTCGCCTTGGAGACGCCGACAGGAGAGAGGTCGAGCCCGGGCCGTCCAGCCGACGACGTAGTCGGTGCCGTGCAGCCCGAGGTTGGCGGCGAGCTCGACGAAGTCCTCGGCAGAGGCATCGGGATCGCGGATGATCACGCGGCTGACCGGGCCAGCGACGATGTCGTCGACGTCGGTGATGATCATGTCTCCGGACAGCTCACCGGTCGGGAAGTTGCGGTTGACGCGATAGCCGACGCCGCGTTCCTCGACGGCGACCAGCGCGTTGGGGTGGTGCTCCAGCACCGCCGCCACGGCCGCGCGGGCGTCGAACGTCTCCTCGTGCACGACCTCCGGGGGCGGGTAGCGGAAGATCACCGCGCCGTTGGAGGCGACCACCCAGATCCGGTCGTCCACGACGTCCGTCAGGTCGAGCAGGTCCGCGATCTTGTCCATGCCGTGCGGCGAGCGGCCGCTGGAGAGCACCACGTGCGCGCCGGCGGCGATGGCACGGTGGACTGCGGCGTACACGGCAGGGGTGATCTGCTCGTAGGTCTGGCCCGCGCCCTCGACCCACGCGAGCAGGGTGCCGTCGATGTCGAGCGCGACGAGCTCAGGACGCCAGTCGTTCACAGTTGCCTCCTTGGTTTCGACACGCTCGCTGCGCTCGCTGCTCAACCAGCGGAGCGGACCGGGGTCAGGGTCTCGAGGCCCCCGAGGTAGGGCCGCAGGGCTTCGGGCACCCGCACCGAACCGTCCTCCTGCTGGTGCGTCTCCGGGATCGCGACGATGGTCCGGGTGATCGCGGTCAGCGTGCCGTTCAGGGTCGCGACCGGGCTGTTGCCGCTGGCTCCGCGCTGGCGGATGTCGAGGCGGCGGCTCTGGAAGTCGGTGCAGTTGGAGGTCGAGGTCAGCTCGCGGAACTTGCCCCGGGTCGGGATCCAGACCTCGCAGTCGAACTTGCGCTGCGCGCTCAGGCCCAGGTCGCCGGCCGCCACGTCGATGACGCGGTAGGCCAGCTCGAGCTTGTCGAGGAACTCCTTCTCCCACGCGAGCAGCCGCTGGTGCTCGGCGTAGGACTCCTCCGGGGTCGTCAGGACGAACATCTCGACCTTGTCGAACCAGTGCACGCGGATGATGCCCTTGGTGTCCTTGCCGTGCGACCCGGCCTCCTTGCGGAAGCAGGGGCTGAAGGCGGCGTACCGCAGTGGCAGCTGCTCGGCGTCGAGGATCTCGTCGGAGTGGTAGGCGGCCATCGGCACCTCGGAGGTGCCGACGAGGTAGAGGTCCTCGCCCTCGATGCGGTAGACGTCGTCGGCCGCCCGGCCGAGGAAGCCGGTGCCCTCCATCGCGCGCGGCTTGACCAGCGACGGCGCGATCACCCGGGTGAAGCCTGCGTTGCGGGCCCGGTCCATGGCCATGTTGACCAGCGCCAGCTCGAGCTGGGCGCCGATGCCGGTGAGGAAGTAGAACCGCGAGCCCGACACCTTCGCGCCGCGCTCGAGGTCGATCGCGCCGAGCATCCGGCCGAGCTCGATGTGGTCGCGCGGCTCGAAGTCGAACTCCCGCGGGGTGCCGACGTGCTCGAGGGTGACGAAGTCGTCCTCGCCGCCGGCGGGCGCCTCGTCGGCGGCCGGGTTGGGGATCGCCTTGAGCGCCTCGTCCCACTCCGCCTCGGCCGACGCCCGGGTGGCCTCGAGCTCCTTGACCTCCGTGGAGAGGGCCTTGGTGCGGGCCAGCAGCTCGGCCTTCTCGTCACCCCCGGGCTCGGGCGACCTGCTTGCCGAGCGACTTCTGCTCGGCGCGCTTCGCCTCGAAGAGCGCGATCGCGCTGCGACGGGACTCGTCCGCGGCCGGGGCGCGGTCGACGGCGTCGGGGGACAGACCCCGCTTCACCCGGGCGGCGCGGATGCGGTCGGGGTCGTCACGGAGCACGCGGGCGTCAATCACATGTGCAGGCTAGTCGTGTGGGGCTGGGGCCCGCACCCGGCATACTGTGCCGGTGCTCGACCGTCCCCGCTCCGTCGTCCTCGCCCGGGCGGCCGTCCTCGCGGCTCTCTTCGCCGTCATGGCCGTAGTCGTGACCCAGCTCGAGCGCCGACCCCTCGGCGCCATCGACGACTGGGGTCGCGACGCCGAGGACTGGGCCGATGACCGGAGCGGCCTGCTGACCGTGCTGCGCCTGATCGAGCACGGCTTCGGCACGATCGGCATGACCGTGATCACCGTGGTCGTCGCCGGCGGCCTGCTGCTCAGCAAGCAACGCCGTGCCGCGGTCTACACCGTCCTCGTCATGATCAGCGTCCGCCTGATCACCTTCGGCCTCAAGGTCTGGCTCGGTCGCGACCGGCCCGACTGGCAGGACCCGACGCACCTGCTGTCGACGAAGTCCTTCCCGTCGGGCCACGCCTCGTCGATGGCCGCGCTGGGCGCGATCCCGGTCCTGCTGACCGTGATGCTCGTACGGCGCCAGAACTTCCGTCGCATCGCCTACATCGCCATCGGCGTGCTGGTTGTGGCGGTCAGCCTCGACCGGATCCTGCTCGGTCGGCACTACCCCACCGACACCGTCGCCGGCACCCTGCTCGGCGCGGCCGTGGCGATCGGCTGGCTGGCGTTCTACAGCCCGCTGCCGCGCTCGCACGCCGAGAAGATCGAGCCGCTCGGCGAGGTCTATGCCTCACAGCGCCGGCTCGCCGTCGTGCTCAACCCGATCAAGGTCGAGGACGTCGGCCAGTTCCGCTCGATCGTCAACGGGATGGCCGTCGAGTCCGGCTGGTCCGAGCCGACTCGGCACTACACGACCATCGAGGACCCCGGCACCGGCATGGCGGAGAAGGCGTCCGTCGACGGCGCCGACCTCGTGCTCGTGTGCGGCGGCGACGGCACGGTGCGCGAGGTGTGCGCCGAGCTCGCCGGCACCGGCATCCCGGTCGGCATCATCCCGGCTGGCACCGGCAACCTGCTGGCCCGCAACCTCGACATCCCGCTCTACCTCCGCTCCGCGATCGACGTGGCGCTGAACGGGCAGGACCGAGCCATCGACCTCGTCGACGTGAGCGGTGACGGCATCGAGGACACCCATTTCATGGTGATGGCCGGCATGGGCTTCGACGCCGCGATCATGGAAGGCGTCAACGACGACATCAAGAAGCGGATCGGCTGGATCGCCTACGTCATCTCGGGCCTGAAGTCGCTGATGTTCCCCGCGGTCAAGGTCGAGATCACCATCGACGACGAGGAGCCGACGATCCATCGGGCGCGCACCGTCGTCGTCGGCAACGTCGGCTACCTCCGGGCCGGCATGCCGTTGCTGCCCGACGCGTCGATCGACGACGGCCTGCTCGACGTGGTGATCCTGCACCCGAAGCGCTTCCTGTCCCGGATCCCGCTGGCCGTCCGCGTGCTCGCGAAGAGCTCCTCCACCGACGAGCTGATCGACCGTCGTCGTGGCGCGAAGGTGGTCGTCCGCGCCTTCACCGACACGCCCCGCCAGCTCGACGGCGACTCGATCGGTCTCGGTCGCGAGCTCCGCATGGAGTGCGTGCACGGGCGCCTCCTCGTCCGCGTGCCCCCGCTGACGTGCACCCGACCCGCTGGCTGGCCGTCCGCATCGGCGGGCAGCCCCAGCTGCCCCGGTTCGCCCCCATGATCGTGCGCCTCGACCTGACCCTGCGTCGGCTGTCGGCCGGGCGACTGACGCTGCTGGCGTTCGCCGGTCTGCCGGAGCTCTTCCTCACCGTCCGCGGCCGCAAGTCCGGGTTGCCGCGCACCACGCCGCTGCTCTGCGTCCCCCGCGACGGCTCCCGGCTGGTCGCCGGCTCCAACTGGGGCGGACCCACGCCGCCGCTGTGGGTGGGCAACCCGGCCGCCGCCGGCGCCGCGACCGTCGAGTTCCGGGGACGTGACACCACCGTCACCGCCCGGCTGCTCGAGGGCGAAGAACGTGCGAGTGCCCGGACCGAGATGCTGTCGGTGTGGCCCAACTACGCGAAGTACGCCCGGCGGACCACGCGCGAGATCCCGGTCTTCGAGCTCACGCCCGCCTCGTGAAGGCCGGTGCCCCTCGGTAACGAGGTGGATACCAAATCCGCCGATTCCGGGGTCCTCGCCGGCGTGGTTGGTAACGCGTTACCTACCGGGCCCGACCAGCGCCCAGATCCGGGGCATTCGGTCACCGGGGGATACCTCCGCCGGCCGGCTCCGGGATCACGGACGCGTGCCGCGATCGCCTCGTCCTCCTCCGGTGAGAGCTGCTGCTCGCAGGTCCAGCCGGTGATGGACTTGGCGTAGGTGCGGGCCTCACTCCGGCCGTGGATCGAGGTCAGCACGACACCGTGGCCGGCGTCGTCGAGGAGGGCGATGCTCCAGCTCAGGTGGCCACCGACGTCACCGAACGCGTCGTAGCGGACCACCGAGAGGTGCCGCAGCGAGTCGACGGCCTCGGCCTTGAGGGCCGCCACCTCCCGGCGCAGGCCGTGGACGTCCTCGGGCAGCGCGTCAGCGGGAAGGTCGCTTGTTCGAGGCCGTACGGCGCAGTCCGATCACGGCCGGGGCGAGGGCCGCCACCGCGGTGACGAGGGCGAGAACCGCAACGATGAGCACGCCGCCGAGCCTAGGTGTGTGTCTGAGACGAGGCGGCTCACGACACGGCCGCGCGTGGAAAGATCGCAGCCGTGACCGACTCCCCGTCCGACCGCCGCCGCCGGATCGCCTACCGGGGCGAGCCCGGGGCCAACTCCCACCTCGTGTGCCAGCAGCACTACCCCGACTGGGAGCCGGTTGCGTGCGCGTCGTTCGAGGACGCCTTCGCGTCGGTGGAGACGGGCGACACCGACCTCGCGATGATCCCGATCGACAACTCGATCGCCGGCCGCGTCGCCGACATCCACCACTTCTTGCCGACCAGCGACCTGCACATCGTGGGCGAGAAGTTCCTGCGCATCCAGTTCGCCCTGATGGTCACGCCGGGCACCGATGTCTCGACGTTGAAGACCGTGCACAGCCACGTGCACGCGCTCGGCCAGTGCAGAGGCGTGATCCGCGAGCTGGGGCTCACCCCCGATCGTGTCCGGCGACACCGCCGGTGCCGCCCGCGAGGTCGCCGAGGCGCAGGACCCGACCCGGGCCGCGATCGCGCCGCCGCTGGCCGCGGAGATCTACGGCCCGGAGATCCTGCGCAGCGACGTCGAGGACGAGGACCACAACACGACCCGCTTCATCGTGCTCTCGCGCGACTTCGAGCAGGCTCCGCGCGACAACGGCCCGATCGTCACGACCTTCATCTTCAACGTGCGCAACCTGCCGGCCGCGCTCTACAAGGCGCTCGGCGGCTTCGCCACCAACGGTGTGAACATGACCAAGCTCGAGAGCTACATGGTCGACGGCCACTTCACCGCCACGCAGTTCCCGGCCGAGGTCGACGGCCACCCCGAGGACCCCGGGGTGAAGAACGCGCTCGAGGAGCTGGAGTTCTTCACCACCGAGGTCAAGGTGCTCGGCGCCTATCCGGCGGACAGCTTCCGGGACAGCTGAGCAAAGCCCGCCTCAGGCCCGGGGCGGGTTCTGCATCAGGTTGAAGGTCGCCCCCTGCGGGTCGCGCAGGTAGCCGAAGCGACCCCGGCCGGGCACGTCCATGGCCGGCGCGACGACGGAGGCGCCGAGCTGCTCGGCCTTGGCCACGGCGGCGTCCACGTCGTCGACGTTGAAGTAGACGTTCCAGTGCGGCTGCATGTCACCGTCGAGCGCCATGGTGCCCGCGACGGTCTTGTCGCCGACGTTGAACGTCGTGTACGGCGGGTTGTCGGGGCCCATGTCGTGCTGCTGGGTCTGGACCCCGAGCACGTCGGAGTAGAACTGGCCGGTGCCGGCCGGGTCGGCCACGGTCAGCTCGTTCCAGATGTTGGTGCCCGGCTCGTTGGCCCGAACGGAACCGGCGAAGCCCTTCTCCTGCCACAGCCCGACGCTGGCGCCGCCCGGGTCCCGGATCCATGCCATCCGGCCCCGGTCGGGCACGTCCATCGGCTCGACGTGGACCCGGCCGCCGGCCCTGGCGTGCCTTCTCGACCGTCGAGTCCACGTCGTCGGTGGCGAGGTAGACGCCCCAGCTGGCCGGCTGGCCGGGGGCCATCACCGGGCCGAGACCGGCGACGCTGTCGCCCCGGACCTTGGCCGGGGAGTAGGTCCCCGAGGGACTGTCCCCGGTCGTCGTTCATCGGCTGGTCGTCGTAGTCCCAGCCGAAGAGCTGGCTGTAGAACTCCTTCGAGGCCGGCTGGTCTGCGCTGCTGTATTCGATCCAGCTCGGGGTGCCTTGCTGGTAGGACTCGAACTTCGCCATCACTGGCTCCTTCTGTGAGAGATTGCTCGACCCGCTGATCCGACTCAACACCCGACCACCGACAGTGACAACCACGAGCGGGTGAACAACCCTGTGGCGATAGGTTCGGCGGGTGAGCGACGACGACCGCACCGCCGACTCGGGCTTCGCCCGGGTCGACCTAGACCGCGCAGCACGCACCGGCGATCCCGAGGTGGTGTACGGCGCGGGCAAGACCCCCGAGCAGGTCGCCTCGATCCCGGCCACCCTGCACGGACGGCACCCCGACCGCGCCGTCCCGGCGACCCGGCTCAGCCCCGAGGCGATGGAGGCGGCGGCCGCTGTCGGTGCCGAGGTGCACCCTGTCGCCCATGCAGCCACACTCGGCCCGATCCCCTCCCCGCGCGGACGCGTCGGCATCATCTCCGCCGGCACCTCCGATGCCTCCGTCGCGGCCGAGGCAGCCCTGACCGTCTCCGTCCACGGCGCCGAGGCCATCGAGATCCGCGACGTCGGCGTCGCCGGCCTGCACCGGCTGCTCGCCGTGCGTGAGCGCCTCGACGAGATGGACGTGCTGATCGTGGTCGCCGGCATGGAGGGTGCGCTGCCCTCGGTCGTCGGTGGCCTCGTCGGCACGCCGGTCATCGCGGTCCCGACCAGCGTGGGCTACGGCGCGGCCTTCGGCGGTCTCGCCGCCCTGCTGGGCATGCTCAACTCCTGCGCCCCCGGCGTCACGGTGGTCAACATCGACAACGGCTGCGGCGCAGGCGTGGCCGCCGCCCGCATCTGCCGCGTCGGAGCACGCCCATGAGCATCTGGATCGACGCGTCCGCGGGTGCCAGCGGCGACATGCTGCTCGGCGCCCTGATCGGCGCCGGCGTGCCGCTGGAGGCGCTGAGCGCGAGCATCGACGCGGTGGCGCCCGAGCCGGTGACCCTGCGCCCCGAGCCGGTCAGCCGCAACGGGTTCGCCGCCATCCGCTGCCACGTCGAGATCGCCGACTCCGTCCACCACCGCAGCTGGCGAGACATCCGGGCGCTCCCGGGGGCGGCCGACCCGGATGCCGACGTGCGTGCGCTCGCCCAGCGGACCTTCGAGCGGCTCGCCGTCGCCGAGGCGCGCGTGCACGGCTCCGACCCGATGGACGTCTCCTTCCACGAGGTGGGCGCGCTCGATGCGATCGCCGACGTGGTCGGCGTGTGCGCGGGATTCGTGTGGCTGTCGCGCGCGGGCGACGACGCGGCCGACACGACCATCACGGTCTCTCCCATCGCCGTCGGCTCGGGATCGGTGAGCGGTGCCCACGGCCGGATGCCGGTGCCGCCGCCCGCCGTCGCGGAGCTGCTCCGCGGGGCCCCGTCACTTGCCGGCCCGGGGAGTGCCGAGTCCTGCACGCCCACCGGCGCCGCGCTGCTCACGACACTGGCGGACGCCCGGGGCGCGCAACCGGCGATGGCCGTCGAGTCCATCGGCATCGGTGCCGGCGGACGCGACCCCGACACGCACGCCAATGTGCTGCGGATCTTCGTCGGCCTCGAGGCGGGCCGCGACGAGCGGCCCCTGCTGATCGAGTCCAACATCGACGACCTCGACCCGCGGGTCTGGCCATCGGTGATCGCGGCGCTGCTGGAGGCCGGGGCGAGCGACGCCCGGCTGACGCCCATCCTGATGAAGAAGGGGCGACCGGCCCACACGCTCTCGGTGCTCACGGGCAGTGCGGCCGCCGAGGACGTGCGAGCGGCCATCTGGCGCCATACCTCCACCATCGGTGTGCGCGAGACCGCGCTCGCCAAGCACGCGCTCGACCGCGAGATGGTCTCCGTGGACGTCGCCGGGCAGGCGATCGACGTCAAGCTGGCCGGGCACGGCGGCGAGCTCGTGAACGCCCAGCCCGAGTGGGACGACGTGGCCCGCGCGGCCGCCGTGCTCAAGCGCCCGGTCAACGACGTGCTGGCCGAGGCCATCGCCGCGACGCGAGCCCTGCTCAGAACACTCGGTGGGCCATCGCCGCGATCCAGCGAGTGAGCTCGAGGCGGGCGGTGAACTCCGGCGGCGGGTCGCCGGCTCCGAGCAGGTCGTAGCGCAGGCTGTCGAAACCGCTGCGGATCAGCATGGCGCCGACGAACCCGACGCCGATGTCGGTCGCCGCCCCCGACCAGCCCTCGTCGAGGAGTCCCTCGAGATAGGCCGTGGTCACCAGCTCCGCCAGCCCGGGCAGTGCAGCGGGATCGAGGTGGCCGGCGTGCACCTGCCCGACGAGGAGCTGGCCCGGGTCCATGCCGATGGGGCAGCGCGGTGGAACGCGACGTCGATCGCGCGGAACTCCCGGGGCGCATCACGCGGCACGAGCAGGTTCTGCGGGCTCGCGTCGCCGTGCGGGATGCACTGGGGCAGCTCGTCGAGACGGTCCATCACCGCCATCAGTCGCGACCCGAGGTCGAGCAGGCTCGCACGCAGCTCGGGCTCGCGAGCCAGCCACGGGTGGCTCCACAGCTCGTCGTCGGCGATGGGCGTCAGCCCCCGCATGGGCACGGTGTGCGTGGCATAGAGCCGCAGCGGCGACCCCATCTCGAGCACGGCCGAGGCCAGCACCTCCGGGGTGGACGCGCGCTGGTTCCACTGCCCGAGCAGTCGCGCGGCCCGGCGGAACCGCTCGGGGCGCCGGGGCTCGTCGCACTCGTCCACGAGCTCGGTCCACACGACGACCCGGTCGTCCGGCAGCTCCACGAGCGCGTGCAGCGCGGGCGGGCGCATCGCCGCCGGGGCGGTCGACGCGAACGGCTCGGACCACAGCACGAGCTCCTGTCGCCACGGGAACTCCCGCGCGAACATCTCCCGGAACCCCTCCGGCAACATCGGCAGCGTCGGCCAGTGCCGGACGTGTTGGAGCACCTTGCAGAAGAGCCCCCGGGGCCGCCCGTCGACGGAGGCCCCGACGACCCGGAGAAGTGCCCCTGTTGCCGGCGACCCCATGGCGTAGTCGACCGGCTCGATCCGGGTCGCCGAGGCCTCGGGAGTGAGGCCGAGGGCGTCGTGCACGAGGCGGCCGAGCGCGGCCTCCGCCTCGTCGTGGGGTACGGCGAACAGGTCGGCCAGCGACCATGGCGCCGTGGCAGCGAGCTGGTCGGGGCCGCGGCCGCCGATCATCGTGGTCATCGCGCTCGCCTTCCGTCAGGAAACCTTACGAACTCCTCGATAGTAAGGTCGCCTTATGACCTCTGTCAACGAGATCAACCAGGGACCGTCCGGAGCACGCACTGGCCCTGCTTGCCGACGCCTTCGACCTGTTCCGCCGGGAGCTGGAGGCGGAGTTCGCCACGATGACGGTGCCCGCGTTCCTCGACGGGGTCCGGGGTTCGCAGATGCGGCTCCTCCAGCTGACTCCGGCGGAGGGACTGAGCGCCACCCAGCTGGCCGTGCGCGCCGGCATGACCAAGCAGGCGCTCGGCGAGCTGGCCGCCGTCCCGGAGGCGCGCGGTCTGATCGAGAGCGTGTCGGATCCCTCCGATCGTCGGCTGCGGATCTGGCGGCCCACCGACCTCGGACGTGAGGCGTCGCGGGTCGCCGACCGGGCCATCGCTACCGTGGAGCGTCGATGGCGCCGACGGATCGGAGCCGCCGACTGGGACGCGCTCCGGGACACCCCCGGTCCGCGCGGGCCCCGCTGACCCGAAAGGACCTCCTTGCTCGACGTCGTCGTCATTGCGCTGACCTTCGCCGCCATCTTCGTCGTCGAGCTGCCCGATAAGACCTTCATCGCCACCCTCGTCCTGTCGACGAAGTTCCGCCCGTTGTTCGTGTGGATCGGCGTCGGGCTGGCCTTCCCCGGCGCAGACGGCGATCGCGGTCGCCCCGGGCAAGGCCGCGTCCTTCCTGCCCGACACCGTCGTGCATGTCGCCGCCGCGTTGATGTTCCTGATCGGCGCGGTCATCCTGCTCCGCGAGGCCCGCGCCCACGAAGCCTCCGAGGGCGAGGAGGAAGAGGACTACGCCGCCAAGGCCGGCGAGGCCCACGGGT
Organism: Nocardioides sp. B-3; assembly: GCF_024703895.1. GTDB lineage: Bacteria > Actinomycetota > Actinomycetes > Propionibacteriales > Nocardioidaceae > Nocardioides. Next base: position 1,616,841 of record NZ_CP087968.1, read on the forward strand.
TCAAGGTGATCCTGACCAGCTTCCTCGTGCTCTTCGCCGCCGAGTGGGGCGACCTGTCGCAGCTGCTGACGCTCTCCCCGGTCGCGAAGTACGACGACCCCGTCAGCGTCTTCGTCGGGGCGTGGGGCGCGCTGCTCGCGGTGAGCGGTCTGGCCGTCGTGGTCGGCCGGGTGCTGCTCGCCCGGATCCGGCTCAACCTCCTGCATTACACGGGTGCGAGCGTGTGCCTGCTCATGGCATGTTTGACGGTGTGGGAGATGACGCGCTGACAGCGCTCCAGCAGGTCCGGGATCGCTACCTCGAGGTCAACGGCGAGCACCCGATGAGCAAGGCCGACGACGCCTACGTCCGCGAGCACTTCACCCCCGCTACGCCCGAACAGCTCACCGAGATGGCGGCCGGACGGCTGCCGCTGCCGGGCTACCTCCTCACCGACGGCACGCCCATGGTCGCCGACATCAGCGAGAGCCTCGAAGCGGCGGGCGGAGCCGAGCACCTGCACGACTGGTTCATCGGTTTCTGGCCGGGCGACCCGGCCACCGCCGAGCGCGAGTGGAGCGACTTCCTGTCCGGGCGCTACGTCTGCCTGCGCGAGCTCAACCCGATCTCGATCCTGCGCAAGACCACCATGGTCGAGCAGGCGCGGGTCGCGGTCGACGCCCTGCGCGCGGACCGCCGCGACGAGATCGCCCGGGGGTCGCTGGCCGAGGCCGTCGACGGCGGCATCGCCGTCATGGGGCTCGACCAGATCCTGCTGCCGATGACCGGCTACGACCGGCTGCGCTTCGGCGGCCCGACCGTGCGCGACCTGTGGGTCGACGAGGTGCGAGCCGAGTTCCACAACCCGCAGCCGCCGGCGTTGCCGATCCACACGGAGCGGCTCACGCTTCGCCGTACGACCCTCGAGGACGCCGCTGTGCGGGCCGGGGCGTGGGCCGACCCGGGCTTCGTCGAGTTCCTGCTGCACCCGATGCGCACTGCGGCCGACGTGGAGTTCGAGACCTTCCAGCGCTCGCGGCCGGTCCCCGACGGTGAGCCACACACCGGGCTCGGCCTCGTGATCGAGCACGACGGCGTCGCCGTGGGCAACGTCGTGCTGTTCTTCAACGGCGCCGACCGGACGTGCCCGGAGATCGGGTGGACGCTCTTTCCCCGGGCGGCCGGTCAGGGGTTCGCGACGGAGGCCGCGCGCGTCGCCATGGCGCTGGCGTTCGAGCACTACGGCGTACGCCGCGTGGTGGCCAACCTCGACGCGTTGGAACGAGGCGCTCCGCGGCGATGTGCGAGCGACTCGGCATGCGGCGCGAGGTGCACCGGCTGGCCGACTTCTGGTCGAAGGGACGCTGGACCGACTCCTACGAGTACGCCATCCTCCGTACCGAGTGGGAAGCCCAGCAGCACTGACGTACACGTGTATGAGTTCTTGCCCCGAACCCGGTTGAGCAGGGGCCACAACTCATACACAGGTACGCCGATGCCGGGACGCATTCCGCGCCCGGGGGAGGACGGAGCGCACGATCGCGGCCATCCGAGCACGCTCCCCGGATGACCGAGAAGAAGCTCGACACCAGCCGGCCGTTCCGCCGGGCCGACGCGCTCACGGACGGGATCACGGCCAAGGAGCTGCGCGGGCCGCGGTTCCGCACGATCTTCCGCGGTGTCCTGATCAATGCCTGCGTCAAGGTCACGCCCAAGCTCCGCGCCGAGGCCGCGCTCCGACTCTTCGACCCCACTGCCTTCGCCAGCCACGCCAGCGCCGCGCGGTTGCTGGACGTCCCGGTCCCGACGCTGCCCGACGAGCACGTCACGGTCTTCCACCAGCGGATGCGCCGACATCATCGCGGCGTCCGCACCCACGTCTCCGCCACCATGGACGTGCGCAAGGTCAACGGTGTCCTGCTCAGTGACTACGCGCGCATGTTCGTCGAGCTGGCCGAGCTCATCGGCCTCGTCGACCTCGTGGTGGTGGGCGACCATCTCGTTCGGAAGGGCCGGATCACCCCAGCGGAGCTCGTGAGCTATTGCGCCGCCAGTCGGCACCGAGCTGCTCGGGCCGCACGCCGTGCGGTGGCCTACGTGCGGCCAGACGTCGACTCCCCCGATGGAGACGCGCCTGCGCATGCTGATCGTCCTCGCCGGGCTCCCCGAGCCCGAGATCAACGTCAAGATCCGGGCGGCCGACGGCGAGGTGATGCGCCGCTACGACCTCAGCTTCCCGGCGGTGCAGGTCATCGTGGAGTACGACGGGCGCCAGCACATCGAACGGGTCGAGGCACGGGAGTCCGACCTCGAACGCCGCGGGGCCATCGATGACGACGGCTGGCGCATCCCGGTGGTGGTCGCGTCCGGCATCTACAAGTCGCCCGAGCGGACACTGCTGCGCGTGTGCCGACTGCTCCGGGCGCGCGGCCTCGAGGGCGTGCCGATGCAGCTGAACGACGAGTGGCGCGCGCACTTCCCCGGGCACTCACCCATCGGCGTACAGGTGTAGGACTTCTGGCCCTCTGCCGAGCTGAACAAGGGCCACAACTCCTACATGCGTACGGCGCCAAGGACCCGGCAGGATGCCTGCGCCTGTCGCCCCGGTCTGGCGCCGTCTAGGCTCGCGGCATGGCTCACACCCACGGCGCCGACAGCGAAGTCGGCACTCTCAAGACCGTCATGTTGCACCGCCCCGGCAACGAGCTGAAGCGGCTCACCCCGCGCAACAACGACAAGCTGCTCTTCGACGGGATCCCGTGGGTGAGCCGCGCGCAGGAGGAGCACGACGCTTTCGCCGACACGCTCCGCGGGCGGGGTGTCGAGGTGCTCTACCTGACCGAGCTGCTCACCGAGACGCTCGCCAGCGAGGAGGCCCGCGCGCACGCGATCAGCTCCGCACTGAGCGGCCTGCACCTCGGTGACACGCTGCGCGACTACCTCGCAGTCGCCCCGGCCGATGCCTCCCCCGGGAGCTCACCGGCCTGCTGACCGAGGGCATCCGCAACGACGAGGTGCGCGGCGGCCACGGCCCGGTGACCAGCCTGCTGAGCCCCTTCGACTTCCTGATCGACCCGCTGCCCAACCTGCTGTTCACGCGCGACTCGAGCGTGTGGGTCCGCGACCGGGTCGCGATCACCAGCCTCGCGATGCCGGCCCGCAAGCGCGAGACGCAGCTGACCGAGCTGATCTACACCGAGCACCCGCGGTTCGCCGGGCAGACCCAGAAGATCCATGGCTGGCAGAACGAGCACGTCGAGGGCGGCGACGTGCTGCTGCTCGCGCCCGGCATCATCGCCGTCGGCGTGGGTGAGCGGACGACGCCCGCCGGCGTCGAACGGCTGGCCCGTCAGGTGTTCCACGCGGACCTCGCGCACACCGTCCTCGCCGTACCCATCGCGCAGGAGCGCGCGACCATGCACCTCGACACCGTGTGCACGATGGTCGACGTCGACAAGGTCGTGATGTATCCCAACGTGGCGCACTCGCTGACCGCGCACGCCGTGACCGTCCGCGAGCGGGGCGAGGCCGACACCGACTCGGTGCTGCACGTGGCCCCGGCGGAACCGTTCCCGGTGGCCGCGGCCAAGGCGATGCAGATCGACACCCTGCACCAGATCGACACCGGCCCGGACCCGGTCACCGCCGAGCGCGAGCAGTGGGACGACGGCAACAACACCCCGGCCCCCGGCCCCCCGGGTCGCGGTCGCCTACGAGCGCAACGACGAGACCAACGAGCGGCTCGAGGCGGCCGGCATCGAGGTCATCCGGATCGCCGGCTCCGAGCTCGGCTCGGGTCGCGGTGGTCCGCGCTGCATGTCGTGCCCGGTCGAGCGCAAGCCGCTGACGACGGAGTGATCCGCCGCACCCATACCTTCGGGGGCCGATCCGCGTTGTGGAGGGCAGACATCCCGAGCGAGAGGCACCACCCATGACGTCTTCCATCTTCGACGCTCTCACCGCCGACGAGGCCGCGCGCGTCCGGGCCGCAGGCACCCCTCTCACGCTGCCCGCCGGCTGGTCCCCCATCAGCGAGCGCACCCCCGCCGACAAGGCCTACATCCTCACCTCCGGTGAGGTGTCCATGTACGCCGCAACGGGGCCGAGATCGCCACGCTGGGCGCCGGCCAGATCATCGGGGAGGCGGCGATCGTCAACCACACGCTGCGCTCCGCGTCGATCGTCGCCCTGACGCCGCTGGAGGTCCTGCACTACACGAGCGAGCACCTCGAGGAGCTGGTGGCCGAGATCCCCGCCTTCGCCTCCGCGCTGGAGACCGCCGCCGCCGAACGCCACGGCGAAGCCTGAGCCACCATGAGCGAACCCAGTGATCGTGGTGACATCGACGACCTGCTGGGGACGATCGAGGCCTTCCTGCTCGGCGGGCCGCCCAACCTGACCCGGGGCGAGGTGGCCGAGCGTGCTGACGTGCCCCTCGAGCTCGCCCGCGAGCTGTGGCGCCAGCTCGGGTTCGCGCACACGACCGAGGATGACGTCGCCTTCGCCGAGAGCGACGTCGAGGCGCTGCGGCTCACCGCCGACCTGATGCGGATGGGGATCCTCGGGCCGGAATCGCAAGCGGCCCTCGTCCGCACGTGGGGTCGCAGCTACGCACGGCTCGCCGAGTGGCAGATCTCGCTCCTCGCGGGTCTGACCGCCGACGAGCCCGACCCCGAGCTCCGTCTCGCCGAGCTCGCCGCCGGCGTGCTGCCCCGGGTGGAGGCGCTGCAGTCCTACGTATGGCGCCGCCACCTCAGCAGCGCGGCGAGACGACTCCTCACGACCGGCTCGGCCACCGACGTCGAACGCACCATGGCGGTCTGCTTCGTCGACATCGTCGGCTACACCACCCACAGCAAGTCACTGGCCGAGGACGAGCTCGTCGACTGGATCGAGGGCTTCGAGCGGGTCGCCACCGACACCGTGGTCGACCACGGCGGCCGGGTGATCAAGACGATCGGCGACGAGATCCTCTTCACCACCGACGACCCGGCCGCGGCCGCGGAGGTCGCGCTGGCCCTGACCGAGCGCGGCCTCGACGAGGACGACCCGTTCCCCGCCGTACGCGCCGGGATCGCCCACGGACTGGTCGTCAACCGCCTCGGCGACGTGTTCGGCCCGACCGTCAACATCGCCGCCCGCCTGACCTCCGTCGCCGGGCCCGGCACCGTCGTCCTCGACCGGGGTGCGTACGCCGCACTGTCGGGCGTCGAGGACGACGACCCGGAATCCGAGTCGGTCGACGTCGAGGACTCCGATGCGGCGAGCTACCGCTTCAGGCGCCTGCGCCGGGTGTCGGTGAAGGGCTACTCCCGCCTCGAGGCGTGGCGGCTCCAGCGCCCCAAGGGCGACTGAGCCGGACCCGCCTCAGACCGGCAGGCAGATCTCCGCAGGCGGGATCCAAAGGGGAGCGACGTAGAGCGGGTTGGGCACGCAGACCGGCTCCGGCAGGATCGTCGGGATGATCGTCGGCAGTCCGGTCGTCGCCGTACCCGTCGGCGTCGCGGTGCTCGTCGAGGTCGGGGTGGCCGTGCCGGTCGGAGTCACGGTGCCGGTCGAGGTCGGCGTGGCGGTCGACGTCGGGTTGGCCTTCATGCACTTGTCGTAGGCCGCCTTCGCGGAGGTGTACCACTCGAGCTGGAGCCGCAGCTCCTTCTTCGCCCTGCGCAGCTTGCGCTTCGCCTTCTTGATCTTCGCGGCGTTGCCCGACCTCTTCGCCCTCTTCAGGCGCTTCTTGGCCTTCTTGACCTTCAGGGCGGAGTCCTGCGCGGCGGTCGCCGCGTCCGTCAGGTCCTCCGCCTGCGCGGCACATGCGCTGGCCAGCGAGCTCGAGGCGGTGGCGCTGCCGCCCGAGCCGACGAGCACGGCAAGGCCGGCGATCGCTACGGCGACAGCGATGACGGTGGCGATGAGGGAACGGATCGAGGTCGTGGACACGCGGGCTCTCGGCGAGACTCGCCTCTGGCGTGACCGGTGTCAGGCCCTCGGGCGAGGTCAAAGGTAGACCCGCGACCGCTCCGCGCACAGGCGTTTCGCGCACCGGACGTCTCACACGACGTCGCGGAGCCCGCTCAGTGGAGGTTGCAGAACTTCTCGACGCTGCGGGTTGGACCCGAGACGATGAGGTGGTCGTGGCGATGCACCGCGGTCTCGGGGCGGGCATAGGTGAAGTCCTCACCGGTGCGCTTGACGCCGACGACGGTGACGCCGTGCTTGGTCCTCGGTGCCGACTCCGCCAGCGTCTTGTCCCACGTGAAGGGCGGCGCCAGCGTGCGGGCGATGGAGAACTGGTCGTCGAACTCGATGTAGTCCATCATCCCGCCGGCAAGCATGTGGGCGACGCGCTCGCCCATGGAGTACTCGGGATAGATGACATGGTGGGCGCCGACGCGCTCGAGGATGGCGCCGTGCTTGCGGGTGATGGCCTTGGCCCAGATGTCGGGCACGCCGGCCTCGGCCGGGGCCAGCACGGTCAGGACGCTGGCCTCGATGTCGGTGCCGATGGCGACCACGGCGCGGTCGAAGTCGGCCACGCCGAGCTGGCGCAGGGCCCGGTCGTCGGTGGTGTCGGCCCGGGCCACGTGGGTCAGCTCGTCGGCCCACCGGTCGACGAGCGCCCGGTCCTCGTCGATGGCGAGCACCTCTTGGCCCATGCGGACGAGGGACTCGGCGACGGCCGAGCCGAACCGACCGAGACCGATGACGAGCACGGATGCGGCGGGGTTCCTGAACTTAGCCAATGACGGGTCTCTCCTCGGGCAGGTGGTAGTGGCGGTGCCGGGACTTCAGCGCGAGCGCGGAGGCGACGGTGATCGTGCCGACCCGCCCGACGAACATCAGGACCATCAAGGTGATCTCGGCCGCCGGGGGCAGGTGCGGGGTGATGCCGGTGGACAGGCCGACTGTGGCGAACGCGGAGATCGTCTCGAAGAGGACGACGTCGAGGGCATAGTCGGTCACCAGCAGGATGCTCATGGTGCCGACGGCGATGGCCGCGAGCGCGAGGAGGACCACGGTCAGTGCCCTGGCGCAGGGTCTGGGTGCCCATCTTGCGGTGGGCGATGTTGGTGTCGCGCTCGCCGCGCACCTCGGACCAGATGACGAAGGCGAGCAGGAAGAAGGTGGTGACCTTGATGCCGCCGGCGGTGCCGCCCGAGCCGCCGCCGATGAACATGAGGACGTAGTTGACGGCCATCGTCTCGGGAGTGATGTCGGCATAATCGATGCTGTTGAAGCCGGCCGTGCGCGGGACGACGCCGCCGGTGACGCCGCCGACGACCTTGCCCCACGCGGTCAGCCCGCCCGGGGTGCCGTTGTTGGTCCACTCCGGGGCCGGGAAGGCCGCGATGCCCGCCACCAGCAGGATGAGCGTGCCGTGGACCGTCAGCCGGGTGTGCACCGTCCACCGCTGTGGTTGACGCCAGCGCCGCCTCAGCTCGAAGAGCACCGGGAACCCGATGCCGCCGGCGATGATGGCGACACAGATCGGGAACATGATCCAGGCGTCGCCGACGAAGCCGATCAGGTTGTCGGAGTAGAGGGGCGAACCCGGCGTTGTTGAACGCCGAGATCGAGTGGAACACCCCGTGCCACGCGGCGTCGGCCCGAGTGTCGTCGTAACGCTGCCGGAAGCGCACCGTCAGCACCGCGGCGAACACCGCCTCGAACGACAGCATCGTGATCGCGACCCGTCGCACGACGTGCCTGACGTCGCCGATGTTGAGGGTGTGGGTCTCCGCCTGCGCGATCAGCGACGACGTCAGCCGCAGCTTGCCGCCCACCAGCAGCCCCAGCAGGGTGGCCAGCGTCATGATCCCGAAGCCGCCGACCCGGATCAGGCCCATGATGACGACCTGTCCGAAGGGCGACCAGTAGGTGGCGGTGTCCACGGTCGTCAGGCCCGTGACGCACACCGCCGAGACGGTGGTGAACGCGGCCGTCAGCACTGGCGGCCGGGTCGGCCCGGGCGTCGAGATCGATAACGAGAGCAGGATCGTGCCGACGACGATCGCAGCGAGGAACGCGAGAGGGACGATCCGTGCGGGGTGCGCCACGGCGCGCCGGAGGTTGCCCACGTGCATTGTCCCCTTCCCGAGACCGTCTCGGCCCAGCCAGCACGCTAGCGGCTGGAGCGGTCGCAACAGGCAGAAGACCGGTCCCATCGGGACCGGTCTCTCGTCGTCATCATGAAATTTGAAAGCCCGGTCGTTGTTGACGGGGGATACAACAACGACCGGGCAGGGAGAAAACTACTCCTCAGTCACTCCACAGACAAGGGGCGGTGAGCATCGTCACCGAATGGTGACTTGGCGGTTGGCCAGACCAGCTCGCGCGGAACGCTCCGCGGCACTCAGGTCGCCGCCCTGACCGAGGGCATCGGCGAGGGCCGCCGCGAACGTGGCCGCCGGTCCCTCGAGCACCGCTGCGCCCGTACCGACCGGCAGGTCCCACACCGGGGCGAGCAGACCGTGGGCCCGGAACATCCCGACGAAGCGCGAGCCCTCGGCCACCGAGTCCCGGCCGGCCGCGTGCAACCGCGCCAGCGCGGTGAGGAGCTCGTCCTCCCGGTGCGGCATCACCCAGCGCAGGTGTTCCTTCGGTCCGACGTTGGTCCAGTACGCCGCCTCGACGCTCTCGAGCCTCGTCGTCGGGTTGGCCGTCCCGTTGGCCTGCTCGAGCGCCGCCGCCACCGAGTCGTCGGGGTCCTCGATGTCGTCGGCCCAGTAGCCGAAGCCGTCGTGGACGGTGATGTCGAGCGTCGTGTTCGAGATCAGGTCCTGCAGTCGCGGGCCTTCGCCGGGCGGCGTGGTGAGGCCGACGACGCCGGGCTCCTCCGTCGCGATGGCGGCCTCGAGCACCGCGCCGAGGTCGCGCGCCGGGTCGCCGTACTGATGGGCAACCTGCAGGCCGAGCCAGATCGCGCCGCTGTCGCGCACCAGCGCGGGCGCGGCCATCGGCAGCAGGGTGCAGAGCCGGACCTCGCGGTCGGTGCTGGGCACGCTCAGCGGGATCGTGGCGGCCGGGACCAGCTCGCGCAGCGCGATCACGTCGCACTCGCCCGGCATCCCCTCGAAGGGGCGACTGACGAACACGGGCGTGGCGCCGCCGGCGGCGCCGTGGCACGCCTTGTAGCGCTTGCCGGAGCCGCACGGGCAGGGCTGGCGCGGGCTGACGTCCCCTTCAGCGGGAGCGGTGTCACGGGCTTTGGTGCGGGACTTCTTGGCCATGCCGCGAAACCTATACGCCGAGGAGCTCCAACATGTAGGCCGGCTTGTCGCTGATCACCGCGGTCACGCCGAGGTCGAGGCAGATCTGCAGGTCCGCGGCGGTGTTGACGGTCCAGACGTGGATCTCGCGATCGGCCGGGCGCAGGTGCTTGCCCGGGCCGGGGTGGTCGCGCAGCTCGCCGATGCCCGGCCCGATGATCCACTCCCTGCCGACGGCCCGACGCAGCATCGGCCAGTGATGGGCCTTCTCCACGAGCATCACCTTGCGGATCTGCGGCGCCATCCGCTCGACGCGCTGCAGCGCGGTGAAGCTGAAGCTCATCACCCGGGCCGGGGAGTCCTCGCCGGTCCAGCCGAAGTCGGCCAGCAGCTCGACGAGGCGGCGTTCGACGAGGCCGCCGTAGCGCGTCGGGTGCTTGGTCTCGATCGCCAGCTCGACCCGACGACCGGAGTCGGCGACGGTCTCGAGCAGCTTGCGCAACGTCAGGACCTTGTTGTCCTCCGGGTCGCCGTCGGGTGCCTCGTCGTCAAGCTCGGCCCACGGGTTCTTCCAGGACGCGAAGTCGAGCTCGTCCAGCTGCGCGAGGTTCATCGTGGAGATGACGCCCTTGGCCGCGGCCGTACGGCGAAGGTCGCGGTCGTGCACACAGACCAGGTGGCCGTCGGCCGTCAGTCGTACGTCGCACTCCGAGGGCCTCCGCCCCGACCTCGATCGCGCGCTTGTAGGCCCGCAAGGTGTGCTCGGCGTTCTCATGGCTGGCGCCTCGGTGGGCGACGACCTGCGGCCTCATGGCCCGACCCTAGGTCTGAACAGGCCTGTGCGTGTGCGCGACGGGCCCAGCGTGCCCTGCGATGGTGGCCCCTGTCCTCACCGTCTCCCGTCCCGCTCGGCGACCATCCGGGCCAGTTCGGTCCGGCCGGCGATGCCGAGCTTGGCGTAGACGTGCTCGAGGTGCGTCTTCACGGTCGACCGGCTCACGAAGAGGCGTTCGGCGATCTGTGGGTTGGTGAGACCCTCGGCCGCCGGGGTCGCGACCTCGACCTCTGTCGGGGTCAGGCTCGCCCAGCCAGCGCCCGGACGGCGCCGCGGACCGCGCGAACGTGTCACCCGGGCAGCCGCCCGGCGAAGGTCCATCGACCGGCCGCGGGCGAGGGCGTCGATCAGTGGGGCCTCAGGCATCCGCTCACCCAGCTCCCGGCGTGGGTCAGGCACATAGCTGCTGGCCCAGAAGCCCGACTCCTCACGCCCGCGATCCACGGCTCCAGTGAGTACGGCAGCGCGGTCGAGGTCGCCGCGGTGGAGGTGGCAGGCGATGATGGCTTCAAGGCAGTAGATGAGACCCATGTCGAAGTCCGAGTCAAGGCCATACCTGAGCGCCTCGAGGTGGAGATCGAGCGCCGCCTCGGGATCGGCGTCATGCAGGAGGATCGCCTGCACGTTGAGCGATTCTGCCCAGTAGAGGGGGAGTCGGGGGGCCTGCTCCGACGACTGCAACCGTTCGACGACGACGGCGGCTGCGGCGTGGTCGCCCAGCCAGATCTGGGCGATCGCGAGAACCAGCTGAGTACGCACCGTCAGGTTCGCCTCGGACGGCTCGGACGACCATCGACTCTCGCGGCGACACCACGCGACCGCCTCCTCCAACCGGCCCTCCTCCAGCGCGAGGATGGCGTGGGTCAACTCATAGCGCGGGATGAAGGGCGCTGGGTCCGCCCCTTGCACCACCCCATCGATGCGCGCCGGGGGCGGCGCGGGCGTCCGCGACCCGCCCTGGGCAGAGCCGGACGTCGGCCAGCGTGCACCGAGGCCGAACCGATGCGATGGAAGTCCCGCAGGGGTTCGGCCACCGCCACGGCCTCCTCGGCCCGCCGGGCCGCCTCCTCGGAACCGCATACAGCGGGCATTGGCCATCGCGAGCGCCCCCAGCGCCATCGAGGCGACACCTCGGTCACCGCGAGCGAGCAGCGAGGCGAGCGGTGCCTCGAGGGCATCGATCGCGTCGGGGTAGACGTCTCGCAGCATCGTGACGAGGCCGACCAGCGCCTGCGCCGCGTCTGTCACGAACCCGTCGCCTGCCGTCATTGCCTCGTCTCGTACGGCGACCGCCACGCGCTCGGCAGCCCCCGGGTCGGTGCCGACCGGGCCGATCGCGACGAGTGCGCGCGAGAGTCGGGACACGCCGCCCGGGGCTTGTCCCTGCCGGTCATCCTCGGCGACGAGCTCGCCGGCCAGTCCCGCCGCGGCCTCGGCGTAGCGATATCCCGCGCCACCGCCGACCGCAGTGTCGGCGACCGGGGCCGCCGAGACCGGGACCTCGGCCCGGAGGAGGTTGCGCTCGCCCGCCCCCAGCTCGACCGCCCGCTCGAGGAAGCGCAGACCCTCGCGGCCCCCGCTCTCGAGGTGCCACCACCACGCAAGCCCGGCCGCCAGCCGTCGACCCCTGCTCGGGTCGGCCCGGGAGAGTCCCCAAGCCGTCGCCGAGCGGAGGTTGGGATAGAGCTGACGGATCTCTGCTCGCCACGTGTCCTTGTCGGTGGTCAGCAGGGGAGCGAGCTCGGCGACCGCCGTCAGTGCGGCATCCAGCTGCGCGTCGCGGACGACGCCGAGCTCGGTGGCGTCGAGCCGAGACTGCGCGTAGGCACGCACCACTCCGAGCATCCGGTAGGTCGCGACTGGTCCACCCGTGTCGGCCACGAGCAACGACGCGTCGAGCAGGCGTCGTACGACGCCCGGGGTGGTCGCCGGGTCCCGGCCCAGTACTGCCGGGGAAGCGGGTCGCCAGCACAGCGGTGAACCCCGGCTCCGGGCCCGCGAGCCGCTGGAACGCCACCTGCTCGGGGCGGGTCAGCAAGTCGTGGCTCCAGCGGATCGATGCCTCGAGTGACTGCTGGCGAAGGGTGCCGCGGCCGGCCGCGTCACCGAGGAGAGCCAGCGGCTCGCGCAACGCCTCCGCGATCTGCGAGGCGGAGAGCGTGCCCATCCACCCGGCCGCGAGCTCCAGACCCAACGGCAGCCGGTCGAGCCGGTCGCAGATGCGGCGCGCAGTCTCCGGGGACAGCGCCCGCGCGGCTGTCCCCGCACGGTCGGTGAGCAGCGCAACTGCGTCCTCGAGCGCCGGGGGCGGCACCCGCCAGACCACCTCTCCAGGAATGTCGAGCGGCCCCCGGCTGGTGGCGACCACGGCGATTCCCGGGCAATGGGTCAGTACCGCACGGACCAGTTGAGCCGCGGCGTCGGCGACGTGCTCACAGTTGTCGAGCACCGGGACCGCCGTCAGGACGCGGAGCTGCTCGACAAGGACCGTGAGCGGTTCCGGCCCCGGCAGGCACCGGGACGCCGAGTTGCCGGGCCACCCCGGGTGGCGACGGCATCGGCGTCACTCTCGTGCTCCAGCTCGACCCAACGCGCGTCGTCGGGCAAGCCCCGCGCCGTACGGGCGAAGCGGGCCGCGAGCCGGGTCTTGCCACACCCGCCGGGACCCACCAGCGTGACGAGGCGCCCCGGGGCAACGAGGTCCGCTATCTCGTCGAGCTCCCGGGCCCTGCCCACAAACGTGGAGAGCTCGGGCGGGGGTACGGCGACGTCAGGCATCGGCAGCAGTCTGACACCGCAACCCGGGGGCCGGGAACGGGTTTCCCGGCCCCGGCACTGGTGGGGTCAGACGACCCGCCTGCCGCCGATCGTGTAGGGGATGTTGGCCTCGGGATCGGCGCCCGGGTTGGGCGACCGGGCACCCGAGAAGCTGTCCCCGTCGTCGCTGAACCTGCCCTCGAACGTCGCGTCGAGCGGACCGTAGGACACCGAGATCCGCAGTTGGTCGCCGTCCAGCTGCCAGCTGTAGGGCAGCGGCTCGGGCGAGATGTTGGAGAAGACCTGCGACGGGAAGGTGCCCGTCTCGGGGTCGTAGCGGACGATCTCGGTGCTGTCGATCTCGACGTAGCCGGCGAAGTCCATGGTCATGTGCTGCTTGAGGAAGAAACCCCCGGGCAGCCATTCGTAGGTGGTGCGCCCGTGGATCGTGTCCTCCTCCCGGCCCTCGAGTCGACCCGCCATGGTCCAGGTCCCGACAAACCGCTCGAGCTGACGGAGCGCGGGGTCGGGGGTGGGCATCATGTCGGTGGCCCGGTTGTCGGTTTCGCTGCTGCTGGTCATGACTGTCTCCCCGGTTCTGTAGCGATCGCTGCTCAACCGCCTCGTGTGTACAACCCTGCTCGGGTGGGGGCTCTCGAAGATCGGCCACATGGCCGATATCGCGCCACCCGGCGGCGGATCGAGCCGCGGCTCAGGCGGACTTGAGGTCTCGGGCGGAAGCGGCGCCTTCCTCCCCCGCGACAAACGCTGTCGCCGTCTTGACGACCGTCGGGGAGTAGAGGATCTGGTGATGGCCCAAGCCCGTCGTCGCGAAGAATCGCGCGCCCACGGCACTGGCCCAGTCAGCGCTCTCGGCGAAGGGCGTCGTCCGGTCGTGCCGGTCGTGCACGACCAGCGTCGGCACGCCCTCGACCCGGTCACGCAGGGCGAACAGATCAACCCCGGAGACCGGATGGCCCACGCGCCGCTCGGCGATGACATCTGCTCGGCGACTGGTCCGGGGGCCGACGCCCAGCATCGCCCAGAGCGCGTCGCGATGAGTGGACAGTCTGACCATGGGGGCGAGCAGGACCAGCCGACCTGCCGTCAGCGAGCCGTGCCGGAGGGCGAGCAGCGTGGCCACCCCGCCCATGGAGTGGGCGATCACCGCGGCTGCCGGACCGAACTCGGCCGCCACGGCGTCGAGGGCTCGTCCGAACTCCGGGGCCGAAGCGCTGCGAGGACCCGGGTGACCGGGATCGGACTCACCGTGCGACGGGCCGTCGAAGACAACGACGCGGTGGCCGCTCGCAACCGGGGGTTCGACGAATCGGGCCAACTGATCGCTGAGACCACCCCAGCCGTGGACGAGGTAGACCGCGGGACCCGTCCCCCAGTGGGTGCCGCGCACGGCACGCTGCTCGAGCGTCACCTCGAACCGCGTCCCGCCGACTGGCAGCCCCGACCGTGGGCGCCCGGGTGGCAGCCGGAACCACACCGCCGCTGCGGCCCGTGCGCCCGGGGCGGGCGCCAGCCACTCGGCAAGGAGGAAGGCGATGCGAACAGAACGACCGATCGTGCTTTTTGAGCTGACATTTGTGGGACTCCTTTTCGCCGGACGGGGCTTCGATCAGGCGCGCGCGGCCGCGATCAGCGACTCGAACGCGATGCGCGTTCGTCGCCCGGCCTGCTCATCACGAAGCAGTCGGACGGCGTGATGGTGGGCGAGCTTGATGCCGTGCACTTCGTAGGCGAACTGCTCCGGGTCGAGGTCCTCGCGGAAATCGCCCTCGGCGATCGCACTTCGAGTCACCGTGGAGATCAGCTCCAACCAGTCGACCTGGCTGTGCACCGGGGGCATCGCGGAGCAGGCCGGGCCGATCGTCCAGCTCGGCCGATGCGGCGACGAACACGCAGCCATCGCCAGCCTCGGCCCACTCCACCCACCGCTCGAACAGCGTCCGCACCCGGGGCTCGCCCCGTTCGGGCGGCGAGTGCCGGCCGGATCACCCGGTCGACGAAGTGCTCGCGCGCCCGGATCAGGGTGTCGAGCTGGAGTTGCTCCTTGGACTTGAAGTGGGCGTAGATGCCGCTCTTGCTCATCTGCATCTGCTCGGCGAGCTGGCCGATGGTCAGGCCTTCGAACCCAATCCTCGTGGCGAGACTGAACGCCTCGTCGAGGATCGAGGTCCCGGTGGAGTCGCCCTTGCCCATACCCAACACATTAGCACGGTCGTGCTTTTATTGGAATGAGCTCAAACTCTGGCGCACTCCCGCCGCCACGGCTAGATGAAGTCATTTCTCGGCATGTCGTTGGCGGCCAACGTCAGCTGGCCGGCGAGTGCACCGTCGAGCTGCTCGCGGACGATGTCGGCGTGGCCGGCGTGCCGGGCGAACCACGGGGCGGGAGCCTGCAACGCCTCGGCGCCGGGATCCATGGACGACGAGGCCGGTCGTCGCGGCGTCGTCCTGCTGCTCCCGGTGGGTGTTCCGTTGCTGTTGGAACACCCCTCCCGCCTCATGCAGACGGAACGTGTCCGCTTCCCGCGAGGAATCCCGGCAGCCACATCGCCTCCCACTCCGGGATCTCCCCGGCGCTCGATCGCTGCCCTCGTCGGCGCCGTCGCGACGACGCGGTAGACCCCGTCCGCGCTTCCGAGGAGGCGGTAGTTGACCAGCTCGCGGCGCAGGTAGGCGAAGTCCTCGTGGACCCCGAGCAGCACCTCGTTGACCTCGGGCTCCGAGTAGTCGCGGCCCGGTTCGAACCGGGTGAGGACCTCGAGCAGCGCCGCCGCCCGGACCTTCCGCTTCGCCGGGATCCGGGCGAGCCGACCCGCGGTGAACAGGCGCGCGACCAGCCGTTCCTGCTCGGTGCGCACAGCGGCGTACGCCGAGGAGTCCTGCGCTTCGATGGCGGCCCCGGCCACCGTGTAGCTCTCGCCGGTCTCGGCCATCCGCGCGCACGACCCGCTTGAAGTCACTGTCCCCGGTCATTGCATTCACTCCGACTGCGTTGCGTCCCCAGTCCGCCGCCGCAGTGCGTGTGAAGCGACGAGTTCGGTGTGAGCGCCCGAGGATCCGCTCCCCTTCGCCGCCTCGCTCGGACTGGGGCCGATGCGCGGGCTGGGCGCTGGACGGCGCCACTGGGACAAGCCTCGCACAGGTCCGTGGGGCGGACCAGCGGTTTTGCGTCAGCCCACGTGCTCGCGCAGGTATCGCCCGAAGTGGGGCACCGTGAAGGCGATCCGACCGCGTTCGCCGGAGTAGATGAGGCCCTTCTTCAGCAACGTCGTCGCGCGGGGGAGAGGGACTGCGGCTTCTTATCGAGGAAGGCCGCGACGTCGGCGGTGGGTACGGCGTCGACGTCGGGTTCCTCGCTCGCGGCCGCGACATCGGCCATCGCGCGGAGGTACTCCCGCTCCCCCGGCGTCGCCCGCTCGTAGCGCGAGCCGAAGAAGCCGACCGCCAGCTCCGACTCGGCCTCCGGCGTCGCGACCAGCACGTCGTCGACGGTGATGGGTGAGCGCGGCGCACGGTCCCAGACCGCCTTGCCGTAGGCCCGGATGAAGTAGGGGTAGCCCCCGGTCGCGGCGTACATCGCCGCGAGCGCGTCGGACGTGAAGGCCGCGTCCTCGTCCTCGGCCGGCGCGGTCAGGGCGCGGTCGGCGGCGTCGCGCGCGAGCCGGTCGATCCGCTGGTAGCTGAAGAGCCGCTCGGAGTAGGACTTCGACGCGGAGAGCACGGCGGGCAGGTGCGGAAGACCGGCGCCGACGACGATCACGGGCAGCCCGGTCTGGCTGATCTCGTGACAGGCCGCGCACAGCGCCGAGACGTCGTCGGGCCCGAGGTCCTGCATCTCGTCGATGAAGACCGCGATCCCCTTGCCGACGTCGGCCGCCAGCCCGCCCAGATCGGTGAAGAGCTCGACCGGGTCGATCTCGATGTCACCGGAATCGGCACGGCCACGGACGGCGGGCGCGTCGATGCCGGGGTTCCACTGGTCCTTCAGCTTGGCCCCGGCACCGGCATCGCGGTGGGCGAACGCCTTGATCACCCCGAGCACGTGGTCGACGCTGTCGGCATCCGTGTGGCCGAGCTCGCGCACGGCCCGGTGCAGGGCACTGCTCAGCGGTCGGCGCAGCCCCCGGTCCGGACGCGCCTCGAGCTTGCCGGTCCCCCAGCGGCGCCGTGCACGGCGGCAGAGCGCAGCGCGTTGAGCAGCACCGTCTTGCCGACACCGCGCAGCCCGGTGAGCACGAGGGAGCGTTCCGGGGGCGGCCTTTGACCACCCGCTCGAGCACGACGTCGAAGGCGGCCAGCTGCTCGTCGCGGCCGGCGAGCTCGGGCGGGCGCTGACCGGCGCCGGGGGCATACGGGTTCCTGATCGGGTCCACGATCAGACCGTATCGACGGATCTAGCGGATTCCCTAGATTCAGACCACGTGCAGCGGGTGCGTGTCCTCGCGGGAGGCCGCGACGGCGTACGCCGCATCGAGCCCGCGCCGGAGCATGTCGATCAGCTCCGGGACCTCGTCGACGGTCAACCGGAACGAGCCGGCGCAGACGTTGTCGCGCCAGAGGGACACGACGACCAGATCGACGTCGTGGTGCCACGAGACGCGGAGTGCGCGATCGTCGCCGCGGGCGTCGAAGAAGATCGACCCCGTCATCGGCAACGGTCGGGCGAGAGCCATGCTCCATTCTCCCCGGCTCGTCAAGAGACTGCCTAGACTCGGCGCATGCCCGAGCTGCCCGAGGTGGAAGCCCCGGCCCCGGACCTGAAGGGCCGGCTCCTCGACCGCGCGATCACCCGCATCGACTCGGCGGCGTTCAGCGCGCTGAAGACCTTCGACCCGCCGCTGCACTCGCTGCACGGCACGCTCGTCGAGGACGTCACGCGGCACGGCAAGTTCCTCGACATCACCGCGTCGGGCACGCACCTGATCATGCACCTCGCCCGTGCCGGCTGGGTGCGCTGGCGCGACGAAGTGCCTGCACTTCCCGCCCGGCCCAACAGCAAGAACCCGCTCGCCGCGCGGATCGTGATCGACGACGAGGCGGGCCTCGACGTCACCGAGGCGGGCACCAAGAAGAGCCTCGCGATCTACGTCGTCCGTGACCCGCAGGACGTCCCGGGCATCGCCCGGCTCGGGCCCGACCCGCTCGACGACGCGTTCACGATCGACGTGCTCAACGAGATCCTGCAGTCGGAGGGGCGCAAGCAGATCAAGGGCGTGCTGCGCCACCGGGGCACGATCGCCGGCATCGGCAACGCCTATTCCGACGAGATCCTGCACGCGGCCCGCATGTCGCCGTACAAGCCCAGCAACGGTCTCGACGACGAGGAGCTGCACGCGCTCTTCGACGCCGTGAAGGGCACGATCGGCGCCGCCGTCGAGCGCTCCCGCGGCCTGCACGCCAGCGAGCTCAAGGGTGAGAAGAAGACCAACCTCGCCGTGCACGGCCGCACCGGCCAGACCTGCCCGGTGTGCGGCGACGTGGTGCGCGAGGTGTCCTTCGCCGACTCGAGCCTGCAGTACTGCGCGACGTGCCAGACCGGTGGGAAGCCGCTCGCCGACCGGCGGATGAGCAAGCTGCTGAAGTAGGTCTCAGCAGAACGCGGCCGGCAGCGGCACGCCCAGCGCGTTGCGCAGCTTCTCGAGGTACGTCGGTCGCGGGATCTCCACCACCCCGAGCGTGGCGAGGTGGTCGGTGCGCCACTGCACATCCAGCAGTCGTTCCTCCCCGTCCGTCAGGATCTCGACCCGGGCCCATGAGAGCGACCTTCGACGCGTCGCGCTCGCGGTGGAACATCGACTCCCCGGCGAACAGCCCACCGATCGCGACGCCGTAGAGCCCGCCGGCCAGCCGGTCGTCGCGCCGGGCCTCGACCGAGTGCGCCCAGCCGAGCCGGTGCAGCTCCGGGTAGGCCGCGCGCACATCGCGAGTGATCCAGCCGTCGGGCCGCTTGCGGTCCCCGCACGTCGATGACCTGCTCGAAGTCCGTGTCGACCCGGATCTCGAAGTCGCGGGCCGACCGTCTCAGTGACTTGGAGACGACGAGCCCGTCGAGGGGCAGCACGCCTCGCCGTACGGGCGAGAACCAGCCCATGGGATCGCGCTTCCCGCCAGTGGGCATCGGGAAGAGGCCTTGTGAGTAGGCGCCGATCAGGGTGCCCGGTGCGAGGTCGCCACCCATTGCGACGAGGTCGTCGTCGGGGTCCCACTCCGCGGGCTCCGGAAAGACCCAAGGACTGGGCTCGGGCAGGACGGGCATGGATTCGAACCTATCTGGCTACGCTTGCGCCATGAGCGTCGCCGGCAACGTGGGCAAGCGACTCGCCCCGAAGATCACCCGGGCCGCACCCGGCCTGACGACGTCCTTCGTGCGCGAGGCGCTCAACCGCGCGATCGAGGGTGTGGGCCCGCTGCCGGGCGCGGCGGCCGCCGCCGACAAGCAGCTCGCCGAGCAGCACGGCAACGTCGAGCGAGCGATCCACGAGGTGATCGAGAACCACGTCCGCTACGCCGGTGCGCAGGGCTTCCTGACCAACGTCGGCGGCCCGGTCACCGCGGCGGTGGCGATCCCCGCCAACATCACCGGCCTGACGCTCGTCCAGTGCCGGATGATCGCCGGCATCGCGCACCTGCGCGGCCACGACCTCAACGACCCGCGCGTGCGCAACGCGATCCTGACGACGCTGCTCGGCGAGGACTCCGTCGCCAAGCTGGTGAAGAAGCGCAAGATCCCCGCGCCGCCGATGGCGCTCGCCACTGCCCCCGCGCACGACGCCGGGCTCGACAAGATCATCCGGGCCGAGGTGGGCGCCGACCTCGTCGCCCGTGTCGCCGGCAAGCGCCTCGCGGTCACCGTGGGTCGACGCGTGCCGGTCGTGGGCGGCCTCGTCGGCATGGGCGCCGACGGCTATGCCACCCGGAAGGTGGGGCGGTACGCCGATCGCGAGATCCCGGCCCGCCCGCGGGCGTAGCTCCGGCCTCGCTGTCTGGCTCGGTCGAGGATCCTCAGTAGTTAAGTGCGAGTTTGCGTTCGCGCTTGGGACCACCAACTCGCACTTAACTACGCAACTCTCGAGATCAGCGGCGACGAAGCTTGCGGTAGACCTTCAGCGCGCCGCGACCGGACCTGCTCTTCTCCATCGCCCGGACCGTCTTCTCGGCCGTCGTGCGCTGGGCCAGCTCGAGCTCGCGACGGGTCTCGTCCAGCTCACGCGCGAGCGTCGACTCCGACTGACGGAGCCGGGAGCCCTCGACCAGCAGCGCCTTGATCGCGTCGAGAGCGGGCTGCAGCAGGTCGGCGGCGGGTGCGGAGTCGGGGTCGGTGAAGGTCTCGGCCGGCTGGCCGATCAGGTCGGCGACGTCGCCGACCACGTCGTAGCCACGCTTCTCGATCTCCTCGACCCGGGTCCGCGACAGCTCCTGCACCCACTCGTGGGTCGCGGGCGGCAGCGCGAGGCGAGCAGACTTGGTGCGCTGCGACAGGGTCCGGTGCGCCAGTAGCTCGCGCACCAGCGGCCGGTAGTCGGGCGGGTCGACAACCGGCGTGACACGCTTGTTGATCAGGCGCAGCAGCGCGGTCTCGGGCACGCCCATCGACGGGTTGGCGCGCTCGGCGGTGAGGTCGAGCTCGAGCCCGTCGAGCCCGAACGTGTGGCTGAACCGCCGCCACAGCTCGTCCGGCGCAGAACCCGGCTTCGGCACCGTGACGAGGTGCACCTGCGAGGGCGGGAGGATCGATCCCCAGCGGTCGAGGATGTCGGGGATCTCCTGCGCACCCCAGAACCACGAACCGATGCGGGTGTCGCGCGACGGGTCGCGGATCATCTTCAGGAAGTGGGCGTAGGAGACGAGGCTGCGGTGCTTGACGTTCTCCTGCCACTCCGCCGGGACCCGGCGGACCGGGTCGCGCACGGACACGATCAGGTGCACCTCGACGCCCTCGCCGAAGGACGTCAGCGCCCGGTCGATCTGCGTCGGCGAGGCGGGTGGAGAGGATCTCGTGGCTGATGATCGAGGTGCCGGGCCGGGCGCGGACCTCCGCGGCCAGCCGGTCCCACGCGCCTACCGCCTCGGTCTCCAGCCCGCCCCGTGTCAGGCGCATCAGGTCGAGGGCGGCCGGGGAAGTGCCCGTCGAAGCGGTCGGCGGGGTAGAGGATCCCCTGCGCGCGCAGCGACTCGCGGTTGCGGAAGAGCACGTCCTGCAGGTATGACGTGCCGGTCTTGGGGGTGCCGACGTGGAGCAGGACCTTCTTCATCACTGCTCCTTCCACGAGTCGTCGACCAGCATGCGTACGGCGAGCGCCAGCACCTGCTCCGGCGTGGCCACGTTGACCGAGGACCCTGACGGGACCACCGTCGCCGGATCGCCGACGACAGGGTAGCCAGCACGGCTCAGCGACCGCGCCATCCGCTCCCCCGCGGCGTGCACCCACTCCCGGTGCTCCTCGGGCAGAGACACCGGTGGCGTGTCGGTCGCCGGCATCCGCGGCAGCAGGGTGCGCGTCATCAGGTCGGCCCGCTCGTCGGCCGGCACCAGCAGCCCGACGACGGTGGCGATCCGGCGCGCGAGCTCCGCGGCGTCGGCACCCGGCCGTGTCGGGGGTGGCAGTCGGCGTACGCCGAGAAGACCCGGGAGCTGCGAGCGGTCGAGCACCACGCTCACGCGACCGCGTTGCCGGTCGACGACGGCCGGCAGGTCGATCCGGGGCGGCAGCTCGCCGCGCTGCTGCCAGAAGCGCAGCCATTCCGGCCAGCCGCCCGAGCCGCGCTCGAAGCACCGGCGGGTCCACACGTCGGCCAGCATCTGGTCGAGGGGCCCGCCCGGGACGAGGGTCTGGGCGCCGTGACCGCCGGGCGGGCGACCGCGGCCGGTGAGGTGTTCGCGCACGAGGGCGGCCTCGATCGGGTCGCCGGCGACGCGGTAGCTGCGGTGCCAGATGCGCCGAACGCGACGCTCGGGAGCCGGCACTCCGAGGGCGACGACGTCCTCCGCCAGCACGCTCGTCGCGACCCGGACCAGCTCGTGCGCGGGCAGCAGGCTCGGGTCGACCGGCCCGGGTCCGTACGGCGACTCCTCGACCCCGAGGAGGGCGAGATCCGGCTTCCCGCGACCGGGAGCAGCGGCGGTGAGCACGCGATCCGCGAGTCGAGTGCTGAGGTGGCTGTATCCACGCTTGGGGATATCACTCGACTCGGCGAGGTTGAGCCTGCGCAACAGCTCGAGCTGCTGCGCGCCGGGCAGCACCCGGGCGGACGGCTCTGCGGAGCCGGCCCAGGGACAGCCACGGCGTGGTCCCGCCCTCACGCAGGTGCGCGACCCAGCCCCGGGCGCGCGAGGTGCCGCTCAACGGTCGCGCAGCCGACGGGCCTGCTGGCGCAGCCGGTGGCCCAGTCGCCGCTCGGCGTACGCTCGGCGGCCTCGCGCGTCATCGTCGTGAGCGCATCGAGCGCGGCACCCAGCTGCAGCTTGGGGCTGACGCGGTCGGGATCGCGCCACGGCTTGTCGGGGTTGGGGCGGACCGGACGCAGGTCGTCGGCCTCGCCGACCACGTCGACGCCGGTGGTCTTGAGCCAGTCGATCCAGACCTCGGCACGGGTCTCGGCGTAGTCGAAGCGATCGGGCGGCAGCCGCACCGGGATCGAGTCGCGTGACGCGAGCACGTCCTGCGCCAGCAGCTCGCGGATCAGCGCGTCGTAGGTCGCGTCGCGCCACATCGGCAGCTCGAGGCGACGGTTGAGGCGGCGGACGAGCTGGGTCTCGGCGATCCCGAGCGAGCGGTTGGCCCGCTCCGAGTCGAGCGGCGCCCACGCCGGGTCGATGCCGAAGGCACGGCAGAACCGGAGCCAGAGCTCGTCGCCGGTCGGGCCGCGGTGGTGCGGAACGGTGACGACGTGCACACGCTCGGGCGGCAGCTTGGCGCCCCGTGTCTCCAGCACGGCGGGCAGGTCCATCGACGCGCGGAACCGGGTCTGGTTGCGCTCGACCTTGTCGAGGAAGTGCTTGAAGGTCCACTTGCGGCCCTGCTTGATGCTCTCCTGCCACGCGGCCGGAAGCGCCCGGCCGAGATCGCGCGCGGAGTAGACGACGTGGATCTCGCTGTCGGAGAGGTCGTTCATGACGCGCGCGACGACGTCGGGCTTGGCCGGTGCGAGCACCTCGTGGCTGATGATGGCGGTGCCGTTGGCGCGACGCACGCGCTTGACCATCGTGTCCCGGGCACCCACGGCATGGCCGGGCTTGCCGCCCCAGTCCCGGTCGAGCAGGTCGAGCGCCGCACGGAAGTGGAAGAGGTCCGCGTCGACGAGCCGGTTCTTCGTCGGGATCGTCACGCCGTGCTCGGCCAGCGACGCCCGGTTGAGCATCAGCCGGTCCTGCAGGTAGGTCGTCCCGGTCTTCGGGGCGCCGATGTGGAGATAGACGACGCGGCTCATGGGGCCATCTTGCCCGATCAACCAGCGGCGAGCGCGCGCACCACGGCACTGGGACTGGGGCGCCCGAGGTGCCCGGCCATCCACACGCTGGTCTCCACAACGGCATCGAGATCGACGCCGTGCTCGATGCCGAGACCGTTCAGCATCCACACGAGGTCCTCGGTGGCGAGGTTGCCGGTGGCGCTCTTGGCGTAGGGGCAGCCGCCGAGGCCGCCCGCGCTCGCGTCGTACGTCGAGATGCCCTCCTGCAACGCCGAGTAGGTGTTCGCCGGGGCCCGGCCGTAGGTGTCGTGGAAGTGCATGGCGAGGTCGTCGATCTCCATGCCCGCCTGACAGAACGCCGCGATCAGGTCCTTGACGTGTCCGGCGGTGCCGACACCGATCGTGTCGCCGAGGGAGAGCTGGCTGGCGCCGAGGTCGAACAGCCGCTTGCCGACGCTCACGACCTCGGTCGATGGGGACCGCGCCCTCCCACGGGTCGCCGAAGCACATGGAGACGTAGGCGCGGACGTCGAGCCCGGCCGCCCGCGCGCGACGGTCGGCTCGAACATCGCGAACTGCTCGTCGAGGGAGCGGTTGAGGTTCTTCTGGGCGAACGTCTCCGTGGCGCTGCCGAAGATCGCGATGTGCTTGAGGCCGAGCTCGAGCGCGCGGTCGAGGCCGCGCTCGTTGGGGACGAGGACGGGCATGTCCTTCCCGGCATCACCGAGTGCGGTCATCACGTCGGCGGCGTCGGCGAGCTGCGGGACCCACTTCGGGTGCACGAAGCTGGTCGCCTCGACGATCGGGAGCCCGGCCGCGACGAGGCGCCCGATGAACTCGATCTTCACGTCGGTGGAGATGACGCCCTTCTCGTTCTGCAATCCGTCGCGGGCGCCGACCTCGTAGATCGTGACCTTCTTCGGGATCATGCGGACTCCTCCACCACGATGAGCGTTGCGCCGAGCGCGACCTGCTGGCCGGCCACGACGTTGACCTCGGTGACGGTCCCGGCGAAGGGCGCCTTGAGTGCGAGCTCCATCTTCATCGCCTCCATGGCTCCCAGCGTCTCACCCTCGACAACCTGCTGGCCGACGGTGACGAGGACGTCGAGGACGGTCCCGGGCATGGGCGCGACGAGGGTGCCGTCGCCGACCGCGGGACCGTGGTCGCCGAAGGCGTCGGGTCGTTCGAAGACGAACCGCTGCCCGTGCCACGACACCTCGACGGTGTGCGCCTGTGCGTTGACGATCGCCATCTCGTCGTGGCCCTCGATGGTGAGTACGGCGACGTGGTCGGCCAGCCTGCGCTCCCGCACCCGCCTGCCGTCGATGGTCTGGTTGGCGACGTCCACCTTCAGCTCATGGACCTCGCCGCCATGCTCGAGCGCGACCAGCGTCGGGGCCTTCGGACCGGCCGATCGCCAGCCGTCCGGGGCAAAGGGGCCGCCCGGATCGGCCGCGAAGCGCGGGCTGTTCAGGGCGGCATCGACCCACGCGGCCAGCTTCAGGGGGATCTCGGCGCTCGGGGGTGGGACCTCGGCGCTGTCGAGCCGGGCCGTGTCGATCGTCGTGTCGCTGGAACTCGTCGCTCGCGGCCAACGCCCGGACGAAGCCGAGGTTGGTGGTCAGCCCGAGGACGGCGGAGCTGTCGAGCGCGGCCACGAGGTTGGCGCGGGCAGCCTCGCGGTCCTCGCCCCACGCGATCACCTTGCCGAGCATCGGGTCGAAGCTGGTGCTGACGACCCGGCCGGACTCGAGCGCGTGGTCGACTCTCGCCGAGGAGGGCCAACGCACCAGGTCGGCGCGACCCGCCTGCGGCAGGAACCCGCCGAAGGAGTCCTCGGCGTAGACCCGCGCCTCGATGGCGTGGCCCTCGAGCGTGACGTCGCCCCGGTCGAAGCCGAGCTGCCCACCGTCGGCGATCCGGAGCTGCAGCTCGACCAGGTCGATGCGCTCACCGCGGACCCGCACGACCTCCTCGGTCACCGGGTGCTCGACCCGGAGGCGGGTGTTCATCTCGAGAAAGTAGATGCCCTCGCCGGAGGCCTCATCGATGTCGCTGTCCGGGGAGGAACTCGACGGTGCCGGCGTTGGTGTAGCCGACCTCCGTCGCCGGGGCGACCGCGCTGCTGGTGACGAGCTCGCGCTGCGCCTCGGTGATCGTGGGAGCGGGCGCCTCCTCCAGCACCTTCTGGTGCCGGCGCTGCGTCGAGCAGTCACGCTCGAAGAGGTGCACCGCGTTCCCGTGCGCATCGGCGAAGACTCGGACCTCGATGTGGCGGCCGTGCTCGACGTACTTCTCGATCAGGATCGTGTCGTCGCCGAACGCCGTGAGCGCCTCGCGCTTCGCGGCGGCCAGCGCTGCGGCGTACTCCCCCGGCTCCGGACGATCCGCATGCCCTTGCCACCGCCGCCGGCGGCGGCCTTCACGAGGACGGGATAGTTGTACGTCGATGAGTCGGCGTCGACCGAATAGGACGACACCACGGGCACCCCGGCCGCGATGGCGATCTCGCGAGCGGCGTCCTTCTTGCCCATCTTGTCCATCACGTCGGCGCTCGGGCCGACCAGCACCGAGGCCGTCCGTGCCCTCGATGGCGCGGGCGAAGGTGGAGCGCTCGGAGAGGAAGCCGTAACCCGGGTGGATGGCGTCGGCGCCGATCTCGACCGCGGCGGCGACGATGGCGTCGATGTCGAGGTAGCTCGGCACCTCGATCGCATCATCGGCCGTGAGCACGTGCGGGGCTCGGCGATCGGCGGCGGTGTGGATCGCGACCGTGCGGACGCCGAGGGCGGTGGCGGTGCGCATGATGCGGAGCGCGATCTCGCCGCGGTTGGCGATGAGCAGCTTGTCCATGCCCATCACATCCGGAAGATGCCGTAGTTGGGAGCCGGGACCGGCACGCGCGGCGACCGCCAGTCCCATGCCGAGCACGCGGCGGGTGTCGGCGGGGTCGATGACACCGTCGTCCCAGAGGCGGGCGGTGGAGTAGTAGGGCGAGCCCTGCGTCTCGTACTGCTCGCGGATCGGCGCCTTGAACGCCTCGACCTGCTCCTCGGTCTCGAGGTCGGTGCGGACGGTGGCGAGCACGCCGGCCGCCTGCTCCCCGCCCATCACCGAGATGCGCGCGTTGGGCCACATCCACAGGAAGCGCGGATCGTAGGCGCGCCCGCACATGCCGTAGTTGCCGGCACCGAACGAGCCGCCGATGACGACGGTGAACTTGGGGACCACGCTGCACGCGACGGCCGTGACGAGCTTGGCGCCGTCGCGGGCGATGCCGCGGTTCTCGTATTCGCGGCCGACCATGAAGCCGGTGATGTTCTGCAGGAACACCAGCGGGATGCCGCGCTGGTTGCACAGCTCGATGAAGTGCGCTCCCTTGAGCGCCGACTCGCTGAAGAGGATGCCGTTGTTGGCGATGATCCCGACGTCGTAGCCGTGGATCTTCGCGAAGCAGGTGACCAGCGTCTCGCCGTACAGCTTCTTGAACTCGTGCATCCGGCTGCCGTCGACGATGCGACGGATGACCTCGCGGACGTCGTACGGCGTGCGCGTGTCCGTCGGCACGACGTCGTAGAGCGATTCCGGGGGCTCGTGCGGCTCCTCGACCTCGGCTTCGACCGCTGGTTGAGCAGGGCGCCCAGCGCCCGTGTCGAAACCAAGGTTGCGAGGCAGCGTCGCGACGATACTGCGCACGATCCGCAGTGCGTGCGCGTCGTCGTCGGCGAGGTGGTCGACGACGCCGGAGGTGCGGGCGTGCACGTCGCCGCCGCCGAGGTCCTCAGCCGTCACGACCTCCCCGGTCGCGGCCTTCACCAGCGGCGGCCCGCCCGGGAAGATCGTGCCCCGGTTCTTCACGATCACGGACTCGTCGCTCATCGCCGGGACGTAGGCGCCACCGGCGGTGCACGAGCCCATGACGCTGGCGATCTGCGGGATGCCGCGACCGCTCAGGTTGGCCTTGGTTGTAGAAGATCCGGCCGAAGTGCTCGCGGTCGGGGAAGACCTCGTCCTGCATCGGCAGGAACGCGCCGCCGGAGTCTACGAGGTAGATGCACGGCAGGTGGTTGTCGCTGGCGATCGTCTGCGCGCGCAGGTGCTTCTTGACCGTCATCGGGTAGTAGGTGCCGCCCTTGACGGTCGCGTCGTTGGCGACGATCACCACCTCGCGGCCCTCGACCCGGCCGATCCCGGTGACGACGCCGGCAGCGGGGACTGCATTGAGCTGGCCCGCGTCGGCGCCGTACATCCCCGTCGCGGCCAGCGGGCTCAGCTCGAGGAAGGGGCTGCCCGGGTCGAGCAGCCGGTCCACGCGGTCGCGCACCGGGAGCTTGCCGCGGTCGGTGTGCTTGGTCCGCGCGCTCTCGGAGCCGCCGAGGCGAACCAACGCCGGGCGCTCGCGCAGGTCGTCGACGAGGTCACGCATGCTCGGAGCGCCTTGGGTGGTGGTCACGTCCGCAGGTTAGCGATCGTTAACCTACGGCGTCCAGTGGGAAGGTCCCGGTCAGGCTGGTCCCGCGCCCCGGAGCCGTGTCGAGGACGATCGTCCCGCCCGCCGCGGCCGCTCGCGCCTCCATGCCGAGCAGCCCGCCGGTCGACACGGACCCGGGGTCGAAACCGCGGCCGTTGTCACTCACCGTGAAGACGAGCCGCGGCCTCCCCTTCACCGTGATGTGAACGTCGCTGGCGCCGGAGTGCTTGGCCGCGTTGGTCAGCGCCTCCATGATGCAGAAGTAGGCGGCGACCTCGATCTGCTGCGCCGGCCGGGGGAAGGAGTCGGCGTCGAGCGTGACTGGCACGACCGAGCGGCGGGCGGCGGACTGGATGGCTGCCACCGGGCCGCGCTCTGTCAGCAGGGGTGGGTAGACCCCGCGAGCCAGCTCCCGCAGCTCGGCGAGCACGTCAAGGTTGTCGTGGGACAGCTGCTTCAGCAGCGCCTCGGCCGACTCCGTGCGCCCCGCCGACATCTCCTTGCGGGCGCGCTCCATGGTCACGCTCATCGCCAGCAACCGCTGCTGTGCACCGTCGTGCAGGTCGCGCTCGAGGCTGCGCCCGGCCGCGTCGGCGACCTCGACCACGCGTGCGCGACTGACGCAGCTGGTCCGACTGGTCCCGGAGGCGGCGGTAGGCGTTGCGCACCGGAAGATCACGATGAGGTAGGTGGCGGGCAGCGCAGACCCGATGACGACCGCGTTGACCACCCAGTTCTCGTTGACGTTGGCGACCCGCCGCCACTCCGACAGCGCGGCCAGCGACGCACTGCCGACGATCGCGTTGACCATCAGGACGGCCAGCCAGCCGCGCGAGACGTAGGGGAAGCCCACCGGGAGCGGGATCAGCATCAGGATCGTCGTCAGCGCGACCGGGTTGGGCGTGCTCCAGGTGCCCGACGACGGCGAACGCCGTCGCCGAGAGGGCCAGCGCGAGGACGCAGGCCACGTCGCCGTACCGGCGCGTCATCGGCAAGGAGGCGAGCAGGAGGGCCTCCGCCACCGCCATGGCCACCGGGTCGATGAGCACGGCGGTGTGGCGGAAACCGAGCGCGTAGGCGGTCCCCGGGACGACGAAGGACATGGTCAACGCGATGTAGTTGAGCCGCATCAGCCGGGCGAGATCGGGGTCTGCCCCCGACCACCGCGGGACGAGTCGCGTCATCCCCGCTGCCTGACGCCGCCGACGCCGGCCTCGCTCAGGAAGACCGGGGGTGGCGGCGACGCGCCGGTGGACGGGCGCGTCGGCAGGCAGATCGAGCTTGCTGAGGATCGAGTTGATGTGCTTCTCCACCGCGCGGTCGGTCACCACGAGCTCGGCCGCGATGGCCGCGTTGGTCATCCCGCGGGCCACCATGGCGAGCACCTCCAGCTCGCGCGGTGTCAGCCGGTCGAGCACGGAGTGGGGGCGGCGCGTGCTGGTCGCGACCGGGGCGTCGACGACGAGCTGGTCGATGACCGAACCTCCGGCAGCCACGATGCGCAGGGCAGAGACGAGCTCGTCGACATCGGCCACCCGCTCCTTGAGGAGGTAGCCCCGGCCGTCGCTGCCGTCGCGCACCGGGTCCGGGGGCGTATTCGACGTCGGAGTACTGCGTCAGCGCCACCACCCCGATCTCGGGATGCGTCCTGCGCAGCTGAGTGGCCGCCCTGATCCCCTCGTCGGTGAAGTCGGGCGGCATCCGGATGTCGGTCAGGACGAGGTCGGGCGCATGCGCGTCGACCGCCGCGAGGAGCTCGGGCAGGCTCGTCGCCGTGGCCACGACGTCGATGTCGTCATAGGCCTCGAGCAGCGCGAGGACGCCCGCTCGGAGCAGATCGCCATCTTCGGCCAGCACGAGACGGATTGACTGCACGGGCGCAGCCTAATCACGGAGCCGGGCTCCGGTCGGTAGAGCAAGCACCACTGTTCGGGCAGCGTTTTCCAAGTGTGGTGCTGGCACCACTGACCGAGGGCGGGCGGTTGGCCCAGACTTCCGACAGACGTGCGGATGCGTCATTGGGGAAAATGCGGTGGGCCGCGCCGGGGGTCCGGCCCACCGCCATCAAGGCGAAGTCCTGTTCGAGCATCGCGCTCCTTCGCCCGGCGGTATAACGTGTTCTAGTTTCCGTCGCACCCGAGGAGCGCGCCATGATCTCCACCGTCGTCTGGGGCATCGGCAATGTCGGCCGCGCCGCGATCCGCGCCGTACACGCTCATCCAGGTCTCGAGCTCACCGCCGTGGTGGTGCGCGACCCGGAGAAGGTCGGCCGCGATGCCGGCGACGTCGCCCAGCTCGGGTCCCCGATCGGACTGGCCGCGACCGACGACCTCGACGCCGTCCTCGCGACCCGGCCCCGGGCGGTCTTCTACGCCGTGACCGGCGACGGGCGCGACCGGGAGGCCTCCGCCGAGCTGCTGCCCCTGCTCTCCGCCGGCTGCGCGGTGGTCACCACCTCGCTCTACGCCCTCTACGACCCGCGCAACGCGCCGGCCGAGCTGCTCGAGCCGCTCAACACCGCGATCTCCGAGGGCGGCGGCCGGCTGTTCGTCAACGGTGTCGACCCGGGTTGGGGCAACGACATCCTGCCGGCGCTGGTCACGGGAGTCGCGACAGCCATCGACGTGGTCCGCTGCCGGGAGATCTTCGACTACTCGACGTACGACGCCGAGGACTCGGTGCGCTACCTCGTCGGCATGGGGCAGCCGATGGACTACGAGCCGATCATGACTGCGGCCACGATCCCCACGATGATCTGGGGCGGCCGAGGTCCGGATGCTCGCCCGCGCCCTCGGCGTCGAGCTCGACGAGATCCGCGAGACGCTCGACCGCCGCGCGCTCGACGAGACCGTCACCACGAAGGCGATGGGCGACTTCGAGGGCGGCACCCGGGGCGCGGTGCGCTTCGAGGTCCGGGGGATCGTCGCCGGCGAGCCGCGGATCGTGATCGAGCACGTCACCCGCATCCACCCGAGCGCCGCCCCCGACTGGCCACAGGCGCCCAACGGCATCGGCGGGCACCGCGTCGTGATCGAGGGTCGGCCGCGCATCGAGCTGACGATGGAGGCCACCGACGAGGACGGCAACGCCTCGGCCGGTGGCAACGCCACCGCGGTCGGGCGTCTCGTCAACGCGCTCGACTGGCTGGTCGCAGCCGAGCCCGGCGTCTACGACGCCTTCGACGTCCCGTTGCGGCCCGCGACCGGACGCTTGGGAGCCTGACGTGCTGCGCATCGACCTGCCCGAGGACAAGGACCCGATCGGCTTCGTCTGGGGCGAGATGGTGCCCGAGATCGGTGCGGCCGCGTCCGGCTTCTCGCTCGCCGTCTACGCCCACACGACGCTCGGCCTGCGCGAGTTCGAGGCGGCCCGGCTCCGGATGGCGCAGGTCAACGGTTGTGTCTTCTGCCTCGACTGGCGCACGGACCGCGACGGCGAGACCGTCGAGGACTCCTTCGCCGACGCGGTCACCGAGTGGCGGACCACCGACGCGTTCGACGAGCGCACCCGGTTGGCGGCCGAGTATGCCGGAGCGCTACGCGCTGGCCCACCACGGTCTCGACGACGATTTCTGGGAGCGGATGCATGCGGCGTACGGCGATGCCGAGATCGTCGAGCTGAGCATGTGCCCGGGCTCGTGGCTCGCCTTCGGCCGGCTCAACCACGTCCCGGGCATCGACGGCGTGTGCGTGCTGCCGTCGACGCTGCAGCGGAAGCCGAGTTAACGAGCGCTAACCTCTGGGCATGACCAGCCGGCGCGAGCAGATCCTCGACATCGCCGCCGACCTGTTCGCGCACCGCGGCTTCCACGGCGTCTCGGTCGCCGAGCTCGGGGCGGCGTGCGGCATCTCCGGGCCCGCGCTCTACAAGCACTTCCCGAGCAAGGATGCGGTGCTCGCCGAGATGCTGGTGTCCATCAGCGAACGGTTGCTCGCGGAAGGGACGTCGCGCGTGCAGGCCGCGTCGGACGCGCGATCGGCCGTCGAGGCGCTGGTCGAGTGGCACATCGAGTTCGCGCTCATGCACCGCGCGCTCATCGTCGTCCAGGACCGCGACTGGTCGTCGCTGCCGGAGACGGCACGCGAGCGGGTGCGCAGCCTGCAGCGTGAGTACGTCGACGTGTGGGCCGACC
Organism: Nocardioides sp. B-3; assembly: GCF_024703895.1. Taxonomy (GTDB): domain Bacteria; phylum Actinomycetota; class Actinomycetes; order Propionibacteriales; family Nocardioidaceae; genus Nocardioides. The sequence goes on from NZ_CP087968.1 coordinate 1,648,655, forward strand.
AGCTCCGGCGGGTGCACCGCGGGCTGCGCACGGATCGTGCCCGGGCGATGGCGCACGCCGCCTTCGGGTTGCTCAACTCGACACCGCACAGCGGCTTGATCCCGGACAGCCAGATGCACGATCTGCTGCGGGGGATGGCGCTCGGTGCGCTACTGCCACCCGACCGCGACCCGATAGGCTCGAAGGCATGAAGCTCAGCGAGAAACTCGAGAAGGCGTTCAACGCTCAGATCACCCCCGGAGTTCCGGGCCTCCTTGACCTATCGCCAGCTCGCCATCGAGCTCGAGCTGATGGACCTGCCCGGCATGGCCACGTGGCTGCGGCACCGGGCGGACGAGGAGATCGTGCACGCCAACAAGTTCATCGACCACGTCGCCGCTCGTGACAACCACCCGGTCATCGGCGCCACCACGGCCCCCAAGGTCAAGGTGTCGTCGGTGCTCGACGCCTTCCGGGCCGCGCTGGCGCACGAGGAGAGAGTCTCGGAGTCGATCCGCGAGCTCTACCGCACCGCCGAGTCCGAGGGCGACCTCGACTCCCGCCCGCTGCTCAACTGGTTCCTCGAGGAGCAGGTCGAGGAAGAGGCCGCCGTCAAGGAGATCGTCGGGCGCGTGACCATGATCAAGGACGACGGCCCCGGCCTGCTGCGCCTCGACGAGGAGCTCGGCGCACGCCCGGTCGCGACCACGGAGCCGAAGAGGGGCTGAAGCAGCCGGCGGTCGAGGGGGCGCGCAGCGCCCGTCACGAGCCCCCGTCGCCCAGCAGCAGGGCCGGGTCCCGCGCCGCGCGCAGGGCGGCCTCCTCGGCGATCGCGAGGTCGTCGACACCGCCCTCACCACCGTCGTCGACCCGGCCGTCACTGTCGCTCCGATCACGACCGGCGCCGGCGAGGTTGAGTGCGTGCAGCCGCGCCAGCACCTCGTCTCGCGGCAGCCCGCGCAGCTGGAAGAGCACGAACGGATCGCGCTGGATCAGCCACCCGAGCTGGGTGAGGGCGGCCAGCGCGTGCGGGCAGGGATCCAGCCAGGGCGTCGCACGTGCAGGCCGAGCCCAGCTCACCGCCGTAGGGCAGGAGCTCGACCCCGGCCTCCTCGACCGCCTCGACGAACGGGTGCGGGAGCTCGCCCGACATCAGGGCGCCGATGCGCCCCGCCTCCGCGGCGATGAGCTCGACCAGGACGGACTGGTCGGCCTCCGCGAGCACCGGCACGCTCCCGGTGACCGTGAAGGCGTCGTCCCGGTCGAACACGGCGGCCACGAAGGAGCCACTCTCGATGGTGATCGCACCGACGTCGCCACCACGCGCGTGCGCGCGACCACGCTTGAGCTCGGCGGAGGAGAACGCGGCCTCCTCGACCGCGCGCAGGAAGGCCTTGCTCCACCACGTGCCGCCGGTCCGGGCGCGACCGGGCGCGAACCGCGGGTGCGTGACGCCGGACATCACTCGGCCTGCCGCAGCGTGACGAGGTCACGCAGGTCGTCGTTGCTGAGCTCGGTCAGCGCCGTCTCGCCGGCTGACAGCACGGAGTCGGCCAGCGACTTCTTGCGTGCCAGCAGCTCGGCGATCTTCTCCTCGATCGTGCCCCCGGGTGATGAAGCGGTGCACCTGCACCGGCTTGGTCTGGCCGATCCGATAGGCCCGGTCGGTGGCCCGGTCCTCGACGGCGGGGTTCCACCAGCGGTCGACGTGGATCACGTGGTCGGCACGGGTCAGGTTGAGCCCGGTGCCACCGGCCTTGAGCGACAGCAGGAACACCGGGGTCGCGCCCTCCCGGGAAGCGCGGACCATGCGTTCGCGCTCGGCGACCGGCGTGCCGCCGTGCAGGAACTGGTGTGCGATCCCGGCCTTGGTGAGGTGCTGCTCGAGCAGGCGCGCCATGGCGACGTACTGCGTGAAGAGGGAGCACCGCACCGTCCTCGGCGAGCACGGTGCCGATCAGCTCGTCGAGCAGCTCGAGCTTCTCCGAGCGTCCGCCCAGCTTGGGGTTGGTCTGCTTCAGGAACTGCGCGGGGTGGTTGCAGATCTGCTTGAGACCGGTCAGCAGCTTGAGCACCAACCCACGGCGCGTCTCCTCGTCCGCCTCCTCGATGCGGCGCATGCAGTCGCGGACATAGGTCTCGTAGAGCACGACCTGCTCAGGGGTCAGCCCGAGCCAGTGGTCGGTCTCGGTCTTGGGCGGCAGCTCGGGTGCGATGCCGGGGTCGGACTTGCGCCGGCGCAGCAGGAACGGGCCGATCAGGTCGGCGAACCGCCGCGTGACCGCCGGGTCCACGCCGGCCTCGATCGGCGCCGCCCACACCTTGCGGAAGGCGTTGCGACTGCCGAGCAGTCCGGGGATCGCCCAGTCGAGGATGGCCCACAGCTCGGTCAGGTTGTTCTCCACGGGCGTGCCGGTGAGCGCGACCCGGGCCGCGCTCGGGATCGTCCGCAGCGCACGCGACGTCGACGACTGGGCGTTCTTCACGTGCTGCGCCTCGTCGGCGACCACCGTGTCCCACCGGACCTCGGCCAGCGCGGCTGCGTCGCGGCGCATCGTGCCGTACGTCGTGAGCACGAAGCCCTCCGTGACGCCGAACAGCGACCGCGCCGACCCGTGGAAGCGACGGACGGCGACGCCCGGCGCGAACTTGCGGATCTCCGCCTCCCAGTTGCCGAGGAGCGACGCCGGACAGACCACCAGCGTCGGCCCGTTGCCACGGTGCAGGTGCAGCGCGATCACCTGCACGGTCTTGCCCAGCCCCATGTCGTCGGCCGGGCACGCGCCCAGCCCGAGGTCGGTGAGCTCGGCCAGCCACGTCAGGCCCCGGCGCTGGTAGTCGCGCAGGGTCGCGGCCAGCCCGGGAGGGCACCGGCACGGGTTCCCGAGTGCCGGTGGCCCGGAGCCGGTCACGGACCTTGAGCAGTGAGGCGCCGACGATCGCCTCGTGCTCGACCTCCTCAACCCGGACGACGTTGGTCAGCGTGGCCGCCAGCGCGGCGGCTGGCTGGACCGTGCGGATCATTCGACGCTTGGCGCGCTTGAGCATCGCCGGGTCGACGATGGTCCAGTTGTCGTGGATCTTGATGATCGGCGATGCGGCCCCGGCGAGCTGGTCCATCTCCTCCTCGGATAGCGCATCCCCGTGCAGGGCGAGCTGCCACTGGAACCCGAACAGCGCCTCCGGCCCGAAGAGGCCGGTCTGCAGCGCCTCCTCGCGCTTGGGCCCCTTGCGCGTCTCCGTGAGCTCGACCTTCGCGGTCAGGTCGCGATCGAGGTGGCGCGGCCAGAGCACGTCGACCTCCGCCTCCTTGAGGGCCGCGACACCGGAGTCGAGCAGGCTGACGAGCTCGTCGGTGTCGAGGGTCAGCTCGTCGGGGACCCGCAGCTCGAGGAGGCGCTCGAGCACCGGCCGGGCGTCGGCCGCCGCCCGCAACGCGATGCTGGCATGCGTGCGCGCGCGGTCGCCGAAGCCGTGGCTGGCATCGGGTCCCGACTCGGTCCACAGCACGGCTGCGTCGCACACGTGGGCGGCGTTCTCGGAGGCGTGGACCCGGAGCACGACGCGTACGGCGCCGGCCACCAGCTCCTCCTCGTCGGCCTCGATCCGCAGGGCGATCGAGACGAGCTGAGGTCGGTCGTCGCCCGACCGGGCCCGGGCGCGCGACGCGCTCCCCGGAGGCGGCGGGTGAAGTCGGGGTCGACGGCGGGCTTTCGGGAGGAGGCCTGACCGCTAGCGATCGGCGGCCGCCGGGTCGCGATCGGCGCGGACCGGGGCATCGCGTCGGCGACCGCGTCGAGCACCGCGCGGACGATGCCCTCGGCACTCGCGGCGTCGAGCCCGTCGTGCGCGCGAGCCGCGGCCAGCTGGGTGATCCGGTCCTCGTCGGCGCGCTCGAGGGCGGCGACCTGCCACGACAACCCGCTGGGGTCGGGGCCGAACTTGCCGGCCGCCACCGGGCGCATGCCCAGCAGGGCGGCACCACTGAGCAGGGCCACGCTCGGGTGCAGGTCGTCACGGGCGTGCGCCTTGGTCAGCAGGGGCAGCGCACCCCGGATAGGCAGCGCCACGGTGCGACGCTGGTCGGTGAACTCGACGTGCCCGTCCCGGGGTGGTTCGCCCGCGCGGAAGGTCGCGGGGCCGGTCACCGGAACAAAGCTCACGCACTACCTCCACATCCCCGTGCCCGAGCGGGCACGAAGGAGGCTAACGGGCGGCACCGACAGCGAGTTCCCGCTGCCGGGAACGGGCGGCTAATCTCGCGTCCATGAGCATCCTCGACGCCCCCCCGGCCCGCCTCGACGGCACTCCCGGCACCCTGCGCGACCTCACCGGCGGCCAGCCCGCCCTGCTGGTCAACGTCGCGAGCAAGTGCGGCCTGACGCCGCAGTACTCCACCCTCGAGCAGCTGCAGGCGACGTACGCCGATCGCGGCTTCACCGTCGTCGGGCTCCCGTGCAACCAGTTCGGCGGGCAGGAGCCGGGCAGAGCTGCGGAGATCGCGGAGTTCTGCTCGGCGACCTACGGCGTGAGCTTCCCGATGTCGGAGAAGGTCGAGGTCAACGGCGAGGGTCGGCACGAGATCTATGCCGAGCTCGTCGAGACGGCCAACGAGAAGGGTGAGACCGGTGACGTGCAGTGGAACTTCGAGAAGTTCCTGATCGGCGCCGACGGTGCGGTCGTCGCCCGCTTCAACCCCGGCATCGAGCCCGACGACGCCCAGATCACCGGACAGATCGAGTCCCTGCTCCGCTGACACGCCTTGTTCCCCGGATCCGCGTGATCAAGGGCACCGCAATATTGATTGGGTAGTTGTCCGAATCAATCAATAGCCTTGCCGGGTGACTACAGACATCCGAGGCTCAGCCCGGCCACACCCCGGCCGACAACAGCGACAAGCTCGACAAGAGCGTCTTGATGGTCGCGGGCGTCGTCGTCCTCGGCGCCATCATGTCCATCCTCGACATCACCGTCGTCTCCGTCGCGCTGAACACCTTCCAGGAAGAGTTCAACGCCACCGCGGCCGCCGTCGCGTGGACGATGACCGGCTACACCCCGGCCCTCGCGAGCGTCATCCCGCTCACGGGCTGGGCGGCCGACCGCTTCGGCACGAAGCGGCTCTACCTCCTCGCGGTCTTCCTCTTCACGGCCGGTTCGGTGCTCTGCGCCACGGCCACGTCGCTGGAGATGCTGGTGCTCTTCCGGGTCCTGCAGGGCCTCGGCGGCGGCATGCTGATGCCGCTCGGCATGACGATCCTGACGCGCCGCGGGCCCCGAGCGCATCGGTCGTGTGATGGCCGTCCTCGGCATCCCGATGCTGCTCGGCCCGATCTTCGGCCCGATCATGGGCGGCGCCCTGATCGACGCCGTCTCGTGGCACTGGATCTTCCTGATCAACCTGCCGATCGGCATCGCCGCGGCCGTCTACGCCCGGATCGTGCTGCCGAAGGACGACGTCGAGCCGTCGGAGACCTTCGACTGGCTCGGCATGGTGCTGCTCTCCCCGGGTCTCGCCGCCTTCCTGTACGGCGTCAGCTCGATCCCCGAGCACGGCACCGCGATGGCTCGCGAGGTCATGATCCCGATGGTCCTCGGCATCCTGCTGATCGTCGCGTTCGTCCCGTGGGCGCTGTCCAAGCGCAACCTCCACCCGCTCGTCGAGCTGCGCCTGTTCGCCAACAAGAACATGACCGTCGCAGTGATCGCGATGATGCTCTTCGCGCTCGCCTTCTTCGGTGCGTCGCTGCTGTTCCCGCTCTACTTCATCCAGGTCCGCGGCGAGGACGCCCTCGGCGCCGGCCTGCTGCTGGCCCCGCAGGGCATCGGCGCGATGATCACCATGCCGATCGCCGGGATCCCGGCTGACAAGATCGGCCCCGGCAAGATCGTGCTGGTCGGCATCGCCGTCATCACGGCCGGTATGGCGATGTTCACCCAGATCGGCGCGGACACGTCCTACGCCTACATGCTCGGTGCGCTCTTCATCATGGGCCTCGGCATGGGCGGCACGATGATGCCGATCATGACGGCTGCGCTCACGACGCTCACGGCCCACAACGTGGCTCGTGGCTCGACGCTGCTCAACATCACCCAGCAGGTCGCGGCGTCCATGGGCACCGCGCTCTTCTCGGTGATCCTCACCAACGAGCTCAAGGGCAAGGACTCCGTCGCCGTCGCCGGTGCCGTCAAGGAGGCCGGTGCCGACCAGACCGCGCTGGCGTCGGTGCTCGAGAAGTTCGGGCTCACCAACTCCCAGCTCGGTGACGTGCTGGCCCAGTGCCCGGCGACATGGCCGACTCGTTCGCGACGGTCTTCATCGTCGCCACGATCCTCGTCGCGTGCTGCCTGATCCCGGCGGCGTTCCTTCCTCGCAAGAAGGTTGCCCCGATCGACCCCGCCGCGATGATGGGCCACTGACCGACGCTCGATAGTCACAAACCCGGCAGAACGTCCGACGATGCGGTTGCCCGGGCAGCCACCTCGTCGGACGTCTTGCGTTGGCGCGGTCCCCGCAGGCGCCGACGTCCTGCAGGCGCCGACCCGGTGGCGGCCCCTTGCAGCTTCAGGAGTCACTCGCCCGCGATGTGCCGCCACCCTGAGCTCCGACTCGAAGGTGGCGGCACCTGACGACTGTGGACGCGAATCGGTGCGATGTGCCGCCACCACGGCAGGCGATCGCGGGTGCTGGTCCGCACCCGCGCGGTGGCTCAGGTCTGGGTGCCGAGCGCGAGAGGCAGTACGGCGGTCGCGCCGGCCTGTCGGAGCGCGGCACCGGCGACCGTCATCGTCCAGCCGCTGACGACGAGGTCGTCGACGAGCAGGACCGGGCCGGCGGGGACGTCGGCCGCCAAGGCGTAGCGCTTCTTGATCGCGGCGACCCGCTGCGCCGAGTTGGCCGCACCCCGGCCGGGAGCGATCGACCCGTCCACGATCGCGAACCTGCCGACGATCGGGATCTGCATCACCCGCGACAGTCCCGTGGCGAGGTCGCCCACGAGCTGCGGGCGGGTCGCCGACTCGATGCCGACGATGGCGACGGGCCGCCCCACACCATCGCGGGACCAGTCACCGGACCAGTCCTTCATCACCGTCAGCAGCGCGGCCGCCAAAGACGGCGGCACCGGACCGTCGGGCACGCCGGCCCGGAAGAGCGCCCGCAACGCTTGTCCGTGGCCCAAGTCGGTCAGTCGCGCGATGGCGCGCCCCTCGGCAGGGCCCTCGGAGATCTTGCCCTTGAGCTCGAGGCCCAGGTTGGCCAGCGCGGTCGGCCAGAGCTTGCGCGGGCTCGATCGCGACCCCCGGTCGCGACAGTGCCTCGCCCGCCTCCGCGACGGCGGCGTCGGAGACCGCGGCCGAGAGGGTGAGTCCGCCGCAGTTGTCGCACCGGCCACAGTCGGCCGCCTCGGGGTCGTCGAGCTGTGATCGCAGGAAGCGCATCCGGCACTCGGTGGTGTCGAGGTAGGTCAGCATCGCGTCCTGCTCGCGTTGCCGCGCCTCTGCCACCCGGGCGTAGCGCTCGGCGTCGTAGGACCACGGCTCGCCGGTGGCGATCCACCCGCCCCGGACGCGGCGTACGGCGCCGTCGACATCGAGCACCTTGAGCAGGGTCTCGAGCCTGTTGCGGCTCAGCTCGACGTACGTCTCCAGCGCGACCGTGCTCATCGAGCCCGGAGCATCGCCCAGCACGGCCGGGGTCTGCCGCACGAGCTGCTCGGGTGGGAAGGCCAGTGAGGCGAAGTAGGCCCAGATGTCGCGATCCTCGATCTGGGGCAGCAGCACGACGGTCGCGTCATCGGTGCCGCGGCCGGCACGGCCGACCTGTTGGTAGTAGGCCACCGGCGACTGCGGTGCGCCGAGGTTGATGACGAACCCGAGCGCGGCGTCGAACCCCATACCGAGCGCAGAAGTCGCCACGAGGGCCTTGACGCGACCCTCGACCAGTGCGCTCTCGAGCGCCTGCCGCTCGGTGGTGTCGGTCTGCCCGGAATAGGCCGCCACCTCGTGCCCGCGGTCGCGCAGATAGGCCGCGACCTCCCGGGTCGCGGCAACCGTGAGGCAGTAGATGATCCCCGACCCGGGCTGTTCGGAGAGATGGTCGGCCAGCCACGCCAGCCGCATCTCGGCGGTCTTCAGCCTGACCACACCGAGGCGCAGGGACTCGCGGTCGAGAGATCCGCGCAGCACGAGGACGTCGCGGCCCAGCTGCTCGGCGACGTCGTTGGTGACGCGCTCGTTGGCGGTCGCCGTCGTCGCGAGCACCGGGATGCCGTCGGGGAGCGTGTCGAGCAGGGTGCGGATGCGGCGGTAGTCGGGGCGGAAGTCATGGCCCCAGTCGGAGATGCAGTGCGCCTCGTCCACCACGAGCAGGCCGCAGGTCGCCGCCAGCCGCGGCATCACCTCGTCACGGAAGCCGGGGTTGTTGAGCCGCTCGGGAGACACGAGGAGCACGTCGACCTCGCCGGCGTTGATCGCGTCGTTGATCGGCTGCCACTGCTCGATGTTGGTGGAGTTGATCGTGACGGCCCTGATCCCGGCCCGCTCCGCGGCCGCGATCTGGTTGCGCATCAGGGCGAGCAGCGGGGAGACGATCACGGTCGGACCGGCGCCGTGCTTGCGCAGCAGGAGGGTGGCCACGAAGTAGACCGCGGACTTCCCCACCCGGTGCGCTGGACGACGAGCGCCCTGCGAGCGTCGACGGCAAGCGCCTCGATGGCCGACCACTGGTCGTCGCGGAGGACTGCGTCGTCGCGGCCGACCGGGGCGCGCAGGTGTGCCTCGGCCTCCGCGCGGGCGGCCGTCCGGATGTCGGTGGTCGTCCCCGGAGTCGTCATGGGCCCATGTCTAACAGGCGGCGCCGACAGGACCACCTCGCGGGCAACCTGCGCTGAGGACGTCAGTCGCGTTCGACGGGCACCACCACGACCGGGCACGGCGCGTAGCGCACCACCCGGTCGGCGGTGGACCCGGACAACAGGCCCCGGAAGCCACCGGCACCACGCCGGCCGACCACCACGATCTCGGCACCTGCGGCGGCGTCGAGCAGGGCTGCCGACGACTGACCGTGTACGGCGTGCAGCCGCAGGTCGCACGCCGGGGGGCAGGTTCATGTCCGCGATGTCCCGGGTCAGCTGCGCCGGGACGGCGGCCTCGAAGTCCTCCGGTGGCGGGACGTAGCCGGGCTCCATGCTCGCCGGACGAGGTGCGTTGGTCAGGCTCCGGGCCCGCAGCACGTGGAGGGGGACACCGAGCCGAGCAGCGTGCTTCGCCGCCCAGCCGACCGCGCGGGTCGAGGCCGGGGAGCCGTCATGACCCACCGGGATTCCGCCGTCGATCGCGAGCTCGGTGCGCGTCATGACTCCGATCCTAGGCTCGTTGCCCGACAAATGCCTCGCCCTGCAGCACCGGCACCGCGCCACTGACGTCGAGCTGACCGGCGACCTCGACGTCGTCGGCGAAGCCCGCGGCAGCGAGCTCGACTCCCCCGGCACAGGCCGCGAGCTCGCTCGCGATCTCGGGGCGTACGGCGCGGAACGCCCTTTCAGCGACGCGCGCCTCGGGACCGAGGCCGGTCACCCCGCGGTCGACGAGTCCGGCGATCACGGCACCCGCACCCCACAGGTCCTCGACGCAGGGCCGAAGCGTCCCGTCGGGCCACCGCTCCCCGGCGGGGATGACGGCGCACGTCGCGCCGTCCCGGATGGCCGACGACAGGTGCTCGGCCACCGCGGACGCGTTGCGCAGGCTGGCCGCGATCACCCGGGCTCCGGAGTCGGCCGGGGCGGAGGAGATCGTCGAGCCGTTGGGCGAGGGCAGCACGATCCGCGCCACCCCGGACAGGTCGGCGCTCGCCATCGCGGCCGGCGACAGGCTGATCCCGCGCGCGACCGGCGTCCGGGCTCCGCGCCTCGAAGCGGCCGACCGCCGGGACCGCGGCCCGCGCTTCGGCGTACGACGCGGCGCGCTCGTCCTTCCGGGCGAAGGGCAGGACGGGGATGCCACGCTCCACCGCGATGCCCACCGTCGTGGTGAACGAGAGGACGTCGATCACGACGGCGATGTCGGCGGTCACCGCCGTCGCGCCCGTCGGCCCCCACTCCATGCGGACGGTGTGGGTGGACTGGTCATGTCCCGGCTTGAGCACCGGGCCATCCAAGCAGTCCGCCTCGGAGCTACCGAACAGTCAGGGGGTCCCCAGCGCTGGGGACCCCCTGACTGTTCGGTAGGTCAGGCCGAGAACTCCTCACGCCACAGAGCTTCCGCCTCACGCTCCCGGAGCAGGTGCTCGTTGTCGTCGTCCCCGGGCCTGAGCCGCCAGAGACGGTCCGCAGGTGGCACGAAGAGCGATCGAGCGCGTACGGCGACCAGTCGCTCGACCGGGGGTTGCCGGGTTCAGCGACTGGCTGCCGGTCACCCGGGCCGTCTCCAGCCCGACCCGACGCAAGGCCTCCTCCTTGGTGATGTCCCACGCCCGGCGATCGGCGTTGCGGTGATCCGCACCGTCCACCTCGATCGTGGTGCCCGACTCCTCGTCGATGAGATCGACCTCGCCGATGCGCACACCCTCGAGCGTCTCGACGACGCGGTTGACCAGCAGTCGGCCGTAGCCGGCGTGCTCCTCGGCGATCGTGCGCACCCGCACCTCCAGCGGTGACCGCGCCCCACCGCGTGCACGCGGCAGGGCCCACGCGACGACGTCGAACCTCCGGGCCGAGCGGTGCGCTTCGGCGTACGCCGCAAACCGCTGCAGCGAGGTGATGCGCCCGGCGAGCGCGGACTCCAGCACGACCAGTGCCTCGGATCGGTCATGACGGCGCATCTCGTCGAACACCGCGCGCTCGGGTCGCGCGACCCGGATCGCACAGCGCTGACACACCTCCCACTCCGGCAGCCGCTCGAACGACACGACGATCCCCGAGGTCTTGCGGACACCGCCCCTCGGACCGACTGCAAGTGCGACGGGGAGCCGGGTTCGACCGTCGGGCGCGAGCCCGTCGAGCCGAGCCGCACCGTGGAGCAGGCAGGATGCCCAGCCCGTGACCGCTCCGAAGGGTGGCAGCCGGGCCGCCTCCTCGACGATCCGCTGCTGCGCCACAGCGTTGTCGACCGCAACAGGGACGAAGAGCCCGGAACCCGTACGCCGATATCGCGGACCCCGAGCCACGTCAGGCGTCAGGTCGTCGCCCACGCGCACGGGGTGCACGACACGCGTGTACGGCGCCACGGGATCCCACTTGTGCCCGGGACATGCGGCAAGCCTGCCGCGATCCCGCCGATCGTGCGTCGCGTCATCCACAGGCCCGAAAAGACACCGAGCTACCGAACAGTCAGGGGGTCCCCAACAAGATGGAGCCCCTGACTGTTCGGTAGCTGCAGAGGATCAGCGATTCACCAGATGCGCACAGCTCCGCGGGCTCGATCCACAGCTCATCCTCGGCCGAGGTCTCGAACGCCTCGTGGAACTCGTCGAGGTTGCGCACGATGTTGGCGCGGAACTCCGGCGGCGAGTGCGGGTCGATGGTCAGGAACTGCAGGTCCTGCTCCTTGCGACGCTTGGTGCGCCAGACGTAGGCCCAGTTCATGAACAGCGCCTGCCGTTCATCAGCCGGGGCGGTCCCACCTGACGCGATCACGAACGCCTTGTGGCCAATGGTCAGGCCACCCGGGTCGCCGATGTTCTCGCCGACGGTCAGCTCGCCGTTGACCTTCTCGCCCGGCAGGTTGCGCGGCTCGAAGCCGTCGTACTGCTCGATCAGGGCCTTGGTCTTGACCTCGAAGGCGGCCTTGTCGTCGGCGGTCCACCAGTCGTTGAGGTTGCCGGCGCCGTCGTACTGCGCGCCCCGGTCGTCGAAGCCGTGGCCGATCTCGTGGCCGATGACCGAGCCGATGCCGCCGTAGTTCTCGGCCGCGGTCGCGTCGGGGCTGAAGAACGGCTTCTGCAGGATGCCGGCGGGGAAGCAGATCTCGTTGGTGCCCGGGTTGTAGTAGGCGTTGACGGTCTGCGGCAGCATGAACCACTCGTCGCGGTCGACGGGCGAGCCGATCTTGTTGAGCTCACGGTCGGTCTCGAAGGCCGACGCAGCGACGATGTTGCCCATCAGGTCGCCCGGCGTGACGACCGGGTTGGAGTAGTCGTGGAACTTCTCCGGGTAGCCGATCTTCGGGCGGAAGGTGTCGAGCTTCTCGTAGGCCTTCTGCTTCGTCTCCTCGCCCATCCAGTCGAGCGCCTCGATGGAGATGCGGTAGGCCTTGAGCAGGTTGTCGACCAGCTCGTCCATCATCGCCTTGGACTCCGGCGGGAAGTGCCGCGAGACGTATTCACGCCCGACGGCCTCGCCGAGCGCGCCCTCGACCAGCGAGACGCCACGCTTCCAGCGCTCGCGCAGCTCGGGGGTGCCGTTGAGGGTGCGGCCGTAGAAGTCGAAGTTGGTCTCCACGAAGTCGTTCGGGAGGTATGCCGAAGCGCTGCGCAGCACGTGCGAGAGCAGCCACGACTTCCAGTCCTCGATGGGCACCTCGTCCGGGACGGTGGACAGGTGCGCGAGGTAGGACGGCTGGCGGACGCAGGACTCCGCGATGGTCTGGTCGTTGCCGCCGAGGTTGGTGACGTAGGCGTCCCAGTCGAAGGAGGGCGCCAGCGCCTTGAGCTCCTCGAGCGTGGTCAGGTTGTAGGTCTTCTGGACGTCGCGGGTCTCCGCGCGCTCCCAGTGCCCGGCCGCGAGCTTGGTGTCGATGTCGAGCACGGTCTGCGCCTTGGCGGCCGCGTCGGGGATCTGGCCGAGCTCGAGGAGCCGGGTCAGGTAGGCGACGTACTTCTCCCGCACCTCCGCGAACTTGTCGTCGCGGTAGTAGCTCTCGTCGGGCAGGCCGAGGCCGCCCCGGGTGATGTGGAAGAGGTAGCGATCGGAGTTGCGGTCGTCGGTGTCGACGTAGGACCCGAAGAGCCCGGCGCCGCCGACCCGCTCGGAACTCGCCCGGGAACGCGGCCGGGTCGCGGACGTCGCGCAGGCCGTCGACGGCCGCCAGCAGCGGCTGGATCGGGCGGGTGCCGAGCTTGTCGATCGTCGCCTCGTCCATGAAGGAGGCGAAGAGGTCGCCGATCTTGCGGCCCTCCTCGTCCAGCTCCTCGGCGGGCGTCTCGGCGATCGAGGTGATGATGTCGCGGACCTGCCCCTCGGCGACATCGGCCAGCTGCACGAACGGCCCCCAGCTGGACCGGTCGCTGGGGATCTCGGTCTCGTCGAGCCACCGTCCGTTGACGTGGCCGAAGAGGTCGTCCTGCGGACGAATGTCAGGGTTCATGCCCGGGCGGGCGTCATCCAGGGATGCTCACGGAGCGACCCTAACCGGCCGGGTCAACGCTCCGCCCGATGACCGAGAACATCATGACCGCGACGAACGCCTCGCCCCGCTCCGCACCGGCGATGTTGTCCCGCTCGAGCCGGTCGCCCTCCTCCACCGTGATGGCGCCGTCCGCCAGTGCATGTTCGATGCTGTTGCGCAGCAGCACCGGGACGCGGAGCTGCTCCTCGGGCAGCACCGCCGCGTCGGCTCCGACCTCCGCATCGACCACCAACCCGGCCCGGCGCAGCAGCCACCGCAGCGAGCGGCCGGCGAACGGGTTGGTCCAGCGACGGAACGACGCATCCATCAGGCGGCGCACCACGTCGGGTTCACCCATCGACTGCACCATCGAACCCCAGTCGCTGTCGACCAGCGCGACCCGGCCGCCCGGCGCCAGCACCCGGGCGATCTCGCGGGCTGCCGCCGCCGGGTCGTCGAGGTGCTGGAAGACGCGCTCGGAGCGGATCACGTCGACCGTGCCGTCCTCGAACGGAAGGGCCGGGGCGTCGCCCTCGACGAAGACCGCCGTCGACCCCTCGGCCAGCGCCCGCGCCTCCGCCTGCGTGCGGAGGCCCGCATGCGGCTCGATCCCTACGGCACGACCGGCAGGACCCACGAGCGCCGCTAGTCGCCGTACCTCCGCGCCGGTCCCGCACCCGAGGTCCACGGCGGTCTCCCCGGGCTGTGGCGCGAGCGCGGCGAGCGTCCAGTCGCGCAACCGCTGGATGCCGGGCATCAGCTCCTGCATGTCGAGCACCATCACCCGGGCGGCCGGGTCGGCGGCCGCGTCGGCCGGCAGGTTGCCGCGCCGGAAGCTCGTGGGCGTGAGGGCCTTCAGGTCTCCAGTGGTCACCGTGCCAGTGTGCGACCGCGGGGCGCCTCGACACCCTGTTGTCTAGACCGTTCGTTGCCTGCGACACCGATCCTCGGCACAGTCGGAGTGATCGCCCCGCCCGCGGGACGTTCGAGGGGAGACCGCCATGCTCGTCCGTCGTGTCCTGAGCGCGCTCGCGCTCGCACCACTCGTCCCGGCGGGCCACGCGCCCGCGGTGAGCACGGCGAGCACGGCTGACGCACGGGTCACGCCGAGTGCCCGGACGCCGCTGACGGCCAGTGCCGGGCCCAACTTCGCGCAGGCCGCGGTCGCTCGTACGGCGGACGGCACCCAGCACGTCGTGTGGGTCGTGGACAACGCGGACCGCACCCACAACTACGAGCACACGGCGATCTCGCCGAGCGGCGTCCAGGGGCCCGTGCACCGGATCCCGGCCAGCAACTGGGGCCAGCTCAGCACGCCGGTCGACCTCGGGGTCAACGCCGACGGCAGCCTCCGTCTCGCCTTCCGCGGTTCGCTCGACGGCAACACCGCCAACTTCTTCACCTACAAGGGCGTCTACACCGCGGTCTCCGGCGACGGCGGCGCGACGTGGGCAGTGCCGCGCGAGGTGCTCACGAAGAGCATCAGCGACGGCGGCGTGACGATGGCCTACGTCCCCGACGGCACCGGGCGTCCGATCACCGGGTATGGCGACACCGGAGGCTTCCACTGGAACGTCGGCCTCGTCCCCGAGGCTTCCGTGGAGACGGCCACCGTGCAGGAGTTCACCGACCACGACGCCATGGGCGCCTCGCTGGTCACCTCCGGCGGCGGCGTCTACGTCGTCTACCAGAGCACGCGGGCCAACGGCATCTTCGCCCGTCAGGTGTGGCCCACGCTCGGTGGCCCGCTGCAGGCCCCCGGCACCTACACCAACCCGGGCCAGCCGATGGCGCTCGTCGACCGTCCGGGCGTGGGTCCCGTGGCGGCGTACGCGATCAACGGCAAGGTCGTGCTCTGGGACATCGGGGCGAACGCCACGCACGCGGTGCCGGGCATGGACGGCCCCAACAACGTCGCGCTCGCCGTGCTGCCGGACGGTCACCTGTGGGTGGCCGCGCAGGGGCCGATCGGCTACACCCCGCGCGTCTCGCGGGTGGCCGCCCGCGGCTGGAACGTCGATCGCCGTCCGGTCGTCCTCGACGAGCTCTACAGCACCTTCGGGATCGAGGTGAGCAGCGCCGGCGCACTCCGGGCCGAGTTGCTCCTGACCGGCAACGAGGTGGCCGAGCCGAGCCGGATCCACGCGATGTCCGCGCTCGCGCAGCTGACCGTCAAGGCCTCGCCCCGTCGCTGGCGGGTCGGTCGTGACCAGCGCGTCGTCTTCAAGGTGACCGACGTCGACGGTGCGGTCGCGGGGCGCGAAGGTGCGCGCCGCCGGCAAGCGCTGCATCACGGCCGGCTCCGGGAAGTGCAGCATCCGGTTCCCCGCCTCCAACCGGCCGAGGACGATCACGGCCAAGGTGAAGAAGACGAGCTACTACACCGTCAGGACGACCCTGAGGATCAAGCGCTGATCAGCCCCTGACGCGCACGATCGACTTGCCGAGGGTCAAGCGGTTGTCCATGTCGACCAGCGCCTGACCGAAGCCGTCCATCGGGTACGTCGCACCGATGGACGGCTTGATCACGCCGGTCTCGATCATCGGCAGGAGCTCGCGCCACTGCTGCTGCATGAAGTCCCGGCGCGTCATCGCGTAGGCGCCCCAGCCCACGCCGCGTACGTCGATGTTGTTGAGCAGCAGTCGGTTGACCTTGACCTCGGGGATGCCACCGGCCGGCGGCGAAGCCGACGACGAGCAGGCGACCCTGCTCGGCGAGGCAGCGCAGCGAGTCGGTGAAGAGGTCGCCGCCGACGACGTCGAGCACGATGTCGACGCCGCGGCCGCCGGTGAGCTCCTTGACCTTGTCGCGGAACCCGGCCCGCTCGTCGGTTGAGCCTGTCGAAACCACGTCGTCTGCCCCGGCGGCCAGCGCGACCTGCGCCTTCTCGGGGTGAGCTGACGACGGCGATGGTGCGGGCGCCGTACCCCTTGGCGACCCGGATCGTGGCGGTCCCCACGCCCCCGGCGGCGCCGTGCACGAGGACGGTGTCGCCCTCGCGGATGCCGCCCCGGTCCTTGAGCGCGAACTGCGCGGTGAGGTAGTTCATCGGCAGCGCCGCGCCCTCGTCGAAGGAGAGCGCGTCCGGGAGCGGGAACGTCCAGATCTTCGGTGAGGCGACAACCTCGGCTGCGTTGCCCCAGCCGGCGACGCCGGCCACACGCTGCCCGACCGTGAAGGCGCTGCTGCCCGGGTCGCGCACCACGCCGGCGAAGTCGACGCCGAGGTTGAACGGCGGCTCCGGCTTCATCTGGTACTCGCCACGGCTCAGCAGGAGGTCGGGGAAGGAGACGCCCACGCTGTGCACCTCGACGAGCACGTCGTCGGCGCCGGGCGTCGGCTCGGGGACGTCGTTGACCTTGAGGTCGGCAGGTCCGGTGGTCGTCTCGACTTGTACGGCGCGCATGGTGCCGAGGCTACTGCCGCCCGTGGCTCTCTTGACCTCAAGTCCACGTGAACCAGCACCCTGACGACGTGACCACGCAATCCGATGGCCCGATGTCGGTGCCGACCGCCACACTGGACGGCATGGGGGATCCGATCATCGACCCGGTGCGCGACACCGTGGGCGACCAGCCGGTCGGTCGCCGCGCGCCCGGGGCCCTGACGCCCTTCCGCACGCCGGCCTACCGCTGGCTGGCGCTCGCCCTCGCCGCAAGCGCGTTCGCGAGCGGCGTCTGGATCGTGGCGCTGGTCTGGGAGGTCATCCGCCTCGGCGGCGGCCCGGGTCAGCTCTCGACCGTCATGACCGCCAGCGCCGTCGGAGTGCTGATCCCCGCACTGCTGGCCGGGGTCGTGGCCGACCGGGTGCCGCAGAAGCTGATCCTGCTCACCGTCGCGCTGGTCGAGCTGGTGGCGATGGCGATGATCGCCTTCCTGTCCTCGGCCGATCTCAACAGCGTGTGGATCCCGGCGTGCGCCACGTTTGTGTCCGGCATGGGCATGGCGTTCTACTACCCCGCCTACTCCGCTTGGCTGCCGGCGCTGATCCCCGAGTCCGACCTGCAGGCGGTCAACGGCTTCGAGGGGATGGTGCGCCCGACGATCGGACAGGCGATCGGACCGGCCGTGGCCGGTGCCGTCGTCGGCGCCCACTCGCCCGGCGCGGCGTTCATCGTTGCCGCGGTCTCCGGCGCGGTCGCGCTGGTGGTGCTCGCCCGGGTTCCGCAGACCCCCATTCGCCGTACCCTCGACGAGGCGCACGCCCGGCACCCGGTCCGCTCGGCCTTCGCCGACATGCGCGAGGGCTTCGGCTACATGATGCGCACCCCGTGGCTGCTGGCCACGCTGCTGTTCGCGTCGCTGATGATCCCGGTGATGATGGGTCCGCTCGAGGTGCTGATCCCGTTCCTGATCAAGGACAAGCTGGGCGGCGGCCCCGACGACCACTCCTATGTCCCGGCGGCCTTCGGCATCGGCGGCGCGCTCGGTTCGCTGGTGATGGCGTCCGTGCGGATGCCGCGGCGCTACCTCACGTTGATGAACCTCGGATGGGGTCTCGGCTGCCTGCCGTTCCTCGTGATCGCGGTCGCCGACAGCGTCTGGATGGTGATCGGTGCCGCGGCCGTCATGGGGGCACTCTTCTCGGCGCCGATGGTGATCTGGGGGACGCTGCTGCAGCGCCGGGTGCCGCCCGAGCTGCTCGGTCGCGTCGCGAGCCTCGACTTCTTCGTCAGTATCTCGCTGATGCCGATCTCGATGGCGCTGGCCGGACCGGTGGCCGACGCGATCGGGCTGCGCAACACCTTCTACATCGCCGGCATCGTGCCGGTCGTCGTCGTGGTCGTGGCAACGGTGTGGGCGAAGCTGCCGGCCGACGAGCTGGCGCACCCGCTGCGCGACGATGAGGAGGAGTAGTCAGGCACCATGTCCCACACACTCGGCGGCGCGCCTCTGCATCGTGGACCGCTCGACGTCGTTTCGGGTGAGTGCTGCCGCCCGGAGGAAGTGGCTCCCGGCCTCGTCGTGGTCACCGAGCCGGCACAGCAGGTCGCCGGCCACGGCCGGCAGCAGGTGGTAGCCGCTCATGCTCGGCAGGTCGAAGAGCGGGCGGACGATGTCCGGGCCCGCTTCGGGCCCGAATGCCTGCGCGGTCGCGACACCGCGGTTGAGCTCCACCACGGGTGACGGACTGATCTGGGCCAACCCGTCGTAGAGGGCGGCGATGCGCGGCCAGTCGGTGTCGGCGGGGATGCGGGCGCGGGCGTGGCAGGCGGCGATGGCCGCCTGCAGGGCGTAGGGACCGGCCGAGCCTCCCAGCCGTTGGATGCGATCCACGAGCGCCAGCCCGCGGGTGATCAACAGCTGGTCCCACCGGGTGCGGTCCTGGTCGAGGAGCAGCACCGGCAAACCGTCGGGACCGGTGCGCGCGGAGACGGGGGGCCCGGATCTCGAGCAGTGCGGAGCAAGCCGAGCGTCTCGGGGTCGTCAGGGGTCAGACTGGCGAGCATCCGCCCAAGGCGCAGTGCCTCGGCACACAGCTCCGAACGGATCCAGTGCTCACCGCTGGTGGCGGTGTAGCCCTCGTTGAAGACGAGGTAGATCACTTCGCGTACGGCGCCGAGGCGGGCCGGGCGCGCCTCCGGGCCGGGCAGCTCGAACCGGACCTCCGCGGCGGCCAAGGTCCTCTTGGCCCGGACGATCCGCTGCGCGATCGTCGCCTCCGCCGTCAGGAACGCCCGGGCGACGTCCTCGGTGGCGAGGCCGCAGACGAGCTTCAGGGTGAGCGCGGAGCGGGCGTCCGGGGAGAGCAGCGGGTGGCAGGACATGAAGATCAGGCCGAGCAGGTCGTCGGCCGGGTCTCCGTCGACGATCTCGTCGATGTCGTGCTCCGGGGTCTGCGGGGTCTCCGCGGCGACCCGGTGGTACTTGTTGCGCTGGTTGTCGCGGCGCCGGATCCGGTCGATGGCGAGGTAGCGGGCGGTCGTGTGGAGCCGGGCGGCCGGGTTGTTCGGGATGCCGTCGGTGCGCCACCTCTCGAGGGCGGCGACGAAGGTGTCCTGCGCAAGCTCCTCTGCGGTGTCGAGGTCACCGACGAGGCGCGCGAGGCGGGCCGTCACCCGCGGGGACTCGACACGCCACAGCGTGGCCACGGTCTGATCGAGCGAGGTCTCGTTCATGGCTGCTGTGGCGGTCGAGTTCGGCCCGGGGTGGCTACGCGAGGTCGTCGAACTCGACGACGCGGCGTACGTCGACGCGCTCCGACCCGACGACGAGCGCGAACTTGCGCGCGTGCTCGACAGCCTCGGCGAGCGAGTCGACCTCGAGGATCGCGAAGCCGGCGATCAGCTCCTTGGCCTCGGCGAACGGACCGTCGATGACCCGGACGTTGCCGTCGGCCACCTCGACCCGAGCGCCCTGCTTGCTGGAATGGACGCCCTCACCGGTGAGGAGCACGCCGGACATGGCCGACTCCTGCATGTACTGGCCGATCGCGGCCTGCGTCTCCGGCGACGGCGGGACGCCGTCCTCCATGTCCCGGGTCTGGTAGTGCATCACCATGTAGCGCACGTCTTGTCTCCTCGATTCGTGTCGGTTGGGGTCAATGCTGTCGTACGACGGGCTTGCGCGCCGTTCACGCGCCGGCGGCCTTGTAGACGAGGTGCAGCACGCCGGTGCTGAACGCCTCGGACGAGACCAGCTCCAGCGGCACCGTCTCGCCGTCGGCGAAGAGCTTCTTGCCGTGGCCGACCACGATCGGGTGGACGAGCAGGTGCAGCTCGTCGACCAGACCCTGAGCGAGCATCCACTGCACGAGGGGTGGCGCTGCCGGTCGTACCGAGTCTGGTGTCCTGCTTGAGGGCCTTCAGCTCGGAGGCGACGTCACCGCTGACGACCGAGGAGTTCTCCCGGTGGCGTCGGCGAGGGTGGTGGAGACGACGTACTTGCGCGAGCCGTTCATCATCTCGGTGATCGGGTCCTCGGGGTCGGCGCTCGGCCAGTACGCAGCGAACTCGTCGTAGGTCTGGCGACCGAGCAGCGTGGCGTCGTTGTTGCTCATCTGCTCACCGACAACCGCGCCCATCTCGTCGTTGAAGTAGGGGAAGTGCCATGTCTCAGGGCGACTCGATGACGCCGTCGAGCGAGATGAAGAGGCTGGACTTGATGTAACCCATGATGTGCTCCTTGGTTGGTGGGCGAGGATGCCCGGGATGTGCTGGATGGTCGTGCTCGTTTCGTTTCAGCGCCCGGCAGCCAGTCGACGGCCGAGCATGGGGACGATGACCGCGGCGGCGATGAGGTGCGCCACGACCAGCGTTGCCTTCGTGGGCGCACTGGTTCCCGCGGCGGTCAGCGGGGGCGATCAGCGACGCAAGGACCGGGACGCTCGCCACGGCCCACCAGACGCGTGCCGGGTTGGTGGCCCAGCGTTTGATACCCGCGACGAGTGCAGTCCCGAGAACCATGCAGAACGCGATCGAGATGGCGCAGGCACCCGCGGTGACCGGCACCACGGAGCTGGCGTGGCCGCCCGGGTCACCGACGGCCAGATCGACACCGGCGAACCGGACAACGGCGGTGAAGGATTCAGTCGCGACGGCCGCCAGCACGGCTGCGACGCCGCCGGTACGAAGCAGGCCAGTGAGGCGCGCCCCGGACGCGGTGTCCGTCTCTGCGGGGTGACGCGACGGTGGTGTTGGTGGTGGCGTTGGCGGGGGTGGTGGCGTTGGCGGTGGTGGTCATGGCGGTTCTCCCTGTCGTGGTGGTCACCGTGGAAGGTGCTCTCACCCTGTGTGCCGAACGACGGCACACGGAATCGACAAGGTCGCCAAACATTTTTCAGGCGGGTGCCTTGATCGCGTTCATCTCGAAGTGCATCGGGTCGGTGTAGCCCCAGTCACCGCCCCGTGCGAAGCCCCACTTCTTGAAGATCGCCACGACCGCGCGATTCATCTCACCGAAGCTGCCGCGCTGGTTGCCGGGCACGTTGAGGTCGAGCGCGATGCCGAAGGAGTGCAGCGAGAGCTGCTGGGTGTTGGCGATGTAGCGCGGGTAGTAGCAGCCGGCGTACTCCCCGGGATGGATCTCGTCCGCGAGCCCCGTCGTCTGGACCTCGAGCAGCGCCGCGCGCAGCTGCGGGAAGATCACCCGGTGGCACGTGACGTTGCCCGGGATCGGCACCGGCTCGGTGCGGATGTTCGCCGTCACCCACGACTGCTCCGGCGCGATGCGGCCGCCGCCCAGCACCGTGTAGCGGAACGTCCCGACGGCCTCGGCGACGGAGCCGCCCGTCAGCACGGCGATCTGCTGCGCGCCGGGATCCGGGTTGGGCCCGAGGATGGAGACCGCCGCGTCGTCGCCGACGATCTTCTGCAGGTCCTTCATCACGAACCGCGGCGAGTGGATGCCGGTGTTGACGAGCATCGCGTTGTCGGTGGGGATGCCGAGCTCCTCGCCCCACTTCTCGTTGACCACCGCGTCGATCTGCGGCACCTGCGGTGCGTAGGCGCCGATGTGCACCTCCGGCGCGTCATCGTCGTTGCCGAGCTTGAGGTAGCCCTGCTTGTCCCGGAGCTGCTTGGCCAGCTTCTTCTCCAGCGTCACCTCACCCCCGGCGACCCGGTCCCACTGCTCCTGCAGCTCCGCGGACTCCCGGACGGTGAAGTTTCGGTACGTCGATGGGTCGACCGCCGCGATGTTGAGCACCGTGTTCTCGACGCCCGCGTTGCCGAGGGAGAGCACCGGGGAACGCTTGACCGTCTTCAGCGCGTTGATCCGCTCGATCACGTCCGGGTCGAGCGCGTCCTTGCCCTTGATCATCAGGTCGGCGTAGACCAGCGCGCCCGCTCGCGGCCCGGGTGGGTCGACGGCGTGCTCAGGGTCGGCCACACGCGGCGTCTCGCTGGGCGACGCGGTCGTCGTGCTGGGCGTGCTGGTCGAGCTCGAGGGCGACGATTCGGACGGGTCGGCGGGCGACTTTCCGCCACACGCGGTCGCGAGCAGGAGCAGGCCCGCGCATGTCGCTGCGCGCGCTCGCCGTACTCTCAACATGGCCCTCCCCTCGAACGACTCAAGGGTAGGCGACCGATTCACATCGAACTAAGCGAGCGGTAGCGACCGATCGAGCGGACGACACCTGTCAGCCACGCGACGAGCAACACCAGCGCGAGCAGCCAGCGGAGACTGCCACGTTCCATCAGCGACTCTGTCACCGCCAGCGCAGCCGGGACACCGGCGACGGCAGCGAGGATCCGACCGAACGGCAGGTTGCGACAGCCGATCGCCCACGAGACGACGATGGCGCCACACGCAAGGATCGCGGTCGCGATCAGGGTGGCCGCCGCGACGCCCTCCGAGGCCCCAGATCCGCGCAAACCAGATGCTCAACGAAACATTGACGAGACACGCCAACAGCGACACCGCCAGAATAAGCCGGGTGCGGCGCCTATAGACGACGAAGTTGGCGCAAAGGTTGAAGATCAGCGTCAGGGTCCCGACCACCAGGAAGACCGGAAGAATCGATGCACCACCCCAATAGGGCCGCGCCGCCACGAGTCGCAGGAGATCCGGGCTCACGAAGATGGCCACCGCCATCGCCGGGGCGAAGTAGCCGACGAGGTCCGACGCTGCGCGCCGCACTTCGTCGTCGTTGCCGCTCTTGGTGTGCGCGAAGTACCAAGGCGTCCAGGCCACGTTCAAGGCCGCGGCAGTCAGCGCGGCCGCGCTGCCCAAGGTCGCCGCAAACGCGAACACCCCGGCGGCACCAGCTCCGTCCACAGCCAAGATCACGACCCGGTTGGCGTTGTTGGTCACGTGATACAGCATTTCGTGGGCCAGAAGGGGCAACGAGATGGGCAGCGCGAACGCGGCCAGAGCCCACTGCGGGGTGCCCCAGGGATCGTCGCGGCGACGGTGCGGCAATCATCACCGCAACCGCCCCGGCCGGGACGTAGCCCGGGATGCGTGCCGGGGCCGCGTCGTCGAGGAACTTCATCAGGACCAAGGCGAGTACGGCGGCGCCGAGTGTCGACACGAAGGTGAAGGCCGGGTAGCGGCCTCGGCGACCGCTGATCACCGCGTGCACCGAGGCCATGTTGATCATGGCGTACAGAACCCCGTTGGCGATTGCGATCAAGAGCCAGCGCCGGGGCAGGCCGAGCTGCGCCTCCCACCAGCCGGGGGCCACCAGCAGGACGGCGACGAGCACGGCCGTCGGGACGGCGTACAGCGGGAGGACTGACCTGATGAAGTCGATCGCGCTGCCTGCTCCGTGCTCAGTGACGGCGTTGTTCAGGCTCCCGTGCAGCTGGAGGCCGATGACGAGGCCGAACAGGGCGGCCCAGAAGAGATAGTTGGCGGCGAGTCCGAGCTCCTCGGTGGTCATCACGTGGGTGAAGACGGGGGCGAGCAGCAGGTTGAACGCCTGCAGTGCCATCGCCCCCCCGGTGTACACGGCGGCGGTGCGCCAGAAGCTGGTCTGACCCGGCACCTCGTCGGCCTCCCCCGTCACGTGCGGGTCACCACTCGGCTACCGCGGCGACGACGCGCTCCTGCACCATCTCCGCGATGACGGGTCTGAGGTGGTTGCGCTTTACCAGCTCCGGGCCGCGGGTGGCATATGCCCGTTGCTTCGTCGGATCGGCCAGCACCTGCCGGATCGTTGCGGCGATGTCGGTGACCTCCGGGGATGTAGCGACGGCCGCTGCTTCGTTGTCGACCGGGTAGCCGATGGAGGCGACGGCGGCCGGGCCTACGGCCAGGACGCAACGGCCGGACGAGAGGTACTCCGGGATCTTGGTCGAGACCGACAGGCGGGTGATGTGCTGGTTCTTTCGGTCGAAGGACTCGACGTGCACGAGCAACGCGGCCACACTCCGGCGTTTGGCCAATTCCTCCGCGTCGGCCTGACCAAGGAAGGTGACCCGTGGCGAGCTCGTGAGCTCGGTGAGCACGGACGCCTCGGGCTCGACAAGGGAAAAAATTTCGAGGCGGGTGTCGATCCCGTGCTCGTCCGCCAGCGTGTCGAGGGCGGCGCCGATCGCCGCAAGGACCCGCCAACGGTTGAGGCCCGGGTTCCCGGCGAAGTGCAGCACGAAGGGTGGCTCGGTCGCGACCTCGAGCAGTTTCTCGGCGAGCGATTCCACGGAGTTCATGGCCACGGCATAGTCGCCACCGAAACGATGGGCGTATTCCTCGGCCATCCGGTCGCCGATCGCGATCACGGCAGCCGACCGCGTGACCGCGCGCTGGTAGGCGCCGGAAATCCGTCGCTGCTGAATTCGCTCGATGGGGTCCAGCGCGTGCAGCGGGGTGAGGTAGTCGTCGGTCGTCTCGAGGATGAGTGGGAGGTTACGACGCTCGCAGATCCGTTCGACGACATCGAAGGCGAACGTGCAGTTGCTGCTCTGGAAGAAGATGATGTCGGGATCGACCTCGTCGAGCCAACGTTCGAGCTGCGGGGTCTCCCAGCGTCGTCCCCGCCAGAACCACGACCGAACCATGAGGGCTGCCGGCCAGCGCTGCTGCAAGACGCGGCGGGCTAGGCGATACAGGGGATTCGTGTGGAGTCGTTGCTTGCCGGCGGCGTCGAACGCCACGCTCGTGGGCAGGACCGGTCCAGCCGATCCCGTGCGCCCGAGAGTCGCCTTGAGCATGTCGAGGTCGGTGACACGGTAGAACCGCGAGCACACAGTGAATGCCGGTTCGTCGAGCGTGAAGTACAGCTGGGCCGGGCGATCCTGCGGCCAACTCTGGAAGAAGGCACTCAACGTCTTGCCGTTGCTCTGCAGGTCACTGAAGGGGTTGTGGCTCACGACAAGGACGCTCGGGCGGTCAACCATCGCGCACCGCAGACTCTGCCTCCATGGCAATCACCTGCTCCTGCTTCAGCGCCCCGACCACCAGCCAGAGCGGGACGACGATCGTCAGGATGAGCATGGTGGGTTGACCCATCGAGCACCCGAGCGCCGCACCGACGGTGAGGAACGCCGCGACGTTCTCCCGCGCGCCGATCCGTCGCATCCGAAAGCGTCTCCAGCCCGGGACGAGCGCGACGCCGAACAGCGACAGGTACAACACGAAGCCGAGGCCCCCGTAGGCGTTGAGGTGCTCCGGGACGAAGTTGTGCGCGGTCGCCGTTTCCTCGCCCATGTCGTTGTCATAGGGAAAGTAGAGGCGGCCATCAGTGAATACCGGGTCCTCCCGGATCTCGTCGATCGAGGCCTCAGCCAGCGCGACGCGGTTGAAGTCCGCCTTGCCCTTTTCCTCATCAATGACCTCGATCGCTTTGTCACGGGCGTCCCCGACCCCGCCAGTAAAGGCAGGAGCCGGGACGATCCGGTAGATGCCGAATGCCGCGCCGCCATAGTTGGTCTTCCACACCACGCCGTGAACGACACCGGCGACAAGGACCACGGCACCGAGCGTGGCCAGCACCTTGCGCGAACGCACGAGGAGGCACGCGGAGCCGACAAACACTGCAACGCACAGGAGGCTCAGCGAACGGGAGCCGGTCCAGATCGGCATCACGATGGCCAGCAGCAGGTTGACCGCCGCCGAAGCGCGGAGCAGCCGGGTCGGCAGTGTGGACTCGCGATGCTGCGCCGGGACGTAGACGTTGAGCGGGATCAGTACTACGAGCAGTCCGCCGTAAATCATCGAGTTGCCCAGAAACTCAGACATACGCATGTTCTTCCGGGCAGGGAGGTGGAAGACGTTCACGGCGAGATTGAGCAGGACCAGCCCCCGCACCATGGTCCGGGAACGATCGAGACGGGCATCGACAAGGAAGTAGCACACCAAGGGGACGACAGTGGTACGCAGCGCCAGCAGGCTCTGCTTCACCTCGTCGCCGGTCACCGCCCGTTGCGCCTCGACCAGGGACGTACCACACCGGGGAAGACCGCCGGGGCGACCAGCAGGTGGCGCGCGTGCTTGCGGGGGACATAGCGACGGCTCACGAACGCGAGGCAGAGGAACAAACCCACTAGGACCATCAGGATCTCAGCCGGATAGACCTCCAGCCGTCCGGAGTCGGACAGCGGGACCGGGAGCGACACGGTGAAGAGCGACGTGGCCGCCGGGAGAAGCCCGACCCCGATCCGGGCACCCCCCCAAGGACTGGCTTGGTCGCTGACAGCGACGTCCCCCCGCGGTCTTCCGTGCGAACTGGCCCTGTGCGCGCCTGATCGTCATCCCCGTGTGTCATTTTCCTACCCTTCCCCGTGGTTCTCCGAGTGCTTGACGCGAACGAACGAGCCTACCGAGACGTATCGGCGGACTGGCTCCGGGCGACACCGCCAAGAGCAATCGCGTACACGATCATCGGTCGCCCTTCGGCTGAGACAAATTCCTCCGTCGCGCGCCAGCCCTGCCGGGCGTAGAACCCGCGGACCAAGTCGTTGTCCACGGCGTCCGTCGTCAAGTGCGCCGCGGTGGCACCCAGCCTCACGGCCTCAGAGGTCCACGCGACCATCAGGCGAGCACCCGTTCCGGCTCCCCGGTCGCCGGGAGCGACACAGATGGAACTGAGGAGAGCTCCCTCGCCCACACCACCGCCGCGGTAGGCGACGCCGCGAACCAGCCGCGCCAGCTCCGATGGCCTTCGCACCACAGCCAGAGCACTGGCCGGGGCGAAGCCAAGAAAGCGCCTGCGGAGAAGCCGTGAGAAGAAGCCCGAGGGCTGGGTGGTCCCGACGGCCACCCCCTGCAGCCGCCCCGATGTGTCCCGCGCGACGGCCGTCACTGCGGTCTCGTCGGAGAGGAAGCCGCGATAGAACTCTCGCAGGAAGCGCTCACCCGGGGAGGAGAGGAAGAACCCCGGAAACGACGCACGATGAAGCCGTGCTGCTTCCTCCACGTCACCGGCCTGCAGGCGCCTCACCTCCGCGTTGCCGGCGACAGGAGTGCTGGTTGGCGGCACGGCCACGGGAGCGGCTGCGGCAGCAGCTCGGGTCAGGATCTCCTCCATGCGGTCGATGCCGACCGATGCGGAGTACCGGGACGTGTAGACGTCGCGCGCCGCCCGGCCGCGAGCCGCCAGCTCGGCACGCCCCAGTTGGGGAAGTGACCTGAGATGCGCGGCTAGCCCGTCGACGTCGCCGGACGCGGACACGAATCCCGCTCCCGGACTCGCGTACCGCCTCGGCCGGGTCGCCGGTTGCTGAGGCCACGATGGCTCGACCCGCGGCCAGCGTGGCTCGGAACTTGCTGGGCATCGTGATGGCTGCCAGCGGATCGTCGTTGAGCGAGATGAAGGCGGCATCGGCCGCTCCCATCAAGTCGGCCACGTTGCCCTGCGGTACCCGCCCGAGGAACCTGACGTTCGTGAGGCCCAACTCGTTGGCCCGCGCACGCAGGGAGCCCTCTGAGACACCTGACCCCGCGATCAGGCACACGAAACGGGGGTCCTCGACCCGAGCACATGCCTCCGGGAGGACCTCGAGCCCCTGTGCCCCGCCCAGCGCGCCGGCGTACAACAGCGCGATCGAATCTGCCGAGACGCCCAGCGAAGCCCGCATCGCGTCATCCGCGGGTCGGGCCACGTCCTCGTTGGCCCACATCGGCACGTAGTTGATCCGGGCTGGATCAACGCCACGTCGACTCAGCACGGACTCGACCCCCGGCGAGTTGACGACGACACTCGCCGCGCTGGCATACATGCCGCGGCACCGGGTCTCGGCGGCGCGGGTCACTGCGCGCGAGACCGTCCCGCCGTCGGCGAACCCGGAGGCGAAGACCGTGTCCGGCCAGAGATCCAGCACGTGCACCACGACCGGGACCCGCCGCGCGTAGTGCAGCCACCACATCGCCGGGGCCACCGTGATCGGCGAATAGTTGACCCACAGGACGTCAACGTCGCGAAGTGCGGACGCCCCGGAGACCAGCGCCGAGGCGCCGAAGGTTCCGTAGTTGAGCAGTCGGCCGGACATCGCTGCATCGTGGCTCGGGTACAGCGCAACACGGCGGACATCCACGCCGTCGAGGACCTCGTCCTGTCTCCCGGAGAGCCGGTATCCGTCGGCGATCTGCCCGCTCGGGTAGTTCGGAAAACCGGTGAGCACTCGGACCTCGTGTCCACGAGCCAGAGCCCACGGGCGAGCACCCCGGGCAGTGTTGCGGGACCAGGGCTCCGGGTCGTACCACTGGGTGAGTAGGCCTACTCGCACGAAGGGTTCCCCCGGGTTTTCGGAGTGGACTGGAACGCTGGCTAGTGTAGGCGCGGCCGTTCGTGAGGAGCCCCATCGTGTCGAGTTCCGACTTCATCCCCTTCGCTCTCCCCGACATCGGCGAGGAGGAGATCGCAGCCGTCGTGGCGACCCTGCGATCGGGTTGGCTGACTACAGGACCGAACGCCAAGGCGTTCGAGGAAGAGTTCGCGGCCAATCTTGGTGGCGGCGTCGCGATCGCGGTGAACTCCGCAACCGCAGGGCTCCACCTCGCCCTCGAGGCGATCGGTATCCGGGCCCGGCGACGAGGTCCTCGTCCCCGACTGGACTTTCACCGCCAGCGGCGAGGTCGTGCGCTACCTCGGCGCCGATGTCGTGGTCGTCGACGTTGACCCCGAGACGCTCAACATCGACCCGGCAGCAGCCGAGGCGGCACTCACTCCCCGTACGAAGGCGATCATCCCCGTCCACTTCGCCGGAATGCCGGTCCCGCGCGGGCCTCTGTCTGAATTCGCGCACCGACACAACCTGTTGGTCGTGGAGGACGCCGCGCACGCCCACCCTGTCGTGTCCGAGGGGCAGCCCGTCGGTCTCGGCGACAGCTCCGCGGTCGTCTTCAGCTTCTACGCAACCAAGACGATGACGACCGGCGAGGGCGGCATGGTCGTGGTCCGGGACGAGGCGCTGGCTCGCCGGATCCGCACGATGCGCCTGCACGGCATCTCTCGCGACGTCTTCGACCGCTACCGAAGCAAGGCCCCGTCCCGGCACTACGAGGTCGTCGCACCGGGCTTCAAGTACAACCTCCCCGACCCGGCCGCCGCGATGGGACGCGTCCAGCTGTCCCGGTCGGTCGAGATGGCCGGGAAACGCCACGTCATCGCCCAGCAGTATGGGCGCGAGCTGGTCGGCCTACCCCTCGAGTTGCCTGCCGGGCTCGACCTACAGCCGGGCGAACACGCCCGGCACCTCTTCGTGGTGCGCCTGACCGAGGACGCCCCGGTCGACAGGGACACCTTCATCCAGTTGATGGCCGACGCCGGCGTCGCCTGCAGCGTCCACTTCATTCCGTTGCACCGCCATCCCTACTGGCGCGACCGATACGGCCTCGACGCCCCGTCGTTCCCCGTCGCCGAGCGTGTCTATGCCCGGGCCGTGAGCCTGCCGATCTTCTCGTCCCTGACCACTGACCAGGGTCGAGCGCGTCGTCCATGCCGTCCGCCGGATCCTGACGTGACAATCGATCCCAAGCGACTGCTGGACGTCATCGCCTCCGGCATCGGTCTGTTCTTCTCCGGGCCTCTCCCGGGCGCTCTCGCCGGATGGGTCCGCCTTGATTCTGACGGGCCCGCCCTGTTCCGGCAGACCCGCGTCGGGCTCGGCGGGGAGGAATTCACGATCCACAAGCTCCGCACGATGCACGTCGGTCACAACGGGCCATCCGTGACCGCCGACCGGGAGTTTCGGATCACTCGTGCGGGCCGCTTTCTGCGCCGGAGCAAGCTCGACGAACTGCCGCAGCTCTTCGATGTCCTACGCGGTCGGATGAGTCTTGTGGGGCCTCGACCCGAGGTCCCTGAGTACGTCGCGCAGTGGCCGGCTGAGCATCGCGATCGAATCCTCAGCGTGCGCCCCGGCATCACCGACCCGGTCTCCCCGGAGCTGCGCAACGAGTCCGAACTACTGGCCGGGGCCGCCGACCCGGCCGACTATTACGTGCGCGAACTCCTTCCCTACAAGGCAGCCAAGTACGTCGAGTACGTTGACACGCGACCTTCGGTGGGGACCTTCGCATCATCTTGCAGACTCTCAGGGCCGTGGTGGCCCGGTGACCATCGCTGCCGAAGACCTGCGGATCCCGGTCATCAATGGCGAGAGCATCAGCTCCAGCTCACCCACCGGGATCACGCTGTCCACCGTGCTGAGCCAGTTCCTGCCCGAGCAGTTGATGGAGCTGTGCTTGGTGCAGGGCGACCTTGAACCCCGTGTGCGCTCGATGACCTTGCCTTCCTCTGTCACTCCACTGCGCCACGTATCGCGGCGTTTCCTCGGCGGCGCCGCGGTGGCTCGCTCGGTCAACGCCTCCGTGCTCGCCGGGGAGTTGGCCGGCGACACCGACAGAGTCTCGGCCCGCAATCGCGTGCGCGAGATCGGGAACGCCTACCTCGACATGGGGCCCGTCCGGTTGCCCAAGGATGCTGTGCGCGCCGCACGGGAGTTCGCACCGCACGTGGTCTACACCTCGGGTTGCACGATTGGCATCAATCGTCTGGCCCTCGCCTTCGCCCGCGCCTGCCGCGTACCAGTGCTCGTGCATTACCTCGATGACTGGCGCGCGAGTCTCTACACGGGCCGCGGCACCCGGTTGCCGAGACGGGCGCTCCTGCGCTCGGTGGCCCGCCTTGAAGCCGGTGCCGCTGTGGGCCCGGTGATCAGCGACCTCATGGCGGCCGAGTACACGCGGCGTACCGGCCTCAACTACCTCCCCCTGATGAACGCCGTGGACACCACCCGCACTCCGACGACACCGCCGTCGACAGGAACGGTCCGAGTGGTCTACACGGGCGGTCTCCACCTTCACCGGCAACGGGCACTCCTCGACGTAGAGGCAGCGATCCGCGGGGCCGGAGGTGCAAGCCTCACGATTCACACCGGGCTCACGAGCCGCTGGGCGGAACCACTCTTCGACCCGGCGATCACAACGTTCGCGCCGTATGTCCCGCACGACCAGATCCACGGGGTGTATGCCGACGCCGACGTGCTGGTGCACGCCGAGAGTGCGGACCCCGACATCGCTGCCTTCATCCGCTACTCGATCTCCACAAAGATCTCGGAGTACCTCGCGGCAGGTCGCCCTATCCTTTGCTACGCCCCTGCGGAAACCGCCCTCCATCAGTACGTCGCGGGAAGCGGAGCCGGCATTGCTGTCAGCACCGCCGCCGAAGTGTCCACGGCGGTGCGCGCCCTCGTCGCCGATCCCGCTCTACGGGCGGAGATGGGGGTGCGGGGCGTGGAGCTCGCCCGGGCCGGGCACTCCGGGGCGCAGGCACACGAGACTCTCGTGCGCGCGATCCGTGTGCTGGTCGACGACATACCGCCCCTCGGGTGAGTCGCGCCGAAATAGGACGGGTCGCGACACAGCGATACCATCCCGGGGCTGGACGGTGAGCAAAGTGAACCATTGCGTATTCGGGGGAGGTATGTGGCGGTGACGAACAACCCCCACGCCCGTCGAGCCCTCCCGGCCCTCTGGGACGTCTTCAGTTGGACCGTGGGCGCCGCCATTGTGATCGGTTTCCGCCACGACTTCCGCATTCCTGAGGTGAGCTGGGAGTCGACTCTCAAGTACCTAGTGCTCTCCGCCGTGCTGATCCTCGTCATCGGCTATGCCTCGCACTTCTACCGGGGCCGCTACATCGTCGGGTCCTTCGACGAGGCAATCGGACTGGCCGTTCGGGTCGGCGCCGTGGCCGCCATCACGATCCTGAGTGCCCCCATCGTCAACCCGGACGTTCCGCGCAGCGTCCCGGTGCTGACTCCGCCGATCGCGTTCCCGGCCTCCGCCGCTGGGCGTTGGTTCTACCGCGCCCTCCGCGACCGCGGGGCGCCGCTCTCCGAGACCGACCCCACCCGGGTCCTGATCTACGGCGCCGGCGATGCCGGTAGCCGGGTGCTCCGGCTCTTGCGCGGGGACCTCGGCGGGACCTACCGGGCGGTCGGATTCCTTGACGACAGTCACGTCCGCCGACACCTGCGGATCCGGGGCGTCCCGGTGGTCGGGGACGGGACCAAGCTGGGGGCGCTGGCCAAGGACCTCAGCGTCGGAGCGGTCATCCCGGCCATCCCCGAGGCGTCGGGAAAGTTCGTCGGGCGCGTTCAGGAGGATGCCCACCGCGCCGGCTTGGAATTCCCGGTGCTGCCCCGGGTCTCAGAGCTGATCGGCGGCCAAGTCGCTGCCTCGGACATCCGCAAAGTCGAGATCGCCGACGTCCTCGGCCGCCACCGTGTCGAGACCAGCCTGACGTCCATCGCCGGCTATCTCACCGGCAAGCGGATCCTGATCACGGGCGCCGGAGGTTCCATCGGTTCCGAGCTCGCCGGGCAGGTCCACCGCTTCGGGCCGGCAACCCTGATCATGCTGGACCGCGACGAGTCCGCCCTGCACTCGGTGCAGCTCTCCATCTTCGGCCACGGGCTGCTGGACGCACCGGACACCGTGCTGGTCGACATCCGCGAGCCCGACTCGCTGCGCCGCATCTTCGCCGAACACACGCCCGAGATCATCTTCCACGCGGCTGCCCTCAAGCACCTGCCGATGCTGGAGCGCTTCCCATCCGAGGGGTGGAAGACCAACGTGCTCGGCACCCTCAACCTCCCGGACCTCGCCGAGGAGTTCGGTGTCCAGCGGTTCGTGAACATCTCGACCGACAAGGCGGCCGAGCCGTCGAGCGTGCTGGGCTCGACCAAGCGGATGGCCGAGCAGCTCACGTCGTGGCACGCCCAGCAGACCGGGCGGCCGTTCATCAGCGTCCGCTTCGGCAACGTCCTCGGCTCGCGTGGGTCGATGATGTCGACCTTCACCCGCCAGATCGAGACCGGCGGCCCTGTGACGGTCACGCACCCCGAGGTCAACCGCTACTTCATGACCATCCCGGAAGCCT
Source organism: Nocardioides sp. B-3 (assembly GCF_024703895.1). GTDB lineage: Bacteria > Actinomycetota > Actinomycetes > Propionibacteriales > Nocardioidaceae > Nocardioides. The sequence goes on from NZ_CP087968.1 coordinate 1,681,723, forward strand.
GCGAGCTCGTCATCCGGGCCGGCGCGATCGGCGGACAGGGCGAAGTCCCGGGTGCTGGAGATGGGCGAGCCCGTCAAGATCCCGGACGTGGCTCGACGGATGATCGATCTCTCGGGACGTGGCCACGTCGAGATCACCTTCACCGGCCTGCGCCCGGGCGAGAAACTCTCCGAAGTCCTGTTCTCGGACGACGAGGAACCCCAGCCCACCGAGCACCCGCTGATTCGCAGCGTGCAGGTCCCCCCACTGTCCCCCTCACAACTGACAGGGTTGGCCATGGACCGGCCCGATGTCCACACGAGCAATGACTGAACAAGGAGTCCGCATGACGCAGGTCGACACCCCCACTGATCGAGCAGTAGAGGGGCGGCTTGTCACGATCACCGGTGGCACGGGGTCCTTCGGATCCATCATGGCCAAGCACTTGCTTGAGCAGGGTGCCCGGCAGGTGCACATCTTCAGCCGCGACGAGGCCAAGCAGGACCTCATGCGTCGTGCATTCAACGACGAGCGCATGCGCTTCTTCCTCGGCGACGTCCGCGACGCGGACAGCATCCGGCCGGCGGTGACCGGAGCCGACTTCGTGTTCCACGCCGCGGCCCTCAAGCAGGTCCCGTCGTGCGAGTTCTTCCCGCAGCAGGCCGTCAAGACCAACGTCGTCGGCAGCCACAACGTCATCGAGGCGTCCGCCGCCGCAGGCGTGAAGTCGCTGGTGCTCCTGAGCACCGACAAGGCCGTCTATCCGGTCAACGCGATGGGCATGTCGAAGGCGCTGATGGAGAAGACCGCGCAGGCCTACGCGCAACAACCCCGACTCCCACATGACCGTGTCGGTGACCCGCTACGGCAACGTCATGTACTCGCGCGGATCCGTGATCCCGGCCTTCATCGGCCAGCTCAAGTCAGGTCAGCCGTTGACCCTCACCGAACCCCGCATGACGCGGTTCCTGATGTCCCCCGGGCGAGTCGGTGGATCTCGTCAAGCACGCCTTCCTGCACGCCAACCCCGGTGACCTCTTCGTCAAGAAGGCCCCGGCCTCCACGGTGGACGTCTCGGCCCGCGCCGTGGCCGGCGTCTTCGGCCACGACGAGCCCGACCTACGTGTGATCGGCATGCGCCACGGCGAGAAGCTGCACGAGACGCTGCTGTCCCGCGAGGAGTTCGCCAAGGCCGAGGACCGGGGCGACTTCTTCCGCGTCCCGCTCGACACCCGCGGTCTGCAGTACGAGAAGTACTTCACCGAGGGTGAGGACGAGATCTCGCACGCCGAGGACTACGCCTCCGACAACACCCACCAGCTCGACCTCGCGGCGACGCAGGCCCTCCTGCGCACGATTCCCGAGGTTCAGGACGAGCTGAGCCGCGCATGAGGATCCTGCTCACGGGGGCCGAGGGCTTCCTTGGGTGGCACACCCGATGCCTGTTGCACGCGACGACCGACCACCGGGTGACCGGGATCGGACGCGGACAGTGGGGCGAGCTGCCGGCCCCGGTCGCCGACGTCGATGCCGTGCTGCACCTCGCCGGCGTCAATCGCGCCACCGATGAGGAGCTCGCCACTGGCAACGCCCAGCTCGCCGACGACGTCGCAGCCGCAGTGCGCGCCGCCGGTCGCCCGGTGACCATCGTGTTCGCCAACTCCATCCGGGTGGGCAACGGTTCGTCGTACGCCGAAGGCAAGTCACGCGCAGCCGAGACCCTGCGCGCCGTCGCGGACGAGGTCGGCGGTCGTTTCGTCGACGTCATGCTGCCCAACCTGTTCGGTGAGCACGGACGCCCGGCGTACAACTCCTTCGTCGCCTCCTTCGTTGCCGCGGTCATCAAGGGTGAGTCTCCCCGACATCGCGGATCGACCGATCGAGCTGCTGCACGCCCGGGGCGCCGCCCGCTCGTTGGTGGCCGCGCTCACCGGCGACGCCGACCGGGTCCAGCCGGCCGCCACGCCGACGTCGGTCCCGGCCGTCTGGGAGAGCCTGCAGCGGTTCCACGCCACCTACGTCCCCGGGGGGACGTGCCTGACATGGCCAGCGCCCTCGAGGCCGACCTGTTCAACACCTATCGTGCGGCACTGTTCCCCTCGCACTACCCGATCGTGCTCGAGCCGCGGGTCGACCCGCGTGGTCGCCTCGTGGAGACCGTGCGCAGCCACGGGTCCGGCGGACAGACCTTCGTGTCAACGACGGTGCCGGGCATTACGCGCGGCGAGCACTACCACCTGCACAAGATCGAGCGGTTCGCCGTGCTGAGCGGCACCGCGCGGATCTCGTTGCGTCGCCTCTTCCACACCGAGACGACTCACTTCGACGTGACCGGTGAGAGCCCGGTCGCCATCGACATGCCGACGATGTGGGTCCACAACATCACCAACACCGGTGACACCGAGCTGACCACGCTGTTCTGGACCGACTCGCTGTTCGACCCGGACAACCCCGACACCTTTCCCGTGCCCGTTGCGGGTGCCGCCGAACTGGAGCTGACCCCATGACCAAGGTGATGACCATCGTCGGGACCCGTCCCGAGATCATCAGGCTCTCCGAGGTGATCAAGCGCCTCGACGCCACCGTCGACCACGTGCTGGTGCACACCGGGCAGAACTGGGACTACACGCTCAACGAGGTCTTCTTCGAGGAGCTCGGACTGCGCGCTCCCGATCACCACCTCGGCGTGGACACGTCGAGCCCGGGCGCGGTGCTGGGCGGAGTGCTCATGGGCACCGAGAAGGTGCTGCTGGAGGAACGTCCCGACGCGCTGGTCGTCCTCGGTGACACCAACAGCTGCATCTCCGCGATCATGGCCAAGCGGATGAAGGTGCCGGTCTACCACCTCGAGGCCGGCAACCGCTGCTTCGACGAGAACGTACCCGAGGAGACCAACCGACGTTTGGTCGACCACGTCGCGGACTTCAATCTCGTCTACACAGAGCACGCTCGTCGCAACCTGCTCGGCGAGGGCCTGCACCCCCGGCGCATCCTGAAGACGGGTTCGCCCATGAAGGAGGTCCCGGAGGCGCACCGCGCGGAGATCGCCGGCTCGGATGCCCTGTCGCGCCTCGACACGGAGGCCGAGGACTACATCCTCGTCAGCGCCCACCGGGAGGAGAATGTCGACCGGCCCGACCGGCTGGACGCTCTCCTCGACTGCCTTGAGGCCGTGGTGGCGGAGTTCGACAAGCCGGTGCTGGTCTCGACCCACCCACGGACACGCCAGCGCCCGGGACGCCCCGGGTCGCACGGTCGAGCGCGTCCAGTTCCACGAGCCGCTCGGATTCCCGGACTACAACCACCTTCAGTCACAGGCGTTCTGCGTGCTCTCCGACTCCGGCACCATCTCCGAGGAGTCGTCGCTCCTCGGGTTCCCGGCTGTCACCCTGCGTGACTCGATCGAGCGCCCCCGAGGCTCTGGACACCGGTGCGATCGTGATGACGGGCCTAGACCCGACCAACGTCGTCGAGGCGGTGCGGGTCGCCGTGACCGGCGACCGGGGTGGGCGCGTCGTCCCAGACGACTACGCGATCGGCAACTGCTCCGAGCGTGCCGTGAACTTCATCTTGTCCACGCACCGACGACACCACCAGTGGGCCGGCATCAGGAACTCCTGAGTCGGCGCCGACGCACGCCACATGGCGCTGACGCGTGGCGCGCCTCGGATGCGTGGTGCGGGTGGCGGCGAGGACGCACAGGCAGAACCAGCCCAGCGGCGTGCTGCTGATGGGCTCGGTCACACCGAACATGATCACGGCAACCATTGCGGTAACGATGACGCGCGAGGACAGGAGCATCTCCGCGTCGCGCCGCTCGCCGAAACGCACCACCGACGACGAGATGAGTGGCACCGGGTGCATCAGCAGGAGTAAGAAGACACCGACGACACCGAGTTGGGGCAGCACGTCCAGGGAACGAGTTGTGCCCATGGGTCATGACGGTGCCGGCCCCCGCATAGATGTCTTGAGCGACGGCGTTGTCCGTGGCTGGCGACCACGGATGAGGCCACACGGTTCCCCAGCCATGGCCGTGCCATCTCCGCTGCTCGGTTCCGCTGATGATGGCTTCCCACAACGGCACGCGGCCGGACAGCGTCACGGAGTCCCTCGACGACACCGAACCAAGGAGCGCAGGGAAGGCGAGCAAAAGCCCAACCCCGCCGATTACAACCACCGAGACCGTCAGCCCAATCCGGTGACGAATTCGTCTTGGCAGCCGCTCGACTCGGACGAGGCCAAAGCCCAAGGTCAGCACCACCGCACTGCTCAAGAAGCCGGTGACCGACTGCGCGAGGAACACGCCGAACAGCAAGATCAGTAGAGTGCCGAGCCAGACAATCCGGCCACGCCACCGCGTCGGGTGATATCCGGCAAGGAAGCCCAACGCCAAGACCATCGTGTAACTCAAGATGTTGCGATTGGTTCCTACGCCAGCAATGTATCCATCCGGGCCCATGTTGGGCGGGATGAGCGCCGAAGGAATCTCTTGCTGCCAAGCGTAGAGCGAAGCCACCAGTACCAGCAGGCCACCTCCACCAAAGCCCGCGACGAGCACGCGCGGAGTCACGTTCATCGCGATCAGGAGGGCCAGCGCAGCGACGGCCCCATAAAGCCAAAGCGCGTCGCCGGTCACTGGGCGCTCCATGGACCACCACCGGGACGCCGCTGCGAACGCTGCGAACGCGAGCAGTGTGAGCGGCGGCCGCCGTAGTCTCAGTCGTGGAAGCTCAAGCACGGCGACCAGCACTCCGAGCACCACGGCTTGCTTGAGCGAGACTTGAAATATGGGTTGGAGGGCCAAGGGATTCGAAAGAAGATAGAACTCGACCGCGATGAGGACGGCCCAGACCGTTCCGCGGGCGGTCCCCTCTCGCGCGGGGAGGAGTGCGTCATTCCTCCGTCGGATCCTTCGCAGGCGATCCCCCATGGTCAAGGCGGGTGCTATATGCGCCCCGTTGCTCACTAAACGTTCTCCCGCCGGCGCCGCCGTTGCGTATGACTGACCGCAGAAGTTTAGGGCATGCTTGGACTTCATGAGATTCGATGGAGGTATTGCGTGCGCATGGATCGCGATATCCGCCTATTCGACAGCGTCGCAGGCATGGACCGTAGATCGAACGCTGGTCGGCGTCGAGTGCGGCTAGCGCAGGCCTCTACGTGAGCGCTCACTCGATCGCGAGCCCGGCGGAAGTCCTAAGGCGCATCGGCATCGAGCCTCCGCCGTACGCCGAAGGCGACTGCTTCCCTCACGGTGGTGATGCGCACCCAAGGACTCCGCCCGCGGTTGCTCGCCGAGGCCCTCGAAGGACTCTCCGAGCAGACCGACCACGATTTCCGAAGTGATCGTGGTGCGACACCGCACCTCTGCGACGGCCGCCACGGCCGTGGACCACGTGATCGCCTCCGCGTCTCCCGAGCTGCGGATCACCGTGCTCGACCTCGACACCGGCGGCCGTGGGGCGCCGCTCAACGTCGGCTTCGAGCGGGCGGCAGGCCGCCTACGTCGTTGCGCTCGATGACGACGACCTCGTGCTCCCGCACTGGGTGGCGGACTTCCGCTCCTTGCACGAGCGCGCCCCCGGGGCGGGTGCTGCGGACCAACGCGTTGCGACAGGACGTCGAGGCGGTCGAGGCCGACGGCGAGGTCATGGCTCGCGAGGTGCTGGCACCCCGGGAGGCCCGGCCGCTGGACTTCCAGCTGCTCGACCACCTGTTGATGAACCAGACCCCCAACATGACGGTCGCCTTCCCGCGGGAGGTCTTCCACGACCTCGGCGAGCGCTTCGACGAGGACCTCGACACGACCGAGGACTGGGACTTCCTGATGCGGGCCGCCACCCTCGTCGGCGTCGTCGGGTCGGAGGAGTTCACCGCCCACTACCGCTGGTGGGTGGACGGTGGCTCCAGCCACGCTCTCCACGACGACGAGCAGTGGGCGCGCAACCACGACCTTGTCCAGCGCAAGCTCGATGAACGAGTCCTGCTGCTGCCCCACGGGACGGTGCAGCGCCTCCGGGAGCTGGTCGAGCTGCCCCGGATCACGCTCGCGGAGGTGACTGCCGAGCGCGACCGGCTGGCGGCGGCCAACGCCGAGCTCCGAGGAGCGGGTCGGCACGCTGAAGAAGAAGCTGGCGCGCAAGCGGCGCCAGCTCGAGGCGTCAGAAAAGCCGGCCAGCCCTCGGCTGTTCGGCCGTCGGCGCCCGTCGGCTGACTAACGAGGCAGCCGCTTCGGGATCGTCAGCCATGACACGACGCCGCCGAGTGCGAGCAGGGCAGCACAGGCCAGCATCGCGGTCGGGTACGCCGCGTCGAAGACCAGCGGGTCGGCGTACTCGTCCCCGGACAACCCGACCACCGTCGGTAGGGCCGCGACGGCCATCAGGGAGCCGGCGGCGCGACGGCGTTGTTGATGCCGCTGGCGATGCCGGCCTTGTCGTCAGGGGCGGCCGCCAGCACGGTGGCCGTCAGCGGCGCGACCATCAGGGCCGGGCCGAGGCCGAAGACGGTGACGCCGGGGAAGACGTCGATCCAGTAGTTCACGTCCGCGTCGGCACCGAGGACGAAGAGGAGGCCGAGCGCCATCACCAGCGGCCCGACGGTCATCGGGATCCGCGGGCCGATGCGGCTGCCGAGCTCGCCCCCCTTCGCCGCGAGGAAGAGCATGCAGAGCGTGATCGGCAGCGTCGCCGAGGCCGGCTTGGAGGGCGTTGTAGCCGGCGACGGTCTGGAGCTGGATCACCGGGAAGAAGGACATCGCGCCGAGGGCGGCGTAGACGAGGAAGGTCATCGCGTTGGAGGCGCTGAAGGTGCGGTCACGGTAGAGCCCGAGCGGCATCATCGGCACCTCCTCGCGGTGTTCGAGCATCACGAACGCGACCGCTGCGATCAGGCCCGCGGCCCCGGCCCGGGAGCGCCTTCCCCGCCCCACTCGATCAGGGCGTAGGTGATGCCACCGAGGGCCGGGGACGCGAGCACGGCGCCCAGCACGTCGAAGTGTCCGGACGCATGGGGGTCGCGGGTCTCCGGCACCGACCGCCGGGCGATGAGGACGGTCGCGACCGCGAGCGGCAGGTTGATCAGGAAGATCCAGCGCCACGAAGCGTGGTCGACGAGCACGCCGCCGACGAACGGCCCGATCGCGGCCGCCACGCCGCCCGGGCCTGACCCGGGCGCCGATGGCCTTGCCGCGGTCGTCGGGCACGAAGGCGCCCCGGATCATCGCCGGGCTGCCGGGCGTGAGCATCGCACCGCCGACGCCTTGCAGGATGCGGGCCACGATCAGGGTCTCGGCGTTGGGCGCGAGCCCGCACAGGACGCTGGCGAGCGCGAACCAGATGGTGCCGACGATGAACATCCTGCGCCGGCCGAGCCGGTCGCCCAGCGAGCCGCCGAGCAGGATCAGCGCGGCCAGCGAGACGAGGTAGCCGTTGTTGATCCATTGCAGCTGGGCCAGCGACGCGTCGAGGTCCTCGCCGATCGTGCGCAGCGCGACGTTGACCACGCTGCCGTCGAGCCGAGGTCATCCCGGAGCCGAGAACCGCCGCCGCGATGACGGACCGGCCACCCGCCGTACCCATCCGAAGGCCTGCGGGCTGCGAAGACGTCACGTGCCCGACAATAGAATGAATCCGTGACTCGCCCCCGCCTGCTCGAGGCCCGCCGCGCGGAGCATGTCGAGAAACTTGGCGAGGACCACCCGCCGATCGACTTGGCCACCGTCGACTTCACCGTCCGCGACCCCGAGGCGTTCTCCGCGCGGTTCGGCCACGTGCTGGACTACATGGCGCGCGTCGAGCTCGAGGTCGACCGCAACGTGCTCGAGCTGATGACGATGCTGCCCGACCCGCCCGAGGTCGACCGCCACTTCTACGCCGACGTGTGGCAGCCGCAGGAGATCCGTCACGGGCTGATCCTCGACGAGCTGCAGACCCGCATCGGGCGGCCGCCGGCCACTCCCCGACACGGACCACGTCGGGGCCAAGATCAAGGTGCTCGGCGCACTCGGTCGGATCGACAAGATCCGGGACGTCACCCGGATGCTCTACTACCTCACCGGCATGGCCACCGAGCGCTCGGCAGTGCTCGCCTACAACCTGCTCCACGACGGCGTGCGCGAGATGGGCGAGACCGCGATCAGCGACACCGTCGTCGCGCCGATCCGGCGCCGGGAGCCGGGCCACTACGCGTTCTACAAGATGTCGTCGCAGGGTCTCGCGGCCCAGCTCGCGCCCCGGCAGCGCTTCCTCGTACGCCGCCTGCGGACCATCTCCTTCGCGCCGGTCGGCGTCAACAACGACGAGCAACGCGCCGACTTCGGCGACCTGATGCTCGCGTTGGGCATCACCGACGACCCGGACAGCTTCGCCGAGACCATCGCCCGCGTCGAGCGCGAGCTGCTGTGGGCACGCGAGGCGGGGATGAAGGTGCCGCCCTACATCGTGGCCGGCTTCCGGTCAGCGGTCGAGGCCTCGAGGGCGAGGGCCGCGAACTAGTCCTCGAGCACGCGCCGGGCCACGAAGGCCAGCGTGGCGGCGGTCCGCGCGGGCGTGCCGCTCGGCTGCATGACGTGGCTGAGCACGACCCGCACGACCATGTCGATCGCGCCGTCGAGCTCCTCGCGCGTGAGGTGCGACTTGTAGGCGGCGACCCGCTCTCCGACGACCACCTTGGCGAGGTCGAGGAGCTGGGTGGAGTGCGTGGTCAACAGCGGCAGCAGCTCCGTGTCGGCGCCGTGCGTGGCCGAGACCACGGCGTGCAGCAGGGGGTTGTCCTGCGCGAGCTCGAGGACGGCGAGGATGGCCGCCCGGATCGCGTCGGGCAGGTCGTCCGGGTGCTGGTCGAAGGCGTTGGTGACGAGGGCCGGGAAGTTGTCGAGCTCGGTCAGGATCATCGCCTCCGCCAAGGCGTTCTTGGTGCCGATCTCGTTGTAGACCGTCTGCCGGCTGACCCCGACCGCTCGGGCCAGCCGCGACATGGTCACGTGCGCCCAGCCGTCGTTCGTGGTCATCTCCACCGCGACCGCGATCATCCGCTGCCGCAGGCTGATCTCCCCCTCGAGTCCCACCTGCCCCGTCATGCGTCGAATTCTAGGGAACGCGAGGTCACTCAACGAGACTCAGTGCCTGCACCGGACAGGAGGCGACCGCAGCCCTGACCTCCTTGTGGTCCGATTCCGCCGGGGTCTCGTCGAGCACGTGCATCACGTCGTCGTCGTCGACCTCGAAGAACTGGTGCGCCATCGACTCGCACATCCCGATCCCCTCGCACACGTCACGATCGACCACGATCCTCATCAGGCTTCCACCTTGCTGGGGTCGAACGGCACGAAGTCGGCCTTCTCCCGCACACCACAGTCGGGGCAACACCAGTCGGCCGGGATGTCGGCCCACGCCGTGCCGGCGGCGAAGCCCTCGTGCTCGTCGCCAGCGGCGACCTCGTAGACGTAGGAGCAGCCGGGGCACCGGGCCGCGAGCACCTCCTCGACCAGCAGACCGGGGGTGACGTCCTCGAGGAGGGTCGGCTCTCGGACCGGCATGTCCGCGGCGTAGCGGGCGATGTACAACTCGCGCTTGCGGGGGCTGATGTTGGCCCGGCTCACGTCACCACCGAAGTGCTTGACCACCCGGGGGTCCATCACTCGGCGCCATACGGCAGGAACGATCGCGAGGACGATCATCCCGGCATAGCCCGTGGGCAGGACCGGAGACTCCTCGAAGTCGCGCAGGGCCCGGTAGCGGCGGGTCGGGTTGGCGTGGTGGTCGCTGTGACGCTGCAGGTGGTAGAGCAGCACGTTGGTGGCGATGTTGTTGGAGTTCCAGCTGTGGCTGGGCAGGACCCGCTCGTAGCGCTGGCGCTCGGCGTTGCCGACCTTCTGCCGCAGCATGCCGTAGTGCTCCATGTAGTTGACGACCTCGAGGAGCGAGAAGCCGATGACGGCCCTGGATCAGCAGGAAGGGAACGATCTCGAGGCCGAGCCGGGCGACCGGGGCGCCCCACAGCACGGCGGTCATCAGCCGGGCGTTCAGCACGTCGTTGCCGAGACGGAACGGGTGCTGCTTCTTGCGCGCGTAGCGGCGCTTCTCCAGTGCCGGGCGGACTTGAGGGAGCCACCAACCGTGCGCGGCCAGAACTGGTAGAAGTTCTCGCCCGGGCGACTGCTCGCGGGGTCCTCCGGCGTTGCCACGCGGACGTGGTGGCCCCCGGTTGTGCTCGATGTAGAAGTGGCCGTAGGCGACCTGCGCGAGCGCGATCTTGGAGAGCCAGCGCTCGTTGGCCTCCTTCTTGTGGCCGAGCTCGTGCGCGGTGTTGATCCCGATGCCGCCCACGCAGCCGATCGAGATCGCCAGCGCGATCTTGTCGATCGTGGACAGGGCCAGCACGCCCGTGAACGCGGCCGGCAGCGCGTCCTGTGCCCGGGCCGTCACCCCCGACCGGGTCGATCAGCCGGGCCACCGGGTTGTAGCCGGCCACGATCGCCATCGCGCCGACCAAACCGACGTACTGGATCGGCAGGTAGAGGTAGGTCACCCAGCGGTAGTAACGGTCCGCCTCGAGCGCCTCGATCACGTCATCGGGCGGGTTGGAGCGGTCGAGTCCCGTCATCAGGTCGATCGCGGGCACGACGAGCAGGATGATGATCGGTCCGAGCCAGAGCCAGATGCCCCAGCCGGTGGCCGCGAAGCCGACGATCGCCAAGATGGCCGGGCTCGGGACGACCGGGCCGATGAGCCAGAGATATCGCTTCGAGTCCTTCCACCCCTCGGTCGATCCCCTGGGGGGATGGTGCCGCTCATGGAGTCACTGAGGCTCATGGACCTGACCCTTCCGTCTGCTCAACACTGATTTACAGAACGATACGTTTTGTAAAGCAATCTGTAAACCACTGTGACAAGATTCCTCAGGGTCAGGCTGCTACCAGGTGACCTGCGCGCTGTCGCGCCACTCGTCCCAACCGGGCCCGTCGTCCGGACCGTCGCTCGGTGTCGCCTCGTCACTGCGGTTCCACAGCGTCAGGTAGAGCGCGACCGCCGAGCCGGTGAGCTCGACGTCGGCCGACGGGGCCGCGCCGCTGAAGGTCGTCGTGACGGGAGGGCCCGCGCTGAGCTCGACCAGCCAGCCCCTCTCCCCCTCCTCGGGTCGTACGGCGATGCGCCGCCCCTCGTCGGAGCGCAACCGCGACACCGGGCGGGGCAGGGAAGCCGCTCAGTAGCTCATCGATCCCGTCGAGGGCGACCTCGGCACCGATCCGGGTCGCGTCGGCGGCCACCGGATAGCGGCCCAACGACGCGGCCAGCGCGTCGACCGCGTGGATCGTCGTCTCGTGGCACTGTCGGCGGGCCCAGAAGCGACGAGGACTCGGCGCGTCGGCCGGGAACACCAGCGCATCGAGGTCGGCCGGCGCGGCGCTGATGGCGGTCACCACCTCGATCGCGCCGTCGCGCAGCCACTCGAAGGGGTCGGGTGCGGCCCGGCCCTCTCGCTCCCACCGGTCGGGCGTCTGCTCCGCGCCGGTCACCACGGCCGCGGCCCACCGGTGCACCATTCCCTGATGGGCGAGGAGTCGCCGCACGGTCCAGTCGGGGGTCGTCGGCACCGGCGCTGCGAGGCCGGCGCGGTCGGCGTACCGCACCATCGCGACCATCGCCGTGCGCACACCCTCGAGGTGTGCGGCGACCTCGAGCGTGGTGGACATGCGTCAACGGTCGCAGAGAGCGGGCCCGAGGCAGGAACGATTTTCCGGCCCTCGGTCGCCGCCGTGACCGAGAGTCGGGCAGGGTAGGCACATGAGTGAGAACCCCATCGGGATCGACTTCGGCGGCACCGGCATCAAGGCGGCGGCCGTCGACCTCGGCGTCGGCGACTTCGCGAGCGATCGCGAGAAGATCCAGACGCCGAGACCGGCCACCCCCGCCGCAGTGTCCGAGGTCTTCGTCGAGCTGGTCGGACGGTTCCCCGCGTCCACGTCACCGGTCGGTGTGACGGTGCCGGGCGTCGTACGACACGGAGTCGTGCACTCGGCCGCCAACATCGACCCGAGCTGGATCGGCGCCGATGCCGATGCGATCTTCACCGAGGCCCTCGGCCGCGAGGTGCACGTCGTCAACGACGCCGACGCGGCCGGGCTGGCCGAGGTCGAGTTCGGGTGCGGCGAAGGGCCAGCGCGGCCCGGTCATCGTCACCACGCTCGGCACCGGGATCGGCTCGGCGCTGATCCACGACGGGATCCCGGTCCCCAACTCCGAGCTCAGGGCACCTCGAGATCGACGGCCACGACGCCGAGTCCCGGGCGGCCAACTCGGCGCGCGAGAACGAGGAGCTCTCCTACCCCGTCTGGGCCGAGCGGCTCACGACCTACTACCGCACCGTCGAGCGGCTCTTCTCGCCCGAGCTGATCGTCGTCGGCGGCGGCGTCAGCAAGAGCTTCGACCAGTTCGGCCCGCTGATCGACATCGCGACCCCGATCGTGCCGGCGACGTTGCGCAACAAGGCGGGCATCATCGGCGCCGCCCCGGTCTCGTCGCGCGCAGGCTCCTAGAAGGCCCTCAGTCGCCCTTGCGGGGACCGATCAGCCGGTCACGCAGCGAGCGGTGGGCCTTGCGCTGCTCGGGGACGACGATCGGGGCCGCCCGGTACCAGTTCAGCTCCTTGAACCCGGCCCGGTTGAAGCCCTCGTGGAAGACGTAGTTGTCACCGCACTCGCAGACCCAGCGCGCGTCGAGCTCGTACTCCACCCCCGGCCTCGGCGCGTTCCGGCAGCTCCGGGCACACATGAACCTTGTTGGTCAGCACGAGCGTCTCCATCCCCATAGGAAAGCGTGCCTCGACGCTAGGCCGCCGGGACGAGATCGGGCGTGGCCGTTGCGGGAAGTTCGCCATTTGTGGGTATGGCGGCGCGTGCCCCCAGCACTCGACGGGCGGCGAGCGCCGTGCCGATGAGAGCCAGCCCGCCGAGCACGCCGACGACGTTGTAGCCGTCGGTGAAGGCCGACTGGGCGGCGTACACGATCTGGGTGGCGACGTCGGGTGACTGGGCGGCCGCGGCCGGTGCGGAGCTGACGCCCTCGGTGGCCAGCTCGGCGGAGGCACGCGAGGTGCCCGCGGGCAGCACGCCCGGCAGCAGGCCGCGGTAGATCGCGGTGACGGCCGTGCCGAGGGTGGCGACGCCCATCGCGATGCCGAGCTCGCCGCAGGTCTCCATCAGTGAGGCGGCGGAGCCGGCGCGCTCCGGGGCGCGGCGCCCATGACGAGGTTCATCACCAGCGACATCGGCACGCTGACGCCGCCGGCGGCCAGCACCATCGCGACCGGGTGCAGCGCGAGCGAGTCGGTGTCGATGACGCCGAGCAGGAGCAGCCCGGAGCCGGCGACGAGCAGCCCGCCGACGACCCGGGCGCACCGTGTCGAAGCGCAGGTCGAGCCGCGGCGCGAGCAGGGTGCCGGCCAGCATCACCGGGTTCTGCGGGACCAGCCACGCGCCGACCTGCAGCGGGGAGAGGCCGACGACGCTCTGCAGGTAGATCGCGGCGGCGTAGGACAGGCCGGCCATCACGACGCCGGTGACCGGGGAAGGTGGCGAGCCCGACGGTGAAGCGCCTGTTCTCGAACAGCGCCGGGTCGACCAGCGGGTCCTCCAGCCGGCGCTGGCGGCGGACGAACACGGTGCCCGCGACGGCGCTGACGACCGGGGGCGACGACCGCCGTGATGAGGTGCTCGCCGCGGGCCAGCTCCTTGAGGGCGTGGACTCCGGGCAGGATCGTGACGAGGGACAGCGCGACCGACGCGACGTCCGGCATCGCGTGTCCGCCGCTGCGCGGGGAGTCGGGCAGCAGCCTTGGTGCGACCATGACCAGCAGCACCATCACCGGCACGCCGATCAGGAACGCCGAGCCCCACCAGAACCGCTCGAGCAGCGCGCCACCGACGATCGGCCCGGCGGTCATCCCGCCCATGAAGCACGCCATCCAGATGCTGATCGCCTGCCCCATCTGCTCGGGCCGCGGGAACATGTGCCGGATCAGCGCCATCGTCGACGGCATCAGCGTGGCGCCGGCAACGCCGAGGAGGGCGCGGGCGGCGATCAGCATCTCGGGGCTCTGTGCGTACGCCGCCAGCACACTCACCGCACCGAACGCGACGCCGCCCACGAGGAGCAGTCGGCGGCTGCCGATCCGGTCCGCGAGCCCGCCCATCGTGACGAGCAGTCCGGCGAGCAGGAAGGAGTAGATGTCGAGGATCCACAGCTGTTGGGTGCTGGTCGCGCCGAGCTCACGGCTGAGCGTGGGCAGGGCGACGTACAGGACGCTCACGTCGATCGAGATGAGCAGGGTCGGCAGCGTCAGGACGGCCAGCCCGATCCACTCCCGTCTCGTGGCCCGCGGGGCTTCGGTCGTCTCTCGGCTGGTGCCGATGCTCATGGCGTGCGTCCTGTCGGTTCGTGGGTGTCTTCACCCACTCCACGAACGGGGTGCGCCGGATTCGACATCCGCGGGCCGAGAAATTCGCGGGTCTCGACAACGTCCGACGAAGCGGTGGTCCGCGCTACCGGGTCGTCGGACGTCCCGGCAGAACGTCCGACGCCGCGGTTGCCGCACCGTCGGACGCAGGCGCGCCCCCGGCGCGGGGTGCGCCCGGGAGGGGCCCCTTTTCGGTGCCACACCCGCGACACGCCGTACGGCGAAAGCGACACACCGCAGTGAACGGCAGGCCGGGGAAGAGCCGGCCCTCACGCGCTTCACCCAACAACGTCCGACGAAGCGGCGGTCCGCGCTACCGGGTCGTCGGACGTCTCGGCGAACGGATCTTCGCGGTGCCCTCGTCGAGGTCGGCGCGCGCCCGGGCCGGGTCGAAGACCAGCATGCCCCGACGGTAGTCCAGTGGCAGACGGTCGCCGGACAGTCCTCCGGACAGCCATCTGCCACTGGACTACCCGGGGGCAGGGCCGGGAAAGGCTCGCGGCAGGCCCGGGTGCCGGGAGCGGCCCTCAGATCTCCTTGCCGCTGATCGCGGCGGCGACGCGCTTGGCGACGTCGGGGTGGAAGACGCTCGGGATGATGAAGGACGCGTTGAGCTCCTCGTCGCTGACCACGTTGGCCAGCGCCGACGCGGCGCGCAGCAGCATCTCGGTGGTGACGTCCTCGGCACGCGCGTCGAGCAGTCCGCGGAAGACGCCGGGGAAGGCGAGCACGTTGTTGATCTGGTTGGGGTAGTCGGAGCGGCCGCTGGCGACGACGGCGGCGTACTTCGCGGCGGCCGCCGGGTCGACCTCGGGGTCGGGGTTGGCCAGCGCGAAGACGATGGCGTCGGCGGCCATGTCGGCGATCCACCCCGGCTGCAGGATGCCGGGCGCGCTGACGCCCACGAACACGTCGGCGTCGCGGAGCACCTCCTGCAGCGAGCCGGTGGCGGCGCGCGGGTTGGTCGCGAGCGCGAGCTCGGCTCTGGGCGGGCGGCAACGTCTCGTCGCCAGCGGCCAGCGCGCCGGCCCGGTCCACGACGACCACGTCGTGGGCCCCGGCCGCGAGCAGCAGGGTCACGATCGCCGTACCGGCGGCGCCTGCGCCCGAGACCACGATCCGCACCGTCGGCAGCGACTTCTTCACGCAGCGCAACGCGTTGGTCAGCGCCGCGAGCACCACGATCGCGGTGCCGTGCTGATCGTCGTGGAAGACCGGGATGTCGAGCGACTCGCGCAGGCGCGCCTCGATCTCGAAGCAGCGGGGAGCGGCGATGTCCTCGAGGTTGATGCCGCCGAAGCCGGGCGCGATCATCTCGACGGCCTTGACGATCTCGTCGGTGTCCCGGGTGGCCGGGCAGATCGGCCGGGCGTCGATGTCGGCGAACCGCTTGAACAGCGCGGCCTTGCCCTCCATCACCGGGAGCGCGGCGCCGGGACCGATGTTGCCGAGCCCTAGCACGGCCGAGCCGTCGGTGACGACCGCCACGGAGTTGCCCTTGATCGTCAGCCGACGCACGTCTTCCGGGTTGTCGTGGATCGCCATCGAGACCCGCCCGACGCCGAGCGTGTAGGCCATCGAGAGGTCGTCGCGGGTGCGCAGCGGGACCTTCGACTCGACCTTGATCTTGCCGCCGATGTGTAGCAGGAAGGTGCGGTCGGAGACCTTGTAGACCTCGACGCCCCGGATCCCCTCGACGGCC
The DNA here is from genome assembly GCF_024703895.1 of Nocardioides sp. B-3. Lineage (GTDB taxonomy): Bacteria > Actinomycetota > Actinomycetes > Propionibacteriales > Nocardioidaceae > Nocardioides. The sequence goes on from NZ_CP087968.1 coordinate 1,697,861, forward strand.
TTGACGAGCTCCTCGGAGTGCGGCTGGTCCGCGGCGGAGCAGGTGACGTCGACGACGAGCCGGTCGTGGCGCGACTCCGCGACGTCGATCGCGGTGACGATCCCGCCGCCCTCCGCGATGGTGGTCGCGACGGTGCCGACGACGCCGTGGTCGGGTGCGGTGTGCAGCCGCATGGTGATCGAGTAGGACGATGCTGTGGCTGCCATGGTCCGACTCTCGACCCGGGCGTGGGTTACGGGCAAGTCACATCGCGCCGGGGGTGCCTCTCAACCCTCGGCCGTCGCGAGCATCGTCCGGGGCGTGCGATGGCAAGGCGGAGGAGGGAGACATGGCGGAGCCATGGCGACTGACGACAACGCAGCCAGCGTGCGTGCCGGGCGGTGCGCAGCAGGCCATGGGGTTGAGAGACACCCCTTAGGCTCGCCCTATGAGCGAAAACGCCGATGTCACCACCCGTGACAATCCCGAGGCCGGCCAGTTCGAGATCCTCGTCGGCGACGTCGTGGCCGGGTTCACGCAGTACTCCGTGCGCGACGGCGTGTCGACGATGCCGCACACCGTCGTCGACAAGGCATTCGACGGACAGGGGCTGGGCAGCAAGCTCGCCGTCTTCGCCCTCGACACGCTTCGCGAGCGCGGCCTCAAGGTCCGCCCGCTGTGCCCGTTCATCAAGGGCTACATCGAGCGGCACGAGGCGTACGCCGACCTCGTGGTCTGACCTACAGGGCCTTCTCGATCTCGTCGGCCAGCTTGGCCGGCTCGGTGGTCGGCGAGTGCCGGGAGATGACCTCGCCGTCGCGCCCGATCAGGAACTTGGTGAAGTTCCAGTTGATCCGGCCGCCGAGCAGGCCGCCCTTCTGCTTGCGCAGCCACTTGTAGAGCGGGTGCGCGCCCTTGCCGTTGACGTCGACCTTGGCGAACAGCGGGAAGTCGACGCCGAAGTTGCGCTCGCAGAACGCCGCGATCTCGTCCTCGGCGGCCGGCTCCCGGTGGCCGAACTGGTCGCACGGGAAGCCCGGGACGGTGAACCCGTCGTCGCCGTACTTGTCCTGCAGCTCCTGCAGGCCCTTGTACTGCGGGGTGAAACCGCACTTGGAGGCGGTGTTCACCACGAGCACCACCTGACCCTTGTACGCCGCAAGGTCGGTGTCGGTCCCGTCGATCGCGGGCGCGGAGAAGTCGTGGATCGTCGTCGTCATGTGAGTCCTTCGTCGTCGGGCGTCTCCCGGATTGCCCGGGATCGTCGCCACAGCAGCCAGAACAGCGCGAGGAGCAGCGCGTCGAGCACCAGCGTGATGTACAGGCCCGAGCGGTGCGACACCTGCCCCTCGACGATCGCGGCCTCCGGCTTGCCCTCGAGCACGCGCACGGGGACCGTGCCGGTCTCCGCCGCCTTGTCGTACGCCGATGCGTCGACCTCCGCAGGCCACGCCTGCTGCTCGGAGTCGAGCTCCGCAGGCAGCCGGTAGGCCAGCCACCAGCTCGGCTCGTCGACCGTGCCCGGGTTGCGCGTCTCGGTCACCTCGGCGACCACGTCGACGCCGTTGCGCTCGACCGATGCGCGCGTCCACGTCGAGTCCACGAGCGGCATGTTGACGAGCACGACCATCACCGCGATCAGCGCCCAGCTGGAGCGGGAGACCCTCACGCCGGCCACGGTTCGGCCCAGGTGCCGACGCGCGCGACGACTGGTCGAGCCCGACCCGCTCCCGCACCCGGTGGTCGCGCTCGGCGGTCCGCTCGTCGACGTCGGCCGGGTCACCGGGAACGCCGACCGCGATGCCGGTGAGCAGCACGTGCGTCGCCGGCAGCTCGAGGTCTTCCGCGAGGGCCTCGTGGTCGAACCCGGCGAACTGGTGCGAGTGCAGCCCCATTGCCCGCGCCTGCAGCGTGAGGGTGGGCGGCCGCCCGGCCGACGTCGTAGAGCGCGTAGTCGCTGTAGGCCGGCGCGTCCTCGTCGGCGCCGGTGCTCACGTGGGCGGCGGTGAGGAAGACGACCGACGCGCGCGGCACCCAGCCGGCGTTGCCACGGCTCAAGTGCGCGACCAGCCGTTCGTGGTTCGCCGTTCCACGCTCGCAGACGAAGAACACCCACGGCTGAGAGTTGCCGGCCGAGGGCGCCCACTGGGCCGCGTGCAGCAGCTGGTCGATCTCGGCACGGGTGAGCGTGTGCGCGTCGTCGTACACGCTCGGGCTCCATCGTGATCGCAACGGCTCGGCGAGGACCTCGGCACCGGGTCGGGGGCACGGACGGTGTCGACGGTGCTGGACATGACGCCCAGTATCCGCACCCGGGGTTTGCGCAACGGAGCCCGGTGGCACAAGCCTGTGGAATCCGACAACACATGGGGGATCCATGACTCACCGCAAGCGCATCAGCACGCTGGCCATCGTCGCGATGCTGAGCCTCGTGCTCACCAGCCCGGTCGGCTCGCCGGCCGAGGCGAAGCCCGAGAAGGGCCAGGACAAGGTCAGCTACGGCACCACCTCGTGGGTGGCCGGCACGCAGGGCTACGCGATCAAGGGCAAGGTCAGCGGCCGCAAGCACCGCCGGGTGCAGCTGCAGGTCAAGTGGGCCGACGGCTGGCACACCATCGACAAGGCGAAGACCAAGCGCAAGGGCAAGTTCAAGATCACCGGCAGCCTCGACTGGTACGGCGCCCACAAGCTGCGCGTCGTCGCGCCGAAGACCCGCCGCGACCGGGCCTTGGTCTTCAAGACCAAGAAGTTCAAGATCGCGACGCCGTGGACGCCGCGCGGCTCGTCCTCGTCCTACCTGCGGATGAGCTACAAGGGCGTCAACTTCCAGTGGAACCCCTGCAAGACGATCAAGTACCGCGTCAACCCCGGCTACGCCGGTGAGGGCGCGATCGCCTTCACCCAGACGGCCGTCGAGCTGCTCGAACGGGCCACGGGGTTCAAGACGAAGTACGTCGGCACGACGACGTCGGTGCCCGCCTCGCGCCAGCCCTACCAGAAGGGGACGGACATGGTGATCGCGTGGTCGCACCAGAACGACTACCCCGACCTCGTGCAGGCCGTCGGCCTCGGCGGCCCCGGCAAGCTCAAGGCCGCGCGCCGCAAGTCCAACAACAAGCCGATCCTCGAGATCAAGCAGCCCGGCGTCACGATGAACATGGCGTACGCCGCCAGCTACCCGTTCACGTACGACGACCCGGCCAACGAGCCGATGGGGCTGGTGCTGGTCCACGAGCTCGGCCACGCGTTCCGGGCTCGAGCACTTCGCGGACAACATCCGGGTCATGCACCCGGGTGACCGTCCGCCGTCGGAGACGGGCTACCACTCGACGTACGAAGCGGGCGACCTCGCTGGCCTCCGAGCCCGGGGCGCCCGGGGGCGGTTGCCTCAAGCCCTACCGCAAGCGCGGGCGCTGGTCCGCGCTCGACGTGAGCGCGATCCCGGACTTCACCCGGGAGTGAGCAACTGAAATGAGCGAAGGCCCCGGGTGACCGGGGCCTTCGTTCGTGTGTGCGCGAGGGGGATTTGAACCCCCACGCCCTTTCGGACACTGGCACCTGAAGCCAGCGCGTCTGCCGTTCCGCCACTCGCGCAAGAAGCGGGGGACAGGTTATCCCACGGGGTCGGGTCGCTCCCAATCGGACGGCCCGCTCGGGCAACGCCGTCGGGGGCGCGCCGCCCGCCCGGAGCGGCGGGCGACGGCGTGGCCAGTACGATCGGCGACACCTGCACGACCGCGCGACCACTGTGGCGGTTGATGAGGTGCGCCCCCGAACACCCCCTGAACCACACCCCTGACGACAGAGAGGAGGCGCTGGACGTGAACGGCCTGCAACGCTTCGAGCACAAGCTGGAGCAGCTCATCTCCGGTGCCTTCGCGCGCGCCTTCCGCAGCGCCGTCCAACCCGTCGAGATCGCCGCCGCCCTGCAACGCGAGTGCGACAACAACGCCCAGATCCTCAGTCGTGACCGGCGCCTCGGTGCCCAACACGTTCCACGTCGAGCTGTCGGCGGTCGACCTCGAGCGGTTGCACGGCTACGACGACGCGATGGGCCGAGACCTGATCGACCAGCTCAAGGACCACGCCGACTCGCAGGGCTATGTCTTCACGGGTCCGGTGACGGTCAACTTCGAGACCGCCGACGACCTGACCACCGGTCGCTTCCGGATCCGCAGCCGGGCCGAGGCGCAGGTCACCGACAACGACCAGCGCACCCGCACCCGGTCCGCGCGCGCGGTCCTCGAGGTCAACGGGAGCCGGCACCCGCTGCGCGCGCCCGGCCTCGTCGTCGGCCGCGGCACCGAGGCCGACCTGCGGATCAACGACCCGGGCGTGAGCCGCCAGCACGTCGAGTTCCTCGTCAACGGCGACGAGGTCGAGGTCGTCGACCTCGGCTCCACCAACGGGATGCTCGTCAACGGCACCAAGGTCGGGCGCGCGGTCCTGCGCGACGGCTCCGAGGTGAAGATCGGCCGCACCACCATGACGGTCCGTGTCGATGGAGAGGCCTGAGCCGTGTCCGAGCTGACCTTGTTCCTGATCAGGTTCGCCTACCTCGCGATCCTGTGGATCTTCGTGCTCTCCGCCGTCTCGGTGATCCGCTCCGACATGTTCGGTGCGCGGGTGCCCGAGACCGCCCGCGGCGCTGCGCCGACGCGCGGCAAGGCCAAGGCGCCCACCAAGCGCCGCGGTTCGCCGACCCACCTGATCGTGATCGAGGGCGACAACACCGGCGCCCGTGCCGAGCTCAGCGACGCACCCCTGCTGATCGGTCGCGGCAGCGACGCAGCGATCAAGCTCGACGACGACTACGTCTCGACCCGCCACGCGCGGGTGGCGGCCAGCGGCGACGAGTGGTTCGTCGAGGACCTCGGCTCCACCAACGGCACCTACGTCGGCACGGTGCGGATCACCCAGCCCACCACCATCGGCTCTGGGCATCCAGGTGCGGATCGGCAAGACCATCCTCGAGCTGCGGAAGTAGGGCAGATGGCCACCCCGGAGCAGCTCTTCCTCCAGTTCTCGGCGATCTCGGACGTCGGCCGGATCCGCAAGGACAACCGGGACTCCGGCTACGCCGGGCCGTGGCTGCTGACCGTCTGCGACGGCGTCGGCGGTGCGGCTCGCGGCGACCTCGCCTCCGCGACCGCCGTACAAGCCCTGCGCAAGCTCGACACCCGGCCCAGCGACGACATGCTCGGCCGGGTCGCCGGCGCCATCCACCGCGCCAACGACCGGATCTCCGAGATCATCGACGAGGACCCCGCCCTCAACGGCACCAGCACCACCGCGTCGGTGCTGCTCTTCGACGGCGCCAAGGTCGCGGTCGGCCACCTCGGCGACAGCCGCGCCTACCTCCTGCGTGGCGGCGAGATGCGCCAGCTCACCCACGACCACACCTTCGTCCAGAGCCTGATCGACGAGGGCCGGATCACCGAGGAGCAGTCGCGGACGCACCCCAACCGCAACCTCATCCTCAAGGCCGTAGACGGCATCCGGCACGAGGAGCCCGACCTCTTCGAGTTCCCCGTCCGGGTCGGCGACCGGCTCTTCGTCTGCAGCGACGGCGCCTGCGGCTTCCTGACCGACGACCGGATGGGCGACATCCCGGGCAGCGGCACCCCCGACTTCGCCGCGGTCGAGCTGGTCCGCGCCAGCCTCGAGGCCGGCAGCAGCGACAACGTCACCTGCATCGTCGCCGAGGTCGTCGAGACCGCGCCCGAGCCCGCCATCGAGCCGCTGCTCGTCGGTGCCGCCGCCGACCTGCCGCGTCGCCTCGCCAGCACCGGGGCCACCCGCGCCCGGGTGTTCCGCGGCCACCGCTCGGGTGACACCGGTGAGATCCCCGCGGTCCCGGGCCGAGCTGCCCGACCTGCCCAGCGACGTGCACGCGATCCCCTCCGACCCGATCGACCCCGAGACCGCTCGCTATGCGCCGCGACCGCCGGCCCGCTTCACGTGGCTCAAGCGCGCCCTCGCCGGCTGCGTCGTGCTCGGCCCGGGCCCGGATCGCGTTCGCCTTCGCGTGGTCGTGGAGCCAGAGCCAGTTCTACGTCGGCGTCATGGACGGCAAGATGACCATCTTCCGCGGCCTCAACGCGGAGATCCCCGGCATCGAGATCTCGCACCCCTACGAGCGCAGCGACGTCGAGATCGACAACCTCAGCGAGTACGACGCCCTCAACGTCACCCGTGGCATCGAGGTCAGCGACCTCGACGAGGCCCGCGCCACGGTGGAGAACTACGCCGCCCTCCGGGACCTGCCCGAATGAGCCAGCCCGGCACCCTGATGGGGTTCGTGCACCGGCGGCGCCGGGGCGCCGAGCTCTTCCTCCTGCTGATCGCGCTCGTGGTCGGCATCGGCGCGTATGCCGCGGTCGGCCCGGGGGTCGAGGGCACCATCCCCACCGACATCGTCGCGTACGGCGGATGGCTGGCCGCGCTCGTCGTGGCAGCGCACATCGCCGTACGCATCGTGGCGCCCTATGCCGATCCGGTGCTGCTGCCCCCGGTCGCCGCGCTCAACGGGCTCGGCCTCGCGGTGATCCACCGCCTCGACCTGACCTACGAGGCGCGGGGCCTTGACCAGCACACCTTCGCCACGCAGCAGCTGACCTGGATGACGCTCGGCGTCGTCCTCTTCATCGCCACCATCGCTGCTGCTGCGACCACCGCTCCCTGCAGCGGCTCACCTACACCTCCGGGCCCGGCGGCGATCGTGCTGCTGCTGCTGCCGTTCCTGCCGGTGATCGGTGTGCCCATCAACGGCGCCAACATCTGGATCCGGGTCGCCGGTTTCAGCTTCCAGCCGGGCGAGGTCGCCAAGGTGCTGCTGGTGGTGGCGTTCGCGGGCTATCTCGTCCAGCACCGCGACGCCCCGGCGCTCGCCGGGCGCCGGGTCGTCTTCGTCGACCTGCCGCGCGGGCGCGACCTCGGCCCGATCCCGGCCATGTTCGGCGTCTCGATGATGATCCCGGTCCTGCAGAACGACCTCGGTTCCTCACTGCTGTTCTTCGGCCTGTTCCCGGTGATGCTCTACGTCGCGACGGAGCGCCCGGGCTGGCTGCTCGTGGGTGGGCTGATGTTCGGCGCCGGCGCGCTCGCGGCGTACACCTTCGTGCCCAACGTGCAGAACCGCTTCAACTTCTGGCTGCACCCGATGGACTACTACGAGGCATCGCCCGGCAGCGGGCAGCTCGTCGAGGCGATGTTCGGCATGGGCTGGGGCGGCCTGATCGGTCGCGGCTTCGGCAACGGCTTCCCCGAGCGGGTGCCGTTCGCCTACTCCGACTTCATCCTGTCCACGATCGGCGAGGAGCTCGGGCTGACCGCGGTGATGGCCGTCATCCTCTGCTACGGGCTGATCGTCGAGCGCGCTGCTGCGGATCGCGCTGATCTCGCGCGACGGCTTCGGCAAGCTGCTGGCCGTCGGGTTCGCGAGCATCGTGGCGCTGCAGGTCTTCGTGGTCATCGGCGGCGTGACCGGCCTGATCCCGCTGACCGGCCTCACCACACCCTTCCTGTCGTACGGCGGGTCGTCGCTGGTCGCCAACTGGGTGATCATCGCGCTCCTCATGCGCATCTCCGACCACGCACGCCGCCCGATCCCGAGGATGACCGAAGTGTCGGACGGCTCGGACAGCGAGACGACCCGGGTGGTGAAGCTGCGATGAACAAGCCGATCCGCACCATCTCGATGTTCTGCCTGCTGCTGTTCGCGGCGCTGCTGCTCAACTCGACCTACCTGATGTACTTCCGCGCCGACGAGCTCGCCGCCGATGCCCAGAACCGCCGTGTCATCACCGCCGCCTTCGCCCGCAGAGCGCGGCGCGATCGTGGTCGGCAAGGAGACGGTGGCGCGCAGCATCGAGTCCGACGACCAGTACAAGTTCCAGCGCACCTACTCCCAGCCGTTCAAGTACGCCCCGATCACCGGCTACTTCTCCTACTACTCCCAGACCGGCATCGAGCGCTCGCAGAACGACGTGCTCTCCGGCGACGACTCGCGGCTGTTCGTGACCCGCTCGGTCGACATGCTCAGCAACACCGAGCCGCAGGGAGGCAACGTCGAGCTGACCATCAACCCGGCCGCGCAGGACGCCGCGTGGGAGGGGCTGCAGAACCTGCCCGGTGACGCGAAGGGCGCGGTCGTCGCGCTCGAGCCGAGCACCGGCAAGATCCCGGCGATGGTCTCCAGCCCGACCTTCGACCCCAACCTGATGGCCTCCCACAACCTCAGCGAGGTCAGGGACGAGTCCGAGCGGCTCGAGGGACGACCCGGCCACGCCGCTGATCAACCGGGCCATCGGCACCACGCTGCCGCCCGGCTCCACCTTCAAGCTGGTCACCGCGGCGGCCGCGATCGAGTCGGGCAACTACGACAAGGACTCGCTCGTCCCCGGCGTCAAGGAGTTCCAGCTGCCGCAGTCGACCGAGAAGGTCGGCAACTGGCAGGGCGGCAGCTGCGGCGGCAACAAGATCACCCTCACCCGGGCCCCGGCAGTCTCCTGCAACGTCAGCTTCCTGACGCTGGCCAACGAGCTCGGCAACGAGGCGATGGCCGAGCAGGCCGAGGCGTTCGGCTTCAACTCGACCTCGCTCGAGGACCTGCCCGGCCGGGGCACGTCGAACTACCCGCGCGACATGGACGAGCCCCAGACCGCGATGTCGGGCATCGGCCAGTCCAGCGTGACCGCCTCGCCGCTGCAGATGGCGATGGTCGCCGCCGGCATCGCCAACGGCGGCGAGGTCAAGCGCCCCTACCTCGTCGACGAGGTCCGCGCCCCCAACGCATCGTTGCTCGACAAGACCGAGGAGTCGACCTACTCCCGGGCCATCTCGAGCGCCACCGCCGACCAGCTCACCGACATGATGGTGGCCACGGTCGAGAGCGGGACCGCCGGCGTTGCCGCAATCCCGGGCGTCTCGGTCGCCGGCAAGACGGGCACGGCGCAGTCGACGGACTCGCGTCCGCCGTACGCCCGGTTCGTGTCGTTCGCCCCGGCCGACGACCCGCAGGTCGCGGTCGCGGTGATGGTCGAGGCCAGCGACACCGCGCGCGACGAGATCGCGGGCGGCACCCTCGGCGGCCCGATCGCGAAGGCGATCATGGAGGCGGTGATGGGGTCGTGAGCATTCCGGAGCACGGACGCTTCGCCGACGACGCGCACCGCTACGCCCTCGTGTCGCGGATCGCGACCGGTGGCATGGGCGAGGTCTGGCGCGGCGAGGACACCACCCCCGGGCCGGGCAGTGGCGGTCAAGCTGCTGAAGGCGGAGTACGCCGACGACGCGACCTTCCGACGACGCTTCGAGAGCGAGGCGCAGCACGCAGCCTCGCTGCACCACCCGGGCATCGCCGGCGTCTTCGACTTCGGCGAGGCCGCAGCGCTCGACGGCTCGGGCACCCCGCGGCCCTACCTCGTGATGGAGCTCGTCGAGGGCCAGCCACTCTCCGCGCTGCTGCGACCGGACGCGCCGCTGGACGCCGAGGTCACCCGCGACCTGATGGCGCAGGCGGCGTCGGCGCTGGGCGCGGCCCATGCGGCCGGGATCGTGCACCGCGACGTCAAGCCGGGCAACCTCATCGTCACGCCCGACCGCCGGATCAAGGTCACCGACTTCGGCATCGCCCGCGCCGCCGACGGCCTCGCGATCACCGAGACCGGGCAGGTGATGGGCACCCCCGCCTACCTCTCGCCCGAGCAGGCCGAGGGCGGTCGGGCCACGGCGGCCTCCGACGTCTACAGCCCGGCCTGCGTCGCCTTCGAGTGCCCGGCCGGTCGGCGCGCCTTCACCGGCGACACCGCCGTCGCGACCGCGGTCGCGCACCTGCGCCAGCCCGTGCCCACGCTTCCCTCCTCGGTGCCCGCCGACCTCGCCGCCGTCGTCACCCGGGCGCTGGCCAAGGACCCTTCGGCGCGGTACGCCGACGGGTCGGCCTTCGGCGCCGCGCTGCGTGATCCGTCGTCCGCCGCGGCGGCTGCCCCGCTGCCCGTGCCCTCCCCGGTCGCCGAGCCCGCTCCCGAGACCCGGGTGCTCCCCGCGACCACCGCGACGCCGGTGCAGCCTGCTGCGGCGCCGGCGCAACGCCGTACGAACCCGGCGATGTGGTTCGTGCTCGGCGCGGTGCTGGTGGCGGCTGCGCTGATCATCTGGCAGATCATGAGCAGCTCCGGCGAGGCCGACGACCCCACCGTGCAGCCGTCTCCCAGCCAGAACCGCAGCCAGACCGAGTCGCCGAGCCCGACGACCGAGCCGACCGAGACCGGCATCGAGGTGGACGAGGACGACTACGTCGGCCGCGAGATCGGGGAGGTCCAGTCGGCGCTGAAGGATCTCGGGCTGAAGGTCAGCCGCGAGAAGCTCGACAACCCGGGCGACGAGGTCGAGGGAACCGTGGCCGGGGTGAACCCGTCCGGCACGCTGGTCAACGGTGACCGGGTGACGGTGAGCTACTGGGGCAAGGCGCCGAAGGAGGTCCCCACGGAGACCCCGACGGAAACGCCGACCGAGACCCCGACCGAGACCCCCACCGAGACCCCCACGGAGACCGCGACGCCGACGGAGACCCCGACCGAGACCCCGACTGAAGCTCCCATCGAGACGACCTCCCCGACGGAAGTTGCAACGCAGTGAGAGGCGAACCATGAGCACTGAGCCGACCCTGATCGGCGGCCGCTACGAGCTCGGCGAGCTGCTGGGACGCGGTGGCATGGCCGAGGTGCGACAGGCCCGCGACACCCGCCTCGGCCGGACCGTGGCGGTCAAGCGCCTGCGCACCGACCTCGCCAGTGACGCGACCTTCCGGGCTCGCTTCCGACGTGAGGCGCAGTCGTCGGCCTCGCTCAACCACCCCTCGATCGTGTCGGTCTACGACACCGGCGAGGAGATGTCGACCGACGGCTCCGACGTCGCCCAGCCCTACATCGTGATGGAGCGCGTGCAGGGCCGCACCCTGCGCGACATCATCCGAGAGGGTCGCAAGATCCTGCCCGAGCGCGCCCTCGAGATCACCAGCGACGTGCTGGCCGCGCTCGACTACAGCCACCGGTCCGGGATCATCCACCGCGACATCAAGCCCGGCAACGTGATGCTCACGCCCGCCGGTGACGTGAAGGTGATGGACTTCGGCATCGCCCGGGCCGTGTCCGACGCCAGCTCGACGATGACCCAGACGGCCGCGGTGGTCGGTACGGCGCAGTACCTCTCCCCCGAGCAGGCGCGCGGCGAGACCGTCGACTCCCGGTCCGACGTCTACTCCACCGGTTGCCTGCTCTACGAGCTGCTCACCGGTCGCCCGCCGTTCGTCGGCGACAGCCCGGTCGCGGTCGCCTACCAGCACGTGCGCGAGAACCCCGCTCCGCCCTCGGACCACGACGACCAGCTCGACGCCGAGATCGACGCGATCGTGCTCAAGTCGCTGGCCAAGCGCGTGGAGGACCGCTACCAGAGCTCGGCCGCGATGCGTGCCGACATCGAGCGCTACCTCGCCGGGCACCCGATCCAGGCGGCCCCGCCGCCGATGGCGCCCACCGAGGCCGTCGCGCCCGCCGCGGCCACGCAGTTCATCCCCACCACCGCCACGGCGACAGGCATGACCGCGGTCGGCGCGGGGCAACCGCCCGAGCACGGCGGACGCAGCCGGACCGGGCTGATGTTCCTGATCGGCTTCCCCGGTGATCCCGGTGATCGCCGGTGCGGCCTACATCCTGCCCAGCCTCTTCGAGTCGCCCCCCGAGGAGAAGCAGGTGCCCGCGCTCGTGGGGATGACGCAGAACGAGGCCCGCGCGGCCATCCGCGACGCCGGCCTCTCGGTCGGCACCGTGTCGCGTGAGCCCTCGGACACCGTGCCCGTGGACGTGGTGATCGAGCAGACGCCCAACCGCGACCTCTACGTCGAACCGGGCAGCGCCGTCGACTTCATCCTGTCGCTCGGCATGCCCGAGGTCGGCGTGCCCTATGTCCCGGGGCAGCCCAAGGAGGCCGCTCGGACGGTGCTGGAGAGCAACAACCTCCGGGTGAAGTTCGAGACCGGGGAGTCCGACGAGCCCAAGGACACCGTCGTCGACTCCGACCCGGCGAGCGGCCAGCAGGTCCCCGAGGGCACCACGGTCACGCTCTTCGTCTCGGCCGGCCCGAAGTCCGTGCCCAACGTCATCGGGATGCCGAAGTTCCGGGCCGAGAAGACGCTGACGGCCGCCGGCTTCGAGGTCGAGGTGCGCGAGGACCCCAGCTCCACCGAGCCCAAGCGCACGGTCGTCGACCAGATCCCCGCCGACGGCACCGCCGACCGGGGGCGACACGATCACCATCTTCGTGTCGATCTACGAGGAGCCGGTCGAGACTCCGCTTCCCACCGAGACGCCACTGCCGACGGAGACGCCTCCGACGACGCCGCCGGCCGAGACACCGTTGCCGACGGAGACGCCGACGACGACGCCGCGTCGCCGCTGACGTCAGCCGCTGGTTGAGCAGGCGCGCCAGCGCCGTGTCGAAACCGAGGCGTCAGGCGTCGGGCATCGGCGTTGCGTAGGTGAGGTCGAGCAGCCCCTCGTAGCCGGGAGCGACCGCGTGCGGCAGCACCTCGGCGGCGTACGTCACTCCACCGCGCGGATCGGCGACGGCCTCGCGGTAGATGTCGAGATAGCTGTCGCCGTCGAGCGAGTCGAGCATCAGCGCGGGCAGGCCGATGCCGACGATCTCGTAGGGCGGGTAGTAGGGCACGCCCCGGAGGCTGACCCAGGTGCCGTCGCACTTGATCCCGGTCGTCGAGATCAGGCGCTGGCCCCGGATGGTGACCGCCTCGGCGCCCGCGCGCCACATCGCGTTGACCACGGCCCTGGATGTCCTGCTGGTGCACGACGACGTCGAGCGGGTCGCGTGTCTCGTCGGCGAGCACCTCGTCGGAGGCGTCGTCGAGGGTGACCTTCACGGCCGGCCCGGCACGCGGGGTCAGCCCGGCGGGGTCGGACAGGATCTCGACGTCCTCCCGGGCCCGGTCGACGCTGCGATCGCCGACCTTGGCACTGAGCTCCTCGATCTCGGAGTTGAGCGCCGCCACCTCGGCGGTCAGCTCGTTGGTGTCCTCGCGCTGCACCTTCACCACGGAGGCGAAGTCGGTGTAGCGGCCGCCGCGCAGGTCGGTGCCGTCGCTGTGGTCGTAGCTGATCGCGAACAGCACACCCGACAGCAGCACCACCACGGGTGTGCCGATCCGCCACGCCGACGCCGATCGCTTCCGCCCGGACGCGCCGTCGTCGCCGGTGGCGGGGCGCGAGTCGGAGTCCGAGACCATGCCGACTACGCTAACCCCCCGGTGGGTGACCCGCCGAGTCCGAATGATCACTGTGCAATTTCTGAGCAGGAGTGTTGTTGTGGCCAAGTCCAACGCGACGTACGTCCAGCCCGAGGCGAAGATCGTGTCGGTGAGGTTCGTGCTCTCACTGCTGCTGATGGCCGCCGGTATCGCGTGGATCGCGTTCTACTACCTCAGCGTGCGCCCGGACCCCGACGTGTTCCCGGTGCCCAAGGCCACCCCGAAGGCGATCGCCGACCTCGGGCTGTGGAACTACGCCATCGGCTTCGGCGCGTTCCCCGGGTCGGCCTGATGATCTCGGCCAACCCGGTGACGCCGCTCAGGCGCGGACGCGGCGTCGTGATCGGCATGCTCGGCTGCTTCCCCGGTCGGCCCGGTCTGGATCTGCACCTTCTACGTCTTCTCCGACGACCTCAGCAAGCTCCCCGTCTTCAACGACCCGGGCCAGTGGAACCTCGCGGTCGGCATCGCCTTCATGGCGGCCGGCTTCACCTTCGCCACGCGCTGGGAATAGCGCTTCGATCTCCTGACAGCCGTCGGTCCTTCGGGGACCGGCGGCTGTCTGCATTTGTCCACCGTTGTGGACGCCGCTGTGGATGAATTACAAGCCTGTAGTTATCCACAGGTGAGTCCACACCTGTGCATGACCGACGCACTCCCCAGCGGTGGGTGAACCACATTTTCCGGCGCGCGAAGGTGGCTGGCTCACCGCTGCCGAGCCTGTCGGCGAGGACATGCCGACAGGCGGTGGCACAGCCACCTTTTCGGCGTACGAAATGTGGGTCACGCACCGCTGTGTGGCGGACCGGGACAGGACGATGGAACCCTCAGGCGAGGGCGGCGGTGCGGAGCACGATCAGCACCGCGAGTACGGCGGTGAGGCCGGCCAGACCGAGGACTCGGACCTGCGTCCGGTTCGTTCGCGGGGGAGTAGGCGAGCACGGCCGCGATCGCCATCCCGCCGAGCAGGCCGCCCAGTGCGCCTGCCGGGAGATGAACGACGAGCCCACGATGGTGATCACGGCGTTGATGCCGATCCACGTCAGGATGTTGCGGATGTCGCCGCCGACCTTGAAGGCGATGACGAGCAGCGCGCCCATCAGTCCGAAGACGGCACCGGAGGCGCCGAGGGTGGCGCCGGTCTCGGAGGCCAGCCAGTAGACCATCGTCGAGCCGGCGAGCGCCGAGAGGAAGTAGAGAGCCGGGAACCGGGCCCGGCCGATGGCCAGCTCGAGCTGGGGCCCCGGGACCCACAGGGCCAGCATGTTGAAGCCGATGTGCCAGATGTCGACGTGGGTGAAGGCGCTGGTGATGAGCTGCCAGACCGCGCCGTCGGCGACGCCGGGCACCCAGTGCCCGTCGGTCTGCGCGTAGAACTGGCAGTCCGTCACGGACGTCAGGTTGGGGTAGTAGCCGCCCCGGTCCGACTCGCAGGTCCCGAGCGGAGTCAGTGCCGGGGTGCGGATCAGGTCGCTGCTGCGCCAGCCGGTCGCCGGGATCGCCAGCCAGACGGCGACGTTGCTGACGATCAGCACGATGGAGGTGAGCGCGGGATTGGCCGAGCGTTGTCCGCCGTACGGCGTGCGGCCGGTGCGCGTCTGCTTGGCACCCTCGCTCACGCAGCTCGGGCACTGGAACCCGACCGCGGCGTCGCGCATGCAGTCGGGGCAGATCGGGCGCTCACACCGCTGACAGCGGATCCACGTCTCACGGTCGGTGTGCCGATAACAGGTCGGCACACCGGCCGCGGACGTGTCACTCATGGGTGGTGGTTCAGCGCTCGATCGTCACGGACTCGATGACGACCGCATCGACCGGACGGTCGCCCGCACCGGTGCGCGTGGCACCGATCTTGTCCACGACGTCGCGCGAGGACTGGTCCGCGACCTCACCGAAGATCGTGTGCTTGCGGTTCAGCCACGAGGTGGCGCCGAGGGTGATGAAGAACTGCGAGCCGTTGGTGCCCGGGCCGGCGTTGGCCATGGCCGGGAGGTAGGGCTTGTCGAAGACGAGCTCGGGGTGGACCTCGTCCTTGAACGTGTAGCCCGGACCGCCGGTGCCGGTGCCCCGGGGGCAGCCGCCCTGGATCATGAAGCCCTCGATGACCCGGTGGAAACCGAGGCCGTCGTAGAACGGGCCGGAACGGTCGCCGGCCGAGTAGTCCTTGGTGCCCTCGGCGAGACCGACGAAGTTGTCGACCGTCTCGGGAGCGTGGTTGGGGAACAGGTTGATGACGATGTCACCCCCGGTTGGTCTTCAGGGTGGCCTTCGGGTCCGCCATGGTGATGCCTCTCGCGTGGGGTGAAGTCAACGCACCGATCCTGCCATGGCACCCCTCACCCCGGCGGGGGCTGGTCGCCCCTTGGGGTGCATGGTGAGATGGAGACACCAATCTCTAGGAGGACACGCATGCGGATCCGCAAGCAGAAGTCGCTCATCGACCGGGCTCAGGACTACGTCGAGTCGGTCGCCGAAACCGTCATCCCCCAGCTCGAGGCAGCGCTGGAGTCCGCCCGTGACAAGGCCGGACCCGCGATCTCCGACGCCCGCGAGAAGGCCGCACCGCTGCTGGCCGAGGGCCGGGCGATCGCGTCCGAGAAGGCCTCGGCCGGGGCCGCGGCCGCCGCCGAGCGGGCCGCGACGTCGCGTGAGTTCGCCGCCGCGAAGATGGCCGAGCTCCGCCACGAGCCGGAGCCCAAGGGCTCGAAGCTGAAGAAGGTGCTTCTCCTCGGCGGCCTGCTCGCCATCGGCGGCGCCGTGTTCAGCAAGCTGCGCCAGCAGTCGGCGGGCAGCAGCAACTGGCAGTCGTCCTACGTCCCGACGCCCCCGCCGGCGCCGGCCCCGCCCCCGGCAGCAGCCCCGGCCGCGCCGGCATCACCCGCAGCCCCCGCCTCCGCCGGAGCGCCCATCCAGCCGCTGCCGACGGAGACGTCTGAGGACTCGGTCGACGACCCGGCCGGCAGCGACCCCGGCGAGGCCATCAGCGACGCCGCCGAGGCCCCGCACGACGTCACCACGCCCGACGCCCCGGCAGAGATCATCGACGTCGACGACGTGCCGGAGAACAAGCACTAGGCAATCTCCAGCGATCACCTGTCAGGGAAGTCCGTCACGTGTCAGGTGTTGCAACACCTGACAGGTGAGGGAGTCCCCGGATATCCGGGGACTCCCTCACCTGTCAGGGGACTTCCCCACCGTCAGGACCTGTGCAGCTCCTTCGGCTTGTGGTGGTCGATCCACGCGTCGATGTGCTCCCACCAGCCGAAGAGCCAGTCGATCCGCTCGTCGCGATCGGCGGGGATGTCGGCGCGCGGCACCTCCCACCAGCGCATGATGAGCTCCTTGTCCATCGGCAGCTCGCGCCAGACGTCGGCGACGGTGAGCATGTGGTCGAGCCCGGTGTGCGCGACCAGCACGACGTCGGCCTCGGGCGCGGCGTCGAGGGCCGCCGAGGAAGCCACCGGGCCGGGGCGCGAGCACGTTGGTCATCCGCTCGGCCCGCTCGGCCATCTTCTCCAGCCCGAGCTTGCGCAGCCGTGCGATCGCGCGGTCACGCCGTTCGGGGGTGAAGTGCCGCCCTCCGGGAAGATCACGAACGCGTCGTTCGCGTCGAGCCCTGAGGCCAGTCGGGCGATCTTGGTCTCGAACTCCTCGCCCGGTCCGGGGTTCGGCGAGATGAAGGACGCCGGGATCCGGTTGAGCAGCACGTCGATCGCCGGGTCCCACGCCGAGGTGTCCTTGAGCACGACGCGCGGCTCGCGGTTGTACCAGTGCAGCAGCGCATACATCAGCGTGAACGAGTCGCCCGGCCCCGCGTGCCGGCAGCACACCAGGATCGGTCGAGTCGGGTGCGCCACCGGCGCCGGGCCGTCGGTGCGGATCCTCAGCGCCAGCACGCGCCGGGCCTCGCGGAAGAAGCCGACCAGCACCCACTGCACCGAGGTCGTAGTGGATGCCCGCGAAGTACGGCGAACGGATCCGCCACCCGAAGCCGGAGGCCAACCACAGGCCGAGCAGCACGAGGAGCAGCAACGACTCGGCCGTGAGGTAGAGGATCAGCACCCACAGCAGCCGCAGCGCCCGCCACCGGCCGGGCACGATCGGCGCCATGGCCGCCGCGACGATGAGCCACAGCGGCAGGCTGACCCAGAGCGCCGCGGTCAGCAGCACGACCGCAGGAGCGATCAGCAGCCGCCGCAGCGCCCGTGTCATGCGAGGTGCTCGTCCAGATACGCCGTCGAGGCGTCGTACGTCGCATCGATCCGGCGTTGCACGGAGTCGAAGTCGCGGAAGGCGAGCATGCTGTCGTCCTTGCTCGAGGTCCCGGCGGCCGGCAGCACGTGCGCGACGACCCCGTCGGGGACCTCGGCCAGCTCGCGCTGGAACCGGTGCCGGCGGGCGACCTCGAAGCTCACCCGGGCAACCTCCCACGGCCGCCGCGGCGGCGCCAGTGGCCGGTCGATGCGGCCGACCTGCAGCACGAAGATCCGGGTCGCCCCGAGCCCGACCGCACGGCCGACCGGAATGGAGTTGACGATGCCGCCGTCGAGGAAGTGCTCCTCGCCGTACTGCGTCGTGGCGACCGCCGGTGGCAGCAGTCCGGGGACGGCGGCACTGGCGAGGATGGCGGGCACCAGCGGGCCGCTCATGAACCAGTGCTCGGCGGCGCGCTCGATGCTGGCCGCGCAGACGCCGAAGGTGACCGGTAGGTCCTCGAACGTGAGGTCGCCGAACTCGTCGACCGGGCGCTCGCGCAGGGGATTCACGGAGAAGACGTGCGTGCCGCCGGTGGCCACCACGCGGCGTACGGTGCGAAGCGGCCGCTCGCGGAAGAGCTCGCTGCCGTCCGTGGCGCGTGCTCAGGCGGTCGCCGCCCACAGGTCGGTCAGCCGGTCGATCACGTCGAGCGACGGGTCGCGGGCGACCGGGGCGCCGTTGAGGGCCCCGACGCTGGTGCCGAGCACGATGTCGGGGACGATGTCGCGCTCGAAGAGGGCGCGGAGCATGCCCACCTCGACGGCGCCGAGCACGCCGCCACCGCCGAGGACGAACGCCGTGGTCAAGGCCCTACCGCAGCTCTGCGTGCTCGGCGCGCAGCCGGGACGCCACGTTGTGCTCGACCCAGAAGATCAGCACCGGGATCAGCCCGGCCAGCAGCATCAGCACGAGGTATTGCAGCGACCAGCCCGCCCGGCGCGAGAGCAGGAAGGCGACCACGACGTAGACGATGTAGACCCAGCCGTGGATCAGCGCGACGACGCCGGTGAGGCTGTCGCCGAAGGTCTGCACGTCGGTGCCCTCGGTCAGGGTGTACTTCAGGACCATCCCGACCGCGAGGGCCGGGGAGGAGGACGCCGACGACGAAGGCCAGCGCGGTAGGTGAGGAAGAGGTTGCGCACGCGCCTCAATCTACCGACGCGTCCGTGGCGGACCTGACGGCCTGCTCGTCGCGGACCCAGCGCCACCAGACGAACGCCGCGAACGCGCCGAAGAACCACCACTCGAAGGCATAGAGCAGGTTGCGCAGTGCGGTGAACGTGCCGACCTCGGGCAACGAGTCGAGGGTGGCCGGCTCGAGCCCGCCCGAACCCGAGGTGCTCACGAGGTAGGCGCTGTAGAGGTCGTTGTCGACGCGCTGGATCGCGTCGGCGGTGCGGAGCTGGGGGACGACGTCGTCGTCGGGGTCGTCGTCGACGGAGCCGTTGCCCTCCGGTGGCTGCAGCCATCCGGTCACGTCGCCCGCCCCGGTCGGCACGAGTGAGCCGTCGGGGAGCGGTCGTCCACCCGACCACGACCGGGATCGCGGAGTCCGTCGCAGAGCCCACCGCGAGCGGCACGACCAGCCAGAGCCCGTCGCGACCGGCGTGCTCGCGACCGGAGACGTAGAACGCGCCGTCGCTCAACCACGAGCCCCGGATCGTCACCGGTCGCCCGACGTCCGCGCCGGGGAACGGGTCGTCCGGCCCCATCACGTCGGTCAGCGGCTCCGGAGCCAGCTGCGTCAGGTCCCGGGCTTCCGCCTCGCGGCGGTCCTGCCGGAGCCTGCAGCTGCCACCAGCCGAGGGCACCCGCGATCGACACCGGGACGAGAGCGAGCGCGGTGGGAGCAAGCAGACGCTTCACAGGCCGGTGGGCTCTTCCATCGGCGTGACCTCGTTGCAGACCGCGAACGGCAGCAGGTCGGTCAGGGTCGCGGTCGCGGCGGCGACGGGCGCGGCCACGTCGTAGCCGATGCGCCCGGTCGACGGGTCGACCACGGGCTTCGCGAACGCGTCGGTGAAGCCGATCGAGCCCACGGTCGGAAAGGCGGCAGCCGGAGTCGGACCGGGCGAACAGGTCGGAACGACCGGGGCCGAGCCGGGCGGTGGCCACGCCGTCGGCGAAGCTCACCGAGAACACATCCAGCGGGTCGAGGGCGCTCGGGTCGTGCTTGCTCACCACGGCCTCCCCGGTCCTCGATGTCGGCGTCCGGCCCGAGCGCGGTGCCCAGCGGCACGCACCCGACGCGGTAGTACGTCGACTCGGCGGGAGTGTCACTGGCCGGGTCGGCGACGCCCTCGATCGTGCCCCACGACTCCTCATCCTTCGTCGCCATACCGACCGAGACGAGGTGCCGCTCGGGGTCGACGACCGCGCCGGAGAGCCCGGCGACACCGTCCTGCACTGCCCGCTCCACCGGCGCGAGGTCGAGGTCCGGCCGGAAGCCGAGGATCCAACCGGGACCGGACGGGGTGGTGAAGTGCGCCTCCCAGTCGACGTCGTCCCGGGTGAAGCCGTAGTCGAGCATCAGCCGCGAGTTCTCCGCGAGCAGCATCCCCTCGGTGAGCAGCACGCTCTCGCGGCGCGCGCGCTCCCAGTAGCCCGTGCGGTCGCTCATCAGGTCGTCGCTCGTCAGGTCGGGCACGCCCAGCGTCGCGCGGGACTCGTCGAAGTCGGTGATGGTCACCACGGTCGCGTCGGCGGGGACCAGCGTCAGCGCCGACTGTCCGGCGGCGACGTCGTCCCTCGGGTCGTACGGCGACAGCGTGACCGCCGGCTCGGGAGGCAGCTCCTGCGCCCGCAGCTCGGGATCGCCGCACCCCGCAAGGACCGCGAGCGCGACAGCACCCGGGACCGGCAACGAGCGCGGGAAATTCACGCGGCGAGTCTGCCACTCGGCGTACGCACGACGTGACCCCGCGTACCCTTCGACTCGATCGAGATCGCACTGGCGATCGCGCGCGAGAGGGCCAAGAGACACATGACTGCCACGACTGGCACCGCACCCGGTTCGGACACGGCAACCACCGGTTCCCTCACCGCCGAACAGGCGACCCGGTTCGCGTCCGCCTTCTCCTCCATGGCCGACAACATCGGCCTCGCCGTGCTCGGCAAGGACCACGTCGTCCGGCTCGCGCTGACCTGCCTGCTCTCCGAAGGCCACCTGCTCCTCGAGGACCTGCCCGGGACCGGCAAGACCATGCTGGCCCGCGCCCTGTCCAACACGATCGAGGGCACGCACGCGCGGATCCAGTTCACCCCCGACCTGCTGCCGACCGACGTCACCGGCGTCACGGTCTACGACCAGCACAAGGGCACCTTCGACTTCCACCGGGGCCCGATCTTCCACGACATCGTGCTCGCCGACGAGATCAACCGCGCCTCGCCCAAGACGCAGGCCGCGCTGCTCGAGGTGATGGAGGAGGGACACGTCACCGTCGACGGCATCACCCACGACGTGCCGCACCCCTTCATGGTGATCGCCACCCAGAACCCCATCGAGCAGGCCGGCACCTACCGCCTGCCCGAGGCGCAGCTCGACCGCTTCCTGATGAAGACCTCCGTCGGCTACCCCGACGCCGACGCCACGGAGGAGCTCCTCCTCGGCTCGGCCGTGCGCGACCGCGCCTCGCTGGTCACGCCCGTCGCCAGCCGGCAGGTCGTCACCGACCTCACGCGTCTTGCCGGTGAGGTGTACGTCGACCGCGCGGTCGTGCGCTACGTCCGCCAGCTCGCCGAGGCGAGCCGAGAGCTCCAGCACGTCAAGATGGGCCTGTCCGCCCGTGGCTGCCCGGCCCCCGGTCCGGGTCGCCAAGACTCGGGCGGCCGCCGACGGCCGCACCACCGTGCTGCCCTCGGACATCACGACCCCCGGCCTCCCCGGTGCTGTGCCACCGGCTGCTGCTCGACCCGCAGGCGCAGTTCAGCGGCGTCTCGGTCGACGACGTGATCGAGCGGCTCCCGGGCTCCGTCGAGCCCCCGACCGCGCGCGACTGACCGTGTTGACCCGGCTGGCGCGAGGGGTTCGCTCTCTCCTCCGTGTGCCGACCGCGACCGGTCGTGCGGTGATCGCGCTCGCCCTGACGGCGTGGTCGGTCTCGGCCTCCACCGAGATCGTCGAGCTGCGCCTCGTCGCGCTGATGTGTGCGTTGGCGGTGCTGCTGGCGATTCCGTGGCTGCTGATCCCGATGCGCGTGCGCGCCGCCGTGTCCCTGCGTCCGCCCCGCGCGATGGCCGGCGACCGGGTCGACATCACCCTGTCGGCGGTCAACGACGGACAGCTCTCGCTGTGGCAGCCGCTGGTGAACCTCCCGGTCGGTGATCGCGACTCGTGGTTGCGGATGCCCACCCTGACGCCCGGCGTGCGCGCTGGTCATGACGTGGTCGTCGACGACCTGTCGCGCGGCGTGCACGACGTCGGTCCGGCGATCGCCGTACGCACCGATCCGTTGGGGTTGCTGCGCAAGACCGTGCGCTGGTGCGAGCCCGTCGAGCTCTACGTCCGGCCACGGATGGCGTTGCTCTCGACCCTCGGCTCCGGGCAGGTGCGCGACCTCGAGGGCGTGCCGAGCGACCGCGTCTCGATGAGCGACTCGGCGTTCCACGCGTTGCGGGAGTACGTCCCCGGCGACGACCTGCGCCACGTGCACTGGCGCTCATCGGCGCGGGCGGGCGAGCTGCTGGTGCGGCAGTACCACGACACCGGGCAACCACGCGACCGTCGTCCTCGACCCGACGCCGGACGCCTATCTCACCGACGAGGAGTACGAGCTCGGCGTCTCCGTCGCCGCGTCGCTGGTCATGTGCGCCGCGCGCGAGGAGTACGACGTCAGCCTGCTCAGTGGCCGCGAGCAGGTCACCTCGCTGCCCGCCGGTGCGGTGCTCGACGCCACCTGCCGGGTGCAGCGCGAGACCGACGCCGAGCCGCTGCCCGCCGAGATCCACCGCGCGATCCTGCTCGCGCCGGAGACGAGCCTGCTGTTCGTGGTCACCGGAGCGGCCGGGGCCGAGCTCGACGACGTCGCCGCGGCGATGCTGATGGTGCCCGCCGAGACCCGGTGCGTGGTGCTGCGGGCCGCGCCCGGCGAGCCGCCGATCGTGCTGCGCCAGCACGGCCACGAGCTGATCGCGGTGGGTTCGCTGGCCGAGCTCCCCGGCGTGATGGCGGCGTCATGAACGAGCGAAGCGAGCGAGATCATCCAACACAGTGTGTCCGGTGCCTCATGCGCGCACGGAGCGAAGCGAGTACGCGCATGAGCTCCGTGCACGGCCGCTGCCGCGCTACGCGGGGATCGACCTCGTCGCGATCGTGGTGCTGACCGCGATCGCGATCAGCGGCTTCTGGCCGACGTTCGCCGGCTACCGCTGGCTGGTCGTGGCGGGCGTGGGCACGGCGATCGGGATGGGCTGGGCGCTGCTGGTCATCACCGTGCGGCTCGGGATGGACATCGTCCCGGAGTCCATGGTCGTGCCCTACCTCCTCACGGCCGGGGGCTTCGCGCTGGGGGCGGCCGGGCTGTTCCCGGGCATCCCCGACGCCGAGGTGCTCAACCGGATCCTGTCCGGCACCGCCACCTCGTGGCGCACGCTGGTGGAGACCGCGCCGCCGGTCGACAGTGCGGGTGCGGTGCTCCTGATCCCCTACGCGCTCACCTATTTCCTGTGTTGTACGGCGACCGCGCTGGCGCTGCGCAGCAGGCGCGCCGCGCTGCCCGTGCTGCCGCTGTTCGTGATGCTGGTGCTGGTGCTGTTCCTCGGCTTCGCGCAGGCCTTCTCCGTGGTCGCCCGGGGCGTGGCGTTCGGTGGCGTGGCGCTGGCCCGGATCGGTCACCGCGGCATGCGGATCGAGGCCGGGCGCAAGGCCGACCCGAGCCCGGGCGTGGTGCCCGTCGGTCGCGTGGTCTCGGCCCTGCTGGTCGTCGGCGTGGTCGCGGCGGCGACGCTCCCCTTCATCGACTCGATCGCCCCCGACCGCCGCCTCGTGCTCCGCGAGGCGGTGACGCCCTACGACTCGGCGTACGTCGAGACGCCCCTGTCGGCCTTCCGCCGCTTCCGCGACCGGGGCCCGGGCGTCTACAACAACCCGGCAGACACCAAGCTCTTCCCGCGTCCGCGGCGCCGCGGGCGGCGAGCGCGTGCGGGTGGCGGTGCTCGACCGCTACGACGGCACCCGCTGGTATGCCGCCAACGACACCAGCGCGACCGACTTCTCCGACCGCTACCTGCGGGTCTCGTCGCGCATCGACAACCCGGCGCCCGGCGAGGAGAAGCTCTTCACGTTCTTCATCCGCAACCGGTGGGACCTGCCGTGGGTGCCGACGATCGGGGCGATGCAGGCGTTCGAGTTCTACGACGACTACGCCAGCGACCGGCTGCCCGACCTGCGCTACAACCGCGCCACCGACACCGCGCTGCTGCCCGGTGGGCTCGACGTCCGCGAGGACTACGTCATCTCGGCCATCCCCGTCGCCGACCGGTTGAGCGAGAAGAACAAGCCGTGGCCCACCCCGGACACCGAGCTCCGGGACGCCGCGGCCTTCCTCGACATCCCGGCCCGGGCCCGGTCGCTGGGCGCGAAGACCGACATGCAGGCCGTCTTCAAGATCGCCGAGCGCCTGCGCCTGCGCGGGCGCTACAGCGACGGCGCCTTCGGCTGGGAGCGCGAGTTCGAGGCCGGCCGGGACTCGATCCGCCTCGACGAAGGGTTCGTCAACGCTCCGGCGATGGTCGGCAACGACGAGCAGTACGCCGCCACGATGGCGCTCCTCGCCAACCGGCTCGGCGTCCCGGCTCGCGTCGCGATCGGCACCGAGCTGGCCAAGAACGGCGTCATCAAGGGCAAGCACCTCGACGCGTGGGTCGAGATCCGGGTGGCCGACGGGTCCCGGCGGGTGCTGGAGACCTCCGAGTTCATGGGGCACCGCGCACCGAAGCGCGACGACGTGAGGCTGACGCCGGTCCGGCTGCCCCCCGAGCGGCAGGACGAGCCGCGGCCATCGGAGCAGGAACAACCCGACGAGCAGCGCGAGCTCGAGGAGCAGCCGCAGCAGGACGAGGCGGACGAGCCACTGCCGCGGTGGCCGCTCTTCCTGCTGATCCCCGCGTCGTTCGCGGCGATCCCGGTCGCCAAGGGCGTACGCCGCCGGCGCCGGCGCTCCGCCGCGCTTGCCTCGACCGCCTATCTCGGCGGCTGGGAGGAGCTTCTCGACACGGCGCGAGATCTCGGCATCGCCGTACCCCCCCCGGCGAGCACGCGGCCCGCCCGGGCGCGCGCCCCGGGCATCTCGCCGAGGCTCGCCCGCGAGGCGGACGTCGCGGTGTTCACGCCGACCGAGCCGGTCCCGGCCGGGCCCTACTGGGACCGCATCGACGAGCAGCGCCGACGCCTCGCCTCCCGGGCCCCCGGCTGGCGGATCGCGCTCGCGCCCCTGAACCCCGCGTCGCTCTTCCGCCGTCGCTGAGGGGCCGGTCCATCTCCATGTAACCGGCGTTTACCTCAACTGAACGGCCGTTGGGTGGGCCGTTCAGTACTTGTAAACGCCGGTTACATGAGCAAGGCTTGCTTATCGCACTAAGCACCCTTTACTCTCATTAGGTGCTGACCGACCGCGAACAACAGATCCTCGACCTGCTGCGCCGTGACCCCCTGATGGGTTCGGGAGGCACTCGCCTCGGCCCTCGGCACCACCCGCGCCTCGATCAACGTGCACCTGTCCAACCCTGGGCAAGAAGGGCGCGATCCTCGGTCGCGGCTACGTGCTGGCCGAGAGCCCCGGGGCAGTCGTGATCGGCGGCGCCAACATGGACCTCAAGGCGCGCAGCCACGCCCGCGCGACCAGCCGCACCAGCAACCCCGGCCACGGCTCGATGGCGCCGGGCGGGGTGGCGCGCAACATTGCGGAGAACCTCGGCCGCCTCGGCAACCGCGTGCACCTCGTCAGTGTCGTCGGCCGCGACCCGCTGGGGGAGAACCTCCTGAGCCACACCGCGGCGGCCGGGGTGCGGATCGAGCACGTCGCCCGCACGGGACCGTCCCACCGGCACCTACACCGCCGTCCTCGACGCCGACGGCGAGCTGATCGTCGCGATCGCCGACATGGAGGCCACCGCCGAGCTCGGCCCCGAGCAGCTCCAGTCCGCGCGCGACGTGATCGCGAGCGCCGGCGTCGTGGTCATCGACGGCAACCTCGGCCGCGAGGCGCTCGAGCACGCGCTCGACCTGTCCGGTGGCGTCCGCACGATCTTCGAGCCGGTGAGCGTGCCCAAGGCCGCGGGCCTCAAGGACGCTCTCGACGGCCGGGTCCACGCCGTCACGCCCAACCGCGACGAGCTCGCGGCGCTCACCGACCTGCCGACTCGCACGGACAAGCAGGTGCGTACGGCGGCGGGTGCCCTGCACCGTCGCGGCATCGAGCTCGTGTGGATCCGGCTCGGTGATCGCGGCTCGCTCCTCAGCAGTGGCGACGGAGTGGTCGAGATCCCCGCCGTACCCACCACCGTCGAGGACGTCACCGGCGCCGGCGACGCGATGCTCGCCGCCTTCTGCCACGTCCTCCTCGACGGCGGCACCCCCGAACAGGCCGCCCGCTTCGGGCACGCGGCCGCGGCACTCACGATCGCCAGCCCCCACACCGTCCGCCCCGACCTCACCCCTCAACTGATCAAGAAGGCACTCTCATGACCACCCCGCACCCCTCCCTCCAGCTCACCGACGAGGTCGCCCGGGCCCCGGCCGACGGCGCGCCCGTGGTGGCCCTCGAGAGCACGATCATCAGCCACGGCATGCCCTACCCGCAGAACGTCGAGATGGCGACCGAGGTCGAGCGCATCATCCGCGAGGGCGGCGCCGTCCCCGCGACGATCGCGGTCCTCGGCGGGGTGCCGAAGATCGGCCTCGACGCCGACGCCCTCGAGCTGCTCGCGACCAGTCCCGATGTCGCCAAGGTCAGCGTCCGCGACCTGCCCTACGTCATCTCCCGCGGCACCCACGGTGCCACCACCGTGCCGCGACCATGCGGCTGGCCGCGCTGGCGGGCATCAGCGTCTTCGTCACCGGCGGGCTCGGCGGCGTACACCGCGGTGCCCCGGAGTCCTTCGACATCTCCGCCGACCTGACCGAGCTGTCGCTGACCGACGTCGCCGTCGTCTCGGCCGGCGTGAAGTCGATCCTCGACATCGCCCTGACGCTGGAGACGCTGGAGACGCTGCACGTGCCGGTGCTGGCCTACGGCACCGACGAGTTCCCCGCGTTCTTCTCGCGGTCGAGCGGTCACCGGTCGCCGATGCGCGTGGACAGCCCGACCGAGGTGGCCGCGTTCATGCAGGCGAAGTGGGACCTCGGGATCGCCGGCGGCGTCTCCGTGGTCAACCCCATCCGCGCCGACGACGAGATCCCCGCGTCCGAGATGGACTCCGTCATCGCCCGGGCGATCAAGGACATGGACGCGGCCAGCGTGCACGGCAAGGAAGCCACCCCGTTCCTGCTCGGCCGGATCGTCGAGATCACCGGCGGCGCGAGCCTGAAGGCCAACATCGCGCTGGTGAACAACAACGCGCGCCCGGGCGCCGAGGTCGCCGTGGCCTACGCCGCCCTCTGATCCTCACAACGTCCGACGAGGCGGCTTCCCGGACGACCAGACCGTCGGACGTCCCGCTCAACGTCCGACGAAGCGGCGCCCGCCAGTCCGGTGGGCGCCGTGGGATGACGATTCGGTGGAGCCTAGGGGACTCGAACCCCTAACCCCCTCGTTGCAAACGAGGTGCGCTACCAATTGCGCCAAGGCCCCCGGGACGGTCGCCCGCCCGGTGCGTCAGGACTTGTGGACGGTGTCCGTCGCCTCGGCCCACAGCGCCTGCTCGGTCTTGCCCGCGTTGATCTTCTTCTGCGCGAAGGCGGCGCCGGCTGCGGCCAGCAGGACGAGGATGAGCTTCTTCATGGCAGACACCTTAGAAGGGGGCGGGGTGCAGGGGGTGGTGGGCCTAAGAGGACTTGAACCTCTGACCTCTTCCTTATCAGGGAAGCGCTCTAACCGTCTGAGCTATAGGCCCGGTGCCGCTTGCGCGACGTGGTCGCCCGAGGGCGACCGAGGGGGAACATTACCGCACGCCTGAGCGGGGCAACAAAACGTCAGCGCTCGTCCTCGGCCAGCGTCACTTCGATGCCACCGAGCAGGGCCGCAGCCATGTTGTAGAGGAACGCGGTGAGGGTCGCGATCGCCGTCAACAAGATCACGTCGATGATGCTGACGAGCAGCGTGAAGCCCGGGACGCGGCCCATGCCGAGGTAGTTGGTGACGTCGAAGTCGGAGCTGTTGGAGTCGCCCTCCACCACGCTGGCGACGGTGGCGTTGATGGAGTCCCACACGCCGGCCGCGCCGAGCACCGACCACACCATGAAGACCGCCACGAACGTCACGACACCGAAGGCGACCGACAGCAGGAACGACGTCTTCATGACGCTCCACGGGTCGATCCGGGTCAGCCGCAGGCGCGCGCAGCGCGGCGACTTGCCGGCAGGCTTCGCCGTACGGCGCCCCTGCTTGCTCGTCCCGGCGACGGCGTTGGCACGGTGCTCCGTCGCGGCGTTGGACAGGGTCGCTCTGGATGCGCTCGGTGAGCGGTGTGCGCGCGTCGGTGTCAGACATGATCACTCCTCAGCGTCAACGTCGGGACTCTCGATTGTTGCACCGTCGACCACATCCGGCGATTCGACAACCTCGGTGGCCGCCGGGGCCTCGGGTGCCTCGACGCCTTCGACGGCGGCCTGCTCGGCCTCCTCCTCGTCGCGAGCCTCGACCGAACGAGCGACCACAGCGACGGCGTCGCCGGACTTCGGGCTGACGAACTTCACGCCCCGGGTCGAGCGGCCGGTGGCACGGAAGTGCTCGTTGATCGGGCTGCGCACGACCCGGCCGGCCCTGGGTGATCGAGAGGATCTCGTCGCCCTCCTCGACGATGAACGCGCCGACGAGGCCACCGCGGTCCTCGTTGGTCAGGGTCATCGCCTTGATGCCGAGCCCACCGCGACCGGTGGTGCGGTATTCGGTGATCCGCGAGCGCTTGGCAAAGCCACCGTCGGTCATGGTGAAGACGTACTGCTCCTTCACCTCGTTCACCTCGTCGGCGTCCTTCGCGTCGGCGGCCGCTTCCTCGGCCGCGACTCGGGCGGCCCGGATCACTCGACATCGACAGCACCGAGTCGTCACCCTTGAACTTCATGCCGGTGACACCGGAGGTGGCGCGGCCCATCGGGCGCAGCTGACCGTCGTCGGCCTTGAAGCGGATCGCTCGGCCGCGACGCGAGACCAGCAGGATGTCGTCGTCGCCGTTGACCAGCTCGGCGCCGATCAGGGCGTCGTCGTCCTCACGGAAGTTGATCGCGATGACGCCGGCCCGGCGCGGGCTGTTGTAGTCACCGAGGCGGGTCTTCTTGACCGGGCCGTTGCGGGGTCGCGAGCACGAGGTAGGGGGCCTGCTCGTAGTCGCGGATCGCGAGCACTCGGGCGATGTCCTCGTCGGGCTGGAACGACAGCAGGCCGGCCACGTGGCCGCCCTTCGCGTCGCGCGCGGCCTCGGGCAGGTTGTAGGCCTTCGTGCGGTAGACCCGACCGGCCGTGGTGAAGAACAGCAGCCAGTGGTGGTTGGTGGTCGAGATGAAGTGCTCGACCACGTCGTCGCCGCGAGTGTCGCGCCGCGCACGCCCTTGCCGCCGCGCTTCTGGGTGCGGTACTGGCTGGCGAGGGTGCGCTTGGCGTAGCCGCCGCGCGTGATGGAGACGACGAGCTCCTCGTCGGGGATCAGGTCCTCCATCGACAGGTCGCCGTCGGCCGCGATGATCTGCGAGCGGCGGTCGGTGCCGTACTTCGCGACGATCTCGGAGAGCTCCTCGATGATGATCTGACGCTGGCGCGGCTCGTTGGCGAGGATGTCCTCGAGGTCGGCAATCTCGAGCTCGATCTTGGCGAGCTCGTCCATGATCTTCTGGCGCTCGAGGGCGGCCAGCCAGCGCAGCTGCATCTCGAGGATGGCGTTGGCCCGGATCTCGTCGATGTCGAGCAGCCCGATCAGCCCGGTGCGGGCCTCGTCGACGTCGGGGGAGCGGCGGATCAGCGCGATGACCTCGTCGAGCGCGTCGAGCGCCTTCGCGAGACCGCGGTAGATGTGCGCGCTTCTCGGCCTCGGCGAGGCGGTAGCGGGTCCGGCGCTGGATGACCTCGACTCGGTGCGCGACCCAGTTGCTGATGAACTGGTCGATCGTCAGGGTGCGCGGGACGTAGTCGACCAGCGCGAGCATGTTGGCCGAGAAGTTGGTCTGCAGCTCGGTGTGCTTGAAGAGGTTGTTGAGCACGACGCGTGCGACCGCGTCCCGCTTGAGCACGATCACGAGCCGCTGGCCGGTGCGCGAGCTGGTGTCGTCACGCACGTCGGCGATGCCCCGGATGCGACCGGAGTCGGCGAGCTCGGCGATCTTCAGCGCGAGGTTGTCCGGGTTGACCATGTAGGGCAGCTCGGAGATGACCGAGCAGGTGCGGCCCTTGGCGTCCTCGTCGATCTCGACGACCGCGCGCTGCGTGATCGAGCCGCGACCGGTGCGGTAGGCCTGCTCGATGCCCCCGGCGACCGACGATGAGCGAGCCCATCGGGAAGTCCGGCCCCTTGATCCGCTCGATCAGGGCGTCCTGCAGCTCCTCGCGAGTCGCGTCGGGGTGCTCGAGCGCCCAGATCGCTCCCTCGGAGACCTCGCGCAGGTTGTGCGGCGGGATGTTGGTCGCCATACCGACCGCGATGCCGGCCGAACCGTTGACCAGCAGGTTGGGGAACCGTGC
This sequence comes from Nocardioides sp. B-3, assembly GCF_024703895.1. GTDB lineage: Bacteria > Actinomycetota > Actinomycetes > Propionibacteriales > Nocardioidaceae > Nocardioides. The sequence continues at coordinate 1,728,245 of NZ_CP087968.1, forward strand.
GGGCAGGATGGTCGGCTCCCGGGAGCGGCCGTCGTAGTTGGGCTGGAAGTTGACGGTGTCTTCGTCGATCTCGCGGACCATGTCCATGGCCAGCGGCGCCATCCGGCACTCGGTGTAACGCATGGCGGCGGCGGAGTCGTTGCCCGGCGAACCGAAGTTGCCCCGGCCGTTGATCAGCGGAGCCCGCATGACCCACGGCTGCGCGAGGCGGACCATGGTGTCGTAGATGGCCGTGTCGCCGTGGGGGTGGTACTGACCCATGACGTCACCGACGACGCGCGAGCACTTGGAGAAGCCGCGGTCGGGGCGGTAGCCACCGTCGTACATCGCGTAGAGGATGCGCCGGTGCACGGGCTTGAGGCCGTCGCGCACATCGGGCAGGGCGCGACCGACGATGACCGCCATGGCGTAGTCGATGTAGCTGCGCTGCATCGAGACCTGCAGGTCGATGGGCTCGATCCGCCCGCCGGGACCGTGGTCGATCCCGTCGCCGTCACCGAGGAGGTTGCTGGTGCCTTCAGTCATGTGTCCGTGTGTCTCTCTCGTCGAATCTAGGAGAATCTAGGAAGTTGTTTAGAAACCTAGATATCGAGGAATCGAACGTCCTTGGCATTTCTCTGGATGAAGGAGCGGCGCTGCTCGACGTCCTCGCCCATCAGGATCGAGAAGATCTCGTCGGCCCGGGCGGCGTCCTCCAGCGTGACCTGCAGCAGGATCCGGTGGGCCGGGTCCATCGTGGTCTCCCAGAGCTCGTCGGCGTTCATCTCGCCCAGACCCTTGTAGCGCTGGACCGGGTTCTCCTTGGGCAGCTTCTTGCCCTGCTCGAGGCCGTCGCGCATCAACGCGTCGCGCTCGGCGTCGGAGTAGACGAACTCGTGCTCGGCCGGCTTGTTCCAGCGCAGGCGGTAGAGCGGGGGCTGGGCCATGTAGACGTAGCCGTGCTCGATCAGCGGCTTCATGAACCGGAACAGCAGCGTCAGCAGCAGCGTGTTGATGTGGTGGCCGTCGACATCGGCATCGGCCATCAGCACGATCTTGTGGTAGCGCAGCTTGTCGGAGTTGAACTCCTCGTGGATGCCGGTGCCCAGTGCGGAGATGATCGACTGGACCTCGGTGTTGGCGAGCACCTTGTCGATGCGGGCCTTCTCGACGTTGAGGATCTTGCCGCGGATCGGGAGGATCGCCTGCACGCGCGGGTCGCGGCCCTGACGGGCGGAGCCGCCGGCCGAGTCACCCTCGACGATGAAGACCTCGCACTCGGCCGGGTTGGTCGACTGGCAGTCGCTGAGCTTGCCGGGCAGGCCACCGCCGCCGAGCAGGCCCTTGCGGCCACGCGCCAGCTCGCGCGCCTTGCGGGCGGCGATGCGTGCGGTCGCCGCGGCTTCGGGACTTGCGGACGATGTCCTTGCCCTCGGCGGGGTTCTGCTCGAACCAGGGCGCCCAGCTGGTCGTTGACGATGCGCTGGGTGAAGCCCTTGGCCTCGGTGTTGCCGAGCTTGGTCTTCGTCTGGCCCTCGAACTGCGGCTCCTCCATCTTGATCGAGATGATGGCGGTGAGACCCTCGCGGATGTCGTCGCCGGAGACGCGGTCCTCCTTCTTCTTGATCTGGCCCCACTCCTCGCCCCAGTGGTTGACCGGGGAGGTGAGCGCCGAGCGGAAGCCCTCCTCGTGGGTGCCGCCCTCGTGGGTGTTGATCGCGTTGGCGAAGGTGTGGACCGACTCGGTGTAGGAGGTGTTCCACTGCATCGCGACCTCGAGGCTCATGTGCGCGCCGGTCGACTCCGGGCTCTCGGCCTCGAAGGAGATGATCGTCGGGTTGGCCTTGTCCTTGCGGCGGTTGAGGTGCTCGACGTAGTCGACGAGGCCGCGGTCGTACTTGAAGACCCGCTCGAGGCCCGCGTCGGTCTTCTTGATCGCATCCGAGGTGGCCCGGTCGACGGAGGCGTCGATCGTGCCGTCCTCCACCGCGTCGGCGATGTCGTCGGCGTGCGCGCGCTCGTCGCGTACGACGATCTCGAGGCCCTTGTTGAGGAAGGCCATCTCGCGGAAGCGGTTGGTGATGGTCTCGAGGTTGTAGGTCGTGGTCTCGAAGGTGTCCTCGGAGGCCCACCACGTCACCGTGGTGCCGGTGCGCTCACCGGGCTCCATCGGGCGGACCTGCTCCAGCTCGGCCCGGGGCACTCCGTGCACGAAGCTCTGGCGCCACAGGTGGCCACGGTTGCGCACCTCGACGATCAGCAGCCTCGACAGCGCGTTGACCACCGAGACGCCGACACCGTGCAGACCGCCGGAGACCTTGTAGCCGCCGCCACCGAACTTGCCACCCGCGTGCAGCAGCGTCAGCGCCATCGTCACGGCCGGCATGTCGGCGCCGGGGGCGGTGTCGGTGGGGATGCCGCGACCGTTGTCCTCGACTCGGACGCTGCCGTCCTCCTGCAGCGTGACCACGATCCGGTCGCAGTAGCCGGCCATCGCCTCGTCGACCGCGTTGTCCACGATCTCCCAGATGAGGTGGTGCAGACCGCGCTCGCCGGTGGAGCCGATGTACATGCCGGGCCGCTTGCGCACGGCCTCAAGACCCTCGAGGACTCGGATGGCGGAGGCGTCGTACTCGACACCATTGGGCTGCTCGGGGACTCGGGCGTCGCTCACGCAAACCTCTTCTGCTGGCTCCCCCGAGGGGGTGCGGGACATAGACGAAGGTCGTGACTGATTCAGTTCACGACCCAACGCCTGAGTCTAGCCGCCAGAGGCCCAGAATCCACGCACCACCCGTGGGAACGGGGGATCTGTGGATGAAATGGGCCCCTTTGCGTCCCGGAGAGGGCAGAACGGAGCGCCGAACAGGGGGGCGGTGGAGTCCCCATACGTCCGGGCGCCCCTCAGATCGGTAGATCGCCCTACCCGTAGGTGTCCCTCGGCCCCCGGCCGTCGCGGGTGGTGAAACGGCCCTTCTTCCAGTTCGGCAGGTGCGGTCCCCGGATGTCGATCACGGTCACGATCCCGTCGCCGAGCTCGACGTTGAGGCGCTTGACGATGGTCGGGGTGAGCAGCTTGAGCTGGGTCGCCCGGGCGGTCGAGTCGGTGCGCACGATCAGCCGCGTCTCGGCCAGCGACTCCGGCGTGCAGTGCGATGCGACCTCCTCGCCGACCAGCTCGGCCCAGCGGCCGAACACCGCCTGCACGCGCAGGTCCAGCTCCCAGCCGTGCTGGCTGATCATCCGCTTCATCGCCGAGTCCAGCAGCTGCGGGTCACGGTCGTCCGGGTGCGCGCCGGACGATTTCAGGGACCGTGCAGGCGACGGAAGTCCCCGCCCGTACGGCGTCGCGGCGCCTTGCCCGGCCCCGAGCCGGCCGCCTTTCGCGCCGAGCGGGCGTAGTCGAGGCCGTCGTCTCGGTGGCCCTCGTCGGGGGCGTCGTCCGGGGGTCTCGTCAGACATCGCGGCGTACCTCACCGTCGGCCACGATGAACCGGATCCCCTGCAGGGACTGCGGCACGTCCGCGGCCACGGCCGCCGTGACCCGGGACCTGCTCGGCGCCGGCCACGAGCTCGGCGAGCTGGGCGCGACGCTCGGAGTCGAGCTCGGCGAACACGTCGTCCAGCACCGGGATCGGGTCGTCGCCGTCGGCCCTGAGCAGGTCGTAGGACGCCAGCCGCATCGCCAGTGCGAACGACCACGACTCCCCGTGCGAGGCATAGCCCTTGACCGGCAGCCTGAGGTCGCCGTTGCCCGGGGTCAGCACCAGCTCGTCGCGGTGCGGGCCGACCGGGGAGATGCCACGGTCGAGCTCGTCCTTGCGGCGGCGCTCGAGCTCGGCGAGGAGATGAGCCTCGAGCTGCGTCTTGTCGTCGGGAAGGTCGAAGGACGCCTTGTAGTCGATCTCGGCGTCGTCGCGACTGGCGCCGCGGGCCACGGCCTCATAGGCCTTGCCGAGGTAGGGGCGCAGCTCGTCGACCGCGGCGCAACCGGGCCGCGAGCAGCTCGGCCCCGACACTGGCGAGCTGCAGGTCCCAGACCGCCAATGTCGACAGGGCGGTTTCACGTGAATCACCCCGGGCGAGCCCGGCCGTCTTGAGCAGGCTGTTGCGTTGCTTGAGCACCCGGTCGTAGTCGGAACGCACGCCGGCCGGGCGCGGGGCGCGCAGGATCAGCAGGTCGTCGAGGAACTTGCGTCGGTCCGACGGGTCGCCCTTGACCAGAGTCAGGTCGTCGGGGGCGAAGACGACGGTGCGCACGACGCCGATCAGCTCGCGCGGCCGGGGGAGCGGCGACTTGTTGATCCGGGCCCGGTTGGCGCGGCCCGGGTTGAGCTCGACCTCGAGGATCGCGGTGCGGCCGCTGCGCACGACTGCGGCGCGGATCAGCGCCCGGTCGCATCCGGCCTTGACCAGCGGAGCGTCCGACGCAACGCGGTGCGAGGACAGGCGCGAGAGGTAGTCGATCGCCTCGACGAGATTGGTCTTGCCCCGGCCGTTGCGTCCGATGAACGCCGTCGCACCCGGCTCCAGCTCGACGTCGAGGTCGGCATACGAGCGGAAGTTGTGCAGGGTCAGGTGCGCGACGTGCAAGAGAGGTCTAGCTCTCCCCGGCTTCGTGCCCGGAGCCCGCACCGGCCTGCTGGGCTGCCGCCGACTGGTCGGGGGCGCCCTGTTCGACAGCAGCATCGCCACCCGCAGGCGCGGCCGTCTTCACGGCGTGCCCGCCGAACTGGTTGCGCATCGCGGCTATCGCCTTCATCGTCGGCGAGTCGTCCCGGCGGGAGACGAAGCGGGCGTAGAGCGCCGCGGTGATGGCGGGCGTGGCGACGGCGTTCTCGATGCCGGCCTCGACCGTCCATCGACCCTCTCCCGAGTCCTCGGCGTAGCCGGCGATCTGGGACAGGCCCGGGTCCTCGTCGAGTGCGTTGACCATCAGGTCGAGCAGCCACGAGCGGATGACGGTGCCCTCGCGCCGGGAGCGGAAGACCTCGGTGACGTTGTCGGTGAGCTCGGCCTTCTCCAGCAGCTCCCAGCCCTCGGCGTAGGCCTGCATGATGGCGTACTCGATGCCGTTGTGGACCATCTTCGAGAAGTGCCCGGCCCCGACCTTTCCGGCGTGTACGGCGCCGAAGTCGCCCTCGGGCTTCAGGGTGTCGAAGGCGAACTGCACCTTCGCGATGTCGGCCGCGTCACCGCCGTACATCAGGGCATAGCCGTTCTCGAGACCCCAGACGCCGCCGGAGACTCCGCAGTCGACGTAGCCGATGCCCCGGTCCTTGAGCGACTCGGCGTTGGCCGGGTCGTCGGTCCAGCGCGAGTTGCCGCCGTCGACGATCACGTCGCCCTCGGAGAGCAGGCCGCCGAGCTCCGCGACGGTCTGCCGTGTCGGGTCACCGGCCGGGACCATCACCCACACGACCTTGGGGGAGGGCAGCTTCTCGACCATCTCGGCGAGCGAGGCGACGTCGCTGACGTCGGGGTTGCAGGTCGTAGCCGACGACCGTGTGGCCGCCGCGGCGCAACCGCTCGCGCATGTTGCCACCCATTTTGCCGAGCCCGACGAGTCCGATGTCCATGTCGTGAGCCTAGCCGCGTCCGAGGAACGAGGACACGGCGTGGCGAGGGAGGTTGAGCGAGGCCTGCGACCGAGGAACGAGGTCGCAAGGACGCGCCGAAACCCGTGACCGCGCCTGACTCATCAGCTGAGCAAGCGGCGCGGCATCAGCAGGTAGCGGAACGAGTCGGTCTCGCCGCCGTCAGTGCTCGAGATGACGACCGGCTTGCTGGCCCGGGTGAAGGCGAGGTCGATGTACTCGCCGTCGAGGGCGGTCAGGCCGTCGAGCAGGAACTGCGGGTTGAACCCGGTCGTCAGGTCGTCCCCGTTGATCTCGGCCTCGATGACCTCGGTCGCCTGCGCCTCGTCACCGGTGCCGGCATCGAGGACGAGCTGGTTGTCGGCGAACTTGAGCTGGACCGCGGTGTTGCGCTCGGCCACGAGGGCGACGCGCTTGACCGTCTCGATCAGATCGTCCTTCTTCACCTTGGCGACCGTGAGGTGCTCGCTCGGGAACAGCGATCGCACCTTGGGGAACTCGCCGTCGAGGAGTCGGGTGGTCGTACGGCGCAGGCCGCCGAGGCCACTGCCCTCGAACCCGATCAGGCCCTCGCCGCCGTCGCCGGAGCTCAACGCGATGGTGACCTCGGAGCCGGAGGTCAGTGACTTGGCCGTGTCGCCGAGCACCTTGGCGGGGACCAGGGGCGGCCACGGACGCGTCGGGGGTCTGCGGGTTCCAGGGTCAGCTCACGGTGCGAGAGACGGAAGCGGTCGGTGGCCAGCAGCGACATGGTCGAGCCGTCGATCTCGATCCGCACGCCGGTCAGGACGGGCAGCATGTCGTCGCGGCCGGCGGCGGTGACTGCCCTGGGCGACGGCGTGCGCGAAGTCGTTGCTGGACACGGTGCCGGTCGCGGCCGGCATCTGCGGGAGCTTGGGGTAGTCATCGACCGGCATCGTCTGCAGGCTGAAGCGGGCCGAGCCACAGGTCAGTGAGACGCGCGGACCGTCGAGCTGCATCTCGATCGGCTTGGCGGGCAGGCTGCGACAGATGTCGGCCAACAGGCGACCGCTGACCGGGGCACTGCCCTCGTCGCTGACCTCGGCCGTGAGGTCAGCACGGGCGGAGGTCTCGTAGTCAAAGGTGGAGAGCACCAGACCGGCATCGCTGGCCTCGATGAGCAGGCCGGCGAGGACGGGTGAACTGGGACGAACCGGAAGGCTGCGAGCAGCCCGGGCAACGGCATCGGCGAAGACGTCGCGTTCGACGCGGAACTTCACTTCGGGCTCCTCTGGGGACGTGCTGTTGGTCGGTCAGCTGGGTCGCACGGACGCGCGGATTGTGAATCCTGCCATGGCTGAGAGGCGAATCGGGTGGCTAGCCCCCGGTTGTCCCCGTGCAAGGCCTCGTTCAGTGGTTCCCGGGATTCATTCCGGTTACAGGTACATAGGAGTAATAGCGTCTGTGGAAACTGTGGACAACTTCTGTTTGTGCAGGTCAGCGCGCTCGATCGGAGTGCACAGGGGGTGTGCGCCACGCTGTTCACCAGCGGGGCGCCCTGTGCAGAGGACTCGGACCCCTGTGGTTCGGTCCCCGCAACGCACAGGGCCTGTGGATGACACGCGGGTCTGAATCACACGTCCTCCACAGATTTGGATTCAGGCTTGACGCGCCTGGACCTTCAAACGGTTGGTGAGCTCGGAGACCTGGTTGAACACCGCGCGACGCTCCGCGAGCAGTTGCCGGATCTTGCGGTCGGCGTACATCACCGTCGTGTGGTCGCGATTGCCGAACTCGGCGCCGATCTTCGGCAGCGACAGCTCGGTGAGCTCATGACACAGGTACATCCCGATCTGGCGGGCCATCACGAGGTGGCGCCCGCGGCTCGGGCCGGTGAGGTCCTCGATCGAGACCCCGAAGTAGGCGGCCGTCTGGGCGATGATCAGTCCCGGCGTGATCTCCGGCTCCGCACCCTCAGGGATCAGGTCGCGCAGCACGATCTCGGCCGGGCTCATGTCGACGTCCCGGCGATTGAGGTTGGCGAAGGCGGTGACCCGGATCAGGGCTCCCTCGAGCTCACGGATGTTGGTCTGGATCTTGGAGGCGATGAACTCGAGCACGTCCGGCGGCGCGGTGAGCCGGTCCATCGCTGCCTTCTTGCGCAGGATCGCGATCCGGGTCTCCAGCTCGGGTGGCTGGACATCGGTGATGAGGCCCCATTCAGAACCGGTTGCGCAGTCGCTCCTCGAGCGCCTCGAGCTTCTTGGGCGCCCGGGTCTGAGGTGAGCACGATCTGCTTGTTGGCGTTGTGGAGCGTGTTGAAGGTGTGGAAGAACTCCTCCTGCGTCTGGGTCTTGCCCTGCAGGAACTGGATGTCGTCGATCAGCAACACGTCGACGTCGCGGTAGCGACGCTTGAACCGGTCCTGCCGGTCGTCGCGCACCGCGTTGATGAACTCGTTGGTGAACTCTTCGCTCGAGACGTAGCGGACCTTCGCGTTGGTGTAGAGGCTGCGCACGTAGTGACCGATGGCGTGCAGCAGGTGGGTCTTGCCGAGACCGGACTCTCCGTAGACGAGCAGCGGGTTGTAGGCCTTGCCCGGTGCCTCGGACACAGCGACCGCGGCCGCGTGCGGGAACCGGTTGGACGAGCCGATGACGAAGGTCTCGAACGTGTACTTGGGATTGAGCCCGGTCTCGAGCGCCGAGTGCGCACGCCGATCCGCGGACGGCTCGGGCGCGAGCGTGTCGCTTGCGGGTGGCGCGGCGGGACTGGAGGTGGCGATCAGGCCGGGCGGCGTGCCGTCGTCCATGACTCTATTTGTCGACATGTCGCTTGATGGACTTGTCTCTTCATGGATGTGTGTCTGGGGAGACCGGTCCTCGAGCGACGGGTTCACACTCACGGCCAGCCGGATCTCGCGGCCGAAGGACTCGCTGAGCGCATCCTCGAGCTGGGCGCGCAGCCGGCCCTCGAGCTGACCACGAGTGAAGTCGTTGGGCACCGCGATGATCGCCGTGCTCTCGTGCAGCGTCACCGGCTCGCTCGCGCGCAACCACGCCCGCTGGTTGGGCTGGAGGTCATGGACGATGGCTCGCCAGACGGTTCCGAGGTCTTGCCCCCGGTCTGGGGCGTGGTCGCGTCCCCGGGTGTTGGCGTGCTCGTTGGCGTGGTCGTCCACCGGCCTACCTCTCCTGCGTCTGGTTGTTCGGCCTGCCGTTGGGTGCGTCGTCGTCCACAGAGTTGTCCACAGTCTGTGAACCACTGGCACTCGGAGGTGACACGGGGTCACACCGCGCATTGCTCGCCCTGTTGAGCACACCCTATGTGTGCAGGTCAGAGCGCAGATGGGCAGACTGGCGACCGACCCCCTGCGACCCGAGAACCACCGTCACACCAGCGGTTCCGAGAACCCCGGTGCAGCGCAACCTAACAACCAGCGAAACGCCTCGGCAAGCCGTCATCCACAGGCTGGCCCGTTGTGGCACAGTCCTGAGTTTGACCCTGATTCGCCAGCGCGTACCGTTGGCCGGTCACTCCGTGTCGACGGGTGCCGCATGTCCACGACTCCGTGCCCCAGCCGGGTGCACGCGGTGGGTGGGCGGTGCCGGCCGAAGAGCCAAGTACGGCGACCACTCTGTTCGCCGTACGCACCTTCCCGCCTGTGGAGTGGACACCCCAAGAGAAACTGCATCGGAGAGAAGCTCGTGAGCAAGCGTACGTACCAGCCGAACAACCGTCGTCGTCACAAGGTGCACGGTTTCCGCCTGCGCATGCGCACCCGCGCCGGCCGCTCGATCCTGTCGGCACGTCGCCGCAAGGGCCGCAACAGCCCGGCCGTCTGACGGCTGCGCCTGCGGCGACCACGCTCGTGCTGCCGGCGGCGCACCGACTCAGCGACAGTGACGCCTTTCGGCGGACTGTCCGCTCGGGTCGTCGCTGCGGGTCCAGCACCCTCGTGGTCCACCTCGACCTCCACGCGTCCGGCCAGCCGACGCTCGTGGGTTTCGTGGTCAGCAAGGCCGTGGGCAACGCCGTGGTCCGCAACCGCGTGAAGCGCCGACTACGACACCTGACCCGGGAGCACCTGCCTGCACTGGCGGGGCTTCCGGGTTCTGCTGTGCTCGTGGTGCGGGCGTTGCCGGCCTCCTCGATCGCGTCCTACGCGGAACTCGACGCCGACCTGCGCCGTTGTCTGACCAGGGGTGACGAAGTGAAATACCCGCTGATCTGGTTCCTGCGCGCCTACCGCGCTGATCAGCCCGCTCTACGGCCGTGTGTGTCGCTATCACCCATCATGCTCGGCCTACGCCCTCGAAGCGGTCACCGAGCACGGTGCCCTTCGCGGTGTGTGGCTTGCTGTACGCCGATTGTCCCGCTGCCACCCGTGGGCGGCCGGCGGGTATGACCCGGTTCCACCCCATCGACACAGTCCCCCTCGCACCGTGAGTGCGAGTGCGACCCCGACCCGGGGAGCTTGAGTGCTCGACTTCTTCGGTGCCATCGGCAGCTACATCATGACGCCGCTGTACTACGTGATCTCCGCTGTGCTGGTGGGGTTCCACAAACTCTTCGGTGGGCTGTTCGGCGAGGCGTCCGGCGTTGCTCGGGTGCTGTCGATCATCGGCCTGACCCCGGTGATCCGGATGGCGCTGATCCCGCTGTTCGTGAAGCAGATCAAGTCGAGTCGGAACATGCAGCTGATCCAGCCCAAGGTCAAGGAGCTGCAGAAGAAGTACGGCCATGACCGTGAGCGTCTCGCGCAGGAGACGATGAAGCTCTACAAGGACTCGGGCACCAACCCGTTCGCCTCGTGCCTGCCGATCCTGCTCCAGATGCCGATCTTCCCGGCGCTCTTCCGACTGATCGACCGGGCGGCGAAGGACCCCGGGCACGAGCGTGGCCTGATGACGGAGACGCTGAATAGGCAGTTCGGCGACGCTGTCTTCCTCGGAGCCAAGATCTCGGACACGTTCCTGCAGACGGACGACTGGGGTGTCCGGTTGCTGGCCGCGGTGCTCGTGATCGCGATGACGATCACGACCTTCCTCACGCAGCGTCAGCTGATGAGCAAGAACATGCCGGCCGATGCGCTTACCGGTCCCTACGCGCAGCAGCAGAAGATGCTGCTCTACGTGCTCCCCGTGGTGTTCGCCGTCGGTGGTATCGCCTTCCCGGTGGGTGTCCTCTTCTACTGGACGACTTCCAACCTGTGGACGATGGGCCAGCAGTTCTACGTGATCCGCAACAACCCGGCTCCCGGCACGCCGGCCGAGAAGGCCAAGGAAGAGCGTGCCGGGGGCCAAGGCCGCCCGCAAGGGCCTGACGATCGAGGCTCAGTCGAGCGCGGAGTCGTCCGCTACGGAGGCCGCCGTGGAAGAGCGGCCCGCCCCGCGTACAGCCGAAGCGCCAGACCAAGGCGCAGCGCCGGGCGAAGAAGAAGCAACAGGGCAACTAGCCCCCACGATTCCCCGCGGCTCGGCCGCGATTCCACAACGCAGACGGCAGGAGATTTGCACGTGACCGATTCACAGGCAACACAGGCGCAAGCAGCAGAGCCCCGGGCAGCAGAGCAGGACGTGACCACCGAGGCGAACATCGAGGAGCCGGTGGATTCCTCCGAGTCGAACCGCCCGTCCAAGGTCGAGCGCCCGGAGCAGGAGGGCGACATTGCGGCCGACTACCTCGAGGAGCTCCTCGACATCGCCGATCTCGACGGTGACCCGGACATGGACGTCGAGGGTGACCGGGCGGCCGTGTCCATCGTCGGCGCCGACCTGTCGCAGCTCGTGGGTGCGAAGGGCGAGGTGTTGGATGCGCTGCAGGAGCTGACTCGTCTGGCCGTCTACCGCGAGACCGGTGAGCGGTCGCGCCTCATGCTCGACGTCTCGGGCTACCGGGCCGAGCAGCGCGAACGGCTGGTGAGCCCGGCCACCGAGAAGATCGCGGAGGTCCAGAAGACCGGCGACTCGGTGTCACTGGAGCCGATGACCTCGTTCGAGCGCAAGGTCGTGCACGACGCCGTCTCGGCGGCCGGCCTGACCTCGGAGTCCGAGGGTGCCGAGCCGCGCCGGTTCGTCGTCATCCTCCCGGCCTGACGACCATGTTTCACGTGAAACAGCGCCCGTGACGTCAACGAGCGACCTGCCACCCCCCGTGCCCCCGGCGACCCCCGAGGTGGCCCGGGGGTGTTTGGTTCCGACCGACTGCCGCTGGCGGAGGCGTACGCCGCCATGTTGGCCACGGATGGCGTCGTGCGTGGACTGATCGGTCCGCGGGAGGCACCTCGCCTGTGGGACCGGCACCTGCTGAATTGCGCGGTCCTCGGGGAAGCGATCCCCCGGGACGTCTCGGTGTGCGACATCGGCTCCGGGGCGGGCCTGCCGGGCCCGGTGCTGGCGATCGCGCGACCTGATCTCCGGATCACGCTCGTGGAGCCGTTGCTGCGGCGAACGACCTTCCTCGAGGAGGTCGTCGACCGGCTGGGACTGGACCGGGTGACGGTGCTGCGTGGCCGGGCCGAGCAAGTGAGGGAGCGGCACAGCTTCGACGTCGTCACGTCGCGGGCGGTGGCACCCCTCGAACGGCTCCTCCAGTGGTCGATGCCACTCGTTGCTCCTCAGGGCGCGCTCGTGGCGATGAAGGGGTCCTCGGTTGAGGCCGAGATCGAGGTCGCGCGCCCCACCCTTCGCAAGCTCCCGCTGCGCCGAGCCAGAGATCTTGACCCCGGGCAGCGCACTTGTCCACAGCACCCACGCGCTACAGGTGGCTCCGGGCGGACCCGTCGCGGGTAGGTTTGCCCGCCAACCGCTCGCCACAGGCAGCACGTCGTCGTCGACGTTGACTTCATCGCCGACACCGTAGGCAGCATCACTCTTGCAGCACCGATTTTGAGAGGTCCCGGTTGTGACCGAGGGCTCGAACCGTCCTGAGCAGTCTTCTCCCCCGGGTGGGGGTTTTCCACCGAACCATCCACGCCCGGTGAGCGTGCCTATCCACAGGAACCCAAGGTTCATCCACAGGTCGAGGGTGCGGGTGTTTCACGTGAAACAGCCGCCTCGGGCCCGGTTTCACGTGAAACCACACCCGCTTGGCAGGTGCGTACGGCGGGCCAGCTCGCCGAGGCCGCCAGTGCGTACGACGACGAGACCACGCCCCCGGCGCGTGCCGCTGAGCAATCAGTGCTGGCGCGGAGTGGGCACCTGCACCGGGACCGCCCGGCCGTACGGCCCGATGCCACCCGCGTGTTCGTCGTAGCGAACCAGAAGGGTGGCGTCGGCAAGACGACCACCACGGTGAACGTCGCCGCGGCGCTGGCGCAGCTGGGGCAGCGGGTGCTCGTGATCGACCCGGACCCGCAGGGCAACGCGTCCACGGCCCTTGGAGTGGCGCATCATCGGGGAGTCCCCTCGACGTACGACATGCTGGTCGACGGGGAACCACTCGCCGACGTGATGACGGAGAGCGACGAGATCGCCGGACTGTGGGTCGTGCCGGCCACCATCGACCCGGCGGGCGCTGAGATCGAGCTGGTGAGCGTGGTCGCACGTGAATCCCGGCTCCAGAAGGCGCTGGCAGCAAATGCGTGGATCGGATCGCGGGCCGAAGCAGGCGAGGACCGATTCGACTACGTCCTCATCGACTGCCCGCCGTCGCTGGGGCTGCTGACACTGAACGCCCCGGTGGCCGGACGGGAGATGTTCATCCCGATCCGGGCGGAGTACTACGCGTTGGAGGGCCCGGGGGCAGCTGCTGGAGACGGTCGAGATGGTGCGCAAGCACCTGAACCAGAACCTCGTCGTCAGCACCATCCTGTTGACCATGTATGACGCTCGCACCCGCCTTGCGTCGGGTGTTGCCTCCGAGGTCCGCGAGCACTTCGGGCCCGAGGTGCTCAAGACGGCGATCCCGCGTTCGGTGCGCGTCTCCGAGGCCCCTTCCTACGGGCAGACGGTCATGACCTACGATCCTGCGTCGGCCGGTGCACTCAGCTATCTCGAGGCAGCCCGGGAGATCGCAACCATGGGAGCACCGAAATGAGGCGCCACACCCAAGCCGCCTCGCCGGGGACTCGGCCGTGGTCTCGGGTCGCTCATCCCGACCGCACCCCCGAGACCGAGGAGGGCGTCGACGGCGTCGAGGCCACCGGCTCGGCTCCGACTTGGAGCGCGTCGGCCAACGGCTCGCTCGCCGAGCCATCAGCGCCCACTGACGGTGTTCCCTACGCGGGGACCGTCGCCGGCGCCTACTTCGCCGACCTCCCGATCGCCCGGGTGCGCCCGAACCACCGCCAGCCGCGGCAGGTGTTCGACGAGGAGGCGCTCGCGGAGCTGGTGCACTCCATCACCGAGGTCGGGCTGCTCCAGCCCGTGGTCGTGCGCAAGACCGGGGTCGACGAGTACGAGCTGATCATGGGTGAGCGCCGCTGGCGCCTCCCGTGTCGCGGGCCGAGGAGACCATCCCCGCGATCGTGCGTCAGACCGACGACAACGACATGCTCCGCGATGCGCTGCTGGAGAACCTGCACCGCTCCCAGCTGAATCCGCTCGAGGAGGCCAACGCCTACGGGCAGCTGCTCGAGGACTTCGGCTGCACCCACGACGAGCTTGCCCAGCGCATCGGTCGCTCGCGTCCCCAGATCAGCAACACCCTCCGGCTGCTCAAGCTGTCGCCTGCGGTCCAGCGACGGGTCGCCGCCGGGGTGCTGTCCGCGGGTCACGCCCGGGCGTTGCTCACGATCGAGGACGCCGACCTGCAGGACCGGCTCGCCGCCCGCGTCACTGCCGAGGGCATCAGCGTGCGTGGCCTCGAGGAGATCGTCTCCCCGGGCCCGGGTCAGACCTCATCCACGCGCGCAACGTAGCAAGCCCAAGGCCCCCGGGCTCGCCGATCTCGCTGAACGACTCTCCGACCGGTTCGAGACCCGGGTCAAGGTCGACCTCGGCAAGTCCAAGGGCAAGATCACGGTCGAGTTCGCCTCGCTCGACGACCTGCGTCGGATCGTCGAGGTCATGGACCCACGCAACCGGACCGACCGCCCGATCTGAGCAACTGGTGGGGCAAGTCTTGCACTTCCGGGGTGTTGCAGAGGCTGTTGCTAAATCGCCGGTCCGGGTACGTGACCTCTGAGCGCTGTGCCGAAATACTGGGGCCATGGCTCGTTCGTATCGTCCGGTTGATCGTGATCAGCAGTTTCTGATGCCTCCCTCGTTGCGTGAGTGGTTGCCGGAGGATCACCCGGTGTGGTTCGTGTTGGGGGTCGTGGAGGAGCTCGACACAAGCGGTTTCCATGCCCGGCACCCGAAGGTCGGTCCGGGGCGCCGCGCGTTCGATCCGGACCTGCTGCTGGGAGTGCTGGTCTATGCCTACGCGGTCGGGGAACGTTCCTCGCGACGGATCGAGACGCTGTGCGGTGAGCACGTGGCGTTCCGGGTGTTGTGCGGGCGCGATGTGCCCGACCATACGGTGATCTCCCGGTTCCGCGCGACCCATGAGGACCGGTTCGCTGAGGTGTTCGCGCAGGTGCTGGTGCTGTGCGGGCAGGCCGGGATGGGCAGACTCGGCACGGTCGCGATCGATGGCACCAAGATCGCCGCGAACGCCTCGATCTTCGCCAACCGGGCCGAGGACTCACTGCGCGCTCAGGCCGACCGGATCGCCCGCCAGATCGCCGCCGAGGCTGCCGCGGCCGACGCGGCCGAGGACGAGCTGTACGGCGACAAGCACGGTGATGAGCTGGCCCCCGAGTTCGCCAACCCGGCCACCCGCGCGGCCGCGATCAAGGCCGCGCTGGCCGAGATCGAGAAGGAGAAGACCAAGCAGGCCGAGGAAGCCGCCGATGAGGCCGAGCGACGCGCACAAACCCGGCAGGTCCGGGCCGCGGCCCTGCGTGAGGAACTTGCCGCGGCCGAGCGGGAGGCCGCGGCACGGGTCGCGGCCCGGGAGGGCGTCCGGGAAGCGGCTCGCACCCACGGCACGCGCCGCCCCAGCGGGCAACGGCCACAGTTGGTGTCATGGAAGGTCCGCCGGCTGCGCGAGCGGCTGGCAGCCCTTGAGCGTCGCGCGGCCACCGCGGCTCCCCACCCCCGCAAGAGCATGGGCCGTGCGAGCACCCGGAAGGCGAACTTGACCGACCCGCAGAGCCGGGTCATGAACACGCGTACGGGCTGGGTGCAGGGCTACAACGCCCAGCTCGCGGTCACCGCCGACCACCTGATCCCCGGCGCTGATGCTGTCCCGGGCGCCCACCGACATGGACTGCCTGCAACCGATGATGAACGCAGCCCAGAGCGCCGCGAGGACCATCGCCCACACACGAGCCGACGACGGCGGTGACGATGAGATCGGGCTGGTCCCGGCCGATGCCGGCTACTGCTCGATGGACAACCTCACCGCCCCCGGACCCAACCGGCTCATCGCCACCGGCAAGGACCGACGACTCGCCGACGAGGCCGCCGACGACCCGCGGACCGGCCCACCACCGCCCGACGCGAGCCCGCTCGAACGCATGCGGCACCAGATGAAGACACCCGAAGGACTCGCCGCCTACGCCCACCGCGGCGCAACCGTGGAACCAGTCAACGCACACCTCAAAGACCAGACCGGACTACGCCGCTTCAGCCGCCGAGGACTCGCCGCGGCCACCAGCGAACTCAACCTCGCCGCCGCAGTCGTGAACCTGCTCAAGCTCCACCGCCACACCACCGCAGCACTGGCCACCTGACGAGATCGGCCGGGCGCGCGCCCGGCCGACGACCCTCAACACCGCCATCGCCGCCATCCCCACGCGCCGACGTACCGAAATCAAACAGCAACAGCCTCTGCAACGCCCCATATGTGCAGGAGTCCCCGCTTGGGCGGGGACTCCGACAGGGGCCAAACGGCTCTGACCTGCACAAACACTGATTGTCGACAAAGCGATTCAGCAATAAAGCGATCTAGCAATAGAACAACTTGACTACTTCTGGGCGGCACGCTTCTCAGCGCGCTTCCGGGCCCGCTCTCGCTTCTCCGCGACGTCCATCTCGGCGGCCTCGTCGAGCGTCGGCGCCGTACCTCCCAGACGCTGGGGCACCCACCGGGAGCCGGGCGGCTGTTCCTTGGTCGGGTAGGCCGCAATGGTCTTCTCCAGCATCTCGTTCATGCGCGCGTGCAGGACTGCAGGTCTGGGCGACGGCGTTGTCGGACGTCGTCGGGTGCATCGGCTCCCCGACGGTGATCGCGATCGTGGTGCCGCGGGAGAAGTCGCGCGGGTGGTCCTTGGTCATCATCCGCTGTGTGCCCCACAGGATCACCGGCACCAGCGGCACGCCGGCCGCGGCCGCGATCCGAACGGCACCGGACTTGAACTCCTTGAGCTCCATCGCCCGCGAGATGGTGGCCTCGGGGAAGATGCCGACCGCTTCACCGGCCTTGAGGTAGTCCAGCGCGGTCGCCGGGGACCCCTCGCCCGCACCACGGTCGACCTCGATGTGGTGCAGCGAGCGCATGAAGGGCCCGACCGCTGCGTGGTCGAAGAGCTCCTTCTTCGCCATGAAGCGCACCTTGCGCCCGGAGGGGTTGGCGGCGAGGCCGCCGTAGACGAAGTCGACGTAGCTGATGTGGTTGTAGGCCAGCAGGACGCCGCCGGTGCGGGGCACGTGCTCGGTGCCCGTCATCTGGAACCGCTGGCCGAGCAGACGGAACCCTGCCTTGGCGGTGACGATGACCGGGGGATAGGTGAGATCGCGCATGAGCGGGAGCCTACGGGCGTGCGCAACTACCGCCGTGTCGCCAAGAAGTCACCGATGCGGCCGATCGCCTCTTCCAGCACGGACGCCTCCGGCAGCGTGACGAGGCGGAAGTGGTCGGGCTCGAACCAGTTGAAGCCCGTGCCGTGCGTGACCGGGATCTTCTTCGCGCGAGCAGGTCGATCACGAACTGCTGGTCGTCATCGATCTCGTAGACCGCCGGGTCCAGGCGGGGAAGCAGTAGAGCGCGCCCTTGGGCGTCACGTTGGAGACGCCGGGGATCTCGTTGAGCAGCCGGTCGGCGAGCATCGACTGCTCGTAGAAGCGGCCGCCGGGCCCGATGAACTCCTCGACGGACTGGTAGCCGCCGAGCGCCGTCTGGATCGCGTGCTGGGCGGGCACGTTGGCGCACATGCGCATGTTGGCGATCAGGGTCAGCCCCTCGAGGAAGTCGGTGGCGATCTCCTTCGGGCCGGAGATCATCAACCAGCCGGCGCGGTAGCCGCACACGCGGTAGGCCTTGGACAGCCCGCTGAAGGTCAGGCAGAGGACGTCGTTGCCGGCGAAGGTTGCCGCGTGGTGGTGCTGGGCGTCCTCGAACAGGATCTTCTCGTAGATCTCGTCGGCGAAGACCACCAGCTGGTGGCGGCGCGCGATGTCGATCAGGCCCTTCACGATGTCTTCGCTGTAGACGGCACCGGTCGGGTTGTTCGGGTTGATGATCACCAGCCCGTGCGTGTTCTCGGTGATCTTCGACTCGATGTCGGCCGGAGTCGGGGTTCCAGCCGTTCTCCTCGTCGCAGCGGTAGTGCACCGCCGTACCGCCCGACAGGGTGATCGCGCCGGTCCACAGCGGGTAGTCGGGGGCGGGCACCGGGATCTCGTTGCCGTCGTCGAGGAAGGCCTGCAGCACCATGCCGATCAGCTCGGAGACGCCGTTGCCGATGAAGATGTCCTCGACGCTGGTCTCGCGCAGCCCGTGGGACTGGTAGTAGTGCATGACAGCCGTGCGGGCGGAGTAGATCCCCTGCGAGTCGCTGTAGCCCTGCGACTGTGGCAGGTGGTGGATCATGTCGGCCGGGATCGCCTCGGGTGCCTCGAAGCCGAAGGGTGCCGTGTTGCCGATGTTGAGCTTGAGGATCCGGTGGCCCTCTGCCTCGAGGCGCTGTGCCTCGACGAGGATCGGACCCCGCACGTCGTAGCGGACACCTTGCAGCTTCTTGCTCTGGCGGATCTGGCGCATGGAGCCATCCTCGCAGCAGGCGATCCGACCTAACATGGGCATATGGCCCGGCGGACAGCTCCGCTCACGCTCGACCACCTCGCGCGGGTGGCCGAGCCGTGTCGCTCCTGCCTGTTCTGGAGCACCGATCCGGTCAGCCGCGCACGCTTCTCCGCCGGCGAGGAGACGGAGGCCCGCGAAGCCTCGGCTCTCCCGGGTGCTGCGCGAGTGGGGCTCGGCCGGTCGCGTCGCGCTGATCGACGGTGAGGTCGTCGGGCACGCCATCTATGCGCCGGTCGCCTACTTCCCGGGCGCCGCGGGGATCCCGACGTTCCCGCCGTCGCCCGACGCCGTCCTGCTCTCGACGGTGTACGTCGATCCGTCGGCCCGCCGCGGTGGCATCGGCCGGCTCCCGGTGCAGGGGATGGCGCGCGACCCGGTCAAGCGGCAGATCAACGCGGTCGAGGCCTTCGGGGACACCCGCGGCCGCACGGTCGGCTGCGTGATGCCGGCGGAGTTCCTCGGGCGGGTCGGCTTCAAGACGCAGCGGGCGCACGTCACCACGCCCCGGATGCGGATGGACCTGCGGTCCGTCGTCACGTGGAAGTCGGAGGTGGAGCTGGCGCTGGAACGGTTGTGGGGCGCCGTACGACCAGTGCCGGCACCGGCGCCGAAGACCACGCACCGGACGGAGCCCTGAGAATGCAGAACACCTCGGGCCGCGGATGCGGACCGAGGTGTTCGTGGCTTCGACTCAGATGAAGTCTGCGAGCTCCTTGAGGAGCGCGGCCTTCGGCTTGGCGCCGACGATCGACTTCACGACCTCGCCGCCCCGGTAGACGTTGATCGTCGGGATGCCGGTGACGCGGTAGGACGAGGGCGTGACCGGGTTTTCGTCGACGTTCATCTTGAGGAACGTGATCTTCTCGCCGTGCTCGGCGTTGATCTCGTCGAGGATCGGGGCGACTGGCGGCACGGGCCGCACCATTCGGCCCAGAAGTCGACGAGGACGGGCTTGTCGGACTTGAGGACCTGCTCGTCGAACTGCGCGTCGGTGACGGCGGAGATGTTGCCCACGGGGGTGCCCTTTCGGTTGTCTGGTGACGTCTGTAGATCAGTCAACACCACGCCGCCGACATCTGTTCCCGGTCCGTCGTGGGTGGGTTCGCGCGGCGTCACAGCGGCGGGCGCCGTGCAGAGCCCAGAAAAATGTAACCGGCGTTTACATCGACTGGACGGCCGACGCAACGGCCGTTCAGTGCGAGTAAACGCCGGTTACATGGAGATGCGGCGGAAACGGGCGAAGGTCAGCCCGAGACCTGCACCGTCTCCTCGACCTCACGCGCTGTGGCGTCGGCGGGGCCGGCGGTGGACGCGACGTGGTCGAGGTGGGCGATGTAGCGCTCGGCGTCGAGGGCGGCGGCGCACCCGGTGCCGGCAGCGGTGATCGCCCGGCGGTAGTGGTGGTCGACGAGGTCGCCCGCGGCGAAGACGCCCGGCAGGTTGGTGGCGGTCGAGGGGTGCTTGACGAGGACGTAGCCGTCGTCGTCGAGGTCGACTCCGCCGGTGAGCAGCTCGGAGCGCGGGTCGTGGCCGATGGCGATGAAGAGGCCGGTCACGTCGAGCTGGCGCTCGTCGCCCGTCACCGTGTCGCGCAGGGTCAGCGACTCGAGGCGGTCGTCACCGTTGATCGAGGCGATCTCGGAGTTCCAGACCATCTCGAGCTTCGGGTCGGCGAACGCGCGCTCCTGCATGATCTTGGAGGCGCGCAGCTCGTCGCGGCGGTGGATCAGATAGACCTTCGAGCCGAAGCGGGTCAGGAAGGTCGCCTCCTCCACGGCCGAGTCGCCGCCGCCGATGACGGCGATCGCCTGCTCGCGGAAGAAGAAGCCGTCGCACGTCGCGCACCAGAGACGCCGCGGCCGGAGAGCTCCTCCTCGCGGGGCAGGCCCAGCTTGCGATAGCCCGACCCCGTCGCGAGGATCACCGAGCGGGCGCGGAACTCGCCATCCGCCGTACGCACGACCTTGATGTCGCCCGCCAGCTCCACGGACACGATGTCGTCGGAGACCAGCTCGGCGCCGAAGCGCTCGGCCCGGGCGCGCATCTCGTCCATCAGGGCCGGGCCCATGATGCCGTCGCGGAAGCCGGGGAAGTTCTCCACCTCGGTGGTGTTCATCAGCGCACCACCGGCGGTCACCGAGCCCTCGAACACCAGCGGGTTGAGCGACAGGCGCGGCGTAGACCGCGGCTGTGTAGCCCGAGGGTCCCGAACCGATGATGATGACGTTGCGAACTTCACGGTATGCATCTTGAGACATGCGGACAGGGCTCCTGAGGGATCGGGATGGGCGGTACGCCGTGTGCAACCGATCGTAGGCGGCGAATGTTCCAGCCGGCCGGCCAGTCCACGATCAGGGTGCGCGGAGCTCGAGCGTGCGGAATGCCTCACGCTCGCCGCACAGGAACACGTCGACCCGCTGGCGGCTGCCGCTCGGGGCGCGGAAGACGAGCGTGGCCGGCAGGCCGTCGAGGGTGACCGGGACCGCGGACCCCGTGCCGACGTCGGGCCCGGCGCAGACGGCGTAGCCGGTGACCAGCCGGGGCGGCGCCTCGCAGCCTGCGGACTCCGGGGCTTCAGCGCGGTGTCGCTGCTGAGGGCGCCGGCCTCGCCGAGGAGCTGGCTGGCGGTCGGAGCCGGCTGCTGGGACCGCGCGCGCTTCTCGTCCGCGAGGTCGTCGCCGGGACCGGCGCTCTCGGCGTCGTAGGCCTCGTCGGACTCTCGGGCGGACATCGGGCCCTCGGCGGCATCGCCGGAGTCCGACGTGACGGCATCGGACCCGGCTCCGGCAAGGTCGTCGGACCCCCCGGTGGGCAGCACCTGACCGATGCCGACTCCCGCCACCACGACGGCCGCGGCGGCCGGGAGGAGCGTTCCTGCGGTACGGCGACGACGCGACGCGAGGGTCACGACGGGAGCCCGGGTCTCCATGCGATCGGCGGTCAGGGACGCCGGGGCAGCGTCGAGGCGTGCGACCACCTCGGGAGGTGTGGGATCGGTGTGCCGGGCGGACGCGAGGAGCGCGCGGACGGCGTCGTCCCGGGCGGGGGTCAGGTCGGAGTCGGGATCGGACACGTGCGGGCACCTCCTTCTCGGCGTACAGGGGAAAACGGGTCAGCGCGTGGGTGGTGGGGCGCGTGGGGGCCAGTCGTTGGGACGTCCGCGGTGGGCGGCGGGTTCCCCGGCGGAGGAGTGTCACGCACCACGGGCGCGAGCACGCCGAGCAGCGGCGCCAGCTTCGCGCGGCCCCGGAAGCACCGCGACTTCACGGTGCCCTCGGCCACGCCGAGCATCTGCGAGGCCTCGGCCACGGAGTAGCCCTCCATGTCGACGAGCACCAGTGCCGCGCGCTGGTCGGGGGCGAGCGTCCTGAGGGCGTCGAGCACCATCCGTCGGCGTTCGTCGGCCACCGTCAGCTCCGCGGGGTCGAGCTCGGCGTCGGTGGAGCTCACCAGCGAACCGCGATCGGCCCGCTCCTCGAGGTCGTCGGGCAGGGGGTCGGCACGGCGGACCTTCATAGCGCGCAGCCGGTCGAGGCAGGCGTTGACGACCACCCGGTGCAACCAAGGTCGTCACGGCCGCGTCACCGCGGAAGGAACCGGCGCGGCGGAAGGCCGCGATCATCCCCTCCTGCAGCCCGTCCGCGGCGTCCTCGGGGTTGCCCATGGTTCGCAGCGCCACCGCCCAGAGCCGGTCGCGGTGCCGCGCGAAGAGCTCGCCGAACGCGTCCGCGTCGCCCTCGACGTGGAGGGCGAGGAGCTGGGCGTCCGACCGGTCACTCATCCCTTGACCACCACGTCCGCGATCGTGCCCCGGAACTCGTCCTCCACCGGCGGGATCGAGGTCAGCCACACCGTGACGAACCGGCCGGAGACGGCCTCGTCCAGGGGACACCGTCAGCGCACCGATGCCGGCCGCCGTGCCGACGGGCGTGAGGCCGGCGACGCTCGTCGGCGTCTGGCTGGTGAGGTAGACGGCCAGCTCGGTCGGCCCCGCCCGGGGGTCGCGATGTCGATCTCGCGGACCCCCATCGCCTTGCCGAGGTCGAGCACCGTGCCCACGCCGTCCTTGAGCCCGGCCGGGCCGAAGTCCTGTCGGTACGTCGACGTGTGCCACGACGTCGCCGGGTCACCGTCGAGGACGAGCGGAACCGTGTCGGGGTACTCGTCCTGCGGAGGCGAGCCCTGCGGGTCGAAGTCGACGGCGGTGATCCCGGTGAAGGGCGTGAGGCTCGCCGCCTGCGAGGGGCGGGTCGTCGCGACGTCATCCTCGGTGTCCTCCGGGTCGCCGGAGCCGAGGTGGTAGGCGGCGACGGCGGCCACGAGCACGAGCACGCCGACGCCGAGGGCCATGGCGAGCCGGATCCAGTTGCGCCCGGGCACGTCCTCGCTGCCGGTGTCGGTCAGCTCGTGCGGTGGCCGGGCGCCGCTGCCCGAGCTGCTGCTCGGGCCCGTCGACTCCCACGGCCAGTAGTCCGGGGACTGGGCCGCGGTGGTGCCGGGACGCGGTCGGCGTACGGGCTGGCCCTCGGGCGGCTCCGGCGCGAACAGCGGCTTGACGGGCTTGTCCTCGAACGGTGGCGGAGGAGCGGGTGCCTCGCGGCGCGTCGGGATCCACCCGACGCCGTCGTTCTCGTCGAAGACCGGGATCCCGGCCTCGGTCGGCAGCTCCACGGGCTCGACCGGGGCGTCAGGCTCGCTCGCGGGTTCGGGAACCGGGGCCTGCTCCACCACGGGTTCCGGGGCGGGCTCCACGGGTTCCGGGGCGGGCTCCACGGGTTCCGGGGCGGGCTCCACGGGCGCCGGGGCGGGCTCCACGGGCGCCGGGTCGGGGAGACGCGACCATCGGGGGCAACGGCTCGATGCGGCGTACGGGCTGGGTCGGTGGCGGCGGGCTCCGGGGCCCGGCCTCGGCCATCCCGGTCGGGTCCCCGACGAACTCGGCCAGCGCGGCGGCGACGCCGGTCAGCTTCGACAGGTCGTGCACGGATCGCTGGGTGTGCCCCGACGTCGCATTGATGACCCGGTCGCACAGTGCGTCGAGAGGGCGCGGGATCCCGGCTCGCACGCGCCGGGGACGCAGCACCTCGCCGTGCAGCCGCGGAGCGGGTGGCAGCAGCGACGTCGAGGCACCGGCCCACTTGCCGGTGAGAGCGGCGTAGAGGACGCCGACCGTGTCGAGGAGGTCGGTCGTGCGACGGGCGGAGGGAACGCCGTGCAGCGCCGCGTCGACCGCGAAGCCGATGATCCGCACCTGCCCCTGCCGGTCGATGAGCACGTTCTCCGGCACCATCCGGCCGTGCTCGAGCCCGGCGTCGTGCGCGCGCCGGGCTGTCGGCCACCTCGGCGACGATCCGGGCCGCACGCCGCGGGCGAGCGGGCCGCTGTTCGCGAGCATGATGTCGAGCGAGGTCCCGGCCCCCCACTCGTTCACGACGTAGCAGAGCTCGTCGGTGCGGTCGGCGTCGAGCACGCGCAGCAACCTGCAGGTCGTGGTGCGGCGCCGTACGCCGCGCGGCATCGAGCAGCTCGTCGGCTCGTGCGTCCTCGCTGCCGATGAGGTGTACGGCGACGTGCCGGTCGAGCACGAGGTCGTGCGCGCCAGAAGCGCCCGCCGCGACTCTCGGTCAGCAGCTCGTCGAGGCGGTAGCGCGTGGCGAGGAGGTCGCCGGCATGGAGTGAGTCAGGCATCCGGCACCTCACTCTCGCTGACTGGGCAGGGTCATCCCCATGCTAGGCATCAGGAACGCCGGAGTCTGGTCAACGCCACGTCGGTCAGCGAGGTGATCTCGCGGATGTGCAGCAGGCGCGCGACCAGCAGCAGCACGAGACCGCCGGCCGGGCCTGCGAGCCCGCCGCGCAGCAGCGACAGCAGGATCCCGGGACGCTCACCCGGGCCCGCCGGGGCCAGCTCCGACTCCCCGGGAGGCGAGAGCGGCGCCGGCGCAAGCGATCGCCATCCGTACGAGGAAGCGCACCGGGGCCGGGGTCCCGAGCCCCGCCGAGGGTACGGCGCAGCGCGGCGTAGCTCAGCGCGGAGCCGACGACGTAGGACACGAGCCGGGCGATCACCAGCGCCGGGGCCGTCTGCTCGTCGCTCGCACGGTCGACCAGCCAGAACGCGGCGGCGATGTTGGTGGCGGAGATGGCGCACTGGATCCAGAACACCCGGCGGGTCTGCTCGAGGGCGTAGAAGCCGCGCAGCATCAGGTAGTGGACGGTGAAGAACGCGAGCGCCGGGCCGAAGAGCGCGAGGGTGGGGGCGAAGGCTCGCGGGTCGCCGGCGCCGGCTTCGAAGAGCACACCGGCGATGTCGCGCGACAGGATGGGCACGAGCGTGGCGAAGGGCAGCACCACGACCAGCGCCGTGCGCAGGGTCGAGCCGATGGTCCGGCCCATGTCGCCCGGGCGGTCGTCGCTCGCAAAGGACGAGAGGCGCGGCAGGATGGCGGTCGTCAGGGAGACGGTCACGATGGCGTGCGGCACCATCATGATCAGGAAGCTGCTGGCGTAGACCGTGTTGCCGGTGCCCTCGTCACTGCCGCCGATGGTGCCGCCGGACGCCAGTCGCGTCACCACCGGGAACGCGATCTGGTTGACGACCACGAACAGCACCGTCCACACGCCGAGTCGCAGGGTGTGGCCGAGGCCGGTGCCGCGGAAGTCGAAGCGGGGTCGGTAGGCGAAGCCCGCCTTGCGCAGGTAGGGGATCAGGATCAGGAACTGGACGACGATGCCGAGCGTCGAGCCGAGGCCGAGCAGCAGCTCCCGGTTGTCGGTGAAGGGTCCGACGAGCTCGGCCGTCGAAGGCTTGCCCCATGCGAGGAGGTAGACGCTCAGCACCACGATCGCGATCAGGTTGTTCGCGATCGGTGCCCACATCATCGGCCCGAACTTCTGGCGCGTTGAGCACTCGGCCCAGCAGCACGAACATGCCGTAGAAGAAGACCTGCGGCAGGCAGTAGCGCGTGAAGGCGATGGCCGACTCGAGGTGGGCGGCGCGGTCGGCGTCGAAGAAGCGGTCGGCGAGGTAGACGCGCATCAGCAGGGGCGCCAGCAGCACCAGCACCACGGTCACGACCGCCGGGAAGATCGTGGACAGGGTGATGATCCGCGCGGCGTAGGCCTCACCGCCGTCCGCGTCGTTCTTCATCGCTCGCACCAGCTGCGGCACCAGCACGGCGTTGAAGACGCCGCCCGCGACGAGGATGTAGATCGCGTTGGGGATGGTGTTGGCGATCGTGAAGATGTCGGCGTGCAGGAACTGCCCGAGCGCCGCGATGATCAGCAGCGAGCGGAAGTAGCCACTGAAGCGCGACAGGATCGTCCCGCTGGCCATCACCGCACTCGAGGCCGGGATCCGCTGATCGGTCATGCGGCGGGCTCGGCGGTTTCCGGGGACCGACGTGCCGCGGCTGCGGAGGCGGCGTACCAGCCGGATCGCGATGGTGCCGAAGAGCAGCGTGGCGCCCCCGGCGAGCAGCAGCCAGATCAGGCCGCTCACCTGCGCCGCGCGGATCTGCACGTTCGTGGACGCACCGGTCGGCGTGCCCTGCGCGTCGGTGACGACCAGCCGGACTCGGTGGATGCCGGGACGGTTGGCGGTCACGTTGGGCTTGAGTCGCTTGCGACTGTCGGCGGCGACCTGCTGCGGGCCGAGGTCCTCGAGGTCGAGGCTGCCCTGCGACTGTACGGCGATGCGCACCGTCACGGGTTGGTCCGGGCCGTTGATGATGTCGACACCGGGCCTACCGCTGTCGCTCGAGAGCGTCACCGCGTCGGGCGCGTCCAGGGTCACGCTCGCCAGCTGCCCTGACACGAAGCCGGTGGCCGCGCGCACGGACGAGGCGGCCTTCGTGGCGTTGGGGCGGTGGCCGCTCGACAGGCTGGCCAGCACCTCGTCGGCGACCTGCTGCCGCACGAGGTTCTGCTGGGTGAGCAGGCCGGCGAGCTGGCCGGCGCGGGCGGTGAGGTCGTCGGCAACGGAGAAGCTGGCGACGTCGAGCTCGGCGTCCTCGTCCTCCTCGGTGTAGCTGAGGTCGCGGGCGTTCATCGAGACGGCCCGGCGCGAGGCCACGTCGGCGACGTCCACGTGGGAGAGCCACGGCGCGTCGAGCCCGTCGAAGAGGCGGGTCGGATCGGTGGGCTTCCAGTCGGCGGGCAGCATCATCACGACCGGCGAGCGCGTGCCCGACTGGAGGCGCAGGGCCGCCTCGCTGAGCAGCCGCTGCCGCAGCGCGAGCGGGTCGTCGGCGGCGGTCGGGCTCGGCCCGCCGGACGAGGCGCCGCTGGAGGTGACGACGATCTTGTGCTGGAGCAGTCGCGCCATCGACTGCGGTGCATCCGGCGGCACGACGGGGAAGGACGTGTCGGCCAGCAGGATGGTGGTGTCCGGGGTGGCGGCCGAGATCGCGGCCGGGCTCAGGATGCCGTCGCGCGGAGCCAGCGCCGGCGTGAAGGGGATCTTCATCCGAGTCATCACCCGGCTGCTGCGGGTCACCGCCTGCGCGTAGTAGGAGGGACCGTGCGCGGCCGCTGCGGACACGTCGAGGTCGCCGTACGGGAGGGCCGGGACGGTGTGGTCGGAGGTGACCAGCTCGAAGCGGTCGAGCCACGCTCGCGCCGTCTGCGCAACCTCCTCCTCCGCGGGAGTCAGGTCCCGGTCGGGGTCGACCGGCGGGATCGGGTCGGCGAGGGCGGCGAACGGGTCGAGAGCGCCGGGCGCGCCACCGGCCGCGGCGGACGGCGTCGTCTCGGCGGGCTCCTCGGTCGGCTCGACGGGCGTGGCCGCCGGGTCGGGGGCCGGGCTGCGGCTCAGGGTTGCCCACGGCCAGCCGCGCGACGGCCGCCAGCACGGCCGGGTCGACCAGCCGGGACACCGTCGTGCCGGTCGTCGCGGTGTCGCCCGCCTCGAGGATCGTGTCCAGCCGGCCGCCCTCGTCGAGCGAGCGGGCCCAGCGCTTGACCCGGTCGATCCGGCCGTCGGGGGTGAACCACACCGTCTCGCGGACCGGCAGGACGATCGCGGCGTCCACCGTCTCGAGGTCCTTCTTGCGGGTGCGTGGCACCAGCGGGATGAAGGTGCAGGGCGCGGCCGTCGGCAAACGTGTCCTTGGGCAGGGTGGCCGTGAGTCCGCTCGCCTGCACGCCCAGCCAGTAGACCCCGGACACGGAGAGGCCCAGCTCGGAGCGCGGCACGGTCAGGCTGAAGTCGGCGGTCTGCCCCGGCTCGAGCACGTCGACGGTCGCCTCGGTGCCGGGAGTGATGACGCGCTCACCGACGAACTCGCCCGCCGCCGCGGTGCCGGCCGAGGCGGCCAGCGCCGGGGTGTCCACGATCGGTGCCGCGGAACGGATGGCGTAGAGGTTGATCTCCGTCCACTGCTCGTCGCTGACGTTGGCGACGGTGCCGGTGATCGTGACCGGCTCGTCCTCGTCGCTGAGCGTCGCGGGGGAGATCGTGTCGAGGTGGACCAGCAGCGGGTCCGCCGTGGCCCGGGCCGGCCGGGCCTTGCGAGGCTCGGCGTTCGCCGTACCCATCAAGGCGCAGAGCGCGATGACCACGGCCAGCACCAGAATCCGTCCCCGGGTCCTCCGGGCGCGGAGGGAGGGGGACAGGTGCTGCACGGCACGACTCTAGCCGCGCGGACCACCCGGCCCGAGACGACGCTCTCGACCACGGCGTTCACTCTCGGATCACCTAGAGTTGACCCTCGTGTCCGACGCCGCCCTGCCTCCGTTGACCATCGTCGAGGTCCAGCGGCGCGTGGGTGAGGAGCTGACCCGGATCGGGCCGGTCATCGACGAGCTCGGGTCCCGCTTCGCCGCTGCCGGCGAGGAGCTCGCCCCGGTCGGCGGACCGGTGCGCGACGCCATGCTGGGCCGGCTCCAGAACGACCTCGACTTCACCACGTCGGCCCGCCCCGAGAAGACCGAGAAGCTGCTTGCCGGCTGGGTCGACGCGATCTGGGACATGGGCCGCGCCTTCGGCACCATCGGCGCCCGCATCGGCGAGTGGCAGGTCGAGATCACGACCTACCGCTCCGAGACCTATGACCCGCTGTCGCGCAAGCCCGACGTGTCGTACGGCGACAACCTGCCCGGCGACCTCGGCCGGCGTGACTTCACGGTCAACGCGATGGCCGTCAGCGTCCCGGGTCGCGAGTTCGAGGATCCGTACGGCGGACTCGTCGACCTCGCCAACCGGGTGCTGCGCACGCCCGGCCGGCCCGAGGACTCGTTCTCCGACGACCCGTTGCGGATGATGCGGGCGGCCCGGTTCGCGGCCCAGCTCGGCTTCGCCGTCGCACCGGAGGTCGTCGAGGCGATGACGGCCATGGCGGGTCGGATCGAGATCATCTCTGCCGAGCGCGTCCGCGACGAGCTGGTCAAGCTGGTGTGCGCGCCGTTCCCGCGGCTCGGACTGACGCTCCCGGTGGACACCGGCCCGGCGGCCCACGTGCTGCCCGAGCTGCCGGCCCTCGCCCTCGAGCGCGACGAGCACCACCGGCACAAGGACGTCTACGAGCACACGCTGACCGTGCTGGAGCAGTCGATCGACCTCGAGTCACGCCTCGGCGGTGGCCCGGACTTCGTGTCCCGCTTCGCCGCGCTGATGCACGACGTCGGCAAGCCTCGCACGCGGAAGTTCGAGACCGGCGGCATCGTGACGTTCCACCACCACGACGTGGTCGGCGCCAAGATCACGCGCAAGCGGATGCAGGCGCTGCGCTTCTCCAACGCCGAGATCGACGCCGTCTCCAAGCTGGTCGAGCTGCACCTGCGCTTCCATGGCTACGGCTCGGGCGAGTGGACCGACGCGGCCGTCCGTCGCTACGTCCGCGACGCCGGCGACCAGCTGGAGCGGCTGCACATGCTGACCCGCGCCGACTGCACCACCCGCAACCAGCGCAAGGCCGACCGGCTCCGCAAGACCTACGACTCCCTCGAGGAGCGGATCGCCCGGCTGGCCGAGCAGGAGGAGCTCGCCTCCATCCGCCCCGACCTCGACGGCGCCCAGATCATGGAGATCCCGGGGATCCCGCCGGGTCGACGCGTCGGCGCCGCCTACAAGCACCTGCTCGAGCTGCGGATGGACAACGGCCCGATGAGCCTCGACGACGCGCGCGCCGCCCTGCTCGCGTGGGCCGAGGCCAACCCGGAGGACTGAGCCCCGTCAGCGCCTGCTGATCGTCGCGACCAGCAGGATCCCCATCAGGGCAGCCGCGAGCTCGAAGATCAGCGCAGAGCCCGGCTCGGGCAGGGTCAGTGTCAGGAACGCCAGCACCGCGACCGGGACCGTCGCGGCAACCGCGACCAGCAGCGGCCGGGATCCGGACGAGTTGGCGGCGCCGATGCCCGCGGCGACGTACGACACCGCGGCCACCACGAGCACGACGACCTCGATGCTGCCGACGAACCCCGAGTGGCGCTCCCCGGTGAGCGTCAGCCCGGCCACGGCGGCCAGCAGGACGAGGGCGCCGATGCCTGCGAGGTAGAGCACGTTGAACGAGCTGCTCTGGGCCATCAGGCGGACGCCTTCGGCCACTTGCCGTGCGGGAACTTGTCGGAGCTGGCGGCCTGCTGCAGTGCCACCATCTCCTTGACCTGGTCGCCCAGCAGGGCGAGCAGGGTGGCGACGAGGGCGCCGATCGCGGCCGGGTTGACGCCGGCCTCCTCGACGATGATCGCTGCGCCGGCCCGGGAGAACACGGCCGAGCCGAAGGCGGCGACGGCCGCGATCATGGCCAGCACGAACTTGACGATGATGACGCCGAGGCCGACGTAGAACAGGCACCCGGCCACGGCGGCCCAGATCAGCGAGCTGGACATCTTGTCCGCAATCGCGCCGACCTCACCGGTTGCATCACGCTGCGCGGGGACCTCGCGCTTGTACGCCTCGGCAGCCTCGCCCTTCCAGTCACTGGCGTTGACCAGCTGGCCGTCGGCCGGGTTGGCGACGACGCCCCGGGCGGAGGTGGAGACGCCGTTGAGGTCCCGGGAGTACATGAAGAAGTAGACCGGCGCGGCGATGCCCTTGAGCACCTCGACGATCTTGTCCCAGATCTTCTGCGCGAGGGCGATCATCTTCTCGCAGAGCCAGATGATCGCGTCGGCGATGAATCCGGGGATGTACCAGTGGTCGACGGCGCTGTTGGCCGCCGCGGGCATCTCCTGCATCTTCGCGGAGATGTCGTCCATGCCCCGGTTGATCTTGTCGATGGCGGCCCGGAATTCGGCCATGCTGAAACTCATGGTGGTCTCCTTACCACTTCAGTCGTGCGACGGATTCGGCTCGTTCGGCATCGAGATCCTTGAAAGCCTTGGAGATCTCGGTGAGCGTGTCGGCCATGGTGGTGAACTCGGCGGCGCCCTCACGGGCGCAGTCCTCGACCCGGCTGCGGCAGGTCTCGTAGGCGCTGAACATGATCTGGAACAGGCCGGCCTCGGTGCGGGTCAGCTCCGGGCCGGAGATCGTGCCGGCGATGGTGGTCAGGGCGGGCGCCTCGGCGTCCCACTTCGTGGCCTCCTTCTCCAGCGCACCGCTGGCGATCCGCATCTCTGCTTCGGTGGGCATGGTCATTTCTCCATTCGGTGGTTGGTGAGGGCGCTCATGACTTCCCCGAACAGGTCATCGAGCCGGGCCGTGTGCGGGGATCCGGTGGGCTGTTCGGCCTGTCGCAGGCGGGCCGTCTGCAGGGCGCCGGCCAGCTCGCTGTTGATCGCAGCTGCCGGCTGTCCGTCGGCCCACTCGGGATCCACGTGCACCGAGGTCAGGGAGTTGTTGCTGATCGTGACGCCGACGCGACCCGTGGGCGCGGCGGCCCGGGGCGCCGGCGCGGGGGGTGCGGTGGCGAGGTCGTGCGCCCGGGTCGAGCTCGCCCGGGACGTCGTGGATGATCGACGACATCGCGCGCGGGGCAAGCGGGTTGCTCGGCGCGGGGAAGAGATCCTGCTCCGGCGTCGGAGCCTGCGCGACCGCCTCGTCGAACTCGCGGGCGTCGAACTGCCAGCCCTGTCGGCTGAGGTCGTCGCTCCACTCCTCCATGTGCTGCTGGATCGCTGTCTGGTAGGCCTCGGTCAACGCGGGCCCGAGCTCGGCGCCGCTGAGGCTGGAGGTCCAGCCCCGGCTGATCTTGAGAGTGGTGGGCATGCCGTCGCTGTCGATCTCGGCGAAGGCGGCGCCGGTGGAGTCGTATGCGCTGGCGCGGGCGGGAGCCGCCTGCTTGGCTCGATTGATCACGCTCTGGAACTGGGCTGCATAGGCCTGCAGCTCGCGCAGGTCGTTCAGGAGGGAGTCGTCTACTCCGGGAATCGGTCTGCCGTTCGTCATCGCATCTCCTTGCGGGAAGTCGTGTGCTCGCTACGTTCCCGGTGGGCGGCACGGCAAACCCGCATCGCTCGTGGAAGGTCGTACGGCGCAGCGCACGGCGTTCGCCGTACGACATGACGACGGCCCCGCCCCCACGAGGGGGACGGGGCCGAGGGTGTCAGGTCAACGCCTCACGCGTCGGCTTCACCCTTGATGAACTTCTCGAGCTCGAGGCGACCGAGGTCGTCGGGCATCTGCACCGGCGGGCTCTTCATGAGGTACGTCGAGGCGGCGATGATCGGACCGCCGATGCCGCGGTCCGGGGCGATCTTCGCGGCGCGGACGGCGTCGATGATGATGCCGGCCGAGTTGGGCGAGTCCCAGACCTCGAGCTTGTACTCGAGGTTGAGCGGGACGTCACCGAAGGCGCGACCCTCGAGGCGGACGTAGGCCCACTTGCGGTCGTCGAGCCACGCGACGTAGTCGGACGGGCCGATGTGGACGTTCTTGCTGTCCTTCAGGCCGGCCAGCGAGCCGGTCAGGTTGGAGGTCACGGCCCGGGTCTTGGACACCTTCTTGGACTCGAGACGCTCACGCTCGAGCATGTTCTTGAAGTCCATGTTGCCGCCGACGTTGAGCTGGTAGGTGCGATCCAGCGCCACACCGCGGTCCTCGAACAGCTTGGCCATCACGCGGTGCGTGATGGTGGCGCCGACCTGCGACTTGATGTCGTCGCCGACGATCGGGACGCCGGCGTCCTCGAACTTCTTGGCCCACACGGGGTCGGAGGCGATGAAGACGGGCAGCGCGTTGACGAAGCCGCAACCGGCGTCGATGGCGCACTGGGCGTAGAACTTGTCCGCCTCTTCGGAGCCGACGGGGAGGTAGGAGACGACGACGTCGACCCGGGCGTCCTTGAGGGCGGCCACGACGTCGACCGCCTCGGCGGGGGACTCGTCGATCGTCATGCGGTAGTACTTGCCGAGGCCGTCGAGCGTCGGGCCACGGAGCACGTCGACACCGAGGGTCGGGACGTCGGCGATCTTGATCGTGTTGTTCTCCGAGGCGTTGATCGCCTCGGACAGGTCCTTGCCGACCTTCTTGTCGTCGACGTCGAACGCCGCGACGAACTTCACGTCAGAGACGTGGTAGTCGCCGAACTTGACGTGCATGAGGCCCGGCACGGTGGCGGTCGGGTCGGCGTCCTTGTAGTACTCGACGCCCCGGATGAGGGAGGTGGCGCAGTTGCCGACCCCCACGATTGCTACTCGTACGGACCCCATGGGGACTCTCCTTGTCTGGCGGGAACTATTGGTTGTCAGTGCTGGGTGATCGGGTGGACGCACCGGTGCCCGGGTGCTGCGCGAGCGGTTCTCCGCGCTCGGCGGAGATGAGGTCGGAGAGCCAGCGCACTTCGCGCTCGGACCGACTCGACCCCGTGCCGCTGAAGTTCTGCGGCATACCTGTTGACCTCGGCCTGCGTGCGCTCCGGGTCGCTCTGGACCCGGGCCGGGCGTTCCCGGAGGCGGGTACGGCGCCCTTCGAGCACCCGCAGCCGGATCTCCATGTCCGTGCGACCGAAGAACGCGAACCGGATGTCGAAGTTGTCGTCCTCCCACGCGGTCGGACCCACCTCCGACATCAGGCGCTCGAACTCGGCGTGCCCGGCCTCGGTGACCTCGTAGACGATCCGGGGCCGGCGCGAGACCGGCGTGGTGGCCGTCATCTCCTCGATGAGGTTGGCCCGGAGCATCTTCTTCAGAGCGGGGTAGAGGGAGCCGTAGGACAGCACCCGACCCCAGCCGAGCATCAGGTTGAGCCGCTTGCGCAGCTCGTAGCCGTGCATGGGTCCCTCGTGCAGCAGCCCGAGGACTGCCAGCTCGATGGTCTCTGCCCGACGTGCCATGCGACCTATCGTAGCGATATATCCATGATCCGTTAATCGGGAGTTGTCCCGCTTCCCCCGTACCCTTTGGCCGTGAGCAAGCGCAGAGCCGACGGTCCACCCGTCACCCGACGACCCATCAAGTCCCAGAAGACGGCAGGCCAGCGGGCGCGCGGCCCGGCGAAGGTCTTGACGATCTTCGGCGTGGTGGGCGCACTGATCGCGGTGGGCCTGTTCTTCGTGCTCTACAAGGCGATCTCCATCCCCGAGCCCAACGAGGCCTTCAAGGCGCAGACGACGTTCGTCTACTACAGCGGCGGCAAGGACGAGCTCGGGACCTACTACGACGACCAGAACCGGCAGTCGATCCCGCTCTCGGAGATGCCCGCGACCATGCAGGACGCGGTCGTCGCCGCCGAGAACCAGTCCTTCTGGACCGACAAGGGCCTCGACCCCAAGGGCATCCTGCGCGCGGCCTTCTCCAACGCCCGGGGCAACGCGCAGCAGGGCGCGTCCACGATCACCCAGCAGTACGTCAAGATCCTCTACCTCACCAGCGAGCGCAGCTACACGCGCAAGGTGAAGGAGGCGATCGTGTCGCTCAAGATCCAGAACCAGCTGAGCAAGGCCGAGATCCTCGAGGGATACCTCAACACCATCTACTTCGGCCGCGGTGCCTACGGCATCCGGGCGGCCGCGGGTGCCTTCTTCGACAAGGAGGCCAAGGACCTGAGCCTCCGCGAGAGCGCCGTCCTCGCCACCACGCTGAACAACCCGTCGCGCTACGACCCCGCGGACGGTCGCGAGGCCAAGCAGGCGCTCAAGGAGCGCTACGGCTACGTCCTGAACGCGATGGCCGACATGGGCACGATCTCCGCGGAGCAGGCCGAGAAGGCCACCAAGCGACTGCCCAAGTTCCCCGAGATCGCCAGCCAGAGCCAGTACGGCGGACAGCGCGGCCACATGCTGACGCTGGTCAAGAAGGAGCTGCTGCGCCTCGGGTTCGACGAGTCCGAGATCGACGGCGGTGGCCTGCGCGTCACCACGACATTCACCCCCGAGGCGATGGAAGCGGTCGAGCAGGGTGTGCTCGAGCAGAAGCCCGAGGGCTTCGGCGACAAGGAGCTGCACGTCGGCGCGGCCACGGTCGAGGTCGGCACCGGCGCCCTGCGCGGCTTCTACGGCGGCCGGGACTATCTCGACTCCCAGATCAACTGGGCCTCGGCCGGTGCCCGGGGCGGGTCGACCATGAAGGTTGCCGCGCTCGTCGCCGCGATCAAGGACGGCTACGAGCTCAATGACAGCTTCGACGGCAATTCGCCGTACGAGCTGCCCGACGGCACCGAGATGGAGAACCGGGGGCGACTCCGACTACGGCTCCACGGATCTCCATGCTCACCGCGACGGAGAACTCCGTCAACACCGCCTTCATCGACATGACGCTGGGGATGGAGGACGGTCCCGAGAAGATCATCGCGGCGGCCAACGACCTCGGCATCCCGCCGGCCGGGGCCACCAGGGAAGACCATCGGCATCCCCACGTCCTCGCCCGGCCTCGAACCCGTCACCGGCGTCTCGCTCGGCAGCGCGACGGTCAGCCCGATCAACATGGCCAACGCCTACGCCACCATCGCGTCCGGCGGTGAGCGGGCCGGCGTGCACGTGATCGAGAAGGTCGTGGACGCCTCCGGCGAGGAGCGCTACTCCCCGGCAGAACGACGCCACCCGCACCATCGACGAGGACATCGCCGCCGACGTCTCCTATGCGCTCGAGGGTGTCGTGCAGTCCGGATCCGGGACCGCTGCGCTGAGCCCGGGTCGCCCGGCAGCCGGCAAGACCGGCACGGCGACCAACGGTCGCGACGAGGTGTCATCGGCGTGGTTCGCGGGCTACACCCCGCAGTACGCCACGGCCGTGATGTATGCCCGCGGCAAGGGCAACGAGCAGCTCGAGGGCTGGCTGCCGTCCTACTTCGGTGGCGCCTACCCGGCCGAGACCCGGACCGCGATCATGACCTCGATCATGGAGGGCCTCGAGGTCGTGGACTTCCCGGAGCCGGCCTACGTCGACGGTGACGCGCCCGACGAGGGCCACGAGCCCTACGTCCCGCCGCCGGCTCCCAAGCCGCAGCCGAAGCCCACGAAGAAGCCCACGAAGTCGGCGACGATCAAGCCGCAGCCGACGCAGACCCCGACGGAGACGCCGACGCCGGTGCCGACGACGCCCGTGCCGACCGAGACGGTGCCGACGGAGACCCCGACCCCGACCCCGACGCCGACGCCGACCACCCCGCCGCCATCGGAGACCGTCCCGCCGCCCACCGTGGCACCGTCACGGACCGCCGCGCGGTGAGCGGCACCTCTCGCGACCGGGTCTCGCCCAGCCGTGAGGACGCCGTCGTCCACTCCGTCAGCGAGGCGATCGGCGGGCCGTTGGGCGACCACGCGGGTCGACACCCGTGGTGGACGCCACTGCGCGTCGTGCTGCTGCTGGCCGCGGTCGCCATGTCGCTCGGCATCGTCGCGAAGGCGCCCTGCCTCGACATCGCGGGCGAGACCGGGAACACCGGCCGCTACACCAACCTGTGCTGGTCCGACGCGTCCACGGCGTACGTCGCCAACGGGCACGCCGAGGGCATCTGGCCCTTCACCGATGACCCGCAGGTGCGCGCCGCACGCCCCCCGCGTGGGTGCCGCCGCTGCCCGCCTACGTCGGCTTCGCCGCTCAACGGGTGACGTGGTTGCTCGCCGGCACCCCCGACCTCGCGGCCCGCGCGCAGCTCCCGACAGCCGACGTCGCCGCCGATCCCGACGTGCTGCGCGAGGCCCGGATCTTCACGCTGGTCAACGCGGTCCTGCTGGCGGGGGTCGGCCTGCTGGCCGCCGGGCTGCTGACGGGCGTACGGCGCCGTCGACCGTGGGACGCTGCTGCGTTCGCCGCAGCGCCCGTGCTGGTGCTGTTCTTCCCCATTGCACGGGACCTGCTCCCGGCGGCGGCCGTGGCGGCGGCCCTCTGGGCCCGGTCGCGTGCCCGGCTCGGGTGGATGGGTGTCGCGATCGGGGGTGGGCGTGGCGGCGTCCCCGTTCGTTGCGCTGCTGCTCGTGCCCGCACTCGCCCTGCTGGTCCGGGACCGGCGGTTGCCTGAGGCCGGCGTCTTCGCCTCCGGGGCGCTGGCGACCCGGATCGCCCTGATGATGCCTGCCGTGGCCAGCTCCCCCACGGCGTGGCGGACGTCGTGGCAGGCCTACCTCCATGGACCCGACATCGGCTCCGCCCGGCTGCTCGCGACGCAGGTCTCCAACCTCGACCCGTCCACGCGATCCGTGCTGATCGCCACGGCGGCCATGCTGGCGCTGATCTGTGCCGTGGTGGTGGCGGTCGCGTGGCGCGGACGCTGGTCGTTCGCCAGCCTCGGCACTCTGCTGCTGGCGGAGGCGTTGATCGTCAGCCCGGCCGCGGCCCCCTCCTTCGCGCTGGTGCTGCTGCCGCTCGCCGTGGTGGCGGTCCGCGAGTGGCGCAGCCTGCTGGTCTGGCAGGCGTGCGAGATCGGGCACTTCGCACTGCTGGGCTTCTACCTCGGCGGCGTCCTCGCGCCGTCCGGCGGCGGGGAGGCCCGCGTCTTCTGGCTGGCCGTGCTGCTGCGCATCGCTGGGCTGATGTGGCTGATCGCGATCACGGCGACGACCGCCGACGACCCCGACTCTGCCGATGTCGACCCGGTCGGCTCAGCCGATGTCGACCCGGTCGGCTCAGCCGACGTCGACGCGGTCGAACGTGGTGGCGGTGAACCGGACCCTGACGTCGATGTCCTCGCCGACGGCAGGCACGCGCGCACCTGACGGCAGGAACAGCATCGACGCCTGCATGTGCGGTGGTTCGGCGAAGAGCCGCTGCTTTCCGTCGATGGAGAACGGCGAGCGCACCGGGCCGACCACGTCCATGCCGCTGCGCGCGATGGTCGCGGCCCGGCTCCTCAGTGACTGGTCGCCGCTCGGCGCTTCGAGGCCGATCCCGTGCGCCGTACCGCCACTGACGACCGGGATGTGACCGCCCTTGGGCATCGAGCGGCCGCGGTAGCCGAACGTCTCTCCGCGTTCGATCGCGTGCACGTCGAGGACCGTGGCCCTGACCTTGAGCGCGGCGCGGTCGCCGAGCCACAGGTCGGTGCCGATCCGCGGGCGGATGGTGAAGTCGGGGTAGGAGGTGCGCAGCCCGGCCAGCTCGCCGCGGGTCAGGTGGCTGACGAAGATCGTGCGGGTGGGCAGCCCGGTGGCCACGACGTCGTTGATCAGGCGAGTGACCTCACCGAGGTGGCTGGCGGTGTTGAGCGGCAGGTGCATCGCGACGCCGGCGAGGCCGGACAGCGTCCGCTCGCCCGGGACCTTGGCCGCCTCGAGCAGCTCGCGGCGGGTCATGCCGTGGCGGCGCATGGAGGTGAGCTGTTCGAGGACGAACCGCGCGTCCGGCGCCCGCTCCAGCAGGTCTCGCACGTCGGCGATGCGGCTGACGGTGTGGACGACCCGCGGGCTCAGGGTCTCGGGCACGTCGAGGGCGGCCCCCAGCGGACGCCGGGGCGTGAGGACCAGCAGGTCGCCGGGGTATCGGTCGGCCACCTGCGGCAGCTCGAGGTAGGTGCCGACCGCCATCATCTCGATGCGGGTGCCGGTGGTCTCAGCCTGCTCGTCGAGCCCGGGCGCAGCGACGCGCGAGCCGGGCGTTGCCGAAGCCGTAGCCGTTGCCCTTCGCGACGGGCACGACCCCGGCAGGGCCGTGGTCGTCTCGATGAGGTGCTTGCGCCAGCGTTCGCCGTCGACGCTGAGGACGAGGCTCATCAGCGACGCTTCATGTAGAGGTCGAACGCCTTGTAGAGCGGCTTGTTCAGGGGCAGGTCCCACTCGCCGACATACTCCACGGCCTCGCCGCCGGTGCCGACCTTGAACTGGATCAGCCCGACGTGGGAGTCGGACGAGTCGAGGGTGTCGGTGATCCCGCGCAGGTCGTAGACCTCGGCCCCGTTGGCCAGTGCGTCGCGGATCATCTCCCACTGCACGGCGTTGGAGCCGCGGACCTCGCGCTTCTCGGTCGAGCTGGCGCCGTAGGAGTAC
Source organism: Nocardioides sp. B-3 (assembly GCF_024703895.1). Taxonomy (GTDB): domain Bacteria; phylum Actinomycetota; class Actinomycetes; order Propionibacteriales; family Nocardioidaceae; genus Nocardioides. Next base: position 1,767,096 of record NZ_CP087968.1, read on the forward strand.
CGGGCGTGGGTGCCGACCCGGATGGCGATCGTGCTCGCGACCGGGTCGCCGTCGTGGCGGGCCAGCCAGAGCGTGATCCGGCCGGGTGCCTCGGCCGACAGGGCGTCGAACATCGTCTCGAAGTAGGCGAGGCCGCGCGGCGTGAAGTGGTCACGCTCCGCGGTGTGGACGTAGAGGTCGTGGAAGGCCTTGAGGTCCTCGCGCGTGCCCTGCTCGACGACCACGCCCTCCTTGGCGGCCTTCTTGATGTTGCGACGCCAGAGCTGGTTCATGCCCTTGAGCACGTCGTCCTCGGACTTGCCGGCGAGGGGGATGACGAAGTTGTACTGCGGCTGCCCGGCGGCGAACCCGCCCTCGACCGCCTGCGGGCGCCAGCCGCCCTCGTGCAGCTGCGCGACCACGGCCGCGCCCTCGCGGGAGCGCTCGAGGGGGCGATGTCGGTCAGGCGGCGGACGGACTCGTCGGCGATGCCGTCCTTGATCTGCGCGGCGCTCCAGCGCCGGGTGATGACGGGCGGCCCCATGCGTACGCCGAAGGCCCCCTGCCGCTTCGCGTGCGCGGCCATCGGCTCCAGCCGGGCCGCGAGGTCGTCGTCGGTCCAGTCGATGACCGGGCCCTCGGGCAGGTAGGCCAGGGAACCGCTTCAGCTTGGGCAGCTGGCGGTAGAGGACCAGCGCGGCGCCCCGGATGTCCGAGCCACGAAACCAGCCGATGCTCTCGGCTCGCCACTCGGGCTTCACCTGCGCCCACGCCGGCGTCTGCAGGAAGCTGGCGCTCGGGCGTTCGGCGATGAAGGCTGCGTGCTCCGCCGTCGTGATCGTCCGGACGGTGAGCGGCTGCGGATTCGACGGGGGAGTCACCGGGCCACGGTATCGGCTGGGTGCCCGGGCCCAAATGAAAGACGGCCGGACACGACCCCCGTGCGTGTCCAGCCAGCTCTCTACATACCCAGACGCAGGGGACTTCAATCAGGTTGCATGTAATCCGGACAAATCTTTGCGGACCTCACAGCCGCTGCCGCAACCGAGGCCACGTCGTCGACGTGCTCGGCGGCCGCCCCCGGCGTCTCCAGCACGACCGGGGCGCCCGCGTCGCGGATGACGGAGGCGAGCAGGTCGGCGTCGATCTTGCCGGCGCCGAGGCTGGCGTGCCGGTCCGCGCCGGAATCGAACTCGTCGCGGCTGTCGTTGCAGTGCACCGGGTCGATGCGCCCGGTGATGGCGAGCACGTCGGCGACCACGGTCTCGAGCGGGTTGCCGCCGGCGTGCGCGTGACAGGTGTCGAGGCAGAAGCCCACCATGTCGGCCTGTTCGCAGCCGCTGATCGCGTCCCACACCCCCGCGATGCGCTCGAGGTAGCGCGTCATCGCGTTGTCGCCACCAGCGGTGTTCTCGATCAGGATCGGGATCTTCAGGTCGGTGGCGTCGATCGCCTTGCGCCAGTTGTCGAAACCGATCGTGGGGTCGTCGTCCTTGTTCACGTGGCCGCCGTGCACGATCAGCCCCTTCGCCCCGATCTCCGCGGCCGCGTCGACGTGCTGCTGGAGCAGCTTGCGGCTCGGGATCCGGATCCGGTTGTTCGTCGTCGCGACGTTGACGATGTAGGGCGCGTGCACGTAGAGATCGATGCCGGCCTGCTCGGCGGCGGCCTTCAACGCGGCGGCGCCATCGGCGTACTGCACCTCGGGGCCCTTGTAGCCCTGCGGGTCGCCCAGGAAGAACTGCACCAGCGGCACCTCGCGTGCCTGTGCCTGCGCGATCGGGTCGGCCCGGTCGACGTGTGCGCCAATCTTGATGCTCATGACCTCAGGCTATGCGGGCCCGCGGACAGCCCGCCCGTGTGCCGTCGTTCGCGAACCCCCGGTTCGCACAACGAAGGCAGTTCGCGCCCCGACCGGCGCCGCTGAGCGTGCGCCACCTCCGGAGATTCGCGAACTGCCTTCGTTGTGCGGGCGCGGCATTTCCGGGTCAAAGCGGCAGGAACCGACATTGGGGGTCTACGGCGCCCTCTTGTGGATGGACCTCAGAGCAGTACGCCGACAACGACCGCGACACACAGCGCGACCACACTCGCGCAGGCCGCGAGGACGGCCCGAGCAGCCCAGTCCGGCTCGGCGGACGGCTGGGCGCCGAGCCGGTCGGTGACCTGCGGGCCGTCCTCGAAGGCGATGTCGAGGCGGCGCAGCAGCCGCAGTGCCGCGTCGGCCGTGGCCAGCCGCTGCTCCGGGTCGACGACGAGCAACCGCTCCAGCAACGGTCGCAGCGGACCGGAACCGATCGCCCCCCGGCGCTCCGGCGTCAGCCCGGTGATCAGCTGGAGACCGACCCGGCCGACGGAGTAGAGGTCCCGGCTCGGGTCGGGTGGCGCGCCGCGCGCCTGCTCGGGCGCCATGTAGCCCTCGGTGCCGATCGCCCCGGGAACGGTCGTGTAGCGGGCATCGGCGATCGGGGCGGCCACCCCGAAGTCACCGAGTCGCAGGTGTGGCGGCTGGTCGACGGTCGGTTGCAGGAGCAGGTTGGCCGGCTTCACGTCGCGGTGCACCAGCCCTGCCGCGTGCACCGCGGCGAGCGCCGACAAGAGCTGCTCGAGCAACGCTGCGGCGTACCCGACCGGGAGGGGGCCGTGCTCGTCGAGGAGGTCCCGGACGGATCCGCCACCGACGAGGTCCATGGCGAGCACCACGAGGTCGTCGTCGGCTGCCCAGCTGATCGGGGGCGACGACGTGCGGGTGGCGCACGCGGACCGCCTGCTCGCGGACGAAGCGGATGAGCAGGGCGGCGTTGTGGTGACCGAGGACCTTGACCGCGACGACCTCGCCGGTGCGCTCGTCGCGGGCCCGCCAGACCGATCCCATGCCGCCCGCGCCGATCTGGTCGAGCATGAGGTAGCGGCCGGCGATGACGGTGTGGTGGAGCGGCGCCGTACGCATGGGAACGACGTTAGCCGCGCGGCGCGATCCGTGCGTCCGGTCATCCACAGGCACGGATTTCCGAGCATGTCCGTGGCCGCTGTTAACCTTGCCTGTCGCCCCCGTCCAGTGGGGGCACATCCTCCTGCCACGGAACGTCCGTGGCCGCCTGAGTCCGAAGGAGGTAGCCACGCATGTCGCGTGTCTACGAAGTGATGGTGATCCTCGACCCCAGTCTCGAGGAGCGCACCATCGAGCCGTCCCTCGACAAGTACCTCAACGTCATCCGCAAGGATGGTGGCACCGTCGACAACGTCGACGTGTGGGGTCGCCGCCGTCTGGCCTACGAGGTCAAGAAGAACGCCGAGGGCATCTACGCCGTCATCTCGCTGACCTGCGAGCCGGCCACGGTCAAGGAGTTCGACCGCCAGCTCACGCTCAACGAGTCCATCCTGCGTACGAAGGTCCTGCGTCCCGACGCGAAGTGAGGCGTGGCCTCCGGGCCGCATCTCATGACCTTTGTCGGTGGTTGCCGTCATAGTGGCCATCGACATCACTGATCAGTTGACTTCTAGGGAGACCTGACATGGCAGGCGAGACGATCATCACCGTCGTCGGCAACCTCGTTGACGACCCGGAGCTCCGCTTCACCCCCTCGGGTGCCGCGGTGGCGAACTTCCGGATCGCGTCGACGCCCCGCACGTTCGACAAGCAGAGCAACGAGTGGAAGGACGGCGATGCGCTGTTCCTCTCCTGCTCGGTGTGGCGCCGGGCGGCGGAGAACGTCGCCGAGTCGCTGCAGCGCGGCATGCGCGTCGTCGTGCAGGGCCGACTCAAGTCTCGTCAGTACGAGACCCGCGAGGGTGAGAAGCGCACCGTCTTCGAGATCGAGGTCGAAGAAGTCGGTCCCTCGCTGAAGTACGCCACGGCCAAGGTCACCCGCGCCAACCGCTCCAGCGGTGGCGGTGGCTTCGGTGGCGGTGGCCGGGGCGGCGGACAGGGCGGCAACGCCCCGGCCGACGACCCGTGGGCGACGCCCGCTCCCGCGCAGGGTGGCTACGGCGCCCCGCAGGGTGGCGCTCAGCCGGCACAGGGCGGCAACCGGGGGCGGGTCGTACGGCGGTGGCGGCAACGCTGCCCCGGCCAACGACCCGTGGGGTGCCCCCGGCGTCGGCGGCTCGCAAGAGCCTCCCTTCTGATCAGCAGCACAACCCGTCCGTAATCACCTCAACCATTCCGCCCCTGTCTCTTTGGCAGGGCCGGGCTTCTAGAAAGGAAGCACCACAATGGCCAAGGCAGTGATTCGCAAGCCCAAGAAGAAGGTTTGCCAGTTCTGCAAGGAGAAGGCGACCGGTGTCGACTACAAGGACGCCACGCTCCTCCGCAAGTTCATCTCCGACCGAGGCAAGATCCGCGCGTCGCGTGACCGGCAACTGCGTCCAGCACCAGCGGGACGTCGCGATTGCGGGTCAAGAACGCTCGCGAGGTTGCGCTTCTGCCCTACACGTCCACCGGTCGCTGAGAGGAGCACGAGACATGAAGCTCATCCTGACGCAGGAAGTTGACGGCCTCGGCGCCCCCGGCGACGTGGTCGAGGTCAAGGACGGCTACGGCCGTAACTACCTCATCCCGCGGGGCCTCGGCCTCCGCTGGACCCGTGGTGGCGAGAAGACCATCGAGTCGATCAAGGCTGCCCGCGCAACGCGTGCCGCCCGCGACTCGGACCACGCGGTCGAGATCAAGAACAAGCTCGAGCAGGCTTCGGTCAACGTCAAGGTCCGTTCCGGTGAGGCCGGTCGCCTGTTCGGCGCCGTCACCACCGCCGAGATCGCCGACGCGATCACCGAGACCTCCGGTGAGAAGGTCGATCGCCGTACCATCGTGATCGCCCAGCCCATCAAGTCGCTCGGTGCCCACGAGGTGTCGGTCAAGCTGCACGACGGAGTTGCCGCCAAGGTTTCTCTCAACGTCGTTCCGGCCTGACGCTCGTTTCACACGTACGGCCCGTCTGCTCCTCGGAGCGGGCGGGCCGTTCTGTCGTTTCTGGGTGTTGCTCCGCCACCGCCCCCAACATGTAACCGGCGTTTATCTGCACTGAACGGCCCATGCAACGGCCGGTCAGTCTCGGTAAACGCCGGTTACATCGGGTTGGGCGGAGCTCAGCCCCCGGAAGACGTTGGTCCGGGCCACGATCGCGTCGAGGAACACCGGCTTGTTGCGGCTGAGCACCTCGATGATGATCCGCCCGGTGCGCGAGCCCCCGGTAGCGGTTGAGCACCGGGAACTCCTTCTGCGCGGAGCGCGGCCCGGCGAGGTTGACCACGCGCCAGTTGGTCGCTCCCACCTTGACTCGCACCTTTCCGTACGACGGTGCGGTGGGTGCATACAGGCGCAGCTCGCCGACCCGCTGCTTGGGCAGGACGAGGCGGGCGCCCTTCTTCTTCGACTTGACCAGCGTCTCGTCGAAGGCGCCGGCCTTCGTGACCCGGGAGAACCCGCGCCGGCGACGCAGGTCGGTCGGGACGTAGAACTCGGTCACCTGCGACCACGCGCTCGGGGTGCCGGCCTTGTCGACGCTGCGGGCGCGGAAGAAGTGCCGTCCCGAGGAAGCGTCGGTGTAGCGCCGGGCCCCGGGCGTGCAGGGCGTGCCCTCACCGTCGACCTCGCACTCGAAGACGACGTCGGGCTCGTTGCTGTTCAGGCGGATCCCGACGCTGCGACCGATCACGACCGGCTGCTGCGGTGTCTGTTCGTCGTACAGGTCGGGGTTGACGAACGACACCGGCGCGACGGTGTCCCGGCCCCACGTGAGCACCGCGGGCGAGGCGTCGAAGTCGTCGCCCGGCTCCTCGTCGGCCCCGAAGACACGGTAGGTGAACGCCCGGTCGGCGGTGTCGACCGCGCGGACCCGGGAACGCATAGGCCGCCTCGGAGTCGACGAGGCCCTCGTAGGTGCGCGGCGAGGTGCACGCAGTCCAGTCGTGGGCCCGGGTCGGCCCGTCGAGCTTGCACTCGAAGCCGAGTGCGCCGGTGTCGGCGTCCGTGTGCGCGCCGGTGAAGGCGAAGCCCATCGTGCTGGTCGCGACCCAGCCGCCCGCGTTGGGTGGGGTCGACACCGCGGTCAGTGAGGTCTCAGGCGGCACGGTGTCGTCGCAGCCGGGTTGGAGGAGCCCGGCGGGCGGCTCGGACAGGCAGTCGGCCGCGGCGGAGGCCGGCCCTGCCCGGGGCACCACGACCAGCACGCTCGCGGTGAGGGCGAGCGTGGTGATGACGCCCAGACGGCGCGTACGCATGCAGACTCCTGAGGACTCGGCGGCCTCCCGTGACGACCGCGCGTGGCCCTAGGTTACGAGCCGGGTGCCCACGGGCGGTTGGCATAGGTGAAGAGCAAGACGATCTGGAGGAGTACGACGACTCCCGCCGCGGCATAGACCGACGCCATCAGGTCGTCGGCGTCCGCGGCGAAGACGAGCACCGGCGCGATCGCCAGCACCCCGTTCAGGACCATGGCCGTCCGCAGCCGGGCCCGGGCCCGCTGGTCGCCCGCGGCCCCGGCCAGCTCGGACAGCTGGTGGCACAGCAGCACGCAGAACAGCACCTGCGGCAGGTTGACCGCCCAGCGCAGTGACGGGTCGCTGTCCTCGAGCAGGTCCTGCGTCGCCGGGAACCAGACGACGCAGGCGACGAGCAGGGCACCGACTGCCGGGGCCCGGAGCGTTGAGTGGTCAGCGATGCGGCGTACGCCCCAGATGACAAGCAGCCAGCCGACCGGATCGGCGAGCGCGTCGTAGCCCGCGAACTTCGCCACCAGCACCACGATCACCAGCCCCATCGCGACGGACTGCAGTGGCTTCACGGTCGAGAGATTAGCGACCCCGTCACCAGCCACGCGTCGCTGCGTGCGCGTCGGGTCAGCAGGACGAAGCGCGCGCCCATGAACACGACGACCATCGCGACCCAGACGGGGACGAGGCCGCCGGGGCCGCGCGGCCGGGGAGGGCGGCGGGGGCGTAGAGGGCGAGGACGCCGAGGCCGGCCCATGCGAGGTAGCGGCCGTCGCCCGCGCCGATCAGCACGCCGTCCAGCACGAAGACCACGCCGGCGATCGGCTGCCCCAGAGCGGCGACGAGCAGGATCGGCACGAGCAGTCGGTGCACGTCGGAGTCGGGCGTGAAGAGCGGGCCGAGAACGGGGGAGGCTGCGGCAAGGAGGAGTCCGCTGGCGATGCCCGCCCCCCAGCCCCACTGGACCATGCGTCGAGTGAGCCGACGGGTGCCGTCGATGTCGCCGGCACCGAGGGCGCGTCCGGTGATGGCCTGCGCGGCGATCGCGAGCGCATCCGGGGCGAAGGCGAGGAAGGTCCACAGCGTGATGGCGATCTGGTGCGTGGCGAGGTCGACCTCGGTGTCCCGCCCGCGCGATGGTGACGGCGTAGGTGCCGACGAGCAGGCAGGCGCGCAGGGTGAGGGTGCGCAGCACGAGCGGAACGCCGGTCCGGGCGGCGACCGGGATGCCGCCCTTGTCGGGGGTGAGGGGCGCACCGTCGTGGCGGGCGGCGCGGACCACGACGGTGACGAGCACGGCGGCGCTGGCGACCTGCGCCAGCACCGAGCCGAGCGCGGGAGCCCGCGATGCCGAGGTCCGGGCCGTAGACGAAGACGACGTTGAGGATGATGTTCGCGATGTTGCCGCCGATGGCGACCCACAGTGGAGTGCGAGTGTCCCGGAGTCCGCGCAGCACTCCCGTGGTGGCGAGCATGAGCAGCAGCGGCGTCGTCCCGAAGATCGCGATCTCGAGGTACGCCGTCGCCCGGTCGCTCACCGCGTCGCCGGCGCCGAAGAGACCGACGAGAGGCCGGGCGAAGACCGCCCCGGCGACGGTGACGACCGTGCCGATCAGGACGGCGAGCCAGCAGCCGTCGATGCCCCGGGTGAGTGCGCCCCGAAGGTCACCGGCGCCGAGGTGGCGAGCGACGCTGGCGGTGGTGCCGTAGGCGAGGAAGACGCAGAGTCCGACCAGCGTCTGCAGCACGGCACCCGCGATACCGAGACCGGCGAGCTCGGTGGTGCCGAGGTGTCCGACGATCGCCGCGTCCGAGAGCAGGAAGAGCGGCTCGGCCACGAGCGCGAGGAACGCCGGCACCGCCGGGCAGGATCTCGCGGTCCGTTGACGTCACCGGGTAAATGTAACAGCCAATTGCGCCCCAAGCCCATGACACATCCGATGGTCGGGTGATTCGGGTAGTCCGTTCGGACTACCTGTGCATGACCGGTGCACAACGTGGTCCAGACAGGGCGATCCGGCGCCATGTCGACAAACCGACCGGCCACTTCCACATGCCGAGAAGGTGAACGAACTCTTTGCCGACTGATTTTTCTCCACAGGTGAATCTGGGTGTTTGTGCAGGTCAGCCAGCTGTGCGGAGCGAAGATCGCAAGGTTGTCCACAGCGGCGTCCCCAGTCGATGCACCGGGGCAGGCGTGTCGTCCACTCCTCTCGGGCAGTTATGCACATGGCCTGTGGATAACTGGTAGGAGGACGCACCGTGGAGAGCGTACAGGTCGCGCAGTTCCGCGCGATGTGGATCGCGGGGCTGATCATTGTCGGGGCGGCGTGGTATGCGCCCCATCTCCATCGATGTCGGTGCCGTGCCATACGTTTCGACCAAGGTCGAGGCGTCCAGTTTTCTAGCAGTGAGGATCTCGGGTGAGCATCGCCGAGCAGGGTCGCACCGAGAACGACTTCGAGTGGGGCGACGGGCCGCGCGGCCTACGAACCGGGTCAATCACCCGGGCGTCCCGGCGACCGCACACCACCCCAGGACAACGCGGCCGAGCAGAGCGTGCTCGGCGCGATGCTGATCTCCAAGGACGAGATCGCCAACGTCACCGAGACGCTGCGCGGACCCGACTTCTACCGCCCCGCGCACGAGGTCATCCACGACGCGATCATCGATCTCTACAGCCGGGGCGAGCCCGCTGACCCGGTCACCGTGGCGGCCGAGCTGAGTCGCAAGGGCGAGCTGGAGCGGGTCGGCGGTGCGCCATACCTCCACACGCTGTCGGCCAACGTGCCGATCGCCGCCAACGCCGGCTACTACGCCGAGATCGTCCGGGAGAAGGCGATCCTGCGCCGCCTCGTCGACGCCGGCACCAAGATCGTGCAGATCGGCTACGCCGGCGAGGGCCGGGTCGACGACGTCGTCGACCGGGCGCAGGCCGAGGTCTACAAGATCACCGACCGCAGGGCCACCGAGGACTACGCCCCGCTCAGCGACATCATGAACCCGACGCTCGACGAGATCGAGGCGATCGGCAACCGGGAGGCCGGGCTCTACGGCGTGCCCACCGGCTTCGCCGACCTCGACGAGCTCACCAACGGTCTGCACTCGGGTCAGATGATCATCGTGGCGGCTCGTCCCGCCATGGGGAAGGCCCTTGCGCTCGACACTCCGCTTCCGACGCCGACCGGCTGGACGACGATGGGCGAGGTCGCCGTGGGCGATCTGCTGTATGACGCCTCTGGGAATCCGACCCGGGTCGTCGCTGCGACGGACGTGATGATCGATCGCCCTTGCTACGAAGTCACCTTCTCCGACGGATCGGTGATCGTGGCCGACGCCGAGCACCAGTGGTTGACGTCTCCGCTTGCAGGGCCTGAGTCCGTTCCGGGGCCGAATCATCCCACTGGACGATTCTGGTATGACGGCTCCCGCCCGCGTCGGCGGTGAGCACAATCGTCCACACGGCCAGATCTGCACGACGCGCGAGTTGGCTCGCACAGCCGACTGGCTGCACACCATCACGATGCCCGACGGAACCTCCGTCAAGGTCAGAAACCGTCATCTCGACGGCCTCGGTCCCGGTGAGGTGCGTTCAGGTCGACAACGAAGACCACCTGTACCTCGCCGGTCCTTCCACGATCCCGACCCACAACTCCACGCTGGCGCTCGACTTCTGCCGGGCAGCGTCGATTGCCAACAACTTGACCAGCGTCTTCTTCAGCCTCGAAATGACGCGCACCGAGATCATGATGCGACTGCTGTCGGCCGAGGCGAAGGTGCCGCTCAACCACATCCGCAACGGGCAGATGACCGAGCAGGACTGGGACCTCTCGGCCAAGAAGATGGGCCAGGTCTCCGGGGCGCCGATGTTCATCGACGACTCGCCCAACATGACGATGATGGAGATCCGGGCCAAGGCGCGGCGGCTCAAGCAGCGCCACGACCTCAAGCTGATCGTCATCGACTACATGCAGCTGATGAGCTCGGGCAAGAAGGTCGAGTCCCGCCAGCTCGAGGTCTCGGAGTTCTCGCGGCAGATCAAGCTGCTCGCCAAGGAGCTCGAGCTCCCGATCATCGCGCTCTCGCAGCTCAACCGTGGTCCCGAGCAGCGTGCGGACAAGAAGCCGATGATGAGTGACCTTCGCGAGTCCGGCTGCCTCACGGCGGACACCCGCCTCATGCGGGCGGACACCAATGCAGAGATCACGCTCGGCCAGCTGATGGAGTCGGGTGCCAAGGACATCCCCGTGTGGTCGTTGGATGACCGACTCAAGCTGGTGCCGCGCACCCTGACCCACGCCTTCCCCTCCGGCACGAAGCCGGTGTTCGAGCTGACGCTCACATCCGGGCGACGGATCACGGCGACCGGCAACCACAAGTTCCTCACCTACGACGGCTGGATGCCGCTCTCGGAACTGACGCCCGGCTCCCGTCTGGGTGCTGTCCGGCACGTTCCGCCGCCGCTCGAGGTCGCGCCTCGCGACGAGGATGAAATCGTCCTGCTCGCCCACATGCTCGGCGACGGGTCATTCGTGAAGCGCCAGCCGATCCGCTACGTCTCGATCGACGAGGCCAACTTGGCGTCGGTCGGCAACGCCGCGGCCGGGCGCTTCGGGATCACTCCGAAGCGCGACGAGTACGCCGCAGCCCGGGTCACGACACTGAGGTTGCCTGCGCCGTACCACCTGACCCACGGCAAGCGGAACCCGATCGCCGCGTGGCTCGACGAGGACGGTCTCTTCGGTCTGCGCAGCCATGAGAAGTTCGTGCCCGACTGGGTGTTCGGCCTGCCCAAGGCGCAGGTCGGCCTGTTCATCAAGCACATCTGGGCGACCGACGGCTCGATCGGCTACGACGAGAAGAACAACCTCGGCCGCGTCTACTACGCCTCGACGAGCCGGCGCCTCGTGGACGACCTCGCGCGCCTGCTGCTGCGCTACAACGTCTTCACCAGGGATCAAGCGAGTCCGCAAGGCCGGCTACCGCGACGGCTATCACCTCTACGTGTACGGCGCCGAGAACCAGCTCCGCTTCTGCGACGAGATCGGCGTCCACGGGGAGCGCGGTGTGAAGGCGGCCAACCTTGCCGACAAGTTGCGCGACGTCCGCGCCAACACCAACCTCGACACCGTGCCCAAGGAGGTCTGGGGGCACGTCCGTGAGGTCTTGTCCGAGCAGGGCATGACCCACCGCGAGTTCGCGGCTGCCATGGGCACCCAGTTCTGTGGTTCTACGCTGTGGAAGCACGCGCCGAGCCGTGAGCGCATGGCGCGCGTGGCCGAAGTTCTCGGTGATGCGGACCTCGATGTCCTCGCTACGAACGACGTCTATTGGGACGCCATCGCATCGATCGAGCTCATCGGTGAGCAGCCGGTCTACGACGCCACCGTCATGGGCACCCACAACTTCGTCGTCGAGGGCATCGCGGCTCACAACTCGCTCGAGCAGGACGCGGACATGGTGATCCTGCTGCACCGCGAGGACGTCTACGAGAAGGAGTCGACCCGCCCCGGCGAGGCCGACCTGATCGTGGCCAAGCACCGCAACGGCCCGACGCGCGACCTGACGGTTGCCTTCCGTGGGTCACTACTCGCGGTTCGTGGACATGGCGCACTGACCCCGGTCCGTTGTTGTCGAGATTCAATGAACATTAACGAGACGGGTAATCGGTTAATCTTGCCGCTTCGCTCGGCCTCCGCGGCTGGAGGCTGACGTGACGATCAGGGCGGCGGACTTCTTCGTCGCGCCCACTACGAGCGAAGGACTCCGACCCCTCGACCTCCAGATCATCCGCGAGGAGATCCATGGCCATGGCGGGTGATCGCACATGTGCTGGCTCGCCACGGGGTTCAGGAATCGCCCTGCATCTCGACACCACCTTCACAACCACCGCCCAGCTGCTGCCGACGATTTTTCGAGGACCCAGTTGAACGCCCTCCTGCTCAGCAGCCGCCTGCCCGGCCGCTGGGGATCGTGTAGAACAAAATCAGATTGGCCCGCGTCAAGGGTCCGTATTCGCCGTCAGGCACCAACCCATGTCGTGCCTGCGCGTTCTTGAGCGCCTGCTCGGTCGCGGGGCCGAAGGAACCGTCGGTGGCGATGCTCTGGCCGTAGCAGTACTTGAGATTCCTCTGCAGGGCCCAGACCCCCGCCCCTTGTGAACCGCGATTGAGCCAACACGTGGTCGAACCCTGATGCGCTGGCTTGTAGGCGTAGAAGGTGCTGTTGGGCTGAGTGATCTTCACGTAGGAGGTGCATTCTGGAACGGTCGCCGCGTGTGCTGGGGCCGCAGCCACAAGCGATCCGCATGCGAGGGTGGCGGTTGCCACCGCGATCTTGAGACTGGTCAACACGGCTCTCCTCTGAAATGAGACCGCTCTCCGCGGTCGTCAGCGACGCTACCCACGCCGCCCGCCGTGAAACCCACAAACCACCTCTGGCTGCATTGACCGGTCGCACTTTGACGAGGGACCACTGATCGGGCCCCTGTCGTCAAAGTTCCCCGCGGGGCGACTCGTCAGTCTTCCCTGCGTCTCTACATCCGCCGATCCTGACCGGTGCGTCTATTGCTGTTTGCGGTCCGAGGTCCACCCGCAGGAGCCGCCGATCGCCGTGCGACTCCTGCAGGTCAGCCCCCAGTGCTGAAGGCGGAGGGGGTTCAGGCTGGCGGTGGCAGCACAAGCGCGTAACCCCGCTTGGACCAGTCCGAGTCCTTGCTCTGCCTGATCGTCTTGACTCGGGTGTACTCCGCGAGTGCGTCGGGTCCCAGCTCACGACCGATGCCGCTCTGCTTGAAGCCACCGAAGGGGTTCATCGGGGAAACCGGCGTGCCAGTCGTTGACCCAGACGGTGCCGGCCTCGATCTCCTCGGCGACCGCGAGGGCTCGCTCAGGGGAACCCCATACCCCTGCCGAAAGGCCGTAGTCGGTGTCGTTGGCGATCCTGATGGCCTCGGCGTCGTCGTCGTACCCGATCACCACGAGGACGGGGCCGAAGACTTCCTCACGGGCGATTCGCATGTCGTTGGTGACGTCGGTGTAGACGATCGGCGCCACCCACGCACCCTTGGCGAACATCGGCTCGTCGGGCAGCGTGCCGCGGTATGCGATGGTTGCGCCCTCCTCGGCGGCGATGCCTACATACCTCTCGACACGCTTCTTCTGGTCGTGCGACGCGACCGGGCCCATGTCGGTGGCCATGTCGTTGGGGTCACCGATCCGCACATCAGCGAGCCGGGTGATCAGGCGCTCGACTATCTCGTCCTTGCGGCTGTTGGGCACCAGAAGGCGGGTGCCGGACTCGCACACTCGGCCGGAGTACATCAAGAAGGCGAAGATCGATCCGTCGATGGCCAGATCCAGTGTCGGCGTCATCGAGGATGATGTTGGGGCCCTTGCCACCCAGTTCGAGTGTGATCTTCTTGAGGTTGTCCGCGGCGTTGCGTTGGACGAGCTTGCCGACCTCGGTCGAGCCCGTGAAGCCGATCTTGCGTACGTCGGGGTGCGAGGCGAGACGGTCGCCGACTGTCTCGCCGGGGCCGGTGATGACGTTGAGGACACCCTTGGGCAGACCTGCCTCCTCGGCTGACTTCGCCAGTTCCAGAAGCGTGAGTGGGGTGTTCTCGTCGCACTTGAGCACGAAGGTGTTGCCGGCCGCGAGCGCCGGGCCCAGCTTCCAGCCGGCCAGCACCAACGGGAAGTTGAACGGCACGATCCCGGCGCACACACCGATCGGCTCCCGACGAATCACCGACCGGGAATCCTCGGTCTCGGGCGCCAGCGGGTTCTCGATCTCGGTCTCGAACCCCCGAGCCATGGCAGCGAAGACCCGCAGGTTCGCGATGCCCAGTCCGATGTGGAAGGCGCCCGCAGTCCGCACGGTCACCCCGTTCTCGGCGGTTGCCAACCCTGGCAAGCAGGTCGGCCTTGGCCTCCATGCTGTCGGCCATCCGGTCGAGCACGTCGGCGCGCTCCTTCGGCGTCATCCGACGCCGGTGCCCTCCTCGTGGGCGGCCTGTGCGGCCGCGACCGCGGCGTCGGCGTGCTCAACACCTCCGAAGGCGACTCCGCGCAGCCACCTCGTCGGTGGCCGGGGCCTTGATCTCGTAGATCTCCGGGGAGGCGACCCACTCTCCGTCGATGAACATCTGGTAGGTGAGGACGTCATTCATTGGCTTCTCCTGTGGCGTGGGCCTGCTTGATGAGGTCGGCGGCCTTCTCGCCGATCATGATCGTGGGCGCGTTGGTGTTGCCGCGGATCACCGTCGGCATGACGGAGGCATCGGCGACGCGCAGGGCTTCGACGCCCGGGACGGTCAGGTCCGGGGCGACCACGTGGCCGATGGAACAGCTCGAGGTCGGGTGGTAGAGCGTCTGGCCGACCCGGCGGGCAAAGGCGAGCAACTCCTCGTCCGTTGCGCCGGCGGGAACGACATGGTCACCGGTGATGACCTGCTTCATCGCTGGCTGGTCGGCGATCTGTAGAGCGATGCGGAGGCCGGCCACGATGCTGGTCCGGTCTGCCTCGGAGCCGAGGTAGTTGTGCTGGATCCGGGGTGCGACCAGCGGGTTTGGCGAGCGAAGCGTGAGCGTGCCCGTGCTGGTGGGCTTGAGCACGCACGGTCCGGCGGCGAATCCCCTGGGCGTCCTGAGCGCCGAGCCCCTCCTCCTTGAAGAAGCAGGGCGTGGAGTGGAACTGGACGTCGGGGCCGGCCAGCCCCTCTCGCGTCTCGAAGAAACCTCCGGCCTCACCGATGTTGGACGTGAGCGGGCCGCGGCCTTCGGACTGCAGCAGCTCGACGTTCTCCACGCTGGCAGCCGTCATCAGGGTCTCGTGGTCGGTGAGGTAGTTGAGCATCACCATGAAGTGGTCCTGCAGGCGCTCACCGACGGGCAGATCAGCCACCAGCGGAATGCCGAACGCCGCCAGCTGCGCGGCCGGTCCGACGCCCGAGAGCAGCAGCAGATGGGCCGAGCCGTAGGCACCGGCCGAGAGAACCACCTCGCGTTCGGCGCGGACCTCCTCGATCTTCCCGCCACGCCTGACCTCGACGCCGACGGCGCGGGTGCCGTCGAAGAGCACCTTGGTGGCGTGGGCATCGGTGATCACAGTGAGGTTGGGCCGTTCCATGGCCGGGTGCAAGTAGGCCACCGCCGTACTGCAGCGCATGCCTTCCCGCTGAGTGAGCTGGAAACGGCCGACGCCGAGCTGGTCGGCGCCGTTGAAGTCCGGATTGCGGGCGAAGCCCGCCTCGACCGCGGCGTCGACCCGGGCGTCACAGAGCGGGTTCATCGACCGGCTCTCGGACACCGTCAGCAGCCCCCCGATTCCGTGGAAGTCGTCGCCCCCGCGAGCGTTGTCCTCTGCCTTCCTGAAGTAGGGCAGGACGTCCTCGTAGGCCCAACCGGTGGCTCCGTCGGCCGCCCACTGGTCGTAATCGGCCTTGTTGCCACGGATGTAGATCATCGCGTTCATCGAGCTGGATCCACCGAGCATCTTGCCGCGCGGCAGATAGGCACGGCGGCCAGCGAGCTCCGGTTCCGGCTCACTGTCGAGGTCCCAGTCCCACTCGCTCTTGAACAGGCTGCCGAAGGCCGCGGGGATGTGGATCTCGTCCGCGGTGTCCGCCCCACCTGCCTCCACCGGGGGCGACCCGGACATCCGGGTCTTCGCTCAGCCGGGCTGCGATGGCGGCGCCGGCAGATCCGGCTCCGACGATGACGTAGTCGTACATGGCATCCTCACTTCGTGGTGTGATCGACTTGCTGCTGAAGTGTGATCGGGGCCACAGTGCTGGACTTTGGGAGCCACTCCAGAGTTCGACGAATCTCGATGTGGTCAGGCCACAGTGGGCGACATACCGGCGACAGTTGGTCGCGTTTCGTCACACTTGAGCGCCGGTGTTGTGGACCGGCTACTACTGCGACAGCCGGGTTTGTCGGCCGTCCATGAAGCCATCGGCGCGGTCCGATGCAAGCCTTGATGCATGGCGACGACGATGCACGAGGCGGACGACGAGTTGGCGGTCCCGCTCGACAGCCTGCTGTCCAGTGCCGGGAGGGTTGCGGGCAGTCAGTTCCTCCCGGGCCGCGAGGCCCTGTCCTTCTCGGGCGCCTTGGCCCGGCGGCCCCGGACGGTGACGGAGCGCCTCTCGAGGCTGGCCGTTGACTACGCCGGCATCGTGGCGGGCACCTCGCAGGCAGCGCCCAGCAGCCGGGACCGACGGTTCACCGACTCGTCGTGGAGCCAGAACCCGATGCTGCGCAGACTGCTCCAGACCTACCCGGTCACGTCCGAGACCGCATTGCAACTGGTCGACGACGCGGAGCTGGGAGATCGCGCTGACAAGCGGATCCGTCTCGTGGCGGAGAACCTGATCGACGCGCTCGCGCCTTCCAACAATGTGTTGATCAACCCCGAGGCCGCAAAGGCAGTGATCGAGACGGGCGGTGGCAACCTCGTGCGTGGGCTGAAGGCCCTGCTGTCCGACGTGTCCTCGGCGCCGAGGATCCCGAGCATGGTCGACAAGTCTGGGTTCACGGTCGGAGGCAACCTCGCCGCGACTCCGGGTGCCGTGGTCTTCCGCACCCCGGTCCCGGAACTCATCCAGTACGGCGCGCAGACCGACGAGGTACGCGAGGTGCCGCTGCTCATGGTGCCGCCCACCATCAACAAGTTCTACGTGCTCGACCTCGCGCCCGGACGAAGCGTCGTCGAGCACTGTCCAGCAGGGCCACCGGGTCTTCATGGTGTCCCGGCGCAATCCAACGGCTCGGCACGCGAGCTGGGACATCGACACCTACGTGCACGGCGTCCCGGAGGCCTTCGACGTCGTGCGTGACATCTCCCAGTCGCCACGGGCCGCGGTGGCGGGCACCTGCTCCGGCGGGATCATCGCGTCGATGGCGGCCGCGCACCTCACTGCCGTGGGTCGTGCGGAGGAGCTGGCCGCACTCACCCTGCTCGTGACGGTGCTGGATCAGGCGAGGGCCGGCACCACGAGTGCCCTGCTGGACCGGGCTCGGGCTGAGGCGGCGATGAAGCGGTCCGCACGGGTGGGCTACCTCGACGGCAGCGTCCCGGCCGAGGTGTTCGCGTGGCTGCGGCCCAACGACCCGGGTCTGGAACTACTGGGTCAACAACTACCTCCTCGGCAAGCCGCCGCCCGCGTTCGACGTCCTCTACTGGAACGCGGACACGACACGGATGCCCGCGGGGCTGCACCGCGACTTCCTCGAACTGTCGCTCGCCAACAAGCTCGTCACCCCCGGCGCGGCGACCGCCCGCGGAGTGCCTGTCGAGCTCGACAAGATCTCGGCGGACGCGTATGTCGTTGCCGGCATCGCCGACCACATCACGCCCCGGCAGAGCTGCTACCGGACGACCGGTCTGCTGGGTGGCAAGACTCAGTTCGTGCTGTCGACCAGTGGCCACATCGCAGCCCCGGTGAATCCACCGACCAACGCCAAGGCCAGCTTCCAGACCGGCACGGACACGCCGGCCGACCCACGCGAGTTCCGGGCGGGCGCCGAGCAGGTCCAAGGCAGCTGGTGGACCCACTACAGCGACTGGCTCTCCACCCGGGCTGGCGAACTCGTGCCGGCACCGGCCGGCGTCGGTCGTGGGATGCACAAGCCGCTCGCCGAGGCGCCCGGCACCTACGTCTTCGACGCGTGAAAGCCCCGGTGCGACGGCTGCCGGACCTGCCACCGAACCGCATCCGTGTGCTGGACGTGAACGGTGCGCGGGTCCGGGTCTCCGAGCGTGGCGAGGGTCGTCCGCTGCTGCTGGTCATGGGCATCGGCGGATCGCTCGACATGTGGCGTGGGCTGGAGGCCGAGCTCGTGCCACGCGGTTACCGGACGATCTCGTTCGATCTGCCCGGGGCCGGCGGCTCGCCGCCGGTTCTGCCGCCGCTGCGGATGCCCGGCCCGGCCCGCATCGCGGTCGCCGTGCTCGACGCGCTCGGACTCTCCGAGGTCGACGTCCCGGGTGTCTCGTTCGGCGGCGGCGCCGTCGCCCAGAGGTCGCCCGCCCGGCGCCGGAGCGCGTACGGCGGATCGTTCTCGCCGCAACTACGCCGGGGCTCGGAGGGGTGCCGGGCAGTCCGCGCGTGCTGATGCACATGAGCACACCGCTGCGGTACTGGGCGCCTCGTTACGCGCAACGGATCAGCCCCGTCATCTACGGCGGAGCGGCCCGCTCGGACGCGCGGATCCACGGGCGGATGGCGGCACGGTTCGAGCGCCCGCCCTCGCTGGTCGGGTATCTCGGTCAGTTGTACGCCGTGGCCCGGTGGACCTCCGTCCCATTCCTGCACCGGATCCGGTCGCGGGTCCTCGTCCTCCATGGCGACGACGACCCGATCCTGCCGCTCGCGAACGGTCGAATCCTCTCGTGGCTGATCCCCGACGCGCGGCTCCACGTCGTAGCTGGTGGCGGCCACCTGTTTCTGCTCGACCCGGGCGCCCGAGGCGGCCCGGCTCATCGACGACTTCCTGTCGGTCTGACCCGCGCTCATGCAGGGTTCGGCGGTGCGATCGGACGGCGGTCGTCGACCCGGGCCAGCGCCTCCGCGCGACTTTCGTACACGTGTGGCGCCAGTCCGCGTCCGCCGAGCTGGTCGGTCAGCTTGAGCCGCATGAAGGCGCTGGTGCTGTAGCGCCGAACGCTCTCGTAGTACTTCTCGGTCAGCCCGCGCACGGTCGCGGCGTACTGGTCGCCGAGGTCCCGTGCCAGCACGAAGTTGTCATAGTTCACGACCATGTTGACGCGGTGGCCGATGGCAGCGAGCCGGGCATCGACGAGCGCGCCGATCTCTTCGACCTGTGCCGGCGCCGAGAGGACCATCCCTTCCATGTTCAGGAAGAAGGTGTTCCGCTCTGGGTCGTAGGCAAAGCGGGCCTCGACGGGGATGCTCAACAGGTCCTGTCGGAGCCCCATGGGCTCGTCGACGAAGATCCGCGGATCCATCGTCACGGGGTCTCGCCGGATCACGGGGGTGAAGCCGAGATGAGCGAGGACGTCGCGCTCGAGATCGACTCCCGGTGCAACCTCGACCAACGCCATACCCTCCCGTGTCAGCTGGAACACGCAACGCTCGGTGATGTACATGACCGGTTGTCCCGTGATGAGCGCGTTGCTTGCCGCGAAGGTGCACTGCTCGACGTCGGCGATGAACTTCGCGGCCGCCATGCCGTCCGTGTGGACGATCCTCCCGTCGCGGACCTCTGCCCGCGCGGGGGCAAGGAACGTGCCGAGGAAGAACACCGACTTGGAGTTCTGGCTGATGTTGACGAATCCGCCGGCTCCAGCGAGCCGGGGACCGAACCTGCTGACGTTGACGTTCCCGTGCCGGTCGGCCTGAGCCATCCCGAGGAAGGCGGCGTCGAGACCGCCACCGTCGTAGAAGTCGAACTGTGAGGGTTGGGCAAGGATTGCCTCGGCGTTGAGCGCACTGCCGAAGTCGAGGCCTCCGAGGGGCAGGCCACCGATGACGCCCGGTTCGGTGGTGAGGGTCACGTACTTCAGGACGCCTTCCTCGGCGGCCACGGCCGCGATGCCCTCAGGAACACCGATGCCGAGGTTGACGACCGAGTTTGGCCTCAGCTCCATCGCAGCGCGCCGGGCGATGACCTTCCTGACGTCCAGTGGCATCGGCGCGAGGGCTCCTGTCGGAACGCGCAGCTCACCGCTCATGCCCGGGTCGTACGTCGTCGCCCGTGTCTGGGTGTGGTGCTCCGGGCGGGCGGCAACGACGACGCAGTCGACGAGGATGCCCGGGATCTTGACGTCCTTCGGCGACAGGGCACCCGACTCGGCAAGTCGCTCCACCCGGACGATCACGAGGCCACCCCGGTTGTGTACGGCGATCGCGATCTCCAGCGACTCCAGAGTGAGTGCTTCTCTCTCCGGGGTGACATTGCCCTGCGGGTCGGCCGTGGTGCCGCGCAGCAGCGCAACGTCGAGGGACTCGAACGAGCGGTAGAAGAGGAACTCCTCGCCGTCAATCTCCATGACGCGGACGCGATCCTCGGTGGTCCTCTCGTTGACCTTCCCTCCGCCGTTGCGCGGGGTCGGCGAAAGTGCCGAGGCCGACCTTGGTCAGCACGCCGGGCTTGTTCGCCCCGGTGTCGCGCAGCAGGTGGGCGACAACACCCTGCGGGAAGTTGTAGGCCTCGATCCGTCCCTCGACCGCCAGCCGCTGGAGCTCGGGAGCGAGCCCATAGTGGCCACCGAGCGACCGGCGCAGCATGCCGTCGTGGCACAGGTGGCTGACTCCCCGGCCCGCCCGGTCGCCCCGGGCAACGGCGAACACCAACGACAGCTCCCCTGGATGACCAGTCTGGAGGAAACGATCCTCGAGTGCGAGCACAAGCTCCTCGGCGTAGCACTGGCCCGCGAACCCCTCGATGACGACCACGTCGCCGTCGCGGACGAGTTGAACGGCATCTGCCGCCGTGACGACCTTGTCGCGGATCGGCGCGTCACTCGTGAGGTTGTCGTCCGGCAGCAGCATTTGATTTCCGTTCTCTCGACTCGAGTGCTCCCATGCAAGGACCTATGCGGGCGGCCTGACCTCGCGGCGAAGGATCTTGCCCGTCGGCCCCTTGGGCAGGCTCGAAAGGATCCAGACCTCGCGCGGATACTTGTAGGCGGCCACCCGCGACTTCACGAACTCGCGGATCTCCTCGGGCGTCGCGGTGGCGCCGGGCTTCAGTGCGACCGCGGCGGCAACCTCCTCGCCGAGGTCCGGGTGGGGGATACCGACCACAGCGGCCTCTGCCACGTCCGGGTGCTCGTAGACGACCTCTTCGATCTCCCGCGGGTAGACGTTGTAGCCCCCGCGGATGATCAGGCTCTTCTTGCGGTCCACGATGGTGTAATAGCCGTCGTCGTCGCGGGTGGCGAGGTCGCCGGTTCTGGAGCCAACCGTCCACGACGGTTTCGGCCGTGGCGTCGGGCAAGCCCCAGTAGCCCTTCATCACATTGGGTCCCTTGATCAGGATCTCGCCGACCTCGCCGTCGCCGACGTCCAACAGGTCGTCATCGACGAGGCGGAGCGAGACGTCCTCCACGGGTACGCCGATGGTGCCGGCCCGGCGCTCGCGGTGCGGATGGTTGAAGCACGCGACCGGCGAGCTCTCGGAGAGGCCGTAGCCCTCGAGGATGGCACAGCCCAAGGTCTCCTCGAACGCCCGGAGCACCTCGACGGGCAGGGGCGCGCCGCCGGAGATGCAGGTCCGGAGGCTCTCGACGGACTGGGTGCCGTCGGACGAGGCGAGCATCGCCGAGTACATGGTGGGCACGCCTTCGAAGACAGTGACCTGGTCGCGTTCGATGACCTGCAGCGCCTTCGCGCCGTCAAACCGGGGGACCGGGGTCAGACATGCGCCCGCGGCGACGGCGGCGTTGAGCCCGCAGGTCAGGCCGAACACATGGAAGAGCGGCAGGCAGCCCATCACCACGTCCTCCGGGCCGACCTCGATGAGGGTCCTCGCGGTGACCGACGCGTTGCGCGCGATGTTGTCGTGCGTGAGCTCGGCGCCCTTCGGCTTCCCCGTGGTGCCGGAGGTGTAGAGGATCACGGCCGTGTCCTCGAGGTCGCGCGGCACCATGTCGTACGAGGCGGGCGCCAAATCAGTGCCTCCGACCGGCACCACGACACAGGTCGCGCCCACGGTGTCGCAGGCCGCCTTGGCCTCGGCACCCATCTCCTCGAAGGTGAACAGGAACCTCGCCCCCGAGTCGGTGAGGTAGTACTCGATCTCGCGAGCCTTGAGCAGCGGGTTCATCGGCACGATCACTCCGCCGGCGAGCTGGACACCGAAGAAGTGCACGGGGAAAGCCGTGACGTTGGGGAGGACCAGCGCGACCCGATCGCCGGGCTCGAGGCCATGGTCGGTGAGCCAGCGGGCGACTGCCGAGGCCCGGGCGAGCAGATCGGCATAGGTCAGGACCAACTCGTCGAGGCGTACGGCGGGCCGGTCGGCGTGTTCGGCAGCGGTGCGTACAAGTTGGGTGGCGAGGTTCATGATGATCCCCTTCGTTCAGTCAGTGGATGTGGTGTGCGCCGCTGTGATGCCAGCGCCAGCGGGCCGCCCCGATGAGGCGGCCCCGCTGGGCGGCATTCAGATCGCCGCGGCGGCCAGCCGGTCCCGGGTCGGCGTCGAGGACGTCGCCGCGCGTCTCGCGCAGGGCGAGCAGGCAGGACGTGCTCACCACGGCGAGCCCGGTGACGAAGTACGCCAACCCATCAGTGCCCCACCGCTCGAGCAGGGGGTCGGCGATCGCCAGCGGCAATGCGCCGCCCACGATGCCGGCGAGGTTGTAGGCCATGCCGGCGCCGGTGTAGCGGTACTTCGCGCGGAACAGCTCCGGGAGGTAGGCCGCTGCCGGGCCGTAGGGGATGCCGATCGCCAGCATCAGGACGATCATCGCGACGACGAAGGACCCCGGGTCGCCGGGTTCGAGGATCGCGAAGGCCACCGGACCTGCCACCGGGCCGACGATGGTGCCGGCCATCAGCACGACTCGGCGACCGATGCGGTCGGAGAGGATCGCGGATCCGATCACGGCGACGCACAGGGCGACGCCGGCGACCATGTTGCCCGTGAGCAGCTGGTCCGGGGTGAGGCCCGGGCCACCGGCCTCGGTGGGCTTCGCGGCGATGCCGCCGAGGAAAACGATCGCGAGGTAGAACGCCCCCGAAGCTCATCGACAGCATGCCGCCGCCGAGGAGGACCTGCTTCCACTGCTCGCGCAGGGCCTCGGCGAAGGGAAAGCCGGTCGCTTTGTCGGCCGCGGTCACCTTCGTGAAAGACGGGGTCTCGGCGATGTTCAGCCGAACCCACAGGCCGAGCCCGATCAGCACGATGCTGACGAGGAACGGGGCGCGCCGGGCCCATTCCCCGGAAGGCGGCGAGCCCGAACATCTTGATCGTGAGCAGGAATGTGCCACTGGCGATGATGACGCCCAGCCCGGGGCCGAGCTGCGGGAAGAGGCTGTACTTGCCTCGCTTCTTCGCGTCGGCGTACTCCGACGTCAGGAGGGCAGCGCCCGCCCACTCACCGCCGAGGGCGGTGCCCCGGATCGCCCGCAGCAACACCAGAATCAGGGGCGCGCCGGCGCCGATGACCGCGGCCGTCGGGACCAGTCCGATCGCGAAGGTGCCGCCGCCCATCATCAGCAGCGTCGTCACCAGTGTCTTCTTGCGGCCGAGTCGATCGCCGAAGTGGCCGAAGACGACCGCTCCGAGCGGACGGAACACGAAGGCCACACCGAAGGTGGCGACCGAGGGCCCATGTGCCGGCTGACGAGCCCAGCGACGGGAAGAACAGCGGCCCGAACACCGGGGCGGCTGCGTAGCCGTAGATGAGGAAATCGTAGAACTCGATGGTGGTGCCGACGAGCGCCGCAGTTGCGATCTTCTTCATCGGTCGGGGTTGGGTCACCATGTGCTGCCTCCGGTGGGTCGTTGTGTCGACCATCACTGTGACGCTGTGGCCCGCCGCCGATCACGATGAGCCGATCACGAACTCTCCGGTGCTTCTCTGTGGTCCGGCCACAAGGCGCCGGGATTAGGGTGTGGCAATGGATGACACACTGGCGGCCGGGGTTCTGGCTCGCGTGGAGCAGTCGATGGATGAGATCGTCGTGAAGTCGGTCGATCAGTTCTTCGCCCGGGTTCCGGCGTACGCCGAGAGCCCGGACCCCGATCTGCGCGACGACGTCCTGATCCACACGCGCGCGGTGTACGCCGTCGTCCTCGCTGCCTTCCGTGACCAGCGAGCGGCCCGGCGGGAGGATTTTGCGATCACCCAGCAGCAGGCGACCCGGCGCGTTCGCCAAGGCATCGGCCTGCCCGACTTCTTGCGGGCATTCCGTATCGGCCGAGTCACGCTCTGGGAAGGCATCGTCACGGCCGCGGCCGAGCCGGAAAGCTGGCAGGTTGCCGTGGAGGCGGCCACCTACCTGATGAACGTCATCGAGGTCGGCAGCTCGATCGCCGCGGCGGCCTACCTCAAGGCGCAGCAGCTCGAGCTCGCCGAGGGCGACCGGATCCGCCGAGACTTCGTCGAGGACCTCATCGCCGGGCGTGAAATGAGGGACGACGCCAAGCGCCGGCTGGCGACCGACAGCGGACTGGACCGAGTCGGCTCCTTCGTGGTCGTGATCGCCGAGCCGGTCCAGCCACTGTTGGGGGACCCGGACCTGCGCACCGCTCTGTCGAGCTTGACGTCGGCGGTCGACGCGGACCAGCTCGGCGTCGTCAGCATCCGCCAGAACCAGATCGTCGGAATCCTGCCGGTGTCCGGGGACGGCAACAACCTGCTGGCCGGCCTCGAGCGTGGGCGTCGAAGCGCCCATCGGTTGGGCATCGAACTCGTGGTCGGGGCCAGCACTGTGCACCAAGGCCCGGCCAGCGTCCCCGAGGCCTACCGGGAGGCGAGCATTGCCCACGTGGCGCTCGCGGGGAACCCCGGCCTCAAGGCGCTGTCCACGCTCACGCTCGTGGACTACATGGTGTTGAGGGAGGACACGACCGCGCACCGACTGATCCATCCGGAGCTGCGCCAGTTCATCGAAGACGACCTCGCGCGCGACGGCGCCCCTCGTTCAGACCCTGTTGGCGTACGTCGACAGCGACCTCAATGCGAAGGAGGCCGCCGACCGACTCCACGTGCACGTGAACACCGCCTATTACCGGCTGGAGAGGATCGCCGAGCGGACCGGATTCAACCTGCGCCGTTTCGCCGACCTCGAAGAGCTGCTCGCCGCCGTACGCCTGCTCGGCGGCGGTGCACGGAGCACCTGATGATCCGGCGCCGTTTCGGCGCGGCGATTCGATGCGGGACTGGACGATCGTCCAAGCGGATTTGTAGCCGATGCACATAGTGCTCGAGCAGTGACTGGCGTCACCATGACTTGGAGCCGTGCGAGAGCCGGTGGCGCATCGGGGCGTCACGCCGCGGTCGATCTGAGGAGTGCCCGTCATGAGCACCGACGACACGAGTCCTGACCCGAAGGCCACCGCAAGGCTCAGCCGCCGCTCGTTCGTCGGATATGTCGTCGGGGGCGCCTGTCTCGTGGTGGCGGCCGACCTCGCGCTGGGTGCGAGCCCGGCGGCTGCGGTGCCGGTACCGTCGACGCCTCAGATCCCAGAGATCTACGACCTCAACGACTTCCTCGTGCACTGCGCGACGCCGACGTCGAACCTGATCGCGATCCACGTCGACGAGGCGGGTGACGCCCACTTTGCGCTGCCTCGGATGGAAGTTGGACAGGGCATCACCACCTCGATCGCGATGCTGATCGCCGACGAGCTTGACCTGCCACTCGAGCGGGTCCACGTGACCCTCGCACCGGCGCGCCCCGAGTTGATGTTCAACCAGCTGACCGGCGGCTCCAACACGATCGTCTCGATGTACACCCCCGTCAGGGTCGCTGCCGCTGTCGCGAGGCAGGCGTTGCTCGAGGCTGCAGCGATCCAGCTCGGCGCACTGGTCACCACCCTCACGGTCAAGGGCGGGGTGATCTTCGACCTGCTGGGCAACTCCGTGACGTACGGCGAGGTCGCCGTCAAGGCCGCTGTGCCCGGAACGATTCAGGTGCGAGTCAAACTGAAGTCCGCGGAGGAGCGCACCGTCGTCGGCACCCCCGCCGGCGGATCGACGCCGTCGACGCGGTGACCGGCCGCAAGAAGTTCGCGATGGACCTCGCGGTCCCCGACGCGTTGCCGACGATGGTGTGCCGCGCTCCAGACCTGAACGGCACCGCTCATGCGGTCCGCAACCGAGGGCGAGGTCGAGCAAATGCTCGGGGGTCACCCACGTCGCGATCATCCCGACCGGCGTGGCGGTGCGGGCGAAGACCTTCGGCCAGTGCATCGACGCCGTCCGAGCGCTTGACGTGGAGTGGAACACCGGCACCGTGAACGGACAGTCGTCGGCGGACATTCTCCGGGAGCTGCGCGCGGCACAGCTGCCCTTGGCGGTGCCGGCGCTTGGTGCGCAGTCGGTCGAGGGCGACTTCGTGTTCCACTTCCGCAGCGGCTCGGCGCTCGAGCCCAACTGCGCCGTTGCCGACGTACGTCAGGACTCCGCCACGATCTGGGGTGGGCTCAAGTCGCCGATCGATGCCCAGTCGAAGGTCGCGAAGGCGCTGGGCCTGCCCCGGGGCAACGTGACCGTCAACGTGGTCCAAGGTGGTGGCTCGTTCGGCCGAAAGCTGTTCAGCGACGCGGCCATCGAGGCCGCACACGCGTCGAAGGCATTCGGTGCGCCGGTCAAGCTGATGTGGCATCGGGCCGACGAGCCGCGGCAGGGCCGCGTCCACCCGATGGCGACCTCCCGTATCCGGGCGACTGTGCTGGCGGGGAGCGTGATCAGCTTCGAGCAGCGCCACACGAGCGTCCCCACCGACTTCACCCACGGCCTCGGGGAGCGACTCACGGCGGAGGGCGCGGCGCTGCCGACCGGGCTGTCGAACCTGTCGTTCTCTGAGTCGATCTTCATGCTGACACAGGAGCTCCCCTACAACTTCGGTGCAATCACGCAGCTGCTCAACGAGCCCAAGCCGGCGCCGGATCGGTTCAACACCAGCTCGGTGCGCAACATCTATTCACCCGACGTCGCCTGCGCCAACGAGCTGATCGTCGACCAGCTCGCGGCGAGCCTGCGGCAGGACGCGGTCGCGTTCCGCCTCGCCCACGCCAAGAGCGGGGTGGTGAAGCGGGTGCTCAACCGCGCGGCGGAGCTGGGGAGCTGGGGCAAGGCGATGCCGGCCGGTATGGCGCAAGGCATCGCGATCCACAAGGAGTACAAGGGGGCATCGGCCGTGCTGGTCGAGATCGACTGCCGCCCTGAAACCGTCAACCGTAGGGTCCACGATGCCGTCACCGGCCCCCGGGTGACGAAGGCGACGGTGGTGGTGGACGCCGGTCTGGTGGTCAACCCGCTCGGGGTCCGGAGCCCAGATGATGGGTGGCTTCATCGATGGCATGGGTCAGGCCTTGACGTACAGCAACCACCGGCCGAGGGGCACTTCCCGGAGGCCAGCTGGGACAACTCGGCCTACCCACGGCAGTGGAACACGCCGTTCGAGTTCCGGTGCGAGGTGATGGAGTCTGAGAGCCCCGAGCCGGGTGGTGTCGGTGAGGCCGGCGTCGCGGCGTCGATGGCCGCGGTCGCCTGTGCCTATGCCCGGGCGGTGGGCAAGATGCCAACAGAGTTCCCGATCAACTTCGCCGATCCGCTGCACTTCGAGCCGAAATCGTTCATCCCATCCGTTCCCCGAGTCGCCGTCCGACGGCCTCGACCACACGTTCTGAGGGCAGCGAGATGCCGAAGCACACCTTCCAGCTCAATGGCGAGACGGTCACCGTCGATGTCGAGGACGATGTCCGCATCCTCTGGGTCCTGCGCGACGTCCTCGGCGTCACCGGCCCCAAGTACGGCTGTGGGATCAATGTCTGCAAGGCCTGTACGTCGCACATCAACGGCAAGGCATTCAACCCGTGCTCGGTGCCGGTCAGCGCGATCGGCGAGGACGACGAGATCACCACCATCGAGGGTCTCGCCGACACGGTCGATGGCGACGGCCTGCACCCGATGCAGGAGGCCTGGCTCGAGCATGACGTCGCGCAGTGCGGCTATTGCCAACCCGGCCAGATCATGGCCGCCGTCGCGCTGGTCAACAAGGTCCGTGAGGAGGGCCGCGCGATCACGGAGGGGGATCTCGACGCCATTCGCAACGTGTGCCGATGCGGCACCTACACCCACATCCGCGAGGCTATCCGGACCGGCGCCGTTCAGATGTGAGCTCGACACTGCGGACCTGTCACGAACCTGCCGGGACGCTCCTCAGCGTCGCGGCGAACTCGACGGGCTTGCCGGGCGGCTGGCCGTACTCGCCACCCATGAACCCGTTGTGGCCGCCCGGGAACACAGTTGCCTCCTCGGGCTACCGCACCTATGCCGCGCCGGACGTGGTCAGGCTGATCCGGATCCGGACGCTGGCCGAGGCGGGGGTGCCGCTGGCTCGGGTGCAGGAGCACCGACGACGGATCGCCCGACTGGCCGCCGGGGACAGCCTTGCGCTGCCGCTCGAGGTCACGGCCTATCTCGACCGGATGCGTGAGCTCGGCGCGCCCGAGGTGATGGTCGAGCTGGAGCGCGACTCGTGGATCCTGATCGCCGCTCGGTGGCCGGAGAAGATCGCGGACTACATGGTGATGAAGCAGGCGCACCTCGACGACCCGCTGATGCGCAAGATGCTGCAGACCCTCGGCAATGCCCTCATCGACGAGGATCCCGACGCGGCGCTGGCCGAGACGGCGGACCTCCTCGTCGAGATGATCGAGCAGGCCGACGCGAGGGGCGAGCTGGACGACGACGACCTCGAGCTCGACAGCTCCTTCGCCGACCTGCTCGACACCGTCGTCCTCGGGGCCGGTGCGGACATGGTCCGCCTGCGTGACCGGCTCGAGGAGCTGCTCGCCGAGCGCGGCTGGCGCGGGCTGGTCAAGACCGAGCGGGTGTAGCGGTCGAGCGGGTGCGGACGTCGCCGTACGCCCCGTTCGCTTCGTGGCCCCGGAGACAGTGCTGGATCGTCCCCCTGCTGGTGCCGGCGATCCAGCACCGTCGGAGTCGGTGTCACAGCCGGCAGCTCGGCCGACGCCGGTGCACCGGGATGAGAAGGTCGAGAGCATGGACGAGCCCGGGACCTCCAACCTGCGCCGCCTGCTCGAGGCCGAGCGGGACTCGGTCCGCGTCCGGCTGGCCCGGCTCTACGACGACTTCGACGGGGTGGTGGCCGCCTCCCGCGACACCAACGCCGACGACGAGCACGACCCCCGAGGGGGCGACGATCGCCTTCGAGCGGTCCCAGCTCACCGCGCTCGTTCGCCAGACCCGGGACCCACCTCGTCGAGGTCGAGGCCGCGCTGCATCGCCCGGACACCGGTGCGTACGGCGCGTGCGAGACCTGCGAACGGCCGATCGGCGCGGCCGGGCTCGAGGCCAGACCCACGGCCCGTCAGTGCATCGACTGCGCGCGCAGCTCGGACGACCGGTCCTGACGTCGAGCTGCCGTCGCACTGAGCTCGCCGGACGAGGTCAGCGCCAGAGCAGGAAGGCACCCACGAGTCCGGCGATGACGATCCCGGTGCGCAGCAGTCCGGGCGGCATCCGGCGCCCGAGGTGGGACCCGACGTAGCCGCCCACGACCGAGCCCGATGCCAGCAGCACCACCGCGCGCCAGTCGACGTCGGCGGCGAACACGAAGATCACGCTCGCGATCAGGTTCGCGGCCGGGATGGCCGGGGTCTTGAGGGCGTTGGCGACCCGGAAGGGCAGGTCCGTGCCCAGCCCGAGCACGGCCAGCATCATCACGCCGGAGCCGGCGCCGAAGTAGCCGCCGTACACCCCCGTGACCGTTGCGAAGACCCCCCGTCACGGGCGACACGTGCAGGCGATCGGCGGCATCGCTGCCGCGGCGGGCACGCAGCCGGGCCGAGAGCCGAGGCTGGATGCCGACGAGCAGGCACGTGCCGAGGATCAGCCACGGCACGACACCCTCGAAGACGGCCGGTGGCAGCGCCGGGAGGAGGAGTACGGCGCCGGCAACCGACCCGACGCCGCAGGTGCCCGGGACGATCGCCGCGACGCGCGGGTGCTCACGCAGCTCGCTGCGGTAGCCCCACGATCCGCTCAACGCCCCGGGTGTCATGCCGATCGTGTTGGAGGCGTTGGCGACGACTGGGGGCAGGCCGACAGCGACGAGCACCGGAAAGCTCAGGAGTGACGCGACGCCGACCGTCGACGTCAGGATCCCGGCAGCTAGGCCGGTCACGAGCACGACCACCTGATCGAGCGGACTCACGTGCTGCGCAGGCCGGACCAGGGGGTCCTCGCGCCGCCACAGTGTCGGCAGGTGCAGGGCAATCCCCTGCTCCGCCGCCAGCGAGCCGAAGATCCGCATCGTCACGTCGAGGTCGTCGCCGGCGTAGGGCAGCGCCCGCAGCGGCTGGTCGAGGCCGCGGAAGAAGTCGTCCCAGTGGGTCAGCACGACCCGCTTCGCGCCGACGGCGGTGACGGTCTGCGCCCAGTAGGCCCGGATGTAGTCCTCGTCCATCACCCCGAGCTGGCCGACTCCGAGGTAGGCCACGTCGGCCTGTCGACCGGCGAGCGCACCCTCGACGAAGCCGGCGCTGCCCCCGGAGCAGCGCGCTCCGACCGCTCGTGTGCGACACCGGGATCGACCGGGCCTCTCCACACTTGTACGCCGCAGCCTTGACCGGCGGCACGACCGGCTCGTCGATCGTGCCGGGGAAACGGTCGGGCGGGCAGTGCTCCGACTCGAGGTGCGTGATCGTGAAGGCGCCGAAGGTCAGCGGGGTCCCGGGCGTCACCACCGAGATCTGCTCAGGACCGAGACCGCCACCTCGTCCCACGTTGGCGCTCGACTCACCGCCGACCAGCACCGCGCCGGTGCGGCCAGCCACGACGGCCGAGTCCATGACGTGGTCGAAGTGCGTGTGCACCGGCATGACGGCTGCCAGCCCCCGACCGGACGGACCGAAACCCAACCGGCCGAGCGCGCTGTCGATGCGACCGAGGTCCGGCGCGATCGGACGCAGCAGCAGCCCGGGCAGGGACGGCCGGGAGAAGAAGCCGTCCGTCATGACCGCCGTCTCGCCGTCATCGAGCAGGAGGGAGGCGACGCCGAGGAAGGTCACCCCGAAGTCGGCCTCGGCCTCGGGGGTGTCGGAACCGATCGGCGTACGACGTCAACGAGGGCCGACCGGGCTTGAGGCGCATGGCGGTGATCGTACGCAGCCCCGACCGCGCTGTGGTCGGGGTCACGATGCGGGCGAACCCAGCATCTGCTTAGGTATGCCTTACCTAATTCTCAGGAGGTTCCATCCCATGTTCCGTCCCCGGATCGCCATTGCCGCCCTGCTGCCCGCGCTCGCCCTGTCCGCCTGCTCGTCCTCCAGTGCCGAGGAGGCCGAGAGCGCCGTCCCCCGCCGGGGTCAGCACGATGTACGAGACGGTCGAGGCCGAGATCGCCGAGCGCGGTGGCGAGCAGACCAGCGGCGAGTGGCGCGTGGGCTACATCGTTGAGGCGGCCGAGCCGTGGTTCGAGGAGCACGGCGGCCACAGCAGCTTCCGTGAGCCCCGGGCCGGCGAGACCCACCACATCGAGATCATCCCGTTCGAGGAGTCGACCGGCCGGATCGTCCCCGACGTGCCCGTGACCGTCGAGGTCGTCGCCGCCGACGGCACCGTCGTCGCCGAGGAGGAGCTGAACTTCTACTACGCGACGTTCTTCCACTACGCGACCAACTTCTCCATCCCCGAGGACGGCACCTACACGCTGCGCGCCACGCTCGGGTCGCCGTCGTTCCTGCGCCACGGCGACGAGGCCGACGGCCCGGCGCTCGCCGAGGAGACCACGGTCGAGTTCGCCGACGTCGAGCTGAGCGCGAGCTGAACGTGTCCGACGCCGTCCTCCCCCGACCGCAGGTCGCGACGCTGCCGTGGACAGTGCTCCTCGTCGGCTCCGTGGTCTCGGTCGGGGGCGCCGGCGCCCTGCTCGTCTCCGAGCGCATCCACCTCGGGCACACGATGCACGAGGTCGCCCTCTTCGGCCACCTCGCCTGCACCGGTGCTCGGATTCGGGGCGGTGCTGTCGGTCGACTGGGTCGGCCTGTTGTGGGTCGTACGGCGCCGTACGCTCTCCGACGTCCTCGACACCGCCGGACACCTCACTGCCCCGATCTGGCTCGGCCTCGCCGGGCTGGTCCTGACCGGCATCCTGCTCGAGCCGGCCCTCGACAACCCGCTCACGCAGGTCAAGCTCGGCCCGGTGCTGCTGATCGTCTGGAACGGCCTGTTCGCGGGGCTGCTGCACCATCGGCTCTGCGTCGGGGCCAGCTTCGACACGGCACCGCGCCGGGTGCTGCTGGCGGCCGCGGCCGCCACGACCGTGTCCCGGGTCGGCTGGTGGGGCTCGATGGTGATCGGTTTCATCAACCACTGACGGCTCCGAAATTCCGCGCGTCGTGGACGGCGGGGTAACTTCCGGACGTGTCCGACAAGCGCCCCCGCCGTACCTTCGCCGTCATCAGCCACCCTGACGCCGGAAAGTCCACGCTCACCGAAGCGTTGGCGCTGCACGCGCGGGTGATCACCGAGGCCGGCGCCGTGCACGGCAAGGGCGGACGCCGCGCGACCGTCTCCGACTGGA
This sequence comes from Nocardioides sp. B-3, assembly GCF_024703895.1. GTDB lineage: Bacteria > Actinomycetota > Actinomycetes > Propionibacteriales > Nocardioidaceae > Nocardioides. The sequence continues at coordinate 1,799,542 of NZ_CP087968.1, forward strand.
TGGACATGGAGAAGGCGCGCGGGATCTCGATCACGTCGGCCGCGCTGCAGTTCGTCTATCGCGACCACGTCATCAACCTCGTCGACACCCCCGGCCACTCCGACTTCTCCGAGGACACCTACCGCGTGCTCTCGGCCGTCGACTCCGCGGTGATGCTGGTCGACGCGGGCAAGGGGCTTGAGCCGCAGACCCTCAAGCTGTTCAAGGTGTGCGCCCTGCGCGGCATCCCGGTCATCACCGTCATCAACAAGTGGGACCGCCCGGGCCTCGCGGCGCTGGAGCTGATGGACCTGATCGAGCAGCAGATCAAGCTGCGACCCACCCCGCTCACTCGGCCCGTCGGCGAGGCCGGTGACTTCCGTGGGGTGCTCGATCGCCGTACCGGCGAGTTCGTGAAGTACACCCGCACGGCCGGTGGCGCGACTCGCGCGCCCGAGCTGCGGATGTCGGCCGACGACGTCGAGGCCGCGGACGCCGACGTGTGGGCCGCCGCAGTGGAGGAGCACGAGCTGCTCACGCTGGACGACGCCGACCACGACCGGGAGCGGTTCCTCGCGGGCGTCACGACGCCGGTCATGTTCGCCAGCGCGTTGCAGAACTTCGGGGTCGCGCAGCTGCTCGACCTGCTGCTCGACCTCGCCCCGGCGCCCGGCACCATCGCCGGTGTCGACGGCACCCAGCGGCGCCCGGGCGACGACTTCAGCGCCTTCGTCTTCAAGGTGCAGTCCGGCATGAACGCCGCCCACCGCGACCGGCTGGCCTATGCGCGCATCGTGTCCGGCGACTTCGAGCGCGGCATGATCGTGACGCACGCCGCGAGCGGTCGGCCGTTCTGCGACGAAGTACGCCCGAGGCCGTCTTCGGTCGCGAGGTCACCTCGATCGAGCACGCCTACCCCGGTGACATCGTCGGCTTCGTCAACGCCCGGGCGCTCCGCGTCGGCGACACGGTCTACACCGGCGAGCCGATCGAGTTCCCGCCCGTGCCGACCTTCGCGCCCGAGCACTTCATGACCGCGACCGCGAAGGACATCGGCCGCTACAAGCAGTTCCGTCGTGGCATCGAGCAGCTCGACCGGGAAGGCGTGGTCCAGGTGCTGCGCTCCGACCTGCGTGGCGACCAGAGCCCGGTGCTCGCGGCCGTCGGACCAATGCAGTTCGAGGTCGTCCAGAGAACGGATGTCCAACGAGTTCAACTCGCCGATCCGGCTGTCCGCACTGGACTACAAGGTCGCGCGGCGCACCGATGCCGAGGGTGCGCTCGCGTGCGCGGCGGTCGCGGCGTCGAGGTGCTGCAGCGCTCCGACGGCACCTACCCGGCGATCTTCACCGACCAGTGGCGCGCGGGCGCGACGGCTCGCGACAACCCGGACGTGATGCTGGAGCCGCTGGCCGCCGGCTGACCGGGTCAGCCCTCGGTCTGCCCGATGTAGCAGAGCATGCGGTAGTCGACGCCCTCCTCGATGTTCACGAACCCGTGCCGCTCGTAGAACCGCCGGGTGTCCTCGTCGACCTCGTCGACGTTGATGTGCAGCTCGGGAGACCCGAGCTCGGCGAGGATCCGTCGCGCCTCGGCGATCAGCTGCGTGCCGATGCCCCAGTTGCGCAGCGACGGCACGACGTAGAGCTCCTCGAGCTGGGCGACCGGCCCGTCGAACCAGATCGCCGGACGCAGCGTGATCAGCGCAAAGCCCTTGGCGTCCCCGACGACCAGCGCGATCACGTTGTCGTACTCCAGGATCCGGGCGAACCGCGCGGCCAGCACGTCCGCCGGGTCGGTCGGCGAGTCGAACTCGGTGTTGAAGTCCCACAGCAGCCTTCCGAGCACCGCGGCGTCGGCCGGCGTTGCGCGGCGTACGGCGAAGGCGTCTGTGTCAGTCACGAGATCTCCCGAGGTGCGGGTGCGAGGCGAAGCACTGCAAGGATGCTCGATCATGCAGGTCTACGTCGATCCGGCACCCGGTGGCGAGGCGACCAATCTCGCGCTCGGCCACCTGCTGGCGCGCCGGGCCGAGCGCGAGGACTCGTTCGAGGCCCTGCACGTCTATCGACCTTCGGGTCGCTCCGTCGTCTTCGGTCGACGCGAGACCCGGTCGCCGGGCTTTGCTGCCGCGGTCCGGGCCGCCACGGACGCGGGCTTCGAGCCGCTGATCCGGGCCACCGGCGGCCGGGCCGTGGCCTACACCGAGCAGACCGTCGTCGTGCACCACGTGCGGCACGAGAAGGAGCCGATCGGCGGGCACGATGCCCGCTTCGTCGAGATCGGGCATCGACTGGTGGACGTGATGCGCACCCTCGGCGTGGAGGCCCGGCTCGGGGCGGTGCCGGGGGAGTACTGCCCCGGAGCCCACAGCGTCAACGCCCGCGGAGAAGCCAAGCTCGTCGGCACCGCGCAGCGCGTCCTCCGCCGGGCGTGGCTGTTCGCGTCACTGGTCGTGGTGGGCGACGAAGCGGAGCTCCGACCGGTGCTGACCGAGGTCTACGGCCATCTCGGTCAGCCGCTCGACCCGGCGTCGGTCGGGTCGCTGTCGGCGGAGAACCCCGCGCTCGAACCGGGAGTGGTCGCACGGGCACTGCTCGCGGCCTTCGCGGGAACGTCGCCGACCCTGCCGGTCAGCGCGCTCGGCGACCTGCTCGCGGAAGCCGACCGGCTCGCCGTCGACCACCGGGTGTGACGCTCAGGTCCGACCCGGGACCTGCACCAGCGGGCGGGGCATCCGCTCGAGGCGATCGCGTCGACGAGCAGCCGCGCGTAGCGCGACTTGCGTCGGGCACCGGCACCGAGGAAGCGGCGCATCTGGGCCTCGAAGCTGCCGTCGCGCCACGCCGGCTGCTTCTGCAACGTCTCGAAGGACCCGAGGTCGCCCCGGCTGTCGAGGAGCGCCTCGATCGGCGCGCGACCGGCGGCCCGGATCAGCTCGTCCTCCGGGTCCTCGACGCAGACGAAGAAGCCGAGTCGCTCCATGTCGCGGCGCGTCCTCGGCGTACCGACGCCGGCGGCCGCGAGGCCGCGTCGGAAGAACTCCTCCTCGGCCTCGTCGCACACCCCGCGCAGGACGAGGTCCGCACCCTGCGGGCCGAAGAGCAGGAGGTGACTGGTCACGGCGTGGGCACCGCCGATCGGCACCACGGTCACTCGCTCCGCGGCCGGGTCCCGGCCCCGGCGGCGGGCGAGGGTCTCGATCGCGATCAGGTCGCTGATGCCCTCGACCGGGACGAGCGACCCGGCCGACGCCGCGTTGGTCAGGGCGGCGGCCCGGGCCTCGATCGGAGCGTTCGGCCCATGTGCGTAGCCCGCCAGTGCCTCGCGAGCGAGGCGTGCGCGATCCGTTCCGTGCTCCATCCCGGCCATCGTGCCACCGCCATGGCTCGGTCAGCCCGAGCTGGCAACCCGCTCGGCCAGCCGGACCGCGGCCGTCGCCGTCAGGTCGGCGGTCTCAGGGTCCGCTGCGGCCTGCTCCGGCACCAGCCCACCGAGCAGCGCGGCCGGCTGGGTCAGCCAGATCCACGCCTTCCACGGGTCCATGCCCGCGGCCAGCAGCGGCTGGAGGACGGGCGCGAGGTCCTCGCGCGGCTCGCCCGCGCTGGTGAGCTGGAAGGCGGGCACCATGACGTCGCGATGGTCGCCGATCACCAGCAGGCGGTGCAGCGACCCGGTCTTGTGGATCATGAACCGGGCGGCATCGACGGAGGTGCCCCGCACCTCGGCGAGAGCCGCGTAGTCGAACCACGCAGTGTCGAGGAGCTCCTCGCGCAGCCGCGCGTGCCGGGCCACGGTGAGCAGCGAGATCGGTACGGCGTGGGCCGGGTCCTCGCCGGTGGAGTGGAGCATCGCGTCGAGCGCCTCGAGCTGCTCGGTCGTCATCGGCTCGCCGGTCGCCGGGTCGGTCCACACGGCCGAGCCCTGCGCGTCGCGGGTGAAGGTCGGCAGGCCGGCGGTGCCCGGGTGCGCCGCGAGGTCGAGCCCCTCGAGCCAGTCGGCGATGCGATCGCCCGTCGAAGTCATGGGACAAGCGTGCCGTACGTCGGAGTCACGCCCGCCGGTAGGTGAGGTGGGTGACGTGCGGCGTGGTCCGGCTGGAGGCCGGCACCATCGCCAGACCGGTCACGTCGTCGAAGACCCGCAGTCCGTCCCCCAGCGTGAAGGGGGCGACGTGGAGTCGGAGCTCGTCGACGAGGCCGGCCGCGAGGTAGGCGTTGAGGGTGGTGACCCCGCCGGCGATCGAGACGTTGCGCTCGCCCGCCGCCGCGCGGGCCAGCTCGAGCGCCGTACCGGGACCGTCCGTCACGAAGTGGAAGGTCGTCCCGCCCTCCATCTCCACCGACTCGCGCGGCCGGCTGCAGAGCACGAAGACGGGTCCGCGGTACGGCGGTTCCGGCCCCCACCAGCCCTGCCAGTCGAGGTCCCACTCGCCGCGGTCGGGCCCGAACATGTGCCGGCCCATGATGAAGGCGCCCGCGTCGACGATGCGGGCGATCTCGTCGGGGCTGTCCTCGCCGTGCTCGAACATCCGGGCGTGGAAGCGCTCGCCCACGTCCGGCCCGAAGGGGTGCTCCAGCGACTGGTCGCGCCCGGCCCCCACGAGGTCGAGCGAGACGGACATGTCGGCGGTGACGAGGCCCATGGGTTTCAGACTAGGTACGCCGTGGGGCCGGCCGCCACCACTGGCCGCCAGATCATCTGAGGAAGTTCGACGGCAACCGTCGCCATTCCACGCTCGACAGGGTGCCTCAGTCGCCGAACTGCCTCACATGTGCGGTCACTGAAGATCCACTCGAGCGAGTGGAAGTTCAGGAACCGGGGCAGCAAGCGCTGACGATCACTCCGTCGGCGGGGCTGACGGGTCCTCCATGGCCGGGGCGTCGAAGCCGCACTGCTTGCGCTCCTGCTCGACCCGGAGCGTGAGCCGCTCCTTGCCGGCGGCGTGCGCCTCGGCGACGGTGCCGGAGTAGATGGTGTTGTCCTTCGACTCCGGGTTGACCGCGGAGACCGACTCGCACAGGTGGAAGACCTCGCCGGACTTGGTCCAGTAGACGAGGTCGGCGCCCGTGATGTCGGTGACTGGTTGGACTCCTCGGTGTACTGCTCCACCGAGGGCGCGTCGAGGTCGACGCCGACGGCGGTCGCCGCGATCATCACGAGCACGCCGATGCCGCCGGCGAGTGCCTTCTCCTTGCCGCTCATGTCCTTGTTCGTCAGGATCAGCACGATCAGCGGCAGGAACGCGATCACGGTGATGATCGCGCCCAGCTGGTTCTGCACGAAGAAGCGGACCGTGTCGCGGCGCGAGGCCGGGTCGAGGCGGTTGGCCTGCTTCCACAGCAGCGAGCCGCCGGCGGCGAGCAGACCGATGACGACGAGCAGGCCGATCAGCAGCACCATGTTGACGGGGGTGTCACGCAGCACCCCGAAGATCGCGTAGACCTCGCCGGCGATGGCGAGCGCCCACAGCAGTGCGGCGATCAGGCGCAGCCGGGTGGCCTTGCTGTTCGCCTCCGGCGTGGGCTTCCGTGTGTTCGGTGTCTGCGGCGTCGGCGCCGGTGTCGACCCGGACGACCTTCTTCTTGGCCATGGTGATCTCTTCCCGAGAGGCGGTTGTCGGGAACGAGCCTAGTCATGGCGTCGGGCCCACGCTCGTCTCGCGACCAACGTGGGCCCGGAATCCCCCAGCTCGGTTCAGGCGCTCTCGAACCACGGCCTGTGCAGGTCGTAGAACGTCGCGTCCTGCATGGCGTAGGCGAGCTCGCTGCGGACCTCGGCCGGCGGCTCCGATCTGCTCGCCCTGACGCGCCGCCTCCTCGGACGTGAAGCAGACCGTCTCGGTGAACGTGCCGTCCGGCTCGATCGCGAGCGTGCCGCCGAGGATCTCCGGTCGCATCTCGTGCAGGCTCGTGGTGTCCGCCAGCATTGCCTTGAGCCGGCTCGGGTCGTCGACCCGACCGCGGATGATCTGCACGAACCCCGCCTCGGTCCGAGCCTCCGTCCATGAGCAGGGTGACGTCGTCGCAGTCGTGGAACTCCATCGGACCGTCCATCACGGCGGTCAGGCGCTCGGCCCACTCGCCCTGCTCGGCGCGCTCGGAGTTGGCCATCGCCGACTCCCGTGAGTCGAAGCGGACGACGCCGATCATCAGGTCGTCGTCGGTGAAGCCATAGGTCCCGCCGAGCCAGCCGGGGGCCCCCGGCGAGAGGTCACGACGCCACTCGTCGAGCAGCTCGTGGGCCTCGTCCTGCCGCGTGCACTTGCCTTGAATGATCTGGATGAACACCTCTGCCTCCTCGGTCGATTGATCGGTCGAGTCAGGTCGAGGCCGTGCGGGCGCTGGGGCCCCGGCCGGGCCCAGCTCGCAACGTACGCCGACAACTCGGTCGGCACCATGACGAGAAAAGAGGAGGGCATTGACCAGCCTTACTTGACTCATTCCAGAAAAGGGAGCAGGGTGTGTGACGTGTCCACGCCCACCGCCGAGAGCCTCCTGCGAGGTGCCGGGCTGCGGGTCACGCAGCCGCGCCCGGCGGTGCTCCGCGCGGTCGAGGCCAGCCCGCACGCGGACACTGCGACGGTGCTCGGCGCCGTACGCACCGAGCTCGAGACGGTGTCGCACCGGGCTGTCTACGACGTCCTCGACGCGCTGACGCGCACCGGTCTCGTACGCCGGATCCAGCCGGCCGGCTCCGCGGCGCGCTACGAGCTGCGCGTCGGCGACAACCACCACCACGTGGTGTGCCGCTCGTGCGGCGCGGTCGCCGACGTCGACTGCGTCGTCGGCAGTGCGCCCTGCCTGACCGCGGCCTCGGACGCGGGCTTCGTGGTCGACGAGGCCGAAGTCGTCTTCTGGGGCACCTGCCCCCAGTGCTCACCCCAGATGTGATCCACCCAGACCACCCGTCCACGAGAGAAGGAAGTCATGACCAACGACGCCGGCACCGAACTGAGCGAGATGAACGAGTCGGGCGGAGGCTGTCCCGTCCTGCACGGTGCGCACCCGACCCGGGGCAGCGCCAACCGTGGGGATGGTGGCCCGAGCGGCTCAACCTCAAGATCCCGGCCAAGAACCCGGCCACCGCCAACCCGCTGGGCGCGGACTTCGACTATGCCGCGGCCTTCGCCGCGCTCGACCTCGCCGCGGTCAAGAGCGACATCGAGCAGGTGCTCACCACGTCGCAGGACTGGTGGCCCGCCGACTTCGGGCACTACGGCCCGTTGATGATCCGGATGGCGTGGCACAGCGCCGGCACCTATCGCGTGCAGGACGGTCGCGGTGGCGCCGGCACCGGCCAGCAGCGGTTCGCGCCCCTCAACTCCCCGGCCCGACAACGGCAACCTCGACAAGGCCCGCCGCCTGCTGTGGCCGGTCAAGCAGAAGTACGGCAAGTCCCTCTCGTGGGCCGACCTGATGGTCCTCACCGGCAACGTCGCGCTGGAGTCGATGGGCTTCGAGACGTTCGGGCTTCGCCGGCGGTCGCATCGACGCGTGGGAGCCCGACGACGACGTCTACTGGGGTCCCGAGACCACGTGGCTCGGCGACGAGCGCTACACCGGTGAGCGCGACCTCGAGAAGCCCCTCGCGGCGGTCCAGATGGGCCTGATCTACGTCAACCCGGAGGGCCCCAACGGCCACCCCGACCCGGTCGCCGCGGCCGTCGACATCCGCGAGACGTTCGCCCGGATGGCGATGAACGACGAGGAGACCGTCGCGCTGATCGTCGGTGGTCACACGTTCTGGCAAGACGCACGGCGCAGCCGACCCCGAGGCCAACGTGGGCCCGGAGCCCGAGGCCGCGCCGTTCGAGGCCAACGGCCTCGGCTGGCTGAACAAGTACGGCACCGGCAAGGGTGGCGACACCATCACCTCCGGCATCGAGGTGACCGGACCGACACCCCGACCCAGTGGGACAACCGGTTCCTCGAGATCCTCTTCGAGCACGAGTGGGAGCTCGTCGCGAGCCCCGCGGGTGCCAACCAGTGGGCGCCGAAGAACGGCGGCGGCGCGGGCACCGTGCCCGACGCGCACGACCCGTCGAAGTCGCACCAGCCGATGATGTGCACCACCGACCTGTCGCTGCGGATGGACCCGGCCTACGAGCAGATCTCGCGTCGCTTCCCCGGAGAACCCCGACCAGCTGGCCGACGCCTTCGCCCGCGCGTGGTTCAAGCTGACCCACCGCGACATGGGCCCGATCGAGCGCTACGTCGGCCCCGAGGTCCCGACCGAGGAGCTGCTCTGGCAGGACCCGGTCCCGTCTGTCCAGGTCCCGCTCGACGAGGCGGTCGCGGCCGCGAAGCAGGCGATCGCCGGCTCCGGGCTCTCGGTCTCGCAGCTGGTCCGGGCCGCGTGGGCCTCCGCCGGTTCGTTCCGCGGCTCCGACAAGCGGGGTGGCGCCAACGGTGGCCGCATCCGCCCGGAGCCGCAGCGCAGCTGGACGGTCAACGACCCGGGCCGAGCTCGCCCCGGTGATCGAGAAGATCGAGGCGATCGCGACCGACTTCGGCCTCACCTTCGCCGACACGGTCGTGCTCGCGGGCAACGTCGGTGTCGAGCAGGCCGCGGCCGCGGCCGGGGTCACCGTCGAGGTGCCCTTCCACGGTGGGCGCGGCGACGCGACCCGGGAGCAGACGGACGTCGAGTCCTTCGGCTACCTCGAGCCCAACGCCGACGGCTTCCGCAACTACGCGGTGGCCGACAGCAAGCTGCCGGCGGAATACCTCCTCGTCGACAAGGCCAACCTGCTCAACCTCAGCGCCCCCGAGATGACCGTCCCGGTCGGCGGGCTGCGCGTCCCGGGTGCCAACTCCGGCGGTTCGCAGGCCGGCGTGCTCACCGACAAGCCGGGCACGTTGACCAACGACTTCTTCGTCAACCTGCTCGACCTCGGCACGACGTGGCGTCCGGGCGAGGCCCAGGACACCTATGTCGGCAGCGGCGCGGCCGGCCAGTCGTGGACCGGCACCCGGGCCGACCTCGTCTTCAGCTCCAACTCCGAGCTGCGCGCGGTCGCCGAGGTCTATGCCAGCGACGACGAGCAGTTCGTGCGTGACTTCGTCGCCGCCCGGGTCAAGGTCATGGAGCTCGACAGGTACGACCTGCACAGCTGATCTCGACCGTCTCCGAGCGCCGATCGGGCAGCGGGTGTCACAACCCGCGCCCGGTCGGCGTCTTCATGTCCAGCACGCGACACACCGCGTCCACGACAAGGAGACAGTCATGACCAGCACCACCCGTGTCCCGCCGGCCGAGATCACCGGTCTGTACGGCGGCCTGCTCAAGATCGCCATGAAGAAGCTCCTCGGCGGCGTGCCCGCAGGTGCTGGCGTGATGTGGCACCACCGCGCCGTCTTCAACGACTCGATGAAGCTCGGCCGCAAGTCGGAGAAGTGGCACGAGCTCGATCCCAACCTCACGTCCTTCGCCACGATGGCCGCGGCCGCCGAGATCGGCTGCAGCTTCTGCCTCGACCTCGGCTACTTCCAGTCCCACAACAAGGGCCCGGACGAGGCCAAGGCCCGCGAGGTGCCGCGCTGGCGCGAGTCCGACGTCTTCACCCCGCTCGCGACCGCGAGCCAGCCCGAGCGTGAGCGCCATGAGCGCGCGCCTTCCCGGTCCGCGTCGTCACCCGCAAGGCCCTCGACCAGCTGCGCACGGTGGCACGACGTCGTGAGGAGTACGTCGGACCGTGGCTGCCCGAGCCGCTGCTGACCAGCCCCGACGTGGCCGAGGACGCCGAGCTCGCCGACAGCCTGTCGACCGCGATGCTGCTCGTCCTCGAGACGCTGACGCCGACGCAGCGGGCGGTGTTCCTGCTGCACGACGTGTTCGACGTCGGCTACGAGGAGCTGGCCGAGGCGGTCGGCAAGACGGAGGCCGCGGTGCGCCAGATCGCGCACCGGGCTCGGGCCCACGTCGCCGAGCGCCGCCCGCGCGGCGCGACCTCGCGGGCCGACACCCGGGTCGCGCTCGAGGCGTTCCAGACCGCGCTCGAGACCGGCGACCTGCAACGCCTCGTCGACGTCCCGGCCCCGGATGTGGTGATGCTCGGTGACGGCGGCGGGATCAAGCAGGCGCTGCCGCGCCCGATCCCGGGTGCCGACAAGGTGGGCCGACTGCTCAGCGCCGGACTCCCGACCGTGGTCGGGGTGATGACGGGCGAGCTGGTCCGGGTCAACGGCTGGCCGGCACTGCTCGTGCGTCTCGACGGCAAGGTCGACTCGGTGATGACCATGCTGGTCGAGGAGGGGCTGGTCAGCGGGATCTACACCGTCCGCAACCCGGAGAAGCTGTCGTGGATACTCGAGGTGGCGGAAGTCAGTCGCTGACCTTCCCGGCCGCACGCGATCATGGGGCCATGACCCCGCTGACCGAGGCCGAGATCCGCACGTCCTTCGTGAACTGCTCGCAGGGTGAGGCCAAGCGCCTCCGCGTCCCGCTCGGGCTCGCCGACACCGCGTGGGACACCCTCGACTTCCTCGGCTGGCGGGACCCGGGTGCCCCCGCTGCGGCGTACATCGTCAGCGAGTGGCGCGGGAAGGTCACCGGCCCGGTCATGCGGCTGAGCACCGACCGGCGCTCGACCGGACGCCAGAACATGTGCGCGCTCTGCAGCACGGTGCACTCCACGACCGACGTCGCCCTGATGGTCGCGCCGCGTCCCGGCGCCTCGGGCCGCAACGGCAACACCGTCGGCACCTACCTGTGCACCGACCTCGCCTGCTCGCTCTACGCCCGCAGCCTCAAGCAGCCCGACCGCGTACAACCGGTGGAGACCCTGAGCACCGAGGCACGCATCGAGCGTGTCCAGGCCAACCTCGACACGTTCGTACGGCGCGTGGTCGACGTCGCCTGATCAGCGCCTCACACGTGGCCGCTGAGCTGGGCGAGCCGGGTCGCGAGGGCGTCGACCATGGCGCTCGCCTGCTTGGCGGACAGCGCCGACTTCCGGTCGCCGCCCCGGCTGCTGACGGGCAGCACGTCGACCGACAGCTTGGCGCCGCCAGCGAGTGCCCGCAGCTCGTCGATCTTGTCGCCGAACGGCGAGCCGCTCCCCGGCGAGTAGTAGTCGACGACGGCGAGCAGCTCCTCGCGGGTGGCGCTGGCTCGACCGGTGGTGCCGGCCGTCCGCCGAGGGGTGGCGTGCCCGTTGGCGACCACGTGGATCACCCCGTCGACCGGCTCGTCGTGGAAGACCACGGCGCGCGAGCCGGTCGGCCAGTTGCGACTTCCCGACTCCGGTCATCCCGGTGACATGCGCCGAGCCTACGGTCCGCCGGTTCACGGATCCGGTTGCTAGGTGGTTACCAAAAGCCGCGGATTCGGGCCTTGGTCGGCGGAGGTTGGTAACGCGTTACCTACCTCGCCCGACGGAGTGCGAAATTCAGGCAATTCGGTAACCACTCGGATACCGAGTGGCGCTGGCGGGTGCCGGTCGGCTCTGGCACCGTGGGCGCATGTCATTTCCCGGCAGCTATCCACCCGACGTCTACACCGGCGACAGCGGGGAGGCGAGCGCCCGGATCCGGCGCAACGACATCCCGCCTGACATCACCTACGCCAACGGCGGCACGTGCGAATACCTCGTCCGCGGCGACCAGTCACGCGGCAACATCGGCGTCTACCGCTGGACCTTCGGCGAGGGTGAGAGCGGCCCGGGGCCGCACTTCCACCGCAGCATCTCGGAGCACTTCTACATCCTCAGCGGGACAGTTCAGCTCTTCGACGGCAACGAGTGGGTCGAGGGCGGCGCCGGCGACTACCTCTACGTCCCCGAGGGCGGCATCCACGGCTTCAAGGGCGGTGGCCACGCGCAGATGCTGCTGAGCTTCGCCCCCGGCGGCCCGCGAGAGGACTACTTCGAGACGCTCGCGAGCGGCCGGGAGATGAGCGACGAGGAGCGGGCGGAGTTCATGTTCCGCCACGACAACCACTGGCTCTAGGACCTCAGGCCCGAGCGCAGTCGGCCGGGATCCGGGCCAGCTCGACGGGCTTGGTGAACATCGGCCAGTGGCCGGAGTCGATGTCGACGTAGTCGAGCCGCGTCGCCTTCGCCAGCTCGGGGATCTCGCCGGCCTCGAGCCACTCCTTCGCGTCCGCGGGCGTGAACTCCGGGCAGACCCGGGGGTGACCGGCACGTCGAAGCGGCGATCATCCGTCAGGCTGACGACTCCCTGCGTGACGGCGGCGGGTACGGCGATCGCGCCAGCCGCCACCGTCGCCTTCAGCTCGGCCGACATGTCGTCGGGAGCCGGGGCCCTCGAAGGGCTCCCAACCGGGGAAGGGCACGACCCCGTCGACCGGCTCGAAGAAGCCGAAGTACTTGTCGCCGTCCCGGTTGGGCATGCCGCCGATCAGCGCGACGTGGGCGACCTTCTCGGGTCGCGCGTCCGCCGCGACCCACGCGAGCGTGCAGGCCGCCGAGTGCCCGACCACCACGACGGGTCCGTCAGCTGCGTCGACCGCGGCCACGACGGCGGCGACTCGGTCGCCGCACGACGCACCGGCCTTGCCGTCGCCCTGCCCGGGCAGGGTCAAGGGGATCGGTCGGTGGCCGAGGTCCCGTAGCTCGGGGACCACGTCGTCCCAAGCGGAGCCGTCGAGCCACATGCCGGCGATGAGCACGATTTCCATGTCAGTTCTCCTCCAGTGCGGTCAGGTCGCGTTCTGCGTAGAGCCGGTGGTGCCATTCCTCGTTGACGACGATGAAGAGGCACTGCTTCAGCTCGAAGTCCTCGATCTGCGGCCAGCCCGGCTCGGTCATCGTGACCGTCTCCTCGAGCCGCTCGGGGGTGAGGCCGCCGATGATGTCGCGCACCATCGCCTGCCTCGTGCGGCGTACGGCGATGACCTCGTCCAGCGAGGGACGCGCCTCGCGGTCCCACGGGATCCCGTCCCAGCCGGGCGCCTCGTCCCGGGGCAGGTCGAGCGGGTGCCACGGGTCGGGGTTGCCGAGCACCATCCGGCCGCACCGGGCGGCGCTCGCGAAGCTGAGGTGGCGCAGCGTCTCGATGAAGGACCACTCGTCGCGCACGCGCTCGTGCAGCCGCTCGGGCGGCAGCGCGCGGGCGCGTTCCTCGGTCCCGGACCAGAGCCGCTCGAGGATGGCCCAGGTCTCCCGGAACTCCTCGACGGTCTGCGGGTTCATCTTCGCCCGCTCGGGCATCCGGCAGTTGAGCTCGGCGTCGATCAGGGGCCCGATGTCGACGCCGTTGATGGTGACGTCCTCGATGTTGCCGGTGATCTCGACGTCGACCAGCTCGAGGCCGGGGAAGCGCACGTGGTGGAAGGAGATGGCGCGCAGGTCGGCGTGCTCGATGTGCGCTCCGTTGTCCGGGGATGCGGTTGATCGATTCATGTGGCCAACCTAGGAGGAGTTCCGGACGTTCCGCTTCCGGTTTCCGATCCGCGATGTGAGGGTGTTCGACATGAGCGAGACCAGCCCCACCGCGCGGGCACTGCGAACCCCGGAGATCCTCCAGAACCGCCCGGGCTGCACCGCCGACGACCTCGCCGAACGGCTCGGGGTCACCGACCGGGCCGCCCGTCGCTACGTCGCGATCCTGCGCGAGGCCGGCATCCCGGTCGAGTCCGTGCGCGGTCCGTACGGCGGCTACCGACTCGGCAGAGGGGTGCGGCTGGCGCCCCCGGTGTTCAGCGCGGCGGAGGCGTTGGGCCCGGTGATGGCCGTGCTGGACGGGCGCCATGCGGCGGCCGACAACGAGGACCCCGTCGGCTCCGGCCTCGGCAAGATCATCCGCGCCCTCCCGGTCAACGTGGGCCGACAGGCCGCCACCATGCGCGAGCACGCACTCGCCGTACCGGACAAGTGGGCGAAGCCCGACCCCGCCATCACGAGCGCGCTGGTCGAGGCGGTCGGTGAGCAGCGGCAGGTGCGGATCGGCTATCGCAGCGCGTCGGGCAACACCCACTCGTTCGAGGTGGATCCGTGGTCGGTGGTGGTGCGCTACGGCCGGTGGTACCTGCTGTGCCTCGCCCATCATGCGGACGCCGTGCGCACCTACCGGATCGACCGCGTGACCAGCGTCGGCGAGGGCACGCGGCGGTTTGCGACCCCCGACGGGCTCGACCCGGTGGCGGTGCTGGAGGAGAACCTCGCCTCCGGCTGGGACCACGAGACCCGAGTGGTCTTCCACGCGCCGGCGAGCGACGTCGCACCGTGGCTGCGACCCACGATGGGGCGGCTCGAGCCGCTGGGTGCGGACCGTTGCGTCGTGGTCGGCAGCACCAGCAACCCGGCGATGTTCGCCGGCGAGTGGCTGGCCGGGATGCCCTTCGAGTTCACCGTCGAGGGCGGCCCGGAGCTGCGCGCGGCGGTGACCGACGTGGCGGCCAGGGGCTGGCCCGCGCCGTGGCCGACTGACCTTGTCCGGACGTGCGTCACCGGACATGGTGGAGGCATGACCAAGCGAAGCGAAGGTGACTGGGGCGAGACCGAGCTCGACGACGTGGAGCAGGCCGACGCGGAGATCAACCCGGGCGACCCGAGTGCGGGCGACGACGAGCCGTGGAGCCCGCCGGACCGGCAGCCTCGCGGCGCCGAGATGGCGGACGTGGAGGACGAGACCCTGAGCATGCGGGTGATGCAGGAGGAGTCCGAGGACGACGCCGACGACGAGGCGATGCTCGGTGGCGACGACCCCGACGCGATCCGGGCGGCCCGGGACGTGCTCGGTTCCGACGCCGACGAGGACGAGTCGTTCGACCTCGACGGCGACCCGGGCCCGGAGTCCCGGGCCATGCACCTCGAGTGAGCTAGCGGGCGACCTTCCGGGTGAAGTAGGGCGCCCCGAGCGAGCCGAGCAGCGACATCACCTGTGCCTTGGCGGCGTCGTCGTTGCCGGACACGAAGGTCGTGAAGTCACCGTCGGCGATCAGGTGCGGTTCGACCATGGCCGGCGCCGTCATCGTGTTCAGCGACTTCACGACCCGCAACCCCGGGAACGCGCTGCAGCTGTTCGCCGAGCGAGTCGTCGTTGCCGACGAACAGCGCCGGAGCGTCACCGGAGAGGTCGAGCGGGTTGGCGATGTCGAGCAGCACCGTGCCGTCGGCGATCTCCGCGGCCCGGACCCCGGCCACCGAGACGGCGCCGTTGAGCGCGTTGACGACGAGCACTGCGTCGCGTGACGCCCGGGCATAGGTCCCGACACCGATCTGGCTGTTCATCGCCGCCCACGTCCCGAAGTCCTCGGCGCCCGTGCGCGCCGGGCTCGCCGCGGGTTCGCGGGTGCCGATGACGACGTCGAGGCCGAGGTTGGCCAGGCCGACTGCGACGGCGCGCCCGACCATGCCGGTGCCGAGGACTGCGATCTTCACGGGTGAACCTCGATCTCAGAGTGACGACGATGGAGCCGCTCGCGGATCTCGTCGGCCGAGTAGGCCCGCCGCTCCCGCTCTCGGCGGGTGATCGCGGCACCGGTTGCGACGCCGCCGAGCACGCCGGCCAGTCCGAGCAACTTCCACCACGCGAACTTCTTGGCCATGGCCGGAGCATAGGCGCCAGCACCCGGTTTGCGGCAGGGCAGACTGGCCGCCATGAACGACGCCCTGACGCTCGACGGAGCGGTCGATCTCACGCGCACCGGCGACCTGTGGCTCTTCCGGGGTCGTACGGCGGCAGACCGCGCGATCCGGACGCTGACCAACTCCCCGGTGAACCATGTCGGGATGGCCGTCGTGATCGATGACCTGCCGCCGCTGATGTGGCACGCCGAGCTGTCCAAGGTGCTGACCGACGTCTGGACCGGCGGCAACCATCGCGGCGTACAGCTGCACGACCTGCGTCAGGCGGTCGACCGGGTGGTCGGGCACCTACGGCCAGCAGGCGTGGCTGCGCCAGCTCACCCCCGAGGTCGGGCGACCCCGGGGAGGACGCGCTGCTCACGGCGATCGCGCGCCCGGACGGGGTGTCGTTCCCCAGTGCGGCGAAGTTGTTCGCCCGATGGGTCCGAGCCCGGGACGCCTACGTCGCGGTGAAGAAGCGGGGCGTCAAGGTCCGCCCCGAGCAGGCCTTCTGTGCGGAGGTGGTGGCCACGACGCTCCGGGACATGGGCATCATCGCCCCGGGACCGACGGGCGACGTGGTTCGACCCCGGCAGCTTCTGGAGCGGGGACTACCTGCCCCTGCGCGACGGCTGGACCTACGGCCGCGAGGTCAAGGTCGGCCAGCCCGGCGCCGGCCGCGTGCCGAGCGCCCGCGACCGCTGGCGCTGAGTCGTCCGACCACGTTTTCCACAGGCGCGAAGTCATCCGTGTCGGGCCCGCGGCCGCGGGAAGTCTCACCTCACCAACTCGAGTGAGGAGCACGACATGTGGCCAACCAGCGAAGTCGGCGCCGGGGGAGTCTTCCGGGTCGACTACGACGCCGTCACCCACACGGCAGCCGAGCAGCGCAGCCTGCGCAACGAGCTGATCCGGTGCCGGGACGAGCGCCGGGACGCACAGCTCCCGGCCGGTGCCTTGGGCAGGATCCTGCCCAGCGAAGACCTGCTCCGCGCCGTGGGGCTGGCCGACGAGGCGACCCGTCGGCGGATGTGGATCGAGGCGCACCGCTGCCGGGACCTGCACGAGACCCTGCGGGAGTTCCGCAACGACGTGCAGGCAGTGGACGCGGACGTGGCCGACCTGTTCAGGTCGCTGCTCGGCGAGCTCGGTGCTGTTGGTGCTCCCGGGGGGATCGCGTGAGCAGCGGCGTGGCGCTCACCGGCACCCGGATGGAGTCACTGGCGCTGCTGGGCAGCCTGCCGGGGCCGGTGCAGGAGATCATCCGGCCCCTCGTCGAGCCGCTGCTGGCCCGGTGGGACGCCCTCGTCGGCGACGACGACGCGGTGCACGAATCGGCCGCGCGATGGCGGGGTCTGGCCGACCACCTCCACGAGCTCGGCCGCCAACAGGTGCGCACCGTCGAGGACAGTGACGCCGCATGGCTCGGCCTTGCCCAGCGCAGCTTCGCCGACGCCGCCGCCGACGTCGCGGTGGAGCTCGAGGAGCTGGCCCGGCGCGCCACGGACGTGGGGGCCTGCCTCGACGAGGCGGCCGTCGCCGTACGCACCACCGAACAGCTGGTCCGCGACCCGGTCCGCGAGCTGCTCGAGTGGGCCGCACTCAGCCTGACCGTCTCGGCGGCGACTGCATTGGTCACGCTCGGGGCGTCCGCGATCGCGGGAGCCTCCCGCGGCGGCTGCGAAGGCAGCCGTGACTGCGTCCCGGATCACGGCGCTCGTGCGCCAGCTGGCCGCTGTGCTGCGCGGGCTCATCGCGCGTCCGAGCGCTACCGCGACTGGGTCAAGGATCAGTCGCGGGCGAAGCAATGGGTGCTGGACAGGCTGGAGAAGAAGGCGAAGTCCAAGGCCGCGCAGCAGGGCACGGGCCCGGACGGTGACTACAAGACACCGGCGCGGGGCCTCCTCGGCTCCGCCACGGGCGACCTGCGCACACCCGTGCCCTGAGGGCTCAGGCGTGCACCTCGGCGATGTGCACGAGCGCGTCGCCGGAGTTGACCAGCGGCTGCTCGGTCCGCCCGATCACGATGCCGGTCCGGTTCGCGTGCACGAGGCGCAGCGTCTTGCCGAAGGAGTCGTGCAGCGCACCGAGCCGGTCGCCCTCGGTGACGGTCTGACCCAGCGTGACGTCGAGGTGCAGGATTCCGGTACGTCGTGCGCGGACCCACCCGCTCGCCCGGGACTCGACCGCAGGGGCGGGCGGGGGCTCGTTGACGGGTTCGGTCATCTGCAGGGCGGCCAGCACTCGGCGTACACCGATGACACCCGCGTCGATGGCGTAGGCGTCGAAGCGCAGGGACTCGCCCGCCTCGAAGAGCAGCACCTTGGCGCCCTGCTCGCGCGCGGCCTCGCGCAGCGACCCGTCGCGGATGCCGGCGTGCAGCATCACCGGAGCCGCGAACGCCTCGGCCAGCTCGCGGGTCAGGGTGTCGTCGAGGTCGGCGCGGACGTGCGGCAGGTTCGAGCGCCGGTCGGCGCCCGTGTGCAGGTCGAGACCGACGTCGCACTTCGCCACCACCTCGGTCATGAAGAGGTGCGCGATCCGACCGGCGAGAGAGCCGCGGGCGGAGCCGGGGAAGGAGCGGTTGAGGTCGCGGCGGTCGGGCAGGTAGCGATCGCCCGTCATGAAGCCCGGGACATTGACCACGGGTACGGCGACGAGCGTGCCCCGGAAGGTCTTGGGGTCCAGCCCCGCGAGCACTGGCGGATCACCTCGACGCCCACGACCTCGTCGCCGTGGATCGCGGCACTCAGCCAGACGGTAGGGCCGTCCTCGCGCCCGTGGACCACGCGCACCGGCAGGCTGACGTCGGACCCCGTGACCGGGCGCGTGATCGGGAGCTCGAGGTTGCGGCTCGTGCCGGGCCGGATCCGGACCGTGCCGATGCCGAAGGAATCGCGCGCCATCAGTTCGTCTCGTGGGGGCAGGCATGGGGCCAAGGATCGCACCTGTCCGCTGGGCCATGGCTCGCACCGTGGACCTGACACCCCGGACGCTTTGACCTGAGTCCGCAGAAGACTCAGGTCAAAGGAGGCTCCGCCCGGGAGCCGCACCCCTCCTTTGACCTGAGTCTCGAGACGACTCAGGTCAAAGCGTTGTCGGTGGTCCCTGCTGTCATGAATCCCCGGAGAATATCGACGAACGGGGAGACGAGATGGAGACGGCACAACCACACGAGGGAGAGCAGGGGCAGCAGGGGCCGCGGGGGCCGCGGCCGTTGCACGGCCGGATCAACGTCTCGGGGATTGTCCGCCGCGTGCGCCGCCGGGCGAACTGGTCGCAGCGGCAGCTCGCCCGGGAGCTGGGCGTGTCGCAGTCAGCCGTGGCGAAATGGGAGACGCAGCGCACCACCCCGTCGCCGCTGATGCTGGCCGGGGTGATGGCGCTCGCGGAGCTGCGGCTGGAGCCGGTTGACGAGACCGGCGAGCGGGTGGCGCCGATGAGGCACTTCGCCGCCAGAGACGCGGCTCGCCGCAGATATCCGGCGCATGCCACGGTGTGGGCAGAGGGATGGTGGACGCCGGCCGACGCGGGCATGACGCCGTGGTCGAGCGCGATCATTGCTCGCTCCGCGGAGCTGGGGCTGCCGCAGGTGCGCCACAGCAGTTCAAGGCTGGTGCGCTCGAAGACCCCGGGCGGGCTGGATGACCACCCGACGTGGGATGAGCTGGTGGCCGACGCGAGCAATGCCCGGCGTCCACCACCGCGGCCTCGGGTGTCGATCCCCGAATGGGCGCTGAAGGACAGCCGCAAGTCACGCAACCGCAGGCCGCAGGACTTCTGAGCGACGGGTCTTCCGCGACGTCACCTCGTCTTGATGATGATGTTGCCGACCTTGCGGCCGGAGTCGACGAGCTGGTGGGCGCTGGCGATGTCGTCGAGGTCGAGGACGTCCCGGTTGACGACCGTCAGCGACCCGTCGGCGACCGGTCGAGCAGCGTGGTGAACGACGCGGCCCGCTCGGGGGAGGGGCCGGCCTTCACGTTGCCGCGCGCTCGCAGCGTCTCGCTGAGGTCCCCGACGACCAGCAGCATCACGCCGTCCGGACTGAGCATGCGGCGTCCCGCGGGGATCCCGATGTTGCCGACGTTGTCGATGACGACGTCGAACTTCTCGGTCAGCGTGGCGACCGGCGTCAGGGCGTAGTCGACGACGTGGTCGGCCCCCAGCTCCTTGAGCAGCGTGGCGTTGGCCGCGCTCGCGACGGCGGTGACCTCTGCCCCGAGGTGCTTGGCGAGCTGCAGGGCGTTGGTGCCGACTGCGCCGGACGCGCCGTTGACGAGCACGGTCTGGCCCGGCCGCACGTCGGCGACGTCGCGCAGGTAGTGCAGGGCCGTCGAGCCGCCGAACAGCACCCCGGCGGCCTGCTCGTGCGAGACGGCGGCGGGCTTGTGGACCAGCTTCTTGGCCGGGAGCACCGCGAGCTCGGCGTGGCACCCGAGCGCCATCCCGGAGCTGCCGCTGACCTCGTCGCCGACCGCGAAGCCCTCGACCCGCGAGCCCACGGCCTCGACGACGCCGCTGGCGACCCCGCCGAGGATTGGCTGGCGCGGACGGCGCAGGCCGAACAGCATGCGCGCGATCAGGGCGTAGCCACGCGGGAAGTTCGCACCACGGATCCGGGCGTCGGCCGCCGTCACCGCCGTCGCGTGGACCCGCACGAGCACCTGCTTCGCGCCCGGCGTGGGGGCGGGCACCTCTTCGATGCGAACGACCGACGGTTCGCCGCACGTCCTGCGGACTGCAGCTCTCATGACACTCCCCTTACAGCGTAAGTCTTACAACGTAAGGCGGAGGGTAGGTGCACGAAGCCGACTCCGCAAGAGGGGGACGTCTCAGACGCCGCGGTTGCGGCGCCGCACGGACTTCTTCGGCCGACCGCCGAGGTAGGGACCGACGCGAGTCGACGAGGTAGCCCTGCCGCAGCGCCTCGCGCCCGATCAGCATCCGGAAGCCCATCTGGTCGCGGCTGGTCAGCGTCACCTCCGCGGTGACGGTGCGATCGACGAGGGCGACGTCGAGCAGCACGACGTAGCGCTCCTGCACGTGGCCCGTCGACGAGCGCACATGCCGCCGGTCGTGGATGGGGAGCTCGACCTCGACGGAGTCCTCGCGCGAGCGCTGCCGGGGTGGACCGAGAACCGCACCCATGCCTCGCCGTCACGGTCGAGCTCATGGATGTCGAAGGCGTGGATGGCGCTCGAGCGAGCACCCGTGTCGAGCTTGGCCTTGATCCACTCGACGTCGATGCCCGGAAGGCCGACCCACTCGCGCCAGCCCGCAGCCACGGAGGCGGGGCTGGTTGGATGGGTTGCTGCCACCCCCCTATCCAATCAGGTGTGATCTCGTGAAGCTGGCCATCTTGTCCCGCGCCCCGCGCTCCTACAGCACCCAGCGGCTCCGCACCGCGGCCCGGGATCGTGGGCACGAGGTGAAGGTGCTGAACACGCTGCGGTTCGGCATCGACCTCTCCGGCGACCAGCCCGATCTGCAGTTCCGCGGCAAACAGCTCTCCGACTACGACGCGATCCTGCCGCGCATCGGCAACTCCATCACCTACTTCGGCACCGCCGTCGTGCGGCAGTTCGAGCAGATGGACGTCTACACGCCCAACACGGCCTACGGGATCTCCAACTCCCGCGACAAGCTGCGCGCCTCGCAGATCCTGTCCAAGCACGAGATCGCCATGCCGGCCACGACCTTCGTCCGCGACCGGGCCGACGTGATCCCCAGCGATCGAGCGCGTCGGCGGCGCGCCGGTGGTGATCAAGCTGCTCGAGGGCACCCGGGGCATCGGAGTCATCCCGGCGCCGGACATCAAGGTCGCCGAGGCGATCATCGAGACCCTGCAGAGCACTCGCCAGAACGTACTCATCCAGCGCTTCGTCAAGGAGTCCAAGGGCCGCGACATCCGCGCTGGTCGTCGGCGACCGGGTGGTCGCGGCGATGCGACGGGTCGCGAAGGGCGACGAGTTCCGCTCCAACGTGCACCGCGGCGGCACCGTCGAGGCGGTCGAGCTCGACCCCGCCTTCGAGGAGGCCGCCGTGCGCTCCGCGCAGATCATGGGCCTGCGGGTCGCCGGCGTCGACATGCTCGAGGGCAACGACGGCCCGCTCGTGATGGAGGTCAACTCCTCGCCCGGCCTCGAGGGCATCGAGGCGGCCACCAAGCTCGACGTGGCCGGCGCGATCATCGACCACATCGACAACCGTGTCGCCTTCCCGCAGATCGACGTGCGGCAGCGGCTGAGCGTCTCGACGGGGTATGGCGTCGCCGAGCTGCTCGTCCACGGTGACGCCGACATCGTCGGGCTGACGCTGGGCGACTCCGGGCTGCGCGAGCGCGACATCTCGGTGCTCACGCTGCACCGCGGGACCTCGGTCATCCCCAACCCGCGTGCCGGTGTGGTGCTCGAGTCCGACGACCGGCTGCTGTGCTTCGGCAAGCTCGAGGAGATGCGGTCGATGATCCCGGCCCGCCGCAAGCGGATCCGCAAGGTCAAGAAGCTGCCGAAGATCCCGATCCACGAGCAGGACTAGCGGTCCAGCTCGTCTCGTACGGCGATCCGGTCGGCCTCCGTCGGACGCCCGGTCAGCATCGCGTCCAGCTGGTCGGGCGGCACCAGCCCGTCGAGCAGCGAGGTCAGTCGCGAGCCCGCCCGCGCGGCCGCGTCGTCGACCGCGCGCAGGATCGCGGTCGCGAGGTGGGGCGCCGGCAAGGACATCACGGTCGGCTCCAGCGTGAGTGCGGTCAGCCTGCCGGCGGCGTTGACGCGCACGTGCACGCGGCCCTCGGCGGTGTGGGCTTCGCCGTACAACGTGGCGAGGTCGTCCTGCATCTCGGCGATCGCGGTGAGGCGCGCGGCGGCCTCGTCGCGGACGTCGTCGAGCCGGGGGTCGGAAGAGGTGTCGGTCATGGGTGAGGTGTTCCCGGTGGCGAGGTGCCCGAACCGGGGCGCCGAGAGCCTGTGGACAACCTCAGTAGCCACCCTCGGGTGGCTCCATCTCGGCCCGCACCCCCGAGCAGCCGCACCGGGCGATCGTCATCGAGCGCGTCGAAGAGCGCGAGCGCGGTGTCCGCGACGACCGCCGGATCCATGGTCGCCCCGGCCAGCTTGCGGACCTTGGTGTGGGTGAAGAACGGCGCGAAGCGGACCTTGAGGTGCACGCGGGTGGCCGCCCGGCCCTCCTTGGTGAGGTCCTCGATGACTCGGTCCGCGAGCTCGCGCAGGGCTGCGGCGACCTCGGCACGACCGGCGAGGTCGACCCGGAAGGTCGTCTCGCGACCGTGCGCCCGCGCGACCCGGGGCGTGTCGTCGGGCCACGCGCGCCCGCCACCGCGACCGAGGCGCCCGATGTGCGGCCCGGTGTTGGGCCCGA
This sequence comes from Nocardioides sp. B-3, assembly GCF_024703895.1. Lineage (GTDB taxonomy): Bacteria > Actinomycetota > Actinomycetes > Propionibacteriales > Nocardioidaceae > Nocardioides. The sequence goes on from NZ_CP087968.1 coordinate 1,822,433, forward strand.
ACGCCTCGACCAGCGGCTCCTCGGGGGCTGGCCGCCAGCTGCGCGACGGTGTCGAGCCCGATCGCCGCGAGACGCTGGCCGATCTTCGGCCCGACGCCCCACAGCGCGGTCGTGGGTCGGTGCCCCATCACGTCGAGCCAGTTGTCGCGGTGCAGGAAGAAGGTGCCCTGCGGCTTGCCGAAGTCGGTGGCGATCTTGGCCCGCACGAGGGTGTCACCGATGCCGATCGAGCAGTGCAGCCGCGTCCCGGCGAACACCGCCTCCCCGGATCTCGAGCGCCACCCGGTGCGGGTCGTCGGTCTCGACGCCGACGAAGGCCTCGTCCCACCCGAGCACCTCGACGACCGCGCCCGGGTGCGCCCGCAGAGTCGCCATCACGTCCGCGGACGCCGCCTCGTAGACCGGGAAGTCGACCGGCAGCAGGACCGCTTCGGGGCATCGCCGTGCACGGCGAGCTTGAGCGCCAGCCCCGAGTGGACGCCGCGCGCGTGCCTCGTAGGACGCCGTCGACACGACGGCCCGTTCAGGTCGGATCGCCGCGACCGCCCACGATGACGGGCACCCCGATCAGCTCGGGGTGGCGCAGCAGCTCGACGGCGACGAGGAACTGGTCCATGTCGACGTGCAGCACCCAGCGCTGGACCATTCGGAGATCCTGTCAGAATCTCCGGGTGATCGAGCCCCTCCAGACGGTCCTCATCGTCGCCTCCCTGCTGCTCGCGGTGGTTGGGGGCGTGTACGTCGCCCTCGACCGCAGCCCCGACAACGCCCTCGTCGGGCTGGCCGGCCTGCTCGAGCTGGGGTTCGTCGTGCAGGCGGTCATCGGCATCGCGCAGGTGGTCGGCGACGACGACGTGGCCAGCCCGGTGACGTTCATCGGCTATCTGCTGGCCGCGCTGGTCGTGCTGCCCGTCGGCGTGCTGTGGTCCCCTGGCCGAGCGCAGTCGCGGCGCGACCGCGGTGCTGATCGTGGCCGCCCTGACGACGGCCTTCCTCGTCGTCCGCGTGGTGCAGCTCCATGGTTGAGGCGGGCTCCACCAAGTCCGCCTCCACCAAATCAGGGAGTGGTCGGGCGCTGGTCGCGATCTATGCCGTCTTCGCGCTCTCGGCGACCGCCCGCTCACTGGTGCAGCTCGCCACCAAGGCCTCCGAGGCACCGGTCGCCTATGTCTTGTCCGCGGTGGCCGGGCTGGTCTACATCGCGGCGACCCTCGGGCTGGCCGAGGTCGGACCCGCCCCGCGGCGGCTGGCCCGGGCGGCCGTCGGCTTCGAGCTCGTCGGCGTGCTCACCGTCGGGACCCTGACCGTGCTGGATCCGGAGCTCTTCCCCGGACGCGACCGTCTGGTCGGCGTACGGACAGGGCTATGGCTACCTGCCGCTGGTGCTGCCGTTCCTCGGGCTGGCGTGGTTGATCAGGACACGTCCGTGAGGGCGGGGAACTCCTTCATCGCGTGGTCGGCGATCTTCTTCATCATGTAGCCGTCGACGCCCGCGCCGAAGAACCCACCGGCGACCGGGACGCCGCGACCGAAGCGGCCCAGCACCTTGGTGCCGACGCCGCGCATCAGGTTGAAGCCGACCGCCTTGTTGACCACCATCAACGCCGCGGGCGGCAGGTTGCGCAGGGCGAGCGACGTGACGCGACCGCCGCCGGTCGCCATCCCGGCCTTCTTCAGCACGTCGTCGGACTTCGAGCCGACGAGGGTCAGCAGGACCGCCGTGCGGATCCGCGGGTCCCGGATGTCGTAGCCGCGCAGGGAGGCGATGGCGCCGACCATGCGGGTCGCCCGGACATAGAACTCGAGCACGTTGGCGGGCAGCGCGATCGGCATCGTGACGAAGCCGCCGAGCCCGGTGACGAAGCCGCCGAGGGCGCCGCGGTACATCGTGCCGCGGGCGACCGCGTTGATCGCCTCCTCGCGCGAGCCCTTGTCCTTCTTCGCCGCGCTGGCGACCCGGGCCGCCGACTTGATCGGACCGCGGCCGTCGAGGCCGATGTCGAGCAGCATGTCCATGACCTTGTTGATCGCTCGGCTCGCGGCGCCGGCATCGGCCTCGGGGTCGTTGGCGGCGTCCAGCGCGGACCGTGCCGCCTTGACCTCGGTCGCGCTTCGGCTTGAAGAGATCGATCAGTCTCATGCGGCAGAGTTTGACACCGGTAGCCACCTGGACACCAAAGCGGTGCGCGCGCTCACTGGCCAACCGCCGTACGGAAACCGCGCAGGCGCAGGCTGTTGGTCACCACGAAGACGCTGGAGAAGGCCATCGCGGCACCGGCCAGCATCGGGTTGAGCAGGCCGGCGGCGGCGAGCGGGATGGCGGCGACGTTGTAGGCGAACGCCCAAAAGAGGTTGCCCTTGATCGTCGCCAGCGTGCGCCGCGACAGCCGGATCGCATCGCCCGCGACGCGCAGGTCGCCGCGCATCAGGGTCAGGTCGCTGGCCTCGATCGCGACGTCGGTGCCGGTGCCCATGGCCGGGCCGAGATCGGCTCGGGCCAGCGCGGCGGCGTCGTTGACACCGTCGCCGACCATCGCCACCACCTTGCCCTCGGCCTGCAGGCGCTTGATCACCGCGACCTTGTCCGCGGGCAGCACCTCGGCGATCACGGTCTCGATCCCGACCTCGGCCGCCACCTTCTCGGCGGTCGTCCGGTTGTCACCCGTGAGCAGCAGGGGAGTCAGGCCCGGGGCCTTCAGCGACCTGACCGCCCGGGCGGAGGTGGGCTTGACCGCGTCCGCCACGTGCAGGGTGCCGACCAGCGCGCCGTCGATCGTGACCGCGACCCCTCCGGCCGCCCGCCCGACCTCGACCACGCGTCCCTCGACGGTCCCGCGGACGCCGTGCCCGGGAGTGCTCATGAAGTCGCTGACCGCAGGCAGGGAGCCGAACCGTGCGTGGGCCGCCGCCGCGATGGCCCGGCCGATCGGGTGCTCGGACCCGTCCTCGACCGCGCCCGCCGGGCGCAGGACGTCGTCGTCGCCGTCGACTGCCACGAGCGACATCTGGCCGGTGGTGACGGTGCCGGTCTTGTCGAGCACGATCGTGTCGACCGCGCGAGTGGACTCGAGCACCTCGGGGCCGCGGATCACGATGCCGAGCTGCGCGCCGCGACCGGTGCCGACGAGCAGCGCCGTCGGGGTCGCGAGGCCGAGGGCACAGGGGCAGGCGACGATGAGTACGGCGACGGCCGCCGTGAAAGCGGCCGGCGCCCCGGCTCCGTTGCCGAGCCAGAAGCCGAGCGTCGCGATGGCGAGCACCAGCACGATCGGCACGAAGATCCCGGAGACCCGGTCGGCCAGTCGCTGCACGGGCGCCTTGCCGGTCTGGGCGTCCTCGACCAGCCCGGCGAGCCGCGCGAGCTGGGTGTCCGAGCCGACGCTGGTGGCGCGGACGACGAGCCGGCCGCCGGCGTTCACGCTGGCACCGATGACGGCGTCGCCGACGCCGACCTCGACCGGGACGGGTTCACCCGTGAGCAGGCTGAGGTCGACGGCGCTGGTGCCGGACTCGACCACGCCGTCGGTCGCGATGCGTTCGCCGGGACGGACCACGAAGGCGTCACCCACGACCAACGAGTCGATCGGCACGCGCGTCTCACTGTGTCCACCGTCCGGGGCGTCGCGCACGACGGCGACGTCCTTGGCGCCGAGGTTCAGCAGGCCGGTCAGGGCTGCGCCCGCGGTCCGCTTGGCGCGGTGCTCAGAACCAACGGCCGGCGAGCAGGAACGTGGTGACGCCGGCGGCGGCCTCGAGGTAGATGTTGCCGGCCCCGTCGCCGCGTTCGATGGTCAGCTCGAAGGGGTGCGTCATGCCCGGCCTCGCCGGCGGTGCCGAGGAAGAGTGCGTAGACGGACCAGCCGAAGGCGGCCAGTGTGCCGAGACTGATCAGGGTGTCCATGGTCGCGGCACCGTGGCGCAGGTTGGCCCAGGCGGCGCGGTGGAACGGCCAGCCGCCCCAGACGACGACCGGTGCGGCCAGCGTCAGCGACAGCCACTGCCAGAACTCGAACTGGAGCGCCGGCACCATGGCCATCGCGACGACGGGCACGGTCAGGACTGCCGAGACGACGAGCCGGACCGGGGGCCTCGTCCCGCTCGGGGGGCGACCTCGACCTTTTCCGTGGTGGGCAGCGTTGCGGCGTACCCCGCCGACTCGACCGTGGCGAGCAGGTCGTCCGTGGAGACGGTTTCGGTGTAGGTGACCCCTGGCCTTCTCGGTCGCGTAGTTGACCGAAGCGGTGACGCCCTCGAGCTTGTTCAGCTTGCGCTCGATCCGGTTTGCGCAGGATGCGCACGTCATGCCGGAGATGGCGAGCTCGACGTCAGTGGTCGTCATCGGTCTCACCCGCCTGCACGTAGAACTCCGCAGGTCCGCACGACCCCGTCGTGCTGGAAGTCGAAGTAGAGGTGGAAGTCGCCGGCGCTGGGCACCTCCGCGACGAACGGGACCTCCGGGCCGGCGTCGCTCTCCTCCGGGTGCACGTGGAGGTAGGCGAGGTCGCCCGCCCGCAGTGCCACGAGGTGACCGAAGGCACCGAGGTAGGGCTCGAGGTCGGTGACGGGTTCGCCGTCGCGCTCGACCGAGACCGTGACGTCGCTGGAGGAGCCGGCCGCCGGGTCGCCGGTGAGGGTGACGGTGTAGCCGCCCTCGACCTGAGCCGTGGTGGTGTGCTCCTTCTCGGTGACGGACACCCGTCCCGGGACGGTGACGTCCGCACCGAGCGTCAGGCCCTCGCCACCGGCGGGGGCGAAGTCCGCGAAGATCCGCCACGCTCCGGGCACGAGGTCGAGGTCGATGCGCCGGGTCCCGTCCGCGCCGAGGACGGGGTGGACGTGCTGGTAGCCGGAACCATCTCGGCGTACGGCGATGAGGTGCAGCCGCTTCTCGTGCTCGACGTCGTAGTCCGTGACCGGACGGCCGTCGGGACCGGTGATCGTGAACGCGAGCGGCCGGCGGCCGGGGCGGAAGGTCGTCCGATCGAGGGCGAGCGTGTAGCCGTCCCGCTGACCATGAGTCCGCCGGGGAGATGGGCTGCCTCCTCGTGGGGGGCGTCTGCCATCTCCATGTCGTGGGAGGCGACGGGCGCGTCCTCGTCGAGGACCGGGCTCATCGCCGTACCGACTCCCCGGGCTGCCGCGAAGGCAGCGAGGAGACCGGCGGCGAAGATCGCCAGTCTGGTGGGCGTGTTCATGCCACGCCGTAGCCGGCTTCCTCGACGGCTGCGCGGACTGCGGCAGGATCGAGGGGCTGGCTGCTGGTGACGGTGACGGTGCCGGTCGCGAGGTCGACGTCGACGGACTCGACGGACGCGAGCTCGCTGATCTCCTCGGTGACGCTGGCGACGCAGTGGCCGCAGGTCATGCCGGTGACGGTGAGGGTCTGGGTGTCCATGTTCTTCTCCTTCATGACTTGACCAGGGCGCGATCGCGTCGCTGGCTTCCTTGAGCTTGCGGGCCTGCTCGTCGCCGCCCTCGCGGACGGCCTCGACGACGCAGTGCTCCGTGTGCTCGTCGAGCAGGCCGAGCGAGAGCGCCTGCAGGGCGCGGGTGACGGCGGAGACCCGGGTGAGGATGTCGATGCAGTACTGCTCCTCGTCGACCATCCGCGAGATCCCGCGGACCTGCCCCTCGATGCGCTTCAGGCGCTTGAGGTGGGCGTCCTTGGTGCCGTGCGCGACATAGCTGTGTTCGTGGGCCATGCCACGACCATACCCCTAGGGGGTACCCGTATCAAGTCCTGCTCAGGCCTTGGCCGTACGGCGACCCCGGAGCGGGGCCCACTGGCCCCGCGCGATGAGGACCTCACGGAGGAGATCGGGATGGTCGGTGATGATCGCGTCGACCCCGGCGTCGAGCAGGGTGTGCATCGTCGGCTGGTCGTTCACCGTCCAGACGGCGACGCGGATGTCGAGGGCGTGGGCGCGGCGCACGACCCGCTCCGCGTAGATGGGGACGCGGCCGAGCCGGAGCGGCACGTGCGCGAACGTCCCCGAGGCGACGCGCGCTGGCGGGCGGGCGTAGGAGCGCGAGGCGGCGATCAGGGTGGTCAGCGCCCGCCAGCCCGGGGCAGTCGTCACGTCGGGCACGGCGTGCTGCACTCGCTGCAGCCGGTTGGACCAGGCGCCGGCGATGCAGATGCGCTTGGCCCACGACGGGTTGGCCCGGAGCAGGGCGACGAGCGCCGGGCCGGCCGGCTCGTCCTTGAGGTCGATCGCGAAGCGGGGTGTCGGGGAAGGCGGCCGGGGCCGACGCCAGCGTCGGGACCTGTTCGCGGCCCTCGACGCGCAGCCGGCTCAACGACCGCAACGTGTGGTCGGCGACGGAGCCGGCTTCGCCGGTGACCCGTTCCGGGTCGCGTCGTGGAAGCAGACCGGGTGGCCGTCGCTCGTGGTGTGGACGTCCGTCTCCGGGTAGCGCACCCCCAGCGCGGTCGCCCGCGCGAAGGTCGCCAGCGTGTTCTCCGGGCCGAGCGCCGGGCCGCCACGGTGGGCGATCGCCAGCGGGCCGTGCTCCTCGCCATACCTCATGACCCCAAGCATGGAAGCCCGGCAACGACATCGGACAGCCCAACCGGCGGGTATGGCGAGAAGTTCACGCAGCCTTTGTCCGCCGGACCGACCCGACACCTCCCGGACACCCGGATGCCTCACAATGCGCCGGTGCCGACCCCCTGCCCGAGCTGCTCGCGAGCCATCGCGCCCCCGCATCCCGCACCCCGGTCGACATCTTCCGCGAGGTCGTCGACGTCTTCCCGCAGAGCCCGGCGGTCGACAGCGGTGTCGCGGTGCTCACCTACGCCGAGCTCGCGGAGGCGGCCGACCACGTCGCGGCCGAGCTGCACGAGGCGGGTGTCGTGGTCGGGGACAAGGTCGGCGTACGCATCAAGTCCGGCACCACTGACCTCTATGTCGCCATCCTCGGCATCCTCTGCGCGGGAGCGGCCTACGTCCCCGTCGATGCCGACGACCCAGACGAACGCGCGCGTGGTCTTCGAGGAGTCCGGCGCGGTCGCGGTGATCGGCAACGACCTGCGGATCGAGAGTCGCCTTGGTTTCGACACGGCTCGTTCCTCGCCTGCTCAACCAGCGGCTGAGAACCCGTCGATCAACCACGACGCGTGGGTCATCTTCACCAGCGGCTCGACCGGCAAGCCCAAGGGCGTGGCGGTCACCCACCGCAACGCCGCGGCCTTCGTCGACGCCGAGTCGCGGATGTTCCCGGTCGAGGAACCCATCGGCCCCGGTGACCGGGTGATGGCCGGTCTGTCCGTCGCCTTCGACGCGAGCTGCGAGGAGATGTGGCTCGCCCGGGCGTACGGCGCCTGCCCGGTCCCCGCGCCGCGGAGCCTCGTGCGCAGCGGTGTGGACGTCGGGCCGTGGCTGGTCGCCAACGCGATCACCGTGGTGTCGACCGTCCCGACGCTGGTGGCCCTGTGGCCGGCGGCCAGCCCTGGACAAGGTGCGGCTGCTGATCATGGGCGGCGAGGCGTGCCCGCCCGAGCTCGCTCAGCGGCTCCAGCGCGACGGCCGCGAGGTGTGGAACACCTACGGTCCGACCGAGGCGACCGTCGTGGCCTGCGGTGCGCTGCTCGACGGCACCGACCCGGTCCGGATCGGGTTGCCGCTCGACGGCTGGGACCTCGCCGTCGTCGACGCCGAGGGACACCCGGTCGCCGAGGGCGAGAGCGGCGAGCTGATCATCGGCGGCGTAGGGCTGGCGAGATATCTCGATCCCGAGAAGGACGCCGAGAAGTACGCCCCGATGCCGACCCTCGGTTGGGACCGCGCCTACCGCTCCGGCGACGTGGTCCGCAACGACCCGCTGGGCTCCGGTCTTCGCCGGTCGCGCCGACGACCGGGTCAAGCTCGGCGGGCGCCGGATCGAGCTGGGCGAGATCGACGAGCAGCTGCTCCGGCTGCCCGGCGTCCAGCAGGCCGCGGCCGCGGTGCGGTCGACCAAGAGCGGCAACAAGCTGCTCGTCGGCTACCTCACCGTCGACGAGACCTACGACGCGACCACCGCACAGGAGCTCCTGAGGACGCGGCTGCCCGCGGCCCTCGTGCCGCGGCTGGCCGTCGTCGAGGAGCTGCCGACGCGTACCAGCGGGAAGGTCGACCGCGACGCGCTGCCGTGGCCGCTGCCCAAGATCGCCGCGGCCGCGGTCGGGCTCGACGAGCTCCAGCAGTGGCTCGCCGACATCTGGGCCGACGTCCTCGGCGCCGACGTCACCAGCCCGAAGGACGACTTCTTCGCCTTCGGCGGCGGTTCGCTGACGGCTGCCCGGGTGGTCAGCCGCATCCGCGAACGGTTCCCCGAGATCGTGGTCGGCGACGTCTACGCCCACCCCAGCATCGCCGCGCTCGCCGACGCGCTGCCCGCGTTCGTCAGCAGCCGGGCCGTGAGCAACCGCGACGTCCGGCCGCTGCCGCTCAAGAGCCGGGCCGGCCAGCTCCTCGCCCCGGTCCCGCTCCGTTCACTCGCCGGCCTCCGCTGGCTCAGCTGGCTGCTGCTCGGCTCCGCGATCGCCGGCCCGCTCCTCGACCTCGACTGGCTGCCGACCACCCCGATCTGGGTGCTCGTCCTGACCACGTGGTTCTTCCCCGGTCCCGCCGGGACGGATGATGCTGGCCGCCGTGCTCGCGCGCCCGGTGCTCCGTCCCGTCACTGCCGGGGCGCACCCCCGCGGCGGCAAGGTCCACCTGCGGATCTGGCTGGCCGAGCGCATCCAGGGACGAGCTCAACGCGACGTCGCTGGCCGGCGCCCCGTGGTTTCCCCTCTACGCCCGCCTGCTCGGCAACAACATCGGTCAGGGCTCCGACCTGCACACGCTGCCGCCCGTGACCGGTCTCCTCACGGTCGGCCGGGGCGCGGCGATCGAGCCCGAGGTCGACCTCGCCGGTCACTGGATCGACGGCGACGTCATCCACGTCGGACCGATCACCGTCGGCGCGCGTGCCCGCGTGGGCGCCCGCTGCACGCTCAACCCGGGCGCGGTCGTCGGCAAGGACGCGGAGGTCGCGCCCGGTTCATCGGTCGAGGGCGAGGTGCCGGCCGGCGAGTTCTGGGCCGGCTCGCCCGCCGAGCGCCGACGCGCCGAGGCCCGCGGTCCCGGGCAGGACGCGCCCACCGGTCGCGTCGCCAGCACCGAGAGGGCCCGGCTCGGCCTGTACGGCGCCATGGCGGCCTTCATCGCCGGGCTGCCCGCGCTCGCCGTGCTGATCGGTGCGCTCGTGCTGCTGCCGATCGTGCGCGACGCGGACAGCCCGGCCGACGCGGTGCGCAGCGCCCTGCCGTGGGTGCCGCTCGCGGCGCTCGTCGGCTACCGCCGCGCTGATCGTGATGATCTGGGCGCTGGTCCGGGCGCTCGCCGTCGGCATGCACGCCGGCTTCCACCGCGTCCGGTCCGGCACCGGCGTGCGGATCTGGAGCACCCTGCGCGTCCTCGACGAGGCGCGCACTCGGCTCTTCCCGCTCTACGCCAGCGCGTTGACGCCGGTCTGGTTGCGGATGCTCGGCGCCCGCGTCGGCCCCGGCGTCGAGGCCTCCACGGTGCTGCTGATCCCGAAGTTCACCACCGTCGGCGAGCACGCCTTCCCCGGCCGACGACACCCTCGTCGGCTGCTACGAGCTCGGCGGCGGCTGGATCCGCGTCGACCCGGTGAAGATCGGCAAGCGTGCCTTCGTCGGCAACTCCGGCATGGCCGCGCCCGGGCGCAAGGTGCCCAAGGAGTCGCTGGTCGCGGTCCTGTCTGCGGCACCGGCTCGCGACGTGGCCAAGGCCGGATCGAGCTGGGTCGGCAGTCCGCCGACCCGCCTTCGCCGTACGGCCGGAAAGACCGACGACACCCGCACCTACGACCCGCCGACGCGGCGAAAGGTCGCGCGCGGCCTCGTCGAGTCCGTCCGCGTGGTCCCGCTGCTGCTCTTGGTCGTCCTCAACCTCTCGGTCGGCGCGACACTGATCGCGCTCTGGGTCGAGCGGCCGCTGCTCGCCGTACTCCTCGCCGGACCGGTGCTGATCGCGGCCGGACTGGTCGCGGCGCTCGTCACCGTGCTCGCCAAGCTGCTGCTCGTCGGCCGGCACAAGGTCGGTGACCACCCGCTGTGGTCGTCGTTCGTGTGGCGCAACGAGCTCGCCGACACGTTCACCGAGGTGCTGGCCGCGCCGTGGTTCGCGGCGCCGGCCCAGGGGACCCTCGCGCTGAACATCTGGCTGCGGCTGCTCGGCGCGAAGATCGGCCGCGGCGTCTGGTGCGACTCCTACTGGCTGCCCGAGACCGACCTCGGTCACGCTCGACGACGGCGCGACCGTCAACCGCGGCTGCGTCGTGCAGACGCACCTGTTCCACGACCGCGTGCTGAGCATGGACACGGTGACGCTCAAGGCCGGTGCGACTCTGGGGCCCAACAGCGTTATCCTTCCGGCCGCGACGATTGGTCGGCACGCAACCGTGGGCCCGGTTTCTCTCGTGATGCGCGGGGAGGGCGTCCCTTCTCGCACCTGCTGGATCGGGAACCCGATCGGCCCTTGGGAGGCACCGTGAGCGTCGACTACATCCCCGACCACGGGGACGACTCGTTCGACGTCACGCACTATGCGCTGGGTCTCGGCTACAAGCTGATCGGCAACCGGCTCGACGGCGACGCCCTGCTGTCGTGTGTTGCGCGTACGGCCACCACGGCGGTCACCCTCGACCTCGCTGGGCTGCGGGTCGCGAAGGTGTTCCTCGACGGGAAGCCGACGCGCTTCACGCACCGCGGCTCGCGACTGCGGATCCCCGCCTCGCTGGGCGCGGGCCAGGGAGTTCGAGCTGCGGGTGAAGTACGCCGGATCGCCGGGTGTCCTCAAGGTCCGCGACCTCGACGACGCCGGCTGGGAGGAGCTGACCGACGGGGTCATCGTCGCCGCCCAGCCGCACGGTGCGCCGACCCGGTTCCCGTGCAACGACCGCCCCAGCAACAAGGCCACCTACGCGATCACGATGGCCGCACCGAGCGACTACTACGTCGCGATGTCCGGGCGCTCGGTCGAGACCCGCCGCCGCGGGTCCGTCACGGAGTGGACTCGGGAGATGCCGCAGCCGATGGCGCCGTACCTCGCGACCGTGCAGATCGGTCGCTACGAGGCGCGCGACCCGGCGAACGACGTCGTGGTGATCGCGCCGCCGGACCTCTCCGGGGACGGGTACGACGCCTCGTTCGGCCGGCAGCCGGCGATGATGGAGTTCTTCGAGTCGAAGTTCGGCCCCTACCCGTTCGACGACTACACCGTCGTCGTCACGGACGACCCGCTCGAGATCCCGCTGGAGTCACAGTCGCTGTCGACCTTCGGGCGCAACTTCGCCTCGGGCGAGTGGTCCGCCGTGCGGCTGGTCGCGCACGAGCTTTCGCACCAGTGGTTCGGCAACGCGGTGACGTTGTCGGACTGGCGGGACATCTGGCTGCACGAGGGCTTCGCGTGCTACGCCGAGTGGCTGTGGTCCGAGGAGTCGGGGCTCGACTCCGCGGCGACCCGCGCGGCCCACTTCCACGACAAGCTCTCCGGCCTCGACCGGGACCTGCTGCTCGCCGACCCCGGTCCCGCGCTGATGTTCGACGACCGCGTCTACAAGCGCGGTGCCCTCACGCTGCACGCCCTGCGGCTCACCGTCGGCGACCACGACTTCTTCGACATCCTGCGCGAGTGGGTCGAGCGGTTCGGTGGCGGCAACGCGACGACGGCCGACTTCGAGGCGCTGGCCGCCGAGATCAGCGGGGAGCCGCTGGGCACGCTCTTCGACTCGTGGCTGCGTGGCCTGTCGCTGCCCGCACTGCCTCCGTCCTCTTCGCAGCGGTGAGTGACCCACATTTTCAGGCCACAGAATGTGGCTGTGCCACCTCCGGCTGAGCGCGACACGTGTCTTGCTCCCACGGCGGTGGTCGACCCACCTTTTCTCGGCTCAGAATGTGGCTGTGCCACCGCTGTTCGGGGGGTACGGCGACGCGCCCGCGCCCCGGGCGAGCGGGAATCGGACACTGCCCACGCGTGTTGTGACGGCGACCGACCACCCGAGAGGAGCCTGACCATGACCGACTTCACCCCCTTCGAGGCCCTGTTGGCAGGCCACGCCGGACTCCTCTCGGACTCGACGCACGACCGGTGGGTGCGCGCGCAGGCGCTCTTCGAGGAGCGCGCCTACCGCGAGGCGATCGTGCTGCTCAAGGAGCTGCTCGACGACACCGCCGAGATCGAGCACGGCCTGACCGAGGCCCGGCTGCTGCTGGCGCGGTCCTACTACCACTCCGCGCTGCTCGGCCCCGCGATCGACGCCGCGCGCGATGTGCTGGCCATCGACCCGCACGAGCCCTACGCCCACCTGCTCCTCGGCCGCTCGCTGCAGCGGCAGAGCAAGCCCGACGAGGCGGCTCCACACCTGAAGCTGGCCGAGCTCCCGGGTGGCTATGCGACCTGACGTCGCTTGGCACTCTTCTGAGACGGCCGCGGGCGACGCACTTGCGAACCACGCCCGGTCCCTGCTGGGGCCGGGCGAGGTCACGTCCGGGCGCCTCTGCCCGTCGTGCGGGAGCGATGCGCACGGTCGGCCCCGGCTCCGGCACCTCGACCTCCCACTGCACGTCTCGCTCTCCCGCTCCGGCCCGCACCTTGTCACCGCCATCGCGCCTCTCGAAGGCGCCGTGCCCGTCGGCGTCGACGTGGAGGTCGGGCGCATCGACGTACACCCGTCCCCAGGTGTTCGCGCGGTCCGAGACCGGTGACCTCGCGCGGACCTCGGGCGCGCAAGGAGGCGATCCTCAAGGCGCGCGGCACTGGGCTGATGACGCCGATGTCGGACGTCGTGCTCGCCGAGGAGAACTGGTCCGACCTGCCCGCTCCGGCGGGGTACGTCGCCGCGTTGGCCGTCGTGGAATACACCGGACCACGGTCCGGTTAGACGTAGTACAATCTTCAACTAGTCCACCTACGGAGGGCATCATGCAGTTCGGCATCTTCAGCGTCGGCGACATCACTCCCGACCCCACCACCGGCGTCGCGCCCTCCGAGGGCGAGCGCATCGAGTCGATGACCCGCATCGCGCTCAAGGCCGAAGAGGTCGGTCTGGACGTCTTCGCGACCGGCGAGCACCACAACCCGCCGTTCACCGTCTCCTCGCCCACCACGCATCTCGCGTGGATCGCGGCGAAGACCGAGAAGCTGCAGCTGAGCACGTCGACCACGCTGATCACCACCAACGACCCGGTGAAGATCGCCGAGGACTACGCCTTCCTGCAGCACCTCTCCGGCGGCCGCATCGACCTGATGATGGGTCGCGGCAACACCGGCCCGGTCTACCCGTGGTTCGGCAAGGACATCAAGGACGGCATCAAGCTCGCGATCGAGAACTACCACCTGCTGCGCAAGCTGTGGCGCGAGCCGGTCGTCAACTGGCAGGGCCAGTTCCGCACACCGCTGCAGGGCTACACGAGCACGCCCGCGCCGCTCGACGGCACGCCGCCGTTCGTGTGGCACGGCTCGATCCGCAGCCCCGAGATCGCCGAGCAGGCGGCCTACTACGGTGACGGGTTCTTCCACAACCACATCTTCTGGGGCCCCGACCACGCGGCCAAGATGGTCCGGCTCTACCGCCAGCGCTTCGAGCACTACGGCCACGGCGCCGCCGACCAGGCGATCGTCGGGCTCGGCGGACAGGTGTTCCCGGGCTCGACCGAGGCAGAGGCCAAGAAGCAGTTCCGGCCCTACTTCGACAACGCCCCGGTCTACGGCCACGGCCCCTCGCTGGAGGACTTCAGCGCCGCCACACCGCTGACCGTCGGGACGCCCGAGCAGGTCATCGAGCGGACGCTCGGCTTCGCGGACTACGCCGGTGACTACCAGCGCCAGCTGTTCCTCATCGACCACGCCGGCCTGCCGACCGAGATCGTGCTGGAGCAGCTCGAGATCCCGGGTCGCGAGGTCGTCCCCGTGCTCCGCAAGGAGTTCGAGCTCCGCCGCCCGGCCCACGTGCCGAGCGACCCGCCCACCCACACGTCCCTCGTGGCCGCCGGCCCCGAGGCACCGCACCACCTCGTCGAGCCGGCCCGCCCGGCCGTCGAGGAGCTCGTCGAAGAAGGAGCCCGGTCATGACCCGCAAGATCGTTGTCCTCACCGCCGGCCTGACGGTGCCCTCGTCCACCCGGTTGCTCGGCGACCAGCTCGCCGACGCCACCGCGGCGGCCGTGGGCGCCCGCGGCGAGGCCGTGTCCTTCGAGTACGTCGAGGTGCGCGAGCTCGCCCGGGACCTCGCCGGCTACATGACCAGCGGAGGCGTGGCCACCCCGCGCCTCACCGCGGTTCGCGAGCAGATCTCCGCCGCCGACGGACTGATCGCGGTGACCCCCGTGTTCAGCGCCAGCTTCAGCGGGCTGTTCAAGATGCTGATCGACGCGCTCTGACACCGACGCCCTCAATGGCATGCCGGTGCTGATCGCCGCGACCGCCGGCTCCGCGCGCCACTCGCTGGTCCTCGACCACGCGATGCGGCCGCTGTTCAGCTACCTGCGAGCCGTCGTGCTCCCGACCGGCGTCTTCGCCGCGACGGAGGACTTCGGCAGCACGGGCCTGTCCGAGCGGATCGTCCGGGCCGCGGCCGAGCTGGCCAACGCCGTGGTGGTCTCGGGCAGCGACCACGTCGCCGGGTTCGCCCCGGACCCGACCGCACGTCGCCGTACGTCCGGGAACGACCCGGCTCCCGTGGGCGACTTCGCGGACCTGTTGCGAGGCCACGCGGGGTGATGGTGGTGCGGGTCACGGAATGGCGTGATTGAGTGGGTCGTTGAGACAGGTGCAGCCAACCGGCGGCACCCGCACGACCCGCACAAGGGGGACGCCATGTCCAACACCAACATCGCCGACAAGCTGAAGCAGACGATCGACGACCTCGATCTCGACAAGCACGTCAACGAGCTCGTCATCCAGGTCGAGACCGCCTTCACGGCGGCTCGCGAGAAGGTCGGCACGCTGGCCGCCGAGCACGGCGGGGACGTCGAAGCGTTCCTCGACAAGGCCAGCGCCACCATCGGCGAACGAACCGAGGGCCGCTACGCCTCGCATGTCGACAAGGTCCGTGAGACGGTGTCAACGGCGGTCACGCGACTCGCGGAGTACCGTCCCAGCACCACCCCGGTCACGCCGGTCGAGGAGATCGAGCCTCCCACCGCCGAGTGATCGACCCAGAACCGAAGGCCCGCTCCCACCCCCGTGGGGAGCGGGTCTTCTTCTATTTCTGCCGAGTCGGCGCATGTTGCACGCCGAGTCGGCGCAAGTTGCACGCCGAGTCGGCGCATGTTGCAGGGCTGGCCCTCGACGCGGGCGGTGGCGGGCTCCTACGTTGGTGGAAACGACTTCCTCGACCAAGGAGCACCCGATGGCCAGCAGGCTCAACCCCTACGTCAACGTCCTCGGCGGCCGGGCCCGCGAGGCGCTGGACTTCTACCAGTCCGTCCTCGGCGGCGACCTCAACGTGATGACCTTCGGCGACATGGGCACCGAGGGCGAGCTCGCCACCCGTGTGATGCACGGCCAGCTCGAGACGCCCGACGGCTTCACGCTGATGGTCTCCGACGCACCGCCGGAGATGGTGCAGGTGACCGTGGGCAACAACGTCTCCATCAGCCTCTCCGGGGGTGAGCTCGGACGGAGAGTCACTGCGTGGCTACTTCGCCGGCCTCAGTGACGGCGGGCAGGTCGTCCGGGCCCTCGAGCCCGCGCCCCGGGGCGACGAGTTCAGTGCCCTCGTCGACAAGTTCGGGATCAATTGGCTGGTGAACATCTCGGCCCGGGGCTGAGCCCCGCCCCGCCCGCCTTCATGTAAACCGGCCGTTGGCCCTACTGCCCGGCCGACGCATCGGCCGTTCAGATCAGGTAAACGCCGGTTACATGAACTTGGGATGCCCCGACTCACCGGGGGGACGGCTTGAAGTCCTTCACGAAGCAGCCGTAGAGATCCTCGCCGGCCTCACCGAGGACCACTGGGTCATAGACGCGAGCAGCACCGTCCACCGAGTCCAGCGGCGCGTGCCAGCCCTCGGCGGCGATGCGGAGCTTGTCGGCGTGCGGGCGCTCGTCGGTGATCCAGCCGGTGTCGACGGCGGTCATCAGGATCTTGTCGGTCTCGAACAGCTCGCCGGCCGAGGTGCGCGTCAGCATGTTGAGCGCGGCCTTGGCCATGTTGGTGTGCAGGGTGCCCCGCGCCCTTGTAGCGGCGGCCACCGAACTGTCCCTCCATCGCCGACACGTTCACGACGTACGCGCGTCCGGACGACGCATCGCGAGCAGCCGCGGCCGGGGCCGGTCGCAGTCGCGACACCAGCAGGAAGGGCGCGATCGAGTTGCACAGCTGCACCTCGAGCAGCTCGAGCGGGTTCACCTCGCCGACCGTCTGCGTCCGGGGAGTTGTTGAGCTGTACGTCGGGGAGCAGGCCGCCAGCGTCGACGGCGGTGCCCGCAATGTGCGCGTCGAGGGACGCGTGGCCGGCGGTCAGCGCGAGCGCGGTCAGTGACGCCGCGTTGTGGGCGGCCAACGCGGCCTCCGGGCTCTCGCCCGGGTGGTGCGCGACGGCCGTGTCCGAGAGGGCGCCGGCGATGGCCGCTGGGTGCGCCGAGGAGATCTCGTCGAAGGTGACCATCTCCGGGAGCTCACGGTCGGTCGGGAGCGGAGCCAGCTCGGCGTCGACCAGCGGGGCGTAGGCGCCCGGCGTGCGGCGTACGGTCTGGCAGGCGTTGTTGATCAGGATGTCGAGCGTGCCCGCGGCTGCGACGTCGTCCGCCAGCGAGATCACCCGGGTGGGGTCGCGCAGGTCGATGCCGACGACCTTGAGTCGGTGCAGCCAGTCGTCCGAATCGGGCAATGACGAGAACCGACGGACCGCATCGCGCGGGGAAGCGGGTCGTGATCGTCGTGTGCGCGCCGTCGCGGAGCAGCCGCAGCGCGATGTACATGCCGATCTTCGCGCGGCCCCCGGTGAGCAGCGCGCTTGCCCGTCAGGTCCGTCCGCTGGTCGCGCTTGGTGTGGCTGAAGGCCGCGCACGACGGGCAGAGCCAGTGGTAGAACGCATCGACGAGCGTGTAGTCGGCCTTGCAGATGTAGCAGCCGCGCGGCTGGAGCAGCTCGCCGGCGAAGGCGCCGGGCGCGTTCGAGACGAGCGGGATGCCGGACGTCTCGTCATCGATCCGGACCGGCGAGACCGGTCGCGGTCAGCTCGGTGATCGCCCGGTCGTGGGCGAGCTCCTCGGCCCGCTTGGCGAGCTTCCGCTCGGCCTTGATCGCCTTGTACATGTGCGACGCCGCCCGCTTGACCGTGACGTGGTCGGGGTGGTCGTCCGGCACCTTGTGCAGCTGCCCGAGCACACGAAGGGTCGCCGCCGGGTCGGACGGGTCGATGCCGGGCTGCTCAGTCACCGGCAAAGGGTACGGCGCTGGGCAGCCCCCTCAGAAATGGTCGCCGGCCCCCGTGGGCCAGCGACCATTCCGTGCCCCCTAGGAGGTGACCGGGACCGGCCGGCGCGATCGCGCCCACTGCCCGGCCGCGACCAGTCCGAACCCGACTCCGAGGACGGCCAGCGTGGCCGGGCCGTAGGAGAGCGGGAACTCATCCGTGGCGAAGGCCGGGTCCTTGGAGGTGACACTCAGCGCGTCCAGCAGCAGGTAGAGCGTCTGGAAGACAAACGCCCACAGGTAGGCGACGGCGTAGGTCGTGTTCGCAGCGAGTCGCGAGGCGAGGAAGTAGCCGGCCGGAAACGCGACGAGGAGCGTGACGATGGCGATCACGGCGCCCCCTCAGTCGAGTACGGCGACGGGCCGGCGCGCGGACGAGAACATCAGCACGATGCCGAGCACGGTGATGACGACGGAGATCGCCACCGCCAGCTTGATCCCCGCGGGCACGTCGACGAAGAACGCCGGCAGGGCCGCGATCGCGTTGATGACCGGGGCACCCGCCGTGACGCGGAAGGCCGCCCGGCTGCCGGTGCGCCGGGCGATGACCACGCCGACCAACCCGACCACGCCGAGAATCGTGCCGAGGACGAGGACCGCGAAGGGCGGACCTTCCTCGCCGTCCGGAGTGGGGAAGAAGGCGCTGGCCACGTTGACCGGGCTCAACAGGGCGGCGATGACGAGGCCTGCCTTCTGACGGCCGGAGATGACGTCCATGGAGTGCTCCTTGAAGTGGGTGATTCGGACATGACCACAGTCAGGCCGAGGCACTTCCCCACCACAGGGCCGGGCTTCCCGCCATCCTTCCCCGAAAGTTCCGTCGAGGGGGAACAACTTCCCGGGTCGCCGCGCGCCCCCGGCGGCCATGATGGGCGGGTGAGCATCCTGCGGGTCGTCCTCGCGGACGACCACCCCGTCGTCCGCGGCGGACTGCGCGCCCTGCTCCAGACGATCGAGGGGGTCGAGGTCGTCGGCGAGGCGGTCGACGGTGACGCCGCCGTGCGCGAGGTCCAGCTCACGCGGCCCGACGTGGTCCTGATGGACGTGCGGATGCCCGGTGTCGACGGGGTCGAGGCGACCCGCCGGATCCGGGAGGGGACGCCGCAGACCGCGGTGCTGATGCTGACGATGTACGACGACGACGCCACCGTCTTCACCGCGATGCAGGCCGGCGCCCGGGGCTACCTGCTCAAGGGCGCCGAGCAGGAGGAGATCGTGGCCGCGATCCGGGCGGTCGCGGCCGGGCAGGCGATCTTCGGCCCGGGCGTCGCGGCGAGAGTGCTCGGCTACTTCGCCACGCCGCCCACCGGCCCGGCCACGACCGAGGTCGTGCCGTTCCCCGAGCTGACCGACCGGGAGCGCGACATCCTCGACCTGCTCGCCGCCGGTCGCCGTGCAGGCCGCGATCGCCGACGACCTGCACCTGTCACCCAAGACGGTCAGCAACCACCTCACCAGCGTCTTCGCCAAGCTCGAGGTCGCCGACCGGGCCGCGGCGATCATCCGGGCCCGTGAGCAGGGGCTGGGACGGTGATCCCCTACCCGATCCCGGTCGCGCTGGCCGCGGTCGGGCTGAGCTGTGCGGTCAACGGCGGCGCCCTGCTGCTCGCCGGGCGGGCCCGGCTCAGCGCTGCCCTGCTCGTGCTGGGCGGCACGGCCCTCGTCGTGGCCACGGTCGTGTCCCGCAACGATCACCCGGACCTCGCGGCCACCCTGTTCGCGGTGGCGGCGGGGCTGGCCTGTCCGCTTGCCGTGGCGGCGTACCCCGCCCTGAACCTGCGGCGCCTCGTCGACTTCCCGGCCCCGGTGGCGCTGCTCGGTGCGGGGGTCTTCCTCGTGGCCGCGCCGCGCGACCCGGTCATCGTCAGCGCGATGGCCATGGCCATCGGCAGGGGTCGTCCTCGCGCACACCCGGTGGCGCATCGAGCGGGCCGACGACGGCACGCGGGGACCGCTGCTCTGGATGGCGCTCGCGATGGTGGCGGCGGCGCTCGCGTGCGGGGTCGTGGTGTTCTCCGCGGAGGGTGGGACCGGCGCGGCGAGTGACATCGTCGTCGGGTTCGGGGTCGGCCTGCTGGCCGTCGTGCCGGTCGCGATGTATGTCGGCGCCACCCGGCCCGAGGTGGTCGACGTGCGCGGCCTGATCGTGAGCGCGGTCGTCTTCGCCGTTGCCATGACCTGCTACGTCTCGATCTTCGTGGGGGCCGTCTCGTTCCCGGAGATCCTCGGTGGCCGGCGCCCGATCCTCGGCCTGCTCGGTGTGGTCGGCGCGCTCGCGGCCACCACGCTGCACCCGCTGCAGGTGGTGCTGCGCGGAGTGGTCGACGCACTGCTCTTCGGGGAGCGGCCCGACCCGCTCGGCGCCGCCTCGCACGTCATCGACCACATCGGGGACGACCCGGTGCTCGCACTGCGCGCGATCCGCGAGGCCCCCGGTCCTGCCGTACGCCGCGCTGCGGGGTCGACGGGACAGAGCTGGCCGCCTCCGGTGTGCCCGTGACCCACACCCACACCCTGCCGCTGGCCCTCGGGGAACGACGCGGTCGGCGAGCTCGAGGTCGGCCTGCGTGCCGGCGACCTCGGGATGTCCCGGGGCGACGAGCACGTGCTCAGGCTGGTGGCGCCGCTCCTCGCCCAGACCCTGCGCGCGATGGCGCTGACCGCCGACGTCCAGACGTCGCGCGAGCGGACGGTCACGGCGCTCGAGGAGGAGCGGCGACGCCTCCGCCGCGACCTGCACGACGGCCTCGGACCACGCCTGTCCGGCATCGCGTTCACGTCCGATGCCGTGCGCAACACCCTGCGCGACGACCCCGATCAGGCCGAGGCGCTGCTCCGCACCCTGCGCGCGGAGACCTCCTCTGCGATCGGGGAGATCCGCCAGCTCGTCTACGGCATGCGACCGCCGGCGCTCGACGAGATCGGGCTGGTGCCGGCACTTCGGCAGCAGGCCGACCAGCTGCGTACGCCGGACGGCCGACCACTCCGGGTCACGCTGGACGTCGACGGCCTGCCCGCCCCGGCTGCGGCGGTCGAGGTCGCGGCCTACCGCATCACCGTCGAGGCCCTCACCAACAGCGCGCGACACAGCGGGTCGGAGGAAGCGACGGCGTCGCTGCTGGTTCGCGACGGCACCCTCGTGATCGAGGTCAGGGACGCGGGAGAGCCGGGCGCCCCGTGGCAGGCCGGGGTCGGCCTCGCGTCCATGCGCGAGCGCGCCGCGGAGCTGGGTGGGACGCTGTCGATCGGTGAGGGAGGAGTCCGTGCGGTGCTCCCGCTGGCTACTGCCGCAGCAGCTCCCGGAACGACCGCGACATGAGCCCGGCACCGGAACGCGCCGGCGCAGCCGGGAGCGCGACCGCCGTGCACGACGCTGGTGGCGGTGCCGTAGCCCAGCCACGTCTCTGCTGGTCCCTGCCCGGAGCCGGGCTTCGTCCAGTCGCACACCCCGGTCGGGAAGACGGCACGGAGCCGAGCCCACTGGGCGTCGGTGAAGGGCACCGGGTTCGTGTACGCCGAACGGTCCAACGGCTTCAGCTGGCAGGCGACCACGTCGTTGGCGATGTCCCCGCCCGCCTCCCCGGCGCGGGGTGGACAGGCGGGTCTGCGTCAGGTCCGTGGCGCACACGCCGACGCACCGGTCGGTCACCGAAGCGGGCCGGTCGGCGGCGATCTTCTGGGACAGGGGGAGCTTGCGCTTGTCCTTCTCGACCGCCGCGAGCCAGCCGTCCATGGCGAGGAACGCCTCGTTGGACCGGGTGACGTCGCCGATCAGCGGCGTCGGGCCGAACCACATCACGCGGTTGTCGGTGTGCCCCCGGTCGCGCTCGAGGCGCGTCTCGGTCCACCACGCGTGGGCGTAGTCGTGCGCGGCGCCGGGGTCGGGGCCGCCGTGGTTGATGATCGCGACCTCGTCGAGGTGGTTCATCTCGTTGATCAGGCCGGTGCGGTAGGCGTTGCTGATCGCGCCCGGGTCGCCAGCGATGCGACCGGGGATCGGGTCGGCGTTGACGTCGAGACCGCCCACCTTCTCGTTCAGGTCGACGAACTGCTCGGGCGTGATGGTGCCGCGGTGGAGCGCGTTGAGGCCGTACTGCACGCCGGAGTTGGTGAACGGCAGTCCCGCGAAGCCGCGACCGGCCGCCTTCTCCTGCGCCGACCGGGCGGACTCCGGACGCGGGCCGAGGAGCTGGATGGCGATGTCGAGGATCGAGCACCGCACTCCGGCCGGGTTGGTCTCGGAGTCGAAGCGCGTCGACGGGTCACCCGCGACCGGCGCCTTCGTCCCCGGGCACGCCGACTCCGGGTTGATCGCCTCCTTGAAGAGCGCCTCGTCGGCCACGACCGCGTTGACGTGGCTGAGGTGCCCCTCGACGTCGGCCATCTGCGTCGGCAGCCACACGGTGCCCGGCGACCAGCGCGACGGGTCCTCGAAGTACTTGCGCATCAGGTGGTAGTCCGCGAACTGCGCCCCGGCCGTGTAGACGTCGGGGTAGGAGCAGGTCGTGACGAGGCCCCGGTAGATCCCCGGGTAGGCGTTGGCGATGGTGTGCTGCGCGATCGACCCACCGCTGCAGCCGCTGCCGATGAGGTAGCGCACCTCGCCGTACCGCTCGACGAGGCGCTCGCGCACCATCATCATCGACTCGGCCTCGACCGCGAGGTTGCAGTTGTGGCCGGTGTTGTTGAGCGCAGTCGACACGACGGCGAAGCCCTTGGCGAGCGCCGTGATGTAGCTGTCCTCGACGCCGGACGCCGGCAGCGTGCCGGAGAGGTCGTGGAGGTTGGGCTCGCCGGGCGCGTAGGACGCGCCGCAGCCACCGCCGTGCGTGGCCATCACCTTGTGGTTCCACTGCGCCTGCAGGCTGCCGGGCCTTCCACGGCTCGCCGGGCGTGAAGAGCGTCAGGATCGAGTAGCGGTCGCGGTCCCGGAACCCGTCCTCACGGCGCACGATGAACGGCACCTTCACGCCCCGGTCGGTGGTCGTGGTCGCGACGTCGGCCGGCGGGTTCTGCCGGTCGTGCGGCGCCGAGCCGGTCTTCAGCGGGTTCGTGGACTTGTAGAGGAAGGAGTAGGTCGCGGGCTGGTTGCACTGGGCGTCGCGCGCGGTCTCCCCGGCAGTGGTAGGGCGTGGGCTGCGGGCCGGCGAAGACCGGGCCGCCGTTGGGGAAGTTGGTGATCACCAGCCTGCCGGTGCGGGCCCTCGGGGCCTTCGCCTTCACGACGTTGCGCCCGAGCTCGAGCCGCTTGAGGAGACCCATGTAGCGGCCGTCCGCGCGCACCTTGAAGGAGCGGGTGACGTGTCGCTTGCCGACCTTGACGACGACCTTCTTCGCGTTGACCTTGCGCGGAATCTTCACGACCACCAGCGCGTCGCCGGCCGAGATCAGGTCGGCGCGGTTGGAGAGGACCCGGATCCGGAGGCGAGGCAGACCCCTCCCGGATGTGCGCAGTGCCGTACGACCCCGGTCGGCGGCCGCAGGGGACGGCGACGGCGACGCCGACACCGGAGGCGCGGCGCTGAGCAGCGCGACTCCGAGCACGAGTGCGGTGATGACGGCGGCTGCGCGACGGGGGACGTCGATCTTCACTGGACCTCCAAGGTGTCGGCAGGACAACGACTGTCGGATCGCGTGGTTAGGGTGGCGACAGTTTCATTGCGAGGGGGAGTGCAGTGCTGGAGCAGGCTGAGGTGCGATCGCCGGTCGACGTCGGCGGACTGGGCGTCCGTTGCGAAGGAGTCGTCCACCTCTACAAGACGTTCGGCGGGCACGATGTCGTCGCGCTGCGTGGTGTCGACACGGTGATCGCGCCGGGCGAGCGCGTCGCCTTCCTCGGCCCGTCGGGGTCGGGCAAGTCGACGCTGCTGACGCTGCTCGGCGGCATCCAGAAGCCGAGCGCCGGGCGGATCTTCCTCGGCGACGAGGAGATCTCCGGGATGGGTGAGCGCTACCTCTCCCGCATCCGTTCGCGCTCCGTCTCCACCATGCTCCGGGGCGCGACCCGCAACCTGCTGCCCTATGCCACCGGCCGGCAGAACATCGCCTTCGCACGGCTCGCGCTCAGCTCCTCCGAACGCCGCGACGCCATGCTCGACACCGAGCTGCTCAGTCGCGTCGGTCTCGAGGAACAGGCCGACCAGGTCGTCTCCACGATGTCCGGCGGCCAGCGCCAGCGGCTCGCGCTCGCCTGCTCGGTGGCCACCGCGCCGCGCCTGCTGCTCGCCGACGAGCCGACCAGCCAGCTCAGTCACGAGGACCGCGACCACGTCCTGCACCTGATCCACTCGCTCGGCGACGACTTCGGCACCACGATCGTGGTCGTCACCCACCAGCCCGAGGTGGCCGCGACGTTCCCGCGCTCGATCACCATGAAGGGTGGTCGCGTCGGTGCGGAAGGTCGTGACGGCTCCGAATACGCCGTCGTCGGCGAGGACGGCGTCCTGCACCTGCCGGGCCACGTCGCCGCGGAATGGCCGCCCGGCACGCTCGTGAAGTTCGAGGACGACGACCGGGGCCGGTTGATCATCACGCGCTCGAGCTCCGAGGGGTCTGGCCAGTGAGCGACCTCGTCCTCTCCAACATCACCTTCGTCGCGGGCCGCCCGCTGCTCGACGACGTCTCCCTCACGTTCGCCGCGGGCAAGGTGACCGCGGTCTCCGGTCCCAGCGGTTCGGGCAAGACCACCCTCCTCTCGATCGCGGGCGGGCTCCTCGAGCCGACGACCGGCACGACGGCGTACGCCGATGCGCCGATGTGGCAGGGCACCGGCGACCCGCGCCCGGACATCGCGTTCGTGCTGCAGGTCTACGGCCCGGTGCCGATCCTCAGTGCCCGGGAAAACGTCTCCATCGCCCTGCGGGCCCGCGGGGGTCGACCCGCGCGAGGCCGACGAGGAGGCCGAGGCGGCACTGGGCCGGTTCGGCATCGCCGACCTCGGCGACCGGCAGGTCGAGGAGCTCTCCGGCGGCCAGATGCAGCGCGTGGCCTGCGCCCGCGGCTTCGTCGTCGGCGCCGGCATCCTGCTCGCCGACGAACCCACCTCCGAGCTCGACGAGGGCAACCGCGGTGTCGTGCTGGCCGAGCTCCGCGAGGAGGCGGCCCGCGGTGCGGTGGTCGTCGTCGGCCACCCACGACCCGGCGGTCGTGGACGCCTGCGACGTGCACTTCGCGCTCGACGAAGGTCGGCTGGTCTCTGCTGGATCGGTTGGGGGATGACCCGCGCCCTCCGCGGCGCGTGGAGTCGTCGCGGTGCCCTGCTGACCCTGCTCGCCATGACCGCGGTCGTGGTGAGTGGCGCGGTCGCGGTGCTGAGCTTCGCCCGGGCGGCCGGCACGTCGGCCCGGCTGATGTCGCCGTTGCTGCTGCTCGGTGCCGTTGCGATCCCGAGCATCGGCCGCGAGCTCGCGAGCGCACGCCGCGAGGAGATCGGGCTGGCGCGGCTGCGCGGGATCCGCGGGATCCGCCTCGGCAGCGTGCTGCTCGCCGAGCCGCTCGTCACGATCGTGCTCGGCACCGTGCTGGGCTTCTTCGTGGGCCGACTGGTCGCGCGCGTCGCGGGCGGGGCGTGGCTGGACGCCGATGTGCCGGCGCTGGGGTCGACGGCGGCCTACGTCGGGCTCGGCACCGCCGCGGCCAGCCTGTTGATCGTGCTCGTCGGCACTGGGCGACGGTGACCGAGCCCTTGTCGGTCCAGTCGCGTCCCGGGTCCGGCCGCGGCGGGCGACGACGTTGGTGCTCTTCGGCAGCGTGTTCGTCCCGGTCGGGGCTGCGGTGGCGGCCTACCGCGCTCGCGAGGTCGTCGACGGCGACCCCGACGCCCCGGTGCTGCTCGGTCCGGCCCTCGTCGGGCTCGCCCCGGGGCAGGTCGCGATCTGGGTGCTGCGGCTGCTCGCGCGGGGAGCCACAGGAGCGACCGCGACGTCCGGGTTGGCCCGGTTCCCGGCCACGCGCAGGCTGTCGCGGGCAGACGACCTGGTGACGCCGATGCGACTCCTCGTGGCGGCCGCCGTCGTCGGCGTGCTCGCGCTGACCGGCGCCTCCTCGGTCACCGAGTGGGTGGACGGCGAGGCGCGGATCGCCGCTGGTGGGCCGCGGAGCGTGCCGGTCGAGGGCGGCGCCGTACAGGCAATGACGCTGACGCGCGACCTCGACCCCGAGGGCGAGCACCTGATGGCGGTCGCGGTCGTGCCCAACGAGGGCCGGCTGGGCGAGCGCCGGGCCTATGTCGACGCGGCCCGCTTCGAGGCCGTGGCCGGCGACTTCTACGACGACACCCCGGCCGCCGAGGCGGCCGCGCGTCGATGAGCTCACCACCGACTCCGCCGACTCGGCCGTGCGCGGCAACAGGCTCGACGTCGCGGCCGAGCGGATCGAGCCCGGACCGGCCGCCACGACCCGGCTGATCCCGGAGCTGGACTACGTCACGGCCGATGGCAAGGGGGCGTCGATCGAGGTCCTGCTGAACCCGCGCCCGGGACAGTCGGATCGTCGCTCCGTCCGCCTGCTCGGCTGTGCCGCGGGTTGCCGGGTGGCCGGCCCGGCGATCGCCCGGACGCTCGCGGGCGGTGGCGGCAACGTCTTCGAGATTGATGTCACCTCCTACCGCGTGCTCCTGACCCAGCTGTCCGTGGGTGACCGCTCGCTGCTCGACGTCGCGTGGCAACCGGATCGGTCCGCGATCGACGGCCCGGGCAACATCAGGTTCTATCCGGGTCTCGACCTCTACTACCGGTCCGTCGCTAACCGGCTCGACGGCCTCGAGGTCAATCCGTTGCCCGACGGCCTGCTCGACCTGCAGGTGGCGGCGATCTCCGACCCGATCCCGGAGTTCGCGGCCGGTGCGGAGCCCGGCGTCCCGCTCGACATCGCCGGCAACGACCGCGTGCTCGGCGAGGGCACCCGCTTCGAGGCGCTGCCCCTGCTCGGTGGCATCGGGCAGCTGACGGACCTGCCGACGAGCATGGTCGGATCCCGGCCGACCGTGCCCGACGCCGAGACCTCGATCGTGGTTGCCGAGGACACGCCCGCCTCGATGCTGACCGCGCTCACCGACGCGACCGGCACGAAGGCCCGCTCCCTCGAGGACGTACGGCGAACGCTCGCCGCCGCAGCGGGCGCGGACCAGTCCCGGGCCTACGCGCTGATGGCGGCCTTCTGCGCGCTCGTCGCCCTGCTCGCGCTGGCCGCCGGCGTGGCCCGGCACCTGCGCTCCTATCGCCACGACGTCGCGTCGCTGCGCGTGCTCGGTGTCGGTCTGGGCGAGGCCCGCCGCGCCGGCCGGCTCGAGCTCGGCTCCCCGGCCGTGGTGGTCGTGCTGGCCGTGGCCGTCGGCGGCTACCTCGCCGCGCGGCTGCTCCTCGACGGGTTGCCGTTGGTCAACGAGTCGCCGGCCGCGGTGCCGCTCGACGCCGCCCCCGACCTGCTGACACTGGCCGTGCCTGCGGTGCTGGCGTCGCTCGCGATGCTCCTCGTCGGCGGCCGGGCTCGCGCCGTACGACCGTCGGCGACGCGTCCTTCGACGTTGCGTGAGGAGGAGGGACGATGATCTCACCCCACGACCTTCTTCTCCTCCGCAACGCTTCACCCCACGAGACTTCCCGCCTCCCCCGCTCCGCTCCTCCGGTCGCGAACTCCCGCGGGGGCCCCAGAAGCCGCTCCCCGAACAACGTCGAGGGGACCCCGAGATGATCCAGCTCCTCGGCACCATCATTCGCGGACTCAGGTCGCGTGCCCTGCTCACCGTCGGCTCGATCCTGCTCGCGGCCCTCGCCATCGGGTCGGCCGCCCTCGGGCCGATCTTCTCCGAGGCCGTGACCAACTCCTATGTCGTGACCCGGCTGCAGGAGGCGTCGGCGGCGTCGACCGACCTGTCCCGGATCTACACACCCGACGGCGCCCTCGAACCGGAGGTCGCCATCCAGCGTGCGATCGCCGCCTCCGACTCGCTCAACGTCGGGCCCCGGGGGTGCGTCGCAGGCGACCCCGGTGTCGGACGAGTACAGCGCGCTGACCGGCGTCGCCACCTTCTGGTCGCGCGACGACGTGTGTGCCGGTCTGGAGATCGACGGACGCTGCCCCTCGGCCCCGGGCGAGGTGCTGATGCTGGCCTCGGACGCCGAGCGGGCGGGTGCGAAGCTCGGCCGGCCGCTGGAGATGAACGTCTTCGAGCCGGCGCAGCTCAGGGGCACCCTGCCGCGGTCCCCGCTGCCGACGGTGGCAGTCGTCGGCACCTACGCCACGCCCGTGGCCGACGACCGGTGGACCTACCCGCAACGTCTCCGCTCGACCAGCGAGCGGACGCAGCCCAACGGGGACTTCAACCCCTACCAACCGGCACCGCTGCTGACCACGCACGAGACGGTGGACTCGCTCGGTGCGCAGGCCCGGCGCGTGCAGGTCGACACCCCGCTCGACGTGCCCGCCGACGTGACGCCCGCCGACCTCGCCGACGCGGTCAGCACGGCGACCAACCTCGAGGGCACCGACGAGGTCGACGGCGGCACGCTAGAAGGGGTTCCCGCCTCCAACAGCCTCGAACGGTTCGAGCGCGACGTCCGCGCCCAGCAGGCCACCGCGCAGAAGTCGATCGCGCCGGCCGTCCTCTCCCTCGTGCTGGTGGCCCTCGCGCTGCTGATGCGGCTGCTGATGGCGGCCAGCGAGATCCGGGTCCCCGAGCTCGCGCTCGCCTCCCTGCGCGGCGTCTCGTCCCGGCGCCTGTGGATGCTGGGGCTGGCCGAGCCGCTGGTCGTGCTGGCGACCGCCGTCCCGCTCGGAGTCGGTTTCGGCGTCGGGCTGTCGGCGGTCCTGACGCGCCAGTGGCTGGTCCCGGGGCTGCCGCTGCCGCTGCCGTGGATCAGCTGGGCCGCGGCCGCGCTGGTGCTCGTCGCCGCGATCGCAGTCGCCTGTGTGGCCGTCGGGATGGTCGTGCGCGACACCCCGGCCTCCCAGCTCTCCGGGGTACGCCGCCCGCAGGCCTCGCGCCGCTGGTCGGTGGTCGCCCAGCTGACCACGGTGGCGCTGGCGCTCGCCGTACTCATCTCGAAGCTGTCGGCCTCCGGCCAGAAGGCGCCCGACCTCACCGACATGCTGCTGCCGGTGCTGCTCGCCGTGGTTGCCGGCCCGGCCGCGACCCGGCTGATCGCATCGGCGGCGACGTGGTGGACGAAGCGGCGGGCGCTGACGAAGTCGCTGGGCGGCTTCGTGTCGGCGCGCGATCTCGCGGCGACAGGAGGGCACGCTGGTGATCCTGCCGGTGACCGCAGCCATCGCGGTCGCGGTGTTCGGTGCCGGTGTCTACGACTCGGCGGCGACGTGGCGCGGCAGCGTGGCCGCCACCGCCTCGCCGGCCGGCACCACCCGGTCGTCGTCGCTGTCGCTGCGCGAGACGCGAGACCTCACGCACGTGATCGACCCCGAGGGCGAGTGGCTGATGGCGGCCGCGTCCGTGCTCAACCCCGGCGCGAGCTTCGCCGTCGTCGACGCGTCGCGCCCGGCGGCCGTGACCACCCGGCCGGAGACGTGGAGTCCCGGCCGCACGGTCGAGCAGGTCGCCGCCGACATCACGCTGCCCGGCGCCATACCCGAGCTCGTCGGCAGACGACTGTCCATCACCGTCGACAACCGGGGCGCAGACGTCGCGCCCCCTCAGCATCGAGGCGCGGTTCGGCAGCGTCGGGGGCGTGCCCGAGCGCGGCTACCTCGGGCCGTTCCCCGCCGGCGAGAGCACGCAGAGCGTCCCTCTCCCGAAGACCTGCCGCGTCGGCTGCCCGCTGGAGGGCCTCACGCTGGGTGGCGGCGCCGGTACGACGATGGAGATGGCCGGCTCCGCGCGGGTGCTGTCCATCGCGGTGGACGGAGTGGTCGTGGACGACGCGATCGCCGGTGCCGCGTGGGCGCCCACCGCCGGCAGCAAGGCACCGTCGTCGATCTCCGACATCGACAGCTCCGGCGACACCATCGACCTCACCTTCGACTCGGCCGCGGGCTCCTCGATGGCACGACTGACCGCCGGCGGCATCTCGTTGGAGCGACCCGCCCTGCGCGGTGTCGACGTCCGCGACGCGGCGTTCGTCGACCTCGTCACCCGCGAGCCGGCGGGCATGATCCAGTCGACCCGATCGGGGAGGAGCTGCTCGGCATGCCCTTCGTCGGCCCCGCCGGCCTGCTCGTCGACTACTCCTCCTTCATCGCCGACCGCTCCGTCTACGACAACCTCTTCACCACCCGGGTGCTGATGCGGTCTGGGGCGCCCGCCGCCATGTCGACGGCGCTGGCGGAGGCCGGGCTCGCGGTGGAGACGACCTACGCCGGGCAGAAACGGGTGCTCGACCAGAGTGCCTACGCGCTGGCCCTTCGTCTCTACGCCGTGGTCGCCGCGCTGGTGCTGCTGATGGCGCTGGCCGGCCTGTTCGTCTCCACCGCCGTCCAGCTCCCGGCCCGGCGCCGCGACGCTGCGGCGCTGCGCGTCGTCGGCGTACGCCGATCGTCGGTGATGTCCGCCGTCGCGCGCGAGTTCCTCGTGGTGCTCGGCGGGGCGGCCGTGGCCGGCATCCCGGCCGGCTCGCTCGCGCAGTACGTCGTGCTGCGCACGATTACCCTCGGGGTGGTCGACGCGATCTCCACACCACACCTCGTGGCCGCGATCTCGCCCCTGCGCCTCGCCGCGCTCGCCGCCATCGCGATCGTGGTCCTCGGCATCGCGGCGTTCTTCTCCGCGTCGTTGACCGTCCGGGGTGCTCGTGGGTCGACCCTGCGGGAGTCGGCCCGCTAGGGGTGTTGTTGAAGTTCCCTGACATGTGTCGAAGTCCCCGGATATCCGGGGACTCCCTCACGTGTCAGGCGTTGCAACACCCCACACGTGACGGACTTCCCTGACCAGTCCGAAAGAATCTTCAGCCGACCTGTCGTATCCATCCGGACCCGTTCGTAGACATGATGAAGGCCCGCCAAGAGGGCCACCTACCAGAGGAAATCTCATGCCGCAGTACCTGCTCTCCGTCGCCATCGACCCCACCGACGCGGCCCCGTCGCCCGAGGACATCCAGCCGATCTACGAGGCCGTCGACGCGTTCAACGACAAGGTCCGCGAGTCCGGCAAGTGGGTGTTCGCCGGCGGCCTCGAAGGCATCGAGGCGGCGACCATCGTCGACGCGACGGGCTCCGAGCCGATCGTGACGGACGGTCCGTTCGCCGAGGCGAAGGAGTACCTCGGCGGTTTCTGGATCATCGAGGCGGCCGACCTCGACGAGGCCCTCGTCTGGGCCAAGGAGGGTTCGGCCGCGTGCCGGGGCAGGGTCGAGGTCCGGCCCTTCCAGTCCGCGTAATGCCTGAAGACTTCGAGGCTGCGCTCTCTCGCATCCATCGCGAGGAGTACGCCGCCGTGGTGGCCTCGCTGGTACGGCGTTTCGGCAGTATCGACATTGCCGAGGACGCCGCCAGCGAGGCCCTCGTGGCCGCTCTCGAGCACTGGCCGACCGCCGGGATCCCCCCGAACCCCGGTGGTTGGCTGACCACCACAGCGACCCGCAAGGCGATCGACAAGATCCGCCGCGAGTCCAACCGTGACACCAAGCACCAGCAGGCAGCGATGATCATCGACCCCACCCCACCCGAGGACTCCGGCGTGGTGGACGACGACCGGCTGCGGCTGCTCTTCACCTGCTGCCACCCGGCGCTCGCGCCGGAGGCCCGGGTCGCCCTGACGCTCAAGCTGATCGGCGGCCTGACGGTGGAGGAGATCGCCGCCGCCTTCCTCGTCCCCGACACGACGATGGCCCAGCGCATCACCCGCGCGAAGCGCAAGATCTCCGACGCGCACATCCCCTACCGCGTGCCGCAGGCGGCCGACCTGCCCGCGCGACTCGGCGGCGTCCTCGCCGTCGTCTACCTCATCTTCAACGAGGGCTACCTCTCCTCATCGAGCGCCGACTCGATCCGCGACGACCTGTGCCCGGAGGCGATCCGGCTCGCCCGGCTCCTGCGCGCGCTGATCCCGACCGAGCCGGAGGTCACCGGCCTGCTCGCGCTGATGCTGCTGACCGTGGCCCGGCGTCCGGCCCGCGTCGCCGGCGGCGAGCTGATCACCCTCGGCGAGCAGGACCGCGGCCGTTGGGACCGCTCACTCATCGAGGAGGGGCATGCGCTCGTCCACGAGTGCCTCGCGATCAACCGCCCCGGGCACTACCAGCTGCTCGCCGCCATCAACGCCGTCCACACCGACGCCCCCGCGGCCAGCGACACCGACTGGAGCCAGATCGCTGCGCTCTACGACCAGCTGTACGCCGTTTCGCCCACGCCCGTCGTCGCGCTCAACCGCGCCGTGGCGATCGCCGAGCTGGACGGTCCAGTGGTCGCGCTCGCGGCGGTCGACCGGCTCGAGCTCACGACCTACCACGCCCGGCACGCGACCCGGGCGGACCTGCTGCGCCGACTCGGCCGGAGCAGCGAGGCGGCTGCGGCGTACGACTCGGCGATCGCGGCCACCGACAACCCGGCCGAGCGGGCCTACCTCACGCGGCGTCGCGGCCAGCTGACCGCTGATTGAGCAGGCGCGCCAGCGCCGTGTCGAAATCAAGGGCGCTTGGTTTCGACACGCTCGTTCCTCCTGCTCAACCGGCGGGGGTCAGGTCGATGCAGCGGTTGACCCAGACGCTGGTCGTCACCATCCCGACCTTCTCGTAGAGCCCGAGCGCACCGGTGCGCGAGTCGGTGCTGAGCTCTGACACCGTCGCGCCGTGCTCGCGGCCGGCGGCGAACGAGTCGACGAGCAGCGCTTGCGCGAGGCCCCGGTTGCGCTGGTCCTTGCGGGTCCCGAGCCCGGAGATGTACGCCGTCCCGTTCTCGGACAGGAACACGATCGCGGCAGCGGCGACCGCCCCCGACGAGTCGGTCACGACCCGCGAGCTCCACGACTCGTAGCCCGGTCGCTGCAGCACCTGCGCGGTGAACGCCTCGAACGTCTCGCGGTCGCGCTCCGACCACTCGAGGAAAGCGTCCTCGAGCACGTCGTGCATCGCGACGAGCTGGTCGGGCCGGGCCTCGCCGACGGCGTAGCCGTCGGGCAGGTCGCGGTGCTCGATCTCCGCGCCCTCGGGCAACGCCGGGACCCAGCTGGTCCACCGGATGCGGTAGCCGAGCGTCGCCAGCAGGCGATCGCCTGCCGAGCCCTCGGGCACGGGCATCCCGATCAGGGTGGCGCCGCGAGACTTCGCGTGCTGCCGCAGCCGGGCCGCCAGCCAGGTGCCGATGCCGCGACCGCGGTGGTCCGGGTGGACGGCCGCATCGACGCGGTCACCACGCATGTGCTCGGCGTAGGCGACGAGCTGCTCGTCGGCGTACACACCGATCGAGGACGCCTCGAGGTCATAGCCCGGCAGCGCCCAGTCGCTGATGAGGTCGGCCTCCTCGATGTCGACGGACCCGATGTCGTGCTGCTCCCGGGCGGCGATGAGGTCGAAGAGCGCACGCGACTCACTGCGCTCGAGCGGACGCGTGGTGAGGCCGTCGGGCAGGGCGTCGATCATGTCGCGAATTGTGCGCCGTACCGCGCTCGGTGTCGCGTGCTTTTCGACCGTGACGGGAATCGCCCCGCCGTCGAAGAAGCCGCCGAGCGTGATAACCACTACCGTGGCAGCGTGAGTGACCTTCCCCAGACCGCCAGTTCCGACGCCGCCGACGCCCCCCGGGTGATGTTCGCCGACCTTGGCCTGTCCCCGCAGGTGATGAAGGCGCTCGCCGACGTGGGCTACGAGTCCCCCTCGGCGATCCAGGGCCCAGACCATCCCGCCGCTGCTCGAGGGACGCCACGTCGTCGGCCTCGCGCAGACCGGCACCGGCAAGACGGCCGCCTTCGCGCTGCCGATCCTGTCGCAGCTCGACCTCTCCCAGAAGACGCCGCAGGCGCTCGTGCTCGCGCCCACGCGCGAGCTCGCGCTGCAGGTCTCCGAGGCCTTCGAGAAGTACGCCGCCCACATGAAGGGCGTGCACGTCCTGCCGATCTACGGCGGCCGGGGGTACGGCGTCCAGCTGTCCGCGCTCCGTCGTGGCGTCCACATCGTCGTCGGCACCCCCGGTCGGATCATGGACCACCTCGAGAAGGGCACGCTCGACCTGTCGCAGCTGCGCTTCCCGGTGCTCGACGAGGCCGACGAGATGCTGAAGATGGGCTTCGCCGAGGACGTCGAGACGATCCTGTCCGACACCCCTGACGACAAGCACGTCGCGCTGTTCTCGGCGACGATGCCCAGCCAGATCCGCCGGATCTCCAAGAAGTACCTCCACGACCCGGTCGAGATCACCGTCAAGAACAAGACGACGACGTCGTCCACGATCACCCAGCGCTACCTCATCTGCTCCTACCCGCAGAAGGTCGACGCCCTGACGCGCATCCTCGAGGTCGAGGCCTTCGAGGGCATGATCGTCTTCGTCCGCACCAAGAACGAGACCGAGCTGCTCGCGGAGAAGCTGCGGGCTCGGGGCTTCTCGGCCATGGCCATCAACGGTGACGTGCCGCAGGTCCAGCGCGAGCGCACCGTCAACCAGCTGAAGTCGGGCAAGCTCGACATCCCGGGTCGCCACCGACGTCGCCGCCCGCGGTCTCGACGTCGAGCGCATCAGCCACGTCATCAACTACGACATCCCCACGGACACCGAGTCCTACGTCCACCGCATCGGTCGCACCGGTCGCGCGGGCCGCTCGGGCGACTCGATCGCGTTCGTCACGCCGCGCGAGAAGCACCTGCTGCGGGCCATCGAGAAGGCCACGCGCCAGCCGCTGACCCAGATGCAGATCCCGACGATCGAGGACATCAACTCGACGCGCCTCAACCGCTTCGACGACGCCATCACCCGGGCGCTGTCCGGCGACAAGCTCGACTTCTTCCGCGACATCGTCGCTCACTACATGAAGGAGAACGACGTCCCGGAGGTCGACGTGGCGGCTGCCCTCGCGGCGGTCATGCACGGCGACCACCCGCTCTTCATGGAGGCCGCGCCGGAGCCGGCGCGTCGTGACTTCGACACCCGCGAGCAGCGCCCGGAGCGCGGCGGCGGCAAGAAGCCCGAGCGCCGCCCCCGCGGTCGCACCGACGTCGACATGGCGTCCTACCGCCTCGCGGTCGGCAAGCGCCACAAGGTCGAGCCGCGCCGGTCGTCGGCGCGCTCGCCAACGAGGGCGGCCTGTCCCGTGGCGACTTCGGGCACATCGACATCCGCCCCGACTTCACCCCCGGTCGAGCTGCCGCGAGACCTGCCTGCCGGCACCCTGGATCGCCTCTCCGGCACCCGCATCTCCGGGAAGCTGATCGAGATCCAGCTCGACAACGGAGCACCGGCCGGCCGTCCGGCCCGCACGTCGACGTACGACAAGAAGCCGCGCCACAAGTCCTGACGAGTCGGCGCATGTTGCATGCCGAGTCGGCGCAAGTCACCCACCGAGTCGGCGCAACCTCGGCGCCATCGCGGCGGTGAGTGAGCCACATTCCAGACCGCAGGAATGTGGCTGCGCCACCTCAGGTGAGCGCGTCCCGTCCGACCCGCCGAAGTGGCGGTGGCCCACCCACAAGATCCCTGCCGGAAATGTGGCTCACACACCGCCGGGCGGTGCGCTTCGCCGTACGGCGTTCGCAGCCCGCACGCACAGAAGCCCCGCCACCAAAGTGGCGGGGCTTCCGCAACTCACGCCGACTCGGCGTGCAACTCACGCCGTCTCGGCCGGCAAGTTGCGCCGACTCGGCGCGCAACTTGCGCCGACTCGGCTCAGGCGGACTTGATCGCCGAGATGTCGAACTCGAGCTTGACCTTCTCGGAGACGAGCACGCCACCGGTCTCGAGGGCGGCGTTCCGTGTGAGGCCGAAGTCCTTGCGGTTGACGGTGGTCTCGCCCTCGAAGCCGACGCGGGTGTTGCCGAAGGGGTCGACTGCCGAGCCGGTCTGCTCGAAGTCGATCGTGACGGACTTGGTCACGTCCTTGATGGTCAGGTCGCCGGTGATGGCCCAGTCGTCGCCGTTGCGCTTGACGTCGGTGGAGACGAAGGTGATCGCCGGGTAGGTCTCGGTGTCGAAGAAGTCGCCGGACTTGAGGTGGCCGTCGCGGTCGCCGTTGCCGGTGTCGACCGAGGTGACGTCGATCGAGAGATCGACCTTGGAGTTGGCGGGCGTCTCGGTGTCGATCGTCGCGGTGCCGGTGAAGGCGCCGAACTGGCCACGCACCTTGGTCACCATCGCGTGCCGGGCCACGAAGCCGAGGCGCGAGTGGGCGGTGTCCGGGGTGTAGTCGCCGGTGATGTTGTCGATGGCGATGGTGGGGGCGTCGAACTGCGACATGGGGGGATCTCCTTGAAGGTTGATGAGCAGTAGTACAACTTTCAACAACCATGGTGCCAGAATATTCCCGCCAGGTCGAGATCAGCAGAAAAATGACTGCGAGCCGCGACCCCGAAGGGGGCGCGGCTCTGCAAAGCGGGGGGCGGTGCTCAGGCAGCGTGGGCTGCGGCAGCCCCGGGCTGACTCCAGCGTGCCTCCATGTGGGTGCGGCCGGCCTCGTCGGCCACCACCACCCGTGCAGACAAGCCCGTTGGTCGTCTTGTTGTCCCTCATGTGACATCTCCTGTTCACTTTCTGTTCACCAAAGGTACCTCATCCCCACCTGAACGCCAAGAGAACGCCGATATCCGTGTCGAACCTCCACCTGATGGGGCGAATCGCGGAACTCAAGGCAACGTCCGCTCCACCTTGGCGGCAGGACGCGCAGGAAGGACGCAGTCAGGAGTCGGCTCGCGGGGCGGGTGGGGCGAAAGTCCACCCTCCGGGGCAAATGCGAGCGGCCCCTTGCTGCATGGGGTCAGCAAGGGGCGCGCGAAGGGAACCTTCTCACCTCCGCACAGATGTGTCTTGAGATCGAGGGAAACCCCTTCAGTGGTGAGGACCACCCGGGCGAGACTCGACCATTCGGCTGACAGTCGAGGGTTCATCCAGCAGCACCTGTGACAGGTGGGTCACCGGTGCCATGATGGCGGCCATGGGACAACTGCCTGAGCTGCTGTTCATTGCCGGTGAGTGGCGAGAGGCCAACGACGGTGCTCGCTTCGCCGTGGAGGATCCCGCCGACGGCAGCACCCTCGCCAAGGTCGCGGACGCGGGCGAGGTCGACGCCGCCGACGCTCTCGACGCGGCCGTCGCCGCGCAGGCGGGCTGGGCGCGCACGGCGCCGCGCGATCGTGGTGAGCTGCTGCGTGCGGCGTACGAGCTGCTCATCGAGCGCAAGGACGAGTTCGCGCGGGTCATCAGCCTCGAGATGGGCAAGCCGCTGGCCGAGGCGGCCGGCGAGGTCGCCTACGGTGCGGAGTTCTTCCGCTGGTTCTCCGAGGAGGCGGTGCGCATCCACGGTCGCTGGATGTCGGCGCCCGACGGCAGGAGCCGCCTGCTCACCACGAAGCGTCCGGTCGGCCCGTGCCTGTTCGTGACGCCGTGGAACTTCCCGATCGCGATGGGCACCCGCAAGATCGGCCCGGCGATCGCGGCCGGGTGCACGATGGTCGTCAAGCCGGCCGCGCAGACGCCGTTGACCATGCTCAAGCTCGCCGAGCTGCTGCACGAGGTCAGCCTGCCCGGCGGCGTCCTCAACGTCATCCCGACCACCACCCCCGGTCCGATCGTGAGCGGACTGATGGCCGACGACCGGCTGCGCAAGGTGAGCTTCACCGGTTCCACCGCCGTCGGCAGGCAGCTGGTCAAGCAGTCGGCCGACAACCTCCAGCGGGTCAGCATGGAGCTCGGCGGCAACGCGCCCTTCCTCGTCTTCGCCGACGCCGACCCGGACGCCGCGGTCGACGGCGCGATGCTGGCCAAGATGCGCAACATGGGGGAGGCCTGCACGGCCGCCAACCGGTTCCTCGTGCACGCCGACGTGGCCGTGGAGTTCGCCGCCGGGCTCGGAGAGCGCATGGGCGCCCTGACCGTCGGTCGCGGCCGGGACGACGGTGTCCGTGTCGGGCCGCTCATCGACGCGGACGCCGTCGACTCGGTCAGCCAGCTCGTGACCGACGCGATCCACGACGGCGCGAAGGTGGTCGTCGGCGCCGAGCGCCCGGCCGGTGCCGGGCACTTCTATCCTCCGACGGTGCTCATCGACGTACCGCCCGAAGCGCAGATCAACGCCGTCGAGGTCTTCGGGCCGGTCGCTCCGATCACCACCTTCACCGAGGAGGACGAGGCGATCGCAGCCGCCAACGCCACGGAATACGGCCTCGCGTCCTACGCCTACACCCGCGACCTCGACCGCACGCTGCGGCTGGCCGAGCGGCTGGAGTTCGGCATGCTCGGCATCAACACCGGGCTGGTCTCCAACCCCGCGGCACCCTTCGGCGGCGTGAAGGCGAGCGGGTTCGGTCGCGAGGGCGGCTTCGAGGGCATCGAGGAATACCTCGACACGACGTACGTCGCACTGCCGGTCACCTGAGCAGAGCCGGTCAGACCGGGTCGCGGCTGCGCGGGGTCGTCGGTGCGCTCGGCTGCGGTCTCGTCCGGGGCGAGCGCGGGCGGCGGGGTGCGGAACCCGCGGGTGAGGTAGGCCAGCCAGCCGAGGCCGAGCAGCAGCCAGACCGCACCGAGGGTGAGCGCTCGCGAGTCCAGGGTTGGTCAGCAGCCAGAGCACGAACGAGAGCCCGATGAGCGGCGCCACCACCCACCCCAGCGGGTTGCGCCGGTGGGTGTGCCGATCCTTGAGGTACTGCGCGATCACCGCGATGTTCACGAACGCGAACGCCGTGAAGGCGCCGAAGTTGATGAACGAGGTCGACGTGGTGACGCTCAGGACCCGGGGCCAGCAGACCCACGGCGCCGGTGAGCAGGAGGTTGACGACAGGCGTGTGGAACCTCGGGTGCACCCCGGCGAAGATGCTCCGCGGCAGGACGCCGTCGCGGCCCATGGCATACATCAGCCCGGCTCCCGCTGCCCGGATCGGGATGCCGGCGGTGAACTGCGCGACGATCACGGTGGCGAGGAAGACCGCTCCGAAGAGGTTGCCGCCCACCTGCTTGGCGATGTCGAGGGGAGCGCTGCCCGCGTCGTCGAAGACCCCGCCCGGGTGGACGAGCTGGAGAACGTAGGCAACCACCACGAAGATCAGGCCCGCGATGGCGGCGGTCAGGACGATGGCACGAGGGACGGTACGGCGCGCGTCCACCGTCTCCTCGGCGAAGGTGCTCAGTGCGTCGAAGCCGATGAAGCTGTAGCCGGTGAGGGCGGCGCCCGCGGAGACGGCCGCGATGGTCGAGGTGCTGTTCCAGAACGGCTCGGCGCTGATCAGGGCGCCGGCGCCCGAGTCGCCGGCCACGGAGGTCAGCGAGAGCACCACGAAGAGGACGAGCACCAGCACTCGGAACGCGACCGGGGCGAGGTTGACCCGCGTCGCGACGCTGATGCCGATGACGTTGACGGCCGTGGTCAACACGATGAACCCCAGCAGGAACGCCCAACCGGGAACCCGGGGGAACTGGTCCGTCAGGTAGACGGTGCCGAAGAGCCACACGACCATCGGCAGGAAGAAGTAGTCGAGGAGGACGGTCCACCCGACCATGAACCCGACGCGCGAGTCGATGGCCTTGCGGGTGTACGTGTAGGCGGAGCCGGCGGCGGGATAGAGACCGGCCAGCTTTGCGTAGCTCAGGGCGGTGAACACCATGGCGACGCTGGCCACGGCGTAGGCCGTCGGCAGTGTCCCGCTGCTGGCCTCGGAGAACACCCCGAACGTGGTGAGGACGATGAAGGGCGTGATGTAGGCGATCCCGAACAGGATCAGTGGCCAGAGGGTGATGGTGCGCTCGAGGCGTGGGTTGTCGGTGGTCATGTCGGTGCTCCTGACGAGTCGCGCCGGGCGGGGGCCCAACTGCTGGGATCGAGGTGGCCGCTGTAGAGCGGCAGGGGGACGTCGGGGTCGCCGGGGGCGCGCCTGCGCCCACATCCGGTTGAGGCCGCAGGTGCCGGTCGTGCGCGTCTTGGTGACGGTGTCGAGGTCGATGACGTCCGTGAGTCGCTCCTCGGCGACCCCGGAGGCCCGGGCCCGGACGAGACCCTCGGGGTCGACGATGATGCTGCGGCCCATCCCGATGGGGCCGGCGCTGTTGACGCTGAGGACGAAGACTCGGTTCTGGATCGCGGCGGCCCGGGCGAGGACCAGCTCCTGCTCCCGATCGGCGGTCGTGGTCTGGGTCGGGATGATCACCAGCTCCGCGCCCATCCGGGCGAGGTGGCGCACCACCTCGGGAAACCACAGGTCGAAGCAGACGGCCAGTCCCACCCGCCCGACGTCGGGGATGTCGAAGGTGACGAACTCGGTGCCCGGGTCGAAGGGTTCGCTGGGTCGCCGGGGGAAGATCTTGCGATAGCTCGCCACCACCTCGCCTGCCGGTGAGATGGCGATCGCGGTGTTGAACACCTCGCCCCGGGGGCCGCGCTCGACGACGGTCCCGGGCACGAGCCAGACGCCGGCCTCCCGGGCGATCTCGCACAACGCCGCGACGCGTGGCCCGTCGAGCCCCCTCGGCGACGTCGGCGAAACCCGCGCCCTGACCTGCCCCACCCGCGGCGGGCGTACAGGTGAAGAGCTCCGGGTAGACGAGAAGGCGCGTCTGGGGGAAGGCCGTCATCAGGTCGGTGACGTCGGCGCGCAGCACGTCGAGCGCGCGGTCGACGGGCGGGGGTTTCGCTGTGCCACGAGCAAGGGGACGAGTCTCATGTGAACCTCCGTTGTGTCACCTCAAGGTAGGTGTCAGAGATCACGTCGGGAAGATCCGTGCTGCACAATCGGTCGCTGCGCGACTGTGCACTTCGGGCCTTGCCGATCAGGCCTCGCGGTCCGCCAGCTGGAGCGCGATCCAGGCCCCGACGCGCACGCGCGGGTCGTCGAGGGGACTGCCCGGGGCCGCCTCGATCTGCGCGATCCGGTTGGCGACGGTGTTGCGGTGGATCCCCAGCTCCCCGGGACACCTTCAGCCGTGAACCGTGGTGCCGCAGGAACGATCGCAGCGTCGTCACGAGCGCCTCGTCGTCGATGCGCGCGAGGAACGAGGCGGCGAAGGCGTCGCTGCGCTCCCGGTCGAGGATGGTGAGCGGGCCTTCGCGGACCAGCTGCTCCCACCGCACCACGGGCACCGCCGTCGTGGCCGAGGCCAGTGAGTGCGCCGCGTTGGTCCAGCTGACCACGGCGTCCTCGACGCCCTCGGGGTCGCCGACTCCCACCAGCAGGCCCCGGCCGGACATGGTCGTGAGGTGCCGCCCGATGCCGCGGGGGCCGTCCACGACCCAGAGCTCGCCGGGCGCGCGGCCGGCCAGCAGGGCGTCGTCCTCCACCGGGCCGAGGGCCTCGTCCAGCAGGGCATCGGGCCCGGACGCGCGCGCCACGACGACCCGACCCTCGAGCACGGGTGCCCCCGCCGCGGTCGCCTCCAGCACCATGGCGGCAGTCCGGACGTCACCCTCGAGCAGCAGCTCCAGCGCCCGCATCCGCAGGCCGCGGTCGGTGTCACGGCGTACGGCGCGCGACTGGGCCACCGGGCCCAGCAGTGCGACCGCCGTGGTGATCGCTGCGCGGTCGGCGTCACCGGCCCGACCGGGGACGTAGACCGCGAGGTGGGCGACCGGCCGCCGTGCCACCCCCACCGGCTGCACGACGAGAGTCCCTGACCCCGTCTGCACACTGGCAGCGGCCCTGAGCCCCTGCGGTCGGATGCGCTCGACCTCGATGGCCACCGCGTCGAGGTCCGGGGCGTCGCGAGCCACCCCCGTCGGTGCGACGGCGTCGCGCCCGACCGGGGCCGCCGCCCCGCGCACGATGCTCGCGAGCCGCGCGACCACGGCCGCCGACTCGTCGGCGCTCAAGGCCGCCCGGGTGAGCTCCTGCTGTGCCTTCAGGGAGCTGCGAGCAGCTCCCTCCGCGTCGCTCTCGAGCATCGAGGCCACCGCACGACTGATCGCGACGAACGTGGTGTCGCGCGGCACCTCGAAGAGGTTGAGCCCCCGGGTGCGGCACGCCGCGACCAGCCCGGCCGGGATCGTGCGGTGCGTCAGCCCGGTCGCGAATCCCGGGCCCACGACGGCGCGTGCTCGCAGCCGCTCGACGTACACCGTCCACTGGGACCGCCAGCCGCGCATCTCCGGGCCGGTGGTCAGCAGCACCTCGCCGCCCTCGAGGAAGGGGGCCGGGTCGGCGAGCTCGCTCGTCGCCACCCACCTGATGTCCGCCCCGGGCTCCGGCAGGTGCACACCCTGCAGGGACAACGGCGCTGTTCCCACGAGCTCGGCCATCGTCACCATGGGTGACATGTTTGCACAACTGACGTGCCAATGAGGTGCGGAACTGCCCTGTCGCCGCAGCACCTCCCTGTCTAGCGTCAGGACAACGGCCAGAGCCGGTCCGCCGCCACCTTCGATCCGCCGGGAGAAACCCATGACCGAGATCCACGTTCCCGCCCGGGGCGGGCCCAGCATCCCCGGGAACGGCGGCTGGTCAGCAGCATCCCGGGGCCCGCGTCGCTCGCGTTGCACGAGCGCAAGGCCGCGGCCGTCGCGGCCGGGGTCGGCACGACTCTCCCCGTCTACACCGTCGCGGCCGGCGGCGGTGTCATCGTGGACGTCGACGGCAACTCCCTGATCGACTTCGGCTCCGGCATCGCCGTCACCACCGTGGGCAACAGCGCCCCCCGCGTCGCGGCGGCGGTGGCCGAGCAGGTGCAGTCGTTCACGCA
Organism: Nocardioides sp. B-3; assembly: GCF_024703895.1. Taxonomy (GTDB): domain Bacteria; phylum Actinomycetota; class Actinomycetes; order Propionibacteriales; family Nocardioidaceae; genus Nocardioides. The sequence goes on from NZ_CP087968.1 coordinate 1,864,653, forward strand.
CACCTGCTTCATGGTCACGCCCTACGACGCCTACGTCCGGGTGGCCGAGGCGCTCAACCGGCTCACCCCCGGCACCCACGACAAGCGCACCGTGCTGTTCAACTCCGGCGCCGAGGCCGTCGAGAACGCGGTCAAGATCGCCCGGGCCCACACCAAGCGGCAGGCCGTCGTGGTGTTCGACCACGCCTACCACGGGCGCACCAACCTGACGATGGCGATGACGGCCAAGAACATGCCCTACAAGAGCGGCTTCGGACCGTTCGCGTCCGAGGTCTACCGCGCGCCGGTCTCCTATCCCTTCCGCGACAGCGGGATCGACGGACCGGCCGCCGCCCGCCGGGCGATCGACACGATCGACAAGCAGGTCGGCGCCCAGAACCTCGCCGCGCTCGTCATCGAGCCGATCCGGGGCGAGGGCGGGTTCATCGTCCCCGCCGAGGGCTTCCTGCGCACGCTCGTCGAGTGGTGCAGCGCCAACGGGGTCGTCTTCGTCGCGGACGAGGTGCAGACGGGCTTCGCCCGCACGGGCGAGATGTTCGCGTGCGACCACGAGGGCGTCGTGCCCGACCTGATCGTGACCGCGAAGGGCATCGCCGGCGGCCTGCCGCTGTCCGCGGTGACCGGTCGCACGGAGATCATGGACGCCCCACACGTGGGTGGCCCGGGGGGCACGTGCGGCGGTAACCCGATCGCCTGCGCCGCCGCGCTGGCCGTCTTCGAGACCATCGAGGAGGACGGTCTCGTCGACCGGGCCCGCGCGATGGGCAAGACCATGATGGAGCGCCCGGAGTCCTTCGCCGACCCGCGCATCGGGGACGTCCGGGGACGCGGCGCCATGGTGGCCGTCGAGCTGGTGAGGGCCGGCACCACGGACCCCGACGCCGATCTGACGAAGGCCGTCGCGACCGCCGCGCACCAGCAGGGCCTCGGTGGTGCTGACGTGTGGCACCCACGGCAACGTGCTGCGCTTCCTGCCCCCGCTCTCCATGCCCGACCACCTGCTGGCCGAGGGACTCGACGTCCTCGAGCAGATCTTCAAGGACGCTCGATGACGAACACGATCGAGACGACCACGGACCACGGTCCCCTCGACGACGCCCGCACGCAGCTGCGCGAGGCTACGACGATGCTGGGCTACGACGCCGGCCTCTACGAGATGCTCGCGACCCCGCGTCGCGAGGTGACGGTGAGCATCCCGTTGCGCCGCGACAACGGCGACACCGAGCTGCTGGTCGGCCACCGGGTCCAGCACAACTTCTCCCGCGGCCCGGCCAAGGGCGGCCTGCGCTACTCCCCGGACGTCAACCTCGACGAGGTGCGGGCGCTGGCCATGTGGATGACCCGGAAGTGCGCGCTCCTCGACGTGCCCTACGGCGGAGCCAAGGGCGGTGTGCGCATCGATCCCCGCCACTACTCCCGAGGCCGAGCTCGAGCGCGTCACCCGCCGCTACACCAGCGAGATCAGTCCGCTGATCGGTCCCGACCGGGACATCCCGGCCCCCGACATCGGCACCGACGAGCAGACCATGGCGTGGCTGATGGACACCTACTCCGTGCAGCAGGGCCACACGGTCCTCGGGGTGACGACCGGCAAGCCGGTCAGCCTCGGCGGCTCGCTCGGGCGGGCCACCGCCACCTCGCGCGGTGTCGTGCACGTGGCGCTCGCCGCGCTGCGCTCGCGCGGCATCGACCCGGTCGGCGCGACCGCCGCGGTGCAGGGATTCGGCAAGGTCGGCCGCTATGCCGCACGGTTCCTCGCCGAGGCGGGCGTTCGCGTGGTCGCCGTCTCTGACCAGTACGGCGCCATCGGCTCGCACACGGGCCTGCACATCCCCTCCGTGGAGAAGCACGTCGACGTACACGGCTCGGTCGTGGGCTTCCCGGCCGGCGAGGAGGTGGACGACGTGCTCACCCCCGGACGTCGACCTGCTCGTCCCCGCCGCCGTGGAGGGAGTCGTGCACGCGGGCAACGCCGACCGGATCCGCGCGAAGGTCATCGTCGAGGGGGCCAACGGCCCGACCACCCCGGAGGCGGACGCGATCCTGCAAAGCCGGGGGAGCCTCGTCGTCCCGGACATCCTCGCCAACGCCGGTGGGGTCGTCGTGTCCTACTTCGAGTGGGTGCAGGCCAACCGGGCGTTCTGGTGGTCCGCCGACGAGGTCGAGGCCAAGCTCGCCGACCGGATGACCACCGCGTGGGACCGCGTCACCGAACACGCGGCCCGCCACGACCTCCCCTGCGCACAGCGGCGACCTGCCTCGCCGTCGAGCGCGTCGCCCAAGCCCACCTCCTGAGAGGCCTCTACCCGTGACCGCCACCGCCACCGCGACCTTCGTGGTCCGCAACCCCGCCACCACCCGGGTCATCGCCGAGGTGCCCGACGGCTCCGCCGCCGAGGCCACCGCGGCGGTCGACGCGGCCGCCGCCGCCTTCCCGGCCCGGGCGTCCACCGCGCCCCGGGCGCGCGCCGAGGTGCTGCGCCGCGCCTTCGAGCTGGTCGTCGCCGACACCGAGCGCCTCGCGGGCGTCATCCACGAGGAGAACGGGAAGTCGCTGGACGACGCGCGCGCCGAGGTGGCCTATGCCGCCGAGTTCTTCCGCTGGTTCTCCGAGGAGGCCGTGCGGACCGAGGGCGAGTACGGCGTCTCGCCGGCCGGCGGCACGCGCACGATCGTGACGCACCGCCCGGTCGGGGGTGGCGGCCCTCGTCACGCCGTGGAACTTCCCTGCCGCGATGGCGACCCGCAAGATCGCCCCGGCCCCGGCCGCCGGCTGCACGGTGGTGCTGAAGCCGGCGGCCGAGACGCCCCTCACGGCCCCGGCGATCGCCGAGCTCCTCGCCCGGGCCGGCGTGCCCGAGGGGGCCGTCAGCGTCGTGACCACGACCGCGCCGGCCGAGGTGGTCAGCACCTGGCTCACCGACGACCGCGTGCGCAAGGTGTCCTTCACCGGCTCGACCGGCGTGGGCAAGGTGCTGCTGCAGCAGGCCGCCGACCGCGTGCTCAACTCGAGCATGGAGCTGGGCGGCAACGCGCCGTTCGTCGTGACCGCCGACGCCGATCTCGACGCGGCCGTTGCCGGCGCCATGGTCGCCAAGTTCCGCAACGCGGGTCAGGCGTGCACGGCGGCCAACCGGTTCTTCGTCCACGAGGACGTCGCGACCGAGTTCGTCGAGCGCTTCGGCGCCGCCGTCGAGAACCTGCAGGTGGCGCCGCTGATCAGCGCCCGGGCGGTCGACGGCGTCACTGCCCCGGTCGACGAGGCGGTCGATGCGGGCGCGCGGGTGACCCACCTCGGCAGCACCGGTGCGGAGGGCTGGTTCTACCCTGCGACGCTGCTCGTAGACGTACGACCCGACATGCGGATCGCGCGCGAGGAGATCTTCGGCCCCGTCGTCTCCGTGCTCACCTGGCGCGACGAGCAGGCGATGCTCGCCCGGGCCAACGACAGCGAGTTCGGACTCGCGGCGTACGTCTACGCCGGAAAGCTCCGGGTCGCACTCCGGATCGCGGAGGCGCTCGACGCCGGGATGGTCGGCGTCAACCGAGGTGTCGTGTCCGACCCGTCCACGCCGTTCGGCGGGGTCAAGCAGAGCGGGATCGGACGCGAGGGTGCGCGCGAGGGCATCCGGGAATACCGGGAGACGCAGTACTTCTCCGTCGACTGGAGCTGACCGGTCAGTGGGCGCCCTGCAGGTTGAGCACGACCACGCCCGTGATGATCATCCCCAGCGCGGCGACCTTCATCGGGTTGAGGGACTCGCCCAGCCACAGCACGCCGATGACGGCCACGGCGGCGGTGCCGAGGCCGGCCCAGATGGCGTAGGCCGTGGACACCGGCATGTGTCGCACGACGAGCGCGAGCAGCCAGATCGAGACCGAGTAGCCGGCGATGACGAACACCGTCCACTGCGGATCCCTGAAGCCCCGGGTGCGCGGAAGCGCCGCGGTGGAGGCGACCTCGGTGGCGATCGCTGCCAGCAGCAGTCCGATTGCGGCGTACATCTCGCACATCCTTGTCGACGTGTGTAGCAGGTGCTACAGATCCAACTGTAGCACCTGCTACAGTCGCCGCCGTGGCCAAGGATCCTGAACGCCGAGAGGCGTGGACGCGCGAGGCGACCGACTACGCGCTGGAGCAGGGCCTGATCGGCCTGAGCCTGCGACCGCTCGCCGCCGCGATCGGCACCAGCGACCGGATGCTGCTCTACCACTTCGGCACCAAGGACGACCTCGTCGCCGCCGTGCTCCACGACTCCAACGACCGCGCCGTGGCGGCCGTCTCCGCGCTCGATCCGTCGACCGACCTGCGCGCCGCGGTGCACGACCTGTGGTCGGTGGTGCGGTCGGCGGAGTTCGAGCCGTGCACCCGGTTGTACGTCGAAGCGGCGGCGCTCGGACTCCTCGGCCGCGAGCCCTACGCCGGCGTCGTCCGCGAGGCCAACGAGCGCTGGCTGCGGTCGTTCGTCACGCACCTGACGAGGTCGGGCGTCGCCCGACCGCTGGCCGGGCGGGCCGCCACGATCATCGACGCGGCCTTCATGGGCTTCCAGCTCGACGCGCCCCCGGACGTCGGGACCACCGCCCGCAAGCGCGCCGTGGCCGACCTCTCCGACGCCGTGGCGGCGCTGGGTCGCTGACGGCGGGCTATCCCGCGGCGGTCCGGGCCGAGTCGAGGGCGCGGGTCGCGAGCGGCACGAGCAGCTCGCGGTCGACGGGGACCAGTCCGACGCGCGCACGGCGATCGAGCAGGTCGTCCACGTCGACGGCACCCTCGTGGGTGACGGCGAAGATGAGCTCGGCCGGGGTCACCGGGACTCGGGCGGAGAACGGCGCGATCAGCTCCTCGTCGGAGAGTCCGCTGACGGTCCTCGCGTTGTCGACCACGAGCGCTGCGTCGGTGCCGAAGCGGCGTACGAGCCGGGCGGGCTGCTCGAGGCGGGCGAGCTCGGCGCGTGACGCGGCACCCAGCAGGGGAGTCGTGGCCGTGACGCAGGGACCGGCCTCGAGACCCGCGGCGGAGACCGCGGCGTCGACCGCGTCCCGGGCCATCCGTCGGTAGGTCGTCAGCTTGCCGCCGACGATCGTGATGACACCGGTCTTGCTGGTCAGCACGGCGTGCCGCCGCGAGATGTCGGCGGTCGAGCCGTCGCCGGCGTCGATCAGCGGTCGGAGTCCGGCGAAGGCGCCGATCACGTCGCCGCGTCGCAGCGGCCGGTCGAAGGCCGCCGAGACGACGTCGAGCAGGAAGCCGATCTCGGACTCCGACGGGGTGGGCACGTCGGGGATGTCGCCCTCGACGGGCTCGTCGGTGAGGCCGACGTAGATCGTGCCGTCGGGCTGTGGGATCACCGGGACGAAGCGGCTGGTCGAGCCGGGGATCGGCGCCGTGACCGTGGCCCGCAGGTGCGGGACCGTGTCGGCGCGCAGCACGAGGTGGGTGCCGCGGCTCGGGCGCAGCGTGATCTCGTCGACGAGCTCGCCGGCCCACACGCCGGTGGCGTTGATGACGGTCTTCGCGGTGACGGTGCGGGTCTCGCTCGTCAGCTCGTCGCGCAGCTCGACGCTGGTGCCGGTCGCGCTGAGGACGCGGGCCCGGGTGCGGATGTGCGCCCCCTTCGCCGCGGCGGTGCGGGCGATCGTGGTGACGAGCCGGGCATCGTCCTCGAGCTGGCCGTCCCACGACAGCAGCCCGCCGCGCAGGCCGTCGCGGCGCAGGCTGGGGGCGAGGTTGATGGTCTCGGTGGCCGACAGCTTGCGCGGCTTGGGCAGCGTGGTCGCCGACGTGTGCGCCGTACGGCGAAGCATGTCCCCGGCCCAGAAGCCGCCGCGCGTCAGGAGTGCCGCAAAGGTGGAGACGCTCGACATCAACGGCGCCAGCATGGGCATCGCGTGCGTCAGGTGGGGTGCGGTGACCTCCATCAGGATGCCGCGCTCGATGGCGCTCTCATGGGCAACGCCGACCCGGCCCGAGGCGAGGTAGCGCAGGCCGCCGTGGACGAGCTTGGAGGACCAGCGCGAGGTGCCGAAGGCCGGGTCGTGGGCGTCGACGGCGAGCGTGGACAGGCCACGCGTCACGGCGTCGAGCGCGACGCCGGTGCCGGTCACGCCGAGGCCGATGACGAGCACGTCGACGTGGTCGGGAAGGTCGGCGATGCCGTGCCCGATGAGAAGTTCGGTCATGGTGCGAGCACTTTCGTGATGAGGAGGCGGGCCTCGTCGGCGAGGTCCTCTTCGCTGACGTCGTCGTCGACCATGGTGTGGCCGCTGAGGACGAACCCGTGGGCGGCGAGCACCAGCGACCGGGCCATCACGACGGGGTTGCCGGCCCGGATGGTGCCGACGGACTGTCCCTCGCGGATCGCGCCCTCGATCAGCTCGAGGATCAGGTCCCGGGAGCGGCCGCGGCGGTTGAGGAGATAGGGCAGGAGGAGCTCGGGGTCGAGCTCGACGATGCGCTGGAACAGCTCGTTGCCGCGCAGCGAGCGGACCGAGTCGACGATCTGGTCGGTGATCGAGGACTCCGGGTCGATCGCGGTGACGACGCCGGCCCACTCGCGCGTCATCAGGTCGCCCAGCAGCGTGGACATGTCGGACCACGAGCGGTAGATGGTCATCCGCGAGACGCCGGCCCGGCGGGCCACCTCGGTGAGGGTGGTGCGTCGCCAGCCGAGGTCGAGGATGCAGTCGCGGGCCGCGTCGAGGTAGCCGTCGGTCGCGGTGGTCTTCACGGGGTTGTGACGAAGTGACGTCATATGTCACACTGTAACACATGACCGAACAGATCGAGATGCACCCGCAGCGTTGGGGCAACCCGGCCAACGCCTCCTCCCTGCCCGAATCCGCCCTCGGCCTGATCGAGCTGGCCTTCGGCGTCAACGAGCAGCCCGCCGTCGACGGCGCGACCCCGCCGGCGCCCGTCATCGGAGCCGACGCCTTCGCCGCGCTGGCCGACGTCGTCGGGGCCGAGCAGGTGATCGTGGACGACGCGATCCGCGCGCTGCGCACCCGCGGCAAGTCCACTCCCGACCTGCTCAAGGCCCGCGCCGGCGACCTGAGCGACGCGCCCGACGTGGTCGTCCGCCCCGCCGACCGGGCCGAGATCGAGCGCCTGCTCGCGGTCGCCGTCGAGCACAACTTGGCGGTCGTGCCCTTCGGTGGCGGGACGTCGGTCACCGGTGGCCTCGTCGCCGCGCGGGCGCCGTACGCCGGAGTCGTGAGCCCGGACTCGGTGCGCATGAAGAAGCTCGTCGCCGTCGACAAGGAGTCGATGACCGCCACGCTCGAGCCCGGCCTGCGCGGCCCCGAGGCCGAGGCGCTGCTCGCCGAGCAGGGCCTGACGCTGGGTCACTACCCACAGTCCTTCGAGTTCGCCACGATCGGCGGCTTCGCGGCCACCCGCTCGAGCGGCCAGTCCAGCGCCGGCTACGGCCGCTTCGACGCGCTCGTCGTCGCGCTGACCGTGGTCACGCCCTCGGGCACCATCACCGTCGGCTCGGCCCCGGCCAACGCCGCCGGCCCCGACCTGCGCCAGGTCTTCCTCGGCTCCGAGGGTGCGCTCGGCGTCATCACCGAAGTCACGGTGCGGGTGCGCGAGCTGCCCGCCGTCAAGGTCTACGTCGGCTGGCGCTGGCCCTCCTTCGACGCCGGCGCTGCCGCGATGCGCACCCCGGCGCAGGCGGGCATGCTGCCGACCGTGATCCGGCTCTCCGACGAGGCCGAGACCGCGATCAACCCGGCCGACCCGTCCGCCATCGGCGCCGAGAACCCCGGCTGCCTGATGATCACCGGCTACGAGGGCACCCAGTCCGCGGTCGACGCCAAGCGCGCCGCCGTGACCGCACTGCTCACCGAGCTCGGCGGCACCGACCTCGGCGAGGAACCGGGCGAGAAGTGGGCGCACGGCCGGTTCAACGCGCCGTACCTCCGCGACTCCATGCTCGACGTCGGGGTGCTCGTCGAGACCCTCGAGACCGCCACCTTCTGGTCCAACCGCACCCGGTTGTACGGCGACGTGAAGGCCGCCCTCGAGACCACGCTCGGCGAGGGCACGATCGTGCTCTGCCACATCTCGCACGTCTACGAGACGGGCTGCTCGCTCTACTTCACCGTCGCGGCCAAGGAGTCGGGCGACCCGCTCACCCAGTGGGCCGCGGCCAAGGCGGCCGCCTCCGACGCGATGATCGCCGCCGGCGCGACGATCACGCACCACCACGCGGTCGGGACCGACCACAAGCCGTGGTTCCACCGGGAGGTCGGACCGGTGGGCGTGCAGACCCTGCGTGCGATCAAGGCCTCGCTCGACCCGGCCGGCATCCTCAACCCGGGAGTGTTGATCTAAGTGGACTCCTTCGTCTTCCTCGTGAACCCCGCCTCCGGTGGCGGCGCCGCGCCCGAGGCCGTCGTGCCGGTCGCGCGCCGACTGCGTGACCACGGTGCCTCGGTGGAGGTGACCTACTCGCCCGGCCCCGAGGCCTGCCGGGCGCTCGTGGCCGAGGCTGTCGGCCGCGGCGACGTCGTCGTGTCCGTCGGTGGTGACGGGATGCTCTCGTCCATCGCCGGCGCCGTCTCGCGGGCCGGTGGCACGCTCGGCATCGTGCCGGCCGGTCGCGGCAACGACTTCGCGCGGATGCTCGGCATCCCGAAGGACCCGCTGGCGCAGGCCGACGTGCTGCTCGCGGGCAACCGCCGCACGGTCGACATGATCAGCTACGGTGACCGGCTCGTGGCGGGCTCGGTCTATGCCGGCGTCGACGCGCGCGCCGCCGAGATCGTGGACAGCGCACGCTGGGTCCCCAAGATCGCGCAGTACCCGCTCGCCGCGCTGCGGGCGCTGGCGACCTACACGCCCGCCAGCTACCGGGTGACGATCGACGGCGTCGCCCACGAGTTCAACGGCGCCACGGTCGTGGTCGCCAACTCCGGCTACTACGGCAAGGGCATGAAGATCGCTCCCGCCGCCGTCCTCGACGACGGGTTGCTCGACGTCATCGTGATCGAGGCCGCGTCCAGGGCGCGCGCTGATGCGCTCACTGCCGAAGGTCTACGACGGCGCGCACGTGGTTCTCGACCAGTGCACGTCTTCACCGGCGGCTCGGTCACGATCGCGGCCACCTCGCGACGTCCCGTTCCGGTCGGTGGCGACGGCGAGGCACTCGGCGTGCTGCCCACGGACGCGTCCGCGCCCGCGACGGTCTCCGTGCTCCCCGGGGCGCTCACCGTCATCGCCTGAAGCTCCACACGATCAGCTCGGTGTCGGCCGTCGCCTCGAAGGCCGCACCGGGCTGATCCGTCAGTCGTACGGCGTCGCCCGCACCGAGCACCCGGCCCTCGAGCCTTCCTCCGCCGACCGCGACGAACGCGTGCGCCACGGCCGCGTCCGGGAGCTGGGCGCGTGCTCCTTCCCGAAGGCGCGCGATGCCCATGGACGCGCCGGCCGTGCCGATGTGCAGGCCTTGCTCGCCGACGACGGTCGTCAGCCCCTCCTGCGGGTCGACGCTCTCCGAGCGCCAGTGCGGCGCCGTACCCACCTCGTCGGGCTTGATCCAGGTCTGCAGGAAGCGGGTCGGGCCGCTGTGCCGGTCGGCGACCTCCGCGTGCCTGATCCCCGAGCCAGCACTCATCACCTGTATGTCGCCGGGTCGCAGCTCCTCTGTGTTGCCTGCGTCGTCCGTGTGCAGCAGCACCCCGTCGAGCACCCACGTGACGATCTCCGGGTCGGCGTGCGGGTGGTCGGGGGTAGCCGCCGCCGGGCGTGAGCAGGTCGTCGTTGTGGCAGATCATCGGACCGAAGCCGAGATTGGCCGGGTCGTAGTGCTCGCCGAACGAGAACGAGTGGCGGGTGACGCGGTCGGCCCTCGTTGTGGTGAACCTGTTCCATCCGGCGTACACGGCAGTGCTCATGGCGATATCTTCGCGGTCGTGAGTGTCTTCCCCCAGCTTCCCCCCGGCTTCCGGTTCGGGACCAGCACCGCGGCCTACCAGATCGAGGGTGCCGTGGACGAGGACGGCCGGGGCCCGAGCATCTGGGACACCTTCAGTGCTCAGGAAGGGCGGATCATCGACGGCAGCAGTGGCGCGGTCGCGTGCGACCACTACCACCGCTTCGAGGAGGACGTCGCGCTGCTGAAGCGGCTGGGCACCACCAGCTACCGGATGTCGATGAGCTGGTCGCGGATCCAGCCGACTGGCCGCGGTCCCGCGAACGAGGCGGGGTTGGCGTTCTACGACCGGCTGATCGACACCCTGCTCGCCCACGGCATCGAGCCGATGGTGACGCTCTACCACTGGGACCTGCCGCAGGCCCTCGAGGACGACGGTGGCTGGCTGAACCGCGACACGGTCGAGTGCTTCGCCGCCTACGCCGCCATCGTGGCCGAGCGCTTCGCCGACCGCGTGACCCACTGGATCCCGGTCAACGAACCCAACGTCGTCTCGTTCCTCGGCTATGCCGTGGGCCAGCACGCGCCGGGTCGCAACCTGATGTTCGATGCCCTCTGGGTCTCGCACCACCTGCTGCTCGCGCACGGCCGGGCCGCCATCGAGCTGCGTCGTTTCGGGGCCCAGAGCGTGGGGTGCGCCAACAACCACGCCCCCGTCTGGCCCGCCACGGACTCCGACGCCGACGTGGGCGCGAGCAAGCTCTTCGATGCGCTGTGGAACGGGATGTTCCTCGAGCCGATGCTGCTCGGCCGCTACCCCGCGGACCTGATGCCGCTGCTCGAAGGACTCCCCGAGCCCGGCGACATGGCGACCATCCGCCAGCCGCTCGACTTCTACGGCGTCAACTACTACAACCCGATGCGCGTCGCCGCTGCCCCCGAGGACGCGGAGATGCCCTTCGAGTTCGTCGACGTGCTCGGCTACCCGATCACCGACCGCGGCTGGCCCGTCGTGCCCGACGCCTTGCGCGAGTGGCTGATCATGTTCCGCGCGCTACCGCGGGCGCGCTGCCGCCGATCGTCATCACCGAGTCGGGTGCCGCCTACTCCGACGAGCCGGACGCCGAGGGTGTCGTCGACGACCAGCAGCGCATTGACTACCTCGCAGTCCACCTGCGCGCGGTGCAGCAGGCGATCGAGCGGGGTGTCGACGTACGCGGCTACTACTGCTGGTCGCTGCTCGACAACTTCGAGTGGGCCGAGGGCCTGACCCAGCGCTACGGGCTCGTCCACGTCGACTTCGAGACGCTCGTGCGGACGCCGAAGAAGTCCTTCGACTGGTACGCCGCCGGGATCGCCGCCCGTGCGCCCGTCATGCCCTGACGAGTCGGCGCAAGTTGCACACCGAGTCGGCGCAAGTTGCACGCCGAGTCGGCGTAAGTGGCACGCCGAGTCGGCGTCTCTGGGTAGTCAAGGCCGAGTTTGTCGTCAATCGGGCCATCCACCACCAACTCGCACTTAACTACGCCGCCACAGGGGATGTGCCGCCACTCGGCGTACGCGCCACGTCCGCACCGGGGCGCGCCGATAGGCTGCGGAGCATGTCGAATCGCCGGGTCGTGTTCGTGGTCGGATCTGGCCGCAGCGGCACGAGCACGATGAGCGGCACCCTCCAGACGCTGGGCCTGCACGTGCCGCAGCCGGAGGTCGTGGCCGACTCGACCAACCCCAAGGGCTTCGGCGAACCGCAGTGGGTCGTCGACCTGCACCAGGAGCTCCTCGCCCGCAGCGGCGTGCAAGTCTCCGATGCCCGGCCGCGCGCCCGGGCTGGACGCCGGCAAGCTCAGCGCCGACCACGCCGTCCGCGAGCGGGTGAGCGAGTGGCTGGAGTCGCAGTTCGCCGAGGGTGGCGACGAGCTCGTGATCAAGGATCCCCGTGCCGCGTGGTTCATGGGCCTGTGGCGCGCATCGGCCGACCGCTGCGACGCCACCTCGTCCTACGTCACCATGCTGCGCCCGGTCACCGAGGTGATCGGCTCCAAGAAGAAGTACTACGAGCAGCGCACCGGCGACGTCACTCGCACCGCCGCCCGGATCAACATGATGCTGCACACCGAGCGCGCGACGCGCGGAGAGGCCCGCCGGTTCGTGCGGTACGGCGACCTGCTGGCCGACTGGACGCAGCCGGTCTTCGCGCTGGGCGAGGCCTTCGACCTGACCTCGGTCAAGACCGCGATGGCCAACGACATCGCCCAGGTCCACAAGTTCATCGACCCCTCACTGCGCCGGGTGACGCTGACCCGGGACGACGTCGAGGTGCCGGCATCGCTCCGCGACCTCGCCGAGGAGACGTGGCAGACGCTCAACGGCCCGGCCGACGAGGGCGGCGACACGGCCGCGACGCACGAGCGCTGCGATCAGCTCCGCATCGCCTACGACCAGATGTACGCCGACGCCGAGGCGTTCGCCCACTCGACCGCGCTCGCCGCGCGACGAGAGGGTGCCGCCGCGACCCGGCGCGAGCTCGAGTCGACGCCCTCGAAGGGCGCACCGAACCGTGGCGCCGACCGCGTCCCGCACTCCGTGCGCGCTGGTGCCGGAGGGAGCCCGTCGCGGGCTCCGCAAGGCGCTCAACAGGCAACGCGGCCGGGAGGCCTGATGTCCCTCCCGGACATCCCCTCGCTCGAGGGCCTGCCCGACTACGACGTCACCCGGCCCCCGGAGCAACGGCGAACGCCTCACCCCCGGACTGACCTGCGTCTTCCGGGTGAAGAACGAGGCACGCAACCTGCCCCGGGTGCTGCCGCCGATCTTCGCCGCCGTCCAGCACGTGCTGCTGGTCGACAACGGGTCCGATGACGGGACCCTCGACGTGGCACGCCGGATCGTGGAGGAGTGCGGTGCGGCTGACCGGTTCACCGGGATCAGCTATCCGCACCGGGTGGCCCGGGCCGGGGGCGAGCACCTCGCGACCCCGGCCACCAGCGTCCACTCGCTGACGCACTTCTACAACTGGTGCTTCAGCCCGGGTCCGCACGTCCTACTCGATGAAGTGGGACGGCGACATGGTGCTCACTCCCGAGGGCGCGGGCATCCTGCGCGACCTGTCGTGGCAGCTCGAGTCGACGCAGACGATCGTGGCGATGCCGCGGCATCCCCTGACCGTCGTCGACGAGTCGACCGGTTGGCTCGACCTCTCGCTGCGCTTCCCGGAGCCGTGGGTCTATCCGATGGGACCGGACTTCACCTTCGTGAAGGCCTTCGACTGGGAGCTGCGTGAGTTCCCGGCCGCCACCGAACGCCCGGTCCTCCAGCAGGGCCTCTGCGTCGAGGTCAAGTGGCTCGACGCCGATGAATACGCCCATTGGCGCAAGGAGGGCGTGGACTTCACCAACACCCGCCTCTACCGCAAGCTGCGCGAGTTCGAGGTCGACGAGGCCATCCGCTCGGGTCGCCCCGAAGAGCTCGGCGGCTCGGTCCGCGTGGACGCCCCGCCCGGCATCCACATCATCGACTTCGTCACCCAGACCCGGCTGCGTCAGCAGCCGCGACCCCCGGTCAAGCACTCGCTGCCCGCGTCGCTGCGGGAACGGGCCCCCCGGACGGGAGCTCCTTCGTGACTCATCCCCTCGATGGCTTCACCTCCCCGGAACCCTTGCTCGTGGTCGGCGACGACGAGTCCGCCGCCGCCCCCGGCCCCCGACCGGGGCCACGTTCACGACCATCGCAGGCGCCACCGACATCGGCCGCGGCTGGAAGTCGGTCCTGTGGATGACCACCGATCGGGCGTCCCTCCGGCAACGGGCGTCGGCGCTGCCGCGGCTCGGCCGGGTCCGCGTCGTCGCCGTCTGGCTGACCGACGCGGCGGTGCCCCTCGTCGTACACCCCCGGCCCGAGTGGCCGGCGATCACCAGCCTGATGGCGCGTGAGGCAGGTCAAGGTGTGCTGACAGTGCTGCGGTTCGCGGCCCCGGTCCCCGCGCACCGGTGCTGATCGAGTGCGCCCGCCGGGCCGCCGACGGCGACCGCGGGCACGGTGGGCTGGTTGTCGGATATGCAGGACGCGACGCGGCGGCAGGCCTCCGACCCACGCGCCCCGTTCTTCGATCGACCCGAGGACGCGGGCGATCCGGGAGCGCGACGTGCCACCGGACGTGGTGGTGGGACGCGGCCGACACCCCGAGGTCCACGCCGTCATCGACCGCGCGCCCCTCGTCGTCACCGACCCCGGCCTCGAGCCCATCGACGAGCAGGTCGTCAATCCGCGCGGCTGGCGCAAGGACTGGGACGAGCCGGTGCGTGACTTCGTGCCCGGTCGGCTGACCGAGCGGGCGATCCGGGAGCTCCGCGGCGTCCGGGGCCTGCGTGTCGACCTCACGACCGCGGACCCCCGGACCGTGGCCGGCCTCGCGATGGCCGGCATCCCGCTCCTCGCGACCGGCACCAACGCCGCGCTCAGCGAAGAGCTGACCACTGCGCTGGCGACGAAGAACGACCTCGACGACCCCCTCGCCCGTGAGCAGCACAGCGTCACGACCCGACGCGCCGCGCTCGACACCCACTCCACCCTCGCGTGGCGGCGCGACCTCGCGGACCGTGCAGGCGTCCGGTTCGTCGCGCAGCCCGGGGTCAGCGTCCTGCTCGCCACGATGCGCCCGCACCAGCTCGACTTCGCGATGCGCCAGCTCGCGCGCCAGCAGGGCGTCGAGCTGCAGGTCGTCCTCGGCACCCACGCCCGGACGGTCGACGAGGACGAGGTCAGGGCCCGCCTCAACGGTCACGAGGTGATCGTGAGACCCCACGACAAGGACGCCTTCTTCGGCGACGTCCTCAACGACGCGGCGACCGTGGCCGACGGCGACGTGCTGCTCAAGGTCGACGACGACGACTGGTACTCCCCGCACGCCATCCACGACCTCCTCCTCGCCCGCCGCTACACCGGCGCCGAGGTGGTCGGCATGCCGAGCGAGTTCGTCTACCTCGAGGAGCTCGGCGTGACGGCCCGCCGCAACCACCCGACCGAGATCCACAACCGGTTCGTCGCGGGCGGCACGATCATGATCGACCGCCGGGTGCTGCGCAGCGTGGGCGGTTTCCGGCGCGCACGGCGATTCGTCGACGCTCAGCTGTTGAACGCGGTCGAGGCAAGCGGCGGCCGGATCTACCGCACCCACGGCCTCGGCTACGTCCTTCGCCGTACGGCGAGTGGACACACCCGGCAGTCGGACCCCGAGTCCTTCCGGAAGCCCGAGATCCTCGAGCGCGAGTGGCCCGGGTTCCACGCGCCGCCGGAGCTCGTCCTCGAGGAGGGAGACCTGCCGTGACGCAACCACTGGTCCGCCGCAACGAGTGGCGTGCGCTCCCCACCGTGGAGCTCGGCGCCCGGACCCCCACCAAGAGCGTCAGCGTCGTCGTCCCGACCTGGGAGCGCGGACGCAACCTTGCCGTTCGTCCTCGCCGGGCTCGCCGCCCAGACCTACCCGGCACACCTGCTCGAGGTCGTGGTCGTGGACGACGGCAATCCGGAGCCGGTCCGCCTGCCTGACGTCAGGCAGGCAAACACCAAGCTGGTTCGCGTCACCGACGGCTGGGGTCGCGCCAACGCCTGCCACACGGGCGCGCGCGCCAGCGAGGGCGACGTCATCATGTGGCTCGACGCCGACATGCTCGCCTTCCGCGAGCACGTCGAGGCACAGCTGCAGTGGCACCACGAGATCGACTATGCCGTTGTCCTCGGCACCAAGCGCTTCGTCGACCCGCTCGCGCTGGCCGACAAGACTCCCGCGCAGGTCAGGGACGACGTCGCCAGCGGCGCGATCGACCGCACCCGGGACTGGGACGCCGAGGAGACCCACAAGTGGGTCGAGGGGATGTGGCGGCGTACCGACGACCTGACGCTCGCCGGACCGCGCGCCTTCCGCGCCCACGTCGGCGCGACCGGCTCGCTGACGCGCGCCCTCTATGACTCTTCCGGCGGTATGGCGACGGGCCTGCGCCTCGGAGAGGACATGGAGCTCAGGGCACCGGCTGGCCGAGGCCGGCGGCGTGCTGATCCCCGAGCACGCATCGAAGGCCCGGCACCCGGGCCAGACACACGTGATGCAGCACCGCGACCAGATCAACCGCTACAACGACGCGTTCTCGGCCAACCTCGTGCCGACGATGCGGCCCAAGCGCAACCGGCGCGGTCGGCGCTACGACGTGCCCTTCCTCGAGATCGTCCTCGACAGCCGGGGACACAGCGCGGTCGAGGTGATCGGCGTCGTCGACGCAGTCCTCGACTCGTCGCTCGACGACCTGCGGATCCTCGTGATCGGCGACTTCGCGGACCTCACCGACCAGCGCCAGTCACCCCCGGGCGACCCGCAGCTCGAGCGGCGGATCGTTCATCGGACCTACTCCGGCGACCAGCGCGTCGAGCTGGTCGACGCGCTCCCCGGCGGACGATGCCGCTCGCCGTGGCGACTCACCCTCGACGGCGTCTCCAGAGCGCCGAAGGGGGACGCGATCGAAGACCTCCTCGACGACTCCGGAGGCCCACCACGACGGTGCCGCGGTCATCGACGGCGTCGGTCGGCTGGAGCGAACGGCCGCGGTCGAGCGGGTGCGCCGGACGGGCGCGGAGGTGAGCGACGAGCGGTTGCAGGCGGCGTACGGACTGATCCGCGTCAGCACGAGTGACGCCGGCTGGGTCCCGACGGCCGAGCGCGAGGTCGTCCGCTACGAGGGCAAGATGAAACGACCGCTGGACCGTTAGTCCGAGCCGAAGAGGTCGCGCGTGTAGACCTTCTCGCGGACGTCGTCGAGCTCGGGCGCCATCCGGTTGGCCACGATCACGTCTGCCTTCGCCTTGAACTTGCCGAGGTCGGTGTAGACCTTCGACCCGAAGAACTTGCCATTGGCGTCGAGGTGCTCGTCGGCCAGCTCCGGTTCGTAGACGACGACCTTGACGCCCTTGCCCTTGATCCGCTTCATGATCCCCTGCACCGAGGACTCGCGGAAGTTGTCCGAGCCGGCCTTCATCAGCAGCCGGTGGATGCCGACGACCTTCGGCTGGCGGTCGAGGATGTCGAAGGCGACGAAGTCCTTGCGGGTGGTGTTGGCGTCGACGATCGCGGTGATGAGCGTCTGCGGGACCTCGGAGTAGTTCGCGAGCAGCTGGCGCGTGTCCTTCGGGAGGCAGTAGCCGCCGTAGCCGAACGACGGGTTGTTGTAGTGCGTGCCGATGCGCGGGTCGAGGCCGACGCCGTCGATGATCTGCCGCGTCGAGAGGCCGTGCGAGAGGGCGAAGGAGTCGAGCTCGTTGAAGAAGGCCACCCGCATCGCGAGGTAGGTGTTGGCGAAGAGCTTGATGGACTCGGCCTCGGTGGGCTCGGTGAAGAGGACGGGTACGTCGTCGATGTCGGCGCCCTTCACCAGCAGCTCGGCGAAGCGGTGGGCCCGCGAGCTGTCCTCGCCGACCACGATCCGCGACGGGTGCAGGTTGTCGTGCAGAGCCTTGCCCTCGCGCAGGAACTCCGGGCTGAAGATCACGTTGTCGGTGCCGAGCCGCGCCCGGACGTCGGTGACGTAGCCGACCGGGATCGTCGACTTGATCACCATCGTGGCCTCCGGCGCCGGGCGCATGACGTCGGCGATCACGGACTCGACCGAGCCGGTGTTGAAGTAGTTGGTGACCTCGTCATAGTTCGTCGGCGTCGCGATGATGACGAACTCGGCGTCGGCGTAGGCCTGCGCCGCATCCGTCGTGAACGTCAGCGCCGTGTCCTCTGACGCGAGGAACCGGGAGATGTCCTCGTCGTGGATCGGGCTCTCGCCGGCTCGCAGCCGCTCGATGCGCGCCTCGTCGAGGTCGAGGCCGACGACCTCGTTGTCGCGGGCGAGCAGGCAGGCCATGGAGAGTCCGACATAACCGAGGCCGACGACAGCAATCTTGGTGGTCACCGAGCCATCATCCCCGACTCAGGTTGCCAGCGCCCTCGCCATCCGGTGAACAATCTCCGTCAGCCGCTCCGCCGACGTCGCGATGTTGAGCCGCACGTGCCCGGTCGACCCCGGGTGGTAGTCGTGCCCGGGGGCCAGTCGCACCCTGCCACGCTCGAGGCAGACCTGCGCCGGATCGCGGAACCCGTAGGCCCGCAGGTCCAGCCACGCGAGGTAGGTCGCCTCCAGCGGCCGCATCCGCGCGAGCGGGAGGTGCTCGGCGAGGAGCGCCTCGAGCAGCGTCCGCTGACGGTCGAGGCGTTCGACCGGGGCTGCCAGCCACGGATCCCCTTCGTCGTACGCCGCTAGGGCGGCCACGACACCGAGCGTCGACCACGAGTCGTTGCGAGCCATCGGTGCGCCGAAGAGGCGGTCGCGGGTCGCGACGTCGCCGGCCACGACCCGGGCGCACTTGAGGCCGGCGATGTTGAAGGCCTTGGACGCCGCCACCAGCGCAACCGCGTGGTCGGCCGTCCCGTCGACCGCGAGGTAGGAGACGTGGTCGGCTCCGGGCAGCACGAGGGGCGCATGGATCTCGTCGCTGATCACGCGGGCGCCGTGGCGCACCACGACGTCGCGGATGCCTTCGAGCTCTGCGTGCGTGAAGACCCGACCCCACGGGTTGTGCGGCTGCGTCAGGATCAGCGTCCGCGCGCCGTCGGCGAAGGCGGCGTCCGGGGCCTCGAGATCGATCACGGCCCGCTCGTCGTCGGGGTCCACGACGAGGTCCACCCGCTTGCGGCCGGTGATCTCGGCGATCTCGAGCTGCGGCGAGTAGGCCGGGACGGGCATCACGACGGGCGCGTCCTCGCTGAGCACGTCGAGCGCGAGCCGCATGCCGGCCGTGACGTCGACGGTCGGGATCACCAGCTCCGGATCGACGGTCTGGTCGAAGTGTCGCTCCGCCCAGTCGGCGTACGCACGACCGAGCTCGCCGCCGAAGGCGTACGGCGGATAGCCGGTCCGGCCCCGGATCACGGCCTCGAGCAGGGCGTCGGTGATGACGTCGGCGACGGCGTAGTCCATCTCCGCGACCCACGCCGGGATCACGCCCGGCTCGGTCATGCCCCACTTGAGGACCCGGGGGCTCGGCGGGCTTCGTCGTCGGTCAGGTCGCGAATCATGCGATCGAGCCTATTCTCGGGGACATGACGATCATGCAGGCGACCGAGCTGACGCACGCCGCGATGTTGGGACTGGGGGTCTATCGCCCCGAGCGGGTGGTGACCAACGAGGAGATCTGCGAGACGCTCGACTCCACGGACGAGTGGATCCAGAGCCGGTCGGGGATCCGGACCCGCCGGTTCGCCGGGGCGGAGGAGAGCCTGATCGGGATGGCGACGGCCGCCGCCGAGCGCGCGCTGGCGGTCTCCGGCGTGAGCGCCGACCAGCTCGGGTGCGTCATCGTCGCCACCTCCACGCACCCCGAGCACACGCCGGCATCGGCGCCGCAGGTCGCGACCGCGCTCGGCTCGACCGCCGCCGCCTTCGACGTGTCCGCCGGGTGCGCGGGCTTCTGCCACGCGCTCAACCCGGCGTCCGCGATGGTCCGCTCGGGGGCGGAGTCACACGTCCCGGTCATCGGCGTCGAGCAGCTCAGCCGCTTCATGGATCCCACCGACCGCGGCACCGCGTTCATCTTCGCGGACGGCGCCGGTGCCGTCGTGGTGGGACCTTCGGGTGCCACGGGCATCGGCCCGACGGCGTGGGGATCCGACGGCTCGCAGTCAGGCGTCATCACCCAGACCCCGAGCTGCCTCGGCGCGCACACCGAGACCCCCGTCGTGCAGATGGAGGGTACGGCGGTCTTCCGCTGGGCTCCGTTCGCGATGGCCGAGGTGGCGCACTCGGCGCTGCGCGCGGCAGGGGTCGCGGTGGACGACCTCGACGCCTTCATCCCGCACCAGGCCAACCTGCGGATCACCCAGACGCTGTCGCGCAACATCAAGCTGCCCGAGTCGGTCGCGGTCGCCACCGACATCGTGGACTCCGGCAACACCTCCGCCGCGTCCGTGCCGCTGGCCATGGAGGCCATGCTGCGCAAGGGCGAAGCCCGGGTCGGCGACGTCGCCCTGCTGATCGCGTTCGGCGCCGGGCTCAGCTATGCGGGCCGGGTCGTCGCCCTCCCGCCGATCGAGTAGATCGCTGCCCCCACGCCCACCCGGCCAGCCCGAAGAGCACCGGCCACAACGCGAGCCGTTCCATCGCACCGGCGGCAGCGGCGTCCTCGCCGCCGACCACGAACACCGCCGCCGCGCCGGCGGTGACGACGCCGGTCGCCAACAACGCCTTGGCCAGTCCGGGCTGCGTGTGCCGGATCCGGTGACCGAGGAGTGCCAGCGCAAAGGGCTGCGCCACGAAGAGCGGCGTCGCCGCGATGGCGTGCAAGGTCGCGTCCCCGGTCGAGCGGTGCCAGACCTGTCGCGACCGAGCTCGCGCCGGAGACGATCAGCAGCCCGGTCACCCACGGGCCCAGCTCCTTGTTGGACAGCAGCGCGCCGCCGGCCAGCAGTGCGCCGTACGCCATGAAGGAGCCGTTCATCACCTCGTGACGCGGGGAGCAGTAGGCCTCCGAGCAGCCGATCTCGCCGAGCTTGCTCACCGTGTCGGTGACGAAGTCGTAGCCTCCGGTCGTCGCCGCCGCGGTGATGATCTCCGTGGCGATGTAGGTCGGGCGGGCGAGGAGAGCCGGGGGCTCCGAGGCGGCCCGGGGGTGGTCGGCATTCGGTCACCGTAGACGGGTTTTCGTCCCCGAAGCGACGAAGTTGGGGTCCGTGCCGTATCGTTGCTCATGTTGAAGGGATGACTCCCGAGTCGTCCCGGCCGCACACGATGTCGCGGCCCTCATCTCGCACTCCCGGTTTTCGGTTCGCTGGACAGCAGCACGGGTGGATGTCTTCAGCGGCCGGGGGCACAGTGTCCCGGCACGAAAACAAAGGAAATGATCATGGCTACTGGAACTGTCAAGTGGTTCAACGCCGAAAAGGGCTTCGGCTTCATCGCTCAGGATGGTGGCGGCGAGGACGTCTTCGTCCACTACTCCACGATCCAGAGCAACGGCTACAAGTCGCTCGATGAGAACCAGAAGGTCGAGTTCGACCTCGCCGCCGGCCCCAAGGGTCCGCAGGCCGAGAACGTTCGCGTCTCCTGATTTGAAACGAGGGGCCCCGACCGCACTGCGGTCGGGGCCCCTCGTGCATTTCGGCTGGGGCGTCCTGTCCGTCAGGCCTGTTGGCCGAGCGCGAACTGGATGTTGCCCTGCTCATCCACGCCGCCGTCCAGCACCTTGTCGGCCAGCATCTCCGATGCAGGCCCATCGACGTAGACGGTGGCGCCGTTCTGCTCCACCACTTGGTCGTCCTGCTCGGCATGATCGGCGGGACTGACCGACAGGGACTGCCCGTCGGCAGTGATCCGGAGGCCCGAGACCTCCGGCACCTCCTCGACGAGCTGCTTGACGATCTCGGTCACGTTCTCGGTGAGAGCAAGCATGGCTCTCCTTCCGACTGGCGAATGTGTCCCC
This sequence comes from Nocardioides sp. B-3, assembly GCF_024703895.1. Lineage (GTDB taxonomy): Bacteria > Actinomycetota > Actinomycetes > Propionibacteriales > Nocardioidaceae > Nocardioides. Next base: position 1,886,039 of record NZ_CP087968.1, read on the forward strand.
TTCACCATGTCTCGGATCAGCCGCGCGGGCAAACGCCTGTCGAGGATGCGGGACGCCCGACCTCCGCAGCGCGACCACCACAGCGCGGGCCATCGGGGAGATGGTCCAGTGGCAAACGGTCGTGCACGACCCGTTTCGACAGCCGTCTGACACTGGCCTATCGAGGTGCTCGAGCAGCTACTCCGCTCCCGGCCGAGGGTGAGGCGACGACGGCGTTGCCGAGGCCGACGCCCTGCGAGACCTACAGCGCGGCGACCAGCTCGGTCGCCTGCTTGATCGCCCGCTTCGCGTCGAGCTCCGCCGCGACGTCCGCGCCGCCGATCAGGTGCCCGCCGACCTCGTCGTAGAGGTCGCGCACTGACTCCCGGCCCGCGCAGATCACCACGTCGTCGCACTCGATCAGTCGCGACTCACCGTCCACGGTGATGTGCAGTCCCTCGGCAGTGATCCGGTCGTACGTCGCACCGCGGACCTGCACGACACCCGACTGCTTCAGCACCGCACGGTGCGCCCAGCCCGACGTCTTGCCGAGCCCGATGCCGATCGGCGTCTCCTTGCGCTGGACCAGCGTCACCTCGCGCGCAGCCTCGCGCGGCTTCGCCTCGGTGAGCCCGCCCGGGTGCAACGTCGGGTCGCCGACGCCCCAGTGCGCCATCCACTCGTCGAGGTCCTCCTCCCGGTGGGTGAGGAAGACGCTCATGTCGACACCGATGCCGCCGGCACCGATGACCGCGACGCGGCGACCGACCTCGACCCTGCCGGAGAGCACGTCGGCGTACGACACGGCGAGGTCGATGCCGTCGATGGCCGGCATCCGCGGGACGACGCCGGTGGCGATGATGGTGTGGTCGAAGCCCGCGAGGTCCGCTGAGGTCGCGGCGGTGGAGAGCCGTACGTCGACGTCGAGCGCCTCGAGGCGCGCGGTGAAGTAGCGGAGGGTCTCGGCGAAGTCCTCCTTGCCGGGGATCTGCATCGCGAGCCGGAACTGGCCGCCGATGACGGTCGACTTCTCGAAGAGCGTCACCGCGAAGCCGCGCTCGGCGGCGTTGACCGCCGCGGCCAGACCGGCCGGCCCGGCGCCGACGACGGCGACGGACTGACGGGTGCGCGTCGGCAGCAGGATCAGCTCGGTCTCGCGCGCGGCGCGGGGGTTGACCGGGCAGGACGCGAGCTTGTTGGCGAAGACGTGGTCGAGGCAGGCCCGGTTGCAGGCAATGCAGGTGTTGATCTCGTCGGCCCGGTCGGCCCGGGCCTTGGCGACGAACTCCGGGTCGGCGAGCAGCGGGCGCGCCATCGACACGAGGTCGGCCCGGCCGGACGCCGGGATGTCCTCGGCCATCTCGGGACTGTTGATCCGGTTGGACGCGCAGACCGGGACGTTCGCGATCTCCTTGAGGCGGGCCGTCGCGGACCGCCGTGCACCGCGCGGGACCCGGGTGATGATCGTGGGGACGCGCGCCTCGTGCCAGCCGATGCCGGTGTTGAAGACGGAGACGCCGGCCTCCTCCAGCTCGCCCGCGAGCTCGACGACCTCGTCCCACGTCTGGCCGCCCTCGACGAGGTCGAGGAGCGAGATGCGGTAGATGATCGGGAAGCCGTCGCCGACCAGCTCGCGCGAGCGGCGCACGATCTCGATCGGGAACCGCATGCGGGCCGACGCGCTGCCACCCCACTTGTCCGTGCGGTCGTTGGTGCGGGCGGCGAGGAACTGGTTGATGAGGTAGCCCTCGGAGCCCATGATCTCGACGCCGTCGTAGCCCGCCTTCTTCGCGAGCGCGACGGACTTCGCGAAGTCGGTGGCGGTCCGGTCGACGGCCCTCGTCGAAAGCGCGGACGGCTTGAAGGGCGTGATCGGCGACTTCTTCGCCGACGCGCTGACGCTCAGCGGGTGGTAGCCATGGCGGCCCCGCGTGCAGGATCTGCATCGCGATCGCGCCGCCCTCGGCGTGCACGGCGTCCGTCACGGTGCGGTGCCGCGCGGCCTGCAGGCGGTTGGTCATCTCGGAGGCGAACGGCTTCAACCAGCCGCGCTTGTTGGGGGCGTAGCCGCCGGTGATGATCAGCCCGACCTCACCCCGCGCGCTCGGCGAAGTAGGCCGCCAGCTTGTCGATGTCCCGGGGCTTGTCCTCGAGCCCGGTGTGCATCGAGCCCATGACGACGCGGTTGCGCAGCGTCAGGTCGCCGATGGTCATCGGGGCGAGGAGGTGCGGGTAGGGCGTCATTCGTGTGCCTCCGGGTATTCGTTGAGCCAGCCGATCCAGAACTCCTCCGGGCGGATGCCACCGCGCAGGACGAGATATTGATCGAGCTCCGGTCCGGCCAGTCGGCCGGCACGGGATAGTCGCGCTTCTCCAGCTCGCGGTAGTGCGCGAGCCTCGTCTCGTGGTCCGCGAGGGTCTCGCGGACCCTGCGGAGCAAGGCCGCGCGATCGCCGTACGACGCGGCGCGGAGCTTCACGGCGAGGTCGCTGCGGAAGGTCTCCATCGCGAGCGGTTCGGCGAGCCAGTCCGCGAGCACTCGGCGCCGGCGGGCGAGACGGCGTAGACCTTGCGATCGGGGCGGCCGGCCTGCGGGACCGTCTCGACGCTGAGCCAGCCGTCGGTCTCCATGCGGCCGAGCACGCGGTAGATCTGCTGGTGCGTGGCGTGCCAGAAGAAGCCGATGGACTTCTCGAAGCGGCCCGCGAGCTCGAGCCCGGATCCCGGGCGCTCGCTCAGCGCGACGAGGAGCGCGTGTTCGAGGGCCATGTCGGGGATCGTGCCAGACCTATGCAACTAGTTGCAAGGTGCCCGTCGTCACAGCACTCCCGCGCCCACCATCTCCTCGAAGACCAGCTGGGTCTCGGTGTGCCGCACGATCGGGTGCACGTTGATGTGCTCGAGCACCGGGTCAGCGCAGCTGCTGGGTCGACGCGACGGCGACTCGGGAGGAGATAGTCGTCCTCGCCGCCGACGTGCAGGATCCGAACGACGCCCGGGATCGCGGGGAGCGCCCGGTGGAACCGCGCCACGTGGTCGCGGTTGTGGCTGCCGAGCCGCACCTTGATCACGGCCTCGGATGGGAAAGCCGAGGGCGGCCGGGTCGACGTCCGCGTGGACGCCACGCACGATCGCACGCTCCCGCAAGGACCGCACGCGGGCCGGGCAGGTCGACTCGGCGATGCCCACCCTCGCCGCCAGTGCCGAGTTGGTGATCCGGCCGTCCTCGGTCAGCTCGGACAGGATGCGCAGGTCGACGGCGTCGAGCGCCGCATGATCTGTCGGTGAACCGGGACGCGGCATCTGATTTCCTCGGATTCTGCGGGGTGCCCGGGGATCAGGATGTTCTTCTTCGAAGGTCATTCCCAAGTGCCGAGGATTATTCCACGATGGCCGCATGACCAGCCTTGACACCCTCGCTGTCCACGCCGGCCGCGGCGACCTCTCGGCGCTGGGCGTGCACGCCCTTCCGCTCGACTTCTCCACCACCAACCCGCTCCCGTCGATCGGGCTGGGTGGGGATTCCTACGAGTCCATGGCGACCGGCGGACGTCCCACAGAAGGCGGGCTGGTCTACCAGCGCCTCTGGAACCCCACGGTGGCCCGCTTCGAGGAGGGCCTCGCCACCCTCGAGCGCACCGAGGCGGCCGTCGCCTTCTCGACCGGCATGGCTTCCGTGACCGCGGCAGTCCTCGCCGCCGTCGCCGAGCACGGCTCCGGCGGCCGCCACGTCGTCGCGGTCCGCCCGTTGTACGGCGGAACCGACCATCTCCCGGCGTCGGGCACGCTCGGCGTCGAGACGACCTTCTGCACGGCCGACGAGGTCGCGTCGGTGGTGCGGGCCGACACCTGTCTCGTCGTGCTCGAGACGCCGGCCAACCCCACGCTCGAGCTCGTCGACATCGCGGCCGTGGTCGGTGCAGCAGGCGCCGTACCCGTGCTGGTGGACAACACCTTTGCGACGCCGGTCCTGCAGAACCCCGCGGCGCTCGGCGCCGCGCTCGTGCTGCACAGCGCCACGAAGTACATCGGTGGCCACGGTGACGCGATGGGCGGCGTCATCGCCTGCGACGAGCGGTGGGCCGGGGCGCTGCGTCGGGTGCGTGCGGTCACGGGGGCGCTGCTGCACCCGATGGGCGCCTACCTGCTGCACCGCGGGCTGGCCACCCTGCCGCTGCGCATGCGCGCCCAGCAGGAGGGCGCGAGCAAGCTCGCGACGTGGCTCGTGGAGCAACCCGGCGTCGGCGATGTCTTCTTCCCCGGCCTGCCCGAGTGCGACCCGCTGCACCCGGTCGGTCGTCAGATGCGCGGCCCCGGAGCCGTGCTCGCGTTCCGGGTCGAGGGTGGGTATGCCGCAGCCGCCCGCGTCACCGAGGCGGTGGCGCTCTTCACCCACGCGGTCTCCCCGGGCGGCGTCGACTCGCTGGTCCAGCACCCCGCCGCGCTCACCCACCGGCCGGTGGCCAGCGAGGCCAAGCCCCACGACGACCTGCTGCGGCTCTCGATCGGCCCGGAGGACGCCGACGATCTCTGCGCCGATCTCGCGCAGGCGCTCGCGGCCTCCCAACTCATGTAACCGGCGTTTACACCAACTGACCGGCCGATGCAGCGGCCGGTCAGTTCATGTAGACGCCGGTTACATGGAGTGAGACGCACCCTCGCGACCGTGACAGCGTTGCTGTCATGATCGGTCCATGACGTATGAACTCGGTCAGGGCACCGGCCCCCTCAAGGGCATCAAGGTCGTCGAGATCGCCGGCATCGGCCCGGGCCCGCACGCCTGCATGATCCCGGCCGACCTCGGCGCCGACGTGGTCCGCATCGATCGTCCGGGCGGTGGGATGTTCGGCAGCGGTGAGCACGACGTGCTGACGCGCAGCCGTCCGAGCGTCGCGCTCGACCTGAAGAAGCCGGAGGCGGTGGCCACCGTCCTCGACCTCGTCGAGAGCGCCGACGTCCTCATCGAGGGGATGCGCCCCGGCGTCACCGAGCGCCTCGGCCTCGGCCCCGAAGACTGCTGGACCCGCAACCCGCGCTCGGTCTACGGCCGGATGACCGGCTGGGGCCGGGACGGCCCGTGGAGCCGGGCCGCCGGCCACGACATGAACTACATCGCCATCACCGGCGCCCTGCACGGCCTCGGCCGGGACCGCTCGCGCCCGCACTTCCCCGGCAACCTCGTCGGCGACTTCGGCGGCGGCTCGACCTACCTCGTCATCGGCGTCCTCGCCGCGCTGCTCGAGGCGAAGGTCAGCGGCCGGGGCCGAGGTCGTGGACGCCGCCATCGTCGACGGCACCGCGCACCTCAACGCCATGGCCTCCACGCTGACCGCGCTCGGCGTCGCCAGCGACCGTCGCGTGAGTGGCCTCCTCGACGGCGGCACGCCCTACTACGACATCTACGAGACCGCCGACGGCCAGCACATGAGCGTGGGGGCGCTCGAGCCCCAGTTCTACGACGAGCTCGTACGCCGCCTCGAGCTCGACCTCCCGGACCGCAACGACCTCACGAACCTCCCCGCGATCCGCGAGGCGCTCACGGCGCGATTCAAGGAGAAGACGTAGGCCGAGTGGTCGGCCATCTTCGACGGCACCGACGCGTGCGTGGCCGCGATCATCCCGCTCAGCGCGGCGCCGGCCCACCCGCACCCGGCCGCGCGCGGCACCTTCGTCGAGAGCGGTGGCATGACCCAGCCGGCCCCTGCGCCAAGGTTCAGCAGGACGGCCGCCACGATCGCCATGCCTCCCGGCGGAGCGGGGGCGCACACCCGCGAGGCCTTGAACGCGTGGGGCGTGCAGGGTGTCGAGGACCTGATCGAGAGCGGCGCCGCCGTACAGGCATAGCGCAGGTCACACTCCCAACGATTCGCAGGAACACGCAGGCGACCACTACCGTTGTGGACGAAGTCGCCTCGGCCAGTCTTGCCCCGAGTCGCAGCAGGCCCAGAAACACCCACGGGTCCGCTTACCTCGAAATCCTTTCGAGGCCATGCCGCGCTGGTTTGAAAAAACTCAGGCGCGATGTGTTGGCGAGACGCCAACGAAAAGGTTCCACATGTCTTTCGCCGACTTCGGCGTGCCCTCCATGCTCATCGACATCCTCGAGAAGCAGGGCATCACCACCCCCACTCCCATCCGGGCCGCGACGCTTCCTGACTCCCTCGCGGGTCGCGACGTCCTCGGCCGCGGCCGCACCGGCTCCGGCAAGACGTACGCGTTCCTGCTGCCGCTGGTCGCCCGCCTCGACGCCGCCAAGATGCCGGCCATGCCGCGCAAGCCGCGCGCGCTGATCCCGGGCCCCGACGCGCGAGCTCGTGGGCCAGATCCACGCCGCGCTCAAGCCGATGGCCGACGCCGCCGGCCTGTCCACGATCGTCGTCTACGGCGGCGTGAGCCGGGGCCCCCAGACCACCGGCCTCAAGAAGGGCGTCGACATCGTCGTCGCCTGCCCGGGTCGTCTCGAAGACCTCATGCAGCAGAAGTACGCCGACCTGTCGGCCGTCGAGGTCACGATCCTCGACGAGGCCGACCACATGGCCGACCTCGGCTTCCTGCCCGGCGTGCGCCGGATCATGGACAAGACCCCGCAGGACGGCCAGCGGCTGCTCTTCTCCGCAACGCTCGACAAGGCGATCGACGTCCCGGTCAAGCGCTTCCTGACCAACCCGGTCACGCACGAGGCCGACTCGGCGCAGTCGCCGGTCTCCACGATGTCGCACCACGTGCTGCACGTGAACCGCGAGCAGCGCGTCCCGATCCCGGTCGACCTGACCAGCGCCCCGGGTCGCACGGTCGTCTTCACCCGCACCAAGCACGGCGCCAAGGCGCTGACCCGCCAGCTCAACAAGTCCGGTGTCCCCACCGTCGAGCTGCACGGCAACCTGTCGCAGAACGCGCACCCGCAACATGGAGGCCTTCCACTCCGGCAAGGCCGCGACCCTCGTCGCGACCGACATCGCCGCCCGCGGCATCCACGTCGACGACGTCGCGCTCGTCATCCACGCCGACCCGCCGGTCGAGCACAAGGCCTACCTGCACCGCTCCGGTCGTACGGCGCGAGCCGGCGCCCCGGGCACGGTCATCACGCTCATGACGGACGACCAGGTGCGCGACGTGCGCGACCTGACCCGTCTCGCGGGCATCAAGGCCACCACCACCAAGGTGCACGGCCCCGGTCACCCGATGCTCGTCGAGCTCGCCCCCGGTGTGCGCAGCACGCCCGGCGGACTCGTCCCCGAAGTCGCCCCCTCCGGTGGCGGCTCGTCGACGGGCGCCAACGCCGCGCGCAAGCGCGCTCGCAGCACCGGCCAGACCAACGGCCAGTCGCGTCGAGGCAACCCGACCGGCGGCGCGTCGTCCAGCTCGACCGGTGGTTCCACCGGTGGCGGCAACGGGGGCGGCCAGCGTCGTCGCTCCGGCGGCGGCGGCCGTGGTGCCCCGGCGGGCGGCTCGACCGGTGGCGGTCGCGGTCGTCGCAGCGGCGGCGGCAACAGGAGCCGGGGGTGGCTCGACCGGTGGCGGTCGCGCACACTCGGCCGCCGGCTTCTCCGGTCGCTGACCTCCAGTCACACGCGCGGGACGCGGACACAACGTCGGATCTCGACGTGTGTCCGCGCGTCTTTCATTTCGGGAATGGACGCTCGAACCATTTAGTTGTACCTTCAACTAACTAGTTCGAAGGAAGTGAGCACGCCATGTCCATCCCCGCGGTCCGGCTCAACCACGCCGTCCTCTTCGTCGCCGACCTGCAGCGGTCGATCGACTTCTACACCTCCGTCTTCGCCATGGAGGTCGCCGCCGTGGAGCCCCGCGCCAACGCGGCGTTCCTGCGACTGACCCACGGCGACAACCACCACGACCTCGGCCTCTTCGGCATCGGCGCCGACCGTGTCAAGCGCCCGGGCATCGGGCTCTACCACCTCGCCCGGCAGGTCGACACGATCGAGCAGCTCGAGGAGGCGCGGCTCGGCCTCGCCAACGCGGACGCCTACACCGGCGAGTCCAGCCACGGCGCGACCAAGAGCGTCTACGGCAAGGACCCGGACGGCAACGAGTTCGAGGTGATGTGGATGCTGCCGCGCGCGGACTGGGGCCGCTTCGAGCACGAGGCCTCCGTCGAGCGACTCGACCCGGCCGCCGAGGTCCGTGAATGGGCAGGCGTCCGTACCGCTGTCGAGGCCGGACGATGAGCGCTCCCGTCGTCGCCCGGGGCCGCCGGACAGGACGACCCGAGCCGGCCTCTGGTCGTGCTGCTGCACGGCCGCGGCTCGAGCGAGACCGACATCATCGGCCTCGCCGGACACCTGCCGCCCGGTCCGTCGTACGCCGCCGTGCGCGCGCCCATCGGTGAGGGCGGTGGCTATGCGTGGTTCGCCAACCGCGGCATCGGCCGGCCCGTCGCCGAGAGCCTCGCCGAGACCATGGCGTGGTTCCGCACCCGGGCTCGACGAGGTCGCTCCGGAGGGTCGACCCGTCGTCCTCGCCGGGTTCAGCGGTGGCGCCGCCTTTGCCGGCGGACTCGTCCTCACCGATCCTTCGCGGTACGCCGCTGCCGCGATCCTCTACGGCACACTGCCCTTCGAGGATGCCGGCGTGCCCGTCGAGGCGGGCCGCCTCACGGGCCTGCCGGTGTTCGTGGCCCGGGGCGACCGGGACCACGTCATCCCGGCCGAGCTGCTGGCCCGCACTCGGGTCCTACCTGCTCGGCGCCTCGGGTGCCGCCGCATCGGCGCGCCGCGACCCGGGCGGTCACGGCCTGACGCAGGCCACTGCCGCCGAGCTCTCGGAGTGGCTCACGCACCGCCTCGCTCGGCTGGCTCGCCGCGGGGCAGGCCCCGTCGGCCCGGCCGAGCAGCCCGTCGAGTGGCCGACCCCCGGCCGGCGGCACGCTCCCGGTCCGCGTCGGCGAACGGCCTCAGGTCCACTTCCGGATCCCGCAGAGCCAGCTCACCGACAACGCTCCCGCGCACCTGCAAGAAGCCCTGTTCGAGCGGATCGCCCGGCTCGACGGGATCAGCAGCGGACCCTCGATGATCTCCGTCCCCGGTGCCCGCGGCTTCGTCGCACCGGCCGCCGACGGACCGGACGACGCGTTCCTCGTCACGGAGGTGAAGGAGTTCGCCCATCTGCACCCCGAGCAGGACGGCTCGCTGCACCTCGCGCTGCCGCTCGACCTCGCGGGCGACGCGATCGCCCGGGGCTGGGCCCAGTCCCACATGTGGGCGGGCGTGCGCCTCTCGCCCGGCTTCCTGATGGTCTACGGCCCGCGCGACGAGGCCGAGCTCGAGGTCGTCGCGGGGATCGTCGAGGCGTCCTACCGCTACGCGCTCGGTCAGCTCCGATGACTCTCGACCCGACGGAAGCCGCGGCGCTGCTCGCTGAGGCGCGCCGTGGTCGCCGTGCCGCTCGACCGCGTCAGCGACGCCCACGCCGGGCTCGACGAGGCGTGGGGCTACGCCGCCCAGAACGTCGACCGGGCGCAGCGCCTCGCGGCCGGGGGAGCGCGTGGTCGGAGCCAAGCTCGGCCTGACCAGTCTCGCCAAGCAGCAGACCATGGGCGTGCACCAGCCGATCGTCGGCTTCCTGACGGACGCGATGAGCGACGTCGCGCCGGCCGGCCCTGGCGCAGCCGCGCGTGGAGCCCGAGATCGCCTTCCGGCTGGGCGCCGACCTCGATCGCGCGATCACCCGCGAGGAGGTGCCGGACGTCGTGGACGGTGTCGCCGCTGCGCTCGAGGTCCTCGACTCCCGGTGGACCGGCTATCGGTTCCGCCCGGCCGACGTGCTGGCCGACAACACGTCGGCCGCCGGCTTCGTGATCGGGGCGTGGCAACCCGCGGACGCCTCCTCCCTCGACGCCCTCGGCGCCCGTGTCGCGACGTTCTCGGTCGACGACACGGTGGTCGCCACCACCTCGGCGTCAGCGATCCTCGGCGATCCCGTCCCGGCCGTCGTGCACTGGCCCAGCACCTCGCGAACCGTGGCGAGACGCTGAGAGCCGGGTCGATCGTCCTAGCCGGGGCCATGTCCGACGCCGTGCCGGTCGCGTCGGGCGCCGCCTTCCGTGTCGTCGTCGACGGGCTGGGACGGGCTTCCCTGATCGTGCCCACCTAGGGTGATCGGCATGCTCGACTGGTTGCGCCGCTCGCTGTGGACGGTGGTGCCGCGCGACCAGCGCGACAGCACCGAGGCGCTGCGGCGACGCCGTCGTGACCGTCGTGGTCGTCCTTGTCGGCGGCGCAGTGCTCGGCTGGTCGCTGCGGCTCGAGCCCGGCAGCGACACGTTCTACGTCGCGACCGCCACGCTGGCCGTGGTGTGGACGCTCGGGGCCGTCGCGAGCGGCCCGCTCCACCCGGGCCGGATCCCGCGCGACTCCACGCATGCGCGACCCGTCGTGGCGCCGATCCTGCTCGCCCTGCTGCTGGCCGCCGTCTTCGTCGTCGGTGGGCTGGTCGTGCGCGAGATCGAGGTCCCGGACCGGCAGGTGCGCTCGGTGCTCGACTTCGCCGACCGGGGCTCGATCCCGCTGCTGCTGGTGATCACGATCGTCAACGGCATCGCCGAGGAGCTGTTCTTCCGGGGCGCCGCCTTTGCCGCGATCCCGCGGCACCCGGTCGCGTGGACGACGTTGGCTTACTTCGTCGCGACCCCGGCGACGGGCAACGTGATGCTCGCCTTCGCCGCGATCCTGCTCGGCCTGCTGTGCGGCCTGCAGCGGCGCGCGAGCGGCGGCGTGCTCGCGCCCATCCTCACGCACGTCACCCGGTCGGTGACGATGCTCTTCGCGCTACCCGCGATCTTCGGCTGACTTCTTCCGATCGGCCAGCGCTCGCCGTACGCACTCGGCATAGGTCATCGGCTCGCCCGGCACCGGGTCGTGGATCGAGGTGTCGGTCACGACGACCTCGGTGGACATGGAGTCGATCAGGTTGCGCCCGGTGGTCGCGTCGACGTCGGTGACGAGCGCCAGCCAGTACGACGACAGCCGAGGCGTCAGGACCGGGACCGTGACGATGGGCAGCCGCCGCCCGCCCGAGACCTCGGAGGCGACCTGCATCATCTCGAGGTAGGTCAGCTGCTCGGGGCCGCCGATCTCGAAGACCCGGCCGAGCGCCTCTTCGTGCTCGACGACGCCGGCGAGGTAGCGCACCACGTCGTCGATGCCGATCGGCTGGCTGCGCGTGTGCACCCACTTGGGCACCACCATGGCGGGCAGGTTCTTGACGAGCTGGCGGGTGATCTCCCGGGAGATGCCGCCGTGGCCGACGACGATCGCGGCGCGCAGGACGGTGACCGGGACGCCGTCGGTGCCGAGCAGTCCTTCGACCTCGCGGCGCGATCGCAGGTGTGGCGAGAGGTCGTCGCCGTCGACCCCCAGCCCGCCGAGGTAGACGATCTGGCGCACCCCGGCATCGGCGGCGGCCCGGCTGAAGTTGCGCGCCGCCCGGGCGTCCTTGCGCTCGAAGTCCGGGTCGTCGAGCGAGTGCACGAGGTAGACCGCGACGTCGACGTCAGTCAGCGCGACGGCCGGGGAGCCGGGGTCGTCGACGTCGGCACCGACCGGGTCGCCGACCCCCTCGTAGTCCTCGGGGCTGCGCGTCATCGCGCGCACCTCGTGGCCGGCGTCGGTCAGGGCGGGGACGAGTCGACGGCCCACGAATCCGGTGGCGCCGGTGACGAGAACGGTGGACATGGGTCCACTGTGTCAGGCCCGCGAACCCTTGCGCTCGTAGGAGTCGGCGCTCGCATCCATCGCCTGCTCGTAGGCCGTGACCGGGCCGGCGATCGTCAGCGGCTTGAGCCGGTGGACCAGTGCCCGGAGGTCCTCGACGCTGCCGCCGGCGTCGCGCACGGCCGGCCAGACGTGGGTGCGGACGATCTCGGAGAGCTCGTCGGCGACCTGCTGGCCGTGCCTCGCATAGACCTCGGCACAGGCCTGCGCTGCCGAGGTGGGTACGCCGATGCCGACGAGTCCGTCGTGCACGTCGACGTCGTTCTCGCCGGTCACGGGGGCGAGCAGAGAGAGGTGCAGGGCGATGTCGGAGGGCGTCGCATCGGCGGGGATGCGGTCGATGTAGCCCTTGATCGCGGACAGTGTGAAGCCATGCTCCCGGAGCTCGCGGACGAGCTGGAGCCGGGCGACGTGGTCGGCGGAGTAGTAGCCCGACCGGCCGCGCCGCACGGGCGGCGGCACCAACCCCTTGCTCGTGTAGAACCGGACGTTGCGCACGCTCATGGAGACGCGCTCGGTGAGCTCGTCCAGCGTGAGCAGATCAGCCATGCGGGTTACCCCCTTTTGCGTGATGGACACCACACCTTGACCATTGTGACAGTAATGGTGTCACAATCACTGCATGGCAGAAGCATTCATCTATGACCACATTCGCACCCCGCGTGGCAGGGGCAAGGCCGGCGGCTCCCTCAATGAGGTGAAGCCGATCGACCCGGTGGTGACCCTTCTCGACGAGGTCAAGAGCCGCAACCCCGGCCTCGACCCCGCCCGCGTCGACGACCTCGTCCTCGGCGTCGTCAGCCCCGTGGGCGACCAAGGTGCCGACATCGCCAAGACCGCGGTCATCGCCGCGGGCTACCCCTGACACCACCGCCGGCGTGCAGCTCAACCGCTTCTGCGCGTCCGGCCTCGAGGCCGTCAACCGGGCAGCGCAGCGCGTCCGCTCCGGCTGGGAGGACCTGATCCTCGCCGGCGGTGTCGAGTCGATGAGCCGCGTGGCCATGGGCAGCGACGGCGGCCCGTGGGCGATGGACCCACGCACCGCGCTGGACACCCATTTCGTGCCGCAGGGCATCGGCGCCGACCTGATCGCCACCATCGAGGGCTGGAGTCGCGAGGACGTCGACACCTACGCCGCCGAGTCGCAGGCTCGTGCCGCCAAGGCGCAGGCCAACGGCTACTTCGACGGGTCAGTGGTCGCCGTACGCGACGTCAACGGGCTTGCCGTGCTGGAGCGCGACGAGTTCATCCGCCCCGGCACGACCGTCGAGTCGCTGTCGGCCCTGAAGCCGTCCTTCGCCTTCCACGGCGACCTCGGCTTCGACGACGTGGCCCTGCAGAAGTACCACTGGATCGAGAAGATCAACCACGTCCACCACGCCGGCAACTCCTCGGGCATCGTCGACGGCGCCTCGCTGATCGCCATCGGCTCCGAGCAGGTCGGCACCGACCTCGGCCTCACCCCGCGGGCCCGCGTCATCGCCACCGCGGTCAGCGGTGCCGACCCGACGATCATGCTCACCGGGCCCGCCCCGGCGGCCCGCAAGGCGCTGGCCAAGGCCGGCCTGACGGTCGACGACATCGACCTCTTCGAGATCAACGAGGCCTTCGCCGCCGTCGCCATGCGCTTCATGCGCGACATGGGCATCAGCCACGAGATCACCAACGTCAACGGCGGCGCCATCGCGATGGGCCACCCGCTCGGCGCCACGGGCGCGATGATCCTCGGCACCCCGGTCGACGAGCTCGAGCGACGCGACCTGCGCCGCGGCCTCGCCACGCTCTGCGTCGGCGGCGGCATGGGCATCGCCACCATCGTCGAGCGCGTCTGACACCTGCTCCGGAGGTGGCGGCAGATTGCAAGTGACCGGCCTCGCCGGGCGCAAGGTGCCGCCACCCTCGTGTCCGCCCCGGCCAAGGTGGCGGCACATGACCGACAACCGACTTCCAGAACTGCGATCTGCCGCCACCCTGCGCGGCTCACGTAAGGACTTCACTGAACATGACTGAGAACCAGAGCGCGATCCGGTACGAGGCGGGACGGCGACGGCATCGTCGTCCTCACCCTCGACGACCCGACCGCCAGCGCCAACACGATGAACGAGCTCTACGGCCGCAGCATGGAAGAGGTCGTGGCCCGGCTCGAGAAGGAGAAGGACGAGATCACCGGTGTGGTGATCACGTCCGCGAAGAAGACCTTCTTCGCCGGCGGCAACCTCAAGGACCTGCTGTCCGTCGGGGCCGACCCGGGCCCGGGAGATCTTCGACAAGAGCCGGGCCCTGAAGGCCCAGCTGCGTCGCCTCGAGAAGCTCGGCGTGCCGACCGTGGCGGCCATCAACGGTGCCGCCCTCGGTGGCGGGCTCGAGATCTGCCTCGCCTTCAACCACCGCATCGCGGTCGACGGCCGTTACGAGATCGGCCTGCCCGAGGTCACCCTCGGCCTGCTGCCCGGTGGCGGCGGCGTCGCGCGGGTCACCCGCCTCCTCGGCGTCTCGTCCGCCCTGATGGACGTCCTGCTCCGGGGCCAGCGCTACAAGCCCGCGGTCGCCCAGTCCAAGGGCCCGGTCCACGAGCTGGTCGCGACGCAGGACGAGCTGCTCCCCGCCGCCAAGGCGTGGGTGCTGGACAACAAGGACGACGAGAACGCCGCGATCCAGCCGTGGGACCGCAAGGGCTACAAGATGCCCGGCGGAACGCCGTCGCACCCGTCGCTCGCGCAGATGCTGCCCGCCTTCCCGGCCGGCCTGAAGAAGCAGCTCAAGGGCGCACAGTTCCCCGCCCCGGAGGCCATCATGGCCGCGTCGGTCGAGGGAGCCCGGGTCGACTTCGACACCGCGTGCCGCATCGAATCGCGCTACTTCGCCAAGCTGGTCACCGGTCAGAACGCGAAGAACATGATCCGGGCGTTCTTCTTCGACCTGCAGCAGATCAACTCGGGCGCGCTGCGTCCCGAGGGCGTGCCTGCCTTCAAGCCCACCAAGGTCGCCGTGCTCGGTGCCGGGATGATGGGCGCGGGCATCGCCTACGTCTGTGCCCGCGCGGGCATGGAGGTCGTCCTCAAGGACGTGGCGCTGGAGTCCGCCGAGCGCGGCAAGGCCTACTCCGCGAAGATCAACGAGAAGGCCGTCTCCCGCGGCAAGCTGACGCAGGAGAAGTCCGACGAGCTGCTGGCCCGCATCACCGCGACCGACAACGCCGCGGACACCAAGGGCTGCGACACCGGTCATCGAGGCCGTCTTCGAGGACCCGTCGCTGAAGGCCCGGTGTTCGCCGAGATCGCGCCGTACGTCAATGCCGATGCTCTGCTCTGCTCCAACACCAGCACCCTGCCGATCACCGAGCTCGCCGAGGGTGTCGACCGTCCGGCCGACTTCATCGGCCTGCACTTCTTCTCGCCCGTCGACAAGATGCCGCTGGTCGAGATCATCGCCGGCAAGCAGACCAGTGACACCGCGATCGCCCAGGCGATCGACATCGTGCAGCTGATCAAGAAGACCCCGATCGTCGTCAACGACAGCCGTGGCTTCTACACCTCGCGCGTCATCGGCACCCAGATCAACGAGGGCATCGCGATGCTCGGCGAGGGCGTCAACCCGGTCAGCATCGACCGCGCCACCCAGATGGCCGGCTACCCCGTCGGGCCGCTGCAGATCACCGACGAGCTCAACATGGAGCTGATGGCCAAGATCCGCAAGGCCTCGCGCGACGCCGTCGAGCGTGACGGTGGCACTCGGGTCGTCAACGGTGCGGAGAAGGTCATCGACACGATGATCGAGCTCGGTCGCTCCAGCAAGCTCAAGGGCGCCGGCTTCTACGACTACGACGAGTCCGGCAAGCGCCCGGGCATCTGGGCCGGCCCTGGCCGAGCAGTTCCCGGTCGCCGAGGAGCAGATCCCGCTCCGGGACATCCAGGACCGCCAGCTCGTGGTCGAGGCCATCGAGACGATCAAGTGCTTCGACGAGGGCGTCCTGCGCTCCGCCGCCGAGGCCAACATCGGCTCGATCTTCGGCATCGGCTTCCCGCCGGCGACCGGTGGTGCGATCCAGTACGTCAACGGCTTCGAGGGTGCGGCCGGTCGTGGCCCGGCCGGCTTCGTCGCACGGGCCCGCGAGCTCGCCGCGAAGTACGGCGAGCGCTTCGAGCCGCCGGCCTCCGTGGTCGCCGTGGCCGAGGCCGGGGGCACCTACCCCGCCTGATCGAGCACTTCGCGTTGACCCGGCAGGGCACCTGCCGGGTCAACGCACATTTCGGGTCAGGGCCCTTCGACGATCTCGATCGAGTCGACGATTCCGAGCAGGGCGTCCACATCGGCGCGCGGGGCGAGTTGCGACCAACCGGCCCACAGCAGGAGCGCTCGACCGTCCACGTCAACGACCCGGGCGTCGAATTTGCTGCCGAAGTCATCGTCGCCGCCGCCGGTGTAGCCCCCCGGGGGTGCGGAAGGTCCAGCCGCAGGGCGGCTCGGCGCGGTTGGCCCGTAGGCGCAGGTGCACGGTGTGGTGGCCGAAGCGGATGGTGTTCTCGGGGCCGGAGGTCACCTCGAGGTCTGGGTTGCGGGCGAGTGCCCGGGCGAGCTGAGCAGGGGTGTGGCCGGACACGTCGACGGACGTGCAGTTCCGCTGCGTGATCCGGTCGACCTCGAACACGAGGACCGAGGCGTACCAGTCGATGCCTCGTGACAGCACCTCCTCATTGTCCGTGGTGTGCGGGCCCATGCCCTCGAAGCGGTTGGGGCCCTCCCACGCGTTCCAGCCGGGCGGCACGGTGAACCGTACGATCGTCGGGGACTGGCCGAATCCCGGCGCGAGCTCGTAGGTGCCCTGCGCCAGCGTCCTCATGGTGGGGCCGGGGTAGGGCGTCACGGAAGGCACGACGGGTCCGGACGGCCCCTCGCTCCGGGGCTCGCCCGCCGACGTCGCCACGATCCCGGTGACGGCGAGCACGCAGGCAGCGGCCATGCCGAGCACGGCTTGTCGCCGGCGGCGGCGGCGAGCGCGACCCCGCTGCTCGATCAGCTCGAAGGAGGGTGCGGCGGTGAGCCACTCCGCCTCCTCGCGGAAGGCCTCCAGCAGTCGCTCAGACATGGTCGACGCCCCCTCGACGTAGGCGAGCCGGAGCGCGAGGGCCTCGCGCCCCCTGCTCAGTCGCGACTTCACGGTGCCGCTGGGAACGCCCAGCTCGTCGGCGATCTGATCGACCGGCAGGTCAGCCGGGTAGTGCAGCGCGATCACGTGCCGTTGCGCCTCCGGCAGGGCCCGCAACGCGTCGATGACATCGAGGTGCTGCTCCCGGGCCGGCCGGGTCGCGCGGCGGCAGCATGCGCGCCCGGGCGGCCCGGCCGTTGCGCAGCTTGCGCCACCGACTGCGGTGGGCGTTGATCGAAGTGGTGCGCAGCCGGGCCTCGTGGTTGTCCACCGCGAGGAAGCGTCGCCCCGATGCCGCGGCTCGCACGAAGGCCTCCCCGGACCGGTCCTCGGCCTCGTCGAGGCTGCCGGTCACGCCGTACAGCTGGACCACGAGCTTCTTGTAGCTCGCGTCGAACACGTCGCGAAGTGTGGTGCCGTCCCGAGGTTCCGGCCGCCCGAAGGCGAGGGACTCCTGATCCATCGAACCTCCTCAGTCGGTGATGACCACAACGACTCCTCACGGCACCACGAGGTTCCACCCGGCGCCATCGTCGGGACGGGTCACTTTCGGCCCGATTCGCCAGTCACCGGCTCGGGGCTCGGGGAGGATGGGCCCGTGACCCCCGTGATCGACATCCGCGACCTGCACGTGCGCTTCGGCGAGGTGGAGGCCGTGGCCGGCATCAACCTCGCGGCCGGGTCGGGTCGCGCGACCGCACTGCTCGGTCGCAACGGCGCGGGCAAGTCGACGACGATGAAGGTGCTGGCCGGCGTCGTACCCCCCACGTCCGGAACGGTGCTCGTCGCCGGGCACGACGTCGCGAAGGACCCGCTCGCGGTCAAGCGCGCCGTGGGCTACTGCCCCGACGTCGGCGGCCTCGTGCCGCGGGCGACGCCGTGGGAGCACCTGCAGCTCACCGCGCGGCTGCGCCGGATGACCGAGTGGGAGGAGCGCGGGCGCGACCTGCTGGAGCGCTTCGAGCTGGGCGACGTCGCGCACCGGGTCGTCGGCGGCTTCAGCCACGGCATGAGCCGCCGCCTCAGCGTGGTGCTCGCCGCGCTGCACGAACCGGGCGTCCTCTTGCTCGACGAGCCCTTCGACGGCGTCGACCCGATCGGCGTCGAGGCCACCCTCGACATCGTCGCCGACGCCCGCGCCCGCGGCGCCTGCATCCTGCTCTCCACGCACCTGCGCGACCTCGCGCTCGAGGCCTGCGGCTCCGCGATCGTGCTGCGCGGCGGCTCCAGCGTCGCCGAGCTGCCCGCGGCCGAGCTCACCAGCGAGGCCTACCGTGCCCTCCTCGACTGAGACCCGCACGGAGACCCGGGCCGGCGCCGCCACCGACCTGCGCCACCTCCTGCGCTTCCGCGCCCGGGGCGTACGGCGACCGCGGGTCGCGGCAGTGGCCACGACCGTGCTCGTCGCGGTGACGATCCTGATGGCCGTGGCACCGGCGTGGATGACACCGGCGTCCACCGGCCTCCCCGCCGATCGCGTGAAGCTGCTCGACGACCTGCTGCCCGCCGCCCTCGCCGGCTTCCTGCTCCTCGGCATCGGCGCGTCGATGGGCGGCGGTGGCGGGCGCGAGCTGCTGCCCCCGCGACCGGGCCGCCATCCACCCGATCGGCCCGGTCACCGAGCACCCGGGCGCGCTCGTGCTGGCCCCGCTCAACCTCGCTCGGCTGCTCCAGTCGTGGGCCCTGTTCGCGGTTTCCGCGCTCGTCGTCGGCCCGGACGGGCTCCTCGGCGCGCAGGTCGTCGTGCTGCTCTGGCTGCTCGTCGCCACCGCGCTCGCGCAGATCGTCGGCTGGACCGTCGAGGGCGTCCGGCGCACGCGCCACGGCGTCGTCATCGTCCGTGGTGCGACCGGCGCGCTGGCCCTCGCGTTGCTCGCCGGGCAGGTCGCCGGCCAGCTCGACGACCTCGCCCACTGGCTGCCCACCGCGGCGCTCGCCGACTCGCTCGGGGAGCCCCGGTGGCCGCTCGTCGCGGCGCTCCCCGGTCGGCCTGCTGGTCGTCGCGGTCGCGCTCGGCGCCGTACCCGCTCGATGGGCGTTGCGGCTCCCTCCCCGCGAGGAGCTCCGGGTCGAGTCCGGCGTGCACGAGGCCCGGCCGGCGCCGGTCGTGCGCCTCCTCGGCGAGGATCTCGCGCTGCTGCGACGGCTCGATCGAGGGTCTGTATGGCGATCGGTCGGCATGCGTCGCGGCCTGATCGTGCTCGGTGCCGGCCCAGCGCTCGTCGCGCTCGGCACCGGCCTCGCGTGGAACACCGTGCTGATCCTGCCCGGGCTCGGCGCGAGCGGCGCGGCGCTGCTCTTCGGCGTCAACGCCCGGTGCCTCGACGGCCGCGGCATGCTGTGGCGCGAGAGCCTGCCCGTCGCGGCGGGCCGCAGCTTCGACGCGCGGGCCCTCGTCGTCGCCGAGTGCCCGGTCGTGGTCTCGGGGGTGCCCGTCGTGGTGAGCTCGATCCGCAACGGGCTGCCCACCCAGCAGGTCGCGATCTCGCTGGTGGCCTGCTGGCTCGTCGTCGTCCTGCAGGTGCTCGCGATCGCGATGTCCCGGTCCGTACGCCGCCCCTATGCCGTCGACCTGCGCTCACCGCGCGCCACTCCCGCCCCGCACGCCGCGATGTTCGGCTATGCGCTGAAGCTCTCGCTGGTCACGACCCTGACCGGGATGCTCTTCGTCGGCTCCTCCGGCGTCTCCGTCTGGTGGCTGCCGCTGGCCATGGCGCCGCCGTTCGTCCTGTGGTCGAGCGTGCGGCTGTTCCGCGCTCGTCGGCGCTGGCTCTCCGCGCCCGCGCGGGCGGAGATCGCGCTCACCGTCGCGGCCGGCTGATCGCCGTGCGGCGACAGCGACCGCGGCACCCGAACGACACCGACCCGCCCGGAGGACCGGGCGGGTCGGTGGATCGAGCGGATCAGGCCTTGGGCTGATCGATCACGTAGGTGCCGATGATCTTGTCGGCGAAGGTCTGGCGCTTCGCGTCCCACAGCGGCCACAGGTAGCCGATCAGGCAGGGGATGGTGTCGAGGATGTGCGCGAGATAGCGCACGAAGGACATGCCGGCGCCGATCGGCTGACCGCTCTCGGCCTTGACGAGCTTGATGCCCATCACGCCCTTGCCGATGGAGTAGCCGGTGCGGCCCTGCTTGAAGCAGGTGTTCCAGACGAAGAACGCCGGGCCCATCACGATGCCGAGCGCCATCAACAACATCGCGAAGCCGCTGACGCCGCCGCCGGTGCTGGTGATCTCGCCGGTGACCGGGTCGGTGGTGATGGTGGCGCTGCCGGCTGCCATCGCCGAACCGATGAAGTAGGGGAACTGCGCAACGGTGCCGAGGAGGCCGTCGATCAGCGATGCGCCCACGCGCTTGCCCCAGTGGGCGAAGGTCACGCCCTGCGGAACGCCGCCGTGGGCCGGGGCGCCGTAGGGGTTGGCCTGCGCATAGGGGTCCCGGCCGTAGGAGCCCTGCGGAGCCCGGCCGTAGGGGTCCCGGCCGGACTGGCCGCCCCGGCCGTAGGGATCGGAAGGCGGGTTGCCGTAGTTGGACATGAGATTTCCCCTCGTGGAGTGCGATGAATGGCGCTCAGCGTAGTGAGCGCGTCCGGGTGTCCTGCCCCGCGTGAGGTGAGCGAAACCAGCGTGAACGGGGCAATCTGGCTTGCATACCCGGTATGCATACGTGGTATACATCTCCCAGCGTCGGTCACGGGGGCCGACGACGAGGGGGCGCGATGTCGGTACGACAAGCGATGCTGGCGCTGCTGGAGCCGGGGCCGATGTATGGCTACCAGCTCCGGGCGGAGTTCGAGCAGCGCACGGGAGCCACCCGGCCGCTCAACGTCGGGCAGGTCTATTCGACCCTGTCCCGGCTCGAGCGCGACGGTCTGGTCGAGCACGTCGACGGTCGGGGGACCGACGACGATGCCGACCCGACGGGCCGGGGGCGCAGCGCAGGTGATGTACCGCATCACCACCCTCGGCCGGGGCGAGGTGTCGACGTGGTTCTCCACGCCGGTGCCTCGCACCCAGCCGCCCCACGACGAGCTGGCGATCAAGCTCGCCATCGCGGTGACCCTGCCGGGCATCGACGTCGCCTCGATGATCCAGCAGCAGCGTACGGCGACGATGACCGCGCTCCGGGACTACACGCGCCTCAAGCGCAGTGGCCGGGCATCGCGCCCGGACCAGCCAGAGGACCTCGCCCGGTCGCTGGTCCTCGACTCGCTCGTCTTCGACGCCGAGGCCGAGATCCGCTGGCTCGACCACTGCGAGGCCCGGCTCCGGCGCGCCGCCGCCGAGGGCCACCTGCATGTCCCTGCCCGCCCGACCGGGGCGGCCGACCAAGAGGAAGTTCGCCCATGAGCTCCGTCGTGCTCCACCTCGACAACGTCACCCGCGTGCACGGCGAAGGCGCCACCGAGGTGCACGCCCTGCGCGGCGTCAGCTTCAAGGCGCGAGCCGGTGAGCTGGTCGCCGTGATGGGACCCTCCGGTTCCGGCAAGTCGACCCTGCTGACGATCGCGGGCGGTCTCGACGAGCCGACCAGTGGCACGGTCAGCGTCGAGGGCAACGTCCCGGGAACCCTCGGCAATGCAGGACGAGCCCGCATGCGGCGTACGTCGATCGGCTATGTCTTCCAGGGACTTCAACCTGATTCCCGCGCTGACCGCGGCGGAGAACGTCTCCCTCCCGCGCGAGCTCGACGGCGAGCGCACCAAGACTGCGCGCCTGCTCGCGCTGGCCGCGCTCGAGGAAGTCGGCATCATCGACCTCGCGGACCGGTTCCCCGACGAGATGTCGGGCGGCCAGCAGCAGCGGGTCGCGATCGCGCGCGCCATCGTGGGGGAGCGGCGGCTGATCCCGGCCGACGAGCCGACGGGCGCGCTCGACACCGACACCGGTGAGGAGATCCTGCGGCTGCTGCGCAACCGATGTGACGCGGGCGCGGCCGGGGTGCTCGTGACCCACGAGGCCCGGCACGCCGCGTGGGCCGACCGGGTCGTCTTCATCCGCGACAGCGTGATCGTCGACGAGTCGGGTGCCGACACCGTCGAAGAGCTGCTCGAGGCCACGCCGTGACGTCGTGGCGCGCCGCACTGCGCATCGCCTTCCGAGACACGCTCAGAGCGCGGGGGCGAAGCCTGCTCGTGCTCTTCATGATCGCCCTGCCGGTGCTTGCAGTGACTGCCGCGGCGGTCATCCGGGCGACCCAGGACGTCAGCGGGAGCGAGGGTGCCCAGCGCACGATGGGGGCTGCCGACGCCCGCATCAAACCTGTTGGCGGCAACCTCTTCCAGTCGCCGGACCCGAAAGAGTGGGGCTGGGGCTCGATGGGCGACATCGGCAAGTCCGAGATGCCGACGTTTGAGTCGGTGACGGAGGTGCTCGGCGACGTCCACGCCATCACCATCCGCGACGGCTATACCGAGATCCCGCTGGGTGAGCGCCGGATCGCCGTGAACGCCACCGAGGTCGATCTCAAAGATCCACTGGCCAAGGGTCTCTTCGACGTGACGAGTGGCCGCTATCCGGAGAAGGCCGGCGAGGCCGTCATCAACGACACCCTGCGCCTACGCGGCATCGATCTCGGCGACACCGTGACTGTGGGGGAGTCCTCACTGGTCGTTGTCGGCACCGGCCGCGACGCCTCCGTGCGGGACATGGGCACCATTGCGACCCTGCCCGACGGCTTCGGCGAGGCCTTCGCCGAGATGTATCCAGACGGTCTCGACTGGCTCGTCGGCGGTGGGCCGATCTCGTGGTCGACCGTGCGTGAGATGAACAAGGACGGCCTCGTCGTCACCTCCCGCGCCGTGCTGGCCGACCCGCCGCCGGTCGAGGAAATGGCCGAAGCGATGGACGTCGACACCGGATATCAGGACTACCCGGCCGTCGTTGCCCTGATCGTCACGATGGCTCTCCTCGAGGTCGTCCTGCTCGCCGGCCCGGCCTTCGCGGTGAGTGCCCGACGGCAGGCGCGGACCCTCGCACTGATGGCCGCCAGTGGCGCGACGCCTCGGCAGGCCCGCCGCGTCGTACTCGCCTCGGGCGTCGTGCTCGGGGCCCTCGCGGCCGCGGTCGGCGCCGTCCCGGGCGTCATTGTCGGGGTCGCGCTGCTGCCCCTTGCGCAGCGCTTCAACGGCCAATGGTTCGGGCCGCTCGACGTCGACTGGCGCATCGTCGCAGTCGTGGCAGCCTTCGGCCTCTTGTCCGCTCTCCCGGCCGCCGTCGTGCCCGCGTTCATCGCTTCGCGTCAGGACGTCGTCGCCGTTCTCGCGGGTCGTCGCGGCGACCGCCCGCCGTCCACGCGCACGCCGGTCCCGGGGTTGGTGCTGCTCGGCCTCGGAGTCGCGCTGTCGGTGTTCGGGTCCGGGACCGGCAACACCGGTGCCTACCTGATCGCCATCGGCGCGATCGTGTCGGTCTTCGGGATGATCTTCGTCGTGGGTCTGGTGGTTGCGCTCGTGTCGAGGCTCTCGCGCCGCTTCCCGCTGGTCCTTCGGTATGCCGCCCGCGATGCCGCCCGGCATCGCACCCGGACAGTCCCGGCGGTGGCCGCCGTGGCAGCGACCGTGGCCGGTGTGGTCGCCCTCGGGATCGCGACGACGAGCGACGAGAAGCAGAACCGGGAGAACTACACCGCCTCGATGCCGATGGGCACCGGGACGGTGAACCTCTACTCCACCTCGGAGTTCGACGGCACCGTGACACCGCCTTCCGCAGAGGACTGGGCTGAGATAGAGGGCCCGGTCCACGCGCGCATAGACGACATCGAGGTCATCGAAGGCATCTCCCGGGAGACGGACGACGGCTACTACAACGTGGAGTTCAGGGTGCCGGGCGATCGCTATCTGCTCGACGGCTGGGGTGGACGGATCAGTTCGGCCATGATCGTCGCCGACACCTTGCCGGGCTTCGTAGACGTCTCCGAAGACCAGCGCTCCATCGCCGTACGTGCGTTGGCCGACGGCGAGGCGGTGGTCTTCACGAGTCATCTCGTCGAGGCCGACGAGGTCGTCGTGCGCACCGACATCTGGAACCCCGGCACGGAGAAGAGCACGAAGGGCCGATTCA
Organism: Nocardioides sp. B-3; assembly: GCF_024703895.1. Taxonomy (GTDB): domain Bacteria; phylum Actinomycetota; class Actinomycetes; order Propionibacteriales; family Nocardioidaceae; genus Nocardioides. The sequence continues at coordinate 1,909,960 of NZ_CP087968.1, forward strand.
CCCTCCCGGCCGTCTTCGTCCGGGCGAGCAAGGGCTACCCGGTGGCGCAGGCGATCATCCCCAATTCACTCGTGGAGCAGGTGGGTCAACCGGTTCGGACGGCCGGCTTCTACCTACCCTCCGATTCGTTGACTGTGGCGGAGGAAACGGACTTCCTCGAAGCCCTGCACGGCATCTCCGAGAACGCGTCGGTCTACGTCGAGCGCGGCTACGAGGCGCCCGACGAGGCGGTCATCATCCAGCTGATCCTCGCCGCCCCGGGTGGCGTGCTGATGCTCGGTGGCACGTTGACGGCGACCTTCCTCGCCCTCTCGGACGCCCGTCCGGACCTCGCCACCCTGTCCGCCGTGGGGGCCGCTCCGCGATCGAGGCGCGGGGTGGCTGCGTCGTACGCACTGGTCGTCGGCTTCGTCGGCGCCGTCCTCGGCGCCCCGGTCGGGTTCATCCCCGGCATCGCGATCACGCGGCCGCTGACCTACCAACCCGCGAACTACTACGGCGCCGACGGAGTGGCCTCGGGGCCGTACCTCGACGTCCCGTGGCTGCTCATCCTCGGGCTCGTCGTCGCGCTGCCGCTGCTGACCGCTGCGATCGTCGGGCTCACCGCGCGCTCACGACTGCTCCGCTGGTGACGCGACTGACCTGAGCCGGCGGCCTCACCGGCTCACGTCGACCCGCGCCGACCACACGCGGGACCCGGGTCCCACGGTGGCCAGCCGCCGCAGCTCGGTGACGGCAATCGTCGCGGCCCCGGCCGCGCCTCGAGCCGCCCGGGGGTGCGGCGGCGCGGTCACCGCGGCACGGAGTGCCGTCTCCTGTTCTGCGAACCGGGCCCGGAGCTCGGCCAGCGTCTGCTCCGGGAACCGCGTCACCGGGTCGAGGGTCACCACGACTCGGAACGCGGCGGCGGCGGTGCGGCACGTGGCGCACGCGTCCGTCACGGAGAACGACCGGTTGGCCGGTTGCAGGCCAGGCCGTCCCGGCACCACCACCACCTGCACCGCCAAGGCAGTGGCGGAGCAGTCCCAGCAGTCCCGGGTCCACGCGGTCGCGACGTTGTCGAGCTGCGCCTGCTCGACCCCGGTGAGGTAGAGCACCCGGAGGCCGGCGCTCTCCCCGGCACACCCGTGACACGTCGTCGACGTGGTCGCCACGAGGTCGGCGCGCACCGTCGCGCGGCCAGTGACCGTCTCCGTGAAGACGGCGTCGCGTTGCTCCGGCTGAAGGTCGGTGGGCTGCGCGCTCGCGACCACGTCGAGGTCGCGCTGCTGGTCCGCGCCGGGCTTCCCGGAACCCACGGCGCCGGTGAGGAGCACCGCACCGAGCAGCAGTCGTGCGGCGATCGCCGCGCCGGTCACGACGGTGTCTCCTGCTTCACGAAGTTGTCGGCGACGGCTGCCGCGATGTCGATGAGGCTCTCCCGGGTCCGACGGTGCAACGACGACATGTCGGTCAGGGCGCCCTGCTCGAGGGAGCCGTCCCACGGGACGGTCACGACCGCCGCGCACCGCTTCTCGAAGTGCCGGCGCATCAGGTCCGGCGGTGTCGCGCCACGTCGCTGGGCGTTGACGACGACCACGGTCCGGGCGACCGGGTCGTCGAAGCCGTGCTGATCCATCCAGTCCGGGGTCAGCGCCCCCGCGCGGCCGCCGTCGAGCCCCCGCCCGGACGACCAGCACGACTCGGTCCGCCTCGGTCAGCAGTCCCCGGTTGGCGCTGTCGAGGATCCCGGTCCCGGTGTCGAGGACGATCAGGTTGTAGAACTGGTCCAGCAGCCCGATCAGCCGGTGGTAGTCGTCGCGGGCCGGGGCCATCCCGATCCGCGGGTCGTCGTCGGAGGCGAGCACCTCCGGGCAGGCGACTCCTCCGCCTGCGCGGTGTAGCGGCGCAGCGTCGCATAGGACGTGATCGTGTCGAGGTCGCGGAGCACGTCGGTGATCGTCCGCCCGTGCGGTGGGGCCACCCGATGCGCGAGGTTTCCGGCGTCGGGGTTGGCATCGACAGCCGCCACCCGGTCTCCGCGCAGCAGCGCGAACGTGCTGCCCGGGGCCGGGGCGATGGTCGTCTTGCCGACACCGCCCTTGCGACTCATCACGACCACCCTGCGCGAGCCCTCGATCGGCGTACGCAATCGCTCCTCGAGCTCGCGCCGCCGCCGCTCGGGCGCGCTCGGTCCGGGATTGAGGAGGTGTCCGCTGCCCCGGTAGACCGCGCGCCGCCATCCGCGACGGGGGGCGGGGACGCGCGGGCGGTACATCACGGCGTCGGTGAAGTCTGCCGCCGAGAGGATCGACGGAGGATCGGGTTCTGGTGCCATCTGCCTCTCCCCGGTGTGGGCGCGGACGGCGTGGGCGCGGGCCGGGGTGTGCGCCGCTGTCGCCAACCGCCACAGGACCACGGCGACCCCGACCAGCGGGATCAGGATCAGCGCGATCGACATCACCGCCAACGTCATGGCCGGCCAGTCCCTGCGATCCCATGCCACGTCGAAGACCAGCTGCTGGAGCCGGATGCCCTCGCGCCCGTGCTCGACGAAGGTCGGCAGGTTCCACATCGCCCAGCCGAACGCTGCGATGAGCAGCGGCACCACGACCACCACCCACGTCGTGACCATGCGCCGGGCACGAGGGCGCAGCTCGGTGACCCGGGGGTCCACCGGGTGGCCGGGGCGAAGGCTCCGCAGCACCGGTCCCACGCGAGCGAAGAGGTCAGGCACACCGGCCGGGTCGGAGAGCACGAAGTAGCCGTCGAAGCGCACGACCGGGATGAGCTGCTGGAGCATCTGGACCTGCAGGGCCAGCGCCGCGAGCAGCAGCAGCCCGCTTCCCGCTGGCTCCGGTAGCCGACCGCGAGGGCGAGCACCGTCCGGAGCGTTGAAGTAGAGACCGCCGAGGTCGGTCCGCACGCGGCCGGTCCGCCCCGGGCGGTAGGAGTCGGTGACATCGGTGTAGAAGGCGGGGAAGACGATGTAGATGCCGAACCCGATCTCGCCCGGCTCCGCTCCGCCGTACCGACAGGCCGCGGCGTGCCCGAGCTCGTGCACCGGGGCGGCGAGGGTGAGCAGGGCGTAGATCACCAGCGCGGTGGACGGGGTCGCGAGCAGCGTCGACACGGCGGCCCAGAAGTCGCCACCGACGACGAGTGCGACGTCCGCGGCGACCGGGGCTCCCACGACCGCGAGCACCACGGGCGGCCAGAAGGCCGGAGTGAGCACGGCCGCGACGCGACGCACCCACCGCTCCGGGAGCAGGGTGCCCTTCGCCGTGAGAGCGAGCAGGGGGCGGGCCCGCTGGGGCCGGACCGGTTCGTGCGACTCCTCGGGCAGGACCAGCCCCAACGGCTGCAACCGGTTGGTGACCGGGTGCTCGAGCCCCGCGACGCTCAGCGTCCGGCCGTAGACCGCGCTGACGTCGGCGGCCACGTCGGCGGGTGCTCGTGGCGGCTCGACCGCGCGGACCACGAGGTGCAGCAGCTCGGACAGCTGCACGACACCGGTCGTCCGGGCGGCGCACGAGGAACGCCGGGTCCTTCAGGCCCGACCCCTGCACCGGCCCCGGGAACTCCGGGCCGCGCGCCTGCCGCCATCGCGGCTCGGCGCTGGGGCCGGCGGGCGACGGTGCGGCGGGTGGTTCGAGTGTCTTGAGGGTCATGGCTCTGGTGTGCTCCGGAGTGGTGTGGTTCGAGGGCGACGGATGCGCCAGAGCAACGCACCTGCCACCCGGTCTCGTCACGGCAAGAACTGCACCGAGCTGAGGTACTGCATCGCGAGCGCGTTGGCCTCCGAGTTGATGGTGGCCGCGTTGACGGCGATCGCGAGGTTGACGCCCACGACGTTGGTGACGTTGACGCAGGCGAACTGACAGCTGAGCGTCTCCCGGCGAGGGAGTGGCGTGGCTGTCTCGGCGTCGAGGTCTGCGAAGTTGATCTGAGGTCGGACCATGCCGGTTCATCTCCTCTCTTTCGTGGTCGGGGTGTGTGTGGCCCCCTCGTTCGGGTCGGGGGCCACACGTGGTCACTCGGGCCTGCTCAGCCCCGGGAGACCGTGATGGTCTGTACGGCGGCGCTGTTCGCGACGGAGTACAGGGACGCTGCGTTGAAGGCCATCGACGAGTTGCTCGCCACGATCGAGGCCCAGTTGGTGTTGCCGAAGGTCAGCGTCTCCCGGGTCGGGAGCAGCTCGGTGCGCTCTGTCTCGAGCTCGGCAAAGGTCATTTCCTTGCGCATGTGATTCACCTCCCCTGATGCGATGTGTGGGGCACATCGGACCCGACCCCGCGTGACCCCAGCGTGACCGCCGTGCGCGTGCGGCACGGCCCTACCCAAAGGTGGTGAGATCGCGCCGCGGTCCGGTCGTCGGGCTCGCTTCCGAGTGACGGTGGCGTGTCCAGACCGCTGCTCGGACCTCCGGGAAAGGCCGTTCGGCGGATGGGCTCGGGGGCTCGGGGAGGCACCATGGACTGTCACGCGGTGATCGCGGAACGACGGTTGAGCCTGCTCGGAACCCGGCGGCTCGAGGTCGACGGGCTCGAGGTCCGGCTCGGCGGACGCGAGCAGCGACTGGCCGCTGTCCCGGCGCTGGCCGGGCGCCGGGCCCGCCTCCGGTCGCCGGTACCCTGTGGCCGGACAGCACCGACGAGCGCGCGCTCGCCAGTCTGCGCCGGGCCGTCCTGCTGATCCAGCAGCGCAGTCCCGGCCTGCTGCTCGCCGACCGGTCCAGCGTCGGCCCGGACCCCTCCGTGCACGTCGACGTCGACGATCTCCGTGCGGCCATCGACGCGACGGGCAAGGACCCGGAGCCCGGCGAGGCGCGCACACTGCTCGCTGCCCCGGCCGGCGAGGAGCTCTTGCCCGGTTGGTACGCCGAATGGCTGATCTCCGAGCGCGAGGATCTCGCACAGTCGCGGGTCCGAGCCCTGATGCGGATCGCTCGCTTCGCCATGGAGGAGCGCGACCCGGCGCTCGCCGTCGACGCCGCCCGGGTCGCCAGCGCGGCGGAGCCACTCCCGGAACAGGCGCGGGAGGTGGCGATCAGTGCCCACCTCCAGTGCGGGGACCGCGCCAGCGCCCTGCGCGAGTTCGCCACCTACCGCGACGTCCTGCGAGACGAGCTGGGGGTGGCGCCGTCCGGCGCTGTCGTCGGGCTCGTCAGAACACCTGACGCACCGGGAAGTCCCAACGCCGCAGACCGCCAAACCCGCTCCGGCCCCTGCCCCCGTCGTGCCGCGCCCGCGCCGGCCCGCCGCCGGACCGGTCACGATGCCCCGGGCCCCGGGACCGGTCGGGGTGCCGGAGACGATCGGACCGGTCACGGTGCCGGAGACCCCCGGCACCCGGGCCGCGCTCGCCCGCCTGCTGGGCTTGGCGGCGGTCGTGCTCCTCGTGGCGGCGGTGCTGGCGGGGTCGGGTCTCGGGCGAGGGTCGGGTGTCGTGGACGGAGGCGACTCCCCGCCGGCGCAGGCAGGCGGGCCTGTCGACAACCTGCCCGCCAAGGGCGCCCGGGAACGCCGGGTCGTGGTCCGGTCGAGTGACACGGCCGCGGGTGCTGTTCGGTTCCTCGTGCGGGCGACGCTGCGCCCGGCCCGAGGTCCGGCTCGTGATGCGGGGCCCGAGCGGCACCAGCCTCGTGCGCAGCGTGGTCGTCCGCCGGGCGGCGGGGGAGCGACTCGTGCTGGGTGGGCTCAACCCGGGCACCTACCAGTGGGCGGCGACGGCGGCGAGCGCACGTGAGGTGAGCGGCCGGGTCACGATCGTCCCCGAGGACGTGGTCGTGGCCACGGGCCCAGCGCCGACCGAGGCGCCCACCCCCGCGACGGTGGCCGCGGCGTCCGCGCCCCCTCCGTGACGCCCTCCGTGACCCCAACCGTGACCCCTTCCGTGACCGCGACTGTCGCGCCGTCAGCGACCCCGTCTGCGCCGCCGCCGGCGCCCACGGCCACGCAGACCCACCCATCCAGCCCGTCCCATACGTCCAGCCCGACAGGTCGACCCACCGACCCCGGCACCCACGCGCCGACCCCGGTCGGTTGAGGAGGTAGCGCCATGTCCGAGTCACCCGCTCTCGCCCGCCGAGTGGTCACTCAGTTCGCCGTGCTCCTCGCATTCCTGCTCGTCGCCCTCACCCCGGTGCCGCCCGCACCGGGAGTCGCCGGCGACGCGCGCGGACGACCGCGCCGACCGCTGGGCAGGGTTCCGCATCCCGGGCACCGGTCACGCGGACGGTGGGTGGATCGGTGGCTACCGGATCGGCACCACGCCCGCCTTCGTGACCACGCCGCGCAAGCGCCCGAACCGGTCCGGCTTCGGGCCGGCCAGAGCGACCGGGGACTCGGCCGGCCCCGGGGCAACCGCGAAGGAGACCGCTCGCGCGGCCCGGATCCTGTCCAAGTACGGCGGCTACCGCGACGACGTCCGGGCGGCCGCGGTGGACGCCGCCGTGCTGCACCTGCTGGCCGGCAAGCAGTGGCGGGTCACCGCCCGCGGCCGCGGGGCTCAACGGATCCGGCAGGCGCGGGACTCAGCCACGGTGATGCGCTTCGCCCGGCTGATGCTCCGGTCGTCCCGGGTGAGTGCCGGGGTCTACGGTGCCACGGTCGCGGCGACGTCGGCGGACGTTGGCGGGATCACGTCGGTGACGGTCTCCGTGACCGACGGTCGCGGCCGGCCGGCGGCGGGCCTCCCGGTGACGGTGACCTCGCCCGAGGGCGGGCCGGCCGTGGCGTCGGGTGGTCCGGTGGAGGCTGTCACGGGAGACGACGGCCGGGCGCTCGTGCGGCTGGCCGCCCCGCTCCCCGGGCTGGCGGACCGTGACCGCACAGATCGGGCAGGTCCCCGAGCACCGGCTCGTCGTGCGTGCGCCAGATCGGAAGGCTCAGGCGGCCGTCGCGGAGGGTGGCGTGAAGCGCACGCTCGAGGTCAGCACGTCCTCACCTGTCCGGGGAACGCAAGGTCTGGCGCTGAAGGCCTCGCCCGACTCGCTCGTCGCGGGCGCGGCGGCGCGGGTGGTTGCCAGCGTCACGGGTGATGGGACAACGCGGGCGCTCGGCGCGACGCTGCACGGCCCGGTGTCGTCGGCGGCAGCCGCGGGCTGCTCGGCACCGATCGTCGGGACAGTGAGCAGCACGGTGTCTACGGATGGTGACTACACCCTGCCGCCGGTCTCGCCGACGGTCAGTGGCTACTACGCGTGGCGGGTCGCCGTCGAGGGGACGGCCACGAGCCACCCCGCGTCTGCCTGTGGGGCTACGACGAAGGTGAAGGCGGTGGCCTCGATCGTGGTAGCGGCGGTGCCGGCTCAGACTCCGGCCGGCGAGGTGGTCAGAGCTCGGGTGGGCCTCACAGGCCTCCCAGTCACTCCTGCCGTCACCGTGACCGCGACTCTCTGGGGGCCCTACGAGACTGAGCAGGCGCTCCGCGCAGCAGGTTGCTCGGGCTCGAACTTTGACGAGATGCAGTTGACCATGAAGGGGAACGACACCCGGGACATGCCCGGCGTCTTCGTCACGGCGCCCGGCCTGTATGCGTGGCAGGCGACAGTTCCGCCGTCCGAGCTACGAGAGGGTTCGCGCTCCCAGTGTGCGGCACCGGGAACACTCTTGTGGGTGAGCCAATAAACAGACAGTCTTGACTGTTTGTTGATTTGCGGCCACGATGGGCGCGTGACGACGACCGCCCGCGTGCCGCAGGAGGAACGCACCCGCGCCATGCGGCTGCGCCTGCTCGAGGCGACGGTCGAGTGCCCGGTCGAGCGCGGCTACTCCGGTACGTCGACGACGCTGGTCAGCACGCGCGCCGGCGTCTCCCGCGGTGCCCAGCTGCACCACTTCCCGACCAAGAACGACCCGGTCGTGGCGGCGGTCGAGCACCTCACCGAGCTCCGGGGCGCCGAGCTCGCCGACGCCGTCGCCAAGCTGCCGACCGGCCGGCGGCGCACCCGCGCGGTGCTGACCATGCTCGGCGACCACTTCTCCTCGCCGGTCTTCACGGCCGCACTGGAGCTGTGGGTCGCCGCGTGCAGGGATGAAGCACTCCTCGCCGCCGTCGGCCCGCTCGAGCAGCGCGTCGGCCGCGAGGCGCACCGGATGACGGTCGAGGCGCTGGGCGCCGACGAGTCGCAGCCCGGGGTGCGCGAGCTGGTCCAGGCGACCCTCGACCTCGTGCGCGGGCTCGGTCTCGCCAACACCATCTCCGACGACGCCGCCCGGCGCCGCCGCATCCTCAACCGCTGGGCCGACGTGCTCGACCGGGAGCTTGCATGACTGACGTCCTCACCTCCGTCCTCAAGGACCTGACTGCCGAGGGCGATGCCCTCGACGCCCTTGTCGCCGACCTCGACGAGGCGGGCTGGCGCACAGCCACGCCGGCCGCCGGGTGGGATGTCGCCACCCGGGTCTCGCACCTCGCGTGGACCGACGAGGTGGCGGTGAAGGCCGCGACCGACAAGCAGGCCCGGGACGAGGTCGTGCTGCTCGCCATCGCCGACCCCACCGGCTTCGTCGACACCGAGGCATTGGCGGGCGCACAGGCGGACTCCGCTGACCTGCTCGCCCCGCTGGCGCGTGGGTCGCCGGGCCATGAGCGAGACGCTGGCGGCCTTCGAGGGCGGCAAGATGCCGTGGTTCGGGCCGCCGATGTCGCCGACCTCGATGGCGACCGCGCGGCTGATGGAGACCCGGGCGCACAGCCTCGACGTGCATGCCGCGCTCGGCGTCACGCCGGAGCCGACCGACCGGATCCGGCACATCGCGCACCTCGCCGTACGCACCCGCAACTTCTCCTTCGTCACGCGCGACCTCACTCCGCCGGGCGCTGAGTTCCGCATCGACCTCGTCAGCCCGGGAGGCGACGTGTGGGCCTTCGGTCCCGAGGACGCCGAGCAGACGGTGACCGGCTCGGCGCTCGACCTGTGCCTCCTCGCGACCCAGCGGATCAACCGCGCCGACACGGACCTCGTGGCAACGGGCGCCGACGCGGACACGTGGCTCGACATCGCGCAGTGCTTCGCGGGTCCGCCCGGAGAGGGAAGGAGCAAAGCATGAGCCTTGGTTTCGACACGGGCGCTGGGCGCCCTGCTCAACCGGCGGTCCGCGTGGGCAACTGCTCCGGCTTCTACGGCGACCGGCTGAGCGCGATGCGCGAGATGCTCGAGGACGGCCAGCTCGACGTCCCGGCCGGTGACTACCTCGCCGAGCTGACGATGCTGATCCTCGGCAAGGACGCGATGAGGGACCCGTCGCTGGGCTATGCGAAGACGTTCGTCCGGCAGGTCGAGGACTGCCTCGGGCTCGCCCCGGAGAAGGACGTCAAGATCGTCGCCAACGCGGGCGGTCTGAACCCGGCCGGCCCGGCCGACAAGCTGCGCGAGGTTGCCAGCGGCCTTGGTCTCGAGCCGAGGATCGCCTACGTCCACGGCGACGACCTGCGCCCGCTCGGGCTCTGGGAGGGCGCGCTGACGGCGAATGCCTACCTCGGCGGGTTCGGCATCGCGTCGGCCCTGACCAAGGGCGCCGACATCGTCGTCACCGGGCGCGTCACCGACGCCTCGGTCGTGGTCGGAGCCGCAGCCGCCCACCACGGCTGGCAGACGGACGACCACGACGCCCTCGCCGGCGCGGTCATCGCCGGGCACGTGCTCGAGTGCGGGACGCAGGCGACCGGGGGCAACTTCTCCGGCTTCCGCACGCTGCCGCACACGGGGCAGCCCCTCGGCTTCCCGCTCGCCGAGATCGCCGCCGACGGCTCGTGCGTGATCACCAAGCACGACGGCACCGGTGGCGCGGTCACGGTCGACACGGTCACCGCGCAGCTGGTCTACGAGATCCAGTCGACGCGCTACCTCGGGCCGGATGTGACGACCCACCTCGACTCGCTGCGCCTCGAGCAGGTGGGCCCCGACCGGGTCGCCATCACCGGCGTCCGCGGCGAGGCGCCGCCGGAGCAGCTCAAGGTCTGCGTCAACGAGCTGGGGGTTGGCGCAACAGCGTCGAGCTCGTGCTGACCGGTCTCGACATCGAGGCCAAGGGCGACTGGGTCCGCACCCAGCTCGACGCTGCCCTCGCCGCCAGCCCGCCGGCCGAGGTCGTCTGGTCGCGGCTGGCCGTGCCCCGGTCCGGACGCCGACTCCGAGGAGGGCGCGTCCGCGATCCTGCGCTGCACGGTCAAGGACTCCTCGCCCGACCCGGTCGGCCGGGCCTTCACGTCCGCCGCCGTCGAGCTCGCGCTCGCCTCCTACCCCGGCTTCACCATGACCGCCCCGCCCGGGAAGCCGACGCCCTTCGGGATCTATCGCCCGGAGTACGTCGACCGGTCGGTCGTCGAGCACACCGTCGTGCACGCAGACGGATCGGTGGAGGTGGTGGGGAACCCCCCGGTTTCCACCCTGCCAGTCGCCACCGACAGCGGGGCGCGCCCGTCGCCGTACCCCGCCAAGCAGGACGTCCTCACGCGGCGGCTGCCGCTGGGGACGTTCGTGCACGCGCGGTCCGGGGACAAGGGCGGCGACGCGAACATCGGGCTGTGGGTCGCGCACGACGGACGTGCGGACCTGTACGCCGCCCGCGTCGAGTGGCTCAGCAAGCTGATCACTCCCCGGCGGGTTCGCGAGCTGATCCCCGAAGCGGCCGACCTCGAGGTCGAGGTCTTCCTGCTGCCCAACTCGGGCGCGGTCAACGTGCTCATCCACGGACTCCCGGGCGACGGCGTGGCCGCGTCGACCCGGTTCGACCCACAGGCCAAGGGGCTCGGCGAATGGCTGCGCTCACGACACGTATCGATCGAGGACGGACTCCTGTGACGACCTTCAACCACGGCTGGACCGACGAGCGGCTCGCGCTGAAGAAGACGGCGATCGACTTCACCCAGCGTGAGGTCGTCCCGCACCCGGACACGTGGGAACGTGACGGCGAGATCCCGCGCGACTTCCAGAAGAAGCTGGCGCACGCCGGTCTGCTCGGCGTCGGCGTCGCCGAGGAGGTGGGCGGCGACGGCGGCGACCTGCTCGACGTGTGCGCGATGCAGGAGGGCTTCATGGAGGCCGGCTGGTCCGGAGGCCTGATGGCCGGCGCCTACACCCACGGCATCGCGATCCCGCACATCATCGCGGCGGGCTCGCCGGAGCTGGTCGACACCTACGCCCGCCCCGTCCCGGGGCGGGCGACCTGATCGGCTCGCTCGGCATCACCGAGCCCGGCACGGGCTCCGACGTCGCGGGCATCACCACCCGCGCCGTCCGCGACGGCGACCACTGGGTGATCAACGGCGCCAAGACCTTCATCACCTCGTCGGTGCGCGGCGACTTCGTGACCACCGCCGTCCGCACCGGTGACGCGGGTGCCCACGGCATCTCGTTGATCGTGGTGCCGAAGGGCACGCCCGGCTTCACCGTGTCGCGCAAGCTGGAGAAGATGGGCTGGCTCTGCTCAGACACGGGTGAGCTGTCGTACGCCGACGTGCGGGTGCCCGCCGCCAACCCGGTCGGCGAGGAGAACCACGGCTTCTACTACATCGCACAGCAGTTCGTGACCGAGAGGATCTGGCTCGCACTGATGGGCTACGGCCACGCGCAGCGCTGCCCGGCCCTGACCGCGCAGTACTGCCGCGACCGCGAGACCTTCGGCAAGCCGCTGCTGGCCAACCGGGTCGTTCGCGCGAAGCTCGTCGAGATGCACCGCCGGTGGCCATCGCGCGCAGCTACACCCTCGAGGTCGCCGAGCGCTACGTCGCCGGCGAGGACGTCATCGCCGAGGCCTGCCCGGCCAAGCAGACCGCCGTCGACACCGCCGTCTGGGTCGCCGACCGTGCCGTCCAGCTGCACGGCGGCATGGGCTACATGCGCGAGTCGGAGGTCGAGCGCCACTACCGCGACGTCCGGCTGCTGCCGATCGGCGGCGGTGCCACCGAGGTCCTCACCGACCCGGCCGCCAAGCTGCTGGGATACGCCTCATGAGGCCCCTCACCGGCGAGGTCTCGGTCTGGATGGACGCCTCGCCCGCCCACGTGTGGGACCTCGTCAGCGACGTGACCCGGATCGGCGAGTTCTCGCCGGAGACCTTCGAGGCGAAGTGGACCCGCGGCTCGACCCGGCCGGAGGTGGGCGCCTACTTCGCCGGCCATGTGAAGCGCAACGGCGTCGGACCGATCTACTGGTCGCCCTGCCGGGTCACCGTCTGCGAGCCGGAGCGCGTCTTCGAGTTCGCGGTCGGCACCGACTCGATCACGGCGAACAACTGGGGCTACCGGCTGACGCCGCGCGACGGTGGGACCGAGGTCACGGAGTACTTCCGCCTCGCGTCCAGCCTCCCGCTGCGCGCCTACTGGGCGCTGCTGGGCCGGTTCCGCGGCCGGACCAACGTCAACGGCATGCGTACGACCCTCGAGCGGATGAAGGCAGTGCTGGAGAGCGGGGTGGAGTCATGAGCGGGAATCGCGAGGCGATGCTCGACAAGATCGAGGCGCTGCACGCCGAGCAGGCCAAGGCCGTCGCCGGCGGTGGCGAGAAGTACGTCGCGCGGCACAAGGACCGCGGCAAGCTGACCGCCCGCGAGCGGATCGAGCTGCTCGTCGACGAGGGCTCCGCGTTCCTCGAGCTGATGCCGCTGGCAGGTTGGGGCAGTGACTTCATGGTCGGGGCCAGCATGGTGACCGGCATCGGCGTCGTCGAGGGCGTCGAGTGCATGATCGTGGCCAACGACCCGACGGTGAAGGGCGGCGCCCTCAACCCGTGGTCGCTGAAGAAGTCCTTCCGGGCGGGCGAGATCGCCGAGCAGAACAACCTGCCGACGATCAACCTCACCGAGTCCGGCGGCGCCGACCTGCCGACCCAGAAGGACATCTTCATCCCCGGCGGTCGCGGCTTCCGCAACCTCACCCGCGCCTCGGCGCGCAAGCAGCCGAGCATCTCGGTGGTCTTCGGCAACTCCACTGCGGGCGGCGCCTACGTCCCCGGCATGAGTGACTACGTGATCATGGTCAAGGAGCAGGCCAAGGTCTTCTCGGGCCGGTCCGCCGCTGGTCAAGATGGCCACCGGTGAGGAGACCGACGACGAGTCGCTCGGTGGCGCCGAGATGCACTCGCGGACCTCCGGGTCCTCCGACTTCCCGGCCCTCGACGAGCATGACGCCCTGCGGCTCGCGCGCCGCGTGGTCGCGCGGCTGAACTGGCACAAGCGGGGCGCGGCCCCCGACCGCGCCGTACGCAGAACCCGACCTCGACCCCGACGACCTCCTCGACCTCATCCCCACGGACCTCAAGGAGCCCTTCGACCCGCGCGACGCGATCCTGCGGATCGTCGACGGGGTTGGTCCGGGCAACGAGGTCGCCTTCGACGAGTTCAAGCCGCTCTACGGCTCAGCGCTGTGCGTGGGCTGGGCGCGGCTGCACGGGCACGAGATCGGCATCCCGGCCAACGCCCGCGGCGTGCTGATGTCGCAGGAGGCGCAGAAGGCGGCGCAGTTCATCCAGCTGGCCAACCAGAAGGACACGCCGCTGCTCTTCCTGCACAACACCACCGGCTACATGGTCGGCGCGGAGTACGAGCAGGGCGGGATCATCAAGCACGGCGCGCAGATGATCAACGCGGTCAGCAACTCCACCGTCCCGCACCTCACGGTGATCATGGGAGCGTCGTACGGCGCCGGCAACTACGGCATGAACGGCCGCGCCTACGACCCGCGCTTCCTCTTCACCCGGCCCAGCGAGAAGTCGGCCGTGATGGGGCCGGCCCAGCTCGCCGGCGTCATGGAGATCGTGGCGCGCGAGTCGGCCGAGAAGAAGGGCCAGGTCTTCGACGCCGAGGCCTTCCGGGGCATCAAGGACATGGTGGAGGGGATGGTCGAGGAGCAGTCGATGCCCTACTTCCTCTCCGGCATGGTCTACGACGACGGGGTCATCGACCCGCGCGACACCCGCAACGTCCCGGGCATCTGCCTGTCCGTGATCGACAACCAGCCCATCGAGGGCGCCATGAACTTCGGGGTGTTCCGACTGTGACGATCAAGAAGCTGCTTGTCGCCAACCGGGGCGAGATCGCCCGGCGGGTGTTCCGCACCTGCCGCGAGCTCGGCATCGAGACGGTCGCCGTCCACTCCGACGCGGACGCAGCGATGCCGTTCGTGCTCGACGCGGACGTCGCCGTACGCCTGCCGGGCAACACGCCTGCCGAGACCTACCTGCGCGGAGACCTCGTCATCGAGGCCGCCCGCAAGGCCGGGGCAGACGCGATCCACCCGGGCTACGGCTTCCTCTCCGAGAACGCCGCCTTCGCCCGCCAGTCGTCGAGGCCGGGTTGACGTGGGTCGGTCCCGATCCCTCGTCCATCGAGCAGATGGGCTCGAAGATCGAGTCCAAGAAGCTGATGGAGGCAGCCGGGGTGCCGGTCCCGGGCAACCTCACCCCCGAGACCGCGACCGCCGCGGACCTGCCGCTGCTGGTGAAGGCCAGCGCCGGCGGAGGCGGTCGCGGCATGCGGATCGTCCGGTCGCTCGACGCACTGGCCGGCGAGATCGAGAAGGCCTCGTCCGAGGCGGAGTCCGCGTTCGGCGACGGCACGGTGTTCGTCGAGCCGTACGTCGAGAGCGGCCGTCACATCGAGGTGCAGGTGCTCGGCACTGTCGGCGGGACCTTCGTCCTCGGCGAGCGCGACTGCTCGGTGCAGCGTCGCCACCAGAAGGTGATCGAGGAGGCGCCGGCCCCCGCGCTGCCCGCCGCCACCCGCACGGCGCTGCACGACGCGGCCCGGGCGGCCGCCGAGGCGATCGACTATCGCGGCGCCGGCACCGTCGAGTTCCTCTACGACACCGCCAAGGACCGCTTCTTCTTCCCGGAGATGAACACCCGCCTCCGTGTCGAGCACCCCGTCACCGAGGCGGTGCACGGCGTCGACCCGGTCGCCCTGCAGCTCGCCGTCGCCGAAGGCCGGTCGCTGGCCGACCTCGAGGTGGGCGCACCTCACGGCCACGCGATCGAGGTGCGGCTCTATGCCGAGGATCCCGCCCACGACTACCAGCCGCAGAGCGGCCGGATCACACGGTTCTCCGTGCCCGGGGTGGTCTCGGAGTTCGAGGGGCCGTCGGCGTACGGCATCCGGCTCGACTCCGGCGTCGGTGCCGGCGACGAGATCGGCACGTTCTACGACGCGATGATCGCCAAGGTGGTCGTGCACGCCCCGACGCGCGAGCAGGCCCTGCGCCAGCTGGCCGGGGCACTGGCGAAGGCGCAGCTGCACGGCCCGGTCACCAACCGCGACCTGTTGGTCAACCTGCTGCGCGACCCGGTCCTCATCGACGCGCAGATGCACACGACGTGGCTCGACGGCGCCGACTCGGCCACCCTCGCCGCTCCGCCGGGCGGTTCGGGGACGGTCGCGTTGAGTGGTTTCGCCGCGGCCATCGCGCTTGCCGAGCGAGCACGTGCGGCCCGCCCGGTCCAGCAGCGGATCCCGGCCGGCTTCCGCAACGTCGTCGCGCAACCGCAGCTCACCCGTTTCCAGCACGGCGACGAGGAGCTCGACGTCCGGTGGTTCGGCGGCCGGTCCTTCACCTCCGCCGAGCTCGAAGGTGTCACGGTCCTCGAGGCCGGACCCGAGGTCGTGCGCCTCGACGCCGACGGGGTCCAGCGCACGTTCACGGTCCACACCGACGCTGACCGCGTGGACGTCGAGTCCTCGCTCGGCCACGTCGCGCTCCGCCGTACCCCCAGATTCGTGGACCCGGCGGACCGGGTCGTCGCGGGCTCGCTGCTCGCGCCGATGCCCGGCAGCGTGATCGCTGTCCGGGCCGCGCTCGGCGACGTGGTCGCCGAGGGCCAGCCGATCCTCGTGATGGAGGCCATGAAGATGCAGCACACCATCGCCGCGCCCTATGCCGGCACGCTCACCGAGCTCCCGGCGGCCGCCGGGCAGCAGGTCGAGGCGGGCGCCGTGCTCGCGGTGGTCACCCCGCACGAAACCGACGAAGGAGCAACCCCATGACCACCATGTTCACCGAGCCCGACGAACGCGTCGCGCTGCGCGAGGCCGTGAAGAAGCTGGCCGGCAAGTACGGTCACGAGTTCGTCGCCAAGCAGGCCCGCGAGGGCGGCAAGATGACCGAGATGTGGCTCGAGATGGGTCGCAACGGCTTCCTCGGCGTGAACATCCCCGAGGCGTACGGCGGGGGCGGCGGCGGCATGTCCGACCCGGCCGCGGTCCTCGAGGAGGCCGCGGCGGCGGGTGCGCCGCTCCTGCTGATGGTCGTCTCGCCGGCGATCTGCGGCTCGATCATCACCCGCTGCGGCACCGAGGAGCAGAAACAGCGCTGGCTGCCCGACATCGCCGACGGCAGCCTGCTGATGGCCTTCGGCATCACCGAGGCCGACGCCGGCTCCAACTCCCACAAGATCACCACCACGGCCACGCGTGACGGCGACGGCTGGGTGATCACCGGCCAGAAGACCTTCATCTCCGGTGTCGACGAGGCCGGCGCGGTGCTGATCGTGGCGCGCACCGAGGACGCCAAGACCGGCAAGCTCAAGCCGGCGCTGTTCGTGGTGCCCACCGACGCGGAGGGCTTCACCCGCCAGCCGATCCCGATGGGCTGGTCGGCGCCCGAGAAGCAGTTCACGCTGTTCCTCGACTCGGTGCGGGTGCCCGCCGAGGCCCTCGTCGGCGACGAGGACGGCGGCATCTGGCAGTTGTTCGCCGGGCTCAACCCCGAGCGGATCATGGGTGCCGCGATGTCCAACGGGATGGCGCGCTACGCCCCCGGACAAGGCGGTCGCCTACGCCAAGGACCGCTCGGTCTGGAAGGACCAGCCGATCGGCTCGCACCGGGGCATCGCGCACCCGCTGGCCAGGATCAAGATCGAGCTGGAGCAGTCACGGCTGCTGCAGCAGAAGGCGGCCGCGCTCTACGACGCCGGGGACGACTTCGGCGCCGGTGAATACGCCAACATGGCGAAGTACGCCGGCGGCGAGGTGGCCTGCAACGCCTCCGACGTGGCCGTGCACACCCATGGCGGCAACGGCCTCACTGAGGAGTACGGCCCGGCCAACATGCTGGTCGGGGCCCGCCTCGGTCGCATCGCCCCCGTGTCGCGCGAGATGATCCTCAACTTCGTGGCGATGCACTCCCCGGGGGCTGCCGAAGTCCTACTGATGTCATGCTGGGGTGATGACTCGGGTCATCGTGATTGCCGTGTGGGTGCTGGCGTTCGCCGTACTCACTGTCGGGTGTGGCTCCTCCGATGAGCCGGCTGAACCATCGGAGGAACCGACCATGACGTCCTCACCACCCGACAGCGGTCCCGCCGCGGCCGCAGTCGACGACCCGGCCACCCGCCTCGACGTCGACGCCGGCTCGGTCGAGGTCGTCTCCATGGAGGAGGTGACTCGGCGCGACGGCAGCCCTGGGCTGCGCGCAGGAGGGCATGGTCTACACGCAGGCCCCGGTCGACGGGTCCCGGATCATCCTGCGCGCCGACGGCACGGACTACGAGTACCACTCCGGCGCCTCGCGCCCCCCGTTCTGGTGCGAGACGCCGACGCAGTGATCAGGCCGGCACGATGTTGGCGTTGCGACTGAAGAAGTTCGTCGGGTCGTACGTCGACTTGAGCCGTCCGAGGCGATCGAGCTGTCCCGATGTATAGGCCCGCGACGTGGTGTCGTCCGACGTGAAGTTCACGTAGACACCGCGACTGTGCGGGGCGAGCGCGTCGAAGAACCCGCGCACCCGGGCCCGGTGCCGGTCGGCCTCGCCGGCCTGCTCGGGCAGCCAGGAGCCGACGATGTTGATGTCGTGCGCCGCGTCGCGGTGCGGGAAGGCCGTGGCACCGTCGGGCACCCGCGCCATCGCGCCGCCGAAGCTGAAGATCGGCACGGACGAGAGCGGCGAGCTGATCGTGCCGAGGTGCTCGCAGATGATGGCGATCACGTCGTCGGTGAGCGGGCCGAGCCGGTGCGACTTCCAGTAGTAGTGCCGGCCGTGCGGGACCGCCGGGTCGAGCATCTTCTGGTGCGCGACGTAGGGCTTCTGCGTGATGGCGTCGACCAGCGGCGTGCCGAGGGCCCGCAACGGCTTGAGGAGCTCCTCGCCCGCAGCGATGTCACCGGCCCGGGTGACGATCAGCCCGACGATCGGGGTGCCGTGCACCTCGGTCGGGAAGACCGGCAGCGGTGGCGCCAGCCGCAGGTTGGCCATCAGCCCGAGCTCGTCGGGGAGCGTCGGCGATGAAGTCGCGCAGGAAGGCCAGCACGGTCGAAGCCCGGGTCGCCGGCCACGCGATCAGGCCGGCGAGGATCGTCGGCCCGAGCGGCTGCAGGTCGAAGGTGAAGCTCGTGACGACGCCGAAGTTGCCCCCCGCCGCCTCGCAGTCCCCAGAAGAGGTCGGCGTTCTCGTCGGCACTCGCCGTCACGAACTTCCCGTCGGCCGTCACGACGTCGCACTCGCGCAGCGCGTCGATGGACAGCCCGAGCTTCCGCATCAGGTGCCCGATGCCGCCGCCCAACGTCAGCCCGGCGATGCCGGTGTGGCTGACGAACCCCCCGGTCGCGGCCAGCCCGAACTGCTGGGCCTCGCGGTCGACGTCCGACTGGAGCGCTCCGCCGCTGGCCCGGATGGTGCGCTCGGCCGGGTCGACGCGGGTGCCGGTCATCGCCGACAGGTCGATGACGATCCCGTCGTCGAGCACCGCGTGCCCGGCCACCGCGTGCCCACCGCCGCGGACGGAGGCGGGCAGGTCGTGCTCGCGGGCGAAGCGGATCGCGGCCGCCACGTCGGCGGCCCCTCGGCAGCGGGCGATGAGCGCCGGGCGGCGCTGGATCTCGCCGTTCCAGACGAGCCGTGCGGTGTCGTACGCCGGGTGGTTGCGGTCGATGAGCTCGCCGCTGAAGTGTGGTGCGAGGGCCTCGATGCTCGGGCTGGGTGCGATGGTTGTCATGGATTCAGGGTCGGACCGGACCGTTCCGGCGGCCAGTACCGATTGTGTACTGGTACAGAACCCATAGCGGTCCTACCGTCAGAGGATGACGACGACATACGGCCAGTTCTGTCCGGTGGCGATGGCCTCCGAGGTGCTCACCGAGCGGTGGACACCGCTCGTGGTGCGCGAGCTGCTCTGCGGCAGCACGCGCTTCAACGACCTGCGCCGCGGCGTACCCCTGATGTCCCCGGCGCTGCTCTCCAAACGGCTCAAGACCCCGGAGCGGGTGGGCGTCGTCACGCACCACGACGGGGAGTACCTGCTGACCCCGGCTGGTGAAGAGCTGCGATCGGTGATCGAGTCCCTCGGCGTCTGGGGCCAGCGCTGGGCGCGGGGCGACGTGGTGGCCAAGAAGTACGACGCGTCCCTGCTGATGTGGGACATCCACCGCAACGTCGACGTCACGGCGTTGCCGCCCCAACGCGTGGTCGTGCACTTCCACCTGCAGGGCTCGAGCGATCGCAAGAGCCACTTCTGGCTGGTGCTCGAGGCCCCGACCGTCGACCTGTGCCTGACCGATCCCGGCCACGACGTCGACGTCGAGGTCGCCGGGCACATCACCACGATGGTCGACTACTGGATGGGGCGCGCCGACTTCATGGGAGCGGTGAAGGCGGGTGACCTGTCTGTGGCCGGGCCGCGTCCGCTCGTACGCGCCTTGCCGACGTGGTTCCTGCGGTCGTTGTTCGCCCCGGTGCCGCTGCCTGCTGCGTAGGGGTCGCGCTCTCGTGCGTCTCGGTCGGAGCTACCGAACCGTACGGGGGTCCGCCGCGCCGGAGACCCCCTGACTGTTCGGTAGCGTCGCGGGCTGGGGTGGCTCTCCCCGTACGCGTGGGCTATCGGTCGCAGGTGTCGACCCGGGCCTCGCCCCAACCTCCGGGCACCCTCTCGACAACGACCCGTCCCGTCAGGTCTCCGTCGGCGTCGTAGCCGCGGAAGGTCACCGTCTCGATCCCCTTCGAGATGTTGTGGTCGCGGGTGATCTCCTCGGCCCCGCCGAGGTGCAGCCCCAAAGCGCCGAGGGCAGTCCCGGCCATGGGGGCGTCGGCGTCGTGCAACCCGCTGAATCCGGTTGTCATGGCGCTCGGGCAGTTCTCGTCGCGGCTCGCGAGTGCGTCCGTGCCGAGCACCGGGGTCACTGCGACGGCGGCGACGGCGAGGATCCACTTCATGCGCTGACTCTAGTGTCGGTGGTGCGTCCTATCGTGTGCGTCATGGCGCCGAAGGACCGTCCGCTCGTGCCCGAGGAGTGGGTGCGGCGGCTGAGCTCGATCCTCTGTGCGCTGTCCGAGTGCCGGGAGGAGCCGGCTCGGGTCGGCACCCGCTGGCGGGTGGGGGCGGCCACGATCGCGCACGTCTTCGGCGGCGAGGACCAGTTGTTCCGGATCACGTTCCGCGCCGAGCCCGACGAGGTGATGGCGTTCGAGCACTCGGGCGAGCCCTACTTCCCGCTCCGGCTGGGGCGCCAACGTCGTCGGCATGCTGCTCGACGACGACACCGACTGGACCGAGCTGGGCGAGCTGCTGACAGATTCCTACTGCCTGCAGGCTCCGGTGAAGCTGGTGGCGCAGGTGGAGCGCCCGGCCTGACGGAGGCCGGACGCTCCGGGGGTGGACGAGGCTCAGGCCTGCACCGAGTCGTACGTCTCCTGCACCTGCTCGGACGTGAGGTCGGCGAGCTGGCTGATCCGGACGTGGTTGCCGAAGGGGTCGCGGACCGCCATGTCGGTGCCGTAGGGCTGCTCGACCGGCTCTGGGTGATCTCGACGCCGGCGGCGTCGAGTGCGGCGTACGTCGCGTGGATGTCGCTGCTCGTGAGGAACAGTCCGCCCAGTGCGCCCTTGGTGACGAGCTCGCGCACCTGAGCGGCGGTGTCGGCGTCGTGCTGGGGGCCACCGACGAGCTCGAGCAGCAGCTTGACCTCGGCGCCGGGGACGCCGATCGTCAGCCACCGCATGAACCCGAGATCGATGTCGTCGCGGACCTCGAAGCCCGTGTGCTCGGTGTAGAAGGCCGGGGCCTCGTCCCGGTCGAGGACGGGGACGCTCTTGATGCTGATGGAGGTGATGTGGTTGGTAGTCATGACGAGGACGCTATGGCGCTGAGGGGTCGGTCCGCTTCTCCGAAACCGCTGTCTGTCCCGGGAAGGGCGGCGCCGACTCCCGGGGCCCGGTCCGAGCTGCGATGAAGCAGGTCGGCACGTGCACCGGCTCGTGCCGCACCCGGAACTCCGACGGCGAGCAGCCCACGATCGTCGAGAACGTGCGGCTGAAGGTGCCGAGGCTGGCGAAGCCGACGTCCCACGCCACGTCGGTGACCGGCCGGTCCGTCTGCCGCAGCAGCGTCATCGCCCGCTCGACGCGACGCCGCTGCAGGTAGCGGTGGGGCGTTTCGCCGTACACCTCCTTGAAGACCCGGCCGAACTGCGAGGCGCTCAGGTGCGCGATCGCCGCGAGGGTCGGGACGTCGAGCGGCTCGGCGTAGCGGCGGTCCATCTCGTCGCGGGCCCGGAGCATCCGCCGGTTGACATCTTCTTGCGGGGACAGCTCCACAAGGTCACGCTAACGGGGCATGCTGTCCTCGTGTTCAAGGTCTACGCGCTGCTCTCGATCGTGAGCATCATCTTGATGGTGTTCTGCCTGATCGAGGCCGTCTCCACGGACGAGTCGCGGATGCGCAACCTGCCGAAGCTGTGGTGGATCCTGCTGATCCTCTTCTTCCCGCTCGCCGGCTCCATCGCCCGGCTCGTTGCCGGACGGCCTGCCGCGGCCGGCCCGCGGCCCGGTGCTGCGCCGGCCTTCCCGGAGTACGACCGACCCGGGCGGGCTCGACCCAACGACCCCGTCAAGGACGAGGACTTCCTGAAGAAGGTGCGTGAGCGGGCCGAGGAGCAGCGCCGTCGCTACGAGGCGCAGAAGAAGAAGGACCGGGACAAGGACAAGCCCGACGCCGAGTGACTCGTCGGAGGTGTCAGCGCAGCGGCACGAAGCGGTAGCGCCCGTGCTCGGTCACGACTGCGCCGGGATTGGTGACACGCAGCATCGTGCCGGCCACCGGGATGACCATCACCCCGTTGTCGCCGAGCTGGTCGACCAGCTCGGTCGGCAGCTCGCGCGGCTCCGCTGACACCAGGGATCCGGTCGTACGGCGAACGGTCGGGCATCCCCAGCACGCCGGCCTCCGCCCGGCTGATCGAGGCCCGGGGCTGGTCGGTCGCCGCCGGGTTGGCGTCGCCGAAGGCGACCAGCTCCGGCTCGAGCTCGACGCCGATGACCCGGCCGGTCGACCCGACGAGGTGGGCGAGCAGGGCGGTGGTCCACCCAGACCCGGCACCGACGTCGAGGACGCGCTGCCCCGGCCGGACGTCCAGCAGCCGGAGCATGTCCGCGACGGTGCGCGGCTGCGAGTTCGTCTGACCGGCGGCGATCCGCACCGGACCGTCGAACGCCGCCTGCGACCGCGCGCTGGTCGGCAGGAAGTCAGCTCGTGGGAGAGCGGCGAAGGCTGCCTCGACGGCGTCCATCCCTCGAGTCTCGCCCGAAATGACCGAGACGGCCACCGCTTGCGCAGTGACCGTCTCGAGGGGGGTCGAACGGGTCAGCTGGTGACGGCCGTGGTCGGCTTGTTCGTCGGGGTCGGCTTCGCGGTCGGCTTGTTGGTCGGGGTCGGCTTCGCGGTCGGCTTGTTGGTCGGGGTCGGCTTCGCGGTCGGCTTGTTCGTCGGCGTGGGCTTCGCGGTCGGCTTGTTGGTCGGCGCGGGCTTGGTCGCCTTGGGCGACTTGGTGGGCTTGGCCGGCTTGACCTTCGGCTCACCGACGACGCTCACGCAGTAGGTCGCGATCGCGGCGGGGTCCTCGCTGCCGGCCGCGGTGGCCGTGGTGGCGAACGCGGCGCTCTCGAGCCACGCACCGTCGAGCTTCTTGTGCGCCCGGGAAGGCCTTGCACAGACCGTTGACGTTGGGAGTGGGGGTCGACTTCTCGGACTCGGTCTCGGTCGGCGTGGCCGTCGCGGTGGCGGTCGTCGTCGGGGCCGTGGTCGGCGAGGTGGCGCGGTTCTTCGCGACCGAGGCGGTGGCCTTGTCGGACGCCCGGTCCGGCAGGGTCGGCAGGTGGTCGGTCGCGGCCAGCGCGAAACCGCCGGTCGAGAGGGCGACAACGACGCCGGTGGCGATCGCTGCCCGGGTGGCGGCGCTACGAGCGGTGGTGGACATGTCACTCCTGTTGCTGATGGGGGTGTCAGTCGAGCACTGTGGAATGCCGCCACCGTCGCGTCCTCGCGACGCAGCTCGCCTTCACGGGCGGGCGCGCGCAGGGCATCGAGGACGGGACCGACGACGTGGTCGGTCTCGGCCTGACGGCGGAAGAGGTGGCGGTGTGTGCTCATTTCGTACCCTCAGCGTCGGTGGGACCCGAAGTGTCACGGGTTGGCGGAAACTTCTTCGAGGAATCCTTCGTGAGCCGCTTCTCGAGCGCTCGCAGACCACGATGCGTGGCGCTGCGTACGGCGCCGGGTCGCTTGCCCGGGATCCGCGCCGCCGTCGGGGCGTCGAAGCCGAAGACCGTCCGCAACATGATCGCCTCGGCCCTGGTCCGCGGGCAGGTCGGCCACCGGGCCCCAGTGCCGCCTCGGTGCCGAGGCCGATCGTGACGGTGTTCTCGACGTCGTCCTCGGCCGGCCGGTCCAGGGACCTCTACGAGCTCGCTGTCCGCGCGGGGCCGGCGCTGCTGTCGACGCAGGTGGTCCATCGCCCGGTGCCGACCGATCGTGGTCAGCCAGCCGCGGAATCCGTCCGCGTCGCCGGAGAACCGGTCGAGGTCACGGAACCCCTGCGCCCACGTCTCGCTCGCGACGTCCTCGGCCTCGTCGGGTCCGACCAGCACCGTCAGGTAGCGCAGCAACCGGGGCTGCACGTCGTGGTAGACCGCCCGGAGCGCCGTCTCGTCGCCCGCGAGCATCTGCTCGACGAGCGGATCGAGGGGATCGGCGGACTCGGACACGGGCGTTGGTTCTACCCCACCTGTCCGATCCGCGCCAACGCGTCAGCCCCGTCTGGGCGGCAGCGGCACGAACATCGAGGTCCGCGCGGCGTACTCCGGATAGCCCGGCCGCTGCATCATCGTGCGCTCGAGAAGGCGTGCTCCGGTGGCGAAGGCCGGAAATAGGTCATCGCGACGGGCGCGATGATCGTCAGCAGCCCGGGCAACCAGCCGGTCGACAGCGCGCCGGCGAGCCAGATTCCCCACCAGACGCAGGCATCACCGAAGTAGTTCGGGTGTCGGGTCCAGCGCCACAGCCCGGTCTGCATGACCTGCGGCTTCACGTCCTTGGGGAGTTTCCTGTACGCCGCCAGCTGCGCATCGCCCACGGCCTCGAACACCAGCCCGACCAGCCACAGGGCGACACCGGCGACGACGAGCCACGGCCACCGGACGGCATACACCGCGGCGGTCATCAGCGGCAGCGACACCAGGAACACGGCCGGGCCCCGGACGAGGAACACCTTGCGGATGACGGTGCCGAAGCCGGCGTCGCCGAGCATCGCGGCGTAGCGCGGGTCCTCGCCGTGACCACGCGAGCGGCGCTGGATGTGCAGCGCGAGCCGACCGCCCCAGACCGCCACGAGCCCCGCCAGCAGCCACGACAACCAGTGACCGGAGAAGACCGCGAGCGCGAGCCCGACGGCGACGAACGCCAACCCCCGGGCGACGTCGACCACCGAGACGCGGCCCACCCGCCGGCTGACCCACGCCGTCAGCCCCATCGCGACGAGGCAGATCAGCAGGTCGATGCCTGCGACAACGAACACGGCTCTCACCGAGGCTCGCTTGGCGGGCAGCGTGTGGACCGCGCCCGGGCGCACCATGAGGATCTGGTCGACCCCCATGCGCCCGTCCCGGAAGGCCATCGAGCCGCCGACGAGGTAGAGCCGCCACACGCGGACGACCTCCTCGCCGACCAGCTCGGTGAGCCGTGGCAGGTTGGCCTCGAAGCGCTCGAGCCATCCCGCCACCGTCTGCACGTAGTGCTCGCGCAGGCCGTGCACGTCGCGAACCTCGAGGCCCCCGTGCTCCGGGTGCGCGATCGTCTCGCCGACCGGGCGCATGTGCATGTCTGGGGCGATGAACGACTCGATGAAGGGGCCGCCACCGGGGTGCTTCCCGCCCTTGCGTCCCGAGCGGGACATCTGCTGGACCAGCACGCGGCCGCCCGGCTTGACGGCGCGACGGAGCACCTCGACGTACGTCGGATAGTTGGCCTCGCCGACGTGCTCGCCCATCTCCGGGAGCCCACGGCGTCGTAATGGTCGCGCTCCGGGACGTCGCGGTAGTCCTGCAGCCGGATCTCGACCCGGTCGCCGAGACCGCGCTCGGCGATCCGGGCGTCGATGAACTTCTTCTGCTCGGCCGCGATCGTCACGCCGGTGACGTGGGCGCCGAAGTGCTCCGCCGCGTGCAGCGACAGCGAGCCCCAGCCGCAGCCGACGTCGAGCATCCGCATCCCCGGCTCGAGGCCGAGCTTGCGGCAGACGAGGTCGAGCTTGGCGCGCTGCGCCTGCTCGAGGGTGGCGCCCGGGGTCTCGTGGTAGCCGCAGCTGTAGGCCATCGCGGGGTCGAGGATGAGGGAGTAGAACTCGTTGCTCAGGTCGTAGTGGTGGCTGATCGCGCGCCGGTCCCGGATCGCGCTGTGCAGCCGGCCCTTGACGCGCCCCCGGCTGGCGGGGAGCTTCGGCGGCAGGCCGAGCACGCCGAGACCGGCCGCGGTGCGCAGCGCGTTGACGAAGGTGCTCGGCGATCGGCGTACGCCCTCGAGGCCACGCTCCCGGCCCACGGCGAAGGCGTGGGTCAGTGCCGAGTCGAGGGTCCAGCCGTCCTGCTCGGGTACGTCGAGGTCGCCGGTGACATAGGCCCGGGCGGCGCCGAGCTCGCCCGGGTGCCACAGCAGCCTGCGCAGGGCGTCGGGGGAGCGGAGCACGACGAGCGGGGCGTCCTCGGGGCCGGCGATCGAGCCGTCCCAGACCCGGAGCCGCACCGGCAGGTCACCACCGATGAACGGGCGGGCGGCCTCGGCGAGCCTGTGCGCGATGCCCGTGGCGGTGACCGTCGGACGCTCGGTCGTGGTCGTCATCGGACGTCCTCCTTCACGAGGGTGATCTGCTGGACGTTGATGTAGCCGCTGGCGAATCCGGCGCGGGAGTATTCGAGGTAGAAGTGCCACATCCGCATGAATGCGTCGTCGAAGCCGAGGGCGATGACGGCGTCGCGTTGCGCGAGGAAGCGCTCGTCCCACCGGCGCAGGGTCTCGGCGTAGTGGCTGCCGAGCTCGAGGATCCCGGTGCGCCGCAGTGACGTCTGCTGCGCGGTGATCTCGTCGATCACCCGGACGCTGGGCAGGAAGCCACCGGGGAAGACGTACTTGTTGATCCACGTCTGGGTGCCGCGGGTGGCGAGCATCCGGTCGTGCGGCATCGTGATGGCCCGGATCGCGACCCGGCCGCCGGGCGCGAGTGCATGGTCGATGGTCCGGAAGTAGGTGCCCCAGAACTCGTGGCCCACCGCCTCGATCATCTCCACGCTGACGATCGCGTCGTACGCCGCCGCGAACTCCGGCGCCGACAGCGCGCGGTAGTCCAACAGCTCGATCGTGACGTGATCGGCGAAGCCGGCGTCGGCGACGCGCTGCTCGGCGAGCTCGAGCTGCTCGACCGACAGGGTGATCGAGTGGACGTGGGCGCCGCGACGGGCGGCCCGGATCGCGAGCTCACCCCAGCCGGTGCCGATCTCCGGGACCCGGCTGCCCTCGGTGACACCGGCCTCGTCGAGCAGGCGCTCGATCTTGCGCGCCCGGGCCTCGGCGAAGTCGGATCCGTTGTCGGTGGCTTCTGGTTCAGTCGCGACCAGGTGATCAGGCCCGTCGGGGCCGGCGACGAAGGCGGTGGTGAACAGGGCAGACGAATAACTCAATGTCTCGTCGAGGAAGAGCGCGAAGAGCTCGTTCGACAAGTCGTAGTGATGCGCGATGTTGGCCCGGCTGTTGGCCTCCGTGCTCCGATGGTGGTGCGGGGTGCGGTGGGTGACGACGGCTCGCGCTCGTTGCAACGACTCGGGGATCAGCGTCGCGATCCGGGCCGCGGGCACGGTCAGGAAGCCGGCCGGGTCGTCGGTGTCCCGGGCGCCGGTGAGGTAGGCCTCGCCGAAGCCGATGAGCCCGTCGCGCCCGATGCGGGCGTAGAACTCCTCCGGGCGGTGGATGACCATGCGCGGGCCACCGCGACCGAAGGTGCGACCGATGCCCCGGCTGTTGGGGGCCTCCTCGACCAGCACGTCCAGGCGGCGGATCGCAGCGGCAGAACAGTCGGCGCGCGATCGCGGCCGAGACGGTGGTGCGCGGACCCTTGGACACGGGCTCGAGGCCGGGCATCCGGGGATCGCCGGGCGCCGCGATGTCCGTCGTGGTGTCCGGGGTGGTGCTGTGGACTGGGTTGTTGGCCGGGCTCGTCATCGAACACCTTCCCCGGGTGGTGGGTCGGTCGGGGGCGGACCGGGAGTCGTCGAGCCCACAGCCAGATGCCGTGGACCCGGATCAGGGCGCTGCCGCGCAGGGCGGCGCCGGCGCTGCGCCAGCCCGCCCCGAAGCCCGCGCGCTTGCCGGAGGTGGTGACCCGCTCGCCGGTGACGCCGGCGCTGAAGGGCTGCCCGTCGGCGGTGTGCAGGGTGACGGCGATGTCGAGCCGGTCGGTCGGACGGGGGATCGCCAGCTCGTAGTGCCCGTCGACACCGTGGAACGGCGAGACGTACATCGCCTTGGCGGTCCCGGCCCGACCTTGCTCGTCAGGGTGGACGAGGTAGGCGTGGCGGTCGCCGTACGTGTTGTGCACCTCGACGACGGCTGCGACCTGCGCGCCACTGGCGTCGAAGCACCAGAAGACGGAGATCGGGTTGAAGCAGTAGCCCAACGAACGCGGGTTGGCGGCCATCAGGATCCGGCCGCCCGCCGGGTCGACGTCGTGCTGGGCGAGGAACGCCTCGACGTTGCCGCGGATCGTCGTGGAGGGCGACCCGAGGTGGTCGCGCGCCCTCGAAGCGGGCCAGCAGGCCGCGGTCGGGCAGGTCGTCGAGATCGACCAGCCACAGGTGCGACTTGTGCTCGAAGGTCCGCTTGAAGGGGGTGCGCCGGGTGTGGCTGATCGTGGTCCGGAAGAGGCCGGGCTCGATCGGCGGAGTCGTGACGCCGGAAGGAGCTGGCCACGTGAGCCCGAGCCGGGTCGCGGCAGCGAGGCCGGGCGCGCGCCGTCCTCGTGGAAGCCCCAGCCGTGGTAGGCACCGGCGAAGGTGACCCGGTCACTGTCGATCTCCGGCAGTCTTCCTTGGGCGGCCACGGACGAGGGTGTGTAGAGCGGGTGCTCGTACTCCATCCGCTCGATCACCGTCGACGGGTCGACGAGGTGCTCGCCGCCGAGAGTGACGAGGTAGCGGGTCTTCGTCGGCAGCCGCTGCAGTCGCGTCAGGTCGTAGGTGACGGTGACCCGGCCGGTCGGGGGTGGCGGGACGCTGGAAGTTCCAGCTCGACCGGGCGTTCGGCGCCGCCGGCAGCAGCGAGGTGTCGGTGTGCAGGAGCGCGGTGTTGGCGGAGTAGGGCAGCGAGCCGAGGACCTCGGTCTGGGCGACCGTCGGCGACTCGAGCATGGTCAGCGCCTGCGAAGGGGTGCGTGGCGATCACGATCGCGTCAAAGCTGTGGACCCGGCCGTTGCCGTCGGTCACCTCGACCCGGTCGTCGAGCTCGCGCACCGAGGTGATCTTGGTGCCGGTGCGGACCGACTGCAGGTGGGTGGCGACCGCGTCGACGTACGTCCCCGAACCGCCGGTGACCGTGCGCCACTCGGGCGAGCCGAAGACGCCGAGCATGCCGTGGTGCTCGAGGAAGGTGAAGAGGTAGCGCGCGGGGTAGTCGAGCGACGTCTCCGGGTCGCACGACCACACGGCGGCGACGAGCGGCTCCATGAAGTGGCGGACGAAGTGCTCCGAGAAGCCGCCCTCGTCGAGGAAGGACCGCAGGGTCTGGTCCGCGGTGCCGTCATACGTCGATGCACCAGTGGGTCCATCGACGGATGACGTTGCGGCCAGGAGTCGACGTGCCTGCCGGTGGAAGCGCGGGATCGAGGCCAGCATCCGCCAGTGGTCGAGCGACCGCAGCGCCGAGCGGGTCGGGAACAGTCCACGGGCCCCGAGAGCGCCGGCGAACTCGACCCCGGTGCCCCGGTCGGACACCGACAGCGACATCTCCGAGGGCTGGGTGGCGATCCCGAGCTCGGCGAAGAGGCGCAACAACGTGGGATAGGTCCGTCGGTTGTGCACGATGAAGCCGGTGTCGATGCGCAGGTCGGGGTCCGACGAGCCTGCCGGCGAGGGGACCACGTGCGTGTCGGCGTGGCCGCCGAGGCGATCGTCGGCCTCGAACAGCGTGACGTGCGCGGTGCGCGAGGCGACGTACGCAGCGGTCAGGCCAGCGACACCGGAGCCAATGACTCCGATGTGACGGGGCGCGGTGGTCATGTCGCTTCGGAGAAGTCGAAGAGTGCGACGGGTGGAAGGTTGGGCTCCTCCGAGCCGCCGTCAGGCTCGACCGTCACGCCCACGGCGCTGGCGGTCGCGGCATCGCCCTCGAGCACGATCTCCTCGTCTCCTCCGCCTGCCATCAGGCCGGCCGAGACCATGTCGCCCCGCTGCTGCAGCCAGAGCTGGTAGACCTGCCCGCTCGGCGCGGCGGCCATGTCCTCGGTGGTGATGACGGCCTTGTGCAGCGACTTCCGAGCGGGTGACGGTCGCCTTGCCGGCCTCACCGAGGTCGACGCTGACCGACTGCGCATCGGGTGCTCGGAGCACCTGCTCGGCGGCGGTCAGCGAGGGGTTGTCGGACGGCGCCCACGGCTGCCAGACGGAAGCGGCAACACCGAGAACGGCGACAATGGCGGCGGCGACCAGAAGTGGAAACCACGCAACACGCCTCGACGGCGTGACGACCGGGGGCAGCGGGCGGACCCGGGAGATGCCGGAGAGCACCGATGCGCGCAGCGAGGGCGGCGGCGTCACCGCGACCGACTCGGCCAGCATCGCGGTGGTCTCGCGCAGGCTGGCGAGCTCGTCGCGGCAGTCCTCGCACTCGGCCGTGTCGTTCGAAGGCGGCGCGCTCGATGTCGTCGACCGCATCGACGGCGTAGGCGCCGGTGAGCTTGTGGATGTCGCTCATGACCCAACTCCCATCGCGTCGCGCAGCCGGATGAGTCCATCCCGGATGCGGGTCTTGGCGGTGCCGACAGGAACGTCGAGCATCGTTGCTACTTGTGTATGTGTGTATCCCCCGAAGAACGCGAGCTCCACTGCTTCTCGCTGGACCGAGGTGAGGCCCGAGACCGCGGTGCGGACTCGCTGGGCCTCGAGAGAGGCGTGCGCCGCCTCGAGCGTCGAATCGTGTTCCACGGGACGGCTCTCTCGGTGGTATGTCGCGTCGCGAGCCGAGGAGGCCTCGGCCGAGCGGACCCGGTCGACTGCCTTGCGGTGCACGATCGTCAGGAGCCAGCCGATTGCGCTCCCCCGAGCGGGATCGAAGCGACTGCTGGTGCGCCACGCGTCGAGGTAGGCCTCTCGGACCACTTCTTCGGCGTGGGCGGGGTTGCGGACCACCCGGAGTGCGAGCCCGTAGGCGCGGGCCGACGTTGCGTCGTACAGCTCGGCGAAGGCAGCCTCGTCGCCGCGGCTGGACCGCTGCATGAGTGAGCCGAGTCGAGCTGATGCGTCCCCCGACGGGGTGCCCTCCGATGAGGGCACCCCGTCAGGTACGGACTTCAGGTGATCCACGGTTGTTGATCCTCAGGCCGTTGTCTCGATGTCTGACTATTACATCTGGGGCATCATGACGGTGTCGATCACGTACACCGTCGCGTTGGCCGTCTGGATGTTGCCGCAGATGATGTTGGCCTTCTCCTCCTTGTCGGCGGTGAAGGCCTCGCCCGAACCCTTGACGACGAGCTTGTCCTTGTTCAAGGTGTCGAACTTGCCGGCCGGGTTGTCGGGCGTCAGGGTCTCGCCGACGACGTGGTGCGTCAGGATCGCGGTCAGCGTCGCCTTGTCGGCCAGCACGGCGTCGAGGGTCTTCTTCGGGATCTTGGCGAAGGCGTCGTCGGTCGGGGCGAAGACGGTGATGCCCTCGGCCGAGTTGAGGGTGTCGACGAGGCCGGCCTCGGTGACGGCGGCGACCGGGGTCTTGAGGAGCGGGTTGCCCGAGGCGGCGGTGGCGACCGGCTCGGTGGCCATGCCCTCGAAGGAGCCCGGGTCGGACGGGTCGGTCGGGATGGCGGCGCAGCCCCTCACCGAAGGTGCCGTCGGCGGCGCCCGACGCTGCGGGCTCCTCCTCAGTAGGCTCCTCCGAAGGAGTCTCCGACGTGGTCTCAGAGGCGGTGTCGGTGCTGGTGGGCTCTTCGTCGCCGCCACAGGCAGCCATGCCGAGGGAGAGGGTCAGCGCCATCGTGGCGAGGCCGGTCTTGCGGGCAATGCGGTTCATGGGAACTGCCTTTCGTGAGGGGCTCCGGAGCCGGTGGCCCCGGGAGTGTCTTTCCGGTGGGTGTTCGGTGCCTCGGTCGAGGCGGATTGGAACTGCGGGAAAAAGATTCAGCCGACG
The DNA here is from genome assembly GCF_024703895.1 of Nocardioides sp. B-3. Taxonomy (GTDB): domain Bacteria; phylum Actinomycetota; class Actinomycetes; order Propionibacteriales; family Nocardioidaceae; genus Nocardioides. Next base: position 1,941,584 of record NZ_CP087968.1, read on the forward strand.
TTGACGGCGATCTCCCGGATGCCGCTGGAGCCCTCGGGGAAGGGCGACATCCGGGCGGCGGTCTGCACCTCGCCGTCCTTGTTGGTGGCGCGGCAGGCCACGAAGTGCTGGCCCGCGTCGGCGTCCCACTCGAGGTACCACTGGCGCCAGTAGTCGTTGTTGGCGTCCGGGCCGAGCGTGGCCTGCTGCCACGGACCGCCGTCGATGCGCACCTCGACCTTGTCGATGCCGACGCCCCGGGCCCACGCCACGCCGCCGATGAAGGTGCGTCCGACGGGGCTGTCGGACAGCGGCTTGGGCGTGTCGACGCGGCTGGAGATCTTGATCGGGGCGTCGGTGGCCCAGTCGCGTTCGGTCCAGTAGGCCTGCTCGGCGTCGTAGGTCGTCAGCGTCATCCGGGAGATCCACTTGCAGGCGCTGACGAAGCCGTAGAGGCCGGGCACCACCATGCGCACCGGGAAGCCGTGCTCGCGTGGCAGCGGTCCGCCGTTCATGCCGAAGGCGATCATCGCGTCGCGTCCGTCCGTCGGTGGCGACGCCGAGCGGGGTGGAGATGGTCATGCCGTCGACGTCGGTCGAGAGGATCTGGTCGGCCGTGGTGTTGTCGATGCCGGCCAGCGCCGGGACATCGGTGAGGCGGACCCCGAGCCAGCGGGCGGCGCCGATGTAGGGACCGCCGACGTCGTTGGACACGCAGGTCAGGGTGATGTCGCGCTCGATCACCTCGAGCTCGTAGAGGTCCGCCAGCGTCAGCGTGACCTCCTTGTCGACGTCGCCGTCGATGGTCAGTGACCGGGACTCGGCGTCCACGATGGGCAGCGAGAGGCGGGTGTCGACCCGGTAGAAGTCGCCCGTCGGCGTACGGAACGGAGAGATCCCCCCGACCTTCTCCTCCGGGCCCATCGGCAGCGGCTTGGCGAGGTCGGTCGCGGTCGGGAGCTCGATGTCGGTGCCCTTGAGCCTGTACGCCGCAATGAACCGTCCGGCGCCGCCGAACGCGGCAGCGGCGACTGCGATGCCGCCGGCCGCGACCCGGGACGCCGCGACGGGTCGGTCCCGTCGTGCCCGCGTCCGACCCGGCCTCCTCGAGCCGGTGCAGCCACCACAGGGCGACGACACCGACGAGTGCGGCGACCGCGCTGGGCAGCAGGTCGAGTGGCCCGGCGGTCGGGCGGATCAGCGCCAGCACGCCGGCCGGGCCGGCGAGTCCGACGATCATCAGCAGGCCGACCGTGATCCGGCGGGCCGCGATGATGCCGGCGATGCCGGCGAGCACGAGCACGCCGAGCATCACCGAACCGATCAGGATCGGCTTGTCGGCGGTGCCGAAGTTCTTGATCGCCCACTCCTTGACGGGAGTGGGGGTCAGGTCGATCACCGTCGAGCCGACCGCGAGGACGGGCGAGGCCGCAGGAACGGTCAGGGCCGCCACGAGGTGAGCGGCCGCGACACCGGCGAGGGTGGCGAGGACGCCGAACAGGGCGTGGAGCAGTCGTGTCAGCACGCCGAGGGTTCGTCGCAGGGCCGTGCGCGGATTGGTGCAGGATGGCGGCATGGAGCTTGTCCACTACTCAGTCGCTGATGCCGTCGCGACCATCACCCTCGATTCGCCGCACAACCGCAACGCGTTGTCGAGGCAGCTCGTCACCGAGCTGTTCGCGCACCTGACCACCGCCGCTGCCGACGACTCCGTGAAGGTCGTGCTGATCGCCTCCGCCGGCAGGGTCTTCTGCTCCGGCGCCGACCTGTCCGAGGCCACGGCCGACGGCATGGAGGAGGGCGCCCGGCGCATCGTCGAGCTGCAGCGACTCATCGTGTCGATGGACAAGCCGGTCGTGGTCAGGGCGTACGGCGCAGTGCGGGCCGGCGGCATCGGGATCGTCGCCGCGGCGGACATCGTGGTGGCCAACGAGTCGGCGACGTTCGCGCTGACCGAGGTGAAGCTCGGCCCTGGCCGCGGCGATCATCAGCCTGACCGTGCACCACCGGATGAACCCGCGCGCCGCCGCTCTCACGACGCTCGGCGGTGAGGTGTTCTCCGGCGCCGACGCTGCGGCGTACGGACTGGTGACGATGGCCGTGCCCGACGACTCGATCGACGAGCGGGTCGCGGCCGTGTGCGCGTCCCCGGCGACGGGTGCTCCCCGGGGACTGCGCGAGTCGAAGCGGATCCTCAACGCCGATCTGATCGGGCGGATCGACGCCCGCGGGGCCGAGATGGCCGCGCTCTCCGCCGGGCTCTTCGCCTCCGACGACGCGCGAAGCGATGACGGCGTTCCTCAGTCGCAAGAAGTAGGCCCGCGTCACTGTGGGTCGGTAGTCTTGATCTTCTGCCGCTTTCCTGACGGTGGACGACCGAGACATGGGGGATGCCCGAGTGAGTGATCAGCTCGTGGAGCGCGAGATCGCGGTTGAACAGGCCTATGTCGATCGCGTCTACCTCCAGCTGGAGGCCAGCGCGCTCAGTGCGGCCCAGCTCGCCAAGGAGGGTCACGAGCGCGGCAAGCTCGAGCACGAGGGCGGCCTCGTCGAGCGCGACGCGATGGTCTTCCGGGCGGCCAAGCGGATCGCCCAGCTCGACGCGGCGCACGAGGGTCTCGTCTTCGGCCGCCTCGACCTGACCGAGGAGATCGACAAGGAGCCGCGCTACATCGGCCGGATCGGCCTGCGCGACGCCGATCGCGACACGCTCCTCATCGACTGGCGCGCCCCCGCGGCGAGCGTGTTCTACCGGGCCACGGCCGCCGAGCCGCAGGGCGTGATCCGCCGCCGGGTGCTGTCCGCCGATCGCCGTACTGTCATCGGAGTCGAGGACGAGCTGCTCGACACCGATGCCGAGACCGACCTGCCGATCATCGGCGAGGGTGCGTTGATGGCACAGCTGGGCCGCGCCCGCGACCGCTCCATGCACTCCATCGTCGCCACCATCCGGGCCGAGCAGGACAAGGCGATCCGCGCGCCCGGCAAGGGCGTCGTGTCGATCTCCGGCGGCCCCGGCACCGGCAAGACCGTGGTCGCGCTGCACCGCGCGGCGTTCCTGCTCTACTCCGACCGCCGCCGATACGAGTCCGGCGGCGTGCTCGTCGTCGGCCCCAGCGGCGTCTTCATGCGCTACATCGAGCGCGTGCTCCCGAGCCTCGGCGAGACCGCGGTCGCGCTGCGCAGCCTCGGCGAGGTCGTCGACGGCCTGCGTGCGACGCGCCACGACGAGCCCGCGGTCGCCGACATCAAGGGTTCGGACCGGATGGCGGAGGTGTTGCGGCGTACCGCCCGCCAGCAGGTCCCCGGCAGCAGCGGCGACTTCGACTACTTCTGGCGCGACGACCGGCTCAAGCTCGATCGGGCGACGTTGGGGCGCGTACGCCGACAGCTGATGTCCCGGGGACGCCGCAACCGGCAGCTGCCGCGCGTGGCCAACGCGCTGCTCGACGCGCTGTGGCGCCGGGTCCGCGGCGAGCGCGGTCGCGAGCAGGGCCGTGAATACTTCAACTCCGAGCTGCTCTCCGACCAGCGCTTCGTCGACTTCGCGACCGCTCGGTGGCCGCCGCTCGACGCGCCGACGGTCCTGTCGTGGCTGCATGACCCGGAGTTCCTGCACCGCGTCTCCGACGGGATCCTCACGCCCGAGGAGCAGCGCCTGCTCACCAAGTCGTGGGACGGCAGCGGCCACTCCGTCGAGGACGTGCCGCTGATCGACGAGCTGCGCTACGCACTCGGCGACGTCCCCACCGGGCACCGATGCCGACCACGACCGCGACGACACCCTGACCGCGCTCGAGGGCGGGGTCGACCTGCAGGAGCTGACGACGGCCGCCGATCGGGAGTACGCCCCCTCCGGTCGTGCATGGGCGCCGCCGACCCACCGGATCGAGGACGACGGCTATGCGCACGTCCTGATCGACGAGGCGCAGGACCTCACGCCGATGCAGTGGCGCATGGTCGGGCGACGCGGCCGCACCGCGAGCTGGACCATCGTCGGCGACCCGGCGCAGTCGTCGTGGCCCATCCCGGCCGAGTCCGCTGCGGCGCGGGCCGAGGCGCTCGAGGGCAAGCAGACCCACGAGTTCCACCTGTCGACCAACTACCGCAACTCGGCCGAGATCTACGAGTTCGCAGCCGCCTACGCGCAGCGGGTCGGGCTCGGCGCAGACCTGCCCGACGCCGTACGCCGCACCGGCACCCCGCCACGCGAAGTGACCGCGTCCGACCTTGAGGCGACCGTCCGCGAGGAGGTCCTCGCCGTGGCCGGCCGGGTCTCCGGCACCGTCGGCATCGTCGTCCCGGTCGCACGCCGCTCCGAGGTCAACGGCTGGCTGGCCTCGTGGCCCGAGCTCGCGTCCGACGCCGCCGGTGCTCGCGCGGCCATCGACTCCTCGGTCACCCCGAGCGGCGAGGACCGCGTCGTCGTGCTGACCGGCCTCGACACCAAGGGCCCGGAGTTCGACGCCATCGTGGTCGTACGCCCCCGGGAGATCGAGGACGAGTCGGCCACCGGTCGCGCGACGCTCTACGTCGTGCTCACCCGCGCCACGCAGCTGCTGACGACCGTCAGCTGAGGCTTCCTTGCGGTAGTCCAGTGGCAGATGGCTGCTGGATCAGCACCGTGACGACCAACTGCCACTGGACTACCGCGGACCCCGGCAGGGGCGCCCGCAGACGTCAGTGTCGAGCCACCAACGGAGGTAGTTGGGCGCTTCGCCGTACGCCGTGAGCGTGCGGCTGGTCACATGGCTGGCGAACTGCCTCAGTTGAGCGGAGCCTCAGCGCCGAGATCTGCACGGTGCCGCGGCGGTGGCGGCACATTGCGCCGTACGGCGAACGGAACCACGATGTGCCGCCACCCCGGCAGCGGGCGCGAGCCGGGCCGGCGCTGAGATGTGGCAAAGGGCCGGGCGGCGCGACAACTAGGGTTTCGGCCATGACTGCCGCCGCTGACGTCCGCACCCTCCCCGGAGCAGGTCCGGGGGCAGCAGGCGTGGGCGGTGATCCGGCGCAAGGCAGCGGCCACCGCCGGCATCGTCGGCGGCACCCGCAGCGAGGTCGACTCGATCCTCGACATCCCGCTCGAGGACGGCATCCCGGAGCCGGGACGCAGCGCCGACCGACTCGTCGCGGTGCCGTTCCGCCAGATCGCCGAGCGTGGCTTCGACGTGATCGACGACGGCACCCCGCTCGTGGTCGTCGACATCACCGAGGAACACGAGGTCGCGGTCGACGACCTGATCGCGGCACTCCCCGACGTACCCATCGAGTTCGCCGACCGCGGCGGCTTCGGCGTCGACGACGACGACTACGCGGTCATCGTCGACCGGATCATCAAGGACGAGATCGGCCGGGGGCGAGGGCGCCAACCTCGTCATCGGCCGGCACTACCGCGCGGTCATCGCCGACTGGGACGTCGAGCGCGCACTCACCGTCTTCAAGCGCCTGCTCGTGCACGAGCGCGGGGCCTACTGGACCTTCATCTTCTTCACCGGCGACCGGTTCCTGATCGGGGCATCGCCCGAGCGGCACGTGTCGGTGAAGGGCGGCGACGTGCGGATGAACCCGATCTCCGGGACGTTCCGCGTGGGCAAGGGCGGCGACGAGGAGGAGCTGAAGGAGCGACTCCTCGACTTCCTCGCCGACGAGAAGGAGATGTTCGAGCTCTTCATGGTCGTCGACGAAGAGCTCAAGATGATGTGCGACGTCTGCCACGAGGGTGGTCAGGTGCTCGGGCCGTTCCTCAAGCCGATGACGCACCTCGTGCACACCGAATACCTCCTTGCCGGCCGCAGCGACCGCGATCCGCGCGAGATCCTGCGCGACACGATGTACGCCGCCACGGTCACCGGCGCCCCGGTCGAGAACGCCTGCCGGCTGATCAGCAACTACGAGACCGAGGGGCGCGGCTACTACGGGTCGGCGCTCGCGCTGTTCGGCCGTGACAAGCAGGGCAACCCGACGATGGACAGCCCGATCCTGATCCGCACCGCGGACGTCGCGCCCGACGGACACCTCAAGGTGACGGCCGGTGCCACGCTGGTGCGCGACAGCGATGCGGCCTACGAAGTGGCGGAGACGCACGCGAAGGCGGGCGGCATCCTCAGCGCCTTCGGCCCGGTGCCGCGCGCGACCACCGACAGCGACGCGATCGCCGCGCTGGCGCGCGACGAGGACGTGCTGCTCGCGCTCGGCTCGCGCAACCAGCGGCTGAGCCGTTTCTGGCTGACCGACCGGGGGGGCGCGCCGCCGGACCCGACGCTGAAGGGCAAGAGCGCGGTCATCCTGCACGGAGAGGACGACTTCGTGAACATGCTGCGTCACGTGCTCGGCGTCTTCGGCATGAGCTCGACCGTGGTCCGCCACGAGGACTACGGCCCCGGTGCCTTCGACGGCGCCGACTCGGTCATCGTCGGCCCCGGGCCGGGCGACCCCGCGGACGGCGAGCACCCCAAGATCGCGTCCTTCCGGACGGCCGTCGATGACCTGCTGGCCAGTGACCAGCCGTTCCTCGCGGTGTGCCCGGGCCACCAGACCCTGTGCCAGTGCCTCGGCATCCCGCTGGCCTTCAAGGACATCGTCTTCCGGGGCACGCAGTCGCCGATCCCCTATCGCGGGCGCACCGAGCGCGTCGGCTTCTACAACACCTTCGTCGGTCGCGTCACCGACCCGGCGACCCTGCCCGAGGGGGTCGCTGTCGAGCGCGACGAGGCGACCGGTGACGTGCACTCGGTGGCCGGTCCGCACTATCGCGGCATCCAGTTCCACGCCGAGTCGATCCTGACCGAGCACGGCTACGACCTGATCCACGACCTCGTCAGCGACCTCGTCGGGGAATAGTCAACCAAAACACTCGACTTTGGGTTAGGGTGCGTCGGGCAACGGAAACAGCAGCCCGTGCGTCACCATGGTGACGCCACATCTCTGGACGGGGGAGTCCTTGCAGTTCGTACGACGATCGGTTGCTGCCGCCTGCCTGCTCGCGGTGACCGCATGTGGCGGGGTGGCCACCGAGACCACGACCCCGGGCGGCCCCCGGGGCCGGGCCGACCAGCCCGAGACCCGACTCCGGGTCGCGGCCGTGAACGCGGAGCCGAAGGCCGCCCGGCAGATGGCGACCCGGCCCAACATCGTGCTGGTCCCGGTCGACGACTTCTCGATGGACCTCGTGCAGACCATGCGGTCCGTGCGCGCGATGCGCCGTCGCGGTGCCGACTACTCCCACGCCTTCGTCGTCGACTCGCTGTGCTGCGTGTCGCGCTCGAGCCTGTTCACCGGGCAGTTCCCGCACCAGACGGGCGTACGCACCAACACCTCCGGCACCGCGAGCGGGATGCCGCTCGGTGGCTGGCCCGCCTTCGAGACCCACGGCAATCCCGAGCGGGCGTTCAACGTCGCGCTGCAGTCGGCCGGCTACACCACCGGCTTCGTCGGGAAGTACCTCAACGAGTACGAGTGGGTCCCCGGCCGTGCGCTGCCGCCGGCGCCCCCGGGCTGGTCGGAGCTCAACGTCGTCTTCGGATCCGGCTACGACGGCTGGGACTTCGGCTCGAGCTACCTCGCCAACGGTCGCCTGCAGGCCGGGCAGCACGACGCGCCGCCGTTCTCCGCGCCGATGGCGGTCCGCGACCGGGCCTACGCGGGCAGCGTCATCGAGCGCTACGCGATGAGCTTCATCAAGCGTCACCGGGGCGCCACGGCGCCGTACTTCCTCGAGGTGGCGGCCTACGCGCCGCACAACCGCACCCAGCCGCAGCCCTACTACCCGGGCGACCCCGTCTTCCCGCCGATGTTCCGCGACCGTCCGCACGACGGGAAGCCCGGCAACTGCGGCCGCGTGGCGTGCACCGACCTGACGACCCGACGCCTGCCCGGCTTCGGTGACAACCGCCCGGACAACCACCCGCTCAACGCCAAGGGCAAGAAGACCAAGCACTGGAACACGAGGGCCAACCCTTTCCCGCGCGGCCGTCAGCGTCAACGACCTGCGCAACCGCGCGATGATGGCGCAGTCGATCGACCGCACCGTCCGCAAGATCCTGCGCACCGTGGACGACAACACCTATGTCGTGTTCACCTCCGACAACGGCTTCCACCTCGGCCAGAACGGCCTCGGTCGCGGCAAGGGCACCGCCTACGACACCGACGTGCACGTGCCGCTGCTCGTCGTCGGGCCGGGCGTCGTGAAGGGCACGCGGGCCGAGCTCACCTCCAACATCGACCTCGCGCCGACCTTCGAGGAGATCGCCGGCGTCGCCCCGCAGCCCTACCGCTTCGGTGCCTCGCTGGTGCCGACGTTCGCCGACCCGGCGCTGGTCCGTCGCAACTACGTCTTCTTCGAGCACACCGCCCGGGCGCTGACGAAGGCCGATCCCGACTCCGCGCTGAACGGTGACGAGCTCGATCGGATCCCGTCGTACGTCGCCGTACGCAGTCGCACCGGTCTGCTGATCCGCTACGACTTCGACAACGCGCCGCAGCGGCACGACTACGGCTACGAGTTCTATCCCTACAAGAACCGCATCTGGGAGAAGACCAACTCCTTCGCCAAGCCGCTACGCGGCCGAGGTGAAGCTGATGATGCAGAAGATCGCCGACTTCGACTTCTGCTCGGGCCCGACCGCCAACGCGCCCGTGCCCGGCAACTGCCGACTCATCACATCTTGACGACCCACTAGCGTTCGGCCTGTGCCGCCGGACGTCATCGTGGTCGACCACCACGACTCCTACACTGGAACCTCGTGCATCTCGTCGCGAGCGTGACCGGGGTGCTGCCGACGGTCGTGCAGCACGACGCGGTGTCGGCGGCCGAGGTGCTCGCCCACTCGCACGTGATCCTGTCGCCCGGGCCCGGTCACCCCTTGTCACCGTCCGACTTCGCGGTCGGGACGGAGGTGCTGCTCGCCGGCACGGTGCCCGTGCTGGGCGTCTGCCTCGGGATGCAGGGGCTCGTGACGGCGTACGGCGGAGTGGTCTCCCGCGTCGGAACCGGCCCACGGCGACGTCGCGATCATCCGCCACGACGGGCAGGGCGTGTTCGCGGGGCTGCCGCCGGACTTCGAGGCCGTGCGCTACCACTCGCTGGCTGCGACGACGCTGCCGTCGTCGCTGCTCGCGACGGCCCGGTCGTCGCAGGACGATGTGGTGATGGGAGTGCGCCATCGCTCGCTGCCGCTGGAGGGCGTGCAGTTCCACCCTGAGTCGATCCTGTCGGCACAAGGCTTCGAGCTGATCGCGAACTTCCTGCGATGAGCACCCCCATCGAGTTCTTCCGTTCCGTCGCGGCCGAGCACCGGCGCTGCTTCTGGCTCGACGGCGGCGGCGGCGCGCGAGTGGTCCGGGCAACGCTCGCTGATCGGCTGGCTCGACGAGGACGACGTGTCGTTGACCTACTCCGCGGCCTCGCGGCAGGTCACTCGTCACGCGGGGGGTGAGTCGAGTGTCGTGGGCGATGACGTGTTCGCCGTACTCGAATCAATGATGAGTCCCGGCGAACAGTGGTTCGGCTACTTCGGCTACGCCTGCCGCCCCGACCTGCCCGCCCGCCCCGGCCCCGCCCTGCCCGACGCCGTGTGGATGCGGGCGCGGAACGTGCGGATCTTCGAGCACCCTCCGGGCCGCTGGTTGAGCAGCGAGCGCAGCGAGCGTGTCGAAACTCGAGGTCCCCAGTGGGTACGCCGAGGCGTTCACCGACGTCCGGGAGCAGCTGCGCGCCGGGAACTCCTACGAGGTCAACCTCACCTACCGGCTGGCCACGGAATCGACCGAGCACCCGGCCGATGCCTACCTCCGGCTGCGCGACCTCAACCCCGCGCCCTACGCGGGGTTCCTCCAGCACGACGTCGAGGGGCACCGGGCCCGGCTGCTGTCCTCCAGCCCCGAGCGCTATGCCCTGATCACCCCCGACCGGACGCTGCAGACCAAGCCGATCAAGGGCACGACGCCGCGCGCGGCGGGACCGACGAGGAGGACGAGGCTCTGAGCAAGCGCCTCGCGCAGGATCCCAAGACCCGCGCCGAGAACCTGATGATCGTCGACCTGCTCCGCAACGACCGGCGATGGTGTGCGAGGTCGGGTCGGTCGAGGTGCCGGCGCTGATGCAGGTCGAGAGCTACGAGTCGGTGCACCAGCTCGTCTCGACGGTCAGAGGCAAGCTGCGCGACGACGTCTCGACGCTCCAGGGCGCTCCGCGCACTGTTCCCCGCGGGCTCGATGACGGGTGCTCCCAAGCTGCGCACGATGGAGATCATCGAGCAGGTCGAGGAGACGCCCCGCGGCGTCTACGCGGGTGCCTTCGGGTGGATCAGCGGCGACGGCCCGGCCGACCTCGGCGTGGTGATCCGCTCGCTGATGACCGCCGGCGACGGCCGCTGGACGCTCGGCACCGGCGGCGGCATCACGGTCCGCTCCGACCTCGACGACGAGTGGGCCGAGTCGCGCTGGAAGGCCGCGAAGCTGCTGTCAGTCTTCGAAAGGTGAGTCGGCACAAGTTGCACCCCGAGTCGGCACAAGTTGCACCCCGAGTCGGCACAAGTTGCACCCCGAGTCGGCGCAAGTTGCGCCGACTCGGCATGTAATCTGCGCCGACTCGGCGGGTGGTTTGCGCCGACTCGCTAGACGCCCGGGATCGAGACCGACAGGCGCGTCCCGCCGGCCGGAGACGCGCCGACCACGACCCGGCCGCCGTGCTGGTCGACGACCTGCTTGACGATCGCCAGCCCGAGCCCCGAGCCCGGCATGGAGCGCGACTCGTCGGAGCGCCAGAACCGCTCGAACACGTGCGGAAGATCGGCAGCGCTGATCCCCGGGCCCTCGTCGTCGACGGTCAGCACCCCCGACTCGAGCCGCACGGTGATCGTCCCGCCGGGCGGGCTCCACTTCGCGGCGTTGTCGAGCAGGTTGGTGATCGCGCGCTCGAGGCCGGTGGCGTCGCCCTGCGCCGGCCACGAATCGAGGCGTACGTCGAAGTCGACTCCCGGAGCGCGGCGGCGTACACGCGTCACCGCGCGATCAGCCACCTCGGCGAGGTCGAGGGGTGGCGACGGCCGCCTCGGGCTGTTCCTCGCGGGCGAGCATGACGAGGTCGCCGACGAGGGTGGTGAGCTCCTCGATCTGGCCGCGCACGTCGTCGAGCAGCTCGCGTCGCGACTCCTCCGGCAGGTCACCGGTGGAACCGTCCGCCCGGGCGAGCAGGTCGAGGTTGGTGCGCAGCGAGGTGAGCGGAGTCCGGAGCTCGTGGCTCGCGTCGGCGACGAGGCGGCGTTGGCGGTCGCGCGACGCGGAGAGAGCGCCGAGCATCTGGTTGAAAGCCTTGGTCAGGCGGGCGATCTCGTCGTCTCCCTCGACGGGCAGAGGGGTGAGGTTCTCCGTGGCGGCGTTGCGCTCGACGGACAGCGCCAGTCGCCGTACGGGCCGAAGACCGTTGGTCGCGACCGCCCAGCCCGCGAGCGCGGCCCGCGAGCACGCCGAGCGCGCCGCTGACGAGCATCACGGTCCCGAGCTTGCGCAACGTGCGGTCCTGCGACTCCAGTGCCTGCGCGAGCACGAGCGCCCGGCCGCTGCCGGCGGGCACCGTGGCGACGCGGTAGCGCGCGCCGCCCTTGTCGACCACCGTTCGGATCGCGGACGGCGACTGCCCGGCGGCCACCGCCAGCTCCGGCTTGCCGAGCTGGAAGTTCGGCAGGTTGTCGGCCGAGCGCACGCCGCGCTCGGCGGTGATGAAGATGACGCGGACGTCGGCGGCACCGAGCATCCGGGCCGGCACGTCCTGCGCGGTGGCTTCGGGACAGGGCCGTCGACTCGGCGGCCAGCCGGGCCCGGTTGAGCAGGGACTCGTCGAGCGAGGACTGCAGCTGCATCCGCATCACCATGAAGGCGCCCAGCGCCATCAGTGCGATCGAGGCGCCGACCGCCATCGTCGTCAGCAGCGCGACGCGCGACGCGAGCGATCGCCGGTAGTGCCAGCGACCGGTCCGCTCGATCATGCTTCCTTCAGCACGTAGCCGACGCCGCGCACCGTGTGGATCAGCCGCGGCTCGCCCTCGGCCTCGGTCTTGCGGCGGAGGTAGCCGACGTAGACCTCGAGGGAGTTGGCGCTGGTCGGGAAGTCGTAGCCCCACACCTCCTCGAGGATGAACGACCGCTCGAGCACGCGCCGTGGTCGTCGCAGGAACATCTCGAGCAGCGTGAACTCGGTGCGGGTGAGCTCGATCGCGCGCTCCCCGCGGCGGCGTACGTCGCGGAGCCGATGTCCATCGTCAGGTCGGCGAACCCCAGCGACTCGTCGTCCTCGGTCGGCACCACCCGGCGGAGGAGGGCACGCAGCCGTGCCAGCAGCTCTGGGAGCGCGAAGGGCTTGGTGAGGTAGTCGTCGGCTCCCGCGTCAGGCCCCTCCACCCGGTCGCCGACGGCGTCACGGGCGGTGAGGACGAGGACGGGTACGTCGTTGCCGGTCGCTCGCAGCGCGGGTCGTCTCTGATGCCGTCGAGCCGGGGCATCATCACGTCCATCACGACCACGTCGGGGTGAGTCGTCCCCGGGGTGGCGAGCGCCTCCGCGCCGTCGGCCGCCAGCGACACGTCGTAGCCGTTGAACTCGAGCGAACGGCGCAGCGATTCGCGCACGGCCTTGTCGTCGTCGACGACGAGCACACGGGGACGGGTCTGGGGCACGGGCCAAGGATGCCAGCAGTGCCTGAGGGTGGGCTGAAGAGTCGAGTGATGAAGTGGCTGCATCCACGGTGCAGCGATTGCGGCGTCCATTCTCGATGGCGTGGTGACCCGCAATGGACTTCCACTCGCACGAGTGGAACTTCAGGCGGCGAGGCTGTCCGCCCGCTGGACCGTGAATGGATTTCCACTCGAGCGAGTGGAGCTTCATGGGGCGAGTCGGCCGTGCCAGGAGAAGAGGCTCGAGATGGAGGCTGCGATGCGGGCGGCCAACGCCTACCGGGCAGGGACGCTGAGATGATTGCTGCGTGGTGAGCATCAGCACGGCGGCCGAGCTCGAGGTGCTCCTCGAGATCCGGGACAAGGGGCTGCGAGGCACCTTCGGCTGACCCGTCCGGCCGCCCCGTCGTCCGCATCGTCTCCGTGCGCGCCTGCGTCGTTGTTGACGCAGCCTTGCGAAGCGCCGCTCGGAGGTGTGCGAGGCCGCTCAGGCGAAGCGCGCGGCGACGGTGGCCGCGCGGGCGCCGTACCCGCCACCGAACATGCAGGCGTGGGCCAGCAGCGGGAAGAGCTGGTGCAGCGGGAGCCGGTCCTCCCAGCCGTCGGCCGGGGGAAGGCCTCGGTGTAGGCCTGCATCACCCGCGGCAGGTGCGGGAGGCCGAAGAGGTGCAGCATCGCCACGTCGACCTCGCGGTGGCCGGCGTAGGCCGCGGGGTCGATGACGTGGACGGCGCCGTCGGCACCCCAGATGCAGTTGCCATTCCACAGGTCGCCGTGCAGCCGTGCGGGCGCCTCGTCGGGGATCAGTGACGCGAGCCGGCCGATGACCGACTCGATCGTGGCGGCCTCGCCCTCGGTGACCGCTCCGCGGTCGCGAGCGAGCTTGAGATAGGGCAGCACTCGGCGTACGGCATAGAACTCGGGCCGGGTCTCGCAGGCCTTGTTGGGCATCGGGAGGCGACCGATGAAGCCGTCGTGCGCGGCGCCGTACGTCAGAAGCGCCGGCGCGGTGAGTGGTCGCGAGCGCTGTGCCGAAGCTGATCGCGGCGTCGGGCTGGTGCTTCGGAGTCGGCTCGACCCGGGCCCGGGATCACGCAGTCGCTGTCGGCCGCGAGGACGGAAGGCACGGGCACGCCACCCTCGACCGAAGCCAGCCAGCGCAGCCCCGCGGCCTCGGCCTCGAAGAACCCCTCGGGTGCGTGCGCGAGGGTCTTCATCAGCGCCACCTGACCGTTGGACAGGCGCAGTCGGGTAGCGGTCGCGATGTCCCCGCCGGCGACCGGGGCGGTCGACACCACCGACGTGTCGAGGAGCTCCTCGGCACGTTTGGCGACCAGCGGCTGGCGGGTCATGAGGGCGAGAGGGCTCGCTCGATGTGGGGGACCGGGGCACGGCATGTGCGCTCGATCATGTCCAGCACCTCCTCGAAGCCATCCCTGCCACCGTAGTAGGGGTCTGGTACTTCCACACCCGGGGTTTCCGGATCAGAAGTCGCCGAACAGCCGGATCCGGGCCGGATCGCCGAGCCGGGCGAGGTCGCTGCGGTGACTCTCGTCCATCGCGAACAGCACGTCGTCGCGGCCGAACCAGGTGTCCTGCACCTGCTGCGCGCGGTGCCGGGACGGGTCGTAACCCCGCGCGGCCAGCGCCGCCGCCGATCGCGAGTCCATCGGGTCGCCGACGTGCCAGTCGCCCATGCCACCGGAGACGACCTCGACGCGATCGGAGAGCCCGGCCTCGGCCAGCATGGACAGGAGCACGACGTCGGCACTGGGCGATCGGCAGATGTTGCCCGAGCAGATGAAGGCGACGCGGTACCGCCCCAGCTCGTGCGGAGCCGGCAGGGACGTCACTCGCCCGTGACCGCGTCGACGGCCCAGCCGACGATGGTGATGATCACGGCGCCGACCACCGCCGCCCGGGAAGCTGGTGACGCGGAAGCCGATGTCGAAGCCGTCGGCGATCCGGTCTGCCAACAGCAGCATCAGGCCGTTGATCACCAGCTGGAAGAGGCCCAGCGTCAGGATCGTGATCGGGATCGAGATCGCGCTGAGGATCGGACGGATGAACGTGTTGATCAGCGTCAGGATCAGGGCGACGCCGAGCAGCGGCAGCACCTTCTCCTGCACTTCAGGCGGAACCGTGGGACGGGCCGGTGAAGCGGATGCCGTCGAGGAACCGGGCGGCGACGGCCAGCCCGGCGGCGTACGCAAGAAGCTTGAGGAGGAATCCCATGCGCGACAGCCTAGGCGCCCGAGCAGCACAAGCGCTCCTTGATACATCACACGGCAGATATACCCCAGTGGGGACAAGTGGTCTTAGACCTCCGTGACGAATGCAGTGAACGCGGTTAGCGTTTTCAATGAGCGGTGTCGGACGACGTGGCTCTTCTGGGCGACCCATTGAGGTCGCTTTTTATATCTCGAGGGGAATATCTGTCATGTTTAGACGCAAGTCTCTTGGAATGCTCGCCACCACCGGGGTCGCCGCTGTGCTGCTCGCGCCCTTGGCCGCCCGGGCCGTCATCACGCCGTCGATCGATGCCAACGCGCTCGGCCGGGCCCTGTTCACGAACGCCTCGCAGGTGACGGGCGGAACGCTGATCGCGCCGTCGCTCGGCGCCAATGCCGTCTCCACCACGCCGTTGGCCGGCTTCCCGACCAACGGTGACAGCTACGCACTGCTGACCTCCGGTGGGGCCGAGCTCGCCGACGACGCCAACACCGCCGGCAGCTCCGGAGTCGACCGAGGGCGGTGCTCCCCTGCGCGGCGACTCCGACCGCGACGTCTCGGTGCTGGAAATCGATTTCACGGCCCCGGCGGGAGTGAACTGCATGGTCGGAATGGACTTCAGGTTCCTTTCGGAAGAATTCCCCGAATATGTCGGGTCGAGCTTTAATGACGCATTCATCGCCGAAATGGACGCGAGCACTGGACGACCAGCGGAAGCACCATCATCGCGCCGGACAATTTCGCTTTCGACCCGGCCAACAACCCCATTTCGATCAACGCGGCCGGGGTGACGTCCTTCGATGCGGCCAACGCGGCCGGCACGACCTACGACGGTGCCACTCCGCTGCTGACGGCGGCCACGCCGGTCACGCCCGGAGCACACACGCTCTACCTGTCGATCTTCGACCGGGGCGACGCGATCCCGGACTCCGCCGTCATGGTCGACAACCTGCGCTTCGGCAAGGTCGCCGACCCGGCGACCGGATGTGTCCCGGGCGCCCGGGTCGTGGAGTACGACTTCGAGGGCTTCTTCTCGCCCGTGGAGATGGACGGGATGACCAACAAGGCCAAGGCCGGCCAGACGGTCCCGCTGAAGTGGCGTCTCACCGACGCCGCGGGTGTCCCGGTCTCCGACCCGGCCGAGATCGGCAGTGTGCGGTCCTACGGCGTGCCGTGCTCCACGCTCGCTGGTGACCCGGTCGACGCGGTCGAGGAGTACGCCACCGGCGGCTCGGGCCTGCAGTACCCGGACGACGGCACCCGGCAGATCAACTGGCAGACCCCGGCGTCCTACGCGAACACCTGCCGTGCGGCCTTCGTCGAGTACGGCTCGGGTGAGGTGAGCCCGCCCGCCTTCTTCTCCTTCAAGAAGTAGCAGCAACGCTCGGCCCCTCACTGCGCAGACGGCGGGGTGGGGGGCTGAGCTGCGGGCGGGGGTGGTGGGCGCCGCTAGTCTCGTGGCCGTGACGATCGGCGGGACAGGGGTGATGCTCTCGGGCTGCGTGGGTTCGCTCGTTGTGTTCGCCGGCCCTGGCCCGCCTGCTGACGCGACGCCTCGGCCGGGTGACCGCGATCGCCATCGCCGGCTTCTGCTGGACCGTGGTCTGCATCGCCATCCTCACGCTGATCCCGGCGCGCTGGGGGATCGGCGTCGTGCCCGTCGACCGGGCGCAGACGCAGTGCTCCCCGGACTACGGCGGACCGGCGCCCGACGGGTTCTGGATCCTGCCCGGAAGTCAGCGGCTGCTGAACATCGCGGTCTTCGTGCCGGCCGGCGCGCTGTGGGTCCTCGCCGTGGCCCGCTGGCGCCGGGCACAGGCGCTCGCGCCGCTGGGCATCGCGGCGCTCGGGGTCTATTCGATCGGCATCGAGACGCTGCAGCTCGCCGCCTCGCGGATCGGCCGAGCCTGCGACATCACCGACATGGTCGACAATCTCGCGGGCGCGATCATCGGGGGGCGCGGTCGGGGTGCTGCTCGCGCTGCTCTTCCGCCCTTGGCGTCGGCGTAGTGTCGCGACATGGAACTGATCATCCTGCTGGTGCTCGTCGTCGGTGGCTATCTCGCCTACCGCAACCGGGTCGCCCTCATCGCCAAGGTCCCGGGGCAGCCCGAGGCACGCATCGAGCGCCGCCTCAACCAGCGCAAGAAGTAGCCACGTCCTAGGGTGAGCGGCATGCCGCAGACACCCCAGGCCCGCCGCAACGTGTCGGAGATCCCGACCTACGTTCCCGGCAAGCCGCCGACGCCGCGACCCGGCCTCACGACCTTCAAGCTCTCCTCCAACGAGAACCCCTACCCGCCGCTGCCGGGCGTCCTCGACGCCGCGATGAGCGCGGCCGCGGCGATGAACCGCTACCCCGACATGGGCAACAGCGCGTTGTACGCCGCACTGTCGGACACCCTCGACGTGCCGGTCGACGACACGGCGGCCGCGACGGGGTCGGTCGCACTGATCTACCAGCTCTTCAACGCCTTCTGCGAGCCCGGCGACGAGGTCGTCTACGCGTGGCGCTCCTTCGAGGCCTACCCGATCGCCGCCACCGCGGCCGCCGCCGTGTCGGTCAGGGTGCCGGTGCTCGCCGACGGCCGCCACGACCTCGACTCGATGGCCGCCGCGATCACCGACCGCACCCGGGTCGTGATCGTGTGCACTCCCAACAACCCGACCGGACCGGCGGTCACCCAGTCCGAGCTCGACGCGTTCGTGGCGCGCGTTCCGTCGCGGGTCCTCGTGGTGGTCGACGAGGCCTACCTCGAGTTCGTCCGGATGGACGACGCGATCGACGGGCTCGCGACCTACCGCGCCCACTCCAACGTGGTGCTGACCCGCACCTTCTCCAAGGCCTACGGGCTGGCCGGCTTCCGGGTCGGCTACGCCGTTGGGCCGGCTCCGCTGGCTGCGGCGCTCCGTGCCGTGTCGCTGCCCTTCGGCGTCTCGTCGGTGGCGCAGGCTGCCGCGATCGCGTCGCTGGCTGCTTCAGATGCGCTCTTCGAGCGCGTCGATGCACTGGTGGCCGAACGGGACCGGGTCGTCGGCGCCGTACGCGAAGCAGGGTGGGAGATCCCCGACGCACAGGGCAACTTCGTGTGGTTCGACTCGGGCGAGCGGACGGCCGCGTTTGCCGCTGCTGCCGACGAGCTCGGCATCGTCGTGCGCCCGTTCGCCGGCGAGGGAGCACGGGTCTCCATCGGCGAGACCGAGGCCAACAACCGGTTGATCTCGCTGGCGCAGACCTTCGTGCTATGAAGGTCAGGGGTTAACAACCGAGCAAGTTTGCGGAAGAGTGAAAGGGGCGGGGGAACTACTCGGAGGTTACCCAGATGGACACTTCAGTTGGATTCTGGAACGACATCGACTGGGCGGACATCGCCCAGAAGGCGGGCACCGCACTGGTGATCCTGCTGATCACCCGGATCGTCGCCCGTGTCGTGAGATGGGCGTTCACCAAGCTCACCAGCCGTGTGCCGGCGCTGCAGCGGGCTGGGGGTGACGGGGAGTCCCCGGGGCAGCTCGCTGGGCACCGCCGCGTCCTTGCTGGTGTGGCTGTTCGGCCCGGTCGCCATCCTCCGGGTCTTCGCGCTCGACCGGGTGCTGGAGCCGATCCAGACCCTGCTGACGCGCGTCATGGAGTTCCTGCCCAACCTGATCGGCGCGCTGTTCGTGTTCTTCATCGGTGCGCTGGTGGCCAAGGTGGTCCGGCAGCTGATCGAGACCGCGCTCGGCGCCGTGCCGTTCGAGCGGTGGTTCAGCTCGGCGAGGTCGACGGTGGACAAGCAGACGGGCACCGGCACCACCACGACCGGCACCACCACGACGGCGTACGCCGACGGCTCGACGTCCTCGGGACTGTCCGCGCTTCCCAAGACCCCGGCGACCGTCGTCTACGCACTGATCATGATCGTGGTGGCCATCGCGGCGCTGCAGATCCCGGGCATCAAGTCCATCTCGGACCCGGCCGAGCAGATGCTGACCACCATCTTCGACACGATCCCGCTCGTGATCGCGGCGGCGCTGATCCTCGGCATCGGCGTGATGATCGCCCGGTTCGCGGGCGACATCCTCGAGCAGGTGCTCGACGGCTTCGGCACGGATCGGGCCCTGACGGCCATGGAGGTGCTGCCCGAGGGCAAGAGCGCGACCCCGGTCATCGCCAAGGTCGCCCGGGTCGCGATCGTGCTGTTCTTCGCCGTGATGGCGGCCCAGTGCTGGCCTTCCCGCAGATCACCGAGTTCCTCAGCGAGGTGCTCGAGCTCGGCGGCCGGGTGCTGTTCGGCGGGGCGATCATCGCCGCCGGGTTCTTCATCGCCAACCTGCTCGCCAAGCTCGTCACGGGCACGGGGAGCACCGTCGTGCGCTACGCGACGCTCGTGCTGTTCGTCGCGATGGGCCTGTCCTACATGGGGATCGCGGACTCGATCATCGAGCTCGCGTTCGGTGCGCTGGTCGTCGGCGGTGCCGCAGCCCGCGGCCCCGGCGTTCGGCCTCGGGTGGTCGCGACGCTGCGGCCCGCCAGCTGGCGCGCCTCGCGGACTCGTCGTCAAGCGCGTCGACCCGACCCACGGACGAAGGGACCGGTCAGCACATCTGACCCCCATGTAACCGGCGTTTACCTCGACTGCCCGGCCGTTGCAGCGGCCGGCCAGTCCGGGTAGACGCCGGTTACATGAGTGGTGCGTGCGGTTCTGGTTGAAAGCGGCATGATGTAGCCATGGCCGACAGTGCGACGTACAGCGAGAAGGGCAAGCCGTTCGAGCGGGACATGACCTACATCCCCGATCGCGTCCGCGCTGGCTCGACCCCGGCGGATCCGCTCGAGGGCTCGTGCAGGCGCCGACCCGGACGCCCCCGTCTGGCCGGTCGAGCCCGGGCGCTACCGACTGGTCGCGGCGCCCGCCTGTCCGTGGGCCAACCGGGCGATCATCGTGCGGCGCCTGCTCGGCCTCGAGGACGTCATCTCGCTCGGTACGCCCGGACCGACCCACGACGCGCGGAGCTGGACCTTCGACCGCGACCCCGGCGGCGTCGACCCGGTGCTCGGCATCGAGCGGTTGCAGGAGGCCTACTTCAACCGCGTGCCCGACTATCCGCGCGGCATCACGGTGCCGGCGATCGTCGAGGTGTCGACCGTCAAGGTCGTGACCAACGACTTCCCGTGGATCACCCACGACCTCTTCTTCGAGTGGCGTGAGCACCACCTGCCCGGACGCGCCAGACCTGTGGCCGGTCGAGCTCCACGAGGAGATGGAGGCCGTGATGAAGCGGGTCTTCACCGAGGTCAACAACGGCGTCTACCGCTGCGGGTTCGCGGGTTCGCAGGAGGCCTACGACTCGGCGTACGACCGTCTCTTCACCGCCCCGGACTGGCTCGAGGAGCGGCTGGCCGACCGCCGCTACCTCATGGGCGACGCCATCACCGAGGCCGACGTTCGGCTGTTCACCACGCTGGCGCGCTTCGACGCCGTCTACCACGGGCACTTCAAGTGCAACCGCAACAAGCTGAGCGAGATGCCCGTGCTGTGGGCCTATGCGCGCGACCTGTTCCAGACGCCCGGGTTCGGCGAGACGATCGACTTCGAGCAGATCAAGGCGCACTACTACCGCGTGCACACCGACATCAACCCGACGCAGATCGTGCCGAAGGGCCCGGACGAGTCAGGCTGGCTGACCCCCACAACCGCTGACCGGTCACAAAGTGCGCCCGCAGACGACTGACCGGTCACAAAGTGCGGGACTTTGTGCCCGGTCGGCGGGGGAACGCGGGACTTTGCGCCCGGTCGGCGGGAGCGCGCGAGGGTCGGACGACCGACGAAGCGTGCCCTCAGGGAGATGGGCTGTCCGTCGGGGACGTGGTCGGAGGGGACGTGGGTGACGTCGTCGTCGGGGTCACCGTGGGGGACGTCGGCGGGCTGGTCGGGGACGTCGGCGGCGGGGTCGTGGGGGTGACGGTCGGGGTCTCGGTCGGCGTGGGCGTGGGCGTTGGCGTGGGCGTCGGGGTGGGCGTAGGAGGGACCGGCTCCGGGCCCTGCACGAACGCCGAGAGGACGGGTCCGTCCTTGGTCCACAGCAACCGGGCGGCGTACAGCGCGCGCTTCCCGACGTCCTCGTAGTCCTGCGCGCCCCGGTAGCTCTGGTAGCACGGCAGGTTGGTGCCCTTGCAGACCCAGCCGTGGAAGAAGAGCCGGTTGGCGTGGGCGGCGGTCGCCTCGACGTAGTCGGCACCGCCGGGGCCGCAGACACCGGAGTTCTGCCGGTTGACCAGCGCGTGCCCCCGGGTGCCCTGCCAGCTCTGGTGCCGGAACTTCGAACGGCGCCAGATCGTGCGGTAGCGGCAGTCGCCGTAGTCGCCGCGCGAGGTGATCAGGTAGTACCACCCTCCGTGCTTGACCATGATCGGGTTCTCGAGCACGCCGACGTCGCGGATCAGCTCGCGGCTGCGGCCGAAGGTCCCGGTCCCGGCGGCGTTGAGGCGGATCATCCGGATCGTCGATGGCTTGCCCTGCGTGCGGTAGAGCAGGAACCGGCGGCCGTCGTCGGCGATGAACGACGACGGGTCGATGACTCCCCGCCGCGGCAGGCCGACGCGGCCGGCGACCGGGTCGAACGCGGGCTGGGTCGTGGAGTAGTCGGGGCACACGAGCGGCCGGTTGCTGACCGGGGTGAAGGTGACGCCCAGCATCGGGGGAGGTGGCGACGCCGATGCAGCGGTCCTGCTCGTGGGGGAGACCGCGCGAGGGCATCGTGTAGTAGGCGAGCCAGCCCGTCGGGCTCTGCTCGAGGTCGGGGCCCCACACGCCGGCGAACTTGGCCCACGCCGGCCTGCCGTTGAGGAGGTCGCCGGTCGCGTTCCAGTGGCCCCAGTCGTAGTCGGACGCCGAGCTACGGGCGCGGAACCCGGTCGCGGCGCCGAACCACTTCGTGCCGTCGAAGACGACGCTCGGGTCGCCGAAGTCGCGGTCCCAGATGAGTGGACGTGGAGCCGCCGCGGCCTTCCGCTCGTCGGCAGTGCTGGCCGTGGACGAGCCCGGCGCGAGCGCGAGCAGGGCGGGCAGGGTGGCCAGCGCGGTCAGTGCGCCGGCCCATCGGATCAGGTGACGTGGCATGCCGGGAACCCCCTTCAAGGCACCACCTTGATACCCCGACGCCGGGGGTCAGTGCAAACCGACAGGCCTAGAGGAAGCCGGCGATGACCGGGACGCCGTCGACCCAGTCGAGGTCGGCGGCATACATCGGTCGTACGGCGCGGGCCCGGTGCCGCAGCTTGTCGCGGTGAATCTCCGGCCCGCACGGCGCCGTACGACCGTGGCAGGTCCATGCATGGAAGAAGATCCGCAGCCTGCGCGAGTGCGGCATCGGCGTGACGTCGGCGCCGCCCGGGCCGCACAGCCGCGAGGACTGGTCGAGGAGCACGCCCGTGGTCGCCCCGACCCAGTTGAGGATCGACGTCGAGCGGCGCCAGACCGTCCGGTAGGAGCACCGGGTGAAGTCGCCCTGCGACAGCAGCATCACCCAGCCCGCGGGTCGCTCGATCAGCACCGGGTTCTCCAGCACGCCGTCGTGGCGGAACAGCTCGACGCTGGTGCCGGCCGCGTGCAGTCCGCTCCTCGACAGCGGCAGCAGCCGGATCGAGGACGGGATGCGGTCGGTCTTGTAGAGCAGGTGCGGTCGCCCACCGGCGATCACCAGCGACGGGTCGATCACCCCGGCCCGGGGCAGGCCCGCCACGGCGATCGGCACCAGGGTCCTCGGCGGGCGGCACGTCGACGGCTGGTGTCCCGGCATATGGCGGGCAGACCGGGGGACTGCCGCCGACCGGCTTGAAGCCGGACGTGGCCGAGCGGGAGCGGGCGACGCCGATGCAGCGGCCGTACTCGCCCAGCCCGCGGACCGGGGCCGCGAAGTAGAGCACCCACCACTTCCCGACCCGCGCGATGTCCGAGGCCCAGATGTCGCCGTCGTCGTGCGACCCGGGACGGCAGGCGGACCAGCGCGGAGGCGCCCGCGCGCCGGGCATCGGCCGGCCCGTCGGCGTACGACCGCGGCACCGGGCTGCCGGTCGAGAACCCGGACGAAGCCGTCGCCGTGCACGGCCACGGCCGGGTCGGCGAAGTTTCCCGCGAGCACCGGTCGAGGCGTCGGCTCCGCCTGAGCGGGTACGGCGAACGCCGCGAGCGCGATGGCCGGGACCGTTGCGAGGAGGCCGGTGAGAGCGGGTCGGAGGAGCACGGCCGACAAGATACGACCCGGTCCGATTCGCGCCCGGGGTGGTGGGCCGGATAACTTTGGCTGCACCATGTGGTCGGGGTCACACACGCCTACGGCAGCATGGCCAAGAGACAGCCGTCGGCGTGCCCGGTGACCCCGAGCAGCCGCTAGCGAATGGAGTGCCATGAGCGACCCCGCAGTGACCACCGGAGGCTTCGGCCCGGATCTCGTGGAGGTCTTCGGGCCTTCGCAGCAGGACGGCGGCCCCGAGCTCGTGCAGCTCCTGACGCCCGAGGGTGAGCGCGTCCACCACCCCGAGTTCGACCACGACTTCTCCGCCGAGGAGCTGCGCGGGTTCTACCGCGACATGGTGCTGACCCGGCGCATCGACACCGAGGCCACCGCGCTCCAGCGTCACGGCGAGCTCGGCATCTGGGCCCAGCTGCTCGGCCGGGGAGGCCGCGCAGATCGGCGCCGGTCGCGCGTTGCGCCCGCAGGACTACGTCTTCCCGACCTACCGCGAGCACGGCGTCGCCTACTGCCGCGGCATCGACCCGCTCGACCTGCTCGGCCTCTTCCGCGGCGTCGACCGGGGCGCCCGGGACCCGGCCGAGAAGAACTTCGGTCTCTACACGATCGTCATCGGCGCGCAGGTGCTGCACGGCGTCGGCTACGCCATGGGCATCCAGCGCGACGGCGCCGTCGGCACCGGCGACCCGGACCGCGACTCGGCCGTCATCGCCCACTTCGGTGACGGCGCGTCCTCGCAGGGCGACGTCAACGAGGGCTTCATCTTCGCCGCGTCCTACAACGCGCCGGTCGTCTTCTTCTGCCAGAACAACCAGTGGGCCATCTCGGAGCCGATCGAGCGCCAGTCCCGCATCCCGCTCTACCAGCGCGCCCTCGGGTTCGGCTTCCCGGGCGTCCGCGTCGACGGCAACGACGTGCTGGCGACGTACGCCGTCACGAAGGCCGCGCTGCAGCGTGCGCGCGACGGGCAGGGCCCCACGCTGGTCGAGGCCTACACCTACCGCATGGGTGCGCACACGACCACCGACGACCCGACGCGCTACCGGCTCTCCGACGACGTCGAGCACTGGAAGCTCAAGGACCCGATCAAGCGCCTCGAGGTCTACCTGCGCCGCAACGGCCTGATCGACCGGGGAGTTCATCGACGCCCTCGACGACGAGGCCAAGGAGCTCGGCCACCACCTGCGCGAGGGCTGCAAGGCGCTGCCGGACCCGGCGCCGATGAGCGTCTTCGACCACGTCTACACCGAGATGACCGACGAGCTCGCCGCCCAGCGACGGCGGCTACGCCGCCTACCTCGCCTCGTTCGAGGGAGAGCACGCATGAGCAACCTGCAGAAGATCACGCTCGCCAAGGGCCTCAACATGGGCCTGCGCAAGGCCATGGAGGACGACCCCAAGGTCCTGATCATGGGTGAGGACGTCGGCAAGCTCGGCGGCGTCTTCCGCATCACCGACGGCCTCCAGAAGGACTTCGGCGAGGACCGCGTCATCGACTCGCCGCTGGCCGAGTCCGGCATCGTCGGTACGGCGGTGGGCATGGCGCTGCGCGGCTACCGGCCCGTCGTCGAGATCCAGTTCGACGGGTTCGTCTACCCCGCCTACGACCAGATCGTGTGCCGGGTCGCGAAGATGACCTTCCGCTCGCAGGGCAAGTCGAAGATGCCGATGGTCATCCGGATCCCCTTCGGCGGCGGCATCGGCGCGGTCGAGCACCACAGTGAGTCGCCGGAGGCGCAGTTCCGCGCACACGCCCGGCCTCAAGGTCGTCGCGTGCTCCAACCCTGTCGACGGCTACTGGATGATCCAGCAGGCCATCGCCTGCGACGACCCGGTGATCTTCCTCGAGCCGAAGCGGCAGTACCACGCCGACAAGCTCGAGCTCGACGAGTCGGCGACCCCCGACCCGCTGTTCACGAGTCGCACCGTCCGCGCCGGCTCCGACGTGACCGTCCCGGCCTACGGCCCGACGGTGAAGACCGCGCTCAAGGCCGCAGAGGCGGCCGCCAACGAGGGCAAGTCGCTCGAGGTCATCGACCTGCGCACGCTCTCCCCGCTGGACATGAAGCCCGTCTACGAGTCCGTCCGCCGCACCGGACGCGTCGTCGTCACCCACGAGGCGCACGTCAACCTCGGCATGGGCTCCGAGCTCTCGGCCCGGATCACCGAGGAGTGCTTCTACTCCCTCGAGGCCCCGGTGCTGCGCGTCGGCGGCTTCGACACCCCCTACCCGCCCTCGCGCATCGAGGAGGAGTGGTTGCCCGACCTCGACCGCGTCCTCGACGCCGTCGACCGCTCGCTGGAGTTCTGACATGGCCGAGTTCAAGCTGCCCGACGTCGGCGAAGGCCTCACCGAGGCCGAGATCGTCTCGTGGAAGGTCAAGGTCGGCGACGTCATCGAGATCAACGACATCATCGTCGAGATCGAGACCGCCAAGTCGCTCGTCGAGCTGCCGTCGCCCTATGCCGGCACGATCCTCGCGTTGATGGTCGACGAGGGCGAGATGGTCCAGTCGGTACGCCGATCATCTCGGTCGGAGACCCGTCCGAGGCCGCTGCTCCTGCGACTCCTGCCGCGCCGGCCCCCGAGGCCGACCTGTCCGAGATGGACCTCTCCAACCCCGCCGCGTCCGGTGGCGGCGAGGGTGAGTCGCTGGTCGGTCGTAACAAGGCCGAGCGCGGACCGCAGCGCCGGGCCCGTCGTGGCTCCGCGTCGCCGGCCTCCGCTGCCGGTGCGCAGACGCTGATGCAGGTCCGGGGCTCGTTCGCCCCGGGCGGTGCCCGGTCCGACGAGGTCGCACCCGTCGACGAGCCGGCCGTGCCCGCGACGTCCGCTTCGACGGGTCCCGCCCCCGCTCCGGCCGAGGCGTTGGTGCCGGCCGCTGCACAGTCGCCCAACGCCGTACGCGCCCCGGCGAAGCCGCCCGTGCGCAAGCTCGCGAAGGACCTCGGGATCGACATCACGACGCTGATGGGGACCGGTGCCAACGGGGGTGATCACGCGGGCTGACGTGGAGGGTGCCACCTCCGGTTTCGTGACGGGCGCCAGCGCGCCCTCCTCAACCTCCGGTTTCGCGGCCCCCTCGACCTCCGGTGCCGGGGAGACGCGCGAGCCGGTCAAGGGCGTGCGCAAGATGATGGCGACCGCGATGGTGGGGAGCGCGTTCACGGCCCCGCACGTCACCGAGTGGATCACCGTCGACGTGACGGCCACCATGGAACTCGTCGCGCGGCTGAAGAAGCGTCGCGAGCTCAAGGACGCCAAGGTCTCGCCGCTGCTGGTGCTGTCCCGCGCGGTGATGCTGGCGATGAAGCGGACGCCGGAGATCAACTCGTTCTGGGACGACGCAGCGCAGGAGGTCGTCTACAAGAACTACGTCAACCTCGGCATCGCCGCGGCCACCCCGCGCGGGTTGGTCGTGCCGAACATCAAGGACGCCGACCAGCTCTCGATGGTCGACCTCGCGGGTGCGCTGGCCGGGCTGACCGCGACCGCTCGCGACGGCAAGACGCAGCCGGCCGAGATGGCCGGGGGACCTTCACGATCACCAACGTGGGTGTCTTCGGTGTCGATGCCGGTACGCCGATCATCAACCCCGGCGAGGCGGCGATCCTGTGCTTCGGCGCGATCCGCAAGCAGCCGTGGGTGGTGGGCGACGACATCGTCGCGCGGACATCACGACGCTGGCGCTGTCGTTCGATCACCGCCACATCGACGGTGAGAAGGGGTCGCGCTTCCTCGCCGACGTGGCCGGGATCCTCGAGGACCCGGGCACGGCATTGCTGTTCTGAGGCGGCATCGACCGAGGGGCCGGGCTCTGCGAGGATGGGCGCCATGACCGCGGAGTCACCTCCACCCCCCGCAGCGGTCCTCCTCCGGGCACAAGTCGTCGCCGAGCAGCTTCGTCGCGAGTCCGAGGAGGAGGCCGCGCGCGCGACCGCGCACGTGCGCGAGCTCGTCGCCGACGCTGCACGCGACCGCGAGGACGCCCTGCGGGTGCGCGCCGAGGCGGAGCAGGTGCGCCTCGACGCCGATCAGGTGAGGCTGCGCGCCGAGCAGGTGCTCCGGGAGGCCTCGGAGGAAGCCGGCACGATCGTGGCCGACGCGGGCGAGCAGGCCACCGTGCTGCTGCGCACCGCACAGGCCCAACGCGACCGGTTGCTCGAGGAGGCACACCAGCATGCGGAGACGCGGCATCTCGAGGTGTCGGGTCTCGTCGAGCAGGTGCAGGGGGAGGCGGCGAGGCTGCGGGACTCGGCCGAGACGGAAGCGGCCGCCCTGCTCGAGGGTTCGCAGCGCCGGGCCGCCGAGCACCGGGCCCGCGCGCAGCAGGCTGCCGAGGAGCTGACGCGCGCGTCGAGCACGGAGGCCGACCGGGTCCTGACGGCGGCGCGCCGAGGCCGGGGCGCTGCTCGAGGCGGCGATCAGCGAGGCCGGTCGGCTGCGCGACGACGCCGAGAAGGAGGCTGCGGCGCTGCGCGACGAGGCCGCGACCGAGCACGCCCGCTCCGTGGAGCTGGCCGCGTCACTGCTCGCCGATGCCGGGACCGAGGCCGACCGAGAGCTCGGGGCCGCGGCCGAGCAGACCGCCTGGGCCAAGGCCACGGTCGAATCCCTCCTCGCCACCGGCGAGCAGGAGCGCCAGTCGATGAAGAGCGCCGGGCACCGCGAGGCCGGAGAGCACGTCGCCGAGCAGCGGCGCCGGACCCGTGAAGTCCTGCACCGCATCACCGAGCGGATGCGCGTCCAGTCGCCGAGGCTGATCGCAAGGCCGTCGAGATCAGTGATGCCGCGGCCGACGTCGTGCAGGCCGCCGAGGCCGAAGCGGCCGACCTGCGCGCCTCCGCCGCGGCCCACGCCGAGAAGGTCACGCAGGAGGCCGAGTGGCAGGGCACCCGCGTCGCCGAACGTGCCGAACGCCGCCGGGCCGAGGCCGAGGCCGGTGCCGCGAGCCTGCGGACCCGGGCGGCCGAAGAGGTCGTGCGCAGCCAGAACGCCGCCTCCGAAGAGCTGCGCCGGGCCAAGGAGGAGTCCCTGCGGATGCTCACCGAGGCACGTGCCGAGGCCGACGACATGCGGCAGAAGGCCAAGGCTCTGCTGGCCGATGCGCGCCTCGAGATGACCACCCTGCGCAGTCGTCGCGACGGCATCGCCGCCGAGCTCACACAGCTGTCCGGCGTCATCGAGGCGCTCGCCGTCCCGACCGATGAAGCCCCCGAACCTGAATCCCCCGCCCTCACTCCCCCCGATGAACAGGATCAGTCATGACCCAGTCCGACCCGCAGTTCCGAGTGGTGCTGCGCGGCTACGAGCCCGCCCAGGTCGACCGTCGGCTCGCCGAGCTCGCCGAACGGCTCGCTGCCGCCGAGCAGAACACCGCGGCGTACGCCGAACGCGTGCAGCTGCTCGAACAGCACGCCGCCGAGGGCGCCAACCGTGAGGCGGAGCCCGTGGCACCGCCGACCTTCGCGCACCTCGGTGAGCGGATCGCCCAGATGCTCACGCTCGCCGAGGTGGAGGCAGGGGCCGTCCGCGCCCGAGGCCGACCTCGACGCCGAGAACCTCCGCAAGCAGGTCGAGCAGTCGACCATCGGAATCCACGACGAGGCCGACCAGTATGCCGACCAGCGGCGCCGCGACGCCGACGCCGAGAGCGGTCGCGTCCTGACCGACGCCCGGCGCGAGGCCGACGAGATCCGCGACGCGGCCGAGCGCGACGCCGCCGCGCGCCGCCGGAGGCCGAGGCCATCTACGAGGAGCAGCGTGCCAACGCGGCCCGGGCGGCGGCGGACTTCGAGACCACGCTGGCCCAGCGCCGCGAGCGCACCGCCGCGGAGTTCCGTGAGCAGCAGGGCGCCACCCAGCTCCAGCTCGAGACCATGGCCAGCCGGGTCGAGGAGATGCGTACCGCGGCCGAGGCGGAGCGCGAGGCCGCCGACACCGAGTCGCGGCGCGTGCTCGCCGATGCGCAGAGCCGGGCCACGGCCATCGTGCGCGAGGCCCGCGCCAACGCCGAGCGGATCCGCTCCGACTCGGAGCGCGAGCTGGCCGCCGCGACCCAGCGCCGCGACAGCATCAACGAGCAGCTCGTCAACGTCCGCCAGATGCTCACCACCCTGTCGGGATCTGCGGCCGGGATGCTCGCCGAGGAGCCGGCGCCCGTCGCGGCGGCTGCGGACGAGGCTCCGGTCGCGGACGAGCCGGTCGACGAGGTCGACGAGGGCGACGACGTGGAGCAGCAGTCCTGAGGATTGGGATCGCCGGATCGGGGTAGAAGGCCCCGGTGCATCCCTATCCGATGGTCGGCGACAAGGTCGGCCCCTACCGGATCGAGGGACGTCTCGGCGGCGGTGAGCACGGGGTCGTCTTCTCCGCCGTGCAGGCTTCGTCGGGGAGCGCGTCGCACTCAAGGTGATCTCACCCGACGTCGCGCGCGACCCGGTCACACGACGTCGGCTCACCCTCGCGGCGCGTGGCGCCGTCTCGGTCCGTTCGCCACACGTCGCCCGGGTGTTCCTGTACGGCGAGGACAACACCCGGCGCCTCTACATCGCCAGCGAGCTGGTGGCCGAGGGCTCGCTCGGTCAGGTGCTGGACAGCCGGGGTGCGGCCCCGGTCCGGGCGGGGCTCGACCTGATGGCCCAGCTGGCCACCGGCCCGGCCGCCGCCCACGCGCGCGGACTGGTGCACGGTGCGCTCACGCCGGCCAACGTGCTGCTGCAGTGGCGCGAGGGCCGGTCGGTCGGCCTGCTGGCCGATGTCGGCACGGGCTGGACCGCCACCGCTCCCGAGGTGCACCTCGGGAGCGAACCGAGCGTGGCCACCGACATCCACTCGATGGGTGCGCTGCTGTGGGAGACCCTGACCGGTCAGCCTGTCCACCACGGCACGCCCTTCCGTGTCGCGGAGTCCTACATCAAGGACTCGCCGCCGCAGCTGCAGGGGCATTCGCCGCAGGTCCGGCACCTCAACCAGCTGCTCGCCCGCGCGGATGCACCGCGACCCAGCTCGCCGCCACGGCTCGGCGCTGGAGCTGCGCGACGACCTGCTGATCGCCCTGTCGCTCCCCGGCGAGACGGGACCGCTGCTGCGGGCGCCGTACCCACGATCGCGGCCCAGCGAGCGCACCGAGGTCCTGACGTTCTGCTTCGCGCTGGCGCTGATGTCGGTCGGCCTCGTGGTCGGCGCGACGTTGCTGATGATGTCCTTCTGAGACCTCAGCGGGTGTGCCGGGCCGCCGGGACCTCGCGCTCCCCGCTCCGGGGTCAGCCCGGTCGCGGCCTCGCCGACGGTGTCGCGTGCGGTGTCGGCCACGGGGCGGAGCCGGAGGCCGGCATCGATGGCCGGTTGCGGGTCGTGCGACATCATCCCGTCGTTCTCCGGCCGCGGCAGCCACAGCGGGATCGCGTCCTCGCCGGCCCGGGGGCTGGACGTCGTGCTTCTCGAGGAACTCCGAGTCGACCCGGGTGAAGGTCACCTTCGCCCCCACGCCCTCGGCCACCTCGTTGAGCAGCCGCGCGGATCGGCATGATCTCGCCGACCCCGTCGAAGACGCCGCGGGTCCGCGCTTCCCGCCGCGTCCAGGAGCCGGGCCGCCAGATCGCGTACGTCGATCACCCGGACCGCGTCGTCGGGCGACCCCGGCGCCAGCACCTCTCCGCCGCGGGCCAGCCTCTCGGGCCAGTAGGAGAAGCGGCCGGACGCATCGTCCGGGCCCACGATCAGGCCGGGCCGCACGATCATCGAGGACGTGGTCCCGTCGAGCACCGTCTGCTCGCAGGCGACCTTCATCGGGCCGTAGGCCTCGGGGTCGTCGGCGAGGTCGATGTCGTCGGTGATCGCGTCGACGAGCGGCTCCATCGCGGGCGATGAGTTGTCGGCGTACACATTGATCGTCGAGACGAAGACCCAGTGCGCGTCGGGCACCGCGGCCACCGCGCGGCTCACGTGCGACGGCGTGCGCGAGACGTCGACGACCGCGTCCCACTCGCCCACGATCTCGGCCGGTGCGTCCTGCGACCGGTCCCACGGCAGGTGCGTGACCCCCGTCGGGCAGTGGGCCGGACGAGCCGCGGCAGGCGCAGGTGACGTCCCACCCGCGCTCGACCGCCCGGGTCGCGACTGCTCGGGAGAGGAACTTGGTGCCGCCGAGGACGAGGAGCTTCATGCTCACACTCCACCGGGCGCTCGCGATCGCGGCAAGGGTGTTCGCCGCGGGCGGAACGGGTCAGACCAGCTCGGCGAGCATGTCCGCCGCGCGGCGGCACCGTCCGTCTCGACGGGCCGGTAGTGGACCTCCGCGCGCACGGTCTTGGCGATCATCTCGGCCAGCAGAGTCGGGTCCGAGGCGTCCTCGTAGGTGACGCACTGGCCGGCGCCGTACCGCTCGAGGCGGTGTCGCACGTGGAAGTTCTGCTCGAAGTGGTTCTGCAGCGGCACGTAGAGGAACGGGCGACCGGTGGCTGTCAGCTCCATGCAGGTGGTGAGCCCGCCCCGGACGACGGCGAGGTCGCAGGCGGCGAGATGCCGGTGGAGGTCGGGCAGGAAGCCGCGCATGCGCACTCCCTGTCGACGCGGCAGTGACGCGGGATCGATCCGGGGGCCGCACACGACGAGGAACTTCAGCTCGGGGACGAGCCGTCGAGCGAGGGGTACGGCGTCCAGCACCCGACGAAGCAGGGAGGCGCCCACCCCGGAGCCGCCCACGGTGACGAGGCAGACGAGGTCGTCCTCGCGGTAGCCGAGCTGTGCGCGCAGCCGGGCCGACTCCTCCTCGGAGGGTGGCGTGAAGCCGGAGACGTAGCCGGCGAAGTCGAAGTTGGCCCCGGTCCACTCGCGGATGCCGGGCAGGTCGGGGCCGAAGGACTCGTCGACGACGTCGTCGGGGTTGCCGACGAAGATCGAGCGGTCGCGCAGCCGGTGGTGGCGGGCGCGCTGCTCGATCATCTCGGCGTTGTAGTCGGCGGTCAGCGCCGCCTCGTCGGCGCCGCCCGACGGCATCGGCAGCCACCCGACGAAGTCGGTCATCCAGCGAAGCCGAACCGCTTGAGCTCGGGGTTCTCGTGCAGGAAGTGGTCGACGTCCCGGGCCTCGTCACCGATCACCGTGTCGTAGTGAGTGTCGGCGACGACCTCGGTGAAGAGCATGAAGTTGTTGACCGGGATCTCGTCCATCCTCCGGATCGCCCGGAAGGCATGCAGGTCGTGCTCGCCGCACTCGTCCTCGAAGTGGGCGGACTCGCTGGCCAGCCATCGCGACGCGGGATGCACGGTCTCGCCGGCGCTCGCGAGGACGCGGGTGACCGGGTCCTGCGCGAGCCAGTCGACCCGGAGGTCAGGGTGTCTCGCGCGGAGCTCCCGGGCGATGGCGAGGTCGCGGCGGGCGTGCCCGAGGCCGATCGGGGGAGGACACGTAGAGCGCGCGCTTGCGACGGCGTGCGGCTCGCACCCAGGGTGCGGTCGCTCGAGGGCGGGTGCACCCTGTCGGCGAAGGCCTTGATCAGGTGGTTGGTGCGCACCGGCTCGCGCGCCGGCGGCCCGTGGCCGACACCCTCGAGGAGCACGAGCTCGCCGCCCGTCAGGTCGGCGAGCCGACGACCGACTCCGGGCCGGTCGGATGCGGTCCTCGCTGCCGTGGATGACGACGACCGGACACCGCACCCGCTCGCACAACGGCTCGAGCGGTGTCGCCTCGGCGCCGCGCAGTCCCAGCCGCCCGGCTGTCGTGTCGGCCGGGGTCTGGGCGGAGATGTCCGAGGCCCACGTGGTGAAGTCCTCGACCTGCTTGGTCGAGTGCGGCTCGTGGAACATCTGCCGGAAGAAGAAGTGGACGAAGTCCTCGAATCCGCCATCGAGCCAGTAGTGCTCGTTGTACTTCGCCCAGCCCTCAGTGGTGTCGAGCCGCGCGTCGAACGCGAACTTCTCCCTCGCCGGGCTCGGCACGGACAGTCCGCAGGAGGCGGCGATCGCGACGAGACCGCTCACCCGGTCGGGGTGCTCCGCCGCCACCTGCACCGACCACGCGGCGGCGCAGGAGAACCCGACGAGCAGCGCCCGCGGGGTCTCGGTTGCGTCCAGGACGGCCAGCGTGTCTGCGGGCGAACTCGCGATCGGCGTACGCCGCCGCGCCGGCCGGACGACCGGAGCGACCCGACCCCCTCCCGTCGAAGGTGACGACGCGGAAGTGCCGCGCGAGGTAGGGCACCTGCAACTTCCAGCAGCGCGAGTCGACGATCGACCACGTCGGCAGCAGGAGGATGGTCGGTCGGTCTGCCTCGAAGACGTCGAAGGCGATCTCGACGCCGACGCGCTCGACCGTGCCGGACCGATCGGGAGGCCGGGGACGGTGTCGGGACACACTCCCCTTGGGGTCCAGCACCATCCCGGCCTCCCTGCCTCGATCCTCCAGTGTCCACCCGCGACGTGCCCCGCGTCAGGGCCTGACCTCGAAGACCCGGTTGAACGGCGTCTCCGCGACCCGCGCGAACCGGGTGAAGCCTCCGGCGGTGGTCACGTCGCGGATCCTCGACGGTCCAGCCTGCGTGCCGAGGGCGAGGCCGACGTCCTGCGACAGCGACGACGGCGTGCAGAGCAGCGTCGAGAACCCGTAGTAGGCGCGGCCGACCGGGTTGAGGTTGTCCTCGACGTGGTCGCCGGCCATCGGCTCGACGACCATCCACGTGCCGTCGTCCGCCGGGGCTCCGCGGACGTGTCGCGTCGCGCCGACCGGATCGCCCATGTCGTGCAGGCAGTCGAACATCGTGACCGGGGCGAAGCCGGTGCCGCTGAAGCCGCCGGCCGGCGCCACCTCGAAACGGACCCGGTCCTGCACGCCAGCCTCGAGGGCTCGCTGGCGCGCCGTTGCGATCGACTCGGGGTGGTAGTCCGAGCCGACGAACGTCGAGGCAGGGAACGCCTGCGCCATCAGGATCGTGGACGCACCGTGGCCGCAACCGACGTCGGCCACGGTGGCGCCGCGGGTCAGCTTGTCGACCACGCCGTCGAGCGCGGGCAGCCACTCGGCGACCGGTGCGCGTGATAGCTCGGCCGGAAGAAGCGTTCACAGCCCACGTGGACGTCGGTGTCGTGCTCGTGCCAGCCGTAGCCGGCGCCACTTCGTGCTGCCTCGATGATGTGCGACGTGTCGTGGACCGTGCCCAGTGCGATCTGGAAGAAGCCGGGCAGGAAGGCCGGGCTGTCCTCGTGCGTGAGCGCGACGACCTGCTCCGGTGGCAGCGTGTAGGCGCCCGCCGCCGGGTCGTAGGTGACGTAGGAACCCGCTGCTCGGGCGTTGAGCCACTCGCGGGCGTAGGGCTCGCTCGTGCCGGTCCGCTCGGCGAGCGCACTCGGCGTGCTGGGGCCGTGGGCGGCCGGGTCGCGGTAGTAGCCGAGCTTGTCGCCCATCACCACCAGCGCGGCGTTGAGGGTCGCTCCCACCTCGTCCACTGCCCGGAACACGAACTGCATCAGCTTGTCGGTGTCGACCTCTGCCGGATCCTTCTGGGCCGGCGCCTGAGTCGTGGTCATCAGATTCTCCCTTCGTTGACCGATCCGAACGTAGGTACCGGTGGGCGACGACCGCGTCCAGTGACCCCCCGGTGGTGGGGAATCGCCCCTACACTCGGTGGGTGCTGATCGGTCGGGGAGCACGAGCAGCGGACCATCGATCGGCTCGTCTCAGGCGCGCGGATCGGTGCCAGTGGCGTGCTCGCCGTCACCGGGGAGCCGGGCGTCGGCAAGACCGCCCTCCTCCGCTGGACGGAGGGCCGCCTCGACGGTTTTCGCGTCCTGCGCGCCACGGGCACCGAGCCGGAGCGGGAGGTCCCGTTCGCCGGTCTCCTCGGAGTGCTGCGGCCGGCGCTGGACCTGCTCGACTCGATCGCCCCTCCGCAGGCCCGGGCACTGTCGGCGGCCCCGGCGATGGAAGAGGGGCCCGCCGGTGACAGGTTCGCGATCGGTGCGGCGACGCTCAGCCTGCTCTGCAGGTATGCCGAAGCGGCGCCCGTCGCCGTCCTGCTGGACGACGTCCACCTGCTTGATCGGCCGTCTGTCGGCGCCCCCGGTCTTCGCCGCCCGCCGCCTGAGCTCCGACCCGATCGCCGTACTGGTGGCGGGACGAGCGGGCGAGGCCGACGACCCGGTCGAGGGACTCGACAGCTTGGTGCTCTCAGGCCTCGACAGAGGCTCCGCCCGCAGCCTCGTCGAGGGGTTGTCGTCCACGCCGGTGTCCGACGAGTGGTTGACCCGCGTGCACGAGCTCACCGGTGGCAACCCGCTGGCCATCGCCGAGCTCGCCGAGGACCCCGATGCGTTGCTGCCCAGCGGCTCGGACGTCCCGCCGCCGCTGTCGTCCGCGCTCGCCGCGTCCTTCACCCGCCGGGTGCGCCTGCTCGACCCCGCCGCCCGGTCGGCGCTGCTGGTGGCGGTCGTGTGCAACGGCGACCTGCGACTGACCGCGGTGGTGTGCGCGGCGCTCGGTCTGGATGTCTCCCGGCTCGCGGTCGCGCAGCACGCGGGGCTGGCCGACGTGCTGGGTGGCGAGGTCACGTTCCGGCACCCGTTGCTCCGTGCCGCCATGTATCACGACAGCCCGCCCGACGAACGCCGGGCCGTGCACGCCGCGGTGGCGGCGGCCCTGCCTGACGACGATGTCGACCGGCGAGCCCGGCACCTCTCGGAGTCGCTCTGGACTGCGGATGCCGGCGTTGCCGCGATGCTGGACAGTGCAGCCGACCGGGCGGCGGCCGGTCCGCATACGCGATCGCGTCCACGGCGTACGAACGGGCAGCCCGGCTCAGCCCGGAGGCCGAGGAAATGGCGCCCCGGCTGGTGTCGGCGGCGGAGAACGCCCGGGCCGCGGGCCCGGCACCGCGGGCGATCGCGCTGTTGGACGAGCTGGCTCCGACCCACCTCGCGCCGGACCCGGCGATGAGCGCGCTCGAGCTCCGGGCGTCCATCGCCATCCGCAGCGGCTCGGTGCGCCACGCCGCCGCGCTGCTCGGGAGAGCTGCCGCCGAGACCGGCTCGCCCGACGCGCGCGCCGTCCTCCCCGGCCGAGGCGCTGCACGCGACGCTCTTCCTCGCCGACGGCGCGGCCGCTGGTCGGCTGGTCGACGAGCTGACCTCGGCGGTGTCCGCCGCGACGACGATGCGGTCCCGCGCGATCGGCACCGTGGCGCTCGGGATGGCCAAGGTCCTCGCCGGTCGCGGCGGCATCGAGGAGCTCCGCGCCGCCGTACCCCTCCTCGCCGGGGGCGGAGCTGCAGCAGGACGACCGCGGGGTGTCCCGGTTGATGTACGCCCCGCTGTTCATCCGTGACGCCGCGACCGGGCGCGAGCTGCGCTCGCGCGTCGACGAGGCGCGGGCGCGAGCCGGGGTGGGCACCCTGCCGGCGCTGCTGTTCCTCGTCGCCCGTGACGGCGCGGACGTCCGACTCGTGGGCCGGGGCCGCGGCCGACTACACCGAGGCGATCCGGCTGGCGAGGGACACCGGCCGGGCGACCGAGCTCGCCATGTCGCTCGCCGGCCTGTCGTGGCTGGAGGCGCGCACCGGCCGGGAGCAGGCGTGCCGGGAGCACGCCGCGGAGACACTGGCCCTGAGCGGGAGCCGGGAGATCCACTGGGCCGAGGCCCGGGCGCTGTTCGCTGGGCGATCTCGAGCTGTCCTTGGGGGATCCGGCCGCCGCGCTGTCCCATCTGCAGCGACTCGACACCCTGCTCGTCGAGCTGTCCCCGGGCGACCCCGATCTCTCGCCGCGCGCTGAGCTGGTGGACGTGCTGCTGCGGCTCGGTCACACCGACGAGGCCACCCGCACGGCTGCGGCGTACGGCGCAGCCGCGGACGCCAAGGGACAGCCCCGGGCGCGGGCGCGGGCGTTCCGCTGCCGGGCCATGGTGTCGGCGGAGGGCTTCGACACCGCCTTCCAGCAGGCCCCGGCCCTGCACGAGGAGACACCGGACCGCTTCGAGGCGGCCCGCACCTCCTTGGCGTACGGCGCCCGACTCCGCCGTGCCGGGCGCCGGGTCGACGCCCGGGCGCACCTGCGCGGTGCCCTCGACTCCTTCGCGGCCCCGGGCGCCGAGGTGTGGGCCGACCGGGCCGCGACCGAGCTCCACCTGACCGGCGAGCGGGTGCCGCGGCGTGCCGTCGGCGGCATCGCGTCGCTGACACCGCAGGAGCTCCGGGTCGCGGTGCTGCTCGCCGACGGCCGGACGACCCGGGAGGCGGCCGCGGCCCTGTTCCTCAGCCCGAAGACGGTGGAGTACCACTTGCGCAAGGTCTACACGAAGCTCGACATCCGCTCCCGGGAGGAGCTGGCGGGCGCGGTCGCGGGTTCGCAACCTCAGGTGTAGCGCTTGGTCCGATCCGCTGCCGACCCGGCACCCCGGTTGATCAACGCCGCCAGCTCGTACTCCAGCACCGCGCCGACCCGGCGGCAGAAGGCCTCGGGCTCGTCGGCCGCGTCGGGCTTCTCCGCGACGATCCGATCCACGATGCCGCGGCGGTAGAGGTCGAGGGCGCGGACCTGCTGGGCGCGCGCCATCTCCGGCGCGTGGTCGAGGTCGCGGTGCACGATCGCCGAGGCGCCCTCGGGCGGCAGCGGCGAGAGCCGGGCGTGCTGGGCGGCGACGACCCGGTCGGCCGGCAGGAAGGCGAGCGCGCCACCGCCGTTGCCCTCGCCGAGCATCAGGCACAGGGTCGGCGCCGTCAGCGTCACGAGGTCGGCGAGCGAGCGGGCGATCTCGCCGGCCGGGCCCCCGTTCTCGGCCTCGGGCGACAGGGCGGCGCCCCCGGGTGTCGATCACGGTGACGAGCGGCAGCCCGAGCTCGGAGGCGAGCCGCATCCCGCGCCGGGCCTCGCGCAGTGCGCCCGGCCCCATCGGGTGGTCGGTCGTCTGGCCGCGCCGGTCCCGGCCGAGGAACACGCACGGCGCCTCCCCGAACTTCGCCAGCGCGATGAGCAGCCCGGGATCGCTCTCGCCCTGACCGGTGCCGTTGAGCGGCACCACGTCGGACGCGGCATAGCGCAGCAGACGGCGCACTCCCGGGCGGTCCGGACGACGCGAGCGCTTCACCGCGTCCCGGGTGTCGACGTCGGGCACGTCCTCCTGCCCCGGGTCGGCAACCGGCGCCACTCCCTCGCGCGGTGCCTGCAGGATCGACAGCGCGCGATCGAGGATGCCGGCGATCTCGGAGGGCGGGAAGACGCCGTCGATGATGCCGCGCTCGAAGAGGTTCTCCGAGGTCTGGACGTCCTCGGGGAAGTCGCGCCCGTAGAGCGCGGAGTAGACCCGCGGGGCCGAGGAAGCCGACGAGGGCTCCGGGCTCCGCGACCGTGACGTGCCCGAGGGAGCCCCACGACGCCATCACGCCGCCGGTCGTCGGGTTGCGGAGGTAGACGAGGTAGGGCAGCCCGGCCGCCCGATGGGCCGCAACCGCGGCGGAGATCCGCACCATCTGCACGAAGGCCGGCGTCCCCTCCTGCATCCGCGTGCCGCCGGAGACCGGCGCCGCGAGCAGTGGCAGGCCCTCGCGCGTCGCCCGCTCGATGCCGGCCACGACCCGGTCCGCGCTGGCCCGCCCGATCGACCCGGCGAGGAACCGAAACTCTCCGAGCAGTACGGCGACGCGCCGGCCCTTCATGCGACCTTCACCGGTGATGACCGACTCGTCGGTGCCGGCCTTCTCCGCGGCGGCGGCCAGCTCTGCGGCGTACTCCTCGGAGATGCCCATGCGCGACGGCGCCGTGTCCCACGAGGTCCACGAGTCGGCGTCGAGGACGAGGTCGATGAGGTCGCGAGCGCCGAGGCGGGTCATGCGCGCAGAGTAGTCAGACTCCGGGCGGTGGCGTCGTGCGTCCCATGATCCACGCGTCGAAGAAGGCCGACAGCTCGAGGCCGGTCTCCTTCTCCCAGTGCGCGTACATGTCGTCCCGGGTGACGGACCTGTTGTCGTGGGCCGCCAGCCGGGACCGCGCGATCTCGAAGAACCGGTCGTCGCCGAGCTCGAGGCGCAGCGCGTTCCACATCAGGGCGGGGAGTAGTAGATGTTCGAGCCGCCGAACCGGGCCTTGTCGTAGGCGCCGGGCGGGCCGTAGTCGTCGCGCAGGCCCCAGGTCCCGGCGGCGCCAGTCCGCGATCCTCGACTTGATCGGTCGGCCGCCACCGTCCTCGGACGCGTTGTCGGACTCCCACAACCCCTGCATCAGCATCGTCATGCCCTCGTTGAGCCAGACGTCGCGCCAGTCGGCGGGCGAGACCCGGTCGCCGTACCACTGGTGCACGAGCTCGTGGACGAGCACGGGAGCCGAGCGGACGTAGTCGTTGTCGCCGATCGTGACCATCGTCTGGGTCTCCATCGCCGACATCGAGTCGGTGGCGACGATACCCGCTGAGCTGAACGGATAGGGCCCGAGGCGCGCCTCGATCCAGTCGATCGCGGCGTTGCCGGCGGTCATGGCGTCGAGCACCAGCGGCTGGCCGCGGGGATACCAGTAGTCGAGCACGACGCCACTCTTCGAGGTGCCGCTCGAGTGCGCGTAGTCGCCGATGGCGAGGGTGATGAGGTAGCTCGCTGCGGGCTCGTCGAGCTGGAACTCGGTGGTGCGCGTCCCGTCCTGCGTGGTGTTCGCGACGAGGCGGCCGTTGGCGATGCCGGTCCACGGGTCGGGCGCGGTGACGGTGATGTCGTAGAGGGCCTTGTCGGCGGGCTGGTCGTTCACGGGATACCAGCTGTAGGCGCCGTAGGGCTCCTGCATCGTCCAGACCTCGTCGCGGTCGGTGACCGTGAAGCCGAGCGTGGAGAAGTCCTCGCGCGTCGTCGGCGCCGGCACGGGCTGTGGCTTGCCGGAGTAGCGGATGACGAGCTCGTGCCGGTCGTCCCGGACGAGCGGACGGAGGATCAGGATGTCTTTCTGGGCTTGGGAGAACTTCGCCTCGGTCCCGTCGACGGTCACGCTGGTCACCGTCAGGGCTCTCGCCGGAGTCGAGCGAGAAGCGGCGCGCCGTCCGGGCTGCGCGGAAGGTGATGGTGGCCGTGCCGGTCAGCGTGCGCGAGGTCGGCGCCCACGCGAGGTCGAGGTCGTAGAGCAGCGCGTCGACGTCGGGCCCGCCGACGGCGGGATAGACGGAGTCCTCGACCGGGGTGCTCTCCGCGAGGGCGAGGTCGGGCTCGACGCGTTCGCCGACGGTCGGTGCAGCGACCGACGGGGTGGCTGCCTCGGAGGCGGACGTGCTGGCAACCGTCGGCGTCGGATCGGCCGCCTCGGGCTCGGAGGTGTTCGAGCAGGCGGCGAGCAGGAGGGCCGCAAGTCCGCTGGTTGAGCAGGCGCGCCAGCGCCGTGTCGAAACCAAGGACCGGCGGAAGCGGCTCATTTACTCGCCTCGTAGGAGCGGTCGCGCCAGCTTCCGGCCGTGGTGGATCTGGGCCTTCACGGTGCCGAGCGGCACGTCGAGGAGCTGGGCGATGTCTTCGTAGGCCATCCTGTAGACGTCGCGCAGCAGCAGCGGCTGGACGTACTGCGGGTGGTCCTGCTCGATCGTCTCCATCGCCTCGAGCAGGTCGAGGCGCGTGCCGGCGATGACCGAGGTCGTGCGCGGGTCGGGCCGGTCGTGGTGGCCGCCCTCGAAGTCGGTGGGCGTCGCCCTGGTTCTTCAGCTTGCGGTAGGTCGTGCGGGCGCTGTTGAGCGCGACGACGTGCATCCGGGTGGTGAAGCGGCCCTGCCCGTTCCACCCGCCGATCTTGGTGGCGATGTTGAGCAGCGCCTCCCGGCAGGCGTCCTCGGAGTCCCCGGAGTAGGGCAGGACGCCCCGGCAGACGTTGAGTGCGGGGGGCGCGTACGGCGCTCAGCAAGCCCTCCGGGGCATCGCGATCGCCATCGCGGGCGCGCCGCGCCAGTCATCGATGTCGTCCGGAGTCACGCCTGCAACATAATGCAGGTGTGTCTGCCCCCTCTCGGCTCGGTCGCTACCCCGTGCGCCGTCGCATCGGCTCGGGTGCTTTTGCGACCGTCTGGCTCGCCTACGACGAGCAGCTCGACTCACCGGTCGCGATCAAGGTCCTCGCAGACAACTGGACCGAGGACCTGCACGCGCGTCAGCGCTTCATCGAGGAGGGGCGCTTCCTCCGCAAGGTCGAGTCGCCCCACGTCGTGTCCGTCTACGACGCCGGCGAGCTGGCCGACTCCCGCCCCTTCCCCGGTCATGTCCTACGCCGACCGGGGCACGCTCGCGGACCGCCCGGAGATCGAGCCGCTGACTGTCTCCCGGGGCCTGCACGTCATCGGCCGGGTCGGCGCCGGGCTGCACGCGCTCCACCAGCGCGGCGTCCTCCACCGCGACGTGAAGCCGGCCAACGTCTTGTTCCGCACCGTCGAGCACAACGGCTCGCCCCCGGTCAGTCAGCGCCATGCTGGGCGACCTCGGGCTCGGCAAGGCGATGGACATGTCGTCGCGGCTCACCATGATCGGCGGCACGCCCTCGTTCGTCTCGCCCGAGCAGGCCCGGGGCGAGCCGCTCGACGGCCGCGCCGACCAGTTCTCCCTCGCGGCACTGGCCTACCTGTTGCTGGCCGGGCGGGCGCCGTACAACCACACGTCGCTGAAGGCCGCCTCCGACCCCGGGCCGCCCGCGCCGCTAGACGGCGGGCTGCCCGGCGAGACCGAGGCGGTCCTCCTCAAGGCGTTGTCCAAGGACCGCGAGGAGAGGTACGCCGACGTGCCGGCCTTCGTCGCCGCGCTGACGACCTCACTGGCCGGCCACGCCGACGAGCCGCCGACGTGGATCCCGGTCGACCACGACCTGACGCGCCCCGCACCGCAGGAGGAGATGTTCACGGAACTCTCGGGGGACCGGTCGTCCGGAGGGACGCGGACCACCGCCGGCCTGTCGCGAAACCGGAAGGTGGGCACAGGTGTCGCCGCCGCCGTCGTCGGGCTGTTCGGCGGCTTCGTCGCGCACGGGCTGGTCGTGACCGACCGCACCATCGTCGACTCCGAACGCACCCTGACCGTGACCGTGCCGGAGGCGTGGACCGAGGCCGTTGACACCGATCGATGGGTGCCGCCGGATTCGGAGTTCGAGGAGTCGGCCATCTCGGCGGGCACAGGGGCCGGATGGAACACGAACGAGAATCCGGGCGAAGGGGTCTTCCTCGGGGTGATCTCGGGCGAGATGCCGGACACGGTGCCGCAGCACCCTGAGTGCGAGGTCACGCGGCCGGTCGTCAACGACCGCCGCAACGGCGACTCCTACAAGACGGTGGACTTCACCGGGTGCGAGCACGGCGGCATCACGGTCGAGCGCATCATTGCAGGTCACTGCCAATCGCCTGCTGTGGGTGCAGGTCCGTGCCGCCGACCGTGGGACCGCCTACGACGTGATCGACTCGGTCACGACGTCAGGGATGTGAGCGTCCTCAGCCCTCGCGGATCCCGCGGATGATCTTGGTCATCAGGTCGCGCATGCCGGGCAGGTCGACCTCGCGCCCGGTGACCGCGATCTCGGCCTCGGCCCTGGTCGGAACCGGTGATGTCGAGCCGGTGTAGAGGGCGAACCGCCGGTAGCCGTCGTGCACGTAGGACACCTCGAGCGCGTCGTAGGTGCGCGCGCCCAGCGGGATGCGGACTCGGTCCTCGTCGCGGCGAAGGTCGTCGACCCGCTCCTGCACCATGTCCGGGATCTTCTCGTGCTGGGAGACGACCTGCTCCACGCGCATGATGTACGTGTTGGTGGGGTTGCCGGCCTTCTTGTACTTCACCTCGTTGGACGAGGTCTCCAGACGGCTCCACCCGCGGGGGGCGGGGAAGACGAACTTGTAGTTGTCGGTGCCCACCGAGACGTCACGCAACGGCAGGTTGCTGCGCAGGGCCTCCTGTGGCGGGTCGGCCTCCAGCGGTTCGCGGGGGTTGCTCGGGAAGCTCGGGCTCTCCGCGGTGACGGGCCGCGGCGCGCCGGACGTGACGGGCGAGGACTGGAGGACCTCGGCGATCGCGAAACCGCCGACGATGCCCGCCGCCAGCAACGTCACCACCGCGACGAGTCCCCGCCAACTCATGGGGTGCAGGGTATCTGCCTGCGTCCCCGGCTAGCGTGAGGCCATGCGCTCTCGGCTCGCTGTCCTTGTTGTCGGGACCTCCCTCGCACTCACCGGCTGCCAGCTGCTCGGCGGTGGCGAGGACCCGTCGGTGGCGCTCGATTCCCTCGCGGCGGGCCTCTCATCAGGCGACCTGAGCGCGGTTCCCTTCGATGTCGAAGATCCCTCGGCGGCGTACGGCGACGTCGTGGCCGGCCTCGGTGAGGTGACGCCTGCCGTCGACGCGGCCGAGGCGGAGGTCACCGAGGACACCGCGACCGCGGCGCTCACCCGGACCCGGGAGCTCGACGGCCAGCCCCGGAGCTACGAGACGACCGCCGACCTGACCCCCGGTCGACGACGCGTGGCAGGTCGCCTGGGAGCCGGCACTCGTCGAGCCGTCCCTCGTGGAGGGGGAGCACCTCACGCTGACTCGCACAGCCGCTGAGCGCGGCCGGATCATGGGCGCGGGCGACCGCGCGATCGTCGCGCCACGCGACGTGGTGCGGCTCGGGCTGGACAAGACCAAGCTGACCGCGACCGACGACGTCGCCACGTCGGCGTCGGCGATCGCGGAGGCGCTGAAGATCGACGCAGCTGCCTTTGTGAAGAGCGCCGAGGCGGCCGGCGACAAGGCGTTCGTCGAGGCGATCGTGCTCCGCGCGGAGGAGGCGACCTCCGCCGTACCCCCCGTCGTTCGCGGACATCCCCGGCGCCGTCTCGCTCGCCGACCAGCAGGACCTCGCGCCGTCGCGCGGCTTCGCGGCGCCGATCCTCGGCAGCGTCGGTGAGGCGACGGCGGAGATCATCGAGGAGTCTTCCGGTGCGGTGGAGGCCGGCGATGTCGTCGGGCTCTCCGGACTTCAGGCGCGGTACGACGACGACCTCACCGGCACGCCCGGCCTGACCGTGATCGCGGCCGGCGTCGACAACGACCGCGCCGTCCACGAGGTGGCACCGGTCGCCGGCACGCCGTTGCAGACGATGCTGGACATCGACCTGCAGACGAAGGCGGAGTCGGCACTGGCGTCCATCCTTCCGGCGAGCGCGATCGTCGCGATCCGCCCCTCGGACGGCGCAATCCCGGCGGCGGCCAGCGGGCCCGGGAGCAAGGGCCTGAACACCGCGACCTACGGCCAGTACGCGCCCGGCTCGACGTTCAAGGTCGTGACCTCGCTGGCGCTGCTGCGCGCGGGGCTGCGTCCTGAGGACACCGTCCAGTGCGATGCAACGACGGTGGTGGACGGCAAGTCCTTCAAGAACTACGACGACTACCCGT
This sequence comes from Nocardioides sp. B-3, assembly GCF_024703895.1. Taxonomy (GTDB): domain Bacteria; phylum Actinomycetota; class Actinomycetes; order Propionibacteriales; family Nocardioidaceae; genus Nocardioides. The sequence continues at coordinate 1,986,054 of NZ_CP087968.1, forward strand.
CCTCCGGCATCGGCACCATCACCCTGCGGCAGGCGGTCGCCAACTCGTGCAACACCGCCTTCATCTCGTCACGCTCCCGTCTGGAGGACGGCGACCCGGCTGACGCAGCGGCGGCCCTCGGGCTCGGCGTCGACCACGACCTCGGGTTCCCTGCCTACTTCGGCCGGGTCCCTCCGCCCGAGGGGGAGACGGAGGCGGCGGCCGACCTGATCGGCCGGGGGCAAGGTGCTCGCCTCTCCGCTCGCCATGGCGACGGTCGCGGCCTCCGTGGTCGCTGAGCGCGCCGTACTCCCGATGCTCCTGCCCGCCCACGCGGTCGAGCAGACCGAGCCCGCCGTCCAGATCACGCCGGCGGAGGCGGGAGACCTGCGCGGTTTGATGCGCGCAGTGGTCACCGACGGCTCGGGCTCCTTCCTCGCCGACCTGCCCGGCGAGGTGGGTGCGAAGACCGGGACCGCGGAGTACAGGCTCACCCGACGCCTCCGGCTCGCTGCCCACGCACACCCGGATGATCGCGACCCGGGGCGACCTCGCGGTCGCGGTGTTCGTCGAGACCGGCCAGTCCGGCTCCACCACCGCCGGGCCGATCCCGGAGCGCTTCCTGTCCTGATTCGGCCGCCACCTACGGTGGGCCGCATGCACATCAACGGAGTCCGCCCGGTCGGGCTCACCGACCCCGGGCCGGAGGGCCTCGTCGACGTCACCGTCACCGACGGAGTGGTGACCGCCGTCTCGCCCTCCGTCGGAGGTGCGGACAACGGGTGGCTGATGCCCGGGCTCTGGGACCAGCACGTCCACCTCGGCCAGTGGTCGCTGTCCTCCGCCCGCCTCGACTCGGCGCCCGCGAGGTCCAGCGCGCAGGCGGTGGACCTCGTCCGCGAACGCCTCAAGGAGTTCCCCGACTGGCCCGTCATCGGGTGGGGTCACCGACCCACGGCCCGGGACGACGCGCCCGTCGTGTCCGACCTCGACGCGATCGGGACCGACCAGCCGATCGTGCTCATCTGCGGGGACGGCCACCACGGCTGGCTCAACACCCGCGCCCTCCAGATGCTCGCCCTCCCCACCCGCGAGGGCGTCGTCGCGGAGGCCGAGTGGTTCCAGGGCCTACGGCCGCCTCACGACCGTGCTCGGCACCGACGGCACCGGCCCCGACGCCTACCGCCGCACCATGGAGGCCGCCGCGGCACAGGGCATCGTCGGCCTCGTCGACTTCGAGTTCAGCGGCGGCGTCGCCGAGTGGCTGGAGCGCTGGCACGAGGGCGCCGACCTCCTGCGCATCCGGATGGCGTCGTACGCCGATGGGCTGGCCGACGTCCTGTCCCGCGGCCTGCAGAACCGGCGACCCGCTCGGGTCGGATCCGCGCCTCACGATGGGCCCGCTCAAGATCATCAGCGACGGCTCGCTGAACACCCGCACGGCCCGGTGCTGCGAGCCCTACGCCGAGAAGGCGGTCCACGGTTTCCCGCTCGGCCAGCCCAACCAGACTCCGGAGGAGCTCCGCTCACTGCTGGCTCGGGCCCGCGAGAACGGGCTGGACGTCGCCGTACACGCCATCGGCGACCGCGCCGTCACGGAAGCCCTCGCGGCGTTCGCCGACACCGGCGCCCGCGGCGGGATCGAGCACGTGCAGCTGACGACGCGCGACGACGTACGCCGCATGGGTGCCCCGGGAGTGCGCGCGAGCGTGCAGCCGGCGCACCTGCTCGACGACCGGGACGTCACCGAACGGCTCTGGCCCGGCCGGGCCGAACGCTGCTTCCCGCTCCGGTGGATGCTCGACGACGGCGTCGACGTGGTGCTCGGTTCCGGACGCCCCGGTCTCGCCGCTGGACCCGTGGCTGGCGATCGCGGCCGCTGTCCACCGCGCCGTCGACGGCGACGAGGCGTGGCACCCCGAGCAGTCGATCACCGCGCGCGAGGCGCTCGCCGCCTCGACCGACGGCTGGGGGACGGTCGCCGTCGGCCACCCCGCAGACTTCGTGATGCTGTCCGTCGACCCGCTCGAGGGTGACTCGGACGCTGCACACGCGTCGCGGCTGCGGGCCATGGGCGAGAACGTCCGCGGCACTCGGGTCGCCGGAAATCGCATCCACGGGTAAGAACGACGCGCCTCGCGACATGACAAGGGTGTGAGAGCAATCAACGACGGCGACCACAGGCTCGAGGAGCTCTGGGACGCCCACGCGCGACGACTTCATGCCTACGCCCGACGGCACGCCGATGCGGCGGACGCCGAGGACCCGGTCGCCGAGGCCTACCTCGTGGCGCTGCGGCGGATCGACGACGTCCCCGACGAACCGGGAGAGGCGTTCGCCCGGCTGGTGGTGACGGTGCGCAAGCTGGCCGCCAACCACCGGCGTCGCGCCGCGACGCGGGACCAGCACTGGGCACAGGCCGTCCGCGACCTGTGGCAAACCGTGGCCGGAGCCTCCGCAGAGGACAGCCCGGCCGATCGCGACCAGTGCGTCGATGCGCTGGCGGGCCTGAGCGAGGCGGATCGCGAGACCTTGCTGCTCGTCGCGTGGGAGGGGCTGACCCCGGCCCAGGGCTGCCCGCGTCCTCGGCTGCTCCGAGAACGCCTTCGGCGTGCGGCTGCACCGCGCGCGCAAGCGGCTCGCCGCCGCCCTCGACACCGACGCGACCCCATTGCGGGTCGCCACCTCCCAGGAGCTCCGATGACCGACCTGATGCAGCGACTCACAGCCGCCCGGCCCACCGATGCCGACCTCGACGTCGCCCGGCCTGCCGCCGATCGCGACCGCGCGCTGGCCGGGATTCGTGCGCGCTCGACGCTTCGGAGAGCGCGTCGCCGTACGCCGTGGCTCGCGGCCGCCGCGGTGGCCGGGCTCTGCGCCTTCCCCGATCGTGACCTCCTTCGGCGACTCGAGCGCGCAGGCGCTCACCGAGCTCGCCGCCGTCGCAGCGCAACGTCCGGGCCCCGTGCTCGCCCCCGGCACGTTCCTGCACATCAAGACCGAGTCGGTGCAGAAGAACAGCTCGATCTTCGACGACGGCAAGACCCTCGACACCAATCGCGAGTCCCGGGTCAGTTGGGACGGCGATCTCCCCGGCCATCGACACCCGGCCGACGTCAGGCTGGACGGAGTATCACCAGTTCCCTGCATCGGATCGGGAGGGAGCCTCCTTCAGTGGCCCCACGCCCGAGTTCGCCGCGTCGCTCCCCGACACCGCTCCGGAACTGGCCGACTATCTGAACGCGAACGTGTCCGGCTCCAACTCGCACGAGGAGGCCGTCTTCACCACGATCACGGACTCGGCGCACTCCAACTTCCTGCCGCCCGAGACCCTCAGTGCCGCGCTCCCGGTGCTGGCCGACGTGGACGGCGTGAGCGTCCACGATGTCGAGGTCGATGGCCGACCCGCGGTCGAGCTCTCCTATGCGGCCCGGGTGGGCGCGCCTGATCGTCGACGACACAGTGATCATCGACAAGGAGACCGCGCGCGTGATCAGCGTGCGGGACTCGAGCCCGGTCAGCGACTATCGCAGCGACACCGTCCTCACCGAGGTCGTCACCGAGGTGCCGGCCGAGGTGCTCGCAGCGTTCGCGGAGCACGAGGACGGCGAGCGGGTCTACGACTGACCGTCAACGAGCAGCCCCCGCGGTAGTCCAGTGGCAGATGGCTGTCCTGAGACCCGTTCGGCAGCCATCTGCCACTGGACTATCCGGGCCTCAGCGCTCCAGCCTGACGGACCTGCTGGTGACACGGGGGACACCTTCGTACGCCGGCAGCAGCACGCGGTACTTCCCCGGCGCAGGTCGACCCGCTTCACGTCGCGCGGCCCCGTCGTCATCACCAGCACGACGGTGCGCCACTTGCGCTGTTTGCGGACCCGGACGACGCACTCGTAGTCGACACCGGCGGCATTGGGGCCGACGTCGATCTTGAGCTTCGACTTCTTGATCGCCGAGAGGGCGACGGTCCGAACGACGGGCGCGGGAACCGGAGTGGGCGTCGGCGTCGGGGTCGGCGTGGGCGTCGGGGTCGGCGTGGGCGTGGGGGTCGGCTCCGGAGTGGGAGGTGGCGGCGGAGGTGGCGGCGCGTTCAGGTGGGACCACCGGCCGGGCTGGCCGGCGTTGGCGATGGCCCGGGGATCGACGCGGGTGCCGCAGGCGCCCGTGCCGTTGCCGATCGGCGCGCCGCCGGTGATGACGTAGCAGTTCGTGCCGTCGTGGATCTGTGTGCCGTCCGGGGGCCGGAAGTTGAGGTGGTTGAACCGGGCCTCGCCGTTGCCGGCGTTCCGGATCGCCACCATGTCCACCACCGTGTAGGGCCGCGAGCCGCCGATGCCGTCCCGGTGGCGACGTAGATCGGGGCGCCGCCGGCGATGACGAAGACGGAGCCGTTCTCCGGATCGTCTGGGAGTTGACCGCGGATCAGCGTCCCGTCGAGCGGCTGCCTGCGGAGCCGGGACCAGCGCGCCGTACCCGCCTCCGAGATGGCCCGGGGGTCGATGCGCCACGACGTCTTCTCACCGCCGACATTGGCCCAGTCGGTGATGACGATCGGGGCACCGCCGGCCCAGCGGTAGGTCTGCACACCGTCGTTGGCGATCGCGCCGTCCGCGGGGGTACGGCGGAAGGCTGTTGAAGTAGGCCTGCGAGACATCTGTGTAGGGCTGGGTCGTGGTTGCGCCGACGGCGGCCCACGAGCTCACGTAGAGAGGGGCTCCGCCGACGATCCGGTAGACCGGGCCGCCCCGGTCCTCGGGGTACACGCGGATGTAGTCGCCATCGGCGGCATGGGCAGGCGTCGGTGCGAACGACAGCAGCGTCGCGATCAACGCCACGACACACAGTCGCGCCACCCGCATGTCTTCCCCCTGTCGAGGCGGTCGCGAGATTCTGTCACGACCCCCGGCCCGGGACGTCATGGAGACTGGTTGTTGGAACGATCAGTCCCCATGACGTCCGCTGCACGGGTGGGGGTCAGGCCGGGGCGAGCGTTGCCTCGAGCACGAACTGGGGGTCCTCCAGCCGGTCGCCGTACAGCTCTCGCAGCTGCTGGACGCGATAGCGGACGGTCTGGGCATGCACGAAGAGCTCGGCGGCGACGGCGTCGCGGCGGCCCCGGTTGAGCACCCGGGACCGCAGGGTCTCGGTGAGCTTGTCGACGGTCGAGGGCCGTTGCCCGGCGAGCGGCGCGAGCACTCGGGCGCGCAGGTCGGCACGGGTGTCCGGGTCGGCGGCGAGGACCAGCGCGGCGAGGTGCGTGTCGGCGTCGACGAGGCCGGGCAGCTCGAGGGCGAAGGCCCGACCGGCGCGTTCGTGCGAGCGCGCCGCGTCGAGCCGGGGCACCGACGGACCGACGACCGCGCTGGTGCCGCGCAGTGCGCGGATCAGCCCGGCGCGTGCTGGTGCGGAACCGGTCGAGGGCACGAGCAGCAGCGCGTGTCCCTCGGGGACGCCCGGCAGGTCCTCGTCCGGTTGCAGGGTCTCGGCGGTGACCAGCGTCGAGGCATGCCCGGCCTGCGACTCGGGCAGCAGCACGGCGATCAGCTCCGCCGGCGGGACCCAGCTCGCGCGCTCCGCCGCCGCGACGACCGCCTCCGGTCCCGCACCGGTGACCAGTGCCCGCGCCAGCCGCTCGAGGTTGCGCTGCCGGAGCCGGCCGGTGCTCTCCAGCTCGTCGGTGTGACCGGCGGCGCTCGCGGCCGAGAGCTCGTCGATGTAGGCGAAGACGAGCTCGGCGAAGCGTGACAGCTGGGCCGCGTCGATGTCGTTGGCGACCGCCGTTCGCGACATGTCGCGCCGGGACACCCGGGCCCCGATGCGGTAGGCCGCCAGCAGCGCCTCCATCGTCCGGCCGTTGCGCGCCTCGCCGCGCCCGAGCTGGTAGGCGCCCCTCGAGCGCGGGGGCCATCGGTGGGCTCTCGCCGTCGCGCGTGGCCGGGGTGAGGAAGCCGCCGAGGGCGAGCTGCACGGCGTTGCGGATGGTCGCGCCCATCGGCCCGCTCAGGGCTCCGGCGTAGCTCGGCACCTCGTCGATGATCGCCGCGACGGCCCTTTCGGCGACGTCCGCAAGCTCGCCGCGGAGCACTCGGACGACTGCGTCGTCGAGGCCGACCACCGTGCGTTGTTGTGTGGTGGGGCGCACAACGCGTCGTGCCATGGGCGTCCAATCTCCAGAACTTGTTCTTTGTGAACAAGAGTCTAGCCCCGATTCACGTGCACGGGGCAGGAACTTCGCCGGCCGGCCCGTCACGCTTGAGCCATGAGCACAACACTGATGTCCGGGAGCAGCGCACCGTCGCTGCGCACCCGCCTGACGCGGCTGGCCGAGTCGGCCACCACGCCGCTCGTGCCCGCCGACTTCTTCGACCTCTTCGCGCCGCTCCGCGCCGGCGCCGACCTCCGCGGCCGGATCGAGTCCGTCCACGCGGAGACCCCCGACGCCGCCACCCTCGTCATCCGCCCCGGTGCCGACTGGGCCGGCCACCAGCCGGGTCAGTACCTCCGCATCGGCGTCGACGTCGACGGCGTCCGCCAGTGGCGCGCCTACTCCCTGACCCACGGCCCCCGCGCCGACGGTCGCATCTCGATCACGGTCAAGGCCGTGCCCGACGGCCCTGGTCAGCAACCACCTCGTCCACGAGGCCGTGCCCGGCACGCTGGTCCACCTCGAGCAGGCGGCCGGCGAGTTCGTGCTGGCCTCCGACCACGACAAGCTGCTCTTCGTCACCGCCGGCTCGGGCATCACGCCCGTCATCGGGATGCTGCGCAACCTCTACCCGAGCACCGACAAGGGCGTCCTCAAGCTCGACCGGAGCAAGGACCTCGACATCGTCGTCGTCCACGTCGCGCCCAGCGAGCCCGACTCGATCTTCCTGCGCGACCTGCAGGCCCTCGACGTGTCCGGCGCGATCAAGCTGATCGCGCGGTACGACGACGTGCACGGCGTCCTCAAGGTCGACGACCTCGCCGACCCGGTGCCCGACCTCGCCGAGCGCCGCACCCTCGCGTGCGGACCGGCCGGACTCCTCGACGCGCTCGAGGCGCACCACGACGCCGCCGGCCCGGAGCTGGTCACCGAGCAGTTCCGCACCGCGCGGGTCGAGCCCGGCGACGGCGGCACCGTCGCCTTCGCCAACGGCACGACGCTCGAGCTCGACGGTGGCACCCCCGATCCTCGACGCCGCCGAAGCGGCGGGCGTCCTGATGCCCAGCGGCTGCCGGATGGGCATCTGCATGGGCTGCGTGCTGCCGATGACCGAAGGCTCGGTGCGCGACCTGCGCAACGGCCAGATCACGACCGCCATCCCCGGCGAGAGCGGTGCGATCAAGGTGCAGACCTGCATCAGCGCCGCCGCCGGCCCCTGCCACCTCGACCACTGACCTCACGGAGGAGACTCACATGACCACGATCCAGAAGCAGGCGCAGAGCCCCATCGCGCACCTCACCGAGGCCGACATCGAGCAGATCGGCATCGAGCTCGACGCCATCCGTCAGGACGTGCTCGACAGTCGCGGCGCTGACGATGCGGCGTACATCCGAAAGCTCATCGACGCCCAGCGCAAGATCGAGCTCGGCTCGCGCGCGGTGCTGCTGTTCAGCATCTTCCCGCCGGCTCGGCTCCTCGGCACCGCCGGCCTGAGCGTCGCCAAGATCCTCGACAACATGGAGATCGGGCACAACATCCTGCACGGCCAGTGGGACTGGATGCGCGACCCGAAGATCCACTCCAGCACTCGGGAGTGGGACATGGCGTCGCCGTCGGAGCAGTGGAAGCACAGCCACAACGAGCTGCACCACACCTACACGAACGTCATCGGCAAGGACAACGACCTCGGCTACGGCATCATGCGCGTCGACGAGGAGCAGCGCTGGGCGCCGTTCCACCTCGGCCAGCCGATCTGGTGCTTCATCAACGCGGTCTTCTTCGAGTACGGCATCGCGGCCTACGACCTCGACCTCGGCGCCGTGATCAAGAAGAAGCAGACCAAGGACCCGGAGTTCCAGCGCCGCGCCAAGCAGGTGCTCGGCAAGATCCGCAAGCAGGTCACCAAGGACTATGTCGCACACCCGATCCTGTCGATCCCGACCGGCTCCTTCCTGCCGACCCCGGCCGCCAACTTCACCGCCAACATCGTGCGCAACCTGTGGTCCAACTCGATCATCCTGTGCGGCCACTTCCCCGAGGGTGTCGAGACCTTCGAGAAGCGCTCGATCGACGGCGAGACCAAGGGCGACTGGTACGTCCGCCAGATGCTCGGCTCGGCCAACATCTCCGGCTCCAAGGCGATGCACCTGATGAGCGGCAACCTGTCGCACCAGATCGAGCACCACCTCTTCCCGGACCTGCCGTCCAACCGCTACGCCGAGATCGCCCCCAAGGTGCAGGCGCTGTTCGAGAAGTACGAGCTGAACTACCTCGCACGCCCGTTCGTGCCGCAGGTCTACTCCGCCCGGCACAAGGTCGTGCGCCTCTCGCTGCCCAACGGCTGGCTGGCCACCACGAACAAGAAGAACCTCCCGAGCCAGCTGAAGATGCTCTACGCCATGTCGACCAAGGGCCCCAAGGTCCGTCGTGCCGCCCGGCCCGGCTGACCCAGCAGGCGCGTCGCGTCGAGATGGACGTCGCGGCCTGAACTTCTGCAGGGTCATCCCCAACCTTGGCGATGTCGAGAGGTACCGGTTCGGGGGACGGTGGTCCCGGCAACGGCAGACACCTCGGGACATCGACAGGGGCAAGGGATGCTTAGGAAAAGGTCTGAGGACAACGTCGACATCACCGGTCGACTTCGCATGATCCAGCTGCTGGAGGTGCCCAGCATGGTGGCGCCCCGCGTGCCGCGGACGATGCGATCGAGGAGTCGCTCCCGAGGCTGCTGGACGTCGACGTTCACGAGGGTCGCATGTACGTCGCCGGCCACGAGCCGCACTTCCGGCCGGTCACCCTCTTGCAGCGCGTCCCCGCGCCGCGGCAGGCCGAGCCGTCCTGACGCAGGTCAGAAGCGCGGTCTAGCGCTGTCTAGCGCAGTCAGCCACGAAATTCCACGGATCAGTAAACGCTCAACCATTCCGGATCGCGCCCTGCGCGCTGCCTACAGGTCGCGCCAAGGCACTGATCGAGGTGCCTTCACGACAATCGGAGGCACCACCGTGCACACCTTTTCGAAGAAGTCGGCCGCCCTGCTTCTCACACCCTTCGTGGGGCTGGGCCCGTTCATCCTGCTGGCCAGCGCTCCGGGCGGACGCCGCGCCCCCCGCCCGGATCTCCGGGACCGTCACCGCTGCCGGCGGCGGTCCGCTGGTCGGCGTCAAGGTGACCGCCCTGAAGCTCGGCGGGACCGGCCAGTGGGCCGAGGCCGACAATGCGGTCACGAGCACCAGCGGCACCTACTCCATCGGCAAGTTCACGTCCGGCACCTACCGGATCCGCTTCGACGACCCGTCGGGCAGCTTCGAGACCGAGTTCTACGACGACCAGCCCCGCGTCGGCCCGGCCCGGGACATCGAGCTGCTGACCGGGGGAGGCAACTTTCCCAACATCAATGCCGAGCTCGGGGCTGCCGCACACTTCAAGGGCGCAGTGAAGAACAGCTCTCTCGTCGGCATCGAGAACGCGACCGTGACGGCCTACGTCCGCCGGGCCGATGCCCGGGTCGAGTTCCGGGACGTCACGACCGCGGCCGACGGCTCCTACGACCTCGGCGGACTGCCGGGCGGCACCTACACGCTCGGCTTCTCCGACCCGGCCTCCGGCATCGAGGAGTTCTGGAACGACAAGGCGACGCTCGAAGCGGCCGACTCGCTCGTCGTCACGAACGACGGCACGCAGACGGGCATCGACGCGACGCTCGCAACGCCGGTCGACCTGACGCCGAGCCCGACGGTCACCGAGACGGCCACCGCCACGGCGACCGCCACCGCCACAGAGACGGCGACCGCGACGGACACCGCCACGGCAACCGCGACTGCCACGGCGACCGCCACCACCACGACCACCACGACCGCCGCACCCGCGCCGATCACGGTCGCGATGAAGACGATCGCGGTGCACAAGAAGCCGGTCATCAAGGGCACTGCCAAGGTCGGCGCCCGCCTGCGTCACCGCGGGCACGATCAACCCGACCGCGGTGGTCCGCAAGATCCAGTGGTTCGCCAACGGCAAGGTGATCAAGAAGGCGACCAAGCGCCGCTTCGCGGTCACCGGCAAGCAACGCGGCAAGAAGCTGACGGTGAAGATCACCGTCTCCGCCCCCTGGCTACACGACCGTCGTGCTCAAGACGAAGGCCACGGGGAAGGTCATCGCCTGACGACGTAGGGGCAGCTGGCGGCGTACGACATGCAGATCGGCCGAGCCGATGTCGTCCGCCGCCAGTCTCCGAGCGCCCGCTTCGGCGAGCGTTGCATTGCCGGGGTTTCGGGCTGTGCCCGGCTTCACCGAAAGGGGAGGGTTATGAAGCGAAACAAGACTGAGGAGAACGTCGTCATCACGGGTCGACTTCGCCAGATCGAGATGCTGGAGATGCCCAAGCTGGCGTCGCCCCGCAGGCCGGTCGACGACCACTTCCCGCCGCTGCATGACGTGGAGCGACACGAAGGTCGGATGTACGTCGCCGGCCACGAGCCGCACCTCCGGCCCGTCACGTTGCTGCACCGGGTGCGGTCGCCACGGCACGTCGGGCTCGACCCGACCTGACGGCCACCCCGGCGCCGAGCGCTGAGCGGGCTGTTGCACGGATCCGGGGCGCGAACCCCCTAGCCTTGCCCGGTGATCTGGATCGTCCCGGGACTGCTCGTGGCCCGGGTCGCCGTCGGTCCGTGGGTGCTCGTCGCCGTGGCGGTCGCGCTCTGTGTGCCGCGGATCCGCTGGTGGGCGCAGGACCGCATCTGGATCGACTGGCGGCGCGCGGGGATCGCCGTCGCCGTGCTCGCGACCCTCACCGGCCTCGTGGTGCTGATCCCGGACGGCTGGCTGCCGATCCCGCAGTCGCCCGGACTGATGATGACTCCGTCGTACGTCGGACGGCCGGCCAGCGCACGCCCGGTGCCGATCGCCTCGGTCCCGCAGAACCCGCACTCGGCACGCAACGGCGCCAGCTCGATGCACAACGACGCATCGGCGTCGGACACCTACGAGTGGGCCGGGCCGACCGGCCTCGAGCCGGAGGTCGACACGGCGTGGTTCGGCGTCGAGGAGTGCGCCACCCTCGCCTTCGACTCGCACGACCGACTGATCGCCCTGTGCGGTGACCCGGCCGGCCCGACGATGCACGTGATCGATCCCGACTCGATGCGCAAGCTCGCGACCAAGGACCTGCCCGACCGCGCCGAGAGCGACAAGCCTGCGTGGGAGGACCTCTGCGGTGGGGCGTACTTCTACCTCGACCCCGCCGACCGGGCCGTCGTCGCGACGACCGACCGGCGGATCATGGCCATCCGCACCTCCGACGCCGACGGCGAGCCGGACCTCACCACCGACAAGACGTGGGACCTCACCGACGCCGTCCCGAAGGACGACTGCCTGATCGCGCTGCTGCCCGACTGGAGCGGGCGGATCTGGTTCGAGACCCGGGACGGACTCGTCGGCACGATCGCGCCCGACAGCGGCGAGGTGAGGACGCTCGACCTCGGCGAGGAGATCGCCAACTCCTTCGCCACCGACGAGAACGACGGCATCTACGTCGTCACGACGCACGCGCTCCACCGCCTCTCCGCCGGGCCGGGCGGAGCGCCGGTCGTCGACTGGCGCACGGAGTATGACCGCGGTGGTGAGAAGAAGAGGGGTCAGCTGAGCCGGGGCAGCGGGACGACGCCGACCATCATCAACGGCGGCATCGTGGCCATCACAGACAACGCCGAGCCGCAGATGAACGTGGCGTTCTACGAGCGCTCGTCAGGCCGCGAGATCTGCAAGGCGCCGGTCTTCGAGGACGACGCGAGCGCGACCGACAACTCGCTGATCTCCGTCGGTGACGGCGTGATCGTGGAGAACAACGCCGGCTACGGCAGCCCGCTCTCCACCCTGCTCGGCCGCGCCACCAGTCCCGGCTTCGCTCGCGTCGACGTCGCCGGCGGCGACTGCAAGGTCGTCTGGACGAGCGACGAGATCGCGCCTTCCAGCGTCGCGAAGGTGTCGCTCGCCACCGGCCTCGCCTACGCGTGGACGAAGAAGCCCAACTGGTGGGGCGTGAGCGCGTGGTACCTCACGGCCATCGACGTCACCACCGGCCGCACCGTCTTCAGCGTCCGCGCCGGGACGGGCGTGCTGATGAACAACCACTACGCGGCACTGACCATCGCGCCCGACGGCGCTGCCCGGATCGCCACTCTCGCCGGCCCGGTGCGCGTCCGCGATCGCGTGCGGGGCTAGCTCGTCGCCGTACGGCGAATGGTGGATCAGGTGCAGGGATGGACGCCCGGCTCTCCGGGGCGCTCGATGTCACGCTCGTCCAGGGATCTTCTCGAACAGCCTCGGCCTCGCCGGCATCAGGCCGTCGGCGCACATGTCGATCATCGCGTTGTAGGTCGTCGCGTTGTCCGGAGCGCTGCCGCTGAACCACACGTGCACGGCATAGCCGTCGGCGTGCGCCTTCGCGACGAACTCCTTGCTCATCACCCGGATGCCGCCGAACGTCACCGGCACCTGCAGGGCTACGGTGCCGGCGGGCGGGCGGAGCCCCGTCAGGAAGTAGGCGGCGAGCGCGTCGCGTCCGGGGGCCGGGCCGATCTGCGGGGCCCGGGCGTGGAAGTCGGCGATCGCGGCATCGTTGAAGGACGTGACGATCACGTCGGTGCGACCCGCGTCGTTGAGCATCGCGGCGAGCAGTCGACCCGTCCGGATGAAGGACGCCGCGTCCTCGTCGGCCGTGCCCTTGATCTCGATGTTGATCGGCACCGTCGGGAACTTCGCGAGCACCTCGGACAGCAACGGGATCCGGAAGTCGGCGGGCTGGTAGCCCTTGATCCGGCGGTCGCCGTCGCGCGCCTGCGCAGCTTGTACGCCGCCTTGCGAGCATCGTGCGTCGTGCCCTTGCCCGGCACGAACCAGTAGGCCGCGTCGAGCTTCTTCACCGCGCGCCACGTCTGGGTGACGACTCGGCCGGTGCCGTTGGTGGTCTCGTCGAGGGTCGAGTTGTGCAGGACGACGAGCAACTTGTCCTTGGTCGACTGGACGTCGAGCTCGATCATGTCGGAGCCGACCTTCACGGCCCGCTTGAAGGCATACATCGTGTTCGTCGGGGCCTCGCGCTCGCCGCCCGAGTGCGCCATGTTGAGGACGCGCTGGGTCAGCCGGGGGTTCTCGTCGACGGCGAGTGCCCGGGCCGGTGTGCTGGTGGCGGCTGCGATGAGCGGGAGGGTGAGGGCGGTCAGGGACGCGGCGACAGTGGCGCGAAGGCTCATGCGGCCGACCTTAAGCCGCTGGTTGAGCAGCGACGAGCGCAGCGAGGAGCGTGTCGAAACCAAGGCCCTTGGTTTCGACACGGCGCTGGCGCGCCTGCTCAACCAGCGGGCCTGCCGACCCTACGGCCGGGAGAGCCCGACAGTCTGCTCGCTCAGCTCCCACAGCTGTCGCTGCACCTCGGCGTTGTGGGCCAGTGCCCGGGCGGTGACGACCTGCGGCGTGCCGCCCATCTGGCCGAGGCCGGAGGGGCCGACGTAGGTGCCACCGGGCAGGTCGTCGGTGGCCGCCATCAGGCTCGGCCGGGCGCCCGCGTGGGCGGGCTGGGAGACCGCCTTGACGGCCGCGTCGAGGATGCTGGCGACCCCGCCCGCGGCCCGACCGTACTGCCCGTTGGCGGCCAGGTGCGTGCCGGCGAAGCCGGGGTGCGCGGCCGGGGCCTTGAGCGGGAGACCCCTTTCCCGAGCGCGTCGGTCCAGCTCGAACGTGAAGAGCAGGTTGGCCAGCTTGGTCTCGCTGTAGGCCATCCAGCGCTGGTAGCGGCGCTCGGACCTCGGGTCCCGTGTCGGCGCGTGTCGAGCGGTGCGGTGCATGTTGGACGACACCGTGACCACGCGCGCATCGCCGCTCGCCACGAGCTGCGGCAGCAGCAGGCCGGTGAAGAGGAACGGCCCGAAGTGGTTGGTCGCCATCTGCGACTCGAGCCCGTCGACCGTCCGCCGGAAGGGTGGCGCCATGATCCCGGCGTTGTTGACCAGCACGTCGATCGGCCCGAGCTCGCCGGCCGCCGCGGCCGCCGTACGCACCGAGGAGAGATCTGCCGGGTCCACGACCAGCTTCTCGAGCGCGGCGCCCGGCACCTCGCCGAGGATCGCCGACTCGGTCGCATCGAGCTTGTCGGCGCCCCCGACCGGCGAGGACCACGCGGCCGCCGCGGCGGGCCAGCTCGAGCGCGGTGTAGTGGCCGAGCCCGCCTCGCGTGGTGCCGGTGACGAGGGTCGTGCGTCCCGTCTGGTCGGGGATGTCGCCCGGGGTCCAGGGGTCACGGGGTCACGGCCGGGTGGTCGAGGAGCTGCTGGCCCGGGACCTCGTCGCCGGAGATCTGCACCCGCCCGGCGTCGGGTCGCCGGCGCCCGCCGGCCAGCACGACGAACGACTCGCGGTCGGTCCGCAGCGCCACCGTCGGCTCGGCAGGCACCTCCGGCAGCAGCCGTCCGCGGCCCTCGTCGGTGACGGTCGCGGCGACGGGGGCGTGCCCCTCGACCTCCAGCAGCACCGTGGTGCCCGGGTCGGCCTTGAGCTTCTTGGCGAGCACGTAGCCCGGGCTCTCCGCGAGGTAGTCGGCGCTGTGACGAGCCGCGGGAGAGTCCAACCCTCCGGGCATCCCGAGCGCGCGGCGTACGTCTTGCTCGTGCATCCAGAGGTCGAGCGGCCGGTTCTTCAGCAGGGTCCGGGTGTTCCAGCCGATGGCGCCGAACAGCCCAGGTGCGGGCGCCGCGGGATCGGTGGGCGGGTCGGCGAGCAGCTGCGTGTGCCGGGCGGTCGTGCAGGCGCGGATCTCGTTGATCAGCTCGTCCGGGGTGCGGTCGCGTCGCGCCACCACGCCCTGCTCGGTGAACTGGCCCATCATCCCGCGCGTGCGGCGCATCGCCGATCTCGACGTCGTCGTGGTCGTGGCCGGCGAGCAGCGACTCGAGGTGGGCGACGTGCGCCGCGATGGCGTGGACGTCCCACCCGGCCGGGTCGGTCTGCGTGTGCCACGCGTCGTCGGGCACCTTCTCCAGCAGCGCCGTGAAGTCGTTGACCGCCTCCCACCAGACGTCGAGGTAGCCGCTCAACTGCTCGGGGGCATCAGTCATGGGCAGCACCCTAGGGGGTCACTGTGACAATGGGCAGGTGCGTGTCCGTGCCCCCTGAACTCACCGGCCGCGGCTGGCTCAACACCGCCGCCCCGCTGGCCCTTCGCGACCTCCGTGGCCGCTTCGTGCTGCTCGACTTCTGGACCTTCTGCTGCATCAACTGCCTGCACGTCCTCGACGAGCTGCGCGAGATCGAGGAGGCGTACGCCGATGAGCTGGTCGTCATCGGCGTCCACTCGCCGAAGTTCGTGCACGAGGCCGACCCCGACGCGCTGGTCGCCGCCGTCGAGCGCTACGGCGTCCACCACCCCGTCCTCGACGACCCCGACCTGACGACCCGGCAGGCCTACACCGCCCGCGCCCGGCCGACGCTCGTGCTGGTCGACCCGGAGGGCTACGTCGTCGCGCACTACGCCGGCGAGGGCCACGCCCATGCGATCTCGGCGCTGCTCGCGACGCTGATCTCGGAGCACCGCTCGAAGGGCACCCTCCAGCCCGGTGACTCGCCCTACGTCCCCCCGACCGTCGAACCCACAGACCTCCGCTTCCCGGCCAAGGCGGTCCCGTTGCCCGACGGGCGGGTGCTGCTCGCGGACGCGGGCCACGACGCGGTCGTGCTGCTGTCGGCCTCGGGCTCTGTGGAGCAGCGGTTCGAAGGCTTCCGCGAACCCAACGGGCTCTGCCTCGTGCCGCCGTCCCCGGGCCTCGACTACGACGTCGTCGTCGCCGACACGGTCGGGCACCGACTGGCCGGGCTGTCGCTGGCCACCGGTGTCGTCACGACGCTCGCCGGCGACGGCCGGCAGTGGTTCGAGGGCGACGGGGTCTCGCGGCTCAGCAGTCCCCGGGACGTCGTGTGGTGGCGCGATCGCGTGTGGATCGCGATGGCCGGCGTGCACCAGCTGTGGACGTTCGACCCGGTCACCTCCTCCGTGGAGGTCGTCGCCGGTACGGCGAACGAGGGGCTGCTCGACGGGCCGCTCCTCGACGCGTGGTTCGCCCAGACCAGCGGTTTCGCGGTCGACGGCAACCGGCTGTGGCTGGCCGACTCGGAGACCTCGTCGCTGCGCTACATCGAGGACGGTCTGGTGCAGACGGCTGTCGGGACCGGGCTCTTCGACTTCGGCTTCCGCGACGGCCCGGCCGCCGACGCACTCCTGCAGCACCCCCTCGGCGTCGCCGTGCTCCCCGACGGATCAGTCGCCGTCGCGGACACCTACAACGGCGCGATCCGCCGCTTCGCGGACGGGCAGATGACGACGATCGCCACCGACCTCAGCGAGCCCAGTGGCCTGTACGTCGAAGGGCGCGACCTCGTCGTCATCGAGTCCGCCGCCCACCGACTGACCCGGATCCCGCTCGACGCCCGGGTCGCCGCGGACGACTTCAGCCACACGACGCAGCGTCCGGTCACGTCGGTCGCGGCCACGGTGCGGCTCGACGTGCCGTTCACCCCGCCGCCCGGCCAGAAGGTCGACGACCGCTTCGGCCCCTCCTCCCAGCTGCTCATCACCTCGACGCCGCCCGGCCTCATCCGCAGTGGCGAGGGTCGGGGGACCGCGCTCACCCGCGACCTCGTCCTCGACCCGCACGTCGGCGACGGGGTGCTGCACATCGCCGCCCGTGCCGCGTCCTGCGACATCGGTGAGGGCGACGGCGCGGCCTGCCACATGCACCAGCAGGACTGGGGCGTCCCCGTCCGGATCAGCGCCGACGGCGGCGCCGTACTCACCCTGCCCCCGGGCGGCGCTTGGACCTGAGTCTCCAGAAGACTCAGGTCCAAGGATCGGCGACCCCGGCCTGCGTTGGCACGCCCTTTGACCTGAGTCTCGAGAAGACTCAGGTCAAAGCGGTCGACCGCGTGTCGCCCGGTGGAATCGGCCACCCCAGCGGCCTAGGGTCGAGGGCAGGAACACAACGACTAGGAGTCATCATGGGTTTTGGTGTCGGCATTGTCCTGCTCGTCCTCGGCGCGATCCTCGTCACCGGGGCGGTCGACCTGCCCGCCTCCGTCGACGACGTCGTTGCCACCACGACGGTCGGCTGGATCCTGATCCCGGCCGGTGCCCTCGGGATCGTCCCGGGCCTCATCGCCACGCGCAGTCGCTCGCACACGACGGTCGTGGAGGAGCGCCGCGACGTCTGACGGGTCAGAGCCAACCGTTCGCCTGCGCCAGCTGAGCCGCCTCGGCCCGGGTGGTCGCGCCCGTCTTGCCGATCGCGGCGGACAGGTGGTTGCGCACGGTTCCCTCGGACAGGTGGGCGCGGGCGGCGATCGCGGACACCGGTGACCCGTCGAGCGCGAAGGTGAGGATCTCGGCCTCGCGCGCGGTCAGCGGGCTCGGACCGGACATCAGCGCCTCCGCCGCGAGGTCGGGGTCGATCACCCTGAGACCGGCGTGCACGCGGCGTACGGCGTCGGCGAGCTGTTTGGCGGGAGTGTCCTTGACGACGAAGCCGGCGGCCCCGGCGTCGAGCGCGCGCCGGACGTAGCCCGGGCGGCCGAACGTCGTCACGATCAGCGAGCGCACGTGCGGCAGCTCGTCCCTCAGGCGAGCCGCGGCCTCGATGCCGGTCAGGCCGGGCATCTCGATGTCGAGCAGGCAGACCTGCGCGTCGGACGAGCGAGCGGCGGCCACGACCTCGTCACCGCGACCGACTCGGGCGACGACCGCGAGGTCGGGCTCGAGGTCCAGCAGCGCGGCGAGGGCGCCGCGGACGAGGGCCCGGTCGTCGGCCAGCAGCAGCCGGATCGGGCCAGTCATGGCAGCACGACCTTCAGGCGGGTCCCGGGGCCCCCGAAAATGTGGAGTGTGCCACCGGCCGCCGACACCCGCTCGCGCATGCCGCGCAGGCCGTTGCCCTCACGGAAGCCCCCACGCTCGTCGGAATCCTCGAAGCCGGCGCCGTCGTCGGCGACGACCGGGCCGTGGGGCGAGAGCTCGAGGGACACGGTCGTCGCGTTGGCGTGCCGCACGACGTTGGTCACGGACTCGCGCAGCACCCGGGCGAGCAGGGTCCGGTGCCGGGGGTCGGTGTCGGCGACGTCGCCGACCACCGTCGTGGTGATCCCGGCATCCGCGAGGACGAGAGGCGCGGCGGCCAGCTCGGCCTCGAGGTTCGCGGCGCGCAGGCCGCCGACGGTCGCGCGGACCTCGCCGAGCGCCTGCCCGGCGATCTCCCGGATCGACTCCAGCTCGGCCCCGGCCCGCGGTGGGTCGACGTCGATCAGCCGGGCCGCGAGCTCGGCCTTGATGGACAGGGCGGTCAGCGTGTGCCCGAGCACGTCGTGGACGTCGCGGGCGACGCGCTCTCGCGTTCGGCGACCAGCGCGAGGCGATTGCGGGTCTCGGTCGCCTCCCCGGGCCTTGTCGCCGAACACCCGGATCAGCACGCCCCCGAGCATGATCGGCCAGACCATCAGGAAGAACCGGGCAGGGAACCAGTCCGGCCCGGCCGGGGACGCCAGCGGCAGCAGCACCATGACGGCGGTCGCCCACTTCCACCACGGATCAGGCAGCTGCAGGGCCGAGAGCATCCCGAGGTATGGCGTGAACGCGAGCACCTCCACGCCGATCATCGGCGTCGTTGCCAGCGCGAAGGCGCCCATCAGTCCCGGGGCCAGCCGGGCTCGGTCGGCCCAGATGCTGTAGCCCAGCACGTTGCTCACCGCGAAGCCGAGGATGCAGACGAAGCTCGCGACCTTCCACCCGGTGGCGACGTCGGCCTCGATGGTCGCGACGATCGGGTAGATGAGGAAGACCAGCCAGATGGACGCGAAGGCCCAGCCCCACCGCTCCCGGGGGTTGGTGGCGTCGTCGCTCACACCCGCTCCCGCCCCCGCGCAGTCCCCACACCGCCAACGCCGCGAAGATGATCGTCCACGCGCACACGTTAGCGAGCAGCAGCCAGATCGAGTCGTGCCCGGCCTCCATCGGCAGGTAGCCCTCCGTGATCGGGTAGCGCGCCGGGCCGGCATAGCCGTAGAGCGGGGTGAGTCGGCCGATGTCCAGCATGACCCCGTCCATGGGAGTGAACACGTTGCCCGGGAAGCTCAGGATCACGATCAGGCCCGAGGCCACGGACGCAGCGTTCTCGCCCTTGAACAGCAGACACATCGCCGGGCCGTAGACCGCGAAGAGCGCGGAGCCGAGCCACACGATCGCGGCCGTGGCCAGCCAGTCGACGGCGTTGCCCGAGGAACCGGTGATCGCACCGATGACGTAGATCAGGGCGATCGGCACGACCGCGACAGACATCGCCACCGCCGTCTTGACCAGCACGAAGGACAGGGCGGGCAGGGGCGTGAGCGCGATCTGCCGCCCCCACCCCATCGCCTGCTCGGTCGCCGCGGCGCCCGCCACGGTGGTGGTCGCGGTGACCGCGCCGTACGCCGCCATCGAGACCATGACGTACATCGCGACGTCGGCGCTGCCGTAGGCCTCGTCGTCGCCCATGCCGAAGACGAAGAACAGGAACGCCGGCAGGGCGACGATGAAGAACATCCCCACCTTGTCCGCGCAGCTGCCGCTTCAGGTCCGGGCGGGCGTACGCGAGGGCCATCGGCCGGGTGGAGCTCACCCCGGAAGGGGTGCTGACCGTCGTGGTCGTCATCGGACACCTGCCGCGTCGGTCAGGGCGAGGAAGGCCGCCTCCGGGCTGGCGCTGGCCACCTCGAGCTCGGTGACACCGAGGGGCGCGACCGCCCGGCGGACGGAGTCGAGCCGGGCCTCGTCGATCCCGCCGGCGGCGACGACGTGACTGGGCGGTCGCAGGGTGACGGTCCTTCCGCCGTACGCCGCCCGGATCTCCGCGGTCGGGCCGTCGGCCACGATCCGGCCGCTCGCCATCAGCACGGTCCGGGAGGCGTTGGCGTCGGCCTCGGCGAGGTAGTGGGTGGCGAAGACGATCGTTCGACCGGTCGCGGCATCGGCGCGCATGGTGTCCCAGAACGCCTGCCGGGCGGCGACGTCCATGCCGGTGGTCGGCTCGTCGAGGAGGATCAGGTCGGGGTCGGGGACCGGGGCGAGGGCGAACTTCAGTCGCTGCTGCTCGCCGCCCGAGCAGGCCTTCACCGGGCGGTTGACGAGCGGGCCGAGCCCGACGCGGTCGATCACCTCGTCGACGCGGTCCGGTCGCCCGTGCAGGGCGGCGATCGCCCTGGATGGTCTCGCGGACCGTGAAGTCGGTCAGCAGGCCGCCCGTCTGCAGGACCGCGGAGACACGGCCGTCGACGACGGCGTGGTGCGGCGTCTCGCCGTACAGCTCGATCGTCCCGCTGGTCGGCGACGTCAGCCCGAGCATCATGTCGACGGTGGTGGTCTTGCCGGCGCCGTTGGGGCCGAGGAAGGCGACGATCTCGCCGGGCTGGATGGTCAGGTCGACCCGCTCGACCGCGACGACGAGTGTGCCGTCGGTGGCCCTGAAGGTCTTGTGCAGGCCGGTGGCCCGGATGGCTGGTGTGCTCATGGCTCCAGCCTGCGCGGCCGAACGCCTCCGGCCCCGGGGGAAGTGTCATGACCTCGCCATGACAGGTGTCATGAGATGCCGTTGGCCCGGCACGAGATCGTGCCGGGCCAACGGAGGTGGAGCTGGATCAGAAAGCAGCCTCGTCGAGGTCCATCAGCGAGAGGTCGATGCCCTCGGCGATGGCGCGCTCTGCGGTGAGGCGGGGAAGGTTGGTCTGTGCGAAGAACTGCGCAGCGGCGACCTTGCCCTCGTAGAACGACTTGTCCTTGCCCGGGTCCGAGTCGAGCTTCTGCAGCGCGACCTCGGCCCGGCGCAGCAGCAGCCAGCCGCACACGACGTCACCGAGCGCCATCAGCAGGCGGGAGGTGTTGAGCCCCACCTTGTAGATGTTGCGCAGGTCGCCGCCCTCGGCGGACGCGTCGGCCGACATCAGGTCGTTGATCATGTGACCGACGATGGCGTTGGCGTCCTCGAGCGCGGTGGCGAGCAGGCCACGCTCGACCTTGAGGCGACCGTTGCCGGCCTCGCTCGCGATGAAGCCCCTGGATCTCGTTGGCCGGGTGGCCCAGCGCGCGACCCCGGTCCTTGACGATCTTGCGGAAGAAGAAGTCCCGGCCCCGGATCGCCGTGGTGCCCTCGTAGAGGGTGTCGATCTTGGCGTCGCGGACGTACTGCTCGATCGGGTACTCCTGAAGGAAGCCCGAACCGCCGAAGGTCTGCAGCGACTCGGTGCCCAGCAGCACCCACGAACGCTCCGAGCCGTAGCCCTTCACGATCGGGAGCAGCAGGTCGTTGACGGCGACCGCGAGGCGCGCCTCCTTCGAGTCCGCTGTGCCCTCGTGCTCGGCGATCATGACGGTGTCCTGCCACGACGCGGTGTAGAGCACCAGCGCGCGCATGGCCTCGGCGAACGACTTCTGCGTCATCAGCGAGCGACGGACATCGGGGTGGTGCGTGATCGTGACGCGCGGGGCGGCCTTGTCGGCGGCCTGCGTCAGGTCGGCACCTTGGACGCGCTCCTTGGCGAACTCGAGCGCGTTGAGGTAGCCGGTCGACAGGGTCGCGATGGCCTTGGTGCCGACCATCATCCGGGCGTTCTCGATGACGTCGAACATCTGCGCGATGCCGTTGTGCACCTCGCCGAGCAGCCAGCCCTTGGCCGGCTCGCCGCCGCCGACCTGCGGGTCGCCGAAGGTGACCTCACACGTGTTGGAGACCTTGATGCCCATCTTGTGCTCGACGTTGGTGACGTAGACGCCGTTGCGCTCGCCGGTCAGCTCGCCGGTCTCGTGGTCGAAGTGATGCTCCGGCATCCAGAAGAGCGACAGGCCCTTGGTTCCGGGGCCGCCCGCGCCCTCGACGCCCTCGGGGCGCGCGAGCACGAGGTGCATGATGTTCTCGCTCATGTCGTGCGTGGCGCTGGTGATGAAGCGCTTGACACCCGTGACGTTCCACGAGCCGTCCTCGTTCGGGGTGGCCTTGGCGCGGCCGGCGCCGACGTCGGAGCCCGCGTCGGGCTCCGTCAGCACCATGGTGCAGCCCCACTGGCGATCGACCATGATCTGGGCGACGCGCTGGTCTCGCTCGTTGCCGTTGTTGTAGACGACACCGGCGAAGGGGCGCCGGCGGCGTACATGTGGATCGGGGCGTTGGAGCCGAGCACCATCTCGCCCATGGCCCAGTTGATCGTGGAAGGCGCGGGGGTGCCGCCGAGCTCCTCACGGATCTGCAGGCGCCAGAACTCGGAGTCCATCCGGGCCCGGTAGCTCTTCTTGAACGACTCGGGCACCGGGGCGGTGTTGGTCTTGGGGTCGAAGACCGGGGGTTGCGGTCGCTGTCGACGTACGACGCGGCCAGCTCACCCTCGGCGAGCTTGGCCACCCGGGCCGGGATCTCGCGGGCGGTCTCGCCATCGACCTCGGCGAAGGGGCCCTGCCCCGGGATCTCGTCGTGGCCGAGGACCTCGAAGAGGTTGAACTCGATGTCGCGGAGGTTGGACTTGTAGTGGCTCACGTTCTACCTGTTCCGTTTTCGTGGCACCGGTCCATGTCCCGGGAAGGGTCTGGATCCGGTCCGTGCGGAGCCGGGCTCCGGGGAGTCCGGCGACGAGGAGCTCGGAGCGCTACTCGTCGGTAACTTAATTGTGCATCGGCGATGGGCGGCGCGCAACACGAACGGCACATGTGGCAGGTCACACGGGTGGATCGCCGGGGTGCCGCAACGTTGAGTGACTTGGCCGACATATCTGACAAACTGGGTCCATGCGCGTTTCCGCCAAGGCCGACTACGCCCTCAGGGCGCTGATCGAGATCGCCTCCGTCACGGACGGCACCGCTGTCAGTGCCGAACAGCTCGGGAAGGCGCAGGACATCCCGCACGGCTTCCTGCAGGCGATCCCGGCCGACCTCCGTCGCGCCGACATCGTGGTCTCCCAGCGCGGCCAGTCCGGTGGCTGGCGCTTCGCGCCTCGCCCGAGTCGGTCTCGGTGGCCGACGTCATCCGCGCCGTCGACGGTCCGCTCGTGTCGGTCTACGGCCTGCGGCCGGAGTCCGTGGCGTACGGCGAATCTGCCAAGGTCCTCCAGCACGTCTGGATCGCCGCCCGCCGTTCCCTGCGGTCGGTGTTCGAGGGCGTGTCGATCCGGGACCTCGCCGACGGCAAGCTGCCCGACGCGGTCGCGGAGATGACTGCCGACGAGGACGCCCGGCAGCCGCACTGATCGACTGATCAGGCGGCGAGCTGCTCCTTGACCTGCTTGCGCCGCTTCTTGAGCTTCAGCAGCGACTTGTCGAGCCGCGCCTTCTCCTCGGACAGCGCGATCCGCGCCATCTCCGCGGCGAAGTCGGCCGACGACAGGCCGGGCTGGATCGCGTGGATCCGCTCGGGCTTCACGAGCCGCGTCCGGGCAGTGGGCAGCTCGGCCTGTGCCTCCGGGGTGACCACGAGGTGCACCTTGAGGCCGGCGAGGCCGTCGATCGCCAGCGCGGCCCGGTCGTCGTCGGCGTCGAGGAAGCCGGGCTCGCTGATGAAGCAGTCGGACTTCAGCCGGAACGTCTTGCGACAGACCTTGGCCCACGCGCCTTCGACGTCCTTGCGCTTGAGGTCGGCCGCCTTGTGCGCGCGGCGGATCTCGAGGTCGGCGCGGTGCAGGTCGTCCCGGCTGACGTCTGGAGTGAGTACGGCGACGGCGGCAAGTCGCTCCCGGACCTCGGCGTCGATCTCGACGACGTCGGGTCCGATGTGCAGGAAGACATGGTGCTTGGCCATGGTCGCAACCTCGCAGGGTCCGACGACCGGGCGGTGAACTCCGTGCGACCCGCGACGGAAGGGTTGGATCTAGAACACGTTCTCGTTTCGCCGTACGATCGTCGGCATGATCACCAGTGACGCCATCACGTGGGACGCGCCCGACGGCGACCACCCCGCCCGTCGTGCCTCCCAGCGCTCCTACTCCGCCGTCTCGCGCGGCGACCTCGAGGAGTGGCTCACGGGGTACGCCGAGGACGCGGTCATCGAGGATCCCGTCGGTCCCTCGATGTTCGACCCCGAGGGTGTCGGCCACCACGGGCACGACGCGATCCGGAAGTTCTGGACCGCCGCGATCGAGCCGATCGCGACCTTCCACTTCCACATCACCGACAGCCACGCGAACGGCAACGAGTGCGCCAACATCGGCACCATCACCACGACCTTCCACGACGGCGGGCAGGTCGACACCGACCCGGTGATGGTCTACCGCGTCAACGCGGACGGCCTCGTCGCCTCGATGCGCGCACACTGGGAGCCGGAGCGGGCGATGGCGACCTACCGAAAGCCTTTACCGAAGACCGTGTGACGCGTCCGGGGTGGTGCGCGTCATGAGGGGTGACGCCAACCAATCCAAGGAGTGACATGTCGGGCAAGCAGGGGGACTTCGAGGAGTTCGCGCTTGCCCGCACGCCGGCCCTGTATCGGGCGGCCCGGCTGCTGTGCGGTGATCACCACCGGTCCGAGGACCTCGTCCAGAAACCCCCGGCGAAGATCTTCGTGCGGTGGCACAGCCGGCTGCGCGGGCCGATCGACAACCCGGCGGGCTATGCCCACACGACGCTGGTGCGCACCTTCATCAGTGCGCAGCGACGCAAGAGCAACCACGAGCGACCGACCGAGCACCTGCCCGAGGTCGCTTCCGCGGAGGGCGGGATCGACGTGCGGCTGACGCTGCGCGACGCGCTCGCCTCGTTGGAGCCTCTGGATCGAGCAGTGCTGGTGCTCCGCTACCTCGACGACCGCTCGGTCGCCGAGACGGCGGAGGCGATCGGGGTCAGCCCCGGCGCCGTACGCAACCGGACCATGCGGGCCCTCGAGCGCCTTCGCGGCGAGCTCGGCACGTCACTCCCCGACCTCATGAAGTCCTGAAAGGACACCCCTCATGACTGCTCCTGACCACGGCGTCGACCTCCTCCTGCGCCACGCCACCGACGACCTCCGCCCCGACGTCGACCGACTCGTCGCCGGCGGCATCAACCGCGGCCGCTCACGCCGGCGCCGCGCCCGGATCGGTACGGCGGTCGCTGCTGTTGCCGTGTTTGGCGTCATCGGCGCAGCAGCGGCCGTCGTGCCTCAGCTCGGAGGTGATCCCGACGCCGCCCGCGAGAGCGACATCGCGTCGGAGACGACCACGACCTCGACCACGCCGCCCGTGCCCGTCGAGGACGAGCAGGCGAAGAGAAAGGCCCTGCGCGAGCTGCAGAACCAGCCCGCTCCCATCACGGCCGCGCTGGCCATCAACGCGGCAAACTTCCCGACCGCGGTTCGCCTCCCCGGTGTCGCCGGCGCACCGGGTGGAGGACGCGCTCACGGTCGCCCCCTATCCGTTGGTCGACGAGACCGCGGAGAAGATCGCCCACTTCCGCGTCGACGGCATGCTGGCCTCCGTCGTGATCACGCAGTCGACCTCGGCGTTCGAGTGGGAGTGCCAGCAAGGCGCCGAGCTCGGCAACCGGGTCTGCACGCAACTGCCCGACGGCTCCCGGCAGCAGGTGTGGGGTCCGGACACGGCCGACCGGGTGACCGCTCAGGGCGTCACTGTCTGGCGGCACGGATATGCCCCGGCGGTGCTCGCGTACAACGCCCCCGAGGGCAAGGAGGTCGCTCCGGTCCAACCCGGTCCGGCGCTGAGCCCGGCCGAGCTGACCACGATCGCGACCAGCGACGTCTGGTTCTCGGGCCTGCCGGCGTCGGACGGCTGAGCCCCCTTTCGTTACCGAACAGTCAGGGGGTCAATTTTGCTGGGGACCCCCTGACTGGTCGGTAACTCGGGTCAGGCGGGGTCGAGCCGGGCGAGCCAGTCGACGAGCGGCTTGAGGGTTCGCCAGTCGTCGCGGATGACGTCTCCGAGCGACGCCGTGTGGACGACCGGCTCGAACCCGATCGTCCGCCCGGCGAAGAGCTGCTTGTGCCGCAGCAGCTCGATGCGCGGGGTGCTCCTTGTCGTAACCCCGCGGCGCGGTCTTGAGCTGCTCGCCCGAGACCTCGAAGCCGGCCTTCTCGATCTTGGCCAGGATCCGCTTCAGCTGCGGCCCTGACAAGTCGCTGACGATCGCGTCGCGAAACGCTGCCAGCCGCGCCCCGTCGGCCTCGTAGAAGCCGGCCCCGGTGCGCACCCCGCGGGCCGACACCTCGACGTACCACCCCGTCGCGGGAGCGACTCCGACGAAGGCGCCCCGGTGGGTCTTGTAGGGCGTCTTGTCCTTGGCGAAGCGGACGTCGCGGTAGGGGCGGAAGATCTTCAGCGACCCGAACTCGGGCTCGACGAGCGTCGCCAGCGCCTTCATGGGCGCCTCGACGGAGTCCTTGTAGACGGCCTTGTTGGCCTCCCAGAACGACTTGGTGTTGTCCATCTCGAGGTCGTCGTAGAAGTCGAGCGCGGCGACGGGGAATCCTTCGAAACTCACCTACGCGACGTTAGCCGAGACCTGCTCGTCGCCGTCCTCGCCGTACGACGAGATGGTGATGATGCTGTCGGCGCACTCGGGCTTGCCGATGAAGGCGTTGCCCTGCGACGTCGACTCGTAGGCGGTGCTCAGGGTCGAGCCGTCCCAGCGCATCAGCCGCGCCGGATCGCTTGCCTTGATCGGGTCGCTGACGTAGAAGGTGTCGCCGCCGCAGGAGGTGAGGGTGCCGGTCGTGCCCCTGCCCAGCTCCTGCGCGCTGCCGTCGACCAGCGCGTGGAAGGCGGCCTCCTGCTGGCGCTTGGGGCGGGGGACCTCCGACCAGACGATGCCGGTGCTGGTCGCGGCGATGTCCCAGCCCGCGCACTCCGCCGGCCCGTCGACCGGCTGCGGCACGCCGGCCCGGTCCGAGCAGGGTCAGGGTGCGGCACCAGATGTCGCTGTCGTAGTCGAAGAGCATCGCGGCGACGCCGTGCTCGTTGGCCTCGAGCTCGGCAATGCCGACGCGCTCGGGCGGGCACCAGCCCTCCTCGCCGTTGCCGTCGGTGACGGCGAGCGTGGCCGAGCAGGCGTGCTGGTCTGCGTCGAGCGCCGGGTAGTAGAGACTGTCGTCGACCATCGCCCAGTCGCCGCCGTTGGCCGGCTCGGGCGTGACGATCTCGGCCCGCTCGCCGGTCGCGAGGTCGATCCGGTGTCCGACGCCGGTGGTGGTCTCGCCGCCGAAGGCGAACGACACGACGGCGGTGTCGCCCTCGAGGAGTACGGCGTTGACGGTGCCGCCCTCGTCAGTCGGACCGGCGACGTCGTCCGCGCCCGTCGCGCTCTCGAACCGGACGTCCGTCTCGGTCGCGATCGCCGTCCACAGCTCACCGACGACCACGCGCTCGTCGACGGAGTGGCCCGTGGGTTGCCAGTCGAGGTCGGTCGTGTCCTCGGCTGTCGGGGTCGGCGCGGGGGCCGGCTTCTCGTCCGCACTGCACGCGGTCGCGGCGAGGAGAACGGCGGCGATCGCCGTACGGACCGAAAGGCGCATCAGACGCCCGAGGTTGTGCTGGAAGTGGGCCCGGTTGGCGCGGAAGCTCTTGTAGGCGGACTGCCACTGCGTGCGCGGGATCCGCGGCTCGGTCGGGTCGAACCTGCTCTGGTCCCGGGGCTCGAAGTAGCCGAGCAGCTTCTGCCCGTCCTCGGTGCGGTGGTAGCCGCGGCCGACCCGAAGTGCCCGGAGGCGTCGTCGTCGAGGTAGGGGAAGTACTGCTTCAGCAGGATCGGGTGCAGCACGACCGGCGCCTTGTAGGTGTGGATGTGCCTCTTCATCAACCGCCACCACTGCTTGTAGGTGAAGTCGCTGATGTCGAGGACGACATAGGGCCCGGCGCGGTCGGCGTTGTCGTAGCCGGTGTTGTGGTTGACCACGCGGACCATGTCGGTGATGCCGGTCCCGGCGGTCGTGGTGTGCAGCCGGTCGGCCCAGAGCGCCCGGCCCCGGCGGCGGTCGCGCCAGCCCCACGCGATCATCTGCACGGTGCCCGGCCCGCACCAGTAGGACTCCTGCTGCGGCCGCACCTGCCGCTCGTCGAGGATCCGGAACTTGCGCGGGTGCTTGCGGTCCGTCGTCGCGCGCGCGGACACCGCCGCCTCCGGGTGCTGGTTGAGGAAGTCGTCGGGCAGCGGCACCCCCGGATCTCGTGGCGGATCAGCCAGACCTTCGCGACCGACCGGGCGGCGGCAGTGAGCTCCGCGCGCTCCGCCCGGGCACGAGCCTTCGGCGAGAGCTCGGCCCCGCTGGCGCATCGAGGTCATCGGGTCGAGGTCGCCGGTCTGCTCGGGCGCCGTACGCGCGGGAAGGGTGGGCTGCTCCGCGGCGGCGAGCCCGGCCGCCGCCTCGTCGCGGGTCTTCATCGTCCAACCCAGTCCGAGGCAGTAGCGCTGCCCGTCGAACATCGCGCAGCGCGTGCTGGTGGCCGCGAGGTCGTACGCCGAAGCGCGACCGTCCGGGGAGTGCTCATGCCCTCCGCGACGACCCGCTCGATCTCCGCCTGCATCGCGGGCGTGACTCGGCCGGCGCCGACGCTCGTCGTCAGTGGTGGCCCGGCCTCGCTCGACCGGGGCTGGATCGCGGGTGGCGATTGGTCGGAGTTCGGCAGGAAGGGGGTGCCGGCGACGAGCAGGGTCAGCGCCCCGGCGGCCACCGCGATGGTGCGCCGTCGACGGGAAAGGGATCCGAGAAGCATGGGGAAGGCCTCAATGTGCTGGACATCAGGGACGTCCCACTGTCCCCTCTGGCCACAAAAGGCGCAACCTTCGCTCCCGCCTCACGGGTCACACGCGCTCGGGAACCGAGCGCTGCGTCACCCAGCGAGCCGTCTCGGCGACCGCCGGATCGGGATCGCCGATGAACTGCTCGACCAGATCGATCGCAGCCGCTCCCGACAGCTCGCTCGGGACGGCGTACATCGCACAGGCCCGCAACCGGGGCTCGTCCCAGAAGGCGTCCTCGTCTCGGACCAGCTCCGCAATCCACTCAGCCGGGGACCGGGCCGGAGCTGGAGAGCCCTGCGTGAGCAGGCGCCGACGTGCCGGGTCTTCCAGCGTCGGATCGACGATCGCGAGCGTCATCCGGGCCACGGAGCGCCCGAGCGTCACTTCGAGCATCTCGAGAGCCGTGCTCCGGCTCCGTTCGTCCACCGATGCCGGGACGGAGACGGCCGACTCGATCGCCCGAGCGTCGTGCACGAGGTCGAGGAGCACGCCGACGCGACGAGCCGCAGCGGCGATCTCGTCGCGCAGGGCGTCGCGCAGTGGCTCGTGGTGGGGATCGGCACCGAGCAGGGCCAGGGACGTCCGGGCACCGTTCGACCCGTGCCGCGAGCGCAACGAGCCCGGGCACGAGGTTCAGCTGGTCCGGTGTCTCACTGTGTCCCACCGCCACCGGGCAGAGGGCGGCCGCCTCGACGATCGCGGGATCACCGTCGTCGAGGTGCGCGACGATGAGGTCGCGCGCCTCCGGTGTCGAGGCAAGTCCGAGGCAGTGCACCATCCGCTCGCGGGTCTGCCGGGGAACGGACGGGTCGTCCAGCAGCTCGCCCGCCCGGGGAGCAAGGTGGTCGCAATGGGCTGCGAGCGCATCGAGCACCTCCCCCGACGCGCTCCCGGCCGATGCCGGGGCCACGATGTGCGGCACGAAGAACGTGTCGGGAAGCTGCGCTGCTGCGGCCGGGGCCCCCGTGAACCTCGGTGACATCGTCGGCAGCGACGGCGCTGAGCCACGCCGAGCACCCGGCGTCGCGATGCCCGTCGGCCAACCGGGCCAGCGCGGCCGCCGCGTGGAGCGCCACGTCCCGGTCGCGGTCAGCGAGCAGTGCCGCGACCCGGGCGTGCACCTCCGGGGTCTCCAGCCGGTCGGTCACGACGGCCATCTGCAGGCCCAGCCTGCGGCGGGTCGGGTCGTCGTCGGCCAGCAGGGCGAGCAGGTGCTCGGTGACGTCTCGCCCGGTGTCCGACAGCGCGTCGAGACCGGCATGTACGTCGTGCGGGTCGGCGCTCGCCAGCAGCTGGTCCACCACGGCGTGCGAGGCGGCGTCGTCGATGCGCAAGGCGGCGGGCTCCCGGGGCCCTTCTCGACAACACGTCGCGGAGGTTGGCGCCGTACTCCCTGTAGGCAAGCACGGCCGAGACGAGCCAGACCGCGGTCAGCAGGAGCGTGACCACGACGACGGTCCGGATCCCGAGCCCGAGCGCGTCGAAGACGATCAGCAGGACGCCGACGAAGCCGAGCGCGAGTGGCACGCCGGCACCCTCGACCATGGTCTGGGCGCGCAACCGCTCGTCGGGTCGCAGCGCCCGGTAGGTCGCATTGATCGACGTACGCGTCGTGCCGTCGGTGAGCGAGATGTCGACCACCTGCTGGGCGCAGACAAGGACGAGCAAGAGGAACGTGGCCGTCCCTGCGGTGAAGCCGACCGGGCACGTCCCGACCAGCAGGACCAGCACGCCGAGCGGGTTGGCCGCCAGCCCGAACCCGATCCCGAAGCGGCTCAGCAGCCAGCCCGCCGCGACGGCCACGAACAGGACGCTGACCACGTTGATCACGGCCCCGAAGAGCCCGAGGAACTGTGCGAGCGAGTCCGGATCCGGATAGCGGGCGGCGGCGCGCTCCCACACCATGTAGTCGAGCAGCTGCGTCACCGCGGCCGACAGCACTCGGTAGCCCAGGATCAACGCGACCATCCGGTTCGCGATCAGCTTCCGCCGGGCGTGGCGATCAGGCGCCGGCGCCTGCCGGTCTCGACGCTCCGGCGCCGCGTCGAGCTCGTCGGGGAAGGCACGGGCGGTGGCCACGACGAAGGCAAGCATGACCGCGGCGGCCAGCACGTCGAGGCCGAGCAGCTGGTGCGGCCCGCCCAGCGGGGACACGAGCCCGGCCGCGGCCGGGCCCCCGAGAGCGAACCCCACCGAGAAGCCAGCCGCGACGCGTGGGAAGTGCGCCTTCATCTGGCGTACGTCGAGGAGCCGGCCCGCCTGCGAGCCGACCAGGACGAAACCGAGCGGAATCGACAGCGGGAACAGGACCGGGAGCGGGAACGTGACCCAGACCTCGCCCGTCCCCACCAGCAGGACCCAGCCGACAGTCACGACGACCAGATAGCTGACGATCATCCCGGCCGCCAGCCGGGCCGGGGAGAACCGGCCCCGGGCGCGCGACATGCCCGACGACACGGCCACGCCCGCCGCGGCAACGGCGAGGTAGACGTAGGGCAGCGAGTCGGCGCCGTACTCGTCCAGGGAAGAGCGCGCTCACGGGCACGACCCGGGAAGGCCATCATCAGCCCCGGGGCGATCGTCTGCCCCGCCGGGAGGACGAGCCGCTTCCTCACGACGGCGGCCGCGGCTCGTGCGTCTCACGAACCCGACGGACCAGATCGATGATCACGCCCCGCGCGATGTCGGGGCTCAGGCGCAGCGCCTCGTCGAACGCGGCCTTGCTCAGCCGCAGCGCCCGGACCGGCGTGTACGCCGTGATGGTGGCCGAGCGGCCCCGGGGGTCCAGCAGCTCCATCTCACCGATGGTCGTGCCCGGACCCATCCGGATCCACCGGTCCCGGCGAATGACATCGACCTCGCCCTCGACCAGCACGAACAGCCAGTCCTCCGCCGCGCCGACCTCCATGAGGACGGCTCCGGCCGGAAAGTGCACCTCCTCGAGGACCTGCGCCGGAGCCGGCCAGCAACCGGCCCGGGGCGCGGCTGAACATCGCGACATGGCGCAACGCCGCAACCCGCTCGACCACCGGGAGCATGCTCGCAACGCTACGCACCCCCGGCAGTCGCGGGTAAGACCAATCTGAGGCATTCCGGGCACACCAAAGGACGGCGTCTCGGCCGGCCGCAGGCTGGTAACCGGCGTTTACCTCGACTGCCCGGCCGCTGGGCGGGCCGTTCAGTTCAGGTAAACGCCGGTTACAAGAAGAGTCGGTATGGGTCGGCTTGCCCGGCTTCGCCGTGCTGCGCCGCTTCGCGAGACAACTCAGGCCGCGACTTCGTCGCGGCCTGAGGTGATCTCGCTCGGAGCGGATGACGAGATTCGAACTCGCGACATCGACCTTGGGAAGGTCGCGCTCTACCAGCTGAGCTACATCCGCAGGATGCGCCGGAATCGTACCCGACGCGGGGAGCGTGTCAGTCGAGGCGGCTCAGGGTCGGCCAGCGCGCTGCGACGGTGTCGCCGGACGAGGCGCGGGCCGGGCGGCGGCGTACCCACGGCGCGGCGCTCTGGCGAGCCCGGGTGGCGTTCTCGTTCCACACCTCGCGGCGGGTGCGGGTCACGGTGGCGGGCAGGTCGACGGTCAGGGTGTGCGGCACCTTGAGCGCGTCGAGCATGGCGATGGCCACGCGCTGGTGTCCCCGGGGGCCCATGTGCAGGCGGTCGCTGTCCCAGTGGCGCTCGTCGCGGAGGTCGCGCAGGCGCCAGTAGTCGACGATCGTCGCGTCGTGGCGCTGGGCCGACCAGCGCACCATCTCGTTGTAGATGGCGAAGCGGCCGCGCAGGGGGCGGAAGATCGCGGACCCGCCGGGGTCGTAGGCGGTGAAGACGACGAGCCGGGCTCCCGTGGCGGCGAGCTTGCCGAGTGCCACGTCGTAGCGCGCAGAGATCGCGTCGATGTCGACAGACGGGCGCAGGATGTCGTTGCCGCCGGCGTAGACGGAGATCAGGTCGGGGTTGAGCTCGATCGCGGCCGGGACCTGCTCGTTGATGACGCCGTCCATCTTGCGGCCACGGACCGCGAGGTTGGCGTAGCCGAAGTCGTCGGTGTGGGTCGCCAGCACCTCGGCAACACGGTCGGCCCAGCCACGCAGCCCGTTGGGCCGGGTGGGGTCGTCGTCACCGACGCCCTCGGTGAAGGAGTCGCCGAGGGCGACGAAGCGATGGAAGGTCACGCGGGCATTGTCCAGTGCGTGCGCCCGCCGCGCGCAATCGTCTCGAGTCACTAGGCTGCCCCCGTGCTGCTCTCAGACCGCGACATCCCGGCCGAGCTCGATGC
Organism: Nocardioides sp. B-3; assembly: GCF_024703895.1. Lineage (GTDB taxonomy): Bacteria > Actinomycetota > Actinomycetes > Propionibacteriales > Nocardioidaceae > Nocardioides. Next base: position 2,019,228 of record NZ_CP087968.1, read on the forward strand.
CGGGCGGATCGCCCTCGACCCGTGGGACCCCGCGATGCTGCAACCGTCGAGCATCGACGTACGCCTCGACAGGTTCTTCCGCGTCTTCGAGAACCACCGCTACCCGCACATCGATCCGGCCGCCGACCAGTCCGACCTGACCCGCGAGGTCGAGCCGGAGGGCGACGAGCCGTTCATCCTGCACCCGGGCGAGTTCGTGCTCGGCTCGACCTACGAGGTCGTCAGCCTGCCCGACGACATCGCCGCCCGCGTCGAGGGCAAGTCGAGCCCGGGTCGCCTCGGCCTGCTCACCCACGCCACCGCCGGCTTCGTCGACCCGGGCTTCAGCGGTCACGTCACCCTCGAGCTGGCCAACGTGGCGACGCTGCCGATCAAGCTCTACCCCGGCATGAAGATCGGCCAGTTCTGCTTCTTCCGGCTGACGTCGCCGAGCCAGCACCCCTACGGCTCCGAGAAGTACGGCTCGCGCTACCGGGGCCAGCGCGGCCCGACGCCGAGCAAGAGCTTCCAGAATTTCCACCGTACGGCGATCTGATGACGCCCTCGCGGTGGTGGCACCTCCTCACCGCGCTGGTCGCGACGTTCGCGCTCGTCCTTCAGCTCGTGCTGGTCTGGCAGGGCAACTCGATCCCGGAGACCGACGATCCGCCCGCGCTGGGTGAGCGACTCATCCGCTTCTTCGGCTACTTCACGATCCTGTCCAACGCGCTGGTCGCCTACAGCTCGTGGACCATCGCCCCGGGCCGCGATCGCGACACCACGCTGTGGCGCCTCCTGCGGCTCGACGGCCTGATCGGCATCACCGTCACGTTCGTCGTCGTGCAGGTCCTGCTCAAGGGGCTGGTCGAGCTCGACGGGGCGGACCTGCTGGCCGACAAGCTGCTGCACGTCGTGGTGCCGGTGCTCGCCGTGATCGGCTGGCTGGTCTTCGGCCCCCGTCTTCGCGTACGGCGAAGCGATCTCCTGCCCGCGTTGGTGTTCCCGGTCGCCCGGCTGGTCTACACGCTGGTCCGTGGCGAGGTCGTCGACTGGTATCCCTACCCGTTCCTCGACGCGGGGAGCACGGCTACTGGCAGGTGGCGGCGACCTGCCCGGTCATCGCGGCCCTCTTCATCGGCCTCGCGGCCCCGGCCCGGGAAGGGTGACGAGCGCCTGACCCGGACGCGGTGATCGGGTTAGGGAAACCTAAGTTAGGCTGGCCTCACTAAGGCATCCCTCACCACGGAGTTCCCATGACCTTCACCCTGCGCCTCGGCGCCGCCGCCGCTCTCGCGGCGGCCGCCCTCACCGCCTGCAGCACCGGCTCGACCAACGACGACGCGGACACGGCGACGGAGCCGACGACCAACACGTCGGCCGAGGCAGACGCCTACCCCGTCACCATCGAGCACGCGTTCGGCGAGACGACCATCAACGAGGAGCCGGCCCGGGTCGCCACCCTCGGCTGGACCGACCACGACCACGCGCTCGCGCTGGGCGTCGTCCCGGTCGGCGCGACCGCGATCACCCGGGCGGCAACGAGGCCGGCTCGACCGAGTGGTTCGACGCGGCCATCGAGGAGGCCGGCGCCGAGGCGCCCGTCCGCTACGACGACGCCGACGGCGCCCCGATCGACGAGGTCGCCGAGCTCGCCCCCGACCTGATCCCGGCCACCAACTCGGGCCTGACCGAGGCGGAGTACAAGAAGCTCTCCAAGATCGCCCCCCGTCGTGGCCTACCCCGAGGCTCCCCGGACCACCTCGTGGCAGGACTCGCTGGCCATGGTCGGCGAGGCGCTGGGTCGCAGTGCCCGGGCCGACGAGCTCAAGGCCGAGGCCGAGGCCACCATCGAGGAGGCCAAGGCGGAGAACCCGGTCCTCGACGGTGCCGAGCTGATCTACGGCTACCTCACCACCGCCGACCTGTCGACGGTCGGCATCTATGCACCGCAGGACCCCGCGTCTCCTTCTGGCACGACATGGGGATGGTCGACGCCCCGGCTGTGGCCGACGCCATCGAGCCGGGCCAGTTCTACGGCAGCGTCTCGGCCGAGAAGGCCAGCGAGCTGGACTCCGACGTGTTCCTGACCCGGGTCGACACCGCGGACGCCGTCGACGTGATCGCCAAGGACAAGCTCCTCGGCGACATCCCGGCGATCGCCAGTGGCCACTGGTATGCCGAGACCGACAAGACCGTGACGATGGCCGCGACGAACCCCACGCCACTGTCGATCCCGACCATCGTCTCGGACGTGCTGCCCAAGGTCGTGAAGGCTCTCGAAGGGTCGAAGTGACCGTCCTCGCTCCGTCCGGGGTCGACGCGGCCGTTGCGCCGCGTCGACCCGGCCTGCCGGCCACCACCGCGATCTGGATCGCGGTGGTGGCCGGCGCCGGCGTGCTCTCGGTCCCGGTGGGGGCACGCGCCGTCCCCGTTCGAGGCCGTCCTCGACGGCGCCCACCCGTTGCACCCCGTGATCGAGGTGCGCTTCGAGCGCACCGCGCTCGCGCTCGCGGTCGGCGCCGCCCTCGGCCCGGCCGGCGCGCTGATGCAGGGCCTCACCCGCAACCCGCTCGCCGACCCGGGCATCCTCGGCGTCAATGCCGGCGCCACCTTCGCCATGGTCATCGGCATGTCCGTCTTCGGTATGTCGACGATGAACCAGTTCCTCCCGATGGCCTTCCTCGGTGCGGCCGCCGCTGCCCTCCTCGTGCACGCGATCGCCTCGCTCGGCCGCGACGGCGCCACGCCGATGAAGCTCGCCATCACCGGAGCCGCGCTGAGCGCCGGCCTCGCCAGCTGGACCACCGGCGCTCTGCTCGCCGACCGCAAGACGATGGAGACGTTCCGCTTCTGGCAGGTCGGCACCGTCGGGGGCCGTGGGTTCGACGTGCTCGTCGCCGGGCTGCCGTTCCTGCTCGCCGGCGCGGCCCTCGCCCTGACCGGTGCCCGCCTGCTCAACACCCCGGCGCTGGGCGACGACCCGGCGCGCGGCCTCGGTCGCCGTACGACCCGGGACAGGCTGGTGCTGGCGCTCGCCATCGTCCTCCTTGCCGGTACGGCGACCGCGCTGGCCGGCCCGATCGCCTTCGTCGGCCTCGTGGTGCCGCACGTGGTGCGCGCCTTCGTCGGGCCGGACTACGGCCGCGTGCTCCCCTTCTCGATGCTCGCCGGTGCCGCGCTGGTGATGCTCGCCGACACTGCCGGGCGGATCGTGCTGCCACCCGCCGAGGTGCAGGTCGGCATCATGGCCGCCGTCGTCGGCGTGCCGGTGTTCCCCGGTCCTGATCCGCCGGACCGGGAGGGCCCTGTGACCATCACCCTTGACCCTGACGTCGTCACCGAACCGCTCCCCGTGGATGCCCACGACGTCGTCCGCCGGGCGCGCCGGGCGCCGATCCGTCGACACCGTCTCCTGCTGGCCGGCCTGTCGCTCACCGTCGTGGCGGCCTTCGCGGCCCGGGTGCTGCTCGGCGACTACACCGTCACCATCCCCGACTTCTTCCGGATCCTCGGCGGCGAGCAGATCCCGGGCGCCTCCTTCATCGTGATGGAGTCCAAGCTGCCGCGTGCCGTGCTGGCCGTGCTCGTCGGCGTCGCCTTCGGGATGGGTGGCGCGATCTTCCAGACCACGCTGCGCAACCCGCTGGCCAGCCCCGACATCGTCGGTGTCAGCCTCGGTGCCAGCGCCGTCGCGGTCTCGCTGATCACGCTGGCCGGCTGGAGCGGCTGGTCGGTCTCGGCCGCCGCCATCGCCGGCGCGCTCGCGACCGCGCTGGTCATCCGGCTCGTCGCCGGCGACCACTCCGGATTCCGCCTCGTGCTGGCCGGGATCGGGATGGCCGCGGCCATGCAGTCGGTCATCCAGTACGTCTTCACCCGCGTCGACGAGTACGACGTGCAGCTCGTCCTGCGCTGGCTCACCGGCAGCGTCAACGGCGTCGCGTGGTCGACCATCGGGCTGCTGGCGATCGCGTTGGCGGTGCTGCTGCCGGCCACGCTCTGGGCTGCCCGGTCGCTGCCGGCGACCGAGCTGGGCGAGGACGCCGCGTCCGGGCTCGGGGTCGGACGTCGCCGTACGGACCTCCTGATGCTGCTCGGCGTGCTGCTCGTCGCAGTGGGTGTCGCGGCCGCCGGACCGGTCGCCTTCGTCGCGTTCCTCTCCGGCCCCATCGCCCGCGCGCTCAACCGGGGGCGCACCACCCTGCTGGCGTCCGGTCTCGTCGGCGCGGTGATCGTGCTCGTCGGCGACTACGCCGGGGCCTATGCCTTCACCGACCTCAACCTGCCCGTGGGCGTCGTCACCGGCGCCTTCGGCGCACCGTTCCTGCTCTGGCTGCTCGCCCGCGGCCCCGTGAAAAATGCACACCGTGGAAGGAGGGCGGCATGACCGCCACCACGACTGCCCCCACTCGCCTCAGCGCGCGTGAGCTGACGCTCGGCTACACCGGCACCGCTGTCGTGCAGGGGCTCGACCTGCAGATCCCCGACGGCAAGGTCACCGTGATCGTCGGGGCCAACGCCTGCGGCAAGTCCACGCTGTTGCGGGGCCCGGCCCGGCTGCTCAAACCGCGCTCGGGTGCCGTCCTGCTCGACGGCGAGGCGATCCACCGACTGGCGACGAAGCAGGTCGCTCGTGCCGCTCGGGCTGCTGCCGCAGAACCCGATCGCCCCCGAGGGCGTGACGGTGGTCGACCCGGTCAGTCGTGGTCGCCACCCCCACCACGGTGCCTTCCGCCGCTGGACGAGCGCCGACGAGGACGCCGTCGTCGAGGCGCTCCGCCTGACTGACACGACCGCCCTCGCCGACCGTGTCGTCGACGAGCTGTCCGGCGGGCAGCGCCAGCGGGTCTGGATCGCGATGGCGCTCGCGCAGGGCACCGACCTGCTGCTGCTCGACGAGCCGACGACCTTCCTCGACGTCGCCCACCGGGTCGAGATGCTCGACCTGCTCGCCGACCTCAACGCCCGCCGCGGCACCACGATCGTGATGGTGCTGCACGACCTGAACCTCTCGGCGCGTTACGCCGATCACCTCGTGGCGCTGCGCCACGGGAAGGTCGTCGCGGAGGGCACGCCGCGCGAGGTCGTCACCGAGGAGGTCGTCCGGACCGTCTTCGGCCTCGACAACCGTGTCATCGACGACCCGGTCTCGCACACCCCGCTCGTGGTGCCCGTCTCGCGGCACCGGAATCGAGCGGCTCGACAGCCAACACAGGAGAGCTCATGACCACCAGCATCGACGTCCTGCCCATGCTCCTCACCGAGGTCGAGGTCGTCTCGGCCGAACGGCTCAGCCCGACCTTCGTGCGGCTCTCGCTCGGCGGTGCCGAGCTCGCCGACTTCGGCGTGGACGGCCCCCGCCACGACCAGCGGATCAAGCTGATCTTCCCCGACCCGGTCACCGGCGGCATCACCTCGGTCGAGAATCCCGACGAGTCCCGGATGGCGACCCGGCTCGACCAGCCCACCGAGGAGCGCGGACACATGCGCACCTACACGATCCGCGACGTCCGCGGCTCCGGCGCCGACACGACCATCGTCGTCGACATCGTCCTGCACTCGGACGGCGACGAGGTCGGGCCGGGTTCGAACTGGGCCGCTTCCGCCACCACCGGCGACCGCATCGTGATGCTCGCGCCGCGCGCTGGCTTCCCCTACGGCGGCATCGAGTTCACCGCCCCGGCGGGCGCCGACCTGCTGATGGTGGCCGACGAGACCGCCGTACCCGCCGTGTGCACCGTGTTGGAACAGCTGCCCCCGACCGCGACCGGCGCGGTCTTCATGGAGGTGCCGACGGCAGCCGACTTCCGGGACGTCCGAGGCCCGTCCGGGGTGACCGTCACGTGGCTGGCTCGCGGCGACTCGCCCCCGGGGCAACGACTCCACGACGAGGTGGTCGCTCACCCGGGGACTCCGGGTGCCATCGTCGAGGTCGCACCCGACGAGGTCGATCCCGACCTGTGGGAGACGCCGTCCTACTCGTCCTCGGGCGAGGAGATCGCCCGAGCGCGGGCCGTCGGGCACGAGTTCGACGGGCTCTACGCCCGGATCGCGGGGGAGTCGAAGGTCGTCACCGGCCTGCGGCGCCACCTCGTCAACGAGCTGCACATCGACCGGAGCCGGGTGGCCTTCATGGGCTACTGGCGCCGGGGCGTCGCGATGAAGTCCTGAAACCTGCGGCTGCGGCGGGTGGCCGTCGCCTCGTTTCGGCGCTCGGTCTGGTGGTGGCGGGCAATGAGCTCGAGGTCGGTACGTGCGTTCATGGCGGTGCTCCTGTCGGCTAACGCTGCTGGAGGGTGATGTCGCCACTGGCTGTCGTGGCGCGGATCTCGAGGTGGTCCCGGCCCTCGGCCGGGGCGCCGACCGGGGTCAGGTCTGACCGCACGCGGCCCGAGATCGTGCTGATGTCGGTCCACACGGGGGTGCCGGCCGGGACGCCGATGCGGACGTCGCCGCTGGCTCCCTTGAGGACGTACTTCCCCTTGTGCGCGACGTCGACGGTGAGGTCGCCGCTGCCGGTGGACAGGGACAGGTCGTCGGCGGCTTCGCCCACCTGTACGTCGCCGGACCCCGTCTTGATGACGAGCTGACCACCGACGGACTCGATGCGGACGTCGCCCGACCCCGTCGAGACGGCGAGGTCGGCGCACCGGTGCACGACGACGTCACCGGACCCGCTCTTGATGCGGGCGGAGCCGAGGAGCTCGACGAGCCGGACGTTGCCGGAGCCGCTCTGCAGTCCGCAGTTGCCGTCGACGATCTCGGCGCTGACGTCGCCCGAGCCCGTGTTGACCCAGAGGCCGTTGACCGGGCCGTGCACGACGGTGTCGGCGCTGCCGGTCTTCACGGTCAGCGCGCTCTGGGCCGGCATGACGACCGTGACGTCGAAATGCTTGCCGCCGCCGGACAGGAAGCCCATGCCCTGCTTGGGTGCGACGACTGGACTCGGGTCGCCACGCTGCTCGACGACGAACTCCTCGGCGCGCTCGCCGGTGACGGTGACGTCCGTCCGGTCGACGTCTGCGGCGGTGACGGTGATGGAGCCGGAGCCGCTCTCGACGTACAGCTCTATGGGGCGGGGTGTCTCGAAGGTGCGTTCCATGGGTGTCTCCGGGGGTGTGTTCGACCGCCCGACCAGCCCGGGTGCTGGTCGGCTCGGGTGCGTGCGGGCTACTGCCAGCCGGTCATGCGGCGCGAGCCGCGGGTCTTGCTGAAGGGGTCCTGCCCGCCGAAGAACGGCAGGCTCGACAGGTCGAGGTCGACACTGACGGCGTGGTCGTTGGTCGCCGCGCGGACGACGTTGACCAGCCACGTGTTGAGGCTGTGGCCCGCCGCGGCGGCCTTCTCCTCGGCGCGGGCCTTGACCGACTCCGGGATGCGGAGCGTGACGCGGGCCGGGCCCTCCTCCTCGTCCGGCGGGGCGGGCGGCGCCGGCGGCGGAGGAGGAGTGGGCGCGGCGACGGGGCTGGGGGCGATGTCGACGACGAAGTCGAGCTCGCGGCCGTTGAGGCGCACGTCGACGCCCCCGTCCGGCAGCTCGGCGGTGATCTCCGCGGCCGCCCGGGAGATGGCCTCCATCAGCGCGAGCCGGGCGCTGGGATCGAGGGCGTAGGTCAGCCGCTCGGCCGCCTGTCGCACCTCGTCGCCGCCCGCCTCGGCCGCGGCCATGAGGTCCCGGCGGAGGGAGTCGATGTACGGAGTGATGTCCATGCGCACCACACTGACATCAGTATGACGTCATGTCAAGGGTGAGTGACGTCAGATCGATGCCTGCCTGACGTCAGGCCGTGTCCCTGTGGCTTGCCCGAACGCGAAGGTGGCGGCAGATCGCACGGCCGCGGCCGCTTCCTTGCGATCTGCCGCCACCCCCGGCGGTACCCGTGGATCAGAGGTCGAAGAGCGAACCCGACTTGTTGATGTCCACATCGGTCTTCGGCGTGTGTACGGCGCCTCCGCTGGCCGGCTTCGGTGCCTCGGTCGGCTCCGGCTCGGCGTCTGACGCGGCCTCGGGCTCATCCGCCTGCTCGGCTGTCGGCTCCGCCTCGGCTGCCGGCTCCGCCTCGGCTGCTGGCTGCGTCGGCGCTTCGGGTGCGTCGTCGGCGTCGAGGATCGTGTCCGGGTCGTCGGACGCTGCCGCGGTGGCCGCCCGGCTCAGCTCGGCGCCGCCGGCGAGCGGGTCGACGCGCTCCGGGGCGGCGGCCGGTGCCTCCGGGACGTCCGACGAGTCGGTGGCCGGAGCAGCCGGTTCGTCGGACGTTGCCGACTCCGGCTCGGCCGCGGGCTCGGGCGCCTTCGGGGCAGCCGCGACCGGCTCGGGTGCGGCCGGGTCGAAGAGCGACCCACCCTCGGGGATCGAGGTGGCGGGCGTGCTCACCGTGCTGGACGACGCCGGCTCCGGGACGTCCGACGAGCTGGCGGCCGGGGCAGCCGCTTCGTCGGACGTTGCCGGCGCTGGCTCGGAGGCAGCTGCGGGCTCGGGCTCGGAGGCAGCCTCCGGCTCGGCCTCGACTGCCGGCTCCGCCTTGGCCGCGGGTGCGGGTGCGGCCGCCGGGGCGGCGATGTCGAACAGGGACCCACCCGTGCCGAGGTCGGCCGAGGGTTCGCCCTTCGCATCCGGCTGGCTCGGGACGTCCGTCGAGTCGGTCGCCGGGGCAGCCGTTTCGTCGGACGTTGCCGGAGCCTCGGGGGCAGCCGGCTCGGCGGGTGCCGCCTCGGGCTCGACGATGTCGAACAGCGACCCACCGGAGCCCGGGTCGGTGGCCGGCGCGCTCTTCGCGGGCGGTGCGTCAGCAACCTTCTCGGCGGGCGCTTCGGTGGCAGAGCCACCGCTCGTCGGCGCCGGCATGTCGAACAGCGACCCGCCCGAGGCCGGCTCGGCCTTGGGGGCGGCCGGAGCCGGAGCCGGAGCCGCGGGCGCAGGCGTGTCGAACAGCGAGCCACCCGACGCCGGAGCAGCCGGAGCGGCGGGCGCAGGCGTGTCGAACAGCGACCCATCCGACGAAGCCGGAGCGGCCGGCGCGGCCGGCTTCGTCGGCGCCGCGGGGGTGTCGAAGAGCGACGAGCCACCGGACGCCTTCGCGGCGGGACCGGCGTCGGCCGTCTCGGTGATCGTGTCCTCGGTGACCGTCACGTCGCCGGCCTCGGGGTCGGCCTTCGTCGCGACGTCGGTTGCGGCGGCGGCCTTCGCCGTACCGGAAGAGGCAGAAACGGTGGCGGCGGCAGGTGCGCGCGTGGCCGACTCACCCTTCACCGACGCGAGCAGCATCTGCGCGACGTCGAGCACCTCGACCTCTTCGCGGGCGTTGCCGTTGGCCTGCTCGGCGGTCAGGCCGTCGGCCAGCATCACGCGGCAGAACGGGCAGCCGACCGCGATCTGGTCGGCACCGGTGCCGACGGCTTCCTTGGTGCGGTTGACGTTGATCCGCTCACCGATGTTCTCCTCCATCCACATGCGCGCGCCACCGGCGCCACAGCAGAAGGACTTCTCGGAGTTGCGCTCCATCTCCTTGAACTCGGCGCCCGGCAGGATCTCGAGCAGCTCGCGCGGCGGCGTGTAGACGTCGTTGTGGCGACCGAGGTAGCACGGGTCGTGGTAGGTGATCGAGCGCTTCGCGGCGCCCGCGCCCTCCTTGACCGGGGTCAGCTTGCCCTCGCGCACGAGGCGGTTGAGCAGCTGCGTGTGGTGCACGACCTCGAGCTCGATGCCGAAGTCCTTGTACTCGTTCTTGAGCGTGTTGAAGCAGTGGGCGCAGGTCGAGACGACCTTCTTGACCTTGAACTCCTTGAACGTCTCGACGTTCTGCGCGGCCGAGCCCCGGAAGACGAACTCGTTGCCGGCACGACGAGCCGGGTCACCCGTGCAGGTCTCACCATTGCCGAGTACGCCGAAGCTCACCCCGGCCATGTTGAGCAGCTCGGCGACGGCGCGGGTGGTCTTCTTGGCACGGTCCTCGTAGGCGCCCGCGCAGCCGACCCAGAACAGCCAGTCGACCGACTCCAGCGACTCGAGGTCCTCGCCGACGACCGGCACGTCGAACTCGAGGCCCTTGGCCCAGTCCATGCGGGCCGTGGACGACATGTTCCACGGGTTGCCCTTGTTCTCCAGCCCCTTGAAGAGACCGTTGAGCTCGGCGGGGAAGTTGGACTCGACGAGCACCCGGTAGCGGCGCATGTCCATGATGTGATCGACGTGCTCGATGTCGACGGGGCACTGCTGGACGCAGGCGCCGCACGAGGTGCAGGACCACAGGACGTCCTCGTCGATGACGAAGGCGCCGTCCGTGGGGTTGTAGAAGTAGTCGAGCACCTCGGGTCCGGTGCCGTCGCTCTCGTGGTCGGTCTTGCCGATCAGGGTCCGCTCGGCGTGGCTCTCGTCGCCGTTGGCCTTGGCGTAGGCGTGCTCACGCAGGCCCATCATCAGCAGCTTGGGGGAGAGCGGCTTCTCGGTGTTCCACGCCGGGCACTGCGACTGGCAACGGCCGCACTCGGTGCAGGTCGTGAAGTCGAGGATGCCCTTCCGGGAGAAGTCCTCGATCGAGCCCGCGCCGAGGACGGAGTCCTCGTCGAGGTCGTCGATGTCGTCCGGGGTGATCGCCTTGCCACCCGACGTGAGGGGCTTCATCGCGCCCAGCGCCGTACGGCCGTCGGACTCACGCTTGTAGAAGATGTTGAACCGGGCGGTGAACCGGTGCCGAGGCCACACCCATGGTCAGGTTGCTGGCGATGACGATCAGCCAGACCATCGCGGAGACGATCTTGATCATCGCGATGATGTAGATGGCGTTCTCGAGCGAGCCGATCGAGTCGGCTCCGGTCGGGAACAGGTTGGCGAAGAACTGCGACAGCGGGAAGTGGAAGGCGGTCGCGTGCTCGGCCGGCTCGCCGCCGTGCGCCTTGGCGAGGTTGAACTCCGCGCCGCGGATGAAGAGGATCGCCGAGCTCTCGAGGAGCACCATCGCCTCGACGAAGTAGGCCTGCCACATGGTCGAGCCGAAGAAGCGGCTGCTGCGTCCGTTGGCGCTGGGACGGTTGCGGATCCGGTAGATGATCAGCGGGATGATCGCCAGCGCGCCGAGGAAGCCGATCACCTCGGCGACCCACTCGTAGAGGAACAGGGTGCCGACGATCGGCCACGCGAACTCGGGGTCGAAGATCTGGAGGTAGGCCTGCATCACCGCCGAGGACAGGATGATGAACGCCGCGAAGGCGAACCAGTGCAGGATCCCGACCCAGGTCCACTGCAGCATCCGCGTGTGGAGGACGGTCTCCTTGAGCATCGTCCCCAGTCGCGCGACGGGCCGGTCGGTGCGACCGAGTGCCGGCTGCCCCTGCTTGATCACCGCGAGCATCGCGCGGACGGCTCGCGTCGTCAGCACGACGGCGACGACGGTGATCGCCGGGGAGACGACGATGGCAAAGATCTGCATGAAGGAGCGCTCCTCAGGTGCCGGGCATTCAAAACACGTCCGTGGCGGTGGACGGATTGGGCCGAGCCTAGGCTCTGCGGCCGTGGCCGTCAGCCAACGAACGAGTGATGATGATCCTACCGGCAGGTAACTTCTCCCGGGCATCGAGCGCCGGTCGGGGGTAGTTCAGTGAGACTCGGTGGCGGGAGCGACGAATTCCTACAAACTCTCACTGAACTATCCCGCCGACCCGTTGTAAGGACCCCCATGACCCGCTGGTTCACCCTGACCCCCGCTGGCGACGAGCTGCTGACGTCCGCCCCCCGCGACCACCACCCGGGTGCTGGATGTCGACGTGCCCGCCGCCACCCTCTGGGCCGCGCTGGCCGCCGACGACGCGGTCGTCTCGTGGGGTGTGGGCGCGACCGGCATGCGGTGGACGACGCCCAAGCCGTACGGCGTTGGGACGGTCCGCGAGGTCACGGTGGCCGGCATCGCCACGGTGCGCGAGCAGTTCTACCGCTGGGACGAGGGCCAGCGGATGTCGTTCTTCGTCGCCGAGTCGACCCGGCCCGGCATCCGCCGCATGGTCGAGGACTACGTCGTGGAGGAGACCGCGACCGGTTCGCGGCTCACCCGGACCGTCGCCCTCGAGGTCTCGCACCTCGCCGGGCCGACCGCGATCGTGCTCAAGCCGGTGCTCGGCCCGGCGATCGGGTCGATGGTCAACGGTCTGAAGAAGAAGCTCACGACGCGCTGATCGACCGCACCCGACCGGACGCCGAGAGGCGTACGGCGACCTTGCCGCCCTTCACGCAGTAGGTGAACCGTGCGCCCGGGCGCTCGTAGGGCTGGCCGACCCGACGCATCAGCGCCCGGGTCGAAAGGCCCGGCTTCCCGAGCCGCGTGAACGACCTTCGGGACATCCGGAGGTCGGGGTTGCAGGCACGAGTCGGGGGCGATGCCCTCGGCTCGTTCCCACGTCTGGAGGTAGGCCTCGGCGCCGCGCCACATGTCGGCCTTGAGGGCGGCACCGTCGGCGCCGGCGACGTGGGCGGCGTCCTCGATCCAGTCGGGGTAGGCGCCGTACTGCGCGACGCCGTCGACGTTGATGTCGTAGACCCGCTGCCCGGCTCGTTGACGATCGATGCGAACGCCGCCGAGTCCACGGAAGGGATAGGTCACCGGGTTCGTCACCTCGGCTCCCCGAGGACTGCCCTGCGCGCCGAGGCCGTTGATGTCGGCGCCGTACCCGAAGCCGAAGTAGAAGCGCTCGTCGGCCCAGCCGAGGTGTCGACGCCACTTCTCGACGAAGCCGCTCGAGTCTCCGGCGTACGGCGCGATGTAGCCGCCCGGGCGATAGATCCGCGGATAGGCGTCGGGCGTCGACCACGAGTGGCTCGACAGCACCCCGGAGTAGGCGCGAGCCTCGAGCTGGTCGAGCAGGGTGTTGCGGGCCTTGACGCTCATGTGGTCGGGGTCGATCAGCATGTGCTTGTCGGCGAGGCGGTCGACGAGGTGGGTGCCCGTGTCGGTCAGGCCGCGGGTGTTGCAGTGCATCGGGGTGCCGTAGATCGGCAGGGCGGCGAGGTTGAGGAGCCCGCTCACCTGCCCGATGGCGCCGAAGAGGGCGTCCTGCTGGCCGGCGCTGATGTCGGGAGCGGCGAGCTGGGTGTGGTCGGCGCTCTCGCCGTCGGCGGGGGCGCAGTGCTGCATGTCCCAGAAGGTGCCGGTCTCCGGGAAGTTGGCCGCGTTGACGGCGACCCCGGTCGCGCCGTTGTCGCCGGCGATCCCGGACAGCGCGTTGTCGAACTTGTTGACCAGCTCCATCTGCCGCACGCCGAGCCGGTGCATCTCGTCGAGCTGCCGGTCGATGCCGGCCGGGTCGCACTGGTCGACGTCGCCGCCGGGCAGCTTCTTGAACGTGCAGCCGAAGGGCACGCTCGTCTCGATGCCCATGACGACCGCGAGCTTGCCGGCGTTGATCACCTTGCGGGCCTGCCACGGCGACCGGACGATGCGGTACCACCCCCGGCCGGGTCCGCCGTTCTGCGCGTCGATGTAGTCCCGGAGCTCGTACATCCGCTGGGCCTGCAGGCGCAGCGAGTCCATGTCGTCGCAGGAGTTCTTCTTGAGCGGGTAGAGCTCGCAGAGCTTGTTGTTCTCGACGAGCAGGTTGACGAAGATCCGCTGCCCGCCGCGCCGGGAGCGCTCGAGCCACTTGTAGTAGGTGCCCTCGTGGGTCAGCGACTCGGGCGCCGGCCAGTCCTTGAAGGTCGGCCAGCCGACCGGGTCGTGGCCGGGCTTGCCGCCGAGCGCGGTCTCGAGCGCGGCGCCGGCGCCACCGGTCGCGGTGTGGTCGGGGCAGTCGACGAGGGCGTATTCGGGGCCGTACCTGTCCCACGGCTTCCCGCAGTGCACGGCACCCCCGAGGAACTCGAACGCCATGCCGTGGGTGTGCGCGTCGACGTACCCCCGCACCTCCCGGAAGGGCGTGACGCCCGCGTGCGGCCGCCCGCTCACGTTGACCCGGGCCTCGGCGAAGGCTGGGCAACCGGTGGCCTTCACGAGCCGGAAGTCGGTCCGGCCGTCGATCGTCAGCGTGGTCGCGCCGGACGCGAAGCGCATCCGGCCGGCGCGCCCGGTGGCGACCCACTCGGTGGCGGGGGAGGGTGCGGCCGCGCGGGTGCCGTCGGCGGCGAGGAGGTGGCTGTCGCGGTCGATCAGGAGGTAGCTGCCGAGCTCGGTGGCCCGGAACCGCATCGGCTCGCCGGCCATCGCGTAGCAGCCACCCGCCATCGCGAAGCGGGGTCGCGGGAACCTTCGTCCGCCTCGCCGTGGACCGCACCGTCGTCAGGCGCGGGTCGCGCAGGCGGCGCTGGCTCTCGACGTACGCCGCAGCCGACCGTGCCTGCCGCGCGCTGGTCGGGTCCTGCGTGGCCGCGGACACCTCGCCGCCGCGGGACACGGCGTTCTTGGTCGCGGGGTCGCCGTGGTCGTGGCCGTGCCCGTCGTCGAGGAGGTCGGTCCCGGTCGCATCGTAGGTCGCGAGCAGCGTGCCGGTGCGCGGCTGGGCGCCGTCGGGCAGGGCGAGCGCGGTGGCGACGAGTGCCAGTGCGACCGGGGTCGCGGCGCCGAGTCGGCGGGTCGTGCGGGACGGAACGGGTTCCACGGCTACCTCCTGTTGGCACCACAACGAGCCCGGGTGGCAACCGACACGCTGGCTCGTGCAAGTTGTTACCGAGTCGTGGGTGCGCGGTGTCAGGCCTGTGGCCCGTCAATTGACAGTCTGAGGCTTGTTCGGACTGCGTCTGGCACACACCAGACGTGATCGATGAGACCCGGATCCGGGGGGTCCACGAGTGGCCGGGCCGCTCGTAGCCCGGTCGATTCGCGAGATCATCCGACGCGGCCGGCCAGCTCCTCTTCGAGTGAGCGGTCGGCCGTTCTCGTTCTCAGCCTCCGAGCCGCTTCGACAGCGCCGACGCGGTCGTCTGTACGGCGCCCGCGACCGTGTCCAGTGCGGTGCCGTTGGCAAAGGTGAGCGCGACGGAGGCCACCGGGTGTCCGTTGTGGTCGAGCACCGGGGCCGCCACGCTGGCCGGGCCCGCGGAGACCTCGCCGTCCTCGACCGCGTAGCCGCGCTGTCGCGCCTCGCTCAGCACGGCGCGCAGCCCGCTCAGTGTGGTGGGGCCGGTGCCGAGCCGGTCGACGAAGGCGGCCCGGTCGGGATAGAGCGCGCGCACTGGCTGCTCGGCAGCGCCATCAGGATCGCCCGCCCGCTCGCGGTCAGGTGGGCCGGCAGGCGGACGCCGACGTCAGTCACCAGCGGCGGACGACCCGGCGCGCGCTCCTCGATCACGTAGAGGACGTCGCGCCCGTGGAGCACGGCCGGTGTCCGCCGTACCCCGTCGTGTCGACCCGGGGCGGCGAGGGGTCGGCGCGCGATGCGTTGCAGGGGTTCCCGGGCGGGCGAAGCCGGTGCCGACCTCGAAGGCGGCGACGCCCGGGCCGTAGCGGCGTTCGTCCTCGAGGTGCACCACGAAGCCCTCGGCGATCATCGCGTTGACGAGGTGGTAGGCCGTGCTGCGCGGCAGGTCGCAGGCCCGCGAGATCCGGTCGAGCGCGACGGGATCGGGCTGGCTGGCCGGGAACCGCAGCACCCGCAGCGTGCGGGTGGCTGCGGGAACGTGGCTCATGTCGGGTCATCCTGCCCGACGCGGCCCCCGGCGTCAGGCTTTGTGGCTGCCTTCGTTGCCCGGATCGTCGGCCGGATCCGTGGCCGGGCCGGCCGGCGGGACGACCCGCGGCTGGTAGTCGTCGGCCGTGTTGTCGATGTCTGGGTCGAGGCGGTCGGCCGCGCGGATCTGGTCCTCCTGCAGGGCCCGGTCCCGGTCGACGGCGGCGCGCGCGGTGCTCGCCTCCTCCTCGGCGCGACGCGCCTCGAGCCGGGCCTGCTCGGCCTTGGCCTCTGCCTGCTCGGCGCGGGCCTGCTCGTCGGGCAGTCCGGCCGCCCGGTGGTCGGCCCCGCTCGCGCAGCTGTCCCGCTCGGGCGCGGTTGTCGGCCGGGTTCTTCCTGCGCATCGTCGCGACGACCAACCCGATGAGGATGATCACGGCGACGACGATGACGACGGTCCAGATGATCTGTTCGGTGGTCACGGTCGGCTCCTCGCTCCATGCGCGGCGACCCCGGTCGGTGCCGCGCCGGTCCTGTTCACCGTAGGCAGGCCCGCCGCGCTGGACCACCTCCCCGGGGGTTGGTCCTTCGCAGCGGGTCGCAAGAGCCTCAGCGGATCGCGCGCATCACCTGATCGGCCATGGTGTGGCCCAGCAGGTAGCCGTCCTCCATTGCGTCGCGGAAGTGCAGACCGCCCCAGATGCGGGCGTGGAAGGCGTCGTGCTCGAGCGCGGAGAGGCTCGTGTAGGTGCGCTCGAGGCCGCCGGAGCGCAGGACCGGGGTGATGTCATCACCGAGGGTCTGGCGCACGACCTCGGCGAACGGCGACGTCCCAGCCGCGTGCCCGCTGGTGTAGTCGGAGTAGGCCGGGTTCGGCACCAGCGGCAGCCACGGGGTCGGGTGGAGTCCCGTTGCCGGGTTGCCGTCCGTCTCCGCCCCGGCGATCGCCCGGAACGGGCGCCAGTAGCCGAGGTCGTACTTGAGTCGCCACGACTGGATGAAGGCATTGGCGATGGCGCCGTCAATCCGCGCGAACATCCGGGTCACGGGAATCAGCCCCACGGGTTCAGACTCGAGGTAGCGACACAGGGCATCGCGATAGACCGGATTCACGTTGGGCGCCATGAAGCGGGCGATGGCCGTCTGCTCGTCGGTGCGGGTGGTCGACGTGGTTGACCCGAGCAGGCGCACCTCGTTGTAGTCGGCAGCGTAGGCGGCGCTGGTCAATGCATCGGGGCCGTCAAGCGCCACGGGCGGTACGTCGACGACGGGCTTGACGAAGCCGAGCCGGGCGAGCGCCATGCCGCTGGCCGGTGGTTGCCAGATGCCCGCCGCGGGCGCCTTGCTGTAGGCGATGGCGGCGTTGTTGCGCCCGTCGCCTACGCGAGAGGCGATCATCGCGTCCGCCGCCGCTGCACCGATGGCCGCGCCAGTCTCGGCCTTCGCGCCGTTGGGCAGGGTCGCGAGCATGGCCGCCGGGTCCGCGTTCAGGGCGGGCCTCGACGCAGGGAAGTACTCGTGGAGCACGTCGTGGGCAGCAGTCGCCACCGCGACCGTGGCTGCGACCCGGCCGTGCTGGTGCCCTTCGAGAGCTGCGTCGTACACGGCGAGCGAGGCGAAGGAGGTGTAGAGGGCTCCGACCGGCGGAGCCGGGCCAGCTTCGGTGTAGGCGGTGCGCATGGCGATGCGCTGCCGGGCGACCGCCGCCTCGGCAGCCTTGATGTGGTCGTCGGCGGAGCGGGCGGACGGGGCCGCGCCGGTGGTGGAGCCCGAGCTCACGACGAGGAGAGGTGCGATGAGCAGGCTGGCGCCCAAGCTCATCAGGGTTCGACGGGAGCGTGACATGAGGAAGCCTTTCGAATGGATGCTTGTGAGAACCACGACTCCCGGACCCGGGTGCAGGTTCCGCAACCCCGGTGATCGGCCTGTCTCAGATGCGAGACATATCCGGTGCCGGGGTGGGTGGTGCGGAGTGCTGCGCGGGAGTTTGATGACGACATGTCAACCACCACCGTCATCGTCGGCACTGGCCCGGTCTCCTTCGCGGACGTCCTCGCGGTGACCCGCGACGGCGCGGCCGTCACGCTGGGCGACGACGCACTCGCCGCCATCGACCGGGCCCGCGCAGTGGTCGAGGAGCTGGCGGCGGCCCCCACCCCGGCGTACGGCATCTCCACCGGCTTCGGCGCCCTCGCGACCCGGCACATCCCGACCGAGATGCGCGCCCAGCTGCAGAAGTCGCTGGTCCGCTCGCACGCTGCCGGCTCCGGTCCCGAGGTCGAGCGCGAGGTGACGCGCGGGTTGATGCTGCTGCGGCTCTCGACCCCGGCGACGGGTCACACCGGCGTACGCCGGGAGACGGCCGAGCTCCCGGCGTCGTTCCTGACGCACGGGATCACCCCGGTGGTGCACGAGTACGGCTCCCTCGGTTGCTCGGGCGACCTCGCCCCGCTGTCGCACTGCGCGCTCGCGCTGATGGGCGAGGGCTCGGTCCGCGACGCCTCCGGCACGCTGATGCCGGCCGCCGAGGCGCTCGCCGCGGCCGGGCTGACCCCGGTCGAGCTCGTCGCCAAGGAGGGCCTCGCACTGATCAACGGCACCGACGGCATGCTCGGCATGCTGGTGATGGCGATCGCCGACCTGCGCATGCTGCTGCGCACCGCCGACATCGCCGCGGCCATGAGCGTCGAGGGCCAGCTCGGCACCGACCGGGTGTTCGCCCCCGAGCTCCGGGCCATCCGCCCGCACCCGGGCCGGGCCCTGTCCGCGGCCAACCTGATGTCGCTGATGGCCGACTCCGCGATCGTCGCCTCGCACCGGACCGGCGACTGCAACCGCGTCCAGGGACGCCTACTCGTTGCGCTGTTCGCCCCGGGTGCACGGCGGTGCCCGCGACACGGTGGAGTATGCCGCCGTGGTGGCCGGGCGTGAGCTCGCGTCGGCCGTCGACAACCCGGTCGTGATCGGTGACGCCGTCGAGTCCAACGGCAACTTCCACGGTGCCCCCGTCGCCTATGTCCTCGACTTCCCGGCGATCGTCGCCGCCGACGTGGCCTCGATCAGCGAGCGGCGCACGGACCGGTTCCTCGACAAGACGCGCAGTCACGGGCTCAACGCGTTCCTCGCGCACGACCCGGGTGTCGACTCGGGCCACATGATCGCGCAGTACACCCAGGCCGCGATCGTCTCCGAGCTCAAACGCCTCGCCAACCCGGCCTCCGTCGACTCGATCCCGTCGAGCGCGATGCAGGAGGACCACGTGTCGATGGGCTGGTCGGCCGCCCGCAAGCTGCGCCGCTCGGTCGACGGACTCACCCGGGTCGTCGCGATCGAGGTGCTCACCGCTGCGCGCGCTCGACATGCGCGCGCCGCTGACGCCGTCGCCTGCGACCGCCGCCGTGGTCAAGGCGCTGCGCGACGCCGGCATCCGGGGGCCCGGCCCCGACCGCCACCTGTCGCCCGAGATCGAAAACCGCTTTTTCGCTCGTCGCCTCCGGCGCCGTGCTCGCCGCCGCCGAATCCGTGATCGGAGAACTCGCATGAACGACAACCCCCGCCTCCCCATCCACGCCGCCACCGGCACGGAGCTGACCGCGAAGTCGTGGCAGACCGAGGCACCCCTGCGGATGCTGATGAACAACCTCGACCCGGCCAACGCCGAGCGCCCCGAGGACCTCGTCGTCTACGGCGGCACCGGCAAGGCGGCCCGCAACTGGGAGGCCTACGACGCGCTCGTCCGGACCCTGCGCGACCTCGAGGACGACGAGACGATGCTGGTGCAGTCGGGCAAGCCCGTCGGCGTCATGCGCACCCACGAGTGGGCGCCGCGCGTGCTGATCGCCAACTCCAACCTCGTCGGCGACTGGGCCAACTGGGAGGAGTTCCGCCGCCTCGAGGACCTCGGGCTGACGATGTACGGGCAGATGACGGCCGGCTCGTGGATCTACATCGGCACGCAGGGGATCCTGCAGGGGACGTTCGAGACGTTCGCCGCGATCGCCGACCTCCGCTTCGACGGCACCCTCGCAGGCACCATCACCCTGACCGCCGGGCTCGGCGGCATGGGCGGCGCCCAGCCGCTCGCCGTCACCATGAACGACGGCGTCGCGATCTGCATCGAGTGCGACCAGTCGCGGATCGAGCGGCGCATCGAGCACCGCTACCTCGACGTCCGAGGCTTCGTCGCTGGACGAGGCTGTCGCCATGGCGATCGAGGCGCGCGACGCTCGTCGTCCCCTGTCGATCGGTGTCCTCGGCAACGCGGCCGAGATGGTGCCGGCGCTGCTCGAGCAGAACGCTCCGATCGACATCGTCACCGACCAGACCTCCGCGCACGACCCGCTGTTCTACCTCCCGGTCGGCGTGCCGTTCGAGGAGTGGCAGACCCAGCGCGAGGCCGACCCGGTCGGCTTCACCAAGGCCGCGCAGTCGGCGATGGCCGCGCACGTCGCCGCCATGGTCGGCTTCATGGACGCCGGCGCCGAGGTCTTCGACTACGGCAACTCCATCCGCGACGAGGCCCGCAAGGGCGGCTTCGACCGGGCCTTCGACTTCCCCGGCTTCGTGCCCGCCTACATCCGTCCGCTCTTCTGCGAGGGCAAGGGCCCGTTCCGCTGGGCCGCGCTCTCCGGTGACCCGGCCGACATCGCCGCGACGGACAAGGCGATCCTCGAGCTCTTCCCCGACAACGAGCGCCTGCACAAGTGGATCAAGATGGCCGGTGAGCGAGTCGCGTTCCGGGGCCTGCCGGCTCGCATCTGCTGGCTGGGCCGGGGCGAGCGCCACCTCGCCGGCCTCAAGTTCAACGAGATGGTGGCCTCGGGTGAGCTCAAGGCCCCGGTCGTCATCGGCCGCGACCACCTCGACTGCAGGGTCCGTCGCTTCGCCGTACCGCGAGACCGAGGCGATGAAGGACGGGTCCGACGCGATCGCCGACTGGGCCCTGCTCAACGCGCTGGTCAACACCGCCTCCGGCGCGACACGGGTCTCGATCCACCACGGCGGCGGCGTCGGCATGGGTCGCTCGATCCACGCCGGCCGGGTCTGCGTCGCGGACGGTACGGAGCTGGCGGCCGAGAAGATCGAGCGCGTGCTCACCAACGACCCCGGGATGGGCGTCATCCGGCACGTCGACGCGGGCTACGACCGCGCCGTCGAGGTCGCGGCCGAGAAGAACGTCCGGATCCCGATGTCCGAGGGCAGCTAGGCCCGGCCCTGCCTCTGGCTCGGCACCCACGACACCTATACCCGAACGCCTGACAACGCGACGCCATATGTAAAAGGTGTTCGCTTTTCGAACTCAGATGCTGCGTAACGTCCGCTCAGGCGCTCAAATTCTCGATACATACGTTGACGTAACCGTAGTACCGCTGCCATGGTCCCTTCACGGGAGTGAAGGCCGGGACCTCTGTGTCGCCGGATTGGGAGACTCGGCGTCGCATCGCATCAGAGTGCCTCAGGCCTTTTCGCTCCCCGCCCACGGGAGGAACGGTTCCTCCCTGCCACGGGCAAAAATCCCGGGAGGGATTATGTCGAGATTCACCAGTCGCGCGCTTTCAGGCGCGTTGGCGGCACTGGCAGGCGGCGCCGGTCTGGCCGTCCTGCCGTCGACGGCGGCGGTTGCGCAGGCAACGCCGACGACGAACGCCTGTTACAACAGCGCCACGGCAGCCATCGCACCCGCGACGGCCGACTTCAACGCCACGGTGCCTTCGTCGGTCGCTCCGGGCGCCAACGTCCCGGTGACCAACCTCAGCTCGACGATCACGATGCCCGGCGCGGTGTTCGTCACGGGCTACAACCCGGGTCTGGTCCCCGACGGCGGCAATGTCGCCGGAACCGTCAGTGCTCGCCTCCGGGCCACCAACACGGTCGAGGGCGAGAAGGCCACCAACGCCGTGCCGGCCTCCATCGGCCCGATCGACATCTCCGACCCCGATGGCACCCCCGGCACCGGTGACGAGACGGCCCCCGACCAGATCTTCACGGTCAACTTCGCCGACATGGCCTACACCGCCGGCGCCAGCGGCCCGATCGTCCTGCGCGAGGCCAGCGTGCCGATCACCAACGCTGCCGGCTCCGGTGGCCTGTCCATCGACGCGCAGCTCGGCTTCACGGTCAAGTTCCGCTGCAGCCCCGGCACCGTCGAGGTCGTGCCGCCGAACAACACGGCGACGTTCGGCACCGCGCCTGCGATCAGCACCACCAACGTGGTCGTGCCCGCAGCCGCTCCGGTCGCGGCCAACGACTCGGCCTCGGTCGGCGCCAACCCGGGCGGCTTCCGTCAACGTGATCGCCAACGACACCGACGTCAACGGCGACCTCGCCGCCGGCTCGGTGGCCATCGTGTCCGGCCCCTCGGCCGGAACCGCGGTCGCCAACCCCGACGGCACCGTCACCTACACCAACACCTCGGCCGCCCTGACCGACTCGTTCACCTACACCGTCGCCGACGCCGGCGGACTGGTGAGCAACGCGGCCACGGTCAACATCTCCATCCTCGGTGACACCTGCGACGCCTCCGTCGCCGCGTGCTCTCGCTCGACCGGGTGATCGAGGTGCAGGTCAACGGCGCCGCGATGACGATGAAGCAGGCCGGCTCGGCGATCCAGCTGACGCCCGTCACGCTGAACGGCCAGCCGCAGAAGGCCCGGGGCCTCCTCAACGGCCTGACCGTCGTCAACGCCCGCGGCACCGACGCAGGCTGGTCGCTGACCGGTCAGATGACCTCCGACTTCAGCGACGGCACCGGCGACGGTGTCTGCGGCGTCAACAACCCGGCCAGCTGGGACAACCACTGCATCCCCGGCGGCAACGTCGGTTGGGTCCCCAGCGCGCAGGTCTCCCACGTCGTCATCCCCGGTGACGTCGCGACCGTGAACGCCGGCTCCCCGGCGATCCCCGGCACCACCGGCCTCCCGGGCTGGGACGGCTCGGCGACCGCTCACACCCTGTGCTCGGCCCCGGCCACGCGCAGCGGTGGCACGTTCGACTGTGGCGGCGGCATCGGCCCGGGCATCCCCGCCTCGGCCGCCAAGGGCCTGTACCGGGGCACCTTGACCCTCACGCTGGTCTGACCGACTGAGGCTTTCCTTTCCGTACGGCGCAGGGCGGACCACCGTCCGTCCCGCGTCGTACTTCCTCGTTCTCACACCTCCACACCTCACACATCTGAAGGCTCCACGATGCTGACTCACACACATCGTCCGACCGCGCGCCCGCTGCCCACCTCACTGCCCGCCGCCGTTCGCACCGCGCTGATCACCTCGCTCCTGATGGCCGTCGCCCTGCTCGCCCCCGCGTCGGCGACCGCGGCCCCGATGGAGCCCGGTCGCGACAAGGCGTCCCGGGCCGTCAGGCCCGGCGGCGAGGACGGCGGGTCCGAACGCAGTCAGTTCGTCTACACACTGCGCCCCGGCTCCGTGCTGCGCGACTACATCAACGTGATCAACACCGGCCGCAAGCCGGTCATGCTCGACCTCTACACCGTCGACGCGTTCAACGTCCCCGAGGACGGCGGCTTCGCGCTGCGCATGCCCGAGGAGGCGCGCACGGGCGTCGGCGGCTGGGTCCGCCTCGGCAAGAAGAGCCGGATCCGGCTCCAGCCCCGCAAGGGCCTGCGCATCCCGTTCGAGATCTCCGTGCCCGAGAACGCCCAGCCCGGTGACCACGCCGGCGCGATCGTCGCGGCCAACGCCCGGCTCGAGAGCGGCAACAAGAAGGGCGACCTGACCTTCGACGTACGCCGCCGCGTGGGCGTTCGCATCTACCTGCGCGTCGAGGGTGCGCTCGAGCCCGGGCTGTCGGTCTCGAACTTCGAGGCCGCCGGCAGCGCACCGCTCATCCCCTACGTCACCGGAGACGGCAAGGTCGCGGTCGACTGGGAGATCACCAACACCGGCAACGTGCGCCTCGACCCCAGCGCCACGGTCGAGCTGGTCGGCCCGCTCGGCGATGTGGTGAAGGGCATCGACGTCGCGGTGCCGGAGCTGCTCCCCGGCGGGGTGCTGACCGGCACCAGCGAGTTCGACGTGCTGCCGCCCTACGGCAAGCTGTCGGCGCGCATGGTCGTCGAGGCTGAGGATGCCGAGGACACGGTGAGCCAGACACTGTGGTCCGTGCCCCGGCTGCCGCTGCTCGTGCTCGCCCTGCTGCTCTCGGCTCGGTGGCTGCGTCGTCGTCGCCGTACGCACCGCTGGCCGTTCCGTTCTCGGGCCGCTGCGTCGGTCATCTCGGAGACCGAGCCCGAGCCGGCTGCCGTGTCGTGATCGCGCGGTCCCGTGGGGGACGCGTGCCGGTGCTGCTCGCCGGCTTCGTGCTGGCGACGGCCGGTGCGCTGCCCGTGGCGGTGGCGGCCGACGACGAGCCGCAGGTGTCCCCGGGGCGCGACCGGGTCCGGGTCGACGCCGAGGTCCCGGTGACGGGCAGGGGACTCGAGCCGGAAACCCCGGTCACCGCGGTGGTCTGCGGCAACGGGGCACGTCGCGGAAGTCTCGACTGCGGGCTCGGCTCCGGGCTCGAGGTCGGGGTGCAGTCCGACGGCACCTTCGCCGCACCGATGCGGATGGTCGCGCCGCCGCAGCCGTGCCCGTGCGTCGTGGTGGTCACCGGGGCGACGGTGGCGGCGATCACCACCCCGGTCCGGCTGCTGGGGCATCCGGTCCACGGCGGCGGGCTCGGACCGCGTGCGCGACGGGTGGCGCAGCCGGAGATCGTGGTGGAGTCGGCCGAGCTCGACGGCGGCACGTCACTCGGCACGTGGTTCGGCGGCGCCGGAGAGGCGGTGCTCACCGTGACGCTGCGCAACGACGGCACCGGCGCGGGCCGGCCGCTCCTCGACCTCGGCTGGGGACCCGTCGGCACCGACCCGACCCGCTTCGTGGCGACCCCGGACATGTCGCCGCTCGAGCCGCGTGACACGCGCACGGTGGAGATCCCGGTGCGCTTCGACGCCTTCTCCAACGGCGAGCAGGTGGTGGCCGGGACGGTGCGAGCCGGCGCCACCGAGATGTACTTCCGGGACGGGGTCGGCATCCGGCCCCGGGGCCTGTTCGGGCTGCTGTCCGTGCTGCTGCTCGCCGCACCCATGGCCCTGTTCGCGCGCTTCGTCCGTCGCCGGCGGCGGCTCGAGGACCGCAGTGAGGACCACCCGGCCCGGGAGGTGCTGGGGGTGCCGATGGTCGGGTTGTGAGCCCGACCCCGGCACGCCGGCGGCCCCCGTGATCACTCGCGGGGGCCGTTGTGCGCCTTCGCCGGTACGGCGTGGAGGGCCGTGCAAGGATCAGCGCATGGCCAAGAACGTGACCAAGTCCCGTGTCCGCCTGCCCGGTGTCTCGTCCCGGGCATGGGAGCACCCAGCGGACCGGGGCGCGCTGGTCGCGCTCCGCAAGCTCAAGGGCTTCGACACCGTCCTCAAGACGCTGTCGGGCCTGATCAACGAGCGGCAGTGGCGACTGCTCCTGCTCGGCTCCGCGGTGCGGGTGGACGAACGGCAGTTCCCGGTGCTCAACCGCCTCCTCGGCGACGTCGGCGCGACCCCTGGACGCGGTCGAGCTGCCGGAGCTCTACGTCCGCGCCAATCCCGCCTTCCGGGGCCGAGACGATCGGGATGAACAAGCCCGTCATCGTGCTCAACTCCGGCCTCATCGACCTCCTCGACGAGGAGGAGCTCCGGTTCGTCATCGCCCACGAGCTCGGCCACGCGCTCAGCGGGCACAACGTCTACCGCACGCTGCTGCTGCGGCTGATGGGCATGAGCGGCATCTTCTACGCGCTGCCCGGTGGGGCGCTCGGCCTGCGCGCGATCATCGCCGCGCTGATGGAGTGGTCGCGCAAGTCCGAGCTGTCCGCGGACCGGGCCGGACTGCTCGCCACGCAGGACCCCGCGGTGGCGACCCGCGTGCACATGAAGCTCGCCAGCGGCGGTCACCTCGACGACCTCGACATCACCTCCTTCTTCGCGCAGGCGTCGGAGTACGAGGAGACCGAGGACCTGCGCGACTCGGTGCTCAAGCTGTTCCTCGTGGAGGGCCAGTCGCACCCGTTCAACGTGGTGCGTGCCAGCGAGCTGCGGCGCTGGACCGAGTCGGGCGAATACACCTCGATCCTCAAGGGCAGCTACCCCCGGCGCGAGGACGACGCGACCGCCAAGGTGAGCGACGCGGCCCGGGACGCGGCCAAGAGCTATTCGGCGGCGTTCGCGAGCACCCGGGACACGCTCGGTCGCCTCGTGCACGACGTCGCCGGCTTCATGGGCTCGGCGAAGCTGTGGATCGACGAGAAGTTCGGCTCGCGCGGGACCGAGTGACCACGTGTTCGTGAAGGTCTGCGGCCTCGACACCGTCGAGTCCGCCCGGGTCGCGGTCGACGCCGGCGCGGACGCGATCGGGGTCGTGATCAGCGACGGCAGTCCGCGCAACCTGTCGGTCGAGGTCGCCACGGAGATCGTCGATGCCGTGCGCGCTGACGTCCAGACGGTGCTCGTCGTGAGCGACCTGCCGGCGGCGCAGGCAGCCGAGACCGCCCTGCGCATCGGCGTCAGCGTCCTCCAGCTCCACGGCGGCTACACGAGCGAGGAGTTCGCGCAGGCTCGCCGCACCTTCGAGCGAGTCTGGCGGGCCACGTCGCTCGGCGACGACACGGACCTGCACGTCGGTGCCCGGGGCGAGGAGCTGCTCCTGCTGGACGCGCCACGGGCCGGATCGGGGCAGCGGTGGGACCTCTCCAACCCGGCCTCCCGGCGACCCGACGGCAGGTGGCTGCTGGCCGGCGGGCTGGCACCCGACAACGTCGCCGAGGCCGTCCGGCTGGCCACGCCCCGGGGCGTCGACGTGTCGAGCGGCGTGGAGCGGACCCGGGGCGTCAAGGACCACGACGCGATCCGCGCCTTCGTCGCTGCCGCCCGCTCGGTCGGCTGAGCACCCGCCTCAGTCGGCGACGACCGGTTCCCCCGGTCGTCGGGTCGGTCAGCAGGGTCGTGTCGCCGGGGCTGATGCCGTTGATCGCCGGCGTGATCAGCCGCTCGACCACGAGGGCCGGGCAGGCCATCAGTCCGCAGCCGACGATGATCATCGAGATGAACGCCCACGACCAGCCGTGGTTGAGCATGAAGCCGGCGACGACCGGGCCCATGATCGTGCCGGTCTGGAAGGCCCCCGCGTTGATCGCGTTGTAGCGACCGCGCAGGTGGTCGGGGGCCATGTCGTTGGTGATCGCGGGGATGGTCGGCTGCAGCAGGGTCTCGCCGAGGGCGAAGATGCCGTTGAAGGCGAGCACTCCAGCTGCGGCGGCGAGGCTGCCGGCCACCACGTCGGTGAGCCCGAGCGTGAGCCGGGCGATCGCCCACAGCACGCACATCGCGACCAGCACGCGTGTACGGCGACGGCCACTGATCCGCCGCAGCACGACGAACTGCAAGAGCACGATGGTGGCGGTGTTGACGGCGAACCCGGAAACCGATCACGCGGGTCGACACCTCGCTGACCGAGCGGGCGAACGCGGGCAGGCCGGCCTCGATCTGGCCGTAGCCGACGAACGTGCCGAGGAAGGTCAGGGCCGTCAGCCAGATGACCGCCGGTTGACGCAGGATCGTGAGGTAGGAGCCGGGGACGGCGTCGTCCGTCGGCCTCTCCGCGAGTCCCTGCACGTGGCGCAGCGGCCCGAGCAGCAGGAAGATCGGCACCAGCATGCACAGGCCGTCGGCCGGGAAGATGGTCGTGAAGGTCGTCGGGTTGGTGACGTCGGCATAGAAGCCGCCGATCACGCCGCCGACACCGATGCCGAGGTTGACCAGCGCGAAGTTGATGCCGAAGTACTGCTGGCGGGTCTCGCCGGTCGTCACCGCCGCCACCAACGCGTTGAAGGCCGGCCATGAGACACCGAAGTTGAAGCCCGGGAAGGCGAAGCCCGGGGCGAAGATCCGGGGGGTCGTGGCGAACGCGATGACGGCGCAGCCGACCATCTGGCTCGTGGTGGAGACGAGCAGCATGCGGCGCGCGCCGATCCGGTCCACCGGGGGCGCCGCCGGGGCCGGTGACGGCCAGTGCCACGACAGCGATGAACGCCATCAGCAGCCCGGCGAGGTCGAGCGAGATCCCGCGGACCTCGTTCATGTAGATGATCGTGAACGGCAGGGTCAGACCCCGGCCGAGCGTCTGGACGACGACGGTCGACAGCAGCCAACGACCCTCGGTGGACAGGTTGTGCCAGAAGGCACGCACTCCGGGACGGCCGGATGTCGTCGTCGTACTCACGAGGACGCATCCTGCCCCGAGGCACCGACAGTGCACGAGTCGTTATCGGACGCGACGGTGCTGGGCCGAAAATGGTGCGTGGCCCGATCCCGGGGAGGGGATCGGGCCACGACGTGCGGTGGGGGCCTAGAAGACCCGGCGGCTGGTGCCGCCGATCGGCACGAAGTTGAGGATCAGGCCGACGACCAAGAGGATCGCTCCGATGGTGGTGAGGATAGAGATCTTGGCGACGAGCCCGACGATGAGCAGGATCAGACCGAGAACGACCATGGTGTTGCCTCCTTTGTCCGCTTCACGCTGAAGCGGGTTCCCACATTGCCCGGTAGCCGAACAGCCCGGCCACATCGCTAGGGGTGGTTTCGACAGCTGCCTCCGAGACGCCGGGTAGTCCAGTGGCAGATGGTCGTGGGCGGGCCGGCGTGACGACCGTCTGCCACTGAACTACCGAACCCGCCGACCCACCCGGCCACCCCTCGCGGTGGTCCTGACGCACGGACCGGTGCAAGGATCGATCCGTGACCGAGCAGCCGGCAGTGCCGCAGCCGCCCCAGACCATCTCCTACCCGGCCGAGTCGCGGTCGTCGTCGCGCCACGCGCAGGAGCGGATCGACCCCCACGTGATCGTGCTCTTCGGCGCGTGCGGTGACCTCGCCCGCCGCAAGCTGCTGCCGGGCATGGCCCACCTCGTCGTCTCCGAGCTCGCGCCCGACATCCGCATCGTCGGCACCTCGCTGGAGGGGATGGGCGACGTCGAGTTCCGTGAGTTCGCGCGTACGGCGATCGAGGAGTTCGGCACCCACAAGCTGACCGCCGAGCAGTGGGACAAGTTCGACGACAACCTCGCCTACGTGCCGCAGTCGGCCGGTCCCGACGCGCTCGCTGCGGCGGTGGCGCAGGCGGAGCGACAGCTCGGCAGCGACGTACGCCGTCTGCACTATCTGTCCGTCCCGCCGAAGGCGGCGCTGCCCGTCATCGAGATGCTGCGCGACGCCGACCTCGTCGCCGGCTCCCGCGTGGTGATGGAGAAGCCCTTCGGGACCGACCCGGCCAGCGCGATCAACCTCAACGCCGCGGTGCACGAGACCTTCGACGAGGCGCAGGTCTTCCGGATCGACCACTTCCTCGGCAAGGAGGCAGCGCAGAACATCCTCGCCTTCCGCTTCGCCAACGGGCTCTTCGAGCCGATCTGGAACCGCAACTTCATCGACCACATCCAGATCGACATCCCCGAGACGCTCGGCCTCGACCAGCGCGCCAACTTCTACGAGTCGACCGGCGCCTACAAGGACATGGTGGTCACGCACCTGTTCCAGTGCTCGCGTTCGTCGCGATGGAGCCGCCGACCGCGCTCGAGCCGCGGGCGATCTCGGAGGAGAAGAACAAGGTCTTCCGCTCGTTGATGCCGATCCGCACCGCCGACGTGGTGCGCGGCCAGTTCACCGGTTACACCGACCTGCCGGGCGTCGCGTCCGACTCGGACACCGAGACGTTCATCGCGCTGGAGTGCCGCCTCGACAACTGGCGCTGGGCGGGCGTGCCCTTCTATCTCCGTACGGGCAAGGAGCTCGCCGAGGGCAAGCGGATCATCTCCATCGCGTTCAAGGAGGCGCCGCGCTCGATGTTCCCGGACAACTCCGGCGTCGGGTCGGCTGGTCCCGACCACCTCACCTTCGACCTCGCCGACGAGTCCAAGGTGTCGCTGTCCTTCTACGGCAAGCGCCCCGGTCCGGGGATGCGGCTGCAGAAGCTGTCCATGCAGTTCTCGACGGGGAGACCGAGACGGCCGGCGACGTGCTCGAGGCCTACGAGCGGCTGATCCTCGACGCCATGCGCGGCGACCACACCCTGTTCACGACGGCCGAGGGCATCGAGTCGTTGTGGGACCGCTCGGCCGACCTGCTCGACAACCCGCCGCCGGTGAAGCCCTACGCGCCCGGCACCCGGGGTCCCAACGCGATCCACCAGCTGATCGCCCCGCACGCGTGGCGGCTGCCCTTCGAACGGGAGTGGCGCGACAAGAAGTGACGCGCCTCAGTAGGCGCTCCTGATCGCGAGATCGACGGGCGCCGTCGACCCTCCCGCGCCCGGGTCGTAGACCACCAACATCGTCGTCCCGGCACTGGGCTGGCCGTCGAACGGGCTGTCCGGCACTGCGCTGGTGACCACGGTGCCCACACGGGAGCCGCACCCGTTGGCGGTGCTCTCGAACGGACACGACTGCTCAGCGATGTCCGTGGCAGCGGCCCTCCACGTCGTGTCGGCGGGTCCGTTCGTGGCCCGGAGTCGCCACCCGTACGGTCCGCTCGCAGGCATCTGGATCCGGCTGACGACCCATCGGCCGGGCTCGGCCGGCACGAACCGCGCAGGGACACCGTCGGCGCCGATGGCCGGTCCGGGCGTCGCCGTACGCAGCCGGAACGTGAACCCGGTCGGCCGACCGGAGTCGTCCAACGCGGTGCCGAGAGGGTGTAGGTGCCCGTGGCGGGCAGCTCCCATCCGTCTGCGAGACCGAGCTTGGTGACGCGATTGCCGTCCGGGTCCGGTCAGCTCGTCGTCCCGCTGGATCGAGTCGGTGGTCGTGCGATGGACGACCTGCCCTGCGACACCCTCGAAGGTGAAGAGCTGCTCGTGGACAGCGCTCGAGTGCGGTCCTGTCGTCGGGCCGTCGAGGGCGACGGGCGTGGTCTGCGGGCTTGAGAGCTGGACCTCGCTTCCGGCGGCGACCGCCACGAGGTAGGACCCGGACTCGGCTCGGACCCCGTGGTCCCGGGAGCGGGGGTCATCGGAGTGGATGAGTGCGCCCGGCTCGAGGAAGAGGTCGTGGCCGCCGATGGGCTCGATGCTGAGCCCGGTCCCGCGCAGCACGTGGTCGAGGTTGCCGGTGGAGTGGAGGCGGATGCGCGTGGCATCGAGGCGCACCCGCGCGATGTACGTCTTGTTCGAGCGGCTGGGGAACCGCACGATCGACCCACCGACGGCGACGTCCTTGCGAACCGCCTTGCGCACCTGTAGGGCGACCTTGCCGTACGCCACTGCGGCGTCGCCGGGTCGCCAGTCACCGCGTAGCTGCCGTCGGCCGGCAGTCGCCAGTAGCCGTCGGCGAACGGTGCCACCACCTTGCCGCCCAGCCGCAGCGTGCGCTTGCCGTGAGGCGTGGACTCGACGATGTCGCTCACCGACCAGCGCGCGAGGTTGACCAGCTCGCCCTTCTCGCCGGCGAACTTCAGCCGCACCCGGGTCTCCGGATAGACCTTGATCGGGTCGTGCCCGAGGCGGACCGTCTCGACCACCTTGTCCGGGGTCGGAGCGTGCGCGCTCACCGGCGTCGAGAAGCCACTCAACATGGTGGCGAGCAGGAGGGTGCTGGCGAGTCGGCGCATCGGGTCTCCCAAGGGCGAATGGCTGGTGGTGCTGATGGAACGCGGATTCGGGACGAAAGGTTGTCAGCGGTCGGCAGCAACCTTGCCGGGGAGGCTGCGCAGGATGTCGGCCACCACCCCGCCGAGCTCCCAGCGCGACATCGGCTCGGTGGCATTGGCGATGTCGTCGAAGGTGATCGCCCTGGAAGACGCTGTCCACGATCGGCGCCAGCCTCACCACCGTGTCGATGTCCGCGAGCGGGTATGCCGCACGCCACCGCTCGGCGTAGGTCGACTCGAGGCCGGCATCGCCGGGCCGCGACCGCGTGAAGTGCGCGAGGTGGGCCGCGTCGAGGAAGGGGTGGCTCACGCACCCGTCGGTCCAGTCGAAGATGCGCAGGTCCGTCCCGTCCCGGGCCACGTTGCCGAGGTGGAGGTCGCCGTGCGTGAGCGTGTCCGGGATCCCGGCCGCCCAGAACTCCCGCACCACGGCCTCGAGGTCGCACGCCCGCACGGCCTCCAGCTCGTCGTCGGTCAGCAGCGCGAGCTCGGTGCTGGTCTCGAGCAGCTGCTTGAAGCCGGCGATCGTCTCCTCGACCCCACGACGTCGGCAGCCGCCGGCGACCAGCTCGTCGACGTACGACACGGCTTCGATCTGCGCGGCCGCCCACCGGGTCGCGACCTCGAGGCCGCCGCCCGCCGCCCGGGTGTCGTCCTCCTCGCCCGACAGCGGCTTCATCAGCAACCAGCCCTCGACCTCGTTGACGGCGACGAGGATCGGGACGAGGTCGGGGAACAGGCGTGACACGGTCGCGTGCACCGACCCCTCGGCCGGGAAGTGCTCGCACGGCGCCTTCAGCCACAGGTCGCCGCCGTCGGTGGGGACCCGGGCGACGGCCGAGATGCTCCACATCTTCACCGCCTCGATCGAGCCTGTACGGCGACGCCCCGACCCGGCAAGCGCGGAGTCGATTCACGCCTCCACGAGATCGAACCAGCCGGGCAGGAACCGGGCCGGCCGGCCCGGCGCCGTACGCAGGGAATCGACGAGTGCTGAGGACAGCGACGTGTCCAGAGATCCCGGCGACACGAAGCGACCGACCGGCACAGGGCCGCGAGTCCCCACGACGTGCAGCCGCGAACCGTCCGCGAGCTTCGCGACCGGCGCCATCAGGTGGTCGCCCCCCGACCGGGTCCGGGGCGGTGGGAAGTGACCCCGGGTGCTGGGAGGGTGCGAACGACGGCAGGGCCCCCGTCTCGTCGACGAGGACCCTGCCGTCATGCATCAGTGCGACGTGGTGAGGCTCGGTCATGCGACGGAGCCTCCCACGACTCAGCCCTCGAAGCAGGACCCCGTGAAGTCGTGCGCCTCAGCGGTCGGACCGGCGAAGAAGTCCCGGACGATGGAGATGCCCGCGGGCGCCTTCTTGTCCACCTTGCTGATGACGCTCTGGCGGAAGACCGTGTCGTTGGGCTCGCCGACGAAGTTGCCGGCTTCCTCGGGCAGCATGCCTTCGTAGTCGACGGTCTCGAGCTCGCCGACGGCCTCGAGCAGGCCTTCCCGGCTCTTGTCGTAGTCGCCCTCGAGCCACGCCTCGAGCGCGGCCTTGAGCGGGTAGGACCGGGCCCAGCCGGAGGTGTAGCCGTCGTTGGGCGAGACGCCGTCGCCGAGGGCCTCGCGCATGGCCTCGTGGCCGGGAGTGTCGGTGCCGAAGGAGCCCCAGTAGCCGGACTGCAGGTAGAGCGCCTCGAGGGCGGGTGCCGCGGCCGACTCGAGCAGGGCGGGGTTCCACGTCGGGCCGAGGCCGATGAACTGGCCGGTGAAGCCACGGGCCGCGGCCCGGCCGACGATGACGGCCGTCTCGGTGGGACCGGTGGCGAGGATGACGAGGTCGGGCTTGCCCTTGACGACGGCAGCGATCGCTCCCGACTGCGCTTCTGGCCGGGACCGGTCTCGACGTTGGTGTACTTGAGCCCGTTGGCCTCGGCCGCGATCTTGGCTCCGGCCGCGCCGTCGCCGCCGTAGTCGCCGGGATAGCCGATGGACATGACGCTCTTGATGTCCTTGTTCTCGACCATGTAGTCGACGTTGTTCATGGACTCGAAGCAGTAGTTCGTGCCGGACTCGAGGATGTTGTCCTCGAACTCCCACAGCGAGGTCCACGACGCCGGGGCGCCGATGACCGACTCCTTCTGGAGGTCGCCGAGGATCGCCAGCGTGGTCGGCGAGCCCGGGGTCTGGGCGAGCGCCGGGACCTCGCCCTCGATCTCGCCGTACACCTGCTTGTGGGTCTCGGGGCTGTAGAGGTTGTCCTTGACGAACGACGTGACGTCGATGTCGTAGCCGCCGATCCCGCCGTCCTCGTTGACCTTGTTCCAGAACGCCTTCTGGGAGTCGGTGATCGGCACGCCGAGGGGCGCGAACGGGACCGGCCGTGAGGTCGGAGATCGACCCGAGGTAGATGCAGCCGTTGTCCGCATTCACCGCCTCGGGGCAGGCCTCGCTGGACACGCCGGGCGCACTGACCTCGCCGTCGCCCTCCTCGGCATCTCCGCCACGACAACCCGTGGCGAGCAACGCGAGTGCCGCAAGCAGCACTACTCCTGACTTGTGCACCTTCATCGGGCGCCTCCTGATTTATCGGTTGACACTGTGTGGTGATTCGGATGTGACCTGACCGGTCCTCAGTAGCTGAAGGGCCAGCCCTTCCAGTAGTTGCGGATGCGGATCCAGATCCCGAAGAGGCCGCGGGGCTCGAACAGCAGGAAGCCGACGATCAGGAGGCCGTAGAGGATGGACTGCAACTGGAAGATGTTGGGGGTGTCGGTGACCGAGCTGCTGATGAACGTCAGGTAGTTGGGCAGCTCGCGCGTCAGCGTCGGCAGCAGCGAGATGAACAGCGCACCCATCAGCGCACCGCTCACCGTCCCGGCGCCGCCGATCAGGACCATCGCGATGAACTGCACCGACAGCAGCAGGTTGAACGACGCGGGGTCGAAGAAGCCGGTGATCATGAAGATCAGCGCACCGCTGCAGCCGGCGTAGAACGAAGAGATCGCGAACGCCAGCGTCTTGGTCCGCGGCAGGTTGATCGCCATCATCTCGGCGGCCATGTCGCAGGTCCCGGACGGCCATGAAGGAGCGGCCGATCTTGGAGCGGGCGATGTTGCGGGCGGCCAGTGCGAACACCAGCAGCAGCGCCGGGAGCAGGAGGTAGAGGTTCTGCTCCTCCGTGAACATCGAGGAGTCCTCGTTGAAGAGGTAGCCGAAGAGCTCGGGCGTCGCCGCTTCGCGACCGACGCCGGCGCCGCCGGTGAGATCGCTCCACTCCCGGAAGACGTGCTCGCCGATGAAGACCAGCCCGAGCGTGACGATCGCGAGGTAGAGCCCGCGCAGCCGGGTGGCCAGCGGCGCCACGATCACCCCGGCCAGCGCCGCGGCGATCCCGGCGGCGGGCAGCCAGACCAGCATCGAGGTGATCCCGAGGCCGATGGTCCGGCCCTCCGGGTCGCCCGAGATCGCGGAGGCCGTGTAGGCGCCGACGCCGAGGAAGAAGGCGTGTCCGAGCGACACCCGGCCGGCCGGGCCGGTGACGACGTTGAGTCCCAGCGCGCCGATGCCGAAGGCGAACGCCATGGCGAGGGTCTGCAGCATCGGGTCGGACACGCTGAAGGGGATCACCAGCGCGACCAGCAGCATCACGCCGACCCAGATCTGCTTGGGGCGGGTGTTGAAGAGCGACAGCTCCCGGGCGTAGGACCGGTAGAACGTCGGCCGGCCGCGCATCGGCCGCGTCTTCTCCGGGAGGGCGGGGCCCGTCGTGAGCGTGTTCATACGCGCCGTACCTCCGCCGTGCCGAAGATTCCATAGGGTTTGACCAGCAGCACCAACAGCATCAGGACGTACGGCGAGACGCTGGCCACGTTGTCGCCGAGCCGGGGCGCGAAGTCTCGCTGGTAGGAGCCGACCATCGACTCGACCACGCCCACGGCGAGCCCGCCGATGACGGCCCCGGGCAGGGAGTCGAGGCCGCCGACGATGATCGCCGGCAGCGCGACCAGCGCCACGATCCACAGCTGCCGGTCGACGCCGGCGTTGGTGGCGAGCAGGGTGCCGGCGACCGCGGCGAGCGCGCCGGCCATCGCCCACGACATCGCGAAGACGCTGCCGACGCTGATGCCTTGCGTGAGGGCCGCCTCCCCGGTCGAAGGACGCCGCCCGCATCGCGAGGCCGAAGCGGGTGTAGCGGTAGAAGAGGAGCAGCCCGGTGAGCAGCACGAGCAGCACGGCCATCATCACGAGGTGACGCTCCCGGATCTTCAGGCCGAACAGGGTCGCCCGCTCGAGCCCCCACGGGTTGGTGATCGGCCGGGCGCCGAGACCGATGAAGCCGCTGGCCACGACCCGCACCGCGATGTCGATGCCGATCGTGATGATCGCGACCACGAAGACCGGCCGACCGACCATCGGGCGGATCGCGAGCCGCTCGATGACGAGCGCGAAGATCGCGGTCAGCAGGGCCGCCCCGGCCAGCGAGATGAAGAAGGACAGCCCGGTGAACAGCACGAAGCCGAGGGCGGGCGCGAGGTAGGACGCGGTGACCGCGCCGCTCAGCATCAGCGCCGGCTGGGCGAAGCTGATGACGCCGGTCGCCTTGTAGATGATCACGAACCCCGGGGCCAGCAGGGCATAGACCGACCCGGTGCCGAGTCCGCGGATCAGCGTCTCGAGGAACTCAGTCATCGTGCACCTCCGTAGATGTCGTCGACGGTCGTGGCGAAGACCTTGGTGATGGCAGACCTCTTGACCTTCTGGGTCGCGGTCAGCTCGCCGTCCTCGTGGTCGAGCTCCTTGGGCAGCAGCCGGAACTCCTTGATCTGCTCCACCTGTGCCACTCGGGAGTTCACGTCCTTGACGATGTCGGCGACCGGGGCGATGACCTCGGGCTTCTCCGACAGGTCGCGGTAGGTCGAGTAGCCGAGCTGCTTGCGCTGGGCCCACTCGCCGACGGTGTCGAGCTCGATGCCGATCAGTGCGGAGAGGAACTTGCGACCGTCGCCGATGACGATCGCTTCCTTGATGTACGGCGACGCCTTGAGATCGTTCTCCAGCATCGAGGGGGAGATGTTCTTCCCGCCCGCGGTGATGATGATGTCCTTCATCCGGTCGGTGATCTTGAGGTGCGTTCCCTCCACCCACTCGCCGACATCACCGGTGCGCAGCCAGCCGTCCTCGGCGAGGACCGCGCGCGTCGAGTCGGGCATCTTCCAGTAGCCCGCGAAGACACCGCCGTGGCGGGTGAGGATCTCGCCGGTCTCCTCGTCGATGCGGACCTCCCGTGCCGTCGTGCGCCTCGCCGACGGTGCCGAGCCGGACCCGGCCGGGGCGGTTGGCCGTGGCGACGGCGGTGTTCTCGGTCATGCCGTAGACCTCGTGCATCGGGACGCCGATGCCCATGAAGAAGCGGAGCACCTCGGGCGCGATCGGCGCCGCCCCGGATGCGGCGTAGCGCACCTTGCGCATGCCGAGCCGGTCCTTGAGCGAGCGGTAGAAGAAGACGTAGCCGATGCCGTAGCGGAGCCGGGTGCTGGCGGTGTGGGAGCCACCCGAGGCCACCGGGTCGTTGCCGATGCCCTGCGCGACCTTGAGCCAGAAGGCCGCGACCTTCCGCTTGAGCCAGCTCGCGCCGGCGAGGCGGATCTCGACGCTGGCCAGCAGCTTCTCCCAGATGCGGGGGACGCCGAAGAGCACCGTCGGCTGCACCTCGCGCAGGTTCTGCGGGACGGTCTCGATCGACTCGGCGAAGTTGATCTGGCTGCCGGCGCCGGCGTTGAACCACGTCGAGAAGATGCGCTCGGCCACGTGGGACAGCGGGAGGTAGGACAGGAGCAGGTCGTCGGGTCCGGGCGGCGGGGAGGTGAAGGCGCCCTCCTCGACCGGGATCTTGATCGCGAACTCCACGTTGGCGACCGACAGCATCGCGCCCTTGGGCGGACCGGTGGTGCCGGACGTGTAGACGAGCGTCGCCGGGTCGTCGGGGCCCCGGGCCGCGAGCGCGTCGGCGATCGTGGTCGGGTGCTGGCCCCGGTGCTCGCGACCGAGCTCGAGGAACTCCTCCCACGACATCAGCTTGGGGTGGTCGTAGCGGTGCCGGATGCCGCGCGGCTCGAGGTAGACGATCCGCTGCAGGTCGGGCAGCTCGTCGATGACGTCGAGCGTCTTGTCGACCTGCTCCCCGGTCCTCGGCGATGATCACCTTCGCCCCGGAGTCGGCGAGGACGTAGCGCACCTCGGCGGTCGGGTTCGTCGGATAGATGCCGACCGACGCGGCCCGCACGGCCGGGGCGCCCATGTCAGCGACCAGCCACTCGGGACGGTTCTCCGAGTGGATCGCGACGCGGTCACCGGGCTCGACGCCGAGCGCGCTCAGGGCGTTGCCGACGAGCCTCGATGTGCTCCCAGTAGGTCGCCCAGGTCCACTCGCGCCAGACGCCGAGGTGCTTGTCGCGCAGGGCGATCGCGTCGGGCCGGGCGGCGGCGTGGTCGCGGATGCGGGTGGCGGGGCTGCTCACTTCGACACCTCTTCGCCGAGATAGGCACGGATGACGTCGGGGTGCGTCTGCACCTGCGCCGGTGTGCCGGTGGTGATGGGGATGCCGAAGTCGACGACCATGACGCGGTCGGCGAGGTCCATGACCAGACCCATGTCGTGCTCGACCATGATGATCGGCACGTGCAGCTCGTCGCGGATGTCGAGGATGAAGCGGGCGGTGTCCTCGGTCTCCTCGAGGTTCATCCCGGCGACCGGCTCGTCGAGCAGCAGCAGCTTGGGCTCCATGGCAAGCGCCCGCCCCAGCTCCACACGTTTCTGCACGCCGTACGGCAACAGGCCGACCGGCATCGAACGCCACTGCAGCAGCTCCGGGAAGTCGACGATCTCCTCGACGTAGGCGCGGTGCTCGATCTCCTCGCGGCGGGCCCGGCCACGCCACACGATGGAGGCGGCAGGGCCGTACTTGATGTGCTGGTGGCGCCCGAGCATCAGGTTGTCGATCACGGTGAGGTGCTCGAACAGCGCGATGTTCTGGAAGGTGCGGGCCATGCCACGCGAGGCGATCTCGAAGGGGCGGCGACCGAGGATGTTCTCGCCGAGGAACTCCACCGACCCCTCCTGCGGGCGGTAGACGCCCGAGAGGACGTTGAACAGCGACGTCTTGCCGGCCCCGTTGGGGCCGATGATGGCGAAGAGCTCGTCGGGGTGGACCTCGAAGCTGACGCCGTCGATCGCGGTGACGCCCTTGAAGGTGAGCCGCACGTTGTCCACGCGGGCGACGGGACCGGTCATGCCGACCACCTCTTCTTGCGTCGGTAGTGCTTGATCTCGTGGAACGACTTGCGACCGTCCTCGCCGGGATGGAGGCCGAGGTAGAACTCGCGGACGTCGTCGTTGCGCAGCAGCTCGGCGGCGGGCTTGTCGAGCACGACGCGGCCGTTCTCCATGACGTAGCCGTGCCGAGCGACGGACAGCGCCATGGTGGCGTTCTGCTCGACCAGCAGGATCCCGGTGCCGGACTCGTTGATCGTGACGATGACGTCGCGGATCGCCTCGACCATCAGCGGCGCCGGGCCCCGGGGTCGGCTCGTCGAGCAGGAGGTAGCGAGGACCGGACATCAGCGCCCGGCCCATGGCGACCATCTGCTGCTCCCCACCGGAGAGGTAGCCGGCCGTCTGGGCCCGCCTGTCGGCGAGCTTGGGGAAGAGGGCATAGACGCGCTCGAGGTTGGCAGCCATCTCCGCGCGGGCCGTGTGGGCGCCGACCTTGAGGTTCTCCTCGACGGACAGCTCGACGAAGAGCCGACGGCCCTCGAGGACCCGGCGCACCCCGGCGGTGACGATCTTCTCGGGTTTCATGTCGTTCAGCGGGCGGTCGTCGAGGCTGACCCGGCCCTTGGTGATCTCGCCGTCGTGGATGTCCAGCAGACCGGTCAGGGCTCGCAGCAGTGTCGACTTGCCGGCGCCGTTGGCCCCGAGCAGGGCCACGATGGCGCCGTCGGGGATCTGCACGCTGACGCCGCGCAGGGCGAGCACGACGTCGTCGTAGACGACCTCGAGATTGCTTGCTTGCAGCACCTGACCTCCCGGGATGTGACGGCCGTCATATGCTGTGCCCCTCGGGGGTCCCCTCGGTCTATGTGCGTGTCGCCAGAGTCGCGGCGGCGCGTTGTGGCCCGATCACAAACCGAAAGACAGGTGCATCGCGTTGCCGAGGACGCGTGAGCTCGAGGTCGCTGCGGGGACCCGCGTCCCGGGACGCTGGGTGGGAGAGCGGGTCAACCAGACCGCCTTCGCGGCGACGGAATCGATCTGGAGCGAGGTGTCCGCCTACCGCCAGCTCGCCGACGCCGCCCTGCGCTCGGAGGTGGAGGCGCACTGCCGCCGTGTGTTCGCGGCCTTCCTCGGGGCGCTCGACGGGCGACGGGACCCGGTGTCGCAGGACTTCCCCTGGACCGCCAGCCATGCCATGCGCCGGGTGGAGCTGGGCATCGCGCTGCCCGACTTCATGTCAGCCTTCCGGATCGGGCAGATCACGCTCTGGGACGACATCCTCGAAGGCGTCGCGGCCCGACCGGACACGCAGAAGGCCGCGCTGCGCGTGGTCACCCGGGTGATGCGCACGATCGAGGTGGGCAGCACCGCCGCGGCCGTGTCCTACCTCGAGGCTCAGCAATACCGCGTCGCCGACAGCGCGCGTCGCCCGCGACCTGCTCGAGGACCTGCTCGACGGGCGCCCCCCGGTGGTCGCTCCCCGGCGAGCCCACCTCGTGGCCGCTGGGCTCGAGGAGGACGCCGAGCTGGTGGTCGTCGCCGCCTGCTTCGGCGGGCAGGGGCTCGACTTCGGCCCCGTGCGGGCGGTGCTCAATGCCGCGTGGCCCGGCCTCGTGGTGGCCCGCCACGACGGGGTCGTCGCGGTGCTGCCGGTCAGGGACTCGACGACCGACCGCGTCGTGACCGCGGTCCGCAAGTCGCTCGCCTCACTGGCCGCCCGCGACGTGTTCCCCGAGCGTCGGGATGAGTGGCGCCCACGCTGGCTGGTCGGGGGTGCCGGCGGCGTACGACGAGGCCACCCACGCTCGCACGTCCCTGCACGGGGCGCCGGGGCTGCGGTTGATCGAGGAGATGTCGACCCTCGACTTCCTCGTGCACTCCCGGGGCGACGACGGTGCCCGGCTGGTGAAGCCGGCGATCCGGGCCTTCTCGGCCGAGGACACGGAGTCCAGCGGCGTCTTCGTGGACACCCTGAAGGCCTACATCGCGGCCAACCTCAACGCGAAGGAGGCCGCGATGGCACTGACGGTGCACCCCAACACGGTCTACTACCGGCTCGAGCGGATCGCCGAGCGGACCGGCTGCGACGTACGCCGCGTGGACGAGCTCATCGACCTGTTGCTGGCCGTCCGGCTGGTGCGGGGGGACTGATCGCCCGGGTCCCAGCGTCTGGATCCTTTCGGCTCCCGCTGAACTTCCACTCGTGCGAGTGGAACTTCATCGGGGGTTGAGCGTGGGGTTGGGGGATCAGGCCTGAACTTCCACTCCTGCGAGTGGAACTTCAGCCCGTACGCCGACGCGAACCCACCTCGGTCAGGCGGTCGCCTGCAGCGCCACGATCGCGTCGTGGATCGAGAGCGTCCGCTGGGCCGACTCGACGTGGAGGTTCTCCACCATCCGGCCGTTGTAGGTGACCACGCCGGTGGTGCGGTTGTCCCACGCCTCGAGGATGCCGCGAGCGTCCTCGACGGCCTGCTCGTTGGGCGCGAACGCGGTGTTGGCGCCCTCGACCCGGCCGGGGTGGATCAGTGTCTTGCCGTCGAAGCCCATCTGCCGGCCCTGCTCGCACTCGGCGAGGAAGCCGTCGGTGTCCTTCACGTTGTTGTAGACCCCGTCGATGATCACGATGCCGGCGGCGCGGGCCGCGAGCAGGGCGAGGCCGAGACCGGTGATGACGGGCTGGCGGCCGGGGACGTGCTCGGCGTAGAGCTCCTTCACCGGGTCGTTGGTGCCCATCACGAAGCCGGTCAGGCGCGGGGACGCCTGCGCGATCGACAGCGCGTTGAGCATCCCGATCGGGGTCTCGACCATCGCCCACAGCGACGTCTTCTCCGGCGCGCCGGCGGCTTCGAGCGCGGCGACGAGCTGGTGGACCTCCTCGGCGGAGTTGACCTTGGGCACCAGCACCACGTCGGGGCCGGCCGCGGCTGCCGCGACGATGTCGGCGTCGTGCCACTCGGTGCCGATGCTGTTGACCCGGATGATCAGCTCGCGTTCGCCGTACGCACCGGACTGGACGGCCGCGGCGGCGGCCGCGCGGGCCTCGTCCTTGGCGTCGGGGGCGACGGCGTCCTCGAGGTCGAAGATGATGCCGTCGACGGGGAGGGTCTTGGCCTTCTCCAGCGCCTTGGCGTTGGAGCTCGGCATGTAGAGGACCGAGCGGCGGGGGCGGGAAGTCAGCGGTGCTCATGCGTGCGCCTCGATCTGGATCGCGTCGTACTGCGCCTTCAGGACCGGGTCGATCGCCGCGAGCTGCTCGGCGAGCTCGACCATGACCGGGCACTGCTTGAGGGAGGCGTCGTCCTCCATCTTGCCGTCGAGCATCACCGCACCGGTGCCGTCGCCCATGGCC
Source organism: Nocardioides sp. B-3 (assembly GCF_024703895.1). Lineage (GTDB taxonomy): Bacteria > Actinomycetota > Actinomycetes > Propionibacteriales > Nocardioidaceae > Nocardioides. Next base: position 2,061,082 of record NZ_CP087968.1, read on the forward strand.
GCGACCACGCGGCGGGCGTGCGTGATGTCCTCGACGCTGGGGGCGAAGACGCGGTTGGCGATCTCGATCTGCTTGGGGTGCAGGCTCCGGTGCCGACGCAGCCGAGCAGGAAGGCGTTGCGGAACTGGTCCTCGCACGCGGTCACGTCGGCGATGTCACCGAAGGGGCCGTAGTAGGGGTAGATGCCGTGCATCGCGCAGGCGTCGACCATGCGGGAGATCGTGTAGTGCCACAGGTCCTGCTGGAACGTGGAGCGACGTGCCTCGGGCTGGTCGGGGTTGGGGTCCTCGCGCACGAGGTAGCCCGGGTGGCCACCGCCGACGCGGGTGGTCTTCATCCGGCGGTCGGCAGCCGGGTCGGCCGGGCCGAGCGAGAGGCCCTGCATGCGCGGCGAGGCGCCGCAGATCTCCTCGACGTTGGCGACGCCGCGGGCGGTCTCGAGGATCGCGTGCACGAGGATCGGCCGGGTCAGGCCGGCCTTCGCCTCGAGCTGCGCGAGGATCCGGTCGATGTAGTGGATGTCCTCGGCGCCCTGCACCTTCGGGACCATGATGACGTCGAGCTTGTCGCCGATCTCGGCGACCAGCGTCGTGAGGTCGTCGAGCACCCACGGGCTGTCGAGCGCGTTGATCCGGGTCCACAGCTGCGTCGGACCGCTCTGCCCTCCCAGTTCGGCAGTCTCCTTCGCGATCCGGACCAGGGCCGGCGCGGGCGGCCTCCTTGTTGTCGGCCTTGACGGCGTCCTCGAGGTTGCCGAGGAGCACGTCGACGGTGCCGACCATCTGCGGGATCTTGGCGGCCATCTTCTCGTTCGACGGATCGAAGAAGTGGATCGCGCGGCTCGGGCGAGCGGGGATCTCGGTCACGGGCTGCGGGGCGCCGACGGCGAGCGGGCGGAAGAAGTCCTTGCTTGAACGCATGGGCGCGAACCTACCTAAACGCGGGGGCTCCACGGTATGACGGATCCCACGCGAGACGGGCCCCCACCGGATCGTCATACCGAATCGCACCCATGGGCACGGGTCGGACTATCCCGAGCGCCGGCGGAAAAACCCGCGCCGCTTCGGCTCGGGCTCGGGCGCGCGCGGCACCTGCCGGGCCGCCAGCTTCGCCGTACGCCGATCCCGCCACGCCTCGAGGGTCTCGTCGACGTCACGCGGCATGGTGATGAGGGGTGGCCCGTCGACGGCGGTGTAGCGCGCCTTGAGCACCCGCGCATTGAAGTCCTCGACCTCGCGGCGCACCTCGGGCTCCGCCGGGATCGCGTCGAGACGTGCGTCGAGCTCGGCATCCTCCTTGCGGAGCGCGAGGGCGGGCGGCAGCACGCTGATGCGCTCGCGCTCGACGAGCTTCTTCAGCCACCAGTCGGGGGTCGTGCTCGGTGCCCAACCCCCGGAGCGGCTTGCCGGCGCCGGGCAGGTCGTCGAAGTCGCCGCGCTCCTGCGCGATCCGCAGCTGTTGCTCGACCCATTGCGTCTGGTGCTGGATCCGTGCTGCCGCCGCGGTCTCGTTGGAGCGCTTCGCGCGCTCGGCCTCGTCGTGGTCGTGCTGCTGCTCGTCCATGCAGCCACGATAATTCGGCCGGTCAACCGGTTCCGCTAGGTTGCGGTCGAGTGCCGGGACTCGCCCGGCCAACCAGTGGGGGCACACATGACCGGGAAGCTTGGAATCGCGCTGGCGGCGACGGTGGTTCTTCTCGCGGGCTGTGGCGGCGGCGACGGACGCCCGTCGGTCGACGAGATCAGCACCGTGCTCAGCGAAGGCGGAGAGATCGGCGGCGAGGACTTCTCGATCCCCGAGGAGCAGGCCGACTGCGTGGCCAAGGCGTTCCACGAGTCGGACCTGTCCGATGACGCCCTCAACGCGATGGTCGACAAGGACGAGGACTACGAGGCCTCCGACGCCGACGAGAAGGCCCTGACCGACATCAGCACCGAGACGGTCGCGGCCTGCATGACGCCGGCGACGAACTGATCCAGCACCTTCGACGAGGCCCCGGCGCCCTGCCGGGGCCTCTCGCTTGGGGATGGCTCGATGGCCTCGACGGTGCCATCATCGATTGATGGAGGAGAGCCGCACCGAGCACATCGACAAGTGGGTGCGCGGTCGCCTCGGCGACGAGGTGGTCGTCGAGTCACGCACCCCGCTGCTCGTGTGGCAGGGCGGATTCCCGCCGGTCTACGGCTTCGCCCGCACCGAGGTGACGCCGGGCGCCCTGAGGCCGACGGACGCATCGGCGTACGCCGGGGAGTGGTTCTTCGGACCGCACCAGCCGGTGACGCAGTGGTATGACGTCGTGGCCGGCGACGAGGTCGTGGAGTGCGGCGCGTGGACCTTCGAGGACCTGCCCGACCCGGTGTCGCTGACACGGGAGCCCGGCCGACTGAGCTGGACCGAGGAGGACGAGCCGGTCGGCCTGCACCCGCGCGACCCGCACAAGCGGGTGGAGGCGCTGCACAGCTCACGCCACGTGTCGGTGACGATCGGTGACGAGGTGGTCGCCGAGAGCGACCGGCCGGTGGTGCTGCTCGAGACCCACCTGCCGACGCGCTACTACCTGCCGCGCGACGACGTCCGGCTGGACCTCCCGGTCGCGACCGACAACGTCTCGACCTGCCCCTACAAGGGCACCGCGGATGCCTACTGGAGCTTCCCCGGGCCGCCCTCGGTCGCCAACGTCGCGTGGTCCTACGCCTCGCCGCTGCCGACGGTGGCGGGGATCGAGGGTCGGATCGCGTTCTACAACGAGCTCGTGGACCTGCGCGTCGACGGCGTCCTGCTCGAGCGCCCGGTGTCGCCGTTCAGCAAGGCCGAGCAGCGTCCCGGCGGCGAGTGAGCCCGAAACCCGTCGCGCTCGCGGGACCCGCTCCGTAGGGTCCGCCCATGGTCTCCGTCCTCTCCGTCAACGTCGGCTCGCCCTCACCGCGCAGCGGGAAGTCGACCCCGACCGGCATCGCGAAGGTGCCCGCCCCTCTCATCTCGGTCGCGGACCCGGGCCCGAAGCGACGGGGTCCGGGTGGTGCTGGTCTCTCGGGGGTGGAGGGTGACTTCATCGGCAGTGGCCGGCACCACGGGGGTTCCGAGCAGGCGGTCTACGCCGTCTCGCGCGAGGAGCTCGACCACTGGTCGGGCGAGCTCGGTCGCGACCTGCCCAACGGCATGTTCGGCGAGAACATCACCACCCTCGGGCTCGACGTCGACGCCTCCGAGTACGGCGACGTGTGGACGGTCGGAGGCGCCGTGCTCCGCGTCAGCGCACCGCGCGTGCCGTGCTCGACCTTCGCCGGGCGGATGGGGGAGAAGGGCTGGGTCAAGCGGTTCGCCGCGCGCGGCCGAGCCGGGACCTATCTCGCCGTCGTCTCGCCCGGGGTGATCCGCCCGGGGGACTCGATCCGCGTCACGAAGTCGGGGTCGGGGCTGCTGATCCCGGCGTTGCTTGCCGCGTGGATGGGCGACCTGTCCGAGATGCAGGTTGCGCTGGCCCACGACGACCTCGACGACGAGAGCCGCGGCCACTTCACCCGGGTGCTGTCTCGTCGAGTCGAGTGATGGACTCCACCGTGGATGGAGCCAGTTCATCACTCGACTCGAGCAGTCAGTTCAACTGACGCATCGTCTTCGGTACGCCGCCGCCCCGGTGCACTTCCTCCACGAGCTCCTGCAATGCGGTCAGCGCGACCCGCTGCGACATCGGCCCGTGGGAAACGCGAGCGACGCCGAGCTCCTGCTGGCGCTCGAGCGACGGGTTGCCGGGGATGGCGATCGTCGTGAGTCGCTGCGGGCCGAAGGCGTCGACCGGGGGCGACGATCTCCTCCTCGGAGTGGATCGCCGGGACGAGACACGACGGGCGCGCCGGCGTCGAGAAAGGCCTTGCCGCGCTTGATCGCCTCGGCGAGCACCTCGCCCCGGTCGCGGTCACGCCACTTGGCATAGACGTCGGTCCGGGCGTTGAGCACGAAGTCGAGCACGCCCTCCGCGGCGGCGGCCGCCATCACGGCCTCCACCCGGGCGGCAGCCTCGGCGAGCGGCTTCATCTGGTCCTCGAGGTTGGCTCCGACGACGCCGACGCCGATCGCGCGACGGACGGTGTCGGGCGCATCGCCGTACCCTCCCTCGAGGTCGGCGCTGACGGGCAGTGACGTCGTCTCGACGATCCGGCGGCACATGTCGATCATCTCCTCGACCGGGATCTTCTCCCCGTCGGGATAGCCGAGCGTGGCGGCGATGGAGTGGCTGGCGGTGGCGAGGGCCTTGGTGCCCTCGGTGTCGGCGACGACCTTCGCGCTGATCGCGTCCCAGACGTTGACGACGGTCAGCAGCTCGGGGGCGCGGTGCAGGGCCCGGGAGGTCGGAGGCTCGGCTGGCAACGGAGTCTGTGGTCATGCCTGCCATCCAAGCAGCCGCGGAAAGGACTGTCGTCAGTCCGCGGACGGGGCCTGCGGCACGGCGCGGCCACCGAGCAGACGGCCCAGACCGACGCACCCACGACGGAGCGGTATATGGGTGGTTACCAAATCTCCTGATTTCGGGGGCCTCGCCGGCGAGGTAGGTAACGCGTTACTTACCTCGCGCGATGGAGGCGCAGAATCGGGGCTTTTGGTAACCGGGTGGATACCGGGGTCCGTCACCGATACCGGCCGCGGTGGACCACGTTCGTGCGCCGCGGACGGCGGGCGGGCGAGCCCGGGCTTCCGGTGTCGTCGACCCGGTGGCCGACGGTGATCCCACCGATGGGCTTGAGGTTCTCCGGTACGCCGAATGCCTCCCGGAAGGCGTCGATCCGCGCGCCGGGGACCCCGAAGAAGCAGGCACCGAGGCCCTCGTCGACGGCGGTCTGGAGGATCAGGAGTGACGCCATCGCGGTGTCCATGTGCCAGTAGGGGACGGCCCAGTCGGGCGCGCGCTTGTCACTCTCCGCGTAGCTGAGAGGTAGGCGTCCTTGTCCGACATCGGCACGATCACCACCGGCGCGGTGCCCATGCCCTCGAGCCGGGTGTTGGTGGCGTCCGGGTCCGGAGACGTAGACGCCCAGAAGCGCGCCACGTCCGCCGGGGTGTCGAGGACGAGGAACGCCCAGCCCTGCGTGAAGCCGGCGTTGGGTGCGCGGACCGCGTTGGACAGGAGCCGGTCCACGACCGCGGGGTCGACCGGCGCATCGGCGTACCGGCGAATCATCCGCCGACGTCGCACGACCTCTTGGAACTCCACGGCGCAACTGTGGCACGCTCCGTCCATGACCGGGTCCGTGGAGCATTTGCTGGAGGTCGACCAGTCGGGGCACGCCGAGCGGGCCCGGGTGATCGAGGCGATCCGCAAGCTCAAGGCCGACCAGACGCGCTCCGCCGACACCCACCTGCACGCGATGCGGATCCCGGCCTTCCCGGGCATCGACCTCTACCTCAAGGACGAGTCGACGCACCCGACCGGCTCGTTGAAGCACCGGCTCGCGCGGTCGTTGTTCCTCTACGGCCTGTGCAGCGGGCTGATCTCCGAGGGCACGCACGTCGTCGAGGCGTCGTCGGGCTCGACGGCCGTCAGCGAGGCGTTCTTCGCGCACCTGCTCGGCCTGCCGTTCACCGCGGTGATGGCAAAGTCGACCTCGCCGTCGAAGATCGCGCTGATCGAGCGCGAGGGCGGGAAGTGCGTGCTCGTCGACGACCCCGCGGACGTCTACTCCGTCGCCCGCGCGCTGGCCGACGAGACCGGCGGGCACTACCTCGACCAGTTCACCTACGCCGAGCGGGCGACCGATTGGCGCGGCAACAACAACATCGCCGAGTCGATCTTCGAGCAGCTCGGGATGGAGCGCTTCCCCTCGCCGGAATGGGTGGTCGTCGGGGCGGGGACGGGCGGTACGTCCGCGACGATCGGTCGCTACGTCCGGTTCCGCGGCCTGACGACCCGGCTGTGCGTGGTCGACCCCGAAAACTCCGCGTTCCTCGCGGCCTTCCGCGACCCCGGCTGCGGCGAGACGACCTGCGGCTCGAGGATCGAGGGCATCGGCCGCCCGCGCGCCGAGCCGTCCTTCCTGCCCGACGTCGTCGACCGGCTGGTGCGGGTGCCCGACGCGGCGTCGGTCGCGACCGCGCACTTCCTCCGCGCACGGACCGGCCAGCTCGCCGGTCCCTCGACCGGCACCGCGCTGTACGCCGCCACGAAGCTGGCCTGCGACCTGCACGCCGCCGGGCAGGAGGGCTCGATCGTGACCCTGCTCTGCGACGACGGCGTGCGCTACCTCGACACCTACTTCTCCGACTCTCGGGTCGCCGAGCAGGGCTGGGACCTCGATCCCTACCTCTCCGTCCTCGCCACCGCCCGGGACGACGGGGTCTGGACGGGCTGAGCCCGACGTACGGCGTAGGCGAGCCCCACGACCGCGAGCGCGACGCCCCACAGCGGCCAGAACAGCTCCGGCACCCACGCGGCCCAGTCGGCCTCGTTGCCCGGGATGTCGGTGATCTGCCCGGTCCACATCAGCCGCCAGAACGCGAGGCCGGCGGAGAAGACCACGGACCCGACGAACACCGACGGCAGCAGGGCCATCCGCACCGGCACGGGGCGCCCGCCGATGACCGGCAGCCACGACCAGAAGACCTCGCCCCAGCGCATCACCAGCCCGGCGGTCAGCACGCAGCCGACGAGGGCCGCCGGGGGCCAGCCCGAGCCCGGCGAGACTTGCCGTCCCCGAGCTCGACCGGGAACTCCTCGCGGACCCCGAACGGGATGCCCAGTGCCCGGGCCAGCCGGGTGGAGGCATAGAAGGCGGGTACGGCGATGGCGACCGCGACAGCCCAGCGGCACGTGCGGGCAGCGACCGCGACCGGCAATCCGGGACGGGACGTGGCGCCCCGCAGGGCGGCGACGCCGGTGAGCACGAGCGCCAGCCCGCCGACGGACTCACCGACGGAGGCGAGCGCGGGCACCAGCACCTCGGTCGCCACCTGGTCCATGGGTCCGACACCGACCAGCCCGAGGAGCAGCATCGGCAGGTAGCCCGGGAAGACGAGCGAGCGGGCGTCGGCGAGCACGAGGGCGACGACCAGCCCGGTCGTCACCATCAGGGCACCGGCGACTCGCGGGCTGCGGGACCGAAGTCCCAGCCCGGTCAGGCCGAGGACGGCGAGGACCACGATGATCCACGAGACGTCCGGTGAGGAGAGTGAGCCGAGGACCGACGCCGCGTCCCGCACCCACGGTGCGCCGGTGTCGCGGACGAGGTGCAGGGCGGCGAGGCCGAGGTAGGTCACCGCCCAGAGGCCGGCGAGCCGGGGACTCAGACCGGCGGCGCGAGGGGCCGCCGCCGTGGCAGCGGTGCTTCGTTGTGTCTGCAGGATGGTCATGGCGTCCACGCTGTCGCGTCGCGCTGCGGCGTACGTCCCTCTGTGGTCGCTGCTGTCTCATCCTCGAGGATGAGATCTCCTCAGCTGTCTCCCGGACGGACGAGGCCCGACTCGTAGGCGAGGACGACCGCCCGGACGCGGTCGCGGAGGTCGAGCTTGGCGAGCACGTGGCCCACGTGGGTCTTCACGGTCGCCTCGGAGAGGTGCATGCGCCGGGCGATCTCGGCGTTGGTGTCGCCGGTGGCGATCTCGCGCAGCGTGTCGGCCTCGCGCGGCGTCAGCTTCGCGAGCACGCCCTCGCCACCCGCGGGTCCCGGGCTGGAGGTCGCGACGTGCTCGATCAGGCGCCGGGTCGTCGAGGGCGCGACGACGCCGTGGCCGGCGTGCACGATCCGGATCGCCTCCACGATCTCCTCGGCCCGCGCGTCCTTGAGCAGGAACCCGCTGGCGCCGGCTCGGATGGCGGGGAAGGCGTAGTCGTCGAGGTCGAAGGTCGTGAGCGCCACGACCTTGGTGCGGGGCAGCTCGCTGACGATCCGGGCCGTGGCCTCGATGCCGTCGAGGCGCGGCATTCGCAGGTCCATGAGCACGACGTCGACGCGACGTTCGCGGACGAGGGCCAGCGCCTCGATGCCGTCGGCTGCCTCGCCGACGAGTCGCAGGTCGGGTTGCGACTCGACCATCATCCGCAGGGCGCTGCGCATCAGCTCCCGGTCGTCGACGATGGCCACCCGGATCTGCTCGTCGTCAGTCATGCCGTCGTCGATCATGCCGGAATCCTCGCCTCGACGCGCCAGCCGTCCTCGACCGGCCCGGCGCTCAGCGTCCCGCCGACGGCGGCGAGGCGCTCGCGCATGCCGATGAGGCCACGGCCGCCGTCCTCCCGGGGCGCGGTCTCGCCGCGGTTGCTGACCACGACCTGCAATGCCTTCGTCTCCCGGGTCAGCGTGACGCTCGTGGGTGAGTCCGGCGGTGCGTGCTTGACCACGTTGGTCAGGGCCTCTCGGACGACGCGGTACGCCGCCAGCTCCCGCAGCAGCGGCAGGTGCCGCGGCTCGCCCGTGACCGAGAGGTCGACCGGGAGACCGGCGGCGCGCACCTGCTCGACCCGGGTCCGGCAGGTCGGCCAGTGTCGGCTGCGGCGGCCCGTCCCCGGCGTCGTCGCGCAGGACGCCGAGGAGGCCACGCATCTCGGCGAGGGCCTCGCGACCCGAGGTGGCGATCGCGTCCGGGATCTCCGCCGCGCGATCGGGTCGTGTTGTCACCGCCATCCGGCCGCCCTCGGCACGGGCGACCATCACCGCCAGCGAGTGCGCCACGACGTCGTGCATCTCGCGGGCGATCCGGCGACGCTCGTCGGCGGCGCCCTGCTCGGCCAGCGCCCCGACCCACGCCATCCGGGTCGCGCGGTATCGGCCCAGCGCCCACGCGGCCGCCGTACCGCCCAGCACGGACACCGTCAGGAACAGCCGCCACACCCACATCGCCGAGACGGGCAGGATGAACTGCGTGTCCCACAGCCGCACGACCGTGAGCAGGCAGCCGACCGGGGCCGATCCCGAGGGCGACCGTCGGCCACGGCTGCTGCGAGTGCGCGGCGACGGCGTAGAGCAGCACGAAGAACACCGGGCTCGTCGGCAGCAGCAAGGGTGCGTACTCCCCGCCCGCCTCGATCGCCGTCGGCCCGCCGAGGTCGGGGCCGGCCGCGAGGAGCAGCATCGCGAGGCAGCCCGGGCCGAAGGCCGCGCGCGGCCAGCGGTGCGCGACCCCGACCGCTGCGTGGATCGCCACCGGGGCGGCCGGGAGGACGACGGTCCCGGGCGGCGCCGGTGTCGCCGTCGCGTACGGACGTGAAGCTCACCGGCAGCAGCAGCGCCGCGAGCACCACCGCCGGGAGTGCCTGTCCCACGGCCCCCGAGCCAGCGCGGTCCGGGCGACGTGGGCGCGAGCGTGGTCACGTCGCCCAACCTAGCGGCTGTTGCTGTCTCAGATCCGAGACGCTGCGGTCCGCCTCGTCGTTGACCGCGAGGGCCTGACCCGATGGACTCACCCCATGACCTTCGAGGCGATGTGGCGCGACCTCCACGCGGTGGGCCGGTCCGCATCCTCGGGCGGCTACTTCCGCCAGCCCCGGACCTCGGCGGAGTCGGAGCTGCGTTCGTGGTTCACCGAGGCCGCGCTGGCCCGTGGCCTCGAGCTCGAGACCGACGGGGTGGGCAACCGGGTCGCCCGGTGGCGACCCTCTGCGTCGGAGGTTGAGGAGGTCGCGCAGCGACCGTCACGAAACCAAGCCGTCCTCACCGGCTCCCACCTCGACTCAGTCCTCGACGGCGGTGCGTACGACGGCCCGCTGGGCGTGGTCTCCGCCCTCGCGGCGGTCGACGTGTTGCGCGCTCGTGGGTTCTCGCCGCAGCGCCCGATCGGCGTCTCGGTCTTCACCGAGGAGGAGGGCTCGCGCTTCGGGCTGGCCTGCCTCGGTTCCCGGCTCGTCACCGGCGCATCACAGTGGGCCGACGCGCGCGAGCGCCGCGACCGTGACGGTGTCTTCCTCGGCGACGCGGTTTCGGACGCCGGCCTCGATCCCTCGAAGGGCCTGCTCTCCCTCGACGACGTCGGCGTCTTCGTCGAGCTCCATGTCGAGCAGGGCCGCGACCTCGTCGACCGCGATGTCGCCGTCGGCGTGGCCAGTGAGATCTGGCCGCACGGGCGCTACCGCTTCGACTTCGAGGGCGAGGCCAACCACGCCGGCACCACCCGGATGGAGGACCGCCGCGACCCGATGCTCACCTATGCGATGACCGCGCTGGCCGCGAACAAGCAGGCCCGCCTCGCCGAGCAGCGCGCCACCTTCGGCCGGATCGAGGTCGCGCCCAACGGCACCAACGCCGTCCCTTCCCGCGTCACCGCCCGGCTCGACGCACGGTGCAGCTCCGACGACGCGCTCGCCGAGCTGGTCGGCGCGATCTCCCGCCGGGGCACCGAGCGCGCCGACCGCGACGGCACGTCGCTGACCGTCACCGCCGAGTCCGTCTCCGGGTCGGTCGCGTTCGACCCCGACTCCGGCCCGTGACCTCTCGGCGATCGGCGACTGGCCGATCATCCCGACGCAGGCCGGACACGACGCCGGCATCCTGTCGGCCGCCGGCATCCCGACCGCGATGCTCTTCGTCCGCAACCCGACCGGGGTCTCGCACTCGCCGGACGAGTTCGCAGAGATGGCGGATTGTCTCGCTGGGGTCGAGGCGCTCGCCGACACGTTGGCAAAGCTGGCGTCGTGACGACCTACCTCCTCGAGCGCGCCCTCCTCCCCGGAGGTGTGCGCGACGACGTGCTCGTCGGAGGTCGCCGACGGCCGCTTCGCATCCGTCGAACCGGGCACCCTGTCGGGCGCGGCCGAACGCCTGAACGGCCTCACCATCCCCGGCCTCGCGAACACCCACAGCCACGCGTTCCACCGTGCCCTCCGCGGCCGCACGCAGCACGAGCGCGGCTCGTTCTGGACGTGGCGCGAGCAGATGTACTCCGTCGCCGAGCGCCTCGACCCCGACACCTACCTCGCCCTCGCGACGGCCACCTTCCGCGAGATGGTCGCCGCCGGGATCACCTGCGTCGGCGAGTTCCACTACCTCCACCACCAGCCCGACGGCCGCCCCTACGACGACCCCAACGCGATGGGTCTCGCCCTGATCGAGGCAGCCCGCGTCGCCGGGCTGCGGATCACGCTGCTCGACACGCTCTATCTCTCCTCCGGCTTCGGCGCTCCGCCCGAGGGCGCGCAGGTGCGGTACGACGACGGGTCGGCCGACGCCCGGGCGTCCCGCGTCGACGCCCTGACCGGGACCGACTGCGCGTTGATTGCCGTCGCGCTGCACTCGGTCCGCGCCCTCCCGTCGGTGCCCGCCTCCGCGCTGACCCCGCTCGCCAACTGGGCGGAGGGTCGCCCCCTCCACGTGCACCTCTCCGAGCAGGTCGCCGAGAACGACGGCTGCATGGCGGCGTACGGCGTGACGCCCACGCGGCTCCTCGCCGATCACGGCCTCCTCGGGCCGTTGACGAGCGCGGTGCACGCCACGCACCTGACCGACGAGGACATCGCGCTCCCGGGTGAAGCGCGCGTTCGCCCTCCTTCTGCCCGACCACCGAACGCGACCTCGGTGACGGCGTCGGCCCCAGCCGCGCACTCGCCGACGCGGGCGCGCGCCTGACCCCCGGGCAGTGACAGCCACGCGGTCATCGACCTCTTCGAGGAGATGCGCGCCGTCGAGCTCGACGAGCGCCCGGTCACCCAGCAGCGCGGGCACTGGCAGGCGGCCGACCCGGTCGAGGCCGCGACCACGGCCGGGCACGCCAGCCTCGGCTGGGACGACGCGGGCGCGATCGCCGTCGGCATGCGCGCCGACCTCGTCACCCTCGACACGGTCAGCCCTCGCACCGCGGGCACCGGCGGCGACGAGCACACGGTCGTCTTTGCCGCGGGCGCGGCCGACGTCACCCAGACCATGGTCGACGGGCGCGTCGTCTTCCGGCAGGCTGACGCCGAGCAGGTCGGCCGCGAGTTGGCCCAGGGCGATCGGGAAGGTGTGGGCGCTGTGAGCAGCATCCTGATCACCGGCATCGGTGAGCTGGTCACCAACGACGCAACCCGGCCTGAGCACGACGACCACCGGGACCCGACCGGAATCCTCGGGCTCGTCGACGACGCCGCCGTCGTGCTCGAGGGCAGCACCATCGCCCGGGTCGGCCCGGCGGCGGAAGCGCCCGCGGCCGACACCGCCTACGACGCGGGTGGGCGCGCGGTGATCCCGGGCTACGTGGACAGCCACAGCCACCCGGTGTTCTCGGGCGATCGCGCGCAGGAGTTCGCCGCCCGCATGACGGGGAGCCTTATTCCGCCGGCGGCATCCGCACCACCGTTGCGGCCACTCGCGCGGCCACCGACGAACAGCTCATGTCGCACGTCGCCCGTCTCGTTGCCGAGATGCGGGCCCGGGGCACCACCTCACTGGAGATCAAGAGCGGCTACGGCTTGTCGGTCCACGACGAGGCACGCTCGCTCGCCGTGGCCGGGAACTTCACCGAGGACACGACCTTCCTCGGCGCCCATGTCGTGCCGAGCGACACCACCCCCGAGGACTACGTCGAGCTGGTCACCGGGGCGATGTTGGCGGCGGCGGCGCCGTACGCCCGATGGATCGACGTCTTCTGCGAGGACGGCGCCTTCGACGTCGACCGGGCACGAGCGATCCCGGCAGCGGGCACCGACAACGGCCTCCGAGGTCGCCTCCACGCCAACCAGCTGACGTACGGCGGTGGCGTCAAGCTCGCCGCCGAGCTCGGCCTCGTCGCGGTGGACCACTGCACCTACCTCGCCGACGACGACGTCAGCGCCCTCGCCGACTCCGGAACGATCGCGACGCTGCTCCCGGGCGTCGAGTTCTCGACCCGGCACCCCTATCCCGATGCGCGCAAGCTGATCGATGCCGGCGTGCAGGTGGCCATCGCCAGCGACTGCAACCCCGGCTCCTGCTTCACGTCCTCGATGGCGCTCTGCATCGCGCTCGCCGTCCGGGAGATGCGGATGAGCCCGGCCGAGGCGTTGCACGCCGCCACCGCGATGGGCGCGAAGGCCCTCGACCGCGACGACGTCGGCGTGATCGCGGTGGGCAAGCGCGCGGACCTCGTGCTGCTCGACGCCCCCTCCTACCTGCACCTCGCCTACCGCCCGGGCGTCCCCCTCGTCGCCGGCGTCTGGCAGGGCGGTCGCCCGGTCACGACGATGGCGTAAGTCGGAATAGCGATCGAGCTATTCCGACTTAATACTCATAAGTCGGAATAGCGGCTAGGCTGTTCTCACTGAGGAGGCGGTGATGACAGCATCTGGCGGCTCGATCGCGGGTCCCAACCCACGAGGACCTGCTCGAGCCATGGCGGCAGACGTTCCGCGGGGGATCGCGCGACGACCGGATGTTGCGGGAGGTGATCACCCGCGTGCCGCCGCGACTAGCCATGGTCGACGTCACAGTTCCCGCCGAGGTAGGTGCGCGGATGGACGACGCGCTTCGCGAGATTGCGAGCCTCGACGAGACTCACGGTGCTCACCTCGGCTCCTTGTCAACGCTGCTGATCAGAGCCGAGTCAGTCGCGTCCTCAAAGATCGAGTACGTCGAGGCGTCGGTCGACGACTACGCCCGGGCGCTGCACGGAGTCAGGTCCAATGCGTCGGCCACATCGATGGTCGCGTCCACCGACGCCCTCAAGGATCTCATCGACTCCGTTGATGAAGGTGGAGCCGTCGTGCTCGCCGACGTCTTCGCTGCGCACGCCACACTGATGGCTGATGACCCGCTTGAGCGTGCGTCCGCGGGCCGCCCACGAGATGTGCGGAACTGGATCGGTGGGTCTGACCACTCACCTCGTGGTGCGCTCTACGTCCCGCCGCCGGCACGCATGGTGGAGCCGCTGCTCGGTGACCTCATGGAGTTTGCAGAACCGAAATGACGTCGGGGTGCTGATGCAGGCCGCAGTCGTCCACGCCCAGTTCGAGTCGATCCACCCGTTCACCGACGGTAACGGCCGCATCGGTCGAGCTCTGATCAACACGGTCCTTCGGCGGCGGGGTGCGACCCGTCGCGTCGTAGTCCCCCGGCGTCAGCGATCGTTGCTCGCCGCGACAGCTACTTCGACGCGCTCGGTGCCTATCGCGACGGGGACGCGGGTCTCATCGTCCGCATGTTCGCGGTGGGTTCGAGGATCGCCGCCCGGGAGTCGCGTGTCACGGCCGAACGGCTCGCGCTGATGCCTGACCAGTGGCGCGAGACGTCCGGTTCTCCACGACGGGGAGCGCTGCAGCGAACCTTGTGGACGGCCTGCTCGACCACCCCATCTTCTCGGCAGACGAGGCAGCGCTCAGGCTCGGAGGAGCGCCTTCGAGTGCATATGCGGCGATCGCCCGGCTGCACGAGGCGGGCGTCATCAAGCCGCTGACCAACCGCACCCGCGGCCAAGTCTGGATCGCCGCTTCAGTGGCGGAAGAGTTGGACGATCTCGGGGTGCGCATTGCTGCTGCGCCCCGACGCGAGTCCTGACGTGCGAACGCTAGCCACTTCGTCGGACGTTGAGCGGGACGTCCGACGACCCGGTCGCCCGGGCAGCCACATCGTCGGACATCCCGGCTGACGTCCGACGAGCCGGCTGCCACTTCGTCGGCCGCAGGCCGACACGAGAGAGCGAAGAGCGGCCTACGCCGCACCCATCGCCGCGAACAGCACCGCCGTCGCGTGGCGGACGGGTTCGCCGTACGCCGATCGACGCGCACCGGCGAGGGCCTCGTCGAGTCGCTGCCCGGACGCCGGGCCGGCGTGCAGGGACAGCATCACCCGGACGGTGGCGACGTCGTCCACGTCCGCGATCGACGCGATCACTCCCGCAGTGCCCCTGGGTCAGCAACGCCGACGCGAAGCCGATGACGTCCTGACCGCCGATGGCCGCGACGACGCCGGATCGGCAGGCGGGGAGGACAATCCGGTGCGGCGGCTTCGCGAGCCGGTGGATGTCGTCGACCGTGAGCGGCCCGTCGGCCAGCTGCAGGTTGGAGAACATCGGGCTCTCGGAGCGGAAGGTGCCGTGCGCGGCGATGTGCGCGAGGCCGGCGCCGTCGAGGGAGGCGAGGACAGCAGCGACGGTCGCCTCGTGGGACACGAGACGGGTCGCGCCCGGGCGAAGAGCAGCGACGGCCACGACCTCACCGCCACCGCTCGGCAGACCGGGTCCTGCCACGAACACAGCCCGAGCCGACGTCGGCTGGGCCTTGGCAGGCGCGTACCCATGCAGTGGCGGACGGCGTCAGCGAGAACGATCGGTCGTGCAAGGAAGGGATGAGCCCCCACGGGGCTCCGAGGAACGCGGCGGGCGGGGAGATGACGACCGCCCGGTCCGGCGGCAGCCAGCGAGACAACGGCCCGAGAAGGGTGGCCTCCAAACGCAGCCCAAGCGGCTCCAGTGAGATGGGCCGGCCGCGCGTTGCGCTCCGAAGTCCGTACAGCGCGCGGTCCATCGCTTGCTGCGCTACCTCCAGTGGACCGACGCGAAGCGTTCGCCAGCGACCGTCTCGCACCACGACGGCATGCAGCGTGCCGTCCACGTTCACGAGCTGCACCAAGATCCGGTCTGCCAGTTGCGCCACGAGCTCAGCGGAAGACATTGTGCTGGTCCGCCCACCTGATCCAGCCGTCGCCGCCCACGCCAGACGGACTGCACGCTCCTTCGCGGCCCGCGACCGCGTCAGGGCCCGGATCCCGGCGGGGTCGGACTCCTCGGTGATCCGGTGCGAGAGCCCACGGATCGTCGCGAGCAGGTCGTCGATCACCGGATCCGTCGGCGCAGCCACCGGTTCCGCTCAAGGACGCTGCGCGCCCCCGGTCGCTCCACAGCACCAGAGCCCGCGGACCGCGCGGAAGAGCGTGTCGCACTGCCGGGGCGGCCAGATCTGAACTGTGGATCGCGGTGAGGGCGCGCAGTTCCGGACTGCCGAGGGACGCGCGGTGCTCGGCCAATGCGTCGAGCCCCTGCCCCACTGCCTGCAGCACCCCGCGGTCGTCCCTGCACCTCCGGGTCCAGAGCATGAGCCAGCCGGGCGGTGCTGCGGCTGAGCGGATTCCCCCGGTGCCGTCCGAGCGCTGCCTTCGAGAGGTACGTCGAAGCGCGGGCCGGATCCGAGCGCGCGAGCTCACGACCGGCGAGGAGTGCGGCCAGCACTCCGTCCTCGGTGCGGTCGTCGGCCGGGGAATCGGCCAGTGCAACGGCGGCTCGTCGGGACCCGCGGCCGAGCTCGATCCGGGCACGGAGGGCGACGAGGTCGGCGCGGATGCGCCACCAGTCGCGCTGCTGTCGGACGAACAGCCGCCGGGCGGCAGCAGCGTCGGCAAGTGCGTCCCCGGGGCGATGCTGGCCGAGCCGCGCACTTGCCTGCATCAGGAGCAACTCGGCGCTGGCCCGTGGTCGGGTGTGCGCCCATTCCGAAGCTGCATCGATCACGTCGACCGCCTCGTCGGACAGGCCTGCCACCAGCAGGGCTCGGGCGTTGTCCATCGCCAGCTCAAGGTGCGGCTCGCCCAGTGTTGTGTAGCGCGCGGTGAGATCTGCGAAGGCCGACAATGTCGCCGGCAGCTCTCCCCGGAAGAACCGTATGAGCGCGAGGTTGTGCAAGACCACCAATTCTCCGAAAGGCTGTTTCAGCCGGACGAAGACGGTCTCGGCCTCGCGCAAGTCCCGTTCGGCCTCAGCGAAGTCTCCCTGCATCATGGCGAGGTAGGCGCGCAGGTTCAGGGCCCGGGCTTCCCGAGGTTGCGTCGCCGGATTGTCGGAGGCTGGGCACGGCCTCCCGTAGGTCATCGCGAGCCTCGGGGACGTTGCCCAGATGGGCATGCACGTGAGCCCGGCGCATCAAGGCCCCGGGTCGTACGTTGCCGCTTTGTGTGGCACCGCGAACCGCCGCGTTGAGCTCGCGCAGGGCAGCCGCTGTCCGTCCCTGCATGGCGTAGGTCGCACCGAGCGTCGCCCGAACGTCCGCGACCCGATCGCCGACGCCGGCCCGTTCCGCGAGCCGGCGCGCCGTCCTGAGATGGCTCAGGGCGAGGTCGATGTCGCCGCGGTCGCGGAGCACGATCCCGAGGGCGTGATGGGCGTACGAGAGCGCGGGCGCGTCCTTTTCGCCATGGATCGACGCTCGCGCGATCGATGCTGCACGGTCGGGCTCGGCGAGGGCCAGTGCGAGGAGGGCGTCGCCAGCAGGATCTGACACCTCCATTTTCCTCCCGACCCTCGCGGTGAATGGCTACTCTCAGGCGAGGCCCGCCGCTCCGGCGTCGCCCGTCACGCTCCATCCAAGCCCATGGGGGGACCGTCATGGACAATTCGCCAACAGACGCGAAGGGCGACTCCGGTCGCGACGCGGACGACAAGAACGATCGGTTGCAGAAGGAGATCCTGCGCGAGCAGGTGCGCTATCTGATCAAGGCGATGGGCGGGCCCGACGCAGCTGCCGCCGTCTGGACCGAGGACGGTTGGCTCTCCTACCTGTATCGCCTCGGCTACGTGCTCGCACGAGACGAACACTGGTCGGATGTCGCCGAGCTGCTGGGCGCGGAGCGGGTGGATGGCGGGCGCTCGCAGCAGATGCGCGGCCTGACGGTGCTGAAGCTGCCGCTCGATGACGAGAATGACACGACCGGCCATTTGGAGCGGGTCGACCGAGAGATGGGAGTCGGCATCGCCACCCCCGATCACATCATGTTCGTCACGCCCGGCGGGTGCGGGCAGTGCTGCCCCGCAACCGAGCCAGAAGAACTGGATGGCGCCGTGGCGCCGCACCCGCCCATCACCAGCGACTCTGGAGCGGGCACCGGAGTGTTCGTCTCTGTCGTGGACACGGGCTGGTGGCCAGCTGCGGCGGCCCTCGATTCACCGTCGCCCCGGCTGGACGGCGTCACGGGTGACCCGGAGACCATCGATCTCGACCACATCCACCCTTACGCCGGGCACGGCACCTTCATCGCCGGCGTCGTCCGCACCCGGGCCCCGAAGGCGCAGATCCGGGTCGAGGGCTTCCTCCCCACCGGTGGCGCTGCCTACGAGTCGGAGATGGTGATCCAGCTCGGGGAGGCACTGGCCCT
The DNA here is from genome assembly GCF_024703895.1 of Nocardioides sp. B-3. Lineage (GTDB taxonomy): Bacteria > Actinomycetota > Actinomycetes > Propionibacteriales > Nocardioidaceae > Nocardioides. The sequence goes on from NZ_CP087968.1 coordinate 2,079,093, forward strand.
GAGTCCCGACATCATCTCGCTCTCGGCCGGGTGCCCCACACGTGATGAGCTGCCACTTCTCAGTTTTGAGGTGTTCTGGGAGCAGCGGTTGAGCCACCAGAAGGGCACGATCCTCGTCGCCGCGGCGGGCAATGACTCACACCGGCTGCCGTTCTGGCCAGCCGCCTTCCCGTGGACCGTCTCCGTTGGCGCGCTCGATGCGGATGGCAAGCGAGCCGACTACTCCAACTTCGGCAGCTGGGTGGACGTCTACGCACTCGGCACCGACCCGGTCAACGCCTACCCGACCGGCACGTTCTACTGCCACCAGCCGCCGAACAACAACCCGCCGGTCAAGCGGGAGTTCCGGGGTCTGGCGAAGTGGAGCGGCACGTCCTTCTCCACGCCCCTCGTCTCAGGCCTGATCGCGGCCCGGATGAGCCAGAAGGGAGTCAGCGCGCGTCACGCTGCCGACGAGCTCTGGCTGAGGCGCGCAGCGCGGGTCGCCGGGGCGTCGGGCCGGTGCTCGAGCCCAACAACTGAGCCCAGTCAACCGACTCACCCACTATGACGCGATGCGTTATAGTGGGTGAGTGATCAGATCTTTTCGGGACTCTGCGACCGAACGGCTCTGGTCACGACAACGGGTCACGAGCCCCGATCCGCGCATCGAGCGAACGGCCTTGCGCAAGCTGGTGATGCTGGACGCTGCTGAGACCTTGGCCGATCTGCCAGTGCCGCCCGGCAACCGACTTGAACCCCTGCGTGGTGATCGGGCAGGACAACACAGCATCCGCATCAATCAACAGTGGCGAATCTGCTTCACGTGGACCGACGCCGGACCCGCCGACGTCGAGATCGTCGACTATCACTGAGGAGGCGCCAGATGACGACCATGACTCCGATCCACCCCGGCGAGATCTTGATGGAAGACTTCCTCGGGCCTCTGGGGATCAGCCAGAACGGCACGGCGGTCGCCATCGGGGTCCCCCCGCGCCGGATCAACGAGATCGTGCACGGCAAGCGCCGTGTCACCGCAGACACCGCTCTGCGGTTGGCCCGCTACTTCGGCACCACGGACAGGTTCTGGTTGAACCTCCAGACTCGCTTCGACCTCGAGGTCGAGAAGGATCATCTCGGGTCGGCGCTGAATGAGATCAAGCCGCTGCAAGAAGCGGTGTGAGTGATCAGAAGGTCAGCCACTGCGTCGTGCCGGTGCCCTCGATCGTGAAGCGCACCGGCCCGGGCAGTGAGCCCATCAGCTCGAAGACGCCGTCCTCGTCGCTGGGCGACTCGACGCGCTGACCCACGACGTTGGTCATCACCACGGTCACGGTCCCGCCCGGGAGCACGTGGCCCATGATCCGCTCGCCGTCGATCTCCAGCTCCAGCGTGCCGATGCTGGAGCTGAACGAGACGGTGCGCGGCTCGTCGACGCCGGCGCTGCGGACCGTCGACGCCTCGGTGAGGGAGTCGTAGGTCAGCTCCATCAGCTCCTCGTCGATGTTGCGCCGGGCAAACGCGGCCTGAGCGGCCTCTCGATGGCGAGGGTCGACATCGTCGTACGCGCGAAGAGCAAGAGCGAGGTCGTCGAGGACGGCCTGGTCTTCAGGGGTGCTCTCGTTCATGGGGTTCTCCCGTCAGGGGCAGGTGGGGTGAGGTGTCGCAGTGCCCGGCTCTTGCGCAGCTGGTCGATCGCGCGGGCCCGGGTCGGCCCGATGCTGCCCACGGGGATGCCGGTTCGTCGGCTGATCTCCGCGTAGCTCGGTGCTGGGTCTTCGGTGAGCAGGAGCAGGAGTGCCCGACGGTCGTCCGGCAGCTCCAGCAGTGCATCCACCAGCGCCGAGTGCCGCTCGGTCGCCATCAGTTCTTCGATCAGGTCGGGTGACTCGTCGTCCCGCTCGAACACCGGCGACTCCCGGGGATCCGCCGGCACCGTCCGGTTGCGCTTCTGCAGGTAGCGCAGGCTCTCGTTGCAGGGTGACCGTGGCCAGCCACCCGGGCAGCGCCCGCGGTTCGTCGATCCGGTCCAGGTGCTCGACCAGCCGCAACCAGACGGTCTGGTTGACATCGTCGGCATCGGCCCCGAAGAGCCGGTGTCGACGAATGAGGGACGTCACCAGAGGCAGAAGGCGTTCGACGAGCTGGTTCCACGCAGACTGGCTTCCCCCGCGAGCCTCGTTGACCAAGAGCGCCATGTCCGACCCCCGGACGGCCACGGTGCGGCGTCTGGAACGCGTCCTTCACTCATCATGATGACGTCCCTCACTGTGGTTAAGAGCGCGCTGCAGGCCGCCTGATACAGCGAATGCTAGCGATTTCTGAGGTAGCCGTTCAGACGATCTGAGGTAGCTGTCCCCACAGAGATAGGACACCTGCCCGATGTGGGTGCCTACCTCAGCGGCGGAATCTCTTCTCATCAACCCAGATGAAGGAGAAATACCATGTTCACCACCGACAGCTTCCTGAACGCCGAGGTCACCTATCGCGAGGGTCGCGTACGCCGCGGACTGGCCACGCACCGTCAGCTGGCCGCTGCCAAGCGGGCCGCGAAGCGGACGACGCACGATGAGCACGACCCAGACACAAACTGGGGAGGCGATGTCGGTGGGAGGCGACACAATGACCCTTGTGTCGACCACCCGCAGCACCGACCTCGTCGGACGCGATGCCGAGCTGGAGGAGCTGATCTCCCGGCTCGGCATTCGCGCGTCCACCACCAGTCCGACCGGCACTTCGACGTACGCCGACAGCCGCACCGTGCTCCCCGGCCGGGGACGCCGGAGTCGGCAAGACGAGACTGCTGACCGAGCTCCGCGACGTCGCCCTCGGGGAGGGCTGGCTGGTGCTGGCCGGGCACTGCCTCGACTCCGGCCGACGGGTCCCTGCCCTATCTCCCCTTCTCCGAGATCCTCGGTCGCGTCCTGACGGACCGGCCGGAGGTGGCCGCGAGCGTGACGGACCGTCACCCCACACTCGCCCGCCTCCAGCCGGGCCGTCGTGTCCGCGCCACCGACGACCACGACGAGGACCAGTCGCTCGACCGCGGCAACATCTTCGCTGCGGTCCACGACCTGTTCGAGACCCTCGCCGAGGCCGGCCCGCTGCTCGTGGTCGTCGAGGACACCCACTGGGCCGACCAGTCGACCCGCGACATGCTCAGCTTCCTCTTCTCCCGCCCGTTCGCCGGCCCGGTCGCGCTGGTCGTGTCCTACCGCTCCGACGACCTGCACCGGCGACACCCGCTGCGACCCCGGGTGGCTGAGTGGGCGCGACTGCGCGGGGTCGAGCGGCTCCGTGTCGAGCCGCTGTCCGACGGTGACGTGCGACGGCTGGTCTATGCCATGCACAAGTTCGCGACCATCACCGAGGCAAGCGTCGCCGAGATCGTCGACCGCGCCGAGGGCAACGCGTTCTTCGTCGAGGAGCTCGTCGGGGCGACCCGGGCGACCGGTGGCCAGATCCCGACCGAGCTGGCCGACGTGCTGCTGGTGCGGCTCGACCGGCTCGACGAGCGCACCCTCGAGGTCGTCAGGGTCGCCAGCGTGGCCGGGCGCCACGTCTCCCACGAGCTGTTGGCAGCGGTCACAGGTCTCGGCGCCGCCGAGCTCGAGGGCGCCCTGCGGTCAGCGGTGGAGTCCAACGTGCTGGCGCAGGCGCGCGGTTCGTCGTACGCCTTCCGGCACGCGCTCCCGGGCGAGGCGGTCTACGACGACCTGCTGCCCGGCGAGCGGGCCCGCCTGCACACCTCGTTCATGGAGGCGCTGCAGTCGGGCCGGGTGGTCGGGACGGCCGGCGAGCTCGCCCTGCACGCCCGCCGTGCCGGCGACCGCCTCACCGCGGCCGTGGCCAGCATCGAAGCCGGCAACCCGGGCCTTCGCGGTCGGCGGTCCCAACGAGGCGGCCATGCAGTTCCCGGACGCGTGGAAGCTGCTCGCCGAGCTCCCCGACGTGCCCGACGACATCGACCTGCACGCGCTCGTGCGCCGGTGCGCGGAGGCGTTCATCGCGGCCGGCCGGGTGTCGAAGGCCGTGACCGTGCTCCGCTCCCACCTCGCCTCCATGCCGGCCGACGCCTCCGCGATCGACCGTGGCCAGATCCTGACGGCAATCGCGGCCGCACTGATGATGACCGACACCACCGACGACCCCGAGGCCATCGCGGCCGAGGCCGTCGAGCTGCTGGCCGACGCGCCGCCCAAGCTGTTGGCCCGTGCCCTCGGCGTGCACGCGCAGTCGGCTGGGCCGCCGCAACGAGCAACGTGCGCGTGCGGTCGCGATGGAGGGGCTGGCGCTCGCCGAGCGCCACAGCCTGACCGGCATCGCGGTCGAGATCTCGACGACGCTGATCAGCCTCGACGACTCTCCCGACCTCGACAAGCTTCCGGCCGCCCGGCGCGGCGCCGCCGAGCGGGCCCGTGCCGAGGGGCACGTCGAGGCCGAGCTCCGTGCCCTCTACTTCTCGGCTCGGTTCCAGCGCGACCGCGGTGACTTCGCCGGCGCCGTCGAGGTCTACGACGAGGTCATCCGTCGCGGCGAGGAGGTCGGCCTGCGCTGGGCGCCGTTCCCGGCCGAGGCGCGCTGGATGAAGGCGACCGTGTTGACCGTCCTCGGCCGTCTCGACGAGGCCTGGTCCCTGCTCGACGTCGGGGGCCTCAACCCGCCGATGGTCTACGAGTGGCTCTACTTCGCCCACCGGGTCCACATCAGCGTCATCCGCGGCACGTGCAAGCCCGACTCGTTCACGGCGCTGCGCGACTACTGGTCGCGCGACGGCCTGATCGCCATCGTGGGTGGTTCGGCCGAGCTGGTCAGGGCCGACCGGGCGACTGACCCGGAGCGCGCCACGGAGATCTACGACCAGGTCGTCGCGACCGTCCGCCCGCTGTGGCACGAGTGGTTCCGGGCGCGGCTGCGCCTGGACCGCGATCGTCATCGGGGTCCACGCGAGCGCCGCTTCCCAGCAGTCCGTCGCCCAGCGCGAGGCCGCCGCACAGGTCGTCCGCCGCATGCTGCACGACGGCGAACGCGTCATCGACTTCTATGCCGAATACGACACCTCTCGCGGCCCCGAATACCGGGCTCGGGTGGCGCGCCTCGCCGCCGAGGACCTGCGCTTCCGGTGGCTGAGCCAGCTCGACCCGCCCGGCAGCGACGAGCTCGTCTCGGTCTGGCGCGCCACCGAGGAGGCCTTCGTCGCGTACGGCGACGTCTACGAGATCGCACGCGTGCGCGCCCGCTGCGCCGAGGTGCTGCGCGCGACCGGTGATGCCGCAGGCGCCCGCGCGATGGCCGACTCGGCGCGTCAGTCGGCGCGCGCGATGGGCGCGCAACCCTTGCTGGCCGAGCTCACGACGCTCGGCTCGACCGCCCAGCCCTCGCAGCCTTCCGACGTCAGCCTCACCCCGCGCGAGGCCGAGATCCCGGCCCCGGTCGCGCAGGGCCGCACCAACGGCGAGATCGGCAAGCAGCTCTTCATCAGCACCAAGACCGTGTCTGTCCACGTCTCCAACATCCTCGGCAAGCTCGCCGCCTCCTCCCGCACCGAGGCCGCCGCGATCGCCCGCCGCGATGGGCTGATCCCGGCCTGAACGACCAGTGATTCGAGTCTTGATGGATCTCCCGGTCTCGATCCAAGAGACACGGTCGGCAGTTGGCCGCTCCGCCGACGCGCGGCACGCTCGCGAGCGCTCACACGTCCGTGAACTGCCGACCTCCGCGTACGGCGACCGCGTGGCTAGTCCACCGGAGTTACCGAACCGTACTGGGGTTTCAGGGCTGGCGGACCCCCGTGCAGGTTCGGTAACTCGACGCTCGATGGGGGCCGAAACACGGACACCCGGGCGCCGGGCACAATGTCGTGAGTGACAGACGCTGGTACTGAGGAGGGCCGCCAAGGCCCGTCACGAAGTGACGACTTCCGCTGCCACGTGGGCAGCCGCGACGACGGCGAGCCACTGGCCGGTACGGCGCCGACGGATTCCGCCTTCCTTTTCGTGGAGTACCCCGGGGCTCGGGGACGCCGGGCCGTCGCGGAGAGCCGACTGCCCGAGGCGGTGAAGGCGCACCTCGACGGCCTGTCCGGGATCCGCGTGCAGCTGATCCGGCGCAACGGTGGCACCAGCGGTCCCGGCGTGCGGATCTTCCACGCGACGACGGACGCCGACGGGTTCGCCGTACGCACCGCTGTTCTGCACAGTGTGGACGACCTGCTGGACCTCGATCTCTCGAAGGAGCTGGAAGACCACGACGGAGGCCTGTGGCTCGTCTGCACCAACGGTCGCCGCGACCGGTGCTGTGCCGAGATCGGGCGCCCGATCACCGCGGCCCTCGCGGCGCGCTGGCCCGAGGAGACCCGGGGAGACGACCCACCTCGGCGGACACCGCTTCTCCGGCACCGTGCTGGCGCTGCCGAGCGGACACACCCCGGGCCGGCTCAGCACCGACAACGCGGTCGATGCCTGTGCGCAGGTCGAGGCCGGTGGCGTCCCGGTCGACCTGAGCCGCGGCCGCGCCGGGCGCAGCGGCGTCGAGCAGGTGCTCGAGCTGCACGTCCCGGCCGGCGGCAGCCCTGACGTCGAGGTCGTCGAGGTGCCCGGCCCCGAGCGTCGTCAGAGCTGCGGCGACCTCAAGCTCAAGCGCACGACGCGCTTCGAGATCCGGCCTACGATCGGTCCATGACGAGCCCGGAGCAGCGGCCCGAGCAGATGGCGACGACCGACGCTGCGGCGTACGCCCTCAGCGCCCGGCGCTACGAGAAGATGCGGCCGCTGGCCGGATCGAGCACCCCGGTCGACCTCCACGGGCTGCCGCCCGGTCCGGGCTGGCCGGCGATCATCCAGAGCATCGGGCTGCTGCGCTTCCGGCACCGCTTCGTGCCGTGGGCGCACCGCCGCTACGGCGACGCGTTCACCGTGCGGATCCTGCCGCAGGGCCGACCGCTCGTGCTCTTCACCGGGCCCGAGCACGCACGCGAGATCTTCGCCGGCGACCCCGAGGTCTTCCACGCCGGCAAGGGCAACGCGATCCTCGGCCCGATGATGGGCGAGCACTCGCTGCTGCTGCAGGACTCCAGCGAGCACAAGCGCGCCCGCAAGCTCCTGATGCCGGCCTTCAACGGCCATGCCCTGCGTGAGTACGCCGCACTCGTGACCGACGTCGCCACGGCGGAGGTGGACTCGTGGTTGCCGGGGGAGTCGTTCTCAGCCCTCCAGCGGATGAACCGGCTGACCCTCGAGGTGATCCTGCGCGTCGTCTTCGGCGTCACCGACGAGTCGCGGCTCGCGCAGATGCGGCCGCGGGTCAACAAGGTCGTCGACATCAGCCCGGCCATCCTGTTCGGCTACGGCATGCCGCGGTTGCAGAACCTCGGACCGTGGAAGCGCTCGAAGGACAACTCCTTCGAGCTCGACGCCCTGATCTATGCCGAGATCCGCGAGGCGGCGCGCGGCGTCCGACCCGGCCACGCGGACCGACGTGCTGTCGCGCCTGATCCGCGTCGGCACCGAGGGCGACTCCACCGATGACCGCCTCACCGACGAGGAGCTCCGCGACCAGCTCGTCACCCTGCTGCTGGCCGGCCACGAGACGACCGCGACGGCGCTGGCGTGGGCGCTCTACGATCTCGGCCGCTCGCCGTCGCTGCTCGCCCGCTCGCGCCCGCGGCGCTCGAGGGTGACGACGACTGGCTCGAGGCGGTGCTCAAGGAGTCGATGCGGCTGCACCCGGTGATCCCGATGGTGGTCCGGACGCTGATGAAGCCTGCGAGCATCGGCGGCTACGACCTGCCCGCCGGCACCACCGTCGGGCCCTCGATCATCATCGCCCACTCGCGAGCGGACAACCATGACCAGCCGGAGGCGTTCAGGCCGGAGCGCTTCATCGACGGGCAGCCCGCCACCAACACTCGGATCCCGTTCGGTGGGGGCGTGCGCCGCTGCATCGGCGCCGGCTTCTCGTTGATGGAGGGCGTGGTCGTGCTCCGCGAAGTGCTCTCGAGCTATGCCGTCGAGGCGATGGGCGAGGACCAGCCGAAGGTCCGCAACATCACCAGCGTGCCGCGGGACGGCGCGATCATCCGCGTCACTCGCTCCGCCGCTGGTTGAGCAGGCGCGCCAGCGCCGTGTCGAAACCAAGGCGGCTCAGGCTTCGAGCGCGTCGCGCACCTGCGCCTCGGTGAGCCCGTAGTCGGCCGGGTCATAGGCATGCTTCGGAGCGCGTACGCCGCTGCGTGACCGCGCGAGCTCGGCCGACGCGGCCGCTGCGACCGCGTCATTCCGGGTGAGCCCGGCCTCGGCGTACACGCTCCGCAGGGTCGAGAGGGGGTCGGCGACGAGGTCGCCGTACGCCACGTCGATCACGTCCCCCGAGTGCGGGCTCGCGCGGAGTGCCGCCTGCTCGCGGACGAGCAGGTCGAGCTGGGTGCGGCCGATGGTGTCACCGACGAAGACGTCGGACGTGCCGCGCGTCGAGGCCGCGGCCAGTGAGCACATCGACGCGGTGCAGGCCACCGGGTCGCGGTGGGTGACCACGATGACCGCTTCGGGATGGACCGTCCGGATCGCGTCGAGCGCGACGAGGTGACTGGGGTTCTTGAGGATCCAGCGCTGGTCGGCGTCGTGCATCCCGATCAGCCGGAGCAGGTCGCGGTGGCGCTCGTAGGCGGGGGTCCAGTCCTGTTCCCGGAGCCACGCCGAATATGACGGCGTGAAGGCCCGGGTCTCGAAGGCGACGGAGCGGCCGGCGTGCTGGAGCAGTCGCCAGCACTCCTCGTGCGACGCGGCGTCGGAGTAGTGCAGCCCGGCGAGCTCGGGGTTGGCCTCGTGGAAGGCGGCGTAGCCACCCTGCATCGCGCTGAAGATCGGGTCGGACTCCCGGGTGTCGCGCGGCGGCCTCGGCTGGGGGAGGTCGGCCAGCCACTGCTCGAGCCCTTGGTGCGCAGGGTCCGCGGTCATGAGGCGTTGCAGCAGCGTCGTACCGGATCGGGGGAGGCCCATGATGAACACGGGCTTCTCGATCGCGACGTCCTTCGACGCAGGGTTGGCGCTGAAGCCCTGCTGCGCCATCAGCTTTGCGACGAGCAGGCCCTTGACCATGCCGCGCATGCGGTAGTTGCCGACGTCGGTCAGTCCGGAGACGGTCGCGTAGTCCTTGAGCAGGACCTGCAGGCCCTCCTCGTGGGTGTCGTCGCCGAGGTCGGTCAGGCCGGTCGTACGCATGGCCGCCGCAGTGATGTCCGCCAGCGATCCGACGTCGTCTCGCTGTCTCACGAGTGGAACTCGCCGCAGTCGATGTTCAGCGTCTGCCCGGTCACCGCGCTGGCCGGGTCGCTCGCCGGGAACAGCGTCGCCCGCGCGACCTCGTCGGGCGTCGCGAGCCGCTTGAGGTCTGTCGGCGCGGCCTTCTCCGCGTAGACCTCGTCGTGCGTGCGTCCCGACTCGGAGGCGATCCAGTCGAAGTAGGCCTTGTTGACGTCCTCGTAGATGTAGGAGGGCGCGACCGAGTTGACCCGGATCCCGCGCGGCCCGAGCTCGGTCGCGAGGCTGGAGCTCAGGTGCTGCAGCGTGCCCTTGGACAGCTTGTAGCCGCTGTACTCCGGCTGCGACGTGTAGACCACGCACGAGCTGATGTTGATGATCGAGCCGCTCGACTCGGCGAGGGCGTCGGCGAACAGCGAGCTCAGCCGCAGGGGCGCGAAGACGTTGGTCTCCTGTGCCGCTCGCAGTGCGTCGAGGTCGAGGGTCGAGATCGGGTCCATCGGCGGGATCCCGAAGGCGTTGTTGATCAGGCAGTCGACGCGGCCGAACTCCTCCAGCGCCTTCTCGACGAGCCGTGCCCGTTGCGCCTCGTCGGTGATGTCGGTGGGTACGGCGAGGGCCCGGCCCCCCAGCTCACGCACGACGGCCGCCATCTTCTCCAGTCGGCGCTCCGTGCGACTCGCGAGCACCAGATCTGCGCCCATCCGCGCCGCCTCCTCACCGAGCGCGCGGCCAAGCCCGGGCCCGACACCGGAGAGCACGATCACCTTGTCCTTCAGCAACGTCATGCCCGCAGACTAGAACGTGTTCCAGTTGCGCGTCGAGGGGCTGGTCCCGCCCGCGTAGTCCAGTGGCAGACGGTCGTCCCAAGGGTCGATTCACGACCATCTGCCACTGGACTACCGAGCCGGCGGTTGAGGAGGTCGCGCAGCGACCGTCACGAAACCCCGGGCCTCCTGTGATGGTCAGCTGATCATCCGCCGCGCGACCCCGACTCGGCGCGCCTCGATCCGCGCGGCGTACTCCGCCGGCGTGACCCGCTGGTCGTCCAGCGACGACATCGACGCGAGCGAGGAGAAGGGCACGACCTTCACGACGGGCCCGCCCGGTGTCTCGTCCGTCCGCTGCCAGCGCAGCATCATCACGCCAGCCGTGTGCCCGGTGGTCTCCAGCCAGTTCGCGATCCCGGGGTCGCGCTCGGAGATCACGTAGCGGAGCACGTCGCCGGAGCGCACCGACTGCGCCGCGGTCAGCGAGGTCTGGTGGTGCTCGTAGTCGGTCGACACGTACCACTTCGAGCCGACCCGGATCGCTTGGTACGGCGCCGCGCTCACCGGCACCTCCACGACCAGCGCCTCGTCGTCGCCGAGCGCGTAGTGCCCGATCGAGGAGAACTGCGTGGTCAGGCCCCCGGGCGTCGTGGCCGGGGCGGTCAGGGTGTTGACCGGCTCCTTGTAGGTGAACCACTCCGGGAAGGCGAACCACGTGGACAGCCGCCCGGTGAGCAGCTTCGCCGCAACGGCGTACCTCTTCTCGATCCGGTCGACCGAGACCGGAGCGCGCGGCACCCCGGCGGTGTCGAGGCGCTGGATGCGCAAGGTGCCGCGGTCCTCGGAAAGCCAGTCGGAATAGACCTCGCGCACGATGAGCGTCGAGCCCTTGCGGAGTCCGAGCTCGGGCCCCGAACCTCCACTCGAAGGAGCCGTCGTCCGAAACTGAGAGCGACCGGTCGTCGAAGGCCGCCAGCGTGTCCGGCGTGCCGGAGGACGTGTAGCCCCCGCTCATGATCTGGAAGGACAGGTCGGCGGTCGTGCCGCGCTGTCCGGAGACGACATACGAAGCGCCGGACGTGAGGTAGGCGTTGAAGTAGATCGCGTCGGGGTTGTCGAGGCCCCGGCGCGCGTACTGGTGCGTCGGGTTGATCAGCACCGGGTGCTCGAGGTCGTAGTCGAACGCCATCTGGATCGCCGAGCGGATCGAGCCGGCGAGGTAGTCGAGCCCTTCGGCGAGCTCCTGATCGGTGATCTCGAAGGGCGGGTTGCGGATCATCCGCTCGGCCTCGGCGACCGCCTCGCGGAATGCGTCAAGCGGTTTCGTGACAGGACTTCGTCCTTCCTCAACCACCGATGCGTCCTATCACCGAGTCGGCGTACCGCTCCAGGTGCTCGACCTTCTTCTCGAGCGGCTCGAGGTCCGGCCCCTTGGTGTAGGGCACGCGGAACCCGACGATGCAGTCGGTGACCCCGCGGTCCTCGAGCGCCTTCACCCCGTCCGGCGTGTAGGCGTCGTAGGAGATGACGTGCACCTCGAAGTCATCACGCGTGTCCCCCTCCTCGGCCCGGATCGAAGCCAGCCGCGTGAGCAGCCGGTCGAGCTCATCCCCGTCGCCGCCGGCGTGCATCCAGCCGTCTCCCTTGCGTACGGCGCGGCGCAGCGCCGCGTCGCTGTGCCCGCCGACCGGGGAGCGGGATCGGAGCGCTCGGCGCGGGAGTCTGCTTCAGCGCCGGGAACTTGTAGAACTCCCCGTCGTAGCCGAAGAAATCGCCCGAGGTCAGTCCGCGCAGCACGTCCATGCACTCGTCCATCCGCTTGCCCCGCCGCTCCCACGGCACGCCCAGCGTCACGAAGTCCTCCGGCCGGGGCGAGAGTCCGACGCCGAGCCCGAGCCGGTTGTCGGAGAGGAAGGCCAGCGACGAGGCCTGCTTGGCGACCAGCACCGGCGGGCGCACCGGCAGCTTGAGCACGAACGGCGTCAGCCGCAGCGTCGAGGTCACCGCGAAGAGGTGCGCGCAGAGCACCATCGTCTCGATGAACTCCTTGTCCTCGAGGAACTCGCGATCGCCCGTGTCGGTGTAGGGATAGCTCGAGTCCGACTCCTTGGGATAGATCAGCGAGTCGGCCACCGTCATCGAGGTGTAGCCAGCCGCCTCGGCAGCCCGGGCGAGCGGTGCGTAGAGCCTCGCGTCGGTCATCGCTTCGGCGTACGTGAATCTCATGGCTACACAGTAGAACGTGTTCTAGGCTGGCGCCATGGACCTGCAGGAGCTGAGCGACCGCCGGGGAGATCACCGACCTCATCACGCGCTACACGCGCGCCGTCGACACCCGCTCCTTCGACGACCTCGCCCACGTCTTCACCGACGACGCGGTCCTCGACTACTCGATCGTCGGCGGGCCGAAGGACGTCCCGGCTGTCGTGGTGCCGTGGATCGAGAAGGGCCCGGCCGGCTTCGACCGGTTCCAGCACCTCGTCGGGCAGATCTCGATCGAGCTCGACGGGGACGCGGCCCGCGCGACGGCGTACTTCACGAACCCGATGGTGAGCATCAACCCGGACGGCACGGAGAAGCTGTGGGAGGTGGGCGGCTACTACCACCACGACCTCGTGCGTACGCCGAACGGCTGGCGCTCGCGCGGCATCGTCGACGACATGGTGTGGACCCGCGGCTTCTGACCGGGCTGGGTCACCGACCCGGTTGGGTTCTCACCCGCCCGTCCGTGACAATGGGGCGACAGCAGGACGCAACGAGGAGAGTGCACGTGGTCGACACCGAGGACCGCCCGGTCCTGACCGGGCTGATCGCGCTGGTCGCCGTCGCCGCGGTGATCGGCATCATCGGCGGTCTGGCCGCGCTCGTCGGCAGCAAGGTGATGGGCCTCGACGGTGACCCGGCTGCCTCCGCGCAGGACGACTCGACTAACAGTGCGACGCTCTACCTGCCCGAGCCGACCATCACCTCCGAGACCGTGGTCCCGGAGACGCCGGCCTCTCCCACCGCCGAGTCCGTCGACCCGTCGACGAGTGCGACGACCAGCGAGATCTCGCTGACGGCCGGCCAGCAGTCGGTGACCGCCATGCAGTCGATCGACCTCACCGGCACCTTCCCCACGGGCGAGGGTGCAATCCTTCAGGTGCAGCAGAAGGTCGGCGACGGTGAGTGGCGGGACTTCCCGGTCACCATGACCGTCAGCAACCAGACGTTCGGCGGCACCATCCAGACCGGCCAGCCGGGCGTGAACACCTTCCGCGTGATCGACACCGACAAGGACATCCTGTCCAACGAGGTCGTCGTCACCGTCGGCTAGCCAACTTTCTCTGACCGAGGTCCACCCGGTGGGTGAAGTAGCCGACCCACAGTGTCCCGACGGCCGCGCCCGCCCCCATCACGACGCAGGCGGTCGCCGGGGGCGCCACCGCGGCCACGGCCCCCACGAGCAACGCTCCGCCGGAGCCGCCGATGTCGCCGCACAGTCGCCAGCCGCCCGGGTGTGCGCGCCCCCCTCGACCGGCGCCGTGTCCGCGCCGAGCGTCATCACGATTCCCGCGCCCGGGCCGTTGCCGACGGCGATCAGCCCCATCACGGCGCCGACCGTGACGGCCGTGGTGGACAGCGGTAGCAGGAGGCAGCCGATGGCCGTGGTCGCGACGACGGGTACGGCGACGACGAACCGCCCGTAGTTGTCCATCAGCCAGCCACCGGGCCAGAAGAAGGCGAGGTCGACCGCGGCGGCCACCCCGAAGATCAGCGACGTGGTGCTCGCGGACAGCCCGACGTGCTCGGCCCACAGGGGGAGCAGACCGATCCGCAGCGCCCGGCTGGCGGAGATGATGACGACCGCGACGCCGACCGTGAGCAGCGTGCGTCGGTGGGCCGCCAGCACCGAGGAGACCGACAGGTGCGGGGCGGTGGCGCGGCGCTCCGAGCCGTAGTCGGGCATCGATCGCGCCAGCAGGGCCGAGACGAGCGACATGGCCGCAGCCAGCCAGAAGACCCGTGTCAGCCCGCCGACTCGGATCAGGGCCGCCCCCACCGGGGGGTCCGATGAGGACGCCGATACGCATGCTGCCGCCCATCGCCGACATGGCCCGGGCGCGGAAGGCGAGCGGCACGGCGTCGATGAGATAGCCCCGGCGCGCCATCATGAAGACCGTCCGTGGTCATGCCGCTGAGGACGACCGCGACGCCGAGCGCGGCCACCGAGTCGGTGGCGGCGGCGAAGGCCATCGCGACCGCGTCGAGGGAGCCGACGGTGGTCAGGGCTCGCCGCTCGCCGATGCGCGCGACGAGAGCGCCGGCGGGCAGGGAGGCGACCGGGCTGCCGAGCCCGAGCAGCGCCACCATGAAGGCCGCGGTCGACACATCGGCCCCGAGCTCGAGGGCTCGCAGGGCGAGGATCGGGATGACGGCCCCGTGGCCGATCGCGCTGACGATCGAGGGCCCGTACGCCGCGAGGGCGATGTCGCGCAGACGGAAGTCCGCGGCCTCCGTGCCCCCTGATGTCACCTCGCCATTGTCATCCCTCGCTCGGGCGTCGGCTGCACCGGGCCGACAGGCGCTGCCTTCCTCGGGCGGGCCACCCGCTGGCCGAGGACGACCCCGCCGATGACGAGCAGCACACCCAGCGCCTGCGCGGGACCGAACGCCTCATGGGCGAACGCGACGCCCAGCGCCGTACCCACCACCGGGTTGAGCAGGCCGATCAGGGATACGGCCCCGGCCGGCATGGCGCGCAGGCCGGTGAACCAGCAGACGTAGGCGAGGCCGGTGCCGACGATCGCGATCCGGGCATAGCCGAGCGCCGCCGAGAGGTCGACGGCCGGCGGCGCGCCCTCGACGATGAGGGCGACGGGGAGCAGGGCCGGGCCGCCGACGACAAGCTGCCGGGGAGACCAGCGTGATCATGTCGACGGGCGGGGTCCAGCTCTTGATCAGCACGAAGCCGAGTGCGCTGACCAGCACCGATCCGATCGCGCCGGCGAGCCCGAGCGCGGTCACGCCGTCAGGGCTCTTGAGCACCAGCAGGGTGACCCCGGCGATGCCGATGAAGGCCGCCGCGACCCGCGCAAGGGCGGCGCGCTCGCCGATGACCAGCCGGGCCACGGCCATGACCACCAGCGGGGAGCCGGCCCGGACCGTCGAGGCGAGCCCGCCGGGCAGGTGGTAGGCGGAGACGAAGATCAGCGGGAAGAAGAGCCCGATGTTCAGGAGCCCGAGCACGACAGCCTTCCACCACCAGTCGCCGTGGGGGAGCTGGCGACGCCCGGGCGAGCAGGGCGAGGCCGACGGGCAGTGCGCGGACCGGGGCGGCGAAGAGCGGTCGGTCCGGCGGCAGGAACTTCTCGGTGACGATGTAGGTCGTGCCCCGGGCGGCGGGAGCGACCGCCGTGAGCAGCACGAGGCCGAAGCGGTGTCGGAGAATAGTTTCCACGGAAGAGATAATATCTGCCGAGGCAGATATATTCCGAACTGTGAGCAACGACCTCGACCACGTCGGCCGGATCCGGGAACGGTGGGCCCGCGAGCGGCCAGACCTCGACACCGCGCCGATGGGCATCATCGGCCGCCTGCACCGGCTGGCCGACGCGCTCGACGCCGAGCTCCGCCCGGTGTTCGAGGCGGGCCGGCCTGAGTGACGGGGACTTCGACGTGCTCGCCTCGTTGCGTCGGGCCGGCGACCCGTTCGCGCTCACGCCGAGTCAGCTCGCCGAGACCACGATGATCACCTCGGGCACCGTGACCAAGCGCGTCGACCGCCTCGCGGCCGCCGGGCTGGTGACCCGCGAACGCGTCGAGCACGACGGTCGCGTACGCCGAATCGCCCTGACCGTCGCCGGCCGCGCGCTCGTCGACGAGGTCGTCGAAGCCCACTTCGCCAACGAGGAGCGCCTGCTCGCGGGGTTCTCCGCGATCGAGCGGACGCGCCTCACCCACCTGCTGACCCGGTGGACGCGCTCGCTGGGGATCTGAGGCCGGCTCCCCGCCGTCCGTACGGCGGTGAGTGAGCCACATTTCGGCGCGATGGAATGTGGCTGACCCACCTCCCCCGGCGCGCGTCCCCGGTCGACACGTGGAACAGCGGTGCCACAGCGACATTTCGTGCATCAGAAATGTGGCTGCGACACCGCTGGTGCAGGCGTGCGGCGACGCCTCGACCTGCGCCGGCCGGCTAGCTCGGGATCCAGTCGAAGACGTCGGGGTCGGGCCCGATCCGCCCGGCCGGGCCGAGGTCGAGCTCGTCGATGGACGACATCTGGGCGTCGGTGAGCGACCAGTCGAAGAGGTCGAAGTTCTGCTGCATCCGCTCGCGGTGCATCGACTTGGGGAAGACGATGTCGCCGCGCTGGATGTGCCAGCGCAGCGCGACCCGGGCCGGCGACTTGCCGACGAGTGCCGCCAGCTCGCCCATCACGTCGTCGTCGTTGACCTTGCCCTGAGCGATCGGCGACCACGCTTCGGTGAGCACCCCGTGGCGGGCGTTGGTCGCGCGCACGTCGGAGTTGGCGAAGAAGGGGTGCACCTCTACCCGGTTGACGACGGGGACGACGCCGGTCTTCGACACGATCTCGTCGAGATGCGAAGGCTGGAAGTTGGAGACGCCGATCGAGCGGGTCCTCCCCTCCGCCCGGAGGGCCACGAGCGTCTCCCACGTGGAGACGAAGTCGCCGTCGTAGCGCGTCGGCAGCGGCCAGTGGATGAGGAAGAGGTCGACCCGGTCCGGGCCGAGCTTCGTCAGCGACTCGTCGAGGGAGCGGCGCGTCGTCGGGACGGTGGAAGCCGTTGTTGAGCTTGGTGGTGATGTAGAGGTCGTCGCGGTCGAGGCCGGAGTCCTTGATGGCGGCGCCGACGCCCTCCTCGTTGTTGTACATCTGCGCCGTGTCGATGTGGCGGTAGCCGACCCGGAAGGCCGTGAGCACGGTGGCGGCGGTCTCGTCCGGCGGGACTCCGGAAGACACCGAAGCCGAGCTGCGGGATCGAGGTGCCGTCGTGGAGCGGGAGACTGGGAACGGAAGTCATGTGGTCGAACATAACCAGCCGTCCCCAACCTCCCCGGGATCAGCTCACGCTGACCGCGGTGTCATCGACGACGAAGCTCGTCTGGAGCGAGGAGTCCTCGTTCATCAGGAACTTCACGGTCACGGCCTTGCCCTTGTGCGCGAGCAGGCTGTGGCTGAACTGCGTGTACGTCGAGTTGGTGCCCACGTTGCTGAAGGTGCGCAGCGTCGAGGTCACCCCGCCCACGATCACCCGGATCTTCAAGGTGTCGTAGACGGTCGAGCCGGACTCGGCAGTGTCCGTGCGGATCCAGTAGGACAGGTTCGCCGCGGTCGCCGTCGAGGGGATCGTGACCGTCTGGGTCAGGTTCTCCGTCGAGGTCGACCCGTTGCCGCCGAACCACGCCTTGTAGGAGCCGGTCCGCGCCGGGCGGCCCGTGTTCGTCGTGATCAGGCCCGTGGTGCCGGCCCACGAGGCCGCACCCGACTCGAAGCCGGGGTTGAGGAGGATGTTGCCGCCCGTGGGAGGAGGCGTGGTGCCACCACACGTGGGGTCGCCCGTCTGGGCCGGCACGTTGACCGCGTCCCACGCGGTCTTCACGGTGTTGAACTGGGCGCAGGTGCTGTCCGGGTTCTTGGCCGCCTGCAGGGTCCAGGTGCGGTACTTCAGGTAGGACGACGACGAGGTCTTCATCAGCATCGCGTTGTAGAGGACCTTGATGGCGGCCTGCTCGCCGATGCCCGTGGTGCTGGTGCCGTCGCACTGGGAGACGCCGCCGCGCGACAGCAGGTAGAACCAGTGGTCGCCGGGGCCGGCGGCCGCGTGCACCTCGGCGTTGGGGATGGAGGTCGTCCAGCAGGCCGGGTCGCCCGCGTTGGCCGGGTTGGAGCCGTCGCGGATCGGGCCCCGGCCGACGAGGTTGATCTCTTCGCCGATCGTGTGGTCGGGGGAGTCGTACGGCGACGTCTGGCCGTCGTAGTACTCCGTGGCCGTCGCCAGCGCGTCACCGATGAACTCCCGGGTGCCCCCGCCGGAGATCCCGCCCGGGGTCTTGTCGTCGACGCCGTGGCCGAACTCGTGGGCGACCACGTCGATGGAGCTGATCCACTGGTTCGACTGGTTGTGGCCGATCTGGATCTGCGTGCCGTCGTAGTAGGCATTGATGTCGTTGAGGCCGACCCGGATCGGCACCCAGCCGCCGGTGCCGTTCATGCCGTTGCGGCCGAGCCACGACGACATCATCGCCTTCATCTGCTGTGCGCCGTAGAGCGCGTCGACACAGCCCGTCTCCTTGTTCGTGGCGACGCCGTTGCCCCACACGTCGTCGGTGCCCGAGAAGGTGACGTTGTTGGCCGAGTCCCGGCACTTCAGCGTGGTCGCCGTCGGGTCGGTCATGTTGAAGCTCGTGCCCGAGCCGCTGGTGGCGAAGGCCAGCGGGTTGGGTCCGCTGTAGGCCGCACTCCCGCTGCCGTGGATCACGTGCTCCTTGGTCCCGAGCACGGCGCCGTCCTGCGCGTCGACGTACACGGACTGGCGAGACGCCTCCCCGGCGTCCCGGCCCGACACGGTGGTCTCGTAGGCGAGGCGGCTGGTGGCGCCGTCCTGCCAGATGACCGGGGTGGTGGGCTCGACGTTCTCGACCGAGTCGACCTGTCCGCGTGCGATCTCGACGGCCCGGTCCTGCGACAGCGTCGGGTCGACGGAGGCGACGTCGACGGGGGCCGTCTGGGCGACCTCGGAGTTGAGGACCGTGCCGTCGGCACCGGTGACGACGACGAAGTCGCCGCCGACGACGGGCAGGCCCCGGTGCAGACGCTCATAGGCGACGGAGACCGTGCCGTTGCCGCCCCGGAAGGTGGCTGAGCGGACGAGTCTGTCGCCCTCGGCCAGCTTGACCTTGCCCTCGTGCCCGGGCGATCCACTGGGCCGCCTTGTCGTTGGCCGCCCGGAGCGAGCTGGGCTCGTCCTGTACGGCGTTGGCTGGCGCCACGGAGGTCATCGGCATGGCCGGGGTTGCGGCCGACAGGGCCAGTGCGGCCAGTCCTGCCAGTCGTGGAGTGCTCGCGAGTGAGCGGTTCACGGGGGTTCCTCTCCTTCATGGCCGGGTCTCGGCCACCGGATGCGACGGCGGGGTCACCGGCGCACTGCACAAACTGGCAACGCGAGAGTGCGCAGGTCTATGGAGAGGGCCTTGCAGGAAGATGCAATGCGAGAACTTGTAGAACCGCTCAGCGCCTGAGTCGCACCGAGCTGCTGGTGATCGCCGGTCCGGCGGTGCTCTTGGGCAGGACGACGCGGTAGGTGCCGCGGCGGAGGTTGACCACGACCACGTCCTTCGGGCCGCGGGTGCGGACGCGCTCGATCTTGCGCCAGCGCTTGCCGACCTTGCGCTGGATGACGACGCGGTAGTTGCTGGTCGAAGAGTCGGGGCCGACGTCGATGCGCAGCCTCGACTTCTTCTTCACGGCCTTCGTGGCAACGGTGCGACCTGCCGGCTCGCCGACGGGCGGCGGCGGGGTCGCGGGGGCGGTGACGGTGATGAGGGAGACCGCGGCGGTTGGGTCCCGGTTGCCGTAGGCGTCGGTGGCGCGGACCGAGATCTGGTGCTTGCCCGGAGTGAGCTTGACTCGGGTGCCGCCCCGGCAGGCGAACCCGGGGTTCGAAGTCCCAGCGGCACTCGAAGGTGGCGTTGGGCTCGTCGGCGGAGAAGGTCACGTGGATGACGTCGTCAGTCGTCGCGGTCGCCGGCGCTGAGGTGATCTTGGTGTTGGGCGCCGTGGTGTCGACGTAGATCGTCACCTGAGGTTGTGCGATCAGCCGATGATTGCCCGGTGTCCCCGGGGAGTTGATGGCATAGACGTAGACGGGTTGCGCGCCCGTCTTGGTCGTTGTCAGTCGCTGGCTGAAGCCCGGCCTGCCGTCGGAGCGGAGGCCGCTGGTGTTGAAGATGTGGCGCTCGACGCCGGGGGTGTCGTAGTTCCCCCGATGTAGACAT
Organism: Nocardioides sp. B-3; assembly: GCF_024703895.1. Taxonomy (GTDB): domain Bacteria; phylum Actinomycetota; class Actinomycetes; order Propionibacteriales; family Nocardioidaceae; genus Nocardioides. Next base: position 2,099,099 of record NZ_CP087968.1, read on the forward strand.
GGATCTCGACCGGTGCCGTGGGCGCGTTGGGGTCGCTGCCCCAGCCGGCGACGTCGATCGTGCGGTGGACGGAGGAGGAGATCGACTCGAGGGCCCCCGAGGGCGACGGGTCGGCGATGACGACCCGGCCGGTCCCGAGAGCAATGCCGGATCTCCGCCCCGGGTGTCGATGCCGTAGACCGCCCGGGGCTGGTCGCCGACGACGGCGAAGTCGAGGAGCCTGTCGAATCCGTGGAGGTCGCCAGCGGACGGGTAGGTCGCTCCGACGTCCGGCCGGGACAGCTTGGCCTCGCCGATGTTGATTCCCTGACCGCCGACGTAGACGTGGATGGTGACGAAGGCGCCCGGCTGGTCGGGGTCGATCGCCCAGCCCGCGACCCGGACCCTGCCCGGTTCGGGGCTGTCGAAGATGTCGACCGCGCCGGTCGGGACAGTGGCACTGGCCGGCGCCGCGACGACGACCTGCAACAACCCCGCCAACAGCGCGACCACGCTGACGCGCACGAGCATGGCGACAACGCGCATGTGCTTCCCCCCGGAGCAAGACCCGATTCTGGAGCACAGGGTACGCCGCGAGCCGCCTCTGCAGGGATTCAGACGGCCGCCGCGGCGGCCACTGGGGCGGCCGCGACCTCCGACGCGTGCTCGGGATCGACCGGGCCGGACGTCACGCGGATGTGCGGTGAGCGGGCGTCGCCCGGGAAGAACGGCGAGCCACCGGCGACCCGGATGCCCTCGGCGGCCGGGTGGAGGAGGGCAGCGCGCTCGTCGAGCACGGGCAGCCACAGGTTGATGCCGTCGGGCGTGCTGACGGCCATGCCCGGGTCGGCCAGTCGCGCGGTCAGGTCGCGCTGGCGGCCGAAGTACTGTCGCCGCGCCTCCGACACCTCGTCCATCGACCGGGCCCGGGTCAGCAGGTCGTGCAGGATCGTCTGCACCATCCGCGACGTCCACCCCGGACCCAGCATCCGCCGCGCCACGAGCGCGTCGACCAGCTCGGCCGGTCCGCCCGGGGCAGCGATGCGCAGGTCGGGGCCGTGCGACTTGGAGAAGCTGCGCACGTGCACGACGCGCTGCGGGATGTGGGAGCCGAGCGAGACGTCCGGGCTGGTGCTGATCGCCCCCGAGTGGTCGTCCTCGATCACCCACGGCATCGGTTCCTTGCGGCGTCGCGACAGCACGCCGGCGAGCTCGCGCGCCCGGTCGGGAGACATCGAGATGCCGGTCGGGTTCTGGGCGCGCGGTTGCAGGACCACCGCCACTGGGCGCGCCCCCAGCGCCGTACGCAGGGAAGCGGGACGAATGCCCGAGTCGTCCGACTCCACGGGCACGATCTCGGCGCCGAGCGACTCCACGAGGTCGTAGAACGGCGGGTAGCCGGGGGACTCGAGCACGACCCGGTCGCCGAGGTGGACGCACTGCTCGAGCACGCGCACAATGCCGTCGGTCGCGCCGTCGACGACGGTGATCGCCTCGCTCGGGTAGGGCCACGTCGCGTCCGGGACGTCACGCAGCTGGGGCAGCACCGGCTCGTCCCGGTAGACGCCCGTCCCCGCGCGGGCCGACACCCGCCCGAACGCGGGCCCGAGGCTCGGCAGCAGCTCCGGGTCGGGGGTGCCGCGCGACAGGTCCATCCGCAGGCCCGCTGGGCTCGCGCCGACCAGTCCCCGCTGTCGTGGGCTCAGCCGGGCACGGGGCGTCTCGCGCACGAAGGTGCCCGAGCGTCCTCGCGAAACCACGACGCCCGTGCCACGGCGAAGCGCCTGCCACGCGGAGCTGACGGTGGCCGGGCTGACGCCGAGCTCGGCGGCGACCTCGCGCACGGTCGGCAACCGGTCGCCGGGCCCGAGCTCACCGGCCCGGATCGCCCGGCCGAAGGCGCCGGCGATGCCCCGGGGGTGACCGGTCGACGAGCGTGGCGAGGTCGGGCGAGCTCACCATCAGGGCTCCGATCGTGCCGCCGACGGCGGCTGCGAATTTACGCTCGGGAAAGGCATAGGAAATGTTCAAGCAAGAGGATAACGTTCCGGGCGGCAGCGTAGCCAACACCCGCGGAGGACATTCGATGACGACCGTCAGGGCAGCGATCACCCAGACCACGTGGACCGGTGACAAGGACTCGATGCTGGACAAGCACGAGCAGTTCGCGCGAGATGCGAAGGCGCAGGGCGCCCAGGTCATCTGCTTCCGGGAGCTCTTCTACGGCCCCTACTTCGGCATCACCGAGGACAAGAAGTACTACCGCTTCGCCGAGCCCTCCGACGGCCCGATCGTGCAGCGCTTCGGCGCTCGCCAAGGAGCTCGAGATGGTGATGATCCTGCCCATCTACGAGGAGGACATGACCGGCGTCTACTACAACACCGCCGTCGTCGTCGACTCCGACGGCACGATCCTCGGGCAGTACCGCAAGCACCACATCCCGCACCTCGACCGCTTCTGGGAGAAGTTCTACTTCCGTCCCGGCAACGGCGGTTATCCCGTCTTCGACACCGCGGTCGGCAAGATCGGCGTCTACATCTGCTACGACCGGCACTTCCCCGAGGGATGGCGCGAGCTGGCCCTCAACGGTGCGCACATGGTGTTCAACCCCAACGCCACCAAGCCCGGTCTGAGCAACCGCTTGTGGGAGGTCGAGGGACCGTGTGCCGCGGTCGCCAACGGCATGTTCGTGCTGCAGCCCAACCGGGTCGGCCGCGAGGACAACGAGTACGGCGAGCTGGCGGTCGACTTCTACGGCACCAGCCGGGTCATCGACCCGCGCGGCAACTTCGTCGGAGAGCGCGGCTCCGGCGAGAAGGAGGAGATCCCGGTGCGCGACCTCGACCCTGGACATGGTGCAGGAGATGCGCGACGACTGGCAGTTCTACCACGATCGCCGGCCCGACTCCTACGAGAAGATCGCGCAGGCCTGACATGTCGACACTGTTGATCAAGGGCGGGACGGTGGTCAGCGCCACCGGCCGCACCGATGCCGATGTCCCGGTCGACGGTGAGCGCATCGTCGCCGTACTCGCTCCGGGATCGACGTTGCTCGGACACGACCTCGCCTCCAGCGTCGACACCGTCATCGACGCGTCGGGGAAGTACGTCATCCCCGGCGGCATCGACGCCCACACGCACATGGAGCTGCCCTTCGGCGGCACGCAGGCCAGCGACACCTTCGAGACCGGCACCACGGCGGCGGCGTGGGGAGGCACCACCTCGATCATCGACTTCGCGGTCCAGAAGTACGGCGAGGCGGTCGAGACCGGGTTGGCGGCCCGGCACGACAAGGCCGGCGGCAACTGCGCGATCGACTACGGCTTCCACCAGATCATCGGCGGCGTCGACGAGCAGTCGCTGAAGGCGATGGAGACGCTGGTCGACGAGGGCATCAGCAGCTACAAGCTGTTCATGGCCTATCCCGGCGTCTTCTACTCCGACGACGCGCAGATCCTCAAGGCGATGCAGAAGGCCGCCGAGCTCGGGCTGATGACGATGATGCACGCCGAGAACGGCCCGGCCATCGACGTGCTCGCCGAGCAGCTCTACAACCGGGGCAAGACCGGGCCCTACTTCCACGGCATCGCCCGCGCCCGGCAGATGGAGGAGGAGGCCACCCACCGCGCGATCATGCTCGCCGACCTCACCGATGCACCGTTGTACGTCGTGCACGTGAGCGCCAAGCAAGCGGTGGCCCAGCTGGCCGCGGCCCGCGACCGCGGCAAGAACGTCTTCGGCGAGACCTGCCCGCAATACCTCTACCTGTCGCTGGAGGAGCAGCTCGGTGCGGGCGGCAAGGACGGCTTCGAGGGTGCGAAGTGGGTCTGCTCGACGCCGCTGCGCTCGCGCGAGGAGGGCCACCGGGGACGCCATGTGGCAGGGGCTGCGCACCAACGACCTGCAGATGGTCTCGACCGACCACTGCCCCTTCTGCATGAAGGACCAGAAGGAGCTCGGGGTCGGTGACTTCCGGGCCATCCCCAACGGCATCGGCTCCATCGAGCACCGGATGGACCTGCTCTACCGGGGCGTCGTCACCGGCGAGCTGACGCTCGAGCGCTGGGTCGAGCTCACCTCGACCACGCCCGCGCGGATGTTCGGGGCTCTACGGCACCAAGGGCGTGATCGCGCCCGGCGCCGACGCCGACCTCGGTGGTCTACGACCCCAACGGCCACACGTCCATCGGGGTGGACAAGACACACCACATGAACATGGACCACTCGGCCCGGGGAGGGCTACGAGATCGATGGGCACGTCGACGTCGTGGTCTCTCGCGTTTCCGTGGTCGTCTCCGACGGCACCTTCCACGGCCGCGCCGGCCACGGCAAGTTCCTCAAGCGCGGCCTGACCCAGTACCTCTCCTAAGGAGCTCGCATGGATTTTGGTGTCGTCCTGCAGACCAACCCGCCTGCGTGGCGCACGGTCGGTCTGGCCAAGCAGGCGGAGGAGCACGGCTTCGACTACGTCTGGACCTTCGACTCGCACCTGCTCTGGCAGGAGCCCTACGTCATCTACTCCGCGATCCCGGCCGCGACGCACCGCGTCGTCGTCGGGCCCATGGTGACCAACCCGGCCACCCGCGACTGGACTGTCACCGCGTCGGTCTTCGCCACGCTCAACGAGATGTACGGCAACCGCACCGTCTGCGGCATCGGTCGCGGCGACTCCGCCGTGCGCGTGCTCAACGGCAAGCCGACCACGCTCAAGGACCTCCGCGAGGCGACCCACGTCATCCGCGAGCTCGCCAACTGCCGGCCCGTCGAGGTCAACGGCACCACCCTGCAGTTCCCGTGGGCGAGGACCTCCGAGCTGGGGGTGTGGATCGCGGCATACGGACCCCCGGCGCTCAAGGCGGCAGGTGAGGTCGGTGACGGCTTCATCCTGCAGCTCGCCGACATCGACATCGCGACGTGGATGATCGCCGCGGTGCGCGACGCCGCCGAGAAGGCCGGCCGCGATCCTGACGCGATCACCTTCTGCGTCGCCGCGCCGATGTATGTCGGGGACGACTGGGCGCACATGCGCGACCAGTGCCGCTGGTTCGGCGGCATGGTCGGCAACCACGTCGCCGACATCGTCGCGAAATACGGGGACAGCGGCGACATCCCGCAGGCTCTGACCGACTACATCAAGGGTCGCGAGGGCTACGACTACAACGAGCACGGCCGCGCCGGCAACACCCACGCCGACTTCGTGCCCGACGACATCGTCGACCGCTTCTGTGTGCTCGGCACGCCCGAGGACCACATCGCCAAGCTCGAGGCGCTCAGGGCGATCGGCGTCCACCAGTTCGCGGGCTACCTCCAGCACGACAACAAGGAGGAGACCCTGCGGGTCTACGGCGAGACGATCATGCCGGAGCTGCGCGACCACGTCGTCGCAAAGGCGTGATGCCGATGCTCAGGAGTCTCCGCGCGGTCCTGCTGGGCGCCCTCGGCGTCCTGCTCGTGGCCGCGGCGTGGGACCTCTACAAGGCCTTCGGCCCCGAAGAGGGCGTCCTCGTCGGGGAGCGCACCCTGATCCTGCCGCGGGCCACCGACCTCGCCATGCCGCACACCCGGGAGATGGTGCGGCGACTCTTCGAGCCGGCCACGGGGCTGCTCGGAGCGCCGACGGCATTCGAGGCGGTGGTCGACGCGGCCTCCTTCACGCTCGGGATCGCCGCGCGGCTGGACCGTGGGGGTGGTCGTCGGCCTGTTGCTGGCGCTGCTGATGACCCGCTTCAGGATCGCCGAGTCGGGGCTGCTGCCGTGGATCGTCCTGAGCCAGACCGTCCCCCTGATCGCGATCGCTCCGCTCGTACGCCGATGGGGAGCCCAGATCGAGATCGGCTCCTTCACCCGGGAGAACGAGCACTCGGTGGCCCTGATCGCGGCCTACCTCGCGTTCTTCCCGGTCTCGATCGGAGCCCTTCGCGGGCTCAAGTCACCGGCCCGCACGCACCTCGAGCTGATGCACACCTACGGCGTCGGCTGGTGGCGCACGCTGCTCACCCTCCGGCTGCCGGCGAGCGTGCCGTTCCTGCTGCCCGCGCTCAGGCTCGCCGCGGCCAGTGCGGTGATCGGGTCGGTCGTCGCCGAGGTCTCGATCGGCCTGCGTGGCGGCATCGGCCGGATGGTCGTCGAATACGCCCAGTCCGCCGGCGGTGACCCGGCCAAGGCGTGGGCGCCGATCTTCGGCGCGGTCGCGGTCGGCCTCGTCGCGGCGGGTGCCGTCGGCCTGCTCACCCTTGTCCTGCGCCCGTTCCGACTGACGGAGACCAGCCGATGAGCCCCACCACCGACCTGTCGACTGCAGCGATCGAGGTCGCCGGTGTCGACCGCGTCTTCCGCACCCGACGCGACGAGGTCGTCGCCCTGCGCGACGTCTCCGTCAGCGTCGCGGCCGGGGAGTTCGTCTCCCTGATCGGACCCAGCGGGTGCGGCAAGAGCACGTTGCTGCGACTCGTCGCAGACCTCGACACCCCCACGTCCGGAAGGATCTCGGTCTTCGGCAAGACCACTCGTCAGGCCCGGCGCGACCGGGACTACGGCATCGCGTTCCAGCAGGCCGGCCTGCTGCCGTGGCGCACGGTCGCCTCCAACATCGAGCTGCCGCTCAAGCTGCACGGCGTGGGTGCGGACGCGCGCAGGGCCCGGTCGAGCGAGCTGCTCGAGCTCGTCGGGCTCCGGGACTTCGGCAAGCACCACCCCGACCAGCTCTCCGGTGGCATGCAGCAGCGCGTCGCGATCGCCCGCGCCCTCGCCGAGAGCCCGCGGCTGCTGTTGATGGACGAGCCCTTCGGTGCCCTCGACGAGATCACCCGCGAGCGGATGCAGAACGAGCTGGTCCGCATCTGCCGCGAGACCGGTGCCGCCGTCCTGTTCGTCACGCACTCCATCCCCGAGGCGGTCTTCCTGTCCGACCGAGTGGTCGTGATGTCGCCGCGGCCCGGCCGGATCGTCGACATCGTCAGCGCCTCCAGCATGGGCAGCTCCCACGACCGCACCGACGAGGTCCGTGACGCGGCCGAGTTCTTCCACGCGGTGGCCGCCGTGCGCGAGCACCTGCACGGTGCCCCCGTCGCCAGCGTCCGGGGGTCGAGAACAGATGAGCGCGGTCCTCACCCCGGAGGTCACGACGCGACCTCGGTTGCGGCTCAAGGACCTTCGCCTCGGCACGGTCCTCGCACCGCTGGCGGTGGGCGCGGTCTTCCTCGGCGGCTGGCAGCTCGCGGTCGACGGGCTCGGCATCGACCCCTACATCGTCCCCGCCCCCGAGCGCGATCTGGGACCCGGGTCGTCGCGGGCCGGGCCAACATCGTCGGCGGCATGTGGGTCACCGGCCGCAATGCCCTGATCGGGATGCTGGTCGGCGGAGTCGTCGGCGTGCTCGGTGCCGTCCTGTCGAGCCCGGTCAAGGTGATCGACCAGATGGCGGTGCCGATCGTGGCCGCGCTGTCGGTGGTGCCGATCGTCGCGCTGGCGCCCGTGCTCTACACGATGTTCGGCGCGGCCGTCGACACCGGCCGGATCATCGTCGCGGCGATCGCGGTGTCGATCCCGGTCTACCTCAACACCCTGCGCGGGCTGCGCCGGGTCTCGACCGTGCACCGGGAGCTGATGTCGGCGTACGCCGCTTCGCCCTCCCGGGTGATCCGGACGGTCACGCTGCCGACCGCAACGCCCTATGTCTTCACGGGCCTGCGCATCGCCTCTTCGCTCGCGGTGATCTCGGCCCTGATCGCGGAGTACTTCGGCGGGCCCGTCGGTGGACTCGGCAAGGCGATCACGTCGGCCGCGGCGAGCAGCAACTACCCGCTGGCGTGGGCCTATGTCACCGGCTCCATCGTCCTCGGCCTCGCCTTCTACGTCGTCACCCTGCTCGTCGAGCTGTGGTTCGCCCGACACGCCCCCGGCGCCTGATCAGCCCCATCACATCCCACCCCGAGGAGAAGAAGATGAGAAGGAACCTCAAGATCGGCGTCGTCGCCATGGCGCTCGCCCTGACGGCCACTGCCTGCAGCGGTGACGACGGAGACCCGGACAGCGACGCCGGCTCCGGTTCCGGCGACCTGACGCCGGTCTCGCTCCAGCTGCAGTGGGTGGCGCAGGCGCAGTTCGCGGGCTACTACGCCGCGGTCGACCGGGGGTTCTACGAGGACGAGGGCCTCGACGTCACGATCGAAGAGGGTGGCCCCGACATCGTGCCCCGGGACGTGCTCGCGGCCGGCGACGTCGACTACGCCATCTCGTGGGTGCCGAAGGTGCTCGGCTCGATCGAGCAGGGCGCGGGCATCACCGACGTCGCCCAGATCTTCGAGGCGCAGTGCGACCACGCAGATCTCCTTCAAGGACAAGGGCATCGAGTCGCCCGCCGACCTCGAGGGCAAGAACGTCGGCAGCTGGGGCTTCGGCAACGAGTGGGAGCTGTTCGCCGGCATGCAGGACGCCGGCGTCGGCCTCAAGGACATCAGCCTCGTCCAGCAGGCCTTCGACATGAACGCCTTCCCGGCCGGCGACATCGACGCCGCGCAGGCGATGACCTACAACGAGTACGCCCGGGTCCCGGAGTCGGTCAACCCGGACACAGGCGAGCTCTTCCAGCCCGAGGACCTCAACGTCATCGACTGGAACGACGTCGGCACGGCGATGCTCCAGGGACGCCATCTGGGCCTCCACCGAGCGTCTTGACGACGAGGCGTACGCCGATCAGACGGTCGCCTTCATCAAGGCCTCCATCAAGGGCTGGGCCTACGTCCGCGACAACCCCGAGGCCGGCGCCGAGGCCGTCACCGCGGCAGGCTCGCAGCTCGGCACCAGCCACCAGCTGTGGATGACCAACGAGATCAACAAGCTGATCTGGCCCTCCACCAACGGCATCGGCGTCATCGACGAGGCCGCACCGGGACCAGACGGTCGAGATCGCCCTCAACACCGAGAACGAGACCGGAGCGACCATCATCAGTGACGCGCCGCCCGAGTCGGCGTACACGAATGAATATGTCGAGGAGGCCCTCGACGAGCTGCGTGACGAAGGGGTCGACGTCGACGGCGCAGACTTCGCTCCGATCGACGTCACCCTCACCGAGGGCGGAAACTGACATGACCGACGACCTCGATCGCCGCGCCGTCGAGCTGGACCGTGCGCACGTCTTCCACTCGTGGTCGGCGCAGGGGTCTCTCGCGCCGATGGTGGTGGCGGGCGGGCTCGGCTGCCGCGTGTGGGACCACGCCGGACGCGAGTGGCTGGACTTCTCCAGCCAGCTCGTCAACGTCAACATCGGGCACCAGCACCCGCGCCCGGTCGCGGCCATCCGAGAGCAGGCCGCGATCCTGACCACGATCTCCCCGCCGACCGCCAACCTCGCGCGGGGCGAGGCCGCCAGAGGATCACCGACCTCGCGCCCGACGGCTTCCACAAGGTCTTCTTCACCAACGGGGGAGCCGACGCCAACGAGAACGCCATCCGGATGGCGCGCCAGTTCACCGGCCGCGACAAGGTCGTCTCGACCTACCGCAGCTATCACGGCAACACCGGCTCAGCGGTGGTGGCGACGGGCGACTGGCGGCGCGTGCCCAACGAGTACGCCCGGGCGCATGTGCACGTCTTCGGGCCCTACCTCTACCGGTCGGAGTTCTGGGCGACCACGCCGGAGGAGGAGTCCGAGCGCGCGCTCCAGCACCTGCGGCGGGTCGTCGAGGCCGAGGGGCCGACCTCGATCGCCGCGATCCTGCTCGAGACCGTGCCCGGCACGGCGGGCGTGCTGATGCCGCCGCCGGGCTACCTCGAGGGAGTGCGGGCGCTGGCCGACAAGCACGGGATCATGCTCATCCTCGACGAGGTGATGGCCGGCTTCGGGCGCACGGGCGACTGGTTCGCCTTCGATGCCTATGACGTCGTCCCCGACCTGATCACGTTCGCGAAGGGCGTCAACTCGGGCTACGTCCCGGTGGGCGGCGTGGTCATCTCCGACCCGATCGCCGAGCACTTCGACGAGCGGGTCTTCCCGGGTGGGCTGACCTACAGCGGGCACCCGCTCGCGATGGCCTCCATCGTTGCCTCGATCGACACCATGGCCGATGAGGGGATCGTCGACAACGCTGCCCGGGTCGGCGCCGCCTGACTCGCTCCGGGTCTTGCGGAGCTCGCCGACAAGCACGCGCTCATCGGGGAGGCGCGCGGCCGGGGCGTCTTCTGGGCGCTCGAGCTCGTCGCCGATCCCGACACCCGGGAGCCCGTCGCGCCGGCCGTGATGGGGCGCGCCAAGGCCCTGCTGCTCGAGCGGGGACTGCTGCCCTTCCCGGCCGACAACCGTATCCATGTGGTGCCACCGTGCGTGGTCACCGACGACGAGGCCAACGCGGCGCTGGCCATCTACGACGACGCATTCACCCTGCTCACCAAGGAGCTGTCATGAGTACAGAACTGCCCGTTCTCGACCACTGGATCGACGGAGCCGCCAGCGCCGGTTCCTCCGACCGGATGGGCGACGTCTTCGACCCCGCCCGCGGGGTCGTCCAGAAGCACGTCCGCTTCGCCTCTGCCGCCGACGTCGACAACGCCGTCGCCGTCGCCCGGAAGGCCTTCTCCTCGTGGGGGCAGGCCTCGATCGCCAAGCGGCAGGCGGTGATGTTCAAGTTCCGCGAGCTCCTCGCCAGTAGGCAGGGCGAGCTGGCCGCGATCCTCACCTCCGAGCACGGCAAGGTGCTCTCCGACGCGGGCGGCGAGATCGCCCGCGGGCTCGAGGTCGTGGAGTTCGCGTGCTCGCTGCCGCACCTGATCAAGGGCTCGATGTCGGAGAACGTCTCCACCGATGTCGACGTCTTCTCGCTCAAGCAGCCGCTCGGCGTGGTCGGCGTGATCAGCCCCTTCAACTTCCCGGCCATGGTGCCGATGTGGTTCTTCCCGATCGCCATCGCGACCGGCAACTGCGTGGTGCTGAAGCCGAGCGAGAAGGACCCGTCGGCGGCCAACTGGATGGCCGAGCTGATGGCCGAGGCAGGCCTGCCGCCCGGTGTCTTCAACGTGGTCCACGGCGACAAGGAGGCCGTCGACGCGATCCTGACGCACCCCGACATCGCGGCGATCTCGTTCGTCGGCTCGACGCCCATCGCGCGGCACGTCTACGAGACCGCCACCGCCCACGGCAAGCGGGTCCGGGGCCCTCGGCGGCGCCAAGAACCACATGCTCGTGCTGCCCGACGCCGACCTCGACCTCGGTCGCCGACTCGGCCGTCAACGCCGGCTTCGGCTCCGCCGGTGAGCGCTGCATGGCGGTCAGCGTCGTGCTCGCGGTCGACTCGGTCGCCGACCCGCTGATCGAGAAGATCACCTCACGGATGGCCACGCTGAAGATCGGCGACGGCACCCGAGGCACCGACATGGGCCCGATGATCACCCGCGAGCACCGCGACAAGGTCGCGTCCTACGTCGACGTGGCGGCCACCGACGGCGCCGACGTGGTCGTCGACGGCCGGGGGCACGAGGTGGACGGCGATGCCGAGGGGTTCTGGATGGGCCCGACGTTGCTCGACAAGGTGCCGACCTCCTCCGACGCCTACAACGACGAGATCTTCGGCCCGGTGCTGTCGATCGTCCGCGTCTCCGGCTACGAGGAAGGCCTCGAGCTGATCAACTCCGGCCCCTACGGCAACGGCAGCGCGATCTTCACCAACGACGGGGAGCGGCTCGTCGCTTCCAGCGCGAGGTCGAGGCCGGCATGGTCGGCATCAACGTGCCGATCCCCGTCCCCGTCGCCTACCACTCCTTCGGCGGCTGGAAGGCCTCGCTCTTCGGTGACGCCAAGGCCTACGGCCCGCACGGCGTCGACTTCTTCACCCGCGAGAAGGCGATCACCCAGCGCTGGCTCGACCCCTCGCACGGCGGGCTGAACCCGGGGTTCCCGCAGCACACCTGAGCGGCCGCCTGAGACCCGGCACCGAGCTCCGGCCCTGAACTTTCACTCGTACGAGTCGAAGTTCAGGCGGCTGAACGCGAGCCCACGCTCAGCACCCGATGGAGTTCCACTCGTGCGAGTGGAACTCCATCCAAAGTCGTTCTTGGTGCTCGTCTGGGCCAGCTGCTCGAAGCGCTCGACGCCCGAGATGGCCGCCAGCTCGCGGGCCGCGGTGAGGAAGTCGGTCTCCTCGGCCGAGCCGGCCGGGTGGACGAGCCGGAAGGCGACGGTGTGGCGGATCATGCCCGGAGCCTAGGGGCCTCAGCCGAGCAGGCCCCGTGCCGCGAGCTCGTCCGCGACGCGCTGCCCGTACGCCGCGTGGCCGGCGGCGCTCAGGTGCAGCCGGTCGGGCAGGTAGGAGAGCGCCCACGCGCTGGTGTCGATGAACGCGACGCCGTACTCCTCGGACAGGGAGGCCAACGTCGTGTTGACCCGCTCGACGGAGGCGGCGCGAGACGGTGCGGAGGCCGGGCCGACGACCACGACAGGGCGAGAGCCGAGCGACGCGATGAGCGAACGGAACCCGGCGCGGATGTCCGCGGTCGGCTGGTCGAAGTCGTTGAGGCCGCCCGCGACGATGACGAGCCCGGCGCCGCGGGCAGCGGGGGCGCGGGTCGCGAAGGCATGGTCGCCGCAGTGGCTCGCGCCTCGGCTGAAGCCGGACCCGGAGAAGCCCGCGACCCGCACTCGGGCAGGAAGCGAGGACGGCCACGACCGACCCGGGTCGGGGAGTCCCAGCCCGACCGTCCACGAGTCGCCGATGACGGTGACCGGGACCCCGGCACCCGTGACGATCCGCGCGCGAGCCGCAGCATCCACGGCATGCCGGGCGCACAGGGCGGCGTCCGAACCGCGGGCCCGGGTGGTCGTGAAGAAGACCGCGATCAGGACCGCGGCGAGCAACACGACCAGCACGTGGTGCAGGCTCGGTCGCAGGATCACCGGGCAAGTCTGCGCGTCCGGTCGAGGCGCCGTAAGGCAAATGGAGAATCTTTCCCCCAGCCGGAACAACGTCCGCGAACCCTGCGTTGACCCCCGTGAACAGACTTGAGTTGATCCGACTCAACTTGTTTGCCAGAATCGCCGCAGTCGCGGCAGGATGGCGACAGCTCCAGACAAACAGACTTTGTATCCCGGGAGGTACACCCCATGGCTCGTGCGGTCGGCATTGACCTCGGTACGACGAACTCCGTCGTCTCGGTCCTCGAAGGTGGCGAACCCACCGTCATCGCCAACGCAGAAGGCGCTCGCACCACCCCGTCGGTGGTCGCGTTCGCGAAGTCCGGCGAGGTCCTCGTCGGCGAGGTCGCCAAGCGGCAGGCCGTCACCAACGTCGATCGCACCATCCGTTCGGTCAAGCGCCACATGGGCACGGACTGGACCGTCGACATCGACGACAAGAAGTTCACCCCGCAGCAGATCAGCGCTTTCGTGCTGCAGAAGCTCAAGCGCGACGCCGAGGCCTACCTCGGTGAGACCGTGACCGACGCCGTCATTACCGTCCCGGCCTACTTCTCCGACGCCCAGCGCCGGGCGACCAAGGAGGCTGGCGAGATCGCGGGCCTCAACGTCTCCCGCATCGTCAACGAGCCGACCGCGGCCGCGCTGGCCTACGGCCTTGACAAGGGCGACGACCAGACGATCCTCGTCTTCGACCTCGGTGGCGGCACGTTCGACGTGTCCCTGCTCGAGATCGGCGAGGGCGTCGTCGAGGTCAAGGCGACCTCCGGCGACAACCACCTCGGTGGTGACGACTGGGACAACCGTGTCGTCGAGTGGATGGTCAAGAAGTTCAAGGACAACAACGGTGTCGACCTCGCGGCCGACAAGATCGCCAAGCAGCGCCTCCGGGGAGGCCGCCGAGAAGGCCAAGATCGAGCTGTCGTCCTCGAGCGAGACCACGATCCACCTGCCCTACATCACCCACGGCGAGGGCGGCCCGCTGCACTTCGAGGAGAAGCTGACGCGCAGCGAGTTCCAGAAGCTGACGGCCGACCTGCTCGACCGCACTCGCGAGCCCTTCAAGTCCGTGCTCAAGGACGGCGGCGTCGAGGTCGCGAAGATCGACCACGTCGTGCTCGTCGGTGGCTCCACCCGCATGCCCGCGGTGAGCGAGCTCGTCACCGAGCTGCTCGGCGGCAAGCAGCCCAACAAGGGCGTCAACCCCGACGAGGTCGTCGCCATCGGCGCGGCCCTGCAGGCCGGTGTCCTCAAGGGCGAGGTCAAGGACGTGCTGCTCCTCGACGTCACCCCGCTCTCCCTCGGCATCGAGACCAAGGGTGGCGTGATGACCAACCTCATCGAGCGCAACACCACGATCCCGACCAAGCGCTCGGAGATCTTCACGACCGCCGACGACAACCAGCCGTCGGTCGAGATCAAGGTCGCCCGGGGCGAGCGCCAGCTGTGGTCGCAGAACCAGCCGCTGGGCAACTTCGAGCTCACCGGCCTGCCACCGGCCCCGCGTGGCATCCCGAAGATCGAGGTCACCTTCGACATCGACGCCAACGGCATCGTGCACGTCTCCGCCAAGGACCACGCGTCCGGTCGCGAGCAGTCGATGACGATCTCCGGCGGTTCGGCCCTCTCCAAGGACGAGGTCGCCCGGATGGTCAAGGAGGCCGAGCAGTACGCCGAGGAGGACGCCAAGCGTCGCGAGTCCATCGAGGTCCGCAACCAAAGCCGACAGCCTCGTCTACTCGACCGAGAAGTTCCCGGCCGAGAACGCCGAGAAGATCCCCGAGGACGTCAAGACCGAGGTCCGGGGCGACGTCGACTCGCTCAAGGAGACCCCGGCCAAGGAGGACGCCTCCGCCGAGGACCTCACCGCTGGTGTCACCAAGCTCGGCGAGTCCAGCCAGAAGATGGGTGCCGCGATGTACGCCGCAGCGGACGCCGAGAACGCCGGTGACGCCAGCAGCGCCGACGAGGCTGGTTCTGCTGACGGGGCCGACGACGACATCGTCGACGCCGAGATCGTCGACGAGCCCACCGAGGGTGACGCTGCCGAGGGTGAGTCCAAGTGACTTCATCCTTCGGGGACGAGGCAGCCGAGATGGCCAACGAGACCGAGGTCGAGGTGCCCGTGGAGGGCGCCTCGGCCTCGGCCGGCACCGAGACCGCCGGCGAGCACATCGACTCGCACGCCGAGGACATCAGCGGCGTCGACAACCTTCTCGAGGAGGGCGGGCCGCTCGAGCCCCCGGGACATCGCCGAGGTCGAGGGCGAGCCGACCCCGTCGGCGGACGACCAGCTGGTCGAGCGGGACCGCCGATCTCCAGCGCCTGCAGGCCGAGTTCCTCAACTACAAGCGCCGTGTCGATCGTGACCGGGCCCTGATCGCCGACAATGCGACGTACAAGGTGCTCCAGCCGATCATCGAGGTGCTCGACACCATCGACCGCGCCCGCGAGCACGGAGAGCTCGAGGGTGGCCTCAAGGCGGTCGCCGAGCAGCTCGAGCGGATCGTGACCGGCCTCGGGCTGACCCGGTTCGGCGAGCCCGGCGACGCCTTCGACCCGACGCTGCACGAGGCGCTGAGCCACATGGGCGCCGACCCCGAGGTCGAGGTCGTCACGGCCAAGGTGGTGGCGAAGGCCGGCTACAAGATCAACGACCGGGTCGTGCGCGCCGCCCGTGTGCTCGTGGTCGACCCGGCCGAGGGCTGAGCTCTGCGTGGCTGAGAACAGTTTCCGCAACGACTGGGCCACCAAGGACTTCTACGCCGTCCTCGGCGTGGCCAAGGACGCGAGCGCCGACGAGATCAAGAAGGCCTATCGCAGGCTCGCGCGCGCCAACCACCCCGACTCCAACCCGGACGACGCGAAGAAGCACGACGTCTTCAAGAAGGTCGCCGAGGCCTACGACGTCATCGGCGACGCCGACAAGCGCAAGAAGTACGACGAGTTCCGCTCGGTCTCCGCGGGCGGCGGCTTCCCCACCGGGTTCAACCGGGGCGGCGCCGGCCGGGGCGGCTTCGACGTCAACGATTTCCTGCGCGACCGGGGCGCGGGTGGCGGTGGCGGCTTCGGGGACATGTTCGGCGACCTGTTCGGTGCGGGTCAGCAGCGCAACCGCCGGGGTCCGCGACCGACCAAGGGAGCAGACCTCGAGGCCAGCACCACGCTGCCGTTCGAGGAGGCCCTGAACGGCACGACCATCTCGTTGCGGCTGACGTCCGACGCTCCCTGTGCCACCTGCAAGGGCACCGGCGGCAAGCCGGGCACCCGACCGCACATCTGTCCCACGTGCGAGGGTGCCGGGTTCATCGTCGCGGGCATGGGCGGCTTCTCGATGAACGAGACCTGCCCCGCCTGCGGCGGTCGTCAGCTCGTGTACGACGAGGCGTGCCCCACCTGCCACGGCTCGGGCCACGGTCCGTCGACCCGGACGATCCAGGCGCGTATCCCGGCCGGTGTGAAGGACGGCCAGAAGATCCGGCTGCGCGGCAAGGGCGGCAAGGGTGAGAGTGGCGGCCCCGCCGGCGACCTGATCGTCACCGTGCGCGTCGGCTCGCACCCGGTCTTCGGCCGCAGCGGCGACAACCTCACCATCGAGGTGCCCGTCTCCTTCGACGAGGCCGCGCTCGGCGCGGACATCAAGATCCCGACGCTCGGTGGTCAGCCGGTCACGTTGAAGATCCCGGCCGGCACCCCCAACGCCCGCACCTTCCGGGTGCGCGGCAAGGGCGTCGCCGGGGAAGGACGGCACTGTGGGCGACCTGCTCGCGACCGTCGCCGTACAGGTGCCGGCGACCCTCGGTGACACCGCGCGCGAGGCCCTCGAGGCCTACCGCGCGGCCACCGGCCCGTCGTCCCTGCGTGCCAAGCTCCTGACGGACGCGCAGTCATGACGGGTTTCGGCGGCCCTGCGCCCGACGCGGCGGTCTACGTCATCAGCGTCGCCGCCGAGCTGACCGGGCTGCACCCGCAGACCTTGCGCACCTACGAGCGGATGGGCCTCATCACGCCCGGCCGCACCGCCGGTGGTGGGCGACGCTACTCCCACCACGACCTCGAGCTGTTGCGTGAGATCGCCGACCTCACTGCGCACGGCATCGGCATCGAGGGCGTACGCCGCATCCTCGACCTCGACAACCGGGTGACCGCGTTGCGTCTGCGCAACCGGGACCTGCAGGCCGAGCTCGAGGTCACCCGGGCGGCGCTGCGCCGGGCCCGGATCGCCGCCGGCACCGCGCACCCCAACACGCTGCCCGTGCTCCGTCACTCCGTGACCGGTCAGTCGGTCGTGGTCTGGCGCCCCAGCTGACGTCAACCCGCCGGGCCGGAGAGGCCCAGCTGGCGACCGAGCTCGGCCGCCACGACGTGGCTCCGTGTCAATGAGATGTGCGAACCGTCCCGGTAGACCACCACGCCGCCGGCGACGAGGCGGGCAACGGTGCTCGGCACACACCGGGTCCGTGACATCGACAGAAGCGAGCACCGGTGCGCTGCGCAGCAGCCCGGGTGAGCGCGTTGCCGGTCGTGGAGACGGACTGTTCCCGCTGGGTGCATGTCGCCATCGTCGACCGCGGCGCGGTCAGGCAGTCGCCGGGTCGAATGTCGCGGGCGGTGATGTCTGAGATGACTGTGACGCGTGGCGACAGTCGACGGAGCCGCGCCCGGGCTCGACGTCGCACCGGACGACCATGCACCGTCCACGGTCTGGCCGTCGGGTGGAGCCATCTCCAGCAGGCTGCGATAGGCGACCACGACCACGTCGGGCTGCAAGTCGCGCAGCTGCCGCAGGGCCCGGGCCCGGAAGGGCGTGCAGGTCGGGTGGGGCAGCCCGCGGTGCAGTTGGACGACGTCGAAGGGGGCGCACCCCATCTTCATCAGCGGCACCACCCTGAAGCCGTGGTACTGGCCGAGCAGGTCCGGGGGGCGGGAGCCACATCCCGGCGTGCGAGTCGCCGTACAGCGCGACGGTGCGCGTCGCCCGCCGGTCGCCCTCGTTGCACACGCTGTAGCTGGTCTGCTCCCAGTCAGCGTGGCAGGCGTACTTCAGGTGCCACGAGTCGCGGCGCAGGTTGTCGAAGTTGACGAGCGGGAACGGGATGGCACGGTCGGCGTCCGCCTGCTCGAGTGCGTCCCGGATCAGCTGGCCGATGTCGGGCTCCGCCAACTTCTCGGTCCGTCGATCGGAGTGGACGCCTTCGGCGGCGCTGGCCACCGCAGGGTCGAGGACTCGGTCGGGGTTGCCTCGGATCCGCGCCTCGAAGGCGGACGTCGCGTGGGCGTGGGCCCACGTCGCCGTACCCAGCACGAGGAGCAGCGTGACCGGCCAGAGGGCCAAGGCCCGGACCCCGTGGACGACCGAGAACCGCTGATGACGGATCGGGTCCTCGAGGAGATGGAAGCTGAGTACGGCGGCGCCCGAAAGCACCACGACCAGCATCGCCGACTCGAGCGCACCGGGCGGGTGACCCAGCTCGTAAGCCCCGAGCACCAGCACCGGCCAGTGCCACAGGTAGAGCGAGTAGGAGAGGTCGCCGACGTACCGCATCGGCCGGACCGTCAGGATGCGAGCCATCCCGATCGACCCACCTGCCCCCGCAGCGATGACTGCCGCAGTGCCGAGGACGGGAAGCGCGGCGCGCCATCCCGGGAACGGCGTGGATGCGTCGAACGTGACGACGGCCAGCCCGATGGTGGCGAGGCCACCCAGTGCCAGAGCCCGGCGGGACCACGCGCGCAGGCGGACCAGCTGATGTCCGGCCAACGCCAGCAACGCGCCGGTGGCCAGCTCCCGGGCGCGGGTCACGGAGGAGAAGTAGGCAGCCACCGGCTCGGCAGACGTCAGGGCAACGGACCATCCCAGTGAGCCGAGCCGGGCGAGACCCACGACCATCCGGGTGAACCGTTGCCGGCGCTTCAAGCTCAGCGCGAACACCGGGGCCACCACCAGCGGCCACACCGGGTAGAACTGCTCCTCGACCGCCAGTGACCACATGTGCTGGACCGGTGAGGCCGCACGGGTGTCCTCGAAGTAGTCGGTGCCCGGGCGGGAGAAGTGGATGTTGGCGGTGAACAGGGCCGCCGACCTGACATCGTCGACGACCTCGGAGACGCGGGTGAGTGGCAGCCGCAGGGCGGCAAACACCGCCGTCGCCATCAGGACGAGCCCGGCGGCAGGAAGGATCCGACGCGCTCGTCGGGCGTAGAAGTGGCCCAGCCTGACCCGTCCGGTCGTGGTCGCCTCGTGCAGGAGCAGGGACGAGATCAGGAAGCCCGACAGCACGAAGAACACGTCGACACCGACGAAGCCACCGTCGAAGCCGGGCAGGTGGACATGGCCGAGGATCACCACTCCCACGGCGATCGCACGCAGGCCCCGGATGTCGGGCCCGGGCGACAGGGGAGGCAGCGGGGGCTCCATACCTGATGGTCCGGGTTTGGGTATGGCCCCGGATATACGCACAACTGCGTAGCGGCGCGGAGTAGCGTGATGTGGGCTGGGAGGCGCCCATGAAGACCGACCGTCGAATCGTCGAGTGGATCGACCTCGTCGGCGACCTCCTCCAGCGGCCGCAGGACGCGTTCCCGGTCGCGACCATCGCGACGCAGCTCAACCGGACGTTCGCGGTGGGGGCAATCTCCCCGGAACTGGCGCGAGCACTCCGGACGCTCGGGCGTGCAGCTCTGGCCGTCGATCGACCTCGCCGCCATCGCCCACCTGACTCCCATCTGGGCGGAGGACGGTGGTGAGCGCTACCACCACGACTTCGACCCAATCCTCATGCGGCACCCGCTCCTGCAGTGGTTCGTCATCACCCGGGACCCGGCGCCGCAGAGCACGGGCCGGGTGCCCGGGGCGCTCGTGCCGAGCTGCGACTGGCGTCTCATCGACGACTACCTCAAGCCGGTCGGGGGCGAGCAGCAGCTGTCGATTCCGTATCTCCCGGACGGCGGCAGGCACGGAACCTTCATCCTCAGCCGTGCCACCGACGACTTCCGGGACGACGACCTCGAGCTCGCCGGCCACCTCCGGGGATTGATCCGCGGCCTGTACCTGCTCACCGGCCCCGTGGCGTACGGCGCCGTGAGCTGCGGATCTGCTGACAGGTCCGGCCTCACCGCGACTGAGCTCGCCGTGCTCCGCCATCTGGCCGACGGGCACACCGCCTACGGGATCGCGCTCCGCCTCGGAGATGGCGCCGCGCACCGCCAGCAAGCACCTCGAGCACATCTATCGCAAGCTCGGCGTCACCAATCGGCTCACGGCCGTCACCGCAGCCCGGGAGGCCGGCATCCTCACCGCCACAACGTCAGGTCCTCAGTACGCCGCGTTGCGCGACGGTGAGGAACAGCGCGCCTGACAGGTCGGCCCCGCAGGGTCCGCGCCGCGCAGGTCGGCGCCGAGGAGGTCGGCGTCGGTGAGGTCGCACTCGCGCAGGTCGACGCCGAGCATGGTCGCGCCGCGAAGCGCGGCGCCACGCAGGTCGAGAGAACGCAGGTCGCGCCCGGCCGTGTCCTGCCCCGCGAGGTCGAGCGCGTCGGGCCAGCCCGCACGGACGGCGCGGCTGGTGGCCGTGAGGACTCCGCCGACGTCGGCTCGCAGCTCGTCGATGTCGATGGTCAGCAGCTCCTCGGGCGTGCGCCCGATCAGGTCGACGATGCGCTCGAGCCGGGTGGCGGCGGAGGGTTCGTTGCGGCGTACGGCCTCGTCGAGCAGCGCGAGCACCTCGTGCAGCTGCCGCATCACCGACAGCACGGCGGCCATCTCGCCGAGGTTGTCGTGCTCGCGCCACGAGACCCCGGCGTAGGTCACCTGCGACACCTGCTGGCCGGCGCCGAAGCAGTCGAAGGCGACACAGCCCGACCAGCCCTGCTCGGTCAGGTTGGCATGGATGCCGCACCGGTCGTCGGCCGTGAGGTTGTCGCACGGGGCGCCCGCCGGGCTTGGTGACCGGGAAGCTCTCGCCCTTCTGCATGGGCAACAGCACGCAGCACAACGCGAAGCACCGCGTGCAGTCGGCCTGCAGGACGGGGAGGTTCACTCGACCGCCTGTGACGCGAGGAAGGCGTCGACCTCGGCCGCCGTCGGCGCCGTCGCGGGACCGCGGCGGGTCACCTTGATCGCCGCCGCGGCGTTGGCGCGACGGCAGCCCTCGACCCAGTCGGTGCCGGCGGCGACCTCCGCCATCAGCGCACCGGTGTGGGTGTCGCCGGCGCCATTGGTGTCGACCGGTGTCTGCGGGAAGCCGGGCACGACGGTGGTCTCGCCGTCCGCGAAGACCGCGCAGCCGGCGGCGCCGTCGCGCACGATCGTGATCGCGTCACCGCGCAGCAGCGGAGCGACCGCGGCGGTCACGGCCGCGAGGTCGTCGGCCTCAGGCGTGCCCGGGATGTCGGCGGCCTCCTCCCGGGTTGCTCGACCAGACATCGGTGAACCCCAGCATCTCCTCGCGTACGGCGGGGAGAGGCCCGCAAAGGCAGAGCCCGGATCCGGGACGACCACGACGCCCTCGTCGAGGGTGCGCAGCCAGGGCGAGCAGGGGCTCGCCGGTCTGTGCGAGCGCGAGCGAGAACCCGGTCACGCAGACGAGGTCGCCCGCCTTCGGCGCCGACGTGGCGAGCGACTCCACGGTGATCTCGCGCTCGGCCCCCAGCGTCGTGACAGAACGTGCGCTCGGCGCTCAGGCTCGATCAGGACGACGCAGATGCCGGTGTCGTGACCGGGGATGGGCGGGGCGCTCAGGCCGATGCCCTCGTCGGCGAGCGCGTGCCGGACCGGGGTCGCCGTGCGGGCCGGTCCCGTGGGCCCCGGCGTGCACGCACTCGGCACCGAACCGGGCGGCCGCGACGAGCACGGTGACGGCCCCACCGGCGTAGTCGGTGACCGACGTCGCCATCACGTTCTGCCCGCGCTCGGGCAGGTCGGGCACCTCGACCACCACGTCGACCGGGGCCCGGCCGGTGTGGATCACCCTCGTCACGCCAGCACCTCCGCGGCCGTCGCGATGGTGATCTGCGGCGGGTAGAGCCCCATCACGTGCAGCGCCGCCGCCCGGTTCTCCGGCGTAGAACCCGCGCAGGCATCGGACACGATCGTGATCGTGGCGCCGGCATCGGCGGCCGCGAGCGCGGTCGAGATGACGCAGCAGTCGGTGGCGACGCCGGCCAGCACGAGGTGCGGTGTGGGGCCGGTGACCGCTTCCAACGCCGGCCACTTGCCGAAGGTCGGTGCGGTGACGACCGTGGCGGCCGGGTCCTGCAGCTCGTCGACGACGTCGAAGAGCCGGTCGTCAGGTGCCACGTCGGCGAACGGCCATGCCTCGAGGTACGGCGCCCAGCTGCCGTGCGCCGGGGCGGGGGCCACCCAGCGTGTGACCACGGTGCGGTCCCCTGCGACGGCGGCGAGTCGCCGTGCACGGGATCGAGGATGTCGGCGAACATGGGCGAACCCCACGGGCTGTCGGGGGCGGCGAAGATGCGCTGCGGGTCGATCACGACCAGCCGGGCGTCGGGATGCATGGGCCTACGATGTCAGGGAATCGCCGTTCCGGCGCGCTGGGCGCCCGTGTCCACACTCTTGACAAACAGAGGCAATTTGTCTTCGGATCGCCTAGTGTGCGCCTGTCGGGCCGGAGGTTCGACTGCCGGAGTGGGAGTTGTGCCTTGTCAGAGTTCTGGGACTGGTTGCTGCACGTCGACTGGACGTTGCAGCGCATCGACGAGCCGATGGAGTGGCTGGCGTTCGCGTCGATCCCGCTCTTCACCGCCGCGATCGGCTGGCTCATCAACCTGACCGGTCTGTGGATGCTGTTCTTCCCGATCCACTTCCACGGCTGGCAGGTGCGCGGCCTCGCCGACCTGACGCGCAAGGCGCCGCACAAGATCCGGGAGATCCCGGGGCTGCTCACCGGCGGCGTCGGCTGGCAGGGCATCGTCCCCGCCCGTGCCGCCAAGATGGGCAGCATCGCCGTGGACAAGGCGATCGCCAAGATCGGCACCCCGGCCGACTTCTACCAGCAGCTCGAGCCGGACCGCATCGCCGACCACATCGTCAGGGTCTTCGAGCCCGAGCTCCCCGAGCTCGTCGACTCGGTCATGCGACGCGAGCACCCGACCCTGTGGCGTGACCTGCCGGCGGTGGGCAAGCGCGCCGTCATCGCGCGGGTCCAGACGCAGCTCCCCGCCGTGGCCCGGTCGGTGACCGACCAGATCGGCGAGCACATCGATCAGCTGCTCGACCCCAAGCTGATGGTGATCAACCACTTCCGCGAGCACCCCGAGCTCGTCGTCCGGGTCTTCCGCGACATCGGCGCCCACGAGCTGCGGATGATGGTCCACTTCGGTGCCATCTTCGGCTTCCTGCTCGGCATCCCGGTCGCGTTCGCCGACCACTGGTTCCACCGGGCCCGGCTGCTGCCCGTCCTCGGCATCCTCGTGGGTTGGATCACCAACAAGCTCGGCATGTGGCTGATCTTCGAGCCGTTGGTCCCGACCCGGATCATGGGCTTCAAGTTCCACGGACTGTTCCTCAAGCGCCAGAACGAGGCCGCGGAGATCTACGCCCGGCTGATCGCCGACGAGGTCGTCACCCTCGAGCGGATCGGCGACTTCCTCCTCGACGGTCCGCGCGGCGACCGCACCCGGCAGATGCTGGTGACGGCCCTCGGCCCGGCCATCGACAAGGCCGCCGGCCCGCTGCGCGCGGCCGCCCGGATCGCCATCGGGCGCAAGTCCTACGACAACATCAAGGAGTCCTTCGCCGAGGAGGCGATGCTCCAGACCGTCCGGCCGTTCCACGACCCGGAGTTCAGCAAGCTGCAGTCCGTGCGGATCCGGGAGATGTTCTCGACCCGCACCAAGGCCCTGCCGCCGGACGAGTTCGTCGAGATGATGCGGTCGGCATTCAAGGAGGACGAGTGGATGCTTTACGCCCACGGCGCCATCATGGGGTTTGCAGGTGGGTTGATTCACTTGGCGATCTTTGGAGTGGGTGGCGGATGACGACCGAGCGTGATGTGACTGCCGGCGAGCTCGATTCGGCGTACGGCGACAAGCTGCCCGTCGAGGACAGCGTGCACGTGCCCGAGCCGATCGGGCCGGGCATGACCGACGTCCCCGGGCTCGCCCGGCTCGCGGCGTCCACGTGGCTGCACGGCACCGAGTGGGGCCTGATGACGTCGGCCAAGGTCGCCGGCCGACTTGCCCGGGCCACCACCGACCGAGAAGAGGCACAGTCGCTGGTCAAGGATGTCGGCAAGACCGCTCACCCGGTCTCCGACGTCACGCGCGCGTGTCCGCAGGCGCGCCGTTGCCGGTGATCCCGGCCCAGATCGGCGACTCCTTCGGCGAGCTGGCCGACCCCGTCCTCGCGCCGGGCCAGAAGTTCGCCGGCCAGCTCCAGTCGACGGGCCACCGGGTGATGCGGCGCGTCCCGAGCCTGCGCGAGCGGGGCAACGAGCTGCTCGAGCGCAGCCGCGACGTGTGGCGCACCGATTCCGCACACCCGGCCTACGAGCGCATCCTCGACGAGCTCGCGCCCGACGAGGCGCGGGTGCTGGTGCTGCTGATGCGTGGCGGACCGCAGCCGAGTGTCGACGTACGCACTGGTGGTGCGGTGGGCATGGTCAGCTCGACCCTCGTGAAGCCGGGGCTGACGATGATCGGCCCGCGCGCGGGGTGTCGCTACGTCGACCGGGTGCCGTCCTACCTGCACAACCTCTTTCGCCTCGGCATGGTCTGGTTCTCGCGCGAGCTGGTCAAGGACCCGATGGAGTACCAGGGTGCTCGAGGCCCAGCCCGACGTGATCGCGGCGATGAAGTCGGTGCGGCACGCGAAGGTGTTGCGGCGCTCGATCAACCTCACGCCGTTCGGCGAGGACTTCTGCCGCGCCGTGCTGGTGGACGCTGGAGATGCGAAGGACCTGCCCGACCACGCACAGCCCGAGGCTTGAGTCCCGGGTAAAGACTCCGCAAAGGGTCGGTCCGATCAGGGGGTCGCGACGTTTGTCGTACCACGCTGCGTGTAAAGTTCCTTGGCATGACGACAGTGGCTGAGAAGAGGGCGGGCGGGGAGGGCAGCTTCCGCGACCGGATGCACACCCTTCTGCGCGAATCGATCCTCGCGGCGGCCGCGACGCGTGCCAACAAGGTCGACTGGAGCCGAGGTCCCGCATCGCCGACATCGCGGAGGACGTCGGGGTCAGCCGGCAGACGATCTACAACGAGTTCGGCTCCAAGGACCGGCTCGGCCGGGCCCTGTTCGAGCACGAGATGGCTGCCTACACCGTCGGCATCCCGGAGACCACCAAGGAAGCCGGCTGCTTCAGTGAGGCCATCCGGGCGAGCGTGGTCTGGATCCTCGCGCAGGCGCGAGCCAACGAGATGGTGCAGCGCACCCTGCGCGACGCCCGGACCGGCAACGCCGGCACGGGAGACGCTCCTGCCGCTGCTGACGGTCAACGCCCACCACATCCTGCTGCCGGCGCGCGCCGCGCTCAGCGACTACTTCGAGTCGCGGTGGCCCTCTGGTGACCCCGATCGCGCCACGATCCCGGTGGAGCTCGTGATCCGGCTCGTGATGAGCATGGTGATCGTGCCGAGCGACTTTCCGGAGGACGTCTTGATCGACACGATCGTGCACATGGTGGAGCAGTCACTGGACGGCAGTCCCGTCTGATCTCGTGACCCGGCCAGCTGAGCGTCTGGTCACACCGGGCCACTTCAGTTCTTTGTGACCAGACGGGCCATGTCACGATTCACGTATGACTGAGTCAGCAGGCGGGCTGTTCCACGACCGGGTGCAGGGCCTGCTGCGCTCGTCCATCCTCGACGCGGCTCTGGGCCAAGGCCACCGAGGTCTCGTGGAGCCGGGTGCGGATGGCCGACCTCGCCGAGGTGGTCGGCGTCAGTCGGCAGACCATCTACAACGAGTTCGGCTCCAAGGATGACCTCGTCCCGGCGCTCTACGAGCGAGAGAAGGACCGCTTCATTGCGGGGTTCGAGGAGCGGATGGACGCGGGCGAGAGCCTCGACGTCGCGATGCGCGCCTCGATCATGTGGATGCTCGACGAGGTCGTCGAGCACCGGGTCCTGACTCGCATGGTCGCCGACGCGCGGGCGGGATCGACCGACGGTCTGATCCCACTGTTGACGGTGCACTCCGACGCCATCGTCAAGCCGGTGCGCGAGCAGGTCGTTCAGCTCCTCCTCGAGCGGTGGCCGAAGCTCGACCGGGAAGCGGTCGAGGTGAGCACCGAGCACACCGTCCGCTTCATCCCGGGACAGCTCGTCACGCCCACCGACCTCGATCGTGGGCGCATGGTCGACGGGATCCTCGCCATGACCACTGGGCCTCCAGCCCGGGCCCGTCAGCTGAGCTTCAGCAGGTCTGATCGCCCCACGCGGCGCGAACGGCTGCTGAGGACAACCGCATGCCGTCACGGAGAACGAGGCCGTAGACGTCGGCATCCGTGTCGTTCATGTCGGCGGCGTCGTCACCGGTGCTCGACATCGTGAAGACGCCATGCCCGATCACCCCCGGGTCTTCGACGGCCCGGGTGGAAGGCTGCCCGATCACCATCGGACCGGTGTCGAGCTGTCCGGTCTTCAAGCTGCTTGCCGCGAGCGTCACCTGACCGAGCCGGACCGAGTCCGGAGACGTGACCTTGAGGCTGCCCCAGCGCCCCAACAGGGGGATGTCGGCCCGCACCGGGGAGGCACAGGTCGTCCAGCTGTCCATCTGTGATGTCGACCATGGCAGCGCCGCGAGCGGAGTCCGTCGGGGACAGGCGGGTCACGCTGGTGTCCGACCCCACCCCGATCAGCAAGCTGTCAGCAGTCCCGTGGGACACCGACATCGTGATGGGCATCGTGCCGGAGAGTGCCAACGGAAACCAGCCGAGGAAGATGCCGGCCGCAAGTATGAGTGACACGACCGGGCCCGGAGTGCCGATCAGGAGAAAGCGAAAGAGCCTTACGCCACCGTGTGGCATGGTCGCGCCAGTCATGGATCCTGCCTCCGGTTGCGTCATGGAGCCGGATCCAGCGAGATGTCGGCGTTCTCGAGAAGGCCGAAGGAGGGCAGGGGCGTCAGCCGCCAGATGGCGACGCCACGGATGTCGCTCGTCTTCATGAAGCCGTACGTGCGTGAGTCGTCGGAGCCACCCCAGTTGTCGCCGATGACCCAGTAGGAGTCGTCGGGCACGGTGCTCCAGCGTGTTTGGCTCCGTTTGCCCGCGCTGCCGTCACTGCTGCAGCAGCCAAGGACGCGTGTGCCCACCCGGCCACGCCACCGGGGATTGTTCACCGTGAAGGTGCCGCTCCCGTCGGCAGGCCGCACCAGCACGGTCGGTCGGTCGCCTTGCGGCGTCTCGACGCTGACGCTGTCCCCCGGAAGTCCGATCACCCGCTTGATGACCGCGCTTCCCTCGAAACCGGCGAACGAGCCCCTCAACGATGTCGAAGCGCTCCGTAGTGCCCCCCGAAAGGATTCACGACGATTCGATCGCCGGTCGTGACTGTCGGCTCCATGCTGTCGCCCTGCACCACGACCGAGCTCGTGAACGCCGCGGCTATGACGAGCAGTGCACTCAGGACGACTGCTGTCAGTACCCAACCCAGCCCGCGCAGGATCGCCGAGCCGCGCTCGTCATGAAACCGCATGATGACCCTCCGGGGGTGAGTAGAACGAGCCCAAACCATAGTGGATTCTGGTTGACGTTGAGGCAGTTTCGTCAAGTGAACGACATTTTGCATCATTTTGTAGACAGCCTCGGCAGCGGCACCTAGTGTGTCCAGTGGCTTCGCCCGTACCGGATGGGCGACAAGCCGATTCCCGGGAGGGAAACAAATGAACAAGCAGGGTATGGGTCGCACCCGCCTCGGTCGTTTCGCAGCCGTGACGGTCCCCGCGACGGTCTTGAGCGCCGGACTCGGCGTTGCCGTCCTCAACGGAATGGTGGGCGCGGCCTTCGCGTCGGCCGACTCCTTCAAGCTCACGTCGCCCAGCCTGTCGGCGACGGACCTCTCGGTCCGTCCCGGTTTCGCGGGTCCCGCCACGACGGCGGGCAGCAAGTCCAGCGCGGTCGCTGCTGTGTCTGGCGCCTCGGCCAACGGCCTCGGCATGGCCGTCACCAAGAACATCCCGGTCGTCGGCGACGTCAGCGTCGCCTTCTGCCCGGGCGGCACCAACTTCGTCCTCGGTGACACCCTGCTCAACGCGGCTGAGCTCAGCGCCAACGGGGCCGGCACGAAGATCGGCGGCGCGATCGTCGTCGGCGCCACGCAGAGCGGCGCCTCGTCGCTGGCCGGGTGGAGTGACGGCGACACCGGCTACGACACCGCTGGTAACGGGTCGGGATTCGCGCTCACCGCCAACGGTGACGCGACCAACCAGACCGTCATGAACGACCTGAGCGCGACGGCCTACCGTGCCGACCTGCCGGGTGGCCTGTCGGGACTGACCACCCTCGCGATCAAGACGGCCAAGAGCGCCACCGCGCCGACCTGCTGATCTCCTGACCAGCGCTGTGCGGTGTGGTCGAGGACCTCGTTCCTCGACCACACCGCCCGCGGTTCCGCAGACAAGCAGATGAGCTGAGACGAAGATGGACCTGATGACTGAGCCCGCAGCCACCCGCACCGACGAGACGCCGGAGGCGGCCGCCGCCCCGGGCCGGTGGACTCCTCGCGCGTGTTCGCGCCCGATTCGCACACTTCCGCAAGACCGGGCCGTTCTGGGGCTCGCTCGTGTTGGCACTTGGCGGCTACCTGATTCTTGATCCGGTTGTCGGCGGCAATGCCAGCTTCTTCGTCCAAACGGGGTTGCCGGCGTTTTTGCCGGTCTTCTCGGGCGGCGGCATCATGATCGCGGCCCCGGTGTGCATGGTGGCGCCGAGCCAGCGCATGTTCCCGGCGATCTTCGCGGCGCTGCTGGCCGTGGCGTCGTTGCCGCTGGCCAACCTCGGTGGCTTCGTCGTCGGGATGACACTCGGCATCATCGGTGCCGGCCTGTGCTTCGCCCTGGACGCCCTACTCCGAGAAGCAGCTGGCGAAGATGGCGTCGCGCGACGAGCGTCGGGCCGCCCGCCGATCGGCCAAGGCCGCCAAGTAGTCGCACCGAATTCTCGGGGAGCCGCCGTGAACGATCACGGCGTGAGGTTTGGGGAGCGGTCGGCGTGATCACGCCGACCGGGGAGAAATGGGAGCACCATGACCACATCTGGTAAGCGCGTCGACGCCCGCACGTCGTTGCGCCACCGAGTTGCGCAGGCGACCGGAGATCGAGTGAGTGCGCTGCGCAGAACGCGCCGCCGACCACAACAACCTCATGCTGGATGCCTCAGCTGAGCGCACCGGCACCCGCAAGCGGGGACTGCCACTGGTCGGGCTGGGTTTCGCGCTGCTCGGCGTGCTGGGCACCATGGTCTACCAGAGCGTGCTGGCGGTGAACTTCACCACCGGCAACTCCCAGATCAAGATCTACTCCAACTACCTCGACGCCCAGAAGGCAGCGGCCTACCTCGCGCCCTCGTCCAAGGCGTCCGCGCCGCAGGTCGGGGTGGCCGAGCTCGGCATCAAGACCGCGAAGCTCGCCGGCTTCTGCGCGATCACGACTGAGTCACTCGGGGTCCCGGGCGACTACTCACTCATGATCACGGCTGGCCGGGCGGTGCCGGACACGACTGCCTTCACCGGGACCGGCGTCCCGGCCGGCGTCACCACCGACACCGTGACGGGCAGCCTCAACGGCACGAGCGCGGCGCAGGCGATCAGCGCCAACAACCTCTTCCTGAACACGACGGAGATCAGCGGGTTCGGAAACCTGATCCAGGGGCATGAACCTCGGACAGTCTGCAGACACCGTTGCCACCTCTGCCGGACTCAGCTGGCCGGGTGCAGCCAACCCGACCGCAGGCACCTTCGGTCTCTACACCGATCGGCTCAACGTGGCTGCGCTGGGCGGTGCCGGCTACGGGCTCAACCCGGCCGGCGACATCACCCTGCCCAAGCTGAACCTGCGCGTCGTCCGGGGGTGCCAAGACCCAAAACGATTGCTCCTGAGCCGTGGTGTCCCGCGCTGACCGACGAGGCGCCCGAAGTGAGCACGGCAACTTCGGCACGCGACGGCGCGTCGCGCCTGCCGTCGCCGCCGGATTTGCTGCGCTCATGGTCATTCAGTCCCCGGTGTCCTCGACCGCCATGGCAGTGAACATCACGACCAGCGACCAGCACTTCAAGGTCTACTCGAACTACGTGCAGGGTGTGTACGGCGCAGCCTTCACGGCCCCGAACAACGGCACCGGCCCGACCGACAACATCGGGGTGACTGAGATCGGCTTCAAGAACGCGAAGCTTGCCGGGCTGTGCCTGATCACCACGCAGGAGTTGGGGCCGATCGGCACCACGTCGGTGATCATCACCGGGGGCGTGCCCGTCAAGGCGTCGTTCGACCACAGTGCCCCTGGACGCCACGGATGCAAACGGCGATCCGATCGAGCTCGACGCCAACGGTCTCCCTGACCGGCCAGAGCCCGGTGGATGCCGTCGACGTCTCGGACATGTACATGAGCACGGACAAGATCGAAGCGTTCGGCAACAAGTTCGCCGGCATGAATGTCGGCCAGAACGCCCCCGATGCGGCAGCAACGGCCGGTCTGGCCCGGCAGACCAGCGGCGGCGGTAGCGCCCCTCAGGACGGACAGAGCGGACTGATGGCCGAACGGATGAACCCGGGCCAGCTCGACGGCGGCTCCTTCGGCATCGAGATGGCGGGCGGAATGAAGCTCCCCGGCCTGCGCGTGCGCTCGATCAGGGGTGTCGCCACCCGTGCAGATTGTGCTCTCGAGGCAACAACCCCATGAATGAGACTGAGACGACCATGACCGACGAATCCACGCCCGACCTCTCTCCGACCGCTCAATGGTCACGGACGCTCGGAGCGCTGGTGCATGCCCGGGCGTGGTTCCGCGCTTCCGGCGCACGCGCCCCTTCTGGGGTGGACTGTGGACGATGCTCGCGGGCATCTGGATCATCCGGGCCATGGACTTCGGCCTCGGACTGGCCATCAGCGGAGGCTGGAACTACTCCGCCGGCTACACGCTCGGCGGCGCCTTGGTCCTTTTCGGACTCACGGCCCGGGTCGCCCCGCATTACAAGGGACTCGTGGGCATCCTCGCCTTCGCGGTTGCCCTGATCGCGTTCGTCGCGGCCAACCCGGGCGGCTACCTCGTCGGCACGGTGCTCGGCATCATCGGCGGATCGATGATCTGGGCCCGGGGGGAGAAGAAGCCGCGCCGTGCCAAGGGCACGCGGAGCGTCTCCGACGACAGCACGCACGGCGAGGACACGACGTGAACCTTGCCGTACGTCGCCAACGGCTGGTGCTCCTGTTCGTGCTGGTCCTCCCGGGCTGCCATTCCCCCGGTCGCGCCAGCACTCGATCCCGAGAAGTCGTCTGCGGCCCACGCGGCCATGCCGGAATGCCCCAAGAGTCCCGTCCCACTCACTGGCTTGGTGAACGGCAACGCGCTCTCCCCGGGCAACGGCACGACGGTCACGCCGTGCATCCCGAACGCGCCGATCCACATGCGCATCGGCTACGCCGACGGCGGAACCGGAGCCAGCGTCGCCGGCTCGACGACCCAGTTCACCACCGACGGCATCACGTTTCCCCGACGGGAGGTTCACGCGTACGAACACCACGTGCGCGGCGTGGATTCCCGGCAGCAGCACGATCGCCCAGCCGACGATCCTCAAGCTCGCCGACGGCACCCAGACGGCAGGCCCCAGCAACGTCGGCACCTACGGTTCGTGGCCGTGTGGGTCGACCGTCTCGACGCTCTACGCGAGGAACTCTGGCCGACGGGCTTCGCCCAGAGCGACGACGCGATGCTCGTCCACATGCGGCTGAAGAACCTGCAGATCCTCAAGAACGGCTACATGACCGTCGTCCCACAGGCGAATCCGGCTGCTCCGACTGCCGTGGGCACGGGGGAGTACAGGCTCACCTTCACTCCCGCCAACCGGGGCACCGTCGGCTGGAACATCGGCGACGCTTGCGTCTACACGGACCTGTGGCTCCGCGCAGACACGCACATCAAGGTCAACGTCTTCGGAATCAACACGACGGTGGGCGACCCGGCTGGTGATGACAGTCTGTGGGGCAGCATCCTCTCGAGCATCGCCACCGGCAATGTCGACGGCCTCGAGCTCGACGCATGGGTCTACTACATGAACACCAACAAGGGATCGTGCACGGGAACTCCCACGACCCTCAACATGCCGAACACCGGGATCGCGGTGACTCCATGACCGACGCACGCACCGAGACCCGGGGGCGGCTCGGGGTGAGGTGGGGTCGAGCGACGAGCATGAGCCTGCTCGGAATCGGATGCACCGCGCTCCTCGCCGTCCAATCGGTGTCCAGCTCGGTGTTCGGCCCGGGTGGTGCCACCCTCGTGGTCCAGGGACAGAAGGCCGAGTTCAGCACCGCCAAGCTGAGTACCTCCAACGTCGGGTTCGGCATGATCCCGATCAGGCTGCGCCCCAGCGGCGCCAGCACCGATGGCACAGCCGACGTCAACAAGTACGTCCTGCGCATGGGCTTCGCGGCCGGTGCCCTCGACGGGTTCTGCTTCTCCCAGACCGAGACCATCGCCGGCCTGCCCTTCACCATCCGCGTGATCTCGGGCAGCAACGACCTCAACGTCACAGATGTGGGCGGAAAGAACGTGCAGTTCGACGTGACGACAGCGAGCTCGTCCGCAGCGCCGAACACCAGTGGCAACGGCATCGCCCTTCGCGGCAACGTGTCCCCCGGGGGTTTCCAGCCAGTCGATCACCACGTGGAAGGACAGCGGCGGTGTCGATGTCGTGAACCCGCTCGACGGACCGGAGAGCTATGCCGGCGTCAATGGCCGGCTGTTCGGTGTCGATTCCGATGTCGGTGACCTGTTCAACGTCAAGGGCGACATCTATGACGCCGTGATCGAAGGGCCGATCACGATCCGCAACTTGAGCATCAAGGTCGTGCCCGGGACGGCTGCCACTCAGGGGTGCAAGTCCCAGCCGATCCCTTATTGAGAGGGGGCGCCGGGGGCCTCACCAGCACGAGCCAGCATCAGGGTGTGAGCGACGGTCATCTCGACCGCCGTCTCGATGAACTCCTGCGTTGTCAGGATGCTGCTGGGGAGAGGGTGACTCGGCTCTGGCCCGGGCGGATGACCATCTCCGCCACCTGCTGGGCCTCGAGGGTGGTGGGTCCTGCCCAGCGCTCGAGGAAGGCGTCGGCGAGCTGCTCGCGCAGCGGGCGGATGAAGATGTCGGCGTGCACGGTCAGCATCGGTAGCAACGACTCCCGGTCCCCGTGCTGGTGGGCGGTGAGGATGCGATTGAGGAGTGCGGACTCCCCGGCTTCCTTCAGCATCCACGTGAAGGCGGCGCGCACCGCGTCGCGGAACGAGTCGGCGGCCCGGACCTGTTCCACCATGCCGTCGCCGAAACGCGTGACCTCCCGCTCGAACAGTGCGGTGCCGAGCTGGTCCTTGGTGCCGAACTCGTTGTAGATCGTCTGTCGGCTGATACCGACCGTCTCGGCGACGTCCGCGATCCGCACGTCGGTCCAGTCGCGACCCGCGGCGGCTTCGGAGGCCGCATCGAGGATCGACTCGCGCATCAGCTCGTGCATGCGTGCCCGGAACCCGTTCGCACCTTCGCCCATCCCCGAAGTCTACGAGTGACAACATCTGTCAACGGGATTGACGTCGCGACGACCAGCCCTACGACGCGATATCGGCGTCTGTTGTGCGAACGGCCGCCTCGGCCCCGGCCCGCTGCTGCGCACGCACGACGAGGTCGTGGAGCTCCATGTTGACCTTCTCGGGAGCCTCCAGCATCGCCATGTGGCCGCTGTGCGGGATCGCGACCATCCGTGCACCGTCGATCATCCGGGCCAGCTCGAGCTGGATCGCGGTGGGGATCAGCCGGTCGCGACCGGGATTGATCGTCACGACCGTGGTGCACTCCGAGCGCGGGGACCGCGTCCCGCTCGTCGTGGGTCATCACCGCGCGCAGTGCCATTGCGGCGACGTGCAGGCGGTTGCGCCACATCGTCGCGGAGGTGATCGCGACGGCGTCGTCGGCTGCGTCGCTCGCGTGCGCCAGCAGGTTGGCGGAGAGGAGGTAGGGCCCGACGCCCAGCAGCCGGGCCATGCCGACCGGCATCAGGCCGAGCAGGGCGATCATCGCCACGGCGTAGCGGCGCACGATCCAGTGTGCGGGCGTCAGGAAGTGCGGCAGGCCGAGGGTCATCTGCTTGTCGAGCGGTCCGGCGCCGGTCGCGACCAGCATCACGCCGTCGACGCGCTCCTTGATGATCGACAGGTGCGACTGGGCGAAGGCCATCAGGGTCATGCCACCCATCGAGTGGCCGACGAGCACGAGCCGGCCGGTCGGTGCGACCGCCTCGATGACGCTGGCGAGGTCGCCGGCCAGCTGCCGCACGCCCCTCTCGCCCCGATCGAGACCCTCCCAGCTGGACAAGCCGTGACCACGCTGGTCGTAGAACACGCGGCGGACGCCGGACTCGTTCAGCGCCTCACGCTGGAAGTGCCACGTGCTGAGGTCCATGTACCAGCCGTGGCAGAACACGACCGTGACATCGGCATCCTCGGGGCCGTCCACCTCGACGTGCAGGCGGGTGCCGTCAGCGGAGACGACTTCCCGGACGCTCCCTCCGCGCCCGGTCGCGTCGTCAGTGTGCGCCGTACGGCCCGGACCCGTGCGGTGTGCCGAGATCAACCACGCACCGATCGCCCCCACAGCGAGCAGTGCGCCGCCACCCACGACCACCGGGGCGAGGCCGAGGTGCACCGGGCTCAGGATGTAGAAGACGGCCGCCAGCGCTGCCGGGCTGGCGCCGATCGTCAGGATCAGCACCACCGCCAGCTCGATGCTGCGGAGCGGGGTGACGAACGTGAGCTGCGGGTTCTTCTGCATGAGTCGCCGGTCTCCCTGCCGGCCGTGTCCGGGCCTCCCAACCGTGGACACAGTGTCCGCACCGGATCGTGGACAGATCGCACCTTAATGTCACCGGGAGTTACATGACACCCTTTGACGTAAAATCTTGGGAGGTGAACGTGGTTGCGTCAACCGAGGCGTCGCCGCTCGGATGCCCCGACGCGGGTCGTCCGGCCCCGTGTCCGCCCGCTGGCCCGCGGCGTGGCCGTCGGCGATGCCGCCGCCGGACAGGTAGCGCGGTCGGGCGGTGCGCAGCTGCGGGTAGGCGTCGGCCGCGGACCGCTCCGCAATGGACGCCCGGTCGGCGAGCACCAGCGCAGCCGAGGTGCCGGCCGCGGCGAAGTCCGACTCCGATTCCTTCGCGGCGCAGGCCTCCGCCTCCTCGAGCCGACGCCTGATCGCGGAGGCGAACCCCAGCCACCGGGTCCGGCGGTATGCCGCAGCGTGCTCGCCCCTCGGCACCGGCCGCCGCGTCAGCTCGCCGGCGCCCCGGGACCAGCAGGCTCGTCAGCAGCATCTCCGCCAGCACCGGGTCGGTCGTGTGGCCGAACAGGTGCAACGAGTAGGCCTTCCCTTCCTCGGTCCAGCGCTGGCGGAGCACCGCGCTGCAGCGCAGTCCGCGAGCCACGGCCGATCCCGGGCTGCCCTTCTCATAGGCGTACGGCGCCAACAGCTCAACGGTGAGGTCGCCGACCACCTCGCGGCCCGGATCGCTGGCCGCGAGCAGCGCGGCGTCGACGCCGTGGCGCGCCATCAGCTCGGCCGCCTTCGCGTTGAACGCCTCCGACTCGGCCGGAGTGGCGGCCGCATCCTCCGCCTGCGCGAGCAGCTTGCGGATCCGGGCCAGCTTGTCGTCGTGCATTCCATTCCCCCTGACGTGAGGCGAGCAGGATTGCAGGCGGCACCGACAACACATTTCGGGAGGCGTCTGGTCTAATGCCTCCTTGACACACACTTCACCGATGTAAACCTCGGGCCCACGCTCTCAAGGACTGGTTGCTCCATGCCCCATGCACCCCTCGCCCGCCTCGCCGAGCGCATCGACGCGCCGGTCGAGCGACTCGACCCCTTCGCCGCTTTCCCCGCGGAAGACATCGAGCGGCTCGACGCGATCGTTGCCCGTGCCTTCGACACCGAGGATGCCGCCTTCACCGAGGCGCTGACCGGCGCGCTGCGCATCGTGCCCCGGCCCCTGCGCGGTGTTGCCCGCTCCCTGCTCTTCCCGGGAGGCGCACAGTGAGCGACCTCGCGACCCGCGTCGAGATCACCAAGCTCGCAGGCGAGCTCTACGTCGAGGAGGGCGAGCTCGCCTTCCTGCGTGGCTCGTCCGCCGGCGACGTGCGCGCGTGCGGGAGGCCGCGTCCGGCGCACTCTTCGCGCGCAACGAGCCCCCGCCTGCAACGCATCCGGCGGCTGAGCGGGATGCTGCCCGTGCCGATGACCGCGAAGATCGCCGAGCTGGTCTTCGGTCCGTTGCTCTCCGCCCGCGTGGCCGCGGTGCTCCCCCGGCCGAGGCGGTCAAGCTGGCGGCTGTGCTCAAGCCCGCCTTCCTGACCAAGCTGGCCGTGTCGCTCGACCCGAAGCGAGCAGAGCCCATCCTGCGAGCCCTTCCCCGAGCGCTGGTCGTCGACGTCGGCCGGCGCCTGCTCGCCCGTGGGGAGCACATCACCCCGGGCCGCTTCGTCTCGGTGGTGTCCGTCGCTGCCGCCCCGGGTGTGGTCGAGGGTGCGCAGGGCAGTGACCTGCTCAAGGTCGCGCTCTACACCGAGGAGCCCGCCGCGCTCGAGGCGATCGTGCAGCGGCTCGACGACGACGCGCTGCGCTCGGCCCTCGAGGCCGCGCACGTCGAGCAGACCTACGACGACGCGGTGGTCCTCCTCTCCGCCCTGTCCGCCGGGAGCACCGCCCGCCTCATGGGGCTGGTGGCCGGCCTCGACCCCGAGGCGCGCGAGGAGATCGTGGCCGCCGTCGTCCGCAACGACGAGTGGCGCGAGATCTTGCCTGCCCTCGGATCCATCGACGCCGAGGCGCTGCGCCTGCTGGCCAACGTCCCCGCGATGCTGTCGCCCGACGCGGTGGACCGGCTGCTGCTGGTCGCCCGCGCCTCGGACGGCGGTGGCCCGGGGCTGGTCGCGCTGGTCCTCGCCCTCGACGAGGAGCACCGCAGCGTGCTGGGCTCGTCCGAGCAGTTGTTGCCCGCCACGACCCGGACTCGTTGGTCGAGAGCGCCGGGTCCTCCCGCCGCCGTGCAGAACCTCCTCACCGAGCTCGGCTTCTGAATTTCTCAGAGTTGAGTGGAATCGACTCAACTTCTGGCGCGTTGGTTGGAGTGGGACCACAGTGGTCCCACAGTTCCCCCCACGACGCGATCGCAAGGAGAGTCGGAGTTGAGCCAGTTCGGCGCCGAGAAGTTCACCACCCGCAGTCGCGAGGTCATCGAGGCCGCGCAGCTGGCCGCCACCGCCGGTGGCAACACCCAGACCGAGCCGATCCACCTGCTGGTCGCTGCTGCTGCGGGAGGACGGCACCGCCCGCAACCCGGTCACGAAGGCCGGGGTCGACGCGAGCCTCCTCACGGCCCGGGCGGAGCAGGTGATGGGCGCGCTGCCCACCGCGAGCGGTGCCACGGTCCAGCAGCCCGCGGCCAGCGCTGCGCTCACCCGCGTCCCGGCCAGTGCACTCGACCTCGCCGGGAGCATGAAGGACGACTACGTCGCGACCGAGCACCTCTTCATCGCGGTCGCGACCGTCGAGTCGTCGGCTCGCAAGGTCCTCACCGACGCCGGCCTCACCGAGGCTGGTCTGCGCGAAGGCCTCACGGCCGTCCGGGGCAACCGGCGCGTCACGAGCCGGGACGCGGAGTCGACGTACGAGAGCCCGGAGAAGTATTCCGTCGACCTCACGCAGTCGGCGCTCGACGGTCGGCTCGACCCCGTCATCGGCCGGGACGCGGAGATCCGGCGGGTCATCCGGGTCCTGAGCAGGCGGACGAAGAACAACCCGGTCCTCATCGGTGAGCCCGGTGTCGGCAAGACCGCCGTCGTCGAGGGTCTCGCACAGCGGGTGGTCGACGGGGACGTGCCCGACTCGCTCAAGGGTCGCCGCGTCCTCAGCCTCGACCCGGCCGCGATGGTGGCGGGCGCGAAGTACCGCGGCGAGTTCGAGGAGCGGCTCAAGGCCGTGCTCGAGGAGATCAAGGACGCCGGCGGGCAGGTCATCACCTTCATCGACGAGCTGCACACGGTCGTCGGCGCGGGCGCCGGCGGCGACTCCGCGATGGATGCCGGCAACATGCTCAAGCCGATGCTGGCCCGCGGTGAGCTGCACATGATCGGCGCGACCACGCTCGACGAATACCGCGAGCGGATCGAGAAGGACCCCGCCCCGGGAGCGGCGCTTCCAGCAGGTCTTCGTCGGCGAACCCACCGTCGAGGACACGATCCAGATCCTGCGCGGGATCCGGGAGAAGTACGAGGCGCACCACGGTGTGCGCATCACCGACGCCGCCCTCGTCGCGGCCGCGACGCTGAGCGATCGCTACATCACCGGCCGCCAGCTGCCCGACAAGGCGATCGACCTGATCGACGAGGCGTCGTCGCGGCTGCGGATGGAGCACGAGTCGAGCCCGGAGGAGATCGACCAGCTGCGGCGCCAGGTCGACCGGCTGAAGATGGAGGAGTTCGCGCTCGCCAAGGAGAGCGACGACGCGTCCGTCGAACGGCTCGCGGCTCTCAAGGCCGACCTCGCCGACAAGGAGGAGGAGCTGCGCGGGCTCGAGGCTCGTTGGGAGCGGGAGAAGTCGTCGCTCGAGGGCGAGGGCGAGCTGCGCCGCCAGCTCGACGGCCTGCGGATCGAGGCCGACAAGCTGCTGCGCGAGGGCGACCTCGCCGGCGCGAGCAAGATCAACTACGAGTCGATCCCGGCGCTGGAGAAGCAGATCGCGAGCGCCGAGACCACTGAGCACGAGGTCGTCGACAAGCTCGTCGGCGATGAGGTCGGCGCCGAGCAGATCGCCGACGTGGTCGAGGCCCGGACGGGCATCCCGACCGGACGGCTGCTCCAGGGTGAGACGGCCAAGCTGCTCGAGATGGAGTCGGTCATCGGCGCTCGCCTGATCGGGCAGCGCAGCGCCGTACAGGCAGTGAGTGATGCCGTACGCCGATCGCGGGCCGGGATTGCGGACCCCAACCGTCCGACCGGGTCGTTCCTCTTCCCGGGCCCGACGGGCACGGGCAAGACCGAGCTGGCCAAGTCGCTGGCCGACTTCCTCTTCGACGACGAGCGCGCGATCGTGCGGATCGACATGAGCGAGTACTCCGAGAAGCACAGTGTGAGCCGGCTCGTCGGTGCGCCTCCCGGCTACGTCGGCTACGACGAGGGGGGCCAGCTGACCGAGGCCGTCCGGCGTCGCCCGTACAGCGTGGTGCTGCTCGACGAGGTCGAGAAGGCGCACCCGGAGGTCTTCGACATCCTGCTCCAGGTCCTCGACGACGGGCGCCTCACCGACGGCCGGGGGCGCACGGTCGACTTCCGCAACACGATCCTGATCCTGACCAGCAACCTCGGCTCGCAGTTCCTCGTCGACCCGACGCTCGCGCCGGAGGCCAAGCACGAGGCCGTGATGGGCGTCGTGCGCACGGCCTTCAAGCCGGAGTTCCTCAACCGGCTCGACGAGATCGTCATGTTCGACGCGCTCACCAAGGACGACCTCGCGCACATCGTCGACCTGCAGCTCGCGCTGCTGGAGCGGCGCTCGGCGGTGCGCCGGATCAGCATCGAGGTCACCGACGCTGCCCGCGCCCGGCTCGCCGAGACGGGCTTCGACCCGGCGTACGGCGCCCGCCCGCTGCGGCGCCTGATCCAGTCCGCCATCGGCGACCCGCTGGCGCGACTGCTGATCGGTGGCGAGATCACCGACGGGGGACGGTCACGGTCGACGCGGGTGAGGGCGGGCTCGTGCTGGGCTGAAAATTGGGGCTGGCGCGAAGTGACGGTCGTCACTACGGTGACGTAACCGTATTGGTGGGAAGTCGGGGGGCACCCACTCACATTCCTTGGAAGGGGAATCGATGAGTCTGTTCTCGCGCGTCTCAATGCTGAGCGGGGTGGTGGTCGTTGCGGCGACCCTCACCCCTGTCACAGCATCCTCCGGTGTCGAGCCGGCGCCGCTCAACGGCGAGGTGTGGGCCTCCGACCTGCCCTTCGTCTCGGAGGTCAACGGATGGGGGCCGGCCCAGCGCGACCGCTCCAACGGCGAGCAGGGGGCCACCGACGGCCGGACCATCTGGGTCGACGGCAAGAGCCACACCAAGGGCATCGGCGTGCACGCCGACTCCGCCATCCGCTTCGACGTCGGCGGTGACTGTGAGTTCTTCCGGGCCGAGGTCGGCATCGACGACGAGGTGGGCACCCGCGGCAGCGTCGTGTTCGCGGTCGTCGCCGACGGGCTCCGGTCGCGCAGACGGCGACCCTGACCGGAGCCTCGGACGCGAAGACCATCTACGCGAGCATCGACGGCGCGCAGCACGTCGACCTGCTGGTCTCCCGGGCCGAGGGTTCGAGCACCTACGACCACGCCGACTGGGCCAGCGCCAAGTTCCGCTGCTCGGGCGACGGAGTCGCCGCGCCCGTCGCCGTACCGGCGCCGCCGACCACGGCTGTCTACGCCAGCGACTGGCCCTTCCCGGGCGTGCCCAGCAACGGCTGGGGCCCGGTCGAGCTCGACCGCGCCAACGGCGGGACCGCCGCTGGCGACGGGCCGGCGCTCAAGATGCAGGGCGTGACCTACGCCAAGGGATTGGGCGCACGCCGCGTCCTTCATCAGCTACAACCTCGGCGGGCAGTGCTCGGCGTTCACCGCGAAGGTCGGCGTCGACGACTCGATGGGCTCCTACGGCACCGTCCGGTTCCGCGTCTTCGCCGACGGCGTCGAGATCGCCGACACCGGCAAGATGTACAACAGCACCGCCACCAAGGCGCTCTCCCTGACCACCACGGGGGCGGAGCGCCTCGACATCCCGGTCGACAATTCCGGCGACAACAGCGATCGCGACCACGCCGACCTCGCCGACGCCCGCCCGGTGTGCGGCGACGGTGCCGCCGGGGCCGCCTTCTACACGCCTCCGGCCACGCTTCCGGCCGGCCCGGGCAAGCTCGTGCGCACCGAGCCGTCGCAGTTCTGGGTGACGCCGCTCAAGGTCGTTCCGGTCGACGCCGCGGTGACGCGGATGATGTACACCTCGAGCGACCGCAACGACACGCAGATCCCCGTCACCGGCCAGCTCGTGGTGCCCAACAAGGCCCGGACCGGCACCGGTCCGCGGCCGTTGGTCGCCTACGCGGTCGGCACCCGGGGGCTCGCCGACAACTGCGCCCCCTCGCGGCTCTCCGACGGCGGCGGACTGGAGTACGAGAACATCTTCATCGCCGGCCTGCTCTCCCGCGGCTACGCCATCGTGGTCACCGACTACCGGGGCCTCGGCACGCCGGGCGTGCACACCTACATGAGTCGCGAGGTCCGGGGTCGTGCGGTCCTCGACTCGGTCCGGGCAGCCCTCGCCGTACCCAACACCGGGCTCACGACCTCGACGCCGATCGCCATCACGGGCTACTCGCAAGGTGGCGGCGCCGCGGCCTCGGCCGCCGAGATCGCCTCGTCGTACGCACCCGAGCTGACGATCGCCGGTGTCGCCACCGGCGGCGTGCCCGGAGACCTGCTGGCCACCGCCGACAAGCTCGACGGAACCCTGACGGTCGGCTTCATGGGTTACGCCGTGGCCGGCGTGGGCGAGGGCTCCTACGGCATCGACATCAACTCGTTCCTCAACGCCAAGGGCCGCGCGTGATCGCGGAACTGAAGGAGGAGTGCGTGATCGAGACCGTGCTGACGCACGGCTTCATCCAGTCGTCCACCCTCACCCTCGACGGGCGCTCGGTGCCGACGATGCTGCGCGACCCGGAGTGGAACCAGATGATCAGCGACCAGCTCATCGGCAACGGCCGCAAACCCTCGGTCCCGACGCTGGTCTTCCACTCGGGCACCGACGACGTCGTCCCGTACGGCGCGGGGCTGGGCACCGCCCAGCGCTGGTGTGCGCAGGGGGCCAACGTCACCTTCCGCACGGGCTTCCTGCTCGGCCACATCGGAGGGGCGTTCGAGTACTACCCGAACGCGCTGAAGTTCCTCGAGGACCGGCTCGCCGGCGTGCCAGTGACGTCGAACTGCTCGACGATCTGAGTCAGGTCGACGGTGGTGTGAAAGTTCGGTGACACGTGTGGGAGTCCCCGGAAATCCGGGGACTTCTGCACGTGTCAGGTGTTGCAACACCCCCGAGAGCTACCGAACAGTCAGGGGTCTCCGGCGCGACGGACCCCCTGACTGTTCAGGTAGCGCCGCGGGAGGGCGGCGCAGGGACAGGTCGGTCAGTCGCGCGGCGTACGGCGCAGCCAACCCCCGCCGAAGAGCGCCCACAGCACCGGGACGGGCTGGAAGAACAACCGGACCAGTCGCGCTCGGTCGGTGTCCGGGCCGAAGGCGTCCGTGCCCTCGACGTACTGCGCGATGTTGCCGGGGAAGATGGCGACGAAGAAGGCGGCGAGCAGGGCGCCGACGAGTCGCTGCTTCCTCGGCAGCGCAACGAACGCGGCGCCGAGCCCGATCTCGACGGCGCCCGAGGCGAGCACGGTGAAGTCGTCGGGCAGCGGGAACCAGTCGGGCACTGGGCCCGGAACTCGTCGCGCGCTGTGGTCAGGTGCAGCACGCCGGCGCCGACCATCGCGGAGCCGAGCAGGACACGGGCGAGGTGCTGGGCAACCTTCATCGGATCACTGTAGGGGCAGGACCTTGCCCGGGTTCATCAGTCCGGCGGGGTCGAGGGCGGCCTTGACCGCGCGCATCAGGTCGACCTCGACCTCGCTCTTGTACGCCGATGCGGCGGCCGCCTTCCCGGAGCCGAGACCGTGCTCAGCGCTGATCGAGCCGCCGAGTGCGGCAGTGGCGTCGTGGACGATCCGGGACAACGACTCGGTGCGCGCGACGAAGTCGTCGCCCGGAAGTGAGACCGGACGACTCAGGTTGTAGTGCAGGTTTCCGTCGCCGACGTGGCCGTAGATGATCGGCCGGATCCCCGGCAGGGCAGCCTCGAGCACCGGGGCGAGCTGGTCCACCGGGGAGGACAGTGACGTGATCGGCACCGACACGTCGTGCTTGATCGTCGGCCCGAGCGACTCCTGCGCCTCGGACACGCGTTCGCGCAACGCCCACAGTCCGGTGCGCTGTGCCGGCGAGCCGGCGACCGCGGCGTCGAGCACGAGGCCCAGCTCGATCGCCGCGCCGAGGGCCCGCTCGAGGTCGACGTCGACGGAGGAGCCCGCCGGGCCGGCAAGCTCGATCAGCCCGAACCACGACGCGTCGGACGAGAGCGGGTCCTGCAGTCCGGCGTCCACCACCAGCTCCAGCGCCGGTCGCGAGACCAGCTCCCGGGTGGTGAGCCGCTCTGCGGCGTACTCACGCAGCAACGGCAGCAGCGAGGCGGCCGCGGCGACCGAGGGGAGCGCGACCCACGCCGTCGCGCGGGCCGGGGTGGCCGGGTGCAGCGTGAGGAC
Source organism: Nocardioides sp. B-3 (assembly GCF_024703895.1). GTDB lineage: Bacteria > Actinomycetota > Actinomycetes > Propionibacteriales > Nocardioidaceae > Nocardioides. Next base: position 2,142,599 of record NZ_CP087968.1, read on the forward strand.
GGCCGCGGTGACGACGCCGAGCGTGCCCTCCGCGCCGATGAAGAGCTGCGTCAGGTCGTAGCCGGTGTTGTCCTTGCGCAGGGACCGCAGCCCGTCCCACACGCGCCCGTCCGGCAGCACGACCTCGAGGCCGAGCACCTGCGCGCGCATCATCCCGTAGCGCAGCACCGCCGTGCCGCCGGCGTTGGTCGCGATGTTGCCGCCCACCGTGCAGCTGCCCTCGGACCCCAGTGACAGAGGGAAGAGCCGGTCGACGGAGGCCGCGGCGGCCTGCACGTCCGCCAGCACGACGCCTGCCTCGACGGTGATGGTCCCGCCGGGTGCGTCGACGGCACGGATCCGTCGCAGCCGGCCGAGCGACAGCACGATCTGCGAACCGTCACCCGACGGGATCGCCCCGCCGCACATGCCGGTGTTGCCGCCCTGCGGCACGATCGCGACGCCGGCGTCGTGCGCGAGCCGCACGACCGCCGAGACCTCGGCGGTCGACGACGGACGCACCACCGCGAGCGGCGTCCCGCGGTAGGCGCCACGCCAGTCCGCGGCGTACGCCTCAACGTCGGCTGCCTCCGTCAGGACATGTTCGGAGCCGATCGCGTCGCGCAGGTCTGTCAGCAGGTCGGGCACAGGTCTCTCCTTGGAGCGGTCAGCCGAGCAGGACGGCGATGAGCAGCGCGACGGGCAGCGAGCAGAGCGTCGTCACGAGGATGGTCTCGCGGGCAACATCTTCCCCGGTCCGGTAGCGCGTGGCGTGCAGGAAGATGTTCTGCGCCGTCGGGAGTGCGGCCATGATGACGACACCGAGCAGCGCGTGCCCCTGCAGACCGAGGTCGCTGCCGACGAGCCGGGCGACCAACGGCATCACGACCATCTTGAGCACGGTCGCCACCAGCACCTCCCCGTTGTGCCCGGCCCTCCCGGGCCACGGGGACAGGCGCAGGGCCGCGCCGTAGGACAGCAGCATCGCCGGGATGGCGAGTCCGGCGAGCAGCCGGACCGGGGAGTCGACGACGCGCGGCAGCTCCCAGCCGGTGACGGCCAGCGTCACTCCGACCACCGACGCGACGGTCAGCGGGTTGGTGACCAGACGCCGCAGCGTCGACCACGCGCCGACCCCGCGACCGGTGAGCCGGTCGAGCAGCATCAGGGAGACCGGTTGGACGACCATCATCTGCACGAGCAGGGTCGGCACTGCCACGGTCGTGTCACCGACGACGAAGGCGGCGACGGCGATGCCGAGGTTGCCGGCGTTGGCGTAGGAGGCCGACAGCGCCCCGATCAGCGCGGAGCCGGCGTCCTGCCTCCACCTCCGGCGGACCAGTGCGGCGTACGACGCGAAGGCGACGACCGGGGCCGTCGCGGACGCACCGAAGTTGGCGACCGCGCCGCTGATCTCGACCTCGCTGATCACCACCACCATCAGTGCCGGCGATGCGACGAAGAACGCGATCTCGCCGAGGGTCCGCTGCGAGCGGGCGTCCAGCACGCCGACGTGGGCGAGGGCCGCGCCGCAGGCGATGACGACCGGGATCGTGGTGAAACCGATCAGCAGGTCCATCGGAACCCCTGCATGATGGCGGCATGAGCCAGCCCCGCGTCGTCCGCGTCAGCCCTCTGATGCCCTTCCTCGAGGAAGCCCCGGAGCGTGAGCACGCCGCCCCGTCGCTCGCCGACCTCGGGGACGACACCGGCGGGCTCGAGGTGGCGGTGGTCGGCTACGGCCACGGAGTGACGGGCGAGATCATGGACCGGCTGCCGGACCTGAGGGCGGTCGTGAACTTCGGCGTCGGCTACGACGCCAACGACGTCGACGAGGCCACGCGTCGCGGCATCCGCATCGCCAACACACCGGACGTGCTGACCGATGCGGTCGCGGATCTCGCCGTCGCGCTGGTGCTCGACGTGCTGCGCCAGTGAGTGCCTCCGACCGGTTCGTACGGCGAGGGGAGTGGGCCGCCGGCAAGCGCTTCCCGCTGACCCGCGAGGTGCGCGGATCGGTCGTCGGCATCCTCGGGCTGGGGCGGATCGGTTCGGCCGTCGCCGAACGACTCGAGCCCCTTCGGGGCGCAGATCGCCTATCACTCGAGGAGCCCGAAGGACGTGCCGTGGGCCTACCACGACTCGCCCGTCGCGCTCGCCGAGGCGAGCGACGTGCTCGTCGTGCTGACACCCGGTGGTGCGGACACCGGGCACCTCGTCGATGCGGTGGTGCTCGATGCGCTCGGTCCGGAGGGATACCTCGTCAACGTCGCCCGGGGCTCGGTGGTGGACGAGGACGCGCTGGTCGCGGCCCTCGAGGGCGGGCGCATCGCCGGCGCCGGGCTCGACGTCTTCGCCGACGAACCGAACGTGCCGGCTGCCCTGCTCGGCCGGGACGACGTCGTGCTCCTCCCGCACGTCGGCAGCGCGACGGTCCAGACGCGCGAGGCGATGGCGACGCTGGTGCTCGACAACGTCGCCTCCTTCCTCGCCAAGGGTGAGCTGCTCACGCCGGTCAACTGACATCCTCTGGACGATTCGCAACTTGTCGGATAAGTTCTCAACACATCATACAAGTTGGTTCGACCCCGAAGGAACCCCATGTCCGACAAGATCCACGGCCTCACCCTCTCCCACGTCGTGCTACCGATCGCCAACCCGGTCAGCGACGCCAAGGTGCTCACCGGCAAGCAGAAGCCGCTCACCGAGACCGTGCTGCTCTTCGTCGAGATCACCACCGAGCAGGGCCTGACGGGCATGGGCTTCTCCTACTCCAAGCGCGCGGGTGGCAAGGCGCAGTTCGCGCACCTCAAGGAGATCGCCGAGGTCGCGATCGGGCAGGACCCGAGCGACATCGCCAAGATCTACGAGTCGCTGATGTGGGCCGGCGCCTCGGTCGGCCGTTCCGGCGTCGCGACGCAGGCGGTGGCCGCGCTCGACGTCGCGCTCTGGGACCTCAAGGCTCGTCGGGCGGATCTCCCGCTCGCCAAGCTGCTCGGCTCGCACCGCGACTCGTGCCGGGTCTACAACACCTCCGGTGGCTTCCTCCGGGCCTCGCTCGAGGAGATGAAGGAGAAGGCGTCCGCCTCCCTCGAAGCGGGCATCGCGGGCATCAAGATCAAGGTCGGACAGCCCGACTGGCGACTCGACCTGTCGCGGGTCGCGGCCATGCGGGAGCACCTCGGGGACGCGCCCTTCATGGTCGACGCCAACCAGCAGTGGGACCGCGCCCGCGCCCGCCGGATGTGCCGCGAGCTCGAGCAGCACGACTCGGTCTGGATCGAGGAGCCCCTCGACGCTCGGGGACGCGGTCGGCCATGCCGACCTGTCGCGCGAGTTCGACACCCCGATCGCGACCGGCGAGATGCTGACGTCGGTGCCCGAGCACATGGCGTTGATCGACGCGGGCTACCGCGGCATCGTCCAGCCCGACGCCCCGCGCATCGGCGGCATCACGCCCTTCCTGAAGTTCGCGACGATCGCCGCCCACCACGGCCTCGCGCTGGCGCCGCACTATGCGATGGAGATCCACCTGCACCTCGCCGCGGCCTACCCGACCGAGCCGTGGGTCGAGCACTTCGAGTGGCTCGCGCCGCTCTTCGACGAGCAGATCGAGATCCGCGACGGCCGCATCTTCGTGCCGCAGCGCCCCGGCCTCGGTTTCACGCTGTCCGACCAGATGCGTGCGCACACCGAGGACACGGTCACCTTCAAGGCATGATCCACCCCGTGAAGACCCGCTCGCAGCACGTCGTCGCCGGCCTCAAGGACAAGATCCTCAGCGGCGACCTCGCCCCCGGCGCCAAGCTGCCGTCCGAGGCCGAGCTCGTCGAGGAGTACGCCGTCTCCCGCACCGTCGCACGCGAGGCGGTGACGCGGCTCCGTGCCGAGGGCCCGGTGGAGACGTTCCGGGGCCGCGGGTCGTTCGTCCTCGCCGTACCGGAACCGTCGTCCTTCACCACGGGGACGTCGGCCATCCGCAACCAGCACGACGTGCTCGCGATGGTCGACTTCCGGATCGGGGTCGAGAGCGAGGCGGCGGCCCCGGCGGCGGCCCGGATCGTGCCCGCGTCGGCGGCCGGGATCACCGCCGCCCACGAGTCGTTCACGGCCGCCGGGCACGAGGGAGCGGTCGAGGCCGACTTCGCGTTCCACCGGGCGATCGCCGCGGCCTCGGACAACCGGTTCTACCTCGACCTGCTCGACTCGCTCGGCCCGATGATGATCATGCTGCCGAGGACCCGGCTCGCCTCGACGTACTCCATGAGCGACGCGTCGCACGTCGAGCGGGTGCAGCGCGAGCACGACAACATCGCGGCCGCGGTCCCGGCCGGCGACGTCGAGACCGCACGGGCCGCGATGCGGGTGCACTCGGGGAACACCCGTCGCCGCCTCGCCGGCTGACGGGTCAGGTGTTGGCCCGCCGGGTCTCGGTCAGCCGGGTGCGGTAGTCGAGATGCGCCCGGCGCAGCTCCGCTCCCGGCCAGTCCCGCGGCAGGAGCTCGTCGGGCAGGGCGGGGTCCTCGAGCAGGTGGCGGACCGACGTCGCGCAGGCGGTGAAGCGGAGGACGGGGTCGTCGGTGTCGGTCGCGGCCAGCAGGGCGCGCGCCCGCTCCGCCCAGCCGGAGAGGTCCCACAGTCGCGCGGCCAGCTCCGCCGGGTCGCCCGCGGGCTGCATGGTGAGCCGCTCGCACAGGTCTGCGAGGTCGTCGGGCCACGCGAGGTCGAGGTTGGCAGGCCTGACCCAGACGCCCTCGCGCAGCTCGGCCAGTCGCAGCTCCTGCAGCATCGACCGCAGTCGCGCCCGGTCTGCGGCCGACCGCCCGGTGGCCGTGACCACGACCATGTCCCAGGCGCCGTCCCACTCCTTCGTACGCACGTGGATGGCCGCCTCCTGCAGCCGTTGGCGGTGGAGCAGGCGGGGTGAGAGGCGGTAGCCGCCGTCGTCCGTGCGCACGAGGTCCTCGGCGGCGAGCATGCGGGACAGGGCGACCCGGACCGTCGGCTCGGCGAAGCCGACCAGCCGCGCGCCGGCGACGAGCTCACGGGCGGACAGGGCCGGCTCCTCGGCCCCCAGCAACAGGCCCGGGAGGGCCGAGCGGGCGGACACGGGACGCACGAGGCTGGTGTCGGCGGCGGTCGATGGCATCACCCGGAATCTAACACTCGCGCCACGACCGCAGCGGTCCTGTGTCTTACGTCATTGTCACGTTCGTGCCGGATATGTAATGTCACCGAGCATGTCACCGTCGACCTCTTCGTCCAGCCCCGCCAGCGCGACGCGCCTCGCCGGGCGCACCATGATCATGTCGGGCGGGAGCCGTGGGATCGGCCCGGCCATCGGCATCGCCGCCGCCCGCGAGGGCGCCAACGTCGTGCTGCTGGCCAAGACCGACAAGCCCGATCCCCGCCTCCCCGGCACCATCCACACCGCTGCGGCCGAGATCGAGGCCGCCGGCGGCCGAGCGCTGGCCGTGGTCGGCGACGTGCGCGAGGAGGAGTCGGTCGAGCGCGCGGTGGCCCGGGCGGTGGAGCGCTTCGGCGGCATCGACATCGTCGTCAACAACGCGTCGGCGCTCGCCCCGGACAGCAGCGAGGACTTGCCGGTGAAGCGCTTCGACCTGATGACGCAGATCCAGCTGCGCGGCACCTTCCTGCTCTCCACCAAGGCGCTGCCGCACCTGCGGCAGTCCGACAACGCACACATCCTGTCGCTGTCGCCGCCGCTCAACCTCTCGCCGCAGTGGCTGGGGGCGCACCCCGCCTACACCCCGGCGAAGTACGGCATGAGCCTGCTGACGCTGGGCTGGTCGGCGGAGTATGCCGACAGGGGCGTCGCCGCCAACTGCCTGTGGCCGCAGACCTACATCGCCACGGCCGCCGTGCAGAACCTGCTCGGCGGAGAGGCCACGCTGGAGCAGTCACGGACCCCCGAGATCGTCGCCGACGCGGCGATCGAGATCGTGACCCGCCCGGCGCGCGAGTGCACGGGCAACACCTTCCTCGACGTGGACGTGCTCCGCGAGGGGGCATCACGGACCTGTCGCCGTACGGCGGGACCGGCGAGCTCCACTACGACATCTTCGTCGACCCCGCATGACCAGCCTGCTGCGAGAGCGCCGGGACGACGGCGTCGAGCTGCTGCGGATCAACCGTCCGGACAAGCGCAACGCGCTCGACACCGCGACCCTGCGCCTCCTCAACGCCGCGCTGGTCGAGGCTCGCCGAGGACGCGAGCCTGCGCGCGGTCGTGCTCTCGACCACGTCGACCACCGCCTTCTGCGCAGGCGCCGACGTGACGGAGCCGCTGGACGCAGCCGGCGGGGTGGTCCGGATGGAGGCCTTCGCCGACCTCTACCGCTTGCTGGACGAGCTCCCGGTGCCGACGATCGCGGTGTGCGTCGGCAACTGTGTCGGCGCGGGCGCCGAGATCGTCGCCGGCTGCGACCTGCGCGTAGCCGGCGACAACCTCAAGCTGGCGTGGGCGGGCAGTCGCCTCGGCGTGCCGGTCGGACCCGCGCGCCTGACCCAGCTCGTCGGCCTCTCGCGGGCGAAGGAGCTGATCTACACGGGCCGGGTGGTCGAAGCTGCCGAGGCTGCCGCGATCGGGCTGGTCCAGCACACGGCACTCGCGGACGACGCGGAGGCGACGGCGCTGACCCTCGCGGGCGCGGTCGCTGGTCAGTCGCCCTCGGGGATCCGCACCCTCAAGGGGATGTTCCGCGACCTCGAGGACACCGCGGCTCGCATCGGCTACGAGAACGAGCGGCTGCTGGACTTCCAGCGCAACGGCGCCGGACTGCCCCGGGGCTGATATGCCCGCGCTCGGCTACCAGCGGGCGGTGTTCGGCGTGAAGTCCGGCTCGATGGTGCGCATGTAGACGGTGTCCTCGCGTCGCCGTACGCCGCACTCGAGGTATTGCTCGTGCAGCAGCCCGAGCTGGTCGCGGTCGAGCTCGACGCCGAGGCCGGGAGTGGTGGGTACGGCGATGGCGCCGTCGACGAAGTCCGGGACGCCCGGCTTGATCAGGTCCCGGGTCTTCCACGGGTAGTGCGTGTCGCAGGCGTAGGTCAGCGTGGGGGTCGCGGCGGCCGGGTGCGTCATCGCCGCGAGGGAGACGCCGAGGTGCGAGTTGCTGTGCATCGACAAGCCGAGGCCCCACGTCTCCGCGATCCCGGCGAGCAGCTGCGACCGGCGCAGGCCGCCCCAGAGGTGGTGGTCGGAGAGCACGATCTGGACCGCGTCGGACGCGATCGCGGGCGGCAGGTGCCCCATCGCGATCACGCACATGTTGGTGGCAAGCGGGACGTCGGTCCCGGCGCTCACGACCGCCATGCCCTCGATGCCCGGCGTCGGGTCCTCGAGGTATTCGACGACACCCTCCAGACGTGAAGCGACCTTGAGGGATGTCGACGGAGTCCACGCCCCGTTGGGATCCGGGCGCAACGGCAGCGTGGGGAACGCATCGCGCAGGGCCTCGATCGCGTCGCACTCCCGGTCGGGTGGAAGGACTCCGCCCTTGAGCTTGAGTGACCCGAAGCCCCAGCCGTCGACCATTCGGTGCGCCTGCGCGACCAGCTGCGCGGGGTCGAGCGCCTCGCCCCACTCGTCGTCGGGCTGGCCGGGGGTGGCCGGCCCACTTGTAGAAGAGGTAGCCGCTGAACGGCACGCTCGAACGCACACGACCACCGAGCACCTCACTCACGGGCCGACCGGTCTCATGTCCCCGGAGGTCGATGCACGCGACCTCGAACGGCGAGTAGACGGTCTCGACCGCGGAGTCCACGTCGAGCATGCCGCCGAAGCTGGCCCCGGCCCCGCCGGTCTCCCGCCCGAGCACGTCGACCACGACCCGACGCAGGCCGGCGAGGTCGAACGGGTCGATCCCGGGGATCGCCGTGGCGACGGCGAGCAGCCGGGCCGGTGCGCCTCATCGGCGTACGTCTCTCCCAACCCGAGCAGGCCGGAGTCGGTGTGGACCTCGACGATCGCGCGCAGCGCCCACGGCTGGTGGACGCCGACGACGTTGAGCAGTGGCGGGTCGGCGAACGCGACCGGCGTGACGACGACCCGCGAGATGCGAGAGCTCATCGAGCGGGCTTGACGGCCGGGATCGGCACGTCGAGCTCGAGCAGCAGGCGCTGGGCGTCGCTGCCCATCATCAGCTTGCCGACGGGGGAGCGGCGGCGCATGCCGATCACGACGAGGCGGGCGCCGGTCTCCTCGACCGGGGGCGTCGAACGCCTCCACGAGGTCGGCGCCGTGCTCGGTCTGGTCGACCCGCGCGGTGACGCCGGCGTCGGCGGCCGCGGAGAGCAGGACGGCCGGTTCGACGAGGTTGGCGTCGATCGTGCTGCCCCGACGCGGGCTGTTCAGGATGACGGCGTCGTCGCCGCGGGCGGCGGCCTCGGCCAGCCCGGCCGCGAGCGCGGCCTCGCCGAGGGGGGTGGGCACGTAGCCGATGAGGACGGTCATCGCACGCCTGCTTCCCCGGTCGATCTTGTCGGTGGGCTCGGGGTCTGGGGTACGGCGCCGCAACGCCGCCCTGAGGATCGGTGTCACGATCACCAGCGCGATGAAGGCCGGGATCGTCCCCGAGATCGGGCGGGTGGCGAAGCCCGTCGGGTCGCCGTCGAAGATCAGCATCGAGCGGCGGAAGCTCGACTCGAGCAGCGAGCCCGGGACGAACGCCAGCACCAGCGGACCGGGCTCGAAGCCGGTCTTCTTCATCAGGTAGCCGAGGATGCCGAAGCCGATCATCACGAAGATGTCGAAGACGGAGTTGTTGATCGTGTAGACGCCGAGGATCGTGATCAGGGCCGTGATCGGCGCCGGGATCGCGGGTCGCACGCGCAGGATCTTCACGAAGACCCCGACCAGCGGGATGCTCAGCGCCAGCAGGATCAGGTTGCCGATGTACATCGAGTTGATGACGCCCCAGAACAGGTCGGGGCGCTCGTCGATGAGCTGCGGGCCGGGTGTGACGCCGACGACGAGCAGCGCCGCGAAGAGCATCGCCATCGAGGCGTTGGCCGGGATGCCGATCGTCAGCAGCGGGATGAAGGACGAGGTCGCGGCCGCGTTGTTGGCCGACTCGGGACCCGCGACGCCCTCGATCGCACCGCGCCCGAAGCGGGAGGGGTCCTTGGCGACACGCTTCTCCGCGGCGTAGGCCGCCGGGCTGGCCATCACCGCGCCGCCACCCGGCAGCACGCCGAGGAAGAAGCCGATGATCGAGCCGCGGCCGATCGCGGGGGCGGCCTGTCGGAGGTCCGTGCGCGAGGGCCAGATGTTGGCGATCGCGGCGGGCAGGTGCGGCTTCCCGTGGCGCTCCTCCGGGTTGTAGAGGATCTCGCCGACGCCGAAGAGGCCCATGGCCACGACGACGAAGTCGATGCCGCCCCCGGAGCTGGAGGGTGTCGAAGGTGAAGCGGTTGGCGCTGGTGAAGCTGTCGGCGCCGACGGTGGCCAGCAGCAGGCCGACCGATGCGGCGACCAGCGCCTTGATGGTGTTGCCGTTGCCGATGGTGGCGACGAGCAGGACACCGAGCAGGGCGAGCGCGGCATATTCCGGCGGTCCGAAGTCCAGTGCATAGCCGGCCACGATCGGGCCGAGCAGCGTCAGGCCGATGATCGACACCGTGGCGCCGACGAAGGAGCCGATCGCGGCGATGCCGAGGGCGGTGCCGGCCTTGCCCTGCTTGGCCAGCGCGAAGCCGTCGAACACCGTCACCACCGAGCTTGCCTCGCCGGGGATGCGCAGCAGGACCGACGTGATGGTGCCGCCGTACTGCGCGCCGTAGTAGATCCCGGCCAGCATGATGATGGCCGCGACTCGGTGCCGTCCGCCGCGGCGCCGTGCGCGATGGGCAGCAGGATCGCCATCGTGGCGGTGGGGCCGAGGCCGGGCAGGACACCGATCAGCATGCCGATGAGCACGCCGGCCGGGCAGTAGATCAGGTTGGTCGGTTGCGTCACGACGCCGAAGCCGTCGAGGAAGGCGTTCCAGTCCATGGGGGTCTCCTCTCGGGCCTAGAAGGCGAGCAGGTGGGGAAGCGGGATCTTCAGGGCGTAGAGGAACAGCAGGTAGAAGCCGGCCGTCGTGCAGAGCGAGATGACGATGGTGCTGCGCCACGTCTCGCCGCCGAGGAAGCGGAGCCAGACGATGCCGAGCAGGACCGCGGGGATCTCGAAGCCGATGGTGGGGAGCAGGAGGCCGAGGCCGACGAAGGTCGCGGCGCCGATCAGCACGAGGTAGCTCGCCCCGGTGAACTTCTCCGCGTCGTCGAGCGTGCGCCCGACGACGAGCAGCACCACCGCGAGCACGGCGATCACGATCGAGACCGCGAAGGGCCACAGCCCCGGGCCGGGCCGCCGCAGCGACCCGAGCCCGTAGCCGTAGGAGAGGACGGCAGCCCCGACGCCGAGCGCGAGGACCAGCACGGCCGAGATGATCTGGTACGGCGGACCGCCGGCCGGCGGCCGCTCGTCGGCCGGGTCCCGGGCGACCTCGGCCCGGAGCTCGGCCGGGATGTCCGGCTGCTCCGACGGCGTCTGGTGCTCGGGCCTCTCGGTCACTGTGGTCATCTCGTCTCGTCGGGTCGGGGTCGCCACGATCAGCTGGCGTCGCCGAGGTCGATGCCGTACTCGGCCACCGGGGCGGCGTAGCGCTCAGTGTCCGCCTCCAGCTGCGCCACGACCTCCTCGCCGGGGATCTCCATCGGCGTGAGGTTGTTGTTGGTGTTGAAGGTCTTGTAGGCCTCGGTCTCGAAGGTTGCCTGCATGGCCTCGGAGATCGCGTCCTTGACGTCCTGCGGGGTGCCCTTGGGGACGGTCATGAAGCGGTACTGCGAGACCTCGACGTCGAGGCCCTGCTCCTTGGCGGTGGGGACGTCGGGGAGGAAGGCGACGCGCTCGGGGCCGAAGACGCTGAGCGGGACGATCTTGCCGGACTCGATGTTCTCGATCGCCTCGCCGACCTGCAGGCAGGCGGTGTCGACTCGGTCACCGAGGAGGGCCGTGAGGGCGGGGGCGCCGCCGTCGAAGGGGATCGCCTCGGCGGGAGTCTCGTTGACATTGAAGGTCAGGGCGCAGGCGAGCTGGGCGCCGGTGCCGACACCGGTGGTGCCGTAGGTGATCTTGCCGTCGGCGTTCGCGAAGTCGTCGACGCTGGTGAAGCCCGATCCCTTGCTGGCGACGAGCACGTAGTCGTCGCGGGGAGACGCCCCGGACGACGTCGAAGTCGTCGATGCTGGTGACCTCGTCCGCGCCGACGGCGAGCGGCGTGATCGCGAACAGCGACGCGTTCTGGACCGAGATGACGGAACCGTCGGCCGTCGCCTTTTCGACCTCGGCGGCGGAGAGCGCGCCGTTCGCGCCCTCGCGGTTGATCACCGAGAACGTGCCGCCGAGCTCGTCGGAGAGTCCACGAGCAACCTCGCGGCTGATCAGGTCGGAGGAGCCGCCGGCGGAGGCGCCGACCGGCATCTCGACCGCGCCCGACGGGTATTCGCCGGAGTCGCTACCGCCGCCGGCGGTGTTCGAGACACCGCCACAGGCAGTGAGGGCGAGGGCCGCGGAGGCCGTGACGGCGGCGAGGCTGACGTTCTTGCGCATGGAAGGCTCCTTGAACGGGGGTGTGATCACCGACACTAGGTTTCGCCCACGATGCTCGTCCAAGCCCGATGTGGCATGGCTTGATACTTTGCACGTATGGCGATCACCCCGGATCAGGTGCGGTGCTTCATCGCCGTCGCGGAGGAGCTGCACTTCGGCCGGGCAGCCGAACGGTTGTCGATGACCCAGCCGCCATTGTCCCGGCAGATCCAGAAGCTGGAGAAGACGGTCGGTGCCCAGCTGCTCGAGCGCGACAACCGGCGGGTGGCGCTGACCGGCGCGGGCGCGGCCTTCCTCGACGAGGCCTACCGCCTGCTCAACCTCGTCGAGGGCGCGGGCGACCCGGCTCGCCGCGTCGACGCCGGCGCGGCCGGCGTGGTGCGGCTCGGGTTCACGGCCGTGTCCGCCATCTCGATCCTCGGGCCGCTGCTGCGTCGGCTGACCGCCGCGCTGCCCGACGTCGAGGTGCTGCTCTCCGAACGCGTCACCCCTGGCCCGGGTCGACGGCATCCGCCGCGGCGAGCTCGACATCGGGCTGGCCCGGCCGCCGTTCGACACCGAGCTGCTCTCCTCCAAGGTCGTCCTGCGCGAGCCGCTGATGGCGGTCGTGCCCACGGATCACCCGCTGGCTTCGTCGGATCGCGCCCTCACGCCCCAGGACTTCGAGGGCCAGCCGGTCATCGGCTACGACCCGCAGCAGTCGCGCTACTTCCACGAGCTCTCCGTGCGGTTCCTCGCCAACGCCCACCCGCGCATCGAGCAGCGCGTCCACCGTGTCCTCACCGCGATGCTGCTCGTCGCCGCCGACCGCGGGCTGGCGCTGGCGCCCGCGTCTGCTTCCTCGCTCGCCGTCCCCGGTGTCGTCTTCAAGACGCTCGTCCACGGTGGCGGCGACACCGCCCTCGACGCCGACCCCGAGCGGCCGGTCGAGCTCTATGCCGTGTGGTCGCGCGAGTCGGTCTCCCCGGTCGTACGCCGAGTGCTGGACGTGATGCTGACCGTCTGACCTTCGGGCAGGATCAAGGCCATGGCCCTCACGATCCAGTCCCTGATCATCGACTGCCACGACCCGTCGACGCTGGCGTCCTTCTGGGAAGCGGCGCTCGGCTGGCGCCGTACGTTTGAAAAGGCCGACGAGGTCGTGCTCGAACCGCCCGAGCACTCGCTCCAGGACGGCGTCGCGCCCGATCTGCTCTTCGGGCTCTCGCCCGACGGCAAGGTCGGCAAGAACCGGCTGCACCTCGACCTGCGCCCGGACGTCCGGGCCGTCGAGGTGGAGCGCCTGCTCGGCCCGGGCGCGAGCCTCGCCGACGTCGGCCGGGGCGATGACGTCACGTGGGTGGTGATGACGGACCCCGAGGGCAACGAGTTCTGCGTGCTGCGGCCCTTCAACGAGGACGAGCTGGCGCAGCTCGAAGCGATCCGAGCTGCCCGTCGGCAGTAGCCGGTCAGGCCGTGATGGCGTCGCCGTGTCGCTTCGCGTGCAGCAGCCGGTCGCGCAGGCGCACCAGCTCGCCGACCGCCTCGAGGAACCGGGTCGTGCTGTCGCCGACCCGGGAGGTCGTCGAAGTAGAAGTGCCGCATCGCGAGCCGGTCGAGGTGGTGCTCGTCGTGGTCGAGGCGTGCCTCGACGAGGGTGCTCAGGTCGGCGACGTTGGACTCGTCGATCACGTCGGCACAGTGGCTGACCGGCACCTCGTCGCGGAAGCGTGCCGCGTCCCGGTGGCGGTCGGTGATCAGGATCGGCTTGTCGGTGCAGAGGTAGAGCCAGTCGAGGCCCACCGACGACACGTCGGTCACCATCGCGTCGCAGTCGGGCATGACGGCGAGGATGTTGCCGGTCAGCACGGTCGTGTGGCCGGCGTCGGGCTCGCGCGCGGCCGCGTCGGCGACCAGCGACAGGATCTCGAGGTGCCCGGCCCGGATCGCGGGCGCGAGGCTCGTGGTCACCTTCGGGTGCGGCTTGTAGACGATGCGCACGTCGGGGACGGCCGGGATGCGGCGTACGACCTCAGGCCCGATGGTGTCGACCGACGTGTAGTCGTTGTAGTCGGCGTCGCCCTCCCGTGTCGGGGCATAGAGGACCGTACGGCGACTGGTCGGCGCGATCAGCGGAGCCGGGCGCAGGTCGAGCTGCGGGCGGCCGATGCGGACCAGCCGGCTGGTGTCGAACTCGAGGAGGCCGTCGAGGTGGCGCTGCACGGCGGCCTCGCCGGCGACGAAGACGCGGTCGTAGGCCTTGGCGTTGTTGCTCGCCATCGACTGCTTGTCGCTCTCGCCGTGGTTGATGTGCACGTGCAGCTTGGTGCCGTCGACCAGCGAGTTGAAGTTGAGCGAGGAGTTGTTGCAGTAGAGCACGACCTTCGCGTCGAGCTCGGCGTAGAGCTCGCTGAGGTCGGCGAAGCCCTGCGCGAGCATGATCGGCAGCTCCGTGCGCTCGGCCAGCAACGTCGCGACGTCGGGGTCGCGCACGACGATGCCCACCGGGTGGCGCTCGTGCAGGACCTCGAGCACCTCCAGCCACTGGATCAACTGGTAGCTCCGGGAGGGGTCATCTGCGTAGTACGCAAGGACGTGGGCGTCGTTCACACAAGGATTCTAGTGCGCGCGGAGGGGTGCTCCCGACCGTCCGGTCAGCCCACTCCCGCGTAGCCCTCGCGGTAGCTCGGACGGCTCGGCTCCCACCCCGTGCTCCTCAGCCGTGCGTTGGACAACCGCTTGCCGTGGCCCGGGGTCGGATCGGCCCTCGGTGGGGCTTCGGCGGCGAGCCGGCGGGCGATGAAGGCCGCCACGTCGCCGAGCTGCGCGGGCTCGTCGTCGGTGCCGAGGTAGAACTTCTCGGGCGGTTCCGGTCGCGTGAGCAGGTGGACGATCGCCGCTGCCGCGTCCTCGCGGTGGATCCGGTTGGTCCACCGGTGCGGGTCGTCGATCCGCCCCTCGAGCACCCGGTCGAGGAGCCGGGTGCTGCCGCCGCCGTACAGGCCGGAGAGGCGGAGGACGGTGCCGTGGGGGACGCGCCCGAGGAAGAGCTCCTCGGCGGCCAGCAACATCCGACCGGGCCCGTCCTTGGGGTGCGCGGGCGTGGTCTCGTCGCTGAGCCCGGGCAGGTTGGTGCTCGCGTTGACCGCGGTGGAGGAGACGAGGACGGCCCGCTCGGGCACGGATCCCGTGGCCGCGAGGGCGTCGAGGGCGTGGGCCATGCCTTCGACGTACGTCGATCGGTAGGCCTCCTCCGTCCGCGGCCGCGCGGTCAGGGCCACCACGAGGAATCGAGCCCGGAGGTCGGGCAGCGCGGGTGCCTCACGCGTCAGGTCGACGGAGAGCCCTTTGATGGGAGCCGGCACCTTGTCGGCGTTGCGGCGCAGGGCCAGCACGTCGTGGCCGCGCTCGGCGAGCCGGCGGCCGACGGCCGCGCCGAGGTCGCCGCAGCCGACGAGGAGCACATCGGAGGTCACGCCGGAACGGTAGCCGCAGGACTACCCGAATTGAGCGTTTACGTCGTCCGGATCGAGTGTCACCGTTGATCCATGACGCGCATGCTCCGGGCCGACCACCTCGTGGTGGGCGCCGGCGCCATGGGGATGGCGTTCACCGATGCACTGATCGACCACTCCGACGCGCACGTGGTGATGATCGACCGACGCCACGGCGTCGGCGGGCACTGGCTGGAGGCCTACCCCTTCGTCCGGCTGCACCGGGCCTCCGCGTTCTACGGCGTCCCGTCGACGCTCATGGGCGGCGGCAAGCTGCAGGAGACGGGCCCGGAGGCCGGGCTGCAGGAACGCGCGACCCAGTCGGAGATCACGGCCTACTACGCGCGGATGCTCGACCGGATGGTCACCTCGGGGCGGGTCGAGTTCTTCGCGAACTGCGACTACGTCGGTGACCGGACCTTCGTC
Source organism: Nocardioides sp. B-3 (assembly GCF_024703895.1). GTDB lineage: Bacteria > Actinomycetota > Actinomycetes > Propionibacteriales > Nocardioidaceae > Nocardioides. Next base: position 2,158,094 of record NZ_CP087968.1, read on the forward strand.
TCGCGCATCTCCGGCGAGCGGTTCGAGGTCCCCTCGTCCTGTCGGATCGTCAACGCGCACCACCTCGCGCCGAGCATCCCCGCGGAGAAGCCGGCGCCCTTCGGCATCGGCGACGGCGCGCGCGTGCTGCCGGTGAACGACCTCGCGCGCCTCCGGGAGGCGCCCAGCCAGTACGTCGTCACCGGCTCCGGCAAGACCGCCACCGACGCCTGCATCTGGCTGCTGGCGCGCGGCGTCGACCCCGGCGCGATCTGCTGGGTGCGACCGCGCGACCCGTGGATGATGAACCGGGCGAAGGTCCAGCCGGACCCGGCGATCTTCCTGTCCATGGCGGCCGACGTCATGCAGGCCGGCGCGTCGGCCGCCTCCCCGGAGGACTTCTTCCTCCGGCTCGAGGAAGCCGACGTGATGCTGCGCATCGACCGGTCCGTCATGCCGACCATGGCGAAGGCGCCGACGCTCGCGACCCGGGAGCTCGAGCAGCTGCGGACCCTCGAGAACGTCGTACGCCGCGGGCACCTCGAGTCCGTCGAGCGCGGCAAGCTCGTCTTCGCCGACGGTGCGATCGAGATCGCGGACGACGCGCTCGTCGTGCACTGCGCCGCCGACGGGTTGAAGTACCCCGGGCTCGTCCCCGTCTGGCGCCATGAGGACATCACGCTGCAGCCGATCCGGGCCGGCTTCCCCTGCCCGGGGGCGGCGGTGATCGGGTACGTCGAGGCGACCCGCACCGACGACGAGGAGAAGAACAGGCTGGCCGCGCCATCGCCGTACCCCCGACACGATGGCGTCCCGGGGACTGATGAACGTCATCGGCACCCGTTCGGCGATGACCTTCTCGGCCGAGCCGGACATCAAGGAGTGGGCCGACGGGGTCGCGCTCAACCCGTCACGCATCCCGGCGGGGTATGCCGCGACGCCGGCCCTCGACGACGCGCGCTCGCGGCTCGGTATCCACACGAAGCCCGCGCTGGCACGGCTTGCCGAGCTGGCGGCCGGCTGACTCAGGCCCGGTGCTTGCCGCTGTAGACCGGCGCCTGCTCCTCGAGCGAGTGCGACAGGTCCACGAACTCGTGGCAGCGCGCCTTGACGTCGTCGGGCGTCGGCGAGGTGCCGAAGCCGAGCACCGGCACGCCGGCCGCGTTGAGCCGCACGATCAGCGGATGCAGGGAGGCGATGTCGCCGACGATCGCCACCGCGTCGACGGCGGCGCTCGCGTGCGAGGTCGACGGCATCGATGGTGAGGGCGACCAGAGACCGGTGGTCGGCCTCGTCGCCGAACTGGTGGAACGGCTGGACCCCGTGCCGACGCAGCGGCGCGGACCACCAGCCGCGTGCCGCAGGGGACGTCCAGTCGGCATAGGCCCGGCAGACGCTGACCGTCCCGTGCTCGGAGAGCGCGTCGAACAGCGCCGCGGCCGAGTCGGCTGGCGTGGTCCCGGCGTCGATCAGCACGGCCAGTCGAGACGCGGGCAAGCGTTGGGACCGAGGGCGGGACGGTGCCGGTGACGGAGCGTGTGGTTCCCGGCGACGGCGGGGAGTGGCGGTCGAGGCGGCTCGGCGTCGCCGGCTGGCCGGGCCTGCTGCTCGACGGCCTCCGACACCTGAACCCATTGCCTGACGAGCGAGGTGAGCAGCTCATCCGCGATCGGGGTGCTCGACGACTCGTCAGCGCCAGTCATGAGGCCCGATCCACGTGCCGCGCGGGGGTGGGCAATTTGGTCAGACCTTCAACTCGGCTGGCTGGCTGGGAAGCGGAGAATATCAGTGCGTGAGCGCGAGCACAGGGGGCGACGTCGGTGGTCGGTGCGACCATCAGCGCATGAACCAGCACGTCTTCGATGCACAGATCTGGGAGCACGCGCCGGACGAACCCGGGTCGTGGCACTTCCTCACGCTGCCGCTCGAGGTCGCTGAGGACGTGGCCCTCGAGGCCGGGCCGCGCGGCGGTTTCGGCAGCATCCGGGTCGAGGTGACGATCGGGTCGTCGACCCGGCGGACGTCGCTGTTCCCCGACTCGAAGTCCGGCACGTTCGTGCTGCCGGTGAAGAAGCCGGTGCGGCAGGCCAACTCCCTCTCCGCTGGTGACACGTGCGAGGTGAGCCTGTCGGTCGGCGAGCCTGACTAGGCCCGGTGCTTGCCGAGGTCGCAGGCGCTTTCCAGTGTCGTCAGGTCGACGAACTCGTGGCACAGCGCCAGCACGTCGACCGGCGTGGCCGTGGTGCCGAAGGCGAGGACCTTCACCCCGGCTGCGTTGAGGCGCACCACGAGCGGCTGCAGCGAGGTGAGATCGCCGACGAGGGCGATCAGGTCGACGGCGGTGTCGCGCGCCGGGTCCACGGCGTCGATGGTGAGCGCGACGAGCGACCGCTGGTCGTGGTCGTGGTCGAAGTGGTGGTGCGGCTGGATCCCGTGCTGGCGCAGTGGCGCGGACCACCAGTCGCGCGCTCCCGGGGATGCCCAATCGGCGTAGGCGCGGCAGACGCTGACCTGACCGTGGTCGGCGAGCACGGCGAACAGGCCGTCTGCCCGGGCCGAGCTGGTGGTCTCCACGTCGATCAGCACGGCCAGTCGGCGGGTGGACTGGCCGGGCGACGGCGCGGTCGACCGGCGGTGGCGGCGGGGCAGTGCAGGAAGGGGCACAGCAGGCGACGTCACCTCGGGTGGCGTCCACCGCGGCCGTGGGGGTGAGGTGTCGCCAGCGGGTCGTCCCCGCCGGTCGAGTGCTTCCGAGGTCTTCACCCACTGCCGCACGAGCGCGGTCAGCGAGAAGTCCGCGTCGCCGCCGACCGTGCGGTCGTCGTGGCGCTCCGGTGCCATCGTCATCTTCCCTGCCCCATTCCCCGGCGTCGAGAACGTCCAGCGTGTTCCTGTCGGTGCGCGGGTGTGGCAGATCGCCCGGACCTTTACCTTGCTGGCTAGACCAGCGGGGACGGTCAGCCCGTCCCCACCAGCCCGTCCCCGCCAGCCCGTCAGCTCGCGAGCGCGAGCAACCGAGCGGAGAGCCAGCGCTCACCGGGTGAGGGGTCACTGCGATCGATCGGGATGTCCGGCGCTCGCGAGTGGTGGGTGTGTCCGGTCGGTGTGGTCACCCGGATCTCGGTGACGGCGAGTGGGTCGGCCACGGGCTCGTGGTGCCAGCCCGGCGACTCCTTGGCGTAGTTGCAGGCCTCGCACAGCCCCCGGGCGTTGTCGAGGGAGGTGGCCCCGCCCCGGGCCCGGGAGCGCACGTGGTCGCGATGGCGGATCGGGGGCGTTGCAGTAGGGCGAGCGGCAGCGACGATCGCGCACCACGATGAGATCGGCGAGGGCGCTCCGGAAGAAGCTGGAGGCGGACTCCGCCGCGATCAGGGCGCCGGTCCTCGGCATCGCGAAGAGTCGCTGGATCGTCGAGCTCGCGTGCTGGGCGCCGGCGGCGGCGAGGGTCCCGGCGACCGAGGCCGGGACGTAGCCCGCGCCCTGCAGGTAGCCGGGCTCGTTGCCGTCGCCGAGCAGGGTCTCCGCGCTGACCACCAGCTTGACCGCGGTCGGCAGTGGTGCGTCGCCCCGCAACCCGCTGAGCCTGCCGACCGGGGTGTCGGTGACGAGCTGGCCGCGGCTGCGCTCGTCACCCCGGGCGCGGGCCTGCTCGGCCGCGTCGCTGAGCGAGGTCATGATCACGGAGAGATCGCTGGCAGGCAGGTCCGCCGTCAGCCGGCCCATCCCGTCGCCGAGGATGCGGCCGGTGACCCGCCGCCCGGCCCGGGCCTTCTCGTGGCGGGCGTTCCAGCCGTCTTCGTCGCGGCGAAGCACCTCGCGCCGCACGACGTCGCGCAGGTCGGAGTCGCCGAGGCCGTCCAGCTTGTCGCTGATCGCCGCGTCCACGGCCCTCCTCTGACCGGGGCTGAGGTCAGCCGTCTCGCCGGCGATGATCTCGGCCCGACGCTCGTTGAGGTCGCCGCGCTCGAGGGCGGCCAGCGTCTCGGGCAGGTCGCGCAGGAGGGCGCGGGCCGGGTTGAGCTTGCGGCGACCGTCGTGCGGCGACTCGCGACGCGCGAGGCCGATCTCCTTGCCGAGACCCGCATCCGGGTTGGGTCGGCGCCTCGTGGGCTCGAGCAGCCGGCGGGCCTCGGCCCGGGCCCGGCGGTGCTGGTCGAGCTCATGGGTGACGCGCGCCTGCGTGGCACTGATGGCGGACTTGAGTCGCTCGAGGGCAGCGAGCTGCTCGATGCACTCGCGCGGGTCGACGGCCACCGGGCCCGCGATCAGGGCTTCGGTGGCCGCCCGGACAGAGTCGGCAGGAGCAGCGTGGGGGAGCGTTGATGGCTCCGCGGTCGGCGTACGCATCGCTCCCAGACCTCCCTCGAATCGTCGTTGTGACCAGTGCTTCGCACGCTAGAGCAAGCCACCGACATCGGCTCAGGGAAGCGAGTCGTAGGGCACTCGCTCCCACGTCAGGACGTCGTCGGCGCCGGGCCGGTTGACGGTCACCCGGAGGAAGTTGGTGTTGTTGGCCTCGCCGTCCACGGTGACGCGGGTGAGGTTGTCGGCGCTGCCCTGCACGCCGTGGATGCCGAGCCAGCGGGAGCCGGCCGCGAGCGGACGGTCGGTGTTGTAGACGTGACTGTCGCCGTCGAAGAGGTAGACCTCGCCGTCGAAGGTCGACGCCTCGTCGACGAGCGCCTGCACGAGCGGCTTGAACGCGCTGATGTCCCACGTCGCCCGGTAGCCGGGGTCGAACATGTCGGCCTGCTGGAAGAGCGCGACCGCGCGGGCGTTGGTCTGCCGGGCGCGCGCGAACGTCTCCTCGACGAGCTCGATCACGGCGGCCATCCGGGCCGTCTCCTCGGCGAGCTGCTCGGCGGTCGGGGCGGTGAGGCCGATGCCGGTCCGGGGGGCGCGGTCGTTGTTGCTGCCGACGACGTGCAGGGTGGCCATCTCGATGCCGGCGGTGCGCAGGCTCTGGTTCTCGGGGAGGCCGAGGTCGGCCCGGCTGTCGACCTTCAGCGGCTCGCCGAGCGTCTGGCCCGCGGTCTCGTAGAACGCCGCACGCAGGGCGTCGAGCCGCTCCAGCGGGTTGTAGGCGCCGGCCGCGGTGCGGTGGCAGTCGGTCCACTCGTTGTCGCCGGGGGTGTAGAGCAGCGGCATCTGGAACCGATCGAACTGCTCGCGGATCATCGCGCTGTAGGCGTCCGTGCACGGCGACGAGCCGTTCTTGATGTCGCCGACGTGGAAGGCGAGGTCGAGGCCGGCCTCGGTCGTTGATGCGGTCGACCCAGCCCGGGAAGGCGGCGATCTGCGCGGCGCCGTACGGCACGTCGCCGATGACCGCGAAGGAGGTCGTCGTGGGCTTGTCCCGGCCGTCGGCTCCCGAGGCGGGTACGGCGATGGCGACCGATGCCACCAGCGAGACGGCGGCTGCTGAGATGCGAAGAAGAGTCATGCCTCCTTGCTCTCGCACCTCGGTGAAGCGCACCTCCGGGTGTGCGTGAACGCCCGGTGGACAGTGCGTGATGCCGCTAGCGTGAGCGCGTGATCTGGTCCCGAACCGGCGGGCGCTCCGATGGCCCCTTGCTGGTGCTGCTGCACGGGTTGGGTGCAACCGCCGAGGTGTACGGCGACATGCTGGCGCTGCTTCCGTCCGGTTGGCCCGGTGGGTGGTTGGTGGTGGATCTTCCCGGGCACGGTCGGTCGGCGTGGGATGCGCCGTACACGTTCCGTGGGCATGCGGAGGCCGTGTTCCCTTTGCTGCCCTCTGGGCGGGACGTCGTCGTCGTCGGCCACTCGATGGGTGGCGTCGTGGCGCTGGAGCTGGCTACTGATCCGCGAGTGATCGGAGTCGTGGCGTTCGGGGTGAAGGTGAGCTGGCCACCGTCCGACGTGGCTGGTGCCCAGCGTTTGGCTTCTCGTCCGGTGCAGTACTTCGCGACAGGTGGCGAGGCGGTATCGCGGTATCTGCGGCTGGCCGGGCTGTCGGATCTGGTCTCGCCTTCCGATCCGTCCGTTTCGGCCGGTGTCGTCGAAACTGCCGAGGGATGGCGGGTTGCCCAGGGACCCGGCAACGTTCGGGGTCGGGGTGCCGGACATGGCTGGTCTTCTGGCACGCGCGTCCTGCCCGGTCGTGCTGGCGCGTGGCGAACACGATCCGATGGTCAGCGCCGCCGATCTATCGACGCTCGTCCCTGACGCCGTCACGCTGCCCGGGCTCGGGCACAACGCGCACGTCGAAGACCCTGCAGTCGTGCTCGCGCTTGCCAGCCGCTTCGCACCCGCGTGACCTTCGATCCGCGTTTCCCCGCGGGAACGAGCGTTCTCAACTAGCGTCCCTCGGACTGGTCGCGCGACCAGATGGCTTGGCACGACGGCACTGAGGGGGAGAACGATGGCTGAAGAGTCCCGGCACGAAGCACGGCTCATTCCCACTTCTGGGATCAATGGCGCGGAGGAGCAGGAGCGGCGCGCGACGTCCGCCCTGCTCGCGGTGTTGTCGGCGGTCAAGGAATTCGGCCGCGGCTTCGTCAAGCCGTTCGGCGCGCCTGCGGGCACCCTCGAGTGCTTCATCGAGGTGCCGTTCATGCTCGGCGAGCAGCGCCTCTACCCCCGACGGTCTGATCCGCGTGACCCGCGGCTCGAACACTGGACCGCCCTCGTCGAGGTCAAGACCGGTCCCAATCAGCTCATGACCCAGCAGCTTGAGAACTACCTCGACATCGCTCGCGACAATGGCTACGACGCTGTCATCACCATCTCGAACGAGATCCCGGCAGTTGCCGGCCAGCACCCGACCAAGGTCGACAAGCGCAAGCTGAAGAAGGTGGCGCTGCACCACGTGGCCCGGTCGGAAGTGCTCGCCGAAGCCGTGATGCAGAAGGAGTTCCGCGGCGTCGCGGACCCCGATCAGGCATGGATCCTCGGAGAGCTCATCCGCTACCTCGAGCACACCAAGTCCGGCGCACTCGAGTTCGACGACATGGGCGAAGCCCGGGTCGGTGTCCGTGACCAGGTCACCACCGGTACCTTGCGCGCCACCGACAAGGGCATTGCCGAGGTCGTCGCCCGATTCGACGCGCTGTTGAGGTTTGCCAGCCTGCAGTTGGGGCGGCAGCTCGGCACCGAGGTCGTTCCAGTCCTTTCCCGCAAGGAAGCCGCCGACCCGCTCGTGCGCGCCCAAGCGCTGACGCAGTCCCTGTGCACGACCGGCCAGCTGTCCGGTGCGATTCGTATCCCCGACACCGTGGGGCACTTGGTCGTGACTGCTGACCTGCGAGCTGGGCGGGTGACCTGCCACGTCGACGTCGAGTCGCCGCGTGAGGGCCGGCCTACGACTCGGGTGAACTGGCTCGTGCGTCAGCTGAAGAACGCGCCAGACGGAACTCGCGTTGAAGCGTTCGTTGCCCATGCTCGGGGTTCGCAGGCGGCGGAACTCCTCTCGACCGTGCGAGAGAACCCGAGCAGCCTCGTCCTCGATCCGGCCAAGGAGCTGCGAACGTTCCGGCTCGCGGTTTCCGGAAACCCGGGCACGAAGCGTGGCCGGGGCCGCGCATCGTTCATCGACTCGGTGCTCAGCTCTGTCGACGGGTTCTACGTTGACGTGCTGGGCAATCTGCGTGCCCGGGTCCGCCGCGCCCCCGAAGCTGCGCCCTGTGAGCGTGGAGCCGACGGACATCGACATTTCCGTGCCAGCGGCATTGGTATCGACCGACTATTCATCGCAGGACGGCGCCCGGGAGGGCGACAGTGAGTACCGCGCGTCAGACGCGGTGGTGGCTGTCCCGAACGGGCACTCGCCCGCGGCCTTCGATTCGGATCCGGACTGAAGGCCGGCAGGACGAGGGCTGCAACGTCGTCAGTAGCGACCCACCGTCGCCCGGTGTCGCCCTTGCCGAACACCGCTACTGTGCCGGTTCAGGCAGGCACCGTGGGGCGGATGTTCTGGTTGCCGGCGAAGATGTTGCCGGGGTCGTACTCGGACTTGATCTGTCCCAGCCGTTCGTACTTCTGTTCACCGAAGGCGGCCTTGATGCGCTCGTCGCCCTCATTGCCGATGAAGTTGAGATAGACGCCGCCCGTCGTGAAGGGGGCGTTCGCCTTGCGGTAGTCGCGCACCCAAGCGATGTTGGCGGCATCGTCGGCCGGGTCTTCCCACGTGGCGAAGGGATGACTGACCCAGCGTGCCGCGCGTTGGCTCATGGGTGTGGCGTCAGCGTCGACTCGCGCGAGCGCACCGCCCCACGGCAGCAGCAGGTGCTGGGTCATCGGCGAGGCACGCCGTGCGCCGGCGTCGAGGAACACATCGAGCGCGTCGTCGGGGAAGGCGTCGTGGTAGTCGGCGCTCCAGTACTGCCGGAATCCCGGTGGGTCGTCGATCATCGACTGCAGCTGCGCATACGGCATCGGGCCGACCAGGTCGACCTCGGGCGACAGATCGCGCATGACACGAACCACGTCCGCACCGGTCGATTCGTCGCCGTTCCAGCAGACCGCGATCGCGATCAGCGGTTGGCCGTGCAGGTGCTGCGGGATGAACTCCTCCGGTGGACCGCTGAGCATCACGAGGGCGGTGCCGAGCTCGTCCGGAGCGGCATCGGCCCAGTCGCGGAAGGCCCGGGACACGCCGGGGCCATCGGCAGCGGGCCATGCCATCAGCCCACCGAGGATCATCGGACCGACAGGGTGCAGCTGGAACTCCATCGCTGTCACAACGCCGAAGTTGCCGCCCCCTCCCTTGCTGGCCCAGAGCAGGTCCCGGTGTTGGGTGTCGTCGGCGCGGATCTCGCGACCGTCCGCGCTCACCAGCTCGACGGCCACGAGGTTGTCGCAGCTGAGTCCGTGCTGACGTTCCAGCCAACCCGAGCCACCGCCGAGGGTCAGTCCGGCGACGCCGGTCGTGGAGACCCTGCCGCCAGTGGTGGCCGGGCCGAACTCCCGGGCTGCCGCGTCGAACTCGGCCCACGTGCACCCGCCGCCCACTCTGGCCCGTCGGGTTGCGGCGTCGATGTCGATCGCCTTCATGGGACGGACGTCGATGACCAGCCCGTCGTCGTTGCTGGACAGGCCAGCTACTGAGTGACCGCCGGAGCGCACTGCCACCGGGAGACTGTCCCGGACGGCGCGCTCCAGTGCCTCCCTGACGTCGGTGGGGCTCTCGCACTCCGCGATGATCCGCGGCCTCGTGTTGATCATTGCGTTGAACAGCCTGCGCCGTTCGTCGTACTCGGCCTCCGCAGGGCCGATCCACGTCGTCATGCCCGTGCCTCCTGATCTCCCCGCCGACCCCACGATCCTGCACGCCGAAGACTGCGACATTTGCGCGGCCGGGTTATGCCGCAGATGGGGTAAGAGGCATCGGCCTGCCATGCATGCTCCGCAAGCATCACCAGATACAAAAACGGGCTTGGACAGGCATCGTGCCCCGCTCCTAGCGTGGTGAGCACCGCCCACCACGAACCTAGGACGCCTTGTGACCGAGTACAGCCCGACCGATCTGGCCACCCAGCTGAAGAGCGGTCTGCTCTCGTTCCCGGTGACACACTTCAAGAGCGACCTCGAGTTCGACGAGGGGGAGTACCGCAAGCACCTCGCGTGGCTGGCGGAGTACCCCGTCGCCGGGCTCTTCGCCGCGGGCGGCACGGGCGAGGGGTTCAGCCTCACGCTCGAGGAGACGGACCGGGTCGTCAGGTCCGCCGTGGACGAGGTCGCCGGCGCCGTACCCGTCCTTGCCCCAGCGACCGGCTCCACGCGCAACGCCATCGCCCGAGCCAAGGCAGCTGAGGCCGCCGGCGCGGACGGTCTCCTGCTGATGCCGCCCTACCTGACCGAGGCCAGCCAACAGGGACTCGTCGAGCACGTCACCCGGGTCTGCCGGGCCACCAACCTCGGCGTGGTCGTCTACAGCCGCGCCAACGCCGTGCTCCTCGACGAAGCGGTCGCCACGCTCGCCGATCGCAACCCGACGTTCGTCGGCTTCAAGGACGGCGTCGGCAGCATCGAGCAGATGACCCGCACCTATGCCCGCGTCGGCGACCGGCTGATGTACGTCGGTGGCCTGCCCACCGCGGAGACCTTCGCGCTGCCGCTGCTGCAGCTCGGCGTCAGCACCTACTCGTCCGCGATCTTCAACTTCGTGCCGCAGTTCGCGATCGACTTCTACGACGCCGTCCGAGCGCAGGACCGCGTCGAGGTCTACCGTCGACTCAACGAGTTCGTGCTGCCATACCTCGACATCCGCGACCGCACCCGGGGCTATGCCGTCTCCATCGTCAAGGCCGGCCTCAGCGCTGTCGGCCGACCCGGCGGCCCGGTCCGCCCGCCGCTGACCGACCTGCTCGAGGGCGAGGTTGCCGAGCTTCGCGACCTGATCGGGAGGATTGCATGACCAGCACGCTCACCATCGACGTCGAAGCCGCCACCACCGCTGCGGCGGAAGCGTTCGCGGCGTACCGCGCCACCACTCCCCAGCAGCGCGGCGCCTTCCTCGACGCGATCGCGGGCCGAGATCGAGGCCGACAAGGACGCGATCATCGAGGCCGCGGTGCAGGAGAGCCACCTCCCCGTCGGACGCATCACCGGCGAGGTCGGTCGCACGACCGGTCAGCTGCGCATGTTCGCCGATGTCGTACGGCGAGGTGACCACCTCGGCGTCCGTATCGACCCGGCCGTGCCGGACCGAGAGCCGCTGCCGCGCGCCGACATCCGCCAGCGGATGATCCCGCTCGGCCCGGTCGCGGTCTTCGGCGCCAGCAACTTCCCGCTCGCCTTCTCCACCGCGGGCGGCGACACCGCCCTCCGCGCTCGCCGCCGGCTGCCCGGTCGTCGTGAAGGGCCACCCGGCGCACCCGCGCACGGGTCAGCTCGTCGCCGACGCGATCAACCGCGCCGTCGAGAAGCGCGGGCTTGCCGCACGGCTCGTTCTCCTTCCTGCTGGGCGAGGGCTTCGAGCTCGGCCGGGCCCTCGTCCGCGACCCACGGATCAAGGCCGTCGGGTTCACCGGCTCCCGTGCCGGCGGGTTCGCGCTCGTCGAAGCGGCGTCGAAGCGCGAGGAGCCGATCCCGGTGTACGCCGAGATGTCCTCGATCAACCCGGTGGTCGTGCTCCCAGGCTTCCTGCAGGAGCAGGACACCGCCACGTTCGCGCAGGCCTACGTCGGCTCGCTCACCCTCGGATCGGGGCAGTTCTGCACCAACCCCGGACTGCTCTTCCTCCCCACCGGCGCGGAGGGCGACGCCTTCGTGCAGGCCACCGCCGACGCTGTCACCGGACTCATCGGCCAGCCGATGCTGACGGCAGGCATCGCCGAAGCGTTCGAGACCGGCACCGGAAGGCTGAAGGCAGCAGAAGGTGTCCACACGGTGGGTGAGGGAAGCGCAGACGGTCAGCACGCCCCCGCCCCGCTCGTGAGCCTGAGTGAAGGGATCGACGGCGTCACCGACGAGGTCTTCGGCGCGTCCGGAGTGATCGTCCGCTACGACACCGTTGAAGACCCGGCGACGAGCATCGAAGGGCTCGAGGGCCAGCTCACCACGACGGTCCACTACGCGCCCGCCGACAAGGAAGCCGCCCAGCGACTCCTGCCGATCCTCGAGCTCAAGGTCGGCCGGGTCCTCTTCAACGGCTGGCCGACCGGCGTCGAGGTGGGCCACGCCATGGTCCACGGCGGCCCGTTCCCTGCCACGTCGAACAGCAGGACCACCAGCGTCGGCAGCCTCGCGATCGAGCGCTTCCAGCGACCTGTCGCCTACCGGGACGTCCCCGCGGACCTCCTTCCAGAGGCCGTCCGCGACGACAACCCCCCGGGGCCTGACCCGGAGAGTCGACGGAGTGCTCGAACGATGACCGCCACGATCAAGAGCGTCGAGGTCGTCCCCGTCGCAGGGCACGACTCGATGCTGCTCAACCTCAGCGGCGCGCACGCTCCCTTCTTCACCCGCAACATCGCGATCGTCACCGACTCCGACGGCCGCGAGGGCGTCGGTGAGGTGCCGGGTGGCGAGGCGATCAAGGGCACCATCGAGGACGCCGCGGCCCTTCTGACAGGCCAGCCGGTCGCGAAGTACAAGAGCCTGCTCAGGGAGGTCGCCACCGGGTTCAAGGACCGGGACAAGGGCGGCCGCGGCCTCCAGACCTTCGACCTGCGCACGACCATCCACGCGGTGACCGCGCTGGAGTCGGCGCTGCTCGACCTGTCCGGCCGGGCACTCGGCGTACCCGTCGCGGAGCTCCTCGGCGACGGCCAGCAGCGGACGAGCGTGCCGATGCTCGGCTACCTCTTCTACGTCGGCGACCCCGACCGGACCGACCTGCCCTACCTCCGCGAGGCGAACGGCCGGGACGACTGGTCCACGGCACGGCGTGAGGAGGCGATGACCCCCGAGGCCGTCGTCAGGCTGGCCGAGGCCGCCCAGCAGCGCTACGGCTTCAGCGACTTCAAGCTCAAGGGCGGTGTGCTGCCCGGCGAGGAGGAGGTCGCCGCGGTGACCGCGCTCCACGAGCGCTTCCCCCGACGCGCGGATCACCCTCGACCCCAACGGCGGCTGGCTGCTCGACGAGGCGGTGCGGCTGCTCAAGGGCAAGGACGACGTGCTCGCCTATGCCGAGGACCCGTGCGGTGCCGAGGGCGGCTTCTCCGGGCGCGAGGTGATGGCCGAGTTCAAGCGGCGCACCGGCTTGCGCACCGCCACCAACATGGTCGCCACCGACTGGCGACAGCTGGCCGACGCCGTCCGCACCAACGCCGTCGACATCCCGCTCGCCGACCCGCACTTCTGGACCATGGCCGGCTCGGTGCGCGTCGCCCAGCTCTGTCACGACTTCGGCCTGACACCGGGGCTCGCACTCCAACAACCACTTCGACGTGTCGCTCGCGATGTTCACCCACGTCGGTGCCGCGGCACCCGGCGAGATCACCGCGCTCGACACCCACTGGATCTGGCAGGACGGGCAGGGCCTGACGAAGGACCCGCTCCAGATCATCGACGGCGCCATCGCCGTACCCACCAAACCCGGGCTGGGCGTCGAGCTCGACCGCGACCGGTTGGCCGAGGCCAACGCGCTCTACCTCGAGCACGGTCTCGGCGCCCGACGACGACGCCGCGGCGATGCAGTTCCCGGTGCCCGACTGGTCATTTGATCCGAAAAGACCCTGTCTGGTGCGGTGACACGTACTCTCGAAGCTCCCCCGCGAACGGATCGTCGTCCCTTGTCTTGTCTCGACCTGCACCGACCGAGCCCGGTCGCCGTCATCAAGCGCGTCTCGCTCAGCCTGCTCATCGCCGTGGTCATCCCGGCCGTCGTGTTCTACGGCGTCTTCGTGCTGGCCGGCGTGTGGCCCACGATCGTCGCTGCGCTCCTCTGGTCGTACAGGCGCCATCGCCCGGCGCGCAGTGACCCGTCGGCGTACCTCCGGCCTCCTGATCCCGGCGGCCATCCTGCTGACTGGCCGCACGGCGCTGTCCTTCGCCGCGGACAGCACGTGGCTCTACTTCCTGCAGCCGGTCATCAGTGACGGCGCGGTCGCGGTGCTGTTCCTGCTGTCGCTCGCCAGCGCCCGGCCGATGGTGGCGCGACTGGCCGGCGACTTCTACCCGATGGACCACGAGCTGGCCGCGCGGCCGCGGGTCCGGCGCCTCTTCTTCCACCTCACGGTGATGTGGGCGGTGCTCGGGCTCGCCAAGGCCAGCATCACCCTGTGGATGCTGCAGTCGCAGTCGCTCGAGACCTTCATCCTCGTCAAGAGCGTCTCGATGCTGGCGATCAACGTGCTGGCCGCCTTCGCCACCATCGGTCTGGCGGGACTGGTGGCGCGCAAGGAAGGCCTGATGGGGTCGGCCGGGCTGGTCCCCGTCGTCGCCTAACCACCTCGATGGTGGAATGAGCAGGTGAGCAAGACGACCGCGGCCCGTCCGCGCCAGACCACCATGGCCGGCGTGATGGTGATGCTGGCCGCCGTCTTCGTGGTGCTCGCCGCCTTCGACCGGGTCGCTCGACTGCGGTCGCTCGAGACCCGGGAATCGCTCGAGCGGGTCATCGACGACCTGCCGGGCGGCTTCAGCCCGTCGGTCGAGTCGGTCATCCGGGTCTCCCACGTCGTCGCGATCGTGGCCGCGCTGTGCGCCGTCGCTGCTGTCGCGCTCGGCTGGCAGGTGCTGCAGGGCAGCCGACAGGCGCGCACGATCCTGTCCGTCCTCGCGGTGCCGATCTTCGTGACCGGGCTCGTCGCCGGTGGCTTCATGTCGTCGATCGTCACGGTCGCGACCCTGATGCTGTGGCTCTCGCCGTCGCGCGAGTGGTTCGCCGGCAAGCCGATCCCGGAGCCGGTGAAGAAGGAGTCGGTGACGACGGACCCGGTGGCGAAGGAGCAGCCCGCCATCGGCTGGCCCCAGCCTGTCGCCGGCCCCACACCGACCAAGCGCCCCGACCCGCTGACGGTCGCGATGGTGCTCACGATCGTGGTGGCGGGATTCATCCCGGTGTCGAGCCCGGTCACCCTCGTCGTCCTCATCACCCAGCCCGACCTGATGCTCGACGAGCTGCGCCGGACCAACCCCGAGCTCGAGGAGCAGGGCGCCTCTGACCGCCTCCTGCTGGGGGCCTCCTACGTCTCCGTCGGCCTGATGGTGGCCGTGTCGGGACTCGCGGTCGTCCTCGCCGTACTCATGGCGAAGCGCCGGGCCCGGGCGGCGCGCCTGCTGCTCATCTGCTCCGCTGCCTGTGCGCTCTTCTGCATCATCGCCGCCATCGCCTCACCCATCGCCCTGATCCCGGCCGCGGCCGCGATCGCCACCGTCAACTGCTTGCGGCGTCCCGAGGTCCGGGCCCGGCTCGACGCGCGCTGACGCGTAGCCGTACTCACGCGCAACGCCCGGCAGCCCTTCTAGGTTGGCGAGCATGCGCTTCCTCCGGTTCCTGTTCATCGCCTTCGCCTCCCTCGTTGCGCTCGTCGTCGCGATCTACCCGGTCGTCAACGTCGTCGGCGTGCTCGCCGCGCATGCCGAGCGCGACGCCCTCAGCGACCAGATCACGCAACGCCTCGATGAGGAGCTCACCGCGTCGCAGCAGCGCCCGACGCGGTCGCCGAGCGAGCAGGTGTCGAGCCGGCCCACAGCTGGGCAGCCCAGCACTGCGCGTTCGCGACCACCGAGAGCGGCTGGATGGTGCAGGACTACCGCGAGGTCTGCTCCCCGGAGTCGGTGAACGCCCGGCAGGTCGACACCGCGACCGAGGCGGTCGCGATGGTCGGTGAGCAGCTGCCCGCCGATGCGGACCCGATCGTGAGCGGGCCGTGCCACACCTACACGGTCGCGGGTGATTCTGTACGGCGACGACCTGACCGTCCTCTACATCGAGCCGAGCGACCGGGGCGACCGCTGGTGCGAACCCACCGACCGCTACGACCAGCGTCGGCCGGTCGTCGGCGAGGTGCCCGAGCTCGACGACACCCGGGGCTGGCTCGTCGTGGTGGACACGAAACGCCCGGTCGACGAGACCATCGGCTGCGCCCACTGGAGCGTGCTGTTCTGCGACAACCCGTTCGGGCGACGAGCTCGCCCGGGGGCGAGCCGCCGGCCTGATCAGCGGGACAGGTCCACGGAGGCCAGCAGCGCGACTCCCGCGGAGATGAGGTCGGGCTCCTTGCAGAATGCCCAGCGCACGAGGTGCCGGCCCGCGTCCCGGTCGTCGTAGAACGCCCGGTTGGGGATCGCGACGACGCCCGCTCGCTCGGGCAGCGCGAGGCAGAACTCTCGACCGTCCGACCACCCCGGGTGGCTGATGTCGGTGGTCGCGAAGTAGGTCCCCTCGGGCACTCGCGCGTCGAGGCCCGCGGCGGACAGGCCGGCGACGAGCAGGTCGCGACGGGACTGCAGCGACCGCGCCAGCTCAGCGGGGAAGCCCGGCTCCTCGTCCAGCGCGTGCGCGACAGCGGGCTGCAACGGTGATCCCGACGTGAAGGTCAGCCACTGCTTCGCGGCCAGCACAGCGCTCACGAGCGCGGACGGGCCGGTCGCCCAGCCCACCTTCCAGCCCGTGAACGAGTAGCTCTTGCCCGCGCTCGACAGCGTCAGCGTCCGCTCCCACATCCCCGGCAGCGTCGCGAGCGGGATGTGCTGGTGCCCGTCGAAGACGAGGTGCTCGTAGACCTCGTCGGTGATCACGATCAGGTCGTGCTCGATCGCGAGGACGGCGACGGCCTGCAGCTCCTCGATCGTCAGCACCGTGCCGGTCGGGTTGTGCGGGGAGTTGAGCAGGATCGCGCGTGCGCGCGGCCCGATCGCCCCGTGCAGGGCCTCCACGTCAAGGCGGAACGACGGCGCTCGCAGGGTCACCGGTCGGCGTACGGCGCCGCACATCTCGATCATGGCGAGATAGCTGTCGTAGTAGGGCTCGAGGACGACGACCTCGTCACCGGGATCGATCAGCCCGAGCAGCGCCGCCGCGATGCCCTCGGTGGCGCCGGTGGTGACGACGACCTCGCGATCGGGGTCGAGCTCGATGCCGTAGTGCCGCCGCTGGTGGCGCGCGATCGCCCGGGCGCAGCGCGGGGACGCCGATGCCGGGCGCATACTGGTTGGCGCCGTTCTCGAGCGCCGCCACCGCGGCCGCGATCACCGACGGCGGACCGTCCGCGTCGGGGAAGCCCCCGGCCGAGGTTGATCGCCCTGGTGCGTACGGCGAGCGCGGACATCTCGGAGAAGATCGTCGGCGGGATGCCGTCGAGCCGGCGTGCGAGCCGCGATGAGTTCATGCGCGCGACCCTACGACCTGCGCTGGGACTCCACTCAGGGCACGATGTTCTGGTTGAGCCGGAAGAGGTTGCCGGGGTCGTAGGCACGCTTGACCTCGGTCAGCCGCGGGTAGTTGCCCGCGAAGTTGTCCTCGACCTTGTCGGCGTCGTCCTCGGCCATGAAGCCGAGGTAGCCGCCGCGCTCGCTGTGGGGTGAGATCGCGTCGTAGTAGTCGCGGACCCACTGGCGACGCTCTACGTCGAGGGCGGGGTCCTGCCACGCGGACAGGATCACGGCGGCGTACGTCGCGCTGCGGTAGGCGAACGCCGTGTCGCTCGGACTCAGGTCGTGCGCGGCGCCGTTGATCGGGTAGAGGTGCATCGTCGAGCTCGCGTCGGGAGCGTGCGGTCCGTGGGCCGGGTGAGCCTCGATCGCCTCATCGGTCAGCTCCATGACGTAGGCGCCCTTCCAGTAGCTGCGGATCCCCTTGGGGAACAGTCCGTCGAACGCGCCGTTCAGCTGCGGATAGGGCCAGACATCGCACATCTCGGCCACGCGCGGGGCGAGGTCGCGGAAGGGCTGCATCGCCTTCTCGCCCTCGTCCATCGGCCCGGTCCAGTGCACGATCGCGACGCAGAACGTGTCGCCATGACGGTCCTCCGGGACGAAGGGCAGCGGAGGCGCAACCCGGAAGGCCGGGAACGCGCCGTACTCGCGTGGCGCATCCCGGATCCAGTCGCGGAAGAATCGCAGCAGGTCGCCGGCGTGCTCCAGCTCGTAGAAGAAGAGCCCGACGTAAGCATCCTTGACCGGTCGCACGTTGAACTCGAACGACGTGACGACCCCGAAGTTGCCGCCCCCGCCCCGGATCGCCCAGAAGAGGTCGGGGTTCTCCTCGGCGCTCGCGGTCCGGACCTGTCCGTCCGCCGTCACGACCTCGGCCGAAGCCGGGCAGTCGATCGACAAGCCCTGCCCGCGGGTGAGGTAGCCGATCCCGCCGTTGAGCGTCAGTCCGCCGACACCGGTGGTCGAGACGATGCCTCCCGTGCTGGCGAGTCCGTAGGCGTGGGTCGCGTAGTTGTAGTCGCCCCACGTGGCACCGCCTCCCGCTCGTGCCGTGAGCGCTCGCGGATCGACGTGGACGCCGCGCATGCCCGACAGGTCGATGACCAGTCCGCCGTCGGTGCTGCCGAATCCCGGCGCGCTGTGCCCCCGCCGCGAACCGCCAGCTCGAGGCCGGCGTCTCGGGCGTAGTTGACGCCGGCCACGACGTCGGCCACCTGTTCGGCCCGGAGGATGGCGAGAGGCTTGCGGTCGAACATGCCGTTGTGCACGGCTCGCGCATCGTCGTACGCCGAGTCTTCGACCGTGATGATCTGAGCCCGCACCTGCTCGCGCAGCGCATCGATGGAGGTGCTCATGGTGTGACGCTCCTTTGTGGGACCCGCGACCCCCGACCGATTTTGACGCTACTCCGAGCGGGCGGCCGCGGGATCCCCTGTCTTGGGCACTTCCGTGACGTGCGGGAGGATGCCCCCATGACCACTGACGCCACCCTCGCGGCCGACATCAACGCGCTCTGCCGCCTGACCGGGGGAGTTCACGCTCCGCTCGGGACAGGTGGCCGACACCTACTTCGACAAGTACCTCTTCGAGGCCGACCCCGCGCTGCTCGACCGGGTCGCGACCCAGATGCTCGGCCTGCTGCCGGAGGACACCGACCTGCTCGGCGGACTGGAGATGGGCGGCATCCCCATCGCCACGATGGTCAGCGCCAAGACCGGCACGTCGGCGCTCTTCGTGCGCAAGAAGGCCAAGGACTACGGCACCTGCAAGCTCGCCGAAGGGCCGGCCGTCGAGGGTCGTCGCGTGACGATCATCGAGGACGTGATCACGACCGGCGGCGCCGTACGGGATGCCACGAATGCCCTGCGTGAGGCGGGCGCGATCGTGGAGACCGTCGTGTGCGCGATCGACCGCTCACCGGCTGGGGAGAACCCGCTCGCCGACGTAGGCCTCGAGATCCGGGCCGTGCTGACCCGGGCCGAGCTGGACGCCGCTCAGACGTCCTGACCGGCGATGTCGCGGTCGGGCACGCCGTCACCGTCGTTGTCCAGCGCCTCGGGGGCGTTGGTGCGCTTGTGGCGCCACCACTCCCCGAGCGATCGGGATCAGCGAGAACGCCGGGATGATGATGATCAGCTTGTCGATCTGCTCGCCCGGGCTCGGGAACGCTGAGCCGAGGAAGTAGCCGAGCAGGGTGATCGACAGCACCCAGCCCACCGCGCCGACCGGGGCTCCACAGGATGAAGCGGCCGCGGTCCATGCGGGTCACGCCCGCGACGACGGTGATGTAGGTGCGGACGAACGGCACGAAGCGACCGATCACCAGCGCCTTGTTGCCGTGCTTGTCGAAGAAGGCGGTCGTCTGATCGAAGTACTTGCGCTTGAGGATGCGGCCGTCGCGCTCGTAGAGCGGCGGCCCGATCTTGCGGCCGATCTCGTAGCCCGCGACGTTGCCGCCGATGCCGGCAGCGGTGAACAGCGCGAGCGCCACCACGAGCTCGACCCACTCCGGGCCGGGGAAGACGTCGATGCGCTCGGTCGCGATGAAGAGCCCCATCGCGAAGAGCAGGGTGTCGCCCGGCAGGAACGGGAAGAAGAGGCCGCACTCGACGAAGATGATGGCGAGGCTGAGCCAGAAGAGAGCGCCCCCGAACTCGCGCAGCAGCCAGTTGGGATCCATCCAGTCCATGCCGAGCAGGAGGGGCTGGAGATCCGGGAGCAAGGTCACGCCGGTCAGCCTAACCGGGGAATCCCCATAGGGTTGCGTCGTGGAAGAGTCCCTCGACGGTGAGCAGGAGCGGGCGCCGTACGACCCGATGCCGCACGGCCAGCCCGAGGTCGGGCTCGGGCCGTGGGAGGGCCCGTGGCCCGACGGCGACCACTACGACCCCGACCTGCTGCGCGACGGTGATCGGCGCAACGTCGTCGACCGCTACCGCTACTGGACGCTCGAGGCGATCGTCGCCGACCTCGACACGAAGCGGCACTCCTTCCACGTCGCGATCGAGAACTGGCAGCACGACTTCAACATCGGCACCATCGTGCGTACGGCGAACGCGTTCCCGGCAGCGGAGATCCACATCGTCGGCAACCGCCGCTGGAACCGGCGCGGCGCCATGGTCACCGATCGCTACCAGCACGTGCGCCACCACCCGACCGCCGCCGACCCGGCTGCGTACCTGCACTCGATCGGGGTGCGCCTGCTCGGGATCGACAACCTGCCCGGCAGCGAGCACCTCGAGACGATGACGATCCCGCGCGACGTCTGCTTCCTCTTCGGGCAGGAGGGGCCGGGCCTCTCGGAGGTCGCGCGCGAGGTGTGCGACGGGACCTTCTCGATCGCGCAGTTCGGCTCGACCCGGTCGATCAACGCGTCGTCCGCGGCCGCGATCGCCATGCACGCGTGGATCAGGTCGTACGCCGACGTGTCGGCCGAGGACGCTTGGCGCGGCTGACGCCGGCCTAGTAGAAGTCGGACCTCAGCATCGCCACGGCCCACAAGGCGCCGCCGACGATGGCGAGGACCCCGGTGATGGCGCCGGCCTTGCCGGTGGCCGATGCCGGGTGTGGCCCGATCGAGCAGCGACGAGGCCCAACACGATCGCGACGATGCCCGGGACGATGGCGGGGAAGGCACCCAGTGCCCGGACCAGGGCTGCCGCCGGCGGTGTTCCCCTCGCGGGCGATCTCGAACGCCCACATCTGGAACGAGTTGGACAGGACGCCGCCACCCGGGATCGTGGTCAGGCCGAGCGCGAAGGCGATGACCCCGGTGGTCAGGGCCCGCTCGGGGTCTTCCTCGCGCTGGACGCCGTGCGTCAGTGTCTCGTCGATGCTCATGGTTCCCCCGTGATCTGCCCGGGCTGACCCCGGACGGTGCGGGAAGGCTAGTGCACCCGACAGTGCTGGATCGTCCCCCTCCCGGTGCCGGGGATCCAGCACTGTTCTCGTCAGTGCGTGACGGACTCGCCGAGCGCGACCTGCAGGGCCGCCAGCCCGCGCGAGCTGTGGCTCTTCACCGTGCCCTCGGCCAGCCCGAGCTCGCGAGCGGTCTCGCGCACGTCGAGGCCGCAAGCGCGATCGGTTGTCAGGCCGACTCGGGCAACAGGAAGTTCAGCGCGGAGCGGCCGCGTGCGGCGTGCAGGAGGACGAGCTCCGGGCTGATGCCGATGGCGTCGGCCACCTCGGCGACCGGCAGGTCGAGCCAGTCGTGCAGGACGAGTGCCTTGCGCTGGATCGCGGTCAGGGACTGGAGCCCGTCGAAGAGCAGCGACTCGTCCTCGATCGGGTAGTCGTCGCCGTGGGCGTTGCAGCTGCGCGGCGTCGGGGAGTGGGTGACGACCGCGCGCCCCGGGCAGCGGTGGACGAACGCGTCGGCCGCGGCGGTGCTCGGGTCGCGGTGCCAGCCGTCATAGAGGCGGGTGAAGGTCGCCAGCACGAGCGCCTCGGCCTGCGTCCAGTCGCAGCAGATGGCGTGGGCCAGACGGCGTACGTGCGGGCCACGCTCGGCGACGTAGTCGGAGAACGCCCTGGACGGACGGCAGGGCGTGGCGGTGCCATCGCGCGATGCGGGGGAGCGGGAGGAAGGCCGCCGGCGGCTGGTCGATGCCGTCGAGCGACGAGTCGATCTCGTGCACCCAGTCGATGCTGGTCGTCATGGTGTTCCCCCTTCGCGCCCTTCGGGCGGCGTCCTACCGTTGTTGACGCAGTGGCTCGCCGTTTGGTTGCGAGGAAAATGACACGGGTCTGGACCGGTTCGGGCCCGTGGGCGCGGATTCGCCGACCCGCGGGTAGCCATTAGGGTCGGGTCGACAAGTTGATCGCACTGTTCTTGATCGTATTTTTCGAGGAGCTCTCCATGCCCATCGCCACCCCCGAGGTCTACGCGCAGATGCTGGACGCAGCGCAGGAGAAGTCCTTCGCCTACCCCGCCATCAACGTCTCGTCGTCGCAGACCCTCAACGCGGCCCTGCAGGGCTTCGCCGACGCCGGCTCCGACGGCATCATCCAGTCTCTCGACGGGCGGCGCGGAATACCTCTCCGGCCCCTCGATCAAGAACATGGTCAGCGGTTCGGGTCGCCTTCGCCGCCTACGCCGCCGAGGTCGCGAAGAACTACCCCGTCAACATCGCGCTGCACACCGACCACTGCCCCAAGGACAAGCTCGACGGCTTCGTCCGCCCGCTGATCGCCATCTCGGCCGAGCGCGTGGCCCGCGGCGAGAACCCGCTCTTCCAGTCGCACATGTGGGACGGCTCGGCCGTGCCGCTCGAGGAGAACCTCGAGATCGCGCAGGACCTCCTCGAGAAGTGCGCCGCCGCCAAGATCATCCTCGAGGTCGAGATCGGCGTCGTCGGTGGCGAGGAGGACGGTGTCGTCGCGGAGATCAACGAGCAGCTCTACACGACCCCCGAGGACGCGCTCGCCACGCTGCGCGCGCTCGGCAGCGGCGAGAAGGGGCGCTACATGACCGCGCTGACCTTCGGCAACGTGCACGGCGTCTACAAGCCCGGCAACGTCAAGCTGCGCCCGGAGATCCTGCGCGAGGCGCAGGCCGCGGTCGCCGCCGAGCTCGGGCTGGCCGCCGACGCGCGTCCCTTCGATCTCGTCTTCCACGGCGGCTCCGGCTCGACCGCCGAGGAGATCGGCGCGGCCGTCGACTACGGCGTCATCAAGATGAACGTCGACACCGACACCCAGTACGCCTTCACCCGCCCGGTCGCCTCGCACATGTTCAACAACTACGACGGCGTCCTCAAGGTCGACGGCGAGGTCGGCAACAAGAAGTCCTACGACCCGCGCGCTCGGGGCAAGGCCGCCGAGGCCGGCATGGCCGCCCGGATCGTCGAGGCCTGCCAGAACCTGCGCTCGGCGGGCACCTCGCTCGGCGCCTGACGCCTGCCTGATCCACTCGGCGCGCGCTTCGCCGTACGCCGGAAGACCCCCTGTCTCGGGCATGCGCGACCCCGGCCCCACTCGTAGGTTCGAGTGCGGCCGGGAGTCGCCCGGCCACACCACGGGGAGGTTCACCATGCGTTCAGTCAGTTCACGGCATCGCCGATCACGCGCCGCCGTCGTCGGCGTCGGGGCCGTCGCCCTCAGCCTCGTCTCGGCCTCCGCCAGTGCGGTGGTGGCCGCCGGGGACGATCCATTGGCACTCGCGACCGCGATGCTCGGTACGGCGACCGCGACCGGCGCTTCGCTGGCCGTGGACTACGAGTGCGTGGCCGATGACGGCGCGACCGCCGAGGACGAGGGCGAGTGCCCGACAGGCGTCGGGGCCAGCCCGATGGCCGGCTTCCCCGACCAACGGCTCGACCTTCGCCATCATCACGTCGGGCAACGCCGCGCTCGCCGACGATCCGAATGACGACGGCGGCTCGGGCCTGAGCTGGGGCGTCGACGCCACCCCGATCGGACCCGGTGTCTTCGACCACCAAGTCGTCCGCATCGACCTCGGCGCAGCGACGGGCAACTGCCTCGCCTTCGACTTCAAGTTCCTCTCGGAGGAATACCCCGAATACGTCAACTCCGGCTACAACGACGCGTTCATCGCCCAGCTCAACACTGGTCGGTCACGGCCGACCCGGCCACCCAGTCGATCAACGCACCCGGCAACTTCGCAGCCGGTGTCGGTGACGCCATCTCGGTCGACGGGGTCGGACCGAGCGCGATGACCGCCGAGCAGGCCGCAGGCACGACCTACGACGGGGCGACGCTGCCCCTGATCGCGCGCACGCCGGTCACGCCCGGCGCGACCAGCTCGCTCTACCTGACGATCTTCGACCGGGGGCGACGGGATCCTCGACAGCGCCGCCTTCGTGGACAACCTGCGCTACGAGAACGTCAGCTGCTGCGCAGTGCAAGTCGCTCGCCGTCGACCCGTTCGAGGGGACGACAGGTGTGGTGGCGACGCCCGGCACGGCGGGTGCGTTCTCGCCGGACCCGGCGACGTTCACGGTCCCGCTGACCAGCAACCTGCCGACCGGCCCGATCGACACCAACCTGACGGCGACGGCTGCCTTCCTCAACTGGGGTGACATCGTCCCGCGCGTCAGCGCCCGCATGGCCGCGAAGGCCACCACGGCTCTCGGCTCCGGGACCGCGAAGATCCCGGCCGGTGGCGCCGGCAACCTCGTGCTCACGACGACGCCGGAGGGCGTGGCCGCGGTCAAGGCGGCGAAGGCCGCGCCGGCCGTGCTGCTCGCGCAGGCCAAGGCAGCGATCCAGAAGGCCAAGAAGCTCACCAAGAAGGCGAAGAAGCTGAAGAAGGCGGCCGGGACGGCCCCGCCCCTCAAGGCGGCGAAGCTGCTCAAGAAGGCGAAGAAGCTGCTGAAGAAGGCGAAGAAGCTCAGGAAGAAGGCGGCCGCGCTGACCGCACAGAGCAAGGCCCTGTCCGCGCAACCGCTCGGCACGGTCGTCGTGACCATGACCAACACCAGCAACGGGAAGTCCGAGCTGCTGAGGATCCAGTCCCCCGCTGAGCTGTGTGGGTCGGGCGCTCCCCCATCCCGGGCGCTCGACCCACACGTTGGCCTCAGCGCACGCCCGCCTCCCCGAGAGGAGGCGGGCGCTGCCCATGAGTCAGCGGGTGAAGAGCTGCTGGCACACCCGGAGGTCGACCTTGACCTGCTGGCCGCGGTCGACGACGACCGGCACGGTCTCCAGCACCCGGCCGTTCTGCTCGCAGGTCAGGGTCCAGGCCTCGATCAACGGCGCCGTCTGCTGCTCCGTGGCGTTGTAGAGCGAGGCCACGGCCGTGTAGGTCGGGGTCACGGAGGCGAAGTTGATCACCCGGATGACGTAGGTCCCCGGTGCCGGGGCGTTGATCGTCACCTTCTCCTTCTCGGCCGCGAAGTTGCCCGAGCTGCCGACCGCGGTCAGCGTCCCGTCGGCGTTCTTGCGGTAGACCTCGAGGTCCGGGTCGTCGGGGGTCGGCCAGTCGAGCGTGATCTGCAGGATCTCCCGGTCGGTCTCGGTGACCGTGAAGTCGTGGTCGACCGAGGTCGTGGGCGCCGCGGTGCCGGTGAACGTCTCCGAGCGGGTCGGCTCCTCGGCGAGGACCTTGACCAGCCGGGACTGCACGACCGGGCGGGTCGAGGGGTTGACGTCCCACACGAAGCTCTTGCCGCTGGTGACCATGGTGGCCTCGAGGGAGTCGGTGAAGTCGTTCTCTGGGCTCCGGGTGGGCGTGGAGAACTCCTTGCGCAGGCGCAGGGTCGCACCGGCGGGTGCCTTGCCCGAGATCACTGAGTGGGTGGCCCGGTCGATGGCGCTCTCGAACGCCACGAGGTAGGCCTCGCGGTTGCCCTTGCCGACGAAGGCGCCGGCACCGAGGTATTCGTCGACGACCTTCGCGAACGGCGGGTGGAACTCGTCGGGCCCGATCTCGAACGTGTAGCCGAAGCCGCCGGTCGCGTTGTAGGACCAGTCCTCCGTGGTGCCGGTGGTGTCGTACAGCTCCCAGCCGTGGATGTTGGCGTAGCCGTTCTGCGCGGCCATGTCGGCGCCCAGCTCCTTCAGCGCGTGCTCGTCGGGCGCGTCGCCGACCGGCAGGCCGTCATGTCCGATGGTCGTGGGGTTCACGCCGTTGGGACGCAGCACCGAGGTTGGAGAACGTGTGGTTGGAGATCATCATCGTGACCCGGCGGTTCGAGATCAGGTTGCGCACGTTGCGGGTCTCGGGCTCCGAGAAGGGCCCGGCGCCGCGGTAGGTCGGGTCGGCGAACAGGTCGGACGCACCGGGACCGCCCCAGAACCCGCCGTAGTTGCGGTTGAGGTCGACGCCGATGCCGAAGCCGCCGGGGCTGGTCGCGCTGAAGGCGGCGCAGGTGCCGTCGGGGGTGTCCCTGGTCGTCCACGACGCGACAGTTCTTCCGCTTGTAGGCGTTGCCGGGCGTACCGAGGATGGCGGCCGTGCCACCGCCGTCGAGCTCCGCGCAGGTCGACGGCCCGGCCGTCGGTGTAGGACAGGTGGAAGCCGTCGGGGTTGGCGACCGGCACGACCACCATCCGGCCCTTCTGGGCGAGGCCGGTGATCCGGGGATCGCCGGCCTTGATGCCCTTGACGAGGTCGATGGCGAACTCCATCGCGTGCTCGCCCGAGGGCCACTCGCGCGCGTGGTGCAGGCCGAACATGGCGAAGGTCGGGCGGCCGTCGCGGCGGGCGACGTCGGCGGCGATCTCGACGCCGTAGGTCGCGCGACCGTCCATCGTCGGCTCCGGCAGCGTGATCAGCTTGACGATGTCAGGGTTGTCGCTGGCAAGCGCCTTCAGCTCCGCGTTGTAGTCGGCCGGGCTGCGGTAGGCGTCGCGCCCCGACGGCAGGGCCGTGCGCAGCGTGGCGGCCGCGAAGAGGTCGTCGAGCCGGTTGATCTCGCCCTGACGTCGCACGAGGTCGGGGATGCGTACCTCGAAGGTGAACCCGGCTGCCTGCAGCGCCGAGCGCTCCGGGGCGGAGTGCAGGACGACCTCGACGTAGTCGTGGCCGGCATGCTCGGTGAGGTCGAGCCCCGGGGTCTGGAGCCGGTCCTTGACGGCACGGGTCGGGGTGTCGACCGTGACGAGCTGGGGCGCGAACGTGTCGGTGAGGCCGAGCACGGTTCCCCTGGGCCGCCGTGGGTACGGCGAGGGCTGCCGCGGCGAGCGCGAGCGCTGCCGGGGCTCCGGCCGCCTTCAGGCGACGACGGGACGAACGAACGAGCATGATTCCTCCGAAGGGGGTGTGCTGCGGCGGATCGTCGCCGCTTCCTCATCAACGGCGGGACGTGGCCTGCGTCACGCCCCCCGGTGCCAGCGGCTCAGCGCACGCCCGCGTTCCCGGGGATGTCGTCGGGATCGCCGTACGGCGATGTGTGGGACTGGTGCTCGGTGAGGTCCTTCTGCACGCGCGGGTCGTCGGCGTCGGCGAAGTAGTCGAACGGGATGGTCTCGTCCCTGCCGTTGGAGACCTTCAGGGCGTTGAGGACGGCCGTGAGCACGACGGTCACCAGCAGGTTGAGCGCGAACGCCGTCATGGCGATGTAGCCCATCTTCTCCGGGCCCGGGATCAGGGCCAGCGAGCCGCCGAAGTGCTTGCCGGTGACCGGGTTGATCACCCGGTAGGCCTCGACGGTGCCGTACACGATGCCGACCGCCCAGCCCGCGAGCAGGCCCCAGCGGTGGAACCAGCGGGTGAACAGGCTGAACACGATCGCCGGGAACGTCTGGAGGATCCAGATGCCGCCCAGGAGCTGGAAGTTGATCGCGTTCTGCTTGTCCAGCGTCAGCACGAAGACCCGGGGCGAACGCCTTCACGACCAGCGACATCAGCTTGGAGACCTTCGCCTCCTGAGCGGGGGTGGCGTTCTTGTTGAGCCACTCCTTGTAGATGTTGCGGCTGAAGGTGTTGGCCGCCGCGATCGACATGATCGCCGCCGGCACGAGCGCGCCGATCGCGATCGCGGCCCGAGGCGACGCCGGCGAACCACGCGGGGAACATGTCCTCGAACAGCTGCGGGATGACGAGCTGGGCGTTGGGCTCGCCGTCGAGCCCGATCGGCGTGGTGCCGGCCGCGATGGCCACCCAGCCGAGCAGGGCCAGCAGGCCGAGCACGAAGGAGTAGGCCGGCAGGATCGCGGCGTTGCGACGGATCGTGTTCCTCGAGTTGGAGGACAGGGACGCCGTGATCGAGTGCGGATACATGAACAGCGCGAGCGCCGAGCCGAGCGCGAGGGTGGCGTAGGCCCAGCCGGCTCCGACGCCGGGCATGAAGGAGGACGTGGGCTTGATGCCCGCCTCCACCGCGGCGGCATTGTTCGCCGTCATCTTGTCCCGGGGCGGCACCGAAGATGTTGTCCCAGCCGCCGACCTGACCGGGCAGGTAGATCACCGCGACGATGATCACGAGGTAGATCAGGATGTCCTTCACGAAGGCGATCACCGCGGGTGCACGCAGGCCGCTGGAGTAGGTGAAGGCAGCGAGCAGCGCGAACGCGATGAACAGCGGCAGGTCCTTGGCGATGATGTTGTCGCCGCCGCCGAGGCCGGCCACCTCGAGCACGGCCTCGGATGCCGACCAGCTGCAGGGCGATGTAGGGCATCGTCGCCACGAAGCCGGTGACGGCCACGGCCAACGACAGCGATCGCGCGTCATGGCGGCCCCGGACGAAGTCGGCGGGAGTGACGTAGCCGTGCCGGTGGCTGACCGACCACAACCGCGCCATGAAGATGAAGATGATCGGGTAGAGCACGATCGTGTAGGGCACCGCGAAGAAGCCGGCGACGGCTCCGGTCGCGAACATCGCCGCGGGCACGGCGACAAACGTGTAGGCCGTGTAGAGGTCACCGCCCAGCAGGAACCGGGTGATCCAGGTCCCGAACTTGCGACCGCCCGTGCCCCACTCGTCGAGCGACTCGAGCCCGTCACCACGCTTGAAGCGCGACGCCATGAAGCCCGCCACGGTGACGATGCCGAACAGGACGATGAGGACGCTGAGGGCGACCCCGTTGATGCCGGGGTCCGCTGCCATCGGCAGCACGAGGGCCCTCATCGCTTGCCCCCGTTGTTCTTCCGCGCGGCGAGGGTGAGGCGGTAGGCGCCGTACGTCAAGGCCGAGCAGAGGAAGACCCAGAGGAACTGGTACCAGAAGAAGAACGGGAAGCCGAAGAGCTCCGGCTCCACCTTGGTGTAGGTCGGCACCGCCATCAGCGCGACGATCGGGATGACGAGCAGCACGCCGGCCGCGATCATCATCGCCCTGTTGGTCGGAGGGGGCCCGTCCTCAGGGCGCGGCCGGTCGGTTGGTTCGTTCCCGAGAGTCATTCCGGCACGATAGCGCGCCGGCTGTGACGGGGGTCACCCCCCGCCGGGTCTGTTGTCAGCCCGGGAGCGCGTCGTACGCCGCAGCGCTGGAGTCGCGCAGGAACTCCGAGCACCGCTCCCACTCGGCCGTCTCGCCGATCGCGCGGGCGCTGAGGGCGAGCAGGGCCGGGCAGGTCAGGAAGCCGCGGTTGGGGGCGTGCTCCCACGGGACCGGGCCGTGGCCCTTCCAGCCGTTGCGGCGCAGCATGTCCAGCGAGCGGTGGTAGCCGACGCGCGAGTAGGCGTAGACGGTCACGTCGTCGGCGCCTTCGGCCTTCGCGAGCTCCGAGAACGCGGCCCACGCGGCGGGGGACTCCGGGTGTCGGCGTACGACCGCAGCAGCGGCCTCTCCGCCCGCCAGCTCCGCGGCCGCCGGGTCCTCGGGAAGATGGGTGGGCGGGGGCCTGCGAGAAGATCGACGTGTGACATGGCGCAAGAATGCCATGCCCGAGCTGGTCATTCGCGGGAGCGTGTGAAGCTTTCTGGCGGCCAAGGGGAGGGGCGGGGGTTCTCCGCCCCGGGCGCCGGCTCGGAATTCACCGGGGCCTCCTCGACCTCGTCCCGGAACCGCTCCTCAGAGCGGCGGACGAACTCTCGGAACAGGTCCGCGTTTCCATCGGTCCGGCGCACGAAGCTCTCCCAGTCGGACCTACCGTCCCGGACCTGCCGGGCGAACTCCTGCATGTCTCGCCCCATGTCGCCGCGCGCAGCGATCTCAGTGAGTTCCTTCTTCTCGTCCTCGGTCAGCAGCGGTCGTTGTCGCTCGGCCGTCAATCGCTCCCGTGCCTCGGCCAGATCCGCGTGTAGCCGCGCACGAGCTGTGGCGATCGCCTCGCGACCGTAAGGGTCAGCCATTGCTGGGCGCGGCGGGCAGGTTGACAGGGTTGAGCTCGTCGTAGAGGACCTCGAGGTAGCCGACGATGAGGCTCAGCACGTCGAGGAACATCTGAATCTTGTCCCACGCCTCCTTGACCTTGTGGAAGGCGTCCCACGCCTTCATCGCGAACTTCGCCCGGCCGTAGATCGGGATCCACTGGCTAGCCCGGGCGCTGGCCACCGTGTCGAGCGCGAACAGGATCAGGTCGATGGCGAGCTGGGCCATTTCGACGGCGTCAGCGGCGATGTCCGCCAGATGCTTGGCGACCCGGTCGAAGTCGATCCCTTGCTTGTCGAGGATTTCCTTCCACTCGTCCATCCGAATGATGGTGGCCGAGGCGGCGTCGCCGGTCCACGTCTTCGCGACTATGACGTTGGCGTTGCGGAGATACCGGGAGTAGCTGCTGGTCGCGGACCCGACGGTGTACCACGCGTTCGACTGCTTCGAGACCTCGACGACGTCACCGACCAGCCAGTCGGTCACCTCGCGCCGCACGTCGTAGCCACAGACCGTCTCCGGGGCCCGGGCGAGCTGATCGAACGGGAAGCCGAAGTCGATCTCGGGCAACTCGGACTCGGTTGGCGACGGACTCCCGAAGTCGGTCAGAGGGTTGCCGTAATAGGTGGCAGATCTGCCGTCGTCCGTGATGGTGGCGCGTCCGCCGTGACGCTCGGCCTCCCGGCCGTCGGTGGTGCGAAAGTCCTGCAGTGTGCGGTCAATCGCGACTGCGCTGGCGCCCATCAGGGAGATCTGGTCAGCGAGCAACTGCTTGATCTGCGGGAGTAGTGAGGCGTAGCCGGCGGCGAGCGGGTCGAGCAGTTTGCCGAAGTCCGTTCGGGTGCAGTGGGAATCGGCAAAGCTCGACGTCTTGCGGAGATATCCGGAGACGTCGTCGACGACGTCGGCATAGCCTCTGAGGTCGCCGAGCTCCACTGTTGTCGCGTTGCTCATGTGAAAGTTCCTCAGGTTGGCGTGACCGGGGGTTGCCCCTTTGCGGGCTTCGTCAAACGTGATGGGCTCACGATCCTCACCCCGGGCGGACGACGATGGCCAGCAGGGCGCCGCAGGCAAGCGCAGCCCCGACTATCAGCAGCCACTGGAGGCTGCGGCGCCACGACCTCAGCTGCGAGATCAGCAGCGCGAAGGTCACCGCGACGCCCAACACGATCGTCGCCACGCGCGGTGCGGTCGGTGCGTCCGGACTCAGTGCGGCGACCGTCGCACCGAGGAGGGCGATGATGCCCGCCAGCCGGAGGGCGTAGGAACGAGTGATCGACTCGAACATCCAGCCAGCGAGTCCCGCGTTGGAGGTGTCGTCCGGTATGTCTAGGGGGTGCAGGGGCTTCTTGGTCATGAGTTGTCCGATGCTGGAACGAGAAGGGTCCGCACCGTGTCAGCCCCGAGCGCCACGATCAGCGTGGGCAGGCGCGGACCGCGGTCGGCGTCGACGAGCAGGTTGTAGAGCAGCGTGAAGAAGTCCTTCTGGTCGGCCTTCACCGGTCGGTCGGGGCGTCGTCGAAGCCGAGACCGCGGGCCACCTTGGGTACGCCGTAGACGACCGTCGTCACCGAGTCGAGCTCGAGCTCCGTGGGCAGCCGGTCCAGGAAGATCCGCAGCCACAGCTCCTCGTCCTCGGAGAGCGCCGCGAGCCGGGCGGCGTCCGGGGTGGACCGCACGGTCGTCCGCTCGGACTCCGGCAGCGACGCGGTCCACGCCATCGCCCGCGCCGGGGCGAGGCTCCGTGTCGGCGACGGAGTCGTGCGGGAAGCCGACGTGCTCGACGACCCGGCTGATCAGGTCGGCGGAGCCCGCGGTGACGTCGGCGACCGAGGAGAGCGTCCGGAAGGGGACAGCCACCGACGGCACCGGCAATGGACCGCCGGCAACCGTCGAGGACGCCCGCTCGAAGGCGAGCACCGCGACGTCCCGGCTTCGCGGGGTCGGAGGCCTTCTTGCGCAGGGCGTCCCACTCGTCGTACAGGCGAACGACCTCGGGACCGAAGTCGATCGTGAACGCCTGCTTGGGTGCCCGGCGGGTGTAGAGCCAGCGCACCATCGGCGCCTCGAGGATCGCAAGGGCGTCGGCCGGGGTGGGGACCCCGCCGCTCGACGACGACATCTTCTGCATGCCGGCGATGCCGACGAAGGCATACGTGACGCGCGCGGGCGCCTGCCAGTCGAAGATCGAGGAGACCAGCTCCCGGCCGACGGTGTAGCTCGAGCCGGGGGTCATGTGGTCGAGGCCGGCGGGCTCGAAGTCGACCTTCTCCCACGCCCACCGCATCGGCCAGTCGACCTTCCAGACCAGCTTGCCGCCGTCCTGCGTGGCGACGTTGGTCGAGCCGACGAACCCGCAGACGCGACAGGTGTAGTCGAGGTCGGTGCTCTCGTCGTCGTACGCCGTCACGTCCGTGGTGTCGCGACCGCAAGAACCGCACCACGGCTTGTAGGGGAAGCGCGACAGGTCGCCCGTCCCCTCGAAGTCCTCGTTGGCGACCGAGTCGGCCGGGGACGCCTCTTCTTCCTCCGTCTCCGCGGCCGGCGCGGCCTTGGTGCGGTAGCGACCGAGGACTTCGTCGATCCGGTCACGGTGCTTGATCGCGTGCAGGATCTGCTCGCGGTAGGTGCCGGCCCGGGTACATCTGCGTCTGGTCGATCTCGTCCATCTGGACGCCCAGCTCGGCCAGCGACGCGCAGCGGCGCCTTGAAGTGCTCGGCCCACGACTCGTGGCACTCCCACGGATCGGGTACGGCGCTGAGCGGGCGACCGATGTGATCGGCCCACTCGGCGGGGACCCCGGCGGGCACCTTGCGGAAGCGGTCGTAGTCGTCCCACGAGTGCAGGTGGCGAACGGCGAGCCCGCGGCGGCGGAGCTCCTCGGCCACGAAGTGCGGGGTGAGGAACTCGCGCAGGTTGCCGAGGTGGATCGGGCCGGACGGGCTGGCGCCGGACGCGACCGTGACGAGGTTGCCCTCGCCCGCGTGCCGGATGGCGTCGTCCGCTGCGCGCGTCACCCAGTCGATGGGTTCGCCGGACTGTCCGCCTCGTGCCATGTCTCGTGTGCTCCCGTGCTCGTGGATCGTGAGCGGCAAGGCTATCGGGACATGACGAGGGCACCGGAGCCGTCCCCTGCGGCGACTCCGATGCCCTGCGCGTCAACGGTCCCCGTCCCGAAGGACAGAAACCGGTCCAGTGGCACACCCCCGCGATACACCGGACCCTGACGCGTCATCACATTCTCGGGGTGGCCAGCGCCTGCCACATGGCTCGCGCGTGCCGGTGGCACTAACCTGCCACCATGGCTGTTGACGTGCCGTCCTCCGTGCTGACCTCGCTCGGCCTCACGCGGGACGCCGAACGGCTCTACTACCAAGTGGCGCCGACGTCGGGGAAGACCATCGACGCAGTGGCCCAGCTCCTCCAGTCCAGCCGTGAAGAGCTGCTGACCCGGATGACCCCGCTGCTCGACATCGGCCCGGTCGCGCTCACGGGGGAGAAGGTGGTCGTGCCGCCGATGGCGCTGGTCGTCGCCGACCTCGTCAGGGAGGAGTCCGGCCGCGCATCGACCGTCGCCCGTCGGCTCGACGCGCTCGCCCGGGCCGTGCCGCACCTCGTCGCGGCCGCGACCCGGCCGGCCGAGGCCGACGTCTCCGAGACCCGCCCGATCGAGGGCGAGCTCAGCTCCGGGGGCAACCCGCTCGAGCTGATCGGCCAGATGCTGCGCACCAGTCGCGGCGACATGTTGTGGCTGCGCCCGGACGCATGGGCGATGCCCCGCGGAGTCGGCGGTCAGCCGGGTGCTCGCCGAGGCGATGGCCGGCGGACGCAAGTCACGCGCGATCTATCCGGTCCGTGCCCTCAACGAGGCCCCCGAGGCGCTGCGGACGCGCGCGCCCGGGCGAGCAGATCAGGGTCATCTCGGAGCTGCCGACACGGATGTTCATCCTCGGGGACGCGCACGCCGTGCTCCCCGAACCGCTCGGCTACGCCGACGAGCCGCGGGTCCACATCCGGCAACGCTCGGTGGTCGCGGCCCTGACCCACTGGTTCGAGGCGCTGTGGGCGACGGCGACCCCGGTGCCGGCGTTCGACACCGGCGAGGCGAGGCCCGACCTGCGCCGCTTCCTGCTCGAGCAGCTGGTCGCGGGCGCCCGGGACGAGGTCATCGCCCGCAAGCTGGGGATCAGCCTGCGCACGGTCCGCCGCCGCATCGCCGCACTGATGACCGAGCTCGGCGTCGACACCCCGCTTCCCGGGCCGGCGTCGAGGCCGTCCGCCGCGGCTGGCTCTAGCCGGGCAGAACCATGTCGTACGCCGCAGCCTCGAGCCGCCGGGTCCGCGACCGCTCGGGTCCGTAGATCTCCCCGTCGGCCGAGACGGAGAAGGCCTCGCCGCGCACCGACACCTCGCGGCCGCGCAGGTAGAGCACGTCGTCGCGCTGGTGGTGCTCGCCGCGGGAGAGGTGCAGGGCGTAGCCGACCTTGGCGGTGGGGGCGACGGCCGGGGCCACCATCACGTCGAGCTGGCCGCTCTCCGGATCGGCCTCGGGGGTCAGCTCGGTCCCGCCGCCGACGCTGGTGCCGTTGCCGATCGCCACCATCAGCACGGGCTGGTCGACGTCGACCACGACCCTGCCGTCGAGCTCGATCCGCAGCCGGTGGCTGGGCGGGTTGACCGCCGCCCTCAGCGCACCGATGGGATAGCCGAGCTTGCCGAGGTTGAGCTTGCCCACACCGATGCTGCCCGGGCGCGACTTCCACGTGTGGCCGTGGCGGCTGGCCTCCGCGCCGGCGCCCACGTGCACGTTGTTGACCACGATCTCGCCGGTCTCGTCGACGATCAGGTCGACCGGTCGCGGCTCGCCGTCCAGCACGAGCCGGGCGGCCTCCTCGATGTCGAGCGGGATGCCGGTGCTGCGGGCGAAGTCGTTGCCGGTGCCGAGCGGGAGGAGGGCCAGCGTCTTGCCGGTGAGCTCGTGGCGCTTGTGCAGCGCAGCGACCACGGCGTGCAGGCTGCCGTCACCGCCGGCGACCACGATCCGGCGAGACCCCGCGCGGTGCAGCACCCCGTCGAGCTCGCCCGGGTTGCTGGTCGCGGCCACCTCCACGGAGGCGCTTTCACGCAGGATCGCCAGCGCCCGCTCGAGGGTCTCCCCGGTCCGAGGTGCCGGCGTCGGAGTTGGTGATGACGAGCAGGGGGTCCATCCGGCGGACAGTAGCCGACGGGCCGCGACCGGCCCGTCGCCGTACCGGATCAGGATCGTCGGACCAGTGCGGTCGACCGGCCCGCGTGCGCTAACGTGTGGTCGCAAGAGCTCCGGTGCACTTGTGCCGGAGTTCGTTGCTTTTCCAGTGCCGTCTCACCTCAGGAGGGCTGCAATGCCCGCGATCGTCGTACTCGGTGCCCAATGGGGCGATGAAGGCAAGGGCAAGGCGACCGACCTCCTTGCCACCACGGACACCATCGACTTCGTCGTCCGCACGAGTGGTGGCCACAACGCCGGCCACACGATCGTGGTCAACGGCGAGAAGTTCGCCACCCACCTGCTGCCCAGCGGGATCCTCACGCCCGGCGCCACCAGCGTCATCGCCAACGGCGTCGTGGTCTCGCCGGATGCGCTCTTCCGCGAGCTCGACAGCCTGATCGAGCGTGGCGTCGACGTGGCCGAGCTCAAGGTCAGCGCCAACGCGCACGTCATCGCGAGCTATCACGCGACGATGGACAAGGTGACCGAGCGCTTCCTCGGCAAGAACCAGATCGGCACCACCGGTCGCGGCATCGGGCCGGCCTATGCCGACAAGATCAACCGCGTCGGCGTCCGGATCGCCGACCTCTTCGACGAGAAGATCCTGCGCGAGAAGGTCGAGGCGGCCCTCGACGTGCGCAATCACCTCCTCACGAAGGTCTACAACCGCCGCGCGATCGAGGTCGACGTCGTCGTCGAGGAGCTCCTCTCCTTCGTCGACCGCCTCCGCCCGATGGTCTGCGACACCTCGCTGCTGCTCAACCGCGCCCTCGACGAGGGCAAGACCGTGCTCTTCGAGGGCGCCCAGGCGACCATGCTCGACGTCGACCACGGCACCTACCCGTTCGTGACGTCCTCCAGCCCGATCGCCGGCGGCGTGTGCACCGGCGCAGGCGTCGGCCCCACCCGCATCGACCGGGTGATCGGCGTGATCAAGGCCTACACGACCCGCGTCGGCTCCGGCCCCTTCCCGACCGAGCTCTTCGACCAGGGACGGCATCGAGCTCCAGCGCATCGGCGGCGAGATCGGCGTCTCGACCGGCCGCACGCGTCGCTGTGGTTGGTACGACGCCGTGATCGCTCGCTACTCCGCGCGTCAACGGCCTGACGGAGTTCTTCCTCACCAAGCTCGACGTCCTCGACAGCTGGGAGCGGATCCCGGTCTGCGTGGCCTACGAGATCGACGGCGTGCGCGTCGACGAGATGCCGATGACGCAGACCGAGTTCCACCACGCCAAGCCGATCTACGAGTTCTTCGACGGCTGGCAGGAGGACATCTCCGGCTGCCGTACGTTCGCCGACCTGCCGAAGAACGCGCAGGTCTACGTCCGGGCCCTCGAGGCGATCTCGGGCGCGAAGATCTGGGGCGTCGGCGTCGGTCCGGGGCGCGAGCAGACGCTGGTCGTCCACCCCGACTGACACATCACCGAGTCGGACACGGGCGCCGATAGGATCGACGCCCGTGAAGACTCTCGTGATCGGCACCGGTGGCCGCGAACACGCGCTCGCGCTGGCCCTGTCCCTCGATCCGGGTGTCAGCGAGGTCCACGCGGCCCCCGGCAACCCCGGCATCGCCGCGGTCGCGACCCTGCACGACGTCGACCCGATGGACGGTGCCGCCGTCACCGCCCTCGCCGTCGGGCTCGGCATCGACCTGGTCATCGTCGGCCCCGAGGCCCCGCTCGTCGCCGGGGTGGCCGACCCGCTCCGGGCTGCCGGCATCGCGGTCTACGGCCCGTCGGCCGCCGCCGCTCAGCTCGAGGGTTCCAAGGCGTTCAGCAAGGACGTGATGGCCGCCGCGGGTGTGCCCACGGCCGGCTCCCGCGTCTGCGCCACCCCGGCCGAGGCCGCCGCTGCCCTCGACGAGCTCGGGTCGCCGTACGTCGTGAAGGATGACGCGCTCGCCGCCGGCAAGGGCGTCGTCGTCACCACCGACCGCGACGAGGCGCTGGCGCACGCAGCGTCGTGCGAGCGGGTCGTGATCGAGGAGTTCCTCGATGGTCCCGAGGTCTCGCTCTTCGCGGTCTGCGACGGTCGTACGGCGATCGCGCTGCCGCCCGCACAGGACTTCAAGCGGATCTTCGATGGCGGGCTCGGCGCCAACACCGGCGGCATGGGCTCCTACTCACCGCTCCCGTGGGCACCGCCCGGCCCGGCCGACGACGTGCTCGCGACCGTGGTCCAGCCGACCCTCGACGAGATGAACCGCCGTGGCGCCCCGTTCGTCGGCACGCTCTACGTCGGACTCGCGCTGACCGCGACCGGCCCGCGGGTGATCGAGTTCAACTGCCGCTTCGGCGACCCGGACACCCAGCCGGTGCTCGCGCTGATGACCTCGCCGCTGGGTGAGCTGCTGGCGGCTGCCGCCCGCGGCGACCTGTCGTCAGTGCCCGCTCCGATCTTCGCTGAGGGCGCGTCCGTCACCGTGGTGATGGCGAGCGCCGGCTACCCCGAGTCGTCGTCCAAGGGCGATGTCATCGTCGGCACCGAGACGCTGGCCGAGGAGACCGACGTGGACGTGATCCACGCCGGGACGGCCCGCTCGGACGGGCATCTGGTTTCCGCCGGCGGCCGGGTGCTCGCCGTACGCGCCATCGGCTCCGACATCGCCGACGCCCGCGCGAAGGCCTACGAAGGCATCGCGTCCATCTCGTTCCCCGGCGCCCAGTGGCGCCGCGACATCGCGGCCGAGCCGCTCGGTGTCGTCGAGGGTGCCGCCTTGCTCGAGTCGAGTGATGAAGTGGCTGCATCCACGGTTGGGGATATCACTCGACTCGACCGGGAGATCTCATGACCGTTCCCAACGTCCTCGCGACCCGCTACGCGGCGGCCGACCTCGCCGCCATCTGGAGTCCCGAGCACAAGATCGTGCTCGAGCGCCAGCTCTGGATCGCCGTGCTCAAGGCACAGAAGGACCTCGGCATCGACGTGCCCGACGGCGTGATCGAGGCCTACGAGAAGGTCGTCGACAACGTCGACCTGCGCAGCATCGCCGACCGCGAGCGGATCACCCGGCACGACGTGAAGGCGCGGATCGAGGAGTTCGCCGCGCTCGCCGGGCACGAGCACATCCACAAGGGCATGACGAGCCGCGACCTCACCGAGAACGTCGAGCAGCTGCAGATCAAGCAGTCGCTCGCGCTGCTCCGTGACCGCGCCGTCGCGACGCTGGCCCGCCTCGCGCGGCTCGCGACCGAGCACGAGACCACCGTGATGGCCGGTCGCTCGCACAACGTGGCCGCTCAGGCAACCACCCTCGGCAAGCGGTTCGCGACCATCGCCGACGAGATGCTGATCGGCGTCCAGCGCGTCGAGGAGCTGCTCGCGCGCTACCCGCTGCGCGGCATCAAGGGCCCGATGGGGACCTCGCAGGACATGCTCGACCTGCTCGGAGGTGACGCCACCAAGCTCGCCGACCTCGAGTCCCGGGTCGCCGCACACCTCGGCTTCGACAACGTCCTGACCAGCGTCGGCCGGGTCTACCCGCGCTCGCTCGACTTCGACGTGCTCAGCGCGGTCGTCCAGCTCGTCGCCGGCCCGTCCAACCTCGCGACCACGATCCGGTTGATGGCCGGCATCGAGCTGGTCACCGAGGGCTTCAAGGAGGGCCGGGTCGGCTCGTCCGCGATGCCGCACAAGATGAACACCCGCTCCTGTGAGCGCGTCAACGGCCTCGCCGTCATCACCCGGGGCTACCTCTCGATGGTCGGCGAGCTTGCCGGCGACCAGTGGAACGAGGGCGACGTCTCCTGCTCGGTCGTACGCCGAGTGGCGCTGCCCGACGCGTTCTTCGCCGCCGACGGGCTGTTCCAGACCTTCCTCACCGTCCTCGACGAGTTCGGTGCCTTCCCGGCCGTCATCCAGCGCGAGCTCGACCGCTACCTGCCGTTCCTCGCCACGACCAAGGTGCTGATGTCGGCCGTCCGCAATGGAGTCGGCCGCGAGGTCGCCCACGAGGCGATCAAGGAAGCCGCCGTCGGCGTCGCCCTCGACATGCGCAAGGGCCGGGCCGTCAACGACGTCTTCGACCGGCTGGCCGCCGACTCGCGGCTGGGGCTCACCCGCGACCAGATCGACGCACTCGTCGCCGACCCGATCGAGTTCACCGGCGCTGCCGTGGCGCAGACGCAGGCCGTGGTCGCGCTGGTGGAGGCCGTCGTCGCTCGCCACCCCGACGCTGCGGCGTACGCACCGGGCTCGATCCTCTGACGCCATGAAAGCCGTTCGCGCGACCGTGACCGGACGGGTGCAGGGTGTCTCGTTCCGCTACTACACCGAGGAGCGGGCGCTCGAGCTCGGCGTGACGGGGTGGGTCCGCAACGAGCCCGACGGCTCGGTCGCGCTGCACGCGGAGGGCGACGACCGGGCGGTCGACGCCCTCGTCGAGTGGTGCCGCACCGGCCCCGCCCCGGCGCGGGTCCGCGACGTCGCGGTGCGCGAGG
The DNA here is from genome assembly GCF_024703895.1 of Nocardioides sp. B-3. Taxonomy (GTDB): domain Bacteria; phylum Actinomycetota; class Actinomycetes; order Propionibacteriales; family Nocardioidaceae; genus Nocardioides. The sequence continues at coordinate 2,197,266 of NZ_CP087968.1, forward strand.
CGACGGAGACCGGTGCGACGATGTTCGAGACGCGCCACTGACTCACGGCACCGGCAGGACGCTGCGCTCCCGGGTGGTGTTGATGATGATCGCCGCCGAGGCATAGAGGGCGACGAGCGCGTCGGCGATGAGTACGTAGCCCGCGAGCTGGCCCGGGCCGGTGCTGGACGTGAAGCTGCCGAGCGCGGCGGCGTAGAACACGACGCACAGCAGCGTGAAGATCACGATGGTCGTGAGGTTGGTGCGCAGGGCCGCGATCAGCATGTACGTCGAGAAGATGGCCCACGCCAACAGGAACATGCCCGTGATGGCGGCCCCGTCCTCGGTCACCATCGGACCGTAGAACTGCACGAGCAGCGCGTAGCTCAGCCAGAACCCGGCGTACGCCGTGAACACCGAGCCGGCGAAGGTCTCGCCACGCGCGAAGTGGATGATGCCGGCGACGATCTCGGTGAGGAAGCCGAGCGCCAGCGCAAGCGACAGCACGGCCGGCGTCGCGGCGGCGTCGATCAGGCCCGACATCACGCTGGCGAGGACCAGCGCGGAGATGCCGAAGCTGGCGAGCCCGAGCGGGAACGGGTCGCCCCAGCCGACGGGAGCGGGCGGGGCGTCGGGCACGGCGACGGGGGTCGGTGAGGTGGCGATCTCGGTCATGGGGGTCCTCCGGGACTGGGCTCGGGCGGCTCGCACCGCCAGTGGAATGGGGGAACCTAACGACGGTCGGAGTCACTGCGGACCCACCGACGGAACGGGCGAGATTCCCCTCCCGGACAGGCTGCGAACGACGCCGCGTGTGCGCGTCGGGCAGGTCAGCCGGCCCGCCAGACCGCCGACGGGCGGGCGTCCGTGCGCGTCGGACAGGATTGACAGAAACTTTTCCGTGGTCCGGTGCAACGATGGAGACGCAGCCGGACATGGGGGAGTCATGGAGCCACGCGAGGAGACGTTCCGCCGGCTCTATGCCGCCCACTTCGACGCCGTCCTCGGCTACGCCCTCCGGCGCACCGATCGGCCCGAGGACGCGGCCGACGTCGTGGCCGAGACGTTCATCGTGGCTCGGCGGCGGATCGGCCACGTGCCCGCCGACGGGTCGCGGCCCCGGCTCTATGCCGTGGCCCGGCGCGTGCTGGCCAACCAGCGTCGCGGTGACCTGCGCCGCCGACGGCTCGGTGAGCGGTTGCGCAGCGACCTCGCGGTCGTCGTGCCGGACGTCAGCGACGACGTCGTCCAGCGCTCGGACGTCAACGACGCGATGGCGCGACTCAGCGCTCGCGACGAGGAGATCCTGCAGCTGCACCTGTGGGAAGGCCTCGAGCCGCGCGAGATCTCCGACGTCCTCGGCCTGTCGCCGGCGATCGTCCGCCCTCGCCTGTCCCGCGCCGGGTCGAGGCTGCGCGCGGTGCTGGGCCACGACTTCGGCCTGCCCGGCAACGATCCGCCCCCCGGCCGGACACATCCCGGGGAAAGCAACCGATCCCGATCCGTGAGGAGGAGCGATGACCAACCCGAAGCTGACCGATGAAGCCGTGGGTCGCCTCCCCGCTCTCCCGCACGCGGGCCGAGCTCCCGGAGGACATCATGGCCACGACTCCCGTCGAGAGCGTTTCCGACCATTCCGTACGCCGACCGCGCCGGCGCGGCACGCTGCTCGCCGTCGGCACGGCGGCCGCCACTGTGGCGGCACTGTTCGCCGTGCCGGCCCTGCTCGGCTCGGGTGACGACCCCGCCGCCGAGGACCCGGGCCGCAGCGCCGAGCAGCAGCTCGCTGCGAAGAACGACTCCTCGACCGCCGCCGAGCAGCCGCCGGCCGCGACCGGCAACAGGATCCTGCTCCCCGGCTGGACGATCAGCTACACCACCGAGAGCGAGACGGAGCGCGAGACCGAGTTCACCCGGGGTGCGCAGTCGGTGTCGGTGCACCAGCGCAACGCCGACGACTACGCGGGCTACCTCGATGACCGCCGCCACATCACCAACCCGCCCACCGACGGTGAGCCGGTCTCCGTCCCGGGCAAGGCAGCCCGGCTGTGGCCCTACTCCGCCGACGACCACGCCGCGCTGGCCGAGGTCGACGGTCCCCGGTACGTCGAGGTGCGCGGCAGCGGCATGGGCAAGACCGCCTTCTCGGGCCTGCTCGAGCAGCTCGCCTACGTCAACGACGAGGAGTACACCGCCGCCCTGCCCGAGACGTTCGTGACCGAGGACCAGCAGTCCGTCGTGCTCGAGATGATGGCCGATATGCCCACTCCTCCGACACAGTACTACCAACGTCCAGACGGTCCCAGCCGCTACCAGCTCGGCGTGAGCGCTGCCGGTTCCGTCGCGTGTGCCCGGCTCGACGAGATTGACCGACGCGACCGCCAAGGAGGCCCCGGGTCGGATCCAGAGGGCGACGGAGGCTCTCTCGACCAGCCGCGACTGGGCGATCCCGGACGAGATGAATGCCGAGGGCGACTACCCCGAGGTGGTGTGGGAGCTCGCCGACCGGGTCCAGCGGAGCGAGGTCCCGGAGGGCTACCGGGCAGCGCTCGGCTGCCCCTGACCGGTGTGTCCGAGATCCCGTCGCCGTGAGTTCGTCGTCGGCGACGGGACCGGCGGACAATGGGGCGCATGTCCGCCCCCGTCACCACCTCCGTCACGCGCCACGTCGACCCGTCGCGGACCAGCGAGATGCTCGCGTGGGTCCGGGCCGGTACGTCGCTGGCTGAGCGCTTCGACGGGTTCCTCGGCAGCGGCTGGGTGCGCCCGTCGGAGGACTCCCCGGAGTGGCACATGCTCTACCGCTTCGCGAACGCCGATGCGCTCGCCGTGTGGGAGGCCAGCCCTGCAGCGCGTGGTGGCTCGAGGCCGCACAGGGCCGGATCGAGGCGACGCGCGTCGAACGCCGTACGGGCATCGAGGGCTGGTTCGACGAGCCGGCCACCGTCGAGTCCCTCAGTGCCGCGGCCCCGTCCGCCCCGCCGCGGTGGAAGCAGATGGTGACGATCTTCCCGGTGTTCTTCCCGCTCAGCTCGGCGGCCAACTACGTCGTGTCGCAGACCATCGCCGACCTCGTCCTGCCGCTGCGGGTGCTGATCTCGGTGCTGGTGATGACCCCGTTGATGACCTATCTCTTCCTGCCGTGGATCACGCGGAAAAATGGCGTGGTGGCTGCACCGTTAGTCTGCTCCCGTGGCCGACTTCAACATCCCTGACGCTCCCGCCATCGCAGGCACCACCCACCTGCACTCCGGCAAGGTCCGCGACCTCTACCGGATCGAGGACGGCGAGCACGCCGGTCGGTTGCTGATGGTCGCGAGCGACCGGTTGTCGGCGTACGACTTCGTCTTCGACGACGGGATCCCCGACAAGGGCGAGATCCTGACGCGGATGTCGCTGTGGTGGTTCGACCAGCTCAAGGGCCTGATCCCCAACCACGTCGTCTCGACCGACGTGCCGGCCGAGGTCGCCGGTCGCGCGGTGATCTGCGAGTCCCTCGAGATGTATCCCGTCGAGTGCGTGGCCCGCGGCTACCTCACCGGCTCCGGCCTGCTCGACTACCGCCGCACGGGCGAGGTCTGCGGCATCGTGCTGCCTGCCGGCCTGCAGGACGGGTCGCGCCTGCCCGAGCCGATCTTCACCCCCGCGACCAAGGCCGCGGTCGGCGACCACGACGAGAACGTCTCCTACGAGGCGGTGGTCGAGACCGTCGGTGACGACGAGGCCGCCGAGCTGCGGATGCTGACCATCGAGGTCTACGAGCACGCCCACGACCTCGCCCGCCAGCGCGGCATCATCCCGGCCGACACCAAGCTCGAGTTCGGTGCCCGCCCCGACGGCACCACCGTGCTCGGCGACGAGGTGCTGACACCCGACTCCAGCCGCTTCTGGCCGGCCGCCGACTGGCAGCCCGGCCGCGCGCAGGCGTCCTACGACAAGCAGATCGTGCGCGACTGGCTGACCTCTGCCGAGTCGGGCTGGGACCGCACCAGCGGCGAGGCCCCGCCGCCGCTACCCACCGAGGTCGTCGAGGCGCACCCGCGCGCGCTACGTCGAGGCCTACGAGCTGCTCACGGGTGAGAAGTTCTGAGCCACCGACGGTTCCGCGCCACGGTCGACTTCGCCGTACGGCGAAGCGTGGCCTTCGACTACCTCGGTGACCCGCGCAACCGGCCGGAGTGGCAGTCCTCCCTGCTCTCCGTGACGCTCGCGGACCGCGACGCCGAACCGCACCTCGGCATGACCTGGCGCGAGACGACCATGGTCGGCGTGCGGCCGCGGCTCGAGATCACCCGCTTCGAGTGGCCGTCGTTCTGGTCCGAGGAGGGTCGCTGGCAGGGCATCGAGGCGAAGCTGGCGCTGGCGTTCGAGGAACGCAGCTCGGGGTGCCGCGTCGTCGCCGAGGGCGAGATCTCGGGTCGTCACGTGTACGCCGCACCCGCGGTCCTCGCCGGCCGGTTGGCCGGCCCCGCGGTCGGCGCCGACCTGCGCAAGGCCGCACGCATCCTCGAGCGGCGCGCCTGAGTCAGGCCCGAGCCCTCCGCATCGGGATGGAGCAGGCGGCACACAGCACCCCGAGCAGGGCCATGACGTGGACGGCGATCCACGCGCCGTGCGGGGTCGTGAGCGGGACCTTTTCCGCGGCGATCGACGCGCAGGCCGGGGTCAGGAGCGCAGCCAGCAGACCGGCAATGGCCGTGCGCCCTCGGGACCCGCGACCTGACAAGGCGTAGCCGCCCGTGAGGCCGATGACGACGACTCCGATGGCGCCGCCGCGAAGCCGTTGGTGATGAGGAGCCGGAAGATCCCGGGATCGAGCAGGGCGGCCGCGAGCAGCACCGGTGATGCCATCAGCCACCGCTGTCGACGGCCGGCGAGGTCCCCGACCAGCCGCAGGTGGGCTGCCCAACCGAGCAGCCCACCGACGGCCGCCCCCGGGAGCAGGAGGAGCGCAAAGGTGCCCAGCCAGTGGAAGCTCGACTCCTCTCCCGCGATCTCGATCATCCAGCCGCGCAGGCTGGCCGCCCGAGCCAGTCCGGCCAGTGCGCCCACCGCGATCGGGCCGCGGGCGCCGGGTTCAGGGCTCATCGCGCCACAGGACCCAGCCGAGCAGCGCGAAGAGCAGGGCCCACGTGCCGAGAGCGAGTCGAGCAGCGTCACCCTCGACGAACAGGGCTGGCATCGTGGGAACGATCAGCCAGGCGCCCCACGACGAGGGGCAGCCACTGCTGCCAGCCGCTCCGGGCGCCGCCGCGGATCGCCGCCACGCCCGCGACGATCATGCCGATGGCGATCATCAGGGTCGCGACGCCGTAGACCGCACCGACGTTGCCTGCGCTGCTCGAGTCGGAGGGCTCGCCGGCCACGCTGATCGCCACGAACTCGTTGACCGTGAGCACCGCCATGCCCGCCATCGCCACGCCACGACCGATACGTCCCCACCTGCTGGGTGGGACGGCACCACACCACCCGAGGGCGAGCAGGCCCGGGAGCATGCCGACGTGGGTGAGCGCGAACATCGTCTGCATGGTCGCGAACTCCCCGCCTGCGCGCAGCGGGTAGGTCCACATGTCCTCGGCGACAACAGGCGTGCGGAGGGCCGGGTAGAGCCCACCGGCCGCGCCGAGGAGGCCTCCGAGGAGGCAGGCCAGTCCGGCCATGCGGGTGCGTGAGGTGGTGCCGTTCGGTGCCAGTGCGGTGGTCGTCATGATCGTTCTCCATCAGTGAGAGTCGGGTGCCACAGGACCCAGCCGAGCAGCGCGAAGAGGAGCACCCAGCCGACCGGGGGCGAGGCGAGCGGCGGTGAAGTCGAGGAAGAGGGCCGGCATGGTCGGCACGAACAACCAGACTCCGAGCACCAGCGGCAACCATCGGCGCCACCCAGTCCACGCGCCGTCACGCGCGGCGGCGATGCCCGCGATGATGAGCCCGACGCCGACCACGATGGTTCCGAGGCCGTAGAGGGCACCCATCGTCCCGGCTGCTGTCGAGTCCACGGTCTGGCGCAGCGGGATGATCGCCAGCACCTCGGTGATCGTGAGTCCGACCATGCCGCTCATCGTGACGACTCGGCCGATCCGGCCGAGCCGTGTGCGGGGGACAGCGCCGCACCACCACAGTGCCATCAGGCCGAGGATCAGGCCGACGTCCTTGACGGCGAAGAAGAGCTGCGTGGTCGCGAACTCTCCGGGCCCTTGCGGATAGCTCCACATCTCCTCGCTGACGACCGGCGTGCGGAGCGCGAGGTAGATCCCGCCGGCTGCGCCGAGGAGACCGGCGACGAGGCACAGCAGTCCTGCCGTGCGGATCCTTTGCGTTGCGTCGACACTGGGGCACTGCGGTGGTGGTCATCTCGATCTCCTTGGGTGTGGACCAGATGACTTGAGTTCTACGCTAGAGTGTCACTCTAGTCAACGCCTTTATTAGGGTTGCCCCCACATGAGCCAGATCAAGAGCTCCCGCCGGGAGAAGGCAGCGGCGACGCGACGCACGATCGTCCGAGCCGCGCATGCGGAGTTCGTGGAGCAGGGCTTCCACGGCGCGACCGTGACGGCGATCGCCAAGCGTGCGGGAGTCGCGCCGCAGACCGTCTACTTCGTCTTCAGCAACAAGTCGGCGCTGATCAGCGCCGCCATCGACACCGCGGTGATGGGGGAGGACGCGCCGACCGAGCCGCAGCTCATGCCGTGGTTCGGAGCGATGCTCGCCGAGCCCGACGCCGCCGAGAGCCTGCGGATCTTCGTGCGCGGCTCCGCCGACATCTTTGCCGGGGCGGCCGGTCTCGCCGAGGTGCTGAGGGCCGCGGCCCTGACGGATGAGGAAGTACGCCGTACGCACCTGTCCCACGAGAGGCTCCGCGAGGAGGGCTTCCGCCGGGTGGTCGACATGCTCGCCGGGAAGGGACCCCTGTGCGACGGGCTGACGCCGAAGGCCGCCACCGACGTCCTCCTCACCGTGCTCGGGGACAGCACCTATCACCTGCTGACCACCGAGCGCGGTTGGTCGCACGAGCAGGTCGTGAACTGGTGGACGGACACCCTCCCGCGCCTGCTCCTCGCTGGGTAGGTTTGCGTACATGCCTTCCCTCGCCTCGCTCCTCGAGAACTCCGCCGCCGCGTATGCCGACCGGGAAGCGGTCGTCCCGGGTGACGTCCGCCTGACCTACGCACAGGTCAACGGCGCGGCCAACCGAGTCGCCAACCTGCTGGTCTCGCGCGGCATCCAGCCGGGGGACAAGGTCGCGATCAGCTGTGCCAACCTGCCCTACTTCCCGATCGTCTACTACGGGATCCTCAAGGCCGGCGCGACCGTCGTCCCGCTCAACATCCTGCTCAAGGGCCGCGAGGTGGCCTACCACCCGGCCGACTCCGAGGCGAAGGCCTACTTCTGCTTCCGGGGCACCCCGGAGCTGCCGATCGGCGCCGAGGGCCATGCCGGCTTCCGAGCAGACGGACGGCTGCGAGCACTTCTTCATGATCACCGTCGACCCGGCCGCCGCGTCGCCGATCGAGGGCGCCGAGACTCTCGGCCGGGGCATGGCCGGCCAGCCGCCGACCTTCGACACGGTGGCGGTCAGCGACGACGACACGGCCGTCATCCTCTACACGTCGGGCACCACCGGTCAGCCCAAGGGCGCCGAGCTGCGCCACCGCAACATGCACTCCAACGCGTTGGCCAGCGACAAGCTCTTCGGCGCCAATGCCGACGACCCCGACACCTTCCTCTGCGTGCTGCCGCTCTTCCACTCCTTCGGCCAGACCGTGATCATGAACGGCGGCTTCGCCTACGGCGGCACGGTCGTCATGCTCCCGCGCTTCGAGGCCGACGCCGCGCTGAAGACGATGGCCAAGGAGAAGGTCACGTTCTTCGCCGGCGTCCCCACGATGTACTGGGGCCTCCTCGGCGCCCTCGACGACTCCGGCGTCGACGTGAAGGAGCTCGCGGCCAACCTCCGCGTCGCGGCGGCCGGCGGCTCGGCCCTCCCGGTGGAGGTCCACAAGGAGTTCGAGCGGCGCTTCGGCGTCACCATCCTCGAGGGCTACGGACTGTCGGAGACCTCCCCCGTGGCCAGCTTCTCGCCGTACGGCGGGGAGGTGCGCGTGGGCTCGATCGGGACCCCGATCCCGGGGGTCGAGATGAAGCTGATCAACCCCGAGCCGGGGGAGTGGGCCGACGCGGACGGCGAGGTCGGCGAGATCGCGATCAAGGGCCCGAACATCATGAAGGGCTACTACAACCGGCCCGACGCGACCGCCGATGCGATCCAGGGACGACTGGTTCCGCTCCGGGGACCTCGGCCGCAAGGACGACGACGGCTACTACTACATCGTCGACCGGTCCAAGGACATGATCATCCGTGGCGGCTTCAACGTGTATCCGCGCGAGATCGAGGAAGTCCTGCTCACGCACCCGGGTGTCAGCCCGGCCGCGGTGATCGGCGTGCCGCACGAGAGCCACGGCGAGGAGATCAAGGCCGTCGTCATCCGCAACAAGGAGGTCGAGCTGACCGAGGACGAGCTCATCGCCCTGGGGCAAGGAGCAGATGGCGGGCTACAAGTACCCCCGCATCGTCGAGTTCGTTGACGAGCTGCCGATGACCGCGACCGGCAAGATCCTCAAGCGCGAGCTCTCGTGAGACCTCTCCTCATGGTCTCGGGCGGCCTGCTCCCCGGTGGTCGGCGGCGTCTGGACCTTCCGGGGGTCTGGGCTACCTCGAGGGCAGCTCCATGACCGGTGTCGACACGTGGGCCATGATCGGCCCGATCGTGGCCGGGCTCGGCGTGGCGCTGGTGATCGTGGCGGCGCGCCGCCGCGAGTGACCGCCGATCCGGGTCGTCGGGGGCGCCGATAGGATCGCCACTGCAAACCCCCGACGCCCGGGAGCGCCCGTGGCCCGTTACGTGGTCGATGTCATGCCCAAGCCCGAGATCCTCGACCCCCGGGGCAAGGCGGTGCTCGGTGCGCTGCCGCGCCTCGGCTTCGCCGGTGTCGTCGAGGTCCGCCGGGGCAAGCGCTTCGAGGTGGAGATCGAGGGCGACGCGACCCCCGAGTCGCTCGCCGAGGTCCAGCAGATGGCCGAGACGCTGTTGTCCAACCCGGTGATCGAGGACTTCGAGGTCCACACCGCATGAAGGTCGGCGTCGTCACCTTCCCCGGCTCGCTCGACGACGTCGACGCGCGTCGCGCCGTCCGCTTCGGCGGCCACGAGGCCGTCGCACTGTGGCACGGCGACCACGACCTCCGGGGCGTCGACGCGGTCGTGCTGCCCGGTGGTTTCTCGTACGGCGACTACCTCCGCTGCGGCGCCATCTCGCGCTTCGCCCCGGTGATGACCGAGGTGATCGAGGCGGCAGGCAAGGGCATGCCGGTGCTCGGGATCTGCAACGGCTTCCAGATCCTCTGCGAGTCGCACCTGCTGCCGGGCGCTGATCCGCAACGACCACCGCAAGTTCAACTGCATCGACCAGCGCCTGCGCATCGAGAACACCTCGACGCCGTGGACCAACGCCTACGCGCCCGGCGCCGAGGTGACGATCGTGCTCAAGAACGGTGAGGGCGGCTATGTCGCCGACGAGGCCACCCTCGACATGCTCGAGGGCGAGGGACGCGTCGTCGCGCGCTACCTCGACGACAACCCCAACGGCTCCCTGCGCGACATCGCCGGCATCACCAACGAGCGCGGCAACGTGGTCGGCCTGATGCCGCACCCCCGAGCACGCCGTCGAGGACCTGTGCGGTCCCGGCACCGACGGGCTGGGGTTCTTCACCTCGCTGGCCGCCGCCGCTTTCGCATGAGCTCCCTGACTCCGCGCAGCCTGTTCCGCACGCTCGCCGTCGCCGAGGCGTTCACCCGGGCCGGCCTGCTGTTCGGCATGTTCCTGAAGTACGTCACCGAGACCACCGAGCTCGGCGTCCGCATCTTCGGCATGGTCCACGGCGTCGTCTTCATCGCCTACTGCACGGTGACCGTGATCGTGGCGATCGACCAGCGCTGGTCGCTGCCGCGCACCTTGCTCGGCCCTGGTCGCCGCGGTGCCGCCGTTCGCCACGCTCCTCTTCGAGGTGTACGCCGACCGCCGCGGCCTGCTCGGGACGGAGTGGCTCTCCCGCGCGGACAGCCCGACGGCCCTGCAACGCGCGGTCTGCTGGCTGCTGCGCCACTACCAGCTTGCGGTCGGCCTGCTCGTGGTGGCCGTCGGCGTGCTCACCGCCGCCGCGCTGGTCGTCGGCCCGCCTGTCTGAAAGTGGGTCAGAAACGACCCTTGGCCAACATCTCCCGTGTCGCCGCATCGGGTGTGCCGCTGGCCGCGGTGCCGACCCGGGTCTGATAGGCAATCAGCGCTGAGCGCGTTGCCTCGTCGAAGACGCCCGTGACCTCGACGCTGGCGCGCCGCGGTCAGTGCTCGCTGCACCCGGGAGACCGCTGGGCCGGTGGCGTTCATGTCCAGCACCGGGCGTTCCCGGCCGGCGAGCAGCGCGACCCAGTGCTTGCGGCGCCGGGTGCGGGTCGGGGCGAAGCCGCGCGACTTCATCCACGCTCCGGCGGCCCTGCGGGTCGCGCGGTCGTAGTCACCGTCCAGCTTGCCGACGTACCGCTTCTTCTCCTTGAGCAGGCACTGCAGCGCGAGGGTGCGGGGCTCGGCTGGCGGCCTTCGGCTTGAGTGTGTAGTAGGCCGGGAAGTCGACCCGGGTGCCGGCGCAGTGCGTCTCGGGCACGCGTGTCGGCATGGGCGGGGGAGGCGGAGGCGGTGCGGCGCCCGAACCGCTGAGCTCGAGGTAGTTGCTGTCGATGTTGATCGTGACCCCGCCCCGGGTCTCTGTTGTGGCCGCCCTTGAACTGCTTCATCCGGCCGCCCGGACGCCAGCCGTCCTCGGCGATGTAGCTCGTCGACGTGTTGGCGACGCCGTCCCAGCGCGGATCCAGATGCGGTCGGGCAGTGCGAAGGCACCGGGCACGGTCAGCCGGGCGTCGTCGAGCATCTTGATGCCGGAGCTCGCGCTGGAGTAGAACCCGGCGACGTAGCCGAGCTCCTTGGTCCGGGTGACCCACGAGCTGACGAAGGCCAGCGCCGACTCGCGGCAGTGGGTGTTGCCCGTGGTCGAAGGCCTCCGGGTCGTACCACAGCGTGCTGCCCGGACCGATGCCCAGCGCCGCGGCGTCAGTGGCGTTCTTGTCGGCCTCGACGACGCCCTGCGCGCGAGCCGCCGCATAGCTGCCGTCCGGCGACGGGCTGATCTTGAAGTCGTCGGCATAGCGCGGGAAGCGCGAGAGGCAGGAGGCCTGGGGGCCGAGGGCGATCGGCAGGAGTCGCCAGCCGCGCGAGACCCGGGTCGCGACCCGGGTGGGCGAGAGATTGGGCTGGGTCCGGCAGGCGCGGGAGTCGCCCGAGATGTAGATGCCGACGGCGCGGAAGGGGGAGTGGGTGATCCACGCATCCATGGCGGACTGGGTCGGCGCCACGCACTGGTCGAAGCCGAGGCCGGTGAAGTCGCCGGGCGTCGAGGCGGCGACCATCGCGGCGCTCACCTTCGCCCCGGCCAGCTCGGCGACCGCGTCCCGCGAGTCGCCGGGGTCCATGATCCGGATCGCGCAGACACCCGGGGTGACGACGAGCAGGGCCGTGCTCAGGACAAGGACGGTTCGACGCATGGTCGTGACTCCGGGGAGCTGGGGAAGGTTGGGTCGCGAATGCGCATCCTACGTCCCACCAGTCACTTTCGTCACAGGTTCGCGCCCATCCGTGCGCCGCCGTGCGGACGCGGCAGCGCGAGTCGTCGCGCGCCTTAGTAGATTGACGCCCGTGTCAGAGACCCAGCAGGCCCCCCGCACGAGCACCCTCGACACCGTGGCCGTCGCCTCCGGTGATCCCGAGCGGGAGCAGCCCCGGGCCGAGCTCGGCCTGAAGGCGGATGAGTACGCCACCATCCGCGAGATCCTCGGGCGCCGCCCCACGAGCAGCGAGCTCGCGATGTACAGCGTCATGTGGTCCGAGCACTGCTCCTACAAGTCGAGCAAGGTGCACCTCAAGCAGTTCGGCGAGGTCCCGCAGGAGACCCCGATCGGCAAGATGCTGGCCGGCATCGGAGAGAACGCCGGCGTCATCGACATCGGCCGGGGGCTATGCGGTCTCGTTCAAGGTCGAGTCGCACAACCACCCGTCCTACGTCGAGCCCTACCGGGGGTGCGGCGACCGGCGTCGGCGGCATCGTCCGCGACATCCCGGCGATGGGCGCTCGCCCCGTCGCAGTCATGGACCCGCTGCGCTTCGGCCCGCTCGACGCTCCCGACACCCACCGCGTGCTGCCCGGGATCGTCGCCGGCGTCGGCGGCTACGGCAACTGCCTCGGCACGGCCAACATCGGTGGCGAGGTCGTCTTCGACGCGACCTACGCCGGCAACCCGCTCGTCAACGCCCCGGGCCTCGGCGTCCTGCGCCATGAGGACCTGCACCTCGCGAAGGCGGCCGGCGAGGGCAACCTCGTCATCCTGTACGGCGCCCGCACCGGCGGCGACGGCATCGGTGGCGTGTCCATCCCGGCGTCCGAGACGTTCGAGTCGACCGGTCCCGCGAAGCGCCCCAGCGTGCAGGTCGGCGACCCCTTCATGGAGAAGCTGCTCATCGAGTGCACGCTCGAGCTCTTCGCCGCCGGCGTCGTCAACGGCATCCGGGACCTCGGTGGCGCGGGCCTGTCGTGCGCCACCTCCGAGCTGGCCTCGGCCGGTGACGGCGGCATGCACTGCGACCCGGAGCGGGTCCCGCTGCGCGACTCGACGCTGGCTCCCGAAGAGATCCTGATGAGCGAGTCGCAGGAACGCATGATGGCGGTCGTCGAGCCGCACCACGTCGAGGAGTTCCTCGCGATCTGCGCCAAGTGGGAGGTCGAGGCAGCCGTGATCGGCGAGGTCACCACCACCGGTCGCCTCGAGATCGACTGGCACGGCGAGCGCATCGTCGACGTGCCTCCCGCCTCCGTCGCGCACGACGGCCCGACCTATCACCGTCCCTTCGCCCGCCCCGCCCGGCAGGACGCCCTGCAGGCCGACGCGGCGGAGGCGCTCCCGCGCCCCACGAGCGGCGACGAGCTCGCGGCGACGCTGAAGACCATGGTCGCCAGCCCCAACCTCTGCGACAAGTCCCGGGTCACCGACCAGTACGACCGCTACGTCCGCGGCAACACGGTCCTGTCCCAGCCCGAGGACGGCGGCATGATCCGCATCGACGACGAGACCAACCTCGGCGTCGCACTGTCCACCGACTGCAACGGACGCTTCGCGAAGCTCGACCCCTACACCGGTGCCCAGCTCGCGTTCGTCGAGTCCTACCGCAACGTGTCCACCGTCGGTGCCACCCCGATGGCGATGAGCGACTGCCTCAACTTCGGCTCCCCGGAGGACCCCGACGTGATGTGGCAGTTCGCCGAGGCCTGCCGCGGCCTCAAGGACGCCTGCCTCGAGCTCGGCATCCCGGTGACCGGCGGCAACGTCAGCCTCTACAACCAGACCGGCGACACGGCGATCCTGCCGACCCCGGTGGTGGCGATCCCGGGCGTCATTGAGGACGTCACGCGGCGTACGCCGAGTGGCTTCCCGGCTGCGGGCGAGCGCGTCTTCGTGCTCGGCGAGACCCGCGAGGAGCTCTCCGGCTCGGAATGGGCGCACGTCATCCACGGACACCTCGGTGGCCTGCCGCCGCAGATCGACCTCGGTGCCGAGCGGGCGCTGTCCACACTGCTCGTCGAGGCTTCGCGCGATTCAGTTGTCACCAGTGCCCATGACCTGTCCGACGGCGGACTGGCTCAGGCCCCGGCGGAGTCCTCCTTCCGCAACGGGGTGGGTGTCTCGGTGGCTCTGCCGGGCGACCCGTTCGTCGCCCTCTTCTCCGAATCCGCTGCTCGGGCCATCGTGACGGTGACCACCGACAACGCCGACGCGCTCGTCGCGCTGGCCGAGAAGCACGGCGTCCCGGTCACGGCGATCGGACAGACCGGCGGCGACACGATCGCCGTCGAGGGGCAGTTCGAGGTCCCCGTCGCCGAGCTCCGCGCCGCCCGGTCCGCGACCCTGCCCGCTGCCCCGGGCTGACGAGGAGATCCGCAGGGTCCTTCCGGCCAGCCCTTCCCGCGCCTCGGTGGGGTAGTTAAGTGAGAGTTTGTCGTCCTCCGACGAAAACACCACAAACTCTCACGTAACTACACCGGCCCCGGTGTCAGCACGAGGAAGGGCCCCCGCCGAGGCGGGGGCCCTTCGCCGTACAGGAGTGACGTGCGTCAGATCGACGGCAGGTCGTGCTCGTCGTCGTGCAGGCCGCCGCCACCGGGCGTGCCGTCACCGTGCGCTCCGCCGACCACCGGCTCACTGAGCGAGCTGAGGGAGTTGGCGTAGGTGAGCACGGCGTGCGCCATCGCGTCGGAGTTGAAGTCGATCGCGTCGGCGTTGACGTTGGCGATCGTGTCGCAGGCAGCGTGGTAGCAGGAGTCGTAGGAGACGCCGGCGACGCCGCCGAACAGCTCGGCCTTGGGACGGGGTCTTGACGCCCTCGGCCCCGGTGAACAGGCCACCCGCGGGAATGCCCTTGGCGATGAACGGGCCGTAGTCGCTACGACCGCTGAACGGGGTCTCGGCCGACGGCAGGTCCTGCGAGCCGAAGTAGTCGTGGAACAGCTTCTCGATCGCCCCGGAGCCCTCAGGACCCTGAGCCGCGCCCGGGCCGACAGGGAATGCCGAGTTGTCGCCGTCGTAGACGAACAGCGCGTAGTTGGGCGAGCCGACCATGTCGAAGTTGAGGTAGAGCGCGGTCTTCTTCAGCATGGACGGCTTGTTGGCCGCGAGGTCGTTGATGTAGTGGTTGGAGCCCAGCAGGCCGAGCTCCTCAGCACCCCACCACGAGAAGCGGATGCGGTTGGGAGTCTTGGTGGTGGCGATCTGCTCGGCGACCTCGAGGAGGGCGGCGGAGCCGGAGCCGTTGTCGTTGATGCCCGGCCCGGCCACCACGCTGTCGAGGTGGGCACCCGCGTGGACCGTGGTCTCCCTCTCGCCGGTCTTGGTGTCGGCGTGGACGTTCCGGGTCTGGCGGATCTCGGACTCGGTGCTGGCGACGATGTGCGCCGTGCCGCCGTCGGCCAGCGAGGACCCGATGGCGTAGCTGGTGCCCAGCGACGGGACCGTCCCGACCGGCGAGCCGAGGGTGCCGCCGAAGGCTGGGGCGCCCGGGTTGGTGTTCATCACGATCACCGCCGAGGCGCCCGCGTCCCGGGCATTGACGACCTTGATCGCGAAGGCGCAGCTGCCACGGCGGACCGGGGCGATGTTGCCGCTCGTGAAGCCAGTGAAGTCAGCCGCCTCGCAGCCGCTGGTGGACGTGCCGCCCGGGTTGAGGTCGACCGCCCGGACGGTGCCGGTGGCGTCGCCCGAGCCGGAGTAGGTCATGAGGGCGAAGTCCGTGCCGTCGACGTAGGACGCGGCCGTCGGCGCGGTCACGTCGAAGGTTGCCGTCTCGAGCTGTCGGTAGAAGGGAAAGTCGAAGGCTCGGACCGTCGGGCTGTAGCCCGCGGCCTTCAGCTTGCTCACGACGTAGTCCTTCGACGCGGCGTAGCCGGGAGTGCCGGAGGCGCGAGTGCCGTCGTTGTCGTCGGCGATGGCCCGGAGCTCGTCCGGGTGCGCCATCACGCCCTCGGGGGTGACGGCGGCGCGCAGCGCGGCCGAGGTGGACACCGGGTCGGGGGTCTCCCCGGTGGCGGCGGTCAGGGGCGACGAGCGCTGCGGTGGCGAGCGCTGCTGTCGAGGCGATGGCCGGGAACGCGGTGCGGGTGGGCCGCGAAGTCCTGCGTGGGGCGTGCAACATGTGGATCCTCTCCGAGGGAAACAACCCGGGTGGTCCCGGGCACGAGGGAAACCTAGGTGTGACACACGCCACTGGCAAGAGGGCGGCTCGATAGGGTCGACGTCGATGCCTGTCGTGACTCGGCGCGCCGCACTGGCGGCCGCCGCACTCCTCCCGATTGCTGCCGCCTGCGCGAGCAGCGGCAGCCCCGACCCGAGCAAGAGATCACCCGGAGGCGACTCGATGCCCACCCGTCTGACCTACGGCCGGGACCCGTCCCAGTGGGTCGACCGCCTCGACCCCGAGGGCCCGAGCCGAGGCACGGTCGTCGTCATCCACGGCGGCTTCTGGCAGGCGAGGTATGCGGCCGACCTCGGCGCGACGCTGGCCGCGGACCCGGCCTCGCGGGGCTGGACGGCGCTGAACGTCGAGTACAGGCGAGTCGGCAACGGTGGCGGGTTCCCGTCGACCTTCGACGACATCCACGCGGCCATCAACCCGGTCGAGGGCGAAGGGCCCGTCGTCACGCTCGGCCACTCCGCCGGCGGTCACCTCGCGGCTCGGGCGGCCGCCCGCCAGCGCTTCGACGAGTGGGCCGGCGGCGTCGAGGTCACCCACGTGGTGTCGCAGGCCGGCGTGCTCGACCTGACGTCGGCGTACGACCAGAATCTTGGCGGGGGAGCGGTGCAGAGCCTGATGGGCGTCGCGCCCGACGACCCCGCCTATGACCTGACCGATCCGGCGCGGCAGGTCCCGCTCGACGTACCGGTGTGGTGCCTGCATGCAAGCGACGACCGGGCGGTGCCGATCAGCCAGTCCGAGGGTTATGTCCGGGCCGCGACCGAGGCCGGAGCCACGGCCGAGCTGATCGAGGTCAGTGGTGGCCACTTCGACCTGATCGACACCGGCACGGACGCGTGGCGCGCGATCGTCGACGTGCTCGACCTGATCAGTCCGGCAGCAGGCTGATCTTCTGCCAGATCTTGCGCGACATCCCGGTGGTCAGGGTCTCGACCGTGCTCACGGTGTCGAGGACGACCGGGTCGCGTGACTCCTCCGCGCACAGCGCGGCAACCTTGCCGATGAGGCTGAGCAGCTCTGAGCAGTAGTCGAGGTAGTGCTCCATGCCGGCCCGGTCGAGGTCGAGGTCAGCAGACGCGGGCGTCGGCGTGAAGTCGGCGCGCAGCCGCTCGGGATCCTTCGTCAGCTGGTGCATGTCGACGATGTGCGCCAGCGAGCGCAGCCGGTGCAGCAGACCGAGCAGCTGTCCGCGCTCGACCCGGTTGGGCAGGGCGTGCAGGAAGAAGACGGCGATCGCGGCAAAGACCGGGTCGTTGATCGCGCTCTCGATCAACGGCAGCCAGTCGACCGAGCTGTCCACGAGCTCGGCGTCCTGCATGGCCGGGGCGAAGGCGACGATCGACGCGAGTACGACGACGGCGATCCCCATCCGGGACGCCCACCTGATCCAGTGCAACCGAGCACGAGCGCCCGCGGCACCGACGGACACGTCATGCGCCAGTGTCGTCAGCTCGCCCGCGACCCGGGCCAGCCCCCGCGTGGGGAAGCGCGCCTCGATCCGCGCGCTGAGCCGTGCGACCGTCGCCTGCACCGCCGATGACGACAGGCGCTCCAGCGACGGCGATTCCCCGGTCATGCGGGTCAGCGTAGGGGCGGAGGCGCGGACTAGGGTGCAGCCGTGCCCGTCCGACTCCGCCCCGCCGACCCGGATGCGGTCGCGCAGGCGTTGGAGCAGCGGACGGCAGCCGACGACAGGCTGCTGACCAAGCACTTCTCGGCCGTGCTCGCCGAACGAGCACCGGGCAGCTCCGTCGAGGTCCGCGTTCCGCCGTACGCCGCAGCGCAGGTCATCCCCGGCGTGCGACACACCCGGGGCACACCGCCCGCGGTGATCGAGACCGATGCCGCGACCCGGATCGCGCTGGCCACCGGCGACCTCGAGTGGGAGACGGCGATCGGCAGCGGCCGGATCATCGCCAGTGGCGAGCGCACCGACCTGACGGCGTACCTCCCCCTGACAGACACGAAGAAGGACTGACATGCTCCGCTCCCTCGGTTTCCGCACCGACCTGCGCCTGCTCGAGATGACGGGCAGCCGGGTCGAGGACCGCGGAACGCACCTCGTGATCCGCACGCCGGCCAACCCGACCTACTTCTGGGGCAACTTCCTGCTGCTCAGGCAGCTGCCCGTGCCCGGTGGTGAGCGCGAGGTGATCGGGGCGTTCCACACGGAGTTCCCCGAGGCCGAGCACGTGAGCATCGGGGTCGACAGCGTCGACGACCTGACCGAGCAGCTGCAGGCCTTCGTCGACGCCGGCATGGAGGCCGACGTCGGCACCGTCCTGACCGCCGGATCCCTCATGGAGCCGCGGCCCGTCGCCGATGGCGTCGTGATCCGGGCGCTGGAGAGCGACGACGACTGGGAGCAGCGGGCGCAGCTGGCCAACGTCCTCTACCCGAGGACCGAGGACGGGTTGGCGCTGACGTTCGCCCGGCGCAAGAACGATGCGGAGCGGGCGCTGGTCGCCAACGGCGTCGGCCAGCGGTTCGGTGCGTTCGTCGACGACGAGCTCGTCACCACGGCCGCCGTCTTCGTGACGCACGCCGGCGTCGCGCGCTACCAGACCGTCGAGACCCACCCCGAGCACCGCCGGCAGGGGCTGGCCGCGGCGGTGGTGCACGCTGCCGGCGCGCACGCGCTTGCGGTGTACAAGCTCGAGAAGCTGGTGATCGCGGCCGACGCCGACGGCGACGCGATCCGCATCTACCGCGGCCTCGGATTCAAGGACGTCGAGCGGCACAACACCACGGAGCGTCGCCCCTCCTCCCCGGGCGTGACGCGCGGGACCGTCCAGTTGCGAGAGTGGCTGGATGGTCCGGACAGTCGGTGTCGAGGAGGAGCTGCTGCTGGTCGAGCCAGAGAGCGGTCGGCTGCTCTCCGTCGCCGACAGCGTGCTGCGCGACACGCAGTCGACCGAGCGGGCAACCCATCGAGCTCGGCCCGGAGCCCGACGGCCGGCCCGTCCTTCGCCCCGACCCGGACGAGGGCGCCACCTTCGGGCAACGGTTCGTGGTCGAGCCCCAGCGCCGTGACCATCGCGGTCACCGTGTCCGCCTCGTCGCCGCCCACCCGGGGGTCGGCATGGAGGTCGCGGCGCAGGGCGACGCAGGCCGCCCGCTGCTCGGCGAGCAGGCCGAAAAGTCCGACGACGCGGTCCGGGGTCCAGCCCCGGCTCATGCTCGGCAGCCTAGCCATGGCTAGGGTGCGTGACATGACGATCGACATCCGCGCCAAGCTCGCCGAGGTCCTCCCCGGCCTTCGTTCCGACCTCGAGGACTCGGTCCGCATCGAGTCCGTCAGCGCCGACCCGGCTCGCGCCGGTGAGGTCGAGCGCAGCGCCGAGCTGACCGAGTCACTGTTCAAGGCCGAGGCCTTCGAGACCGAGATCGTGCGCGCCTTCGACGGCGCCCCGCCGGCGGTCATCGCCAAGAAGGCCGGACCCGAGGGCGCGCCCACCGTGCTGCTCTACGCCCACCATGACGTGCAGCCCGAGAACGACCACGCCGACTGGGACTCGCCGCCCCGGGAGCCCACCGAGCGTGGCGACCGCCTCTACGGCCGCGGTGCCGCCGACGACAAGGCCGGCATCGCCGCCCACCTCGGCGCCGTCCGGATCTTCGGCGACGAGCTGCCCGTCAACCTCGTCATGTTCATCGAGGGCGAGGAGGAGGTCGGCTCCGACACCCCGGTCGAGCTGCTCAACACCTACAAGGACCGCCTCGCGGCCGACGTCATCGTGATCGCCGACTCCGGCAACTGGGACATCGGCGAGCCCGCGCTCACCACCAGCCTGCGCGGCCCGGTCCGGATGGACGTCGAGGTCCGCACGCTCACCCACGCCGTCCACTCCGGCATGTGGGGCGGCCTCGTGCCCGACTCGATCATGACGCTCAGCCGGCTCATCGCCAGCCTGCACGACGACGCCGGCAACCTGCTGATCGAGGGCCTGTTCAGCGGACCCGCGGCCGACGTCGACTACCCTGAGGCCCGCCTCCGTGCGGAGTCCGGTGCCGCCGAGGGCATCGAGTGGATCGGCACCGGCTCGGCCGTCGAGCGCCTGTGGACCCAGCCCGCGCTGAGCATCACCGGCTTCGACGCCCCCAAGGTCGACGGCGCCTCCAACACCCCGGGTCCCCGCCGCCCGCTGCCGCATCAGCCTGCGCGTCGCCCCCGGTGACACCACCGAGAACGCCGTGAAGTGCCTCCGGGCGCACCTCGAGAAGCACGTCCCCCGGGGCGCGACCCTCACCACCGTCGTCGTCGACACCGGCGAGGCCACCCAGATCGACGCGACCGGTCCGGCGTACGACGCAGCGCGGGCCGCCTTCGCCGAGGCGTGGGACGGCACTGAGCCGGTCGACATGGGCGTGGGCGGCTCCATCCCGTTCATCGCCGAGTTCCTCGAGGCGTTCCCGCAGGCGAGCGTGCTCGTCACCGGTGTCGAGGACCCCGACACGCGCGCCCACGGCGCCAACGAGGGCCTTCACCTCGCCGAGTTCGAGAAGGTCGTCCCGGCCGAGGCCTTCCTGCTCCGCAACCCGGGCGGCTGATGGCCATGACGGTGGGCTGACGAGTGCCGCACGCGTTCCCGGACCACCACCGGCGCACGAGGGTGCCCGAGGTGACCGAGCAGCTCGTCCGCACCATCGTCTCCGAGCACCCGGGCTACGAGGGGACCACGGTCCCGATCGAGGACCTGCGGCGCTCGTGCCACGACAACATTGTCAGCGCCCTCGAGCTTCTCGCGATCGCCGTCGGTGATGACAAGCCGCCGCCGCCCGAGAGCGTCCTCTACGACGCCGCGCGCGAGACGGGGCACCGTCGGGCCGACCGGGGGCTGCCGCTGGACGAGCTGCTGCGCTCCTACCGGATGGGCGGCCGGCTCATCTGGGAGGACCTCCTCGGAGAGGCGCTGGCCGACGACCGGCTCGACGCCGACGCCCTGCGCATCATCGGCACCCGCCTGTGGCAGGTGATCGACGAGACGTCGGCGCAGGTCGCCCGGGCCTACCACGCGACAGAGCTGCGGATCGTCCGCGCCGACGAGCAACGCCGTGCCTCCCTGTGGGAGGGCCTGCTGTTCGGGCGCGGGGGCGAACCCGCGTTCGCTCTCGAGGCCTCGCGGATCCTCGACCTCCGGATCGACGGACCGCTGGCCATCGCCGCGGTGGACCACCCGGACCCGGGTGGCGCTGTGGTCGACGACTCGGCCGAACGCTTGCGAGCAGGCGGCATCACCTCCACCCGGCAGCGTCGCGCCGACTGCCACGTGGGGTTCATCCAGCTCGCCAACCCTGACCTTGGCCCCACGCTCGACGTCCTGCGTGCCACTGCCGGCATCGCGGTCGGTGTCTCGTCGGTGGTGCGGGGCATCGGGCGCATCGACGTCGCGTTCCGCGAGGCGCTCACGACCCTGCGCACCATCGAGCCCGACGTCCCGGCCGTCGTGTCCTACGACGAACGGCTGCCCGACGCCCTGCTGCTCGGCTCGCCCCGGGTCGCCCAGCGCCTCGTCAGCGTGTGGCTCGGCGCCGTGCTCGCCCTTCCCGTCGGCGAGCACACCGCACTGCTGGAGACCCCGGAGACTCGGGTCGCGTGCGGCGGCTCCGCGACGCGTACGGCGGAGCGCCTGCCCTGCCACCGCAACACGGTGCTCAACCGGGTCCGCCGGGTGGCCGAGCTGACAGGGCTGCCCCCGGGCGAGGACCCGCCGCCCATGGAGCTCGCGCTCGCCCTGCGAGCGTGGCGTCTGACCCACACCTGAGCGCCCGTTGGGCGGACTGCACAACCTGCGGGGTCGAATGTGAGGCGATCGGCGCATGGCGCCAGCCTGTGACGGGTGACACAGTAGGCGGGTCGGGGGAGGCAAGTCACCCATCGGGACCTCGTCGCACGGGTCCGCGGTGGTCCGCGAAAGGACACCCCCCATGCCCGATCACTCCCCTCGGCTCGTCCCTCTCGACCACGCCGTGCCCCGGCGACGCTTCCTCGGCTACGTCATCGGCGGTGCGACGCTGGTCGCGGCCGCGGACCTCGGCCTGCTCAGCGAGCGGGCCGCTGCGGTCATCCCGACGACGCCCCAGCCGGCCGAGCTCTACGACCTCAACGACGCATTGACCGACGCCGCGCGGCCGACGGCCAACCTGATCACCGTCCAGATCAACGAGGACGGCACGGCCTCCTTCGCGTTGCCACGCGCCGAGGTGGGTCAGGGCATCACGACCTCGAGCGCGATGCTCATCGCCGAGGAGCTCGACCTGCCGCTCGACAAGGTGGTCGTCACCCTCGCGCCTGCGCGGCCCGAGCTGCTCTTCAACCAGCTCACGGGCGGCTCCAACACCACGATTGCCACCTACACACCGATCCGGGTCGCGGCCGCGGTCGCGAAGGCCGCACTCCTCGAGGCCGCCGCGATCGTGCTCGGCGACACCGTGGCCAGCCCGGTCGCGAAGGGTGGGGTCATCTCGGCGCCCGACGGCTCGTCGGTGACCTATGGCGAGCTCGCCGTCCGTGCCGCCAGCAGCACCACCAGAGCGGTCGAGGTCGAGCTCAAGTCGGCCGCGGAGTTCACCGTCATCGGCACCCCGCAGAACCGTGTCGACGCGCTCGCCGCCGTCACCGGCACCAAGGACTTCACCACCGACCTCCCGGGTTGACAACGCGCTGCCGACGATGGTCTGC
Organism: Nocardioides sp. B-3; assembly: GCF_024703895.1. Lineage (GTDB taxonomy): Bacteria > Actinomycetota > Actinomycetes > Propionibacteriales > Nocardioidaceae > Nocardioides. The sequence continues at coordinate 2,219,829 of NZ_CP087968.1, forward strand.
CGGGCGCCCACGCTGAACGGAACGGCGACCGGGATCCGCAACGAGGCGGCCGTCAAGGCCATGCCGGGCGTGACCCACGTGGCCCTGCTCGACTTCGGCGTCGCCGTACGCGCCCGCACGTTCGGCCAGTGCATCGACGCGGTCAGGGCGTTGGACGTCGTGTGGGCTCCCGGGCCGGTGGCCGGGGAGAGCGACGCGACGATCCCGGGCAAGGTGCGCGCCGCCCAGCTCCCCATGCCGGCGCTGCCGACCAACCCGCTGATCCAGACGGTCACCGGCGACTTCGTCTTCTACTTCCGCAGCAACTCCCCGATGGACACCAACAGCGCCATCGCCGACGTCCGGGCCGACTCCGCCACTGTCTGGGCCGGGCTCAAGTCGCCGATCGTCGCCCAGCAGCGCATCGCCGAGGCGCTCGGCATGGCCGAGGGCCGGGTCAAGGTCAACGTCGTCACCGCCGGTGGCTCGTTCCGGCCGCCGGCTGTTCTTCGACGGGGCGCTCGAGGCGGCCCGCATCTCGCAGGCGATGGGCCAGCCGGTCAAGCTCATGTGGCACCGCGCCGACGACGCCCGCGCCGGTCGCGCCCACCCGCTCGGCACCTGCCGGGTGCAGGCGACCTGTCTCGGTGGCGAGGTGCTGACCTTCAACCAGTCGCTGACCTGCGTGGAGACCGACTACCGCCACGGCCTCGGTGAGCTGCTCACCGCGCGCGGCTCCGACCTCCCCGGCGGCCTCGGCAACCGGGGCTTCGCGCAGACGATCTTCGCCCTGACCCGGGGAGATCCCCTACAACTTCGGGGAGGTCACCCAGACCGTGCTCGAGGTCGACGAGCGCTTCAACACCGGCTCCATGCGCAACATCTACTCACCCGACGTCCGGGTGGCCGCCGAGCTGGTCGTCGACCAGCTCGCCGCGCGCATGAAGATGGATCCGCTGGCCTTCCGGCTCAAGTTCGAGCGCAACGCCCGGCTGCGCGCGGTGCTGCAGAAGGTCGCTGCTGCCGGCGAGTGGGGTCGGGCGATGGCACCCGGTACGGCGCAGGGCATCGCCATCCACAAGGAGTACAAGGGCGTCTCGGCGTGCGTGGTCGAGATCGACACCCGGCCCGCGACCGTGAACCGCTCGATCCCCAACGCCGTGACCGGACCACGGGTGACCCGCGTGACCTACGCGATCGATGCCGGCCGCGTGGTCAACCCGCGTGGCCTCGAGGCCCAGATGCAGGGTGGCATCAACGACGGCATCGCGCTCGCGCTGACCTCGAGCCTGCACCTGCGCGACGGCCACTTCCTTGAGGCGAGCTGGGACAACTACTTCTACACCCGCCAGTGGAACACCCCGCCGCGCGTCGACGTGATCGTGATGCCGTCCGACTCCGAGCAGCCCGGTGGCGCGGGGGAGGCGGGCGTCGCGGCGACCTTCGCGGCCGTGGCCTGTGCCTACGCCCGAGCCACCGGCACGATGCCGACCTCCTTCCCCGATCAACCACGACACCCTGTCCTTCGAGCCGAAGCCGTTCATCCCCCCGATCCCGCAATCGCCGACCAACGGCCTCCAGCTCGCCCGGTGAGGAGACCCACCCATGCCTGAACAGACCTTCATCCTCAACGGCGAGTCCGTGACCGTCGACGTCGAGGACGACGTGCGCCTGCTCTGGGTGCTGCGCGACGTCCCGGGCGTCACCGGACCCAAGTACGGCTGCAGCATCAACGTGTGCAAGGCCTGCACCTCGCACATCAACGGTCGTGCCTTCAACCCGTGCGCCGTGCCGGTGGGCGACCTCCAGCCCGGCGACAAGGTGACCACGATCGAGGGCCTCCCCGAGGAGGTCCCGGCAGTCAAGCGCGGCCAGAACGGTCTGCACCCCATGCAGGAGGCGTGGTTGGCCCGCGACGTCCCGCAGTGCGGCTATTGCCAGCCCGGCCAGATCATGGCGGCCGTCGCGCTCGTCAACAAGACCAAGCGCGAGGGCAGGACGATCACCGACGCCGACCTCGACACGATCCGCAACATCTGCCGCTGCGGCACCTACACGCGCATCCGGGCGGCGATCCGTGACGGCGCGACGAAGATGTGACGCCGTCGAGGGCGACCAGTCCACGCCGACCGGTCGATTCGGGGTCACGGCCAGCCCGGCCGTAGACTGCAGCCCGTGCCCTACGCCCCCCGCACCGCAAGGGCGGCGACGGCCGTTTGACCGCGGCCATCGACCCCCACGACCGGGGCCCGCAGGACGCCTGCGGCGTCTTCGGTGTGTGGGCGCCCGGTGAAGACGTCGCCAAGCTGAGCTACTTCGGCCTCTACGCGCTGCAGCACCGCGGCCGGGAGTCGGCCGGCATCGCGGTCAGCAACGGCCGCCAGATCCCGGTCTACAAGGACATGGGCCCGGTCTCGCAGGTGTTCGACGAGTCGACGCTGGAGTCGCTGAAGGGCCACCGGCCGTCGGCCACGCCCGCTACTCCACCACCGGTGCCAGCACTGGCACAACGCCCAGCCGACCTTCCACCCCACGGCGACGGGGTCCATCGCGCTCGCGCACAACGGCAACCTGATCAACACCGCCGACCTCGCCGAGATGATCAAGGACGACGACCACCTCGACATCCGGATGCCTCCGGCGAGCACCAACGACACCTCGGTCGTCACGCAGCTGCTGGCCCACCACCCCGGCCAGACCGTCGAGGAGCGCGCCGTCGACCTGCTGCCCAAGATCCGGGGTGCCTACTCCTTCGTCTGGATGGACGAGCACACCTTGTACGCCGCACGCGACCCGCAAGGGATCCGACCGCTCGTCCCGGGCCGGCTCGAGCGGGGCTGGGTCGTCGCCTCGGAGACGGCCGCACTCGACATCGTCGGCGCGTCCTTCATCCGGGAGATCGAGCCGGGTGAGCTGATCGCGATCGACGAGGACGGCCTGCGCACGCAGCGGTTCGCCGAGGCGGCCCCGAAGCACTGCCTGTTCGAGTTCGTCTACCTCGCGCGCCCCGACACCATGATGACCGGCAAGCGCGTCCACAGCGTGCGGGTCGAGATCGGCCGCCGCCCGGCCAAGGCGTTCCCCGCCGACGCCGACCTCGTCATCCCCACCCCCGAGTCGGGCACCCCGTCCGCCATCGGCTACGCCGAGGCCTCGGGCATCCCGTACGGCGTGGGGCTGGTCAAGAACTCCTACGTCGGTCGCACCTTCATCCAACCGAGCGAGACCATCCGCCAGCTCGGCATCCGACTCAAGCTCAACCCGCTGCGCGACGTGATCGAGGGCAAGCGTCTCGTTGTCGTCGACGACTCGATCGTGCGTGGCAACACCCAGCGTGCCCTGGTCCGCATGCTGCGCGAAGCGGGCGCCCTCGAGGTGCACGTCCGCATCGCGTCCCCGCCGGTGAAGTGGCCGTGCTTCTACGGCATCGACTTCGCCACGCGCGCGGAGCTGGTCGCCAACGGCCTGACGAACGACGAGATCTGCCGGTCCATCGATGCCGACTCCCCGGGCTACATCGATCTCGACGACCTGATCGAGGCGACCGCGGTCGCCAAGGATGATCTGTGCCGCGCGTGCTTCGACGGCGTCTACCCGATCGAGCTGCCGGACGCCGACCGCCCGGGCAAGCACCTCCTCGAGATGCCGGCCAACGCGACGGCGCTGTCAGTCCTCAACAACCCCTGACCCCGGAGAAGACGACGTGACCCAGCCCGAAGGCGCCTACGCGGCCGCCGGTGTCTCCATCGAGGCGGCCGACCGAGCCATCGACCTGATGAAGGGCTGGGTCGAGAAGGCGCGTCGCCCCGAGATGATCGGCGGGCTCGGCGGCTTCGCCGGCCTCTTCGACGCGAGTGCGCTCACGAAGTACGCCCACCCGCTGCTCGCGACCTCCACCGACGGCGTCGGCACCAAGGTGGCGATCGCGCAGCAGATGGACGTCCACGACACCATCGGCTTCGACCTCGTCGGCATGGTCGTCGACGACCTCGTCGTCTGCGGCGCCGAGCCGCTCTTCATGACCGACTACATCGCCACCGGCCGGGGTCGTGCCCGAGCGGATCGCGGCGATCGTCAAGGGCATTGCCGAGGCGTGCGTGGTCGCCGGGTGTGCGCTCATCGGCGGCGAGACCGCCGAGCACCCCGGACTCCTCGACCCCGACGAGTACGACGTCGCGGGGGCCGCCACCGGCGTCGTGGAGGCCGACAACCTGCTCGGCCCCGGCCGCGTCCGCGCAGGCGACGTGGTGCTCGCCATGGGCTCCAGCGGGCTGCACTCCAACGGCTACTCCCCGGTCCGCCACGTGCTGCTGAACACGGCCGGCTGGGCGCTGGACAAGGACGTCGACGTCCTCGGTCGCACCCCCGGGCGAGGAGCTCCTCGAGCCGACCCGCATCTATGCCAAGGCCTGCACGGACCTCGCGGCCGCCGGCGGCGTGCACGCGATGTCCCACGTGACCGGCGGCGGCCCGGCGGCCAATCTCGAGCGGGTCATGCCGGTCGAGCTCGGCGCGACCCCCGGACCGCGGCTCCCGGGCCCTCCCGCCGGTGTTCTCACTGGTCGCGGAGGTCGGCGGCGTCTCCCGCGCCGACACGGAGGCCACGCTCAACTGTGGCGTCGGGATGGTGGCCATGCTGGATGCCGATTCCGTCGACTCGGCGGTCGAGCTGCTGGCCGGGCACGGCATCCCCGCGTGGGTCGCGGGCGAGGTCAGCGAGGGCGGCGAGGGCCGCGTCACGCTCACCGGCGACCACCGCTGACCGGATTCACGGCCTTTCTCGGCGTTTCACACGCCCCGGCGTGCGGGAACACCCGGGGAGCAGGTAGCGTTGTACCCACGAGAAATTCTTATGGACAGCCCGGGTGCCTTCGTTGCCCCGGCCGATTTGCGAGGGGGCTGACCCTATGGGGCGCGGCCGAGCTAAAGCCAAGCAGACGAAGGTCGCACGCGACCTGAAGTACCGCACTCACGAGACGGACTTCGGTGCGCTCGCCAGCGAGCTGCACGGCGACAGTGGCAAGCAGGATGACCGGGTCGATCCTGAAGTCCTCGAGAAGTGGTCCGACGTCATCGAGCCGTCACGCGACTGACGTCGCACACCGACGCGTGAGCGTCAACCGGACGGCGCGAGTCGTCGCACCATCCGGTTGACGCCTGCCGTCAGGGCAGCCACACCCCGCGCAAGCGACCCACGTCGCGCATGCGGCGCTCGGCGAGCCGATCGGCGGCGATCGCCGGCGGCACGCCATCGGTGCGGGCCAGCTCGAACACCGAGCGCGTGGTCTCGAAGATGCCGCTCGCGCGCTGTTCGGCGCGCTCGAACGAGAAGCCCTCGAGCTCGTCGGCGACCCGGATCAGGCCGCCGGAGTTCACGCAGTAGTCGGGGGCGTAGAGGATGCCGCGGTCCTCGAGCTGCTTCTCGACGCCCGGGTGGGCGAGCTGGTTGTTGGCCGCACCACAGACGATCTTCGCGCTGAGCACGTCGACGACCTCATCGGTCAGGGCACCGCCGAGTGCGCAGGGGGCGTAGACGTCGAGCGCTGACGCGACGAGCGCGTCGGTGTCGGCGACCGCCTGCACCTGCGGGAACTCGTCGCGCACGGCGTCGATCGAGGGCTGGTGCACGTCGGTGACGACGACGGTGGCGCCGTCCTCGACCGGGTGGCGCACGAGGTGGCGACCGACCTTGCCGACGCCGGCGACACCGACGGTGCGACCCGCCAGCGTCGGGGGAGCCCCAGACCTGCTCGGCGGCCGCGCGCATGCCCCGGAACACGCCGTACGCCGTCAGCACCGAGCTGTCCCCGGCGCCGCCGTGCGCCACGGTGCGGCCGGTGACGTAGGAGCACTCGCGCGCGATGTCGTCCATGTCCAAGGAGTTCGTGCCCACGTCGCACGCCGTGTAGTAGCGACCGTTCAGCGACTGGACGAAGCGGCCGTACGCGCGCAGCAGTCCCTCGGTCTTGAGCGTGGCCGGGTCGCCGATGATGACCGCCTTGCCGCCACCGAGGTCGAGGCCGGCGAGCGCGGCCTTGTAGGACATGCCGCGCGAGAGGTTGAGGACGTCCTCGATCGCGGCGTCGGTGGACGCATAGGGGTAGAAGCGGGTGCCGCCGAGAGCGGGTCCCAGTGCGGTGGAGTGGATGGCGATGATCGCCCGGAGGCCGGTCGCCTCGTCGTTGGCGAAGACCACCTGCTCGTGTTCGTGGCCGAGCTCGAAGACGTCTACAGACATGGGTGCTTGTCCTTGTGTGTGAAGGTGCGGCCGCGGGGTGTGCGACCTCATTTCGGTGACCACTGGGGTGTAGTGGTCGCCGTCACACCAAGGTTAGACGCGCGAGACCTCTCGTTGCACCACGAGGTCGCCGTGCGTGCCGTAGCCGACCAGCGGGCCGGTCGCGGGCCGCCCGTTGAAGGTGATCATCAGCCAGCCCGTCTCGGTCTCCACCAGCGTCGGCCACGGCAGGTTCGTCGGGTACGCCGCGGCCAGCTCGCCGACCTCGGTCATTGCCGGGTCGAAGATCGGGTAGCGGGCGGACTGCCCGCGCCGGCCGTCCCGCCCGTCGCTGGCCAGCACCCGCCACTCCTCGCCGACCCGCAGGATCGTGGTGCCCTCGGTGGCCAGCCGATCGACGGCGGCGCCGCGCAGGGACAGGCGATCCGGGGACGGCCCTGCTGCCGGGGCCGGATGGAACTTGAAGAACTTGCGTGCGCTCGCGAAGCCGACCAGCCATTCGGTGCCGGTGTGCACCGGGTGCGGGGTCCCAGACCCCGACGGACGTGAGGCCGTCGGTGGGCAGCGGCAGCTCGGTCGTGTCCAGCACGTGCTCGCCGACCAGCACGTCGGTCGTGGTGCGCGCGAGCGTCACGCGGACGGATCGCTGCGGATCGGCCCGTCGGAAGTCGCCCCACGTGCTCGTCGCGACCAGCCACTCGTCGCCGTCACGGACGAGGTGGGTCGCGTGGTCGCCGTACACGCCCTGTTGGTCGGGGCGCCGGAAGAACAGGTCGCTGCGGTGCTCGAGGGCCGGGGGAGCCGGGATCGAGCGACCAGACCGAGGTGTGGGCGGTGTCGAAGAAACCGGGTCCGGCCGACGTCGCGCTGAAGAGCAGCTGCCCGGACGAGCGGACAGGAGTGCCGTCGCGCGAGGTGACGAGCCGGATGTCGCGCAGTCCGAGCTGGCCGAAGGCGCCCGCTGTCGCCGCCGACGAGCACTCGACCCGCAGGGCGGCAAGCAGTGCCGCGTCGTGGACGTCCACGAGGTCGGTGACGTCGAGCCGGGCGCGCGCCACCCACGTGCCGTCCTCCTCGAGGAGCAGGGTCACGTGCGAGCCGGTCAGGGTCAGCGCGAGCTGCGACGGCCTCACCGCGCAGCGGCCGTGGCGCCGGCTCCGGTGGCTGGTCGTGGTGTCGCCCTGCGTGACCCGCAGCTCGGCCTGCGGCCCGTCGAGATGACCGGCGAGGCGGTGCTCGCCGAGGTGGAAGGCCAGCGACGCGGGCGAGTCGTCCGCGAGGCGCATCACCACTACGGCGTACGGCGCGGGCATCGGCAGTGCATGGACGCCCCGCTCGACGGGGCGGCCGGAGCCCGGCCGGACCAGCGACACCGGTCGCAGCCGGCGCACGATCTCGAAACGCGGGAGCACCCGCAGAGTCTGGCAGTTTGTTCGGCCATCACGGCCGAACCGTTCGTCCCCCGTTCACCGCCGTCCGCCTCGCCGTTCCGTTCGGCTCCTGACACTGACGCCGTCTCCGGACCGGATCGGGCCGCGCGGAGCTAGTCAGCCACCGTCAGCAACTTGAAGAGATCCCCTTGACCACCCTGCCTGCCACGGAGACGTCGTATGCCGACGCCCCCGAGGTCGCTCCACGCAAGCTCGCCCGCAAGGCGACCGGCGTCGACCGCGTCTTCGAGCTGAGCGCTTCCGCCATCGGCGCCACGGTGCTGATCATCACCGGCGGCATCGGCGCCTTCCCCGGCCCGGCAGTCGGTGCCGACGCTGGAGCGCTACGGCTGGAGCTTCTTCACCGAGTCCGCCCGGCAGCCGGAGGCCGACGTCCTCGGCATCGGCGCGGTCCTCGTGGGCACGGTCTCGGTCGCCGCCGTGGCCATGGTGATCGCCTTCCCGCTCGCGCTCCTGACCGCGCTCTTCATCAGTGAATACGCGCCGGCCGGCATCAGGGCGACGCTGATCTCGCTGGTCGACCTGATGGCCGCCGTGCCCTCGATCATCTACGGCATGTGGGGCTACTTCCTCGTGATGCCCCACGCCGCGGCGTTCGCGCTGTGGCTGCAGCAGAACTTCGGCTGGCTGCCGTTCTTCCGGATCGACGCCGATCCCGACGCGGCCGTCTGGGACGTCTCCCGCTATGTCGGCAGCGCGTTCTGCGCCGGCATCGCGGTCGCGATGATGGTGCTGCCGATGTCGTGCGCGGTCATGCGGCAGGTCTTCTCGCAGACGCCGCCCGGGGAGAAGGAGGCCGCGCTCGCGCTCGGCTCCACCCGCTGGGGCATGGTCCGCACGGTCGTCATCCCCTTCGGTCGCGGCGGCATCATCGGCGGCACCATGCTCGGTCTCGGCCGGGCGCTCGGCGAGACCATCGCCGTACTCCTCATCATCTCGCCAGACTTCGTGATCAAGCCGCGGATCCTCGAGGTCGGCACCAACACCGTGAGCGCCCTGATCGCCGGTCGCTTCGGTGACGCCAGCGCGGCCCAGCTCAGCGCGCTGCTCACCGCCGGCTTCGTGCTGTTCGTGATCACCCTGATCGTCAACACGCTGGCCGCGGTCATCGTCAACCGCAGTCGCTCCGGCGCCGGGACGGACGCCTGATGACCGCGACCACCGAGCGCACCGTCGCCGTGCACACCCTCCTCCCGGCCATCGATGACGACGCCCCGCCGCAGCACCCGCGGCCCGGTCTCGGCAAGCCGACCTCGGAGGAGTCCTTCACGCTGATCGGCACTCGGGTCGCGGCACTGGCGATGGCCCGGGCTGGTGACGCAGCGGCTTCTCCCGCTGGGCGGCTGGGCGTGGCTCATCGTCTCCCGGTTCGCGCTCGGCATCCTCTTCACGATCGTCACGACGACCATGACCGGGCGCCGCGTGGACGTCGTGGACCGCGTCGCCGGCGCCGTGATCACGTCCGGTGCGCTGGTCGTCGGGGCCGCGCTGGTCAGCACCATCGGCTTCGTGGTCTTCCGCGGCTGGGAGCCCCTGCTCCACCTCAACTTCTTCCTCGACGACATGTCCGGCGTCGGGCCGCGCGACGAGTTCGACCGGGGCGGCATCGCGCACGCCATCGTCGGCTCCGCGATCGAGCTCGGCATCGCCATCGCCGTCACGCTCCCGCTAGGGATCGGTACGGCGGTCTTCATGACCGAGGTGGGCGGCAAGTTCGCAGGCGTGGTGCGCACGATCGTGGAGGCGATGACCGCGCTGCCCTCGATCGTGGCCGGCCTGTTCGTCTACACGGTGCTGATCGTGGCCGTCGGGTTCCCGAGGTCCGGATTCGCGGCGGCGATGGCACTCGCCGTGATGATGCTGCCGATCATCGCCCGCGCCGCCGACGTCGTCCTGCGCGTCGTCCCCGGCGGCCTGCGCGAGGCCAGCCCGGCGCTCGGGGCCAGCCGCTGGCGCACCGTGTGGCACGTGGTCCTCCCGACCGCGCGGCCCGGCCCTCGGCCACCGCCGTCATCCTCGGCGTCGCGCGCGGTGTCGGCGAGACGTCACCGGTCCTGCTCACCAGCGGCGTCGCGACCTTCATGGTCACCAACCCGACCGACGGCGTCATGAACTCGCTGCCGCTCTACATCTTCAAGGGCGCCCGCAGTCCCGAGCCGATGGACATCGAGCGCGCCTTCGCGGCCGCGACGGTGCTGCTCGTCCTCGTGCTCGTCCTCTTCATCGTCGCCCGCCTCGTGGCGCGCACCCGCACCACGGCACCGCGTCGGAGCCTGCTCCGCCGCCTCCGCGGCCTCATCCAGCGTTCAGCTCAACCCCGGAGGACCACATGAACCGCCGCCTGAGCCAGCTCCCCGGCCCTGCTGATGCTCGCCCTCCTGCCCGGGCTGCTCACCGGCGCCGACGCCTTCGCCGACGACGACCTTCCCTCGCCGGCCCAGCGTGCGGCGTACGCACAGATCGAGGGCTCGGGCTCGACCTGGTCCGAGGTGATCGTCCAGCAGTGGATCTCCGACGTCGACGCGCTCGGCATGAAGGTCACCTACAACGGTGGTGGCTCCAGCCGGGGCCGCAAGAACTTCGCGCAGAACGTCACCGACTTCGGCATTTCAGAGATCCCCTACCCGGGCGTCGACGAGTTCGGCAACGCCGACAACAGCAACGGCCGTGAGTTCGCCTACCTGCCGATCGTCGCGGGCGGTACGGCGTTCACCTACCAGCTCAAGATCGGCAACGAGCTCGTCCGCAACCTGCGGCTGTCCGGCGAGACGCTGACCAGGATCTTCACCGGCCAGATCACCGACTGGAGCGACCCGGCGATCGCGAAGGACAACAACGGGCGCGCCTTCCCCAAGCTCGCGATCACGCCGGTCGTGCGCTCCGACGGCTCGGGCACGACGGCGCAGTTCACGACCCGGATGGACAGCGAGTACCCGTCGATCTGGCAGCCCTACTTCGGCCGGGCCGGCCTGACGTCCTACTACCCGCGCAAGGGCCGGATGATCGCCCAGTCCGGCTCCGACCGGGTCATGAACACGATCTCCGGGTTCTCCGGCAACGGCCACATCGGCTACGTCAGAGTACGCCTACCCGATCAACAAGGACTACCCGGTCGTCAAGGTGCTCAACAAGGGCGGGTTCTACGTCGAGCCGACGCAGTACAACGTGGCGGTCGCGCTGACGAAGGCGCAGATCAACCGGGACAAGAGCTCCCCGCTCTACCTCACCCCGGGAGCTCGAGGGCGTGTACGGCGCCACCGACCCGCGCGCCTACCCGCTGTCGTCCTACAGCTACATGATCATCCCGACCGGCGCGACGGACCAGCGGATGTCGACCGCGAAGCGCCAGACCCCGGCCGACTTCATGTACTACTCGCTGTGCGAGGGCCAGTCCAAGGCCGGGCCCTACGGCTACTCCCCGCTGCCGCTCAACCTCGTCCAAAGCCGGCTTCCAGCAGCTCGCGCAGCTCAAGACTGCCGACCCCGCCGTCGACATGACCAACCGCGACGTCACCAAGTGCAACAACCCGACGTTCGTCGCGGGTGACCTCAAGCGCAACAAGCTCGCCGAGGTCGCTCCGCAGCCCGCCGCCTGCGACAAGCAGGGCGAGGGGCCGTGCGGCACGGAGACCGGCACGGGCGAGCCCTCCACGGACGACGCGAACGCGCCGACGACGGGGTCGACCGAGCCGGCAGGTGGCAAGAAGGGCGACAAGGTCGCGGCAACGCCGGAGGGCGCTCCCGATCCGGGGGGTACGCCGACCGAGACCGCCGTCGATCCGGTCACCGGCGAGGCCGTCAACCCGCCCGCGGGCGCGACCGTCGAGGGCATCACCGACACGACCAGCGCCGGCAACGAGCCGCTCTACGCCACCCCGACCGAGCTGTCCGCCGAGCGACCGATGGACTCGAAGGCGTTCGGCTGGCTCGCGGTGCTCGAGCTGCTGGCGCTGATCCCGGTGCCGGGCATCCTGATCAGTCGTCGCGCGGCCCGCAACGGGGCTGCCCGATGAGGCTGGTCCGGGTCACGGCGGCCGCCGCCCTCGTCGCCGGCCTTGCCACGGCCGGGGCCACGAGCGCGGCCACCACGGCGCAGGGTGCGCTTGCCCCTGCGGACGACGACAAGGCGGCGTACACGCGGACGTTGCACCTGACCCGCTCGATCATCGCCGGTGGGCAGCCGATCGAGGTCTCCACGCGCGACGTCACCGTCACCGTCGACCGCACCACCGAGCTGCGGGGACGCGAGCGCGTCAACATCTCTCGGACGGGCGCGCACCCGACGGGTGGCCGCGCCGCGAGCCCCTTCGGCGAGCTGGGCATGCTCCGGGGAGTATCCCGTCGTCATCCTGCAGTGCCGCGGGACCGACGACTCGACCCTGCCGCTCGAGCAGCAGCTCTCCCCGGAGACCTGCTGGACCTCGACCCGCGGCCAGCGCAGCCAGGTCGTCAACGAGAGCGAAGCCGTCTGGCGCCACGACGCCTTCGGAAACGACTTCGACAAGGCGCAGAAGTCCGGCGTGGCTCTCGTGCCCCCGGAGTGCAACGACGTGCCCGACTACTCCACCCACATCACGCCGTTCCGCGCCGCCAACGGCCTCGTCCACACGGGCTGTACGGCGGAGACGATGCCCCCCGGAGGCCGCGGTGGGTGCTGCCTTCCCGCCGGCCGAGATGGCGGCCTTCACCGACCTCGCCGGCAACGGTGCCGTGCAGTTCGAGGTGCGCTCCGACGTCGAGAACGAGTCGTTGGGCTGCAACATCGACGTGGCCTGCTCGATCGTGGTGATCCCGATCGAGGGCATCAGCTGCGTCGACGAGGACCCGGTCTGCTCACGGGGCGGCCAGTTCGAGCCCGGCTCTAGCAACTTCGCCGGACAGGGCGTGGACGCCACGGTGTCGCCGGCCCTGTGGTGGGCGCCGTCCAACTGGCGCAACCGCTTCTCCGTGCCGATCACGTTCGGCCTCTCGCCTGACGCCTGCAACGTGCTGGACTCGCGGCCCCCGACCGGCTTCTACGGCTCCGAGCTGCTGGCGCAGGCTGCCCTCCAGTGGTCGCCGGCCTACTGCCCGGACAAGAAGCGCTTCAAGTTCCAGCACAACAAGATGTCCGACGGGGCCGCCTTCAGCCTGATGGAGGGCGGTGGCGGTGCGGCCGCCCTCGTCTCGAGCAAGCACGCGTCCCGCGGCACCGACCCGGTCGTCTACGCCCCGACCGCTGTCACCGGCTTCTCCATCGGCTACGTCATCGACCGTCCCGACAACGCCGGCGAGTTCACCAACCTCAAGCTGACGCCGCGACTGATCGCCAAGCTGCTCACCCAGTCCTACCTCGGCAGCGAGCGGGGGCGCGGTCATCCCGGCATGTCCGCCAACCCGGTGTCGCTCAACCTCGACCCCGACTTCCAGCGGCTGAACCCGGGACTCGACACCACCGCCCGCGAGGCCGCGGCGACGCTGCTCTCGCTGTCGGAGTCGAGCGACTCGGTCGAGACCCTGACGGCCTACATCGCGAACGACGAGGACGCCATGGCGTTCATCAACGGCAAGGCCGACCCGTGGGGCATGCGGATCAACCCGTCGTACAAGAAGATCAGGCTGCCGCGTGACGAATGGCCGCTGCTCGATGACTACGTGCCGCCGACCAACGACGAGTGCTACGCACAGAACCCGTCGCCGTACTTCACCCAGCTCGCGGCCCCGATCACGTCGATGCGCAAGATCGCCGAGGCGGTCCTCGACGCCCGGCCCAACGTGCAGACCAAGTGCGAGCGCTCGACGATCACCGACCCGTGGAAGATCGGTCGCGTCGACCGCCGGGGTGTCGGCAGCAGGTTCATGCTCGGGCTCGTCAGCATCGGTGACGCACGCCGGTTGGGCCTGCGCGAGGCAACACTGCTCACCAAGGGCAACAACTTCGTCGGCCCGACCGACAACGGACTGGCCGGGGCCGTCGCGATCGCCGAGCCCAGCAAGCGCGGCGACGAGCCGTTCACGCTCGAGATGGCCGACGTGATCAAGGCCGGCGACGCCTACCCCGGCACGATGATCGTCTACACCGCGACCCGGTCCGCCAACCTCCCCAAGGAGGACGCGAAGAAGGTCGCGGAGTTCATCGAGATCTCCACCACCGAGGGTCAGCGGGCCGGCTACGGCAACGGCGAGCTCCCGCCCGGCTACCTCGCGTTGTCCAGGGACCGGCCCGACCGCGCGACTGTTCAAGCAAGCGCAGGACGTCGCCGAGACCATCGCCGACCAGAGTGGGAAGGTCGACGACGGGACCACCGATGGCACCGGCGACGGCACCGACACCGGCACCGGTGACGAGCCCGGCATGCCCACCGGTCCCGGCAGCGTCACGAACGTCGCGCCGCCCGAGGCCGAGGCCGTCCCCACACTCGCCCCGGAGGCCACCGGCAAGCCGAACAAGGGCAAGCCCGCCAAGCCCACCAAGACGCCCAAGCCCGAGCCCGTGGCGATGCCCGACACGGAGCCCGTCTCCTCGGCGCTCGCCGGTCAGCTGATCCCGGTGCTGCTCGGCATCGCCGTGCTGGGCGCCCCGGCGGCCAGCCTGCTGCGCCTCGGGTTGAGTCGACGGAGGCCGTCATGACGGCCGTCGCAGAACGCCCCGTCAGCAAGCCGGGCAAGCAGGGCGCTCCGGCCGCCCCCGTCGGACCGCCGACGCCGACGCGCCGGGCCCTCGACGTCGTCTCCACCACGGCCACGATGCTCGCGCTCGTCGCCACCTCGGGCGGCGGTGCAGATGCTCTTCCTCGGTGGCTTGTCCCAGCAGCGTGAGCAGTCCGCGCTCTACGACCAGTTCCGCGGCGAGCTCGCGGCGGCCACGGCCCCGATGGGCCCGGTCACGCCGCTCGGCGACCCCGTCGCGCTGCTCTCGATCCCGCACCTCGGGCTCGAGCAGGTCGTCATCGAGGGCACTGCCTCCAGTGACCTCCTCGACGGCCCCGGACATCTGCGCAGCACGGTGCTCCCCGGCCGGTCGGCACCGCGGTGGTGCTGGGTCGCGCCAAGACGTACGGCGCCCCGTTCGCCACCATCGCCGACCTGCGTGCCCGCGACACGATCCGCGTGGTGACGGCCCGGGGTGCGAAGCAGTTCTCCGTCATCGGCGTACGGCGTGCCGGTGACCCGCTTCCCCAGCCGCGTCCCGAGGGCGCCGCTCGTCTCGTCCTGGTCAGTGCCGAGGGGTCGGGCCGGTTCGCCGACCTCACCCCCGGCGAGGCCGTCTACGTCGACGCCCGGGCCAAGAAGGGCTTCGCCGCACCGGCCGGTCTCCCGACCGCCGTCCCCGATCCGGAGCAGCCGATGGGCACCGAGCAGGGAGCGCTCCCGCTCCCGGCCCTGTGCCCGGGCCTGCTCCCCGGCGACGATCCTCGGGGTCGTCGCCGCCCGGCAGCGCTGGTCTGCCGCCACGGTCTGGGTGGTCACGACTCCGGTCGTCATCGCCCCCGGCTCGGCAGACGACCGACGTCGTCATGCGCTTGCTGCCCAACCTGTTGTAAACGCCCCACCCATCGGTACGACCAAACGCAAAGGATGCATTTCGATGTCTATTCGCAGGGTCTTCGCAGGCGTGGCCACCACGTCCGTCGTCGCCGCCTCCATGGCACTCATCGCTCCGGCTCACGCCGACCCGGCCACCACCCCGGTCGCCGGTGACATCGTCGGTGTCGGCTCCGACACGTCGATGTACGCGCTGACCTATCTGGCCAACGGCAACGCCGGCGTCGCCGGCTACAACGCGGGGAAGGGCCCCGGCTCGCAGCTGGTCTCCTTCGACGCCAAGACGGTCGACGCCGCCGGCACCCAGACCAACTCGGCCACCGTCGTCCTCCGTGCCGGCACGGCCGCGGTGACGCGCCCCAACGGCTCCGGCGACGGCAAGAAGGCGCTCTACGGCGCGTCCAACAACGTCGAGGTCAACTACGCGCGTTCGTCCTCCGCCCTGAGCGCCACCGAGTCCGACGCCGGCCTCGTCGCGTTCCCCGTTCGCCAAGGACACCACGGCCATGGCGGTCGCCCAGACCACCAACGCCCCCACCGGCCTGACCGAGGCCCAGATCGTCGGCATCTACAAGGGTGAGATCACCAACTGGAGTGCCGTCGGCGGTGCCGACGGTGCCATCAAGCCGCTGATTCCCCGGGCCGGCTCGGGCACCCGCAGCTTCTTCGAGGGTGAGCTCAAGCGGATGAACGGCGGCACCGGCGTCGTCCCGGCCCCGTCCGTGGTTCCGGTCCGGGAGCACGACGACTCGGCGATCAAGGCTGACCCCAACGCAGTCGCCCCGTTCTCGGTGGGTCGCGCGGGCCTGCTCGGCACGCTCCGCATCGAGACCGGCTTCTCGGCCGCTCGCGCGCTCTACAACGTCGTGCGCCAGCCCGACGTCTCTTCCACGTGGGCCCGGGGCATCTTCGGTCCGACCGGCTTCATCTGCTCCCCGGCCGCATCGTCGCTGATCCTCGACGCCGGCTTCGAGCAGCTCCTGTCGCAGGGCAACGGCGGCAAGTGCGGCGTGAGCACCACGACCGCCACCCCCGTCAGCGACCTGCTGACCGCGAAGGTCAACACCACCACCACTGTTGCAGGCACCTCGGCCACGGTGGGCGCGCTCGCCCTGACCGCCACCGTTGCCGGTGGTGGCCAGCTGAAGCCGCAGGGCACCGTGGCCTTCGCCGTCGACGGCGCTGCCAAGGGCAACGCCATCGTCACCGGCGGCAAGGCGACGCTCAACCTGACCGGCCTCGCCGCCGGTGAGCACACCGTTGTTGCGACCTTCACGCCCACGGGTGCTGCCTTCAACGGCTCGGCGTCGGCCGCGACCAAGGTGAACGTCACGGCCTCCGCGCCCGTGATGGCCAAGGCCACCACCAAGCTGGTCGAGAAGTTCAAGGCGTCCTACCCCAAGGCCGCGTCCTACAAGGGCAAGGTCCTCGTCAAGGAGACCTCGACCTTCGCTCCCACCGGCAAGATCGTTGTCAAGCGCGGCAAGAAGACCGTCGGCAAGGGCACGATCAAGTCCGGCAAGGTGGTCCTGACCTTGAAGAAGCTGAAGAAGGGCAAGAACAAGCTGACCACGACCTACGCGGGTGACAGCAAGTTCACCGGCTCCAAGCTCAAGTTCAAGATCGTCATCAAGTGAGACCAGCGGGTCCGGGGGTTGCTGACGCCGCCCGGGCCCGCTCCCACGCTCATCCAGCAGAGCTCCATCCAGCAGAAGAGACCACCATGAGCACGACCACGACCCTCCCCGCTGATCTTGCCCAGCTCGAGGCGCGCGACATCACCGCCCGGTTCGGCCAGCGCAAGGTGCTGGACCGGGTTTCCCTGACCATGCCCGCCGGCGAGATCACGGCTCTCATCGGGCCGTCGGGCTGCGGCAAGTCCACGTTCCTGCGCATCCTCAACCGGATGCACGAGCTGGTCCCCTCGGCCGCCCTCGCCGGTGAGGTCCGGCTCGACGGCGTCGACATCTACGACCCGCAGCGCAAGCTCACCGATGCCCGGCGCAGCATCGGCATGGTTTTCCAGAAGCCCAACCCGTTCCCGGCGATGTCGATCCCGCGAGAACGTCGTCGCGGGCCTGAAGCTGACCGGCACCAAGGTCTCGAAGTCCGAGAAGGACGCGCTCATCGAGCACTGCCTGATCCGCGGCGGGCTCTGGAACGAGGTCAAGGACCGGCTCGACGCCCCCGGCGGCGGTCTGTCCGGCGGACAGCAGCAGCGCCTGTGCATCGCGCGCTCGCTGGCCATCAAGCCGCGCGTGCTGCTGATGGACGAGCCGTGCTCCGCCCCGGACCCCACCTCCACCCGAGTTATCGAGGAAACGATGAAGGAGCTGGCCACAGAGGTCACCATTGTCATCGTGACCCACAACATGCAGCAGGCGGCGCGTGTCTCCGACACGTGCGCCTTCTTCCTCGCCGCACACGGCACCCCCGGGGTCATCGTCGAGCACGGCGACACCCGAGCGATGTTCAGCAACCCCCGGGACGAGCGCACCCACGACTACGTCAACGGTCGTTTCGGGTGAGGCTCACCCACCTCGTCGGGGTCGGCGGGGGAGTGACGCTGCTGTGCGCCACCGCCTTCGCGGCCCAGCAGACCGGCCAGCGCGACCGGGTGCTGACCGGCTACAGGACGGCCCCGGGTCTGCGTGCCCCGGCGCCTGCTCCAGCACCCGCTCCGGCGGTCGAGGAGGTCGCGCAGCGACCGTCACGAGACCCCGACGCCTCCGTCGACCCGCGCTGGGCGCGCCGCACCGCCGACGCCGCAGGCATCCCGCTGCCCGCCATGACGGCCTACGCCCGCGCCAGCGTCCTCGCCCCGCGCGAGTGCCGGATCGGCTGGACGACGCTCGCCGGCATCGGCTGGGTGGAGTCGCAGCACGGCACCATCGGCGACCGACTGCTCGGGGAGGACGGTCACTCCTCCGAGCCGATCCTCGGCCCCGCGCTCGACGGAGGCCTGTACGCCGCCGTGCCGGCCACCCGCGACTCGGTCCGCTGGCACGGCGACCGTCAGTGGGACCACGCCATCGGCCCGATGCAGTTCATCCCGTCGACGTGGCGCACGTGGCAGGTCGACGGCGACGGCGACGGACTGGCCGACCCCAACGACATCGACGACGCGTCTCTCGCCGCGGCCAACTACCTGTGTCAGTCGGGAGACCTGACGACCGCGGGGAACTGGTCGCGCGCGGTTCTCGGCTACAACCACTCGAGCGACTACGTGCTGAACGTCTACACCGCGGCCGACGCCTACGCCGCCCGCACCGGCTGACGCCCGGTCCCCGTCGGGGGACCGGACGCCAGCCGGCGTGCTTCATCCGTGCGTCAGTTCAGTGCCATGCGCGGCTCGCCGTTGACCAGCCCGGTCCCCGAGATCCCGCAGGTGCCGGAGCGAGGCGCTCCGCCGTTCCACGCCCGGCGGACGCAGGAGCGCGTCGCCAGCTGCGCCCAGTAGTTCGGGTGCAGGCTCTCCCGGATGTAGTAGGGGTTGCTCGAGTCACAGCAGGTCGAGGCCGTACGGATCTGGTTGACCCACTCGGTCTGGTCGACGGCGCCCGGGGTCGTCCAGTTGGCCAGCCCCTTCTCCTCGTAGAGGCCCACACCGTTCTCGCACAGGCGACGACCGTTGAAGGCCGAGGCGAGGTTGAGGGTGCGCACGCCGGCGACCCCGGAGTCGGCTGCGGCGCCCGCGACGGCGCCGTTGATCAGGCTGAGCGCGGTGCCGTTGGCCCAGTCCGCGTCGCGGTTCCAGAAGCCGCACCCGCCGGTGCTCATCCGGGTGTAGCCACTCTCGGCGTAGCGGAAGCCCGAGCCGTTCGGCAAGGGGGAAGGGTAGTTCTGCACGAGCAGGTTCCGGGATCCGTCGGCATAGCCCGCGTTGCGCATGGCCGTGCGGACGTTCTGGAACGCAGCAGCGATCGCGGCGCGCTTCGCGGCGACGTTGGCAGCCGTGAAGTTGCTGGTCACCGAGGAGTCGTCGCTGCAGTAGTTCTTGGCCCACCACGGTGAGGTCGCCCAGTTGGTGACGCAGGTCTGCACGATGGAGGCGAAGTTGAAGTCGTTGCCGCCGATGGAGACGGTCACCATCTTCACGTTGTGGGTCGCCGCGAAGTTCTGCAGCATCAACGCCTGCCCCTGCTGGGCGCCGTTGTTGTAGAAGTCGAGCCCGGGCTTGAAGTTGCCGTCGGAGTCGCTGAAGGTCGCGACGCGAGATCCGGAGCACGCGAAGATCATCCCGCTGACCCCGCCACCGATGTAGGCCTCGGCCGACTTGCTGCGGTGACAGCGGTTGATGGTCTCGCCGGTGTTGGTGGCGTTGTCGAAGTAGGCAGTGCCGCCGAGGGCGTCGGCGCGTGAGGACGAGGCGTTGGAGCTGCCGGCCCAGCGGCCGGCCTCGCCGCTGATGTAGGAGTCGCCGATGGTCACGACCCACGGTGTGCCGACGCCGGGTCCGTCGGCGTGCGCGGGTGCGGCGGTGCTGGTGATGGCCGGGGTGGAGGCGAGGAGCGCCGGGACGCTGAGGACGAGGGCGCGTGGACGTGCAGGATTCATCGGAGTCCGTTTCGAGAAGGGCGGATTGGATGCGCCGTCCCCACAAACCGGCTCTGCGGAACCTAGTGGCGTGGATCACACCGTGTCCATGGCCGCGAAGCCGTTGCCCCAGAATCACCGAAGCGCCCGATCGGGACGCGATCGGGCGCTTCGGACTTGCGTGTGGCCGGGGGCGGGGTCGAACCGCCGACCTACCGATTTTCAGTCGGTCGCTCGTACCAACTGAGCTACCCGGCCAAGCGGGGGAATGTTACATGAGCGCGGCGGGCCTCGCGGAATCGGCCGAACAGGTGGTTCAGCCGCTGGCTAGGGGTGGTGCCCGTCATCGTCGACGGGGAGCTCGACCCAGAAGGCGGACCCGCTGCCGGGAGTGGATTCGGCGCCGATCGTGCCGCCATCGCGCTCCGCGACGGTGCGAGACAGCGACAGGCCCAGACCGGTGCCCTTGACATCGGGCGGCGCGAAGCGGACGAAGGGCTCGAAGACATGGGCGAGCTGCTCGGAGGTCAGCCCGGGACCCGTGTCGCGCACGATCACCCGCGCGCGGGGTTCGCCGGACTCGCCCTCGAGCGGCTCGGTGGAGACGACGACCGTTCCCCCGGACGAGTTGTGGACGACGGCGTTGCCCACCGGGTTGGCCAGCACCTGACGCAGGCTCGACGGGTGGGCCCAGACCTTCCAGCCGGGGAGACGGCGTTGGAGAGTTGAACCCCCGCCGTCTCCGCTGCTGCCCGGTGCCAGTGCAGCACGTCGGCGACCGCGGCCCCGACGTCCACGGCTTCGCGCAGGTCGGTGCTGCCGACGGCTCGACCGGCGCTGAGCAGGTCCTCGACGACGGCCATCAGCTGCTCGCAGGCCCGCAGGATGACGCCGCCGTCGCGCACGACCGCGCCGGCCAGCGCGTCTCCACCGGCCTCGGCTGCCTCGTCCACCAGCATCTCCGTGTAGCCCACGATGGCGGTCAGCGGCGTACGCAGCTCGTGCCCGATCGAGGCGAAGAAGTGCTGCTGGGCCTCCCTGCTCTTCGCGCCCACCTCAACGGCCTCGGCCAGCGACCGGCGCGCTTGCTCGAGTGCGATGCGTGACGCAAGCGCAGAGCTGATGAGGCGGAAGTCCGCGACGTTCTCCGCTGGCCACGGACCGCTGGCGACACTACCCACGGCGAGGCTGCCGAACATGACACCACCGGACACCCGGGCTGGGACGATGAGGCTGCTGATCCCGCATCCGGCAATTTCTCGTCGGTCCTGCTCTGCTTCCTCGGGGAGCAGGTCGATGTCGACGACGACCAACGTGGCTTCCCGCGGGGGGCGACACCCGGGGCAAGGACAGTGCTGCTTCGGGGCCGGAACCCGCCGCGGGAACGATGGAGCAAGTGGCCCCGGGTCGCAGCCACTCGGTCACCCGGGCCCGCTGACCGAGGTGGGTCCATCCGGTCGCGTCCTCAGGAGTGAATGTGGTCAGCGCGATCGTGACCACATCCACGCGCCGCATGGTCAAGAGGTGCTGGGCGGTCTTCGACAGGGCCTCGTTCAGCGGGGCCGCGACATCGAGGATGACCGCGACCAACCCTGCAGCGGTAGCCGATACAGGGGTGTCAAGTGGCACGTCCTGCAAGGCCGGAGAGCCAGTCATGACTTCATTGTGTCGGAGGCGTGACCGTGATGCGCGCGGGGCTGGGCAGGATGCCCCGGCTCTGGTCGATGGACACGGGTGCGGATAGCGCGAGGCGCTGGTCCCCGGACCACGTCGCGAGGTCGCGCAGCATCGTCAGCCCGAGGGCCCGACCGGGACAGGCATGCGCGCCCGCTCCGAAGGGGAGCCGGGCGCCGGGGCGGACGTCGTCGCGGCGCCAGCGCTCCGGGCAGAACTCCTCGAGCCCGACCGGCTGGTCCGGCGACAGAGCGGCGAGTCGGCCGAGCAGGAGCGGACTCACCGGGACGACGGCGCCGGCGGGGAGGGCCGCGTCGCCCAACGAGACGGCGGCCGTGGTCACCCGCGCGGTGACCCGGGTCGGAGGGGCCATGCGCAGCGACTCCCACGCGGCGTGGTCCGGATCGACTCCCCGGTCAGGATGGGTGGCCGGGAACACCAGCAGCCACGCACCCCGCCGCGATCGGCACTGGATCCCGGCGGCGAGCAGGTTGCCGATGACCGGCGGCGTGTCGTCCGTGTCGCGCGCCGCGAGAAGGTCGGCGAGGGACTCCTCGAGCGCGGCCCGTGCGCGCCGTTCACCGCGGCGGGCACGGCTCCACGGACGCGGGCTGTGGCGGCTCGAGATGACCGGTGCCAACGCATCGATCCGGGCGAGGACCCGGTCGGCGATCAGGTCGCGGGCCTTCCCGTCGAGATCGAGGACGGCCGAACACGTCGCACGCGCCACGGGTCTGCGCAGCAGGTCCATGGCCTCGACCTCGCTGCCGGTGGCCGAGATCGCCGCACTCTGGAGCGCGCGGTGCCACTCGACCCGGAAGACCTCACGTCCTCGCGCCACCTGTGCCGGCGACAGCGGTGCATACACGAGATGACCGGTGCGGCTCTCGCCCGTGCTCGCCGACATGTCCGTGCCACGGCTCACGGTGCTCGGGAAGTCGAAACCGGCAGCGTCCGTCAGCACCCGCCTTGCCGTCGCGAGGTCGGTCGCGAGCCATGGTCCGTGCGGGCCGAGGGGCGTCAGGCCCGTGCCGCGGGGCGCGCGAAGCACAGCGCCGAGGCGACCGGTGGTCGCCTCGGCGCTGTCGATGCGGACGGGACACTGCCCGCCGCGGTGGCTATCGGTCAGCGACCGGGGCCGCTCGGACGCCACGAGTAGATCGAATGGATCTGGTCGGAGACGCGCCCGGCCCGGCGGGCGTTCTTGAACTTGGCGATCATGGAGCTCCCTCTCTCGGTGTGCGATGTCCGGGGGGTGACACCGCATCGAACCGAGATCTCTCCCGGCTCTGCCCCAAGGGTAAGCGACAGTCAGGGTGTTGGGGGCGTGCTTCCCGAAGCTGTCTCGTCGATGAGATCCCTCAGTTGCTGGGTGCGAAGCGGCTTGTGCAGCACGGAGGACACTCCGAGCTCCCGGAGCACGCCCCGGCGCTCGCCGGCCCGGGCAGTGATCACGACGACGCGCAGGCCGGCCGCCTGCTCCGGGTGCCCGTTGAGCCAGCGGACCACGTCCTCGCCGCCCATCCGTGGCATCGAGAGGTCGAGGAGCATGACGTCGTACGCCGCCTTCTGGATCGCCTCCACGGCCTCGACCCCGTCGGCGGCCTCGTCGGCGAGATGCCCCAGACGCACGACCATGCGTGCCATCAGGTCGCGGATGTCCTCGGTGTCGTCGACGACGAGGAAGCGCAGGGGGTTCGCCCGGGTGGTCACGATCATCGAGGCTATCGGCGGAGGCCGGTGAGTTGTGGGAGGGACCGTCAACGACCTCTGTTTTGGGCGGCTCCGAGGCGTGGCCCTATGCTGTACGACGCCTCAGGGACCCGGTGACAACCAGGCCTCGACAGGCAGGCCCCCATCGTCTAGCGGCCTAGGACGTCGCCCTTTCACGGCGGTAGCACGGGTTCGAATCCCGTTGGGGGTGCTGCTCATCGCAGTGCCACCCCTCGATTGTGAGGGGCGGCCGAGGATGGGTTAGAGTTCCACCGCTTCACCTCGTGTGAGGCGGATCTACACTTGGCCCTGTAGCGCAGTTGGTTAGCGCGCCGCCCTGTCACGGCGGAGGTCGCGAGTTCGAGTCTCGTCAGGGTCGCCATCAGAAACGCCCCGGGATCACTGATCCGGGGCGTTCCTGGCATTTCTGTCTGCTCCTACTCTGGCGACATGCCACTCGAGATCGACCACGATGCCTTCGACCAACTGGTCGAGGAGGCGCTGGACGCGTTGCCGGCCGAGATCGCGGCGCGCGTGCACAACGTCGTGGTCCTCGTCGAGGAGGAGCCGCCGCCGGAGGATCCCGACCTGCTGGGCATCTACGACGGGGTGGCGCTGACCGAGCGGGCCGCCAACCACGCGGGTGACCTGCCCGACCGGATCCTGCTGTTTCGCGCCAACCTGCTCGAGCTGTGCGAGACCCCGGAGGAGCTGGCTGACGAGGTGCGGATCACCGTGGTGCACGAGATCGCGCACCACTTCGGCATCGACGACGCGCGGCTCGGCGAGCTCGGCTACGCCTGACCTCAGAGACGGGTGCCGAGCGCGAAGCCCGGGGCGCAGGCCACCAGTGCGAGGGCGACCGTCGTAGCGGCGTACACGGCTCCCGACCGAGGACCTCGTTCGACGGACTGGACGGCGAAGGACGAGAAGGAGGTCAGGCCGCCGCAGAACCCCGTCGCGAGCAGAGCCCACGCCCGGCCCCCGAGAGCGAGGGCGGCGAAGCATCCGATGAGCAGGGACCCGAGCCCGTTGACCGCCATCGTCCCCGCAGGCCAGCGCCCGTCCGGGGTGTGCGCCAACGCGTGGCGCAGCGGGGCGCCCGCGGCCGCCCCCAAGGCCACCGGGGAGCGCGGTCATGTCAGCGCGTCCTCGGGCTCGGGACGGTGGGCGAGCCAGCGTCCGACGCTCGCCGCGGCCAGTGCCGCCGCGAGCGTGCACACGATGTAGGTCCCGGCCGGAGCCGGTTTGTCCGTCCTCGACCGGGCCGCGCGCCCGGTCGGCGTACGTCGAGACCGTCGTGAACCCGCCCAGCAACCCCGGCCCCAGCATCAGCGTCAGTCGGTGGTCATGCCCCACGGCGAGGGGGAGCAGCCCGAGGGCGAGGCAGCCGGCGACGTTGATGGCGAACGTCGTCCACGGGAACCCGGAGCCGTCCGGGGTGAGCTGCCCGAGGCCCCAGCGCAGGACGGCCCCCACGGCCCCGCCGACGGCGACCACGGCAAGGTCGCCGGCCCGGAGGGGCTGCGTCACGAAACCTGCTGGGTGCCGAGGGATCGGGCCGAGTCGGACTGCCGGAAGCAGATCGGCGCCTCGCCGTCGATCTGGCGGATGTACTCGGTGAGGTACCAGACGTGGAAGGCGCGCTGCTCCGGCGTGCGCTGGATCGAGAGCAGCCGCTCCGCCTTGCAGAACGCATCGGCCGGGTCGAACATCTCGAGCATGGTCGTCAGGATGGGCGCCGCCTCCGGCTCCACGGTGACGTTGAGGTCGATCGTGGCAGCGCCGGCACGACGTGCCCGTTTGACCGCGAAGTGCACGTCGCGCGGAAGCTGGCGGTCGTAGCTGGAGAACATCGCCGACAGGTTGGCGGCCAGCGGATAGGCATCCCGGTGGGCGACGGCCAGCAGCCGGAGCTCGCGGCGCAGGTCGGCGTACTGACGGCCCGGGGGCCGTGGCCGGGGGCACGTCCAACCCCGGGAGGCGTACGGCGACGGCCCGGTCGCTGCGGGCCTCGACATCGGGCTCGGCGTGGCTGTCGAAGACGGGTGCGGCAGCCTCGTGGTCACCGACGCCGGAGGCGGGCTCGAACCACACGACCTTGCCGTCGGGCTCCATCGACGCACCCCGGGCGACGGCGGACATCGCGACCATCGACAGGCCACGACCGAAGGTGGCCGGGAAGTCGTCGGCGTCGACCGCGCTGGCGGCGGGCACCGGCGCCGCCGGCGAACCGTCCAGCACCTCGATGCGGGGATGGGTCGCGGTGCCGCGCACGCGCACGGAGATCGGTGCCATGCCGTGCAGGATCGCGTTGGCCACCAGCTCCGCGGTGCCGAGCTCGGCACACTCGACCGGGTCGTCACGGCCGAGCTCGCGGCAAATGCGCGCGACCCATCGCCTCGCGTCGGCGGCCGCACGCGGGGTTTGCGACAGTGACAACGGATCGTGGCTCAGTGACAAGGTGATCTTTCGGGTGGACCTGATGTGGACAGTCCAGCGGGTTCCGGCTACCCACGTGGGACAAAGTCAAACGTGTCGCCAACTTTTTTCTTTTCCACCGCCCACAGTGTGACCAACCAGACCTGTGCCCGAGTTCGCGTCCACCGCCCCGGAAGCGGGAGACTGGACGCGACGGCCCCGGTCAGCCGCACGGAGGCCCTGCAGCACCACTTCGCGTCGGAGCGGCTTCGAGAGGATTGACATGTCGAGCGTCCAGGCACCCACTCGCCACAAGGTGGTCGTGATCGGTTCCGGCTTCGGTGGCCTCTTCGGCACCAAGGCGCTGCGTCGTGCGCCCGTCGAGGTGACGATGCTCGCGAAGACGACGCACCACCTCTTCCAGCCGCTGCTCTACCGGGTCGCGACCGGCATCCTCAGCGAGGGCGAGATCGCGCCGCCCACCCGTGAGGTCCTCAGCGGCCGGGACAACGCGCGTGCTGCTCGGTGAGGTCACCGACGTCGACCTCGCGGCACGCACGGTGACCAGCCACGTGCTGGGCCGCGAGACGGTGACGCCCTACGACTCGCTGATCGTCGCGGCCGGTGCCACCCAGTCCTACTTCGGCAACGACCACTTCGCCGAGCACGCCCCCGGCATGAAGAGCATCGACGACGCCCCTGGAGCTCCGGGGCCGCATCTTCGGCGCCTTCGAGATGGCCGAGCTCGGCGCCAACCGTGGCGACAACGTCGATCACCTGCTGACGTTCGTGGTCGTCGGTGCCGGACCGACGGGTGTGGAGATGGCCGGCCAGATCGCCGAGCTCGCCCACCGCACGCTGAAGCGCGACTTCCGCGCCATCAACACCCGCACCGCCCGGGTGATCCTGCTCGACGCGGCGCCGCAGGTGCTGCCGCCCTTCGGCCAGAAGCTCGGAACGAAGGCCAAGGGTGAGCTCGAGAAGCTCGGTGTCGAGGTCATCCTCGGCGCGATGGTGACCGAGGTCGACGAGCGCGGCATCGAGATGAAGTTCAAGGACGGGCGCGTCGAGCGCATCAACACGGTCACCAAGATCTGGGCCGCCGGTGTCCGGGCCAGCTCGCTCGGCAAGACCCTCGCCGAGCAGACGGGCGCCCCGCTCGACCGGGCCGGCCGGATCGGCGTCAACCCCGACCTCACGCTCCCGGGTCATCCCGAGGTCTTCGTCGTCGGCGACATGATCGCCCTCGACAACCTCCCGGGTGTCGCGCAGGTCGCGATCCGGGGGCGCCAAGTATGCCGCCAAGGAGATCCGCGGCAGGCTCGACGACAAGGCGCCCCGGGAGCCGTTCAAGTACTTCGACAAGGGCTCGATGGCCATCATCAGCCGCTTCAACGCGGTGGCGATGGTCGGCAAGCTCCGGCTCACGGGCCTGATCGCCCGGCTCATGTGGCTGGCCGTGCACCTCGTCTACATCACCGGCTTCAAGAACCGCGTCACCGCGGTCTTGCACTGGTTCATCTCGTTCCCGGGCCGTGGCCGCTCCGAGCGCACCACGACCGAGCAGCAGATCTTCGCGCGGGCTGCGCTGGCGCGACTGCGTCGGGGGCCACAGACCTCGTGTCGGCGCCCGGTGCCTACGACGCTGCGCGCGAGGTGATGGAGACGAGTCGCCGCCGGGAGCTCGAGCTGCTGGCCGCCGAGGAGGCTCGCCTCACCGACAGCGGTGCGCGCGGGGTCCCGTCCGAGCAGCGCTGAGCGCTACTCGAACTTCGTCGGCGCGGCCCTGGTCGCGGCGCGCCCACCCGGGCAGGATGAAGACCCCTTCAGCCTCGACGCAGACGCCTTCGTCGTCGGCGATGTGCCCGACGGCGTAGGTCTTGATGCCGTCGACCCGATCGACGTGCGCCTCACCGCGCAGGGCACCCAGCGGCGTCGCGCGCCGGTAGCGCACCGTCAGCGTCCCCGTCATGCCCGGCTTGCCGGCCGCCGCGGCCGCCTCGCCGAGCAGCTGGTCGAGGATCAGGGCGGAGACGCCTCCGTGGACGAGACCGGGCGGTCCTTCGTACGCCGCCGACAGCTCGAACTCCGCCGACACCCCGTCCTCGTCGCTGACGACGGTCAGTGGCGGCGCGATGGGGTTGCGGACACCGACCACCGCGTTGCCCCACGCGCGGGTCACGCCGCTGCGGGAGTAGCGAACGCCGTACGGCTCGGCGTCGACGTCCTTGCCCAGCAGGGTGAGTGCGGCCTCGAGGTGCTCATGGGCCGTGGCCGCGTCCTCGGGGGAAGCACGTGAGCGGATGCTGAGGTCGGCCAGTCGTCGGGTCGCGTCGGCGATCGGTGCGTAGGTCGCCCGCTCGCCCTCGATCTCCTCGGGCGTCGCGTCGTCCACCCGGTAGCTACTCATGCCGGCAGCCTACGGACACCTCGCCGGCACGGTGATGGCGCTCGATAGGCTGCGCTCGAGGGCCCTTAGCTCAGTTGGTAGAGCGTCGGACTTTTAATCCGCTGGTCGTCGGTTCCGAGCCCGACAGGGCCTACCTGAACGCACGAACTCCCCGGCCGCGTGCCTGCGGAGGTCACGTGGGCGTAGCCCGCACGGAACCCAGAGTTCACCTCAGTGCCTCGATTGGGTGCGCTCTGGAGGTTTCCATTGGGGCCGAAGTTGATAGTGTGTGTCATGCAACAGGTGCAAGTTCCAAATGGTAGACGCCAGCGGAGTTTGTGATCCAACGGCGTTTCTTCTTCGGGCCCTGCCAGTCCGCGAGTCGGAGCGACGTGTCACCGCACTTGATGCGGGATCGTTGAAGTGACGATCTTTCGCCCGATAACAGGAGTAACAGAGCAATGGCTCAAGGCACCGTGAAGTGGTTCAACGCCGAGAAGGGTTTCGGCTTCATTGCGCAGGAGGACGGCGGCGACGACGTGTTCGTGCACTACAGCGCCATCCAGTCCAACGGCTACAAGTCGCTGGATGAGAACCAGAAGGTCGAGTTCGACGTCACCCGGGGTCCCAAGGGCCCCCGGGCGGAGAACGTTCGCGCCGTCTGATCAGACTCTGTCTGATTGACCGTGCGAAGCCGGACAGCACCTGTCCCGGACTTCAAACACAGTGAGGCCCCACCCATCTGGGTGGGGCCTCGCTGCCGTTCGGATCATCTTCGGCCTAGTCAGGCAAAATCTGGGTTCTAATTGGTTTCAGGGCCGTGCGATTGGGCATGGTGTCTCTTCAACGTCTGCTGATCGGAGGTGCTGCTGTGCACGATCAGTTCGACGTGACCCTCGAGGACGATGACCTCCTCAGCGAGGTCGAGCTCACCACCACCTTGATCATCGCGGCCAGCGAGTCCGACGAGCACCTCACCCGGGGAAGAGATCGATCGCCTTCTCGGTGTGACCCCCGTGCCACCCTCCTCCGAGGTCCCGCTGCCGCGTCCGCGCGAGAGTTGACCCCGCTCGCCTGCTCAGCAGGTGGCGAAGAGGACCGGCCCGCTCGTCAGGTCCGACAGCACGTACTGGTCCGCGACCGGCTCGAGGTCGAGCTGCACGACCGTGCCTTCGGCGGTGGCCGAGGTCACCGCGAAGCGATCCGTGAAGTCACCGCCCTGCCCGGGAGCCGGACCGCCCGCGAGGCCGCCCCCCGGAGTCGGCATCGTGGCGGGCGTTGTCCTCGGACTCGAACGACATGCTGACGCTGATGCCACCATCCGGCTGGGTCGCCATCGCGAACCCGGTCATCGGGTGCACGCCACCGGCTCGTTCTGACGAGCTCCGCGGCCAGTGCCCGGTCGGTCTCGTCGGCTGCGGCCATGGCGAGGTGTTCACAGGTGTAGTCGCCGGTGAAGACCGCGGCGACCAGTGGTGACCGGGCCGCCGACACCACGTCGTCGACGGATGTGAGGTGGTCGGCCTCACCGGTGGCCGCATCGACGGCGGTCTCGAGGTAGCCCCCGGGTGTCCGAGGTGAGCACGACACCGGCGTCCGGCAGCAGCGCGATGAACTGCAGCTCGGGCGTCAGGTCGGTGCCGATCCGGGGGAGCAGGTCGGCACCGCCCTTCCACAGGCCCTGCTCGTCGTCGGGTCGTGTGTAGCCGAGGGACTCGAGCGTGTCCGCCAGCGCATCGAAGTCGGTGCCGTCGGGGAAGCCGAGGATGTCGACGGCACCGTCGGGCCCCTGCGCGAACAGCTCCCAGTCGAGGGTCGCGGGGGAGAAGCGGAACTGCTGCTGCATCGTCGGAGCCGACTCGACCGGGGCGGAGGACGTCGACAGGTCACGGCCGAAGGCCTCGTCGAGGAACGCGGTCAACTCGTCCGTGGACGGTCGGGTGCCGAGGTCGGCGCCGAGCGTACGGCGTACTGCCTGCCAATCCGTCCAGGGCGAGTCGCTCCGTCGTCGCCGGCGCGAGGGACACCGCACGCTCGAGATCGGACCGCTGGGCGTCTCGCCACCACCGGACGCCCAGCACGGCCACGACGAGCAGCACGACCACGCCGGCGATGAGCGCGATCGCGAGACCCCGGGGGAGACGACGAAGCACGGGGGGACTCCTCACGGGGCGGTTGATGGTGTGAGACTAACGCCCATGCCAGCCCCGGACGTGCGTGCCGCTGGAGCCGTCGTCACCCGCAAGGGTGGCGACGTCCTGCTGGTGCACCGCCCCCGCTACGACGACTGGTCCTTCCCCAAGGGCAAGCTCGATCCCGACGAGCACGTGACGACCGCTGCCGTGCGCGAGGTGGCCGAGGAGACGGGACTGGACATCCGGCTCGGCCCGGCCCTGTCGACCCAGCGTACGACACGGGTCGTGGGCGGATGAAGTCGGTGAACTACTGGGTCGGTCGCGTGCAGGGCGACGACGACGTGAGCGGCTACCTCGTCAACGACGAGATCGACGAGGTCGTCTGGGTGCCGTGGGCCGAGGCGGCGACGCGTCTCACCTATGAGCACGACGTCGACACGCTGACCGAGGCTCGGTCGCTGCGTCGCAAGACCCGCGCCCCGGTCGTCCTGCGCCACGGGCATGCAAGATCGCGCAGGGCCCGGGCGGGAGACGACCGGCGCCGCCCGTTGCTGGTGGCGGGCAACAGCGAGGCGCAGCGTCTCGTCCCGGTCCCGGCGGCGTTCGACACGACGGAGATCCACTCGTCGTCCAGCGTGCGCTGCGTCGCCACCGTCACGCCGTACGTCCACACGACCGGCTGGCCGTTGCACTCCTACGACGAGCTCAGCGAGGAGGGGGTCTCCGTGCCGGCGGTCGAGTCCTTGGTGGCCGGACTGCTGACGGGCGACTGCAGCGCGGTGCTGTGCACCCACCGGCCGGTGCTGCCGGTCGTGCTGAAGTCGCTCGGCCTGTTGGACGTCAAGCTAGAACCGGCCGAGATGCTGGTGGTCCACCACCGCAAGGGTGCGGTCGTCGCAGCCGACCGGCTGCAGGCCTGAAGGGCTGCCTTACGCCCGCGGGAGAGCCCGCGTCAAGGCAAACCGGGCTTGTTCATGTGACGGCCGTCTCGTCCTCGGGCGGTTGTGGTCGAGCGGCCCTCTTCAGTTCACCGGCCGTTCATCGAGGCCGACGCAGACAGTCACTTCCGCTGCCTAACTTCGCCGATGTCAGCTTCACACACAGACATCAGGAGTTCCGAAGTGAACCGCACTTCCTTCCGCCGCGCGCTCGTTCCCGGCGTGGCCGCACTCGTCCTCTCCCTCTCCGCCTGCGGTGGCGGCGACGCCGGCACCGACAGCGGCACCGGTAGCGAGGGCTCCGGCGCCAGCGGCTCGGTTGCCGTCGACGGTTCCTCCACCGTCGAGCCGATGAGCAAGGCCGCCTCGGAGCTCCTCTCCGAGGAGAACCCCTGACGTGCGCGTGACGGTTGCAGCGTCCGGCACCGGTGGCGGCTTCGAGAAGTTCTGCGTCGGCGAGACCGACATCTCGGACGCCTCCCGCCCGATCAAGGACGACGAGGAGGTGCCGGTGTGCGAGGAGAACGGAGTTGAGTTCACCGAGCTCGAGGTCGGCACGGACGCCCTGACCGTCGTCGTGCACCCCCGACCTCGCCGTCGACTGCCTCACGACCGAGCAGCTCGTCGAGCTGTGGGCGCCGAACTCCAAGATCACCAACTGGAGCCAGCTCGACCCGAGCTTCCCCGACCAGGAGGTCTCGCTCTTCGGGCCCGGCTCGGACTCGGGCACCTACAGCTACATGGCCGAGGACGTCATCGGCGACGAGTCCGAGACCACCCGCGAGGACTACGAGTCCTCGGAGGACGACAACGTCCCGGTCCGTAGGTGTCTCCGGCACCGAGGGCGCCACGGGCTACTTCGGCTACACGTACTACGAGGAGAACGCCGACTCGCTGAAGGCTCTCGCCATCGACGACGGCAACGGCTGCGTCGAGCCGTCGGCGGAGACCGCCCGAGCCGGCGAGTACACCCCGCTCTCGCGCCCGCTCTTCATCTACGTGAGCAACAAGTCGTACGCCGACAACGCGGCCGTCAAGGAGTACGTCGACTTCTACATCGAGAACCCGGAGACCATCGTCACGGCGGCGAAGTTCATCCCCTCCAGCGAGGAGACCTACGCAGAAACGCAGGCCGCCCTCGCGGGTCTGTCCTCCTGATCGCCGGGAGTACCTTCCTCGCATGAGCAGCAACGTCAGCACCGGTGCAGGCTCGTCCTTCGGGACGGGCCTGCCCGGCGCCCCCAACCTGAGGGGACGCAGTCGTCCCGGGGAAACGGTCATCAAGTCGGTTCTCTTCGTCTCGGCGATGCTGTCCATCGTCATCACGTTCGGGGATCATCGCCGCCCTGATCCGGCCGGTGATCGACTTCTTCGGCGAGGTGGCCTTCTCGGAGTTCTTCTCCTTCGAGGAGGGGTCGCGGTTCGCGGTGCTGCCTCTCATCTCGGCGACGCTCATGACCACCTTGATCGCGCTGCTGGTCGCCGTACCGCTCGGACTCGGCGCAGCCATGTATCTCTCGGAGTATGCGTCGGCACGGGCGCGCAAGATCCTCAAGCCCACCGTCGAGCTCCCGGCGGGAGTCCCCTCGGTCGTCTACGGCTTCTTCGCCGTCATGTTCGTGACCCCCACGCTGCTCCAGGATCTCTTCGGGCTCGAGGTCAGCTTCCTCAACGCGCTCTCGGCCGGCCCGGTGCTCGGCGTCATGATCATTCCGACGATTGCCTCGCTGGCCGAGGACGCGCTCAGCGCCGTGCCACACGCGTTGCGACAGGGCTCGCTGGCCATGGGCGCCAACCGGATGCAGACCACTCTGCGTGTCGTGCTCCCGGCCGCGTTGTCCGGGTGTCGCAGCCGCTATCGTGCTGGGGCTGTCCCGTGCCATCGGCGAGACCATGATCGTCACGATCGCTGCCGGCTCGCAGAAGAACTTGTCCCTCGACCCGCGGGAGGGCATGCAGACCATGACCGGCTTCATGGCCAGCACCGCGGGTGGCGAGAACCCCGTCGGCTCGACGTCCTACAACACACTGTTCGCCGTCGGACTGACCTTGTTCGTGATCACCCTCGTCATCAACATCATCAGCATCGCGCTGGTCCGTCGCTACAGGCAGGCATACTGATGAGCATCGCCACCACCGCCGCGCAGGACACCACCGTCCGCATCGCGACCGGCAAGAGCCGCGACCGCAACGTGGGGTCGATGGTCTTCCCGGGTGCCTTGTGGTTCTCGCTGTTCTTCGGCGTGATGGTCCCGGTGGTCCTGATCGTCGACACCGCGATCGCCGGCGCCCACCGCTTCGACGCCGACCTGCTGACGAGCTACGACTCCACGTTGTTCCCCGAGCGCACGGGGTTCCGCGCCGGGATCCTCGGCAGCCTGTGGCTGATGCTGTTCACGGCCGTGATGGCCGTTCCCCCGGGCATCGCGGCAGCGCTCTACCTCGAGGAGTTCGCCGACGGTCAGCGATGGTACAACCGCCTCATCGAGGTCAACCTGCAGAACCTTGCCGCCGTGCCCACGATCGTCTACGGCCTGCTGGCCGTCGCGGTGATGGCCTCCATGGGCATCCAGCGCAAGGGAATCGTGCTGGGCAGGGCGATCGCGCTTGCCCTCCTGATCCTGCCGGTCATCATCATCACGACTCGCGAAGCAGTCCGTGCCGTACCGAGAGACATCCGCGACGGATCGCTGGCCCCGGGAGCAACCACGTGGCAGACGACGTGGCGTCAGACTCTTCCCTCCGCCGTACCGGGCATCGCGACCGGGACCATCCCGGGGCTCTCGCGTGCCATCGGCGAGGCCGCACCACTGGTGATGCTCGGGCTCGCCAGTTCGCTGCGGTTCGATCCCGAAGGAGTGATGAGTCCGATCACCGCTCTGCCCATCCAGATCTACGGGTTGAGCTCCAGCTCTCAGGACGCTTACAAGGACGCCGCGTCGGCTGCCATCATCGTGCTGCTGGTCATGATCCTCGGGCTCAACGCACTTGCCATCTTTATCCGAAACAAGTTCCAGCGATCCCGGTGAGGACACCCATGGCCAATCCCCTGCCACCGCGACTGCAAGTGGCGCCAAGCAGCCTGCCCATGTGGGTAGCCTTGCCGACGTGCACGGCGAATCAGACCGCATCCTGTCCGCCGTCCCGGAGTCACCGGTCATGGAGGCACGTGACCTCAACGTCTTCTACGGCGACTTCCACGCCGTGCACGACGTCAACCCGGCCTACGGTCGCAACGAGATCACCGCCATGATCGGCCCTTCGGGCTGCGGCAAGTCAACCGTGCTGCGCTGCCTCAACCGGATGAACGACCCGGTCACGGGAGCGCGTCGAGGGCGAAGTGCTCTACCACGACATGGACATCTACGCGAAGGGCGTCGACCCGATCGCCGTACGCACCCACATCGGGATGGTGTTCCAGAAGCCCAACCCGTTCCCGAAGTCGATCTACGACAACATCGCCTACGGCCCGCGGGTCACCGGCATGAAGGTCGACAACATGGACGACCCGGTCGAGAAGGCGCTGCGCGACGCGGCCCTGTGGGACGAGGTCAAGGACAAGCTCAAGCAGTCCGCCTTCGGTCTCTCCGGTGGTCAGCAGCAGCGACTGTGCATCGCCCGGACGATCGCCACGCGACCCGACGTGATCCTGATGGACGAGCCGTGCGCCTCGCTCGACCCGATCGCCACCGCGCGTCGAGGACCTGATGGTGGAGCTGCGCGAGGACTTCACGATCGTCGTCGTCACGCACAACATGCAGCAGGCGGCGCGCGTGTCCGACCGGACGGCCTTCTTCACCGCCCGTCCCGACGAGACCACGGGCAACCGCACGGGCCTGCTGGTGGAGTTCGACCTGACGTCGAAGATCTTCTCCAACCCCGGCGACCAGCGCACCGAGGACTACATCTCCGGTCGCTTCGGCTGATCGGCCTGTTTGGCTTGGGTAGTCCGTGACAAACGGATCCCGGTTCGGGGGTTCCCGCGGGGTCCGTTTGTCACGGACTATCCAGGTCGGCCGTGGGCGTCAGCAATGATGGCGACCATGGCCCGGGACGTGGAGGTGTCTGACCTCAACCTCTACTACGACGACTTCCTCGCGGTCGAGGGCGTCAACCTGACCGTCAAGGCGAAGTCTGTCACCGCCTTCATCGGCCCCTCCGGGTGCGGCAAGTCGACCTTCCTGCGGTCGCTGAACCGGATGCACGAGGTGATCCCGGGCGCGCGAGTCGAGGGCAAGGTGATGGTGGACGGACAGTCGTTGTACGGCGACGACGTCGACCCCGTCGCCGTACGCCGCAAGATCGGGATGGTCTTCCAACGTCCCAACCCGTTCCCGACGATGTCGGTCCACGAGAACGTGCTCGCGGGCTACCGGTTCGGCTCGAAGAAGCTGACCACGGCCGAGGCTGACGCGATCGTCGAGAAGTCGTTGAAGCGCGCGGACCTCTGGACCGAGGTCAAGGACCGCCTCGACCGTTCGAGCACGGCTCTCTCGGGAGGCCAGCAGCAGCGCCTGTGCATCGCGCGCGGATCGCCGTCGAGCCCGAGGTGCTGCTCATGGACGAGCCGAGCTCGTCCCTCGACCCGGTCTCCACTGCTGCCATCGAGGACCCGGTCCTCGAGCTGAAGACGGACTACACGATCGTGCTCGTCACCCACGACATGCAGCAGGCCGAACGCATCTCCGACGAGACGGGCTTCTTCAACGTGAGTGCCCCCGGCCAGCCCGGTCGCCCGGTGGAGTTCAGCTCGACGCAGAAGTTGTTCATGCGAGCCCGGACAACCCCGACACCGAGGCGTACATCGCCGGCCGCTCAACTCCGGGGTAGTTAAGTGCGAGCTTGTCGGATTCTGGCGGACGACAAACTCTCACTTAACTACGCCGACCCGGGGGGAGTCAGGCCCACCCGGCCCCCGACGTCAGGGGAGGAAGAGGGCAGCAACCCAGTAGGTGACGGCGGCAGCGAGGGCGGCGGCCGGGAAAGTCAGCACCCGGGCCGTCAGGATCGACTTGGCGACGCCCCAGCGGACGGCGGAGAGGCGTTTGGTGGCGCCGACGCCCATGACGGCCGACGTGATGGTGTGGGTCGTGGAGATGGGCGCCTCGAACACGTACGCCGTCGTGTAGAGCACGGAGGCGGCGACCGACTCGGCGGCAAAACCGCGTGGCGGGTCGAGGTGGATGATCCGTCGGCCGAGGGTGCGCATGATGCGCCAGCCGCCGGACCAGGTCCCGAGGGAGATCGCGGTGGCTGCCGCCATGATGACCCACAGGGGGAGTCCGTCGGACTCGGCGACGTAGCCGCCGGTCAGCAGGGCCGGGAAGATCACGCCCATCGTCTTCTGGGCGTCCCGGAGGCCGTGGCCCGGGGCCATGGCGCCGGCGGAGATCGTCTGGGCGATCTTGAATCCACGGTTGGCCTTGGACGGGTTGGCGTTGCGGAACGCCCACATGATGCCGAGCATCACCGCGAAGCCGAGGCCGAATGCCACGAGGGGCGAGATCAACATCGGAATGACGACCTTCTCGATCACGACGCCCCAGTCCGCGGTGGCGCCGGCAGCCAGCGCGGCGCCGACGAGGCCGCCGATAAGGGCGTGCGAGGAGGACGACGGGAGGCCGTAGTACCGGGTCGTGAGGTTCCACGCGATGGCGCCGACGAGGCCGGCCATCACGATCACCGAGCCGTGGGTGCCGACGCCGGGATCGATGGTGTCGGAGACGGTGTGGGCGACCTTCTGGCCGAGGAACGCGCCCACGAAGTTCATGATCGCCGCCATGGCGAGGGCGATCTTCGGGGTCAGTGCGCCCGTGGACACCGAGGTGGCGATCGCGTTGGCCGCGTCGTGGAACCCGTTGGTGTAGTCAGAACACCGGGGCCACGACGACGACCGCGATGATGATCGCGATTTCCATCAGGGGTCAGGACTCCTTGACGGCGATCTGCTCCGGGATGTTCATGACCTTCTCGAAGGCGTCGATGGCACCTTCCGAGGGACTCCACGATGTCCTTGAGCTTGATCACTTCCATGGCCTTGTAGTCGCCGTTGAAGAGGTTGGCCGGGATGCGGCGGTAGCTGCGGTCGCCGGCGTTCTCGAGGCGGTTGATCTCGATCCAGTACTCGTCGAGCGCGCTCATGGTCGCCGGGCTGGGCATGGCGGCCACGGTGAGCTCGGCGCAGCGCTGCAGCACCTCGACCTGCTCGGAGGTCTCGGCGGGCAGCGTCGTGACGCCGTAGAGCAGGACGAGGTCGACGGCTTCGTCCATCTCGTCCATGACGTCGTCGAGCGCCGAGGCGAGGGCGTAGATGTCCTCGCGGTCGAAGGGCGTCACGAACGTGCTGTTGACGCGCTTGACGATGGCGTGGGTGGTCTCGTCGGCGGCGTGCTCTGCGTCGCGCATCCGCTTGGCGATGGCCTCGCGGTCACCGCCATCACCGAGCATCTCGGCGAGCAGCTGTGAACCCACCACGAGGTGGGCTGCGGACTCACTGAACAGGTCGTAGAAGGACGCGTCGACGGGCCGGAACTTCAAACGCACGGCGAACTCCGTATGAGGGGGGCGTGAACGGTCCACATGCTAGGGGGTCGATGACCTCAGGCCGCAAACCAGCGACCCCTCGTGGCGTACGCCGAACCGCTACCGACGCTTGCGCTGGAGCTCGATCAGCCTCTCCCCGGAGATGCACATCACCCTCGTTCTGGTGCCACTCGCCGGTGCTGTCGAGCTCCCACGCGCTGATCTCGGGGCTGAACGCAAGATCGAGGAGCGCGCCGATGGCCGCCACGTTGGGCCCCTCGGGCAGCCGGACCAGCACCTCGACACGGCGGTCGAGGTTGCGGTGCATCATGTCGGCCGAGCCGATCCGGGCCAGCGGGTCACCGTCGTTGACGAACCAGAAGACGCGGCTGTGCTCGAGGAACCGACCCGAGGATCGAGCGCACGTGGATGGTCTCGGACAGGCCGGGCACCCCCGGGCGCAGGGCGCAGATGCCGCGTACCAGCAGGTCGACGGGGACGCCGGCCCGGGAGGCGAGGTAGAGCGCGTCGATGATCGCCTCGTCGACGATCGAGTTGGCCTTGATCCGGATCCCGGAAGGACGTCCGGCCCGGTGGTTGGCGACCTCGGCGTGGATCTGGGCGATCAGGCCGTCGCGCACGCTGTCGGGCGCGACCAGCAGACCGTCGTACGTCGTGTTGCGGCTGATCCCCGAGAGGTTGTTGAACAGGTGGGCGACGTCCTCGCCGACGAGCGGGTCGGCCGTGAGCAGGCCGAGGTCCTCGTAGAGGCGCGCGGTCTTGGGGTTGTAGTTGCCGGTGCCGATGTGGGTGTAGCGACGGATCCCGTCGGGTTCGTCGCACGACCATCGAGAGCTTGCAGTGGGTCTTGAGGCCGACCAAGCCGTAGACGACGTGGCAGCCGGCGTGCTCGAGCTTGCGGGCCCAGCGGATGTTGGCCTGCTCGTCGAAGCGGGCCTTGATCTCGACGATGACCAGCACCTGCTTGCCGGCCTCGGCGGCGTCGATCAGGGCGTCGATGATCGGGCTGTCGCCCGAGGTGCGGTAGAGCGTCTGCTTGATCGCCAGCACGTGCGGGTCGGCGGCAGCCTGCTCGACGAAGCGCTGGACCGAGGTCGCGAATGAGTCATAGGGGTGGTGGAGCAGGACGTCGTTTCGGCGTACGGACTCGAAGACGTCGACCGGCTTGGACGACTCGACCTCGGCCAGCTGCGAGTGGGTCGTGGGCACGAAGGTGGGGTACTTCAGGTCCTCGCGCGGCAGGTCGGCGATGGAGTGCAGGCCGCGCAGGTCGAGCGGCCCGGGCAGCTTCGAGACCTCTTCGCGGGTGACGCCGAGCTCGGAGACCGGGAGGTCGAGCACCTCGGGGTCGATCGACTCCTCGACCTCAAGTCGCACCGGGGGCCCGAACTTGCGCCGCAGCAGCTCCTTCTCGAGCGCCTTGAGGAGGTTTTCCGCGTCGTCCTCCTCGACCTCGAGGTCCTCGTTGCGGGTGACACGGAAGGTGTGTGCCTTCAGCACCTCCATGCCGGGGAAGAGCTTCTTGAGGTGCTCGCCGATGACGTCCTCGAGCGGCACGAAGCGTTGGTTGCCGACGGGCACGAAGCGGCCGAAGGTCTGCGGCACCTTGACCCGGGCGAAGTGCTCGGTGCCGGTCTTCGGGTGGCGCACGACGACGGCGAGGTTGAGCGAGAGGCCGGAGATGTAGGGGAAGGGGTGCGCGGGGTCGACGGCCAGCGGCGTCAGCACCGGGAAGATCCGCTCCTTGAAGAGCTTCTTGCAGATCTTCTGCTCCTCGCGGTCCAGCTCGGACCACCGCACGATCTCGATGCCCCGGTCGCGCAGCTCGGGGATCACCTGCTCGCTGAACACCCGCGCGTGCCGCTCCATCAGGGCGCGGCTGCCGGCCCAGAGCTGTTCCAGCTGATCGCGCGGCAACAGCCCGCTGGCGGCGCGCATGCAGCGACGCCGGCCGCGATCCGGCGCTTGAGGCCGGCCACGCGGACCATGAAGAACTCGTCGAGGTTGCTCGCGAAGATCGCCGGGAACCGGGCCCGCTCGAGCAGCGGCAGCGCTGGGTTCTCGGCCAGCTCGAGCACCCGCTGGTTGAACCGCAGCCACGAGAGCTCGCGGTCGAGGAAGCGGTCGTCGTACTTCTCCACGGCCTCGATCTCGGCGGCGTCCGGGACATAGGGCGGCTCGACGTCGAAGGTGTCGCTGGGGTGCCCGAACGGCTCAGCGGTGGGGCCGTCCTCGACGGAGGCGCCGACGGTGCTGGGAAGAGTGGTGCTGGCCACGATTGCTTCGGACATGCCCGCCAGTCTGGCACCGCATCGTGAACGGCAGGTGTCCGACGACCGCGGTGCGCATAGGTTGCTCGCGTGAAGATCATCGACACGGTCGAGGCCCTGACCGCGAAGTCACTGCTGGCCCTTCCCGAGCGGATTCAACGCAGGCTCGCCGGTCGGCCGGTGGTGCTGGACGGGCAGACGCTGGCCACCGAGACCCAGCTGCTGCTGCGACTCCAGCGGGTGGCGCGCGAGCCTGCTGTCGAGTCGTTGCCGATCCCCGAGGGACGCACCGCCCTGCTCAAGCAGTCACTCCCGGTCGGCGGCACCCAGCCCGTCGGACGCGTCCGCGACGAGAAGGTCACGGGTCTCCCCGCCCGGCTCTACGAGCCCACGGGTGCCCCGGCCGTCGGGCCGATGCTGGTCTTCTTCCACGGCGGCGGCTGGATCTACGGCGACCTCGACTCGCACGACGCCGTCTGCCGGGTCCTCGCCGAGCGCGCGGGGGTCCGGGTGCTCGCGCTGGACTACACCCTGTCGCCGGAGGTGGTGTTCCCATCGGCGTACGACGAATGCGTCCGCGCCTATGCCGAGATCGTGGAGAGGGCCGACGAGTGGGGAGCCGATCGCACCCGTCTCGCCGTCGGTGGCGACAGCGCGGGTGGCAACTTGGCCGCCGGCGTGGCGATCGAGGCGGCGCGGCAGGGCTGGCCGTGCGCCTTCCAGCTGCTCGTCTACCCGCTGACCGACGCGACCGGAGCGGCGCAGAGCCGCAAGACCTTCGCCAGCGGCTTCTACCTCACCGCGGAGTTCATCGCCCCGGCGCGCGCCAACTACGCCCCCGATGCCCGGACTCGGACGGACCCGCGGGTCAGTCCGTTGTACGCCGACCTGCCCGCGGGCCTCGCCCCGGCCCTCGTCGTCACTGCCGGCTTCGACCCGCTGCGCGACGAGGGGGAGGCCTATGCCGAGCGGTTGCGC
The DNA here is from genome assembly GCF_024703895.1 of Nocardioides sp. B-3. Taxonomy (GTDB): domain Bacteria; phylum Actinomycetota; class Actinomycetes; order Propionibacteriales; family Nocardioidaceae; genus Nocardioides. Next base: position 2,260,618 of record NZ_CP087968.1, read on the forward strand.
GGAGGCCGGTGTCGAGGTGGAACAGGTCCGTTTCGACAGCTTGATCCACGGGTTCTTGAACATGGTCGGCGTCGGGCGCGAGACCGGGCGAGCGGTTGCCCGGATCGCCGACGCGTTGAAGGCGGGCTTGGCAGACTGAGGCGGTGAAACGTCCTGACCGAGCGCGCCCGGCCCGGCTGGTCGTCACGATCGGTCTCGGGTTGGCCTCGTTCGTGCTGACTGGGCAGCTCACGGAGTCGATCGCTCCGGTCACGTCCTACCTGCTGCCGTTCCGGGTCTTCGAGTTCTGCTTCGGCGTCGCGCTCGCCTCTCGTCGGCGGCCGGTGCAAATCGCTCGCCCTGCGGACCGTCATCGGTCTCATCGGTGTCGTCGCTTTGCTCGGGGCGCTGCCCCTGTCCGAGGCGACGATCACGCTGCTCGTCCTCGGTGCGCTGATCCCCGCGGCCCTGAGCCACCACCTGCTCGAGCAGCCGATCCGGGAGCGCTCGGACCGCGCCGTACCCACGCTCGCGGTCGCGGTCGTCGGGGTGCTGGTGCTGTCGATCGTCGGCGCCGGCAGCGCGGCGGTGGCCTGCCGGCCGTCCTCGAGCGGGCGGACGAGCAGGACGTCAACGTGGTGGCCCGGGTCTACCCGGACTGCCCGCCGCTCGGGCTCAGCCGGGCACGGGCGTGGGAGTTCCTGAGCGGCTTCGAGCAGGACTCACCCGGCTGGAACAGGTGGGCCAGCTGCGTCGTGGTCAACCACCCGGCATCGCTCGACGTCGCCACGCTCGGTGCTGGAGGTGGGGTGGTCACGATCGCGGCGGCGCGCTGGCCGGCCTACCCGGGCGGCGCGGAACCGGCCGTCGAGGCCGTGCTGGCCAGTGCCGCACGCACCTGCTGCGGGTGATGGCGTGCGCCCTCGACCGGCCGGCTGCCGATGCCTTCGTCGCCGACAGCACACAGTGGTTGCGCACGGTCGTGGATGACGTGCCCTGATCGATCTCACGGCCCACCTGTGTGACCACCTCACCTGCTCCGCAGGGTCCTACCTGGACACCACGCGCCTCGACGCGCGGCGGGTCGAGGCGCTGGCGCCGTACTTCGACGAGGTCTTCGACCGGCTCGATCAGTAGACGAGCGCCTGCACGCCGTCGCCCGGGATCTCCTCGGCGAAGACCGCGGCGCCGGCGATGCTGACGCCTTCGCGAAGGTCGCCCTCCACGATGCCGCGCCGGGCCGCGCACTGCGTGCACACGGTGACGCGACCTGCGGCGACCACCACTGCGAGCAGGTCGGCCGGGGGCGTGGCAAGGTCGAGCGAGAACTCCTCGGCGCGGCCCGGGACGCCGAACCAGGCTGCCTCACCGGTCAGCCACAGGGACACGTCGGCGCCGCTCGCCGTGGCGGCCGCGGCCACCGTGAACGCTTGGTTGCAGCGCTCCGCATCCTCGGAACCGCAGGTGACCTTGACGACGAGTGGGCGAGCCATTCCCACAGCCTAGAGTGAGCGTCATGGTCTTCGAGATCCCCGACAACCTGCACCCCAACTGCGCCCCCGTCGCCCGGCTGCTCGGCACTGGCGCGGCAACGGGCACGGGGACTACCCGACCATCGACGGCTTCGAGTTCGGCCGGGAGCTGATCTTCACCCACGACGGCCGGCCCTTCTTCCACTACATGGCGCGCGCCTGGATCGTCGACGCCGAGGGCGAGCTCGTCCGCGACGCCGCGATGGAGTCCGGCTTCCTGCGCTGCCCCGAGCCCGGCAAGCTCGAGCTCCTGCTCGCGCACAACACGGGCTTCGCCGAGGTCTGGTACGGCGCCGCGGACGCCGGCAAGGTCGAGCTGCACACCGCCGGGGGTGGCCTTCACGGAGACCGCCAAGCACGTCGACGCGGGGTCGCGGATGTACGGAAACGTGGAGGGCGACCTGCTCTACGCCTACGACATGGCGGCGATGGGGCAGGAGCTCCAGCCCCACACGTGGGCCCGGCTGAAGCGAGCCTGACGTGGCCGACGAGCTCGCCGATCGGCTGCGGGGAGCGGCTATCGCCTCACTCCCCAGCGACAGCTGATCCTGCGCGCCGTCGAGGAGCTCGGGCACGCGACGGTCGACGAGGTGCTGGCGCAGGTGCGCACGCAGGCGAGCGCCGTCAACGCGTCGACCGTCTACCGCACGCTGGAGGTGCTCGAGGAGCTCGGCCTCGTGCGGCACACGCACCTGAGTGATCGCGCTCCGACCTACCACTCCGCCAACGAGCCGGAGCACTTCCACCTCGTGTGCCGGAATTGCCAGCGCGTGCGATCCGTTGAACCAGACGTGGCCACCGCCCTCGTGGCGACCCTGCGAGACGACCACGGCTTCGCGGTCGACCCGGGCCACCTCGCCATCTTCGGCAACTGCATCAATTGCGACAGCGCAGACAATCAATTGGAGTCTTCATGACCAGCCCCCTGCTGCACCTGCCCGGCGCCGTCGGCGGCGATGGGATCGACGCCCCGGTCGCGGCCCACTACGGCTCCTTCAACGGCGAGCAGCGGGTCCTCGAGTCCGGCGACGGGTTCGTGGATCTCTCGCACCGCGACGTGATTCGCGTCGAGGGGCCTGACCGCCTCACCCGGCTGCACAGCCTGACCACCCAGTTCTTCGAGGGACTCGCCCCCGGGGTCTGGACCGAGTCGCTGATCCTCAGCCCCAACGGCCATGTCGAGCACGCCTTCGGCGGCGTCGACGACGGCGAGGCCTTCGTGGCGCACACCGAGCCGGGCGCCGGCCGTGCCCCGGTCGACTTCCTCGACCGGATGCGCTTCATGATGCGCGTCGAGGTCACCCTCAGCACTCCAGAGACAGCCGTGGCGTGGCGCCCCGCCGACGAGCGGGCGCGCTGCGACGTACGACTTCGTGCCCCGCGACCGCCTCGAGTCCTACGCCGAGGCCGCCGGCCCGGCTGCCGGGCTGTGGGCCTTCGAGGCGCTGCGGATCGCCCGGGGCGAGCCGCGTCTCGGCCTCGACACCGACCACCGCTCGATCCCCAACGAGCTCGGCTGGATCGGTCCGGCCGTGCACCTCGAGAAGGGCTGCTACCGCGGCCGGGGAGACGGTCGCGCGCGTGCACACGCTCGGTCGCCCGCCGCGGCGGCTGACCCTGCTGCACCTCGACGGCTCGGAGAACCGACTGCCCGTGCGGGGCTCGGACGTGACGGTCGGGGAGAAGGCGGTCGGCTTCGTCGGCACGTCCGCACGCCACCACGAGCTCGGCCCGATCGCGCTGGCCCCGGTCAAGCGCAACGTCCCCATCGATGCGGTGCTCACCGTCGAAGGCATGCCCGCCGCGCAGGAGGTCATCGTCGATCCCGAGGTGGGCCTGCACGTGCGGCCCCAGCGGTGAACCTCGACCTCGTCCGCACCATCGCCGATGCCGCCACGGACGTGGACGGCGCCGACCCACTCGACGAGGGGACCCGGCTATCGCTGCGCGCGGGCGACTCCGGCTGGAGCGGAGTCGTCACCGACGACGGCTTCGCGCTGACCCACGGCGAGGAGCTGCACCTCGTCGTCACCCCCTCCGCCCGTGGTCGCGGCCTCGCCACGTCGTGGCTGGGCGACGTCGACGGCCCGGCCCGAGCGTGGTCGCACGGCGGTCACCCCGCGGCAGCGCGCCTTGCCGAGCGTTTCGGTTTCTGAGCGGGTCCGCGACCTGTGGGTGATGCGGCGCTCGATGAACGACCCCTTGCCGCCTGTCAGCGACGTGGCGATCCGCGCGTGGACCCCCGCCGACACCGACGAGCTGCTGCGCGTCAATGCCGAGGCATTCGCCCACCACCCCGAGCAGGGCGCGCTCGACGAGGCCGGACTCGCCGCCCGGATGGCCGAGCCGTGGTTCGATCCCGCCGGGCTCCCGGTCGCCGTCGAGGGTGGCCGGATGCTCGGCTTCCACTGGACCAAGCAGCACTCCGCCTCGCTCGGCGAGGTCTATGTCGTCGGCATCGCCCCCCGAGGCCCGGGGCCGCGGGCTCGGCCGAGCGCTCACCCTCGCAGGGCTCCATCACCTCGCCGGGCTCGGTGTCTCGGAGGTCCTGTTGTACGTCGAGGCCGACAACCACGCCGCGCGATCGACGTACACAAAGCTCGGGTTCGCGCACGCCGACGCGGACACGCACGTGATGTATCGCCGGAAGGCGTGAGCCTCACGCGTCGGAGCGGGCGGCCTCGGTGGCGTCGACGCCCGCCTGCTCCTTGGACGGCAGCACGAAGCGGTAGCCGACGTTGCGCACGGTCCCGATGAGGTGCTCGTTCTCCGGGCCGAGCTTGGCGCGCAGGCGCCGGACGTGGACGTCGACGGTGCGGGTGCCGCCGAAGTAGTCGTAGCCCCAGACCTCCTGCAGCAGCTGCTGGCGGGTGAAGACCCGGCCGGGGTGCTGCGCGAGGTACTTCAGGAGCTCGAACTCCTTGTAGGTCAGGTCGAGCGCACGCCCGCTGATCTTCGCGGTGTACGTCGCATCGTCGACCACCACCTCACCGGAGCGGATCACGTGCGAGGACGGGTCGGCTGCCTCACGCTCGGCGGCGAGCCGGCCGATCGCGAGCCGGATGCGGCCCTCGAGCTCGGCCGGGCCACACGTGTGGAGCACGACGTCGTCCATCGCCCAGTCGTGGGCGACGACGGCCGAGCCGCCCTCGGTGATGACGAGCAGGACGGGGACGTCGCTGCCGGTGGTGCGGATCAGCCGGCACAGGTCACGGGCGTGGGCGAGCTCCCGGCGACCGTCGACGAGCACGAGGTCGGAGTCGGGCGCCTCCAGCAGGGCGCTGCCCTCGGCCGGCAGGATCTTGACCGTGTGGCCGAGCAGGGAGAGGGCGGGCAGCACTTCGGCAGACGGCTGCAGTGCGCCGGTCAGCAACAACAAGGTGCCCATGATGAGTCCTCCCCACAATGGTGGAATACGTAAGGATAGGGCTCATGAGCACCCCTATCGACCGAAGTGGCGAGGTTGAGACGACCGTCACGGCTCGCTACTGGGCGGGCGGGGGCCGCGGCCGGGGTGGCGGAGGACGTCTTCGAGGTGTCCGGCCCCGGTCAGTCTGGCCGAGGTCGTACGCCGCGTGCTGGCCGCTCACCCCGGCCCTGACGTGGCCCGGACGATCGGAGTCTGCTCCGTGCTGCTCGGGGATCGGCCGGTGAGCAGCGAGGACGCCGCCGACGTGCTCGTCGACCCCGGCACCACGGTGGAGTTCCTGCCGCCCTTCGCCGGCGGCTGACCCCAGCCCACAGAACGCGTCGCGTGTCCGCGCAACAAATCTCGTGCGGGTTGCGTCAACCCCTTCGCGGGTCGGATTTCAAGGTGCACTTAATCTGTTTGATCTCACGCGTTTGTGGGAAGGTGCGGGCCGGAGGACGACTCAGTCCGCATTGTCCGATTTAGTAGGGGGAAGTATGAGCAACGCTATTTCGCGACGCCTCGGGCGTCGTTTGACTGCGATCGGTGCGGGTGCCGCACTCGTCGCCGCGGGACTGAGTCTGGGGGTGATGGCTCCCGCCAACGCGGTCTCGACCGTGACTGGCGGCGTCACCGACGGTCTCGGCAACCCGATCAGCGGTGACCTGAACGTCTTCAGGCTCGACACCACCACCGGTGTCTACGAGGAGTACTTCGACTTCGACGTCTACGCGAACGGCTACATCGACGGCAGCCTCTCCGACGGCACGTACAAGTTCTCGTTCGACACCGGCTACATCACCGAGTACTACAAGGACAAGGCCGACCCGGCCACGTCCGACGCCATCGTGGTCTCCGGCGGCGCGCCGGTCCAGCTCGGCGGCTGGACGATCGACCAGCCCTACATCCTCGGCAAGATCACCAACGCGGCCGGCAAGCCCCCGGGCGGCGCCGCTGTCGACGTCTTCAACGCGGCCGACGGCGACTACCTCGGTGGTATTCACGCGGACGACAAGGGCGCGTTCAAGATCCCGACGCAGGCTGCGCCGGTGAAGGTGGCCTTCTCGGCCAACGACTACGCCCTCGAGTTCTACTCGGACGCTGCTGACCTCGCGTCCGCCTACCCGATCACGGCGCTCGCCAGTGGCACCGACGTCGGCAACGTCGTGCTCGCCCCCCGGTGGCAGCGTCAGCGGCCGGGTGACCAGTGACGCGGGCGCTCCGCTCGAGTTCGTCCAGGTCTACGTCGGCAACTTCAAGTACGACTACACCGACAAGTTCGGCTACTACTCGGTCAAGAACGCCCCGACCGGCAGCCAGCAGGTGTGGTTCCACGGACCCGATCGGCGAGTACAGCTCGGAGTACTACAACAACGCCACCAACTTCAGCAGCGCCACCCCCGTCGCGGTGGGCGTCGGCCAGCACGTGGGCGCCATCAACGCCAACCTGACCCCGAAGCCGGCCGACCCGTCCAAGACGGTCGAGATCACCGGCTCGGTCAAGGACAGCCCTGGGTGCGCCGGTCGTCGGCGCTCCGATCTTCGCCGAGGGCACCCCGGCCCACGCGTCGGACGTGAAGCCGTTCGAGGTCGCCTACTCCAACCGGCAGGGCGTCTATGCCTTCACCGAGCTGGACAAGGTGCAGGGTGAGAACCAGTTCAAGATCAGCGCGGGGAGCGACCAGAGCTACATCGAGCAGGGTGACGACAACGCGTTCACCCTCTTCGGCTCCTACTGGGGCGGTAGCCGGGACTACGACCGCTCGCCGGCCGTGACCGTGACGCCCGGGACGCCCGTCGGCGCTGTCGACTTCACCCTTGAGCGCGCCGGCGGTCTCGCCGGTTCGGTGACCGGCCCGGCCGGCACCCCGCTGCAGCCCTCCGTGTCGGCCATGGGGGACCGCGACGGCAACTACACGAGCGTCTTCGCCGACTTCGAGGTGGACTCGACCTTCGAGACGCGGTCGATGCGCCCCGGCACCTACAAGATCCGCTTCGACGACTTCTCCGGCTTCCACGCCGGCGAGTGGTGGAAGGACCGGGCCAAGGTCGACGACGCTGTGATCATCACCGTGAAGGCAGGCCGGGTCACCGGTGGCCTCAACGCGGTGCTGGGCAACCAGCTCGGCGCCGTCGAGCGCCCGAGCATCACCTCGCCCTACGCGTGGGTCGGCAAGGCCCTCACCGCCGATCCCGGCGTGTGGAACGTCCAGACCAACACGGACTTCAACTACCAGTGGCTCGTCGGCACCACGGTCGTTGGTCAGGGTGAGACCTTCACCCCGACGACCGCCCACCTCGGCGACCATCTGACCGTGCGGGTGACCGCGGAGAACGGCAAGCTGCTCGGTTCCGCCACCTCGCTCGCCACGACCAAGGTCGGCTACCAGCCGAAGATCAAGGTCAAGGTCAAGGGCGACAAGGCGTCGCTGAAGGTCAAGGCGCCGCCGGTCAAGGGCAAGAAGGTCAAGGGCACGGTCGTCGTCAAGGAGATCGTCAAGGTCAAGGACAACGGCACGATCAAGTACAAGAAGATCGCCAAGGGCAAGATCAAGAAGGGCAAGGGCACCGTCTCGCTCAGCAAGCTGAAGAAGGGCAAGCACAAGCTTGTCTTCTTCTTCACCGGCAAGGGCAAGGTCGGTTCCAACGAGGAGAAGAAGAAGGTCAAGGTCAAGAACTGACCCCGATCCTCAGAGCGGGCCCCGGCGCACCTGCGCCGGGGCCCGCTTCCGTCCCCGGCCGACGATGAGGAGATAGGTTTCGCTCCCATGCGAAGAATCGCCCACCGGGCCTTCAACCGGGCGTCGTGGACGGTGCGCCGACTGCGCCCGGATCGCGAAGTCGTCCGCGTCGTGCAGGGAGTCGAGCTCCGGTTGCCGTGGTCGCACCGGCTCCCGGACTACGCGCGGTTGGCTCCGGCGTACGGCCAGAACATCGTGGCCCTGTCGACGGCACTGGGCGCGGCCGATCCGCTGCGACTCATCGACGTGGGTGCCAACGTGGGCGACACCGCGCTGCAGGTGTTGGCGGCCGTCGACGGCGAGGTGCTCTGCGTGGAGGGCGATCCGCACTGGCTCGACTGGCTGCATCGCAACGTCGACCGGGAGCCGCGGATCACGGTGCACCCGGGTCTGTTGTGGAGCGGCGACGACCGGCTCGACCTCGCGCCGGTCCGCCGCGGCGGGACCACCCGCTTCGCCCCGGGCGAGGCCGACGCGGCGCAGGTGATCACGCCCGCCGCGCTGCGAGTGGCCCACCCCGGCTTCGACCGGGTCCGCCTCGTCAAGAGTGACACCGACGGTCACGACGTGAGGCTGGTGCCGGCGCTGGCCGAGGCCCGGGCCGACGCATCGCCGGTGCTGTTCTTCGAGTACGACCACGGGCTCTCGAGGCTGGCCGGCAACGACCCGTTGGCGGTGTGGCCTGGACTGGCCGCCCCGGGACTATGCCGAGGTCGGGATCTGGGACAACCACGGCGTTGCCCCGGGCCGGGTGCCACTGGCCGAGATGTCCGAGGTTGCGACGCGTCTGGACCGGACCCGTGAGTGGGACTACTGGGACGTGGCGGTCGTCCATGCCGGGGACAGTGCCGGGCTGGCCGCGCTGCGGGGCGTGCTGCCCGCGGCCCTGGACCTCCTGAGCGTCGTCTGGGTCGGCCTTCGTCGGCGGCAGCGCGTAGAGAGCGACGGTGATGAAGAACCACAGGTGCCGGTCCCAGACCATGTTCTCCAGCTGCGCGAGGACGAAGTAGCCCGCGACGCCGACCAGCAACGACCCTCTCAGCCAGTCCTTGCGGCGTACGCCGTAGCGCAGCTGTCGCACCAGCAGGGCGGCGATCGTCCCCCAGATCAGGGAAGAAGCCGGCGAGGCCGAGGACGCCGCCCATGTTGGCGGACTCGAGGAACAGGTTGTGGGCGTCCAGCCCCTGCGCGAAGCCGAGCCCGGTCAATGGGTGGGCGCCGATCTCGGCCAGCGCGTCCGGGGCATTTTGGAGATGCTCGCCGTTGCTCAGGGTCACGAGACCGGACAGGTCGCCGCCGAAGGTCCGGTGCAGGGTGCTGCCGTGAGGAAGGAAGGGCATGGCGGCGGCCATCGCGATCCCGGCGGCGATCGTGGCGCCGACGGCGATCCGTAGCCCCCGGGCACGTCCGAGGACGGCGAGGTAGGCGATCGCCAGCAGGGTGCCGAGCAGGGCCGAGCGGGCCCCGGTGAGGAGCTGGCCCCAGAGGCACAGCACCGGGACTGCCGACGCCACGACGCGCTGCCGGGTCGACGAGGTGGAGACGAACCAGCCGATGGCCGGGACCACGCCGAACATCGTCGACACCGCCGGGTGCATGAGGTGCTCGCCGAGCCCCGACGCGCGCGAAGCCGGGAATGACGGGGCCGGTGATCGCCGCGACGGCGCTCACCGTGGCACCGGCGGCGTAGCAGCCGGCCAGCCAGCCGGCGAGCCGCGGGGACGGGCGGACGATCGCCAGTGTCCCCATGACCAACGGGATGCCGAGCAGGAACCGCAGGAGCCACTGCACCTGCCACCAGCCGTCCGTCGCGACCATCCCGAGCAGGCCGCCGGCGCACATCACGAGCGCGCCGGTGAAGGGCACGAGCACGCGCGGAGGCATCCGCAGTCGACCGAGGAACGGCAGGCAGCCCAGCACGAGCAGCACCAGAGCCGGGTCGCCGAGCGAGGCGCCGGGACCGAAGGGACGTACGCCGTTGAGGGGCTGCAGAAAGGCGACGATGCCCAGCAGCCGGGAGGCCGACGGTCCGCCGTACCGCTGGAAGCCGACGCCCGCCGCGACGACCGCGACGCCGAGCGCACAACCGATCAACAGGAGGGCGGGGTCGGTCAGCACGCCGACACCTTAGGCCGTCGTGGGGTGAGGGGCGGCCAATGTGATACTTGCGCGCAGTCCAGCCCGGAGGAGCAGCAATGTCCGTGAACGCCTATGTGCTGCGCATCCTTGCGCGCTGGCGCCTCATCGCGGTCTCGACCGTCGTCCTCGGGCTCGGGGCGCTGGCGATCACGCTCGCCGCGGACCCGGTCTACACGTCCCACGCCCAGCTCTACGTCGCCAGCGCGGGCGACGACTCGGACTCGGAGGCGATCGTCGCCGACGGCGTCCGTGTCAAGGGCCGTGCCTTGTCGTATGCCGCAGTCGCCAACACCGAGGCGATGGCCACCGTCGTCATCGATGACCTCGAGCTGGACGAGTCGCCCGAGGACGTTGCCGATCGGATCAACGCGGTGGTCCCGTTCGCAACGGTGCTGATCAACCTGTCGGCGACCGGCGACTCCCCGGAGCAGGCACGTGACCTCGCCGAGGCCGTGGTCCGCAACTACAACGACGTCCCGGCGGGCATCGAGACGGCCGACGTGGGCGGACTCCGTGTGGAGGTCTCGACGCTGAAGGAGGCAACCCTCCCCGAGGAGGCCACCTCGCCCCGACCATTGCTCAACATCCTCGCCGGACTGGTCGCCGGACTCCTGCTCGGCGTCGCGCTGGCGGTGCTGCGCGACCTGTTCGACCAGCGGGTCCGCACGCCCGACGACATCCGCGGCCCGGGGCTCGGTGCCGCTCGGCAGCATCAGCTCCGACGCGGAGGCCGACTCCGTGCGTGACGCCGTGCTGGCCATGACGGCCGGGTCCACGCAACGCTGTGTGGTTGTCACTCCTCTGCACGACGGGCTCGACGACATCGCCGACAAGCTGAGCAAGGCGTTCACGGCAGCCGGCTACCGGGCACACGCGGTCGCGCCGAAGCCCGGCCCCGACGGTGAGCGACAGGTCGCGGGACTGCGCGAGCAGCACGAGGTCCTTGTCGTCGCGGCGGCGCACGGTCTGCAGCTCGCCGCGGGCGCCGACGGAGCGATCCTCGTCCTCGAGGCCGGCCGGAGTCGGACGCGACGCCATCACCGAGACCGCACGACAGTTTGCCGACGTCGACGCGCGGGTGCTCGGAGTCCTGCTCGTCGAACCCCGCACCCGCTGATCGTGAGCCCGCCCCCGGGCGCCGGTCGGCTCCGACTCTCGGCCGGCCATCCAGCGGCCCGGCTGCTGCGTTCCTCGCTGCTGGCGCAGGCGGCCCTCGTGGTCTCCGGGCCGCTCGTGGTGCGCATGCTCGGCATCTCGGACCGCGGCCGTCTGGCGCTCGTCTTCGCCGTCGTGCTGCTCGTCAGCCGGGTGGGCGTGGCGGGGCTGCCGGCCGCCGTGACGTGGTTCGTCGCGAGCAGGCGGCTCGATGCGGCGGCCTTCCCGGGCGCGCCTGCAGCGACGCTTCGTGCGGCAGGTCGTTGTCTGCGTGGTGCTGGCCGCGGCCACGGTGCTCGTGCTGGACCAGCTCTCCCACCCGTTGCCGCGCGCAGGCCTGCTGGCGTTGATCGTCGGGCTGGGGGTCGCCGCGGTGATGGCGGCGATGATGGGGATGGCGGCGTTGCAGGGGCAGCAGAGGTTCGAGGCGCTGGCCCGGTTGCAGCCGTTGCCCGCGGTGTTCTATGCGGCCGCCACCGCGCTGCTGCTGCTCACCGGCGGCGGGTCGGTGTGGCTGTTGCTCGCGATCAGCCTGACCGGCTGGGCGGTCGTCGCGGTCGTGTCGCTCCGGCTGGTCGCGCGCGGCGTGCCGGGTGACGGCACGGAGTGGCCGACGGCAGGCGCCGTACGAACTTATGCGCGCAGCGCGCTCGTCACCACCGCGGCACCGATCGACACCCTCGGCATCGAGCAGCTCCTCGTCGGTCTCATCGGCGGGCACTATCTGCTCGGCCTGTTCACGATCGGCTGGGCCTTCGAGACCGGACCGATCGTCCTGCTGGTGGCGCTGGCGAGCTTCGTCGGCCCGCGGGTCAGCACGCTGTCGCCCGCCGAGCGTCCCGCGTTCGTACGCCGCTGGCTGCTCGTCGCAGTGGGCGTCGGCGTCGCTGCCTGCCCGGCCATCCAGCTCGTCCCGGCGCCGGTGCTGGTGCTGGCCTTCGGGGCCGAGGCCGAACCGGCGGTGCCGCTGGCGCGGGTGCTCGTCGTGGCCGGCGTCGTGCTGGGCCTGCGCCGGATCACGTCGGTGTGTCTCGTGGGCATGGGCGAGGCCGGGGCCGCCACGTGGTGTGAGCTGGTCGGGCTCGCCACGATGGTCGTCGGCGTGCTGCTCGCCGACCTGCCCCACGCCCCCTGACGACGGCCGGTTGGGCGCTGGCCGCCGCGGGCACCGTCACCCTGTTCGGCCAGCTCCCGGTGCTGGCCCGAGCAACGTCGTCAGCAGCTCGCGGGTCTGCGTGACGTTGTTGGCCCAGGTGAAGCCGGCCGCGTGCTGGCGGGCGGCGGCGAGCTGCGCCGGCGATGCGGCGAGTCCGTCGCGGACGGCGCGGGCGAGCTCGGCCGGCTGCCACGAGGACATCTCGAAGGCGTGACCGCCGGCCACCTCACGGGTCGCCGGCTCCGGGCCGATCACCACCGGGACGCCGAGTCGCATCCCCTCGACCACGGGCAGGCCGAAGCCCTCGAAGTCCGAGGGGAACAGCACCATCGAGGCACCCGCCAGCGTGCGCCGGAAGTCCGTCTCGCCCGGGGAACGGCGCCGGGCTCACGCTCCCGGCCGGGCCGCGTCGCACCACGCCCTCCTCGACGGTCGTACGGCGATCGCCCGAGACACCGAGGACGAGCAGCTCCGGCGCCGAGGGGCCGAGCAGCTGCCAGCCGTCGAGGACCGTGTCGAGGTTCTTGTTGGTGTGATGGGCGAACGTCACCACCCGCCCGGTCGGTTCGGCGGCCGGCCAGTCGTCGACGTGGTCGCCGCCGAGGTGAGCCACGACGGCGGGTCGGCCCACGGTGCTCGGATGCAGCGAGTGCAGGTCGGTCAGGGTGCGTTGCGAGATGCTGACGAAGCCGTCGGCCGGGGGCGTAGCCGCGGTTGTAGCTCGCCCAGCGCAGGGCCCGGCGCGCACGACCGAACTGCTCGGGTCGCAGCTCGTGTCGCAGGTCGTAGACGACGATGGCGAGCGGCACGTCGAGTCGCAGCAGCGTGGTGGCCGGGAGCGTTGCGAGCACCACGTCGGGCTCCAGCTCGCGGACCAGCCGTCGCAGGGCCCGCGTCTGGGCCGGGGGCCGCGCCAGCACCTCCGGGCCGCGTACGGCGATGTCGTGCCGCAGCAGGGGAGCGGGCACGTCGATCGTCGAGTCCGACTGCACCAGCACGTGGACCTCGTCGCCGGGGGCGACCGACGACCGGGCGGGCAGCAGGTTGTCGACGTACGTCCGGATGCCGCCGAACTTGGCGCTCATGGCCTCGATCAGGATGCGCATGCCGGCCGGTCCCTTCTGCCGACGGCCGCCGACCTGCGAGACGACGGGTGCTCGACCCAGTGGAAGACCGGGTTGCCGGCCACCGGGCTGAGGACGAGCGACGACGGCACGAGCACGGCCGGGGGCGCGGCGTCCCCGGTCAGGCCGAGCGGTTCGACGGCGAAACGCCAGAGGATCTCGATGACCGGGGCGTGCACGAGGTAGGTGCTGTAGGACCCGGTGCCGGCCCAACGGAGCGGGGCGCTGGAGAGCAGCCGCTGCGTCCGGTCCTGCCGGGCGGACAGGTCGTGCCGCAGCATCCACCAGATCAGCAGCGGGGTCGCGGCGGCTTCGAGGACCGGGAACCGGGTGCCGCTCTGGGGCAGGTCGCCCGCGACGACGATCAGGGCCGCCGTCGCGAACCCGACGAGTGCGCCGGGCAGCACCGCCGCCGGGAGCCGGCGGGTGTCGATGGCCGTGAGCGCCCGGCGCTGCAGACCGGTCCCAGAACGCGCTGACGAAGGCCAGCGCGAAGAACGGTGCGATGAAGCCGGGGGCGGCGAACGCGATGCCGAGCGTGAGCACGGTGCCGAGGGCGAGGGTGACAGCGCGACGGCGTACGAGCACGACGAGTGGAGCTAGCAGGTAGAGGTGGAACTCGACCGGGACGCTCCACATGGGGTGGCTGTACGGACTGATGCCGGCGAAATCGGTGAGCAGGAGGTAGTTGAGTGCTGTGTTGGTCCACGTCATCGGCAGGCCGACGTCCCAGTGGCTGCCGCCGGGGTGGCGCAGGCCCGGGAGCAGCATCGCGAGGATGGTCAGGGTGACGACGAACCAGTAGGGCGGCAACAACCGCCAGCTGCGACGCAGGAGGTAGCGGCGCGTCTCAGTGCCCGGGTCGCCGGGGCGCCAGTGCCGGCCCGGGAGATAGCCCGACAGCACGATGAACGACAGGACGGCCGCCTGCGACAGACCTCCCAGCGCCGGGAAGAACCGGGACCACGGTGGCGTCGGATCCTGCGGGATGACCGTGAGCAGCGTGTGCCAGAGAACGATGAAGACCATGGCCACGGCTCCGGACGCCGTCTGCCCGGGGCAGCGGCGGCGTCGGTGCCGGCGTGGTGTCGGCAGGCCTTGATCTCACAAGCGGAGGTTGTCACACGAGAAACAGTGACCGAATCGTTTCTCACGCGTTAACGTGCGTGTCGGGGTCAGGAACAAAGGACAGCGTGTGAGCGTGGACGTGTTGGTCGCCGGTGGCGGCGGCTTCATCGGTGGGCACTTGGTGTCGCGCCTGATCGACCGGGGACGCACGGTTCGCAGTGTCGACGTGAAGCCGCTCGACGAGTGGCACCAGGTGCATCCTGACGCCGAGAACGTGACGGCCGACCTGTCCCTGCTCGACGGCGCCATGAGCGCCTCGCAGGGGGTGGGCGAGGTCTACATGCTCGCCGCCGACATGGGTGGCATGGGCTTCATCGAGAACAACAAGGCCGCCTGCATGCTGTCCGTGCTGACCAGCACCCACATGCTGCAGGCCGCGCGGGCCCAAGGAGTCGAGCGCTACTTCTACTCCTCCTCGGCCTGCGTCTATCCCGCCGGGCTGCAGGAGGACTCCCGCGTCACCGCGCTGAAGGAGTCCGACGCCTATCCGGCCATGCCCGAGGACGGCTACGGCTGGGAGAAGCTCTTCAGCGAGCGGATGTGTCGGCACTTCGAGGAGGACTTCGGTCTCGTCACCCGGGTCGCTCGCTACCACAACATCTACGGCCCGCACGGGACGTGGAACGGCGGTCGGGAGAAGGCGCCGGCGGCCGTTTGTCGCAAGATCGCCGAGGCGGCGATCAGCGGTCAGCACGAGATCGAGATCTGGGGCGACGGGCAGCAGACCCGCAGCTTCACCCGGATCGAGGACTGCCTGCGCGGCACCGAGCTGGTCATGCACGGCTCGTCCGGCGAGCCCGTCAACGTCGGCAGCTCCGAGCTGGTCACGATCAACCAGCTCGTCGACATCGTCGAGGAGATCGCCGGGATCACCTGCGACCGCCACTACCGCCTCGACGCTCCGCTGGGCGTGCGCGGCCGCAACAGTGACAACGCCCTGATCGAGGAGCTCCACGGCTGGACGCCCTCCACCGCTCTGGCCGACGGCCTCGAGGTCACCTACGCCCGGGTCCACGACCGGGTGAAGCGTTCCCGGGGCTGAGGTCGTGCGACTCCTTGTCTTCGATTTCAGCGGCCACCCCTTCCGGGCCCAGCTGAGTCGCGAGCTCTCCCGTCGCGGGCACGACGTGACGCATGCCCGGTGCGATGCCTACGTCAGTGGGCACGGTCGGCTCGAGGCCGACGGCGACACGGATGAGGGGGCGACGGTGCGCTTCTCGCCGGTGTCGGTGGGGCGCACCATCGCCAAGACCAGCTATGTCCGGCGTTCGCTGCAGGAACTTCGCCTCGGCCCTGGACCTGATTGCCTTCGTACGCCGTACACGACCGGACCCGGTGCTCGTGTCGACGACGCCGGTGCCGATGCTGGTGATGCTGGCGGCGGTGTTGTGGCTGTGGCGTACGCCCCGGGTGCTGTGGCATCAGGACGTGCAGGCCGTCGCGGTGGCCCGACTTGCCGGGACCAAGCTGTCACCGATCTTCTCGCTGCTCGCCCGCGTGCTGGAGTGGGGTGAGCGCTGGTCCTCGCGGCGGGCCGCGGCGATCGTGGTGATCACCGAGGCCTTTCGCTCCGTGCACTCGCAGTGGGGCACCGCCGACAAGGTCACGGTCATCCCCAACTGGGCGCCGCTCGACGAGATCTCCCCGCGCGAGCGCGACAACGACTGGGCCGTGACGCAGGGCCTCGACGACGAGCCGACGCTGCTCTACGCGGGGACGCTCGGGCTCAAGCACGACCCGGAGCTGCTGGTCTCGCTTGCCGCATCCGTTCGGAAGCTCGGCACCCCGGTCAGGCTGGTCGTGGTCAACGAGGGTCCCGCCGTTCCCGTCGTGAAGGCCGCGGCCGCGCGGCTCGACGTGCCGCTGACCCTGCTGCCCTTCCAGCCGTACTCCGACCTGCCGGACGTCCCGGCATCCGGCGACATCCTCGTCGTGTTGCTCGAGCAGGACGCCGGCGAGTTCTCGGTGCCGTCGAAGACGCTGTCCTACCCGGCGGCCGGACGACCGGTGCTGGGCCTGATGCCCCCGGAGAACCTCGCGGCGTCTCTGGTGCTCGATGCCGGTGGTTTCATCGCGCCACCGGTGCGCTCATCGTTGCCCGCCGCGGGGATGTGGGCCGATCAGCTGCTCCGCGACCCCGCACGGCTGGCCCAGCTGGGCGCGGAGTCGCGCCTGCTCGCGGAGAAGGAGTTCGCGCTCGAGACCTGTGCGGACGAGTTCGAGCGGGTCCTCGCGGTATCCGGGTAGTTACCAAATGCCCGGATTCTGGGGGCCTCGCCGGCGCGGTAAGTAACTGAATACCTACCCAATCGGGCGAATTCGCCTTGGTCGGCGGCGTGGTTGGTAACGCGTTGCTTACCTCGCCGAAGGAGGGACCTGAAATCGAGGGGATTCGGTATCCACCTCGTTACCCGGATCAGGGTGCCGGTAGATCAGGTGGGTCGGTAGTAGGTGTAGCGCGTGGTGGAGGGCAGGACGTCCTCATCGCTCGCTGGCTCAGGGATCCCGTGTTCGATGTACGCGCGATGAGTGTGGAGGTGCAGCCAGTCGTGGGCGGTGCTCAGCTCCAACGGCTCGTGGGTGGCGGCGACCATCTGCCTCAGGCCGCGCACGAGCACCAGCGTCGAGTCCGGGGTGGGTATGTCGCGGCACATCGTCACTCGGTGGAGAACCTCACGCTCCCGGGCCTCGGTCCCGGCTACCCGACTGCCAACGAGTTCCCGGTGTCGACCGAGCTCGAGCATGGACAACCACACCCGCGTCCACTCGATCTCGTGCTCGTTGAGCGGCAGGAAGAGGGACACCGCCCGGAACAGGTCGAGGTCCGACCAGTACGGCGCGCGCACCCGGTCAGTGCGCATCGTGTCAGCGAAGAGTCGATCCGACCGATCCGGGCACGAGATCCATCGCGCGCCGATGACGGTGGCCAAGGCCTCCCACATGTGCGCTGTGGAGCCGAACCATTTGAGCGCCGCAGCTTGGGTGACGCCCTGCTGTCGGGCCAGGGACTCCGGCGGACACGGCACGGCAGCCCTCGGCCGCGATCAAAGGGATCGCGATGTCCGCGCAGTTCACAGCACGGTGGAGCGACCTCGGGTCCATGATCGGAGAATCGAGTTGGAAGAGTGGGTTGGTGGTGACTCCGGCTGTCATGCCTCCAGCCGACCACGATCCGTCCCACGCCCGCTGGCGTCATCCACAGGCCGTCTCAATCCATGGAACGTCCATCCAACATGCGAGACGAACTGAGTCTGGCGGTTGGTGCCGCCCTAGAGTCCTCACCATGTTCACGACCATGCTGACCAAGCGCCGCGCAGTGGATCACTGCCGCACGCGCTCGGCGCTGTGTCGAATGTCCTGACGGGTCCACACTTCATCCTCTGCTAAGTCCACTGTTCTTGTGGACTATTCTGCGAGAAGTGGGCCCGTTTCTGCATGCCGCTGAGTCGGCCTGCCCCTCTGCTTCCCATCAAGCCAGTCACCGAGCCATTCACCCCACAGCTGTCCGATCAATCAAGGAGCACATCCCATGAGCCGCGAAAACTCGCTCGTCTCGGCCCAGTGGGTCGAGGACAACCTCGACACCGCCGGCATCGTCGTGATCGAGGTCGACGAAGACACCACCGCCTACGACAAGGGCCACATCCGGGGAGCCATCAAGCTCGACTGGACCACCGACCTCCGGGACCGGGTCCGTCGCGACTTCGTCAACAAGGCGCAGTTCGAGGAGCTCCTCTCGAGCCGTGGCGTCAGCAACGACGACACCGTCGTGCTCTACGGCGGCAACAACAACTGGTTCGCCGCCTACGCGTTCTGGTACTTCAAGCTCTACGGCCACGCCGACGTCAAGCTCATGGACGGTGGCCGCAAGAAGTGGGAGCTCGACTCGCGCGAGCTCACCGCCGAGCTGCCCACCCGCGCCGCGACCACCTACGTCGCGCAGGAGCAGGACCACTCCATCCGCGCCTTCCGTGACGAGACCATCGCCGCGATCGACGTGCAGAACCCGGTCGACGTCCGCAGCCCCGACGAGTACGCCGGTCGCCTGCTCGCCCCGGCCCACCTCCCGCAGGAGCAGTCGCAGCGCGCCGGCCACGTCCCGACGTCGGTCAACGTGCCGTGGAGCAAGAACGCCAACGACGACGGCACCTTCAAGTCCGACGAGGACCTGACCAAGCTCTACGACGAGGTCGGCTTCGACCAGGACAAGGACACCATCGCGCTGTGCCGCATCGGTGAGCGCTCCTCGCTCACCCGGTTCGTCCTGAGCGAGCTGCTCGGTCGCAAGAACGTCAAGAACTACGACGGCTCGTGGACCGAGTACGGCTCCCTCGTCGGCGTCCCGATCGCCCTCGGCGACGAGCCCGGAACGGCTGACGCCTGATGTGCGGCGCGACTGAGGGCGGCCTGTCGCTCGACGGCGTCAACACGCAGATCGAGGCCGTGATACAGGGCCGGGTCACCCGCGAGGGCGAGCCCGTCCCCAACGCCTACGTGCGTCTGCTCGACAAGACGGGCGAGTTCACCGCCGAGGTCCCCACCTCGGCGACCGGACACTTCCGCTTCTTCGCGGGCGACGGTCAGTGGACCCTGCGCACGCTGGCCCCCAAGGCCGACCCCGTCGACACCGCGGTCACCGCGGCCATCGGCTCGGTGGCCGAGGTCGCAGTAGCGATCTGATTGGACACCGCCGGTTGAGCAGCGAGCGCCAGCGAGCGTGTCAAAACCAAGGTCACCTTGGTTTCGACACGGGCACGGCGGCCCTGCTCAACCAGCGGTGAATTGGAGGCTGTTGTGACTGGAATCGTGATCCCGGGCGTCGCCCTCGTCGTAGCCGTTGGCTTCGGCGCGTTCCGCCGCGCCACCGATGGCGGGTTTCGTGCCGCCTCGGCGGTCGAGGAGGCGCGCCAGCGCCGTCACGAAACCCCCGGACGACCGGGACTCGGCTTGGCAGCACCTGATCGACGCCCTGCCCCGGGAATCCCTCGGCGGGCGGGCGACGCTGGTCCAGTTCTCCTCGGCGTTCTGCGCCCCCTGCCGGACGACCCGGGTGGTGCTCGCGGACGTCGCAGAGCGGGAGATCGGCGTACGCCATCTCGAGATCGACGCCGAGAAGCACCTCGACCTCGTGCGAGCGCTCGACGTGCGCCGTACACCCACGACACTCGTGCTCGACTCACACGGCCGTGAGATCGCCCGCGCCGCGGGTGCACCCCAGCGGGCCCCGGGTCCCGGCCGCACTACCGACCGGAGTCGCTTCGTGATCGATCCTCGTGGGCCGCGATTCACCGCGGCCGTGACCCCGGTGCTGCTCGCGGTGGCACTGCTCGTCCCGACGCCCGTGGCCGTCGCGCTCGTCGCCATACAGGCGGTGTTCTTCCTGAGCGGCGTCACGCTCGGTGTCCAACGGACCCCGACTGCGTACGTCTTCAAGACGCTCGTCCGACCCCGGCTGTCGCCGCCCGGCGGGCTCGAGGACCCGCGGCCGCCGCGCTTCGCCCGGGGCGTCGGGCTCGCCTTCACGATCGTCGCCCTGCTCGGCTTTGCGACGGGTGCGCTGCTGGTCGCGCAGGTGGCCATCGGCTTCGCGGTCGTCGCGGCCATGCTCAATGCGGTGTTCGGGCTGTGCACCGGTTGCGAGCTCTACCTCCTCGGTTTGCGAGTCGCGCGCTAGGCCAAGCAAGATGCGCGGCATGTCTCGAATCGCCACCGCCCTTCGCCGTACGGCCCCGATCGTCTGTCTGGTAGCGCTGACCGCGTGCTCCGGAGCCTCAGGCATCGACCTCGCGGAGTCCGACTACGAGGACGGCGCGGGCATCACCGCGACGGTGCTCCCGCAGATCGCCGCCGTCGGTGAGGACGTCGAGAAGTCGACGGATGCGGAGTACGTCGTCGACGCGAGGATCGAGGGTGCGCCGGCCGGTCAGGCGGTCGAGCTGCAGGTGGCCGACGGCGACGACTGGACCACCGAGGACGCGGCCGAGACCGACGACGAGGGCCGCGTCGCCCTCACGGTGGGCGAGGCCGACGAGCTGCGCGTCGTCTCCGAGGGGGACGGCCCGGTCGGCATCCACCTCTCCACCGACGATGCCCCGGCCGAGACGTTCGTCGACGAGTTCGACACGCTGGACGACTCGCTGTGGGCGACACGCGACCGGGGGCTACACCGGTGTCCGGCTGTGCTCCCGCGCGTCTGACGATGCGGCCGGGGTGGTCGACGGCGCCCTGCGGTTGAGCGTCATCAACGACCCCGACAAGGGCGCGTGCCGCTCCAAGAAGCAGTTCGACTACCGCCTCAACGGCCACCTCGGCAGCGCCTACAGCTTCACCTACGGCCACGCGGCCGCGCGGATCAAGTTCCGGGCGGAGCGCGGCCAGCACGGCGCCTTCTGGATGCAGGGCTTCGGCCCGGTGCCGGTCGGCAAGGCCAAGAAGACGGGCGCCGAGATCGACGTCATCGAGTACTTCGGCGATGACCACCCGGACGGCGGGCTGACCAGCTTCGTCTACTGGCACCCCACCGCGAAGGGCAAGACGGCCGGCAGCTGGCTGCCCGACCCGGATCAGTTCGGCGACGACTGGTCCTCGAAGTACCACGTGTTCTCGGTCGAGTGGACCCCGGAGCGCTACGTCTTCCGGATCGATGGCCGGGTCACCGACACCATCACGCAGGGCGTCTCCGGGCAGCCCGAGTTCCTCATCCTGAGCCTGCTCAGCTCGGACTACGAGCTGCAGCACCTCGACGGCGAGGACAAGCTGCCGCAGCACATGGACGTCGACTGGGTGAAGGTCTGGTCCGCGGCCCAGGAATGATCGCTGTGAGTTGGAGCACACGGGTCGGTCCACTTTCGCGGAATGGTCATGGGGAGTGCCGTTCCATGAATATGGTTGCGAAACCAACCAATGACTTACAGGGGAATCAAGTGAAGAAGACGCTCGTCGGCCTGTTCACGGCCGTCGCCATGATGTTCGGCGTGATCGGCCTCAGCGGCTCCGCCGCCGTCGCCGGTCCCTACACCGGCACCGTCCCGACCGAGGTGAAGGCCAAGCCCCGCCCGGCTGTGTCCACCAAGCCTGCCAAGGTGAAGGTCGTCGTCGACACCGCCGGCAACGCCGAGCCCACCGGCTGGGTCAAGATCGTCGTGCGTCGCGCCGGAAAGGTCGTCAGCACCAAGACCGTGCGCTACTCCGACGTCGACGTCTACAAGCTCGGCAAGCTCGCCAAGGGCAAGTACACCGTCAAGCTCAAGTTCACCCCCAAGGGTGCGGAGTCGGTCTACATCGCGTCGAAGACCAAGTTCACCCTCAAGGTGGCCTGAGTCCCTCGCTTTCCCCAGCGACCCCGTCACGCCTCGGTGTGACGGGGTCGCTGCATGATCTGGAGTCGTCGTGAAGCGCACTCGCACCATCGCCGCCGGTGTCGGCGTCGCCGCCCTGCTCGCGGCGGGTTGGACGGGCTGGACCGGCTGGCAGGCGGCCCAGCGCCTGCAGGATGCCCGTGACGCGGTGCGCGACCTGCGGGCTGCGGTGGAGGCCGATGACGCCGACGCACGTTCGGCGGCCGCGGACCGGCTGATCGTGGAGGCCCGCGGCGCCCGCGCGGCGACAGACGGTCCGTGGTGGGGCGCTCTGGGGCACCTGCCGGTCGTCGGCGACGACCTCGGGGCGGTGAGTGCGCTGAGCGCCTCCCTCGACGAGCTCGCGTCTATCGCCGTACCTCCTCTGCTCGAGGCCGCCGACCTGCTGCCGGACGTGCAGGCCGGGCGGGGTGTGGACCTGCGCGCCCCGGACCGGCTCGCGACCCCGGTCGCCACCGCCGCCGCGGCCGCGGCGCGAGCGGAGGACCCGGTCGCCGACGTCGACGCCGGGGGCCCGGTGGGTCCGGTGCGCGACGGTGTGGAGGAGTACGTCGACGAGCTCGACGGCCTCGCTCGCGGGCTCGCGTCCGGGGAGACGGCCGTGGCGGTGCTGCCCCGCATGCTCGGGGCCGAGGGGCCGCGCGACTACCTCGTGCTCTTCCAGAACAACGCGGAGATCCGCGCCACCGGCGGGATGCCGGGCAGCTTCGCCCGCCTGCATGCCGAGGACGGCGTCCTGACGATGCACGACCGGGGCACGGCGTCGGGTCTGGGGGAGCGGGCCACGCCGGTCCTGCCCCTCTCACCCGAGGAGCGCGAGGTGTACGGCGAACAGCTGGGCAGTTACTTCCACGATGTCGGCTTCACGCCCGACTTCCCGCGGGCCGCCGAGCTGGCCGAGGCGCGGTGGGAGGAGGCCCACCCCCGCGTCGAGCTCGACGGCGTGCTGGCGACCGACCCGGTGGCGCTCTCCTATGTCATGGACGGCACCGCTCCCGTGCGGGTGGCGGGCCGGACGCTCACGGCTGACAACGTCGTCTTCGAGCTGCTCAGCCGGCCCTACCTCGAGCTGGCGCCGGAGTCCCGGGACCTGTTCTTCGCCCGGGCGGCCGGGACGGTGCTCGACGCGATCACGGGCGACGTGACGTCGCCGATGGACTTCGTCGGGGGCCTGACGCGCGCGGCTCGCGAGGGCCGCTTCCTCGTGGCGGTCGACGACCCAACGGTGAGCGACGCGCTCGCCGGCACGGCTGTGGAGGGCGCGCTGACGGGCGACGACGGCGACGTCCCGCACGTTGATGTCGACGTCAACGACGCGACCGGCTCGAAGATGTCCTACTACCTGCGCCACGACGTCGCCCTGACCGCCGACGCGTGCGCCGCGGACGGCAGCCGCACCCTGACCGGAGCGATGACGCTGCGCCGGGAGATCTCTCCCGCAGAGGCGGCGAAGCTCCCGCCCTCGGTGACGGGCGGTGGCCACTTCGGCACCGAGCCGGGCACCCAGCTGCTCCTGCTGCGGCTGCATGCGCCGTGCGCGCCGGAGCCATCACCTCCGTGTCGGTGGCGGGGGAGCAGGTCGACGTCACCCCGGTCACCCTCGAGGGCCGCGAGGTGGTCACGCTCGCGGTCCCGGTCAAGGGCCGCGAGGTCCCGGTTGCGTGGACGATGGACACCGCTCCGGGACAGACCGCGGCCCCCGAGCTGCGAGTGACGCCGGGTGTCCTGAGTGGGTCACGTGGCGAGGTGTCGGCCGGCGCCTGCTGACCTTGTGCAGGGGATACCCACAAGTGGTGATGCAGGTCTCACGACAGGACGGTAAAGGTTTCGGAAAACGGTCACGGAGCCCTCACCTGTGACGGACACTTGACAGGTCAACTTGTCTGTCCCGGGGGTAGTAGTGCTTCACCTGAACAGCGGTGTGTGCCGGGGAGTCTCCTCGTGAGTATCGTCGACGACTGGCGTCCCGCCAGCCACGATGCGGCTGCTGTTCACGGATTGGCTGAAGCTCGTCAGCCGCTGGCAGAGGCGGTCCGCGTCCCGCCGTTGCGGTGGCGCCAGAAGTACGCGTCGGTCCTGCTCGTCTCAGACCTCGGAGTGCTGTGCGTGGCCATGGCAGCCGCACAGTTCTCGAGGTTCAGGGACGGGCCAGTCGTCTGTCGTGACGACGGTCGGCACACTGCCTTATGGGGTCCCGGGGGCTGTCATCGCCCTTGCGTGGTGGGTTTCCCTCCGGGTCCACCGCACGCGGAGCCCTCGGATGATGGGGCACGGCACCGAGGAGTACCGCCGCGTCGTCGTGGCGACGTTCCGGGTGTTCGCGGTGCTCGCGATGCTCTCGCTCATGTTCAAGGTCGACGCGTCTCGTAGCTATCTCGCCATCGCGTTGCCCGTTGGTCTGATCGGCCTCCTCGCCGGCCGCAAGGCAGCCCGGGTGGCCCTGCATCACCGACGCACGCAAGGCCGCGCCCCGGCCAACGTGATGATCATCGGTGGTCCCCGCGGTGCAGCCCAGATCAACGAGTTCTTCCGGAGCCGACCAGCCACGGGCTACCGCGTCTCCGGTGTCTGGGTGCCTGATGTCTCCACCGCCGGCGCGGTGATCCTCGAAGGGGGGACTCCTTCGTCCCCGTGCTGACGGCCGCAGCCTCGCTGAGTGACGCGCTGACGATCACCAACGCCCAAGCGGTGCTGGTGACGGACACAGACCACCTTGGTGCCACAGGGTTGCGTGAGCTCACGTGGCAGCTCGATGGCACCGGCATCGAACTGATGCTGTCTCCCAACGTCCCGGATGTTGTCGGCAGCCGACTTCACCTGCACGACCTGTCGGGTATGCCGATGCTCCACCTCGACGAGCCGCAGTACGCCGGCGCCGGGCGGTACACCAAGAGCCTCTTCGACCGCGTGGGAGCTGCGGCGCTGCTCGTCATGCTGTTCCCACTCATCTTGGCGACCGCCCCGGCAGTCAAGTTCACCAGTGCCGGCCCCGTCTTCTACAGCCGGGACCGGGTGGGTCGCGACGGGCGACACTTCTCTATGATCAAGTTCCGTTCGATGCGAGAAGACGCGGACGCGGAGCTCGAGATACTCCTGATGGCGGAGGGCAAGTCGCTCAGCGAGTTGCCCAAGCTGATGATGGACCCGCGGATCACTCGCGTGGGCGCCTTCATCCGCCGCTTTTCGATCGATGAAGTGCCTCAGCTCTTCAACGTGCTGAAGGGTGACATGAGCCTCGTGGGGCCGCGTCCGCAGCGGGACTTCGAGGTCGAGCAGTACGACCACGTCGCCAGTCGGCGCCTGACCGTGCGCCCCGGGATGACCGGGCTGTGGCAGGTGTCTGGCCGCTCGGATCTCACGTATGACGAAGCGATCCGTCTCGACGTGCACTACGTCGAGAATTGGTCCATGACCTCGGACCTGATCATTCTCTGGAAGACCTTCCGCGCGGTCGTCGCCTCCGACGGGGCCTACTGACGGTGAGTGAGGCGGCCTCGCCGGCGCATTGTTCCCCCTCGGAGTTCGAAACTTTGGATGCGAGGACGGATCAACACGGAGCGATCTGTGTTGCTGTATACCGCCCGAATCATCGGTTGCTCAGGACGCAACTCACCTCAATTGCAGACCAGTCGCTGGCAGAATTGGACGTGTCACGTCGGAATAGACGGCGCCGACGCGGACACGCTGGCCTTGGTCATCGAGATCGTTGGGCTCGACGACAGGTTCGCTATCCATCATTTTCCGGTGAACATCGGTTTCTATCGAAACTTCGAGCGGATCGTGGCTGCAGTAGACCCGGGCGCGGCTTGGGTGGCGCTCGCCGATCAGGATGACTTCTGGCATCCGAACAAGCTGGAACGACTTGTAGCGGAGTTCGCGGCCGACGATGTTGCTGCGGTGTCCGGGCAGGCACGGTTGGTCAACGACTCCGGTGTTGAGTTGGGGTTGACTCGTCGTTGCGACCCCGGACCGTTCGGCCTCCTGCTGGACAACAAGGTGACCGGCAGTTTCGCTGTCTTCCGCGGCGACGTCGTTCGGCGATCGCTCCCATTCCCCGAACCGACGGACGCCGCGTATCACGACCATTGGCTCGGCATGGTTGCCGCGGGCGTAGGCCGCCTCGTCATCGTCAATGACGCGCTTCAGGACTACGTTCAACATGGCGCCAACGTTCTCGGCGAGGAGCGAGGCAGCCGGCTTGGGTGGCGTGCCCAAACGCTGCGAGAGCGAAGCGGGAGCCACGGGATGCTTCTGTATCTCTCGGCGCATCGATGGGGATGGCGCGTGACCATGGCCCGGGTGCTGATCGAGGCGGAACCTCGTGGGCTCGAACCGCGGCTTACGGTCCAGTGCCCGGGGTCGCCTCTCAGTTGGCCTTGTTGCGCAGTTCGTAGTCGCCATTGTTCTTCGACGTGCGCCGCTCGCCCGGGTGTCTGCGCTCTTCCTCGGCGCATGCGTCTGGCGCGAGCCTCGAGGCACCCATCTTGACGAATCGCCCGCCACGCGAGCCGCCGATTCACTTGACCCGGAGGGGAAACGGCAGTGAGTTCCCGGACCGTCATCACGGTGACACATAACAGCCTTGAGCATCTGATTCCCGAACGGAAGGGCAGGCTCGGCAGAACGCGACTACCGTTGGATCGTCGTTGACAACAGTTCGACCGACGGCACGGTCGCGAGGGCGCGCGAGGTCGCTGACCCGGTTATCGAGTCGGGCGGCAACCGTGGCTTCTCGCACGGTAATAACCTCGGCCTTGCGGCGGTTGACACGGAGTACGTCGCTTTCGTGAATCCCGATGTGACAGTCTCCGGGAGCGACTGGCACGCCTCGTTGGAGGAGACGATCGAGCGAGGTGGTGGTCTCGCTGCCCCTCAACTGCTCAATCCTGATGGTACCGAGCAGGCCAACGCCCGCGGCATCCCCTACCTCTCCGCGAAGGTCCGCAATCGCGCGAAGCCCGAGTCAGAAAAAGGCGACGAATATGCCCGCACTGGATTGGCCGTGCCCACGTACATCGCGTGGGCAATGGGCGCTGTGGTTGCGGGCCGCACAGATGCGGTGCGCGCTCTTGGCGGCTGGGACGACAGCTACTTTCTCTACTACGAGGACCACGAATTTGGCCTGCGGGCCCGGCGTGAGGGCATGGCGGTCGCGCTTGACCCGCGTGTCCGGTGGCTGCACGACTGGCAGCGCGCCACGACAGGACCCGCGCTCTGGGCTTGGAAGGCTGAGTTGAACTCGATGCGGACGTTCTACTCGCAGTTCCCGCAGTTGTTCCGACGGCGCTACGGGGCAGGCCGCAGGGACGCGACCCTCGACCGCGCCGGTCTCGCCCGTCTGACTGACCACCTTTGGAAGCCGGTCGGCCCGGCCGCCAGCCGCTGAGTTTCGGGAGTTTCGCATGAAGACGATCGCCTTTTACCTCCCCCAGTTCCACGCCATCCCAGAGAACGACGAATGGTGGGGTGAAGGCTTCACCGAGTGGTCGAACGTCCGTGGGGCACAACCCCAGTTCGTTGGCCATGACCACCCCCGCAAGGCCGGCCAGATGGGCGAGTACAACCTCCTCAATCGGCAGGTCCACGATGAGCAGTCGTTCTTGGCCGGGAAGTACGGGATTGACGCGTTCTGCATGTACTTCTACTGGTTCAACGGACGCCGGCTCTTGGAACAGCCGATCGATCTCTGGCGCGATGACCCTGACCAGCTCCCGTATTGCCTCTCGTGGGCGAACGAGGCGTGGACCCGTCGGTGGGACGGCAAGGAGCGCGACGTGCTTATGCCGCAGGGCTACCTTCCCGAGTTCGAGGATGAGATCTTCGCGGACCTTCTTCCGCACTTCCGTGCTCCGCACTATCTGCGTCAGGACGGGTTGCCTGTACTGGTCGTGCATCGCGCCGACTTGATCCCGAACCCCGACGGTTTCGCGCGCCGCCTTCGCGAACTCGCTGTAGTTGCCGGTTTGGGTGGGCTGCACCTCGTCGCCACGGAAACCACCCCGGGCCTTACTCCGGAACCGCTCGGGTTTGACGCAGTGGCTGAGTTTCCGCCGGTTGGCGCCAACACGTTTCGCACGGCCCACAAGCGTCCGATCCGGGGCCTCTCCAAGGGATTCCGTGGTCGGCTCATGTCCTACGATCGATTGGTGGAGTACTACTCAGGGGCGCCCCGCGGTTGACTTCGTGCGGTACCCCGCGGTCGCGCCGGGCTGGGATAACACGGCCCGCCGGCAGGAGAACGCCACTGTCTACGTGGGCTCGACGCCGATGAAGTACGGCAACTGGCTCAAGGCAGCTCGTCGGCGCGAGGCTGCGGCAAGAGCAGATCGCGGTCTGGTCTTCGTCAATGCATGGAACGAATGGGCCGAAGGTGCGTACCTCGAACCCGACGCAGGCCACGGAACTGCCTACCTCGAGGCGACCTTGCCGTCGTCTGGTGGCGGGCTTGAGGTTGCTTCGGTGGCTGACGCGCACGGCGCCCTCTTCTGGTCGTATCCACACCTTCGCAGCCTCGCGCTGGCCTTCGCCGGTTCGATTCTCGCGGTTCGGCGGCGCGCCAAGAATCATGCTGCACGCAGGCGAAGGTTGTGACAGAGCCCGTGGCCGAGCCGCCGTCGCGTAAACAGGGGTCAAGTCTTCCCAACGCTGCTTGCCCAAATCACGAGGACGAAAAGGGGATCGGGCATGAGGCCTGACGGTGAAATTTTTAGCGCGGTTCGGACTACGAATGTGGTCTCCGTGGGGGCTTACGACCGGTTCAACTACGGCGACCTGCTTTTTCCACTGGTCCCGGACCACGTCAGCAGTGCCGAGGGATGGTCCGAGCCGATCGGCCATCTGGCCGTCGTGGACGCAGATATGCGAGCGGGAGGCGGGGTGCCTGTTGCGAGCGTTCGGTCAGCGGAACGAGAACGAACGGAGGCCCGGGACGGACTGATCCTCGGGGGGTGGCGAGTTGTTGAGCGCCACTTGGAGCCGGGCGCTGATTAACTTCGCGCCGTACCCGGCCGATCTTGCGCTCCGGGCATGCCGGAAGTTGTTTGGCGAGCGAGTTGCAGGCTATGCCTCTCGCCAACTCCTCCGAGGCACTTGGCCTAGCCCGTACGTGCCCGCTGCCTCGCTCGCATCGAGGACAAGTATCAGTGTGAATGCCGTCGGGGCCTCGTCGGTTGAGAATCTGCACGGTGCAGCTTTGCGGTCTGTCATAGCCACCCTCAGCGCTGCTTCGTTCGTGAGTGTCCGGGACGAAGTTGGACAAGCTGCTCTACGCCGGAACGGGGTCAGAGCCGAACTGGCCCCGGATTCGGTGGCGATCCTTGGCCGGATGTGGAAGTTCGAACAGGCGCCTCCGGAAAGGACTGTGGTCTTCCAGTGTTCGCAACAGTGGCTTTGGGGCAGCCGTGATGTAGTACCGCCTCTCGTGGAAATTTCCAAAGGGTTCGACCGCGTGGTACTTCTTCCGATCGGACTGGCTGGCGGGCACGGGGATCAGCTCGCCCTTCGGACAATCGCGCTGACGGCTTCACGAGCAGGGGATCGAATGCGATTTGAGCGACGGCCTCGACGTTCGACAAATTGCGCAGAACATAGCCGGAGCCGATCTCTTCATCGGGTCAAGCCTGCACGGCGCGATTACGGCGATGGCGTACGCGGTACCGCATGTTGCATTGGACCGAATAAGCAAGTTGACCGCCTACCTCCAGACTTGGGGGGACGGGTTGACGCCATTCGACGTGTCGGCATCCGAGTTGATCGCTGCCTCGGAGATCGCGCTGAGGTCTTCAGAGAGCAAACTCCGTTCTCGGGCTGAAATGATGACTGACCTGTCGTGGCGGAACACCCAACGTGTCCTGAACGCCGTCGAGCGGTGAATTTCCTCACCCATGCCCGCTCGATTCTCGACCGGCCGGTCGCAGTTGCGTTGAGTAGGTTGGTCAGTGCGTGTCTTGGTCTTGTTAGCGCCCTCTTCCCGGCGCGCGGGCTCGGGCCGGCTGGCCGGGGAGAGGCGTCCGCGGCCCTCGCGCTGACCGGGTTGTTGCCGTTGGTTCTTGGCCTTGGGGTGCCGCTGGTGGTCAGGCGACTCGCCGTGGAGTCGGGGGACCCGGCCAAATCGATACGAGCAGCGCGGGCGATCGCAGTGTTGCTTACGCCCATTGCGATATCCGTTGCACTCGGCTCCCGCTCTGTTTTCCTCGGGGACTTAGGTCCTGCAAGCGGCACCACATTTCTGATCTCGGCTTCTCTCAGTTCGCTCTCGATCCTTTGGATCTGCAACGCGAACGTGCTGATTGCGCAGGGCCGGAACGGCGCATTCGCCGTGACTAATTTGTTGCCAATATTGATCTACGTCGCGCTTATCGCCGTCGGGGGGATGGTAGGCGGTCTCAGCGTGGGCTATGCGATCGGTGCAAACCTCGTAGGTTCGGTGGCGACGCTCGCGTTTACTTCGTGGCTGATTCCGGTGGGCTTAAGGGGGCCAGCTGACTCGCCGCAACGGGTTCTGCGGGAGGGAATCCGTTTTGCGGGAAGCCAGATGGCCGAGGCCGCGTCGTACAGGCTTGACCAAGCGATTGCGCTGCCGGTGGTGGGTGCCGCCCAAGCGGGCTACTACGCGGTGGCGGCCACGCTGTCTCTCGTTCCGTTCGCGTTGGGGCAGGCGCTCGCTTCCACGACGTTCAAGCGGATCGCAATGGCTCGAGGCGACGTACGTAACCATCACGTAGCAAATGTGGTTCGAGCTGCGTTCGCCGTGTCCACGATGACCGCACTGCTGATGGGTGTAGTGAGTCCCGCGCTCATCCCGCTAGTGTTTGGCACTGAGTTTGCTGAGTCAGTCGCTCCTGCGTGGGTGTCGTTGGTTGGCTCTGTCGGCGTTGTCGTGGGATATGTCGCCGCGTCTGCCCATACGGCTCTGGGTCGAGGCTGGATCATGACAGCCGCCCGGTGTCGGGACTCGCCGCCGGAATTGGTCTGCTTTTTGCTCTAGGCCCGAGGCATGGAGCACTCGGACTGAGTTGGGCGTCGACGGTTGGCTATTGGTTGACTGCCGTCGCCCCCGTCGTCGCCCTACCGATCCGCATCCGCGATGTCGCCCCGCGCTGGCGATGCGCGCGCCTCAGTCGGCCTGCTACTTGGCCGAGGCTAGTCCTATAAGGGAGCATGCGGGTAGCCGGCCGGCTGACCAGAAGATCGGGCCGAGGCGCCACCGAGCGCCGTAGCTTCTACCGTCAAGGGATGCGCGTGGCAAGTGAGGCACTCCGTTCAGGGGCGATCCGCAAGGATCGCAACGGGACACGAGTCTGGCTCGGCGACAAGAGCATGGCGTTTATCGTCGTGGTGAGTTTGTACGCTCTCGCTGTGAACGCGGTCCTTATTCAGACTATTTGGATCGAAGCGCCGGCCGCCAAGAACGTCGTTCGGGTGGGGGTGCTCTGCCTGATTGTCGTCGCGATGTTGCTGGGCAGAACCGTTATTCCGATGTGGCTCGTGCTTACGATCATGTTGAGCATGTCGCTTATGGCTCTTCGGGCCAATCCGGATCAGCTTTCAATGATCTTTGTCCCGGTTCTCATCCCAACTCTCTGCTCATTGCCTGAGCGTATCGTGGATCGGCTCGCCGTGCGATCTGCTCTTGTGTCGTTTGTCCTCATTTTTCTCTTATTAAAGACAGGCATGACCCATAACTCGGTGATCGACCTGAGGGAACGGACGACATACGGCGTTGCCTCTGTACCGTTCTTCATGAACGTGGTCTTCAGTGCTGGGTCGCTGTGCATCTTTTACGTGCACAAGTACAGGTTGAGATTTCGCCACTTCGTGACGGGGGTGGTCGTTGCTGTCGGCTTCTACTTCTTCACTACCACCGACGGGCGCGGAGGGTTCTACGCACTCGTTTCCTTTACGGTGCTTGCCTACCTGATGCCGAACCTTGCAAGAGTACCGTTCGTTCCCCAGGTCCTCATGTTGACGCCGGGGGTCTTCCTCAGTGTCTCGCTTTGGATCATGAGTAACTCAGAAGAGCGCGATTTGAACGCGCTCTTGAGTTACCGCCCTCGCTTTTATGCAGCCTTCCTTGACCAAGTAAGCAGCTGGGATCTACTTAGTTCGACAAGCGTCAAGCAAAATCTTTTTGTGGAGAACGTTGACAACTCGTACCTTCACCTATTAGTGGGATGCGGGGTTCCAATCTTCCTGCTCTTTTGCTTCTGGGTTGCCTCGGCAGGTGAATGTGATGGTAAAAAACCAGAAGTATCTCGAACTGTCGTTTGTGACGGCAGTGCTCGGTTATTCTGTATCGGAGAGCATCTTGCTTCGAATTGAGAACATTTTCATTGTGTTCACATGGTGGTTGCTTCTCAGGAATGGCGGCTCTTCACAATCCGGGGTGTAGTCGGGGTCTGAAGCCGCCGGACTCGAGCAGGGATCGGGCGATGTAGTTGGTGAGGTTGCGGAATCCGAGGGCAGAGCCGCGGAGGTGTTCGAGCCTGCCGTTGATCGCTTCGGTGGGTCCGTTGCTGGTGCCGGGTCTGTCGAAGTAGGCCAAGACGTCGTCGGCGCGCTTCTTCAGGGTCCGTCCCAGCGTGACGAGCTCTGCTCAGCGCGGCCGGGACGCCGTGGCTGATCGACTCGATCAGCTTGACCATCAGCGCGCGGCCCTTGGGCCGGTCGGGCTCGCGGTAGGCGGCGATCATGCGCTGGTAGATCCACCGAGTCACCTCGACCTCGACGTGGTCCTCGACCCCCAACAGGGCGTTTAGGCGGTCGTGCTGCTTGTCGGTGAGCAGGCCGGCGCCAGTGTGCAGCGTCCGGCGTGCACGGTAGAGCGGGTCGTCCTTGCGGCCGCGGTGCCCATGGATGGCCTGCTGTACCCGGCGGCGGCACTGGTCCAGCGCGTCGCCGGCCAGACGGACCACGTGGAACGGATCCATCACCGCGACCGCGTCGGGCAGTTCCTCGGTGGTGGCGGTCTTGAACCCGGTGAACCCGTCCATCGCGACGACCTCCACACGGTCGCGCCGGGACTGCTCGCGATCGGCCAGCCGGGTCTTGAACGCCTGTTTGGAGCGTCCCTCGACCATGTCCAGCAGCCGCGCTGGGCCGGTGCCGTCACGGATCCCGGTCAGGTCGATGATCACCGTGACGTACTTGTCGCCGTGCCCGGTGTGTCTCCACACGTGCTCGTCCACGCCGATCGCGCTCACGCCGTCGAGCCGGGCGGGGTCATCGATCAGAACACGCTTGCCCTCGGCCGGGGACGGCGTCGTTGGCGGTGTTCCACGCGACCCCGAGACCTTCGGCGATGCGGGCGACCGTGAGGTGCTGACGCACGATCCCTTCCAACGCCCACCGCAGCCCGCGGCGCGACAGCTTCGCCCCCGGGCTCGGCCGCGCGACTGGTGTCTTGGCGCCACACATGTCGGCAACCGGTGCAGCTGTAGCGGCGCACCGTGACCAGCAGCGTCGTTGGTCGCCAGCCCAGCGGCTCGTGGGCTAGACGACGGATCACGGGGTCGCGCGGCACGCCCTCGCAGCCGCAGCGACGGCACCACTGGTCGGGCTCGAGGACCCGGCACGCGAGCACCGCCCGGTCGGGCTCGAGGCGTTGTCCGGTGACTTCCGAGGCCGAGCTCCTCGAGTCGGCAGAACGTGGTCAGGTCAGGGCGCGCGAAGGTAGCGTCAGGCATGTCGAGGTCTTCTGGATGGGCGGCGTAGGAACCTCCATCATCGGGAGACCTCGACGCCTATCCCGCCACCGGCCCACAGCAGCGGCTACACCCTCATCTGTGAAGAGCCCGAAATGCAGAACGGCGGTCACCCCGGAAGGGTGACCGCCGCGCGGCGTACCGGTTGGGTCAGCTGGCGCTGTTGATCATGCCGGCGCCAACGGTGACTCCGGTCGCCTCGTCGATCAGGATGAACGAGCCGGTGGTGCGGTTCTTCGAGTAGGGGTCGCACAGCAGCGGCACGGTGGTGCGCAGCTGGATGCGGCCGATCTCGTTGAGACCGAGCTCCTTGGTGTCCCGGTCGCGGTGCAGGCTGTTCACGTCGAGGCGGTACTGGATGTCCTTGACCATGGCCCGCGCCGTACGCGTCGTGTGCTTGATCTGGAGCTTCTGACGCGGCTTGAGCGGCTCGGTGGTCATCCAGCAGACCATCGCGTCGATGTCCCGGCTGGGCTTCGGCGCGTTGTTGACGCGAGCGATCATGTCGCCGCGCGAGACGTCGACGTCGTCCTCGAGGCGGACCGTCACCGACATCGGCGGGAACGCCTCGGCGACCTCCTCGTCGAAGAGGTCGATGCCCCGGATCTTGGACGTCATGCCGCTGGGCAGGACGACGACCTCGTCGCCGGGCTTGAGCACGCCACCGGCGACCCGGCCGGCGTAGCCGCGGTAGTCGTGGAACTCGTCCGACTTGGGGCGTACGACGAACTGGACCGGGAAGCGGACGTCGACGAGGTCACGGTCGGAGGCCACGTGCACGTGCTCGAGGTGGTGCATGAGCGTGGGGCCGCTGTACCACGGGGTGTTCTCGCTGCGCGTCACGACGTTGTCACCCCCGGGAGCGCCGAGATCGGGATGACCTCGAGGTCGGGGATGTTCAGCTTCGTCGCGAAGGTGGTGAACTCCTTGTGGATCTTTTCGTAGACCGCTTCGTCCCAGTCGACGAGGTCCATCTTGTTCACGGCGAGCACGAGGTGCGGGACCCGGAGCAGCGAGAGGAGCACCGCGTGGCGACGCGACTGCTCGGTCAGGCCCCGGCGGGCGTCGACCAGCACGAGGCCCGGGTCGGCGGTGGAGGCACCGGTGACCATGTTGCGGGTGTACTGGATGTGGCCGGGGGTGTCCGCGATGATGAACTTGCGGCTGGGCGTCGCGAAGTAGCGGTAGGCCACGTCGATGGTGATGCCCTGCTCGCGCTCGGAACGCAGACCGTCGGTCAGCAGCGCAAGGTCGGTGTAGTCGTAGCCCTTGGAGACCGACGAGGCCTCGACGGCCTCGAGCTGGTCCTCGAAGATCGACTTGGAGTCGAGCAGCAGGCGACCGATGAGGGTGGACTTGCCGTCGTCGACGGAGCCGGCGGTGGCGAAGCGGAGGAGATCCATCTGACCGTGGTCAGAGGAGGTCTGGGGGGTGCCCATCAGAAGTAGCCTTCCTTCTTGCGGTCTTCCATGGCCGCCTCGAGAACCGGTCATCGCCTCGGGTCGCGCCGCGCTCGGTGACCCGGGCGATGGCGATCTCGTCGATGATCTCGGCAGTGGTGGACGCAGTCGACTCGACACAACCGGTCTGCGACTTGTCGCCGACCGTGCGGAAGCGGACCATCTTGGTCTCGACCTTCTCGTTGCCGACGGGCTGCACGGCGTCGGAGAGCGAGAGCCACATGCCGTCGCGGAGGATGACCTCGCGCTCGTGGGCGAAGTAGATCGAGGGGATCTCGATCTGCTCGCGGTCGATGTAGTGCCAGATGTCGAGCTCGGTCCAGTTGGACAGAGGGAAGATCCGCATGTGCTCACCGGCGTGGATGCGGCCGTTGTAGAGGCTCCACAGCTCGGGGCGCTGCATCTTCGGGTCCCACTGGCCGAACTCGTCGCGGTGGGGAGTAGACGCGCTCCTTGGCGCGGGCCTTCTCCTCGTCGCGGCGACCGCCACCGAAGGCGGCGGTGAAGCCGTTCTCCTCGATGGCGTTGAGCAGGGTGCCGATCTGGTGGCGGTTGCGCGAGGTCTTGCCGTCGTCGATCACGACGCCGTTGGCGATCGCGTCGTCGACGCTGGCGATGTGGATCCGAGCGCCGAGGCGGTCGACCCAGTTGTCGCGGGTCGAGAGGACCTCGTCGAAGTCGAGGCCTGTGTCGACCGGGAGCAGCGGGAACGGCAGCTTGGCGGGGTAGAAGGCCTTCTCCGCCAGCCGCAGCATGACGATGGAGTCCTTGCCTCCGGAGAACATGAGAACCGGCTTCTCGAACTCGGCGGCGACCTCACGGAAGATGTGGATCGACTCTGCCTCGAGCTGGTCGAGCTGACTCAGCTGGTAGTCGGCGTGGGTGGTGGTCATGACAGACGAGGGGCCTCTCTGGGGGACAGCAGCCCACATCGTAGCGAGGCGTGGCGGGAACGTCGCATCTCGCTGCTCTGCCGGGCAGCGTGAGTCGCGGAATGCGGTCCCGGGGCCGTGGTTGGTGGGTGCGGCTCGGCGGCTCGGGGCGACTTGGGGACCCATCGCGACCGGTGCGGACGTCGCGGTTGGACGCGCCCCCGCTGTCCTCACCGTAGGCATAGCGACACGGGCTTCGTCGCCGCCACGAGGTCCACGCCGGTCTCACCGTTGTCGTCAACCTCCCAGCCGCTTTTGTGGAACCTGTAGATGTACGCGTGCTTGGTGTGCGAAACTCGCACACATGGCTGAGTTCGGTGAGAAGGCGTTGGGCGCCCGGATCAAAGAGGCTCGTGAGCGCGCGGGCTTGAAGCAAGGCGAGCTAGCAGCGCTGGTTGGCCTTGAGCGGACGACTGTAAACAAGATTGAAGGCGGCGTCCGAAAAGTGGCCGCCCTCGAACTTGCCGACATCGCATCTGTTCTTGGGGAACGCATGTCGTCGTTTCTCTCCGAGCCACCCTCCGCGCTCGTGTCACATCGATCCAGCCGGGGCCCGGACATTGCTGACTCACAGATCGATCGGCTACTGGCGGGACTCGCGGTAGATGTCGAGTTGGTCCAGTCGCTGGCCGCAGGCGAACTCGGGCTGCCAGCGAGTCAACTTGAGGCATTGCCACGACCGGACAGCTTGACGGACGCCGACCAATTGGCGATCCAAGCACGGGAACTGCTCGGTCTGGGCGCTTCGGCGCCTGCCCACGATCTGGTTGACAGGGCTGCCTCGATTGGCCTGTTGGTGTTCTCTCGAGACCTTGGGGTGGACACTGCCGATGCAGGAACGATCCAGCTGCGCCAAGGTGGGGTCAGCTTAGTCAACAGCCACAATAAGGTCGGCCGTCGGCGGCTCGCGCTCGCTCACGAACTGGGCCATTATCTCGTCGCCGACGAGTATGTCGTCGATTGGCGAGTCTCGGATCAGCACGGTGGAGATATTGAGTCGCGCCTTGACCGGTTTGCGAGGTCACTGCTCTTGCCCGAGCCGGGAGTGAAGGCGGCATGGGCGCAGAGCGAGGCGCGAGATCTTCGAGAGCGCAGTGTTCTCATCGCCAGCGAGTTCCGTGTCGACATGGGCACCCTCGCCCGGCGACTTGAGGAATTGGGCCTAGTCGACCGGGACGCGGCATTCCTGATCCGTGCCACCACGACGACGCGGGCCGACATTGTGGAGTTCGGGCTTTACGTTCCAACGGACATGGGAGGAACGAGTTTGCCGGTGCCCTACCAGAAGGCAGTTCTTCGAAGCTTCCACGACGAGCAGATCAGCCAGGAGCGTGCACTGGAACTTCTTCACGGCACTTTTGCTGAGGACGATCTGCCCCCGCTCCGGCCACGACGTGAAGACGAAATCTGGAACTTTGTGTCGTGACACAGTCCTCCGAGGCGTTCGTGTTCGACACCGGGCCTCTTCGTCACTTTGCTGTGCAAGGTTGGTTGGGTGTCCTAAAGTTCCTCACCGCAGAGCGCGGAGCAATCATCCCGGAGAGCGTCGAGTACGAGCTTAAGAGACAAGTTCACGAGCTACCTGCCCTACATCAGGTGCTCGATGCGGACTGGATCCGGGTCGATCGCAGTGACGATCTCGACTTTCTGATGGCGTTTGCAAGGTATGAAGAGCGACTTGCGGTCGGCGAGCAGAACCGAGGCGAGTGCGGTGTTCTGGCCCTCGGAAAGACCCGCGGCTTCGAGACCGTCCTAGACGACGGCGCGCCTCGGGCGATTGCTGAGGCGGAAGGCATCCCGGTCACGGCGACTCTCCCACTGCTGTGTCAGGCAATCCGCGAAGGTCGACTGACGGTACCGATGGTTGAATCGCTCGCTGACGATCTCCCGGCCGGCTCCTACTACCTCCCGTTCAGCGAGGGCGGTTTCCGATCCCGGGCTCATCAGGAAGCGCTGATTGAGTACGAATAGGTCCTCGCCCCGCCGTCACCAGCGGTCCAACGCGGGAGTCACGAATAGAAGCCGACCTGCCGCGAGGGCTCACGCATATTTGAAATGTCTCGCCAAGCAGGTGCTCCATCGCCGTCAAGGACGCAACAGCCCACCGCGGAGGTCTAGGTAGGCGTGTTAGTGGTCCGTGCCTAGCCGACGAGTGACGGGATGGCCACTCAGACGGCGTGCCGGTGTCGCGGCTTCGGGGTAGGTCGGGCCACTCGTGCTTACGGGGAGGTGTTCGGCTTTCAAGCTGAACTGGAGTCACCTCGACGGCGGGCGGAACTTCCCGGCGTCGTCCCATGCTCGATGAGCACGCAGCCACCGCCATCCGGGCCGCAGTTCGATGCGCCAGTTGAGTCCACGGGCGTGGTGTACGACGGGCCCGTCCTGAGCGTGGCGTCCTGACAGCGACGGCCACCGCGTGATCCTTCAGAAGACCTGCGAAAGCACGACTGAAGGAGAACCACACGATGACCGTCGATCCCAACTCTATTGACCTGCCCGCGTTCATGGCCGAGCACCTGCAGCGTGCCGAGCCTGACCTGCTCCGCACGATGCTCTCGACGTTCGTGCAGGCGTTGATGTCGGCCGAGGCCGACGCGATCTGCGGAGCCCCGTATGGCGAGCGGAGTCCGGAGCGGACCAATTCCCGCAACGGCTACCGGACCCGGGACTTCGACACCCGGACCGGCACGATGGAGGTCGCGATCCCGAAGTTGCGTGAGGGCTCGTACTACCCGGACTGGCTGCTCGAGCGGCGTCGGCGAGCCGAGCGGGCGCTGACCACGGTGGTCGCGACCTGCTACCTGCTGGGTGTCTCGACGCGGCGGATGGAGAAGCTCGTCGAGACCCTCGGGATCACCAGGTTGTCGAAGTCTCAAGTCAGCGTGATGGCCAAGGAGCTCGACGCGCCCGCAGCCTGACCGGGGTCAAGCTCGTCACCTCAGACGCTCACGCGGGGCTCGTCGCGGCCGTCGGCGCCACGATGGGCGGTGCGTCCCGGCAGCGTTGTCGCACCCACTACGCCGCGAACCTGATGGCGGTCTGTCCCAAGCACGCCCGGCCGGGAGTGAAGGCGATGCTGCATAGCGTTTACGACCAGCCCGACGCGAAGGCCGTGCACGCCCAGTTCGACAAGCTGCTCGACACCGTGGCCGACAAGCTGCCCGAGGTCCACGACCACCTCGACGAAGCCCGTGCCGACATCCTCGCGTTCACCGCGTTCCCGAAGGAGATCTGGCGCCAGATCTGGTCCAACAATCCCAACGAGAGACTCAACCGCGAGATCCGCCGCCGCACCGACGTCGTCGGGATCTTCCCCTGACCGCACTTCCGCGATCCGGCTCATCGGAGCCGTCCTCGCCGAGCAGCACGACGACTGGATCGAAGGCCGCCGCTACCTCGGACTCGACGTCCTCGCCCGCTCCCGCATCGCCCTGATCAACACCGACGAGACCACCACCGAACAGGAGGACCTGACACCCGCTGCACTCACTGCCTAAAGTGCAGCCACCGGATCACGCGGTGGCCCCTTCATCCACCACGACCGTGGACTCGACCGATGCGCCCGCCGCTTGTTGCTTGTACGGGCCCGGTCAGCGGTGCCGGCCCGGGGGCACGAGCCACGAGCGGTGCGAGCTGACGTTCAGCTGCACTTGGACGATCGCGGCGCGATCGGCACTGCTCCTGATCCTTTGTAGCCCTTCCGGTGCGATCCGGGACGACCGAGGCTCGAATCCGACCCGCGCTGCCGCAGTTTGCGCCGCATATGTAGGTCCACTCGTGCGCCGCCGGCTGCGACTCGGCGGTGACGCATGGGTTGGTGGTGCGTGGATGCAGGGAATTTTGATCCAACTTCGAACAGGTGTCCGATCTGGGCCGTCAGCGACATAACCGCATGTGCGATCCGAGTTGTGCGGTGAATCGTGCGAAGAGGTGTAGGCTGCGGAGCGCTGAAGGATCGCTCCCAACCAATCCCGGTCAGGAGCGTCAACACCACCTGATCCGCGAGAGGTCATTTCAATGACTCAATCCCACCTGCACCCAGTCAACAACGACAGCGCCCGCTTCGAGGCCGGCTCCGAGACCGTCGACAACGGCAACGGCACCCCGCCCGTGCCACCCTCGGGCAGCAGCGGCAACTCCAAGCGCGAGGCACGTGCGCGCGCCGAGAAGGCGCTCCCCCACGGACCGCCTCAAGTTCGAAAAATCAGGTCAAGGTCCTCCGGGCCGTGGCCTGCAACCAGCGGCAATAACCGCCGCGGCAGCACCGCTCAGGCGATGTCTGCGGCGATCAACCTCGGCAGCGGAACCGGTGGCCTCAACAGCCGGTTCTTCCGCTCCGCCAACTGGTTCGAGTCGGTCGGCCGTGGCGAGTACACCGCCAGCGCCGGCGTGCTGGCATACCACCAGCACATCACCATCGACCCGGACGCGCAGCACGAGGCAACCAAGAAGATGCGGGACGAGGTCTGCAGCAGTTGGTTCTGGGAGACGCTTGAGCCCATGCTCGCCAGCGGCCACCCGATCAGCATCAAGTTGGCCATCCTCGAACTCGCCAAGGCCGCCGGAGCGTCCAGCCACACCGACCAACTCGAGACCATCGTCGAGTGGCTGGAATGGGTTGGACTCATCGTCCGCGAGGGCGACCAGATCAGGCTTCGGGTGACCACTGAGGGCGGCGCAGAAGTGCAACGTGAGGACAACACCGTCGAGGGCGTCACCAACAACAACTTCGACGAGACCGAGGGCGTGCCATCGGTCGATG
This sequence comes from Nocardioides sp. B-3, assembly GCF_024703895.1. Lineage (GTDB taxonomy): Bacteria > Actinomycetota > Actinomycetes > Propionibacteriales > Nocardioidaceae > Nocardioides. The sequence continues at coordinate 2,301,195 of NZ_CP087968.1, forward strand.
GCGACGAGGTTGTGCCCAAAGCTGAGCCGAGCACGACGTCGGCGGCTGCTGTGTCGCCCGGAGACCTCGATGCAATCGTGTCGTTCAACATGAGCGTCCGGCTCACCGCCGCGGACATGAAGTCCCTCGACCGGGAGCAGCGCGACTTCGTGCTTGCGCTGGCTGAGCGCCTGCGCGGCTGACAAAGACAAGGGGCCGCCGCCCGGGAGCCGAAGGGGTCTTGCTGAAGGATCGCTCCGAGGCTCTGGGCGGCGGCCTCTGCTGGTTACGATACAGCTATTCGGCAGCGCGGGGTATTTGGACACGGCGGATCTGCCCCCTGAGATCGACGTAGTCGAGCGCGCTAGTAGCAAATGCAGGTGCCCTGCAAGTCATCGAAGGCCCACGTGAGCGGATCCGTGTCGGCCCCTACAACGTCCACACGCGGACGCAGTCGACCTGCGTCTCCTCGTCGACGTTCTCCGGGGTGACGTCCTCGAGTTCGTAGTCCGACGCGGTGGCGCTCAGCGTCAGCCACTGCGGGGTCCGCGAGATGGCTCGCGCCTCGCGGAAGAACTCGCGGCCGTCGACCCGGAAGACGTACTCAGTTGGCGTCCGGGCCACGGAGAACACTGGAAGCTGTCCTACCACGTGTCGCCGGGCGGCTTCAGGGCAGCCATCGCAGGCATGAGGCCGCCGAGGGCGACGATGGAGCTGTCGGCGGCGTAGTAGTGCAGGAAAGCGCCGATGCGGTCGGTGGCGCGGCCGAATCCTGATCAAAAGCGGCCTTGGCCTGAGCTGAATCAATTGGGCGCGAGGACCTCTTCGCGTCGGACGACATTGCTCTCACCGATCGCCACGGGCATCAACGTAACCCGGACGCGAATCTCATCGGCGCGGGGAAAAACGGATGGGGGTCCTCGTCAAGTGCGGCGGTTGGGTAGAACTTTGCGGCTGGCGCTGGACAGAAACATGGGTGCCATCAAAGATCCACGTCTCTTCCTCGATCACGTCGATGACGTCATCGACCCCGTCTTCACCGGGCTGTCCCTTGTCCACGCCGATCAGTTCCACCACCTCGCGGTAGGGCTGGCCGGAGGCGATGTCGTCCCCACCGCCGATGATTTCATAGGACACTTGTACAACGACTTGGTCCGGGGGCGCGGGCAAAATCGAAAGGGTTACGGGGCCGACGGTTGCCATCGTTCACTCCTTGCTGCCTGCAAGCACAGATAGGGCTAGAACCTCCTTTCGACCGTAGGGCTGGCCTATCCCCGGGTCATGCCGCTATTTGGGTGCTTTCCTACAAGGTCGGCTGCGCTGCTGACCCAGTGGGCGGACGGAGAGCGCGGCAAGATGCGCCTCTGACTCTCCGGTGCGACCGACCAGTCCCGCGCCCAGCCCGCCAGAATCACCACGAGCCCACCGGTACCCGCGCTGATCCTTCCGACACGTTGCACCGGGCAGAGTTCCCGCTCTGCCCGCACGGCTGTCGATTCCGGGGGGGTATGCGAGTTCACATGCCCGCGTCATTGCGGGCGGGGATGGTGCACTCGAAAGGTCGAGTCGGCGCCTACAACGTCCAGACGCGGACCCAGTCGACCTGCGTCTCCTCGTCGATGTTCTCCGGGGTGACGTCGGCCAGTTCGTAGTCCGAGGCGGTGGCGCTCAGGGTGAGCCACTGCGGGGTCCTCGAGATGGCTCGCGCCTCGCGGAAGAACTCGCGGCCGTCGACCCGGAAGACGTACTCCGTCGGCGTCCGGGCCACCGAGAACACGTGGAAGCTGTCCCACCACGTGTCGCCGGGCGGCTTCAGGGCAGCCATCGCGGGCATCAGCCCGCCGAGGGCGACGATGGAGCTGTCGGCGGCGTAGTAGTGCAGGAAGGCGCCGATGCGGTCCGTGGTGCCTCCGTCGTCCCCGAGGAACTCCGCCACGTCGATCTCGGTGCCCCCGGCCACGTCGTTGACCGACGCGGCCTGCCCACACATGCTGTGGCAAACGTGGCCGTAAGCCCCACGCGGACACTTCATCCGTCCGCAGGACTCACGAACCGCCCACGATGTAGGCCGCGAGCACATGAACCGCATGGCGGTCCGGGTCGTGACGGTTCCGGTCGTACCCGGCTGTGGTGCGTGGGTCAGCGTGTCGGGCAGCGATCTGGACGTCGCGCAGTGGCACTCCGGCGTCGAGGGCGTTGGTCACCATCGCGTGTCGCAAGGAGTGAGGGCTGATGCGCTTGCTGATACCAGCGCTCTTGGCCAAGGACTTCACCCACCTGTCTGCGGTGCGACGATCCAGTCGCGAGCCGTCGTACCGAAGCAGGAGCGGACCAGTTGTCCGGTCTGCTGCCGCGGCATCCAGCGCGCGGAGCACAGGAACCGGGAGCGGCATGGTTGCCGGCTTGCCGCCCTTGCCAACAAGTCGTAGGACGCGATGACCCTGCTGTTGGTGCGCATAGTCCTCGATGTTGACGCCGCATGCCTCGGATACGCGTAGCCCGAGCAAGCCGAGCAGAACGGAGAGCGCCCATCGATTCGGGTCGCTGTGCGCTCTGGCTCGGGCAATGAACGCTCCAAGCTCAAGACGATCGAGCCCGAGCGTCTTCGTCTCGTCGCGCCAGACCCCGGGAAGTCGAACGTGTGTGGCTGGCGACTTCTGGACGACTCCGTCCATTTCACACACGGAGTAGAAATTTTGGATCACGTTGAGTCGGTGAGCGACCGTGGCGGGGCCATTTCCACGCTCGACCTCCAGCCAACGACCGAACAGTTCGATGTGGACTCGCTCCACGTCTACAAGAGGTCGTAGGTGGCGCTCGCGGCACCACGAGTTGAAGATGCGCAAGTCAATCTCGTAGAGAGCCCGAGTCCTCTCGTTCGAGTAGCGCAAGAAACGCTGCGACGGCGAAGAAGGTTTCGTCGTGCGGGGTGGCGAGGACGGCGTGCTGCATGGTCGGGGGTCAGATCACGAGTGGAGCGCTTTTCGGACATCCAAATTTACCTCTGCCTCCCTCTCCCAGCAATCGCCTCGGTAGCACTCTCCGGGTCGAATAGGGCAGGTCGGCCCCGCCGGTGGGTTTCGAGACAGGCGCCAGAGCGCCTTCCTCAACCGTCGGACGGAGTGGGCTCGAGAATGAGGGTGATGGGGCCGTCGTTGACCGACGCGACCTGCATGTCGGCGCCGAACACCCCGCGCGCCACGATGCTGCCCAACCGTTCGAGCTCGGCGCAGACAGCGACGTACATCGGCTCGCTGATCCCGCTCGGAGCGGCGGCGTTCCCAGTGGGCCTGCGGCCCTTGCGCGCTCGCCGTACAACGTGAACTGACTGACCACGAGGATCGGTGCGTCGACGTCGCTGGCGGACTGCTCGTCGCGGAGGATCCGGACGTCGCGGATCTTGCGCGCCATCCGGAGCGACGTCTTCGTGCGTGTCGGTGTGGGTGATGCCGAGGTAGACGAGCAGGCCGGGGCTGGTGATCGCCCCGACGACCTCACCGTCGACGGACACGCTGGCTGTCAGGACCCGCTGAACCACTGCTCGCATGGTGCAAGGATGCCGCTCATGTCTGCTCCACTCCTGATCACCGTCGCGCCCACCGGCGCCGAAACCACCAAGGCCGACTGTCCGCAGCTCCCCACCACCCCCGAGGAGCTCGCCCAGACCGCCGCCGAGTGCGAGGCGGCCGGTGCCGCCATGATCCACATCCACGTGCGCGACGCGTCGCACTCGCCGACGCTGGAGCTGCCCCTCCTGAAGGAGTGGGTGGCGGCCGTCCGCTCGTCGTCCTCGCTCGTCGTGCAGCTCTCCACCGGCGGGTCGGTCCACGACCCGCTCGACGAACGGCTCAAGGTGCTCGACGCCGCGCCCGACTCGTGCAGCCTGACCATGGGCACGACGAACTTCGGCGACGACGTCTTCCTGAACCCCCGGCCGTTCGTGAAGGAGCTCTACCAGCTCGCGCTCTCTCGGGGGATTGCCCCCGAGTTCGAGCTCTTCGACCTCGGGCAGGTGCACGCGCTCGGGCGGCTGTTCTCGCTCTATGGGCCGCCCCCGTCCGGTCGCGCCCACGTCGACTTCGTGATGGGCGTGCCGGGCGGCATGCCCGGGCACGGCGCCCGCGCTGGTCGCCTCCGTCGCCGCACTGCCCCCCGAGGTGACCTCGTGGGCGGCCACCGGCATCGGGCGCTCCACGCTGTCCGTCGCCATGGCGTCGCTCGCCATGGGCGGCCACCTGCGCGTGGGCATGGAGGACGTGCTGACCATCAGCCGCGGTGTGCCCGTGGAGTCCAACGCGCAGCTCGTGTCTCGCGCCGCCTCGCTCGGGCGGATGGCCCAGCGGACGCCCATGACGCCCGCCGAGTGCCGGGTGCTGCTCGGGTTGTCTTGAGGGAGAAGTAGCCCGATTGGCATACTCAAGCGCATGACCGAGATGACGACGATCGAGGTGTCAAAGGACCTGCGTGACTCTGTCATGCGCTCCGCCCGCGCCGCGGGTCTGACGGTCGTCGGAATTCCTCGAGCTCGCCATCCACGAGCACGCTCGGCGCAAGCGCTTTGAGGCCGTGCGTCGTGCCTACGCCGACGCTGGCTCCGATCGTGACTACGTCGCGATCACCGACACTTGGGAAGACGCGGCGAGCCGGGACTTCCTCGGGCTGCCTTGAGGGGGCCGCTTTGACGGTGCATGGCCCGCGACACGCGTACGGCGAGAGCGACACGCCGTGCCTGACCGCGGATTGCTCTCGGAGGCGGCCCTCACGCAGCCTCACGCAGCCTCGCAGCACAGGCGCGGCACGGACGGTGGCAATCACGTCGCCCGGCTTGAACATGACCTGGTCCCGGGTGAACCGCAGCACGATCCAGCCGCCGGTGACCGGGGCGTTGTAGCGGAGGCAGTCGTCGTCGTGGTCCTGCTTCTCGGCGTGATGAGCAAACGAGTTGGCCTCGATCGCAATGCCGTTGAAGGGGTCGGCGAGATCGGGGTGGTAGGTGATGCCGTCGATGGTGGTCGCCCACTGCGGCACCACGGAGATCCCGGCCTGAATCAGGATCGCGCGGAGCACCGACTCGAACGGGTTCGCGGCGAGTGGGGAGGCGTGCTCGATCACCCGGCGCACGGCTGCATCCGCAGGTCGAACCGCCTCGAGGTCCTCGCGCGACACCTCACCGCTCCGTAGCGCCGAGTCGGCCACCGAGAGCGCTTCGTCGAACGACAGCTCGGCCGCGCAGTCCGGGACCGTGCGCACGCGCGACGTGGCCCAGCCGTCGAGGTCGGCGCGGGGCAGTGCGCCCACGGTCAACGACGCATCGACAAACTCGGTTGGCTTTGTCGCGACTCGGATCTGCGGCCACTGCGCCGACCACTTCACCTTCCACCCCCAGTGCGCCGCCGCCGACAGCAACCGCAGGTGGCCGTTGTTGGCCACGGCGACCGCCCGCGCCTCGTCCGCGGCGGGCAGCGCGTAGCGGGGAGCGCGCCACGTGCACGATCCGCCCGGCCGCCACCGCGTGACGAACCCGCTTGCGGCTGGTCAGCCCGACAAGCTCAGTCGTGGACGCGATCCCACCGAGCTGGGTGAGTGCGGCGACGGCGTCCATGCCGCGAGTCTCGCCAAGCGTGGGCGATCGCGCGAACGGTTCTCCACAGGGGGCCGCAACTGCGGTCGAAGACCGGCAACACGCCGTACGGCGAGAGCGACACGCCGCGCCCGGCCGCGGAGGAAGAGCCGGATTGGCCCCTCAGTCCTTGCGCTTCATCCCGACGAGCCCGGGGGTGAAGTTCGGATCCTCAAGCTGGGCGATAGTGGGCGAGCCGAACATCGGCAACCCCCGGCCCTTGCGCAGGAAGCCCCAGACGATCGGGAGCACGACCACGACGAAGAGGCCGACGCCCGCGATCAGCATCGGGTGGGTCTCGTCCGCACCGGCGCCCAGCGGCGCCCATCCGGCCTTGTCGAGCAGCGCGACGCCGCTCATGGTGAGCACGACGACGATGCCGCGGCGGATGATCGACTGCGGCACCTTGGGCGCGATCTTGGAGCCGAGGAGCGTGCCGGGGACGGAGCCGACGACGAGCGGGATGAGCACGCCCCAGTCGAGGCCGTGCAGGGCGATGTTGGAGATCGCGGCCGCCATCACGAGCGGCACCGCCTCGGACGAGGTCGGTGCCGACGAGCTTCACGGCGGAGAGCCCGGGGTAGAGCATCAGCAGCGCGATCATGATCACCGAGCCGGAGCCGACGCTGGTGATGCCGACGAGGAGTCCGCCGAGGGCGCCGACGAGCAGCGTGGGGATCGGGCGGATCGGCGGGTTGGGGTCTGCCTGCTCGCCGTCGCCGCGGACACGCTTGAGGTTGATGTAGAGCCGCAGGGCGTAGGTGGCCGCGGCGAAGAGCAGGGCGAAGCCGATGCAGAGCTTGAGGGTCTCGTCGAGGTCCTCCGGGTCGGCGAACCAGTTGATCAGGTGCGGCCCGAGCAGCGCCATCGGCACGGAGCCGAGGATCAGCCACTTGGCCAGCTGCATGTTGGGCGAGCCCTCGCGCTTGTGCACGATCGCGCCGCCGGTCTTGTAGACCGCCGCAGCCGTCAGGTCGGCGGTCACCACGGTCGCCGCTTCACCGACGCCGAGGAAGATCAGCGCGGGGGTCATCAGCGCGCCGCCGCCCATGCCGGTCAGGCCGACGACGATGCCGACGAAGAAGCCGGCCGCCGGGATCGACAGTGCGGTGACGGTGAGAAGGTCCGCCATCAGTCCTCCTCGGTCAGCACAGGAACAATCACGCTCAACATAGTCGAGATTGTGCCCGCTGCCGTGTCGGCTGCCGAATCCCCGCGCCGGTAGGGATCGGCGACGTCCGGGGCAGGATCTGCGGCTGTACGCCGCTGGCCGGCCGCCTCGATGAGCTTGCGCCCACGCAGGCCGCCGGCCTCGCGTGCGCTGGCCGCGAACTGGCCGAGGGTGAAGACCTTGCGGATCGCCTGCGGGAACTCCTCGAGGATGTGCGCGCGGTGGGTCGACTCCGCGGTGAGGATGACGTCGGCATCCTCGACCAGCTGCCCGGTCAGGCGCTGGCTGCGGAAGTCGTCGTCGGGCTGCTCGAGGGTGCCCGCCATCACGTCGTCCATCGCGTGGTCGGTGAAGCCGTGCGTCCCGGCGCTGACGAAGCGCACTCGGGCGTCCGCCCTCGCGAACTGGCGGGCGCGGATCTCCATGTAGGCCGAGCGGCAGATGTTCGCCGTACACACGAAGAGGACGGTGAGGGGGGCCTTGGTTTCGACACGCTCCTCGCTGCGCTCGTCGCTGCTCAACCGGCGGATGGGAGCGCGCAGGTCGAGGTGGCCGGACTCCGCGAGCGCCTCGATCACGGCGTCGAGCGCGGCCTCGATCGTGCGACCGGTGGTGTCGACGCGCACGGCGGCGTCCTCGGGCTCCTCGTATGGCGACGAGATGCCGGTGAACTCCGGGATCTCGCCGCGGCGGGCCTTCGCGTAGAGCCCCTTGCGGTCTCGGCGCTCGCACTCCTCGAGCGGGGTGGCGACGTGCACGAGGAAGAACGCGCCGCCCGCCTCCTCGACCATCGCCCGCACCTGCTTGCGCGTCTCGTCGAAGGGCGCGATCGGGCTGCACACGGCGAGCCCGCCGTGGCGCGAGATCTCGGCCGCGACCCAGCCGATGCGACGGATGTTGGTCTCGCGGTCGGCCTTCGAGAAGGTGAGACCGGCGCTCAGGTTGCGGCGTACGACGTCGCCGTCGAGGCTCGTCACGGAGCGGACGCCCTGCTCGAGCACCCGGTCCATCAGCGCCTGCGCCAGCGTCGACTTGCCGCTGCCCGACAGGCCGGTGAAGAACAGCACCGGGCCCTGCTCGTCCGGCGCGGGCAGGTCGCGCCTCGACGATGGCGGCGATGGGGTCGGGGTAGGGCCCGTCGACGTCCGTCAGCGCGTGCACCGGGTCGCCATCGGCGTACGTCGAAGCGACCTGAACCCCGAGCGCGTGATCGGCCTCGGGGTCACCGTGGTCGGCGAGGGGAACCACGACAACGGCCGCGTCGTCGAGCAGGTCGGCGGCGGCGAGGGTCGCGCGGACCAACGCCACGGAGGAGAGCCGTGAGGTGCCGTGGCCGGCGAAGGCGAGCAGGAGCACCGGGCCGAGGGCGCCGATCTCCGCGAGCTCGGGCTCGGTCAGGGCGTCGGTCACCGGCACCACGGTGCGCCCGGCGTAGGCAGCGCGCCCGGGCGGGGACAGGTGCAGGCGCCGGAAGGGGCCGTACTGAGCGTGCGTCAGCGCGACGACCTCGCCCGTGGCGGGCGTCAGCGTCGCGAGCGGCAGGCCCTCGGGATCGACGAGCTCGACGGATTCCGCGGCGGCGACATCGGCGGGCAGGTCGAGGGTGACCACGCTGCCGGACTCGTTGAACGAGGTGAGCGGGGCCAGCGCGCCCGTCGTGAGGAGCTGGAGGTCATCGAGCTCGCGGGGCGTGGGGCAGTGCTGGGGGCGGGGCTGGGGTGTCGACACGGCTGCAATCCTGCCAGCCCGCGGGCACTAGCCTGCAGCCATGCCAAACCCAGTCGTCGTGGCCGAGATCGTGCGTTCGGGGTTCGTGGAGGGCCACCACTACGGATCGGTGGTCGCGCTCGACGCGACCGGCGAGGTCGAGTGGTCCGTCGGCATGGTCGACGAGCAGGTCCTGCCGCGCTCCTGCAACAAGCCGATCCGGGCGCTCGCGATGGTGCGCGCAGGCCTGAAGCTCGAGCCCGAGCTGCTCGCCCTCGCCTGCGCCTCGCACTCCGGCGAGCCCTTCCACCTCGAGGGCGTACGGCGGATCCCGGCCGCCGCAGGCCTGTCGGAGGACTCCCTGCAGACCCCACTGGACTACCCGCTCGACGACGCGGCCCCGCGAGGCCGTGATCCGCGACGGCGGCGCCAAGAGCTCGATCCAGATGAACTGCTCGGGCAAGCACGCCGCCATGCTCGCCACCTGCGTGCTCAACGGCTGGTCCATCGACGACTACCTCTCACCGAAGCACCCGTTGCAGGTCGCGATCGCCGCGACCTTCGCCGATCTGACCGGCGAACCGGTCGAGGTCGTGGCCGTCGACGGCTGCGGTGCGCCCCTGCTCTCGACGTCGCTGATCGGCCCGGCCCGCGCCTTCCGTTCGCTGGCGGTCGCCACGTCCGGGCCGTCCTTCGAGATCGCCTCGGCCATTCGTCAGCACCCGGCCCACGTCTCCGGCACCACCCGCGACGAGCTCACGCTGCTCACTGCGATCCCCGGCTCGATCGGCAAGGCCGGTGCCGAGTCCTGCTACGCGGTCGCGCTGGCGGACGGCCGGGCGTTCGCGTTGAAGACCGACGACGGGGCGCCGCGCGTGCGTCCGGTGCTGATGGCCGCTGCGCTCGAACGTTCGGGCGTGCTGGACCTTGCGGGCGTCGACGCGGTCGCCGTACGCAAGACCGGGGAGCTGGCGCTGCTCGGCGGCGGGAAGCCGGTCGGCGAGATCCGCGCCTGCTACTGACGAGGGACGCGCCGCAGCGCCCACGCGAGCAGCGCACCCAGCGCTGCGCCGAGGGTGTTGGCCACCACGTCGGCGTGCGTGGCCCGGCGGTCGGGCAGCAGCGTCTGCAGGGCCTCGACGAGCAGCGACCCGCCGAACCCGATCGCGATCCGGGTGCTCACCGAAACGGCCGGGCGCAGGAGCGAGGCGAGCAGCGCGAGCGGCACGAACGCCAACACGTTGAGCCCGAACTCGATCCGGGGTCGCATGACGAGCGCTGTCGGGAGGTCGAGCTGTCGTCCGAGGGACGCGGCACCGTCGATGAAGCCGTTGCCGACCGCGGGCGACGGGTTGAGCAGCACGATCACCAGTGCTGCGGCATAGACCGCCAGCGCGATGGTCGCCATCACGCGGGCAGACGAGGACACGCCGGACGACGTCAGCGGCGTGCGGACTTCTCGGCCTTGATCTCGGCGCGGACGCGCTCCTTGGCCTCGCGTGCTGAGCGCTTCGAGCTGCCGGAGTCGTCGGCGCTGTAGCCATAGCCATAGCCGTATCCGTAGCCATAGCCGTAGGCACTGCCGACCTTGCGCTGCGGCGCCCTGTTGATGACGACACCCCGGGACCTTGGCGTCGACGGAGTCGAGCCGATCGACCGCGTGCGCCAGCTGGTCGCGGGTCGTCGACCCGTGGTGCGTGACGACCACGGCGCCGTCGGCCCGGGTGGACAGGAGCGCGGCATCGGTCACCGGCAGCAGCGGGGGAGCGTCGAGGATCACGACGTCGAAGTCGGACCGCAGGTCGGCCAGCAGCTTCTCCATCGCGTGCGACTGCAGCAGCTCGGACGGGTTCGGCGGGATCGGGCCACAGGCCGGGACACGTAGTCCGCTGTCGCCGTACGACTGCAAGGCGTCCTCGAGGCTGATCTTGCCGATGAGCACGCTGGTGGTGCCGACGGCGTCGTCGAGGCCGAGGCGCCCGGCGATCAGGGGGCGACGCAGGTCGCACTCGATCAGCGCGACGCGCTCGTTGGCCAGCGAGAGGGTGATGGCGAGGTTGACGGCCACCGTGGACTTGCCCTCACCGGGCAGCGAGCTGGTGACGACGATGACCTTCTGGTCCTCGTCGACCTCGACGTACTGCATGTTGGTGCGCAGCACCCGGAAGGCCTCGGCCCACGGCGTGGCCTGCTGCAGCACCTCCAGAGGTGCGCGCTTGGCCGCGTCGTCGGTGAAGATGTTGCCGAGGATCGGAGCGCCGGTCACCGCGGCGACGTCGTCGCTGGTGGTGATCGAGGTGTCGAGGAGCTCGCGGGCCACCGCCGGGCCGAGGCCGAGCAGGAGCCCGAGGACAGCCGCGAGGCCGAGGTTGCGCAACGGCTGCGGCGAGACCGGGTCGGTGGACTCCCGGGCGTCATCGACGATCGTGGCCTTGATCAGCGCGTTGTTGCCGCCCTTGGGAGTCTCGAGGTCGTCGATCAGCTGGGTGAGCTCGTCTGCATAGGCCTGCGCGATGTCGCGCGCCATGGCCGGGTCGGGATCGGTCGCGCTGATCTCGAGGTTGACGGTCTCGGGCACGACGGTGGCTCGACCTGCTGGCGCAGGTCGTCGGGATCCGTGCCCGGGGGCAGGGTCCCGCTGACGCCTCCGCGAGCTGACGGCTGGTCACCGTGTCGGCGTAGGACGTCACGCGCTGGCTCGCGAAGAGATTTCCCGTGTACGCCGCACTCGTGTCCGACTCGCTCGTGGAGACGAACAGGCGCGTGGAGGAGGAGTACTGCGGCGTCGACTGCCACGTGAGGAGGGCGGCGCCGATCAGCGTGACCACGAAGCACACGACGACAACGCGCCAGCGGCGTCGGACGGTGCGCCAGTAATCCTTGAGCTCCACGAGATCCCTCTTCTTGGTCGATGGGCGGTCCCCTGATCCGCCGGTGGCACTCTAGGTCACGGTCGGCGTTGCTAACTCAAGGACAACGATTCTCCCGTGTGTGAGCGCCGTCACGGGAGCCGAGTTTGCATTTTGCTAACAGTTGTTAGCAGGATGGCGACATGGCCAAGGGCAAGGACGGGAAGACCGTCGTCGGTTCACTCGGGGGTTTCCTCAGGGAGCAACGACTCGCGTCGCGTCTGTCCCTGCGGCAGCTGAGTGAACAGGTAGGCGTCAGCAACCCCTACCTGAGCCAGATCGAACGTGGTCTGCGCCGGCCCTCGGCAGAAGTTCTCCAGCAGATCGCGAAGGCGCTGCGCATCTCGGCCGAACAGCTCTATGTCCGGGCCGGGATCGTCAGCCCCGAACCGCATGTCGGTGGTTCGGTCGAGCTCGCCATCCTCGCGGATGTCGGCCTCACCGAGCGCCAGAAGCAGTCCCTGCTGGACGTCTACTCGTCCTTCCTCGCGTTGAACGCGGGGCAGGAACCGGATTCACCTCAACCTACGGAGAAATGACATGGCGAAGACCAAGTTCGACCTCAAGACCGAAGCCACCAAGCCGCTCCTCGCGGGCGTCGGCGTCACCGACCTCGCCGTCGAGGTCGTCCGCGACTTCGTCTCGGAGACCCAGACCCGCCTCGCGGGCGTCCAGAAGGACGTCACCGCTCGCGTCGCCGGTGTGCAGACCAAGGTCGCCAACCCGAAGGCGCTGCGCGAGCAGGCCGTGACCGTCGTCAACGCCCGCGTCGACGCGATCACCACCGACGCGAAGGCCCGCCGCAAGGCGATCGAGGCCCGCGTGACCGAGCTCCGGGCCGAGGCCAAGGCCTACCCGACGAAGGTCCGGGCCCTCGTCGAGGAGAACGTCACCGTCGCCACCGGCACCTACTCCGACCTGATCACGCGCGGCGAGTCGCTCGTCGGCCGGATCCGTGGCCGAGGAGTCGACCAAGGCGACCGTGAAGTCCGCCAAGACCACCGTGTCGAAGGCCAAGAGCACGACCACGCAGGCCAAGAAGGCCACCGCCACGGCCACCACCCGTGGCCAAGACCGCCGCGAAGAAGGCCACCACCACGGCCAAGTCCTCCGCAGAAGCCGGCCGCCAAGCGTGCCGCGGCGACCAAGTCGTCCGCCAAGGCCACCGTCACCGCCGCCAAGAAGACCGCGACCTCCGCGGTCAAGGCCGTCACCGACGCCGCCGACAAGCTTGGCGACTGAAGAGAAGACGACGAACAGTTGACGCTGTTCTGACCCCCTGAATCCTTCCTCCCGGGGATTCACTCGAGGCCCTCGGCGTCCTGCCGGGGGCCTCGACTCTTCCGCCCTCAGCGCCGGGGCGTGACCTCGGCGAGAGCCGGGCGGATGTCGGCGAGATAGACGAACGCCGCGATCGTGAAGGCCAAGTTGATCAGGTTGAGCGGCGTCGCGATCAGGATCTGCGCCGCGAGGCCGAGCCCGAGCCCCGATGGTCCAGTGGCAGCCTTGGTGCCGCGGCTGGCCGCGGGGTAGGCCTCGGTGGGGTAGAGCACCGCGTTGATGAAGGCGAAGCCCTTGATGGCCAGCATCACGACGAGCACCACCGGGTAGGCGTAGCCCTCCGGGGCGAAAACAGTCACACCGTCACCCTACGTGCGCGTCCGGTGGTTAGGGTGTGCGCGGCATTCAGTGATTGGGACGGGGATTTTGTGATGGCGATGGACTCCGAAGAGCGGCCGTGGGGCTCGTGGCACGTGATCGACGAGGGCGTCGGCTACAAGGTCAAGCGCATCCACGTGAAGCCCGGACAGCGGTTGTCCTACCAGACCCACGAGCACCGCAGCGAGCACTGGGTGGTGATCTTCGGGATGGCCACGTGTGTCGTGGACGGCGAGACGCACGTCATCGGCCCCGGTCACTCCATCGACGTCAGCCGGGGCGCGGCGCACCGGATCACCAACATGCACAACGAGGAGCTCGTGATCATCGAGGTCCAGCGCGGCGGCTACACCGGCGAGGACGACATCTGCCGCCTCGAGGACGACTACGGGCGCTCGGACTCTGCCTCCTGATACTGGCGTCGGCAGGGTCGTCGTCGCCGTACCAAGAAATGTAACCGGCGTTTAGTCGCACTGAACGGCCGCTGCAACGGCCGGTCAGTTCAGGTAAACGCCGGTTACATAAAACCGGGGATCAGGCGAGGTAGCGGTCGAGAGCGACGAGCGCGTCCTCGGGCTCGAACCCGGTGGCGCGGATCTTGGCGAGCGACATCGCTGACTGCAGCGGGCGGGGGCGAAGGGGTTGCCCTTCTCCAGCACGCCGGCGGCGTACGCCTCCGTCGTCGTCTCCGACACGTCGTCGCCGGAGCGGCCGGAGCGGGTGAAGACCTCGCGGGCGATCTCGGCCCACGACATGGCGGCCCCCGAGTTCGACATGTTGTAGGTGCCGAACGAGGCGTTGGAGTCGATGAGGTGCTTCGTCGCGCGCGACAGCTCGGACGCGAAGGTGAGGCGCCCGACCCGGTCGGAGACGACCGATGGGGAGACGCCCTTGGCGGCGAGGTCGGCCATGGTGCGGACGAAGTTCTTGCCGTCGCCGATGACCCACGAGGTGCGCACGAGGTAGTGGCGCGGCGCGAGCCCGACGGCGATGTCGCCGGCGGCCTTGGACTGGGCGTAGACACCGAGCGGCGAGACGGGCTCGTCCTCGGTGTGCTCCTCCGCGGTGCCGTCGAAGACGTATTCCGAGGAGTAGTGCACGAGCGTGAAGCCGTGCGTCGCAGGCCAGGCCCGCCGGGGTCGCGGGGGCGGTCGCGTTCGCGGCCCGGGACGTACGGCGACCATCTGGCGTCTCAGCGACGTCGACGGCGGTGTAGGCGGCGGCGTTGAGGACCGCGGCGTATTCGTGCCGGGGCCGGGCGGCGACCGCGGCAGCGTCGGTCAGGTCGAGCGCGGTGACGCCATGGCCCTCGACGAGGTCGACGAGGTCGGAGCCCGGGAAGTCGACCTGCAGGGCGCGGCCGAGCTGGCCGAGCGCGCCGATGATCAGCGTCTTCTTCGGCGCGATCGCGGTCGACGGGTCGAGCGTCGGGTTGTGCTGGTCCTTGTCCGAGATGATCGCCTCGGCCAGCGGGATCGGCCACGCGATCGCGACCGTGGGGTCGTCGAGAGCCAGCGCCGGGTAGGCGACGCCGGGACGCCAGTGCTCGTTGACGAGGTAGGTGTAGGCCGTTGCGTCCTCGAGCACTCGGTAGCTGTTGCCGACTCCACGCGGGACGAAGACCGCGACCGCGGTGTCCATCTCGAGCGTGAAGGTCGCGCCGAAGGACTCACCCTCGGCGCATGTCGACCCGGGCGCCGAAGATCCGGCCCGTCATGAGGGAGACGAACTTGTCCCACGGCTCGGTGTGGATGCCTCGGGGTCACGCCGCGGTCGGAGTTGAAGGAGACGTTGTTCTGGACCGGGCCGAAGTCGGGCAGCCCGAGGGCCAGCATCTTCTCCCGCTGCCAGTTCTCCTTGAAGAACCCGCGGGAGTCGTCACGACGGTCCAGCCGGACCACGACCGTGCCCGGGATGGGCGTGGTCTCGAGGGAGGGCAGGGACACTTACTGGCCCTTCTGGGCGTAGGCGGCCTCGACGGCCTCCTTCACGGGGCGCCACCAGACCTGGTGGTTCTGGTACCACTCGATGGTGTTGGCCAGTCCGGACTCGAAGTCCCGGAACTGCGGCGACCAGCCGAGCTCTCGGCGCAGCTTGCCCGACTCGATGGCGTAACGCATGTCGTGGCCGGCGCGGTCGTTGACGTGGTCGAACGCGTCCTCGGCCCGGCCCATCAGCTTGAGGATCAGCTGCACGACCTCGAGGTTGTTCTTCTCGCCGTCGGCGCCGATGAGGTAGGTCTCGCCGATCACGCCCTTGTTCAGGATGGTCCACACGGCCGAGGAGTGGTCGTCGGCGTGGATCCAGTCGCGGACGTTCTCGCCCGAGCCGTAGAGCTTGGGGCGGATGCCGTCGATGACGTTGGTGATCTGGCGCGGGATGAACTTCTCGATGTGCTGCCGGGGACCGTAGTTGTTCGAGCAGTTGGACACGGTGGCCCGGACACCGAACGAGGCGCACCCAGGCGCGCACGAGGTGGTCGGAGCCGGCCTTCGAGGCGGAGTACGGCGACGAGGGGTTGTAGGGGGTGTCCTCGGTGAACCGCTTCGGGTCGTCGAGCTCGAGGTCGCCGTACACCTCGTCGGTGGAGACGTGGTGGAGGCGCTTCTCGTGCTTGCGCACGGCCTCGAGGATGGTGAACGTGCCGAGGATGTTGGTCTTGATGAACGGCGACGGGTCGTTGAGCGAGTTGTCGTTGTGCGACTCGGCCGCGTAGTGCACGACGGCGTCGTGCTCGGCGACGAGCGGGTCGACGACGTCGGCCTCGGCGATGTCACCGACGACGAGCGAGACCCGGTCCTCGGGGAGGCCGTCGAGGGCCTCCTTGCTGGCCGCGTAGGTCATCTTGTCCAGCACCGTGACGCGGACGTCGGTCTCGCGCATGAGGTAGTGGACGAAGTTGGAGCCGATGAAGCCGGCGCCGCCGGTCACGAGAAGTCGATCCATGGCGGGGATCCTACGGGCTGGACGCGGAACTTCCGGCACTGAGCGTGAGGCGTGGAGACTCGTCGAGCGCCTCGGCAGACCAGTCGCAGCCCGGTCGCCGACCGCCGTCCAGCCGTCCGGCAGGTCGGGCACGCTGAAGCCCCGGGGGAACCGCACCGTGGTGGTGACGGACTCCGGTCGGACCATGCCCTGCGGGTCGGGCGCGCGGGCGACGGAGACGCCCGGGGCCACCATCCCCGCCGCGAATGCCGGGAGAACGATCGGCTTTCGCAGGGACGGGGCGGACGGCACGAGCGTCATCGTGTCAGGGAGAGCTTCACCTTGAAGGACTGTTGGGAGATCAGGGCGGGGCCGCCCCGAGCGATGGTGTCGGCGTCGAGCGCGACCCAGCCCTCCGGCATCTCGACGACCGCGGAGCCCGGCGGAAGATGCAGTGTGACGCTGATCGCCGACGGTCGCGCCAGGCCCTGCGGGTCGATGTCCGGGCGGTAGGTCAGCTCGTCGCCCTCGACCTCGGCGGCGCGGGGCACGTCGTAGGCCACCGCGAGCTCACGGGTCTCCCGGGGCTTGAAGGGAACCGTGCGGCGTACGAACGGGCGACCGTAGAAGTCGTTGACGATCGGCTCGAACAGCTCGTCGTCGACGCGGCCCAGCACGTTGCTGGCGCCCCGCGGGAGGAAGTGCGCGATCGACAACGTGGCGAACCGGGTCGAATATCCCCCGGCGCGGGTCGGGGCCGTCGAAGGGGTAGGGCGTCGAGTCGTTGTGGATCCGGGTGGTCGCCGTGACGGATGCGCTGCCGTCGGTCTTCAGCACGACGTCGGAGGTGACGGTGCGGCTCTGCCAGTAGTCCGTCTTGCTGGGGACGGCGTTCTGGGTGAAGACCCCGAGATAGTCGTGGTCGGTGTCCGAGAGCTCGCCCGTGAGGCCGAGGCGCGCGACGGCACGTTGTGCGGCCGGGTCCGCGCAGGTAGAGCGCGAAGTGGCGACCGTCCGCGTTGTGCTTGAGTGCTCGGAGCTTCTCGACGAACTGGCCGGTGCGGAACAACCGGTCGCGGAAGATCGGGACCAGCGCTCGGTTGACCGCGTGCCGGCCGCGGGAGTCGAGGATGTAGTCGTAGCTGCCGATCAGGGTCTGCACGAAGTTGTCGGCGTTGACCTCGCCGTAGAACGGGACCTGCATCGGGCCGGTGATGGCGACCGGGTCGCGCAGCGCCATCACGTCGATCGCGATCAGGCCGTCCATCTGCTTGCGGCCCAGGCTGCGCCACGCGCGCAGGGTCTCCTCGCCGGACACCGACCAGTCGGGGGCGAAGGTCGCCGTGCCGATCCGCAGCGCGCCGTGGTGGAACGGGTTGCCGCGCACCTTCGGCCACGTGCGCGGCAAGAAGGCAGCACCGTGGGTGGCGGTGTCTCGGGGAACCCCCATGTCGATCCTGCCGTCACGCACCGACATCGGGGTGAAGGTGAGCGGGGTCCCGCCGGAGTAGAGCTGCTCGGCCGGGTTGAGGATCGCGATCAGGTAGTCGCGCCGGCCGTTCTTCCCGAGCAGGTCGGGAAGGACGTCGGCGAGCGGCGCCAGCGTCTTCACGCCGCGCTCGACCGGGCGCAGGCCTGCGAGCCCCTCGTCGTCGGAGCTCGGCGATCTTCGAGCCGAGCAGGGGAGCGTCCGCCTCGACCGAGGCCGGGAGTCCCGGGCCCGCGCGACATGGACCCGGACGTCATCGAAGGAGTCGAGGACGTCGGTGAGCGTGGCCAGGTCGACCTTGCCGTTGGTGACCAGGCGGCCCTCGTCGCCGGTGAGCTGCAGGGTAGATCGCGATGCCCTCCTCGGCCACCGCGGTCAGGTCGTCGACGGCGTCGGCCATCCGCACGGCGTCGTCCGCGGCCGGTGCGAGGATCGGCAGGTTGCGCCACAGCGTGCCGACGACTCCGTGGCGGGTGGCGACCCCGCGGTCGGCGTACGCCCGAGCGTCCTCGACGTGCCCGCGCGCCTCGTCGACGTCCTCGTCCTGCAGGGCCACGAGCGCCTTCTCCAGCGAGGCCCGGGCCTGGTTGCCCTGCCACCACGTCCAGCCGAGGGGTACGGCGACGGCGACCGCGAAGAGGACGAGCGCCGCCACCAGCGTGAGGGCGACGCGTCGTCGTACGGAGGCCACGGGCATGGGCGTCATGGTGTCAAACGCCCCGGGCCATAAGGTGACCGCCATGCGCGGAATCATTCTGGCCGGCGGCACTGGGTCGCGACTGCACCCCATCACGCAGGGCATCAGCAAGCAGCTCGTGCCGGTCTACGACAAGCCGATGATCTACTACCCGCTCTCCACCCTGATGCTCGCGGGGATCCGGGACGTCCTGATCATCACCACCCCGCACGAGGCCGAGGGCTTCCACCGGCTGCTGGGCGACGGCTCGCAGTTCGGCGTGAACATCACCTTCGCGGTGCAGCCGAGTCCCGACGGGCTGGCGCAGGCGTTCATCATCGGCGCCGACCACATCGGTGGCGAGACCGCCGGGCTCGTGCTCGGCGACAACATCTTCTACGGCACGGGCCTCGGCACCCGGCTGCGCCGGTTCGAGAACCTCGAGGGCGCCGCGGTGTTCGGCTACCACGTGGCCGACCCGAAGGCCTACGGCGTCGTCGAGTTCGACGCCGACGGCCGGGCGCTCTCGCTGGAGGAGAAGCCCGAACGCCCCAAGAGCCACTTCGCGGTGCCGGGGCTCTACTTCTACGACAACGACGTGATCGGCCACGCCGCCGACCTCAAGCCGTCGGCGCGCGGCGAGCTCGAGATCACCGACCTCAACCGGATCTATCTCGAGCAGGGCAACCTCCGGGTGGAGGTGCTGCCTCGCGGCACCGCATGGCTCGACACCGGCACGTTCGACTCGCTCAACGACGCCAGCAACTTCGTCCGCACGATCGAGGGCCGCCGGGGCTTCAAGATCGGCGCCCCCGAGGAGGTCGCCCGGCGGATGGGCTTCCTGTCCGACGCCGAGCTCGCCGAGCGGGCCGAGCCGTTGGTCAAGAGTGGCTACGGCACCTACCTGCTCGGGCTCCTCGAGGAGCAGGCGGGTCAGTAGGCCCCGCGCGGTCGCACGACCGCCGCGAAGGTGCGCGCCGGGATCATCAGGTCCCGGCGCAGCGACCAGTTGTCGACGTACTGGAGATCCAGCCTGATCGCCTCGTCCCACGGCAGGTCCGAGCGCCCGGACACCTGCCACAGGCCGGTCATCCCGGGGCGGACGCGCAGTCGTCGCCGCATCTCGGCGGTGTACGCCGATGCCTCGGTCGGCAACGGCGGGCGAGGTCCGACCGAGCTCATCTGCCCGCGGAGCACGTTGACCAGCTGGGGGAGCTCGTCCAGCGAGAACCGGCGCAACCACCGCCCCGGCCCGGTGACGCGGGGGTCGTCGGGAAGCTTGAACAGACCGCCGGTGTGGTCGAAGCGCGGTGCAGCTCGGGGAGCATCGCCTCGGCGCCCACCATCATCGAGCGGAGCTTGAGGCACTCGAACGGCTCTCCGTCGCGACCCACGCGGAGCTGGCGGAAGATCACGGGTCCACGGTCGTGCGCGCGGATCCTGATGGCTGCGACCGGGAGCACCGGTGCGAACAGCACCATCAGTGCCATCGCGCCCACGATGTCGAAGGTGCGCTTGGCGGCCCGAGGGGTCGACCACGCGGTGACGCGAGGCGTGCCAGTGCTCTCAACCGTCACGCCCGATCTCCCTCCATGGCAGATACAACGTCAGCCACGATCTCAGGTCACTGGCACGGTGTCATGAGTTCTCTCGCATGTCGGCCGCCACCATCGCGGCCACCAGCCCGTCGAAGTCCACGGTCGGCTCCCAGCCCAGCTGGTCACGGGCGTGCGTCGCATCGCCCGTGAGGTCGGTCGCGTCGGCCGGGCGGGTCAGCGCTGGGTCGCTGGACACCAGCGGCTCCCAGTCGGTGATGCCGGCGTGCCCGAAGGCGGTGGCGACGAAGTCGCACACGGTGTGACCGACGCCGGTGGCGACGACGTAGTCGTCCGGTTCGTCGGCCCGGGCGGCCCGCAGCATCGCGTCGACGTAGTCGGGCGCCCAGCCCCAGTCTCGCCTTGCCTCGAGGTTGCCGAGGGTGAGGGTGCCGGCTCGGCCATGTGCGATGGCGGCGACCCCCGCGGTGATCTTGCGCGTCACGAATCTCTCGGGCCGGCGCGGGGATTCGTGGTTGTAGAGCACGAGGCTGGACGCGTGCGCTCCGCGCTGGCGTTGTACGCCGATCGCGAGATGTGCGTAGGCCTTCGCGGCGCCGTACGGGTTGAGCGGACGGACCGGCGTGGTCTCGCTCTGGGGAGAGGAGTCGGGTTGTCCGAAGATCTCGGCGCTGGACGCCCGGATGAAGCGGACGTGGTCGCCGACCTGCCGGGCGGACTCCATCAGCGCGACCGCGGCCGGGCCGTTGACGCGGGCGACCGTGTCGGGCTCGTCCCACGACTGCGCGACGGAGCTGATCGCCGCGAGGTTGTAGACCTCGTCGGGCGCGAGATCGAGGACGAGCCGACGGATGGCCTCGACGTCGGTGAGGTCGCCGTGGTGCAGCGTGACCCCCGTCGGTGTGTACGGCGACGCGTCGTCGCGCAGGACGAGCGCGTGCACCTCGACGCCCTCCGCGAGCAGCCGCTCGGCGAGGTAGCTGCCGTCCCGGCCACTGATGCCGGTGACGAGTGCCCCGGTCACCGGTGTCTCACCAGCCGGCCTTGAGGGCCGCGACGTCGGCGTCGACCATCATCGCGATGAGCTCCTCGAAGCGCACCGTCGGCTCCCAGCCGAGCACCTCGCGGGCCTTGCTCGCGTCGCCGATCAGCTCGTCCACCTCGGCGGGGCGCATGAAGGCCGGGTCCCGGCGGACGTAGCGCTTCCAGTCGTCGATGCCGACGTGGGCGAAGGCGATGCGGACGAGCTCCTCGATCGTGTGCGTCTCGCCGGTCGCGATGACGTAGTCGTCACCCTCGGGCTGCTGCAGCATCCGCCACATCGCGTCGACGTAGTCGCCGGCGAAGCCCCAGTCGCGACGCGGTCGAGGTTGCCCATGACCAGCTCGTCCCGGAGGCCGAGCTTGATCGCGGCGACGGCCTTGCTGACCTTGCGCGTCACGAACTCCTCGCCGCGGCGCGGTGACTCGTGGTTGAAGAGGATCCCGGAGCTGGCGTGCATGCCGTAGGACTCGCGGTAGTTGATGGTCATGTAGTGGCCGTAGACCTTGCTCACGCCGTACGGCGAACGCGGCCACAGCAGGGTCTTCTCGTGCTGCGGCGTCTCCTGCACCTTGCCGAACATCTCCGAGCTCGAGGCTCGGTAGAAACGCACGGCCGACGGGTCGTCGCCGGCGTGCAGCCGGACCGCCTCCAGCAGGTTGAGGACGCCCATGCCGGTCACGTCGCTGGTGACGAACGCGTTCTCCCGGGAGTAGGCGACGAAGCTGACGGCGCCGAGGTTGTAGACCTCGTCCGGGTTGGACTCGCGCAGCCGCGCATCAGGCTGGACAGGTCGGTGAGGTCACCGTTGTGGAGCCGGACGTCGGGCACGAGGCGCTCGACGAGCTCGCGGCGCGGGTTGTTCTGGCCGCGGATCACGCCGTGGACGTCGTACCCCTTCGCGAGCAGCAGCTCCGCGAGGTAGAGGCCGTCCCGGCCGGTGATCCCGGTGATGAGAGCGGTGGGCATGAGGGTGAGTCTGGCAGCCGCCCCGGCCGTAGGCTTCCGCACCATGAAGATCCTCGTCACCGGCGGCGCCGGGTACATCGGTTCACACACAGTCCTCGAGCTGCTGGCGCACGACCACGTCGTCGAGGTGCTCGACAACTTCGACAACTCCTCGGCCGAGTCGATCCGGCGTGTGGAGAAGCTGTCGGGACGTGACGTGGGCGTGCACGAGCTCGACCTGCGCGACGAGCCGGCCGTGACGGCGCTGTTCGCCGAAGGTGGCTACGACGCAGTGATCCACTTCGCCGGGCACAAGGCCGTCGGGGAGAGCGTGGCCAAGCCGCTCGACTACTACGGCAACAACCTCGAGTCGACGCTCGTGCTGCTGCGGGCGATGGCCGCCTCGAGCACGCGTCAGCTGGTCTTCTCCTCCTCCGCGACGGTCTATGGCGACCTCGCGCCGGTGCCCTACCAGGAGGACCACGAACCGCTCGGCGCCAGCAACCCCTACGGCTGGACGAAGGTGATGATCGAGCAGATGCTCAAGGATCTCGCCGTCTCCGACCCATCGTGGCGCATCGGCATCCTTCGCTACTTCAACCCCGTCGGGGCGCACGAGTCCGGCGAGATCGGTGAGGACCCGTCGGGCATCCCCAACAACCTGACGCCCTACATCGCCCGGGTCGCGGTCGGTCGCCGCGAGTCGCTTCCAGGTCTTCGGTGACGACTACGCCACCCCCGACGGGACCCCGCTGCGCGACTACATCCACGTGCTCGACCTCGCCGCGGGCCACGTGGCTGCGCTGGAGCACCTGTCGTCATCCGAGGGCGGCGCCCGCGCCCGGAACCTCGGCACCGGGCGCGGCACCTCCGTCCTCGAGATGATCGCGGCGTTCGAGAGGGCCGCCGGCAAGGAGATCCCCTACACCGTGATGCCCCGTCGCGCCGGAGACCTGACCGAGACCTACGGCGACCCGACTCGCGCCGAGGCCGAGCTGGGCTGGAAGGCCACCCGGTCGATCGACGACATGGTCACCGACCTCTGGCGCTGGCAGTCGCAGAACCCCGAGGGCTTCTCGGCCTGATGCTCGCGTCGCTGGCCGGTGCCCTGCTGGTGGCGTCGACGCCACTGGCGGGAACCACCATCGTCATCGACCCCGGACACCAGCTGGGCAACCACAACTTCCCGTCCCGGATCAACCGGCTCGTGCCGGCCGGCGGGTTCGACAAACCCTGCAACACCACGGGTACGGCGACCAACGGCGGCTACCCCGAGGCGACGTTCTGCCCGGGAGGTGTCGGTCGCACTGCGGGCCCGTCTGCGAGACCCGGGTGCGCGCGTCGTGATGACGCGGACCTCCAACCGCGAGGACCGTTGGGGACCGTGCGTCGATGCCCGCGGCCGGGCGGGGAACCGCATCCACGCCGACCTCAAGGTCTCCGTGCACGGTGACGGCTCGTATGCCGCCGGCGCCCGTGGCTTCCACGTCATCGCGCCGGCCGACCGCTCGCCGTGGACCTCCGACATCCACCGGCCCTCGTTGCGGCTGGCGGGCGCCGTACGCACCGGGCTGCTGTCGTCCGGGTTCCCGGTCGCCAACTACATCGCCGGCGGCGACGGGCTCGACGTCCGCTCAGACCTCGGCACGCTCAACCTCTCCGACATCCCGACCGTGATGGTCGAGCTCGGCAACATGCGCAACGCGGGCGAGGCTGCCGTGATGACGTCGGCCCGCGGCCGGGGGCGGTACGCCGATGGGCTGGCCACCGGGATCCGCCGCTTCCTGCGCTGACCGCCCCTCAGGTGACGGCGAGGCGGGTGGCGTACTTCGGCTCGCGCCAGATCTCGGTCGTCAGGACATCGGTGAGCACGTCGACGGCGTCCCACACATCGGCGTACCCGACATAGAGCGGGGTGAAGCCGAACCGCATCAGGTCGGGCGCCCGGAAGTCGCCGATCACGCCGCGCTCGATGAGGGCCTGCATGGGGGCGTAGCCGTCCTCGTGGCGCAGGGAGACCCGGCTGCCGCGGACCGCGTGGTCGAGGGGCGTGACGACCTCGACGTGGTCGCCCACGCGTCCCTCGACCAGCGAGATGAAGAGGTCCGTCAGGGCCGGGCTCTTCGCGCGTACGGCGTCGAGCGAGACCTCGTCCCACAGGGAGAGGCTCGCCTCGAGCCCGGCATAGCTGAGCAGGTGCGGGGTGCCGACCGGGGAAGCGGGTGATGCCCGGGGCCGGCTCATAGGAAGGCGTGAACGCGAACGGGTCGGCGTGCCCGTGCCAGCCGGACAGCGGCTGGGTGACGGCGTCCCGGGTGACGCGTCGCGACGTAGATGAAGGCGGGGGCGCCGGGGCCGCCGTTCACGTACTTGTACGTGCAGCCGACGGCGAAGTCCGCGCCGCACCCGTCGAGGTCGATCGGGAGCGCACCGACGCTGTGGCACAGGTCCCAGATCATCAGCGCACCCGCGGCCTGCACCTGCGCGGTGACGGCGGCCATGTCGTACATCCGACCGGTCCGGTAGTCGACGTGCGTGAGCACCACCGCGGCGACGTCTCCGTCGAGCACGTCCTCCGGGGGACGGACCGTCGGCCGAGACCAGCCGTTGCTCGTGACCGGCGGCCGCGCCCTGCATCATGTAGAGGTCAGTGGGGAAGTTGTCGCGATCGCCCACGACCACGCGGCGATCGGCGCGCAGACCGAGCGCCGCGGTCAGCGCCTTGAAGACGTTGATCGAGGTCGAGTCGCACACCACGACTCGGCCCGCCCCGGCGCCGATCAGCCGACCGACCCGGTCACCGAGGGTGCGGGGCGCGTCGAACCAGCCGGCGTCGTTCCAGCTGCGGATCAGCCCCTGTCCCCACTCCTCGGCGACGACGTTCTGCACGTGCGCGGCCGTCCGCTTCGGGAGCGCCCCCAGCGAGTTGCCGTCGAGGTAGATCACGCCCTCCGGCAGGACGAACTCGTGCCGGAAGGAAGCCAACGGATCGCTCGCATCGAGCGCCGGGCAGTCAGATCGGGTCGGGCTCATGTAGCGACTGTATGTGGGCGCACAACTGAGGCAGTTGGAGTCGTCGAGCAAGTCGGCGAGCGTGCCGCTGTCGCCGTACCCGATCAACTGCCTCACGTGTGCCTATGGACAGCGAGATGCGAGCAGCAGCCGGATCGGTCAGTGTCGGCGGCATGAGTGACGGCAGGTTCAGTCCGGAGGAGCTCGTCCGCATGTTCGGCGGCGTGCTGGAGTACGGCGCCCTCACCGAGCTGGCCACACGATCGGAGATCGACCGATCGCTGGCGAGCGGTTCGATTGTTCGACTGCGGCGGGGACTCTATGCGCTCTCCTCCGAGGGGGCTCGGGAGACGGCCGTGGCGATCGGCGGCCACGTCTCCCACCTCAGCGCTGCGGTGCACCACGGCTGGAAGGTCAAGACCGTGCCGGATCGGCCATGCATCACGATCCGACGCAACCGGGCCCGGCCGGAGGAGGACGTGGAGGTGCACTGGGCGGAGGTTGCGCCGACGCAGCAGTCAGAGGGCGTGACCCGCCCTGTCCGCACGGTCATCGACTGTGCCCGGGCCTACGCCTACGACGAAGCGCTGTCCGTCGCCGACTCTGCCCTGCGGTCGGGCGACGTGACGCAGCAGGAATTGCTGGAGGCAGCAGCCCGGTCGCCCCGGACCGGCCGGCCGCGTGCACTCAAGGTGGCCGCGGCCGCGGACGGCAGGGCGGACAACCCGTTCGAGTCGTGCACGCGGGCGATCTGCCACGAAGTGCCGGGGCTCGAGGTGGAGCCCCGTGTCTTCATCCCGGGCATCGGCACGGTCGACTCGGCCGACCGGAGGCTGCGGATCATCATCGAGTGCGACTCGTTCGAGTTCCACAGCGACCGCGACGCCCTCCGCAAGGACATCCGCCGCTACACCGAGGCCGCGCGACGTGGCTGGGTCGTCCTGAGGTTCACGTGGGAGCAGGTCATGTCGGACCAGGGACTACGTCCGATCAGTTCTGGCCGATGTGGTGCGACTTCGCATGTCTGAGGCAGTTGGGTGTTCGTGCGCGGCGGATGAGCGTTGAGACAGCGCCGTTGCCGACCAACTGCCTCAGATCATCGGACCTCCGGGGCCCGGAGCGCGTTGAGCACGACGCGCAGGTGGGGAACTTCGTGGATGCGGAGCAGGTGGGCTCCGCCGAGCGCGGCCAGCACCCCGTAGAACCCCTCGGCCTTGCGGAACTCGTCGCCGAAGAGGTCATAGGTGTGCGGCAGCACGTTGCACACCGGCACCCCGAGCGGCCGCAGCCGGAAGGTCTGGGTCAGCACGCGGGTCTGGTGCCGTGACCGCTCCAGCGGGTCGAGCAGGTTGCCGTAGTGGAAGCCCATCCCGGGGTCGATGACGACGCGGTCGACGCCGAGCTCGCGAGCCCTCTCGAGTCGTACGGCGAAGTGCTCGAGCAGCACGGGCATCGGGTCGCCGTCGGGCGGGACGTCGGTGGGTTCTCGGACATTCGCGGCGTCGCCGAAGCACATCACCACCGCCGCCTCGTGCTCCGCGGCGAGCGTGAGCATCTCGTCCTCGTGCTCGCGGCCGGTCATGTTCAGGATCCCGGCACCGGCGGCGAGGCACGCCTTCACCACGCGCGGCTCGTAGGTCTCGACGGACACGATCGCGTGCTCGGCCAGCCCCTCGACGGCCGGCACCGGGGTCGCGATCTGCTGGTCGGGGCCGACCCGGGCGGCGCGCGTTGCTGGACTCCGCACCGAGGTCGATGATCGCGGCACCCCCGGGCGACCCGGATCCGGCCCATCCGCACGGCGTCGGCCGGCGAGGTCGCGACGCTCTCGCGATAGGTCGAGTCGCGCGACAGGTTGACGCAGCCCATCAGGGTCACGGGGCCGTCGCCGACGACGACATCCCCGTGCGGTGAGGAGAAGACGACCGGCGTCACGGGCGCGGCCCATGCGTCGCCGTGCTCCGTGTGCAGTGAGCCGAGGTCGGCAAGCGTGATCACGGGAGCCACACTAGGACGGTGACCGAACTCAGCCTGCAGCCACTGGCCGACCTGTCCGACGCCGAGCTCGCCGAGGCCTACGCCCCCCGCGCGGAGCCGTGGTTGCGCGTCAACTTCGTCAGCACGGTCGACGGCGCGGCGCAGGGCACGGACGGGCTGAGCAAGAGCATCAACAACGCCGCGGACATGCGGGTCTTCAACGCGCTCCGCGACCGCGCCGACTGCCCGGTCGTCGGGGCCGGCACGCTGCGGGCGGAGGGCTACCAGTCCCGAGGAAGCCGCTCGTGGTCGTGAGTCGTTCAGGCCGGGTCCCCGAGAGCCCGGTCGACGCGCCGCCCGGGCGGATCACGATGGCGACCGTCGCGACGGCGCCGCACCCGGCCGAGACGAGGTCACGCATCGGCATCGAGAACACGCTCGTCCTCGGCGAGGGGGAGGTCGACCTGAAAGCCATGAAGGCCGAGCTGGCGACGCGGGGTTGGCGAGACCAGCTGTCCGAGGGCGGGCCGCACCTGTTCGGCTCGCTCCTCGCCGCCGGTGTGGTCGACGAGCTTTGCCACACGATCGTGCCGCGCCTCATCGGCGGCGCGCACCTGCGGATCCCGGCGGGAGTTGACGTGGACGTGGCCCCGGAGCCGGTGTCCCTGCTCGAGCAGGACGGCACGCTGCTCGGACGCTGGCTGGTGTCAGAGACCCGCGGCTGACGCCCGGGCGCGGAGGAGAGGCAGCACGTCCTTCTCGTACGCCGCCATGAACCGCGCCTGGTCCGGACCCGGCGCGTGGAAGACGAGATGGCGGAACCCCATCTCGACGTACTCCCAGATCTTCTCGACGTGCTCGTCGGGGTCGCTGGAGACGATGAAGCGGGAAGCCGTCCGCTCGACCGGGAGCGCGTCGGCGAGGCGCTGCATCTCGATCGGGTCCTCGACCCCGGTCTTCTCGTCGGACGAGAGCGCCAGCGCGCCCCAGAAGCGGGTGTCGTCCATCGCGCGGGAGAGGTCCTCGTCGAAGGAGACCTTCACCTCGATCATCAGGTCGAGGTCGTCCAGCGTCCGGTCCGACTTGGCCGCGCCCTCGGCGAGTGCGGGCAGCAGCGTGTCGACGTACAACGAACGGCCCTTGCCGCTGGTGCAGATGAACCCGTCGCCGACCCGGCCGGCGAGTCGCGTGGCGGAGGGGCCCGACGCGGCGACGTACAACGGGACGGGCTGCTCGGGAAGGTCGTAGATCGTGGCGTTGGCGAGCTGGTAGTAGGTGCCGTCGAAGGTGACGCGCTCGCCGGCCCACAGGGACTGGATGACCCGGAGCGCTTCCTTGAGGCGGGCGAAGCGTTCCTTCCCCTCGGGCCACTCGAGCCCGAGCGGTGCCTCGTTGAGGGACTCGCCGGAGCCGACGCCGAGGATGATCCGGCCCGGGGCCGGGCAGCCCAGCGTCGCGAAGGCCTGAGCGATCACGCCGGGGTGGTAGCGGAAGGTCGGGGTCAGCACGCTGGTGCCGATGGCGACCCGGGTGGTACGCGCGGCGACCGCACCCAGCCACGGCAGCGCGGCAGGGGCGTGACCGCCGTCGTGGCGCCACGGCTGCAGGTGGTCGCTGATGAAGACCGAGTCGAAGCCGGACTCCTCGGCGAGCACCGCCGGGTCGGCGAGCTCGCGAGGGGCGAACTGCTCGGAGGATGCCTTGTAGCCGAACCTGAGCATGCGGAGTCCTTCAGTCTGGATGGGGCGGTCAGCCGATTGTGTCGCGGCTGATGGATCCCGAGTTGTCCTTGGCCAGTGAGCGGGAGATGACCATCCGCTGGATCTGGTTGGTGCCCTCGAAGATCTGCATCACCTTGGCCTCGCGCATGTAGCGCTCGACCGGGAAGTCGCGGGTGTAGCCGTAGCCGCCGAGGACCCGGACGGCGTCGGTGGTCACCTTCATCGCGTTGTCGGTGGCGACCATCTTGGCGATGGAGGCCTCGCGCGAGAAGGGCTTGCCGGCGTCCTTGAGGCGTGCGGCGTGCAGGAGCGTGGCGCGCGCGGAGACGATCGCGGCCTCCATGTCGGCGAGCACGAAGGCCAAGCCCCGGTGCTCGATGATCTTCTTGCCGAAGGTCTCGCGCTCGCGGGCGTAGGCCACGGCCGCGTCGAGGGCGCCCCCGGGCGAGCCCGGTCGCGACCGCGGCGATCCCGAGCCGCCCGGAGTCGAGCCCGGCGAGGGCGATCTTGAGCCCGTCGCCCTCCTCGCCGAGCCGGCGCTCGGCGGGGACCCGGACGTCGTCGAAGCGCATGGTCGCGGTCGCCGAACCGGTGAGCCCCATCTTCCGCTCCGGGGCGTCGGCGGTGAGACCTTCCGACGAGGCGGGGACCGGGAAGCACGAGATCCCGCCCCGGTCCTCGGAGGTCCGCGCCATCACCTTGTAGAAGTCGGCGTGGCCACCGTGCGTGGTCCACGCCTTCGCGCCGTTGAGGACGTAGGAGTCACCGTCGCGTCGAGCGGTGGTCTTCATCGCCGCGGGGTCGGAGCCGGCGTGCGCCTCGGAGAGGCAGTAGGCGCCGAGCAGGTCGCCCGACAGCATGTCGGGCAGCCACTCCTGCTTCTGTTCCTCGGTGCCCGCGGTGACGAGCCCGAAGCACGACAGCGCGTGCACCGAGACGCCGACGCCGACCGACGACCAGACGGCCGCGATCTCCTCGAGCACCTGCAGGTAGACCTCGTAGGGCTGGCCGCCACCGCCGTACTCCTCGGCATAGGGCAGGCCCGGGATCCCGGCCTCGCCGAGCAGCCGGAAGACGTCGCGCGGGAACGTCTCGGTCGCCTCGGCCTCGGCCGATCGGGGCGCGAGCTCCTTGGCGGCGATCTCACGGACGAGCTTGAGCAGCTCGACGGATTCCTCTGACGGCAGGGTGCGGGGAGGCAGTCATGCGACGGACGTTACCGCTGCCGCTCCGGCGGCAGGACGGGTAGTCCGTCAGGGCCATCTCTGTGAGTTGGCCGCCGTGTCCGTCCGGTCAGGACTAGGTTCGTCCATCATGGGTGATCGTTGGGTTCCGTACGCCGCTGCAGCGCTCGCCTCAGGCGCCTGCGCGCTGGTCATGGGCGCCCTCACGCTGCCCTCCTCGCCCAACGGCACCGACCTCGTCAGCACCTTGCAAGCCGCCCCGGACCGCTGGTTGCTGGCGTCGGCGGCGTTCATGTATGCCGCCTTCGCGCTGACCCTCGGCATCCCGACCTTCCTGCGCCTGCTGACCAAGCGCGGCCGCGGCACGGGCCAGTCGGTGCCGCAGTCTTCGCCTTCGGCACCATCGGCACGGCCGGCTACGCCGCGATGCTGATCCTCTTCCGCGCCCTCGTCGTCAACGTGCAGATCGAGGAGGACGCGGTCGATGCACTGTCGCGCGACGCCGGTCTCAACATCTACATGGGGGCCTTCGTGCTGGCCTTCGTCGCGGGGCTGCTGCTGCTCGGCATCGCGTGCTGATGGGCGGCGCCGTCGCGCGCTGGATCCCCGTGCTGCTGATCGCCTACGCGCTGACCGTGCCGCTCACGCGGTTCCTCCCCGACGGGTGGCAGGGGGCGCACAGCACGATCCCGGGGGCCGCCCTGATCGGCGTCGCCGTCAGCGCCAACGAGTCGTGGTCCGGTGTCTCCCGTCGCGTCCAGCAGCTGCAACCTCCCTCGTAGGCTTGCGAGGTGAGCACATCGCCGTACGCCCGCCGCAATCCGCAGTGGCGCGTCGCGGGCGTGTGGAGCGCAGGTTTCGTCGGGGTGCTGTGGCTCTCCGAGATCATCGACACGGTGCTGGACAACCGCCTCGACCGTGAGGGCATCCGGCCCGGCAGCAGCGAGGGGCTGCTCGGGATCCTCTTCGCACCGCTCCTGCACGGCGGGTTCGGGCACCTGATCGCCAACACCGTGCCGCTGCTCGTGCTGGGCTTCCCGGTGCTGTTGTCCGGCCTGCGCCAGTGGCTCGTGGTCACGGCCGCGGTCTGGCTCATCGGTGGCTTCAGGGACATGGCTGTTCGGCGGCCCGGGCACGCTGCACATTGGCGCGTCCGGGCTGGTGTTCGGGGTGGCTGGCCTACCTGATCGTGCGCAGCTTCTTCAACCGCCAACCGACACAGATCCTCATCGGCGTCGCGGTGTTCTCGGTGTACGGCGGGGCGCTGCTGGGCGTGCTTCCCGGCCAGCCCGGGATCTCTGGCAGGGCCACCTCTTCGGCGCCGTGGGTGGCGTCGTGGTGGCGTGGTTGATGTCGCCCCGCGCGTACCCCGAAATCTGTAACGCCGGGTCAGAAGCTGTACCCACCCTGAAATATCAGGGGTGGAACAAGCACCAACCCGGCGTTACAGCAGCTGGAGCTGATGGCTAGCGGTTGGCCTTGCGACTCTGCGACGCGGTCTTGGCACGCGCGTTGGCGTCGAGGACGACCTTGCGGATGCGGACGGCGTCGGGGGTGACCTCGACGCACTCGTCGTCGCGGCAGAACTCCGGGCACTGCTCCAGCGACAGCTTGCGCGGCGGGATCAGCTTCTCGAAGTTGTCGGAGGTGGCGGACCGGATGTTGGTCTGCTGCTTCTCCTTGGTGATGTTGACGTCCATGTCGTCGGCGCGGGAGTTCTCGCCGATGATCATGCCCTCGTAGACCTCGGTGGTGGGCTCGACGAACATGATCCCCCGCTCCTGCAGGTTGGTCATGGCGTAGGCCGTCGCGGCGCCCTTGCGGTCGGCGACGAGCGAGCCGTTGGTGCGCGAGCGGATCTCGCCGGCCCACGGCTCGTAGCCCTCGGAGATGCCGTGCGCGATGCCGGTGCCGCGGGTGTCGGTGAGGAACTGGGTGCGGAAGCCGATCAGGCCGCGCGCCGGGACCAGGAACTCCATGCGCACCCAGCCGGTGCCGTGGTTGGTCATCTGCTCCATGCGGCCCTTGCGGGCGGCGAGCAGCTCGGTGATCGTGCCGAGGTATTCCTCGGGGGGCGTCGATGGTGAGGCGCTCGAACGGCTCGTGCACCTTGCCGTTGACCTCCTTGGTGACAACCTGCGGCTTGCCGACGGTGAGCTCGAAGCCCTCACGACGCATCTGCTCGACCCGGGATGGCCAGCGCCAGCTCGCCGCGGCCCCTGGACCTCCCACGCGTCAGGGACGCTCGGTCGGGAGGATGCGCAGCGACACGTTGCCGACGAGCTCGGAGTCGAGGCGGTCCTTGACGAGGCGGGCCGTGACCTTGCCGCCCTTGGTGCGGCCGACGAGCGGAGACGTGTTGGTGCCGATCGTCATCGAGATGGCGGGCTCGTCGACGTGGATGAGCGGCAGCGCGACCGGGTTCTCCGGGTCGGCCGGGGTCTCACCGATGGTGATCTCCGGGATGCCGGCGATGGCGACGATGTCGCCGGGGCCGGCCGACTCGCCCGGCTGGCGCTCGAGGCCCTCGGTGACGAGGAGCTCGGTGATCTTGACGTTCTTGACCTCGCCGTCGCGACGCATCCAAGGCGACGGTCTGGCCCTTCTTCAGGGTGCCCTCGTGGACGCGGACCAGCGCGAGCCGGCCGAGGAACGGCGAGGCATCGAGGTTGGTGACGTGGGCCTGCAGCGGCGCGCCCTCGGTGTAGACGGGGGCGGGGATGGTCTCGAGGATCGTCTTGAACAGCGGCTCGAGGTCGCTGCCCTCGGGCATGGTGCCGTCCTCGGGAGCCGTGAGGCTGGCGATGCCGGCGCGGCCCGAGGCGTAGACGACGGGGAAGTCGAGGGCCTCCCCGGCTGTGGCTCTCGTCGAGGAGGTCCATGAAGAGCTCGTAGGTCTCGTCGACGACCTCGGCGATGCGGGCGTCGCTGCGGTCGGTCTTGTTGACGACCGGGATCACCGGCATGTCGGCGTTGAGCGCCTTGCGCAGCACGAAGCGGGTCTGGGGGAGCGGGCCCTCGGAGGCGTCCACGAGCAGCACGATGCCGTCGACCATGGACAGGCCGCGCTCGACCTCGCCACCGAAGTCGGCGTGACCGGGGGTGTCGATGATGTTGATGACCATCGGCTGACCGCCACCGGCCGGACCGGCGTAGTGCACGGCGGTGTTCTTGGCGAGGATCGTGATGCCCTTCTCGCGCTCGAGGTCGCCGGAGTCCATGACCCGCTCGGCAACGCTCTCGGCCCGGTGCGCGGTGAAGGCGCCGGCCTGACGCAGCATGGCGTCGACGAGCGTGGTCTTGCCATGGTCGACGTGGGCGACGATGGCGACGTTGCGGAGATCTGAACGTGCAGGCATGCGAAAAGCACTCGCTTTCAAGTAATGAGGGCGCGGGTTAGACGCGCCGCCCAAGGTTACCGGCGTCTTGGGGCTGGCCCCGAATCCCAAGGCCCTTGCGTTGTCGGAGCCAACGGGTAGACCTAGTACATGGACATCTCTCGGGACACCTGCACCTTCATCCCGCCCCGGCTCCTCGAGCGCATCGGCGCCGCCGACGCCCTTGCCCTCGACGAGCAGCTTCGCGTACGCCGCAGCGCCCGCGCCGCAGGGGCGCGCACCACCGCGGCGCGCGCTGTCGACGTGCCGGCGTGGACCGTCCACGACGCCGACAACGCGACGACGCTCCCCGGCCGACCGGTGCGCGCGGCCGGCCAGCCGGCCACCGGCGACGTCACGGTCGACGAGGCCGCGGACGGGATCGAGGCCACGCTCGCGATGTTCGCCGAGGCGTTCGCCCGCGACTCCTACGACGGGGCCGGCGCGCCGGTCAGCATCACCGTCCACTACGGCAAGGACTACGACAACGCCTTCTGGGACGGCACCCAGCTGGTGTTCGGCGACGGTGACGGCACGGTGTTCGAGCGGTTCACCGGGAGCGCCGACGTGCTGGCGCACGAGTTCGGGCACGCGGTCACCGAGCACACCGCCGCCCTCGTCTACCGCGACCAGCCCGGTGCGCTCAACGAGTCGGTCTCGGACGTGTTCGCGGCCTGCTTCAAGCAGCACCGGCCGGCGAGACCGCGGCCGAGGGCGACTGGCTGATCGGCGAGGACATCTTCGTGGAGGCCATCAACGCCCGGGCCCTGCGCGACATGGCCGCCCCCGGCACCGCCTACGACGACCCCACCCTCGGCGCCGACCCGCAGGTCGGCCACATGGACGACTACATCCGCACCAGCGACGACAACGGCGGGGTGCACCTCAACTCCGGCATCCCCAACCGCGCCTTCCAGCTCGCAGCCACCGCAATCGGCGGCACGAGTCTCCGGGGCGCCGGCCAGATCTGGTACGCCGCACTCACCTCCGGCAATCTCACGCCGACCACCGACTTCGCGGCGTTCGCGGCGGCCACCATCGACGCGGCGGGCGAACACGCCGGCGCCGTCACCGGAGCGTGGCAGCAGGTGGGTGTGGAGCAGGGTTCGGCGCCGCGGCCGGGCCCCGTCGAGGCGGGCGTCGAGGGCGTGGTCCGGGTCAAGCGCTCGGGAGGTTTCGCAGGCCGGACCGAGGAGGGCGTGGTCTCGCTCGACGACGCCGATGACGGCGTGCGGGCCCTCGTGGAGCGCATCGATCTCGACGCGGCGGCGGCCGGCGCTGCGGCGTACAGGCAGATGCCCGACATGTACGTCTACACGTTCCAGGGTCGCCGACGGCGACCCGGTCACGCTCCCGGAGCAGGCGTTGTCGGGCGACCTGCACGAGCTGGCGGCGACGGTGCTGCGCAGCGACCGCTGAGGATCAGGCGAGAGCCTTGTCGATCGCGGCCTGCACGTGCAGCGTCGTGCAGGGGATCGCGGGCAGCTCGATGTCGGCCCGGCGGATCAGCAGCTCCAGCTCGGTGCAGCCCAGCAGGATCGCGCCGGCGCCGGCGTCCCACAGCTCCTCGGTGATCGCGACGACCCGGCGGCGGGTGGCGTCGACGACGTTGCCGTGGACGAGCTCGTCGTAGATCGCGTCGTTGAGGGTGTCGTGGTGCTTCGCGTCGGGCACCAGCACGGTGACGCCGTGGGCGGCGAGCCGGTCGACGAAGAAGGAGTCCTCCATGGCGACCTTGGTGCCGATCAGGCCGACGGTCGAGTGGCCGCCCTGCTTGCACGCCTCGGCGACGACGTCACCGAGGTGCAGCAGCGGGATGTCCACGGCGTCGGAGACGGCGTCGGCGACCTTGTGGAACGTCGTCGTGCACAGCAGCAGGAAGTCGGCGCCGGCGCGCTCGACGCCGCGGCCGGCCTCGGCCAGCAGGTCGCCGATCTGGTCCCAGCGCTCGTTGTCCTCGAGGTCGGTCAGCTCGGCGAAGTCAACGGTGCTCAGCACGACCTTCGGCGAGGAGAGCCCGCCGAGTCGTTCCTGCACGCCGAGGTTGAGGTCGCGGTAGTAGACGAGGCTGGATTCCCAGCTCATGCCGCCGATGAGTCCGATGGTCTGCACGGTCGCAGTCTTTCAGACCCGGTGCACCTTGTGGGGTGCTGCCTGCGCGACGGGCTTGATCACCAGCTCGTCGATGTTGACGTGGGCGGGCAGGGTCGCGATCCACCGCACCGCCTCGGCGACGTCCTCGGCGACCAGCGGCTCGGCCACGCCGGCATAGACCTTGTCCGCTGCGGCCCGGTCGCCGCCGAAGCGGACCGGGGGCAGAACTCGTCGGTGCGCACCATGCCCGGCGCCACCTCCGAGACCCGGATCGGTTCGCCGTTCAGCTCGAGCCGCAGCGTCTCGGTGACGGCTCGGGTGGCGTGCTTCGCGGCCGTGTAGCCACCACCGTTCTCGTAGGTCCGGCGCCCGGCGATCGAGCCCATGTTGACGATCAGGCCGGCGCCGCTGGCGCGCAGCGCGGGGGGAGCAGCGCCCGGGTGACCCGCACCGGGCCCACCACGTTGACGTCGTACATCGCCGCCAGCTGCCCGGGATCGGCCGACTCGATCGAGTCCGCCCCGAACGCGCCGCCGGCGTTGTTGACCAGCACGTGCACGACGTCGAGCGCGGCCGCGAACGCGGTGACCGACTCCGCGTCGGTCACGTCCGGGGGCGATGGCGACACCGCCGATCTCTCTCGCCAGAGCCTCGATCCGGTCCGTACGGCGAGCGGCGCACACCACCCGG
Source organism: Nocardioides sp. B-3 (assembly GCF_024703895.1). Classification (GTDB taxonomy): domain Bacteria; phylum Actinomycetota; class Actinomycetes; order Propionibacteriales; family Nocardioidaceae; genus Nocardioides. The sequence continues at coordinate 2,336,930 of NZ_CP087968.1, forward strand.
AAGCCCGCGCTCGCCGGGGGCGCACGCGGTGGCCGCCCCGATCCCGCTGGAGGCTCCGGTGACGACGGCGATCTTCTGGTCGGTCATGTGGTCCATTCTGACGCCTTGGTTTCGACACGTTCGGCGCCGGGGGCGCCTCTCTGCTCAACCAGCGGCGGCGTCCCGCTGATTGAGCAGGCGCGCCAGCGCCGTGTCGAAATCAAGGGACCGGACGAGCCCTGATTGGATGCACCCGTGATCATCGCGGCGGCAGACGGCTCGGCACTCGGCAACCCAGGACCAGCGGGGTGGGCGTGGTACGTCGACGACACGTGCTGGGCCTCGGGCGGCTGGCCCCACGGCACCAACAACATGGGCGAGCTGATGGCCGTCCTCGACCTGCTCCAGCAGACCGCGCACCTCGACGACGACCTGCTCGTCTACTGCGACAGCACCTACGTCATCAACGCCATCACCAAGTGGATGGCCGGCTGGAAGCGCAAGGGCTGGAAGACCGGGGGCGGCCAGCCGGTGAAGAACGTCGAGCTGATGAAGGCCCTCGATGCGGCGATGCGCCCCAACGTGAAGTTCGAGTGGGTCAAGGGCCACTCCGGACACGTGCTCAACGAGGCGGCCGACGTGCGGGCCAACGCCGCCGCTGCGGCGTACCAGAGGGGCGCCGTGGCCGACCCGGGCCCGGGCTTCGTCGGCAGCAGCACCGCCCACCCGGCAGCCACGGTCGGGCAGGTCGAGGAGGAGCCCGACCTGTTCTCCGACCTCGAGGCGCCCATGACCGACGAGGAGCAGGTCGTCGCCCTCGAGCGGTCGATGCTCACCGACGAGGTGCGCGGCGATCCCGCGACGATGGCCGCGCTGCTGCACCCGCAGTGGTCGGAGATCGGTGCCTCGGGTCGCCTGTGGACCCGCGAGGACACCCCGGCCGAGGTCGGCCCGCTGGACGAGCCCGTCTCCCTCGACGTCATCTCCGTCTCCAAGGTCGCCCCCGACCTGATCCTGCTCGTCTGGCGCGCGTCCTCCGACGACGGCACCCGGCTGCGCAGCACGCTGTGGCAGCGCACCGGCGGCCAGTGGCAGGCACGTTTCCACCGGGGCACGCCCGAAGCGTGACCTTCACCATGTGGCGAAGGTAAGGCTTACCTACTAAAGTTCGCGGGTGACCACCACCCCGCACCTCGGACGCGCCGCCCGGCCGCTCGAGACCCACCTCGCCTCGTTCGGCGAGCGCGTGGCCCTGCGCGCGGGTGCCCAGACCCTGTCGTACGCCGACCTCGCCGGTCGCGTCCGCGACGTCGCCGATGCCTATGCCGGCGAGCGGCGGCTGGTGCTGCAGACGCCGGGGCAGGACGTCGACTCGGTCGTGGAATACCTCGGCGCCCTCGCGGCCGACCGTGTCGTGATCGTGGCCGGTTCGCACGCCGACGCGCTCATCGACGCCCGGGACCCGGACGTCGTCGTCGGCGCGCACCGGACCTTCCGTCGGGACGTGTCTGCCCACGAGCTGCACCCCCGACCTCGCCCTCCTGCTCTCGACGAGCGGCACCACCGGCTCGCCCAAGCTGGTGCGACTCGGTCTCGACGGCCTGCTCGCCAACGCGGTCGCCATCGCCGCGTCGCTCTCGATCCGGTCCGACGACGTCGCCGCGACCACACTGCCGATGCACTACTGCTACGGCCTGTCCGTGCTTCACAGCCACCTGCTCGCCGGTGCGAGCCTGCTGCTCACCGACGACTCGGTCCTCGACGAGAGCTTCTGGAGCGACGTCGCGACCCACGGCGTCACCACGATCCCGGGCGTCCCGCACACCTTCGACCTGCTGGAGCGCAGTCGTTTCGCGGATCGCTCGACCCCGACGCTGCGCACGCTGACGCAGGCCGGTGGCCGGATGGCCCCCGAGCGGGTCCGGCGGTTCGCCGAGCTCGGCCAGCGCCGCGGCTTCGACCTCTTCGTCATGTACGGCGCCACGGAGGCCACGGCACGCATGAGCGTGCTGCCCTCCGACCTCGCGCTGGCGGCGCCGACCTCGATCGGCCGGCCGCTGGCGAGCACCACCTTCCGCCCGGACGAGGTCAACGACGAGGGCGTCGGCGAGCTCGTCTTCACCGGACCCAACGTGATGCTCGGCTATGCCACCTCGCCCGCCGACCTCGCACTGGGCAGGACCGTCGCCGAGCTTCGCACCGGTGACCCGGCTCGCGAGCTCCCCCGACGGGCTGTGGGAGGTCGTCGGCCGGTGCAACCGGCTCGCCAAGGTCTGCGGGCTCCGCATCGACCTCGACCACGTCGAGCGCACGCTGTGCGACCGGGGGTTCGTCGTCGCGGCCGCCGATGGCGGGGACCGCCTCGTCATCGGCATCGCGGACGGCGCCCGACCCGTCGCCGTACACACCCTGCTCGGCATCGCCACCGAGGTGACCGGCGTGCCCGCCGCGCTGATCGACGTCGTGGTGCTGCCCGACCTGCCGCGGCTGGACAACGGGAAGGTCGACTACTCCTCGCTGGTTCAAGCGAGCCTTGGTTTCGACACGTTCGGCGCTGGCGCGCCTCACTGCTCAACCAGCGGAGACGGCGTTTCGCCGGCCGACGTCACCGCGCTATTCGCGACGGTGCTCGCCCGCCCGGACGCCCAGCCGACGCATTCCTTCGTCGACCCGGGTGGCGACTCGCTGTCCTACGTCGAGGCCTCGCTCCGCCTCGAGCGGCTTCTCGGCGAGCTGCCCCCGGGTTGGCACGCGCGGTCCGCGGCGGCCCTCGCGGACTCGGCCGGTGAGCCGAAGTGGGGCCGCGCTGTCGAGACCAACGTCGTGCTGCGGGCGCTGGCGATCTTCACGATCGTGGCGTCGCACGCCAACCTCTTCGTGCTGATGGGCGGCGCGCACGTGCTGCTCGCGGTCGTCGGCTTCAACCTCGGTCGCTTCCAGCTCGGCGACCAGCCGCGCGGGCAACGGGTTCGCGGCATGCTGCGAGGGGTGGCCCGCGTGGTCGTGCCGTCGGTGCTGGTGATCGGCACCATCGCCTCGGTCACCACCGAGATCACCCGGAAGCAGGCGCTGCTCGTCACGTCGTTCACGGAGTGGAGCTGGTCCGAGCCGAGGTGGAGCTACTGGTTCATCGAGGCGCTCGCGCTCTCCACCCTGCTGCTGGCCGCGCTGCTCGCCATCCCGGCCGTCGACCGCGCGTCACGCCGGTGGCCGTTCGCCCTGCCCGTCGCGCTCACGATCGCGCTGACGCCCGGTCGTTTCGACCTGTTCGGCATCCCCGGCGACCACGTGCACCGGCTCAACGGCATGTTCTGGCTGGTCACGCTCGGCTGGGCGATCTCGCAGGCCCGCACGGCCCGACAACGCCTCGTCGTGAGCGCCCTGACGCTCTGGCTGGCGCCGGGCTTCTTCATCGTCGGCGGGCCGCTGCGGCCGGCCTACCTCGTCGTCGGGCTGCTCGCGTTGATCTGGCTGCCGCAGGTCCGGTTGCCGTCCCTCGCGGCGTCGCTCATCGGCGTGCTCGCCGCGTCGTCGCTGTGGATCTACCTCCTGCACTGGCGGGTCTACCCCGCCTTCGAGGTGTCCTCGCCGGTGCTCGCGACCGTGCTGTCGCTGGCGGTCGGGGTGGCGGCGGCCGAGGGCGTACGCCGAGTGGGCAACCGCCTGCAGGACCGCCTCGGGAATCGCTGACGCCGCACGCGTGTTCAACCCCGCGTGGACCGCGTAGCGATGATCAGCCTGCACACCTCCCCGCTGGACCAGCCGGGGATCGGTGACGCGGGCGGCATGAACGTCTACGTCGTCGAGCTCTCCCGCCGGCTCGCCGCGCAGGGCATCGCCGTCGACGTCTTCACGCGCGCCACGTCCTCCCAGCTGCCGCCCGTCGTCGAGGCCTTCGACGGCGTCCACGTGCGCCACATCGCGGCCGGCCCCTTCGAGGGCCTGACCAAGGGCGAGCTGCCCGGGCAGCTGTGTGCGTTCGCCCGCGAGGTGCTGCGTGCCGAGGCCAGCCAGCCGCTCGGCCACTACGACGTGGTGCACTCGCACTACTGGCTCTCGGGTCAGGTCGGCGCGCTCGCGCGCGACCGCTGGGGCGTGCCGCTCGTGCACTCGATGCACACCATGGCCAAGGTCAAGAACGAGGCGCTCGCCGTCGGCGACACCCCCCGAGCCGCTCGCGCGGTCATCGGCGAGGAGCAGGTCGTCGAGGCGTCGGACCTGCTGATCGCCAACACCGACCTCGAGGCCAAGCAGCTGATGAACCTCTACGGCGCCGACCCCGACCGGGTCGAGGTCGTGCACCCGGGCGTCGACCTGTCGGTCTTCAAGCCCCCGGACAAGAGGGTCGTACGCCGCCAGCTCGGACTGCCCGAGGACGCGATCGTGCTGATGTTCGCCGGTCGCATCCAGCCGCTCAAGGCCCCCGACGTGCTCCTGCGCGCGGTCAGCGTGCTGCTCGACCGCGACCCGTCGCTGCGCTCGCGACTCGTCGTACCCATCGTCGGCGGCCCGTCCGGCAGTGGCCTCGAGCACCCGGAGTCCCCTGGCCCAGCTGGCCGACGAGCTCGAGCTGAATGACGTGGTCCGCTTCGTGCCGCCGGTCGCCCAGCCGGAGCTGGCGCGCTGGTGCGCTGCCGCGACCGCGGTCGCCGTACCGTCCTACAACGAGTCGTTCGGCCCGGTCGCCGCCGAGGCCCAGGGCCACCGGCACCCCCGTCGTGGCCGCCGCGGTCGGCGGGCTGACCACCGTCGTCGCCGACGGGACCAGCGGCCTGCTGGTCGACTCGCACGACGCCCACGACTGGGCCAACGCGCTGCGCCGGCTGATCGACGATCCGGCGCTGACCGCCCGGCTCGGCGAGGGTGCGCTGCGGCACGCCCACGACTTCTCCCCGGGAGAAGACCGCGGAGCGCACGCTCGCGGCCTACCGCGACGCCCGCACACTGATGCGTGATGAGATGTCGGTGTGACTGCACCTGACGTGATCCGTGGCTATCTCGACGCCAACGAGATCGCCTACGAATCGCTCAGTGACACCTCCTTCTCGCTCACGCTGCCCGGTGAGAAGAAGCTGCAGACCCCGGTCCGGCTCGACGTCGGGGAGCATGCCCTCGGGGTGCACGCCTTCGTGTGCCGCAACCCCGACGAGAACCACGATCGCGTCTACCGCTGGCTCCTCGAGCGCAACCTGAGGATGTACGCCGTCGCGTTCGCCGTCGACCACGCGGGCGACATCTACCTCGATGCCCGCCTGCCGCTCTCCTCGGTGAACGACGGCGAGCTCGACCGGATCCTCGGCTCCGTGCTTGCGCACGCCGACGAGTCGTTCAACGCCATCCTCGAGCTCGGCTTCGCCAGCTCGATCCGCAAGGAGTGGGAGTGGCGGATCTCCCGCGGGGAGTCGACGGCCAACCTCGAGGCGTTCCGGGGCTGGCTCGAGGCCGGCACCGACCCCTCCCCTTCCATGTAACCGGCGTTTACCCGGACTGAACGGCCCACGCAACGGCCGGTCAGTTCAGGGTAAACGCCGGTTACATTTGTACGGCGACGAGCGCTCACCCCGCGAGCAGCACCGCGGCGAGGGCCAGCACGGCCGGCACCGCCCGGACGAAGAGGATCTTGCGGCTGACCGTCGCGGCGCCGTACAGACCCGCGACGATCACGCAGCCGAGGAAGAAGACCTTGAAGGCGAGGTTGTCGTCGACCGGGCCCCACACGAGCCCGGCGACCGGGAAGCCGTTGTAGAGGCCCCCGGTTGGCGGCCAGCGACTTCGTCTCCTCCGCGAAGGCGGGAGTCAGCCCGAACGCCGCGCGGCCTGCCGGCTTGGTCCACAGGAACATCTCGAGCACGAGGAAGTAGGCGTGCAGCGCGGCGACGACACCGACGAGGAAGTTGGCGACCAGAGTCATGTCCGCAGCATGGCAGGTCGTCAGGCCTTCGGGGCGGACTTCCGGCGCGTGAGCAGCACGCCGGCGATGCACAGCCCGCCGCCGAGGAACGCCAGCGCCGGCGGCACCTCGTCGAGCAGGAACCACGCCATCAGCGCGGTGATGAACGGGACGAGGAAGGTCGACTGCGCGAACTTGCCGGCGTCGGCGTGGCTGAGCGCGAACGCCCGGGTGGTGAAGGCGATCGCGCTCGGGGAAGACGCCGAGGTAGAGGATCCACCACAGCGTGTCGGCGCTGGCGTCGCCGAGCACGCTGACCGTCTGGCCGGCCCACGGCAGACAGACGACGGCGCCCACGACGGCATACCAGAACGTCAGGTCGAGGGCGCGCATGTGCGGCAGCAGCTTCTTCTGGGTCAGTACGCCGACCGCGAAGGTCAGTGCCGCGACCACCGAGAGCAGCACGCCGACCATGTCGCCGCTGTCACCCCGGGAGGACGCGCGGCCGATGATGACCACGCCGGAGAAGCCGACGCCCATGCCGATGAGCAGCCACTTCGAGAGCCGCTCGCCGAGGAAGAACGTCGCGAGCAGCGCGACCGGGGAGCGGACCGATCTGCACGATCAGCGCCGCCGTGGCCGCGTCGATGCGCCGCTCGGACTCGTTGAGGGCGAGGTTGTAGACGCCGAACCAGCTCGCCCCACCGGCGACGATCAGCGGCCACTCGCGCCTCGTCGGGGAGCCGGGGCAGCCGGCCCTTCATCAGCGCCAGCAGGGCGAGCGCCATCACCAGCAGCCGGCTCAGCGAGAGCGCGCCCGGGGGCACGGACTCGCCGAGGTGCCGGATCCCGACGAAGGCGCTGGCCCAGAGCACGAGGGTGGTCGCGACGGCGGCCAGCGCGGCAGCCGGGCCTTGGGCGCCACCACGGTCGGCGTCTCGACGGGTTGGGTCGGCGTCGTGCCGGGCGTCGTTGTCACGAGTCAAGGCTACGGACGACCATGACGGTGCGCGAGCGGATTCCGGACAGGGAACCCCGACTTCCCGCCGACGGTCAGAGGTCGAGCTTGTAGCCCAACCCACGCACCGTCACGAGGTACTTCGGCTCGCCCGGGTCGGGCTCGAGCTTCGCGCGCAGGCGCTTGACGTGTACGTCGAGGGTCTTGGTGTCGCCGACGTAGTCGGAGCCCCACACGCGGTCGATGAGCTGGCCGCGCGTGAGCACCCGGCCGGGGTTGCGCAGGAACATCTCCAGCAGCTCGAACTCCTTGAGCGGCAGGCGCTGCTCGGAGCCGTCGACGGTGACGACGTGGCGCTCGACGTCCATGCGCACCGGTCCGGCCTCGAGGGTGTCGGGCAGCAGGTCGGGCTCTCGGCCGCGGCGCAGCACGGCGCGGATGCGGGCGACGAGCTCGCGGGGGAGTAGGGCTTGGTGACGTAGTCGTCGGCGCCGAGCTCGAGGCCCACCACCTTGTCGACCTCGTCGTCCTTCGCGCTGACCATGATCACCGGGACGCTGGACGTCTGACGGATCTGGCGGCAGACCTCCGTGCCCGGCAGGCCGGGCAGCATCAGGTCCAGCAGCACGATGTCGGCGCCGTTGCGCTCGAACTCTGCGATGGCGGAGTTGCCGTCGGCGGCGATCGCCACCTCGTAGCCCTCCTTGCGGAGCATGTAGGCGAGCGCGTCGCTGTAGCTCTCTTCGTCCTCGACGACGAGTACCCGGGTCATGCGGGGTCCCCGTCGCGTTGTTCGCTGGAGGAGCGAAGCGGGGAATCGGACAACGCGGTGGGGTGCTCACCGGCGTACCTCCTGCTGTTCCGTGTTGGCGCCGCTGTCGGCGTCGTGGTGTCTGGCTCTGGGGGTGGGATCGGGTGTACGGCGCGGGGGCACGACCATCGCCACCGGCCCCGACGGTCCGTCGTGATGGTGCGGGTTGAGCGGCAGGGTCAACGTGAACGTCGAGCCCTGCCCCTCGACGGACCACACGCTCACGTCGCCGCCATGGGTGGCCGCGACGTGCTTGACGATGGACAGGCCGAGACCGGTGCCGCCGGTGGAGCGGTGGCGCGCCGGGTCGACGCGGTAGAACCGCTCGAAGATGCGGTCGATCTCGCGGGCCGGGATGCCGATGCCCCGGTCGACGACCGATATCTGCGCGGTGTCGCCCAGCGACTTGGTGCTGACCAGCACCCGCGATCCCCGTCGGAGTAGGCCACGGCGTTGGCGACGAGGTTGCTCACCGCGGCGCTGATCTGGTCGAGGGAGCCGAACACCTCGAGCTCGTTGTCGCCCGTGGTGACCGGGGTAATGCCCTTGGCGCCCGCGTCGATGGTGCTGGTGTCGACGGCGGCGGCGACCACGTCGTCCGGGGACACCGGGACCGGCGCCTCGAGCGGGTCGTCGCCCCGGAGGCGGGAGAGCTCGATGATCTGCTGGACGAGCTTGGTCAGCCGGTCGCTCTCCGTCAGCATCCGCTTGGCAAACCGCTCGACTGCCTCGGGGTCGTCCGCGGCCTCGGTGACTGCCTCTGCGAGCAGGCGGATCGCGCCGACCGGCGTCTTCAGCTCGTGGCTGACGTTGGCGACGAAGTCACGGCGTACGGCCTCGACCCGACGCTCGCGCGTGCGGTCCTCGACCAGCGCCAGCACCGGGCGCGAGCCCAGCGGTGCAACGCGTGCGATGACCGTGCGCGCGGACGAGCTGTCGGTGCCCGTGGTGCAGCTCGGTCTCGCGGATCTGGCCGTCGCGGCGCACCTGTCGGATCAGGGCCGACAGGTCAGGGACGAGCACCTCGTTGCCGCGGACCGGAGCCGAGCGCGTAGGCCGGCGCGGAGGCCTTCAGGACGTGGTCCTCGGCGTCGACGACGACCGCGCTGGAGCGCAGCACCGAGAGCACCGCGGCGACGCCCGGGGGCACCAGCGGCTCCTCGACATGGGGCAGGCGGGACTGCTGGCGATCGCTGATGTGCCAGGGCGAGCACGCTGCCGCCGGCGACGATTGCTCCGATGACGGCCGCGAGCGCTGCCTGCGTCGTCGGGTCCACACGCTGATCGTACGCATCCTGACACGTCGAATTCGCCGTGTGGACGTCGAGCGCCCACTGTTCACGCCCAGTTCACCGAAGACGGTCCGGGTCGGTTGTGGCTCGCCTTAGGCTTCGTCCATGCGCGAAGCCTTCCATGACCAGCTCGATTCGATCTTCGTCGACCTCGCCGCCATGTGTGGACAGGTGGAGACCGCAGTCAACCGGGCCACGGCGTCCCTGCTCACCGGTGACGCGGCGATCGCCGAAGAGGTGATCAGCGCCGACCGGGCCATCGACGCAGTCCGCGAGAAGGTCGAGGACAACGCGTTCGCGCTGCTCTCCCTCCAGCAGCCGGTGGCCGGCGACCTGCGCGTCGTCGTCTCCGCTCTCCGGATGGTCAGCGAGCTGGAACGGATGGGCGACCTCTCGGTCCACGTCGCCAAGATCGCGCGCCTGCGGGTGCCGAACATCGCCGTACCCGAGTCGATCCGCGACACCATGGTGAAGATGGCCGAGACCGCCGAGGACATGGTCAGCCGGGTCAAGTCGATCATCGCCGACCGCGACGTCGAGGCCCGCGATCGCGCTCGGTCGCGACGACGAGATCATGGACCAGCTGCGTCGCAAGAGCTTCGCCGAGCTGCTGGGTGACGACTGGGAGCACGGTGTCGAGGCGGCCGTCGACATCGCGCTGCTCGGCCGCTACTACGAGCGGATCGCCGACCACGCCGTGTCCGTCGCCAACCGCGTGATCTTCGTGGTCACCGGCCAGCAGGTCGCACGCAACGACAACTGACGTTCAGGAGTCCTCGCACACCTTTTGGTACGGCAGGTCGCCGAAGGCGTCGGCCCATTCGGTCTCCGTGAGCTCGCGGCCGGCGGCTCGGCAGGCGAAGGCCCCGGCGCGCTCGGGGCTGGGATCCCAGACGTAGAGCGCCGGCTCCGCCGAGTAGATCGGTGACAACAGGATTGTGCCGTCCGGCCTGAACCCGGCCATTGCCGAGCTCGGCACTGGGAGTGAGATCCGCGCCAGTTGCGAGGCCGTCTCGGTGTCCCAGAGCACCACCGATCCGTCCTCGGCGCTCGTCATGAGTCGGGAGCCGTCGGTCGAGAAGGCAATCCCGGAAACATTACCGGGGTGCGCGACGACGAATGGTCGCACCGGGTTGCCGGTCACCGGGTCGATCATCAGGACCTGCCCACCCTCGACCCCGATGACCGCGGCGCGATCCCCGCTGGGCGACATCATTCCCCCGTTTCCGTAGAACCCGAGGTCGCCTTCGCGCGTCACGACGCCCCCGGTCCAGGTCGAGCACGGACCACTTGCTCCCCCGGGACGACCAGAACTGGCCTGCAGGCTCGGGGGAGGTCACGGCGAAAAGCGGTGCGGTTGTCGGGCCCGATCCCTATCGAGATGATCGAGTCGTCGAGCCTGAGCGGGCTCGCCAAGGCCTCGAGGGTTTGGGCGCTCAACAGGGTGACGTCGCCGTTGAGCTGCCCGACCACCACGACCGTGCCGTCGGGGGAGTACGCCACGTCCGCGACCAGTCCATCCATCCGGCGCGTCTGCAGCAGGCGGGCCGAGCGCGTGTCGAACTCGCGAATGGTGTCCCCGTCGGCCCGCAGGAAGGTGGGCTGGTCTGGGCGCCAACTGCCGAGACCGAAGTGGAAGCCCGAGATCGCGTGCCGCGCGATACGGACCCGGCGGCTGGCCACGTCGAGGAACACGTAGGAGTTCGCGAGTGCCGGCGCCACTTCCCCGCAGGGGATGAACATGACCCGGGCGCCGCCGGGCGACACGGTGCCTCCGCAGTTCCCGCTGGGATCCGGTTCGGGCCACGGGAGACGCACAGGGAGGCGGCGGAGGAAACCGCGCTCGCCCGTGACGTCCCAGCGGCGCATCAGGTCGATCTCCTTGTGCCCCTCGACACTCACGACGGTGTGCCCGGTGCTGTGGAGGTCGACGGCCTCGGCCGTCCGGCCACTGAGGGAGAGGTCGGCCAACAGGCTTCCGGTCGCCACCTCCCACACTTGCGCCGGCCGGGGAGCGCCCTCATACGCGGTCAGCAGGCGACTGCCGTCGGCGTTGAACCGCACTGAGCGGACGGATGAAGGCTCCCCTAGGCGGCGCACCTCTTGCAGTGACCGGGTGTCGACCACCGCGGTGCCCCTGGTCGGGGCCGGCCGCGAAGGCCAGCCACCTGCCGTTCGGGCTCAGGTCGATGTATGAGTTCCAGTCAAGCGGCCGGGGGAGGAATGCTGCACGTTCGCCCGTGCGCAGGTCGTGGACCACTCCATCCGGCAACGCATAGAGGCGGCCACCATCCGGGCTCAGTGCGACGTACGGCCTTTTGGTGCTGGACAACTTCAGCAGGTCCAGCTCGCTCGGGCGGTCCAGCCGCCACACGGCCGCCCAGGTGGAGGAGACCTCCGGGGTGTCCTCTCCGTGAACATGCTCCCGCAGCCCCGCCACGATGAAGCGACCGTCCCGGCTGTACGCGATGTCGGTGGCCTGCCAGATCCCCCGGGGCAGTCCGCCCAGCCGCGGGCCCGCCTCCGAGAGGGTCCGTGCGTCAAGGAGGCCGACCGGTCTTCGCGACGACGTCGTCATGGCCACTGCGATCGTCTCGCCATCCGGGCTGAACTCGAGGGACCGCGGGTAGGGATCCTCCCTGTGGGCGCCCGCCGGCTCCTCGGCCAGCACTTCCCCCGTTCGCGCATCGAGGACCTGCACCCGGTGGAAGCCGTCCATGATGGCCACGGTCCTATCGTCCGGGCTGAGGTCCAGGGAACATGTGGTCGTCCATGCCGGAGATTTCCACGGACGAGAGAAGAGTGGAGTTGTTGGAGAGTGCCCGGCCCGGGGCGGTGGTGGACGTGGGCGAGCTGTCCAGCTTCGTGGCGGCAACGGCCAGCAGAAACGACAGGTCGACGTCATCGGTCGCCACGGACATGAGAGCCGCCTGACGGACCGGGGCCGTGAACTCGCCCCGCTCTGCGGCCCGCTTCGAGGCCAGTGCCTGCGCCTCGTTGTCCCCAGCCCGATTGGACTGGACGGCGGCAACACCGCCCGCGAGCAGCGCAAGCACGAGCAGCACGACGGCACCGGTCAGGACGCTGCGCAGGCGCCCGATGAGGCGTGCCTGCTCGCGAGCACGCTCTTCCGCGCTGCGTTCCTCGGTCTCGGCCTGCTGTTGCGAAGCGACCAGGGAAGGCCTGCTCGGTGTCCGTCAGCGTGGTCGAGGAGCCGGCCCGCCAGTCACGGATCCGCGCCAGCCGGACCCCTCGGTAGAGCTCGCTGTCCGGGCGATCCATCGAGTCCCACGCGTCGGCCGCGGTGAAGAGGTGGTGCAGCATCCGCTGGCCCTCGACGTCATCGTCGAGCCACCCCGCGCAGCCGTGGCCAAGCCCGGGCCAGCGCCTCGTGCGTGATCTCCAGGACCCCGTCGTCGCTCGTGACCAGCCGGGCGGCGACCAGCTGCTCGATCAGGTGGTCGCGGTCGCTGTCCGTGGCCACCATCCGGCGGGGCACCCGGCTGCGCACCGGTTCGCCCTGCGGTCCGGGGGCGACGAGCCGCAGCACCGTGTCTCGCAGCGTGTGCCGCTGGTCGACCGCGACCTTCGCGTAGAGCGCCTCCGCCGACTGGGCTACCGCGCCGTGGATCCCACCCGAGGCGCGGTAGCCCGCCACCGTCAGCGTGTTGCCCTCACGCCGGCGCCAGGTCTCGAGGAGCACGTGCGAGAGCAGCGGCAGTGCGCCCGGGTCGTCCTTCACCTCGCGCACCAGCAGGTCGACGAGGCCGGCCTCGATGACGAGCCCGGACTGCCGGGCCGGCGCCTCGATCGCCTCGGCCGGGCCGGCCTCGCCGAGGCCGCCGACGATGTAGAGCCCGCGCTCGACGAGACGGACGAAGTCGCCGTACGCCGAAAGGTCGGCGAGGTGGTCGGCGCGCAATGCGATCACGACGGTGCGTGCCCGGGCCTCCGCCGCCAGCAGGCGCAGGAACTCCTGCCGTTGTGCCGGGTCGTCGCACAGGGAGAAGAGCTCCTCGAACTGGTCGATCAGCAGGGCGGTTCCGGCGGGCGCGCCCGCCATGGCGGTCAGCGCGTCGACGGGCCTCTGGCCCGGCGTGATGGCCACGGCCGGCGTCCCCCGCGAGCGCAGGGCTGCCCCCAGCCCGGCGCGCATCAGGGACGACTTCCCGGAGCCCGAGGGCCCGACGAGCGCCAACAGGCTGGTGCGGCGCAGCGCCTCGAGGCAGGCGTCGACGTCGGCCCGGCGCCCGAAGAAGCGATCGGCGTCGTCGACGTCGAAGGCCCGGAGTCCCCGGTAGGGACAGGTGCTCCGCGACGCCACCGCCGGGCTCCCGGACAGCAGGGACGCGTCTCGGCGCAGGATCGCCCCTTCGAGGGCGATCACGTCGGGGCCCGGGTCCACTCCCAGCTTCGTGGCCAGCACCGACTTGAGCTGGTGGAGTGTCCGGAGGGCCTCGCCCTGCTGGCCGGCTCGGTACTGCGCGTGTGCCTGCAGCACCCAGCGGTGCTCTCGCAGCGGCGCGGCGCGTACGAGGGCCCGGATCTCCGCGAGCACCTCGGAGTGCCGTCCGCTGCGGAGGAGGGCGTCCGCGCGCAGCTCCTCTGCCTCGAGCCGGAGCTCGTGCAACCGGCGCGCCTCGCGCATCGCGGGCGGCCACTCCTCGAGGTCGGAGAACGCCTCGCCGTTCCACAGTCCCAGCGCCTCCGTCAGCTGGTACGCCGCACGGTCGGCCCGGCCGAGGGCGAGCAGCTCGCGCGCCCGGACGACCATCCGCTCGAAGCGTTGCGAGTCGAGCTGGTCGGGTGGGAGTGCCAGCAGGTAGCCGTGCGACGACGTCTCGATGGCATCCGGGCCGAGCGCCTTGCGGAGGCGTACGACGCACCCCTGCAGGATCTTGTGCGCCGACGAGGGTGGGTGCTCGCCCCACAGTGCGTCGATCAGCTCCTCGGAACGGACGGGGTGACCAGCCCGCACCGCCAGCGCCGCCAGGACCACCCGGTCCCGACGGCTCACGTTGCCGACACCCGCCACGAGAAGGGGGCCGAGTACGGCGATACCCACCTCGCCAGAGTCGACCTCCGCGAACCCTCGGTCAATGCCTTTGATACCCGGTCGATACCAGTGCAGTACCGGCGTGGAGCGGGGTTGATACCCGGCGGTGCCAGAACTGAGGGCATCCGGGGCATCCGGCCCCACTCGCCAAGGAGATCCTCATGAACAGCTACTCGCTCAGCTCGGACTCACGCCGCTGGTGGTGGCCGTCGGCAGCCGCGGGCAGCGCAGGGGCCGCCGCCATCGCCGCCATCCTGATCGTGCCGGCCGCCGTGCAGGCGCAGCCGGAGCCGATCGCGCCGGCCGAGCCCGCCTACTCGGTCTACATCGGCGAAGGCGTCGACCGACCGTGCTTCGCCCACCGGTCGACGTGGAACGAGGCCCCGGACGGTCACCAGCCGCGCTGCTACACGCAGACCGGCACGCCTGCCAGCGGGGGCATCGCGGTCGAGCCCACCGCGGACGAGTTCACGCCGCGACCCAACGCGTGGTGAGGCCGGGCGCGGTGTTCTTCGGCCCGGACTGCTCAGCCGAATTTCGTCGCGCCCGTCGCGGCTTCGTTCCTCAGCCGCGGGGCTTGCTCAATCTCCCTGAGCGACGCCGAGAGCTTCGCTCTCGACTGCTCAGCGACCCCGGTTCGCCACGGCCGCGGCGGCGGCAGCAGCGGCCTCGGGGTCGAGGTACTCGCCACCGGCCACGGTCGGCTTGAGCGACTCGTCGAGGCGGTAGAGCAGCGGCATCCCGGTCGGGATGTTGAGCCCGGCGATGTCCTCGTCGGAGATCCCGTCGAGGTGCTTGACCAGCGCGCGCAGGGAGTTGCCGTGGGCGGCGACGAGGACGGTCTGGCCGGCCTGCAGGTCGGGGACGATCGCGGATTCCCAGTAGGGCAGGAAGCGGGCGATGACGTCCTTGAGGCACTCGGTGCGCGGCAGGTCGTCGCCGAGGTCGGCGTAGCGCGGGTCGCCGGCCTGCGAGAACTCCGAGGAGTCGTCGAGCGGCGGGGGAGGGGTGTCGAACGAGCGGCGCCAGAGCATGAACTGCTCCTCGCCGTACTCCTCGAGCGTCTGCTTCTTGTCCTTGCCCCGGAGCGCGCCGTAGTGGCGCTCGTTGAGGCGCCACGAGCGCTTCACCGGGATCCAGTGGCGGTCGGCGGCGTCGAGGGAGAGGTGCGCGGTGGTGATGGCGCGCCGTTGCAGCGAGGTGTGCACCACGTCCGGGAGGAGCCCGGCGGCCACGAGCAGCTCGCCGCCCCGGACGGCTTCGGCGCGGCCCTTGTCGGTCAGGTCGACATCGACCCAGCCGGTGAAGAGGTTCTTGGCGTTCCAGTCGCTCTCGCCGTGGCGGAGCAGGACCGGGGTGTAGGTCATCAGGCTCAGTGCTCCGACTCGGAGTGCTCGGCTTCTTCGGTGGGCTCCTCGGCCGGCGCGGGGCCGTCGAGGTCGGCGTAGTAGCCGTCGTTCTCCACGACCGGCACGTCCATGACGACGCGCTCACCGTTGTCGAAGCCGAGCGAGACCTCGACGAAGTTGCCGGCCTCGAACTCGCCGGTGAGCTTCAGGTCGGCGGCCGGCTCGGCCGAGGTTGACCGGGCCGCCCTTCGGCACCACGACGGGCTCGAGCTCGACGGGCGTGCCGCCGGTCAGCGAGAGCTCGGTGAGCGAGACGTCGGTGTCCCGGTCGCGGTTGGAGAGCGAGGCGACGAACGTGCCCGACCCCGGCTCAGTGGACACGACCACGGCCGCGAGCACCTTGACGGTGCCGTCGTGGTCGTTGGTCCCCACGCTGGGGGTGTAGTAGCGGTCGGTCGCGTAGTCGAAGCCGCACGAGGACAGGCCGGTCGTGGCCAGTGCGACGGCGGCGGTCGTGAGCGCGAAGGAGCGTCGGAACTGCATGGCGCACAGCCTAGCGTCGACTCAGGTCAGTCCGATCGCCTGTCCCGCGATGAGTTGGGCCACAACGACGGCGGCCGTGAAGACACCCGACAGGACGAGCAGTCGCGGCGCCCCGATCTTGAGCGCGAAGCGCAGCGGCAGCGAGCGCAGGCCGTCCCGGTTGTCGGGCACCAGCCCGGGCAGCGAGCGCAGGAAGTGCACGCCCAGCCCGAGCAGCCCGGCCAGCACGGTCATCACCACGGTGGGCGGGGTGTCCGCTCCGGTGCCGTTCCATCCGCCGTACGCGAGGTAGGCGGGGTAGAGGGCGAACTGCAGCACCCACGGCACGAAGGACAGTGCGCTGCCGCGCAGGAACCGGTTGGCGATGAAGCCGATCAGCAAGGCGATCAGGTAGGTGCCACCCGCGCGAGCCGGCGCTGAGGGCGAGGGGTACGACGAGGAGCAGCGCGCAGGTCACGCTGAACCACGCCGTGCCGGGGTCGAGCAGACCGCTGCCGATCGGCTTGCCATCGATGTCGTGGCGCTCGTCGCGCACGCGGTCGACTAGTCGTTGTCCCAGCCGAGCATGGTCTGTCCGGCCAGCACGGTGACGAAGACCGGGCCGATCTCGCGCAGCGGCCGCCCCGCGATGCCGGCCGCGATCGCGAGGCCGGCAGCAGTGAGGACGGCCTGCTTGGGGTGCGCGGCCTTCAGCAGCAGCACCGGCAGGGTCTCGCCCAGCCTGAACGGGTGCTTCTCGACGTCCTCGACCCGCGCCGGCGGGGGTGGAGGCGTCGGAGCGGGATCGGCGTGCGGCGTACCGACAGGAGCGTCCGCGGAGGCACGCTTGCGCAGACGCTTGAGGGGCGACATGGGACGCAGTATGTCCACATCTGGGCCCTGCGAGGGGACGTTGCGGGTGTCGGGACGGGCGAAACCTGTCCGCCCGGACCATACGAATGCCCGTCTGTCAAGATCGCATGTGGCCTCTGACCTGCGCAAACGATGTCGGAGGGTCACCGGTGCCGTGTTAGACTGGTCACCTAGGAAGGGGTACAAATACATGACTTTCACCGTCGGCGAAACGGTTGTTTACCCAAATCACGGGGCCGCTGTCATCGAAGAGATCGAGACGCGGACGATCAAGGGTGAGGACCGGGAATACCTCGTCCTTCGGATCGTTGCCCAGCAGGACCCGGTCGTGCGGGTCCCGGCCATGAACCTCGACCTCGTGGGTGTCCGCGACGTGGTCGACAAGGAGGGCCTCGAGCGCGTGTTCGACGTCCTGCGCGCGGCGCACGTCGAGGAGCCGACCAACTGGTCGCGCCGCTACAAGGCCAACCTCGAGAAGCTCCACTCCGGCGACGTCATGAAGGTGGCCGAGGTCGTCCGCGACCTGTGGCGCCGTGAGCGCGACCGCGGCCTGTCGGCCGGCGAGAAGCGGATGCTGGCGAAGGCTCGCCAGATCCTCGTCTCCGAGCTCGCGCTCGCCGAGCACACCAACGAGGACAAGGCCGAGGCCATCCTCGACGAGGTGCTCGCGTCCTGACGCACTGATCTACCAGTGGGGCCCCGGCTGATGCCGGGGCCCCACTGCATTTGGACCGGCGGAGCGCATTTAGGTTGGGCGGGCGATGGACTACTTCGACGATGAGACACCCCCGGCGCTCGGGATCCTGCTCGACCAGGACCGCGGCTCGCTGCCCTACTCGTTGATCCATGGCGAGGCGCTCGTAGCCTGCGCGGCTCGGGCGCTCGGCGATGCCGGCGTGACGCCCCTCGACTCGGGCATCACACGGATGCGGTCCGCCGCTCCGGCGAACCGGTCGTCCTGCACGACTCGCTGTGCCCGATGACGCCCGCCGAGTTCATCGCCTCGTGCGTACGCCGCTCGCTGGCCGACGACGTCGTCGTGGTCGGCACCCGGCCGGTCACGGACACGATCAAGGAGCTCGCCGACGGCCCGGGTGGGTGCCACGGTGGACCGTTCCGAGCTGGTGTCCGTGGCGTCGCCGGTGGTGCTGCCCCCGTCCGTCGCTTCGACCCTCGTCGACGACCCGGGCTCCGACCTCGTCGCGCTCGTCGCGCGGTTGGCTGGGGATCACCCGGTCGTGCTGGTCGAGGCTCCCGCGTCCGCCCGTCGCGTGAGCACTGCCGAGGAGATCGCCGTGCTCGAGGCGCTCACCGCCCGCTGACTGGCTACAGCAGCCGTTCGGCGAGGGCCACGTCCTCGGGGAACGTGATCTTCAGGTTGCGCGCGCTGCTGGGGACGGCGGCGATCTCGACGTCACCGTGCGACGCGAGCACCGCCGCGGTGTCGGTGCCCTCGAAGCCCGACCCGGCCGCTGCGCGGTGGGCGGCCAGCAGCAGGTCGGCACGAAACGCCTGCGGAGTCTGTACGGCGCCGTGCTCGCCGACGAGCGGCACCAGCCCGGTCGTCATCAGCCCGTGCGCGGGGACCACCGGGATCGCGCCGCCGTGCTCCCGGGCGGCGACCAACGTCGCGTCGAAGAGTGCGGCCCCGGCGAGGGGGCGGGCGCCGTCGTGGATCGCCACCGGGTCCACCTCGCCGGACTCGATCCCCGGTGCGAGGTGCTGCAGGGCCGCCCACTCCGAGGCGTGCCGGGTCTCGCCGCCGTCGACGAGCACGACCTCCGCGTCGCCGAGGAACAGGGCGAGCGCATCCGCCACGGCGCTGCGGTCCGCGGGACGGATGACGACCACGATGCGGCGTACGTCAGTGGCGGCGAGGGCGTCGCGCACCGACCGGGCGAGGACCGGACGGTCGCCGAGGGGGAGCAGGACCTTGTTGACCTCGGCCCCGACGCGGGTGCCCGAGCCCGCGGCGACGATGACGACGGCGGCTGGCATGGGATGACCCTATAGCCCGCCGTGAGGTCGTGAGGACAAGTTGACTCCTGCGTGAAACAAACGGACGCGAACGCGAAACCTCGGCTTCCTACGGTTCCGGCATACCCCTGAATCGAGGAGTCGCTCCCATGACCACCACCGCGTTGCCCCCTGAGTCCGCCTACCGAGGCGGCGTCACCATCGACCACTGGACCCCCGAGGACGACGCCTTCTGGGAGTCGACCGGCACGCAGGTCGCCAAGCGCAACCTGACCCGGTCGATCTTCTCCGAGCACCTCGGCTTCTCGGTCTGGCTGCTGTGGTCGGTCAGCGCGGCGCTGCTGCCGAAGGCCGGCTTCACGTTCACGGTGAGCCAGCTCTTCCTGCTGGTCGCGATCCCCAACCTGATCGGCGCGCTGATCCGGCTGCCCTACACCTTCGCGGTGCCGAAGTTCGGCGGTCGCAACTGGACGATCGTCAGCGCCATGGCGCTGCTCGTCCCGACGCTGCTCTTCGCGTGGGCCGTGCAGCACCCCGAGACGCCCTACTGGGTGTTCTGCCTGATCGCCGCGACGGCGGGTCTCGGCGGCGGCAACTTCGCCAGCTCGATGGCCAACATCAACTTCTTCTACCCCACCAAGAAGAAGGGGATGGCGCTCGGCCTGAACGCGGCCGGCGGCAACCTCGGCGTCGCCGTCATCCAGTTCTTCCTGCCGATCATCGTCGGCGGGGCGGGCGTCTTCGGCCCGGTCCGGGCCAGCGAGGGTGGCTTCCACCTCGAGCGCGCGGGCTACCTCTACGCCGTCCTCGCCGTCGTCGCCGGGGTCTCCGCCTTCTTCTTCATGAACAACCTGTCCGGGGCCAAGTCGAGCCCGCGCGAGCAGATGAAGGTGCTCAAGTACAAGCACACCCGGGTGATGTCGTTCCTCTACATCGGCACCTTCGGATCCTTCATCGGCTACTCCGCCGCGATGCCGCTGCTGATCAAGCTCAACTTCTGGAACCAGCCCCTGCCGACGGTCCCGGGCATCGGCATCAACTTCGCCTACTACGCCTTCCTCGGTGCCCTCGTCGGCTCGGTCGCGCGCCCCCTCGGTGGCTGGCTGGCTGACAAGTACGGCGGGGCGCGGGTCACCCTCTGGACGTTCGTCGCCATGATCGTCGGCACCATCGCAGTGATCTACACGTTGACGCTGCTCACCGCCGTACCCAAGCCCCCGGCCGGTGCCCCGGCGCCCGACCCGGCGACGTTCCAGTACTCCGACGCGGTCGTCACGGCCGTCAACGCCAACTCCGACATCTTCCCGTTCTTCCTCGCGGCCTTCCTCTTCGTCTTCGCGGCCACGGGCATCGGCAACGGGTCGACCTACCGGATGATCCCGCTGATCCCGGCCAACCGGGCTCGACGCAACGCCACCCCCGAGACCGCGGGGTGCCGCGATGCTCAAGGCGACCAAGGAGTCCAGCGCCGTCATCGGCATCGCCGGCGCGATCGGCGCGCTGGGCGGCTTCCTGATCCCGATGACGTTCGGTGCTCCGTGGATCGAGGACCCGGTCTCGGCGGTCAAGGTCGCCTTCGGGGTGTTCACTGGCTTCTACGTGGTCTGCCCGGCCACGACCTGTTTCGTCTACGTCCGCACGGTCAGCTTCGCGGGTCGTGCGCCGAGCCTTGCGGGAGCCAACATCTGATGACCACCACGCACTGTCCCTACTGCTCGCTGCAGTGCAGGCATGCGGTTGACCGGACGCATCACCCCAGTCGTCGAGACATGGGACGAGTTTCCGGTCAACCGCGGTGCGTTGTGCCGCAAGGGATGGAGCGCTGCCGGTCTGTACGCCGGTCGCGAGCGGCTCACCACACCCTTGCTGCGCGACCGGGCGACCGGGGAGTTCACCCCGGTCAGCTGGGACGAGGCGCTCGACACGATCGCCTCGAGGCTCAGCGCCCTGCAGGCCGAGCACGGCAAGGACACGGTCGGCGTCTTCGGTGGCGGCGGGCTCACCAACGAGAAGGCCTACCAGCTCGGGAAGTTCGCCCGGGTCGCGGTCGGCACCTCGCAGATCGACTACAACGGCCGCTGGTGCATGTCGTCGGCCGCCTCGGCCGGGACGCGGGCCTTCGGTCTCGATCGCGGCCTGCCGTTCCCGCTCGCGGACATCGAGGAGGCCGACGTCGTCGTGCTCGTCGGGTCCAACATGGCCGAGACGATGCCGCCCGCGGCGCGCCACCTCGACGCCCTCCGGGAGCGCGGGGGCCGGGTCGTGGTGATCGACCCGCGGCGTACGGCGACCGCGGACCGTGCCGACGTGTTCGTGCAGCCGGTCCCGGGATCCGACCCGGCGCTGGCGCTCGGAGTGCTGCACCTGCTGGTGGTGGGCGACCCGGTGGACACGGACTACATCTCCGCCCGCACCAGCGGTTGGGAGGCCGTGCGCGACTCGGTCGGCGCGTGGTGGCCGGAGCGCGTCGAACGCGTCACCGGTGTGCCCGCGTCGGAGGTGCGCGAGCTGGCTGCCCTGCTGGCGGGTGCCGGCAAGGTCATGGTGCTGACGGCGCGCGGGGCGGAGCAGCACGCGACCGGCTCGGACACGGTGCTGGCCTGGATCAATGTCGCGCTGGCACTGGGGATGCCCGGAAAGCCGGGAGCGGGCTACGGCTGCCTGACCGGCCGGGGCAACGGCCGGGGCGGGCGCGAGCACGGCCAGAAGGCCGACCAGCTGCCGGGCTACCGGATGATCGACGACCCGGCCGCGCGATCGCACGTCGCGGGCGTGTGGGGGGTGGCTGCTGATTCCCTGCCCGGCAAGGGGCGATCGGCGTACGAGCTGCTGGACGCCCCGGGTCAGGAGGACGGACCCTCCGCACTGCTCGTCTTCGGGTCCAACATCGTGGTCTCCGCGCCCAACGCGACGCACGTGACGTCGCGGCTCGAGGCGCTCGACCTGCTGGTGGTCGCCGACATCGTGCTGTCCGAGACCGCCGCCATCGCGGACGTCGTGCTGCCCGTGACGCAGTGGGCCGAGGAGACCGGCACCATGACCAACCTCGAGGGCCGGGTGATCCTGCGGCAGCGCGCGGTCTCGCCGCCGACGGGGGTGTGGTCGGACCTCGACGTGATCGCGGGCCCGGCGTCGCGGCTGGGATCGCCCATCTCATTTTCGACCGACCCCGAGGAGATCTTCGAGGAGCTGGGGCGCGCGTCCGCCGGCGGCAAGGCCGACTACGCCGGCATCACCTACGACCGGATCCGGTCCGAGCACGGGGTGTTCTGGCCGTGCCCGACCGCTTCTCATCCGGGGACTCCGCACATGTTCGTGGACTCCTTCGCCCACCCCGATGGGCTGGCCCGGTTCCTTGCCGTCGAGCACCGCGGACCGGCCGAGGTCCCGGACAGCGACTTCCCGGTCCATCTCACGACGGGGCGCGTGCTCGCGCAGTACCAGTCCGGCGCGCAGACTCGTCGGGTGCGCGATCTCCCCGACACCGGGCCCTTCGTCGAGCTGCACCCGATGCTGGCAGGGCGCATCGGCGCGGTCGACGGTTCGCCCGTGACCGTCGCGACGAGGCGCGGCTCGATGAGCGCGCCCGCCCGGGTGGTCACGACCATCCGGCCGGACACGATCTTCGTGCCCTTCCACTGGGTCGGCGCCAACCGGCTCACCAACGACGCGCTCGACCCGGCCTCGCGGATGCCTGAGTTCAAGGTGTGCGCAGCGGCGGTCACCGCATGACGACGTCCGAACGCCTCGTCGTCGTCGGCGGCGGCATGGCCGCGGTGCGCTTCGTGGAGGAGCTCGTCTCTCGCTCCTATGCCGGGACGGTGACGGTGCTTGCGGACGAGCCGCATGCGCCGTACAACCGGATCCTGCTGTCCGCCGTGCTCGAGGGGACGCACAGCGTCGACGCGATCACGCTGCGGCCGGCGTCGTGGTTCGCCGAGCAGGGCGTCGACTTGCGCCTCGGCGCGCGTCCTCGAGATCGACCGGCCGGCCGGTGAGGTGATGCTCGTCGACGGCACCCGCATCGCCTTCGACAAGCTCGTGCTCGCGACCGGGTCCATCCCGACGCTGCCGCCGATCCGGGGGCTGGTGCGCTTCGACGGCTCGCTGCACCCGAAGGTGCACGCCTTCCGCTCGATCGCCGACTGCCGTGGGCTCGACAAGGCCGCGGTGCCCGACGCTCGTGCCGTGGTCGTCGGCGGCGGCCTGCTCGGCCTCCGGGTCGCGCGGGCGCTGTCGATCCGCGGCCTGCACACCGAGATCGTGGAGGGCGCCGAGCACCTGCTCGCCTCGCAGCTGGGTGAGCCCGGCGGGCGCGTGCTCGCGCGCGACCTGCGGCGGCTCGGCACGGCCGTCTACACCGGTGCCCGCGCGATCCGGATGACGGACGAGGGCGTGCGGCTCGACACCGGCTACGAGCTCAGCGCCGACTGGTCGTGCTCACCGCCGGTGGGCGGCCGTCGACGGCGCTCGCCCGGCGGGCCGAGCTGATGGTACGGCGAGGAGTCGTCGTCGACTCGTCCCTGCGCTCGGTCACCGACGACCGCATCCACGCGATCGGCGACTGCGCCGAGCACCGGCGTCGCGTCACCGGCTTCGTGCCGCCGGCCCGGGAGCAGGCGGTCGTGCTCGCCGACGTGCTCACCGGTGGCACCACTCGCTACGACGGGTCGCGCAGCGTCGCGCGGCTGCGCGCCACCGACCTCGAGGTGGCCGTGCTCGGCGATCCCGAGCGGGCGACCGGCGAGGTGGTCGAGATGACCAACCCGATCGCGGGCTCGCACCGACGGCTGGTCGTCGAGGGCGGCGTGATCGTGGCCGCGGCGCTCGTCGGCGACCTGTCGCGCGTCGGGCTGATCACCCAGCTCTACGACCGGGGGACGGTGCTCGGGCCCGACGAGCCGGGTCAGCTGCTCCTCGGGGAACCGGCCTCCGCGCCGGTGGCGCTGCCGGACGATGCCGAGGTCTGCGCGTGCGGGGGGGTCTCGGCCGGCTCGATCCGGGCGTGCTCGTCGTTCGAGTCCTGTCGCGAGTCCACCCGCGCGACCACCGGGTGTGGTGGCTGCGAGTCGGTCGTGCGGCGCCTGCTGGCCGAGTCGGCGCAAGCTGACAGCCGAGTCGGCGCAAG
This sequence comes from Nocardioides sp. B-3, assembly GCF_024703895.1. GTDB lineage: Bacteria > Actinomycetota > Actinomycetes > Propionibacteriales > Nocardioidaceae > Nocardioides. Next base: position 2,360,765 of record NZ_CP087968.1, read on the forward strand.
TTGACAGCCGAGTCGGCGCAAGTTGACCGGCCGCGCTAGCGAATGACCTCGGGACCGCGTACCAGCGCACCCTTGTGGCCGACCCGGATGAACGGGAGCCCGCGGGCCTCGATGAACTCGCGATAGGCCCGGAGCGAGCCGTCCCACGGGTTGTCGGGCAGGCAGTCGTCGAGCACGATCCCGCCGCCGGGCGCGAGCATCGGGTAGACGGCCTCGAGCACCTTCATCGTGGGTTCATAGACGTCGATGTCCAGCAGCAGCGCACCCACGGACGTCAGAGACGACCAGTCGAACGCGCTCGCATCGCCCTCCACGATCCGGAAGGCGTCGTAGCCCTGCTTGCGGAGGTTGCGCTCGAAGCGGTGGGCGTCGCCGTACCGGAACTTGTCGTATTCACGAGGATCCTTGCCGCGCTCTTTCACCTCGACCTCGATCGAGTCGGGGGGTGAACCCGGAGAACGTGTCGAACAGGTGCAGCCGGCGCTCGTCCTCGACGTCGCGCAGGTGCTCGAGCAGGAAGACCGACGTGTCGCCCCCGGGCGACCCCGACCTCCGCGACCGCAGCACCGGTGCCGCGCGTGGCTTCGATCAGGCCGACCATCGCGGCGAGCTGCGCCGGGTTGATCTTGTAGGGATAGGTCGGCGACATGGTGCGCCGCAGGACCGGAATCCGGTAGGCCAAATATTTCGCGCGCTCGCGTGCATTCAAGACGACTCCCCCGTGAGTGTGAGTCGCGAGCCTAGTCGCGAGGGTGTCAGCGCCGAGTGGGGTGTGGCTTGCGCAGCGAGTCGGGGAGGAGGCCCGCCCCGGGCGCCTTCTCGGAGCCGGCCACCCAGTCGCCCGGGTTGGAGAACGCGCAGCGCTGCAGGCTCAGGCAGCCGCAGCCGATGCAGGACTCCAGCCCGCTCTTCAGCCGCTCGAGGGCGGAGATCTGTTCATCGAGCCGGCCCCGCCAGTGCTGGGAGATCTTGTGCCAGTCGGCCTTCGTCGGCGTGCGGTTGGCGGGCAGGCGGGAGAGCTCGTCCTTGATCTCCTCGAGTGTCAGCCCGACGTTGGACGCGGCCCGGATGAACGCGAGCCGGCGAAGCACACTTCGCTCGAATCGTCGCTGACCGCCACCTGATCGGGTGGCGTGGATCAGTCCCTCCGACTCGTAGAAGCGCAGGGCCGACGCGGCGAAGCCGCTGCGCTCCACGATCTCGCCGATCGACAGCACATCTCGCTTGTCCATGGTTTCCCCTTGAACTCAAGTTCACTTTAACTTTAATGATTGCTGCATGACCACGAATACACAAGCACGGGTGGCACTCGTCACCGGAGGAACCGCGGGTCTCGGGCTCGCGCTGACCGGGGCGCTGGCAGCCGACGGCTGGCACGTCATCACCGACGGGAGGAACGAGGGACGCATCAAGGAGGCGGACCTCCCCGCCGACGTACACGCGATCGTCGGTGACATCACCGACGCCGACCACCGCAGCGCACTCGTCAACGCGGTGTGGGAGCGGGGACGGCTCGACCTGCTCGTCCACAACGCCAGCACCCTCGGCCCGCTGCCGATGCGCACCCTCGGCGAGATCACGATCGCGGACATGGCCGACGCCCGGCGGACCAATGTCGGCGCCCCGCTCGTGCTGACCGGCGAGCTGCTGCCGTGGCTGCGCCCGGGGGAGTCGACCCTCGTCTCGATCAGCTCCGATGCGGCCGTCAACCACTACGAGACGTGGGGCCTGTACGGCGCCGGCAAGGCCGCCCTCGACCATGTGACGCTCACCTTCGGTGCCGAGACCGGCGTTGCGGCGTACGCCGTTGACCCCGGCGACATGCGCACGCAGATGCACCAGGACGCGTTCCCCGGCGAGGACATCTCGGACCTGCCGTTGCCGGAGACGGTCGTGCCGAGCCTGCTGCGTCTGCTCGACGCACGTCCGGCGTCCGGGCGCTACAAGGCGGTGGACTTCTGATGACGACCCTCAGCGAGGCACCCGGCGTCCACTTCGAGGCCTCCTCCTTTGCGCCGCGGCCCGCCGAGTGGCGCGGGTTGGCGCGCGACCGGGTGCGGCTCTCGGTGGGGACGCGCGACGGCATCAGCCATGTCCGCTTCCACGACCTGCGCGACCACCTGCGGGCCGGCGACGTGCTCGTCGTCAACAACTCCGCCACCGTCAACGGTGAGATCGATGCGACCCTGTACGGCGCGCCCATCGTGCTGCACGCCGCGGCCGTGCTCGACGACGGCGACCGGGTGGTCGAGCTGCGCTCCGCCCGATGCCGCGTGCGCTGTGCTCGATGCGGTGCCCGGCGACGTCGTGCAGGTCGGCGACGTCCGCGTGACGCTGGCCGAGCCCCCGGCCGACGACCTCGTCGCCGACCGGGAAGGGGAACAGGCTCTGGCGGGCGCGGGTCCGAGGCGACCCGGATGCGGTGCTGGAACGTGTGGGGAGACCGATCGCCTACGGCTACCTCGACCGTCGCTATCCCCCCGGCCTCCTACCAGACGGTCTTCGGGACCGGAGCCGGGCAGCGCCGAGATGGCCTCGGCCGGACGTCCCTTCACCGAGGCGCTGGTCACCACGCTCGTCGCCAGCGGCATCGCCTTCGCCCCGGTCACGCTGCACACCGGGGTGTCCTCCCGAGAGGCCGGCGAGGCGCCGGGGCCGGAGTGGTTCGAGGTGCCGGAGTCGAGCGCGAGGTTGATCAACGCCGCGCGTGCCGGCGGCGGGCGGGTGGTCGCGGTCGGCACTACGGCCACCCGGGCGATCGAGTCCGCGGTGCGCGACGGCGCCGTCGTGAAGGCCGGCGGCTGGACCGACCGCATCATCACCCCGGCCGCCCGGCCGCAGGTGGTCGACGGGCTGATCACCGGCTGGCACGACCCGCACGCCTCACACCTGCTCCTCGTCGAGGCGGTGGCCGGACGGGCGCTCACGCAGGCGGCGTACGACGCGGCCGTGGAGAACGGCTACCTGTGGCACGAGTTCGGGGACTCGGCGCTGCTGCTGCCGTAGCTTGCGCCGACTCGGTGTGCCACTTGCGCCGACTCGGTGTGCCACTTGCGCCGACTCGGCGTGCAGCTTGCGCCGACTCGGCGTGCTGTGAGGAGCGTGAGTGAGGGTTTTCCTCCCCGAAACATTGGGAAACACCCGCCAAAACATGGCCTTCCTACTGTCACTGCATGACGCACCTGCGCCCCACACTCGTCGTTGTCGGCCACGGCATGGTCGGCCACCGCTTCGTCCAGGGCAGCCATCGAGCGCGGCCTGACCGAGACCCACGACATCGTCGTGCTCGGCGAGGAGCCGCGCGCGGCCTACGACCGCGTCGCGCTGACCAGCTTCTTCGCCGCCGAGAGCGCCGACGAGCTGTCACTGCTCCCGAAGGGGGAGTACGACGACCCGCGCGTGCGCCTCGTCCTCGACGCCGCCGTCACCGCGATCGACCGGGTGGCCCGCACCGTCACCTACGTCTCGCCCGCCCCCCGCGCCACGCAGGAGCCGCTCGCCAACCCGGGCGCGGTCCACACGATCGGCTACGACGCCGTCGTGCTGGCGACCGGTGCGGCCCCGTTCGTGCCCCCGGTGCCCGGCAAGGAGCTCGACAACGTCTTCGTCTACCGCACCATCGAGGACCTCGAGGCCATCCGCGAGGCGTCGACGACGGCCACCGCCGGTGCGGTCATCGGCGGTGGGCTGCTCGGTCTCGAGGCCGCCAACGCCCTGCACCAGCTCGGCGTGCAGACCCACGTCGTCGAGATGGCGCCACGGCTGATGGCGGTCCAGATCGACGACGCCGGCGGGGCCACGCTCAAGCGCCACATCGAGCAGCTCGGGCTCAACGTCCACACGGGCGTGATGACCGAGCTGATCGACGGCGACGACGACGGAGTCGTCAGCGGCCTCAAGTTCAAGGACGTCGAGGAGCCGCTAGCGGTCGAGATCGTCGTCTTCTCCGCCGGCATCCGCCCCCGCGACGCCTTGGCCCGCGAGTGCAACCTCGACGTCGCCGAGCGCGGTGGCGTCCCGGTCGACGAGCAGTGCCGCACCTCCGACGCGAGCATCTTCGCCATCGGCGAGTGCGCCGCTCCCGGCGGCAAGATGTACGGCCCGGTCGCCCCCGGCTACGCCATGGCCGAGGTCGTCGTCGACGCGCTCCTCGAGGGCCCGGGCGCGTTCACCGGTGCCGACATGTCCACCAAGCTCAAGCTGCTCGGCGTCGACGTCGCCAGCTTCGGTGACGCCTTCGCCGCCACCGACGGCGCGCTCGAGCTCGTCTACTCCGACGCCGTCGCCGGCGTCTACAAGAAGCTCGTGATCAGCGAGGACGGCACCCGGTTGCTGGGCGGGATCCTCGTCGGCGACGCATCGGCGTACGGCGTGCTCCGACCGCTCGTCGCCAGCGGCATCGCGCTCCCGGCCAACCCGGAGTCGCTGATCCTGCCCGCGTCGTCGGGCGCCGCGCCGATCGGGATGCCCGACGAGGCGCAGGTCTGCTCGTGCAACGACGTCACCAAGGCGCAGATCAAGCACGCGGTCAGCGAGGAGGGCTGCGAGACGGTCGCCGACGTCAAGAAGTGCACCCGCGCCGGCAGCACCTGCGGCAGCTGTGTCAGCGTCGTCAAGAACATCATAGAGGAGCACTTCGAGAGCGTCGGCAAGGTCGTCGACAAGGGGCTGTGCGAGCACTTCCGGCTCAGCCGGCAGGAGCTCTTCGACGTCGTCGCGGTGCACGGCTACAAGCGGTTCGACGACATCGTCGAGTCCCACGGCACGGGTCGCGGCTGCGACATCTGCAAGCCCGCGATCGCCAGCATCCCGGCCAGCCAGTTCAACGGGCACGTGCTCGACCGCGACAACCGGCAGCTGCAGGACACCAACGACGCCTACCTCGCGAACATCCAGCGCAACGGCACCTACTCCGTCGTGCCGCGTATCCCCGGCGGCGAGATCACGCCCGAGAAGCTGATCGTCATCGGTGAGGTCGCGCGCGACTTCAACCTCTACACGAAGATCACCGGCGGCCAGCGGATCGACCTGTTCGGTGCGCGGATGGAGGAGCTGCCCGCGATCTGGCGCCGGCTCGTTGACGCCGGCTTCGAGTCCGGCCACGCCTACGGCAAGTCGCTGCGGACGGTGAAGTCCTGCGTCGGTTCGACCTCGGTGCCGCTTCGGCGTGCAGGACAGCGTCGGTCTCGCGATCGCGCTCGAGCTGCGCTACCGCGGCTTGCGCAGCCCGCACAAGCTCAAGGGCGGCGTCAGTGGTTGTGCGCGCGAGTGCGCCGAGGCCCGCGGCAAGGACTTCGGGGTCATCGCCACCGAGAAGGGGTGGAACCTCTACGTCGGCGGCAACGGCGGCGCCGTGCCGGCCCACGCACGGCTGCTCGCCGGCGACCTCGACACGGAGACGCTGATCTCCTACCTCGACCGCTTCCTCATGTACTACATCCGTACGGCCGACCGGCTCCAGCGCACGGCCGGCTGGATCGAGTCCCCTGGACGGTGGGCTCGACCGCGTCCGCGAGGTCGTCGTCGACGACTCGCTGGGCTTGGGTGCCGAGCTGGAGGCCGAGATGGCCCGGCACGTCGGCGGCTACTTCGACGAGTGGAAGGCGACCCCGGAGGACCCGGAGAAGCTCGGCCGCTTCGTCTCCTTCGTCAACGCGCCCGACACCCCGGACCCGGCCATCTCCTTCACGGAGGAGCGCGGCCAGATCCGGCCCGCGGGCCCCGACGAGCCGGTGATGCTGGCGACGACCATCTCGGTGGGCGCTCCGGTCGTAGCGGGGGTGCTGTGATGACGCGCGGGGACCGCACGTGGGAGAAGGTGTGTCTCGTGCAGGACCCGGAGGTCGAGCGTGGCGTGACCGCGCTGGTGCACGGCCGGGCGGTCGCGATCTTCCGCACCCACGACGGCGAGGTCTATGCGCTCGGCAACCACGACCCGTTCGCGAAGGCGTCCGTGCTGGCGCGCGGCATCGTCGGCACCCGTGAGGGCGTGCCGTTCGTGGCCAGCCCGATGCACAAGCACGCCTTCGACCTGCGGACCGGGCAGTGCCTCGACGACGAGCACGCCAGCGTCCCGTCCTACGACGTGCTGATCGAGGGCGGCGTCGTGCACATCGGCGGCCGGCGGCGTGCGGTGGCATGAGCAATCGTGATCTGCCGCTCGACGGCTACCGGATCGGGGTGACCGCCGCCCGCAAGGTCGAGGAGCAGATCGCCCTGCTGGAGCGCCGCGGTGCCAAGGTCGACTGGGCGCCGGTCCTCTCCAGCGACCCCAACCAGGTCGACGATGCGCAGCTGCGTACGGCGACGGAGGCGGTCCTCGCCGAGCCGATCGACATCTTCGTCGCCACGACGGGCATCGGCATGAAGACCCGGTTCGAGGCGACCGAGGAGTGGGGGCTGCACGACCGGCTCGTCGCCGCGATCAGCGCCTCCGAGGTGCTCGCGCGCGGGCCGAAGAGCGTAGGAGCCCTGCGCCGGCGCGGGATCCGTGAGCTGTGGGCACCCGACTCTGAGTGCTTCGAGGACGTGCTCGCGCACCTGCGCGGGCGTGACCCGGCCGGGATGCGCATCGTGGTGCAGGAGCACGGCCAGTCCCTCTCGATGGTCGCGCACGCGCTGCAGCGCCGGGGCGCTCGTGTCGACGTCGTGACCGTCTATCGCGTCGCCAGCGCGGGAGGATCCGGAGCCGATGTTCCGGATGGTCGACCTGATCGCCGATCGCAAGCTCGACGCGGTCACCTTCACCTCCGCCCCCGCCGTCGCCGCGCTGATGTCGGTCGCCGGCGTCACCGGTCGCCGCGACGAGGTCGTCGCCGCCTTCCCGGGCCGACGTCGTCGCGACGTGCGTCGGTCCGGTCACCGCCGCCGCGTTCGAGATGTGGGGAGTGCCGACGATCATGCCCGAGCGGTCGCGTCTCGCCGCGATGATCAAGCTGCTCGAGACCGAGCTGCCCTCCCGCAGGGACGGTCTGACGATCGAGGTCGCCGGACACTTCCTGCTGCTGCACGGCGACATGGTGCTGCTCGACGGGACCGAGATCCGGCTCTCGCCCGCGCCACTGGCCGTCCTGCAGGCGCTCGTCGTCAACCCCGGCCACGTCGTCTCCCGCGGCGACCTCCTCGCCGCCCTGCCGAGCGGCACCGCCGGATCCGAGCACGCCGTCGAGATGGCGGTCGCGCGGTTGCGGGCTGCCCTCGGCACCCGGGTCGTGCAGACAGTGGTCAAGCGCGGCTATCGGCTGGCCATCGCGAGCTGAGCTCGCTTCGCCGCACTGACGTCGTCGATGCCGCCAACGGTCCGACGGTGGCGGCAGATTGCGAGTTCGAGGGCTGAGAAGTTGGCAGGTGCCGCCACCGTCGGGGCGACCGCCAAGTGAGGCAGTTCGCGGCGCGGATGGGTTCCGTGAGCGGGGGACAGCCACGGGTTCACGCGAACTACCTCAGTTGAGCGCGCGCTTCGCCGTACGCCGATCAGCCGGCCGGCACCACCACGGCCGTCGCGATGGCGGCGACGCCCTCGCCGCGCCCGGTGAGGCCGAGGCCGTCAGTGGTGGTCGCGCTGACGGAGACGGGAGCGCCGAGGGCGGCGGAGAGGACGGCCTCTGCTTCTGTACGGCGAGGGCCGAGCCGTGGGGCGTTGCCGATCACCCGGATGGCGACGTTGCCGATCTCGAAGCCCGCGGCGCGGACCCGCCGGGCCGACTCGGCCGGGAGCGTGGTCCCGGAGGCGCCCGCCCACTCGGGCTCGCTGGTGCCGAAGTGCGACCCGAGGTCGCCGATCCCGGCCGCGGAGAAGAGGGCGTCGCAGGCCGCGTGCGCGGCCACGTCGGCGTCGGAGTGACCCTCGAGCCCCGCGGGCCTCGTCGGGCCGAGCCGGGCCGGCGAGGTGCAGGGGGGCGCCGGGGACGAGGCGGTGGACGTCGGTGCCGATGCCGGTGCGGGGGAGGCTCACGCGTCGATCATGCCCGGTCATCGGACATGATGGACAGGTGGATGACAGCAGGGGTCGATGGGCAGCGGCCGGGGTCGTGACGATGGTCGTGGGTCTGGCCACGAGCTATGCCACGGCGATGGCCCTCACGATCCGCGAGTCGCCCGTGGTCGCGGTCGCCGAGCTGATCATCCGCATCACGCCGGGACCGCTCGCCGAGCGGCTCATCAGGTTCGTCGGACAGCTCGACAAGCCGCTGCTGATCCTCGGCATCATCCTGTTCCTGCTGGCGATGGGCGCGCTGGCCGGCTCGCTCTCGCGCCACAGCGTCATCAAGCCCATCCCGGTCTGGCTCGTGCTGGCCTGCCCGGGCGCCGGCGCGGTGATGGTCCAGCCGGGGGCGCGCATCGTCGATGTGCTGCCCGTGGTCGTGGGGTTCGTGACCCTGGGTGACCGTCCTGTCCGCACTGGTCGGTCCGCTCGTCACTGCCCGTCACCACCCCGAGCTCGAGTCGCGTGAGCGCCGTGTCTTCCTGATGGTTGCCGGAGTCCTCGGGCTGGCCGCTGTCGGCATCGCCGGCGCCGGCCGGATCGTGGGCAGCGGCCGTCGCCACGTCGCGGAGAGCCGCCGGCTGCTGCGGCTCGACGGCGTGACCCGGCCGCTGTCACCGGCGGGCACCGCGATCGGCCTGTCCGGGGTCGACCCGTGGCAGACGCCCAACGACGACTTCTACCTGATCCACACGGCGATCTCGGTGCCGACGATCGAGCCGAAGGACTGGACACTGCGCATCCACGGCCTCGTCGATCGTGAGCTCACGCTCACCTACAACGACCCGGTCGCCCGCGAGCTGACCGAGTCGTGGATCACCCTCAACTGCGTGAGCAACGAGGTCGGCGGCGACCCGGTCGGCAACGCGTGGTGGAGCGGGATCCGGATCGCCGACATCCTCGAGGAGGTCGGACTGGACCCGTCCGCCGACTGCATCCTGCAGACCTCCGAGGACGGCTGGAACTGCGCGACACCGCTGTCCACGTTGACCGACGAACGCAACGCGATGCTGGCCGTGGCGATGAACGGAAAGCCGTTGCCGATCGAGCACGGCTTCCCGGTGCGCACGATCGTGCCCGGGCTCTACGGCTACGTCTCGGCCACCAAGTGGGTCGTCGACTACGAGGTCACGCGCTTCAGCGACGTGGAGGCGTTCTGGACCCAGCGCGGCTGGTCGGAGCAGGGTCCGGTCAAGATCGCGTCGCGCATCGACGTACCCCGCTCCGGGGCCGACGTCGCCACCGGCGACGTCAATGTCGGCGGCTTGGCGTGGGCCCAGCACATCGGCATCGACTCGGTGGAGGTCTCGGTCGACGGCGGCGAGTGGGCGGGTGCGCAGCTCGCGGAGACGCCCAACGAGGACACGTGGGTGCAGTGGGCGCTGACCGTGACGCTCGACGAGGGCGAGCACGAGATCCGGGTCCGGGCGATAGACAAGAACGGGTTGGAGCAGACGGGCGTACGCCGCGACGTGGTGCCCGACGGCGCCACCGGCTGGCACACGATCGACGTCACCGCGAGCTAGGACGCCCAGACGTGGCGCACCTCGTCGACGAGGTCGGCCGACTGGCGCAGCCCGGCGCGGGCCGCATCGGCACGCTTGGCCGGGTCGAGGAGGTTCTTGCCGAAGGCGGCCAGCGCCTCGGGATCCGGGGTGATGACGCTCCACTCGCGGTGCGACCCGTTCGAGCTGTGCGCGGATCGAAGTCTTCTTGCTGAGGGCCCGGGGCAGGGGAGCCAGCACCACGACGCGCTCGGCGCCGGCCGCCGTGTCGACGTTGGCGGTCGAGCGCATGCCGCCGTCGATGTAGTGCTTGCCGTCGATCGCGACCGGTGGCCACACGGTCGGCACCGCGCAGCTCGCCGCGACCGCGCTGACGACGTCGACCCCGCTGTCGCGGGGTGAAGACGGTGAACTCGCCAGACTCCGCCTCGACTGCGGTGATTCGCAGGTCTCGGTCGGGCCAGTCGTCGGTGTGGATCCGTGACCGGATCACGCCCTCGCGGTCGGCGCTGCCGGGCTGGTGGGACCTGAGGGCCAGCTTGCCGACGCGGGCCAGCTTGGTGCGACCGTCGCCGGGCAGCACGTAGGGCGGCACCATCTTCAGCAGCGCCAGCCGCGAGAGGCGTCCGCCGATCTCGGCGTCCGGAGGCGCGAGCTGTGTGGCGTAGAGGTCGGCGATCGCCGTACCGCTCGTGATCTGGACGCCGACCACCGACCCGGCCGACGTGCCGATCACCCGGTCCGCGTCGGTCAGGTCGATGCCTGCCTCCGCGAGCCCGGCCGGGATCCCCAGCTCCCACGCGATGCCGGTGATCCCGCCGCCACCCGGGACCAACGCAGTCGTCATGGCGTCAAACCTAGTCAGCGGTTGATCACGTAGACCACGCCTCCGCTGGCGTTGATCCAGATGTCCTCGAACTCGTCGCGGTCATAGACACGGCGTACGGCGCTGTTGTCGGCGCCCGCCGGGTCGTTGACGACCACGTCGCCGTCAGCCTCGAACCCGACGATCACCATCAGGTGCCCGTTGCTGGTCGAGATCGGCGCGCCGGTGAGCTGGTTGCGCCCGAACGCGACGGATGCGACCAGCGGCACGCCAGCGAGGATGTAGTCCTCCGCGGCGCGCAGGTCGGGCAGGCGGGTGACGTAGGCGTCGCCGGTGGTCAGGGTGCTGGCGTAGGCGGTGTTGAACGCCCAGTTGCCGGTGCCGTCGTAGGCGTGGTCGAAGACCGGGCGCGCGGTGTGGTCGACCCGGGCGTCCGCGTGGCCGGCGGTGATGTCGGTGAAGGGGCCGGGCTGCAGGCCGTAGTAGGCGAGCACCATCGCGGTCGACGTCGGCGAGCACCGGGCCTCGCCGCCGCCGCCCCACTGCGGGTAGTGGCCCGAGTGCGTCATCTGGGAGAAGGCGGGTACGTCGAGCACGGTCCCCGCGGCTGGTCCGGGGGCCGACGTCGGGGTGCTGCCGCGGGGTGCGAGGGCACTCGCCATCGCGCCGACCCGGTCGAGCCGCACGACCGGCCGGGTGGATGCGTTGCAGGTAGAGCCGCACCCGGACCTGCCACTGGGTGAGCGGGGTCGCGGCCTGCCGTGTGTCGACGCTGACGCGGGCCGGTCGTCGGTCTGGCTGCCCGGGGAGCGGCGCCGCAGTGCGGGGTTGTCCAGCGTCCACTCGGCCATCGAGTCCCAGCTGGAGACGGTGCCGTCGGCGGCCCGGCCGCGGACCTGCACCTTGACCACCGAGTCGCCCTCGGTGACGGCCTCCCTGTGTCGGGGATCAGCTGGGTGAGCCCGAAACCGGGCGCCGACCACGGCGAGGTCCAGTGCCGACCTGGTAGCTGCGGCCGCGGAGCTTGCCGGTGCGCGGCTTCTTCGGCACCAGCGAACCGGCCTTGACCCGGACGCCCCGGGAGCACGCCCGAGCGCCAGTCGGCGCCGGTGGACCAGGAGGTGTTGGCGATGCTCGAGGCGGCCCGGCGCTGCTCGGACGCCTGACTGGGCGCGCCAGTGGCGAGCGAGCAGGTGAGCAGGAGGAGGACAGGGGCGAGGGCGAGGCGACGTACCACCCGCAGACGGTAACCCGGCGACGTCCCACCTGTCCCATGAGTCACAGGCACCGGGGAATCAGGCCGGAGGGGCGCGCGCCCCTAGACTTGGCGGGTGACCCTGCGCCTCCATGACACTGCGACCCGCGAAGTTCGTGACTTCGTCCCCCTCGAGGAGGGGAAGGCGGGCATCTACGTCTGCGGTCTCACGGTGCAGTCGGAGCCGCACGTCGGGCACGTGCGCTCGGCCGTCAACTTCGACGTGCTGCGGCGCTGGCTGACGCGCAGCGGCTATGCCGTGCACTTCATCCGCAACGTCACCGACATCGACGACAAGATCCTCGCCAAGGCCGAAGAGCAGGGCCGTCCTTGGTACAACCTCGCCTACGCGATGCACGCCGAGCTGACGACCGCGCTGGCCTCGATCAACGTGCTGCCGCCGACCTACGAGCCCGGTGCGACCGGCACGATCCCCGAGATGCTCGAGCTGATCTCGGTGCTGATCGAGCGCGGCCACGCCTACCCGGCCGAGGACGGTTCGGGCGACGTCTACTTCGACGTGCGCTCCCGGGCGCCGTACGGCGAGCTGACCCGTCAAGGCATCGACGACATGGAACCGGCGACCGACGCGGACCCGCGCGGCAAGCGCGACCCCCGTGACTTCGCGCTGTGGAAGGGGCGGAAGTCCTCCGAGCCCGAGTCCGCCTCCCCGGCCCTCGCCCCGGGGTCGCGGGCGTCCCGGGTGGCACATCGAGTGCTCCGCGATGGCGTGGAAGTACCTCGGCCCGGCCTTCGACATCCACGGCGGCGGCGTCGACCTGCGCTTCCCGCACCACGAGAACGAGCAGGCGCAGTCGCGTGCCGCCGGCCACCCGTTCGCGTCCTACTGGCTGCACAACGCCCGGATCACCACGGCCGGCGAGAAGATGAGCAAGTCGCTCGGCAACTCGCTGCTGGTGCCCGAGGTGCTCAAGCGCGTGCGCGGCATCGAGCTGCGGTTCTACATGGTCAGCGCCCACTACCGCTCGCACGTCGAGTTCTCGTTCGAGGCGCTGGACGAAGCGGCCGTCGGCTTCCGCCGGATCGAGTCGTTCCCGGATCGCGCTGCGGTGGCCCTCGGTGGCGAGGTGCCGGCCGCCGGGATGCTGTGCGCGGAGTTCATCGAGGCGATGGACGACGACCTCGGCACACCCCGCGGCCGTTGCCGCGATCCACGACGTGGTTCGCGAAGGCAACAAGCTGCTGACAGACGGACCGAGCGACGCGCTGCGTGGTAACGCCGCGTCCGTGCGCGCCATGCTCGCGGTGCTCGGCCTCGACCCGGCCGACCCGGCCCGGGTGACCACGGGCGGCGCGAACGAAGAGAAGCTGACTGGCGCGATCGACGTACTGATCGCAGCCATGCTCGAGGACCGCGCGACCGCGCGGGCCGACAAGGACTGGGCCCGGGCGGACGCGATTCGCGACCGCATCAAGGCGGCCGGCATCGAGATCGAAGACACGCCCTCAGGGCCGAAGTGGAGCATGTAATGGCCGGAAATTCTCAGCGCAAGGGCTCGGTCCGCAAGGGCGGCAAGGGCGCGTCGGTCGGCTCCGGCGGCAACGTCCGGCGCGGCCTCGAGGGCAAGGGCCCGACGCCTCCCGCCAAGGACCGGCCCTACCACAAGGCCCACAAGTCAGCGAAGCGCACGGAGCGCGTCGAGTCCAAGCGACCCCCGCGTCGTACGACCAAGTCGACCGACGCCGAGTGGGTGGCCGGTCGCAACTCCGTCGTCGAGGTGCTCTCCGCCGGCATCCCCGTGACCGGTGTCTACGTCGCCGAGGGGGCCGAGCGCGACGGGCGACTTCGCGACGCCTTCAAGATGGCCGCGGAGCACGGCTACCCGCTGCTCGAGGTCACCCGCTCCGAGCTCGACCGGATGACCGCCGGCGCCGTCCACCGGGGCCTCGCGGCCCGGCTGCCGTCGTACGAGTACGCGCACGCCGACGACCTGCTCGACCGCGCCGCCGCGGCCGGTGAGCAGGCGCTGATCGTGGCGCTCGACTCCGTCACCGACCCGCGCAACCTCGGTGCCGTCGTCCGCTCGGCCTCCGGCTTCGGCGCGCACGGCGTGCTGATCCCCGAGCGTCGTGCCGCCGGCATGACCGCGGCCGCGTGGAAGTCCAGCGCCGGTGCCGCCGCCCGCATCCCGATCGCGCAGACGGTCAACCTCGTCCGCCAGCTCAAGTCGCTCCAGAACGCCGGCTGCATGGTCGTCGGCCTCGCCGCCGACGGCGAGATCACGCTGCCCGAGCTGGTCGCCGCCGACGGTCTCGCGACCGGCCCGCTGGTGGTCGTGGTCGGCTCGGAGGGCAAGGGCCCGGGCCGGCTCGTCACCGAGACCTGCGACACGACCGTCTCGATCCCGATGGCCAACCAGCTCGAGTCGCTCAACGCCGGAGTCGCGGCGTCGGTGACCCTGTATGCGATTGCGCAGGCCCGGAGCTAACCTCCGGCGGGTCCTGACGGGGCTCGTCCTCACGGCGGTGTGCCTCACCGTCGGGGTCTCGTCCGGGCTGGCGTTCTTCCTCGGCGACAACCGCACCGTCGTCGTCGCGAGCCACGACGCGGTGGTCACCCCCGACCTTCGACGGCTACGTCGCACTGCGGACGGGTCCGCTCCTGCCCGACGTCCGACGACCCACGGGTGGGCCCATCGGCGTCGACCTGCTGCTCGGCAAGACCCAGAGCGGACTCCATCGAGGAGCTGTTCTGAGCGCCTACGCGTTCATCGCCGGCGAGCCCGACTCGCAGGTCGCCAAGGTGACCGACGCCGTGCGCGACATGGCCGTGTCCGCGGCCCTGCGCGGGATCGCGCTCGGCCCGGTGCCGCTGGCGACCCGGTGGCTGCTCGGCCCGCACCGGCGCGGCCAGCTCTTCCGCGGGGTCCGGACGCGCAAGGGAGTGCTCGGCGCCGTACTCCTGCTGTCGGTGCCGTTGCTCCTGTGGCAGCCCCGGTCGGCGGACGAGGACACCCAGGAAGCGCAGGGTGAGTGGGAGCCGCTCGAGACGTTCATGGCGGGCTATCCGGTGCCCGTCGAGGCGGCCGGGATCGAGATCCGCAACAGCCCGACCACGGTGCAGACGCAGCGCCTGATCCAGAGCGCCGTCGACACCTATGAGCAGAGCAAGGACTTCTACGACCGGGCCGCCGCCGAGGCCGAGTCGCTCGACGTGCGCGAGCCGGAGGACGACGAGACCGTTGCGCTGCTGGTCAGCGACCGCCACGACAACATCGGCATGGACCGCGTCGCCCGCGCGGTCGGGGACCGGGCCGGCGCGACGGTCGTGCTCGACGGTGGCGACGACACCTCGACAGGTCAGCCCCCGGGAGGCGTTCAGCCTCGACTCCCTCGACCGCGCGTTCGACGACCTCGACCGCTTCGCGGTGGCGGGCAACCACGACCACGGGCCGTTCGTCACGGACTATCTCAAGGACCTCGGGTGGACGATGCTCGGCGAGACGCCCGTCGAGGCGCCGTGGGGTGGGTTGCTGCTCGGGGTCGACGACCCGCGCTCGAGCGGGCTCGGCAACTGGCGTGACGAGACCGGGCTGAGCTTCACCGAGGTCGGCGAGCGGCTGGCCGATGTCGCCTGCGACGGCGACCGGATCTCGACGCTGCTCGTCCACGACGCCAACCTCGGTCGCGAGGCGCTGGACCGCGGCTGCGTCGACCTCGTCATCGGCGGGCACACACACGTCCAGTCCGGGCCCGACCCGGTGCTGGGGTCCAACGCTCGAGTGGGATACCGGTTCACCAACGGCACGACCGGCGGTGCGGCGTACGCCATCGCGATCGGCAGCAAGCCGCGCCGCGACGCCGACGTCGCGCTCGTGACCTACCGCGACGAGCGGCCGGTCGGCACGCAGTGGGTGCGGTTGCGGACCGACGGGGTCTTCGTGGTCGGGCCGTACGTCGAGCTGGCGCTGGACGACGAGGAGTGATCGCCCCCGGGGCGATCAGAAGTAGTCGCGGACGTGGAGCTGGCGCCCGTCGAGCAGCATGTCGAGGGCGGCGTCCCGGTCGACGGGTCCTGTGAGGAGCCCGGCCATCCGCAGATCGGCGCAGGACGCGGCGCCGGCATAGAACAGCGCCAGTCCGCGGGGCGCGAAGGTCGGCCCGCCACCGGTGCCCACGACGACCTCGCCCCGGGGTGTCAATGACCAGTCTCCATTGATCGTCCCGAGCAGGTCACCGGCGACGGAGAAGTCGATCGAGCGACTCGGCGCCGGGCCCGAGAAGGCACCTGCGACGTCGTGCACGCGCAGCATGTAGGGATGGCTGGAAACCACGTGCCAGCCGCCGAAGGGCAGCACCAGACGGGCGGAGTCGCGACCGGAGGTGAGCAGTCGGACGTGCCCAGCGACCGACGCGAACGACGCGAAGACCCGCCACAGGGCGAGGGTGGCGTCGCGGGTGAGGCCGACGAGATCGGCGATCTCGACGGTCGCGCTCGAGTCGTAACCGGTGCCGCGGTGCCACGTTGCGTAGCCGACGACCTGCCCGTCCGCCTCCGCGACGGTGACCCCGGTGAAGGCGCCGAGGAAGGCATCGGCGTCGGCGGGGAAGGATGCGCCCGTGCGGGTCAACGGCCCGTTCTGGGCGGCGGCCCACGTCGCGTAGGTGCGGCGGACGGCATCGAAGTCGGCGGCCACTGCGCGCCGTGACGGTCGTCGCCTCCGGCTTCGGCACCGACGCCGGGCGCGCGGTCGGGATCTCGACGGCGTCGTAGGAGGAGATGAGCTCGTAGCCGTAGCGCCGGTAGATGCCCGGTGCTGTCGGGAAGAGCGTCGAGATGACCTCGCCGCGCTCGCGCAGG
Organism: Nocardioides sp. B-3; assembly: GCF_024703895.1. GTDB lineage: Bacteria > Actinomycetota > Actinomycetes > Propionibacteriales > Nocardioidaceae > Nocardioides. Next base: position 2,377,157 of record NZ_CP087968.1, read on the forward strand.
CCCTCCTCGAGCACGGCCGTCATCAGGTCGTCGAGGAGCCCCGCTCCCCGGTGCTCAGCCGCGACCGCGACGCTCGCGATGCCGTTGGTCGCGACCTCGCGGCCGTGGAACCACGAGTGGTAGGTCCGCCCGGTCACCTTGGCGGCCAGCACGTTGCCGGCGAAGGTGCCCCAGTTGTGCCGCCCCGGCGGCGGGTAGTCCGACGGCGGCGGCGTCGGGAAGTCACCGAACGCCTCGCGGCTCAGGGCCGGGATCTGCGGGAGGTCGCCAGCCTCGAGCGGTCGCGGTGCGCTGCGCGTCATGGAAGGAGACTAGAGATCGCGAGCAACCCTCTGCCGGGGTCAGGCGTCATAGTGGGCAACACGGTGCACTTCTCGGCCACCGACCACCCGTTCAAGGAGATCCCATGACGCGTCGACTGCTCGCTCTCCCCGTGCTCCTCTGCCCGGCCGCCGCGGCGTTGGTGCCGACGACAGCAGGTGCCGAGTCGGCCGCCGAACGCGAGGTCTCCCGGGTGAACTACCCCGGGACCGGTATCCTCATCGCCCGTCAGAGCGGCGACCAGCGCAAGCTCGAGGGCACCTCCCGCAGCTTCAAGAAGTTCGTCAAGGCGCGCCTCGAGGTGCTCTTCGAGGACGCCGGCAGCAAGCCGCGCTGTGCCGCCTCGCCGACGGTGGTCGTCGACCGCTACCACTCCGGCGGGTTCGCGAGTGCAGGCGAGGGTTGGTACGGCAAGTGCCCCTCGGGCGGCTACGCGGTGATCTACGCGAAGGGCGACGACGGCTGGCAGGAGATCCTCGAAACCCGGGAGGCGCGCTTCTGCCGGGACCTCAGGTGGTGGGGTGTGCCCCCGTTACGTCGGCGGCCCCACGTGTCTGGCTGAGGACTTCAAGGAGATCGCATACCGCCCCGCGCGGCCACGGACAGCCCGACGGCCAGCGCACGACGGGCCTTCTCGGTCTTCGGTGGCGACCCGATCGTGCCCGCCGACGAGGTGCTGTCGCCGGCGGCGGAGGAACAGCTGGCCGCGGTGATCGCGCGCAAGGGCTACCTCACCCTCGACGCCTGCTTCCGCGCGGGAGACGAGGGTGAGCTGGCGTCCCACCTCGGCGATGCGCCCTACGGCTGCGCCGTCACGGCGACGTACAAGAGGGACGAACTGGAGTCGATCATGATGCGGATGAACGACGACTTCGTGGTCACGGAGCTCGTCACGTTCCGGGAGACCGCTAGTCGTCGGCCGTGGTGATCAGCTCGTTGGGCTTGGTGGCGAGCACGGTGTCGATGTAGTCGCGCGCCGTGTCGAAGATCCCGACCTCCTCATCCGACTTCTCGGAGAGGTACCACCGGTGCACGAGGATCTCGTGGAAGACCTCGGCGGGCTCGAGCTTGCCGCGGGCGTCGGGCGGGATCATCCGCATGATCGGCTCGTAGACCTCGGTCAGCCACTTGTTGGCGACCGGTGCTTGTCCTCGCGGCCCGGGTCGAAGTGTGCGGTGTAGGCCGCCGGGTCGTTCAGCAACCGCCGGGCCCGGGCGTCCTCGACGTTCATGCCGGTGAGTGACTGCAGCTCGCGACGGTGGTGACCGAGCTCGACGACCTTCGGCTGGATCCGCACCCGGTCGCCGTCGAAGTCGGTGACGATGTCGAGCTCGTCGACGTCGAAGCCGAGGTCGTTGAGGCGCTCGATCCGGCTCTCGATGCGCCACATCTCGGTCGCGCTGAACGCCTCCTCGTCCGTGAGCTCGGCCCACAGTGCGCCGTACTGCTCACGAAGTCGGGTGATGATCGCGAACCCGTCGACCTCGGTGCCGACGGCGCCGCTGGCTCGGAGGTCCATCAGCTCGGCGAAGATGTTCTCGGTGCCGATCGTGATGTCGTGCTCGCGCATCCGCTCGCTGACTCGGTCGTGGAGCTCGCCGGTCTCGGCGTCGACGAGATAGGCCGAGAAGCCGCCGGCGCTGCGCCGGAAGAGCACGTTGGACAGCGACACGTCGCCCCAGTAGAAGCCGGCGAGGTGGAGCCGGACCGGGAGCACGACGATCGCGTCGATCAGGCTCGGCAGGTTGTCCGCCGTCATGCCGTGCGCGAAGAGGCTGCGATAAGGGAGCGAGAAGCGCAGGTGCTCGGTGATCAACGTGGCCGGCAGCTCCTCACCGGCCCGGTCGACCCGCCCGGAGACCACACCTTGCGGAACGACCGCGGGCAGACCCTCGCGTTGGAGGTCGCGCAGCAGGCGGTATTCGCGGAACGCGATCGACTCCTGTGTCTCCTTGATCGCATACGTCCGGTCCTTGAGCCGCACGATGCGCACGATGTGGCGCGACAGGCCGCGCGGCAGCGGCACGACGTAGTCGTCGGTCCACTCGTCGAGCGGGGTCGACCACGGCAGGGTGACGATCGCCGGGTCGGGCCGGCTCGCGACGATGCGCAAGGCCATGGTGGGCAACCTACTCCCGGCGCGGCGCCCAACAACCTCCTCGGCTTCACGCACGAGCCATCGCGTGTTTCCGGATTGCGGGTCTAGTGTCCCTACTCTCAGCGCGGCCCGCCGCCCGGTCGGGTCGATCACCGTGTCGGAAGGTTTCATCTCCATGAAGCATGAACGTGTTCTGGCAGCGCTCGCCAGCGCTGCAACTGTGCTGGCCCCGGCAGCCTGCGCAGCCCCCGAGAAGGAGGTCGACACCACCACGGAGAGCGGCGTCGACGCTGCTGCGGCCACGTCGACCGAGGACTTCGGCGGCATGGACGAACTGGTCAAGGCCGCCCAGGAAGAGGGTGAGCTCAACGTCATCGCGCTGCCCCCGGACTGGGCCAACTACGGCGAGATGATCGCGACCTTCGAGGAGAAGTACGACATCGAGGTCAACTCCGACCAGCCCGACGGCGCCAGCCAGGACGAGATCAACGCCGCGAACGATCTCGCCGGCACGGACAAGGCCCCGGACGTCTTCGACCTCGGTCAGTCCGTGGCGCTCGCCAACACCGACATGTTCGCGCCCTACAAGGTCGAGACGTTCGACGAGATCCCGGCGGAGTTCAAGGACGCCAATGGCGCCCGGGTCAACGACTACGGCGGCTACATGTCGATCGGCTACGACTCGGCCAAGGTGCCCGACGTGACGTCGCTGGCAGACCTGCTCAAGCCCGAGTACAAGGGGGCCGTCGCGCTCAACGGCGACCCGACCCGGAGCCGGCGCGGCCTTCAGCGGCGTCATGATGGCTGCGATCGCCAACGGCGGCTCCGCCGACGACATCTCCGCCGGCGTGGACTTCTTCGGGGAGCTGAAGAAGGCCGGCAACTTCCTGCCCGTCGACCCTGACTCCGGGACGATCGAGTCCGGCGCGACGCCGGTCGTCATCGACTGGGACTACCCGGGTGCCGCGGCGGCTGCGAACGTGTCGACTCGGAAGACGGTGGTGCCCGAGGAAGCGGTCGTCGCCGGCTACTACTTTCAGGCGATCAACGCGGACGCGCCGCACCCCGCGGCCGCGCGCCTGTGGCAGGAGTTCCTCTACAGCGACGAGGGCCAGAACCTGTGGCTGGAAGGCGGCGCCCGACCCGTCCGTGGCGACGCCATGGCCGAGGCCGGCACCATCGACGCCGACCTGTGGGGCGCACTGCCCGAGGTGAGCGGGACGCCGGTCATCCCGACCGATCCCCAGACGACCAAGGCCGGCGAGTACCTCGCCAGCAACTGGTCGAAGGTCATCAGCTGAGCACGACCACTGCCGCCGCGCAGGTACCGGCCGACGGATCTCTGTCGGTCGGTACCTCGCGCTGCTGCTGTTCTTCGGTTTCCTCACGGTCTTCCTCCCGGTCCCGACCGTCACGGTGATCATCGGGGCGTTCCAGGACGGTGAGACCGGCGGCTTCACGATGGGCAACATCGAGGCGCTGCGTTCGCCGGCGGCGCTGGACACGTTGCGCAAGAGCGTCCTGCTGGCCGGCAGCACCGCCCTGCTCGGCGGTGTCCTCGGCGCGGTCCTGTCCTACCTCATCGTCTCGCTGGGGGAGCGGAGTGTGCTGCGTCGAGCCACGCTGTCGCTGGCGGGTGTGCTCGCCCAGTTCGGTGGCGTCACCCCGGCCTTCGCCCGGATCTCGCTGCTCGGCTTCTCAGGCCTGCTCACCGAGGCGCTCGGCGGCTGGGTCTACGGCTCCGGCTGGCTCTACGGCCTGAACGGCCTGATCGTGGTCTACACCTACTTCCAGGTGCCCCTGATGGTCATCGTCTTCACCCCCGCGATCGAGGGCCTTCGCCCGCAGCTCAGGGAGGCAGCCGTGAACCTCGGCGCAACCCCCTGCAGTACTGGCGGATGGTCGGGATCCCGCTGCTCACGCCGGCGTTCCTCGGGTCGGTGCTGCTGCTGTTCGCCAACGTGCGTGCGCGGCCTACGCCACGGCCGCCGTCCCGGTCAGCCGGGGGCAACCCGATCGTCCCGCTGCTGATCCGCTCGGCGCTGACCAGCGAGGTGTTGCTCGGCCAGCAGAACCTCGGGTTCGCCCTCGCCACCGAGATGATCGTGGTGGTGTCCATCGTGATGGGCCTCTACGCGCTCCTGCTACGCCGTACCTCGAAGTGGCTGCGATGAACACCGGCCGAGGTTTCCGCATCGTGCGGGGGGTGCTGCTCGCCCTGTTCGGTGTCTACTTCTTCCTGCCGCTGGTCTCGATGGCCAACTACAGCGTCCGGGGCAAGGGCCCGCTGGAGGGCGAGATCACCTTCCACTACTACGCCGAGCTCGTGCGCAACGAGGACCTGCGCAGCGCCATCATCTCCTCGCTGCTGCTCGCGGTGCTGACCGTCGTGCTGATGGTGGTCCTGCTCGTGCCGACGATGATCTGGGTGCGACTTCGGGTGCCCGGGGTCTCCCGGCTCGTGGAGTTCCTCTGCCTGCTGCCGTTGACCGTGCCACCGCTGGTGATCGTGGTCGGCATCTCCAACGTCTACACACGGGTGAACTACCTGCTCGGCGACTCGCCCCACGTGCTGGCTCTGGCCTACGTCATTCTTGTTCTGCCCTACTCCTACCGGTCCATCGACTCCGCCCTCCGGGCCATCGACGTGACCACGCTGGCCGAGGCCGCGCGGTCGCTGGGCGCCGGATGGCTCACGGTCATCACCCGGGTCGTGATGCCCAACATCGTCAGCGGCGTGCTGGGGGCGGCGTTCATCGCCATCGCGCTGGTGCTGGGTGAGTACGTCTTCGCGTCGCTGCTGCACTACGACACGATGCCCGTGGCGCTCGCCGCCATCTACAAGTCCGAGACCTCGACGGCGATCGCCGGCGCGTTCGCCTCGATCGTGCTCATCTCGCTGCTCCTGCTCGCCCTGTCGTACTTCAACCGCCACAAGTCCACCGACCTCGCAGGAGTGAGCGAATGACGAGCACGACAACCGAGACCGGGCTGGCCGTCGAGCTGACGGACCTGTCCCGGGTCTACGGCTCGGTCCGCGCGCTCGACGGGCTCACGCTGCACCTCGAGCCGGGAGAGCTGGTCGCGTTGCTCGGCCCGTCCGGCTGCGGCAAGACCACGGCCCTGCGCATCCTCGCTGGCTCGGACACCGCCACCTCCGGGACCGTGTCGGTGGGTGGGCGCGAGATCACGCGCGTGCCGGCGAACAAGCGCGACATGGGCATGGTGTTCCGGGCGTACAGCCTCTTCCCGCACCTCACGGTCGCCGACAACGTCGCCTTCGGCCTGCGCCTGCGAGGTTCCAGCGCGACGGCGCGACGGGCGCGGGCGCTGGAGATGCTCGAGCTCGTCGGCCCGGGCCAGCACGCCTCGCGCTATGCCGCCGAGCTCTCCGGTGGTCAGCAGCAGCGCGTCGCCCCGGCGCGTGCCCCGGCCATCGAACCGTCGGTGCTGCTGCTCGACGAGCCGCTGTCCGCGCTCGACGCGAAGGTGCGCGTCCAGCTGCGCGACGAGATCCGGCGGATCCAGCTGTCCGTGGGCACCACCACCCTCTTCGTCACGCACGACCGGGAGGAAGCCCTCGCCGTCGCCGACCGCGTCGGCGTCATGAACGCCGGTCGCCTCGAACAGATCGCGCCGCCCGCCGAGCTCTACGAGCGCCCCGCGACTCCCTTCGTCGCGTCCTTCGTCGGGCTGCACAACAAGCTCGCCGCAACCGTGTCCTCCGGCGTCGCATCCGTGCTGGGGGCCTCGGTCCCGACGGTCTCCGGCTCCATCTCGTCGGGGTCCGGCGTCGCGATGGTACGGCCGGAGTCGGTGTCCGTCTCTCCGTCCTCCGCGGGCAACGCATCCGTCGTGTCGGTCGGCTTCCTCGGCCCGATCTCTCGGGTACATCTCCTGACGGCCGGGGGTGAGCCGCTGATGGCGCAGCTTCCCTCCGCCCTCGCCGTCGGCCTCGCGCCCGACGACCGGGTGTCCGTGACGATCGCGCCGACCCCGGTGCTGGTTGTCCACAGCTGACCTGCTTGGCGTTGGCGGCTCGCAGATCAGCCGCCTATTCTCGGACCGGCGGTTTCATCGGGGGCCCGCCGTCCGGGTCTCGGGAAGGACCACTTCATGGTCGTACGCCGCCTGCTCGCCACCACCGTCACGGTGCCGCTGCTCCTCGTTGCCGCGTGCAACGGCGACGAGCCCACGCCGCAGACGCCCACACCCACGGCGTCGTCGTCGACGTCCACACCCACCCCGACGGTTGATCCGCTCGCGATCCCTGTCGAGGCGACGAAGCCGACCAAAGCGGGGGCCGAGGCGCTGATCCGGCACTTCTGGGACATGGTGAATCACCCGGTGGAGACGGGTGACGCAGCACCCGTGCGCAAGTTGTACGGCCGTGGCTGCGACTTCTGTGCTGCCGGGGTGGACTTCTACGAGTCAATTCTCAAGCAGGGCCACACCATCAAGGGTGGGCGTGAGTCGGTCGTCAGCATCAGCGCCGAGATGCTTGGTTCGCTCCGGGGGTGAGAAGGACGTCTACGCCGAAGTCACCATCGATTCGACGGCACAGGTGGAACGTGACGGGCAGGGCAAGGTCGTCAATAGGTTCCCCGGTGGATCCAGTGTGAAGGGATTCTTCCTCACTTTCCAGACCGGGCAATGGAGCATCACGAACGTAGAGGACCCGGAATCATGATCAGGTCTGCCCTGCGCACGCTGGTCGTCGTCTTTGCTTGCGCAGGTCTGACACTCCCGGTCGCTCCTCCGGCCATTGCATCAACTGTCACGTGTCCTGACGGCACGGTGTTCACCGTTGGGGCCACGGACAACGCCTTCACGATCAGGGCCTTGTGCGCCGATCACCAACAGCCGGTGCCGACGCCATCCGCCGAGCCGGCGACTGACACCACCTCGGAGTCCCAAGGCACGTGGGTCTACGACGGCCCTGTGTGCGACAACGCCGGGATCTGCGCCTCAACTCTCCTGTGTGCAGATGGCACGCCCATGACCAAGTACTACTTCTTGGGTGCAGACGGAGTTCGGGGCGCGACGAGAGTGATCTGTCCCGGCGACCCCGATGATCCGGGCCCTGCGATCACACCTCCCACGCCGGGCCAGATCTTCTCAGCCTTCAAGGAGGTGGCACCGACTGAGGCGACGCTGAGTGTCCAGCCGCCCGGCGGCCAGACCCCGGTCAACTTCGAGACCATCTTCTCGACGGTCGCGGAGCCGTTCAGCACTGGCAAGAAGGAGCTGACCAAGGGCTTCACGGTCCAGTTCGACGTCTACCCCACGGCCTTCACCCGGAAGTTCGGCGACGGAACTGAGCTCAGCACCGACTGGTCCGGCGAACCATGGGCCGAGGGCAAGGACGTCTCCGAGCTGATCAATCACGTCTACACCTCGACCAAGCCCGTGAAGGCGTCAGTGACCGTGACGTGGGGCGCCGACGTCCGGCTCAACGACGGCGCGCCGACCACGGTGGACGGCACGGTCAACGTGGGCTCGCCCGTCGTGCCGCTCGAGATCCTCGAGGCGAAGCCGAAGTTGGTCGAGTAGGGGCGCCCGGACGTGCCTGTGACGCCGCAGGGTGTTCGTCTGCGGGGTGTGGGGCGGTGTGGTCAGAGGTCGGGCGGGTGGCCGAGTGGTCGTGATCCGGTGTGGTCTCGGAGGTACTGATGCCCGTGGGGGCTGGTCCAGACGAACCTGCCCGGTTCGGTCATCGCGTAGGACCAGCGGCCCTTGGTCTTGAGGCGGTGATGTCGCCTGCACAACGCGGCGAGGTTGTCCGTGGACGTGGTGCCACCACGATCTGGTGCGTCGTGGTCGAACGGAACCACGTGGTCGAGGTCGCAGCGACGGGCGTTGCGTCCGCACCACGGGAACACGCAGGTCCGGTCGCGGGCGATGACGTGGTCACGGATCCGCTCGGTCGGGGTGTAGCCGGCGGTGGCGAGGCGTTGCCGGAGGTCGATGACGGGTTTCACGGTGATGGTGACGTCGGGGGCGCCCGCACCGGGCGGCGATCTGCTCTGCGGTGAGGACCCGGCCGCCGGCCTGCTCGAGGAACCCGGTCAGGCACTGGCCGCTGTTCGCGAGGTCCCAGCGGGTGATGGCGTCGGTGGAGAGGTGGGCGTGGAGGACGATCTGGGTGGTCAGGGCTGCCCGGGTTTCGACACGCTCCTCGCTGCGCTCGTCGCTGCTCAACCGGCGGCCGGGTTCGTCGAAGCCGAATGCGAGCTGGTGGCGGGCGAGGTCGCCGAGGGCGGTGGCCCGGCGCCCGTCCAACGTGTCGGTCGAGCCCAGTCGCAGTTGGTGGGCGGCACCGGCGGCAACGGCTTCGGCCGGAGCCGAGGGCGTCGGGGAGGTCGAGGTCGGCCTCGAGGTGCAGGGTGCCGTCGAAGGAGACCCGGTCGGTGTCGAAGGTGACGTGCCGCCGATCCGCCGCGTCCTCGGTCTCCTTGGCGAGTTGGTCGGGCATGAACCGGCCCGGGCGTGATCCACCAGCCGGCCCAGCTCGGTCGGGGTGAGCCTGTTGGCACACCACGCGGTCTGCTCGTCCACGAACCCGGCAGCTTCGGGGGTGAGGCCGACCGTGGTTTGTGCGATCCGCCGCGCCCGCCACGGTGTCACCACCCCGGCGAGGATCCCGGCCCAGAGCTGCGGGAGGCGGTAGCGCAGCTCGATCACGTCGGTCAGATACGACCCGACCGCGTCACAGGTCTGGCCGAGCATGGTCGCGATGTCGGGGATGGTGAACTCGTCGATCACCGGTGACCCGACGCCGGCGAGGGTCTTCGGGGACTGGAAGCACGCGTCGGGGCACGACGGGTCGAGGACGGGGTGCAGCGCCACCCAGTGCGCGGCGAGACGCATGGACCGGACCTCGGAGGATTGCCGGGCGTCCTGCTCGGCCCGCAGCGCAGCCAGCACTCCGGCCGGGGTGTCCGGCAGGGTGTCGGTGCTGCTGCGGGTGCTGGTCGCCATACGAAAACCCAACCAGAAGCCACCGACAATCAGCCCCCGAAAGCGACCGGATCGGGGGTCTGGGGAATAGGAATTTCGAAAAGTTTTCGGGGTTTCGTGACGGTCGCTTTGCGACCTCCTCAACCGCCGAGAGGAGGTCAGTCCTCGGGCAGTTCCTTGAACGCCTTCTTGATGCCGTTGTACCAGTCCATCGACCTCTTCGGGTGCCGCCAGCGGCCCTTCATCGCGTCGCGGGCCTCCCGTGCGTGGCGTCGCCGGCCTTCTCGGCCTCCTTGAGGTGACGGTCCCGGGCGTTGATGACGTCGTCGGCGCTCTCGCCGTGGTGCGCGAGCTCGCACGGGCCGCCGAGGTCGCTGCAGGTCATGGTCTTCATGGTCTTGTCCTTCGTTCGGAGTGGGGCTACACCTGCTTGACGAGCGCGGCGCAAGGAATGTGACAGCTAGGATTCGCCGGGTGCTGAGACTGACCGATTTCATCATCGACTGCCCGGACACGATGGAGCTGGCTGCCTTCTACTCGGCGGTGACAGGGCTCCCGGTCAAGGATGGCAGCACCGATTTCTGGGCCGGCATCAAGCTGGGCGAGATCGAGCTGGCCTTCATCCGGGTGGAGGACTACCGCGCCCCACAGTGGCCCGACGCCGACCACCCCAAGCAGTTCCACGTCGACTTCGAGGTCGACGACCTCGACGCCGAGCAGAGCCGCGTCCCGGCCCTCGGCGCGACCCTCATGCGCGACAACAGTGACGCCGACGGCTACGGCTTCCGCGTCTACGCCGACCCCATCGGGCACCCCTTCTGCCTGTGCCGAAACAAGGGAGTCACGTGGACGGACGGGAGTCCCGTCTGGGCCTAGATCGCCCAGATGTCCAGCCGTGGGCCGGACGACGCCGGGACGACAGAGCCGCCGACCGCCGGCACTCCGTCCTCGGTCCCGAGCAGATGGGATCCCAGCGTCAGCGGCAGTGGGAAGGACGGGCCCGCTGCGCGTCGAGCGACCACCAGCACCGAACCGTCGAGGTGCTCGCGCACGAAGGCGATCGTGTCGTCATCGACGTACGCCCAACGCTGTCCGCCGCGGCGCAGGGCGGCGTGGGTACGGCGAACACGCGCGAGCGCCGAATAGACCTCGAGCGTCTCGACGTCCCACTCGTTCGACAGCGACCACGGCATCGGCCGGCGTGAGTCCTCGCCGTTGACGCCCTCGAGGCCGAGCTCGTCGCCGGCGAACAGCATTGGCACGCCGGGCATGGTGAACTGCAGGCCCGCCGCGACCCGGTGCAACGAGGGAGACCCGACCACGGTGCGGATGCGGGCGGAGTCGTGGGAGCCGAGGATGTTCCAGCTCGACGTCGTGGCCTGCCAGCCGAGGGCGCCCTGCCGGGCGCGGAACGTCTCGACCACGGCCGGGCCGTTGCGACGAGCGACCCGGGAGCGGTCGCCCGAAGGCCCGCGCGGGCGTGGACTCCGAGCGGAGCCACGACCACACCGGCCACGAGAACCCCGAGTAGTTCATCGTGCCGTGCCAGCCGTCGCCGTCCACGTCGCCTGACGCGTCGTGGTTGTGCTCGCCGATGACGAGCGGGTCTTCTCGGAGCGACTCCGCTGTTCGGCGTACGGCGCGGGCGACCTCGTGTGCGACATCGAGTGCTCCGAGGCGGCCGGTCATGTTGGCGACGTCGATGCGCCAGCCGTCGACGTCGTAGGGCGGCCGCAGCCAGCGCCCGACGATCGAGTCGGGCCCCTCGACCATCGCCGCGCGCAGGTCGGGGTCGCCGTGGTTGACCTTGGGCAGCGTGCCGTGGCCCATCCAGTTGGCGTAGCCGCCGTCGCCGTCCGAAGTAGTAGTAGGTCCGGGTCGGGCTTTGCGGATCGTCCTTCGCAGTGCGGAACCACTCGTGGGTGTCGCCCGTGTGGTTGGTCGTGAGGTCGCCGAGGATCCGCCAACCGCGCGGTGCACGGCGCTGCTGAGTCGTTCGTACGCCGCATCGCCGCCCAGCAAGGGATCGACCTCGTTGAAGGTGCTGGCGTTGTAGCGGTGGTTGCTCTCGCCCGGGAAGACCGGGGTCGTGTACACGATGTCGGCGCCGACCCGCTCCACGTGGTCGAGGCGCTCGGTGATGCCGTCGAGGTCGCCGCCGAAGAACTGGATCGGCGTCCGCGGGTCGGAGCCCTCGAAGATCACCGTGTCGTCCCGGGCCGCCGGCAGTGCCCAGTCGGGCGTCGTGCGCTCGTCGGCGTGACGCGATCGCGCGAACCGGTCCGGGAAGATCTGGTAGACGACGCCGTCGCGCGCCCAGTCGGGGGCGGGGTCGTAGGACGTGAGCTTGAAGTCGGCGGCGTCCGGAGCGTCGATCTCACCGGGCCCGTTGCCGGCCAGCCACCGCTGCGACCCGTCCGCGTGGACGATCAGGAAGCGGTAGTGGGTGACCGGGTTGTGCACCAGCAGGTCGGCCTCCCACCACGTGGTGGCGCCCTCCGTGCGCGGCCGCGTCGCGATGTAGACCGGCTCCGCGTCGTACGTCGTGCGCAGCCAGACGCCCTCGATCGGATCGTCGGTGTGGCTGCGCATCCGGACCGTGACCGTCTCGCCGAGCCGAGGCGCCTCGTTGTCGACGTAGGTCGGCGAGCCGTCGTGGTGCGGGAGTCGCAGGAGGTCCGGCATGGGCAAAACCCTAGTCAACTAGCATGTCCGCGCACCGCTGGGTGCGCGCCGGTGTAGCTCAGTTGGTAGAGCGCCATACTTGTAATATGGATGTCGCGGGTTCAATTCCTGTCACCGGCTCCAACGCTTGACGAGTCTCAGCGCACCTGCCGGACCTCGAACTCGCACGCCGGGTTGGCGATCGCGTCCCGGGCGGCGATCAGGCGCAGCTCGCGCTCGCCCGACTCCAGCGTCTCCTTGAGTACGGCGAACACGGCCGACGCAGTGCGGGCCAGCGCCTCAGCGGGCGAGCCGGTGTCGTGCAGGTGCGCAGTGAACATGGCCGCGGTGATGTCGCCGGACCCGTTGGCCTTCATCGGAAGGCGCGGCGTCTCGACCAGCCACGCGCCGTCACCGTTCACCGCGAGCATCCCGATGGCGTCCTCCGAGAACAGGGTCGAGGTCACGAGCACCGTCGTGGGCCCCATCGCTCGCGCGAGGTCCGCGGAGGCAAGCGTCTCCTCGAGCGACAACGGCGACGTGTCAGTCAGGAACCCGAGCTCGAACTGGTTGGGCGTGATGATGTCGGCCCTCGGCACCACCTGCTCGCGGATGATCGGCGGGATCGCCGGGTCCACGAAGCAGCCCGACGTCGCATTGCCGATGACGGGATCGCACGTGTACGTCGCCCGCGGGTTCGCCGCCTTGACCTGCTCGACCGCGTCCAGGGATCACGGCCGCGATCCCGGCCCCACCCCCGGTAGCCCGAGAGGACCGCGTCGCACGAGGAGAGCACGCCCCGCTCGGCGATCCCGGTGATGACCGCCGCGACGTCGTCCGGCGCGATCAGCGGGCCGCGCCGAGCGCCGTACCCCGTGTGGTTGGAGAAGTGCACGGTGAACACCGGCCAGACCTCGTGGCCCAGCCGCTGGAGCGGGAAGACGGCGGCGGAGTTGCCGACGTGCCCGTAGGCGACGGAGGACTGGATGGACAAGATCTTCACGGTCGTCAGGCTAAGCCTTCCCGCGGAAACTAGAACGAGTTACAGTTTCGGGAACGCTCGCCCAGTGAAGGTGGAACCAGATGGCCAAGTCCCAGCCGCAGGTCAACGAGGCTGAATACGTCGTGGTGGGGGCGGGCAGTGCCGGCTGCGCGGTCGCAGGGCGACTCGCCGACGCCGGTCACTCCGTGGTGCTGCTCGAGGCGGGCGGCGCGGACAAGTCGATGATGTTCAGGACGCCGGGCATGATCACGATGATCCATGCCGAGCCGAAGCTGAAGGCGAAGTTCGACTGGGGCTACTACCACGTCCCTCAAGCCAACCTGAACAATCGCAAGGTGCCCGCCACGCGGGGCCGGCTGATGGGCGGTTCGTCGTCGGTCAACGGGATGATCTTCGTCCGCGGCAACCGCGCCGACTTCGACTCCCGGGCCGACGAGGGCAACAAGGGCTGGGCCTACGACGACGTGCTGGCGACGTACAAGAAGCTGGAGAACTGGGAAGGCGGCGCCAGCGACTATCGCGGCTCCGGCGGCCCGGTCCAGTGATCGAGAACCACGACATCACCGATGCCGCCAAGGCGTTCGTCACCGCCGGCAAGGCCGCGCTCGGTGTCGAGCAGACGTCCGACTACAACGGGGCCGAGCAGTCCGGGATGCACGTCATCCGGGAGAGCACCCGCAACGGCGTGCGCTTCTCCGCGAGCAAGGCCTACATCACGCACAACACGTCGCCCGGGCTCACCGTCATGACCGGCGCGACCGTCGCCCGGGTCGTGATCGACGGTGGACGCGCGACCGGTGTCGAGGTGATCGAGGGCGGCGCGACGCGCACGATCCGCGCCACGAAGGAGGTCGTCGTCAGCGCCGGCGCCTACGGGTCGCCGCACATCCTGCAGCTCTCCGGCATCGGTCACCCCGAGCACCTGTCCGGCTTCGGCATCGAGGTCCACGCCGACCTGCCCGTCGGCGACAACCTCCACGACCACCTCTTCGTGCCGACCACCCGGCACGTCGACAACTCGCCCAACAAGGGCAACGCGCTCTACTTCGGCAAGGGCATCCTCAAGGAGCGCTTCAACAAGGGCCACACGTTCATGGCCCACTCGGTCTTCGAGTCGGGTGCTTTCGTGAGTACGTCGTACGCGTCGGCCGGGCTCCCGGACATGCAGCTGCTCGCGCTGCCCCCGGGCATATCCCGCGCCCAACCAGGACGCGCCGGTCCGGATGAAGTCCGACCAGCGCCCGTGCTGGTCGGTGTTCTCCACGCTCATCCAGCCCAAGTCGCGCGGCACCCTGCGACTGGCCAGCGCCGACCCCACCGTCGCTCCGTTGATCGACCCGCAGTTCCCCGGCCGAGCCCGACGACTCGGCCGTGCTGCGCGAGGGGCTCGACATGATCCGCGAGACGATGGGCCACCCGTCGATCGCCAAGCACGTCAAGGCGGAGCTCGAGTTCGGGCCGTCCTTCACCGGTGACCGGCTCACCGAGGAGATCCGCAACCGCGCGACCACCGTCTACCACCCGGTCGGCTCGTGCCGGATGGGCGTCGACGAGCGCGCCGTGGTCGATCCCGAGCTGAAGGTGCGCGGCATCGACGGCCTCCGCGTCGCCGACGCCAGCATCATGCCGACCGTCATCCGCGGCAACACCAACGCACCGTCGATCATGATCGGCGAGAAGTGCGCCGACCTGATCCTGCAGAAGGGCTGAAGATGCGTCCCGCTTCGCTGACCGACGACTTCCCCGGGACGGCTCGTCGACCGCGTCCCCTCCACCAGCGGCGGCACTCGGAAGCTGACCGAGGTCTACACCGGTGAGGTGCTCGTCGAGCTCCCTCAGTCGACACCGGCGGACATCGCGGCGGCGTTCGACCGGGCCCGCGCCGTACAGGCCGAATGGTCGCAGTGGCCGCTGCGCAAGCGCCTCAAGGTCTTCAAGAAGTTCCACACGCTCGTGATCAACGCGCAGGAGCAGCTCGCCGACCTCATCCAGGGCAGAGTCCGGCAAGAACCGCCGGATGGCCGTCGAGGAGACCTGCGACACCCCGATGGTCGTGGCGCACTACCTCAAGCGCGCCGAGACTGCTCGCCGACAAGGCCCATGCCGGCCCGGTCCCCGTCATCTCCGGATCGACCGAGATCCGCCAGCCGAAGGGTGTCGTGGGCATCATCGCGCCCCGGAACTTCCCCTTCGCGACGTCCATCTCCGACGCGATCCCCGCGCTCATCGCCGGCAACGGCGTCGTCGTGAAGCCCGACAACAAGACCGCCCTCTCCGGCCTGTACGGCGTCGAGCTGCTCGAGAAGGCCGGGCTGCCCGTCGGCCTGATGCAGGTCGTCTGCGGCGAGGGCCCGGACGTCGGGCCGACGCTGATCGACAACGCCAACTACGTCATGTTCACCGGCTCGACCGCCACCGGCCGGGTCGTCGGCGAGCGCGCCGGGCGCAACCTGATCGGCTGCTGCCTCGAGCTCGGCGGCAAGAACCCGATGATCGTGCTGCCCGACGCCGACCTCGACGACGTCGTGAAGGCGTCGCTGTTCGCGGCGTTCGGCAACACCGGCCAGATCTGCATGCACATCGAGCGGATGTACATCCACGACTCCCTGTACGACGACTTCCGCGCGCTTCGTCGAGGCGGCCGAGGCCATGGTGATCGGCGCGACCTACGACTACGGGCCGGAGATGGGGTCGCTGGTCTCGGTCGACCACCCGGAGCGGGTGCGCTCGCACGTCGATGACGCAGTCGCCAAGGGCGCGACGGTGCTGACCGGCGGCCACACGCTGCCGGACATCGGCCCGGCGTTCTTCGCGCCGACGATCCTCGAGGGCGTCACCGACGAGATGCTCACCGGCTCGTGCGAGACCTTCGGCCCGGTCGTCGCGCTGCACCGCTACTCCGATCTCGACGACGCGATCCGGCTCGCCAACGACACCGACTACGGCCTGAACGCGTCGGTCTGGGGGACCGACCTCGAGGCCGCGGTCGCTGTGGCTCGGCGCATCGAAGCCGGCAACGTCAACGTCAACGACATCCTCGCGACGGCGTACGCATCGAAGGGGACGCCGTCCGGCGGCGTCAAGCAGTCGGGCGTCGGCGCGCGGCACGGCGACCGGGGGATGCTGAAGTACACCGACTGCCAGAACGTCGCGGTGCTCAAGAAGCAGGTGATGGGTCCGCAGCCCGGGCAGGACTACGCGGCCTATGCCAAGCAGACCCGGATGTCGCTGAAGGTCATGCGCCGGCTGGGCCTCTAGGCAACCTGCAGGCTCCGCTTGGAGAGGCCCATCCAGAAGCCATCGATCACCCGGATGCCCGGCTCGTCGGGGGTGGTCGCCGCACCGAGCGTGACGAAGAGCGGGATGTAGTGCTCGACGGTCGGGTGCGCGTAGGGCATGCCGGGCGCCTTGGCGGTGTAGTTGGAGAGCGCGTCGACATCGCCGCGCGCGAGCGCCTCGCCGGCCCACGCGTCGAAGTCCTTGGACCAGCCCGGAGCCTTCGCGTCGATGCTCCAGTCCTTGAGGAACGGCAGCCCGTGCGTGAGGAAGCCCGACCCGATGATGAGGACGCCCTCGTCGCGCAGGGGCTTGAGCCGCTCGCCGAGCTTCATCAGCCGGACCGGGTCGGAGGTCGGCAGGGACATCTGCAGGACCGGGATGTCGGCCTTCGGATACATGATCTTCAGCGGCACCCACGCGCCGTGGTCGAGCCCGCGACTGGTGTGCTGGTGGACGGGCTCGTCCTTCGGCATCATCGCGGCGACGCGCTGTGCGAGAGCCGAGGCGTCGGGGGTCTCGTAGATCATCCGGTAGTACTTCGGCGCGAACCCGCCGAAGTCGTAGACCAGCGGCGCGTAGTTCGCGCTCAGGCTGACCGGCGCCGACTCCCAGTGCGCGCTGACGATCAGGATCGCCTTCGGGCGCGGGAGGTCGCGGGCCGGGGCGGCCAGCTGCCCCGACCACACCGGGTCGTCGAGCAACGGTGGCGCTCCGTGGCCGATGTACAGGGCAGGCATCCGGTCGCTCATGTCATCAGAATAGTTGACGCTTTAACTAATTTCAAGATTGCGCCACTTAACTACGCAGCTCCCCGTCAGGCCGGCGGCAGCGACCAGTCGATCGGCGCGGCCCCCCGGTCGGCGAGCAACGTGTTCACCCGGGAGAACGGGCGCGAGCCGAAGAAGCCGCGGGAGGCCGACAGCGGGGAGGGGTGGGCCGACTCGACCCACGGGATCGGCCCGAGCATCGGCTTGAGGGACTGGGCGTCGCGGCCCCACAGGATCGCGGCGCACGGGCCGCCACGTGTGGCCAGCGCCGTGATCGCGCACTCGGTGACTGCTTCCCAGCCCCGACCGCGGTGCGAGGCGGCCGCGCCGGGGGAGACGGTGAGCACGCGGTTCAGCAGCATGACGCCCCGGGTCGGCCCACGCTGACAGGTCGCCGTGCGCGACGGGCGCGATGTCGAGGTCGGTGTTCAGCTCGGCATAGATGTTGTTCAGCGACCGCGGCACCGGACGCACGTCGGGCGCGACCGCGAAGGACAGCCCGATCGGGTGTCCCGGGGTCGGATAGGGGTCCTGCCCGACGATCAGCACGCGTACGGCGCTCAGCGGCCGCGCGAAGGCCCGCATGACGTGGTCCCCGGCGGGCAGGTATCCGCGACCGGCGGCGATCTCGGCCCGCAGGAACTGGCCCAGCATCTCGATCCGGTCCTCCACGGGCGCGAGTGCCGATGCCCAGTCCGACGCCATCAGCCCGCGAGAAACGAGCCCCCTCGGAGCGCGCTCACGTGCGGCTCAGCGGCCGAGCGAGCGGGAGCCGGCCGAGCCGTATCGGCGGTGAGGGTTGGCCCCGATCGCCTCGCGGTCGGCGGTCTTCTTCTTCGCGGCCGGCTTCTTCTTCGCAGCAGGGGCCTTCTTCTTCGACGCCCGCGTCGACCACTGGTCGAGCCACTCGTCCATGACCAGCCACGTAGACGTACGGGCCGCGCGGCCGGTGAGCATCCCGAGGTGTCCACCCGGGACGATCTCGAACCGCACCTCGGACGAGCCGCTCAGCAACGGGACGACCGCCTTGACGGCCTTGACCGGGGCGATGCCGTCGGTCGCGCCGCCGAACACCAGCACGGGCGCCTTGATCGCGGACAGCTGGATGGTGCGATCACCGAAGCTCATCGACCCCTTCGCCAGCGCGTTGCCCTTCACCATCCGGTGGTAGAGCTGCCCGAACGCACGGCCCGGGTAGGCGATCATGTTCGCCGAGAACCGGTCGACCGCCTCGAGCTGCGCCAGGGAACTCGGTGTCGTCGAGGTGGGTCGCGACGGCGAGCGGCTTGGTGACGAGCTTCTGCACGCTCGAGAGCTGGAAGGCCCAGCTGACCAGCGGCTTCGGGGCGCCGCCGAGGGCCCGGTAGCCGCGGGTCACGAGACCGCCGCCCATGAAGTCGATGTTGAGCAGCGGTCGCACCGGCGCCATCAGCGGCACCTTCTTCACGTCGATCGGGGAGCCGACGACGGTGATCGAGGCGATCGGGAGCTCGGGCTGGTCGGCCGCGGTGAGCAGCGAGAAGATGCCGCCCGGGCTCCAGCCGATCAGGTGCACCGGGCGCCCGCCCGCGTGCTCGGAGACGGCCCTGATCGCCTCGGGCAGCACCTCGTCGACCCAGTGCTCCATGCCGAGGTTGCGGTTCTTGAACGACACCTCGCCGTACTCCACGAGGTAGGTGCGGCGACCCGCCGTGACGAAGTGCTCGACGAGCGAGCATCCGCGTCGCAGGTCGAAGCAGATCGCGGGTGCGGCCAACGGGGTGACCAGCAGGATCGGGTCGCCGGTCTCGACGGCCGTGGCCGCCGGTCGGTAGTGGTAGACCTCGCGCAGCTCACCGTCCTCGATGAGCGTGCGCGGCATCGGTCGCAGGTCAGCCAACCCGCCGTACAGCAGCTTGTGCGCCACGTTGCTCGCGGCCGCGGCCACCCGGGCCGGCTTGGGAGGCAGGAGATCCATGCGCCAGAAGATACGCCCGCGAACTTCACCGTGTGGAGGTTGCTTGGAGGTCGGACGCAGGACTAGACACAACACATGAAGAAGTCGATCGCCGCCCCGGGGGCGGCAGCTGTGGGTGCGGTGGCAGTGCGCGACCTCACCCAGAAGCAGCACGCTCTCAAGCGCAACTTCCCGGTGATCGCCAACCTGCGTTACATCCTCGAGGCGATCGGCCCGGAGCTGCGGCAGTACATCGTCACCGGCAACGACGACGAGCGCCCCTTCAGCCGCGACCAGAGGCGCTGGGTCTACGCCAGCTCCAAGCTGCAGAACAACTACTTCGGCTTCGGCACCGACAACGACCTCGAGGGCAAGACCGGCTACCCCATCATCAAGCAGCGCACCTTCGCCGACGTGTCGCCCTCGAGCACCGCGCACTCCGGCGAGGAGACCTCGCTGCCCTGCGCCAAGGTCATCGGCAAGGCGCGCGGCCGGGCCAAGGCTTTCCGGCCCGAGTCGATCGTCAACATCTCCGGCATGAGCTTCGGCTCCCTGAGCAGCAACGCCATCACCGCGCTCAACAAGGGCGCCGCGCTCGCGGGCTGCCTGCAGAACACGGGCGAAGGGGCGCTGTCGCCCTACCACCGTCAAGGCGGCGACCTCGTCTTCCAGATCGGTACGTCGTACTTCGGGTGTCGCGACGAGGACGGCACCTTCGACCTCGACAAGCTGGTGGCGCTGTGCGCAGGCGCGCCGGTGCGGATGATCGAGATCAAGCTGTCCCGGGGTGCCAAGCCCGGTCTCGGCGGCATGCTGCCCGGCGTCAAGGTCACCGAGGAGATCGCCGAGATCCGTGGCATCAAGGCCGGCGTCGACTGCGCCTCGCCGAGTCGGCACGCCGTCTTCAACAGCGTCGACTCGATGCTGGACTTCGTGGAGATGGTCGCTGACGCCACGGGTCTGCCGGTCGGGATCAAGAGCGCCGTCGGCAACATGGACTTCTGGGACGACCTGATCGCCGCGATGAGCCCCGAGCGGATGGTCGACTTCGTGAACATCGACGGCGGCGAGGGCGGCACCGGTGCCGCACCGCTGGTCTTCGCCGACTCGGTCGCGTTCCCGTTCCGCGTCGGGTTCTCGAAGGTCTACAAGAGGTTCGCCGAGGCCGGGCTGACCGACGACATCACGTTCATCGGGGCCGGCAAGCTAGGTCTGCCGGACAACGCGCTGGTCGCCTTCGCGCTGGGCTGCGACATGGTCAACGTCGGCCGCGAGGCGATGCTCGCCATCGGTTGCATCCAGGGCGCAGAAGTGCCACACCGACGAGTGCCCCACCGGCGTGGCCACCCAGCGGCCCCGGCTGATGCACGGCCTCGACCCGGAGTCGAAGGCGGCGCGCACCGCCAACTACGTCAAGACCCTGCGCCGAGACCTGCTCAAGGTCTCCGAGGCCGTCGGGGTCGCCCACCCCGCCCTGATCACCGCCGACGACATCGATCTGATCGACGGCCTGATGTCGTCGCGGCCACTGCGTGAGGTCTACGGCTACGGCCGCCACTGGGGCACGGTCGGCCCAGCCCTCGCGGAGGAGATCACCCAGATCATGGCCGTGGCGACGGCCGAGCACCCCGCCTGAGCAGGGGCGCTTCGCCGTACGCCGACGTCAGCGCCGACGAGCGGGACGGACCGCCTTGTCGTGGTCGGGCCGGGTGTCGGCCAGCGCGGAGAGGAAGTTGTCGGCCCGGGCGGTGACGTCGTTGTCGACGACCTGCTTGCGCATGGCCCGCATCCGCCGGCTCGACTCCTTCGGCTCGGCGTGGAACGCCTCCATCAGCGCGGCCTTCATGCCGTTGATGTCGTAGGGGTTGACGAGATAGGCCTGCCGGAGCTCGTCGGCCGCCCCGGCGAACTCGCTGAGCACGAGCGCCCCGTCGTCGTCGTAGCGGCAGGCGACGTACTCCTTGGCGACGAGGTTCATGCCGTCGCGGTAGGGCGTGACGACCATGATGTCGGCGGCGCGGTAGAGGGCTGCCATCTCCTCGCGCGGGTAGGAGGAGTGCAGGTAGGAGATCGTGGACGCCCGATCCGGCCGAGGTCGCCGTTGATCCGGCCGACCAGTCGGTCGATGTCGTCGCGCAGGATGCGGTATTGCTCGACGCGCTCGCGTGACGGGGTCGCGACTCGGACGAAGACGGCGTCCTCGACGTCGAGCTTGCCCTCGGCGAGCAGCTCGGAGAAGGCGCGCAGACGCGGATAGATGCCCTTGGTGTAGTCGAGCCGGTCGATGCCGAGGAAGACCTTGCGGGGGTTGCCGAGTGCCTCGCGGATGGCGGCTGCCCGCTGCTGCACCTTCTCGGTGTGGGCGAGCTCGATGAAGCCGGTGGCGTCGATCGAGATCGGGAAGGCTGCCGCCTTCACGGTGCGGCCGTCGGGGAGGTAGACGAGGTCGCGGTGCGTCTTGTGCCCGACGCGGCCACGGACCGAGGCGCACGAAGTTGGCGGCGCCGCCGGCGAGCTGGAAGCCGATCAGGTCGGCGCCGAGCAGGCCCTCGAGGATCTGCCGGCGCCACGGGAGCTGGCTGAACAGCTCGGCGGGCGGGAACGGGATGTGGAGGTAGAAGCCGATGCGCAGGTCGGGGCGCAGCTCGCGCAGCATCTGCGGGACCAGCTGGAGCTGGTAGTCCTGCACCCAGACGGTGGCGTTCTCCGAGGCGATCTCGGCGGCCCGCGCGGCGAAGCGCTCGTTGACCGTGACGTAGGAGTCCCACCACTCGCGGTGGAACTCCGGCTTGGCCACGAGGTCGTGGTAGAGCGGCCAGAGGGTGCCGTTGGAGAAGCCTTCGTAGAACTCCTCGACCTCGTCCTCGGTCAGGTGGACCGGCACGAGCTGCAGTCCGTCCTCGACGAAGGGCTCGAGGTCGATGTCGTCCGTGGACCCGGGCCAGCCGATCCGAGGCGCCGTCGTTGGCCCGCATGACGGGCTCGAGCGCCGAGACGAGGCCACCGGGGGAGCGCCGCCAGCCCGCGGTGCCGTCGGGCAGCGTGACCCGGTCCACGGGGAGCCTGTTGGCGACGATCACGAGGTCGGCCAAGCCAAGTGTGGTCACGCGTTCACCCTAGCGGTCCAGACCGCCGTACCCTGCGCTGAGTGGTTCTTCCAACGCGACTCGCCGAGAGCGAATGACATCGGTGTTGTTCGTCGCCTACAGTGGCCCTCAACAGGGGACGCCGATCAGGGAGATCAAGCAATGGACGCCGCGAACGCATATGTCGCACACGAGGGTGGCAACACCCCCGGGCTGAGCCAGCGCGACCGCGACATCCTCGAGTTCGAGCGCCACTGGTGGAAGTTCGCCGGGGCCAAGGAGCAGGCTGTCCGCGAGAAGTTCGACATGGGCTCGACGCGCTACTACCGTGTGCTCAACGCGCTCATCGACCGGCCCGAGGCCCTCGAGGCCGACCCGCTGCTGGTGCGCCGGCTGCGTCGCCTGCGTGCCTCTCGCCAGCGTCAGCGCTCCGCGCGTCGCCTCGGCTTCGAAGTCTGACCCAGCCCGACTCTCTTGTCCCGCCTACCTTCCCCCAGTGAGGCACCCATGAACTCTTCGCGCACCCGCTCCCGCAACCAGCTCGGCGTCGCCTTCCCGTCACCGCTGGTGATGCTGAGCATCATCGCGATCGCGATGGCCGGCTTCGCCTTCGTCGCCACCCGCGACGCCGCCCCGGTCGAGCGCAAGGTCACCCGGGCCGCCGCGACCCCGACCGAGACCGTCGAGCCCACACCGGTGGTGCCGACGAGGACGACCAAGCCCAAGCCCGTGATCAAGCGCGGCGAGGTGTACGTCGAGGTCTTCAACAACTCCGGCATCAGGGGCCCGGCAGCGACCACCGCGGCCAAGGCGACGCAGATCGGCTGGCAGGTCGTCGGCGAGGACAACTGGGTCGGCTCCATCCCCGCCTCCACCGTCTACTTCCCCGCGCGACTCAAGGCCGAGGGCAAGCAGCTCTCGCTCGACCTCGGGATCGCGCGCACCGCGCCGGCGGTCGAGCCGATGAAGATGGACCGGCTGACGATCATCCTCACGCCCGACGCGGCTTGATTCCGGTTTCGTGACGGCGCTGGGGCGCCTCCTCAACCTCCGCTAGCCCCTCGTGGTTGGCTTTCCACATGGAGTTCACCTCCGCAGCAGCCGAGCAGCGCTACGACGCGATCGTCGAGAGCGCCGATGAGATCGTCGTCGGGCTGGACTTCGATGGAGTGCTCTCGCCCATCGTCGAGGACCCGACGCAGGCGCACATCCACCCCGACGCCCCGCAGGCCCCGGGTCGACCTGAGCGACGTCGTACGCGCCGTCGCCGTCGTGACCGGGCGCCCGGCGCGCCGTGTCCCGGCACTGGGTGGGCTCGACGAGGTCGGCGACGCCATAGGTGACCACGGCAAGGAGCTCTTCGTCTTCGGCCAGTACGGCAACGAGCGCTGGTCCTCCACGCAGCGGCGCGTGATCTCGCCGCGCCCCCCGCACGGGCTGTCCACCTTCGAGCGCGAGCTGCCTGCGCTGCTCCGTCGCACTGGCGCGAGCGAGGCGTTCGTGGAGGAGAAGGGGCTGGCGGTCGCCGTACACACCCGGCGGCTGGCGGACGCCGCCGAGGCGTTCTCGCGCCTGCTGGAGCCGATGTCGGAGCTGGCGCACTCGCACGGCCTGATCGTCGAGCCGGGTCGCAACGTGATCGAGGTCCGCTCCGACGGGCAGCACAAGGGCCATGCCGTGCAGACGCTGGTCAAGGAGCAGGACGCCGGCGGGTTCCTCTTCGCCGGTGACGACTCGGGCGACGTCGAGGCCTTCGAGGCCGTGGCTGAGCTGCGCGAGCGCGGCCTGCCGACCCTGCTTGTCTGTGCCGCGTCCGACGAGCAGTCGGTGCTGCTGCCGCTCGCCGACGTCGTCGTGCCCGGTCCCGACGGCGTGATGGACCTGCTGCGGCAGTTCACCGCCGACGCGCGGGGCTGACTCCGATGGGCGCCGGGCACGGGCACGGGCACACGCACTCCCACCCGGGGGCGCGCCACCGGTGGCGCCTCGGCGTCGCGTGCGCGCTGGTCGGCCTCGTTCTTCCCGGTCGAGGTCGTCGTCGGCTGGCTCTCGCAGTCGCTGGCCCTGCTCTCCGACGCCGGCCACATGGCCGCCGACGTGGTCGCGCTCTCCTCCGCCCTGATCGCCACCCGGATCGCGACCCGCGCCGACAAGACCGGGATGCGGACGTTCGGCTCCTACCGCGCGGAGGTCTTCGCGTCCGGGCTGACGGTGCTGCTGATGCTCGGTGCTGCGGTCTACGTCACGGTCGAGGCGCTGCGCCGCTTCGGTACGGCGCCGGACGTGGCCGCTGGTCCGATGTTGCTCGTCGGTGCTCTCGGGCTCGTGGTCAACGTGATCGCGCTGCTCCTGCTGCGCGGCGGCGCCGCGGAGAGCCTGAACGTGAAGGGCGCCTACCTCGAGGTCGTCGCCGACACGGTCGGCCTCGATCGGCGTCATCGTGGCCGGTGTGCTGGTCGCGCAGACCGGTGACGGTTGGTGGGACACGGTGGTCGCGCTGGCGATCGCGGTGTTCGTCGCCGTGCGCGCCGTGCTGCTCGGCCGCGAGGTGCTCGCGGTCCTCGGCCAGCACGCGCCCGCCGGGTTGTCGCCCGCGGACATCGAGGCGTCGCTCTTCGGCGTACCAGGCGTCGAGGACGTCCACGACCTGCACGTGTGGACCCTCACCTCTGGCATGCACGTCGCCACGGCGCACCTGATGGCGGCCGAGGGCCGGGGCGGCGAGGTGCTGGCCACGGCGAGCGTGGTGCTGCGGGAGGAGTACGGCGTGGAGCACGCCACGCTCCGGGTCGAGTCGCCTTCCTCGGCGTGCGACCAGACGTCCCGGGTGAGACAGGGCGGTGCCAGCATGTGGACTCGATGTGCACATGTTGAGACGGCCTGTCTAACCTGAAGACCTCATCACGAGGGACTGAGGGAACGGCCCGACGAAGTCCCGGCAACCGCCACGTACTCCCTGCCGCTTGCGGCGGACGCGGAAACGGTGCCAATTCCGTCCCGGAGCGAAAGCCGCGCCGGGGTAGATGAGAAGGAGGATTTCGCTATGACCATTGTCGTTGAACCCACGAAGACCCTTCGCGACGGTGCCTTCGGCAACGCTCGCGTGCTCCAGTGCCGCGAGTGCAGCCACGAGGTCGAGCTCGGCCCGCACTACGCGTGTCCCGAGTGCTTCGGCCCCCTCGAGGTGGCCTACGACTTCCCGGCCGTGACCCGCGAGGAGATCGCCGCCGGCCCGGCCAACATCTGGCGCTACAAGGCGCTGCTGCCGGTGCCCGCCGACATCGAGCAGAGCCCCAACATGGAGCCCGGCTTCACGCGGCTGCTGAAGGCGAACAACCTCGGCCGCGAGCTCGGCATCGACAACCTGTGGGTCAAGGACGACTCGACCAACCCCACCAACTCCTTCAAGGACCGCGTCGTCGCGTGTGCGCTCAGCGCCGCCCGCGAGCTCGATGCCAAGGTCTTCGCGTGCCCGTCGACCGGCAACCTCGCCAACGCGGTCGCCGCGGCCGGTGCCCGCGCCGGGATCAAGACCGTGGTCTTCATCCCGAGCAACCTCGAGCAGCCCAAGCAGGTCAACTCGGCCATCTTCACCGACAAGCTCGTCGCCGTGAACGGGAACTACGACGACGTCAACAAGCTCGCCTCCGAGATCGCGGGCGAGGAGGAGGGCTGGGCCTTCGTCAACGTCAACGTCCGCCCGTTCTACGCCGAGGGCTCCAAGACTCTCGGCTACGAGATCGCCGAGCAGCTCGGCTGGCGCCTGCCCGACCGAGTCGTCATCCCGGTCGCCTCCGGCTCGCAGCTGACCAAGGTCGACAAGTCCTTCCAGGGAGCTGATCAAGCTCGGCCCGGTCGAGGACAAGCCCTACAAGATCTACGGCGCCCAGGGCGACCGGCTGCTCGCCGGTCAGCGTCGCCTACAAGGCCAACACCGACGCCATCCGCCCGGTCAAGCCCGACACGATCGCCAAGAGCCCGGCCATCGGAAACCCCGCCGACGGCATCTACGTGCTCGACATCTGCCGTCGCTCCGGTGGCGCGGTCGAGGACATCACCGACGACGAGGTCCGCGAGGGCATCGTGCTGCTCGCCCGCACCGAGGGCATCTTCACCGAGACAGCGGGCGGCACCACCGTCGGCGTCCTGAAGAAGCTCGTCGAGACGGGCCAGCTCGACACCACGCTCGAGACGGTCGTCATCAACACCGGCCACGGCCTCAAGACGCTCGACTCCATCTCGGACCGGGTGGGCGCCGCGGCGACCATCGAGCCGACCTACTCTGCTTTCACCGCCGCCAACCTCGTATAAGGAATCACCATGAGCGTCTCGGTCCGAATCCCGACCATCCTGCGCACCTACACCGACGGCGAGTCCGAGGTGACCGCCACCGGCGCCACCACGGCCGCCGTGCTCGACGACCTCGACGCCAGCTACGCCGGCATCAAGGGCCGCGTGCTCGACGAGGCCGGCAACCTGCGCCGCTTCGTCAATGTCTACGTCGGCAACGAGGACGTGCGCTTCTCGGACAACCTCGAGACCGCGACGCCCGACGGCACGCAGATCTCGGTCATCCCCGCGGTCGCCGGCGGCTGACGCAACCGCTCGACCGGGGTGCCCGTCCAAGCGAGCATGACTCACGTGACGCGCGCCCTGATTCCCGCCCCGCACTGCTGATCGCCCCGACCTCGGCGTACGCCGCTGTCGACTTCGAGCCGACAGCGACCGACGATCCGGCGCTGGTGCGGGCGTGGCAGGCGTGGGAGGCCGGGGGCATCGACGACTACACGACCACGGTCAGGCTGACCTGCTTCTGCCCGCGGATCCCGGCTGTGCGCACGGTCGTTCGCGACGGCGAGATCCGCAAGGTGACCCGGGGCGATCGCCGGCTGGCGAAGCGCAAGGGCCACTCGATGGACCGGCTCTTCGCGATGATCCGCGAAGCCCACGAGACCGCCGACCACGTCGAGGTGACCTACACCCACCGCGGGGTGCCGAAGTCGATCGGCATCGACGAGTCGGAGATGATCGCGGACGAGGAGCGCTACTACACGGTCAGCCTCGTCCGGGGCTGACCGTCACGGAGCGCGTACGTCGATGAGCGCAGCGTTTCCGCGGCCGTCGATCCTCACCTCGGCGATCGCGCCGTCGCGCAGCACGTCCTCCATGGCCGCGGCCTCGTCCTGCGGCAGGAAGAAGCTGTCGATGCCGCACTCGACCTGCCACGAGCGGTCGTTGCAGGCGAGGAAGGGCTGGTCCCCAGACGGTCGCTCGCGCAACCACTCGTCGGCCACCCACACGTCGCCCTCGGAGACGAGCGTGATGAAGACGTCGCCGCTCTCCTCGCCGTCCTCCATCGTGCCGATGCCGCGGTCGAAGCCGGAACCGTCGTCCTGCTGCAGATCGGGATAGTCGAGGGTCACGTAGGCCCCGCGGAACGGGTCGATCGGGTCGAGCGGCGCGACCCGCAGCTCATAGGTCTCGCCGAGGGCGCGGGCGGAGAGCTGCGGCGCGACGGCGACGCCGACGACGGCGGCCTGCGCAGCCACGACGGCGGCGAGGGTCATCAGCTTCTTCATGACGGTGCTCCTTCCGAGGTGCTGTCATCCAACGAGGCCGCGATCTCGCGCCCGGCTCGGTCGAAGAGGAACCCGGTCGCCGGGAAGATCAGGCCGAGCACGAGGAACAGCCAGGCGCCCTCGACGATCGCGGCGAACACCGAGAACGCCCGGAAGGTCGTGAAGACGACCAGCCCGATCATCGCGATCACCGTGAGCACGGGGTTGTCGCGCAGCGTGCCGATCGCGACCAGAGCGACCGCGAGCCCGACGAAGGCGACCACCCCGGTGGCAGCGTGCGCCCAGTCGGCGAGGTCCACGTCCGAGGTGTCGGTGCCGGTGTCCCACAGCACCATCAGTCCGGCGACGGCGAGCACACCGATCGCGACCAGCGGCTCGAGGCGGGCCCGGCCGCGGGCCACGGCCAACGCTGCGGCAGCGGCGAGCGCGGCGACCACGATCACGCCGACCAGCCAGCCGTTCCATTCGAAGTCCTCGGTGGTCGTGTAGGGCACGGCCGCGATGAAGAGGCCGACCATGCCGAGCAGGGCGCCCACCGAGCGCCACACCCGGCCGAACCGGGTCAGTCCACGGTCGTGGATCACGGCCGGGGAGATGGCCGCGACACCCGCCGTACCGAACGCGACGACCGCTCCCGCGACGCTGCCGTCACTCCACAGCGGCTGCCAGACCCACCAGACGATGCCGGTGACGACGCCGACCACCAGCGACATCAGTGCGCGGAAGCCGTAGGCGTGGGCGAGGGTCCCGAGCGCCCAGCAGCCGACGAGGCCGGGGGCGAACGCAGGCACCTGCAAGGACTGCGCGGCCTCGGAAGATCACCGCTCCGAACGCCAGCGCTGCCATCAGCCGCAGCGATCCGCGTACGGCGCCCGCGGCCCGTGACAGCTCGGCGGCCGAGATGAGGGCCAGCCAGATGGCCGCGACGGCGAGGAAGCGGAGCAGCGGCGGCAACGCGTCGAGGTTGGCGGCCACCAGCCAGATCAGGCCGACGCCGACGAAGGCACCGCCGAGGAAGAGCAGGATCCGGCCGAGGGAGAAACGGCGGTGGTTGTCGCCGGCGTCGCGGTAGCGGGCGGCGATCGCATCGGCGGTGGGGGTGTCGACGATGCCGGCGGCCTGCCAGTCGGCGAGCTCGCGGCGCAGCCAGCTGTACTGCGCGCTGCTCAGCGGGCGATGTTCGAGGGTGTCCATGGGCTCATCGTGGACCTGTCGGCGCCGATCCGGGTGAGTACGCGCCACCGGGTGGCGTGGCCCGTTCGGGCGGGAGTCATCTCGATGTGGCGCTTCGTTGGTCCTGCTCTGGTTGAACGACCTCATGCGGACGAGGGACTTGGCGCGGTTGGGCATCGGGGCGGGCGCGTTCCGGTGCGATCGCCGGCGGTGCGGCGTACGGCATGAAGGAGGTGCTGACGCGGCAGGCCGCGATCGCGCGGGAGCCGGATCGGCGACCCGCTCGGGCACGTCGCGCCGAGCGCGGACAAGGTCTGGAAGAAGCGGTACGGCGAGCCGATCGACCTCGTCGTGCTGGGCGACTCCATCGCCGCCGGTCTCGGTGCCGATCACCCCAAGCACACGCTCGGTGGCGGGCTGTCGCGTCGCGTCGCGAAGCGCACCGGGCGGGCGGTGCGGCTGCGGACGGCCGCGATCGTCGGCTCCGAGAGCAGCGTGCTCGCGTCGCAGATCGAAGGGTTGCCGGCGGCGTACAGGCCGGACGTCGCGGTGATCGTGGTCGGCGGCAACGACGTCACCCACCGGATCCCGACGGCCGACTCGATCCGGCACCTCACGGACGCGATCGTCGCGCTGCAGGAGCTGGGCGCCGAGGTCGTCGTCGGCACCTGCCCAGACCCGGGGGCGCTGCGACCGGTCCCGCAACCCCTGCGCGCACTGGGCTCGCGCGCCTCGCGCCAGCTTGCCGCGGCCCAGCGCGATGCGGCGCTGAGCCGGGGCGCGCGGGCGGTCTCGCTGGCGCACGTCGTCGGGCCGTTCTTCATCACCAACCCCGACGAGATGTTCAGCCTCGACCGGTTCCACCCGAGCACGCACGGCTACAAGCGCACGGCGAAGGCGATGCTGCCGTCGGTCCCGGCCGCGCTGGGGTACGCCGACGACCTGCCGTTCGGACACCACGCGCCCGCCGTCTTGTAGATGTCAGGCGGCACGCAGCACCGGGAGGCCGATCTGCTCGGCCTTCTCCCAGTCGTCGGTGATCAGGACGACGTCGCGGCCCGCGCGCGCCAGCAGGCTCGCCGCGATCGCGGCCCGGAAGCCGCTCTTGCAGTGCACCCACACGGGACCGGGGGCCAGTCGCATGGCCGCGCCCTCGAGCTCGTGCAACGGGATGTGGAACGACTCCGGCAGGTGAGCCTCGCGGTATTCCGAGTCGAGCCGCACGTCGAGCGTGACGCCCTGCGCGCTGCGGGAGTAGGTCGCCCAGTCGGCCACGCGGTAGTCGTGCGAGTCGAACCGAGTGCTGGCCGGGCCGAGCAGGTGCGTCGCGCGGACCTGCACGCCGACCCGGGCGAGGTCGTGGACCCCGGAGGCGAGGTCGTCGGCCGAGTCGCTGACGAGCACGATGTCGCCTCCCCACGGCGCCAGCCGGGCGGCGTACTGCGCGAAGAGGGGGCCGTCCTCGATGTTGATCGAGCCGGTCAGGTGGGCGCGCGCGAAGGCGGCGCGGTGGCGGAGGTCGATCACCCACGAGCCGCTCCGGATCGCCTCGTGCACGTCGTTCTCGGGGATCTCGGCCGCCGGGAACGGCGGCGCCGCGCTCGCGCCGGCGCGGTTGAGCCGCACGAGCTGGCGGTAGTGCGAAGGGACCGGACCGAACCCGGAGACGAGGTCGTCGACGAACCGGTCGCGCGGTGTCCCGAAGACCGGGTGGTGGCTGCGCTCGTCGCCGACCGTGCCCTGCGCGAGCTGGGGGACGGTCGTGGGTGCGAACATGCCGCCGAAGCCGTGCGTGGGGTGCAGGCTGACGGACGCGTCGAGCGCGCCGAGGCGGCGAGCGCTCTCCCACTGGGCGCGACCCATCATCCGGCTCAGCAGCGGGTCGACGAGGTCGGTGCGCCCGACCGTGCCGTGCAGCAGGCTGCCGCCGCTGAACAGTGATCGCGCGCCGGTGCTCGGGTCGCTGACCGGGAAGGACTGGTGGTGCAGCGTGTGCCCCGGCGTGGCGACCACCTGCACGTGCAGGCGACCGACGTCGCGGATGTCGCCGCCGTTGACCGGCACCCGGTCGAACTGCACGCGCTCCTCCGCGGCGAGCCAGAGCTCGGCCCCGTGGCGTGCCGAGAGCGGCAGCGAGCCGGACAGGAAGTCGTGGTGCACGTGGGTGTCGGCGACGGCCACGATCTTGACGCCCGCGCGCTGGGCGGCGAGCTCGATCGGTCGGCAGTCCCGCGGGGGATCGATGACGAGCGCCGATGCGCCGTCGTGGACCAGTGCGCGCGGTTGCCCAGCTCGGGGATCTCGACGGCGATGACGTGCATGACACTCCTTGAATCAGCAAAGTCTAGTGAATTACTTCTATTAGATCAGATCGGACAAGGAATGGTTGTCACGACCTTCCGTCGAATCCCGCGGCGGTGAGTGAGCCACAAAGTCAGCGCGGGAGAATGTGGGTGGGTCACCGCTGGTGGGCGTGTCCCGACAGGCTCGCCGACCCGGCGGTGCCACAGCCACACAATGTGGTCGCGAAATGTGGGTCACGCACCGCTGAAGCGGGGGTGGGCGGGGCCGGGAGCGCGGCGGCCCTAGCCTCGACCCGTGCTCACCACCCTCCTCGCCGGCATCGGCAGCGGCCTGTCGCTGATCGTCGCCATCGGCGCGCAGAACGCCTTCGTGCTGCGCCGGGGCA
This sequence comes from Nocardioides sp. B-3, assembly GCF_024703895.1. Classification (GTDB taxonomy): domain Bacteria; phylum Actinomycetota; class Actinomycetes; order Propionibacteriales; family Nocardioidaceae; genus Nocardioides. The sequence continues at coordinate 2,408,712 of NZ_CP087968.1, forward strand.
TCCGCCGCGAGCACGTCGGCCCGGTCGCGCTGCTCTGCGCGCTCGCCGACGCCCTGCTGATCGGGGCGGGCGTGCTCGGCATCGGCACCCTCGTCGAGCGGGCGCCGGTCGTGCTCGACGTCGTCCGGTGGGGCGGAGTCGTCTTCCTGCTCTGCTATGCCGTGCTCGCGCTGCGCCGCGCCGTACACCCCGATGCGCTGCGGGCGGACGGGGCTGCAACGGGGGCATCTCTCAAGGCCGCGCTCACGACCGCTGCCGCACTGACCTTCCTCAACCCGCACGTCTATCTCGACACCGTCCTGCTGCTCGGCTCGATCGCCAACCAGCACGGCGGCGACGGCCGCTGGGTCTTCGCGACCGGTGCGGCCATCGGCAGCTTCACCCGGTTCTTCGGTCTCGGGTACGGCGCCCGCCGGCTCGCGCCACTGTTCGCGAAGCCGATGGCGTGGCGGGTGCTGGACGGACTCATCGCCGTGGTGATGACCCTGATCGCGCTGAGCCCGGCCGTCGGCTGATCGCCCCTAGACTCGCCGTGTGACGCAGGACCTGACGCATCGGCTGACCCGGATGACCGGCCGCGACCCGCACGAGTCGCACCGCACCGCGACCCCGCTCGAGCTGCTCTACGACCTGACGTTCGTCATCGCCTTCGGGCTCGCGGCCGACGAGCTCGCGCACGCGCTGGCCGCGGACCACCCGGCCGTCGGACTGGGCGGGTTCGCCTTCGCCATGTTCGCCGTGACCCGGGCGTGGATCCAGTACACGTGGTTCGCCAGCGCCTACGACACCGACGACTGGGTCTGCCGGCTCATGGTGATGGTGCAGATGCTCGGCGTCGTGATCCCGGCCCTCGGGCTGCCCGCCATGTTCGCCTCCCTCGAGCACGGCGAGCACCTCGACAACCGGGTGATGGTGCTCGGCTACGTCGTGATGCGCGTGCCGATGGTGGCGATGTGGCTGCGCGCGGCGCGCGCCAGCGACACCGGCAGCCGGGCGCCCCACGTCTACGTCGTCACGATCGTGTGCTCCCAGCTGATCTGGTGCTGGATCGCGCTCGCCGACCTCAGCATCCGCGAGACGCTCCCGGTGATGATCGTGCCGCTGCTCATCGAGCTGAGCGGCCCGGCCTTCGGAGAGCGTCTCGCGACCGAGCACCGCATCCCGTGGCATGCCCACCACCTTGCCGAGCGCTACGGCCTGCTCGTCATCATCGCGTTGGGCGAGGGCCTGCTCGGCACGGTCGCCGCGATCAGCGCCATCGTCGGACCGGACGGTCCGGGCTGGACGTGGGACGTCGCGGTGATCGGGTTCGCGGGGGTCGCGATGACCTTCGGCATGTGGTGGATCTACTTCGTGCTCCCCAACGGGGATCTGCTCCACCGGCATCGCGGTCGCGGGCTGGCCTCGGGGCTACACCCACTTCCCGATCATGGCCGCGCTCGTTGCGGTGGGTGCCGGCCTGCACGTCGCCGCCTACTACGTCCAGCACCACAGCGAGCTCGGCATCTTCGAGACCGTGCTGACGGTGGCGATCCCGCTGTCGGCGTACGTCCCGGGCGTCTTCGTGCTCTACACGATCCTCACGTTCAGCTTCGATCCCTTCCACCTGCTGCTCCTCGTCGTCACCGCCGCGGTGCTGGTCGCGGGCGTGCTGATGGCGCGCGCCGGCGTCTCGCTCGAGTGGTGCCTGCTCGTGCTGTCGGCGACGCCGTGGGTGACGGTCGTCGGCTACGAGACCATCGGACACCGCCACAACGAGGCGGTCCCGGCCGGCGGTTAGGGTCATGCACGTGCCATTTCGTCGTGCTCCCGCTCCCGTGCCCGATCCCGGGGCGGAGCGCCGGCAGCGGCTGATGTCGCTCGACCTCACCGAGCTGGCCGTCGAGTTCGGCACCGACAAGTGGGGCGTCCACCGCTACACCCCGCACTACCAGCGGCACTGGAGCACCTGCGCCAGCAGAAGTTCGTGCTGCTCGAGATCGGCATCGGCGGCTACACGCGCAAGCGTCGCAGTGGTGCCTCGCTGAAGATGTGGCGCTGGTTCTTCCCGAAGGCCCGGATCGTCGGGCTCGACATCGAAGACAAGTCCTTCCTCGACGGCGGCCACATCCAGACCTACCTCGGCGACCAGACGGACCCCGAGATCCTGCGGCGGATCATCGATGAGGAGGGCGCGCCGCTCGTCGTGATCGACGACGGCAGCCACATCCCCGAGCACGTGCGCGCGACCTTCGCGATCCTGTTCCCGCTCCTGCCAGACGGCGCGATCTACTGCATCGAGGACATCCAGACGTCCTACTGGCCGGCCCGGGGCGGCGCGGTCGACCCGAAGGCGAGCGGCACGTCGATGGACCTCGTCAAGGACCTCGTCGACGGGCTCAATCACGAAGAGCTCCTCGTCGAGGGCTACGAGTCGAGCTACACGGACCGGCACGTGAAGGCCGTGCACTGCTACCACAACCTCGTCGTCATCGAGAAGGGTGACAACGTCGAGGGCAGCAACCGCGACACCGCGGCGCACACCTTCCACGGCAGCAACGACGACCCTGCCCACGACGACGACGAGGGCACCCCATGACCGTCCTGCTGGCGACCTGCACCGACTGGCCCGATGGTGAGCCCGGCTTCGAGGCGCTGAACACGGCGTTGAAGGCTCGCGGCATCGACTTCGCGTGGGCCTCGTGGGACGACGACTCCGTCGACTGGGCCGCCGCCTCGCTGGTCGCCGTCCGGGCGACGTGGGACTACGCCGTACGCGCCGAGGAGTTCCTCGCCCGGGCCCGATCGCTCGACCAGTCGCGCCTGCTCAACGGAGCCGACGTCTTCGAGTGGAACCACGACAAGCTCTACCTCACCGACCTCGGTCGGCTCCCGGTCGTGCCCACCCGGCTGGCGTCCGCGTCGGCGGAGTTCGGCGCGGCCATCACCGAGTTCGGCACCGCGGTCGTCAAGCCCCGCGTCAGTGCCGGTGGGGCGGGCCTGATCGTCGTGACCGACCCGCTCGACAGCCGGCTCGGCCAGACGCTGCGCAGCCACCCGACGTACCCGCCCGTCGGCGGCCCCCGGATCGCGCAGCCGCTCGTGGAGTCGATCCGCACCCGCGGCGAGGTGTCGGTCTTCGTGCTCGCCGGCCGGGTGATCTCGCAGGTCGACAAGCTGCCCGTGGGCGACGAGGTGCGCGTGCACGAGCAGTTCGGCGGCGGCTCGTCGGTCGCGACGATCGACCCGGCGATCGCCGCCGTCGCGCTCTCCGCCAACGACTGGCTGACCCAGCGGTTCGGGCGCGAGCTCGACTACGTCCGCGTCGACCTCTTGTCGTACGGCGACGCGTGGGTCGTCTCCGAGCTCGAGGCGATCGAGCCCGGGCTCTACCTCGACATCCTGCCCGCCAACGCCGAGCCCTTCGCCGACCTGATCGCCTCGCGGCTCTAGGTTCTTCGCGACACCCTCCAACCTTTCGGTGCACGATGGCGTTGAGGTGGTCATGGAGCAACGGACGGGCGATCGCGAGTCGTTCACGGCGTGGGCGACGGTGTGCCGTCCGCGGCTGCTGCGGACCGCGATCTTCCTGTCCGGCGACCGCGGCCGGGCCGAGGACCTCGTCCGGGAGGCGCTGACCAAGGTCGCCCAACGCTGGCCGCGCCTGCGCGACGGCAACCCCGATGCCTACGCCCGCCAGATCCCGGTGCGCGACAACATCTCGTGGTGGCGCCGCAGCCGCCTCGAGGTCGTCTCCGACGTGGCCGATCCGGGTCGTACGGCGTCGGGTGACACCGGCGTCGAACGCCGTCTCCTGCTCCTCGATGCCCTGCGCCGACTCACCGAGCGGCAGCGGGCCGTGCTGGTGCTGCGCTACTTCGACGACCTCAGCGAGGCCGACATCGCGCACGCCCCGGGTGTCTCGACCGGCACCGTCAAGAGCACCGCCCACTCGGCTCTGCGCCGGCTGCACGAGCTCGCGCCCGAGCTCAGCGAACTGCTCTCCCCGGAGATCTCATGACCGACACCCAGCTCCGCGACCTCTTCCACTCCGTTGCGCCTTCACTGGATGGTTCCGACCCCGCCGCCGTCGACCGCGCTTGGCGGGACGGCACGCGCCGGCGCGTCGGTGTGCGCACCGCCGTGATCGGCTCCATCGCCGCGTGTGCCGCCGCCGTCACCGGGGTGGCGCTGGTCGGCGGGCCCGACGGTCGGGTCGCTCCGGACCCGTCGGTGGATTCGCCGACCTCGCCTCCCACTCCGCCGGTGACAGGGCCGCCGGTGGCCGAGCGGGTCGGGAAGTACGCCGGGGCGGACGTGTGGTGGGCGCCGTCGGCGACGGACGAGTCGTCCCTGCCACCCCTGTCCGTCGCGCAGCTGCCGCCAGTCATCGACCTCGACGCGGCAAAGGTGGAGTCGGTCGGCGAGCCCGTGGTGGCGCTGTTCTCCGGTCGTGGTGAGCAGGCGTTCGTGCTGACCGCCAGCCAGCGAGTGGTCGAGCTCGACATCTCCGGGCTGGACCGCGTGGCCGACGAGTCGGGCAACGTCAGGAGCCCGCTCTCGTCGTACAGCCTGTCCTCCGATGGCCTTCGCGCCTTCTTCACCCGGGAGAGCTCGCTCGAGGTGCTCGACCTCCTCACCGGGGAGTGGACAACGATCGACACGCCCGACTGGCTGGCCGAAGGTGCTCGATGGGTGATGCCCGACGAGATCTGGGTGCCGGAGAGTCTCGGAGAGGACTCGAACGGGACCGTGCATCAGCTCTCGGGAGGGGACACGAGCTTCGCCGCAGTCGACTGGGTCCGCGGCTGGACCGGCCCCGACGACGAGCCGTGGGGGCCGGTGGTCTTCGGACGAGGCGGCACGGCCCGGGCGGCGTTCGCCGGTCTCGGCCTCGGTGAGCCCCACCCGCTTCGCGGCACCGGAGGTCATCTTCGTGGACCAGCGCGGCGAGCGAAGCGTGCTCGCCTTCGATCGCGACCCGGACGAGGAGGGCACTCGCGTCAAGGGCTGCTGCCTGCCCCGCGCCCGGGTCGACCAGGACACGCTCCTCTTCTCGTCCGTGAGCACTGAGGGGCAGCGGCTCCTCGCCCGGGAGGTCGGCACCGGGAACGTCCATCTCGTCAGCGACATCGTCGGACGCGGAGGCATCACCGCGCTGCGCGACCTCTCCTGACGTTTGCACTCTCCGGGGTCGAGTGCTAAACATGAGGCTGGCAGTCTCATCATGAGAGTGCCAGCACGGCAGGTGACGCTGAGGTCGTCGGCGCCGGCGGGAATGGTCCGTCGGAGGTCGGGGATCGTCCGTCGCGGGCAGCCCACCAGCGCCGTACACAGACTCGACTCATGACGAAGGAAGCTCACGAGTTATGGCAAAGTTGATTGCTTTCAATGAGGAAGCCCGCCGCGGCCTCGAGCGGGGAATGAACACCCTCGCCGACGCAGTGAAGGTGACCCTCGGTCCCAAGGGCCGCAACGTCGTCCCGGAGAAGAAGTGGGGCGCCCCCACGATCACCAACGACGGTGTCTCGATCGCCAAGGAGATCGAGCTCGAGGACCCCTACGAGAAGATCGGCGCCGAGCTGGTCAAGGAGGTCGCGAAGAAGACCGACGACGTCGCCGGTGACGGCACGACGACGGCCACCGTCCTCGCCCGGGCCATGGTCCGCGAGGGCCTGCGCAACGTCGCCGCGGGTGCCAACCCGATGGGCCTCAAGCGCGGCATCGAGGCTGCGGTCTCCGCGCTGTCCGAGCAGCTGCTCTCCATGGCCAAGGAGGTCGAGACGCGCGAGCAGATCGCCGCCACCGCCACGATCTCCGCCGGTGGCGACACCACCGTCGGTGACGCCATCGCCGAGGCGATGGACAAGGTCGGCAAGGAAGGCGTCATCACGGTCGAGGAGTCGAACACGTTCGGCATCGACCTCGAACTGACCGAGGGCATGCGCTTCGACAAGGGCTACATCTCGGCCTACTTCGCCACCGACACGGAGCGGATGGAAGCGGTCCTCGAGGACCCCTACATCCTGATCGCCAACTCCAAGGTCTCCACGGTCAAGGACCTCCTGCCGCTGCTGGAGAAGGTCATGCAGTCCGGCAAGCCCCTGCTGATCATCGCCGAGGACGTCGACGGCGAAGCGCTGTCGACCCCGGTCGTCAACAAGATCAAGGGCACCTTCAAGTCGGTCGCCGTCAAGGCTCCCGGCTTCGGTGACCGCCGCAAGGCCATGCTCCAGGGACATCGCCATCCTCACGGGCGGACAGGTCATCTCCGAGGAGGTCGGCCTCAAGCTCGAGTCGGCCGGCATCGAGCTCCTCGGCCGAGGCCCGCAAGGTCGTCATCACCAAGGACGAGACCACCATCGTCGAGGGCGCTGGCGACCGGGGGCCAGATCGAGGGCCGGGTCAACCAGATCCGCGCCGAGATCGAGAAGTCCGACTCCGACTACGACCGCGAGAAGCTGCAGGAGCGCTCGGCCAAGCTGGCCGGCGGCGTTGCAGTGATCAAGGTCGGCGCGGCCACCGAGGTCGAGCTCAAGGAGCGCAAGCACCGCATCGAGGACGCCGTTCGCAACGCGAAGGCTGCCGTCGAAGAGGGCATCGTCGCCGGTGGCGGCGTCGCGCTGGTCCGGAGCCGGCACCGAGGCGTTCGCCAAGCTCGACCTGCAGGGTGACGAGGCCACGGGTGCCAACATCGTGCGCGTCGCCATCGAGGCCCCGCTCAAGCAGATCGCGATCAACGCCGGTCTCGAGGGTGGCGTCGTGGCCGAGAAGGTCCGCAACCTGACCCCCGGTCACGGTCTCAACGCGGCCACGGGCGACTACGTCGACATGATCGCCGAGGGCATCATCGACCCGGCCAAGGTGACGCGCTCTGCCCTGCAGAACGCCGCCTCCATCGCGGCGCTGTTCCTCACCACCGAGGCCGTCGTGGCCGACAAGCCCGAGAAGGCTCCGGCCATGGGCGGCGGCGACGGCGGCATGGGTGGCATGGGCGGCATGGACTTCTGATCGGCCAGCGAGACCGTTCGCGAAGCGAACGGACTCGCGTCGGCCGATCAGGTTGAGGAGCGAGCCGTACACCCGAGCGCAGCGAGGGAGTGCAGGACGCGTCTCGAACCGGTCGCCAAACGAAGCAACACCAGCAGGGCCCTCGTCCTCGGACGGGGGCCCTGCTCCATTCTGCTCCGCCGGACGTCATACGTTGTTGGACGCATCGGTCCACGCTCGTATGACGTCCCGTCGCCCGTATGACGTCGACCGTGGAGACTGACGGGCATGACCGATGTGGAGCTGCTCCGCTCACCCTCCCCGGCCCAGACTGCGCCGTACGCCTATGCCTCGAGAGTCGGAGAGCTCGTCTTCACGGCCGGCGCCTGCCCCGCTCGACGAGGACGGTCGCGTCGTGGGTGCCGGCGACGTGACCTCGCAGACCGAGCAGGTGATGGCCAACCTGACCGGGGCGCTGGCCGATGCCGGCTGCGCTCTCACCGACGTCGCGAAGACGACGGTGTACGTCGCCTCGTCGGCGCGCGAGGACCCGGTGGCCGCTTGGCAGGTGGTGAGCGCGGCGTTCGGCGGCCACGACGCCCCCAGCACGCTCCTCGGGGTCACGGTGCTCGGCTACCCGGACCAGCTCGTCGAGGTCGAGGCGATCGCCGTACGAGGAAAGCACTGAGCGCTGGCCGCTCCGCCGGGCCTGTGGACAACCGTTCACCGTTGTCGGTGTCGGGTGATGTCGTTGTCGACATGCACCCGAGGAGGCACGATGGCAGTTGTGACGTTGATTCCGCAGAGTCGTCCGATGACGGCGGCCGACCTCGAGCTGATGCCCGATGACGGGCACCGCTACGAGCTCATCGACGGCACGCTGATCGTGACGCCGTCACCGGCCGTGCCCCATCAGCGGATCGTGGGCAACCTCCACGTCCTGCTCCGCGCGGGCGTCGCGGAGCACCTCGAGGTGATGCTCGCGCCGCTGGACATCACCGTCTCCGACATCACGGTCCTCCAGCCCGACCTGCTCGTGGCCGGTCGGGAGACCTTGACCGGACGGAAGATGGTCGGGCTTCCGGTGCTCGCGGTCGAGGTGCTCTCGCCCAGCACGCGACTGATCGACCTCAACCTCAAGAAGGCCGCGTTCGAGAGAGCAGGGGTCGAGTCCTACTGGGTGGTCGACCCGGATCGACCATCGATCACGGTGTGGCAGCTCACCGACGGCGTGTACGCCGAAGTCGCCACCGCCGCCGGGGACGAGACGCTCGCCCCGGACGCTCCGTTCCCACTCACGCTCACCCCGTCCGACCTCGTGCGGTGACCACGGGACTCCTGCTCGCGGCGGGCGCGGGGCGCCGGATGGGTACGCCGAAGGCGCTGGTCGACGATTGGCTGCGGCGCTCCTTCGAAAGCGCTCGTCGAGGGCGGCTGCGAGAGGGTCGTGGTCGTGCTCGGGGCCGCGTCGGACGAGGCAAGGAGCCTGCTCGACGGGCTCGACGCGACGGTGGTCGTCGCCGACGACTGGGCCGACGGGATGGGCGCGAGCCTCAAGGCCGGACTGACCGAGATCGAGGGGGATGTGTTGATCACCCTCGTCGACCTGCCCGACGTCGGCGCGGACGTCGTGGCCCGGATCCCGGCGTCCGGATCGACGCTGGCGCGGGCGACGTACGACGGAAGGCCCGGACACCCGGTCTTCATCGGGGCCGAGCACAAGGACGCGCTCGCAACGACGCTGCACGGCGACGTCGGGGCGCGGGCCTACCTCGACGCGCACCACGTGCTGGGTGTCGAGTGCGGCGACCCGGCGACGGGACGCGACGTCGACAGCCGATGAGGCCAACGTCCGGCCAACGTGCCGGGTCGTAGCCTGACCAGCATGGACCCGGTCATGCAGGATGCCGCCGACGTCGCAGCGCGCCTCGGCGCGACCGGCTACCTCGCCGACGACGAGCTCGCGACGGTGCTGTTCCTGACGATGCGGATGCAGCGGCCGCTGCTGCTCGAGGGCGAGCCCGGCACCGGCAAGACCGCCCTCGCGGAGGCGCTCGCGGAGACTCTCGACCTGCCGCTGATCCGGTTGCAGTGCTATGAGGGCATCGATGCGACGCAGGCGCTCTACGACTGGGACTTCCCGCGCCAGATCCTGCACCTGCGCGCTCTCGAGGCCGCGGGTGCGGAGGGGACGGTGGAGGAGACCGAGAAGAGCCTGTACGACGACCGGTTCCTGCTCTCACGGCCCGTGCTCGCCGCCCTCCAGCAGTCGCCGGCGGTGCTGCTCATCGACGAGGTGGACCGGGCGGACGACGAGTTCGAGGCCTTCCTGCTGGAGGTGCTCTCGACCCGGCAGGTCACGATCCCCGAGCTCGGCACCGTGAGCGCCGCGACCCCGCCCTATGTCGTGCTCACCTCCAACCGCACGCGCGGAGCTGCACGATGCGCTCAAGCGGCGCTGCCTCTACCACTGGATCGACCACCCCGGTCTCGACCGCGAGGTGGCGATCGTCCGGTCCCGCGCGCCCGAGGTGGCCGAGTCGCTCGCGCGCCGGGTCGTCGGTGTGGTGCAGCAGCTGCGCGGACCGCGACGACCTGCTCAAGCCGCCGGGCGTTGCGGAGACCCTCGACTGGGCGCGTGCCCTGAACCACCTCGGCACCACCCACCTCGACCTCGAGACGGCGGCCGCCACGCTCGGCGCGCTGGTGAAGTACCGCGAGGACAAGGACCGGGTGCGGCAGGCGCTCGACCGGATGCTCACCACATGACCACCGACTTCGACCCGCTGCCCGTCCTCCTCGGCTTCACCCGGGCCCTGAAGGCGGCCGGCGTGCCCGTGACGCCCGACCGCGCGCACGGGTTCGTCGAGGCGACGGCCATCGTCGGGCTCGACGACCAGCAGGCGACGTACTGGGCCGGACGCGCGACGCTGTGCGCAGGACCGGACGACCTGACGCGCTACGACCCGGGTCTTCGAGGCGTGGTTCGACCCGCGCGGCGAGCTGCCGAGGCGCCGCGAGACCGGGCTGCCGATGCCGTCGGCGCCGGCCCTCCCCAGCGTCGACGAGGCTCCCGGCGAAGCCGACGCCCGGGACGACGGTGACGTCCTGCGCGCCGCCGCCACGACCACCGACGTGCTGCGCCACCGCGACGTCGCCGGCCTCGATGCCGCCGAGCGCCAACGGCTCGCCGCGATGTTCGCGAGCCTGCGTCCGACAGCACCCGTGCGCCGTACCGCGCGACACGAGCGCTGGCACCGCGGCCGCCTCGACGCCTCCCGCACCCTGCGCGACTCGCTGCGACGGATGGGCGAGCCCGGTGAGCTGGCGTGGCGACGGAGAAGGGTGCGGGCGCGGCGGGTGGTGCTGCTCGTCGACGTCAGCGGCTCGATGAGTGCGTACGCCGATGCGCTGCTGAGGCTCTCGCACCGGTTCGTCTCCACGCAGCCCGGGTGCGAGGTCTTCACCCTCGGCACCCGCCTCACGCACGTCACGCGCGTTGCGACACCGCGACCCCCGACCGGGCCCTGATCGCCGCCGGCGACTGCGTGCCCGACTGGTCGGGTGGCACCCGGCTCGGCGAGACGATGCGTGTCTTCCTCGACCGTTGGGGGCAGCGCGGCATGGCGCGCGGCTCGGTGGTGGTCGTCTTCAGCGACGGCTGGGAGCGCGGCGACGCCTCCCTCCCCGGCCGAGCAGATGGCGCGGCTGCAGCGGATCGCGCACCATGTCGTCTGGGTCAACCCGCATCGCGGCAAGCCCGGCTACGAGCCCCTGCAGCAGGGAATCGCGGCCGCGCTGCCGTACGTCGATGACTTCGTGGCCGGTCACTCGTTGGCAGCCTTCGAGGAGCTGGTGGAGGTGGTGGGACGTGCGTGACGTGATGCGTGAGCTGCTCGCGTGGTGGGAGGCCGGCGAGACGATCGGTGTCGGCACCGTGGTCGCCACCTTCCAGTCGGCGCCGCGACCGGCGGGGGCCTCGATGCTGGTCGGACCTGACGGCTCCGCGGTCGGGTCGGTCTCCGGCGGTTGCGTCGAGGGCGCCGTCTATGAGGAGGCCCAGCAGGTCGTCGAGTCCGGCGACCCGGTGCTGGAGCGCTACGGCGTCTCCGACGACGACGCTTCGCGGTCGGGCTGACCTGCGGCGGGATCCTCGACGTCTTCGTCGAGAAGGTGTCGCGCGAGACCTTCCCCGAGCTGGGGAGGTCGCGGCCGACCCGGACGCCGGTCGCCCGGTCGCCGTCGCGACGGTGATCGAGCACCCGGACCCGTCCCTGCTGGGAAAGCGCGCCATCATCCGGCCGGGGGAGAAGGCGCAGGGCTGGCTCGGCTCGGAGCGGATGAACGACGCCGTCCACGACGATGCCCTCGGCCTGCTCGCGACCGGCAGCAACGCGACCCTCACCTACGGCCCCGACGGCGAGCGCCGTGGCGAGGGCATGCGGGTCTTCGTGTGGGGCTTCGCGCCGAAGCCCCGGATGCTGGTCTTCGGTGCGATCGACTTCGCCGCCGCGGTCGCGCGCGTCGGCAGCTTCCTCGGCTACCACGTGACGGTCTGCGACGCCCGGCCCGTCTTCGCCACGAACAGCCGCTTCCCCGAGGCCGACGAGGTCGTCGTGGACTGGCCGCACCGCTACCTCGCCGCCGAGGTCGCGGCCGGCCAACTCGACCGGCGCACGGTGCTCGCGGTGCTGACGCACGACCCCAAGTTCGACGTCCCCCTGCTCGAGGTCGCCCTCCGGCTCCCGCCGGAGACCCGACCCGCCTACGTCGGAGCGATGGGATCTCGCCGTACCCACGACGACCGGATGGCCCGGCTCCGCGAAGCCGGTCTCACCGACGACGAGCTGGCGCAGCTGTCCTCCCCGATCGGGCTCGACCTCGGCGCCCGCACGCCCGAGGAGACGGCCATCTCGATCGCCGCCGAGATCATCTCCGGACGGTGGGGCGGGACCGGTCAACCACTGGCGGGCACCGACGGGCGCATCCACCACGACCCCGTCTCCTAGCCGGGCCATCCCCTCCGGACGGGCAGTTATCCCGGTCGCTCCGGGCGCCTAGCGTCGAGTCGACGACACGAGGAGGCGTAGGGAATGGCTCAGTGGTTCGAGACGGTGAACGAGGCGCAGCGGCGCGCGAAGAAGAGGCTGCCGCCGTCGGTCTACTCGGCGCTGCTGGCCGGGTCCGAGCGTGGGATCTCCTACGACGACAACACCCGCGCCTTCGGCGAGCTCGGCCCGGCCCCGCACGTCGCTGGCCTGCACGAGAAGCGCGAGCTGGCGACCCGGGTGCTCGGTCAGGACATCTCGATGCCGGTGATCATCTCGCCCACCGGCGTGCAGGCCGTGCACCCCGACGGTGAGGTGGCGGTCGCCCGCGCGGCCGCGGCGCGGGGTACGGCGATGGGCCTGAGCTCCTTCGCCAGCAAGCCGCTGGCCGAGGTGGTCGAGGCGAACCCGCGGACGTTCTTCCAGACCTACTGGATGGGGGACCGCGACGCGATGGTGCGCCGGATGGACCGCGCACGTGAGGCCGGTGCGGTAGGCCTGATCGCCACCCCTGGACTGGTCGTTCTCCCACGGCCGCGACTGGGGCAGCCCGAAGATCCCGGAGAAGCTGGACCTGAAGGCGATGGCGAAGTTCGCGCCCGAGGTGATGCGGCGCCCGCGGTGGCTGGCCGACTTCGCCCGGTCGGGCAAGCTGCCCGACCTGACGGCGCCCAACCTCGCCGAGCCCGGTGCCGCAGCCCCGACCTTCTTCGGTGCGTACGGCGAGTGGATGATGACCCCGCCGCCCAGCTGGGAGGACGTGGCCCTGGCTCCGGGAGGAGTGGGGCGGCCCCTTCATGCTCAAGGGGATCTGCCGCGTGGACGACGCGCTCCGGGCCCGCGACGCGGGGGTCAGCGCGATCTCGGTGTCCAACCACGGCGGCAACAACCCGGACGGCACGCCCGCCCCGATCCGGGTGCTGCCCTCGATCGCGGCCGCCGTCGGCGACGACGTCGAGGTGCTGCTCGACTCGGGCATCCGCCGCGGCAGCGACGTGGTGAAGGCGGTGGCGCTGGGCGCGAAGGCCGTGATGATCGGCCGCGCCTACCTGTGGGGCCTCGCGGCCGGCGGCCAGTCGGGCGTCGAGAACGTCCTCGACATCCTGCGCGGCGGCATCGACTCCGCCCTGCTCGGGCTCGGCCACTCGTCCATCCACGACCTCACGCCCGACGACGTGCTCGTGCCCGACGGCTTCCTCCGCACCCCAGGGGGCGCCGCGCCCGTGACCCGACCGTGACACCGCCATGACCCAGCCCCGCGTCGCCCTCGTCACCGGTGCCGCGCGGGGCATTGGCGCAGCTACGGTCCGCGCGCTCGTCGCCGACGGCTTCCGGGTCGTCGCGGTCGATGCGTGCCTCGGGGCCGACCACGGGCTCACCGGGGTCGGCTATCCCCTCGCATCACGTGCAGACTGGGCGGAGGTGGGCCGGCTCGGCGACTCCGTCATGACGTACGTCGCCGACGTCCGCGACACCGACGCGTGCGCGCCGCGGCGGACGCGGCGATGGAGCGCTGGGGGAGGCTGGACGCGGCCGTGGCCGGTGCGGCCGTGATGGTCGGCGGCAGCCCCCAGTGGGAGACGTCGGACGCCGACCTCGACACGCTGTGGGGGATCGACGTGCTCGGGGCCCGGAACACGGCCGCCGTCGCCGTACCCCTCATGGTCGAGGGGCCGGACCCGGCCGGCTGCCGGTTCGTGGCGGTCGCCTCGACCGCGGGCAGCCGAGGACTCTTCCACCTCGCGGGCTACACCGTGGTCAAGCACGCCGTCATCGGACTGGTCCGCGGGCTCGCCGCCGACCTCGTCGGCACCGGCGTCACGGCCGTCGCGGTCTCTCCGGGGGCGACCGGGACGACGATGCTCGAGGCGACGGCGCGGATCTACGGGCTCGACGACGCGGCGGCGCTCGCCGCCCACCAGCTCAGCCGGCGAGTGCACGAACCCGACGAGGTGGCCGCGACGATCGCGCACTGCTGCTCGGTGGCGGGCGGGCTGCTCAACGGCTCCGTGCTCGAGGTCGGTGGTGGTTCGACCTGACCGAACGGGTAGGTCTGCCCCCGCACAGTGACCGGCGGAAGGAGTGCGGCCGAGGCCTATGGTGAGGACGTCCCGGGGGGTACCGTGGAAGAGAGCCGGTGAGGAGGTCCTGTGGCGTCTGCACTGACCCCGTCGCGGCCACCCTCGTCGCACGCCCGGCCCTCGGCCCCGTCGTCGCCGCCCACCGCGCTCGCGAAGTTCCATGCGCCCGAGGTGGTCTTCGGGGCCGAATCGTTGGGTGAGGCCGGCTACGCCGCCATCCGGTTGGGCGCACGGCGACCCTTCCCCGGTGAGCGACCCCGGGATCGTCGAGGCCGGCTGGCTGGACCTGTTGCTGGCGCTGCTGAAGGACGAGGGCCTGACCCCGGTGCTCTGGACCGACGTCACGCCCAACCCCAAGGACCACGAGGTGCGTGCGGCCTGCGCGCTCTACGCCGAGCAGGAGTGCGACGTCATCATCGCCATCGGCGGCGGGTCGGTCATCGATGCCGCCAAGGGTGTGGCGATCCTGTCCGGCAACGGCGGCGACATCCTCGACTACGCCGGCGTCGACCGGGTGACGCGGCCGATCCCGCCGATGCTGATGATCCCCACGACCTCCGGCACCGGCGCCGACGTCTCGCAGTTCTGCATCGTCACCGACACCGAGCGGCACGTGAAGCTCACGATCATGGGCCGCGCCCCCGGTGCCCGACGTCTCCATCACCGACCCACGGCTGCTGACGACCATGCCCGACGAGCTCAACGCCGCAACCGGCCTCGATGCGCTCACCCACGGCATCGAGGCCTTCGTCTCGCTCGCGCACAACCCGCTCGCCGACACCCACGCGCTCAACGCGGTGGGGCTGGTGTGCCGCAACCTGCGCACCACCATCTCCGAGCCCCGGGAGATGGTGGCGCGCTCGAGGATGGCGCAGGCCAGCCTCCGGGCCGGGCTCGCCTTCACCAACGCGATCCTCGGCGCGACGCACGCGATGAGCCACCGGGTGGGTGGACTGCTCGACGCGCCGCACGGCGTCGTCAACGGCGTCCTGCTGCCCCACGTCATCCGCTACAACGCGCGCGCCAGCCCGGAGCGGTTCGTCGACTCGGCCAGATCGGCCGGCATCGCCGTCGACGGCATGCCGGGGGAGGACGCAGCCGAGCTCCTCGCCGAGCACGTCCGCCGCCCGGCCGACGACGTGGGCGTGCCGCGCGGCTTGGGCGAGCTCGGGGTGACCGAGGCCGACATCGACACGATGGCGCACACCGCGCTCGACGACGCCTGCCTGACCACCAACCCGCGCGAGGCATCCGAGATCGAGATCCGCCAGCTGTTCAAGGACGCCCTGTGACGACGCGGTCGCAGCCCTCCGCACCGGACCCGGCCACCCTCACCGGGGTCAGGTCCGGCAAGAGCTCCTACTACCGCGCCTACGTCCGCTCCGACGAGCGGATGCAACGCGCCGTGCGCGCCATGGACTCGATCTCGCGCGCGCTCGTGCGCACGCTCGAGGGTCCGCGCGGCCTGCTCGAGGAGGTCGTGCGCGCCGCCGCGTCGCACCCGGAGGCCGAGTGGACGCTGCTCGCGCTGTCCGACGGGCACCTGCGGGGCGCGCGACCACGGTTCCCGGTGCTCGGTCCGCCCGATGGTCCGCACGGCCAGCCGACCGTCGACGACACGGGGCTGCCGGCGATCGTGCGTCGCGAGCTGGGTGCGATCCGGGCCGGGCACGCCGTGCGCAGCAACGACGACGGCCGCTGGGTGCGGGTGCCGATGACGTTGGAAGGGCGACCGATCGGCTGCCCGGGTCGGACTGCACGGTCTCGAGGTCGACCCCGAGCCGGGCGACCTGTCGGTGCTGCGCATCCTCGCCAACCGGGCCGCGGTCTCGCTGCACACCTCGGAGCAGTACCCGGGCCAGCATGGCCCTGCACCGGCGCGCCCAGCTTCTGCACGACGAGGCCCGCGCGCACGAGCGCGACCTCGAGGTGCGCACGGCCGAGCTGCGCCGCGTCGAGGACCGGCTGGTGCTGGCGCACCAGCGGGAGGTGATCGACACAGAGCGCCACCGGATCGCGCGCGAGCTGCACGACTCGGTCGCGCAGTACGTCCTCTCCGCCGGCATGGCCGTGGAGGTGGCGCGTGGCGAGGCGGAGGGACTCGGCGAGACGGGTGCCGGCATCTCGCTGCGGCTCGGCACCGCCAAGGAGCTCTCGCAGCAGGCGGTCGACCAGCTGCGGCGGGCGATCTACGCCCTGCACCGCACGCCGAGCGACACCGTCGTCGAGCTGCCCGAGCTGCTGCGCGAGGGTCGCCTCCCACCACCGGCCACAGCTGGTGGTCCAGTCCGGGTCGAGGGGGAGGCCGTCGCCTTCCCCGCCGAGGCCGGCCACGAGGTGGCGCGCGCCGTCGGTGAGGCGCTGTTCAACGTCGCCGTACACGCTCGGGCGGAGCGCGCCGTGGTGCGGTTGCGCTACCAGCCGGATCAGGTGCTGGTGTCCGTGGCCGACGACGGACGGGGCGACCCGAAGGAGCTGAGCCGGCTGCTGCGGCTCGAGCGCGGGAGCCCCGGCGACGGCTCGCACCGCGGCCCGGCCAACATCGAGAGCAGGCTGCTGGACCTCGGCGGCAGCGTCGCCTTCCGGCGCGCGCGCATCGGCGGAGTGCGCGTCGAGATGCGAGTCCCGCTCCCACTCGTGCGGCCGGTCCGACCGGGCCTCATCGACCAGCTGATCGCCACTCGACCCCGGGAGGGCTCGTGACAACCTTGACACCACCCCAGCAGGGCGCCGACGTGGCGACCGTGCGGATCATGCTGGTCGACGACCACGCCATCGTCCGGCAGGGACTGCGCTCCATCCCGGAGCGCGAGCGCGACCTGATCGTGGTCGCCGAGGCGTCCACCCCGGGCGAGGCGCTCACCGTGATCGGCCGCTCCGACCCGCACATTGTGCTGCTCGACCTCAAGCTGTCGACGGCGTCCGACACCGAGGGGCTCGAGCTGTGCGCCGAGCTCACCAGCCGGCACCCCGACATCGGCGTGCTGGTGCTGACGACCTTCCTCGACGAGCAGCTGGTGCTCAAGGCGATCCGGGCCGGCGCCAAGGGCTATGTCCTCAAGGACGTCGACACCTCCGGCCTCGTCCGCGCCATCCGCGACGTCAGCCGTGGTGAGAGCGCCTTCGACGCCCGGTCTGCGGCGGCGATGGTCCGCGGGCTCAACACCCCCCGACCCCGAGGAGTCGCAGCAGCTCACCGCCCGCGAGCGCGAGGTGCTGCGGCTGCTCGCGCGCGGCC
This sequence comes from Nocardioides sp. B-3, assembly GCF_024703895.1. Classification (GTDB taxonomy): domain Bacteria; phylum Actinomycetota; class Actinomycetes; order Propionibacteriales; family Nocardioidaceae; genus Nocardioides. The sequence goes on from NZ_CP087968.1 coordinate 2,426,048, forward strand.
TCTCCAACCGCGACATCGGCGTCAAGCTCTACATCTCCGAGACCACCGCGAAGTTCCACGTCGGCAACATCCTGCGCAAGCTCGGCGTCTCCCGCCGGGCCGAGGCGGTCTACGAGGCGACCAAGCTGGGTCTCATCTGACGTCGCGCTGTTCCCCGGCACGGGGTGGCGGCAGATCGCGTCGTCATAGGGGGCGGGACTGTTATGTGCCGCCACCTTCCACGGGCGCGGCGACTCAACGCTTGTCCAGCACCAACCACCCGCCGTGGTGCTCGCTGACCTCGAACGGCAGCCCGGTGGCGTCCCCCCACGACGCCGGGTCGTCGAGGCTGACGGTGCGCACGTGCCCCCCGTGTCTCGTCCGCCTCGTCCTCGAGGGGTACGGCGACCACGACCCGCCGCCTCGCCAGGCGCACCGCCTCCGCCAGCACGCGCGCCGTGCTCGTCGTCGAGGTGCTCGAGGAGGTGGATCGCCAGCACCGTGTCGGCGCTCGCGTCGGCACCGGGGAAGTGGCCGGCGTCGGCGGCGATCGCGGTCAGCGAGATACCGAGTCGTGGAGCCACCTCGGCCGGGAGGCGGGTGGCGCCCGAGGACAGGTCGCTCGCCGTCGTACGACGACCGGACGCCGCGATGCGCAAGGACAGGAACCCGAAGCAGCTGCCGAGCTCGAGCACCGAGCCCGGGACCGGGGAGGCGACTCGGCGCGGGCGTAGACGGGTGCATAGTCGGCGATGGTGCCGTGGCGGCCCGCGCCCGGCCCGTCGACGCACTGCTCGATGCGCGCCATGGTGTTGCGGTAGAAGAGCTCCCAGCTGTCCGGGGCCGCGGTCCGGGAGGTGAGCACGGTGCCGGTGAAGATGCGCTCGAAGAGCTCGGGACCGCGCAGCCAGCCGGGTCCGAAGAGCTCATCGGCGAGCAGACCCGCCAGGTCGTCGTCGACGTGCTCGGCCGGCACCCGGTGGCGGACGTGCAGCAGGTCGCCGTCGCTGTGGACGTCGAAGTGCTCCGTGCGCACCATGTGCAGGCCGCGCCTCGGAGGGATCGGCCCCTGCGCGCGGACCTCGACGATCTCGTCCACGTAGGCCCCGTCGCGGCTCGGGCGGAAGGGGTCGATGGGGACGGAGGTCGTCGCCTCGGTCATCAGCCGACCCGGGACATCGAGGTGGTGACCCGGTCAAGACCGGTGAGGTTGCGCACCACCCGGACTCGGCTGCAGTAGTCCGCATAGGCAGGCAGGTCGCAGCGACCCAATCCCCGGGAATAGCGGGGTTCCGGCGTGAGCCAGACCGTCTCACGGGCCCGTCGGGTGATCTCCTCGAAGACCGGGAGCCGTGGATCGTTGCCGTTGCCACGTCCGTCGCCGAGCACGATGACCGTCGTTCGACGGGTGACGGCGGAGCCGAACTGCTCAAGGAAGTCCTCGAACGCGGAGCCGTAGTCGGAGTCGGCATCGACATCGAGCACGCCGCCGGCCGGCAGCCCCGACATCACCAGCGAGAGCGCCTCTTCGGGATGGTGCTCGGCGAACAGGTCGGTGATCTCCACGAGGTCCTTGACGAACGCGAACGTGCGCACGGAGGAGGCCAGCGACTGCAGGCTGTGCACGAGCTGGAGCGTGAACCGCGCCGCCGAGCGCACCGAGAGCGAGACGTCGCAGAGCACCAGCAGCTTGGGCCGGTCCTCCACCTTGCTGACGGTGACCGGTCGGAACGGGACGCCGTCGAATTTCATGTTCGCGCGATCGTGCGGGCCCCGTCGACGACCCCGCGTGCAGCGGCCTTGCGTCGCGGACGCGGAGCGCCGCGCAGCGATCGCAGCAGTCGGCGCAGGGCTTCCTCGAGCTCGGCCCGCTCGTGCTCGTGGATGCGCTCGCTCTGGGCGGCCCGGATCTCGCGCTTCTCGATCTCGTGCTCGACCGCCATCAGCTTCTCGAGGTGTTGCTTGAGCCGCTCCGGCAGGCCGGCCGGGAAGGGGGCGAGTGCAGCCCGCAGCGCTTCGAGGGTGGCGCCACGATCCTCGTCGACATCGGGCAGCGCGTCCTCGAGCCAACTGAGCAGGGCCATCTCCCCGGGCGACTGTGAGCTCGACGTCGAGCTCCATACCGGGGCTGCGGATCAGGTCGCCGGGGAGCCCGGGTTGTGCATCCGGTGCGTGGAGATCTGCACCCGCGCAGCCTCGCCGGCGCTGCCCTCCGTGTCGTTGGAGAGCACGATCTCATCGGTCAGCGCAGCGATGTCGATCTTGTTGGCCTCCTGATGGAGGTTGTACTGCTGCGCCATGTCCTCCGGCTTGAAGAACTCCTTGATGTCGTCGGGCTTCCCGTGCGAGTGACCGTCCTCCGGGATGTCGCCGGGCTCGTCGGAAAGCGTGAACTGCTCGAGCTCGCCGTCGTCGGTCAGGTCGTCGTGGCTGTGTCCGTGGCCGACCTCGTCCTCGAACACCGCCCGCAACCCGAAGAACAGGTCGAAGACGCGGTCGAAGGTGGCCGGGTCGCGGCGGTCCTTGATCAGACTGACCATGAGCGCCGAGCGGAGCACCTCGCGCTCACCGAGGACGCCCGCCCGGGCCACCGCGTGCATGGCGTCGATCGCCTCCGCCGTACTCACCCGAACGCCGTTGAGACGAAGGAACCTGATGAAGCGATGGACTGCGCCCTCCATCGGATCAGACCGGACGCTTGCGGGCGGTGCGCGCGGCGAACGAGCGCTCACCCCGGCCGGCCGTCACGGTCTTTGCTGGCGGCGACGCGGCGGGCTTGGCTGGACCGCCGTAGGTGTCGCCGTGACGGCCGGGCTTGTCCTTGGCGGCGCGGACCTCCTTGCCGTTCACGTCCGCGTCACCGTCGTGGCTGTGGTCGCCATCGGCGCCGTGCCCGTGTCCGTGTCCGTGCCCCTGACCGTGGTCGTGCTTGCTCGGCACCGTGGAGTTCGGGTCGACCGGGTGAGGGATCGCGGCCAGAGCCTTCTTCAGGTCGCGTTCGTACTTCACGACCACATTGAGGGTCTGCGACAACACGTCGGCACTCAGCTCGCTGACCCCGAGCACGGCGAGCGTGCGCGCCCAGTCGATGGTCTCGGAGATGCTCGGTGCCTTGCGCAGCTCGAGGGCGCGCAGGCCGCGGACGATCTCGATGAGGCGTACGGCGAGGGCCTCGCTGAGCCCGGTGTCCTTGGAATTGATGATCTCCAGCTCGCGCTCGGGCTCGGGGTAGTCGAGGAACAGGTGCAGGCACCGGCGCTTGAGCGCGGCGGACAGGTCGCGGGTGTTGTTGGAGGTGAGGACGACGTACGGCAACCGCTTGGCCCTGACCGTGCCGACTTCGGGGATGGAGATCTGGAACTCCGACAACAGTTCGAGCAGCACGGCCTCGAGGGCCTCGTCGGCACGGTCGACCTCGTCGATCAGGAGCACGACCGGCTCCTCGGAATCGATAGCCTCGAGCAAGGGGCGGGGCGCGAGGAAACGCTCCGAGAAGAAGACGCTGTCCTGCTGGGCGATCCGCTCGACGGCCTCGGACAGGTCGACGGCGTCCTCCACGACCCGGCCGATCTTCTCGCGCAGGATCTGGGTGTAGAGCATCTGCTTGCCGTAGTCCCACTCGTAGAGGGCCTTGGTCTCGTCCCCGGCCCTCGTAGCACTGCAGCCGAATCAGTCGCCGGCCGGTGACGGCGGCGAGGCTGGTGGCGAACTGGGTCTTGCCCACGCCGGCCGGGCCTTCGAGGAGTACCGGTTTGCCCAAGCGGGTCTGGAGAAACACAGTCGTGGCGAGGCGATCGTCGGCGAGATAGCCGGCTTCGCGGAAGCGCTCGAGGGCATGGGCGACGTCGTCAAACTCGCCTTCGCCGTCAGCATTGCGCGGATCGGTGTTCACTGGCGCTCCTCGTACATGGTGTGGATGGTGTCCGGACCGGGCAGCGGTCATGGCTGCCCGGTCCGGCGTTCTGGTGTGAGCTGGGACCTCAGCTGATGAGGTCGTCCGGTCACCGTTCATGCAGTGGTCGATGACGGGGCGCACCGTCTCGAACGTGCACTCCTTGGCGTTGCCGGGCGTGCAGGCGTCGCCGAGCACGTGGTTGGTGATCCGGTCCACGTCCTCGTCGTTGCCCTTGATCACCTTGGCGTTCTCGTAGAACTTCGTCGGCCCCTCGCCGAGGCGGTTCTTCGAGTAGCTGTCCTGCGTGACGTCGGTGAACTTCTCCGGGATGCCCACGTCGCGCAGCAGCCGGATCGACGCGGCGAGCGCGGCGTCGGCGGCCTGCGGCTTGGTCATCCCGTGGGTGTCGATGCCCATCGCCTCGGCGATGTCGGCGAACCGGTGGTAGACCGCCGGCATGTTGAACGCCCACACGCGAGGGAGCGCGATCGCGTTGTTGAGCCCGTGGTGGGTGTCGTAGAACGCGCTGACGGCGTGCGAGATCGAGTGGATGATCCCGAGCCCGCCGGAGTTGAACGCTCGGGCGGCGATGTACTGGGCGTACATCATCCCCTCGCGACCCTCGAGGTCCCGGCCGTTCCAGACCGCCGCGCGCAGGTGCTGTGACGTCAGCTTGATGGCGTGCAGCGCGTTGCCGAGCGAGGGCTGGAAGTTGATCCGCGAGACGTAGGGCTCACTGGCGTGCGCGAGCACGTCGAAGCCGCACTGGGCGGTGTAGTCGACCGGGCAGTCGAAGTAGAGCACCGGGTCGTCGATGGCCGGGCTGGTGACCGACGCGTCGTCGAAGGCGACGTACTTGTGCGGGTTGTCCGGGTCGGTCGTGGTGTCGGTGATGACATAGGCCCACGACGTCTCCGAGCCGGTGCCGGCCGTGGTGGAGACCGCGATGTGCGGCGGGTTCTTGGGGTTCTCGGACATGTTGAAGCCCTCGAACTCGTTGACGTTGCGACCGTCGTGCGCGACCGAGACCCGAGCGCCCTTGCAGGCGTCGTGCGAGGAACCGCCACCGATGGAGACGAACGAGTCGCACTCGTTCTCCCGGTACATCGCCACGGAGTCCATGACGTTGTAGTCCTTCGGGTTGGACTCGACCTTGTCGTAGACCACGACCTCGAGCCCGTGGTACTTCATCGACTCGACGATCTTGTGCACGATGTCGGTGCCGCGCAGGCCCGACGTCATCACCAGCGTCTTGCGGAACCCGAGCTTGAGCGCCTCGGGCCCGATCATCTCGTGCGCGCCGGGTCCCATCAGGGCTCGTGGGAACGGGTGGAACTCCTTGATGGGGAACGGCTTGAGTAGTTCGTCGACCTGCATGGATGACCTCCCCGGGGGCGGATTCCTGACTGGTTCTGGGCTGCTTCGGACGCTAGGTCCGGGCTTCCGGCGGCGACCAGACGAGGATCCGCAAACGGGTCGGTGGGGCAGGAGGCGACCTGACCGTCAGGGCAGGTCCGGCCCGCTGGCCGACGGGTGCGCGGGCACGGGGCGCTTCCTAGCGTGGAAGGGCGACATCCCATCCCAACCCGATCCCGGAGGAACGCCATGACCGACCCGAAGCAGGACACGACTACTGAGACCGAGACGGCCGCTCTCACCGAGAGTGAGCTGGTCGAGGAGGTCTCCATCGACGGCATGTGCGGCGTCTACTGATGCTCGACGGCGAAGCGTGGCGGCTGAGCCCGTCGGTGTCGTTGCGACCGGAGCCCTTCGGGGCACTGGTCTACGACTTCTCGACCCGACGGCTCAGCTTCCTCAAGACCCTGCGCCTGCTCGACGTGGTCCGTCGCCTCGACGGGACGACCGGCGTCGGTGACGCGCTGGAGTCCGCGGGAGTGGGCGAGGGGAGCGCGCCGGCTACCTCAAGGCCCTCGACGGGCTCGCCGCCAACGGCGTACTGATCAGGAGTGCTCCATGACCGCCACACTCATCTCCCCGCCGCCGGCCGTCGGTCGGCTCGTCGACCAGTTCGAGCTCGGCCTCGACGCCCCGATCTGCCTCACACGGGAGCTCACCTACGCCTGCAACCTCGCGTGCCTGCACTGCCTGTCGTCCTCGGGTCGCCGCGACCCCGACGAGCTGGACACGGAGGAGGCCAAGGCACTCATCCGCGAGTTCGAGCGGATGCAGATCTTCTACGTCAACATCGGCGGCGGAGAGCCCACCGTGCGCCCCGACTTCTGGGAGCTCCTCGACTACGCGGTCGAGCACCACGTCGGCGTGAAGTTCTCGACCAACGGCTTCCGGATCACCAAGGAGCGGGCCGAGAAGCTGGCGGCCACGGACTACATCGACGTACAGATCTCGCTGGACGGCGCGACCGCCGAGGTCAACGACGCGGTCCGCGGCCGGGCACCTATGACGCCGCCATGAAGGCGCTCGCCAACCTCCGGGCAGCCGGCATGCAGGACTTCAAGATCTCGGTGGTGTGCACGCGTCACAACATCGACCAGCTCGACGAGTTCAAGGCGATCGCGGACAGCTTCGGCGCCCAGCTGCGGCTGACGCGGCTGCGACCGTCGGGTCGCGGTGCCGACGTGTGGGACGAGCTGCACCCGCTGCCGCACCAGCAGCGCCAGCTCTACGACTGGCTGGTCGCCAACGGCGAGAAGGTGCTCACCGGCGACTCGTTCTTCCACCTTGCGGCGTACGGCGATCCGTTGCCCGGCCTCAACCTGTGTGGCGCCGGCCGTGTGGTCTGCCCGGTGGACCCGGTCGGGGACGTCTACGCGTGCCCGTTCGCGATCCACGACAGGTTCAAGGCCGGCAACATCCGTGACCTCGGCTTCGACCACGTCTGGAAGCACGCGCCGCTGTTCGAGGAGCTGCGCAGCCCGCAGACCGGTGGCGCCTGCGCGAAGTGCTCGGCCTACGACAACTGCCGCGGTGGCTGCATGGCGGCCAAGTTCTTCACCGGGTTGCCGTTGGACGGCCCGGACCCGGAGTGCGTCAAGGGCAACGCCGAGGAGGCGCTGGCCGGCCCGGGACCGGGGCTCCCTCCCGGGCTCGAGCCGGGACCACTCGCACACGGGCACCGTCCGCAACGCTCCCGTCGGGCTCACGCTCGGGCCGACCCGGACGCGGCCGACGAGCGCGTGCGACGAGAGTCCGGTTGCAGGGATGCACTGACATGGTGGCGAGCTCTGCCGGCGAGCCCAGTCGACGCCTCGGCCTCGGCGGGGCTCGCTGGCCCGCGGTGGGGGAGGACCCGCCGCTCGTGCTCGTCCCGATCGGGTCGGTCGAGCAGCACGGCCCCCACCTCCCGCTGGCGACCGACTCGATGCTCGCGTGCGCGGCGACCCGCGAGGTCGCGATCCGGCTGGACGCCGCGGGAGTGCGCGTCCCGGTGGCGCCGGCCCTCGCGTACGGCGCCAGCGGGGAGCACGAGGACTTCCCGGGGACGGTCTCCATCGGGCACGAGGCGTTGTGGCTGCTGCTCGTCGAGCTCGGCCGCTCGGCCTGCCGCTGGGCGCAGGGGCTGGTCTTCGTCAACGGGCACGGCGGCAACGTGCCGACCGTGGTGAGCGCGGTGACCACGCTCCGCGACGAGGGGCGTCCCGTGGCGTGGACCGGGTTCGGGGTGCTCGGCGGCGATGCCCACGCCGGCCGCACCGAGACCTCCCTGCTGCGGCACCTCGCCCCCTGGACCGTGCGGATGGACCTCGCCGAGCCGGGCGCCACGGAGCCGATCGACGAGCTGATGCCGCGCCTGCGCAGCGTCGGCGTGCGCACCGTGTCGCCCAACGGGATCCTCGGCGACCCCGCCGGCAGCTCGGCGGAGGAGGGACGGCGGCTCTTCGAGGTGCTGGTCAACCGGTTGCACCTCGAGCTGACCGACCTCGACGTCGGCAGCGACGGCCGGCTGAAGCGTCCCGAGCGCAGCGGGGTCGGGTCATGACCCTGCCCGCCGGCTTCGCGGTCCGCCTCTCCTCGCGGACCGGGGTCTGCGACGGCGGCCGCTCCCCGGTCGGCGGCAGCCGCGGCTCGGTGCTGTATCTCAGCGACGTCGCCGCCGGCCTGCTCGACAGTGCCGGCGTCGTGCACGCCGACCCCGGTGCCGCGGGCGCACTGGCCGTCGCTGCTCGATCGCGGGTTCGCCGAGCCGTGGTGGCCGGCGGCACCCGACCCCGACACGGCGGTCACCGACGTCACCGTCGTCGTGCCCGTGCGCGACCGCGCCCCCGACCTCGCGCGGCTGCTCGACGCGCTGCCTCCTTCCGTGCCGGTGATCGTGGTCGACGACGGATCCCGGGACCCGTCGGCCATTGCCCGGGTGACGGCAGATCACGGGGCCCGCCTCGTGGTGCACGACGTGAACCGCGGACCCGCCGCGGCTCGCAACACCGGGCTGCGCCACGTCGCCACCCCCGTTCGTCGCGTTCTGCGACTCCGACGTGGTGCCCGATCCGGGCTGGCTGGCCACCCTGCGACGCCACCTCGACGACCCCGACTCGGCCCTCGTCGCACCGCGTGTGCTCGGCCCGTCGCGCCGGCCGGGCGACAGTTGGATCGCCCGCTACGAGCAGGCGCGCTCCTCCCTCGACCTCGGCCCGGAGCCGGCGGCCGTCCGGCAACAGGGGGGTGGTGGCCTACCTGCCCAGCGCTTGCCTGCTCGCCCGCGTCTCCGTCGCGGCCCGGGCCGGCGGCTTCGACGCGGCGTTGCGCTGCGGCGAGGACGTCGACTCGGTCTGGCGGCTGCTCGCCTCCGGTGCCGGCGTTCGCTGCATGAACCCGCCGCCACCGTCCGCCACCGCCACCGCGCGGGACTGCGCGAGTGGCTGGGCCTGCAAGGCGTTCTACGGCACCTCGGCCGCACCGCTCGCGGCCCGGCACGGGGCCGCCGTCGCGCCACTCGTCGTCACCCCCCGGTCGGCCGTGTTCGCGGTCGCCCTGCTCGCCCAGCGCCGGTGGTCCGTGCCGGTTGCCCCGGCCGCCGCGTCCGTCGCCACCGCCGGGACGGCGAGGCGGCTCGGTCGCAGCCAACGCCCGGTCCGGGCGGCCGCCGTGCTCACGCTGGAGGGCAGCGTCGCCGTCGCGTGGCAGACCTCGTCCGCGCTCACCCGGCACTACTGGCCCCTCGCCGCGCTGGCCGCGACCCGTTCCCGCCGGGCCCGCCGGGCGCTGGTCGTCGCCGCCGTCGTGGAGGGGCTGGCTGACCGGCGACGGGTCGGGGCGGACCTCGATCCGGTGCGCTACGTCCTCGCGCGCCGCCTCGACGACCTCGCCTACGGCAGCGGCGTGTGGTTCGGCGCCCTGCGCGAGCACTCGCTGCGCGCCCTCGCCCCGGACCTGCGCCGCATGCGTCGGCGCGCGACCCTCTGACGCGGCGACCCCCGCAGGGCTAAGGTTTGACCAACGACCCCCGTGGAGCCACCCATGAGCACCGACGACCTGCACTCCCGCCGCGTTGACGCCGTGCGCGCTGGACCAGCTTCGTCACGCTCGGCGACGCGGCCGAGCCGGCCGTCCGCCCTGAGATCCGCCGCAGCTGGGAGCTCTCCGGCGTCGTCTCCCCGACGCTCACGCACGCCCCCCTCGCCGACGAGACGTCCACCGCCGAGTTCTGGCGCGACTCGCCGCTGCAGACCGCGGTGGCCCGGGTCCCGGGACGAGCTGCGGCGCACCGCCGAGGACGGCGACCTCGTGATCGCGGTGACCGACCCGGGGAGACCCGCATCCTGTGGACGTACGGCGGACGCGTGATGCGACGAAAGGCCGAGACCGTCAACTTCGTGCCGGGCGGTCGCTGGGACGAGGCAAGCGTCGGCACCAACGCGCTGGCCATCGCCGGTCGCACCGACGCCCCGGCGATGGTATTCAGCGCCGAGCACTACGCCGAGGTCGTCCACAACTGGGTGTGCTGGGCGGCACCCGTGCACGACCCGGTCACGGGCCGACCGCTCGGCGTCATCGACCTCTCGACGACTCGGGACCGGACCCACCCGATCGGGCTCGCCACGGCCCGGGTGATGGCACGACTGATCGAGACCGCGCTCCCGACCTCGCGCCGCTCCCCGGCGACCGGGCTCCCGGCCCCCGACCAGCCGGGCCTGACCCTGACCCTGCTGGGCACGGCCCGGTGTGGCTCGACGGCGAGCGGTTGCTCCTCAACCGTCGGCAGACCGAGATTCTCGCCTTGCTGGCGCTGCACCCCGCGGGGCTCTCGGTCGAGCAGCTGCACTCGTTGCTCTACGGCGACTCCTCGGTCACCACCTCCACCCTCAAGGCGGAGGTCTCCCACCTCCGCGCCGCTCTGCGGGGCCAGCTGTCCTCGCGCCCCTACCGCCTCACCCTGCCCGTGACCACCGACATCGACGAGGTCCAGCGGCGGCTGCGCATCGGCGACGTGCGTGCGGCGCTCGAGGCCTACGGCGGCGACCTGCTGCCCGGCACCGACGCGCCGGCCCCGGTCGAGATGGGCGACTACCTCGCGGTCAGTGTGCGGGAGGCCCTTCTCGTCAACCCGGATCCGGACGCCGTGCTTCGCTACATCGAGCTGGCGCCGTACGACACCTATGTGATCGAGGCGTGCACGGCCGCGCTCGGCCAGCGCAACCACCCGGCCGCCCCGCTGCTCAAGGGCCGGCTCGCTGCCGCGGGCCGCTGAGAATCACGCCGGGCGGTGAGTGAGCCACCTTCTCCGCGCTCGAAATGTGGTCCTCACACCTCCGCTTCGCGTGTCGTACGGCCGCCGCGCCGGCCGACGGTCACACACCCACCTTGTCGGTCGTGCCCATGTGGCTGACGCACCGCCGCGGCGCGCCGGACCCGCAGCCGGACCGCACGCGCGACACGCGCAACCTTTCGCCAACCACGCCTTCCTAGTGTGAACGCCATCACACGATTCCCCTACGTGAAGGCGGACCGATGGCCGGGATCGAACTCACTGTCGACGGGGCCGCGGTCTCCGACGACGTCGAGCCCCGGATGCTGCTCGTGCAGTACCTCCGCGAGAAGCTCGGCAAGACCGGCACCGTGATCGGGTGCGACACCAGCAACTGCGGCGCGTGCACCGTCCACCTCGACGGCCGCAGCGTGAAGAGCTGCAACGTCCTCGCCGTCCGGGCCAACGGCCGGGACGTCACCACGATCGAGGGCCTCGCGAACGGCGAGGAGCTGCACCCGGTGCAGGCGTCGTTCCGCGAGTGCCACGGCCTGCAGTGCGGCTTCTGTACGCCCGGAATGATCATGCAGGCCGTCGACCTGCTCAACGAGAACCCGAGTCCCACCGAGGCCGAGGTGCGTGAGGGCATGGAGGGCAACCTCTGCCGGTGCACCGGCTACCACAACATCGTGAAGTCGGTCCTGCACGCCGCATCGACCAGTGGGGGAGGTGCGAAATGACCGCCGTGGCCGACAAGCCCGACCTCGAGATCGGACGCGACCGCCGCCGCAAGGAGGACCAGCGCCTCATCACGGGCCGCACGCGCTGGACCGACAACCTCGCGCTGCCGGGGATGCTGCACCCGGCGATGGTCCGCAGCCCGTTCGCGCACGCGAAGATCGTCGGCATCGACACCGAGGCGGCCAAGCAGTCGCCCAACGTGGTCGCGGTCTTCACCGGCGCCGACCTTGCCGAGACCCGGGGCGCGTGCATCAACGCTCAGGCGATCACGCCCGACCAGGTCACCCCGCCGCACGTGCCGATGCCGTCGGACCGGGTCGCCTTCGCGGGCGAGACCGTCGCCGTCGTCGTGGCGAGAAGCGCCGCGGAGGCCCGGGACGCGGCCGAGCTCGTCGACGTGGAGTACGAAGAGCTCCCGGCGGCCCTCGACCTCAAGGAGTCCGCTGCCGACACCGTGCTCGCGCACCCCGACCTCGGCACCAACAAGAGCGCCTACTGGGTCTTCGACTCCGCGGAGGCCGGCACCGGCGGCAACGCCGACGAGGCGATCGAGAAGGCCCGCGGCGACGGCATCGTGATCGAGCGCGAATACCGCCAGCAGCGGCTGATCCCGGCCTTCATGGAGCCGCGTTCCACGGTCGTCGACCCGACCGGCGAGCAGATCACCGTGTGGAGCGCGACCCAGATCCCGCACATCCTGCGCTTCGCGATCGCCGCCACGACGGGCGTGCCGGAGTCCAAGATCCGCGTCATCGCCCCCGACGTGGGCGGCGGCTTCGGCGGCAAGCTCCAGCAGACGCCGGAGGAGATGATCACGTTTGCCGTCGCACGGATGCTCGGCAAGCCGGTGAAGTACACCGAGACGAGGTCCGAGTCGCTGATGACCGCGCACCACGGTCGCGACCAGTGGCAGAAGCTCACGCTGTCGGCCGAGAAGGACGGCACGGTGACCGGCCTCAAGGTCGAGCTGACCGCCGACTCCGGGTGCCTACGTCGCGATCGTCGGCGGCGGAGTCCCGGTGCTCGGGGCGTTCATGTTCAACGCGATCTACAAGTTCCCGGCCTACCACTTCGCCTGCCAGACCGTGCTCACCAACAAGACTCGGACGGACGCCTATCGAGGTGCCGGCCGGCCCGAGGCGACGTACGCCATCGAACGCCTGATGGACGAGCTCGCGATCGAGGTCGGCGTCGACCCGCTCGAGATCCGCGAGAAGAACTGGATCAAGCACGAGGAGTTCCCGTTCACCTCGGTCGCCGGCCCGGAGTACGACTCCGGCAACTACGAGGCGGCCACGGCCAAGGCCAAGGCGGCCTTCGGGTACGACGAGCTGCGGACCGAGCAGAAGCAGCGGCGTGAGTCCAAGGACCGCATCCAGCTGGGCATCGGCATCTCGACCTTCACCGAGATGTGCGGCTTGGCACCGTCGCGGGTCCTCGGTTCCCTCAACTACGGCGCCGGCGGCTGGGAGCACGCGAGCGTGCGGATGCTGGCCACCGGCAAGGTCGAGGTCGTCACCGGCACGTCCGCCCACGGCCGGGGCCACGAGACGGCGTTCAGCCAGATCGTCGCCGACCGGCTCGGGGTCGCCTTCGAGGACGTCGAGGTGCTGCACGGCGACACCCGGGTCGCCCACCGCGGCCTCGACACCTACGGTTCGCGCTCCCTCGTCGTGGGTGGTGAGGCGTTGGTCAAGGCCGCGGACAAGGTGATCGAGAAGGCCAAGCCGATCGCGGCCCACCTGCTCGAGGCGAGCGTCGACGACATCGAGTTCAGTGCCGGTCGCTTCAGCGTCCGCGGCACCGACCGGGGGGCTGGCGATGGCCGAGATCGCGATGGCGACCTTCGCGGCCCACAACCTGCCGGACGGGATCGGAACCGAGCATCGACAGCGAGGCGACGTACGACCCGGTCAACTTCAACTATCCGCACGGCACGCACCTGTGTGCCATGGAGGTCGACACCGAGACCGGCGGCGTGCTGATGCGCAAGTACGTCTGCGTCGACGACATCGGCAACATCATCAACCCGATGATCGTCGAGGGCCGGTGCACGGCGGGCTCGCGCAGGGCATCGCGCAGGCGCTCTGGGAGGAGGCGGTGTACGACGACGCCGGGACCCTCGTCTCGGGCTCGTTCGTGGACTACCTGCTGCCCACCTCCGCCGACACGATCAGCTTCGAGGTCGACCACACCACGACCGCATCGACCACCAACACGCTCGGCACGAAGGGCGTCGGCGAGGCAGGCACCATCGCGTCGACCCCGGCCGTCGTCAACGCGGTCGTCGACGCCGTACGCCAGTTCGGGGTCAACGACATCCAGATGCCGTGCACCCCCGAGCGCGTGTGGAGAGCGATCCATGCGGGTGACGGCGACGCGGCAACGGAGGGCGCGGCTGCGCCGCACTTCGAGGAAGACGCCCCCAACCGGGACGAAGGAGCAGGCGCATGATCCCGGTCCAGTTCGACTACCCGGCCCCGACCAGCGTCGAGGAGGCGCTTGCCGCGTTGGCTGAGCACGGTGACGACGCCAAGGTGATCGCCGGCGGGCAGAGCCTGCTCCCGGTGCTGCGGATGCGGCTCAACGCGCCCGAGGTCGTGGTCGACCTCGGTGGCATCGCCGAGCTGCGCGGGATCCGCGAGGACGGCGACGCCCTCGTGATCGGCGCGATGACCACGCACCACGACGTGCTCAACGATCCGTTGGTCAAGGAGCACGCGCTGTTGCTGGTGCGGGCCGAGCACCAGCTGGCCGACGCGCAGATCCGCCACCGCGGCACGTTCGGCGGCGCGCTCGCCCACGCCGATCCGGCCGGCGACCTCGGCGCGCCTGCCCTCGCGCTCGGCGCGGAGTTCGTCATCGCCGGGTCCGGTGGCTCGCGCACCGTCGCGGCCGACGACTTCTTCGTCGACCTCTTCGAGACCGCGATCGCCGAGGGCGAGCTGCTCACCGAGATCCGGATCCCCAAGTTCACGGGCTGGGGCGCGCACTACGAGAAGTTCGTCCGGGTCGCGCACCAGTGGCCGATCGTGGCCGTCGCCGCGGCCGTCAAGGTCGACGGCGGCACGATCAGCGAGGCCCGCGTCGGACTGACCAACATGGGCTCGACCCCGATCCGCGCCCGGTCCGTCGAGGAGGCGCTGGTCGGCCAACCCGCGACCGAGGACGCAGTCGCGTCGGCGGCCGCGCGCGCCACCGAGGGCACCAACCCGCCCTCCGACCTCAATGGTGCCGCGGACTACCGCAGCCACCCGGCCCCAGTGCTCACCCGACGGGCCGTGCTCGCGGCCGCGGGAGCGTGAGCGGATGGAGCTGAGCCACCAGTTCACGGTGCCGACCGGTGTCGAGGAGACGTGGGCCCACTTCGAGGACATCGCTTCCGTGGCGGAGTGCTTCCCCGGGGCCCAGGTGACCTCGGCCGAGGGCGACTCGTTCGCCGGTTCGGTGAAGGTCAAGCTCGGCCCGATCGCGCTCGTCTACAACGGGACCGGCACCTTCGTGGAGAAGGACGAGGAGGCCAAACGCTTCGTGGTCGACGCGAAGGGCAAGGACAAGCGTGGCAACGGCACGGCCGGCGCCCACGTCACGGTCACGATGACTGACGCCGACGGCTCGACCGACGTGTCGGTCCAGACCGACTTGGCGATCACCGGCAAGCCGGCCCAGTTCGGTCGCGGAGTCATGCAGGACGTCTCCGACAAGCTGCTCGGCCAGTTCGTCGACTGCCTCGAGGCCCGGCTGACGGGCCCGGGTGAGTCCGCGGGCGCCGTACCGGACGGTGCGCCAGCAACCGTTTCGGACACCGAGGAGGTTTCAGACCCACCGCCCGCGGCACAACCACCGCCGCCGACGCAGCTCCGACCGCCGACGCCGCGACCGGAGCCCGAGGCGCTCGACCCGGGCAGCGCGGTCCTGCCGATCCTCGCGCGGACCTACTGGAAGCAGGCGGCCGGAGCGCTTGCGGTGCTCGCCGTCGTCTGGCGGATGCTGCGGCGCTGAGCGGGGAACGCCCACCCGCCGAGCGGCGTCTGATCGGTGTGGAACAGTGGTTCCACCCGATCGTGGAGGACGAAGATGTCTCGGTTGACGACTGTTGCAGCCCTTGCTGCCACCGCTGTGCTGCTCGCCGGATGCGGCGGCAGCAACGAGGCGACCGGCTCGAGCGACGGCACGACGCCGACCGACGGTCCCAACATCGAGCTCACCGTCCCCGCCGCCCGGGCCGGGCGCTGCATGCCGCCCAGCGTGGAGAACCTGCAGGCCCGGGACACCGCCTTCGAGGGCATCGTCGAGGAGGTCTCCGACGGCACCGCGACGCTGCTGGTCCCGGACGGCTACAAGGGCGTCACCACCGGCACCGTCACGGTGTCCGCCCCGAGCCAGAACCTCCGGGACCTGCTGCTCGCCGTCGACTTCGAGGAGGGCGAGACCTACCTCGTCAGCAGCCTCGACGGCCGGGTCTCCGTGTGCGGGCTGAGCGGACCCCGGGACGACCTGCTCGCCGACCTCTACCAGCGGGCCTACCGCGGCTGACCCGGATACGCCCTAGGCTCAGCGACCATGAAGCGACTGGTCGTCACGCTGCTCGCGCTCGGCCCGGTCGCCTTCGGCATCGTCACGCCGGCCCTGATGTTCAACCGCTCCAGCGCGGAGGCCACCTACGAGCCGACCAGCATCTCGTCCTACCTCGCCGACTTCACCCTCGAGGCCGACGGCGACCTGCGGGTCGTCGAGACGATCACCGTGGAGTTCCCGTTGTACGGCGACCGCCACGGCATCTTCCGGTTCTGGGACCGCCACGATGTCAACGCGCCGCGACTGCGGCGAGAGCCGCTGGACGTGAGCGTGCTGCGTGACGGCAGCTACGAGGACTTCGAGATGGAGTCCCGCGAGCGGGGCCGCTTCGACGTCGCGAAGATCGGGTCGGCCTACACCACCGTCGAGGGACCGCACACCTACCGGATCGCCTACCGGATCGAGGACGTGCTGCTCCCGACCGACGAGGGATCCCGGTTCTACTGGAACCTCGTCCCGGGCGGCTGGCAGCAGGACATCGCCGACGCGCGGCTGATCGTGCACCTGCCCGCCGACGCCGGCCCCGTCCAGTGCGCGCGCGGCGCGGGCGCCATCGGCGGCTGCGAGGCGTCCGGCGAGGGCACCGACACCCTGACGGTCAACGTCTCCGACCTGCCGGCGAGAACCCCCGATCACCGTCTCCACGCTGCTTCCGCTCGACGCGCCCGAACCCCGCGACGAGCGGCCCCGGTCGATGAAGTGGGAGCCGGTGCTGGGGCCGGGCGTGCTCGCCACCTTGTTCATGCTGGGGGCTGGGCTGGTGTCCGGACTCCTCGCCCTGCGGGGGTGCGCAACGCGCACGAGCCGAAGCCGCCGTACCCGCTCCTCTATGCGCCGCCTGCGGGCGTCGGGCCGGCGCAGGGGCAGTACGTCCTCACCGAGCGGGTGCAGGACACCGCTTTCGTCGCGACGCTGATGGAGGCGGCCGAGAAGGGTGCGATCTCCATGAAGCGGAGCAACGTCAACTGGCAGATCCGGGGCACGGGACACGCGACCGGACCGGCGCTGGACGCGGTCACCCGCACCACGACCAAGCTGCTCGGCGTCACCGGCGAGGGGACCTTCCACGCCGACCGCTCAAACATCAAGGCCGGCAAGGTGTTGCAGACGGCCAAGGCCGAGACCACCAGTGCCGTGAAGGAGTGGGCACGCAAGCAGGGCCTCATGACCACCGCCGGGCTCGGCAGCGCAGGGGGCGCGTCGGTGATCCTCGCGGCGGTCGTGACCGTCCCGGTCGTCATCTTCAACCCGTTCAACATCTCGCTGCTCGCGCTGGTCCCCGGTGCGTACGCCGCATGCGGACTGTGGCTGCTGGCACCCGGGTCGGGCACGAAGCGCACCGCGAAGGGCCGCGAGCTCTGGTCGCAGCTCGGGGGCTTCCACCGCGTGCTGTCGACCCCGTCGAGCCAGCTGCGCTTCGAGTTCTCGGGACGCCGGGAGCTCTACACCGCCTACCTCCCGTGGGCCGTGGCCTTCGGCGTCGCCGACGAGTGGGCCAACAAGTACCGCACCGAGATCGGCACCGAGCCGCCCGCACCGGCCTACTTCGCGACCGGCTACACCGGCACCCATACCGGCAACCACGTCAACCAGATGGTCAACGACTTCGACAGCACCGTCGACGGGGCGATCTCCTCCTACCGGGCCAGCCAGCGCCCGCAGTCCTCCGGCAGCAGCGGCTTCTCCGGTGGGGGCGGTTTCTCCGGCGGTGGCGGCGGTGGCGGCGGCGGTGGTGGCTCGTGGTGACTCCGTGCGCCAGACTCCTCGTGACCTCCAACGAAAGGCCAGCCCCATGACCATTGCCCTGATCGTCATCGTCGTCATCGTCGTGATCGCGGTGGCCCTCATCGGCTTCGTGATCGTCGGCTTCAACAACCTGCGTCGCGCCGACATCGCCGCGCAGGAGGCGCTCGGTGGCATCGACGTGCAGCTGACGCGTCGTGCAGAGCTGGTGCCCAACCCGGTCGCGACCGTGCAGGGCTACGCCAGCCACGAGAGCCGCGTCCTCGAGGAGGTCACCAACGCCCGCGCCGGCGTGCAGGCGGCGACCGCCGGCAACGACGTGGCCGCCAAGGCCGCCGCCGACGCCGCGCTGTCGAGTGCGCTGGTGAAGCTGAACGCCGTCGCCGAGGCCTACCCGGACCTCAAGGCCAACGCCAACTTCCTCGACCTGCAGCGCCAGCTCGCCGAGATCGAGAACCAGCTGGCCTTCGCCCGGCAGTACTACAACGACGCCGTCGCCAGCCTCAACAACCTCACCCAGACCATCCCGTGGATGTTCTTCACCGGCATCGCGGGGGTGAGCAAGCGCGAGTTCTACGACGCGCCCGAGGCCAACGAGGCTGCGCCCCGCGTCGAGTTCTGAGCCCGGCCGCAGGCCTGTCTTCCTTCGGTGGTTGAGGAGGCGCGCCAGCGCCGTCTCGAAACCCTAGAAGACGTTCAGCGGCCTGAACTGCACACTGATCCTCGGCCCCGCCGCGGCCACCTTGGGGATCGCGTGCTCCCACGTGCGCTGGCACGAGCCACCCATCACCACCGGGTCGCCGTGGCCGAGCGTCACGCCGATCGACTCGCCACCTCCGCGTGGTCGCAGCGCGAGCTTGCGCGGGTCGCCGAGCGACACGATCGCGACCATCGTGTCCCGGCTCTGACCGCGACCGATGGTGTCGCCGTGCCGGGCGACGGAGTCCTTGCCGTCACGGTAGTAGCAGCAGCCGGCGCTCACGAACGCCTCGCCCAGCTCCGGCCGGTAGTGCGTGCTCAACGCGTCGCGGGCCTCTTCGAGGGCGACATGGGGGAGGGCCTCGCCGAGCATGTAGGTGTGCACGAGTCGGGGCACGTCGACGATGCGGTCATACATCTGGCGGCGCTCTGCTCGCCACGGGACCTGCGCGACCATCGTCTCGAGGACGTCGTCGGCCCCGGCCAGCCAGTTGCGCTGGACATCGAGCCGGGCGCCGTGTGCCAGGAGCGTCCGCTCCGGTGCGAGCGGGGAGAGGGAAGGGCCGGACTCGACCGGTGCGTCGGGTGCGAAGAGGGTCGACTGGAAGTCCACGCCACGAGCGTAGGTCGAACAGGCGTTCGACACAACCCTGACACCCGGATCAGGGTCAATCCCGGTGGCGGCGGTTTGTCATCGTGGTGGAGTGTGGGCGCATGACGATGACCGATGCGGTGGGCGTGGCCGTTGCCGCGCGGGTGCGGGACCTGACCAAGACCTACGGCAAGGGCGACGCGATGGTGCGCGCGCTCGACGGCGTCAGCCTCGACCTCGTCGCCGGTGAGTTCACCGCGATCATGGGCCCGAGCGGGTCGGGCAAGTCCACCCTGATGCACTGCTGTGCCGCACTCGACACGGCGACGTCGGGCACGGTGTTCATCGGTGATCGCGAGCTCGGCAAGCTCAAGGACAAGGAGCTGACCCGGCTCCGGCGCGACGAGATCGGCTTCGTCTTCCAGTCCTTCAACCCGGTCCCGACGCTGAGCGCCGAGGAGAACATCGTGCTCCCGCAGTCGATCGCCCGGCGCAAGCCCGACCGCGAGTGGTTCGACACCGTGATCGAGACCGTCGGCATCCGCGACCGTCTCGGCCACCGCCCCAACCAGCTCTCCGGCGGTCAGCAGCAGCGTGTCGCCGTCGCCCGCGCGCTCGTCGGCCGACCCACGATCATCTTCGCCGACGAGCCCACCGGCAACCTCGACTCCACGTCGGGTGCCGAGGTCCTCGACCTGTTGCGCCGCAGCGCGGCCGACTACGGGCAGACCGTCGTGATGGTGACCCACGACCCGGTGGCCGCGTCCTACACCGATCGAGTGGTCTTCCCGGCCGACGGCCGCATTGTCGATGAGCTGCGCAACCCCGACCGCGAGGGCGTGCTCGACGTGATGGCGCGCATGTCCGCGCCCGCCGCGGAGGCGTGATGTTCCGCGCCGCTCTCAAGAGCCTGCTCGGGCGCAAGGTGCGCCTGTTGATGAGCACGTTCGCGATCGTCATCGGGGGTCTCCTTCGGCGTCGGCACCCTCGTCTTCAGCGACACCCTCAGTCGCAGCTTCACCGCGCTGATGGCCTCGACGGTCGGCGACGTCGTCGTACGCCCCGCGGGCACCGACGCCGCGTCCGAGCCCACCACCCGCACTGTCGACTCGACGCTGGTCGACGAGCTCGAGGGCGTCGAGGGGGCGGCTCGCGTCGACGGCAACGTGACCGCTTTCGGCGTCTACGTCGTGGGGAAGGACGGCAAGCTCATCGGCGGCAACGGCCCGCCCAGCATCGGCGGCAACTGGAGCGAGGCTCCGGCGGGTCACGACCTCGAGGGCATGGACATCATCGCCGGGCGGGAGCCGGAGAAGCAGGGCGAGGTGCTGCTCGACTCGAGGACCGCGGGCGAGGGCGGCTACGTCATCGGGCAGGACGTCAACATCGTCACCGCCACCGATCGCGGCGCCCTCACCGCCGAGCTGGTCGGGATCATCGGCTTCCCCGAGGGCGGCTCGCTCAATGGCGCGACCTTCACCGCCTTCGACACCCGCACCGCCCGGGAGCTCTTCCTCGACGGGAAGGACGCCTTCACCGACATCTGGGTGACGGCCGAGGCGGGCACCAGCCGGGGCGACCTGGCCGAGGCCGTGACCGCCGCGCTGCCCGACGGAGTCGAGGCCGTCACCGGCGACGACGCGGCCGACGAGGCGGCCAGCGCCATCCGGGAGGCGGTCGGCTTCCTGACCACCTTCCTGCTGATCTTCGCCGGCATCTCGCTGGTCGTCGGCGCCTTCCTGATCGTCAACACGTTCTCGATCCCGGTCGCCCAGCGCAGCCGCGAGCTGGCCCTGCTGCGCGCCCCGGGCGCGAGCAAGAAGCAGGTCACCCGTTCCGTGCTGCTCGAGGCGCTGGTCCCGGGCCTGCTCGGCTCGACGATCGGGCTCGGCCTCGGCGTGCTGCTGGCGGTCGGCATCCGCAGCCTGTTCGCCCAGTTCGGGCTCGACCTCTCCGGGCAATCACTGATCATGGCTCCGAAGACGATCCCGGCGGCCTATGCCGTCGGCGTCATCGTCACCATGGGCGCGGCGTTCTTCCCGGCCCGCCGGACCACCAAGATCGCGCCCGTGCAGGCCATGCGCGACGACATCGCGATGCCGGAGTCGTCGCTGCGCAGGCGGTTCCTGATCGGGGTCGTGCTGATGCTGGGTGGCGGCGCGGCCCTCGCGGCCGGCCTCACCGACTCGGTCCCGCGCCCGCTCTGGTTCGTCGGCGGCGGGATCCCGGCGATCCTGCTCGGCGTCGCTTCCGCCAGCCCGGTGATCAGTCACCCCTTGCTCTCCGCGGCGGCGTGGATCTACGCGCGGCTCTTCGGGTCGATCGGTGCGCTGGCCGGCCAGAACTCGCTGCGCAATCCTCGCCGTACGACCGCAACGTCCTCGGCCCTGATGATCGGCCTCTCCCCGGCGTGCACGATGGCGATCGTCGGCGACTCCGCCAAGGCCAGCGTCGACCGGACGATCGAGGAGAACTTCGTCGGCGACTACGTCGTCAGCAGCCTCGTGGGACAGAGCTTCTCGACGAGGATCGGCCGCGAGATGGCGGACGTGCCGGGGGTCGAGAGCGTGTGGGCCCAGCGGTTCGCGATCTCCCAGATGGGCGGGGAGGGGCAGGGCATCGGTGCCGCCGACCCAGCCACGATGCGCGACGGCTTCAAGATCGACATGGTCGAGGGCGACCTCTCCGACTCGGGTCGACGGCACGGTCGTCGTCGACGAGACCTATGCCGAGGAGGAGGGGCTCGAGGTCGGAGGCGACGTCGAGGTTCGGCTCGCCGACGGGGAGCGCGAGATGGAGGTCGTCGGTTTGTACGCCGAGAACCCACTGCTCTTCTTCCCGATCGTGACCACCCCGCAGACCCCGGTCGCCGCGGGCCACCGGGACTCCGACAACTTCCTGATCATCGACACCGATGGTCGGTCCGGCGTGCAGGACGCCCTCGACGCGGTCGTGGAGAAGTCGCCGATCGTCACCGTCAAGGACCAGCAGGGCTTCGCTGCCGAGCAACGCGAGCCGATCGACCAGCTGGTGTTGATGATCTTCGCGCTGCTCGGGCTCGCGCTGTTCATCGCGGTGCTGGGCATCGTCAACACGCTCGCGTTGTCCATCATCGAGCGCACGCGCGAGGTCGGGCTGCTACGGGCGATCGGAGTCAGCCGGCCCCAGCTGCGGCGGATGGTGACCCCCGGAGTCGGTGGTGATCGCGGTGCTCGGTGCAGTCCCGGGCGTGGTGCTGGGCATCGGGTTCGGGATCGCGCTCATGCACTCGCTGCGCGAGGAGGGGTTGGAGGTGATCTCGGTGCCGACGGGTCAGCTCGCGATCTTCCTCGTCGTCTCGGTCGTGATCGGGGGTGGTCGCTGCGCTGCTGCCGGCCCGGCGAGCCGCGAAGCTGGACGTCCTGCGCGCAATCGGTGCCGAATGAGCGTACTAATTTGTGGACGTTCCTTTACCATGCGCTTCGACAAAACCCTCACGCGTCGTTGTGACCGGTCCTACTCTCGTGCCTGTGGACACCGTGGAAGTGAAGCCTGCTGAGAGCGGGCTCAAGCACGTCCAGGTGCGCGAATACGTCCGTGGCCTCGTGTCCGAGGCCGCTCCCGGGTCGGCCGCCCCCTCCGAGCGGGAGCTCGTGGCCCGCTTCGGCGTCGCCCGGATGACGGTTCCGCCGGGCCCTCGACGTGCTGGTCACCGAGGGGCTGCTCGAGCGGGTCCCCGGCCGCGGCACCTTCGTCGCACATCCGCGTCGTCGGGTGGGGCGGCTGTCGTCGTACACGGAGGACATGAAGCTGCGCGGGCTGCTGCCCGAGTCGCAGACCCCGGTCGCCCGCCGCGAGCAGGCCGGACCGGGTGTGGCCCGGGCGCTGGACATCTCCGCCGGTGACGCCGTCATCCACTGGAAGCGGCTGCGCCGCGCCGACCAGCACATCGTGTGCGTCGAGGACGCCTATCTCAACGAGGTCCTGCTGCCCGGCTTCCTGCAGAGCGGAATGCCGACCAGCCTCTACGACGCGCTCGAGGAGCGGGGTTTGCGCCCGACGTGGGCCGAGGACGCCATCTCCGCCGACGCCGCCACGGTCGACGAGGCGACGCTGCTGGAGATCCAGCCCGGCGCTCCCGTGCTGCACCTGTCACGGCGGGCGCTGTGCGGCGACAAGGTCGTCAACGTCTCCCGGACCGCCTTCCGGCCCGACCGCTTCACGATGTACGTCCAGCTCGGCGACTGGCCTGAGGGATTGGCCCCTCCTCCGTCATTCCCGCTGGCGGTGAGTGAGCCACATTTTTCGCGCGAAACGTGGGTGGGCCACCTGGATTGCGCGTGTCCCGCGCGACTCGCCGGAGCGGCGGTGCCGGGGCCACAAAATCTTCCTCAGAAATGTGGCTCACTCACCGCTGGGTGAGAGCAGCCGCGCGGATCTCCGCGGTCACGTTGGCGCGCGCTCGCGCCTCCCAGAGCGACCGCCCCTGCGGCGTACGGAACAGCGACGGACCGTCCAGCAGATCGCCCAGCACGGCGGCACGACCGGCCCGGAAGTCGGCGTCCGAGACCTGCGCATATTCGGTTCGTACGTCGCGCGTAGTCGGCATAGCGCTGCGGATCGGCCGCCCGGGATCGCCGTGTCGGCATCGCTCAGGGCAGCGGCGTTGAGGTCGTCCGGGAAGGCCCGGTGGTGCTCGGTCATCCGCACCCGGGCGCGCGACCTCGGCGGCCGGCGGGTCCGGGAGCGCGGCCTCCGCCAGCATGGCTGATCGCTCCTCGGCGGACGGCTGACCGTCGTAGACCGCGTCGTGGAACCACGCCGCGAGCACGACGGGCACGGTGTCGAACGAGACCCCAGCAGCGTCGAGATCGTCGAGCCGGTCGAGCACCTCGGTCAGGTGGTGCAGGTCGTGGTAACCGGGCCGGTCCCACGCGGCGAGGAGCTCGTCGCGGACGTCGAGGAGCGCCCGCAGCGGCCAGCGGTCAGCGAGCGGCGTCGAGGTCGGTGGCATCGATGATCCGGTAGGCGTAGCCCTGCTCGGCCGGGAACCGCTGCCGGTTCTGCGCGAACTCGGCGTCGACGGTGTCGCGCGAGACCACGGTGTAGAAGTGCGCGGTCTTGCCCTCCGACTTGGGCCGCAGCAGCCGGCCGAGCCGTTGCGCCTCCTCCCGGCGCGAGCCGAACGACCCGCTGACTCGGATCGCGACCTCGGCCGACGGCAGGTCGATGGAGAAGTTGGCGACCTTGGAGACTACGAGCAGCGGTTCCTCGCCGGAGCGGAAGGCGTCGAAGAGTCGCTGCCGCTCCTTGACCGGGGTCTCGCCCTTGATCACGGGCGCGCCGAGCATCTCCGCGAGCTCGTCGAGCTGGTCGAGGTATTGCCCGATCACGAGGGTGGGTTGCCCCTCGTGCTGGTCCACCAACCGCCGTACGACATCGATCTTGGCGTGCGTGCAAGAAGCCGGGCGGTAGCGCTCCTCGGGCTCGGCGGTCGCGTAGGCGAGGCGCTGGCCCTCGGGCAGCGTGACCCGGACCTCGACGCAGTCGGCGGGCGCGATCCAGCCCTGCGCCTCGATGTCCTTCCACGGCGCGTCGTAGCGCTTGGGCCCGATCAACGAGAAGACCTCCCCCTCGCGACCGTCCTCGCGCACCAGCGTGGCGGTCAGGCCGATGCGGCGGCGGGCCTGCAGATCGGCGGTCATCCGGAAGATCGGCGCCGGCAGGAGGTGGACCTCGTCGTAGACGATGAGGCCCCAGTCGCGCGTTGAGCAGCTCGAGGTGGGAGTAGACGCCCTTCCGGCGGGTGGTCATCACCTCGGTACGTCGCGATGGTGACCGGCCGGACCTCCTTGACGGAACCGGAGTACTCCCCGATCTCGTCGGCGGTCAGGGACGTGCGCTTGATCAGCTCGTCCTTCCACTGCCGGGCGCTGACGGTGTTGGTGACCGGGATCAGCGTGGTCGCCGACGCTCGGGCCATCGCGGCCGCGCCGACGATCGTCTTGCCGGCGCCACAGGGCAGGACGACGACACCGGAGCCGCCGTGCCAGAAGGACTCGGCCGCCTCCTGCTGGTACTTCCGCAGCTCCCAGCCGACCTCTGTCAACGCGATGGCGTGCGCCTCGCCGTCGACGTAGCCGGCGAAGTCCTCGGCCGGCCAGCCGAGCTTGAGCAGCGCCTGCTTGAGGTTGCCGCGCTCGCTGGCGTGCACGACGACCGAGTCGTCGTCGATGCGGTTGCCCAGCATCCCCGCGATCTTCTTGGCGCGGAGGACCTCCTCGAGGACCGGGCGGTCGATACTGCTCAGGACGAGCCCGTGCGTGGGGTGCTTCTCCAGCCGCAGCCGCCCGTAGCGCCCCATCGTCTCGGCGATGTCCACGAGCAGTGCGTGGGGTACGGCGTAGCGACTGAACGTCAGCAGCGCGTCGACCACCTGCTCGGCGTCGTGCCCGGCCGCGCGCATTCCACAGGCCCAGCGGGGTCAGCCGATAGGTGTGGATGTGCTCGGGGGAGCGCTCGAGCTCGGCGAAGGGCGCGATCGCCTTGCGGGCGTCGCTCGCCAGTGGGTGGTCGATCTCCAGCAGCAGTGTCTTGTCGCTCTGGACGATCAGGGGGCCGTCATTCACCGACCCAGCCTACCGGCGTGGCGGAGCGACGTCGGCCGACGCGGAAATGCCAGTGAAGAAACGATTCCGCAGACGCTGTTTCTCGGGTAGCGTTCGCCCGGTGTTTCGACTACCTGAAAGCTGGGTCTGGGACTTCTGGCTCCTCGACGACGGCGAGAACTACCACCTGTTCTTCCTCTATGCCTCGCGCGCTCAAGGATCCGAACGCGCGCCACTATCGCGCCTCGATCGGTCACGCGGTTTCCACCGACCTGACGAACTGGGAGCGGGTCACCGACGTGATGGTTCGCAGCGACGGCCCGGCGTGGGACGACCTCGCGACGTGGACCGGCTCGGTCGTGCGGCACCCTGACGGCCGCTGGTTCATGTTCTACACCGGCTCGACGGCGGCACCGGGCGGCTCCAACATCCAGCGCATCGGCTATGCCACCTCCGACGATCTGATGACTCGGCACAAGGCCGGTCATCCCGTCCTCGAGGCCGACCCTGAGTACTACGAGCGACTCGCCGCAGGGCTGTGGCACGACGAGGCCTTCCGCGACCCCCGGTCTTCGCCGACCCGGAGGGCAACGGCTGGCACATGCTGATCACGGCCCGGTCCAACCGCGGGGCGGGCGGACCTGATGACGCAGTCGATCGTGGAG
Source organism: Nocardioides sp. B-3 (assembly GCF_024703895.1). Lineage (GTDB taxonomy): Bacteria > Actinomycetota > Actinomycetes > Propionibacteriales > Nocardioidaceae > Nocardioides. Next base: position 2,452,191 of record NZ_CP087968.1, read on the forward strand.
TCGTGGGCCACGCATGGTCCGCCGACCCGGAGCACTGGGAGCATCGCGGGCCGCTGACCGAGCCGGGACAGGGCTTCGGGCAGCTCGAGGTCGTCCAGACCTACGAGATCGACGGTCGGCATGTCCTCATGTTCAGCACGGGAGCCGAACACGTCTACCCACAGGACTCCGGCGCGACCGGTGGCGTCTGGTGGGCGCCGGCAGCTTCCGCGGTGGGTCCCTTCGACGTTGCCAACGCGCAACGCATCGGCGGCGACGAGTTGTATGTCGGGAAGCTGATCCGCGATCGGGAGACCGGCGCGACGAGGTTGCTCGCCTTTGTCATGGACGTCGACGGCGAGTTCGTCGGCGAGATCATCGATCCGGGGACGGTGGTCTGGGAGGGCGATCGCCCGGTGCTCCGGCGCTGACCTGAGCGGCGGTGCGTCAGGGCTGTTCGGGCGGTGGCGCCACCGAATCGCGACGCACGATCGGGCACTCCATCCGGGCGACGTACCCGTCGCCGTTGGTCTGCCACTCGACGTACGACGTGTCGGCGCCCATGACCAGCTCGATCGCGAGCTTCCCCATCTCGGCGTGGGGGAAGCCGCATGGTGGTCAGCGGCGGGTCGAGCTCGGAGGCGATGTATTCTCGGTCGTCGAACCCCACGATGGACACGTCGTGGGGCACCGAGAGGCCACGGAGCCGAGCCGCGCGGTAGAAGCCCATGGCTGCGCGGTCGTTGAAGCAGAAGACGCCCGTGGGTCGCTGGTCGGGGAGGCAGGTCGAGGAGTCGGCCGCTGGCCACTCCACCGGCTGCTGTGCCCTGCTCTCGGACGTGCAGTTGCGGGTCGGGCGTGATGCCGGCGTCCTCGTGAGCCTGCTGATAGCCGGCCGGGCGGAGCGGGCCTGCGGGAGTTCCCTCGGAGTCGTCGACGTAGGCGACCCGTCGGTGTCCGGCATCGAGGAGCTCGCGCGTCGCCACCCGCGCTCCCTCGACCTCGTCGGGCACGATCGAGCGATAGGGGCCGGAGTCCGCGCGGCAGTTGAGGAAGACGGTCGAGTCGGGCAGCGATTCGTTCGGAGTGACGACCACGTGGTGCATGTGGGCCACGACCAGTGACGAGACTCGGTGCTGGAGCAGCGAGTCGACGGCTCGCTGGATGTCGTCCGCGCGGGGTTCGTCGCTGACGTTCACGGTCAGGAGCAGGTGCCGGCTCCGTGCGGCTTCGTCCTGTGCGGCGGCGAGCATGGCGACAGCGAACGGTGTGGTGGTCACGTCGACGGAGACGAATCCGATCACCTCGCTGGAGCGGCGTCGCAAACCTCGCGCCATCACGTTGGGCTGGTAGCCCGGGTCCTCGGCCGCCTGCTGCACCCGCTGACGCGTCGACTCGGGGACTCGGACTCCCTCGCGCTGCTTGTTGAGGACTACGGAGACGGTCGTTGTCGATACGCCAGCGCGCCACGACGTCCTTCAACGTGGGTCGACGGGGGTGAGGACACGGCCAGCTCCCCGGGTTCGCGCGCAAAATCACGCGGGAGGTATTGACATGGAAGAAACGTTGTATCACCCTTGCGGAAACGTTTCTTCATGTGGCACCCGTCATAGGAGGAAAAACCGATCTCCGGGAGGACCTCGTGGGTCAGACCCCGTCCCGATTGATTGCGAAGGCCGTGGCGGTTGCCGGCGCCACCGCCCTGATCGCCACCGGCTGCGCGAAGGCGAGCACCGGCGGCGAAGAAGCCAACACCATGACGGTGTGGACCCACGCCGGTGGCGCCGAGAAGGAGATCGACCTCCTCGAGACGATCATCTCCGACTACAACGCCAGCCAGGACACCTACACGGTGAAGCTGAAGTCGTTCCCGCAGGAGGCCTACAACTCGGCCGTCACCTCAGCCGCAACGGCCAAGAAGCTCCCCTGCATCCTCGACATGGACGCCCCCAACGTCCCGGCGTGGGCCAACTCCGGATTCCTGACCCCGCTCGACCTCCCGCAGGAGCTCGTCGACAAGAACCTCGAGAGCACCAAGGGCATCTACAACGACGAGCTCTACTCGATCGGCTACTTCGAGGCCGCGCTCATGATCTTCGCCCACAAGGACGCCCTCGACAAGGCGGGTGTCCGGATCCCCACGGTCGAGAAGCCATGGTCCGCCGACGAGTTCGCCACGGCGCTCGACAAGATCAAGGAGACGGGCGACTACGACTTCCCCTTCGACCTCGGCACGGGCGACTCGGGCACGGAGTGGTGGACCTATGGCTATTCACCGTTCCTGCAGAGCTTCGGTGGCGACCTGATCGACACGACGGCTTCAAGAGCGCCGACGGTTTCCTCAACGGTGACGCTGCGAAGGAGTGGGCCGCCCGGTTCAGCGGACTCGTGGAGGACGGCAACGTGCCGCCGAAGTCCGGAGTCGACGCTTCGCAGACTTCTCGAACGGCAAGTCCGCGATGGTGTGGACGGGCATCTGGAACTCCACCGGCCTCGGCGAGGTGAAGGACGGCATCGCGTTGCCGCCGCCGGACTTCGGCAACGGCCCCAAGATCGGTGGCGGCTCCCGGCAGTGGGGCGTGAGCTCAAGCTGCGAGACGAAGGAAGCCGCGATGGACTACCTCGAGTTCTCCCTCGATGCGAAATACCTCAGCAAGATCGCCGGCGACTCCGGCAACGTACCTGCCACCGAAGAGGCTGCCGAGATGACGGAAGGCTGGGAGGTCGGCGGACCGAAGCGGTTCTTCCCGGATGAGTCGGCTGCGTTCGCCGAGCTCCGCCCGGCGACCCCCGGCTACCCGTTCCTGACGTCGACCTTCGCCAAGGCGGCTCAGGACATCATCGCCGGCGGCGATGCGGACGCGATCCCGGACAAGGCTGTCGCCGACATCGACGCCGACCTCGAGGCGAACAACTACTACGGCTACTGAGCGTAGCGCGGGCGGCATCTCCTCCGGGGGATGCCGCCCGTACCACCCCAACCATCGGAGGATCGATGTCCACGACGCTCGCGCCCCAGGGCCGCGCCGGCGAGCACGCCGCGCAGCTCGCGAAGCAAGGCGAAGACCCGGTCCCGGGTCGGCTTCAGCTTCACCGCCCCGGCACTGTTCATGTTGGTGATCTTCTTCTTCATCCCCGTGGCGCTCTGCTTCACGCTCGCCTTCACCAACGCGCGCCTGATCTCGCCCGAGCCGATGCGGTTCACCGGGCTGGACAACTTCGAGCGGCTCTTCGCGGATCCGCTCTTCTGGAAGTCACTGCGCAACACGGCCTACTTCGCCATCGTGGTCGTGCCCCTGCAGTCGGCCCTCGCGCTGCTGCTCGCCATCTCGGTCAACGGCCGGGGCCGGGCGAAGAACTTCTTCCGCACGCTCTACTTCGTGCCCGTGGTCACCTCGATCGTCGTCGTCTCGATCCTCTGGCGCTTCATGTATGCACCCACGGGTCTCGTGAACAACCTGCTCCAGATGGTGACCTTCAACATCATCGACGGCACCGACTGGCTCAGCAACGGCTCCACCGCGATGCCGGCCATCATCGTGATGTCGATCTGGCAAGCGGTCGGGTTCCACATGGTCATCTGGCTCTCCGGCCTCCAGACCATTCCCGGCGACCAGTACGAAGCGGCGGCGCTCGACGGGGCCAGCGAGTGGGACAAGTTCCGTTTCATCACCTGGCCCGGCCTCAAGGAAACGCGCACCTTCATCATGGTGACGATCACGATCGCGGCGCTGAGCCTCTTCGCGCAGATCCAGGTCATGACCAACGGTGGCCCGCTCGACGCCACCTCGACGGTCATCTATCAGGCCGTGCGCGCCGGCTACACGCAGCAGCAGACGGGCTACGCCTCGGCGATCTCCCCCGGTTTTCTTCGCGCTGGTGCTCACCATCTCGTTGACCCAGCGGTTCCTCACCCGAGACAAGGATGCCCGATGACGACCCTCGCCCAGGGACGCACCGCAGCGTCCTCCGAAGCAGAAGCGCCCGATCACCGGCCGCACGATCGGCATGAACATCGGCCGCGTCGTGCTCGGATTCTTCTTCGCCTTCCCGATCGTCTTCATGCTGGTCTCGTCCCTCAAGCCCGACGAGCAGATCTTCGCCGACCCGGGTTCCCTCAAGGCGTTCTTGCCGGTGGGTGACCTGTCGCTCGACAACTACCGAACGACTCTCGACACCGTCCCTGCCGTCCGGTTCCTGTTGAACTCGATCCCGGTGTCGGGTGTCACCGTGGTCCTCGGACTCATCATCAACAGCATGGCGGCGTTCGGCCTGTCGCGACTGGAGTGGAAGGGCCGCGGGCTGGTGCTCAGCCCGGTCCTTGCCACCCCGGTCGTGCCCTTCGAGACGTTCGCGCTGCCGCTGCTGTGGTGGGTCAACCACCTGCCGTGGCTCACCCACGAGGGCTTCACGATCCTGTGGACCGAAGGGTGGTTGGACACCTACCGCGTGCAGATCCTGCCGTTCATCGCCAACGCCTTCTCGATCTATCTCTTCTACTCCTACTTCCAGAGCATCCCCAAGGAGCTCGACGAGGCGGCGCGGGTGGACGGCGCGGGTTGGTTCCGCATCTACCGCAGCATCGTCATGCCGCTGTCCGGTCCGGCCATCGCGTCGGTCTCGATCCTGACGTTCCTGCCCGCGTGGAACTCGTTCCTGTGGCCGCTCATGGTGGTGCAGACCGAGGAGCTCCGACCCGTCATGCTCGGGGTGAGCTACTTCTTCCAGCTCAACGTTGCACGGGGGCCCATGATGGCCTACTCCAGCCTGATCACCCTGCCGGTGTTGGCCCTCTTCCCGGCCTTCCAGCGCTCCTTCATCGGCAGCATCGCGTCCAGCGGGAGTGAAGGGATGACCGTGACCGCCACCCTGAGGACCTCGCTCAGGCCAGCCCTGCACCTGACCGCTCCGGCGGGGTGGATCAATGACCCGCACGGTCTCTTCCACGCGGACGGGCGCTATCACCTGTTCTTCCAGCACATCCCGGACTCGCTCCGAGCATCGCATCGACTGCCACTGGGGTCACGCGACCAGCACGGACCTGCTGCACTGGGAGCACGAGCCGATCGCGCTCTCGCCCGGTGACGGGGATTCGGGCATCTGGTCGGGCTGTGCCGCGGTGAGCGATGAGGGCGAGCCGCTGCTCTTCTACACGTCTGCCAGCGAAGGGGACGTGGGTCGGGCGTCGATCCGGGTCGCCCGTCCGGCGGATCCGGAGCTGCGCACCCGGACCAAGGGTCCTGTCGTTGCCTCACCCCAGCGCCCGGAGACCACGGTCTTTCGAGACCCGGTCATCACCCGCGACGCAGACACGTGGCGGATGGTCGTCGGGCACGGTGACGCCGAACGGACGGCCGGTGCCGAGGTGTTCCGGTCCGCCGACCTCCTCACTCGGGACTACGACGGCTTGCTGAGCACGCGGGCCGCAGCGGACGAGCCGTTCACGGGCGCTGCATGGGAGTGCCCCCAGCTCGTACGCCGAACGCATGGCCTCGATACGGACCTGCTGGTCGTCTCGGTGTGGGATGACGATCCCTTCCATGTCGCAGCCTCCGCCGGTACCTACTCCGAGGGCAGGTTCACCCGGGGGACTGGCAGCGGTTGACGGTGGGCGCCGGCCACTACGCATCGACGCACTTCATCGACGCCGATGGTCGCCCAAGTCTGCTGTTCTGGATCCGTGGAATCTCCGACCCCGGCACGTGGGTGGGTGCGCTCAGCGTGCCCTACGTCGTGTCCCACGACGGGAGTCGTACGGCGCTCACGCCGCACCCCACGGTTGCCGCGGCACGCAGCACGTCCACGGGCGGCGAACCCGCCACGGCGCTCGACGTCGAGTGGTCGCCGCACGGCACGGGCACCCTGCGCCCGGTCGGCCCGGACGGGGTGAGCCGTGCCGATCTGGCCCTCGCCGACGGCGTGCTGACCATCAGCGTGCCGGGCGCCGACCCCGTCGTGGTGGAGCACCACGAGCCGACACTCCGGGTCATCGCCGATGCGCAGGTCCCGGAGATCGTCGCCGACGGAGGTCTCGTCGGGCTTCAGCTGACCGACGTCGCAGGAGGCCTCATCCCCTACGCCGATGACCCGAGCCACCTCGCGTGGTGGCACCTCTCCTGACCCAGCCCCTCTTCTCTCCGCACGACCCAAGGAGCACGACATGGCCAGCATCACCTTCACCCGGGCCCAGCGGTGGTATCCCGGGACCGACAAGCCCGCCGTCCCCGGCATCGACCTCAAGATCGAGGACGGCGAGTTCATGGTCCTCGTCGGACCGTCGGGCTGCAGCAAGTCCACGACGTTGCGCATGCTCGCCGGGCTCGAGGAGGTCAACGCAGGGCAGATCCACATCGGTGACCGCGAAGTCACCGGACTCGCCCCCAAGGATCGCGACATCGCGATGGTCTTCCAGAGCTATGCGCTCTATCCGCACATGACGGTCGCCGAGAACATGTCGTTCTCACTGCGGATGGCCAAGGTGTCGAAGGCCGATCGCGAGAAGCGCGTGGCGGAGGCCGCGGAGATGCTCGGCCTCACGGACTACCTCGATCGCAAACCCAAGGCCCTCTCCGGTGGTCAGCGACAGCGTGTTGCGATGGGCCGGGCGATCGTCCGCAAGCCGCAGGTCTTCTGCATGGACGAGCCGTTGTCCAACCCTGGACGCGAAGATGCGAGTTCAGACCCGCACGGACATCGCCAAGCTGCAGCGCGACCTCGGCGTGACCACCGTCTACGTCACCCACGACCGAGTCGAGGCAATGACCATGGGAGATCGCGTGGCGGTCATGAAGGACGGCCTCATCCAGCAGGTCGACACCCCGCTCGCCCTCTACGACCGTCCGGTCAACCTCTTCGTCGCCGGCTTCATCGGCTCACCGCAGATGAACCTGCTGTCCGGGCAGTCGGTCGACGGCGACGTCCGCATCGGCACCTATCTCGTCCCGGTCGACCCCACGGCCGCCAAGCGCATGGACGGCAACGTCGTGGTCGGCGTCCGTCCCGAGAACTGGCGCCTGGTGGGCCCGGGCGAGGGCATCCCGATCACGGTCCGCCTGATCGAGGAGCTCGGTGCGGACGCGTTCGTCTACGGCACCTGCGAAGCACAGGGGACTCCCCATGACGTGATCGTCCGCGTCCCCGGCCGCGACTCGACGCAGAAGGGCGACGTCCTCCACGTCACCACCGACCCGACCCACGTGCACGTCTTCGACCGGGAGACCGGTGACCGCCTCTCTGCCTGAGATTCCGGGAACTCTCACCCGGACCACGGTTGAGCTGCTCCGAGCGGACGACCTCCTGCCTGTCGTGGTCCCGCTCCGTGCGGGTGGCGGCGAGAAGTCCTTCACTCCGCTCGTCCTCAACGGTCCCGGGATGCCGCTCCCGGGCGAACATGCCCGAGGTCTGTTCACGCGGCCCCACCTGCGGGGACACCGGGTGGACGGTCGAGCGTGGTCGACGCGGTTCGACCGGGTCTCGATCACCGAGGGCGCTGGCCGCCTCCCCGGTGGAAGCGGTCGACGCCGACGCAGGTCTGGCGTTTCGGGGGGTCTTCGAGGAGGTGGCCGGGGGCGTGCTGCGCCTCAGGTACGCCGTCACGAACCTCGACCCGTCGGCCTACCTCATCGAGGGGTTGGAGGTGGTGCTCCCGGTTGCTGACGACCACACCGAGGTCCTTGACTTCACCGGTCGACACGAGCGCAGAGCGGACCCCGCAACGCCACGGTGTGAGAGATGGGCTGTGGCTGCGCGAGGGGCGGGGCGGTCGACCCGGACTGGATGCCGCGACCCTCATCGCGGTCGGGGGTGCCGGGGTTCACGACGACGGATGGCCGCGTCGTCGCCGTACACGTGGCGTGGAGTGGGAACTCCGTGCTGCGAGTGGAGCGCAGCGCTGCCACCGGCACGACGATCGGTGGTGGCGAACACCTGCTTCCCGGCGAGGTGGTGCTCGCCGAGGGCGAGAGCTACGAGACGCCCCGGGTCCACTTCGTGGCGGCCGCGAACGGTCTCGACGAGGTGGCCGGCGCCCGGCATGCCTACGCCCGTTCGCTCCCCGCACACCCCGACCTGCAACCGGTGGTGCTCAACGTCTGGGAGGCGGTCTACTTCGACCACGATCTGGACCGACTGCGAGACATCGGGGATCGCGCGGCCGCGGTCGGTGCGGGAGCGCTTCGTGCTCGACGACGGCTGGTTCCGGGGCCGACGCGACGACACGGCCGGCCCGGGCGACTGGTGGGTCGACGACAGCGTGTGGCCGGACGGCCTCGGGCCGCTGATCGATCACGTCCGCGGACTGGGGATGGAGTTCGGGCTGTGGTTCGAGCCCGAGATGGTCAACCCCGACTCCGACCTGTTTCGCGCGCATCCCGAGTGGGTGATGTGCTCAGGGCACCGGCTGCCGCTGCTGCACCGCAACCAGTGGGTGCTCGATCTGACCCACCCGGACGCCTTCGCCCACATCCCGGAGCGACTCGACTCGCTCCCCGGGCGCCCACGCGATCGGCTATGTGAAGTGGGACCACAACCGCGAGCTGTTGGAGGCGGGGGCGTTGCGGAGGGCCGGCGCCCCGGCCATACACGAGCAGACGCTGGCGTTCTATCGCCTTCTCGACACCCTTCGCGAGCGTCACCCGTCGGTCGCCTTCGAGTCCTGCGCATCAGGCGGCGGGCGGATCGACCTCGAGGTGGCGGAGCGGGTCGAACGGTTCTGGACCTCCGACATGACCGACGCTGGCGCGGCAGGCGATCCAGCGGTGGACGACCCAGTTGCTCCCACCGGAATATCTCGGCGCCCATGTCTCGGCACCGACCTCGCATGCCACGGGTCGGACCCTCCAGCTCGACTTCCGGGCTGCGACCGCCGTCTTCGGCGCATTCTGGGATCGAATGGGACCCGGCGGAAGCGAGCGAGGGCGACCTGTCCCGGCTCGCCGACTGGGTCGCGCTGCACAAGCGGCTCCGTCCGCTACTGCACTCAGGTCGTGTGGTGCGCCCCCTCTCCGCCGACCCCGCAGTGCTGCTCCACGGGGTCGTCGCACAAGACCGGAGTCGTGCGATCGTGGCGCACGTTCAGCTCGACGAGTCGGCCCACAATCGCGGCGTTGCCGTTCGCGTGCCGGGTCTCGATCCGACGGCTGACTACGCGCTGACGTGGGCGGCACCGACCGACCTGCGCATGGTGAGCATGTCCTCGCCGCTGCCGGCCGCGGGGCCCCACCGAGGGTGTCCCAGTGAACGGGCGGGAGCTGGGGGCCGGTGGTTTCTGGATGCCGCGTCGACGACCAGAGACGGTGACGCTCGTCGACCCGGCCCGGATCGGCTAGCTGGCTGCGGCCTTCTGCCGGGCGCGGTAGGCCGCGACGTTGGCCATGAGGAACACCGCTCCGAGCAGTAGCGCCGGGACTGGTTGGGCGAGGTGTCGACGAAGACGTTGTCGCACTTGACCGCCCGGGCACAGCCCGAGGCGGGTGGCGCCGAGGTCGCAGACGAGGTTGGCCAGCCCCATCAGCGACTCGCTGATCAGCAGCTCGGAGACCGACGCGGCGCGGTTGGCGACGTGCATGTGCAGGTGGTCGGGGTCGTGGTCGCTGATCATCGGCGTGACGGGGTGCTCGATGAGCAGCTCGTTGAGGGTGGTGACGACGGTGCCGGGCTCGCCCCGGTCGGACGCCTCGAAGACCGGTCGCAGCTCGGCACCGGAAGTTCCTCAGCGCAGTCACGTCGCGCGCGACCACGGTCGGGTGCAGCCACGCGCTGCGCGAGATGGTCCAGCAGCGCGTCGACGTCCGGCAGGTCTGCGTTGAGCAAGGCCGCCGCCGACTCGGCGTACCGGATGAAGTCCACCTGACCACTCTACGGTTGGGGCGGGGACAGCGGAGCCACAGTCGTGATGCGGTGTACGGCGAACAGTCGCTCGTCGTCGCTTCGGTGGTCGTGCGCCATCAGCTGGCCACCCTCGAGCCGCAGGGGATCGACGACGCGGTCCGAGCTGGCGCCATGGTTGTCGACGTAGCCGATCACGACGGTCTCACCCAGCTCGATCGCCTCGCGGATCGCGGCCAGCGCGCTCGACGGGGTGGTCGCGATCGCGGGGGAGGCCGGCCGACTCGCGGTCGCGAGGTCGCCGCTGCGGATGGCGGTGACGACGGACGAGACCGTGGCCTGCGCACGGGCGGACGCAGCGCCGCGAGTGCGCGCGGAGCGCGGGCGCCGGGCCCGCAGCAGGTCGCGACGAGCGACGCGCACGGTGCCGTCGGGCGCCTCGACGACGGGTGCGGCGCCGAGCTCACGCAACCGCGGGAGGAGCACGTCGACGGGCACGGTCGAGATCAGCACGGTCGGCGCAATCCGGCGCAGCCCGAGCGTGCCGGCCTTCGGGTTGTGCAGCAGCTCGGTGAGCGCGGCCTCGTCGTCGGCGCGCAGGAACGCCTCGGCCTGCCCGACCCGGACCGTGCCGAAGGTCCGCGCGGACGTCGTCGACGAGATAGGTCAGTGGCTGGGGGACCGGGGTGCGCGACACGGAGCCGACGAAGTCGTGCACCTCGAGTGCCGACCAGCCGGCGTCGAACGCGCGGCGGACCGAGCCGTTGGTGAAGCGGTAGACCGTCGCCCCGCCACGCGACTCGACGTCCGCGAGGAGGTGCAGGGTCCGGGCCAGCTCGGTCTCCAGAGGCCCCGGTGCGACCGCCGTGAGGTCGGCCCTGGAGCAGCACGTGGTCGACGGGGTGCGGCAGGTGCGGGGTGATCGCGGCCAGCGCGGCGTCGTGGTCGTGGGTGAGGATCGCGCGGCCGGCGTTGGACAGCCCACCAGCGCCGACCAGTCCCGGGAGCCCGGCCTCGTGAACGGCCGCCGCGACGAGATCTCGGTGCACCGACGGGCGTCGCGGACGCAGCCACGCCACGCGCTCGACGAGCGAGGGCACGCCGGTGCCGGTGGCCAGCACCGAGCCGGGCGCGAGGGAGTCGAGCTGGGCCAGCGCGAGCGCACGGGCCTCGGGCGCCATCACGCTGGACAGGTCGGGGGCGAGCGCGTTCCGGGTCTTGCCGCCCGGATCCTTGCCACCGATCAGGCTGGGCAGGCGGGTCGTGTCGAGCCACGCCAGTGCCGGGGTCACCCAGCGCTCGGCGGTCGAGCCCGCGGCCCACGTGTCGAAGGCGTCGGTCGGCAACCAGACCTCGTTGCCGTCCGGGATCGGCGGCCGTCGTCATCAGCCCGGCCGCGGAGGCGACCTCGACGAGCAGGCCGGCCTCGGGCTCGGACACCTGCAGCTCGGCGGCCGCCGCCTTCAGGTCGCGTACGGCGAGCCCGCCGCTGCGCAAGGTCGCGGGGGTTCGAGGCCCCAGTGGTCGAGGAGCAGCTCCGTTCGCCGTACGACATCGAAGGCGGCACCGCCGGCGGTCCGGTCGACGAGCTCCGCGTCGCGCTCCGTGGTCGCGAGCTCGGGCACCTCGTCGCGGGGCGTGGTCGTGGTGTGGCCGCCGCGCAGCGCGATCCCGACCTCGCCGGGCAGCACCAGCAGCCCGCCCTCACGCGGGATCAGCAGGCGGTGCGCGATCAGCTCCTCGACGGGGGTCGTGGCGTCGGCGGGGAGACCGTGCGCCGGGCGTTGCCGGTGGTGCCCTCGCCGCCGTTGGCCAGCACGTGCTCGAGCAGCGCGCAGCCCGCGGACTGACGGAGTCGAGGCGGGCCACGACGTCAGCAGGCGAGCCCGGGTCCGCCGACATCGGCCGCAGACCGCTCACGCCGGCCGACTCGTCGCCCTTGAGCGCCTCGCCTACTCCGCTCAACGGCCGGAGTCCGCCGGGCGACTCCCAGACCAGTGCGAAGTCGATCAGTCGCTCGATCGCGACCGCCGTCACGACGGGGTCGGCGTGGACGATCCGGAGAAGTTCGGATTGGGTGGTTTGGTTTGCAACCACGAGGGCATCAAGGACGGAGAGCTCGAGCCGGCTGAGGTTGTCGAGCGCCCTGAGGACAGAAGAACGAGTGGCGGCGCGCGATGCCAGCTGCGCGGAATCATGAGGTGCGGGAGTGGCGAGATCCGGACGCAGCTGCAGCAGCGTCGCGAGCCGTGCATCGGGCCAGCGGCGCAATTGGTCCGCCAGCGTCCGTGGGGGCGCCTGCTCCCGGGTAGACATCCCTTCTACGCTACTCGCCGAGCCCATGCTGCGGCTCATCGTCGACGAGGGTGAGGCTGGGGCATGAAGCCGGTTGATCTGCACCACGGTGCCGCCTCCGAGGTCGGGCACGTGCGCAAGGTCAACGAGGACTCGTTCTCGGTCGCCCCGCCCGTCTTCGTCGTCGCCGACGGCATGGGCGGACACTCCGGTGGCGACGTCGCCAGCCGCATCGTGGTCGAGGAGTTCACCCGTCTCGCCGAGGAGGGCTACGACCCGCTGCGCGGCGCCGAGTTCGTCGCCGAGACGCTGTCTCGGGCGCAGGTCCGGATCCTGCAGTACGGCGAAGCGCAGCGCGACACGCAACCGCGCTGGCATGCCGGCACGACGTGCGTGGCGGCCGTCCTCGTCGAGGACCACGAGGGCACCAAGTGGATGCTGGTCAACCTCGGCGACTCCCGCATCTACCGCTTCAACGACGGCGTGCTCGACCGGGTCAGCGTCGACCACTCGGTGGTCCAGGGGCTGATCGACGCCGGTGAGATCACCGCCGCAGAGGCCGCGACCCACCCCGAGAAGCACGTCATCACCCGCGCTGGGCAGCCCCGAGGGCGTGGCACCCGACTTCTTCCTGCTGCCGCTCTCCGCGGCCGAACGACTCCTGCTCTGCAGCGACGGCATCAGCGGCATGATCGAGGACCGCGAGATCGAGGACATCCTCGAGCGCATCCACGACCCGCGCGACGCCGCCGACGCGCTGGTGCAGGCCGCCCTCGACGCAGGGGGCCGCGACAACGCGACGGCCGTCGTCGTCGATGTGGTGGGATTGGTGCACGACGATTCCTATGACTCCGAGCGCCAGCGCGCGAGTCTCGAAGACAAACTGGGGGCCCGACCGTGACCGAGGACGCCGCACACAAGAGGACCTTCGCCGCCGGCGACTGGTATGCCGTCGTGGGAGAGCACGTCACCGCCCTCGTCCCGGCCGACGCACGCGCTCGGGTCGCCGGGCTCTGGGACCTCGCCGACAGCGGTGGTTCCTTCGAGGCCGTGCTCGACGGCCTGCTCGTTGACGGGCTGAGCACCCTGTCCGGCTTCGCCCTCGTCGGGCACGGCGACCGCACCCGGGTCCCGGTCCGCGGCGACGTCACCGCCTCCTTCCGTACGCCGAACGGTGTCGTCGACATTGCCGACGAGCCTGATGCTCTGTGGGTCGAGCGCACCATCGATGCAGTCACGGGCGGCCGACTCGTCGTCGGCGGCGCAGTCGACGGCTCCGACCTCGCGCTGGTCACCGGCGTGGCCCGGGCATCGGTCGTGCAGTTCGGAGAGACGGCATCGGCCGAGAATGCTCCGGTCGAGACGGCCCCCGACGTGGCGCCGGTCGAGGCGCCCGTCGCCGCCGAGCCGACGCCCGAGCCCGAGCCCGAGCCCGCCGTCAGCGAGCCGATGACCTTCGGTGACCCCGACAGCGACGACCCGACGCCGACCGGCGAGCAGCCTGCGGTGAGCGACGATGCGGCGTACGCACCGGACGACCACGACGGCCAGACATCGATCGGCGCCCCGCTCGACGAGTTCGTGCGCCCCTCCATCGGCATCCCGGGCCGGGAGCTGGCACCGGCCGTCGTCGCGCACCCCGTCGCCAAGCTGATCTTCTCCACCGGGGACGTGGTCGACGTCGACCGCGTCATCTCGGTCGGCCGGGCCCCCGAGGCGCGGCGGTTCGCCTCCAGCGACCAGCCGCACCCGGTGACGGTGTCCAGCCCCAACCACGAGATCTCGTCCACGCACCTCGAGATCCGCCCCGGTGCGGGCGCCGACCACGGCATGGCCGTCGTCACCGACATGGGCTCCACCAACGGCACCGTTCTCGTGCAGCCCGGCCTGCCGCCCGAAGACCTGCAGGCCGGCATCGCGGTCTCGCTGATCCCGGGTGCCATCCTCGATCTCGGTGACGGCGTCACCATCCAGACGACCAACCCGTGAGTGCAGCAGGACCGACCGTGACCGAGCAGGCCGAACCCATCCCTCTGGCAGAGACGTATCCGATCGCCGAGCTCGAGCGACGGTTCTACGCCTTCTTCATCGACCGGCTGATCGGGTGGACGCTGGTCGCGGTCGTCGGCCTCGGGGCCCGGCTCGTCCTCGACGACGTGTGGGCGGCAGTGGCGGTCGGCGCGGGCGTGATGGCGCTCAGCTGGCTGGTCATCGCCGTCGTGGTCGGTGTCAGCGGCAACACGCCCGGCAAGGCCATGGTCGGCCTGCGCGTGGTCCACCACGGCACCGGCACGCCCATCGGCGTCGGCCGTTCGCTGCTGCGATCACTCGTGCTCGCCCCGGCCTCCGCCCCGACGTTCGCGCTGGGGCTCGCGACCACGGCGTGGACCGCCGTCGAGGACCGCGGCCGGCAGCGACGCGGGATGGCACGACCACGTCGCGCACTCCGTCGTCGTCGACGTCCGGCCCATGGATGCCTACGTCGACGAGGTGGATGAGGGCCCCCGCCACGTCGTCAACCTGACCGCCATGCGATTGATCCCGGCGCCGCCGGTCGAGCCCCCGGCCCCGCCGCGCCGGGTCAACCCGGAGCACTCGACGCGGCGCCCGCCCACCCCGCAGCAGGTGCAGCAGATGCAGCCGGTGCAGCCGCCGCCCACGGGCGTCCAGCAGGCACCCCCGATGCCGGTCCAGCAGCCGCCCGCCCCCGTCCAGCGCGTTCGCCAGCCGCCGCCTCCCGCCGTGCCGCCGCCGGTCCAGCCGCCCGCGCAGCCATCCGTGCAGCCATCCGTGCAGCGGCCCCCGAGCTTCCCTCCGCCCGACGACGACGGCCGCACGGCCGTGCGGGTCGTGCCCGGCGCCGTACCCGCCGGTCCGCGCTGGCGGGTCACCTTCGACAACGGCGAGTCGTTCGTGGTCGAGGGCCCGGCCCCCGGTCGGTCGTCGCCCCGAACCCCGCTCCGGCGAGCAGGTGCACCACCTCGTGCCGCTCAGCTCCGCCGACATGTCGGTCTCCAAGACGCACGCCCAGTTCGGCCCGGCCTCCGACGGCGTCCCGGTCGTCATGGACCGCGGCTCGACCAACGGTTCCGTGTTGATCCGTCAGGGCGTCTCGCGCCCGCTGACGGCCGGCAAGCCCGCCACCCCGGTCGACGGCGACACCGTCTCCTTCGGCGACCGGCAGATGTCCGTACGCCGCGAGGCCTGATCCGCCTCGACGCACCGGTCGACCCGGTATCCACTCGTTACCGAATCGGGCGATTCGGACGCCTGCCGCGGCGCGGTAGGTAACCGGTTACCTACCTACCCGGCGAAGACCCCCGGAACCCGGGGAATCGGTAACCACCTGGATACCTGAGATCGAGCGAGGATCAGCGCGTGATCGCGACCGGGACCCGGGTCTCGGAGCCGCGGGCACCGCGCCAGACGAGCCAGCCGTCATCGAGCCGGGTGGGCCCGCCGGGGCCGGTGATGGTGATGCGCACGGTGGCGGTCTCGCCCGGGGCGAGCCGCAGCGCCACCGGCGTCATCCGGACGCGGTGCTGCTGGAAGCCGATCGCGCGGACCGAGAAGTACTCCGCACGCGAGCCGAGGTTGGTCAGTCGACGCGTCGCCGTACCCCCGCCGCGCATCACGATGGACGAGGAATTCAGGTCGTCCCACGACAGGTCGTCGAGGGCGCGGCGATAGCTCGAGGTCGCGACGTCGAGGGCGAGCCCGGCCTTGCGCTGCGAGCTCACCCGGCCGGCGCCCTGCGTGAGTGTGGGGGCTCCGTCCACCGGCCGTGCCGTGGTGGTGAGCACGGACCGGACCACCGGGGCCGACCAGTCGTGCTCGGCGCGGAGCAGCGCGGCCGGGGCCGCTGACGCGGGCGGTGGCCGCCGAGGTGCCGGAGAACAGCGCCCACGAGCCGGGCGTGGCGCCGAGCACGCCTTCACCCGGGGCGACGATGTCGGGCTTGAGCAGCGCGGAGCGCGAGTCACCCGACGCCGACCACCCGGCAGCGCGAGCCGCCGAGCGCTGGGGCGCGACGCCGGACAGACGCACGACGGTACGGCGATGGGTCCGCGCCCAGCGCATGAGGCGTCGCCCGTCGCGCTGGGTCAGCTGGACCGTCGGGACACTGTGGAAGTCGTCGATGACACCGCCGGGCCGGTCGTTGACCAGCACCATGGCGACACCGTCGGCCAGCGCCACGGCCTCGGACTTGTCGGCGCGACCGATGGCGCCGCGCACGCAGAGGACGGCGCGGTCGGCGACCTTGTGGGCGTCGAGCGAGCCGGGGACGCACTCGCGGGCGTCACGACGGCGAGCACCGGAGGCGGCGACGTCGGAGCCGAGCACGAGCCTGACCGGACCGAGGGCGCGGCGCGAGCGACTGGCGCCGGCCGGGCTCGGGCCGCGGACGACCGAGACCCGGCCGCGCAGGATGCTGCCGCGGGTGGCGCCGACCGTCGTGACCCACGGTGAGGTGTGACCGGCAAAGGCGGTGCGCCCGGCGTTGCCGGCGGCGCCGACCACCACGATGTCCGCCTCGGCGGCACCGAGCAGGGCGCGCTCGACCGTGTCGATCGAGGTGGGGCCGGCGACGGCGACGTTGAGGACGTCCACCCGGTCAGCAGTCGCGCGGTCGATCGCGGAGACGAGATCGGCGGTGGCGCAGCCGTCGTCGGCAGGATCGGGGGCGGCCCAGCAGGCCTTGTAGGGCGCGACGCGGGCGCGCGGGGCGACACCGCCGAAGTTGCCCATCGTGCGACCGTTCACGCGCACGGACACGTCGGAGTTGCCGGCCGCGACGGAGGCGACCCGGGTGCCGTGGCCGATGGCGTCGAGCGGGGAGAGGCTCTCCGAGGACCGGATGCGCTCCTCGCCGAAGCCGGCCACCCACCAGCCGGAGCCGACCACCTTGCGGTTGCAGGAGTCGGCGGTCCAGTCGGCTCCGGTCGTGCACTCTCCGGCGTACGTCGAGGTGCGGGCACCGAGGCCGGGGACGTCGGCGAAGAGGGGGGAGTCGGGGGCGAGCCCCGAGTCGACGAACCCGATGACGACGCCCGATCCGGCGCGGCCGCGAGCAGGGACGGTGCGCGACGCCAGCGCTCCGGTGGAGGTGACGCGGCCAGCCATCGGCAGCACCGTGTTGGCCTCGACCGACTCGACCTCGGTGTTGGTCTCGAGCGCCGTCACCTGCTCGGGCGTGAGCTCGGCAGCGAACCCGTTGAGGGCGGTCGTCCAGCGGTACGTCGTCTCGCTGGCGTCGACGGCAGCCGGGACGGCGTCCCGGCGGGCGAGCAGCGCGTGGCCGCGTCCTCGCTCGAGCCGGAGGTGCCTGCGCCGGTCAATGTCACGAGCTGCAGGCTCGGCACGTCCGCGTCGACGGCGTGGCTGGGCGCGGCGACCGGGGAGCCACCGAGGGTGAGTGCCGCGACGAGGCCCGGCAGCAGCACGCGGGCTGCTCGGCTCCGATGCGCTCGTCACGGTCGGTGTCACGTCGTTCCCCGGGGTCTGTCGAAGAGGCGTTGTCGCAGGTCAGAACGCGCCATTGTGGCGCGGAACCCTCCATGGTGTCAGCCAGATGGTGGGGAATCAAAGCCGCATGCCTACGCTGGCCACATGTCCGTCTCGCCTCCGTCGCTCGTGGTGGGCTTCGACCCGGACATGACCCTGATCAACACGGTGCCCGGCTTCGCGGCCACGCTCGAGGTGCTCGGGGCAGAGCTCGGCGTCGAGTTCCCCATCGCGGAGCTGACCCAGAGCCTCGGCCCGCCCCTCGACCTGATCCCGGCCCCGCACCTCGCCCCGGACGCGATCGGTCCCGCGGGCGACCGCTTCCCGCGAGCTCTACGTCGACCACTCGATCCTCCCGGTGCCCGTGCTGCCCGGTGCGCACGAGGCGCTGGCTGCCGTCCGTCGCCACGGCGGCCGGACCGTGGTCGTCACCGGCAAGTTCGCCCCCAACGCCCAGCGTCACCTCGACCACCCGGCCCTCGACGTCGACCACCTCGAGGGATGGGTGTGGGGTGTCGGCAAGGCCGACGCACTCCGCCGTGAAGGGGCCTCGGTGTACGTCGGCGACCACGTCCACGACGTGGAGGGCGCCCTCGCGGCCGGCGTCATCAGCGTCTCCGTGCTCACCGGCGGCAGCACCCGCGACGAGCTGCTCGCGGCCGGCACCCACGTCGTGCTCGACAGCCTCGCCGACTTCCCGGCCCGGCTCGACGAGCACGTCCTCGACCTGCGCCTCGCCGCCCTCGAGGAGCGCCTGCGCGAGCTCGGCTCCCTGCTGGTCGCCTTCAGTGGGGGAGCGGACAGTGCGCTGCTGCTCGCCGCCGCCGTACGCACCCTCGGGGCCGACCACGTCGTCGCCGGCACCGGCTACTCCGACTCATTGCCGGCCGTCGAGCGCGACCCGGCCCGCGACTTCGCCGAGTCGCTCGGCGTCGAGGTGCTCACCCCGCGCACCCACGAGATGGACCGCGAGGGCTACCGCGAGAACACCGGCCAGCGCTGCTACTTCTGCAAGGCCGAGCTGATCGAGACCCTCGGCCCCGCTCGCGGCCGAGCGCGGCATCGCCCACGTCGCCACCGGCACCAACGCCGACGACGCGGTCGCCGGCTTCCGCCCCGGCATCCGCGCGGCCTCCGAGCGGGGGGCGGTGACCCCGCTCCTCGACGCCGGCCTCACCAAGGACGACGTCCGTAGAGCCTCCCGCCGCTGGGGTCTGCCGACATGGGACAAGCCCGCGGCGGCGTGCCTCTCCTCCCGCGTCGCCTACGGCGTCGAGGTGACACCGCACCGGCTCGCGCGGGTGGAGCGCGCCGAGGCCGGAGTCCGATCTGCCCTCGCCGCTGCCGGGCTCACGGCCCCCAACCTGCGCGTGCGCGACCCGGGGGAGCGGGCCTCGATCGAGGTCGATGCCGTGCTCCTCGCCGGCCCCCTCGCCGATGACGTCGTACGGCGAACGGTGCTCGCCGCCGTACACGAAGCCGGCTTCACCGAGGCCGACCTCGACCCCCGTGGCTTCCGGTCGGGCTCGCTCAACGAGGCCCCGGCGAAGGACTGACCCGAATCGGTTGGCGGGCGATTGTCGCCTCCGCCTAGGCTTTGCACCGCGATCGCGAACGCCGGTCGTGTCATGTCGCTTGTAGAAGAAGAGGTCCAGCCGTGCCCAGTGGCAAGGTGAAGTGGTTCGACGCCGACAAGGGATTCGGGTTCCTGTCCCAGGGACGGCGGCCCGGACGTCTACCTGCACGCCGAGGCGCTGCCCGACGGCATGACCACGATCAAGAACGGCACCCGGGTCGAGTTCGGCATCGCCCGGGGTCGGCGCGGCGACCGGGCGCTCCAGGTCCGCATCATCGACGAGCCGGTGTCGGTCGCGCGCAACAAGCGCAACTCGCAGCGCAAGGACCCCGAGCTGATGGTCACGATCGTCGAGGACACCATCCGGCTGCTCGACAGCGTCGGCGAGACCTACCGCCACGGCCGGGCGCCCGAGGCCAAGACTGCCAAGCCGACCGCCAAGCTGCTGCGCGCTCGCCGACGAGCTCGAGCTCTGAGGCTCACGCTCCGCCGGGTGACTTCCCCATCCGGCTCGGGCGGCTGACGAACACGAAGATCGCCCACGCGGCGAGCACGCCACAGGCGATGCCGAGCCCGAGGCGTGGCATCAGCGGCATCGCGATCCCGACGAAGCCGCCGATCACCCACGCCAGCTGGAGGGTGGTGTCGGAGCGCGCGAAGGCGCTCGCCCGGATGCGTTCGGGCACGTCGCGCTGGATCGTCGAGTCGAGCGACAGCTTCGCCAGCGACTGGGCGAGCCCGGCGGTGAGGCCGATCGCGATCAGCGGCACCAGTCCGTAGAACAGCGCCGCCACCAGCACGACGACGGCGTCGGCGACCAGTGCGAGCACCACGGTCATCGCCGGGTCGATCCGCTTGAGCAGCGACCCGAGGGTGATGCCCAGCGTGTTGCCGAGGCCGGCCGCGCCGATCACGAGCCCGAGCAGGACCTCCGGCTTCCAGTCGCCGATCGGGTTGTCGCGCAGCAGGAACGCCATGAACATCGTCAGGAAGCCCGAGAGCCAGCGCGGTCCGCAGTTGGCGCGCAGCGCGAAGCGACCGCCGCCGGGATCCGGGTCTTCGGGCGCTTGCCCGGGGTCTCCGGCTGGCGGTCCCGCGCGGCCGGCATCAGCACCAGCGTGCCCTCGCCGACGCTGGAGTCGACGCGCGTGGGCAGCCGGATCGCCCAGACCGTCGCGAGCACGAACACCACGAACCCGTAGCGCAGCGACCACTCCGGCCCCGCCGTGGACGCGAGGATCGCCAGCGGCGCCGACAGTGCGGCGCCGATGATGCCGGCCATCGACACGCGGGCGTTGGCCTTCACCAGCGTCAGGCTGGGCGGGACGAGCCGGGGTACGGCGGCGGCCCGCGTCACGCCGTACGCCTTGGACGCCACCGGGCAACCGAGAGCGGCGGGGAACAACCAGCGCGAGTCCGTCGCGACGGCCGTGGCCGGGACCCAGCACAGGAACGCGCGGATGGCCATCGTGGAGCCGATCGCCCAGCGGCGACCATGGCTGAAGCGGTCGAGGAACGGGCCGATCAGCGGCGCGACGATCGCGAAGGGCAGCATCGTGAGCGCCGGGAACAGCGCGACCCGGCCGCGTGCCTCGCCGGTCGGGACTCGGAAGAAGAGCGTGCCCGCGAGCGAGATCGCGACGGCCGCGTCGCCGGCGGCGTTGAAGGCGTGCAGCCCGATCAGCTGGGAGAGGCCGGACTCGCCGGCGCCCTCGGCGCGGGCCGCGCGGCGAGCCTGCCGGGCGGTGTACTTCCCGGCGCGCGTGGTGACCCGGGTGGCGCCCGCGACCCCGCGCCCGACCCCCGACCGGCGGCGCGCACACCCCGGCCGGCGCCGGCGATCCGGCTCGATGCCGTGGCGGCGGTCGGCGGCGGCTCGTGCTCGGAGGTCATGGGGCAATCCTGCCGTGTGGGTGGGTCCCGACCGTGCAGCAGCGTCCGGAAGTCAGGGGCGAACTGACAGACCACCGTCGGGTTTGCGATGATGCGCCGGTGATCACCCTCGACGAGACCTCGCCCGACGCCATCCCGGCCGCGGCCGTCGAGGACGCGCGAGCCGTCCTTCTCGACCTCGCCGACCCCTCCGACGTCGGTGAGCACCTCGACGTGCACCGCGAGGACGACCTCGTCGTCACCCACACCTTCGCCTGCACGCGACCCGGCTACATCGGCTGGCACTGGTCGGTGACGCTGACCCGCGACGCCGATTCCAGCAAGCCGACGGTCAACGAGACCGTGCTGTTGCCCGGCGCCGACGCGATCGTCGCGCCGTCATGGGTGCCCTACAAGGAGCGCCTGCAGCCCGGCGACCTGTCCCCGGGCGACCTGCTGCCCGTCGAGGACGAGGACGTGCGCCCGGTCCCCACCTACTCCTTCGGCGACGACCCGCTCGATGCCGACGCCAAGGCGCAGGTGCGCCGTCGCCAAGGACCTCGGCCCGGGCCGCGTGCGCACCCTGTCGCCCGAGGGCACCGACATGGCCGCCGAGCGGTGGTATGCCGGTGACGGCGGCCCCGAGGCGCCGATCGCCAAGAGCGCACCCGACACCTGCTGGTCCTGCGGCTTCCCGGTCCGGCTCGCCGGCCCGCTGTCGGACACGTTCGGTGTCTGCGCCAACGGCAACGCCAACGACGACGGCAAGGTCGTCACCGTCAACCACGGCTGCGGCGCCCACTCCGAGGTCAAGCTCGCCCGCAAGCAGCAGCCGATCCCGGTGCCCGACCACGTCTTCGACACCCTGACCGACGACGAGTTCGTCTCGCTCTAGGCGGCGCTCAGCACCCACACGGCGTAGTCGTCGTTGGGCGCGTGCAGCTCGTAGCTGCCGAACCGCCAGTCGACGCTGAGGCCAGCGACGGTCACATCGGCGACGAACTCGTCCGCCGGATAGACACGGCTGCCGTTCTTGGTGCCGGTCAGGTGGAAGCCGACCGGGATCCGGCCGCCCGGCGCGAGCAACGAGCGCAGGTGCGCCAGCACGGCGCGCTCGGTGTCCTCGGCGACGTAGACCATCACGTTGCCCACCACGACGATGAGGTCGAACGGCTCGAGCTGCGGGATCGCGAGCGCCTCGTGGGGCAGCACCGGCACGTCGCCGTACGTCGACTGCGACTGCTCGCGCAGTGCGGGGTCCGGCTCCGTGGCGACCACGTCGTGACCACGGGCAGTCAGGGCCGCGCTGATCCGGCCCATGCCGGACCCGACGTCGAGGATCCGCGCGTGCCGGCCGACGAGGGCATCGGCCGGGCGGGCCTCGCCCGCGACGTCAGCGCCCTCGGCGAGCAGGGCGGCGAAGTGCTGGCCGTAGCCGCGGTTGCCCTCGCCGGCGAGCTCCCAGCGGGTGGGAGGGAGGGTCATCCGTCGGCCAGCTCGGCGCGCGCCTTGCGGCGCCGGCGGCAGTACTCGAGGCCGAACAGGCCGATCCCGAAGCCGGCCATGCAGGTCCACAGCCACCACGTGCGGCCGCTGTCCTCGAGCGCGCCGTAGAACGGCAGCAGCGCGATGAAGGCGACCAGCCAGATGGCCGTGCCGACCTCGGCGGTGCGCACGCCGTCGACATCGAGCGGCTCGACACCGGGCAACGATGTAGGTGCGGTTGCCGATCTCGTGCTGCGTCGTCTCGTCGTCCCTCAGCTCCACGTCCCCCACGCTACTCCCGGGTTCTGCCAGACTCGCGACCGTGACGGACAAGACGACCACCCGGACCCCTACGCCCGCCGGCGGCATCGACGGCTTCTTCCGCATCAGTGAGCGGGGCTCGACTGTCCCGCGCGAGATCCGCGGTGGCGTCGTGACGTTCCTGACGATGGCCTACATCATCGTGCTCAACCCGATCATCCTGCTCGCGGGCAAGGACATGAACGGCGACTCGATCGGCACGTTCCCACAGGTCGCGGCTGCCACCGCGCTGGCCGCGGGCGTGCTGACGATCCTGATGGGGGTCGTGGCCAACTACCCGCTCGCGCTCGCGACCGGGCTCGGCCTCAACGCCTTCGTCACGTTCTCGGTCGCGAGCCAGATGACCCGGTCGGACGCGATGGGCCCGGTCGTGATCGAGGGCCTGATCATCCCGGCGCTGGTGCTCACCGGCTTCCGTGAAGCGGTCTTCCACGCCGTACCCGCCCAGCTCAAGATCGCCATCTCGGTCGGCATCGGCCTCTTCATCGCGCTCATCGGCCTCGTCGACGCTGGATTCGTACGCCGCACCGGAGCCGGACCCGTCCCCGTAGAGCTCGGCATCGCCGGTCAGCTCGCCGGCTGGCCGGTCCTCGTCTTCGTGATCGGGCTGGTGCTGGTCATCGCGCTCTACGTCCGCAAGGTCAAGGGCGCGATCCTGATCTCGATCGCCGTCACCACCGTCATCGCGATCATCGTGGAGAAGGTGGCGAAGGTCGGCCCGACGTTCACGGCCGACGGCGTCAACCCCAAGGGCTGGAACCTCAACGTCCCCGCGCTCCCGGACAAGGTCGTCGACGTCCCCGACTTCGGCCTGCTCGGCAACTTCAACCTGCTCGGCTCCCGGGAGAACGCCGGCGTCGTCACCGTCGTGCTGCTCGTCTTCACGCTGCTGCTGGCTGACTTCTTCGACACGATGGGCACGATGACCGCGATCGGTGCCGAGGCCGGCCTGCTCGACGACCGGGGCAACCCGCCGAACACCAAGCGCATCCTGATCGTCGACTCGATCGCCGCGGCGGCGGGTGGCGCGGCGAGCGTCTCCAGCAACACGTCGTACATCGAGAGCGCCGCCGGTGTCGGTGAAGGTGCCCGCACCGGCCCTGGCCTCGGTGGTGACCGGCGTGCTGTTCCTGCTGGCCACCCTGTTCGCGCCGCTCGTCGTGGTCATCCCCAACGAGGCCGCCGTCCCGGCGCTGGTCCCGGTCGGCTTCCTGATGATGCAGCAGGTGCGCGGCATCGACTGGGACGACCTCGAGATCGCCATCCCGGCGTTCCTGACGATCGTGCTGATGCCCTTCACCTACTCCATCTCCGCAGGCATCGGCGCCGGCTTCCCCGGCCTACGTGCTGATCAAGGTCGTGCGCGGCAAGGCCGCCGACATCCACCCGCTCATGTGGGTCGTCGCGGCGATGTTCGTCCTCTACTTCTCGATCAGCCCGATCTCCGCCCGGGTCGGCTGACACTCTCCTCGCAGCGCCGGGTCAGGACCTGACCCGGCGTTGTCTTGCCGGAATAGTTAGCACGACTAATGAGTTACGCTAACGACATGCCCACAGTTGAAGCCGTCTCCCGCACCGACGCCGGTCTTGCCGCCGAGCTCCGGACGTCGGTCATGCGCCTGCGCCGTCGGCTCAGCGTCGAGCGGCACCCCGACAACCAGCTGAGCATCGGCTCGATGGTCGTCCCGGGGCTGTTGCACCGCAACGACGCACAGACCGTGGGGGAGCTCGCCCGTGCGGAGAAGGTCCAGCCGCCGTCGATGACCCGGACGGTGACCTCCCCGGAGGACGGCGGCTTCGTCACCCGGCGCCCACACGAGACCGACGGCCGCCGGGTCGTCGTCGAGATCACTGACTGGGGCGCGCGACGCTGCTGGCCGACCGCAAGCGCCGGGACGCGTGGCTCGCCGTGCAGCTGAGCCACCTGACCACTGACGAGCGCGACGTCCTGCGTCGCGCCGCGCCCATCCTCGATCGCCTGTCGCAGGCCGACTGACACAAGGAGCACGAACACAGATTTGAGTCCCACCTTCCGCTCGCTGCGCAATCCCAACTATCGCCTGTACGCCGCCGGCGGAGTCGTGTCCAACACGGGCACTGGATGCAACGCGTCGCGCAGGACTGGCTCGTGCTCCAGCTCACCGCCAACTCGGGTGCCGCCCTCGGCATCACGACGGGACTGCAGTTCCTGCCGTTCCTGCTCCTCGGGCCCTTCTCCGGGCTGGTCGCCGACCGGATGCCGAAGAGGCTGCTGTTGCAGATCACCAACGTCGGGATGGCGATCCCGGCCCCGGTCCCGGGCCTGCTGGCCGTCACCGGCACCGCCCAGATCTGGCACGTCTACGTCCCGGCCTTCGTGCTCGGCCTCGCCTCGGCCTTCGACGCGCCCGCGCGGCAGTCCTTCGTCTCCGAGATCGTCGATCCCGAGGACCTCACCAACGCGGTCGGCCTCAACTCCGCCAGCTTCAATGCCGCTCGCCTCGTCGGGCCGGGTGCGGCAGGTCTGCTGATCGCCGCGTTCGGCGGGGGAGTCGTGGCGACCGGCTGGGTGATCCTGATCAACGCGGTGTCCTACATCGCGCCGGTCCTGACGCTGCGCAGGATGGACCCGAGCCGGCTGGACTCGCCGGCGCTCACCCACCGCGGCCCGGGGGCGATCAGGGAGGGCTTCGCCTACGTCCGCGCCCGCTCCGACCTCTTGCTGATCCTCGCGATCGTCTTCAGCGCGGGCACCTTCGGCCTCAACTTCCAGATGACCAGCGCCCTGATGGCCACCGAGGTCTTCCACAAGGGCCCGACGCAGTACGGCCTCCTCGGCACCTTCCCGGCGGTCGGCTCACTGAGCGGCGCCCTGCTGGCTGCCGGGCGCGAGCGGGTGCGCCAACGACTGGTGATCGTGGCCGGGCTGGTCTTCGGCGGTGTCGTCACCCTGTCCGGCCTGATGCCGTCCTACCTCACCTTCGCCCTGCTGACCCCGTTGATCGGGCTCTCCGCGCTGACGCTGATCACCAGTGCCAACGCCTACATGCAGCTGCACACGGAGCCGGGCGTACGCGGTCGGGTGATGGCGCTCTACATGATGATCTTCATGGGCGGCACGCCCGTGGGGGCGCCGATGATCGGCTGGATCGGAGAGGCGTTCGGCGCCCGCTGGACGCTCATCCCGGGCGGGCTCCTGACCATCGCCGGGATCTCGTTGGCGAGCCTGCTGTTCGCCGGGTCGAAGGGCGTGACCCTCGCTCAGCTGCACCCGCAGCAGGTCCCACAGGAATCGGCTGCCTGAGCCCGGTGCCGGAGCGTCTTGCGGCGTTTTGACCGGCCGTGGACCCCCCGGTAGATTGACTCCTCGTGTTTGGCCTGCCCTCAGGCCTGCCCTGATCGGCCCAGACACGCATCACCTTCGCCGGCTCAACACCGGCGCAGCCGGGCACCTTCCGCCTCAGGGCGGCTGTTCCCGACACGACCCGCCTCGGCAGAGCGCCGTTGCGAGAGATCAAACCAAGAAAGGGAACCACTCGGTGCCCACCATTCAGCAGTTGGTCCGCAAGGGCCGTCAGGACAAGGTGTCGAAGTCCAAGACGCCTGCCCTCAAGGGATCCCCGCAGCGCCGTGGCGTCTGCACCCGCGTCTACACGACCACCCCGAAGAAGCCCAACTCCGCCCTCCGCAAGGTCGCCCGCGTGCGTCTGAGCTCCGGCGTCGAGGTCACGGCCTACATCCCGGGCGTCGGTCACAACCTGCAGGAGCACTCGATCGTGCTCGTGCGCGGCGGCCGTGTGAAGGACCTTCCCGGTGTCCGCTACAAGATCATCCGCGGCACGCTCGACACCCGTGGTGTCAAGAACCGCAAGCAGGCCCGCAGCCGCTACGGCGCGAAGAAGGAGAAGTAATGCCTCGCAAGGGTCCCGCGCCGAAGCGCCCCCTCGTCGTCGACCCGGTCTACGGTTCGCAGGTCGTCACCCAGCTCGTGAGCAAGGTCCTCCAGGGACGGCAAGAAGGCTGTTGCCCAGCGCATCGTCTACACCGCCCTCGAAGGCTGTCGCGAGAAGACCGGCTCCGACCCGGTCGTCACCCTCAAGCGCGCGTCGACAACGTCAAGCCCGCCATCGAGGTCAAGTCCCGCCGCGTCGGCGGCGCGACCTACCAGGTCCCCGTCGAGGTCAAGACCAACCGTCAGACCACGCTGGCCCTGCGCTGGCTCGTCGGCTACGCCGCCGACCGTCGTGAGAAGACGATGGCCGAGCGCCTCATGAACGAGATCCTCGACGCCTCCAACGGTCTCGGTGCCGCTGTGAAGAAGCGCGAGGACACGCACAAGATGGCCGAGTCCAACAAGGCCTTCGCCCACTACCGCTGGTGATCTCGATGGAGTACGCCGATGCGTCGGCGTACTCCATCACCCACCGCACCCATCTACTTTCGAGGGACTGAGACACAGACGTGGCTGTCGAAATCACCACCGACCTGAACAAGGTCCGCAACATCGGCATCATGGCGCACATCGACGCCGGCAAGACCACCACCACCGAGCGCATCCTGTTCTACACCGGCATCAGCTACAAGATCGGTGAGGTCCACGACGGCGCAGCCACGATGGACTGGATGGAGCAGGAGCAGGAGCGTGGCATCACGATCACCTCTGCTGCGACGACGTGCTGGTGGAAGGACCACCAGATCAACATCATCGACACCCCCGGTCACGTGGACTTCACCGCCGAGGTCGAGCGCTCGCTGCGCGTCCTCGACGGCGCCGTGGCCGTGTTCGACGGTGTCGCCGGTGTCGAGCCGCAGACGATGACGGTGTGGCGCCGGGCCAACAAGTACTCCGTCCCCCGCATGTGCTTCGTCAACAAGCTCGACCGCACCGGTGCCGACTTCTTCCGCTGCGTCGACATGATGGTCGAGCGCCTCAACTCCACCCCGCTCGTGCTCCAGCTGCCGATCGGCGCTGAGTCCGAGTTCCTCGGTGTGATCGACCTCGTCGGCATGCGTGCCCTGACTCGGCGTGGCGAGACCACGATGGGTGAGGACTACGACGTCGAGGAGATCCCGGCCGAGCTGGCCGAGCAGGCCGCGGAGTACCGCGAGAAGCTGCTCGAGACGCTGGCCGAGGCCGACGACGACATCATGGAGAAGTTCCTCGAGGAGGGTGAGTTCACCGTCGAGGAGCTGGAGGCCGCGATCCGTCGCGCCACCCTCGCCGACAAGCTCAACCCGGTCCTGTGCGGCACCGCGTTCAAGAACAAGGGCGTCCAGCCCCTGCTCGACGCCGTCGTGAAGTTCCTGCCCTCGCCGCTCGACATCGACGGCATCCGGGGTCACTCGGTCAAGGACGAGAACGAGGTCATCGTTCGCCAGCCGTCCGACAGCGAGCCGTTCTCCGGCCTCGCCTACAAGATCGCGACCGACCCGCACCTCGGCAAGCTGATCTACGTCCGCGTCTACTCCGGCAAGCTCGAAGCCGGCTCGACCGTGGTCAACTCGGTCAACGGCCGCAAGGAGCGAATCGGCAAGGTCTACCAGATGCACGCCAACAAGCGTGAGGAGATCGCGTCGGTCGGCGCCGGCCAGATCGTGGCCGTCATGGGCCTCAAGGACACCAAGACCGGCCACACCCTGTGTGACCCGCAGAACCAGGTCGTCCTCGAGTCGATGACGTTCCCGGCCCCGGTGATCGAGGTCGCCATCGAGCCGAAGACGAAGTCCGACCAGGGAGAAGCTCGGCACCGCGATCCAGCGACTGTCCGACGAGGACCCCACCTTCACGGTCAAGGCCGACGAAGAGACCGGTCAGACCATCATCGCCGGCATGGGCGAGCTCCACCTGGAGATCCTCGTCGACCGGATGAAGCGCGAGTTCCGCGTCGAGGCCACCGTCGGCAAGCCGCAGGTCGCCTACCGCGAGACCATCCGCAACAAGGTCGAGAAGCACTCCTACACCCACAAGAAGCAGACCGGTGGTTCGGGTCAGTTCGCCAAGGTCGTCATCGACCTCGAGCCGAACATCGACCCGGAGACCGGCACCGGTGCGGGCTACGAGTTCGTCAACGCCGTCAGCGGCGGTCGCATCCCGAAGGAGTACATCCCCTCGGTCGACGCCGGTGGCCGGGACGCCATGGAGTTCGGCGTGCTCGCCGGCTACCCGATGGTGGACGTGAAGTTCACGCTCACCGACGGTGCCTACCACGACGTCGACTCCTCGGAGCTCGCGTTCAAGATCGCCGGCAACCAGGCCTTCAAGGAGGCCGCTCGTCGCGCCAAGCCGGTCCTGCTCGAGCCGATGTTCGCGGTCGAGGTGACCACGCCGGAGAGCTTCCTCGGCACGGTCATCGGTGACATCAACTCGCGCCGCGGCCAGATCCAGCCCGGGAGGAGCGTCACGGCGACATGGTCGTCAACGCCCTTGTGCCGCTCTCCGAGATGTTCAGGGTACGTTGGCGACCTGAGGTCGAAGACCTCCGGTCAGGCGTCGTACTCGATGGAGTTCGACTCCTACGCCGAGGTTCCCACGAACATCGCCGAAGAGATCGTCAAGAAGGTCCGCGGCGAGTAGTCGCCCGGGCCGTCGACAGGCAGCCCAGCACGACCCGTTTCACCACCCACGAATTCAGTACAAACCCAACCGGGAGGAGCCCCAGTGGCTAAGGCGAAGTTCGAGCGGACCAAGCCGCACGTCAACATCGGCACCATCGGTCACATCGACCATGGCAAGACGACGTTGACCGCAGCAATCACCAAGGTGCTGCACGACGCGTACCCGACCCTCAACGAGGCGTCGGCGTTCGACCAGATCGACAAGGCGCCCGAAGAGCGTCAGCGCGGTATCACCATCTCGATCGCGCACGTCGAGTACCAGACCGAGTCGCGCCACTACGCGCACGTCGACTGCCCCGGTCACGCTGACTACATCAAGAACATGATCACCGGTGCGGCCCAGATGGACGGCGCGATCCTCGTGGTTGCCGCCACCGACGGTCCCATGCCGCAGACGCGTGAGCACGTGCTGCTCGCCCGCCGGTCGGCGTGCCGGCCCCGGTCGTGGCGCTCAACAAGTGCGACATGGTCGACGACGAGGAGCTCATCGAGCTCGTCGAGATGGAGGTGCGCGAGCTCCTCTCCGAGTACGAGTTCGACGGCGACAACATCCCCGTCGTGCGCGTTGCTGCTCACCCCGCCCTGATGGGTGACGAGAAGTGGGGCCAGTCGGTCCTCGAGCTCATGGCCGCGGTGGACGAGTCCATCCCGACCCCGGCCCGAGAGACGGACAAGCCCTTCCTCATGCCCGTCGAGGACGTCTTCACGATCACCGGTCGTGGCACCGTCATCACCGGTCGCATCGAGCGCGGCATCGTCAAGGTCAACGAGGAGGTCGAGATCATCGGCATCCGAGACGTCGCCCAGAAGAGCACCGTCACCGGTGTCGAGATGTTCCGCAAGCTCCTCGACGAGGGCCAGGCTGGCGAGAACGTCGGTCTCCTGCTCCGTGGCACCAAGCGCGAGGACATCGAGCGCGGCATGGTCGTCATCAAGCCGGGCACCACCACGCCTCACACCAACTTCGAGGCCAACGTCTACATCCTCAGCAAGGACGAGGGCGGCCGTCACACGCCGTTCTTCAACAACTACCGTCCCCAGTTCTACTTCCGTACGACTGACGTGACCGGTGTTGTGACCCTGCCCGAGGGCACCGAGATGGTCATGCCGGGTGACAACACCGAGATGTCGGTCGAGCTCATCCAGCCCATCGCGATGGACGAGGGTCTGCGCTTCGCCATCCGCGAGGGTGGCCGCACGGTCGGCGCCGGCCGCGTCACCAAGATCACCAAGTGATCTAACGCTTCACACCACGAGGCCCCACTCCTTCGGGAGTGGGGCCTCGTGCCATTTTTCCTTGCCGCACACCCGTGCTCCGTCGCGTCCTTGGGCCACAGTGCTGGATCGTCCCCCTCCTGCTGCCTAGGATCCAGCACTGTCAGGCAAGCACCCGCGCCAAGTGCTCCTCGAGCCGCGCAAGCTGGGCGTGATCGTCGAACATGGGCGGTCGGCCCGGAGGCGGCAGGAAGCCCACGATGTCCATGACCTCCCAGTAGGGCTCGGGCTCGACCCCCGTCACCCGCGTGTACGCCGATGCGGAACCGCTGCGCTGCGAAGGTGCCGTGCCGCAGAGCGAGGTTGGAGGAGCAGTGAGCCACGTCCAGCCGGGGCCGGCCCGGTGGACGTCTCGACCCAGTCGACGATCCCGGTGATCTCGTCGCCGGACCAGAGCAGGTTGTGCGGCCCGAAGTCACGGTGCAGGAAGGTCGGCTCGAACCCCGGCGCGTCGGACGCGAGGAGGTCGAAGGCGGCGCGCCACACGTCCGGGCGCGCGGCCCATCGCGGAACGACCCACTTCGCCGGCCACGCCCGGGATTGGTAGGGACGCGCTGCGGGCGTGGCTTCGACCTCGTGGATCGCCGCCAGCAGTTCAGCGATCGAGGTCAGGGTGGTGTCATCACACCGGAACTCGTCGGGGGCGCCCGGCACCAGCGACATCAGATGGGTCGGGTGGCCGGTGGAAGCCCCCCGGCATCGAGCGCGATGCTCCGCGGTGCCGGGATCGCTGTCGAGGCGAGGGTGACCCGGGTGTCCGACTCTCGCGCCGCCAAGGACTGGCCATGCGTGCGCCAAGGCTCCTCGGTGATCAGTCTCAGCACGGAGGAACGACCTGAGCGACCGTGCAGCGCCAGCATTGCCGACGTCCGGCCGCCTTGGAGCGGGACCACCTCCGTGACGTCGTGGTCGAGGTGGGTTCGGGCCCAGTCGATCGCGGCGGCGTACACGCAGCGAAGTCTCACACGAGGGCTGAGAGAATGCGCGGGTGAACGACGCCCGCCCCCCGCGCCCGCACCACAAGCTGACCGACGACGGTCGCCGGATGCAGGAGGTGCTGACCTACTCGCGACGCGGGAGCCGCTTCACGCCGCAGCAGGCCGAGGGCTGGGCAGCGCACCGGGCCGACTGGGTGATCCCGGACGGCGCGGTCGACAAGCCCGACTTCGACCTGATGAGCTGGTGGGGTCGCGAGGCGCCGCTGATCGTGGAGATCGGCTCCGGCATCGGCGAAGCCACGGCAGCGCTCGCAGCGAGCAGGCCCGAGGCCAACATCCTCGGGTTCGAGGTCTGGGTCCCGGGCATCGCCGACTCGCTGTGGCGGGTTGCCGAGGCGGGAGCCGACAACGTGCGGTTCCTCGGTGTCGATGCGGTGTGGTCGCTGGAGCACCCGGTCGCGCCGGACAGCCCGGCCGAGCTGTGGACGTTCTTCCCCGACCCGTGGCACAAGAAGAAGCACAACAAGCGCCGCCTCGTCACGCCGACAAACGCGGCGATGATGGCGCGCCGGCTCAAGCCCGGCGGGGTCTGGCGGCTGGCGACCGACTGGGCCGACTACGCCCAGCAGATGATCGAGGTCCTCGACGCCGAGCCGCTGCTGGACGGCGGTCGCGTCGAGCGCTGGGCCGATCGCCCGGTCACCCGCTTCGAGCGCAAGGGCCTCGAGAAGCACCGCGACATCACCGACCCGGCCTACACCCGGCGATGACGGCCACCGAGCAGCAGACACCCGCCACAAGTCGCCGCATCCACCCCGCGTGGTGGGTCGCGGCCGTCACCATGGCGGCTCTGATGGCGGCGGCCGGCTTCCGCTCGTCGACCGGCGCGCTACTGGTCCCGCTCGAGAAGGACTTCGGCTGGTCGCGCTCCACGACGAGCGGCGCGGTCAGCCTCAACCTGATCATCTACGGCCTCACCGCCCCCTTCGCCGCCGCCCTGATGGAGCGCTTCGGCATCCGCCGCGTGGTGGCAGCGTCCCTGACCCCGGTCGCCGCGGGCAGCGGCTTGACGCTGGTGATGACCAGCCCGTGGCAGCTGTGGTTGTTGTGGGGCTTCGCGATCGGCATCGGCACCGGGTCGCTCGCACTGGTCTTCGGCGCGGTCGTCGCCAATCGCTGGTTCGTGAAGAACCGCGGCGTCGTGATCGGGGTCTTCTCGGCGGCCAGCTCGACCGGCCAGCTGATCTTCCTGCCCGCCATCGCCAACCTCGCCGAGGGTCCCGGCTGGCGCTGGGCCGCCGCGGTCACGACCGTGTTCGCGGCGCTGCTCGTGCCCTTCGTCTGGTGGTTGCTGCGCGACC
Organism: Nocardioides sp. B-3; assembly: GCF_024703895.1. Taxonomy (GTDB): domain Bacteria; phylum Actinomycetota; class Actinomycetes; order Propionibacteriales; family Nocardioidaceae; genus Nocardioides. The sequence continues at coordinate 2,485,217 of NZ_CP087968.1, forward strand.
ACCCGAGCGACATCGGCACGACGGCGTACGGCGCGAGCGAACCGCTGCCTCGTCCGGCACCGCCGACCCGCAGTGCCGCCCGGGTCGCCATCGGCGCGTTGCGGGAGAACACCCGCAGCCGCACGTTCTGGATCCTCTTCGGCACGTTCTGGATCTGCGGCTGGTCGACCAACGGCCTGATCGGCACGCACTTCATCCCGGCCGCGCACGACCACGGGATGCCCGCGTCGACCAGCGCCGGCCTGCTCGCGCTCATCGGGATCTTCGACATCATCGGCACCGTCGCCAGCGGCTGGCTCACCGACCGGGTGGACAGCCGCTACCTGCTCTGCGGCTACTACTTCTTCCGCGGGCTCTCGCTGCTCGGCGTGCCCTACCTCCTCGGCCCGCACGTGCACCCGAGCCTGTTCCTCTTCATCCTCTTCTACGGCCTCGACTGGGTGGCCACCGTCCCGCCGACGGTCGCGCTCTGTCGCCAGCACTTCGGGATCGAGAAGGCGAGCGTCGTCTTCGGCTGGGTGTTCGCCGCCCACATGGTCGGCGCCGGCGTCGCGGCGAGCTTCGCCGGCTGGATCCGCGAGTGGCGTGGTGACTACTTCGGGGCGTGGCTGACCGCCGGCGCGCTGTGCCTGCTGGGCGCCGTGGCCTGTCTGATGATCCCGAAGCGCCCGGTCACCGAGGTCGGGTGAACCTCAACCCGGCATCCTCGAGCAGCGCCTCGACGCGCAAGCGCTCGGCCTCGCGGTCGGTGCCGAGCGGCAGCTCGGACAAGGTGTCCGGCAGGCCGAGGGCCGGGCATGCCCGGGCCAGCGCGTCGTCGTACGCCGCAAGCGTGGCCACGCGACGGACGTGGCTCGTGCCGGGTGGGGACGAGAGGGTCGCCTCGCGCAGGCGCGTCAGGTCGGCGGCGATCTGCTCGATCGGGGGGCCCGCGGGCTCGGTCGGCGGCGGCAGGTGCCGGCGGACGAAGATCCCGGCGGCCGAGCCGTAGAACACCACCCACAGCACGAGGGCGAGCATGGCGGTGATCGCCACGACGCCGAGCACCCCGGTCAGCATGGGCTCAGCGCTTGCCGACGAGGCGGGCGCGCATCGCGGCCTCACGCGCGAGCCGGGCACCGTCTCGTTCGCGGCGGGCAGCGATCACCGCTGCCGGAAGTCGTGCGGTGTGGTGCCGGGGGGCGGCGGTGGTGCGACGTGGGCCGCAACGTCGGCCGCGAGGTTGGACCCGAGCTCGTGGCGCACCGCCGGGTCGAGCGTGGCGGCGCGACCGAGGAACTGGCGCACCGCGAGGGCCGGGCCCGTCGGCAGCGCGGCCATGTCGGCGTTGCGGCGCCCACGCCGCGAGGTGCGGGGGAGGAGCGCGGGCGGGGGGAGCTGGAGCCGGACGCGTTCGCGGACGACGTAGGTGCCGGCGGCGTGGTCGCCGAGGCGCTTGCCCTTCGAGGAGAGCAGCGCGGAGAAGAAAGCAGGGGCGCCGGTGAAGGCGTAGATCTCCACGAAGCCGATCAGCGATCGCACGAACGCGTGCTGGAACGAGATCGGGCCGGCGTCGTCGCGCACCGTGCGGAGGCCACAGGCGAGCTTGCCGAGCGAGCGGCCGCGGCTGAGGGTCTCGATCGTGGTCGGGATGACGAGGAAGACGGTGATCATGGTGCCGACCGGGGCGACGTGTGCGAGCGCGCCGTCGGTCTGCAGGACCGCGATGCCGAAGAGCAGGATGATCACGATCAGCAACCCCACCGTGACGATGATGTCGATCAGGCCGCTGGCGATGCGCGAGCCGAGGCTGGCCGGCGGCAGGTCGAGCGCCACTGCCTCGCCGGTGACGTGGTCGTCGGCGGTCAGGCTGGCGAAGGCGGGGCCGGAGGAGGACATCGTCGCCAGCATAGGCTGGCCGCGTGGACCTCGACGCTTACGTGCTGGCGCAGCGCAGCCAGTGGGTGCGCCTCGAGGAGCTCACCTCGCAGCGACGGCTCGACGGGGCGGAGACCGATGAGCTGGTCGATCTCTACCAGCGCGTGGCGACCCATCTGTCGGTGGTGCGGACCTCCGCCCCGGACGCCGCGCTGATCGCCTACCTGTCGTCGATCCCGGCCCGTGCCCGGCTGCGCACCGTCGGCACCCGCGCCACCACGTGGCGCGGCGTGGGCGCCTTCTTCACCGACCGGTTCCCGGCCGCGCTCTACCGGTTGCGCTGGTGGTGGCTGGGCACCCCCGGCGGCCAACGTCGTGGTCACCGTCGTGATGATCTGGTGGCTGCTCCAGCACCCGGCGGTGGAGCAGAGCCTGATGTCCCCCGGAGGAGATCGACCAGCTCGTCCGGCACGACTTCGAGAACTACTACAGCGAATACGCGGCGTCGCACTTCGCCGCCCGTGTGTGGATCAACAACGCCCGGGTCGCGGCCCTCTGCCTCGCACTCGGCGTGCTCGGTGCGCCGGTCATCTACCTGCTGTTCAACAACGTCGCCAACCTCGCGATCATCGCCTCGATCATGATCCGCCACGACCACGCCGGCCACTTCTGGGGACTGATCAGCCCGCACGGGCTGCTCGAGCTGACCGCCGTGTTCGTCGCCGGGGGAGTGGGACTGAGGCTGTTCTGGTCGTGGATCGCCCCGGGGTGACCTGACCCGTGGGCAGTCGATGGCGCGCGAGGGCCGGACCGCCGGGACCGTGGCGCTCGGGTTGGTCGTGGTGCTGTTCATCAGCGGCATCATCGAGGCCTTCGTGACCCCGTCGGGCCTGCCGACCGAAGCGCGGGTCGGGATCGGCGTCGTCGCCGAGCTCGCGTTCTTCGCCTACGTCTTCGTGGTCGGCCGCAGCGCGGTCGCGCGCGGCCACACCGGCGACATCGACGCGGCACTGCTCGAGGACCGGGTCGCCACGCAGGCTTGACCTCAAGTGAACTTGACGTTGTTGGCTCGTCCCATGAGAGCAATCACGCATGACACGTTCGGCGGCCCGGAGGTCCTGAGACTCGAGGAGTACGCCGATCCGCAACCCGGCCCCGGCCAGTGCGCATCCGCGTCGCGGCCAGCGGCGTCCACCTGCTCGACACCAGCATCCGCAGCGGCACCGGATTCGGCATGGGGCCGGCGCCTGAGCTGCCGATGATCCCCGGGCGGGAGGTGGCCGGCGTGGTCGAGGCGGTGGGATCGGGCGCCGAGGAATGGCTGCACCGTGACGTCGTGGTCCACCTCGGCCCGGCCGGTCGGGGGTGGATATGCCAGCAAGGTCCCGGCAGACGCTGAGCGGCTCCACGAGCTGCCGCTCGGCCCGGACCCCGGCGTCGCGGTCGCGGCGATCGGCACCGGACGCACCGCGGTCGGCCTGCTCGACCAGATCCGTCTCGGTCGGGAGGACAGGGTCATCGTCACGTCGGCGGCTGGCGGGCTGGGAGTCCTGCTCCTCCGGGAGCTGCGAGCGGTCGGAGCCACGAGCGTCGGCCTCGCCGGAGGGTCCGCCAAGGTCCGGGCCGCGCGCGAAGCGGGGCCACGCACGCGCTCGACTACCTCGATCCTGCCCGGCCCGAAGCGGTGCGAGACGCCCCCGGGCTCGGCGACGGTGCTGCTCGACGGCGTCGGAGGCGAGGTCGCGGAGACTGCGGCGAGGCTGCTCGTGCCCGGGGGCCGGGTGCTGTCCTTCGGCTGGTCCTCCGGACGCCGGGCCACTGGCCGGGACCACGTCGTGGTCGACGTGCCACTGGGGCCGAAGCTCCTCTCCCGGCCGGGCGGGCCGCGCTCCCTCGAGGAGGACGCGCTGGCCGCCGCCGCGGACGGGACCCGTGTCCCGGTCGTGGGCTCGCGCTACCCGTTGGAAGACGCTGCCCTCGCGCACCGCGACCTCGAGCAGCGACGAACCGTCGGCAAGGTAGTGCTCGAGCCCTGACCCCTACAACAGACCCCGCGCCTTCAGCGTGAGGTAGTGGTCCGCCAGCGCCGGCGGGAGACGTTCGGCGTCGGCATCCACCACGTCGACGCCCAGCGCCGTCAGGATCTCGCTGGCACGGCGGCGCTGCTGCAGGACGTGCGCGGCCGCGGCCGCGGAGTAGACGTCGGAGAGGGAGTCGCGCTGCTCGCGCAACGCCCCCAGCGCGGGATCCTGCACGGACGCGACGACGACGCGGTGGTGCTTGAGCAGCGCGGGCAGTACCGGCAGCAGGCTCTCGATCACCGACGCGGGTTCCGAGCGGAGTGAGCAGGACGACGAGGGCGCGCTGGCGCCCGAGGTGGTTGACGGCACCCGCCAGACCCGCCCAGTCGGCCTCGGCGATGACGGGCTCGAGGTCGGCCATCGTGTCCTGCAACGTGGCCACGATGTCGCGCGCACCGGCCGCGCGGACCCGGGCGCGGACGGTGCGGTCGCCGGCCGGGAAGTCGATCCGGTCGCCCGCCCGTGCCGCCGGGGCGGCCAGCAGGAGCGCGGCATCCATCGCGGAGTCGAGCCGGGGCACGTCGCCGATCCGGGCGGCCGAGACCCGCGACGTGTCGAGCACGATCACGACGCGGCGGTCGCGCTCGGGTTGCCAGTGCGCACCACGACGTTGCGGTTGCGGGCACTGGCTCGCCAGTCGATGGAGCGTACGTCGTCGCCGCGGACGTATTCGCGCAGCGAGTCGAACTCCGTGCCGGCGCCGCGGATGCGCACCGCGGAACGGCCGTCGAGCTCACGCAGCCCGGCCAGCCGCGACGGCAGGTGCTTGCGCGACTCGAACGGTGGCAGCGACCGGACGGTGCCCGGCACCTCGATCGTGGACTGACGTGCGGCCAGTCCGAGAGGACCGGGGATGCGCACGGTCACACCGACCGCGCGGAGGTCGCCGCGCCGGCGCGGGCACAGGCCGGTGCTCAACGTGGTCACCTCCCCGGCCGAGAGCCGGACGTGGTGACGGTTGCCGCTCGCGCCCGCGGTGGGCTGCCGGGCGTCGCGGACCAGCGCCCGGACGGTTCGCTTGCCGGGGTTGAGGATCGTGACGCGCGAGAGTGCGGCGTACCCGAGCCGGACGGACCCGACCTCGGCCCGCCGGACCTCCGGGGTGGACGGACGGACGGCCAGCCACCAGTCGAGGACTGTCACCAGCGCGACCAGCAGCAGCCAGCCCCACACCGTGCCCATGGCAGGGCGCAGCACGACGGGCACCAGCCCGAGGGCGAGCAGCAGCGGGACGCGTCCGGTGATGGTCATCGTCAGCGGGGGACCGGGACCGAGTTGAGGGCGGAGCTCAGGACGGCCGACACGTCGACGCCCTCGAGCTCGGCCTCGGGACGCAGCCCGAGGCGGTGGACGAGGGTGGCGTGCGCCAACGCCTTGACGTCGTCGGGCGTCACGAAGTCGCGCCCGGTCAGCCGGGCCCGGGCGCGCGAGGTGCGCATCAGCGCCGTGGCGCCGCGGGGGAGACCCCGAGCGAGAGCGACGGCGAGTCGCGGGTGGCTCGCGCGATGTCGACGATGTAGCCGGTCACCTCCGGCGACACCTGCACGGTGCGTACGGCGGCCTGCCCCGCCTCGATGTCCGCTGGACCGGCGACGGCGCGCACCCCGGCGGCGGCGACGTCACGCGGGTCGAAGCCGGCGGCGTGCCGGGTGAGGATCTCGAGCTCGGCGTCCCGCTCCGGGATCGGCAGCACGATCTTGAGCAGGAAGCGGTCGAGCTGCGCCTCGGGCAGCGGGTAGGTGCCTTCGTACTCGACCGGGTTCTGGGTGGCCGCGACCGGGAACGGGCGCGGCAGCGGTCGCGAGACCCCGTCGACCGAGACCTGCCCCTCCTCCATCGCCTCCAGCAACGCCGACTGCGTCTTCGGCGGCGTCCGGTTGATCTCGTCGGCGAGCAGGAGGTGGGTGAAGAGCGGCCCCCTCCCGGAAGGCCAGCTCGCCGGCCCGGCCGTCGATCACCATCGAGCCGGTGATGTCGCCGGGCATCAGGTCGGGGGTGAACTGCACGCGCCGGGTCTCGACGTCGAGCGAGCCGGCGAGAGTGCGCACGAGCAGCGTCTTGGCGACGCCGGGCACGCCCTCCATCAGCACGTGCCCGCCGCACAGCAGCGCGACGAGCAGGCCGGACACGGCGGCGTCCTGCCCGACGACTGCCTTGGCGACCTCCGCGCGGACGGCGGCGAGCCGTTCGCGGGCGGCCTCGTGCGCTGCTGAGCTGTCGGGCGGGCTCACTGAGTTCGAGCTGGTCATGTGCGGCGTACCTCTCTGTCGAGCTCGGCCAACGCGGCGGCCGGGCGGATGAGTTCGTGGTCGGTGGCGGGCGCGGTGGCCCGTTCGCCGATCAGGGTGTCGATGTCGGAAGACGGTCGATCCAGTCGTACGGCGACGTCGCGGACCAGCGCCGCGACGTCGGTCGGCGGCAGCCGGAGGTGGGTGGCCGGTCGTCGCGGGTCGACCGACGCAGTGCGTCTGCGGCATGCCCGCGGGCCGACGCGGAGCGGTAGAGCCGGCCCCGGGCCTCGGTGGTCTCCAGCGAGCGCACGGTCACGGGCAGGGGCTCGACCGCGAGCGCACCGAGCCGACGACCGCGCCACCAGATCACCGCAACCATCGCCGGGCCCATCAGCCACAGCGCCGGTGTCAGCCGGGGCGGCAGCAGGGACCGCAACCCGACACCGTCGTCGCCGACCGAGTCCTCGAGGCTCGGGACGTACCAGACCACGCGCGGGTGCTGGCCGAGCAGCCGCAGCGCCACCGCTGCGTTGTCGGCGCGCAGCACCCGGTCGTTCTCGACGATGCCGGCGGCGCCGAGCAGCGCCAGCCCGTCGCCGGCGGCGGCCAGCGCCCAGCCGGTGTCGCTCGGGAAGCACCCGGCGGTGGTGGCATAGGACGCCGACGCGTCGACCTCGATGCTCAGGTCGGACAGGTCGCCCAGCCCGGTGTCGGTGCAGTCGCCGTCCTGCCGGCCCTGCGGTGTGGCGCTACTGGCGGTGGCGTCGATACCGAGGGCCTCGGTGGCACCGGGGGCGGCCCCGACCACCACGGTCGTGCTGTGCCCGGTCGCCGCGAGCAGCCGGTCGGCCGTGCTCTGTCCGAGGTTCTCCGGGGGAGGTCACGACGACCGTGGTGTCGGCGTCGAGCGACCGGTCCTCCAGTGCCGCGGCCGAGCGGACGACGTCGACCTCGACCCCTTGGTCCTCGAGCACTCGGGCGAGGGCACGGGCGCCACGCGCCCCGGGATTCTCCGGATCGTGGTCGGCTCCCGTGCGCGGGCCACCGCTCAGCAGCACGGCCACGACCAGCGCCGCGAGGGTGCCCAGCCCGATCACCAGCGTCGAACGGTTGCGCCGCAGCCAGCCGCTCATTTGACGCCCACGAGCTCGTCGTCGAGTGCCAGCACGAACGCCGCCCGGTCCTGCGTCGCCTCGCGTTCGCCGTACAGGACGAGGTCGAAGAGGCGCGCACCCTCGGACATTCCCGCCGCCTGTGAGGGGTACGCCGACGACAGCGACTGCGCCACCTCGTGGGCCGTGGTCCCGGGCGCCGCGGCCGGGCGGCCGTGCTCGACCTGCCGGGCGACGAGGGCGCGGAAGCCGTCGACGAGCGCATCGGAGTGGCGCCCCTCGGCGTATGCCCCTTCGGCCCGGTCCCGCCACTCGCTGGCGCTGATCGACGCGTCGGGGAGCAGCGACTCCGTGGCCGAGCGCCGTTGCGGCGCGGAACGGGCTCGGGTGGCCAGCCAGATCAGCGCGAGGACGAGCAACAGTCCGACCGCCATCGCCGCAAAGGCGGACAGTGGTGGAGCGCTCGAGGCGACGGCGAGCACGTCGATGATCCGCCGCTCCAGCCCGGGCGACCGGGCGCTGCAGCAGGTCGTCCCGGTGGTAGGCGGAGTCGAGCAGCTCGCGACGCAACAGGTCGCGTCCCTCGCCGGGCGACGGCACGAGGGGCGGATCGACCAGCAGAGCCCAGCTCACGAGCGGGTGAGCCCTGCCCGCTGCATCAGGACGACGTCGAAGGCCTCTCCGGCGCATCCGCAGGTCGATGTACTGCAGGGTCGCGACGGACGTGGTGAACGGCGCCACGAAGGCGGCCGTGATCACCGAGGCGATGGCCTGACCGAGGACGAGGAAGTAGACGCCCGTCTCGCCGGACACACCGCCGAGGAGCACGCCCCCGGCTGACCGGGCTGATCGGCATGGAGAGCATGGAGCCGGCGACCTGTGCGATGACGTAGGTGAGCAGGGCGATGCCGAACGTCCGCCAGAAGGCCGACCGGGTGAGGTGGAAGCCGCGGCCGACTGCCCCGAGCACCCCGATCGGCTCGAGCATCAGCGCCGGCACCGGCAGGTAGTAGACCCGCACCCAGAACCAGAGGACGAACGCGATGAAGGCCGGCACCGTGACCACGCCGTAGACGACCGGGACCTGCCAGCCCGAGGCGGTGACGGCCACCACCACCCGTGTCAGGGCGTAGAGCGCGATCAGCATCGTGGTGGCCGGGCCGAGCAGCAGGGTGAGGCCGATCAGCCGCCAGCGCTTGCCGTGGGTCGCCGCCCGTGCCCGGCCCAGCGTGAGCTTGTGACCGGTCGCGGCAGCGGCGACCACGTGCGCGATCATGCCGCCGACGAGGATCAGCCCGATGCCCCGGAGCATCGCGCCCAGCATCAGGGAGCCGAACACCCCGATGAGGCCGGCGACGTCCTCACCGCTGACGGATCCACTCGGGTCGCCGTCGCTCAGGACGAGGTCGTTGGTCATCGACAGGTCCAGCACGGCGCCCGGGACGGCCGTGGCCAGCAGCGGGATCGCCATCGCGACGGCCGCCACGAGCACGGCTGACCCGACGGTCGCGCGCGGGTTGAAGCGGATGATCTTGAAGGCCGCGTCGTACATGTCGCCCGGGCCGAGTGGTCGCAGCGGGATCGCGCCGGGCTTGTGCGCCGCGGCGTACGGCGCCGGCCGGGGGACGTAGGACCGAGCGGGCGGCGGCTGGGTCGGCGGCCCGGGCGGGGGCGCGCTCCAACCCGGCGGTGGCGGTTGCTGCTCCGACATGGCGTCCCCCCGGGTGCTGACGAGGTGGCAATCCTGTCAGGTCGCCCCCCGGCGTCCTACGCTGTCACCCGTGAGGGCGAGGGGTGTACGCCGCGGGGCCGGGCCGTTGCTCGCCCTTCTCCTGCTCGCAGTGAGCGGCTGCTCGGGTTCGGGCGCCGAGCCCGTCGAGTCGGAGCCGGCGGCGGGGGACGAGTGCAGCGCCTACTTCCCGGCCGGCGCCGAGGTGCGCAACCGCACCCTGCGGGGCGCCTCCGACGGCGAGATCCGGGCCGTCGAGTTCACGAGCGCGGACGCCCACACGGCGCTCGTGCTGCTGCCGGAGCGCGGGGGAGGCGTGTGCGGCTGGGGGACCTTCGCCCACGCCGCGAGCGCTGAGGGCTTCGCCTCGATCGTGGTCGCACCGTGTGGGTACGGCGACTCGACGTGCACCTCCGAGGGCGACGCCGACCCGGTCAACGAGGTCGCGCCGGCGATCGACGCGGCCCGTGAGGACCTCGGCGTCGACCGGGTCGTGCTGGTCGGTGCCTCCATGGGCGGGTCGCTCACCGTCCCGGCCGCGGCGGGCGGCGCCGACGTCGACACCCGGATCGACGTGTCGGGGCCGCCGGCGTGGGAGGAGACGACGCTCAGGTCGGTCTCCTCGTCCCTGCCCGCGGGGGACTGGTGGTCCGGGCGAGGTCGGACGGCGCGGCGGCGTACGCGAGGTCACGGTCGCTGGCGAAGCGTTCCGGCGCCCGCTTCCTCGACGGCGGAAGCGGTCACGGATACGAGCTGCTGACCCGTCTTGACGGGCGGATCACCCGCGTCCGGACGCGCCGTCCCGGCCCACGCGGCGGGCTGATCCTGCCCCCGCTCATTCCGATTTGGCGCGTGCGGGGATGTCTGCCAAGATAGTCCGGTTGCTCCGGCGAGTCGCTTTCACGCGGCTGGCGGAGTGTGGCAGCACTTGACTTCTGAATCGCGTCTCCGAAGATCGATTGAGCAGTTGCGTGCACCGCACCTCACCAGTTGGCGAGTAGGAGACTCGATCAGCCCGACGAACCCGTCGGGTGTCCCCCACACAACACATCGAGATCCGGGTCAAGTTTCGCGGAAAGTGCGCGACACGCCCGACCGCGGGGGTCGGTGGTGGGGGCGGATGCACGGGCGGTGCGGACTCACCCGAGGACGTGTCGTGAACCAGACCAGAACGCGGTACGACCCCAGTGGGGCGTACGAGATCGATAAGGACGAAGGACCTATGGCGGGACAGAAGATCCGCATCAGGCTCAAGGCCTATGACCACGAGGTGATCGACACCTCGGCGCGCAAGATCGTGGACACCGTCACCCGCACGGGTGCGAAGGTCGCCGGCCCCGTGCCGCTGCCGACCGAGAAGAACGTGTTCTGCGTCATCCGCTCGCCCCACAAGTACAAGGACTCGCGCGAGCACTTCGAGATGCGCACCCACAAGCGCCTCATCGACATCATCGACCCCACGCCGAAGACCGTCGACTCGCTCATGCGCCTCGACCTGCCTGCCGGTGTCGACATCGAGATCAAGCTCTGAGGTTGTTGAGATGACTTTCGAACGCAATGTGAAGGGCCTGCTGGGCACCAAGCTCGGCATGACCCAGTTCTGGGACGAGAACAACCCGGTCGTCCCCGTCACCGTGATCGCGGCCTCGACCAACGTCGTGACCCAGATCCGCCAGCCCGAGATCGATGGCTACAACGCCATCCCGGGTCGGCTTCGGCGAGATCGAGGCACGCAAGGTCAACCAGCCCGACGCCGGACACTTCGCCAAGGCTGGAGTGACCCCGCGTCGCCACCTCGTCGAGATCCGCACCGCCGACGCCTCGTCCTACACCATCGGTCAGGAGCTCAGCCCCGAGCTGTTCGCCGCCGGTGACGAGATCGACGTGACCGGCACCAGCAAGGGCAAGGGCTTCGCGGGTGTCATGAAGCGCCACGGCTTCCACGGGGTCGGCGCCTCGCACGGTGCCCACCGCAACCACCGCAAGCCGGGCTCCATCGGTGCCTGCGCCACGCCCGGTCGTGTCTTCAAGGGCACGCGCATGGCTGGTCGCATGGGTAGCGACACGGTCACCACCCAAAACATCACGGTGCACGCCGTTGACGTCGAGAAGGGCCTGATCATGCTCAAGGGCGCCGTTCCCGGCCCCAAGGGTGGTCTCGTGGTCCTGCGCTCGGCCGCCAAGAAGACGCAGGAGGCCTGAGCATGGCTACCAAGACTGTCAAGGTTGACTTCCCCGCCGAGATCTTCGACGTCGACGTCAACGTCCCGCTGATCCACCGAGTCGTCGTCGCGCAGCAGGCTGCTGCTCGTCAGGGCACCCACTCCACCAAGCGTCGCGGTGAAGTCCGCGGTGGTGGACGCAAGCCCTACAAGCAGAAGGGCACCGGCCGCGCCCGTCAGGGCTCGACCCGCGCTCCGCAGTTCGCCGGCGGTGGCATCGTGCACGGCCCCAAGCCGCGCGACTACAGCGAGCGGACCCCCAAGAAGATGAAGGCTGCCGCCCTGCGCGGTGCCCTCTCCGACCGGGCCCGCAACGAGCGCATCCACGTCGTCGACGGCCTGATCGCCGGCGACAAGCCCTCCACCAAGACGGCCCCGGCCGCGCTGACCGCTCTGAGCGAGCGCGTCCGCTTCCCCGGTGGTCCTCGAGCGCAGCGACTCCGTCACGTGGCTCTCGCTGCGCAACGCGCCGCAGGTGCACATCGTGGCGGTTGACCAGCTCAACACCTACGACGTGCTCGCCAGCGACGACGTCGTCTTCACCACGGGCGCCTACGAGGCCTTCGTGAGTGGTGCGGCTGCCAAGGCCAGTGCCCGCAAGTTCGTCGTCGTCGACGCACCTGCTGACGCCAAGACCGAGGTCAAGGCGTTCGCGGACGTTCCCGAGACCTCCGCCGACGAGGCCCCGGCCCTGCCGGCGGGTGCCAAGGCGCCGCTCAAGAGCGGCAACGCTCCCAAGGGCTACGAGATCAAGGGCAACGCCGACTCGGGTCTCTACCACGAGCCCGACGGCCAGTGGTACGACGCCACGGTGGCCGAGTTCTGGTTCAAGAGTGCCGAGGACGCAGAGGCCGCTGGCTTCAAGCGTGCCGGTGGCGCTGCCAAGGAGGACGACAAGTGAGCACCCTGCACAAGGACCACCGCGACATCCTGATCGCACCGGTCGTCTCCGAGAAGAGCTACAGCCTCCTCGACGCCAACAAGTACACGTTCATCGTGCGTCCGAGCGCCAACAAGACCGAGATCAAGATTGCGGTCGAGAAGATCTTCAACGTCAAGGTGACCTCGGTCAACACGATCAACCGCCGGGGCAAGACGCGTCGCACCAAGACCGGCCTCGGCAAGCGCGCCAACACCAAGCGCGCAATCGTCAGCCTCGCTGAGGGTCACCGCATCGACATCTTCGGCGGTCCGGTCTCCTGACCGGGTTGTACGAATAGGAACTGATATGGCTATCCGCAAGTACAAGCCGACCACCCCGGGCCGTCGTGGCTCCTCGGTGGCCGACTTCGTCGAGATCACTCGGACCACGCCCGAGAAGTCGCTGACGCGTCCGCTGCCCAAGAACGGCGGCCGCAACAACCGGGGGCGCATCACCACCCGGCACAAGGGTGGCGGCCACAAGCGCGCCTACCGCATCATCGACTTCCGTCGCTACGACAAGGACGGCGTGCCGGCCAAGGTCGCTCACATCGAGTACGACCCCAACCGCACGGCGCGCATCGCGCTGCTGCACTACGTCGACGGCGAGAAGCGCTACATCGTGGCCCCCAAGGGTCTCGAGCAGGGCACGCCCGTCGAGTCCGGCCCCAACGCCGACATCAAGCCCGGTAACAACCTGCCGCTGCGCAACATCCCGGTCGGTACCACCATCCACTGCGTGGAGCTTCGTCCGGGCGGCGGCGCCAAGATCGCCCGCTCGGCCGGCAACTCCGCCCAGCTGGTGGCCCGCGAGGGCAGCCGCGCCACGCTGCGTCTGCCTTCGGGCGAGATGCGCTTCGTCGACGTGCGCTGCCGCGCCACGATCGGCGAGGTCGGCAACGCCGAGCAGTCCAACATCAACTGGGGCAAGGCTGGCCGCATGCGCTGGAAGGGCGTTCGCCCGACCGTGCGCGGTGTCGTCATGAACCCGGTCGACCACCCGCACGGTGGTGGTGAGGGCAAGACGTCCGGTGGTCGCCACCCGGTGTCGCCCCCGGGGCCAGAAGGAAGGCCGCACGCGCAAGCGCAAGGCCTCCGACTCCCAGATCATCCGTCGTCGCAAGTCCGGCAAGGGTAGGAAGTAACAGCTATGCCTCGCAGCCTGAAGAAGGGCCCCTTCATCGACGACCACCTTCAGAAGAAGGTGGACGCCGAGAACGACAAGGGCACCCACAACGTCATCAAGACTCCGGTCACGCCGGTCGATGATCGTGCCCGACATGATCGGTCACACCATCGCGGTGCACGACGGTCGCAAGCACGTTCCCGTGTTCGTCACCGACTCGATGGTCGGTCACAAGCTCGGTGAGTTCGCACCGACGCGGACCTACAAGGGTCACGTCAAGGAAGACCGGAAGGGAAAGCGCCGATGAGCGTCACCGAGCGCCAGCGCACGAGCGCCCGCCGCGAGACCCTGCTGGGCGACCAGCCCGGGGCCTTCGCGAGCGCCCGCTACGTCCGTATCACCCCCATGAAGGCCCGCCGTGTCGTCGACATGGTCCGCGGTCTTCCCGTCGACGACGCTCTGTCGCTCCTGCAGTTCGCGCCGCAGGCCGCCTCGGAGACCGTCTACAAGGTGCTGGAGAGCGCCATCGCCAATGCCGAGACCACCGAGGGCCTGCCGAAGGCTGACCTCGTCGTCTCCGTCGCGATGGTCGACGAGGGCCCGACGATGAAGCGTTGGCGTCCGCGTGCGCAGGGTCGTGCGACCCGCATCAACAAGCGCACCAGCCACATCACGCTCGTCGTGCAGCCGGCCGACGTCGCCGCCGCGAAGAAGAACGGAAGGAATGCCTGATGGGTCAGAAGATCAACCCGAACGGGTTCCGCCCGGGCATCTCGACGGACCACAAGAGCCGTTGGTACGCCGACAAGCTCTACAAGTCCTACGTCGGTGAGGACGTCGCGATCCGTCGCCTGCTCTCCAAGGGCATGGAACGGGCCGGCATCTCCAAGGTCGAGATCGAGCGCACCCGCGACCGCGTGCGAGTGGACATCCACACCGCGGTCCGGGCATCGTCATCGGTCGCCGTGGCGCCGAGGCCGACCGCATCCGCGGCGAGCTCGAGAAGCTCACCGGCAAGCAGGTGCAGCTGAACATCCTCGAGGTCAAGAACCCCGAGATCGACGCCCAGCTCGTCGCCCGGGGAGTTGCCGAGCAGCTCTCCGGTCGCGTGCAGTTCCGTCGTGCGATGAAGAAGGCCATGCAGACCTCGATGCGCTCCGGTGCCAAGGGCATCCGGATCCAGTGCTCGGGTCGTCTCAACGGCGCCGAGATGTCGCGCACCGAGTTCTACCGCGAGGGTCGCGTTCCGCTGCACACGCTGCGTGCCGACATCGACTACGGCTTCTACGAGGCCAAGACGACCTTCGGCCGCATCGGCGTGAAGGTCTGGATCTACAAGGGTGAGGTTGCCGGCACGCGTGCCGAGCGCCGAGCGCAGGCTGCTGCTCGCGCCGGTGCTCCGGGTCGCGGTGGCGCAGGCGGCGCTGGTGGTCGTCCCACCCGCGGCGGCGAGCGTCCGAGCCGTGGCACCCGCACCGACCGTCCCGCTCGCTCCGACGCCCCCGCCGAGGCCGCTGCTCCCGCCGCGACCGACGCTCCGGCTGTTGAGGCTGCGGCCACGACCGGACAGGAGGGCTGAAGCAATGTTGATGCCCCGTCGCGTCAAGCACCGCAAGCAGCACCACCCCAAGCGGACCGGTGCGGCCAAGGGCGGCACGAAGCTCGCCTTCGGTGACTTCGGCATCCAGGGCGATCGAGGGTCACTACGTGACCAACCGACAGATCGAGTCGGCCCGTATCGCCATGACCCGCCACATCAAGCGAGGCGGAAAGGTCTGGATCAACATCTACCCGGACCGCCCGCTGACCAAGAAGCCCGCCGAGACCCGCATGGGTTCCGGTAAGGGTTCGCCCGAGTGGTGGGTGGCCAACGTCAAGCCCGGCCGCGTCATGTTCGAACTTTCCGGTGTGGACGAGGAGACCGCTCGCGAGGCCATGCGCCGCGCGATGCACAAGCTCCCCATGAAGTGCCGGTTCATTTCCCGCGAGGCAGGTGAATTCTGATGAGCAACAAGCTGAATGCCTTCGAGCTCGACGAGCTCAACGCTGTCGACCTCGAGTCGAAGCTCCGCGAGGCCAAGGAGGAGCTGTTCAACCTCCGCTTCCGGGCGGCCACCGGCCAGCTGGAGAGCCACGGTCGTCTCCGGACGGTCAAGAAGGACATTGCCCGGATCTACACCGTGGTGCGTGAGCGCGAGCTCGGAATCCGCAGCACCCCGGGAAGCACCAACACTGAAGAGGCCAGCGCATGAGCGAGACCACTGAGACCACCCAGGACCGGGCGCGCAACCAGCGCAAGGTCCGCGAGGGCTCGGTCGTGAGCGACAAGATGGACAAGACCATCGTCGTCACGGTCGAGGACCGCGTGAAGCACGCGCTCTACGGCAAGGTCATGCGTCGGACCTCGCGCCTCAAGGCGCACGACGAGGAGAACCAGTGCGGCATCGGCGACCGGGTCCTGATCATGGAGACCCGTCCGCTGTCGGCCACCAAGCGCTGGCGCCTCGTCGAGGTCCTCGAGAAGGCCAAGTGACCTGAGGCTTCACCGCCTCTGAGCTTCACCTCACCACACATCCGTTCGGCCGGGCTCGCGATCCTCTGAGATCGGTGAGAACCAGCTCGACAACCGGGAGAAATAATGATCCAGCAGGAGTCGCGACTCAAGGTCGCCGACAACACCGGTGCAAAGGAGATCCTCTGCATCCGTGTTCTCGGTGGCTCGGGCCGTCGCTACGCCGGCATCGGTGACGTCATCGTCGCCACTGTCAAGGATGCGATCCCCGGTGGCAACGTCAAGAAGGGCGACGTCGTCAAGGCCGTCATCGTGCGCACCGTCAAGGAGCGCCGTCGTGCCGATGGTTCCTACATCAAGTTCGACGAGAACGCCGCCGTGATCCTCAAGGCCGATGGCGAGCCGCGAGGCACCCGCATCTTCGGCCCCGTGGGCCGCGAGCTGCGCGAGAAGAAGTTCATGAAGATCATCTCGCTCGCCCCCGAGGTGTTGTGAGAGATGGGTAAAGGCATGAATATCAAGAAGGGCGACACCGTCAAGGTGATCGCGGGCAAGGACAAGGGCGCCGAAGGCAAGGTCATCTCGGTGCTCCGTGAGGATCAGCGCGTGATCGTCGAGGGTGTCAACCGCGTCAAGCGGCACACCAAGGCGGTCCAGGGGTGGCAACACCGGCGGCATCATCACGGCCGAGGCCCCCATCCACGTCAGCAACGTCATGCTCGTCGAGGGTGACGGCGTCACCCGCGTCGGTTTCCGTCGCGACGAGGTGACCAAGCGTCGCGCCGACGGCTCGACGTACCCCGCAGAGCGCAGCGTTCGCGTGTCGCGCAAGACCGGTAAGGAGATCTGAGATGGCTGAGACCACCACCGAGATCCCGCGCCTCAAGGCTCGCTACCGCGCGGAGATCATTCCGGCGCTGCAGACCGAGTTCGACATCAAGAACATCATGCAGGTCCCCGGCCTGACCAAGATCGTCGTGAACATGGGTGTGGGCGAAGCTGCTCGCGACTCCAAGCTCATCGAAGGCGCGATCAAGGACCTGACCGCGATCACCGGCCAGAAGCCGTCGGTGACCAAGGCTCGCAAGTCGATCGCCCAGTTCAAGCTGCGCGAGGGTATGCCGATCGGCGCCCACGTCACGCTGCGTGGCGACCGCATGTGGGAGTTCCTCGACCGCCTGCTGTCCCTCGCCCTGCCGCGCATCCGCGACTTCCGCGGGCTCAGTGCCCAGCAGTTCGACGGTCGTGGCAACTACACGTTCGGTCTGACCGAGCAGGTCATGTTCCACGAGATCGACCAGGACAAGATCGACCGCTCGCGCGGTATGGACATCACGGTCGTCACCACCGCCACCAACGACGACGAGGGTCGCGCCCTGCTCAAGCAGCTCGGCTTCCCGTTCAAGGAGAACTGACATGGCGAAGACTTCGCTCAAGGTCAAGGCCGCCCGCAAGCCCAAGTTCGCGGTTCGTGGCTACACCCGTTGCCAGCGCTGCGGCCGCCCCAAGGCGGTCTACCGCAAGTTCGGCCTGTGCCGGATCTGCCTGCGCGAGATGGCACACCGTGGCGAGCTGCCCGGCGTGACCAAGTCCTCCCGGTAAGCCACCAGACTTTCACCTCACAACCGCTGAAGGTCCGCCCAGCGCGGAAACCACAGAAGAGAGAGAACATCCAGCTATGACCATGACTGACCCGATCGCAGACATGCTGACGCGTCTGCGCAACGCCAACCAGGGCGTACCACGACGAGGTGTCGATGCCCTTCAGCAAGATGAAGGAAGGCCTCGCCGAGATCCTCAAGCAGGAGGGCTACATCACGTCGTTCGACGTGAAGGAGCCGACTGAGGGTGAGGTCGGCAAGACGCTGATCGTCACGCTCAAGTACGGCCGCAACCGCGAGCGCTCCATCGCCGGGGTCCGCCGCATCAGCAAGCCCGGTCTCCGGGTCTACGCCAAGGCCACGGGTCTCCCGAAGGTCCTCGGCGGGCTGGGTGTCGCGATCATCTCGACGAGCCGGGGCCTCCTGACCGACCGCCGGGCCAACCAGAAGGGCGTGGGCGGAGAAGTCCTCGCCTACGTCTGGTAATCCGGACTACTAGACCAGAAGGAGAAACAAGCATGTCGCGTATTGGCAGGCTCCCCATCCCGGTCCCGTCCGGTGTCGATGTTGCCATCGACCGGGCGACGGTCACCGTCAAGGGCCCCAAGGGCACGCTCAGCCACACCGTGGCCACGCCCATCGTGGTGGAGAAGGGTGAGGACGGCGTCCTCTCCGTCAACCGCCCGAACGACGAGCGCGAAAGCCGCTCGCTGCACGGTCTGACCCGCACCCTGATCAACAACATGGTTGTCGGCGTCACCGAGGGCTACGAGAAGAAGCTCGAGATCGTGGGCGTGGGTTACCGCGTGCTGCCCAAGGGCCCCACGCAGCTCGAGTTCCAGCTCGGCTACTCCCACCCGATCGTGTTCGACGCACCTGAGGGCATCACGTTCACGACCGAGGGCCCGACCAAGCTCGGCGTCGTCGGTATCGACAAGCAGCTCGTGGGTGAGGTCGCGGCCAAGATCCGCAAGCTGCGCAAGCCTGAGCCCTACAAGGGCAAGGGCGTGCGTTACTCCGGCGAGCACATCCGCCGCAAGGTCGGAAAGGCCGGTAAGTGACATGGCTATCTCACTGAGCAACAACAAGCACACCGCTGGTCGCGTCAAGTCGCGTCTGCGTCGTCAGGTCCGAGGCCGCAAGCGCGTCTCCGGCACTGCCGAGCGTCCGCGCTCGGTCGTCACCAAGTCGGCCAAGCACCTCTCTGTCCGGGTCGTTGACGACCTGCAGGGTGCGACGCTGGCCTACGCCTCCACCATGGAGGCCGACGTCCGCGCCGCCGCAGGTGACAAGACTGCCAAGGCAGTCAAGGTCGGTGAGCTCGTTGCCGAGCGCGCCAAGGCCGCTGGCATCGACGCAGTCGTCTTCGACCGCGCCGGCAACAAGTACCACGGCCGCATCGCGGCCCTTGCAGACGCCGCCCGTGAGGGCGGACTGTCGTTCTGATCGCCAACGCGGTAAGAGAGAGATCTTAGATATGGAGCACATCTCATGAGCGGAGCCCAGCGCGGACAGCGCAGCGGTGGCTCGGGCGACCGTCGTCAGCGTGACGACCGTCGCGGTGGCGGCGCTGAAAAGTCTGTCTACATCGAGGCGCGTCGTAGCCATCAACCGAGTTGCCAAGGTCGTGAAGGGTGGTCGTCGCTTCAGCTTCACCGCCCTCGTGATCGTGGGCGACGGCGACGGTCTCGTCGGCGTCGGCTACGGCAAGGCGAAGGAAGTTCCCGCGGCGATCGCCAAGGGTGTCGAGGAAGCCAAGAAGTCCTTCTTCAAGGTTCCCCGCATCCGGGGCACCATCCCGCACCCGGTCCAGGGGCGAGAAGGCGGCAGGCGTCGTCCTGCTCCGCCCGGCGTCCCCCGGTACCGGTGTCATCGCCGGTGGTCCCGTGCGCGCGGTTCTCGAGTGCGCCGGCATCCACGACGTCCTGAGCAAGTCGCTCGGTTCCTCCAACCAGATCAACATCGTCCACGCCACCGTGGCCGCGCTGAAGATGCTGGAAGAGCCCGAGCAGGTCGCCGCTCGTCGCGGCCTGACCGTCGAGCAGGTCACCCCGGCCGCGATCCTCAAGGCTCGCGAGGCCGGCAAGGTCGAGGCCGCTGCTGCGGCCGCTGCGGGGGTGTCGTCCTGATGGCCCAGCTCAAGGTCACGCAGAACAAGGGCCTCATCGGTCTCAAGCAGAACCAGCGCGACACTCTGCGCTCGCTGGGCCTGAAGCGGATCAACGATGTGGTCGTCAAGGAGGACCGCCCGGAGATCCGGGGCATGGTCCAGACCGTCCGTCACCCGGTGACGGTCGAGGAGGTCGACTGACATGGCTGCTCTCAAGCTGCACCACCTGCGCCCCGCACCGGGCGCCAAGACCGCCAAGACCCGCGTGGGTCGCGGTGAGGGCTCCAAGGGCAAGACCGCGGGCCGCGGTACCAAGGGCACCAAGGCTCGCTACCGGGTTCCGGTCGCCTTCGAAGGTGGCCAGATGCCGATCCACATGCGTCTGCCCAAGCTGAAGGGGTTCAAGAACCCGTTCAAGGTGGAGTTCCGGGTCGTCAACCTCGACAAGCTGGGCGAGCTCTTCCCGCAGGGTGGAGCCGTCTCGGTCGAGGACCCGGTCGCCAACGGCGCGGTCCGCAAGGGCCAGCCGGTCAAGGTGCTCGGCCGGGGGGCGACATCAACGTCGCCGTCCGGGTCAGCGCCAACGTGTTCTCGGGCTCCGCCAAGGAGAAGATCGAGGCCGCTGGCGGCACCGCCACGGTGGTCTGAGGACCATCACCGAACATCGCTAGATCGCTGCCCGGCCGAACAGTGGGAACTGTGCGGCCGGGCTTGCGCGTTCACCGGGGCAACTGGACAGTCACGTCACTGTTAGGCTTCCCCGGGCCCTCTCGGAGGTAGTCCCACTAGTTTCACCGAGGGTTTCATCGGCCGGGTCAGGACGCCTCCTGCGCCGGCAACGCATCAGAAAGAGGATCCTGTGCTCAGCGCGTTCGCCAACGCTTTCCGCACGCCGGACCTGCGGCGCAAGCTGCTGTTCGTCCTGCTGATTGTCATGATCTTCCGGCTCGGCTCCCGGGTGCCGACGCCCGGTGTCCACGTTGCCAACGTCGATGCGTGCCTCAACGACGTGGAGTCCAACGGGCTCTACCAGCTCGTCAACCTGTTCTCCGGTGGTGCGCTGCTCCAGCTGACGATCTTCGCGCTGGGGATCATGCCCTACATCACCGCCAGCATCATTCTGCAGCTGCTCGTCGTGGTGATCCCGCGGCTCGAAGCGCTGAAGAAGGAGGGCCGGGCGGGCCAGACCAAGATCACGCAGTACACGCGCTACCTCACGCTTGGCCTCGCGCTGCTCCGGGCCACCGGGATCGTGGCGCTGGCGCGCTCCGGCAACCTGCTCCGGGGGCTGTGACCGCGACCTGCTGCACAGCGACAGCACCGCGACCTTCCTGACGATGGTCATCACCATGACCGCCGGCACCGCCGTCATCATGTGGCTCGGCGAGCTCATCACCGACCGCGGCATCGGCAACGGCATGTCGATCATGATCTTCTGCCGGGTCGTCGCGACGTTCCCGTCCTCGTTGTGGGGCGTCCAGACGTCGCAAGGCTGGGCCGTCTTCGCGATCGTGATGGTGATCGGCCTGATCCCGGTCGCGGCCGTCATCTTCATCGAGCAGGCGCAGCGACGCATCCCCGTGCAGTACGCCCGACGCATGGTCGGTCGCAAGATGTTCGGTGGCTCGTCGACGTACATCCCGCTCAAGGTCAACCAGGCCGGCATCATCCCGGTCATCTTCGCCAGCTCGCTGCTCTACCTCCCGGCGATGGCTGTGCAGTTCAACCAGACCAGCACGTCACCCGTGCTGCAGTTCATCAACAAGTATCTGGTCAGTGGCGACAACCCCCTCTACATGGCGGTCTACTTCCTGCTGATCATCTTCTTCACGTACTTCTACGTCTCGATCACCTTCAACCCCGAAGAGGTCGCTGACAACATGAAGAAGTACGGCGGCTTCATCCCCGGGATCCGGGCGGGCAAGCCGACCGAGGACTACCTCGCATATGTCTTGTCCCGCATCACGTTCCCCGGAGCGATGTACCTCGGCCTCATCTCGCTGGTGCCGCTGATCGCGTTTGCCATGATCAACGCCGACCAGAACTTCCCCTTCGGCGGCACCTCGATCCTGATCATGGTCGGCGTCGCGCTGGACACCGTGAAGCAGATCGAGAGCCAGCTCCAGCAGCGCAACTACGAAGGGTTCCTGCGTTAAATGAGACTCATCATCATGGGCCCGCCCGGCGCGGGCAAGGGCACCCGTGCGAAGTTCATCGCCGAGCACTTCGCCATCCCGGCCATCTCGACCGGAGACATCTTCCGGGCCAACGTCACCCGGGGCACCGAGCTGGGCATCGAGGCCAAGCGCTACATGGACGCCGGCGAATACGTCCCCGACGAGGTCACCAACAAGATGGTGCGCAACCGCATCGACGAGCCCGACGCTGACCCCGGCTTCCTGCTCGACGGCTACCCGCGCACCCTCGCGCAGGTCGAAGAGCTCGACGGGATGATCAAGCACACCGGTCACGCCCTCGACGCCGTGGTCGTGCTCACGGTCAACCGGGACGAGGTCGTCGAGCGGCTGCTCCAGCGGGCCGAGACCGAGGGTCGCGCCGACGACACCGCGGACGTGATCCGCCGGCGCCGGGGAGATCTACGCCGAGGAGACCGCGCCGCTGATCGAGGTCTACCGCCAGCGCAACCTGATCATCGAGGTCGACGGCCTCGGTGAGATCGACGACGTCACCCAGCGCATCTTCGACGCGCTGGATGTCGTGCCGCAGAGCTGACTGAACCAGTGGTGTTCGCCAACCGGGGCCTCGGAGATCAAGACCCGCGCCCAGATCGACAAGATGCGGGTCGCCGGGCTCCCGGTGGGGAGACCCTCGAGCTGTTGCGCGCGGCCGCCCGCCCGGGTGTGACCACCGGCGAGCTCGACGCGATCGCCGAGGCCAACATCCGCGACCACGGCGGCATCCCGTCGTTCAAGGGATACAGCCACCCGCCCTTCCCGGCCACGATCTGTGCGTCGGTCAATGACGAGGTCGTGCACGGCATCCCCGGCCAGCGTGTGCTGGCCGACGGCGACATCATCTCCATCGACTGCGGTGCGATCGTCGACGGCTGGCACGGCGACGCCGCGATCACGGTAGCGATCGGTGAGGTCGCTGCCGAGGTCACCGAGCTCATGCGGGTCACCGAGGCAGCCTTGTGGGCGGGTCTGGCCGCGGCCCGGCTCGGAGGGCGTGTCACCGACATCTCGCACGCCGTCGAGCGTCACGTCCGCAGCCGGGGGAGCTACGGCATCCTCGAGGACTACACCGGACACGGCATCGGAACCGAGATGCACATGGCGCCCAACGTCCCCAACTTCGGTCGCCCGGGCAAGGGCCCGACGCTCGTGGAGGGCCTCGCCCTTGCGGTCGAGCCGATGGTGACCCTCGGGTCGAAGGAGACCGACCTCCTCGAGGACGACTGGACCGTAGCCACGATCGACGGGTCGATGGCCGCCCACTTCCGAGCACACCTTCACGCTCACGCCCGAGGGCACCCGGGTGCTGACGGCCGTCGACGGTGGGGCCGCACGCCTCGCCGAGCTCGGAGTCCCGTTCGGCGGTCGCTGAAGCGGTCGGCGCGTGGGCGAGTTCGCGTCGCCGTACACACGCGTGAAAGACTGACGACACAGGAGGGGAGTATTCCCCGTGATGGTGTCGTCAGTACAGGCGCGGGCGCGAGCCCACACCCGGTGCCATCGGTTCGCGTGCGCAGGAGTCGCGAGCGGAAGAGACCTCCGGAGTCCTACGTACGCGCGGTGAATGCCGTGTGCAGTCCCGATCCACTCCGGAGGAGAATCCACACGTGAATGCAATTCTCGGCGACTCGGTCGCCTCACCCGCAGTCTGGGCGATCACGATCGTCGTGACCGTGGGGGTGCTGCTGGTCGACCTGCTCGTCATCGCCCGGCGCCCGCACGAGCCCACCATGGGCGAGGTATCACGCCACCCGGCGCTCTTCGTGGGCATGGCGATCGTCTTCGGCGTGGCACTGCTCGTCTTCGCCCACCCGCACGAGCTCTCGCCCAACCCCGGGGCGGAGTTCTTCGCCGGCTGGCTGACGGAGTACAGCCTCTCGGTCGACAACCTGTTCATCTTCATCATCATCATGAACAGCTTTGCCGTGCCCCGGCAGTTCCAGCAGACGGCGCTGATGATCGGCATCGTGCTGGCCCTGATCATGCGGGCGATCTTCATCATCGTGGGCGCCGCCGCAGTCAACGAGTTCAGCTGGGTCTTCTACCTCTTCGGCCTCTTCCTCGTGTACACCGCCGTCAAGCTGGCCAAGGAGGGCGGTGAGGACGAGGACGAGTACGAGGAGAACCGCCCGGTGAAGTTCGCGGAGAACCACCTGCCGGCCACCAAGGAATGGAACGGGACCAAACTCTTCAGCCCGGAGAACGGCAAGCGCGTCATCACCCCGATGTTCCCGGTGGTGCTGACCCTCGGCACGACCGACCTGCTGTTCGCGCTCGACTCGATCCCGGCGATCTACGGCCTCACCCAGGACCCCTACCTCGTCTTCACCGCCAACATCTTCGCGCTGATGGGCCTGCGCCAGCTCTACTTCCTGATCGGCGGCCTGCTCCAGCGCCTGATCTACCTGTCCTACGGGCTCGCGTTCCTGCTCGCCTTCATCGGCGTCAAGCTGATCCTGCACGCGATGCACGAGAACGAGCTGCCCTTCATCAACGGCGGCCACGGCATCCACTGGGCGCCCGAGATCCCGATCTGGTTGTCGCTCGTGGTCATCATCGGCACCCCGGCCGTCACCGCGGTCGCGTCCCCGGGTGGTCTCCGGTCGGATGACCGCGGCCGAGCAGGACGCCGCAACGGGTCCTCGCCGTGACTGGGACAACGACTGAATCAGCAGCCGAGGCTGCTCAGCACTCCGGGCGGCGCAGTGTCGCCTCGTCGGCGCTGGTGATCGGAAGGTCCCACGCCACTGCCACCCGGAGATACTTCCGCGCATAGGTGCAGTGGTAGCGCCGGCGAGGCGGCAGCCACTCCGAGGGGCTCGACGCCTCCTTGGCGTCGTTGGCGGCGGCCGAGACGGCGAGCAGCCCGCGCCGGACGTCGTTCGCGAAGGCTGTACGGCGACGCTGCGGCCACGCCCGGGCGCCGCCGTGCCACGCCTCGGCCAGCGGGTAGATGTGGTCGATCGAGATGTAGTAACCGTCGTCCTGCCACGTCAGCCGACGACCGGTGTAGGGGTCTGTGAGCCGGGCGTCGTAGATGCGGCACTTCGATCCCCACCGCATCTCGATGTCGCGCATCTGCTGGAGCAGCACGTCTTCGCGGGTGGTGCACCCGTTGTGGGCGAACGGGCCGTCGTGGTCGTCGGTCCACGGCTCGCCGGAGACGCAGGCCCCCGGATCGCAGTCGCGGTCGTAGCCGGGGTGGTAGGGCTCAGTGGCCACGACCTCGACGGCCGACAGCAGCCGATCGACCCGGGAGTCGTCCGCGGCCTGCGCGGGGGTGGGCAGCGGCGTACAGGCCATGGCGAGTGCCGCGACGATGAGGCGACCCCTTGCCGCAAGCGGCTGCGGGGTTCGCGAGGAGCGCCCGCCGCGACTACGTCGCGGGAGACGCCCCCTTGCCGCAAGCGGCTGCGGGGTTCGCGAGGAGCGCCCGCCGCGACTACGTCGCGTCCGCCGCTCCTCGCTCAGGGCACGCACTCGTTGGCCGTGGGCGACTCGTCGGAACCGCGCACCCGGCGCACCTCGAGGCACACCTGCTCGTCGCTGGTGATCCCGGCGGAGAGCCCGGTCGTGCGTTCGAAGGTCTCGGCGCCGACCTCCTGCCAGATCCACTCGTCGCCGGCGTCCACGGACTCCGGGCTGTCCCACCGGAACACCACCGCGCCGCCCTTGCGCTGTCCGCTGAGGCTCGGCGGACGCGTGAGGGTGTCGGCGATGAGCGGCGATGGCGTGTCGGAGGTGGTGGGGGTGACGGGCGGGGGCTCGTCGCGGCCACCGCCTCCGCTGAGGATCAGGCCGCCCACCGGGGCGATCGTGGCCACCACACCGATGACGGCCCACACGATGCCCGAGACCCGGCGGTCGTCGGGCTCGGTCTCGGGCGTGGTCTGCGCCGTCGCGATCCGGCGCGGACCCGAGGCGGAGATCACCGTGACGGCCTTCATCACAGTCCGGTCCTCCTCCGGCTCCGGTTCGGCGGCCGCCACCGAGGAGTCGTGACGATCGCCCTCCACCGCCACGCCGGTCCGCGGCCAGTTGGCGGCGGCCTCGATCTGTTGCAGGCTGCGCGCGAGCTCGAGGGCACTCTGCGGACGGTGGGCGGGGTTCTTGGCCGGGCACTGCTGGAGCAGCCGGTCGAGTGCCGGCGGCACGTCCGAGCGCTGGGTGGCCGGTGCGGCGGCGTGCAGGATGCGAGCGCTGAGCGCCCGGGTCGAGTTGTCACCGGAGGGAATCGAGAACGGGGAACGACCGACGAGCAGGTGCCAGATCGTGGCGCCCGGGGAGTAGACGTCGGAGACCACGGACCCGTTGGAGCGCCCGTCGAGCAGCTCGGGCGGCGACCGGGGGTAGGAGATGCGCACGTCGCTCTCGCCCGCCACGTCGGCGATGTGCCCGGCGATGCCGAAGTCGGTGAGCGCCGGCTCGTGGTAGGTCGTGACCAGCACGTTGCTGGGCTTGATGTCGCGGTGCAGGATGCCCGAGCGGTGCGCGGTCTCGATGGCGCTGGCCAGCTTGATACCGGTGCTGACGGCGTCCACGACCGCCATCGGGTTGGACCGCACGCGCACGCCGAGGTCGGGCGGCGGGCAGTAGCGCATCACGAGGTAGGGCCGGCCGCCGTCGGCGGTGACGCCGGCGGTGATCACCGAGACGATGTAGGGGTGGTCGGCCAGCGTGGCCATCGCGTTGGCCTCGGCCGTGAAGAGCTGCTTCTCGCGGTCGTTGAGGGGGACGTCGGGGCGCACCACCTTGACGGCGACGCGCTGGCGGGGCCACTGCTGCTCGTAGAGGAAGACATCGGCGAAACCGCCACTGCCCAGGTGCTCGACGAACGTGAAGCCACCGATGACTGGTGCACTCATCGGGGAACTCACCGTGGCACCACCGGGCCGACCTCGAAGCGGACCTCGTAGACCTCGGCCGAGTCGAGACGGCAACCGGGCTCGAGGACATAGGCCTCGCCGGCGCGCATTCGTTCGGGATCGCGTCCGGGCATGGTGAGCATCGTGCCACCCCGCGAATCGAGGTCGCGCGCCGGGACGTTCCAGCCGTCGAGCTCGATGTGCAGGTGCATGCGCGACACGAACGTGTGGTCGGCGGGCAGGTGCACGAGGTGCGGCCAGTCGGTGCTGTCCTCGAGTGGTGCCGGCTTGCGTCCCAGCACGACACCGCGATCGAGCGGCACGACCTCCCCGGTGGGCAGGCGGAGTCCGCCCAGCGTGGGCCGCGGCACACGGTGCGGCTCCCGGGGAGCCACTGGCTGGCGACAGACCCGGCACGACCTGCTGTCGGCCGGCGTCAGGTGTCCGCTGGGACAGTTGATCGCGAGCACGAGGTCGGAGGTCTCGTGGCGCAGGTGCGCGGCGAGCTCCGGTCGGTGCACGGTGGACCCGTCGTGGTCGTCGACCGGCTCGTCGACAGGTCCCTCGGCGCCCGGCGGCTGGATGGTGGTGTGCGTGCCCTCGGAGATCCGCTCGATGAACGCGGGGTCGGGCTCGGTCGTGTCGGTGAGGGAGCCGGTGTCGTGGTCGCGGTCGGGCGCGGACCGGCGACGCTGTCGCGGGGGAGGACCATCGGGCCCGCTCGCGGCAAGGATCGAGTCCGGGATGCCGTCGATGAGCAGGCCGCCGGCCGGCGGAGGTGGTGTGGCGTGGACTCGGGGCGGCGCCGTGCGGTGGGCGAGTGGCTTCAGCGTCGCGCGCGAAGCGGCCACGACGCCCCCGGCGAGGCGGCGCAGTCGCGGCATCGCGTCCGGGTCCGAGCCACCCTCGAGCGAGAGGACCCGATCGGCGCCGGACACGCGGACGTGTCCGCTGCCCCGCGAGATGGACGTTGATCCGCCGTTGGCGAGGTCGACGATCGCCAAGCCGGGGGCGCGCCCCCGAAGGCCTTCTCCACGATCGCCAGCACCTGCTCGGTGATCGGCGTGTCGCTCGCGCGCGCGCCCGAGATCACGTCCCAGATCTCGTCCGGGACGTCGTCGTCTCCCGGGTCGGTCACGAGCACCCAGTGATCCCCCGCGCCGAGAAGGACGCCATCCCCTGCGGCGTACCCGGTCTCCACGACCACGCTTGCCTCCTCACCCCGTTGAGTGGCCACTGCTGTCATACCTTGCCCCATGCCCGGTCATGCGACCTGTCAACCATGGTCGCTGATGAGACGCCACTCTGTCTCAACTTGTCCTCAAGCGCACACCTACATACGCTCACCGTGCGGCTTTTCGGGTTAGTCGCACAGCTTCGTAGGGGGACGCTGGTGGCACGCGCTGGATTCATACGTCGGCACAAGGCTGCCGTGGCGTCCAACACTGCCCCGGTGCTGGCCGCAGGTGCGGTCATCGGCTATGCCGTGGCGGCCGACGGCTACCGGGCCCACGAGGCCCAGCTGAACGACGGAGGCATCTGGGTCGTCCACGGCGATCGCGGCATCAACGGCCGGATCAACAAGCCGATCAACCAGCTCGACACGATCGTCTACGGCGAGAACGGCGGCGACCGAGACCTCGACATCGTGCAGGACGGCGCGGCCGTCGCCGCGATCGATCGCAAGGCAGGCACGGCCCAGGTCATCGATCCGCTGACCTCGAAGTTCGACGCCACGGGCAAGATCTCGATCCCCACCGACGGCGACCTGCAGATGGCGGGCGGCACGTTCGCGTCCATCGATCCCGAGACAGGCGACCTGTGGGCAGTGCGACTCGACCCGCAGCGGGGCAAGCCGCTCATCTCGCCGCTGGACGTCCGGGCCAAGGCCGTGACGACCGTCGGTGACGGAGCGGCCCTGACGGTGACGCAGTCGGGGACCGTGATCGCCACGTCCGCCGAGGAGGGCACGGTCACCTACCTCGTCCCCGACGGAGACCTGTTCGAGAAGCCCCGCGAGGAGGACCTGCCCGACGAGGCGGGTTCGCCCACGAGTCTCACCGCGGTCGGCGAGACCGTCGTCACCCTCGACGGCGCCAGTGGCGAGCTGGCCGTGCTCGACGGCGCCACCACGACGGTGCCCGAGGGCAGCGTGCTCCAGCAGGCTGGCCCGGACGCCACCTCCGTGCTGGTCACCACGCCCGACAGCCTGCGCAGCGTCGATCTCGAGTCCGGCGACACCAGTGTCGTGGGCGAGGGGAGCGGCAGGGCGATCGAGTCCGTCCGGCTCGGTGCCTGTTCGTATGCCGCCCGGTCGGGCGGCCTCGGCGAGCTGATCGTGCAGTGTGGTGCCGACGGCGCGCAGCACTCGACGCTCGGCGGCAAGGCGAGCAACCTCTCCTTCCGGGTCAACCGCGGACAGATCGTCCTCAACGACGACAGCAGCGGGACCGTGTGGGACCCGGACGACCGGGCACCCGAGGAGATCGACAACTGGAACGCCTTCACCAAGAGCAAGAACGTGAAGGACGAGGACAAGAAGAACCGGGGAGCAGAGCTCGGGCGAGCGCACTCCGCCCGAGGCGAAGGCCGACAACTACGGCGCTCGCGCGGGGCGAGTGACGGTCCTGCACCCCCGGACAACGACTCGGCCCCCGAAGGGCGGCTGCTGAGCATCGTCAACGTGGAGCAGCCCACGGGAGACGCCACGGCGGAGATCAGTCCCGACGGCCAGACCATCGTGCTCCGGCTGCCGGACAAGGCCCGCAACACCTCGTTCGACTACTACATCGACGACGGCCGGAGCAACTTCAGTGCCCATGCGACGGTCAGCGTCGCCGTACGCGGAAATGGCGAGAACGAGCGGCCCGCACTGCGCAACGGCTTCGAACCCCGCAGGTGGCGAACGCCCGCCAACGGGGCGGTCACGGTCCCGGTGCTCTCCGACTGGCGCGACGACTCCGACGGCGACAGCCTCGTCCTCGATTCCGCGGTGGTGCTCGGCGCCGGCGAATCGGGCGCCGTTGCCCGCACGACCTCCGACGGGAGGATCCGCTTCACGGGCTCGCGCCGGGGCGGCGACACGTACCGGGTGGAGTACACCGTCAGCGACGGTCGCTCGGAGCCGGTGAAGGAGACGATCACCTTCGACGTGCAGGAGGAGCGCGACCGCGAGACCTACCCGGCGACCGCCGAGCCCGACGTCGTCCGCGGCGAAGAGGGCCAGCCGATCAAGATCCGGCCCCTGCTCAACGACCTGCCCGGCTCGGACCCCGGCGACCCGAATGCCGAGCTGCTGCTCGGTGGCAAGATCCCTGCGCAGACCGGCGCGACGATCAAGACGGACCTTGAGAGCGGCGTCATCACGTTCACCGCCGACAAGCCGGACACCTACTTCATCGAGTACGACGCGGCGTTCGGCAAGGCCGGGCTCGACTCGGAGACGATCCGCATCGACGTACGCCCTCGTCCCAAGTCGCCCGGTGACCCGATCGCGATGCCGGACAACCTGACGGTCTTCGGCCGGGGCGCCGGGATCGTCGACGTCCTTGCCAACGACCCGGATCCCGCGGGGTGGCCTGCTCGTGGTCCAACGTGCTGTCGCCGACAACCGCAACCCCGGTCGACGTCGCGATCATCGACGGTCGCTGGTTGCGGATCTCCGCGAGCCGGGGCGACCTGTCGCCCAATCCGCAGCTCGTGCACTACACGATCAGCAACGGCTCCACCTCGGGCATCGAGGGGGAGGTCTCGGTCAGCCAGCGACCGGCGCCGTCCGACAACTCGCCGGTGACCACGCCCGACCGGGTGCACGTGCGCAGTGGTTCATCGGTCACCGCGCCCGTGCTCGACAACGACATCTCCCCGTCGGGCGACCGGCTCTCGCTGGTCGCCGACGCGGCGCAGGAGGTCCCCGGTCAGCTCGAGATCGACCGGTTGGTCGGTGTCAAGGGAGACATCGGCACCGCCTTCGTGTCCGGTCGCAACATCCGCTACATCGCTCCGGACCTCAAGGAGCAGGACTCGTTCGACGTTCGCTACATCGCGCGCCCCACGACCGGGGAGACGTCGATCGGGCGACTGACGGTGGTCGTCACCCCGACCAAGGCCCCCAACACTGCTCCCGATCCGCCGACGCTCGAGGGCCGCGTGGTCTCGGGCGGCGTCATCAAGGTCAGGCTGCCCGGTAGCGGCATCGACGCTGAAGGCGATCCGGTCACGGTGTCGGGCATCACGTCCGCACCGACACGGGGCCGCATCAGCTCCTTCGGGGGCAACTTCCTCGAGTACCGGGGCCTATCCGCGCATGACGGGCACCGACGAGTTCGAGTACTCCGTCGTCGACAGCCACGGGGCCGTCGCGACCGGACTTGTGCGCGTGGCCGTCGTGCCGCCCGGTGAGCCCCAGCCTCCGCTCGCGGTGGCCGACCAGCTCACGGTCGAGCCCGGCCGGACCGCCGTCTTCGACCCGATCGCCAACGACTACGTCGCGCCCGGCGACGAGGTCAAGCTCCGGCTGGTCGACGAGCCCGAAGGTGTCGAGATCGACCGGGACACCAACCTCGGTCTCCGTGCCTGCGTCGACGACCACCAAGGGCACGGCGGTGATCGTCGTCTACGAGATCTCCAACGGCATCTCCACCTCGAGGGCCACGTTGCGCGTCGACACCGCGGATGACTTCAAGAACCCGCCGGTCGTCTTCGACTCCTTCGGCCGGGCCGACGACAGTGATCGCGTCGCGGTCGACGTCCTCGGGGGCGCCTACGACCCCGACGGCACCGTTGCCGACCTCAAGGTGGCGGAGGTCTACGCCGCCGAGGGCGCGGCCACCGTCAACGGCTCCACGATCAAGGTGACTCGCGGGGCCGACCCGATCGTGGTCCCCTTCCGGGTCGAGGACGCTGACGGCGCGGCGGCAACCGCGTCGTTGTACGTACCGCCGACCGGGACCGGGATCCCCTACGTGAAGCCGGGCGCGGAGATCATGATCGACGAGGGGGCTCGGCCAAGGGCGAGCTCAAGGACTACGTCGTCAATCCGTCCGGAGGAACGTTGCGGCTGACCGGGCGCCAGTCCGTGTCGGCCTCGCCGACGGATCTGGAGACGCAGCGTACGGGCGACGACTCGTTCGAGGTGTCCGCCCGACCCGGCTACCGCGGCCCGGGAGCCCTTCTGCTGGAAGTCACGACGGCGACCAACGAGGCAGGCAACGAGGACCCGCAGGACCCGACTGACGGTTACACCGCCCTGCTGTCGATCCCGGTCCGGGTCGGGGACGACACCCCCGTGCTGGAGTGCCCGCAGACCACCATTCCGATGCCCGCAGGCAAGACCTTCGAGCTCGACGTCGCGTCCTTCTGCAACGTCTGGACACTCGATCCGGCTGACGCCGCCACGCTGGACTACGAGGGCACTGGACCAGCGAGCTCGACGGGCTCACCGTCTCAGGCAACGGCACTCCGGTGCTTCGCGTCGCCGCCGATGAGGACGCGAGCAGAGGTGGCGAGGCCACGCTGTCCATCACCGCCGAGGGCAGCGAGCCGGCCGACGTGCGCTTCCGCCCGGAAAGCGCGTCCCCGCCGACCATGCTGGCGATCCGCGGTGAGGAGCTCGAGGCGGGGAAGTCCCGCGACCTAGACCCGGCTCGCTACCTCGTGTCCGATCTTGCCGCCCCCTCACCGAGGGTCCTCTCGGCCGACCTGATCAGTGGCTCGGGTGTGACGGCCAACCCGGATGGTCAGTCCGGGGTCACGCTCCGGGCGGGTCCAGATGCCAAGGGCACCGTCGTCTTCCGCGTCGTCATGAGCGACATCGACGACTCGTCCGCCGGCCCCGCGCGCCGCGCTGAGGGACGGCTCGAGGTCGAGGTCGCCGGACTGCCGGGTGAACCCAGTGAGCCCTACGACTACACCAACGTGGAGAAGGGCGCCATCCGCCTCGGGTGGTTCGCGCCCAAGGACGACGGTGGCTCGCCGATCACCGGTTACGTGCTCAGGGAGGAGCGGTCGGGTGACACACGCAAGTGCCGCACCACCAGCTGCGACTTCACGGGCCTGAAGGAGAGCAAGGACTACAACTTCCGCGTCGCGGCCGTGAACAAGGTCGGGCAGGGACCGTGGAGCGACCTGTCGAGGACGGCGTACGCCGACACGCGACCTGCCCGGGTCTCCAACGTCCGGATGATCAGCCGCGGCGACCACACGATCACGATCGGCTGGTCGAAGCCCGAGAGCGCCACGCCGATCAAGCAGTACCGCATCAGCTGGCTGGGCCAGCCGGCAGTCCCGGTGGCCGGCACCCAGCTGCAGCTGCCCGTGAGCAGTCTGGACAACAACCAGAAGTACATCTTCTCGGTCGAGGCAGAGAACAGTGTGGGCTGGTCGCCACGTCGCGACTCCATCCCGCTGCAGCCACTGGGGACGCCCGCGCCGCCGGTCGGGCTCACCGTCGTCGATCGACAGTCCGGAGTCGACAACACCGACGTCGCGGCGACTCGGACGGCGACCCTGCCCGAGGGGCCGGCGCCGACGCTCTACACGCTCCTCTACTCCGCAAACGCTGGACCGGTCGCACCCGTCCCGGGCTGCAGTCGCATCCAGGCGACGACCTGCACGCACTCAGGTGTGGCATACGACGGCGTCAACTACTCCTACGTCGTGCAGGCCCACAACCTCAAGAACACCTCCGCGGACAGCGCGCCGGTCACCTTCGAGGCGGTCGGCAAACCGGCCAACTGGGGGGCGATCACCGTTGTCCCCACCGGAGTGGACGGTGAGGCCAGGGGTCACCGGCACCGCACCCGAGTCGCGGGGCGACGTCGCCCGTGCCGCCATCCTCGTCGGCGGCGGAGTCGCCCGGGAGAACAACGTGGCCCCGGGGCAGGTCATCAACGAGCTCGTGAGGACGGGTGGCAACGACACGGCCTATCCCGTCGTGATGCGGATGTGCAACGAGTTCGCCGCCAAGGTCGGCTGCAGCACCTCGGAGCAGAAGGTCGTCCAGACCTACGGTCCATTGCGGCCCGAACACATTGCTGAGCCCACTGCGGTGGTCAACGGAGTCAACGTGACTCGGACCATCAGCGGCACGTCGAACGGCGACGCGGCTCGGGTCGGCGTCAGCATCGACGGCGGCGCGGAAGAGGTCTTCGCGCAGGGCGCCCCGGGGACTTTCCAGTTCACCAAGACCGTCACGGTGTCCGACTACAACACACGCACCAACATCGCGGTCCGGCTCTTCGACGACAACCCCGCCGGTCGAGGTGAGGCCGTGAAGTTCAACCAGGGTCGACTCCGGTGATCCGCCGCCACCCGTTCTCTCGCTCTACAAGCGGGTCGGCTGCAACGACGGTGACGTCGACGCCGACGGGAATCCGATCACCAGCAACGACTGCACCGACGGGCGGTTGCTCGGTCAGGACTGCATGGAGGCCAGCTGCGGGAAGCTCGGCTTCCCGGGTCACCGGTGCCCGCGCCGTCTACGGCTGCTGGGTCTCCGGCGGCGACGGCCGCGAGTTCTCCGAGACGTACAGCTACATCGGCAACCTGAGCGGGGGGCGACACCGCCACCGACTGGGTGTTCAAGCGGGGAACGGTCGAGGTGACCTGTGAGTCGGGGAGCGGCGGCAACAAGTACTTCAAGGTCACCCAATCCTTCAGCTGGCCCGGATGACCAGACTCACCCCGAACCG
Source organism: Nocardioides sp. B-3 (assembly GCF_024703895.1). GTDB lineage: Bacteria > Actinomycetota > Actinomycetes > Propionibacteriales > Nocardioidaceae > Nocardioides. Next base: position 2,519,470 of record NZ_CP087968.1, read on the forward strand.
AATCAGACAACGAGGAGCACGATGACCATCTCGCACGAGCAGGCCGACTGGTTCAAGAAGACCTTCGACCAGCTGACCGACAACATGGAGATCGCCGTGCTGGGCAAGCGGCACGTCGTCCGGCTGGCCCTCACGTGCCTGCTGTCGGAGGGTCACATCCTCCTCGAGGACTTCCCCGGCACGGGCAAGACCATGCTGGCGCGGGCGCTCGCCAACACGGTGCAGGGCTCCAATGCCCGCATCCAGTTCACGCCCGACCTGCTGCCCTCCGACGTCATCGGGGTCACGGTCTACGACCAGCACAAAGGCACGTTCGACTTCCACCCCGGTCCGATCTTCCACACGATCGTGCTCGCCGACGAGATCAACCGCGCCTCGCCGAAGACGCAGTCGGCGCTGCTCGAGGTGATGGAGGAGAGCCGCGTCACCGTCGACGGTGTGGCCCACTCCGTGGGGCGGCCGTTCCCGGTGATCGCCACCCAGAACCCGATCGAGCAGGCCGGCACCTACCGCCTGCCCGAGGCCCAGCTCGACCGCTTCCTGATGAAGACGTCGATGGGCTATCCCGACCGCGCAGCCACGATCGAGCTCCTCGTCAACGCCGCAGTGCGCGACCGGGCCTCGCTGGTCACGCCCGTCATCACGGCCGCCACGATCTCCCAGATGAGTGGTCTCGCCGACCGTGTCTACGTCGATCCCGCGGTCGTGGGCTACGTCGCCGAGCTGGCCGAGGAGTCGCGACGCCAGCCGCACGTCAAGCTCGGCCTGTCGGCGCGTGGCTGCCCGGCCTTCATCCGCGTCGCCAAGACTCGGGCCGCGGCCGACGGCCGTGACCACGTGGTGCCGGACGACATCAAGGAGCTCGCCGAGCCCGTGCTGTCGCACCGCCTGCTCCTCGACGCCGAGGCGCAGTTCAGCGGGGTCAGCGTCCAGACCGTCATCGGTCGACTGCTCGACGCGGTCGCGCCCCCGACCGACCGGGTGGCCTGAGTCAGCTGATGGAGCGGGTCAAGCAGCTGCTGACGATCGTGCGCCCGGTGGGGTGGCTGATCCTCGGCCTCGGAATCGGTGCGTTGTACGTCGCGACGCTGGCCAACTGGCGTGAGCTCGCCGTGATCGCTGCCGCCTGCCTGCTGCTCCTCCTGCTCGCGGTCCCCTTCCTCATCGGGCGCACCAACGTCTCGGTCGACCTGCGGCTCGAGCCCGAGCGGGTGGCCGCGGGGAGTCGGTCGCCGCCGGGGTCATCGTCAAGAACATCGCCAACGGTCGACTGATCCCCACCACCCTCGAGGTCCCGGTCGGCTCGTCGATGCACCGCTACGGCATCTCGTCGCTGCCGGCAGGCGGTCGTCACGAGGAGGCGTTCACGATCCGCACCGAGCACCGCGGGGTGATCTCCGTGGGACCGGCCACGACCCGTCGTGGTGACCCGATCGGCATCTTCTCCCGTGACATGGTCTGGACGCCCGTACGCGAGGTGCTGGTCCGGCCCACCATGGTGCCGCTGGACTCGTTGGGCGCGGGACTGCTGCGCGACCTCGAGGGTGTCTCGACCGATGCGTTGTCGCAGAGCGACCTCGCCTTCCACGCCCTGCGTGAATACGTCCCCGGTGACGACCTCCGCCACATCCACTGGCGTTCGTCGGCCAAGGTGATGGCCTCCGGCGGCGAGTCCAGCCTGTTGGTGCGGCAATACCTCGACACCGGGCGCAGCCACGCCGCGATCGTGGTCGACGACGTCGAGTCCTCCCGGGCGGACCCCGACGACTTCCGAGACGGCCATGTCCGTCGCGGCCTCCATCGCCGTACGCGCCGTGCTGGACGAGTTCGACGTGTCCTTCGTCTGCGGCGAGACCGCGTCGACCGGCAACGACGGGCACTGCCCCCGGACGCCGTCTGCCGCGCCGAGCACGGCCGCACCGGCATCGTGAAGTCCGCTCGCCGCGCCACCCGTGTCGCGCCCGACTGCAGCCTGCTCTTCCTCATCGGCGGCCCCGACACCGAGTTCACCGACCTGTTGCGAGGTGCGGCGGCCTTCCCGCCGGAGGTACGCCGCTACGCGATCCTCATCGACCCGTCGGGCACCAGTCGGGTCACCGAGACCGGCGGGCTGCCGGTGCTGCACCTCGCGGAGAAGCAGGACCTCGGCGGCCTTCTCCTCTGGAGCGTCAAGTGAGCACGCAGTCGTCCAACCTCGACACGGTCACGCGGTCGCGACGCAGCCGCGTGCTGCCGGACCCGGCGACCCTCCTCGACCTGCTGTTCGTCCTGCTCCTCAGCGCGCTGGCACTGAGCGGTTTCGCGACGTCGTTCACCGGTGTCGGCTTCCTCGTGGTGGGCGTCATCGGCGTCGTCCTCGGCATCGTGGTGACGCACTCGACCCGCGCCCTCGGCTGGCCCCCCGGTGGCGCCCTTCTTGATCCCGGCCGTGCTGTTCTTCCTGCTGGGCGGGCCGCTGTGCCTGCGAGCTGTCGGCGACACCGCCTTCCTGCCGGGCGGCTCGACCCTCGGCACGCTGGTGGACCAGGCCATCTTCGGCTGGAAGGACATGCTGACGACGCTCCCCCGGTGGACGGCGACGGCCCGTTGCTCGTCCTGCCGTGGCTGCTGGGCCTCGTGGCCGGTCTGGTCGGCACCGCCCTGAGCGGTGTCCGTCTCTCTCGCTCTCGGCTGAGCGCCCTGCTGCCGGTGCTGGGCCTGACCGGCATCCCGGTCGTGGTCATCCTCCTCGGCGTGCGCCACCCGCAGTCCGTCCCGGTGCAGGGCTCGGTCTTCGCTGCGGCCGCGCTCGGCTGGTTGGCGATCCGGGCGCGTCGGGCCTCGGCGACGGTCCACGGCGGCTCATCCGGGTGGGGCCGGGTCGCCCTCGGCGCCGGGCTGGTCGTGCTGGCATCGGCGCTGGCGCTACCGGCGAGCGCTCTGGTCACCGGTGACGACGACGAGGGCCGGACGGTCGCCCGGACCCGGGTCGAGCCACCGTTCGACATCGGGCGCTACCCGTCGCCGCTGGCGGGGTTCCTGCAAGTACATCGACACGGGGGCCAACGAGGAGCTCGCCAACGTCTACGACAAGGTCCTGTTCACCGTGAAGGGTGCCGACGGTCAGCGGATCCGGATCGCCGCGATGGACATGTACGACGGGATGGTCTGGGGCGCCTCCAACGACGCCCTGCCCGGGACCGCCGACGACTCGTTCCAGCGGGTGTCCTCGACGATCGACAATCCGGTCGAGGGCGAGAAGGTCGAGGCAACGGTCACGATCGGCGAGGGCTACGACGGAGTGTGGTTGCCGACGATCGGAGCCCTGCAAGGGGTGGACTTCCGCCTCGGCGACCCGGAGGCCAAGGCTGAGTCCTTCCGCTACAACCTCGGCGACCTCCACCGCAGTGGTCCCGTCGGGTGTACGCCGAGGCGACACCTACACCTTCACGGCCGTGCAGCCGAGCGACGACGTGACCCCGGACATGCTGCCCTCGACCGCCCTGTCGGCAGCGCCTCCCGGCACCGGCTTCCTCAAGACGCCGGCCACGGACTGGGCCGAGCAGGCCACGACCCCGATGGAGCGCGTGTGGGCGATAGCCGAGCACCTGCGGACCGAGGGGAAGTACTCCGACGGCGTCCGCAAGGCCGAGCAGGTCTACCACCCCGGCCACCACGTCCTGCGACTGTCCGACGAGTTCGTCAACGACGAGCAGATCGTCGGCAACGACGAGCAGTACGCCGCGGTGATGGCCCTGCTCGCCAACGAGGTGGGCGTCCCGGCCCGTGTCGTGCTGGGGGCCGTCATCCCCGAGGGTGGCGTGGTCAAGGGCGAGCAGGTGCAGGCGTGGGTCGAGCTGCGGGCGGCGGACGGTTCGTGGCGGACGTTGGCCACGGAGAAGTTCATGTCCAACGAGCCCCCGGCCGAGGAGCTGCCCGAGACCAACACCCCGATGAGCGGCACCGTCGTGCCGCCGCCCGCGCCGATCCCGCCGCCGTCGGACGCCGGCGACCAGAGCGATGCCGACCTGAAGGAGCGCAAGGCCACCGGGGACGACGAGGAGGATGACACGTCGCTCGGCGATCGCGTCCCCGCCCGGGTGGTCTTCGTCGGCAAGTACGTCGGGGGTCCGCTGATCCTCGTCGCCGTCATCCCGGGGGCGATCGTGGGCGCGAAGGTGCTGCGGCGCCGCCGCCGGCGCACCGCGGCGAGCGTGTCCGCCCGCTTCGTCGGAGCCCGGCGCGAGCTCGTCGACCATGCTCGCGACCCGGGCCAGCCCGTGCCGCTCGGACCGACCATCACCCGGCGTGAGCAGTCCGGGTCCATCGGCTCGCAGTCGGCTCCGGCGCTGGCCCGTCGCGCCGACAGCTTTGTCTTCGGACCGACGGTGCCGCAGGCTGACGCGGCGGCGACGTACTGGGAGTCGGTCGAGTCCGAACGCCGAGCCATGTCGCACTCGGTGGGCCGGCGCCGGCGCTGGCTGGCGGCCGTCAGCCCGGCGTCCCTGCGCCGTGCGAAGGCGACCCCGTCGGAGGCGAGCAAGCCGATGTTCCAGCCGGGCGACGGGGCCGGGCAGTCCGCCTCGAAAACCCGCCGGTCACGACTGCCCGGCCCGCCCGGGCTGCCTCGACTGCGTCGGCGAACCCCGGGTGGCAAGCGACGTTCGTCCTGATTGGTCTTTTGATCCTGTGACTGACTAAACTGGCGTGTCGGCCCAACGTGGGTTGTGCTTTGTGGTGCCTCGCGGCTGCCCGATCGCGCAAGATCCGCTCGCAACGAGCGGTTCGCAGCGTGCCCGGGAAGAGACACCACCAGTCACCGCACGAGGTCCACCATCAACCGATGGAGGTTCGCGGGCCACCCGTTCCATGCCCTTCCAATGAGGGGGAGCGGAGCAACAAACGGTAGAAGACCGAACAACAGATTGCGGAGGACATGCCGAAGAAAGAAGGCGTGATCGAGATCGAGGGCACCGTCGTGGAGGCCCTGCCGAATGCCATGTTCCGGGTCGAGCTGACCAACGGACACAAGGTCCTCGCCCACATCAGCGGCAAGATGCGCCAGCACTACATCCGGATCCTCCCTGAGGACCGCGTGGTGGTGGAGCTGTCTCCCTACGACCTGACCCGAGGTCGGATCGTCTACCGATACAAGTAGCAGCCACTCACGAGCTAGAAAGGGCTGACATGAAGGTCAACCCGAGCGTCAAGCCGATGTGCGACAAGTGCAAGGTCATCCGTCGTCACGGCCGCGTCATGGTCATCTGCGAGAACCCGCGTCACAAGCAGCGGCAGGGTTAATCACCGCTTGCCGCAAGCGGCAGCGCGGCTCGCGATGACATTCAGCTCCGGCTCCGCCGGATCTGAACATCACCGCTCAACCACAACGTGATCGCTAGGCCGGGGACTCCCTGACCGAAACCACCTCCGGAGCACTGGCCGGAGCCCACCCGAGGCGGGATGGGACGCGACACGACCAGAAACCATTGCGAGAACAGACAAGGAAACGCCACATGGCACGCCTCGTTGGTGTGGACCTCCCCGCGCGACAAGCGCATCGAGATCGCACTCACCTACATCTACGGCATTGGCCGTACCCGCTCCCAGCAGCTGCTCGCCGCGACCGGGGTTGACCCGAACGCCCGCGTGCACACGCTCGGTGACGAGGAGCTGGTCAAGCTTCATGATGAGATCGAAGCCAACTTCAAGATCGAGGGTGACCTCCGCCGTGAGGTCCAGGGGGACATCCGCCGCAAGATCGAGATCGGCAGCTACCGGGGTCGCCGCCACCGCATGGGCCTCCCGGTCCGCGGCCAGCGCACCAAGACCAACGCGCACCCGCAAGGGTCCCAAGCGCACTGTCGCCGGCAAGAAGAAGGCCAAGTGACCCGACGCGTCACGCGTTGATCACCGCCGTCTCACGAAGCTTCCAGACCAGAAACTCATAGGAGAAATCTATGCCTCCCAAGAGCCGCGCCACCAAGGTGCGTCGCAAGGAGAAGAAGAACATTGCTCAGGGCGAAGCCCACATCAAGAGCACGTTCAACAACACCATCGTCACCATCACCGACCCCACCGGCGCCGTGATCTCGTGGGCCTCCGCCGGCACCGTCGGCTTCAAGGGCTCGCGCAAGTCGACCCCGTTCTGCCGCCCAGATGGCTGCCGAGGCCGCTGGTCGTCGGGCCATGGACCACGGGATGAAGAAGATCGATGTCTTCGTCAAGGGTCCGGGTTCGGGTCGCGAGACCGCGATCCGTTCGCTGGGTGCCATCGGCCTCGAGGTCGGCACCATCCAGGACGTCACCCCCACCCCCCACAACGGTTGCCGCCCGCCCAAGCGCCGGCGCGTCTGACCCGAGACTGAGAAAGAGAGACTGACATGGCCCGTTACACCGGACCCATGACCCGTAAGTCGCGCCGTCTCGGTGTCGACATCGTCGGCGGCGACTCGTCCTTCGAGAAGCGCCCCTACCCCCCGGCCAGCACGGTCGCGGCCGCATCAAGGAGAGCGAGTACCTCCTCCAGCTGCGTGAGAAGCAGAAGGCCCGTTTCACCTACGGCGTCATGGAGAAGCAGTTCCTTCGCTACTACAAGGAAGCCAACCGTCGCCGTGGCAAGACCGGCGAGAACCTGCTTCAGCTCCTCGAGTGCCGTCTCGACAACGTCGTCTACCGTGCCGGCTTCGCCCGCACCCGTCGCGCTGCTCGCCAGCTCGTCGTGCACGGTCACTTCCCCGGTCAACGGCCACAAGGTCGACATCCCCAGCTTCCGTGTCTCGGCCCACGACATCATCGACGTGCGCGAGAAGTCGCTGGAGATGACGCCGTTCATCGTGGCTCATGAGACCCACGCCGAGCGTCACGTCCCGGCCCTGGCTGCAGGCGCTGCCCGGTCGCATGCGCATCCTCGTGCACCAGGTCCCGGTGCGCGCGCAGATCGACACGCAGGTCACTGAGCAGCTCATCGTCGAGTACTACTCCAAGAAGTAATTCCCTGTCGGTGGCCGCTCGCCAGCGGGCGGCCTCCGACGCCTCCTTTTCACGTGAGATCGGGTCCATCAAATGGTGGTTGGATCCGGGAAGGAAAAATAAGTGCTTATCGCTCAGCGCCCGACCCTGTCCGAAGAGTCCGTGGACGAGTTCCGTTCGCGCTTCGTCATCGAGCCCCTCGAGCCCGGCTTCGGCTACACGCTCGGCAACTCGCTTCGCCGTACCCTCCTGTCCTCCATTCCGGGTGCCTCGGTCACGAGCATCAAGGTGGACACCGTCCTCCACGAGTTCTCGACCATTGAGGGCGTCACCGAGGACGTCACCGAGATCATCCTCAACCTGAAGGGCCCGGTCGTCTCCTCCGAGCACGACGAGCCCGTCACGATGTACCTGCGCAAGTCCGGTGCCGGTGCCGTCACGGCCGCCGACATCGCGCCGCCCGCGGGCGTCGAGGTCCACAACCCCGAGCTGCTCATCGCCACGCTGTCCGACAAGGGCAAGCTGGAGATGGAGCTTGTCGTCGAGCGTGGCCGCGGCTACGTCTCGGCCGTCCAGAACAAGGGTGCCGACAACGAGATCGGCCGCATGCCGGTCGACTCGATCTACAGCCCCGTGCTGAAGGTGACCTACAAGGTCGAGGCCACCCGTGTCGAGCAGCGCACCGACTTCGACAAGCTCGTCATCGACGTCGAGACCAAGCAGTCGATCCGTCCCCGCGACGCGATCGCCTCGGCCGGCAAGACCCCGGTCGAGCTGTTCGGTCTGGCTCGTGAGCTCAACGTCGAGGCCGAGGGCATCGACATCGGCCCGTCGCCCGTCGACGAGCAGCTGGCCGCCGACCTCGCCCTCCCGGTCGAGGACCTGCAGCTGACGGTCCGTTCCTACAACTGCCTCAAGCGCGAGGGCATCCACACCGTGGGTGAGCTCATCAGCCGCTCGGAGCAGGACCTGCTCGACATCCGCAACTTCGGTGCGAAGTCGATCGACGAGGTCAAGGCCAAGCTGGTCGAGATGGGCCTGTCCCTCAAGGACAGCGCGCCCGGCTTCGACCCGCACGCTGCGCTCGCGGCGTACGGCGATGACGACGACGACGCCTTCGTCGAGGACGAGCAGTACTAGATCGCACTGCTGGCGTGCGCCTCGCGTTTGCGAGGCACACGCCATCAGCACGATTGCCCACATTCAGCAGCATCTACTCGAGTACCTAGTACGGCCCGAGAGAATCGAGAGAAATCATGCCCAAGCCCAAGAAGGGCAAGCGCCTCGGCGGTAGCCCGGCGCACCAGCGCCTCATCCTCGCCAACCGGGTCACGGCGCTCTTCGAGCACGGTCGCATCACCACGACCGAGGCGAAGGCGCGCATGCTGCGCCCGTTCGCGGAGAAGCTGATCACCAAGGCCAAGCGCGGCGACCTGCACAACCGTCGTGAGGTCCTCAAGACCATCCGCGACAAGGGTGTCGTGCACGTTCTCTTCACCGAGATCGCGCCGACCTTCGCCGAGCGTCCCGGTGGCTACACCCGGATCACCAAGATCGGTCCGCGCAAGGGCGACAACGCCCCGATGGCGGTCATCGAGCTGGTGACCGAGGCGTACGCCCCGAAGGCCGCCTCGTCGAAGAAGACCGCTGCCGCGGCCGCTCCAGTCGTCGAGGAGACCGTGGTCGAGGACACCGAGATCAAGGGTCTGGCTGACGTGGACGGCTCCGACGAGCTGCCCGCCGGTGCGCACGCCCCGCTCGAGGACGCCGACGAGGCGCCCGAGGGCTTCCCCGATCAAGGGCAACAAGGACTCGATGAAGTTCCACGAGCCGGACGGTCAGTGGTTCGCCGCGACCGTGGCCGAGCTGTGGTTCGACACCGCCGAGTCCGCCGAAGCCGCCGGCTTCACCCGCGCCGGCGCGTGAACCGCTAGCATCGCCTGCGCGACAGGCCCGCCATCCCCGGGAGGAGTGGCGGGCCTGTCGTCATTTCGGCGCGAGCTCGTCGAGAACCGTCCGTGCATCGAGGCTGCGCGGCGTGCCGTCGTTCGCAGTGAGGTCGCGCGTCGCCGCCACGATGGCCGCGTTGACGGGGGTGCGGATGTCGTGGAGGCGACCCAGCAGGACGATCTCGCCATGGAGGTAGTCGACCTCGCTGTCGCCGGTCCCTCGCTGCAGGCTCTGCCGTGTGGACCCGCCCCCGGGCGGGGAGGTCGTCTCGCCGACGCAGGATCGAGCCTCGCCGCAGCGTGTCGTCGGCTGCCGGGACGACTGAGAGGCCGCTCGCCTCAAGCACCTGCACGCCCTCGTCGACCGCGCGCTGCGCCAGCTCCTCGGCCGCGTCGCCCTTCCGGAAGGACGCGTCCACCCCGTTGCCCGGGTTGAGCAGCAGCTTGCGTCGCTTCCACGCCATGATGTCGGACCGTTCCTCGGACTCGAATCCCGCTGCACCCGGGTCCGTCGAGACCGCTCGGGTCACGTCGTCGGTGCCGCCGGGGATGCGGCCCACATCGAGGATGCCCGGGGTTGGTGCGCACTTGGCAATGACCTCACCCGGCTGCAGGTGCGTTGCCGGCAGCATCACGCACATGCCGTAGACGCGCGGAACTGCCGCAGTGCGGCGATCTCGGAGGCGATGCCGTTGGTCGCGCACACGATGGGGGTGTCCGGTGGCGCGTGCGCACGCAGGTCGGCCAGCGCCGTCGCCGCCCGGGTGCGACTTCACGGCCAGCACCACCACGGTGTCGGGAGTCCACTCGAGCTCGGCGGCACTGTCGGTGGCGGGTGCGACGATCCGGTGCATGCCAGTGGCCGTGTCCAATCGGAGCCCGCCCTCGCGGATCGCCGCGAGGTGCTCGCCGCGTGCCACGAGCGACACCGTCAGGCCGGCCGGGGGACAGGTGCCCGCCGATGACTCCGCCGACCGCCCCGGCGCCGTACACGACGAATCTCACCGGTTCCAGCCGCTCTCGACGAGCCGGACCGCCTCCGCCCGGGTCAGCCCCGGGCGACGGCAGGCCCGGACGTACGCCGCCGCCACATCGCCGACTTCGACGCCCGTGCTCGTCGATCTCACGAAGGTGCCGCGTCGCCCCTCGGTGACGACCGGGCCGTCCGTCTCGAGCTCCTTGTAGACCCGAGCGACCGTGTTCACTGCGAGGCCGAGGTCACCGGCGAGGGCCCGGACCGTCGGCAGCCGGGTGCCGCTGGGCAGGACTCCCGACTCGATCCGGGCAGCGATCTGGGCGCGAGCCTGCTCGAACGGCGGCGTCTCGGCGTCGTGGTGGATCGGATCCAGCTGCATGCCTCGACCCTACGGCGGGCCAACGCGCGCGAGGAGTGGTAGACCAAGCTGTCATGGAACACGTGGCGCTGGTCGTGGGCGAGTCGCTGGTGGATGTGGTGCGTGGTCGCGACGGTTCCGTCCGCGACCACCCCGGTGGCAGTGCTGCAGAATACAGCGGTCGCCCTCGCCCGGCTCGGGCGGCCCGTGCGCTTCGTGACGGCCTATGCCGATGACGAGCACGGCCGGTTGCTGGCGGCCCATCTGGGTGACAACGCCGTGACACCCGGCAGCGACCCCTTCGTGCTCGAACGCACGGCCACGGCGACCGCGACGCTGGCCGAGTCGGGCGCGGCGACCTACGAGTTCGACATCGACTGGCGGTTCAACCTGCCTGACCTTCCCGATGACGTGGTCCCGGTGGTGGTGGTCTTCGGCTCGATCGCCGCCGCGATCGAGCCGGGTGCTCCGCTCGTCGCCGCCCCCGGTCGAGCGGGCACCGGGCGTCGGCGCTGACGGTGTTCGACCTCAACGCCCGGCCGGCCATCACCGGGACGGGAGCCGAGGTGGTCGCGCGCGCCGAGGCGATGGGTGCGCTGGCCGACGTGGTCAAGGCCAGCGACGAGGATCTCGACGAGCTCTGGCCCACCCGGGACCACGCCGACGTGGCGGCCGACTTCCCGGGTCGCGGCGCCGGTGCCTTCATCCTGACCCGGGGCGAGGACGGTCTGCGCTGGTTCACGCCCAAGGACGAGGGCGAGGTGCCCGCGGTGACCGCCGTCGTGGCCGACACCATCGGAGCCGGGGACACCGTGACGGCTGCGATCGTCGACGCGCTCTGGGGCCCGGGTGTGGTCGGGCCGGCGTCTCGGGAGGGCCTGCGGTCGCTGCATGCACAGGACTGGACCGCGGTGCTCGAGCACGCCGGCCGGGCCGCCGCGATCACGGTCAGCCGCCCGGGCGGCGACCCGCCGTGGCGGCACGAGCTCGCGTGACTCAGGCCGGCGGCGTCCAGCTCGGATCGCGGCCGATGAAGCCCATCAGTCGATCGACGACGGGGGCATCGTCTGCGACCGGCACGGCTTCGCCGTACTGACCGGAGGAGCGGAGGAGCTCCTCGATCGGCCGCATGCCTTCGAGCATCGTGGCCGCGAAGTCCTCGTCGAGCCCCGGCTCCTGCCCGGTGGCCCGGGCGAGGTCCCGAGAATGCATGAAGACGTCGGCGGTGTAGAAACGGTCGACGGCGTCGGCGAGACGGTGGCTGCCGGCGCGGGGATGGGTGAAGGGTTCGTCCCCGCGCTGGTCGAGCAGCTCCTGTACGGCGTCCGCCCGGTGCTGCCGGGGCGGCGACCGGGTCGTCGGCGACGGCCGGCCCGGGCGCAACCACCACGCCGCCGGCGGACAGGAAGCCCGGGAACCATTCGACGAGGTGACCCACCACGTCGCGCGCGGTCCAGCCCGCCACCGGCGCGGGCACCTCCCAGTCACGGGCGCCCGCGACCGGGCGCCCGAAGGCCCCGGCCACCGCCAAAGCCGGGCGGCCGGGGACTCGGGAAGGGCCATCAGATGGCGCCGTCCGCGAGGAGCTTGTCGATGGCGGCGTAGCCCCTCGCTCACTCCGGTCTCCATGCCGCTTCGCAGCCGGGCATCGCGGTCCTCGAACGAGTCACACAGGCTGACCGCGTGCAGACGGGTCCGGCCGTCACCGAGGTCCTCGAAGGTCAACGTCTCGAGGGAGACACCGTCCGGCATGCCGTCCCGGGTGAAGGTCTGCACGATGCGGTCCTCGCGGACGGTGTGGAAGCAGCCGTGGAAGGACGTCTCGAAGTCTTCGCGCCCGTCACTGCCGCGTGCGGTGTAGCTCCAGCTGCCGCCGTCCCGGGCGTCCCAGTGCGTGATGTCGGCGCCGACGCTCGCAGGTCCGATCCACTGGGCGTAGACGTCGCGGTCGGTGTGCGCCCGGAACAGCTGGGCGGGGGTGGCGGCGAAGTCGCGCCAGATGTGGATGGCCGGGACCTTCTCGTCGGCCTCGATCGCGGCCTCGGTGTAGCGCGTGTCGGCGTTCTGCATGGTCGTCATGATGCGGTTCCTTCCGTGCGGATTCCAGTGGTGGGGTTGTCTGCTGAGCCGGTTGCGGGGGAGTCCATCGCCGCCAGCACGGCGTCGAGGCGGCTGAACCGCTCCTCGGCCTGTCGGCGGTATCGCTCGATCCATTTCGTCATCAGGTCGAACACCTCGGCTTCCAGGTGCACCGGTCGGCGCTGTGCCTCCCGGCTGCGGCTGACCAGTCCGGCCTCCTCGAGCACCTTGAGGTGCTTCGAGACGGCCTGCAGGCTGACGTCGTACGGCGCCGCCGTCGTTCACCGTCGAGTCGGCCACCGTGAGTCGCGCGACCATGTCGCGTCCGGGTCAGGGTCGGCCGGGGCGGCGAAGACCCCTGGAGAGCTGATCGGTCATGCGAGCACCTTCTTCAACTGATTGGTTGAATAAAGGTAGGCCGACGTGTCCGACATTGTCAACCGTTGGGTTGAATAAACCTCATCCGAGCCGGGCGTGCACCAGCGAGACGACCGATGCGCCCTCGCCGGACGCCGACGCGACGCGCTTCATCGACCCCGCGCGGATGTCGCCGGCCGCGAAGATGCCGGGCACCGTGGTGGCGAGGTCGGCGGGCGGCAGGCCGTCGGTCCGAGGCCTGCTTCGGCACGTCGCGCCCCGTGCGGATGAAGCCCTTGTCGTCCCGGGCGATCAGCGGCGGCAACCAGTCGCAGTGGGGTTCGGCCCCCAGCAGGAGGAACAGCCCGCGGATCTCGCGACGCGTCACCTCCCTCGTGTTGACGTCCTCGACGTCGACCCAGCTGAGGCTGTCGGTGCCACCCCCGGCGACGATGCGCGCACCCCCCGACGGTGATGCGGCGGTTGTACTCGATCTCGTTGATCAGGTAGTGCGACATCGTCTGGGTCAGGTCGGGACGCCGCACCATGATCGTCACGGACCGGGCGAAGCGGGCCGTGTGCACGGCCGCCTGCCCGGCGCTGTTGCCGCCGCCGACGACGATGACGTCGGCTCCCTCCATCCCGCGCGGATGCGGTCATGGCCCGCTCCGTAGAAGACGCCGTTGCCCACGAACTCGTCGACCGCGGGCACGCCGAGGCGCCGGTAGGTGACTCCCGTGGCGATGACGACCGCGCGGGCGCGTACGTCGCCGCCCTCCGTGCACACGACGTGTGGCTCACCGTCCGTGCCGGGTCGCAGCTCGAGCACCGGCCAGCCGGTGAAGAACCGGGTGCCGAAACGGATCGCTCGGGGCGCGGGCCCGGCTGGCCGGGCGCATGCCGGAGATGCCGCGCGGGAAGCCGAGGTAGTTGCGGATCATCGAGCTGGTGCCGGCCTGTCCGCCGATCGCATCGGACTCGATCGTCACGACGGAGAGGCCCTCGCTGGCGGCGTAGACACTCGCGCCCAGCCCTGCAGGCCCGGCGCCGATGACGACGAGGTCGACCACCCGGTCGACCTCGATGTCGTCGGGCCGACCGTAGATCTGGGTGTAGAGATCGCGGATGTCGGTCATGTGGACCGCTTCGTCCCGGCCGAAGGCACTGACCACCGGCCACCGGTCCGGCTCGCCGCTGTAGCGGGCCATGACTTCTCGGCCCACCTCGGAGTCGGGCGCGTAGACTCGGGCGGGGGTGCCGATGCGGTCGAGGTAGTCGCGCATCGTCAGGGTCATCGCGTTGTCGACCGGCGAGACGATCTGCACGATCACCACCTCGGGCACGGCGATCGTCGCGTTCCAGTCGTTGAGCAACTCCAGCACGGTCGAGTGGAACTCCTCGTCGCGTACGCCGCGGGGCAGCAGCACGAAGGCGTCGTACTTCCCGGAGGCGAGACCGGGACGCAGGGCCTCGGAGTCCTCCCGGAAGACCGGCCGGGCGGCGGCCACCATCCGGCGCGCGGTGGGCACCACCTCACGCATGGCCGCGAGGGCGAACCGCACGTCAGCATCCGGGAGTCGCGAGTCGGCCACGAACAGGCACACGGGGATCTCGTCGCGGTGCAGGTCCATCACCACGTGCTTCGCCTCGCCTGCGGAGCGGGTCACGCGCACGTCGTACTCCCGCGAGTAGCGCCAGAACTGTTCCTCGAGCACGTCGGCGTGATCGGCGGAGATCAGGACGATCGCGGGGTTGGGCACCCGGAAAGTATGTCCCAGGGACGTCTCCTAGGATCTGGGCGTGCGCATCCGGCTCGACCTCTCCTACGACGGCACCGATTTCAAGGGCTGGGCGACGCAGCCCTCGTTGCGCACGGTGCAGGGCTCGCTGGAGGACGCGCTGGCCATGGCGCTGCGTGTGCCGCTCCGTGTCGTCTGCGCCGGGCGTACCGACACCGGCGTGCACGCCCGCGGCCGGTCGTGCACTTCGACGTCGAACCCGATCGCCTCGTGCGCTCGAGGGGACATTCGAAGCAACCGCCGCTCGACTCGCTCGTGCGCAGGCTCAACGGCATCCCGGACGGCGACGTGCGCGTACGCAGTGCGGTGGAGGCGCCGCCGGGGTTCGATGCACGCTTCTCGGCGGTCTGGCGGCGCTACGCCTACCGGATCGCTGATCGCCCCGAGCTGATCGATCCCCTCACCCGGCGCCACGTGCTCGCGTGGGAGAGGCAGCTGGATGTCAGCGCCATGAATGCGGGCGCCGAACACCCGGTCGGCCTCAAGGACTTCGCGGCCTTCTGCAAGCGGCGCGAGGGCGCCACCACGATCCGCACCCTGATCGAGCTCGGCTGGACCCGGACCCCCGAGGGACTGGTCGAGGGCCGGGTCGTTGCCGACGCCTTCTGCCACACGATGGTGCGGTCGCTGGTCGGCTGCCCGGTGATCGTGGGGGAGGGGCGGCGCCCGCCGGAATGGGCCGCGGAGATGCTCGCCGGGCGCACTCAGGGACACCAGTATGACGGTCGTGCACCCCCGCGGACTGACGCTGGAAGAGGTCGGCTACCCCGACGGTGGCGAGCTCGCCGCCCGGAGCCGAGCGAACCCGGGCGCGGCGTACCGCTGAGTAGGTCGGGTACCCAAAAGGGTGAAGATCGCCTAGTTTGTCGTGCGATCCATTGTCGAGTCTCTCGGGAGACAGCATGGCTAACAGTTCAGAACGCGTGCCCACGGGCACGACTCACCAGCGACACACCGAAACACGGTGGGCACATCGCAACCTGGGAGGGCCGTGGTGGCTCGCCCTGTTGCTCGTCCCACTCCTCCCGGCCGCGCTGCTGACCGCCGTACGCGGCGGAGACATCGGTGACGACCTGCGAGGTCGTGCGCTCACCGCGCTGAAGGGAGCCGGCCTCGACGGCGTCGACATCGACGCCAGCGGCCGCGACCTGACCCTGACGGCCGCGGATGGATCCGCCCTGAGCGGCGCCGACGCCGAGCGGGCGCGTGACCTCGTCGCCGACGTGGACGGCGTCCGCGTCGCCAGTCTCGGCGACGGGTTCGACGGCGCTTCGGCCGGCTCGGACGACACCGACGCCACCGAGGAGCCCACCTCCGAGCCCTCCGAGACTGAGGAAGCCACCGAGTCCGCGAGTGCGGAGCCCACGGCTGCGGGTGGTGCGAACTGTGAGGTGAGCGCCGCGCAGGCCGGCATCGACAAGGCGTTGGGTGCCGACTTCGTCCAGTTCGGCGAGCTCCGTCGCATCCCCGACGACCCGTCGAAGGCCGAGATCGCTGCCGTGGCCGAGCTGATCGCGCCGTGCACCGACCTTGCCGTGACGGTCACGGGCTACACCGACAAGTTCGGCAGCAAGAAGCTCTCGCTGGCTCGGGCGATCAACGTGACCAACCTGCTCACCGAAGCAGGAGTCACCAGCGACATCAGCAAGGTCGGCGGGCACTTCACACGAGAGCTCGGCGACAACGAGACCTGTGCGGGGGGCGCGATCAGAATCGCTTCGCCACGATCACGGTGGGGTGACGACATGGCTTGGTTGTTCGGACAGCTCTGGTTCCTGCTCCTGCTCGCGTTCGTGATCGGCGCCCCGGTGGCGTGGCTGGGCGCGAAGGTGGCCCTGCCGCACGTCGATGAGCTCGAGGCCGAGACCGGCCTCTCCACGGATGGAGTCCTGTGATGGGTTGGTTGCTCGGTGAGAACTGGCTGTGGCTGCTGCTCAGCTTCCTGCTCGGCGTGGGGATCACGCTCTTCCTGATCCTGCGCAAGGTGGAGGTCTCCACGGCCTCCTCGAAGACGACGTACGCCGCCGCGGGCACCGGCGCAGCGGCTGCCGGTCTCGGCGCTGCCGGTCTGGCCGGCGCGGCTGCGACCGACCGCTCGACGAGCGTCGAGGAGCCCTCGCGGTTCACCTCGGGCTCGCACGCCGCCGGACCCGCGCCGGTGATCGAGCCGGAACCGTTCGTCGAGCCCACGCCGGTGATGGAGCCGGAGCCGGTCGCCGTCGCGGCACCCGCGGCCGACCCGGTCTTCGAGCCTGAACCCTTCGTCGAGCCTGCGCCCGTGGTCGAGGAGGTCGAGCTCGAGCCCGAGGTCGCCGCCGAGCCGGTGCGGGAGGCCGAGGCCATCACCGCCGAGGCCGCGGAGGTCCGGGAACCGGTCGTCGAGGAAGACGGTGACACCCGTGTCCGTGGGTTCGTCGGCACCGCGGCCGCCGCTGGCACGGTCAGTCGCTTCGGCGAGGGGTCGTTCGATCCGCTCGACGACGGTTCGTCGCCGGACCCGTCCTACACCATCAAGGGCAACGAGGACTCGATGCTCTTCCACCCGCCGGTGTCGCCCTACTACGGGCGGACGAAGGCGGAGGTGTGGTTCGACTCTGAGGACCGTGCGCGCAGCGCGGGCTTCACCCGGTGGGACGAGAAGGACCGCTCGACGGCTGTCGCCGGGTTCGCCTCGATGCCGGCTGCCGGTGCGTACGGCGAGGGCTCGGCCGATCCGCTGGCTGACGGTGCCTCACCGCACGAGTCGTTCACGATCAAGGGCAATGCCGACTCGATGCTCTTCCACCCGCCGGTGTCGCCCTACTACGGGCGGACGAAGGCGGAGGTGTGGTTCGACACGGAGGACCGTGCGCGCAGCGCGGGCTTCACCCGGTGGGACGAGAAGGACCGTGACACCGAGGTGCGCGGCTTCGCGTCGGTCCCGGCCGGCGCCTTCGGCGAAGGGTCCGCGGATCCGCTCGAGGGTGGCGCGTCGCCGCACGAGTCGTTCACGATCAAGGGCAATGCCGACTCGATGCTCTTCCACACCACCGAGTCGCCGTACTACGGTCGGACGATCGCCGAGGTGTGGTTCGACTCCGAGGACCGCGCCCGTGCCGCCGGGTTCACCCGCTGGGACGAACGCTGATCCACGAGCACGACGAGGCCGCACCCGTTCTGCAGGGTGCGGCCTCGTTGCTTGTCGCGACGCGAGATGATGTCCCCGTGACCGAGGACCACTACTTCTCCGCCGACCCCGCGGCGCCCT
The DNA here is from genome assembly GCF_024703895.1 of Nocardioides sp. B-3. Lineage (GTDB taxonomy): Bacteria > Actinomycetota > Actinomycetes > Propionibacteriales > Nocardioidaceae > Nocardioides. The sequence continues at coordinate 2,537,183 of NZ_CP087968.1, forward strand.
TCCACCGGGAGGCCTTCGTGGTCGAGGCACGGGGGCACGACTTCGAGCTCGTCAGTGGCGCGGGCGTGTTCAGCCGCGGGCACCTCGACCACGCGACCGCGGTGCTGTTCCGTGAGCTGGAGCCGCCGGTGCAGGGCCAGTTCCTCGACTGGGGATGTGGGTACGGCGCCATCGGGCTCGCGATCGCCCGCGCCGTACCCCTCGCGACCGTCACCGGCGTGGACGTCAACGAACGTGCGCTGCTCTCGGCCAACGAGAACGCGAAGACCATGGGCCTCGGTTCGCGGTTCGTGGCAGGCGCTGCCGGAGCAGATCCCGAGCGACATGACCTTCGACGAGATCTGGTCGAACCCGCCGATCCGGATCGGCAAGGCCGCGCTGCACGAGCTGTTGCTGACCTGGTTGCCGAGGCTGCGTCCCGACGGTCGAGCCGTGATGGTCGTCGGCAAGAACCTCGGCGCCGACTCGCTGCAGAGGTGGCTGGGCGAGCAGGGCTGGCCCACGACGCGCCCGGCCAGCGTGAAGGGGTTCCGGGTGCTGGAGACGCGGCGGGGCCAGCCGGGCTGATCAGTCCTCGTCGCTCTCGATCTGCTCGATGAGGTCGTCGGCGCTCGCATCGACCGCGAAGATCGGCAGGATGCTGACCACCCAGTGCGGTCGCTTGTCCTCGATCTCGTGGGCGAGGTCCCAGGCCTGCTGCGCGCCGACCGGGCCGAGGCGGACGTAGTCGCCCTCGTCCTCGTGCTCGTGGTCCGTGTCGATCTCGACCACCCGGGTCTCCGACCAGTCGTCGGCGAAGTCCTCGAAGGTGGTGTCGGCGTCGTCCGGGGTGTCCTCGGCGACGGGGTAGATCAGGGGCATGGCGAACTCCGTTCGGTGGTGGTGGGCCGTGCTCGATCGTGCCGCCGCCCATCGTTGCAGAGGGCTGGGAAGGGCAGGCGTCGGCGGCTCGGGCCGGTCGCGCACGGCCCCGTTTCGGCGGTTGAGGAGGTCGCGCAGCGACCGTCACGAAACCCGAAACCTTTTGAAAATTCTTTTCCCCGCACCCCCGATCCGGTCGCTTTCGGGGGTCCTTTGTCGGTGGCTTCTGGTTGGGTTTTCGTATGGCGACCAGCACCCGCAGCAGCACCGACACCCTGCCGGACACCCCGGCCGGAGTGCTGGCTGCGCTGCGGGCCGAGCAGGATGCCCGGCAGGCTTCCGAGGTCCGGTCGATGTCGTTGGCTGCGCACTGGGTCGCCCTGCACCCGGTGCTCGACCCCTCCTGCCCCGACGCGTGCTTCCAGTCCCCGAAGACACTCGCCGGTCAGGGGTCACCGGCGATTGACGAGTTCACCATCCCCGACATCGCGACCATGCTCGGCCAGACCTGTGACGCGGTCGGGTCGTATCTGACCGACGTGATCGAGCTGCGCTACCGCCTCCCGCAGCTGTGGGCCGGGATCCTCGCCGGGCTGGTGACACCGTGGCGGGCCCGGCGGATCGCACAAACCACGGTCGGCCTCACCCCCGAAGCTGCCGGGTTCGTGGACGAGCAGACCGCGTGGTGTGCCAACCGGCTCACCCCGACCGAGCTGAGCCGGCTGGTGGACCACGCCCGGGCCCGGTTCATGCCCGACCAACTCGCCAAGGAGACCGAGGACGCGGCGGATCGGCGGCACGTCACCTTCGACACCGACCGGGTCTCCTTCGACGGCACCCCTGCACCTCGAGGCCGACCTCGACCTCCCCGACGCCCTCGGCTCCGGCCGAGGCCGTCGCCGCCGGTGCCGCCCACCAGCTGCGACTGGGCTCGACCGACACGTTGGACGGGCGCCGGGCCACCGCCCTCGGCGACCTCGCCCGCCACCAGCTCGCGTTCGGCTTCCCCGACAACGACGACATCGACGGGGAACTGGACCGCGGGTTGAGCAGCGACGAGCGCAGCGAGGAGCGTGTCGAAACCAAGGCAGCCCCGACCACCCAGATCGTGCTCCACGCCCACCTCTCCGCCGACGCCATCACCCGCCACGACCTCGAGAACAACAGCGAGTGCCTGACCGGGTTCGTCGAGCAAGCGGGCGGCCGGGTCCTCACCGCCGAGCAGATCGCCGCCCGGTGCGGCCGTGACGACGTCAGCATCACCGTGAAACCGGTCATCGACCTCAGGGAGCGCCTCGCCACCGGCGGCTACACCCCGACCGAGCGGATCCGTGACCACGTCATCGCGCGCGACCGGACCTGCGTGTTCCCTTGGTGCGGACGCAACGCCCGTCGCTGCGACCTCGACCACGTGGTTCCGTTCGACCACGACGCACCAGATCGTGGTGGCACCACGTCCACGGACAACCTCGCCGCGTTGTGCAGGCGACATCACCGCCTCAAGACCAAGGGCCGCTGGTCCTACGCGATGACCGAACCGGGCAGGTTCGTCTGGACCAGCCCCCACGGACACCACTACCTCCGCGACCACACCGGCTCACGACCCATCGACGCAACCGGCCACCCGCCCGACCTCTGACCACACCGCCCCACACCCCGCGATCACGAACGATCGCGGGGTCACAGGCGAGTCATGACCCGACACGGATCATGTCCAGCACCTCCGCGGTGGATCGCACGTCGCCGTACGACCGATAGACGGTGTGGAGGGTGGCGTTGAGGTCGCGGTCGCGCATGGCGGCGACCGCATCGCCGATCACGATCACCCGGTGGTCGAGCGTGGCCGCGTCGCGGACGCTGGCCTCGACGCAGACATTGGCCACCGTGCCGGTGACGATGATCGTGTCGATGTCGCGCGCGGACAGGAGGTCCGGCAACGAACTGCTACGCGGGAAGAACGCGCTGCGTGCCGTCTTCTCGGCCACCGGGTCGTCGTTGTGCACCGCCAGCCCGGACCAGAGCCGTTCCCCGGGGCTGACCATCCCCACCGGAGCGGGCGTAGTTCTCCGCGACCTCGGCGCCGAAGAACTCGACGTCCCTCGAGGTCGGCGACTGATGTTCCGGCACCACCCGGGCGACCGTCCCGCCAGCTGCTCGCAGCCCGTCGGCCAGCGCGTTGACGTTGGGCACGATGCCTCGGACGTACGGTGACTCGTGGGCGAAGAAGGGCACGATGTCGATCACCACGAGCGCCGTGCGGGCGGGTTCGATCACCTCGAAGGCGTGCTGGCGACCGCGTCGAGACACGTGGCGACGGATCTCGCGCTCCTCGATGGCCCAGTCGTGGAAGGCAACGTCGGTAGGGATCACCGCGACACGGTAGGCCTCAACCCGTCACCGGTCGCGAAGACACGAGCACGCCGATCTTGTCGATCCGGTGCTCGGGGTTGTCGAACTCGTCGGCCCAGAAGTTGCCGGCCGCGTGGTCCTCGATCGTGGCGCAGGTCGAGAGCGTGATCATCGGGCGCGTCGCCTCGACGCCCGGGCGCCCGGGCACCGGCGCACGCTGCTCGGCGAGGGACCGGCGGGAGCGGAAGGACGTCCAGCGTGTGCGGCGTACCTCGTAGACGTGCTCGACCTCTCCGACCCGGATCCGGATGCGAGCACCGTCGGGCAACGCGGGCAGGAAGCGGAACGGCTCGGTGGAGGAGAGGCGATGTCCGGTCACGATGTAGTTGCCGACCTCGCCCGGCCCGACGCCACCGGAGGGCCCGCGTGGCGAGGCGAGCGGAACCGTCGTTCTGCAGCCGTGTGCCCTCGGCGTCATCGGGCGACCCGCGGTAGCGGATGACCGGGTAGTCGCGCAGCCCCAGCCGCGGGATGGTCAGGAAGGAGCGCCGGGGCTCGCGGACGTCGGGTGCGACCGACGGGGTCTCGCTGGGCGTCGACGGAGACACGACCGCCGAGGGCACGACGGGGACCGACGGTGACGACGGAGCCGTCCCGGGCGTGCACGCCACGCCGATCGCAGCGATGACCGGGCAGGCTGCGACCGGCACGAAGCGGCGTACGCGTGCCATCTCTCCACGGTAGTCGGGACCCGGCACACTGGCGCCATGACGTACGACGCCTCCCCGGACCGCTACGACCACACGAGCTACCGCGCGATCGGACGCAGCGGACTCAAGCTCCCGCCGCTGAGCCCGGGACTCTGGCAGAACTTCGGCACCGACCGGTCGGAGGAGACGCAGCGCGCGATCCTGCGCCGCGCCTTCGACCGCGGCGTGACGCACTTCGACCCGGCGAACAACTACGGGCCGCCGTACGGACGGGCGGAGGAGAACTTCGGACGCTTCCCCGGCCGCGGACTTCAAGCCCTATCGCGACGAGCTGGTGATCTCGACGAAGGCTGGCTACGACATGTGGCCCGGGCCCTACGGCCGGGGTGGCGGCTCGCGGAAGTACGTCCTCGCCAGCCTTGACCAGAGCCCGGCGCGGATGGGGCTGGACTACGTCGACATCTTCTACAGCCACCGCTTCGATCCCGAGACGCCCGTCGAGGAGACGATGATGGCGCTCGACACCGCCGTACGTTCGGGGCGCGCGCTCTACGCCGGCATCTCGTCCTACTCGGGCGCCGGGACGCACGAAGCGGCCACGATCGCGCGAGCTCGGCACGCCCCTGCTCATCCACCAGCCGTCCTACTCGATGCTCAACCGCTGGATCGAGGAGGACCTGCTCGACGAGCTCGAGGAGCAGGGGATGGGCTGCATCGTCTTCACCGCGCTGGCCCGGGGGCTGCTCACCGACCGCTACCTCGACGGCGTGCCCGAGGACTCGCGCGCGGCCCGGAGCAACAGCACGATCCGCGGTCTCGACGATGACGTGCTGAGACGGGTCAGGGGCCTGAACGAGATCGCGGTCGGGCGCGGCCAGAAGCTCGCCCAGCTCGCGCTGCAGTGGGCGCTCCGCGACAACCGCGTCACGAGCGCCGTGATCGGTGCCAGCAGTGTCGAGCAGCTCGACACCAACCTCGGCGCGCCTCGACGGGCCGCCGCTCACCGACGCGGAGCTGGCCGAGATCGACACGTTCGCGGTCGAGTCCGGCATCAACCTGTGGGCGAAGGCGACCGAGGAGTAAAGCCATTCGCCTCCGTCGGTCGCAGCGGGGATGATGGCTCGTTGTGGGTCACGTTGATGTCGCCGGAGTGCGTTACGAGCTGCCAGACGGGCGGGTGCTGCTCGACGACGTCAGCTTCCGGGTCGGGGACGGCGCGAAGGTCGCGCTCGTCGGCGCCAACGGGGGCCGGCAAGACGACGTTGCTGCGGATCATCACGGGCGACCTCACACCGCACGCCGGTGCGGTGACCCGCAGCGGCGGGCTCGGCGTGATGCGCCAGTTCGTCGGCCACGGTGGCGGTGACGAGACCGTCGCCGACCTGCTGCTCAGCGTCGCGCCCGAGGCGGTCCCGCGCCGCGGCCGCCAAGGTCGACGCCTGCGAGCTGACGCTGATGGACACCGACGACGAGAAGGCGCAGATGGCCTACGCCGTCGCGCTCTCCGACTATGCCGACGCGGGCGGCTACGAGGTCGAGGTGACGTGGGACGTGTGCACCACCGTCGCGATGGCGATGCCGTTCGACCGCGCGAAGCACCGCCTCCTCACCACGCTCTCCGGCGGCGAGCAGAAGCGACTCGTCTCGGAATACCTCCTGCGCGGTCCGGACCAGGTGCTGCTGCTCGACGAGCCCGACAACTACCTCGACGTGCCCGGCAAGATCTGGCTCGAGGAACGCATCCGCGAGTCGACGAAGACCATCCTGTTCATCAGCCACGACCGCGAGCTGCTCAACAACACCGCGACCCGCATCGTGACCGTCGAGCTGGGCAGCGCCGGCAACCGGGTGTGGACCCACCCCGGCAACTTCGCCAGCTACCACGAGGCCCGCACCGACCGGTTCGCCCGCTTCGAGGAGCTGCGCCGCCGCTGGGACGAGGAGCACGCCAAGCTCAAGGCGCTGGTGCTGCGGCTCAAGATCAAGGCGGAGTACAACGACGGCATGTCCTCGCAGTACCGCGCGTCCCAGACCCGACTGCGCAAGTTCGAGGAGGCCGGCCCGCCGACCGAGCAGCCGCGCGAGCAGCAGGTCACGATGCGGCTCAAGGGCGGTCGCACCGGCAAGCGCGCGGTGGTGTGCGAGGACCTCGAGCTCACCGGACTGATGAAGCCCTTCGACCTCGAGGTCTGGTACGGCGAACGCGTGGCCGTCCTCGGCAGCAACGGCTCCGGCAAGTCGCACTTCCTGCGGCTGCTGGCCGCCGGTGGCTCCGACCCCGACGTGGAGCACCGTCCCGTCGGCGATCCGCCCAACGCCGTACCCCACACGGGGCGGGCGAAGCTCGGCGCGCGCGTGCGACCGGGCTGGTTCGTGCAGACGCACGAGCACCCCGAGCTGGTGGGTCGCACCCTGCTGGAGATCCTGCATCGCGGCGACGGATCGCCCGACGGTCGCAGGGGCATGGGCCGGGAACAGGCGGCGCGCGTGCTCGACCGCTACGAGCTCGCGCACGCGGGGAGCAGACCTTCGAGTCGCTCAGCGGTGGCCAGCAGGCCCGCTTCCAGATCCTGCTGCTCGAGCTGTCCGGCGCGACGCTGCTCCTGCTGGACGAGCCGACCGACAACCTCGACGTACAAAGTGCGGAGGCGCTGGAGGCCGGGCTCGAGGCCTTCGACGGGACCGTCCCGGCGGTCACCCACGACCGATGGTTCGCCCGCGGCTTCGACCGATTCCTCGTGTACGGCGCCGACGGTGCCGTCTACGAGTCCGACGGTCCGGTCTGGGACGAGGGGCGTGTGGTGCGGTCGCGCTGAGGTCGGGGGAGGCTCAGCCTGCTTCGCGCGCCCGGCCACTCTCCGGGGCCGTCAGGAGCTCGAGTGCGACTCGCTCATCGAGCTCACACGACTTCCTGTGAGACCTCACGAGGCGGACGGCCTTCATGTCGGGCGAGACGAGGAAGACGTCCGGGGAGATCGGGTAGGGCTCCTCGCTCCGGGTCTTGTGAGCCAACCACGACATCGTGACCGCGGTGTGGATGACATCCTCATCGACCGGCACGTGCACCCAGAGCTCGAACTTGGTCGGAACCGCAACCAGCACTCCGTGGATCGGGAAGTCGGTGCCCGGGACGCGTCGCAGCACCTCGGGCAGCACCACCACCCGGGCGGCGCCGTGTGCGTCGGGGCTGTCGAGGAACTCGACCCATGAGCCCCTCACGCGTGGATCGACTCGGCGTCGGGTGTGGCGTGGCAGGGGCAGCGCGGCAAGGTTGGTGAGCGCTGTTTCATAGGCCTCGTCCCGGTCGCCGACGAGGTCGAGCTCGCCGAACTCATGGCTGGCCCCTTTGCCCTGCGCTGCAAGCACGGCAAAGAGCCCGGGCAGTGGCTCGAGGGCGTCGTAGGTGAGGAGCTGATCTGCACGCTCCGTGGGCCACAGCTTCACGCGGAGGTCGGCGGTCGCTGGTCGCTGGTCCGGCCGCATGGCGAGGAGGGTGGAGAGCTGGTCCCGCACCGCCCGTGGCCATCGCCTGCGCGGCATCAGGCTCAGCGTGCGCGCCGGGTTGTCGAGCCCCAGCTCACGACCGTCCGCAAGGGCGAGCGCGACGCCGTCCAGCACGCTCGAGCTGTGACCGAGCTCGGTGAGGACGCGTTGGGCCTCGTTGAGCAGCCAGCGGGTGTCAGTGGCGTTGAGGCCGGGGAGCTTCGGTTCGTCGATGTGTGTCATGTCCCGATGCAAACAGGATTCGGGGCGCGGTGTCGGGGGTCATCCACAGGCTGCGCATTGCGAGCCACTCTCCGTCCACAGCCCACCCGAAACTGGGGCTTGTCCCCGGTGGTGATGGGTTCGACAAGGAGTGTCCGAGGGCGCTCGTAACTTCGGTGCATGACCTCAACCACCACGGCATTGATCAAAGCAGCGATGCAAGTTACCTTGGAAGGGCGATGAGCGGTCCGATCATCGTGGTGTCTGCGCTCAAGCACGGACTGACCAAGGAGGAGATCCTTCATGCCTATCGCCACCCTGTCCGTGTCTGGGACCTCGGCGATGGTTTCACCATGATCGTCGGGCCGAATCAGGCCGCGATCTTCCCGGAGGTCGGGTATGTCGACGGCGGAGAGACCTTCGTCATCGTTCACGCCATGAAGGCCCGCGAGAAGTTCCTGAGGTGACGAACATGCCGCGCACAGTTGACGAGATCCTGAAGCACGCCGAAGAGCTGACGCTTCGGTTCGAGTCCTATGAGCCAGATCCCGATCACGAGCTCGATGCCAAGGCCGTGGCCTTGCTGCGAGATGCGGTGGTCGAACGCTCCAAGGCGGAGCGCCACCTTGTTGAGGCGGTGCGCATCGCACGCGAGGCCGGAATGACTCGGTCTGCGATCGGGTCGCTGGTCGGCACCAGCGGTGAGGCTGCTCGGCAGCGATACGGCAGCAAGGTCGCCTGACGGGCGGCTCGAGTGACGAGCGCGCTGGCCCCTAGGGTCCCGCGTCAGGCACCGCTGCCGTAGGGGCGGGTGATGATCTCGAGACTGTGCCCGTCGGGGTCCTCCCAGTAGACGCCGCGCCCGCCGTCACCGTGGTTGATCGCGTCGGGGTGCTGGTGGAAGGGGTCGGCCCAGTAGGCGATCCCGCGCTGCTGGATGCGCCCGAAGATCTCGTCGAACTCGTCCTCGCTGACGAGGAAGGCGTAGTGCTGCGGGTGCGGTGCCGGGTCCTCCAGCACGTCGAGGCTCACGCCGTTGGCCAGCTGGACCACCGGGGAAGGGGCCGTAGCGTGCCGGCTCCGCCAGACCGAGCACCTCGACGAGGTGCCGCGCGGTCTCGTGCTGGTCGCGGGCGTGGACGATCGTGTGGTTGAGGTCGATGGCCATGGCTTTGTCCTCCTGCGACCCAGCCTGCCACAGTCACACGAAGGCGCTGATGCCCGTTTCCGCACGGCCGATCAACAGCTTCTGGATCTGCGACGTGCCCTCGTAGAGCGTCATCACCCGGGCGTCGCGGAGGTACTTCGCGGCGGGGTAGTCGTCGACGTAGCCCGAACCGCCGTGGATCTGGATGGCGAGGTTGGCGGCGCGGACGGCAGCCTCGGACGCGAACAGCTTCGCCTTGGAGGCGGCCGTTCCGAAGGGTTCGCCGCGGTCGACGAGGTCGGCGCAGCGCCACACGAGGAGCCTCGCGGCGTCGGCGTCGAGGGAGATGTCGGCGATCATGTCCTGCACCAGCTGGAAGGCGGCGATCGGCTTGCCGAACTGGGTGCGGCTGGTGGCGTAGTCGACCGACGTCTCGAGACAGCCCTGCACGATGCCGACGCAGCCGGCGGCCACCGCGAGGCGCCCCTTGTCCAGCGTGCTCATCGCGATATTGAACCCGCGACCGACCTCGCCGAGCACGGCCGAGGAGGGCACCCGCACGTCGGAGAGGAACAGCTCCGCGGTGGCCCGGCCGCGCAGGCCGAGCTTGCCCTTGATCTCGCGCGCCTCGAAGCCGGGGGTGTCCGTCGGCACCGGGAACGCCGTGACGCCGCGCGGGCCGTCGTCGCTGGTGCGCGCGAAGATCAGCGCGACGTCGGCCCAGGTGCCGTTGGTGATGAAGAGCTTCTGCCCGTTGAGCACCCAGTCGTCACCGTCGCGGGTCGCGCGCGACGTCAGGTTGCCCGCGTCCGATCCGGTGTCCGGCTCGGTCAGCCCGAAGCAGCCGAGCTTGCTGGCCGTCGCGAGCTGCGGCAGCCACTCCTGCTTCTGCTCCTCGGAGCCGTTGAACAGGATCGACTTCCCGACGAGGCCGCTGCTGACCGACACGATCCCGCGCAGCGCCGAGTCGGCCCGCCCGAGCTCCTCCATCGCCAGCGCATAGGTGACGTAGTCGCCGCCGAGACCGCCGTACTCCTCCGGGATGGTGAGCCCGAAGAACCCGATCTCGGCCATCTTCGGCACGATCGCCGGGTCGACCGACTCGTCGCGGTCCCACTGCGTGCGGTGCGGCACGGCTTCCCGGTCGAGGAAGTCGCGGGCCAGCGTCCGGAAGGCCTGCTGCTCGTCGCTCAGCGAGAGGTCCATCAGGCGAGCGCGTCGATCTCGCCGTGGTCGGCCACCCGGGCGGCCAGCCCGGTGAGGTGATGCTGCGCCCCACCGAGCCATTGCTCGAGTACGGCGAGGTGAGCCGTCCCGACGCCGACGGAGTATTCCGCCGTCATGGCGATCCCGCCGTGGAGCTGGATCGCGTCCTGCCCGATGTGCTTGCCGGCCCGGGCGATCTGCAGCCCGACCCGGTCGGCGGCGTCGGCGATGTCCGCCCGGCTGCCTGAGGCGACCACCATCGTCGCCCAGTCGACCGGGCTGTGGGCGAGCTCGAGCGAGACGTACATGTCGGCGGCCCGGAAGGTGAGGGCCCGGAAGGTGTTGAGGGTGACGCCGAACTGCTTGCGGCTCATGAGGTAGTTGTTGGTGGCGGCCACCCGGGCCTGCATCACGCCGAGCGCCCGGTTGGCGCCCATGATCCGGGTGATGTCGCTGATGGTCGCGATGGTCGACGACAGGTCGAGCCCGGGCTCGCCCAGTGGCACCGCGGGTGTTTCGGCGAGCTCGACGCGCGCCGCGCGACTGCCGTCGAAGACGGCGTAGTCAGTGCGAGTCGCGTCCGCTCCGTCGACCACGAAGAGCCCCGTCCCGCCGGACGGCAGGGACGCGCTCACCACGATGTGGTCGGCCCGGGCGCCGTTGGGCACCGGGTCGCGGACGCCGGTGAGCGTCCACGCATCACCATCCGAGGCGGCCGTCACGCCCTCCGCCGCCGAGGACCAGCGACCGCCGGGGGAGGTGTCGGCGGCAGCCAGCACGATCTCGCCGGCCGCGAGCCGGCCCAGCAGGTCGGCACGCTGCTCGGATGATCCCGCGACGGCAACCAGTCCGCCGGCATGCACCACGGAGGCGAGGAACGGCTCTGGCGCCAGCACCCGGCCGAGCTCCCGGCAGACCAGCCCGATCTCCACCGGGCCGGCCTCGACGCCGCCGTCGTCCTCGGTGAACGGCAGACCGAGCACCCCCATCTCGGCCGGGGCGGGCCCACTGCGTCTCGTCGAACCCGGGAGCGTCGGCCACGGCCCGGCGCCGGTTCTCGAACTCGCCGTACGCCTTGGTCGCGAGTCCGCGGACGGCCTCGCGCAGTGCCTTCTGCTCGTCGTCGTAGGTGAAGTCCATGTCAGAGTCCCGGGATCGTGCGGGCGATGATCTGGCGCTGGATCTCGTTGGATCCGCCGTAGATCGAGGCTTTCCGCAGGTTGAGGTAGGTCGGTGCGGAGCGCCGGGCCCAGCCGGGGACGGGAGAGTCGTCGTCCGCACCGGAGGCGAGCGCCCCCGGCCCGGCGAGGTCGAGCGCGAGCTCGGTGACGGCCTGCTGGAGCACCGTGCCCTTGAGCTTGAGCACCGACGAGGCGGGGTGCGGCTCGCCGTCGGTGGAGTGCGCCACCACACGAAGGGCGGTCAGCTCCGGGGCGAGCAGGTCGTTCTCGATCTCGGCGATGCGGGCCCGGGTCAGCGGGTCGTCGAGCAGGTCGCCGGCGTTCTCCTTGAGGGTCGCCAGCGCCCGCTTCGTGGCACCGACCGGGGCGACGCCGACGCGCTCGTTGCCGAGCAGGAACTTCGCGATCGTCCAGCCGCTGTTCACCTCCCCCGACCATCAGGTCCCCCGGCACCCGGACGTCGGAGAACCACACCTCGTTGACCTCGTGGCCGCCGTCGATCATCTCGATCGGTCGCACCTCGACCCCGTCGAGCGTCATGTCGATCAGGAGCATGGAGATGCCCGCCTGCTTCTTCACCTCCGGATCGGTCCGGACGAGGGTGAAGATCCAGTCGCCGTACTGCCCCAAGGTGGTCCAGGTCTTCTGCCCGTTGACGATCCAGTCGTCCCCGTCGCGTACGGCGGTGGTGCGCAGGCTCGCCGAGGTCGGACCCGGCGTCGGGCTCGGAGAAGCCCTGTGACCACCAGATGTCGAGGCTGGCGGTCTTCGGCAGGAAGCGCTCCTTCTGCTCCCGGCTGCCGAACTGGGCGAGCACCGGACCGATCATCGAGGCGTTGAAGGCCAGCGGTGTCGGGACCCCCGCGCGCTGCATCTCTTCGTGCCACAGGTGCCGCTGCAGGCTGGTCCAGCCCTTGCCGCCCCACTCCTCGGGCCAGTGCGGCACCGCCGGGCCGGCGGCGTTGAGCGCCTGCTGGCTGGCCACGATCTCGTCGCGGGTCAGGTGCTGACCGGAGAGCACCTTGTCGCGGATGGCCTGAGGGAACTCGGTGGTGAAGAAGGTCCGCATCTCGTCGCGAAACGCTGCGTCCTCTGCGGACAGCTCCAGCTGCATGCTGCTCCTCGGCGTCGAAGGTTCAAGTCACTCGCCGTCGGAGTCAAGCACGAATTCGGCACTTTGCGTCTCGTCGTCCCGAACCCGGGTGACCTCGACGCTGTCGCCGGGCCGGTAGGAACGGATCGTGGCGACGAGGGAGTCGGCGTCGGTGATCCGCTGGTCGTCGACCTGCGCGATCACGTCACCGGCCTCCAGCCCTCCCTCGTCGGCGGTGGAGCCGGGAGTGACACGGGTGACCGGAGCGCCCTCGGTCCCGCCGTCCCGGGGGCCGCCCACTCGGGAGCCCGAGCCGCGCGTGGGTCGGCGTCTCGCCGGCGCTCATCTGGTCGACGATCGGCATGACCTCGTCGATGGGGATGGCGAAGCCGAGCCCGATCGAGCCGGACGCGGACTGCTCCCCGAAGCCCGACTGGGATGCCGCCGTACGGATCGAGGAGTTGATGCCGACGACCGCACCCGTCATGTCGACCAGCGGGCCGCCGCTGTTGCCGGGGTTGATCGCCGCGTCGGTCTGGATGGCGGGGTACGTCGTGGAGTTGCCGCTCTCGTCACGGTCGACGTTCACCGGGCGGTCCAGGGGCGCTGACGATGCCGCTGGTCACCGTGGCGTCGAGGCCGAAGGGCGAGCCCCACCGCGACGACCTGCTGGCCGACGTTGAGGTTGGCGGACTTGCCGATCGTGGCGGCCGTCAGGTTGCTCACGCCCTCGGCCTTGATCACGGCCGTGTCTGTCAGCGGATCGGTGCCCGGGATGGTCGCCTCGGCCGTGCTGCCGTCGGCGAAGTCGACGGTGATGGTGCCGCCGTCGCCCGCGACCTCGACCACGTGGTTGTTGGTCAGGATGGTGCCGTCGGAGGTCAGGATGATGCCCGAGCCCGAGCCGGACCCCTCGGCGCCGGTGACGTCGATCTTCACGACGCTCGGCAACACCCGGGCCGCGACGTCCTCGACCGATCCCTCCGGCGCCGGCGCGTCGCTCTGGGCGATGGGGGCGGTGTCGCCCGACGGCTCCGCGGACGCGTTCGGCGCGTCGGTGTGGGTGGAGTCCCACACCGCCGCGCCGCCCAGCCCGGCGCCGCCGCCGACGATCAGCGAGGTCGCGACCACGGCCGCGAGACCGGCCCGTCGTTTCCGCGGCGGCTCCGGAGGGGGCTCGGTCGGGAGCGTGGCGGTGTCGTAGGGCGTCCAGTCGGAGGGAGGCGTTGTGCTCATGTCGACCAGCGTGCGTCGGGCTGCTGTGAACCACCTGAGAGCGACCTTGGGGACGTCGAAGAAGGTCGCCGCTGCAAGATCTGCCATCCTCCGCGCAGGCGCGATCTGAAAGATCTTGCACGCCTTGCAAGAGGTTGTCAGGGACTCCTAGTGTGACTGCCGCCACATCAACCTCGGGAGACCATCGTGCGCACACCCCTGCTCGTCGCCGCCACCCTCGTGTCCGGGTCCGTCCTGTTGGGGCCCGTCTCCGCGTCGGCGGACCACACGGCCACACCGACAGCCGTCACGCTCGTCGGCAGCCTCCAGGACGAGCTCGGCTGCGCCGGGGACTGGGCGCCGGCGTGTGCGGAGACCCACCTCGTGGCGGTGCCGGGCACGTCGGCGTACGCCGCCACCGTCAAGGTCCCCGCGGGCACCTACGAGTTCAAGGTGGCGCTCAACGACTCCCGGGACGAGTCGTACAGCGCCGACGCTGGCGGCGCCAACATCCCGCTCGTGCTCAGCGAGGAGGCGGCGCTGACCTTCTCCTACGACCACACCTCCCACCGGGTCGCGGTCGCCCCCGCAGAGCTGCCGCCCGGCGAGGTGACGGCCGACGACCGCGCCATGGCCGGCAGCTCGTTGCGCGCGCCGCTCACGCGCGAGCAGTTCTACTTCGTGATGGCCGACCGCTTCGCCAACGGCGACCCGACCAACGACGCGGGCGGGCTCGACGGCGGACCGCTCGAGACCGGTCTCGACCCCACGCACAAGGGCTTCTTCCACGGTGGTGACATCGCCGGCCTCTCCGAGAGGCTCGACTACATCGAGGGGATGGGCACGACGGCGATCTGGCTGACGCCCAGCTTCAAGAACCGTCCGGTCCGGGGCAGTGGCGAGAACGCCAGTGCCGGCTACCACGGCTACTGGGTCACGGACTTCACGCAGATCGACCCGCACTTCGGCACCAACGCGGAGCTCAAGGCCTTCATCGACAACGCGCACGCGCGGCATCAAGGTCTTCTTCGACATCATCACCAACCACACGGCCGACGTCATCGACTACGCCGAAGGGCAGCACACCTACGTCGACAAGGCGACCGAGCCCTACCGCGACTCCAGCGGGCAGGTCTTCGACGACCGCACCTACGCCGGTGGGGAGACGTTCCCGGCGCTGGACGCCGCGACGTCCTTCCCCTACACGCCGGTCTTCGCGTCCGAGGCCGACAGCACGCTCAAGGTGCCGGCGTGGCTCAACGACCCGACCAACTACCACAACCGCGGCGACTCGACCTTCGCCGGAGAGTCCTCGACGTGCAGCGACTTCGTCGGTCTCGACGACCTGTTCACCGAGCAGCCCGATGTCGTGGACGGGATGGTCGACATCTACGAGAAGTGGGTCGAGTTCGGCATCGACGGGTTCCGCATCGACACCGTCAAGCACGTCAACATGGAGTTCTGGCAGGAGTTCGCGCCGGCGATGCGGGCGGAGGCGCAGCGGGTCGGCAATGACGACTTCTTCGCGTTCGGGGAGGTGTACGACGCCAACCCGGCGTACCTCTCGACCTTCACGACCGAGGGTCGGCTCGACGCAACCCTCGACTTCGGCTTCCGGGGTGCGGGCACCGGCTTCGCCAAGGGAGCGGCGACAACCGGGCTGCGCGACTTCTACGCGGGCGACGACTACTACACCGACACCGACTCCAATGCCTACGAGATCCCGACCTTCCTCGGCAACCACGACATGGGCCGGATCGGCATGTTCCTCGCCGACGGCGACCGGGCGCTCGAGCGGGATCGGCTGGCCCACTCGTTGATGTACCTCACCCGGGGCCAGCCGGTCGTCTACTACGGCGACGAGCAGGGCTTCACCGGTGACGGGGAGACCGGGCTGCTCGCCGGGACATGTTCCCGAGCGCCGTGGCCTCCTACAACGACGACGACCTGCTCGGCACCGA
Source organism: Nocardioides sp. B-3 (assembly GCF_024703895.1). Lineage (GTDB taxonomy): Bacteria > Actinomycetota > Actinomycetes > Propionibacteriales > Nocardioidaceae > Nocardioides. Next base: position 2,552,611 of record NZ_CP087968.1, read on the forward strand.
CGCCACCACCGCCGAGGCCAACTTCGACACCTCGCACCCGCTCTATCGCACCATCGGCGACCTCGCGCGTTTGCGATCGACGTACCCCCGCGCTCGCCGACGGCGCGCAGCTTCACCGGTATGCCTCCCATGACGCCGGGGTGTTTGCGTTCAGCCGCATCGACGCCGACGAGCGTCGGGAGTTCGTCGTTGCGCTCAACAACGCGACTGCGCCGAGGACCGTCACCCTCGGCACGGAGATGAAGCAGGGCACGTTCAAGCAGGTGTGGCCGGCGTCGAGCGCGTCGGTCAGGAGCGATGCGGAGCAGCGGATCCAGCTGACCGTGCCGGCCTTGTCGGCCGTGGTGTGGCGTGCGGCCGGCACCCTCGCCGAACGAGAGCAGGCGCCTGCGCTGCACTTCGAGAAGCCCTCGGCAGGCGGCGTCGTCGGTGGGCGTGCCCCGATCGCCGTGGCCGTCCCCGACGGCGGCTTCAACCAGGTCACGCTCGCATGGCGACCGGTCGGCGCGACGGACTGGACCCCGCTCGGGACCGACGACAACGCGCCGTACCGCGTCTTCCACGACGTCTCGGGACTCGCCAAGGGCACGCTGCTGGAGTACAGGGCGGTCCTGCGCGACTCGTCGGGCAACTTCTCGGTCAGCTCGACCCATGGTGTCGTCGGTGACCCGACGACCGAGCCGCCGCCCGGCGGTGGCGGTGGTGGCGGACCGGTCACGCAGCCCGCAGCCGTGTCGATGCCCGGCAGCCACAACTCCGAGATCCAGTGCCCCGGTGACTGGATGCCCGACTGCGAGCAGGCACAGATGGCGCTGGACGCCAACGACCCGGGTCTGGAAGAAGACCGTGACCCTGCCCGCCGGCGGCTACGAGTACAAGGCGGCCATCGACCGGTCGTGGGACGAGAACTACGGAGCCGGGGGAGCCCCCAACGGCTCGAACCTCGCGCTGGACCTGTCCGCCGAGGACCGGGTGACCTTCTACTACGAGCACGGCTCGCACTGGATCACCACCGACGCCAGCGATCCGATCATCACCCCCGGCCGGCAGCATGCAGTCCGAGCTCGGCTGCTCGAGCGACTGGGCACCCGACTGCATGCGCGGCTGGCTCAAGGATCCCGACGCCGACGGCACCTACACGTTCGCAACCACATCGCTGCCGGCCGGCAGCTACGAGACCAAGGTGACCCACGGGTTGTCGTGGTCGGAGAACTACGGCGCGGGTGGGGCCCGCGACGGCGCCAACGTCGCCTTCGACGTCCCCGCGGCAGGAGTGGAAGTGGTCTTCACCTATGACTCGGGCAGCCACGTGCTGACGATCAGCACCCGGTCGGCGGGTGCGTCACCGGACCTCGCGGCGGCGACCGCTCACTGGGTGCGTGGCGATCTCGTCGCCCGGGACGTCCCCGATGCCGAGTCGCGCCGCTACCGCCTGCACTGGTCGGAAGCCGGCGACCTCGCCGTCGACGCCGAGGCCGTCACCGGCGGCTCCAGCGCGGCCCTGACCCATGACCCCCGAGGGACTGCCCGCGGACGTGCTGGCCGACTTCCCGCACCTCGAGGGCTACGAGGCCTTCCGGTTGGGCCGCGACACCGTCAAGCAGGTGCCGCAGATCCTCACGGGCCAGGGTCGCCGTCGCGTCCTACAACCGGGACGGCACCCTCCACGACGCCGCCGGGCTGCAGCTCCCGGGCGTGCTCGACGACGTGTACGCCGCCGACGCGACCGACCGCCAGCTCGGTGTCTCGTGGAGCAGCGGCCGTCCAACGCTCGCGGTCTGGGCCCCCACTGCCCAGCACGTCGCGGCAGTCGTCCGGGGCGAGGAGTTTGCGATGCGGCGTCAGGACGACGGTGCCCGGACGGTCACGGGGCCGGCCTCGTGGAAGGGCGCGACCTACGCGTACGACGTGCGCGTCTGGGCGCCGTCGGAGCAGCAGGTCGTCACCAACACGGTGACCGACCCCTACTCCGTCGCCCTCACTGCCAACTCGCGGCGGTCGGTGGTCGTGGACCTCTCCGACCCGGCCCCGGCGCCGGCAGGCTGGGCAACCACGACCCCGCCTGCGATCGCGCAGCCGGAGGACCGCAACGTCTACGAGCTGCACGTCCGCGACTTCTCGATCGGCGACGAGACCGTCCCGGCGGGGGAGCGGGGCACCTATCTCGCGTTCACCCACGACGACACCGCCGGCATGCGCCACCCGGGTCGACTTGCCGACGCCGGGCTCAACACGGTGCACCTGCTGCCAGCGTTCGACATCGCGACCATCGAGGAGCAGCGCGCCGCGCAGCGGACGCCCGCATGTGATCTCGCGGCGATGGCGCCGGACTCGACCGAGCAGCAGGAGTGCGTCGAGGACGTCCGACCCCACGATGGCTTCAACTGGGGCTACGACCCACTGCACTACACGACGCCCGAGGGCTCCTACGCCACCGATCCGGACGGCCCCGGGCCGCACCGTGGAGTTCCGCCGGATGGTGCAGGGCCTCAACGCCACCGGGCTGCAGGTGGTCATGGACGTCGTCTACAACCACACGGCGGCTCACGGTCAGGCAGCCACCTCGGTGCTCGACAAGGTCGTGCCCGGCTACTACCAGCGACTCAGCGCCACGGGAGCGGTCGAGAGCTCCACGTGCTGCTCCAACACCGCCACCGAGCACGCGATGATGGAGAAGCTGATGATCGACTCCGTGCTCACCCGGGCGCGCGACTACAAGGTCAACGGCTTCCGCTTCGACCTGATGGGCCACCACAGCCTCGAGAACATGCAGCGGCTGCGATCGGCGCTCGACGCGCTGACCGTGAGTCGCGACGGCGTCGACGGGCGTTCGATCTACCTGTACGGCGAGGGCTGGAACTTCGGGGAGGTCGCCAACGACGCCCGCTTCGTGCAGGCCACCCAGCTCAATCTCGCCGGCACCGGAATCGGGTCCTTCTCCGACCGGCTGCGAGACGCCGTACGCGGTGGCGGACCGTTCGACGACAACCCCCGTGTGCAGGGGTTCGGTTCCGGGCTCTTCACCGATGCCAACGGCGACGCGGTCAACGGCACCGTCGAGGAGCAGCGGACCCGCCTGCTGCACCTGCAGGACCCGGGTCAAGCTCGGCCCGGCGGGCAACCTCCGCGACTTCTCGTTCCGCGACTCCAGCGGAGAGACCGTGGTCGGCAATGACGTCGACTACAACGGGCAACCGGCGGGGTATGCCGCCGATCCGGGCGAGACGGTGACCTACGTCGATGCCCACGACAACGAGACACTGTTCGACTCCCTCGCCTTCAAGCTCCCTCAGGGCACCTCGATGGCGGACCGGGTGCGGATGAACACCGTGTCGCTGTCCACCGTCGCGCTCTCCCGGGGCGTGGTGTTCTGGCACGCCGGCACCGACCTGCTGCGCTCGAAGTCGCTGGATCGCAACTCCTACGACTCGGGGGACTGGTTCAACCGCGTCGACTGGGAGCGGCGCGACAACACCTTCGGGTCGGGGCTGCCGTTGCGAGCCGACAACGAGGCCAAGTGGGAGTTCATGCGGCCGCTGCTGGCCGACCCGGCACTCAAGCCGGGCGCGGTGGCCATGGACGCAGCGCATGAGCGCGCCCGGGAGCTGTTGCGGATCCGGATGTCGTCGCGGCTGTTCCGACTCGGCTCGGCCGACGCGATCCGAGCCAAGGTGAGGTTCCTCGACGCGGCGCCCGGCGTCATCGCGATGCTCATCGACGACACCGCCGGCGCCGATGCCGACGCTGATCGCGACGGAGTGCTCGTCGTCTTCAACGCGACCCCGGACGAACAGTCCGTCGGCGGCGCGGGCGAAGGCTGGACGCTGCACGACGTGCAGGCCACCGGTGGGGACGAGGTCGTGAAGGGCTCGTCGGTGACCGGGGAGCGGGTCAGCGTGCCGGCACGGACGACGGCTGTCTTCGACCGCTGAACGGGCGAAGCCCACCACGATTGCTCGTGGTGGGCTTCGCTCGGAAACTTGGGACTACGCCCAGCGCTCGGAAGCGGGCACGAACGTCAGCTGACGCTCGCCCGTGTAGATCTGCTTCGGGCGCGCGATCTTCTGGTCCTTGTCCCGGATCAGCTCCGACCACTGCGCGAGCCAGCCGGGCGTACGCCCGATCGCGAAGAGGACCGTGAACATCTCCGGCGGGAACTGGAACGCCTCGTAGATCAGGCCGGAGTAGAAGTCGACGTTGGGGTAGAGCTTGCGCTTGATGAAGTACTCGTCCTCGAGCGCGATCTTCTCCAGCTCCCGGGCGATCGCGAGGAGCGGGTTGACCCCGGTCACCTCGAAGACGTCGTCGCAGGCCTTCTTGATGATCGTGGCGCGCGGGTCGAAGTTCTTGTAGACCCGGTGCCCGAAGCCCATCAGCTTCTCGTTGCCGTTCTTCACGCCCTCGATGAAGGCGGGGATGTTCTCCTTGCTGCCGATGCGCCGCAGCATGCGCAGCACAGCCTCGTTGGCGCCGCCGTGCAGCGGGCCGAAGAGCGCGCCGACACCGGCAGAGACGGCCGAGTAGGGGTCGACTCGGCTGGAGCCCACCGAGCGCACCGCGTTGGTCGAGCAGTTCTGCTCGTGGTCGGCGTGCAGGATGAAGAGCACGTCGAGGGCCTTGACCGGGCGCAGGGTCGGCCTCGAACTTCTGCTCGCTCATCTTGAAGAGCATCGAGAGGAAGTTCGCGGTGTAGCCCGTGTCGTTGTCGGGATAGATGAACGGCTTGCCCTGCGCGTGCCGGAAGGACCAGGGCGCCCAGCGTCGGCATCTTCGCGATCATCCGCACCATCTGCATGTGCCGGTTGTCGGCATCGGTGATGTTGCGCGCGTCGGGGTAGAACGTCGACAGCGCCCCGACGGAGGCCATCAGCATGCCCATCGGGTGGGCGTCATGTGGAAGCCCTCCATGAAGGACTTCACGTTCTCGTGCACGAACGTGTGGTAGGTGATCTCGTGCACCCACGCGTCGTACTCGTCCTTGGTCGGCAGCGCTCCGTTGATCAGCAGGTAGGCGACCTCCGGGAACGAGGAGGACTCCGCGAGCTGCTCGATCGGGTAGCCCCGGTATTCGAGGATGCCCTTGTCGCCGTCGATGAAGGTGACTGCGCTGCGGCAGGAGGCGGTGTTGACGAAGCCCGGGTCGTAGGTCGCGAGACCGGGCTCGTCCTCGGCTGTGCGGATCTGGCCCAGGTCCTTGGCGTTGATGGTCCCATCGGTGATGGGGATGTCGTACTCCCGGCCGGTGCGGTTGTCGTGGACGGTCAGGGAGTCCGTGGTGTTGGCCGCTACGTCGGTCACGTCGGCTCCTCGATACGGGATGTGAGATGTCCGTCCAACCTAGCCGCGTCTCGCGCACGCGTGCCAACCGCACCCCGGATCGTGGACGCCAGAGGTGTGGCCTACCGGGTGCAGCTTGCCCCGGATCGCTCCGGCGGGGTACGGCGCAGTGTGGACGTTGACGTAGTAGCGCCCCGGCCTCGCGACGATCGCCCGGACGAGGCTGCGTCTGACGCCGCGGGTGCACCTCGCTCCTCCGGTCGCCGCACCGGTGAGGTCGACGACGACGCTGCCGTCGGACACCTTGTGGACGTGGGCGAAGGTCGGGTCGGCGATCCCGGACCAGTGGATCGTGGCGCACACCTTGCGCCCGGCCTCGTTCAGCGTGAGCATCGCGTGCCCGGAGCCGTCGGCGTCACCGCTGGGACGCAGCGTGGCGCTGAGAGCGACGGGCGCGGCGACGTGGGCAACCGCGGGGGCGGCGCTCTGCGCGGGGCTGGCCGGCAGCGCGGCATACGCAAGAGGCAGTGCGAGAACGGCGGCGGCGAGGCGCCGTGCGGGGCGGTGGGTCATCGGGCATCTCCTCTGAGCGGGTCGCTCCATTCAAGACCCGCGGCCCGCCGAGGGGAAGGGCCGCTCCTGCGCCGTTTTGACCCCCTCGGGACGACGCGCGTAATCTGACTGGTCGCGACTCCTGCCGCGCCCCGGTCCCGCACGGATCGAGGGTGCAGACCCGGACGAAGATGAGCCGGGCAGTGTTCGTCAGAAGCCGCAGCACCACACCGGTTGGGACACCTCCCAGCTGGCACTACGAACGGAACGGGATACAGCCGTGCGCACGTACAGCCCCAAGCCCGCTGACATCCAGCGAGAGTGGCTCGTCATCGACGCCACCGACGTGGTCCCGGGACGCCTCGCCGTCCAGACCGCCAACCTTCTCCGCGGCAAGCACAAGCCGACCTTTGCTCCGCACATGGACATGGGCGACTTCGTGATCATCATCAACGCCGACAAGGTCGCCCTCTCGGGCAACAAGAAGGTCACCAAGCTTGCCTACCGCCACTCAGGTTACCCCGGTGGCCTCTCCTCGACGCCGTTCGGTGAGCTCCTCGAGAAGGACGCCCGCAAGGCCATCGAGAACGCTGTCTGGGGCATGCTCCCCAAGAACAAGCTCGGTCGCCGGGTCTTGAAGAAGCTCAAGGTCTACGCCGGCGCGGACCACCCGCACGCCGCGCAGCAGGCCATCCCGTTCGAGATCTCGCAGATCTCCCAGTAAGCACTAGGACTGACAGTGACTGAGAACATCGAGAACACCGCAGAGGTCGAGGAGACCTACGAGACCGACGCCGACGGCGTCGCCTACAGCTCCGAGAGCGCCCCGTCCGCCGACGCCCCGCTGCGTCCCGCGACGATCGCCCCCGGCGCGGCCACCGGCCGTCGCAAGGAAGCCGTCGCTCGCGTCCGGATCGTCCCGGGCACCGGCGAGTGGACCGTCAACGGCCGCACGCTCGACAGCTACTTCCCCAACAAGCTGCACCAGCAGATCGTCAACGAGCCCTTCGTTGCGCTGCAGCTCGAGGGTCGTTTCGACGTGCTCGCCCGCATCCACGGTGGCGGCATCGCCGGTCAGGCCGGCGCCCTGCGCCTCGGCGTGGCCCGCTCGCTCAACGGCATCGACGTCGAGGCCAACCGCGCCGAGCTCAAGAAGCTCGGGCTGCTCACGCGTGACGCCCGCGCCGTCGAGCGCAAGAAGGCCGGGCTCAAGAAGGCCCGCAAGGCCTCGCAGTTCAGCAAGCGCTGACCTGCCTGCATGACACGCCTTTTCGGCACGGACGGGGTCCGGGGTCTGGCAAACGTCGCACTGACGGCGGAGCTGGCCCCGGACCTTTCCGTTGCCGCGGCACACGTCCCGGCCGACCGCGGTGACTTCGCGGGGCATCGCCCCGTCGCCGTGGTGGGCCGGGACACGCGCATTTCCGGGCAGTTCCTCGAGGCCGCCGTCGTGGCGGGGCTCGCGTCGGCAGGTGTCGACGTGCTCCTCCTCGGCGTCCTGCCCACCCCCGGCGTCGCCTACCTCACCGGCTCGCTCGGCGCCGACCTCGGCGTGATGCTGTCGGCCTCGCACAACCCGATGCCTGACAACGGCATCAAGTTCCTCGCCCGGGGCGGACACAAGCTCGACGACGCGATCGAGGTCGCGATCGAGCGCCGCATGCGTGAGGAGTGGCAGCGACCGACCGGCGGTGCCGTCGGTCGCGTGTCGCCGTACGCCGATGCGGTGAGCGACTATGCCGCCCACCTCGTCGCCTCCACGACCCTGCCCCCGGCCGGCCTCAAGGTCGTGCTGGATTGCGCGGCCGGGGGCGGCCTTCGAGGCCGGTCCGAAGGCGCTGCGCGACGCGGGCGCCGAGGTGATCGCGATCCATGCCGAGCCCGACGGTCTGAACATCAACGACGACTGCGGGTCGACCCACCCGGAGTCCCTGCAGAAGGCCGTCGTCGAGCACGGCGCCGACGCGGGCTTCGGCCTCGACGGCGACTCCGACCGCTGCCCGGCCGTCGACCACGAGGGCAACGTCGTCGACGGCGACCAGATCCTCGCCGTGCTCGCCCTCGCTGCGCGACCGGGGCCTGCTCGTCAAGGACACCGTCGTGGCCACCGTGATGAGCAACCTCGGCTTCGTCCGCGCCATGAAGGCCGCGGGCGTCGGCGTCCGCCAGACCAAGGTCGGCGACCGCTACGTCCTCGAGGCGATGAAGGTCTCCGGCTACTCCCTCGGCGGCGAGCAGTCCGGCCACGTGATCCTCTCCGACTACGCCACCACGGGCGACGGCATCCTCACCGCGCTGAAGGTGCTGGAGCGGATGGCCGCCACCGGTCAGTCCCTCCGGGAGCTCGCCGGTGTGATGACCCGCCTGCCGCAGGTGCTCGTCAACGTCAAGGACGTGGACAAGGCGCGCACCGACGAGGACGCCGTCCTTGCCGCAGCGGTGGCCGAGGAGGAAGCCGCTCTCGGCGAGACCGGCCGCATCCTGCTCCGCCCCTCCGGCACCGAGGCACTCGTGCGCGTGATGGTCGAGGCGCCGACGTCCGAGATCGCCAACGACGTCGCCAACCGCCTCGCCGGTGTGGTCAAGGCCCAGCTCGCACTCTGAGGTCGCCGGGGCCGACCCGGACGTCATGAGGTCTGATTGTTCGAGACAGGCAGCCTCCATGACGTCAGCACGGGGGCTCGGGCCGGGAACCGTGCACATGGCACCGGAGGCCCGGCCCATCCACAGGTGAGAGGCACAGGCGCTCGCGTGCGGTCGTGCGAGCAGCCAGCCTCAGCGCATGGCAAGGAAGGGCAAGCACCCACGAAGTCGGTCGGCGCGTGAGGCGAACCTCGGCGCCGCACGGTCTCGCGCCGAGGGCCGGGGGCGGCATCGTGTCTCGACGTCAGGTGTACGCCGCCGGCCTCACGCGATCCGAGGTGACCGCCCACCGTCGGGGCGGACGATGGCAGCGCGTCCACACGCAGAGCTCGGCCGTCCACACCGGACCGATCTCGCACTCGGGTCTGCTGTGGGCGGCGGTCTTCGAGGCCGGTGATCGTGCCTGCCCGGACGGAGCGTCGGCGCTGATCGCCGCCGGGTTGGAGCACTACACGGAGGAGGTCGTCCGGGTCTCGGTGCCTCGTGGTGTTCTCGTACGGCGGGGACCCGGCATCAACGTGAGGCAGACGCGGCGGCTGGCGGACGCTGACAAGGTCGGAGTCGGGGTGCCGCGGACCAAGGCCCACGTCGCCGCGATCCGGGCGGCACTCTGGGCGCGGTCCGACAAGCAGGCCACGCTGCTGCTGACGATGGCCGTGCAGCAGCGACTGACCACGCCTGAGCAGCTGGTCAAGGAGTTGCTGCGCATCAAGAGGGATCGGCGACGCGCGCTGATCACGTCGGTCATCACCGATCTGCTCGACGGAGTTCGATCCCTCGGCGAGCAGGAGTTCGCCCGGCTGTGCCACGAGCGCGGCCTTCCTGAGCCGACCCGCCAAGTCGTCCGCAAGGGGAGGAGCGGCCGCTACTACCTCGATGTGATCTGGGAGGAATGGGGTGTGGTCGTCGAGATCGACGGGATCCAGCACTCCCGGGCCACCAACGTCGTCGCGGACGCGCTGCGACACAACGACGTGGCACTCGGCAACGCGCTGGTGCTCCGGCTGCCGCTCCTCGGGCTCCGCGTCGCCCCCGACGAGTTCTTCGAGCAGATCGAGGCGGCGCTCGCAGGCCGGGGCTGGCGCCGCTGCGACCTTGCGTCATGAGGATTGCCCGTTCGAACAGTCATTCCTCATGACGTCCGCTGCGGGTCGGGGCTCAGAGCTTGCGCAGCCGCACGTAACGCACGGAGTGGTCGGCGTCCTTGCGCAGCACCGGGGTCGCGCGACCGCGCGTCGGCGCGACGTTCTCGGTCAGGTTGGGGCCGTTGATGGTGTCCCAGATGTGCGTCGCCACCTCGGTTGCCCGGTCCCGGCTGAGGGCGGCGTACTTCGAGAAGTAGGACGCGGGGTCGACGAACGCTGTCTCGCGCAGCCGCAGGAACCGCTCGATGTACCACTTGCGGATGTCGGAGAGCGCGGCATCGACGTACACGGAGAAGTCGAAGAAGTCGCTGACCGCGAGGCCGGCGCGACCGTCGTCGCGAACGCGCGGGCTGGAGGACGTTGAGGCCCTCGATGATCACGATGTCGGGTCGCTTGATGACGACCTTCTCGTCGGGCACGACGTCGTAGACGAGGTGGGAGTACGTCGGCGCCTCGACCTCGTCGCGCCCCGACTTGATGTCGATGACGAATCGCAACAACGCCTTGCGGTCGTAGGACTCGGGGAACCCCTTGCGGTGCAGGATCCCGCGGCGTTCGAGCTCGGCGTTGGGGTAGAGGAAGCCGTCGGTGGTGACCAGCGCGACGTTGGGGTGCTCGGGCCAGTGCGCGAGCATCTGCTGCAGCACGCGGGCCGTCGTCGACTTGCCGACGGCCACCGATCCGGCCGGAGCCGATCACGAAGGGCGTGCGCGGCGGCTGCTGGCGGTGCAGGAACTCCTCCTGCTTGCGGTGCAGCCGGCTCGCGGACGCGACGTACATCGAGAGCAGCCGCGACAGCGGGAGGTAGACCTGCTCGACCTCGCGAAGGTCCAGCTCGTCTCCCGGGCCCGCGCAGCTGCCGCACCTCGTCGGGCGTGAGCGGGCTCTTGGTCTCCCGGGCCAGCGCGGCCCATGCCCCGCGATCGAGCTCCACATAGGGGGAGGACTCGCTCGCGATGGCCAACCCTGTGGCGTCCGACATGTCGAGGATTGTTGCACCGGCTGCGCGTCAGGGCGGCGGTGGTGCGTTGCGTAGACTCCCGCGCATGTGCGGAATCGTGGGTTACGTCGGGGACAAGCAGGCGCAAGACGTCGTGATCGAGGGCCTGCGTCGCCTCGAGTACCGCGGCTACGACTCGGCCGGCATTGCGCTCATCCACGACGGGACGCTCGCCTCCGACAAGCGCGCGGGCAAGCTGGCCAACCTCGAGAAGGCGATCGGCGAGTCGCCCCTTCCCGCCTCCACGACCGGCATCGGCCACACCCGCTGGGCCACCCACGGTGCGCCCAACGACGTCAACGCCCACCCCCACCTCGGGCGCGTACGCCGAGTGGCGGTCGTCCACAACGGCATCCCGGAGAACTTCGCGGCGCTGCGCTCCGAGCTGGAGAATGCCGGCCACGAGCTGCTCTCCGAGACCGACACCGAGGTCGCCGCACACCTGCTCGAGCTCGAGGTGCAGTCGGGCGCCGACCTGACCACCGCGATGCAGCAGGTCTGTCAGCGACTCGAGGGTGCCTTCACGCTCGTCGCCATCGACGCCGAGGACCCGTCCCGCGTGGTCGCGGCCAGACGCAACTCGCCCCCGGTGGTCGGTCTGGGCGAGGGCGAGAACTTCATCGGCTCCGACGTCGCCGCCTTCATCGAGCACACGCGTGAGGCGATGGAGCTCGGCCGGGACGAGGTCGTCACGATCACCCGGGAGGGTGTCGAGGTGACCGGCTTCGACGGCAGCCCGTCCGAGGGCAAGCGCTACCACGTCGACTGGGACCTGTCGGCCGCCGAGAAGGACGGCTACGACTGGTTCATGCGCAAGGAGATCTTCGAGCAGCCTCGTGCGGTCGCCGATGCGCTGCTCGGTCGTCACGACGGACACGGCAAGCTCCAGCTCGACGAGGTGCGGGTCTCCGAGGACGAGCTGCGCACGGTCGACAAGATCATCATCGTCGCCTGCGGCACGTCCAACTACGCCGGTCTGGTCGCGAAGTACGCCATCGAGCACTGGACCCGCATCCCCTGCGAGGTCGAGCTCTCCCACGAGTTCCGCTACCGCGACCCCATCCTGACCCGCGACACCCTCGTCGTCGCCATGAGCCAGTCGGGTGAGACGGCCGACACCTTGATGGCGATCCGGCACGCCCGTGAGCAGGGCTCGCGGGTGCTGGCGATCTGCAACACCAACGGCTCCACGATCCCCCGAGAGTCCGACGCGGTGATCTACACCCACGCCGGTCCGGAGATCGGGGTCGCCCTCGACCAAGGGCTTCCTGACCCAGCTGGTCGCGTGCTACCTCCTCGGCCTCTACCTCGCCCAGGTGCGCGGCACGAAGTTCGGCGACGAGATCTCCCGGGTCCTCGACGAGCTGGCCAAGATGCCCGAGCACGTCCAGACGGTGCTCGACCGCTCGCAGGCCATCTACGACCTCGCCGCCAAGCACGCCGACACCAAGTCGGTGCTGTTCCCGGGCCGCCACGCCGGCTTCCCCGATCGCGCTCGAGGGCGCGCTCAAGCTCAAGGAGCTCGCCTACATCCACGCCGAGGGCTTCGCCGCCGGCGAGCTCAAGCACGGCCCGATCGCCCTGATCGAGGAGGGTCTTCCGGTGTTCTGCATCGTGCCTCCCCGGGGTCGCGACGAGCTCCACCAGAAGATGGTCAGCGCGATCCAGGGAGATCCGCGCCCGTGGCGCCCACACGATCGTCCTTGCCGAGGAGGGCGACGAGTCCATCACGCCGTACGCCGATGAGCTGATCCGGCTGCCGCGGGTGCCCACCCTCCTGCAGCCCGTCGTCGCGGTCGTGCCGCTGCAGCTGTTCGCGTGTGAGCTCGCCACCCGGATGGGCCACGACGTCGACCAGCCGCGCAACCTCGCCAAGTCCGTCACGGTCGAATAGCTGTGCCCGTCATCGGCGTCGGCATCGACGTGGTCGATGTCGCCCGGTTCGGCGAATCGCTCGAGCGCACGCCCGCGCTGCGGGAGCGACTGTTCACGCCGGACGAGGCGGGCCGACCCCTCGCGTCGCTCGCCGCACGCTTTGCCGCCAAGGAGGCGATCGCCAAGGCGCTCGGTGCGCCGGCCGGACTGGCCCGGCACGACGCGGAGATCGTGTCGGAGGAGACCGGGCGACCACGCTTCGAGCTACGCGGCACGGTGGCCGCTCGCGCGGAGGTGCTGGGTGCGCACCACGTGCACGTCTCGCTGTCCCACGACGCAGGCATCGCGTCGGCCGTCGTGGTGCTCGAAGGGTGACTGGGCTAGCGTTGGCTCGCCGTCGACGACGGTCCCGAATGGAGTCACTCGGGTGACGATCACACAGTGAGGTAGTGACATGGGGTTCCCGGACAACGTCAAGGACGCACTCAAGGACGCCGTCTCGACGCAGGCGTCGAAGGACGAAGAGGTCAAGGACGAGTCGGTCGACAAGGCCGACACCACGACCGCCGACGACTCGGCCACGCCTGCGCCGCCGACCATCCCGGTCGACAAGGACAGCGCTGACACGGAGACGGCCGAGCCGACCACCGAGCCGACCACCGGCCCGGTCCAGCCCGCCGACTCCGTCGAGCCGGCGCCCACCACCCCGGCCGCGACGGCCGAGGAGAAGGCCGAGCGCAAGGAGGCCCGCGAGGACCGCCGGGGGCGCAAGGAGGACCGCCGGGGAGGCCCGCGAGGACCGCCGGGAGGCTCGTGAGGACGCCCGCGAGAAGCGCGATGACGCCAAGCTCGAGACCTACACGGTCAAGTCCGGCGACACGCTCTCCGAGATCGGCGCCCGCTTCGGCGTCTCCTACCGGGAGATCGCCAAGCTGAACAACATCGAGAACCCCGACCTGATCTTCCCGGGCCAGGTCTTCCGGATCCCGAAGAACTGATTCACCGTCGACGACGCCCCGGCCGCTCGGCCGGGGCGTCGCCGGCATTTGATGGGTAGCGTGCTGGCCATGCGCTCCGCCCACACCGTCGCCCGGTGCGCGCCGCCGAGGCCGCCGCGATGCGCGGCCTGCCCGAGGGCGTCCTGATGCAGCGAGCCTCAGCCGGGCTCGCCCACGCGGTGCTCGACCTCCTCGGCGGCGGCTACGGGCGCCGGGTCGTGCTGCTCGTGGGCTCCGGCGACAACGGCGGTGACGCGTTGTACGCCGCAGCGCTGCTGTGCCGCCGCGGAGTGGCCGTCGACGCGCTGCTGGTGGGGTCTCGCCACCACGAGGCCGGACTCGACGCGATGCTGGCCGCCGGTGGGCGGTTGGTCGACTCCGTGGTCGGCCTCGCACCCGACGTCGTGGTCGACGCCGTCGTCGGCATCGGCGGCCGGCCGGGGCTGCGTCCCGATGCCGCTGCGGCACTGGCTGCCCTCGACGGCGTCCCGGTCGTCGCCGTTGACGTGCCGTCCGGGGTCGGCGTCGACACCGGTGAGCTCGACGGCCCCCACGTGCGCGCCGACCTCACCGTCGCGTTCGGCACCCACAAGGTGGCGCACCTCGTCGACCCGGCCGCCAGCGCCTGCGGTGTCGTGCACCTCGTCGACATCGGGCTCTCACCACCCCCGGCCGGGGTCCAGTCGCTGCAGCCGGCGGACGTCGCGAGGCTCTTGCCGAGGCCGACGCAGCACGCCCACAAGTACACCCGCGGCGTCGTCGGGGTGCGCGCCGGCAGCGAGACCTATCCGGGGGCCGCACTGCTGTGCGTGGCCGGTGCGTCGTCCGGGCTGGCCGGCATGGTGCGCTACGTCGGGCACGCGGCGGACGTCGTGCGACAGCGCCACCCCGAGGTCGTGGGGAGGGGCGGGTCCAGCCCGGGGTCGTCGGTCCCGGCAGCGGCGACGACGCGGCCGGCGCGCTCGACGCGGCGCTCGCCGACGCCGTCCCGGTCGTGGTGGACGCCGATGCGCTCGCCCTCGTCGACGGGCCGTTCGCCGTACCGACTGTGCTGACGCCGCACGCCGGCGAGCTGGCCGCGATGCTCGGGGTGGACCGCGCCGACGTGGAGGCACGGCCGCTGGCACACGTCCGCTCGGCGGCGGAGCGCTTCGACGCCGTCGTGCTGCTGAAGGGCCGCCACACGCTCGTCGCCCGGCCCGACGGACGGGTCCGGGTGACGACGACCGGGCTCCCGTGGCTGGCGACCGCCGGCGCCGGCGACGTGCTCGCGGGACTGATCGGCGCCCTGCTCGCTGCCGGCCTCGACCCCCGGGACGCGGCCGCCGTCGGGTCCCGGGTGCACGGCGCCGCGGCCACCGCGGCCTCCGGTGGCGGGCCGATCGTCGCGGGAGACGTGGCCCACGCCCCGGGTGGCGTGCTGCGGTCCCTGCTCTGAGTGGTGAAAGAATCGACGACATGACGTCGACCGGTCCCGCGCGCGCCGAGATCGTGGTGGACCCGGCGGCCATCCGGCACAACGTGCGCCGCCTGCGCGAGATCGTCGGGCCGGGCGTCGCGATGATGACCGTCGTCAAGGCCGACGGCTACGGCCACGGCAGGAACGAGGTGGCGCGAGCCGCCCGGCAGGCGGGTGCCGACTGGCTCGGTGTCGCCACCATCGACGAGGCGCTGGCCCTGCGTGAGGCCGGCGACACCGGCCCGGTGCTGTGCTGGCTGGGGGTCCCGGGGGAGCAGTACGCCGACGCGATCGCCGCCGACATCGACGTGACCGCCTACTCACGAGCCGAGCTCGACGAGATCGTCGCGACCGGCCCCCGGGCGCGGGTCCAGCTCAAGGTGGACACCGGCCTGTCACGTGGCGGTGCCGCGCGGCCGGACTGGCAGGACCTGTTCGCCCATGCGGCCGAGCTCGAGCGCGCCGGACGGCTGGACATCACCGGCATCTGGACCCACCTCGCCGCAGGTGACGAGCCCGACCACCCTGCCAACGACGCGCAGGAGGCCGCCTTCCGTGAGGCCGTCGAGCTCGCCGAGTCGCTCGGCGTGAGACCCGAGCTCAAGCACATCGCCAACTCCGCCGCGGCGGTGCTGCGACCTTCGGCCCGCTTCAACCTCGTCCGGTGCGGCATCGCGACCTATGGCCTCGACCCGGCGCCGGGCCACACGTCCGACCTCGGCCTCATCCCGGCGATGACCGTGCGGGCCAGCCTCGCTCTGAGCAAGCCGGTGGCGGCCGGCGACGGTGTCTCCTACGGCCACACGTGGATCGCGGACCGCGACACCACCGTCGGTCTGGTGCCTGCCGGGTACGGCGAGGGCGTCCCCCGCGCCGCCGGCAACGTTGCCTCGGTGCTGGTCGAGGGCCGCCGTCGCTCGATCCGCGGGCGCGTCTGCATGGACCAGTTCATGGTCGACCTCGACGGCGACCTGCCGCCCCCCGGCACCGACGTGGTGCTCTTCGGCCCGGGCACGCACGGCGAACCCACCGCGCAGGACTGGGCCGAGGCCCTCGACACCATCAACTACGAGATCGTCACCCGGGTCGGCGGGCGCTTCGTCCGCCGGCACGTGAACCAGAGCCCGCATGAGTCTGACTCGCAAGCTGCTCGCCAGCGCCGCCGGGCTGGCGGCCGCCGGCATGGCCGTCGGCGTTGCCGGCGTCGCCCAGCGCAGCCGGGTGATCGCTCGCCGCGGGGCGGGCGAGGACACGCCGTTCGGCTCGTTGCAGGAGCACGCCGTTGCACGTCATCACCGGCGACGGCATCGACCTGCACGCCGAGATCGACCTCAGTGACGAGCCGGCCGAGGACGAGCTGACGATCATCTTCGCCCACGGCTACTCCCTCAACCTCGACTGCTGGCACTTCCAGCGTGCGGGCTACCGCGGCCAGATCCGCACCGTCTTCTACGACCAGCGTTCGCACGGGGCGCTCGGCCCGGTCATCGGAGGACCACAGCACCATCGAGCAGCTGGGCGACGACCTGCGCCGAGTGATCGAGCAGGCGTCGCCGGGGCCGTGCGTCCCGGTCGGCCACTCGATGGGCGGCATGAGCATCGTCTCCCCGGCCGAGCAGCACCCCGACCTCTTCGGGGACAAGGTCGTCGGCGTGGCCCTGATCTCGACCACCGCCGGCGGTCTGGACCCGGGCCGGATCCTGTTCCCGATGCTGCCGCTCGGGCTCGGTGGCCGGGTGATGGCGCCGGCCGTCCGCACGCTCTACCGCGGACACAAGGCCGTCGACCTCGCGCGCAAGTGGGGGCACGCGCTCGCCGACGTGGTCACCGAGCAGTACGCCTTCGGCGACGAGGTGCCCGGGCACTACGTCGAGTTCGTCTACGACATGCTCAACGACACCCCGTTCGCGGTCGTCGTGGACTTCTACCCCGCCTTCGCGAGCCTCGACAAGTTCGATCACGTCGAGGTGCTGGGCCGGGTGCCGACCGCGGTCATCTGCGGCACCGACGACAAGATCACCAGCATCGGTCACGCGCGCAAGCTGCACTCGCGCATCCCCGGTTCCAGCCTGCTCGAGTGCGGGGGTGCCGGGCACATGGTCATCCTCGAACGGCACGTCGACGTCAACGCCGAGCTCGACGACCTGATCTCGCTGGCCCAGACCCGCCTCGAGGCGCGGTGAGTCTCGAGGTACGCCGGGTCGGCGCCACCGCGGCCACCGAGGTCCTCGGCGTGATCCGGACGGCCTTCGAGGCGCGCCCCACCTTGGACCCGCCGGCCGACGCGTTGGCCGAGACCGAGGAGTCGGTGGCTGCCGAGCTGCGTGCGTACGGCGGACTGCTGGCCATCCTCGACGGCGAGCCGGTCGGTGCGCTGCTCTTCCGGCCTCGCGACGACGTGATGGTGCTGCGCAGGTTCGGCGTGGTCCCGTCGGCGCAGGGCAAGGGCGTGGCTCAGCGACTCGTCCGGGGCGCGGTGGATGCGACGCTCGGCTGTTCCCAGCTCGTCGTGCTGGCCCGCGAGGAGCTCCCCGCCACCGTGGGCTTCTGGGCGCGGCGGGGCTTCGTGCAGACCGACCGCCGTTCGCCGTACGTCGAGATGCGACGCGACCTGCCCACCTCCCCGGAGGCCCGCGACGCCGACGACATGCGCGCGCTGGGCGAGCGACTGGGGCGTTCGGTGCACGCCGGGGACGTGGTGGTGCTCACCGGTGAGCTGGGGGCCGGGAAGACGACCCTGACGCAGGGCATGGGCCTCGGGCTGGGCGTGCGCGGTGGCGTCACCTCGCCGACCTTCGTCATCGCGCGCGTGCACCCGTCGCTGGTCGGCGGACCGGACCCGGTGCACGTCGACGCCTACCGCCTCGGTGGGATCGCCGAGCTGGACGACCTCGACCTCGACACGTCCCTCGACGACGCCGTCACGGTCGTGGAGTGGGGCGCCGGCCCGGTCGAGGGTCTCGCCGAGTCCGGGCTGGAGGTCACCATCACCCGGGCGATCGGCGACGAGGCGGTCGACGCGGAGCTGGATCCGAGGGTGGTCCACGCCCGCCGTGTGCGTGGCTGAGTAACCTCACCACCGTGCTCCTCTCGTTCGACACCGCCACCTCCTTGGTGACCGTTGCGCTCCACGACGGCGAGGACGTCGTGGCCGAGCGGCTCTCCGAGCTCCCCATGAAGCACGGCGAACACCTCGCGCCACTGATCGAAGCACTGCTCACCGACAACGGCCCGGTGCGCCGGGACCTGACTGCGATCGCGGTGGGCGTCGGCCCCGGCCCGTTCACGGGCCTGCGCGTCGGCTCCGGTCACCGCCCGCACGCTGGGCTACGTCCCGGAGATCCCGGTCTACGGCGTGTGCACGCTGGACGTCCTCGCGATCGAGGCGATCGACACCGGGGCCGTCACCGGTGACTTCCTCGTGGCCACGGACGCTCGCCGCAAGGAGGTCTACCTTGCGGCGTACGACGACCCGGGCCGCCGCATCCACGGCCCCGTGGTCTCCAAGCCGGCCGAGGTCGCGAGCGAGCTCCCGGTGGCAGGCGAAGGCGGGCTGCTGTATCCCGAGCACTTCCCGAACGCCGTGACGCCGACCCGTCCCAGCGCGGGCTGGCTGGCCCGCGTCGTCGCCGAGGAGCGCGCAGAGCTGCTCGACCCCGAACTCGTTGTACCTGCGACGGCCGGACGCGGTGGCCAACGCCCCCCGCAAGACCGTCACACCCGGCGCATGATCCGACTCGCGACAGGAGCCGACCCGGCCGCGGTGGCCGTCCCGGGAGGCCGAGCTCTTCGGACCTGACGCCCGGGACGAGGCCGCGCTCCTTGCCGAGCTGGCCGGCCCGGGCCGCCGATTCGTCGTGGCTGACGACGACGGCGTCGCCGGCTACGCCGTGTCGCGTTCGATCGGCGACGTCGTCGATCTCCAACGGATCGGTGTCTCGCCGGCCCATCAGCGCACCGGTGTGGCCACGGTCCTGCTCGACGAGCTGCTGGCCCACCCGGGAGAGGCGGATCGGATGATGCTCGAGGTCAGCGCGGCCAACGTTGCCGCCATTGCCTTCTACCGGCGCAGCGGTTTCGCCGAGCTCGCGACCCGGCCTCGCTACTACCGCGACGGCTCGGACGCACTGGTGATGAGTCGCGATCTCGGATCGGGGAGGATGGTCAGATGAGCGACGAACCCCTCGTGCTCGGCATCGAGACCTCCTGCGACGAGACCGGCGTCGGCATCGTGCGCAGGCACACCCTGCTGGCCGACGCCGTCGCCAGCAGCGTCGAGGAGCACGCCCGCTTCGGCGGAGTCGTGCCCGAGGTCGCCAGTCGCGCGCACCTCGAAGCGATGGTGCCCACGATCGAGCGCGCCTGCGAGACCGCCGGCATCAAGCTCGACGACATCGATGCGATCGCCGTGACCTCCGGACCGGGACTCGCCGGCGCGCTGCTGGTGGGCGTCGCGAGCGCGAAGGCACTCTCCATCGGCCCGGGCAAGCCGCTGTACGGCGTCAACCACCTCGCCGCCCATGTCGCGGTCGACCAGCTGGAGCACGGTCCGTTGCCGGAGCCGTGCCCGGCGATGCTCGTCTCAGGCGGCCACTCGAGCCTGCTCAAGGTGGAGGACGTGACCGTTGGCGTCGACCCCCTCGGAGCCACCATCGACGATGCCGCGGGGGAGGCCTTCGACAAGGTCGCCCGGTTGCTCGGCCTGCCGTTCCCCGGCGGTCCGCACATCGACCGGGCGGCGGCCAGCGGGAACAGCGTCGCGATCGACTTCCCGCGTGGCCTCACGGCCCGCAAGGACCTCGAGCGACACCGCTTCGACTTCTCGTTCTCCGGGCTCAAGACGGCCGTTGCTCGCTGGGTGGAGGCCCAGCAGCGCGACGGGATCACCATCGACGTCGCCGACGTGGCCGCGTCCTTCCGGGAGGCCGTGTGCGACGTCCTCACCCGCAAGGCGCTCGATGCCGCCACGACCTACGGCATCGAGGACATCCTGATCGGCGGCGGTGTGGCCGCGAACAGCCGGCTGAGGGCGATGGCGACCGAGCGCGCCGAGGCCCGCGGGATCAGGGTGCGGGTCCCACGGCCCGGCCTGTGCACCGACAACGGCGCGATGGTCGCTGCCCCGGGGGCTGAGCTCGTGAAGAGAGGTCGAGCGCCGTCGGCGCTCGACCTCCCAGCCGATTCATCCCAGCCCATCACCACCGTGGTGGCGTGAGGGCGGTCTGCGTCAGTCCAGCACGCCCGGTGCGGCCGTGTCGTCGCCGAGCCAGTCCTGCTCGTAGACCAGCGCGTCGCGCTGGGTCGAGCGGTCGTCGTCCTTCTTGTTGCCGCGCCCACCGGCCGTGGAGCCGTTGGATCCGCGGCGGAACAGGCCCTTGCCCTTGCCCTTGCCCTTTCCGGCGCCCTTCGAGCCGTTGGCTCCGGCTGCACCCGTGCGACCGGACGCCCCCGTGCCAGCACCCCTCGACGAAGAGCCCTTGGCGGCGGAGCCGGCCCCGGCCGCCCCGGCACGGCCACCAGCACCGGCGGATCGTGACGAGCCGGCCGCACCGGCGGCGCTGCGACCCGCCCCCGTCGCGGCACCGCGCGCACCGGTGGAAGCGCCCCGAGCGGAACCCGATGCGGCGCCGCGAGCAGAGCCGGCCGCGGTGGTGCCACGCGTCAACGAGCTCGAGGCACCCGCTCGACCGCCGGCACCGATGTTGCGCACGGACCCGCCTGTCGGCGCCTTGGCGCCACTGATGGCACCGCCCTTCAGCGCGCCCGCACCCAGACCGGCGCCGGCGACGCCCGCGGCGCCGCCGATCGTGCCGGAGCCCGAGCCGCCTGCGCCACCGCCGGATGACCCGCCGCCGGGATTGATGCCCGAATAGCTGGCGCCGCCGTCGGTGCCGCCCCGGACGTTGTTGGTGGGCACGTCGATCGGGTGCAGGGGCGGCGGGACCGGCGTCGTCGGGGTGGGCGTCGGTGTGGGGGTGGGAGTGGGAGTCGGCGTCGGCGTCGGCGTCGGGGTGGGCGTCGGCGTCGGCGTCGGGGTGGGCGTCGGCGTTGGAGTCGGCGTCGGGGTGGGAGTCGGCGTCGGGGTGGGAGTCGGCGTCGGCTGTCCCGGGACGTTGGGGACCTGACCCGGACCGCTGGGCACCCCCGGCGTGCTGGGGTTGGTCGGACCAGCGGGCTGCTCGGGGTCGGGCTCCCCGTGGATCTCCTTCATGGTCTGGGCAGCTTCGGCATAGTCCCGGTCCATCCGGAGCAGCGCCTGTCGGGCCTTTTCCTCGGCCGCCGCCTCAGTCGCCTCGTACTGCGTGACGTCGGTGTTGTATTTGGCCAGCGCCTCGGTCTGCTGCTCTGTGGGCTGTGCGCCGGGCAGGGGACCTTCGGGCTTGGTCGGCATCTGGTTCATGGGACCGGAGAGCTGGATCCCGTTGCGGGGTCTTGATGGCGTCCAACGCAGCGGTGTGCGCCGGGCTCAATGCCTCCGACCCCTTCTGCATGTCGATCGAATCGGTTTCGAGGTTGTCGCTGATGGTCTTGAACTTGACGACCATCGCTCGGCCTGCGTCGCCCTCGATCTCGCTGGCCAGCGTCTTCCGAGCTGGTGCGAATGCTCTCGGCGACTCCCTTGAGCAGGGTGGCGTTGTTGCTCCAGTCGGTTGCCGACGAGGCGATGGACTCTTCGTTGGCACTGGTCAGGGCGGCCTGCAACCGGTCCCGGTAGTAGCGGCTGGCCATCAGTGGTCACTCCCTGATCCCCTGGTTGGGCGTTACCGGTGGGGTGTACCGGTCGTCGTCCATGCTGTCGACTGCATGCTGTGTGCGGCGGAGCAGCGCACGCGTCACGTCCTCGGAGTTGGCGTCCGCGGACGACATCTCGTGTTCGAACGTCTCCATGGCCGCACCGGTGGCCCGGAGGGCCGAGACTGCCTCCGGGACGGAGTTGGAGAGCTTCTGGTGAGCCTTGGACGTGTGCAGGCCGAGATTCTCGGCGCTGTAGGTGCCGCCGAACCACGTCCCGCTCGGCTCGCTGAACTGGTCGCGGCCCCCCTCGAGGTAGAAGGAGTTGTCCTGAAGGATGCTGACGATGTTGTTGATCACGTCTGGCGGGACAGAGACGGACTGCAGTGTCTGCTTGACGCCTGACACGCCGCCGACATCGGACAGTAGGACCATCGTGGTGCCTCCCCTGTGGCAGTGAGTATCCGGAATGTGAGTGTGTGGGCAGCCCAAAAACGGCTGCGAACGCGCTCCTTCCCCCGTTGTGAGCGGGCTAAACACGTAATTGCAGGACCTCTAGGCTGCTGGTCAGAGTTTTCGTCACGCCCTCGGGAGGCAACGCGTCATGAACCCTTTCAACAAGTCGGTCGGCCCGGTGCTGGCCGGACTCCTTCTCTCAGGATGCTCCGAACGGGCGGACCCCGCCTCCGGCTCGTCCGACCCGGATCCGAACGCGACGCAGTCCGATTCGCCCACCCCGGGTGAGACGGCGTCGCAGACTCCTGTGGAGACAGAGACCACTCAGGCCGTCGCACCCGCAGCGGGGCCCCGGCTCTCGGTCAAGGGGCTGAGCGTCAATGCGCCCGAGGGGTGGGAGGCCAAGGCCGCCTACTCCGTCATGGCGGCGGCCGTGCCGAAGGGGTTGATCGGGACCACTGTCTACGTTTTCAGGTTTCCCAACAGCGGGTTGGTGGACTCGGATCAGCTCGCCCGGGCATCGCGCAGGGAGACGGGCTGGAAGTCCGCGCTCGAGCGACTCGACGACGTGGAGCTGGACGGCCAGCCGGCCTTCCACCCGGCGGGCAACGTCAACCCCGGGGAGTACATCGAGAAGTTCGGCGCCATCGTCAACGATGACCGCCTCACCGTGACGTTCGAGTTTCGCAACAACGAGAGCGACGAGGTCAAGGACCAGATCATCGCCAGCGTCCCGGCCACCGCCGAGTACGGCAGTTGAGTGTCAACTCGGTCACCTACGACGAGACGTACGGATCGCTGATCGGCAACATCGAGTACACCCTGTCGTTCTCGTTCACCACCGAGTACGGCACGATCAAGGAAGCCCGAGAAATCATCGAGTCGATGCTGGTCACGTGGGACTTCAACCCCTGATCCAGAGGAGCACGCATGCAGCAGGTCAAGGCCGTCGTCGCCCGCGCAAAGGGCCAGCCGGTCACCATCGAGACGATCAACATCCCCGACCCCGGTCCGGGTGAGGCGGTCGTCAAGGTCCGGGCGTGCGGGGTCTGCCACACCGACCTGCACTACCGCGAGGGCGGGATCAACGACGACTTCCCGTTCCTGCTGGGGCACGAGGCGGCCGGCGTCGTCGAGTCCGTCGGCGACGGCGTCACGGGCCTCGAGCCGGGGGACTTCGTCGTGCTCAACTGGCGTGCCGTCTGCGGCAACTGCCGTGCCTGCCACCGCGGCGAGCCGTGGTACTGCTTCGCGACGCACAACGCGACCCAGAAGATGACCCTCGAGGACGGGACCGAGCTGAGCCCCGCGCTCGGCATCGGCTCGTTCGCCGAGAAGACGCTCGTCGCCGCAGGCCAGTGCACGAAGGTCGACCCGTCCGCCCGAGCGGCGGCCGTCGGACTCCTCGGCTGCGGCGTGATGGCCGGCCTCGGTGCGGCCATCAACACCGGCAACGTGAGCCGCGGCAAGTCCGTCGCGGTGATCGGCTGCGGTGGTGTCAGGGATGGCCGCCATCGCGGGATCCGCGCTCGCGGGCGCCTCGAAGATCATCGCCGTCGACATCGACGACCAGAAGCTCGAGCTGGCCCGCGGCATGGGTGCCACCGACACCATCAACTCGAAGGACAACGACCCGGTCGCTGCGATCCAGGCGCTGACCGACGGCAACGGCGCCGACGTCGTGATCGACGCGGTCGGTCGCCCGGAGACGTGGAAGCAGGCGTTCTACGCGCGACCCGGCGGGCACCGTCGTCCTCGTCGGCGTGCCGACACCGGACATGAAGATCCCCGACATCCCGCTCATCGACGTGTTCGGCCGCGGAGGGGCGCTCAAGTCCAGCTGGTACGGCGACTGCCTCCCGTCCGGGGGACTTCCCGATGCTCGTCGACCTCTACCAGCAGGGGCGGCTCGACCTCGATGCGTTCGTCAGCGAGGAGATCGGGCTCGGCGACGTCGAGGCGGCGTTCGAGAAGATGCACCACGGCGGCGTGCTCCGCTCGGTGGTGGTGTTCCAGTGACCGCGCGGGTCGACCACGCCGTCTCCTCCGGCACGTTCTCGCTCGACGGCGAGACGCACCAGTCGAGAACAACATCTGGGTCGTCGGTGACGACAACGACTGCATCGTCATCGATGCGCCGCACTCCGTCGACGACATCCTCGCGGTGGTGGCGGGGCGCAACGTCAAGGCGATCCTGTGCACGCACGCCCACGACGACCACGTGCGCGTGGCGCCCGAGCTGCGCGTGGCGACGGGTGCGCCGATCCTGCTGCACCCCGACGACCGGCCGTTGTGGGAGCTCACGCACCCCGACGAGCTGTGGGACGTCGACCTCACCGACGGCCAGTCGATCAAGATCGGCGGCGCCGCGCTGACGATCCTGCACACGCCCGGCCACGCACCGGGTGCGGTCTGCGTCTACGTCCACGACCTCGGGTGCGTCTTCACCGGCGACACCCTCTTCCCGGGGCGGCCCGGGCGCGACCGGGCGGTCCTTCAGCGACGCGCGTGATCGAGCAGTCCATCCGGCGCAGGCTCTTCGACCTGCCCGGCGACACCGTCGTCCACACCGGCCACGGCTCCGACACCACGATCAGCGCCGAGCGGAACAACCTCGGCTGAGAGGATGGGCCGGTGCGCCGGTTCGTCCCCCTGATCGTTGCGCTGAGCCTGCTCGGCTCGGCGTGCTCCGGCGACCCGGAAGCCGACCGGCCCGCGCCCACGGACGAACCTTCGGCAACGGCCGAGGCGAGCGCACCACCGACTCCGGCCGAGGCGCTCGGGCTGGTCGAGGGCTGGGGCCCGACGACCGCCGAGCTCGAGCGCGCCGCCACGATCGTCGGACGGATGCGGCTGCCGGACCCGGCCGGGCAGGTGATCGTCGCCGAGTGGCGCGGCACCGCACCGCCGGTCGCCATGGTGCGCCGTCTCCATCTCGGCGGGGTCATCGCGTTCGCCGACAACGTCTCGTCCACCCAGCAGATCCGCGGCGTCCATGCGACGCTCGAGCGCGCCGTACGCCGAAAGTGGCCGCTGTTCCTCGCCGTCGACCGGGAGGGCGGCATCGTGGAGCGGGTCAAGGGCGACGCGACGCGCTTCCCGACGTTCATGAGCGCGGGCGCCGCGGGCGACGTGCGGCTGACCCGCAACGCAGCGCGTGCCAGCGGGGCCGAGCTGCGTGGGCTGGGCTTCGACGTGGTGTTCGCCCCAGACGCTGACGTCACCAGCGGGCCCGGCGACCCGACGATCGGCTCGCGGTCGGCAGGCTCCGACGTCGAGACCGTGATCGCCCGTGGGGGGGCCGCGGTCGAGGGCTACACCGCGGCCGCCGTCGTGCCCGTGCTCAAGCACTTCCCGGGCCACGGCTCGGTGCCGCAGGACAGCCACCTGACGCTGCCCGTGCAGCTGCGCACGCGCAAGCAGCTGACCGCGGTGGACCTCGCGCCGTTCGCCGCTGCCGTCGAGCAGGGCGTGCCCGCGATCATGGCGGGCCACATCGACGTACGCGCCATCGACCCGCGGGGTGCCGGCGTCCATGTCGAAGGCCCTTGTCACGGACGTGCTCCGCACCCAGCTGGGCTTCAACGGCCTCGTCGTCACCGACTCGCTCTCGATGGCAGGGGTGCGGGCGACGTACGACGCGGCCCGCTCGGCCGTGCAGGGCCTGCGCGCCGGCAACGACGTCCTGCTGATGCCGCCCGACCCCGCCGCCGCGCGGTCCGGGATCGTTGCCGCGGTGAAGGCCGGTCGGCTCAAGCGGAGCCGCCCGGAGCAGGCCGCGGCGCGCCAGATCGCGCTGCTCCTGCACCGGGCCGGGGGCAAGCAGGCAGGTCGCGCGCCGGGGTCCGGCCGGGCGGCGTCGCGTGCCCTGAGCGCCGCGGCGCTGACCGTGGTGGCGGGCAGCTGCCGTGGCCGGCCTCGTCGGGGAGCACGGTGACGCCGGCCGGTGACCCGGTCGCGGTCGCGAACTTCTCGGGGGCGGCTCGCGCGGCCGGCCTGACGGTGCTGACGCGGCAGGCGCCTCCCGCGTCGCTGGTCAAGGCTGAGCCGCCGCCGAAACGCAAGAAGAAGGAGAGCCGCAAGGCCTTCTCGCGCCGGACGAAGGCGTGGCGCACCCGTGAGCGGAAGCGGAGTGCCGCGCTGAACAGCTTCCCGGCAGCCGAGGACGCCCGCCTCGCTCGCGGGACCAACATCGGGTTCTCCGGCTACCGGGACGCCGCTCACGACGGCGAGATCGCGGTCGCCACGAACACGCCCTACGTGCTCGGCTCCGTGAGTGCGCCGGTGCGGATTGCGGCGTACGGCGACACACCGGGAGCCATGTCAGCCCCGGTCGACGTGCTGCTCGGGAAGGCCAAGGCCCCCGGTTCCTTGCCGGTGAAGGTCGCGGGCGTCGAGAAGACCGGTTGCTAGAAGGGTTCGACGAGCAGGGCGGTGCCGGCGCCGGCGACGCGCGTCATCACCAACGTTGCGGTGTTGTCGCCGCGCAGGTCGAGCCGCTTGCGCAGCTGCTCCGGCACGATCTCGACGCCGCGCTTCTTGATCGTCAGCGACCCGATGCTGCGCTCGCGCAGGGCCGCCTTGAGCGGCTTCTCGCAGTAGGGCACCTCCTCGGAGCACGCGGTAGGAGCGGGCGAAGGGGGTGCGGAAGGACGAGTCGCTGGTGACGTAGGCGATGTGCTCGTCGAGCAGTCCACCGTCGACCCCGGCCGCGACCGCGGTCACCGGGCCGGCGCGGATGACCGCGCCGTCGGGCTCGTAGAGGAAGGCGCCGAGCTCACGCACGGGCCGGGACTGGCCGATGAACGGGTCGTCCTCGTCGGTGATCGTGGCGAGCCCGCCGTCACCGATGACGGTGGCGCGGCGGTCGGTGGTCGCGAACACCGGCGCCCACAGCACCGCCTCCTTCACGTCGCCGGCATCGCTGACCCACTCGGCCTCCACGCCGTCGGGGATGGCGTCGTGGGGGATGCCGGGAGCCACCTTCACGACGCCACGACCGGCCAGCAGGTCGAGGACGAACGGCCACGGGGGAGTCCAGCCGTCGATGTCGAAGACCCGGCCCCGGGCGCCGCGTCGGGCCGGGTCGGCGAAGGCCGCGCCGAAGCCGTTCCGGGTCGATGCTGGTCACGTCGGCGACCCGGACGGCGCCGGGCAGGCCGAGGGCCGCCGGGTTGGCCCGGGCCGCGACGACGCGGACCGGATCGAGGTCAACGCCGGCGGCGGTGAGCCCGGCCCGCGCGAAGGCGATGAGGTCACCGCCGATGCCACAGCCCGGGTCGACCACGCTGCTCGGCTGGGCGGCGGCGAGCCGAGCCGCCCGGTGCTCGGCGACTCGCAGCCGGGTCGCCTGCTCGAGCGCGTCCGGGGTGAAGAACATGTGCGGTGCCAGCGCCCCGAACTTGGCGACCGCGCGGGTGCGCAGCTCAGCCTGCGTCAGCGCCGCGGCGGCCCGTTCGGCGTCGCGCTCCGCCTTCCGCACCTGTGTGGCCGCGCGGACGGGGTCGCCCGCCGCATCGACGTACGCCGCCATCGCCACCTCGAGCAGGTCGCGGCCGGGATCGGTCAGCAGCCATTCGAGGGTGGGGACGTCCATTGGCGCATCCTGTCAGGTGGTTGATGCGTGGCCGGCACCGACGAGATGGCAGGCTCTGCGTCGTGCGCAAGCTGATCTGGCCGCTGGCCCTCGTCCTCGTCATCGCTGCCCTCGCCGGAGGCGGGGTGTGGCTGTCCCAGCGGGGTCCTGCCGGACTGAAGCCCGGGACGCTCATCGCCGAGGCGGCCTCCGAGGCGATGGTGGGTCGCACCGCGGAGGTACGCGTCCCGTGGGGAGCCTGCAGGTGACGGTGTCGGAGCCGATCGAGCGCACGGCAGAGGGCAAGGACGCGGGCCACGGGGCAAGCCTCGTCGGCGTCCGTGGTGGCCCCTGGACGGGCCGGAAGACCTGTTGGTGGCCGACCGGCTGCCCGACGCAGCGCTGCAGGACCCGACGTTCACGCTGGTCGCGGACGACCAGGGAGTACGCGCTCGACGGCCTCACCGGCTGGGTCGAGGAGGACGGGATCGCGCAGGTTGCACGCCGTCAGTACGTCGCCCTCAAGGGTGAGCCTGCGGAGCTGAGCCTGCGCGTGGGCTACGACGGTGTGGACCAGGTCGTCGACGGTCTGACCGGAGGTGTGGATCGGGGCGCGGCGGGAGGCGCTCTACCAGCTCGGCTTCGCTGGTGGGGCCCAGCCGTGCGGTGACCCGCTGTGGAGCCCGGACGCATCGGACACCGGCGATGCAGTGACCAAGTGCGTGGTCACCTCGTCGGCGCAGCGGCCGCACGTCGCCGGGCTGGGCTGGGCACCGGAGGGCAGGAGCTGGATGGTGGTCACCGTGCTGACCGGGACCCCGACCGAGTTCGATGGCCCCGACGGCACCTATGAGGTGGCCGAGGCCGAGTCGACGTTCCTCCTTGACGCCCGGGGTCCGGAGGAGTCCTTCGCGCTCAACGACGCGCTGCCCGAGGGGGCGGTCGAGGACGCCAACGACCCGCAGGTCGCGATCTTCGAGGTGGCCCCGGATCGACCGACCGGCCAGTTCGAGGTGCGCACTGCCCTGACCGGCGAGACCAAGGTGCGCACGGGCAAGAAGGGCAAGGGGAAGCCCAGGACGAAGACGTTCGAGGCGCTCGTCGCGCAGGGCGCCTTCGTCTGAGGCACTGCTGGCACTCGACCCGGGGGAGTGCTAACGTCTGAACTGGCACTCTCGCCATGAGGGTGCCAGCGCTTGCCGAGACGTGCGACCCCAGCGACGGCGCTCATCACGGCAAGCCCAAGCGTGCGAGAAACATCCGTTTCTCGGTCCCTGTTCAGCCCAACGTTGGGCCCAGTTCGATTTGGGCTCCGTTCAATTCCGAAAGTGGAGGTCGACAAGTGTCGGTCAACATCAAGCCCCTCGAGGACCGCATCGTCGTCAAGCCGCTCGACGCCGAGCAGACCACGGCCTCCGGCCCGGTCATCCCGGACACCGCCAAGGAGAAGCCCCGGGAGGGCGAGGTCATGGCGATCGGTCCCGGTCGCGTCGACGACAACGGCAACCGCGTGCCCCTCGACGTCGCTGTCGGTGACAAGGTCATCTACAGCAAGTACGGCGGCACCGAGGTCAAGTACGCCGGTGGCGAGTACCTGATTCTCTCGGCTCGCGACGTCCTCGCAGTCGTTTCCTGATTTCTCCGGATAGTCCGTGACGGACGGACCCTCAATCCAGCTGTTCGGGGGGTCCGTTTGTCACGGACTATCTCGCTTTTCATCCCAAGGAGCATTGAATGCCCAAGATCCCGGAATTCGACGAGAACGCCCGCCGTGCCCTCGAGCGCGGCGTCGACGCCCTCGCCAACGCCGTCAAGGTGACGCTCGGCCCCAAGGGCCGCTACGTCGTCTCGGACAAGAAGTGGGGCGCCCCCACGATCACCAACGACGGTGTGACCGTCGCGCGTGAGATCGAGCTCGACGACCCCTTCGAGAACCTCGGCGCCCAGCTCACCAAGGAAGTTGCCACCAAGACGAACGACGTCGCCGGTGACGGTACGACGACCGCGACCGTGCTGGCGCAGGCGATGGTCCACGAGGGCCTGCGTGCCGTCGCGGCCGGTGCCAACCCGATGGGTCTCAAGCGGGGCATGGACGCCGCGGCCGACGCCGTCGGCGACGCTGCTGCGCGAGGCCGCTCGCGAGGTGGAGTCCAAGGAGGACATGGCGTCCGTCGCCACGATCTCCTCGCGTGACAGCCACATCGGCGAGCTGCTCGCCGAGGCCTTCGACAAGGTCGGCAAGGACGGCGTGATCACGGTCGAGGAGTCCAACACCATGGGCACCGAGCTCGAGTTCACCGAGGGCATGCAGTTCGACAAGGGCTACATCTCGGCCTACTTCGTCACCGACCCGGAGCGCATGGAGGCCGTCATCGACGACGCCTACATCCTCCTGCACCGGGGCAAGATCGGTTCGATCCAGGAGCTGCTGCCCCTGCTCGAGAAGGTCATCGCCGCCGGCAAGCCGCTCTTCATCCTCGCCGAGGACGTCGAGGGCGAGGCGCTCTCGACCCCGGTCGTGAACAAGATCCGCGGCACCTTCAACGCCGTCGCCGTCAAGGCCCCGGCCTTCGGTGACCGTCGCAAGGCGATGATGCAGGACATCGCCGTCCTCACCGGCGGCCGGTCGTCGCCCCCGAGGTCGGCCTGAAGCTCGACCGGAGTCGGTCTCGACGTGTTGGGCACCGCCCGTCGCATCGTGATCACCAAGGACAACACCACGATCATCGACGGTGCCGGCGACGCCAGCGCCGTCGAGGGCCGCGTCAACCAGATCAAGGCCGAGATCGAGTCCTCCGACTCCGACTGGGACCGCGAGAAGCTCCAGGGAGCGCCTCGCCAAGCTCGCCGGCGGTGTCTGCGTGATCAAGGTCGGCGCCGCCACCGAGGTGGAGCTGAAGGAGAAGAAGCACCGCATCGAGGACGCCGTCTCCGCGACGCGTGCCGCGATCGAGGAGGGCATCGTCGCCGGTGGCGGCTCGGCCCTCATCCACGCGGTCTCCGTGCTCGAGGACGACCTCGGCCTCACCGGTGACGAGGCCATCGGCGTGCGCATCGTGCGCAAGTCCGCCGATGAGCCGCTGCGCTGGATCGCCGAGAACGGTGGCGTCAACGGCTATGTCGTGACCACCAAGGTCCGCGAGGGTGGCGTCGGCTTCGGCTACAACGCCGCCACCGAGGAGTACGGCGACTCGGTGGCCCGGGGCGTCCTCGACCCGGTCAAGGTCACCCGCTCCGCGCTGGTCAACGCCACCTCGATCGCGGGCATGCTGCTCACGACCGAGACGCTGATCGTCGAGAAGCCCGAGGAAGAGGCCCCCGCCGCTGCCGGCGGCCACGGCCACGGTCACGGTCACTGACCGACAGGTTCATCGAGGGGCCGGTTCCACCGCGAGGTGGGGCCGGCCCTTCGCCGTACCCGAGGACAACGGACGGGTGACCTCGCGCGTCCTACCGTCATGAGAACCGTGGTCGTCGCGGCCTGCCCGGCCGCCCTGCTCGGCTGCTCCGGCCCGCCTGAGGCGGTGCCCGAACCGACACCCGAGCCGAGGGTCGTGGTCACAGCCACGGCGTCTCCCGAGGAGCCGCTCCCGACCTCCCGGCCTCCGCGCACCGCAGTGGTGGCGGGTCACACGCTGACCTACCCGGACGGCCGGACGGTGCGACTGCCTCGCGACCGGGGAGTCACCGGCATCGCGGCGTACGGCGACGGCTACCTCGTCGCCGACAACCGCTTCTTCGAAGGCACGCTCGCGATGTCTCGTCTCGACTCCGCGGGCAGGGTCCTCGACACTGGACCAGCACCGGGCCGGCGCTCGTGGCGCCGGACGGCCGTGGCCCGGGTCAGCCCGGTCGCGCCCGAATCGGGGGAGACCGGCCCGACCCTCATCCACGTGGGCGAGCGGACGCAGGAACTGTCAGGCATCTTCTCGCCATACCTCCCGGGCTTCGACGGGGAGACGGTCACTTTCGTGGCCCACGCCAACGTCCACGGACGATGGATCACAGCTGACTATGCGACCGACCTCGTCGACCCACCGCGACGGACCGGCACGTCCCCGCGGCTCGCGAGGTACCACAGTCCGAGCGGGGAGAACTGGTACGGCTATCGACGACGGTCGCTGCGGCTGGTGACGCCCGACGGCTTCATGGAGATCAGGGCCGGCCGGCTCGTGCGCACCATGGGGGGCCTGTTCTGGGAGGACGACCGACACCTGCTCGGCACCTACGTGCGCGACGGACGGATGGCGATCGCCCGGATCGACATGCGCGGCAGGATCTCGATCGCCAGCCCCCTGGCGCCGCAAGGACATCGACGGGTTCGCGTTCCCCGGGCTGAGGTCTACGAGATGACGGGCACGAAGCTGTCGAACGGCTCGTTGCAGTCGATCCGGAACTGGGGCCGCTCGATGTCGACGTGGAGATAGACGCGGTAGGAGCGGCAGGCGATGGCGACGAGACGGTAGTCCTCGAGCAGCTCGCCGCGGATCTCGTCGGTGCCCGCCTCCGACCACTCGTCGAGGCGGGTGACCTGCACAACCCGAGTCGGCGCCCGGGGTGAGTCCAGCACTGCCTCGAGGCCGTCAAGGTCCGGGTCGAGCGTCCGCATGGGCAGCGACCACAGGTGTTCGTACGGCGAAGGCAGCCCGCTCGCCCATTGGACGTCCGCTCGCCCGCCGTACACGAGAAGGGTGTCGCCGGGCTCGGCGACAGCCACGATGGCGCGGCCGGTGAGGTATTCCGTCGGCAGGTAGGTGTCGATCGTGCGCTCCCACTCGACGACGGACAGCACCGCGCTCAGCACGGTGAAGCCCACCAGCGCGCGGGTGGTCAGGCCGACCCAGTGCCGCCAGTGCCGGCTCAACAGCTGCTCGTCGATGATGAGCAGTCCCGTGCACAGCACGATGGGCGCGATCGGCACGAGGAGGTAGGTGCGCCAGTAGCTGCCGCTGAGGAACACGCCGGCCGTGTCGACGACGAGCATGGCGACGACCGCGAGGGTCGGAGCCGTCGCGCGAGCGCAGCAGCCGGGGGAGGCGGAGGGCGAACCAGAGCGCCAGTGCCGCCGGGCCGGAGACGAGGGTGATGAGGAGCAGCGTGTGGATCCGGGCGTCGATGGTGCTCGAGGGCTGGGAAGCCGGGACCTCACTGGCGTCGAGGCGGAAGCCGAGGGTGACGTAGGCCAGCGTCGAGAGCCGTACGCCCGCGGCCGGGCACCACACGATCGTCGCCAGCACGGGAATCAGGGCACCGGCGATGGCCGCGGTCGCGAGCCGGCCGAAGTCGCGGCGGTCCAGGGCGCGAGGTCGCCAGCGCCGCCACCAGCAGGACGCCGCCGAAGACCCGGGCCGCCGAACAGGTTCTGCTTGAGCCCGATCGCGAGCGTGGCCAGCGCACCGGCGGCGGCCGCCTGCCCGCCGGAGCGGCGGACCGGGGCGGTGGTGGCGAACCAGCACGACGCCATCACCACTGGAAGGCCGAGTATCTCGCCCTTCGCGGCGACGGAGTCGATCGCGGCGTGCGAGGTCAGGGCGGCGGTCGCGACGGCGACCCACGCGCCGATCCGATCGGCGTCGCGTGCCCCGGCGTACTCACCGAGACGTCGCGCCGTGCCCGCGGCGGCGAGGACGAACAGGGCTGCCGCGA
Organism: Nocardioides sp. B-3; assembly: GCF_024703895.1. Classification (GTDB taxonomy): domain Bacteria; phylum Actinomycetota; class Actinomycetes; order Propionibacteriales; family Nocardioidaceae; genus Nocardioides. The sequence continues at coordinate 2,585,969 of NZ_CP087968.1, forward strand.
GGGCGGCGATGACGCGGATGAAGTAGGGCCCGCCGATCCAGTCGCTGAGCTTGAAGAGCGCGATGATCGGCGGCGGCCGGTCCACCCAGTAGGTGCCGAACATGCTGTCCGGCTCGGGGTGCCACCCGCGGGCCACCAGCAGGAAACCGGCCTCATCGGGACGCAGCGGCCACTGGAGCGAGGGGATCCGGCCCAGCACGGCCGCGACCATCGCCATCGCGACCACGACGCGAGGGGTCGGTCGAGGCAGCGGCACCGGGCCATTGTGCAGGTTGGGGCCGGGAGGTTTTCGCGGGCGAAACATCCGCGGACCCGGTTGGCAACATCGTCGGTGGAGAGTGGTCGCATGTTGTGGAGAGTGCGAACGACCATGCCGGACCGACCGGGCGCCCCGGCGACCCCGGGCGCAGGAGTGCGGTGCCGCGGGCGTGAACATCCCGGCGATGCAGGTGTTCCCGGGCGTGGAAGCGGTGACCGACGAGCTGGTGCTGGAGGTGCCCTCCTCCCGGGACCCGTCGGACGTGGCGGCTCTCGTGGAACGGGCCGGTGCGCGCGCCGTCGTCTCGCACCCGTGCACGGAGCAGGCCCCGGTCGACCAGCCCTCACGCTACGTCGAGGCGGCGCGCACGATCCTCGGCCAGCCGGCCCGCTTCCCGGAGGTGGTGGCGGCGCTGTTCGATGCGGAGGCGGAGACCGGCGTGGGCCCTGCCGAGCACGACTCGATGGAGATGACCGTCGGCGATGTCTCGGTGCAGATCCACCGCGAGGCGCCGTTCACCGCGACCGAGCACGCGCGCGGCACGACGATGGCCGGGCTGGTCAGCGACGTGCTGGCGCGCGGCAAGGAGATGTTCGCAACTCCCGGTCCGGGTCGGCGTCTGGGCACCGGCACGGTTCCCGACTACGTCGCCACCAGTCACGGGGTCACGGCAGAGGTGGAGGGTACGGCGGTCGCGCGGGCCGTGCTCGCCGATCACGCTGCTCCCGGGTGCCGTCGACTGGTGCTCGAGGTCGATCCCGCGTGGCGGCGACGCGGCATCGGGTCGCGGCTGCTGCTCGAGGCGGCGCGGGCCGCCGCCCGCCCGGGCGACGAGGAGCTGGTGCTGGTGACCAGCGCCGACAACCGAGCCGTGCTGCCGATGGTGCTGGGGTCGGGGCTGCGCGGCCGGATCCGGATGTCGGGCGACGAGCTCAGCGTCCGCGTCCCGCTGCGAGACACTGGAAGTCACGCGTCACTGAGTGGCCGTTAGACTCTGGGGGGTGGAGATCCCCGAGAAGTTTGCCGCGCTGGGCCTCACCTACGACGACGTCCTGCTGCTGCCGGGTGAGTCCGACTCGGCGCCCGCCGACATCGACACGACCTCGCGCCTGACCCGCGAGATCTCGCTCAAGGTTCCGCTCATCAGCGCGGCCATGGACACCGTCACCGAGTCGCGGATGGCGATCGCGATGGCCCGTGAGGGCGGCATCGGCGTGCTCCACCGCAACCTCTCGATCGAGGACCGGGCCTACCAGGTCGACCTCGTCAAGCGCACCCAGACCGGGATCATCTCCAACCCGGTCACCATCGGGCCCGACGCGACGCTCGAGGAGCTCGACCGCATCTGTGGGGAGTACCGCGTCTCCGGCCTGCCGGTCGTGGATGTCGACAACCGTCTGCTCGGCATCATCACCAACCGCGACCTCCGCTTCACCCCGGTCGCCGAGTGGGCGACGACGAAGGTCAACGAGGTGATGACGTCCGAGGGCCTGATCACCGGCCCGGTCGGCGTCTCCCGCGATGACGCGACGGCCCTGCTGCGCGCACACAAGCGCGAGCGGCTCCCGCTGATCGACGCCGACGGTCGTCTCGGCGGACTGATCACGGTCAAGGACTTCGTGAAGTCCGAGCAGTTCCCCCACGCTTCCAAGGACGGCGACGGGCGGCTGCTCGTCGGTGCCGCGATCGGCTACTTCGGTGACGCTCGGGAGCGGGCCACGACCCCCGGTCGAGGCGGGCGTCGACGTACTCGTCGCTGACACCGCCCACGGCCACGTGCACCTCCTGCTCGACATGGTGCGCCGCCTCAAGTCCGACCCCGCGACCAAGCACGTCCGGGTCATCGGCGGCAACGTCGCCACCCGCGAGGGCGCCCGGGCGTTCGTCGATGCCGGTGCCGACGCGGTCAAGGTCGGCGTCGGGCCGGGCTCGATCTGCACCACCCGCGTGGTCACCGGTGTCGGCGTCCCGCAGGTCACCGCGATCTACGAGGCCTCTCTGGCCTGCAAGCCGGCCGGCGTGCCGGTCATCGCCGACGGCGGCATGAAGCACTCCGGCGAGATCGCCAAGGCGATCGTCGCCGGCGCCGACTCCGTGATGCTCGGCTCGCTGCTCGCCGGCTGCGAGGAGTCTCCCGGCGACCCGGTCTTCGTCAACGGCAAGCAGTTCAAGTCCTACCGCGGGATGGGCTCACTCGGTGCGATGTCGAGCCGCGGCAAGAAGTCCTACTCCAAGGACCGCTACTTCCGGGCCGAGGTCGCCAGCGACGACAAGATCGTGCCCGAGGGCATCGAGGGCCGTGTCGCCTACCGCGGTCCGCTAGGCGCCGTCGCCCACCAGCTGATCGGTGGTCTCAACCAGTCGATGTTCTACACCGGCTCGCGGACCGTGTCGGAGCTGCAGGAGCGTGGCCGGTTCGTCCGGATCACGTCGGCCTCCCTCAAGGAGAGCCACCCGCACGGCGTGCAGATGACGGTCGAGGCGCCCAACTACTCCGGAGCCTGAGCCTTCAGCAGCTTGCGCTGAACACGCGCGCCCTGCTTGATGACGAGTGGCACGGCGGCCAGCCCGAAGGCGGGTACGGCGTCGCCGACCCCGGCGACGATCCCGCGCCATCCGGGCACCGCGGTCACGAGACGCGGCTTGTCGAGCACCTTGCGGACCGCGTCGACGACCTCCTCGGGCTGCAGCAGCTTGCCGGAGAAGGACAGGGCCGAGCCCGGGTCGTCGAGCTTGTCGAAGAGCATCGGTGTCCAGATGCCGTCGGGGCAGATGCACGAGATGTCGATGTTCTTGGTCCCGGCCGCGCGCAGGTCGGCCATCGTGCTCAGGCTGAAGCCGATGGCGGCGTGCTTGGACGCGGCGTAGACCGCCTCACCTGCCACGGCCGTGAGACCGGCGAGCGACACGATGTTGACGACGTGACCGCCGCTGTCCCGCATGGCCCCGATCGCGGCGACGGTGCCGTTGATGGTGCCGAGGGCGTTGACCTCGAGCATCAACCGGCGGGCCGCCTCGTCCTGCTCCCATGCCGGGCCGGTGATCAGGATGCCGGCGTTGTTGACCCAGACGTCGAGCCGACCGGTGCGCTCGACGATGTCGTCGCGCGCGGCCTCGACCCGGCCGTGGTCGCGGACGTCCACGACACGGGCAAAGGCCCGGTCGCCCAGCTCGGCCGCTGTTGCGGTGGCGGCTGCCTCGTCGACGTCGGTGACCGGGACGGAGTGGCCGCGTTCGACGAGCAGGCGGGCGATCTCCTTGCCCGGGCCTCGCCCGGCTCCGGTGACGACCGCGCCGGCGGGAGAGCCGCTCACCGCAGCCCGGCCCGGATCTCGCCGTACGAGATGCCGCCGTGGCAGAAGGTCGGCACGACCGGCCAGAACCGCTTCCACGGGACCAGCTCGGTCGAGGGGAGGATCTGCAACCAGCGCGGGTCTGCCCGGCAGGGGTCGGCCATCGTCTTCTCCTTGATCATGGAGTCGTACTGGTCGAGCGAGTCCTCGAGCGTGTTGGCGTTGGGACAGATCTCGCGGCCGAGCTGCTCGTGGTACTTCCGCACGCCGGGGATCTTCGAGAGCTCGGGCTGCCAGTTGTCCAGCGAGATGCCGTTCTCCGACGACACCCACACGCCGTCGGGGGTGTTGAGCACCAGCGAGTGGTTGCCGTCGGTGTGCCCCGGCGTCCACAGCAGCGCGATGCCGGGACCGAGCTCGATGTCGCCGTCGAAGGTCGCGAACTTCGACGGGTCCACGCCCCCGAGCCCGCCGTCGACGTACCACGCCCACTGCATCGGGTGCAGCGACCTCAAGGTGGCGAGCTCGCGGCTGTGCACCAGCATCTTCGCGTCGCCGAACAGCGGCTGGCGCGGCTCGCTCTCACCCTCGATGACCTCGGTCGAGCCGAGGATCATCCGCGGGTCCTGCACGTGCAGGTGGTCGAAGGTGCAGAAGTCGATGTCCTCGGGGCGCAGGCCGAGCTGGTCGAGCACGTCGCCGGGCTCGTTGTAGTACTTCAGCATCACCGTCTCGGCGACCTTCGTGGCGCCGGGGACCTTGGCCATCAGCGCCTGCAGGTTGGCGTAGAACGGCGCCTCGGCCGAGCCTGCGGGCACGGTGGGCTCGAAGACCAGCGTGCGTGCGCGACCGTCGAAGTCGTCGTACTGCACCACGATCATCCGGTTGATCATCGAGATGAGCGGCAGCGTCGGCACCGAGACGGCGTCGTGGAAGGCGTAGTGGACCGGATAGGGCGCCGCGGCGATGTCGACCGACTTCACCGCGCGGATCTGGCCCCCGGGCCTTGAAGCGCACCTTGTACGCCGCTGCGGCCTCGCGCACGGCCCGGAGCCGGTCCCCGCGCGGCCACACGTCGTGGACGCCGTCGAATCTGGGGATCGCTCGGGCGCCGATGTCGGACAGGGAGTTGGTCAGCGTCATGGCGACAAGGGTGCGACGCGCACCCCGGAAAGACTTGTCTCAGCGCGACAATCTGAGCTGGCGGGGACTGACGCCGTGCCAGCGGCGCACCGCGTGGGCCGGGGGTCGACTGCTCGGTGAAGCCGAGGAGGGCCGCGACCCGGCTGAGCGGGAGGTCGGTGGTCGTGATGAGGCGGTGGGCGGCGTCGCGGCGGACGGAGTCGAGGGTCGCCTCGAAGGAGGTGCCCTCGGCAGCCGGGCGTCGCTGGAGGGTGCGCGGGTGCAGGGAGAACAGCCTCGCGACGTGCGCCGGGCTCGGCGTGCGCAGGCCCGGGCTCTCCGCCAGCGCGCGGCGGACCCGGACGGCGACGCGCGAGGTCGGCTCGGGGTAGTGGCGTGCGAGGTAGTCGAGTGCCACCTCACGGATCGTGTCGTCGGCGCCGGCGAATCGCGCGTCGAGCACGCGCCGCTCGATCCGCAGCGCGGCGGTGGGCGCGCCGAACCTGACGTCGACGCCGAAGAAGTCGGTGTAGCGACGGATCGGGGAGAGCGGCTGGTGCGGGAACTCCACGGACCTGAGCCCGGTGATCCCGTCCATCATCTGGTCGGCCACGTGGTGGAACAGCCCGAGACCCAGCTCCATCGCCTGCGGCGAGTAGGGCGACTCCGGGAGGTCCTTGCGATAGGTCAGCGCGACCACACCGCGGGCCCCGCGCGGATCCGGCTCGAGGCCCACGGTCAGCGCCGGGCTGTGCACGAACATGAACCGCGAGGCGCACTGGACCGCGTCGGCCACCGTCGGCGACGACTCGATCGCGAGGGCGAGCGGCCCGAGGATGGTGAGGTCCCGGGACCCGGCCAGCCGCAGGCCGAGGTCGCGGCAGCCGAGGTCCACCGCAGCGGCATCGAGCATCAGGTCGTGCTCGGTGATGCCGATCAGGCCGTCGTCGGAGTCCGGGGCGTCGGCCGGGAGGTGGAACCCGGCGAGGAACGCTGCGGGGTCGCCTCCCAGCTCGCGGACCAGCGGAGCGAAGCCGCGCAGGCTCGCGGTCCGGATCATCGGCCCCATGCCACACACGATAGGTGCCTCTTCTGCCGATAGGCTGCCGCAGTGACTGAGATCGAGATCGGCCGAGCCAAGCGCGCCCGTCGCGCCTACTCCTTCGACGACATCGCGATCGTGCCCTCGCGGCGCACCCGCGATCCCGAAGAGGTCAGCACCGCCTCGGCAGATCGACGCCTACCGCTTCGAGCTCCCGGTCATGGCCGCGCCCATGGACTCGGTGATGTCGCCCGCGACCGCGATCGCCTTCGGCAAGCTGGGCGGCCCTGGGCGTCCTCAACCTCGAGGGCCTCTGGACGCGCTACGACGACCCGTCGGGCCTGCTGGAGGAAGTCGCCGGACTGCGGGGCAGCGACGCCACCCGCCGGATGCAGGAGATCTACACCGAGCCGATCAGGGCCGAGCTGATCACCGCCCGGCTCCAGCAGATGCGCGAGGCCGGCGTCACGGTGGCGGGGTCGCTCTCGCCCCAGCGCACCAAGGAGTTCGCCAAGGCGGTCGTGGATGCCGGGGTCGACATGTTCGTCATCCGCGGCACCACGGTCAGCGCCGAGCACGTCTCCTCGCAGGTCGAGCCGCTGAACCTCAAGGAGTTCATCTACGAGCTCGACGTGCCGGTGATCGTCGGCGGCTGCGCGACCTACCGGGCGTCGCTGCACCTCATGCGCACCGGCGCTGCCGGGGTGCTCGTCGGTTTCGGCGGGGGAGCGGCTCACACGACGAGGACGGTGCTGGGCGTCGCCGTACCCATGGCATCCGCGGTCGCGGACGTGGCTGCCGCTCGTCGTGACTACCTCGACGAGTCGGGCGGTCGCTACGTCCACGTCATCGCCGACGGCTCGATCGGCCGCTCGGGCGACATCGCGAAGGCCGTCGCGTGCGGCGCCGACGCGGTGATGGTCGGCTCACCGCTGGCACGCGCGACCGACGCGCCCGGTCACGGCTTCCACTGGGGCGGCGAGGCCCACCACCCCCGACCTGCCGCGCGGCGAGCGCGTCGAGTTCGGCCGGGTCGGCACGATGGCCGAGATCCTCTTCGGCCCCTCGCGCGTCGCCGACGGCACGATGAACCTGATCGGTGCGCTGCGTCGCTCGATGGCCACGACGGGCTACACGGAGCTCAAGGAGTTCCAGCGTCGTCGAGGTCGTCATCGGTTGAATGACGCCCGCCTGCTGACCCGGCCCTTCCTGCTGCTCGGCGTGGCAGAACTGGCCTACTTCGCGGCGGTCGGCGTCGCCGTACACACCCTGCCCCTCTACACGACCGGTCCGGTCGGCTCCGACGAAGCGGGTGCCGGGCTGGCGTTCGGCGCGTTCCGGTGTGACGGCGCTGCTGTGCCGGCCGTACGTCGGGCGGCTGTCCGACAGTCGCGGCCGGATCCCGCTCATGATCTTCGGGGCGGTGCTCGCCGGCGTCGGCATGCTGCTGATCCCGTTCGTCTCTTCGCTGGAGGCGCTGGTCGCAATCCGGTTGCTGCAGGGAGTCGCGGAGGCCGCGTTCTTCGTCGCCTCCTTCGCACTGCTGGCCGACATCGCGCCACCGGAGCGGATGGGCGAGGCGATCTCCTACAACTCACTCGGCTTCTACCTCGGCCTCGCGCTCGGCCCGCCGCTGGGCGAGGCACTCCTCTCCCACTGGTCGTACGGCGCCGCGTGGACCGGCGCCGCCATGCTCTGTGCGGTCACCGTCGGCCTGACGTTGCTGATCGTCGAGCCGCCGCGGGACCGCTCGATCGTCGGGCACGGGAAGCTGATCCACCGCCCGGGGATCCCTGCCTCGCTCGGCTTCTTCTCCTCGCTCGTGGCCGTCGGTGGCTTCCTCGCGTTCGCGTCGTTGCACAGTGCCGAGGTGGGGATGTCGAACACGTCGCTGGCACTGCTGGTCTACGGGCTGGTCGTGGTGGTGTGCCGGATCCTCTTCGCGCGGGTGCCGGACCGGGTGCCGTCGTTGCCGCTGGGCGCGGCGGCCTTGGTCGCGATGGCGCTCGGGCTGACCGTGATGGCGCTCTGGCTCACCCCGGCCGGACTGATGGTCGGCGTCGTGGTGACCGCGGTCGGCGTGACCTTCTCGGCGCCGGCCTTCTTCTCCGCCATCTTTGCCACCGCCACACCGTCCGAGCGCGGCGCGGCTGCCGGCACGGCCTCGGCCTTCATCGACTCCGGGCCCGGGGTTCGGGCCGATCTGCCCGGGTCTCGTGGCTCGGTCGAACGGGATCCCGGCCGCGTTCCTTGCCGGTGCTGGCTTCGCCGTACTCGGTGCTGTGTGGGTGGGCTGGCTCAGCACCCGGCGTGCGGCCGTGGCGGCGTGATCACAGGACCTCGGCGCGCAACCGTCCGGCGAGGGCGACCGCGGCATCGATCTCGGCCTTGCGGATCGAGACGCTCTCGACGCTGAACCCGAACGGGACCCCGAGCGAGCGGCAGAATCCCGCCGGGTCCCCGGCCGTTGCCGGAGCAGTGTTCCGAGGACGCCTCGAGGGTGTCGTCGCTGTGGCGGAGCGCGTTCTCCATCCACCGCGGGACGTCGACTCCCAGCCAGCGCAGGAACTCCAGCGTCTTGAGTGATCCGCAGACCGAGAGCGTGAAGATGATCGGCGCCGGCTCGGTCCCGCGGTCACGGCACGCGTAGTAGTAGTCGGAGACCGGGTTGCAGGGCCGCCTGTGCGTCGTAGACGACCTGCGTGATGAAGAAGGAACAGCCGCGCTCCGCCTTGGCGAGCAGCCGGGCGTGCTCCTCTGCTCCGGCGGAGTGGCGCTCGGGGATCGCGACGCCGCCCGGGAGCACCTCCGGCCTCGCCAGGGCTCCGCAGCTCCCGGGCCCGGGTGAGGGTCGTCTCCACCGGCATGTCGCGCGAGGCCGCACCCACGAAGACCGTGGACACGCGCTCCGGATCCCGGTCGCGCAGCCAGCTCTCGAGCTGGGGCTGGGTGTACTTGCCGACGCAGCGATAGACGATGACCGATCTCTCCCGGGCACCGAGGTGGGTCGCGAGGAAGTCGGCTGGATCGATCGTCGGGAGATAGGGGAACGGGCGGTCCCGGTCGGTCCGGTCGCTCTCGTCGACGATGTCGTAGAGCAACAGCCCGTCCGGGTCGAGCCCGCGCAGGCGTTCGATGGTGAGGTCCGCGATCCGCTGTGCGTCCTCGGGACCGACGGACCGTCGTGGCGGGGTGAGGCCGAAGAGCAGGAAGCCGCTTTCACGGCGGGCGAGTCGGGCGGCCGGTGAGCGGGCACGGCGGCAGCCTATGGGCGGTTGACCAAAGGCCTTCCGACGGGGGACGGAGCTACCGAACAGTCAGGGGGTCAGTCGGCACCCGGGACCCCCGCACGGTTCGGTAGCTCGGCGGCGATCGGCATGCTCCGGTTGCTCACAAACCGACGCTTGGTCCCGTCGACCGGGTCGGTGAACGCGAGCTCGCTCGCCAGCAGCTGGAGTGGCCGGGAGAAGTCGTCGATGTCGGTCTCGCGTACGGCGGGATAGAGCGGATCGTTCACGATCGGGATGCCGAGCCCGTTCAGGTGGAGCCGCAGCTGGTGGGTGCGCCCGGTGCGAGGCGTGAGTCGGTAGACCGCGAGATCGGAGCCCACCCGCGACTCGACCTCGATCAGCGTCTCCGCGTTGACCGGAGCACCCGGGACGACCGCGGCCTGCCACTCGCCACGCGTCTTGTGGATGTGGTTGCGGACGGTCAGAGGGAAGGAGAGGTCTGATCGGAACGGCGCGAGCGCGCGGTAGGTCTTGCGCACGGTCCCGTGCTCGAACATCACCCGGTAGGGCCCACGCCACTCCCGCGAGACGGCGAGCAGCAGCAAGCCCGACGTGATCCGGTCGAGGCGATGCAGCGTCGAGAGCTCGGGCAGCCCCAGCGAGTCCCGCAGCCTGACCACCACGCTCTGCCGGACGTGCTGGCCGCGCGGGATGGTGGAGAGGAAGGGCGGTTTGTCGACCACGATGATGCGCTCGTCGCGGTGCACGACGTCCAGCGAGCCGGGCACCGGCTCTTCAAAGCGCAGGTCACGGTGGAACCACACGAAGGTGTGGTGGACGAACGGGTCGTCGGCGAGGACCGGGCGGCCGTCGCCGTACACAGAAGCGGCCGGAGGCCGGGAAGGCCGCGACGTCGAGGTGGCCGGGGAGCTTGTGCCGCAGCCACGCACCCATGGTGGTCCGGGGCGCCGACGGCTCAGCCACCCGGTCCGGAGTCCGCACCCGGGCCGCGCTGAGGCCGTGACGCGCGGGCAGCGGGGAACGAGGGGGCACGGGGCAACCCTGACAGGATGAGGGCGTGACCTACCAACTCAGTCCGGACCACCGCACCACCGCGATCTCGTCGATGATGACCTCCGAGCTCGACGTGCTGGTCGTCGGCGGCGGCATCGTCGGCGCGGGTGCCGCCCCGGGACGCCGTGACCCGCGGGCTGAGCGTCGGACTGCTCGAGCAGCGCGACCTCGCCTCGGGCACGTCGTCGCGCAGCTCCAAGCTGGTGCACGGTGGGCTTCGCTACCTCGAGATGTTCGACTTCGCGCTGGTCAAGGAGGCGCTCGAGGAGCGTGGGCTGCTGCTGACCCAGCTCGCGCCACACCCGGTGCGCCCGGTGCCCTTCCTCTACCCGCTCACCAAGGCGTGGGAGCGGCCCTACGTCGGCGCGGGCGTCGCCCTCTACGACGGTATGGCGATGACCGGCAAGTACGACATGGGTGTGCCCAAGCACAAGCACATCTTCCGCAAGGAGCTCGCCCGGATCGCACCGGACATGAAGACCGACGAGCTGCACGGCGCGATCCGCTACTACGACTGCCGGGTCGACGACGCCCGCCCGGGTCATGACGATCGCCCGCACCGCCGCCAACAACGGTGCCCAGATCGCGACGCGCTGCAAGGTCACAGGCTTCCTGCGCGACGGTGAGCGCGTGGTCAGTGCGACGGCGCTCGACCCGGAGAACGACGTCGAGTTCGAGGTCCGCGCCAAGGTCGTCATCAACGCTGCCGGCGTGTGGACCGACGAGGTCCAGGGCGCTGATCGGCGGCGACGCGACCCTCGACGTCGACGCCAGCAAGGGCGTCCACCCGGTCGTCCCGAAGGACCGGATCCGCTCCGACTGCGGCTTCATCACCAAGACCGAGAAGTCGGTGCTCTTCGTCATCCCGTGGGGCGCCTTCTGGATCATCGGCACCACCGACACTCCACAGGGACCTCGATCTCGCGCACCCGTCGGCCAGCAAGACCGACATCGACTACGTCCTGCGCCACGTCAACGCGCTGCTCAAGGACCCGCTCGACCACCGCGACGTCGTCGGCGTCTATGCCGGCCTGCGCCCGTTGCTCAAGCCGGTCGTCAAGCGCCCCAAGGGCGACCTCGGCGAGACGACCAAGCTCTCGCGCGAGCACACCGTCGCCAACCCGGTCCCGGGCCTCGTGCTGATCGCCGGCGGCAAGCTCACGACCTACCGCGTGATGGCCAAGGACGCCGTCGACCACGCACTGCGTCCACAGGGAGGGGGCGACTTCGCGGTCGCGCCGCCCAGCATCACCGAGCGGGTGCCGTTGCTGGGCGCGTGGGGCTACGAGGCGCGCACCAACCAGCGCGTCGCCCTGTCCCGCGAGTCGGGCATCGAGATCGGCATGATCGACCACCTGTTGGGCCGGTACGGCGGTCTCATCGACGAGGTCCTCGACCTGATCCGCGCCCGACCCGAGCTGGCCGAGCCGCTCCCGGGGGCCCCGCTCTACCTCGCCGCCGAGGTCGTCTACGCCGTCTCGCACGAAGGTGCGCGCCACCTCGATGACGTGCTCACGCGGCGTACGCGCATCTCGATCGAGACCTTCGACCGGGGCATCGCCTGCGCCGGGCAGGCGGCCGACCTGATGGCAGGCGAGCTCGAGTGGACCGTCGAGCGGGCCGACGAGGAGGTCGACCACTACCTGCGACGCGTCGAGGCCGAGCGGCAGTCCCAGCTCAAGATCACCGACCGGGGAGGCCGACGAGGCCCGGGTGAAGGCTCCCGACATCGTCTGACGCCGTTTTACAAAGGTTCTCCTCATGTCGAATGGCGGGACAATGTGACTGACGGGTAGCAAGGCGTCCGAGGGCGGCCTACCCTCGGGGCATGAGCGAGCAGAATTCATCCTCCGGTCACCTCGTCGACGGCCCGGCTGATCCTGAGCACGACCCGCGGGCGTCCTACGCCCTCGAGCCTGACTACGTCGCCGGCCTGACCGCACGCGTCGTGACGTCGACGGGTGCCGTGACCCCGCTCGACTCTCCCCTCAACGGGCAGCCGCTCGCGGTGATCCCGCAGTCGAGTGCTGACGACGTCGCCGAGGCGTTCGTCCGGGCTCGCAAGGCCCGGGCCGCCCGGGCGAGGACCTCGCTCGAGGAGCGCGCCGCCGTGCTGCTGCGCTACCACGACCTCCTGCTCGAGCGGCAGGACGAGCTGCTCGACCCGGTCGGACTGGAGTCCGCCAAGTCGCGCAAGGACGCCTTCCTCGAGCTCGCACACCTCGCACTGACCGCGCGCTACTACGCGCGCACCGCGCACGAGCACCTCGACACCCGGCGCGTGCCGGGCATGTTCCCGACGCTGACCCGAGCCGAGATCAACCGCGTGCCCAAGGGCGTTGTCGGGATCATCTCGCCGTGGAACTACCCGCTCACGATGGCGGTCTGTGACGGCCTGCCGGCGATCATGGCGGGCAACGCCGTCGTCTCCAAGCCCGACGCCCAGACCATGCTGACCGCGCTGCTGGCCGTCCAGCTGCTCGAGGAGGCCGGCATGCCGCGCGACCTGTGGCAGGTCGTCGCCGGGCCGGGTCGCGAGCTCAGGGACGCCGATCATCCAGCGCGCCGACTACATCTGCTTCACCGGCTCCACCGCGACCGGCAGGCTGATCGCGGCACAGTGTGCCGAGCGGCTCATCGGCTGCTCGCTCGAGCTGGGCGGCAAGAACCCGATGCTGGTCCTGCGCGACGCCTCCGTCGAGAAGGCGGCCGAGGGCGCCGTGCGCGCCGTGTTCTCCAATGCCGGACAGCTCTGTGTCTCGATGGAGCGCCTCTACGTCGCCGACCGGGTCTACGACCGGTTCGTCGACCGATTCGTCGCCCGCACCCGGGCGATGAGCCCGGGCGCGAGCCTCGAGTGGACCGTGGACATGGGCTCGCTCATCTCCCGGGACCAGCTCGACACCGTCCGGGCACACGTCGACGACGCCGTCGCCAAGGGTGCGCGCGTGCTCGCCGGCGGCAAGGCGCGTCCCGACCTCGGCCCGTTCTACTTCGAGCCGACCATCCCGGAGGGCGTGACGCCCGACATGACGTGCTTCGGGCACGAGACCTTCAGGTCCCGTCGTGTCGCTCTACCGCTTCCACGACGAGGCCGACGCGGTCGCCCGCGCCAACGAGGGCAGCTACGGCCTCAACGCCGCGATCTACACCCGGGATGGCAACCGCGGCCGTGAGCTGGCCCGCCGGGTCAAGTGCGGCACGGTCAACATCAACGAGGCTTACGGCGCGACCTTCGGCTCGCTCGCGGCGCCGATGGGCGGCATGCGCGAGTCCGGGATGGGCCGCCGTCAGGGCGCGGAGGGCATCCACCGCTACACCGAGGCCCAGTCCGTCGCCACCCAGCGCGTCGTGCCGATCGCGCCGCTGTTCGGGATGTCGGAGAAGTCCAATGCGAAGGCTCTGACGATCGGCCTCAAGGTCCTCAAGAAGCTGGGCCGGGCGTGAGCACGGTGACCCACTACGACGTCCCGGTCATCGGCTCCAGGTTCGGCGGCTCGGTCACCGCGCTGCGGCTCACCGAGAAGGGCTACAAGGTCGGGGTGCTCGAGGCGGGCGCGCGCTTCACCGACGAGGACCTCCCGGAGAACGGTGGCGACGCGAAGCGATTCATCTTCCAGCCGCAGCTCGGGATGTACGGCATCCAGCGCATCGACATCGTCAACGACTGCTTCATCCCGGCCGGCGCCGGCGTGGGCGGCGGCTCCCCCGGTCTACGCCAACACGCTCTACGAGCCGCTCGAGCCGTTCTACACGGATCCTGCGTGGTCGCACATCACGGACTGGAAGTCCGAGCTGTCGCCCTACTACGACCGAGGCGAAGCGGATGCTCGGAGTGGTGGAATACGCCAAGACGACTCCGGCCGACGTGGCCATGAAGAAGGTCGCCGACGAGATGGGGGTCGGCGACACGTTCCACCCGACCCCGGTCGGTGTCTTCTTCGGCGGGCCCGGGCAGGCCGAGGGCGAGCAGGTCGCCGATCCCTACTTCGGTGGGGCCGGACCCGAGCGCAACACCTGCATCAACTGTGGCTCCTGCATGACCGGCTGCAAGCACAACGCCAAGAACACCTTGGTGAAGAACTACCTCTATCTCGCGGAGCGCAACGGCGCCGTGGTGCACCCGTTGACGACCGTCACCGACGTGCGCCCCCGTGCCGAGGGCGGCTACGAGGTGACGGCCCGCTGGACGAAGGCGAAGCTGTCGCGCAAGAGCGCCGTCAAGACGTTCACCGCAGACCACGTCGTCTTCTCCGCTGCGTCGCTCGGCACCCAGAAGCTCCTCCACCGGCTCAAGGCCGAGGGGTCACTGCCGGCCGTGTCCGACCGGCTCGGTGTCCTCACGCGCACCAACTCCGAGGCGATCTTGTGGTCCACCGCCAACGACGACGACGTCGACTGGTCGGAGGGCGTCGCCATCACCTCGTCCTTCCACCCCGACCCGCACACGCACATCGAGCCGGTCCGCTACGGCCCCGGTCGCAACGTGATGCCGCTGATGGCGACGGTGCTCGTGGACGAGGTCGAGGGCGAGAAGCGCTGGAAGACCCGGGGCAAGGAGCTGTGGAAGCAGAAGAACGGCCTCAAGGACCTCTACTCGCTCAACACTGGTCGCGGCGCACGGTCGTCGCGCTGGTCATGCAGACGCTGGACAACTCGATCACGACCGTGTGGCGCCAGCGCGGGCCGGTCGGCTACATGTCCTCCGAGCAGGGCCACGGCGCCCCCAACCCGACCTACATCCCCGCGGCCTACGACGCCGTACGCCGCCCGGCCCCGCGTGATGAAGGCCAAGCAGGCCTACGGAGCGCTCGGCGAGCCGCTCGGCATGCCGCTCACGGCGCACTTCATCGGCGGCTGCGCCATCGGTGACTCGCCCGAGACCGGCGTGATCGACCCCTACCAGCGGATGTTCGGGCACCCCGGCCTGCACGTGGTCGACGGATCGGCGATCTCGGCCAACCCGGGCGTCAACCCATCCCTGACGATCACCGCCCGGGCGGAGCGGGCGATGGCCTTCTGGCCCAACAAGGGCGAGCCCGACCCGAGGCCCGAGCTCGGGGCGACGTACCAGCAGATCGCGCCGGTCGAGCCCAAGAACCCGGTCGTGCCCGTCGACGCGCCGGCGGCCCTGCGGCTGCCGATCGTCGGAGTGAGCTGAAGTTTCTTTTCAACGGCGTAACCCGCTGTGGTGGGGGTCGTTTGCACGGGTGAGAGACCCGGCGTAAACGCTCCCTCCCAGTGGCCGGGTCTTTCTGTCCGGGCGCTGTCCAGCAGTGGCTCAGGGCAATCCAGGGCCTGACCATCCTCCCTCCCCGGTCAGGCCCCGGTGCTATTTCCGAATAGACTCCGCGGGTGACCGCGACTCCTGACCACGACCTCGTCCTCGTCGTCGACTTCGGTGCCCAGTACGCCCAGCTGATCGCCCGTCGGGTCCGCGAGGCGAGGGTCTACTCCGAGATCGTTCCGCACTCGCTGCCGGTCGCGGACATGCTGGCGCGCAAGCCCAAGGCGATCATCCTGTCCGGCGGCCCGTCCTCTGTGTACGCCGATGGCGCACCCGGCATCGACACCGCGATCTTCACGTCGGGGGTCCCGGTCTTCGGCATGTGCTACGGATTCCAGCTGATGGCCAAGGGTCTCGGCGGCGAGGTCGCGCACACGGGTGCGCGTGAGTACGGCCGCACGCCCGTCTCCGTCACCACGCCGGGCACGCTGCTGGCCGGCATCCCCCGAGCGCACAACGTGTGGATGTCGCACGGCGACTCGGTGGCCAGCGCCCCCGAGGGCTTCACCGTGCTCGCCTCCACCGACGTCACCCCGGTCGCGGCGTTCGAGGACGTCGCCCGTGGCCCGGCCGGCGTCCAGTGGCACCCCGAGGTGCTGCACTCCGAGCACGGCCAGCAGGTGCTCGAGCACTTCCTGCACGAGATCGCCGGCTGCCGCCAGACGTGGACCATGGTCAACATCGTCGAGGAGCAGGTCGAGCGCATCCGCGAGCAGATCGGCGAGAACGGCCGGGCGATCTGTGCCCTGTCCGGTGGTGTCGACTCGGCCGTCGCCGCCGCGATCGTGCAGCGCGCGATCGGCGATCGCCTGACCTGCGTCTACGTCGACCACGGGATGATGCGCAAGGGCGAGACCGAGCAGGTCAAGCGTGACTTCGAGGAGGTCTTCGACGCCCTCGACGTGGTCGACGCCGCCGACCAGTTCCTCGACGCGCTGGCCGGTGTCCATGACCCGGAGGAGAAGCGCAAGATCATCGGGCGCGAGTTCATCCGCACCTTCGAGGCCGCCGAGGTCCGCGTCTTCGGCGGGCTGGCGGGCGGCGACGCCACCGCCCGGGCTGGTCCAGGGGCACGCTCTACCCCGACGTCGTCGAGTCCGGCGGAGGTGCGGGCACCTCCACGATCAAGTCCCACCACAACGTTGGGGGCCTGCCCGATGACCTGCAGTTCGAGCTCGTCGAGCCCCTGCGCACGCTCTTCAAGGACGAGGTGCGCGCCGTCGGCGAGCAGCTCGGCCTGCCGTCCACGATGGTGTGGCGCCAGCCCTTCCCCGGCCCCGGCCCGGGGCATCCGGATCATCGGCGAGGTGACCCGCGAGCGGCTCGACCTGCTCCGCGAGGCCGACGCGATCGCCCGCGAAGAGCTCACCCGTGCCGGGCTCGACCGCGAGATCTGGCAGATGCCGGTCGTGCTCCCGGCGGACGTCCGCTCCGTCGGCGTACAAGGTGATGGTCGGACCTATGGCCACCCGGTGGTCCTGCGGCCCGTCACCTCCGAGGACGCGATGACCGCCGACTGGGCGCGGCTGCCCTACGACGTGATGGAGAAGATCTCCACGCGCATCACCAACGAGGTCGCCGACATCAACCGCGTCACCATCGACATCACCTCGAAGCCCCCGGGCACGATCGAGTGGGAGTGAGCCGGGCCACGACTCTCGCGCTACCGAACAGTCAGGGGCATCTGATTCGCCGGAACCCCGCGACTGGTCGGTAACTCCGGGAGTGGGGGCAGCGGATACCCGGGACTGGGCCCGCCTCGCGGACTAGGGTCTGGCCATGGGGATCGTGGTGGGGCCCAACCAGTACGGCAAGGCGGAGAACCGCGTCGTGCGGATCGTGCGCGACACGGCTCGCCACGAGATCCACGACCTGAACGTCTCGACGTCGCTGCGCAGTGACTTCGCGGCGGCACACACAGACGGCGACCAGTCGCAGGTGTTGCCGACGGACACCCAGAAGAACACCGCGTTCGCCTTCGCGAAGAAGCACGGCGTGACCTCGCCCGAGGACTACGCACTGGCGCTCGCGCGGCGGTTGGTCGAGGCGACCCCGGCAGCGACGGGTGCGCTGATCCACGTCGATGAGTTCGCCCGGGACCGGATCGTGGTCGACGGCGTCGGCCACGACCATTCGTTCGTACGCCGCGGGGGTGAGGTCCGCACGACGGAGATCTCGCTCGAGGGTGGTGCCGCCACGGTCGTCTCCGGGCTCAAGGACCTGACCGTGCTGAAGTCCACCGGGTCGGAGTTCAAGGGCTTCCTCAAGGACGAGTACACGACGCTCCCGGAGGCCGACGACCGGATCCTCGCGACCGCCCTCACGGCTCGTTGGCGCTACGCCGAGCGCGACTGGATCGAGTGGAATGCGGCGTACGACAGTGTGCGGGCGCTGCTGGCGACCTTCGCGACGACCTACAGCCGCGCCCTGCAGGAGACGCTCTATGCGATGGGCAAGGCAGTGCTGGAGGCGCACGCGGAGATCGCGGAGATCTCGTTCGCGGCCCCCAACAAGCACCACTTCCCGGTCGACCTGAGGCCCTTCGGGCTGGAGAACCCGGGTGAGGTGTTCATCGCCGCCGACCGGCCCTACGGCCTGATCGAGGCGACGGTGACCCGCGATGACTGAGCGGGATCGCTTGTTGACGTGCCTCGACGTGCCGCGCTGGGCCGACGAGGTGCTGGCTCGCGGGCCCTACGCCACGCGGGAAGCGATGGAGGCGGTGATGGTCGAGGCTGCCGCGTCGATGAGTGACGACGAGCTCAGAACAGGCGCTGGCCCGGCACCCGCGGATCGGCGAACGGGCGGACGCCGCGAAGCACGACGCCGCGTTCTCGCGGAGCGAGCAGGCGGGTGTCGATCGCACGGATGTCGACGTGGCGAGGAGGCTGGCGGAGGGCAACCGGGCCTACGAGCAGCGCTTCGGTCGGGTCTTCATCATCCGCGCCGCCGGCCGCGATGCCCCCGAGATCCCGGCTGAGCTGCGCCGCCGGCTCGACCACAGCGATGAAGCCGAACGCGCCGAGACCATCGAGCAGCTGACCCAGATCGCAGTCCTTCGCAACCGTGAGGCGTTGAGCCGATGACCACCCTGAGCACCCACGTCCTCGACACCAGCCTCGGCCGTCCCGCCGGGGGAGTGACGATCACGCTGTCGCGCGGGGACGAACCCCTCGCCGAGGCCGTCACCGACATCGACGGCCGGGTCGCCGACCTCGGCGGCGACCCGGCGCCCGGCACCTACAGCCTGCGCTTCGACTCCGACGACTACTTCGCCGAGCGTGGGATCGAGGGGTTCTACCCCGAGGTGGTGGTGACCTTCACGGTCTCGGGCGCGCGCCACGTGCACGTGCCGCTGCTGCTGAGCCCGTTCGGCTACTCGACGTACCGTGGCAGTTGAGGTCACCATGTCCGACCCGCAGATCATCGTCAACGGGCAGTCACGCCCGCTGGTCGGCGTGCCCGCGCACAGCAACACCCTCGACTTCCTGCGCGGCCTCGGCCTGACGGGCGCCAAGGAGGGCTGTGCCGAGGGTGAGTGCGGCGCGTGCGCGGTGCTGGTCTGTCGCCCCTCCGGCGAGGGGAGCCGGTGGACGCCCGTCAACTCCTGTCTCGTCCCGGCCTCCGCGCTCGACGGGCAGGAAGTGGTCACGGCCGAGGGCCTCGGCAGCCCCGAGCGCCTGCACCCCGTGCAGGCCGAGATGGCGCGCGCGGGCGGCTCGCAGTGCGGCTACTGCACGCCGGGCTTCGTGTGCTCGATGGCCGCGGAGTACTACCGGTCCGAGGGTGACTTCGACGTCGAGGCGATGAGCGGCAACCTGTGCCGCTGCACCGGCTACCGCCCGATCCGCGATGCCGCGCTGGCGCTGGGCAGTCCGCCCGACGGCGACCCGCTCGCGGAACGACAGCAGCGTCCGGCTCCGGGACCGGGCGCCAACCGCCCGGCCGACCTCGCCGCCGCGCTCGGCCTGCTGCGCGACCACCCCCGACGCCACGGTCGTCGCCGGGGCCACCGACTTCGGCGTCGAGGTCAACCTGCGGGGGCGGCGTTCGCCGTACACCGTGCACGTCGACCGCCTGCCCGAGCTCCGCACGCTGTCGACTGGTGACGTGATCGAGATCGGTGCCGGGCTGACGCTGAGCGAGGTCGAGGAGCAGCTCGGTGGGGCGGTGCCGCTGCTCGACCAGTGTGGCTGCTCTTCGCGTCGCCGCTGATCCGCAACGGCGCCACCATCGGCGGCAACCTCGGCACCGCGTCCCCCGATCGGCGACCTGCCACCGGCCCTGCTCGCGCTCGAGGCCAGCGTCGTGATCGCCTCGCTCGACGGCGAGCGCGAGGTCGCGCTGGCGGACTACTTCACGGGCTATCGCACGACAGCTCTGCAACCCGGCGAGCTCATCAGGTCCGTCCTCATCGCGCGACCGCTCGCCGGGCCTGACGGCCTTCCACAAGATTGCGAAGCGGCGGTACGACGACATCTCCAGCGTCGCCGTCGGGTTCGCGCTCGACATCGATGACGGGGTGGTGACGAAGGCCCGCATCGGGCTGGGAGGGGTGGCCGCGACCCCGATCCGCGCTTTCGCGACCGAGGCGGCGCTCGAGGGCCAGCCGTGGACCGAGCAGACCGTCGACGAGGTGGGCGAGGTGATGCGCGGCGAGGGCACGCCGATGGACGACCACCGGGCGAGCGCGGCCTACCGGGTCGGCGATGCTCGGCACCGCGCTGCGCAAGCTGTGGGCGGAGGCCTCGTCATGAGCGTCGGCGAAGCGCTTCCGCACGAGAGTGCGGCCCTGCACGTCACCGGGCACGCTCTCTACACCGACGACCCGGTGCACCGCACGAAGGACGTCCTGCACGCGCACCCCGTGTGCTCGCCGCACGCCCATGCGCGGGTGCTCCGTCTCGACGCCGGTCCGGCGCTCGACGTGCCGGGAGTGGTGAGGGTCCTCACCGCCGACGACGTCCCCGGCGTCAACGACTCGGGGACCAAGCACGACGAGCCGCTCTTCCCGGAGATCGTGATGTTCGTCGGGCACGCGGTCTGCTGGGTGCTCGGGGAGACGCTCGAGGCCGCTCGACTCGGTGCCGAGGCCGTCGAGGTCGACTACGAAGCCCTGCCCGCGATCGTCGCGCTGACCGAGGCGATCGAGGCCGAGAGCTTCCGGGGCAACCAGCCCGTCGTCGCGCGGGGGACGTCTCGCTCGGGTTCGACGGCGCCGCGCACGTCTTCGAGGGCGTCACCGAGATGGCCGGCCGGGAGCACTTCTACCTCGAGACCCACGCGTCCCCGGCCCCGGGTCGACGAGGGCGGCCGGGTGTTCGTCCAGTGCAGCACCCAGCACCCGACCGAGACCCGGGAGATCGTCGCGCACGTGCTCGGCGTGCACAGCCACCACGTGACCGTGCAGTGCCTGCGGATGGGCGGCGGCTTCGGCGGCAAGGAGATGCAGCCGCACGGCTTCGCCGCGATCGCCGCACTCGGCGCGATCCTGACCGGTCGGCCGGTCCGGCTCCGGCTCAGCCGCACCCACGACCTGACGATGACCGGCAAGCGGCACGGCTTCCACGCGTCGTGGAAGGTGGCCTTCTCCAGCACCGGCAGGCTCGAGGCCCTCGAGGCCACCCTCACCTCCGACGGCGGCTGGAGCCTCGACCTCAGCGAGCCCGTCCTCGCCCGCGCGCTCTGCCACGTCGACAACGCCTACTGGATCCCGCACGTCCGCCTGCTCGGCCGCGTCGCACGCACCAACAAGACCTCGCAGACCGCCTTCCGCGGCTTCGGCGGACCGCAGGGGATGCTGGTGATCGAGGACATCCTCGGTCGCTGCGCCCCGCTGCTCGGCATCGATCCGATCGCGCTGAGGAGCAGAAACTTCTACGTCGACGGGCAGGCAACGCCGTACGGACAGGTGGTCCGGCACCCCGAGCGCGTCGGCGTCGCGTGGGAGCAGGTGCTGGCGAGCGCCTCCATTTCCCAGCGCCGCGAGGAGATCAAGGCCTTCAACGCGGCGCACGCGCACACCAAGCGCGGGCTGGCGCTGACGCCGGTGAAGTTCGGCATCTCCTTCAACTTCACGTCCTTCAACCGGGCCGGCGCGCTCGTGCACGTCTACAAGGACGGGTCGGTGCTGATCAACCACGGCGGCACCGAGATGGGCCGGGGCCTGCACACCAAGATGCTTCAGGTCGCGGCCACCACGCTCGGCATCCCGATCGAGAAGGTGCGCGTCGCGCCCACTCGCACCGACAAGGTGCCCAACACGTCCGCGACCGCCGCGAGCTCCAGCGCCGACCTCAACGGCGGCGCCGTCAAGAACGCGTGCGAGCAGATCCGCACCCGTTTGACCGAGTACGCCGATGGGCGCGAGCTGCCTTGGGAGGAGCTCGTGCGGGAGGCCTACTTCGCCCGCGTGCAGCTGTGGGCAGCGGGCTTCTACCGCACCGAGGGCATCCACTGGGACCCGTCGGTGATGCAGGGGCACCCGTTCAAGTACTTCGCCTACGGCGTCGCCGCGGCCGAGGTCGAGATCGACGGGTTCACCGGCGCCTACCGCACCCGCCGCGTCGACATCGTGCACGACGTCGGCGACAGCCTGTCCCCGATCGTCGACCTCGGCCAGATCGAGGGCGGCTTCGTGCAGGGGCTGGGCTGGTTGACGCTGGAGGACCTGCGCTGGGACGAGTCCGACGGCCCCGGCCGCGGTCGGCTGACGACGCAGTCGGCGAGCACCTACAAGCTGCCGAGCTTCAGCGAGCTGCCCGACGAGCTCAACGTCGCGTTGCTCGAGCACGCGACCGAGGACGGCGTGGTCCACGGATCGAAGGCGGTCGGGGAGCCGCCGCTGATGCTGGCCCTCGCGGTGCGTGAGGCGCTGCGCGAGGCGGTCGGGGCGTTCGGGTCCTTCGGCACGAGCGTCGAGCTCGCCTCGCCGGCGACACCCGAGGCGGTCTTCTGGGCCATCGAGCGCGTGAGGACCTGACATGCACTGGATCCGGGCCGTCCAACGTCTTCGGCAGCGCCGCGAGGCCGGCGTGCTCATCACGGTCGCCGACGTGCGCGGGCACGCCCGCGCGACGCGGGCGCCAAGATGGTCGTCTCCTCGGACGCGACGTGGGGGAGCATCGGCGGCGGCAACCCGGAGGAGACGGCGGTGGTCCGTGCCCGGGCCCTCCTCTCCTCGCACGCGTCAGACCCGGAGCAGCTCACCCCGGGCCTCACCGACAAGACCCGCACCGAGCACGGTCGCCAGTGCTGCGGGGGAGAGGTGACCGTGCTGCTCGAGCCGCTGGCCGTCGTGCCCGCGGTCGCCATCTTCGGCGTCGGCCACGTCGGGCTCGAGCTGGCGCGGATCCCGGTGCGGCACGACCTCGACCTGCACCCGGTGGACTCGAGACGTGACCAGCTCGCGGGCGAACGGCTCGCGTGCCTCGACGACGGACAGGGCGCCGTACACGTGCATCACTCGCCGGTGCCCGAGGTGGTGCTCGGAGCAGTGCCCGCCGGGACGCACGTGCTGGTGATGACGCACGATCACGCCGAGGACTTCGCGATCTGCGACGCCGCGCTCAGGTGCGGCCACCTCGGAAGCGTCGGCCTGATCGGCTCGGCCGCCAAGTGGGCCCGCTTCCGGTCGGGCCTGCTCGTCGAGGGTCACGACCCGGGCGACGATCGGACGGATCCGCAGTCCCATCGGCGATCCGGCGCTCGTCGGCAAGGAGCCGGCCACGATCGCGGTCTCGGTGGCCGCCGACCTGCTGCGCGTTCGCCGCCGCCGAGCGGTCGCGCGTATGAAGACCGTCCTCTACCGCGCCCGCGCCTACGACACCCCCGACGACTCCGCCTTCCCGCTACGACGACGACCTCGGGCTGGCCGTCTCGGACGACGGATTGATCACGGCGCGGGGTCCTTCGCGTCAGTGCGCGCGGGCCATCCCGATGACACCGTGATCGACCTGCGCGCCGGCATCCTGCTGCCCGGGCTCGTCGACACGCACGTCCACTTCCCGCAGGTCCGGGTCATCGGCGCGCTAGGGATGCCGCTGCTCGAGTGGCTCGACCGGTGCGCGCTGCCGGAGGAGCAGCGCCTCGCATCGCCCGACTATGCAGCGACGATCGCGAGCGAGTTCGTGGCCAGCCTGATCGCGGCCGGCACCACGACCTCGCTGGTCTTCGGGTCGCACTTCGCACCCGCCGTCGACGCGCTCTTCACCGAGGCGGCCCGCTTCGGGCTGCGGTTGACCAGCGGGCTGGTCGTGAGCGACCGGATGCTTCCGGAGCCGCTGCTCACCACGCCGGAGGCGGCGTACGCGGACGCGGTGAAGCTCGCCTCTCGCTGGCACGGCACCGGCCGCGCCCGCTACGCCGTCACGCCGCGCTTCTCGCTCTCCGCGTCCGACCCCGTCCTCGCGGCGTGCGCCGCGGTCATGGCGGAGGTCGACGGCGCCTTCTTCACCTCGCACGTCAACGAGAACAAGGCCGAGGTGACCTCCGTCGCCGGGCAGTTCCCCGACCGATCCGACTACTGCAACACCTACGACCACCACGGGCTCCTCGGCGCCCGGTCGGTCCTCGCCCACAACGTGCACCCGCTGGCCTCCGAGCTGGAGGTGCTCGCCCATCGCCGTACGGCGATCGCGCACTGCCCCAGCAGCAACGCAGCGCTCGGCTCGGGACTCTTCCCGCTGCGCGAGCACCCGGCGGCCGGTGTGCCCGTGGCGCTCGGCTCCGACGTGGGAGCGGGAACCGGGTTCTCGCTGTTCAAGGAAGGGCTGCAGGCCTACTTCATGCAGCGCCTGCTGGGCGACGAGGGATTCGCGCTCACGCCCGCACACCTGCTGCACCTGAGCACACAGGCCGGGGCGTCCGCCCTCGGGCTCGGCGACGTCATCGGCACCTTCGACGTCGGCAAGGAGTTCGACGCGATCTGCCTGCGCCCGCCGGTCGGCACCGCGCTCGACATCGGGCTGCGGCACGCGGGCTCGCCGGACGAGGCGCTGGGCAAGGTGTTCGCGCTCGCCAGCGACGCCGACGTCGCGGACGTGTGGATCGGCGGCGTGCAGATCGCATCGGGCGGGTTCGTGCGGGCGCTCCGTCGTTGAGCACCGGTGAAGGTCCTCATCCTCGAGGATGAGGACGTTCACACCCAGAGGTGGAGGCGCACCATGCCCGGCCCTGCCACGGTGGCCGACATGACCGAAACCACCCACCGACGCGGGGCCCTCCCGCCCGGCCAACGAGAGATCAACTTCTTCCCACGCTTCGGCCGACGTAGCGATCAGCCGGCACCGACGGTCCGCGACAATCCGACAGTGGTCTTCGGCGGAGCGCTCACGGCGCCGATCGAGATGACCGTTGACGAGCTCGTCGGCGCTGACCGCCGCGAGCTCCATGCCGACTTCCATTGCGTCGCAGGCTGGTCAGTGACCGGCCTGCACTGGGAGGGCGTCTCCTTCGCCGACGTCTATCGGCGGGTCATCGCCGCCGCCGTCCTGCCGGGCGCCGTCGTGACCCACGTCAAGGTGCGCGGCCTCGATGGTGAGCACTTCGTGGCTGAGCTGTCGGACCTCATGGCCGACGACGTCCTGCTCGCAGATCGGCTCGATGGCGGGCCGCTCGACGGCGATCACGGCGCCCCGCTACGCCCGGGTCAACCCAGCGCAGTACGGGTACGCCAACATCAAGCATGTATGTCGCATCGACGTGCTCGCTGACCCGCCCTCCGCGGGCTCACCGGCGTTGCTCGACCGGGTGCTGCAGTCCCACCCGCGGGCACGGGTCTGGGAGGAGGAGCGCCACGGCACGGTGCCCGGTTGGCTGATCCGCCCGTTCTACCGGGTGATCAAGACATTCATGCTCAGAACCCGGCGTCGAGGATGACGCGGTAGGCCGGCAGCGTCAGGAAGTCGGGGTACTCCTCGGCGAGCGCCGACTCCGCGAACAGCCTGCGAGCCTCGGCGAGGTGCTCGCCGTCCCCCAGTGCGGCGTACTCCTCCTCCAGGGATCCGCTCGACCAGCTCGCGGGTGATCACCTCGCCGGTGTCGAGCGTGGCCGCGTTGTTGATCCACTGCCAGACCCGGGAGCGCGAGATCTCGGCGGTGGCGGCGTCCTCCATCAGGTTGTCGATGCCCGCGGCGCCGTTGCCGGAGAGCCACGACTGGAGGTAGAGGATGCCGATCCGGACGTTGCCGCGCAGACCCGCCTCGGTGCGCTCGCCGGGCGTCCGGTCGACGGCAAGCAGGTCGGCAGCGGACACGGCCACGTCCGGACGCAGTACGTCGAGCTGGTTGATCCGGTCCCCGAAGATCTCGGCACACAGCGGGACCGAGTCGGGGTGCGCGACCCGGGACCCGTCGAAGCCGGCCTCGACCTCGCGGGTCTTGTCCTCGCGCACCTTGGCGAAGGCGCGCTCGTTGGCCTCGGCGTCCCTGCGCGACGGGATGAAGGCGGCCATGCCGCCGATCGCGAAGGCGCCACGGCGGTGGCAGGTGCGCACCAGCAGGTCGCTGTAGGCCTTCATCATCGGCGCGTTCATCGTCACCGCTCCCCGGTCGGGGAGGTTGAAGGCCGGCCCGGCGTCGCGGAAGTTCTTGATGATGCTGAAGAGGTAGTCCCAGCGCCCGGCGTTGAGCCCGGCCATGTGCTCGCGCAGCTCGTAGAGGATCTCGTCCATCTCGAAGGCCGCGGTGATGGTCTCGATCAGCACGGTCGCGCGGATCGTGCCGGTCGGCACCTCCAGCGCCGCCTCGGCGTGCGTGAAGACGTCGTTCCACAGCCGCGCCTCGAGGTGCGACTCCATCTTCGGCAGGTAGAAGTAGGCGCCGCTGCCGCGCGAGAGCTGCTCCTTCGCGTTGTGGAAGAAGTAGAGCCCGAAGTCGAGCAGCGCCGCGACGACGGGCCTCCCGTCGGCGGTGACGTGCTCCTCGTCGAAGTGCCAGCCGCGTGGCCGCGGCACGATCACCGGGAGGTGGTCGGGGTCCTTCAACGCGTAGCCCTTGCCCTCCGGCGAGGTGAACTCGAGCTGCCGGCGCACGGCGTCGTGGAGCGTGACCCGGCCGCCGAGCACGTTGCGCCAGTGGGGAGTGTTGGCGTCCTCGAGGTCGGCGAGCCAGACCTTGGCGCCCGAGTTGAGGGCGTTGATCGCCATCTTCGGATCTGTCGGACCGGTGATCTCGACGCGCCGGTCGCTCAGGTCGGCCGGGATCGGGGGCGACGGTCCAGTCGGCTTCCCGGATCTCCGCGGTCTCGGGCAGGAAGTCGAGGCTGGCGATGTGCTTGCGGCGGACCGTGCGTGCCGCCGGGAGCTCGTCGCGCTGCTGGTGGAACCTCGCGTCGAGAGCGGCGACGAAGTCGAGCGCCTCGGGGGTGAGGATCTCCTCGGACCGGGCGACGGGTGGGGCGGTGACGTCCGGGATGGCCATGCTCGCCACCGTAGCCCCGCGATCAGTCGGTGAGGAGCTCCGTGCGCTCCGCTGCGAGGAGTACGGCGCCGACGAGCGAGGCACGCTCGCCGAGCTCGGAGGCCACCACGGGAGTGGAGGCGACGGCGTCGAGCGCGTGCCGGCGCAGCCCGATGCGGGCCGACTCCGAGCAGCAGCTCACCGGCGCGGGCCATCTCGCCGCCGACGACGACGAGGGCAGGGTTGAGGAGGTTGACGACGCTCGCCAGCGCCCAGCCGAGGTGGAGCCCGGCGTCCTCGAGCGCGCGCAGGGCCGAGACGTTGCCGTCGCGGGCGGCAGCGACGATGTCGTCGATGGTCGCGCCGGGCAGCTGGAGGCCCATCATCGACTGCAGGGCGACGGTCGAGGTGTAGGCCTCGAGGCAACCGCGGCTGCCGCACCGGCAGACCGGGCCGTTCTCGTCGAGCGTGAGGTGCCCGATCTCGCCGGCGGTGCCCCCGGCGCCGTGGAAGAGCTGGTCGTTGAGCACGATCCCGGCGCCGACACCGGAGGACACCTTCACGAAGAACGAGGTGTCGTGGCCGCGGGCCACGCCCCCGGCGATGCTCGGCCGGGGCCCCGAGGTTGGCGTCGTTCTCGGTGTGCACGATGGCACCGAGCGCGTCCTGCGCGGCGTCCCGGGCGTTGACGCCGACCCACCCGGGCAAGATGGCCGAGGTCCGCACCACCCCGTTGGTCATGGGTGCGGGCAGGCCGAGCCCCGTGGTGCGGACCATGGAGCGCGACAGCCCCTCCCGGGGCCGGGAGGGAGTCGAGGATGGTGTTGGCCTCGGCCAGCCCATCGGCGTACGCATGGCCCGAATCGATGCGACGACGCTCCTCGGCGATCAGGGTGCCGGTCAGCTCACCGAGCGCCACCGCGACGTGGCTGTGGCCGAAGTCGATCCCGGCCACGAGCCCTGCGCCACGCGCCAGCTCGACGGTGGTGCCGCGTCGGCCGCTGCCCGGCTCGGTGGCGACGAGGCCGGCGGCCGCGAGCTCGCGAACGATGTTGGAGACGGTGGCCGGCGCGAGCCCGGTCTGGCGGGCGATGTCGGCCCGGCTGACGGTGCCCCCGGCGCGCAGCACGTCGACCACGCGCTGCTGGTTGGCGGAGCGCAGAGACGCCGTCGAGCCGGGGGAGGACATGGTGGAACTGTGAGGGATGAGGAGGTTTGTCGTCAAGCACCCACCACAAAACCATTGCAATCGGCAAATGTAACGAGTTTGCATTCAAGTCTTGACGACAAACATGTGACTCAGCACACTAGGGACCACGTTCTCGTCCGGTTTGTCCTTCGACGAGCCCCGCACCCCCGGGAGACAACCCATGAACCGATCGTCCATCCGCATCGCCGCCGTCGGCGCTGCACTCCTCCTCGGTGCCGGCGGCCTCTCGGCCTGTGGCGCCAACGACGCCCAGTCCGGCGACGACTCCGGTGACGGCGCCAGCGACGGCAAGGTGATCGCGCTGCTGCTGCCCGAGTCCAAGACCACGCGCTACGAGGCGTTCGACAAGCCGCTCTTCGAGGCTGCGGTCTCCGACCTCTGCGATGACTGCACGGTCGTCTACTACAACGCCGACCAGGACGAGACGAAGCAGACCCAGCAGGTCGACACCGCGATCTCCGAGGGTGCCAATGTCGTCGTGCTCGACCCGGTCAACGGTGCCGGCGCGGGCGGCATGGTCCAGACCGCGCAGGACGCCGGCGCCAAGGTCATCGCCTATGACCGACTGATCACCGAGGCCGACTACTACATGTCCTTCGACAACGAGACGGTCGGCAAGCTGCAGGCCGAGGCGCTCGTCGAGGCGATGGGCGACAAGGGCAGCATCCTGATGCTCAACGGTGCGCCGAGCGACCCCAACGCCGCGCAGTTCAAGGCCGGTGCGCACAGCGTGCTCGACGCCTCGGGCGTCAAGATCCTCGAGGAGTACGACAACCCCGACTGGAGCCCGGAGAACGCGCAGTCGTTCGTCAACGACATGCTCAGCAAGTACGACGCCGACCAGATCAACGGCGTCTACGCCGCCAACGACGGCCGGAGCCGGCGGTGTCGTCGCGGCCCTCACCGGCGGCGGAGTCGCGGCCGACGCGCTGCCCCCGATCACGGGTCAGGACGCCGAGATCGCCGCGATCCAGCGGATCCTCGCCGGCGAGCAGGAGATGACGATCTACAAGCCGATCCCGATCGAGGCCGAGACGGCCGCCGAGGTCGCGGTCGCGCTCGCCAACGGTGACGAGGTCCCCGCGACCAGCGAGACCGGGATCGAGCAGAGTGACTACGAGGGCGTCACGTCCTACATCTTCACCCCCGATCGTCGTCACGCAGGACAATGTTGCCGACACGATCATCGCGGACGGCTTCTACACCGCTGCGGACATCTGCACCGGCGAGTACGCCAAGGCGTGCGAGGCGGCTGGCATCTCCTGATGACCACCGCACAGGCAGCACCGTCGCCGGCCGGGGACATCGTCTTGTCCCCGGCCGGCGTCACCAAGCGCTTCGGCGCCGTCCGAGGCCCTCTCGGACGTCCACATGGACGTCCGGGCGGGTGAGGTCGTCGCCCCGGTCGGCGACAACGGCGCCGGCAAGTCCACGTTGGTCAAGGTCATCTCGGGGGTCTACAGCCCCGACGAGGGCGACATCACCTTCGGCGGACGCAAGATCACCGTCGGTGGTCCCTCCGAGGCCCGGGCCCTCGGCATCGCGACTGTCTTCCGGGACCTCGCCCTGTGCGACAACCTCGACGTCGTCGCCAACCTCTTCCTCGGCCGGGAGAAGCACCGCGGCGGTCTCATCGACGAGGTGCACATGGAGAAGGAGGCGTGGCGCCTGCTCCGCACCCTGTCCGCGAAGATCCCGTCGGTGCGCATCCCGATCGCCTCGCTCTCCGGTGGTCAGCGCCAGACCGTCGCGATCGCTCGCTCCCCGGTCGGCAATCCCAAGATCGTCATGCTCGACGAGCCCACCGCCGCCCCGGGTGTCGCTCAGACGGCCGAGGTGCTCAACCTGATCGAGCGGCTGCGCGAGACCGGCCTCGGGCGTGATCCTGATCAGCCACAACATGGCCGACGTGCAGGCCGTGGCCGACCGCATCGTCGTGCTCCGCCCGGGCCTGCAACGCGGCCGAGTTCCGCGTCGAGGACGCCACCACCGAGGAGCTCGTCGCCGCCATCACGGGCGCCTCCGACAACGTCGTGTCCGCACGCGCCAACAGGGGTGAACAGCATGGCTGACCCGTCCGCATCCACCGTCGCCGCCGACCCGGCCGACGAACGGCTGATCCGCACCCGGGGCATCGCCGGCTACGCCCACCTCTTCTGGAACCGGCTGCGCTCCGGCGAGCTCGGCAGCCTGCCGGTCGTGATCGGCCCGGTCATCATCTGCGTCGGCTTCTACTCCGCCGAACCGCGCTTCCTGTCCTCGCGCAGCCTCGTCTCGATCAGCCAGTTCGCGGCCCCGATCGGCATCATCGCGCTCGGCATCGTGCTCGTGCTGCTGCTCGGCGAGATCGACCTCTCCGTCGGGTCTGTCAGCGGCTTCACCGCTGCGACGATGGCCGTGCTGCTCGTCGAGCACGGGCAGTCGATGCTCGTCGCGATCCTCGCCGCGATGGCGGTGGGAGTGGCGATCGGCGCGCTCTACGCCGTGCTCTACACACGCCCGGGCGTGCCGTCGTTCGTGTTCTCGTTGGCCGGGCTGCTCGGCTTCCAGGGCGCGCTGCTCTACGTCCTCGGCAAGAACGGCACCATCAACCTGCCGTCCGACTCGTTCTCGGTGCAGTTCACCCGGTTCGAGTTCCTCAGCCCGACCATGTCCTACGTCCCGGTCGTCCTCATCGGTCTCCTGTACGCCGGATCGCAGCTGCTCACGATCCGCCAGCGCACCGCCGCCGAGCTGAGCACGCCGCCGCTGGCACTGGTGCTGGTGAAGGCGGGGCTGCTCGTGGTCGGGCTGGCGTTGCTGACCTACTACGTCAACATCGACCGCGGCTGGTCCTACCTCTGGCTCTTCTTCGTGCTGCTCGTCGTCCTGATGGACCTCGCGCTCCGCCGTACGACACAGGGACGGCACGTCTTCGCGGTCGGTGGCAACGAGGAGGCCGCGCGACGCTCCGGCATCAAGGTGGGCCGCGTCTACTTCTCCGTGTTCGCACTGTGCTCGATGCTTGCCGCTGTCGGGGGCCTGCTCGCGGCCGGCCTGCAGACGAGCGTGTCCCGAGCCAGCGGCACGACCGACACCAACCTGACCGCCATCGCGGCGGCGGTGATCGGTGGCACCTCGCTGTTCGGCGGACGCGGTTCGGCCTACTCCACGATGCTCGGCATCATCGTGCTGCAGGCGATCCAGACCGGGCTCAACCCGGTCGGAGTCGACTCGTCGGTGCGCTTCATGGTCACCGGTGGCGTGCTGCTGCTCGCCGTGGCGATCGACTCCGTCTCGCGCAGGCTCCGCACGTCGAGTGGTCGGGGGTAGTGGCCGGGTGACACCATGTGCCCGTCATGCGAAGCCTCCTGCTGGTCTGCTGCCTGCTCGCCACGAGCGTGCTCTCGGGCTGCTCCGCCGTGGAGTCGACGGTGATCGCGGTCCCGGCCGCTGACGAGGCGACGCAGGTCGGCCAGCCCCTCGACGTCGAGGGGCTGGAGGAACGGGTCGCGGAGATCTGCGACGGGTGCACGGTCGAGGTCTTCGACGCGGGCGGTGATGCCGACACGCAGGCGGAGCTGTTCGACCGGGCGCTCGTCGACGCCGACCTCCGGTGATCCTCGACCCGGTGGACCCGGAGCTGGCCGAGTCGCTCGTCCAGCAGGCCGGGGAGGTGCCGGTGATGGCCTACGGCACGCTCGTGCCCGGCGCCGACTGGTTCGTCGGCGTGGCCGATCCCGCCACGCCGGCAAGCGGCGTGACCAGCGACTCGGAGGCGGCTCGCGAGGTCATCACCCGCGACCGCGAGAGCTTCTCCTACATCCCCGCGGCGGCGATGAGCGACCGGGCCGCCGACGTCGCGGTCGGCGAGCTGGCCGACGAACCGGTGGGGGAGTCGGTCGACCACGAGGGCGTGCCGTCGTGGCTGTTCGAGTCCGTCGAGGTGACCGTCAACGACCTGACCACCGTCGTGGTCGCCTCCGGTGCGATGACACTGGCCGAGCTGTGCGCGGGCGACACCGCCAAGCGGTGCGCCAAGCTCGGGCTGATCTGACCGCTCCGTTCACCCACAGGCCACGTCGAGTGCCTACGGTGAAGGTCTTGTCCCTCACCCACTCGGAGGACCGACCCATGAAGCGCCCGACCCTGCTCGCTGCCGCACTGCTCGCCGCCGTACCCCTCGTGATGACACCGGTCGCTCAAGCGGGCGACACCGGCGACGTCCGCTTCTCCACGTTCAACGCGTCGCTCAACCGCAACGCCGCCGGTCAGCTGGTCGCCGACCTCTCGACTCCGGGCAACGTGCAGGCGGCCAACGTCGCCGAGACCATCCAGCGCGTGCGCCCCGACGTCCTGCTGGTCAACGAGTTCGACCACGCCCCCGAGGCCGTCGACCTGTTCCGCGACAACTACCTCGAGGTCTCGCACCACGGCTCGCAGCCGATCGACTACCCCTACGCCTACATCGCGCCGTCCAACACCGGTGTCCCGAGCGGCCACGACCTCGACAACAACGGCTCGATCGGCGGCGGCAACGACGCCTACGGCTTCGGCCTCTTCGAGGGCCAGTACGGCATGGTCGTCTACTCGAAGTTCCCCATCGACACCGATGCGGTCCGCACCTTCCAGACCTTCCGCTGGGCCGACATGCCCGGTGCGATGCTGCCCGACAACCCGGCCACCCCGGAGCCTGCCGACTGGTTCTCCGCAGACGAGCTCGACGACGTACGCCTCTCGTCCAAGTCCCACTGGGACATGCCGATCGACGTCGACGGCACCACCATCCACTTCCTCGTGTCGCACCCGACGCCGCCCGTCTTCGACGGTCCCGAGGACCGCAACGGCACCCGCAACCACGACGAGATCCGCTTCTGGGCCGACTACGTCTCCGGAGCCGACTACATCTACGACGACTCCGGTGTGTACGGCGGACTGCCGGCCACCGAGCGGTTCGTGATCGCCGGCGACCAGAACTCAGACCCGCTGGACGGCGACTCGGTGCCCGGCTCGGCGCAGCTCCTCCTCGACCACCCGCGCGTCAACGACGCGAAGACCCCAAGTCGGCCGGCGGCACCCGGGCGGCCGAGCTGCAGGGAGCGGCCAACCTGTCCCACGAGTCGCACCCGCGCTTCGACACGGCCGACTTCGACGACCGGCTGTGCTGCGGTCCGGGCAACCTGCGCGCCGACTACGTGCTGCCCTCGAGCGACCTGAAGATCCTCGGATCCGGCATCTTCTGGCCGACGTCGGACCAGCCGTACTACTACCTGACCGGCAACTTCCCGTTCGTGCCGACCTCCGACCACCGTCAGGTGTGGGTGGACCTGCGCCCGTAGGTCGTCGTTCGCTCCACGACGGGTCGGTCGATGCCGGCGCCGATCTCGACGAGCTCGGCGACGGTCTTGGCCGACCCGTGCTCGCTGCCGGCCATCCGCGAGATCGTCTCCTCCATGAGCGTCCCGCCGACGTCGTTGGCGCCCGCGCGCAGCATGGCGCGGGTGCCCTCGACGCCGAGCTTGACCCAGCTGGTCTGGATGTTGGGGATTGACCCGTGCAGCATGATCCGGGCCATCGCGTGCACGGCGAGGTTGTCGCGCAGGGTCGGGCCGGGGCGGGCGACGCCGGCGAGGTAGATCGGTGAGCTGGTGTGAACGAAGGGCAGCGGCACGAACTCGGTGAAGCCGCCCGTCTCGTCCCGGATCCCGCGCAGCACCCGCAGGTGCGCCACCCAGTGCCGTGGGTTGTCGACGTGGCCGTACATCATCGTCGAGCTCGACCGCAGGCCCACCCTGTGCGCGGTGGAGACGACCTCGATCCAGGTCTTCGTCGGCAGCTTTCCCTTCGTCAGCACCCAGCGGATCTCGTCGTCGAGGATCTCCGCGGCCGTGCCGGGGATCGTGTCGAGGCCGGCCTCGCGGGCCTTGATCAGGAAGTCCTCGATCGACAGCCCGGTGCGTGCGGCACCACTGACGATCTCCATCGGGCTGAAGGCGTGCACGTGCATGTCGGGCACCCGCTGCTTCACCGCGGAGACGAGGTCGAAGTAGGCCGACGCCGGCAGCTCCGGGTCGATGCCGCCCTGCATGCAGACCTCGGTCGCGCCGAGCTCCCACGCCTCCTGCACCCGGTCTGCGACCTGCTCCGGGGAGAGGGAGAACGCGTCGGCGTCGGTCTTGCGCTGCGCGAACGCGCAGAACCGGCAGCCGACGTAACAGATGTTGGTGAAGTTGATGTTGCGGTTGACGACGTAGGTGACGTCGTCGCCGACGGTCTCGCGCCGCAGGTCGTCGGCGAGGCGGCAGACCCGGGTGAGCAGGTCGCCCTCCGCGGTCATCAGCGCCAGCGCCCGGTCGTTACTGAGGCCGGCCGGGTCCTCCTCCGCGGCCCGCAGTGCGGCGTACCCCTCGGAATCCCGGGGTAGTCCAGTGCCAGACGGCTGCGTTTGAGACGTTTCGGCAGCCGTTTGCCACTGGACTACCTCTCGCAGGGCCTCCCAGTCGCCGTACACGCTGTCGAAGTCCTCGCGGCGATCCTTCGTGCGGCCCTCGGTGTCGATGGTCGCGTGCAGGTCGGTGCGACCCGTGCCCTCGAGCCCCGCGTCGGGCTCCTGCCACGGCAGTCCAACGGGTCGTACGCCGATGCGCGCGAGCCCGTCGGGAAGCGCGAGTGCGTCGATGTGGGCGTCGAGGCGCGGGTCGAGCCGGGGGCGTGCGCTGGCGCACGTAGTGCGGGTGCACCGTCAGCCGGGGCGCCGGGTCGAACCCTGCCTCGGCGGTGACCGCTCGTAGGCGCTCGATCGAGGGCCACGGGCGCTCGGGGTTGACGTGGTCGGGCGTGAGCGGCGAGACGCCGCCCCAGTCGTCGACGCCCGCGTCGAGCAGCGCGCGGCACTCGGAGCTGTCGACGAGGTTGGGCGGCGCCCGGATCCGCATCGTGGGGCCGAGCAGGATCCGCGAGACCGCGATGGCCGCGCGGTAGTCGGCCAGCCCCGGTCGTCGGCGTGCCGCATCGCGGTGTCGGGCTTGGCCCGGAAATTCTGGACGATGACTTCTCGGATCGAGCCGTAGAGCTTCGCGATCCGTCGCAGCTCGAAGATCGTCTCGGCGCGCTCGGTCAAGGTCTCGCCGATGCCGACGAGAAGCCCGGTGGTGAAGGGGATCGACAGCCGGCCGGCGTCCTCGAGGACCCGCGAGACGGATGGCGGGGTCCTTGTCGGGCGAGCCATGGTGCGCCTCGCCCTTCGTCTCGAACAGTCGGCGCGACGTCGTCTCGAGCATCATCCCCATCGAGGGCGACACCGGCTTGAGGCGCGTCATCTCCTCCCACGACATGACGCCGGGGTTGAGGTGCGGCAGCAGCCCGGTCTCCTCCAGCACCCGGATCGCCATCGCCCGGATGTAGTCGAGCGTC
Organism: Nocardioides sp. B-3; assembly: GCF_024703895.1. Taxonomy (GTDB): domain Bacteria; phylum Actinomycetota; class Actinomycetes; order Propionibacteriales; family Nocardioidaceae; genus Nocardioides. Next base: position 2,621,278 of record NZ_CP087968.1, read on the forward strand.
GAGTCGTAGCCCTGCTCGTCGAGCCACACCCGCGCCTCGGGCCAACGGTCCTCGGGTCGGTCGCCGAGGGTGAAGAGCGCCTCCGGGCAGCACAGCGCCGCGCCCTCGCGGGCGATGGCGAGGATCTCGTCGGGGGAGAGGTACGGCGAGGACAGCTTGCCCGGCACCGTGACGAACGTGCAGTAGTGGCAGCGGTCGCGGCACAGCCGGGTGATCGGGATGAACACCTTCGGGGAGTAGGTCACCACGCCCGGTCGGCCGGCGCGGACCAGTCCCGCATCGCGCACCCCGGCCGCCACCGCGCACAGCCGGTCCAGCGACTCGTCGCGAGCCGCCAGCAGGGCGGCGGCCTCCTCGACGTCGAGCGCCGCACCGCGTTCCGGCGCACACCAGCGCCCGGCGGATCTGGGCGGGGGTGGCCTCCATGGCCACATCCTTCCAGCCCGCCGGACGCGGTGGATCAACGCATGTGAATGACCGGTCAGTGGACCGTCTCGATCGGCGCCTCGATCTCGGCGGTGGTGAGCCGGTGGTCGTCGCTGTCGAGCTTGCTCGGCCACCAGATCTTGCCGCCGAGGTCCATGTTGATCGCCGTCACCGGGACGGACCGCACGATCATCGTGTCGAGGATGACGCCGAGCGCGACCGCGACCCCGAGCTGGGCCAGGGAAGACGACCGGGATCGTCCCCAGCACCGGGGAAGGTGGCCGCCAGCACCGGGCCGGCGCTGGTGATCACGCCGCCGGTCGAGGTCAGGGCGACCAGTGATCCCTTGCAGGGTGCCGAGGTGCATCGTCTCCTCGCGGACTCGCGTCATCAAGAAGATGTTGTAGTCGATGCCCGGGGCCACCAGGGAACACGAAGGCGAACAACGGGAACCCGGGGTCGGACCCGGCGAACCCGAAGACGTACTTGAACAGCACCGAGCTGATGCCGACGGCGGCCCCGAAGGACAGCACGACGGTGCCGATCAGGATCAACGGAGCCAGCACCGAGCGCAGCAGTGCCATCAGGATCAGGAACACCACGAGCAGGATGATCGGGATGATCAGCACGTTGTCGGCGTTGGCCGCCTCCTTGGTGTCGAGGTAGAACGCGGATCCACCGCCCACGAGTGCGTCGGCGCCGTCCACCGCATGCACTGCGTCACGCACCGACTCGACCGCCTCGAAGGCAGCGGGCGAGGACGGGTCGGAGTCGATCGCCGCCTCGATGAAGGCGACACCGTCCTTGACCATCGGTGCCTTGGGCTCCTCGACGCCGTCGACGCCCTTCATGGCGGCGGCGACGGCGTCACCCTGCTCGGCGTTGGCGACGACGGCCACAGTGTTGGACTGGTCGACGAGGCCGTGCTCCACGAGCATCTTCTGGCCGGTGATCGACTCGAACTCCTTGGTGTAGGTGTCCTCGGTCGAGAGCCCGTTGGTGTCGAGCGTGAAGAGCCCCGGGCAGCAGACGGCCGGGATCACGCTCGTGCCCACCCACACGCGGCGCGGGTTGGGCGCGATCCGTCGGCCGACCTTGGCCCAGAAGCCGGTCTGCGTCGGCTCGGCGGGAGCCGAACGCGGGGCGGCGCGGCCAGAAGATCCAGCGACCGGTGATGACCAGCAGCGCGGGCAGCAGGGTGACCATGACCAGGGACCGTCACCGCGATGCCGATCGCCGCCACCGGGCCGAGGCCCGCGGTGGAGTTCATCTCGGCGAAGAGCAGGCACAGCATGCCCGGGACGACGGTTGCGGCGCTGGCGAAGAGGGCCGGTGCTGCCCGGTGGAGGGCGAAGGCCATGGCCTCGTGCCGGTCCTCGTGGCGGCGGAGCTCTTCTCGGTAGCGCGCCACCGGGGAGCAGGGCGTAGTCGGTGCCCGCTCCCACGACGAGGATCGTGAGGATGGCCTGCGACTGCCCGTTGACCGTCAGGTCGGCGTACTTCACGAGGAAGTAGATCAGCGCCTGCGAGGTGAACAGGGAGATGCCGGCGCACATGATCGGCAGGATCCAGAGCACGGGGCTGCGATAGGTGAAGAGCAGGATCAGGATCACGACGCCGAGGGTGGCGAAGAGCAGCGTGGTGTCGATGCCACCGAAGGCCTCGGCGGCATCGGCCGCCCGGCCACCCATGCCGGCGATGTAGACGCTGACGCCGTCGATGTCGGCGATGCCGCGGAGGTCGTCGGCCGCGTCGGGCAGCGCGTTCCACCCGTCCTTGCCGAAGTCGAACGTCACCGAGGTCTGGGCGACCTCGCCGTCCTCGGAGATCGCCGGGAAGCCGATCTGCTCGGCCGTGGCCGGGCTGATCACCGCCGGCGGGCGGCCCTCGGCGGGCGACTCGATGCCGTCGAGCGTGGCGAACTCCGTCGCCTGCTCCTCGATGGCCGCGCGGTCAGCGTCAGAGGAGCCCGCCGTCGCGCTGGTAGACGACGAGGGTGGGGATCGCGTTGACGTCCCGGAAGGCGCCGAGCTTCTCGAGGGCGCGGGTGGACTCGGCGCTCTCGGGCAGCCACGAGGAGGCCTCGTTGTTCTGGACGTCGATCAGCTTGGAGGCGAACATGGAGGACCCGGCAGCGATGGCCAGCCGAGCGCGATGAGCACTATCCACTTGGTGGTGGGGCCGGTGAGCGAGCCGGCGATCTGTCGATGCATGCGGAATAGTCAACCGGAGAGCACCGACATTGCGCATCCGGATAGTCCCTGAGTGCGACTCAGGGTTCTCAGGGTTACCCAAGGTTGGGCAGGCTCAGCGGGTCTGGAGGCGGAACGGCGACTCCATGTCCCCGTCCGGGTCGGCGACCGGCGCGACGGCGTACTCCATCGAACCGTCGAGACCGAGCCGCACGATGGCGAACTCCCCGCCCCGGTAGGTCACGGCCGGGATGTGCGTCGCGTCCTCCCAGACCTCGTCGAAGTAGGTCGTCGTGGCCTTGCGGGTGCTGGCGAAGGTGCGCTCGGGCTCACCCGAGCGGAGGTCGAGCACGTCGAGGGTCGTCGGGCCGAAGCCGTCGGCGTAGGCCGGGGTGCCGAGCACGTGCTGCTTGTCGGGGGAGATGTCGCTGAAGGCGTTGTCGCACGTGCGCCACTTGATCCTCCGGTTGCGCGTCATCGCTGCACGAGCCGGTGTCGCTGAAGTTCGTGTACGCGCCGAGCCAGCGTCCTCGACCGGCGCTGATCGCGGGGAACCCGGTGGTGTCGACGATGCCGTGGGAGGACACCGCCCAGCTCTGGCGGCTGCGCGACGAGTTGACCGGGACGGCGCAGCCGTTGCTGGTCTCGTCCTCCTTGCAATAGCCGTTGGTGACGTAGGCGGGCGTCCCGAACTGCTTGCTCGGGATGGACGGCATGCGCAGCACGCGGTCACCGTCCCGGTCGATGACCTTGACGCCGCCACGCCGGGTCGTGAACGCGACCGCCTCCCCGTCGGGCGAGGTCGCGAGGCCGTAGCCGGTGCGCCAGCTGGATCGGCCCGCCGTGCCGTCGGCGCCGATCCATCGGGTGATCGGCCGACCGTTGGGGTCGACGGTGTCGAAGGTCTGGACGACGTAGCCAGAGCCCGTCGGCGCGATCGCGTTGACGTCGCCGGTGATCGTCGTGGTGCCGCCGCTGCCGTGGATCACGGTCTTCGACCCCTGCTGCTCGGTCCACACCAGCTTGGGTGCGGTGCCCGTCTCCGGGTCGGAGACGTCGAAGATCGTCCGGGCAGGGCCCTGTTCCTGCGCCCGGGCGCTGGATCCGAGGAGGGTGAGGGCCAAGGGTGCAACGGCCAGCACGGCCACGATTCGCTTCATGACTGCTCTGACGCCGACATGCCGTCAAAGGTTGCACGGCGGGAACGACGTCGGCAAGGGCAGTCCCCGGGCATCGAGCACCTCGCGGAGCCGGTCGGGGTAGTTCGTGATCAGCCCGTCGACGCCGAGCCGGATGAGCGCGGCCATCGTGGGCGGGTCGTCGACGACGTACGGGATGACCTGCAGGCCGACCTCGTGTGCGCGATCGACGAGCTCGCCGTTGGCGAAGGGGACGTATGCCGCATCGTCGACGCCGGACAGGAACGGGCTGCCGTGGATGGGGGAGATGGCGTCGAACCCCTGCTCCGCCGCGGTGACGACGAACTCCGCCGCCACGTCCGGGCCGTCAGAACCAGCGCGACGGTCCGTCCGCCGCGGGCTTGAGGTACTTCGGGGAGACGAGCAGGTTGCGGCGTACGCCCTGCTCCTCCTTGCCGACCGGGCGCATGACACCCCAGTCGAAGCACTGGACGGACGTCCGCTCCACGAGTCCGTCGATGCGGATCGCGTCGAGGGTGACCGCCACGAACTCGTCCCGCGACGTGAGCTCCGAGGCCGCGAGCGCGTCGAACTTGATCTCGAGATTGATGCGTACGTCGACCGCCTCGCGCTCCTCCGAGGAGCGCCGCGACATCGCGCAGCAGCGGCATCGACGGCGGCAGGTCAGCGCGCCCGAGGTGCCGGATCAGGCGGGCGTCTGCGAGCGCCGGGTCGTGGCTGACGACCACGTCGTCGTCGCGGGTGAGGTGGACGTCGAGCTCGAGCGTCGAGACACCGAGTGTCAGCGCAGCGCCGAACGCCGCGAGGGTGTTCTCCGGGTGGGGCCCGGCGCCGCCACGGTGCGCCTGCAGGTCGAAGGTCACGAGTCGTAGAGGCCGCTCACCACGTCGGCGTACTTCTTGTTGACGACGCGGCGCTTGAGCTTGAGGGTCGGGGGTGAGCTCCTCCGACTCGGCGGTCCACTCGTGCGGCAGCAGCTCCCACGACTTCACCTGCTCGGGCCGCGAGAGTCGTGCGTTGGCCTTGTCGACGGCGTCCCGGACCATCGCGCGGACCTGCGGGTGCTGCGACAGCTCGGCGAGGTCGGTGGTCTCGATGCCGAGCTGCGCGGCCACCAGTGGTGCGATCTCGCCGTCGAGGGTGAGGATCGCGACGATGTAGGCCCGGTTGTCGCCGATGGCCATCGCGTGGCCCACGAGCGGCGACTCCTTGAGGTAGTTCTCGATGTTGGACGGCGCGATGTTCTTCCCGGCGCTCGTGATGATCAGCTCCTTCTTGCGATCCACGATCGCGAAGAAGCCGTCCTCGTCGAGGCTGCCGATGTCGCCGGTGTGCACCCAGCCGTCGGCGTCGATGAGGTTGCGCGTCGCCTGCTCCTGCTGGTGGTAGCCGGGCGTGATGACGGGCCCGCGGACGAGCACCTCGTTGTCCTCACCCAGCGTGACCTCCATGCCCGGCGTTGCGCGGCCGACCGTGCCGAGCCGGAAGCCCGCCGGGCCGTTGGCGGTCACCGCACCGCAGGTCTCGGTCATGCCGTAGACGTCGAAGACCTTGAGCCCGAGCCCGGCCATGAACTTCGCCACCTCGATCGGCATCGGCGCTGCCGCGGAGCCGGCCCGGGTGACCTGGTCGAGTCCGAGCAGCAGCTTCAGGAAGCCCAGGGATGGCTTCGTCCGCCTGCTTGTAGGCAGCCTCGATCTCGGGCGTCATCACGCCCCCGACCTCCCGGGCCTGCACCCACGCGAGACCGGCGGCCATGGAGTCCTGCACCAGCTTGACGTTGTCCGGGTTGGGGTCGGCGGCGAGCTTGGCCGAGATGCCGGTCTTGATCTTCTCCCACACCCGCGGGACGCCGAAGAACGCCGTCGGGTGGACCTCGCCGAGCGTCGCCAGCAGCTCGGCGGGATCGCCGATGCAGTAGGAGTGGCTGCCGACGACCTGCGGTCCGTAGAGGCTCAGCACCCGCTCGGCGATGTGCGCGAGCGGGAGGTAGGACACCCGGCGTTGGCCGGGCTCGAGGCCGGCTGCCTCCGTGGTGCTCAGTGCCTCGTAGACGACGTTGTGGTGGGTGAGCACGACGCCCTTGGGATTGCCGGTCGTGCCCGACGTGTAGAGGATCGTCGCCGGGGCGTCCCGGTCCCGGGGCGGCGTGCCGCTCCTCGATCGCATCGGGACTGGCTTCTCGATGGGCCTTCCCGCTGGCCACGAAGTCGTCCCACGTCGCTCCACCCTCGGGCACCGTGGCGTCGCCGATGACGACGACCTTCGCCACTCCGTCGAGCGCCTGCGCCCAGCGGTCGAGGTGGTCCTGCGTCTCGACGATGACCACCTTCGGTCGAGACTCGGCGGCGATGAAGGCGACCTGTTCGGGGGACAGGGTGTTGTAGATCGACATCGGGGTCGCCGCTGCGTGCACGCCGCCCATGTCGGCGACCATGTGCTCTATCCGGTTGGTGGCCATGATCGCGACCGTGTCGCCGGTCGCGACCCCGACCTCGATCAGCGCCCCCGCGACGTCGAGCGCCAGCTCCCGGGTCTCGCGCCAGTCAGGGTGCGCCAGGTCTCTCCCTCGGGCACGTCGTGCTTGTCGCTGTACGCCGCCTCGTCGGCGTACGCCGTCGCCGTACCCGCCAAGGCGTCGATGAGTGTGCGACCGCCGACCTGCTCCTCGATCCGTGCGCGGTGGGTCAGGACGTCGTCGGTCATCTGTGTGCTCCCTCGGGGTGTGATCGGCGCCACGATCCTCGTCCACCCGAGGGGGCGCTGGCTAGGGGTCGAAGCCCGGCATCGGCGTCGAGGCGCAGTCGCAGGAGTCGCCGCACGCGAGGAAGGTGTGGGCCGCGTGCCCGCAGCGCGGGCACGGCAGGTCGTGCGACAGATGGATCGTGTTGGTCTGGACGGTGTCCCACATGGTCGTGCCTCCGCGTCGTCTCGTACTCTCGTTAGGATCACGAACGGGGTCCGCGGAATACGACAGGACGACGAAACGCATGGTGGCGAGCCGATCAGCGCGCAGAGCGCAAGGCCTCAGTCGAGGCCGGTTCCCCGGCGACGGTCAAGATCGACTCGGACTCCCAGGGAACAGTTCTCCTACAAGATCGCGTGCACCGCGTGCCGCAACATCGCGTCGGGGAGGCACCCGTCCTCGCGCCCGGTCGACCTACCGCCCCGGCGGCGACAACGGCTACATGGCCGCGATGGACCGCTGGATCTTCCACCCGGTCGAGAAGCACCCGGGCGTCGAGGCGCCCTGCTCGGCCTATCTCGCGGCCGCGCAGGAACGACTGCACGAGCGCCGCGCATGAGCCGGATCTTCACCGTCAGCTTCGCATCCGTGTATCCCCACTACCTGACGAAGGTGGAGAAGAAGGGGCGGACGGTCGCCGACCTGCACGAGGTGATCGAGTGGCTGACGGGCTACGACGAGAAGGCGCTGGCCGCGCACATCGCGGCCGAGACGACCTTCGAGGACTTCTTCGCGTCGGTGTCGATCAACCCGAAGGCGTCGTTGATCACCGGCTCCATCTGCGGTCACAAGGTCCGGGAGATCGAGGATCCGTTGATGCAGCAGATCCGCTACCTCGACAAGCTCGTGGACGAGCTGGCGAAGGGCAAGGCGATGGAGAAGGTGCCGCGGGCGTAGCTGCCCGCGCGGTGCTTGACCTGTAGGTCTCGACGATCAACGCTGAGGACATGGGCAATCAGGCGCTGCTCACGTTCGGCCGGCTGGACGTGGTCCGGGTCCGTGTCGGCTACCGCGCGAGTCCGGAGGACCTGCCCGACCAGCAGTTCCTGCTCGACGTCTCGGTCCAGGAGCCAGTGGACGAGGAGCTCGTGCTCGGCGCGCTGGAGCCGGTCCTGCACGTGCGTTCCGGTCCGCCACGTCACTACTCCCTCCACCAGCACCGGTGGCACACCAGCTGGGGCGCCAGCCCGGGCGCCCCGGAGATCGGGCTGCTCGTCACGACCGGCACGACGGCCGACCTGCAGGCACCTCCCGACGGGGTGACGCGCGCCTTCCGCGACCTGCTGGCACTCGTCGGCCGCCCCGAGCCGACGTCGACGACTCGGGAGGCCGCGATCGTGCTGGCACGCCGCGGAGCGGCGACGGTCTACGCCGCGGACCCCGACACGTTGTCTCTCAGCGCGGAGGAACACCATCCGCCCGAGAACTCCCGGACGTTCAAGCTCCGCACGCCCGCCGACGACGCCTACGAGGTCGTCGTGGGCTTCGTCGATGGCTACGCCGGGTCGGTCCGCGTGCAGCACGAGCAGCGGATCGAGGTCTCCGACTCGCTCGGCGCCGAATGACTCCCTGCCGGGGCGCAGGCCTCAGCCGATCGTGCTCGCGTCGATCACGAAGCGGTAGCGCACGTCGGAGGCGAGGACGCGCTCGTAGGCCTCGTTGACCCGGTCGGCCGAGATGATCTCGATCTCGGAGCCGATGCCGTGCTGGGCGCAGAAGTCGAGCATCTCCCCGGGTCTCGGGGATGCCGCCGATCATCGAGCCGGCGAACGAGCGTCCGTTGGTGAGCAGGCTGAAGACGTTCAGGCTCAGCGGCTCGGCGGGCGCGCCGACGTTGACGAGCGCACCGTTGACCGTCAGCAGCCCGAGGTGGGCATCGACGTTGATGGGCGCACTGACGGTGTTGATGATGATGTCGAACGAGCTGCGCAGGACCTTGAACGTGGCGGGGTCGCTGGTCGCGTAGTAGTGATCGGCACCCGTGCGGAGCCCGTCCTCCTGCTTCTTCATCGACTGCGAGAGCACGGTCACCTCGGCGCCCATCGCGTGCGCGATCTTGACGGCCATGTGGCCCAGCCCGCCGAGACCGACGACGGCGACCTTCTTGCCCGGACCGGCGCCCCAGCGCTTGAGCGGTGAGTACGTCGTGATGCCCGCGCACAGCAGCGGGTGCGGCTGCAGCGGGGTCGATGCCGTCGGGGACGGTCAGGACGTAGTCGGCGTCGACGACGACGTGCGTCGAGTAGCCGCCCCGGGGTGGTGCTGCCGTCGCGGTCCTTGGCGGCATAGGTGCCCACCATGCCCCGGACGCAGAACTGCTCGTCGCCGTTCTTGCAGTGAGCGCACTCGCCGCACGAGTTGACCATGCAGCCGACGCCGACGCGGTCTCCGACCCGGTGCCGGGTCACGCCGGAGCCGACCTCGGCGACGGTGCCCACGATCTCGTGGCCGGGCACGACGGGGAAGGGCTGCGAGCCCCAGTCGCCGTTGACGGTGTGGATGTCGGAGTGGCAGATGCCGGCGAACTCGATCGCGATCAGCACGTCGTTGGCCCCGACCTCGCGGCGCTCGATCGTGATCTGGGCGAGGGGCTGACCGGCAGCGGGTGCGGCGTAGGCGTTGACGTTCATCGGGTGGTGCTCCTTCGTGGATGTCATGGTGTGGGGGGCCGCTTGAGCTCGTCGGCGATGACGCGTGCCTCGCCGCTGAGCTGTTGGGCCGGGGGCGTCGTCGCCCGCGTTGATGGCTTGCCAGTAGTCGATCTTGAGCCGCACGTAGCGCTGGCGGACGGCGATGTGCTCCGCCTCGACCCTGAGCCGCTCCTGCTGGGCGGTCAGCAGCGCGACCCGGGCGTTGGCGGCCACCGGACCCAGCGCGCCGTTCGCGACGTACGCCCGCATGTCGGCCACGGACATGCCCGTGGCAGCGAGGCAGGCGACCCACATCAGCCGGTCGAGGTCGGCCTCGTCGTAGACGCGGTGCTTGCTGCTCTCGCCGCGGGTGATGTGGTCGATGACGCCGACCGACTCGTAGTAGCGCAGGGTGCTGGCCGGGAGGCCCGTCAGGGCTGCCGCCTCCTTGATCGTGTAGCTGCGCGTGGTCACGTCGTCGAACGTAGGAACTTCAAGTGCTTGAAGTCAAAGGCGTGCGGGACGCTTGGCTCGTGATCCAGCGCCTCTTCGTCTACGGCACCCTCGCGCCCGGCCGCCCCAACGAGCACGTCCTCGAGGACATCGAGGGCCACTGGGAGTCCGCCACGGTCAGGGGCAGGCTCGTCGAGGAGGGCTGGGGCTTCGAGCACGGCTACGCCGCGCTCGAGCTCGACGACGACGCCGCCGAGGTCGCCGGCCTGCTGTTCGTCTCCGAGCACCTCGAGGAGCACTGGGCGCGACTCGACGAGTTCGAGGGTGTCGGCTACGAGCGAGTCAGCGTCCGGGCGGTGGGCGACGACGGTCCCGTGGAGGCCCACGTCTACGTCAACAGGGAGACTATTCACTCGGAGTAGTCACTGTGTGTATAGTCGCCGCATGAGCATCGGTCACGTCCTACTCGGCGTCCTGTCCGCCGGGCCTGCGCATGGCTACGACCTGAAGCGGGAGCACGATGCCCGGTTCCCGAGCGCCAAGCCACTGGCCTTCGGGCAGGTCTACTCCACGTTGTCGCGCCCGGAGCGCGACGGACTGGTCGAAGTGGCCGAGACGTCGCAGGACGGCGGCCCCGAACGGACCACGTACGCCTTGACCTCCGCGGGGAGAAGTCACTGGCGGCGTGGCTCGAGGAGCCCGAACAGGCAGGGCCGTATGCCGCTGACGACCCGGTCAGGAAGACGGTGATGTCCCTCCATGTGGGCTCCGACGCGGGGGAGTTCCTGCGTCGGCAGCGGGCAGTGCACCTGGCTCGGATGCGAGAGCTCGTCGCGCTCCAGTCGGCAACGGCCGACGCGGACGAGCAGATCGCCGTCGACCACACCATTTCCCATCTCGACGCAGACCTGCGTTGGTTGGACACGGCGGCCGCCCGGGTGGCCGCACGACGAAAGGTTCGTCCATGAGTGCCGCAATCGTGGAGGCCCGCGCTGTGCGCAAGGCGTTCGGCCGGACCGAGGCCCTGCGCGGGACCTCGATCGCGGTGGACGAGGGCGAGGTCGTCGCGGTCACCGGGCCCTCCGGCAGCGGCAAGTCGACGCTGCTGCTCAGCCCGGCCGGCGTCCTGAGGCCCGAGGCCGGCGAGATCTGGTTCGACGGGCGCAACCTGACCGACCTCTCGGAGAGCGACCGCACCCGGTTGCGCAGGCGCGAGTTCGGACTCGTGCTCCAGTTCGGTCAGCTCGTGCCCGAGCTGACCGCAGGGCAGAACGTCGCCCTGCCGCTGCTCCCGGAGAAGCACGAGGCGCGCCGCGGCCAACACCCTCGCCCGGGGCTGGCTCGAGCGCCTCGACGCGCTGGCCATGGCCGATGCGCTCCCCGGTGAGCTGTCCGGCGGTGAGGCGCAGCGCGTGGCGATCGCGCGTGCCCCGGTCACCGGCCCGCGAGTGATCTTCGCCGACGAGCCCACGGGCTCGCTCGACACGGTCAGTGGCGAGCGAGTCCTGTCGGCGCTGCTCTCCACGGCGCGAGACACGGGCGCGACCGTCGTCATGGTCACCCACGACAACAAGGTCGCCGCGAGCGCGGACCGTGAGGTCGTCATCCGTGACGGCGCGGTCGAGGCTGCGCCGGTGACCTCATGATCCGCCCGGCTCTGACCCTGACCCGCGCCGGCGGCTGGCCGCGGATGCTGCTGCTCGGCTCGTGCACCGCCGTGGTCAGTGCCCTGCTGCTGCTCGTCGTGAGCTACGCCCGGTTGCCCGAAAATCCCAACGAGATCCTCTTCAACGTGGTCGCCGATCCCGGCACCCGCGGCGGTACGGCGTTCGCGACCGGTCTCCTCACCCTGCCGCCTCTCCTCCTGCTATACCGGGCCGTCCGCCTCAGGACGGCCGCCCGTGACCGGCGACTCGCAGCCCTGCGACTGGCGGGCGCGACCCCGGGGGAGGTGCGACGACTGGGCGCTCTCGAGGTCGGCATCCCGGCCCTGCTCGGCAGTCTCGGCGGGATCGCGCTCTACTGGTTGCTGCGCCTGCTGCTCGGTGGCGAGGTGTCCTACAACGACTTCGGCGGCAACGGCTACGTCTACACCGAGAGCCTCCGACTCGTGCCGACCTCGGTCGCGCCGCTGTGGTGGCAGGTGCTGCTCGTGGTCATCGGCACGACCGTCCTCGGTGTGTTCGTGGGGGCTCGCGCCTCGCGTGGTGTCGTGGTCACCCCGCTGGGGGTCTCGCGCCGGCAGGCCGCCGCACCGCCCGGGCCGTGGGGGTTGGTGCTGGTGGCCGGCGCGATCGTCCTCCTGCCGGTTGCGCTGCTCGTGTTCGAGCCGGCCGTCTTCGTGGCCATCGGTCTCGCCGTGCTGGGTCTGATCGGTCTTGCTCCGTGGGCTGCGTTCCGAGCCGGCTCCTTCGTCCAGTCCCGCACCGCGTCCCCGGCGGTGCTGCTCGCGGCCCGCCGGCTCGTGGCGGAGCCTCGCCCGGCCGGTCGCGCCGCGGCCGCGGTCGGAGCCATCGCGCTCGTCTCCGGGGGTGGAGCGGCCGTCGCCGCCGATCTCCCGGCCAGCGACAACGTGGACGCCTTCTACTACATCTCGCTCGCGCTGGTGGCGGGCGCGCTGCTGGTGGCGCTGCTGGTCGCGATCGGCACCCCGGCGGTGCACTCGGTGGAGTCGATCCCGGACCGGAAGCGGTCCGTCGCGTCACTGTTGGCGCTGGGCATGCCGCTCGACGTCCTCGAGAGCGCCCAACGCTGGGAGTCACGACTCGTGGCCATCCCGATGGCGACGGCCGGGGGTGATCCTCGGGTCGCTGACGGTCGGCGTGCTGGGAGACCGTGGCTCGCCGCTGGCGTTGCTCGTGCTGGTGGCCAACGCCGTCATCACCCTCGGCCTCGTGTGGCTGGCCATCACGGCCGCCGCCCGCATCACCCGGCCGTGGGCGACGCGGGCGGCCTCGGCCGCCAACCTGCGCACGGAGTAGTCGGCAGGCAGAGCCGGATCAGGCGTAGCTCGCGGCGGTCTCGAGCAGGACGTCGTGCAGGGCCAGCTCGGCAGCAGCGCGCACGCGTCCCGGCCGGTGCGCCGTCAGGACGCGCCGTGCGGGTGCGGTGTCGCCCAGTGAGACCACGCGGACGTCGGGGTGCTGGTTGACCGTCGCCGTGCGTGGCGCGAGCGCGATCCCGAGACCGACGCTCACCATCGCCTGCGCCTCCCGGTAGTCGTTGGCGTGGAAGGCGATGGTCGGCGTGAACCCGGCGGCCGGGGCGCTGCGTTCGAGCACCTCGACGACCGGGTGTCCGCCGGCACGGATGATCCGGGGGTTCGTCGGCCGGGTCGGCCATCTTGACGGTGCGCCGGCGCGCCAGCCGATGGGTGGCACCGACGAGCAGGACCGTCGGGTCGGTGAAGAGCTCCGTCAGCTCCAGCTCCTCGTTGTCGATCCGCTGCCACTCGTAGTCCCACAGCAAGGAGATGGCGACCGTGCCCTCCTCGAGCAGTCGGACCGGGTGGTCCTCGCGTCCGCTGCTGATGGTGAGCTGGATGGCGGGATAGAGCTCGCGGAACCGGCGTACGGCGAGGGGCAGGAACGAGCTTCCGACGGTGGGGAACGTGCCGAGGGCGACGCTCCCGCGCCGTACGCCTGCGATGTCGGCGAGGTCCGCCTCCGCCGCTGCCAGCTGTCGCACGACCTTGCGCGCGTGCCGAGCCAGCACCAGTCCCGCATCGGTGGGCGTCATGCCGCGTGCGTGCCGGTCGAGCAGCGGTTGGCCGACCTCCCGCTCCAGTCGCAGCAGCTGCTGGGAGATGGCGGACGGCGTGTAGCCCAGCGCGGAGGCCGCGCTGGTCACGGAGCCCTCCTCCACGACGGCGAGCAGGACCCGGAGGCGTTTGACGTCGAGCATGGGTCAAGTGTGCATGAAGGATCGCTTCACGACCATGAAGTGTGCTTCAGCAGCTCTAACGCGCGGCTGATGGCGAGCGGAGCGGTGGATCCACCGGGCCTGACCGCCGGATTCCCGGGTCTGCTGCTCGGCCCGGTGGGCACGTCCCCGACCACTGCCGAGGAGCGGTTCACCTTCGGCTCCCTCTTCCTCGGGGACGGGGTGTCACTCGTCGCGGTGGCCCTCGGCATCTTCGGCCTCGCCGAGATCGCCAGCCGCGTCGGCCAGCGCCGTGTCACCGAGCAGCCTGTCACCCTCAGTGGAGGGTGGGGCGCCGGCATCCGCGAGTGGCTCACGCACTGGACCCACGTCGTGCGGGGCTCGCTGATCGGCATCTGGGCCGGGATCCTGCCCGGCGTCGGCGCCACGGCCGGCACTGGCTGGCCTACGGCCGGGCCGTCGCGACCGCCAAGGACAAGCGCCAGTTCGGCAAGGGTGACCCCCGAGGCATCGTCGGCCCGGAGAGCGCGAACAACTCGGTCGAGGCCGGCGACCTCATCCCGACGTTCCTCTTCGGGATCCCCGGCGGAGTGCCGTCCGCGATGCTGCTCGGGATGCTGTTGACCTACGGCATCCAGCCCGGGCCGGCCATCGTCACCGAGCACCTCGACCTGATGTACGTCATCATCTGGTGCTTCGCGATCGCCAGCGTCGCCGGAGCCTTCCTGTGCTTCCTCGCCACGCCGACCCCGGCCAAGCTGACCAAGGTGCCCTTCGCCATCCTCGGCCCGGGACTGCTGGTCGTCATGCTGCTCGGGGCCTACCGGGAGGGCGGCCAGCTGGGCGACCTGTGGGTGATGGTCGTGCTGGGCGTCATCGGGTTCTTCCTCAAGGCCACCGGCATGCCACGCGCACCGTTCCTCATCGGATTCGTGCTCGCCATACCCATGGAGCGCTACTACTACCTGACCACCAGCCTCTACGACAGCTCCGCCTGGATGGCGCGTCCCGGCGTGCTCGCCTTCGCGGCCATCCCGGTGGTGCCGCTGCTGTGGTCGCTGGTCAAGCGCATCCGGGCGACTCGCTCCGGCGCACCCGACGACGGCCACCGCAACGAGGCCGAGCTCGACGACGCCGACGGTGACGAGCTCGAGGGATCGATGACCGGCACGCGCTGGTCGCTGGCCGTGGCCGTGGGTGCCGTGCTGCTCTTCGCCGGAGCGCTGGTCCTCAGCGGGTCGTTCTCCGAGGAGGCCAGACTGATGCCTCGCCCGGTCGCCGGCTGTGGCCTGCTCGCAGCGGTCGCGCTGCTCTGGCAGGAACGGCGCGGTTGGCAGGGAGAGACCCCGGACACCGTTGACGAGGTCGGGCCGACGGCGGCGCCCGCGTCCGGGACGACCATGCTGGCCACCCGCGACGAGGCTCGACTGCGGACGCGGCGCGAGGACCTCGTGGTCGCCGGCCGCACCTTCGCCTCGATGGCGGCCTTCCCGGTGCTGGTGTCCCCGGCCGGCTACCCGGCAGCCGCCCCTGGTCTTCGTGCCGTTGTTCCTGCTCTACACGGCGCGTGCCAAGCCTCGGACCGCGGTCATCTACACCCCGGTCCTCGGCATCGTGCTGCTGTCCCTGCCGTCCCTGCTCCCGGTCGAGCTCCCGCCGGGCCTGTTCCAGTGACCCGGCACCGTGTCCTCGCTCCGCTCCGCACGTCGAAAGGATCGCTATGACCATCGTGGTCGCCTATGCCGACACCCCACCCGGCCATGCCGCCATGAGGGCCGCAGTCGAGGCGTCGATCGACGAGGAGGAGGTGATCGTGGTTCTCGCCGTGCGTGGCGAGGCCCCGCCCACCGTCGCCGACGTCGAGGCTCACTGGCCCGAGCTGACCGGCCGCGTCGAGGTCGACCGGGCGGACGTCGGGGACCCGAGTGACGCGGTCGTGCAGGTGGCGCAACGACGGGACGCGCGCCCGGTCGTGCTGGGCCTCAGGCACCGCACGCCGGTCGGCAAGATGGTCTTCGGGTCCACCGCGCAACGCATCCTGCTCGATGCCACCTGCCCGGTCCCGGCCGTCAAGCCGGCGCTATAGCCCCAGCATCCGGCCGATGATCTCCTTCTGGATCTCGGTGGTGCCGCCGTAGATCGTCTGGATGCGACTGTCGACGTAGGCCTTGGAGATCGGGTACTCCGACATGTAGCCGTAGCCGCCGTGCAGCTGGACGCCGGCGTCGACGACCCGCTTCTGCAGCTCGGTCGTCCACCACTTCGCCATCGCGGCGAGCGAGGTGTCGACCTCGCCGGCATTGAGCTTGAGGACGCAGTCGTTGACGAAGACCCGGGCGATGTGGGCCTCGGTGGCCATCTCGGCGAGCACGAACCGGGTGTTCTGGAACTTCCCGATCGGGCGGCCGAAGGCCTCGCGCTCCTTGGCGTAGGCCGGGCACATGTCCAGCACGTGCTCGATCGCGGCGACGGCGATGACGGCGATGGAGATGCGCTCCTGCGGCAGGTTGACCATCAGCGAGATGAAGCCGGAGCCCTCCTCGCCGAGCAGGTTGGCCTTGGGCACGATCACGTTGTCGAACGACAGCTCGGCGGTGTCCTGAGCCTTCAGGCCCATCTTGTCGAGGTTGCGCCCGCGCTCGAAGCCCTCCATGCCGCGCTCGACCACGAGCAGGCTGATGCCCCAGTGGCCGGCGTCGGGGTTGGTGCGCGCGACGACGATGACGAGGTCGGCCGGGATGCCGTTGCTGATGAAGGTCTTGGAGCCGTTGAGGACGTAGTGGTCGCCCTTGTCGACCGCCGTCGTCCTGATGCCCTCGGAGGTCGGAGCCGGCGCCCGGCTCGGTCATCGCGATCGCCGAGATGAGCGAGCCGTCGACCGTGCCCGGCAGCCAGCGTCGCTTCTGCTCGTCGTTGGCCAGCGAGCTGATGTAGGGAACGATGATGTCGGTGTGCACGGGGAAGCCGAGCCCGCTGGCGCCGACGCGGCTGATCTCCTCCGCCATCACCATGTTGTAGCGGAAGTCCTTGATGCCCGGGCCGCCGAACTCCTCCTCGACGTCGAAGCAGAGCAGGCCCATCTCGCCGGCCTTGCGCCATACGTCGCGATCGACCCGGCCGTCCTTCTCCCACTGCTCGTGGAACGGCTGCACCTCCTTCTCCATGAAGGCGCGCGCCGTACGGCGGAAGTCCTCGTGTTCCTGCTCGAGGATGGTGGGGCGTTCAGGCATGGAGTTCCCTTTCCTGTGCTGCATTGAGAGCGTCGAGCATGGAGAGCGGGCCGAGGTCCGACAGGCGGTGGCCGTCCGGATAGGTGACCGGCTTGTGGAGGTACGGCGACGTGCGGGGCGCCGCGAAACGCAGCGCTCGTCCTCGCAGCCGCAGCGATCGGCGTACGAGGGAGGCGAACCGGGCCGGCTGGGCGGGCAGCCCCGGGGCGACGCGCAGCGGCTCGTCCATCATGGCGATCGTCACCCGCCGCACCAGCGGGCGGGCCGGGGCCAGGGGCGACCGCCCGCGCGATGTCGATGGACGCCTCGGCGAGCGCGGTGTTGGCCGGGTCGGGGGAGAAGTGGGTGCGTTCGTAGTCGACCAGCAGCTGCAGGTAGCCGTCGTACGTCGAGGGCAGCCCCTTGATCCCCATCAGCTCGCCGAAGCGGGTGGTGACCCGGGTGATCGCGACCAGCTCGTGCGGATCGAGCGGCCGCCAGCCGTAGGCCGAGATCCAGCGCACCGGTCCGACGATGGTGGTGGCCGGGACGTAGGCGAACTCGTCGTTGGGGATGTCGTAGTGGCCGTGGATCTTGTTCAGGCGCCGCACCGCCGCGTGCCCGCGAGCGGAGTCGATGCCCTCGATCGTCGACTCCTCGCCGATCAGGATCGTGTCGTCGTAGCGCTTGATGCCGTCGTGCTCGAACTCGCCCGTCTTGTGCAGCAACCGGGAGATCGACGGGACGCCGTAGTCGCGCATGAAGGCGATCCCGGTGCCTTGCACGTAGTCCCACGGGAACTCGTGACGCGCGGTCAGGTTGGTGATCGCGTCGTAGTCGACCTCGGGGTCGAGGGCCCGGATCCGGCGAAGATTGTCGTAGCGACGAGGGTGGGCTAGGAGACCCATTCCTTCACCTGCGCAATCGTCGCGGCCGGGTCCTCCGTGACCGGGGTGAGGGACAGGTTGGTCACGCCCGCCTCCTTGAAGGCCGCGATCCGCTCGCGCGTAGGACTCGGGACCGACGAGGTTGGCGGCCTCGAGCCACTCGAGCGGGACGAGCGCCTCGGCCTCCCTCTTCTTGCCGGAGAGGTAGAGCTCCCGGATCTGCTCGGCCTCCTTCTCGTAGCCGAACTGGCAGGCGATGTCGTTGTAGAAGTTCTTGCCCTTGGCGCCCATGCCACCGACGTAGAGCGCGTAGAGCGGCCGGGCGAGGTCGAGCAGCGCCTTCGTCTCCGCGCCCTCGCCGATCGCGACCATGCCGCCGGCGTTGATCTCCAGCGGTCCGAGGTCGGCCGAGCGCTTCGCCGTACCGGCAGCGAGGGCGTCGCCCCAGACCAAAGTGCGACTTCTCGGGGTGGAAGAGCATCGGGATCCAGCCGTCGGCGATCTCGGCGGTCTGCTCGACGGACTTCAGCCCGAGGGCGGCGATGTAGATCGGGATGGTGTCGCGCTCGGGGTGGGTGAGGATCTTCAGCGACTTGCCGAGCCCGGTCACGGCGCCGTCCGCCTTGGTCAGGGGCAGCTTGAAGATGCCGTCGTTCTCGAGCCGCTCGCGCTTGAGGCCACGGCGGACGATGTCGATGACCTCGGCGGTGCGGCCGAGCGGCTTGGAGTAGGGCACGCCGTGGAAGCCCTCGATCACCCGGGGACCGCTGGCGCCGAGGCCGAGGATCGCGCGGCCACCCGACACGTTGTCGAGGCCGGCGGCGGTCTGCAGCAGCGCACCGGGGGTGCGGGAGTAGACGTTGAGGATCGCCGAGCCGATCTCGATCGTCTCGGTCTTCGCCGCGAGGTAGCCCATCAGCGTCGGAGCGTCGAAGCCGTAGGCCTCCGCGATCCACACGGTGTCGAGCCCGGAGCTCTCCAGCTTGCTGACCCGGTCGGCGGCCTCGCGGGGGTTGCCGGCGTACATCAGCGGCATGGAGAGCTTCATGGCGCCAACTGTGACACCATTACTGTCACAATCGCAAGGAGGGTACGGCGATCAGTCCTGCGGGCACACGGGACGGGGCTCCCGGCCGGGGAAGTGCTCGGCCCACTCGGCCTCGGTGAGGTCCCGACCAGCCAAGCGGCAGGCGAACTCGACGGCTCGCGTCGCGGAGGGATCCCACACGTAGACGGCGGGATCCCCTGCCCACGGGACGATCAGGATTTCGCCGTTCGGCAGGAAGACGGGCGAGGTGAGCACTCCCTCGGTCACGCTGATGCGGCGGGTGATCCGACCCGTCGACACCTCCCAGAGGATGACGGTTCCGTCCGGGCCGCTGCTGACGAGCTGTGAGCCGTCTTCGGAGAACGCAGCCCACGAGGCATAGTCGCCGTGGGCGATCCCGGGTTGCCGCACGAGCTGACCGGTCTCGGTGTCGATGATGGCCACGTCTCCGTCGAACCCGGTAGCGGCTACGTGCCGACCCGTCGGCGAGTAGACCGCCCAGTTGGCGCTCGCCGGGCCGAGAGCCCCTTCCCTGACGACCTCACCGGCCTCGAGGTCGACCAGCGCCCAGCGGTCGACTGGATCGTCCCAGAAGCCGCGGGCGTCCGATCCGCCGATGAGGACGAAGGCGGTTCGGTTGTCCGGCCCGAGAGCGACGCAGCACACGTTCGCACCGAGGTCGACCTGTCGCCCGACGGGCTCGAGGGTCGGACCATCCGGGAGGGTCAGGGTGCCGGACAGCTCGGAGATCACGACCCGGGAGCCATCAGGGCTGTGAGCGAGCTCTGTCACACGGTTGCCGACCGGGTGAGGACCGACCCGGACCCGACCCGTGGTCCCGTCCATGACGTAGATCGTGCCGCCCCGGGCCCGGAGATACTCGGCGCGCGGCGAGAACCAGCTGCCCCCGCCACGGCCGTAGGCCTCGCTGTCGGGTTGTCTCCGGAACGCGCGGCGTCGCGCCACGTCCACCATGATGGAGTGTCCCGTGCACAGCTTGTACGCGATGTAGGCCCCGTCGTAGGAGGGATTGACGAAGCAGGGCGCCTTCGTTCCAGTCCACGTGGGGAGTCCCGTGATCTGCTCCCGGCGGAGGTAGCGATGCTGGCCGTCCACATCGAGATCGCGCAAGCTCTGGTCGGTCGCGCTGATGACCCGCTTCCCGAGGCCGTGCAGGTCCACGGCGCCGGGCTCGCCCCGGGGAAGGTCGAACTGGGCGAGCCGACGTCCGGTCCGGGTGTCCCAGACAAAGGCACCGGTCGGCCGGTAGGTCGCCGTCAGGACCCGGCGGCCGTCGCTACTGAAGCGGGCATCGAACGTGTGATTGTCGTGGGGCAGGGTGTGCCGGACCTGACCGGTGCCGGCATCGAGCAGGAGAGCCTCGGCCTCCGGGTCGCCACGCGCCAGGACCGGGAACCGCCCGTCGGGGCTGATATCGAGACCCACCTCGAAAGGCGTGGTGTCCTGCTCCAACAGGGTGCGGACCTCACCCGTGCGCAGGTCGTGGACGCGCACGGCAGGCGTGGCGGTGTAGAGCAGACGGCCATCCGGTGAGAGGACGGCAGAGGCCCATCCCGTGGTCCACGGCGTGAGATCGATCATCAGCGGCTTCGAGGACGACCCCAGCGACCAGACGTAGGCGCGATGACTCGCTGGCGCCCATTCGTTGTTCTCAGAGGTGAGCTTGCCCACCACCACGGCCAGTGTCGAGCTGTCTTGGCTGAAATGCGCTTCGTTCAGCCGCCAGTTCCCCGGGGGCAGACCTGCCGGTTGTGGCGAGACTGGGTCCAGCGTGCGGGCATCGAGGAGGTGCAGCAGATGCGCGGAGAACGCGGACCCACCAACGGCGACCATTCGCCCGTCGGGGCTGGCACGGAGGGCTCGCCGGGTGTCGAACTCGGAGCGGGTCGAACCGATCTGGCGTCGAGCGAGCTCGGCACCCGTGGTCAGATCGCGGATGCTGACGGTGTGGGCCGAGTCGTAGAGTGCGGCGGTGCGGCCGTCGGGCAGGACGTCCAATGCCACTGTCTGCGTGCCCGAGAGTGGGGTGGAGCGGATCAGCGCCGGGTTGCGAAGGATGGCCTGCTGCAGGTTGCCGATCGTCTCTGGCGAGTCGTCCAGGACCACCCCGGCTGCAGGCCAGCAACATCTCGGTGTCGACATCACCCAACGTGGTGCCCCGAGCCGCGGCGCCCCGCGCCAGCGCGGACACGGCGGACTGCTCCGCATTCGCAGCGCTCTGCTCCGCCCGCTCTGTCTGGACAGCAGCCACACCCCCCGCGGCGAGCGCCGGGACGAGGAGCACGACGGCACCGGCGAGCACGATCCGAAGCCGTCGGATGAGCCGGCCCTGAGCTCGGGCGCGCTCGGCGGCGCTCTGTTCCTCGGCGTCGGACGCCTCTCGTCCGGCAGTCAGGAAGTCGCGCCCCGTGTCGGTGAGCGCGGACGCCGTACGCGACTGCCAGTCCAGGGGCACGAGTCAGCCGCACGCCGCGATAGAGCTCGCTGTCGGGGCGGTCGAGGGTGTCCCGGGCGTCGGCGGCGCCGCTGAGGTGGTGGCGGATGCGTTGGCCCTCGACGTCGTCGTCGAGCCAGCCGCGCAGGCGTGGCCGGCGCGAGCGAGGGCCTCGTGCGTGATCTCCAACCGTCCCTCGTCGCTGGTGACCAGCCGTGCGTCGACGAGCATCTGGATCAGGCGCTCGTGCTCGGGGTCCGAGGTGAACAGCCGACGGGAGACTTGGGTGCGGACCGCTTCGCCGTCGATGCCCGGCGAGACCAACCGGAGGACCGTGTCGCGGAGCAGCGGTCGTTGGTCAGTTTCGACCCGGCCGTAGAGGAGCTCCGCGGACTGGGCCACCGCCCCGTGGATCCCCCCGGTGGCGCGGTAGCCGTCGACGGTCAGGGTGTTCCCTTCGCGCCGGCGCCGGGTCTCGAGCAGGGCGTGCGACAGCAGCGGCAGTGCGCCGGGGTCGTCGCGGACCTCTCGGACGAGCAGGTCGACGAGACCCGGTTCGAGGAGCAGCCCTGCCTGCTGAGCCGGACCTGTGACGGCCTCGCGCAGGGCCTGCTCGTCGAGCGCGCCGACGAGGTGCAGGCCGCGTTCGACCAGCCGGCTGAAGCCGTCATGCTCGGTGACCTGCGCGAGCCGGTCTCCACGCAAGGTCAGGATGACAGGTCGACGGGTGGCCTCCTCGGCCAGCCGCGAAAGGAACTCGCGCCGCTCGTCCGGGTCGTCGCAGAGCGCGAAGACCTCCTCCGTCTGGTCGATGGCGAGCACGGTGCGGGCGTCCGCGTCCTCGGGGAGGGCGGACAGTGCCTCGACGGGGCGCGCGCCCGGAGTGATCACCACGATCCGGTGTCCGCGCTCGCGCAAGGCCGCCAGCACGCCGGCGCGCATGATCGAGGACTTGCCGGAGCCGGAGGGGCCGACGAGCGCGACGAAGGACTGGGCGGCGAGCAGGTCAAGGCACGACCACACGACGGCGCTGCGGCCGAAGAAGCGCTCGGAGTCGTCGACGTCGTAGGCCCGTAGCCCCTGCCGGGGACACTGCACCGCGCGGTCCGGGGCGTGGGGACCAGGGGGCCGACGTCCTGCTGCAGGATCGACTGCTCGAGGGCCAGCATCTCCGGAGCGGGGTCGATCCCGAGCTCCCCGGCTCAGCACGGCGCGGAGCTGGCGCAGCGAGCGCAGCGCCTCGCCCCGGGCTCCGGTCTGGTACTGCGCGAGCGCCAGCAGCTCCCAGCGGCGCTCGCGCAACGGCGCGGCGCGCACCATGGCGTGGGCCTGCGGCAGCACTCGCGCGGACGTCCGCTGCGCAGCAGCGTCGACGTGCATCTCCTCGGCCTCGAGCCGCAGCTCGCCCAGCCGTCCGGCCTCGCGCCGCGCGGGCCCCCAGTCGGGCAGGTCCGGGAACGCCTGCCCCCGCCACAGCTGGAGTGCCTGCTCCAGCAGGTAGGCCACCCGGTCGCTCTCGCCGACCGCCGGGAGCTCGCGAGCCCGGACCACCCGGGCCTCGAAGTCGCGGGAGTCGACGTGGTCGGACGGCACCACGAGCGCGTAGCCGTGGGGCGTCGTCTCGATCGCGGCACTGCCGATCGCCTTGCGGAGCCGGACGACGCACGACTGGAGGTTCTTGGCGGCGGACGCGGGTGGATGGTCGCCCCAGACGGCGTCGATCAGTTCGTCCGCGCTCACCGGCTGCCCCAGCCTCGTGGCCGGGGCCTGCAGTACGACGCGGTCGCGGGGGCCGAGACGTCCCGAGCCATCAACGGTGAGCGGACCGAGGACAGTGATCCCCACATCGCCAGCGTCCTCGCCTGAGGTACCGGCGTCAACGACGCGGATACCGAACGGATACCGGTCCTACGAGCGACGTGTACCGGCGATCAGTTCTTCCCGTGCCACGAGTCCCAGAGTGCGGCGTAGGAACCACCAGCAGCGACCAGCTCGTCGTGCGACCCGAACTCGCTGATCCGTCCGTCCTCGCACACCGCGACCCGGTCGGCGTCGTGCGCGGAGAAGAGCCGGTGCGCGATCGCGATGACGGTGCGTCCTTCGAGTACGGCGGCGAGCGAGCGCTCCGGGTGCCGGGCCGCGCGAGGGTCGATGAGAGAGGTCGCCTCGTCGAGGACCAGCGTGTGCGGGTCGGCCAGCACCAGTCGAGCGAGCGCGATCTGCTGGGCGTGGGCAGCCGTCACGGCCCGCCCGCCGGAGCCGATGATCGTGTCGAGTCCGGCCGGCAGGGCGGCCACCCACTCCTGCGCATCCACCGCTGACAGGGCGGCGTGCACCTCGTCATCCGAAGCGAACGGCCGGGCGAGGATGAGGTTCTCCCGCAGCGTGCCGACGAAGACATGGTGCTCCTGCGTGACCAGCGCGACGTGGCCGCGGAGGTCGCCCAGCGGCAGCTCGACCAGACCGACGTCGCCGACGGTGACCGAGCCGGACCGCGGCGGGTGGATGCCGGCCAGCAGTCGGCCGAGCGTCGACTTCCCGGCTCCTGACGGGCCGACCATCGCGATCCGCTCGCCGACACCGACGTCGAGGTCGACGCCGTGGAGCACGTCGCGCCCCTCGACGTACGCGAACCGCACGTCGGATGCGTCGAGCTTCTCCGAGGACGGGGTGCGGCCCGAGACCGAGCGGTCGTCGGGCACCCGGGCGACGCCGAGGAGCCTCGAGAGCGCGGGCGGCGCCGAGCTGGAGCTCGTCGAGGATGGAGACGATCCGGTCGACCGGGTCGATCAGCATCTGCACGTAGAGCGTCGCGGTGGTGACCTCGGCGAGCGAGACCGAGCCCTGCGTGTAGAGGTAGCCGCCGAACAGCAGCGTGCCGACCACGGGCAGCAGGTAGCTCAGCTCCATGCTCGGGAAGAACATCGTGCGCAGGTGCAGGGTGTACTTCTCGGCGGTGAACGACTTGGCGCAGTCGTCGTCGCACATCTCCACCCGCTTGGCGCCGAGCCCCAGCGCCTCGACCGTCCGCGAGCCCTCGACGGTCTCGGAGAGGGTGGTGGTGATCTGCGAGTAGGACGCGGTCTCGGCGAGGTACCCGTCCTTGGCGCGGGCGAGGTACCACCGCAGCCCGCCCACCAGCGGCGGCAGCGCGAGCAGGCACGGCAGCGCGACCCACCAGCCGACGCTGAGCGCGGCGGCGAAGGTCAGCACGGCCGACACGACCGCGATGGTCCACTCGGGCAGCGCCCAGCGGACCGACCAGCCGAGCCGGTCGATGTCGGAACCGGTGCGGGTCAGCAGGTCGCCGGAGCCGGCGGCCTCGACGGTGCCGACGGGCAACGCGAGCGTGTTGGCGACGAAGTCCTCGCGGAGCTCGGCCAGCACCAGCTCGCCCATCACCTGCGAGCGGTAGCGGGCGTAGCGCGTGAGCACCGACTGCAGCACCAGGGAAGACTGCCGGGGCGATGACGATCTTGTCGACGTACGCGCGGGTCGTGCCCTCCTCGACGGCCTGCACGAGGTCGCCGAGCAGTCGCGGTGCGGCCAGCGCCGCGAGCGCGGCCAGCACGTGCAGCCCGAGCGCGGTCCACAGGAGGCGCGGGTGCCGGTGCGCGACTCGGCCGACATAGCGGCGTACCGCGCGACCGTCCGCGATCGGGAGGCGGGTCGTCACACTCATACGACTGCCTCCACGTCACGCACGACGACACTGCGGTATGCCGCAACGTCGGCCAGCAAGGAGGCGTGGGTGCCCACCGCGGCGACCCGCCCGTCGACGAGGAACGCCACCTCGTCGACGGCGTCGAGCAGGAGCGGACTGACCGTCGTGACGACCGTGGTGCGACCCGCGCGGTGGGCCCGCAGCCGGGACGCGATCCGCGCCTCGGTGTGGGCGTCGACGGCGCTGGTCGGCTCGACCAGGGACCGGGATCTCCGGGTCGGCGGCGAGGGCGCGCGCCAGCACGAGCCGCTGTCGCTGGCCACCGGAGAAGGAGCGGCCCTTCTCGGTGACGATGGAGTCTAGCCCGTCGGGGAGCGCCTCGAGGATGTCCTCGGCGGACGCGGTGAACAGCGCCTTCTCGACGTCGCCGTTGCCGCGCTCGTCGATGCGATCGGCGAGCCGGCCCGCGAACAGGGCGGCGCCGGTGTCGGAGACGATGATCCGCTCGCGCACGTCTGCATGGCGAAGCGAGGTCAGCGGCACGCCACCGAGCGAGACCTCGTCGTCCTGCTCGGCCGCGCACAGGCCCAGCCGGTCGGCGAGCAGCGCCGAGTCGTCGGGCTGGTCGGAGACGATCGCGGTGAGGATGCCGGGGCGGACGCGCAGGCCGGATCGAAGATCGACCAGCGTCGAGCCCGGAGGCGGGGAGCGGCGGGAGACGACGGCTCCACCACGTCCGGCGCCAGTGCGAGCACCCGGCACACCCGGCTCGCCGCGACGCGGCCGCGGATCAGCTTGTTGGCGAACTCGGTCGCCGTACGCAGGGGAAGGAGGAGAAAGGCGGAGTAGCCGTAGAAGGCGACCAGCTCACCCGCGGTGATGGCGCCGGTGACGGCGGACCGGGCGCCGAGCCAGACGACGAGCACGACGAAGATGCCGGGCAGGAACACCTGCAGCGCGTCGAGGGACCGACTGGAGCTTCGCGACGTTGACGGCGGCGGTCCGGGTCGCCTGCGACTCGCGGCGGTAGCGGTCGAGGAAGACGCCCTCGCCGCCGATCCCGCGCAGCACGCGGAGACCGCCCACGATGTCGGTGCCGGTGTTGGACAGGTCGGAGCGCATCTGCCGCTCGGTGGCGGCGCGGACCTGCAGCGGCTTGAGGATCGGGCCCATCACCAGCATCAGCAGCGGCACGCCGATCAGCACCACCGGGCCGAGCTGGACCGAGGTCGAGAGCAGGATCGCGGAGACGAGCAGGAAGGACACGATCGCGCCGGCGAAGCGGGCGGTCACGTCCATCACGTTGCCGATGTGGTCGAGGTCGGTGGTGCCGATCGCGATCACCTCGCCGGTGCTGACCTTGCGCGGCAGCGAGCCCCCGAGGCGCACGGACTGGCGCGAGGTGAGCTGCACGATCCGGTAGGACGCGGTCAGCCAGTTGGTCACCGCGAACCGGTGCCGCATGATCCCGGTGAGCGCCTGCACGAGCCCGATCGCGAGCATCACGCCGGCCCAGAGCACGAGCTGGCCCCGGTCGCGATCAGCGACGCCGCGGTCGATCGCGCGACCGAGGACGGCGGGCATCACGGCCCGGCAGGACATCCAGATGATGCCGAACGCCATGCCGCCCATCAGGGTCAGGCGCTGCTGCCCCGCGAGCCACCACAGGAACCGTCCCGGCCCGCGGTGATCGGCGATGCCGGGGTCGGGGACGGGGAGCTGACGCACTCGAACGAGAGTACGTATCGAGTGCCTGCTCGGGCGAATCCTTTTTGCGCACAGTCCTCATGCCTCGTTCACCTCGCCGTCGTCGCCGCGACGTACGCCGACGCGACGGTGTCCCACATGACCGTGACTCGGCAGGTGCCAGTTCGAGACCGGACCCCGAGCCCGGTCGTCACGCCCGCCATCGTGGGTCACCGCGGTGCCAGCGGGCACCGCCCCGAGCACACGCTCGAGGCCTACCGCACGGCGATCCGCATGGGCGTCGACGACATCGAGATCGACCTCGTCAGCACGTTGGACGGCGTGCTGGTCGCTCGGCACGAGTCCGAGCTGAGCGGCACCACCGACGTCACCGACCACCTCGAGTTCGCGGGCCGTCGCGACACCCGCCGCATCGACGACCACCTCGTCACCGGTTGGTTCACCGAGGACTTCACGCTGGCCGAGCTGAAGACCCTCACGGCCCGTGAGCGGCTGCCCGCGACCCGGCCGGGGAACACGGCCTACAACGGCCGCGAGGGGATCGCGACCCTCACCGAGATCCCGGCGATGGTGCACGCCGAGTCGATGCGCCGAGGTCGCAGCGTCGGGGTGATGATCGAGCTCAAGCACGCGGCCTACTTCGACTCCGTCGGGCTGCCTCTCGACGACCCGCTGCTCATCGCCCTGCACCGCCACGACCTCGACCGGCCGTGGGCGCGGATCAGCCTGATGTCCTTCGAGACCGGCATCCTGCGCCGGTTGGCCCAGCGCACGAAGCTGCCGATCATCCAGCTCCTCGAGGCGGGGCCGTCGCACGCCGAGCTGTGCACCCCCGCCGGGCTCGCCGGGATCGACGAGTACGCCGACGGGATCGGTCCGCACAAGAGCCCGGTGCTGCCCCGCGACGACCGCGGCGCGATCGGCGAGCCCTCGAGCTCGGTCCGCGACGCGCACCGCCTGTGGCTGACCGTGCACGTCTGGACGGTGCGCGCGGAGAACCGCTTCCTGCCCAGCAACCTGCGCCGCGGCGACGCCCCGGACGCGCCCGGCGACATGGCCGGCGAGGTGCGCGCGCTGCTCGACGTCGGTGTCGACGGCGTCATCACCGACCACCCGGAGCTCGCGGTCGCCGCGGCCCGGGAGCTCGACATCTGACGGTCGGACGGCGGACCGCATACCCGGTTCGCTGGTCAGCCGCTCGTGCCGCGCAGACTCAGGGCCACCGCCAGCACGTGCTTGCAGGGGCCTCGGGTGCCGTGGTGCTTCTCCTCCCGGGGACATTGGCAGACCAACGTGGGTCGGCTGAACTCGAGGGTGTCGTTGACGGGGCCGGCTGGATCGTCGGTGCGGACTCGGTAGGTCGCTGTGCCGCTCCCGGCCACCAGCCAAGCTCCGGGCTCGGCCTTGGCTGACCTTGTCCTGTTCGACCAGACGTTGCGCGGAGAGCAGGCGTGGGTTGCGTCGGAGCACTCTTGCTACGTCGATGGGCAGCTCACGGTGGAACCAGGCGCGTGCGGTGAGGTCATAGCCGAGACGTCCGGACGCGGCGAGCCATGCGAGCCCGGTCGTCACCTTGGATGTGCCCAGTCCACTGGCGTTGGCGAGGCGGTCAGGGTCGATGGTGGGTTCCCAGCCGAGGAAGGGCAGGAGGTTGAGGCCGTGGGTCTCGGCGGACGGGTCGTTGAGCCACATGAGGAGACTGCCCTCGCCGGAGAACGCCCGGTATGGCTCGGGGCTCAACACCAGAGTCAGGCGGCTGCTGGGGAGCTCGAAGACCCATGCAGTGGTGCCGGTCGGGGAGGCGTAGACGTCGAGCCGCCGTGTGTGCCTCGCCACGCGCTGAGAGCCTCGCAGCCGGGTGGCGCCGGGTAGGGGGATGGAGAGCTCGGAGCGGTGAGTCGCGATGCGCCGGGAGCCGGGCGCGGGCACGAGGTGCAGGAAGGGGCCCGGTGGGGCGACGCGTGGGAGGGCGCCGAGCAGCTTGCTGACGGCGGGTCCGACGAGGCTGCCCCGGTGCGACATGGAGGCGCTGATCGTGGGAACCTCGGCGAAGCCGCGCACCCAACGGTCGGGCAGGGTGACCTTGCGTTCGAGGTGGCTGGCGGCAGGCGTCGAGGCAGTGAGGCCGTGGTGTCCGACGGCGAGGTGCAGCGTCTCGGTGCGTGCTGTCCGGGCCAGTGCGGCGCGCAAAGGCGGATTGATGTCGACGTTGGTCGTACCGAACCCGATGGTGCTGGCGCCGAGCCCTTCTGCGAGGACGTCGAGTCGTGCGTGGACGCCGTTGCAGGCGGAGAACGACTCGAAGCGGAGGATGTCGCCGCTGGCGGTGACGACCGGGTCGAGGTTGGCCACTCGTTGGGCCGGGCCGAAGTCGGCGTAGCGCGTGCCGGCGACGTCGGCGACGGCAAGAAGACCGGCGGCGAGGACGTCGGGGCGGTCCGGGAAGCCGCTGAAGAACGTGGGGTTGTCGACCAGTCCGTCGGGGGTGATTCCGAGCGCGGTGGCGAGTGTGAGCGTGGACGTACCCTCGTGCTCGGTCAGAGTCGAGGCAGCCCTGTAGTCGCCGCTCACGCCTGCTCCACTGCCTCGACCAGCGTCCGGGCCGCATCGTGGGCCTTGGACGACCCGCGTGAACCGGCGAAATGGCGGATCCCGTCCGGCAGCTCGACCCGTTCGGGGATCTCGACCACCCAGCCCGACAGCTGGCGGAACAAGCCGGCCGGGGCCGGGGGCCGCTTGGGTTCGGCTGCCGGGCCCGAGGCCGGGGCCGTGAGCAGAGGCCACAGCTGCTTGACCAGCTGCTGCTCGCCGAGTGCCTGAGTGGTCTCGAGGAGATGGGGTAGGTCGAGGGTTCCGGCCCGGTGTCGCTGAAGGCCCACCTCAGCGATCAGACCGGGGTCGAACCGCTGGTGCCCGAGGGCGCAGCGGGCGCCGAGCAGCCGGTCGTCGTTGTGGTCGCCCTTGACCGTGGCGCGGGTGAGGTCGTAGAGGAACAGGTCGTGCAGGGGCGCGCCGAAGGTCCCGGTCGCATGCGCCGGGAAGTCGACCGTTGTCGTGAAGTGCCGATTCCCTTCGGCGAACGCGTTCTTCACGGCACGATCGGTCCAGTGGGAAAGACGCGGGCCAGTTCGGCTGCAGGACACGTAAGGATCTTCTGCGACCGAGGAGACGCGTGTGAGCACTCGGCACGTCGAGAATGGCACGGGTGCGGTTGCCGTGGAGACCCACTTACCGTCGACAGTGCGCGCGTCGACTGGTGGGAGGCCCCCGCTCGATACCCGTGTGCGGACGAGCTCGATCGCGTCCCACGACTCGTTGCCATCGGGAGAGGTGAGCTCGGGCGTCGTCCGGACAGCGAGTCCGCCGAGCTCGGTCAGCCGGGCCGGGTCCACCGGTCGCAGCCGGTGCAGGGCCTGAACCACGTCGAGCGGCCCGACTGGTCGGCCCTCGCACGCCGTGAGGCGGGCGAGCAGGTCGTCGAAGTCGATGGTGAAGTCTGCCCGGTCGGCGCGGCGAGGACGACGTCGTTGTGCTCCACGTTCAGGAGTCCCTCGAGCAGTCGGAACCGGGCGATCGCCTCCAGCTCGCCCGGCGCGCGAAACACGGCGAGCAGGGGCTGGGCGTCGACCCGCGGATTGCCGGTCGGACGCCCGAGCGGCGAGTCCGCGGCCAGAAGCCCGGCGACCTGCGGCACCCGGCGGAGGATCACGTGGTCGTCCCGGGCCATGTCGAAGTCCCGGTAGCGGACGCTCTGCCGCCACACCTCGACGTGGTGGAGCTGCTCGTGGTCGGGGTCGGACAGCTGGCTCGTGACGGTCCACGCGGGCACCGAGCGGCATGCGATCCGCCAGTAGTCGTCGACAGTGAGGTCGGACGCGGCCCACTGCTGGACCGCCCGGCGGCCGCCGGAGAACTCGTGCGGGTAGCCCTCGCCAGCCGCCTTGGTGACTGGCCGGCGCATCTCGCGCCGTACCGCGTCGGAGCCGTGTGACGCTGCAGCCGTGATCACGGCGAGCTCCAGGAGCTCGTCGTCCGGGGGCCGGGACCGGGACGAAGTAGGCCCGCTGCTTCTTGACCCACGCCTTGGAGAAGCACTGAACGTGGGTGCCGACGGCCGAGTAGCTCGGGTCGGCGACCATCGCCCGCAGGTGCGAGAGGTCGCGAGCGCGAGCGACCCGTGCGTCCTCGGAGGCGGACGTCCTCGGGCATGGGGCACAGGACGGGGTCGGTCCACAGCCCCCGGGCTTCTCGCGGCGTCATCGACGCCCCGCCCGACCGCAGGTCCGCCAGCCAGGCGTCGCCGTCCTCGGCGCGTGCGAGGGCGACACCGAGCCGCCGTGCTTCCTCCTGCGCGCTCGTCCGTCCCTTCGCCACGGCCAGTGTGCGGATGTTCGCAGGCAGCTCGATCGACACGTCGGGCGGGATCTCGACGGCGTACTGAGCCAGCAATCGCAGCAACAGGTGCAGCCCGGCCGGCTTGCGTCCGACACCTGCTCCGGTGTCCGCGACAGCCAGCGCGACCGGGTATGCGTCGCGGAACCCCCCGGCGAGGAACACGTCGGTGAACGCGTCGACCGTGCGGGACACCCTCAGCTGCCCGTTGGTCATGCGACTCTGGAGACTGGCGAGCAGTGGGGCGCGCCAGTCCCGGCCGCCTGCCATCGCGCTCAGCAGGTTGAAGGTGGCCCGCTGCAGCTGTTCGGGGTACTCGTTGGACCTCTTCGCGAGCGCCTCGCCCCACGTGATGTTGGGGTCGAGCCAGTGAGGCCAGTCCTTGTCGGGCGCGATCGGCGTCGGGCGCAAGTCCCACAGCCCGAGGGGTTCGACGCCGACGGGATGTGACGGCGCGGCTGCACCGCGTCGGTCGAGTGATCGCGTGACCGCCGCGGCGAATCGGACGTCCTCGTCGGCAGCGAGCAGCTCCAACGCCTCGACGACGCCGACACGGCCGACCCTTGCTTCCAGCGCCTCGTCGTCCGGGGCCTTCAGCAGCGTGGTCTTGTGCACCTTCTCGCGGCCGGCGACCAGCATCGTGAGGTCCGTCAGATCGTCCGGACCAGACACCAGTTCCAGCACCAGCGGCAGCACGACCTTCAGCACGGAGGACTTGGTCGTCGCCAGCACGCCCAGCATGTAGTCGAACCCACCCGGCACCTCCTCGACCCGCAAGCCCAGCACCCGGAGCGTCTCAGCCATGACGGCCTGCGCAGACGGACGATGCTGGGTCGTCAGCGCAGTGAGAACCACCTCGAGCAACCGGGAGCGGTCGAGCACCTCGAGCTGCACACCACGGCCCAACGCCTCGGGTAGCCACCCCCAGCTGCCGCACTGGTCGGAGTTCAGCAGGTGGTAGGCGAGGTCGGGAAGCAGAGGGTCCGCCCGGAGCCACTCGTCGACATCAGGTACGGCGTTCGGCCAGTGCCCGTGGAACGTGAGCGGTGCGCCGACGGTCCACACCTCGAGGAACGCCTCGCCAGAGGGGCAGGCCAAGCCGTGATGCGCCACGACGGAACGGATCACCTCACCCGACCCACCGCTCTTCGCCGCCTCGTCGACGTAGGCCCTGGGCCCACGCGCGGTCCTTCTCCCACAGTGCGTAGATGAGCTCGCTGTGGTCGTCGATCGCCCACGACTCGGCTTGCACTCGGTGGGCTGCCTTCACCGGTCCACACAGCTCGACTGCGGCGAGCGCGAGGATCAGGTGCGCCCGGTAGCCACGCTTCGATGCAGCCTCGTATGCGTCCCGGTCGTGCGGCTCCCCCGCCGCCGGCTGGTCGTACCCGAAGGTGGATTCGTTCATGAAGTCTGACCACGGTTTGGGCCGTTCGAACGCAGCCTTCGCCTCGTGACGCTCGTCCCCGTGCAGATCGTGAAGGACTTCCCAGCCCGCGGTCACGTCGCCCGCCTCCAGAGCCGGCGCCAGTCGATCCTTGAGCCCCACCCGTTCACCCCTGTATGCGTCGCTCCTGCGCAGTGCTGACAAGTGTGCAGGCCGTGGTCTGCGGTCGGGTGAGAATCGACAAATGGGGCCATTGTGCGTGGGATCCCGGGGGGCGTTGAGCTCGCCCGGGAGCTCGACATCTGACGTTCACCTCGCCCACGCGGGCCGGCTGCCTGCGCGCTGTTGGCTCTGGACATGAAAACTCGGAGCCTCATCGTCGCGGCCATCGCTGCCGCCGTCACCCTGACCACCGTCCCGGCCAACGCGCTGCCCACCGAGGACCCGATCGTGATCGGGCACCGCGGGGCCTCGGGCTACCGCCCCGAGCACACGCTCGCGGCCTACAAGCTCGCGATCAAGCAGGGCGCGGCCTTCATCGAGCCCGACCTCGTCTCCACCAAGGACGGCGTGCTCGTCGCCCGCCACGAGAACGAGATCTCCGGCACCACCGACGTCAGTGCGCACCCGGAGTTCGCCGACCGCAGGACGACCAAGCTGATCGACGGCTCGCCGATCACCGGCTGGTTCACCGAGGACTTCACCTACGCCGAGCTGAAGACGCTCAACGCCAAGGAGCGGCTGCCCGCGGTCCGCCCGGCCAACACGGCGTTCGACGGTGAGTTCAAGATCCCCACGCTGGAGCAGGTCCTCGACCTCGCGACCAAGCGCGGTGTCGGCGTCTACCCCGAGACCAAGCACCCGACCTACTTCGACTCGATCGGGCTCTCCCTCGAGGAGCCGCTCGTCGCGGCACTCCGGGCGCACGACCTCGACGACGCCGACGACAAGGTGATCATCCAGTCCTTCGAGGTGGCCAACCTCGTCGAGCTCGACACGGTGATCGACGTGGACATCGCCCAGCTCGTGAACTCCAGCGGTGCGCCGTACGACCAGACGGTCGCCGGCACCGGTGTCACCTACGCGTCGATGACGACTCCTGCCGGCATCGCCGCGATCGCTGCCTACGCCGACGGCATCGGCGCCAACAAGGACCTCGTGCTGCCGCGGACCGGCGGCGCCACGACGACCCCGTCGGCCCCGGTCGACGACGCGCACGCGGCCGGCCCGGTCGTGCACGTGTGGACGCTGCGCCCGGAGAACCAGTTCATGGCGACCAACTTCCGCATCGGCACCGACCGCAACGCCCCCCGGGGACCTGTTCGCGGAGACCCAGGCGTTCCTCGATGCCGGGGTCGACGGAGTGTTCTCCGACAACCCCGACATCGCGGCGGCTGCGCTGGCTGACTGGCTCAGCTGACGGCTACACCTCGTCGTCGAGCGGCGTCGGCTCCTCCGGGGCCGGCGCCGCGGCGTACGACTCGACGGCCTCAGGCTTGGTACGGCGACCGGTGAGCGCCACCGCGAGCAGGCCGGCCGGGCCCGCCGCCAGCCGGGGGAGCGGCAGGAACCAGCGCAGGTCATCGTCGCCGATCGCCGTCGTCTCGAACAGCAGCCAGATGGCGGCCAGCCCCGGAGAACGCGACGCCCATCACGAGGTGGCCGACGTTGACGGGGTGGCGACCGGACTGGTCGGTCTCGACCTCGGTGTACGAGGTGTAGGGGTTGGGGTAGTCGCTCATGTCTGACCTCACTGCTCGCGGACGGTGACTCGGCCGACGCCGAGGTCGATGTTGATGCGCATGTCGGGCACTTCGTTGCCGCCGTCGACGAAACCGTCCTCGCTGATGTCGAGGCCGTCGTCGTGCTGGCCGAAGAGGCTGATGTCGCCGACACCCACGGCGGCGTGGACGGAGACGTCCATCCCCTCGGGGACGATCACGACGAGCTCACCGATGCCGCCGTCGATGTTCAGCTCGTTGCCGTCCGGGCCCTCGACGTCACTGACCCTTGAGAGGTCGACGAGCAGGTCGCCGGCCTCCATGTCATAGGAGTCGCGGACCTCGGCCGACGTGGTCGGGGTGTAGGTGAGGCTCTTGCCGTCGTAGTTCGCGGTCGCCGTTGCGGCGAGCGTCGCAACGGCGGTGATGAGGCCGATGAAGATCAGTCCGCCGGCACGGCCCCAGAAGGCGCCGAGGAGCAGCATCGCCCCGGTCAGCGACATGGCGAGGGCGGGGTAGGCGGCGTCCGGAACGGAGGTGCCGGAGACATCGATCAGGCCGAGCGTGCCGACGCCGGTGGCGATCAGCGCGAGGGTGAACCAGAAGAGGATCGGGCCCCTCCGGCGCGGGTTGCGGGGCTTCACGTAGCCCTGCCACTGGTAGGGCTGGTCCCGGGTACGAGTACGCCTGCTCCGTGCCGGTCGTCTCCGCCGTGGTCGGCATCTGCCAGCCCGGCTGCGGCTGGGCGCTGGCGTAGGTCGCCGGCTGCTGGTCGCTCTTCTCCTTGCGGTTGAGGAACCACACGACGAGCAGCCCGATGATCACCAGCGGCCGGGGGAACCAGAAGGCGCCGGCGAAGTCACCGACGGCCGCGATGGCCGCGAGCACGCCGGTGCCGATCAGGGCGATGTTGCGGTTGCGGTCGTCCAGCCCGAGCGGCTCCGCGGGGGAGCCCTCCTCGGGGACGAGCAGCCACATGGCGCCGTACAACAGGAGACCGGAGCCGCCGA
Source organism: Nocardioides sp. B-3 (assembly GCF_024703895.1). Lineage (GTDB taxonomy): Bacteria > Actinomycetota > Actinomycetes > Propionibacteriales > Nocardioidaceae > Nocardioides. Next base: position 2,656,247 of record NZ_CP087968.1, read on the forward strand.
AGAACACCAGCACGACCAGCGCGACCCGCACGATGATGGGGTCGATGTCGAGGTGGCGGGCGAGGCCGCCGGCGACTCCGGCGATGTGCCGGTCGTCGCTGGCGCGTCGCAGTCGACCGAGCTCGAGGACCTCGTTTCGGGTGGTGCGAGGGCCTTGCTGTTCGCCCGGATCCGCGGCGGGAGGTGGAGATGTGTTCGTCATGGCACCAACTCAACGCCACGCGCGCCCTCCGCACCATCGGGGACGACCCTGAATGTGCCTCAGCGATCCCGGTCGGGACTCAGGGTCGGCTCGGGGGTGAACCTCATGGTGAGCGGCGCGCTGGCCTGCGACGATGGACGCACGATGAGCAGCACTGTGTCCCCGCCCCCCGCCAGCAGCACCGGCCCGCGCCCGTTCCGCCGCGCCACCCGCGACACCGAGTCACCGATCGCCGGTGGTGTGTCCGGCGGCCTCGCGCGGGCACCTCGGGGTGCCCGTCCTGTGGGTGCGCGTGGCTTTCGTGCTGCTGGCCGTCCTCGACGGCGTCGGCCTGATGTTGTACGCCGGACTGTGGATGTTCCTGCCGAGCGACTCCCGTTTCCGAGGAGGCCGCGCCCGGGCTGGAGAGCGCCACCCGCACGGGCAAGCGACCGCGGCGAGGCTCGCGGCTGCGCGACGCCGGCCCGGTGATCGCGATCGGGGCGCTGCTCTTCGGCGCCGTGCTCGGCTTCGAGGCGGCCTTCGGGCAGGGTGCCCTCTTCTGGCCTGTGGTGATCGCGCTCTCCGGGGTCGCGCTGTTGTGGCGGCAGGCCGACGAGGCCCAGCGCGAGCGCTGGCTCGACTCGACTGGGCGGATCGATCCGTTCCGCGCGATCTTCGGGGGCGGTGGCTGGGCGGCCTACTTCCGGGTCTTCGCGGGCCTCTCGCTCGTCGTCACCGCGCTGATCCTCTTCGCGGTCTGGTCGGGCTCCTTCGCGTTCCGCGGGGCCGGTGATCATCGCGGCCCTGCTGGGCGTCGTCGGGCTGGCGATCGTGGTCGGACCCCGGGCGCTGCGGCTGGTGCACGACCTCGGGGCCGAGCGCGCCGAGCGCGTTCGCACCCGTGAGGGGGCCGACATGGCCGCCCACCTGCACGACTCGGTGCTGCAGACGCTGGCCCTGATCCAGAAGAACTCCGGCGACGCGGCCATGGTCGCCGCTGGCCCGGCCCGCCTGCAGGAGCGCGACCTGCGTGGCTGGCTCTTCGAGTCCGTCGGCACCGACGTCACCGTCGCCGGCGAGCTCCGCGCCCACGCCGCCATCGTCGAGGACACCTACGGCGTGGTCGTCGACGTCGTCGCGGTCGGCGACCTCGACATGACCGAGTCGCTCAAGCCGATCACCGACGCGACGCGTGAGGCCCTGACCAACGCCGCCAAGCACGCGGGCGTCCCGCGCATCGACGTGTACGCCGAGGTGTCGGCCGAGGCCCTCGACGTGTTCGTCCGAGATCGCGGTCTCGGGTTCGACCCGGGCTCGGTCGCGGACGACCGCCGGGGCGTCCGTGGCAGCATCATCGACCGGATGGCCCGGCACGGCGGCAGCAGCGAGATCCGCTCCGCCCCGGGCGACGGCACCGAAGTGCGGCTCCACCTGCCGCTGAAGACCGAGGAGAAGTCATGACCGCCCCCGCACCAGGTCCGACCCCGCGTCCCGTCCGGGTCGTGATCGTCGACGACCACGCGATGTTCCGGGCCGGCGTCCGCTCCGAGCTCGCCGCCGCCGGTGTCGGTGTCGTCGACATCGTGGCCGAGTCCGCCGACGTCGATTCGGCGGTGGCCGCGATCCGCGAGCACCAGCCGCACGTCGTGCTCCTCGACGTGCACCTCCCCGGCGGAGGCGGCGTCGAGGTCATGCGGCGGATGCCCTTCCCCGACGCGCGCTACCTCGCCCTGTCGGTCAGCGACGCGGCCGAGGACGTCATCGGCACCATCCGCGGCGGAGCGCGCGGCTATGTCACCAAGACGATCACCGGCCCCGAGCTGGTCGACGCAATCGGGCGCGTGGCGGACGGCGACGCCGTGTTCTCGCCCCGGCTCGCGGGCTTCGTGCTGGACGCCTTCGCGGGCTCCATCGACGTCGCCGCGGTCGACGAGGACCTCGACCGCCTGACCGAGCGCGAGCGCGAGGTGATGCGCCTGATCGCCCGTGGCTACGCCTACAAGGAGGTCGCCAAGGAGCTCTTCATCTCGGTCAAGACCGTCGAGACCCACATGTCCTCGACCCTGCGCAAGCTGCAGCTCTCGAGCAGGCACGAGCTGACGCGATGGGCCTCGGACCGCCGCCTCCTCTGACCGCCGGGTTTCATGTAACCGGCGTTTACCCGGACTGACCGGCCGTTGCGTGGGCCGTTCAGTGTGACTAAACGCCGGTTACAAGGAGCGGGCCTCGATCGTCGTACGGCGATGGGCCCTGTTCCGGACCGCAGCTCGTCCACAGGCAGCCTCGATGGTCGGTTGTCCACAGCCCCCGCGACGGGGTCAGGCGCGCTGTCGGAGGTGCTCCGGACGCTGGTCCCATGGACCCGCGAATCATTGGCCGGATGGCCACACAGGAAGGCCTGATCACTCGCCGTCAGCTCCTCGAGCTGGGCCTCCTCCCCGAGGAGATCGACCGGCACGTGCGAGTCGGCGTGCTCGTCCTCGTGCGACGAGGGGTCTACGCGCGGCCCGAGGTCTGGGCCGCGGCCGGGCGGTGGGACCAGAGGCAGCGGCTCATGGACCGCGCCGCGTCGCTCTCGACCGGCCGACCACACGTGTGGAGCCACGACTCGGCGGCTCTGCGACTGGACATGCAGGTCCTCAAGCAGGACGGGCGGTCGCACCTGACCCATGCCGGTCGACGAGGAAGCCACACCCGCGCCGGCATCACACATCACCATGCGCCGTACACCTCAGCAGAGCTCGACCCGACGGGGCACTCTCTCCGGCTGGCTCGCGTCGCCCTCGACATTGCCCGCGAGCACGGGATCCGCGCCGGGGTCTGTGCTGTCGACTCGGCGCTGCGTATGGGTGCCACCTATGAGGAGCTGGAGTTCTCCCTCGAGCGGATGAAGCACTGGCCCGGCGTGTCTCACGCGCGCGTGCGGTTGCCCTCAGTGATCCCGACACCGACTCCATCGCCGAGACGCTCGGGCGCGAGCTCGTCGAGGAGCTGGGCCATGGTCGACCTCAGACCCAGTTCGGCTTGTCGGCAGATGGGCGCGTGGTGTGGTGCGACCTGAGGCTGCACCGCCACCTGTTCGAGATCGACGGCTGGATCAAGCTGCTGGCCGTCGCCGAGGGCGGTGTCGCGGACGACCCCAAACAGGCGCTGCGGGAGCAGAAGGAGCGCCGGGACTTCGTGACGGGCTTCAAGACAGGAATGTCTCACCTCGTCTGGGCCGATTTCTGGGGCGCCCAGCGCGACCAGGGAAGGCCCGCCCGGAGCGGGAGTACAGGACACCTGCAGCCGATTCGGCACTGACATCAGCGATCTCGCGGCCTTCAGGCCACGACAGCCGCGTCGCCGTACGTCGCCTCCCACCGCAGCCTGAGGCAAGGGCGCCGCTAGTCTGCGGCCATGGAGATCCTGCGCCTCGTCCTGCTGTTCGTGCACGTGCTCGGCTTCGCCGCACTCTTCGGAGGTCTGGTGGTGCAGGCCCGCAGCTCCGAGAAGTCGGTCAATGCCGCGATGCGCGACGGCGTCGGCACCGCCTTCCCGGCTGGCCTGCTGCTCGTGGGTGCGCTGGAGTCGGGCGACGACCCGGTCAACCACGCCAAGATCGGCGTGAAGTTCGCGATCGGGCTGGTGCTGCTCGTGCTCGTCATGGCCAACACCCGCAAGCCGACCATCCCCCGGGGTCTCTGGGCAGGCCTGCTTCTGCTGAGCGTCGCCAACGTCGCAGTGGCCATCTTCTGGTCGCCCGCCCACGCCGCCTGACCCGACCTCGGTCTTGTAACCGGCGTTTACACGAACTGAACGGCCGACCCAACGGCCGGTCAGTGTGACCAACGGCCGGTTACATGTTCCGCGCGCGGACCTGTCGGTCCCGGGCCGTAGGCTGGCCGGGAGATGAGTAGCCCCGACCTGATCCCCGGCCTCGAGCACGTCACGCCCCATGAAGAGCCACGCACGACTCGTCGTGGGCCCAGCCCCGACGAGCTGCTCGAGGGCCTCAACGAGCCGCAACGCGCCGCGGTCGTGCACGCCGGCGCGCCGCTGCTCGTCGTCGCCGGAGCGGGCTCCGGCAAGACCCGGGTGCTCACCCGGCGCATCGCCCGGCTGATCACCGAGCGCAAGGCCCATCCGGGCTCGATCCCGGCCATCACCTTCACCAACAAGGCCGCGGCCGAGATGAAGGAGCGGGTCGAGGACCTCGTCGGCAAGCGCGCCCGGATCATGTGGGTCTCGACGTTCCACTCGGCGTGCGTGCGGATCCTGCGCAAGGAGATCACCGCGCTCGACTTCGACGGCACCTCCTACAAGTCCAACTTCTCGATCTACGACGCGGCCGACTCCAAGCGGCTGATGACGCTCGTGCTCAAGGGCCTCGACCTCGATCCGAAGAAGTACCAGCCCGGCGCCGTGCTGCACTGGGTGAGCAACCAGAAGAACGAGCTGCGCGACCCCGAGGAGGCCGCCAAGGACACGCGCAACTCCTTCGAGGAGGCCTACGCCGCGGCGTACGCCGGATATCAGCGCCGACTGCGCGAGGCCAACGCCCTCGACTTCGACGACCTGATCATGACCACGGTGCACCTGTTCCAGACGCTGCCCGACGTGCGGGAGAACTACCGCCGCCGGTTCCGGCACGTGCTGGTCGACGAGTACCCGGGACACAAACCACGCGCAGTACGCCCTCATCCACCAGCTCTGCGGCCGGGACCTCGGAGGAGGGGCGGCCGGTCGAGGACACCCCGAGCGAGCTGATGGTGGTCGGTGACGCGGACCAGTCGATCTACGCGTTCCGCGGCGCCAACATCCGCAACATCCTCGACTTCGAGCAGGACTTCCCCGACGCCACCTCGATCATGCTCGAGCAGAACTACCGCTCGACGCAGACGATCCTGACGGCGGCCAACTCGGTGATCAGGAACAACGCGAGCCGCAAGGACAAGCGGCTGTGGTCCGAGGCGGGTGACGGCGAGCGGATCGTCGGCTACGTCGCCGACGACGAGCACGACGAGGCGCGGTTCGTCTCCGAGGAGATCGACAAGCTCGTCGACACCGGTGACGTGCTGGCCAAGGACGTCGCGGTGTTCTACCGCACCAACGCGCAGTCGCGGGTGTTCGAGGAGATCTTCATCCGCACCGGCCAGCCCTACAAGGTCGTCGGTGGCGTGCGGTTCTACGAGCGCCGCGAGGTCCGCGACGCGCTGGCCTACCTCCGGATGCTGGTCAACACCGCCGACGAGATCTCGCTGCGGCGGGTGCTCAACACCCCGAAGCGGGGGATCGGCGACCGCGCGGAGGCGTGCGTCAACGCGCTGGCCGAGCGGGAGCGGATCTCGTTCTGGGAGGCGCTGGTGCTCGCCGATCAGGCGCCCGGGATCGCAACCCGGTCGCTGAAGAACATCCGGGGCTTCGTGGCGATGATCCGGGAGCTCCAGTCGATGGTCGCCGCCGACGAGCGGGCCGACGTGATCCCGGAGTCGGTGCTCGAGCGGTCGGGCTACCTCGCCGAGCTCGAGGCCAGCGACGACCCGCAGGACGAGACCCGCGTGGAGAACCTCGCCGAGCTGGTGGCGGTCGCGCGCGAGTTCTCCGACGACCCCCAGCCCGGCCCGTCCGCCGACCCGGCGGAGGTCGAGGCGGGAGTGGTCGCCGTGACCCTCGGCGACTTCCCCGGAGCGGGTCGCGCTGGTCGCCGACTCCGACCAGATCCCCGACACCCCGGAGGGCGAGGATGCCGGTGTCGTCACGCTGATGACGCTGCACACCGCCAAGGGCCTCGAGTTCCCGGTGGTCTTCCTGACCGGCCTCGAGGACGGAGTCTTCCCCGCACCAGCGGTCTCTCGGCGACCAGCCCGAGCTCGAGGAGGAGCGGCGCCCGGCTACGTCGGCGTCACCCGTGCCCGCGAGCGGCTCTACGTCTCGCGCGCGATGGTGCGCTCCGCCCGGGGTGCGCCTTCGCACAACCCGGCCTCGCGGTTCATCGACGAGCTCCCCGTCGACCCGGTCGACTGGCGTCGTACGGCGCAGGCGATGACCCGTTGGGGCCGACCCGACCTTGCGTCGAGCTCGTCGGCTCGCCTCGGTGCGCCGACCGATGCCGGTCGCCGCAACTTCTCGGCCGCGGCCGCACGTGCCGACGTGAAGGCGAAGGCGAAGCCGGCCCGCGAGATCCCGTCGCTGGAGCCGGGCGACCGGGTCCTGCACGACTCGTTCGGGATGGGGACCGTCGTGGCGCTCGAAGGCGCGGGCGACAAGTCGGTCGCGTCCATCGACTTCGGGGTCCGAGGGCGTGAAGCGGTTGTTGCTGCGCTACGCGCCGGTGGAGAAGTTGTGAGAAGCGAAGCGCCGAACAACTTCTGATGGTGGTTGAGCGAGCCGCGCGACCGAGGCACGAGGTCGCGACTGGCGTGTCGAAACCCAGTCGTTTACGAAGCGGCAGTACTACGGCGTGATGCCGTGCTCCAGCAGCGCGGTGAAGGGGTCGACCGGGTCGCCGGCGCCGGGTCGGACCTCGAGGTGGAGGTGCGGACCGGTGGAGTTGCCGGTGGAACCGACGGTGCCGATGGTCTCGCCGCCGCGGACGACGTCGCCGACGCTGACCGGGAACGAGGTCTGGTGGCAGTACCAGATCTCGGTGCCGTCATCGAGGGTGACGACCGTCTTGTTGCCGTAGGAGCCGTCGTAGCCCGTCTCGGTCACGACGCCGTTGGCGATCGAGCGGATCGAGGATCCGGTGGGGGCGGAGAAGTCGAGGCCGGTGTGCACGCTGGACCAGAGGTAGCTCGACAGTCCGAACGTGGCGGTGATGCGGTAGCTCTCCAGCGGAAGGATCCACTGGTTCTCCTTGATCTTGGCCGACTGCTTCTCGGCGGCCGCGGCGAACTGCTTGAGGGCCGCGTGCTGCTGCTCGGCCCTGGGCCTCCGCCTGCTCGACCAGCTCTTCGTTGGCGGCATCGGCGAGCGCGTCACGACGCGAGTCGCGCGACACGATCGCGTCGCGGTGACCGAGCGGCGCGACATTGGCGAGGCCGGTGCTGCCGGCCGCGGCCATGGCGCCGGTCTGCGAGGTGACCTGACCGACCGGGCCGGCGTCGGAGGCGCTCACGGCGCCGCCGGCGGAAACTGCGAGGGCCGCAACCCCGACCGGGATCGGGGCGGACGGCAGTGCACGGAGGAAGGGGTGGCGAGCAGGCTCTCGTGCTGCCTTGCGTCGACCCGCAACGGGTGCTGCCGAGGTGTCGCGGCGGGGGCCGCGTTCCGCTCGGTGGTTTCCCATAGATCAGGTTCCTTATGTGCCGGGGGTCGTCGCCTCGGGGGATAGGCGACGTCGAACTGTAACGGAAAGGTCACGACCACCGAAATCGGTAGCGACAAATTTGTGGATGACGTCACCGGGCGTTCGCAGCGCTTCACCGTACTCGGCCGTGCTCGGTCGGTGTGATGTGGGGTGGATCACCTGCTCGCTAGGCTGCCCGTCATGAGGATCGTGGTCGGCGATGCGGGGCTGGGCCGGGCGTTGCGCGACGCCGGCCACGAGGTCATCTACCTCGGGCCCGACCACACGCCCGAGCAGGTCGCCGCGATCGCCGTACAGGAGGACGTCGACCTGATCGCTCTCGAGGCCGCCGCCGACACCGACCTCATCGCGGGGCTCCTCGTCGAGCTGGAGGCCGAGGACATCGACGTCGCCGTGGTCACCTCCGATCAGGCCCGCGCGCTCCGATAGCGCTCGAGCGCTTCGCGCCGCTCGTCGGCGTGGTCGACGATCCGCAGCGGGTAGTCGCCCTCGTAGCCCGTGTCGGACTTCCGGGGCTCGTGCGCCGCGGCGCCGGGGAGGTGCGCCAGCTCGGGCACCCAGCGCCGTACATAGGAACCGTCGGGGTCGAACTTCTTGCCCTGCGTGACCGGGTTGAAGACCCGGAAGTACGGCGACGCGTCGGTGCCCGTCCCGGCGACCCACTGCCAGCCGTGGTTGTTGGAGGCCACGTCGCCGTCGATCAGCAGGGACAGGAAGTGGCGGGCGCCGAGCGGCCACCACACGTGCAGGTCCTTGGTCAGGAAGGAGGCGGTGATCATCCGGACCCGGTTGTGCATCCAGCCGGTGGCCAGCAGCTGCCGCATCCCCGCATCGACGATCGGGTAGCCGGTCGTCCCCGTGCGCCGGGCCTCGATCGCGTCCTCCGGCTCGTCGTAGCGCATCCCGCTCAGGGCCGGCTTGAGATCGGACCACGCCGACGAGCGCGAGTGCCACAGCACGTCGGCGTAGAACTCGCGCCGGAGCCAGCTCGGTCGCATAGGTCGAGGCCGGATCGAGCTCGGCCAGCAGCGAGCGCGGGTGCAGCACCCCGAGGTGGAGGTAGGGCGACAACCCTGGACGTGCCGTCGTGGTCGGGCCGGTCTCGCTCGACCTCGTAGTCGTCCGTGTGCTCCGAGCGGAACGCGTGCCAGCGCCGCCGGGCCGCGTCCTCCCCGGCGGTCGGCAGCTCGACGGGAGCGTCGGCGACCGCCTTCTCCAGCATCGCGACGGCATCGGACGACGAGTCGGCCGGCGCGAGGTCGGGGGAGCGGGGAGTCATCGCCGGCTCCGGCCACCCGCGCTCGCGCCGGGCCCGGGCGAACGCGGTGAACACTGGGTAGGGATCGCCGGTCCCGTTGCTGACCAGCCCCGGCCCCACGGCGTACGGCGAACCGCTGGCGACGAGGTCGACGCGCTCTCCGACGACGGCATCGCGGCCGCGGCCGTAGGGCGTGGTCTCGGCGGCCACGTGGACCGCACCGGAGCCGGCGACGGACGGGACGACGTCGCGCGGGTCGCCGTACCGGATCGTCAGGGGGATGCGCTCGGCCGGGGACAGGACGTTGGCCGCGAGCCGGGCGCGACGAGCCGGACCGGCGCTCGTCCAGAGGGCCGGGTCGACGACGAACAGGCAACTGACGGGCCCGTCGGACAGGGCCGCGAGCAGGGCCGGGTTGTCGCGGACGCGGAGGTCGCGACGGAACCACATCACCAAGGGCACGCGGATCAACGTAGCGAGAGGGTGATCAGAGCCACCTCGACCAGCCTCGATGTGACCCGGCCAACAGGTCTAGGGTGCCCAATGGAAATCCCGGACTGTTAACGAACTCGAAAAGGACTGGGTACGTCGTGGACTTGATGGAGTACCGGGCGAAGGAACTCTTCGCGAAGCACGGAGTGGCAGGCGCCCTCGGCATCACCGTTGAAACCCCGGAGGACGCTCGCGCGGCCGCCGAGAAGATCGGTGGCGTCGTCGTCGTCAAGGCCCGTGTCAAGGCCGGAGGTCGTGGCAAGGCCGGCGGCGTCAAGGTCGCCAAGACGCCCGAGGAGGCCGAGGAGCACGCCCGCGCGATCCTCGACCTCGAGATCAAGGGTCTCCCGGTCAACCGGGTGCTCGTGGTCCCCGGCGCATCGATCGAGGAGGAGTACTACTTCTCCTTCCTGCTGGACCGGTCGAACCGCTCCTACCTCTGCATCGCCAGCGTCGAGGGTGGTGTGGAGATCGAGGAGGTCGCCAAGACCAACCCGGACGCGGTGAAGATGATCCCGATCAACGCCGGCACCGGCGTCGACGAGGCCAAGGCGACCGCCATCGTCGACGAGGTCGGCTTCCCGGCCGAGCTGCGCGACCAGGGCGATCACGATGGTCCAGCAGCTGTGGACGGTCTTCACGTCCGAGGACGCGACGCTCGTCGAGGTCAACCCGCTCGCGCGGCTGACCGGTGACAAGCTCGAGGCCCTCGACGGCAAGGTTTCGCTCGACGAGAACGCCGAGTTCCGTCAGCCCGACCACGCCGCCTTCGAGATCCGTGAAGAGGCCGACCCGCTCGAGGCGAAGGCCAAGGACCTCGGCCTCAACTACGTCAAGCTCGACGGTGCCGTGGGCATCATCGGCAACGGCGCGGGCCCGGTCATGTCGACGCTCGACGTCGTCGCCTACGCCGGCGAGAACCACGGCGGCGTGAAGCCCGCCAACTTCCTCGACATCGGCGGCGGCGCCAACGCCACCGTCATGGCCAACGGTCTCGACGTGATCCTCAACGACGAGCAGGTCAAGAGCGTCTTCGTCAACGTCTTCGGTGGCATCACCGCGTGTGACGAGGTCGCCAACGGCATCAAGGGCGCCCCGGAGATCCTCGGCGACGCGGCCACCAAGCCGCTCGTCGTCCGCCTCGACGGCAACAACGTCGAGGAGGGTCGCCGGATCCCGGACGAGCTGAACCACCCGCTCGTGACCCAGGGTCGACACCATGGACGGCGCGGCCGACAAGGCCGCCGAGCTGGCGAACGTCTGAGAGGCGACGACAACATGAGCATTTTCCTGAACAAGGACTCCAAGATCATCGTCCAGGGGCATCACCGGCGGGATGGGTTCGAAGCACACCACCCTGATGGTCGAGTCCGGCGCCACCATCGTGGGCGGCGTCAACGCCCGCAAGGCCGGCACCACGGTCGAGCTCGGCGGCCGGGAGCTGCCGGTGTTCGGCAGTGTCGCAGAGGCCATGAAGGAGACCGGCGCCAACGTGTCCGTCGCCTTCGTGCCGCCGCCCTTCACCAAGGACGCTGCGATCGAGGCCATCGACGCCGAGATCCCCCTCCCCGGTCGTGATCACCGAGGGCGTGCCCGTGCAGGACACGGCCGAGGTCGTGGCCTACCTCGAGGGCAAGTCCACCCGGATGATCGGCCCCAACTGCCCCGGCATCATCACGCCGGGCGAGTCGCTGGCCGGCATCACGCCGCACACCATCGCGGGCAAGGGCCCGGTCGGTCTCGTCTCCAAGTCGGGCACGCTGACCTACCAGATGATGTACGAGCTGCGTGACTTCGGCTTCTCGACGGCCATCGGCATCGGCGGCGACCCGATCGTGGGCACCACCCACATCGACGCGCTGCAGGCGTTCGAGGACGACCCCGACACCAAGCTGATCGTGATGATCGGTGAGATCGGTGGAGACGCCGAGGAGCGGGCGGCCGACTACATCAAGGCCAACATCACCAAGCCCGTCGTCGGCTACGTCGCGGGCTTCACCGCGCCCGAGGGCAAGACCATGGGCCACGCCGGCGCCATCGTGTCCGGCTCCGCGGGCACCGCTGCCGCCAAGCAGGAGGCCCTCGAGGCCGTCGGCGTGAAGGTCGGCAAGACGCCGTCCGCCACGGCCGAGCTCGCGCGGGAGATCCTGAAGACCCTCTGATCCCAGAGTGCACGTGCCCCGTTCGCCTCGCCGAGCGGGGCACGTGTCATTCAGCACCCGGCGCGGGCGAAGACGCACATCTCCGCCGCGAGGTCGCGCCCCAACCGGGTCTGCCGGCGCAGGGTCGGACCGATGGCCTCGAGGGTGCCTTCGCCGTACACGTGGGTGAGCAGGATGCCCTTGCCGACACGGATGACTCGGAAGGCCGAGGCCCCGAGGCCCATCGTGTAGGTGCGCGAGAAGGTGATCGCGTCGTAGCCGGTGTCCTCGAAGTGCACGGTCCACACGCGGCCGCCCTCGACGTGCTGGCAGTGTCCGAGGATGAAGCGGATCGCCTCCATGGTGCGCAGCGCGGCCTGCACGCCGCGCAGGGAGACGAGCTCTGCGAGCGTCGAGGTATTCGGGACCGGTGGTGCGTACGGCGAGTCGGTCGACCACCCGCCGTGGGTTCCTCGGCCACAGTCGGTCGCCGCAGGCGCGCGGCCTGCCGATGCCGGCGGCGTCGGGTGCGGGCACCGGCTCCACGCCGGACTCGTTCTCCGCGATCCGCAGGGTCAACGGGAAGTCGTCGGGGATGGGCGTCGGTGTCGGCGCCAGAGCGGGAGCCCGAGCCGCACCCGGAATCGTGCCCGAGAAGATCGACATCGCCTCGACCGTCTCCTCGAGTCGGGAAGCCTCGTCGACGATCCCCTCGTCGAGGTTGGTGGACGGGTCCCACTCGGCGTAGGACGACGTCACCAGCAGGGCGCGACCCACCCGGACCACGTCGATGATCTCGGCGCCGATGCCGACGTCGCCGTCCTGCTCGTAGGTGTGGACCGGGACGGCCGCGTCGGGTCCGAAGGTCGAGTCGCGCACCTCGGTGAGCAGGCGTGACCCCGGGCCGAGCGCATCGGCCGGGCACGCCGCCGCCGACGAGCGGATGTCCGCCATGACGGCCGCCGGCTGGGCGGTGTCGGCGAAGAGCATCAGGTCGCGGGTGTTGGAGTACTCGTTGCCGCTGGCCTCCGCCGCGAGACGGTCGGTCGGCTTCAGCCCGCGCAGCGGCTTGCGGCCGCAGAGGTCGAGGGCGCGCATGCCGACGCTCTGTGCGGAGATGCTGACGGCGTCGCCGTCCCCGCTCGCCATCGCGTCCGAGAGCGGGAAGTCGTCGGGGATGACGGTGGCGGCCGGCGTTGCCGCGGTGGCGCTGGGCGTGGTGGATGTCGTGGGGGCGGCCGGCTCCGCGGGCGTGCCCGACGGGGACTCCCGGCTGCAGGCCGACAGGGTCAGCACCGGGGCGCAGGCCGGGGCGAATCGCCTCATGTCCTCATCCTCTCCACAGCGGTCGTCGCTGGGAAGACGCGAGCCCGAGCCGCATTGTTGTGACGGATCGGCGTTGCGACGAGTCAGCGCTGGGCGCTGGGCAGGTCGCCGAGGCGCTCCGGGGCCCGCTCGGCGACCGCGGTGAAGTCGTCGCGCGCCATCGTCATCGGACCCGCGGGCGTGAAGCCGACTCGGGAGACGGCATTGCCGTCGCGCATGATCGCCATCCAGAACTGGAGCGTCCGGTTGTCGGTGATCTCGATGTCGAGGTCCCAGACGGTGAGCGCCACGTCCTTGCCGGACCGGTTGACCAGCGTGTCCACGGACGTGCCGAGGTTGGCCTCACCACAGCGGCGGATGCGGTTGCGCACCTCGTCGATGAACTTTCGTGCCTGCCCGGTCTTCATCGTGGCCACGGACTGGGTCAGGCCGAAGGGATCGAGCGGCTTCTTCGGGAAGACGAAGGTCCGCGTCAGCGCGTGCCGCATGCCGCGGCCTCGGAACTGGGTGTTGTCGCATCGCGTCGACGCGTAGTTGGTGCGGGCGCGCACGGGGTCGGTGCCGACCCACGGACCGCGGGTGCTGGTGATCGGCGGCAGGTCGACCGCCGACAGCATCCCCGGCGGCTTGCCGACGGGGAAGGGATCGCCGCGCCGCGCCCGGGGCGGCCCGGCACAGGCGCCGGCGCCGGGTGTGCCGCACGCGGCGTTGACGGCTGCTGCCAGTCCGGCCGCGGCGGTCTTCGCGGCGACGGGTGCACCGGTCGAGCGCACCGGGGTCGTCACCGTGAGCTGACCGGTGCGGGCCACGCCCACCGCGATCCGGCTCGGCTTCTTGTCCCGGGAGCGCAGGGTCATCACGGTGGCGTCGTCACCCACCCGCGAGACCGCGTCGGTGGACAGCAGCTGGACACGCGGGTCGAGGCAGTCGGCGTACCACCCTCGGGTGATCTCGAAGGCCGCCTGCGCCCGGGCCTCGTCGGCGGAGAGCTCGACGAAGTGGACGGCGGTGGCGCGCTTCTCGGTGACGGTTCGGCGCACGGTGCGCGCCTTCTTGCCCTTGCCCTTGCGGGTCTTCTTCACCACCTCGGCCGTGCCGGTGAAGGAGCGCATCAGCGCGCCTGCGCCGGCCGGGTCCGCGAAGCGTCTGCTGGCACGGCATCACCGGGCCGGAACCTGCCGGGTTGTCCGACGTCTCTCGCTCGCTCCAGCTCAGGCCGCGGCCGTAGCGCTCGACCTGCGGAGCGCCCAGCAGCGTGGTGTCCTCGAGCGCAGGTGCGGCGCCCGCCGAGGCCGGGCGCACGGTGATCCCGGGCAGGGCGCTCTCCCCGGTCGAGCGAGCCTCGGCTCGGAGCCACCCGAGGCGACGACGGTGCCCGAGACGAGCAGGGCGGCGATGACCGCCGCAGAGCCGATCAGCGTGTGTGTACGGCGACGTGCGGTGCCCGCACGGCGGATGATCGTGCTCCGGGGCCGGGTGGTGCCGATGAGCGGGGCCCGCAAAGCGTCTAGCCGAAGGCGGACATCGGTGCTCTTGACGGCTCGGGCCACCGCGAAGCGGGAGGTCGCGCTCTGCAGCGCGTTCGGTGTCGGCGCGGGGGAGGCCGACCTCGCGGGCGATGTCGGTGAGGGAGAGCGGCGACAGGGAGGTCAGCACGAGCGCCTTGCGCTCGTGGCTGCTCAGCTTGGCGAGGGCCTCGAGCGTCGCACGGACATTGGCGTCGACCGTCTTGTCGCGGTGCCGGGGACGAGCAGTGTGGCGGTGCAGGGCACGGCTGTGCGCGTGCGGTCGCACCCGGGCCTCGGGGTCGTCGAGTCGGCTCACCTTCGACCAGTGGTGCCGGGCGACGGAGAACGCGTCGCGGACCGCGGTGCGCGAGGCGGGCAGGTCGCCGGTGAGCGCATATGCCTCGAGCAGGAGACGCTCGCGCGTCTCGGCGTAGAACGTGTCGAACGCTTCGAAGCTCCCCATGACCCGCTCAACGGTACGGGGTCGCGGCGTGGCAGCGCGAACGCCCTCGGTGATCGGGTCATGATGGCCGGGCCATGACCTCCCTGCTCCTCGACTCCTCCGAACGAACCTCGACCGGCCGCGCCCAGCGTCCGCTGGTCCTGATCGCCACGCTCGGCGGTGCCGCAGCCGCGCTGGCGCCGCTGCTGGTCTGCGTGGCCGTGGGCATCATCGGTTGGTTCGCCGCCGATGCCGGTGCGCACGGTGTCCCGCGCGACGGCATGAGCATGGGCGCGGTCGCCCGGCTGATGGCGCACGGTTCCGGCATCACCGTGCGCGGGGTGGCCGTGGATGCCGTCCCGCTCGGCCTCACCGCGATCTGCGCCTCGGTCGATGTGGCGACTGGGCCACCGGGTCGGCGACGCGTTGTCGGGCCACGGGCCCGACGCCGACCGGATCTCCGACGGGGAGCGCGACTTCACGGTGCCGCTGGCGACCGGACTCTTCTTCATCGGCTACGCCGTCGTGGCCGTCGTGGTGGACACGCTCACGGCGAGCGTCGAGACCACCCTGAGCGTGCCCGGCGTGGTCATGTGGAGCCTCGCGATGACCCTCGCGTTCGCAGGGCCGGCCATCGCGGTCGGCTCCGGCCGGGCCGCGATCTGGGCGACCTTCGTGCCCGCCGTGATCCGACAGGGCGCCGCCACCGCGATCGCGATCCTGACCGCCTTCCTCGCCCTGTCCGCCGCCGTCTTCCTCGTCTCCCCGGCCGTGGGCATCGGCCGCGCCGCGACGATGATGAGCCAGCTGCACCCGGGGGTGGGCGAGGGCATCGTCTACGCCGTCGCCAACGGCGGATTCCTGCCCAACGCGACCCTTTTCTCCGGCTCCTTCCTGCTCGGCCCGGGGTTCGCGGTCGGCGGCAACACCCTCGTCT
This sequence comes from Nocardioides sp. B-3, assembly GCF_024703895.1. Taxonomy (GTDB): domain Bacteria; phylum Actinomycetota; class Actinomycetes; order Propionibacteriales; family Nocardioidaceae; genus Nocardioides. The sequence goes on from NZ_CP087968.1 coordinate 2,671,826, forward strand.
CGCCCGGCGCCGTGGTGCTGGGCCCGCTCCCGTTGTTCGCCCTGCTGGCGGCGCTGCCGGGCACCGGCACGCCCGGGCTGCTCCTGTCGTCCCCTGGTCTGGCTGCCGCCGTTGGTGGCCGCGCTCGCGACGATGTGGTGGCAGCGTCGACACCCCACCCTGACGTGGCTCGAGGCCGCGCTGCGCGGTTGTGGCGGCGGGATCGTGGCCGGGGTCGCCTTCGCGACGCTCGCCTCCGTGGCGGGCGGAGCCGTCGGACCCGGTCGGATGCGCCACGTCGGACCGTTCGTGCCGGAGGTGCTGGTGGCGGCCATCACGGCGTTCGGCCTCGGTGGCCTTCTCGGCGCCCCGGCGATGGCGTGGTGGCAGCGGCGAGGAGCCCTAGACTCCGGCGAGTGACCACTCGTCTTGTCGTTCTCGTCTCCGGTGCCGGCACCAACCTCCGGGCTTTGATCGACGCGTGCGCGGATCCGGCGTACGGCGCACAGGTGGTCGCAGTCGGTGCCGACCGCGACGGCATCGAGGCGCTCGCTCGGGCCGATCGGGCCGGCATCCCGACCTTCGTGAAGGAGGTCTCGCACTTCACGAGCCGCGAGCACTGGGACCGGGTGATGGCGACGTCCGTGGCCGGGTTCGAGCCGGACCTCGTGGTCTCGGCCGGCTTCATGAAGCTGGCGGGGAGGAGTTCCCGGCCCGTTTCCCGGGCCGCTACGTGAACACCCACCCCGCGCTGCTGCCGTCGTTCCCGGGGATGCACGGCGCTGCCGACGCCCCGGCCCATGGCGTCAAGGTCACCGGCGCGACGCTCTTCATCGTCGACGCCGGAGTCGACACCGGCCCGATCATCGCCCAGACCGTGGTGCCCGTGCTGGACGACGACAGCGTCGAGAGCCTGCACGAGCGGATCAAGACCGCCGAGCGCACGATGCTCGTGGACACCATCGGGCTGATGGCCCGCGACGGGTGGGAGCTGGACGGGCGCCGCGTGCGCTTAGGATGAGCGCACACGACTGGCGCAGGTGGCTGACCACCGGGGAGTGAAGCCGTGGAGCATCGAACGCCCGGGTGCTCCCCTCCGCAGCAATCTTTTTGGAGCAGCCCCGTGTCCCCACGCCTTCACGACCAGATCCCGATCAAGCGCGCTGGTCTCCGTCTACGACAAGGCCGGGCTCGACGAGCTCGTCCGCGGCCTGCACGACGCCGGTGTGGAGCTCGTCTCCACCGGCGGCTCCGCCAAGCTGATCGCCGACCCGGGCCTGCCCGTCACCAAGGTCGAGGACCTCACCGGCTTCCCCGAGTGCCTCGACGGCCGGGTCAAGACCCTGCACCCGCGCGTCCACGCCGGCATCCCGGCCGACCGCCGCCTCGACACCCACGTCCAGCAGCTCGCCGACCTCGGCGTCGAGCCCTTCGACCCGGTCGTGAGCAACCTCTATCCCTTCACCCAGACCGTGGCCTCCGGTGCGAGCCCCGACGAGTGCGTCGAGCAGATCGACATCGGCGGCCCGTCGATGGTCCGGGCGGCCGCCAAGAACCACCCGTCCGTCGCCATCGTCACCTCTCCTGCGCGGTACGCCGACGTGCTGGCCGCCGTCGCTGCCGGGGGCTTCACCCCGGCTGCCCGCAAGACGCTGGCCGCCGAGGCGTTCGTGCACACGGCGACGTACGACGTGCACGTGGCGTCGTGGATGGGCAACGTGCTCACGGACAGCTCCGAGGGCAGTGGCTTCCCGGCGTGGATGGGCGCGACGTGGGGCAAGGACGCGGTGCTGCGCTACGGCGAGAACCCGCACCAGTCGGCCGCGATCTACTCCAACGGTTTCCTCCCCGGTGGTCCCGGGCTCGCGCAGGCGACCCAGCACCACGGCAAGGAGATGTCCTACAACAACTACGTCGACGCCGACGCGGCCCGCCGTGCGGCCTACGACTTCGACGAGCCGGCCGTGGCGATCATCAAGCACGCCAACCCGTGCGGCATCGCGGTCGGCCCCGACGTGGCCGACGCCCACCGCAAGGCGCACGCGTGCGACCCGGTCTCGGCGTTCGGCGGCGTGATCGCCACCAACGTGCCGGTCTCGGTCGAGATGGCCCAGCAGGTCGCGGAGATCTTCACCGAGGTCGTCGTTGCCCCCGGCTACGAGGACGGCGCGGTCGAGATCCCGGCCGCGAAGAAGAACATCCGGATCCTCGAGGCCGCCCCCCGGCCCGCGGCGGCGCCGAGATGCGTCCGATCTCCGGCGGCCTGCTGCTGCAGCACCGCGACGTCATCGACGCCGACGGCGACGACCCGTCCACCTGGACGCTCGCGACCGGCACCGCCGCGACGCCGGAGGTGCTCGCCGACCTCGCCTTCGCCCGGCGCGCCTGCCGGTCCGTGAAGTCCAACGCCATCCTGCTCGCCGCCGACGGTGCGTCCGTCGGCGTCGGCATGGGCCAGTCAACCGGGTCGACTCCTGCCGCCTCGCGGTCGAGCGGGCGGGGGAGCGGGCCGCTGGCTCGGTCGCCGCGTCGGATGCGTTCTTCCCCTTCGCCGACGGTGCGCAGGTGCTGATCGACGCCGGCGTGACGGCGATCGTGCAGCCGGGCGGCTCGATGCGCGACAACGAGGTCATCGAGGCGGCCGAGAAGGCCGGCATCACGATGTACTTCACCGGCACGAGGCACTTCTTCCACTGATGCTCCGCTTCTTCAGGGGGATCATCCCGGCGACCAAGCTGGAGCGCGACCTCGCGCTCCAGTCGGTGCTGTCGGCGTTCGCGACCGGGTCGTTCCTGACCGGCACGGCCGTCTTCTTCACCCAGATCGTCGGCCTCACCGGCGCCCAGATCGGCCTCGGCATGTCGGCTGCGGCGTGCGTGACCCTCGCGCTGTCGATCCCGCTCGGGCGGCTCAGCGACCGGGTCGGCGCGAAGCGGCTGTGGATGATCAGCGCCTTCATCGAGGCGATGCTCTACCTCGCCCGGCCGCTCGCGTCCGGGTTCGTGACGTTCGTCCTGCTGCTGGCCGTGCTGGCCTGCGTCGAGACGGCCAGCCGCTCCGCGCGCAACGTCTACCGGATCGAGGTCTTCCCGCGTGACAAGCGGGTCGCGGCGATGGCCTACCAGCGGGCGGCTCGCAACGTCGGCTACACGCTCGGTGCCGGTACGGCGGGCGTGGCCCTCGGCATCGGGACCCGGGAAGCCATCATCGCCGTACCCCTCATCACCGCCGGCCTGTTGGTGATCAACGCGGTGATGATCTCGTTCCTGCCCGCGCTCACGCGCAAGGTCGAGGTCGCCGTCGGCACCGACGTGCACGTCACCCCGGCCGCCCTGAAGAACAAGGGCTTCCTCGTCCCGGCGATGTGCAACGGCGTGCTGTCGTCCAACCAGTGCTGCTGAACGTCGTCGTGCCGCTCTGGCTGGTCGAACGCACCGACGCCCCGCAGACCCTGCTCGCGTGGCTGTTCGGCACCAACACCGTGCTGGCCGTGCTGCTGCAGGTGCGCGCCTCGCGCGGCGCCGACTCGGTCAACGGCTCGCTGCGCGCGGTGCGCCGGTCGGGCTGGGCGTTCGTGCTGTCCTGCCTTGTCCTCAGCGTCACCCACGAGACCGTCGGCTGGGTCTCGATCGTGCTGATCTGGATCGGCCACATCACCATCACCGGTGCCGAGCTGTGGCAGTCGGCCTCCGACTGGGGCTTCACCGCCGAGCTGTCGGACCCCAGCCGCATGGGCGACTACCGGGGCGTCTGGGGCCTCGGCTACCGTGTCGAGCCGATCATCTTCCCGGCGCTCTACACCTTCCTCGCCCTGACACAGGGGCGCACCCGGATGGGTGGTGATCGCCGCCATCGGCGTCACTGCCGCCGTCGTCTCGCACCCGGCGGCCCGCGCCGCCGAGCGCTACCTTGCCCATCACGGTTCACCCGCACCCGCCACCACCTTGGAGACAGCGTGACTGCCCAGACCCTCGACGGCGCAGCCACGCTGCGCACCATCAAGGCCGAGCTCACCGAGCGGGTCGCCGCCCTCAAGGCGCGCGGCATCACGCCCGGCCTCGGCACCGTGCTCGTCGGCAACGACCCCGGCTCGCAGTGGTATGTCGGCGCCAAGCACAAGGACTGCGCCGAGCTGGGCATCGCGTCGATCCGCCGCGACCTGCCCGCGACCGCGACCCGGAGCCGAGGTCGAGGCCGTGATCGACGAGCTCAACGCCGACCCCGACTGCACGGGCTTCCCCGGTCCAGCAGCCGACCGGCCTCGACGAGTTCGCCCTGCTCTCGCGCGTCGACCCGGACAAGGACGTCGACGGCCTGCACCCGACCAACCTCGGCAAGCTCGTGCTCGGTGAGGCCGGCCCGCTGCCGTGCACCCCCGTCGGCGCGATCGAGCTGCTGCGTCGCCATGGCGTGCAGATCGCCGGTGCCGAGGTGGCCGTCGTCGGCCGCGGACTCACCGTCGGCCGCCCGCTCGGGCTGCTCCTGACGCGTCGCTCCGAGAACGCCACCGTGACCCTGTGCCACACCGGCACGCTCGATCTCGCCGCCCACGTGCGGCACGCCGACATCGTGGTCGCGGCTGCCGGGGTCCCCGGCATCATCACCGCCGACATGATCAAGCCCGGTGCGGCCGTCCTCGATGTGGGCGTCTCGCGCGTCGACGGCAAGGTCACCGGCGACGTGCACCCCGACGTGTGGGACGTCGCCGGCTGGGTCTCCCCGAACCCCAAGGGCGTCGGTCCGATGACCCGCGCCATGCTGTTGACCAATATCGTGGAGATTGCTGAACAGACCCACCCCCTCTGATGAGGAGTCCTGTGCCCGATCCGCTCGAGCCGCCGTTGGACGATCGCTCACCCGATCAGCCGGACACCGGGCGCATCGTGCCGCCCGAGAGCGTGCCGCCGATCTCGGCCGAGGACCTCGTCGACGGTGACCACCCGTCGCAGGACCGGGAGGAGCGCCGCTATCCCTCGACCATCGGGGGCGCGTTCTACCTGCTCGTGCTGGCCGTCACGGTCGCCGGACTGGCGGTGGCGTCCCTGAGCGACTGGCGGATCGGGATCCGGATCGTCGGCGGCGCGCTGATCTTCGCGGCCGCCGTCCGCACGGTCCCGGGTCCGCGCGACGCCGGCATGCTCGCCGTACGCCACAAGGCGCTCGACGTGGCCGTGCTCGTGGCCCTCGGTGCCGCCCTGATCTTCCTGACGACCTCGATCCCGGACCAGCCCGGCCTCTAGTCCACCCCGAAAATGTAACCGGCGGTTACCCCAATTGGACGGCCGTTGCGTGGGCCGTTCAGTCGGTGTAACCGCCGGTTACTTGGTCAAGCAGTCGACCTGGATCAGATCAGACCGAGCTCGGTGACCGCGTCGCGCCCTCGGCCAGCTCGGCCGTGGAGGCGTCGATGCGACCGCGCGAGAACTCGTCGATCTCGAGGCCCCCGGACGATCTCCCAGTCACCGTTCTTGGTGGTGACGGGGAAGGACGAGATGAGGCCCTCGGGCACGCCGTAGGAACCGTCGGAGACGACGGCCATCGAGACCCAGTCGTCCTCGGCGGAGCCGAGCAGCCAGTCGCGGGCGGCGTCGACGGTCGCGGACGCGGCGGAGGCGGCGCTGGAGGAGCCGCGCGTCGATGATCGCGGCGCCACGCTTGGCGACGGTCGGGATGAACGTGTCCGCGATCCGGGCCCGGTCGTTGACGACCTCGGCCGCGTTCTTGCCGCCGACCTCGGCGTGGAAGAGGTCGGGGTACTGGGTGGCCGAGTGGTTGCCCCAGATCGTCATCTTCTTGATGTCGGTCACGGCCGCGCCGGTCTTGGCCGCGAGCTGCGAGATCGCGCGGTTGTGGTCGAGGCGCGTGAGGGCCGAGAAGCGCTCGGCCGGGATGTCCGGGGCGTTCTTCGAGGCGATCAGCGCGTTGGTGTTGGCCGGGTTGCCGGTGACACCGATGCGGACGTCGTCGGCGGCGACGGCGTTGAGGGCCTTGCCCTGCGCGGTGAAGATCGCGCCGTTGGCGGAGAGCAGGTCGCCGCGCTCCATGCCCGGGCCACGGGGGCGGGCGCCGACGAGCAGCGCGAGGTTGACGCCGTCGAAGATCTTCTCGGGGTCGTGACCGATCTCGATCCCGGCCGGTGCGGGAACGCGCAGTCGTCGAGCTCCATGACGACGCCCTCGAGCGTCTTCAGCGCGGGCTCGATCTCCAGCAGGCGCAGCTCGATCGGACGGTCGCCGAGCAGCGAGCCGCTGGCGAGACGGAAGAGCAGGCTGTAGCCGATCTGACCGGCCGCGCCGGTGACGGCGATCTTCAAGGGAGTGGTAGCCACGGTGACTCCTGTAGGCAAAGGTGAGTGGTATGCGATCCGCAGCGACGCTAGCAGCGCCACTCGGCGTCGGGCCCGGGAGGGTTGACTGGCATTCTGCTCCCATGTCGAGGCCTGTCCCCGCCGCCCGCCGACTCGTCCGGATCGCGGTCATCGCCGTTGTTGCGCCCGGTGTGATGTTGGCCAGCGGTTGCGGCGCCGGAGAGCCGCGCTCGATCGACCCGGCCGGGGTGGACGGGCTCGAGATCCCGACGGCGACCCCCGACCCTGCCGACTTCGTGCGCACCATCGACAACCCCTACCTGCCGTTCGCGCCCGGCAACACCTGCGCTACGAGGTCGTCGAGGGCGGCGAGGTCACCGAGACGATCGAGGTGACCGTCACCGACGAGACGCGCGGCGTCGCCGGTGTGACCACCACGGTGGTCCACGACGTGGTCAGGGACGCCACGGGCGCGGTCATCGAGGACACCTTCGACTGGTACGCGCAGGACACCCGCGGCAACGTCTGGTACTTCGGCGAGGACACCACTGCGTTCGAGGACGGCGAGCAGAGCACCGAGGGGTCGTGGGAGGCCGGTGTCGACGGCGCGCAGGCGGGCCCGGTGATGGCCGCGACGCCGCGCGTGGGCGACGGCTACCAGCAGGAGTTCCTGCCCGGGGAGGCCGAGGACCGGGCGGAGGTGCTCAGCCTCGATGAGACCCGGGGCGAGTGGACAGCCCTCGTCGAGACGCTCGACACCACGCCGCTGGAGCCGGGCACGGAGGAGCACAAGTTCTACGCGGAAGGTCTCGGCCTCGTCCTCGAGGAGGGCGAGACCGAGACCGTCACGTTGGTGGGCTCGGACTCGGATTAGTCGGGACGACGCACCCGGGTGCGGCCGTCCTCGCCGTCGTCCTCGATCGGACGACCCCACTCTCGGGCCGGCGCCTGCGGAGCGGGCGGGGCGTAGGGGTCGGCGGCGGGCTGGCCCCAGTGCTGAGGTGCCTGTGCGGGCGGCTGGGCCGGGGGAGCGGCCTGCGGAGCGGGCTGTTGCTGCGGCTGGCCCCACGGCTGGGCGGGCGGCTGCTGACCCCAGCCCTGCTGCTGCGGCGCGGCCGGTGCCTGCCACTGCTGCTGGGGCGGCTGGCCCCGGTTCCACTGCTGCTCGTAGTTGGCCGGCGGTGCGTAGGAGGCCTGCTGGCGACGGCCGCCGCCACCGAAGCTGAGGCCGGACCCGGCGACCGGCTCCGAGCCGTGACCGAAGACGAGTGGGTAGGTCAGGCCGGCGATCGCGGCACCCACGAGCGGCGCCACGATGAAGAGCCAGAGCTGGATGATCGCGTCGGTGCCGCCGAAGACGCCGACGCCGATGGAGCGGGCCGGGTTGACCGAGGTGCCGGTCGCGCCCATGGACGCGAAGTGGATCATCGCGAGCGCGAAGCCGATGGTCAGCGGACCCATCAGGGCCCGGAACTCGTTGCGCTCGTCGGTCACCGCGAGGATGACGTAGAGGAACACCGGGGTCAGCAGCGCCTCGAGCGCGAAGGCGGCCCACATGGCGTAGTTGCTCGCGCTCTCCGCACCGAAGGCGTTGGCGCCGATGGCCCCTTCGGAGCTGTAGCCCTCGAAGCCGTGCATGAGACCGAAGAGCGCCGCGCCCGCCACGAGACCACCGACGAGCTGCGCGCCGACGTAGATGGGCAGCGAGCTCCACGGCAGGCGTCCGCCGAGCACGGCTCCGAGCGTGACGGCCGGGTTGAAGTGACCTCCGGAGATGCGACCGACGGCGTAGGCCATCACGACCACGGTCAGGCCGAAGGTGAGCCCGGTGGTGAGGTAGTCACCACCGCTCATCAGGGCGGCGCCGACGCCGAAGAAGACCAGGACGAAGGTGCCCAGCACCTCGGCCGCGAACTTCTGGCCCGTTGTCGGTGTGTCGTCCGTGCTGGTTGCGTCTGTCATCTTCGGCAGCCTTCCCTGAGAAGTCGAGCGCCCACCCCCCGTGGACCACGGCGCACTCTAGCGAGATGAGGACCGTGGGTGCGAGGCTAGGCGCACGGACAATCAGGTATCTTGACGTCAAGTTAGTTTTGCAAGGTCGAACTCACGTCTCGTCTCTAGGAGCGGCTCGCACCCATGGCCAAGATCATCTACACCCACACCGATGAAGCGCCCATGCTGGCGACGTACTCCTTCCTGCCGATCATCGCGGCCTATGCCAAGACCGCCGGCGTCGAGGTCGAGACCCGCGACATCTCCGTGGCGGCGCGGATCATCAGCCAGTTCCCGGAGCGGCTGACCGACGCCAAACGCCTCCCCCGACGCGCTCGCCGAGCTGGGCGAGCTGGCCACCAAGCCCGAGGCCAACATCATCAAGCTGCCCAACGTGTCCGCCTCCATCCCGCAGCTCAAGGCCGCGATCAAGGAGCTGCAGGACAAGGGCTACGACCTCCCGGACTACCCCGAGAACCCGCAGTCCGACGAGGACAAGGCGACGCGCGCGAAGTACGACAAGGTCAAGGGCTCCGCGGTCAACCCGGTCCTGCGCGAGGGCAACTCCGACCGCCGCGCGCCCGGCGCGGTCAAGAACTACGCCCGGTCGCACCCGCACTCCATGGGTGCCCGGAGCTCCGACTCGCGCACCAACGTCGCGACCATGGACGCCGACGACTTCTTCCACAACGAGAAGTCCGTCGTGATCGCCGCCGACGACACCCTGCGCATCGAGCACACCGCCAAGGACGGCACCGTCACCGTGCTCAAGGACGAGCTCAAGGTGCTCACCGGTGAGGTCATCGATGCCACCGTGATGCGCGTCGACGCGCTCAACGAGTTCCTCAAGGCGTCGATCGAGCGCGCCAAGGCCGACGACGTCCTGTTCTCGGTGCACCTCAAGGCCACGATGATGAAGGTCTCCGACCCGATCATCTTCGGCCACGTCGTGCGCGCCTTCTTCCCCAAGACCTTCGCGGCGTACGGCGATGCGCTGGCCGCCGCCGGTCTCAGCCCCAACGACGGGCTGGGCGGCATCCTCGGCGGGATCGGCAAGCTGGAGCAGGCCGACGCGATCAAGGCGTCCTTCGAGGCCGAGCTGGCCGACGGCCCGGCGCTCGCCATGGTCGACTCCGACAAGGGCATCACCAACCTGCACGTGCCCTCCGACGTCATCGTCGACGCGAGCATGCCCGCCATGATCCGCACCAGCGGCCAGATGTGGGACGCGGACGGCAAGCAGGCCGACACCCTCGCCGTCATCCCGGACTCGTCCTACGCCGGCGTCTTCCGGGCCGTGATCGACGACTGCCGCGCCCACGGCGCCTTCGACCCGACGACCATGGGCTCGGTGTCCAACGTCGGCCTGATGGCCAAGGCGGCGGAGGAGTACGGCTCGCACGACAAGACCTTCGAGGCGACCACCGACGGCACCATCGCGATCGTGGCGTCCAACGGCGACGAGCTGATCAGCCACAACGTCGAGGCCGGTGACATCTGGCGCGCCTGCCAGACCAAGGACGCCTCGATCCAGGACTGGGTCAAGCTCGCCGTGACGCGCGCCCGGGCCACCGGCTCGCCGGCCATCTTCTGGCTGGACGAGACCCGCGCCCACGACGCCAACCTGATCCAGAAGGTCAACGCCTACCTCCCGCAGCACGACACGTCCGGGCTGGACATCACCATCGCCGCCCCGGCCGCCGCCTGCGCGACGTCGATCGAGCGGATCCGCCGTGGCGAGGACACCATCTCGGTGACCGGCAACGTGCTGCGCGACTACAACACCGACCTGTTCCCGATCCTCGAGCTGGGCACCAGCGCCAAGATGCTCTCGATCGTCCCGCTGATGAACGGTGGCGGCCTGTTCGAGACCGGCGCCGGCGGCTCGGCGCCCAAGCACGTCCAGCAGCTCGTCAAGGAGAACTACCTGCGCTGGGACAGCCTCGGCGAGTTCTTCGCCCCGGCTGCCTCGCTGGAGCACCCGGCGGCCTTCGACGACAATGCCCGCGCCAAGATCCTCAGCGACACGCTCGACCGCGCGACGGAGACGTTCCTCAACGAGGACCGTTCGCCCGGTCGCAAGCTCGGCACGATCGACAACCGCGGTTCGCACTTCTACCTCGGTCTCTACTGGGCCGAGGAGCTGGCCAAGCAGACCGACGACGCCGAGCTGGCCGCGGCCTTCGCCGCGCTGGCCGGCACCCTGCGTGCGAACGAGGCGAAGATCGTCGAGGAGCTGATCGCCGTCCGGGGCTCGCCCGCGGACATCGGTGGCTACTACGAGCCCGACGACGAGCTCGCCAACGCGGTGATGCGCCCGAGCACCACGCTCAACGAGGCGCTCGCCTCGCTCTGATAGCCAAGCCGCGCTACCGAGCAGTACAGGGGGTCTCCGGGCCGGAAGACCCCTTGACTGTTCGGTAGCGCGAGCTCGATCGGGTGCTCAGCTCGATCGGGTGCTCAGAGGCACTCACGGTTGGACGGTCGCTTCGGGCGGTTCTGGGGGAGTCGTCAACGCCGGGTCCGGACGGAACGTCTCCCAGCCGTCGCAGAAGGGCGAGCCCCACGCGTCGATGACTGTCTCGACCACGGCTGCGTCGGCCGGGAACGAGTCGGCTTCGGCCCGGGTGTAGCGCCCCTGCTCGACTGCGATCTCGAGCTCATCCTCGTGCTTGCGTTCGCGGACGCGGTCCGGCTCCACCCAGAGGTCGAGCAGTCGGTCGGTGGAGTAGATCGTGTCGGTGTCGCGGCGGTGCACGTCCTCGAGGTTGACGTACCACCCGAGGTGCTCGCCGGCCCGCGTGAAGAACACCCACAGCGACCGGGGCTGTCCCGTGGGCGCGACCCGCAGCACGTCGTAGTCGGTCCAGGGCGCGTTCGGCCTGCACGCGGGGCGCGGTGAACATCGAGTCGCTTGCCTCGGGGTCTCGCATGTCGAGCCCCGTCGGCGCGCTGCGCGACGAGTCCGGGGTGCCGGCCGGCAGCCGGGCGACGAGCGAGTCCGCGTCGTCGCGGACCACGGTGAGGGTGAGCGCGTAGTGCGGCGCGGTGACGTCGCCGTACCGCCAGACGATCTGCTGGCCGGTCGAGAAGAACGGCGGCGTGCCCGAGAGACGCGTCGTGGAGTCCATCACGTCACCCTAGGAATCACGCTCGGGGAATTGGCGGCGGGCTCCGGGCCTTGGAGAATGAGTGCAGATGACCACGACTTCCGACGCTCCTGAGATCGACCACACGCCGGTCGTGCGCGCCCGCCACTTCGGACTGGCGGTCCTCGCGCTCGCCATGGGCGGCTTCGCGATCGGCACCACGGAGTTCGTGACGATGGGCCTGCTGCCCCAGATCTCCGAGGGCGTCGAGGTCTCGATCCCCACCGGGGGCCACGTCATCTCCGCCTACGCCCTCGGCGTCGTCGTCGGCGCACCCATCCCGGCCTTCCCGGGCGCCCGCCTGCCGCGACGCGCCCTGCTGGTGGCGCTGATGGTCGCCTTCGCCCTCGGCAACGCCGCCAGCGCCCTCGCCACGTCGTACGGCGCACTGATGGTCGCTCGCTTCGCCGCCGGTCTTCCTCACGGTGCCTACTTCGGCGTCGCGTCACTGTTGGCGGCCAGCATGGCCAGCCCGGCTCGGAAGGGCCGCGCGGTCGCGGCGGTCATGCTCGGCCTGAGCGTGGCCAACGTGGTCGGCGTACCGGCCGCGACCCGGCTGGGGCAGAACCTCGGCTGGCGCACCGCCTTCTGGGTGGTCACGGCGCTCGGCGTCGTCACGCTGGCGCTGGTGCTGGCCTTCGTCCCCAGCTGCCCGGGCGACAGCGAGGCCAGCGGTCGCCGCGAGCTCGGGGCCTTCAGGCTGCCTCAGGTCTGGCTGACCCCGGTGGCCGGGGCCATCGGCTTCGGCGGCATGTTCGCCGTCTACACCTACATCGCACCGACCGTCACCGAGGTCGGCGGGCTGGGGGAGTCGGCCGTGCCGGTCTTCCTGTTCTCCTTCGGTCTCGGCATGGTGGCCGGCACCGGCTGGCCGGGGTGATGGCCGACTGGTCGATCTTCCGGTCGCTGCTGATCGGCGCCGTCGGCATGGGCGCGACGCTGATGCTCTTCTGGCTGACGGCCCCCGGTGGCTGGCTGGCTCTGCCGGTGGTCTTCCTGATCACCGCGCTCGGTTCCGGTGCTCGTGGTCAACCTGCAGCTGCGGTTGATGGACGTCGCCGGTGAGGCGCAGACGCTCGGCGCGGCCCTGAACCACGCATCCCTCAACGTCGCCAACGCGCTGGGCGCCCGGCTGGGCGGCCCGGTGATCGCGGCCGGTATGGGCTACCGCGCACCGGCGCTCGTCGGCGTCGCCCTGAGCGTGGCGGGCTTCGCCGTGCTGGTGCTCTCCGCCGTGATCCACCGACGTAACCGGGATCTCACCGTTCCGGACCGAATGGGAACACCGGCGTAACACCGTGTCCACCGCTTGTTCGCATACCGCGGGCACGCTTTCGACATGGACGCGAACCAGACCTCCCAGCCCGACGAAGCCGAGCTCGATCGCCGGCGGGCACTGCGCGATCGGCGTACGCACGACCCGGTCGAGCTGATGGAGCGCCGCCGCGAGCTGGCCGGCGTCAACCCGTGGGCCGACCAAGTGATCGAGGGCGTGGCCCGGACCGCGTGAACGGTCCGGACCACGCCCTCGGGGCGACTCGGTCAGCGCCGGGTCACAGCGTCCAGCAGTTGTTCCACTGCGGCAGGCCGGCGAAGCGGTTCTCGAAGAACATCGCCGCCTCGGCGATGACGGGTGTGTAGCCGCCGACATGGCCCGGCATCACATTGGGTGTGAAGCGCACGTTGGCGCCCTTGCCGCACCACGACTTCGCCATCGTCTTGCCCACGGCGAACGGGATGACGTCGTCGAGCGCGGAGTGGAGCACGAGCACCGGCATGCTCGGCTTGATGGTGCCGATCCGCTGGTCGGCGATGATGCCGGCGAACTGCGGCAGCGCCATCAGGTCGGACATGCCCTTGCCGTTGTAGCTCAGGGTCTCCGACTTCACGAACGAGTGTCCGAACAGGTCGAACACGCAGTCCTGCTCGACTTGCTGCATGGTCTTGACGCCCTCGGCGTTGAGGTAGGGCACCGTGTCGACGTCGTAGCTGGCGGCGAGACCGCGCAGGGCGAAGAAGGCGAAGGCGGAGTAGAGGCCACCGTCGAGGCCCACGGCCACGGCGTTGAGGTCGGCAGGAACGGCTCCGACCACGGCACCCTTGATCCGAAGCTCAGGGGCGTAGGTCGCGGCGAGCTCGGCGGCCGAGGCCGCGGCGCCACCGCCCTGCGAGTAGCCCTCGAGGCCCACGGGGCTGGTCGAGGAGAGACCGGTGCCCGAGATCCGCTGGGCGGCCCGGATGACGTCGAGGACGGCCCGGCCCTGTGAGACGCGGTCCATGTAGGTGTGGATGCCGGCGGTGCCGAGACCCTCGTAGTCGGTCAGGGCCACGGCGTAGCCCCGGGTTGAGCAGTGCCCGGATGCCAGCTGCTTCGTACTCAGAAGCCCTCGCTGTACTGCCGCGAGGGGGCGCAGACGTCGCCCATGCCCCGGGTGCCGGCCGCGTAGCCGATCACCGGGCGCGAGCCGAAGCCGATCCAGCTGGTCTTGGGGACCAGGGACGACACCGGAGACGGCGATCGCCTTGCCGGCGCGGTTGGTGGTCTTGTAGAGCACCCGCTTGGCGTTGGTGACCGGGCTGGTGGCGTCGAGCGGGTCGAGCAGGAAGCTCATGGGCTCCGTGCGGATCACCGCCCCGTTGGTGGCCGGCAGCGTGGCGGGCGCCTCGTAGAACGCCGGACGCGGCGCCTCCTCGACGACGGCGTGGGCCGTCGTCGGTGCGGAGACGACCACGATGGCCGACGCCATGAGTGTGGTGATGGACGCAACCAGTGTGCGTGCGCGTTTCATTCTTGTGTGCCCTCCCAAGCAACGTCCCCCGCGCCGGTCCTCCCGGCTGCGGTGATGTTACTCACGAGTTAGCGCACAACGCCATACTCATGAACAAAAAATCTACGCGAGCGTAGGTTTTGTCCGGGCTCGCTCAGGTGTAGACCATGCCCATCCGCTCGCGCACCTCGTCGAGGGTCGCCTCGGCAACCTCGTTGGCGCGGGCGTTGCCGGCACGCAGGATGTCCGAGACGTACGCCGGATCCTGCTCGAGCTCCAGCCGGCGGGCGCGCACCGGCGCGAGCTCGGTGTTGATCGCCTCGGTGAGCCGCTTCTTCAGTGCGCCACCGCCGCCGTCGCCGATCTCCTCGGCGACCAGCTCAGGCGCGGTGCCCTCGCACAGCGAGATGAGCAGCAGCAGGTTGGCGACCTCGGGGCGGGCGACCGGGTCGTAGGTGATCACCCGGTCGCTGTCGGTCTTGGCGCCCTTGAGCTTCTTGGCCGTCTCGTCGGCGGTCATCCGCAGCTCGATGACGTTGCCCTTGGACTTGCTCATCTTGGTGCCGTCGAGACCCGGGATGTTGGTTGCCTCCGACAGCAGCGCGTCGGGCTCGGGGAAGGTTGCGCCGTAGCGCTCGTTGAAGCGGCGCGCCACGACGCGGGTCTGCTCCGTGGGGGAGCTGGTCGCGGCCCACGGGCACGACGTTGGCCTTGCAGAAGAGGATGTCGGCCGCCCGGGTGCACGGGATAGGTGAGGAGCAGACCGCCGATGCTGGTGATGCCGGCGGTCTTGGCCTCGTCCTTGACCGTGGGGTTGCGCTGCAGCTCGGCGACGCTGACGAGGCTGAGGAACGGCAGCATCAGCTGGTTGAGCGCCGGCACGGCGGAGTGCGTGAAGATCGTGGCGCGCTCGGGATCGAGGCCGGCCGCGATGTTGTCGAGCGTCAGGCTGCGCACGCTGCCCCGGATGTCGCCGAGCATCTCCCGGTCGGTGATGACTCGGTAGTCGGCGATCAGCTGCCAGATCTCGGCGCCGCTGCGCTGGAGCCTGACGCGGTTCCTGATCGAGCCGAAGTAGTGGCCGATGTGCAGGGCGCCGGTCGGGCGGTCACCCGTCAGCATCCGCAAGCTCTCGGGATTCTCCTCCAGTCGCTTCTCGATCGCGGCGCTTCGCGCCGGGGCTGCCTGATAGGAGTCGCTCACGAGGAGCGATCCTACAAACCGCCTGCCCCGCTCCGCGAACCAGTTCGGTAGGGTCTCGGCGTGCCGACCATCGGAGTTGCCGTCGCGATTCCGGAGCCCCTGGGCCACCGAGCTCCGGGACTACCGGACCTCCGTCGGCGACCTCACGGCCACGCACATCCCCACGCACATCACCTTGATCCCGCCGGTGGACGTCTCGGCCGCGGACCCGGCAGTTGTCGAGTCACACCCGGCGGCCGTCGCACCCACGATCGAGGCGTTCCGCATCCACCTCCGCGGCACCGGCACCTTCCGGCCCGTCTCGCCGGTCGTCTTCGTCGCTGTGGTCGAGGGGATCTCCCAGTGCGAGCAGCTGGCCCGGGCGGTGCGCAGCGGGCCGCTGGACGTCGACCTCGGCTTCCCCTACCACCCGCACGTCACGATTGCCCATCACCTCGCCGACGCCCAGCTCGACCGGGCGTTCCGCGAGCTGGCCGACTTCGAGTGCGAGTTCGCGGCCGACCACTTCGCCCTCTACGTCCACGACGACGGCGCCGGCTGGCAACCCACCCGCGAGTTCGCGCTGCTCTGATGTCCATCGTCCAGACCGCGAAGCAGCGCTTGGGCGCGCTCCGGGAGCGACGGCCGTTCGTCGACCACGTGGTCCGGACGTTCCTGCACTACGGCAGCGTCAACGGCAACGGGCTCGCCGGTGCGGTGACGTTCTTCGGCTTCCTGTCCTTCTTCCCGATCATGGCGCTGGCGTTCTTCGTGGTCGGCCGGGTCTCACAGGTCTACGACGCCCGGGACCAGCTGATCGACGCCATCAACGGGGTCCTCCCGGGCATGGTCAGCGCCGACGGGGCCGGCGGGACGATCTCGCTCGAACAGGTGCAGAGCGCCGCCGCCGCGGCCGCAGGCATCGGGGTCGTCGGCGTCCTCTACTCCGGCCTCGGCTGGCTCTCGGGCATGCGCGAGGCCCTGATGGCCGTCTTCGAGATGCCGAAGCGGGAGAAGCCCAACTTCGTCGTCGGCAAGGTCAAGGACCTCCTGAGCCTCGCGACGATCGGCCCGGTGCTGATCGTCAGCGTGGCGATCGCCGGCGCGGTGACCGGTTTCTCCGACGCCATCCTCGACTGGGTGGGGCTCGACTCCGAGCTCGGCTGGGCGCTCGGGATCCTCGCTGTCGTCATCGGGCTGCTGGCCAACATGCTGCTGTTCTTCGTCATGTTCAAGCTGCTCGCCGATCCGCACACCCCGACCCGCTCCCTGTGGTCGGGCGCCCTGCTCGGCGCCCTCGGCTTCGAGGTGCTCAAGCAGCTCTCGACCTACCTGATGTCCACCACCAAGGAGCAGCCCGCCTTCCGGGCGTTCGGCATCGCGCTGATCCTCGTCGTGTGGATCAACTACTTCTCCCGCGTGGTCATGTACGCCGCGGCGTGGGCGCACACGTCTGCCTCGGCCCGTGCCCTGCTCACGGTCCCGCCCGCGGAGGGGCTCGTCCACGGGCCGCAGGTCTCGCTCGCGGCCGCCTCTCCTGCTCCTGCGCCGTCCTCGACCAAGGGCGCCTTTGCGGCGGGCGCGGGCGTGATGCTCGCGCTGGTCGCCGTACTCCGACGAAAGAAGAAGTGAAGATGCAGATGCAGCGCAAGCACGGACTGTTCCTGCTCGGCGTCGCCGTGTGGAACTTCATCACGTGGGGGATGTTCACCAAGAACCTCTACGCCGCGCACAGCGCCGGTGAGGACCGCCCGGCCGGCTACTGGATCGCGCACACCGTGCTGATCGTGATCAACCCGGTCCCGGGTGGCGTCTTCGCGGCCCTGGGGTGCGAAGGTGCTCCGCTCCCCGCGAGCTCCCCAGCGGTGAGTGAGCCACATTCCTGACGAGGATTTTGTGGGTGTGCCACCCGTGGTCGGCGTGGCCACATGCGATTCTGCCCAGTAGCGGTGAGTGAGCCACATTCCTGACGAGGATTTTGTGGGTGTGCCACCGCCGAGGGGAGTACCGGAGGCTGGCCGCAACGCGTGCACAGGGGCTGTTGGGCGGCCTCCATCCACAGGCATCGGGGGTACGGCGACGCGCTGGCCGGCGAATCGTGGCGCAATCGATCCATGTTCGTCGTCCCCGACATCTTCCGCTCACGTCCGTTCTCCCGCGGTGAGGCGCTCGAGGCCGGGATCACCGCCCGGGTGCTCGAAGGCGTCCAGTTCACGCGCCTGCACGACGGGGTCTACTGCCATCGTGACCACGTGCTCACGTTCGCCGATCGGATCGAGGCCGCGAGGTCGGCGCTGCCCGCGGAAGCGAGGACGACTGGCATCACGAGGATCCGGGGAGCTCGGCCCTGGACTACGGTCCGTCCGAGCCGCTGCACTTCGTGGTGGCGGTCGACCACCACCTGACGATCCCGGGGATCTTCCTGCATCGCACGGTGTCGATGCCCTCCGCTGGCGACGAAGGGGTGGATGTCGAGGCAGCTTTCGTCGCCTACTGCGCAGAGGCAAGGGTGATCGACGCGATCAAGGTGGGCTCGATGCTGCTGCACCTCGAGCAGCTGGACCTCGAGGCGTTGCAGAGGCTGCTGGTCGAACAGCCCCGGCGTCGCGGCGTGCTCGAGGCGCGGTGGGTGCTGGAGCACTCGGAGGGTCGCTGCCGGTCGTTGCCCGAGGCAGAGCTGCTCACGCTGGTGCGTTTCAGTGGGCTGCCCGAGCCAGACGTGAATCCCGAGCTCAGGACCGACGACGGAACGTTGGTGATCCCGGACCTGTGGTGGGCACCGTGGCGTCAGGCGGTCGAGTACGAGGGCGGCCACCACCGGGAGGACCGCAGCCAGTACATCGCGGACATCGATCGCTACCTGATCTTCCGGCGGATTCAGGCGGCATACCTCCAGATCACCAAGGAGCGCCTGAGACGACCCCGGGTGGCGATCAGGCTCGTCTTCCGGGCTCTCGCCGAGGCCGGCTACGAGGGGCCCGAGCCTGAGTTCGGGGAGCTCTGGGGAAGCCTCTTCCGTCCGCTTCGAGACGTCGTACGCCCTGCGGCCGCTGATCCAGCGGTGCGTAGACCACATTCCTCGGCCGGAAATGTGGCTGACGCACCGCTGTGGGCGTGCGGACGTGTGGGCGTGGGGGCAGGTGGAGCGGCGGGCGGACGAGCGCCCGAATGACCGCTGGCCCGCCCGGACGAGTCGTCCGGACGGGCCAGCGAAGTGCTCAGTGACCGTGGGCCAGCGCGGTGCGCAGGTCCTTGTTCAGCTGCGAGATCACGTCGAGCGGGATCTCCTTGGGGCAGGCGGCGGTGCACTCGCCGATGTTGGTGCAACCACCGAAGCCCTCGTGGTCGTGCTGGGCGACCATGTTGACGACGCGGGAGTCGCGCTCGGGCTGGCCCCGGGGGAGCTCGCCGAGGTGGGTGATCTTGGCACCCATGAACAGCGAGGCCGAGCCGTTGGGGCAGGCCGCCACGCAGGCGCCACAGCCGATGCAGGTGGCCACGCTGAAGGCGCGCATCGCGTCGTCGCGGGGGACCGGCACGGAGTGGGCCTCGGGCGCGGAACCCGTGTTGACCGAGATGTAGCCACCCTGCTGGATGATCCGGTCGAAGGCGCTGCGGTCGACGACGAGGTCCTTGATCACCGGGAAAGCGGTGGCGCGCCACGGCTCGATGGTGATGGTCTCGCCGTCGGTGAAGGAACGCATGTGCAGCTGGCACGTGGTGGTGACCTCGGGACCGTGCGCGTCACCGTTGATCATCAGGCCACACATGCCGCAGATGCCCTCGCGACAGTCGGAGTCGAACGCGATCGGGTCCTCGCCCTTCGCGTTCAGCTGCTCGTTGAGGACGTCGAGCATCTCCGGGGAACGACATGTCCGGGGACACGTCGTCGAGCTGGTAGGTATGCATCGCGCCGGCCGAGACGGCATCGGGCTGACGCCAGATCTTGAGCGTCAGGCTCATGTTGCTGTTGCTGCTCACTTGTAGCTCCGCTGCTTCATCTCGATGGCTGTGTAGGTGAGTTCTTCCTTGTGCAGGACTGGCGCTTCACCGTCACCGGCGAACTCCCACGCTGCGACGTACGCGAAGAGGTCGTCGTGGCGCAGGGCCTCGCCGTCCTCGGTCTGCGACTCGCCACGGAAGTGGCCGCCGCAGGACTCGCGGCGGTTGAGGGCGTCGATGCACATGAGCTCACCGAGCTCGATGAAGTCGGCGACCCGACCGGCCTTCTCGAGCGACTGGTTGAGCGACTCGTTGGTGCCGAGCACCTTCACGTTGCGCCAGAAGTCGTCCTTGAGGGTGCGGATGAGGTCGATGGCCTTCTTCAGGCCGTCCTCGGTCCGCTCCATGCCGCAGTACTCCCACATGATGTTGCCGAGCTCGCGGTGGTAGGAGTCGACGCTGCGGGTGCCGTTGACGTTGAGGAAGTGGTTGATCCGCTCCTCGACCGAGGTACGGGCCTCCACGACGGCCGGGTGCGACTCGTCGACCTTCTCGAACGGCCCGTCCGCGAGGTAGTCGCGGATGGTGTGCGGCAGCACGAAGTAGCCGTCGGCCGGGCCCTGCATCAGCGCCGAGGCGCCGAGACGGTTGGCGCCGTGGTCGGAGAAGTTGGCCTCACCGGTCACGAACAGGCCGGGGATCGTCGACATCAGGTCGTAGTCGACCCACACGCCGCCCATGACGTAGTGCACGGCGGGGTAGATGCGCATCGGCATCTCGTAGGGGTTCTCACCCGTGATCCGCTCGTACATGTCCGGGAGGTTGTCGTACTTCTCCTCGATGCCGTCACGACCCGGGCGCTCGATGGCGGCGGCGAAGTCGAGGTAGACACCGCGACGGACACCGTCGACCTTCGGGCCGACACCGCGGCCCTCGTCGCAGACGTGCTTGGCCGCACGCGACGCGATGTCGCAGGGGACCAGGTTGCCGAAGGACGGGTAGATCCGCTCCGGGTAGTAGTCGCGGTCCTCCTCGGCGATGTCGCGCGGGTCCTTGTCGCAGTCGGCCTCGTTCTTCGGCACCCAGATGCGGCCGTCGTTGCGGAGCGACTCGCTCATCAGCGTCAGCTTGGACTGGTGCGAACCGGAGACCGGGATGCAGGTCGGGTGGATCTGCGTGTAGCAGGGGTTGGCCATGTAGGCGCCCTTGCGGTGCGCACGCCACGCGGCGGTGACGTTGCAGCCCATCGCGTTGGTGGAGAGGTAGAAGACGTTGCCGTAGCCGCCGCTGGCGAGCACGACGGTGTCGGCGAGGTGCGTCTCGATCGCGCCGGTGACCATGTCGCGGGCGATGATGCCGCGGGCCTTGCCGTCGACGACGATCAGCTCCAGCATCTCGTGCCGGGTGAAGGTCTCGACCGTGCCGGCCGCGACACGGCGCTCGAGGGCCCGGTAGGCGCCGATCAGCAGCTGCTGGCCGGTCTGGCCACGGGCGTAGAACGTCCGCGACACCTGTACGCCGCCGAACGAGCGGTTGTCCAGCAGACCGCCGTACTCCCGGGCGAACGGGACGCCCCGGGCGACGCACTGGTCGATGATGTTGGTGCTGACCTCGGCCGGGCGGTAGACGTTGGACTCGCGCGAGCGGTAGTCGCCGCCCTTGACCGTGTCGTAGAAGAGGCGGTGGACGGAGTCGCCGTCCTCCTTGTAGTTCTTCGCGGCGTTGATGCCGCCCTGCGCGGCGATCGAGTGGGCACGACGCGGGGAGTCCCGGTAGCAGAAGGACTTCACGTTGTAGCCGGCCTCGCCGAGCGTGGCGGCGGCCGAGGCGCCAGCCGGGCCGGTGCCGACGATGATGATGTCGAGCTTGCGGCGGTTGGACGGGTTGACGAGGCGAGCCTCGAACTTGCGGTCCTGCCAGCGGTCGGCGATGGGGCCGGTCGGGGCCTTGGCGTCGACGAGCGGGTCGCCCGGGGTGTAGTAACCCGCGGCGTCGTCGGTCATCTCCGCGGGCGTGTCCTGCGAGGGTTCGGCCGTCGTCGTGGTGTCCGGCATTTCGTAGTTCATGGAGATCCCTTACTTCGAGATGACGCCGGCGAGGACGAAGATCGGCACCAGCGAGAAGCCGACCGAGATGACCAGCGCCGTGGCGAAGGCGATCTTCTTCCACGTCGCGCGGGCCTTGGCGTTGCCCGTGAGGCCGAGGGTCTGCGCGGCGCTCCAGACGCCGTGGTGCAGGTGCGCGCCGAGGGCGAGCATGGCGACGAGGTAGATCACCGTGAGCCACCACGTGTCGAACGTGTCGACCAGCAGGTTGTAGGGGTCGTTGGTCGGACCGCCCTGCACGTTGACCTTGCCGATGGTGAAGTTCAGGAGGTGCCAGATGATGAACAGCAGCAGCGTGACGCCGCCCCAGCGCATCAGCCGGCTCGCGAAGATCGCGCCCGTGTGCTTCTTCATGACGTACGGCGTGGTGCGGGCGCGCTTCGCGCGGCGCCACAACATGACGGCGGCGTAGACGTGCACGATCAGAGCGCCGAGCAGCACGACGCGGATGATCCAGAGCAACCCCTCGTGGGGCAGCATCGGCTCACCGAAGGTGCGCAGGTGGTGGGCGTACTCGTTGAAGGCGTCATGGCCGGCGAAGGCCTTGAGATTTCCGTACATGTGCATCAGCACGAAGCCGATGAAGATGAGGCCGGAAATAGCCATCAGGAGCTTGAGCGCGATGGTCGAGCGCGATGCACGCGCCCCTTTGACCAGAGACGTGGTTGACACGTCCAGCACCGTACCGCGCTGAGGACCCCTCGATGGACGTTGGGCCTGTGACATATGTCCGGTTACCGGTCGGTCTGTCGGGCGCGCCCCCTTCCCCCTGACGTGTGACACAAGCCATAGTCGGTCCCGTTGTCCACCACGGAGGAGACTGCGCCTTGACCAATGCAGGGACCGATACCGGAGTGACAGGACCCACGCGAGCCAGCATCGACGCTCGCACGCTGCGGACGGACCGGTGGTGGATCGCGCCGCTGACGACGTTCGCGGTGTTCAGCGCCTTCGTCGTCTACGCGACGGTGCGCGCGTTCATGGGCCGCGACTACTACTCCTCGCCCTATCTCTCGCCGTTCTACTCGCCCTGTCTGGGCGACTGCGTCGAGGGCGCCTCCGACTTCGGGCAGCCGTTCAAGGCCTTCCCGCTGTCGGCCGCGCTGATCATCCTGATCTTCCCGCTGGGCTTCCGGATGACCTGCTACTACTACCGCAAGGCCTACTACCGGGCCTTCTGGCTCTCGCCGCCCGCCTGCGCGGTCGCCGAGCCGCACAAGGCCTACTCCGGCGAGACCAGGGCTGCCGCTGATCCTGCAGAACGTGCACCGCTACTTCTGGTACGCCGCCGTGCTGGTCGCCCTCATCCTGTCCTTCGACGTCGTGCTGGCCTTCCGCAACGCCGAGCACGAGTGGGGCCACATGGGCCCGGGCACGCTGCTGATGCTGATCAACGTCGTCTTCATCTGGCTCTACACGCTCTCGTGCCACTCGTGTCGGCACACCGTGGGCGGGCGACTACGGCACTTCTCCAAGCACCCGGTCCGCTACAAGCTCTGGACCCGGGTCTCGAAGCTGAACGCCGACCACGGCAAGTACGCGTGGTACTCCCTGTTCTCCGTCGCCCCGGTCGACCTCTACATCTGGTTGCTGGCGACGGGCACGATCACCGACGTGAGGTTCTTCTAGAGACATGGCTGACACGACACGACACCCCATGACCGGCAACGAGATGTCCGGCTTCGCCGAAGGCGGTATGGAACGCCACACCTATGACGTCGTCGTGGTCGGCGCCGGCGGGGCCGGGCTCCGCGCGGCGATCGCGGCGCACGACTCGGGCGCCCGGGTGGCGATCGTCTGCAAGTCGCTGCTGGGCAAGGCGCACACGGTGATGGCCGAGGGTGGCATCGCTGCCTCGATGGGCAACGTCTATCCCGAGGACAACTGGGAAGTGCACTTCCGCGACACCATGCGCGGCGGGAAGATGCTCAACAACTGGCGGATGGCGCAGCTGCACGCGCAGGAGGCCCCCGAGCGGGTGCAGGAGCTCGAGGACTGGGGCGCGCTCTTCGACCGCACCGAGGACGGGCTGATCAGCCAGCGCGACTTCGGCGGCCACAAGTACGCCCGGCTCGCCCACGTCGGCGACCGGACCGGCCTCGAGATGATCCGCACGCTGCAGCAGCGCGCGGTCGCGCTCGGCATCGACGTCTTCATGGAGTGCACGGTCACCGACCTGTTCAAGGCCGACGGGAAGATCGCCGGCGCCTTTGCCTACTGGCGCGAGTCCGGCCGGTTCATCGTCTTCGACGCCCCCAGCGTCATCCTCGCCACCGGCGGCATCGGCAAGTCCTTCAAGGTCACCTCCAACTCCCGGGAGTACACCGGCGACGGCCACGCCCTCGCGATGCGGGCGGGCGCCAGCCTGATCAACATGGAGTTCGTGCAGTTCCACCCGACGGGCATGGTCTGGCCGCCCTCGGTCAAGGGCCTGCTGGTGACGGAGTCGGTGCGCGGCGACGGCGGCATCCTGAAGAACTCCGAGGGCAAGCGCTTCATGTTCGACTACATCCCGGACTTCTTCAAGGCCGAGACCGCCGACTCCATCGAGGAGGCGGACCGCTGGTACGACGACAAGAAGAACAACCGCCGACCACCCGAGCTGCTGCCGCGCGACGAGGTCGCGCGCGCCATCAACTCCGAGATCAAGGCCGGGCGAGGCACTCCGCACGGCGGCATCTACCTCGACATCGCGTCGCGCCGTACGCCTGAGTTCATCCGCAAGCGGCTGCCGTCGATGTACCACCAGTTCAAGGAGCTCGCCGACGTCGACATCACCGCCGAGCCGATGGAGATCGGCCCGACCTGCCACTACGTCATGGGCGGGGTCGAGGTCGACGCGGACACCCGTGAGAGCGCGGTCACCGGCCCTGTATGCCGTGGGCGAGTGCTCGGGCGGCATGCACGGCTCGAACCGGCTGGGTGGCAACTCGCTCGGCGACCTGCTGGTCTTCGGCAAGCGAGCCGGCGAGGCCGCGACGGACTACGCGAACTCGCTCGGCGACGCTCGACCGAAGGTCGACGAGGCCGACGTGAGGTCCGCGCAGACGAGCGCGCTCGCGCCGTTCGAGGTCGAGGGCGGGGAGAACCCCTACACGATCCAGTCCGACCTGCAGCAGTCGATGAACGACCCGGTCGGCATCATCCGCACGGCCTCCGAGCTCGAGGAGTCGCTCAGCGAGATCGAGGCCTTCAAGGTGCGGGCGCGGACGATGGTGGTCGAGGGACACCGGCAGTACAACCCGGGCTGGCACCTCGCGCTCGACCTGCGCAACATGCTGATCGTCAGCGAGTGCATCGCCAAGGCCGCCCTCGCCCGCGAGGAGTCGCGGGGCGGTCACACCCACGACGACTTCCCCGGACCGAACGCCGAATGGGGCACGAAGAACCTCGTGGTCAACCTCAACGGCACCGGTGACGGCGTGGATCTGCACGAGAAGCCGTTGCCCGAGATGCCCGACGAGCTGAAGGGGTACTTCGCATGACCAATTACCTGTTGAAGCTGAGGATCTGGCGCGGGGACAAGGACGGCGGCGAGATCAAGGACTATCCCGTCGAGGTCTCGGAGGGCGAGGTCGTGCTCGACGCGATCCACCGCGTGCAGGGCACGCAGGCCGGCGACCCGGCGGTGCGCTGGAACTGCAAGGCCGGCAAGTGCGGCTCGTGCAGCGCCGAGGTCAACGGCAAGCCGCGGCTGATGTGCATGTGCCGGCTCTCGGACTTCGAGGAGGACGAGGTCATCACGGTCACCCCGATGCGCAGCTTCCCGGTGATCCGCGACACGGTCACCGACGTGTCCTTCAACTACGAGAAGGCCAAGGAGTTGCCGGCCTTCGCGCCCCCGCCGCGCGACGCGGACGGCAAGCGCCGGATGCAGCAGATCGACGTCGAGCGCGGGCAGGAGTTCCGCAAGTGCATCGAGTGCTTCCTGTGCCAGAACACGTGTCACGTGGTGCGCGACCACGAGGACAACAAGGAGGCCTTCGCCGGGCCGCGCTTCTTCCTGCGCTACGCCGAGCTCGACATGCACCCGCTCGACACCCACGACCGGCGTGAGCTGGCCCGGGGCGCGGCCGGGCTGGGGATGTGCAACATCACCAAGTGCTGCACCGAGGTCTGTCCCGAGGGCATCAAGATCACCGACAACGCGATCATCCCGCTGAAGGAGCGCGTGGTGGACCGCAAGTACGACCCGCTCGTCTGGCTCGGCAACAAGATCGGGTTGCGGAGCAAGGACTACGAAGGGCGCACCGAGGTCTGAGCCATGGCCTGCACCTCGCGCAGCAGCGGCGCGTAGTGCTCGGAGACGAGCTCGCCGCAAGCATCGCTCCACGACCGCGTGCTGAGCTCGCGTCCGCGCGCCCCCCCATGAGCGCGCGGGTGGCGATCGCCGGCGACTGACTCGACCGCGCGGCGCAGACCGGCCGGGGCCTGCGAGTCGTAGAGCAGGCCGGTCTCCGGGGCGCGTACGACGCCGGGCGCACCGCCGGCCCGAGGCGCGACCACGGGCAGGCCGGCCGCGGCCGCCTCGCGCAGCGCGTGGCAGCACGACTCCTCCTCGCCGGGGTGGACGAGCAGGTCGAGGGAGGCGAGCGCGGCGGCGAGGTCGCCCGTGGTGAGGGCGCCGGTGAACTTCGCACGGGGAGGTGGCGCTCGAGCCAGACCCGCTGCAGGTCCCTCTCCGATCACCACGAAGCGGATCCCGGCCACGTCTGCGAGCTCCGCCAGTCGGCGTACGCCGTGACGCTTGTGGAGGCTGCCCGCGTAGCCGATCACGACCTGCCGGCCGTCCTTCGAGCGCGCGCGCGACCACTTGTCGTGCAACCACTGGTCGCGGAGGTCGGGGTTGAAGGCGCGGGTGTCGACGCCGGGCTCCCAGACGGGCGCCTCGACGCCGAGCTCGGCCAGCCGGTCGGCGAGGAATGCGGACGTCGCCACGACCCGGTCGGCACGGGGGGCGAGCAGCGGGATCGAGTGCTGTACGACGAGGGTGGGCACGCCAAGGCGATGCGCGTGCTTGAGCGCCTTGCGGCCCAGCGTGGCCGGCGAGGTCACGTGCACGAGGTCGGGCTCGAACTTCTCCAGCGCCTCGCGGACCCGGCGTCCGGGCTTGTCGAGCGGGCGGATCCGGGCGACGCGGCTGCGGCGGTAGGTGCCGAGCCCCGGACCGGGCGCGACGATCAGGACCTCGTGGCCGGCGTCGATGAGGTGGTCGGCGACCTGCTTGAGCGTGGTCGTCGTGCCGTCGACGGCGGGATAGAACTTCTCGGTGACGAGAGCGATCCGACGGGTCTCCATGCCGACAGGATCGATCACGTGTGCCGCGGTCCGGCGTCGGTGAGGCCAACTGTCGCGAAACGTCCGGCGAAGACAGCGACCGGCCGCTCAGACGGCGAGTCGGCGGGTGGCGACATTGTCGGCCGCGAGCCGCGCCCCGCTGTGTCCCGTGACCGCACGCAGGAAGTCGTCGCGGTCGATGACCCGGACGACGGTGTCCTCCGGGGCGGTGATCGTGGCTGTTCTCGGCACATCGCGAAGCAGCCCGATCTCACCGAAGAACTCCCCGGGCCCTTCGGCACGCAGTGCGCGCAGACCCTGCGTCACCTGGACCCGACCGCTCTCGATGATGAAGAAGAGGCTGGCGGCGTCCCCCTCACGCACGATTGTCTCTCCCGCACCGAATCGCAGCGACTCGGCGGCGCGTGCCAGCGTCTCGACGGCCCCCAGCGGGAGCGGGGCGAAGATGTCGATGGCTTCGAGGAGGTGGAGGTTGGCAGGCGCGACCAACGTCGAGTCCGGGCGTCTCATGCTCGGCAACAGGGATCCTGCGATGAGGGCGACGGGCATCGCCGGGGCCAACAGTGCAGCTCGCAAGCCCAACCACTCGATCAGGAACGGCATCGCGAGGGCACCCATCGCCATCGTCACGATGAAGCACGCCTCCAAGGTGCCGAACACCCGCCCGAGCAGCTCATCCGGCACCACCCGTTGCACGATCGTGTCGAGGTTGACGTCGACGAAGGCGTTGCCGAGCCCGAGCATGATCATCGCCACGACGCAGCTGAAGGGAGTCGGCCACGCCGTCACCATGGCCAGTGGAAGCGACCAGAGCGCGACGCCGACGATCAGGTCCGAGCTCAACCTGCCGCGCGAAGAGCGTGAGATGGCCACCATGCCCCCGGCGAGGGCGCCGAGCCCCAACGCGGTCTGGAGGTAGCCGAAGCCTCGCGGCCCGGTGCCCATGAGCGAGTCCGCCATCACCAGCACGAAGACGGTGGAGGCTCCGGAGACCACGGTCTGGGCGCAGGTCGCGGTGGCGATGAGCACCGGGCGTCGATCGCCGACGATCGTGTGGAACCCCGCCGAGATCTCCGCCCGATGGCTGCTGACGCGTTGGACCGCCTCCGGGGGCCGACCCGGTGCCGAGAGACGTGCCGGGAACGCCATCGACCAGAGGAAGGTCGTCACGTTGGCCGGGAGCACGATCTCGACGCTGGCGACCCCGAGGAGGGCAGCGGCCAGCGCTGGGCCGGCGAAGAAGGCCGGGGCGGTGATGGTGCTGGCGACTCCGTTGGCCGCGCTCAGCTCCTCCGGTCGCCGGGCGAGGCCCGGGAGCAGTGATCGCTGAGCGACCATGAACGGCGTGCCCGGGAGGGCCGCGAGAGTGGCGAGGACGAACACCGGTGCCGCAGGCGTGTCGAGGAACAGGCACAGCGCGGCAGCACCGACCAGGAGCGCACGCGCCCGGGTCCGCCAGGATCATCAGTCGCTTGCGCGACATCCGGTCAGCGAGTGCCGATGCGGACGGAGCGGTGACGGCCATCAGTGCATAGCGCACGGCCAGCCAGATGCCGACGACCTTGGCGCCGCCCTCGCCGTACGCCCAGACCGCGATGGCTGTGGCGTACGCCCAATCGCCGACTGACGAGCCGAGGAAGGCCAGCTCCACCCGGCTCAGGTCACGGTTGCCCGCCACTCGCCCCAGCGAACGGCGCAGTTCGTGGAGCGGCCCCGCCGGGGCGGGCCTCGCGAGTCATGGTCAGGGACGCTAACCGGGGCTGGTGACCGTGGTGTGCCGCCAGTGCAGACATCACCGATCTGGGTGATGGTGCCCCCGCGGACGCGGAGGATCCTGAAGGGTGGATCTCGGGTGAGTCCGTCCCGATGGAGGCACCCCATGCGAAACCTGATTCGCCTCGCGCTTGCGGGGAGGCATCGCGGCTTCCCTGATCGGAGTGGCCGCGCTCTCCGCTGCTCAGCCCGCGGGCAACGTTCCCGCACACCACCACTACGTCAACGTCGACGGCAAGATGGTGGAGGTGGGCCCGAACGTCTGCGACATGCCGTCGCTGCAGCACGCGTTCAACCAGTTCCATGCCCACGTCCACGTCGGAGAACCCGGCACGTTCGCGATGGACCACGACCACAACCGGACGGACATCGCCGCGGTCCGCCCCTGCTGAGAGCAGGCACTGGCACAGCGGAACGGATCTGTCCGCTGGAGCACCTAGCGTGGGCGCCATGGAGATGAAGCTCGAGCTGATCATGGTGCCCGTGACCGACGTCGACGAGGCCAAGGCGTTCTACGAGAAGGTCGGCTTCGTCGTCGACCACGACCAGACCGTGAGTGACGAGATCCGGTTCGTCCAGCTGACCCCACAGGGCTCGGCCTGCTCGATCGCGATCGGGCGCGGCCTCACCCAGATGGAGCCCGGCTCCCCTGGACAACCTGCAGATCGTGGTGGCGGACGCCGATGCGACGCACGCCGACCCGGTTGAGCGCGGCATCGAGGTGAGCGACGTGCAGGACCTCGCGTGGGGTCGCTTCGTCCGGTTCGCCGACCCGGACGGCAACCGGTGGGCGCTGCAGCAGCTGCCCGACTGGTCGGCAGCCGCGACCGGGTGATCCGTGGGCAAGTGAGAGGTATGCCATAGGTCCACCGGAGGCGCGGTCGGGTGGGTCGGGCCTATTGTGCCCACCATGACCGACGTCCCCGCCAAGCTCGAGGGTGGCCTCTCCGAGCCCGCAGAGCTGGAGCCCGAACAGGGTTCGCTCCGACTGGCATCGCCCGATGACGAATACGACGCCACAGCTCGGGAGGCGGCCACGGCCGCGGTCCTGCGCAAGGCGCGCAAGCTGACCGACGACGACCCGGACTCCGCAGTGTGGGCCAAGCTCACCCGGACCACCCTCGACGGGATCGAGGTCGCCCCGATCGGTTCCGCCGCCGACCTCGACGACTCGGTGACGCAAGGTCGCCCGACCCGGGCCACCGACTGGGACATCCGCGCGCACATCAGCGGTCCCGACGGGGCGCTGGCCAACGAGGCCATGCTGATCGACCTCGACAACGGCGCGACCTCGCTCTGGGTCGAGCTCGGCGCCGGTCTCACCGCCGACGACCTCCCGCGTGCCCTGCAGGGCGTGCTCCTCGACCTCGCCCCGGTGGTCCTGTCCGGTACGTCGACCGCCGCCGCGCAGGCCATCGTCACGCTCGCCGACGACACCGGCGTCGACCTGCACCCCGGCACCAACCTCGGCGCCGACCCGCTCGCGGGCGACCTCGTCGAGATCGCCACCATCGCCCGCCAGCACGGCGTTCTCGGTGTCGTCGCGTCCGGGCTGCCCGTGCACGAGCAGGGCGCCAGCGACGCCCGGGAGCTCGGCGTCGTCATCGCGGCGGGCATCACCGCGCTGCGCACGCTGACCGAGGCCGGCTTCACCGCCGACGAGGCCGCGGCCGTCATCGAGTTCCGCCTCGCCGTCACCGACGAGCAGTTCCCCTCCATCGCCAAGCTCCGCGCAGCAGCGCCGGCTCTGGGCCCGCGTGCTGGAGGCCTCCGAGGTTTCGACAGGCTCAGCCGACGGTTCGCCGCAGATGCGCCAGCACGCCGTCACCTCCCGTCCGCAGATGAGCAAGTACGACCCCCGGGTCAACATGCTCCGCGGCACCGTCGCGGCCTTCGCCGCCGGCGCCGGTGGTGCCGAGTCCGTCACCGTCATCCCGTTCGACGAGCCGCTCGGACTGCCCGACGCGCTCGGCCGTCGGGTCGCCCGCAACACCTCCTCGCTGCTCATCTCCGAGTCGCACGTCGCCCGCGTCGCCGACCCCGCCGGTGGCTCCTACGCCGTCGAGAAGCTGACCGACGACCTCGCGATCGCTGGCTGGGCCGAGCTCCAGAAGATCGAGGCCGCCGGGGGCCCGGCCGCCGACACCGGCCTCCCCGCCCGCATCGCCGCGGTCGCGGCTGCTCGCGACGAGCAGGTGGCGCTGCGCAAGCGGCCGCTGACCGGCGTCAGCGAGTTCCCCAACCTCGGTGAGTCGCTCCCCGAGCGCGTCGCGTCCACGATCGGTGACGACGTGCGCCGCTACGGCCACGCGTTCCGAGGAGCTCCGCGGCGAGCCGGCGAGCACGCCGGTCTTCCTCGCCACCATGGGCACCGTCGCCGCGCACACGGCGCGAGCGACCTTCGCCACCAACCTGTTCGCCGCCGGGGGAGTCGCCGTCGTGGCGGCGGGCCCGACTGACGGTGTCGAGTCGGTGCTGGCGGCGTACAACGGCGAAAAGGTCGTCTGCCCGGCCGGGCCGGATGCGGCGTACGCCGAGTGGGGCACCGCTCTCGCCACGGCCCTGCGCGACGCAGGGGCCACGCACGTGATCATCGCCGGGAAGCCGATCGACGGGGTCGACGACTCCTGCGCGATGGGCGTCAACGCGCTGACCTTCCTGACCACGACGAGGGAGAAGCTGGCATGAGCATCCCGAACTTCGCCGAGATTCCGTTGGTTCCGGCACGGTCGCAGAGCGACCAGCTCAACCAGCCGGACGCGGGTGGGGAGGCATGGGCGTCCCCCGAGGGCATCGACATCCTCCCGACCTACGGACCCGAGCACCTCGAGGGCCTCGACGCCCTCGACACGTGGCCCGGCATCGCGCCGTTCCTGCGCGGGCCCTATCCGACGATGTACACCACGCAGCCGTGGACGATCCGGCAGTACGCCGGTTTCTCGACCGCCGAGGAGTCCAACGCGTTCTACCGGCGCAACCTCGCGGCCGGCCAGAAGGGCCTGAGCGTCGCCTTCGACCTCGCGACCCACCGTGGCTACGACTCCGACCACCCGCGGGTGCGCGGCGACGTCGGCATGGCCGGTGTCGCGATCGACTCGATCTACGACACCCGCACGCTCTTCGACGGCATCCCGCTCGACGAGATGTCGGTGTCGATGACCATGAACGGCGCGGTCCTGCCGGTGCTCGCGCTCTACATCGCGGCGGCCGAGGAGCAGGGGGTGAAGCCGGAGCAGCTCGCGGGGACGATCCAGAACGACATCCTCAAGGAGTTCATGGTCCGCAACACCTACATCTACCCGCCCGCGCCGAGCATGCGGATCATCAGCGACATCTTCGCCTTCACCTCGCAGAAGATGCCGCGCTTCAACTCGATCTCGATCTCCGGCTACCACATCCGGGAGGCCGGAGCCACGGCCGACCCGGAGCTCGCCTACACGTTGGCAGACGGTGTGGAGTACATCCGAGCCGGCCCGGGCACCGGCATGACCATCGACCAGTTCGCGCCCCGCCTGTCCTTCTTCTGGGCCATCGGCATGAACTTCTACATGGAGATCGCCAAGATGCGCGCGGCCCGTGCGCTGTGGGCGCGACTGGTGCGCGAGTTCGACCCGAAGAACCCCAAGTCGCTCTCGCTGCGCACGCACTCGCAGACCTCCGGCTGGTCGCTGACCGCGCAGGACGTCTTCAACAACGTCGGCCGCACCTGCATCGAGGCGATGGCCGCGACCCGGGGCCACACCCAGTCGCTGCACACCAACGCCCTCGACGAGGCGATCGCGCTGCCGACCGACTTCTCCGCGCGCATCGCCCGCAACACCCAGCTGCTGCTGCAGCAGGAGTCGCGGACGACCGAGATCATCGACCCGTGGGCCGGTTCCTACTACGTCGAGCGGCTCACGCACGACCTCGCCGAGCGGGCCCGGGCGCACATCCTCGAGGCCGAGCAGGCCGGCGGCATGGCCAAGGCCATCGAGCAGGGCATCCCCAAGATGCGCATCGAGGAGGCCGCGGCCCGCACGCAGGCCCGCATCGACGCCGGCTCACAGAAGGTCATCGGCGTCAACACCTACCGCCTGCCCGTCGAGGACAAGCTCGACGTGCTGCGCGTCGACAACGACGACGTCTACAAGCAGCAGGTCGCCAAGCTGGAGCGGCTGCGCGCCGAGCGCAACGACGATGACGTACGGCGATCGCTGGACGCTCTGACGAAGTCGGCCGAGGCCGGTCCGGTCGGAGGTGGCTCCCTCGAGGGCAACCTGCTCGCGCTCGCGGTCGACGCCGCGCGTGCCAAGGCCACCGTCGGCGAGATCTCCGACGCGCTGGAGAAGGTCTACGGCCGCCACCGGGCCGTGATCCGTACGATCAGCGGCGTGTACCGCGACGAGGCCAACAACGCTGCCGACGGCAAGGTCGCCGAGGTCCTCGCGGCCACCGACGAGTTCGAGGCCGAGGAGGGGCGCCGCCCGCGCATCCCGGTCGCCAAGATGGGCCGGGACGGCCACGACCGCGGCCAGAAGGTCGTCGTCACCGCCTTCGCCGACCTCGGCTTCGACGTCGACGTGGGCCCGCTGTTCTCGACGCCCGAGGAGGTCGCCCAGCAGGCGATCGACGCCGACGTGCACATCGTCGGGGTCTCCTCGCTGGCCGCCGGCCACCTGACGCTGCTGCCTGCCCTCAAGCAGGCGCTGGCCGACCGGGGCCGCGCGGACATCATGATCGTCATCGGCGGCGTGATCCCGCCCGACGACGTGCAGACGCTCAAGGACATGGGTGCCGCCGCGGTGTTCCTGCCCGGCACGGTGATCGCCGACTCGGCGCTCGACCTGCTGGCGCGACTCCGTGACGCCTGACGTCCCCACCCTCGTCGAGGGCATCCGCGCCCGCCAGCGGGCCGCGGTGTCCCGGGCGATCACGCTCGTCGAGTCGTCCAAGCCCGAGCACCGGGTGCTCGCGCGCGAGCTGCTGGCTGAGCTGGTGGGCAGCGAGACGGCGGTCCGGGTCGGCATCTCGGGCGTCCCCGGCGTCGGCAAGTCGACCTTCATCGAGGCCCCGGGGCTCGCGGCTGACGGCCGCCGGTCATCGCGTCGGGGTGCTCGCCGTCGACCCGTCGTCCGTGCGCACGGGCGGATCGGTGCTGGGTGACAAGACCCGGATGGCACGCCTGTCGGTCGATCCCAACGCGTTCATCCGGCCCTCGCCGAGCGCCGGCACGCTCGGCGGTGTCGCCCGCGCGACCACGCAGGCGATGCTGGTGCTCGAGGCCGCGGGCTACGACGTCGTGCTCGTCGAGACCGTCGGCGTGGGCCAGTCCGAGGTCACCGTCGCCGGCATGGTCGACACGTTCCTCTTCCTCACCCTCGCCCGCACCGGTGACCAGCTGCAGGGCATCAAGAAGGGGATCCTCGAGATCGCCGACGTCATCACCGTCAACAAGGCGGACGGCGACCGCGAGCAGGAGGCCCGGGGGCTGCCCGCGAGCTCGCCGGTGCGCTGCGCCTCGTGCGCGGACACGGCGAGTGGGCGCCCCCGGTCGTGACCTGTTCAGCCCTCAACGACGTCGGCGTCGACGACGTGTGGGCGCGGGTCGAGGCGCACCGCGAGCACCTCGGCAAGGACGGCCTCGCCCACAAGCGGGCCGGCCAGCAGCTCGACTTCACCCGGGCGCTGGTGCGCGACGAGCTCGACCAGCGGCTGCGGCGCTCGCCCGGCGTCGCGGCGATCCGCGACGACGTACGCAAGGCCGTCCTGACCGGCGAGCTGGCCGCTCCGATGGCCGCCGACCGGATCCTCGCGGCGTACGACTCCTGATTCCGCCACGGAAGTCCCGACCGGCCACTACGCTGCCGCTCGTGAGTGAAACTCGGCGAACTCTCCGTGTGCTGGCCGTCGGCCCGGCCGGCCTCGTGCTCCTCTCCGGTTGCGGTTCCGACGAACCGAAGGCGAGCGTGCCGACCGAGACCACGACGGCCGAGGCTGCGATCAAGCAGGGAGCCATCCGGCTCACCGCGCCGGCCAACGAGGACGAGCTGGCGCGCAAGTCGGGCGGGGGCGGCACCTTCAAGGTCAAGCTGCGCAAGGGCGGACTCGTCTACGTCTACGTCGTCTGCGACGGTTCGGCGCCGGTGACCGTGTCGGTCGACGCGGCGTCGCGAGACGACGACGTGCGCGCGACCTGCGACAAGCTGGTCGAGAAGAGTGAGTTCCCCACTGATCGGGACGAGCCGCTGACGGTCCAGATCACCGCGGCGGAGTCCGTCACCCGGCAGGCCCCGGTCACCCGCAGCTGACCCGGCGCGGAATGGTCCCGAGCCACGCCGTGGCCTCAACTAGGCTGGACGGACCATGTCCGACACCCCCGCAGGCGACTCGCCGACCACGCTCATCACCACAGTCGTCGACAAGTACGCCGACCAGCTGATCGACTTCCGACGTGACCTGCATGCCCATCCGGAGCTGGCGTGGACGGAGTCACGCACCACCGGCAAGGTGATCGACGCACTCGCCGACACCGACTGGAAGCTCACCGCGATCGCGGGGGGCGGGCTGATCGGCGAGATCGGATCGGGCGAGCGGCTCGTCGCGTTGCGAGCCGACCTCGATGCGCTGCCGGTGGAGGACCAGACCAAGGACCCGTGGGTCAGCACCGTGCCCGGCGTGGCCCACGCCTGCGGCCACGACGTGCACACCGCGGGCCTCGTCGGCGCCGCGCTGGCCATCGACCGTGTGCACGGCAGCGGCCTGCTGCCCGGCCGCGTCCGGCTGCTCTTCCAGCCGGCCGAGGAGATCATGCCGGGGGGAGCGCTGCACCTGATCCGGAGCCGGTGCCCTCGACGACGTGCACCGTGGTCTTCGGCCTGCACTGCGACCCCAGCCTCGACGTCGGTCGCCTCGGCCTGCGCGAGGGGCCGCTCACCGGAGCCGCCGACTCTCTCTTCGTCCGGCTCGGTGGCAAGGGCGGGCACACCAGTCGCCCGCACCTCACCGAGGACCTCACCTTCGCGCTCGGCAAGCTGATCACCGAGCTGCCCGCCATCCTCAGCCGCCGCCTCGACCCGCGCGCCGGCGTCAGCCCGGTGTGGGGCATGGTCCGGGCTGGTGCGGCCGCCAACGTCATCCCCGGCCGGGGCACGCTCGCCGGCACGGTGCGCATGCTCGACGCGGTCGCGTGGGCGGACGCGGAACACATCGTCCGCACTCTCGTGGGACAGATCGTGGCGCCGTACGGCGTCTCGGCCGAAGTCACCTATCAACGAGGTGTGCCGCCCGTGGTCAACGACGCTGACGCGACCGCG
The DNA here is from genome assembly GCF_024703895.1 of Nocardioides sp. B-3. Lineage (GTDB taxonomy): Bacteria > Actinomycetota > Actinomycetes > Propionibacteriales > Nocardioidaceae > Nocardioides. The sequence goes on from NZ_CP087968.1 coordinate 2,707,616, forward strand.
GTGCTGGCCGGCGCCGTCGAGCGGGTGCTCGGCGTCCACGGACACGTCTCCACCACGCAGAGCCCGGGGGGCGAGGACTTCGGGTGGTACCTCGACCGGATCCCCGGGTCGATGGCGCGCCTCGGCACCCGCACCCCCGGCGGGGCGACCTACGACCTGCACCGGGGGCAACCTGCGGGTGGACGAGCGCGCGACCGGCATCGGCGCGCGGGTGCTCGCCGAGGCCGCCGTGGCGGCGCTGACCGCTTGAGCGGCCAGCGCCTCTATTCCTTCTGGTAGGGGATGCCGTCGGCCGCGGGCGGTCGCGATCGACCGACCGAGCCGGCGACGGCGACGATGGTGATGACGTAGGGCAGCATCAGCATGAACTGGCTGGGCAACGGCTCCCGCGCCCCGAGGACGCCGAGCACGCCCCGGAGGTTGGACGCGAAGCCGAAGAGCAGCGCCGCCGGGGTCGCGCGGATGGGGTCCCACTTGCCGAAGATGACGGCGGCGAGGGCGATGTAGCCGGCACCACCGGTCATCTCGCGGTTGAACTGCGGCACCGACACCAGCGTGTAGAACGCGCCGCCCATGCCGGCGATCGCGCCCGCGAGCAGGATGGTGCGGTAGCGGGTCCGGTTGACCTTGACGCCGACGGTGTCGGCGGCCTTCGGGTGCTCGCCGACGGCGCGCACGCGCAGGCCCCCAGCGGGTGCGGTAGAGCGCGAACGTGACCAGCGCGACCGCGATGTAGAGCAGGTAGACGATCATGGTCTGGCGGAAGAAGATCGGCCCGACGAGGCGGGATGTCGCCGAGCACCGGGATCGGCACCCGCGGGAAACGCGGCGGCGAGTTGAGGGTGGCGGCGTTGGGGGCCAGCACTGGCTGAACAAGAAGCTCGTCAGGCCGATGATGAGCACGTTGAGCACGACGCCGACGATCACCCGGTCGACGAGGTAGGTGATGGCGAAGACACCCAGCATCAGCGCCACCGGGGCGCCCGCCAGCATGGCCGCGACCAGCCCTGCCCGGGGCGAGCCGGTCGAGGAGCCCACGATCGCGGCGGCGAAGGCCCCGAGCAGGAGCTGGCCGTCGATGGCGATGTTGACCACGCCCGCGCGCTCCCCGAGGACGCCGCCGAGGGCGCCGAACACCAGCGGCACGGCCGGGGCCAGCGAGCCCGCCAGCAGCCCGACCACCGGCAGCGAACCTCCCGAGGCCTCCTCGGTGAGGAAGCCCAGCATCCACGCCACCGCGAAGGCCACCACGATCCAGCCGGGGGTGGGACGCCCGGCGAGGTAGCGGCGCAGCGCCTCGGCGGTCAGCAGCGCGCAGACCGCGGTGAGCAGCCGGGCCGTGGGAACCGACGGGAGCGACACCTCGGGGAGCTGGAAGAAGTCGGACTCGGACGCCGGGCGGAACGTCGCGTCCCCGGCCTCGCCCCCGCAGCAGCACCGGGGCCGCGAGGGCCGCGGTGAGCACGGCGAAGATGACCAGCGTCTTGCGACTCACCACGGTCACCACGGCGACGACCGGACCGGCCGTGTGCGGTGTCGGGGGTCAGAGCGGCGGTGGTGCTCACTTCGCCTCCTTGGCGGGGAGTCGGAAGATCGCGCGCACCGGGGGCGGCGCGGCGATGAACAGGACGATGAGGGACTGCACGACCAGCACGATGTCGACCGGGATGCCTTCTGAGGCCTGCATGGCGAAGCCGCCGGCCTTGAAGGCGCCGAAGAGGATGCCCGCACCCGGGATGCCCAGTGGTCGGGACCTGCCGAGCAGCGCCACGGTGATGGCATCGAAGCCGATGCCGGCGTCGAGGTCGGTCGTGACTCCGCTGGTGACCGTGCCCGGGACTCGGTTGGCGCCGGCGAGGCCGACGAGCGCGCCGGCGATCAGCATCACCACGGTGTAGGTCATGCCGACGTTGATGCCCGAGGCGCGGGCGGCGTGGGGGTTGTCCCCGACAGCACGGATGCGGTAGCCGAGGGTCGAACGGTTGAGCAGCCACCACACGATGGCGACCGCGATGAGCGCGAGCACGAAGCCGAGGTGCAGGTTGAACTGGTCGCCCAGCACCTTCGGCATGACCGCCGACTCCTTGGCCGGCGACGACTTCGGGGTTGGCCGAACCGGGAGCCTGCAGGAGGCTCTTGCGCGACAGCGCGAAGAAGACGAGGTAGTAGCCGACGTAGTTGAGCATGATCGTCACGATCACCTCGTGGGCGCCCGTGCGGGCCTTCAGCAGACCCAGCGATCCCGGCCCACATGGCGCCGGCGACCATGCCGGCGAGGATCGCCAGCGGCAGGTGCACGATGAGCGGCAGGTCGAACTTGAACGCGACCCAGCCGGACGCGGCACCGGCGAGCAGCATCTGGCCGCGGCCGCCGATGTTGAAGAGCGCGGCCCGGAAGGCCAGCCCGACACCGAGCCCGGCAGCGATCAGCGGCCCTGCGAACTTCAGCGTCTCCGTCAGCGGCCGGATCTGGCCGGCGAAGGTGTCGACGCGGTCGTTGTAGACCGAGCCCCGGAACAGTGCGGTGTAGGCACCCCAGATGGCGTCCCACGTGGCCCGGAAGAAGTCGCCCGGACGAGCGAAGACGTAGGACGCGGAGGCCCGGACGTCCTCGTCGGTGAGCGCGATCATCAGCGACCCGACGACCACCGCGAGGAACACCGCTAGGAAGCCGGCCAGCGCGTTGCCGGAGGCGATCTCGCGCAGCAGCGACTCCGAGCGGGTCGGGCCTTCCGGGTGGTGTCTGCGTCTTCGTGCTGGTGCGGGTCTCGGGGGCGGGCTTGGGGGTCTCGGTGCCGCTCACGCGACCACATCCTTCGGGCGCTCGCCGGTCATCATCAGTCCGAGTGTCTCGCGGGGTGTGTCGCCGGGCACGATGCCGATCACCTGCCCGCGGTAGAGCACCATGATCCGGTCGGCGAGGGCGACGACCTCGTCGAGCTCGGTCGACACGACGAGCACGGGGATCCCGCTGTCTCGGGTGGCCACGACCTGTTTGTGGATGAACTCGATCGAGCCCACGTCGACGCCGCGCGTCGGCTGGGCAGCGACGAGCAGGCGCAGGTCTCGCGACAGCTCGCGAGCCACCACGACCTTCTGCTGGTTGCCGCCGGAGAGCTTGCCGGCTTGCGTGTGGATGCCCGGCGCACGGACGTCGTACTCCTTGAGCTTCTTCTCCGCGAACTCGTCGAGCGCGGCCTTCTTGAGGGAGCCCCGGCTGACGAAGGGCGACTTGAAGCTGCGGTTGAGCATGAGGTTCTCGGCGATCGTGAAGCCGCCCACGAGACCGTCGACCTGTCGGTCCTCGGGGATGAAGCCGACACCCGCGTCGAGGATGCTGCGCACCGACCGGCCGATCAGCTGCTTGCCGTCGAGGGTGATCGAGCCCTCGACATGGTCCTCGAGGCCGAGCAGGGCCTCGGTCAGCTCGGTCTGGCCGTTGCCCCGGACGCCCGCGACGGCGAGCACCTCGCCGGCCTTGATCGTGAAGCTGATGCCGTCGAGGTGGACTCGGCCCAGCGCGTCGACCACGCGGAGGTCCTTGACCACGAGCGCGTCCTCCCCGAGCTTCGGCGCGTCCTTGTGCACCGTCAGCTCGACCGGGCGGCCGACCATCAGCGCGGCCAGCTCGGCGTTGGTGGCGGTGGGCTCTGCCTCACCGACCACGGCGCCGCGGCGGATCACCGTGATCCGGTCGGCGATCGCGCGCACCTCGCGCAGCTTGTGGGTGATGAAGACGATCGCCTTCCCGGCTTCCTTGAGCTGGCGCATGATCTCCATCAGCTCGTCGGTCTCCTGCGGCGTCAGCACCGCGGTCGGCTCGTCGAACACCAGCACCTGTGCGTCCCGCGAGAGCGCCTTGATGATCTCGACCCGCTGCTGTACGCCGACGGGCAGCTCTTCGACGACGGCGTCCGGGTTGACGTGGAACCCGAAGCGGGAGGAGATCTCCAGCACGCGCTCGCGGGCGGCGTCGACGTCGAGGGTGCCGGCGAAGCCGGTCGACTCGTTGCCGAGCATGACGTTCTCCGCGACGGTGAAGACCGGGATGAGCATGAAGTGCTGGTGCACCATGCCGATGCCGGCGGCCATCGCATCACCGGGGCCGGCGAAGTGCTGGACCACTCCGTCGAGCTCGATCTCGCCCTCGTCGGCCCGGTAGAGGCCGTAGAGGACGTTCATCAAGGTGGACTTGCCGGCACCGTTCTCACCGAGCAGGCAGTGCACCTCACCGGGCAGCACGTCGAGCGAGATCCGGTCGTTGGCCACCAAGGAACCGAACCGCTTGGTGATGTTGCGAAGAACAAGCTTCATGGGACCGCATCCTATTCACGCGATGTGTCGTGGGACACGCAAAGGGGGCCGACTTGGCAGCCGGCCCCCACGCGTGGAGCAACATCCCTGACTTCACCGTGAAATCAGGATTTTCGTCACGGAGCGAGGTAGGACGTGACCTCGATCGAGCCGTCGATGATGCCGGCCTTGACCGTGTCCAGCTTGCCCCGGAGCTCCGGGGAGACCTTGTCCTCGAAGTTGTGGAACGGGGCGATGCCGACGCCGTCGTTCTCCAGCGTGCCGACGTAGGCCTCGAAGTCGAAGTCGTCCCGGCCCGCGGCCATGATGGCCTCGTAGGTCGAGACCTTCATGTTCTTCAGGATCGACGTCAGGATCACGTCCTGCGTGTTCGGGTCGGTCTCGTAGACGTCAGCGTCGACGCCGAGCATCGCGACGTCCTTGCCGGAGTCCTCGATCGCGGTCAGCGCGCCCCGGTAGATCGGGCCACCCACGGGCAGGATCACGTCAGCGTCCCGGTCGAGGATGCGGCGAGCCGTGCTGGTGGCCGCCTCGTTGGCCTCGAAGCCACCGGTGAAGGAGCCGGTCTTGCCGTTCCAGCCGACGACCTTGATGTCCTTGCCGTTCTCCTCGGCGTAGTAGTCGGCGCCCTGCTTGAAGCCGTCCATGAAGATCGTGACGGTCGGGAACTCCATGCCGCCGTAGGTGCCGACGACACCGGTCTTGGTGTAGTCCGCGGCCGCGTAGCCGGCCGGGAAGGCCGCCTCGGCGGTGTTGTAGAGCAGCGGCTTGACGTTGTCGACGTCCTTGGTGCCGTCGAAGTCGTTGTCGGCGGCGTCGTCGATGAGGACGTACTCGATCTCCGGGTTGGCCTTGGCCGACTCGACGGTGGCCGCCGAGAGCGCGAAGCCGACGGTCACGATCGCGTCGCAGCCCTCCGCGACGAGGCTCTCCGTGTTGGGGCCGTAGTCGTTCTCGCTGTTGGACTCGACGTCGATCAGATCGACACCCAGCTCGTCAGCGGCCTGCTTGGCGCCTTCGTAACCGAGCTGGTTGAAGGACTTGTCGTCGAACCCGCCTGCGTCGGAGACGATGCACGGGGTGAAGTCGGGGGCCGAGGCCTCCGTCCCGGTGCCGTTCTCCTCCTCGGGCGCGTCGCCACATGCGGCCGGGGTCGCGGTCGCCAGCAGCGCCGCGATGCCGCCCACGACGGCCTTCTTCGTCTTCCTCACAGATGCCTCCAAATTCAGTGGTCCACGGGATGGGACCGCACACCGGGTGAATGATGCCCGCAAGAAGTCCGGTGTGGAAGGCAATACACAAATCCGGTGCCGGTTTGAGACCTGACCGTTCCTCGATACGCCATAGTGAGGCCGGTGGACTGGACCGAACTTCGTGCCGAGGCCGTGAGCGCCATGCGACGCGCCTATGCGCCCTACTCCCACTACCCCGTCGGGGCGGCCGCCCTCGTGGACGACGGCCGGCTCGTCGTCGGCTGCAACGTCGAGAATGCGGCGTACGGCGCCACGCTCTGCGCGGAGTGCGGGCTGGTCTCCGAGCTGCACGTCACGGGAGGCGGCCGCCTGACACACTTCGTGTGCGTCAACGGCAACGGCGACGTGATCATGCCGTGCAGGGCGCTGCCGGCAGCTGTTGTGGGAGCACGGTGGCGCCGACATGCTGATCGAGACCCCCCGGGGCGTGCGCCCCATGGCCGAGATGCTGCCCCGGGCATTCGGCCCCGACGACTTGTTGACCGACCAACCGAAGGACGTGTGAATTGGCCACCCACGATGCAGTCGAGGTCATCAGCGCCAAGCGCGACAAGGGCGAGCTGAGCGACAGTCAGATCGACTGGGTGATCGATGCCTACACACGTGGTGACGTGGCCGACGAGCAGATGTCGGCACTCGCGATGGCGATCCTCCTGAACGGGATGGTGCCGCGCGAGATCGCGCTGGACCGCGGCGATGATCGCCTCGGGTGAGCGGATGGACTTCTCGAGCCTGTCGCGCCCGACCGCGGACAAGCACTCCACCGGCGGGGTCGGCGACAAGATCACCCTGCCGCTCGCGCCGCTCGTGGCGGCGTGCGGAGTCGCCGTACCCCAGCTGTCGGGTCGCGGCCTCGGCCACACCGGCGGCACCCTCGACAAGCTCGAGTCGATCCCGGGGTGGCGAGCGGCGCTGTCCAACGAGGAGATGTTCGCCCAGCTCGAGTCCGTCGGCGCGGTCATCTGCGCGGCCGGTGACGGACTCGCGCCCGCGGACAAGAAGCTCTATGCCCTGCGCGACGTGACCGGCACGGTCGAGGCGATCCCGTTGATCGCCAGCTCGATCATGTCCAAGAAGATCGCCGAGGGGACCGGGGCGCTCGTGCTCGACGTCAAGGTCGGCACCGGCGCGTTCATGAAGGACGTCGCGAGGGCGCGCGAGCTCGCCGAGACGATGGTCGACCCGGGCAAGGACGCCGGCGTGCACACGGTGGCGCTGCTGACCGACATGAGCACCCCGCTCGGCCTGACCGCGGGCAACGCGATCGAGGTGGCCGAGTCCGTCGAGGTGCTGGCCGGGGGAGGACCTGCCGACGTCGTCGAGCTGACCCTCGCCCCGGCCCGGGAGATGCTCGCGGGTGCCGGTGTGACCGACGTCGACCCGGCCGAGAAGCTGGCAGACGGCTCGGCGATGGACGCCCGGGCAGGACATGATCCGCGCCCGGGGCGGCGACCCCCGATGCCACGCTGCCCGTGGCCGGGGAGTCGCACGTCGTCACTGCGCCGGCGCGCGGCACGCTCACCCGCCTCGACGCCATGGCCGTCGGCCCGGCCGCCCGGCGCCCGGGCGCCGGCCGCGCCCGCAAGGAGGACCCGGTGCAGGACGGCGCCGGCGTCGTCTGGCACGCCCGGCCGGGCGACACAGTGACCGAGGGGCAACCGCTCTTCACGCTGCTGACCGACGAGCCCGAGCGCTTCGACCGTGCCCCGGCCTCGCTCGAGGGCGGCTACACGGTGTCCTCCGACGACGGCGGGGCCGAGGTGTTCACACCTCAGGACCTGATCTCGGACCGCATCAGCTGAACGCCGCAGTCCACACGCCTGCCGGGCAGGGCGTGTGGACTGTCACTGCGCCCGGCTACTTGTTCGGCCAGTTCCCGGGGTTGTTCATGTTGTCGCTGGACGATTCGCTGATCTTGGGCCACTGGTTGTTGGCCAACCCATCGAAGCCGGCCGTCAGCAGCTCCCAGCTCTCCGAGGCCCAGGGTGATCTGGTTCTTCCAGAACGTTCCCAGCAGGATGGCGACGTCACCGATCTTCTGGATGATCAGGGCGAAGGCATCGGCGATGGTCGAGATCCACGCACCGAGAGCCTTGCCCACGTCGGCGCAGCTTCCGATGACGGAGATCGCCTGCGTCGCGTAGTCGAGGAAGTTGGTGATGAGGTCCAGCCACAGCTGCAGGATCTGGTCGGCCCCGTCGCGGGTCAGGTCGCCACCGGACTGCAGGTTGTTGGCCAAGGCCAGCAACGCGTCGTTCTGCTCGCCCGCCACGGTCGCGTAGGAGTTGTACGCCGCGCCCTCCCACGTGTTGCCGAGGTTGGTGATGTCCTGCATCAGCGTGTTCTGCTGGTAGAGCGTGGACTTGGCGGCGATGAACTTCTTGGAGTAGTCGATCAGCTCGACGGGGTTGCCGGTCAAGTCGCTCACTGCGTCAGTGACCTTCTGGGCGACTTCGTTAACGCCTTTCTGGATCTCCGGCTGGAGCTCGTCATTCCACTTCTTGATCGCCTTCTCCGCCTCGGACTCGCCCGGCACCGGGCGCCCCAGACCGGCGATGACGCCGCTCGCGGCATCCTCGAGCTTGCCGGCTGCCCAGTTGGCCTTGTCGACGATGTCGCCGATCATGGTTCCGGTCTTGTCGTCGATGTCGTCGACGAGGTCCCAGAACGTCTGCAGGTCCGTCAGTCATGGTGGTAACCCGTCTCGTCGATGAGCTTGTCGAGCTGCGAGGCCTCGGTTGCGGCAGTCGCGTCGGTCTCGTCGTAGTCGTTTGCCGTGGAGACCAGCGCCTTGTCGAGGTAGTTGAAGCTGTACGCCGCGTCGGTCAAGCAGTTCGAGATGTCGCTGGTCCATTCGTTGTACATCTCCTCCACGCCCTCACCGCCGGCCATGAAGCCGAAGGACGATCCTTGGCCGGACAACGCGGTCATCGAGATCGTCGTGGACGCCGACGCCGACACCGCTGCAGCACAGGTCGAGGCGGGCCTGTCGGCTGCGGCATCGGCTGCGGACGACACCTTCTGACACGTCTGGCCGGTGTGTCGGCGCGCCCCGCTCCAGCCACCCTGCCTGTCAGCTGAGCAGCAGCACCACGAGCTCGGCCACGCAGGCGGGCTTGTCGACACCCTCGATCTCGAGGGTGTGCTTGATGATCAGCTGCTTGCCGGTGGGGAGATCCGTGACGTCGCCGAACGAGACGTGCGAGCGCAGTCGCGAGCCGACCGGGACCGGGTGCGGGAAGCGCACCTTGTTCAGCCCGTAGTTGAGGCGTGCGCCCGGGGTCTCGAGCGCGAAGGACTGCTGGTTGAAGTAGGGCAGCAGGCTGACCGTCAGGAAGCCGTGGGCGATCGTCGCGCCGAACGGGCCTTCCTTGGCGCGCTCCTCGTCGACGTGGATCCACTGGTGGTCACCGGTCGCGTCGGCGAACTGGTTGATCCGCTCCTGCTCGACCAGCAACCAGTCGGTGGTGCCGATCTCGGAATTGGCCGCAGCGGCGACCTCGTCAAGCGTGGTGAAAGTGCGCATGGCTGGAAGGATAGGCACATGTCAGTCCCCACCCGCGACGATGTCCGCCGCGCACCGAAGGTCCTCCTGCACGATCACCTCGACGGTGGCCTGCGACCGCAGACGATCATCGACCTCGCGGCTGACTGTGCCCACGAGCTGCCGGCCTCGGACGCGGAGAGCCCGGCGCGGTGGTTCGTCGAGTCCGCCGACTCCGGCTCGCTCGAGCGCTATCTCGAGACCTTCGACCACACGGTCGCCGTGATGCAGACCGGGCCGGCCATCACCCGGGTCGCGCGCGAGTGCGTGGAGGACATGGTCGCCGACGGGGTGGTCTACGCCGAGGTGCGCTACGCCCCCGAGCAGCACGTCGAGCAGGGGCTGACCCTCGACGAGGTGGTCGCCGCCGTACAGGAAGGCTTCGACCGGGGCACTGCCGCCGCGGGTGGTCGTGTCGTCGTACGCCAGCTCCTGACCGCCATGCGTCACCGGGCCCGCTCCATGGAGATCGCGCAGCTGGCGATCGCCCGGCGCGACCGCGGGGTCGCCGGGTTCGACATCGCGGGCGCGGAGGCGGGCTTCCCTCCCACCCGTCACCCGGACGCGTTCGAATACCTCCAGCGCGAGAACGCGCACTTCACGATCCACGCCGGCGAGGCCTTCGGCCTGCCGTCGATCTGGCAGGCCATCCAGTGGTGCGGGGCCGCGCGGCTCGGGCACGGCGTGCGGATCGTCGACGACATCACCGTCAACGACGACGGTTCCGTGGAGCTCGGTCGGCTCGCGGCGTACGTCCGGGACAGCCGCATCCCGCTCGAGATGTGCCCCCGCTCCAACATCCAGACCGGGGCCGCCGCATCGATCGCCGAGCACCCGATCGGGCTGCTGACCGGGCTGCGGTTCCGTGTCACCGTCAACACCGACAACCGGTTGATGAGTCAGACCACGATGACCGACGAGATGTCCGGGCTGGTCGAGGCCTTCGGCTACACGCTGGAGGACCTGCGGTGGTTCACCATCAACGCGATGAAGTCGGCGTTCCTGCCCTTCGACGAACGTCTCGCGATCATCAACGACGTGATCAAGCCGGGTTATGCGGCGCTGATCAGCGAACGCTGATCACGAACCGGGGGCTCACGCCAGCCGGCGAGCAACAGCCGGCCGGCGACCCACTCGTCGCGGGTGATCCGCACGACCCGGCCCGAGCTCGGCTCGTAGGCGCGGACCGCGTCGTCGAGGGGTTCGATGACCAGCACCACGTGGCGCGGTAGCCAGCGGCTTCCGACATAGGCGGGGACGACGGCACCGGCGGCGAGACTGGTGGTCATGGCCGACCCGGGCGTGCCCGGGCCGGAAGCGGGCCGCGACGACGCGACCGCGACCCGTGCGGCGACCGACCCGGCGGACCAGCGCCCACGGGGGAGTGCCGATCGCGCGCAGCCGGGGTGTCTGGATGGCGCCGCTGGCATCGACCGGTCCGGTGATGCGCCGGTGCATGGCCCGCACCTCGCGGTCGAACTCGTCGTCGCCCCCGGCCAGCAGCCGGCGGGCGTAGCCGTCGTTGCGCAGGGCCTCGGCCATCACCGCGACCGCTGCCCCGCAGCTGCGCCGGTCGGGTTGCTGGAAGCGGCGCCCCAGCACCGGGCGGCCGGTGTCGGACAGGTTGCTCATGCCGGGCTGCGGTCGGCGGTCAGACGAGCGAAGGCCACGTCAGGCGTGGCCACGTCGCAGCCCAGCTCGACGGCGTGCGCCACCACTCGCTGCTGGTCGCGCATCAGGGCGAGCCCCCGCCGGACCAGCATCAACGGGGGCTTGCGCCGCTCACGCAGATCGCGGCTCAGGCGCCGCCAGAACGTCACGACGGGTCGTTGGGTGATGCAGTAGGCCGCTTCGAGCAGCCCGGCACGACGGCAGTCGGGGACGATCTCCGGCGCGAAGATGCCCTCGGCGACGAAGACGGGCGAGCGCGCGAGGTCGAGTGTCTGGGAGCCGCATCGGCCGTTCTGCGAGATCTCGTAGACGGGCACCTCGGTCGCACCGTCGCGGCACAGGGCGGTGAGGGCCGCGAGTGCGTCGTCGTGCAGCCACGAGTCGGGGTGGTCCCAGTCCACGAGGCCGGCGTTGGCGCCGGCCGCGATCGTCGGCAGGCTGGGATCGTCGCCGTCCTTGTAGAAGTCGTCGAGCCTCAGCACCGGGAGGCCGAGACGCTCAGCCAATCGAGACTTGCCTGCCCCACTGGGTCCGGCAAGGACGATGACTCAGGCGCGCACGGTGGCCAGTGTCTCAGGCCGCGATGACTTTGGGGATTCCGGGTTCCGGGGGCACCATCAGCACCTATCGTCAGCCCAGCAATTCCCCCAGCCTTTGAGAGGCAGCACCATGTTCGGCTCCCACGCCACCAGCACCCCCGAGCCGACCGACCTCGAGTCGGCCGACCCCGGATCCGGGAACACCCGTCTCGCTGTCATCGGCGTGGTGCTGGCACTCGTCGTCGCCTCCGGTTGGTTCGTCGTGTCGCTGTTCGGCGACGACGGATCCGCCGCCGCCGACTGCACTGCGGCCGATGTCACCACGGTGACCATGGCCGTGGCGCCCGCGATGGCCGACCCGGTCGACGAGGCGGTCGACGCGATGGGGGAGAGCGCGCAGTGTATCGAGCTGGAGGTCACGACCGCGACGGTGGCCGAGGTCTCAGCCGCTCAGGACGAGGTCGACGAGGGTGAGGTGAACGCGCTCCCCGATCTGTGGGTGCCGGACTCCCCGGCCCGGCAGCTCGTGCTGAGCGATGCCGGCCTCACCGGCAAGGCGATCGTGCCCGCGCTGGCGACCACCCCGGTGGGACTCGCGAGCGGTTCCGAAGATCCGCGTGCCCCGCACCCGCTCGAGGCGCTCAGCTCGCCGCGGCTGGTGAAGAACGACCCGAAGGAGAACGGCGCCTCGGCGCTCGCCATGGTGGCGCCCTTCTCGGAGGCCGCCGAGGGCATCGGCGACATCGCCACCGCACAGCGCTCGATCGTCCCGGTCGCCCAGCGGTTCGGCGCCAAGGTCGCAGCCGGTCGGCTCCGCCCGATCACCATCGACACCATCCCCGGCGGCAGCAAGCGGCTGATCCCGGTCACCGAGCGCGACTTCCTGATCGCCAAGCGCGGCAACGACGCCCTCACCCGGGTGGAGCCCGGCACGGGTGTCGCCGTGCTCAACTTCCCGCTGGTGCAGCCCAATGCCGGCGAGGGCGGTATCGGCGTCGGCACCGGTTCGCTCGACGTCGCCGGTCGCACCGGCGAGCGGCTCGCGCAGTGGTTCACCACCGAGGAGGGCCTCGCCGCGATCGCCGGGGACCAGCTCCGGGCGCCGGACGGTGGCCCGCTGCCGGACGACGAGAGCGTCACCACCAGCAAGCAGCTGCCCGCGGCCGAGTCCAGCCGGGTCAGGGCCACGATGGAGAGCTGGTTCACCCTGACGGTGCCGTCCAGCATCCCGGCGGTCCTCGATGTCTCCGGCGCCATGAGCGCCTCCGTCGGCGGCACCACCCGACTCTCCCTCGCCACCGGTGGCGCCCCGGCCGCGCTCTGGCGCGCTGCCCGACCACGCTCGGGTCGGCATGTGGCAATTCTCCAACGATATCGGCGACGCCGGTGAGGACTGGCGAGAGGCCGCACCGCTGCGCCGCCTCGACGCCCCCATCGGTGACGAGAAGACCCGGGTCGACCTGATCCGCCAGCAGATCTCCGGCGCTCCAGCCTATGCGGGCGGTTCCACGGGTCTGTACGAGAGCGTCCCGGCCGCCTACCGGCTGGCGACCCGCGAGTACAACCCCGCCTACGTCAACAGCGTGGCCGTCTTCTCCGGTGGCGTGAACAACACCGGCTCCCTCACGCTCACCGAGCTCGTCAGCGAGCTGGAGTCGCTGCACGACCCGGATCGTCCCGTGCTCCTCGTGATGATCGGGATCGGCGGCGGCGCCGACCGGGCGGCACTCACGCAGATGGCCGCGGCCACCGATGGTCGCGTGTTCGAGGCGAACACTCCCGACGGCCTGCTGACGGTGCTGGCGCAGAGCCTGCTCAGCCGCTGAGGTTGGACCGGGCGGCGCCCGATCGGGATCAGATCCCGATCGGGTGCCACACCGTCTTGGTCTCGAGCCAGTGGGTCAGCCGGTCGATGCCGGGCGTGGCCAACCAGTCGACGGGAGCCTCGGGGGCCCGCCGGACCCGCTTGAGGTTGTCGGCCGCCGCGATCTCGAGCGAGGTGGCGAGCTCGGGGTCGGTGACCCCGGTCAGGTCGATGCCGTTGACGTCCATGTGCGAGGCCAGCCGGGGCGCGATCTCCGCGACGGAGCCGGTGAGCATGTTGACCACGCCGCCGGGCAGGTCGGAGGTCGCCATCACCTCGCCCGGGGTGATCGAGGTCAGCGGGTGTGCCTCGCTGGCGATCACGACGCAGGTGTTGCCGGTGACGATGACCGGCGCGACGACACTGACCGGGCCCGGGAGCGGACCGCTCGGGGCGACGACTGCGACGACGCCGGTCGGCTCGGGCGAGGAGATGTTGAAGTAGGGCCCCGCGACCGGGTTGGCGGAGCTGACCACCGGGTGATCTTGTCCGCCCATCCGGCGTACCAGACCAGACGGTCGATGGCGGCGTCGACGAAGGTGTTGGCCTTCGCGGCCGTGACGCCCTCGGAGGCGCGCAGCTCGGCGACGAACTGGTCGCGCCGGCCCTCGAGCACCTCGGCGATGCGGTAGATGACCTGACTGCGGTTGTAGGCGGTCTTCGAGGACCAGCCGCCGAACGCCTGCCGGGCCGCGATGACCGCGTCGCGGGCGTCCTTGCGGCTGGCCTGCGCGGCGTTGGCCATCAGGTTGCCCTTGGCGTCGTTGACGACATAGGACCGCCCCGACTCCGAGCGGGGGAACTGGCCGCCGATGTAGAGCTTGTAGGTCTTCTTCACGTCGATGCGAGCCATCACTCGGTTCCCTTCAGGTATGCCGCAAGGCCGGGCAGGCCGCCCTCGCGACCGAAGCCGGACTCCTTGTAGCCACCGAACGGCGACGTGGGGTCGAACTTGTTGAACGTGTTTGCCCACACCACGCCGGCGCGCAGCTGGTTGGCCATCCAGAGGATGCGCGAGCCCTTGTCGGTCCACACGCCGGCAGAGAGGCCGAAGGGCGTGTTGTTGGCCTTCTCGACCGCTTCCTTCGGGGTGCGGAAGGTGATCACGGACAGCACCGGACCGAAGATCTCCTCGCGGGCGATGCGGTGGGCTCAGGTGACGCCGGTGAACAGCGTCGGCGGGAACCAGAAGCCGTTCTTCGGCAGGTCACAGGCCGGGGACCAGCGCTCGCCGCCCTCCGACTCGCCGATGTCGGACAGCTCATGCGGATCTTCGCCAGCTGCTCTGCAGGAGTTGATGGCACCGACGTCGGTGTTCTTGTCGAGGCGGGTCGCCCACGCGCAGCGTGGACATCCGGCGCTTGAGCCGCTCGAGCACCTCGTCGGCGACCGACTCCTGCACGAGCAGGCGCGAGCCGGCGCAGCAGACGTGGCCCCGGTTGAAGAAGATGCCGTTGACGATGCCCTCGACGGCCCGGTCGATCGGGGCGTCGTCGAAGACGATGTTGGCGGCCTTGCCGCCGAGCTCGAGGGTGACCTTCTTCTTCGTGCCCGCCACCGCCCGGGCGATGGCCTTGCCGACCTCGGTGGAGCCGGTGAAGGCCACCTTGTCGACGTCGGGGTGGGCCACGATCGCTCGGCCGGTCGCTCCGGCACCGGTGACGATGTTGACGACGCCGGGCGGCAGGTCGGCCTGCTGGCAGATCTCGGCGAAGAGCAGCGCCGTGAGCGGCGTCGTCTCGGCCGGCTTGAGCACGACGGTGTTGCCGGCCGCCGGGGCGGGCGCGATCTTCCACGCGAGCATCAGCAGCGGGAAGTTCCACGGGATGACTGGCCGGCCACGCCGAGCGACTTCGGGTCGGGGCCGAGGCCGGCGTAGGACAGCTTGTCCGCCCAGCCGGCGTAGTAGAAGAAGTGCGCCGCGACGACCGGGATGTCGACGTCGCGCGACTCCTTGATCGGCTTGCCGTTGTCGATCGACTCGAGGACGGCGAGCTCGCGCCCGCGCTCCCGGATGATCCGGGCGATGCGGTAGAGGTACTTCGCGCGCTCGCTGCCGGGCATCCGGCCCCACACGCGGGAGTGGGCGCGACGGGCGGCCCTGACCGCGAGGTCCACATCCGACTCGTCGGCCTCCGCGACCTCGGCGAGCACCTCCTCGGTGGAGGGACTGATCGTCTTGAAGCTCTTGCCGTGCCCGTCGACGAACTCACCGTCGATGAAGAGGCCGTAGGACGCCTTGATGTCGACGATCGACCGCGACTCGGGAGCGGGTGCGTATTCGAAGAAGGGGGTGGCCTTCTCGGGAACCTTGACCATGTGCGTGTCCCTCAGTCCGGGGTGAAGTAGTCGGGGCCGGAGTAGCGGCCGGTGAGCATCTTGGTGCGCTGCATCAGCAGGTCGTTGAGCAGCGTGGAGGCGCCGAAGCGGAACCAGTCCGGGTCGAGCCAGTCGGGGCCGGCGACCTCGTTGACCATCACGAGGTACTTGATGGCGTCCTTGGTGGTCTTGATCCCGCCGGCGGGCTTCACGCCGATCATCTGGCCGGTCTGCTCGCGGAAGTCGCGGACCGCCTCGAGCATGATCAGGGTGACCGGCAGCGTGGCCGCGGGCTGCACCTTGCCGGTGGAGGTCTTGATGAAGTGGCCGCCGGCCATCATGGCCAGCCAGCTCGCACGCCGGACGTTGTCGTAGGTCTGCAGCTCGCCGGTCTCGAAGATGACCTTGAGGTGGGCAGGTCCGCAGGCCTCCTTGACGGCCACGATCTCGTCGTGGACCTCGAGGTAGCGACCGGACAGGAACGCGCCCCGGTCGATCACCATGTCGATCTCGTCGGCCCCGGCCTCGACGGCGTCACGGGTGTCGGCCAGCTTGATGTCGAGGGCCGCCCGACCGCTCGGGAACGCGGTGGCGACGGCCGCGACCTTGACTCCGGAGCTGCCGAGGGTGGCCTTCGCGGTGGCGACCATGTCGGGATAGACGCAGACGGCCGCGGTCATCGGGCACGTCGGGTCGGCAGGGTCGGGGTGCATGGCCTTCGACGCCAGCGCTCGCACCTTCCCGTGGGTGTCGGCACCCTCGAGCGTGGTGAGGTCGACCATGCGGATCGCGAGGTCGATGGCGAAGCTCTTGGCGGTCGTCTTGATCGACCGGGTGGCCGAGCCCGCGGCCCGCGCCTCCGCCCCGACTCGGTCGACGCCGGGCAAGCCGTGCAGGAAGCGGCGCAGGGATGACTCCGACGAGGTGATGTCGTCGAAGACTCCCGCACTCGCCGTTGAGGCAGAAGTTGTCGTCACCGAGCCAGCATAGGGTTGGGAGGGGCAGCCGGGGCAAACAAGAGGAGTGCAATGCCGGAGGAGAAGAGCGACGAGATTCGGTTCCGACCCACGAGTGGTCGGACCCCGGGCAGCGTCGCCGTGATCGGTGGTGTGGTGGTCCTCGCGATCGCCGTCGCGGACCCGGGTTCGGTGCCGGCTCCACTGGCCGCCGTGGTCGCGCTGTTCGCGGTCCCGGCACTGGGCGTCGATGCTCTGGCCGCGGGTCTCGCTCACGGCCGACGACCCGGTGCTGCGCACGATGGTCGAGCGCCAGCGGCTGCCGCTGGCGGCGATCGAGGAGCTCGCCGTACGCCGGGTGATGGCCGTGAAGGTGGGCGAGAAGCGCTATGTCTCGAGTGCCCTCGGCCGGCCGTTGCGCAAGGCCCCGGGGATCGGGGTGCCCAAGGACGACAAGCCGACCGGTGAGGTCGACTACGTCGACCACGTCGAGCAGCAGATCCGCGACCGGATGGAGCAGGCGCGCGCGGCGGCGGGCGTCGGCCTCCTCTCGGACGAGCAGCTGGCCCCGGCGCAGGGCGTACGCCGCGAGCCGGCGTGGTTGCCGATCGGGCTGATCTCCGTGACGGTGCTCGCCCTGATCGTCTCGGTCCTGCTCTGACTCAGAGGCCCGCGGCCACCTTGATGTCGCCCTTGATGGCGTCGAGGCGGCCGGCGGCGGCGATCCGTGCGGCGTCGACGCCGTCCTCGGGGTCGACGCCGATGACGACCTCGAGGTAGCACTTCACCTTGGGCTCGGTGCCGCTCGGCCGGACGATCACCCGAGCGCCGTCGGCCAACGCGAACCGGAGCCCGTCGGTCGGCGGGAGGGCGTCGCTGCCCGGGGAGAGGTCGTCGATGCGCTCGACCGCCAGCCCGCCGAGACTGGCGGGCGGCGTCTCGCGCAGCCGTTGCATGGTGGCCGGGATCTCGGCCGGGTCGTCGAAGCGCACGGAGAGCTGGTCCGTCGCGTGCAGGCCGTGCTCGGCCGCGATGTCGTCGAGGAGGTCGTTGAGCGTTCTGCCATCGGCCTTGGCGGCGGCGGCGATCTCGCACATCAGCAGCAACGCCGAGACGCCGTCCTTGTCCTTGACGTGGTCGGGATCGACGCAGTAGCCGAGCGCCTCCTCGTAGCCGAACGCGAGGCCCGGTGCTCGGCTGATCCACTTGAAACCGGTCAGCGTCTCCTCGTGCGGCTGGCCGGCGGCCTCCGCCATCTTGCCCAGCAGGCTCGAGGAGACGATCGAGTTGGCGTAGGTGCCCTCGTGCCCGAGGGCGAGCAGGTGGTGGCCGAGGAGTGCGCCGACCTCATCGCCCCGCAGCATCCGCCAGCCGTGGGGGCCGCCCGGCACGGCCACGGCGCACCGGTCGGCGTCGGGGTCGTTGGCGACCACGATGTCGGCCTTCTTCTCGGCCGCGAGCGCCATGGCGAGGTCCATCGCGCCGGGCTCCTCCGGGTTGGGGAACGCCACGGTCGGGAACTCGGGGTCCGGCTCCTCCTGCTGCGCGACCACGTGCGGTGCGCTGAAGCCGGCGGTCTCGAGGACTCGGATCACCGAGTCGCCGCCGACGCCGTGCAACGGCGTGTAGACGATGGTGAGGTCGCGCGGGCCGTCACCGGCGAGGCCGGCCACCCGGTCGAGGTAGCGGTCGACGATCTCCTCCTCGACGGTGATCCCGGCGCTGCCGCGTGGCACGTCGGCCATGGCCCCGACTGCCGCGATCCGCTCGGCGATCTCGATGTCGAACGGCGGCACGATCTGGCTGCCGTCGCCCGGGTAGACCTTGTAGCCGTTGTCCTGCGGCGGGTTGTGGCTCGCGGTCACCATCACCCCGGCCGCGCAGCCGAGCTCTCGGATCGCGAACGCGAGCAGCGGCGTGGGCAGCGGCCGCGGCATCACCAGCGCCTTGAACCCCGCACCGGTCATCACCTCGGCGGTGTCGCGAGCGAAGGCATCGCTGTTGTGGCGGGCGTCGAAGCCGATGACGACGCTGCCGCCTGCGTGACCGGTGTCCTTGAGGTACGCCGCCAGCCCGGCCGCAGCACGGGTCACCACGATGCGGTTCATCCTGTTCGACCCCGCGCCCAGTGCGCCGCGCAGTCCCGCCGTACCGAACTCGAGGGTGCCCGCGAAGCGGTCGGCGAGATCCGCGTCGTCACCGCCGGCATCGACCGCCGCGATCGCCTGCTCCAGCTCGGCCTTCGTCTGCGGGTCCGGGTCCTCCGCGGCCCGGGCACGTGCGCGGGCCAGCAGGTCGGCGGCAGTCTTCTCGGCCGGGGGTGGTGTCGGTCATGGGGTGACGCTATCTCCCGCTCGACTAGCGTGGCAGCGTGCGCGCCTTCCACTTCGAGTCGACGTGGGAGGTGGTCGCGCCACTGGCCGACGTGCACGCCGTGCTGGTCGACCCGGAGCACTATCCCGACTGGTGGCCGCAGGTGCTGGCCGTGGCCAAGATCGACGACGAGACCGCCCGCGTGCTGTGCCGGTCGACGCTGCCCTACACGCTCGACCCGGTCCTCGGGGCCGTGCACCGTGAGCCGACGCTGCTGGAGACGACGATCTCCGGCGACCCGGCCGGGTCTGTTCGTTGGCGGCTCACGGCGATCCCCGGCGGCACCCGGCTCGACTACGAGCAGGAGGTCGACGTCACCGCGCGTCCCGGCCCTCCCGGCGCGCCCGCTCGGGCCGGTGCTGCGGTGGAACCACGACCGGATGATGGCCGGGTGCCGCGACGGGCTCGTGCGGGCGCTGGCCACGGAGCGGTGACTCAGGCGTCGATGCTCGACATGTCGCCGTACCGCGCTCCGACCACGGCGTCGCGGGGGACGGCCGCATCCAGTCCGCGAGGTCGTCGGCGGTGAGGTCGACGTCGAGGGCGCCGACGTTCTCCTCGAGATACTTCACGCGCTTCGTGCCGGGGATCGGCACGACGTCGTCGCCCCCGGGCGAGCACCCACGCGAGCGCCAGCTGGCCGGGTGTGCAGTGCTTGTCCTCGGCGATCCGACGGACCTTGTCGACGAGCACGAGGTTGGCGTCGAGCGCCTCGCCGTTGAGCCGCGGGAAGTAGGCGCTGGTGCGGGAGTCGCCCGGCTCGAGGGTGCCCCGGGTGATCGCGCCGGTGAGGATGCCGCGGCCGAGCGGGGAGTAGGGCACGAGGCCGATCCCCAGCTCGCGGATGACGGGAAGGATCTCGTCCTCGAGGTCGCGGGTGAAGAGGGAGTATTCCGTCTGGAGCGCCGTGATCTGGTGGGTGGCGTTGGCCCGGCGGATCGTGTCGGCTGCCGCCTCGGACAGCCCGAGGTGGCGCACCTTGCCGGCCGCGACCAGCTCGCCCATGGCCCCCGACAGTCTCCTCGATCGGGACCGACCGGTCGACGCGGTGCTGGTAGTAGAGGTCGATGTGGTCGACGCCGAGGCGCTGGAGCGAGGCGTCGCAGGCGGACCGGACGTAGTCCGGACTGCCGTTGATGCCGACCCGGGTGCCGTCGGGATTGCGCTCGTTGCCGAACTTCGTCGCCAGCTGCACCTCGTCGCGCCGGCCGGCGATGGCCTTGCCGACGAGCCCCTCGTTGGTGAAGGGGCCGTACATGTCGGCGGTGTCGAGGAAGGTCACGCCGAGGTCGAGGGCACGGTGGATGGTGTCGATGCCCTGCTGCTCGTCGGCCGAGCCGTAGAACTCCGCTCATCCCCATGCAACCGAGGCCGAGCGCGGAGACGGTCAGGTCACGAAGCTGTCGCTGTGGTGTCGTCATGCTTCGAGTCAACGCCTTGGAGCGCGCTCGAAGTCAAGCCCTCGTAGAGGTCGATCTTGTAGTCGATGGCGCCCGAGGTTGGAACGCACCTCGGCGAGCTGTCGCAGCACCCGCTCCCGGTGCGCCCTGAGCAGGTCGAGGCGTTCGGTCTCGTTGCCGCTGCCTGCGCGGACGAGGGCGGCGTACAGCTTCACGTCGCGGATCGGCATCCCCGTCGCGCGGAGCTTGGCGATCAGCGTGATCCAGCTCAGGTCGGACTCGTCGTAGGCCCGATGTCCCGACGCGGACCGGCGGACCGGTGCGCGCATCAACCCGTCGCGCTCGTAGTAGCGCAGGGTGTGCGCCGTGAGTCCGGTCTGCTCGGCGGCCTCGGCGATGGTCAGGCTCATGGCGTCAGTGTCCGCCTTCGAGTGCACTCGAAGTCAAGCCCTGGTTGCCGAGCGCGGGACGGTAGAACTCCTCGCCGGCGAACGGTCCGCCCACGTGCGCCGCCTCGGCGTCATCGACATCTCGTACGGCGACGTGGTCGGCGTACGCCTCGGCATCGTCGACGGGGTCGTAGCCGAGCCGGCGGCCGGGCTCGAGGTCCCACCAGGCGGGGGTGTTGTTGCTGATGCCGTAGAGCACCGCGAAACCGGGCGACGAGGCAGTGAGGGCCGCCTCGACCATCCGCACGCAGTCTTCGTGCGAGAGCCACGTGGACAGGGCGCGAGTGGTGCCGGGCTCGTCGAGGAACGACCCGATGCGACAGGCGATCGCGTCGATCGAGTGGCGGTCGGCATACAACCGCATCAGCGCCTCGGCAGCGACCTTGCCGACGCCGTAGAACGTGTCGGGTCGTGGGAGGGCGTCGTCGGAGATGACGCCCTCGGCCGTGGAGGCGCGCGGTGTGCGGCCGACGGCGTGGTTGGAGCTGGCGTAGACGAAGCGGCTGACCCGGTGCGCGACGCAGGCGTCGAGCAGGGCGGCCGTGGTGATCACGTGCGATGTCAGCGAGGTGGGCAGGTCGGCCTCGCCGGGGTGGCCCGCGAGGTGCACGACTGCGTCGAGACGCTCGTCGGCGAAGACCGCCTGCACCGCCCGGGCGTCGCTGCAGTCGGCGGTGTGCCGGGGCCCGGTGAACCCGTCGGGCTCGGGCACGAGGTCGAGGCCGACGACATCGTGACCCCGGTCGCCGAGCCCGAGGGTGACGACGCGGCCGATGGAGCCGGCCGCGCCGGTGACGAGGATGCGCATGCGCGCCAGCCTAGGAGACTCCCGGGTCAGATCCGCGGGACGATCTGGCCGAGCAGGTCGCCCATCCGGCTGGCTGCGGCCCTGCCGGCCTCGAGCACCTCTTCGTGGTTGAGGGGTTCGCCGGTGATGCCGGCGGCGAGGTTGGTGACCGGGCTGATGCCGAGCACCTCCATGCCCGCTTCGCGGGCGGCGATCGCCTCGAGCGTGGTGCTCATCCCGACGAGGTGCCCGCCGATGGCGCGAGCCATGCCGATCTCGGCGGGGGTCTCGTAGTGCGGCCCGGGGAACTGGACGTAGACGCCCTCGTCGAGCGTCGGGTCGATCTCCTTGCACAGGGCGCGCAGGCGGGGGAGTAGAGGTCGGTGAGGTCGACGAAGTTGGCGCCCTCGATCGGGCTGGTCGCCGTCAGGTTGATGTGGTCGGAGATCAGCACCGGCTGGCCGGGCTGGAAGGTCTCCTTGAGCCCGCCGCAGCCGTTGGTGAGCACGATGGTCGAGCAGCCCGCGGCCGCGGCGGTGCGGATCGGGTGCACGACGGCGGCGACGCCCTTGCCCTCGTAGAAGTGCGTGCGGCTCAGGAAGACCAGCACGTTCTTCTCACCGACCTTGATGCTGCGGATCTTGCCCGCGTGGCCGGCGACGCCGGCGGCGTGGAAGCCGGGCAGGTCGGTGGTGTCGATCTCCGCGGTGGGTGCGCCGAGCGCGTCGACGGCGGGCAGCCAGCCGGACCCGAGGACGAGGGCGACGTCGTGGCGGGTGACGCCGGTGAGCTGGGCGAGCGTCTTGGCCGCCTCGTGGGCGAGGATCTGGTGGTCGTTCACGGCGCAGAGCCTAGTGCTGCCAGACCCGCCGTGGCCCCTTCTCCGGAGTGGCGACCTCGGCCGTCTGGTCCCAGACCCGACGCCACTGGGCAGTGGCGGGTCCGGACGGGTCGGGAGTGCTGCCGGACGCGGCGCGGCGCCGGGCCTCCCACCACGTGCTCTGCTCCTCGTCGAGCAGGGCGGCGACAGCGTCGCGGATCCCGGGCGCGAACTCGCGGGGCGACTCGTCGACGCCGGGGCGCAGCGGCTCGCCGAAGCGGACCGTCAGGCGGCGACGGCCCGGGCTGGGCCAGCCCCGGCCGCGCGGCATGGCGGCGAACGTGCCGCGGTGCGCGATCGGCACCACCGGGACTCGGTGGTGGGTGGCCGGGTAGGCCGCGCCGTACTGGAACCTCCCGACGTAGCCGTCGACCGAGCGGGTTCCCTCGGGGAAGATCACCGGGGCTCCAGCCGTCGGTCAGCACCTCGCCCGGCGTGGTCGCCATGGTGCCGCCGCGGCGCTCGATCGGGAACGTGTTGAAGACGATCGACGAGCCGACGGCCCGCCACCAGTGTCGAAGAAGTAGTCGGCCGCCGCCGCGACTGCGGGTCCTGCGCCGCCACTCCTTGGGCAACGACAACAGGATCAGCGGGGTGTCGAGGTGGCTGGCGTGGTTGGCCACGAAGATCACCGGACCCTCGAGCCCGGTCAGCACGTCGATGCCCTCCACGTGGGTGCGCACCTGCGAGGCGGAACAGCGGCTCCCGGGGCGCCCTTCTGCACGGCCTCCCGGGCGATCTTCGCCGGTCGCCGCCGCGCCCAGTCGGTGCGGAAGACGGTGGACTGCTGCGCCGGCACGAAGGGCTCGGCCGAGCGGGGCACCCGGGAGCGACGGCCCCAGCGCCAGCCGTCCGCCATCCGCCGTACGTCGGAAGCGCCGTCCTTCAGCCGGGCCATCACGTCACGTCCGCGATCAGGTGGGGCGGGTTGTGGAGGTAGGAGATCGACGGGCTGGTGCCGACCGTGCTCGATGCCATCTCGAGGGCGTCCGACAGCGACGAGGCGGCGCGGAAGCCGAGCCCGGATGCCACCTTCCGGTCGGCGCCGACCCAGATGACGTCGGCGACGTGGTCCATCGCATGCGCCGCCCAGTACCACATGTAGAACGGGTGGACGCCGT
The DNA here is from genome assembly GCF_024703895.1 of Nocardioides sp. B-3. GTDB lineage: Bacteria > Actinomycetota > Actinomycetes > Propionibacteriales > Nocardioidaceae > Nocardioides. The sequence continues at coordinate 2,731,086 of NZ_CP087968.1, forward strand.
GGTAGGCGTGCGAGGTGCGGTAGAGGTGGACGTACCACGGGTCCTCGGCGAACTGCTTCTCGTACTTCTCCGCGATCACCGCCGGATCGGTCGACTCGGCGAGGATCTCCTCGTAGAAGTCGACGTAGCTCGGATGGTGCAGCTGGTTGAAGCCCTCGTTGAGCGGGTGGTAGAGGATCACGGCGCCACCACGGCGTACGACCGGCTGCCCGCGGTAGGAGTTGAAGAAGTAGCCCAGCCCCATGCAGGTCGCGAGGATCGGGTTCATCGACGAGTTGACGTTGTAGGGACCGAGGTAGGGCACGCCCATCACCAGCACGTCGGTCTGCCCCTGCACCTCGACCAGCTGCTGGCGGTGCACCATCTCGATGGTCCGCTCGTGCACGGCCTCGACCTCTCCGGCATTGATCCCCGTCAGTCCGTACGGCGAACGCAGGTCGTGGAAGAGCTTGTGCCGCAGCCTCCGGGGAGCCGCGCCGAGCGCTCGGCGTACGGCAAGCATCGAGGCCCTGGTCGCGCACCGACCACTCCCACTCGCGCTTGAGCAGGAAGTCGTAGGGGGCGCCGAAGACGTCGTTGTTCAGCGTCGTCTCGATCTGGAAGATGTCGAGGTGGTCCTTGAGCAGGCGCCCCATCCGCCGGGCGGAGTGGTGCAGGTGGCTCTTGGTGTGGTCCATGAAGGAGTGCGAGTGGACCATCGTCTTGGGGTTGTGGTGGTGCCGCAGCGACTTGTAGGACGCCGGGCCGATGGGCACCGACTTGTGGCCACCGTCCATCGCGACGAGGTTGACGTTGACGTAGACCAGCAGGTCGGACTCGGCGGCCCGGCGGTTGATCTCGACGTCCTCGCCCTTGTCGGTCATCCCGATGTGCAGCAGGTCGTCGCGGTCCTCGGCGTCGTGGTTGTAGAGGTCGCCCTGCGGGAAGAAGGAGCGGAAGACGCGCTCGCCGACGATGTGCTTGAGCTCGGCCGGCGTCATCCGCCGGTGCAGCGCGTTGGCGGCGATGATCTTGACGTCGTCGACACCGGCGGCGGCCGCCAGCGTCAGCACCGCCTCGATGATCCGCTGCCGGATGTCGGGCGCCTTCATCGGCGGCAGCGGCAGCGAGATGTCGTCGAAGGCGATCGTCAGCCGCATCCCGGCCCGCAGCTTGGTGGGCAGCGGGTCGGCGTCGACGGGGTTGAGCAGCGCCTCGCGGATGGCGGTGTCGACGTCGTCGATCGCGGGCAGCGACTCCGGTGGGTAGATGACGCGGGTGCCCCGGGGGAAGTCCTCCAGCCGGAACCCGAGGCCCTCGTGGACCACCAGCGGCGGCGTGCGGTCATCCACCTCGAGCACGAATCCCGGACGGCTCATTGTCATCCCTTCCCCGGACGGGTCGAACGCGACCTTGACGCTGCCGAGTCGGCCGGCGCCGTGGGCGTGGTCGAGGGCCTCGCGCCAGCGGTGCAGCGGATAGCTGGCGACGCCCTTGGCGAGCTGGCTGACCGCGTCTCCGGCCACCAGCTCGGTGGCGATGTCGAAGGCGCTGCGTCCTCCGGGCTCCTGTCGCGCGGACGAGTAGGAGCCGATCACCTCGAGCTCGCGGAACCACGCGGCGGACAGGTCGGCGGCGGCCGGCATGCCGGACAGCACGACGCGACCACCGGCCCCGGTCGTGTTGAGCGCCGTCTCCAGCGAGCCCTTGCTGCCGACCGCGTCGATGGCGATGTCGACCCCGCCCGGGAGGTACGGCGCCGAGTACTCCGGCATGACCGCGAAGGCACCGGTCGAGCGCCGGAGCCGGCGGAGCACCTCGCCCGGACCGACCACCTCGGTGGCGCCGAGCAGGAGCGCGAGCTCCCGCTGGTGGGCGTGCTTCGCGACGACGGTGATCTCGCCGGCGGAGGTCAGGCTGCGCAGGGCCAGCGTCGTCAGCAGGCCGACGGAGCCGGCGCCGCTCACGAGCACCCGGGCGTTGTCCTCGACCCGGGCGCGCAGCGCGGTGTGGACGGCACAGGCGATCGGCTCGATCAGGATCGCCTGCTCGTCGGAGAGTCCCTCGGGCACCACGTGCAGCTGGCTGCGGTGGGCGACGAGCATCTCGCCCCAGCCGCCGCCCGTGTCGGTGCAGAAGCCGGTCTGCAGCCCGGGGGAGAGGTGGCCGACCGTGATCCGGCTGCACCGGTTGGTCAGTCCTTCGGCGCAGGAGTCGCACGGCTCCACGCCGCGGGCAGCACACGTGAGCACCGGGTCGATCACCACGCGCGTCCCGGCCGGCAGGTCCTCGCAGTCGTCGAGCAGGTCGGCGACGACCTCGTGGCCGGGCACGAAGGGCATCGACACCAGCCCGGAGAAGTAGCGGCTGGTGCGACCGGACAGGGCGCCCGTGGTCGGAGCCGCAGACCCCGGACAGGCGCGTCTTCAGCCGCGCCCAACCGGGGGCGGTCGACCTTCGGCTCGTCGATCGTCACCGGGCGCAGTGGAGCGGCGTAGCCGGACAGGATCCCGGGGAGCCGGTCGCCGACGGCCCGCCCGGCCGGGTGGCGGGGGAGCGAGCGGTACATCTGCAGCGCCAGCATCATCGCCGTACTCCTGCTGGGTTCACGGGACGGGATGCGGCATCGGGACTCGCCCAGTCGACGATCGTCCAGTGCTGGCGGCGAGCGTGCCGCGACAGCGAGACGTCGGGACTGACCGCCACCGGCCGGCCGACCGCGGCCGGGAGGGGGAGGTCGGAGTGGCTGTCGGCATAGCCGTAGCTCTGCGCCGGTCGATGCCCTCGGTCGCGGCCCAGTGCCGCATCCACGCGGCGCGGGACTCGCCCACCAGCGGTGAGGCGGCCGGAAGCCGGTGCAGATGCCGCGGTCGTCGGCGGCCGGGTCGGCCGCCTCGATGTGGTCGAAGAGCGGCGCGATCGGCCGGGTGAGGGGACGGATGGCGCCGGTGATGAGGATCGTGGGGTGGCCTGCCGCGCGGTGCTCCCTGATGCGGCGTACGGCGCCGGGCGCGAGTCGCGACAGGACGTGGTCGGTGAGCACCTCGTCGACGACGGCGTCGAGATCGGCGAGGCGGGCGCCCTCGTACTCGCGGTAGATCGAGCGCAGGAAGGCGCTGCGCTCACGTCGCTCGGCTCGCACCGGGCCCGGCAGCCGGGCCGCGATCCGGCCGAGCTCGCCGACACGCTCGGCCGGCGACAGCTCCCGGAGCCGCATCCAGAGATAGGTCTCGATGACGTTGGACGAGAGCAGCGTGCCGTCCATGTCGAAGAACGCGGCGACCCGTCCCTCGGCGGCCTGCTTCACCGGCTTGAGCGTCCCGGTGTCCTGCTTGGCGCGACCGCGGCGGACGTCGTCGAGTGCCCGGATCGGTGCGGTGACCGCGGGGCAGTGGATGTCGCGGAGGTAGTGGTCCCAGTCGACCTCGTGGATGTCGAACCCGAACGCCACGCGATCATCGGGGTGCAGGCTCTCGAGCAGCGCGCGGGTGTGCGCGTCGTCGAAGCGCAGCTCGGCTTCGGCGTACTCCCGATAGAGGTCGAGGTAGCGGCGCAGGAACTCCAGCCGTCGGCCCTGCCGGTCGAGGTTGCGCGCGATCGACAGCGTGCGGGTGCTGCGCGGCGCGTGCCCGACGACGTAGTCGGCGACCTTGTGCGCGCTCGCTGGTGGACAGCAGTCGTTCGACGCTCTGCGCGCCGGGGAAGCGCCACTCCGGCAGGCGCGCCGACCCGCGGTCGCCGTTGGTGAAGGGGTGCTCGTCGAAGTAGGCGCGCACGCAGGCGTACAGGCGCCGGAAGGTCAGCGGGTTCCGCGCCCCGGAGACGACGTGGAAGTAGGCCGCGGCGCCGGCCTGCGGAGGGTTCGCGAGCACCGCCACGATCGCGGCGACGACGTGGTCGACCGGGACGATGTCGACGATGGTGTCGCCCGCCGCGGGGAACTCGGGGAGCTCGCCGCGGCCGTAGGCCGGGATCAGCGGCTCGGCCATCTTGAAGCCCTCGATCCAGCCGGGGTGCGGCCTCGTGAGGGCGGACTCGATGATGCTGGGGCGGACGATCGTCGTCGGCGCGGTGGCGCGCGCTCCTCGACGACGCGCTCGCCGAGGGCCTTGGTGAAGGTGTAGCAGTCGGTCCAGCCGAGCGACCTCGCGCGCTCGGTGCCGACGCGCACGAGCTCCTTCGTCACCCAGTCGCGACGGTCGGCCTCGGAGGCCGACGCCGCGGTGAGCAGGCCGGCGCGCCCGTGCTGGCGCTCCGCCTTCGACCGCAGCCCGGCCAGCACGTCGGCCGACCGGGACGCGTGCTCGACGACCCGGCGCTGCGCCATGCCCCACTCGGTCTCGGCGTCGACGTCGACCGTGTGCTCGACGGGCGCCTCGGGGATCGCGCCGCGACGGCGGCCGGCGACATAGGCCGTGGAGACGTGGACGTAGTGGACCTCCGGGCCGACCTCGGCGATCCGCTCGAGCAGCCCACGGGTGCCGAGCACGTTGGTGCGGAAGCCCTCGTCGACGGGCGGGTCGAAGGAGACATCACCGGCACAATGCACGACGGCGTCGAGGTCGTCGGGAAGCGGCGGTACGTCGCCCGGGTCGCCCTCCGGGACACGGATCCGTGACGACATGACGGCGTCGGTCCCGCCCGCGGCCTCGACGGTGGCCGCGAAGATCGGCTTGCCGATCAGGGACCTGATCCGGTCGGTGCCGGAGGTCGAGCCCTTCGGCCTCACGAGCAGGGTGAGGGCGGTGTCGGGAGTCTCGCTCAGCAAGAGCTCGAGCAGCGCCTCGCCCACGAAGCCGGTGACGCCCGTGAGCAGGAGGTGTCGACCGGCCAGTCGCTCAGCGATCCGCCCGGCGTCACTTTCCCCCGACCCGCTCGGAGGTTCCCGACACGGGGGCCTGTCTATCAGCCCGGCGTCAACGCGTCGACCGTCACGACGCCGAGGCGGACCCGCTGCGGGTGGTCACCGACCGCCGGGTAGGCGATCTCCTTCCCCGGTCTCGAAGTCGATGACCGCGACCGCGTCGCTGCCGCTGAGCGAGATCCAGCAGGTGTTCCCGGGCCCCTCGGTCGACCAGTAGGGCTTGAGGTAGTCGTGCCCGGTCGTGGTCCGGTCGAAGATCTTGTGGCGGGTGCTGGTCCGGCTGACCGGGGCGACGTAGTCGTCCATCGTGCCGGCGGCACACAGCGCCGTACCGGCCTCGTCGATCGCCAGCCCGTGGTGGGCCGAGTCGTTGACGTAGAGCTCGAGCGGCATGTCCGGCACCCGGTTGGGCAGCGGGAGCAGGCGGCGTACGGCGCCGGTGCGCGGCTCGGGCTTCGCGCCCGTCGAGTAGTCGACGACGCCGTTGAGGTCCTTGGCCCCGGTGTCGAACTCGACGATCCCGTGGAAGTAGGACACCCGGAAGTAGATGAAGCGCTCGCCCGGCGCGATCGCCATCGGCCGGACCGCCGAGCTCATGTCGGGATGGCCGGCCTCGGCGAGCTCCTTGCCCATGTCCCATCGCTTCGTCACCGCGAAGTCCTTGGTGCGCACGATCTCGAACCAGCGGTCGCCCTTCGCCTCGTCGTGCAGCGGACCCAGCTTCACCGGTCCGAGCGCGGTCGCGTCGCCGGGCGTGTAGACCTTGCCGATCGAGGCGTGGAAGACCCGTTTGCCGTCGGCGGAGTAGTTGTTCTCGTGCGGGGTCTCGCCCGACTCGAAGGAGCGAAGCCGATCGCCCATCGTGATCTTCCGGCCGTTGCGCAGGGTCTGGTCGACCATGGAGAACTCGATCACCCGGCGCTCCGTGGAGTCGCTCACCAAGAGGCGCCTGCCGCTGGGGGACAGGCCCATGTGGTCGGTGCGCTGCCCGTCCATCTGTTGCTCGCGGACGATCGCGTCGGGGTCGCCGGCGATCGCCTTGGCGATGTCGATCCACACGATGTCGGCGAAGCTCGGCCGGCTCACGGCCGGGTAGCGGCCGTCATTCGTCGTGAACATGTCGTCGACGAGCTGGTCGTGCCCCTCACCGGGACCCTGCTGGATGATCAGGTAGTAGGCCGGGTCCACCGGGTTGCTGCGGATGTCGGCGAGCTCCTGCTCCCGGTCGGGGACCGGTCGATGCCGCGCTTGAGCACCTTGTGCGTGTGGGCGTCGACGATCGTGGCCGTGCCGGCCCAGTTGTTGCCGACGAACATCACCTCGTGCAGCCGGTCGCCACCGGCTCGCGCCTCGCCCTCGGGCGCTGCCGCGGCGGCCGGTTGGACGAGCAGGGCGAGGGTCACGGCGATCAGGGTCGTACGGCGCATGGCACCTCAACGACGCGATGTCGGCTCGGGCTATGGGTGAGGATGACGGGCATGGAGTTCTACGAGTACGACACCCGCGTGGCGGCGTACGCCGTGATCGTCGACGGTGACCGGGTCCTGCTGTCCCGGTGGAACGGCGAGGGGCACGCCGACCCTGCCCGGTCGCTGCCGGGCGGCGGTGTGGACTCCGGAGGAGACGGCGTCGCAGGGCGTGGTCCGCGAGGTGCTGGAGGAGACGGGCTTCCACGTCGAGCCGACGGGGCTGCTGGAGATCGACTCGTTCGTCAAGGCTCCGGCCGAGCGCGTGATCGCGACGGACCGCTGGGTGCGACACCTGCGGATCATCTACTCCGCCCGCGTCACCGGCGGCGCGCTCGGGACCCTCGAGGTCGACGGCTCGACCGACTACGCCGACTGGGTGCCGATCTCCTCGGTGCCCGACCTGCCGCGCGTGCCGCTGGTCGATGTCGCGCTGGGTGCCCGGCTGGACCGGCGGCGCGAGTCGCCCTGAGTCGTCGTCAGGGGCCGTTGGAGCGGCAGGCGCGGCGCCGGAGCGCGGCGACGTAGTCGGCCGGTGCATCCGCCGCCTCGGCGGCGTCGGCCGAGACACCGAGGTAGAGCGCGGACGGCAGGCCACCCTCGTAGGCGTCCGGGACGTAGGCCCAGACGAGGACCTCGCCGCTCAGGGTGGACACCCGGACGCGGGTCTTGCGGTAGAGACCGGTGTCGGCGGAGTCCCAGCTGTCGAGGCCGGCCTCGTCCTCCGGTGTGACGTCGTAGATCGCGACGAAGACCTGCTCGATCGGGTCCTCGACGATGGTCGCGAGCGCGCCGTCCCAGCCGTGCTCCTCGCCGCCGAACGTCAACCGCCAGCCCCTGAGCCAGCCCGTGCTGCGCAGCGGCGAGTGGGGGCATCGTTCGCTCATACGGCCCGGGTCCGGGTTGGTCCCGTAGGCGGCATAGAGCGTCACGGGGCAAGGGTAGCCGGGTCCGGCCCGGCCGATAGGGTGTGGCCCGTGACCGACACGCATTTCGACACCCTTGTCCTCGGCGCCGGCCCCGGTGGCTACGTCGCCGCGATCCGCGCCTCACAGCTCGGCCAGAAGGTCGCCGTCGTGGAGGAGAAGTACTGGGGCGGTGTCTGCCTCAACGTCGGGTGCATCCCGTCCAAGGCGCTGCTGAAGAACGCCGAGCTGGCGCACACGCTCCAGCACGAGAAGGCGAAGTTCGGCATCGAGGGCGACGCCACGATGTCCTTCGGCCCGACGCACAAGCGCTCGCGCGACGTGAGCGCCGGCATCGTCAAGGGCGTCCACTTCCTGATGAAGAAGAACAAGATCACCGAGGTCGACGGCTGGGGCACCATCACCAGCCCCACGTCGGTCGACGTGAAGACGAAGGACGGCGCCACCACGCCGTACACCTTCGACAACCTGATCATCGCGGCCGGCGCGACCGTCCGCCTCGTGCCGGGCGTGACGCTCTCGGACAACGTCGTGACCTACGAGGAGCAGATCCTCAGCGACCAGCTCCCCGAGTCGATCATCATCGGCGGCTCCGGCGCGATCGGCGTCGAGTTCGCCTACGTCATGGCCAACTTCGGCGTCGACGTGACGATCGTGGAGTTCCTCGACCGGATGGTGCCGACCGAGGACGCCGACGTGTCCAAGGAGCTGGCCCGGCACTACAAGAAGCTCGGCGTGAAGGTGCTGACCAGCACCGCCGTGAAGAATGTCGAGGACACCGGCTCCGGCGTCAAGGTGACGGTCGCTCCGGCGGCCGGTGGCGACGAGCAGGTGCTCGAGGCCGGCAAGTTCTCGGCCGCCTTCGGCTTCGCCCCGCGCGTGGCGGGCTTCGGCCCGGAGAACATAGGCGTCGCCGTCTCCGACCGTGGCGCGATCGAGATCGACGACTACATGCGCACCAACGTCCCCAACGTCTACGCCATCGGTGACTGCACCGGCAAGATGATGCTCGCCCACGTCGCCGAGGCCATGGGCATCGTGGCGGCCGAGACCATCAGTGGCGCCGAGACGATGGCGATCAACTACGACATGGTCCCGCGCGCGACCTACTGCAACCCGCAGATCGGTTCCTTCGGCTACAGCGAGGCGCAGGCCAAGGAGAAGGGCTACGACGTCAAGACGGCGACCTTCCCCTTCACCGCCAACGGCAAGGCCATGGGCCTCGGCGAGGCGGTCGGCTTCGTGAAGGTCGTCGCCGACGCGGAGCACAACGAGATCATCGGCGCCCACATGATCGGACCCGGTGTCACCGAGCTGCTGCCGGTCCTGACGCTGGCCCAGCAGTGGGACCTCACTGCTGATGAGGTCGGGCGCAACGTGTTCGCGCACCCGACGCTCTCCGAAGCCGTCAAGGAAGCCATTCACGGCATCGCCGGCCACATGATCAACCTCTGATGCCCACCTCCTCCAACCGCGTCGTCATCATCGGCGGCGGCCCCGGCGGCTACGAAGCCGCTCACGTGGCAGCGCAGCTCAGGGGCCGAGGTCACCGTCGTCGACACCGACGGCATCGGGGGATCGGCGGTCCTCACCGACTGCGTCCCCAGCAAGACCCTGATCGCGACGGCCGAGCTGATGACCGAGGTGGCAGACTCGGCCGAGCTCGGCATCGACTTCGCCGACCACGAGGGCGACGCGGCGACGTCGATCAAGGTCGACCTCGGCAAGGTCAACGCTCGCGTCAAGCAGCTCGCGACAGACCAGTCCACCGACATCGCGGCCCGCCTCGAGCGCGACGGCGTGCGGGTCATCAAGGGCCGGGGTCGACTCGGCCCAGACCTCACGGTCACCGTCGGCGACGAGACCCTGCAGGCCGACTCGATCCTCATCTCCACCGGCGCCGCACCGCGCACCCTGCCGAGCGCGCAGCCCGACGGCGAGCGCATCCTCACACGGGAGCAGGTCTACGACCTGACCGAGGTGCCCGAGAAGCTCATCGTCGTCGGCTCCGGTGTCACCGGTCTCGAGTTCGCCAGCGCCTACCTCGCACTCGGCATCCCGGTCACCCCCGGTCAGCTCGCGGGACCGCGTGCTGCCCGGTGAGGACGCCGACGCCAGCGCCGTACTCGAGGAAGTGTCGATCCGCCGTGGCATGGAGGTGCTCGGGCAGTCGCGCATGGAGTCGGTGACACGGTCCGGAGACGTCGTCACGGTCCGGCTCACCGACGGCCGCGAGGTCACCGGCTCGCACTGCATCCTCGGCGCTCGGCTCGATCCCCAACACCGCCGACCTCGGACTCGAGGACGCCGGCGTCGAGACCGACGACGGCGGCTTCATCAAGGTCGACCGCGTCTCACGCACGTCCGCTCGCGGGGTGTACGCCGCCGGCGACTGCACCGGAGTCCTGATGCTCGCCTCGGTGGCCGCGATGCAGGGCCGGATCGCCATGTGGCACTTCCTCGGCGACGCCGTGGCGCCGCTCGACCTGAAGAAGGTCTCCTCCAACGTCTTCACCGCCCCCGAGATCGCGACGGTCGGCTGGTCGCAGCAGGCCGTCGACGCCGGCGAGATCCGTGCCGACGTCGTGATGCTGCCGCTCGCGGGCAACGCGCGGGCCAAGATGCAGGGCGTACGCGACGGGTTCGTCAAGCTCTTCATCCGCCCCGGCACCGGCATCATCGTCGGGGGAGTGGTCGTCGGACCGCGCGCCTCCGAGCTGATCCACGTCGTGTCCCTCGCGGTCGCCGAGTCGCTGACCGCGGACAAGCTCGCCCGGGCGTTCACGGTCTACCCGTCGCTGAGCGGCTCGATCGCCGAGGCTGCTCGCCGGTTGCACAAGGTCTGACGCTCGGGTGTTGCCCGACCCCACGTCCAGACTCCGCTTCCGTGAGATGACGGAGACCGACCTGCCGGACATCACGACGCTGGACGTCGCCGCCTCGCGAGGGCCGGAAGGCTGGATCGCCCTGGAACCGGCGCAACTATGCCGAGCTCGGGTTCGGGTTGTGGGTGATCGAGACCCACGCGGGGAGTTCGTCGGTGACTGCGGCTTGACCATGCAGGAGGTGGACGGCAGCTGGTGGGTCGAGGCCGGTTGGCACGTGCGCTCCGACCTGTGTCGTCAGGGGTATGCGACGGAGGCGGCCGTGGCCGTGCGAGAGACCGCTCGCGTCGCCGGTGTCGAGCACTTGATCGCGATCATCCGTCCGCACAACGTGGCCTCGCAGCGGGTAGCGGCGAAGGTCGGACTCGTCCTCGAGCGCGAGATCGACAAGTTCGGCGGTCCGGCCCCCGGTCTTCGGCGCACGCCCGGGGCTCTGACCCCGGTCAGGCCGTTTCGCAGATGTAGATCTGTAGCGCCGCGTCTGCGGTGAATGGCGTACGGGACCAGTCTCCGAAGCGTTCCACGACCCGGAGACCGCCGAGCGAGAGCAGCAGCGGCAGTTCTTGGGGGAAGATGCACCTGATCTCGAGCGGCGCGATCACGAAGTCGGGCTTGGAATCGGTCGAGAAGAACCACCTCCCGCGGGTCACCTGCGCGGCCGCGTCGTAGGTCTCCGCGACATCGACATGCACGACGCCACGATCGGGATCCACGAACGACAACGCGTCGCGCCTGCGTCGCGTGCCGTCGGCTCGGGCAAGCATGTGCACGCTCGGGTTGAACACGTCGAAGCCGAGCCGCGCTCCGGGCGCCAGTGTCGTCGCACCGACCGGAAGCAGCGCACCAAGTCCTCAGCTTCCAGCAGATGGAGCAGTGAGTTCGCGGCGATGAGCACGAGGTCGAACGTTCGGTCCAGGTCGAACTCGCGCATGTCGCCCTGCACCCACTCCACGTCCACGCCGCGCTCGTCCGCCTTGCGCCGAGCCTCGGCAAGCATGTGCGGCGACAGCTCGAGGCCCGCGCACGGATGACCGTCGGACGCGATCGGGATCAGCTTCCGTCCCGTACCACTTCCGAGTTCCGGGACGGAGCCGCCTTGTTGATCGGCCTCGGTCCGGTAGAAGTCGACGGCTTGCTCTCGTCCGGGAAACAGTCGGTCGTACAACGTCGCATCCGAGTAGAACTGCTCGCTCATGAGGTCTCGCTCCATGCCGGATCTCGGGACAGCGCCCACTCCTCGGCGAGCAGCGCATACTCCACCTCGTCCAGCCAGCCAAGGATCCGGTGCCACAAGGCCTTGCGGGCCACGCGCTCCCCGGCGCATGCCCGCGCGCTGGAGCACAGCTACGGACGCAATGTTGTCGGCGTTTGCGGCGGCCGTGACCCGCCGCAGGCCGAGCCCGTCGAACGCCGCGCACAGGAGTGCTCGCGCGGTTGCCGTACCGACGCCTCGTCCTGCGACCCGGGGGTCAACGATGTAGCCGATGACGCCGTCCGTGCCCGTGGGACGTCCGGGCTGACCGGGACCATCAACGACGTCGAGGAACCCCATCGCCACGACACGGCCGTCCAGCTCCACGACGCAGGAGTAGTCCGTCGGGTTGCTCGGTACGGCGAGCCACTCACGGCGCAAGTCGTCGGGATCCACGAAGGTGCGCACCATGAAGTGATTGACCCCGGGGTCGTTCCGGAAGGCCTGCAAGGCCTCGATGTCCGACGCGACGGCCTCACGGAAGAGGAGGCCATCTCTCCGCATCGGCCAAGGACCCTCATGCATGGCCCAGAGCGTTGCAGGCCCACCACCGGGCGGCAACGGGATTTGGACCTTCGGCAGACGGTGCTCGCCGGGGCGGTGGGCCGCGATCAGCGGTTCTTGCGTGCCTTCCCGGCGACTCTGATCCCCGCGGTCGAGGTGATGAACTTGTGGATCACCGGGTTGTTGACCTCGCCGTACACACCCGGAAACGCGGGTACGGCGCATCCGAGTCCGTAGCTGACGATGCCGACTCGGACACGGCGACCGTTGGCGAGGTTGCCGAACAACGGGCCACCCGAGTCGCCCCGGCAGGAGTCACCACCCAGTGTCTCGGCACAGAGCTCGGAGCCCGGTTGGAAGCCCATCAGCCCGTTCGTCACGCAGTTCTCGTCCGCGACCGCCTCGACGTCGACCGCCTTCAGGTTCGCCGAGACGAACGGCGAGCCGAAGAACTCCGTCCCCCAGCCGGCAACCGTGAGCGGCGCACCGTCCTGTTCGAGGCTGTTGTCCCTGAGCGGGACCAAGGAGATCGCCGGCGCAGCGATGTCGCTGGAGACGTGGATCAGCGCCGCGTCGAAGGTGCCGGTCTCCTCGTAGTCGGGGTGCACGACGATCCGGTCGACTGACAGGGTCTGCCCGGTCGAGAGATCGTCGATGTTGGTCCGGCCGACACCGACTCGGATGTCTTGCGGGTTGGTGTCCACCATGCAGTGGGCAGCCGTGAGCACCCACCGCTTCGCGACCACCGAGCCGCCGCAGAAGTGGCCGTCGCTGCCTGAGGAGCCCTTGTCCCGGATCGAGGCCATGAACGGGAATTCGCCGTCCCGGGCTTGGTAGCCCCCGACGATGGCTTCGGCTGGGCCGCTCGCGAGTCCTGAGGCGAGAGCGAGCCCGAGGCCGGCAACGCCGGCGGTCAGACGGGACGGGAGACGCATGGGGGTCCTTCCAGTAGTGGCCCAGACCAGTTCCAACGACTCGACCGCCCTCGGGGTTATCCCGCCCGGTCGGGGTTTGCCCCGTTGAGTCCAAAGCGTGCAGCAACCGCGCGTATCGCGGCAGTTGAGTGCGCTCGCGCCTAGTGGCCGGGAACGGTCTTTACCGACGACTGAATAAGGGTGAGAGTCGTGCCCGGCTCAACACACGGCATGCCCGGTTCGGCTCTTGTCGCTGCGGCTGCGCCCCCGGCTTCGACCAAGTCGCCCTCGGCAATCTCTCGGCCATCAGCGGTGACGACGACCTGCTCTCCATCCGGCTTCACGGAGGAAGTGAAACCATCGGGCCAAACGACACCCATCACCGTGCCGATGTGTGGGCATCCCCGGGACGTAAAGCCGAGCGCCCCACTGATCAGTGCCTTACGCGAAGGGTCGCCCGGCCGCCGGGACGACTTGCTGATTTCCACGCTGGTATCTGATGCGGTCGAGGTCACGAGGTCAGTGACTTCGTAGCATTCCTCGTCGTCGATGCCATTTGGAATGGGATCGAGGCTGAGCGACCGAGGCACTCCCGTGTCGTCCACGACGTATTCGACCGCGTCGGGTCGGGCGGACTCAGCCAAGTCAACAATGCCTTGCAGGGTTGGAATCTCAGTAAGCTCCGGCTCGTACAGGGTAGTCGTCGTTCAGGTTTTCGACGGCCCGTACTTGTTCGTCGCGCACGGTGATCCGATAGTCCCCAAGCAGGCCCCGTTCACCGCACGAGGATGTCAGCGTGAATGCGTACGACTCTGGCAGCGTCATGGCCACGTCAGTTTCGGTCGAGGTTGTCGCCGAGGCAGCAGGCTCAGCCGGGTCTGGTCCCGTCTGATCGCCACACCCGGTGAGCGAGGCGCACACGGCGGCGAAGAGCGTGGCGAACGCAGTACTACGTCTGGTCACGGTAGAGAGACGGTTCTGCCCGGAATGGGTTCCCGATCACCTGCTCTGGTGCACCACGAGCAGGGATCCCCTCGTCGTAGTGCTGTCGGGCCAGCAGCCCTGCGCACCCACATCAAGCAGTTGAGTGCGCATCATGAAAGTGCACGCCTCGCGTTGGTCTACGTGCGCCCGGTGAAGCGGTAGTCGCCGTTGGGGAGTTGTTGGGTGAGGTAGCGGGTGTCGTGGGCTCTGTGGTGGTGGTGGCAGCAGAGGAGGGCGGCGTTGTCGAGGTCTGTTTTGCCGCCGGCGGACCGGGCGTGGGGGTGGTGGGTTTCGCACCGGGGCTGCGGGGATGGTGCAGCCGTCGGTCTGGCATTGGTGGTGCTGGATCCGGATGGCCTTGCGTTGGGCGGCGGTGTGGAGCCGGCGGGATCGGCCGAGGTCGAGGATCTCGGACTTGCCGCTGAGGACGGCGGGCAGGATCTTGGCCCGGCAGGCGAGCCTGCGGGCCTGTCCGGCGGTGATGGTGTCGCCGGTGTCGAGGGTCGCGACGCCGGACTTCTCCAATGACGCGGTGAGCTGGTCGAGGTTGAGGTGGACGGTGACGGTGGTGGCGGTGCCGCCGTGCGCGGGGAGCACGTCAGCGGGGAGTGCTTCGAGGAGGTCGCCCAACGCGAGGCCGAGGAGTCTGGCGGTGGGGATGCGTTCGCCGTCGTTCTCGGAGGCGGTGCGTCGGGGTGAGGCGAAGGCTTCGAGGTAGGTCATGAGCCGGGCGGTGGTGGCGTTGGAGATGATGCCGCCGATCCGGTTGGTGCCGTCGCCGCGCGGGGTGACCGTCAGTCGGGTGTGTTCGGTGGCGCGTTGTTCTTCGCGTTCGAGGGCTTTGCGTTCGGCTTCTTCGCTGAGCTCGGGCGCGACGACTTCGAGGACCTTGCTCGCCGGGCGCTGTAGTTCGGTGGGGGCGAAGTCGTCGGCGAGGCTGATGAGGTGCAGCTCTGCCTGCTCGCGGACCTCGGTCGGGACTTCTTCTGGGAGGTCGTCGAGGGCGCGGGCGATGACGACGGCCCGGTCGAGGTTGACCCGTCCGTCGAGCACCGCGGCACCCAGTGCACGTGGTCGGTGTCGAGGGACCGGGCGAGGTGGTCGAGGCCGATGCTGGGTCGGTGGTCGTGGCGGGTGGTGGCGGCGTACCAGTGGCCGACGCGTTTGGCGCCGTGTTCGTCGGCGACGTCAGCGGAGGCTGCCATGACGGTGAGCAGGAGTCCTTGGGCGCGGGTGATGAGCGTGGAGAGCTGACGCATCGTGGTGGCTTTGTCGGTGGTGGGGACGAAGGTCGGGTTGAAGGTGGTGGCCTTGTCGAGCTGATCGGAAAGGCTCGCGACAATGTCCAGCAGCGGGTGCTGGTGAACATTGTCGTGGGTGGTTTCCATGACGTGATTCTACGCCTGAAAAGCATAGATTAAAACAGGTGTTCGAGTTATCCACAGGCGAATTCGCGCATTTCGATATCCACAGGCATTTCGCCCGAAAGTGGCCCACGATTGCGTCGCAGTGATGAGTTCTCGCGCCCGCATCCGTCATACCTACGACAGGTTTCGATGAGGCGGAAGGATGACGGTGATGAGCGTGGACACGCGGGTGGAGGAGCTGGGCATGGGCGAGATGGACGAGTGGGAGTTCTCGGGGTTGGCGCAGCGCCATCACCGGGAGCTGCACGTGCACTGCTACCGGATGCTCGGTTTGTTCGAGGATGCCGAGGACGCCGTACAGGAGACGCTCCTGCGGGCCCGGCGTCGGCGGGAGACCTTCGAGGGGCGGTCGACGTTCCGGGCCCGGCTATACCGGATCGCCACCAACGCCTGCCTCGACCTGCTCGCCAAGCGCCGACCGGACCCGGCGACCGGCGGCGAGGTGCTGTGGCTGCAGCCCTACCCCGACCGGCTGCTGGATGAGCTGCCCGCGGACGACGCCGACGAGCCGGAGGTCCTCGCCGTCGCGCGGGAGACGATCGAGCTGGCCTACCTCGTCGCCGTACAGCATCTGGCGCCGCGACCGCGGGCGGTGCTGATCCTGAGGGACGTGGGCGGCTGGTCGGCGAAGGACGTTGCGGAGACTCTCGGGGACTCGGTCAACTCCGTGAACAGCGCGCTGCAACGTGCCCGCGCCGACATGCGGGAGCACCTGCCCGCCGAGCGGCAGCATTGGAGCAGCGACGAGCTGGACGCCGAGACGCTGGAGCTCGTGCGCCGCTACGCCCACGCCGGGGCTGCAGGTCGGCCGCGAGGCGGTGGTGAGCTACTGGATCGAGAGCGGCTTCGAGCGGATGACGGGTCTGCGCGCCGTCCCCACCGCCGTGAACCGGCAGCCGGCCGTCGCCTTCTACCAGTGGGACGAGGAAGAGGAGGCGTACCTTCCACTGACCATCGACGTCCTGCGGGTCATCGACGGCAAGATCGCTGAGATCACCACGTTCCACGACGACCAGTTCATGCGCCTCGGGCTCCCGACCCCCTCGTGGGGTACATCCGCGACGGCTCGTACGGCGACGACTTGACGACTGCCACGCTGGCGCTCCTGAACGCGGCCGACCCGGCTGCTGCCGAAAAAGGAGAATCAGATGGGGAAGACGCTCGTACGTCGATCGATCACGACGGGAATCGCCACCTTTGCCGCCATTGCCGTGGCCGCGGGACCCGCCAGCGCACACTTCTGCTTCAAGACGAACCTCAATGACAAGGCGGCCGAGGGCATGGCCGGGTCCGCCAACTGGATGTCGTTCCACGACCCGGCCTTCGAGTTCACTGGACTGTGTGACGCCGGGATCGAGGTCCCGGCCGACGCCGCGGGAGCCAGCTCGGACACCCTGATCAACTCGCACGGCACGATGGCAGGCGGCACCCTCCGCAAGGGACCGGACGCGGGAACGAAGTCGATCTCCCACCTCGACTTCGAGGCGATCGATGCGGCCTTCCCGGCGGCGGCTGCTGCCTGCGCCTGATCGGGGTTTCGTGACGGGCGTGGGGCGCCCTCCTCAACCGCCGGACATCAGGCGGTGAGGACCGTCTCATAGTGCTCCACGACCGGGAACGGGTCGTAGAAGTGGTGCAGCAAGGCTCGCCACTCCCGGTATTCGGCCGACCCACGGAAGCCCTCGGTGTGGTCCTCGAGCGTCTCCCACGTCACCAGCAGGAGATAGCCCGAGGGCCGCTCGAGGCAGCGGGACAACGTCAGTCCGCCGAAGCCGGGCATCGAGGCGATGATGTGCCGGGCTTCGTCGAAGGCGGCCTCGAACTCGGTCTCACGGCCGGCGATGACGGGCAGGACGGCTTGTTCGAGGATCACCGGACGATCGTGTCACTGCCCGCCGCCACCGCTGTCACCGCTGCCCTCCCCACCTGCGCCGCCACCACCGAACGTTGCGCCGATGCCGCGCGCTCGCAAGTGGGCCTCGGCCATGTTCTTGCGGTTGCGCGACGTCGGTCGCTCGTTCATGAGGCTGCGGTGGCTGTCGAGGATCGCTGCGACGCCGCCCGCCTCGTGGACCGGGACGTAGCGGTCGCCGATCCTGATCAAGCGCGTCACCGGAGCCTCGCCGCCCGCCAGACGTCGTGCGTCGGCGGCACAGACCGGCACGGTGCGGGCCACGCCGCCGAGCGGCGTCCAATCCACGTCGCTCATGCTCGGGCCGTGGCGCGGGTCGAAGAAGCAGGGCTCGCGTCGGGCGGGCAGGGGTTCGCCCGCCACCAGCGCGAGCACGGCCGCGCGGTGGTAGTGGGCGTCGGCGAGGAGCTGCTCCGATGCGAGGACGTCCTCGACCGTCGTCGACGTGTCGACCTTGTCCTTGGCCTGCTCGTAGTGGACGAGCGCTTGCCGGTAGTGGTGCGCGGTCTCGGAGCTCAGGTCGTCGGCCGGGGGTGTCGATGTGCAGCTCGGCCAGCTGCTCACCCGGGTCTGTCACGTCACCGTTGGCCAGCTTGCGCGCGACGCGCCGGGCATCGAGCTCTGCGAGCCTGCGCCGGCGTGCCTTCCGGAACGGCCTCCACCCCATCACCGGACCCTAGACCACCAAGCACAACTACAGGTTTGTAGTTCTCGCCGCCCTGTTGTCCCGCGTGGACCGGCCATGTTCTGATCAATCGTCACGCCAGTCACACCCGTCCCACAGATCACGGAGTCCGACGCCCTCATGCGCCGCCTTTCCCGATTCCTGACCATCGTCGTCGCGACCACGATGAGCCTCACCACGCTCGCCGCGCCCGCCGAGGCGCGCCGGGTCGAGACCTTCCCGGTCAGCGGCGCCGCCACGATCACGATCACGGGGCACGGCTACGGGCACGGCAAGGGCCTGTCGCAGTACGGCGCCGAGGGGGCCGCGCAACAGGGGCTCACGTGGCGCCAGATCATCGATTTCTACTACCCGGGCACCACATGGGGGAGCACAGGGGAACGATCAAGGTGCTGATCTCCGGCGACACCTCGAGCGACGTTCAGGTCCTCGCGCAGCCGGGGCTCAAGGTCACGCGGCTCACCCAGCGGACGACGTGGACGCTGCCGGCCAACGGCGCCAAGCGGTGGCGGCTCCAGCCGTCGGGTGCCGGGACCCGGGTGCAGTTCAGGAAGTCGGCGGGCTGGCAGACCCGGAAGTCCTTCCCGGGCGAGGCGGAGCTCTCGGCGGCCTCGAAGAAGCTCGCGCTGGTCAAGAACGGCACCACCTCGACGTACCGCGGCAGGCTCCGCTCGGCCATGCCGACGCCCGGAGCGGGCACCCGCGACACCGTCAACCTGCTGAGCCTCGAGGCCTACCTCAAGGGCGTCGTGCCGCTCGAGATCCCGGCGCTGTGGAGCCGGGACGCGGTGAGCGCGCAGTCGGTCGCGGCCGGGACCTATGCCGCCGCGGAGCGCTCGCACCCGAGTGCCGCGCACTACGACCTGTGCGACACCAGCCACTGCCGGGTCTACGGCGGCTACGACGTCGAGCACCCGAGCGCGACGACCGCGATCAAGGCGACGGCCCGTCAGGGCCTGTTCTACGACGGACTGCCCGCGTTCACCCAGTTCTCCGCGAGCAGCGGCGGCTGGACGGCGGCCGGCTCGACGCCCTACCTCGTGGCCAAGGAGGACCCCTACGACGGCTGGGCCGGCAACAGGAACGCGACCCGGACGTTCGACGTGGACGACGCGACGCTGGAGCAGCACTACCCGACGATCGGCGACCTCACCTCGATCGAGGTCGCGACCCGCGACGGCAACGGCGAGGTGGGGCGGACGGGTGCAGGCGATGACCCTGTTCGGCAACGCCGGTCGCGCCGACATCAGCGGCGACACCCTGCGAACCGTGCTCGGCCTGAAGTCGTCGTGGTTCACCTTCACGGTCACGCCGACGACCACACCACGAAAGCGCTAACCCGGGACCAGCACCGGGTCGCCGCCCTCGACCGCCCGGGTTCCCGGTACGGCGATGCGCGCGACCGTGCCCGCACGCGGAGCCGTGATCGAGGCCTCCATCTTCATCGCCTCGATCGTCGCCACCGTCTGGCCGGCCTCGACCGTGTCGCCCTCGGCGACCCCGACCGTGACGACGCCGTCGAACGGTGCCGCGACGTGCCCGCCGTCGGAGGTGTCCGCCTTCTCCGCGGACGCCACCGCGGAGGCGACGTTGCGGTCGCGGATGCCGACCGGTCGGAGCTGGCCGTTGATCGTGCACATCACGGTCCGGATGCCCCGCTCGTCGGGCTCGCCGATCGCCTCCAGCCCGATCAGCAGGGTCTTGCCCTCGCCCAGCGAGACGGAGTGCTCCTCGCCGGCACGCAGGCCGTAGAGGTAGTCCGGGGTGCGCAGCACCGACACGTCGCCGTACGTCTCCCGCGACTCACGGAAATCCTTGGTCGGGCCGGGGAAGAGCAGCTCGTTGAGGGTCGCGCGGCGGTCGGTGGCCAGTCCGGCCGACTGCTCGGACGTGAGGGTCGACGCGGGTTCCTTCCACGTCCGGCCCGCCAGCGCCTTGGTGCGGAACGGCTCGGGCCAGCCGCCGGGCGGGTCGCCGAGCTCGCCGTTCAGGAAGCCGATCACCGAGTCGGGGATGTCAGAACGAACCGGGGTCCTCCTCGAAGGCGCGCGGGTCGGCGCCGACGGCCACGAGGTGCAGCGCGAGGTCGCCGACGACCTTGGACGACGGCGTCACCTTCACGACGTTGCCGAGGATGTCGTTGGCCGCGGCATACATGTCCTCGACCTGCTCGAACTTCTCGCCGAGGCCGAGCGCGATCGCCTGCTGGCGCAGGTTGGACAGCTGGCCGCCGGGGATCTCGTGGCGGTAGACGCGGCCGGTCGGCGCGGGCAGGCCGGACTCGAAGGGCGCGTAGACGCGCCGGGTCGCCTCCCAGTAGGGCTCCAGCGCGTTGACGTGCGCCAGCGACAGCCCGGTCTCGCGGGGGCTGTGGTCGGTCGCGGAGACCAGCGCCGACAGCGCCGGCTGCGAGGTCGTGCCGGCCATCGACGCGCACGCGGCATCGACCGCGTCGACGCCCGACTCGATCGCGGCGAGCAGCGTCGCGAGCTGGCCGCCGGGGGTGTCGTGCGTGTGCAGGTGCACCGGCAGGTCGACTCCCGGCGCAGCGCGGTCACCAGCGTGCGCGCGGCCGGCGCCCGCAGCAGCCCGGCCATGTCCTTGATCGCGATGACGTGCGCGCCCGCCTCGACGATCTGCGCGGCCAGCTTGAGGTAGTAGTCGAGCGTGTAGAGCCGCTCGTCCGGGCTCGACAGGTCGCCTGTGTAGCAGAGCGCGACCTCCGCGACGGTCGTCCCGGTGGCCCGCACGGCCTCGATGGCGGGACGCATCTGCTCCACGTCGTTGAGCGCGTCGAAGATCCGGAAGACGTCGATGCCGGTGGCAGCGGCCTCCTGCACGAAGGCCTCGGTGACCTCGGTCGGGTACGGCGTGTAGCCGACCGTGTTCCGGCCGCGCAGCAGCATCTGCAGGCAGATGTTCGGCACCGCCTGCCGCAGCTGGGCCAGCCGCTCCCACGGGTCCTCGGCCGGGAAGCGCAACGCGACGTCGTACGTCGCCCCGCCCCACGCCTCGAGGGACCACAGCTGCGGTGTCGTGCGGGCGACATGACCGGCGACCGCGACCGGGTCGCGGGTGCGGACCCGGGTCGCGAGCAACGACTGGTGCGCGTCGCGGAACGTGGTGTCGGTGACCGCCACGGTGTCCCGGGCGCGCAGCCGACGGGCAAACTCCTCGGGGCCGAGGTGCAGGAGCTGCTGGCGGGTCCCGTCGGGTGCCGGGGCGGCCGGGTCGATGCCGGGAAGCTTGGTGACCGGGTCGATGGTCACCGGCGCGGCGCCGTACGGCTGGTTGACGGTGACGTCGGCGAGGTAGGTCAGCAGCTTGCTGCTGCGGTCGCCGGAGGCGCGAGCCGAGAGCAGGTGCGGGTGCGTCTCGATGAAGGAGGTCGTGACGCGACCGCCGGCGAAGTCGGGGTCGTCGAGCACGGCCCGGAGGAACGCGATGTTGGTGGAGACGCCCCGGATGCGGAACTCGGCGACCGCGCGGCGGGCCTTCTCGACGGCCTTGTCGAAGGTCCGGCCCCGGCAGGTGAGCTTGGCCAGCATCGAGTCGAAGTGCGCGCTGACCTCGGCACCGGTGTAGGTCGTGCCGCCGTCGAGGCGGACGCCGGAGCCGCCGGGCGAGCGGTAGGTCGTGATCTTCCCGGTGTCGGGGCGGAACCCGTTGGCGGGGTCCTCGGTGGTGATCCGGCACTGGAGGGCGGCGCCACGCACCGAGACCGTCTCTGGGACAGGCCGAGGTCGGCCAGCGTCGCGCCTGCCGCGATCAGGATCTGCGACTGCACGAGGTCGACGTCGGTGATCTCCTCGGTGACCGTGTGCTCGACCCGGATCCGAGGGTTCATCTCGATGAAGACGTAGTTGCCCTCGGGATCCAGCAGGAACTCCACCGTGCCGGCGTTGCGGTAGCCGATCTCGGTCGCGAAACGGACCGCGTCGGCGCACATCCGATCCCGGATCGCCGGGTCGAGGTTGGGCGCAGGCGCGATCTCGATGACCTTCTGGTGGCGGCGCTGGACGGAGCAGTCGCGCTCGAAGAGGTGCATCACGTTGCCCTCGCCGTCGGCGAGGATCTGCACCTCGATGTGGCGCGGGTCGACGACGGCCTGCTCGATGAAGACGGTCGGGTCGCCGAAGGCGCCCTCGCCCTCGCGCATGCAGGTCTCGATCGCCTCGCGGAGCTGCGAGCGGTCGTTGACGCGGCGCATCCCGCGACCGCCACCGCCCGCGACGGCCTTGACGAAGAGGGGTGCGGGGATCGCCTCGGCGGCCGCGACGAGCACGTCGACGTCGGTGCCGGGCTCGACGCTCTGCAGGGTCGGCACGCCGGCCGCCTTGGCGGCGGCGATCGCGCGCGCCTTGTTGCCGGTCAGCGTCAGCACCTCGGCGGTCGGGCCGATGAAGGTGATGCCGGCGTTGGCGCAGGCCTCGGCCAGCGCCGGGTTCTCCGAGAGGAAGCCGTAGCCGGGGTAGACCGCGTCCGCGCCGGCCTTCAGCGCGACCGCCACGATCGCGTCGGGATCGAGGTAGGCACGCACGGGGTGGCCGCGCTCGCCGATCTCGTAGGCCTCGTCCGCCTTCAGGCGGTGCTCGGAGCCACGGTCCTCGTGGGGGAACACCGCGACCGTGCGCGCCCCGATCTCATAGGCAGCACGGAAAGCGCGGATCGCGATCTCGCCGCGGTTGGCGACGAGCACCTTGGTGAACATGGGCCGAAGGCTACGAGACCCAGTGTCACACCCCTTTGCTACTCGTCCGTACCGCGGGCGATCGCCCGGCCCGCGGCGCGTCCCGAGAAGATGCAGCCGCCCGGGAACGTGCCCTCCGGGGCGTTGTAGCCGTGCACTCCGCCGCCGCCGAAACCCACGACCTCGCCAGCGGCGTACAGGCCGGGCAGGGGAGTGCCGTCGGCGCGCATCACCCGGGAGTCGAGGTTGGTCTCCAGCCCGCCGAGAGTCTTGCGGGACAAGATGTTGAGGCGTACGGCGATGAGCGAGCCGTGCCCGCCATCCAGGGATCTTGTGCGGCTTGGCGACTCGCATGAGCTTGCCGGTGCGGTCCTTGCGCCCGTTGTGGATCGCCATCACCCGGACGTCCTTGGTGAAGGGGTTGTCGACCTGTCGGTCGCGATCCTCGATCGCGGAGCGGATCTGAGCGTGGTCGAGGACCTTGTCGCCACGTGCCAACGCGTTCATGCCGTCGACGAGCTCCTCGAGTGTGTCGGCCACGACGAAGTCCTCACCGTGCTCCTTGAACGCCTCCACCGGCTTGGTCGCGCCCTTCCCGAGGATCCGCTCGGTGACCATCATCTTGAGATCCTTGTCGGTCCAGTCGGGGTTCTGCTCGGAACCCGAGAGCGCGAACTCCTTCTCGATGATCGACTGCGTGAGGATGAACCACGAGTAGTCCGCGCCGGCGGCCGGGACCTGCTTCATCGACCCGATCGAGTCGGACCCCGGGACGCCGGACAGGCCGACGAGGCGCTTGCCGTTGGCGTCGAACCACATCGATGACGGGCCGGGCAGGATGCGGATCGCGTGGTCAGGCCAGACCGGGTCCCAGTTGTGGACCCCCTCGACGTAGGCCCACATGCGGTCGCGATTGACCACGCGGCCGCCGGCCGACTCGCTGATAGCGAGCATCCGCCCGTCGACGTGCGCCGGCACCCCGGCGATCATGTGCTGCGGCACGGGTCCGACCCGCTCGACCGGCCAGTTCTGCCGCATCAGGTCGAAGTTGTGCCCGATGCCACCGGACGTGACGACGACTGCGGGCGCATTCAGCTCGAAGGTCCCGGCCGCTTCGCGGCTCGACTTCACTCCGCGCGCGGAGTCGTCCTCGACCAGTCGGGTGCCCCGGACGCCGACGACGGCACCGTCCTCGACGACGAGCTCGTCGACCCGGTGACGGAAGCGGAACTCGACGAGGCCGGCCTTCTCGGCCTCCGGGACGGGCTCGGCGAACACGCGGACGACCTCGGGGCCGGTGCCCCACGTGAGGTGGAATCGCGGCACGGAGTTGCCGTGACCGCTGGCGCTGCCGTCACCACGCTCGGCCCAGCCGACGAAGGCCAGCGACCTCAGCCCCGGGGCCCGCAGGTAGTCGCGCTTCTCGGTGGCCGCGAAGTCGACGTACGCCACGGCCCAACGTCGTCCCCACGTGTCCTCGGCGGCCTCGCCCTCGAGGCGGTCGGGCTCCGGCGGAGCCGAGCCAGTCGGCCAGTGCGAGCTCGCGCGAGTCCTTGATGCCCATCCGGCGCTGCTCGGGGGAGTCGACGAAGAACAGTCCGCCGAGCGACCAGAAGGCCCGGCCGCCGAGGTTGTTGCGGTTCTCTGGGTCGAGCACCAGCACGGACTTGCCGGCCCGGACGAGCTCGTGGGTGGCGACGAGGCCGGCGATGCCGGCTCCGACGACGATGGCGTCCGGGGTGCTCATGGTGTCTCCCGGTGTGAGGTGAAGAAGGGCTGGGTCAGGCCGGCGAGGAGGCGCAGCGTTGCGTCGTCTCGCCGCGGATCGGGGAGGACCTCGGCCACGGCGGCCTCGCCGTCGAGGTAGTTGACGATGATCCGGAGCACGGCACGGAAGTCGTTGCTCCACAGGTCGCCGGCGAAGGCGTTGCCCGCGATGGCGGTACGCCGGTGGTAGTCGCGCAACGCGGGTTCGAGGTCGGCACGGAGCTCCGCATCGGTGCGGGCGGCGCGCACGAGCTCGTGCCAGACCCGGTTGGAGCGTGAGCGCACGAGCCGGCGCAGGGCGACGAGCGCGTCCGAGGACCGTGTCACCGCTCAGGGTCACGCCGGCGAACTGCGAGGCGAACTCGTCGGTCTGCCGCTCGGCCACCCGCTCAGCGGTCGCGACGAGGAGAGCCCGGCGGTGCGGGAAGTGCCGGAAGAGCGCGCCCCGGCTCAGCCCGGCCTCCGCGCACACCGCGGCGACGGTCGTGTGGGCGTAGCCGGCTGCGGCGACGACCACCTCGGTCGCGTCCGAGCAGGCGCCCGATGGTCTCCTCGCGGCGCTCGGCCCGGCTGCGGCGGCTGGTGGTCGGCGTGGGCATGACGACACCGTAGCATTTAGAAAGTGAATGCTCTCTAAGTTGGATCGTGAGGGAGTCGGTGACATGATCGGTCGATGCGCCGCTTCGCCGTCCCGGCTGTCCTCCTCCTCACGACCACGGCGTGCTGGAGCGGCGATGCTGCCGAGGGGATGCTCGAGCCCCGCACCTTCGGCGACCTGCCGGCCGAGATCGACTACGTCGCGCTCGGCGACTCCTACAGCGCCGGCCCGCTGATCACCACCATCCGCTCCGACCCCTCGGGCTGCGTCCGCTCCACCGACAACTACCCGGCCTTCCTCGCCGGCTGGCTCTCCGTCGAGACCTACACCGACGTCACCTGCTCGGCCGCCGACACCGACGACCTCACCTCGCGCCAGCGCCCGGTCGACGGCAAGCGCGTGGCCCCGCAGCTCGCCGCACTGTCCGCCGAGACCGACCTCGTGACGCTGGGCATCGGCGGCAACGACTTCGGCATCTTCTCGTCGCTCCTCGAGTGCGTCGACGGTTGTACGGCGACCCGCGAGCAGGCACTCCTGCGCAACGCCGGCCGGGTGGAGCAACGGGTGGCGGGCGCCGTACGCGCCATCGCGAAGCGGGCTCCGGACGCCGAGGTCTTCGTCGTGGGCTACCCGCAGGTGCTGCCCGAGGAGAAGACCTGCCGGGCCGTCCCGCTGCCGCCCGCCCAGCTGTCGGCCGCCGCCGAGGTCGCGGCCCGCCTCAACGCGTCGCTGCGCGCGGGTGCTGAGGCCGGCGGTGCGGCGTACGTCGATGTCGACCCGGCCTCGGAAGGACACGACGTCTGCGCGGGCAAGGCGGCGTGGATCAACGGTCCGCAGATGCGGCTGGGCATCGCGGCGCCCTTCCACCCGGTGCTCGCGGGGATGCGCGGCGTCGCCGCCGAGGTGTTCGCGGCCGTCACCGGTGACCACGCGCCGGCGGGCGAGCGGGCCACGCCGCCGCGGGACGCGATCGTCCGCAACTGACGGGCGTAACCGACCAGCGCCCGGGGTAGTCCCAAGGGCATGACCGTCTCTCGCGTGGCCCTGACCGTCCTCGTCGTCGCCTCCGGCCTCGGCTGGTCCGGCGCCGCAGCTTCCTCCGAGGGCGCCCCGTGTCGCGGCGAGGTCGCGACCCTCGTCGGCACCCCGGGAAAGGACGACCTGCGCGGCACGGACGGACGCGACGTGATCGTGGGGCTCGCGGGCAACGACCGGATCGACGGCCGCGATGGCGACGACCTCGTCTGCGGCGGTGACGGCCGGGACCGGATCAGGGGCGGCGATGGCGACGACCGGCTCTACGGACAGCTGAACGGGTTCACGATCGATCGTGGCGGCGGCACGTGGTACGGCGACACCCTCGAGGGCGGGCCCGGGGACGACCGCCTCGTGCCGGGCGTCGACCCGCGCGGCAACGACTACGACGGCTACGAGCAGGTCACGATGGCGCACTCGGACGTGGCGGTCGTGCTGGACCTCTCGGCACCGGGTCGGTGGGGATCGGTCAGCGGGGAGGGCCATGACCGGATCCGACTCGTCAGCAAGCTGTGGATCATCGGGTCGGCCCACGATGACACCATCACCGGGTCGGACGGCAACGACATCCTCATGGGCGGCCCGGGCGACGACACGCTCGAGGGACTCGGGGGCCGAGACCTGCTCGACGGCGGCTCCTACCGGCCCGCGGCCGGGGGCGACGACGTCGTGGAGGGCGGCGAGGGCCCCGACACGATCTCGAGCTTCGGCGGCCGCGACGTGCTCCACGGCGGACCCGGCAGCGACCGTGTCAATGCGTGGGGCACCCTGCCGGTCCAGGGCGTACGGCGACGAGGGCCACGACGACCTCCGGGGCATGGCGGTCGCCGAGGGCGGCTACGTCGTGGACGGTGGGCCGGGTGACGACTCCGGGCTCCTGAGCAGCCCCGTGCTCGACAGCTTCTCCACCGAGTGCTGCCCGCAGGGCGGCACGGCCGTCTTCGACGAGGCCACGGGCGCCCGGGAGGTGAGCTTCTTCGCCGGCCGGGTGTCGTCGGCGGCCGTCTCCTCGACGGGCACCGCGGTCGGCCTCGAGGACGTCACCCCGGGTGACGAGTTCTGCCCTGGACCTACTCGGGCACCGACGGTCCCGACGTCGTCGTCGGCAGCTACTACTTCCCGCTGCACGCCGCCATGCTCGGCGGCGACGACGTCGTCACCGGGTCCAGCAAGGCCGACACCATCGACGGCGGCGACGGCCACGACCGGGGCTTCCGGATCACCGCGAAGGACACCGTCACCGGGCTCGAGGAGACGTCCCGGACCGAGCTGATCAGTCCTTGAGCTCGCAGATGACCGCGCCGTTGGTGACGGTGGCGCCGACCTCGGCCACGAGGCCGGTCACGGTGCCGGACTTGTGGGCCTTGAGCGGCTGCTCCATCTTCATCGCCTCGAGGACGACGATGACGTCACCCTCGGCGACGACCTGACCCTCCTCGACGGCGACCTTGACGATGGTGCCCTGCATCGGTGAGGTGACCGAGTCGCCGGACGCCGCGGCGCCGGCCTTCTTGGCCGCACGCTTGGGCTTCTTCGGTCCACCCGCGCCGCCGCCCACGGACAGGCCACCGAGACCTGCGGGGAGGACGACCTCGAGGCGGCGACCGCCGACCTCGACGGTGACCTTCTGGCGCTCCTCGGGCTCGTCGGCGTCGGCCGAGGCTCCGGAGTAGGGGACGATCTGGTTGTCGAAGTCGGTCTCGATCCACGTCGTGTAGACGGTGAAGTCGCCCTCGCCGGACGGGGTGGACGCACCGACCCGGGCCGGGTCGTTCACGACGACCTCGTGGAAGGTGATCGCGGTCGGCATGCCGTCGACCTCGAACTCCGACAGTGCCCGGCGGGAGCGCTCGATCGCCCGGGTGCGGTCCTTGCCGGTCACGATCAGCTTGGCCACGAGGGAGTCAGAAGTTGCCGGGGATCGTCTCGCCGGCGACGTAGCCGCCGTCGAGGCGGACGCCGGGGCCCGACGGGGGTTCCACACCGTCAGCGTGCCGGGGGCGGGCATGAAGTTGTTGCCGCCGTCCTCGGCGTTGATGCGGTACTCGATCGAGTGGCCACGGACCTCGGGGTCGTCGTAGCCGAGCTCCTCGCCGGCAGCGATGCGGAACATCTCGCGGACCGGGTCGATGCCGGTGACCTCTTCGGAGACGCAGTGCTCGACCCGGAGGCGGGTGTTGACCTCGAGGAAGGAGATGGTGCCGTCGGCGGCGACGAGGAACTCGCAGGTGCCGGCGCCGACGTAGCCGGCTTCCTTGAGGATCGCCTTGGAGGAGTCGTAGAGGCGCTTGTTCTGCTCGTCGGTCAGGAACGGCGCGGGCGCCTCCTCGACGAGCTTCTGGTGGCGGCGCTGCAGCGAGCAGTCGCGGGTCGAGACGACCACGACGTTGCCGTGCTGGTCGGCCGGGCACTGGGTCTCGACATGGCGCGGGCGGTCGAGGAACTTCTCGACCGGGCACTCGCCGCGACCGAAGGCGCTGATCGCCTCGCGGACGGCCGACTCGAACAGCTCGGGGATCTCCTCGAGCGTGCGGGCGACCTTGAGGCCGCGACCGCCGCCGCCGAAGACCGCCTTGATGGCAACCGGGAGGCCGTGCTCCTTGGCGAAGCCGATGATCTCGTCGGCGTCCTTGACGGCGTCCTTGAGGCCCGGAGCCAGCGGGGCCCCGGCGGCGAGGGCGATCTGCTTGGCCTTGGCCTTGTCGCCGAGGCCCTCGATGGCCGCGGGGGACGGTCCGATCCAG
Organism: Nocardioides sp. B-3; assembly: GCF_024703895.1. Lineage (GTDB taxonomy): Bacteria > Actinomycetota > Actinomycetes > Propionibacteriales > Nocardioidaceae > Nocardioides. The sequence goes on from NZ_CP087968.1 coordinate 2,759,718, forward strand.
ATCAGGCCGGCGTCGATCACGGCCTGCGCGAACTCGGCGTTCTCGGCGAGGAAGCCGTAGCCGGGGTGCACCGAGTCGGCGCCGGAGTCGGCTGCGACCTTGAGGATCTTGGCGATGTCGAGGTAGGTCTCCGCCGGGGTCGCGCCACCGAGCGCGTGGGCCTCGTCCGCGAGCCGGACGAACTGGGCGTCGCGGTCAGGGTCGGCGTAGAGCGCGACGCTGCCGATACCGGCGTCCTTGCAGGCGCGGATGACGCGCACTGCGATCTCGCCACGATTGGCGATGAGGACCTTCTGCAACCCCCGGTTCTCGGGCACGAAATACTCCCCGGCTTCCTCGACGACTTCCGTTGCGGAGACTATCGCCCCCCGTCGGACGCCCCCGACCGAGGTCTCAGTCGCGGACGGGAGCCGGGTAGGCGTGTACGGCGCCCCTGGACCCGGATCCGGACGGTGTCACCGGCCGCCGGGGCCGAGGGGCCGGGCACTCGCGCCACGAGCGCGGTGCTGCCGGCGGTGAGTCGCAACGCGGCGTCGTGGCCGTAGAAGCTGACCTCGTCGACGTGCGCCTCGACGCCGCCGGGGTCGAGCACCACCGGGTCCGGGCGGATGACGAGCACGAGCGCGTCGGCCGCCGCGGGGTGCGTCAGGGTGACCGTGCCGAGGGCACACGTCGCCGCACGACCCTCACCGGTCCGGCCCTCGAGCGAGGTGGCGCCGCCGACGAAGCGGGCGAGCTCGGGGTCGTGCGGGGTGAGGTAGACGTCGGCGGGGGAGCCGGCCCGGATCAGGCGCCCGTCGCGGAGCACGGCGACTGGTCGGCCAGCGACAGCGCCTCGGACTGGTCGTGGGTGACGAGCAGCCCGGTGGCGCGCGCGGCCCGGAGGGCACGGGCGACGGCGCGCCCGGTGGACTCGCGCAGCGAGGCGTCGAGGGAGGAGAAGGGCTCGTCGAGCAGCACGACGCTGGGGCCCGGCGCCGGGGCGCGGGCCAGCGCGACCCGCTGCTGCTGCCCGCCCGACAGCTCGTGCGGCTGGCGGGTGCGGAAGACGCGCGGCAGCTCGACCGGGTCGAGCATCTCGTCGATCCGGTCTCCTTCTGCCCCCGGGGATCGGCGGAGTGCCCGCGGCAGTCCGAAGCCGATGTTGCCGGCGACGTCGAGGTGCGGGAAGAGGGCGCCCTCCCCGGGGGACATAACCAACCTTGCGCTCCTGCGGCTGCACCGGTCGGCCCCGGGCCCGCGACGATCCGGTCGTCGAAGGCGATCGTGCCCGCGTCGGGGGCCGGGGAAGCCGGCGATCAGGCGGAGCAGCGTGGTCTTGCCGCACCCGCTCGGGCCGAGCACGGCCGTCAACGAGCCGTGCGGCACGTGCAGGCTGACGTCGTCGACGGCGACGGTGTCGGTGAACGCCTTGCGCACTCCCGTCATGGTCAAGGCACTCATGGCGTCAGTCTCTCCTGCCGCATCAGCAGCAGCGTGGCGGGCACGGAGATCAGGACCAGCAGCAGTGCGTGCAGCGCCGCGGCGCCGTACCGAAGCTCAGAGGACGCCGACCAGAACTCGGTGGCGAGGGTGCGGGTGCCGATGGGGCTGAGCATCAGCGTGGCGGTCAGCTCGGTCGAGATCGCCGGGAAGACGAGCGCGGCCCCGGCGCCGAGGCTGGGCGCGATCAGCGGCAGCGTGACGCGCCGGGCGGTGGCGATCGGGCCGGTGCCGAGGCTCTGCGCGACGTGGTCCAGCACGACGGGCGCCTGCTCGAGGCCGGAGCGCACGGAGACGACGGCGCGGGGCAGGAAGAGGATCGCATAGGCCACGATCAGCAGCAGCGCCGTCTGGTAGATCACCGGCACCGGGCGCAGGCTCGCGACGACGAGCGCGAGGCCGACGACGATCCCGGGCAGGGCGTTGGCGACGTAGGTGCTGCGCTCGACGAGGGTGCTGACGCGGTTGCGGTGTCGGACGGCCAGCCGGGGCGACCGGGATCGCGGCGAGCGTGGTGGCGATCGCGCCGACGGCGGCCAGTCCGACGGTGCTGCCGGTGGCGGCGAGGAGCTCACCGATCGGGAACTCGGTGGAGGCACCGACGACGAGCCAGTGCACGAGTGCATAGGCGGGCACGCCGACCGCGAGCCCGACCGGGGGCGGCGACCAGCGCCACCAGCGGCCACCGGAGGGCGCGGAGCTGCGCCGGCTCCGACAGTCGCGCGGCGCCGTGGCCGATGCGGGCGTAGTGGCGGCTGCCGCGCAGGCGCAGCTCGGCGAGGAGGAGGAAGAGGCACAGCAGCACGAGGACGCCGGCCATCGCGGTCGCGGCGGAGCCGTTGAAGGTCGAGCCGTACTGGTCGTAGATCGCCGTCGTGAAGGTGGGGAAGCGGAGCAGTGCAAGGGCGCCGAACTCGGCGAGCAGGTGCAGCCCGACCAGCAGCACGCCACCCAGCAGGGCGGGTTTCAGCTGCGGGAGGACGACCCGGGCGAACGTCTGCCACCGGCTGTGGCCCAGCGACCACGACGCCTCCTCCAGTGCGGGGTCGAGGCCGCGGAGCGCGGCGACGGCGGGGAGGTAGACGAGGCGGGTAGTAGGAGAGCGTGATGACCGGGAACGCCCCACCGAAGCCGTGGATCGAGCGGTCCAGCGAGATCCACGCATAGCCGTTGACGAAGGCGGGTACGGCGAGGGGCGCGACGAGCAGGCCGTGCCACAGCCGACGTGCCGGCAGGTCGGTGCGCTCGACGAGGACCGCCAGCGCGACGCCGAGCGCCGCGGTCGCCGCCATGCAGGCCATCGCCAGCGTGACCGTGTTGCGCAGCAGCTCCGGGATGCGCAGTCGGACCACGAGCTCCCAGAGCTCGACCGGCCCGATGATGACGGTGTAGACGGCGACGTACGCGAGGGGGATCAGCGCCAGCAGCACGACGACCACCCCGGCCGCAAGCAGCAGGGGTGGTGTCGGGGGCTTGTTCAGCTTGCTCAGAGCAGGCCAGCTTCGGTCATCAGCTCGGTGACACGGGGGCCGTTGAGGCTGGAGACGTCGACCGTCGGCGGCTCGAGCTCGTCGAAGGGCTTCACGTCGGGGTTGAGCGTCGCCTCGGGGTTGAGGGGATATTCGAGTGCGTAGGACTCAGCCATCGCCTGTTGGGCCTCGGTGCTGGTCAGCCACTCGACGAACTCCTCGGCGGCTGCGGCGTGCTCCGAGCTCTTGAGGATGCCGGCACCGGAGACCGACAGGAACGCGCCGGGGTCCCGGTCGCCGAAGAAGTGCAGCGCGGAGCTGTCGGAGTCGGCGCCGCTCTCCTGCTGGTCGCGGTACCAGTAGTAGTGGTAGGCGATGCCGGCGTCGATCGCGCCCTCGTTGGCCTCCTGCATCACCACCGGGTTGTTCTGCAGGATGACCCCGTTGGCCTTGAGACCCTCGAGCCGGGCGCGGGTGGCGTCCTCGCCCTCGAGCTCGAGGACGGCGCTGACGATCGCCCGGAAGTCGGCGCCCGTGGGGGAGAAGCCGACGCGGCCCTCCCACTCGGGCTCGGCGAAGTCGAGGATGCTCGTGGGGAGATCGGCCTCGGTGACGTTGTCGGTGTTGTACATGACCACGGTCGAGCGGCCCAGGAAGCCGACCCAGTTCTTCGAGCTCGGGACGTAGGCCGCCGGGATGGTCTCCAGCGCACCGGCCGGCGCGGGCGCGAACAGGTCGGCGTTGTCCACGATGCTCATGGCCGGGGAGTTCTCCGTGAGGAGGACGTCGGCCGGGGAGTCGCTGCCCTCCTCGACGATCTGGTTGGCCATCTCGAGGTCCTTGCCCGGACGCAGCTCGACGTCGAGGCCCGACTCCTCCTCGAAGAGCGGCACGATCTCGTCGAGCAGCTCCTCGTGCTGGGCGTTGTAGATCACCGGGTCGGGCGGGTTGAGGATGCTGCACGCGCTCAGCGGTGCGACCCGGGGCGGCGGTCGCGACGACGGCGAGCAGGCGGCGAACAGGAGTTGTCACGTGGCAGTCCTCAGTCGGGGCTTTAGGGTCGCCTAACCTTAGCGCTGTCCGGGAGGTTAGCGATCGTTAACCTCTCGCGCTACGCTGCCGCCCATGACCTTCGAGTTGTCGCCCGAGCACGAGCAGTTCCGTCGCAGCGTCCGTGACTTTGCGCAGGCCGAGATCGCGCCGCATGCCGCGCAGTGGGACCGCGACCATCACTTCCCGACCGACGTCGTGCAGAAGATGGGCGCGCTCGGCCTGATGGGGCTCACCGCTCCGGAGGAGTACGGCGGGTCCGGGCTGGCCGGGGAGGACGGCGGCTTCACCAGCCTCTGCATCGCGATCGAGGAGATCGGCCGCGTCGACCAGTCGATGGGGATCACGCTCGAGGCCGCGGTCGGGCTCGGCATCAACCCGATCCTGACCTACGGCACGGCCGCGCAGAAGGAGGAGCACCTCCCCTCCCTCGTCGCCGGTGAGCAGCTCGCCGGCTTCGGCCTGACCGAGCCGGGTGCCGGCTCCGACGCGGGCGCCACTCGCACGAAGGCCGACCCGGTCGAAGGCGAGTGGGTCGTCAACGGCGCCAAGCAGTTCATCACCAACTCCGGGTCCTCGATCACCTCACTGGTGACGGTCACCGCGAAGACCGGCGAGCGCGAGGGCGGGCGCCCCGAGATCTCCACGATCATCATTCCCAGCGGCACGCCCGGCTTCACTGCCGAGAAGGCCTACGACAAGCTCGGCTGGCACGCCTCCGACACCCACCCGCTGTCCTTCGAGGACGCGCGTGTCCGAGGCCAACCTGCTCGGCGACCGCGGTCGCGGCTACGCCCAGTTCCTCGCCACCCTCGACGACGGCCGCGTCGCGATCGCCGCCCTCGCCGTCGGCTGCATCCGAGCCTGCCCGGACCTGTCGCTCGGAATACTCCATGGACCGCCAGACCTTCGGCGGCCCCATCGGCCGCAAGCAGGGCGTCGCCTTCCGTGTCTCCGACCTCCGGGTGATGCTCGAGGCCTCTCGCCTGCTCACCTACAAGGCCGCCGCCATGAAGGACGCGATGGACGCCGGGGCCGGTGTCTCGACCAAGGACTTCAAGCAGGCCGCCGCTATCGCCAAGCTCTACTCCACCGAGTCGGCGGTCACCGCGACCCGGATCGCGACCCAGATATTCGGCGGCTACGGCTTCATGGAGGAATATCCCGTCGTCCGCTTCTACCGCGACGCCAAGGTCCTCGAGATCGGCGAGGGCACCTCCGAGATCCAGCGGATGCTGATCGCCCGGGGTCTCGGCCTGCCGGTGGAGTAGACCGGGGCAACCTGCAGGCACTGCGGCGCGTCTCTCTCGTGACGAGAGGGGCGCCCATGCCCGGTCTGTTCGTGCGGCGCCCGGGTGGCGTCGCTCCTGCCGGTGCTCCTGCTTGCCGGGTGCACGGAGGGTGCCGAGCGCCCCGCGACAGCCGCTCCGACGCAGCCCCCGACCTCGAGTCCGACCGTGACTGAGGAGGTCGTCGACCGCCCGAGCCCCGAGGAGATCGTCGACGACCCCGAGTCACGACTCGTCGACGTGCAGTTCGTGCCGGGGGACCGCGACCGCCGCGTCGCCCTGTGGCGCCTCTGCGCCGGCGCGAGCTGTCTGTCCCGAAGGCTGGCCATCGCCGTCACGACCGACGGCTTCAGGACCCGGGACCTTGGCCGACGCCACCCGGCACCACGCGTTCGTCCGGCTCTCCGCCGGCGGTGAGGTCGTCGTGCTCGACTACCAGCGTGGCTTGAGCCTTGATGTGGTCCGGGCCGACGGGTCAGTGCTGCCCGTGGACATGGTCAAGGACGTCGCGCCGGTCGCGCGCGGCGAAGTGGTCGCCGGCATGGTCTTCCGGCCGGCGAGGAACCGGTTCTGGGCGACGGACCCGGAGACGGCGACGGCGCATCTGGTGCCGGTGCCCGACGGAACCCACGAACTCATCCAGACCGACACTGGCCAGCTGCGCGCGTTGATCGAGCGACAGTCCTATGCGTGGTCCGTCGACGGGGAGTCACGTGGTCACGGGTCTTCGACGGCCCGGGGCGCAACTTCCTGACGAGCTTCGTCGCGTCGACCGATGACACTCACGTGGTGGTCCATGGCGGCGACGGCGCCACCCTCTTCCCGTTCTCCGAGATCCGCCGACTCGAGAGTGATGGGGACTGGTCCGTGGTCGTGCCCGCCGACGACCCGATGGCCTACCTCGGACCTACCCCGGTCCCGGCCGACGGCCGCTTCGTCGCCAGCGTCCACTTGTGGAGCGACAACGGCCCGGCAAGGCAAAGGCCGAGGGGCACGCCGCCGGGCATCTACGTCTCCGACGGCGAGGACTGGTCGACGTACGAACGCATCGAATCGGGTGCGCCCTTCGAGACTCCGGTGCCATTCGAGCCGATGGTGACCGACATCGACGTGACCGCCGACGGCGCCCTCATCACCGCGATCGGGCCGGACCAGACCACCGCGTGGACCTCGCGAGACCTCGGGGGCGACATGGCGCGAGATGCGGGTCCGCTGAGGCGATAGCCGTAGCCTTGCAGGCGTGACACCGAGGGGCCGCCAGCTGGCGGGGGAGATAGGCCGCTATCTCGCGGTCGGTCTCGGCGCGACCATCGTGTCCTTCTTCCTCTTCAACGGACTGGTCCACGGCCTCAACACCGCCGATGTCGCGCCCCTCAACGGGCACCCGATCCCGGGCTATGTCATCGCCAATCTCGTCGGTACGGCGATCAGCTACCGCGGCACGCGTTCGTGGGCCTTCCGCCACCGATCGACCACGCACCTCGACGGCGGTCGCACCGCGTTCGTGGCGATCAGCGTCGCCACCATGATCATCCCGATGGCCTGCCTCTGGTTCAGCCGCAACGTGATGGGCCTCGACGACCCGTTCTCCGACAACATCTCGGCCAACGTGATCGGCCTCGCACTCGGCAATGCAGGCACGGTTCGTGCTGACGCGACAGTTCGTGTTCGGCGTACGCGACGAAGCCGAGGCACTCGACAGCGTCTGACGCCGGGTGCACGATGAGGCGCATGCGACCTCGCCGCGTCACTGCCCTGATCGGGAGCGTGGCGCTCGTGCTCGGACTTGCCGGGTGCGGTGTCACCCGCGGCGACGACAGCAGCGACATCTTGATGATCATCCCCAACAGCCCCGGTGGCGGTTACGACTTGACGGGTCGCGACGCGGTGCAGGTGCTGGAGGACGACGACATCACGGGCGGCAGCATCACGGTCCAGAACATCGTGGGCGCCGGCGGCGCCGTGGCCATGACCGAGCTCTGTCGGCGAGGTCGGCAACGAGAACACCCTGATGACGGTCGGGCTCGGGGTGGTCGGCTCGACCTACTCCTTCGGCAGCCAGTTCGGCCTCAGCGACGCCACCCCCATCGCCCAGCTGATGAGCGAGCCCGAGGGAATCCCGGTGCCCGGCGACTCGCCGTACAGGACGCTCGACGACTTCCCCGGCGGCCCGGAAGGCAGACCCCGGCTCGCTCGCCGTCGGCGGTGGGTCGTCGCCGGGCGGCCCCCGACCACCTCTTCCCGATGCAGCTGGCGGCGGAGGCCGGCATCGACCCCAACGAGGTCAACTACGTCACCTACGACGGCGGCGGCCCGCTGACCAGCGCGCTGCTCGGCAAGAAGATCGACGCCGGCTTCTCGGGCCTCCCGGAGTTCCGGGGATCGATCGAGTCCGGCGAGCTGCGGGTGCTGGCGGTCTCGGGGGAGGAGCGCTACCCCCGATGGCAGCCCCTTCGCGGAGGCGCCCACGCTGACCGAGTCGGGTGTCGACCTGGTCTTCCTCAACTGGCGCGGCGTGCTGGCGCCGCCGGAGATCAGCGACGAGCGCACCGCCGAGCTGATCGGCTACTTCGAGGAGATGCACGAGACCCCCGAGTGGCAGCAGGTCGTGGCGGACAACGGCTGGACCGACGACTTCAAGACCGGTGAGGAGTTCGGTGAGTTCATCACCGAGCAGGACGACCGGGTGTCTTCGACCCTCGAGGAGCTGGGACTGCTGTGAGCGACCAGAAGACCGCCGTCCCGTCCGGTATCGACCGCGCGCAGTTCCGGGCTCGCCGTCGTCCTCGCGCTCGTCGGGGTCTACACGATCGTCGACGCCCGGGGGCTCAACGTCGGGTTCGGCGATCCGATCGGGCCACGTGTCTTCCCCTACGCGATCGGCACGGTCATGGTCGTGCTGGCGGTGCTGCTCGCCGTGGCCACGGCTCGTGGCGACGTACCGCAGGCGGAAGAGGGTGAGGACGTCGACCTCACCACCCCGGCCGACTGGCTCACGGTCGGCAAGCTCGTCGCGATCCCGGTGCTCAACATCCTGCTGGTGAACATCCTCGGCTGGGCCATCACCGGGGCGCTGCTCTTCGCCGGCTGCGCGTGGGCCCCGGGCTCGCGCACGCTCGTGCGCGACCTGATCGTCGGCGTGGTGCTGGCCGTGGGCAGCTGGTACTTCTTCTACGTCGGCCTCGGGGTGCCGCTCTCGCCGGGCATCCTCGACGGGATCCTGTGAGGCCGCCGTGGACACCCTGAACCTCCTCCTCGACGGCTTCGCCAGCGCGCTGACGCTGGAGAACCTGCTCTACGCCGCCATCGGCGTGCTGCTCGGCACCTTCGTCGGCGTGCTGCCGGGCATCGGCCCGGCGATGGCGCTGGCCCTGCTGCTGCCGGTGACCTACGGGCTCGACGCCACCCGGGCGCTGATCATGTTCGCCGGCATCTACTACGGCGGGATGTACGGCGGGTCGACCACCTCGATCCTGCTGAACACGCCGGGTGAGTCGGCATCGGTGATGACGGCGATCGAGGGCAACAAGATGGCCAAGAAGGGACGGGCCGCGCAGGCCCTAGCGACCGCCGCCATCGGCTCGTTCATCGCCGGCACCATCGGCACCCTGCTCGTCGCCTTCTTCACGCCGTCCATCGCGACGTGGGCCGTCGAGATCGGTGCGCCGTCCTACTTCGCGATCATGCTGCTCTCGATGGTGCTGGTCAGCAGCGTGCTCGGTGCCTCCAAGCTCCGTGGCTTCATCGGCCTCGCGATCGGGCTGACCATCGGGCTGATCGGCCTCGACCCGTCGACGGCCCCGGGCCCGGCTGACGCGCGGCTTCCTCGAGCTGGCCAACGGCGTCGACATCGTCGTGGTCGCCGTCGGCGTCTTCGCCATCGGCGAGGCGCTGTGGACCGCGGCGCACCTGCGCCGCAGGCCGATCGACGTCATCCCGGTCGGGCGCCCCTTCATGGGTCGCGACGACTGGCGCCGCTCCCGGGCGCCATGGCTGCGCGGCACCGCCTTGGGCTTTCCGTTCGGCGCCCTGCCCGCCGGCGGTGCCGAGACGCCGACCTTCCTGTCCTACATCACCGAGCGCAAGCTCGCCGCCCGCCGCGGTGGCGCCGACGAGTTCGGTGAGGGCGCCATCGAGGGCGTCGCCGGGCCGGAGGCCGCCAACAACGCCAGCGCCGCCGGCATGTTCGTCCCGCTGCTGGCCCTCGGCCTGCCGGTGACGGCCACGGCGACGATCCTGCTCGCGGCGATGACGAAGTACGGCATCGTGCCCGGCCCGACACTCATGACAGACCAGCCCGACCTGATCTGGACGCTGTTGGCGAGCCTGCTGATCGGCAACACCCTGCTGCTGGTGATCAACCTGCCGCTCGCGCCCCTCTGGGCCAAGCTGCTGCAGATCCCGCGCCCCCAGCTCTACGCCGGCATCCTCTTCTTCGCCTGCCTCGGCGCCTACAGCGTCGGCCAGAGCTCGTTCGACCTGCTCCTGCTGCTGCTCTTCGGCGGCCCGGGCTTCGCGATCCGGCGCTTCGGCATCCCGGTGCTGCCGCTGATCCTCGGCGTCATCCTCGGGCCGCTCATGGAGTTCAAGATGCGCGAGGCCCTCGACCTGTCCAACGGCGAGGTCAGCGGACTGTTCAACGAGCCGCTCGCGATCTTCGTCTACTTCCTCGTCGTCCCGGCCGTCGTCGTGCCGCTGCTCATCGCGCGGTTCCGGCCACCGGCGCTGCTCGAGCACCATGACCCGGAGGTCTCCTGATGGCTGTCGTGATCGGCTTCATCCCGGACGAGTACGGCGAGGCGGCGCTGACCGCAGGCCTCGAGGAGGCCCAGCGTCGCCGTACGGGCGTGGTGGTCGTCAACAGCACGCGCGGCGACTCGCTCATCGACAAGCGCTACCTCGGATCCTCGGGCCGGACGCTGCTCGACGAGCGGCTCGCGGCGAGCGGCGTCGACCACGAGGTGCGACAGACGATGGGCCGCGACGTCGCCGAGGAGATCCCGGCCGTCGCCGGCGAGATCCATGCCGACGCGATCGTCATCGGCATCCGGCACCGCACCCCGGTCGGCAAGCTGATCATGGGCAGCGTCGCCCAGCGCGTCATCATCGATGCCGCGTGCCCGGTGGTGGCGGTCAAGCCCTAGTCCCGGTCTCCCGCCACAGGTCGGTCCACTCGTGGCCGAGCTCGGCCACCGTGTCGCGCACCAGCGGCAGGCTGACACCCACCACGTTGTGGTGGTCGCCCTCGATCCGCGTGACGAACGCGCCCCCGAGGCCGTCGACCGTGAAGGCACCGGCCACGTGCAACGGCTCGCCGGTGGCGACGTAGGCGGCAATCTCCGCGTCACTCAGGTCGGCGAAGTGCACGATCGTGCTGGCTGTCGCGGCGGCCACCCGGCCGGTAGCCGTGTCCGCGCAGGCAGTGCCCGGTCTGGAGCACGCCCGAGCTGCCGCGCATCTTCAGCCACCGGTCGACGGCGTCCTCGCGCGACTCGGGCTTGCCGAGCGCCTCGCCGCGCAGCTCCAGCACCGAGTCGCACCCCAGCACCAGTGCGTCCCGGGGCAGGTCGTCGCGCTCCGCGACGGCGGCGCACTTGAGCTCGGCCAGCTGCAGCGCGAGCTCGGCCGGTGGCAACCCGTCGAGCTGGGACTCGTCGACGCCGCTGACGATCACCGTCGGGTCGACCCCCGCACTTCGCAGCGTCGCGAGGCGGGCGGGGGAGGCGGAGGCGAGGACGAGCTGCATGGGACGACCCTAGGGGCTGAGCCCCGCTCGCCCCGGCAGCGGTGAGTGAGCCACATTCTGGGGACGGAAAATGTGGGTCAGTCACCTCCGGTTGGCGCGTCCTCGTACGACTTGCCCGACAGCGGTGAACCACCCACATTCTGGAGCAGGAAAATGTGGCTGAGTCACCGCTGTCGGCGAAGCAGGCGAGGTCAGAGGCGGGCCAGCGCCGCCTTCAGCGGGTCGAGGCCCAGCGAGCCGAGGTCGAGGGCCGCGCGGTGGAAGGCCTTCAGGTCGAAGGCGTCGCCCCGGCGCTGCTGCACCTCGGCACGGGACTCGAGCCAGATGCGTTCGCCGACCTTGTACGACGGAGCCTGACCCGGCAGGCCGAGGTAGCGCTTCACCTCGAACTGCAGCACCTCGTCGTCCATCCGGCAGTGGAGTCGCATGAACTCCAGCCCCAGCTCGGGCGTCCACGTCTCGCCGGGGTGGAACGCGGTGCCGTCGGCGCCGAGGGTGTTGTCGGCGGGGATCTCGAGCTCGAGGTGCATGCCGATGTCGACGATCACCCGGGCGGCTCGCAGGGACTGGCCGTCGAGCATCCCGAGCTTGTCCGCCGGGTCGGCAAGATGCCCGAGCTCGTCCATCAGGCGTTCGGCGTAGAGCGCCCAACCCTCACCGTGGCCGCTGCACCAGCACATCAGCCGCTGCCAGCGGTTGAGGCTCTCCTTGCGGTAGGCCGTCTGGGCGACCTGCAGGTGATGGCCGGGGACGCCCTCGTGGAATACGGTCGTGACCTCGCGCCGGGGGTGGAAGTCCTCGATGCCGTCAGGCACGGACCACCACATGCGGCCGGGACGGGTGAAGTCCTCCGACGGGCCGGTGTAGTAGATGCCGCCGTCGTTGGTGGGGGCGAGCTTGCACTCGATGCGGCGGATCGGCTCGGGGATGTCGAAGTGCACGTCGGCCATCTCGGCGATGGTGCGGTCGGCGAGGTCCTGCATCCAGTCGCGGAACGTCTCGCGTCCCTTGATCACCCGGGTCGAGTCGGCCTCGAGGTGGGCGACGGCGCCGTCGACGGTCGAGCCGGGAAGGATCTTGTCGGCCGTCTCGGCCATCAGGTCGGAGAGGCGCTGGAGCTCGATCCAGCCCCGGGCGTAGGTCTCGTCGAGGTCGACCTCGGCGCCGAGGAAGTAGCGGCTGGCCAAGGCGTAGTGCTCGCGCCCGACCCCTTCCTTGTCGCGGCCCTGCGGCTCCAGCTCGTCGGAGAGGAACATCCCGAAGCTCGCGAAGGCGCGGCTCGCGGCCTTCGCGGCGTCCGCCAGCTCGGGTGCGTTGACCCGCTCGATCAGGCCCGCGAAGAAGTCGCCGCCCTCGCCTGTCTCGCCGGTCCAGCGGCGTACCTGCTCGGCGACCTCGGCATATTGCCGCGCCGCGACGACGTTGCCCTTGCGGGCCTCGTCGGAGAGCGTCACGCGCAGACCCCTCGACAGCGGCGGGCACGGCGGCCGGGCGCGCGCCGATGTTCGCGACCGCCTCGTCACCCTCGGTCGGCATCAGGTCGAAGACCTCGCGGATCTCGTGCAGGCCGCTCCACAGCACCGACATCCGCGAGCGGCTCAGCCCGGCGGCCTCCAGCTCGAGCTCGAGGCGGTTGCGCTCCGGGAACGAGTCGCGCGCGGCTGCCTCGCGGTCGTCGACCGGCGTGGCCGCCTCGACGGCCTCGACGGCTGCGCGCACCAGCGCGATCCGCTCGTCGTAGCCGGCCGGCGACAGGTCGGTCAGTCGGTCGTCATGGCCCGCGACACCGATGGCGGTCGCCGCGATCGGGTCGAGGGACGCATAGTCCTCGACGAACTGGTCACACAGGGCATCAATGGTCCGTTCGGTCACGGCACCACCCAACCACTCGCCGCCGACATCGGCGAACGAGATGTGCTCAGCGCGGCAGGCTGCTGGCGCGCCAGCCGCCGGGGCCGTGCGCGAGGGGCGTGCGCACGCGTCGCGCGGGCTGAGACCACTCGGGCGTACGGCGTGGAGCCGGCGCGCCCGTCGACGACCCGAGCGCCGAGAAGACCGCCACGAGCGCGGCGATCTCCTCGGGGGTCGCGTCGGTGTTGACGACCTTCAGCAGCGGGGCGTCGGGCTTGTCGGCAGTCATCAGAGCGGGATGTTCCCGTGCTTCTTCGCCGGCAGCGTGGCGCGCTTGGAGCGCAGCAGCCGCAGCGAGCGGACGATCTCCGAGCGCGTCTCGTGCGGCATGATCACCGCGTCGATGTAGCCGCGCTCGGCCGCGATGTAGGGGTTGGCCAGCGTGTCGTCGTACTCTCGGACCAGCTCGGCCCGGCGCTCGGGCTCGTTGCCCGCGGCGACCGCCTCGGCGATCTCGGGGCGGTAGAGGATGTTGATGGCGCCACGGGCGCCCATCACCGCGATCTGCCCGGTGGGCCAGGGAGACGTTGATGTCGGCTCCGAGGTGCTTGGAGCCCATCACGTCGTAGGCGCCGCCGTAGGCCTTGCGGGTGATGACGGTGACGAGCGGGACGGTGGCCTCGGCGTAGGCGTAGATCAGCTTGGCGCCGCGGCGGATGATGCCGTTGAACTCTGGTCGGTGCCGGGCAGGAAGCCGGGCACGTCGACGAAGGTCAGCACCGGGATGTTGAAGGCGTCGCAGGTGCGCACGAAGCGCGCGGCCTTCTCCGAGGCGTCGATGTCGAGACAACCGGCGAACTGCATCGGCTGGTTGGCGACGATGCCGACGGGACGGCCCTCGACGCGGCCGTAGCCGACGATGATGTTGGGCGCGAACATCGCGTGCACCTCGAGGAACTCCCGGTCGTCCAGGGACCGACTCGATGACCGTGTGCATGTCGTAGGGCTGGTTGGCCCCGTCGGGGATGAGCGTGTCGAGCTCACGGTCGAGGTCGCTGACCTCGAGGTCGGCGGGCTCGTCGAAGGTGAACGGCTCGTCGAGGTTGTTCTGCGGGAGGTAGGACAACAGCGCCTTGGTGTACTCGATCGCGTCCTCCTCGTCGGAGGCCATGTAGTGCGAGTTGCCCGACTTGGTGTTGTGCGTGCGCGCACCACCGAGCTCCTCCATCGTGACGTCCTCGCCGGTGACGGTCTTGATCACGTCGGGGCCGGTGATGAACATCGCCGACGTCTTGTCGACCATGATCGTGAAGTCGGTGACGGCGGGGGAGTAGACGTGGCCGCCGGCGCAGTTGCCCATGATCAGGCTGATCTGCGGGATGACGCCGGAGGCGTGCACGTTGCGCTTGAAGATCTCGCCGTAGAGGCCGAGCGAGACGACGCCCTCCCGGATGCGGGCGCCGGCGCCCTCGTTGATGCCGATGATCGGGCAGCCGGTCTTGATCGCGAGGTCCATGACCTTGGTGATCTTCTCGCCGTAGACCTCGCCGAGGGAGCCACCGAAGACGGTGAAGTCCTGCGAGAAGACGCAGACTGGCGGCCGTCGACCGTGCCGTAGCCGGTCACCACGCCGTCGCCGTAGGGGCGCCGCTTCTCGAGGCCGAAGGCCACCGAGCGGTGCCGCGCCAGCTCGTCGAGCTCGACGAACGAACCCTCGTCGAAGAGCATCCCGATGCGCTCGCGGGCGGTCTTGCGACCCTTCGCGTGCTGCTTCTCGATCGCCTTCGCCGACCCGGCGTGCACGGCCTCGTCGAGGCGACGCTCGAGATCGGCGAGCTTGCCCGCGGTCGTGTGGATGTCCCTCTGCCCGAATTCTTGGCCGGTCGGGACGTCGGTGCCCTCGCCGGGCTGCACCTGTGCGCTCACTGCAGTGGCCTCCTGTGGTCTCCTGCGCCAATCTAGTGCCCATGACTTCCGTCCCCGCACCGCGCCCAGCCCTCGATCCCGAGCGCATCGCCACCCCCCGGGGGTGGCGGGTCGAGATCACCGACGCCTCGCCCTCCACCAACGCCGTCGTCGCCGAACGTGCTCGTGCGGGTGAGGACGAGGGCCCGGTGGTCGTCACCGAGCACCAGACCGCGGGCCGGGGCCGCCTCGACCGGGTGTGGGAGACACCCGCTCGGAGCTCGCTGACCTTCTCGGTGCTGCTGCGACCCGACGTCCCGGCGCAGGACTGGCCGTGGCTGCCGCTGCTCACCGGCTACGCCGTCCGGGCCGCACTCGCCGACCGGTTGCCGGACATCGCGCTGAAGTGGCCCAACGACGTCCCGGGTCGAGGAGCGCAAGGTCGCCGGGATCCCGGTCGAGCGCATCGACACCCCAGCCGGCCCCGCCGCCGTCGTCGGGATCGGGATCAACGTGTCGCAGTCGCTCGAGGAGCTCCCGGTCGCCCCGGCCACCTCCGTCGAGCTCGAGACCGGCGAACCCGTGGACCGGACCAGCCTGCTCGGCCGGGTGCTCGGCTCCCTGCACGGACTGCAGGGCCTGCTCCACGACCCGGAGGCACTGCGGACGGCGTACGCCGACGTGTGCTCGACCATCGGCCGCGAGGTCGACATCCACCTGCCCGGGGGCCCGGACGGTCAGCAGGTCCGCCGGGGGAGGCCCTCGACATCGACGCCCGCGGCGCCCCCGGTCGTGAGCTCGGGCGACGGGACCTTCACCGTCGGAGCCGGAGATGTGATTCACGTGCGCCCGCAGCAGTGACATGATCGGTGCGTGGCCTACCCGACCAAGCTCCTCAACGACGGTGAGCACGTCGTCATCTCGACCCGCACCCACCCGAAGGCGCTGATCGGCCCGGCGATGATCCTGATCGTCGTCGTCGCTGCCGTGCTGACGCTGGCGAACATGACCGACTCGACCGTGCTGGGCGCGATCGCCGGTGCTGTCTCGGCCGGCATCGTCGTGTGGTTCGTGCTGCGGCCCTTCATCGACTGGCTCACCACCACCTACACGTTCACCAACCGCCGCTTCATCAAGCGCTCGGGCCTGATCGCGAAGGAGGGCCGCACGATCCCGCTCAACCGGATCAGCGGCGTCGACTTCGAGATCGGCGTGATCGACCGGATCTTCGGCTGCGGCACGCTGATCGTCTCTGACGCGAGCACCAACGGACGCGTGCTGCTCGACGACATCCCACATGTGGAGCAGGTTCAGCTCAAGGTCGCGGAGGAGCTCCATGCCCCGGCGGGCGGCGACCGGTCTGACGATGGCACGTGAGGGGCGGCGTCCCTCCTCGGACAAGTCCGCCGAGGCGGAGCTGAGCGTGCCCGAACGACTCGACCTCGCCGTGCTCGGCGAGGCCCCGACGCTGAACGCCGCCGAGGTGGCGGCCGAGACCGGGGTGACCATCGACCGGGCCCGCCGCCTCTGGCGAGCCCTCGGGTTCCCGGAGATGGGCGCGGAGCGCGCCTTCAGCTCGGTCGACGTCCGTGCCGTCTCGTCGGTGATGTCGATCATCGACTCCGGCAGCGTCGACTTCGACATGGCCCTCAACCTCACCCGCGGAGCCGGCCAGACGATGGCCCGGCTCGCCGACTGGGAGGTCTCGACCCTCGCCAACCGGGTCGAGGAGCTGGAGGCCGGTGAAGAGGCGACGGGCTCGCGGGTCGGCTCCGCCCTCCGGCTCATCGACGAGCTCAGCGGCCCCTTCGAGGAGATGCTCGTCTACACGTGGCGACGCCACCTCGCGGCGGCCGTGGCCCGGATGGAGGCGATGGGCGCCGCCCACGACGACCTCCACACCATCGACGTCACCGTCGGCTTCGCCGACCCGGTGTCCTTCACGGCCCTGTCCAACCAGCTCGACCGCGAGCAGATCGGCGACCTCGTCGAGAAGTTCGAGACCCGCTGCCGGGACGTCGTCAGCGTCCACGGCGGTCGGATCATCAAGAGCCTCGGCGACTCGGTGCTCTTCGTCCTCAACGACCCCGTCCCCGCGATCGAGGTCGCCGAGGGGATCATCAACGTCATCGGCCGCGACCCGCGGATGCCCGACGTGCGCGTCGGGCTGGCTTCCGGCCCGGTCGTCCCGCGGCTGGGCGACGTGTTCGGCCCTCCGGTCAACCTCGCGTCACGCCTGACGGCCGTGGCGCGTCGCAACCGGCTGATCATCGACCGGGCGACGGCCGACCTGCTGCCCGAGGACGACTTCGAGTCCCGCCGGCTCCCGGCCCGTCCGGTGCGTGGCTTCGGGCTGGTCGAACCCGTCGCCGTACGCCGCCGCTGAGCGCGCGCCGCGATCGCGGACGTGCTCCGGCCCGGTCTGGACCAGTCCTCCGACTTTCGTCGAACGCGCAGCGCGCCGGGTCGCCCGTTCCTACGTTGTCCCGGTGCTGTCCGTTCAGGATGTTCTGGTGGACCCGCACGCTCGACGGGTTTGGCGGGGGAACGGGAGCTCGAGCTCTCGCGCAAGGAATTCGACCTCCTGCTGGCGCTGATGAGCCGTGCGGGCGATGTGGTGACCCGTGCCGAGCTCATGCTCGAGGTCTGGAACACCAACTTCTGGTCCTCGTCCAAGACGATCGACGTCCACACGGGCTGGCTCCGTCGCAAGCTCGGCGACGACCCGCGCTCGCCGGCGCTGATCACCACCGTCCGCGGCGTCGGCCTCCGGTTCGAGGACGGCTCGAATGCCGCGGAGTCGACCGGAGAGTCACTGCCCTAGGGTTCAGGGCGTGTCAGAACGCGCACCGACCCTTGCCGTGATCGGCGGCGGCCAGCTCGCCCGGATGATGGCGCAGCCCGCGATCGCACTCGGGCTGCCGCTCCGGCTCCTCGCCGAGGCCCCCGGTGTCTCCGCTGCCCGGGTGATCCCCGACCAGCTCGTCGGCGACTACACCGACTCGGCCACGCTGCGCGCGGTCACGGCCGGGTGCCCGGTCGTCACCTTCGACCACGAGCACGTCCCGACCGACCACCTGCACGCACTCGAGGCCGACGGCATCGCCGTGCGACCCGGGCCGGGCGCCCTCGTGCACGCCCGGGACAAGGCCGTCATGCGGGCCCGCCCGGCCGAGCTCGACGTGCCGTGCCCGCGCAACGCCGTCGTCGCGACCTCGGCCGACGTCGAGGCCTTCGGGCTGCCGTGCGTGCTGAAGACGACCCGCGGTGGCTACGACGGAAAGGGCGTCTGGGTGGTTCGCGACCTTGCGGAGTCGGACGCCGCGTTCGCGGCCGCAGAGGCCGCCGGTGTGCAGATCCCGGCCGAGGAGCTCGTCGACTTCCGCCGCGAGCTGTCCGCGCTGGTGGCACGCTCGCCGAGCGGTCAGGCTGCGGCGTACCCGGTCGTCGCCTCCACCCAGCTCGACGGCATCTGTCACGAGGTCATCGCCCCGGCGCCGGACCTGTCGCCCGCACTGGCCGGTCAGGCGCAGGAGATCGCCCTGCGCATCGCCGGTGCGCTCGACGTCACGGGCATCCCGGCCGTCGAGCTCTTCGAGACTGCCGACGGTCGCATCCCGGTCAACGAGCTGGCGATGCGCCCCCACAACACCGGCCACTGGACCCGGGACGGCGCCGTGACGTCCCAGTTCGAGAATCATCTGCGCGCGGTCATGGACCTCCCGTTGGGTTCGCCCGCCCCGCGGTCTCGCTGGACGGTGATGGTGAACATCCCGGGTGGACCCACCGACAGTGGGCATCTCTACGACGGGCTGCCGCACGCGATGGCCCGCGATCCGCACCTGCGCGTACACCTCTACGGCAAGGACCTGCGCCCCGGCCGCAAGGTGGGACACGTCAATGCGTACGGCGACGACCTCGATGATTGCCTCGGAGCGGGCGCGGCACGCGGCCGCGTGGTTCCGCGGAGACCTAGGAGAGACCAGTGACTAGCAGCGCCATCAGTTCTGGGCCGAGCGTCGGCATCGTGATGGGCTCGGACTCCGACTGGCCGGTGATGCAGGCGGCCGCCGAGGTCCTCGACGAGTTCGGCATCACGTGGGAGGCCGACGTGCAGTCCGCCCACCGGATGCCGCAGGAGATGCTCGACTACGGCAAGGGTGCCCACGGTCGCGGGCTGAAGGTCCTGATCGCGGGCGCCGGCGGTGCCGCGGCGCTGCCCGGCATGCTCGCCTCGGTGACGCCGCTGCCGGTCATCGGCGTGCCCGTGCCACTGAAGTACCTCGACGGCCTCGACTCGCTGATGTCCATCGTGCAGATGCCCGCGGGCATCCCCGTCGCCACCGTGGCGATCGGCAACGCGCGCAACGCGGGCATCCTCGCCGCCCGGATCCTCGGCACCGCCGACGAGGTGCTCCAGCGCAAGCTCGTCGAGTTCGAGGCGTCCCCCGGTCGAGACGGCCCGTGCCAAGGGGCAGGTCGTGCGCGACGCATCGCGCGGCCCCCGCAAGGTCGGCTTCTGACGGCAACCAGCGCCTCCCTGCGGGCGTCAGACGCTGTATGAAGACACTTCTCGCCGTCCTCGTGTCGGCCCTCCTCGTGATCGGAGTCGCCCCGGTCAGCGCCGCGGCCGCTCCCGACACGCAGCTCGAGGGCACGACCCGGCGGCTGCACAGGATCGCGAAGGTCCCGTTCATCAGCGACATGGGCAACGTGTGGCGCACTCGCGGTCAGGAGCTGCGGATCGCCGACGGCAGGATCAGTGTCGACACGGGCTGCAACAGGGGTCGTGGCAAGGTCCATGTCCTCGAGGAGACCCCGGAGCTCGGCCCCCTCGCCACCACGCTGATCGGCTGCGAGCGGCGCGCCGCCAAGATCGAGAAGCTGATCCTCAAGGTGTTGGTCGACGGGGCGAAGTGGCGGATCAAGGACGACCGCCTCCGGATCTCGATCATCATCGGCAACTACGACTATCGGTTGCAGTACCGCGCCGCCTGATGCGGCACGATGGCTCGGTGACCACTCGTTGGGCAGTAGCCGGAACCGGCTCGATGGCCGAGGTCTTCTCGGCCGACTTCGCGCACGTCGATGATGCCGAGGTCGTCGCGGTCGGCTCCCGCACGACCGATCGGGCGCGCGAGTTCGCGTCGCGGCACGGCGTCGCCACCGGCTGCACCACCGCCGAGCTGGTCGCGTCCGACGTCGACGTCATCTACATCGCGACGCCACATCCTCAGCACCACGCCCTCGCCGTGGCCGCCCTCGAGGCCGGCAAGCCGGTGGTGGTGGAGAAGGCTTTCACGGCCTCGCTCGCCGACACCCGTGAGGTCGTCGACCTCGCCCGTTCCAAGGGCGTCTTCTGCATGGAGGCGATGTGGACGCGGTTCCAGCCGGTGGTCGTCGAGGCCAAGCGGCTGGTCGCGGACGGCGCGATCGGTGACGTGATCGCCGTCCGGAGCCGACCTCGGCGCCTTTCGCGACTACGACCCGGCCTCTCGGCTCTTCGCGCCCGAGCTCGGCGGCGGCGCCACCCTCGACCTCGGCGTCTACGTCATCTCGATCGCCCAGCACTTCCTCGGCACCCCCGACACGGTCACGGCCAGCGGGACCCGCTACGCCAACGGGGTCGACGCCAGCGCCGTGATCCAGCTGTCGTACGGCGACGGGCGCGCCGCTTCCCTCGCCTGCGCGCTCACCACCGAGTCGCCCGGACGTGCGGTCGTCTGGGGCACGGGCGGCTCCATCGAGATCGCGCCCCGCTTCCACCACCCGACCCGGCTCGTCGTGCGTCGCAACGGAGCCGGCGCCGAGACGATCGACTGGCCGTGCGTGGTCGTGGCTACGTCCACGAGATCGACGAGGTCAACCGCTGCCTCGCCGCCGGGCTGCTCGAGTCGCCCACCATGCCGCTCGACGACACGGTCGCCGTCCAGTGGGTGATGGAGGAGACGCTGGCGCAGGTCAGTCGCTCACGCGTCCGCGCATCGACTTGAGGTGACTGCGTTCCTTCTTCGCCTTCAGACGGCGCTCCTTCGAGCCGCGGGTCGGCTTCGTCGGCCGGCGAGGCGGCGGAGGCGGAGCCAACGCCGTACGCAACAGGTCGGCCAGCCGTTCGCGGGCGGCGGCCCGGTTGCGGTGCTGGGACCGGTGCTCGGAGGCGGCGATCGCGATCACCCCGCCCGGCCAGCGTTGCAGGGCCCGGCGACGCTGGACGTCGGAGAGCGACGACGCCGTGCGGAGGTCCAGCTCCAGCTCGACCCGGCTGTCGCTGGTGTTGACCGACTGCCCGCCGGGGCCGGGGGAGCGGGAGAAGCGCTCGACGAGGTCGCTGTCGGGGATGACCATGCCGTCTGGCAGGCCCGGCCCGGACGGGACCCGCAACGGCGGGGAGCTCATCGGCCCCGCTTGCGCCACTCGATCGCCGGGCAGGTGTCCATCACCATCGGCACGCCCGCTGCGGTCGTCCGGTCGAAGGCGGCCTCGTCGATGACGCCCAGCTGGAACCACACGCCCTTCGCGCCGACGGCAACGGCCCGGTCGGCGAACTGGCCGGCCTCCTCGGGGCGCCGGAACACGTCGACCACGTCGATCGGGAACGGCACGTCGGCCGGGGTGGCGTAGCCCTGCTGGCCGTGCACGATCGGCGCGGCCGGGTGGATCGGCACGATCCGCTTGCCGCGCGACTGCAGCAGCTGCGCGATCGACCGACCGGGCCGTGCGCGACGGATTGTCCGAGAGGCCGACGACCGCCCACGTCTCGAGGTCGTCGAGCATCAGCGAGACGGAGTCAGGGTCCTGCCACTGGGTCATGCGTCGAACCTACGACAGGGCCTCACGGACCGCGGCCAGTGCCCGGTTGAGGTCGGCGCCGGGACCGAGCACGATGACGTGCCCGGCCTTCGACTCACGGGTCGAGAACAGCTGCTCGACCTCGGCCATCGCGGTGTCGAACTCGGCCACGGGATCCTCGGTCGTGCCCCGCAACCAGCGACGGAGCACGTGGTTGTGGGCCGTCACCGGGGAGGCCGCGAGCAGCTCGGCATGGAGGTCGACACGCGGGACGTCGGCCGGGTCGACCTCGACGTCCCAGCCGCGGATGAAGGCTCGGAAGGTCTCCCCGGTAGCGCTGCATGCCGGCGATCTCGCGCTCGCGCAGGGCCGGGACACTGCGGGTCAGGCGGTAGCGCGCGCGGGCGTGGTCGCCCTCGTCGAGGTAGTGGCGAAGCACCAGCCGCGCGGCTTCGCGCAGCGCCGGGAAGTGCTGCCCGGGCTCGGCCACCTCGAGCCGGGCCTCGATCCGCGCGAGCACCTCCTCGTGGTCGGGGAAGATCACCGCTTCCTTCGTGGGATAGGTGCGGAAGTAGGTCGAGCGACCGACCCCGGCCCGCTCCACGATCTGGTCGACGCTCGTGGCGTCGTAGCCCTGCTCGACGAAGAGGTCGAACGCCGCGTCGCGCAGACGGTCGGCAACGGTGATGTTCGGCACGACTTCCTCCCGGTGATGAAACTCAGTTTCATTGGTATCGTACCGAGTGTCAGCCCTTCCTACGACCACCAAGGTGATTCGGTGTCCGACTTCTCGCTCTACGCCCTCTCCGACGAGCACCGGGCCATCCGTGAGGCCGTGCGCGCCCTCTGCGACGCGAAGGTTGCGCCGTACGCCGCCGCCGTCGACGAGGAGGCCCGCTACCCGCAGGAGGCGCACGACGCGCTCCAGGGCCGCCGACTTCCACGCCCCGCACGTGCCCGAGCAGTACGGCGGTGCCGGTGCCGACGCCCCCGGCGACCGTCATCGTGATCGAGGAGGTCGCGCGCGCCTGCGTGGCGTCGTCCCTGATCCCCGCGGTGAACAAGCTCGGCTCCCTGCCCGTCCAGATCGGCGGCGGCGAGGAGATCAAGCAGAAGTACCTCTCCAAGCTCGCCGCGGGTGAGGGCGGCTTCTCCTACTGCCTGTCCGAGCCCGACGCCGGCTCCGACGCGGCCAACCAGAAGACGACCGCCGTGCGCGACGGTGACTTCTGGGTCCTCAACGGCGTGAAGCGCTGGATCACCAACGCCGGTGTCTCGGAGTTCTACACGGTGCTCGCCATGACCGACGCCTCGAAGCGCACCCGCGGCATCACGGCCTTCGTCGTCGAGAAGTCCGACGAGGGCGTCTCCTTCGGTGCGCCCGAGAAGAAGCTCGGCATCAAGGGCTCCCCGACGCGCGAGGTCTACTTCGACAACGTGCGCATCCCGGCCGACCGGATCATCGGCGAGGAGGGCCGGGGCTTCGACATCGCCATGCGCACCCTCGACCACACCCGCGTCACGATCGCCGCCCGGGCCGTCGGTGTCGCGCAGGGTGCCCCTCGACTACGCGCTCGACTATGCCAAGACGCGCATCCAGTTCGGCAAGCCGATCGCGGAGCAGCAGGGCCTGCAGTTCATGCTCGCCGACATGGGCATGAAGGTCGAGGCCGCGCGCCAGATGACCTACGCCGCCGCCGGTCGCTCCGAGCGTGGCGACAAGGACCTCACGTTCTTCGGTGCCGCCGCCAAGTGCTTCGCCTCCGACGTCGCCATGGAGGTCACCGTCAACGCCGTCCGGGTCCTCGGCGGCTACGGCTACACGCGCGACTACCCGGTCGAGCGGATGATGCGCGACGCCAAGATCACCCAGATCTACGAAGGCACCAACCAGGTGCAGCGGATCGTGATGGCGCGCCAGCTCCTTGCCGGGATCCAGTCCGAGCTCTGACCCGGCTCACGCCGCCGACGTGAGGTCGGGCCGGCGCGTCGCCGTACGACGGGAGTCGAGGAGGCGGCAGCGCAGCCGGCGGCAGATGCTCGACAGCAGGCGCGAGACCTGTGCCCGGGTGATGCCGAGCTGCTCGCCGATCTCGGCCCGGCTCGCACCCCGGAAGAAGCGCAGCTCCGGGATGCGACGCTCGCGCTGCGACAGCTCCCGGACGAGCGGCCCGAGCACCACCCGGGCCTCGGCACTCGCGAACCCGGTCTCCGGGCCGGAGAGCTGGTCGTACGGCGAGTGCCCGCCGGCCAGCTTCACGTCGAGTGAGTCGACCGTGAACAGCCCGCTGGCGGACACGGCCTCGATGACCTGTCCGACGTCCACCGACAGGTGGGCGGCGAGCTCACTGGGGCGCGCCGTGCGGCCGAGCTCCCGGAGCAGGGTGTCCTGCGCGGCACTGATCCCGGCCTGCAGGTCCCGGACCGGGCGCGGCGGTCGCACCATCCAGCCGCGGTCGCGGAACCAGCGGCGCAGCTCACCGCGGATCGTCGGCACGGCGAAGCTCAGGAAGTCGGTGGCCTTCGCGGGGTCGTAGCCGCGCACGGCCTTGACCGGGCCCAGTGAGGCGACCTGTCGCAGGTCCTCGATCTCGATGCCACGGCCCTCGTAGCGACGGGCCTCCTGCATGGCCACGACCGGGGTTGATCCGGATGATCTCGTCCTCGACCTCGCGCCGCGAGCAGCCCGGGTCGCTCAAGCGGGCCAGCAGCTCGCTGGTCACGGCCGCTCGCGCGGAGCGGGACAGACGGGCTTGCGGAGAAGTGGGATTCAGCGTCAGCGACACGACTCGGATCCTTCGTACGGACCGGCGCGGCAGGCTGCTCAACCACTCGGACCCATGTAACCAGCCGACCGGCGACCGGGCAAGTCCGGTTTCCGGACAGGGGCGTATGTCGGCGTGAGATGCGGGTACGGCGAGCGCATGACCCCCACCAAGAACCACCCAGCGCCCGTGCGCGTGACCTTGGCGCGAGAGCGAGCTGGTGACCCGCGGCTTCACGGCCCTGATGGCGCCGTACTCGAACCGGATCACCGTGCTGCCCGCACACGGTGGCGTGCCCGCCGACGGTGCCGACCTCACGCTGCACGACTCGCTGGCCGACGTCCGGGTGCTGCCCGGGGTGCTCGGCGACCCGGTCCCGCACGACGGGCGGCTGGTGACCTGGACGTGGAATGCGCGCCCGGACCTGACGGAGATGGCACTGGGCAGCGGCGCGAGCGGGGTGCTGTCCAAGGCGCTGCCGGGCGACGTCCTCGTGGCGGCGCTGGAGGCCATCCACCGGGGGCGCGTCGTGGTGGACCTCGGGGAGGGGCGCACGTCGCCGCGCCGCCAGCGACCCGATCCGCTCACGCCCCGCGAGGCCGACGTGATCGGGCTGATCACGAGCGGCCCGGACAACCAGAGCATCGCCGACACGGCCTGCATCAGCATCAACTCGGTCAAGTCCTACATCCGCTCGGCCTACCGCAAGATGGGCGTCACGTCCCGCTCGCAGGCGGTGCTGTGGGGCGTGCGGCACGGCTACCTCGGGCCCGCCCGCATGCAGGACGAACCGCGGTCGGGCCTGACCGCCTGAGCGGCGAGCTCAGCTCGGCAGCTTCCCGGTGTCGATGAGGCGCTGCGCCACTGAATTGAGCTTGAGGTTGTTGTCCCGGGAGTAGCGCTTGAGCACCCGGAAGGCTCGGTCGGCCTCGATGGAGAAGCGCTCCATCAAGATGCCCCGGGCCCGGCCGATCAGGTTGCGGGCATCGACCGCTCGCAGGAGGTGCTCGGTGCCGCGGGCCGACTCGAGGGCGACTGCCGCGTGCCGCGCCAGCATGTGCGCGACATCGACGTCGACCCGGTCGAAGCCGTCGACCTCGAGGGCGTAGAGGTTGAGGCTACCGAGCACCCGGCGCGTGGTGTAGAGCCGCGCGCCCAGCATGCTGCGGATGCCGGCGTCCTCCACTGCGGCGGTCCACGTGGGCCACCGCGTCTCCTCGGCGATGTCGCAGATCAGGACGCCCGGCCGGTCGGCGATGATCTCGATGTCGGGCCCTTCGCCGGCCTCGAGCTGGATCGTGTCGAGGTGGGCGACGATCTCGTGGTTGCTCGCGACCGTCTCCACGCGTGACCCGTCGTGGACCGGGATCACGCCGGCGTAGGCGCAGTTGAACATCTTGCAGGCGAACTCGAGGATGCGCTCGACGGTCTCATCGAGGGTCGAGACCTCGTGCAGGTCGAGCGCGAGCTCGGCGAACGACTCCGCGTCAGGGTTGAGCGACAAGGGGACCTCCCCGGAGCGACAGCGAGTGCCGGGCTCTGGGCTGAACCCCTCGACGGTGGATCTTCTCACGCGCAGGAGCGGCTCGTCCGGCCGTTGTGAGCATGGAATCCGTGCATGCGACGTCCCCGTGCCCGGGGCCGCTTGAGGAGGACGACCGGGCCGATCAGCCAGACCCACCGGGGCACGTCGAGCGCCGCGACGAGGAGTACGGCGCCGACGACCAGCATCCACATCGGGAACCGCCAGTCGCGACCGCGCGGGCGTGCGACCGGTGAGGGTCGAGGTGCGGGCCGTGGCGTGGACACGACGGGCAGGTCCCAGAACACCGGTCCGGGTCGGCGCTGGTGCGAGCCGACCAGATCGCGTCCAGCCGCTCGTCGTACTCCTCGTGGTCGAGGCGGCCGGCGGCGAAGTGGTCGCCCAGTCGGGCGGTGGCGACGTCGCGCTCGGCGTCGCCGATCCGGGGCTCCATCACAGGTCACCTTCCTCGTCGAGGGTGTCGGCGTCGCGAGGGGCTGCTCCGTCCGCGAGGATCCCGTAGAGCGCACGCCGGGTGTCGACCAGCACGCCGATCGCGGCCTTGCGCTGGGCGTCCGAGCCCTGCGTGACGATCTGCCACACCGCGCTCATCATCTGGCCGATCTCGGACTTGAGGTCGCCGGAGGTGCCGCTCGTGGCGCGCTGCGACGCGCGCTCGAACGGAGTCCACACCGCGTCGAGGTCGGCGGTGTGCGCCTCGACGTACGCCGTGCCCTCGACCGTCAGACGAAGCGTCTTGCGGCCGCGCTCGTCGTCGGTCTCGACCGGGCCCTCGTCCCGGAGCTGCTGGATGGTGGGGTAGACCGAGCCGGGGCTGGGGCGCCGAGGCGCCGTCGCTGCGCTCCGCGATCTGCTGGATCACCCGGTAGCCGTTGATCGGCTCCTCGCGGCGAGCTGCATCCGCGATGACCGACAAGATGGCGAGCCGGACGTCGCCGCGCTTGGCCCGCGGCCCCGGTCCGCTCGGCGTCGCGCCGGGGGCGCCCCAGCCTAGGAGGCCCTGCACCCATGGCGGGGGCCGCCGTGACCGCCGTGCCGGCGACGTTGGCCGCCGTCCCAGCCCTGCCGGGACGACGCGCCGTGCTGCTGGAGGCGCTGCTCCCAGTTCGTGTTGCCCATGATGTCTCCCTCGAACGTCTGTCGTCGTGATATCGCCAACCTATTGCGATATATCGCGATAGTAGACGCGACTGAGCGTCCCGTTCAAGGGGATTGCGTCAGAAGATCTCGGGAACCTCGGAGGCCCTGCCGGTGAAGGACGGCGAGCGCTTCTCCCGGAAGGCGGCCACGCCCTCCTTGCCGTCGCCGATCGAGGTGTGGAACATCGCCAGCGAGTCGGCGATGTGGGCGTCGAGCGGGTGGGGAGCGGCGGTGCCGGCATAGATCAGCCGCTTGGCCAGCGCCGGGGCTACAGGAGAGAGCGGTCGACGACGAAGGAGCGGGCCAGCTCGAGGGCGGCGGGCACCGGGTCGTCGGGCTCATGGAGCTTGCTCAGGAGGCTGCCGGCGAGCGCCTGCTCGGCGGTGAGGATGTCGGCGGAGTAGACCCACTCGAGCGCCTGCTGGGTGCCGACGATCCGCGGCAGGAACCACGAGGAGCACGCCTCGGGCACGATGCCGAGCCGACCGAAGACGAAGCCGATGCGGGCCCGGGTCGAGGCGAGCCGGATGTCCATGGCCAGCGTCATCGTCGCGCCGATGCCGACCGCGGCACCGTTGATGGCGGCGATCACGGGCTTCGGGCAGGCGTGGATGGCGAGCGTGACCTTGCCGCCGGTGTCGCGGACGCCGGACTGGAACGGCTCCTCGGTGAGGTGCTCTCGCAGGCTCGCCGGTGTCGGTGACACCGACTCGTCGAGGCCGAACACGTTGCCGTCCGCGCTCAGGTCCATCCCGGCGCAGAAGGCCTTCCCGGACCCGGTCACCACGATCGCGCGGATGGTGTCGTCCTCGGCGGCGGCCGGGAAGAATGCCTCCAGCTCGCGCGCCATGGTGACGGTGAACGAGTTCATCGCCTCGGGTCGCGACAGGGTCAGCAGGGTGACCCCGTCGACATCGGTCTCGACGGTCAGGGTCTCGAAGGTCACTAGCGGGCTCGTCCTGTCGGTGTGCAGAGGTTCTTCGGAACGACGTCGTCCTCGATGATCGCCTTGAAGACGCCCGGTGCGCGGTCGGGGTCGGCGATGATCCGGTTGGGGTCGCTGGGTGCCGACAGGTTGGGCATCGTGCACGTGCGGCTGTCGCCGGTCATCGCCGGGGCGAAGCGGCCCCGGGGAGATCGGGCCCATCTCCTCGTCGATGCGGATCGCGTGCGCCGACGCGTTGGTGAGCTGCCAGTAGCGCACCGGGTTGAGGAACGTCCGGGGCGACTTGGCCTCGGAGCCGAGTGCGCCGATGACCTCGCCCCGGCGGCCGACCCGGTCGAGGTCGCTGAGCGCGCTGACATAGCGCGAACGGGAGTAGGCCAGCGCGGTCTCGCCGTCCACCTCCTGACACCCCTTCTTGATGTCCAGTCGCGCCTTCGGGTCGTCCATGTCGGTCTTCGGGCAGATCTCGATGCCGCCCGGGGCGTCCACGGTGTTGATGACGCTGCCGAAGCCGAGCTCGACGTAGTGGTCGATGTGGATCCCCGTGAGCTTCTCCACGCTGGCCACCAGCAGGGGAGCCTTGCCCGGGGCAGAAGGCGGCGTTGATCATCTGGGTGCCGTGGCCCGGCACCTCGGCCAGCGTGTCGCGGGGGATCGACATCCGCGTGTCCGCGCCGGAGCCCGTGTGCAGCACGATGATCGTGTCGGTGTTGGTGCCGCCGGGCCCGGTCCCCGAGGGCCTTCTGCTGGGCGGCGGTGAGGTCATCGGCCTTGTCGGAGCCGACGATGAGGTAGTTGGTGCCCGGCTGGTCGTCGGGTCGTGCGCCCGTGGGCTCCGCGTCGACCTTGTCGATCTTCGACCCGGGCCCAGAACGGCACGGCCACCATGAAGACCAGCCACAGCAGCAGGACCAGCTTGACGACGCCGAAGCGGAACCGCGGCCGACGACGGGGCCGGGCGGGCCTCGGGGGCGGGGCGGACGTCGCCATGCGGCTGCCGCCACCGGGTGGACGACCCGAGGAATCCGACGTGCGGGGCTGGACCGGCAGCACCCGGGTCTCGTCATGGCGCTCCCCGGGACGCTCCTGCTGGGGCACCATGCGGGTCGCGTCATCGGGGCGCCCGGTGCCGCGCGAGCCGTAGAGCCAGTCGTATTCGGGGGTTCCCTCCTCGGGACCGCCCTTCCCGGGGGACGTTCAGCCATGCTCGAGACGCTACCGTGCGGACATGAGTGAACCGCTCACCGCGCGTCCGGTGTCCTTCTCGCGAGTGTCCCCGGCCATCGTCGCCAGCTCGACCAACGCCAACGTGCTCGGCAACGTCCACGGTGGCGACATCATGAAGCTGGCCGACTCGACCGCTGGTGCGGTGGCGTTCCGGCACAGCGACGGCCCCGCGGTCACCGCGGCGATGGACGAGATGACCTTCCTGCGGCCCGTGCACGTCGGCGACATCATCAGGACGTACGCCGAGGTGAACTGGGCCGGCCGCTCGTCGATGGAGATCGGGGTGCGCGTGGAGGCGCAGCCCTTCGGCAACGCCACCGACGAGCCGGTGCACGTCGCCAGCGCCTACTTCGTCTTCGTCGCGATCGACGAGTCCGGGGAGTCGCGACCCGTGCCCGGGCTGATCACCGAGACCCCGACGGAGGTCCGCCGCCAGCGTGAGGCCGAGATCCGCCGCGCCCACCGCCTCGCGCGCAAGATGGAGATCGACCGGGGCCGCGACGAGTGACTCGGGATCCGGGACGGTCCTGATCGAGCGGTGAGTGAGCCACATTTGACCGCGCTCGAATGTGGCTGGTGCACCTGAGCGTCGGCGCGTCCTCTGCGACACGCGCACCCCGGGTTGCTGAACGACATTTTCTCGCCCGGGAATGTGGCTCACGCACCGCTGCTCGCGCCGGAGGTCGTACGGCGACCAGCGGCCGATCAGGCGCAGTCGGCGCGTCGGAGCCGGATGTGACGGGTGGGACTGGTGATACTGGGCGTGCTGACTTCCCCCAGCAGAGGAGCACCCCTGATGCCGCCCGCATCTTCCCCCGGGTCGCAGGTCGCCCGGTTCTCGACCCCGGACCGCGCGCAGCGTCCGCTTCCGTCGCGCCGTGGCGCTGATGGTCATGACCGTGCTGATCCCCGGTTCCGCCCAGCTCGTCGCGGGCAACCGGCGCATGGGCCGACTCGCGATGCGGATCTGGATGGGCCTGATCGCGACGGGTGTGCTCTCGGTCGTGGTCTCCTACTTCTCGCACGGCTTCGCGTTCTGGGCGATCTCCAACACGATCGTGCTCGGTGTCGCCCGTCTGGTGCTGATGGCGCTGGCCATCGGCTGGGCGCTGCTGTTCATGGACGCCCGGCGGCTGGGGCAGCCGCTCGGCCTGCAGCGCCAGCACCGGCTCGCCGTGGTCGGCGTCAACGGTGTCCTCTGCTTCTCCGTGGCGGGTGCGCTGCTCTTCGGCGCCCACATGGTCGGCGTACAGAGAAACTTCATGATCACGATGTTCGGCGACGGCGAGGTCGTCGGTGCGCACGACGGCCGCTTCAACGTGCTGCTCCTCGGCGGCGACGCGGGCGCCGGGCGCTGGGGGCTGCGCCCCGACTCGCTCACCGTGGCCAGCATCGACGCGCGCACCGGCAAGACAGTCCCGGTCGGGCTGCCGCGCAACATGAGCAACTTCCCCTTCGCCGAGGGCTCGGTGATGGACAAGCAGTTCCCGAAGGGCTTCGACTGCGACGAGTGCTACCTCAACGGCGTCAGCACTGGGCCGGTGACAACACCGAGCTGTTCAAGGGCTCCAAGACGCCGGGTGTCGACGCGACCGTGATGGCGGTCGAGGGCATCACCGGCCCGGAGATCAACTACTGGTCGATGGTCAACCTCGCGGGTTTCCGCAACCTCGTCGACGCCGTCGGCGGCGTGACGCTGACGGTGCGCGACCGGATCCCCGTGGGACTGCCCTCCGACGACTTCTACCGCTTCATCGAGCCCGGCACCCCGCAAGCTCGACGGCATGGACACGCTCTGGTTCGCGCGCGCCTGCGACGGGTCCGACGACTACTCCCGGATGGCGCGGCAGAAGTGCGTCATGAACGCGATGCTCCAGCAGATCAGCCCGCAGGACGCGCTGCGCAACTTCTCCAAGATCGCGGCGGCGTCGTCCGAGATGATCTCGACCAGCGTGCCGAAGAGCGAGGTCGACCGGTTCCTCGACCTCGCCATCAAGGCCAAGTCGCAGAAGATCGGCACCGTCAGCCTCGTGCCGCCGAAGGTCGTCACCGCCGACCCCGACATCGACGTGGTGCACGCCATGGTGGCCGACGCGATCGACCGAGCCGAGGGTGAGCAGCCCACTCCGGAACCCACGACCGAGGCGGCCCCGCCCGCCAAGGGTGGGAAGGCGCCGGTCGCCACGACACCCGCCCCGGTGACGGGTGGTTCGGTCGGCTCGCTCAAGGACGGCTACGCCGCCAACCGAGCCGACGACCTCGGATCGGTCTGCTGACCGGGGGGCGTGACTCCCGACCCCATGGCCTGCTGCGCGCCGCCCGGCACGCACGCTGGCTGCGTTGTCGTCAGTCGCCATGGCTCCGCCATGTCTCCCTCCTCCGCCTTGCCATCGCACGCCCCGGACGACGCTCGCGACGGCCGAGGATCGGGAGGCACGCCCCCGACCCCTAGGGTGTAGCGCGTGGCTCACGGACCGGATCGACGCGTCGTCGCGGTCGTCGTCACCTTCAACCGGCTCGCCCTCGTGCAGCGGCTGATCGAGCGGCTCGGCGAGGTCGATGGGCTCCACGAGGTGCTGGTCGTCGACAACGCCTCCACGGACGGGACCGGCGCCCGGCTGGCCGGCACGCCGACCACGGGAGAGATCCCCGTGCTGGGGCGCACGCTCGAGCGCAACCGGGGGCGGCGCCGGCGGGTTCCACGACGGGCTCGCTCGGGCCATCGACCGCGACGCCGACCTCGTCTGGCTGATGGACGACGACGGCCTCCCCCGACCGCGACTGCCTCGGGGTCCTGCTCGAGCACGACTACGACTTCTGGGGCCCGCTCGTCGTGGACGAGAACGACGGCGAGACCCTCGTCTTCCCGGTCCGCCCGCCCGGCAGCCCCACCGCCCTGCGCACGGTCGCGCAGACCCGGGCGAAGGCGCGCGACGGCGTGCTGGTCGACATCGTCATCCCCTTCAACGGGGTCCTCGTGACCAACGAGCTGGTGGACCGGATCGGGCTGCCGCGCGAGGAGTTCTTCATCTGGGGCGACGACGTGGAATACCTCTGGCGCGCTCGCGAGGCCGGCGCCCGCGTCGCCACGGTGACCGACGCGGTCGTGCGGCATCCGAGCGTGGGCGAGCTCGGCACGCCGATGGCGTTCGGCCGCACGACCTACAACCACAGCCCCAGCGACCTCAAGCACTACTGCATGGCGCGCAACAACCTCGTCAACCTGCGCGACTACCGCGGCCCCCTGCACGCGATGGCGTTCGTGGCGAAGACGATCTGGTTCTACACGTTCACCCGCCCCAACCTCGCCCGCCTCCGGCTCAGTGCGCGCGGATGCGCGACGGGCTCTGCGGGGGAGTACGACGGCCACGAGAGGTTCCTTGAGTGAGCAACCTTGGTTTCGACACGGGCGCGGGGCGCCCTGCTCAACCAGCGGTTGAGAGCGTGGCGGTCGTCATCGTCACCTACAACCGCGCCGACCTGCTGGTTCGCATGCTCGACGGACTGGCCGCGCAGGAGCACCGTCCGGATGCCGTGATCGTGATCGACAACGCCAGCACCGACCACACGCGCTCGGTCCTCGACGCGCGCGGTGACCTGCCCCTCCACATCACCACCACCGAGAGCAACCTCGGCGGCGCCGGCGGTTTCCATGTCGGGATGCGTGCGGCGTTCGACGGTGGGTGGGACCGCATCTGGCTCATGGACGACGACGTGGTGCCCGACCCGGACTGCCTCGCCGTGCTGATGGCCACCGACGAGGCCTGCCTGATGGCGGTGCGCGACGACATCGACGGGCACCTGGTCGAGAAGGCCGCGATCCGCTTCGACCTGTCCAACCCGCTGGCGATCCGGCCCAAGACGGCCAGCGTCGACTCGACGTACGCCACCCGTGCGGACCTGCCCGAGCGGGTCGAGATCGAGAACGTCGCCTTCGAGGGCTTCATGGTCCGCCGCGACGTGGTGGCCGCGATCGGCTTCCCCGACCCCGAGTTCTTCATCTTCTACGACGACGTCGACTTCGCGATTCGCGCTCGCCGGGCTGGCTTCCGCATCTGGGCCGTGCGCGACGCGCGGCTCGTGCGCCAGCTCGACTTCAACCAGCAGCACGACATGGCTGGCTGGAAGGGCTTCTTCATGTACCGCAACCTCTTCGTCGTCCATTTCCGGTACGGCGACAACGTGCTCGTGCGCCTCAAGCCGTGGCTGATCACCCTCGTCGTGGTGCTGCTCAGCCCGCTGCGCGGCGGTCGCGGCGAGGCGGGCAACGTGATCCGTGCCATCCGGTCGGCGCGGGGGATGCGCAGGCTTTCCGGATCTGCCGCACCCCCTCGCTAGACTCGGCCCGCCTTCACACCTCAGGAGAACCCCCTTGTCCCGGGGCTCAATTTCCCAGCCAGACCTCGTCGTCGTCGGATCCGGCTTCTTCGGCCTCACCATCGCCGAACGCTGTGCCACCGAGCTCGGCCTCAAGGTCCCGGTGCTCGAGCGTCGCTACCACCTCGGTGGCAACGCCTACAGCGAGATCGACGAGGAGACCGGGATCGAGGTGCACAAGTACGGCACCCACCTGTTCCACACGTCGAACGAGCGGGTGTGGGCCTACGTCAACAAGTTCACGACGTTCACCAACTACCGGCACCGGGTCTTCGGCAAGTACAAGGGGCAGGTCTACTCGCTGCCGATGAACCTCGGCCTGATCAACCAGTTCTTCGGCAAGGCCCACACGCCCGACGAGGCGCGTGCCCTGATCGCCGAGCAGGCCAGCGAGTTCGACACCGCGACGGCCAGCAACCTCGAGGAGAAGGCGATCAGCCTGATCGGGCGCCCGCTCTACGAGGCGTTCATCAAGGGCTACACCGCCAAGCAGTGGCAGACCGACCCCACCGAGCTGAGCGCCGACATCATCACGCGTCTCCCGGTCCGCTACACCTTCGCCGACGGGTGGTTCAACGACACCTACGAGGGCCTGCCCACCGACGGCTATGCCGCGTGGCTCAACAAGATGGCCGACCACCCGAACATCGAGGTCCGTGTCGACACCGACTGGTTCGACGTGCAAGAGGAGTTCAAGGGCAAGGTGCCAGTCGTCTACACCGGCCCGGTCGACGAATACTTCGACAACTGCGAGGGCCGCCTGTCTCGGCGCACGGTCGACCTCGAGCAGGAGACGGTCGACGTCGACGACTACCAAGGCACCGGCGTGGTCAACGCCAACGACCAGGACGTCCCGTTCACGCGCGTGCTCGAGTTCAAGCACCTGCACCCCGAGCGCACCTACCTGCCCGGCAAGTCGATCGTCGTGCACGAGTACAGCCGGTTCGCCGAGGAAGACGACGAGCCCTACTACCCGATCAACACCGCGGACGACCGCGCCAAGCTGCTGAAGTACCGCGACTCGGCCAAGAAGGAGCCGATGGTCCTCTTCGGCGGCCGCCTCGGCACCTACAAGTACCTCGACATGCACATGGCCATCGGGTCGGCGCTGTCGATGTTCGACAACAAGCTCAAGCCGCACTTCTCCGACGGAGTGCCGCTCACGAGCGGAGGAGTGGACGAATGAGCGAGCAGACGTTGACCGACACCGGCACCGTGACGCGGTTGCTGCAGCGGCAGATCCTGCCGATCGACAAGGACACCGACGTCTTCGCGCTGTACGTCGACCCGGAGGAGGCCAAGCTCGACACCTCGCGGCACGAGGTCGGCGGCAACAAGGCGGCCAAGGACCTGAACAACGCCGCGATCCGGCAGTCCACCTCGACGGGTCGCAAGCTGCACCCGGACCAGATCCTGTCGCGTACGGCGCTGCGGATCCCGCAGGGCCAGCAGCTCTCCTTCGGCACCTACTTCAATGCGTTCCCCGCCTCCTACTGGCGGCGCTGGACCGTCGTCGACAAGGTGCGCCTCACGGTGACCATCAAGGGCAGCGGCGCCAACGTCACCGTCTACAAGTCGATGGCCGCCGGTCACTCCCAGCGCGTCGACTCCGCCTCGGTCGAGGGCGACTCAGGGCACCTTCAGCTTCGACCTGACGCTCACGCCCTTCGTGGACGGTGGCTGGTACTGGTACGACGTGGTCGCCGGTGACGAGGACGCGGTCGTCGAGTCCGCCGAGTGGAGCGCCGAGGTCCCCGCGGACCGCGCCGAGCACGGCACCGCCGACATCTGCATCACCACCATGAACCGCCCCGACTTCTGCGCCAAGCTGCTCGGCCAGCTCGGTGAGGACGAGGCGCTGAGGCCCTACCTCGACTCCGTCTTCGTGATGGAGCAGGGCACCCAGCCCGTCACCGAGTCCGAGTTCTTCAAGCCGGCCCAGGGACTTCCCGGGCGACCGGCTCCGCGTGATCGTCCGGGGAAACCCGGGCGGCTCCGGTGGCTACGCACGAGGACAGCTCGAGTCCGTGCGCAAGGGCACGGCGACGTACGCACTGATGATGGACGACGACGTGGTCTGCGAGCCGGAGGGCGTCATCCGTGCCGTCACCTTCGGCGACCTCGCCAAGCGCCCGACCATCGTCGGCGGGCACATGTTCTCGATCTACTCGCGCTCGCGGCTGCACTCGTTCGGCGAGATCATCCAGCCGTGGCGCTTCTGGTGGCAGACCCGCCTCGACGGCTACAGCGACTGGGACCCGGCGGCGCGCAACCTGCGCTCGTCACGCTGGCTGCACAAGCGCGCCGACGTCGACTTCAACGGCTGGTTCATGTGCCTGATCCCACGCCGGGTGCTCGACGAGATCGGGCTCTCGCTGCCGATCTTCATCAAGTGGGACGACTCCGAGTTCGGCCTGCGGGCCAAGGAGGCCGGCTACCCGACCGTCACGTTCCCCGGTGCCGCCGTGTGGCACGTGCCGTGGACGGACAAGAACGACGGCGTCGACTGGCAGTCCTACTTCCACCAGCGCAACCGCTTCATTGCCGCGCTCCTGCACTCGCCGTACCCGCGTGGCGGCCGGATGGTGCGCGAGAGCCTCAACCACCAGATCAAGCACCTCGCTTCGCTGCAGTACTCCACCGCAGAGCTGCGTCACCCGGCGCTCGAGGACGTCCCGGCCGGGCCCTACACGCTGCACGAGGCACTGCCCACGAAGCTCGCGGAGATCAACGCGTTCCGCAAGCAGTTCAGTGACGCGCAGCTGCACGCCGACCGGGACGACTTCAAGCCCGTTCGCCGCAAGAAGCCCCCCGAAGAAGGGCAAGAGCGACATCGAGATCCCGAGCCGGCTCGGGACGATGCTCGCGGCCGGTATGGCGCCGATCCGCCAGCTCCGCCCGCTGAGGCCGATGTCGAAGGAGTACCCCGAGGCCGAGCTCCCCGCGCAGGATGCCGCCCGGTTCAACCTCGTGAAGTACGACTCGGTGATCGTCTCGATGAACGACGGCTCGTCGGCCGCGCTCTACCAGCGCGACCCCGCGCTCTACCGCGACCTGCTCAAGCGCACACTCGAGATCCACCGTCGCTTCAGCCGGGAGTGGCCGCGCCTCGCAGAGGAGTACCGCGCCGCCCCGGGCGACATCACGTCCCCCGAAGCCCGGGACAAGACCTTCGAGCCCCAGGAAATGACCACGGGGACACCCACGCCTGCACGCCGTCGCAGCACCCCCGAGCAGCTGGAGGCGCTGCCCCCGGTGCCGCCGGCGGCGACGGGACTGGCCGAGGTCGTCCGTCGGCGCTACCTGCTGAAGATGCTGGTGCGCAACACGATCCAGTCGCTACCGGGGCACGGCGCTCGGGTGGCTGTGGAGCTATCTCCAGCCCGCGATCCGCTTGTGCCTGTTCTACTTCCTGTTCCGGGTGATGGTGGGTCGCGGTGCCGGCATGGAGAACTTCGCCGTGCACCTGTTCGCCGGCATGGTGATGGTGCACTTCTTCACCGAGACGTTCAACGGCGGCACGCAGTCGCTGGTGCAGAACCGCTCGTTGATCACCAAGCTCGCCGTACCGCGCGAGATGTTCCCGGTGGCGCGGATGCTGGTGGCGGCGTGGCACACGGTCCCGATGCTGATCATCCCGGTGTTCGTCTGCGTCCTGCTGGGCTGGGTCCCGGACCCGGCCGGTATGGCCGCGGCGCTGCTCGGGTTCCTGCTCGTCGCGCTCCTCGGACTCTCGCTCGGCCTCCGGTGTTCAGCGTGGCCAACGTCTTCATGCGCGACTTCGGCAAGGTCGCGCAGACGCTGACGCAGTTCGTGACGTTCAGCGTGCCGATGATGTATCCCTTCACGCTGGTCCAGGGACCGCTTCGGGTGAGTCCGTTGCCGCCTACTACCTCTACAACCCGATGGCCGAGGCCGTGCTGCTGATCCAGCGCGGGTTCTGGACCGGGGACCACCAGCGACCCGAGCTACACGCAGGCCATCCACCTGCCCGACCACCTCTACACCCGTGGGCTGATCATGACCCTGATCGCGCTGGTCTGCGTGGTGCTGGCCCAACGTCTCTTCTCGCGGCTCGAGGCCCGAGTGCCGGAGCGCCTCTGATGACGACGATGATCCGGGTCGAGAACGCGACCAAGTCGTTCACGCTGTCCTACCACCGCTCGCTCAAGCAGCTGGCGCTCGCCAAGGCACGCGGTCGCAAGACCCACGACGTGTTCAACGCCGTGGACGACGTCAGCTTCTCCGTCAAGGAGGGTGAGGCGATCGGGCTGATGGGGCTCAACGGCTCCGGCAAGTCCACCCTGCTCAAGCTCGTCAGCGGCGTCATGCGCCCCGACTCCGGCTCGGTGCTCACGCGCGGCCGGATCGCCGGCCTGATCGCGACCGGTGCCGGCTTCGACCCGCAGCTCACGGGTCGCGACAACCTGTTCCTCAACGCCGCGATCCTCGGGATGTCGCGCAACGAGACGCTGCGCAAGTTCGACGAGATCGTCGACTTCGCCGACCTCGGCAAGTTCCTCGACACCGAGGTGGCCTACTACTCCTCGGGCATGAAGGCGCGGCTGGGCTTCGCGGTGGCGATCAACGTCGACGCCGACATCTTCATCGCCGACGAGGCGCTCGCCGTGGGGGACCGGCCCTTCAAGCGCAAGTGCAAGAAGCGCATGGACGAGATCGTGAAGTCCGGCGTGACGATGTTCTACGTCTCGCACGCGCCCGGCGCCGTACGCAACCTGTGCAGCCGCCTGCTCGTGCTCGAGCAGGGCCGCCCGGGTCTTCGACGGTGACGTCGACGAGGGCATCACGTTCCTGCAGTACGACGACGATGACGACGACGAGCGCGGCAAGGCGAAGTCGGACGACAGGCTCAGCGCCGACATCTGACGAGTCGGCGCATGTTGCACGGCGAGTCGGCGCATGTTGCACGGCGAGTCGGCGCAAACAAACCGCCGAGTCGGCGCATGTTGCACGGCGAGTCGGCGCAAGCCGACGTTTTCCACAGGCCGTGACCCGCGGGGTGACGACTCCACGACGCGGGTATCTGGCATGCATGTCGTCCGGACACCGATTCCCTCCGGGCTGGCCGCTGCCACCTGATCAACCGTTCACGCTCGAGCAGGCTCGCGCCGCCGGCGTCAGCAGGGCGCTCCCGGCCCTGCTGAGGAGTCGGGTCGTACGCCGACCACTGTGGGGTGTCTACGTCTCGACCGCTGTTCCCGACAGCATCGTCCTGCGGGCCACCTGCGTGGCGCTGGTGATGCCGGCGGGCTGTTTCGTGACGGATCGGTGCGCCGGGTGGTTGCACGGCGCGGACATGACGCTGGCGCCCAATGAGGACGTCCCGGTGCCGCGAGTCACCTTCTTCCGGCCCAGCGACGAGGGCCGGCTGCGCAACGGTCTGTGCCTCAGTGGTGAACGTCATGTCCAGAAGGACGAGCTGACCGAGATCCACGGGATCCTCGCCACCACCCAGCTGCGCACGGCGCTCGACCCGGGGTCGGCTCCAGCGGCCGGATGCGGCGCTCGCCGGCATGGATTCGATGGCGAGGCTCGGCGGCTTCGACGTCGGCGAGCTGATCGCGGGTCTCCCGGCTTTCAAGGGCCAGCGCGGCGTCGTACAGCTGCGCGAGCTGGCGCCGATCGTTGATCCGGGCGCGGAGTCGTTCGGGGAGTCCGCCTCACGACGACGGTGGCACGCCGCGGACCTGCCCCGGCCGACGACGCAGATCAGCGTCGAGGACGGGGGCGTGGAGGTGTATCGCGTGGACCTCGGGCTCCCCGAACTGCGGTGGGGAGTGGAGTACAAGGGCCGTCGCTGGCACACCGCCGCGACCGATGTCGAGCGCGACGTGGCGCGGGTTGAGTGGCTGGAGCGTTGCCGCGGCTACGTGATCGACGAGCTGGACCACAGGAACGTCTTCGGTAGTGACGCGGATGCGGTCGAACGACTGCGCGCCGGCTTCGAGCACGCGCGGGAGACGTTCGCCTCGCGCCGCCGCCGGTTCTGGGTACTGACGTCAAGTTGCGCCGACTCGGCGTGCAAGTTGCGACGACTCGGCGTGCAACTTGCGCCAACTCGGCGAATTTGGGGGTGAAAACTTGACTTTTCATGAAGTCATCGGCGTGGCGAGTGGAAATTACAACGTTGTAGTTACTCACGAAACCTAGCGAACCAGTGTGACTGGTGTGAAAGTTGCTTCTCGTGTGACCTTCCCCTTCGCACTTGGAGTCGTTACTGATGCGTCCTGTTCAAGCCCGTTTCATCACCGCCTGCCAGCAGCTGCTGGCCCTCGGCGTGGTCCTTGCCGTCCTCACGCCGGCGGCGGGAGTGCTGTCCCTCGACATCGTGGGCGCCCGTCCGATGCCCGCCGGTGCCCCGGCGCTGAGCGGTGCGCTGGCCTCGGCCACCGTGCCGACGGAGGCCGTGGCGTCCGAGGTCACCGAGGTGCCGCTCACCACACCCAGCGGCAACACCCGGTCGTTGGCGGGCTCGACGCTGATGCGTGGCGCCATCTCCGCCACCCGCGTGACGAGCCGCCCGCAGACGGTGACCGGCTACGGCGCGGTCGGCGTGACCCGGGCGCACGGCGAAGCGGTCGAGGAGGGCGGCATCACGGTGCTCGTCCGCACTCGCGAGGGCAACGAGTGGAGCGGCTGGAGCGCCATCGACTACCACGACGACCACGCCCCCGACGCCGGCACGCCCGACGCGCTGACAGACCGCCCCGGCACCGACCCGCTGATCATCGGCGATGTCGACGCCGTCCGGTGAAGGCGGCCGTCGACGGCGAGGGAGACCGCCGCGTTGCCCGACGACCTCAAGCTGGCCGTGGTCGAGCCCGGTACGGCGGAGGACACCGAGACCGAGGCCCCCGACTCCGGCGACAAGAGCTCCTACGACGACGAGTTCGAGCAGCGCGGAGAGGACGCGCTCTCGTTGCGCTCGGCCGCGTCGAAGCGGACCCCCGCGATGCCGACCATCTACAGCCGCGCCCAGTGGGGTGCCGACGAGTCGATCCGCAACAAGTCTGCGCTGCGCTACGGCACGGTCAGTGCTGGCTTCGTGCACCACACGGTGAACGCCAACGACTACACCGAGGCGCAGGTCCCGGGGATCATGCGCAGCATCTACGCCTACCACGTGAAGTCGCGGGGCTGGAGCGACATCGGCTACAACTTCCCCGGTCGACCGGTTCGGTCGCATCTGGGAGGGCCGCTACGGCGGCGTCGACAAGAACGTCGTCGGCGCCCACACGCTCGGCTACAACGACTACTCCTTCGCCATGTCGGCCATCGGCAACTTCGACGTCGTCGACGCGCCCGACGTGATGATCCAGTCCTACGGTGCGCTCTTCGCCCGGAAGCTCTCCCTCAACGGTGTCGACCCGGCCTCGATGAGCCAGCAGGTCGGCAAGTCCACCTTCGCCGCCATCAACGGGCACCGCGACGCCGGCAAGACGGCCTGCCCCGGTCGTTACCTCTACGCCAAGATCCCGACCATCCGCTCGCTCGCCGCCGCCGCCGCGCCGGCCGCCCCTCCGCCCCCGCCGCCGCTCGAGATCAGCGACCCGGCACCACAGTCCAACCTCGTGGGCGCCGGCTACCCCGACCCGGTGGTGCGCCGAGCCAGCGACGGACGCGCACTGATCCTGCCCACCGGCGGCCTGACCTCCTTCAGCAAGGCGACGGTCTCGTCCGCCAAGGGCTGGTCCAAACGACCCGAGGTGCTCGTCTCCCCGGACCTGACCGGCGACGGCGTCCTCGACCCGGTGTCCACCAGCGAGCAGGGCGTGCTGCGGATCCGCCCCGGCAAGGGCAACGGCAAGTTCAAGGCGACCTCCAAGGTCGTCAAGACGACCAAGGACCACACGCTGATGACCGCCGTCGGTGACATCAACAAGGACGGCCGCAACGACTCGGTCGCCCGGCACAAGGGCCGCATGGTCGCTCTCCTCGGCACCGGGAAGGGCGGCTTCAAGCGCGACGTGCTGGACAAGGGCATGGGCAGCTACAGCCAGTTCATCGGAGTCGGTGACCAGAACGGCGACGGCGCGAACGACGTGTTCGCCCGCGACGCCAAGGGTC
This sequence comes from Nocardioides sp. B-3, assembly GCF_024703895.1. GTDB lineage: Bacteria > Actinomycetota > Actinomycetes > Propionibacteriales > Nocardioidaceae > Nocardioides. The sequence continues at coordinate 2,801,385 of NZ_CP087968.1, forward strand.
GTCTCTTCCAGTACGCCGGCACGGGCTCCGGCACGTTCGGCGCCCCGCTCCGCCGTGGCGGGGTCGTGGTCGGCGTACAACCGGATCACCGGCGGTGCGGACTTCAACGGCGACGGACGCGGCGACCTGGTCGCCCGCACGGCGAAGGGCAAGGTCTACATCCACCTCGCCCACGGCGACGGCTCGTTCTCCCTGCCGATCGGTCCCGCGGCCAACGTCCGGGCCCTGCGCTCGCTCACCTCGGCCGGTACCCTCGTCGGCGACGCCGCGCCCGACCCGGTCGGCGTCAAGGGCAACAGCCCGGTGGTGGTCCCGAACAAGGGCACCTTCGAGCTCGGAGCTCCCATCGACACCGGCGCCGACTCGGCGGACGCCAACCTGATCATCAACGCGGGTGACTGGGACCGAGACGGCGCCGGCGACGTGATCGCCCGCGGCACTGACGGCGGCCTGTGGCTGTACCGCGGCAACGGCGCCGGCCAGCTGGCCGCACCGATCCAGATCGGCACCGGCTTCAACGGCGTCGACGGCCTCACTGCCGTCGGCGACGTGACCGGCGACGGTTTCCCCGACCTGCTGGGCACGCCGTCCGGCGGCGCGCTCACGGTCTACGCGGGCACCGGCACGGGTATCGCCGCGGGTCGCACGGTGGCGGGTCGCACGGTTGCACGAACGGGACTTCCGGCCGACCTCACGCCCTTCGACTGGGTGATCCAGGTCAGCGACATCAAGGCCAACGGAGCCGGCGACTACCTCGTGCGCCAGCCCAGCACCGGCTACCTCTACCTCTACGCCGGCACCAAGGCCGGCGTGGCACCGCCCCGCTTCCTCGGGGAAGGGCTGGGGGCGTACAACCCGGCCGGCTAGAGCCGGTGCGTCGCGCGCTCCGTGTCGTACGTCGACTGCGACCGCTCGGACGCGAGGTGCCGGACAAGGACCAGCGAGCCGCTCAGTGCGAGTGGCTCGGTGACGGTGACGATTCCCGGTGGGGAAGCCGGGTTCGTGACCGAGAAGAGACGGCCGCCGTCGGTGAGGACACTCCCGGCGGCGGCCGCCTGCATGAGCGCTCCCTGCGTCAGGCGCACCCCGTCGACGTCGAACGCGAGGTCGTCGGCGGTCGGCGGGTCCCACGGCGAGAACGCGTCGGGCTGGGTCCAGATCTCGATGCCGACGTCGTGCACACCGGGTGGGACCGGCTCGGCGAACCGCATGCCCAGCGGACGCAGGCTGCACGCGAAGACCGGCAGGTCGTCGGCCCCGCTCCGCCCACCCGGTCAGCGTCTCGGGACCGCACACCACCGCGTCCGGGTCGACGTCGTCGGTGATCGTCAGTCCGACGGTCCGGCGCGCCGCCATGAAGACCGGTCCGAGCCAGTGCGTCGGCAGGTCGAGGCGCAGACGCATCCCGCGCTCGAGGTCGCCCTCCTCGACCAGCAGCCCGGCGGCCTTGGCCACCCAGTTGGCGTAGGTCGTCAGCGACAGCTCGACCCGCTCGTCGGTCTCGTGGTCGTAGAAGGTGATGAACGGGCGGCCGGCATCGCCGCGCAGTTGCCGGGCCAGCACGGCTGAAAAGGTCGTCACGAGCACACCCTAGGGTTGCGGCCATGACCGACCAGACCGCCCTCGACCACTTCTGGGCCGTGATCCCGGCCGGTGGTGCCGGCACCCGACTCTGGCCGCTGTCGCGGCAGGGGTCGCCGAAGTTCCTGCACGACCTCACCGGGAGTGGGCGCACGCTGATCCAGGCCACCGTCGACCGGCTCGAACCGATCGCTGCCGACCGGATCCCGGTCGTCACGGGCCGGGCCCACCACGAGGCCGTGGTCGCCCAGCTGCCCGAGCTCGGTGCGGACTCGGTGATCGCCGAGCCCTCGGCGCGCGACTCGATGGCCGCCATCGGCCCGGCCGCCGCGCTGCTCGAGGCCCGCGACCCCGACGCCGTCATGGGCTCGTTCGCGGCCGACCACGTCATCACCGGGACCGCCGGGTTCCGACGCGGCGGTCGCCACCGCGGTGGAGGCCGCGCGCAAGGGGTGGCTGGTGACCATCGGGATCGAGCCGACCCACCCGGCCACCGGCTTCGGCTACATCAGCGCCGGCGACGCCCTCTCCGACGTGGGCGGCGCCTTCGGTGTGCTGGAGTTCGTGGAGAAGCCGTCGAGCGAGGTCGCGACGGCGTACGTCGAAGCGGGCTACCGCTGGAACGCCGGCATGTTCGTGGTGCGACCCGCAGTGCTGCTCGACCTGCTGGCCCAACGTGACCCCGACTTCGCCGCCGCCCTGCGTGGGATCGCGGAGGATCCCTCGACCCCCGGCCGACGTCTGGCCGAGCCTGCCGAAGATCGCCGTCGACCACGCGGTGGCGGAGCCAGCGGCCGCGGCCGGTCGGGTGGCGGTCGTGCCGGGCAGCTTCGGCTGGGACGACATCGGTGACTTCGCCTCGCTCCAGACCCTGCTCGCGGGCGACGACCCGGTGACCGTGCTCGGCGATGCCGGGCTCGTGCGCACCGTCGACGCCACCGGCCCAGGTGATCCCCGGTGGCCGCACGATCGCCGTGGTCGGGCTGCGCGACGTCGTCGTGGTCGACACCGGCGACGCACTGCTGGTGACCACCCTCGAGCGCGCGCAGGACGTGAAATCGATCGTGGCCGCCCTCAAGGAGGACGGCCACGATCACCTCACGTGAGGCGGTCCCGGATCAGATCGCGTCGGGCTCGGGGGAGTCGGTGTAGGGGTACTTCTCCATGAACTCCGCCGGGGGCCTCGCCGCTGGGCGCCGAGCAGTACTGGAAGACGCCGACCTGCTTCTCGGCCGGCGTCGCACCCTCGCCATTGACGGACCAGTGGGTCATCGCGACGTGCTGCTTGCCCGGGAAGGCCTCGCCGTCCTCGGAGGTCCACGGCACGGCCTTGAACTTGTTGCGGTAGTTGGCGTTGTCGTCGAACTTGCTGGCGATGCCGCGCAGGTCGTCCATCATCGCGTCGTTGTCGGCCACGGTCTTGTCGTACCAGAGGATCGTGTAGCCGTGCTCCGGGTTGTGCACGAGCTCGCCGACGTCGGGGCGGTCGGTGGTCTTGTAGAGCTTGCGGTCGATCGTGTCCCAGACGTTGTAGTGCTCGCCGAAGGCCGGCGGTGCGTCCTCGTAGGCGATCGGGGTGCCGGGCTCTACGTGCTGCTGCTCGCCGGTGGCCTTCTTGGTGGTGATCTCCCGGCAGTCGTCGGCCGCGGCGCCGATCTCGTCGAGGCTCTGCGAGTCGAAGGTTCGCAGGTCGTACCAGTCCTTGATCGGCTGGTAGGCCGCGGCTGCGACGATCAGCAGGGCGATGGTGACGCAGACGCCCACGATGGCGAAGCCTCGCCGCTTGTCGGCACTCTTCTGCTTGTTGCGGATCGAGTCGATGACCGCCTGACGGTCGGTCCTGTCCTTCTTGGCCACGGCGTGTGAGTCTCTCGAAATCGGTGGGCTCGCCCGGGGCACAGGCGGGGTCGGGGGCAGAGTCTACGGAGTCCTCGGTGAGACCTGCGCCACCACTCCCGAAACGCCCGGCTGCCACTCGACCAGCCGCCAGCCGTGGGCGAAGCAGACCGCCGCGGTCGCGGTCCTCCCGGGCGTCCCCGCGATCTCGAGCGTGTACGGCGAAGCGCTGCCGTCGACGGCCGCAACCGCGATCCGGCCGGTGGTGTGCACGCGACTGATCGCCTCGACGAGATCGTGCACCTCGGCGGGCTCGCCGAACGGAGCCCGGTCCTCATCGGCGCCGGCCAGCGCCCGGATGACGGCCTCGCGTGCGCCGTACCCGAAGAGGTCGGCACCCTCGGGCCGGATCAGCGACGCGGCGCCCGGTCCGTCCCGGTCGATCGGCAGCACGAGGTCGCCGCGGCCGCGGACGACGGCGACGGGGCGCCCGCCGAGCTTGCCCTGCGCGAGCTCGGCGGCGCCCGCGATCTCGTCGGCGACGGCGGGGAGGGTGACCACGAGGTCGTTGCCGTAGGAGTCGGTGCGACCGGCGAAGTCCTCGGCGACGCGCAGCCCGGCCGCGCCGATCGCGATGTCGGTCTGCCCGTCACGCCGGGCGCGCCCGGCGGTGTCGGTGACGACCACGCCGACGGTGAGGCCCGTCAGGTCGCGCAGCCGCGCCCGGAGCGCGCGACTTGCGTCCGGGTCGAGCGGCAGCAGCACGATCGAGCCGGCCTCGACGTTGGACGCGTCGACGCCGGCGGCGGCCATGGTCAGCCCGAGCCGGTTGCGCACGATCACGGTCGGCCCTCGCCGGGCGACGACGCGCACCGTCTCCTCGGTGATGGCGTCGTCGCGGTCGCCGGTGCGGACCCGGCCCTCCGCCTTGCTGACCACCTTGCTGGTGACGACGACGATGTCACCGTCGGCCAGTGCGGTCGCGGACGCGATCAGCTCGGCGAGGTCGGACCCGGTGGTGACTTCAGGGAAGCCCGTCGGGTGCGGTGACCTCGAGCTTCACGACGGCCGGACCAGCTCGATCGCCGCGGTCGCCATCGCCGCGGTCGCGTCGACGTCGGTCATCATCAGGGGTACGGCGACGCACGAGATCCCGGCTGCCTCGACCGCGGCGACGTGGTGGGCGTCGGTCTCGTCGACCAACCAGCCGTCGAGCACCCCGCCGGCGGCGCGGGAGCCGTAGTGGACAGCGACGGCGGCCGCGGTCACGTCGACACCGATCGCGGTGAGCATCTGGTGGGCCATCCCGCGCACGTGCGTGTCGCCGACGATGGGGGAGAGGCCGACGACCGGCGCGGACGTGGCCGTCAGTGCGGCCCGGATACCGGGGACGCCCGGGATCGTGCCGACCGAGACGACCGGGTTGGACGGCGGCAGGATGACGAGGTCGGCGTCGCGGATGGCCTCCAGCACGCCCGGTGCGGGGGTCGACTGGTCCAGACCGACGAAGACCGGGGTCTCGGCCGGGACCTCAGCATGGAGGCGCACCCAGTACTCCCCGGAAGTGGATGACGCGCTTGCCGCTCGGAGCCTCCGGGTCGGCGATCGCGACGTGCGTCTCGACCCGGTCGTCGGACATCGGCAGCAGTCGGATCCCGCCCCGAGAATCGGCCGCGCTCCAGCGCTTGCACAGTGCCTCGGTGACTCGGCTGAGGGAGTAGCCGGCCTCCAGCATCTGGCTGCGCACGAGATGGGTCGCGATGTCCCGGTCGCCCAGTCCGAACCACGTCGACTCCACGCCGTACGCCTCGAGATCCGCCTTGGCGCTCCACGTCTCGTCGCTGCGGCCCCAGCCGCGTTCGAGGTCGATGCCCTGCCCGAGGGTGTACATCACGGTGTCGAGGTCGGGACACACCTTGAGGCCGTGGATCCACAGGTCGTCGGCGGTGTTGGCGATGACGGTGATCTCGGCGTCGGGTGCCACCCCGGGCAGCGAGCCCTGCGCGATGCCCCGGATGAGGCCCCCGGAGGAACCGGGCGCCGCCCATGCCGCCGGAGAGAACGGTGATCTTCTGCATGCGATCAGCCTGCCCTACCGCTCATCGCCCACTTGGCGCAGGCCTATGGCCCGTTCCGGGCCATACCAGATCTGGGCTTGACTTCATGGGTACGACAGGCATGTAATTCCCACAGTGTTGTTCATAAAGTTCGACACGCACCACCAACGGGTCGAAAGGGCGAAAGCCATGAGAGCAGAACTGTTTCTCCTTGAGCCGGATGCCGAAGACATGGGTTGGCAGGACCGTGCGCTGTGCGCGCAGACCGACCCCGAAGCCTTCTTCCCGGAGAAGGGTGGCTCGACGCGTGAGGCAAAGAAGGTCTGCCTGACGTGCGAGGTCCGCAACGACTGTCTCGAGTCCGCATTGATGAACGACGAGCGCTTCGGAATCTGGGGCGGTCTCTCCGAGCGGGAGCGCCGCAAGCTGAAGAAGCGTGCAGTCTGAGCGCAGCACCTAACACCAGTCACGTCCCGGGTCGTCCTCGACCCGGGACGACTGCATTTCTGGGGAGCAACCGCCCCCTCGCTAGGGTGCTCCGGTGACCGTCACCGCCCTGCTCGTCAGCCATGACGGGGCGAGATGGCTGCCCGCGGTGCTCGACGGCATCGCCACCCAGCACCGCCCGGTCGACGCCTTCCTCGCGGTCGACACCGGCAGTCGCGACGAGAGCGCCGACCCGGTCCGCGCGGCCCGGGGCGACGCCGCGGTGCACGTGGTCGAGGGCTCGACGACCTACCCCCGGGCAGTTCCGGGCGGCGCTCGCGACGCTGCCGGCTCTCACCTCTGATCCTTCCGGGGATGACGAGTGGATCTGGCTGCTCCACGACGACGCCAACCCCGACCCCGACGCGCTGCTGGCGCTGACGCTCGCGATCGAGGAATACCCCGACGCCGACATCCTCGGCCCCAAGCTGCGCGAGTGGCCCTCGCTGCGGCGCCTGCTCGAGGTCGGCCTGACCATCACCGGCACCGGCCACCGCGAGACGGGGCTCGAGCGCGGCGAGTACGACCGGGGGCAGCACGACGAGCCTCGGCGTGTCCCGGCCGTCAACACCGCCGGGATGCTCGTACGCCGACGGGTGCTCGAGGAGCTCGGCGGGTTCGACGACGAGTTGCCGATCTTCGGCAACGACATCGACTTCGGCTGGCGCGCCGCGCAGGCCGGCCACATCACGATGGTGATCCCGCAGGCGGTGCTCTTCCACGCCGAGGCGGCGCACCGCGGCGTACGCCGAACGCCACTGACCGGACGCCACACCCACTACCGGGAGCGCCGGGCCGCGCTGTTCACGCTGCTCGCCAACGCGCCCTCGCGGCGATTGCCGTGGCAGCTGGTGCGACTGTTCCTCGGCTCGTTGCTGCGGGTGCTCGGCTTCCCGGCGGTCCGCTCGGTGGGCGAGGCGCTTGACGAGCTCGCGGCGGTGCTGTCGGTCTACTCACGGCCCGGGCACCTGCTGGCCGGCCGTCGGGCGCGCGCCTCCCGGCGCGGGCAGGAGAGTGACGTGCGCTCCCTGCTGGCGCCGGTGTGGCTGCCCTACCGTCACGGCCTCGACTTCGTCACCGACCCGGCCGCCGCCGCGACCAACCCGGGCATCCGACGTTGCGGAGCGTCGCCGTGCGGCGAAGCTGGCGGACTCGCCGCCGGTGGAGACCGGCGGGCCCCGCGTTGCCACCGACGAGGAGGACGAGCTCCTCCAGGACTCCGGGATCGTCGCCGGGTTCGTCACCAACCCCGTCGCGATGGCGCTGACCCTCTTCGCGGTGCTGGCCGTCATCGCGGCGCGGCCCCGCCTTCGGCACGATTACCGGCGGGGCGCTGTCGCCGGTGCCGGCCGACGCCGCCGACTGGTGGCGGTTGCACATCGAGTCGCGGCATCCGATCGGCACCGGCACCGACGTGCCGGCCCCTGCCTACGTCCTGCCCTTCGCCCTGCTCGCGACGCTGTTCGGCGGCAGCACCGGCGCGGTGATCTCGACGCTGATGCTGCTCGCGATCCCGTTCGGGGCCCGGGGAGCCCGGCGGTTGCTGAGCGTCGTCGGCCACCTCGTCGAGACCCGTGCGCTGCCCCGGTGGGTGCACGTGTGGGGCGCGATCACCTACGGCCTCGTGCCCGCCACGTCCGGAGCCCGGGGCGAGGGCCGCTTCGGGACAGTCGTCGTCGCCGCACTGCTGCCGTGGACCGCGCGCGCCGCACTCGGCTTCGCCGACCCGGAGCGCGACGGCCGGTGGCGCGCCGCGTGGCGCACCGCCCTGCTGGTCGCGCTCGGTGCCGCCTTCGTCCCCGGGGTCTGGCTCTTCGCCCTGCTGGTCACCGCGATCGTCTTCGGCTCCGCGGCATTCGTCGCCCCCCGGTTGCTCAAGGACCGCGACGTGTGGGGTCCGCCGGCGGCGGGCCTGCTCGCCGTTCCGGTGCTGCTCGCTCCGTGGTTGCTCCCACTGGTCACCACCGGCTCCGGGCCCGGCCTGCTGCTCGAGGCCGGCCGGCTCCCCGGGGGACCGCGTCGACTTCGTCGGCCTCGTCACCGGCCGGCTCGGGGACCCGGGGCGCGCCGTGGTGGCTCGGCGCGCTGCTCGCCGTGCTCGCCGTGCTGGCGCTGGTGCCGCGCTCGACCCGGGTGCCGGTGATCGTGTGCTGGCTGGTCGCGCTCGCGGCCGCCCCGGGTCGCCGCGGTGCTGGGCTTCGTGCGACTGTCCCTGCCCGCGACGGAGACGCGGCCGAGCCTCGGGCTCTTCGTGGTGATCCTGCAGGGCGTGGCGGTGATCGCCACGGTGCTCGGTGCCGAGGCCTACCTGCGCCGCCTCCGGGACGGCGCCGCCCACCCGATCTGGCAGCGCGGCCCGGCCGCCGTGCTCGCGGTCGCGGCCGCGGTCGTGCCGCTCGGCGGCCTCGGCTGGTGGCTGGTCAACCGGGACGACGCCCTGACCCGCACCGAGCAGGCGATCGTGCCGGCCTACATGGAGCAGAGCTCGCAGCTCGGCGCCGAGCACGGCGTGCTCGTGATCCGCGGCTCGATCGACACCGGCGTCGACTACCGCATCCGTCGCGGTGACGGCATCACGCTCGGCGAGGACGAGATCTTGTCGCTCGCCGACGTCGACCGCGAGTTCGACGCGCAGGTGCGCGCCCTCGTCTCGGCTCCGACGTCCTCGGTCGTGAAGGCGCTGGGTGACGCGGGCATCGAGTACGTCGTCCTGCCCTCGCCTGCCGACGGTGTCGTCGCCGCCGGGCTGGATGCCACCGCGGGGCTCGACCCGGGCGAGTGCCGAGGACCGCTCGACCCGCGCGTGGCGCGTCGACCGGCCGCTGGCCGCGGAGGACGTCGAGAGCCGCAACGGTGTCTTCCGGACGTTGCTGCTGATCATCCGGGGGACTCGCGATCGTGGTGGTGCTGGTGCTGGCTGCCCCCACCCTGCGGAAGGCGCGCGAGGATGACTGACACCAACGCACCGGGCCGCGGCCGCCGCCCCGCCGCCTCCGTCCGCGGCGCGCTCAGCGGTCGGATCGGACCGCTCGAGCTGATCGCGATCATCGTTCCGTTGCTGACGGTCGCCGCGCTCGCGCTGGTGCGGCCGATCGGCGACACTGACGACATGCGCCCACCGACCGACGTCCCGCTGACGCGCGCCACGCTGGTCTGCCCGCCGGCCCTGCCGGGCACCGGGCACCGTCGCTCTGGCCAACGCCGACGGCACCACGGGCGAGGTCACGACCCGCCTCCCGGTCGAGGACACGATCTCCCTCGACGGCACTGTCCGAACGGGGACGAAGAAGGCGCTGGTGGCGCAGGCCGAGGGCGGGCTCGCGGCCGGCCTCCTCGGAGTGCGGTACGGCGACGCGTCGGCGGTCGCCTGCGCCGTACCCCCCGTCCCGAGCAGTGGTTCACCGGGTGTCGGCGCCGCTCCCGAACACTCCTCGACCCTCGAGCTGGTCAACCCCGACGGCGGGCCGGCCGTGGCGGACGTGACCGTGCTCGGGCCGTCCGGGCCGGTCGACGTGCCCGCCCTGCGCGGCGTCACGGTGCCGGGCGGTCGGACCATGCGCTTCCGAGCTGGCCGACGTCGTGCCCACCCGTGACGAGCTCGCCCTGCATGTCGTGGTCGCGCGCGGCCGGCTCGGGGTCGACGTCGTCGACCGGGTCGACGAGCTCGGCCGGGGCGCCCGCAGCCGGGACTGGCTGCCGTCCCGGGGCGAGGCCGGCACGTCGGCGTACCTCCTCGGGCTGGGGGGAAGTCGGGAGACCGCACGCTCGTGCTCGCCAACCCGGGGGAGAGCGAGGCACGTGTCGCGGTCAAGGTGGTCACCAAGGAGAGCGAGTTCGCGCCCGCTGATGCCGACGAGATCCGCGTCGCGCCGGGCTCGACGGAGACGGTCGACCTCACTGACCTGATGGAGGGACGGGCCGCCAGCGGGGCGCTCGGCCTACGGCTGGACTCGACCCAGCCGGTGACCGCATCGCTGCGCAGCTTCGCGGGTGGTGACCTCTTCCATGCGGCGGCCGCGAGCCCGATCTCGGCGCGCGTCGCTGGCGATGCCGCGGGGGCCGTCGCGGCTGGCGCTCGCCGGCGCTGGTGCGGTGGGCGTGGCGACCTACGTCGTGATCGACGACGACGGCAAGGAGATCGCCCGCGAGCGCGTCGAGCTCAAGCCGGGCGCCGCGAGCCGGGTCAAGCTCCCGCGCGACGGTGCCATCCCCGGACCTGATGGTCGAGCGCTCGGGCGCCTTCGCGGCGCTCGAGGTCGGGCCGCCGGGACTCACGGTGCTCCCGCTGTCCGAGCTGCTCCCGGCCGGCCGGGTGCCGTCCGTGCGACCGGCGTTGCGTTAGGTGTCGTAGCGCGGATCGACGTCCTCGGGCGGCAGGCCGAGAAGCTCGGCGACCTGCTCGACGACCAGCGTCAGCACCATCGCCTCCAGCTCGGCGCGGGACTCGCACCGGTGCTCGATCGGTCGCCGGAACAGCACGAGCCGCGTGGCGTCCCCGCCACTCCCACGGACCAGTGACGAGAGGGGGACCGTCTCTTCTCCCCAGTCGTCGGGCAGCAGCGGGGTGTCCTCGACGGCATACTCCACGAGGCCCAGCTGCTTGTGCCACCGCGCGTCGATCTCGGTGACGATGTCGAGGACGAGCCGGTCGAAGCGCTCGCGGCGGGTGGGTCGCTCCGGGACTCGGGGGTCGCGGGGCACGATGCCGGGGCCGCGTTGCCCACGCCCACGCCGGTCGCGGGTCAACCGCCTGCCCTCATTCACATGCGCGAGCCTAAAGGTCTCTTGATGGCTGGACAGGTAGCGTCGTCCGCGTGAGTCTCCGTCGCTGTTCGCGCACCGCCTGCGGGCGCAGCGCCGTCAACACGTTGACCTATGTCTACGCCGACCAGACCGCCGTTCTCGGGCCGCTGGCGACGTACGCCGAACCGCACGCCTACGACCTGTGCGAGCTGCACTCCGAGCGACTCTCCGCCCCGCGCGGTTGGGAGGTCTTGCGGCTCCAGTCCGACATCAAGTCCCGTGGCCCCAGCAACGACGACCTCCTCGCGCTCGCCGACGCCGTCCGCGAAGCCGCCCGCCCGCCCGAGCGACCCGCCCCGATCCACTCCGCCGACGACCCGCGGATGGGCGAGAAGCGCGGCCACCTCCGGGTCTTCAGCTCCGACTGACGCCGGTGCCCTACTGGCCGCCCGGCACGCGGATCGTCTGGCGTGAGGGCTCCGGTCCGCTCGGCACCGGCCCACTGGTCGTCGATCCGTCGGTGCCGCACTTCGCGGCGCCCGTCACCGTGGTGCAGGACGACCCTGCCGGTCTGGTCGTGTGGCTGCCGATCGGGACGCCGGTGCTACGCGCCGCTCGTGCGGATGGGCTGGGAAAACGCGAGGACCCTCAGTCCTTGTTCACGGCCCCGCTGGTCGCTTCGCGCGACATCCATGGTCAGTTCGACCAGCTGCGGATCGCGCCGACGGGTTGCCCGTGGTCGGTGTGGCTCTTCTTCTCCTCCGGTGGCTTTGCCGGTTGGTACGTCAACTTGGAGCGCCCGCACGTGCGTACCGACCGTGCGGTCCTCACCAGTGACCGTGTGCTCGACGTCGTCGTCGCCCCCGATCGAACGGTGACGTTGAAGGACGAGGACGAGCTGGAGCTCGCGGTGGCGCAGGGCGTCTTCACGTCGTCCGAGGCTGCGGCCATCACGGCGGATGCCGCCTCGATCCCGGCCCCCGGTCGACTCCCGGGCCTCGCCGTTCTGCGACGGCTGGGAGAGCTTCACGCCCGATCCCGACTGGCCGCCCCCGACTCTCCTCGAGTGATCTCGACGATCAGGACGGATGAACGAATGATCGGCACGGCACCCCGTCGTAGTCCTCGGCCCCGGTGTCGACGAAACCCACCTTCTTCAGCACGCTGATGCTGGCGTGGTTGCCCACTGCCGCGAGCGCCGTCAGGGTCGCGCCCTCCGCGTGAGTCCGGTGCCAGTCCACCAACGCCTCAGCGATCTCGGTGGCTAAGCCTCGCCCCCAATGGGAACGGCGAACCAGCAGTGCGATCTGGCGTTCGCCCGCATCGCCTCCGAATCCCGCCCTCCCGATCAGTCCGCCATCGGGGTCCGCAAGACGCCACTTCGTCCAGCCCCGGGCGGCGTGCTCGGTGATGTAGTGGTCGATGAGCTGCTCGGTCTCGGCTCGCGACTCCGGACGGCCATGCCGCACGAACCTCATGCTCTCGGGATCAGAGTGGACCTCGAGCAGCGGTCCGACATCACCGGGCACCCATGACGTCAGCACCAACCTCGGCGTTGTCAGCACGACATCACGGTCATCCACGGCTCTCATGCTGTCATCCTCGAGTCGGTGGTTGAGGAGGTCGTGTAGCGACGCCATTGTCGGCGGTTGAGGAGGTCGTCCGGCGCCGTGGATCTCGGCGATTGAGGAGGTCGCAAAGCGACCGTCACGAAACCCCGAAAACTTTTTGAAATTCTTTCCCCAGACCCCCGATCCGGTCGTTTTCGGGGCCTCATTGTCGGTGGCTTCTGGTTGGGTTTTCGTATGGCGACCAGCACCCGCAGCGGCACCGACACCCTGCCGGACACCCCGGCCGGAGTGCTGTCTGCCCTGCGGGCCGAGCAGGACGCCCGGGAGTCCTCCGAGGTCCGATCCATGCGCCTCGCCGCGCACTGGGTGGCCCTGCACCCGGTGCTCGACGACTCGTGCCCCGACGCGTGCTTCCAGTCCCCGAAGACCCTCGCCGGCGTCGGGTCACCGGTGATCGACGAGTTCACCATCCCCGACATCGCGACCATGCTCGGCCAGACCTGTGACGCGGTCGGGTCCTATCTGACCGACGTGATCGAGCTGCGCTACTGCCTCCCGCAGCTCTGGGCCGGGATCCTCGCCGGGGTGGTGACACCGTGGCGGGCGCGGCGGATCGCACAAACCACGGTCGGCCTCTCGGTTGAGGCGGCGACGTTCGTGGACGAGCAGACCGCGTGGTGCGCCAACCGGCTCACCCCCGACCGAGCTGGGCCGGCTGGTCGACCACGCCCGCGCCCGGTTCATGCCCGACCAACTCGCCAAAGAGACCGAGGACGCGGCGGATCGGCGGCACGTCACCTTCGACACCGACCCGGGTCTCCTTCGACGGCACCCTGCACCTCGAGGCCGACCTCGACATCCCCGACGCCCTCGGCCTCGCCGAAGCCGTCGCCGCCGGTGCCGCCCACCAACTGCGACTGGGCTCGACCGACACCCTCAACGGCCGCCGGGCCACCGCCCTCGGCGACCTCGCCCGCCACCAGCTCGCATTCGGCTTCGACGAACCCGGCCGCCGGTTGAGCAGCGACGAGCGCAGCGAGGAGCGTGTCGAAACCCGTGCAGCCCCGACCACCCAGATCGTCCTCCACGCCCACCTCTCCACCGACGCCATCACCCGCTGGGACCTCGCGAACAACGGCCAGTGCCTGACCGGGTTCCTGGGAGCAGGCCGGCGGCCGGGTCCTGACCGCCGAGCAGATCGCCGCCCGGTGCGGGCGCCCCGATGTGACCGTGGTCGTGAAACCGGTCATCGACCTCCGGGAGCGCCTTGCGACCGCCGGCTACGTCCCGACCGAGCGGATCCGTGACCACGTCATCGCCCGCGACCGGACCTGTGTGTTCCCGTGGTGCGGACGCAACGCGAGGCTCTGCGACCCGGACCACGTGGTTCCGTTCGACCATGACGCACCGGATCGTGGCGGCACCACATCGACCGACAACCTCGCCGCGCTCTGCAGGCGGCATCACCGCCTCAAGACCAAGGGCCGATGGCGTTACGAGATGACCGAGCCAGGGCGTGTTCGTCTGGACCAGCCCCCACGGACACCACTACCTCCGCGACCACACCGGATCACGACCCATCGACGCGACCGGTCACCCGCCCGACCTCTGACCACACCGCCCCACACCCCGCAGGGTCTCGACAGCCTCCATCGCCGAGACCCTGCGGGGTCACTGGCACGTCCGGACTCACCGACCCGGGTCAGATTGGCCTGACTCCGCTCGACCGCGGACTGCCAGATGCGTTCGGCCGCCTCCTGCGGTGTGAGCCCGCCAGATGGCCCGCGCGACGAGCCACGATCGGGCAGCGGCGTAGATCGGCAGGGGTCGAGGCGCCACGCGCTCTCGACGCGAACTGCCGACGCCAGCTGGGCGGGTTCCCGTCCGTACTGGGCAACCGGACAGGCTCACCCCTCCGACTGGACGGTCCGCACCACCGTTCGCGAGATTAGCGTCGAAGGCCACAGGGTGGCCCGACCCAGTGGGCCACGTGGACCACATGGAGGACTCGTGAAGACACGCGGCGCGGTGATCAAGGAAGCTCCGGGCACCTACGAGGTCGTCGACCTCGAGGTCGACGACCCTCGCCGGGGCGAGCTCCGTGTGCAGATGACGGCGTCGGGGCTGTGCCATTCCGACGACCATGTCGCCACGGGTGACATCCCGGTCGGCATCTATCCCTTCTGCGGTGGGCACGAGGGCTCGGGCGTCGTGAGCGCGGTGGGACCCAACACGCCCGGCTGGAAGGAGGGCGACCACGTCGTCTTCTCGTTCCTGCCGGCGTGCGGGCACTGCACCCGGTGCGCCCGCGGCATGTCCAACCTGTGCGACCTGGGCGCCGGGCTGCTCGCCGGCTCGCGCTGGGACGACCTGACCAGCTACCGGCTCAGCATGGACGGCCAGCCGGTCGGCCAGATGTGCGGCATCTCGACCTTCGCCGAGATCACGACGGTCGCGGTCGACTCCGCGATCAAGATCCCCGACGAGATCCCGCTGGAGAAGGCCTGCCTCGTCGGCTGCGGCGTCGGCACGGGTTGGGGCTCGGCGGTCAACTCCGCCGAGGTGCGCCCCGGCCAGACCGTGATCGTGATGGGCATCGGTGGCATCGGCATCAACGCTGTCCGGGGTGCTGCCCATGCCGGTGCGAGCAACGTGATCGCGGTCGACCCGGTGGCGTTCAAGCGGGAGAAGGCGCAGGAGCTGGGAGCCACGCACGCCGTGGAGACGATGGAGGAGGCGACCGAGATCGCGCAGTCGTTCACGAACGGCCAAGGCGCCGACTCGGCCATCATCACCGTCGGTGTGACCACGGGCGAGCACCTCGGCCGGGCGATGGCGTCGATCCGCAAGGCCGGCACCGTGGTGGTGACCGGGCTGGGCAACATCGCCGAGGTCGGTGCTCCGGTCTCGCTCGCCGACATCACGCTCTTCCAGAAGCGCATCCGGGGATCCCTGTTCGGTGCCTCCAACCCCGGGAGCGACATCCTCCAGATGCTCCGGCTCTACACCGAAGGGCGTCTCAAGCTCGACGAGCTGGTCACCAAGACCTACTCGCTCGACGAGATCGCCCTCGGCTACAAGGACATGCACGCGGGCAACAACCTGCGGGGCGTCATCGTCTACTGAGCAATCGGTGCAACGACGGGCCGCGGCGTACGCGCCAGGGATCGCCCTGACTACGCTTCTCGCATGCCAACGAGCTCCAGCACGCTGGACCCTGCCAACATCAATGCGATCTTCAAGGCGTACGACGTCCGCGGCACCGTCCCGGACCAGCTGGACCACCAGCTGGCCGAGGCCACTGGCAAAGCTTTCGTCGAGGTGATCGACCCCGGGACCATCGTGATCGGCTACGACATGCGCCCCAGCTCGCCCGAGCTGGCGGGGGCGTTCGCCAAGGGTGCGACCGAGGCCGGTGCCGATGTGATCATGATCGGACTGGCGTCGACCGACCAGCTCTACTTCGCGTCCGGCCACCTCGGCCACGCGGGCGTGATGTTCACCGCCAGTCACAACCCGGCGCAGTACAACGGCATGAAGATGTGCCGCGCGGGCGCCACCCCGATCGGCACGGACACCGGTCTCGCCGACATCGCCGCCTCGGTCTCGCGCGGGGGTCACAAGCCCGCGCCCAACGTCGGGAGCGTCACCCGGGAGGACGTCCTCGAGGCGTACGCCGCACACCTCCTGTCCCTCGCCCCGGTGACGGGGAGACGGCTGAAGATCGTCATCGATGCCGGCAACGGCATGGCGGGCCTGACGGCACCGACCGTGTTCGGGCGGCTGGGGGAGGACCTCGTCGAGGTCGTGCCGATGTACTTCGAGCTCGACGGCACCTTCCCCAACCACGAAGCCAACCCGATCGAGCCGGCCAACCCGGTCGACCTGCAGAAGCGCGTGCTCGCCGAGGGAGCCGACATCGGTCTCGCGTTCGACGGCGACGCCGACCGCTGCTTCCCCGGTCGACGAGCGAGGACAAGCGGTCAGCCCCTCCACCCTGACCGGCCTGATCGCGGCCCGCGAGCTCGCCAAGGAGCCCGGCTCCACGATCATCCACAACCTGATCACCAGCCGCGCCGTCCCCGAGCTCGTCACCGAGCTCGGCGGGAAGCCGGTTCGCACGCGGGTGGGTCACTCCTACATCAAGGCCACGATGGCCGAGACGGGCGCGATCTTCGGCGGCGAGCACAGCGGCCACTTCTACTTCCGCGACTTCTGGAGGGCCGACTCGGGCATGCTCGCCGCGCTGCACGCCCCGGCCGCCCCGGCGGAGACCGACCAGCCGCTGAGCGGGTTGCTGTCGGCGTACGAACGCTATGTCGTCAGTGGCGAGATCAACTCGACCGTGACCGACCAGGGCGAGCATCGTCGACGGCCCGGAGAAGCAGTTCGCGGGCGCCGACGGCGTCAGCACCGACCGCCTCGACGGGCTCACCGTCAGCCACGACGACTGGTGGTTCAACGTCCGCCCGTCCAACACCGAACCGCTGCTGCGGCTCAACGCCGAGGGCCGCGACCGTGCGACCATGCAGCGAGTGCGCGACGAGATCCTCACCATCATCAGGAGTGCCTCATGAACATCGACCGGGGTCTGCTGGACATCATCGTCTGCCCCGACTGCCACGGAGACCTCAAGGCAGAAGCCGCAGAGCTCGTCTGTACGGCGTGCGGGCTGGCCTATCCGGTCCGAGACGACATCCCCGTCCTGCTCGTCGACGAGGCGCGCAAGCCCGGCTGATCCGCCCGATCGGAAGAGAGTCGTCATGGCGTCCCGGTTCGACGAGTCCCGTCTCGACGACGAGCGCGCGCTCGCCTCGATCGACGTTCGCCTGCGCGCCTTGGCCGAGAGCGGAGCGCGGGTGCGCCGCGAGTCGCACGATGCCGAAGCGGCCACCGCCGAGGCGATCGCCCGCGACAAGATGGCGTCCCGGCCGCGTGCCGTGATCGCCGCCGGTCCGGACTCACGACTGCTCCGCGCCGTGCTCGAACCGTGGTGCCCGGTCCCGTTCGTCGCTCGGCCCGGTCCGGCGCTGCCCGGCTGGGCGGGCAGCCTCGACTGGGTGGTGATGCTGGCGCCCGAGGGCTCCGACACCGGCTCCGCGTCGGCGGTCGCCGAGGCCGTACGCCGCGGGGCGCAGGTGGTCGTGGCGTGCCCGCCGACCTCGCTGGTGGCCGACCACGCCGCCGGTCGCTACACGACGATCCTGCCGACGGTGACCGGCGACCAGCTGGCCACCGCGGTGGTGATGCTCGACTACCTCGAGCAGGTCGGGCTCGGCCCGCGCGCCGACTCCGAGTCCGTGGCCACGGCCCCGGACGAGGTGGCGATGTCGTGCTCGCCGCACCGCGACCCGGCGGTCAACCCGGCCAAGATGCTGGCCATCGCCCCGGCCGACGCCACCCCGATCGTGTGGGGCGGCTCTGTGCTGGCCGCGCGCGGCCCGTCGCGTGGCCGAGTCGCTGCGCCGCTCGAGCGGTCGCGGCGCCCTCGCCGCCGACGCCGAGCACCTGCTGCCGCTGCTCGAAGCGGCCCGGCAGCGTGACGTCTTCGCCGACCCGTTCGCCGACGACGGGGGAGACCTGCGACCGCTGCTGGTGGTCCTCGACGACGGTGCCGACGACCCGGTCGTCCGCGAGCAGCGCGGCCGGCTCCGGCGGCGGCGGCGGGTCGCGGCGTACGCGTCGAGACCCTCACCGCCGAGGCCGAGACCGAGGTCGCGCGCTACGCCTCCCTCATGCTGCAGGGGACCTACGCCGCGGAGTACCTCCGCCTCGGCCTCGTCGACGACTGAGCGGTCGATAGGCTGCGCGCGTGACCGACGTGAGGGAGATCGCCTGATGGCCGCAGGACTGTTCGCCCTGCTCGACGACGTTGCGGCGATGGCGAAGCTCGCGGCCGCATCCGTCGACGACATCGGCGCGGCCGCCGGTCGTGCGAGCGCCAAGGCCGCCGGTGTGGTGGTCGACGACACGGCGGTGACCCCGCAGTTCCTCGAGGGCTCCGCCGCCGAGCGCGAGCTGCCGATCATCAAGCAGATCGCCATCGGCTCCCTGCGCAACAAGCTGCTCTTCATCCTGCCCGCCGCGCTGATCCTCAGTCAGTTCGCGCCCCGGCTGCTGCCGATCCTGCTCATCTTCGGTGGCACGTTCCCCGGCCTACGAAGGCGCCCACAAGGTGTGGGAGAAGGTCAGCGGTCACGAGGAGCACCTCGAGGAGGCCGTCGAGGAGCTGGCCACCAAGGGCGTCATGACGCCCGAGCACGAGAAGGAGACGGTGGCCGGTGCGATCCGCACCGACTTCATCCTCTCGGCCGAGATCATGGTGATCGCGCTCAAGGAGGTCGTGGACTCCTCGCCCGACGCGGGCTTCGTCAGCAGGGCCGCGATCCTGATCGTGGTCGCCCTGTTCATCACCGTCGCCGTCTACGGCTTCGTCGCCCTCCTCGTGAAGATGGACGACATCGGCGTGCACCTCGCGACCAAGTCGTCCTCGTTCTCCCAGAAGCTCGGTCACGCACTCGTCACCGGCATGCCCAAGGTGCTCTCGGTCATCTCGATCATCGGCACCGCCGCGATGCTCTGGGTCGGTGGCCACATCCTGCTGATCAGCCCTGGACGAGCTGTCCACGTCGCTCAGCGGCACCACGGCCGACGTGCTGCACGCGCCGTACAGCTGGGTGCACCACCTCGAGGAGGACGTCCACCACGCCCTCGGTTCGATCGGCGCCGTCGCCGGCTGGTTGACCAACACGGTGCTCTCCGCGCTGGTCGGGATCGTGGTCGGCGCGATCGTGGTTGCGG
The DNA here is from genome assembly GCF_024703895.1 of Nocardioides sp. B-3. Lineage (GTDB taxonomy): Bacteria > Actinomycetota > Actinomycetes > Propionibacteriales > Nocardioidaceae > Nocardioides. The sequence continues at coordinate 2,820,460 of NZ_CP087968.1, forward strand.
TGATGAACGTGCTGCCATTCGGCCACGGCGAAAAGGCCGCTCACTGACCCTCGCGGCACACCCCGCGAGGATTCTGTGATTGCGAGACAGCAGTCCTACGCTTCTGATGTCCGCGCGGGAGATCCCCGACGATGCACAGACGTGCGGCGCAGACGCGCTCCACAGACTTCAGGAGACACGATGGACTTCAAGGTTGCCGACCTCAGCCTCGCGGACTTCGGCCGCAAGGAACTCACCCTCGCCGAGCACGAGATGCCCGGCCTCGTCTCGCTTCGCACGACGTACGCCGACGCGCAGCCGCTCAAGGGCGCGCGCATCGCCGGTTCGCTGCACATGACGATCCAGACCGGTGTCCTCATCGAGACCCTCGTCGCCCTCGGCGCCGACGTCCGCTGGGCCACCTGCAACATCTTCTCGACCCAGGGACCACGCCGCTGCCGCGGTCGTCGTCGGCCGCCCCGAGACCGGTGGCACGGCGGAGGACCCGAAGGGCACCCCCGTCTTCGCGTGGAAGGGCGAGAGCCCGGCGGAGTACTGGGACGAGGCCGAGAAGGTCTTCGACTTCCGTGACGAGGCCGGCAACCTGATCGGCCCCAACATGCTGCTCGACGACGGTGGCGACATCACGATGCTCCTCCACCTCGGCGTCGAGTTCGAGAAGGCCGGCGCTGTTCCCGGTCAGGACTCCACCGAGAACGAGGAGTTCAAGGAGGTGCTGCGCGTCCCGGCTCGCTCCCTCGAGAACAACCCGTCGCACTGGACCGGCATCGCCAACGAGATCAAGGGTGTCTCCGAGGAGACCACCACCGGCGTGCTCCGTCTCTACGACCGCTTCAAGGAGGGCTCGCTCCTCTTCCCGGCGATCAACGTCAACGACTCGGTCACCAAGTCGAAGTTCGACAACAAGTACGGCTGCCGCCACTCCCTGATCGACGGCATCAACCGCGGCACCGACGTCATGATCGGCGGCAAGGTTGCCGTCGTGTGTGGCTACGGCGACGTGGGCAAGGGCTCCGCCGAGTCGCTCCGCGGCCGGGGGCGCTCGCGTGATCATCACCGAGATCGACCCGATCTGCGCGCTGCAGGCGGCGATGGACGGCTACGAGGTCAAGCGCCTCGAGTCGGTCGTCGAGACCGCCGACATCTTCATCACCACGACGGGCAACTTCGACATCATCAAGGTCGAGCACTTCGAGAAGATGAAGCACCGGGCGATCGTCGGCAACATCGGCCACTTCGACAACGAGATCGACATGGCCGGCCCGGCCAAGATCCCGGGCATCGTCAAGGACGAGATCAAGCCGCAGGTCCACCAGTGGATCTTCCCTCCCAAGGATGGAGCAGAGGGCAAGAAGGTCATCGTGCTGTCCGAGGGCCGTCTGCTCAACCTCGGCAACGCGACCGGGCACCCGTCCTTCGTGATGTCCAACTCCTTCACCAACCAGTGCTGGCCCAGATCGAGCTCTTCACCAAGACCGAGGAATACCCGGTGGGCGTCTACGTCCTGCCCAAGCACCTCGACGAGGAGGTCGCCCGGCTGCACCTCGACGCCCTCGGTGTCGAGCTGACCGTCCTCACCCGGGGAGCAGGCCGACTACCTCGGCGTGCCGGTCGAAGGCCCGTTCAAGTCCGACGCGTACCGCTACTGAGGCAGACTTGCCCGCATGAGCATGACCGAGCAGCCCACGAGGGGCAGCGTCCCGGTGGTGGACGACGATTCGTCGTTGGCCGAGATGCTGTCCATCGTGCTGCGCCGGGAAGGCTTCGATAGCCGGATCGTCACGCGTGGCGACGAGGCCCTCGAAGCCTTCCGCAGCTTCCGTCCTGACCTGGTCCTGCTGGACCTGATGCTGCCGGGCAAGGACGGCATCGACGTCTGCAAGGAGATCCGCGCCGAGTCCGGCGTGCCGATCGTGATGCTGACGGCCAAGGGCGACACGATCGACGTCGTCCCGGGGCTGGAGTCCGGCGCCGACGACTACATCGTGAAGCCGTTCAAGCCCAAGGAGCTCGTGGCTCGCATCCGCGCCCGGGTGCGCCGCAACGATGCTCCCACCAGTGAGTCGTTGACCATCGGCGACCTCACGATCGACGTCTCCGGGCACTCCGTGACCCGCGCCGGCAAGCCGGTCAACCTGACGCCGCTCGAGTTCGACCTGCTCGTGTGCCCGGCCCGCAAGCCGTGGCAGGTCTTCACGCGCGAGGTGCTGCTCGAGCAGGTGTGGGGCTACCGCCACAGCGCCGACACCCGCTTGGTCAATGTGCACGTCCAACGTCTCCGGTCCAAGGTCGAGCACGACCCGGAGAACCCCGAGATCGTGGTGACGGTCCGGGGCGTGGGATACAAGGCTGGTACGGCGTAGGCCGATCATGTTCACCCCGCCGGCAGGGCCTCGGGCCAGCACCACGTTGGATCGCGCGAGTCACGGCATCCGCCGCGCACTCACGTTCTGGCGGCGTTCCATCCGGGCCCGGGTCGTGGCGAGCACGGTCCTGCTCTCGGCGATCGTCGTCGGGATCGTCGGCGCCTTCCTCATGCAGCAGACCCGCGACGGCTCGGTGGACAACCGCGTCGACCGGGTGATCGCCGAGGCCGAGAACGAGACCGCTGATGCTCGCAAGAAGCTGTCCGCGACCCCGGGCATCGAGGTCGACGTCTCGGGACAGCTGGACGACCTGATCCTGCCGATCATCAACCGGGGCGCCTCGCGCGGGTTCGCCGCGATCCTCTCGCCCGCTGTGGACGCGGGCGGCCGGCTCTCCGGCGGTGGTGCGAAGTTCACCCGGGGCCTCGACACGCAGAGCGTCCCGGAGTCGCTGCAGCAGCACTTCGAGGGCACCGCGTCGACCGCGTGGGCGTTCACCAGCATCGACACCACCCGGGCCATCCCCGGGCTCCCCGAGGGGCCGGGGATCGTCGTCGGCAGCCGGGTGACCCTGCCGGCCGACAACAACACCTACACCATCTACTACCTCTACTCCCTCGACGAGGAGCGCGAGACGCTCGCCCCGGTCGGGCGCGCACTGGTGACCGCCGGGGCGCTGCTCCTGCTGCTCGTCGCCGGGCTGGCGTGGCTGGTCGCGCGCCGGGTGGTGACCCCGGTGCGGATGGCTCGCCGCGTTGCGGAGCGGCTCGCGGCCGGTCACCTCCGGGAGCGCCTGCGGGTGACCGGGGAGGACGACCTCGCCCGGCTCGCGACGTCCTTCAACCAGATGGCCAGCAACCTGCAGAAGCAGATCCGCCAGCTCGAGGAGCTGAGCCGGCTCCAGCGCCGGTTCGTCTCCGACGTCTCCCACGAGCTGCGTACGCCGCTGACGACCGTGCGGATGGCCGGCGACGTGCTCCACGACGCGCGCCGGTTTCGAGCCCGGCACGGCCCGCGCCGCGGAGCTGCTGCAGACCGAGCTCGACCGCTTCGAGCGGCTTCTCGCCGACCTGCTCGAGATCAGCCGTTTCGACGCCGGCGCTGCCGTGCTCGAGGCCGACGACGTCAACCTCGTCGATGTCGCCCACCGCGTGGCCGACACGACGCGGGCACTGGCCGACCAGCGCGACACCCGGGTGATCGTGGACGGCCCCGACCATCCGTGCACGGCGGAGGCCGACGTGCGCCGCGTCGAGCGGATCGTGCGCAACCTCGTCACCAACGCCATCGACCACGCCGAGTCCCGCGACATCCACATCCTCGTCGGCGGCGACGAGCACTCGGCGGCGATCGCCGTCCGCGACCACGGCGTGGGTCTGGGCCCGGGTGAGTCGGCCATGGTGTTCAACCGCTTCTGGCGGGCCGACCCGGCCCGGGCGCGCACCAGCGGTGGCACGGGTCTCGGCCTGTCCATCTCCCCTGGAGGACACCCACCTGCACGGCGGTTGGCTCCGGGCCCGGGGCCGACCGGGCGAGGGCTCGCAGTTCCGGCTGACGCTGCCGCGCCAGCTGAGCCAGCCGTTGCGCCACAGTCCGCTCCCGCTGGTGCCCCTCGACGCCAAGGAGACCGCATGACCAACGTCCCGGCCCGCCTGTCGCTCACACTGTGCGCAGCGTTCCTCGCCACCGCGTGCGTCCGCATGCCCAGCGAGGGTCCGGTCACCGAGGTCGACACCGAGGCGTCCGGCACGACGACACCGGGCACCTACGACTACGACCCGCAGCCGCCGCAGGAGGGGGAGACGCCGACCGAGATCGTCGCCGGCTTCCTCGAGGCGATGAAGGCGACGCCCAGCCGGACCAACGTCGCCAGCCAGTTCCTCACGCCCGGTGCCCGCCAGCGCTGGGCGCCGGACCAGAAGATCGTGACCTATGCCGACTTCGACGACCCGGTCGGCGACCAGCTGGTGACCGTGCCGTTGTTCGGCATCGAGGAATACGACTCCCGCGGTGCCCGGCAGCAGTCGCGCGACGGTGCGGTGGTGGACTTCGACCTCACGCTCCAGGGACGGCCAGTGGCGCATCGACGGCCTGCCTGACGCCTTGATCGTGCCGGCCACGTGGTTCGAGGACTTCTTCCGCCGGATGTCGCTCTACTTCTTCGACCCGACCGCGCAGATCCTCGTCCCCGAACCGGTCTTCGTCCCCTCGGGCGAGCAGCTCGCCTCCTCGCTGGTGGGTGGTCTGCTCGACGACCCGACCTCCGACCCCCGCATCACCCGGACGTTCATGCCGCCGGGCTTCACCTACGACCTCTCGGTTCCGATCACGGCCGCCGGCATCGCCGAGGTCACCCCAGGTCGGTGACGAGGCCGCGGTGACCGACGAGGTGCGGCAACGGATCCTCACCCAGTTGGTGTGGACGATGCGGCAGGAGCAGCGGATCCGGGCGGTCCGGCTCGCCATCGGTGACGAGGAGCAGGGCCTCTCGGGCAACCCCACGCAGGTCAACCTCGACGTCGGCGAGGTGTTCGACCCCACCGGCGCGCAGGCGAGTGCAGACCTGTTCGGCCCGGTCGACGGCCCGGTGGTGCGCGGGTCGATCGACTCGCTGTCCGCCACGTCGGGGCCGATGGGCGTCGACCAGCTGGGGGTGCGCTCGATCGGCGTCAACCCGGCCGGCGACCGCGTGGCCGGCATCTCCGGCGACGGCAGGAGCGTGCTCGTCGCGCCGGTCGAGGGCGAGGGCAGCGCCGTGGAGGTGGCCAGCAGCGCCCGCAACCTCCTCGCTCCCGCCCGGGACTTCGCCGACCGCATCTGGCTCGCGGACCGTGCCGGTGGCAGCGCCGTGATCAGCGTCGTCGCCGGTGGGCAGCCGGCCCGGCAGATCGTGGTGCCCGGGGTGAGCGGTCGTGACATCCGGCACCTGCTCGTCTCTCGTGACGGCAGTCGCCCGGTCGCTGTCGTGCGTACGCCGAGGGGCGATCGTGTCTTCGCGAGCCGGATCCTGCACGGCGAGGCCGGGCGGGTGCTGCGCGCCAGCCGGGCCGTGGAGCTCGACTTCGAGCCCGACGCGGCCGACGAAGTGATCCGCGACATCGATTGGCGCTCGCCGACCGCGATCTCGGTGCTGACCGACAACGCGCAGGACCTCTCCCGGGTCGAGACGATCTCGGTGGAGGGCGCGCCCGGCGACCTCGGCATCCGGGGCGTGTCCAGGCTCCGCGGCGGTGCCGGACAGCTCGTGAGCTCGCCGGTCGAGGGCGTCGAGGTGTTCGCGGTGGCAGGCCAGTCCGTGAGCGACCTGACCGCCCCCGAGCGTCCGCTCGATCCGCTGCCCCGGGGACTCGCCTCCCTGACCTACGTCGGCTGAGGCGTTCTCCACAGCCAGCGAGAAGGTCCTTGTCCCGGGCCGTCGGCCCTGCTGCGATGGTGGGATGCGCGACGTCCTGCTCGACCTCGTCGTCGGCAGCGAGTGCGTGGGGTGCGCGGGGCCCGGGCGCATGCTGTGCGACCCGTGCCGCGCGAGCCTGCCGACGAGCGCGCGTCTGCTGGCCGCAGCCGACGCCGCCCGGGCTGGTGACCCCGTGGTCCGTGGCCGACTACGACGGCGCCGTACGCGCGATGATCGTCGGGCACAAGGACCGCGGCCAGTTCTGCCTTCCGGCGGGTGCTTGCGGACCTGCTCGCGACCTCCGTGCGTGCTGCCCTCGCCTCCTACGACGGACCGCTCGTCCCCGGTGCCCGTGCCGTCGCGACCCGGGTCCAGCCGACGGCGGGGCTACGACCCGATGGGCACGCTGGCTCGGCTCGCCGTCGCGAGCCTGCGGGCCGAGGCGTACGACGTGTCGCTGGCGCCACTCCTCGTCTCGAGCCGGCGCGTGGTGGACCGAGGCGGGGCTGTCGGCGGGCGAGCGGGCGCGCAACCCGGCGGGATCCATGTCGTGCCCTTCGCCTCCCGTGGCCCGGCTGGCGCGGCGACACGCGCGGGCGCGGGTGCTGATCTGCGACGACGTCCTGACGACCGGAGCGACGGCCGCCGAGGCGGGCCGGGCCCTGCGCGCCGTGGGCTGGGAGCCGGTCGCCCTCGCGACCGTGGCGGCGACGCGACGTCGCATTCCGGACCAAACGCGGGGATTCCTTTTGTCCCGGGCCAAGAGGGGCTAGCGTCGCTTCATGGAGTCCGTCCGGGTCCGTGGTTGCGTCATCCGGACCGGTGCGCGTGCACCACCCCCCGAGGGCAAGCCGATGCCAGTCGCAGGCGAAACGGCCCACGTAAGGCTGGCAACAGCCGATCACGGTGCGGCTTAGAAGTAAGTCCTGCCTCGGCGCCGCCGTCAGATACGGCGCTCGTCGGGAGAGGGCCGGTAGTGGCATTCAAGCTGCGAAAGCTCCCGCAGGCGATTGTGGGGACGAAGACCGGGTCGGCCGGGCGGGCTCCATCTCACCTTGCCAAACAGAGTGCAGGAGTGTGCGCGCAGTAGTAGCCCTGCTACAAGGAGGTTCACATGGATGTTGTGGTCACCGGCCGGCACTTCGAGGTGTCAGACAGGTTCCGTGAACATGTATCAGAAAAGCTCGCTCGGCTCGAGAAGCACGATCACAGGATCATTCGAGTCCGGGTCGAGGTCGAGGAGGAGAAGAACCCCCGACAACACGACCGCTCCATCAAGATCGAGCTGACCGCCTTCTCCAAGGGCCCGGTGATCCGCGCGGAGGCAGCAGCCGACGACAAGATGGGCGCGCTGGACCTCGCGCTCGACAAGATGGCCTCCCAGATGCGTCGCGCCGCAGACCGCCGCCGCGTGCACCGTGGCCGCCACACCCCGCAATCCGTCGGACAGGCCATGGCCGGCAGTGCTGACGCCATCCCGGTCACCAACGACGACGCCGACGAGGTCGTGACCGAACGCCGTGGGGACCGATCACGGTCACCGGCGACGGACCGCTCGTGGTGCGCGAGAAGTCGCACGCGGCCGCGCCGATGACCCTCGACACGGCCCTCTACGAGATGGAGCTCGTGGGCCACGACTTCTTCCTCTTCGTCGACAAGGAGAGCGAGAAGCCTTCGGTCGTCTATCGCCGTCGCGGCTACGACTACGGCGTCATCTCGCTCGACCCGGACTGAGCTGGACGGACCCACACGGCCCGACGGAGGGTCCGAGGGCGACCGGTCACGCCCGTGTCTGTCATGATGCGGGCGTGACCGAGGCAACAGGAACGCCGGGGACCGAACCCATCCGCGTGCTCGTGGTCGACGACCAAGAGCTCTTCCGTCGCGGCCTGACGATGCTGCTGGCGCAGGACGCCGATATCGAGGTCGTCGGGGAGGCCGCCGACGGCATCACCGGCACCGATCTGGCCGAGTCGCTCGCGCCCGATGTCGTGCTCCTCGACGTACGCATGCCGCGTCGCTCCGGCGTCGACGCCTGCCGGGCGATCAAGGAGGCCGTGCCCTCGGCCAAGATCATCATGCTCACCGTCTCCGACGAGGAGGGTGACCTCTACGAGACCGTCAAGAACGGTGCGTCGGGCTATCTCCTCAAGGACTCCTCCATCGAGGAGGTCGCGCAGGCGATCCGCGTGGTCAACGAGGGCCAGTCGCTGATCAGCCCGTCGATGGCGATCAAGCTGATCGACGAGTTCAAGCAGATGTCCAAGCCGGACAAGCAGCAGAACACCGCGCTCAAGCTCACCGAGCGCGAGCTCGAGGTGCTGCGGCTGGTCGCGCGCGGCCTGAACAACCGCGAGGTCGCCAAGGAGCTCTTCATCTCCGAGAACACCGTGAAGAACCACGTGCGCAACATCTTGGAGAAGCTGCAGCTGCACTCGCGCATGGAAGCCGTCATGTATGCCATGAAGGAAAAGCTTCTCGACCTGCCGTAGGTCCGGACGATGGAGTCGATCAGCAAGCTGCAGGCCCGCCGCATCGCGCTGGCCGCCCGGGGCTTCACGGACCGCACGCACGCGGCCCCGTCGATGAAGACGCTCGAACGCACGCTGGCTCGCACCGGCGTGCTCCGGGTCGACTCGGTCAACGTGCTGCAGCGCGCGACTTCATGCCGCTCTACTCGCGGATGGGCGACTACGACGTGAGTCTGTTGAGCCGGGCCGCGGGTGATCATGGCAAGCGGCCGCGCCGGATGGTGGAGTACTGGGCACACGTGCAGGCCTTCATGCCGGTCGACCTGTGGCCCGTCATGCAGCATCGGATGGACCGCTACCGCGGCGAGCGCGGCAAGTGGGGCTTCACCGCAGATCCCCTGCTGGAGCCACGGATCCCGGCCGCCGTCCGCGAGCGTGGGCCGGTGACCGCGCGCGGTCTCGACGAGGAATTCAGCGGTCCCCGGGTCAAGGAGCACTGGGGCTGGAACTGGTCCGACGCGCGCCGGGTCCCGGACTTCCTCTTCCTCACCGGCGACGTGGCCATCGCGGGCCGCACCAGCCAGTTCGAGGTGCTCTACGACGTGCCCGAGCGGGTGCTTCCCGCCGACGTGCTGACGCTGCCGACGCCCACCGGGGCGGAGGCGGACGTCGAGCTCGTACGCCGGGCCGCTCGCTCGCACGGTGTCGGGTCCGTCAAGTGCTTCGCGGACTACTACCGGATGCCGGTCGCGGACACCGGGGCCGCGGTCGACACGCTCGTCGAGACCGGCGAGCTCACCGCCGTACAGGTGCAGGGGTGGCGCAGACCTGCGTTCCTGCACGCGGACGCCAAGGTGCCGCGACGCGTCGGCGCCCGGGCCCTGCTGAGCCCCTTCGATCCCGTGGTGTGGGAGCGGGACCGGGCCGAGGCGCTGTTCGACTTCTTCTACCGCATCGAGATCTACGTCCCTGCCGCCAAGCGCGTCCACGGCTACTACGTCCTGCCGTTCCTGCTGGGCGACGCGATCGTCGCGCGGGTCGACCTGAAGGCAGACCGGGCCACCGGGCGGCTCCTCGTGAAGGGCGCGTACGGCGAAGCGGGAGCCCCCCGAGGAGACGGCCGAGGAGCTCGCGGCGGAGCTGGACAGGCTGGCCGGGTGGTTGCGGCTGATCGAGGTCGTGGTGGAACAGCGCGGGGATCTGGCGTCCGCACTCGCTGCCGCTTCGGCCACGGCTGGGTGGCGTGGGTAGCATGATCGACGGCCATCCGGCCGCCCCATTCTCTGCTTCACCCACTTCATACGGAGTCGCATCACCGTGCCTGCCATCATCGACAAGCTCCTCCGCATCGGCGAAGGCAAGATCCTGCGTCAGCTGGAGACGATCGCCAAGGCGGTCAACGCCATCGAGGACGACTTCGTCAAGATGACCGACGCCGACCTCCGTGGCCATGACCGGAGAGTTCAAGGAGCGGCTGGAGAAGGGCGAGACCCTCGACGACCTGATGCCCGAGGCGTTCGCGGTGGTCCGCGAGGCCTCCAAGCGCGTCATCGGCCAGCGGCACTACGACGTCCAGATCATGGGTGGCGCGGCGCTGCACCTCGGCAACATCGCCGAGATGAAGACCGGTGAGGGCAAGACCCTCGTCTCCACGCTCCCTGCCTACCTCAACGCGCTGTCCGGCAAGGGCGTGCACGTGGTCACGGTCAACGACTACCTCGCGAAGTACCACGCCGAGTGGATGGGTCGCATCCACCACTTCCTCGGCCTGACCACCGGCGTGATCCTGCCGAGCATGCGCCCCGACGAGCGTCGCGTCGCCTATGCCGCCGACATCACCTACGGCACGAACAACGAGCTCGGCTTCGACTACCTCCGCGACAACATGGCCGACGACCCGGCCGACTGTGTCCAGCGCGGGCACAACTTCGCCGTCGTCGACGAGGTGGACTCGATCCTGATCGACGAGGCCCGGACGCCTCTCATCATCAGCGGTCCGACCCGGGACGAGGTGAAGTGGTACGGCGAGTTCGCGACCATCGCCTCGTCGCTGCGCAAGGACGTCGACTACGAGGTCGACGAGAAGAAGCGCACCATCTCCGTCCTCGAGCCCGGCATCACCAAGGTGGAGGACCACCTCGGCATCGAGAACCTCTACGACTCGGTCAACACCCCGCTCATCTCGTTCCTGAACAACTCCATCAAGGCCAAGGAGCTGTTCCGCAACGACAAGGAATACGTCGTCATGGACGGCGAGGTGCTCATCGTCGACGAGCACACCGGCCGCATGCTGGCCGGGCGTCGTTACAACGACGGGCTCCACCGAGCGATCGAGGCCAAGGAGGGCGTGACCGTCCGCGAGGAGTACCAGACCCTCGCCACCGTCACCCTGCAGAACTACTTCCGCCTCTACGACAAGCTCTCCGGCATGACCGGTACGGCGATGACGGAGGCCAGCGAGTTCGACAAGATCTACAAGCTCGGGGTCGTGCCCATCCCGACCAACAAGCCGATGTCGCGCATCGACCGGGGGCGACCTCGTCTACCGCACCGAAGAGGCGAAGTACGACGCGGTCGTCGAGGACATCGCCGAGCGCAACGCGGTGGGCCAGCCGATCCCGGTCGGCACCGTCTCGGTCGAGAAGTCCGAGCTGCTCTCCGGCCTGCTGAAGAAGAAGGGCGTGCCGCACACCGTCCTCAACGCCAAGGTCCACGCCGACGAGGCGAAGATCGTCGCGATGGCCGGCCACAAGGGCGCGGTCACCGTGGCCACCAACATGGCCGGTCGAGGCACCGACATCATGCTCGGCGGCTCGGTGGAGTTCCTCGCCGACCGGGGAGCTGCGCAAGCAGGGCCCGGAGCCGACCGGTGAGACGGCCGAGGACTACGAGGCCAAGTGGGCCGAGACCCTCGAGTCGGTCAAGGCGACCGTCGCCAACGAGCACGACGAGGTCAAGGCCCTCGGCGGCCTCTACGTCGTCGGCACCGAGCGCCACGAGTCGCGCCGCATCGACAACCAGCTGCGCGGTCGCTCCGGCCGTCAGGGCGACCCGGGCGAGTCCCGGTTCTACCTGTCGCTGCAGGACGAGCTGATGCGCCTGTTCAAGTCCGACTGGGTCGACCGCATCCTGCAGGTCCTCAAGGTCCCCGACGACGTGCCGATCGAGAACAAGCGTGTCACCGGCGCCATCGCCAGCGCGCAGGGCCGGGTCGAGTCGCAGAACTTCGAGTCGCGCAAGAACGTCCTCAAGTACGACGACGTGATGAACCGCCAGCGCGAGGTCATCTACGGCGAGCGCCGTGGCGTGCTCGAGGGCGCTGACCTCGAGTCGCAGATCCGCAGCTTCGCAGACGACGTGATCGTCGGCTTCGTCACCGGCTCCACCGAGGGCTATGCGGAGGACTGGGACCTCGACGGCCTGTTCACCGCCCTGCACCAGACCTACCCGAGCGAGATGACCGCCGAGTCGGTCGTCAAGGCTGCCGGGGGTCGCGCCGGTCTGAGCCGCGAGGCGCTCATCGAGGACCTGAAGAAGGACATCCGGGCGGCGTACGACCGACGCGAGGCGGAGATGGGCGAGGAGGTGATGCGTGAGCTCGAGCGGCGCGTCATCCTGTCCGTGCTCGACCGCAAGTGGCGCGAGCACCTCTACGAGATGGACTACCTCCGTGAGGGCATCGGCCTGCGCGCCTACTCCCAGCGTGACCCGCTGGTGGAATACCAGCGCGAGGGCTTCGAGATGTTCTCCGCCATGATGGACGGCATCAAGGAGGAGTCGGTCGGCTTCCTGTTCAACCTCCGTGTCGAGGTCGAGGAGGAGGCTCCGGCCGACACCTTCACCGACGCCGACCGCCGGGGGAGCGCACCCGCGCTCGACCCGACGACGCCGCAGATCGACTTCCGCGCAGGCGCAGGCCCACGCGCATGACCACGATCACGATCACCCGCATGCTGCCCCGCAGATCCGGGCCAAGGGCCCGGAGCGCAAGGCGAGGCCGACCAACCTCAACTACTCCGCCCCCGAGCGAGGACGGCGAGGCCGAGGTGAAGGCCGCCCCGGTCGCCGACGACCCGTTCGCCGGCACCGGTCGCAACGAGAAGTGCCCCTGTGGCTCGGGCAAGAAGTACAAGCAGTGCCACGGTGCACCCGGCGGGGCCTCGGGTCACGCCACCGTCGGCGGCTGACGGCAGCCGCTGGTTGAGCAGGCGCGCCAGCGCCGTGTCGAAACCAAGGCCACCCGGCTCCGGAACGGACTGGGTTTCGACTGCTCACGCCCACTCGAGGGCCGGGCACTGCCAGCGACCGTCGACGACCTCGAAGCGAGCGGCCGGGGCGCGGGACCGGGCGCCGTAGCGCACGTGCGCCGCAGCCTCGAGGGCGTCGTCACGGACCGGGCTGGTGCGGGTCGATCGCAGCACCGGCCGGATGGCACCACGACCGCGACCGAGCGCCGGGGTGGTCCCCGCCGCCTTGGCCACGAGCCGGGCGCGGCGCGTGAGCTCGCCGTAGACCTCGGGGGAGCAGTGCCGCAGCAGCTGGGCCGCGGGCCGGTCGCCGCACGCGATCTCGACGGCGCAGGCCGGGTGACGGCGGACGAACTGGTCGAGCTCGGCGCGCTTGCAGGGCCTCGGACGCCACGAGGTCGCTGCTTCGTTGGGGAGGGTGGTGGGGCGACGGTGCCCGGACCTCGGTGTCCGGCGGGTCGAGCCGAGGCGTCAGGTCGAGGGCGAGCGAGCCCCCGGACGCTGGCGACCGGGACGGTGCGTCGGATCGGGATGACGTTGGCGGCGCTCATGCACGTACTCGCTTCGCTCCGTGCGCGCATGAGGCACCATCCGCGCTGTGTTGATTGACTCGCTCGCTTCGCTCGCTCATGGTCGTGCCTTTCGGTTCCGAACCCGGCTCGAGGTCGAGCCCGGGGTGGATGAGGTCGGGGTCGGCGCCGACGGCCTGCCGGTTGGCCGCATAGAGCTCGCGCCGGGCCGCGTCGATGTCGGCGGTTGAGGCAGCTGGTCCCAACCGCTCGGATGCGATCGACCACAGCGAGTCGCCGGCCCGAACGGTGATGGCTGCGGGCGTCTCGAGGGCCACCCGGGCCGGCTTGGGGGCGGGTCGCTGGATCGGGTGCGCGACCGCGTCGGCGACGGCCCGGTCGGGCATCGGCAGGCCGACCGGGGAGTGGTCCCCGGCGCCGCTGCCGGCCATCGCCGGGGCGGAGACACCGGCCGGGACGGCGGCACCGCAGGCGGCCAGCACCGGGCGTCGCGTGAGTCCTCGCGGCGCCGTGGAGGCGGGGCGACCGCGCACCGGGTCGGCAACGGTGGCGGTGGTGACGAGCCATAGCCAGCCCGCGCACGCGACCAGCGCCGCCGAGGCGACCGCCACGAGCAGGTCCTCGAACGAGCCGTGCCAGACCGTGGACGACGTGAGCGACCCGGCCGCGTCGGCGACGGCCGACCAGGTCGCGAGCACGGCCGTGGTGACGAGCAACCAGACCGCCGGGCAGCGGCCCACTGATGAGTTCTTCCCCCGAGACATCCCCGAACCTTTCGTTTGCGTCCGTTTGCATCATCTAAGGCAACTTTGGGCGCGATGTCAAAGGGTTGTGCACAGGCGGGCTAGGGTCGGCACATGGCGCCACATCCCTCCCGGGACGACCAGCTCTTCTCCCTCTTCGACGACCCGGAGGGTCAGGCGTCGGCGCTCTACGAGCAGGAGCGCGACGCGGAGCTCCTCGATCGCAGCCGTGCGGAATACCGCCGGGTCACCCTCGACTCGAGACTGATGGCCAGCGTCGGCGACCGGTTGGCGCTCACGGTCGTGGGCGTGGGACGCATCGAGGGCGAGCTGCAGCGCATGGGGCTCGGCTGGTGCCCGGTCAGCGGCCACGCGCAGGACTGGATCGTGCGCACGCCCTGCATCGAGGTCGTCCAGGGTGCCTCGGACCGCTCGATCCCCGAGGTCGCTCGGTCGCCGCTGCACAAGCTGGGGGTCACGTCGGCGCTGCGCCGACTGGCCGAGTCACGGGTGCGCTGCGTCGTACACCTCGTCGACGGCGGCCAGCACGAAGCCGTCGTACGCCGCGTCGGCGCCGACTTCGTCGAGATCACGACGCCCGGCGACGAGGCGGTGCTGATCGCCTATGACGCGATCAGTGCGGTGCAGAGCCGGGATTGATCCGCCGGCTCAGGTCGCGTCGACGTCGTACGGCGGGCGCTGGCCCTCCGCCGGGGCGGGCTCGGCGAGGGGGCGGGCGTCCTCGTCCTCCATCGCCTCGATGATGTGGCGCCGCACGATGGTGCGGGGGTCGAGGTCGCGCAGCTCAAGATCGGCGTAGTCGGGGCCGAGCTCCTCGCGGATCTCGTCGCGCGCGGAGTTGGCCATGGCCTTGGCCTTGCGCATCATGATGCCGGCCTGCTTGGCCAGCACCGGCAACCGGTCGGGGCCGAAGGCGATGATCGCGACGAACGCGATCAACGCCATCTCAGCCAGCCCGACGCCGAACACGGGTCAGAACTTCGCGCTCGGCGTGAGGCCCAGCTGCATGCCGGCCGGGCCGCGTCCGCGACCGATCAGGTCTTCGGCGACCTTGACCAGCTCGACGGCCGCCACCGACGTGGGATCGGAGTCGACGATCGGCTTGCCGGCGTCGCCACCCTCCCGCAGCGAGGGATCGAGCGGGATGCGGCCGAGGACCCGGACGTCGTAGCCGAAGCGCTGCGACAGGGTCGCGGCGACGCGGTCACCGCCGCCGCTGCCGAAGACCTCCATGGTGGAACCGTCGGGCAGCGTCAGGTAGCTCATGTTCTCGACCACGCCGACGACGCGCTGGTGCATCATCGAGGCCATCGTGCCGGCGCGCTCGGCGACCTCGGCGGCGGCCTCCTCCGGGGCGTCGTGACGACGACGAACTCGGCGTTGGGCAGGTGCTGGCCCAGCGAGATGGCGACGTCACCGGTGCCCGGGGGCAGGTCGAGCAGGAGCACGTCGAGGTCGCCCCAGTAGACGTCGGAGAGCATCTGGACCGGGGCCCGGTCGAGGCATCGGGCCGCGCCACGCGACGACCTGGTCGCGCCGCGGCTTGAGCATCCCGATGGAGATGACCGAGACGCCGCTGGGGGTCGGCACCGGCATGATCAGGTCGTCGACCTGCGTGGGGCGCGTCGGCGACGCCGAGCATCGCGGGCACCGAGTGGCCGTAGATGTCGGCGTCCACGATGCCGACCTTCAGCCCCTGCTTGGCCATCGCCAGCGCAGGTTGACGGTCACCGAGGACTTGCCGACCCCGCCCTTGCCGCTGGCGATCGCATAGACCTTCGTCAGCGAGCCGGGCTGGGCGAAGGGGATCTCGCGCTCGGCCTTGCCGCCGCTGAGGACCTCCTTGAGACCGCCGCGCTGCTCCGGGGTCATCACGCCGAGCGTCAGGTCGACACCGGTGACGCCGGGGACCGTGTTGACGGCCGCCGTCACGTCGCGCGTGATCGTGTCCTTGAGCGGGCAGCCGGCCACCGTGAGCAGCACGGTGACGGCGACCTCGCCGCCGTCCGAGATGGTCACGGAATCGACCATGTTCAGCTCGGTGATGGGGCGCTTGATCTCGGGGTCGTTGACTCGGGCGAGGGCAGCGGTGATCTGATCGACAGTCGGGGTGCTCATGATGGAGTCGAGTCTACGAGCCGACCGGGCGTCTCACCCCAGTGGTGGCTGATCGCGGTCGTCGTCTTCGTCACTTCGGGCGAGCTCCTCGAGGTCCGCATAGAGCCCCTTGAGCTCCGAGCGCAGGAAGTCGCGCGTCGCGACCTCGCCCACGGACATGCGCAGCGAGGCCACCTCGCGGGCCGGGAACTCCATGTCGGCGTGCGCTCGCGCGTTGGCTCGGCGGTCCTGCTCGGCCACCACCTTGTCGCGGAGCTCCTGCCGGTTCTGGGCGAGCAGGATCAGCGGTGCGGCGTACGACGCCTGCAGGCTGAGCATCAGGGTCAGGAAGATGAAGGGGAACTCGTCGTATCGCCACTCGGACGGCGCCAGCGTGTTCCACGCCATCCAGACGATCACGAACAGCGTCATCCACATCAGGAACTTCGCGGTGCCCATGAAGCGCGCGAACTGCTCGGCGAAGGAGCCGAACGCATCGGCGTCGTAGTTGGGGCGACGCATCAGCGGCGGACGCCGGGTCTCGCGGGGAGTGTCGAGGCGGGCGCGGGTGCGGGGTTCGCTCATCGGCCACCCGCCCCGGAGATGGGCCCCGGCCGGTCGGCCCGGTCACGCCAGTTGTCGGGCAGCATGTGGTCGAGCAGGTCGTCCACCGTGACCGCGCCGAGGAGGCGCCCCTCCTCGTCGACGACGGGACAGGCGACGAGGTTGTACGTCGCCGGGTGCGCGGCCACCTCGTCGATCGTCGCGTCGTGGCGCAACGGGTCCATCGACTCGTCGAGGGCGGCGGCCACCAGCGTCGACGGGGGCTCGCGCAGCAGTCGCTGGATGTGTGCGGCGCCGATGAGCCGCCCGGTCGGCGTCTCCAGCGGCTGGCGGCAGACGTAGACGAGCGCGGCCAGCGCGGGGGTCAGCTCGGGGTTGCGCACGTGCGCGAGCGCGTCGGCGACCGTGGCGTCGGGGGAGAGGATCACCGGCTCCGGCGTCATCATGGCGCCGGCCGTCTTGTCGGCGTAGGACATCAGTCGGCGTACGTCCTCGGCCTCCTCCGGCTCCATCAGTCCGAGCAGCGTGGCCGCAGTGTCGGGGTGGAGGTCGGCGATCAGGTCGGCCGCGTCGTCGGGCGACATCTCCTCCAGCACGTCGGCCGCACGCTCGCGGTCCAGGAGCTCGAGGATCTCGACCCGGTCCTCCTCGGGCAGCTCCTCCAGCACGTCGGCGAGCCGCTCGTCGTTCATCGCCGCGACCACCGCCAGCAGGCGCTCGCGCGGCAGCTCGTGGATGACGTTGGCCGCGTCGGCGGGCCGCATCTCGCTCAGCGTGGCGTTGAGGTGGGTCGCGCCCTGCGTCTCCTCGCGCCGGGTCAGCCCCTCGACGTCGCGCCACTCGAGGGTGTGGGTCTGGCCGCGTCGACGGAAGCCCTTCGACGGTTCCTGTACGGCGACGCGCGAGAGCACCCAGTCGCGGTTGCGCGCCTGCTCCATCGCGACGTCGTAGACCGTCCCCTGCACGCCGGTGTCCTTGATCACCACGCGGCGATCGAACATCTGACCCATCACCGGGGTCTCGGTGCTGCGCTGCTCGAAGCGGCGCATGTTGAGCAGCCCGGTCGTGTAGACCTGCCCGCTGTCGATGTTGGTGACCCGGGTCATCGGCACGAAGATCCGGCGCCGGCCGAACACCTCGGCCACCATGCCGAGCACCCGTGGCTGGTTGGTGGAGTCGGAGCGCAGGGCCACGACGACGTCGCGGACCTTGGCGACCTGATCGCCCTGCGGGTCGAAGATGGGCAGACCCACGAGGCGGGCCGGGTAGACCCCCGGTCGGAGTGCTGCTCATGGCATCGAAGGCTACCGGGGGCGAGCGCGTCGCAGGACGCGACGCCACGGTAGCGGGTGTGCGCGAGATGTGGTCGTGCTGCTGACTTCACCTACCATCGGTGGTATGGCAAATCTGCGGAGCAGGCTCTCGGCCGTCCTCGTCGTCCTCTGTGCCGTCACCGCGCTCGGCGCGTGTGGCAACAGAAGCGGACAACGACCGGGCCACCGACCCGAGCTCGGAGACCACGTCCGAGACGCCCAGCGAGTCGCCCAGCGAGGCGACGACCGAGGCGGGCGCACTGCCCGAGTGCGCGGACGTCTGGGTCGACGGGCAGGTGCTGCCGGCGGACTACACGGCCTGCACCACCGACGGGGAGACGATCAAGCCGGCGAAGAAGAAGTGCGGCTACGGCGCCACCTTCATCGAGCAGGACGGCCGATTCTTTGCGATGAAGGGCAACGAGATCACCGACGCGGGCGATCTCGAGACCAACGCCGACTACCAGCAGCTGCTGGCGACCTGCCAGAGCCTGAACAACTGGCTCGCTGGCACAACCAATGGGGCCGCGGCGCCATCACAGCACTACCAGCACTACCTGCACGCCCGCTCGTTTGCGCACTGAAGTTTCGTCTGACACACAAGGGGACAAGTCACCACCATGAAGTCACGGATGACCATCACGGTCGCGGCCTCGATCCCGGCGGTCATTGCACCGCTGACGATGCTCGCGACCCGTGCCAATGCCCTCGAGCGATCGGCGGAGTCGTCGTCGACGCCGACCCCGGTCCCGACCACCCCGGCGCCCACGACGCCAGCGCCGACCACCACCACGCCGGTCCCGACGACGACCACCCCGGCGCCGACCACGCCGGTCCCGACGACTCCGACCGAGGAGCCCACGCAGTCGACCAGCAAGTGGCAGCCGAAGCCCGGTGTCCGCTTCAACGAGCCGCGTGACCCGGAGCAGTCCCACAAGATCAACCGCTACATCCGCAACGCCATCGCGAACAGCCCCGAGGGCTCGAAGATCCGCCCCGGTGACCCGGAACTACAGCAACGCCCTCTACGTCAACGACCTGATCGCGGCGCACAAGCGCGGTGTCAGCGTGCAGATCATCATGGCCAACGGCCCGGCGCAGTCCCGGGGTGCGGGCAGCTACTACCCGCACACGCGCGACGCGCTGGCCAAGGGCAACAAGAAGCGCTCCGACGAGATGGTCAGCTGGTTCCGCACCTGCAAGAACTCCTGCCGCGGCAAGGAGGGCATCCAGCACGGCAAGTTCTTCATGTTCTCCCACACCGGCGGGCGCAACAACGTTGTCATGTCCACGTCCGCCAACCTCACCGACGCCGCGGCGTACGTCCAGTGGAACGACCTGTTGACGATCGTCGATCGCCGGGTCACACGGGGACAACTACGCCCACGTCTTCTGGCAGATGTCGCGGACAAGCCGATCAAGAAGGCGTTCTACACGTTCGAGGACGGCAACTACGAGGGCTGGTTCTTCCCCAACATGGGCAAGCTCCGCAACTACAACGTCATGCGCCTGCTGGACAAGGTGAAGTGCAAGGGCGCCGTCGGTGACGCCGGCAAGAACGGCACCACCGTCATCCGGGTCTCGCAGGCAGTGTTCAACGGCAAGATCGGCACCGCCGTCTCCGGCAAGCTGAAGGGGCTCAAGGAGCGGGGCTGCAACATCAAGCTCGTCTACGGAGTGCTCAACAACAACGCGCGGACAACCTCAAGAACATCCCGCGCAAGACGATCCTCGAGGACACCAACGACGACGGCTACGTCGACCGCTACATCCACATGAAGGCGCTGACGATCTCCGGCAACTTCGACGGCAAGCGTTCCTCGCACATCGTCTACCGGGGCAGCGCCAACTGGTCGGGCATGAGCACTCTGTCCGACGAGCAGGGATTCATCGTCCGCAGCCAGTCGCTTGAGGAGGACTACTCCGGCTTCATCAACTACCTCTTCAAGAACCCGCCCCCGCAGGGACAGGAGCTGGTCAAGGAGATCGTGCTGCGCCAGCAGGCCGGCTTCGACCCGTTCGCGCAGGTCCGCCGAGAAATGGGTCTGGGCAAGATGAAACCCGCCATGTGATAACCCGAGGGCGCTGACACGCGTCACTCACTGCAGGGGCCACGCCGGTCACGGTCTGGCCCCTGTTGCATTGTGAACTACCGTGACAGATGTTGCTCAAGTTGTCTTTTGTTGCCTGTTCTTGCCAGACCTGCCCGTGTCGTCTATCTCGGAGGTTGCCATGAAGGCGCCCGTCGCCCTCATCGCCCTGATCGCCAGCGCGTTCATGCCGATCACCCCCGGCCGCCCCCGCGGGCGCCGGGGCATCGATCGTCAGCGCCAGCGCTCAGACGTCCATCCAGTCGTCCACCCAGTCGTCCCGGCAGGAGCGTCCGGTCGAGCGGAAGGTGCGCCGCGCCGCCGTCGAGACCCTGTCCAGCGGCGGTGAGCACGGATGCCGGCTGCCCGGCGACGGCTCGCTCCTGTGCTGGGGGCGTGACCAGTACGGTCAGCTCGGCGACGGCACGGTGGGCCCGGACGTGGCCACGGCGCAGCGCGTGAAGGGCGGCAACAAGTGGCGCTCCGTGTCCGCCGGTGGCGCGTCGACATGCGGTATCAAGAACAGCGGCAAGCTCTTCTGCTGGGGCCTCAACCACCGCGGCCGGGTCGGCGACGGCACCACCAAGGTGCGCGCCAAGCCCGTCGTGGTGGCCAAGGGGACCAAGTGGAAGAGCGTCAACGCCTCCCGGTTCAACACCTGCGCCATCACCAGCCGGGCCAAGCTCTACTGCTGGGGTGACAACGCGGCCGGACAGCTCGGCCCCCGTCGCCGCCAAGCAGAAGGCGAAGCCCTACAAGCTGCCCGGTGGCAAGTGGGCGACCGTCTCGGTGGGCAGCCGCTTCGTGTGCGGCACCAAGACCGACGGCTCGCTGTGGTGCTGGGGCGGCAACCTCTTCGGCCAGCTCGGCATCGGGTCCTTCGCCGGCAAGAACAAGCCGGCCCGCATCGGCACCTCCACCAACTGGGCCGAGGTCTCGACCTCGTGGTCGCACACCTGCGCAATCGCAACGACCGGCGCGGTCTACTGCTGGGGTCGCAACACCTACGGCGCACTCGGCAACGGAAACGTCACCACCACCGCCGACCCGCAGCTCGTCCTCGGTGGCCGCAAGGCCGTCGACATCACGACCTTCGAGGGCGGCTCCTGCCTGCTCAGCGACTCGGGCCAGGTCTTCTGCTGGGGCAACAACGCCTACGGACTCATCGGCGACGGCAGTGCGCCGTTCGCCATGGAGCCGGCTGCCGGCCCGGCGGGGATGACCCAGATCGAGGGTGGGTGGCGCCACGTCTGCGGCCTCACCAGCTCCGGGGCCACCTGCTGGGGCGCCAACGACCGCGCCCAGCTCGGCAACGGCACGCTGACCAGCAGCCCCTCGCCCACCGAGGTCGAGCCGCTGCCGCCGGTCGACCCCGCCGGCGCGACCGACTTCCGGATCGCCACCGTCAACGCGCTCGGCAACGGGCACACCCGGCCCTACGCCGGCGACGACTCGTTCGGTCCCGCCACCACCCGCATGGGCTGGATGGCGGACCAGCTCGACGCCAGCGCCATCGACATCATGGGCCTTCAGGAGCCCAACTCCGACCAGATGTTCCACTTCCTCAAGGCCGCTCGGGGCACGTGGGACGTCTGGCCCCGGCCCGAGTCTGGCGACGACGCCTCCGAGGCTGCCCCGGCGTGGCGCACGAGCGTCTGGGAAGCGGTCGAGAAGACGTCGATGATGAACCAGTTCATCAGCAAGGAGCTGCCGCGCCCGATCGTGAAGCTCCGGCACCGGGTCACCGGCAAGGAGATCTACGTCATCAACGTGCACAACGCGCCCCGGGACTACCAGTTCAAGCGCGACCGGGCGACCAACGTGCAGATCGCCAAGATCAACGAGCTGCGCGCGACCGGACTGCCGGTGTTCTTCGTCGGCGACATGAACGAGAAGCGCACCCTGTTGTGCAAGGTGCTGTCGAAGACCGACCCGGTCAGCCCGTTCGGCGGCTCCTACGACCCGGCGACCGGCAAGTGCACCAACCCGCCCAGCCGGATGCGCGTCGACTGGATCTTCGGGCCGCCCGAGGCCGCCTACGCGAACTTCGAGTACACCCGGCCGCCGCTCCTCAGCATCGTCACGGACCACAACATGGCCCTCGTGGATGTGCGCCTGCCGTAGGGTCTTCCACGCACTACCGGCCAACCGGGGCCGGCTGCACGATGCCGACGGCATCGAGGAAGGAGTCGGGCGTGGCTGAATGCGTCGTCCTCCACATCGGCTCGATGAAGTCGGGCACCAGCTTCATCCAGAACGTCCCGGGCAACAACGGTGACGAACTGGCACACCACGGCATCTCCTTCGCCGGCGAACGCTGGCGCGACCAGTCGCCGCAGTGCAGGACCTGATCGCGCACGGCGGGCCAGACCAGCCGCCGCTCGATCCGGCCGGTCCGTGGTGCTCGCTGGTCGACTCCGTCAACGCGGCCCCGGGGACGGTCGTGGTCTCGATGGAGTTCCTCGCACCGCGCGTCACGCGCAAGATCGAGATCATCCGCGCCTCCCTCGAGGGTCGTCTGGAGGTCGTCCTGACCGGTCGCGACACGGGCCGCAACATTGCCGCAATGTGGCTGGAGTCCGTGCAGAACGGGTCCGCGGTGACTGGGGACGACTACCTCGGCGCCATGCGCTCCGAGGACAACGCCAACCCCGTCGCCCGCAACTTCTGGAACCACCGGGGCACGGCCCGCGATCGCGCAACGGTGGAGCGACGCCGTCGGCGCCGACCACTTCACGCTGATGACCGTGCCGGCGAAGGGTGCCCCGAGCAACCTGCTGTGGGAGCGGTTCGCGCAGGTGCTGCAGCTCGATCCCGAGGCCTTCGAGCTCAACGTGCGCGCCAACCGTTCGATCGGGCTGGCCACGGCGATGACGCTGCGCCACCTCAACGAGATCCTCGGCCGCGACGGCACGCCCGCCGCGGACCACAAGTTCTACGACCTGCTGGTCAAGCACCTGCTCACCAAGCGGGGGCTGGTCGCCCGCCGCGGCGAGCCGACGCTCGGCGTCGACGAGCGCTGGGTGATCAAGCGCGGTGCCGCCGAGGTCGCCGCGCTGCGCAAGCAGGGGCACCGGGTCATCGGCGATCTCGACGAGCTGCTGCCGCAGAAGGTCAGCGGGGTGCACCCCAAGCAGGTCTCGCTCGAGCAGCAGCTGGACGCGGCGATGGAGGGCCCGGCCCGGATGACCCAGATCGGCATGGAGCGCGAGGACAAGCACCGCCAACGGTTGCGCCGGAGCAAGAAGCAGAGGAACGCATGAACGGGCTCCCGAACGTCGCCGTCATCACGATGGCCCGCGACGAGGGCACGATGCTGCGTCGCTGGGTGGAGCACTACTCCCGCGAGGTCGGCGCGGAGAACCTCGTCGTCGTCGACGACAACAGCTCCGACGGCTCCACCGACGACCTCCCGTGCCCGGTGCTGCGGATCCCGCCGCTGACGAAGAAGTCGTTCGAGCCGGCCCGGATGGGACTGCTCGGCGGTCTCTCAGCCGGCCTGCTCGAGGCGTACGACGCAACGATCTTCTGCGACGTCGACGAGTTCATCGTCGCCGACCCGAAGGTGCACGAGTCGCTGCGCCACTTCGTCGCGGCCCGGCCGGGCCGCCGGGCCGTCGGCGTGATGGGCCTCAACCTCGTGCACGACGTGGCCGCCGAACCGGCCCTCGTGGACGGCGAGCCGATCCCGGGGCAGCGCCGGCTGGCGAAGTTCCTGCCGCTGATGTGCAAGCCCTCCCTGAAGTGGGAGCCGGCCAACTGGGCGCTTGCCTCGCACGGCATCAAGTGCCCCTTCGAGGTCGATCCCGAGCTGTTCATGTTCCACATGAAGTTCGCCGACCGTGACCACCTCAAGGCAGTGGCCGACCACCGGCACGAGATGTTCCGTAGCGATGGTCGGGCGGCCCGCACCAGCTGGGAGCGCAGCGGCGGCGACATGGTCAACCTGCTCGACGAGATCACCGCCGAGATCGACCACGACGAGATCAAGCCCTTCGGCCCACCGCTGAAGAAGCTGCCGAGCATCGTCGAGCAGGCCGGCCCCGACACGTGGCGCGCGGTCGGCGGCGGCCGTGTGCAGGCGATGCGCAACCGCCCGTTCGTGCGCATCCCGGACCGGTTCCTCGGCCGGGTCTGAGTCAATGCTGAAAGACATTCACGTCGACGACGACGGTCTGCGCTTCGCCGCGACCGACGACGTGCTCTGCAACCTCTCGTTCGACGGCCGCCGCATCTGGTCCTTCTGGTCGGTGCGTGACAGCTCGTCGTTCGGGGCGTCCGAGCGGACGATCGCGTGGCCGGAGCGACTCACCCTGCACCTCGTCGGTGTGACCCAGCTGAGCATCGCGCTGGGCGACGGCACCACCGTCTTCGACAAGGAGGTCCGCTTCGGCGACGACGACCGGCGGCTGACCGTGGTCGGCCGCGACGGTGCCCCGCTCGGCATCGACATGTACGGCAAGCTGGTCAAGACGTTCGAGACCAAGGAGGCGGCCGAGCTCACGCCGCTGCTGGATGCACTGGAGACCGTGCTCGGACTGCTGCAGGAGCAGGGGCTGGAAGCGTTCCCCGCCTACGGCACGCTGCTGGGCGCCGTGCGCGAGGGCACGTTCCTCGGCCACGACAACGACGCCGACGTCGGCTACGTCAGCGAGCACAGCCACCCGATCGACGTGATCCGCGAGTCGCACCGGGTCCAGCGCGCCGTCGAGCGCCGGGGCTACGCCACCAGCCGCCACAGCGGGGGAGCGTTCAAGATCGACGTGCCCGACGCGGACGGCTCGATTCGCGGCCTCGACGTCTTCGGTGGCTTCTTCTCCGAGGGACACCTCGCGCTCCTCGGCGAGATCTGGGCGCCGTACAGAACGCGAGTGGATCTTCCCGCTCGGCACGGTCACGCTCGACGGTCGTCGACTGCCCGCGCCGGCCGATCCGGAGCGGCTGCTGGCGGCGACCTACGGGCCGGGCTGGCGGGTGCCGGACCCGGCGTTCCGCTACGAGAAGGACCCGGACGTCCAGCGCCGGTTCGACGAGTGGTTCCGCGGCACGCGGGTGAACCGCGGGCCCGGGACCACCGCTACGGCCTCGCGCGGTTGCTGCCGCCCTACCAGCCGCCGCACGACATCTCCCGGCACCTGCACGAGCGTGAGGACCCCGACACGTGGGTGCTCGACGTCGGCTGCGGCCGTGGTCGCGACGTGCGCTGGCTGGCCAAGCAAGGACGACCGGCGGTCGGGCTCGACTACTCCGGCGTGGCGATGGACTTCATCAAGGCGAAGGCGGCGGAGCAGGGCTGGCCCGCGGAGCTGCGGACCATGAACCTGCTCGAGCTGCGGCACGTGCTGTCGTGGGGGGCGTTGCTGCAGGCGCGTCCCGGCCGGCGCACCGTGCTGGCGCGACACCTGATCGACTCGACGTCGCCGTACGGCGTGGACAACTTCTGGCGCCTCGTCTCGATGGTGCTGGAGTCGGGAGAGCGGGTGCACTGAGTTCCTGACGTCGCCGATCGAGGGATCCCGAAGGGCGACCTTCGTTGGTGCGCGCACTGTCGCCGGGCGACGTGATCGACGATGTCGAGGCGCGTGGTGGAGTGGTGACCGGGATGGTCGACCCGGTCGGGCAGGCGATCGACTACGGCTACGGCGAAGAGTTGTCCGACGGAAAGCAGTGGCGGTCCTGCCGCCCGGAGGTGGAGTGGCAATGAGAATGTCCAAGAAGGACCTGTCCGCACGCGTCGAGGACCCGGAGGCACAGGTCGCCGCGCTGACGGCTCGCGCCGAGGAGAGTGCGGTGCTCAACCAGCGCTTCGCCGAGCTGCTCGACGTGGTCACCGAGCTGCTGCCCGCCGCCGATCCGGCGAAGGTCGAGCAGTACGTCGACGAGCTGGGGTCATGATCACCCCACGGCGTTCTTCTCCCCCGCTTCGCTCCTCCGGAACAACGCCGCGGGGACCCCGATGACCCGCCGGGTCTTCGTCCACATCGGGCTCCCGAAGACCGGGACGTCCTACCTGCAGGCCATCGCGTGGCCCGGGCGGGCGCAGCTGCGCGCCGCCGGGCTGCTGCTGCCGGGTGCTCGCAAGAGCGACCACCTGTTCGCGTCGATGATCGTGCGCGACGACCCGGGCATCGCGCGCCGAGGAGCGGGTGCCTCGGAAGCGTGGTCGCGGATCCGCGCGGATGCTTCGGCGTTCGACGGCGACGCGTTGATCAGCCACGAGTTCTTCTGCGCCGCGTCGGCGGAGCAGGCGACGCGCATGGTGGCTGAGCTGGCGCCGGCCGAGGTGCACGTGATCATCACGACGCGCGACCCGCTCGGGCTGCTCACCAGCAGCTGGCAGGAGTCGCTGAAGAACAAGGCGACGGCACCGCTGGCCGACTACGGGCGCACCGAGAGCGACGACCCGCGCGACGTGTGGGACTGGCGCTCGCTGGACCTCGGGCTGGTGCTGGACCGCTGGTCTGGATCGGTCCCGCCCGAACGGCTGCACCTGATCGCCCCGTCGTCGGCGGGCTCCCCGCGCGAGGAGCTGTGGGAGCGGTTCTGCTCCGTCCTCGGCATCGCACCTGACACCTGCGACACCTCGCGCGGGTTCGCCAACTCGTCGATGGGAGTCGTCGAGGCCGAGACGCTGCGCCGGGTCAACGAGCGGCTGACGGGCTTCAACACCGCCCGGTCGCGCGGCGTGTGGCTCCGGTCGTTCCCGGCGGACGATCGGCTCGTGCCCCCGCCGGGGCGAACCGTTCTGGCCGGCGGCCGACCGGGTCGAGGACGCTCGAGTGCGGGGCGCTCGCGCGGTGGCGAAGATCCGCGCTGCGGCGTACGACGTGATCGGGGACGTGGACCTGTTGCTCGTCCCCGACGAGCTGCCCCCGCGCCGGCACCCCCGACTCGGTCACCGACGCCGAGGTCGCCGACGTGGCGCTCGACCCGGTGGCCACGTTGCTGGGTGACCTGCGCCGGCGCAGCGAGCGGACGCCGCCGCCAGCGGACCCGCCCACGCGCCGGCCCGGCTGCGCCGGGCTCTCAAGGGCGTGTGACGACTCTCATGCCGGACGCCGGTCGGCGCTTCGCCGTACGCACCTAGACTCACCTGTCGTTCGACAGCGATTGTTCATCTGCCAGCTCAACCGGAAGGACCTCTCATGGGTCGCCTCTGCCAGACCGACGGACTCACCGAGGACCAGACCGAGATCCTCAAGGCGGTGCGCCAGTTCGTCGACGAGCAGATCATCCCGGTAGCGCAGGAGCTCGAGCACGCCGACGAGTACCCGACCGACATCATCGAGGGCCTCAAGGAGCTCGGTGTCTTCGGCCTGACGATCCCCGAGGAGTTCGGCGGGCTCGGCGAGTCGATCCTGACCTACGCGCTCGTCGTCGAGGAGATCGCGCGCGGCTGGATGAGCGTCTCGGGCGTCATCAACACGCACTTCATCGTGGCCTACCTGCTGATGCAGCACGGCACCGACGAGCAGAAGCAGAAGTACCTCCCACGGATGGCGACCGGCGAGGTCCGCGGCGCGTTCTCGATGTCCGAGCCGGGCCTCGGCTCTGACGTCTCCGCCGTGTCGACCAAGGGCACCAAGCTGGACGACGGGTCCTACTCCATCACCGGCCAGAAGATGTGGCTGACCAACGGCGGCACCTCCACCCCGGTCGCGCTGCTGACGAAGACCGACGAGGGCAACGACTCGGTCTACAAGAACATGACCACCTTCCCGGTCGAGAAGACCCCCGGCTTCGGCGAGACCGCCCGGGGCGTCACCATCCCCGGCAAGCTCGACAAGATGGGCTACAAGGGCGTCGAGACCACCGAGATGATCCTCGAGGACCACAAGATCTCCGCCGACCAGATCCTCGGCGGCGAGCCGGGCAAGGGCTTCTTCCAGATGATGGACGGCGTCGAGGTCGGTCGCGTCAACGTCGCCGCCCGCGCGTGCGGTCTCGCTCGGCGCGGCTTCGAGCTCGGCATCGCCTACGCCCAGCAGCGCAAGACCTTCGGCAAGATCATCGCCGAGCACCGGGCGGTGCTGTTCCGCCCGGCCGACATGGCGACCAAGGTCGAGACGGCCCACACGATGATGGTCCGCGCCGCGCGCCTCAAGGACGCCGGCGGTCGCGTCGACGTCGAGGCCGGCATGGCCAAGATGCTCGGCTCCGAGTTCGCCAACGAGGTCGTCGAGGACTCCTTCCGGATCCACGGCGGCTACGGCTACTCCAAGGAGTACGAGATCGAGCGGCTGATGCGCGAGGTCAAGTTCATGCTGATCGGCGAGGGCACCTCCGACATCCAGAAGATGATCATCGGACGCAGCCTCCTCAAGGACTACAAGCTCAAGTCCTAGGCTGACCCCATGTCCCGTCGGCTGCTCCTTCACGTCAGGGGCGATGAAGTCGGGCACGTCCTTCATCCAGTCGCGGCTGTTCGCCAACAAGCCGATGCTCCCGGAGGAGCGCGGCATCCCGGTGCCGGGCATGAACTGGCTGTCCCGGGTGATGGCCGCCCGCGACGTCCTCGGCTCCGGCGAGGAGCAGTGGGCCAAGATGGCCGGCAAGGTGAACGCCCACGACGGCACCTCCGTGATCTCGATGGAGTACCTCGGGCCGGTGCGTGCGGTCGTGGCCGAACGTGTCGTCGCGTCCTTCCCGTCGCACTCGATCGACGTCGTGATCACCGCCCGTGACCTGAACCGGTCGATCGCCGCGATGTGGCAGGAGACCGTGCAGAACGGACGCACTCGGACGTTCGCGGAGTACCTCGCCGGGATCGAGGCCCGGCGGCCGGGACATCGCGCCCCGGATCTCCCCGCGCCTCCCGAATCGGGACGAACCTTCTGGCGCCAGCAGAACCTCGCGCGGCTGGCCCGCACGTGGGGTGCCCTTGCTCCTGTGTCGCTGGTGACCGTGCCGCCCCCCGGCGCCCCTCGCGAGCTGCTGTGGGAACGCTTCTGCTCGGTCCTCGGTACGCCGCCCGGCGGCTTCCGCTCCGGCCCGGATGGACAACGAGTCGGTCGGCGCGGCGTCGACCCCTGGGTGATCCGCCGGCTCAACGAGCTGCTCAACGAGCAGGACCTCGGCCTTCCCGGCGGGCACCGACCTGCGCAAGGGGCTGCTGGCCAAGCAGGTGCTCGCCGCCCGGAAGTCCTCCGAGCCGGCGATCGGGCTGCCGGTCGCGCCGTGGGTCGCCTCCCATGCCTCTCAGCTGATCGACGGGCTGGTCGAGGCGGGCGTCTCGTTGGTCGGGTCGTGGGACGACCTGACGCCGGTCGACGTGCCGGGTGTCGATCCGGCGTCCGTCTCGTCTGAACTCGTGCTCGACGCGGCGCTGGCCGGCCTCTGGCCGGGATGCTGGCGTCGCAGATCCGGGAATCCTCGTGAGCTCCCCGGACCGGTCCTTGTCTCCGCGCGGGCCGTCGATGCTGCTCCAGATCGTGCGCGAGCTGGACCTCCGGCCCGACAGCGTGGCCGTGGATGTCGGCTGCGGATCGGGTGCTCACTCGTTCCGGCTCGCCACCCACTTCGGGCTCGCAGTGCTGGGCGTCGACCCCGTCCGGGGGCAACCTCGACGCCGCGCGCGAGGCACGCCGCGACGTGCCGGAGGAGATCGCGTCCCGGGTGACGTTCAGCCGGGGGAGTGCCACGCACCTGCCCGTGGGCGACGCGTCGGCCGACTCCGGTCTGGATCCGCTCCGGGCTCGAGAAGGTCCCCTCGCTCGATGATGCGTACGCCGAGCTCGCGCGCGTCCTCCGTCCGGGCGGGCGCGCGGTGATCCACCAGCACGTCGGGACGCCGCTGCTGAGGACCTCGGAAGCGTCGTGGTTGTTCCCGGTGATGGGCGTCGTGCCGTCGTCGATGAGCTCGTCGTCCATCGACGACGCCGTTTCCTGCTCCGGGCTCGCCCCGGATGCGTCCCCGGACATCGGGTCCGAGTGGGGCGAGCACGATGAGGAGGAGACCGGCGCCGCCTCCTCTGCACTGCTCCGAGTGGCTCGGTTGCGCCGGGACCCGGATCGCTTCCGCTCGGAGATGGGCGCTGCGGCGTACGACATGGTGCTGGGGGAAGCCCTGTGGACCGTCTACCTCATGCTCGGGAAGCTGTCGTCCCGGATCCTCGTGCTCACTCGATGAGCCGGCTCATCCACCTCAACGGTCCGCCGGGGATCGGGAAGTCGACGTTGGCCCGGCGCTACGTCGACGACCACGACGGCGTGCTCAACTGCGACATCGACGTGCTGCGGACCTTGATCGGTGGCTGGGACCGTGACTTCGCCGGCGCCGGTGCGCTCATCCGGCCGGCAGCGTTGGCGATGATCGGCGCGTACCTCGCCTCGGGCGAGGATGTCGTGCTGCCGCAGATGTTGGTCAGGCCGAGCCAGGTGGCCCTCTTCTCGGGTTGTGCGACCGATGTGGGTGCGGAGTTCGTGGAGCGCTTCCTGATGGACTCGGCCGCCTCGTCCGTGGCTCGCTTCACGCGTCGGGGGACCGGATCGGCTGATCCGTGGCACGACCAGTGCGGACGATCGTCGCTGCCAACGGTGGCGACGCCGTGCTGGCGGGATACCACGCGGGGTTGTCGAAGCTGCTCCTTGACCGACCGGACGCGGTGGTGATCGCCAGTGTCGATGGTGCTCCTGAGCAGACCTACGAGGCGTTGGTCCGCTCGCTGGGCTGAGCGCGGTCAGGCGTCGAAGGTGCGAGGAAGGCCGAGCGTTTCGGCCAGCCGCTCGGCGAAGGGTTCGCGGACTGCGGCGTCCACGTAGACCGAGTCGGCCTGCCGGGCGTAGAGCCGGTCGTCGGCGTACCGCGGGAAGACGTGGACGTGCAGGTGCCAGACGTCCCGGTTGCCGTGGGGTTCGTTGTGCTGTCGGGTCGAGATGCCGTCACAGTCGTAGGTCTCGCGCATCGCCCTCGCCACGGTCACCGTGAGGTCCCAGACCGCGTGGCCGATCTCGCTGGGGACGTCGTAGAGGTTCTCGACGTGCGCTCGCGGGATCACCAGTGCGGCGCCGGGGTTGTTCGGCCACCACTTCGGCGAGATCCGGGCGTAGGCGAGGTCCGTGACCGCGACGACGTCGGCCGGCTGGTTGCGGTCGTTGTGCTCACCTCGTTGCAGGCGACAGAACGGGCAGTCGTAGCCGGAGGGTTCGTGGTTCCACACGGACGCAGTCTGCCCGGCGACGTCAGGAGCGCCGATGGCGGAGGCACGACCGTCGTCGCGATCGTGACGGTCTGCTCATCGCGCACGGCCCGGTTCTTCACGCGTCGATCCTCGCACCTCATCTGCAGCGCAGACGACAGTGCTGGATCGTCCCCCTTCTGGTGCCGAGGATCCAGCACTGTCGCCGGTCGGGTCACCGCGTGGAAGTCGTGGATGGCGCCCCCCGGCGTCGGCAGTCGCCGGTCCGGCCGACCACGCTGAGCGTGTCTGTTCATCGAGCCGAGAGGGCGCCGTACCCACAACCCACTCGACCGATGATCGGCCCTGCTGGCAAGGTGGGGACCAGACCCACGAGGAGGACGAATGTCGAACGAAGACCTCAAGGCCAAGATGCGCGAGGCCCCGGACAAGAAGAGCAACAAGGAGAAGGGCGTCCACCGGGACGGCCCGGTGCCCGAGAAGGCGCATGGCGCCGAGATCGAGGGTGGTGCGGCGCCGAAGATGCACCGCCGCAAGGCCGGTGGCGGCGGCGTCTGAGCCAGCCGTGAGAAGGACCACGTGAGCACCCGCGCCCTTCGGGGCGCGGGGTGCGGCACGATATGGCCCATGAGCAAGACGACGACTGGCAAGACCAACGCAGGCAACTCCTTCGAGGACTTCACCGTCGGCCGGGTGATCGAGCACGCGACGCCGCGCACGATCACCGAGGGTGACCGCGCGCTCTACCGGGCGCTCTACCCGACGCGCTTCGCCCTGCCGAGCAGCGCGGAGTTCGCCCACAGCGTCGGCCTCGAGCAGCACCCCGTCGAGGAGCTCATCGGCTTCCACATCGCCTTCGGCAAGACCGTCCCCGACGTCTCGCTCAACGCGGTCGCCAACCTCGGCTACGCCGAGTGCCGGTTCCACCAGCCGGTCGTGCCGGGCGACACGCTGCGCACGAAGTCCGAGGTCATCGGGCTCAAGCAGAACTCCAACGGCAAGACCGGCGTCGTCTACGTCCGCTCGACCGCCACCAACCAGCGCGGCGAGGTCGCCATCGACTGGTGCCGCTGGGTGATGGTCAACAAGCGTGACGAGGACGCCCCCGCGCCGGAGCCGTTCGTGCCCGACCTCAAGCCCGCGCTCGCCGCGACTGACCTGAAGATTCCCGCCGGCCCGGACTTCACGGCGTACGACGAAGTGGCGGCGGGGGAGAAGCACCGCTTCGGTGACTACGAGGTGGGCGAGAAGATCGACCACGTCGACGGGGTGACCCTCACCGACCCCGAGCACATGCTCGCGACGCGCCTGTGGCAGAACACCGCCAAGGTGCACTTCAACACGCAGGCCCGTCCCGACGGCAACCGGCTGATCTACGGCGGCCACGTCATCTCGATGGCGCGCGCCCTGTCCTTCAACGGCCCGGCCAACGCCCAGCTCATCGCGGCGATCAACGCCGGCGCACACGTCGCGCCGGCCTACGCCGATCGCACGATCTATGCCCGGTCCGAGGTCCTCGACAAGGCCGAGACGGACGCCCCGGGTGTGGGCGCGTTGCGGCTGCGCCTCGTCGCCACCCGGGGTCGAGACGAGTCGATGACGCTGCGCGGTGAGGACGGCAAGTACGCCGACGGCGTGCTGCTCGACCTCGACTACTGGGTGCTCATCCCGATCTGATCGGGCGTCGGCACCGGCGCCGGAGCGAAGGCACGAGCGAGCGGCAGCAGGAGCAGCACCAGCACCATCGGTACGGCGAAGCCCACCCGCAACGAGCCCGCGCCGGCCAGCCCCGTGAGCACCGAGCCGAGCAGCGCACCGACGTAGTTGAACTGGTTGAAGCGGGCGATCACGGCATCGACCCGCGCCTGCCGTGCCGCGCCCGTCAGCGCGGTGGACGATGCGAGCACCGCGGCGGCGGAGTAGCTCAGGGGCGCGATCACGGCCACCCCGAGCCCCAGCACCGTGAAGCCCAGCACCGCGACCGGCCACGTCGGCGCGAGCACGATGACGAGAAGCGCGCCGAAGGCGACCACGGCGCCATGCCGCAGCACGGCCACCGGGCCGTGGCGCGACCGAGGTGTCGCCGGCGAGCCTCATGAATCCGCTGGCGACGAGGTAGGGCAGCGTCGCGAGCGCGACGAGCCCCGACGGGGTGTCGAAGGTGTCGTCGAGGTAGGTCGGTCCCCGGGTGGCCGCGGCCGTGTCGACCATGTAGAAGAGGACGAGCGCCGCACCGACCGGGGGCAGCGGTCGCCACGGGACGGCTTCCACCGCGGCCGCGGTGACGGGCAGGACATCGCGACGGAGGTAGGGCGCGAACGCGACGACCGGGGGCAGCAGCGCCACCACCGCGGCCCACCGGAAGTCCAGCGAGCCGGTCGCGATCGTGATGACCGAACCGACGATGCCGCCCAGCGTCCACATGCCGTGGAAGGAGGGAAGGATCGGCCGTCCGTAGCCGTGCTCGATCGCGACCGCCTGCATGTTGGTCGACGCGTCGACGACGCCCAGCGCCACGCCGTACGCCGCCATCCCCAGCACGAAGACCGGGAACGCCGGAGCGAGGACCAGCACCGGCACCGCGACCGCTGCGAGCAGGAACCCCGAACGCAGCACGACGGCGCTGTCGGTCGATCGCGCAGCGCTCTCGGCCAGCACCGAGCCGACGCCGGCGAGCACGACCATCATCAGCAGGATCAGTGACAGCGTCACCTCGCTGAAGTCCCACCGGTCGCGCACGTCGGGCAACCGGGTCGTGAGCGAGATGAACACCGGGCCACCGGGTGAAGAACGCCGCACCGTCCGCGAAGCGCGCTCAGCGCAGGTTCTCACTGTGCAGCCTTCCCATGGGCACGATCGTGACAGACTCCGGGCCATGTCCGCAGACGCTTCGTTCTCCAGCGAGCTGTGGCTCGTCCGCCACGGCGAGACCGAGTGGAGCCGCGACGGCCGCCACACGTCGACCACGGACCTGCCGCTGACCGATCACGGCATCGAGGTCGCGCACACGCTGGCCCCACGGCTCGCCGACGTCGAGTTCGAGCAGGTCCTGACCAGCCCTCGCCAGCGCGCACGGCACACCGCCGAGCTGGTCGGGTTCACGGACGCGTCCGTCGACGAGGACCTCGTCGAGTGGGCGTACGGCGACTACGAGGGCATCTCCACGGCCGTCATCCGTGAGACGGTGCCCGGCTGGACGGTGTGGTCACACCCGACCCCCGGAGGCGAGACCGCCGCGCAGGTCACCGAGCGCCTCGACCGCGTCGTCGCCCGCGCGCTCCTGCGAGGGACGAACCCCTCGTGTTCGGCCACGGGCACGCCCTGCGTGCCCTCACGGCACGCTGGCTGGAGCAGCCGGTGGACGAGGGCCGATACTTCCGGCTCGACACCTCCACCCTCTCGGTGCTCGGCTGGGAGCGCGAGACGCCGGTCCTGCTGCGCTGGAACTCTTGACGGCCCCGTCGCCCACGGCCACCGTGGAGCCATGCTCCACCCCGGCTGTCCCCGGTGCAGCCTCCCGCTGACGGAGGTCGCACACACGTGGGCCTGCCCTGAGCACGGCCCGACGCCGCCCCTGTGGCGCCCGCGGGAGTCGACGTACGACGCGTTCGTCAAGCACCTCGAGCATGCGAACGACTTCCCGACCTATCTGCCCCGGCCGATGGGTCCGGGTTGGCAGGTGACCGACTTCGGCGTGGTCGTCCCGGGACGGCAAGCGCCCTCGCGCGACGGTGAGCTGTGTCTCCGGCACCAGCGCGCTCGACGGGCCGGTGGACGTGCTGGTCGTGTCCGAGGAGCCGGGCACCGGCCTCGGTGCCCGCGTCGCGCGCCTGACCAGCCCCGATCCACGCGACATCGGCGAGGGGCCGCCCGTGGTGAAGGTGCGCATCGGTCCCGGGCCGGTGTCGCTGTGGGCGGTGTCGACGAGCGACGCCGATGAGGAGTTCGACCGGTTCGTGATGGTGGGGGAGGCCGCGGGCCGCTGGCTGTGGCTGGTGCTGCGGCCCGCGTCGGCGATGCTGCTGATGCGTGACGAGTGGATCCTGCGCGATGTCGCGGGCATCGGCGCACCCCCGGTGGAGATGTCCTTCGGTGGGCCGCCGCCGGTGTGGTGAGTAGCCTGCCTGAGTGCGCATCGACCTCCATACCCACTCGTCGGTCAGCGACGGGACGGACGACCCGGCCACGCTGGTGCGGCACGCGGCCGCGGCGGGGCTCGATGTCGTCGGGCTGACGGACCACGACACCGCGGAGGGCTGGCCCGAAGCGGCTGCCGCAGCGGCCGAGGTCGGCATCACGCTCGTGCGCGGCATGGAGATCAGCACCGCCCTCGGTTCGGCCAGCGTGCACCTGCTCGGCTACCTCCCCCGACCCGACCCACCCGCCGCTAGCACTGGCGCTCGACAAGATCCTCGACGGCCGCAACTCACGGGTGCCGGCGATCTGCGCCAAGCTGCAGGCGCTCGGCTTCGACGTCACCGAGGAGGCCGTGCGCCGCCGTGCGGCCGACGCCGCGGCCACCGGTCGTCCGCACGTCGCGGACGTGATGGTCGCCGCCGGCATCGTGGTCGACCGGGACGAGGCGTTCGCCCGGTTCCTGAACCCCGGCCGACCCGGCTACGTCAACCGCTACGCCGTACCCCTCTCCGAGGCGATCGCCCCGGTGACCGGGGCCGGCGGAGTCAGCGTGATCGCCCACCCGTGGGGGCGCGGACGGGCCGGCGTGCTGCCCGAGGCGACCCCCGGCCGACCTGCGCGACCGGGGCCCGGTGGGCATCGAGGTCGACCACCGGGACCACGATCCCGCGACCCGCGACCGGTTGCGGGCGATCGCGCGCAACCTCGACCTCGTCGTCACGGGTTCCAGCGACCACCACGGCGCCGGCAAGAACAACCACGACCTCGGGTGCAACACCACGGCGTCCGAGGAGTACGACCGCCTGCTCGACCTCGCCGCCCGGGCCGCCGTTGCCAGTGGGCGGGCGGCCCCGGGCGTGCTCGCCTGACGTCCTACTTGCGGCCCATCGACTGGAACCGCTGCAGCACGCTGCTCGGCACGGCGCGCGTCAGAGCCACCACGGTCTTGTACTGCGCGCCCGGGATCGAGAAGGTGCGCCCCTTGTCGAAGTCGGCCAGCGCCGTCTTCACCAGGAACTCCACGTCGAGCCACATGAAGTTGTCGCCGCGCTTGACCTGCATCCGCTCGTGGAACTCGGTCTTGGTGAAGCCCGGGCACAGCGCCATCACGGTCACGCCCTGCGGCTTGTACTCGTTGTGCGCCCACTCGCTGAAGCTGTTCACCCACGCCTTGGCCGCCGAGTAGGTGCCGCGCGGCAGGAACGCCGCCACCGAGGACACGTTGATGACGCCGCCTCGACCACGTTCGGCCATCGGCCCCAGCGCGGCGTGCGAGAGCCGCAGGACGGCGGTGACGAGCACGTCGAGCATGCCCGCCTCCTCCTCGATGGAGTTCTCGAGGAAGCGCTTCTTGAGCCCGAAGCCCGCGTTGTTGACGAGCAGCTCGATCGGACGGTCGCGGTCCGCCAGACGCGCCTCCACGGTCGCGCACTGGGCCTTGTCGACGAGATCGGCCACGAACACCTCGACCTCCACGCCGTACGCCGATCGCAGCTCCTCCGCAACGGAGCCCAGCCGGGCCTCGTCGCGGGCCACCAGCACGAGGCCGTGTCCCCGGGCGGCGAGCTGGCGGGCGAATTCGAGGCCGATGCCGGCGGTCGCGCCGGTCACGAGTGCGGAAGTCATGCGCCCAGCAAACAGGTGTCGTCACAACGCGGGCAACCCGGTCGGGCATGATGGGACGTGATGACCACGACACTCGCGATCGCCAACCAGAAGGGTGGCGTCGCCAAGACCACCTCGGTGGCCTCGATCGGCGCTGCCCTCGTCGAGCTCGGACACAAGGTCCTGCTCGTCGATCTCGACCCGCAGGCGTGCCTGACCTTCTCGCTGGGCATCGACCCGGAGGACCTCGAGATCTCGGTCCACCACGTCCTCACCAAGGGCCCGGACCCGACCGAGGCCATCATCGAGACCGAGGACGGCGTCGACCTGCTGCCGGCCACGATCGAGCTGGCCGGGGCCGAGGCCGACCTGCTGACGCGCACCGGTCGCGAGCACGTCATCAAGAGCGCGATCGAGGCGCTGGCCGAGGACGACGTCGACTACGACTGGGTGCTGCTCGACTGTCCGCCCTCCTTGGGCGTGCTCACCGTCGCCGCCCTGACCGCCGCCGACGGGGTGCTGATCCCGCTGCAGTGCGAGACCCTGTCCCACCGCGGTGTCGGCCAGCTGCTCGACACGGTGCACGACGTGCGCCGCTTCACCAACCGCAAGCTCGAGGTCTGGGGGTGCTGCCGACGTTGTACGACGGCCGGACCAACCACGCCCGCACCGTCCTCGAGACGATCAGCGACACCTACGACCTCGAGGTCGTCGAGCCGCCGATCCCCAAGACGATCAAGTTCGCCGAGGCGCCTGCCGCCGGTCGTTCGATCCTCGGCGACGAGCCGCAGCAGCAAGGGCGCCCGGGCCTACCGCGAGGTGGCCGCCAACCTCGTCAAGCGCTCCCTACGGCCCAAGGCCTGAGCCCATGAGCCGCCACCGGTCCGCTCGTCCGCGCTACGGCCGGATCGCGCTGGCCGTGGCGGCGCTGGCCGTGACCGGCTTCTCCGTGCTCGGCGGAGTGGGCGTGATCCCGAGCCCGCAGTCCGCGGCGTACGGCGAACGCCCCGCCGCCACCAAGCCGTCCTCGCCGTCCTCGTCGCCCAGCGAGACCGCGGTCGTCGAGCCTGCACTGCAGGGGCCCAGTGCGCCGGTCGCGGAGGAGATCGACCCCGAGGCGCTTCCCGCGCAGTCCGGCAAGGGTCGCAGGATCGTCTTCAGCGAGACCGAGCAGCGGGTCTGGCTGGTCCGCAAGGACGGCACCGTGCGCCGTACCTATCTGGTGTCTGGCAGCACGGAGGACAACCTCGACCCCGGTCGCTACTCCGTATTCTCCCGGGTCGCGCTGGGCCGTCGGTGTCGACGACTCCGGGGTGATGGAGTACTTCGTCCGGTTCGCCCGGGGGAGCAGGCTGCCATCGGCTTCCACACCATCCCGACCAAGCTCGGCACCGTGCTCCAGAGCCGCGCGCAGCTCGGCACCCCGCAGTCGCACGGCTGCATCCGACAGGCCAAGGCAGACGCCATCTCGTTGTGGAACTTCGCCCCCGAGGGCAGCACGGTCGTGGTGATCTGAGTCGCGGACCCACGCTTCTACCACCCGCGAGGATTTGGCGACCCGCCGGGGCCCTTGCCAAGGTGTCCGGATGGCACACACCCCCAAGGCCTTCGCTGCCGCCTGCGCGCTCACCGTCAGCCTCGCGCTGACGCCCGTCATCACGGGCGGCTCGGCGGCCCGAGGCGGAGCCGAAGCCGACGCCGACGAGCACCCCGACCGCCACTCCCACGCCGACGGAGACCGTGACTCCTGACCCCGCGGTCGAGAAGCCCCGCAACGGCTACGGGTTGCGCCTGACGACGTTCAACATCCTGAGCAGCTCGATCGCTCGTGGCGGCATCGACCGCGCCACCCGCGCCGCGCGCTGGGTCCAGGGACCGGGGAGCCGACGCCGCGGCCTTCCGGGGAGGTCGCGAAGGACCAGTTGCGCCAGATGCAGACGGTGATGCCGAAGTACAGCTTCTTCCCGCGCCGTGGGCTCGGCACCCGGGGGTCGGCCATCCAGATCGCCCGGAACACCAGCACGGTCAAGAAGATGGAGACCGGCTACATCATGCGCCCGTTCTCGGGCTGGGCGCGTCCGATTCCCTACGTGCGCCTGCGTGACCGCGAGACGGGCCGCGGCTTCTGGGTCGTGGCGATCCACAACGCCCCCGGTGGACAGGAGCGCAGGCGCGACATCTCCACCGCCGCCGAGATCAAGCTGATCAAGAAGCTGGCGTCCCAGCGGGATCGTCCGGTGTTCGTGATCGGCGACGTCAACGAGCGCTCCGAGTTCTGCCAGAAGGTCGCCGGCGCGACCCCGCTGATCTCCATGAACGGTGGTTCCGAGAAGAACCCGTGCCCCGTGCCGCGCTTCGGCGGCCCTGACTGGATGCTGGGCTCCGGCGCCGAGTTCTCGGACTTCGAGAAGGTCTACAACGGCATCAGCGACCACCCCGCACTCACCGCGCGCCCTGGGTGCCGTCCAAGAACTGAGCGGGCACAAAGGCACACCAAATCAGTCCGACCGGGCACAAAGTTTCGTAACTTTGTGCCCGGTCGGCGTTGGTGCTGGTGACTTTGTGCCCGGTCGGTCAGGCCTCGTTGGTCGTGGCCGCAGGGTGCAGCGCCGCCACCGGAGCGGGTACAGGCGACGACGGTTGGTGCGCGCCACCACGGGCTTGTCACCGGCGGGAGCGGACTCAGGGCTGGCCGGCCGTCTCCCGGGCCGCGGGAGCACCGCCGCGGGTGCGACTGCGGTTGCGGTTGCGGGCGGGACGGTCGCCGGCGGGCTTGTCGTCGCGACGGCCGCGATCGCTGCCCCGGTCGCCACCACGGTCCTCGCGGGGGCTTGCGCTCCACGGGAGCCGCGTCGACGATCCGGCCCTTGGTGCCCGACGGGATGCCCCGGGTCGTGGAAGAGGTGCTCGGACGTGGAGTAGGTCTCCGTCGGGTCCGGGAACGGCAGGTCCAGCGTCTTGTTGATCATCTTCCAACGCGCGATGTCCGGCCAGTCGACCAGCGTGATCGCCGTACCGGACGCGCCAGCGCGACCCGTGCGACCGATGCGGTGGACGTAGGTCTTGTCGTCCTCGGGGCAGGTGTAGTTGACGACGTGCGAGACGCCGCGCACGTCGATGCCGCGGGCCGCGACGTCGGTGCACACCAGCACCTTGAGCTTGTCCTCGCGGAACTTGGCGAGGGCCTTCTCGCGGGCGATCTGCGCCATGTCACCGTGCAGCGGAGCGGCGGAGAAGCCGCGTTCGGCCGAGTCGTCGGCAATGCGCTGCGACTGACGCTTGGTGCGGGTGAAGACGATCATCTTCTCGGCGTCGTCGGCCTGCAGGACGCGACCGATGATCTCGGGCTTGTCGAGGTCGTGCGCGAGGTAGATGAACTGAGCCGTTGCGGGAACGGTGGAGTTCTCGTAGGACGACTCGGCGCGGATGTTCATCGGGTGGCGCATGTGGGTGCGTGCCGGGGCCACGATCGCGGCCGGCATCGTGGCCGAGAACAGCATCGTCTGGCGAGTCTCGGGGGTGAGGCTGAGCAGGCGCTCCACGTCGGGCAGGAAGCCCGGGTCGAGCATCTCGTCGGCCTCGTCCAGCACGAGCGCGTGCACGTGGGAGAGATCGAGGGCCTTGCGGTTGGCCGGGTCGATGAGCCGACCGGGCGTGCCGACGACGATGTCGACGCCGGAGGCCGGGGTGTCGAGCTGGGTGTCGTAGCCGACGCCGCCGTAGACCGTCAGGACCCGGAGACCGAGGTCGGCGCTGGCGAGGTGCAGGTCGTTGGAGACCCGGAGCGCGAGCTCGCGGGTCGGCGCGACGATGAGCGCCTGCGGCTTGCCCTGCGGCATGTCGGCGTAGGCGGGGTCGGTCATGGTGACGCTGCGCTGCAGCACCGGGATGCCGAACGCGAGGGTCTTGCCGGTGCCCGTGCGGGCTCGGCCGATCAGGTCGGTGCCCATCAGGGCGACCGAGAGGGTCATCTCCCCGGATGGCGAAGGGGGTGATGATGCCTGCGCGCTCGAGGGCGTCGCAGATCTCGGGGAGCACCCCGAGCTCACGGAATGTGGTGGTCACGATATTCGCTTTCTGTTCTCAGTCCTCGTCGTGCGGCGGACTCGGAGAGAGAAAGCCAGCCGCGCACATGCGTCGGGGCCGGTCAGTGGATGTGCGAAACACGGCCCTCGATGGGCCCATCCTATCGCCTAGGGTTCTGGCATGACTGAATCGCCGGGCGCGCCGCCCCGGGACCCCGCGTACACCGCGGCCGTGATCGACCTCCTCGGCGCCATCGCCTACGGCGAGCTCAGCGCCTTCGAGCGACTGGCCGAGGACGCCAAGCTCGCCCCCACACTGGAGGACAAGGTCGCCATCGGGTCCATGGCGGCGGCCGAGTTCACCCACCTCGAACGACTCCATGCGCGGCTTCGAGAGCTCGGCGCCGATCCCTACGCCGCCATGTCGTCCTTCCGGTCGGCTTCGACGACTTCCACGCGCACACGCAGCCGGCCGACTGGTACGAAGGGCTGATCAAGGCCTACGTCGGCGAGGGCGTCGCCGCCGACTTCTACCGCGAGATCGCGGCCTACCTCGACCCCAGCACCCGCGACCTGATCATCAACAGCCCGGCCGATGCCGGCCAGTCCGCGTTCGTGGTCGATCGGGTGCGTGCCGGGATCGCGGAGGACCACCGCCCGGGCGGCCGCCCGGCGCTGTGGGGGCGACGACTCATGGGGGAGGCGCTCACGCAGGCGCAGCGCGTCGCGGCCGAGCGCGACGCCCTGACCGCCCTGCTCGCGGGTGGTGTCGACCGGCCCGGCCTCGACCTCGCGGCCCCGGGCCGGATGTTCGCGCGGTTGACCGAGAACCACGCCCAGCGGATGGCGGACCCGGGGCTCGACGCCTGAGTCGCTGGCGCGGTACCCGACCGGATCTTTTCAGCGGTGCGTGAGCCACATTTGCCGGCGCGAAAATGTGGGCGTGGCACCGCTGTCGGGTGAGTTGCGAGGGACTCGCCGCGGCGGCGGTGCGTGAGCCACCTTCGCCGCGTCAGGAATGTGGGTCACGCACCCCTGAGGCCGGGCCGACGGCGCCTGAACATGGAGAAGGGCCCCACGCCCATGGCGTGGAGCCCTTCTGCGTGGAGCCGCTGCGTCAGGCGCCGGCGCGCGTGCGGCCGCTGACGATCGACGCGATGACCACGAGGACCATGGCAGTCAGTACGGCGACGATGCCCCTGGACCCAGTCGAGGCCGTCGCTGCCGTCGCCATCGAAGGCGCGATAGATCACGCCTCCGAGCACCATGCCGCCGATGCCGCAGATCACGGTCAGCCACAGCGGAATATTGTCCTTGTCCCCGGGCGCGAGGAACTTGCCGATGAGGCCGACGATGGTGCCGACGATCAGGAAAAACAAGATGGTCGTGATGTCCACTGTTACCAACCTTTCAGGTGCCACGCCTGTATGGCGCGGTCGTGTCGATCCAAGTCGACGTGTTTCCCATCATGAGCCCCGACGGGTCGCCGATCAAACACCCGCGCGGGCGGACGGGCGGGGCGTTTTCTCAGCGGAAGCCGACGGTTCCGTGGGTCCCGGTGCCGATCTCGACGTAGGCGATCTTGTTGCCGGCCACCGCGACCCGGCGGCCCTTGGTGTCGGTGAACGCGAGCAGGCTCCCGGCCTCGACGGCCCGGGCGAGCTGCGCCTCGAAGTCCTCGGGGCTGACGTCGGTCTCCACGACCAGCTCGCGCGGGGCGTGCTGGACGCCGATCTTGACCTCCATGGGTCACTCCTTGTGTCTGTGTGTCGATGGGTGGGGAAGGGTCAGTGGTCTTCGGTCTTCGGGTATCCCCGGATCCCGCGCCGGAGCCGGGCCCGACACGAGGGCGGCGGCGTCCTTGAGCGGGATCGCCCCGCTGCTGACGCCGGCCTCGCCGAGCCAGAACCGCGCACTGACCCGGGCCATTCCCACCGGGGACACCGCAAGCAGGCGCGATGCCTCGTCGGGCAGGCCGGTGTCGTCGTGGATCACCTCGGTGATCATGGCCGCACACTCGGTGGTGACCCGGTCCACGTGCTCGCGCACGGCGGGCTCGCTGGTCAGGTCGGACTCGAAGACCAGCCGGAAGGCGCCGGACTCCGAGGAGACGTAGTCGAAGAAGGCCTCCATCGTCGCCTGCACGCGCAGCTTGTTGTCCGTCGTGGACGCCGGGGCAGGGCGGCAGTTGTCGATGATGTTGTCGCAGGAGGCGTCGAGCAGCGCGAGGTAGAGGTCGAGCTTGCCGGGGAAGTGCTGGTAGAGCACGGGCTTGGAGACGCCGGCACGTTCGGCGATGTCGTCCATCGCCGCGGAGTGGTAGCCCTGCGCCACGAAGACCTCGAGTGCCGACTCCATCAGCTGGGCGCGGCGCTCGCGTCGCGGCATCCGGCCACCGCGCGGGCGGGCCGCACCCGAGTCGAACTCATCAACGCTCACGTGTTGTTTCCTCCCGGGGATTCACTGAAGTCGCAGCCTACTCATAGACGGCACGAGGGCCCCGCGCGACGCGGGGCCCTCGTGATCGGAACGCGTGGATCAGGGTGCGGCGACTCGGTTGGCCACGCTGACCGTGATGGTGTCTGCGGTCTGCGACGTGACCGTCGCGGTGACGCCGGCGCCGGCGGTCGTGACGGAGACGTACGGCAGCAGCTCGTCGTAGTAGTCGGCCGTGTCGTCGAACGTCGCCGTCGCCGGGAGCGACAGAGCGTTCAACGTCTGGGTCGTGCCATCTCCGACCTCGCGCTGGAGCGCGAGACCGTCGGTGGCCTGCAGGCCGAACGTGGCGTCGTACATCTGGATCCGGCCGCGCACGACGTCACCGCTGCTCCACTTCAGCGCTGCCGGGTTGGCATCGATCGGCAGTGCGTACGCGGCGCCCGGGTGCTGCGAGGTGTTGTTGTCTGCGACGGCGTGATTGACGTACCAGACCAGCATGCCGTCCCGGTAGGAGTACTGCTGAACCCAGTCGGGCTTGGTGGCGGCCCAGCCGAAGTTGTACGGCCCAGTGCGCAGCCCGTCCTCGTAGTTGCCGACGTAGGAACGGTTCTCGAGCAGGTAGTACTGCGCGGCCGTGCCGGTCTCGGCGCCGGTGGAGCGGATGAACTCGTCGGCCGTCCACGCGGTCTCCGTGCTCTCGGCTCCGTCCGTGTCGAGCACGGTGCGTCCGGCCCTGGGTGACGATCTCGTCGAGCATGAGGCCCTTCTCGTTCACGCCACCGTCGCTCTTGTAGACGAAGCGGAACTGCGATTCCCCGCCGGGACGGTAGGAGAACCTCTTGGACACCCAGCCGCGCGAGACGCCGTCGGTCGGCTGGCCGATCTTGGTCCAGGGACCCGCCACCGTTGGTGGAGTATTCGGCCCACCAGTAGTCGTAGCCCGCCTCGGTGTTCCACCACGCCTTCGCGCTGACCGTGACGGCCGACGCGGCCGGGATGGTCCGGGCGAGAGTCGCGGTCAAATCGGAACGGCTTCCGGACCACCGAGGCGTTGCCGCCGGCGTAGGGGGTGGTGATCGTCTGGTCGAACGTCGCGTCGGGAAGGTTGACCACGACGGCGTCGTTCGAGGTC
Organism: Nocardioides sp. B-3; assembly: GCF_024703895.1. GTDB lineage: Bacteria > Actinomycetota > Actinomycetes > Propionibacteriales > Nocardioidaceae > Nocardioides. Next base: position 2,864,772 of record NZ_CP087968.1, read on the forward strand.
GGATCGCCCTGCGCCCTCAGCGTGTAGTCACCCGCGGTGTCCGCTGCGGCGATCTGAGGGTCGAGCCAACCGAGGAACAGCTTCTCCTCCGGTCCCATGTCATTGGGGGTGCTGCCGATGCCGTACTCGAAGGAGGCGGGGTCGGACTCGGTGCCGTGGTTCATCCACGACCCGCTCGACATCAACGTCCAGAAGCCGGAGCCGTTCTCGCCACCGTTGGTGTCGTAGAAGTCGGGCAGGCCGAGGTCGTGGCCGTACTCGTGGGCGAAGACGCCGAGACCGCCGTTCTCGGGCTCGACGGTGTAGTCACCGATCCAGAACTTGGAGGCGCCGATCTGCTTGCCTCCCGGGAGGTTGCCCGTGGGACCGGCTGAACCCCGGGTGGTGTAGTCGGCGTACCAGCGGTGGGACCAGATGGCGTCCTCGCCGAGGACGCCGCCACCGGCTTCCTCGCCCGCTCCGGCGTGGATCGCCCGGAAGTGGTCGATGTAGCCGTCGGCCTCGTTGAAGTTGCCGTTGTTGTTGAAGTCGTAGCGGTCCCACTGGTCGAACTGTGCGAGGTAGGCATCGATCTCGGCGGCGGTCTTGCCGGCTGCGAGCTCCTTCTCGTACCGGGCGTTCACGGTGTCGCCGATGAAGCCCCACGACCCTTGCGTCTCGTTGGCGTTGTCGCCGTACCAGCTGCCGTTCTTGGGAACCGTCACCCAGTCCTCGGTGGTCACCTCTGCGGTGTATTGGCCGTTGGACTGCTTGAGGTAGAAGTCCTTGAAGGACTCCCCGTCCTCGTTGCCCGTGTTGAACATGGCGTCGAAGTGGGCGACATCGAAGTCAGCGGTCCACTGCGTCGAGTTGTCCATCGTGCGGTCGGGCGCGGCAATCTGGTTGTGCAGCGGGCCGGAGCCACGGCCGTAGCGGCCGGACGACTCGGTGCCGAACTCCGACAGGACCGTCCAGATCTTGGCCTGCTTCTTGTTGTCGAACAGTTCGACGGCACTGCCGTCGGCGAGGGTCACGGTGGACCCGCCGCCGGCCTGCTTCTGCGCGTGGGCCTTCCCGCTCACGATCAGCTCCATCGCCTGCTTGCGCTCGCGCGCCTGCTTCTTGGCGAACGGGTTGGGGCGGTTGTCGGACTGCTGAGCGGATGCAGCCGCAGGTGTGTCGCTGGACGGCACGGCCCTCGGCCGAGGTGGCGGTGAGGGTGGCCGCCATGGTGGCCGAGAGCGCGAGCGTGGTGCCTCCGGCGAGGAGGCGTCTGGTGACGGGCTTCAACGTGGAACCTTCCGACTGGGTCCGGGACATCTTGCGGTGCCGGGCAGACGGTGGTCCACACTGTGTGGCGCGAGGGCGGCCGGACGGGAAAATAGCGAACCCGCTGACCCTCACGCATGGATCACCGTGTGTAAAGGACCGCGGCGAGGTTTTACCCGGTCGTGACACGGCGGTCCGGATGGCGGGACGTGGTTGGGCGCCGCGAAACGCGCAGGGAACATGGAGGTGGCCCCGGAGGTTGTGCCGGGACCGTCATTCTTCGAAGGAGTCCGCAGTGTCTTTCCCAGCGCTCGTCGAGCCAGCCGCCGAGCTCAGCATCGATGAGGTCCGTCGCTACAGCCGGCACCTGATCATCCCCGACGTCGGGATGACCGGGCAGAAGCGCCTCAAGAACGCCAAGGTGCTCGTGATCGGCGCCGGCGGCCTCGGCTCGCCGGCCCTGCTCTACCTCGCCGCCGCGGGCGTGGGCACGCTCGGCATCGCGGAGTTCGACACTGTCGACGAGTCCAACCTGCAGCGCCGGGTGATCCACGGGGTCAGCGACATCGACAAGCCCAAGGGCCAGTCGGCCAAGGAGTCGATCGCGGAGATCAACCCGTACGTCGAGGTGATCCTGCACCCCGAGCGGCTGGACAACGACAACGTCCTCGACGTGTTCCGTGGCTACGACCTGATCGTCGACGGCACGGACAACTTCGCGACCCGCTACATGGTCAACGACGCGGCGTACCTCCTGAAGATCCCCTACGTCTGGGGCTCGATCTACCGCTTCGACGGCCGGGCCTCGGTGTTCGCGCCGATGCTCGGCGAGGACCTCCCGTGCTACCGCTGCCTCTACCCCGAGCCGCCGCCGCCGGGCATGGTCCCGAGCTGCGCCGAGGGCGGCGTGCTGGGCGTGCTGTGCGCGAGCATCGGTGCCATCCGGGTCAACGAGGCCATCAAGCTCATCACCGGCATCGGCGACCCGATCGCGGGCAAGCTGATGATCTACGACGCGCTGGAGATGGAGTACCGCAAGCTCAAGGTGCGCAAGGACCCCAACTGCGCCCTGTGCGGTGAGCACGCGACCGTCACCGAGCTGATCGACTACGACGCCTTCTGTGGCGCCGTGTCCGACGAGGCCGCCGAGGCAGCCGCGGGCTCGACGATCTCCGTGACCCAGCTCGAGCACATGCTCAAGGAGCGGGACAACGGCGAGCGCGACTTCGTGCTGGTCGATGTGCGCGAGCCCAACGAGGCCGAGATCAACCACATCCCCGGCGCGGTGCTGATCCCCAAGGGCGACTTCCTCAACGGATCGGCGCTCGAGCAGCTGCCCGCGGACAAGCAGATCGTCATGCACTGCAAGACCGGCGTGCGCTCGGCCGAGACGCTGGCGATCGTGAAGGGTGCCGGCTACGCCGATGCCGTGCACGTCGGCGGCGGCGTGGTGGCGTGGGTCAACCAGATCGACCCGAGCCAGCCGACCTACTGAAACACCGCAGCTGTGCCCGCATGGCCCGAACGGGCCATGCGGGCATAACTCGTTCGGGCCCCCTCGTTCAACCCAGTGAAGCCCTCGGCGCACCCCGAGCCGAGGGCACAACTGGGAGAGGAAACCAGTCGCATGCGACTCAACAAGACCCTGCTCGCCGTCGCCTCCAGTGCGGTGCTCGTCGCCGCCGTCGCCACGAGCGCGCCCGCCGTTGCCGCCAAGGGCGGCAAGGGCAACACGGTGTCGACGCCCACGTGGGCGCCCGCCGAGACCGCCACGATCACGCCCGGCGTGCAGATGTACACCGACGGTGCCCAGTGCACCGCCAACTTCGTCTACACCGACGGTTCGGGGCGCCACCTACGTCGGCTACGCGGCCCACTGCGCAGGCCTCGGTGCCGCGACCGACACCAACGGCTGTGACGCCGGCTCCCTGCCGCTCGGCACCCGCGTGCAGTTCGTGACCGGCGGCTCGTTGCTCACCGAGGGCACCGAGGTCGGCCGAGGCACCCCGGCCTACTCCTCGTGGCTGACCATGCAGAAGAACGGCGAGACCGACGAGAACGCCTGCGCCTACAACGACTGGCCCCCGGTCAAGGTCGACGCCGCGGACGTCGCCAAGGTCAACCCTTCGGTGCCCTTCTGGGGTGGCCCGGTCGCCATCAACACCGCCGGCACCGCCGCCGGTGACACCGTCTACTCCTACGGCAACTCCAGCCTCCGCGGCGGGATCACCGAGCTCTCGCCCAAGCAGGGCACGAGCATCGGCACCGAGGGTGACGGCTGGTCGCACCCCGTCTACACCGTGAGCCCGGGCGTCCCCGGTGACTCGGGCAGCGCGTTCCTCGACGCCGAGGGCAACGCCCCGGGCACCTTGTCGACGCTCGCGATCGCGCCGCTCGCCGGCTCGAACGGTGTCGGTGACCTCAACCACGAGCTCACCTACGCCCAGCAGAACGGCGGCATCGCCGGCCTGCGCCTCGTGCCGGGCACGGAGCCGTTCAGCCCGCTCTTCTGAGCGATCGCAACACCTGAGGATTCCGGCGGTGCCGTCTGTGGGGGACGGTGCCGCCGGTCTCATTTGAGGAGCCGGCACCGGGGCTAGGGTGGCGCCATGACCCCGGGGGCGAGGCAGACGTGGCGCGCCGTCGCCGCGACGCTGGGTGCCTGCCTGCTGGTGACGCTGGTCTCGTGGGCCGCGCTGATCGGCCCGTCACCCGTCCTCACCGGTCCGGGCCCGATGGCCGACAGCGCCAACACGACCACGACCGAGCCTCCGATCGACGAGGTCGAGACCCGGGCCGAGGACCTCTCCGAGGGTCCGGAGCGCGGCAACCTCGGCTCGCTCGTCATCACTGTCATCGGCGGCCTGATCGTGGTGTTCGCGGCCGCGATGCTGGTGCTCTCGGCCTACCTCCCGGGCCGGCGGGCTCGGACTGCCCGGCGGTTCCGACGCACGGTCGACCCGCCGGCCGACGTCGACTTCGAGACCCTCGCCGCCGGTGATCCGCAGCGGGTGCGGCGGGTGATGGCCTCCGACGCCGACGAGCAGCTGAGGCTGCTCCTCGAAGGCCACCCGCGCAACGCGATCGTCGCCTGCTGGCACCGCTTCGAGCTGCAGGCGGTGGAGGCCGGTCTGGCCCGGCACCCCCGGGAGACGTCGTCGGAGTTCGCGCTGCGGCTCCTCGATCGAGCGGACGTCGATCCGCGCGCGGTCAGTCGGCTCCTCGAGCTCTACCGTGAGGCGCGCTTCTCCGAGCACGACCTCGACGAGGATGACCGGGACGCGGCCGCCGCGGCACTCCGGCAGATCCGGGCCCACGTGGTGAGGCGATGATCCGCGGGTGGGGACCGCGCATCGGCGCCCCGGGTGGTGATCATCGTGGCCGGGCAGGTGATCTTCACCCCGGTCGACTCCGAGCCCCAGCTCCCGGCGTGGGCCCTGACCGCCACCGTCGTCGTGGCGCTGATCTGGCTGGCCTCCGATGCCTTCGGGGTGGCCGACGCACGCTGGGACCAGCCGCTGGCGCCGTACGCCCGACCGGACGCCGCCGACGACAGCGTCCACCACCGCGTGCTGACCAGCCACCCGGCCGCAGGTGAGCCGAGCCCGGCCCTGCGCAACCTGCTGGTCCAGCTCGCGCGCGCTCGCGACCCCGATCTCACCGATCCCGAGCTGCGGGTCCTCGCGGACGGATCGACCCGCAAGCTCAGCCCTACCGACATCGACCGCTACCTCACCCGAATCGAGCAACCACGTGACCACGACTGACGCCGCCCTCACCGCGACCGAGGCCACCGCCATCGCGCAGCAGGTGCTCACCCGGGTCGGGCGCGCGGTGGTCGGCAAGGAACAGCCGTTGAGCCTCGTGCTGGCCGCGATCCCGGCCAAGGGGCACGTGCTGATCGAGGACTTCCCGGGGCTCGGCAAGACACTGGCTGCGCGGACCTTCGCGCAGGCCCTCGGCCTCGACTTCTCGCGCGCCCAGTTCACCCCCGACCTGCTGCCGGCCGACCTGACCGGCTCCTACATCTACGACCAGCGCGTCTCGGAGTTCTCGTTCCGCCGCGGCCCCCTGTTCGCCGGGCTGCTGCTCGCCGACGAGATCAACCGCACCCCGCCCAAGACCCGGGCGGCCCTGCTCGAGGCCATGCAGGAGGGGCAGGTGACGGTCGAGGGCGAGACGCACCTGCTGCCGGTCCCCTTCCACGTGCTCGCGACGGCCAACCCGGTGGAGTACGAAGGCACCTACCCGTTGCCCGAGGCCCAGCTCGACCGGTTCCTGCTGCGGGTCGCCTTCGGCTACCCGACCGCCGACGAGGAGTACGACGTCGTTGCCCGTCGCCTCGAGCGCCAGCGCGAGGAGGTGTCGGTCGAGGCCGTCACGGACGCGGCCGGGCTGGCCGCCGTCCGGGCGGCCGTCGAGCGGATCCGGAGTTGACGAGAGCGTCGGTCGCTACTGCGTCGCGCTCGCGGAGGCCACCCGCGCCCACCCCGACGTGCTGATCGGCGCCTCGCCGCGCGGCAGTCTCGGCCCTGGTGCTGGCCGCACGCGGGTGGGCGCTGATTCGCGGGCGCGACTACGTCATCCCCGAGGACGTCAAGGCCGTCGCGACCTCGGTGCTCGCGCATCGCATCACCGTCAAGCCCGAGCTCTGGATGACCCGGGCATCGGGGTCGCGGGTCGTCACGGCCGTGCTGTCCGAGGTGCCGGCCCCCGGAGCGCTGGAGCGCCGATGAGGCGCTGGCAGCCCACTCCCGCGCTCGGTCGTGCGACCCCTGGTCGCGGCGGCCGGGCTGGTGGGCGCCGCGGTGGCCGGGTCGCCGGTCCCGGTGATCATGGCCGCGCCGTTCCCGGTCCCCGCGATCCTCGGGCTGATCGGGCGACCGTCCTCGCAGCCCGACCTCAAAGTCGAGCTGGGCGTGACCAGGGCTGCACGAGGGCCGGGGCACCACCGGCACGCTGACCATCACGGACTCCGACGAGGTCGAGCAGGTCACCCGCGTGCTGGCCCGGGTGCCGAACGTCTCGACGAGGCCTGCGTGGGGTGCCGTCAGCGAGCTCGTCGGCGACGAGCCCTGCGTGGTCGAGCTGGGACCACGTCGCTGGGGGCGACCGACGGTCGGCGACGAGCAGGTCGCGCTGACCAGCTCCCGGTGCGGTTATCGGTACGGCGCGGTGCGGCTGACGCCACAACAGCTGACGGTGTGGCCGCAGGCTGCGGCGTACGACTCGACGGCGGAGGCGCCGCAACCGGACGGCCTCGTCGGGGCACACCGTTCGCGGCGGGTCGGGAGCGGGACCGAGTTCGCGGGGATCCGGCCGTTCGCCCCCGGCGACCGGCTGCGCCGCATCAGCTGGCCGGTGTCGCTGCGCACCCGCGAGCTGCAGGTCGTCACCACCCGCGCCGAGCAGGACACCTCGGTGCTGATCGTCGTCGACGCATTGCGCGACATCGGGGTCTCCGGCGGGATCGACGGGCGGGCGAGCAGCCTCGACCTGACCGTGCGCGCGGCGTCCGCGCTGGCCGACCACCACGTCCGCCGCGGCGACCGTGTCGGCATGCGCGTCGTCGGACCGGGTGACACACGTGTGCCGTTCGGCAGCGGACCGCGACACCTGCACCGCATCACCGGCACCCTCACCCGCATCGTGGCCGATACCTCACCGGTGTCGGACCAGCCACTCGAGCTCGGCGTCACCGGCGGCAGCGTCGTCTACGTGCTGTCCACGATGCTGCACGGGCCGATCGTCAACGCGAGTGCGCTGCTGTCCGCCCGCGGCGTCTCGGTGGTGGTCATCGACACGTTGGGCGAGCGGTCGCTGGAGGAGCTCGGCGGGCCGACGTCGCCGGCGGGGCTCGCGTGGCGGATGCGGATGATCGAGCGCGCCGACCTGCTCCAGCGGCTCGCCGCCATCGGCTGCCCGATCGTGCCCCCGGCGCGGCCGCGGCACCGTCGACGAGGTGCTGCGCCAGCAGGCCCGGCGCGGACAGGTGCCCCGTGTGCGCGCGATGACGGCCCGGCGTTCCCGGAGCCGCAGCCGGGTGGTCTGTCGCAGCCTCGTCGCCGTGCTGCCGCTCGTCGCGCTGCTGGTCGCGCCCGGGCAACCCCCGCCCTGATGGTGGTGCTGGTGCTCGCGGGGTCGCTCGCGTGGGCTGTCCTCCCCGAGCTCGCGGTCGGGCCGGTGGTGCTTCTGGCGGTGATGGCGTGGTGGGCGGTCAAGGTGCCCGACCCGGTGCGGCCGACCGTCCTCGTGGCCGCCCCGGCGCTGTCCGGCGCCCACGTCGCAGGGTTGCTGGCGGCGTACGGACCGGTGCGCGCAGCGCTGGATCGTCGGCTGGTCCTGATGTGGGTACGCCGCACGCTGCTCGGCTTCCTCGTCGCGCCCGTCGCCTACGCCGCCGTCGTCGGGCTCGACGAGGACAGCGCAGCGTCGATGTGGCCGCTGGCAGTGGGCGTGCTCGCCGTGCTCTGTCTCATCGTGGGCATGCAATTCCGGGAGCGGTCGGAGACGCCGACGTCCTAGGGGACAATGGCGAGCATGTTCTTCGCCGCCGTGCATCGTGTGGTCCCGCCCGTCGCCAAGGCGATCTTTCGCCCGACCGTGACCGGTCTCGAGCACGTGCCCCGCTCGGGTGGGGTGATCTCGGCCAGCAACCACCTCAGCTTCATCGACAGCACGATGATCCCGATCGTGGTGCCGCGCAAGGTGGTGTTCCCCGGCGAAGTCCGACTACTTCACCGGCACCGGGGTCAAGGGGACCCTGCAGCGGATGTGGTTCGAGGGCATGGGGATGCTGCCGGTCGACCGTGACGACAGCAAGGCGGCCATCGCGAGCCTTGACACGGCGCTCGAGGTGCTCGGTCGCGGCGAGGCGTTCGGCATCTATCCCGAGGGCACCCGATCGCGTGACGGACGGCTCTACCGCGGACGCACCGGCGTCGCGCACCTCGCGCTCATGGCCGGCGTGCCCGTCGTGCCGGTGGGGCTGAAGGGGACCCGGGACGTCCAGCCCGTCGATGCGTCGATGCCGAAGCTCGCGCCCGTGAGCGTCGCCTTCGGGGCGCCGATCTCGCCGAGTGCGTACGCCGACCTTCCGCTGGGCAAGGCCCGGCGCCTGCTCACCGACGAGATCATGGCGGCGATCGCGGGGGCTGAGCGGCCGGGACGAGGCCGGGATCTACAACGAGCGGGCTGCCGACGCGTGAGTCGCTGACGGCGTTGTCGGTGCCGTCTGTTTGAGTGCAGTCATGGCCGCGACCCCGACTCCGAGCACGAGCTATCGCCCTGGTCCGGGCGACGGCGCCGGTCGGTGCGCCACCCATCCTCGACGAGGACCAGCAGTCCGTCGTCGCCCACCCGGGCGGGCCACTGCTCGTGCTGGCCGGGCCGGGCACCGGCAAGACCACCACGCTGGTCGAGGCGATCGCCGAGCTGATCGAGCAGCGCGGCGTCCACCCCGACCAGTGCTGGCGCTGACCTTCTCCCGCAAGGCCGCCGAGCAGCTGCGCGACCGCGTGACCGCCCGGGTGGGGCGCACCACGTCGGCGGCGACGTGCTCGACCTTCCACTCCTTCGCCTATTCGCTGATCCGTGCCTACAGCCCGCTGGACCTCTACGACGCGCCCCTGCGGCTGCTGTCCGCGCCGGAGGCCGACGTGGTGCTCCGCGAGCTGCTGACCGACAACCCCGAAGCGGTCGCGTGGCCGGAGTCGCTGAAGAGCGCGCTCGGCACCCGCGGCTTCACCCGTGAGGTGCACGCGGTGCTGTCGCGCTCCCGGGAGAAGGGACTCGACCCGTCGGGACTGTCGGCCCTCGGCGCCGACAACGGGCTCCCGGAGTTCGTGGCCGCCGGTCTCTTCCTCGAGCAATACCTCACGATCCTCGACAACCTCGGCGCCACGGACTATCCCGACCTGATCCGTCGCGCGGTGATCACGGCCGAGGCCCACCGCGACGAGCTGCGGGCCCGCTTCACCCACGTCTTCGTCGACGAGTACCGGGACACCGACCCCGGCCGGGGGCGCTGTTGCGGGCGCTCGCGGGCGACGGGCGCAACCTCACCGTGGTGGGCGACCCGCACCAGTCGATCTACGGGTTCCGCGGCGCCGATGTCCGGGGCATCCTCGACTTCCCCGGGCAGTTCCCGACCTCGTCGGGGGAGCGGGCGCCCGTGCTGGTGCTGCGCCGCACCCGCCGGTTCGGGGCGCGGCTGCTGCTGGCGGCAGGCCGGATCTCGGCACGGCTGCCGCTGACCGGCAGCATCGGCACCGACGCGCGCGAGGCGTTCCTGTCCCCGGAGGCGGTCCCCGGGCCGCACGGGGAGGGGCGGGTCGAGATCCACACCTTCGACACCGACCGCGCCGAGTCCGAGCACCTCGCCGACCTGCTGCGTCGCGCGCACCCGGAGGACGGCATCGACTGGTCGCAGATGGCCGTGCTCGTCCGATCGGGCCGGGCCTCGATCCCGCCGTTGCGGCGAGCGCTGGCCGCGGCCGGCGTCCCGGTCGAGGTTGCATCCGACGACGTGCCGCTGGTGCGCGACCCGGCGGTGCTGCCGCTGCTCGACGGGCTCCGGGCCGTGGTCAACCTCGACAACACCGACCCCGACTCGCCCGACTTCCTCGACCCCGGCCGCATCGAGTCGCTGCTGCTCTCACCGCTCGGCGGGCTCGACGCCGGCGACCTGCGTTCCCTCACGCGCCGCCTGCGCGCGCGACAAGGTCGGCGATGCGCCCCGCACGAGCCGCGAGCTGTTGCGGCTCGCCGTGGTGGCCGACGGATTCCTCGCCGACCTCGACGGGCCCGAGGTCGAGCGCTGCCGGGCCCTCGCGTCCCTGCTGCGCGCGGGGGCAGCCCTGCTGGAGCAGCGTGCGAGCGTCGAGGACGTGCTGTGGCACCTGTGGTCCGGCACCACGTGGCCCGAGCGGTTGCGACGCCGGGTCGACCGGGGGCGGGGCGAGCGCGCCGCGCGCACAAGGACCTCGACTCGATCTGTGCGCTCTTCGAGGTGACCGCGCGCTGTCGAGCACCGCGACCACGTCGGCGTCGCCGCGTTCTTCTCCAACCTCGTCGCCCAGCAGATTCCCGGCGACACCCTCGCCGAGCGCGGCGTGCGCGGGTCGTCCGTCCGCCTGCTCACCGCCCACCGGTCCAAGGGGCTCGAGTGGGAGCTGGTCGTGGTCGCGCACGTGCAGCAGGAGGGCTGGCCCGACCTGCGACGTCGCTCCAGCCTGCTCGGTGCCGACCGGATCGGGCTGGACGCAGCGGGCACTCCTGACCTCGTGCCGCCCGTCACGGCACGCGCCCTGCTGATGGAGGAGCGCCGCCTCTTCTACGTCGCCTGCACCCGCGCCCTGCAAGCGGCTCGTCGTCACCGCCGTGAGGTCGACCGACGACGATGGCGAGCAACCGTCGCGCTTCCCGGCCGAGCTCGAGATCACCCCCGAGCACCGCGACGGGCGACCGCCGCGGCCATTGTCGCTGGGCGGCCCGGTGGCCGAGCTCCGCCGCTCCGTCGCCGACCCGGCCACGTCCGAGCCGCTGCGCGAGGCCGCCGCCCGACGGCTCGCGGCGCTCGCCGCAGAGGAGGCCGGCGGCCGTCCGCTCGTGCCCCACGCCGACCCGTCGACCCGGTGGGGCACCCGCGCCCGCGTCGCGGTCCGCGCTCCCGGTGCGCGACCCCGAGCGGCCCGTCCCGGTGTCGGCCAGCATGCTCGAGTCGTTGATGACCTGCCCGGCCCAATGGTTCTTCGCCCGCGAGGCGGGCGGCGTCTCCGCGGCCCACCGGGCGGCCAACTCCGGGCCAGATCGTGCACGCACTCGCCGAGCGGGGTCGCCACCGGCGAGCTCGCGGCCGACGTCGACACCCTGATGGTCGAGGTCGACGCCGTGTGGGGACGGCTCGCGTTCCGCACGCCCCGGGTCGCGCAAGCGCGAGCACGACCGGGTGCGCAAGGCGATCGCCCGCTTTGTCGAGTGGCACGAGTCCAACAAACGCGAGTTCGTCGACTCGGAGACGAGGTTCAAGACAGTGGTGGAGGTGCACGGACACCGGGTCGCCCTCAACGGCACCGCCGACCGGCTGGAGCTCACCGCGGACGGCGACGTCGTCGTCGTCGACTTCAAGACCAGTCGTGGCGCCCCCACCGCTCCGGCGGTGAAGGGCAACCTCCAGCTTGCTCTGTACCAGTACGCCGTCGACGCGGGCGCTCTCGACGGGCGCCTCGGCCGCCAGACCAGCTCCGGCGGGGCCGAGCTGGTCCAGCTCGGCATCCAGGACGACAGCACCACGGCCAAGGTCCAGGGTGCAGGAGGCGCACGCCGATGACGGGCCCGAGCGCGAGCAGCTGCGGGTCGGCCCGGCCCGGGCCGCGACCCTCATCCGCACCGAGACGTTCCCCGCGGTGCCCGGACAGCACTGCCGCGACTGCACGTTCGTCTCCATCTGCCCCGCCAAGGGCGCCGGGTCGGTGACCGTCCAGTGAGCGCCCGCTCCCCGATCCGCCTCGATACACCGGCCGACCTGCAGGCGCTGATGGGCGGGCACGCCCCGAGCCCCGAGCAGTGGCAGGCGATCACCGCAGACCTGCGCCCCACCGTCGTCGTCGCCGGCGCCGGCAGTGGCAAGACCACGCTGATGGCGCAGCGCGTGGTCTACCTCGTGGCGACCGGGCAGGTCCGTCCCGAGGAGGTCCTCGGCCTCACGTTCACCACCAAGGCCGCGGCGGAGCTGCGCAGCCGGGTCAACGTCGCCCTGACCGCTGCCGGTCTCCTCGATCAGTCGCTCGTGGTCGAGGGCGAGGACGTCCTCGAGCCCACGGTCGCGACCTACCACGCCTATGCCGGCAGCCTGCTCACCGATCACGGGCTGCGGATCGGGCACGAGCCCGACACCCGCGTCGTGTCCGACGCGTCTCGTTACCAGCTCGGCGCCCGCGTGATCGACCGCTTCACCGGCCACATCGAGCTGCTCTCCGACCACCCGGCCACCGTCATCCAGAACCTCCTCGCCCTCGACAGCGCCATGAGCGAGCACCTCGTCGACGCCGGCGACGTCCGGCGCGTGGACGACGACGCGCGCCTCGGCTTCGAGCTCGCCCGCGCGGAGGAGATGCAGGGCAAGGCCCGCAAGACCTACCTCGACGCGATGGACAAGGCCGTCAACGCCCTCGACCGGCGAGCCGAGCTGCTCGAGCTGGTGGCCGGCTACCGACGCCTCAAGGCCGACCTCGCATTGATGGACTTCGGCGACCAGATCGCGCTGGCTGCCCGCCTCGTCGACCAGCAGCCGGACGTCGGAGTCGTGGAGCGGGGCCGCTTCAAGGTGGTGCTGCTCGACGAATACCGGGACACCTCCGTCGCCCAGGCCACGATGCTCGCGCGCCTGTTCTCCGGCCCCGACGTCGATTCGGGCCCAGGGCACCCGGTGATGGCGGTCGGCGACCCCAACCGGGCCATCTACGGCTGGCGCGGCGCCTCGGTGTCCAACATCCTCAACTTCGCCGAGACCTTCCCGGCCGCCCACGGCGAGCCCGGCCGGTTGCCGCTCACGGTCAACCGGCGCTCCGACTCGACGCATCCTCGACGTCGCCAACCGGCTGGCAGAGCCGTTGCTGGCGACGTACGGCGACAAGGTGGCCCGGCTCCGGGCAGCCGACGGACGAGGCGACGGCTTGGTGGAGACCCATGTCTTCGAGCGGGCCGTCGACGAGCTGGCGTGGCTCGCCGGTGCCGTCCAAGCCGTCCACGACGCAGGCACGCCCCCGGGCTGAGATCGGCGTGCTCAGCCGCGACAACGCCCGGGCGGAGGAGGTCTACGACGCGCTCACCGGCGCCGGCATCCCGGTCGAGATCGTCGGACTCTCCGGCCTGATCCGGCTGCCCGAGGTGGCCGAGGTGGTGGCGACGCTCTCCCTGCTCCATGACGTCACGGCCAACGCCGCGGTGCTGACGCTGCTGGCCGGGCCGCGCTGGGCCATCGGACCTCGGGACCTCCGGCTGCTGGCCGAGCGGGCGGCCGAGATCGGCGGTGGTCGCGACCGCAGTGAGGCCGCGTCCATCGCCCAGCAGCTGCTGCGGATCGCCGACGGCATCGACACCTCCGAGCTGCCCGCACTCAGTGACGCGCTCGCCGACCCGGGTGACGCCCCCTACTCGCCCGAGGCGCGAGCGCTTCGGCCTGCTCGCCGGCGAGCTGCGCCGACTCCGCGCCCATGTCGGCGACCCGCTCCTCGACGTCGTGCGGCGCGTCATCGACACCACCGGGGTCGACGTCGAGCTGGCCTCCGCCACGGCGCCGGCCGCCGCCGCCCGCCGCGACAACCTCGACCTCTTCGTCAAGGCCGTCGCGGAGTTCCAGTCGGTCGACGGCGACGTGACACTGCCCGCGCTGCTGGCCTACCTCACCGCCGAGGACGACCCGGGGCAACGGCCTCGACATCGCCACCCCCACCGCCGCCGACTCGGTCAAGCTGCTGACGGTCCACCGGGCCAAGGGCCTCGAGTGGTCATCCGTCTTCTGCGTCGGCGTCGGCGAGACGCGCTTCCCCGAGCAACCGCTCCCGCACCTTGTGGACGAGCTCTCCGGCCGTGCTCCCGGCGCCGCTGCGTGGCGACCGGGCCGACCAGCCGCAGCTGCGCGGCTACGACAAGGCCGCGCTCGACACCTATCGCTCCGACACCCGCGAGCACGACGCCGAGGAGGAGCTGCGCCTCGGCTATGTCGCCTTCACCCGGGCCGCCCACCACCTCGCGGTCACGTCCTACGTCTGGGGCCAACGCAGCTCACCCTTCGGCCCGTCGACCTACCAGCAGGTCGTGCGCGACCAGCTCGAGGAGTGGGGAGCATCCGTCGGTGCTCGGCTCGACAAGCCACCCGCCAAGTCACCCAACCCCAACGACGCTGTCGACCCGTCGCGGCCCCGGCCGGTGCCGGGTCCGGGTGAGGAAGCACGCCGGCGGCTGGCCGCGGCCGAGCTGGTGCTGGCCAGCGACCCGACGGCGCCCGACGAGGGACTCGACTGGGTCGAGTCCGCCCGCGTCGCCGACTGGGACGACGACCTCGGTCAGCTCCTCGCCGAGGCCCGGGCGTCCCGCGCCACCGACATCGCCGTACCCCTCCCGTCGAGCCTGTCCGCGACCGCGCTCACCCGGCTCCACGACGACCCGGACGCGCTTGCTCGCGAGCTGGCCCGGCCGATGCCGCGACCACCGTCGCACCAGGGCGCGCTTCGGCACCGACTTCCATGCGTGGGTGGAGGCGCGGTTCGGTCAGCAGGCGTTGATCGAGCCCGACGAGCTGTGGGGCCGGGCCGACGCCGGCATCGACGACGAGGGTGAGCTGCGCGACGTCATCGACAGCTTCGAGTCGGGACCCTTCGCCGACCGAGCACCCCACGCGGTCGAGGCGCCGTTCGCGCTGGTGCTCGCCGGGCAGGTGGTGCGCGGTCGCATCGACGCCGTCTACCGCGAGGACGACGGCACGTTCCTGATCGTCGACTGGAAGACCGGCCGGTCCGGGTCTGCCGACCCGCTCCAGCTCGCCATCTATCGCCTCGCGTGGGCCGAGATCCACGACGTGCCGATCACGTCGGTGCGCGCCGCGTTCCACTACGTGCGCTCGGGACGGACGGTCGAGCCCGAGGCGTTGCCGGGTCGCGCCGAGCTCGAGGCGCTCGTGGCCGGCTGATCGTGGAGGTCAGGCGAGGGCAGCCGTGAGCGCGATGTCGATCATCGCGCCGAAGGTCTGCTCGCGTTCCGCCGAGGTCGTCTCCTCGCCGGTGACGATGTGGTCGCTGACAGTGCACACGGCCGGGGCCTTCCTCCCGTTCGCCGCAGCGAGCGTGTAGAGCGCGCTGGCCTCCATCTCGATCGCGAGGACCCCGTGCTCGACCATCGGCTTCATGAGCTCGGGTCGCGGCGAGTAGAACGAGTCGCTCGACATGATCAGCCCGACGTGCGTGGTGGTGTCGGGCAGGGCCAGCGCGGCGGCGTACGCACGACTCAGGAGGCCGAAGTCGGCGACCGGCGCGTAGTCGTAGCCACCGAAGCGGTGGGTGTTCATCGACGAGTCCGTGCACGCACCGCTGGCGAGGATGACGTCGCGGACGGCCACCTTCTCGGTGACGGCGCCGCACGAACCGACCCGGATGATCGACTCGACGTCGTAGTCGCGGAAGAGCTCGTTGACGTAGATCGCGAGTGACGGCTGGCCCATTCCGGAGCCCTGCACCGAGACGCGCTGGCCACGCCAAAGCCGGTGTAGCCGTACATGCCGCGGACCTCGTTGTAGCACTTGGCGTCGTCGAGGAAGGTCTCCGCGATCCACCTCGCCCGCAGCGGGTCGCCGGGCATCAGGACGACGGGGGCGATCTCTCCGGGGGTGGCGGCGATGTGGATGCTCATGCACGTACTCGCTTCGCTCCGTGCGCGCATGAGGCACTATCCGCGCTGTGTTGGATGACTCGCTCGCTTCGCTCGCTCATGCTGGCACCCTAGAACCCGTGACCCGCGAGCTGCCCCACGTCGCCCTGTCCGCGCACGCGCACGACCGGGAGGGGATGCGGCGTACGGATGAGGACTGGATCGCCGAACGCTGGGCCGACTCCTCGACCCGCGTGCTGGTGCTGTCCGGCACCCGGCTGCGCCCGGTCGACGGCGCCGTCCCCCCGGGTCGCTGCCGCGGACGCGCCCGAAGGGACGCGGTTGCTGCTCGGCCACGCCGACGGCGTGACCCGCTTCGCGGTGATCGCCGACCCGGGCGCCGTACCCGGGGAGAAGGAGGAGTGGCAGGGCCTGCGCGCCTGTTCCCGCGGGTGATCGCGGGCGACGAGGCGCTGACGGCCGAGGTGCCGTGGCTCTTCCACGCCGTCGGACTGGCGGAGTGGCACTGGGCACACCGTTTCTGCCCGCGCTGCGGAGGCGGGCTCGAATCGACCCACGCGGGGCACGAGCTGCGGTGCGCGTCGTGCGGCAAGTCGCAGTTCCCACGCACCGACCCGGCGGTGATCATGGCCATCACGCTCGGTGAGCCCGGCAGCGAGGACGAACGTATCCTGCTGGGACGCAACGCGTCGTGGCCGGAGAAGCGGTTCTCGACGCTGGCCGGCTTCTGCGAGCCGGGGGAGACCCCCGGAGGACGCCGTGCGCCGCGAGGTGATGGAGGAGACGGGCGTCCTCGTCGGCGAGGTCGCCTACTTCGGCAACCAGCCCCGGCCGCTGCCCTCGAGCCTGATGCTCGGCTTCACCGGGCGGGCGCTGAGCGAGGAGATCGACGTCGACGGCACCGAGGTGGTGGAGGCGCGATGGTTCAGCCGTGCCGACCTGCGCGGGGAGACCGGCGCCGGCATCGTCGTGCCCGGCGGGGTGTCCATCTCGTCGTCGCTGATGGAGGCGTGGCTGGGGTCGCCATTGGTCGCCGGCTGGTGATCTAGTCTTCCGCCCGTGAAGCACATGTGGGAGACCGTGGCGGCCGAGCGCGGAGCGCTCGCCGACGACCCGGCCGGACTGACCGACGAGCAGTGGGAGACGCCCTCGCTGAACGCGGAGTGGACGGTCCACCACACGCTGGCGCACATGGTCAGCACGGCCCACACCGGCCCGCTCGGCTTCGGCGTCGGGATCGTCCGCAGCGGCTTCCGGTTCTCGGAGTTCGCCGACCGCGGGATCATCAAGCACATCGGGTTCACGCCGGCCGAGACGCTCGCGAGCTTCCGGGCGATCCAGCACTCGAAGAAGGCGCCGCCGGACCGAAGACCGCCCGGCTGGGCGAGACGATCATCCACGCCGAGGACATCCGTCGTCCGCTCGGCATCTCCCACGACTACCCCGCCGAGGCGGTGGAGGCGTGCCTCGAGTTCTTCCAAGGGTCCAACACCCTGATCGGCACCAAGCGGCGGATCGACGGGATCGCCCTCGTCGCCACGGACGTGGACTGGCAGCACGGCGCCGGCCTGACCGTCCGGGGTCGGGGCATCGACCTGCTGATGGCCGCGACCGGGCGCGGGTCGGCGTGCGCCAACCTCAGCGGGTCTGGACTCGCGACCCTCGAGTCGCGCTGCTGATCAGGCTCGATCAGGCGAGGGCGGCGATCTTCGCCTTGACCTGCGCCAGTGACGGGTTGGTCTGCGCGGATCCGTCGGTGAAGACCAGCGTGGGCACGGTCTGGTTGCCGCCGTTGGCCTGCTCCACGATGAACGCGGCGTCGGGGTCCTGCTCGATGTCGACGACCTCGTAGCTGATGCCCTCCCGGTCGAGCTGGCCCTTGAGCCGGTGGCAGTAGCCACACCGGGAGTGCTGTACATCGTGAAGCTGCTGCTCATGAGGCGTTGTCCGTCCTGACGTCTAGGGTTTCTGAGTGTTCGCAAGCCCCAACCATCCACCCCCGGGAGTTGTTCCACCCTCATGCCCACGCCCGACGAGCTGCTGGCCGCTCTCGACCCCGAGCAGCGCCAGGTCGCCGAGGCGATCCGCGGACCCGTGCGGGTGCTCGCCGGCGCCGGGACCGGCAAGACCCGGGCCATCACGCACCGCATCGCGTACGGCGTCGCGTCGGGCGTCTACGCCCCGACCGAGGTCCTCGCGGTGACCTTCACGACTCGCGCGGCAGGCGAGATGCGCGGGCGGCTCCGCACGCTCGGAGCCGGGGGAGTGCAGGCCCGCACCTTCCACTCCGCGGCGCTGCGTCAGCTGCGCTACTTCTGGCCGCGTGCACGGGCACGAGCTGCCCGAGCTGATCGACTCCAAGATCGGGTTGCTGGCCGGGGCTGCCCGGCGGCAGCGGATCCAGACCGACCGGGCACTACTGCGCGACCTCGCCAGCGAGGTCGAGTGGGCCAAGGTCAGCAACGTCTCGCCCGACGACTACGCGCGTCGCCGCCCAGCGAGGAAGGTCGGTCTCCCAGCTCGACCCCGACTCGGTGGCGCGGGTCTACGAGGGCTACGAGGAGATCAAGCGCGGCCAGACCCGGATGGACATGGAGGACGTGCTGCTGTTCGCGGCCGGCCTGCTGGCCGACGAGGAGGCCGTCGCCGCGCAGGTCCGCAGGCAGTACAAGTGGCTCGTCGTCGACGAGTTCCGGGACGTGTCGCCCCTCCAGTCGGCGCTGCTCGACCTCTGGCTCGGCGGGCGAGACGAGATCTGCGTCGTCGGCGACCCGGCCCAGACGATCTATTCCTTCGCCGGCGCCAACGCGTCCTACCTCCGCGACTTCACCAAGAAGTTCCCGGCCGCGACGTCGGTCGAGCTGGTGCGCAACTACCGCTCCTCGCCGCAGATCGTGGGCGCCGCCAACAAGATGCTGGCGGGGACGCCGAGCAAGGGAGTGGAACTGAGGGCGCAGCAGCCGGCCGGACCCGAGGTGACCTACCGGGCCCACACCGACGAGGTCGCCGAGGCGGGTGCCGCCGCGGACAAGATCGCGACCCTGCGCTCCGCCGGCACGCCGGCCGGCGAGATCGCGATCCTGTTCCGGATCAACGCGCAGTCCGAGACGTTCGAGGACGCCCTCACCCGTCGCAAGATCCCCTACGTCGTGCGCGGCGCCGCTCGCTTCTTCGACCGGGCCGAGGTCCGTCAGGCGGTCACCCTGCTGCGCGGGACCGCCCGCGGTGGCCAGTCCGAGGGGTCGGTCACCGACCTCGTCCGGGCGACCCTCTCCGGGATGGGCTGGACCCCGGAGCCGCCCGGCACCCGCGGCGAGACCCGCAACCGGTGGGAGTCGTTGCAGGCGCTGGTGGACCGGGCGGCCGAATTCGTCCGTGAGCACCCCACGGCCAGCCTCGGCGACCTCGTCGACGACCTCGACCGACGCGCCTCCGAGCAGCACGCGCCGATCGCCGACGGCGTCACCCTCGCCACGCTGCACACCGCCAAGGGGCTGGAGTGGGACGCGGTGTTCCTGTGCGGCATGCAGGACGGCACCCTGCCGATCACCTACGCCGAGACCCCGGCCGCGATCGAGGAGGAGCGCCGCCTGCTCTACGTCGGCGTCACCCGGGCCCGCAAGCACCTGTCGATCTCCCCGGGCGCTGGCCCGCAACCCCGGCGGCCGCGGCTCCCGCAAGCCGTCCCGGTTCCTCGACGGGGTGGCCGAGGTCGAGCGCTCAGCCGCGGTGACCGGAACGACGAGCCGCAACCGCAAGGCCCGGCACTGCCGCGAGTGCGGCGGCGCGCTCGCCTCCCCGTCGGAGAAGAAGATCGGCCGCTGCGCCGACTGCCCCGCGTCCTACGACGAGGCGCTCTTCGAGCGACTGCGCGAGTGGCGCTCGGCGCGCGCGGCCGACGACAGCGTCCCGGCCTTCGTGGTCTTCACCGACGCGACCCTCCAGCTGATCGCGGAGCACCGTCCCGCTGACGAGCGCGAACTGCTCAGGATCAGTGGTGTGGGCTCCTCCAAGCTGGCGAAGTACGGCGACGACGTGCTCGCCGTGCTGGCCGGCAAAGAAATCTGAAGAAATACCCATAAAATGGTTTGCCCATTACATGGGGCAGCGGCTACTTTTACTCCATCAGCCATCGCGCACCACGACCACTGACACCGGTCGGCGCTCACTCACCCGAAGGAGGTGGATCGCAATGAAGAACTTCACTGGCAGAAGCCGGCTCTCACGCCGGACTTTGGCATGCCCATTTGCGCTCCGACCTCCCACGTCGTGCGCGGCCGGGTTGCCGCAGTCCGCGTGACGGGCCTCGCTGCCGGCTACAGCACGGCCGGATCCGACGCCCGGAGTCCGCCGATCAGTTGACAACACTGAATCGGCTCACCTCCGAGCCGCGGATCCCCACCGGGATTCGCGGCCTTTTCGTTTCTCCGACGAAGAGCCGCGGCCCGCTCCCAGAAGTTTTCTGCACCAGCGATCAGGTCAACGAGAAGGAGGTGACACACATGACCATCAGTGTTCTCGACCGCAACCGAGCCGACGAAGCCGTCCAGGGTGACCTGGGTGACCTCCACGACGCGGCTGCCAAGGTGGATGACGAGCTGCTGCCCTGCCGTACCAACGACGCAGAGCTGTGGTTTGCCGAGTCCCCGTCCGACGTCGAGTACGCCAAGACCCTGTGCCAGGACTGCCCGGTCCAGGGCCTTGTGCCTCAGCAGTGCCCTCGAACGGCGTGAGCCGTGGGGCGTCTGGGGCGGCGAACTCTTCCTCCGGGGCGTGGTGATCCCGCGCAAGCGTCCCCGCGGTCGACCCCGCAAGACCGAAGCCGCAGCGTGACGCGACGGCACCTTCTCAAGCTGAACCCGGAGCTCCACCCGCCATGAACAACACAACTTTCAAAGGATTCGACATGAACACGATGCAAGAAGACTCGGGCGCGCACAGATGACCACGCGCCCGGGAGAGGCGCAGCAGCTGCGACGTGGCCACCAGCTGGCCCCCGGCCCGTCGTATGAGCCGCAAGGCCGAAATGGCCGCGCAGCAGGCGCGTCTCGCCCTCGCCCGCGCGATCTAGGACCAGCACCGAAACACGGGGGCTCGCCCTGATCGCGGGTGATGCAGCAGGACCGGCACGACACGGAACAGTCCGGGTCGTGCCGGTCTTGGCGATTTCGGGGCACGCGGGCGGCTCTCGAGGCGTAGCGTGCGACGCATGCGGACATGTGACATGTGCGGTCGGCAGGCCGCCGACGCCGAGACGCTGACGTGGACGACCTCGGTCGAGAACGGGCGGCGGCGCAGCTATTGCGAGGAGTGCTCACGCACCCACCTGCGTGCGATCGAGGGGAAGCTCGACAGCGCCCGGTGGTGATCGGGCAGGTGGTGACCGGATCAGCCGACGCCCAGCGACGCTCCCCACGAGCAACCGCAGTGCGGGTGTCGTGGCCACTGGGTGACTTCCGGACGCAGGTCGGTGCCGAGGGTGACCGTGCTCGACCACGTCGTCGGCAGCTCGCCCGCCTGCCACGTCACCGGGTCACGCACCGCCCGGGCGAGCGCCATCATCACCGGGGCCGGGTCGAGATCGGCGTACGCCGCAGGCCGCTCGGCACCGGGAGCGCCGGCCACCGCCGGGCAGCGCAGGCAGGCGGTGACTCCCGGCTGCACGAACGGACCGACCCGCAGCGACTCCCGGCCGAGCCGGACCACCGTGTGTGGCAACGAGTCGACCGACCACTGGTCGGCCTCGGTCGGGTCGTCGCGGTCGGTGACGAGGAGGGCGACGTCGGCCCGGCTGCTCGGTCGGAGGCCGGCGAGGTCGAGGACGGCGGTGACGGGCGCGAGGCAGGAGGCGGGAGCGTGCACCCGGGCGCGCACCCTGCGCATCGTGGACATGGCGACACTCAAGCAGGCTTCGACGGGGTCGGCATCCGCTCATCCACAGGCTGCCGGTCGGTGCGGAAATGACAGCGGCGGCGCCACCCGTGGGGTGGCGCCGCCCACTGCTCACGCAGGGGGAAGGTCACGCCTTGCCGAGGATGCGGTTGAGGTTGGTGCCACAGACGGGGCAGACGCCCTTGGCCATCCGGGTGCCCTTGTCGTTGACCTTGACCTCACCCTCCGCCTCGCGCTTCTCCTTGCACTTGACGCAGTAGAACTCGCCGCTCCGGGGTCTCCGCCATGACGGCCTCCTTGTTTTCTCGCCTCGTCACGACGGGATTTGGTGGGGAAGCCCGTCGGGGACGCACGGCTCCGCACGAGATGGGCCGCTGGTCCGTGATGGACATTACGCCAACCCCGCTCGCGATCAGGCGCAACACGCGCGATCAGTAGGCTGGCGCGCATGTCTGAAAACACGGGCGAATACGCCCAGCTCCGGCTCGATCGGCCTTCTCCCGGCGTGGTCCGGCTGACGCTCGACAACCCCGCGATGCGCAACGTGATGAGCGACGAGATGACCGCGTCATGGGTGCGTGCCATCGAGGAAATCGCCGCCGACCGGTCGGTGCGAGCCGTCGTGGTGACCGGCGAGGGTTCCGCCTTCTGCTCCGGTGGCAACACCGGCTGGATCTCCAGCGAGCCGGACGCGAGCGTCGACCACCTCCGCAACCGGATGCTGCCGTTCTACCGTGCTTGGCTCTCGATCCGGAAGCTCGAGGTGCCCACCATCGCCGCGGTCAACGGCCACGCCATCGGTGCCGGGCTATGCCTCGCCCCGGCCTGCGACATCCGCTACGCCGCGACCGGCGCCAAGCTCGGCGTGCCGTTCGTCAAGCTGGGCATGCACGCCGGCATGGCCGGCACCTTCCTGCTGCCCAACGTCGTGGGCCCGGCGCACGCGCGCGACCTGCTGCTCACCGGTCGCGTGGTCGAGGCGGGAGGAGGCGCTGCGCATCGGTCTCGTCTCCCGGGTGATCGAGAGCGCGTCCTTCGACGACGACGTGCTCGCCATCGCTGCCGACATCGCGGCCACCGCCCCGATCGCCACCAAGCTCACGAAGATCGCGCTGGCCGACGGCGGTCACGCCGACTTCGAGTCCGCCCTGCAGTGGGAGGCACTGGCCCAGCCGATGACGCTGGCCACGGCCGACCTCCGGGAGGGCATCGCGGCCAGCCGCGAGAAGCGGTCGCCGGTCTTCGACGGCAACTGATCGCCGTACAAGGTAGAAGAGGCCCTCGGTCCGCTGGCGTCCGACCAAGCGCTTCCCCACGCTGGTCGAGCCCGACGGGGCCGAGGGCCTCATCTGGGGGCAAACCTATGAGACGCCGGTTCGCGCGGTCAACGGGGGTCCATCCACGGCTGTGGACTGGCCTGTGGACAAGGTGTGGACGACGCGCGGGTCGCGGTGGACAACCGGGCCCTTTGCGGGGACGAGGTTGTGGGGGACACGCCCGGCGGGGCGGTGCGCCGAGGCCATGACCAGCCACAATGGTGAGAGACCCCCTGTGGAGCAAAGAAATTCTTGGGAGACGCGATGAGTGACTACGTCGGCGGCCCGGTCGCGGCCCTGCGGCGGATCGCCTTCCTGCTCGAGCGCGCGTGAGGACACGCGCCGCATCCGGGCCTTCCGGTCGGCCGCCGCGGTGATCCTGCCGCTCGGTGCCCAAGAGGTCGCGGCGCGCGCCGAGGCCGGCACACTCACCGACCCGGCCGGGATCGGGCCGAGCACGGCGGCCGTCATCGCCGACGCGTGTCGCGGGGTCGTTCCTGAGCGGCTCGCCAAGCTGGAGGCCGAGCACGCCGGACCGCTGGCCAGCGGTGGTCGCGAGCTGCGGGCGCTGCTGCGTGGCGACTGCCACTCCCACTCCGACTGGTCCGACGGCGGCTCGCCCATCGAGGAGATGGCGATGACGGCGATGGAGCTGGGACACGACTACCTCGTGCTCACCGACCACTCGCCGCGGCTGAAGGTCGCTCGAGGTCTGAGCCCCGAACGCCTGACCCGCCAGCTGGGTGTCGTCGAGGCGATCAACGTGCACCTCGGTGGCGCGTTCACCCTGCTCAAGGGCATCGAGGTCGACATCCTCGACGACGGCTCGCTCGACCAGACCGACGAGCTGCTGGCCCGGCTCGACGTCCGCGTCGCGAGCGTCCACTCCAAGCTGGCGATGGACGCCGACGCGATGACGCGACGGATGGTCGGCGCCATGCGCAATCCGCGCACCAACGTGCTCGGGCACTGCACCGGACGGCTCGTGACGGGCAATCGCGGGACCCGCAACCAGAGCCAGTTCGACGCGCGGGCGGTCTTCGAGGCCTGCCGCGACAACAACACCGCGGTCGAGATCAACTCGCGGCCCGAGCGGCGTGACCCGCCGACCCAGCTGCTCGAGCTTGCCCGCGACCTCGGCTGCCTGTTCTCCATCGACTCCGACGCGCACGCGCCCGGCCAGCTCGACATGCTCGACTACGGCTGCGAGCGGGCGCAGGAGGCGGGCATCGACGCCGACCGGATCGTCAACACCCGGCCGCGGGAGCGTCTCCTCGAGTGGGCCAACCATGTCTGAGGTGGAGGTCCGCCGCTCCAAGCGCCGTCGGCGGACGGTGTCGGCCTACCGCGAGGGCGACCTCATCGTGGTGCTGATCCCCGCGTCCATGAGCAAGCGCGACGAGGCCAAGTGGGTCGCCGACATGGTGGCGCGGATCGAGCGCAAGGAGTCGCGGCGCAAGCCGAGCGACGAGGAGCTGCTCGCGCGTGCCGCCGCGCTCAACGACACGTGGCTCGGCGGGCTCGCCACCCCGGGCAGCGTCCGCTGGGTCTCCAACCAGAAGTCGCGGTGGGGCTCGTGCACGCCCGGTGACCGGTCGATCCGGCTCTCCGTGCGGTTGCAGCAGATGCCGCCCCGGGTCGTCGACTACGTGCTGATCCACGAGCTCGCGCACCTGCTCGAGCCCGGCCACGGGCCGAAGTTCTGGGCGTGGGTCGACCGCTATCCCAAGTCCGAGCGGGCGAAGGGCTACCTCGCCGGCTGGTCGTCAGCGGCGCGGATGGAGCTGCCGGACGGCTACGACGACTCGGGCGAGGCCGAGGTCGACTGATCCACCCGCTCGACGGCGGCATCGATCAGGCGGTACATGTCGTCGAACGTCCTCGGCAAGGCGTCGACCGGCCACCAGCGCACGTCGAGCGACTCGTCGCTGACGACGTGCTCGCCGTCGGGCTCGGCCGTCGCCGGGAACCGCACATCGAGGTGGTGCACGGTGCCGCGGTCGGAGCAGAAGTCGACCGCGTGCTCGTCCGGGGAGAGGGGATTCGGGTCGAAGTCGAAGACCGTCAGCCCGGACTCCTCCCGCAGCTCGCGCCGCGCCGCGTCGGCCAGCGTGGCGTCCTGCGGTTCGATGTGGCCACCGAACGCGAGCCGGGCGTCCGCCTTGCGGTGGTGGTTGAGGAGCACGGCGTCGCCGGCTCGGGACACGACGATCGCCCCCGCCGTCACGTGGTCGGGGAAGCACGCCTTGAGCAGCCCGTCCGGGTGCTGCTGGAGGTGCGCGACGTAGCGGTCACGCAGCGCACCGTCGTGCGGGCTCGGTGGGGTCCAGCCCGCCAGCAGGGCGAGCGCGTCGTCGTGGATCACTGCGTGCTGTCGTCCGGGCTGTCGTCCGGACCGTCGAGGAGCTCGCGCAACCCGGCGTCGAAGTCCTCGTCGGACAGTGTCTGCGGCGTGGCGGCGTCCTCGCGGAACCCGAGCGGGTCGTCCGGGTCGGCCGCCGTGGGCAGCAGGTCGGGGTGCATCCACACGCCGTCGCGGCCCTCGGTGCCCTGCCGGGTCCGCAGCGAACCCCACAACGTCGACGCGTCGCGGAGTCGCCTTGGGCGCAGCTCGAGACCGACCGGGGCGGCGAAGGTCTCCTCGGCCGGACCACCCGCCGCGCGGCGGCGGACGGTCTCCCGGAGCTTCGCGGCGTTGGGCATCCGGGGGCTCGGTCGCCTGCGAGACGACCTCGTCGACCCAGCCCTCGACGAGCGCGAGCGTGATCTCGAGGCGCTCGAGGGCGGCCTGCTGGGCGGGAGACTTGGCGAGGTCGAAGAGCCCGCCCTCCATCGCCGACTGCATAGCCGCCGGGTTGGTCGGGTCGATCTCGCGGAGCTTCTCCTCGATGCCGGCCGTGTTGATCTCGATGCCCTCGCCGTACGCCGTGACCGCACCGATCAGGTGCTCGCGCAGCCACTTCGCGTTGGCGAAGAGGCGCTGGTGCGCGGCCTCGCGCAGGGCGAGGTAGAGGAGCACGTCGTCGGTGCTGACGTCGAGCTCGGCGGCGAACTTCTCGACGTTGCCGGGCAGCAGTGCCGCCTTGCCGTCGGGGCCGAGGGGCAGGCCGATGTCGGAGGCGCCGAGCACCTCGTTGGAGAGCGCGCCCACGCCCCCGGCCGACCCGGGCGGCGACCATCGCGCCGGTGGCCTTGCCGATCATGCCCAGCAGCGGCCCGGCCATCGCGCGGGCCTCCTCCGGCAGGGCGTTGCCCAGAGCGCCGACCGCGGCGCCGGCGATCGGCTCGACGAGGCGCTTCCAGACGTCGGTGGTCTCGACGATCCACTCGGCGCGGCTCCGGGCGGCCGTGGTGGTGACGCCGGAGGGGAAGTCGGTCGCGTCGTCGAGCCAGTGGTCCGCCAGCCGCACGGCGTCGGCGACTGCGTCGCGCTGGGCCTGCGTCGGCGTCGGGTCGGGCTCTCGGGAGGACAGCTTGCGCGCGGTGTCCGTGACGACCGCCCAGTTGACCGGGCCGTCGTGGGGCTGCATGAAGGCCTGCATCTGGTTCATCAGCGAGCTCAGGTCGGGCATCTGGCCACCGGCGGCCATCCCGCTGAACAGCTGCTCGAACGGCGTGCCCTTGAAGGGGTTCTGCTCGTCCGGTCCATCACCGGGGTTCTCACTCATGGCTCAACCGTACTCACCGCGCCCCAGCGGTTACCTACACTCGAACCATGACGCAGGCTCCCTCGCACACAGCAGTCCGCCTCGTCGAGATCCGCGACGAGCCGCTGGATGTCGGCGAAGTGGTCGCCGCCCTCGACGACGACGCGGCCGGCGGGCTGACGCTCTTCGTCGGCCGGGTGCGCGACCACGACGGCGGACAGGGCGTCACCTCCCTCGACTACTCCGCCCACCCGACGGCCCCGGCGCGGCTGCGCGACGTCTGCGACCGGGTGGCGGGGGCGTACGACGTGCACGGACTCGTCGCCGTACACCGCGTCGGGCACCCGGCGATCGGGGACATCGCGGTCATCGTCGCGACCACCGCCGCCCACCGTGGCGTGGCCTTCGACGCGTCGCGGTCACTGATCGACACCTTGAAGTCCGAGGTGCCGATCTGGAAGCACCAGCGTTTCGCCGACGGTGCGGAGGAGTGGGTCGGCCTACCCTGAGGTCGTGGAGATCCTGCTCTGGCTCGTGGTGCCCGCCCCGGTGACCGTCGGCGCCATGGTGTGGGTCAGCTGGCTGGGCCGCGAGGGCCGTGGCGAGGTCGATCGCGACGTCGCCGTACAACGTCTGCAGAAGGCGCTCGAGAAGGACCACCGCAGCAAGCACCCGGTGCGTCCGGCCCGCGAGCCCGACCGCAGCACCGGGATCGCGGTGCGTCCCACCCGCCGTTGATCAGAGCTGCAGGACGGTGCGGATGACCAACGCGGCTCCCACGCCACAGATGCCGATCGCGGCGCCGTAGCGCAGGAACGTCCGAACGTTGCCGCCGAGGAAGCCGCGTCGCTCGGCGAGGCCCTCGAGGCGCAGCACCGGGTCGCGTGCGAGCAGGCCGACCGCGGCCGGGGACACCGCCATCCCGATGCCGAACGCGACCACGAGGGCGAAGCCGAACCGGGCTCGGCCGAGGGCGACGGCAGCCGGGAGCAGCAGCAACGCGGACGGACTCGGCACCGGGCCGCCGACGAGACCCATCACCCACACGCCCCAGCGGCCGGGCGTGGCAGCGGGTTGGGTCTCGACCGGTACGGCGACGCGCGTGGCGACAGCCACGGACCCGTCCTCGTGCCCGTGCCCGTGCCCATGGCCGTGGCCGTGGCCGTGGCCGTGGCCGTGGCCATGGCCATGGCCATGGCCATGGCCATGACCACCGTCCACGTCGACCGAACGCAGTCGCGCGAGCAGGTAGACCCCGAGCCCGACGATCAGGAGTCCGGTGGCCGGGGTGAGCCGGGGGTAGAGCCGGGCAGGCACGAAGGCGCTGCTCAACGAGACCAGCAGGCCCAGCAGCAGGACGGAGCCCGTGTGCGCGGCCGTGACCGCGCTGCCGACGGCGAAGGCCGACCGGACCGACGAGTCGCCGCGCTGGGAGAGGTAGAAGGCCATCACCGTCTTGCCGTGGCCGGGGGAGAGGGCGTGGGTGGCGCCGAGGGCGAGTGCGGCCGGGAGTGCCGGGCCCGCGGCCAGCCAGCCGCTGTCGCCCAGCAGTGCCGTGGCACGCGTCGAGAGCCAGCTGCCGTCCGTGGCGGTCGGGTCGGTGTCGCCGCTTCCGGGCAGGACACCCGCCGGGCCGCCGGGGGAGACGACAAGGGTCGCGGACGTGACGTCCAGCGGGGACTGCAGCAGGTCCTCGGGATAGGACGTGAGGCGGTCGCTGGTGCTCTCGGCCGGCACGTCGGAGCTGGTCAGGGTCATCTCGTCGCCGACCGCGGTGACCTCTCGCCAGCCCACCGAACCGGGTGCGGTCCGGTCGTCGAAGGTGACCTCGCCGGCGCCGATGTCGGCCGCGCCGGAGTAGGTGCAGGTGATCCGGGTGATGGGCAGCCCGCCCTCCCCGTCCGTGGTCGACGCGGACGAGCTCTCGAGCGTGAGGGGTACGGCGGTCCCGGTGACCGAGAGGTCGAGCCCGCGAGCGGTCGTGGCGCACTCGCGCTCCGCGAGGGCCGGCAGGTCGTCGATCGCGTTGCCCAGCTGGGCGGTCGGGACCTCGGCCGGGTCGACCACGTGATCGACCTCGACGCCGGTCGGGGAGACGAGGATGCCGGTGTAGCGGTTGATCGTGAAGTTGCCGAGCGGGTGAGCCGAGGCCGGTGCCGCGGTCACGAAGAGGCAGGCGGTGATCGCGCCGAGGGCGAGCAGGAGACGCGCAACGGTTCTCATCGGGTGCCTTCGATCCCGGAGAGGGTGGCCCGTGCCTCGTCGCGCTGCCACGGCGAGAGGCCGGGGTCGGTGGCGAGGCCGCGCCGCAGGTGGGTGCGGGCCGCGTCGGTCATGCCCAAGGCCGACTCGATGGTGCCGCGGTGGATCCAGAACCTCGCCTCGGGGCTGTCGAGCCGGGTCGCGGCCCGGGCGATCGGGAGTGCTTCGGAGTCACGTCCGGAGCGGTGCAGGGCCCATGCGTAGGCGTCGGCGACGTGGACGCTGGTCCGGCGGTCCCACTCGGACCGGGCCCGGCGCAGCGCCTCCGCGGGCGAGCCGTGGTCGGCCTCGAACAACGCCGTCTCGAGGTCGGTGTCGACGCCGCTCGCGTCGAGCAGCTGGATGGTGGTGCGGACGACCTCGAACTGGGCGTCGGCCCGGCCGGTCCGGCCGAGGTGGAGGAGCAGCTCGCCGAGCTCGATGACGTATTCGGGCAACGGCTGCTGGGCGACCACGTCCTGCCGGGTCGCCACCGCTGCCTCGAGGTCGCCGCGCGCGGTTTCCAGACGGGCTTCGGAGACCGGGGCGGGCAGGTACGTCGGCACCATCTGGCGGGCGAGGTCGAGGTCGCGACCGGCGGCCGCGAGGCGACCCTGCTTGCGCAGGATGTCGGCGCGCAGGGTCAGCACGTACGCCTTGTCCGCGCGGCTGCCGTTGGCCGAGGCGCGGCGCAGGATGTCACCGGCCCGGTCCAGGTCGCCCCGGAGCTCGTAGGCGTAGGAGTAGCGCGCGGCGATCGGCGTACTCGGCTGGAGCCGGTCGGCGATCCGCAGGGCCCGCAGCTGTTCGTCGTAGCGGCCGAGCTCGTTGAGCGCGTCGACACGGATGGCCAGTGCACCCGTGTCGCGGGGATTGATCTCGAGGGCCTGCTCGGCGTTGTCCAGTGCCTCCGCGAAGTCGTGGCGGGCGGCGTGGATCGCGGCTGTGGCGGCCGGGGCGGTGAAGTTGTCGTCCGGCTCGATGTCGAAGGAGCGGGGCGGCGGCTTCGTCGGCCTTGTCGTAGTAGGAGGCGTTGCCGGTGATGCGGGCCTGCTCGACATAGGCGACGGCGAGGTTGGCCCGGGACACGTAGTCGGCAGGCAGCCGGCGCAGCGTGGTCTGGAGCGCGGTGATGGAGGCCGCGAGGTCCCGGCCGGAGTCGGGGACGACCCGCGCGACTGACCCGGTGGGGGACACGGGCTCGGAGTCGGTCGTGCTGGCGACACCGATGCCCCCGGAGACGGCGAGGGCGACGCCGATGCCGATGGCGGTCAGGCTTCTACGCATGTGAACGGGCTCCTACCGATGGATCGGTGGTGCTGCCCGACCGCGCGACGGATGCTCGCGCGGCCGGGCAGGTTGGGAGGGTCAGGCCTTGCGGCGGCGGGTGGCGCCACCGATGCCGGCGATCAGGGCCATCAGCCCCACGCCGATCGCGGCCATGGACTTGTTGCGGCTCGGCACGATGCCGAGCAGTCCGCCCCGGTCACTCGACTGCTTCGCCGCAGCACCCGTGGAGGGGTGCGGGTCGGCGTTGCTGCCACTGGCCGGAAGAGCCGGGTAGGGGAAGGTGTCACCGAAGGCGACGTCGTTGGCGTTCACGCCGTCACCCGTGTCGTTGGGACTTCCCACGAGCTCACCCTCGACGACCTGCAGAGCGATGTCGATGACGTCGTCACCGAGCCTGCGGCCGTTCGGGAAGCCCCGGTTGTCGCCCGCGATCACACCGAGCCGGTTGGGCTCAGCCGTGACCGGGATCGACATGTTGAGGCGCAGCTGCTCGCTCGGCGTGATCTTGCCCTTGGGCATGTTCAGGCCCTTGACACCGGTGAGGAACACCGACACGAGGTCGTTGCGCGGCGTCTTGGGTGCCTCGATGCCGTAGACGGCCTCGACCAGCTTGGGCAGCTCGGGGTGCGTGACGTACTTGAGCGCCGCAGCGTCACCCGTCGGCTTGAGACCGTTGAAGGCGTCCTTCAGCTTGAGCGGGATGACGACCTCGTTGACCAGCGGGTTGCCCGGGCAGGAGATCTGCTGGAACTTGCCGTTGGCCGACTTCTTCTGCGTCGTCGACCAGACACCGATGATCGGGTTCTTCTTGGCGTTCTGCTTCTTCGCCACCCAGCTCTGCGGCACCTGAAGTGCCACCGACTGGACGTTGAAACCTGCGAGCGTGTCGTCGCCGGCCTCGGAGAGGTCACCGCCGTACAGGAGGTCGAAGACCCGCAGGTCGAGGAAGAACGAGTCCTCGGCCCGGCCGGCGAAGGACTTGACGTTCTTGCCGACCTTGATCGTCGCCTCGTTGCGCAGCTTGGCGTAGTCGGGCATCGAGGCCGCGCCGATGTTGGACGGAGCCACGCGGCGGTTGTTGACGACGGTCTTGGTCTTGCCGCTCTTGGAGATCCTGACCAGCTTGTAGGTCTGGTAGTAGTTCAGGTTCTTGTCCTTGAGCGACGTCACCGGACCGGTGGCTGCCAGGGAACGTCTCGTCCGAGACGTAGTGGTCCTTGAACGTCCAGCGGAACGTCACGTCGGGCTTGGCATCCGCGTTGTTGTCGACGTGGATGTCGTACTGCGCGTCGGTGGCGAAGCTGTAGAAGTTCGGACCACCCGCCGGCTCCCGGAAGGGAAGCCAGTTGGCAGCCGGGGTGACGGTGCTCTGCTTCTCCGGGCTGCGGAACGCATAGACGTCTGTCGTGTCGTACTGCAGGGGTGCCCGAGATGAGCGGTGCCTCTCGGTGACTGGACGCGGTGGCAGAGAGCGGACCGAGCCCGGCGAAGCCGACTGCCGTCAGCAGTCCGCCGGCGCAGGCGAGGGCTACTGCCCCTTGTCGCTTGGTGGGTCGTGAGCTAGTCATGGACAACTACTCCTTGATGTCGGCACGCGTCGGATCTGCAGGGTTCGTACGCCGACGCGTGCTGCCCCGGACTCGTCTGTGAGCCGGGATTGTGCTGTGTTCGGAGTCACTCCGGTCGACGGATTGGTGCGATCCCCGGCCGGTCGGTGTGCCGGGGGCTTGCAGGCATTTGAGAGGGTGACGTCATGAGTCGGCGGACGCTTGCGGGGTTGCTGGCCGTGCCGTTGCTGCTCGGGCTCTTCGTGGTCGTCGGCACGCAGCCGCTGCCCTATGTCACCTACCGGCCCGGACCGAGCGTCGACATCCCGGCCGCGCCGGACGGCAGGGAGATCATCGAGGTCTCGGGGCACGAGGCCTACCGCGACGACGGCGAGCTCAGGCTGACGACCATCTATGTCGACCAGCCCGAGGAGGACGTCACCCTCGAGGAGCTCATGCGAGCGTGGATCAGCCCGTCCGAGGCGGTCTATCCCTACGACTCGGTCTACGCCCCCGAGGAGACCGACGAGTCCAGTGACACCGAGTCGGCCGTCCAGATGGTGTCGTCCCGGGGATGCTGCCGTCGCGACCGCGCTGACCGAGCTCGGCTACGACGTCGACCCGGAGATCGAGGTCCTGAACGTCGAGAAGGACCTGCCCGCCGACGGCAAGCTGAAGGTGCGCGACATCCCGGTGTCGGTCGGTGGTGTGGAGATCAAGTCGGCCGACGACGTGGTGCGGGCCGTCGACAAGGCGCCGCTCGGGCAGCCGCTGACCTTCGTCGTCCGTCGCAAGGGCACCGACGTCACACTGGACATCACCCCGCGCGAGGTCGAGGGCGACAAGCGGATCGGGATCACCCCGGGCCCGGGATTCACGTTCCCGTTCGACGTCTCCGTCGACATCGGGGAGAACATCGGCGGGCCGAGCGCCGGACTGATGTTCTCGCTCGCCATCTACGACACCCTCACCCCCGGCTCGTTGAGCGGGGAGAAGTGGTCGCCGGCAGCGGCACCATCGACGCCGACGGACGGACCGGCCCGATCGGCGGCATCGCGCAGAAGATCGCCGGCGCCGAGGCGGCCGGCGCCCGGCTCTTCATGGTGGCGGCCGA
This sequence comes from Nocardioides sp. B-3, assembly GCF_024703895.1. Lineage (GTDB taxonomy): Bacteria > Actinomycetota > Actinomycetes > Propionibacteriales > Nocardioidaceae > Nocardioides. Next base: position 2,897,452 of record NZ_CP087968.1, read on the forward strand.
CAACTGCTCCGACACGATCGATCTCGACACCGGCGAGATGCGCCCGGTGCGGGTCGAGACCATGCACGACGCCGTCGAGGCGATCAGCGCCCGGGCCGACGACCACGATGCCACCCTGCCGACCTGTGAGGACCCCGCATGACGAAGGACGCCGCATGAGCGAGATCTCCCTCCCGCAGGACCCGGCCCCGGCGGCCGCGGTCCTCGAGATCGAGTCCCACATCGCCGAGGCCGGCTGGGACCAGCCGGCCCGCCTCTACGCCCCGGGTCGACACCGCGCGGATCGTCGCGCAGGAGCCGACCCCGGCCTCGCAGATGGGCCTCGACGCTGCTGCCGAAGAGGGTTCCTTCACGCCGGTCGAGCAGGACGCACTGCCCGACCAGCCGCTCGGAGGTCACGCTCGAGACGATCGTGTGGCCGGCCGAGGTGTCCGGCTGTGCCGCGGTCGTGGAGAGGCTCGTGCTGCCGCCGGGTGTGGACGCGGAGATCCCCGACGACCCCGCTGCCGCCGAGGAGTTCGCCAGCAACCACCCGCTGCGCCGGGAAGTCCGCATCGTCGCCGGCGCCACGCGCGCGGGGTGCGACGTACTGTGCCCTGCGCCTGCGGGCCCACGATGACGACCAGTCGGTCGTCGACGGCACTGAGCTGGTCCCCGGGCTGCTCGAGCTGTTGCGAAGCACTCTGGAGGAATTGTGAGCGGGATGTTCGACGCCGAGTCCGAGCGCCGGGAGGAGCCGCCGAGCTCTGGGCGGCCGGGTCGCTCGCGCACGCTGATCATCACCGCGGCGGTGATCGTCGTGCTGTTCCTCGGCCTCACCGGTTTCTCGTCGTTCTGGACCGAGCGGCTGTGGTTCAAGTCGGTCGGCTTCGGCTCCGTCTTCCAGACGCTGCTGTGGACCCGGATCGGGCTGTTCCTCGTCTTCGGCGGCGTGATGGCGGCCGTCGTCGCGCTCAACCTCGCCCTCGCCTATCGCGCGCGGCCGCTCCTGATCGCCGGGGGTGACCCCAACTCGGCTCGCTATCGCGACGCCGTCACCCCGGTCATGGGCTGGTTGTTCGGTGGTGTCTCGGCGTTGATGGGCATCTTCGCCGGCGCCTCGGCGGCCGGACAGTGGCGCGCCTACTCCCTGTGGCAGCACTCCTCCCCGTTCGGCCACACCGACCCCTACTTCCAGCGCGACGCCGGCTTCTACGTCTTCGAGCTGCCGTGGTGGCACTACCTCACCGACTTCGTGATGGCCGTGGCCGTGATCAGCCTGATGGCCGCGGCGCTCGTGCACTACCTGTACGGCGGCATCCGCCTCTCCGTCGCACGCGACCGGCTCAGCGGTGCCGCGCAGGTGCACATCTCCGCACTGCTCGGCGTCTTCGTCCTCGCCAAGGGCGCGGACTACTGGCTCGACCGCTTCGACCCGGTCACCGGCTCCGGCTCGCTGTTCACCGGCATGGGCTACACCGACGACAAGGCGGTGTTGCCGGCCAAGGAGATCCTGACCGGGATCGCGCTGATCTGCGCCGTGCTGTTCTTCCTCAACATCTGGCGCCGCACCCGGCTGCTTCCGTCGATGGGCATCGCCCTGCTCGCGCTGTCCGCGGTGCTGCTCGGGCTGATCGTGCCCGGCGTGGTGCAGCAGTTCCGTGTCAGCCCCAACGTGCCGGACAAGGAGGGGCCCTACATCCAAAGCGAACATCGATGCGACCCGGCTGGCCTACAACCTCGACGAGATCGAGGTGGCGCCGTACTCCTCCGAGCCCGACACCAGCGACGACCTCGCGGCCCCGGACGCCGCCTCGTCGTCGGTGCCGCTCGTGGACCCCAAGATCGTCAGCCAGACGTTCGAGCAGGAGCAGCAGGTGCGCGCCTACTACTCCGTGTCGAAGGTGCTCGACGTCGACCGCTACGAGATCGACGGCACTGACCGCGCGATGGTCCCGGGCGTGCGCGAGCTCGACCGTGCCGGTCTTGCGGACTCCGACAAGAACTGGGCCAACCTGCACACGGTCTACACCCACGGCAACGGGGTCATCGCGGCGTACGCCAATCAGCGTCCGGGCGACGACGACGAGCAGTCGGGCACCATCGAGTGGGCCGAGGGCCGGGGAGACCGACGAGAGTGCGTTGACCAACCTGACGGACGAGGGCTACGAGTCGCGCGTCTACTTCGGGGGAGACCAGCCCGAACTACTCGATCGTGGGCAAGCGAGAAGGCGAGAACTCGGTCGAGCTCGACCTGCCCAAGGGTGAGCGGGACGACGAGAACCAGGCCACGACCTACGACGGATCGGGCGGCGTGCCGATCGACAACATCGTCGACAAGCTGCTCTACGCGGTGAAGTTCAGCGAGCCCAACCCGGTGCTCGCAGGACGCGTGCACGAGAACAGCAAGATCCTCTACGACCGCAATCCGAGGACCATGGTCGAGAAGGTCGCGCCGTGGCTGACGGTCGACTCGGACCCCTACCCGGCCGTCATCGACGGCCGGATCCAGTGGATCCTCGACGGATACACCGTCACCGACCGGTTCCCGCTGTCGCAGCGCGAGTCGCTGGAGGAGATGACCGAGGACTCGCTCACCGATACGCCCGGCTTCCAGACGTTGCCGACCGACGAGATCAACTACATGCGCAACGCGGTCAAGGCGACCGTCGATGCCTACGACGGCACCGTGCACATCTACGCCTCGGGACGAGGAGGACCCCATCCTCCGGGCGTGGAGCGAGGTCTTCCCCGACGTCGTCGAGCCGAAGGCGGACATCCCCGAGTCGCTGATGTCGCACCTGCGCTACCCCGACGACCTGTTCAAGGTGCAGCGCCACCAGTTCGCGCTACCACATCACCAACCCCAACGACTGGTACGACGGCGCCAACCGCTGGGACGTCCCGGCCGATCCGCAGGACAAGACGACCAAGCAACCGCCGTACCGGCTGTTCCCTGGACAACACTCGGGCGCTCACCTCGGTCTACGTGCCGCGGGAGAAGAGCAACCTGGCGTCGTTCGTGTCGGTCAACAGTGACGCGACCTCGGACGACTACGGCAAGATCTCGGTGCTGGAGCTGCCCGACGAACGCACGGACGGGCCGGGGCAGATCGCCAACCTGCTGCAGACCGATGACGGGGTCCGCGAGGAGCTTCTCGGTTTCACGCAGGGCGGTGTGGACCCGATCTACGGAAATCTGCTGACGCTGCCGGTGGGCGACGGGCTGATGTACGTCCAGCCGGTCTACACCCGACGCTCCGGCGACGCCGCGTCCAACTTCCCGATCCTGCGGTTCGTGCTCGTCTCCTATGGCGACCGCATCGGCGTCGGTACGACGCTGCGCGAGGCCATCGCCGACGTGCTCGGCGTCTCCGCCGATGCCCCCACGCCCGTTCCCGAGACCGAGCCGGAGCCGGACCCCGAGACAGGGCAGGCGGAGCCCGAGCCGTCGGGTTCCGGTCGACGACCAGATCCGCTCGCTGCTGGCCCGTGCCGAGGCGAAGTTCGCCGCCGCCGACCGGGCCCAGGGCCAACGGCAACACGGTCGGCTGGGCGCGTCTGATGGAACAGGGACGTGACCTGATCACCCAGTGGATCCGGCTCTCGGACGTTGGTGAGTAACCCCGATTTGGGTTCGTCGCCGACCATCGCGTAAGGTTTTGTTCACCGGCGCGGGGTGGAGCAGCTCGGTAGCTCGCTGGGCTCATAACCCAGAGGTCGCAGGTTCAAATCCTGCCCCCGCTACAAAATTCAGGCTCGGAATCTACGGATTCCGAGCCTGAAAGCATTTAGAGATTTGATCCAGTGTCCACTTACTGTCCGAATACTCGGTCCAGAAACCCTCTGGGCAGCCGATCTGCGGATCGAGTGCGGGTCCGCCCCGTGCGGTGCGGGAGTCGTGCGGAGGTCTCTGCACACCTACGGGGTATGGAGACCACCACAACCACGTTGAGCGGCCCGGAGCCGCTGCTGAGCATCGAGGAACTCTCCGAGTACCTCCACGTGCCGGTCAGGACGCTGTACGACTGGCGCCTCACCGGCAAGGGTCCTTGCGCCGTCCATGTCGGCCGCCAACTGCGCTACTTCGTCAGCGACGTCCACGCCCGGCTGGCCAGCCAGCGCGAACAGGAGCCGGGCCGCGCGCCCGAGGGAGCGTGACGGCTCATGGCTAGGCCGCGCACGCCGATCGGCACCTTCGGTGACATCTCGTACGTCAAGGCGGCGGGCGGCCAGATCCGCGCCCGCACGCGCTACCGGGACGACGACGGCAAGGTACGTCGAGTGTCCGCGACCGGTTCGACAAGGCGGGAGGCCGAGCGCAACCTCAAGAAGGTCGTGGCAGATCGCTCCTCCTACCGTTCGTCGGGCGAGCTGACGGCCGACACATCCTTCACCAGACTCATCGAGCTCTGGCTCGCGGATCTGGATCTTGAGGGCAAGCTGGCGCCGAGCACCCGGGCTCTCTACGAGCGCAACATGCGCCACCCGGTCCAGCCGGCTTTTGACGACTTCACACTGCGCGAGATCACGGTGAGCAAGGTCGACCGGTTCATCAAGACGCTCGCCATGACGAAGAGCTACAGCATGGCCAAGCAGGCAAGAACGGTGCTCAGCCTCGCGTTCGGACTCGCGGTCCGATACGACGCGATTGCGAAGAAGAACCCGGTGCGCGACACAGCGCGCCTGCGCAAGCCACCGTCGCAGGCGATGGCGCTGACCATCGGCCGTCGACGCAATCCGTGCGGCAGTACGCGGCTGGCGACGCGGCCCCCGGCCTCGCCGGCCCACCACCCGACGGGCAACTGGAGCAGGTCATCGAGGTCATGCTCGGCACCTCGGCTCGGATCGGAGAAGTCCTCGCGATTCGCAGGTGCGACGTCGACGTCACGAGGTCGCCGGCGACGGTCCGGTTGTGCGGAACGATCGTGTCCCCGGCCGGCAAACCGACTCACCGCCAAGCCCATCCCAAGACGATGAAGTCGACCGGGACGGTGTCGGTGCCGTCGTTCACCGCCGAGGCGCTGCGCGCCAGCTTGGTGAAGATCGCTTCCGCAGATCCCGAGCACCTGATCTTCTTCAGCCGCAACGGCACACCGCTGACGACCAACAACATCCGCCGCAGGCTCCGTGCGGTCCCGGGACGAAGCGGGCATTGAAGGGGTCACTCCGCACTCGTTCCGACGAACCGTCGCGACTGTGCTCGACAGGGCAGGTGGAGCAGACCCGGCCGCAGAGATGCTCGGGCACACCTCCTCGAAAATCACCAAGGAGCACTACATCGAACCCGACGAGAAGGTGAACCCGGTGACGGCGGAGATCCTTGAGTCGCTTGCCCCGACGCAAGTGAAGCCACAGTCGTGAACGAAGAGAAGCCCGATTCACATACCCTTTACGGTATAGAAGGAAAAGCGTATACTCGTGGCGTGTGGGAGGTCGACGTTGAGCTGATCGAGGACTGGTTGCGTGACATCGACGACGACACCTACGACCGTGTCATGGCCGCGATCAGGGTCCTCGGGAATCACGGTCCCGGGCTCGGGAGGCCATTGGTTGACTCGATCGTCGGATCCAGACACAAGAACATGAAGGAACTCCGGCCGGGCTCGGCTGGCCGGAGCGAGGTGCGGATCTTGTTCGCCTTCGACCCCAGACGCCGCGGCATCATGCTGCTCGCCGGCGACAAGCACGGGGCGTGGGTGAAGTGGTACCGCAAGAACTTGCCGGTCGCCGACGACCGGTACGACGAACACTTGCAGAAGCTGCGAGATGAGAAAGGTTGGCAGTGAGATGGCGAAGACGTACCAGGAGTTCCTCAAGGAACGCCCCGGCAACCCTGAGGCGCAGGCGCGCCACATGGAGCGGATGCTGGCTGAGGTCCGCGCCTATCGACTGCGTGAGCTGCGCGAAATGATGGCGATGACCCAGACCGAGGTCGCCCAGACGCTTGCGATCAGCCAGAAGCGGGTCTCGGAGATCGAAAGTGGCGATGTCGACCGGACCAAGGTCGACACGCTGCGTCGTTACGCCGACGCGCTCGGCGGGACCCTTCGCGTCGAGGTCCGGGTAGGCGACGAGACTTACCAAATCGCCTGATCAGGTCGACCAGCCAGCCCTTGACCACCGCTGTTCCCACTTACCCTTCGCCTCTACCTGCCCTCTACCGTCCCCTCCCGCCTTCTTCTCCTCCTCGAATTCTTCTTCATCTTTCGCCTTCTCCCCACTCAATTTCCTCGCCTCAATTTCCCCTTCACGCCTCTTGCAACTGAGGTCTGACGGCCCCGAGCGCCGGGCGGTCGAGCGCACCTACCTCCTGACAGGAGGTGGTCGCGATGACCGTGACGATCAGCAAGATGAGCGCCGGCAAGGGCTACGAGTACTTCCTGCGCACGGTGGCCGTAGGAGACGGGGACCGGTCACTCTCGACGCCGCTGACCCGCTACTACACCGAGCACGGCACCCCGCCCGGAAGGTGGATGGGCTCCGGGATCGCGAGCCCGGACAGCCACCTCAAGGTCGGCGACGAAGTGACCGAGGAGGAACTCCGCCTGCTGATCGGTGAGGCCAAGCACCCGGTGACGGGTGTGGATCTCGGCCGCCGATACCGGACGTACAAGGTGCCCGAGGACGGCAAGCGTCGACACCCGGTCGCCGGCTACGACCTAACGTTCTCGATCCCGAAGTCGGCCAGTGTGCTGTGGGGAGTCTCCGACGCTGGGACGCAAGCGATCATCACCGACGCCCACCACACCGCCGTCGCCGATGCCATCGCCTTCCCGGAACGGGAAGTCATCGCCACCCGCGGCGGCGCCAAGGGACCCAAGGGCGGTGTCGCGCAGCTCGACGTCACCGGGGTCATCGCGACCGCGTTCGACCACTACGCCTCCCGCGCCAACGACCCACATCTGCACACCCACGTGGTGATCAGTAATCGGGTCAAGGCCACCCGCGACGGCCAATGGCGCACCATCGACGGCGCCCCGCTACACGCCCGGACGGTCGCCGCGTCCGAACTCCACGAAGCGATCTTCAGCGACCACCTCACCCGCGCCCTCGGCGTCGACTGGGAACGACGACCTCGCGGACGCGACTGCAACCCCGCCCCGGGAGATCACAGGCGTGCCGCAGTCGCTGACCGAACAGTTCTCCAGCCGCTCCCACGACATCAACACCGAGACCGACCGACTCATCGAGGAGTACGTCGCCAACCACGGCCGACGTCCCCGCCCGGCCACGATCATGAAGCTGCGCCAACGAGCCAACCTCGCCCACCGGCCCGAGAAGCAAATCCACTCACTGGCCGACCTCACCACCATGTGGCGACGTCGCGCCGCCCGCAACGTCGGCGAGGATGCCACCACTGGGCCCGACGCCTGACGGCAAACCCCTCCGAGGCGGCTGCTGCGCGCCGACGACATCCCTCTCGACATGATCGAGCAGGTCGGCCGAGATGTCGTTGCCACGGTGGGGGAGAAGCGCGCCACCCGGCGCCGAGCGAACCTGCACGCCGAAGCCTCCCGCCAGACCATCGGTTGGCGCTTCGCCACCACCACCGACCGAGAGGCCGTCACCGGCCCGGTCGTGGACGCCGCCGAGCTCGGCTCCCTGCGCCTCACCCCACCGGAGCTGGCCACGACCCCCGAGCCGTTCCTGCGGGCCGACGGCACCAGCACCTTCCGGCCCAAGCACTCGGTCGTGTTCTCGTCCGAGCAATTGCTCGCCGCCGAGGACAGACTCCTCCAGCGCGCGGACACCATGAGCGCCCCTACCGTCGACATCGAAATCGTCGACACCATCGCCGGGCAACCCGTCAAGGGTCACCGGCTCAGCCCCGAGCAGGCCCAAGGGATCGCCAAGGTCGCCGTCTCCGGGCGTCAGGTCGACGTGCTCATCGGCCCGGCCGGAGCAGGCAAAACCACCGCCATGGGTGCCCTCCAGCGGGCCCGGACCCAGCAGCATGGACGAGGCGCCGTCGTCGGTCTCGCACCGAGTGCCGCCGCAGCCCGTGTCCTCGCCGACGATCTCGGCATCGCGTGCGAGAACACCGCCAAATGGCTTTACCAACACGAGCGCGGCGGCTCCCGCTTCCAGCGCGGCCAACTCGTCATCATCGACGAGGCCACGCTCGCCGGAACGTTCAGCCTTGACCGGATCACCGCCCACGCCGCCGAAGCCGGCGCCAAGGTGCTGCTCGTCGGCGACTGGGCACAACTCCAGTCCGTCGAAGCCGGGGGAGCGTTCGCGATGCTCGCCGACGCCCGAGACGACGCGGCCGAGCTCGTTGACATCCACCGCTTCACCCACGAGTGGGAGAAGGGTGCCTCCCTCGACCTACGCCACGGTCACCCCGAGGCAGTCGACACGTACCTCACCCGCGAGCGGGTCACCGGCGGCGACACCGCAGCCATGATCGAAGCCGCCTACCAAGCGTGGCGCGACGACACTGAAGCCGGGAAGGCGAGCGTCCCGGTCACCGACAACACCAAGGCCGTGGTCGAGCTCAACGCCCGAGCCCGAGCCGAACGCCTCGAGACCGGGAAGATCCCCGCAGGCCCAGAGGTCCCACTGATCGACGGCACCCCGCGCCTCGGTAGGCGACTGGGTCATCACCCGCAAGAACGACCGCCGGCTCCGCACGCTCCGTGCTGGCTGGGTCCGCAATGGCGATCGCTGGACTGTCGCCGACGTCCGCGACGACGGCTCCATCGTCGTACGCCGGCAAGGCAAGAAGCACGGCGGCGCCGTCGTCCTGCCCGCCGGATACGTCGCCGACCACGTCGACCTCGGTTACGCCATCACCGCACACCGCGCCCAAGGCCTCACCGTCGATACCGCGCATGTCGTCGTGTTCGACACCACCACGAGGGAAAACCTGTACGTCGCCATGACGCGCGGCCGGGAGCACAACCACGCCTACGTCATCCTCGACACGGCCGACGACAACCACGGGGCAGACGGAGAAGGTGGGACCGCCAGGTCGGTTCTGGTTGGTGTCCTCGCCAACAGTGGTGCCGAACTGTCGGCGCACCAGATGATCACGACCGAGCAGACTGCGTGGACATCGATCGCCCAACTCGCGGCCGAGTACGAGACCATCGCAGCTGCCGCACAACGGGACCGCTGGGCAATGTTGATCCGCTCCTGCCCGCTGACCCCAGATGAGGCCGACGCCGCGATCGAGTCTGAAGCGTTCCGGCCCACTCGCCGCGGAACTGCGACGTGCCGAAGCCAACGGTCACGACATCGAACGGCTGCTCCCAGCGGCCGTCGACCGATACGGACTCGGAGATGCCGAGGACGTCGCAGCGGTGCTCCGCCACCGGCTCGCGCTCGCAACCAAGCCCGCCGGGACCAGCCGGGGTCGACGGCCGGCCAAGCTCATCGTCGGCCTCATCCCCGAAGCGCTCGGCCCGATGGCACCCGACATGCGCGCGGCCCTTGATGAACGTCGCGACCTCATCGAACAACGCGCTCACGCCCCGGCGAAGGACGCAGTTCAGGACAAGACGAGCTGGGTGCACAGACTCGGGGAGCGGCCCGTCGATCGGCGCGAGGCGGAGGAATGGGGCAAGGCACTCGTGACCATCGCCGCCTTCCGCGACCGGCACGGGATTACCTCGATTCCAGCGCTCGGTGCGGAGCCAGCCACCGATAGCCAGCGACTCGATCGGGCTCGAGCTGCCTCAGCGGTTCGCAGGCTCGACGTCCAGGGATCGCTTCGCGCCAGCGACGGCTCGAGGCCCCGGCCTTCAGCTGTGATCCCGAGCCCGCTGAGGCGTCGACCGCTTCCCCGCGGCATTCAGCCGAACACGGTTCCGCACCGGGTGCGGAACCGGTCACTCTGGCGAAGCTTCATCTAGCACGGTGCCGCGTCCGGCGCGGAACCGGTCACTCCTGAGTTGGGCGGCGCCGGTGCCGCCGATTCGGCGGGACCGTGCGATCCGCGAGGACGCTGCGGCTGTGCACCCGGTGCACCACCGCGTGACCTGCGGATTCGTGACAGCGGTGCCGGACACTGTCCGGCACCGTGTGACCTGCAGTGTTGCTGACGGTGGTGCCGAATCGGCACCACCGTGCGGTCTCCGTGGCGCGCACGGCGGCCGACTCGTTACCCGACTCCGATCAGTCCTCGGCACCGCGTCGTCCGGTCCCGGGGAGTCCCCGGGGCCGTGGGCTTCGCACGATCGAGCCTCGGGTCGGCACGGCCGTGAACAACGCCCTATGCGTGCCACGAGCCCGAGAGGTCATACATCGAAGGTGCGCCTCGGCGGCGCCGGGTGTCAACCACCAATTCAGCCTCGACTTCGACTGCTGCGAACCGTTCGAGGACAGTGCAGGACGTCAGCAGACAACGGGTGACAACCAGTGCCCGAAATTCTTCCGGGCACGTCTCACGATTTGAACTGCAACCCGTCTGCCATCGATGGCCAAGGGTTTGTGAGCATCGGTTGCGGTCATCGTCGTGCCTTAGCGAGTGCGGTCAAGGCCTGTTGCATCTCGGATTCGACGCGTGCCGCGAAGTCGGCTGCGGACTCCTCGGGCACCGCGGTCATTGCCGGGAGCACGCGTGTGGCCAGCTTGGTGGGAAGTGGCAGGTAGGGCAGCAGTCCGACACCGCCGACGTTGAGGCCCCGGGGCAGCGACACCGATACCGGTAGCGCTTTCAGTCGCAGGGTTTTGTCGAGCCTGAGGGCACGGGCCAATCGCTGGCCGTCGGAGAGCACCATCAGTGACTCACCGGCACCGGCGGTCACGATGGGCACGATCGAGACTCCGGCGTCCATGGCCAACTGGGCGAAGCCGGATCGGCCGCTGAAGACGATCTTGTCGCGGTCCGCGAACCCCTTGAACGCTCGAGGTCGCCGCCCGGGAGGACGAGCACGTGCTGGCCCTCGGCGAAGCCCTGCGTGGCCGATTCCATGCTCGCGGGCCGAGCACCGATGGGTTCGAGCAGCTTGCCGACTCCCGGGGTCCAGAGCGATCTGGTGGGTCAACATTGTGACTGGCCGATCGAGCTTCAAGGCGTCGAAGGTCGCCGGGATGGCGAAGACGTTGAGGTCGAAGATCCCGCCGAAGCCGTGATTGGCCACGAACAGCACGGGTTCCTCAGGGGCCTCGAGCTCGCCGGAGAGGTCGAGCCGGTGATAGCGGCGGACCCAGTCGATGCCGAGCTTCTGGAGCACCGACACAGCGGTCACCAGCGCGTCGGGCAGGCCCGCTGCTGGGTGAGGGGCGAGGTCCTCCTCGATCGCGCCGAGGACAGCGTCGGCGAGCGACTCGACGTCCTCGAGCTCGCTCACGACTGGCCTGCTGTGGCCCGGGCGAGGTCGAGTGCGATGTCCACGAGCATGTCCTCCCCGGCCGCCGATCAGCTTGCGTCTGCCGGCTTCGGTCAGCAGGGCCCGGACATCTACGCCGTACGTCGCCGACGCAGCCCTGGGCGTGTCGCAGGAAGCTGGAGTAGACGCCGGCGTACCCGAGAGTGAGGGTCTCCCGGTCCACCCGGACTGGCTGTTCCATGAGTGGCCGGACCGGGTCGTCGGCCGCGTCCCGGAGCGCGTGTAGGTCGGCGTTGTGAGACCAGCCCTGCAACGTGGCCGCCGCCACGAACGGCTCGATCGGGCAGTTGCCGGCCCCCGCGCCGAGGCCTGCGAGCGAGGCGTCGACGCGGAGGACACCCTCCTCGACCGCGACCATGCTGTTGGCCACGGCGAGGGACAGGTTCTGGTGGGCGTGAACCCCGAGCTCGGTGTCGGGGGAGAGCACGTCGTGGTAGGCGCGCACCCGGTCCCGGATCCCATCCATGGTCAGACGACCGCCGGAGTCCACGACGTAGACGCAGTTGGCGCCGTAGGACTCCATCAGCTTGGCCTGTTGCGCGAGCGCCTGCGGTTCGGCGAGGTGGCCCATCATCAGGAAACCGGACACGTCCATGCCCAGCTCGCGGGCGACGCCGATGTGCTCGGCCGAGACGTCGGCCTCGCTGCAGTGTGTCGCAACGCGGACCGAGCGGACGCCGATTTCGAAGGCGCGCTTCAGGTCGTGGACCGTGCCGATGCCGGGGAGGATCAGTGTGGTCAACCGGGCGTTGGTGAGGTTGGCTGCGGCCACCTCCAGCCACTCCCAGTCGGTATGCGATCCGGGCCCGTAGTTCAGTGATCCGCCGCCCGGGCCATCGCCGTGGGCGACCTCGAGCGCGTCGACACCGGCTGCGTCGATCGCGGCTACGATCCGGCCGACGTTCTCCGGGGTGACCCGGTGCCGCAGGGCATGCATGCCGTCACGCAGGGTGACGTCCCGGAGGAACACCTTGGTTGTCGAGGTGGTCATCGCACGCTCTCCTTGCTGGCAGCTAGTTGCTCGGCGACGCGGAGGGCCGCGCTGGTCATGATGTCGAGGTTGCCGGCGTACGCCGGGAGGTAGTGCGCAGCGCCCTCGACCTCGAGGAACACCGATACACGGTGGCTCACCGGCGCACCGCCGGTCAACGTGTGCACCGGCGCATCGGCCGGGACCTGCGTGAACTGCACCGCCTGCTTGAGCCGGTAGCCGGGGACGTAGGCCGCGACGTCGGCGACCATCTTCTCGATCGAGGCGACGATCTCGTCCTGCAGCGACAGGTGCGGATCGTGGAAGAGCGCGAGCACGGTGTCGCGCATGATCATCGGTGGTTCGGCGGGGTTGAGGATGATGATCGCCTTGCCGTGGGTCGCGCCACCGACCTGCTCGATCGCGTGCGCTGTGGTCTCGGTGAACTCGTCGATATTGGCCCGGGTGCCCGGTCCGGCTGACTTCGAGGCGATCGAGGCGACGATCTCGGCGTACGGCACCTCAGTGACCCGGGAGATGGCCGCGACCACCGGGATGGTGGCCCGGCCGCCGCAGGTGACCATGTTGACGTTGGTCGCGTCGCGGTGCTCGTCGAGGTTCACTGCGGGTACGACGAACGGCCCGATCGCGGCGGGGGTGAGGTCCACCATCGTCTTGCCGTACGGCGCCAGCTTCGCCGCGTTGGTCTCGTGTGCCGCGGCTGAGGTGGCGTCGAAGACGATGTCGATGTCCTCGAAGCCGGGCAACGCGATCAGCCCGTCGACGCCTTCGTGGGTGGTCGGGACGCCGAACCGTGTTGCTCGGGCGAGACCGTCGGAGTCGGGGTCGATGCCGACCATCGCGCCCATTTCGAGGGTCTCTGAGAGGCGGAGCACCTTGATCATCAGATCGGTGCCGATGTTGCCCGAGCCGATGACGGCCACCTTGGTCTTGCTCATCAGTGGTCTCCCCGAAATGAACCTCGACGGTGCCGAGCTCCCGCTCGGCTGTGGTCAAGGTGGTGGTCACGTGGTCTCCGGCGCGCACGGGTGCCATCGGGCCGAGCGCGCCCGACAGGATCACCTGCCCGGCGCGGAGCGGTTCGCCGTACTCCCGGGCCCGCGCGGGCGAGCCACAGCAGCGCGTTCAGCGGGTCGCCGAGGCAGGCGGTTCCGGATCCGGTGGAGACGACCTCGTTGTTGAGCGTCATCGACATGGTCGTGTCGCGTGGCTCGAAGTCGGCGAGGTCCAGCCGGGTGCTGCCGAGCACGAACAGCCCGCTGGAGGCGTTGTCCGCGACGGTGTCGGCGTAGGAGATGTCCCAGCCCGCGATCCGACTGTCCACGATCTCGAGCGCCACGACGGCGTGGTCGACGGCAGCGCGGATGGTGGCGGGGGAGAGGTCGCCATCGAGGTCGGTCGCAAGCACGAAGGCCAGTTCGGCCTCGACCTTCGGCTGGAGCAGCCGGCTCATCGGCACGGCCGCGCCGTCGGCGTACGCCATGTCGTCGAACAACACGCCGAAGTCGGGGATGTCGACTCCCAGCTGTCTCTGGACGGCCTCGGAGGTGAGGCCGATCTTGCGGCCGACCACGCGCGCGCGGCCCGGGTGCGGGCCCGGTTCACCGGGAGTTGTGCCGCGTAGGCAGCGTCGACGTCCGTGCTGCCGATCAGGTCGCGCACCGGTGCGCACGGCACGCCCTCGGCGTACGCCGTGGTGATGCGGGCTGCGGCCGCGGTCACGGCAGGGGCGGCGGTCATGACGCCAGTCTCCGCTTCAGCCGGGGAAATTGGGCCAGCGCATTGCTCCGCAGCACTCGGCGCAGTTCGGTGTCGTTGAAGGATTCGAGGAGTTGCGGGGCCGGGTCGCCGGGAACCACGAAGACGGGGCCGGAGAACGGCCAATCGGTGGCGAACATGACGTGCGAGACCGGCGCGACCTCGCGTACCGACATCATCGCGCTCGGCGCCGGCGACAGTGCGGTGTCGTAGAACAGGCGGCCGTAGTCGAGGTTCTGCTTGTTGAAGTTCGTCAGGCCGAGGTTCTGGCCGACTGCGGTGGTGAGTTGCAGCAGCGAGGTCCGGTAGGCGAGGTAGGGCAGCGTGCCGCCGGCATGGGCAAGCAACCAGCGCACCATCGGGTAGCGGGTGAACACCCGGTGATAGGTCATGTTTACCGCGGCCCGGGTGGTGTCGAATGGGAACTCGTAGAGGAACGTCGGCAGCTTCAGGTCGGGGTAGGCCGCCGGCGTGACCGGGTGTAGGAAAACCATCGCTCCGAGGCTGTTGAGCGTCGCCATCAGCGGCTCGAGCCGCGGGTCCCCGAGGTAGACGCCGTTGTAGTGGCTGAACACCCCGATGCCGTCGAGGCCGAGGACCTTGATCGCGCGCACCGCTTCGGCACACGCGTTCGCCAGATCGACGGGGTCGTTGGGGTCGCCCAACGGGGAGCACGGCGAACCCGCCGAATCGCTTGGCCAGCGTCGGGTTCGTCGTGGTGATCAGGGTGTCGCGCGTCCAGTCGTTGATCTTGCGCGCCATCGACTTCCGCTCGGCGGCGGTCGGCAGGTAGGTCACGCCCGGCTCGGAGATCGACACCACCTGCGCGGCGATGCCGTAGTCGTTCATGAACTTCACGGCCGGGGCCGGTGACCAAGCGGGGATCGGGATCCCACCGGCGGTCACGACGCCGTGCTCGGCGAGCGAGAGCCGGTAGAAGTCGGGGATGTGGTGGCAGTGCACGTCGACGCGGTACCTGCCCGGCGGGGCGGTCGTGGCGCTGGCGACGCCGGGCATCGAGATCGCGGCGACGCCGGCAGCGCCTGCGCCGAGGAGGCTGCGGCGGCTGAAGGGTGTGCTCATGATGCGTGTCCGATCTGTGAGGGGGCGAAGCGGGGGAAGAGCGCGGTGGCGTTGCGGTGGTCGATGGCGGTTCGTACGGCTTCCTCGAGAGGTACGTCGTCGTACTCCCGGCGCATGAAGCGAACGGCGGGTGCGGGCGCGAAGGGGAAGTCGGAGCCGTAGAGCACGCGGCCCGGTTCGGCGAAGGCCAGCAGGCTGGGCAACGCCATGGGGCTCGACGACAGCGCGATGTCGAAGTAGAACCGGCGCAGCAGCGCCATTCTCTTCTCCACCTCTCGCTTTCGGTCGATCATTGCGCGGGCCCGGGACAGCTTCTGCTCACCGCGGAGCATGGTCAGCAGCACGCGGTGGGAGATGTAGGGGAGGAAGCCGCCGGCGTGGGCGAGGATCCACCGGATTCCGTCGTACTTCTCCAAGGCGCCTGAGAGCACCAGACCCGTGGCCGCGCGGACGGTGTCGAGGAGGAAGTCGGCGGTGAACGAGGGGATGCCGGGAGCGGGCTCGGCGGGTAGTTCGCCGGGGGTGGAGGAAGGCCACCGCGCGGCGTTCGTGAAGAAAGGCCAATAGGGGAGCGAAGGCGGGGTCGTAGACGTACGTGTTGGCGCTGTTGGAGAGCAGCACGACGCCGTCGGCACCGAGGACGTCGAGGGCGTACTCGGCTTCGCTGATCGCGCCGGCTACATCCGGCAGGGTCAGGGTCGCGAAGAACCCGAACTTGGTCGGGTGGTCCGCGACCACGCCGGCGGCGTAGTCGTTGACCTCGCGTGCCGGGCGCCGAGCCTCGCCCCGGTCCCCGAACCAGGCTCCGGGCGTCGACAGGGACAGCACGCTGGAGGCGATGCCGTTGCGCCGCATCACCTTGAGCGACGCCTCGGGGCTCCACCGAGGCACCTCGACCCCACCGGGGCGGACTCCGCGCTCACGCAGGAAATCGGCGTACGCCGGGGGTACGAGGTGGTGGTGGACGTCGATACGTCCGGGAGTCGCCATCAGCTGGCTTCCGCGACCGAACTCGTGGACGCCGCGGGCAGGCCGAGTTGATCGACCGGGGCGCCGGTGAGTTCTGAGGCGTCGTGCCGGGCGATCCCGAAGACGTACTTGTCCGGGCGAAGCACTACGACCGCGCCTTCCCGCACACCGGCCTTGCGCAGCCAGTGGGTCAACTCCCCAGTGGTGTCTTCAAGATCGACGAGGCCACTGCGGCGACGCCCATCACCGATCGCGCCCTGCGGACGGGTGCCCGGGGCGAAGGCGGTCACGAATGTGGCCCCCACCGACTGCCGGGTATCGAGACCGGCCGCGAGGCGCTCACGGGGGTCGACACCGATCCCGATGACAGTCCAGCCGATGCCGACGGCATCGTCGAAGCGCACCGGGCGGCCGTCGTACTGACGGACCATCGGCTGGGGGAACAGCGAACCCTCAACGCCGCGCAGACCGCGCGGAAGGCCGACGTATCCGCCTTTCTTCAGCCGAGGCTTCGGCTTCATCCCGGCCCGACGCAGCCAGCCACCAACTCCCGGAGTGTGCAAGCCCGTGGTCAGGGCAAGATCGCGGGCCTTGGCGCGGGCCGGATTCTTGACCGAGACAAGAGCCTTGTTGAAGACCGAGAGGTCGATCATCGCCTTGGCGTGCGGCCGGCGTTCAGTCTCGAAGCTGTCCAAGATCACGGGGTCGGCCCCGTGACGCAAGATCGCCTCCAGTTTCCACGACAGGTTGTCAGCGTCGCGGACACCGGCGTTCATGCCCCGGCCGATGAACTGGGGCGTCATGTGTGCGGCATCACCAGCGAGCAAGACCCGGGCTTCACGCCACCGGTCCGCAACGACGGCGTTGAAGGTGTAGACGAGTTGCCGCTTCACCTCGACCTCGTCCACGTCGACGTACTGGCCGATCAGGCGCAGCACGGTCTCGTCGGACTCGAACTCGGCCTTGTCGTCGCTGTCGGTGAGGGCGAACTCGAAGCGGTGATGGCCCCCGGCTGCGGGCAGCTGACGGTTGGCATCTGCGGGTTGCAGATGAAGTCGAAGTACGGGAGGTGTCGAAACGCGTCGACCCCGTCCTTCGCTGCGAGATCGACCACCAGCCACCGCTCCGGGTAGCTCTTGCCGACCATTTCGATGCCGAGTTGGGTGCGGACGACACTGCGGCCGCCATCGGCGCCGACGAGGTACGACGCCCGCACGGTCTCTCGGGTGCTGTTGTCGAGAGTGTTCTCGCGCTTGCCGTAGCCGCTGCCGGTCGACGGTGCGTGCACGAGGCTCACGCCGTCGGCGTCCCGGTCGAAGCTGATCAGTTCGCGACCGCGGCGTACTTCGACGGCGGGGTAGCGCTCGAGCAGCGACTCGAGCTTCGTCTCCAGATAGGGCTGGTACAGGAAGTTGGTCACCGGCCACCACAGCGGCCGCTTGGGGGTGCGGAACTGGACCAGCACGTCACCGTTGGCCTTGACCCACTGCACGGTCGAGTCGACGTTCATGTCGGCATGGATCTCGTCGGCAACGCCGGCGGTCTGGAAGACGCGCAGCGCCTCGTCGTCGGTGTAGACGGCGCGCGTTGCCATAGAACTCAGGCTCCCGCTCAAGGAGCAGCACGCTGAGGCCGCGGCGTCCGAGGAGGTGGGCGAGGGTGAGGCCGGTGGGTCCAAGGCCGACAACGGCAACGTCGTATTGGTTCATGAGGATGCTCCGGAAAGTTCAGGTACTGCAATTTCGGATTGGCGGGCGTTGAGCGCGGCCCTGGCGGAGCTGGCCGAGTTTGTCGAAGATGCCGGGGTCGACGGGCTTGTGGCCCCAGATGCTGATGCCTTGATGGGTGGCGACCTGCCGTGCAGCCTCGAGCTCGGGGGTGAGCACGATGGGGTTCCAACCGACCTCGAGTTCGAACCCAGACGGAGTGACGCAGTAGTACGACAGCTCTTTGTCGTTGGTGTGTTGCCCGATCGACCGGGCCATCGAGAATCCGTGCTCGCGCACACGCTGGTAGCTGTCGGTGATGTCCTCGAGGGACGACGCCTGAATGTTGACGTGCTGGACCCGGGTGCGGATCGGGTCGATCTTAAGGCCCCGGATGTTGGCGACGGCCACGGAGTGGTGCCGCTCGTTCACGCGCAGGAACCGGATCTTCAGCGTCAATCCGCTGATGTTCTCGTCGATGTAGTCCGAGAGTCGTGAGTCGAAGACGGTGCTGTAGTAGCCGTGGATACCAAGGGGGTCGCGTGAGGTGATCGCGATGTGTCCCATCCCGCCACCGCCGGTGACAAAGCCGGAGTTGAGCATGTGCAGCGGCTTGGCCGTCGTGGTGGCGGTCGTGAAGATCTCTCGGACGATCCCCTTGGGGCCCGCAAACCGCCACAACCTTTCGACGCCGCGCAGGGCGGCCTCTTCTGGAGTGCTTTCGGCGATGGGTACCCCGCGCTCGGTCACCCTCTTCACGATCCGGTCGAACGTCTCGTGATCGGCGATCTGCCAGCCAACGGCCATCAGGTCCTCGGCCGGACCTCGCTGGATCAGGAACCGGCACTCCCGGTCGTCGATCCGGAACCGCAGCACGTCCTCGGTGAGCTGATCGACGTGCAGCCCGATCGCATCTGCCCCGAAGCGCCGCCAATCGGCAAACCGCTGCGACTCCACCACCGGGTAGCCCAACTGCACTGCCCCGAACACCGACTCGTCGGTGTTCGGCTTGAGGAACGTGTTCATAGCTGATCAGGCCTCGTTGTTCAAGAAGTCGATCGCAAGTGAGTTGAACAGGTCAGCGCGCTCCCACTGCACCCAATGGCCGGTGTTCGCGACCGGGTAGAGATCGCAGTTCGGCATGGTGCTAGCCAATGCCTGACCACCGGAGGGGCGGTTGACCTTGTCGTCCTTGCCCCACACAACCAAAGTCGGGGCTTGCACCTTGGCGAGGCGCTTGTCACGGGTGAAGTCCATACGGAGGAGGGTCCGCAGCGCGGTAGGGCCGGACGGCCGACGCAGCGGCGGATTGGCGACGACGTCAGGCTGAATGCTGGCCCGGTAGCGCAATTCGATCAGGTCGTCGGGAATCGCCGAGCTGTCGTAGACGAGGTAGTCGCGGATGAACGTCTCGAGCTTCTCCCGGGTCGGGCCCTCACCGCCGTAGTAGCTGAGCAGATTGCTGAGCCCCTTGGTGGGAAGGCCGCGCGTTGTGCCGATGCCGCCGGGGCCCATCAGGATGAGGCGTTCGACCTTGTCGGGGCGGTCCATCGCAAGACGCAATGCAGCAGCGCCGCCGTACGAGTTGCCGATGAAGTGCGCCTTGTCGATGCCGAGTTCGTCGAGCAGGCCGCGCATTGCGAAGGCCGGGTCGCCGAACGGGTCGCTGTGGTCGATCTGCTTGGAGGACTGCCCGTAGCCGGGCATGTCCGGCACGATCACCTGGAAGTGCGCGGCGAGCGCGTCGATGTTGCGGGAGTAGTTCGATGCTCCGGTCGCACCGGCACCGCCGCCGTGAAGCAGGACGACCGGAGTGCCCGAGCCGGCATCGGTCACAAAGATGTCGCGGTGTCCAACGCGAACGGTCTGCTCGGTCCGGTGGATGGCTGTCGATACGTTCACGGGTTCCTCCGTCTTAGGTACTTGATAGAATCATCAGTAACGATGAAACCTTCTGTCAAGTTTTTCTGATGATTTCCTCAAGATGTGACCGGCGACATGCAGGCGTGACGCCGCCCCGATTCTGATGAAAGGATCAGTTACGATGGACTTTCCATGACGCGTACAGGGTCGACCGGAGTGACTGATGACGACAACTGCTGAGGCGCCCACCCGGGTCGATCGGCGCAAGGAGCGCACCCGCAATGCACTGCTGGGCGCGGCACGACAGTTCCTCTCCGAAGGCCGCACGAGCGTGAGCATCCAGGAAATCACCGACGCGGCCGACGTCGGCTTCGGTAGCTTCTACAACCACTTCGAGTCGAAGGAGGCGTTGTTCCGGGCAGCAGTCGACTCCACGCTGCAGGCGTATGCCGTCCTCCGTGACGCCGTGGTGGCTGAGTACGACGACCCCGCCGAGGTCTTCTCCGTCAGCTTTCGGATGACCGGTCGCCTACAGCGCCAAGTGCCTGAGATGGTCCGGGTCCTGCTCCACGAAGGCATGCGGATCCTCACGTACGACGAGGGCCTCGCCCCTCGCGCCCGACGAGACATTGCTGCCGCACAGGAAGCAGGTCGTTTCCGATGTGCCCGATCCGGAGTTGGCTCTGATGGCTGCCGGGGGCGCTCTCCTCGGACTGCTCCAGCTGCTCGAGGAGAACCCCGACTCGGACGCCGGTGAGCGCTCCGATGCCATGACGCAACAGATCCTGCGCATGTTCGGACTGTCCGCGACTGAGGCCGCCGAGCTGGTCGCGCGAGAACTCCCGCCACAACCTGCGCTCTGAGCGGGGGCCGGGCCGCTCGGATGAGATTCAATCGGTACCACTTACTGTCCAGAAACACCCGGATTCTGTCGGTACCACTCGGGTACTCTGAGGTTTGAAGCGAGGGCGAATCCCTCACCACGCCGAGCGAATCGGTAGCTTCCAGCCCGAAACCGAAGTAGTCGCAGGTGCCCCGATCTCGCCCAGAGGTCGCAGGTTCAAATCCTGCCCCCGCTACAAAGTTCAGGCCGGGATTCAGTGCGAGATCCCGGCCTGAAAGCATTTGAGAATTGATCCCTCCACCACAAACCCTCCACATTGAGGTGGTTCGCGGGTCGCAGCTCGGACCACAGTCTGGCTGGCTCGTAGTGCCTCCGAACGTGACCGAAGGTTCCGGTCTCGGCTGCGCACCTAGTGAGCATGACCACCGCTACCAATCCGCTGAGCGTGCTCGACCCGCTCGTGACGATCACCGAACTCGCCGAGTACCTCGGCGTGCCGGTCAAGACGATCTACGAATGGCGCCAGACCGGCCGAGGGCCGGCGGGGATCCGTATTGGTCGCCACGTGAAGTTCCGCCTCGGCGATGTGCAGGCATGGCTCGACGGCCAGCGCGACGTCCCGTCGCCTCGCTCCCCGAGGGAGTGAACGGGCATGGCTAGGCCACGCACACCTGTCGGCACCTTCGGCGAGATCGAGTTCAGGAAGCTGGCGAACGGCACTGTCCGTGCCCGGACCAGGTTCCGTGACCACGACGGACAGTTGCGCCGCATCGAAGCGAGCGGTGACACACGCACCCGAGCCGAGCACCGCCTGAAGGAGAAGCTCGCCGCGCAGCGGCTTCTCCACCGGGTTTGGTGAGCTCGCCCCGGATAGCTCCTTCGGCCAACTGGTCGAGGTGTGGCTGGAGGACCTCGACCTTGAGGGCAAGCTCGCTCAGAGCACCCGGGCGCTCTATGAACGCAACATGCGGCAGTTGGTCCTTCCGGCGTTCGAGAACCTCCTGCTGCGCGAGATCTCGGTGCGCAAGGTCGACCAGTTCATCAAAACCCCGGCGAGCACCAAGAGTTACAGCATGGCCAAACAGGCCAGAACGGTGCTGAGCCTCGCTTTCGGGCTGGCGGTCAGGTACGACGCGTACGCGCCAATCCGGTCCGCGAGACCGCACGGCTCAGGAAGCCCCCGTCGAAGACGATGGCTCTGACCCCGGAGCAGGTCGAGGCAATCCGATTTGCTGTGAGTAGTTGGC
The DNA here is from genome assembly GCF_024703895.1 of Nocardioides sp. B-3. Taxonomy (GTDB): domain Bacteria; phylum Actinomycetota; class Actinomycetes; order Propionibacteriales; family Nocardioidaceae; genus Nocardioides. Next base: position 2,919,231 of record NZ_CP087968.1, read on the forward strand.
GCCGAAGGTCTGGCCTCCCCGGCCCTCCGCCGGACGGCCAGTTGGAGCAGATCATCGAGGTCATGCTCAGGGACATCGGCTCGCATCGGTGAGGTGCTCGCCATCCGCAAGTGCGATGTCGACGTGACAGGCTCGCCGGCGACGGTGCGGATCTGCGGGACGATCGTTTCCCCGGCAGGCAAGCCGACACATCGGCAGTCGCACCCGAAGACGATGAAGTCGACTCGGACGGTGTCGGTTCCGAGACTTCACCGCGGAGGTGCTGCGGCAGCGGCTCGTCGCGGTTGCCGACAAGGAGCCCGATCGCTTGTTGTTCGTCACCCGCAACGGCACGCCGCTCACGACCAACAACGTGCGCCGTCGCCTCCGCAGCGTCTTGGAGGAGGCCGGGATCGATGGGGTCACACCGCACTCCTTCCGCCGTACGGTCGCCACCGTTCTCGATCGCGCCGGCGGCCCGGATCTCGCGGCCGAGATGCTGGGGCACACGTCATCGGCGATCACCAAAGAGCATTACATCGAACCCGACGAGAGGGTGAACCCGGTGACGGCGGAGATCCCGGAGACGCTTGCGCCCAGTGATTGGGAGAAGCGATGAGCCGTAAACGTCAGTAGACGGGATCGTTGGTGATGGCGGCGCTGATGATCGATCGAAGCTTCGAAGTGTCGCCGTCCACGCGTGCGACATGACAGGCCGAGTGGAGGCTGTTCATGTCGATTTCGCTCCAGTCGAGACCATGCCCCCACTCCGCCACAAGCTGCGCGAAGAACTCGCGTTGAGTCCGTCCGTTGCCCTCGCGGAATGGGTGGGCGAAGTTCAGGTAGTCGTATAGGTAGGTGACCTCGTCGACGAGTTCGGCGGAGGGGATCGCTCGAAGTCTGTCGCTGTCGGCGATTCGGCTGGCGACGTGCGCAACCGGTCTGTCGATCTCCAGCGGCGGGATGAACGAGGTGTCTTGGCCATCACCCTTGGCGATGCCGACGGTGCGGAGCTCGCCCGCCCACTCGAAGATGTCCCGGAACAGTCGAAAATGGATCGCCTTGAGGTGTGCCGGGTCGTAGGTCCCGGGGACGATCATGGGCTTGGATCTGAGTTCGGCCACCCGGAACTCGAGAAGGTCGTTCTCGGCGGCGCTCAGTGCCTCTACGGTCGTGGCACCGACCTTGTTACGCAGCACCGGAGAGTCGGGTGCGATCAGGTAGCCGTTCCAACGTGCCGCGTGGTCGCCTGATGACCATGGGGCGGCTTCGCTCACTTCAAGCCGTAGCGACTACGGACGCGGACACCGAGTTGCTCGATGTCGATCTCGCCGCGGACGTACGTCCCCGGTCGTCTCGCGTGGCTGCGGTGCTCTGCGAACCTTCCAATTCGGAGGAACGGCGCGCGTCAGCGATCGCACGCTCGCGGCGAGCGCTGTCCGATGTGTCGATGGTCACGAGTACCTCCTTGCTGTGCTCAAGTCTAGCGGCGCGAGCCGACATCTATCGGACCTGAATCTGTTCCCACAGTCCTTGCCAGATCTCGACTACCCCAGTCCTCGACGCCCTCCGTGACTCCTCTCGCTGCCCGAACCCCGGTCAAGCCCCATCCGCTGCGCTCACCACTCGCACACGCCCGAAACGCCCGCTCGCCACAAAGTTCGCCAGCGCTGACCCTCGCCAAGATCCCCTCACGCCTCTTGCAACCGAGGACATGGCTGACGCCCGGGGTAGCTGGGGGAGTCTGCGTACCTACCTCCTGAGGGAGGTGGGCGCGGTGACCGTGACGATCAACAAGATGACCGCGGGCAAGGGCTACGAGTACCTGCTCCGGACCGTCGCAGCAGGCGATGGCGACCGGTCCTTGTCGACACCTCTGACGCGCTACTACACCGAAGCCGGCACGCCGCCCGGGCGATGGATGGGCTCCGGGCTTCCAGGGTGTGGAGTGCTCGATCCGATCAGGGGACGAGGTCACTGAGGAGCAGCTCAAGCACCTGATCGGACACGGAGCCCATCCCGTGACGGGCGAGCCGCTTGGCTGCCGCTACCGCACCTTCGGGCCGCCCGCGGAAGGCAAGCGTCGCCACGCCGTGGCCGGCTACGACCTGACGTTCTCGATCCCGAAGTCGGCGAGCGTGCTGTGGGGAGTCGCCGACGCCGGCACCCAGACACTCATCGCCCGGGCCCACCATGCGGCCGTTGCTGATGCGTTGAACTTCCTCGAACGCGAGGTCATCGCCACCCGCGTCGGCGCCAAGGGGCCGAAGGGCGCGGTGGCACAGGTCGAGGTCGCCGGGGTGATCGCCACCGGATTCGACCACTACGACTCCCGCGCCAACGACCCCCACCTGCACACCCACGTCGTGATCTCGAACAAGGTCAAGACACTGAGGGACGGCAGATGGCGTGCCCCTGGACGGCACGCCCCTGCACGGCTGGGTGGTCGCCCTCTCGGAGCTCCACGAGGCATCGTTCAGCGACCACCTCACTCATACGCTCGGCGTGGAATGGGAGCGCCGCTCGCGCGGGCCGCGACCGCAACCCGGCCTTGGGAGATCAACGGCGTCCCGCAGTCACTGGTGCAGGCATTCTCCAGCCGCGCTCGCGACATCGATGCCACCACCGATCACCTGATCGAGGGGTACGTCGAGCGGCACGGCCGCCGCCCCGGCCGAGCCACCATCATGAAACTGCGTCAGCAGGCCAACCTCTCCAAGCGCCCGGCCAAGCACATCCACTCACTCGCCGACCTCACCGACCGCTGGAGGCGCCAAACAAGCGAACATCTCGGCGAGGACGCCGTCGCTCGGGGCCGAGCGCGTGACCGCCAACCCGCCGAGGCGGCTGCTGCGCGCAGACGACATCCCCCTCGACCTGATCGAGGACATCGGCCACCGCGTCGTCTTCACCGTCGGTGAGAAGCGGTCAACGTGGCGCCGCGCCAATCTGTACTCCGAGGCGGCGCGCCAGACTCTCGGCTGGCGCTTCGCCAGCACCAGCGACCGCGAGGCGGTCACCGGCCCGGTCGTCGACGCCGCCGAACGGAACTCGCTTCGCCTCACCCCGCCCGAACTCGCCCTCACCCCAACGGCGTTCACCCGAGGTGACGGGACGAGCGCGTTCCGGCCCAAGCACTCCACCGTCTTCTCGGCAGAGCACCTGCTGGCCGCTGAGGACCGGCTGATCGAACGGGCCGACACGCTCATCGCGCCGACCGTCTCGATTGAGATCGTCGATGCCACTGTCGACCAACCCGTCAAGGGCAATCGGCTCAGCCCCGAACAGGCCCGGGCCATCGCACGGATCGCCGTGTCCGGTCGTCAGGTGGATCTTCTCGTCGGCCCAGCCGGTGCCGGCAAGAGCACCACGATGCGCGCCCTCCATCGCGCGTGGACCTTCCAGCACAGCCGCGGGAGCGTCGTCGGGCTCGCACCCAGTGCCGCGGCAGCCGCCGTACTCGCTGAGGACCTCGGAATCGGTTGCGAGAACACCGCGAAGTGGCTCCACGACCACGACCACGAGCAGGGACGAGCACGGTTCAGGCAGAACCAGCTGGTCATCATCGACGAGGCCACCCTCGCAGGGACGTTGACGCTGGACCGGATCACAGCCCATGCGGCAGAGGCGGGAGCCAAGGTGCTCCTCGTTGGTGACTGGGCACAACTTCAGGCCGTCGAAGCCGGGGGAGCGTTCGCGATGCTGGTCGGGGCCCGCGCCGACGCGCCGGAACTGGTCGACGTACACCGCTTCACCCACACCCGGGAGAAGACCGCCTCCCTCGACCTCCGGCACGGACACCCCGAAGTCATCGAGACCTACCTCGCCCAACAGCGAGTCTGCGACGGCGACGCCGATGCCATGACCGACGCCGCGCTCCGCGCCCGGAGCCACGACATCGACGCAGGCCGCGCCAGCGTCCCGGTCACCGACTCGACCCAACTCGTACGCGACCTCAACGCCCGCGCACGCACGCAGCGACTGGCTCACGGGAGGACCCGGGTGGGGCGCGAGGTCGTGCTCCTCGACGACACCCGAGCCTCCGACGGCGACTGGGTCATCACCCGCAAGAACGACCGCCGGCTCCGCAGCCTGCGCTCGGGCTGGGTCCGCAACGGCGACCGCTGGCGCATCACCGACGTTCGCCCCGATGGATCACTCGTCGTCCGACGCCTCGACCTGCAGGCACAGTGGCGGCGTCGTCCTCCCCGCCGCCTACGCCGCCGAACACGTCGACCTCGGCTACGCCGTCACGTCCTACCGGGCCCGGGGCATCACCGTCGACACCGCCCACGTGGTCGTCTCGCCCGGCACGACCCGGGAGAACCTGTACGTCGCCATGACTCGTGGCCGTGAGCACAACCACGCCTACGTCATCACCCAGACCCCAGACGAAAACCACGGACCACCCGACGGTGAAGACGTCACCGCCCGATCCGTTCTGGTCGGCGTACTCGCCAACCGTGGAGCCGAACTCTCCGCCCACCAGACGATCCAGGTCGAGCAGGACACTTGGGGCTCCATCGCCCAACTCGCCGCCGAGTACGACACCATCGCCGTTGCGGCCCAACGCGACCGGTGGGCCAGCTTGCTGCGCGTCGGTGGCCTCACCGTCGACGAGGTCGATGACGTCCTCGCCTCGGACGCCTTCCGGGCCGCTGGCCGCGGACCTACGCCGGGCCGAAGGCAACGGTCACGACATCGCACACCTCCTCCCAGCCGCGGTCGCTCGTCATGGCCTTGCCGATGCCAACGACATCGCCGCCGTCCTCCACCACCGGATTCGACTCGCCACCTCGCGACGACCCGGACGCGCGGCTCCACGCCCGCGTCTCATCGCCGGACTCATCCCCGAGGCTGTCGGACCCATGGCACCCGAGATGCTTCAGGCGCTCGACCAACGCCGCGAACTGATCGAGCAGCGCGCAACCGATCTGGTCGCCCGGTCCATCCACGGCCGTGAGCCCCGGATCAAACAACTGGGGGAGGCGCCCACCCATGGACGAGACCGCTGGACAGAAGACGTCCGCACGGTCGCCGCATACCGCGACCGCTACGGCATCACCAGCCGCACCCCACTCGGTGCAGCGCCCATCACCGACGCCCAACGTATCGACCGGGCCCGAGCCGTCGTCGCCCTACGTCAGGTCGCCCAACGCGCCGACTCACAACGGCATCCTCGAGGCGCACACAACCGTCCCGGAATGAGCCTCTGACCCGTCCCGTTCACCAGCCAGCGGTTCCGGCCCCCGGGCCGGAACCACCTACCCGGCGCTCAAGCTCCGGTGCCGTGGGGCCCTCGGCACCGGGTGGCCTCCCAAGAGCGGTGCCGTGGGGCCCTCAGCACCGCGTGGGTCCCCGAAGGCGGTGCCGCCGGGCCGGCGGCACCGCGGGAGGTCCCCGAAAGCCCCTGCTACGGGATCGCGGGCCGATTCGCACCATGCCCATCGACGGTCCCGCTGATTCAGCGGCACCGTGTGACCTGCACATTCAGTTCACGGTCACGCGGGGCCCGCGTCACCGCAAAGGTTCCCGCGATCGCCGTCGAACTCCCTGCAAGGCAGGAAGCGTCAGCGTCGGCCAAGAACGTCATCCATCGAAGGTCTCGCTACAGCCCGGGCAGTGTCAAGGGTCGCCAGTATTCGAGATTGACGCAATGGTGCACTCCTGTGGACAGGAGTGGACACAAGGTGACTCTCTGTTCAGAAATTGTTTGTGTGCATCTCACGCTTCGGTCGTCGCACGTGGGTACTTGGCACATCAGTGCGATTCGCGGACGTCGCACTGACCTGCCGACACGTCATCCGTGCGGGGTGCAGAGTGGTTCCAGCTGGGAGTGTCAATAGTCACAATGAGCCATAGCCGCACAGTTGCTACGGTGATTCGCTGTGCCGGCAGAGAGGCCGGGTCAAGTCCCGCGTCGTGGTGTATGCACTGATTCGTCCTGATCGCGCCCATCCCAGAGTTCGCTGCCGAACTCCACAACCGTGCCCGTAACCACCGCTCCATGGCCTCGACGAGGAGGCGATCGGGCCCGTGTTGACGCGGGCCGACGGCACGTTGGTGTCCGAAGGTGACTGGATCAACACCCGCGAGAACGACCGGCGACTGCGCGTCAGTCGCACGAACTGGGTCAAGAAGGGCGCCTGTTACTGACACGGTTCGCTGAGGGAGGAGAAACCTCTGCTGTGTCTGTGCTGGCCTTCGGGAGGACTAGACCAGTTGGTTCGGTCTCTTGCCGGGTTGGCGTTTTGCATCGACTCTCGGCAGAGACAATCTGATCTCGGGGGCGTGGATGATGGTTCAAGCACTGGGTTTCACCGCGACTGCCTTTTCGGCAGTGATGCTGGTTCCAGAGCCAGGGTGGCTTTGCTCCCGAGGGGAGCATCTCGTGATCTTTCGAAGCCGGATGGATCGTCCGCGAAAGTTCGGACTCTTGGCGAGCGCTATCGCGGCCCTGTCTGTGCTCGGCCTCGTGGGGGGATTGTCCCCGGCTGCGAAAGTTCAACCAAAGACTGAATCGAATGCACCGGCAGAGGCGCCGGTCCCGTTCGATGTCGACGTCCTGCACAACCCGCCACTCATCTATGAGCAAGGCACGCCCGTGCCCCTCGAATTCGAGCTGGTGTGCCCAGTGTGTTGGCTGCGGTGCGGTGGACGCCATTGCGACAGTTCGCGCCGCGGGCGGCGATGCCGTAGAAGTGAACGGTTCAGTCGACCGCGGTGTCCTCGTTTTCGAGGTGCCGACTGAACTCACCGCCTCCGGGTCGTTCGACTACCACGTCGACTTCTCCACCGAGGACGGGTCGGTTGCCCAGTACCCAGCGCCAGATGCATTCATGGAAGCGATCTCTATGTCCACGGCCGAGGTGGTCGACTTGGGTCGTGCCTCTTGGGCCACTGACGAACAAAGCACGGGCATCCCTGTCGCAGCCGGTGCCCGGGGCAAGGGTGAGAACGAGTTCGGGATCAATCCCGAAGGCAACGGTCCGAGTTCCTTCGACGTCGGCCCTGACGGAGAGCTGGTGATCGTCGATCGCCAGAACAGCCGGCTCGTGCAGTTCACGCGCGATGGAGAGCGTAAGAACTTGCCGATTGACCTCAGTCAAGGTGAGCCAGACATCGTGGTAGCACCAGATGGCACACTCCTCATCCTGAACGCGAGCGCAGCCCCGGGCTTGGCCAGCCTCGACGAATTCGCCCCCGACGGGGGCAAGTCGAACAGCCACACGATGTTGCCGGCGGCAGGAAACGCCATCCGCCGGATCGGCGATGCAGTCTTTGTGGAGGCTGACGACTCCCGGTGGACACCAGTTTGGCGCGAGGGACACACCTTGCAGGTCAACGAACAGAGCGCCGCGGGCGTCCCCGGCGTTCCGAACGCAAACGACACGGCCCCGGTGATGCGCAAGCACCTTCGAGAAGCCGGCAACGAAGTCCGCATCACCAGCAGCGGCCCCGACGGCGTTCAGGCGTGGCGCCTCGTGGGAGAGACGCAGCTTGGACCGGTGGTCGAGGCATCGCCCCTCGACGACGGCCGAGTCCCGGTCGTCCAGTCCCAGTTCGAAAACACGCACAGCCAGTACACCGTCCTGATCCCGGGCGGGAGCGAAGTCGAACGATTCGTGATCCCCGCGCAGAACTTTGCGGGGTTCTACACCGAATTCTCGGTGGCGGACAACAGTCTCTTCCAGGCGCGATCGACAAAATCCGGTTACGGGGTCTGGCGCTACGACCTCGGCGAGAAGTGAGGACTCGATCATGAAGAGAACGTTGGTTTGGCTGGCTGCTCTCCCCTTCGCGACCACCTTCATGCTTGGCGTGGCGGTGCAACCCGCGCTTGCCGATTGGGCGGCGAACTGCAACAACAACGGCTCTCAAGCCTTGGGCAGTTGGACCGGGGCTGACGCCCGCAGTTACGCCACAACCGCGGCCGGCGATGGGTATGACTGGGGTGGTGGCTGTTGGAACGGGAACGGCTGGGACGACACACCGGCCGAGAACGGGTTTCAAAATTCGGTCGGTGAGGGTCCCGATTGCTCCGGATTCACCTTCAAGTCGTGGGCGCTTGCTCTTGACGGATCTGCGAACAAGCGACGTTGGGAACTCATGACCAATCAACACGGACCCTACGTGGCAGCCAGCTTCAAGGCCGGGGACTGGGCGTCCATGACGATTGACAAGTCCTACTCGACGACGATGCACATGGACGTTCGCTTCGACCAGCCACATCGGCATGATCTGGTACGAACGGTCGAGCGGGAAGCGACGAGATTATTGAAGCCAAAGACCAAGGCGCAGGGAACCAACATCTACGTCCGCAACTATCGATCCGACGGGAACTACGGCGGATCCAGACGGGAGAACTGGGGATGAGAACAGCCGTCCGGCGGTTATCGTGCGGTGCCATCCTGACGGCGGGTGTACTCGTCGCAACCGCAGCACCAGCACTGGCCGACTTTGAAGATGGATACACCTATTGCGGCAATCGTGTGGCCATAGTCGTCTCCGAGACAAAGGGCACGACCCACGTCGCACCACCCGGTGAGTCCCTCAACTATCGAGGTAACTGGGCCACGTGGCACGTAGCCACTACCTACGAGAGTTCGCCCCCCGGCGGAACATACTGGCGGGTCGAAGGTGCACTAGGACTCCGCACAGCCGGTACATACGTCACATGCAGCTCCCTCACCCGGCCTTGAGTGGAAAGGCAACGCTGGTCTCGGGTCCCGGGAACGCGAGACACTAGAGGATGACACCCACGGGATACGCACGGCGCGCAGGCAAAGCCGCGATGCCGGAAGCTGGGGCACCGACGAATGGCATATGAGCCTGAGTTGGGTCAAACGGCTTAGTGCCTTGGTGCGGGGTCTTCCAGAGCGTTGAGGATCGCGGTCTCGTCGGGATCGAGTGCGGGTGGGATCGTGGTGATGGCGCCGTTGATCTCGACGGTGGCCGAGCGCAGCGGTTTCAGGGTCCGCAGGACCCGGCGCAGCGATACCCCGGTCCTGTTCTGGACTACGCGGGACACGGCGAGCGCGGTGAACACGATGGTGAGGTGTGCCTCGATCGCGTCTTGTGTGCGGGCGAAGATGGGCCGGGCGCGGAGGTCGGTCTTGGACATCCGGAACGACTGCTCGACTCGCCATAGGTCGTGGTAGCTGCCGATGACCTCGCCGGGTCCCATCAGGTCGGCAGGGATGTTGGTGACGTAGCCCTTGAGCCCGACCAGCCGGCGTGCCCCGCGCCAGCGAGGCCTCGTCGAGCGTCCGGGTGCCGTTGTTGTTCTTCACGAACCGCGGGGCCTTGGCGCTCTTGTTCCCGGCCACGACATCCTTGGCGCGGTTCTCCTGCAGGGTCAACGTCCGGTTGTCTCGCACGGCGCGTTTGGTCGAGTAGGCCCACACCGCTCGCCACGACCCGGGGTGCAGCTCGGGGTCCCAGACTGGTTCGGCCTTTTGCTGGTCGTCGTTCTCGATGATCCGGCTGTTCTTGGGTGTGACGGTGTCGATCAATTGGGCCTCGGTGAACGTGTCGCCGTGCCACCGGAAGTGCGACGCCGGTCGATGGGCGCCTTGAGTGTGTGACCCGGGAGCCGACAATGAACCTCAGACCTGCGTCGTCGAGGTCCTTGAGATTGCTCGCGGACAGCATTCCGGCGTCGGCGACCACGACCATGTCGCCCGAGGCCGTGGCGTTCTTGGAACTGCTTCACGATCGGCACGATCGTCTGGGTCTCGGCCTTGTTTCCCTCGTAGCACCCGATCTCGAGGGGGAACCCGTGCCGGTCGACCAGCAGCCCGACCACGATTTGGGGGTCGACACGGCGTTCCTTCGAGAAGCCGACCTTGCGGAGGTCGTCTTCCTTCTCGGCCTCGAAGTAGAGCGTGGTTACGTCGTAGAGCACCAGACTGACGTCGCCGTGTGTGACGGCGTGGTTGAAGCAGGCTTCGGCGATCTGGTCGCGGTAGGTGCCGGCTTGGGCACGGCGCAGGGTTCGCTTACGAGTCGAGAGGCTCGCTGACACGCGACCCATCTCGGCCGGGACCCGGTCGACGTCGAGCAGGCTGGTCGGTCCGACCACCCCGTGCGATCACCGGGTCGTGGAAGACCTCGTCGTCCACGATGTCGAACCCCAGACTCGAGTACACCCCAGCCAAGGTGTCGTAGAGCAACCCCGAGGAAGTCTTGAGTGCTCGTGGTCGTGACACGAGCTGCCGTGCTCCCCGGTGCCGTACCGCGGAACAGGCCGGCAGTCGGCGGGGGAGCATCGTTGTTTCGCGACAGCTGGCGTGATCGCGAGATCCAGCATCCCTTGCGCATCGTCGGCCAGCAGCCGGTGCGCTTCGTCGACAAGCAGCCCGAGCTCGGCCTCGTCATGTGCCGAGCCGACGTGACGCACGATCCGCCGTCGGCCCGCGACCGACTCGGCGATCTGGACCGCGGTGGCCCCCGAGGCCGTGCGCACTTTGCGAACCCGGGCCACCAGCCGATCCTACCGACCCGAATTAGTGCCTTGGAGACGCACTACGACCACGCATCGTCGCAGGTCAGCGCGTTCTCGATCACAAAATCTGGCTCAAGTGACCCAACTCAGGTCCACCGATGGACCCAGCACCACAACCCGATAAGGAGCAACAAATGCAACGTGTTTTCAAGTCCGTGTTCGCCATGCTGGCGGCGCTGCTCATGCCCGCCGCCATGCTCACGAGCACCCGGGCGCCGGCTCACGCCGACGTGACCGGGCAGCTCAGGATCGTCCAGGCCAACGTCGGGTCGTCCTTCGGCAAGACCGGCGACTCCCGGCATGTGGCGATGGCCGTCGATGAAATGTACGCCCGAGTTGTGACGATGCAGGAAATCTGCCGCTCGGAGTTCGACAGGTGGCGAAACGAGTGGGGTTGGTGGGGCGTGTTCACGATCATGACGACGTCGGGCGAGAACGGCGGCAACGCGTGCAGTGGCCGGGACAAGGGGCAGGCGATCCTCGCCCGCCCGACAGTCTCGGTTTCCAACGAGCAGAAGCTCCCGCTCTCCGGTGACGGTTCGGGCAAGGCTCGGGTCTGGTCCCTGCGTTGCGGTTGGCCGAGTCGGCTGGTCTGTATGAAGCTGCTCCATGAGCGGTTGAGTGTGGGCTCGCCGAACTCGACGGTGAAGGCGGCCAGTGTGGCGGGCGCGATGTTGGCAGGCGCGGACAGCATCGATGACCTCGACCTGCTCCGCCATGGCGGGATGGGACGGTTGTTCGCCGGGGTGCGGGCACCCTCGACATTGGCACGTTCCTGCGCTCGTTCTCCCACGGCCATGTCCAGCAGCTCGATGCTGTTGTCAACGCCGGCCGAAAACTGACCCCCTCTTGCCGAGGCAGCAGGGGGTCAAGATTCACCCGGCAGCGACATTTGTCCGTGGAAGGCGCCCAGTTCGCCCAATGCGAACGTGGACTCGACCTGGACGCGCTCACCGCGTTCGTCGACGACGAGCCGCTCTGGAAGGTGCACCGTGCGGTGTTCCCTGTCCTCGCGCTCGAGTCGGAGCCTGTCGACCCGCGGCTCTGAAGATTCGATAATCCACCAGAAACCCTCCAGATTCAGTAGGCACCACTGGGCATAGATCGGTTACAGTCGGAGCAGTTCAAAACAGTGAACACCGCTACAACACAAGCGATTCGGCTGTTTCCCTGCAACGTTCGGTAGCGCTAGGAAAGGCCTCGATCTCGCCCAGAGGTCGCAGGTTCAAATCCTGCCCCCGCTACCCCGGCCTCGGCGCTTGCCTCACTGGCCGACCAGATCGGTGCCCCCGACGGTTGTCCGACCTCGGGGTGCAGGAGTCGGATCTCGCCGCCGTTGTCGAGGAGGTCCCGGCCAACCCCTACGCCAACCCTCGGCCGGTCGACCGCGCCTCACTCACCGAGCTCCCGGAGCAGGCACTGTGATCGACGGTGTCATCTCCAACCCGCTTCGAACTCCTGTCGGGAGCTGGTCGGCCGCCCATTCGGGATAGCCGTCCTCGAGGCGCAGTGCCGTCCTGCCCCGACCGCTGAGCAGGCGCACCGCGTCGTCGGCGTAGACGCAGAACGGACCTCGGCAGTAGGCGACCACGTCGGTTCCTTCGGGGATCTCGGCCAGCCGGGACATGAGTTCTCCCATGGGCATCGACAGAGCTCCGCGGATGTGGCCCGCGTCGTACTCAGTCTGCGGGCGGACATCAAGGACCACGACGTCCCCCTCAATGAGGCGCCCACGGAGCTCATCTCGGGTGATGGTGGCCAGCCCGTCGCGGCTTCCCGTGGTAGGCTCGGGCGACGTCGTCGATCTGCTCGACGTGGCTGACCGCCGCATCCCGCAGTGTCCGCCAGAGCGTGTACACGGACGGGCCCGCAACGGAGTAGAAGATCCGGTTGCCGTCGCGCCGGGACGCAACCAGTCCGGAACGGAGGAGGCGCTGCAGATGCTGAGAGGTGTTGGCCACGGACTGGCCGATCTCATCGGCGAGGTCTTCCACGGAGCGCTCGCCCCGGATGAGTACGTCGACGAGCTCAGCTCGCCGGCCGCTCGACATTGCTTTCGCGATCTCGGCGAGCGCGTCGTACAGCGCTTCCTTTGCTTGTCTGTCGCTCACGTCGACCTCCCGGGGAATGAGTATTCAAGAAAGTTCTTGACAAGACAAGGTTTGACGCCCGGGCTATTCAAGTATTCCCTTGAATAACTCGGGCGTGACCTGAGGAGTCCCGATGACCAGCCTGACCCACCACCTGACAGTCGATTCCGACACGGCGTTCCAGCTGATCACCGACGTTTCCCGGCTGCCGGAGTGGAACGAAGCGGTCACCCGTGTCCCGGACCAGCCGGCGGCCCCCGGTCCCGGGGGCCGAGTGGGTCGTGGAGGTCACGGCGTTCGGCCGTACCCGGCCGAGCCGCTCCCACCTGCACATGCTCGACCCGCGGGCCCGGCACCTCGCCTACCGGTCTTGCAGCGACGACGGGAACCCGTCCTTCGCCGAGTGGTCTCGGAACGTGCGCCCGACCGCAGGCGGCTGTGACGTCACTGTCGAGTGGACCCTGCACCCGAAGTCGTTCTGGCGACGCATCCTGCTCGCCGGGATCCGCGCCTACCAGCTCAAGAAGGGCGAGGTTCCCGGGTCTCTGCGTTCGCTCGAGGCCGCCTGTCGGGCAGACGATGGTCTGCAAGGCGGGAACGGCAGGTCGGAGGAAGGTGCACATGGTGGGTGAACTGGTCACGCGGGTGCCCGACGCCGGCCTCGGGAACACGGCCTACCCGGGTCGACCTCGGTGACGGTCGCGCGCTGGTGGTCGACGCGAGCCGGGACTTGCGTCGGATGAGGTACGAAGCCGACCGACGGGGCCTCGAGATCGCCTACGCCGCAGACACCCACCTTCACGCGGACTTCCTCTCCGGCGCCACCCAGCTGGCCGCGACGGGGGTGCGCAGGTGTTGGCCTCTCGCCCGGGTGGCCGATTGTTCCACCACCGAGGCCCGGTCGACGAGGAGGAGGTTGACCTTGGGGGACTGACCCTCCGCGCTATAGCCACCCCCCGGGCACACCGACGAGCACCTGAGCTTCGCCCTTGTCGATGGGCCGACAGTCCCGGGTGTGTTCTCTGGTGGGTCGCTCATCGTCGGGTCTGCCGCCCGCGTCGACCTCGTCGACCCGGCGCGTGTCGACGAGCTGGCTCGAGCCCAGTTCCGGTCGCTGCAACGGCTCGCCGCCCCGGGCGACGAGGCCGAGCTGTGGCCGACCCACGGGGAGGCTCCTTCTGCTCGACCGCAGCCCCTGCCGGGACCTCCAGCACGATCGGCGCCGAACGGGCGTCGAACCCGCTCCTGTCGCTCGACGAGGACGACTTCGTCGAACAACTCATCGGGTCGCACGCGTCGTTCCCGCCCTACTTCCTTCGCCTCGGCGAAGAAAATCGGAGAGGACCGTCGGTCTTCGACCACAGCCCGGTGTTCGAGGCAGTCGTCCCCGAAGCGGCTGTGCGCCCGGTCGCGTCGGGCGCGACCATCGTCGACATCCGTGGCGTCGAGGCCTACGCCGCATCCCACCCGACCGGAGCCGTGTCGATCCCCTTGCGCCCCGGGTTCGCGAGCTGGCTCGGCTGGTTGACCGCGCACGACCGGCCGATTCTGTTGCTCCGGGACGAAGGCCGGGACCTCGACGACGCGGTCTGGCAGGCGCTCAAGATCGGACACGAGAACATCGCAGGCGAGATCTCGGGCGGAATCGACGCCCGGGCCGCTGCTGGCCTGCCCGTCACGTCCGTCCCGCTGCTCGAGGCGGAGGACGCAGTGGGGCTCCGTGTCCTCGACATCCGCCAGTCATCCGAGTTCGGGGCGGGCCACCTGCCGGGCGCCCTGCACATCGAGCTCGGCAGTCTGACGGCTGCCGCACCTGCTCTCGCGGACGAACCGACGGTCGTGATGTGCGGGCACGGCGAACGCGCGGCCGGCGCGGTGAGCATCCCGGAGGCCGCCGGGCTCAGACAGCTCGCCATCCTCGCGGGCGGTCCCGGGGACCCGGCCGATGCCCGCGGGGTCCAGCTGGAGTCAGCCGGGTGACCAAGGGAAGTCTTTCTGTCCCGCGGCTCGGGCTCAGGGTCAACCTGGGCGCAGTTCACCCTGCTGGTCGCAGTCAACGCCTTGGTCGGCGGGATGCTCGGCCGAGGAGCGGACGGTGCTGCCCTTGCTTGCGGACCGGTGTTCGGAATCGCGTCCTACACGGCGGCATTGACCTACATCCTCGCGTTCGGGCTGGCCAAGGCCGCAACCAACTATCTGGCCGGGACATGGTCGGAGCGCTTCGGGCGCAAGCCGGTGCTCATCGGCGGCTGGCTCATCGCACTGCCCGTCCCGCTCCTGCTGATCTGGGCCCCCCGGTGGTGGGTGGTCATCGCGGCCAACGTCTTGCTCGGCATCAGCCGGGGACTCACCCGGTCGACAACCGTGATCATGAAGATCGACCCGGTCGGCTCCGAGAAGCGCGGCCTCGCGCTCGGGCTCAACGAATCGGCCGGCTACCTCGCTGTCGCGGTCACGGCGCTTGTCACCGGTCAGATCGCCGCCCGGGCGGGTCTGCGCCCCGAGCCGTTCCCCGGTCGGAGTCGCCTATGCAGCACTGGGGCTCGGGCTGTCCACGTTCGCGGTGAAGGAGACCCGCGGACACGCTCGCGCCGAGGCGCAGGCGCACGCCGAGGTCGATGAACGCACCGACGGACAGGTCTTCGCTGCGACCTCCTTCCGGGAGCCGGCGCTGTCCGCTGCGAGCCGAGCCGGCCCGGTGAACAACCTGAACGACGGCTCGGCGTGGGGCCTGTTTGCCGTGCTCTTTGCGTCCGCCGGCCTTGGCCTCGGCCAGTCCGGCATCCCGGTCGCCGTCTACCCGGCGGTGTGGGGGCTCGGACAGCTCGTGACCGGTGCGCTCTCGGACCGCTGGGGACGCAAGCACCTGATCACCGTCGGGATGATGGTCCGGGCCGCGTCCCCGGCCGCGGTCGCCGTGGCCGACTCGTTCACCCGGTGGTTGGTCGCGGGCATCGGTCTCGGCCTCGGGACCGCGATGGTCTATCCGACCCTGCTGGCTGTGGTGGGTGACGTCGCGCACCCGTCCCGGCGTGCCCGGGCGGTAGGTGTCTACCGATTGTGGCGAGACCTTGGCTTTGCTGTCGGCGCTCTGCTGACCGGGGTCCCGGCCGACCTCTGGGGCATTCGGGGGGCGATCTGGTTCGTGGCAGCCCTGACCGCTGCGTCAGGGCTGGTTGTGGCTGTCCGGATGTACGAGACGCACCCGCCAGCGCGGCGCTGACAGCTGCCGAGCCCCGGGGGATCGCCGCTCCGGACGAACCGCGGCTGGCGCCTGATCCAGTTCAGTCGGTGAGGAAGGCGGCGGCGACGGGAGCGAACTCCTCGTGGAACTGGAAGATCCCGCCGTGGCCCGAGTCGGGGTAGATGATCAGCTCCGAGCCCTTGATCCGGCGGTGCAGGTCCTCGGACAGGGGAGTGGGCACCATCCGGTCGTGGTCGCCGTTCGCGATGAGCGTCGGGGGAAGTTCGACAGGTCGGAGGGGGCCGACCGGCCGAACTTCGCGATCGCCATGAGCTGGGTCTGCAGCGCCCGGAGGCTGATCTCCTTGTCCCTGTCCACGGTGCGTTCCCCGGAGCCGCTCGATGAACGCCTTCCCGGCCGCCTTGCCGGTGGCGTCGCGGTTGAAGAAGAGGAACTCCTTCGGGTCCGAGCGGGTCACGGTCGCGCGCAGGATGTCCCAGTAGGTGGTGGCGACCACCTTCTCGATGTCCTTGCCTCCCCGTGGGCCGGTGCCGGTGAGCACGAGCCTGCGGACCGGGTCGGGGTGCTTGACGATCAGGTCCTGGGCGATGAAGCCGCCCATCGAGAAGGAGAAGACGTCGATCTTCTCGAACCCGAGGGCAGAGATGAACTCGTAGGCGTGATCGGCAGCTTCCTCGAGCGTGGCTGGCATCTTCCCGGTCGAGGCGCCCACGCCCCGCTGGTCGAACGTGATGACGTGCCGGGTCGCCGCGATCGGGTCGACGATACGCGGGTCCCAGTTGTCCAACGTCGCGGCAAGGTGCACGAAGAAGATGACCGGGATGCCGCCCTTGGGGCCCAGCTCGCGGTAGGCGTAGGTCACGCCGCCGGCGCTGATGGTGCGAGCCGGGGCTTCGGCGTACGACGTGATGACGGGCTCGGTGGTGCTCATGAGGTGATCACGATCTTTCCGTTGGCCTTGCCCTGTTCGACATACGCCATCGCGTCCAGCGTCTCGTCGAAGGGGAACGTCCGGTCCAGCACGGGCCGCAGCGTGCCGTCGTCGTAGAGGGCGGCGAGGGTCTTGAGCTGCGCACCGCTCGCGCTCATGAACAGGAACGAGTAGCGGACACCCAGCGTCTTGGCCTGCTTGCGGATCTTGCGGCTGAGCACCTTCATCACCGGTGCCAGCAGCGGTTGCCCGAGCTGCTTGGCGAAGCCCGGGTCGGGCGGGCCGACGACGCTGATGGCCGGGCCGCCGGGCTTGAGCACGGTCAGCGACTTCTCGAGGTTGGGGCCGCCGAGGGAGTCGAGGACGACGTCGTAGCCGCTCAACAGCTCGGCGAAGTCCTGCGACGTGTAGTCGACGACCTCGTCGGCACCGAGGTCGCGGACCTTCTCGATGTCCTTGGTGTGCGCGGTCGTCGCGACGTACGCCCCCAGTGCCCGGCCACCCGGATGACCGTGGAGCCGAGGCCGCCCCGCGCCGGCGTGGACGAGCACCTTCTGACCCGGCTTCACCCGGGCGACGTCAACCGGGGCCTGCCACGCGGCCGGGGCCACGAGGGGTACGGCGCCGGCTTCCGCGAACGACAGCGAGCTCGGCTTCAGCGCGACGTCGTCGGCGTCGATGGCGATGAGCTCGGCGAAGGTACCGATCCGCAGGTCGCGCGGGCGTGAGTAGATCTCGTCACCCACCTTGAACTCACGCACGTCGGCACCCACACGGGTGACGACCCCCGCAACGTCGTGGCCCAGCACGAACGGCGGCTTGTACTTCAGGAGCTGCTTGAACTCGCCGTTGCGGACCATCTTGTCCAGCGGGTTGATGCTCGCGGCCCTGACCTCGACGAGCACATCGCGCGGCCCGACCGCCGGGACGGGGACGTCGCTCAGCTGGAGTGTGTCGGGGCCGTAGCGCGACGGTGAAGGCTTTCATTCGGTCTCCCGGGTCGATGGACGAGCGATCTTCATGGCGTTGAGCTGGGCCGACGCGAGCACCCGGTCGGACATCTCGGGATCGGTGACGGCGCGGGCAAGCTGGAGGGATGCCACGAGGAGCGTGATGAGGCCGATGGCCCGGTCGCGGGCGCCGTCAGGGTCGCCTTCGGCGAGGTGGCGGGCGATCGCGTCGATCATCGCCCGCACCCCTTCGGTGTAGGCCTCCCGAGTGGCGACGTCTTGACGCGCGATCTCGTCAAGCAGCGCTGCCGAGGGACAACCATCGCCCGGATCGTCGCGGTGCTCGGGGGAGAGGTACCACTGCACGAAGGCCTCGACCGACTCCGGGCCGAGGGGCAGCGCCTCGACGCGGGCAACCTGCGCGGCGACCTGCTCGGAGACGACGGTGGCGATCAGGTCGTCCTTCGAGGCGAAGTGGCCGTAGAAGGCGCCGTTGGTCAACCCGGCATCGGCCACCAGCGCGGAGATGCCCGCGCCGTCGAACCCGTCGCGCTTGAACCGTCGGGCGGAGACGTCGATCATCCGGCGCCGTGTCGCTTCCTTGTGTTCCGGCGTGTACTCCGGCCATGGCCATCCCTTCGTCGTCGTGCTTGCGACAAACATAACAGTATGATCATAATATTACGAACGTACGACAATGACCGCCAACACAGGAGCCCCCGATGTCCTCACTCAACGACCCGCTCGACCTCCCATCGGGGGTGCGGCTGCGCAATCGCATCGCCAAGGCGTCCATGAGCGAGGCCCCGGGTGACAGTGACAACTCGCCCGACGACAGGATCATCGCGCTGTACCGCCGCTGGGCCCGGGGCGGCTACGGGTTGCTGATCACCGGCAACATCATGGTCGACCGCGAGCACCTCGGGGAGCCGGGCAACATCGTGGTCGACGACGACCGCGCTCTGCCGCAGCTCACAGCCCGGGCCAAGGCGGCTCACGACGGTGGCGCGGCGATCTTCGCGCAGCTCAACCACCCCGGACGCCGGGCCAACATGCTCGCCATCGGGCACACGCCGGTCGCTCCGAGCCCGGTTGCGCTGGCCCTGCCGGGAGCGAGCACGCCGCGCGAGCTGACCGACATCGAGATCGAGCAGGTCATCGACCGCTTCGCGACGGCTGCGGCGATCTGTGAGGACGCCGGCTTCGACGGCGTGCAGCTCCACGCCGCACATGGCTACCTGATCACGCAGTTCCTCTCGCCGCTGACCAACCTGCGCACCGACGAGTGGGGCGGCACCCCCCGAGCGGCGGATGAGCTTCCTGATCGAGGTCGTACGCCGTGTGCGCGGCCGTGTCAGACCCGGTTTCGCCGTCGCCGTGAAGCTCAACTCCGCCGACTTCCAGCGCGGGGGCTTCTCCGAGGACGACTCGCGTGCCGTGGTGGCTGCGCTCGCCGGCGAGGCCGTGGACCTGATCGAGGTCAGTGGCGGCAGCTACGAGGAGCCGGCCATGGGTGGCTCGGCTGCCGCCTCGACCCGGGAGCGGGAGGCCTACTTCCCGGACTACGCCCGCTCCGTGCGGCGCGAGGCAGGCGCCGTCCCGATCGCGGTGACCGGCGGCTTCCGGAACCGCTCGGCGATGGACAGCGCGCTCCGGTCTGGCGACTGTGACTCGGTCGGCATCGCCCGGCCGACCGTGATCGCGATCGACGCCGCGGCGAGCATCCTCGACGGACGTACCGCAACGCTGACCACCCACGAGCTCCGGGTCGGGATGCGCCGGTTGCTCGGTCGGCTCACGAACCTGAAGGCCCTCGACGGGTTCCTGAACATCAGCTGGCACACCGACCAGATGCACCGGCTGGCGCGAGGGCAGCAGGCGAACCTCGACCAAGGTGCGCTGAGCACGGCGGTCGCCATGGTGCGTCGCAACGGTCGGGTGTCCTTCGGTGCGAAGCGAGGCCTGAGGTGAGCCGCTCGTCGTACGACCTCACCGACAAGGTCGTCCTGATCACCGGTGGCAACGGCGGTATCGGGGCCGCGGCGGGGGCCGAGCTGCTCCGACGCGGGGCTCGTCTGGTCGTCGCCGACCTCGACCCCTTGACCCCGGAGCGCTCGGCGGCTCTCGGGCCCGAACGGTCCCGGGCTGCGTTGCCGACGTCAGGGATCGATCATCGCTCGACGAGGTCGTCGCCCGGGCCGTCGAGCGCTTCGGCCGTCTCGACATCGTGATGGCCAACGCCGGGCTGCTTGCGAAGGCTGCGACGTTGCGCAACACGCCGGCTGACGACCTCGAGTCGACGCTGGCCGTCAATGTCACCGGCGTGGTCAACACGGTTGCGGCAGGCATGGACCGGGTGATCGGCAACCGAGGACAGATCGTGCTGATCAGCTCGGTGTTCGCGTTCATCAACGGCATGGGCACCATCCCCTATGCGATGAGCAAGGCCGCGGTCGAGCAGCTCGGCCGCGGAATTCGGCTCGAGCTGTCCGATCACGGGGTCTCGGTGCTCACGGCCTATCTCTCGCTCGTCGACACCGACATGATCAGGCACGGTGTCGACAACGACGACGTGGTGCTCGAGCTGCTCTCGACCCTGCCGAAGCCCATGCTCAAGCGTGTCACGCCGGCCTCCGCTGCGAACGTGATCGTCGACGGGCTCGAGCGGCGCTCTGTGCGCGTCATCCACCCCGGCGTGTGGCGCCCGGTGTCGGCCTTGCGCGGCATCCTCGGCCCGACGCTGGACGCCAAGTTCGCCGGCGACCGTCGCATCCTCGACGTCCTCGCCCGGCTCGATGCGCGCACGACCCCGACCGCCTCACCCCAGACATCCCGCAGAGCAGCAGAAGGAAAGTGACATGACGACCTGGCGAGACACCCCCACCAAGACCATCACGATCGGCGGCACCTCGTTCGCCTACCGCGAGCTCGGCACGCCCGGCGGCATCCCCGTCGTGTTCCTGCACCACTTCACCGCCGTCCTCGACGACTGGGACCCGCGCGTCCTCGACGGCGTCGCTGCGAAGCGCCACGTCATCGCCTTCGACAACCGCGGGGTCGGCTCCACCGACTCCAAGGTCCCGAACGATCTCGAGCAGATGGGCGCCGACGCGATCGCCTTCATCGAGGCGCTGGGCCACGACAAGGTCGACCTCTTCGGCTTCTCGCTCGGGGGGAGCCGTCGCCCAGATGGTCGCGCTGCAAGCTCCCGACTCCGGTGCGGCGGATGGTGCTCGCTGGCACCGGTCCGCGCAGTGGCGGCGGCATCTGGAAGATGCCCTTCATCGTGGGCGGGGCGTACGCAAAGGCGTTCGCCGCCCGCAAGGACCCGCGGCACTTCCTCTTCTTCCCGCGCAACGCGGAAGGCAAGAAGGCCTCGAACGAGTACTTCGCGCGGCTCGCCGAGCGCACCGGGGACCGCAGCCGGCCCGTCTCCCGCCGGGCGGCCCCGGCCCAGCTTCGCGCCATCACCACTGGCGGCCTGCATGCGCCCGACGACCTCTTGGCCATCAAGGTGCCAGTCCCGGTCGCCAACGGTGACCACGACCTGATGGTCGCGAGCGAGCACTCGGCCGACATGGCGCGCCGCCTCCCCGACGCCAAGCTGGTCGTCTACCCCAACTCCGGCCACGGCGGCGTCTTCCAGCACCACGAGAAGTTCGTGCCCGAGGTGCTGGCCTTCCCCGGCCGACTGACCCGGGCTCAGGTTGCGAGCTGCGGGTAAAGAGCTTCGATGGGCGCGGCCAAACCGCTCTTCACCTGTACCGACAGGTCGTCCGCGAGCACTTCGAACGCACCCGCAGCGATTCCGTCGTACGCCTTGCGCACGATGTCGGCCGGATCGTTCTTGGGCACGTCCGGGCCCGCGGTCATCGGCGTGTCCGTGTAGCCGACGTGGAGCGACGTCACGAGCGTGCCTTGGTCAGCGAGGGCGACTCGTTGGGTGTTGGTCGCTGACCAGAGCGCGGCCTTGGTGGCGCTGTAGCCGTCGCCGATGCCGATCCGGGACAGGACGGACAGCACATTGAGCAGGGCTCCTCCGCCATTGGCGGCGAGGGCCGGCGCGAAGGCGCCGGCGACGGCGAGCGGCCCGAAGAAGTTCACGTCGAACAGGTCGCGCAGGGCGGCGTTGTCGTCCAGGACGGTCGAGCCGTTCGCGCCCCCGGCGTTGTTGACGACCGGGGTCACGTCCGGCGCTGCCGCTGCCGCGGCTTCCACGGATGCGGGGTCGGTGACATCCAGTGCGAGGGGCACGATGCGCGGGTCGTTCCACACGCGGGGCGTACGCGCGGTGGCATAGACCTTGTGCGCGCCCCGCTCCGGGGCCTGCTCCACGAAGCGGGTGCCGAGTCCTCCGTTGGCTCCGGTGACGAGCACGACGTCGAAGATCGTCATGACTGCTCCTTCTGCATGATGAGGCACGTAGCGACCGCGTGGCCGATCACTCGACCCGTCTGGTCGGTGATCTGGGCCTCGGCCGTGGCTGCGCGCCGCCCGATGGACACCACGCGTCCTTCGCAGGTGAGGAGCCCGCTGTCCACGGTGGCGGCCCGGGTGAACTTGATGGTCAGGTCGAGGGATGTGTAGCGCGTTCCCGCTGAGAGCTTGGTGTGGACCGCGCACCCGAGCGCCGAGTCGGCGAGAGTCGCCGGGGATCCCTCCGTGCACCGACCCGATCGGGTTGTAGTGCCACTCGGCCGGCTCGAGGGAGAAGACCGCTCGCCCGTCACTGACCTCGACCGGGTTGATGCCCGTGGTCGCATTGATCGGGGGCGGCGCAGAGCCGGGAGCGCCCAGCTGGGCGAAGAAGTCCAGCCCATCCATTCGTCGTGCGGCCGCGGCCAGCAAGGCGGGGTCCTCCCACGTGTAGGAGCGTTCGCGGGTGGTCGTGGATGGACCGGTCGTGACGTTGGCAGTCATCTGAATCCTTCGAAGGGGGACGGGGATCCGACCATAGACTCGGTGGGTTGGATTTTCCAACTCATTAGGTTGTGAAGTCAAACTCACCTACGCTGGGGCACATGACAACCCGTGTTCGGAACGTGCTCGGTCGCGCAGACCCTCGAGTTCGTGGGCACGAAGTGGACACTCCTCGTCGTCCGCGAGCTGTTGTTGGGCAACCACCGGTTCCGACGAGATCGTGCGTTTCACCGGCGCGCCCTCACGACATCTTGACCACGCGATTGCGCAGCCCGGAGGCCGAGGGCTTCATCACTCGGGTGCAATACGAGGAGCGCCCGCCGCGGTTCGGAATATCACCTGACCGACCTCGGCCGTTCGCTCGGTCCGATCGTGACGATGATGCGCGAGTTCGGTGACCGGCACCTCGCTGGAGAGTCGGGGCCACCGATGAGGTTCCTGCACACCTGCGGTGAGGAGTTCCACGCCGTCCCGGCCTGCAAGGCCTGCGGTCAGGTCGTACGCCGAGGCGAAGTCACCCGCATCGACGACCCGCGCGAGGGGCAGTCGTGACCGTCATCGAGCTCGAGCGCCCACGTGCGGGCACCACGACCGGCTTCGTCGTGGCCCTCGCTGCCGTGGCGGCCATGATGGCCGGAGCGAGCGCGCCGTCGCCGTTCTATCCAGTGCTGCAGGCACGCATCGGCTTCTCCGCGGGCACGATGACCATCATCTTCGCAGTCTACGCCGTCGCCCTGCTCCTGACCCTGCTGGTGGCCGGATCGTTGTCGGACCACATCGGTCGCCGGCCCGTCATCAGTGCCGGCCTGATGATCCCGGCCGCGAGCATGATCATCTTCTGGCAGGCCGGCAACGTGGAGGCCCTGATCGGCGCCCGCATCGTGCAGGGCATCGGGGCCGGCCTCTTGCTGGCGTCACTCACCGCGGCAGTCGTCGACAACGAACCACCCGGCCGGCCCGGTTCCGCGGCGGTGTTGAACACCGTGGTCCCCATTGCCGGACTCGCGGTCGGGGCACTTCTCGCCGGAGTCGTGCTGGACC
The DNA here is from genome assembly GCF_024703895.1 of Nocardioides sp. B-3. GTDB lineage: Bacteria > Actinomycetota > Actinomycetes > Propionibacteriales > Nocardioidaceae > Nocardioides. The sequence goes on from NZ_CP087968.1 coordinate 2,942,854, forward strand.
CGGCGGGTCGGGTCGCATTCGCCACGGTCTTCGTGACCGGAGCGGTCACGTGCGCGGCCCTCGGGCTGCTGATCTGGCGAGCGCCGGAGACGTCACCTCGTGTCGAGGGCCTGCTCGGCTCGTTGCGTCCGAAGGTGGGAGTTCCGGCTCCCGCACGAACGGCCTTCGTCCGTGCCCTGCCGGCACTGATCGCGACCCGGGCGACCGGTGGGCTCTACCTCTCGCTGGGTGCTTCGCTGGTGACTCGCGAGCTCGGCGGCACCAGCCACGTCTCACAAGGTCTGGTCGTCACGGCGTTGGCCGTGGGGGGTTCGACGGCCTGCTTCGTCGCGCGGACTGGACCGGGCGGCGGACGACCCTCTACGGCACGACGGCGCTGGCCAGCGGCATGGCCCTGACCCTTCTCGCGCTCGCGGCAGGCAGTCTTCCCCTGTTCCCGGCGGCCTCGTTGCTGGCCGGGACAGGCTTCGGCACGGCGTTCCTCGGCATCATGCGCTCACTCACGCCGCTGGTCGGCACCCACCAGCGGGGCGAGCTGTTCGCGGCCGTGTTCGTAGCCAGCTACCCGGCGTTCGGGTTGCCCGCGGTCCCGGCCGGGTTCGTCAGCGGTGAGGTGGGCCTGCGGGCGACGACGTGCACGGCTATGGCGCCGTCGTCGTGCTCCTCGCGGCGGCTGCTGCGCTGTTGCGTCGTTTCGGCACCGCCGACTGATGGCGGGCACGCGGGAGCGTCAGACAGTTTCGGGACCCGGACGCCACCCCTGCTGGAGGGCAGCCTCGTGCGAGGCGAGGGCTGAGGCGCGGTCAGCCCCCGGGCCCACGCAGAACGTGACGCCCATCGGGAGAAGCACCTGACGCACCGGGTCGGCGAACTCGGTGAAATGACCGGCCAGTTCAAGGGTGATGTAGCCGTGGACGAAGCTCCACAGCGCGCCGGCAGCCGCGTTCGGATCCTCGAGCGTGAGTTCTCCGGCGGCACCCAGACGTCGTGCTGCCTCGATCACGTGGACGTAGGCAGCGTTGAACGCGGGGAGTGGCCGGCTCGCCTTTCCCCCTTGGTGGGGGTGGGCCGGTAGGTCGCCCGGGTCGAGAGTCCGAACATCGCGTCGTACAGGTGTGGGTTCGCCCGGGCATAGGACAACGTGCTCAGGGCCATCGTGAACAGGTCGGCGACGGGATCCTCGCCGGGCCCGACCTGTGCGAACGCCTCGCCGAGCTGGTTGAAGGCGTGGTCCACCACGGCGTCGAGCAGTTCGGGGACGCCTCCGAAGTAGTTGTAGACGACCATGCTCGACATGCCGGCCCGCGCAGCCACGGTCCCGGCCTTGATGGCCGACGGGCCCTCCTCGGCGAGCATCGCCACGGCGGCGTCGATCAGTCTCTCCGGGATCCCGTTCGAGGGCCGGTCGGTCACTGCGGAGTCCTTCGCCATGGTCGTCATTGTCCCGGTGCGGTGGGGATGTGTGACATCGCATGCTCAGCGAGTGCAGTGATCGTGAGTGCGGGGTTGACCCCGGGATTGGCCGGGAGCGCGGCGGCGTCGCACACGACCATGTTCCGGTAGCCGAACACCTGCAGCTGGGGATCCACGACTCCGGTGGCCGGGCTCGCACCGATCACTGCGCCGCCGAGGACGTGGGCTGTCATCGGCCGGTTGCCGAACGCCTCGAACGCGCTGTTCTGGGCGATGCCGCCCGTGCGCTCTGCCAGCCACTCTGCCACCCGGTGGCCTGCCTCGATGTACGTCGGAGCGGGCCGCTCGTCGTCGCGCTGGGTGGTCAGCCGGTATCCGCTCCCCAGCAGCCGCTTCTTCGCGGTGAAACGGATCGCGTTGTCGCGTGGCTGCATGACCAGCATCATCAGGGTGCGTGCGCCCCAGCCCGATCGCAGCGTGGACAGCCACCGGCGGGGATGCCGGACCACCGCACCGAGCCAGCTCAGCAGTCGACGTGGGCCGAGAGCATCGCCCACCGGGACGGTGAACATCAGGCGCATGAAGTCGCCGCCCGGCCCGTAGGTGAGGAACTCGATCTGGGTGTCCTCGTCCACCATGACTCGGCTGCTGGCGGTGACGTCGCGCCATGTGCCGATGTCCTCCGGCAGCAGGACTGACAGCACGGCCTCGCTGTTCGTGCGTGCGAGGTGACCGAGCCGATCGCTGATGGCCGGAAGTGACCCGCGGTGCTTGCAGTCGGCGAGGAGGGTGTTGGTCCCCACCGCGCCGCCGGCGAAGACGACCCCGCGGGGTGGTGATGCTCGTGCGCCGGCCGGCTCGGATGGATCCGGCGCGGCGGGTGGTGACCCGGTAGCCGTCGCTGCCGTCGGCCGCCCCGAGCGGGGTGACGTCGACCACCTCGCGCTCGGCGATGACCCGGGCGCCGTGCTTCTGGGCGAACCAGAGGTAGTTCTTCGTCAACCGGTTGGAGGCACCTGTGCGGCAACCTGTCATGCACTCCCCGCAACGTATGCATCCCGTGCGGTCCGGGCCCTCGCCGCCGAAGTACGGATCCGGGACCGTGACGCCCGGCATTCCGAAGAAGACGGCCACGGGAGCCGGCGCGAAGCTGCCACCGAAGTGGTCCGCGACCTCGCGGGTCAGTCCGCTCGTCACCGACTCCCACGGCGTCGTGCTCGCACCGAGCATCCGCTCCGCCGTGGAGTAGTGCGGACCGAGGAGCTCCTTCCAGTCCGCAAGCTGTCCCCATGGGCCGTTGGCGAAGAAGGCCTCCTGTGGTCGGAACAGGACGCCGCCGTACACGAGGCTTCCCCTCCCACGCCGGTCTGCGTCGAGCTGAACACGTGCCGGAAGAGAACGTTGCGCATGATCCCGCGCAGCCCGATCGACGGCGCCCAGACGAATCGACGGCGGTCCGACGCGGACGTGGGCAGGTCCCCGTCGGCGTACGCGCGTCCACGCTCGACGACGGCGACGCGGTAGCCCTTCTCGGCCGGGCAACGCGGCCACGCTGCCGCCGAAGCCGGACCCGACGACGACCCAGTCAAGGTCCAGCTGGCCGGGGGTGGTGCTGCTCACGGCGACTCCTCAGGGGTTGTTGGCGAACGATAACTTCGTTATTCTGATCCGACAAGCCGCGCACGAACCCCACAGCACCCGCAACGGAGACCGGTCATGACACAAGAAGTACGAGGCAACCTCGACATCGAGGACCGCGGAGCGGTGCTGGTTGCCCGGATCGACGGCGGCCCGTTGGGGCTGTTCGGCAACGACATCGCCGAGCAGCTCGACGTGCTCGTCGACCGGGCCGACAGTGACCCAGCAGTTCAGGCCGTGGTGTTCACCGGGACCCACCCGGAACGCTTCGTCTCGCACGCGGAGGTGCGCTGGCTGCAGGAGGGCGGGGCCACCGTCCCGTCCGTCGGGGTCCGGGGCGCATCGGCCCTCGCCCACACAGCGCGGGGCGTGAACCGGGCCGGCGGGCTGAAGACGGCACTCGGAAAGACGCCCCTGTGGCCGGCCGTCCAGCTGGAGCGGGTGCACCAGACCTTCCTCAAGATGAACCGCAGCGGCGTCATCTTCATCGCCGCGCTCAACGGATCCGCGCTCGGCCTCGGAGCCGAGTTCTGCTGGGCCAACGACCTACGCGTGATGGCCGATGGCGACTACGTCATCGGACAGCCCGAGGTCCTGCTCGGCATCATGCCCGGCGGAGGCGGCAGCCAGCGGCTCCCCGGGCTCGTCGGGAACCACAAGGCGCTGCTGGCGATCCTGTCGGGTGAGCCCTTCACGCCAGCCCGGGCACTGGAGATCGGCGCGGTGGACGACGTCGTGGCGCCGGACCGGGTGCTCGACCGGGCGATCGAGCTCGCCCAGCAACTGGGCTCACGCCCCAAGACGTCGCGCGCTGCGATCAAGCGGTCCGTCTACTTCGGCGGCTCGGCGAGCCCGGAGGAGGGGCTGCACATCGAGCGCTCCGAGTTCCTCGCCACCGCGCTCTCCGACATCGGCCGGGAGCTGATGCTCGACTACATGGCCAACACCGACGCCGCCGGTGAGCTTCCCCTGTACCAGCCCGGCGTCTTCGAAGAAGCGCTCCAGACGGGAACCACCCGGGGCGCCGGTGCCCCGCGAAAGGCAGGCCAGTGATGAGCAAGATCGCCAAGACGTACGAAGTCACCAGCCGGGAGGTCTCCTTCACATCTGCGGGCGAGACCTGCGCGGCCTCGCTCTTCATTCCCGATGGAGTCGCCAACCCGCCGGTCGTCATCCTCGGCCACGGACTCGGCGCCACTCGCGACATGCGGCTGGACGCGTTCGCCGAGCGCTTCGTCCAGGGGGATCGCTGCGCTGACCTTCACCTACCGCCACTTCGGCGACTCCACCGGCCAGCCCCGGCAGCTGCTCTCGATCAAGCGACAGCTGGCCGACTGGGATGCAGCCATCGCCCACGTCAAGACCCGTTCCGATGTTGACGGCACCCGGATTGCCGTCTGGGGAGCTCCTTCGGCGGCGGCCACGCGATCATCGTCGCGGCCCGCCACCCGGAGCTGAAGGCCGCGGTCTCGCAGTGCCCGTTCACGGACGGCCTCGCCTCGGCCCGGGCCCCGGGGCCGGTCGGCACCATGCGGCTGTTGCCGACCGTCGGACGTGACGTCCTCGCCATGGCCATGCGCCGGGATCCCGTCCTGATCACGCTCGCCGGGGCACCGGGGGAGAAGGCACTGATGACGGCACCTGATGCGCTGCCGGGTTATCTGGCCCCGGTGCCGGAGGACGGCAGCTTCGTCAACGAAGTGGCGGCCCGCGTCGCACCCACCATCACCCGGCACCGTCCGGGCAAGGCCGCCAAGGACGTGAAGATGCCGATCCTGTTCTGCATCTGCGACCACGACTCCGTCACGCCGCCCGAGGAGACGCTCGCCTATGCCGGGACCGCGCCGCTGGGCGAGATCAAGCGCCATGACGCCGGGCATTTCGACATCTACCTCGGCAAGCCGTTCGAGACGGTCGTCGCTGACCGTGCCGAGTTCCTCACCCGTCACCTGAAGGCCTGATCCATGACGTTCTGAGTAGCACCGCGACGGCACCGAGGATCGCCGAATGCAGGTGCCGCGGGCGGGGTACGTCGAGGTGGACCGGCCCATCGACAGAGGAGACGTCATGCCCCGCGGCAGCTGGAGCGACAAGCGCGAACGTCAGCACGACCACATCAAGTCCGGCCTCGAGGAGCGCGGACACTCCGAGGACGAGTCCGAGGAGATCGCCGGGCGTTCGACGACGAGCAAGGCCGAGCTGCTGAAGGCGGTCGGCAGGTAGCTCAGCCGACGGCGTACTGCAGCGCGACCAGCTGGGAGTCCGGCAGGCGCCGTACGTCGAGAAGGGACAACCCCTGCTGCACCGGCTGGTTGAACGTCGGGAGACCGGGGCCGATCGCGCCCGGACCGACCATGACGTGCAGCTCGTCGACCGTGCCCCGGGCGAGGAGCGCGTTCCACGCGGTCACAGAGCCGAAGCAGACGATGTCGCCGGCCCCGTCCGTCTTCAGCTGTCCGATTCGGTCGGCCGCGTCCGTCCGGCTCACGACCTCGGTGGTGTCGCTCCACGGGGCGGTGTCGTCCGGGACGGTGCTGTCGGAGATGACGACCTTGTGCAGCGTGTTGTGCAGCCGCGAGATCTCCCGCTCGACCTCGGGTGCACCCTCGTCGTCGGCGAGTGGCGGCCAGTAGCCGCGCGCACCGTGGAAGGACGTGGCACCGAAGACCATGGTCTCGGCGGCCTGCATCCGTTCGAGGTTGTAGCGGTCGAAGCCCGGGTCGATCGGCATCACGAAGACGTTGCCGCCCTCACCCGCTGCCTGACCGTCGAGCGTCGACAAGACTGTGACGATCAATTTCCCCATGCTTCGACATCCTCCACCGCGATGCGGGGGATGTCGACCCACGCGATGCTGCCGAGGGCCACGACGAGGGCGATGTTGGCCGGGATCGCGGCGACGGCGATGTTGCCGATGTGCGCGATCGGCCACACGACGATGGCCGCCAGCACGAGACCTGCCTGCCAGCGTTGGCCGCGCCTGCCTGAGCAGCGGCCGCGACCAGTGCCAATGACAGCGGGAAGAACAGGCCGATGGGCTTGATCAGGTTGGCGGCGCCCGGCTGGTCGACGAGCTGGGTGTCGCCGAGCGACATGTGGATGGTGTCGAAGCCGTAGGCGACGTTGCCCGCCATGCCGATCAGGCCGACGAGGACGAGGGCCGCCTTGAGCCGGGACTCCCGGGGGAGCCGGGTGGCGATGCGCAGGACGACGAGGCCGTAGCCGATGGCGCCGAGGACGTGCATCACGCCGGCCGTCGCGTCGTCCCAGCCGCGTGCGGCGTACGTCGAATCGGCGGCCGGGTAGATGAGCGGGGCGACGACGAGCGACGCCGTGAGGAGCCGGTCGGTAGGTGTGGTGGTCATGACCACCACGCTGGCCGGGAACGGGTCGAGCGCCACCACGGGGACAACCCCGGAACGTCGAAACAGGGTTTTCCCCGGGGGTCCGTCGGCCCGGCTTCTGCCACGCTACGAGGCGTGACCGGCATCCAGTCCCGCGGCGTTGTCCCCCTGCTCACGATCAGCGGCGTGGTGGTGCTGGTGGCCTTCGGTGCTGCGCGCGGCCTCTGGGCCGCCAACCTCCACAACGGCCTCTTCGCGATCGCGTTCACGCTCGTCGGTGCCTACGTGCTCTTCCAGCGCCCCCGCCATCGTGAGGGTGCCCTCTTTGTGGCGAACGGCGTGGTCTCGGCCGTGATGTTCTTCGGCCGCCAGATCGGCCACTTCCCGAGCGAGTCGCAGAGCCCCTGGTGGGGCTGGCTGGGCACGTGGCCGGTGGTGGTGGCGATCGCGTTGTCGACCGTGACGGTGATCTGCTTCCCGGACGGGCGACTGCCCGCACGCGGCTGGCGCTGGGTCGTCGGCGCCGTCGTCGGGCTCGCGACGGTGTGCGCGATCCTCTCCGCCCTCTGGCCGGTGGAGTATTCCGCCACGGGAGTCCTCACGCCGCACCCGATCAACGCCACCGCGCCCGAACCGGTCTCGACGCTGTGGAACGCGATCGCCCACCCGACCTACGCTGCCTTGCAGCTCCTGTGGGTGGTCGCGATCGTGGCAGCTGGCGCGGCGCCTCGGAGTCCGTGCACGGCGCCAGCTGCTCTGGCTCCTGTTCGCGGCCGCCCTCTCGGTGGTCGCGCTGGCGGTCGGCGTCGTCGGGTGGCAGACGCCGAGGGCCGGTCTGCTGGCCGCGGCACTCGTCCCGGTCGCGGCTGGGCTGGCCATCGTCCATGGACAGCACGCGACGGCATACTCCGCACTCACCTGGCTCTCCCGGTCGGCACACTCCGACGACCTGCCCACGGATCTGGCGCGCGCGGCCGCCGATGCGCTGGCCGCGCCCTCGGCGGTGCTGTGGTTGCACGCCGACGAGCGACTGCACGCGGTGGGCGTGTGGCCCCCGAACGACCGGGACATCGCGCCGATCGACCCGGCATCGCTCGGCACGGCCGGCGATCGCACCGTGGAACGTGGGGGCCGGGTCACGGGCGCCCTCACGATCAGCCGCACCGACGCGCTGTCCCTCGCCGAGACCCGGCTGTTCGACGACCTCGCCTCGCAGGCGGCGCTCGTGATCGACCACCTCAACCTCGCCGAGGTGGTCGCCACCCAGCGTCGGGCGGGCTTCCTCGAGGGGCTGAGCCCGCGGGAGGGGCAGGTGCTCGAGCTGATGTCGCGCGGCCTGTCCAACGCCGCGATGTGCGAGGAGCTCCACCTCAGCATCAAGACGGTCGAGCCGATCGTCAGCACCATCTTCGTGAAGCTCGGGCTGCACCCCCGATGCGGCCAGCAACCGCCGGGTGCTGGCCGTGCTTGCCTATCTGCAGCACTGACGCGAGCTCAGCAGGCTTCCGGAGTCCGAACGCGGGTCGACCAGGGATCTTGGCGTGCTTCTCGGGGTCGCCGAGGGCGGTGAACGCCTCGGCGACTCCACCCGTGCCCACGGTGCCGGTCATCAGCGGCGTCGGGTCGACCTTGCCGTCCGCCATCAGGTGCAGCGCCTCACGGAACTCGGTGGGCGTGTAGCCCAGCACGAACCGCAGGTCGATCTCCTTGTTGATCGCGATCGCCGGCCGGATCGAGTCGCTGCCCATGCACACCCCGACGACGACCACCCGGGAGTGGATGGGCACGCTGGCGATCACCCGGGTCGATGATGCCGGGCACGCCGACACACTCGAAGACCACCGGACCCCCGGGGCATGGCGCCGAGCCTCTCGGCGGCCGCCATCGCGGTCCACCACGGCAGCAGGGGCACCGAGCGGAGCTTGGTCATCGAGTCGACCGCCGAGGTCGAACAGTCCGGCCGCGGTGATGAACTTCCCGCGGGCATCGGCGGCGGCGTACGGCGAATCGCTGGTCGGGTCGACCACGACGTCGGCGCCGCACCGGGCGGCGAGCGCCCGGCGACCGGGGGAGAGGTCGCTGGCGATCACGGTCCGCACGCCCGAGGCCTTGAGCATGGAGATCACGGCCAGACCGATGGGGCCGCAGCCGATCACGACGGCAACCCGGCCCTTGCCGACCTCGGCCGCGGCGTACGGCGTGCAGGGCGACCGCCATGGGTTCGGTGAGCGCAGCCTTGTCGGAGGCAAGCCCATTGGGGACAGGCATGGCCAGTGCCGCCCGGACGACGACCCGTTCGGCGAACCCGCCGGGCGCGTGCGGCGACAGCCCGGTGGTGTGCACGGCCCCGGCGGTGCGCAGGATCGGCATTGCGACGACCCGGGTGCCCACCATGAGCTCCTTGCTCGTCCCGGGTCCGTGGTCGATGACCTCGCCGCAGAACTCGTGCCCGAAGACGACCGAGTCGTGCGCGCGCATGAAACCGTCGTAGCCGCTCGCCGCGGCCGCCGCGGCCATCTCGTCGGCGTGGTGGCGGGCGTGCAGGTCGGACCCGCAGATGCCGCAGTGGTGCACGTCGAGCAACAGGTGACCTCGACCCGGCACGGGTGTCGGGAGGTCGGTGACCCGGAGCTCGGTGTCCCGGCAGACGACGGCCTTCATCGTTTCTCCTCGGGGATCGCGGTGCTGGGGAGGTGGAGGTCGGCGCGGACGACGAGCCGGTCGCCGGCAGCCCGCGAGACGCAGGGGAGCAGGCAGCCGGCGTCGCGCTCGGCGGCGGTCAGGGAGCCGTCGCGGTGGTCGGCCTCGCCGTCGACGACGGTGAGCTTGCAGGTGCCGCAGAAGCCTCTGCGACACGAGTAGGGGATTCCCGGATAGGTCTCGGCGAGCACGTCGAGGGCCGACCGGTCGGCCGGGATCTCGAACACCTCGCCGGTGTTCGCCAGCTCCAGCGTGAACGCCCGGCCGTCGATGACCGGGGGGAGCGGAGAACCGTTCGGAGTGGAGCTCGACGTCGGTTCTGCCGCGCAGGCCACGGCGCAGCAGGTCGATCATCGGTACGGGCCCGCAGCAGTAGACGGCCGTTGCGTCGTCGACGCCGGCCAGCAGGTGCTCGGCCGTGGGATGCCCGTCGACCTCGTCGGTGCGGACGCTGACGCGATCGCCGTACGGCGCCAGCTCGTCCGGGAAGGGCAGGGTGTCGCGGCGACGGCCGACATAGACCATCGTCCACTCGACACCCGGGGCGTCGGCGAGACGCAGCATCGGCAGGATCGGGGTGATGCCGATGCCGCCGGCGACGAAGTGCAGGCGCTCGGCCGGTGAGCCGTGGCCGGGCAGGGCGAGCGGGAAGGCGTTGCGGGGCCGACTGACCCGCAGGCTCGCGCCCACCGGAAGGTCGTGCATCTCGACGGAGCCGCCGAGGCCGTCAGGGATCCGTCTGACCGCGATGCGATAGGACGTCCGCTCGGCAGGGTCGCCGCAGAGGGAGTACTGCCGCTTGCGTCCCGACGGCAGGTGGACGTCGAGGTGCGCGCCGGGGCGCCACGTCGGCAGCCGGGCGCCGTCGGGGGATGCCGGGCGGAAGCTGACCACGTCCCGGTCGGTGGCCACGACGGTGCGCTCCGTGACGGCCAGCTCGAGCCGGAGTGGTGCGGGGCGCGTGGTCGCCGGGACCTCGGAGGGCCCGATCCCGGTCCACACCTTGCTGAGCAGCTCGGCCGCGTCCGAGCAACGGGTCGAGGGACTTCGTCGCCATCAGCCGGCCGCGCGGGCCGCGGGGCTCTTCGCCGGGTAGGCGACGGCCTGAGCGGTGCTGCCGAGCCACTCGGGCGTGAAACGCGGGTGCAGACCCGGGAGCGCGCTCCAGCCGATCCGGCGCACGGACGGCAAGGTGCCACGGTGGCCGCTGCGCAGGAACTCGAACCAGATGCGGGCGTAGCTGTGGTCGGGCAGGTCGGGGTCCCGGCGGACCGGGTCGTGACCCGCGCGGGCGATCAGCAGCAGGACGCCGACGTAGGCGACGACGACCGAGGCGGCCCGCTGGGGATAGCTGACGCCGAAGTACTCCGCGACGTCGTGGGCCACCATTCGGTGCTCGACCTCCTCGGCGCCGTGCCAGCGGAAGAGGTCCAGCACGACCGGGTCGGCCTCGAACTTCTCCAACGGGGTCGACAGCACCCAGTCGCCGAGCAACGCGGTGAACGTCTCGATGCCACCGATCAGCGCGAGCCGGGCCACGAGGTGCTTGTGCCGGGCTGCCGCGGTCGGGAGGTTGCGCGGGCCGAGCATCTCTCGGAAGACGCGCTCGGCGACGGCCACCATCGCAGCGGTGTCATAGCCGCGCGCCCGGAACAGGTCGCCGAGGACCTCGTCGTGCGCCCGGGCGTGCATGGCCTCTCCGGCCGATGAAACCGCGCACCGCCTCGCGCAGCTCCTCGTCCTCGATCAGCGGCAGTGCCTCGTTGAAGGTCTCGCAGAACCAGCGCTCACCCTCGGGCAGCAAGAAGTTGATCGCGCTGATGAGGTGGGAGGCGAACGCGTCCTTGGCGATCCACTGCACCGGAGTGCGGCTCACGTCGAAGACGACGTTGCGCGCGTGCAGGGCGACGACTCCGGGGTCGGTGACCTTCTCAGGCATCCTTGCCTCCTCGGGCGTGGACGTAGGTCGTGACCGGGTCGGCGACGAGCTGGGGATCGCTGACCGGCAGCCAGTGCCCTCGATCCGGGTCGATGCGGGTGAGGTCGACACTCCAGTCGGCAGCGTCGGCGAACATCGACGGCTTCATCGCGATGTCCCCGGAGCTGACGACGAGCTGCACCGGCACCGCGCTTCGACGAGGTTTCGGATGGAGCAGGCGCTGCACCATGTTGGCGCGATAGAGCCGGACGCCCGCGACCATGTCGTCGGTGAGGGTCGCGGCGGGCTCGGGAGCGTCGATCCCTTCCGTGGCCTTGAAGAGACGTGGCCAGACCCGGCGGCCGACGACCGGCAGCAGCGCTTCCGGAAGCCCGGGAGTCAGGAAGAAGTAGATGTACGACGACTTGGCGGCCCGGTGCGCGAGCGTGGCGAGGTTGCGCGGCGTGGGGCGCTTGGCGAGTCCGCGCAGCCAGAGCGTCGCGTGGTCGAGACTCGGTCCCGAGATCGACGTGAAGCTGGCGAACCACTGGGCTGCATCGGGGCGGCAGACGGCCTCCCACAGCTGGATCGAGCCCCAGTCGTGGGCCACCGGGTGGACGGGCAGGTCGGGGCTCACCGCCCGGGCGACGGCGACGACGTCGTCGGCGAGCAGGTCGAGGGTGAACTGCTCGCTGGATCCCGGAAGCGGCGAGGCGCCGTGGCCACGGGTGTCGTAGGTGACGACGTGGAAGCTCGCGGCGAGCAGGGACACGACGCCGTCCCAGACGGCGTGGGTGTCCGGCCAGCCGTGCACCAGCAGGACGGTCTCCGACGAGGGATCGCCGTGCTCGAACACCGCGAGACGAGCGTCTCCGCTGATGACAAAGCTCGAAGCGGTGCGGGGCTCGGCCTGACGCGTGCGATCCATGGTCTCCCACTTTCACAGTTCATCTGAACAGTCAACGTAGTATGGCACCCGACCGAACGCTGACAATTGGGATGGGGCATGACGGACGTCACACGGGCAGCACAGCGCGAGGCGACGCGCCGGGCGATGCTCGACGCCGCCGTCACGCTGGTGTGTGCCGAAGGGTTGGCTGCGGTCACCACGCGCCGCGTCGCCCGTGTCGTGAACGTGTCCCAGAGTGCGGTGATGTACCACTTCTCGACCCGCCAGGCGCTGCACGCGGCGGCGGTGGCCCAGCTCGCCGAGGGCATCGAGCGCGAGGCACGCGCCTCGGTCCAGGGCGCTGCTGGGCGAGCCGGGCTTCGACTCGGAACGGATGTTGGAGCTCGCGTGGCGGATCTTCGCGACCCCCGGGCGCTGGCCGTCGCCCAACTGTGGATGGCGGCCGGTGCCGAACCGGCCTACGTCCGGACCGTCCGCGACCCGGAGCTGATGATCGTCGAGCTCGGCCCGGAGTCGGTCCGGCCGATCTCCCACCGCTTCGAGGACGAGGCGGCGGTTTTCGCGTTCGTCGACAGCGTCTTCTCCGTGATCCGCGGCCTGATCATCTCGGTGCCGGTGTGGGGGATGGCAGCCATCGAGGCCCGCTGGCAGGGGAGCAAGCAGATCCTCCTCAGGCTGGTGCCCCCGGACCACGCAGGGCTCGCTGGGCGCGATCCAGGGTCCCAGCCCCACTGCGCCGCCAGCGAGGGAGCAGACGTGATCCGGGCCATCCAGCCGGAGTGGGCCTCGGCCCACTGACCAGCGGGTACGCCGTACGCCTCCGCGACAGCGTCGAAGCCGCTCGTCAGGGAGTGCACGTGGATGTGCGCGCACACCGCGATGTACTGCGCCCGTGGTTACTCCGTTGACGGGCTGCATCAGCGGATCGGTGAGGGGTAGCCCGGCCGGCGGGGGCGGCGGGTCCGACGGCGAGAAGAGGTCCTTGACCGGGGCCGGGAGCTGTGTGACGCCGTCGAGGTCGAAGTCGTTGGTCCACGCCGCATGCCGCTTCCCGGCCTCGTCGAAGCGCGGGGAGAGCTCGTCGCCGAGGCCTCCTCCCGCGAGCCGGGGTCGGAGCCGGACCGTTACCCGGGTCCGCACCGGTCGGTCGCCGGCGCTCGTGTCGTCGGACGAGCCCATCACCACGGCCCGCACGCTGCCGCTGCCGCCCAGCAGCCGGTCGACCGCAGGCTGCCGAGTGGGGTTGAGGATCGTCGGCTCGGGCACCTCGCCGGCGCTGCCGAAGGTGGTCGACCCGTCGGCCTGCGGCATCGCCTCCCGGATGCCTGCGGTCATGGCCCCGGCTGCGCTGACGCCCTGCTTGATGAACTTGTCGATTCCCACGCGCGAGACGCTACGCACGGAGGGCCACGCCCGCTAGCGCGATCGTCCGAGCCCGGCGTCGCGGGCGAGCACGATCGCCCGGCCGCGCTCGGAGAGGTCGAGCTTCGACAGGATCATCGAGACGTTGTTGGCGACCGTCTTGGGGGAGAGGAAGAGCGCGCGCCCGATCTCGACGTTCGTCAGACCCGCCGCGAGCTTGTCGAGGATCGCCCGCTCCCTGTCCGTGAGCTGCGGGAACGACACCGAAGCCGTGGGCGGTGCCCCGGCGAAGAAGGTCTGGAGTCGATGCGCGATCGCGGCCCCGAACACCGCCTGCCCGGCCGCTGCGGAGCGTGCGGCGGCGAGGATGTCCTCGCCGTCCGCGCCCTTGAGGAGATAGCCCACGGCCCCGGCGGCGACAGCGGCGTGGACCGTGTCGTCGTCCTCGAACATCGTCAGCACCAGCACCGCCGTCTCGGGGCGGGTCGCGAGGATCTCCCGGGTCGCGTCCGGGCCCGAGAGGACCGGCAGCTGCAGGTCCATCAGGATCACGTCGGGCTCGACGTCGGTGGCCAGCTCGACCGCGGCACGACCGTCGGCGGCCTGTCCGACGAGCTCGATGTCGCCGGCGGAGGCCAGCACGGCCTCGAGTCCCCGGCGGACGAGCTGGTGGTCGTCGACGACGAGGACGCTGATCATGGCTTCCCTTCCGTTCGCATCGACCGGGAGAGCGGGAACTCCGCACGCAGGCCCCCACCATCCGCGGTCGGGCCGAGCTCGAGGCTCCCACCCAGCTCGGCCACGCGTTCACGCATTGCCACGATGCCGACTCCGGGCGGCCGGGGCCGATCGGCCGTGCCGTCGTCCACGACCTCGACGACGGCGGTCCCGTCGAGCGCGCACAGCCTGACCCGGCAGGCGCCTGCCTCGGGTGGCGGACGACGTTGGTGACCCCCTCGACCGCGATCCGGAACAGCGCCACCTCGATCGCGGCGGGCAGTGCGGGCAGGTCATGGGCCTCGACCTCGATCTCGATCCCGGCGCCGTCGGCCAGTCGGCGTACGTGCGCGGAGATCGCCCCGACCACACCGAGCTCGTCGAGTGCTGGCGGGCGCAGGGAGTAGACGACGGTGCGCAGGTCGGCGATGGCCCGGCTGGACGCGTCCTTCGCCCGGGCGAGGAGCGCGAGCGGATCGCCGTCGCCCTCGGTGAGCTGGGCGCGCATCGCGTCGAGGTTGAGGCCGACACTGGTCAGCAGCGGACCGAGGCCGTCGTGCAGCTCGCGCCGCAGCCGACGGCGTTCCTCCTCGCGAGCCTCGACGATGCGTTGGCGGGAGGCCGCGAGGTCCGCGGTAAGTGCTTCGGCATGCACGGCGGCGCCCGCCTGCCCGGCCAGCTCCGCCAGTACGGCGCGGTCCCGCTCGTCCAGCGTTGCCTCGCCCCGTCGCGACGCGGCCACGAGAGTGCCGACGTCCGTCCCCCGGGGACACCAGCGGCCAGCGGCCGAGCCCGGCACTGCCGGGCTGCGCTTCGCCGCACGCGGCCGGGACCGAGCCGTCGCCGGGGCGCTCGATGGCGACGTGCAGGGAGCCGCAACGACTCCGCGACCGTGGTGACCACCGTGGTCAGCACGGTGCCCGGTGCGGCCACGGCATCGAGGCGTCGGCTCAGGTCGCTCAGTGCCCGGTAGGGGTCGCTGCGGTGACCGTAGAAGAGCTCGTCCACCGGGTGCTGACTGCGGCGCAGAGCCGGTCCGAGGACGAGGGCGGTGATCACCGCGGCCGTCACCGGGCCGATGCGTTCGCCCGCGACCGCGGCGACACCGACGGCCGGGGGCCGCGAAGACCCCCGAGACGAGCACGGTCACGAGAAGGTAGGCGGCGGACCGTCGGATGATGCTGTCGATCGCCCACAGCCGGTAGCGCACGATCGGGATGACCAGCGTCGCGGTGAACAGCAGCCCGTCGGCGAGGTTGACCGCGAGGGGCAGCGCCTCGGTGATCGCGAGGGGGAACAGCACCAGCGCCAGCACGACCCCGAACGCGCCAACGCAGCTGGTCGCGCTCGATGCCCGTGGCCGTCCGGGCGAGGCGCACGATGCGGAGGCCGGCGATCAGCCCCACCGGGATCACGAGCGGGACGGCCACGATGAGGCCGGAGGCGACGTCTCCCAGCACCGTCCCCTCGGTCAGCGGGTTGCCGATCGTCGTCGCGGACCCGTCGGCACGGGTGAGCTCGACGGCCGAGTCGCCGAGCAGTCCGGCGAGCAGGCCGAGCACGATCCCGGTGACGAGCAACCGGTCCAGGATCCGGCCGAACCGCGAGGTGACCCGGCCGCTCGGGAAGCGGACGTTGACCGGGCCCCTGGACGGCGACCGGCAGGAACTGCACCGTCCCGAGCAGGCAGGCGTACTGCAGCAGCGGGCTGTCCGTGCCGCTCCGGCTGAGTGCGGCGTAGGACTGCGAGGCGCCTGCGACACCGACCGCGACGACGGCAGCGCAGCCCGACAGCAACCAGCCGAAGGGGAGATCCGGGCGGCGTACGACGAGGAACGCGCCGACGAGGGCATAGGGCACGACGTAGGCAAGGGTCGTCGCGTACTCGGCCACCCGGTTCCGGGGCGCCTCGTGCGGCTGCGCCAGCGCGAGCAGCGTCAGGGCGACCCCGACCGCAGCGACGGCCAGCAGCACGGAAGCCGCGGGCACCGGGTGGGTGCGCGGCGACCACCTGCGCTCGGTCCTCACGGTGCTGTTCACGATGCCCCAACCCTGACCGGTCCCCGGGAGCGGCGCAATGGATCGGCGTTCCCGGGCGTCGGGAGGATCGCCCGACCTCACGGGATCTCCGCGTGATGTCCGACCCTGTCGGCGGGAACGGTCGCGGGCCGACCATCAGGTCACCAACCACCACTGTCAGGAGAACACCGTGAACTTCCTTCGCATGCTGTGCATCGTCCCGCTCACGCTCATCTCGCTGCTCAACGTCGGCTACCCCTTCGGGACGTCGCCCGACGAGGCACTCTCCGTCGCGGCCGTGGCCCCGGGCCTCGCCGGGTTCGTCGCCGCATTCGGTCTGGCCCGCAGCGCCGGCTGGGGCGTCCCGGCCGCGCTCACCGTGGGTGCCCTCAACGTCGTGGGTGCGATCGCCGCTCTGGCCTCCGACGCGGAGGGCGCTCTCGTCGGCGTGGTGATCAGCTCGCTGGCCCTCGCGATGGCATTCGTCGCCGGCGTGGACGGTCGCAAGGTGGCGTCGGCATGAGCCCCGCGACCGACCGGGCAGCGCGCACCGGACGGGAACCCGTCGCACCGCCACGAGACAGGCGTGGCTTCTGGCGCATCCTGCTCGCGATCGTCGTGCTGCTGCCGATGCCGGCCAAGGCCGTCTACTACTTCCTGACCCCGGTCGCCGGCGACGTCACGTTCGAGGAGTCGGTGACCTCGCTCGAGGCGCACTCCGGGATGCTGGAAGCCCTCAAGTGGTTCGACGCGGTCTTCGTGGTCCTCGTCATCCCGGCCACCATCGCCGTGGCGTGGGTCGCCCGCCGAGGCGCGCCACGCCTCACCGCGATCGGCGGCTTCATCGCCCTGTCGGGCTTCTTCGCCGGCATCGCCCTGCTCGGTGGCGTGATGACCCCACCACTGGTCACCGTTCAGCACGATCTCGACCGCACCTCGATGGCGGCTCTCGACGAGGCGCTGCACCACGAGCCGCTGCTCGGGATCGCGTCGCTGCTGTTCATCGTCGGGGTGGTCTTCGGGCTGGGTCTGCTCGGTGAGGCACTGCGCAGGAGCGGGGCCGTGCCCGCCCGGGTCGGCATCGCAGTGACGATCGGCGGTGCGACCCACCCGTTCATCCCGCACCACGTCGGGCAGGGGATCGGCCTGCTCGTGGCCGCCGCCGGCTTCGCAGGCGTCGGAGTCGCGCTGCTGCGCATGACGAACGACGAGTTCGACCTTCCCGCACGAGCCGCCGGGAGCTGACGCGATACCCTGCTACCGCCAGTCGTACTCCCACGTGGAGTCAGGGAACCCGGTGCGAATCCGGGACTGACGCGCAGCGGTGAGGGTGACGGGCGGAGCACGCCGCCTCCGACGGAGGTGGCAGCCACTGGAGCCAGTCTCCGGGAAGGCGCCCCGGCCCGATTGATCCCGAGTCCGAAGACCTGCTGGCCCTAGCGGCAATCGCCGCCAGGTCATCACGGCCCCGCGCACGGGCCCGGACCAGATCGGCTCCCAGCAATGTCCACTCGAACGCGAGGCGACCTCTGCCCGGGCGTGCTCCGGCCCCCGGTCGGCGACCGACGGGATGCTCGTCCGGCTCCGGCTGATCGGCGGGCTCGTGTCGTCGGCGTCGCTGCAGGCGCTGGCCGACGTCGCCGAGGAGTACGGCGACGGGCGCGTGCACCTCACCTCGCGCGCCAACCTCCAGCTGCGGGCGCTGCCGGGCTCGGGCTCGGCCCTCTCGTCGGAGGTGCTGGCCGCGATCGAGGCGACCGGGCTGCTGCCGACGCGCAGCCACGAGCTGATCCGCAACGTGATGGTGTCGCTTCGGGCGTGAAGGCGGCCTCGTCGACCTCCGGGCTGTTGCTGCGCGCCTCGACGAGCTCCTGTGTGCCGATCCTCTCCTCGGCGTCGCTGCCCGGGCGGTTCCTGTTCGTGCTCGACGACGGACGCGGCGACCTGATCGACCGCGGTTGCGACCTCGGGCTCGTCGCGCTCTCCTCGTCGTCGGTGCAGCTCCGGGTCGGGGCCTGCTTCGGCCCGGTCGTCCCGGTCTCCGAGGCGGCGGCCGCGCTCGCGGAGCTGGCTCACGCGTTCGCCGTACGACGCGGACGTGGGCCTGCTGCGCCGTGGCACGTGGCCGAGCTCCCCGAGCCGCTCGTGCCTGCCGTCGCTCCGGATCCACGGCTGCCGTCGCCAGCACCCGCACTGCCGTTCGGTGACCGGCATCTCGAGTTCCCCGACGGCCTCGATCGCGATGCGGTCCTGACGCTGCCCACTGCCACTCTCGTCGTCACTCCGTGGCGCGGAATCCTGATCCCCGAGGAGACCCCATGAACATCGTGGACCTGCGCCGCCCGCGCCGGCGCTACGACTACGTCGACGTCGGCCCGGACATCTATCTCGACTCGTTCGCCACGATCCGGCGCGAGGCCGACCTCGGCGCCGTGCCCGCCGACGCGGAGAAGCTCGCGGTGCGGATGATCCACGGCAGCGGCCGGGTCGACCTCGCCGCAGACCTCGTCATCCACCCCGGCCTGATCGCAGCGGCGCGTGCATGGCGCTGGAGGCCGGCGCGCCGATGCTCTGCGACGCCACCATGGTCGCGACCGGCGTGACGCGCGCGCGACTGCCGCGGGACAACGAGGTGCTGTGCTTCCTCAACGACCCGCGGGTGCCCGACTGGCGCGTGCCCGGCGGACGACCCGCACGGCCGCCGCCGTCTCGCTGTGGGAGCCGCATCTCGAGGGCGCGGTCGTGGCGATCGGCAACGCGCCGACGGCGCTCTTCCACCTGCTGGAGCTGGTGCTCGACGGCGGTCCGCGACCGGCCGCGATCGTCGGCTGCCCGGTCGGCTTCATCGGCGCCGCCGAGTCCAAGGAGGCGCTCGCTTCGTTTGCGGTCGAGCACGGGATCGACATCCCGTTCGTCACCGTCCGGGGTCGTCGCGGCGGCTCGGCGATGACCTCGTCCGCCCTCAACGCACTGGCCCGGGAGGAAGAATGACTGGCAAGTTCACCGTCGTCGGGATCGGCCCGGGTGACCCGGAGCTGATGACGATCAAGGCGGCCCGGCTCATCGCCGCCGCCGACGTCGTGGCCTACCACGCAGGTGTCAGCAAGCAGTCGCATGCTCGCCGGATCGCAGCCGATCTCATCCCGACGGACGCTGTCGAGGAGGAGCTCCGCTACCCGGTCACGACCGGGACCACCGAGCACCCGGGCGGGTATGTCGGGGCGATGGCCGACTTCTACGAGTCCTGCGCCGTCCGGTTGGCGGTTCACCTCGACGCCGGCCGCGACGTGGTCCTGCTCGCCGAGGGCGACCCGCTCTTCTACGGCTCGTCCATGTACCTCCACGACCGCTTCGGCGAGGTCTACGACACCGAGGTGGTGCCGGGGGTGCCAGCCTTCGCAGCGGCCACCGCCACGATCTCGACGCCACTGGTGCGCCAGTCCGACGTGCTCACGGTCCTGCCCGGGACGCTGCCCGAGCCCGAGCTCGCGCGTCGGCTGGCCGACACGGACGCGGCCATCATCATGAAGCTCGGCCGCACGTTCCCGGCAGTTCGCTCGGCGCTCGAGCAGGCTGGTCGTCTCGACGGTGCGTGGTACGTCGAGCGGGCGTCCCAGCCGGAGGAACGCTGGCTGCCCGTCGCGGACGTCGATCCGGAGTCCGTCCCCTACTTCTCGCTCGTGGTCGTGCCCGGCGACACCGCACATCGCCCGAGTGCCTCCCGCCTGCGGAACTCGGCCCCGGCGGTTGAGGAAGGCGCGCTAGCGCCTGTCACGAAGCCCCGGACCCTGCTCGTCGTGGGCCTCGGTCCGGGTCCCGACGGTTGGCTGACGCCGGAGGTCTCGGCGGCGTTGGCCGACGTCGACCACGTCGTCGGCTACGCGCCGTACGTCTCGCGAGTCCCTCAGCGTCTTGGCTTGACGCGGCACGCGTCGGGCAACACCGTCGAGGTGGACCGGGCGCGGTTCGCGCTCGACCTCGCGCTCGCGGGCGAGAAGGTGGCCGTCGTGTCCGGGGGCGACGCCGGGGTCTTCGGGATGGCGGCCGCGGTCTTCGAGGCGGCCGACGACTCGACGTACGCCGATGTGTCGATCCGCGTCCTGCCCGGAGTCAGCGCCGTGCAGGCCGTGGCGGCGCGGGCCGGTGCCCCGATCGGTGGCGACTTCGCGGTGATGTCGCTCTCGGACCGGCTCAAGCCGTGGTCGGTCGTCGAGCGACGGTTGCGCGCGATCGCCGAGGCCGACCTCGTGCTCGCGATCTACAACCCGGCGTCGCGCTCGCGGACGTCGCAGGTGGCGACCGCCCGGGACGTGCTGCTGGAGCACCGCAAGCCCGACACGGTGGTCGTCGTCGGTCGCGACATCGGCCGCGCCGAGGAGTCGCTGACCGTCACCACGCTGGCCGAGCTCGATCCGGACAGCATCGACATGAAGTGCCTGCTGATCATCGGCGCCTCCGGCACACGCATCAGCCCGGCGGGCGTCTGGACGCCGAGGTACGTCTCGTGACCGTGCACTTCGTCGGGGCCGGCCCCGGTGCCGCGGACCTGCTGACCGTGCGCGCGACGCGGATGCTGGGCGCGGCCGACGTGGTGCTCTACCCGGGCTCCTACCTCGACCCCGACGTCCTCTCGCACGTCTCCCCGTCCGCGACGCTGGTCGACACGCAGGACCTCGACCTCGACCAGATCGTGTCCCGGCTCGTTGAGGCGCACGCTGTCGGACATGACGTCGTCCGGCTGGCCTCCGGCGACCTGTCCATCTACTCCGCGCTCTCCGAGCAGACCCGCCGCCTCGATGAAGCCGGCGTGCCGTGGGACGTGACGCCCGGCGTGCCGGCCTACGCAGCCGCGGCCGCGCTCCTCGGTCGCGAGCTGACGGTGCCGCTCGTTGCGCAGTCCGTCGTGCTGACGCGCACCCGGGCGCGCTCGACCGCGATGCCGTCGGGGGAGTCGCTGGCGGCCTTCGCCGCGACCGGCGCGACGCTGGTGCTGCACCTCGCGATCACGCGCACGCGTTCGCTCATGGAGGAGATCGAGGGGGAGTACGGCGCCGACTGCCCGGTCGCCGTCGTCCACCGTGCGAGCCAGCCGGACGAGGTCGTCCTGCGCGGAACCGTCGGGACCATCGCCGACCTCGTCGAGGGGGCGGGCCTGCGGATGGCCGCGGTGATCCCGGTGGGGCGCGCGCTCGACCCGTTCTCTGGTGGCGAGTCGTATCTCTACGCCCCCTCCCGTGACCGGAGCACCAAACGGTGAACGACCTCTACGACGTGATCAACCGGCGCCGCGACACGCGGCGGGAGTTCACAGGGGCGCCTGTCGATCCAGCGTCCCTCGAGCGCGTCCTGTCTGCGGCGCACTGCGCGCCGAGCGTCGGGATGAGCCAGCCGTGGGACTTCGTGCTCGTGCGATCCCGTCCCACCCTTGACTCGTTCAGATCCCATGTCGACGCCGAGCGTTCGACGTACGCCGCCTCGCTCGAGGGTGAGCGGGCCACGACCTTCGACAAGATCAAGGTCGAGGGCATCGTCGAGTCCGGGCTCGGGATCGTGGTCGGCTACGACCCGTCGCGCGGGGGACCCAACGTGCTCGGTCGTCATGCCATCGCCGACGCCGGGCTCTACTCCGTCGTCTGCGCCATCCAGAACCTCTGGCTCGCCGCGACCGCCGAGGGCCTCGGCGTCGGGTGGGTCAGTTTCTACCGCGAGGACTTCCTGCGCGACCTCGTCGGCTTCCCCGCCCACGTCCGCCCGGTGGCGTGGCTGTGCGTCGGGGCGGTCTCCGAGCTGCCGGAGGTGCCGGACCTCGAGCGATTCGGCTGGCGACATCGCTCACCGCTCAAGGGTGTCGTGCACGAGGGTCGGTACGGCGATGCGCTTACCGAGACGCAGTCCGCCCGCTTGTAGGCTCGACAGGATGGACGACAACGTGATGCGAGCGCTCCAGAAGGTGATGGCCGAACAGGCAGACCGGCCGTTCGGTGATGTCGAGTCGCAGTCTGGTCGGACTCTGCAGCCATTCAGCGTTGCCAGTCAGCAAGGCGCTACCAACCTGCTGAGCAAGGCCAGCAGGGCGCTCGATGACGGTGACCTGAACCGGGCAAAGGCTTTCATCGATCGAGCCGTGCGCCTGCCGTACGACCATCATGAACTAGCGGCTCCGGCTGCCCGGGCAGCGCACATGGAACTCTTCTGTCTTGTCACGGACACGTTGGAAGAGTGCGAGCCCGGCGACTCACGGTGGCTCGACGCCGCGCTCGTGGTGCTGTCGACGGCCGACGACGCGGCCGGCTTCGACCTGCGGGACGTCCTCATGGCCATCGATCAAGACTACGAATTGAGCTCACGGGAGCGCTCGCGGATCCGCTCTGCGGTCGCTCCGATCCCGAAGCGTGCGGAGTTGAGGGACCTCGAGCTGAGCGCGGCAGAACTGGGTGACCAAGTGATGTCCATCTTGGTCGCCTGCCGGGCCTATCGGTCAAGGGTCGACGTACCCATGTAGGACTTGTTGCCCCTCTCCATCGCATGAAGGGGCCACAAGTCCTACACGTGTATGCCGATGTGCTGGGCGACCTCCCCGATTGGGCGTGTACGCCCACTGGGTGACGGTGCGTGCCGGCGTCCAGCCCGTGAAGGTGCCGACGGGAGCCGCGGCCTCGACCGAGATCCGGGTCAGCTCGCCGCCGTGCTCGTTGTAGGCCCGGGGCCAGACGTTGCTCGGTCTCCAGCGTCACGCCGTGGACGACGAGCCGTCTGCCGGGGGACAGCGCGGCCCGGGCAGGCGTCGAGGACGCCCGGAGCGGTCGCGCCGCCGCCGATGAAGATCGCGTCGGGTGCCGGGAGGCCGGTCAGGGCGTCGGGTGCGCGGCCGGTGACAACGGACAGGCCGGGTACGCCGAGGCGCGACGCGTTCCTCAGGATCCGGGCCGCGCGGTCGGGGTTTCCCTCGACGGCGGTGGCGCGGCAGGTCGGGTGGGCGCGCATCCACTCGATCCCGATCGAGCCGGCGCCGGCGCCGACGTCCCACAGGTGCTCGCCGGGAACGGGAGCGAGCCGCGCCGGGGGCGGACGCGCGCAGGTCCCGCTTGGTCAGCTGGCCGTCGTGCTCGAAGGCGTCGTCGGGGAGCCCGGCGGTCCAGCCGAACCGGTGCGGACCGACCGGGTCGAGCGCGAGGACGTGGAGACGAGGAGCGCCACCGGACCAGTCCCGTGCCAGACCGACCGACTGCGATTCCGACGGAGCACCGAGCTCGCCGAGGACGTGCAGGGTGCTGTCGCCGTACCCCACCTCGGTCAGGAGACCGGCGACGGCGGCGGGCGTCTGCTCGTCGTAGGAGAGCACGAGGACGCGGCGCCCGGGGGCCAGCTCGCGCAGGACCGGGGCCGGGTCGCGGCCGACCGGGCTGACCACGGTGCAGGACTCGGCAGGCCAGCCGAGCCGGGCCCGCGCCGGGGCGACGGAGGAGACCGCGGGATGGATGGTCACGCGGTCGGCGCCGAGGAAGTCGATCAGGGTGGTGCCGATGCCGGAGACGAGCGGGTCGCCGGAGGCGAGGGCGACGACGTCTCCATCGAGACCGGCGAGCAGGTCGGGCAGCCCCGCCCGCAAGGGCGAGGGCCACGGCACACGGCGCTGACCGGGGACGTCGGGCAGCAGGTCGAGGTGGCGCTCGCCGCCGAGCACGACCGCGGCCCGCACGATCAGCTCCTTCATCTCGATCGGCAGCCCCGACCAGCCGTCGGCACCGATCCCGACGACCGTGACGGTCGGCTGGGATGGACGGGGGAGTCGGTCACGAGGCCGCACGCTATCGTCACCGCAGGCACGAGGTGCCCCAACGGCTCGTCCTTCGGAAACGGTGGACAGCAGTCGGAGGGGAGAATCTGGGAAGCCGGTGAAAGTCCGGCACAGGCCCGCTGCGGTGAATCAGGCCCCTTGCGAGAGGGGACCCGACAAGTCCGAAGACCGGCCTCGCGTCCGACCAATTTGTTCGGCACAGCGAGCGGGAGCCTCACATGCCTTTGCAGTATCCATTTTCTGCCGTCCTCGGTTGCGAGGCCGACGACCTCGACGACATGGGCCCGGCCCTCGTCCTCACCACGATCGCCCCCGAGATCGGTGGCGTGCTGGTGCGCGGCGAGAAGGGCACGGCCAAGTCGACTACCGTCCGGGCGCTGGCGGCGGTGCTGCCGCCGGTCGACGTCTTCGCCGGGGACCGGTTCTCGATCGACCCCGCCGATGCGTCCGCATCGTCGCCCGACGGTCCCTTCGCCGAGGACGCCGACGTGCTGACCCGGCCGGTCCGGCTCGTCGAGCTGCCCGTCGGTGCCACCGAGGACCGCGTGCTCGGCTCGCTGCACCTCGAGCGCGCGCTGTCGCAGGGCAAGGTGGAGTACGAACCCGGCCTGCTCGCCCGCGCCCACCGCGGGATCTTGTACGTCGACGAGGTCAACCTGCTCCACGACCACCTCGTCGACCTGCTGCTCGACGCCGCCGCGATGGGCCGGGTCACGATCGAGCGCGACGGGGTGTCCGTCGAGCACGCCGCCCGCTTCGTGCTGATCGGCACCATGAACCCCGAGGAGGGCGAGCTCCGCCCGCAGCTCCTCGACCGCTTCGGGCTGACCGTCGAGGTCGCCGCCCCGCGCGAGCCGACGCTGCGCGCCGAGGTCGTACGCCGACGGATGGCCTTCGACGTCGACGCCGTTGCCTTCAGCGAGCGCTACCGCTCCCGTGACCTGGCGCTGACCGCGCGGGTCGAGTCTGCTCGCGACCATCTCGCGAAGGTCCGCCTGACCGACATCGCGCTGCTGAAGATCGCGGAGATCTGCGCGGCCTTCGAGGTCGACGGCCTGCGTGCCGACATCGTCACCGCACGTACGGCCGTCGCGCACGCCGCCCGGGAGGGCCGCGACGAGGTCACCCGCGCCGACATCCGCCGGGCCGCGCTGCTGTCGCTCCCGCACCGCCGCCGTCGCAACCCGTTCGATGCCCCGGGCCTCGACGAGGACCTGCTCGACCAGCTGCTCGGTGACGACGAGCTGCCGCCGGAGCCGCCGGAGGGGCCGGCGCCGGACGACGACCCGGGACGTCATGAGGACGGGTCGTCCGAACAGCCAGATCCCATGACGTCAGGGGAGGGCAGCGAGCCCTCCGAGGGGGCCGCCGAGCCGCCCCTTGGACCTGAGTCTTCTCGAGACTCAGGTCCAAGCGCCGACTCAGTGGTCGGAGCCGCGGCGGCCTACCGGCCGAAGCTGCTGACCGTGAACGGGCTGGGGGAAGGCGCCGCCGGAAGGCGCAGCCGGGCGCTGGCCGGGTCGGGAAGAAGGGTCGGCGCGACGCCCGGGACGAGCGGTTCTCTGCACCTCGTCGAGACGCTGATGGCCGCCGCGGGCAAGCAGCCCGCCCGCGGTCGGACCACGGATCGCGTCGACCTGCGTGCCGAGGACCTGCGCATCGCCGTACGCGAAGGACGGGAGGCCAACCCGGTGCTCTTCTGCGTCGACGCGTCCGGTTCGATGGCGGCCCGCAAGCGGATGACCCAGTCAAGACCGCGGTGCTGTCACTGCTGATGGACGCCTATCGCCGGCGCGACAAGGTCGGCCTGATCACCTTCCGCGGCCACAGCGCCGAGCTCACCCTGCCGCCCACGCACTCGGTCGAGATCGCCGCGCGGCGCCCGGACGAGCTGCCGGCGGGAGGGCGTACGCCGCTGGCGACCGGGCTCCTCGAGGCCGCGACCGTGCTCCAGCGCGAGCGCCTGCGCGACCCGCGGCTCAGGCCGTTGCTCGTGGTGGTGACCGATGGTCGCGCCACCGACGGCGCCGACGCCGTTGCTCGTTCCCTTCGGGCTGCGGAGTACCTCGCCGGCCTCCGCGTCACGACGGTGGTGATCGACGGAGAGGGCGGGCCGTTGCGGCTCGGGCTCGCGGTCCGGCTGGCCGAGGTGCTCGGCGCCGAGCACCTCCCGGTCGCCGAGGTGACCGCGGGAAGCGTTGACCGGCTCCGTGAAGCGGGGGTGGCCTGATGCCGAAGGGTCAGCCGATCGCCGTACCGGACGACGGGCTCACCACCCGGCAGCGCCGCAACCGCCCGCTCGTGATGGTGCACACCGGCGACGGCAAGGGGAAGTCGACGGCCGCCTTCGGGGTCGGCATCCGCGGCTGGAACCGGGGCTGGAAGGTCGGGGTCTTCCAGTTCGTGAAGTCCGCCAAGTGGCGCATCGGCGAGCAGACCGTGCTCGAGCGCCCGGGCAGCCTGCACGAGGAGACCGGCGAGGGCGGACCGGTCGAGTGGCACAAGATGGGTTCCGGCTGGTCCCGGACGCGCAAGCACGGCGACGACGTCGACCACGCCACCGCGGCCGTCGAGGGCTGGCAGGAGATCAAGCGCCGCCTCGCCGAGGAGACGCACGACCTGCTGATCCTCGACGAGTTCACCTACCCGATGAAGTGGGGCTGGGTCGACGTCGACGACGTCGTCGCGACGCTGCGTGACCGGCCCGGCTTCCAGCACGTGATCATCACCGGCCGCAACGCCGACCCCCGGCTCATCGAGGTCGCCGACCCGGTCACCGAGATGACCAAGGTCAAGCACCCGATGGACGCCGGACAGAAGGGCCAGAAGGGCATCGAGTGGTGACCCTGCCCGTGACACTGCCGAGGCTGGTGATTGCGGCACCGAGCACCGGGCAGGGCAAGACCACGATCGCGACGGGGCTCCTCGCGGCGCTCCGATCCGCAGGTCACCGGGTCAGCGGCCACAAGGTCGGGCCCGACTACATCGACCCCGGCTACCACGCGCTCGCCTCAGGGTCGCCCGGGCCGCAACCTCGACCCGCACCTCGTCAGCGAGGAGCGGATCGTGCCGCTGCTGCTGCACGGCGCTGCCGGTGCGGACGTCGCGGTGATCGAGGGCGTGATGGGCCTGCACGACGGGCGGATCGGCACCGACGGCTTTGCCTCGACGGCCCACGTCGCGCGCCTCACGCAGTCCCCGGTCGTGCTCGTCCTCGACATCGCCCGCCAGTCGCGGTCGGTCGCGGCGATCGCGGCGGGCATGGCGACGTACGACCCGGACATCAGCATCGCGGGCGTGATCCTCAACAGGGCGGGCTCCGACCGCAACATCGAGGAGATCCGGCGTGCGCTCGACCTGCCCGTGCTGGGGGTCCTGCCGCGCGACGAGGACCTCGCCACGCCGTCGCGTCACCTCGGCACGGTGCCCGCGGCCGAGCGCGACGAGTCCGTCGCGATGGTCGAACGGCTCGGCGACCGGGTGGCGCGTCACCCGGACCTCGACGCGCTCCTCCAGGTCGCTCGGTCGGCGCCCGCTCTGGACGCAGAGCCGTGGTCGCCGTACGCCGAAGTCACGCCCGGACCCGAGCGCCCGGTCATCGCCGTCGCCGGCGGGCGCGCGTTCACCTTCCGCTACCCCGAGACCGAGGAGCTCCTCGAGGCCGCGGGCTGCGAGGTCGTCACGTTCGACCCGCTCGTCGATCGCGCTCTGCCCGCGGGCACGCGCGGCATCTACCTCGGCGGCGGCTTCCCCGAGGTGTACGCCGCAGAGCTGGCCGCGAACCGGAGCCCGGTCGACGACGTGGCGCGCAGTCGCGGCCGGCGTCCCCACCGTCGCGGAGTGTGCCGGACTGCTCTACCTCGCCGAGACGCTCGACGGGGTGGCGATGGCCGGCGTCGTGAAGACCGACGCCGCGATGGGCGGACGGCTCACTCTGCGCTACCCGACCGCGACCGCGCTCACCGACAGCCTGCTCACGCGTGGGGGGAGCTGGTGACCGGTCACGAGTTCCACAAGACGTCCGTGACCACCGACGGTCGCGCCCTGGAGGTCGACGGCGCGCCGACCGGCTTCGCGGCCGACACCCGGCACGCGTCCTACCTGCACGTGCACTGGGCCGGGCATCCGCAGCTCGCCCAGCGGTTCGCGGACGCGGCGCACGCGGCCGCGCCGCACGTCACGTTGCCCGTGGCCGAGCCCGATCCGGAGGACCCGCTCCGCCACCACGGCGACGCCGAGGTCGACGGACTGCTCGACTTCGCGGTGAACGTCCATCCCGGTCCCCGCCCGGACTGGCTCGACGACGCGCTGCACGCGTCGCTCGACGACACGGCGTATCCCGACGCGCGGCCCGCGCGCCGGGCGTTGGCCCGTCTTCTGGGCCGACCCGAAGGCGAGGTGCTCCCCACCGCCGGCGCCGCGGGAGGCCTTCACCTTGATCGCCCGGCAGCCGTGGCGACACCCCGTCGTCGTGCACCCGCAGTTCACCGAGCCGCACGCCGCGCTGGAGCAGGCCGGCCACGAGGTGCACACCGTGCTCTGCCGACCGGACTTCACCCTCGATCCGAGCGCGGTCCCGTCCGACGCCGATCTCGTCGTGATCGGCAACCCGACCAACCCGACGGGCGTCCTGCACCCGGCGTCGACCATCAAGGCCCTCCGCAGGCCCGGGCGGCTCGTCGTCGTCGACGAGGCCTTCATGGACGCGGTCCCCGGTGAGACCGAGTCGCTGCTCCGCGAACGGCTCGACGGCCTGCTCGTGGTCCGCAGCCTCACCAAGCACTGGTCGATCCCGGGGATCCGGGCGGGGTACGTCGCCGGCGACCCGGCCTTCGTCGCTGCTCTCGCCAAGGTCCAGACACCGTGGTCGGTCGCCGGTCCCGCCGTCGCCGCGATCGTCGCGTGCACCACTCCCCGGGCCACGGTCGAAGCAGACGAGCGAGCGCACGAGATCGTCCGCTGGCGCGAGCACCTCGTCGCCGGCCTGACCGAGCGCGGCATCGAGCACGTCCCTTCGAGTGGATCGTTCGTCCTCGCCCGCATCGGAGCAGCGCGTCAGTCGCTGCGCGATGCCGGCATCGCCGTACGCCGCTGCGACACGTTCCCCCGGGCTCGACCCCACCCGGGCGCGGATCGCCGTCCGCCCCGAACCCATCACCGACCGGCTCCTCGCCGCCCTCGACAACTGCACTTCCGAAAGACAGGACCCACCCATGCCCTACGTCGCCGCCCCTCTCCGAGATCGCCCGCAACCACGCCGAGAAGCGGCTGGTCGCGCTCGCCACGCCGCCCGGCGCGCTGGGCCGCCTCGGCGACCTCGCGGTCTGGGTCGCGGCCTGCCGGGGACAGGTGCCGCCGGTGCCGGTCGACCACGTCCGGCTCGTCATCTTCGCCGGCGACCACGGCGTCGCCGGCCACGGCGTCTCGGCGTTCCCGCCGGCGATCACCGGCGCCATGGTGCGCACGTTCCTGCTCGGCAAGGCGGGAGTGAGCGCCCTCGCTCGGGAACACGGAGTCTCGGTCCGGGTGCTCGACCTCGGTGTCGACGAGGACTTCGACGACCTTGCCGACGACGTACGGACCGCGTTGACCGCCCACAAGATCCGTCGCGGCAGCGGCGCGATCCACCTCGAGGACGCGCTCACGCTCGGCGAGACCCGGGCCGCGCTGGCGGCCGGCGCCGCCGTCGCGCGCGAGGAGATCGCGGCCGGCGCGCAGCTGCTGATCAGCGGCGACATGGGCATCGGCAACACCACCCCGGCGGCCGCACTCGTCGCCGCGGGGCTCGGCCTGCCGGCCTCCGAGGTCGTCGGTCGCGGCACCGGGATCGACGACACGGCACTGCTCCACAAGACGTCGGTCATCGATGCCGCCCTCGCCCGCGCGGGCGATCGCATCGCCGACCCGGTCGAGACCCTCGCCGCCCTCGGCAGCGCCGACCTCGCCGCCAGCACCGGCTTCCTGCTCGCCGCCGCGCAGGAGGGCCGACCCGTCCTCCTCGACGGACTGATGAGCGTCGCCTGCGCGCTCACCGCCGATCGCATCGAGCCCGGTGCCGCGGGTTGGTACGCCGCCGGCCACCGCTCCACCGAACCCGCCCAGTCCCTCGCGCTGGCGAAGATGGGGCTCGAGCCGCTGCTGGACCTCGGACTCCGCCTCGGCGAGGGTTCGGGGTGCCGTCGCGGCCGTTCCTGTCGTCCGCAGCGCGGTCGCGATCCTGCGCGACGTGGCCCTCCTGTCGGAGCTCATGCCCGAATGATCAACGACGCCCGGCGGCTCGCGGTCGGGACGCTGACCGCGATCCCCGTCCGGTCACCCTCCAACGTCGACCGGCGACGGGCCGGCGTCGCGATGGTGGTCGCGCCGCTCGCGGTGCTGCCCCCGGGCCTCGTCGTCGCCGGCGTCCTGCTCGCCGGGCACCGGCTCGAGCTCCCGGTGCTGGTGACCGCGCTGCTCGCGATCGGCGCGCTGGTCCTCGGCAACCGCGCCTTCCACCTCGACGGGCTCTCCGACACCGTCGACGGCCTCGCGGCCTCCTACGACCGCGAGCGCTCCCTGTCGGTGATGAAGTCCGGGACCTCCGGGCCGGCCGGGGTGGTCGCCGTCGTGCTCGTCCTCGGACTCCGGGTGGCGGCGCTCGCGTCCCCCGGCCTCGCCCGGGGGCGCGGTCCTCGCGGGGGTGGCCGTCTGCGCCTCCCGGGCGGCGCTGGTGCTGTGCTGTGCCCGCGGTGTCCTGCCGGCACGAGCCGACGGACTGGGGTCGACCTACACCCAGACCGTGCCGCGGCTCGTGGTTGCCCTCGTCTGGATCGCGGTCGCCGTCCTCCTCGGCCTCGTCGGTGCGTGGACCGGGCTGCCGTGGTGGCGCGGCGCTCTCGCCGCGACCGTTGCGCTGGTCGTCGTCCTCTCCCTCCTGACCCGCACGATCCGTCGCTTCGGCGGCGTCACCGGCGACGTCTTCGGCGCCGCGATCGAGCTGTCGCTCGCCGCCCTGCTGGTGTCCCTGTCGTGAAGGGGCGCGCCCTAGGGATGCTGCTCGGCTTCGCGGCCGACCGGGTCCTCGGGGACCCTCAACGCTTCCACCCGGTCGCCGGCTTCGGCACCACGGCCGCGACCCTCGAGCGTTTCCTGTACGCCGACTCGCGCGCCCGCGGAGTCGCGCACACCGGCCTCTCGGTCGGCGGGACGGTCGCGCTCGGCGTCGCGGCCGAGCACCGCGCGCCCCGGATGTTGGCCACGGCGGTCGCGACGTGGGCCGTGCTCGGCGGACGCTCCCTCGAACGCGAGGCGCTCGCCGTACACGCCCATCTGGCTGCCGACGACCTGCCGGCCGCACGGCAGCGGCTGACCCATCTGGTCGGTCGCGACACTGCGTCCCTCGACGAGTCCGAGGTCGCTCGGGCCGTCATCGAGTCGGTCGCGGAGAACACCTCCGACGCCGTCGTCGCCCCGCTGGTGTGGGGAGCGGTCTGCGGTGTTCCGGGGCTGCTCGGCTATCGCGCGGTGAACACCCTCGGCGCGATGGTCGGTCACCACAACGCCCGCTACGAGAACTACGGCTGGGCCTCGGCGAAGCTCGACGACCTCGCGAACCTGCCCGGCTCGCGGCTCTCGGGCCTGCTTGCGATGGTCGCGACGCCGTCGCAGGCGCGCGCTGCGGCGTACACACGGGAGGCGCGACGCGAGCGCCCACCCGAGTCCGAACGGGGGAGTCGTCGAGTCGGCCTTCGCGGGTGCGCTGGGCATCCGGCTGGGCGGCACGAACACCTACTACGGCGAGCGGGTCGAGCACCGGGCGGTGATGGGGGACGGGCGCGACGCCCGGGCCGACGACATTGCCCGATCCTCAGTCCCGGCGCGGAGGATCGGCCTCCTCGCGGCCCTGTCAGCAGCACTTTCTGCGTCGCTGACTTCTCTTCGTGGCGGGTGGCGCGGAGGGCGTCGGAGTCCGCTAGGGTGAGCGTCAACGATCACTTGGAAGCCGGTGGAATTCCGGCACAGTCGCGCTACTGTGACATCGCCTCGGCGGTGGAGTCAGACCCGATTGGTCGTCCAACCCCAACAACCGGGGACGCACGCATCCCTGAGGAGGACACATGTCGCATTCCGTTGCGGCGCCGGTCGCCGGTGCCCCCGCTCTCCCCACCATCGAGCTCCGCGAGCTGGCCCCCCAGGCGCTCTTCTTCGGACTGCTCGGGACGCTGGTCATCTTCTTCATCAGCGCCGACCGGGGCGCCGTCTCGATCCCCGCGGGCACCGCGATCCACGAGTGGGTCCACGACGCGCGGCACCTCATGGGTTACCCCTGCCACTGATCAGTCACTGATCACCCGGTAGCACCTCTCGTCTCGCCGCCCGGGCAGAGTGCGCTGACGCGCGCCCCGGTGTCTGTCGGCGACCCCCCGGAAACGGAAAACTCAATGAACGCACGCGCATTTCTTGTCCGCGGCCTGCTGGCCGGACTGATCGCCGGCCTAGCCGCCTTCCTCGTGGCCAACGTGGTCGGTGAACCCCACGTCGAGTCGGCGATCGCGCTGGAGGAGTCGGCAGCGCCGGCCGCCCACGATGACGGGCACAGCCACTCACACGACGAGTCGGACTCCGACTCGGAGGAGGCCGTCTTCGAGGTCTCCCGCGCCAACCAGAGCACGTGGGGCCTGTTGACCGGCTCGCTCGCGATCGGCGTCGCCCCGGGGCGGCCCTGGTCGCGCTGGTCGCGGCCGGCACCACAGGGCGACTCGGCCGGCTGTTGCCGGGCCAGTCGACGGCACTGATTGCGTTGCTCGGGTTCGTGTCGGTGGCGCTGGTGCCGTTCCTGAAGTACCCCGCCACCCCGCCGGCCGTCGGCAGCGGCGACACCATCGGCGACCGGACCGCCCTCTACTTCGGCTTCCCGGCCGTCTCCGTCCTCGCGGCCGCCGCTGGCGACGTGCGCCGCCTGCCGCCTGCGCTCGCGGGTCGGGACGTTCGGCGGCGTGGTCCTCGGTGCCGCGGCCTACCTCGTCGTGGTGGTCGTCGCCGCGCTGGTCTTCGCCCCCGTCAACGAGCTGGGTGACTTCCCGGCCGACACCCTGTGGTCCTTCCGGCTTTCGTCGGTGCTCACGCTGGCCACGATGTGGGGCGTGCTCGGGGGTCGTGCTCACCGGGCTGGTCATCCGGCTCTACGCGCAGGAGACCGCCGTCGCCGAGCGGCGGGAGCTGGCCGCCAGCCTCTGACGCACTGCCGCTGGTTGAGCAGCGAGGCCGCCTGCGGCCGAGCGTGTCGAAACCAAGGCCCTTGGCTTCGACACGGTCCTCGCTGCGCTCGTCCCTGCTCAACCAGCGGGAGTCAGCGGGGCAGCCGATGGCTCTCGACGGGGCTCCCGGCCACGAGGTGGTCGTGGACGATCATGGCCGCTGCGGCGGGGTCGACGGCGCCGTACCAGACGTCGTCGGGCTGGACGCTGACGACGGGAGCCCGGTTGCAGGGGAACTGGCAGCCGGTGTGGGTGACGAGCACGTCGTCGTCGCCGAGGCCGGCCTCCATCATCGCGAGGATCAGCGCTCGCATCGTGTCCTCCGAACCGGCCGCGGTGCAGCGGGGCCCGCGGCAGATGAGGACTTGGCGCGCGTGACCGGTCACGTCCTTCCGGGCGGCGGAGGTGAGGCCGGGTTCGCTGCCGGTGATCGGCTTGAGGTCGAGCAGCACGTCGTCGACGGATGACAGTGACGTGACCAGCCGGGTGGCCACGGTGACGACCGGCCGCTCGCCCGCACGCTCGCGCCACCAGTGCGCGGCGATCCGCCGCAGCCACGAGTGCGCGGGCGCGAGGGGACCGAGGTTGACGCCGACGAGCGTGATCGAGGAGACGCCGGAGTCCGCCAGCCGCGTCAGCTCGAGCGAGAGCGACGGGTCGCCCATCTGCAGGAACGCGACGGAGGCCTGTCGAGAGCGAGCCTCGGCGAGCAGCGCGTCTCGTCTGTCCACGTCGCTGACGGACATGCCCACCGGGACCGGGCTCACAGCTTCAGCACCCGGCCGGCGATCACGAGGTGCACCTCGTCGCAGGCTGCCGCGAGGCGCTGGTTGACGAGCCCGAGCAGGTCGCGGAAGAGGCGTCCGGAGCGATGGACGGGTACGACGCCGAGCCCGACCTCGTTCGTCACGAGCACCACGTCGTCGCGGTCGGTCAGCACGGCGACCACGTCGTCGAGCAGGCCGTCGACCACCGCTGTGACTTCGGGCGCGGACGCGTCCCACAGCTCGCGCTCGTCGAGGGACGCCCGTCAGCCAGTGCCGAGGCAGTCGACGAGGACGGGCCCATCGAGGGCGAGGGCCGAGACGAGGTCGCGGGTCTCCACCGTCGTCCACGACGCGGGTCGTCTGGCCCGGTGGGCCGCGATCCGGGCGAGCCAGTCAGGGTCGGAGTCGTTGGTGGGCCCGGGTGCGACGTAGGACACCGGACCGGAGAGCAGCGACTCCGCGTGCCGGGACTTGCCCGAGCGGACACCGCCCGTGACGAGGACCTTCATGCCAGCTCCCTGACCCGGGCCACCGCGTCGGCGACCTCGTCGACGGTGCGGACCCCTGCCGGGGCGGGCGGTCGCCGTACGACGACGACGGCGACGCCCGGGCGGGCGGCCGCCTCGAGCTTGGGCCCGGTGTAGGAGCCGCCGGAGTCCTTGGTGACCAGCACGTCGGTGCGGTGCCGGCGCATCAGCAGCAGCTCGCCGTCGAGCCCGTAGGGCCCGCGGCTGGTGAGCAGCTCCCACGCGGGCGGCAGGTCGAGGGTGGGTACGTCGACGACGCGCGCCAGCGCCGGCAGTGGACCGAGCGCCGGGACGAACGAGGCGAGCTCCTGCCGACCGACGGTGAGGAAGGGGCGCCCGCCGAGTGACGCGGCGGTCACCGCGGCCTGTGCGTGGGTGTCGACGAAGTGCCACGAAGGATCCGGCTCCCAGCCGGGTCTTGCGAGCCGCAGCAGCGGCAGGTCGGTGCAGGCAGCAGCCGCGTTGGCGGTCATGCCCTGCGCGAACGGGTGGGTCGCGTCGACGACGGCGTCGTAGTCGGCCAGCGCGGCGCGCAGGCCGTCCACCCCGCCGAAGCCGCCGATGCGCACCTTCCCGACCGGCAGCCGGGGACGGGCGACCCGGCCCGCAAGGGAGGAGGTGACGTCGATGCCGGCGTCGACGAGGTCGGCGGCGAGCTCGCGGGCCTCGCTGGTGCCTCCGAGCAGGAGCAACCTCATGACGCACCTCCGGGCGGCAGGACCTTCAGGTCCTTCGGGGCCCCGTCGCGAGCGAGGGCGAGCAGCGCGTCGACGTCGAGGTGCTCCTCGACCGGGTCGCCGAGCAGGTCGAGCCGTCGCTCACGAGCGACGGGGAAGGAGACGTCGGACGCCGACAGGCCCAGCGCCTCGTGCAGGAACGCGCGCCTCAGGTCGTCACCCTCCGGGCTGCCGTGCCACATCGTCCCGAAGACGAGTCCGTCGCGCGCGCCGCCGAGGAATTCCTCGCCGGAGCCGACCGTGATCCGGCCGTGGTGGATCTCGTAGCCGTGGGCGGGTGCGCCCAGCGCCGTACCGGACGGAAGGCGAAGGACCTTGTCGGTCCCGAACGTCGTCGTCACGTCGAGCAGCCCGAGCCCCGGCACCGAGGCACCCGGCAACCCCTCGACACCGTCCGGATCGTCGACAGCCGCACCGAGCATCTGGAAGCCGCCGCAGATGCCGAGCACCGGCCGGCCGCGACGCGCGTGCTCGACGATCGCGTCATCGAGACCACGAGACCGCAGCCGGGCGAGGTCGCTGATCGTCGCGCGGGTGCCCGGCAGCACGACCGGGTCGGCGTCGGCGAGGTCGCGCGGGTCGGCGGCGAAGACGACGTCGAGGTCGGGTTCGAGCCCGAGCGCGTCGAGGTCGGTGAAGTTGCTGATCCGGGGGAGTCGCACGACCGCGACCTTGCGGGCCGCACTCGAGGCGGCCCGGCGTCCGTCGAGGTCGAGCGCGTCCTCGGAGTCGAGCCAGAGTCCCGCGTCCCACGGCAGCACGCCGAAGACGCGTCGTCCCGTCAGGGACTCGAGGGAGTCGATGCCCGGCGTCAGCAGCGAGACGTCGCCCCTGAACTTGTTCACGACGAAGCCTGCGATCAGCGCCCGGTCCTGAGCCGAGAGGAGCGCGACCGTCCCGAACATCGCCGCGAACACCCCGCCCCGGTCGATGTCGCCGACCACCACGGTCGGGATCGACGCGTGCTGGGCGAGCCCCATGTTGACGTAGTCGCTGGCGCGGAGATTGATCTCGGTCGGGCTGCCCGCGCCCTCGGCGACGACGATCTCGAAGCGCGCGGACAGGTCGTCGTAGGCCGCATGCGCCGCCTGCGCCAAGTGCCGCCGACCCGACTCCCAGTCGTGGGACGACACGTCGCCAGCGGGTTGTCCCATCAGCACGACGTGGCTGCGCTGGTCGGAGCCGGGCTTGAGCAGGACGGGGTTCATCGCGGGCTCGGGCGTCACCCGCGCGGCGAACGCCTGCACCCACTGCGCACGCCCGATCTCGGCGGTGGTCCCGTCCGCGGCCACGCAGACCATCGAGTTGTTCGACATGTTCTGGGCCTTGTACGGCGCAACGCTGACCCCGCGCCGCGCGAACGCGCGGCACAGGCCGGTCGTCACGACGCTCTTGCCGGCGTCGGAGGTGGTGCCGGCGATCAGGAGGCTCACGAAGGTCCCCTCAGGAGATACGCGTCCATCACCCAGCCGGCCGTCGCCTTCGCACGCGCCCGCGGCGTCGTCGAGATCGGCGAGCACGTCGCCGACCCGGCCGGCCACGAGCTCCTCGGAGTCCGTGCCCGGGTTGGCCCCCCACCAGATCGACCAGTCGTCGAGGCCGGTCAGGTCGAGCTGGCCGGTGAGCATCACGACGAGGTTGGTCTGCCCAGCGGCGATGTCGTCGCGCAGTCGCCGGGCAGTCGTGACGTGCACCGGCTGGCCGACCTCGTGCAGCACGATCCGGTGGCTGGCGGCGAGCACCGACGGGGCGCTCACCCCGGGCAGCACGTCCCACTCGGCACCGACCGAGGCGGCCACGCGAGACACCACGCGGATCGTCGAGTCGTAGAGCGATGGGTCTCCCCAGACCGGGGAAGGCGGCGGTGCCGCCGCGCTCGCGCAGCACGGAGGCGTACGCCGCAGCGCGGGCGTCGTGCCAGTCGCGGACGGCGCCGGGGTAGTCCGCGGGATCGGCCCGGTCGCGCGGAGGATCCGGGACCGCGACCAGCTCGACGCCGTGCTCGTCGCAGATCGCCTGCCGCACGGCGAGCAGCTCGTCGTCGGCGGTCTTGCTGGCGGCCACCACGTAGTCGCACGAGCGCAGCGCGGCGGCGACCTCGGAGGTCACGTGCCGCGGCCCCATCCCGACGCCGAGCAGCCGGACCCTCACGCGCCGTCGTCCTCCCGGGTCGCCCTCGACCTCGAGGTAGACCTGCTGCATCGCGGCCATGACGTCCGGGTCCGGCGACTCCCACAGCCCGCGCTCGGCGGCCTCGTGGAGGCGCTCGACGATCCCTCGCAGCGCCCACGGGTTCGACGTACGCAGGAAGGCCCGGTTGGTCTCGTCGAGGACGTACTCGGTCGCGAGCTTCTCGTACATCCAGTCGTGCACGACACCGGCAGTGGCGTCGAAGCCGTAGAGGTAGTCGACGGTCGCGGCCAGCTCGAAGGCGCCCTTGTAGCCGTGGCGCTGCATCGCCGCGATCCAGCGCGGGTTGACGACGCGGGAGCGGAAGACGCGGGCGGTCTCCTCGGCCGGGGTGCGGGTGCGGACTGCGTCGGGCGAGGTCGAGTCGCCGACGTAGGCCTTGGGGTCCGAGCCCGTCAGCGCGCGGACGGTCGCGATCATGCCGCCGTGGTACTGGAAGTAGTCGTCGGAGTCGGCGATGTCGTGCTCGACGCTGTCGACGTTCTTCGCCGCCACCTTGATCCGGCGGTAGTTGGCGCGCATGTCGTCGGCCGCCGGGGCGCCGTCGAGGTCGCGGCCGTAGGCGAAGCCGCCCCACGCGGTGTAGACCTCGGCCGGGTCCTTGTCGTCGCGCCACGAACCCGACTCGACGACCTGCAGGATGCCGGCGCCGTAGGACCCGGGCTTGGACCCGAAGATCCGCGTCGTGGCGCGACGCTCGTCGCCGTGCTCGGCCACGTCGGCTCGTGCGTGCGCGCGGACGTAGTTGTCCCGGTCGGACTCCTCCAGCGCGGCGACCATCCGCACGGCGTCGTCGAGCATCGCCACGACGTGGGGGAAGGCGTCGCGGAAGAAGCCGGAGATGCGGACGGTGACGTCGATGCGCGGCCGGCCCAGCTCGGACAGCGGGACCACGGTGAGCTCACGCACGCGGCGCGACTCGGCGTCCCACTCGGGGCGTACGCCGAGGAGCGCGAGCACCTCGGCGATGTCGTCGCCGGAGGTGCGCATCGCGGAGGTGCCCCATACGGACAGGCCGACGGACGCGGGGTAGGACCCGGTCTCGTCGAGGTAGCGGTTCAGCAGCGAGTCGGCCATCGCCCGGCCGGTCTGCCACGCCAGCCGGGACGGCACCGCGCGGGGGTCGACGGTGTAGAAGTTGCGGCCGGTCGGCAGCACGTTGACCAGCCCGCGCAGCGGGGAGCCGCTCGGACCGGCGGGGATGAAGCCGCCGTCGAGGGCGTGCAGCACGGCGGTCAGCTCGTCCGTCGTGCCGGCCGGGCGCGGGACGACCTCGGTGGCCGCGAAGGCCAGCACCCGCTGCACGTCCGGGTCGTCATGGAGATCGATCGCGGCGGCCGGGTCCCAGCCCGACTTCTCCATCTGCTCGACCAGACCGCGGGCCCGGGCCTCGAAGACATCCACGGCCGCCCCCGTGGCGGCGTCGACGTCGACGAGACCCGGGGCCGCGCGGAGGCCGGGGACGGCATTGCCGACCCCGCCCCAGACTCCGGGCCGCGCGCAGGATCGCGAGCACGAGGTTGACCCTCGCCTCGCCGATCGGCGCCTCGCCCGGGACGTGCAGCCCGTCGCGGATCTGTGCGTCCTTGATCTCGCACAGCCACCCGTCGACGTGCAGGATGAAGTCGTCGAAGTCCTCGTCGTCCGGCCGTTCGTCGAGCCCGAGGTCGCGATGCAGCTCGGCGGCCTTCATCAGGGTCCAGATCTCGCCGCGGACCGCGGGCAGCTTGGCCGGGTCCATCGCCGCGATGTTGGAGTACTCGTCCAGCAGCTGCTCGAGACGGGCAATGTCGCCGTACGCCTCGGCGCGAGCCATCGGCGGCACGAGGTGGTCGACGATCGTCGCGTGCGCGCGGCGCTTGGCCTGCGCGCCCTCGCCCGGGTCGTTGACGAGGAAGGGATAGATCAGCGGCAGGTCGCCGAGCGCCGCGTCGGTGCCGCAGGAGGCGGAGAGCGCGGCGTTCTTGCCGGGCAGCCACTCCGAGCGACCCGTGCTTGCCGAGGTGCACGATCGCGTCGACGCCGAAGCCGCGGTCGAGCCAGCGGTAGGCGCCGAGGTAGTGGTGGCTCGGCGCGAGGTCGGGGTCGTGGTAGATCGCGACCGGGTTCTCGCCGAAGCCGCGCGGCGGCTGGATCAGCAGCACGACGTTGCCGGCGACCGGGGTCGCGAGCACCAGCTCGTTGTCGTCGTTGACGAAGAGCGTGCCGGGTGCCGGGCCCCACGCCTCGACCATCGCGTCGCGCAGGTCGGCGGGCAGGTCACGGGTCCACTCGTCGTACGACGATGCGCTGATCCGCACGTGCGCGTCGGTCAGCTGCGCGCTGGTCAGCCACTCCTCGTCCCGGCCACCGGCGGCGATCAGCGCGTGGATCAGGGCGTCGCCGGCCTCGGTGTCGTCGGCCATGTCGATGATGTCGACGACCGCCGCCTCGCCGGTTGAGCTTGTCGAAACCCCGAGGTCGTAGCCCGCGTCCCGGAGCTCGCGCAGCAGCCGGATGGCGGAGACCGGGGTGTCGAGGCCGACCGCGTTGCCGATGCGCGAGTGCTTGGTCGGGTAGGCCGACAGCACGAGGGCGAGCTTCTTGTCGGCGTTGGGGATCGTGCGCAGTCGCGCGTGCCGGACCGCGATGCCGGCGACCCGCGCGCAGCGCTCGGGGTCGGCGACGTAGTGGGGGAGGCCGTCGCCGTCGATCTCCTTGAAGGAGAAGGGTGCGGTGATGATCCGGCCGTCGAACTCCGGGATCGCGATCTGGGTGGCGGAGTCGAGCGGCGTGACGCCGTCGTCGGACGCGAGCCAGTCCGCGCGGCTGCTGGTCAGGCACAGGCCCCGGATGACCGGGATGTCGAGCGCCGCCATGCGAGCCACGTCCCGGGCCTCGTCGTCGCCGCCCGCGCTGGCGGTCGACGGCACGCTGCCACCGGCCGCGAGGACGGTCACGATGAGCGCGTCGAGGGTGCTGAGCTCGGTGTAGAGCTCGTCCGGCGCGGCGCGCAGCGATCCCGCGAAGATGGGTACGCCGATGGCCCGGCCGGTTGCGTCGACCGCGTCGGCCGGGGGCGTGCGCGAACGCGGTGTTGCCGCTCGCCTCGTGCGCGCGGTAGTAGAGCACCCCGATGCGCGGCAGGCTTTCCCCCGCCGGTTGAGCAGCGAGGGACGAGCGTGTCGAAACCAAGGGCCGCTCGGCGTACCCCCGGGCCGGCAGGACGGCCGGCGCCTCGAAGCCCTCGCCGGTCAGCAGCACCGTGTCGGACAGGAACGCGTGCAGCTGGCGCAGGTTGGCCGGACCGCCCTCGGCGAGGTAGCGGTGGGCCTCGGCCGCGATGCCGATCGGCACCGACGACATCTCCATCAGCTCGGCGCTGGGCGTCTGCTCGCCGCCGAGCACGACGACGGGCCTGTTCGCGGCCAGCTCGGCAAAGCCGGGCATCAGGTCCTGCGGGGAACCGAGCAACCGGATGACGACGAGGTCGCAGCCGTCGACGAGATCGGCCAGCGGCTGGCCCGATCGGACCGGGTTGGCGACGACGTAGTCGGCGCCGGATCCCCGGGCGCTGAGCAGGTCGGTGTCGGACGTGGAGAGCAGGGCGATACGCACGGCGGATGTTCCTCCTCCGGGGTTCTCGCCCCGGCTAACGGTCGGATGTGCCCGTGCTGAGTGTCTGGCTCGATCCCCTCTGCCTGATGTGCAGGGTGGGATCTCACAGTGGCGGAACCGCCCCGGAGTCTCACCGGGTTCCTCATGCCATGGGCGTTGCCAGCGTAGTGGAGACTGTGCGCCGTGCGCGCCCGGTCTATCTCGTCAGGCACGGGCAGTCCGAGTGGAACGTCCTCCGGCTCACCCGGGGCCAGACGATGCATCCGCGGTTGACCCCGACGGGCCGTGCGCAGGCAGCCGCCGCGGCCGACTCACTCGCGCTCGGGCTGGCCAGCCGTCCCGTGCGGCTGCTCACCAGCGACCTGACCCGCGCGGTCGAGACGGCCGACATCATCGGGGGAGCGGCTCGGCGTCGAACCGGCCCTCGACGCGCGCCTGCGCGAGCAGCACCTCGGCTCGTTGGAGGGCCGCGCCTACGAGGAGACTCGGGCCGAGGCCGAGCAGCACGACTGGTCCGATCCTGAGCTGCCGATGGCAGGGGGCGAGTCCGTGGGCGCCGTACGGCGACGCCCCCGGCCAAGCTCCTGTCCCAGATCGACCCCGACGTGGCCACCGTCCCGGTCAGCCACGGCGACGCGATCCGCTCCGCCCTCGCCCACCTCGAGGGACACCCGATGACAGAGGTCCCGTGGGTCTACGTGCCCAACGGCTCGATCACCCGCGTCGACGGGGCGCTGGTGTGAGCCGCCTGCGCGACCGGACGGGCGACGTCGTCCCGCTCCGCGAGGCGACGAAGACCCGGTTCGCGATCTCGCTGCAGACCTTCGGCGGCCCGGCCGGCCAGATCGCCGTCATGCAGCACAAGCTCGTCGACGAGAAGCGCTGGATCGGGCAGCAGCGGTTCCTGCACGCGCTCAACTACTGCATGCTGCTGCCCGGCCCCGAGGCCCAACAGCTCGCGATCTACACCGGCTGGCTGCTCAACGGCAGCCTCGGCGGACTGATCGCCGGATTCCTGTTCGTGCTGCCCGGGATGCTGGCGATGCTGGCGCTGTCCGCGGTCTACATCGGCGCCGGCGACACCTCCGTGGTGACCGGCCTCTTCGTCGGGCTCGCGCCCCGCGGTGATCGCGATCGTCGTGCACGCGGTGGGTCGCGTGTCCGGGCGCGCGCTCTTCCACCCGCTGCTCGTGGTGATGGCGGTGGCGTCCTTCGTCGCCCTGACGGCCTTCGGCGTGCCCTTCCCGCTCGTTGTCCCGGCCGCGGCCGTGCTCGGGTGGCTGCTGCGGGGCCTCGTCGGCGTCGCGCCGTCCGGACACGGGGCGGCAGGCGACGTACCCCCGCCGCTGATCAGCGACGACACGCTCCACCGCGAGGGGCCCTCGACCCGACGGGCGTTGACGATCCCGGGGGTCGGACTGGTGCTGTGGTTCACCCCGGTCGCGGTCGCGGCACTCCTCTTCTCCCGCGACAGCGTCTTCGTCGACCGGGGACTGTTCTTCTCCGGCGCCGCGGTGGTCACCTTCGGCGGGGCCTACGCCGTCCTGTCGTACGTCGCCCAGCAGGCCGTCCGGGTCTACGGCTGGCTCGCCCCGGGCGAGATGGTTCGCGGGCTCGCGCTCGCCGAGACGACGCCCGGGCCGCTGATCATGGTCGTGCAGTTCGTCGCCTTCGTCGGCGCCTACCGCCAGCCGGGCTCGCTCGACCCGTGGGTCGCGGCCGTCCTCGCCTCGCTGCTGGTGACGTGGGTGACGTTCGTGCCGTGCTTCCTCTTCATCTTCCCAGGGGGCGCCGTACGTCGAGCGCCTCCCGCAGCAACGTCCACCTCGGCGCCGCACTGACCGGCGTGACCGCGGCCGTCGTCGGGGTGATCGCCAACCTCGCGGTGTTCTTCGCGCTGCACACGCTCTTCGACGCGGCCCGCTCGCTGCAGTGGGGACCGATCGACCTGTCGCTGCCGGTCCTGTCCACCCGGGACCCCGTCGCGTTCTCGCTGACCGGCGTCGCGCTGGCGATGGTCTTCTGGCTGAAGTGGTCGACGCTGCGGGTGCTCGGGGTGTGCGCGGCGCTGGGGCTCGTGGTGACCCCGGTATCCGGGTAGTTACCAAATCCCTCGATTCGTGGGGTCTTCCCGGGTTGGTTGGTAACCGGCTACCTACCAGCGCGCCGAGGGGACCGGATTCCCGGGATTTGGTATCC
This sequence comes from Nocardioides sp. B-3, assembly GCF_024703895.1. Taxonomy (GTDB): domain Bacteria; phylum Actinomycetota; class Actinomycetes; order Propionibacteriales; family Nocardioidaceae; genus Nocardioides. The sequence goes on from NZ_CP087968.1 coordinate 2,985,926, forward strand.
ACCTAGCAACCACAGCCTCCCGCGCTGCGGAGGTTGAGGCGGGACGATTTCGCTGTGGACGAACACGACGGTCCTGCGGAACACGGGACCCACGCCGATAGTTGAGTCGACACCACTCAAGGTTGTCGAAAGCGAGCGCCTCATGTCTCACACCAGTCTTCCCGTCCTGTTCGTCGCCGATATCGTCGTGCTCCCCGGGATGGTGGTCTCGCTCGAGCTCGACGACGCCTCCCATGCCGCAGTCGATGCGGCCCGCGCCGGCGGCGACGGCCGCGTCCTCGTCGCTCCGCGGCTCGAGGACCGCTATGCCTCGCACGGCGTCATCGCCACGGTCGAGCGCGTCGGACGGTTCAGCAGCGGCGGTCCCGCCGTCGTGCTCAAGGCCGAGCAGCGCGGCCGGATCGGCAGCGGCGTCAGCGGCCCCGGTGCGGCTCTCTGGGTCGAGGTCGAGCCCGTCGAGGACCACGTCACCGAGCGTGCGCGCGAGCTGGCCGAGGACTACAAGCGCCTCGTCGTGGCCGTCCTCCAGCGGCGCGAGGCCCGGCAGGTCATCGACCGGGTCCACCAGATGTCCGATCCCAGCGCGATCGCGGACGCGGCCGGCTATGCGCCGTACCTCTCCTCGGACCGCAAGCGTGAGCTCTCGGAGAACCCCGACGTCGAGTCCCGCCTCGAGACCCTGATCGGGTGGACCCGTGACCACCTCGCCGAGGCAGAGGTGACCGACAAGATCGGCGAGGACGTCCGCGAGGGGATGGAGAAGAGCCAGCGCGAGTTCCTGCTCCGCCAGCAGCTCGCCGCGATCCGCAAGGAGCTCGGCGAGGGCGAGCCCGAGGGGGCGGACGACTACCGCGCCCGGGTCGAGGCCGCCGACGTCCCCGACGCCGTGCGCGAGGCCCTGCTCCGCGAGGTCGACAAGCTCGAACGCTCCAGCGACCAGAGTCCCGACTCGGGCTGGATCCGCACCTGGCTCGACACCGTTCTCGAGCTGCCCCGGGACGTCACGACCGACGACTCCACCGACATCGTCGCGGCCCGCGCCGTGCTCGACGCCGACCACCACGGCCTCGACGAGGTGAAGGAACGGATCGTGGAGTACCTCGCCGTGCGCGCCCGTCGCGCCGAACGTGGCCTCCAGGGTCGTCGGCGGCCGCGGCTCGGGTGCCGTCGTCCTGCTGGCCGGTCCGCCCGGCGTCGGGAAGACCTCGCTCGGCGAGTCGGTCGCGCACGCGCTCGGCCGCAAGTTCGTCCGCGTCGCCCCGGGTGGCGTGCGTGACGAGGCCGAGATCCGGGGCCACCGCCGGACGTACGTGGGGGCGCTGCCCGGCCGGATCGTGCGGGCGATCAAGGAGGCCGGTTCGATGAATCCGGTCGTCCTGCTCGACGAGGTCGACAAGCTCGGCGCTCGCCCGGGATTCGGCACCGTCGGCGGCGACCCGGCCGCGGCGCTGCTCGAGGTGCTCGACCCGGCGCAGAACCACACGTTCCGCGACCACTACCTCGAGCTCGACCCGGACCTGTCCGACGTGCTGTTCATCGCCACCGCCAACGTGGTCGAGCAGATCCCGCAGGCGCTGCTGGACCGGATGGAGCTGGTCACGCTCGACGGCTACACCGAGGACGACAAGGTCGCGATCGCACGTGACTTCCTGCTGCCGCGACAGCTCGAGCGGGCGGCGCTGACCGCCGACGAGGTCACGGTCTCCGACGCCGCGCTGCGCGAGATCGCGGCCAACTACACGCGTGAGGCGGGCGTACGGCAGATGGAGCGGTTCCTCGCCAAGGCGCTGCGCAAGGCGGCGATCCGCCGGCGACCGGCGCCGAGCGCGTGGATGTCGACCTGCCCGACCTCAAGGAGCTGGTGGGGCGCCCGCGGTTCACCCCGGAGGCGCACGAGCGCACCTCGGTGCCCGGCGTCGCCACTGGGCTCGCCGTGACCGGGATGGGCGGAGACGTGCTCTTCATCGAGGCGTCCGTGCACGACGGGCCTGCGGGGCTCACCCTGACCGGCCAGCTCGGCGACGTGATGAAGGAGTCCGCCCAGATCGCGCTGACCTTCGTGCGCGCGCACGCGGCCGAGCTCGGCGTCGATCCGGCGTTCCTCGACCGGGCGATCCACGTGCACGTGCCGGCCGGGGCGACCCCGAAGGACGGTCCGTCCGCCGGCATCACCATGGTCACCGCCCTGACGTCGCTGGCCACCGGCCGGCCGGTGCGGTCCGAGGTCGGCATGACCGGCGAGGTCACGCTCAACGGCCGGGTGCTGCCGATCGGCGGGCTGAAGCAGAAGCTGCTCGCCGCCCAGCGCAACGGCCTGACGGAGGTCTTCGTGCCGCTGCGCAACGAGCCGGACCTCGACGACGTGCCCGCCGACGTGCTCGAGACGCTGACCGTCCACGTCGTCGGCGACGTCCTCGACGTGGTGCGGGGCGCACTGTCCCCGGCGGCGACCACGGCGGCCGCTGCGTGATTCTCGCGGAGGTCAGTCCTCCGACAGGTGCGGATCGGCCGGGAGGTACTGCGTGAGCTTCCCCAGGTGCTCGCGGTCGTGGTGGCGCACCGGCTCGGGCACCATCCGTCCCTCTGCGCTGTCCCAGAACTGGTCGATGCGCCGCGCCACCATCCGCGCGACCCGACCCGGCACGCCCCGGTGGGGGATGAACGGGTGCGGCCGGGTCGGCGCCTTCAAGGTGGCATGGTGAAGTCGGGTCGCCGGGTCTTCGGGCGACGGCTCGGCCAGCAGCATCTGCACGAGGCGGCGCTCCATCTCGGTGACCACGTCGAACTCGCGGCGTACGTCCTGCCAGATCGACCGCCAGCCGCGCTCGGCGGCATATGCCGAGCCGTAGAGCTTGGCCTTGACCTGCGCCAGCGTCTCCTCGTAGCGCCGGCTGGCGTGCACGAAGTCGACCGCCGGGTCGTGCCCGTCGGGGAGCCGGTGGACCAGTGGTGCGATGGCATCCACCATGCCGGCGTTGTGCCGACTCGCCACCGCGAGGAAGGTGTCGATGGCGCCGTAGTGGTCACGCGGATGTCGCACGTCGGGCCGCGCCGTGGACGCCCGGGCGAGCCGGTGCTCAAGGTCTCGATGGATGCTGTCCGGGTCGTGCCCGAGAGTGATCACGGCGCTCATCTCCTTCGGCGGACCGTGTCCATCCAGTCTCCTCCGATCTCGCGGAGAAACAAGGCCGTCAGGCAGGCCAGTCTTCGCCACCAGTGTCAGCACGTCGTACGTCGCCACCGGCTCGCCGGAGGCATTGACGACCGTCGCGTCCCAGCGAACCTCGCCGTAGTCGGCGTTGGAGCGCGGGGTGATCTGCTTGACCGTCAAGGTGACTCGGATCGAGTCGTCGGCCTTGACCGGCGTGAGGAACCGCAGCCGGTCGACGCCGAAGTTGGCGAGCACCGGACCCGGGTCGGGGTCGACGAAGAGGCCGGCGGCGAGCGAGACGACGAGGTAGCCGTGCGCCACGATCCCGCCGAAGAGCGGGTTCTTCCGGGCGGCCGCTTCGTCGGTGTGCGCGTAGAACGTGTCGCCGGTGAACTCCGCGAAGTGCTCGATGTCCGCCAGCGTCACCGTGCGCGACGCGGGAGCTGATCGTGTCGCCGATCGCGAGGTCGGCGAGCGACTTGCGGAAGGGGTGGACGTCGGTCTCCGTACGAGTGGCGCCGGTGATCCACTGGCCGCTGATCGCCGACAACATGTCGGGGGAGCCCCCGGATCGCGGAGCGCTGCATGTGGTGCAGCACGGCGCGGATGCCGCCGAGCTCCTCGCCACCGCCGGCGCGACCGGGGCCGCCGTGGACCAGCACCGGCAGCGGCGAACCGTGACCGGTCGACTCGGCAGCGCTCGCCCGGTCGAGCACGAGCAGGCGTCCGTGCCATGGCGCGAGGCCGAGGGTGAGCGTGCGCGCCACCGACGGGTCGTGGGTGACGATCGACCCCACCAGCGAACCCCGGCCGCGGGCAGCCGGGCGGATCGCGTCGTCGAGGTCGTCGTAGGTGATGACGGTCGAGACCGGGCCGAAGGGCTCGACGTCGTGCGGCTCGCTGGCACCGGGGTGGGCGCGCAGCAGGACCGGCGACATGAAGGCGCCGGTCTCCGCGTCGGCGTCGACCACCTCGACGACGTCGGGGTTGCCGAAGACGATCTCGGCCGACGCGCGCAGCGCCCGGGACCGCCTTGCGCACCTCGTCGCGCTGGGCCAGCGAGGCAAGGGCCCCCATCCGTACGCCCTCACTGGTGGGGTTGCCGACGGTGATCTTCGCGAGCCGGGCGGAGATCGCCGCGACCACGTCGTCGGCGATGCCGGACGGCACGATCACGCGCCGGATCGCCGTGCACTTCTGGCCGGCCTTGACCGTCATCTCGGTGACGACGCCCTTCACGAACAGCTCGAACTCCGGGTCGTCGACGCCGACGTCGGTGCCGAGGATCGAGCAGTTCAGCGAGTCGGCCTCGACGCCCAGCTGCACGCCGCCGTGCAGCACGGACGGGTGCTGCCGCAGGTGGGCGCCGGTCGCCGCGGAGCCGGTGAAGGCCACCGAGTCCCGGGCGCCGAGCTCGTCGAGCAGCCCCGCGGGCGACCCGCACAGCAGCTGCAGGGTCCCCTCCGGCAGGAGGCCCGAGTCGATGATCCGGCGCACGACCGCCTCGGTCACGTAGGCCGTCTGGCTGGCGGGCTTGACGATCGTCGGCAGGCCGGCGAGGAAGGCGGGTGCGAGCTTCTCGAGCATGCCCCAGACCGGGAAGTTGAACGCATTGATCTGTACGGCGACGCCGGGGCGCGACGTGTAGAGGTGCTGCCCCGGGAACGTGCCCTCCCGGCCGAGCCGTTCGGGCTGGCCGTCGAGCACGACGGTGTCGTTCGGCAGCTCGCGGGTGCCCTTCGACGCGATCGAGAAGACCGTCCCGATGCCGCCGTCGATGTCCACCATCGAGTCACGCTGGGTCGCGCCGGTGCGCGCGGACAGGGCGTAGAGCTCGTCCTTGTGCTCGCCGAGCATCTTCGCCATCGCCTTGAGCGCGGCGGCGCGCTCGTGGAAGGTCAGGGCTCGCAGCGCCGGCCCGCCCACCTCCCGCGCGTGGGCCGTCATCGCGGCGAGGTCGAGGCCGGTCGAGGAGATCCGGGCGACATCCTCACCGGTGCTCGCGTCGAGGAGGGGCTCGCCCTCGTCGCTGGCGCGGAACCAGTGCCGCAGGAGTAGCTGGCGAGCATTGCGGTGTCTGAGGTCACCGTGCCAGACTATTACCGACCGATCGGTCTGTAAATAAGGAAGGTGGCCCGGTGACCTCCACTCTGGAAGCCGACTTCGAGCGCACGATCGAGCACCACGACCGCATCGAGCCACGCGACTGGATGCCCGACAAGTACCGCGCGACGCTCGTGCGCCAGGTCGCGCAGCACGCCCACTCCGAGATCATCGGCATGCAGCCCGAGGGCAACTGGCTGACCCGCGCGCCGAGCCTCCGCCGCAAGGCGATCCTGCTCGCCAAGGTGCAGGACGAGGCCGGCCACGGCCTCTACCTCTACTCCGCCGCCGAGACGCTGGGCGTCACCCGCGGCGAGCTCACCGAGAAGCTGATCTCCGGCAAGCAGAAGTACTCCTCCATCTTCAACTACCCGACCCTGTCGTACGCCGACGTCGGCACCATCGGATGGCTCGTGGACGGTGCAGCGATCTGCAACCGGGTGCCGCTCTGTCGCACGTCCTACGGCCCCTACGGGCGCGCGATGATCCGCATCTGCAAGGAGGAGTCCTTCCACCAACGGCAGGGATTCGAGCTGCTGATGACGATGATGTCCGGCACCGACGAGCAGCGCGATGGTGGTGCAGGAGTCGGTCGACCGCTTCTGGTGGCCGGCGCTGATGATGTTCGGCCCGCCCGACACCGAGTCGCCCAACACCGCGCAGTCGATGGCGTGGGGGATCAAGCGCGACACCAACGACGACCTGCGGCAGAAGTTCGTCGACATGTCCGTCCCGCAGGCCAAGGCCCTCGGCGTCACGCTGCCCGACCCCGACCTGACGTGGAACGAGGAGCGCGGCCACCACGACTTCGGCCAGCCCGACTGGGACGAGTTCGCCGCCGTCGTGCGCGGCTCCGGTCCCTGCAACGCCCAGCGCATCGCCCACCGCAAGCGCGCCCACGACGAGGGTGCGTGGGTCCGCGAAGCAGCCACCGCCTTCGCTGCATCGACGCTGGTTGAGCAGGCGCCGGCTCCGCTGGTTGAGCAGGCGCGCCAGCGCCGTGTCGAAACCGAGGAGACCCAGTGACAGTCCAGCCCGAGTGGCCCCTCTACGAGATCTTCGTTCGCGGCAAGCGCGGCCTCAACCACGTCCACGTCGGCTCGCTGCACGCGGCGGACGACGAGATGGCGGTCCGGCACGCCCGCGACGTCTACACCCGCCGCAACGAGGGCGTCAGCATCTGGGCGGTCCGCGCCGACCTGATCGTGGCGTCCAGTCCCGACGAGAAGGACCCGCTGTTCGCGCCCGCGGGCGACAAGGTCTACCGGCACCCGACCTTCTACGCCATCCCCGACGACGTACCCCACATGTGATGGAAAGCCGCGACCTCGACCTCGACCACGACTCCGTCTACGACGGACTGCTCGGCGGCGACCCCTCGCAGTGGGCCTTCGGCACCGACTTCGAGGACCCGCTCGCGGGCGTCGACACCACGATCCCCGCAGGCGTCGACGGCGCCGCCCCGGCGGCCTACTGCCTGATGCTCGGCGACGACGCGCTGATCTATGCCCACCGTCTCTCGGAGTGGACCAGCAACGCGCCCGACCTCGAGGACGACATCGCGCTGGCCAACATCGCGCTCGACCTGCTCGGCCGGGCGCGGCTGCTGCTCGCCCGCGCCGCGGCGGCCGACCCGTCCGTCGTCCCCGTGCTGCCGGAGGGCTCTCCCGTCCCAGCCGAGGACGCGCTGGCGTTCTTCCGCGACGAGCCGGCCTTCCGCAACGTCCGCTACGTCGAGGCCGTCAACGGCGACTTCGCGGTCACGATCGCGCGCCTCCTGCTCTTCGCGAGCCACCGGCTCGCGCTGCTGCAGCGCCTCACCTCCAGCGTCGACCCGGTGCTCGCCGCCATCGCCGCGAAGGGCGTCAAGGAGGTCACCTACCACCGCGACTACGCCGGTCGCTGGTTCCTCACCCTCGCCCGCGGCACCGACGAGTCCCGACGCCGCCTCGTCGCCGGGTTGCAGACCGTCTGGCCCATGTACGCCGAGCTGTCCCGCTGCTCCGACATCGAGGCCGTGGCCGCCGAGCAGTCGTTCGGGGTCGACCCGAGCACGCTGAGCGACGAGGTCGACGCCGTGATCGAGCACGTCCTCGCCACCAGCGGGGTCGAGCGCCCGGACGTGCCGCCCTCGGGCACCCGCCCGCTGGGTCGCGAGGGCCAGCACACCGAGGCGATGGGACACCTGCTGGCCGAGCTGCAGGTCGTCGCTCGTGCCCACCCGATGGGGAAGTGGTGACGATGAGTGCCCTCGCGGTGGCGGCCACCGTCACGGACCCCGAGATGCCGATGCTGACGCTCGTCGACCTCGGCGTGCTGCGCGACGTTGCCGAGGAGGGTGAGCACGTCACCGTGACCATCACCCCGACCTACTCCGGCTGCCCGGCGATGGCGACGATGCGCGACGACCTCGTGCACGCGCTGCAGGACGCCGGCTATGCCGACGTCGACGTGAAGGTCAGCCTGAGCCCGGCCCGGTCGAGCGACTGGATCACGGGCGACGGTCGCCGAAAGCTGAAGGCGCACGGGCTCTCCGCCCCCCGGTCCTGCCCGGACCGGGCCAATCCCGTTGACCCTCGTTCCGACCCGGCGGGCGATCGACTGTCCCCGCTGCGGCAGCGCCGACGTGCGGCTGACCTCCGAGTTCGGGCCGACGGCGTGCAAGGCGCTCTACCAGTGCAGCAGCTGCCTCGAGCCGTTCGAGCACGTGAAGGAGATCTGAGGATGGCGCGCGGCACCTTCCACCCGCTCACCGTCGCCAAGGTCGAGGCCCTGACCGACGACTCGGCGGCCATCACCTTCGACGTCCCCGACGTGCTGGACGCAGAGTTCGACTTCGACGCCGGCCAGTCCCTCACGCTGCGGCGGATGATCGACGGCACCGAGCACCGACGCTCCTACTCCATCTGCGCTCCGGCCGGAGCGGCCCCGCGCATCGGCGTACGCGAGATCCCGGACGGCTTGTTCTCCCGCTGGCTCATCCACGAGGTGAAGCCGGGCGACGTGATCGACGTACAGACACCGAGCGGCTCGTTCGCCGCGAGCGAGGACCTGCCCGGGCGCCACCTGTGCATCGCGGCCGGATCGGGGATCACGCCGATGCTCTCGATCGCCTCGACGGTCCTGCGCAACCCCGACTCGACGCTCACCCTGCTGTACGGCAACCGGCACACCAACACCGTCATGTTCGCCGAAGAGCTGGCGGACCTGAAGAACCGTTACCGGCACCGGCTCGAGCTGGTGCACGTGCTGTCGCGCGAGCCGCGCGACGTGGAGCTCTTCTCCGGACGCCTCGACGCCGACCGGTTGCGCCGGCTGCTGACGACGCTGGTGCCCGTCGGGGGAGTCGACCACGTGTGGCTGTGCGGTCCGTTCGGGCTGATCGCGGACGCGCGGGAGGTGCTCGCCGAGCTCGGCGTGCCTGCTGACCGGGTGCACTTCGAGCTGTTCTACGTCGACGAGCCGCCGCCCGAGCTGGAGCGGCTCGAGCCGGTCGCGGAGGGCGACGTCAGCGACGTGACGATCTCGCTCGACGGTCGCACGACCACCGCTCCGATGCCCCGCGCGACGACGATCCTCGACGGCGCCGCGGCCACCCGCAACGACCTGCCGTTCGCCTGCAAGGGCGGCGTCTGCGGCACGTGTCGTGCCCACCTCGTCAGCGGCGAGGTCGACATGCGCCGCAACTACGCCCTCGACGACGACGAGGTCGCGCGCGGCTACGTGCTGACCTGCCAGACGTTCCCCGTCTCCGACGAGGTGGCCGTCGACTTCGACGCCTGAGCTACTTCCTCGACAACCCGTCGAAGGCGATCCCGGTGATCGCATCGGCCAGCACGGCGGCCTCCACCGGGCCCTCCGGGTTGACCCACTCCACGAGCCCGTTGACCATCCCGAAGAGCAGCCGGCTGATCAGCTCGGGGTCGATGTCGGTGCGCAGGCTTCCCTCGCGTACGGCGTCGCGGACCAGCCCAGCGAGCGCGTCGTCGATCGCACGTCGCCGGCCGAGGGCGGCCTGCTCGACCTCGCTGTTGCCGCGGGCCCGGAGCAGGAGCGTGACCGCGGGCAGGTGGGCGACGAGGATCTCGACCGAGGAACGGATCGCGGCCCGCAGCCGCACCTCCGCCGACTCGGAGCTGGTCGCCGCGATGGCGGTGACCGTGCTGCTCAGGGCATCCAGCGCCTCGTCGAGGCCCGACGCCAGCAGGTGCTCCTTGCTCGGCACGTGGTGATAGATCGTGGACTTGCTCAGGCCGAGCTCGCGGGCGAGGTCGCCCATGCTGGTCGCGTCGTAGCCCCGGCGGTTGAACAGGTCGATCGCGCGACGCAGCACGGTCTCCCCGGTCGTAGCCCGGTCGCCCGCGCCGTACCGCGTTGACGCCGTTTCCGTCGTCGGGCACGGAGTCGGTGGTCATGGGCCAACCTTCGCACGGGGCGGGCGGTTTGGTGGTCGGCGTCCCGGTCGGCGCAGTTGTCGGCGTAGTTGAGGGCGACCTTGTAGGGATTTCCCTGCTGGACGACAAACTCGCACTCAACTACCCCGGGGCTGCCCGTGCCCGCCCTCGCCGACCTACGTGCCCGACTCCGCGGGGGTGCACGGATTCGGGACCGGGGGCAGGTAGTATGGGGCTCGCCTTCGTCGCTCGATCAACCCGATCAGGTGACGGAGCCCCGGCATTCGGATGCCGCCCGTGACTCCTCTGTCACGCGGCACGGTCGGGTTCTGCGTTGCTGAGTCGCCTGTCCGGCGCGGTGGCGCGGCTGGCAAACTCCCCGGAGGAAATGAGTGGCTCAGCGAAGCCGACGCACATCCACCGCACGTCGTGGCGGCACCAAGGTCGTCCGCAAGGACAACGAGGGCATCATCCCGGTGCTCGCACGCTCCGTGCGCGAGGTGGAGCAGGCAGCCGAGCGCGGCAAGGTCGCCCCGCACGGGCGCGGACCTTCCGGGTCGTGGCGCTGCTGGTGCGCGACGAGCGCCACCGCCTCAACGCCGACACCGAGCTGGGCGAGGGCCGCAAGGCCGAGCAGCTCAAGCGCCTCGACGGCATCGCCACCATCCTCGCCAAGACCGCCGCGCGCGACACGTCGCTGCTGCAGCTGCTGGCCGAGGACGCCGAGATCTCTGAGGGGGCCCGCGCCCTCAAGCGGCAGATGCTCAAGTCGGGCGGCATGGACGTGCCCGAGGAGGTCGAGCCGCCCAAGCCCGAGACGGCCGCGACGTCGTCCGCCCGCCGGGTCGTCCCGCAGTCCGTCATCTCGCGTCAGCTCGCCAACCCCTTCCTCGTCCCCGACTTCTCCGCCGCCGAGGCCAACCGCGTCGAGGCGCGACGCCTCGCCAACTGGGAGCTGCTCGAACCCCTCTTCAAGTCCTTCGAGTACGTCGGTGGCGGGGCCGCCGCCTGCATGAAGCTGCCCGCCCCGGTGCCCGTGCCGGGCGTCGCGCTGATGGTCCACCGGGCCCAGCTCGTAGCCGCCGCGGCCGCCGGCCACCGCACCTTCCTGCTCGCCGACGAGCCCGGCACCGGGCAAGACCGCCCGGGCGCTGCTCGCTGCGCAGGCCGCGCACGCGTGGCCGCTGCTCGTCGTCGTACCCAACGTCGTCAAGGCCAACTGGGCCCACGAGGTCAGCCTCTGGACGCCCAACCGCTCCGTCACCGTGATCCACGGCGACGGCGAGGAGATCGACGGCTTCGCCGACATCGTCGTCGTCAACTACGAGGTGCTCGACCGCCACGTCGGCTGGCTCGGCAACCACGGCTTCCGCGGCATGGTCGTCGACGAGGCGCACTTCATCAAGAACAAGTCGTCGCAGCGCTCGCAGCACGTGCTCGAGCTGTCGCAGCGCATCCGCACCCGCATCGCACGGCCGCTGCTGATGGCGCTGACCGGCACCCCGCTGATCAACGACATCGAGGACTTCCGCGCGATCTGGCAGTTCCTCGGCTGGATCGACGACCACAAGCCGCTGGCCGAGCTGATGAACAAGCTCGAGGACACCGGGCTGATGCCGGGGAGCCGGGGTTCTACCCCAACGCGCGACGTTCCGTGATCGAGATGGGCATCGTCCGTCGCAAGAAGATCGACGTCGCCGCCGACATCCCCGCCCGCCGCGTGGCCGACCTCCCGGTCGAGCTCGAGGGCGCCGAGGGTCGCTCCATCCGCGACGCCGAGCGCGAGCTGTCGCGCCGACTCGTGAAGCGCTATGACGGGGCCCTCGAGGCGCGCACCACCAACGTCGTGTTCGACGGCATCGACACCGACCTCGTCCGACGCGTCGCCAAGTGGGAGCGCGAGGACATGGAGTCGGCCAAGGACGGCGAGAACGTCTTCTCGATGATGCGCCGCATCGGTCAGGCCAAGGCCGGTCTTGCTGCCGACTACACCGCCCAGCTGGCGCGCAACGTCGGCAAGGTCGTCTTCTTCGCCAAGCACATCGACGTGATGGACGAGGCCCGGGCCAGCTTCACCAAGCGCGGCATCAACTTCGTCTCCATCCGCGGTGACCAGACCGCCAAGGCCCGCGCCGCGGCGATCGAGTCCTTCACCAACGACCCCGAGACCTCGATCATCGTCTGCTCGCTCACCGCCGCCGGTGTCGGCCTGAACCTCCGGGTCGCCTCCAACATGGTGCTCGCCGAGCTCTCGTGGACCGACGCCGAGCAGACCCGGGCGATCGACCGGATCCACCGCATCGGTCAGTCGGAGCCGGTCACCGCCCGGCGGATCATCGCGGCCCAGACGATCGACTCCAAGATCGCCGAGCTGATCGACTCCAAGGCCGGACTCGCCGCCCGGGCGCTCGACGGCGCCGACGAGATCGCCTCGTCCGTCGACGTACAGCTCGAAGCGCTCGTGGGCCTGCTCACCGACGCCCTCGAGGCCCGCGGGGGCCGCTGACCGGCGCAGTCTCCGCGACTCGCCCGGCAGCGGTGAGTGAGCCACATTTCGTACGGCGATCTTGTGGCTGTGCCACCGCCCGCCGGCGTGCCCCCACGCGACGCGCCCGGCAGGGGTGAGCCACCCACATTCCGCGCGGCGAAAATGTGGCTCACTCACCGCCGGGCAAGCTCACAAAAAGGCGAGAAATCAGCCCATCAGCTTCCGCGCGAGCGGGAGCGGCAGGTGCTCGAGCGCGAAGCCGACGGGCACCCGGGGCCAGCCGGGGACACGGGCGGACGCCTTCTCCTTCTCGATCGCGGAGACCATGGCGCGCACGCCCTTCTCGGTGGACGCCACGAGCGGAGTAGCCGAAGAGGTGGCGCTCATCTCGGAGACGATGTAGCCCGGGTAGAGCACCGTCACCTTGATCGGGGTGCCCATCACGTCGGCGCGGAAGCCCTCGGCCAAGTGCGCGACGCCGGCCTTCGTGGCGGCGTACGTCGTGATGTTCTTCGGCATCCCGCGGATCGCGGAGACCGACGAGATCATCACGAGCTGGCCGGCGTTCTGCTCGCGCAGGATCCGGGCGGCGGCCTCGGTCTGCGCGAGCGCGCCGATGAAGTTGGTCTGCGCGGTCGCGAGGTTGGCGTCGAAGCGGCCGGTGCCGAGCGGCTGGCCCTTGCCGAGCCCGGCGTTGACGATGAACTTGTCGATCGTGCCGAACTCCGCCCGGAACTCGTCGAAGACCCGGAAGACGGCGTCGTGGTCGTTGACGTCGAGGGCCTTCACGGACACCTTCACGTCGGTCAGCTCCGCGGCGAGGGCCTCGAGCCGCTCGGTCCGACGGGCGCAGAGCGCGAGGTCGTAGCCGAGCGCGGCGAACTGGCGGGCCATCTCGGCGCCGAGGCCGGCGGAGGCGCCGGTGATGAGGATCGTGGCCATGCGGGGTTCCTATCGGTAGGTCTGGTGGTCGGGGGAGAGATGCGTGTGCTCGTTGAAGGCGAGCAGGGTGGCGCCGCGCGAGCCGACGACGAAGCTGGTCACGGCCGCGTTGATCACCACCCGGGTTGAGGCGCAGCCACAGGTGGGCGCCACCGTCGAGCCGCGTCGCCGCGGCCCACGCGATCGGGCCGCCGCTGGTGAGGACGACGGCGGTGGCCTTCGGTTCCAGTACGGCGATCGCCCGGTCGAGCGCGGCCGAGACCCGTTCGCAGAACTCGGCGAAGGACTCGTCGTAGTCGTCGTGCTCGCCGCCGGTCCAGCGCGAGGTCGCGCCCTCGAACCAGCGCTGGAACGCGCGCGGGTCGGAGGCGATGTCGACGCCCTCGGGGGCCGGGTGGCGTTCGAGGACCCGGAGGTGGTCGAACTCGTCCCAGCCGTTGTCGACGGTGACCGGCAGTTCCCAACCGGCTCCGTCGCACACCCCGGCAGCCGTCTGCGAGTGCCGCTTCATCCCACCCGAGACCAGCACGTCGGGCGTGATGCCCTGCGCTGCGAAGGCGGCGCCGAGCGTACGCGCCCGGGAAGCGCCGAGGTCGGAGAGCTGGTCGTAGTCGGCCGCACCCCGGGACGCCCGGCCGTGCCGCACGAGGAGGATCCGGCTCACGCCAGCAGCTCCGCGATCCGCCGGTCGAGGATCTGCACGCCCGGCCCGAAGAGGGCGAACATCTCGTAGGTCGTCTGCCCGTGGAAGTAGCGGTAGTAGATCTGCTGGGCGATCACGGCGTTGCGGAACAGCCCGAAGACCTCGTAGAACCGCCACTGCTCGGGCGTCAGCGTGAAGCCCATCCGCTCGCAGTAGGCCTGCACGAACTCCTCACGCGTGATCATCCCCGCCGGGTCGGTCGGCACCCGCTTGGTCATCTTCAGCTCGTCGGAGTCGTCGGCCCGGATCCAGAAGGCCAGCGCCCCACCCACGTCCATCAGCGGGTCGCCCGGGGTCGCCATCTCCCAGTCGAGGACGCCGATGACCTTCGTCGGGTCATCGTGGGAGAAGACGATGTTGTCGACCTTGAAGTCGTTGTGGATCACGCAGTTGGCGATGTCCTCGGGCTGGTTGGCGTCCAGCCGGGCCATCACCTCGGTGAACTCCGGGTTGTCGGGCGTGTGCGCGTTGCGGTAGCGCGTCGACCAGCCCTCGACCTGCCGGCGCACGTAGCCGGTGCCCTTCCCGAGCTCACTGAGCCCGGCCGCCTCCGGGTCGACCGTGTGGAGCTCGGCGTACACCTCGACGACGTTGAAGCACAGCTGGCGTGCCTGCTCGGGCGTCAGCGGGACGTCCTTGGGCCAGTTGCTGCGGGGGATCAGCCCGTCGATGCGGCCCATGACGTAGAAGTCGCCTCCGATCACGGACGGGTCGTCGCAGAAGCCGATCATCGGCGCGACGTAGGGGAAGACCGGCGCCAGCGCGGACTGGATCGTGAACTCGCGGCGCATGTCGTGCGCGCCCTTCGCCTTCGTGCCGCCGGGCGCGCGGCGCAGGATCAGTTCGCGTCCCGGGACCCGCAGCAGGTAGGTCAGGTTGGAGGCGCCGCCCGAGAACTGGCGGACCTCCTCGATCGGCCCGTCGACGCCCTGCTCCTGCAGCCACTGCGCGATCGCGTCGATGTCGAAGGCGTCCTCCTCGCGTACGGCGGACGTCATGACATCTCCTCCAGTCGCGTGGCCCGGTGCCTCATCACTTCGTCGTACGCCGATCGGTCGGCCCACTTCAGGAAGTAGGCCCGGCGAGCTGCCTCGTCGGGGACGATCACGTCCTCACCGGCCTCCATCCCCGCCCGGGACGGCCGAGGCGATGTCGTCCGCGCTCACCTTCGAGGTGGCCACGAGGTTGCCGATCACCTTGCCGACCGCCTCATCGGTGCCCTGCATGGAGTCGATGAGGTTGGTGCGGAAGTAGGACGGGCAGACCGCGCTGGCCTTGATCCCGAAGCCCGCGAGCTCGTGACCGCAGGTCTCGGTGAACGCGACGACCGCGGCCTTGACCGCGTTGTAGGAGCCCATGCCGGCGGGGTGCACGAGGCCGGCGAGCGAGGCGACGTTGACGATGTGGCCGGACCCCCGGGCCTTGAGCATCGGGGTGAACGTCTGCACGCCGCGGACGACGCCGAAGAGGTTGATCTCGGTGATCCAGCGCCAGTCGTCCATCGAGCACAGCTCGATGCGACCACCACCGGCGACCCCCGCGTTGTTGACGAGCACGTCGAGACCGCCCCATCGCTCCTCGACAGCCGTCTTCGCGGCGGCCCAGTCGGCGTCGGAGGTGATGTCGAGGACGAGGTCGATGCCGTCTGCGACCACGCGGTCGGTCGCCAGCACCTCGTCGCCGCGAGCGCGGAACGCGGCGGCGAGGGCGGCACCGAGGCCGGACGCGGCCCCCGTGACGAGCACCCGGCTCATCGTGGCCCCCGAGAGGTTGCGCGTCCCAGCTCGATCTTGGCGATCACGTTGCGGTGCACCTCGTCAGGCCCGTCGGCCGGGCGCAGCGACCGCGCGCCGACGTACGCCGCGGCAAGCGGGAAGTCGTCGGTCATGCCGGCGCCGCCGTGCAGCTGGATCGCCATGTCGATGACGTCGAGGGCCATGTTGGGCACCTCGACCTTGATCTCGCTGACGGCCGAGACGGCCTCCATCGACAGTCCCCGGTCGAGCAGCCACGCGGCGTGCATGACGAGCAGCCGCGACCGGTTGATGGCGATCCGGGCGTCGGCGATCCGCTCGCGGTTGCCGCCGAGGTTGGCCAGCGGCTTGCCGAAGGCCGTACGGCGCTGGGCGCGCTCACAGGCGAGCTCGAGCGCCTTCTCGGCGAGCCCGATGGCGCGCATGCAGTGGTGGACGCGACCCGGACCGAGCCGGCCCCGGGCGATCTCGAACGCGCGACCCTCGCCGAGCAGGATGTTGCCGACGGGCACCCGCACGTTGTCGAAGGACACCTCGCCGTGACCGAGCGGCTCGTCGTAGTAGCCCATCGTGGTGAGCATCCGCTCGACCTTCACGCCCGCGGCGTCGCGGGGGACCAGCACCATCGTGTGGCGCGAGTGCCGGTCGGCGTCGGGGTTGGTGAGCCCCATGAAGACCAGGATCTTGCAGTCGGGGTTGCCGATGCCGGTGGAGAACCACTTGCGGCCGTTGATGACGACCTCGTCGCCGTCGACGACGGCGGTGGCCTCCATGTTGGTCGCGTCGGAGGAGGCGACGTCGGGCTCGGTCATGCAGAAGGCACTGCGGATCTCCGCGCGCAGCAGCGGCTCGAGCCACGTCTTCTTCTGCTCGTCGGTGCCGTACTTCAGCAGCACCTCCATGTTGCCCGTGTCGGGCGCGTTGGAGTTGAAGACCAGCGGCGCGAGGAACGAGCGCCCCATCACCTCGGCGAGCGGCGCGTAGTCGATGTTGCTCAGCCCCTCGCCACCGTCGGTGCCGAAGTCCGCGGCATACGTCCCCGCGTGCCCGGCGGGCAGGAAGAGGTTCCACAGCCCCTGTGCGCGCGCCTTGGCCTGCAGCTCCTTGATCCGCGGGTCGGGCGTCCAGTTGTCGCCGCCGCTCTCGCGGGCCTTCGTGATCACGTGGTGCATGTCGGCCTCGAGCGGCTCGATCTCGGTGTCCGGGGAACGCGCGGACGCGGGCCTGCAGGTCGGCGGCGCGCGGGGAGAGGGAGAAGTCCATGGGTTGACCATAACCACACTGTTGAGCAATGCTCAATAGCGTGTCATCCAATTCACCCGCGGATTCCGTACGCCGAAGGCTGAGCGCCGACGACCGCCGCCGCCAGCTCGTGGCGATCGGGCTGTCTCGACTCATCGACACCCCGATCCAGGACCTCTCGCTCGACCGGGTCGCCGCCGAGGCCGGCATCTCGCGCGGCCTGCTGTTCCACTACTTCCCGACCAAGACCGACTTCTACCTCGCCTGCATCGCCGCCGCCGGGCGTCGGATCCTGCGCAACACGGCACCGTCGTCCTCCGATTCGGGGAGGTGCAGGTGCGGACCATGGTCACCGCGATGGTCGAGCAGATCGACCGTCGTCGCTCCTTCTACCTCACCCTCGTCCGGGGCAGCGGCGTCGCCGACCCGCGGGTCAGCGAGGTCCACGACTCCGCACGGTCCGTCTCCACCGACCGGGTGATGAGCGCGCTGGGACTGGCTTCGTCATTGCGACCCGTCGTCCATGCACGGTGGGCGTACGTCGAGGACCGGGCCCTCAGCTGGAGCGGCGATCCCGCCTCCGAGCGGACCGAGTCGCTGGACGAGCTGGTTGCGCACTGCGAGCGAGTCCCGGCCGCGGTGTGCGCCGAGCCGGGTTGACGCTGGGGGCGTGTCATTGAAGGCTCTGGCCCTCGAGGGTGTTCGTCAGGCGCTTTCGTTGAGGGTGGCTTGGACGAGTGCTGCTGCCATCCGGGCCATCACGTCGAGGGCGGTCTCGCGGTCGACGCCGGCGATGTCGGTGCTCCAGATGACAGCGTCGGCTCCGAACAGTGGGATGAGGGCGATCGAGAGCCGGTTTCGCGCTTCCCCGGGGCACGTGGTCGGGCAGTCCTTCGAGCAGGGTGGCGATCCGGGTGTCGCGGTTCGTGCTGGCCCGGCGGTCGATCTTGTCTGTGCCCGGGGGGCGCGAGCGAGAGACGCATGAAGGTGCGTAGCTCGTGCTCGTGGTCGAATGCCCACTCGCCCATCGTGCGGACCGGGGTGGAGGCACGGGCGGGAAGACCTTGGGGTGCCCGGTGGTCGGGCTCATCGAGGTCGGGCGGCTGTGGCTGCAGGCTGGCGCCGTCGACGAGTGGCGCGGTGGCGTGCACGACCACGGAGTCGTTGTTGGGGAAGTACCTGTACGCGGTTGCTCGGGAGACGCCCGCCGGTCTGCTGCCGCCTGCACGGTGAGCGGGCCGCCCGTCCGCAGCAGCTCGCGGGCTGCCTCCGACAGCAGGTGGCGGGTGCGTTCCCGAGCGCTAGGTCTCGCCGGCATGGGTGGTTCAGGTGTCATGGCATTCCGGCGTCGGCATTGGCGCGATCGACGACACCGAGGGCAAACTGGTAAGAGGCTCGGACCAGTCGCAGGATGACGTCGCGCTCGGCCTCGTCGCGCGGGGCGTAGAGCATGGTGATGCTCGGTGGCGCCCGGTGGGTGTGCACCGGGTAGTGGGGCTCGCCCCAGCCCGCCTCCTGTGCGGCCCGGGCCGGGTGAGGTGGGAGTGCGGCGTGCAGGCTTGAGTCGCCGCCTGCATGCCCGTGGCAGAACTCTCGACCGATCATGAACGCCTCGGGGGGACCGGTCTCGGCCTCGTCGGTCAACACCGGGGCCCGAGACCCCTCCACGGCGATCCGCGAGGGCTGGATCGTCACCTGCGGCCGGGTCGCCGCTTCGGCCGGGACGGAGTCGAGGTCCCGAGTGCTGGCGGGCTGCTGGTCGAGCTGTGAGTGCGGCAGGGCGGCGGTGGCAAGCGGCCGGTCACCGACCCGCGGTGGCAGATCCATCTGTCTCATGGTCTCAGCCCGCCGCCCAGAACAGCTCGATCGGGATGCCATTGGGGTCGTGCACCACCATGGCCGCGTGGACTGGCTGGTCCTTGTCGTGGATGGGTCCGTGCGCGACGCCGAGCGTGGTGAGCCGATGGGCCCACGCGTCGAGGTCCGACCGGTCGTCGACCGCCAACGCGAGGTGGTCGAGTCCGGTACGGCGCTCGTCGAAGCGCTCCAGATCTGCCTGCGGATGAAAGTCCGGGCCGAGGAACAAGAAGGTGTCGGGGCGGTTGATCACCACAGTGTGCCCCCGCCGGCGGGGTGCGGCTCGACGAAGACACGGACCATGCCAAGCACGTCGGCATACCAGTGCTCGCTCTCGTCGATGTCGCGGACGGTCAGTCCGAGGTGGTGGATTCCGGACAGGCTCGGCAGGGTCGCCGTCGCTGCGTCTGTCTGTGTCATGGCTGTCGTGAGCGTCATGTTGTCCTCCCCGGTCAAGGGTTCGAGTCGAAAGACACGATCAGGGCCGGTAGGGCTCGGTGGCGTAACGGGCCATGACCTCGAGCACGTCGGCGGGGACGAGCACACCCTCAGGGCCGGGTCGCAGGTCGGCAAGGTCGCGGAAGTAGCCGAGGTAGCGCTCCGGGGTCACGCTGCACAGCAGGGTGGCCGGCGCATCCGGGTCCGCGTTGAAGAACGTGTGCGGGTCGCCGATCGGCGCCGTCACCGGGCTGCCCGCCTCAGCCACCAGTTCGTCGGATCCACAACGGAACCCCACCACACCCGACACCACGAAGAATGTCTCGTCGTGCTCGCGGTGGACGTGTTGGGGAGGACCCGGCCAGCCGGGGGCGATAGTGCATTCGGCCACGCCGAACCTTCCGTCGACCCCGACGCCGTCCTCCGGGATCCGGAACCCGACGGGTCCGCTCGTGAAGGCCTCGCCCTCCCCGGTGATGTCACCCTGACCGTCATGGCTCTCCCTCGTGATACCTAGTGTCTCATTTTGAGACACTAGGTATCATGTGCTCGGTGTTCTTGCTTGTCAAGGGTCGAAGGGACGACCCTCAACGGCTCCGAGGCCCGATGTCCGGCACGGCGTCGACCACGTGGCCCGCCGGCGCACCTGATCCACGAGTCGTGCCCATCGCACTCACATATCGCGATGAGTGCGTCTATCCGCCGCGATCGCCCTGTGCGAGGGGCAACGACGGTCCGAGACCGCCTTGGCGGCAGCGGTCTCCTCAAGTTTCACGGAACTTGACGAAGCTTCAAGCATCGTTGCGGTTTAGGTGAGCGTCCGCTACACCTGTTTCTACGAGGCGCCCGGGAGCGTTCGCTCGCGCAGGGGATGGTCCCTAGGCGCCTCGACCAATGCTCCGACAGATGTTCTTCGCGGGGGACGAGCCGATGATGGTGTGGCTGTCAGCCACGCTCGTGCAGCCACTCCTCGTATGGCACCGGTTCGGCTTCTTCCTCCGCCCGGCTGACGATGGAGTCAGTGAACCGGGTGCGCAGCGACACCATCTCCGGAGTGGACCGCAGCGTGAGCAGTTGGTGGGTCTCGCATATCTCATCAGCCAGGTTGTCGGCGTCCAGCAGTTCACGGACCGTCGCGGCCATCTCACGGGGAAGTGTCATCTCGATGTCGACGTACTCCATCCCCGCTGCGGCGGCGTCCGGGGCGGTCCGCCGACCCGTGTGGCGCGCAAATGCAGGGCGGGTCACCAGTCGCTCGATGAGATGGCCCAGCTCCTGCGGCGGAGTCGAACCTTCCTTGGAGTCGATGAGCTGGAGCTCCCGAACAAGGTCGTCGAGCCGTTGGTCGATCTGGAGCCCGAGCTGCACCGGACACCGAAGTAGCCTCACCCTCGCCCACCCGGCGGGCAGGACGCCCTGCTCCGGTGCCGCGCGTTCGCGGTACTCCACCACTGGCGGCCGTACGTCGTGCTCGACGCCGTCGCCGACAAGTTCGGCCCACACGCGTCGTCCATCGACGTGCTCCTCGATCCCCCGAGGACTTCGCCAGCACCGACACGATCGCCAAGCCGCGCCCGGTGGTGCCCCGGCTCGCGACAGGCGGCGGGGCCACCGCCGCGACCGGGACCATGCCGCCAGCGTCCTCCACACTGAGCCGCACGCCCGGCTCGATATCACGCAACCGGACATGTAGGTAAGGGCTGCCGCTGTGCAGGGCGGAGTTCGCTGCCATCTCAGTGACGCACAGGGCGGCGTCGTCGACGAGATGCTCGCGGCCCCACTGCCGCAGCCCGTCAATGACGAACCTACGCGCTCCGGGGACGCTGGAGGTGTCCGCGGCGAGTTGGACTCGCAACTCCGGGTGGGCCCCTCGTGGCATGGACGTCACGTTGGCATTGTGCCCGACCTGTACGCCGCCGCGATCGTGCCGATTCGCGACGACTCTGAGAGCCGTGCCTCCGTCGCAAACTCGCTCCGCACTGCGTCCTTCCAACCGCGAAAGCGGACCTCGGCCGTCTCCGGGTCCACATGCTTGGCTAGAGGCGGCCGAGCTCCTTGAGGATTTCGGTGACGATCTGCTCGGGGGCGAAGCCCTGCAAGTCGTGCGGTCCCTCGATCGAGACCTGCCGGGAGTGCGGGGAGAGCTGCAGCCAATGACGCTGGTTCTTCTCGCCCCCCGGGTCGGCTTGGGTGGCGCTGATCACCGGGACTGGGAAGTCGCCGATCGGCATGGTCATTGTGTCCAGTTCCTCGGAGTAGTCGACGTAGTCCACGAACTCAGGGTTGTCGGTCCACACGAGCCCTTCCGCCCGCAGCCGCTCCGGGTCGTCGTGGTAGCTGTCGATGGTCACCGGGCCGGCTACGTGCTTCGAATGCCGGGCCGCGCAGCCGATATTGAGGTTGCCGCCACCTGACTGGCCGACGAGAACGTAGCGCGTGGGCATGGGCAGCCTCGCCACAACCTCGGTCCTGAACGTCGCACAGATCTCGCATCGTGCGACGCCGGCGAGGTGGTGCGTCACTGGACCCGGTGCCGGGGCGGTCGTAGGTGCAGACGGTCGCCTCCGCGATAAGCGGGTCGACGAATGCTGCCGGGTAGGCGTCGGTGCCCCCGGTATCGGTGCCCGCCTCCAGCAGGAATCCCGGGCTGCCCTTGCCGGCGCACCAGTAGTAGACGGACTCACCTGAGGCGAGCGTGAGACTGCCATCGCGTCGGTCACCCGGTGACGGCGAAGGTGAAGCCGGGCTACTGCTGGTGTCAGGTGCGCGGGTCTCCTCTTCGTCGGAGGAGTCTTCGCCGCAGGCGGCGACGAGCATCAGGGCTGCGGCCAAAGCGAAATGGCCTCGACCTCGCCGGGAGTGATGGCGACGAGCCACCTCGGGCGTCTCCCCACTGCGGCGGCTGTTGCGGTACTCGGTCATTGCCACCTCCCAAGGCTTCTGGCTTCACCCAGACCGCGCAACCCCAACGTGCGTCATATCGCCGCCACAGGCGCATGCGTATATCGGATCGGCCTGATGAACGGTGTACGCGTCAGCACGGACCACCGGGTGGAGTTGCACCCTGCATGCCCTGATTTGAGAATGAGCCCAATGGCTCCACGGCGCAGCAGCGGAGCCTTCAGCCCGCCGGGGGCGATGACGTGTTCGAGGTTCCTGACCACCAGATTCGGCTCGGCTTCGTCCATCCAGTGAGGTGCGCTGACAGGCTTCCAGATGCCCGGTGACCAACGTCGGACGAACGCCTTCCTGAGGGAGTCATCCGTAACGTCCCCCCGATCGGATGGATCCGCGGCTGCCGTGTAGATCAGCGGCACCTCCGGTTCCTCAGCTCGGCGGTCGTATGCCCACTGCGCGAGCTGGCAGTTGTCGATCTTCTCCAAGGAGTCTCGGGCGTCGGCCTCACGGTTCGCTCTGAGGCACATGCCCGCGAATCCGTGGCGCCGGTCGATGATGTAGTCGTCTGGGATGGAGGAGTCGAGCAGGAGAATCGCGGTGACCCGGTCGGGGTGCGCCACGGCGTAGGCGCCGGCGACCGGGCCACCGAAGGACGCTCCGAGCAAGACGAAGGGACCGTCCTCCCCAATGGCTTCGAGTACGCCGTCGGCATCGGCGACTATTTCCTCCGGCGACTGAGTACCGTCCACCGTTTCGCTTCGTCCGGTGTTGCGGCGCTCGTAGGAGCAGATCCGGTGACGACCGTCATCGGCGGCCTCGACAGCCCGGATCGTGTCTACGCCGAGTTTGCTCTGATCCGGCGCCCACCCTGCGAAGTAGACGACGGTGGGATTGCCGGTGCCGGTGCCGCTGCAGCGGGCGTAGATGGCGTGGCCATTGACGTCGATCAGGCCCTCGACCGTCGCATCCGCCTCGACCGGGACTTCGATCTGCGGCAGGTGCGACCCAGCCTCCGATTCCGATCCGCTAGGTGTCCCGGGCCCGGTCTCCGTGCTCGATGGCTCTGGTGAGTCAGCACCGCAGGCGCTGATCAGCAGGACGGTCACAGTCATTCCGACCCGATGGGCGAAAGGCGATTTCAGCATGAGACCTCCCGGCCCCGGAAGCCACGATAGGACCGGGGGCTTCACCCGTCCACCGGTTCTCTTCAGGCCCGATGCGAGAACGTCCGCTGATCAGCGCAGCAGCGTCTACGCCAAGCATCTGGTAGGTGCCACGTCTGTGGGGCTGTTCGTAGGTCATCGGGCTAGCTGCCCGCGCAGTGCGTCGTCGGGATGCATGGGCGGGGTTCCTTCAGCACCGTGGAGGGACGATGCTGGGTGAGTGGCGCTCGCCGTCTGCTTGCTCTTCGACGCCCGGTCGGACCTCATTATACGGGAGCTGTGGTCGCGGCTGGAGGATGCGGAAGTCGCCACGCTGGCAACCCACACGCATGGCCGCCACCACCCGCACTTGTCCTATTTAGTGCTGCGTAGCTGGGACTCGGATCGTGTGCAGCATGCGCTCGCCGCGCTTCCGGCTGCCGAGCCCTTCATGATGTAGTTTCACGGCACGCTCGCGTTCCCGCGCGGCCGGGCTGCGCTCGCGCCGGCAATCGCGGCCGATGTGGCATTGCGACAGTGGCGAATCGTCACCGCTCTCGCGGCCACCGGCGCGGAGCTGCACCGCAACTACGAGGGTGGCCAGTCGGTGCCGCACGTCTCGGTGGCTACCCGGGCCCAAGGCGCCAAGTCGGCCACCTCACCGCCGACTCGGTCGATCAGTCCCGAGTCGCCCGGTGACCCCACTCGAGGGCGCTCTCGCGGGATCGCGCGCGAGCGCGAAGCGGGATGGTCGCCCGCGGGCGTCCCGCCGTACCGCGCTCGGCGGCCCGCCGAGTCCCGGCGACGACGTGCACGCGCTGCGTGAACACCACGAAGCGAGCCTCCTCCACGAGGCTCCCCGTCGGGGTCACGTCCACCGCGAGCCACAACCCGTCCGGCTCGAAGCCGACGACGGCCTTCCCGGTGCCGGAGCGCTCCTTGCTCACGGCGGACGAGGTGACCTGGAGGTCGAACTCGACGGATCGGGAGTGCGCACCGCGGGTCCTCCGCAGCAGTTGCACCGCCTCGACGAACGTCCGCTCCTCCGATGAGATGACGCCGGCCGGGATCCACGGCGCACGTGGGCCGGTGGCGTCCATCCCAGGGTCGGACCTTGTCCCCGTTGACCCAGACATCTCCCCAACTCATCCACGCATCCTCGCACCAGCCCCCGGCCCGGTGTCTGGAGGTAGCGATGTCGTCGACTGCTCCCGCTCCAAATCTTCAGCCAGTGCCGCACGCGAATCGCGTGCGTCCTTCCGACGCCTGAGGGTCGCCCCTACTCGCCGCTGGTTGGCTCAAGCCATTCTTCGGGCGCGAACTCACTGCCGAAGTCAGCGCATGCCTCGTTCTCGCAGCGCCCTTGAGTCTCGAAAGTGATGCCGGCGTTGCCTGAGGCCATCACCAGTGTGGCGTTGTCAGGTTGGAGGTGGCCGCCGTGCCGGAGCGGCTGGCCGCAGGTCGGACAGTGCGGGTCGCTCAGCTCGGCGGGGTCGGTCATTCAGTCACGGTAGGACCGATCGGCCGCCCTCGTCCATGGTCACGCGGCCCGCATCCGTTCAGCGCGTCTTCTTGCTCAACGTCAGCGCGTGGACACAGGTGAGCGCGGCCTTGGTGTCGACCATGCCGAGCCCGGAGTGGATGTCGAAGCCCGGGGTCATCATGTCGACGGCTGTCGAGAGCAGGCACTGCTTCGCCCGGGCCGGTGTTGCGTTCAGGGTTCGCCCGGAGCATCAGTGCCAACACGCCGGAGACGTGTGGGGACGACATCGACGTCCCGGAGATGCAGAAGTAGCCGGGCTGCTGGATCTCGGCGCACTCGGTCAGCGGGGCGAGCACGGAGGGGGACAGGGCGGCCATGATCGTGTCGCCGGGTGCCACCACGTCGACCTGCGGGCCGGTGCCGTCTGCCGCTCCTCGGCTGGAGAAGCCCGTGATCTCCCGGCCGGGCACGCAACCGGACGAGTCCACGGACTTGCAGGCGGCGCCGACGAGGACGGCTCCGTTGGCGGGGTCGTGGTAGCCGCCGATCGTGCCGGGCTCTGGCCCGTCGTTGCCGGCGGAGAAGACGACGTGGATGCCGCTGTCGACCACCGACCCGATCATCTGCGACATCGCGTCGAAGTCGGTCGGCTCGCCGCAGTCCAGTCCGAGGCAGTTCGGCTCGGTCGGGAGCAGGCCCCGGGAGTTCTGGGTGATGTCGATGCCGAACTCCTCGCGGTGCCGGATGGTCCAGTCGAAGGCCGCCAGCGCAGCCTCCTCCCAGTCGAGGTCGTCGACGATGCCGAAGCCCGGGGTCGCGACCCGCATCGAGATGAAGTCGACGCCCGGAGCGACGCCGGCGAGGTCCGGACCGCCCTGCGAGGCGGAGAGGCTGCCGTCGCCGCCCACCGTGCTGGCGACATGGGTGCCGTGACCGATCTCGTCCCGGGCGCCGGGGTGCCGGTCGACTCGGCATACGCATCCCACTGGTCCGCCGTGAAGCCGACCTGCTGGGCCGCCTCGGCGTAGGAGAAGTTGAGGCCCTTCACCACGCGGTCACCGAAGTCGGGGGTGGGGAGCGAAGATCCCGGAGTCGAGCACGGCCACGGTCACGCCCTCGCCGGTCACGCCGGGCCGGGTCGCGGTGACCTTCTTGCCGCCGACCCGGGTGGTGTACGTCGACGGCTGATCGACGCCAATCGCGTTGATCTGCTCCTTCGAGGCGTAGAGGTGTGACACCGGGCGCCGCTGCGGCTCCACCGCGATGACGCCCGGGAGGGTGCTGAGAAGGCTGACGAGCGGGAGGTCCGCCGTCACCGCCACGGCTCCGATGGACGGCAGCTCGATCGCCCGCTCCACACCGAGATCGCGCAGTGCCCCGAACGTGCCCGCCGGGACCACGCCGTCGGCGAAGGCCACGATGACCTTGCCGTGCCCCGCCTCGTCCGTCGGCACCGAAGGTGCGGCGATCGATGTCAGCTCGGGGCTCGCTCCGGCGGACACCGGCGCCATGAGAGCGGCGGCGCCGGTGGTGAGTACGGCGACGAGCGCCGCGAGACGCCGAGTGGGTCGAAGCATCGGGTGAACCTCCGTCGTGGGTCGTTGATGCGACCAACGAGGCGCGTGCCCAAGCGTTATCGCCAGCGGCGCACTAGCCCGAAGACGTCGCCGCTGTGCCGTTCGATCGGCCGGCATTGCGGGCCGCGTGAGAGTTCGGTCTACCATTCGCGCTCCGCCCTGAGAGGACGCCACCTTGGCCACCGACTACGACGCATCCCGCAAGACCGAAGACGAGCAGAAGGAAGAGAGCCGGGAGGCGCGACGCCTGACGTTGGGCGAGCAGGACAAGACGTCCGGAAAGATCGACGAGGACGAGACCGAGCTGGCCGAGTCCTACGAGCTTCCCGGCGCGGATCTCTCCGACGAGACCCTGTCCATCGAGGTCGTGCCGAAGCAGACCGACGAGTTCACCTGCACAGGCTGTTTCCTCGTGCAGCACGCGTCCAGAGCGGTCCTCACCGGCCGTCGATCTGTGTGACGACTGCGCCTGAAGATCCAACCCCGGCTCCCGGGTGAAGACGCCCGATCACGCCGGGCCCGGGGCCGCCACCGCCAACCCCACCACGGTGGCCGCCCCCTGCACGTCCGGCAGCGCGCCTCCCGACCTGCGCGCGTTGGCGTGGTCGAGCATGACGGAGACGAACGTCTCGGCCGCCCGGCGGCGCAGCGTCTTCGCCACGGTCCACTCGACGGCCCGGTCCAGCGCCTCCTCGGTGAGCTCGACGAGCGAACGACGCAGCTGGCGCAGGTGGTCGCGCACCTCCGGGTGAGTGCCGCTCTCGCGGAAGATGATCGTTCGCAGCACCAGCGAGTCGTGGTCCTCCATCCCGAGCCGCCGGTGCATGGCCAGCAAGGACCCGGCCGGGTCGCCCCGCCGTACGACACCAGCGAGGGTGTCCTTCGTCGGTGTCGGCAGCCGCTCCTGCAACAGCGTCAACAGCAGGTCGATCTTGCGTGGGAAGTAGTAGAACACCAGCCCCTTCGGCACCTTGGCGGCCTCGGCGACACGCGCCGTCGGCGTGCCGTCGAAGCCGTCGACGGCGAAGAGCTCTTCGGCCGCATTCAGGATGCGGGTACGGCGGTCAGCGGCCATCGGTCCTCACAGGTGGCCTAGTGCGCAATCGGTCCGTGGTGCATGTGCATCCTGTTCTCGACCCGGGGCATGCCCAGAACGCCGGCGACCACGGTGACCGCACCGACGATCCACGCCGTCAGGGCCATGTCGTCGAGGCGCTCGAAGCCCATCACCCACGGTGAGGCGATGAACAGCACGCCCATCAGCATGAGCGCATATTCCGAGATGCGATCCTCCGACATGGCCAACGACCACAGCGCGATCGCCGCGGTCACGACACCCGGGGCCACCAACGTCCACGTCGCAGTCTCGTTCGTCTGGGTCCAGAGGGGTGACAACGCCGCATAGGCGCCAGCCGCCAACGCCACCCGGGCCTGCCATCGCGTCCACTTCTGCATGACTGATCCTCTCCTTCACATCCGGACCCGTCGCCGTACGACGGATCATCCAGCTTCAGCATGCGCCTTGATTGACCGCCCGGTCAAGACTGCTTCTGCCACGTCGTCGGGGCTGGGCATCGCCGCGATGATGCCTCCCAGTCGCCGTGCCGCTTCTCGTTCCGGGGCGTGCTGCTCGGTCAACGACGTGACGGCCGCGGCGATCGATCCGGGCGGGGCGCCCGGGGGCACGATGCGGCAGGCGCCTTCCGCGGCGAGGTGGTCCGCGTTCCAGAACTGGTCGGCGCCCTGCGGCATCACGACCTGCGGCAGGCCATGGGCCGGGGCACCGATCACGGTGCCGGTTCCTCCGTGGTGCACGACGAGGTCGACGTGCGGCAGGACGTGCGCCTGAGGAACCTCCTGCTCGACGTGCACCGTGGGCGGCATGGCACCGAGGGAGCTCGGCTCCGTCCCGGGCCCCGTCGCGACCAGGGACCTCACATCCCGAGCCGGCGATCTCGAGTGCCGCCGCACGGAGCTGCTCCGCGTTGCCGAAGACCGTCCCCATGGTCAGGTAGGCCCGCGGGACCCGCCCGGTTTCCGAGCAGCCACGGCGGCACCGGACGGTCCGGGGACCGGGCCGTGGGTCGCATCGCCATCACCGGAAACGGTGGTGTGGCGTCGACGTCGGCCGGGAAGTGCGGGTGCGGGTCGATCAGCCCTTCGGCCAACGCGCCGGCGTCGGGCGCCCGGACCAAGGACGCCACCGTGTCGTAGATCGTCGACCACTGGCTGCCCCAACCGACGATGCCCGGGCAGAAGGCCCGGACACCGGTCCGGTGGGCAGCCATGGCGGCACCGACATTGCTCTGCTCGAAGATGACGAGGTCGGGTCGTTCTCGTTCCAGCACCCCGGTCATGACGTCCACGACGTGCGGCGCGCAGAGCTCGACGAACAGTGCCTGTCCGAGACCCTCGTCCGACACGGCGTCGCCCATCTGTTGGACGCGTCGCCCGATCTCCGACGTGGCGTCGGAGAAGGCCCACGACGCCTCGGCACCGGGGACGGTTCGCGCAGGCAATCGACTCGCGAACTCCTCGCCGGTCGCGAACGCGACCGTCGCCCCCGCCCGCTCGAGCGCAAGGGCCAGCGGAACCGGGGGATAGAGATGACCGAACGCCGGCAACGACGCCAGAACGACCTTCACGGCGACCTCATGCTCCGACCGTAGGCCGGATCCCGAGCCGAGTCATCACCTCATCCGGGGATGCGTCAGCGCTTCTTCAGCGCCCGGGTGGTGACCACAAACTTCTGGTCGTCGTCACGCGCCTTGCCGTGACATGCGAAGTCGGTGTCCTTGCCACAGCGGAAGCGCGTGGAGACGTTCGCGAACGACACGGAGATCGCCGCGATCGCAGCCGAGCTGAATGGCACGAGAGCACGAGCGCGGCCACGCCGATCGAAGGAGAGCGCCCGCGTCCCGACCGTTCCGTCGTGCTTGTGGACCAGCAGGCGCCCTTCCGGGGCAGCGCGAGGTGGGGCCTGCACGCTGACGCGCAGCTTCCACTTCCTGCCACCCGGGTCACCGCCGGGCCGCACGTGGATCGCGTCGGCGGACAGGTGGTCGAGCCCGGCGCGGACGACGTCCGACTTCGAGGCCCGCGACAGCGTCACGTCCGACTTGACCTTCGGGTCGGCGAACTCCGGCACCCCGGGCGCCTCGGCGTAGGAGCGGCTCGGCGTCACGTTGGCGGCCGCGAAGTCGGCGTACACATCGGTCAGGGACGACCTCTTCTTGCGCAGCACCGACCGGATGGCCTCGATGGAGTAGCGCCGGCCGTCGCGTCGCAGGCTGCCCGCGGCCTCCCGGGCCTTCTTCACCAGTCCGGTGCTGTAGCGCGAGGTGAGGTATTCCCAGAAGATCCAGTTGCCGTACTGGAAGCCGTAGGTCGAGCTGAACGCGTCGAGGGAGACGTAGGCCGCTCCGGAGCTGGCTGTACTGGAGGTACTGCCGGTTGTCGTTGATGCTGTCGGCGACCTGCTCCTCCATCCGGGTGGCCGTGGACTCGAGCATCCACGGGTCCTCGTTGTAGTCGTAGGAGTACTGCACGGCGTGGAAGAACTCGTGCGCTGCGGTCACCGCGAGGTTGTTCTCGGGGGTCTGGTCGGGGAACTGGGCGGCGGCGTAGTCGTTGTCGAGCACGCAGAAGCCGCTCGCCGTGCGGGCCTTCTTGCGGAACTCCGCCGCGCAGTAGCCGTAGAGCCCGGTGCCGAGGTCCTTGAGGTAGACGTCGAGCTTGCCGTCGCCGCCCTTGTTCCCGTCCTTGCGCGGGGGACGGAAGCCGAGCTGGTTGACCTCGCGCTCGTAGACGTTCTCCATCGTGGTCAGCGTGAGCGCGACCCAGTCGAGGCTCGGGGGAGCGTCGGCGGTCGTCGGCACGTAGTGCACGCACACGTGGTCACCGCACTGGCTCGAGGACGGCACGGTGTAGCCGTTGGCGAACGGGTCGTCGGCCCCGTCCGTGGGCCGGGCGAGCAGCGAGGACGCCTCGAGTGCCTCCGAGCCGGTGAGGTCCGGCCGGGCCACCCACAGGTCGCGCAGCGGAGGGTGGCGGACGGGTCGCTGGAGAGCGCGTCGCCGGCGAGCACGCGGCCCGCGGTGTCGAGCGCGGTGAGCGCGACCCGGGCGTTGGGGTCGGCCGGAAGCGGAGTGGGGTCGGCAGCCGCCGTAGGCAAGGAAGTGGACAGCAGAGCCCCCACCACCACGGCAAGCACGGTTGACCTACGCACACAATCCCCTTCGTCGATGACCGCGATCGAGGCTACGTCAGCGCTGGGCGCGGACCACAGTCGCCGTCAGGCCGAACCGCTGGGCGTCGTCGCGCGGGACGCCCTGACAGGCGAACTGCGTGCGCTCCCCGCAGTCGTAGCGGGTAGACGCGTTGGCCAGCACGACCACCACGCGACGAACCCGGGAGCCGGCGAACTTCACGACGCGGCTGCCCTCGCCGCGCTTCAGCCTGATCGGCAGGTTCGCGACCTTGCCGGACGTCATGAAGACCTGTGCAGAAGCCGCGGCTCCGCTGCCGCGCGTCGCCGACACGGACACGCGCAGCTTCGCTGCCCCGCGCAGGGAAGCGCGCGGTCGGAAGGCGATCGCCCGCGACGTCAGATGCGGTACGCCGATGCGCCGGTCACGCCGGGACGAGTGACGTGGCCCCCGTGCGGACCGAGTCGTCGAGCTTCGCCGCACGGTAGGCGCTGCCCTCGTCGTAGCCACGGTGGGGGCTGAGATTGGCGCGCACGAAGGCCGCATACACCGACGAGAACGTGCCGCCCCGGCTCTCGACGAAGTGGCGCACGGCCTCGATCGAGAAGTCGTCGCGACGGCCCGGTCCCGCGTCGGCGCGGTCCCAGATCTGCCGGATCGCGTCGACGCCGTACCGCTGCTCGAGGAACTGGAAGAAGATCCAGTTGCCGTAGATGCCGAGGTCCGCGGCGGCGTGGTCGAGGGGGACGGTGCGGCGCCCGAGCTGGCCGGCGGAAAGATATTGCCGGTTGTCGTCGACGTCGTCGGCGACCTGCTCCTCCATCCGGGTGGCGCTCGACTCGAGGAACCAGCGGTCCTCATGCACGTCCATGCCGAACTGCACCGCGTGGAAGAGCTCGTGGGCCGCGGTGACCCGCAGGCTCTCGTCGGCCGGCATCGGGAAGCCGGCGAAGTCGTTGTCGAAGACGCAGTAGGACGACGCGTGGCCGGGGGCGCCCAGCACCGGCGCCTCCGGTGCGCAGTAGCCGTAGAGCCCGGCGCGACCGATGTCGGCGAGGTAGACGTCGAACTGGGCCGAGTCGCCGCGCCCGGAGTCCGACGGGACGCCGGGGTAGCCCAGCTCCGCCATCCGGGTGAGCGCGAGCTCGGTGACGTCCGGGTTGCGGCGCACCCAGTCAGGCGTCACGCCGTCCGACGCGGCCAGCGGGGGAGCGTCGGACGTGGTGGTGACGTAGTGCAGGCACACGGCCGCGCCGCACACCCCGGGGCGCGGGGCGGCGGGGTCCCAGAAGAACTCGCCCGAGCCGTCGGCGGGATCGGAAGGGCGGGCTGACACGGCGGAGCCGCGGGCCGAGAACGCGTCCCGGGCGACATATGCGTCCCGCAGGTCGAGCGTGTGGTCGCGGGACAGGGGCGGGACGTCCGCGACGGACTGCGTGGACGGCAGCACCGCCGCCACGAGGGCCAGCGCCGGGCCGGCGACCCTTCTCACTACATGTCCGCGATGTGTTCGATGATCGCGGTCGTGGAGATCGCCGGAGTGCGGGGGAGGTAGACGACCTCGCACACGTCGGCGTACTCATCGAACTTGCCGGCCCAGTCGTCGCCCATCACCAGCACGTCGGCGCCGTGCGTGACCGAGTAGTCGCGCTTGGCCTCGAGGCTCTCCTCGACGAAGACCTCGTCGACGACGCGCAGCGCGGACACGATCGCCAGCCGCTCGCCCCGGCTGAAGACGGGGGCGCGCCCCTTCTTCCTGATGTTGAGGGCATCGGCGGAGACGCCCACGACCAGCCGGTCGCCGAGCGCCGCCGCGCGTTCGAGCACCCGCAGGTGGCCGACGTGGAAGACGTCGAAGGTTCCGAAGGTGACGATGGTGCGCGACATGCGCGAAACAGTATCGGGCCGCCTGAGAGGATCTCCGCGTGTCCATCACCGCACCCATCTCGATCATCACGCCCGACCCGGGGGCCGACGAGGCGCGCCGTCGCGGACTGCGCCAGATGCGGACGGTCGCGGTCTCCCTGCTCGTGCTGGCCGCCATCGTGTACGTCGCCACGCTGGGCCGCGACGGGGCGTGGGGGTTCGTCAATGCCGGCGCCGAGGCGTCGATGGTCGGCGCCATCGCCGACTGGTTCGCGGTGACCGCGCTCTTCAAGCACCCGCTCGGCCTGCCGATCCCGCACACCGCCCTGATCCCCAAGCGCAAGGACGAGCTCGGCAAGGGGCTGGAGGAGTTCGTGGGGGAGAACTTCCTCCGGGGAGGACATCATCCGCGACCGCACCGGCGCCGCGCAGATCTCGGCGCGGGTTGGAGACTGGCTCTCCGACCCGGCCAACGCCCGGCGCGTGGTCGACGAGGTGTCCGACGTCGCCGCCATCGCGCTCGACAAGATCCGCGACGACCACATCGCCGACCTCGTCAACGACGCCTTCGTGCCGCGCTTCCGCGAGGAGCCGATCTCGCCGATCCTCGGCAGCCCGGTCACCGAAGCGGTCCGCGACGACCTGCACCACGGCGTCATCGACCTCGCCCTCGAGGAGCTGCACCGCTGGCTGGTGCACAACGGCGAGACCTTCACCGACGTGCTCAGCGAGCGCGCCCCGTGGTGGGCGCCGCCGCGGCTCAACGAGGCCGTCACCCAGCGCCTCCACCTCGAGGCGATCCGCTGGATCGCCGACATCCGCGACAACCCCGACCACCACGCCCGCGACGCGATCGACTCGATGCTCAGCCAGCTCGGCCGGGACCTGCTGACCAACCCGCAGACGCAGGAGCGCGCCGAGCGGTTCAAGGAGCGGCTGCTCGACCACCCGCAGGTCGTCACCACCGCCATCTCGCTGTGGAAGGCGATGCGCTCCGCCCTGCTGAGCTCGGTCCGCGACCCGCACGGGGCCGTGCGGCAGCGGATGCTCCTCGAGCTCAGCGCCTTCGCCGAGCGACTGCGCACCGACGCCCCACTGCGCGACAAGCTGGACAAGACGGCGGCCGACGTCGCCGTCTTCGCCGTCTCTCGCGGTACGGCGCCGAGCTGACCGCCGTCATCACCCACACCATCGAGCGATGGGACGGCAAGGAGGCCGCGCGCCGGATCGAGCTGCACGTGGGCCGCGACCTGCAGTTCATCCGGATCAACGGCACGATCGTCGGCGGACTCGTGGGCGTGCTGATCCACGCGATCAGCCTGCTGGTTCACTGACCCCATGAGCGAGCGAAGCGAGCGAGTCAATCAGCACTGTGCGTCCTGTGCCTCGTGCGCGCACGGAGCGAAGCGAGTACACGCATGAGCTCTGATGCGGTGGACGTGCCCATCAAGGACGAGAAGATCCGCCTCGGGCAGTTCCTCAAGCTCGCCAACCTGATCGACTCCGGCTCCGACGCCAAGCCGCTGCTGGCCGACGGCCGGTGAGCGTCAACGGCGAGGTGGAGACCCGGAGGGGCGCCAGCTCGTCGCGGGCGACGTGGTGACGCTGGCCGGACAGTCGGCCAGAGTCGCGTCAGGGGACGCCGAGATCGACGTCCCCCCGGTAGCGCTCGGTCGACCGGTCAGCTGACCTTGAGCAGGTCGACGACGAAGATCAGCGTCTCGCCGGGCTTGATGGCGCCGCCGGCTCCGCGGTCGCCGTACCCCGGGTGCGGGGGATGACGAGGCGACGACGGCCGCCGACCTTCATGCCCTGCACGCCGGTGTCCCAGCCCCGGATGACTCGGCCGATGCCGAGGCGGAAGTTGAGCGCGTCGCCACGGTTGTAGGACGCGTCGAACTCCTCGCCCGTCGAGTGGGCGACACCGACGTAGTGGACCGACACGGTCGATCCGGCGGTTGCCTCCCGCGCCGTCACCCTCGATGAGGTCGGTGACCTCCCGGGTCGGCGGGAGCGTCTCCCATGTGCGGGTCGACGTCGGGCTTCTGCATGGTGAGGCCTTTCAGGTCTGGTGGACGTAGTTGTCCAGCTGGTCGCGCTCGAACTCGAGCTCGCCGATGCGATTCTTCACCACGTCGCCGATGCTGATGATGCCGGTCAGCTTGCCGTCGGTCAGGACGGGCACGTGCCGGATGCGGTGCTCGGTCATCACCTGCATGAGCTCGGTCAGCGCCTCGCTGCCCTCGCAGGTGCGCACGGTGGTGGTCATGATCTCGCTGACGAGCGCGTCGAGGATGTCGCTGCGCTCGTGCAGGCGGCGTACGACGTCACGCTCGCTGACGATCCCGTCGACGGTCTCGCCGTCGACGCTGACGATGAGGGCGCCGACGTTGTGCTCGGCGAGCAAGGTGACCAGCTCCCGCACGCTGGCCTCAGGGCTGATGGTGATGACGTCGTGGCTCGACTTGGCCTTGATCACGTCGTTGATGCGCATGGCTACCTCCGCGGGTGGTGTGTCACAGCCACGCTAGTCATTTGCGTCGCTGGGCGACAGGGGCGATCTCGCGCGCAGGTCGTGCACCGAACCCGCACCGCTCGGGCGCGAGTCCGGGTCGTCCGCGTCGTGCGGCATCGAGCCGAGGAAAGACAGGGCCGCGTCGTGCAGGTGGCCGTTGGAGGCGATCGCGTTGCCGCCGTAGGGACCGTCGGTCCCGTCCGGGGCCGTGAACCGGCCGCCGGCCTCGCGCACGATCACGTCGAGCGCGGCCATGTCGTAGAGCTCGAGCTCGGGCTCCGCCGCCGGGTCGACCGTGCCCTCGGCCGGGAGCATGTAGGACCAGAAGTCGCCGTACGCCCGGGTGCGCCAGCAACGGCGGGTGAGCGAGACGAAGTCCCGGAGCCGGTCGCGCTGGTCCCAGCCGGACAGCGAGCTGTAGGACAGGGATGCGTCCTCCAAGCGCCGCACGTCGGAGACCTCGCACTTCGTGGCCTTCATCAGCGACCGGCCGGTCCAGGCGCCGCCGCCCTTCACCGCCCACCAGCGTCGTTGCAGCGCGGGGGCCGACACGACGCCCATGACGACCTCGCCGTCGACCGCGAGCGCGATCAGCGTGGCCCAGACGGGGACACCGCGGACGAAGTTCTTGGTGCCGTCGATCGGGTCGATGATCCACTGGCGCTGGCTGTGGCCGGTGGAGCCGGTCTCCTCGCCGAGCACCGCGTCCCGGGACCGGGCCCGCGAGAGCGTACGGCGGATGCCCTCCTCCACCGCCCGGGTCGGCGTCCGTCACGGGACTCAGGTCGGGCTTGCTCATCACGTGCAGGTCGAGCGCCTTGAACCGCGACATCGTCAGCGAGTCGGCGTCGTCAGCCAGCACGTGCGCGAGGCGCAGGTCATCGGTGTAGTCGGTGGGGCCGGTGATGGGCATGGTCCACAGGCTATTCCCAGTGTTCGGGTCTAGCGTGCTCCCATGGAGATCAACGGTGTTCCCCTGCACCCGCTGGTGGTGCACGCGGTCGTCATCTTCGGCCCGCTCGCAGCGCTGACCGGGCTCGCCTACGCCTTCGTCCCGGCGTGGCGATGGCTGCTGCGCTGGCCGCTCGTCGCACTGTCGCTCGTCGTCGCCGCCACCGCGATCGTCGCCGTCGCGGCCGGCGAGTCGCTGCTCGACTCCCGCCCGGAGCTGGAGCCGCTGGTCGCCGACCACGAGGAGCGGGGCCGGCTGCTGCGCATCTGGGCGGCGACGTTCGTCGTCGACGCGGCCCCTCGCCGCCCGGGCACTGGGCGGTCCGTCCGCCCCGGCCTCGGGTCGGGGTGCGCGTGAGTCGCGTGGCGTCATCGGCTGGCTCGCGATGGCGCTGCTCGTCGTCGGCCTCGATCGGCCTGTTGGTGCTGGTCTTCCCGGCCGGCGACTCCGGCGCGCGGGCTGTTTGGGGCTAGCCGCGTCGGCCCAGTGCGCCGGCATCCCGGCGTGCGCGCCCAGTCTTTCGCCAGCCTCCTCGCGCTACCGAACAGTCAGGGGCCTCTGATCGGGCGGAACCCCCTGACTGTTCGGTAGCGGGCCGGGTGAGGCTGTCGCCGTACGACCTGTCGACCCAGCCCAGCGTGGGCACCCATCAGGCGAGTCCTGCACCTGTCAGGGGTTTCAACACCTGACACGTGAGGAAGTCCCCGGATATCCGGGGACTTCACCACATGTCAGGGAACTTCTACGACGATCAGTACTCCGCCGCGCCCTCACGCGCGGAGAGCAGCCGCCGGAACGACTCGACCCGGTCGGGGTCTGCCTCGCCGGCCTCGACCGCGACGTCGAGGCCGCACTCGGGCTCGCCGGTGCCGTGGGAGCAGCCGCGTGGGCAGTCCTCGGTCATCTCCTCGAGGTCGGGGAAGGCGCTGATCAGGTCTTCCGGCTGCACGTGCGCGAGCCCGAAGGAGCGGATGCCGGGGGTGTCGATGATCCAGCCGTCGCCGCCGGGGAGCTCCAGCATGTAGGCCGACGTCGACGTGTGCCGCCCGCGCCCGGTGACGGCGTTGACGATGCCGACGTCGCGGTTGGCGGTGGGGATCAGCGCGTTGACCAGCGTGGACTTGCCGACGCCCGAGTGGCCGACGAACACGCTGGTGCGCCCGCGCAACCGGTCGCGCACCTCGGCCGGGTCGCCGCCGCGCTCGGTCACTACCCACGGCACGCCCGGGGGAGCGGTAGGTCGACAGCAGCACCTCCGGGTCGGCGAGGTCGGCCTTGGTGAGGCACAGGAGCGGCGCCATACCGGCATCGAAGGCCGCGACCGGGGCGCGGTCGATCAGTCGGGGCCGGGGCTCGGGATCGGCCAGCGCGGTGACGACGACGAGCTGGTCGGCGTTGGAGACGATGACGCGCTCGACGGGGTCGTCGTCATCGGCTGTACGGCGAAGCGTGGTCGTGCGAGGGACGACCTCCACGATCCGTGCCAGCGAGCCGTCGACCCCGGACACGTCGCCGACGACGCGGACGCGGTCGCCCACGACGACGCCCTTGCGGCCCAGCGGACGCGACTTCATCGCCATCACCGTGGTGCCGTCGATCAGCAGCGTGAACCGCCCTCGGTCGACCGTGACGACCACCCCGGACACGGCGTCGTCGTAGGTCGGGCGGTCCTTGGTGCGCGGGCGGGTGCGCCGACGGGGGCGCTCGTAGTGCTCCCGGTCGTGATCGGTGTAGCGGTTGGTCACTGGTCCACCCGAGTGAGCCCCACCAGGTCGGTCCAGGCCCCGGCGAAGTCGGGGAAGGTCTTGGAGGTCGTGGCGATGTTCTCCACGAGCACCCCGTCGACCGCCGAGCCGATGATCACGCCGGCGTGCGCCATCCGGGTGGTCGGCATAGGTCCGGAAGGTGCCGCCGTGCAGGGGAGCGGGCCGGATCGAGAGCCCGTCGGCGTGCTCGGTGACGTCGGCGCCGAGGTTGCCGAGCTCCGCGGCGAGGGCGGCCGGGCGGTCGGTCTCGTGGTGGCGGATGTGGCCGACGCCGCGCAGGTGCGAGGGGAGTCGGCGAGGGCACACAGGGCCGCGATCGCGGGGGTGAGCTCGCCGATGTCGTGCAGGTCGATGTCGACGCCGTGGATCGCGCCGGTGCCGCGGACGGTCAGCCCGTCGTCGTCGAGCGTGACCGAACACCCCATCTGGGTGAGAACGTCCCTCAACGAATCGCCCGGCTGGGTCGTGGAGGCCGGCCAGTCGCGGATCGTGATGGCCCCGCCGGTCGTCGCGGCCAGCGCCACGAAGGGCGCCGCGTTGGACAGGTCGGGCTCGATCGACTCGTCGAGCGCCGCGATCGGGCCGGGCGCGACGGCCCAGCGGTTGACGTCGGCGTCGTCCACCTCGACCCCGCGCGCGGAGCATCGCGATCGTCATCTCGATGTGGGGGAGCGAGGGCACCGGCTTGCCGTCGTGCCGAACGTCGACGCCGGTGTCGTAGCGCGCGCCCGCCAGCAGCAGCGCCGAGATGAACTGCGACGACGCGCTCGCGTCGATCACCACCGTGCCGCCACGCACCGAGCCGGTGCCGCGGACGGTGAACGGCAGCGAGCCACGGCCGCCGTCCTCGATGTCCACGCCCAGTCCGGCGAGCGCCGTCAGCACCTCACCGACGGGCCGCTGGCGCATGTGCGGGTCGCCGTCGAAGGCGATGGTGCCGCTCGACAGGCCGGCCACCGGCGGCACGAACCGCATCACCGTGCCGGCCGGGCCGCAGTCGACCGCCGCGTCCTCGGTCAGCAGGCCGGGCGAGATCCGCCAGTCGTCACCCTCGTCGCAGACGCCGACGCCCATCGCGGCCAGCCCGGCGACCATCAGCAGGGTGTCGCGCGATCGCAGCGGTCGGCGTACGACACTCGGGCCGTCGGCCAGTGCCGCGAGCACGAGCGCGCGGTTGGTCAGGGACTTGCTGCCGGGCAGCGAGACGACCCGCTCGACGGGCGTGGTCGGGCGTGGAGCCGGCCACGGGTCCGCAAGAGAGGTCACGCGCGAACCCTATCGGTGGGAGATCAGGTGAGCTGGGCCTTGGCCAGCCCGGCCTCACGGCGGGCGTCCTTGGCGAGCCGACGAGCCTCGCGCTTGACGTCGGTCGCGGCATGACGCGCGCGCCACGCCACGCCGGGCTTGCCGTCGGTGTCGGCCCCGGCGATCAGCAGCCCGCCGAACATCGAGACGTTCTTGAAGAAGTGCACCTTCTGGTTGCCCTTGACCGCGGGGTCGGACTCCTCCCAGAACCGGTGCGCGGCCGCCGTGGTCGGCACCAGCGTTGCCGCCAGCACGGTGGACGCGAGCCGCGGCGCGTGGCCGGTCGCGAGCGCGACGCCGGCGAGGACCCGGACGCCGGCGTTGAGACGGACCCGGGGTCGCGGCGTCGGTCGGGATCGGCGCCTGCGGAGCCACCCGCTTCACCATCGGCACGACCTTGTCGGTGATCGGCTGGGCCGTGCCGGCGAGTCGGCCGGCGTTCTTGAAGGCGTTGATGCCGCCCACGACGAACATCGAGGCCAGCATCGGACGGGCGATCAGTCTGGTGACGGTCATGACTCCTTCCTACACGACGAGGGGGAGGACGAGTCCACCCTTGCGTGTCACTTGGAGTCGAGCACCAGCGTCGCTGTGTTGTTCGCCGGGTTGGGGTCGACGGCACCGCCGGACACCGTCACGGTCACGCTCGCGTTGCCGTTGGGGATCCGATCCGCGTGTACGGCGATGGGCGCCGACCCGGTCACGGTGCAGACGAGGCCCGCGCCCTGCGTCTGGCAGCGCCCGTCGCTCGTGGTCAGGGAATCGACGTTCCCCCCAGAGATCGTGACGGTGGCTGCCCCACCATCGGGGATGCCGGTCGCGACCACGGAGAGGTCCTCGACGTTCCCCTTCCGGGCGGTCGAGGAGACGGTGATCGCGAGGTCGGGCGCAGGCACGACCGTCGGCGTCGGCGTCGGTGTGGGGGTCGGCGTGGGTGTCGGCGTCGGGGTGGGGGTCGGCGTCGGCGTCGGCGTCGGCGTCGGCGTCGGCGTCGGCGTGGGGGTCGGCGTGGGGGTCGGTGTCGGGGGTGGCCGTGGGCGTCGGATCCTTGGTCGGTGGATCCACCGTCGGGTCCGGGGTCGGGTCCGGGGTCGGTGTGGCGGCCTCCGACGTCGGAGTCGTCGCAGGGTCCGCGGGCGCAGTGGTGATGTCGATGGCGGTCGTCGCCTTCGGCGTCCGTCGCGCCCGGGCGCCCTTCGTCGTCGCGGACGGGGACGACGGGATCGGCGCCGGGTCGCTGGTGGTCGCGATCGCGGAGGCGGCCTCCCTCGGCGGCTTGACGGGCTCGTCGGCCAGCGCCACGAACGTCAGCCCGGCGACCGCAGCCGCGGCGGCGACGCCGCCCGCGGCCGAGACTCCCGCGTTGGCGACCACGAAGTCCTTGGCCCGGTCGGCGAACCCCAGCAGCAGCGCGCCGACGCCCACGGCCGACGCGGCCGAGGTGGTGGCGAGGTAGCCCACGGCTGCGCTGCCCGGGAGCAGCGGCGCGATGATCGCGCCGAGGTTGGAGTTGACGTCGACGAGCTCGAGGTAGATCGCGGCGCAGGCACGGCACTCCTCGAGGTGCGTGTCGACCTTGGCCACGTCGCGCTTGGAGAGCCCGTTGCGGATGTAGGGGCCGATGTGGTCGTGCGTCCAGCGGCAGGTCTCGCCCTCGATGTCGGCCACGTGCTCGTTGAGGAACGCCTGCCGCAGGCCCTCTCGTGCGCGATAGGCCAAAGCGGAGACGGAGTTGGCCGACATCCCGAGCAGCGGCGCGATCTCCGCCGGCTTCTGCTCCTCGACCTCGGTGTGCCACAGCACCAGCTGCCAACGCTCGGGCAGGGAGGCGAACGCGCGAGCCGCCGCCTCGTTCTCGAAGCCCTCGATGGTGGTGTCACGGAAGGGGACCCCCGGGTCGAACATCTCCATGTCGTCGCTGGTCTGCAGCTTGGACGACGCCCGGATCTTGTCGACGCGCAACCGGCGCACGGCGGTCAACAGGTAGGCCCGGAACGCGATGTCCGGCCCACCACCGCGCTGCAGCACGCCCAGCACCTTCATGAACGCCTCGGAGACGAGGTCGTCGGCGTCGCCGGGGGGACACCAGCTGGCGAGCCAGTCGCTGCGCCGCCAAGAAGTGCCGGTCGAACAGGTCGCCGTACGCGTCCAGGTCGCCTTCGCGCACAGCGGAGATCAGCTCGGCGTCAGACCGAGTGTCTTCTATCGCTTGTGCGCTCATGGGGCATCTCGACGTTCGTCGTGGGGGAAGCGTCAGTGGAGTCACTGTAGGACCGGATCGGCCCCGTGAGTCGGGATTGACGTGAGTTGGCTCACAAGATTTTGCCATGTCTCGGCGTCATGGCCTCACGGTGACCACGTTTCACGCCGAGGGACCACTCGATCGAGGAGCAGATGTGGCCAGATTCGCGATGCTGGGAAGGCGCCCGACGGCTCGGTCGGCCTACCCGAGCGGCTTCGAGGCGGTCGGCGAGGCGCTGGCCTCGGGACACGACCCCGCCGAGGCCTGTGCGGTCGCCGGGCGCGAGCTGGCCGTCGACGGCATCTCCGTGGCGGAGGCGCTCACCGACCTGCGCGCCACGTGGCTCCGTGTGCGCGGCACCGATCCGCCGTACGCCGCTCTGTCGGCCCTCGTCGTCGCTCCGGGACCGACTCCACGCTGGCCTACCTCCACCACCTGTCCTGCGAGGACCCGATGACCGGCCCTGGCCAGCCTCGGGCACGTGCGCGGGCGGATCTCCGAGCTCTACCTGCAGACCGACGCGGTCCGGGACCAGTGGGCCGCGGTCGTGGTCGAGCTGCCCGCGCCCGCCGTGCACGCCGCCGACGACTGCACCGTCGGCGAACGGCTGGTCCACTCGATGCGACTCGTGCGGGCAGCCCGGGCGGTGCGCACCGTCTTCGTGCACGGCGAGACGATCGGGCGGGCCGGCAACCGACGGATCCCGGCGATCGTGGAGCGAGACGACAGACTGGGGGACCGGGTCGGGCTGCTGCACCGGTTGCTCGACGACTCCGGTCCCGAGGCGCCCGCTCCGCGCGTGTGGGTCGAGGGACTGCCCGCCACGGACCACGCGGCGGAGCTGCTGCTCGACGAGCTCGCGCGCTGACCTCACTAGGCTGGACCACATGTGCGGTCGCTACGCCTCCTCCCGGCAGCCCGAGGACCTGATCGAAGAGTTCGAGGTCGTCGCCGACCGCACGCCCGCGCCGCTGGCCGCCGACTACAACGTCGCGCCGACCAAGGAGGTCTACGCCGTGGTCGAGCGCCCGCCGACCAAGGACAGCCCGGAGCCGCCCGAGCGCCAGCTGCGCGTCTTCACCCGGGGCTCCGGTGCCGTCGTGGGCCAAGGACCCGAGCATCGGCAACCGGATGATCAACGCCCGGATGGAGACGGTCGCCGAGAAGCCTGCCTACAAGAAGGCCTTCGCCGTACGCCGTTGCCTGCTGCCCGCCGACGGCTACTTCGAGTGGTATCCCACCTCGCAGACCAACGCCAAGGGCAAGCCGGTCAAGCAGCCCTACTTCATCCGCCCCGCCGACGGCGGCGTGCTGGCGATGGCCGGCCTCTACGAGATCTGGCGCGACCAGACCCGCGCAGACGACGATCCCGACCGCTTCCGCTGGACCTGCACCGTGCTCACGACCCGGGCCGAGGACTCGCTGGGCCACATCCACGACCGGATGCCGCTGATGGTCGAGCGCGACCGATGGGGCGACTGGCTCGACCCGCGCGTCGGCGGCGAGCTCTCGCTGCTCGTCCCGGCCGCACCGGGCAGCCTCGAGGCCTACCCCGTCGCGGCGCTGGTGAGCAACGTGCGCAACAACGGACCCGAGCTGGTCGAGCCACTCCCGCTGGAGGACGCACTCTCATGATCAAGGCCGTGGTCCGCACCATCTCGACGCCGTACGGCGACGGCCGACTGCACGTACGCCGCGCGGTCAGCCCCATCGCGACGCTGTTGCTGAGCCACGGCGCCGGGCGCGGCGTGGACGCTCCCCGACCTGATGGCCCCGGCCGGGGCCCTGCCGGCGCAGGGGATCAGCGTGCTGCTCTTCGAACAGCCCCGG
The DNA here is from genome assembly GCF_024703895.1 of Nocardioides sp. B-3. GTDB lineage: Bacteria > Actinomycetota > Actinomycetes > Propionibacteriales > Nocardioidaceae > Nocardioides. Next base: position 3,028,782 of record NZ_CP087968.1, read on the forward strand.
CACGTCGCCGGTCGCAAGATCGCGACCCCGCCCGCCACCCTCGACGCCGGCCTGATCGCCGCGGCCAACACCTTGCGCACCCAGACCCCGCTCGTGGTCGGCGGCCGGTCCGCGGGTGCACGTTCGGGCGCGCGCTGTGCGAAGGGGCTGGGGGCCCGTGGCGTGCTCGCCCTGTCGTTCCCGCTGCACCCGCCGGGCAAGCCGGACAAGACGCGGGTGGACGAGCTGCGCGGTGCCGGGTTGCCGATCCCGGTCGTGCAGGGGGAGCGCGACCCGATGGGCCGCCCGGAGGAGTTCCCCACGGACGTGCGCGGCCTCGACATGACGGTCATCCCCGAGGCGGACCACGGGCTCAAGGTCCCCCAGCGCGCGGCGCTCTCGCAGGCCGAGTCGCTGGGCATCGTCGTCGAATCGACGCTGGAGTGGCTGATCCGCGACATCGCCGGCTCGCACTGATCTGCTGGGAATCAACCCGGGGTGGGTCGCGTTGAGGTCGACATGCTGGCTACCCGACCCCGTCCTCGTGAGCTGGACGACGCCGAAGCGGCGGTAGTGTGGAAGACGATGACTGAATCACTTTCCGACCCACTGGCCGACGCCGTCCCCGACGACCTCCTCGAGACCGAGTCCGCCGACGAACGCTCGGCGCGGTTCGAGCGCGACGCGCTGCCGTTCCCGGACCAGCTGTACGGCGCCGCGATGCGCATGACCCGCAACCCGGCCGACGCCGAGGACCCGGTGCAGGAGACCTTCGCCAAGGCCTACTCCGCGTTCCACCAGTTCAAGCCGGGCACCAACCTCAAGGCGTGGCTCTACCGCATCCTCACCAACACCTACATCAACACCTATCGCAAGAAGCAGCGCCAGCCGCAGCAGTCGATGGCCGAGGATGTCGAGGACTGGCAGCTGGCCCGGGCGGAGTCGCACAGCTCCACCGGCCTGAAGTCCGCCGAGATGGAGGCGCTCGAGCACCTCCCCGACTCCGAGGTGAAGGACGCGCTGCAGCGCCTGCCCGAGGAGTTCCGCCCGGCGGTCTACCTCGCCGACGTCGAAGGCTTCCCCGTACAAGGAGATCGCCGAGATCATGAACACCCCCATCGGCACCGTGATGTCCCGGCTGCACCGCGGCCGCCGCCAGCTGCGCGACATGCTCTCCGACCACGTCCGCGCCAACGACCTGCTGCCCAGCGGCGCGACGAAGGGGAAGTCATGAGCGAGTCCACCAGCCCGCACAGCCACGGCAAGGACGAGTGCTCGGACTACCTCGACCGCATCGTCTTCTTCCTCGACAACGAGCTGGACGACGCCGACTGCTCCGAGGTGCGCGTGCACCTCGACGAGTGCGGCCCGTGCTCGGAGAAGTACGACCTGCAGCGCACCGTCAAGCAGATCGTGGCGCGCTCCTGCTCGGAGTCGGCTCCCGACGGCCTGCGCGAGCGCGTGCGGATCCAGATCCGCGAGGTCCAGGTCCGCATCAACGAGGGCTGATTGGCTCGATCGCCTCTCGTTTGAGAGGATGACCCTCAGCCCTGTCACGGGCAACGAGCAGGGCTAACGATTTCTGGAGGAACACCATGGGCAAGACCGGACGCAAGCGCCGCGCTCTGCAAGAAGAAGAAGGCGAACCACGGCAAGCGCCCCAACGCCTGAGCGCATTCCACGCAAGCCCCCGGCTCCTTCCTCGCGAAGGCCGGGGGTTCGCTGTATTTCGGGGTTTTCAGACCCTGCTCATGAACCGTTCCGCGTCGACCACGACCCGGGTCACCTCGCCTGCCCCGACCACGCGCCCGCCGTCCACGTGACGCGCGGACACCGTGAACCTGTGCAGTCGCCCGTCGACGTACGCCGAGGAGGCAGCCACCTCCAGCACGGCGCCGACCGGGCTTGCGGCGAGGTGCTCGAGGGTGACCCGAGTGCCGACGCTGGTCCCGCCCGCGGGCAGCGCCGACTCGATGGCGGCGCAGGTCGCGGCCTCGCACCACGCCGGGAGGCGCGGGGTGCCGAGGACCGGCAGCGACCCGCTGCCGACGGCGATCGCGGTGTCCTCGTCGGTGACGGTGAACCTGAGTGTCGCCTGCTGCTCGGCCATGCCCGGATCCTAGGCTGCAGAAAGTCGTCGGGACGCACGAGCAACCTCCGAGGCGCGGCGACGTCCTAGGGGGTGTGACCATCAACATGGAGCCGCCGACGCAGGCCGTGGGGCTCGCGGAGCTGTATGCCGCGCACCGGCTCGCTCTCGTGCGGCTCGCCGTCCTGCTGGTGGACGACCGTGCCAGCGCCGAGGACGTCGTGCAGGACGCCTTCGCCGCGCTGGCGCGGACGCAGCCACGGACTGCGCGGATCCGTCGGCGGCCGTGGGCTACCTGCGGGTGTCGGTGGTCAACGGCTCCCGGTCGATGCTGCGCAAGCGGCGAACCGTGCGCGGCTACAAGCCGCCCCGGACCATCGAGGCGGCGGGACCCGAGGACCGCGCCGTCCTCGCCGAGGAGCACAGCGAGGTCTTCGCGGCCGTGCAGTCGCTGCCGCCGAGGCAGCGCGAGGTGCTGGTGCTGCGCTACTGGTCGGGGTTGTCCGAGGCCGAGATCGCTGCCGCCCCGGGCATCACCCCGGGCACCGTGAAGTCCACCGCGAGCCGTGCGCTCGACGCACTCGAGCGAACCCTGAAGGCCAAGGAGGGCTGGTCATGAACGACCCGGAGACCCGACTCGCTTACGCCCCGGCGGCCCGAGCTGACCTCGTCCGGCCGGAGGACCTGCGCGACGAGCCGCTGCCCGCTCCGGTGGTGCCGCTGTGGCGCCGTACGCCCGTCGTCCCGGCAGCCGCCGCCTGCCCGGCGGTGATCGCCACCACGACCGCGGTCGTGGTCACGCGCGGCGATGCCGACCGCCCGCAGCCCACGGACCCGAGCCCGACGCTCGAGCTGCCGCCGGACATCGGCCTCGACTGGGATCCGGCCAAGGCGTCCACGCCTGCCGAGCTCGATCTTGACGGCGATGGCACGCCGGAGAAGGTGCGCTTCCTCGGCGAGCCGACGAAGGAGTACGACGGCCGCGTGCGGGTCCAGACGATCTTGAGCAGTGACGGTTCCATCGCCTTCGGCATCATCGATGTCGGCACCACGATCGGCGTCACCGCCCCGGCCCCCGATCGACGCGGACGCCGACGGCGACCGGGAACTCGTGCTGCTCGACGACAGCGACCCGGTGCGGGCGGTGCCGATCGTGCTCGACCTCCTTGACGGCCTCCTCGTCCCGGTGTCACCGAGCGAGCCCGAGCAGATCTTCATGGGCCAGAGCATCGTCTCCGAGGGTGGCGAGTTCTACGACATGGTGCGCCTCGGCCAGTTCTGGGTCGAGGACGGCACGCTCATCTCCACCCGCTCCCGCAACTCCTTTGCGGCCGGCAACATGAGGCTCTTCCGCCGGGAGGAGTACACGATGGACTCCTGGGCTCGGCGGCTCACCGCCGACGGGACGCTGGTGCCCGAGCCGGCGGCCACGCCCTGCCCGGGTCCAGTGCCGGAAGCAACCCGACCCTGCGCCGAGGGTGAGCAGGACATGCTCCCGCTGCTGGCGCCGATGGCGACGGAGCGCATCGGCCCGGGTGAGTCCTTCATCTCGAACGACGCCTATCCCTTCGAGGCGTCCATCGAGGAATCGACGACCGACGGCATCGCCACGGACCTCGTCGTGGTGACCGACGACGGGCGCCTCGAGGCCCCGATTTTCCTCGGGGAGCAGTCGACGGTCCTCACGAAGGCACCGATGCTCGAGTGGGACGGCGCGGTCGTCGTGGTCGCCTCGGACGACGCAGACCAGCCCGCGGATCTTGCGGTGCATGTCCAGCACGGCGACCAGTTGATGGGGCTCGGCGAGCCCGGCCCCGCGCCGCTGGGCCGCGGAACCATGCCCAACGGCCGTCCGTTCCGCAGCTGGCTGACCGTCAACGGCGCGTTGTTCACGATCGTGGCGGAGTCCACCGACGAGTCCGGGCCGTGGCAGGTATACACTGGGCCGTGATCGAGGGACCGCGTATCGCGCCCTTCCCGCTCGAGGTCATGTGCTTCGACGACCCGAGCGACCCGGCCACCGGCCACCGCTGCTAGGCGAGCGGTTTGCCGAAGGCGACGAGGTGCACTCCCGGGGCCGGGTCCCAGTCCCGGTCCGGGAGGCGCGTGTAGCCGAGGCGTTCGTAGATCCGGTGCGCCCCGGTCATCACGCGCAGCGACGACAGCACCATCGCGGTCGCCCCGTGCTCGCGGGAACGCTCCTCGCACAGGGTCGCCAACGCCGTACCGACTCCGCGGCCGCGGGCGCCCGGACTCACGGCGAGCATCCGGAACTCGCCCTCGTGCGCGCCCGCGATCTCGTGCCATGGCGACCCGGGCGGGCAGTGCGTCACGCAGCCGAGCACCTCGTCGCCGTCGACCGCGACCCAGACCTCAGCCTCGGCGTCGCGGCGCATGACGTCGCGGACCTTCGCGCGATAGAAGTCCTCGGCTCCGCCGAAGAAGGGAACGTACGCCGCAACGCACACCTCTCCCGCAGCGGCGTGCTCGTCGGGCCGGATGCGACGGAGCTCCATCAGATCCCGAACGTGCTCCGCGGGTAGGCCGCGTTGACGTCGGTGATGATGTTGACGAGGTAGGGCACCCCCGACGCGAACGCGCGGTCGAGCGCGGGGCCGATGTCCTTCGGGTCGCTCACCTTCTCGCCCGCGCCACCGAGCGCCTTGACGACCTCGTGGTAGGCCGTCTGCTCGGCCGGGTCTGCCGCGACGTCGTAGCCGTAGAGCATCTGCATCGGGCCCTTCTCCGGGCCCCGGGCGGAGTTGTTGCCCATCACCATCACGACGGGCAGGTCGTGGCGCACGAGGGTGTCCACGTCCATCAGCGAGAAGCCGGCGGCGCCGTCGCCGAGCAGCAGCGCGACCTGCGCGGACGGCCGGGCGAGGCGAGCAGCGATCGCCGCACCGAGACCGGCGCCGAGGCAGCCGTAGGGACCGGGGTCGAGCCAGCCGCCGGGCCGCTTGGGCTCGACGAACTTGCCCGCGAAGCTGACGAAGTCGCCGCCGTCGCCGATCACGACGGCGTCGTCGGCCAGCCGCGGCACGAGCTCGCCGTAGATGCGCGCCGGGTGGATCGGGTCGGCCTCGGCGCCCAGCAGCTCGTTGTCGCGCGCGGCGGTCGCCTTCACCACGTCTGCCAGCTCGGCAGCCCAACCAGACCAGTCCCGCGCCCTTCCCTGTACGGCGACGACCAGCCCGTCGAGGATGGTGGACAGGTCGCCCGCGGCGGACGCGGCCGGGTCGGCGTGCGCCGCGAGCTGGCCGGGGGAGTCGGCCACGTGCACGACCTTCGCCGGGACCGCACCGTCCTTGCCGCCGAAGACGCCGTAGCCGAGCCGGAAGTCGAGGCGGGGTGCCGACCACGATGACCGTGTCGGCGCCGTTGATCGCCGCGCCGCGGGCCTTGGTCACCAGCAGGGGATGCCCGCCGGGCAGCAGGCCGCGGCCCATGCCGTTGGTCAGCGTCGGGATGCCGAGTGACTCGACGAGCCGCAGCGCGGCGTCCTCGGCGTGGTCGGCCCAGACATCGGTGCCGAGGATGAGCAACGGGTGGTGGGAGTCGGCGAGCAGGGCCGCGATCCGGGCGACGTCGTCGCCGTCCGGCTCGACGACCGTGGTCGGCGCGCCCACCGACGCCGGCCCGGAGCCGGAGTTGAAGAACTCGTCCATCGGGATGTCGACGTACACCGGACCGCGGTGCGAGGACCGGGCGACGGTGAAGGCATCGTCGAACCCGGCGGCGACCTCGCCGGCGGTGTGCAGGGTGCGGGCCTGCTTGGCGACGGGGGAGACGATCGGCAGGTGGTCGATCTCCTGCAGGGCGCCGCTGCCCCAGCGGTTGGCGGGTGCGCGGCCGCCGACGACGACCATCGGCGAGCCGGCGAACTGGGCCTGCGCGATCGCGGAGATCCCGTTGGTGACGCCCGGCCCGGCCGTGAGGACGGCGAGCCCGGGGACGCGGGTCAGCTTGCCGGTGGCCTCGGCCGCGAAGGCGGCGGTCTGCTCGTGGCGCACGTCGAGCAGCCGCATCGGCGGCTCGGCCTTGACCGCGCCGTCGTACATCGGGAAGACGTGTGCCCCCGACAGCGTGAACATGGTCTCGACGCCGTGGGCGCGTGCGACCGAGACTGCCATTTCCCCGCTGTGACCGCTGAGTTCGTTCATGCCCGCACGCTAGAGCATGGGCCCCAGCGGACAGGCCCGATCAGGCGGAGAGTCAGCTGGGCGGGGAGAGGAACGGGAAGTTGGTGGCCTTCAGCGCCTCGACGAGCACCGGGATCAGGTCGGGGGCGTACGGCGGGTGGGTTGCTCGCGAGCGCGAGCTGGACGTGCAGGGAGCGTAGGTAGGCCCGGGCGTTGCCCGCGAGCTGGTAGGGGTCGTGCTCGCCGCTGCTCCCGAACGGGTTGGCGCCGGCCGCGATCCGGGTGGATCCACGGCTCGAGCACCTTGAGGCTGATCACGTTGCGACGCAGGATCTGCATCGTCGCGGCGGCCATCCGGTCGGTCTCGCCGGCCACCAGCAGGTCGGTGTCGCGCATCAGCAGCCGGTCGGCGAGCACGTCGAGGAAGACGGTCAGCTCGTTGGTGGCGAAGTAGGGCGACTGCGCCGGGATGCCGATCGCGTCGGCGCCGTGCGCGATCGCGTGCGCCCAGCCCTTGCCGGGGACATAGCCGCGGGTGTCGCGCCTGCGCAGGAACCAGGAAGCGACCCGGTCGCCCCAGTCGAAGACCCGGCCGCTGGGCACCAGCAGCTTCACGTTGTCGCGAGCCGGGCACTCGGCCAGCGCGAGCACGGAGAAGCTGCGCCGGAAGACGGTGTCGGTGCCGGTCTCGCCGAGCCCGATCGCCAGCCCGGCGGCCATTCCGTCGCCGAGTCCGGAGAGCAGGTCGTCGTAGACACCGCGGTCGATCCACGTCGACAGGGCGGGGTAGGCGGTGCCGTCGCGGAGCTCCGGATCGGGGGAGCCCAACATGGTCGTGAGCTCGGCCGTCAGGTCGTCCAGCGGCCGATCGGCGGGGACGGCGAGGCCCTTCGAGAGGATCTCCTGCCAGTACCCAGTGGCCATGGCGACATCCTGCCAGCCGATGGACTGCGGGGCTAACCCGGGCGTCTCACTAGAGTGAGGCCGTGCCGTCTCTCCTCGAGCTCGTCCGAGCACACACTGATCTCGACGACGACGACGTCACCCGGCTGCAGCAGCTGATGGCCGACTGGCAGATCATCGCCGACCTCTCCTTCGCCGATCTGGTCATGTGGCTGCCCGATCGCGAGGGCAACGGGTTCTGGGCGGGCGGGCAGATGCGCCCGACCACCGGACCCACCTCGTTGCCCGACGACGTCGTCGGCACCTTCGTGCCGACCGGGCGCAGGCGGATGGTCGACGAGGCCTACGAGCACGGACGCCCGGTGCGCGAGGGCGATCCCGAGTGGCGCGACGACGTCCCCGTCCGGGTCGAGGCGATTCCTGTACGGCGAGCAGGCCGCATCATCGCCGTGGTCGCCCGCAACACCAACCTGCTCGGCGTCCGCACCCCGAGCCGCCCGGAGCTGTCCTACCTGCAGACCGCAGCCGAGCTGACGCAGATGATCGCGGGCGGTTGGTTCCCGCCAGTGGGGCAGCGCAGCGACCACGCCGACACCGCCCGGGTGGGTGACGGGTTCCTGCGCCCGGACGCCGGCGGGCGGGTCGCCTACGCGAGCCCGAACGCGCTGTCGGTCTATCGACGCCTCGGCCTGCACGGCGACCTGACCAACCTCGTGCTGACCGACCTGACCCGCGACTGGTGCCGCCGCGGCGGCGGCTCGACGAGGAGTCGCTCAGTGCCGTGCTCAGCGGCCGCGCTGACCACGACACCGAGATCGCGACCGACGACGTCGCCCTCGTGGTGCGCAGCATCCCGCTGCGACCGCACGGCGAGCGCATCGGCGCGGTCATCCTGCTGCGCGACGTCACCGAGCTGCGACGACGGGACCGCGAGCTCGTCACCAAGGACGCCACCATCCGCGAGATCCATCACCGGGTGAAGAACAACCTGCAGACCGTGGCCGCGCTGCTGCGGTTGCAGGCTCGCCGGATCGACCAGCCTGAGGCCCGGGCCGCGCTGGAGGAGGCCGTACGCCGCGTCGGGTCGATCGCGATCGTGCACGAGACCCTGAGCCAAGCCGTCGAGGAGACCGTTGACTTCGACGAGATCGCCGACCGGTTGGGCCGGATGGTCACCGACGTCAGTGCCGTCAGCGGCCGGGTGCGCGTGCTGCGCGACGGCGCCTTCGGGGTGCTGCCCTCGGAGACGGCGACGGCCATGGCGATGGTGCTGACCGAGATCTTGCAGAACGCAGTCGAGCACGGCTATCCGGGGATGGCCGACGTCGCCGAGGTCGACGCCGCCCACGAGGGCCGGATCCCGGTCAGCGTGCGCCGGATCGTCGGACGGCTGCACGTCGCCGTACAGGACGACGGTGTGGGCCTGCCGGCCGACTTCGATCCGGACACGACGACGAGCCTCGGGCTCTCGATCGTGCGCACCCCGGTCGAGTCGGAGCTCGGCGGCCTGATCGAGATGGGCCCGGCCAACGAGGGCAGCGGAGCAAGGGTCCAGATCGACGTACCGATGGACTGATGCTCCGAGCAGGCGTTCCTCAGGCCGTGCGGACCCGGGCGCGAGCGTTGCGACGCTTGAGCGAGCGGCGCTCGTCCTCGCTCAGGCCACCCCAGACACCGTGGTCCTGACCCGCCTCCAGCGCCCACGCAAGGCACTGTTCGCGCACCTCACAGCGTCGGCACACCTGCTTGGCCTCCTCGATCTGGAGGATGGCCGGACCGGTGTTGCCGATCGGGGAAGAACAGCTCCGGGTCCTCGTCGAGGCAGGCAGAGCGCGAGCGCCAATCCATGGAGTGGGGGTTCCTCTTTCAGTATCAACAGGCTGTGTGCGGGCGGTCAGCGGAGCCCGGGCGGTCGTGATCTGGACACGGTGATGTGAACTCATTCACGAGCGCGGTGCCCAGCGTGGCAAGAAGTGGATCGATAAACAACCCCTTGTCAGGGTCACTTCCGTCACAAAGGCACTACATCGGTCGCCCTGCGCCGCACAGATCCTGCCGCATAGGCTGCCACCGTGAACAGCGAGAATCCCCCGACCGCTCCGCCGCCGCTGGTGACGGCGGCGTCGATCACGGCCGTCGAGGGCGTGCTGCTGGTCGCCCCGGCCGTGCTCGAGATCGCCAACCTCACCGGCGGCCGGGTGACGATGGGACTCACCACGGCGGTGTTCTTCGCGGCTTTCGGCGTGCTCCCCGGTCGGCTGCGGCTGGCTGATCACTCGCGGTCACACGTGGCCTCGAGGCCCGATCCTGCTGGCCCAGCTGATCGGCCCGGGGCTGGCGTGGAACCTGCGCGGTGGCGAGACGACGCTGGTGTCGGTGGTGATCGCCGTGGTCGCGCTGATCGTGCTCGCCGGCATGCTGCACCCCGCGAGCATCGAGGCGATGAACGAGGCCGACGGGCGCTAGTCCTGCTCGAGCGACTCCCGCAGCTGCTTGAGGGTCTTGGTCAGCAGGCGTGACACGTGCATCTGCGAGACGCCGATCTCCTCGGCGATCTGCGACTGCGTCATGTTCTTGAAGAAGCGCAGCAGCAGGATCCGCTTCTCGCGCGGGTCCGGGCCCTCGAGGAGCGGCTTGATCGACTCGCGGATCTCGACGTGCTCGAGGTTGTGGTCATCGACCCCCAGCGAGTCCAGCAGGCTCGGCGGTCCGTCGTCCGAGCTGTCGTTGGCGTCGAGGCTCAGCGTGGAGTAGGCGTTGCTGGACTCCATCCCCTCGATGATCTCCTCCACGCTGCAACCGATCAGCTCGGCGAGCTCGCGCGGGGTGGGGGAGCGGCCGAGCTTCTGGGTCAGCTCGGCGGTGCTCGCCGTGATCTGCATGCGCAGCTCCTGCAAGCGGCGCGGCACCCGGATCGCCCAGCCCTTGTCGTGAAGTAGCGCTTGATCTCGCCGATGATGGTCGGCGTGGCGTAGGTCGAGAACTCGACACCGCGCTCGGTGTCGAATCGGTCCACGGCCTTGATCAGGCCGATCGTGCCGACCTGCACGAGGTCCTCGTGGGGCTCACCGCGGTTGCAGGAACCTGCGCGCGCAGTGCTCGACGAGCGGCAGGTGCAGGCGCACCAGGTCCTCGCGTGCCATCGTGCGGGCAGCCTCGGACAGCTCCTCGTCCCGGAAGGTCACGAAGAACTCCGCGCTTCGCTTGCGCGTGATCTCGATCCCGGTGAGCTCGATTGGCGCGTCGTCGTCGACGGCCTCCGCACCGTCCACCACCGCGCCGTCCCCCGTCGCGTCCTGAGTCATCTCAGAGCTCTGCACCCGTCGGCTTGTCGGCCGACCCCGCGGCCAACTGGGAGGTCATCGTGAACCGGACGCGGAACAGGCCCTGCTCGGACGTCACGAGTGCATCGCTGGCCGGGGTGTCGAGCACCTGCCACGCGAAGCTCTCGAGGTCGGGCTCCGGGTTGTCCATCGCATCCGTCGAGACCTCGACGGTCATCGTGCCCTGACCCAGCTGGAACCGGGCGGTCAGCGCCGCCCCCGGGTCGGCAGCGGGCAGCACCAGCGCGCCGGCCTCGGCGACCGCGATCCGCAGGTCCTCGATGTCGTCGATGGTGAAGTCGAGGCGGGCCGCCAGCGCGGCCGTGGTCGTGCGGAGCACCGAGGCGTATGCGCCGTCGGCCGGCAACCGCAGCTCGACGTCCGCGCGGGTGGAATCTCCGGTCGCGCTGTCGCCGCTGGTGGGGGCACTCACAATCTGCGTCCCGTTCTCGAGATTGGTTCGGTGGGCACACACTAACCAAGACTCTTTCGGCCGCGTGAGCAGGAGTTCATCCGACACCGGCGCGAGGCGGTGGCTTGGGCGTGGCCCAGAGCATCAGCACCGCCGCCACGGCCGCAACGCCGGCGAGGACGAGGAACGCGTCGGCGTACAGAACCGAGCAGTTGTGCCAGCGCGGCGCCCGCGAACGGTGCGACGGCGGAGGCGGCGAGGGCCGGGGCGGTGAGGATGCCGTTGAGGGTGCCGTAGGCCTCCGGACCCCAACGGTCCGTGACGGCGGTGGCCCTGGACGAGGGTGTAGATGCCACGCGCCGGGCCAAGGACCATGCCGAGGCCGATGAGCAGGCCCGCGGAGCCCGGGGCCGGGGCCAGCGCGGCCGTGGCGGCGGCGACGGCGGTGAGCACGATGACACCGCGCGAGGTGACCGAGGTCGTGGCGGCGAACCGCGCGTAGCCCAGCCGTCCGGCCACTGGCCGACGCCGCCGAGACCGAGGGCCACGGCGGCGAGGTTGCGGCTCAGGCCCTGCTCGACCAGCATCGGCACCGGAGTTGATGATGACGGCGAAGACGGCCGGGGCCGGTCAGGGCATTCGCCAGCATCAGCAGCAGGAACGGGGTGCTGCGCGCGACGACGGCGGCCTGCGCCGTGCGGTGGGTGGCCATGGCGTGGTGATGGGTCGCGGCGTGCGAGGTGCGCCGGGGGTGGTTCAGGCCCCACCAGTGCAGCGGCACCGTGATCAGCACCGGGCTCGCCAGCAGGACGAGGTAGGCGTGACGCCACCCGAGCCAGTCGTCGAGCACCGAGGCGAGGGGAGCGAAGACCGTGCTGGCCAGACCCGCGACCAGCGTCAGGGTCGTCAGGGCCCGGACGCGACGTACCCCGCCCCAGTGTGTGAGAGCTGCGAAGGCCGGCGGGTACAAGGTGCCTGCCATGGCCACCCCGGTGAGCATCCACCCCGCGTAGAACGCGGCCGGGTTGGGTGCCAGCGCCACGGTGCCCACACCCGGGATCGCGATGAGGGACGCGGCGGTCATCACCCTGCGAGGACCGACGGCATCGATGTGCCGTCCGACCCAGATGCCCACACCGCCGGAGACGAGCTGGGCCAGCGAGAACGCCCCCGGTGACCGCGACGCTCGACCAGCCGGTGTCGGCGGTGATGGAGGACTGCAGCGCCGCGAACGCGTAGTACAGGATGCCCCAGGACACGATCTGGACGGTGCTCAGCACCGCCACGACCTGTCGCAGCCCGGCGCCGTCGAGATCGCCGGACTGCGAGGTCGCGGCTTCGGTCACCGGCTCACGGTCTCGGGGGCGCGGCCGAGGCTGATCAGCTGCGGTTCGGCTGCCGCCGGTGTGCCGCAACAGCCGCCACCTACGGACGCCTCGCCCGGGTCGTCGAAGGCCCCGGCCCCGTTGCACACCCCGGACTCGGGCAGCACGAGGTCGACCCGGGCGGCGGCCTCGAGGTCGCCGTCGAGCGCCGCGACGACCGAGCGCACCTGCTCGTAGCCGGTCATCGCCGGGAAGGACGGGGCACGGCCGTAGGACTTCATGCCGACCGGGGAAGAGACCGGCCTCGGGCTGGGTGAGCTCCCGGAACCCGTGCGGGGCCACGTCGCCACAGGAGTGGTGGTCCGGGTGGATCTGGTTGGCGAGGATCCGCGCGGAACCGAGAGTCGGATCCAGGTCCAGACGGACCTCTGAGAGGAACCCGAAGTCGGGACGGAAGCCGGTGACCACGATGACCTCGTCGACGTCGGTGACCCGCTGACCGTTGACCGAGCCGATGGTCAGCCGCCCGTCGACCTGCTCGACGACGGACTCGGTGCGGAACTGGGTCACGTTGGTCACGAGCCCGCTGGTGGCGGCCGCCTTGGCGTCCCGGCCGAGCTTGCCGCGCTGTGCGAGCTGGTCGTTGTCGCCGCCGCCGAACGCGTCTCCCACGCTCGGGCGGCGCAGCAGCCGGGTGACCCGGGTGGCGGCGTCCTGCCGGCCGAGCCGGGCCAGCCCGACCCGGGACTCCCCGGGCCGAAGCCCCCTTGCCGGCGACCGCCACGTGCTTGCCGGCATAGCGGGCCGCGACGGCGGGATCGGTGAAGTCGGGGATGCCATAGGTGATGCGCCGGGCGTTCTCGGTCTCGCCCGGGGCAGGGTAGCCGTCGGCGCCGAGCGGGTTGGGCTGCGACCACGTGCCCGACGCGTCCACGACCGCGCTGGCCAGCAGCCGCTCCCGACCTGCCGGTCCTTCGACGTGTACGGCGAACTCGTCGGCCTCGCGTCCGGAGTCGACCAGCAGGTCGCGGCCGGCTCGCCCGACGCCTGTCACTCGACTGGTGTAGCGGATCGCCCCGCCGGACGTTGCGTTCAGCAGGTCGGCAAGTGGCTGGAGGTAGTGCTCGCGCCACTCGCCACCCGTGGGGTAGCCAGCATCGTCGGGTGCCGTCCAGGTGCCCGTAGCGCCCGGGAGGCGGCGGGCCGCCGGGTCGATGAGCTCGAACCACGACGAGAACAACCGCACGTGCGCCCACTCGCCGATGGCGGCGCCGGCGTCGGCACCGGCCTCGAGGACGACGAAGTCCATTCCTCGCTCGACGGCGTTCGCGGCAGCGGCCAGCCCGATGGGGCCGGCGCCGATGATGACCAGTGGGTGCTGCATGACTCACTCCTCAGGACCAAAAGACATCGACGGGCGTCGATGTATGCAATGTATCGATCGACGTCGATGAATGCAAGGTACTCTTCCGACATGACGACAACGCCGGCCCTCGACAAGTCAGAGGCCGAGAACTACTCGGAATGGTTCGCCGTCCTCGCCGACCCCACTCGCGTACGCCTGCTGCACACGGTGTCGACCTCTGCGACCGGAGCCATGCGCATCGGCGACATCGCGACCGCGCTCGAGATCAGCCAGTCGACCTGCTCGCACCATGTCGAGCTGTTGCGCAGGGTCGGCTTCGTGATGGTCGACAAGGTCGGCACCGCGAGCCCGGTGTCCGTCAATGCCGCCTGCTGCACCGGCCTTCCCCACGCCGCAGACGTGGTCATGGGCACGCTGTCCTCCCCGCCGTGCTGTCCCGACGACCTCCCGGCAGACGTCACCACACGCCCGGTGGTCGAGGAGGACCTCCCCGGTGCGCTCGCGATCTACGAGGAGGGTCTGGCGACCCGCAACGCCACCTTCGAGACGCAGCTGCCGACCGCCACCCAGCTCCGCGACCGCTGGCTGCCGGGCTTGGCGTGGGTCGCCGTGCTCGACGGCGACGTCGTCGGCTGGACGGCCGTCTCGTCGGTGTCCGCCCGCACGTGCTACTCCGGTGTCGGCGAGACCTCGGTCTACGTCACCGAGTCGGCCCCGCGGTCGCGGCGTCGGCAAGGCCCTGCTCTTCGCGCAGGTCATGGAGGCCGACAAGGCGGGGCTGTGGACCCTGCAGACCTCGATCTTCCCCGAGAACCGCGCCAGCTCGGCGCTGCACCACTCGGCCGGCTACCGCACCCTCGCGGTCCGCACCCGCATCGCCCAGCTCGACGGAGTCTGGCGCGACACCGTCCTGCTCGAGCGTCGCAGCGAGAAGAACTGAGCGAAATGCCGACGAGGCCGGTTCCCCCGGGGGAACCGGCCTCGACCGTGCGTGGTGAATCGAAAGCGTGCGTCCGCGCTTCGCTGCGCTCAGCGCGTCCTCCAGATCAGAAGGCGAAGCCAAGCGGCTCCGCCGCTCTGGCTACGCCTTCTTGGTCTCCCAAAAATTTCCACGATCTCGTCGATCTTCGCGAGCAGCTCGTCGGCCTTGCCGGCGTCGAGCTCACCCTTGGTGCCACTGGCACCGGCCAGCTTGGTGGCCTCGTTGACGAGGGTGTGCAGCTGCGGGTACTTCTCGAAGTGCGGCGGCTTGAAGTAGTCGGTCCACAGCACCCACAGGTGGTGCTTGACGAGCTCCGAGCGCTGCTCCTTGATCAGGATGGCACGGGTGCGGAAGTCGGGGTCGTCGTTGTCGGCGACCTTGCCGATGAGCGCCTTGATCGACTCGGCCTCGATGCGGGCCCGGGCGGGGTCGTAGACGCCGCACGGCAGGTCGCAGTGGGCGGAGACATCGATGGTCGGAGCGAAGAGCTGGGGGAACATCGCGGTCCTCTCAGGTAGGTGAGTTCTCACGTTCGCTGCGACACTACTCCGCGTGAAGAGGCCATTTCATCGGGGTTCCACCCACACGGGTGGTCGCTGGGGAATGGCCGTGGTGCGAGGCCGATCAATGGCGCCGACATTGGCCGAGGGCGACCGACTGCTTGTCTCGTACGCCGCAGCGCCCGCCGCCGGAGATGTCGTCCTCGCCCGCTTCGCTGACGGCACGGTGGCCGTGAAGCGTGCGGTCGAGGAACGGACGGCTCGCGGCGGCGTACCGGCGTGGTGGCTCCTCAGCGACAACCCGGACGAGGGCGTCGATTCCCGGCATCGGGGACCCGTGCCGAACGAGTCCGTGCTGGGCGTCGTCCGGCTCCGACTGTGGCCTTCCCCACGGCGGATGTGAATCCCGGTGGGACACGTGCTGCCGCAGGGGCGGGCTGTGGAAGGATCGGGGCATGGAACCGGAGTCGCACCCCTTCGCCGGTGACCCCGTCTTCGACCTGCATCTCGGCGGCAAGATGGAGACGGTCTCGACGGTCGAGCTGACCGGCGCAGACGAGTTGTCACTGGCCTACACCCCCGGCGTCGCGCGGTCTGCGAAGCGATCGCGGCCGACCCGGGCATGACCCAGCACTACACGTGGGTGCCCAACGTCGTCGCCATCGTCAGCGACGGCACCGCTGTCCTCGGACTCGGCGACATCGGCCCGGCCGCCGCGATGCCGGTGATGGAGGGCAAGGCCGTGCTGTTCAAGCAGTTCGGCGGCGTCGACGCGGTGCCGATCTGTCTCAACACGACCGACGTCGAGGAGATCATCGAGACGGTGCAGCGCCTCGCCCCCAGCTTCGGTGGCATCAACCTCGAGGACATCTCCGCACCCCGCTGCTTCGAGATCGAGGACCGGCTCAAGGCCAGCCTCGACATCCCCGTCTTCCACGACGACCAGCACGGCACCGCGGTCGTCGCCCCGGCGGCGCTGACCAACGCGCTGCGCCTGACCGGCCGCACCCCGGAGGGCACCCGCGTGGTCATCTCCGGCGCCGGTGCTGCCGGCGTGGCCGTCGCCCGGATCCTGCTCAGGGGCGGGCGTCCGCGACATCGCCGTCATCGACCGCCGGGGCGTGCTCAGCTCCACCCGCTCCGACCTCACGCCCGTCAAGGCCGCGCTCGCGAAGGACACGGCCGACAACTTCGGCCGCAGCGGCTCCCTCGGCCGACGCGATGGCCGGTGCCGACGTCTACATCGGCGTCTCCGGTGGCACCGTGCCCGAGGAGATCGTGGCGTCGATGGCGCCCGACGCGATCATCTTCGGCCCGGCCAACCCGACACCCGAGGTGCACCCCGACGTCGCGCACAAGTACGCCCGCGTCGTCGCGACCGGTCGCTCCGACTTCCCCAACCAGATCAACAACGTGCTGGCCTTCCCGGGGATCTTCCGCGGTGCCTTCGACGTGCACGCCACGGCGATCACCGAGAACATGAAGCTCGCCGCCGCGACGTGCGCTCGCCGACCTCGTCGGTGACGACCTCGCGGAGGACCTGATCATCCCGTCGCCGTTCGATCCGCGGGTCCCCGGCGCCGTACGCGAAGCCGTGGCCGAGGCCGCGCGTCGCGACGGGGTCGCGCGCCGCTGAACGTGTCGATCGTCGAGGCCGAGCTCGAGCGGGGCGTACGCCGCCGTGCCGGCCTCGTCATCGGCGTGCTCCGCGACGGCCTGCCGACGGTGCGCGGACGGGCCGCCGACGGCGGCGTCCTCGACGGCCAGTCCATCTTCGAGATCGGCTCGATCACCAAGACCTTCACGTCGCTGCTGCTGGCCGACGGAGTTGTCCGTGGCGACTGGTCGCTGGCCACGCCCGTGCGCGACCTCCTTCCGGCGGGCACCCGTGTCCCGTCCCGCGACGGCGTCGAGATCACGCTCGAACACCTCGCCACGCACACCTCCGGGCTGCCCGGTGCCGCCGTCCCGGTGGTGCGCGGTTCGGTGGAGATGCTCCGCGGCCGCGATCCCTACGCCCGCCTCACCACCGACGATCTGCTGCTCGTCCTCTCCCGTTCGCAGCTGAAGCGGACGCCGGGCACCCCGGCGGTGCACTACTCCAACCTCGGGGTCGGCGTGCTCGGTCAGGCGATGGCGCACGCGAGCGGGACGCCGTACGCCGATCTGCTGGCCACCCGCGTCCTGCGCCCGCTCGGGCTGGCGGACACGGCGACCCACGCACGGCTCGATCCGGTCCAGCGGTCGCGACTGGTGCCCGGGCACCGTGGTCGTGGCAGGCCGGCCGCCGCCCGGCCGCTCGAGGGGATGCCGGCCGCAGGCGCGCTGCGGTCCACGGCGGACGACATGCTGCGCTACCCGGCGGCGCAGCTGGACCCCGACCAGTCGCCACTCGGCGAGGCGATCCGGCTGACGCACGTGCTCCGCGAGGACAAGTTGCTGACCGTCGGCCCGGGCTGGATGCGGATCGACAAGCCGCGCATGCTGTGGTGGCACAATGGCGGTACGGGCGGCTATCGCTCGTTCGTCGGGTTCCGCCCCGATCGGCGCGACGCCGTCGTGGTGCTGTCGAACCAGTCGCGCGGCGTGGATCTCGTCGGGCTGCGGGTGCTGAAGTCGCTGGACTGAGGCTGACAGGGGCGGCAACTTGCGCCGACTCGGCGTGCAACTTGCGCCGACTCGGCAGGTGGTTGGCGCCGACTCGGCGGATCCGGCCCCCGATAGGGTCGGAGCCATGTTCGCCGTGTACGCCGATGCCTTCTCCTCCGACGACCCGCTGTCCGGCCTCGTGGTCGGCGAGCGGCCCGACCCGACGCCGCCGCCGGGCTGGACGACCGTCACCGTCAAGGCCGCGAGCCTCAACCACCACGACCTGTGGTCGTTGCGCGGGGTCGGCCTGAAGCAGGAGAGCCTGCCGATGATCTCGGGCTGCGACGCGGCCGGGCTCGACGAGGACGGCAACGAGGTCGTCGTGCACGCGGTGATCAGCGACCCAGACTGGTCCGGCGACGAGACCTTCGACCCGAAGCGTTCGCTGCTCTCCGAGCGGCACCGGGGCACGTTCGCCGACAAGGTGATCGTGCCGCGGGTCAACGTCATCCCCAAGCCTGCCTCGATGAGCTTCGAGGAGGCCGCGTGCCTGCCGACGGCGTGGCTGACGGCCTACCGCATGCTCTTCACCCGGGGGTGGCCTCAAGGCCGGCGACACGGTCCTCGTGCAGGGAGCCGGTGGGGGAGTCGCCACGGCGCTGATCACCCCGGCGCGCGCCGGCGGCCTCAAGGTGCTGGCCACCAGCCGCGACGAGCACAAGCGCGCCCGCGCCCTCGAGATCGGTGCGCACGAGGTCTTCGAGTCGGGCGCCCGGCTGCCCGTCAAGGTCGACGCCGCGATGGAGACCGTGGGTCGCGCGACGTGGTCGCACTCGATCCGCTCACTGCGCCCCGGCGGCAAGATCGTCATCAGTGGCACCACGAGCGGCCCCAACCTCGACGACGCCGAGCTGACCCGGATCTTCTTCCTGCAGCTGCAGGTGATCGGCTCCACCATGGGCACCCGCGGTGAGCTGGCGTCCCCCGGTCAACCTGCTCGGCGCGTCCGGCAGCAGGCCGCTGATCGACCGGGTGCTGCCGATGGAGCAGGCCCGCGACGTTCGCCGCGATGGAGAAGGGCGACGTCTTCGGCAAGATCGTGCTGACCCGATGAGCACCCACGTCCTGACCGGAGCCACGTCCGGCATCGGTGCAGTCCTCGCGCGTGCCCCGGCCGAGCGCGGCGACCGCCTCGTGCTGCTCGCCCGCAACGACTCGAGATGCCGCGGCCCCGGCGACGGACTTCCCGCAGGCGCAGGTGCTCGTCGCCGACCTCGCCGACCCGGGCACCCTCAACGGGATCGGCCGCCGGGTCGACGGCCCGGTCGATTCGCTGCTGCACGTGGCGGGCGTCGTCGAGCTCGCTCCGGTCTCCCGGTTGCGGCTCCAGCACTTCGAGGAGCAGCTGGCCGTCAACCTGACGTCACCGGCCGTACTGACGCGCGAGCTCCTCCCGCACCTGCGCGATGGCCGAGGGATCGTGCTGTTCGTGAACTCGTCGGCCGGCCTGTCGGCGAGCGCCGAGTGGTCGGCGTACGCCGCGTCCAAGTTCGGGCTGCGCGCTGGCCGACGCTGCGCGCCGAGGAGATCGAGCATGGCGTCCGCGTGACCACCGTCTATCCGAGCCGCACCGCCACGGCGATGCAGGAGAAGGTGCACGAGCAGGAGGGGCAGACCTACGACGCGTCGAGGTGGATCACGCCGGAGACGGTGGTCTCGACGGTGCTGCACGTGCTCGACCTGCCCGCCGACGCGACCATCCCCGACGTCACCGTCCGTCCGGTCGTGCCGCGTCCCAGCCGCTAGCGCCGGGACCTAGCGGCGCGACTTCCAGTTCAGGGCGCCCACCATCAGCATCCGCAGCTGGGTGCGGGTCTCGACCCGGGATCCGGGCCTCCGCCTCCGGCGCCTCGATCAGCCGCTCGGCCGTCGTCACCACGAAGGAGACGATCAGGTCGGCGAGCAGGTTGAGGTGCTCGCTCGAGAAGGCAGCGCTGTCGGGGAGCCGGGCGACGTCGGTGGCCAGCTCGCGGGTGATCAGCTCGATCTCGTGCCGGATGGCGTCGCGCACGCGCGGCGGCCCGGCGGTGCGCTCCCGAGCGATGAACGCGTAGTGCACCCGGTGCGCCCGGACGTGGTCGGCGAGCACCGGTAGCGAGCCGTCGATGTAGTCGCGGAACTCGGGGGAGCGGAGCCAGACCTCGCGCAGCAGCCCGCGCAACGACTCGAAGCTCTCGTCGACCGGGGCCAGTCCCGGGGACTCGACGGAGTCGAAGTGCCGGTAGAACGCGGTCGGCACGATCCCGACCTCCTTGGCGACTCGGCGCAGCGAGATCGCCACGAGGCTGGTGCCCTCGGTCAGCTCGAGGGCGGCGTCCGGATCGCGCGTCGGGTGCGCTCCTTGCGCTCCACGCGGGTCTCGGTCACCTCGCTCGCTCCGGCCATGCCCGCGATCGTAGACCAGCCGATTGAGTGCACGTGTGTTCACGAGGTGGTGTGGATCACGCGCGCCCGCGTTGACCACGAGCGCGCATCCCGCCAGACTCATCAGTGAACATATGTTCACTCAAACTTTGGAAGGAGAGCCCCGATGGCACTCGTCACGACTCTCTTGAGGTCCCGTGTCGCGGCCGCGCTGGCCTCGCCGCACGGCGTCGACCACTACCTCGAGCAGCTCAACCCGATGTGGGCGGCCACCGACGTGCGAGCGCGTGTCGTCGCCGTACACCGTGAGACCGAGACGCCCGGCGCGTGCGTCGCGACCGTCACCCTGCAGCCGACCAGCACTGGCGCGGGCACCGTGCCGGGCAGTACGTCCAGGTCGGCGTCGAGCTGCCGGGCAGCGCGCGCCGGCTGACGCGGTGCTTCTCCATCTCGTCCGCGGCGTCGCTGCCGGGGGAGCAGATCACCCTGACGATCCGCGCCCACGACGAGGGCCAGGTCAGCAAGTTCTCGGTCCACGAGGCGCGACCCGGGCAGATGGTGCACCTGAGCCGGAGCCGAGGGCGACTTCACGCTGCACGAGAGCGCGGCAACCCCGACCAACAACCGGCTGGTGTTCATCACGGGCGGGTCGGGCATCACGCCCGCCATGTCCATCGTCCGCACGCTGTTGCGCGACGGCTACGACGGCCGGGCCAACCGCAAGGTCACGTTCCTGCACTTCGCGCGCAGCGAGGCCGACCAGATCTACGGTGCCGAGCTGGCCGAGATCGCCGCGGCCGACAACCACGTCGACGTCCATCTGCGGTACGGCGACCAGCTGTTCAGCGAGTTCGAGCTGCGTCGGCTTGTGCCGGACCACCGCGACACCGACACCCGGGTCTGTGGCCCGGGTGGGTTGGTCGATCTCGTCCGCGACGCCTACGACGGCTCGGACCGGCTCCGCGTCGAGTTCTTCAAGCCGCCGACCGTCTCCACCGGCACTGCCGAGGGCGAGGTCAGCTTCACCCGCTCGGGCCAGCACGCGGCCAACGACGGCGCCTCGCTGCTCGAGCAGGCCGAGGCCCCCGGGCCTGAAGCCGGAGTTCGGCTGCCGGATGGGCATCTGCTTCTCCTGCACTGCCACCAAGACAGACGGCACCGTCCGCAACATCTTGACGGGCGAGGAATCCTCCCTGCCCGACGAAGACATCCGCATCTGCGTGAGCGCGCCCGTCGGCGACTGCTCCGTGGACCTCTGAAGGGAAGTCGCATGACCACCAAGACGAAGACCCTGACCCGCGACGAGCTCGACGAGTTCGGCCGCGAGCTCGACGCCATCCGCCAGCGCGTGATCGCCGATCTCGGCGAGGAGGACGCGGCGTACATCCGCGGCGTCGTCAAGCGCCAGCAGCAGTTCGAGGTCGTGGGACGCGCGTTGTTCTACGTCCCGCCGGCCCGGCCGCTCGCGGTCGCGTCGCTGGCCGTCTCCAAGATCCCGGAGAACATGGAGATCGGCCACAACGTGATGCACGGGCAGTACGACTGGCTGGGTGACCCCAAGCTCAACTCCCGCATCTACGACTGGGACAACGTCTGCCCGGGCGAGCAGTGGAAGTACAGCCACAACTACATCCATCACACGTTCACCAACGTGCTCGGCAAGGACCACGACATCGGCTACGGCATCCTCCGCATGGACAAGGACCAGCCCCGGCACCCCTACTACCTCGGCAACCCGGTCTACGCGCTGGCGTTGATGCTGTTCTTCGAGTGGGGCGTGGCGATGCACGACCTCGAGGTCGAGAACCTCGTCAAGGGCACCCGTGAGTGGGAGCAGAACAAGTCGCTGCACGCGGGCATCATGCGCAAGGTCAAGCGTCAGGCCCTCAAGGACTACCTCCTGTTCCCGGCCCTGACCGGACCGCTGTTCCCGCTGACGCTGGCCGGCAACGCCACCGCCAACCTGATCCGCAACATCTGGGCCTTCAACATCATCTTCTGCGGTCACTTCCCCGCCGGTGTCGCGACCTTCACCGAGGACGAGTGCCTCGACGTCGAGGGGCCCAACGGGCCCGAGGAGTCGCGCGGACACTGGTACTACCGACAGCTGCTCGGCTCCGCGAACATCTCCGGCTCCAAGCTCATGCACCTGATGAGCGGCAACCTGAGCCACCAGATCGAGCACCACCTGTTCCCCGACCTGCCGGCGCGCCGCTACCCCGAGATCGCCGTCGAGGTCCGGGAGATCTGTGAGCGCTACGACCTGCCGTACAACACCGGACCGCTGCACAAGCAGCTGTTCAGCGTCGCCAGCAAGATCTGCCGGATGGCGCTGCCGGACCGCACGTCGTCTCAGGAGACGACGCCGGTTGCCGAGCCAGCCGTCGCGGCGTGACACTGGCTCCATGACGAGGCTGAGCAAGACCGAGATCCGCAAGGACGCTGTCCAGGGACACCGTCGCTGCCGCCGCCACGACCGTCGGTCAGGTCACGACGATCATCACGGGGGCAGTCAAGGACGTCGCGGGCTCCATCGGCGGCCTCGCCACCGAGATCTTCGAGATCCGGGAGTCGGCCAAGAAGGCGCTGGACGACGAGGCCTGACGTCTCAGGACGTCATACGCCGCTCGGACGTCATACGTGCGTCGACCCATGGGTGGACGCACGTATGACGTTGTCAGTCGTCGGGGTCGTCGGATCGTGCCAGCCGGGTGGCGAAGCGCTCGATCGGCGTCTCGAACTCGGGGAACGTGTCGACGAAGACCTGCAGCTCCTCGGCCAACCACGCCGGGGTGACCTCTTCGTCACCCCGGCGCTTGACGAGCTCCTCGAGCCCTCGGTCCGTGAAGTACATCGAGCCTCAGTAGTCGCCGGCCGGCTTCGCGGCGGGTACGGCGAACGCCGCGTCGAGCAGTGACTTCTGCTCCTCCGCGTGGCGCTTGATCGTGCCCACCGACGGCGAGGCGGACTCGGGCCGGGTGACGGGCTCGACGGTGAGGTCGAGACCGGGCCACACGTTGAGCTGGTAGTGCGGCCACGGGCCCATGTTGGCGGGCTCGTCCTGCACCCAGCGCACGGCCTTGAGGTTCGGGTACTTGGAGATCTCGGCGACGATCTCGTCGGCCGGTCGCGGGTAGAGCCGCTCCACGCGACCGATGGCGAAGGTCTCGCCGTTGTCGCGCTTGGCCCGCTCCACCGCCGGGTCCCGGGTGACGCGGCCCGAGCAGAGCAGCAGCGTCTCGACCTTGGCGGGGTCAGCCGTGTCGTCGCCGATGAAGGGACGGAACGTCGTGTCGCCGGTGAAGTCCTCGGGCTGCGAGGCGGCTTCCCTTGCGCTTGAGCATCGACTTGGGCGTGAACACGATCAGCGGACGGTGCTCCTCACCCGTGGGAGTGCTGGCGCAGCAGGTGGAAGTAGGACGCGGGCGTCGAGGGCTGCGCAACCACCATGGCGTCCTCCGCACACATGGTGAGGAAGCGCTCGATGCGGGCCGACGAGTGGTCGGGACCCCGGCCCTCGTAGCCGTGGGGAGCAGCAGCACGACGCCGGACTGCTGGCGCCACTTGGTCTGACCGGCGGAGATGAACTCGTCGATCACCGTCTGGGCGCCGTTGACGAAGTCACCGAACTGCGCCTCCCACAGGACCGGGGCGTCGGGACGGGCCACGGAGTAGCCGTACTCGAAGCCGAGGGCGGCGTACTCGGAGAGCAGCGAGTCGTAGACGTGGAACTTGGCCCGGTCCTCGGTGAGGTGGGTCAGCGGCGTCCACTCGTCTGCGTTGGTGCGGTCGATGATGGTCGCGAACCGCGAGACGAACGTGCCGCGGCGCGAGTCCCGGCCGGCCGGGCGGACCGGGCGACCGTCCATCAGCAGCGAGCCGAACGCCGGGATCTCGCCGGTGCCCCAGTCGATCGGGCCACTGGTGATCGCGGTCGAGCGACGCTGCAGCTGCGGCATCACCTTCGGGTGGACGGTGAAGCCCTCCGGCGGGGTGACGTAGGCGTCGGCGATCCGCTTGAGCACCTCGGGCCCGACGGCGGTGGTGAACTCGCCCGCCGGCTTGTCGGGGTAGTCCGGGACGGTGGTCCACTCGGAGACCGTGTCGTTGCTGGCCTCGCGGACCTCGGTGAAGACCCGCTCCAGCTGCAGCTGGTAGTCCTTGAGGACCTGCTCGGCCTCCTCGACGGTGATGTCGCCACGGCCGATCAGGGACTCGGTGTAGAGCTTGCGAACCGACCGCTTCTGCTCGATCAGGTCGTACATGAGGGGCTGCGTGTACGACGGGTCGTCACCCTCGTTGTGTCCGCGGCGGCGGTAGCAGACGAGATCGATGACGACGTCCTTGTTGAAGGCCCGGCGGTACTCAGAACGCGAGCCGGGCGACGCGGATGCACGCCTCCGGGTCGTCACCGTTGACGTGGAAGATCGGTGCCCGGACCATCCGTGCCACGTCGGTGCAGTAGAGCGACGAGCGCGACGAACCGGGGGACGTGGTGAAGCCGACTCGGTTGTTGACGACGACGTGGATCGTGCCGCCGGTGCGGTAGCCCGCGCAGCTGCGACAGGTTGAGCGTCTCGGCGACGACACCTCGGCCGGCGAACGCCGCGTCACCGTGGACGAGCAGCGGCAGCACCGGGTAGTCGGCGCCCTTGTTGAGCACGTCCTGCTTGGCGCGGGCGATGCCCTCGAGCACCGGGTCGACGGCCTCGAGGTGGGACGGGTTGGCAGCGACGGACACCTTGATCGTGTCGCCGAGCCCGGACAGGAAGATGCCCTCTGCCCCGAGGTGGTACTTCACGTCGCCCGAGCCCCTGGGACCGTGCGCGGGTCGATGTTGCCCTCGAACTCGCGGAAGATCTGGCTGTACTTCTTGCCGACGATGTTGGCCAGCACGTTGAGCCGACCACGGTGCGCCATACCGATCGTGACCTCGTCGAGGCCCGCCTCGGCGGCCGCCTCGCAGATCTCGTCGAGCACCGGGATCGTGGTCTCGCCACCCTCGAGGCTGAACCGCTTCTGGCCGACGAATTTCGTCTGCAGGAAGGTCTCGAACGCCTCGGCCCTGGTTGAGCTTGAGCAGGATCCGGAGCTGCTCCTCGCGGGGCGGCTTGGTGTGCGGTTGCTCGACGCGCTGCTGGACCCATCGGCGCTGCTCGGGATCCATGATGTGCATGTACTCGATGCCGACCGTGCGGCAGTAGGAGTCGCGAAGGATGCCCAGCACGCTGCGCAGCTTCATGAAGCTGCGAGCGCCACCAGAACTCACCGGTCGCGAACTCGCGGTCGAGGTCCCACAGGGTCAGGCCGTGCTCCTCGACCTCGAGGTCGGGGTGGCTGCGCTGCTTGTACTCCAGCGGGTCGGTGTCGGCCATCAGGTGGCCGCGCACGCGGTAGGCGTGGATCAGCTCGAGGATCCGGGCCTGCTTGCTGACGTCGTCGTCGTGACTGGCGGAGACGTCCCGGGCCCAGCGGATGGGCTCGTAGGGGATCCGCAGGGCGCGGAAGATCTCGTCGTAGAAGCCGCCGTCGCCGAGCAGCAGCTGGTGCACGGCACGGAGGAACTCGCCGGACTGTGCGCCCCGGATGACGCGGTGGTCGTAGGTGGACGTCATCGTCATGATGCGCGAGACGGCGTTGCGGGTCAGGGTCTCCTCGGAGGCACCCCCGGGACTCCGGCGGGTAGTCCATCGAGCCGACACCGATGATCGCGGCTCGGCCCTGCATCAGCCGTGGCACCGAGTTGTTGGTGCCCGGGCCACCGACGTTGGTCAGGCTGACGGTCGTGCCGGAGTAGTCCTCCATCGTCAGCTTGTTGTCCTTGGCCTTGCGCACGATCTCTTCGTACGCCGTCCAGAACTGTGCGAAGTCCATGGACTCGCAGCCCTTGATGGAGGGAGCCACGAGCTGACGAGTGCCGTCGGCCTTGGTCTGGTCGATCGCCGGAGCCGAGGTTGATGTGCGCCGGCGTCACCATGGTCGGCTTGCCGTCGGTCTCGGCGAAGGTGTTGTTCATCGCCGGCTGCGTCTTGATCGCCTTGACGATGGCGTAGCCGATCAGGTGCGTGAAGGAGACCTTGCCGCCCCGCGCGCTTGAGGTGGTTGTTGATGACGATGCGGTTGTCCCAGAGCAGCTTGACCGGGATGTTGCGCACGCTCGTCGCGGTGGGCACCGAGAGCGAGATGTCCATGTTCTTCGCCGTGGCGGCGGGGATGCCGCGCAGCACGGTGTAGGTCGGCTCGTCCCCTGGTCTCCGCAGGCGCGGCCGGCTTGGGGTCCTTCGCGACCGGCGTCGTGGTGCCCGCGGCGGGCTCGGCGGCAGCGGCGGTGGGCCGCGGCTTGGCCTGCGCGGCCGGAGCCGGCGCGGCAGCAGCGGCGGGGGCCGCAGCGGTGGGGGCCGCAGGGGTTGCCGGGGCGGCCGCCTTGGCAGGAGCGGGTGCGGGAGTGGCTGCCGGAGCGGCCGCGGGCGTGCCGGCGGCGCTCGCCGAGGGCTTGCCGTTGGCCGAGAAGTAGGCGGCCCATTCAGCCGTGACACTGCCCGGATCCGCGGCATACTGCTCGCGCATCTCGTCCACGAGCCACTCGTTGGCTCCCGGGTCGGAGGACGGGGCAACGGACGTGTTGCCGGACTGATCGGTGGGGGACTGCGGCACGGCTTGCTTCGCCTCTTCCGGATGGCAGATGTGTGTATGTGCGATCGGTTGTCAAGGCTAGTCCCACACGCGCACAAATGCAGGGCGGGTCCACGTGTTTGGGGCAAGGTGTCATCAGCGCCACACGCGCCACCAGCAACACATGCGCCCCACTGGAGAATGAATGCGTACTGCCTTCCCGGGTCACCCCCCGCGGGCCCGGGGCCCGGCCGGCATCCTGATGCTCGGCCTCGCCCTCGTCTTCTCGTGCACCACCCTCTCCGGCTGCAGCCCGGACTCTGCCACCGGACCTTCGCGTTCGGGTGGCGCGACGGCCCGTCACGTCGGCGTCACGACTCCGGCACGACGGGGACGGTCCCACCGCGCTGGCCACGTCCGCCGACATCGGCCGGATCATCGGGCGGCTTCCCGGCAGCCGGCGCAAGGCCGTGCGCAAGGAGGTCACCGCCGTCGTCGACCGCTGGTGGGAGGCCGCCTACCTGTCCGGGGCCGGTCAGGCGACCGACCCGGCACGGGCGTTCCCCGGGTTCACACCGGGAGCCCGCAAGCGGGCGACCTTCGACCGCGCGCTGATGACCAACGCCGATCTCGACACCGACACGATCTCCCCGCTGATGCGCAAGGTGCGACTCGACCTGCTCGCGGTCAACCAGCGTGCCCGCTCCGTGACGGCCCGCTTCGACCTCCGCGTCCGCACCACCGGTGAGCGCAACCGCCGGCTCCGGGTGCGTGGCCGGCTGTTCCTGACCCGCAAGGCCGACGGCTGGCGGGTCTTCGGCTACGACGTCTCGAAGGGATGGCTGTGATGACCGGGAGGAGTGGCGGTCTCACCCGCTCCCTGCGCACCGGCGTGCTCGCGCTCGTGCTGGCCGCGGCCGCGTTCGTCGTACCCAACTCGAGTGTGCAGCCCACGGACGTCGAGCTCGTGCGGATCAAGCGCGCCGGCGGGGTGTCGGTGGGGCCCGACGTGATCTGGATCCCGGCCGTCGGGTCGGACGCGCGGCCGGGACAGGACATGCTGCGCAGTCGTGGTGACGCGCTGCAGCTGATCGGCATCAACACCGGGACCGACTCGGCGACCGCCATCGGGGTGCCGCGCGACTCGTGGGTCTCGATCCCGGGGCACGGCATGAACAAGATCAACGCCGCGCTCTACTTCGAGGGGCCGAAGGGCATGGCCGGCGCCATGGCCAACCTCACCGGCATCTCGGCTGACTACGTGATGGTGACCGGGTTCCCGTTCTTCGAGGACATGGTCGACGACATCGGTGGCATCGAGGTGCGCAACCCACGGCGCTTCTACGACCCCTTCCTGAAGAAGGAGGGGTTCAAGGCCGGGCGCATCCACCTCGGCGGCTACGACGCGATGGCCTTCTCCCGCATCCGCAAGTCGTTGCCCGGAGGTGACTTCGACCGCTCCGCCAACCAGCAGCGGACCCTGCGCGGCATCCACGCCCGCATCCGTGCGCAGGCCGACCGGCCCGGTTTCATCGAGCGCGGCGTGATGACGGTGCTCAAGCACATGTCGACCAACGTCGGCCCCGCCGAGCTCTACGAGCTCGCCCGGGCGGTCGCCCGGGTCGAGCCGGGCCGGATCACCACCTGCGTGATCCGGGGCCGGATCGGCGCCACCGCCGGTCAGAGCGTCGTCTTCCCCGACGTGGCGCAGGCCCGGCGGCTGGGCAACGCCGCCGGGGCCGACGCCACGTTGAGGGGTTGCTGACGGGCTTCCTCAGCGCGGGTAGATGTGCCCGTCCGCGAGCCCGAGGTCGAGGACGACCGCGTTGGCGAACAGCTGCACGCGCAGGCCGATCGACTTGGCGCCGTAGCGACTGTTCTTGACGAGCTGGCGCTGGATCAGCCCGGCACCGTTGGGCAGCTCGACGGTCTGGCCCGGCTCGGGTACGGCGACGGGCTGGCCACGGAAGGTGATCGAGCCGATGCTCGAGGTGACCGTCGACCTGACCGGCTTGTTCTCCTTGCCGCGCATCTTGACTCCGGCTGAAGATGTCGTTGATCTCCGGGCCGACCGCCGGCACCGAGGTGTTGGCGATGCGGACCGACGAGAAGCCCTTGGCGAGGTCCTTCCTCGCGTGCTGGCTGCCGCGGTGGGCGTAGGTGACGCCGTTGACGCGGGCCACGAGCCCGAGCAGGACGCCGGCCGTGGGGACCGTGAAGGTCTTGGTCTGGCCCGGGGTGCCCTCGCAGGGGATCGACTTGTGCTGGACGTTGCCGAAGTGCAGCGCGCTCTGCAGGGCCTGCAGGTCCAGGGGCGGTGCCACCCGCGCGGAAGACGCCGGCCGGGGTGGGGGCGCCGATGCGGGCGTTGGCCGAGCCGATCTCGAGCAGCTGGCGCGAGCCGCCGGCGTCGACCACGATCTCGAGCGCCATCGCCTCCGACGTCGCCTTCTTGCTGGTGGCCGTGCCACGCACCTTGCCCAGCGATCGAGCCGAGGCCCGGAATCTGGATCGGTGCGGTGGCCGACTGGAGGACCTTGAAGATCTCGTTGGCGACCTCGTTGGTGCCCTCGAAGACCGTGTCGGTCACCCGGTTGAGGGGCTCGAGCAACGCCTCGAGCGGCGTGCCCTGCAGGGGAGTGCCCTCGAGCAGCTCGAGCTTGATGCTCGCGAAGTCGAAGGCCTCCGCATGGCCGAAGCCCTGCGGGGTGTGGAAGGCGTTGGCGCTCGTGGTGAGGCCCTCGATCACCAGCGACGGAGTCTTCACGTCGCCGACGACGCCACCGATGCGGATGTCGCCGACGGTGTTGACCCCGCGGACCCCGTGGGTGTCGCCCTCCTTGTAGGTGTCCGTCCGGCTCCGGCTCGCCGCGATGTTGATCAGCGGGTTGTCGGGAACGCTGAGGACCGACGTCTCCTCCGCGGCCCGGCCGATGGCGCGGGTGCAGCGCAGCTGGGCGTGCGCGTCCTTGAGGTTGAACGCCTCGACGTTGTCGGTGACGAGCTTGACGCCGTAGACGTCGGCCCGGAAGCCGAAGTTGGTCAGCGTCGGTGCGGTGCGCTCGCCCGGAGCGGCGTTCGCGGGGGCGAGGCCGCCGGCTACCAACGACGTGGCGGCCAGCGAGGCCGCCGGGGACAGGGCGAGACCCGGGATCAATTTGCTCACGGTGAGTGCTCCAAGTGGTGTCGACGCGTAGTGATCCACGGCCGCGCACACACGCCCCCGTGGTAACTCAGTGTTACACCATGGTGCCCCATGTACACCCGAATGCGAGAACACGTTCTCGTGATGGGACGGACGCGGAAGATGGACACGCGTCGGGCAGTGAGAAGGAAGCGCCTCCGGCAGGATTCGAGACCTGCGGCACCCGGTACCGGAAACCGGTGCTCTATCCCCTGAGCTACGGAGGCTAGGGCGAAGCAGACCCTACAACCCCGTTCGTCCCAGCGTGAAACCGGTTCGGGTGGTGGGGTCCGGCGCCGATAGGCTGGGTCGGTGACCCCGGACCAGCTCTCCTCGACCATTGTCGCCGTCCTCGAAGCCCTCGTGGCCGACGGCTCCCTGACGCTTCCCGACGGTGTCCCGACGACGGTCACGGTGGAGCGCCCGCGCCAGCAGGGTCACGGCGACTACGCCACCAACGTCGCCCTCCAGCTCGCCAAGCTGGCCGGCACCAACCCGCGCGCCCTCGCCGAGCTGGTCGCCAAGAAGCTCTCCGACGACGCCGCGATCAGCGACGTGGAGGTCGCCGGGCCGGGTTTCTTGAACATCACCGTCGAGGCGGGTGCCCGGGGGCAGGTCGCCGCTGACGTGGTCGCTGCGGGTGCGGCGTACGGCGCTTCCGACGCCTTCGCAGGCGAGAAGATCAACCTCGAGTTCGTCTCCGCCAACCCGACCGGTCCGCTCCACCTCGGTGGGGTGCGCTGGGCGGCAGTGGGTGACGCGCTCGGCCGGATCTTCACCCTGACGGGAGCTGAGGTCACCCGGGAGTACTACTTCAACGACCACGGTGCGCAGCTCGACCGCTTCAGCGCCTCGCTGATGGCGTGGGCCAAGGGCCTGCCGGTGCCGGAGGACGGCTACGGCGGCGCCTACATCGAGGAGATCGCCAAGGACGTCATCGCCAAGCGCCCCGACGTGCTCGACCTGCCCGAGGCCGAGGCGCAGGAGGTGTTCCGGGCCGAGGGCGTCGAGCTGATGTTCGCCGAGATCAAGCAGTCGCTGCACGACTTCGGGGTGGACTTCGACGTCTACTTCCACGAGGACAACCTGCACAAGAGCGGGGCCGTGGAGCGGGCGATCGCCCGGCTCACCGAGCTCGGCAACACCTACGAGGCCGACGGCGCCCTGTGGTTGCGCACCGAGAAGTTCGGTGACGACAAGGACCGGGTCATCATCCGGTCCAACGGTGCGGCCGCCTACCTCTCCGGCGACTCGGCCTACTACCTCGACAAGCGCGAACGCGGCTTCGACCGCTGCTTCATCATGCTCGGCGCCGACCACCACGGCTACGTCGGCCGGATGAACGCCATGTGCGCGGCCTTCGGCGACGAGCCGGGCAAGAACCTCGAGATCCTGATCGGCCAGATGGTCAACCTGCTCCGCGACGGCCAGCCGATGCGGATGTCCAAGCGGGCCGGCACCGTCGTCACCATCGACGACCTCGTCGGCGCGATCGGCGTGGACGCCAGCCGCTATGCGATGGCGCGCTACCACACCGACTCGCCCATCGACATCGACCTTGACCTGTGGTCGAAGGCGACCAACGACAACCCCGTCTACACCGTTCAGTACGCCCACGCCCGGGTGGCGAGCCTGCTGCGCAACGCGGCCGACCTCGGCGTGGAGGCGGTCTCGCACCCCGAGCTGCTCACGCACGAGAAGGAGGGCGAGCTGCTCCGCGCCCTCGCCGAGTTCCCGCGGGTGGTCAAGGCGTCGGCCGAGCTGCGCGAGCCGCACCGGGTCGCGCGCTACCTCGAGGAGCTGGCGGGCACCTACCA
Source organism: Nocardioides sp. B-3 (assembly GCF_024703895.1). GTDB lineage: Bacteria > Actinomycetota > Actinomycetes > Propionibacteriales > Nocardioidaceae > Nocardioides. The sequence goes on from NZ_CP087968.1 coordinate 3,060,429, forward strand.
CCGGTTCTACGACGTCTGCCGGGTGCTGCCGCGCGCGGCGACGAGGAGACGGGCGACCTGCACCGCGCCCGGTTGGTGCTCGTCCGGGCGACACGGACGGTGCTGGCAGAACGGTCTCGGCCTGCTCGGTGTCTCCGCTCCCGAGCGGATGTGACGCGTGGCCACCTCACACCCGTCCGGCTGGGCGCACGCTGACGGTGCCTTCCGGGGCCCGTCCCGGCTGCGCGAGCCCAGCGACCCCAACGAGATCGTCCCGCTGCTCTGGTCGAGCACGGCCGCGAAGACCGACGGCGTGCTCAGCGTCGGCGGCGTCGCGCTGACCGACCCGGTCGCCCGGGAGGGGAGCCCGGCCTACGTCCCGGACGAGGCCGACTTCCGGGCCCGGGCGCGTGCCTTCAAGGAAGCGTTCGGCGCCTACGACGTCTTCTTCGCGGGCAAGTCCTTCCTGTCGACGACCACCGTGCGCTGGTTGGACGAGGAGGGCCTGCACCTCGACGTCTGTTCGGGCGGCGAGCTCACCGTCGCCGAGCGAGGCGGGTTTCCCCGATGGAGCGGATCGGCTTCCACGGCAACAACAAGAGCCGCGTCGAGCTGGTCCGCGCGGTCGGCCTCGGCGTCGGGCGGATCATCGTCGACTCGTTCCACGAGATCGAGCGCCCGGCCGGCATCGTCGCCGAGCTCGGTGCCACGGCCCGGGTGATGATCCGGGTGACCGCCGGGGTCGAGGCGCACACCCACGAATACATCGCCACCGCGCACGAGGACCAGAAGTTCGGCTTCTCCATCACCAGCGGTGACGCCTTCGATGCGGTACGCCGCGTGCACGACGCCGCAGGCCCGGATCTGCTCGGCCTGCACAGCCACATCGGCAGCCAGATCTTCGACTCGTCCGGCTTCGAGGTGGCGGCGCGCCGCGTGCTCGCACTGCACGCCCGCGTCAGCGAGGAGATCGGCGTCGAGATGCCGGAGATGGACCTCGGTGGCGGCTTCGGCATCGCCTACACGACCCGGGACGACCCGAGCGACCCCGCGCAGCTGGCCACCGAGATGTCCAAGATCGTCGAGCACGAGTGCAAGGCGCTCGGCATCACCGAGCCGCGGCTCAGCATCGAGCCCGGTCGCGCGATCGTCGGGCCGGCGATGTGCACGGTCTACACCGTGGGCACGGTCAAGGAGGTGGCGCTCGACGGCGGGGCAAGTCGCACCTATGTCTCCGTCGACGGCGGGATGAGCGACAACATCCGCACGGCGCTGTACGACGCCGACTACTCCGCCACGCTCGCGAGCCGCAGCTCCGCGGCGACGCCTACCCCGGCGCGCGTGGTGGGCAAGCACTGCGAGGCCGGCGACATCGTGGTCAAGGACGAGTTCCTGCCCGGCGACATCGCGCCCGGTGACCTCGTCGCTGTCCCCGGGACCGGCGCCTATTGCCGCTCGATGGCCTCCAACTACAACCATGCGCTGCGACCTCCGGTGATCAGTGTGCGGGACGGGAAGATTTCCGTCGTGCTGCGCAGGGAGACTGAAGACGACCTGTTGGCTACTGACGTGGGTGCGTGATGGAGAACAAGCGACTGAAGGTCGCCGTGCTGGGCTGTGGTTCGGTCGGTTCACAGGTGGTGCGGCTGCTCATGGAGCAGGCCGACGACCTGACGGCCCGGGTCGGGGCACCCGTCGAGCTGGTCGGGGTGGCGGTGCGCCGCCTCGACGCCCAGCGTGACGTCGACGTGCCCGCCGAGCTGCTCACGACCGACGCGGCCGGGCTCGTCGCCCGCGACGACGTCGACCCGGTGATCGAGGTGATCGGAGGCATCGAGCCCGCGCGGTCGCTGATCCTCAGTGCGCTGGGCAACGGCGCGAGCGTCGTCACCGCCAACAAGGCGCTGCTCGCCGAGGACGGCCCGACGCTCTTCGAGGCTGCGGCCAAGGCCGAGCGTGACCTCTACTACGAGGCCGCCGTGGCCGGCGCGATCCCGATCCTGCGTCCCCTGCGCGAGTCGCTCGCCGGCGACAAGGTCACCCGGGTGCTCGGCATCGTCAACGGCACCACCAACTTCATCCCGGACAAGATGGACTCCTCCGGCGCGGGGTTCTCCGAGGCGCTGGAGGAAGCCCGGACCCGGGCTACGCCGAGGCCGACCCGACCGCCGACGTCGAGGGCTTCGACGCGGCGGCCAAGGCCGCGATCCGGCGCCAGCCTCGCCTTCCACTCCCGGGTCACCGCCTCCGACGTCTACCGCGAGGGCATCTCCGAGGTGACGGCGGCCGACGTGCAGTCGGCCCGCGACATGGACTCGGTCGTCAAGCTGCTCGCGATCTGCGAGCTGCGAGACGACCAGTGGCCGTGCGCGTGCACCCCGCGATGATCCCGCGCAGCCACCCGCTGGCGAGCGTGCGTGGCGCCTACAACGCGGTCTTCGTCGAGTCCGAGGCCGCCGGCCAGCTGATGTTCTACGGCCCCGGTGCCGGCGGTTCGCCGACGGCCAGTGCCGTGCTCGGTGACCTCGTCACGGTCGCGCGCAACCGGCTCAGCAACACTCGGGGCGCCGGCGAGTCGGCGTACGCCGATCGGGCGGTGCTGCCGATGGGGGAGACCCGCACCCGCTACCACGTGGCCCTCGATGTCGACGACAGGTCGGGCGTGCTCGCCGCCGTCGCCAACGCGTTCGCGGACAACGACGTCTCGATCCAGACCGTGCGCCGGGGAAGGTCGCGGTGCCGACGCCCAGCTCGTCGTGGTCAGTCACGCGGCGACCGACGCGGCGCTGAGCAAGACCGTCGAGCATCTGCGCGGCATGGACGCCGTGCGCGCCGTCACCTCGGTGATGCGCGTCGAAGGAGGAGACGAATGAGCACCACCGTGACCAGTGGCCAGTGGCGCGGGGTGATCGAGGAATATCGCGACCTCCTCGACATCCCCGAGGGCCTCGAGGCGGTCACGCTCCGCGAGGGCGGCACCCCGCTGGTGCACTCCGACTGGCTCTCCGGGCTGACGGGAGCCGAGGTGTGGCTCAAGGTCGAGGCCAACAACCCGACCGGCTCGTTCAAGGATCGCGGCATGACCGCGGCCATCTCGCTCGCGAAGCACGAGGGTGCCGAGGCCGTGGTGTGCGCCTCGACCGGCAACACGTCGGCCTCGATGGCGGCCTACGCCGCCAAGGCCGGCCTCAAGCCGCTGGTGCTGATCCCCGAGGGCAAGATCGCCGCCGGCAAGATGGCGCAGGCCGTCGTGCACGGCGCGCAGATCATCATGGTGCGCGGCAACTTCGACCACTGCCTCGACATCGCGCGGACTGGCCGGGGGACTACCCCGTGGCGCTGGTCAACTCCGTCAACCCGGTGCGACTCCGGGGCCAGAAGACGGCGTCCTTCGAGATCTGCGACTTCCTCGGTGACGCCCCCGACTTCCACCTGCTGCCCGTCGGCAACGCCGGCAACATCGCCGCCTACTGGATGGGCTACCAGCAGTACGCCGCACTCGGCCGTTCGTCCCGTCTGCCCGTCATGCGGGGATTCCGAGCCGAGGGTGCGGCGCCGCTGGTGACCGGCGAGCCGTTCCCCGACCCGGAGACCAAGGCCACCGCGATCCGCGTCGGCAACCCGGCGTCGTGGCACCTCGCGGAGATGGCGGCCAAGGAGTCCGAGGGCCGTTTCGCCTCGGTGACCGACGAGCAGATCCCCGGCTGCCCGGGCCGAGCTGGCCCGACGCGACGGCGTCTTCGTCGAGCCGGCCTCCGCGGCCGGTGTCGCGGGTCTCCTCAAGGAGCTCGCGGGGGGCGACACCTATGCCGGGAAGACGGTGGCGATCACCGTCACCGGCCACGGGCTCAAGGACACCGCGACCGCGCTCGAGTCCTACACCGACATCGTCGACACCGTCGTCGATGCCGACGTGGTGGCAGCTGCCGCCGCGGCCGGTCTCGCCTGACCGATGGCGACCTTCGTCAACGGCCCGGTGCGGGTCAGTGTCCCGGCCACGTCGGCCAACCTCGGTCCCGGCTTCGACTCGCTCGGCCTCGCCCTGTCGTTGCGTGACACGCTCGAGGCGGAGGTCACCGACGGTGGCCTGCGGATCGAGGTCTCCGGCGCGGGGGCCGACGACGTGCCGCGCGACGAGACGCACCTCGTGGTGCGGTCGATGCGCGCCGCCTTCGCCGCCATGGACGCCGAGCCCGCCGGGCTCGTCCTGCGCTGCGCCAACGTGATCCCGCACGGGCGCGGCCTCGGCTCGTCCTCCGCCGCCATCGTGGGCGGGGTCTCGCTGGCCCGCGCCCTCGTCGCCGGCGGGCAGCTGCTGCTCGACGACGACGCGCTGTTCCGCCTCGCGGCCGACATCGAGGGGCACCCCGACAACGTGGCTCCCGCCTTCTACGGCGGGTTCGTGATCTCCGGGCGCGAGGGCGATGAGTGGTACGCCGTCGCCGCCGGTGTCGATCCGCGCGTCAGCACCGTCGTCTTCGTGCCGTCGACGCCGGTCGAGACCAAGGTCGCGCGCGGCCTGCTGCCCGAGGTCGTGCCGCACGCCGACGCCGCGGCCAACAGCGGGCGCGCCGCCCTGCTCGTGGCCGCCCTCGCGGGCCGCCCCGAGCACCTGCTCGCTGCCACGCGCGACTACCTGCACCGGGGAGCAGCGGGAGCCGGCCATGCCCGAGTCCCCGGCCCTCGTGCACGCTGCTGCGCCCGACGGGATCGCGGCCGTGATCAGCGGAGCCGGCCCCACGGTGCTGGCCTTCACGGACAGCTACGGCGACGACCTGACCACGCGCGCCCCTGCCGGGTGGGCCTGTCACGTGCTCGACATCGAGCGCGCCGGCGTGGTCGTCGGGGACTGACACGGACGCGTGTCCCCCCGGTGTTAGCATCACGCTGCGCCGTAGATCGGCTGCCTCTCCACTCCTCCGGCCATCTGGTTGCCGGAGTTCTTGTCCTGATGACACGCGCCGCCCACCTTCGTGGCAGCGGCGGCGCCACAACTGAGTTGGACTCACGTGACTGAATCAACCGACGCTCCCGCTGCAACGCCTGCCAAGAAGAAGAGCGGTGGCCTCAGCTCCATGCTCCCGGCCGACCTCAAGTCGATGGCCGGTGGCCCGGGTGTCTCCGGCGCCGGCTCGATGAAGAAGGCCCAGCTCGTGGAGGCGATCAAGGCCGCCCGGGTTGGGTCCTCCGCCCGGGTTGGGTCTTCCGCCCGGAGCCGGTTCTTCCACCCGGGCCGGCTCGTCCGCCGCTGCCCCTGCCAGTGCTCCCGCCAGCGCTCCGACGGTCACGACCGGGACGCGTACGCCGCGGACCGCCCCGACGAGTGACGCTGCGCCCTCGCCCGAGGAGGCGAAGGTGGAGCCCCGGGCCGAGCGTGCGGCGGAGAAGGTCGAGCCCACCGCCGAGCCCGGGGCGGAGAAGGAGAAGAAGTCCGACGAGCAGCCCGCCGTCGAGCAGACCAACCGCCAGCGGACCCGCAACCGGCAGGGCAACCAGCAGGGCAACCAGCAGGCCCCCCGGGACAAGCCGGAGCAGAAGTCCGAGCAGAAGTCCGAGCAGAAGCAGGGCCAGCCGGAGAAGCAGTCCGAGAAGCAGGGCAACCAGCAGGGCCAGAACCGGAACCAGCAGCAGGGCCAGCAGGCCAACCAGCAGCAGGGCCAGAAGGGCGACCAGCAAGGCCAGCAGGCCCAGCAGCAGGCCCAGCTCGACGACTACGACGACGACGAGCGAGGGCGGAAGCCGTCGCAACCGTCGCCGTCGCGGTCGCGACCGTGACCGCCGGGCCCCCCGCGTTCCCGGAGGCCGCAACGAGCCCGACACCACCGTGCTCGAGGACGACGTGCTGGTGCCGGCCGCCGGCATCCTCGACGTGCTCGACAACTACGCCTTCGTGCGCACCTCGGGCTACCTCCCCGGGACCGACGACGTCTACCTGTCGTTGTCGATGGTGCGGAAGTTCGGCCTGCGCCGCGGCGACGCCGTCGTCGGCCGGGTGCGCCAGCCCCGCGAGGGCGAGCGCAAGGAGAAGTTCAACCCGATGGTCCGCATCGACAGCGTCAACGGGACCGACCCCGAGGCCGCCCGTGAGCGCCCGGAGTTCGAGACCTTCACGCCGGTGCACCCGACCGAGCGCCTCCGCCTCGAGACCGATGCCGCCAACCTGACGGGGCGCGTCATCGACATCGCGGCCCCGATCGGCAAGGGCCAGCGCGGCCCGGTCGTCGCCCCGCCGAAGTCCGGTCGCACCACGCTGCTGCAGTCGGCGGCCCAGTCGATCTCACGCAACAACCCCGAGGTCCACCTCATGGTCGTGCTGCTCGACGCTCGCCCCGAGGAGGTCACCGACTTCCAGCGCGCCGTCAAGGGCGAGGTCATCGCCTCGACCTTCGACAGGGCAGCCAGCGACCACACCATGCTGGCCGAGCTCGCGATCGAGCGCGCCAAGCGACTGGTCGAGCTCGGCCACGACGTGGTCGTCCTGCTCGACTCGGTCACGAGCCCGGCCCGGGCCTACAACGTCTCGGCTCCCGCGACCGGACGCACCCCGGCCGGAGGCGTCGATGCCGGCGCCGTACACCCGCCCAAGCAGATCTTCGGCGCGGCCCGCAACGTCGAGGGCGGCGGCTCGCTGACCATCCCGGCGACGGTCGTCGTCGAGACCGGCTCGGCCACCGACGAGGTGATCTTCGAGGAGTTCGGCGGCACCGCCAACATGGAGCTGCGGCTGCGCCGCGAGCTGGCCGAGGCGCAGACCTTCCCCGCCGTGGACATCGTCGCGTCGGGCACCCGCCGAGGCGCTGCTGTCCAGCGAGCAGGAGGCCGGGATCGTCCAGTCGCTGCGTCGCAAGATGTCCTCGGACCCGATCGGCTCGGTCCGGGGGGTGCTCGACCAGCTCCGCAAGTCGCAGAACAACATCGAGTTCCTGACCAAGCAGCAGAAGCCCGGCGCGGCGCGCGGAAACTAGCCCGTGGCGCGCATCCTTGTCGCCGACGACGACGTCGACATCCGTGAGCTCGTCGCCTTCAAGCTGACGTCGCTCGGACACGACGTCGTCGCCGTCGGCGACGGTGCCGCCGCAGGTCGAGGCGTGCCGCGAGCAGCGGCCCGACCTCGCGGTGCTCGACGTCATGATGCCCGGCATGTCCGGTCTGGACGCGGTTCGGCTCCTTCGCGCCGAGGCGCACCCGGCCACCCTGCCGGTCATCCTGCTCACGGCTCGCGCGCAGGAGTCCGACGTCGAGACCGGCTTCGACTCCGGCGCCGACGACTACGTCACCAAGCCGTTCAGCCCGCGTGAGCTGGCCCACCGCGTGGCCGCCCTGCTCGCTCGGGAATCCACGGATTCGCCCTAGCGTTCAGACCGGTGGCACACTGTGCCGGTTCCGGTTCACGTCCTCCGCACCCAAGCGGCGACGACCCGGAGCATCGTTTGAAAGGACGACACCCCATGAAGAAGGACATCCACCCCGCTTACGTGGAGACGACCGTCACCTGCACCTGTGGCGCGAACTTCACGACCCGCAGCACCGCGACCTCCGGCGTGCTCAAGGCCGACGTCTGCTCGCAGTGCCACCCGTTCTACACCGGCAAGCAGAAGATCCTCGACACCGGCGGCCGCGTGGCCCGCTTCGAGGCCCGCTACGCCAAGAAGGCCGACAAGGCCGAGACGGCGGAGCCTGCCGAGAGCAAGTAGCTCCCTTCCAGCGCCGACCTCCCGCACTGCGGGCGGTCGGCGTTGTGCATTTCGCGCAAGCCTTTGTCGATCGACCATCTGAGGAGCACCGTGTTCGAGGCCGTAGAAGGGCTCGTCGCCGAGCATCGCGACATCGAGGGTCGCCTCGCGGAGCCGGAGACGCACGCCGACCAGCGCCCGGCCAAGAAGCTCAACCAGCGCTACGCCGAGCTGTCGGCGATCGTCACGACGTGGCGCCACTGGTTGCAGCTCGCCGACGACATCGAGGCGGCACGCGAGCTCGCGAGCGAGGATCCGGGCTTCGCCGCCGAGGCCGACCAGCTGAGCGCCGAGCGGGAGAAGGCCCAGGAGCGACTGCGCCACCTCCTCGTCCCGCGGGACGCGACGGACGCCAAGGACGCCATCCTCGAGGTGAAGTCGGGGGAGGGTGGCGAGGAGTCGGCCCTGTTCGCCGGCGACCTGCTGCGGATGTACACCCGGTTCGCCGAGCAGCGCGGGTGGTCCACCGAGATCATCGACGCCACCGAGTCCGACCCGGGCGGCTACAAGTCCGTCACCGTCGCGGTGAAGGCCAAGGGGATTGCGGAGCCGGGCGAGGCGCCGTACGCACTGCTCAAGTTCGAGGGCGGCGTGCACCGCGTGCAGCGCGTGCCGGTGACGGAGTCCCAAGGACGCGTCCACACCAGCGCCGCCGGCGTGCTGGTGATGCCCGAGGCCGAGGACATCGACGTCGAGGTCAACGACTCCGACCTGCGCATCGACGTCTACCGCTCGTCCGGCCCCGGCGGCCAGAGCGTCAACACCACCGACTCGGCCGTGCGCATCACGCACGTGCCCACGGGCATCGTCGCCAGCTGCCAGAACGAGAAGAGCCAGCTGCAGAACAAGGAGTCGGCGATGCGGATCCTGCGCGCCCGCCTGCTCGCGGCCGCCCGGGGAGGAGGCCGACGCCGAGGCCAGCGCCGCGCGCAAGAGCCAGATCCGCACGGTCGACCGCTCCGAGCGCATCCGCACCTACAACTACCCGGAGAACCGCATCTCCGACCACCGCACCGGCTACAAGGCCTACAACCTCGACACCGTCCTCGACGGCGAGCTCGGCCCGGTCCTGCAGTCGTGTGTCGAGGCCGACCTCGCCACGCGCCTCGAGGCGCTCGAGCAGTGACCGGCGTACGCCGCACGGTGGCCCCGGCAGCGGCCGCCGACCGGCTCCGGTCGGCCGGGGTCGCGAGCCCGGAGCACGACGCGGCCGAGCTGCTCGCCCACGTGCACGGGCTCGAGCGCAAGACCCTGTTCCGGGTCGACACGGTCGAGGGCGAGCCGGCCGACCGCTTCGACGCGCTGATCGAGCGACGGGCTGCCCGCGAACCGCTGCAGCACCTGACCGGTGCGGCCTTCTTCCGGCACGTCGAGCTGGCCGTCGGTCCGGGCGTCTTCGTGCCGCGGCCCGAGACCGAGCTGCTGGCCGGCTGGGCCGTCGAGCACGCGTCGGCCGTCCCGGCCGCCGGACGGACGCCGGTCGTCGTCGACCTCTGCACCGGCTCCGGTGCGATCGCCAAGGCCGTGACCGACGAGGTCCCGGACGCCGACGTGCACGCCGTGGAGCTGGACGAGTCGGCCCACGACTGGGCCGAGCGCAACCTCGCCGGTTCCGGGGTCGACCTGCGTCAGGGCGACATGGGTACGGCGTTCGACGACCTGCTCGGGACCGTGGACGTGGTCGTGTGCAACCCGCCGTACATCCCGCTGGAGGCCCGGGAGTCGGTGGCCGCCGAAGCGCGAGACCACGACCCGCACCCGGCCCTGTTCTCCGGGGACGACGGGCTCGACGCGATCCGCGTCCCGGCCGTGCGCGCAGCGCTGCTGCTCAGGCCCGGTGGAGTGGTCGGCGCCGAGCACGCGGACGTGCAGGGGGAGTCGGCACCGGCCGTCTTTGCGGCGACCGGTCGGTGGGTCGAGGTCGTCGACCACCGCGACCCGGCAGGTCGTCCGCGCTTCACGACGGCACGGCTGGCACGATAGGCGGGTGCAACGCCTACCCGTGACGACCGACGACGAGCGCGAGGCGGCGATCGAGGCCGCGGCCCCGGCCATCCGGCGTGGAGAACTGATCGTGCTGCCGACCGACACGGTCTACGGCATCGCCGCCGACGCCTTCTCGCCCGACGCCGTCAAGGCGCTGCTGGCGGCCAAGGGCCGAGGCCGGGAGATGCCGCCGCCGGTGCTGGTGAGCGCCGCGACGACGCTCGATGCACTCGCCGTCGGCGTCCCGTCCTACGCCCGCGCCCCGGTCGCGGAGTTCTGGCCCGGCGCGCTCACCGTCGTCTGCCGTCAGCAGTCCTCCCTGCAGTGGGACTCGGGGGAGACGCGCGGCACGGTCGCGGTGCGGATGCCCGACGATCAGATCGCCCCCGGCCGTGCTCGAGCGCACCGGCCCGCTGGCCGTGAGCTCGGCCAACCTGTCGGGGCGCCCGGCCGCGCGGACTGCCGACGAGGCGGAGGCGATGCTCGGTGACTCGGTCGAGGTGATCGTGGACGCCGGCACGAGCGCGGGTGCCGATGCCTCGACGATCGTCGACTGCACGGACGTCAACCGGGGCCGGATCCTGCGCCGGGGTGCGATCTCCCTCGACGAGCTGAACGCCGTCCTCGATCCGCTGGGCATCGCGCTCACGGACGAGGGCTAGAAGCCGCAGATGCGCGAATACCTCCTCGTCTTCCTCGTTGCCGGCACCGTCACCTACCTGCTGACCGTGATCGCACGCGAGATCGCGCTGCGCACTGGCGCGGTCGCGGCGGTCCGTGATCGCGACGTCCACACCGAGCCGATTCCCTACATGGGAGGGCTCGCCATGCTCGGTGGCCCGGGCGCGGCCTACCTCGTGGCCCGGGAGCTGCCGTTCCTCTCGCGCAGCGACCCGTTCGTCTTCCGCGACGCCGGCGTGGTGCTGCTCGCCGGTGCCCCCGGTCTGTGCCGTCGGCGTCCTCGACGACATCTTCGACATCGATGCGCTGACCAAGCTCGGCGGCCGTGCTGGCCGCCGCACTGCTCGTGGTCTTCGGGGTGCGGTTCTACTACTTCCCGGGCCTCGACGGCAGCAGCCAGTTCATCCCGGATCCCGCGCAGGGGGCCCTGCTGAGCGTCGTCGTGGTGATCGCGACCATCAACGCCGTCAACTTCGTCGACGGGCTCGACGGGCTGGCGGCCGGCGTGGTCGGCATCGGCGCCGTCGCGTTCTTCCTCTTCTGCTACGTCCCGGCCAGCAAGAACGACCTGACGCTGGCCACCACCGGGGCGCTGCTCACGGCCAGCCCGGCGGGGGCGTGCGCCGGCTTCCTGCCGCACAACTTCCACCCGGCGAGGCTCTTCATGGGCGACTCCGGCTCGATGCTGATCGGTCTGGTGCTCTCGGCCAGCGCCCTGACGGTCACCGGCCAGTTCGCCGGCAACGAGATCGACTCCGACGGCAACAACCTGCTCGTGACGGTGCTTCCGGTGCTGCTGCCGGCCTCGCTGCTGATGGTGCCCGTGGCCGACCCGGTGCTGGCGGTCGTACGCCGCACGCGGGCCGGTCGCTCGCCGTTCGCGCCTGACAAGCAGCACCTGCACCACCGCCTGCTCGAGATCGGGCACTCGCAGCGTCGCGCCGTCTACATCATGTGGATGTGGGCCGCCCCGGTCGCCGGGGGATCGGTGCTCGTCAGCCTGCGCAGCGGGGCCTCCACGTGGGTCGGACTGGGAGCCGCGTTCGTGCTGGTGGCGGTGATGACGTTCGTCCTGCCGGTGCTGCACAAGCCCGGTGCGAACAGGGCCGGTTGTCAGGGCCCGGAAACTTTGTGATAGTTTTCACGAGCGGACGAGAAGCCCCGTAGATCAAGGGTTTTCCGCACTGATCTGACCCCTCCACAGGACGGCCGCCGCCATGACGACCGAGTCGAAGCAGGACACCCGCCCGGGTGCTTTCGTGCTCCTCGGTGCCGCCGGAGCGGCGTTCGTCGCCGGCCCGGTGATGGCCCTGCTCGCTCGGCTCTTCGCCGACGCCACCGCGGTGCGCAGCGTCGCCGTCAGCACGCTGCTGGTCGTCGCGGTGATCGGCTTCGGGGTCTATGTCCTCAACACCGTGGCCTCGATCATGCCCAGCATGACCGTGCTCGTCGCGCTCGTGACCTACGCCGTGCAGCTGGTCGTGCTGGCCGCCGTCGTGCTCGGTCTGGCGCGCAACGGGATGATGGACGACACCTTCGACCGACGCTGGTTCGGGGGCGGCGTCGCCGTCGCCACGCTGGCCCGGATGGTGGCCCAAATCATCGCCGCCATGCGGGCCCGGATCCCGGTCTACGACCTCCCTGAGCCGGGTGCGCGATGACCACCCACGCCTGCTATTGTCCGGGGCGCGATGGCTCAGCAGCAGGCCTCTTCGGAGCATCCCGACGAACCCCATTACGGCGACCCCCGGTTGGCGTTCTCCTACCTCGTCTCGGGTGCTGCGATCTACGGTCTCATCGGCTGGGGTCTCGATCGATGGCTCGGAACCGGGTTCCTCGTCGTCGTCGGCATCCTGCTCGGTGTGGCGCTGGCGATCTACATGACTTTCGGACGGTTCGGCGGGCTCAGCCCGCGCCAGGGACAAGCAGAGCCAAGGCAGGAGAGAGAATGAGCTTCCACGTGACTCTGAGTGAGGGCGCTGCAGTCGAGGAGAGCGGTTTCCACGCTCCCGGCCCGGGCAGCTTCGAGCTGCCCCCGGTGTTCCACGTCGGCGACTTCGGCGTCACCAAGCCGATGCTGCTGCTGATCCTCTCGGCCGTGCTGATCCCGGGCTTCACGATCGCTGCCTCGGGCAAGCGCCAGCTGGTCCCGGGCCGCCTTCAGTTCGCCGGGGAGGCCGTCTACGGCTTCGTGCGCAACACGCTGGCTCGCGACAACATCGGCAGCGAGCACTTCATGAAGTTCGTGCCCTACCTCTTCTCGTTGTTCATGTTCATCCTCGTGAACAACTACTACGGCATCATCCCGCTGCTGCAGTTCTCGAGCTTCTCGCGCATCGGCTTCGTCGTCCCGCTGGCGGCCATCTCCCCGGCTGGTCTACGTCGGCACCGGCGTGTGGAAGCACGGCCTGTTCGGCTACCTCAAGCACGCGACGATGCCCTCGGGCGTCTCCGGGCCGATCCTGATCCTGCTGGTCCCGCTGGAGTTCTTCTCCAACATCCCGGTCCGCCCGGTCACGCTCACGCTGCGTCTGTTCGGCAACATGTTCGCCGGCCACCTGCTGCTGATCCTGTTCGCGACCGGTGGTGCCGCGCTCCTGACCAGCGGAAACCTGTTGTACGGCGGCGTGGGCATCCTGTCCTTCGCCCTCGGCATCGGCGTGAGCTTCCCGGAGATGCTGGTGATGTTCCTCCGGGCCTACGTCTTCACCCTGCTCACATCGATGTACATCGGGGAAGCGCTCGCAGACGAGCACTGATCCACCCCTCATAAGTTTCGCCAAACAGCGGCGCGACAAGCGCGTCGCCGACGAAAGGAAAAGCCGTGGAAGGCTCCATCAACATGATCGGCCTCGGCCTCTCCGCCATCGGTCCCGGTGTCGGTATCGGCCTGATCTTCGCCGCGTTCATCAGTGGCGTTGCCCGTCAGCCCGAGGCTCAGAGCCGCCTGCAGTCGATCGCCATCCTTGGCTTCGTTCTTGCTGAGGCACTCTTCATCATCACCGTCGCGCTCGCGTTCGTCCTGCCCATCTGACGACCGTCCCGGCATAAGGGAGATCACCTGTGAACACCGCTATCCAAGCGGCCGAAGAGGCCCACAACCCTCTCGTACCGGTCGTTTCGGAGATCGTGCTGGCGCTGATCGTCTTCGCGATCTTGTTCTTCGCGATTCGAAAGTTCGTCGTACCGAACTTCGAGAAGACCTTCGCCGAGCGCACTCAGGCGATCGAGGGCGGCCTGAGCGCCGCCGAGTCGAAGCAGGCCGAGGCTGACGCCAAGCTTGCCGAGCTCGAGAAGCAGCTGGCCGACGCCCGGCACGAGGCCGCGCGCATCCGTGAGGAAGCGCGTGAGCAGGGTGCCCAGATCGTCGCCGAGATGCGGGAGTCGGCCCGGAGCCGAGGCCACGCGGATCGTCGAGCACGGCAAGACGCAGATCGAGGCGGAGCGCCAGCAGGCGGTCACCTCCCTGCGTGCCGAGGTCGGCACCCCGGCCACCGGTCTTGCCGGTCGCATCGTCGGGGAGAGCCCGGACGACGAGGCTCGCCAGAGCCGCGTGGTCGAGCGCTTCCTCGCCGAGCTCGAGAGCGACGGCTCCACCAGCACCGGGAGCGGGGTCAACTGATGACCACCGCCTTTCGTGGAGCATCTGCCGACGCCCCGGCTGGGCTCACCAGCGAGCTGGAGAGCAAGCTCGGTTCAGGCGCGGACGCGAGCCGCATCGGCGACGACCTCTTCACGGTGTCGACGCTGCTGCGGTCCGAGCCCGGCCTGCGCCGCGTGACGACGGACCAGTCCGTCGACGCCACGGCGAAGGCCGGCCCGGTCACCGAGATCTTCGGTGGCAAGGTCGACCAGGTCTCCATGGACATCCTCGTGTCGGCCGTCGGCCGGCGCTGGACCGTCGCCCGCAACCTCGGCGACGCGCTGGAGCACCTCAGCGAGGTGGCAATCGTCCGGTCCGCCGGCGACGACTCGGCCCGCCTCGCGGACGAGCTGCACGCCTACGCCCGGGCCGTCAACGACAACCCGTCGCTGCGCGACGCGCTGTCCGACCCGGCCCGGTCCGTGGACGACAAGGCTGTCCCGGTCAACGGACTCCTCGAGGGCAAGGCGCTGCCGGCCACCATCACGCTGGCCCGGCAGGCACTCGCGGGCACCTACCGCACCGTGGCTGTCGCCCTGAAGACCTACCAGCAGGTCGCCGCCCGGGTGCACGGCGAGCGAGTCGCCACCGTTCGGGTGGCGCACCCGCTGGCCGACGCAGAGAAGCAGCGCCTCACGGACGCCCTGTCGCGTCAGTACGACCGGCCGATCCACCTCAACGTGGTGATCGACCCGGACATCATCGGCGGCATTCGCGTCGAGGTCGGTGACGACGTCATCGACGGCACCGTCGCCACGCGCATCGACGACGCCCGCCGCAAGCTGGCCGGCTGACCCGGCGACATGAACACCCATACTTTCGAGCAGCAGCAGATGAAGACGAGGAAGAGGAAATGACGGAGCTTTCGATTCGTCCGGACGAGATCCGGGACGCGCTTCAGCGTTTCGTGTCCGACTACAAGCCCGAGGCGGCCAGCAAGGAAGAGGTCGGCACGGTTGCCGAGGCAGCCGACGGCATCGCCCGCGTCAGCGGCCTGCCCTCGGTCATGGCCAACGAGCTGCTCGAGTTCGAGGACGGCACCCTCGGCATTGCGCTGAACCTCGACACCCGCGAGATCGGCGTCGTCGTCCTCGGTGACTTCGACAAGATCGAGGAAGGCCAGTCGGTTCGCCGTACGGGCGAGATCCTCTCGGTCCCCGTCGGTGACGGCTACCTCGGACGCGTGGTCGACCCGCTCGGCACCGCGATCGACGGACTCGGCGAGATCACCCCGCTCGAGGGTCGCCGCGCGCTGGAGCTCCGGGCTCCCGGCGTGATGGTGCGCAAGTCGGTGCACGAGCCGCTCGCCACGGGCATCAAGGCGATCGACGCTCTGACCCCGATCGGCCGCGGCCAGCGCCAGCTGATCATCGGTGACCGCTCGACCGGCAAGACCACGATCGCGATCGACACGATCATCAACCAGAAGGCCAACTGGGAGTCCGGCGACCCGGACAAGCAGGTCCGCTGCATCTACGTCGCCATCGGTCAGAAGGGTTCGACCATCGCCGCCGTGCGTGGCGCCCCCGGAAGAGGCCGGCGCGCTCGAGTACACGACGATCGTCGCGTCTCCCGCGTCCGACTCGGCCGGCTTCAAGTACCTCGCCCCCTACACCGGCTCGGCCATCGGCCAGCACTGGATGTATGAGGGCAAGCACGTCCTCATCGTGTTCGACGACCTCACCAAGCAGGCCGAGGCCTACCGCGCCGTGTCGCTGCTGCTGCGTCGTCCGCCGGGCCGCGAGGCCTACCCGGGTGACGTCTTCTACCTGCACAGCCGCCTGCTCGAGCGTTGCGCCAAGCTCTCCGACGAGCTGGGCAAGGGCTCGATGACCGGCCTGCCGATCATCGAGACCAAGGCCAACGACGTGTCGGCGTTCATCCCGACCAACGTCATCTCGATCACCGACGGTCAGATCTTCTTGCAGTCCGACCTGTTCGCGGCCAACCAGCGCCCCGCCATCGACGTGGGTGTCTCGGTCTCGCGCGTGGGTGGTTCCGCCATGACCAAGGCGATGAAGACGGTCACGGGTTCGCTCAAGGTCGACCCGGCGCAGTTCCGCGCCATGGAGGCCTTCGCGATGTTCGCCTCCGACCTCGACGCCGCCTCGCGTCAGCAGCTCGACCGCGGACAGCGCCTGATGGCGCTGCTGAAGCAGCCGCAGTACTCGCCGTACCCCGTCGAGGAGATGACCGTCTCCTTGTGGACCGGCACCTCCGGCCGCCTCGACCGCGTTCCGACCGACGACGTCCTCCGCTTCGAGAACGAGTTCCTCGACTACCTGCGTCGCAGCCACGCCGGCATCCTCGCCGGCATCCGCGAGACCACGAAGTTCGAGGACTCCACCGAGACGCAGCTCATCGCGGCGTACGACTCCTTCCTCGACCAGTTCGAGACCTCTGACGGCCAGAACATCAAGGCCGGCAAGGAAGAGCACGTCGCTCTCGAGGACGCGGACGTCGAGCAGGAGCAGATCGTCAAGCAGAAGCGGAGCTGACCGATGGCTCTTTCGGTACGCGAGTACCGCGCGGATCAAGTCGACGGAGTCGATGAAGAAGATCACGCGTGCCATGGAGCTCATCGCCGCGTCCCGCATCATCAAGGCGCAGCAGCGGGCCCAGGGGCCGCCGCTGCATGCGCGTGAGCTCACGCGTGCGGTCTCGGCCGTCGCCACCTTCTCCAACGTCGACCACGCGTTGACGGTGGAGCCGGAGGACCCGAAGAAGGCGGCGATCCTGATCGTCACCTCCGACCGCGGTCTGGCGGGCGCCTACTCCTCGAGCGTGCTCAAGGAGGCCGAGCGCCTCATCGAGAAGCTCAAGGGTGAGGGCAAGCAGGCCGACATCTACGTCACCGGTCGCAAGGGCGAGGCCTACTTCAAGTTCCGCCAGCGCCCGATCGTCCGGGCGTGGACCGGCTTCAGTGACCAGCCGACCTACGACGTCGCCCGCGACATCGGGGAGACGCTGATCTCGGCGTTCCTCAACGAGTCGGACGCAGCGCCGGAGCAGGGCACTGCACCCGGTGTCGACGAGGTCCACGTGGTCTACACGCGGTTCCGCTCGATGCTCAACCGGGAGCCCACCGCGGTCCGGTTGCTGCCGCTGGAGGTCGTCGAGGGCGAGGAGAAGCCCGCCGAGGAGGACCTGCTGCCGCTCTACGAGTTCGAGCCCTCCCCGAGTGAGGTCCTCGACTCGTTGCTGCCGCGCTACGTCCAGAGCCGGATCTTCTTCGCCCTGCTGCAGGCTGCCGCTTCCGAGCTGGCCGCTCGACAGAAGGCGATGAAGTCCGCCACGGACAACGCCGACGAGCTCATCAAGAAGTACAAGCGCATTGCCAACCGGGCTCGCCAGGGCTGGCATTACCCGAGAAATCAGCGAGATTGTCGGCGGCGTGAATGCCCTTGCCGACGCCCAAGCCGGGAGTGAGTGAAAGACATGACTGCCACCATCAACGAGTCTGCAGAGACCAAGGCCGTGGCCGGCGTGGGCCGCATCGCCCGCGTCATCGGCCCGGTCGTGGACATCGAGTTCCCGTCCGACGCGATGCCCCCCATCTACAACGCCCTGACCTGCACCTTCGAGCTGGGTGATGAGACCAAGACGATCATCCTCGAGGTCGCCCAGCACATCGGTGACGGCATGGTTCGTGCCATCTCGATGAAGCCCACCGACGGCCCGGTCCGCGGCGGCCAGATCGTCGACACCGGTGAGTCCATCACCGTGCCCGTCGGCGACGTCACCCTCGGCAAGGTGTTCAACACCACCGGCGACTGCCTCAACCTCGAAGAGGGCGAGACCCTCGACGTCACCGAGCGCTGGGGCATCCACCGCAAGGCGCCGAAGTTCGACCAGCTGGAGTCCAAGACCCAGATGTTCGAGACCGGCATCAAGGTCATCGACCTGCTGACGCCCTACGTCACCGGTGGAAAGATCGGCCTGTTCGGTGGTGCCGGTGTCGGCAAGACCGTGCTGATCCGGGAGATGATCGCCCGCGTCGCCAAGAACCACGGTGGTGTGTCGGTGTTCGCCGGTGTCGGCGAGCGCACCCGTGAGGGCAACGACCTCATCGTCGAGATGCAGGAGGCCGGCGTCTTCGACAAGGTTGCCCCGGTCTTCGGCCAGATGGACGAGCCGCCGGGCACCCGCCTGCGGGTCGCCCTGTCGGCCCTGACGATGGCGGAGTACTTCCGCGACGTCCAGAACCGGGACGTGCTGCTCTTCATCGACAACATCTTCCGGTTCACCCGGGCCGGTTCCGAGGTCTCCACGCTGCTCGGCCGCATGCCGTCCGCGGTGGGCTACCAGCCCAACCTCGCCGACGAGATGGGTCAGCTCCGGGAGCGGATCACCTCGACGCGTGGTCGCTCGATCACCTCGCTGCAGGCGATCTACGTGCCGGCCGACGACTACACCGACCCGGCGCCGGCCACGACCTTCGCGCACCTCGACGCCACCACCGAGCTCTCGCGCGAGATCGCGTCGCTCGGTATCTACCCGGCCGTCGACCCGCTGACCTCGACGTCGCGGATCCTCGACCCGCAGTACATCGGTCAGGACCACTACAACTGCGCGATCCGCGTCAAGCAGATCCTGCAGCGCAACAAGGAGCTCCGAGGGACATCATCGCGATCCTCGGTGTCGACGAGCTCTCCGAGGAGGACAAGATCATCGTCCTCCGCGCCCGTCGCATCCAGCGCTTCCTCTCGCAGAACACCTACGTCGCCAAGCAGTTCACCGGCATCGAGGGTTCGACGGTTCCGGTTGCCGACACGATCGAGGCGTTCAACAAGATCGCGAACGGCGAGTACGACCACGTCGCCGAGCAGGCGTTCTTCATGTGCGGTGGCCTCGACGACGTCGAGCGCAAGTGGGCCGAGATCCAGAAGAGCCTCTGATGGCTGGCACCCTTCAGGTAGAGCTCGTCGCGGCGGACCGGCTCGTCTGGTCCGGTACGGCGAGCCGCGTGATCGCTCGCACGACCGAGGGCGACGTCGGCATCCTGCCGGGGCACGCGCCGATCCTCTCGGTGATCATCGAGGGTGTCGTCGACGTGCTGACCGAGGACGGCGAGACCCGGGTCGCGGCCGTGGACGCGGGCTTCCTGTCCGTGGCCAACAACCGCGTGTCGATCCTCTCGGAGCACGCAGAGATGTCGCACGAGATCGACCTCGAGAAGGCCCGTGCGGACCTCGAACGGGCGAAGGCTTCCGGGGAGAAGAATCTCGACGTCCTCGGCGAGGAAGTCCGCCGCGCCGAGGCGCGGATCCGTGCAGTGGAACGGGCTTCCTGACCACTTGCCCAGACAGCCCGATAGGGTGAGCGCACGAACCCCGCTGGGGTTCGTGCGCTTCTCTGTTTCTGCCTCACCCGCCTCGATCAACAGCAGGAGAGTGGATGCCCGTCTGGCAATGGCTCCTCGAGTCTGCTGCCGTGCTCCTGCTGCTTCCCCTGCTCTACGGACTGGCGCTCATCGTTCGCCGGCGGGTCCTGTCTCGCAACGGCGGCACCTTCGAGCTCAGCTGTCGCCTGCACACCGCCCACCCGGGCCGCGGCTGGCTGCTCGGACTGGGGCGCTACAGCGGTGAGCACCCGGAGTGGTTCCGCATCTTCTCGTTGTCCCACCAGCCCCGTCGGGTCTGGTCGCGGGGGTCGCTGTCCTACTCCGGACGCCGCGACGCCGTCGGGGCCGAGCAGATGTCCCTCTATGCCGGGCACGTCATCGTGTCCTGCGCGACGCCGAACGGTCCCGTCGAGCTCGCCATGAGCGAAGCCTCGCTCACCGGTTTCCAGTCCCGGCTCGAGGCGGGTCCGCCCGGCACCGACTGGGATCGGCACCGCACCTGATGCCTGCGCTGACCTCCGCACGCAACGCGGTCGGTCTCACCTTCTTCCTCAACGGGCTGGTCTTCGCCAGCTGGGTCGCGCGCATCCCCGAGGCGCGAGTCGAGCTTCGACCTGACGAACGGTCAGCTCGGGCTCTTGCTGCTGGCGATCGCCGCCGGGTCCGTCGTTGCTCTGCCCACGACCGGGGCGGCCATCAACCGGTGGGGGACCGTGCGGGTCGTCCGGCTCAGGCGCGGTCGCGGCCGCGCTCGGGATGGCGTTGGCCGCGGTCGGCCCGGGTGAGGTGCTGGCCCTGACCACGGTCGGCCTCTTGTTGTACGGCGTCGGCATCGGCGTGTGGGACGTCGCCATGAACGTCGAGGGTGCCGAGGTCGAGCGCGGGCTGGGTCGCACGATCATGCCGCGCTTCCACGCCGGCTTCAGCGGCGGCACGGTCGTCGGTGCCCTGCTGGGTGCCCTGCTGGTCGAGCTGTCGGTGCCGGCCGTGGTGCACCCGGTCGCCGTGGTCGCCCCGGCCCTCGCCCCCGGTGTGGGTGACCTCGCCGCGCTTCCTGCCGATCGTCGAGGTCCACGCCGACGAGCGCACGTCTGCTGCCCGGGCTCGGCTCGAGCCGCGCACGCTGCTGATCGGGGTGATGGTGCTGGCCCCGGCGACGACCGAGGGCACTGCCAACGACTGGCTCGCGGTCGCCCCGGTCGGTCGACGGCCACGACGTCTCGCACTCCGTAGGCGTGGCCGGCTTCGCCGTCTTCGTCGCGGCGATGACCGCCGGCCGCTTCGCCGGCACGACCCTGATCGACCGCTTCGGCCGGGTGACGATGCTGTGGGGGACCATGGCGACCGCGGGACTCGGCGTCGTGCTCATCGTCTTCGGCTCGCATCCGGCCGTGGTCGTGACCGGCATCGTGCTGTGGGGAGCGGGCGCCTCACTCGGCTTCCCCGTGGGCATGAGTGCCGCGGCCGACGATCCGGTCCGGGCGGCGGCACGGGTCTCGGTCGTCTCGACGATCGGCTACGCCGCCTTCCTCGCCGGCCCGCCTCTTCTCGGTTTCGTGGGGGACGAGGTCGGCACCCTCAAGGCGTTGCTGGTCGTCGCCGTACTCCTCATGCCGGCGGCGCTCGTGGTGCCGGCCGCGCGCGAACCGCAGCTCAGCCGAGTGCGCGACGCATGATCAGTCGTGGCAGCTTGCTCGCGACCGCGTCCGTGCTCCCCACCACCTCGAAGCCGCACCGCTCGAACATGGCCCGGGTGCCGACGAACGCCATGGTCAGGTCCATCCGACCGGGCGGGTCGACGGGATAGGTCTCCACGGCCGGGGCGCCTCGCGCTGCGGCGTAGGACACGGCGCCCTCGATCAAGTGCTGGGTGACACCCAGCCTGCAGGTGCCCCGACCTCACGACGACACAGATGATGCTCCAGACGGGGAGGTCGTCGATCGGCCGGATCAGCCGGGAGGCGGCCAGCCGGGTGATCTCCGCGCGCGGGGCCACGTGGCACCAGCCAACGGGCACCTCGTCGCGGTAGGTGACGACGCCGAAGCTGCCCCGCTGCGTGGCCGGGGCTCGCGCGGCGCTCTCACGGCTGCCGTCGCCGAGCTCGTCGATCTGCTCGGCCTGCAACCGGTGCGACAGGCACCAGCAGTGCGTGTCGCGCCGGTTGGGGTTGATGACGTCGGCGAAGTCGTCGAACCGCGCCGCGGTGACCGGGTGGGTTGCCCAGCGAGCGTCGTCGGTCACCCCTCAGGAGTACATCAGCGAGCCGGGGGTGTCGAGCGGCTCTCCGGTCTCCGGGGAGCGTCTTGAGGCCGGACAGGATCATCGGCCAACCGCCGTACAGCTCGGGGTTGGCCCGGGCGGGCAGGCCGTCGTGGATCACCGTCAGCCGGCACGAGGTGCCGACCTGCTCGATCTCCCGGGTGACGCGGGTCGTGCCCTGTGCCTTGACGTCGTCGCTCCACAGGGCGTCGAACGTCTGCACCAGGAGATGGGGCGGATCGACCTCGATGTTGGTGCCCGAGGAGATGTCGACGACCCCCGGGATGCCCGCGGTGTAGTCGGAGCCCGAGGTCCAGTCGCTCTGCGTCTGGACACCGAAGCTGTAGATCGCCCGCTGCGCGGGGTCGGTGATCGCCTCCCAGAGTCGCTCGGGAGTGGTCTTGATGAATACCTCGAACACGGCGGTGCCCTCGGCGACGGGAGCGGTGCCCTCGGCCCAGGAAACGGTCTTGACGGTGGTCATGTCCTCATCCTCCAGATAGGTCTTGAGCCCGCTGAGCGTCGCGGCCCGGGGCTCGGCAAACTTGCTCACCCACCGGTCGTGGACGAGCCTGATCGGGACGGGGTTGAGGAAGTGCAGCTTCTCGCGGCCTTCGCGGCGCGTGGTGACCACGCCGGCCTCCTCGAGCACCTTCAGGTGCTTCATCACGCCGAAGCGCGTCATCTCGAGGCGCCCCTCCGGGGCGCTCAGCGTCTGACCGTCGGTCGCGAAAAGCGTCCAGCAACGCCCGACGGGTCGGGTCTGCCAGTGCCTTGAACACCTCGTCCATGCGCTCGAGAATAGGTGACCATTTGGTCACATGTCAATGGATCAATCGGTGGAGCGCTCGCCGCCCGGGACCCACAGCACGTCGCCGTTCTCCCGGTTCGCGTGGCGGGCCGGGATGAAGACGAGGTCGGAAAGGCGGTTGAGATAGGTGATCGCCAGCTTGTTCATGGTGTCGCCGTGCTCGGCGTAGGCCGCCCGGGCGGACCGCTCGGCCCGGCGGACGACGGTGCGGGCGACGTGCAGCAGGGCCGCGCCCTCCGTGCCGCCGTTGAGGATGAACGAGCGCAGGTTGGGCAGCTGCTCGTTGTAGAGGTCGCACCGGGACTCGAGCCGGTCGACGTAGTCCTGCTCGATCCGTAGGGGCGGGAACTCGGGGTTCTCCACGACCGGGGTGCAGAAGTCGGCGCCGACGTCGAAGAGGTCGTTCTGCACGTGCGTGAGCACCTTGACGACATCGTCCTCGAGCCTGCCCCGGGCCAATGCCGGGCCGATCGTCGCGTTGGCCTCGTCGACATCGGCGTACGCATGCAGGCGCAGGTCGTTCTTCGTGGTCTCGCTCATGTCGCCGAGCCGGGTGGAGCCGGCATCGCCGGTGCGGGTGTAGATGCGCGTCAGGTTGACCATGTCGGTGAGCGTATCGCTCGGGACACACCGAAAAGGTGTGGCATGAATGCAACGGTCGCGGGTAGTACTGCGTCATAGTCGGTGACGGCGGTCACTCCGCTGCACGGCTCCGGGGGAATGCAGTCCAATCTCGGGACACAGGGGGCAACACCATGGTCATCACCTTCGACGGCACCACACTCATACTCCACGGCGACTTCGACGTCCGCAGCACCTTCGTGGTGCGCAACGCGATCTACGAGTGCCTCGAGGGCACCGAGCAGGACGTGGTCGTCGACATGACCCGGGTCGACACCATCGACGTCACGGCCCTGCGAGTGCTGGCCGTGGCCACCCGGCGGGCCACCCGGTCGGGACACCACCTGACGCTGCGCAACTGCGGGCCGTCGGTGCGCCGGATGATGCACCTCTCGCGGTTGGCGCACTCGTTCGAGGTCGAGCGGCAGGCTGCCAGCGCCTGACCGGGTGGGGTTCTTCACATTTCCATCCGGTGACTCAGTGGTAATGCGGGCCATACCCTGTGCCCATGACAGACAAGCAGGTTGAGGCCGCACGTCCCGAGAAGGATCGCCCGTGGGTGATGCGGACCTACGCCGGCCACTCCACGGCCGCCGCGTCCAACGCGCTCTACCGCGGCAACCTCGCCAAGGGCCAGACCGGCCTCAGTGTGGCCTTCGACCTGCCGACGCAGACCGGCTACGACCCCCGACTCCCCGCTCAGCCGCGGCGAGGTCGGCAAGGTCGGCGTGCCGATCCCGCACATGGGCGAGATGCGCCGCCTGTTCGAGGACATCCCGCTGACGGGGATGAACACCTCGATGACGATCAACGCGACCGCCATGTGGCTGCTCGCGATGTACCAGTCGCCGCGGAGGAGCAGAACCCCGGCATGGCGCCGTCCGAGGTCGCCCACCAGCTCGCGGGCACGACCCAGAACGACATCATCAAGGAATACCTCTCGCGCGGGACCTACGTCTTCCCGCCCGAGCACTCGTTGCGCCTGATCAGCGACATGATCGCCTACACGGTCCACGAGATCCCCAAGTGGAACCCGATCAACATCTGCAGCTACCACCTCCGGGAGGCCGGGGCGACGCCCACCCGGGAGCTGGCCTACGCGTTGTGTACGGCGATCGCGGTGCTCGACCAGGTCAAGAACTCCGGGCAGGTCTCCGAGGACGACTTCGAGAAGGTCGTCGGCCGGATCAGCTTCTTCGTCAACGCCGGCGTCCGCTTCGTCGAGGAGACCTGCAAGATGCGGGCCTTCGTGCAGCTCTGGGACGAGATCACCCGCGAGCGCTACGGCGTCGAGGACGAGAAGATGCGCCGCTTCCGCTACGGCGTGCAGGTCAACTCGCTGGGCCTCACCGAGGCGCAGCCCGAGAACAACGTCCAGCGGATCGTGCTGGAGATGCTCGGGGTCACGTTGTCGAAGAACGCCCGCGCCCGCGCCGTACAGCTGCCGGCGTGGAACGAGGCCCTCGGCCTCCCGCGACCGTGGGACCAGCAGTGGTCGCTGCGCCTGCAGCAGGTGCTCGCCTTCGAGTCCGACCTGCTGGAGTACGACGACATCTTCGACGGCTCGCACGTCATTGCCGCCAAGGTCGCCTCGCTCGTAGAAGGTGCCAAGGCAGAGATCGACCGCGTGCAGGCCATGGGCGGAGCGATCGCCGCCGTCGAGTCCGGCTACATGAAGCAGGCGCTGGTCAGTGCCCACGCCGCTCGCCGGGCCCGGATCGAGGCCGGCGACGAGATCGTCGTCGGGGTGAACAAGTTCGACACCACCGAGCCCTCGCCGCTGACCGCCAACCTCGACGACGCGATCATGGCCGCCGACCCGCAGGCCGAGGCGACCGCGCTCAAGTCCGTCGCCGACTGGAAGGCCCAGCGGGACGAGGCCGCAGTGACCGCGGCGCTCGCCACGCTCGCTGCCGAGGCGAAGACCGACAAGAACCTGATGCACGCGACCACGGCCGCCGCCCGCGCCGGCGCCACGACGGGGGAGTGGGCCGGCACCCTGCGCGAGGTGTTCGGCGAGTTCCGCGCCCCCCACCGGGGTCTCCGGTGCGATCGGTGTGGTCGAGGCCGGTGCCGAGCTGACGGCGGTCCGCGAGAAGGTCAGGGCCACGGGCGCGGAGCTCGGCGGCCGACTCCGACTGCTCGTGGGCAAGCCCGGTCTGGACGGTCACAGCAATGGTGCGGAGCAGGTCGCCGTACGCGCCCGCGACGCCGGCTTCGAGGTCATCTACCGGGGCATCCGGCTGACGCCGGAGCAGATCGTGGCCGCGGCGATCGCCGAGGACGTGCACTGCGTCGGTCTCTCGATCCTGTCGGGCTCGCACATGGAGCTGGTGCCCGACGTGCTCGAGGGGCTGCGGGCCGCGGGCCTCGACGACATCCCGGTGATCGTCGGCGGCATCATCCCCGAGTCCGACGGCAAGCGGCTGATGGAGCAGGGTGTCGCGGCCGTCTACACGCCGAAGGACTTCGGGCTGACCGCCATCATGGGCGGCATCGTCGACGTGATTCGCAAGGCCAACGACCTGTCCTAGGCTCGGGTCATGGGGGATCTCCAATGTGCCGCCCGGGTGTTCGTGGCCCGGCACGGCGAGGCCGAGTACGAGTCGGAGCTGCTGTCGGATGCCGGCGGCAGCCTGAGCGCGCTGGGCAGGACGCAGGCCTTGGCGCTCGCGGACCCGGTGGCGGGGGAGCGCATCGCCCACGTCTACACGAGCTCGATGTCGCGCGCCGTCCAGACGGGCGAGATCGTGGCCGCGCGGCTCGGAGTCGGGGTGACCGTCCGTCATGACCTGCGCGAGTTCGGTGTCGGGTCCCACGCGGGCCAGCCCGCGGAGCCTGATCCGTTCCGCCCGGTCTTCGACGACTGGCTCGAGGGTCGGCTGGACACGCCCATCCGCGGAGGCGAGTCGGGCGCCCGGGTCATCGAGCGGATGTGTGGCGTGCTCGAGGAAGCCGCCGATCGCTATCGCGGCGAGGCCGTGCTGGTCATCAGCCATGGCGGGGCCATCTGTACGGCGATCTCGAACCCGGCACGCAACCTCGAGCCTCGCTTCCCGCTGACCCGCCCGCTCGCGAACTGCGACGTCATCGAGCTCGCGGCGGACGCGGACGGCTGGGTCGCCCGGTCGTGGGCGGGCGAAACGTTGCCGATGTGACGGACGCCTTAGGTAAGGCAAGCCTTCATCGGGTATCGTGCGGGCCATGGGCAAGGGCAAGCGCGGCAAGGTCATGAAGCTTCCGAAGAAGGAATGTTGCGTTTCGAAGTCGAAGTGCAACCGCTGCCCCCTGCGCATGCTCAGGGAGGGCACCCTGCCCGAGGGCTACACCGTGCACAAGCGCAAGCTCGTCAAGGTGAAGAAGTCCCAGATCAAGAAGGCCGGCAAGAAGGCCGCCTGATCAACTCGCGATCTTGCCGGCCACGACGACGGCGATCACGATCAGTGCCATCACCAGCACCGCGATGCCCATCCGCTTCGCGACGCCCCTGATGAAGACCCGGGCGAACGTCTCCGGACGCCCGTGCCGGTCCAGCGGCACGACGTCGACGACGGCCTTGCGGTTGATCGGGCCGTAGACGTGCGGGTAGGTGTCGTCGCCGACGGCTTCCGCGCATACTTCCGACTCCAGCCGCGCAGGGTCGATCGTCAGCAGCACGAGCGGCTCGCCGGCCGCTGCGTAGTAACGGTCGAACACGCCCTGCACCTGCTCGCGGCGTGAGGCGTGGATGAAGCCTTCGTCTGCGAGCGTCCTCCCGGCGGTCGAGGTCGTGTACGTCCCCGACTCGATCGTCGCCTCCCAGTCCGCACGGGTGGCGATGTGGTAGATCCGCTCGCTGGTCACCGGGTGAGGGTAGCGGTCACGCCGCACCGGGCCCCGGCCGCCGATGAACTTCCACTCGAGCGAGTGGAAATTCAGGCCGAGACGGGCGGTCCCACGCTCGACGGCGGATGAATTTCCACTCGTGCGAGTGGAAATGCAGGCCGGAACGCGAGCAGCGGGGTCGCGTGCGCGGCGCGGTGAGTCAGAAGAGCCGGTGCTCGGAGTCGTCCATGCCGCGCAGCAGGTCGTAGTCGACGAGCGCGCAGGCGATCCCGCGGTCGGTCGCGAGAACCCGCGCCCGGGGCTTGATCTCCCGGGCGGCGAAGATGCCGCGGACCGGCCCCTTGCTGTTGAGCAGCGGGTCGCGGTTGAGGAGCTCGAGATAGCGGGTCAGCTGCTCGACGCCGTCGATGTCGCCACGCCGCTTGATCTCGACGGCGACGCTGAGGCCGGCGTCGTCGCGGCACATCAGGTCGACGGGACCGATGGCGGTCGGGAACTCGCGGCGTACGAGCGTCAGGCCGTCGGCCGGGGTCGCGGGGTGCTCGGCGAGCAGCTCCCGGAGGTGCTTCTCGACGCCGTCCTTCTGCAGGCCGGGGTCGAGCCCCGGGTCGTGGATGGAGTCGGCGTGGATCTCCTCGATCAGGATGCGCAGGGTGTCGTCGGTCTTGGCCGCCGTGACGGTCCACTCGACCTGTCCGTCCTCGGTGCTGCCCTCGCGGAACGTGGCCGGCGGAGACATCCAGTTGAGCGGCTTGTAGGACCCGCCGTCGGAGTGCACGAGCACGGAGCCGTCGGCCTTGATCATCAAGACCCGCGTCGCCATGGGCAGATGGGCGGTCAATCGGCCGGCATAGTCCACCGCGGCAGCGCAACGACGATCCTCACGGGGCGTGAATCTACAGTGACCCCGTGACCGCTCCCCGACGTGCGACCCGCTCGCGCCCGCGACCTTCCCCTGCTGACCGGCCCGGCCGGCGACGTCGGACGCGAGGAGATGGTGCTCGTCGTCAGCGACCCGCCCGTCGGCTTCGCGCGAGTCAGCTTCCCCGATGGCCGGGCACACTGGCCCAGCTGGCCGTGTGGACCGAGCAGGACGACGCGCTGGTCGGAGATGCGCTCGTCGAGGCGGTCTGCGAGCAGCTCGCCGTGCGCGGCCACGGGCAGGTCACGACCCTCGTCGAGGCGGGGGCGACCGGGCCGGGCTTCGAGCCGTTCACCCCCGAAGAGCCGCGGGCCTCCCACCAGCTCGCGCTGGAGGCGGAGGCCGACCTGACGGCCAGCACCCCGGCCCGGCGGACCCTGCGCCGACACCGCACCAACGAGGAGCTGCACGCGTTCCTGCCGACGCTCGACGCCTCGCCCAAGGACGAGGGCACGGTCCGCCTCGTCGTACGGCGACCTGCGGTCGGCCAGCGCGAGGTGCTCGCCCTCGGTGAGCTCGACCCGGCGGTCGGGCTCGTCGGCGACAGCTGGGACGCGCGCGGTAGTCGCCGTACGCCCGATGGGGCGGCGCACCCCCGACATGCAGCTCAACGTGATGAACCACCGGCTGGTCGAGTTCGTCGCCCGGGACGCCGAGCGCGAGGCGTTGGCCGGCGACCAGCTCTTCCTCGACCTCGACCTGTCACACGAGAACCTGCCCGCATGGAGCCTGCTGATGTTCGGCGAGCCGGGCGACGGGGGAGCGGTGATCGAGGTGACGGACCAGCCGCACAACGGCTGCGCCAAGTTCATCGCGCTACAGGCAAGGACGCGATGGCCTTCGTGAACGGCCCCGAAGGCAAGCCACGTCGGCTGCGCGGGCTGTGTGCGCGTCGTCCAGCCCGGCGCCGTACGACCCGGCGATCGCGTGGTCGTGACCCGGCCGTGAAGCGTCGGAGGTGACCGACGTCTCAGGCGTCGGGGGTTACTCATGGGTATAACCCGGTGTCACACTTTGCCGCATGACTGAGCTGACGAACGAGCAGATCCACGACGCGCTCGTCCTCCCGTACCTGAACCACGCCGCGCGCATGTTCGAGGCCGGCTACGCCTCTGCGGTCGACATCGACAACGCGATGCGCTTCGGCTGTGGCTACCCCCGGGCCCGCTGACGGTCATCGACGAGATCGGCGCCGACGCCGTGCGGGCCGGGCTCAATGCTCGCTTCCTCGACAGCGGCGACGCGCTGCACCAGCCGGCCGAGGTGCTCCAGACCCTCGCGGCCGACGGCTCGACGTTCGCCGAGACCGGCTCCGCCGCCGGGGCCACGGCCCCCGAGCTCAAGCAGGAGATCGCCAAGGTCGGCGTCGTCGGCACCGGCACCATGGCCTCGGGCATCGTCCGGGTCTTCGCCCGGGCCGGCTACGACGTGGTCTTCGTCGGCCGTGGCGACGACAAGATCGCCGGCGTCGTCGCGTTCATCGACAAGGGCCTGTCCAAGCTCGTCGAGAAGGGCAGGATCGACGAGGCCGCCAAGACGGCTGCGCTCGGCCGCCTGACCGGCGCGACCGACCGCGAAGCGCTCGCCGACGTCGACATCGTCGTCGAGGCGATCGCCGAGGACCTCGCGATCAAGACCGACCTCTACAAGGACCTCGACCGGATCTGCAAGCCCGGCGCGATCCCGGCCACCACGACCTCCTCGATGCCGATCACCGCGCTCGGCGCGGTCACCTCGCGTCCCGAGGCCGTCATCGGCATGCACTTCTTCAACCCCGCCACGATCATGAAGCTGGTCGAGGTAGTCACCACCGAGGCCACGTCCGCCGAGGTCAACGAGACCGTGCTCGCGCTCTGCGCGAAGGTCGGCAAGGTCGCGGTCTCGTGCGGCGACCGGTCGGGCTTCATCGTCAACTGCCTGCTGTTCCCCTACCTCAACGACGCGGTCAAGCTGCTCGACTCGGGCGCCGCGACGATCGACGAGATCGACGACGCGATCAAGGAGCAGGCCGGTTTCCCGATGGGACCCTTCGCCCTGCTCGACGTGGTCGGCAACGACGTGTCGCTGGCGATCCAGCAGGAGCTCTTCGCCGAGTTCGGCGAAAGGGCTTCGCGCCCGCCGCCACACTGGAGTCGCTGGTCGCCGAGGGCAAGCTCGGTCGCAAGACCGGCGAGGGCTTCCGCACCTACTGACAGGTAGTGAACGCCGGCTCGGCGTCCTCTCGTCGCATGGCATGCTGCCGCCATGACGACTGCATCAACCGAGCGCGCCCCCCGCACCTTCGACACCATCGGTGTCATCGGACTCGGCACGATGGGCGCCGGCATCGCCGAGGTCTTCGCACGCAACGGCTTCAGTGTGATCGGCATCGAGCTGACCGACGAGGCCGTCGAGCGCGGCCGCGGGCACCTCTCGCACTCCACGGGGCGTGCGGTGGCGCGCGGCAAGATGTCCGAGGCGGACCGGGCCGAGATCCTCGGCCGGATCTCCTTCGCCACCGACCTGTCCGCGCTCGCGGAGGCCGACTTCGTGGTCGAGGCGGTCGTGGAGTCGCTCGAGATCAAGAAGGACCTCTTCCGCCGCCCGGACGACATCGTCAAGCCCGATGCGATCCCGGCGACCAACACCTCGTCGCTGCCCGTCACCGAGATCTCCACGGCCAACAGGCACCCGGGCCGGGTCGTGGGCGTGCACTTCTTCAACCCGGCGCCCGTCCAGAACCTCGTCGAGATCGTCCGCACCGTGGTCACCGAGCCCGCGGTGCTGGCCGACGTCGAGGGCCCGGTGGGCAAGCTGGGCAAGAACCCCGTCGTCTGCGGCGACAAGGCCGGCTTCATCGCCAACACCTTGCTCTTCGGCTACCTCAACCACGCGGCGTCCATGCTCGAGACGAAGTACGCCACCCGCGAGGACATCGACGCCGCCATGCGGTTCGGCTGCGGCTACCCGATGGGTCCGCTGGCGCTGCTCGACCTGATCGGTCTCGACACGGCCTACGAGATCCTCGACACGATGTACAAGCAGGGCCGCGACCGCCTGCACGCCCCAGTTCCGATCCTGAAGCAGATGGTCACCGCCGGCCTGCTGGGCCGCAAGACCGGCAAGGGCTTCTACACCTACGAGAGCCAGGGACAGCTCGGCGGTCGTCGCCGACGCGAGCACCCCGTCGGCCGACGACCTGCCCCAGCTCAAGCGCCCGGTCGCGACGGTCGGCGTCGTCGGCACCGGCACCATGGCGGCGGGCATCGTCGAGGTCTTCGCCAAGAGCGGCCTCGACGTCGTGTACGTCGGACGCTCGGCCGACAAGGTCGAGGGAGTGCGCGCCACGATCGAGAAGTCGTTGGACAAGGCGATCCAGCGCGGCAAGCTCGAGGAGGCGACCAAGGCCGAGGTGCTCGGCCGGTTGACCGGCACCACCTCGCTCGACGACCTCGCGAATGTCGATCTCGTCGTCGAGGCGATCGCCGAGGACCTGCGGATCAAGACCACGCTGTTCGAGAATCTCGACGAGATCTGCAAGCCGGGCGCGATCCCGGCCACGACGACCTCCTCGCTGCCGGTGATCTCGCTGGCGAAGGCGACGAACCGTCCGCAGGACGTCATCGGCATGCACTTCTTCAACCCCGCCCCGATCATGAAGCTGGTCGAGGTCGTCTCCACCGTCGCCACGGCCGAGGACGTCGCCGAGACGGTCCGTGCGCTGTGCGACAAGGTCGGCAAGGTCGCCGTCTCGTGCGGTGACCGCGCGGGGTTCATCGTCAATGCGCTGCTCTTCCCCTACCTCAACGACGCCGTGAAGATGCTGGAGGCGCACTACGCCACGGCCGACGACATCGACACCGCGATGAAGCAGGGCTGTGCGCTGCCGATGGGTCCCTTCGAGCTGCTCGACGTGGTCGGCAACGACGTGTCGCTGGCGATCCAGCGCGAGCTCTACCTCGAGTTCCGTGAGCCCGGCTTCGCGCCGGCGCCGCTGCTCGAGCACCTCGTCACGGCGGGCTACCTCGGTCGCAAGACCCAGCGCGGATTCCGGGACTACAGCCAGCGCTGACTGTCACCTTGTGCCGACTCGGCGGGCAACTTGCGCCGACTCGGCGGGCAACTTGCGCCGACTCGGCGGGCAACTTGTGCCGACTCGGCGGTTGACTTGCGCCGACTCGGCGGTTGGAGTCAGCCCGGGTTGACGACGAGGGCGGCGAGCTTGGCGCGCGTCGTGATGTCGAGCTTGCGGTAGATGTGCGTGAGGTGGGCGTCGACGGTGCGCGGCGAGATGAAGAGCTCCGCGGCGATCTGTCGACTGGTCAGGCCCAGCGCCACGCGCTCGGCGACCTGTCGCTCCGCGTTGCTCAGGCGGTCGAGCACGGTGTCGGTCGCTCGGGCCGTGGCGCCCGAGAAGAGCCCGACGACCGCCTCGACGCCGGCCGGGGTGAACGTCGTGTCGACGATCCAGCCGGCCGGAACCGACCGGCCGACGACGAGCGGCTCGTCGGCGGCGTAGCCCCACGAGGCGGCCCGGCTGGGAGCTCAGGCGCGGTTGGCGGCTGCCGCCAGTGTGCGGGCATCTCGCATCTCGCGCTGCTGACCGACCCGGGCCCGGGCCGTCGAGCGCATCGGCGACACGCAGTGGCATCGGCAGCTCGGCGGCCCGGTCGAGGGCGGCCGGGAAGGTGGTGATGGCTCCGGGTCTGGTCGCCGCTCGCAAGCAGGGCGCGAGCGAGCAGCAGTCGCCCCTCGACCGCGTCGCGGCCCGGGCCGGTGCTGTCGGCGAGCACGACCACGTCGGCCGCGAGCCCGGCCGCCCGGGCCAGCTCCCCGTCGCGCAGCAGCTCGCGGGCATCCTGCGCGAGCACCGGGATCCGGACCGCCCACGGCAGGGCGTCCCGATCGATGTCGGGAGGCACGAATGACGGGTCGAGGTGGCGCAGCAGCGTCTCGGCGATCAGCGCGACGCGGTCCTCAGCGATGGCGCGGGCGTCGGCCACAACCGCCCGCGCGGCGGACGCTGCCTCGGTCGGGCGTCCCTGCTCGAGGGCGATCCGAGCCAGCAGGGTGCGCGCGGACAGCGAGATCCAGCGCTCGTCCTTGTGGTCGCGGCCGGCGAGAAGGTCGCTGAGGGTCACGGTGGCGTCGCGGAAGGCGCCACGGGAGACCCGGACGTCGGCCGGGGTGCGGGCGGCCTGCCGGGTGATCTCGGTGACGGTGCCCAGCTCGAGCGACCGGCGGGCCTCAGCCTCGGCCTTGATGAGTGCACCCGCGTCGAGGTGCATCTCGGCGCGGATCGAGGCGTTCTTCGCCAGCTGGTCGTCGGGGTCGGGTGCGCTGAGCGCGTGCTCGTCGGCGCGATCGAGCAGCCAGAGCCCCTCGTAGGTCCCGCGCACCTCCGAGGCGGCGATGCCGGCGCGTCGGGCGACCCGGGCGCCGATCTCGGCCGGGCCGTCGCCGCTGACCGGGGGTGGCCTCGAGGATCTCCACCGCATCGCGGGCCCGCATCGAGGTGTAGAGCGAGGAGAAGATGCGGTTGGCCGGGCCGTAGCCGAGGGTCCGGGTCGCCGGGTCCGCACATGCCGTCGAGATCGCGGCGCGCATCACCGGCAGGTCGCTGAGCCGGGGGCGTCGGCGGCACCGGTGTTGAAGTCGGCCGGCGCCACCCGGTCGGCCCAGGGAGAGCAGCGCGCGACGGGTCTGCTCCCGGTCGTCGGTCGACGCGGTCAGGAACTGCCCGTGCCGCCGGATCGGGGTGAGCATGTCGAAGCGGCCGTCGGGCATGAGCTCGAGCAGGCTGCGGCGTACGAGACCACCCGCCGTGGTGCTGGCACGATCGCGGTCGACGCCGCTGATCTCGGCGAGCACGTCGATCGATACCGGCGAGGTCATCTGCGCCATCCGTCGGAAGCAGCGCTGCTGGTCGGCGTCGAGGAGCTCGTAGGACCCGTGCACGGCCTCGGACAGGGACGCGGTCGGCACCACGTTGGTGACCCCGACGAGAGCGATCTGGACCGCGATCTGCTCGATCAGCAGCGGTAGGCCGCCGGTGGCGTGCAGCAGGCGGCGGACGTCGTCGGCGTGGGTGTCGAGATCGATGGGGTGCCCGCCGGCCGCCTCCACCCGGTGCAGGAACAGCTCGACGGCCGCACCGGACAGGGGCTCGTGGTCGCGGGGGACCGGGAAGGGGGCGACGCGCACGACGCGCTCGGCCGGCTGGCCGGCCATCGTCACGGACGTGACGGCGAGGCGCGCGTCCGTGGTCGCGGACATGACCTGCTGGAAGGTCGGCCCGACCGGGCTCGGGTCGAGGTCGAGGCCGTCGACGACGAGCAGGGTGTCCATGCCGTCCATCGCCCGGCACAACGCGCCCTCGGCGGAGTCGCCGGGCGTCGGGGGCACGTCGAGGGCGTCCGGGCACGCCGAGAGGACCCGGTCGGCGCGCTGCATGCCGCGCGCATTGACCCATGTGCTCGCGTCCGCGGCCGTCGCGTGGCGCGCCAGCAGCGTCTTTCCGCTGCCGGGAGGACCGACGATGCTGACCCAGCGCGACGACGCCAGCGCCGTGGCGAGGCGAGCCCGGGTCTGCTCGCGACCGAGACATGGGGTGAGCACGAGGCGAATCTATCGGGCCGGCGCCACTGAATAGGTAGTCCTACCGATGCCGCGACCCCTCGCGCCGCGAGAACGTAGTCCTGCAGTCAAGGCGTGTGGACCGAACAGGGGACAGCCCACCCGCCCGGCGCAGACAGCAGGCCGCGGGATTCGCGGGGGTGAGCCCGCGGCCTGCTGCGCCGAACGGCCCCGATCGAGGGTCAGTCGAGGCAGAACTCGTTGCCCTCGGGGTCGCTCATCACGATGAAGCCGGCGCTCATGCCGCCGTCGGGCTCGAACCGCTTGAGGCGTACGGCGCCGAGCGCGACGACTCGCTCGCACTCCACCTCCGGGGCGGCCATCCGGGCGTCCCCGGCGAGGCCGGGCGCGGCCCGCACGTCGAGGTGCACGCGGTTCTTGGCCACCTTGTCCTCGGGCACCTGCTGGAAGAAGATGCGTGGTCCCTTGCCGGACGGGTCGATGATGCCGAACGCCGAGTTGTGCAGCGACTCCGGAAGTCCGGCCCTCGTCAGGAAGCCGAGCCACGCGTCGGCGGTCTCCACGGGGTCGCCGACCTCGCAGCCGGGCGGCGGGTCGACCGCGTAGTCGAGCACCTCGCGCCAGAAGAGCCCGAGCCGGCGCGGGTCGTGGGCGTCGAAGGTCACCCGGATCTCTGCTGTCATGGCTCCAGCATGCCTCGCACAGGCGGACAGGTCCTGTCCGCTTCCTCTGACACGATGACTGTCATGAGTGACACCACCCAGCGCGTCCTGCTGCTGCTCTCCCTGCTCCAGAAGCGTCCGGTGTGGACCGGACCCGAGCTGGCCGAGCGGCTCGGCGTCACCACCCGCAGCATCCGGCGCGACGTCGAGAGGCTGCGCGGCCTCGGCTACCCGGTGCTGGCCACCCGGGGGCTCGGTGGCGGCTACCAGCTCGGCCGCGGCAAGGACCTGCCGCCGCTGCTCCTCGACGACGAGGAGGCCGTCGCGATCGCGGTGTCGCTGCGGCTGGCGGCAGGCGGCACGGTGACCGGTGCCAGCGAGGCGGCGCTCAGCACGCTCGCCAAGCTGGACCAGGTGATGCCGCCGCGGCTGCGCTCCGAGGTCAAGGCGATCCACGAGTCCACCGAGACACTGAGCACCAACACCGACCCGGTCGACGGTGACGTGCTGCTGACGCTCGCGAAGGCCTGCCGCGACCTGCTGCGCGTCCGCTTCGGCTACGACGCGCGACGGCGCCGCGACCGAGCGCTGGGTCGAGCCCATCCGGCTGGTGGCGACCGGCCGCCGGTGGTACCTCATGGCGTGGGACGTCGACCGCGAGGACTGGCGGACCTTCCGTCTCGACCGGATGCGGGAGGTGGTGCCGTCGACTCGGCGCTTCAAGCCGCGCGATCACCCGGATCCGAAGGACTACGTCCAGAGCTCGATCAGCCGTGCGCCGTACAGCAACCGAGGCCCGGGTGAAGGTGTTGGCCGGCCTCGACGAGGTGTCCGCGAAGATCGACACCCGCTGGGTGACGCTCACCGCGATCGACGAGTCGACCACGCTGCTGGAGGCGAGCGCCGACTCCGCTCGAGCACGTGGCGTTCCACTGCGTGATGACGGGCCTCGACTGCGAGTTCGTGCAGCCGCCCGAGCTCGCGGTGGTCGCGGCCGAGCTGGGGGACCGGCTTCAGCGGGCGGCGGCCAACGGGTAGCCGCGTCGGACCGTGCGCTCGAGGATGCCCAGCGTGGCCTTGAGGTTGGCCTCGGAGATCACCGGGAAGATGCCCGAGTCACGCCACTCGGGGGCAATGTCCGACCAATCGTAGTAGGACGTGACGAGGCTGCCCTCGTCGGTCGGCTCGATCCGGTAGCCGTAGACGTGGCCGATCTGGGGTCGGACGCGCCCCAGCACCTTCCGGGCGATCTCGCGCTCGGGCTCGAAGGCGGTGATCGTCACGGTGACGTCGTACTTGCCCATGTCGAAGTCGCCGAGGGACTCACGATCCATGTGCACCACGAAGGAGTCGCCGACGGCGGTGACAGGGGCGCCGTCGGCGTCCTGCAGCATCCCGGACGCGTCGATCGCGACGTGGCCCTGCGGGTCGCAGAGCACCGCGAAGACGTCGGCCGACGCGGCGGGGAACGGGCGGGCGACCTCGATGCGTTCGACGGCTGTCATGGGGCGAGTCTGACAGGCGGCGCGCGGACCGCGCAGGCTCCGGGCATGGAGCGCCCGCGTACTCTGGGCGCATGGAACTGGTTCTGTTGCTCGTCGTGCTCGGCGGACTCGTCGGGACGGCGTTGTTCTGCGGGCCAGACCGCGAAGAAGCGGCAGCTCGCCAAGGCCGAGGCGGAGCTGGAGCCGGTCAAGCGGCTGGCCGAGGAGGACGTCACCGCCCTCGGTGTGGAGCTGCAGGACCTCGACATCGACATGGCCGGCCGCGACCTCGGCAGCGGTGAGAACGCCGACTACCAGCGCGCCCTCGACGCCTACGAGTCGTCCAAGACCGCGGCGGCCCGGATGACCAAGCCCGACGACGTCCGCCACGTCACCGAGATCCTCGAGGACGGTCGCTACGCCATGGCGTGCGTGCGCGCCCGGGTCGACGGTCAGCCGCTCCCGACCCGGCGTCCGCCGTGCTTCTTCGACCCGCGCCACGGCATGTCCGTGGCCGACGTGGCCTACACGCCCCCGGGCGGCGCACTGCGCGACGTCCCCGCGTGCCAGCTCGACGCCGAGCGCGTCAGGGTCGGCGCCGAGCCCGACATCCGCAAGGTGATGGTCGGCTCACGGCGGGTGCCCTACTGGCAGGGCGGTCGCGCCTACCAGCCCTACGCGCAGGGCTACTTCGGTGGCTTCGGCCCGATGGACTGGATGTTCATGGGCATGCTCTTCAGCGGCGGCTTCGACGGCCTCGGTGAGGGCATCGGCGCTCTCGGCGAAGGCCTCGGCGACATGTTCAGGCAGCATCGGTGACGGCATCGGCGGGATGTTCGACGGGTTCGACTTCTAGCCGATCAGGCCGATCAGCCCGTCAGCCCGTCAGCCCGAGGCCGAGCCGCTCGGTGGTGACCTCGCGCATCTCGGCCTTGCGGATCTTGCCGGTGACGGTCATCGGGAACTCGTCCACGAGCAGCACGTAGCGCGGGATCTTGTAGTGGGCGAGCCTGCCGTCGGCGTACGCCCGGATCGCCGCGGCGTCGAGCTCGGCCGCGCCCGCCTTGAGCTTGATCCAGGCGCACAGCTCCTCGCCGTACTTCTCGTCCGGGACGCCGATGACTCGGACGTCCTCGATGTCGGGGTGGGCGTAGAGGAACTCCTCGATCTCGCGCGGGTAGACGTTCTCACCGCCCCGGATGACCATGTCCTTGATCCGGCCGACGATGTTGCAGTAGCCGTCCTCGCGCATCTCCGCGAGGTCGCCGGTGTGCATCCAACCGTCGGCGTCGATCGCCTCGGCGGTCTTCTCCGGGTCCTCCCAGTAGCCGAGCATCACGGAGTAGCCGCGGGTGCAGAACTCGCCCGGCTGGCCGCGCTCCACGATCTCGCCGGTGACGGGGTCGACGATCTTGATCTCCACGTGCGGGTGCGCGCGACCGATGGTCGACGTGCGCCGGTCCAGTCGTCGTCGGAGCGGGTCTGGCACGAGACGGGCGAGGTCTCGGTCATGCCGTAGGCGATGGACACCTCGGACATGTGCATGTCGTCGACGCAGTGCTTCATCACCTCCACCGGGCAGATCAGAGCCCGCCATGATGCCTGTGCGGAGCGAAGAGAGGTCGTGCTCGGCGAAGCTCGGGTGGTTCTGCATCGCGATGAACATCGTCGGTACGCCGTACACGCCGGTGCACTTCTCCGTGGCGATCGTGCGCAGGGTGATCTCGGGGTCGAACCCGGGCGCCGGGATGACCATCGTGGCGCCGTGGGAGGTGCAGCCGAGGTTGCCCATCACCATGCCGAAGCAGTGGTAGAAGGGCACCGGGATGCAGAGCCGGTCGTCGGGGCCGAGGTCGATCAGCTCGGTGACGAAGTAACCGTTGTTGAGGATGTTGCGGTGGCTCAGCGTGGCGCCCTTGGGGCGACCGGTGGTGCCGGAGGTGTACTGGATGTTGATGGCGTCGTTGGGCGAGAGCCCGGCCATCCGCTCCGCCACGGCTCCTTCAGGCACGTCCGCACCCGACGCGACCAGCCCGGTCCAGTCGTCGGTGCCGATGAAGACGACCCGCTCGAGGGCGGGGCAGTCCGCGTGCGTCTCGGCGACCATCGCGCGGTAGTCGCTGGTCTTGAAGCTCTCCGCGCTGACCGGGAGGCGGACACCCGCCCGGTTGACGGCGTACGCGAACTCGTGGGTGCGGTAGGCCGGATTGACATTGACCCGGGATGATGCCGAGCTTGGCGGTGGCGAACTGGACGAGCACCCACTCCCGCGCAGTTCGGCGCCCAGATCCCGACCCGGTCGCCGGTCGTCAGCCCGGCGGCGAGCAGCCCCCGCGCGAGGGCATCGACATTGCGATCCAGCTCGGCCCCGGGTCCAGCGCCGCCCGCTGGCCACATCGACGAGTGCCTCGCGGTCGTGGTGCTCGGCAACGGTGCGCTCGAAGTTGGCGCCGATCGTCTCCTCGAGCAGCGGGGGCTCGAGCTCTCCAGCGGCATACGACTCCATGGGGCGATGCTGTCAGACTGCCCCGGTGAGCGCTACGGAGCTGAACGTGACCCGGCTACAGGCGCGGTCGCTTGGAGCGCGCTCGCGCTACCGAACAGTACGGGCGGGAAATTTGTTGGCGAGCCCCTGACGGTTCGGTAACCCGGGCGGGCTGCGTGTCGGGGCGACCCATCACGGGATCTCGCCGCCGGCGAGCGCCACGAAGCGTCGCATCACGACCTCGACGTCCGCGCGGAACTCCTCGCGTGGACGAGGTGGCAGCACGTCCTCCCAGCTGGACAAGAACGTCCCCCGGAGCTGGGTGGCCCCGGTAGGGCGCCCCAGCACCCACCAGTGCAGGTGTTCCTGACCGTCACCCCAGCGCAGGATCTGGACGCGGGGTACGTCGAGCACGTCGGTCACCGCACGTTCGAGCAGCACCATCAGCTCACCCATCCGGGCGGCCTCGTATGGCTCGAGGTCGGAGAGGTCGGCGTGGCGTCTCGGCATCAGGAAGCCGATGAAGGGGATCGAGATGTCCTCGTGGGGCATGCCGATCATGGCGATGTCGTCGCGCCACACGATGTAGTCCTGATCCTCGGCAGCCACCGCGGCGCACATGAAGCAGTCGACGCCGCCCGACCCGCCCCGCGTGTCCTCGGCGGCGGGCGGCTGCAGCTCGCGCGGTGCTCCAAGGTCACCGTCGAACGGCCACGTCTCCCCGGGTCGACCACTCGACCGGTCGGTAGCCGTCCGTCTCGATGCGGCGGCGGACGTCGTCGTACCACTCCTGCGCTGACTGGGGCATGGGCGGATGCTGTCAGACTGCCCCGGTGAGCGCCACACAGCTGAACGTGACACGACTGGGGGACCGGGGGCCGATCATCGCCTTCTGCCACGGCCTCTTCGGCCGGGGCAAGAACTGGACGCAGATCGCCAAGGCGTTCGCCGATGACCACCGGGTGCTGCTGATCGACATGCCCAACCACGGGCGCTCGGGGTGGACCGAGGGCTTCGCCTACGCGGACTCGGCCGACGACGTCGCCGCGCTCTTCGGTGCCGACGATCCGGTGACGCTGATCGGTCACTCGATGGGCGGCAAGATCGCGATGGCGATCGCGCTGCGCCATCCCGAGCTCGTCTCGCGGCTGGTGGTCGTTGACGTGTCGCCGGTGGCCTACGAGTCCGGGCGCGAGTTCCTCGGCTACATCGACACGATGCGCGCCTGGATCTCGGCACCCCGGAGCGGCGTGACCCGGGCCGACGAGGCGCTGCGCGGCGCCGTACCCAACACGACGGTGCGCAGCTTCCTGCTGCAGAACCTCCGGCGCGAGGGCGACGGCTGGCGCTGGATGCTGAACCTCGACCTGCTGTCCAAGCACATGTCCGAGCTCGCGGGCTGGCCGGCGGACGAGCTCCGTGGGTCCTACCCCGGACCGGTGCTGTGGATCGGCGGCGCCAACTCGGCGTACGTCGCCGACGACTACGCGACGGCGATGGAAGCGCTCTTCCCCCGGGTGCGACGGGTGACGATCAAGGGCGCCGGGCACTGGGTGCACTCCGAGCAGCCCGCGGTGTTCGTCGAGGTGCTGAAGCGGTTCGTCTCCTAGGCCTGCTGCCGCGCGCTCATTCCTATCCGCGCTGGCGCGCGCGGTAGGCGGCAACGGCCTCGCGGTTGCCGCAGGTGGTCGAGCAGTAGCGCCGGGAGCGGTTGCGCGAGAGATCGAGGACCAGCCCGTCGCAGTCGTCGGCCGCGCAGATGTCGAGGCGGTCGTGCTCGTCGGCGCGGATCACGTCGATCATCGCCATCGCGGTCTCCACCAGCACCCGCTCCGCGAGGCGGAGCGTCGTCGTCGATCGCGTGGATGTGCCAGTCGAGCCGGTCGTGGCGGACCAGTCGAGGCACGGCCGTCGCGTCGGCCGGGGATGCCGTTGACGAGCTCCACCGACGTGGCCCGATCCGCGGTGAGCAGCTCGCGCAGGGCACCACGCACGGCACGGACCGCCTCGAGCTCGGCCGCGTCACGGCGGTGTCCACCGGAGTACTCGTGCTCGGCGTAGAACGCCGACAGCTCCTCGACCGTGGTCAGGGTGTCGGGGTCGAGGGCCGAGTTGGCGAGCGCCACGGCGGCCTGCAGCGACCCCGCCGTGTCATCAGTGAAAGTCACGTTGACACCTTACCAAGTGTGCGCGTAGCGTCATGACCCATGGCGACGATGACTCATGACACCCCCGTGGCCCGGTCGTCCAACACCACGACCGGGCTGGCCTTCGCGGTCGCGTCCGCGGTGTCCTTCGGGCTCTCCGGCGCCCCGGCTCGCGGCCTGCTCGATGCGGGCTGGACGGCGGGGTCGGCCGTCGCCGTACGCATCACGATCGCTGCCGTCGTGCTGGTGGTCCCCGGTGCGCTCGCGCTGCGTGGTCGCTGGCACCTGCTGCGCGAGAGCCGGCTCGTGGTGATCGGCTGCGGCGTCGCCGCGGTCGCCGGTGCGCAGCTGTGCTACTTCTACGCCGTCAGCCACATGCAGGTCGGCGTGGCCCTGCTGATCGAGTACACCGCGCCCGTCGCGGTCGTCGTCTGGTTGTGGCTGCGCCACGGCCACCGGCCCAACCGCCTCACCGTCGCGGGTGCGGTCATCGCCCTGCTGGGGCTCGTGCTGGTGCTCGACGTGGTGTCGGGCGCTGATCTCAGCACGGCCGGAGTGCTCTGGGCGCTCGGTGCGATGGTCGGCGCGGCGACCTACTTCGTCATCAACGGCAACACCGACAACGGGCTGCCGCCGATCAGCCTCGCCGCCGCTGGGCTGGTGGTCGGGGGAACCGTGCTGCTGCTCGCCGGCTGGACCGGCGTGCTGCCGATGCGCGCGACCACGGCCGACGTCGCCTACAACGGGCACGTCGTGGCGTGGTGGATCCCGGTGCTCGCGCTCGGGCTCGTCACGGCCGCGTTCGCCTACGTCACCGGCATCGAGGCCGGGCGTCGCCCGGGCTCGCGCCTCTCGTCGTTCGTCGCGCTGTTCGAGGTGCTGATGGCGCTGGTCTTCGCTCGGCTGTTGCTCGGCGAGCTGCCACGCACGGTGCAGCTGCTCGGCGGGCTGCTGGTGCTGGCCGGCGTCGTCGTGGTCAAGCTGGGTGAGGGGTGGGGCGAGTCAGCGAGCGTCCTGCCGCCTGAGCAGCACCTCGCGGTGCAGGAGGAGCAGAGCAGCAGCGACGGGTACGGCGAGGAGTGCGCCGACGATGCCGAGCAGGCTGCCGCCCACGAGGGCCGAGATGACCGTGATCGAGCCGGGCATGTCGACCGCGCGCTTCATGATCCGCGGATAGATGAAGTAGGACTCGACCTGCTGGTAGGCGACGTAGTAGACCGCCGCGATGATCGCCACCGTCGGTGAGACCGTCAGCGCCAGCAGCGTGATGATCACGCCGGACACGACGGCACCCACGACCGGGATCAGCGACAGCAGGCCGACGATGAAGGCGAGCGCGAAGCTGTAGTCGCGCAGCCCGACGACGAACGTGAAGATCAGCGTGCTGATGCCGGCGCACACCGAGACCATGAACGCGCCGGACACGTAGGAGCCGGTGGAGC
The DNA here is from genome assembly GCF_024703895.1 of Nocardioides sp. B-3. Lineage (GTDB taxonomy): Bacteria > Actinomycetota > Actinomycetes > Propionibacteriales > Nocardioidaceae > Nocardioides. The sequence continues at coordinate 3,103,030 of NZ_CP087968.1, forward strand.
GGATGATCTGGTCGCCCAGCTGACTGACCCGGACCCGCTTGGAGGCGGGCGCGATGTTGTAGGCGGCGTGCTTGATGCTCGGCAGCGAGGCCGGGAAGTAGACCATCAGCACGACCACGATGAAGGCGTTGGCCAGTGCGGACAGCACGGCCGGGCCGACGCCCGGGGCGCCGCCGAACACCTGCTGGCCGAAGTCCCCGTCCGTGACGTAGTCCTGCAGCTTGTCGATGACCGAGAAGCGGTCGTCGATCTGCTGGACCGTCCTGTTGGTCTGCAGGTCCTGCAGCCAGCCGGGGGCGTTCTTGGTGATCTGGGCGATCTGGTCGCTGATCACCGGCGCCACGGCGAACACGAAGAGGGTGAGCACGCTGATGACGACGCCGAGCACGAGCAGCACCGAGACACCGCGCCGCATGCCGCGCTTCATGAACCACTCGACGGTCGGGTTGAGGCCGATCGCCGGGAACATCGCCATCACCAGCAGGATCAGCACCGACGAGATGCTGAGCAGCTGCTGGCTGAGGAACACTGCGACGATCGCGCCGAAGGCGCCGAAGAAGCCGATGTTGAAGGGGGAGTGGCGCAGCAGGGACGGCTGCTCGACCGTGGGTGCCACGGGTGCGTATGCCGCCGTGCTGCCGTCCTCGAGGACGAGGTCGGTGGCGTTGTCGATCTGCTCGGCCGAAGCCCGGGCCTGCTCGGCGGAGTCATCCGCACGATCCGCGGCGGCCTCCGCGCGGTCTGCTTCCGGAGCCGGCCCGGTCGACGGCCCGGTCGACGGCCCGGTCGACGGCCTCGTCCACGGCCCGGTCGACCGCGTCGTCGACGTAGTCCGCGATCGTGGTGCGCGGGGCAGTGACCGCCCGCAGGCGGTCGCGCCAGCTCAGGACTCGTCCTCGACGAATCCGGACACGACGTCGCGCAGGGCACCGAGCTGGGCGGCGACGGCGTCGCGGCGCTTGGTCATCCGCTCCACCTCGGCCTGCACGGCGGCGAGCTCGCGCTCGGCGTCAGCGGCACCGCTGGAGGCGATCGACTCGGCCCTGGGTCGAGGCGGACGCGACGATCTGCTCCGCCTCGCGGCGGGCCCGGCTGAGCAGGCCCTCCGCCTCGCTCTGTGCCTGCTGGCGGTGGGCGTTGGCCTGCGTCGTGGCCTCGCGGGCGCGCTGCTCGGCGGCGTTGGCACGCTCCTCGGCCTCCCGGGACCGGGCGCTGCGTCTCGGCGGTGGCGTTGCTGTGGTGGTCGGTGGCCTCGCGGGCGAGCCGCTCCTTCTCCACGGCGAGCGTGCGACGGGCCTCCCGGACCTCGCGGTCGGCGGCGGCGCGCGCCTGCTCGGCCTCGCGCTTGGCCGTCGTGCGCAGCTCGTTGGTCTCCTGCTGGGCGGCGAGCCGCACTGGTCGGCCTCGCGCTTGGCGGCGGCGAGCAGGTCGGCAGCCTCGCCCTTGGCCGGGGTGCGCTCCCGGTCGGCGTCGGCGGTGAGACGGTTGCGCATCTCGTCGAGCTCCTTGAGCTGGACGAGGCGCATGTCGTCGGCCTCGCGGGCGGCCTCGGCGCGCACAGCCTTGGCGTCGCGGGTGGCCCGGAGACGGATCTCGTCGGCGTCGCGGGCCGCGGCGTCGCGCACGTCGTTGGCCTCGTCCTCGGCGAGCTTGAGCATCGAGGTGGCGCGGCCACCGAGGCCGGCGTAGGACGGCGACTTGTTCTCGGCGAGCTCGGCGCGGATGGCTTCCAGCTCGGCCTCGAGGTCGCGCACGCGCTGCTCGGAGGCGCTCAGGCTGCTGCTCAGGCCGGACTTCTCGCCGGAGAGCTGGGCGAGCCGCTGGTCGACGGCGACCTTGTCGTAGCCGCCGCGGCGCACGATCGGGATGAGCGAGCCCGGGGTCGCTGGTGCGGGCGCGGCCGGCCGCGGCACCGTCGGCGCCGCGGGCCGCGTGAAGGACTGGGCGGAGGTGCGCACCGGCTCGGTGGGCGGGGCCGTGCGCGGCTTCGTGGGCGGCGCGGCGGGCTCTGCTGCTGACCGGGGCTCGGCCTCGGTCTTGGGAACGGTCGGCATCACTTGGGTCTCCGTGCTGTCGGGGCCTGCGGGAGCGGCTGTTGCTGGTGCGGCCGGGGACGAGACCTCCGCGTCGAGGTCGGAGTCGGGCTCTGGCTCCTCGTCGAAGATGGACAGGCCCTGATCGCTGCTCATGGTCGAGCACCCACTCTCTGCGTCGAACTTGGTCGCCCCCGATGGCGTTCGGCCCAGTCTGTCTGACCGGCTGCAACAAACACACCCCGGCGCGCAGACGTTTCGCGAGCCGGGGTGTGAATGATGTGTAACTGGGCGGTCAGACTCCGCGGAACCGGTTGATCGCGTCGATGTGCTTGGCCCGCAGCTCCGGGTTGCGCACGCCGAGGCCCTCCTCGGGCGCGAGGCAGAGCACGCCGACCTTGCCCCGGTGGGCGTTCTTGTGGACGTCGAGCGCGGCCCCGGCCGACCTCGTCGAGCGCGTAGGTCTTCGACAGGGTGGGGTGGATCTTGCCCTGCGCGATGAGGCGGTTGGCCTCCCACGACTCGCGGTAGTTGGCGAAGTGCGAGGAGATGATGCGCTTGAGGTTCATCCACAGGTAGCGGTTGTCGTACTCGTGCATGTACCCCGAGGTCGACGCGCAGGTGGTGATGACGCCGCCCTTGCGGGTGACGAACACCGAGGCACCGAAGGTCTCACGACCCGGGTGCTCGAAGACGATGTCGATGTCCTCGCCGCCGGTGAGCTCGCGGATCTTGGCGCCGAAGCGCTTCCACTCGCGCGGGTCCTGCTTGGTGTTCTCGTCGTTCCAGAACTTGTAGCCCTCTTCGGAGCGGTTGATGATCAGCTCCGCGCCCATGCTGCGGGCGATGGCGGCCTTCTCCTCGTTGGAGACGACACAGATCGGGTTGGCGCCACCGTTGAGGGCGTACTGCGTCGCGAAGCCGCCGAGACCGCCGGACGCGCCCCAGATCAGGACGTTGTCGCCCTGCTTCATGTCGCCACCGTTCTTGGAGACGAGCTGGCGGTACGCCGTGGAGTTGACCGGGCCGGGAGCGGCGGCCTCCTCCCGGTGAGGTGTCCGGGCTTGGGCATCAGCTGGTTGGACTTGACCGGGGGCGATGTGCGCGAGACCACCGAAGTTGGTCTCGAAGCCCCAGATGCGCTGCTCCGGGTCGAGCATCGTGTCGTTGTGGCCGTCGGGGCCCTCGAGCTCGACCGAGAGGCAGTGTGCGACGACCTCGTCGCCGGGCTTCCGGGCGTTGACGCCGAGGCCGGTCTTGAGCACGACACCGGCCGGGTCCGAGCCCACGATGTGGTGGTCCGTGGTCGTGGCGCTTGGTCAGCTCGGAGAGGCGGCCGTAGCGCTCGAGGAAGCCGAAGGTGGAGACGGGCTCGAAGATCGAGGTCCACACGGTGTTGTAGTTGATGGCGGAGGCCATCACCGCGACGTACGCCTCGCCCGGGCCGAGCTCGGGCAGCGCGACGTCACCGATGTGCAGCGACTTGCGCGGGTCCTTCTCCTTGGTGGGCACGCCCTCGAACATGTCCACGTCCTCCTTCTTCACGAAGGCGGCGCGGTAGTGGTCGGGGAGCTCGAGGTTCGCGAAGTCGTCGGACGTCGCGTTGCCACTCTGGATGGCGTCGAGGATGTTCTGCACTATGTCTCCCGGTGAGGCAGTTGTGGCTCAAGATCTGGGTCAAGGTACCGGTGAGTAACCCGGCGTGGGGTGGGTTGTGACGTACTTCCCACCGGTCTCGGCTCTCAGTGCGAGCCGTTCGGTTCCACCAGCTCCACGAGGACGCCGCCGGCGTCCTTGGGGTGGATGAAGTTGATGCGGCTGTCGGACGTGCCGCGCTTCGCCGCGTCGTACAGCAGGCGCACACCGCGCTCGCGCAGGATCGCCGAGACGGCGTCGAGGTCGGTGACACGGTAGGCCAGCTGCTGCATGCCCGGGCCCGAGCGGTCGATGAACTTGGCGATCGTCGACTCCGCGTTGAGCGGTGCCAGCAGCTGGATGTGCGAGCCGGACTCGCCGACGGCCAGCATCGCCTCGCGCACTCCCTGCTCCTCGTTGGTCTCCTCGTGCGCGACGTGGAGCCCGAACGTGTCGCGGTAGTAGGCGATGGCCTCGTCCGAGGTCGGGGACGGCGATCCCGACGTGGTCGATGGCCGTGAACAGGTGCTGGGGGATCTCGACGGGAGCGGTCATGGGGACATCGTCCAACAGGCTGTCTCGTGCATCACCTCTCCGGGCGAACAGTGAGACACCGGCGGTATCGTCAGGAACAGACGTCAACCCCTGAAATTCTCCCGGAGGCAGCACTCATGTCCACATCTGTCATCGTCGCGGGCGCCCGCACCCCGATCGGTCGCCTGCTCGGCGGTCTGAAGGACCAGTCCGCTGCTGACACAGGTGGCGTCGCCATCGCCGGCGCCCTCGAGAAGGCCGGCGTCGCGGGCGACCGGGTCGACTACGTCATCATGGGCCGAGGTCATCCGGGGCCGGTGCCGGCCAGATCGCCGCTCGCCGGGCCGCAGTCAAGGGCGGCGTGCCCATGACCGTGCCCGCCATCACCATCAACAAGGTCTGCCTCTCCGGCATCAACGCCATCGCGCTGGCCGACCAGCTGATCCGTGCCGGCGAGCACGAGATCGTCGTCGCCGGCGGCATGGAGTCGATGACCCTCGCTCCGCACCTGCTGCCGAAGAGCCGTGACGGCTTCAAGTACGGCGACACCACGCTGGTCGACTCCATGGCCTACGACGCGCTCTACGACCAGTTCACCGACCAGGGCGATGATCAACCTCACCGACAGCCACAACGTCGCCGGCGCCAAGCTCACCCGCGAGGAGCAGGACGCCTTCTCGGCGCAGTCGCACCAGCGTGCCGCGCTCGCGCAGAAGAACGGCCTGTTCGACGACGAGATCGTCCCCGTCACGATCAAGTCCCGCAAGGGCGACATCACCGTCAGCCGGGACGAGGGCGTCCGCGGCGACACGACCGTCGAGTCGCTGGCCGGCCTGCGTCCGGTCTCCAAGGACGGCAGCATCACCGCCGGCTCCGCCTCGCAGATCTCCGACGGTGCCTGCGCCGTCGTCGTGATGAGCAAGGCCAAGGCCGAGGAGCTCGGACTCACTCGGCTCGCCGAGATCGGTGCCTCCGGCCGGTCGCCGGCCCCGACTCGACGCTGCAGCTGCAGCCGGCCAACGCCATCGCGAAGGCCGCCGAGAAGGAGGGCATCGCGATCTCCGACATCGACCTCTTCGAGCTCAACGAGGCGTTCGCGGCCGTCGGCATCGAGTCCGGTCGCCAGCTCGGCGTCTCCGACGACAAGATCAACGTCAACGGCGGGGCGATCGCGCTCGGCCACCCGGTCGGCATGTCCGGCGCCCGGATCGTGCTGCACCTCGCGCACGAGCTGAAGCGTCGCGGCGGCGGCACCGGCGCGGCCGCGCTGTGTGGTGGCGGCGGTCAGGGCGATGCCCTGATCATCCGCGTCCCGCAGGCGTGACCGACAGCTCCACCACGAGCGCCACGGGAGGGGGCCGACGCCGCGCTGCGGTGTCGGCCCCCGATCTCGTCTCCCGGGCGCGCGCCGGTGACGCACGTGCCGTCGCGCGGCTGATCTCCTTCGTCGAGGACGAGTCACCGGTCCTGCGCGAGGTGATGGCCGAGATTTCTCGGAACGCCGACTCTTCCCATTCGCGGGCCCACCCGCGTGCCCACGTCGTCGGGATCACCGGCTCCCCGGGCGTCGGCAAGTCGACGTCGACCAACGCGCTGGTCACCGAGCTGCGCAAGGCCGGCAAGCGGGTGGGCGTGCTCGCGGTCGACCCGTCCTCACCGTTCTCCGGCGGCGCCCTGCTCGGCGACCGGGTGCGCATGCAGGAGCACGCACTCGACCCGGACGTCTACATCCGGTCGATGGCCTCCCGCGGCCACCTCGGCGGGCTCGCCTGGACGACGCCGCAGGCGCTGCGGGTGCTCGACGCTGCCGGCTTCGACGTGATCCCGGGTCGAGACGGTGGGCGTGGGCCAGAGCGAGGTCGAGATCGCGGCGCTGGCCGACACCACCCCCGGTGCTGCTCGCGCCCGGGATGGGGGACGGGATCCGGGCGGCCAAGGCCGGGATCCCGGAGATCGGCGACCTCTACGTCGTCAACAAGGCCGACCGTGACGGGGCCGACCAGGGTGCGACGCGACCTCCGGTCCATGCTCGCGCTCGCCGAACGCCGTGAGGGTGCACGGAAGCCGCCGATCGTCAAGACGGTGGCGGCCCGGGGCGAGGGCGTGGACGAGGTGGCCGTCGAGATCGAGCGGCACTTCGCGTGGCTCACGGACACTGGTGAGCTCGCGGTGCGCCGTGCGCGACGGGCGCGCGACGAGATCGAGGCGATCGCCGTGACGGCGCTGCGGGCGCGGTGGGGTGACGTGCACGGGCGTTCCGAGCTCGACGACCTCGCGGGCGCGGTGGCCGCGGGGGAGTCGGACCCCTATGCGGCGGCCGACTCGCTGCTGGAGCAGCTCTAGGCAGGCGCGCCTCCTCGGTGCAGAGCGGGCGAGATGGTAGACATTGGTCCGTCCTGTGCACTGCTTCTCGAGGAGTACCCGATGAACGTCAAGAAGGTCGGCATCGCGCTGGTCGTGCTGTTCCTCGGTTTCTGGATGTTCACCGACCCCAACGGGCTGGCCGAGGCGGCCAAGTCGGGGGCCGACCGGGGCTGGGTCCTGACGCAGGAGCTCTTCACGGCGATCATCGACTTCGTCGGTGCGCTGACGTGAGGCCCTGACGTGAGCAGTCGGTGCTGACGTGAGGGGCATCTTCGACCCCAACATCCGCCGGCACCTCCTCCGCGAGGAGGGCGAGGTGATCGTGGACGAGGTCCGCCACCACGGCATCGTCTACGTCCGCCCGATCGCGGAAGTCCTCGTGGCCCCGGCTCTTGTCGTCGCCGTGCCGTTCGTCGACATGGACCTCGCGTGGGTGCCCTTCGCCCCGGCTTTCGTGATCCCGGCGCACGCCGCCCGGCGGGCGCTGACCGAGCACATGGACCGCTTCGTGATCACCAACATGCGCGTCTTCCGCGTGCACGGGGTGCTCTCGCAACAGCTGGCCACGATGCCGCTCTCGCGGATCCTCGACATCACGGTGAAGAAGCCGCTGCACGGCCGCCTGCTCGGCTTCGGACACTTCGTCTTCGAGTCCGCCGCCCAGGGAGCAGGGCCTGCGCGACATCCGCTTCGTCGGTCGCCCCGACGACCGTGACCTCGCCATCCAGCGGGTCGTCCAGCGCTCGGGCCTGCGTGGGCCCCGCGTGACCAACTGAGGCGGCTGTCATGGACGAGCGCCTCGTCGAGATGGTGCTGAGGGCGGTCGACCTCATCCCGCGCGGTCGCGTTGCGGCGTACAGGCGATCTCGGCCGCATCATCGGCATCGGGCCGCGGCAGGTGGGTGCGGTGATGAGCCGCTACGGCGACGGCGTGACCTCGGTGGCGGGTGACCAACGCGAGCGGCGGCTTCGCGCCCGACCTGCTCGAGCGGGCCCGGCCGCACTGGCTCGACGAGGGGATCCCCGGTCAGGCCGAGCGGTGGCGGCTGCCGGATCGCCGAGCACCGCGTGGACTCGGGTGGCTGGCCGACGAGTGGCGCAAGGCCGTCGCCGACCCGGGAGTGACCCAACCCACGCCCCGCAAATGTGCACTGCTGTGCAAAGTTGCCCTACAGTGCAGGTATGAGTCATGACCTGTCCGTCTGCGGCCTGCGTGCCGTCAAGAAGGAACGCACCCGCCGGGCGCTGAGCCGGGCGGCCGTCGCGATCGTCGCCGACGAGGGCATCGACGCCCTGACCGCCGACCGGATCGCCGCCGAGGCGGGCGTCTCCCGGGCGGACCCTGTTCAACTACTTCCCCCGCGTCGAGGACGTGCTGACCGCCTCGATCGAGCAGGTCACCCGCGACACCGTCGCGGCCTTCCCTGGCGCGTCCGGCGCACGAGCCCCTGCGCGAGTCGGTCGCGGCCGTGCTGGCCGGGCTGCTCGACGACCCGGTCTTCGTGCAGGCCCTCGTCCTCGAGCGGGCGGCGGAGTCGTCGCCGGCGACGCGCCGGTTCCTGCGCGAGTTCTCCGACTCCCAGATCGACGCCTTCGAGGAGGGCCTGCGCGAACGCATCGGCCCCGGACGCCGATCCCGTCTACGTCGCCGCGCTGGCCGCCTCCGTGGGCGCGATCCTCACCCGGATGACCCGTCTCGTGGTCGCCCAGATGCCCGATGCGGACCCGACCGACGCGTCGCTGAGCCGGCGCTACCACGACTCGATCCGCCGCTCCTTCGACCTCCTCTTCGCCGGCTTCGACGAGACCGGTGCCCGCTCCAACCCCACTCGGGAGAACTGACATGGCTTCCTTCCTCTACCGCCTCGGCATGCGCGCAGCGCGCCGACCCGTCGCCGTACTCATCGCCCGGATCCTGATCCTCGGCAGCGTGGCCGCCGCGATGGTGTCCTTCCAGCGCCCGCTCACCAACGAGTTCGAGCTGCCCGACAGCGAGTTCGCGGCGGTGCTCGACGACCTCGGCGAGCAGATCCCCGAGATCGCCGGCGGCACCGGCACGGTGGTGCTGCACAGCGAGGACGGGTTCACGCCCGCCCAGCGCAGGGCCATCGACGCGACCCGGGCGGAGTGGCGCACCCTGCCGCACGTGACCGGCATTGTCGACCCGTTCGAGACCCAGCGGCAGCTGGACCGTGGCGCCGCCGACCTCGCCGAGGGGAGCAGAAGCTGCTCGACGGCCGCGCGAAGTACGCCAAGGGGGCCCGCCAGCTGTCCAAGCTCCGCTGGTTCATCGGCGAGGGCGAGCGCGACATCGCGCGATTGCAGCGGACCGACCCCGACAACGCCACCCTGCCCTACCGCGTCAGCGGGCAGGCCGAGCTCGAGCAGATGCTCGCCGACGGCGAGCGCAAGCTCGACCGGGCACGCGCGCAGCTCGATGCCGGTCAGGAGAAGTACACCGACGGTGCCACCCTGCGTGGCCTCGGTGACGGCGTCCGCCTCGTCAGCGAGGACGGCACCACCGCGCTCCTGCAGATCCGTTTCGACGACAGCATGCAGGAGATCTCACCCGACGACCTCGCGCTCGTGCCCGAGACCGGCGAGCAGCTGGCCGACGCCGGCGTGGACGTCGACTACGGCCGGGAGCTGGTCTTCGTCACGGAGGTCGGTGGCATCGGCGAGGCCATCGGGGTCGCGGTCGCGGCCGTGGTGCTGCTCGTGATGCTCGGCTCCTTCGTGATGGCCGGTCTGCCGCTCGCGATCGCCTTCGCGGGGGTCGGCGTCAGCCTGATGGGTGCGATGGGCTTGACCCACTGGCTCGACATCCAGCAGATGGCGCCCGTGCTCGGCGCGATGCTCGGTCTTGCGGTCGGCATCGACTACGCCCTGTTCATCGTCAACCGGCACCGCCGGCAGCTCGCCGACGTGGTCCGCGGTGGAGCCGAGACGACTCGCGAGGAGATCCGGCACAGCATCGCGCTGGCGACCGGCACGGCTGGTACGGCGGTCGTGGTCGCCGGAGCGACCGTGATCATCGCCCCGGCTGCGCTATTGGTGTCCGGCATCCCGACGCTGATCCAGATGGGCCTGCTCGCCGCTGCGACGGTCACTGTCACCGTGCTGGTGGCCCTCACCCTGACGCCTGCGCTGCTGTCGCTGGCGGGGCGCCGCGCCGTACCCCGCAAGGCGGCTGTGTCCACGGCCCCGCGCCGGGACGGCTGGCCCGAGAAGTGGGTGGACGCGGTCACCCGCCGTGCCCCGGCCGCGATCGTCGCCGTCGTCATCGTCATGGGTGCGCTCGCCGTGCCCGCGCTGTCGCTGCGCCTCGGCCTGCCCGACGGCGGCTCGGAGAGTGTCGACTCCACGGCCTTCCGCGCCTACGACCGGGTCTCCGACGCGTTCGGCACCGGTGCCAACGGCCCGATCCCGGTCTCGGCATCGGTGGACTCCCCGATCGCGCGGCGACCCGGTGGGCGAGCAGGCACGGATCGGTGAGGAGATCGCGTCCGTCGACGGCGTGCGTGACGTGCTCCCCGATCGGTGTCAGCGAGGACCGGCGCACCATCGCGTTCCGTGTCGTCTCGGAGGAGGGGCCGTCCGCGGAGACGACCGTCAACCTCGTCGACGAGCTGCGTGGCCCGGTCACCGCCGACCCGGCAACGGATGGCGTGGATCTCGGCGTGACCGGCCGGGCCGTTGCCAACATCGAGGTGTCCGAGCGGCTCGCCGGAGCGCTGCCGCTCTACATCGCGCTCGTCATCGGGCTCTCGCTCGTGCTGCTGACAATCGTCTTCCGCTCCGTGCTGGTGCCGATCCCGGCCACCGCGGGCTTCCTGCTGTCGGTCGGTGCGAGCTTCGGCGTCGTGGTCGCGGTCTACCAGTGGGGCTGGCTCGGCGGTGTCTTCGACGTGCACAACCCGGGCGCAGTCATGAGCTTCATGCCGACGCTGCTGATCGGGATCCTGTTCGGCCCGGCGATGGACTACCAGATGTTTCTGGTCTCCGGGATGCGCGAGTCCTACGTGCACGGCCAGACGGCGCGACAGTCGGTGCGCAGCGGTTTCGCCTCCGGTGCCCGGGTCGTGGCCGCGGCCGCGCTGATCATGGTCGCGGTGTTCTCCGGCTTCGTCTTCTCCCACATGACGATGGCCCGCCCGATCGGGCTGGGGCTCGCGGTCGGCGTACTGCTCGACGCGTTCCTGATCCGGATGACGCTCACGCCCGCGGTGATGTCGCTCCTCGGCGACAGGATCTGGTGGATGCCCGTGTGGCTCGACCGGCTGCTGCCGCACCTCGACGTCGAGGGTTCGGCGCTGGTCGACAAGCAGCGCCCGCCGCGGCGCACGGCGCCTCGTGAGGACGTGCTCGTCTAGATTGACCCTCGTGGTCACTGCCGACGACGTCCGCCGCGTCCTCGACCCCGTTGCCGCGCAGCTACGAGGTCGAGGTGCGCGGGCTCTGGAAGTTCCGCGTGGGTCAGATCGTGTACGTCGCCTTCTCGGCCGACGAGCAGGCGATGGGCTTCGGCTACCCGAAGGCCGCGCGGGACGGGTTGATCGCGTCAGCCCCGGAGACGTTCTTCCTGCCGCCGACGTCAGACCTGCGTTTCCAGTGGGTGTGCGCTCGCCTGCCGTCGCTGGGTCCTGACGAGATGCGTGAGCTCGTGCTCGACGCATGGCGGATGTGCACGCCGAAGATGCTGCACGACCTGCCCGAGCTCCCGGCCCGGGCGATGGCGGCCCGGGCCTGCATCGACGAGTCCGACTGGGCGTCGCTGTCGCCGCTGCTGCATCCGCAGCTGCACTGGCAGGACCGGCGCGTCTCGCTCCGTGGTCGACTCGACGTGCTGTCGCACCTGCGATCCGTGCCGACCCCGCGACCACCCACGTCGGTCGAGATCCGGGACGGACAGATCTACCGCTGGAGCCGCTGAGCGTGGATCGGGTCCTGCAGCTCCCGGTGGTGCGTGCGGACCGCCGCGAAGGTCCACAGCTTGTTGATCACGAAGGACAGAGGCGTGACCACTGCGATGACGATCAGCTGGGCCCAGTAGAGCCGCGTCCGGAAGCCGGTCGAGTCGTCGAGGACGTCGGTCGGCAGGCTGATCAGCGAGTGCGGGTGCAGGAGGCCGGTGAGCAGCGCCAGTCCGATCGCCTGTCCGGCGAGGCCCACGGCCGGGAACGGCAGGTACTCCGTCAGCCAGCGCGTGTGGCCGGAGCTGCGGAAGGTCCAGCTGCGGTTGAGCTGGAAGTTCCAGAGGTTGGCGACGAAGAACGCGATCGTCGAGTAGACGTGGTACCAGCGCAGGTTGAACTCGCCGATCGGCAGGCCGAAGACCGCCTCGTCGAAGCCGGGCCCGAGCTTCTTCACCGGGATCAGCGTGATCAGGTTGATCAGGACACCCGAGGCCCCGACGACACCGAAGCGGACGAGCAGCACGACGTTGTGTCGGTGTCGGTCGATGAGGGCGGCGGCTTGCACGCGGCGAGGCTACCGGCGTCCGGTGCACGGGGGTGCATTCGCCGTCATGGGGGGCGACACGGAACAATGGCCGCATGACGCAGCAGCCGTTCTCCCGTCCCGGTGCGATTGACCTCTCGGCGCTCAAGCGCTCCGCGCCACCCGCTGGCGCCCCGGCCGGTGCTCCCTCGGGGGCCGGCCACTCGGCGTACAGCCTCGACGTCACCGAGAAGAACTTCCAGCAGGTCATCGAGTCGTCGATGAGCGCGCCGGTGCTGCTGGTGTTCTTCTCGCGCACGCAGATGCCCGAGAGCGGTCAGCTGGCCGACGACATGGCCGCAGTGTCGGTTGAGTTCGACGGTCGCTACCTCGTGGGGCTCGTCGACATCGACGCCGTGCCGCAGATCGCGCATGCCATGCAGATCCAGTCGATCCCGCTCGTCGTCGCCGTGGTCGACGGCCGGCCGATGCCGCTCTTCCGGGACATCGTCCCGATCGACGAGCTGCGCACCGCGCTGACGCAGGTCGGCCAGCAGCTCACGACCCGGGGTGTCACCGGGCGGCACCAGCCGCGCGGTGTCGCACCCGTCGAGGGCGAGGAGGAGCAGATCGATCCGCGGTACGCCGCAGCGCAGGACGCGCTGGGCGAGGGCGACATCGACCTCGCGGTGGCCGAGTACCAGAAGCTCGTCGACGCCAACCCGGCCGACGCCGAGGCCGTGGCCGGGCTCGCCATGGCCAAGGTGCTCCAGCGGACCCGGGGCGCCGAGCTCAACGCCGCACGTGCCGCCGCCGCGGCTGCGCCCGACGACGTGGACGCCCAGAGCCTCGTCGCCGACCTCGACCTGCTCGGTGGGCACGTGGACGACGCGTTCACGCGCCTCATCAACCTCGTCGCGCGGACGTCCGACGCCGATCGGACCAAGGCCCGCGACCACCTGCTCGGCCTCTTCGCCGCCGTCGGCAACGACGACGAGCGGGTGCTGGCCGGGCGGCGGAACCTCGCGTCAGCGTTGTTCTGAGAGCCGGGCCCTGAGCGTCGGGTTCGTGCGCGGGTCGTCCCGGATGCGGTGGGTCGCGCCGGTCAGCGTCTCGTGGCGCGCGCCCTTGCGCTTCAGCTCGCCGGCTGTCTGCTCGTAGAGATCTCTTGATCCTCCGGTGAGGACGAGGGTCGGCGTCCTCAGGCTCGTGAGGCCGAGGTCCCGGGGCGGGCGCAGGGCCCTCAACCGCCGTACACGCTCCTCGAGGGCGTTGTCGAGAGCTCCAGGTCGAAGCACGCCACTCGAGCAGGATGAGTGACTTGACGAGCGCTGGCGCTGCCTGCGCGGCGAGCGACGGGGTTTTCGCGGGATGGCCGCCTACACTCCGCAGGTGCCTCGACAGACGGTGAAGCTCCTGTTGGTGGACGAAGAAGACCGTGTCCTCCTCATTCACGCGAAGGATCCTCACACCGGGCGGGAGGCCCGGTATCCCGTTGGCGGAGGGATAGAGGCAGGTGAATCCTGCCAGCAGGCGGCCGCGCGCGAGGCTCGCGAAGAGACCGGGCTGGAAGGGCTGCCAATGGGCACGTCAGTGTGGACTCGCGACGACACCTACCGCTTCGACGGGCGAGAGTGGCAGGTCCACGAAGAGTGGCTGCTGCACTCGGTGCCTCATTTCGACCCGGCCCCAGCGGCGTTGAGCGAGGTCGAGGCCCGGAGCGTCATGGGCTTCGGCTGGTGGACTGCTGCCGAGCTGATGCGGACTTCCGACACTGTGTTTCCGGCGGGGCTCGGAACCCCGTTCGCAGGTTTGCTGCGCGATGGGCCCCCAGATGTCCCGGTCGACATCACAAGGCGTTCGCTGGCAGCGAACTGGGCCGATTCCTGACCCCGAGGCCCTTCCATGGCTGCTCGAACGGGCGTACGATTGCTTCAGCAAACGGCCCAAAGCGGACCAGATCAGCGGGTGAGCAAACTGCGACTCATCCCATCAGGGAACTGCTGATCGAACCACCACCCGGACAAGGCGCCCCGGACCCCGAGTCACTCGACCGTCGGGGTTGGTTCGAGCCGATCCGGGGGGTGCCGATGTCGATCGATGAGGATTGGCGTGCACCCGGTGCCCCGGCTGTGCCGTCACCGATCCTGACCTCTGTGCTGGCGCGGTTGGAGACGGCGTACGACGACGTGGGCTCGATCCCGGTCACGACCCTGACTGACGAGGACCTCACTCGGCTGGTCGATGCGGCCACCCGGCTCGTGGACCGCTCTACCGGTGTGGTGATGGCGGCGGTCGGGGAGGCGGACCACAGGCGTCTCGGCGACGGTTGGGGGACGGTATTGGTGCCCGGCACACGGGGCAGTGGTGGGCGCAGCGCTCGTTGCTGACCCGTCCGGAGGCGAACCGGTTGACCCATCTGGGTCGGCGGCTGTCCGAGGAGCTCTATGCGCCGGTGCAGGCCGCGTTGGCCGCGGGTGGGGTGCATGTGGATCAGGCGTGGGTGATCGTGAAGGCCGTCGATGCGGTCCCGGCCGAACACGGCGACGTGAAGCCCGCGGCGGTCGATCACCTGCTGATCGCGGCGAAGGACCACGACGCCAAGGCCCTCAAGGTCCCGGGGCGGCGGATCCCGGACACGGTGGCCCCGGAGGTGGGCGAGGCCGCCGAGGCGAAGGCGTTGGCTGATGAGGAGGCCGCCGCGGCCCGCAAGGTCACCCTCACGCTGCGCGACCATCCCAACGGCACCACCACCGGCAAGTTCACGCTGCCCACCGCCGGCGCCGGAGAGATGCTCCGCAAGCAGCTGATGGCGATCGCCGCCCCCCAGCACCAGAACGCCACCCGGGACCCGGACCCCAAGGCCGAACGGGATGCGCGGCCGCTGCACGAGCGCCTCGGGTGGGCCTTCATCGAGTGGATCGAGCGCTACGCCGCGGACCGTCTTCCCACCAGCGGTGGGGTGTCGGCGACCGTCGTGGTGACGATGGGCCCGGGGCACGCTGATGGGTGGCCCGGCTGCGGCGTCGCTCGACACCGGTGGCCGGATCAGCGCCGGACAGGCCCGGCGGCTCGCGTGCGAGGCCGGGATCATCCCGGCCGTGCTCGGCGGGGCCTCGGAGGTCCTCGACCTCGGCCGCACCCGTCGGTTCCACACCAAGGCTCAGCGGGTCGCGATCGCGCACCGCGACGGTGGCTGCACCGCCGAGGGGTGTGACCTGCCGCCCGCGGCGTGCCATGTCCACCACGACCAGCCGTGGTCCCGGGGCGGACCCACCGACACCACCACCGGGCGGTTGTTGTGTCACCGCCACCACCGGGTGATCCATGACGACCGCTACGAGACGACGCGCCTGTCCAACGGCAAGGTCAGCTTCCACCGGCGGACGTAGACGGACAGATCCGGGCGATCACGCCTGCGTGCCGTAGAGCGCCGCGAGGAGTTGATGGCCGAACTTCTCGAACCACTCGTCGCCGACCCCGTAGGCCCACACGGCTGTGCCGACTGCTTCGCCGACCAAGGCCCTGCGCCACTCCGCCGGTTCGCGGGGGTCGCACCCATAACCGTCGAAGAACGCTGCCTCGAGGCCGGGCTGGCGTGCGAAGTCCTGCCGTGCCGGGCGGACGAAATCCTCGGTCGGGGGACGCAGGTCGGCGCGTCCGAAATCGATGACCCGGACAACCCCGTCGTCGATCAGCCAATTACGAGGTTGCCAGTCTCCGTGCGTCGGCACGACGAGCGCGCTGCCGCTCGGCCACCCGGAGATTTCCGCGTGGATCTGTCTCACGATCTCAGGATCGATCCTGTGCGGTTGGGCCAGATGGCGCTCCACGCGTGCGCGAAACCTGCTGTTCCAGTCTTCGTCGACGACCGAGAGCTGGGCGTGGAAGGCGGCAAGAAGCGAGCCGGCCCGCCGGTAGGTCTCAGGATCATCCCGGGCACTGGTTCCCTGCACCAGCGTGCCCGAGAGGTAGCGCGTGACCAGCAGCTTGGCGGAATCGTCGCCGAAGAGGAGGACAGGAGCGTGCCCTGTGCTGACCCACGGATGCAGCCACTCCCCGGTGGGCGCGCAGCTCGCGCGCGATGTGGCCGTCCGCGACGCCTCCGGCCTTCGCGATGAGGCGGCCCCCGGTCGCTCGCCAGCTCGAGCACTGTCGTCTCGACGAGCCCCCAGCTCAGATCGGCGAGAACCTGTGCATCCGGGAGCCACCGTGCGAGTAGTCCGCGCTGGTCCGGGCTCAATCGGCTCAGATCGTCGGCCACGAGCAGCGATCCTAGATCCCGTGTCATGCGCGAGTCGGGTCGGCACCGGTCTGAGATGGGCACGGACGTGGCCGAGTGAATCAGCGACTGAGGACGACATACCGCCGCTGGTCGTTGGTCGACTCGAACTCGCCGACCGGCTGGAAGCCGAGCGAAGCGACAACCCGGAGCGCGCGTATTGAAGGACGCGACGGTGACCCGAAATGCCGGTGGGTGGAACCGCTCCGTTCCGAACGCGAGGCCGGTCTGGATCGCGGTCCGTCCGTATCCCTGCCCGATGAGCGACGGCCGCAGACCCCCGCCCGTGTCCAGTGCGGCGTCGTCGTAGTCCCATCCGGGGACCTGCCCATCGGCGCCGAACGAGCGAAACCCGATGAGTTCGCCCTCCATGAGGACCGCGTTGAACCCGGCGGCTGGGTTTAGCAGGTTCGCAGGACGAGCGCCCGTCATGTCGTAGCAGTCGTACGGCGACGGGTACTGCCACGTGCAGATGTCCTGGGCGTGGGCCAAGGTCAGGGGCGCAATCCGCATGGCCGGAGGTCGATCGGGCGACGCTGCCATCTCGGAGCTTTTCATGCGCCTCATCCTCGCGCCCGCAGCGCTAGGCGTGCCACCGACACCGAGCGGGCCGCGCCCCGTCGGCGAGGATGGCGGGGTGACGAATCACCTGACCGATGTCGAGGTTGCTCTGGCGGCCGCCGAAGCCGGCGCGCGGATCGTGCGAGCTGCCTACGGAACGGGCCTCACCGGGCACGCCAAGTCGGGGCTCGACTTCGCGACGAACGCGGACCTCGACGCCGAACGCGCCATCCTCGAGTTCATCCGCGTGGCCCGTCCCGGCGATGCCTGCGTCGGTGAGGAGAGTGGCACCGGCGGCGGCCCCGGCTCGCGCCGCTGGCTCGTCGACCCCTTGTGCGGCACCTTGAACTTTGCGGCTCAGACGCCGCTGGTCGCGGTCAACGTGGCCTTGGTCGAGGGGCCTGACGTACTGGTCGGCGTGTCGGCAGATCCGATCTCGGGGGAGACGTTCTGGACCGATGGCCACGGGGCCTTCGTGCGCCTCGACGGTGCGGATGTGGGGGTATCTCCGTCCGCCCGGTCGCTCCTCGTCGACGTCAACTGCGACGGCCCGGCGGGACGACCCTTCCTCGGCCCGCAGTTGCTTGCCGATCCAGCGTTTCGCACCATGTTCGGCCCGCGAGTGCTGTCCACGACGCTGGCAGTCGCGTGGGTGGCGGCGGGTCGGCGAGCGGCGTACGTCACGGATGGATCGTTGGTGGACAACGTGCACTTCGCTGCCGGGATCGGACTGTCTCGCGCCGCCGGGTGTGTGGTCAGCGACCCGGCGGGCGAGGAGCTGAACGCCGGCAGCGGCCTTGTCGTTGCTGCTGACCGTGGGGTTCACGACCGGCTCATCGAGATCATCCGACCGCACCTCATGGCGGTGAGGGACTAGGAGCCCGGCCGCAGCGCAGCAACCACAGCACGCACCGCGGGGGAGTCGACCATCGAGGCGCGGTGCAGGACCGTGATCTCGCGGGTGGGCACCGGCCGGTGGGCGGCAACAGCGACCACGTCCGGAGCACAGCGGCGCGCGCCCCAGCCGCGGGATGAGCGCGATGCCGAGCCCGGCACCGACGAGGGCGAGGTGGGAGTCGAACTCCATGGCGACGTGCGCGATCCGGGGCGCGCGGCCCGTGCCGTCGTACATCCGCATCAACCACTGTCGGCAGATGGAGCCCTCAGGGGTGGCCACCCACGGCTCGTCGACGAGGTCGCGCGGCGAGACGCGCGTCCGGCCGGCGAGCCGGTGACCGCGGGGGACGATGACGTCGGCGACGTCGCGAGCGATGGTGACGCCGACGAGGTGCTCCGGTATGTGCAGCGGCACGTCGCCCCAGCTGTGCACGATGCCGAGGTCCTGCTGGCCGGACGCGACGAGGTCGATGGTGTCCCGGGGCTCGCGCTCGGTCAGGGTGAGTGACAGATCGGGATGGAGATCGAGCAGCCTGCGCACGACCGGAGCGACCAGCCCGCGCATCGCCGTCGAGAACGCGGCGACCCGCAGCCGCCCGGCGACCCGTCCCGCATCGCGATGGAGGCCGGACTCGAGCTGCTCCAGGTCGCTCAGCAGCCGCGACCCGTCGGTGACGAGTCGGCGCCCGTGCTCGGTGAGCATCACGCCGCGCCCCACCCGCTCCAGCAGCGCGACACCCGCCTGCTTCTCCGGGCGCTTGACCTGCTGGGAGATCGCACTCGGCGTGAAGCCGAGGGCCTCAGCGGCGGCGACGACGGAGCCGTGCGTGTCGACGGCCCGCAGGCTGGTCAGGGCAGCAAGGTCGATCATGAAGCAATGCTACTGCGAAAGATGCAGAACCATTTGCTGGTGCTTCATCATCATGATCGAGAGACTTTGCCTCGTGACCACACGTGACTCGCTCCTCGCCGCCCTCGTCGCCACCATCTGGGGGTTCAACTTCGTGGTCATCGACTGGGGCATGACCGACGTGCCGCCCCTGCTCTTCGTCGCCCTCCGATTCACCGCGGTCGTGCTCCCGGCCATCTTCTTCATCAAGCGCCCGGACGCACCCCCGGCGCAGCATCCTCGCGGTCGGGGTGTTCATGTCGTTGGGCCAGTTCGGCTTCCTGTACGTCGCCATGTCGGCCGGCATGCCGCCCGGACTCGCCGCCCCGGTGCTCCAGGGCGCAGGTCGTCTTCACGATCGTGATCGCGGCCGGGGTGCTGCGCGAGATCCCGACCGTCGCCCGGGCCGCCGGGGTCGCGCTCGGAGTCGTCGGCCTCGTGGTGGTCGCGCTCGGTCGCGGGGGCCACGTGCCGCTCGCGGCGCTGGGGCTGTGCCTGCTCGGCGCCCTGTCGTGGGGGATCGGCAACGTCGTCGCCCGGGCCACGAAGGTGCCGGGCGGCCTCTCGCTCACGGTCTGGTCGGCGGTCGTGGTGCCGGTCCCGCTGCTGGCCCTGTCCCCGGTCATCGACGGTCCGGCCGCCATGACAGTCGCGATGGTCGACTTCGGCTGGCGCGCAGGGCTGTCCACGCTCTACACCGCGGGGCTCGCGTCCCTCGTCGGCTACGGCATCTTCAACAGCCTGCTCGCGCGCTGGCCTTCGAGTGCGGTCGTACCGTGGGTGCTGCTCGCCCCCGTGGTCGCCATGGCGTCTGCGTGGGTGATCCTCGACCAGCGGCCCAACGCTGCCGAGGTCGGCGGGGGCGTGCTCCTGCTGGTCGGCGTCCCGGTGGCGCTGCGTCCCTCGGGACGAGCACGCAGCGCCGTACAAGAACAACAAGATCTCGTGGAGGAACTCCTGTGCACGAAGTAAGGATCGGCGACCGCGGCGTCGCCCAGCTCGGCTTCGGCGCGATGCGCCTCAGCGGCGCTGCACCCTTCGGCGACGCCCCCCGACCGCGACACCGCCATCGCGGTCGCGCGCGGCCGTGGAGGCCGGCTGCCAGCTCATCGACACCGCCGACGCCTACGCCCTCGGCCTCAATGAGGAGCTCGTCGCCGACGCCTTGAGCCCGTACGGCGATGGCGTGCTGATCGCAACGAAGGCCGGTCAGGCCGGGCCCGGCACGAGATGGGTGCCGCTCGGGCGTCCGGACTACCTGATCCAGCAGGCGCACGTGTCCCGGCTGCGACTGAAGCTCGAGGTGATCCCGCTCTTCCAGCTGCACCGGGTGGACCCGACGGTGCCGCTCGCCGACCAGGCTGGCGCGCTCAAGCACCTGCTCGACGACGGTGTCGTCGAGGCGGTCGGCCTGAGCCGTGTGAGCGTCGCGCAGCTCGAGGAGTTCCGCGAGATCGTGCCCATCGCATCGGTGCAGAACAAGTACTCCCTGTCCGACCGCTCCGACGAGGACCTGCTCGAGCACTGCGAGCGCGAGGGCATCGCCTTCCTGCCGTGGCGCCCGCTCGAGCTCTCCGAGACGGTGGCCCCGACCGTGCAGCCGATCGCCGACCGGCTCGGCGTGACGCCGTCGCAGGTCGCACTGGCGTGGCTGCTCCAGCGCTCGCCGGTGATGCTGCCGATCCCGGGCACGGCGTCGCCGACGCACCTCGCCGAGAACGTCGCCGCGCGGGACCTCACCCTCGACGACGAGGCGCTCGCCGCTCTGTCGTAGGTCAGGCGCCTCGGTTTCGACACGGCGCTGGCGCGCCTGCTCAACGAGCGGGCAGCGTCGCCCGGCCGGCCTCCAACCGAGCCACCGGCACACGGAACGGCGAGCAGGAGACGTAGTCGAGCCCGACCTCGTCGAAGAAGTGGATCGAGCGCGGGTCGCCGCCGTGCTCGCCGCAGACGCCGAGGTGCAGGTCGGGGTTGGCCTCGCGGCCGTCCGTTGCGGCCTTGCGGACCAACGCGCCCACACCGTCCACGTCGAGCGACTCGAACGGTGACACCGGGAACACGCCCTGCTCGAGGTAGGTGCTGAAGAAAGACGCCTCGACGTCGTCGCGCGAGAAGCCCCACGTCATCTGGGTCAGGTCGTTGGTGCCGAAGGAGAAGAACTCCGCCGACCCGGCGATCTCACCGGCGGTCATCGCCGCGCGTGGGAGCTCGATCATGGTGCCGATCTTGTGCGGGATGGTGACGCCCAGCTCGGCCTCGACCTCCGAGGCGATCTGCTCGATCCGACCCTTGACCGAGTCGAGCTCGCGCACGCTCGCGACGAGCGGGATCATGATCTCCGGCTCGGCACGACCGCCGTTGCGGATGCGCTCAGCGGCGGCCTCGAGGATCGCCCGGGCCTGCATCGTGAACAGGCCGGGGATGACGATGCCGAGGCGCACGCCGCGCAGGCCGAGCATCGGGTTGGACTCGTGCAGCCGCTGGACCGCCGCGAGCAGCTTGCGCTGGCGCTTCTTGCGGTGCCCGTGGATGTCGGCGACCGCCATCGCGACCGAGAGGTCGGTGAGGTCGGGCAGGAACTCGTGCAGCGGGGGATCGATCAGCCGGATGGTGACGGGCAGCCCGTCCATCGCCTCGAAGATCTCCGGGAAGTCCTGCCGCTGCAGGGGCAGCAGCTCGCCCAGCGCGGCGTCCACGCCCTCCTCACCCTCCGCGACAATGAGGTTCTCGACGAGCTGGCGGCGCTCGCCGAGGAACATGTGCTCGGTGCGGCACAGCCCGATGCCCTGCGCCCCGAAGCGGCGAGCACGGGCCGCGTCCTCGGCGGTGTCGGCGTTGGTGCGCACGCGCAGTCGTCGCTTGGAATCGGCGTGCTCCATCAACCGGGCCACCGCCCGGACCAGCGGCTGGTCGACGTCCTCTCCCTCGAAGTGGCGGACCACGAAGGACGGCACGACCGGCACCTCCCCGTGGAAGACCTCGCCGGTCGAGCCGTCGATCGAGATGACGTCGCCCTCGCGGATCGTCTTGCCGCCGCGGACGGTGAACTCGCCCTCGCGGGTGTCGACGTCGAGCGCCTCGGCGCCGCAGACGCAGGTGCGGCCCATGCCCCGCGCCACGACGGCGGCGTGCGACGTCTTGCCGCCACGGCTGGTCAGCACTCCGCGCGCGACCATCATCCCGTGCAGGTCCTCGGGGGTGGTCTCCTTGCGCACGAGGATGACGTCCTCGCCCTGCTCGGCCCACTCCACGGCGGTCGCCCAGTCGAAGACGGCCTTGCCGACGGCGGCACCGGGGGAGGCGTTCATGCCCACGGCGAGCAGGTCCTTGGCTGCCGACGTGTCGAACCTCGGGAACATCAGGTTGGCGAGCTGCTCCCCGTTGACCCGGCGCAGCGCCTCGTCCATGTCGATGAGGCCTTCGTCAACCATGTGTACGGCGATCCGGAACGCCGCTTCGGGAGTGCGCTTGCCGACCCGGGTCTGCAGCATCCACAGCTTGCCCAGCTCGACGGTGAACTCGATGTCGCACATGTCGAGGTAGTGCTGCTCGAGCGTGGCCATGATCTCCAGCAGCTCGTCGTGCGACTTCTTGTCCACCTTCTCCATGTCTGCCGGGGGACACCGTGTTGCGGATCCCCGCGACCACGTCCTCGCCCTGTGCGTTCTGGAGGTAGTCGCCGTACACGCCCCGGTCGCCGGAGGCGGGGTCGCGGGTGAAGCAGACGCCGGAACCGCTGGTCATCCCGCGGTTGCCGAAGACCATCGCCCGGATGTTGACGGCGGTGCCGAGGTCCTCGGGGATCCGCTCCCCGGCGGCGGTAGAGGACCGCGCGGTCGGTGTTCCACGAGTCGAAGACGGCCTTGATCGCGCGGTCCATCTGTTCGCGCGGGTCCTGCGGGAACTCGATGCCGGCGTGCTCGCGGATCAGTCCCTTGAAGGTCTCGATCAGCGCCTTGAGGTCGTCGACGTCGAGGTCGAGGTCGTCGGTGACGCCCTTGGCGTCCTTCGCCCCGTCCAGCGCGTCGGAGAAGTGCTCGCCGTGGATGCCGAGCACGGTGCCGCCGAACATCTGCAGCAGCCGGCGGTAGGAGTCCATCGCGAACCGCTCGTCCTCGCTCTGGCGCGCGAGGCCGGTGACGGATGCGTCGTTGAGGCCGATGTTGAGGACCGTCTCCATCATGCCGGGCATCGAGAAGGCGGCGCCGGAGCGGACGCTGACCAGCAGCGGGTCGTCGGCGTCGCCGAGCTTGCGGCCCATCTCCTGCTCGAGCTTCGCGAGATGCTCGCTGACCTCGGCCGTCAGGCCCTCGGGCTCGCTGCCCTCCTTGAGGTAGGCGCGACACGCCTCCGTGGTGATCGTGAACCCAGGGCGGCACCGGCAGGCCGAGGTTGCTCATCTCCGCAAGATTGGCCCCCTTGCCTCCCAGCAGGTCCTTCTTGCTCTTGTCTCCCTCGGCAAAGTCGAACACCCAGTGGCTCATCCGGTCATCTTCCACCCACGCGCCGCAGTTTGGGCAGGGGGCGTTCCGATGGGTGGTCAGGTGCCGGATTCGGTGTACGCCGCACCGCCGGCCAGCACCGAACGGACCGCGGCCTCGACCCGCCGCGCGGTGAAGTCGGTCGAGCGCTCGCGCACCTGCTCCGGGGTGCAGAACTGCGCATCACGGATCTCGCGCTCCTGCTTGACGATCGTCTCGACGATCGCCGCGTCGTGGACGCCGCCGTCGAAGACCGGGCAGACGGCGTCGTCCCAGCCGCCCCACGGGGGAAGCCAGTCGGTGAGCAGCAGGTCGCCGGCCGTGATCGCCAGCCCGAGCTCCTCGTCGACCTCGCGGCTGACCGCGAGCCGCGGTGACTCGCCGACCTCGACCACGCCACCGGGCAGGTCCCAGTCGGTCTTGTAGGTGAGCTGGCAGATCAGCACCCGGCCGTCGTCGTCGCGGATCAGCATCTGGCTGATCGCGCGCTTGCGGGGAGGAACGAGTTGAGCAGCGAGCGGAACCCGCCCGGCTCGTCGAGGGGCGCGTCGGTGCTCAGCCGGGCGTAGACGATGCGGTCGACGGCCTCGTCGCCGACCGTCACGCCGCGCATCACGCCCTCGCGGTGCATGCCGGACCGGGTGGCGAGCCGCTGGCCGGTCTTGTCGTGGGGATCGACCCGGGTCTCAACGCGGGAGTGCTGGACCAGTGCGGCGGCCACCCGGCGGCGTACGTCCTCGATCGTGTGCTCGTGGCTCCGGGCCAACCGGGCGATGCCCTCGGCCACGGTCGTCACGTCGATCGGCTGGCTCACCCTCCAACCCTAGCGAGCAGCCTCACGCGGTGGACGACGAGCCGGAGGTCAGGTGGAAGGCGGGCTGCGACAGCGCGGGCACGACGATCACGCGCGGCTCGCGGCCCAGGATCGCCGCCGCCTCACGCAGCGCCTCCTCGACCGTGGCCGTGGTGCGGGCGCCCATCGCGCGCGCCGGTCGGGGACGCTCGGCCCCGGCCGGGAAGAACGCGGAGGAGTGCTCGCGGGCGATGCCGCCGACGTAGATCATCGAGAACGCGTGGAACGGGTGGTAGCCGTCGTGGTGGCGGTAGCTGTCGATCCAGTGCTGATCCGTGGCCAGCGTCTCCCGGTGGGCGACCATGTCGGCCGGGTGCTGGCACGACTGGAGGAGCTCGAAGGCCGCAACGTATGGCGGGAACTCTGCGCTGTTGAACCAGCCGTCGCAGATGGCGGCGGCGATGACGACCGGCTTGTCGACCGGGGGCACGCTTGGCGCGGACCGGGCTCGAGCCGACGGCCTGCGTCATCAGGATCGGGTTGGAGCCCATGCCCGGGCCGTAGTGGAAGTTGCGGGGGATGCCGATGAGCAGCACGTCGGCGGGCGGGCCGTCGACCACGAGGTCGGTGCGTGCTGTCGCCAGCGGCCACGACGCCTGCTCGACCTCGGGGATGCGGCCGGCGTAGACCCCGAGCTGGCGGGCCTTCGAGTCGAGGACGGCATCGACGGTGAAGAACGGCTGCGGCATCTCCTCCTCCATCCGCTGCCCGATCGCACGGAGCTGGTCGCTGGAAGCGGCTGCGGGTCGAGACCGGCACGAAGTCGTCGCGGTAGAGGCTGCGCGGGGCGTGGTGCGAGGCGATCGAACGCCAGCTGGTCAGTCCGGTCGCCGGCATCTTGTAGCCGCCGCTGAATCCGCCGTAGGGGTTGCCGGCGGTGTGGCCGATCATGATCGCGAGGTCGCTCTCGATCACCGCGCGGTTGACCTGCACCGGGTCGCCGAGCGCGGAGACACCGAGGTCGACCATCTCGTCGGGGTCCTCGGCGTCGTGGTTGACGATGTTGGCGCGCGGCAGCCGGGCCATCGTCTCGGCTCCGAGGTAGGCCTCGAACTCGTCCCAGCGGTTCTTGCGGTGCAGCCCGATGGCGCAGACCAGCCGGATGTCCTCGGGTGCGACGCCCGCCTGCTCCGGGTCGTCGAGGAGCTGGGGGAGCACGACGCGGCGATGGGCCGTCTCGTGGGCGCCGCCCTTGACCCGGTCGGGGAAGGCGATCGTCACCCGCTGGCCGGGCCGCACCAGCCCGGTGATCGGCGCGCAGCCGAGCGGTGCGTCGAGGGCGGCCCGGGTCGCGGCGACGGGGTCGGTGAGCGGAGGGGGCTCGTGGTCGGTGCGGTCTGCCGCCACCACCACGGAGTCGTCCGGCACCTCTACGGTGAGGTGGCCGTCGCCGTACTCGATCTCGACCTGCATGTGATGCCCTTCACGTGACGGAGTTTGCCTGTTACACATTACATTCAATCCTCTGCTAATGTGCAGCAAGTCAATTGACTTTATCTCAGGAGGTCGGGTGCAGGCGCTTCGACGCACGCTGCTGCCGTTCGTGGGCTTCGCCCTCGTCATCGCCCTGTGGTGGCTGACCGCCGTCTCGGGTGTGGTGGGGGAACGGAACCTCCCCACCCCGGCCGCGGTGCTCGACGCCGGATGGACAGGGTTGACGACGCCCGACGGGTTGTTGGTCGACATCCGCCTCAGCGTCCTGCGTGTGCTGATCGGGGTCGTCGTCGGTTGCGCGCTGTCCCTGCCGCTCGGCTTCCTGCTGGCGTGGTTCCCCACGACGCGGGCGATGTTCGACCCGATCGTCAGCTTCTGCCGGGCGTTGCCGCCGATCTCGCTGAGCCCGCTGGTGATCATCTACCTCGGCATCGGCGAGGACGCGCGGCTCTTCGTGCTGATCTGGGCGGCGTTCTTCGCCTCGGTCGTGGTGCTCTACGAGGGCATCGCCGCAGTCGACGACATCTACGTCCGCGCCGGCCGCGCACTGGGCGCCTCCGAGTTCGAGATCTTCCGCCGGGTGATCGTGCCGGCCACGGTGCCGCAGATGTTCGTCGCGGTCCGGGTCGCGCTCGGTGTCTCGTGGGCCACGCTGGTGGCCGCCGAGCTGATCGCGGCCCAGCGCGGCCCGGGCTGGTCCATCCAGCGGGCCGCGAGCTTCTTCCGCACCGAGGACGTCTACGCCGGGATCATCCTGATCGGCTTCTCCGCGCTCCTGATGGACATGGGCGTCCGGCTCGTGCAACGCCGGGCCGTCAGCTGGCAGGAGCGGGTGGTCCGATGACGGGCGATATCAGCAACGCGCGCATCTCCTTCGACGACGTCCGTGTCGGCTTCGGTGCCGGCAAGAAGCGGAAAGAGGTCATCGACGGCGTCTCCTTCGACCTCGGCCCCGGCGAGTTCGTCAGCGTCCTCGGGCCGTCGGGCTGCGGGAAGTCGACGCTGCTCAACATGGCGGCCGGCTTCCCGGCGACCGACTCCGGCGAGGTGCGCTTCGACGGCGAGCGGATCACGAGGCCGGAGAGTCGGCGTGGTGTCGTCTTCCAGCAGTATGCGATCTTCCCGTGGCTGACCGTGGAGAAGAACATCGCCTTCGGGCTCACGCTGAAGAGCAACCGCCGGTCGCGCTCGGAGATCGACGAGACCGTGCGCCGCTACATCGACCTGATGGGGCTCGGCGGCTTCGAGAAGGCGCTGCCCAAGGAGCTCTCCGGCGGCATGCGCCAGCGGGTCGCGCTCGCTCGCGCGTACGCCACCGACCCCGACGTGCTGCTGCTCGACGAACCCTTCGCTGCCCTCGACGCCCAGACGCGCGAGTTCATGCAGGAGCTGTTGCACGAGGCGAGCCGGGCCGAGCGCCGCGCGACCCTGCTGATCACGCACTCGGTGGAGGAGGCGATCTACCTCTCGCACCGGATCGTCGTGCTGGGCAACAGACCGACCAGCGTCCACGAGGTCATCGATGTGGATGTCCCGTGGCCGCGCACTCCGCAGTCGCGGCTGCAACCCGAGTTCCTCGAGGTGCGTGGGCACCTCGAGGGCGTCATGCGCCCCCTGTCCGGGAGCACTCTTCGAAAGGCACAGACATGAGATCTCTCCGTACGCCGCTGCGCACCCTGTCACTCGGGTTGGTAGCCGTGCTTGCCCTGTCCGCGTGCGGCGCCCTCGACGAGGGCGGCGAGTCCGCTCGGGCGCGGGCGACGACGCGACCACGGTCAAGGTGGGTTACCTCCACACGATCGCGGTCGACGACAAGCTCTGGCTCGGCCAGATCGACGGCCAGTGGGCCGACCACGACCTGAACATCGAGACCACCGAGTTCGCGACCGGCATCGAGCTCAGCCGGGCGCTCGCCGGCGGCAGCCTCGACGTGGCGATCATGGGCGGTGTCACGTCCAACTTCCCGGCGCAGGGCCGGGGGCAGGTCATCATGCTCAACTCGATCGAGAACGCGACGGCCCGGCTCTACGCCGCACCCGGCAGCGGCATCGAGAGCGCGGCCGACCTCAAGGGCAAGACCCCCGGTCACGACGGAGGGCACGACGGCCGACATCTTCCTGCACCGCGCGTCACCGAGGCCGGCATCGACCGCAAGCAGGTCGACGTCGTCAACGCCAAGATGCCCGATGCGGTGCAGGCCTTCGTGGGTGGCTCGGCCGACGCGATCGCCTTGTGGGTGCCCTTCGACCTGCGCGTGCAGGAGGGGCTCGAGGGCGCGACCGAGATCGACGACGCCGGCAACTACCCCGACGCCGCGGTCGGTGACGGCTGGATCGCCAACAACGAGTGGTACGCAGAGAACGAGGACACCGTCCGCACGCTGATCGACGCGTGGCTCGACATCAACGACGACTTCCGTGCCGACCCGGAGGGCTCGCTGGAGAAGGTGCACGCCGAGGCCTACGAGGGCGCGGCGACGCTCGAGGACCTGACCTACCGTGTCGGGTTCCAGACCGACTACTCCAACGAGGAGTGGCTGGCGGCCTACGAGGACGGGACCGTGCTCGACGTGGTCGGCACCGCCGAGCAGGCCTATGTCGAGCTCGGTGGTGTCCCCACCTACGTCGAGCCCTCGGAGTTCTTCGACACCTCGCTGTTCATCGAGCAGGCGAAGGCGCACCTCGAGTGACCCAGCCTGTCGAGCAGGGTGCCGTCGGCGTGGTCGGACTCGGGGCGATGGGCGGCGCGATCGCCGTTGCCCCCGGTCTCGGCCGTGCCCGAACGACGCGTCGTGGTCCACGACCCGTCCCCCTCTGCCGCCGCACGGGGTGCGGCCGCCGGGGGCGAGGTGGCGGCCGACCTCGTCGCGCTCTGCGAGGCCGTCGACACCGCGATCCTGTCGCTGCCCGACGCAGCCACGGTGGCCGCGGTGCTCGACACCCTGCTCGGTGTGGACTCGCCACCGTCGCTGGTCGTCGACACCTCGACCATCGCTCCGGCCGACTCCCGGCGACATGCCGACCTCTGCGCCGCCCGCGGAGTGTCGTACGTCGACGCGCCGGTGCTCGGCCGGCCGGGTGCCGTGGGCAGGTGGACGATCCCGGTGGGCGGATCGACGAACGAGCACGGCGACAAGTCGCTGCTGGCACGCCTCGACGAGCTGCTCGCCCCGGTCGCGGCCCGCGTCGTGCCCGTCGGGCCCGTCGGCTCCGCCGCGACCGTGAAGGTGGTCAACAACCAGATGCTCGCGGTCATCAACGCCGCGACCGCCGAGGCCCCGGCCGTGGCGGCCGCGGCCGGGCTCTGACCCGGGGGTCTTCGTCGACACCGTGCTCGACAGTGGTGCGGCGTCCGTCAGTGGGCTCTTCCGCGACGTGGCGCCACGCGCCGTGGACGGCGACTTCGATCCCGTGTTCTCCCTCGCGCTGATGCGCAAGGACAACGCCCTCGCCGTCGAGCTCGCCTCGGCGTCCGGGGTGCCGACCCCCGTGACGGCCGCGGCACTGGCGCTGCACACCCGCGGGGTGGACGCTGGGCTCGGCGACCGGGACTCGATCGCGGTGCTGTCCGTGCTCGAGCACGATTCCGGGGTTCCCGCCCGGCGACAGGTCTGAGGAGGCCATCCAAGTGTCCGTGGACGACCAGCCGCTGATCTCGCGCCAGCGCCTCGCCGATCAGGTCTATGACGTGCTGCGCGGCCGGATCCCGGACCGCTCGCTGGTGCCGGGCGACCGCCTCAGCGTCCCGCTGCTCGCCTCCGAGCTGCAGCTCTCGCGCAGCCCGGTGCGTGAAGCGGTCCAGCGGCTCGTCGTCGAGGGGCTGGCGGAGGAGCAGCTGCACCGCGGGGCGCGCGTGGCCGGGGTGGATGCCGCCGACCCGGTCGACGTGTTCGCCGTACGCGGTGCGCTCGAGGGCCGGCCGCGTCGCTGGCGGCAGCCCGCGACACCGAGGCGCTCGTGGCCGGGCTCCGAGCATCGATCGCCGAGCACACTGCCGCCATCGCGGCCGACGACGAGCAGGCGATCATCGCCGCCGACCGGGCCTTCCACCGGGCTCTGCTCACGGCCGCGCACAACCCGGCACCTCGACCGCGCGCTCGGCCCGCTGCTGGGGCGCGCCCGGTCGCGATGCTGTCGGGCGACCTGTCGCGCTGGCCGCGCAAGGCACTGGCCGAGCACAAGACGATCTTGGCCGCGATCCGGGCCGGCGACCCCGGCGCGGCCGACCGGGCGGCCCGCGACCACGTGGCCGCGGTGCTGGCCCGGCACCTCACCCGGGCCTGACCCTCAGCGTCGCTGGCGACGATCGGGCACCACGTCGAAGCGCGCCATCATGCCGTGGTCCTCGTGGTCGAGCATGTGGCAGTGGATCATGAACGGTCCCGTGAAGTCCTCGAAGCGCGCGGCCACCTCGACCACCTCGCCCGGCTCGAGGCGCCACGTGTCCTCGAGCCCCTGCTCCCACGGCGGCGGTGCCTTCCCGTCGCGGAGCACGGTGCGCCACTGCTCGGCGTGGATGTGCACGTAGTGCGTCATGTCGCTGGCGTTGCGCAGGCGCCAGCGCTCGACGGTGCCGAGCCGCGGCCGGTGGTCGATCCGGTCCGGGTCGTAGGCGTGCCCGTTGACCGACCAGAAGGTGCCGTGCTCCTCGTGGCCGTCCGGGTCGAACGTCCACGTCTTCGACACCGTCGCCGGCACCTTCACGAGCTGGGGTGCGGGCAGGCGGGCGGGCAGCCGCGACGGGTCCGCAGCGTCGGCTCCCACGCGGAACTGCATGAGGGCGGCCCGGCGTGCGTCAGCACCGGTGGCCCCGGGCTCGGCGGGCACCGAGTCGAGCACCACGTCGCGGCCGCTGGCGTCGTGGAAGTCGACGATGACGTCGGCGCGCTGTGCGGGCCCCAGCAGCACCCGGTCGCGCACGACCGGCTTGCGCAGCAGCCCGTTGCCGGTGCCGATCTGGAGCAGCGGGCGGCCGTCGGACAGTCCGATCGAGTAGGCCGAGAAGTGCGAGGCGTTGAGCAGCCGCAACCGATAGCGCGTCGCGCTCACCGGCAGGTAGGGCGCATGGCGGCCGTTCACCGGGACGTGCGTGCCGACGGTGGCGTCGTTGGGCGGAGCGTGCGGGCCGACCCACGCCATCGCGCCGCCGTGGCCGACCATCCGCGGCCCGTTCGCGAACGGGTTGGTGAGCGCGTTGTCGCTGCGGGAAGGAGCGGTCGGAAATCATCAGCGGCACGTCCCGGCTGCCCGACGGCAGGCGCAGCGTCTGTTCGTCGTCGTCCTCGACGATGAACATCCCCTGCAGGCCACGCCAGTTGTTGCGGGCCGTGTGGTCCATCCGGTGGTCGTGGTAGAAGAAGAACGAGCTCGGCTCCGGCAGACCGCCGTAGGTGAGCGGATATTCGTAGGTGCGGGACTGCCCGGGCCGCACGAGCTGCGTGGTCGGCTGCCCGTCGTGCTCGGGCGCGTGGTGGTCGCCGTGCAGGTGCACGCTCATCGCACCCGCCTTCCGGGGCAGCCGGTGCTGGAACCGCACCCGCGTCTCGCGACCTGCCCGGCCCACGATCGTGGGGCCGGGATAGCTCCCGCCGTACGTCCACATCGGTGTCCGCGGCCCGGTCGCCAGCATCCGCACGCGCGCCAGCCGCATCGGCAGCGTGACGAGGGCACCGCGTTCCTGCTTCGGTACGGCGAGGGGCTGGTCGAACGACGGCAGCTCGGGTGTCACGGTCCCGCCGGCGCCGTCGACCGCGAGGGTCCCGCGCATCTGCGGGTGCAGCTTGCAGAAGAAGTCGTAGAACCCCTCCGCGAGCAGCTCGACGCCAGTGATGGTCGCGCTCGTCCCGGCGGGCACGCGGACGTCGAAGAGGGAGTGCCCCCGGCGTCCGTGGCGACCGAGGTCACCGTGTGGTCGAAGGTGTCGAGGTTGACCGGGGTGAGCGTCCCGCCGCCCGCCACCGTGACCTTGGCCGGCGAGAACGCCACCGCGCCCCGGTCGATGACCATGGTCGCGGTCCGCGGTGCGGCCGCAGCGGCCGCGGGCGACCCCGACGGCCTCGTCGTCAGCGCGGGCACGGCCAGCAGGAGGGCCAGCACCGGGGCACCGACCAGCCACCCGGCGAGCGTTCGGCGTGTGGTCACCCCGTCAGGGTGCCGGTCCGGCGGCCTCGCGGCATCCCCATTCGTGTGGATGTTCTTACCTCACGCGGGCGATGACGCGCGCCGCCGAGAGGAGCAGAGTCGACGCGGTTCATCACTCACGTCCAAGGAGACGCTCATGCGATTGCACAGCACAGTTCGCACGGCCGTTGCAGTAGCCTGCGCGGTCACCCCAGGGAGCGGCTCCGCTCCCGGGTGCACACAGCTGCGACCTCGAAGACGGCCGAGGCCGCCATGTCGCACATCACCATCAAGGTTGCCAAGACGGCGATCACCGTCCGCGGGGCCAAGGGCATGCACGCCGGCCGCGTGCACGTCGACGTCAAGGGCTCCGGGGCCGCCGAGATCGTGATGTTCGACCGTGGCTACGACTATGCAGACTTCGCGAAGGACCTGCGCACGGCCGGTCCCAAGGACATGAAGGCGCTCAGGCGCCTCGTTGCCAAGACGGAGATCTTCGGCGGCTTCGATCCCGGCGGCAGCGGGACCGTCGTCCTGCCGAAGGCGGGTGAATACGCCGTATTCTCCTTCGCCTCGCGCGGGCACGCCGAGTTCAGCGTCGGGAGGGTGCGAAAGTCTCCGACGCCCGACGTCGACGGCAAGATCGTCGCCGGGTCGGGCCCGAAGTGGACGGGATCAGCGACGATGCCGGCCCGGGGCACGTTCAAGTTCAAGAACGCGGACAGGACGACCCCGCACTTCGTGGTCCTCCAGCAGGTCGCCGAGGGCACCACGACCGACCGGGTGATGGCGTTCTTCCAGAGCCAGGCGGGCCCGCCGCCGTTCCCCGGAGGCGAGCATGAACACGGGCACCCTCAGCCCCGGTCGCTCGTTGACGGCCGACTACGACCTGCCGCCCGGGCAGTACGTGATCATGTGCTTCTTCCCCGACCCCAACATGGGCGGCATGGAGCACGCGTTCATGGGGATGCTCAGGATGATCCACCTGACCTGAGCCCTGCACAGACCGGGGAGTGCTCACCCCTCGTGACGGAACCACACCGTCGCGAGGGGTGGAACCACGATGTCGGCGTAGGCCGGTTGGCCCATGATGCCGCCGGTGTCGCCGGACACCGCCTCGATCCGCCCGAGGTTGCCGACGCCCGATCCGGTGTACGCCGCAGCGTCGGTGTTCAGGATCTCCGACCAGCTCCCGGCGACCGGGAGGGGGAGCCGGTAGCCCTCGTGGGGCACCGCGGCGAAGTTGGCCGGGCACACGACATCCGGCTCGCCGGGGGAGCGGCGCACGAACGAGAAGACATTGCGGTGGGCGTCGTTGGCATCGAGCCACTGGAAGCCCTCGGGGGAGTTGTCGCGGCCCCAGAGCGCTCCGGACGCCGTGTAGGACGCATTCATGTCGCGCACCATCGCGTGCACGCCGGCGTGCTCGGGGTGCTCGAGCAGCCACCAGTCCAGCTCGCGGGACTCCGCCCATTCCGACTCCCCGGCCGAACTCGCAGCCCATGAAGAGCAGCTGCTTGCCGGGGTGGGCCCACATGAAGGCGAGGTAGGCGCGCAGGTTGGCGAGCTGCTGCCAGCGGTCGCCGGGCATCTTGCGCAGCATCGAGCCCTTGCCGTGCACGACCTCGTCGTGGCTGATCGGCAGCACGTAGTTCTCGGTGAACGCATAGACCAGCGAGAAGGTCATCTGGCCGTGGTGGTGGTTGCGCCAGAGCGGATCCTTCTCGACGTAGCCCAGCGAGTCGTGCATCCAGCCCATGTTCCACTTGAAGCCGAACCCCAGTCCGTCGTCGGAGGTGGGGCCGGTGACGGCCGGCCACGACGTGGACTCCTCGGCGATCGTGACCACACCGGGGACGCGCTTGTAGACGGTCGCGTTCATCTCCTGCAGGAACTGCACGGCCTCGAGGTTCTCCCGGCCGCCGAACTTGTTGGGGCTCCACTCGCCCGGCTCGCGGGCGTAGTCGAGGTAGAGCATCGAGGCGACGCCGTCGACGCGCAGGCCGTCGGCGTGGAACTCCTCCAGCCAGTAGAGCGCGTTGGCGTAGAGGAAGTTGCGCACCTCGTGGCGCCCGAAGTTGAAGATGTGCGAGCCCCACTCCTTGTGCCAGCCGCGCTGGGGATTGGGGTCCTCGTAGAGCGGGGTGCCGTCGAAGTTGGCCAACGCCCACTCGTCGGTGGCGAAGTGTCCGGGCACCCAGTCGAGGATCACGCCGATGCCGGCCCGGTGCAGCCGGTCGATCAGCACCTTGAGGCCGTCCGGGTCGCCGAAGCGGGCGTCGGGGGCGAAGTAGGACGTCACGTGGTAACCCCACGAGCCGCCGAACGGGTGCTGCATCACCGGCATCAGCTCGACGTGGGTGAAGCCCGGGTCGGCGAGGTAGGGCACGAGCGCGTCGGCGATCTGGTGCCAGTCGTAGAGGTCGCTGCCCTCGGCATCGGCGCTGTAGTGCTTGCGCCACGAGGCCGGGTGCATCTCGTAGATCGACATCGGACTGTCGACCGCGACCTTCTCCGCCCGGGCCGCGAGCCAAGCATCGTCGCCCCACTCGTAGCCCGAGTCCCAGACGATCGAGGCGGACCGCGGTGGCTTCTCGGCATAGCGGGCCATCGGATCGGCGTGGTCGACCCGGGCGCCGCCGGCGCCCCTGATGCGGAACTTGTACTGCGCGCCGATGCCGATGCCGGGCACGTGTGCACTCCAGACACCGGAGTCGCCGACGCGCGACATCGGGTGCCGGGCGCCGTCCCAGCCGGCCCACTCGCCGGCCACTCGGACCTCGAGCGCGTTGGGTGCCCACACGCGGAAGTCGACCCCCGCCTCCACCACCTGCGCGCCGAGCACCTTCCACAGCTCCTCGTGGCGGCCCTCGTGGATGAGGTGGATGTCGAGCTCTCCAGGCGCTCCGCTGACGGTCGTTGGTTCGCTCATCGTTTCACCCTAGTAGCCGAACAATCTGCGCGACGAGTGGAACTTTCCCGCCGGCCGCGCCTGTGACTGGGTGGAGGTGATGAGATGAATGCGAAGGCAGCGAGCGGGATGATCGGCCCGATGACGGTCGTGCCCGGCCGACGCGAGGCCACGACGCAGGACTTCCAGTCCATGTTCGTGGCGCATTACACGATGGTGGTGCGCACGGTGCGCCTGATCGTGCACGACCACGCGGTGGCCGAGGAGGCCACCCGGGACGCTTTCGTCCAGCTCCTGCGCAACTGGCGCAAGGTGAGTGCCTACGAACGACCTGATCTGTGGGTACGCCGCGTGGCGATCCGGCAGGGCCAGCGACAGGTGCATCGCGACCGGCAACGGAGCCGCCTCGAGCTTGTGAGCCTGCCGACCGTCGCGACCACCGACTCCGCTCCGGACGACGAGGTGCTCGATGCCGTCCGCGAGCTGCCACCCGGCCAGCGGGCCGTCGTCGTCCTCTTCTACCTCGAGGACCGGCCGATGGGCGAGATCGCCGACATCCCGGGCTGCTCGGTCTCGACCGGCTGGAGCCAGCTCCACACCGCACGCAAGCGGCTCGCCGCCGCACTCTTCGAGGAGGTGGACCCCGATGTCCGTTGACCAGCGAATCTGTCAGGCCTTCGCCGACGTGGAAACTCCGTCGCTGCCCGAGGTGAACCGGGCCATGGACCGGGTGCTCGTCGCCGAGCGCCGGGGGCGCGCACGCCGCCGGGCCGCGCTCGCATCAGGAGTCGCCGCCGCCGTCGCCGCGGGAGCGGTGCTCTGGGGCGTGCTGCCCGACGACGGAGCGGAATCCCCGACGCCCGCGCCGCCCGCACCGTCGCAGTCCGCGACGTCCTCCGGCGCCCCGGGTGGGGGAGTGGACGACCAAGCCACTGACGCGATCGGCCATCCGCAGCCACCCGGAGGCGCTGGGCCTGCAACAGGACGCCGACGAGGTGGTGGCCGTTCTCCCAGAGGGGCGCTTCCGGTTCCGTCTGTATGTCCGGGCAACCCGGTTGTGGTCGCTGTGCGTGACGACCCCGGCCGGCAGGCTCGGCGAGTGCTACGACAATGAGATGGCGCGCACCGACGGGGATCGCCTGTTCCTCCAGCCCTATGACTCCCGGGTCGAGGGTGACACGACCTACGAGATGGCGCGCACCGACACGACCCTGACGTTGAGTTTCGTGGGGACGAGCGAGCCGACCACCGACGGCGTCCCGGGTGCGGTGTGGCACCGGGCGTTCTACACCGTGGCGCCGTTCACCCACGACTGACGGGTCACCCTCCCGCGAGACGCGCGAGCGCGTCGAGCGGGATGCTGACCCACGTCGGTCGGTTGCGGGCCTCGTAGACCGCCTCGTAGACGGCCTTGTCCGCGACGTAGGCATCGAGCAGCGTCCGCTCGGCTGCGGTGAGCTCGCGTTCGGCATACGCCGCAAGGAAGGCCCCGGCATTGCGCTCGGTCCACTCGGTGGCGCGGTAGGCCAGCTGGCCTTCCTCGCTCTCTCCGGCATCGAGCGCGAAGCTCGTCATCCGCACCGCGCTCGGCGCGTAGTCGAACGAGCGCAGCATCCCGGCGACGTCGCGCCACGGCGAGTCGGGCAGCAGGCGCTCGGCCAGCGGCTTGGCCGGCTCGCCCTCGAAGTCGACGATCTTCCAGCCCTTGACGGTACGCAGCGTCTGGCCGAGGTGCAGGTCGCCGTGGATCTGCTGCACGGGCACCTCGCTCAGGGCGCCGAGGGCGTCGTACGTCGCGCGCAGGGCGTCCGCATGCTCCGCGAGCTCGGGCACCACATCGATCGCGGCGGTCAGCCGGTCGCGCATGGCGCCGGCCAGCGCGGCCGTCTCGTCGGCAGCCGGGGTCGAGACCGGGAAGTGCTCGGCGAGCGTCTCGTGCGTCTCGGCGAGCGCGCGGCCCAGCCGGGCGGACTCGCCGGCGAAGTCGCCGCCGACCTCCTCGGCATGCAGGTCGGCCTCGGCGAACAGGTTGCGGACGCTGGCCAGAGCGAGCTCCCAGCCGTCCGTGGCGGTGCGCAGGAACTGCTGGAGCATCGCGAGCTGGATGGTGGCGTCGGTCGTCTCGTCGACGACGTCGAGCCAGCCGAAGAGCGCGGCCACGTGGTCGGAGCCGGCGCGTGTGAGCACCTCGTGGATCGAGACATCGGGGTTGACCCCGGGGGTGACCTTGCGGAAGACCTTCATCAGCGAGTCCTCGCCGAAGGCGACCGAGGAGTTGGACTGCTCGCCGGTGAACAGCGTCGAGTGCGCCTCGGTGTCGAGCTCGTGGCCGGCGACCCGGTGGAAGGCGAGGTCGTCGGCGGTGACCTTGCCGTCAGCCGCCGCCGCGAACGCCTGCAGCCACAGGGCCATTGCGTCGCGGTCGTGCAGTGCGTCGTACGCGAAACGCACTCCGATGCCGCCGTCATCGACTCGGCCGATCAGCGCGTGCCCGAGCCGGTCCTGCTGCTGGGGGTAGAGGGCGAGCGGGACCCGGTAGAACTCCGGGTCGCCGTCGGCGTACACGATCTCCACCAGCTCGATGACGACGGTGAGGTCGGGCGTCGATCCCGGCAGCGTGCCGACCCGCCGGATCCGGCCGACCTCCCAGTCGCGGCCCTTGCCGCCGAACCAGCGCGCACCGTCGATGTAGTCCTTGAGTGCGGGTGTCAGCGACCCTGTCGTTCGTGACTGCGTCACGCGTGACCCTCCTCGCTGGGCTGTCCGTCGATCAGTCGCATCCAGTAGAAGCCGTACCCGCCGAGGGTGAGGAGATACGGCAGCTCGCCGATCGCCGGGAACGGCACGCCGCCGAGCAGCTCGACCGGGACCATCCCCTCCCACTGGCGCAGGTCGAGCTCGACCGGCTGCGGGAAGCGGGACAGGTTGTTGATGCAGAGGATGACGTCGCGCTCCCCCGTCGGCGCCCGTGTGCTCGCGCACGTAGGACAGCACCGTCGGGTTGGAGCCGCCGAGGTCGGTGAACGTGCCGAGCCCGAAGGCCGGGTGACGGCGCCGGGCGTGCACGAGCCGCCGCGTCCAGTGCAGCAGCGAGGAGGAGTTCTCCAGCTGCGCCTCGACGTTGACGGACTGGTAGCCGTAGACCGGGTCCCGGATCGCGGGCAGGTGCAGCTTGCCGGGAGTGGCGGACGAGAAGCCGGCGTTGCGGTCGGGCGTCCACTGCATCGGGGTGCGCACGCCGTCGCGGTCACCCAGCCAGATGTTGTCGCCCATCCCGATCTCGTCGCCGTAGTAGAGGACGGGGGAGCCGGGCAGCGACAAGAGGAGCGCGGTGAAGAGCTCCATCCGGTTGGTGTCGTTGTCGAGGAGCGGGGCGAGCCGACGGCGGATGCCGATGTTGGCCTTCATCCGCGGGTCCCGGGCGTATTCGCCCCACATGTAGTCGCGGTCCTCGTCGGTGACCATCTCGAGGGTGAGCTCGTCGTGGTTGCGCAGGAAGATGCCCCACTGGCAGCCGTCGGGGATGGCCGGCGTCTGCTCGAGGATCTCCGAGATCGGGAAGCGCGACTCGCGGCGGACCGCCATGAAGATGCGCGGCATCACCGGGAAGTGGAAGGCCATGTGGCACTCGGTGCCGACCCAGCGTCCGGTCTCCGGGTCGAGCTCGGGACCGAAGTACTCCACCACGTCGGCCGGCCACTGGTTGGCCTCGCACAGCAGCACCCGGCCGGGGTAGTTCGTGTCGACGAACTGACGGCACTTCTTGAGGAACTCGTGGGTCTCCTTGAGGTTCTCGCCGTTGGTGCCGGGGCGCTCGTAGAGATAGGGCACCGCGTCGAGGCGGAAGCCGTCCGGGCCCATGTCGAGCCAGAAGGCCATCGCCTCCATGATTGCGTCGTGCACCCGGGGGTTGTCGAAGTTGAGGTCGGGCTGGTGGTGGAAGAACCGGTGCCAGAAGTACTGCTGGCGCACCGGGTCCCACGTCCAGTTGGACGGCTCGGTGTCGACGAAGATGACGCGCGCCTCCTCGTAGAGCTCGTCGGTGTCGGACCACACGTAGAAGTCGCCGAAGGGACCCTCCGGGTCCTCACGACTGGCCCGGAACCACGGGTGCGCGTCGGAGGTGTGGTTCATGACGAAGTCGATGATCACCCGGATGTCGCGCTTGTGGCACTCGTCGAGGAACTCGTGGAAGTCCTCGGTCGTGCCGCACTCGGGGAGGATGTTGGTGTAGTCGGCGACGTCGTAGCCGCCGTCGCGCAACGGCGAGGTGAAGAACGGCGGCACCCACAGGCAGTCGACGCCGAGCCACTGGAGGTAGTCCAGCTTCTCGATGAGGCCCTTGAAGTCTCCGGTCCCGTCCCCGTTGGAGTCGCGGAAGGACCGCACCAGCACCTCGTAGAAGACAGCGGTGCGGAACCACTCGGTGTCGGTGTTCGCATTCACCGGGCTGTCAGTCAACGGGGGCTCCTCACCGTCAGGATGTGCGCCGGTTCGGCGCCGGGGTCGAGACGAACGTAGTTGTCCCGGCTCCAGCTCCAGTCGGCGCCGGTGATCTCGTCGTGCACGACGAAGGAGTCCTGCCACTCGAACCCGAGCGCGGGCATGTCGAGGTGCACCATCGTCTCGCGGGCACCGTGCGGGTCGAGGTTGACCACCACGATCACGGTGTCACTGTCCGGGCCCTCGCCGTGTTTCTTGGAGAAGACGAGCACGTTGTCGTCGTCGCTGGTGTGGATCGCCGGGTTGCGCAGCAGCTGGAGAGCCGGGTGCGTGCGCCGGATCTCGTTGAGCCTGCTGATGTACGGCGCCAGCGTCCGCCCGTCGGCCTCCGCCTGCTTCCAGTCGCGGATCCGGATCTGGTACTTCTCCGAGTCGAG
The DNA here is from genome assembly GCF_024703895.1 of Nocardioides sp. B-3. GTDB lineage: Bacteria > Actinomycetota > Actinomycetes > Propionibacteriales > Nocardioidaceae > Nocardioides. The sequence goes on from NZ_CP087968.1 coordinate 3,142,342, forward strand.
GTATTCCTCCGACCCCGGGCGCACGGCCACGTGCTCGAACAGCTCGTAGCCGGCGTAGACGCCCCAGCTCGGGGACCCGCACGCTGCGAGCACCGCGCGGATCTTGAACGCCGCCGGTCCGCCGTACTGCAGATAGGCATGGAGGATGTCGGGGGGTGTTGACGAAGAAGTTGGGCCGCATCAGGTGGTCTGACTCCGTGGCGACCTCGGTGAGGTAGGACTCGAGCTCGCGCTTGGTGGTGCGCCACGTGAAGTAGGTGTAGCTCTGGTGGTAGCCGACGGCGCCGAGGCCGTGCATCATCGCCGGGCGGGTGAACGCCTCGGACAGGAAGATGACGTCGGGGTCGGTGCGCCGGACCTCCTTGAGCAACCACTCCCAGAACGCCAGCGGCTTGGTGTGCGGGTTGTCGACGCGGAAGATCCGCACGCCGTGCTCCATCCAGTGCTGCACGATGCGCAGCACCTCGCGGCAGATGCCGGTGGGGTCGTTGTCGAAGTTGACGGGGTAGATGTCCCGGTACTTCTTCGGCGGGTTCTCGGCATAGGCGATGGTGCCGTCGGCGCGGGTGGTGAAGAACTGCGGGTGGCTCGTGACCCACGGGTGGTCGGGTGCGGCCCGGAGTGCCGGGTCGAGGGCGACCTCGAGACCGAGCTCGTTGGCCCTCGCGACGAACGCGTCGAAGTCGTCGAAGGTGCCGAGGTCGGGGGTGGATGGCGTCGTGCCCGCCATCCTTGCTGCCGATCGCCCACGGCGAGCCGGGGTCGTCGGGTCCGGGTGTGAGGGTGTTGTTGGGACCCTTGCGGTTGACCTCGCCGATCGGGTGGATGGGCGGGAGGTAGATGACGTCGAAGCCCATGGCCGCGACGGCGTCGAGCCGCTTCGCCGCGGTCACGAAGGTGCCGGTCGTGACCTTGCCGGTCTGCTCGTCCGACGTCGCGCCCTCGGAGCGCGGGAAGAACTCGTACCGGGAGCCGAAGAGCGCGAGGTTGCGGTCGGCGTAGAAGGGATAGGGGCCCTCGTGGGTGACCAGCTCGCGCAGGGGGTGACGCGTCAGCACGTCGACCAGCTCGGGGCTCTGCAGCACCGCGAGCCCGGCCTCGACGGGGCGGTCGTCGTCGGCCGCGGCCCGGGCGCCGCCGCTGATGATCGCGACCTCACGGTCCTCGAGGCCGCCGCCCGCGATCACCCGGTTGAGCAGCAGCCGCGCCTCGGTGAACATCAGCTCGACGTCGACACCGGCCGGGATCTTCAGGCCGGCGTCGTGCTCCCACGTGGCCAGCGGGTCGGACCACGCCCGGATCTCGAAGGTCCACGCGCCCTCGACGTCCGGGGTGAACCACGCCTCGTAGAGGTCGGGCACGTCGGTGCGCTTCGTCATCCGCACCGGCGCGCGTGGCTCCACCCGGGTCGGTGAGCACCACCTCGGCACTCAGCTGGTCGTGCCCCTCGCGGAACACGGACGCACGGATGGGCAGAGGTTCACCGATGGTCGCCTTGGCCGCGTGACGGCCGAGGTCGACGACGGGGGAGACGTCCATGACGGGGATGCGGCCAACCATGCGTCCACACTTGCGACTCGCGGAGCCACACGCAAGCCCGACGGCGAGGCGGCCCCCCGAGAGGCCACCTCGCCGTCGTGTCAAGTGCGGTGCGGATCGATCAACCGCGCACCGTGATCCGCAGGGTTCGCGACCGGGCCGGCTCGTAGGCGGTGCGGTCGGCCGGGCGGAAGAGCACCACCACCTTGTGCCTGCCGGCTGCGAGACGGCGGGTGATCGACCGCTTCAGCGTGAGCGACGACGCCTTCACCTTGGCGTAGGTCCGCCCGTCGAGCTTGATGATGAACCGGCCGGGAACGTCCGCCAGCTCGCCATCGGCGCGGACCAGCTTCGCAATCACCTTGGGTGCCGCGTTGGCCCGCGTCTGCAGGGCACGGACGAGCCGCACCTTCAGGGCCGTGGCGACCTGCTCGGCGCCCGTGCCGGTGCCGGACGGGCCGGTCGTGCTCGTGGTCGGGCTGGGGGCCGTCGTGGTGAGCTCCGAGGTGGCCGGAGCAGGCGCCCGGCTCGGCGGCGTCGTGCCGGGACCACCCGTCTGCTTGGCGGCCGTGGTGAAGACCCGGAGCTCGGCGGCGTGGACGATCGTGCCGCGGTCGGACGCCGTCTTGCAGTCGGTGTCGTTGAGCGGGTCGTTGTCGAGCTCCCCGGCGTAGCCGGTCTGGCCCGTGCACTGGTTGTGCAGGGTGACGAGGCGTGCGGCGGCCGCCTGCGTGTCAGGCACGTCGAACTCACGCATGGTGAGGTCGGGCGCGACCGGACGGGGCAGCACGGCGGGGAAGGCGTCCGCGGGCGAGGTGTAGAAGCGCGACCACGTGGCGTCGGTGGATGCACAGCTCGCCGTACAGGCCTCGAGGGCGAACTGGCGCAGCGCGGTGAAGCGCGAGCCGGAGTCGGGGTCCTCGACCGCGAGCAGCGGCAGCTCGTTGGGGTCGGCGGGGGCCGGGTTGAGCATGGCGCTCACACCGGACCCGACGGACCGTCTGCTGGTCACCCGCCGGGTCGACGGCCACCGACGGGGTGGTCTCGTCGACGTTGCCGGCCGTGACGCCGCCCCAGTTGGTGGCCTCGGTGCCGTCGATGAGGTGCTCGGCGTTGCGCGAGCCCTCGGTGGCTCCGATGATCGTCGCGCCGGCCGCTGCGGCGGCGACGTTGACCTCGTCGCTGACCTTGACGGTCCGCGCCCCGGCGTCGTCCACGGTGAGCGTGGACCGGGTGAAGCCACGGTCGGCCGAGACGGCAAGGATCTGGTAGGTCCCCGGCGTGAGCTCCGCGGTGGCGCCCAGCTCGGTGGAGCCGATGGTGTCGGCGACCGGCGTGGCGCGAGCCTCGTAGGTGCCGACGTAGATCTTCGACGGGCTGGCCGTCTGGAACGTGATCGGCGCGTTGGGCGTGAGCGCGGCAGCGAAGCTGGGGGTCGGCTCGTGGTCGTCGGCGTTGGCGACCGAGGCGGCCTTGCCCATGCCGCGGCGGGCGAAGGCCTGCCACATCACGGCCCGGTCAGCACCGCCGAAGCGCATCTGGTCGGCCGCGAGCATCGCGTCGCGGGCATCCAGCATCGACGTCGCACCCTGCTGGAGCAGGAACGAGTCGAACATCAGCTGGAGCCAGCGCCGGTTGCCCGGGCACTGGTCTGCGGGCAGCGGTGACAGGTCGTCGCGTGCTGGCGCAGCGCAGCTGCAGGGCCTTGTTCTCGTAGTCGAACTGGGCGTCCCACTTCTGCACGAGGGCCCGGCGCACCTCCCACTGCGTACCGTTCCAGATCTCGCCGTCGGCGTGGACCTCCGGACCGGTGCCGTCAGAACCCGTAGTCGGAGTAGTTGAGCGGGTTCTTGTCGATGGAGTAGTCGCGGATGGCGACGTCCTTGTTGCCGGTGGCGTAGACGCCGACGGCCCAGACGTTGCCGCCGTTGGAGTAGTCGTGCTCGTAGTGGTACTCCCGCGGCGACCGGGTCGCTCCACGACTCACCCATGGCACCGCCCTGCTCGGAGGTGAGGTTGTCGTCGGGCCCACCGACCATGCGGTTGCTGATGGCGTGGGTGTACTCGTGGCCGACGATGCCCATGTCCAGACCGCCGTCGGTGCACGGCGCGTAGAAGGCGCCGGCGATCGGCTGGAAGAGGTACTGGTTGGTGATGCCGGGCGTGCCGTCCTGCAGGGTGATCTGGTTGGCGTTGTCGCGGCCGAGGCCGTGCTGCAGCCCACCGATCGCACCGGCCTGCGTGTTGCCGACCTCGGGGTCGCCCCCGACGCCGCCGCGCCCGCCGTTCTCCGCCTGCATGTTGTAGTTGGACTCGGTGAAGCCGAGGTCGTAGCTGAAGTCGTGCATGCGGTTGTGCGCCACGAACAGGTTGGTGACCGAGGCGTCGATGTCGTTGCCGCCGGGGACCAGGTTGGCAGGGTCGCACTTGGCGTTGTTCCAAGCGTCCGTGAACTCGGTCGTGTACTCGCGGGTGGGCGAGATCGGCGCTTGGAAGAGACCGCCGGGAGTCAGCGGGCTGAGCCGGGCCTCGTGCGTGTTGGCGTTGTTGCCGACCGTGGTCGAGGTCGGCAGGTTGCCGCCGAGCATCGTGTCCCACGGACCCGTGGCCTCGGAGGTGCGCAGCTGGCCGGGAGGCGTGTCACAGCCCGACTCGGAGCTCCAGCAGCCGAGCACCGAGTTGGTCGGCGTCTCCTCGGGGGAGTCGAGGGTCGGGTTGGCCGGGAAGTAGCGCCACTTCGGGTTGAGCTGGAGCGCATCGGGCGACGGAGCTGCCTCGGTCGCTGGTGTAGACGCCCGGGGTGTACTGGCCGACCACGGCCGAGGCTGCGTCGAAGGGGCAGACTCGGATCGAGTAGGTGCCGGCCGGGATCGAGTCGGCGGGGTAGGTCATCAGCTCCGGGCTGGTGAGGAGGTCCCGGTCGGTGAGCAGCTCGTCGCCGGGACCCCAGAGCTTGACGGTGACGTCGTCGAGGGGCAGCGCCGCGGCGAGTGCGTTGATCGACTTCGTCAGGTCGTCGGTCAGCTCGAAGGCGTGCTTCGGTCCGCACGCGAGCGCGGTGAAGGTGCCGGTGAAAACGTTCTGGTAGGACTCGTTGTCGACCCGGTTGCGACGCACGAGCACGGCGCCGCTGACGGCATCGACGAGCGAGGTGTAGGCGAAGGCGTCCCCGCCCTCGGTGTCGACGACGTTGGCCTCGAAGACGGGGCGCACCGTGCCGTCTGCCATGGCGAGCGCGCGCAGGCGGACCTGCTGCTGCTGGGCGAGGCCCGGGACTGAGAACGTGGTCCAGTCGCGCGGCGTGGCTCCCGCCACGAGGTCGGCGACCTTCGCGGCGTCCGTGACGCGGCCGACGTTGGCCGCGGCCTTGAGCCAGCCCCTGGACGGGCGTCAGTGTCGCTGCGGCAGGGGTGGCGCTGGTGCGGGCCAACGACGAGGAGACGTAGGCGACCCGGCCGTCCGCGACGCCGAGGGTGACCATGCCGCCGGTGGCGGAGACCAGTGCGCCGTACTTCTGGCGGAAGAGCACGGCACGGCTGGTGCTGTCGGCCAGCTTCTGGGAGTTGACCAGCTCGAGGCCGTCGACCCGGGCGGCGCTGAGGCCGAAGGCGGCGGCGTGCTGGCGCAGCCACGACCGTGCGCCGTCGGCGGGAGAGCCGGGCGCGGCCCCCAGCGAGCCGTCCGCGGGGAGCAGCGAGGAGGGCGTGCCGAGCGCGTTCCAGCGCACCGTGACGTCACCGAGTGCACCGACCGCGGTCTTCTGCGCCACGGTCGGGGCGGCGGTGCCGCGGGTGTCGATGTCGGCAAGTCCGTGGACCGGGTCGCCGAGGGTGCGGACGAGGTCGGCGACGCTGGGGGCCGTGGTGGGCCGTGCGTCGGCGGGGAGCTGGCTGAGGGCTGGGACCGGGGTGATGGTCAACAGTCCCGCAGCGGCCGCCGCGAGGCGGCGGTGAATCGGGCGGGGAGTGGTCATGTGCCGACAACGCCGATACCCTCCCCGCGGTTACGCGCCAGTAGGAGCTGGTTGTCGGCCCCGTCGTGCGAGCACCGGGCCAATGAGCCCCGTCAGAAATCCCGCGCCCAGCAGTGCAGCCGTCGACGGGCTCGCGACCTCCCACACGAAGAGCTGGTCGGTGTGGGCCATGCCGACGAAGAGCACGAAGCCCACGATCGCCGCGAGGCCGCCGAGGACGGCAAGCATGAGCGACACGAGCGACGCCGTGTCCCGGCCGGCGAGCTCGGGCTCGACTTCGGTGGTGTTCGACACTGGTCCCCTCCCAAGGATCGGGCACATCATGTCGCAGAGCCGACGGTGGCGTAGGAAAAGTCCGCGCCATGAAATTGGAACGATCCAGTCAGAATTGGGCTACGGTCGGCCGGTGCGAGCGATTCGACGATTCACCGTCCGTCCTGTCCTGCCCGAGGCCCCGGCCGGTCTGTCGACCCCGGCCGGCAACCTGCGCTGGTCGTGGCACCCGGAGACGCAGGACGTCTTCGCCTCGATCGACCCAGTGCTGTGGACCGAGGTCAACCACGATCCGGTGCGCCTGCTCGGCGCCGTCGGGCGCGAGCGGCTCGACGAGCTCGCCGGCGACGACGACTTCCGCGGCCGCCTGCACGCGGCCAACGAGTCGCTGGAGCGCTACCTGACGGGGGAGCGCTGGTATGCGCGCAAGGCGGGCGAGGACGCACCCCGCTCGATCGCCTACTTCTCCCCGGAGTACGGCATCACCGCGGTGCTCCCGCAGTACTCCGGCGGCCTCGGCATCCCGGCCGGCGACCACCTCAAGGCCGCGTCCGACCTCGGCATCCCGGTCGTGGGCGTGGGCCTGTTCTACCGCCACGGCTACTTCAAGCAGTCGCTCTCGCGTGAGGGCTGGCAGCAGGAGACCTATCCGGTCCTCGACCCCGACGAGCTCCCGCTGTCCCTGCTGCGCGAGGCCGACGGCTCGCGCGCGATCGTCTCGATCGCCATGCCCGGCGGCCCCGACCTGCTCGCCCGCATCTTCGTGGCCAGCGTCGGTCGGGTGCCACTGCTGCTGCTCGACTCCGACATCGAGGAGAACCCGCAGCACTACCGCGACGTCACCGACCGCCTGTACGGCGGAAACTCCGAGCACCGGCTGCGCCGGGAGCTGCTCCTCGGCGTCGGCGGAGTGCGCGCGCTCCGGGTCCACTCCCGGCTCACCGGTGCCCCGGCGCCCGAGGTCTTCCACACCAACGAGGGCCACGCCGGCTTCCTCGGCATCGAGCGCATCCGCGAGCTCACCCTCAGCGAGGGCGGCCCGGGACTCGACTTCGACACCGCCCTCGAGGTCTCGCGGGCCGGCACCGTGTTCACCACGCACACGCCGGTCCCGGCCGGCATCGATCGTTTCCCACGCGAGCTGATCCAGCAGTACTTCGGCGGCGGCTCGTCACCGACGCCGGGCGTGCCGGCGGACCGCGTGCTCGCCCTCGGCGCCGAGGACTACGACGGCGGCGACGCCGGTGTCTTCAACATGGCGGTGATGGGCTTCCGTCTCGCCCAGCGCGCCAACGGCGTCTCCGAGCTCCACGGCCACGTCAGCCGCGGCATGTTCAACGGCCTCTGGCCCGCCTTCGACGAGGCCGAGGTGCCGATCGGCTCCATCACCAACGGCGTCCACGGCCCGACCCGGATCGCCCGCGAGATCTTCGACATCGCCGCCGAGCTCGGCGCCGACGTCGACAGCGACGACACCGATGCGCTCTGGCCGCTCATCGACCAGATCCCGGGCCGGCGCCTGTGGGACCTGAAGCGCGACCTGCGCGCCCGCACGGTCGAGGACGCCCGCGTCCGGCTGGCCAAGTCGTCGGCCAAGCGCGGGTTCGCGCCCGCCGAGCTCGGCTGGATCGAGACGGCGCTCGACCCCGACGTGCTCACGATCGGCTTCGCCCGCCGCGTGCCGTCCTACAAGCGGCTGACGCTGATGCTGCGCGACCCGGAGCGGCTCAAGCGGATCCTGCTCGACCCGGAGCGGCCGGTCCAGCTGGTCATCGCCGGCAAGTCGCACCCGGCCGACGACGGCGGCAAGAAGCTGATCCGGGGAGCTGGTGCGCTTCGCCGACGACCCGGCCGTCCGGCACCGCATCGTCTTCCTGCCCAACTACGACATCGCCATGGCGCAGCCGCTCTACCCCGGCTGCGACGTGTGGCTCAACAACCCGTTGCGCCCCTACGAGGCGTGCGGCACCTCCGGCATGAAGGCCGCGCTCAACGGCGGGCTCAACCTCTCCATCCTCGACGGCTGGTGGGACGAGTGGTACGACGGCAGCAACGGCTGGGCGATCCCGTCCGCCGACGGTGTCGACGACGTCGACCGTCGCGACGACCTCGAGGCCGACGCGCTCTACGACCTGATCGAGAACGAGGTCGCGCCCCGGTTCTACGACGTCGACCACGAGGGCGTCCCCACGCGCTGGCTGGAGATGGTCCGCCACACGCTCAAGTCGCTCGGTCCCAAGGTGCTGGCGACGCGCCGGTCCGGGACTACGTCCGTGAGCTGTACGCACCCGCGGCCCACACCTCGCGCGCGCTCAACTCCGACTACCACGGCGCCCGCGAGCTGGCCGCCCGGAAGAAGAAGGTGCGGGTGGCCCGGCCGTCCGTGCGCGTGGAGCACGTGGAGTCCGCCGGGGTCGGGGACGTCGCCGAGGTGGGGGCGACCCTCGCCGTACGCGCGTTCGTGGCCCTCGCCGACCTCGGACCCGACGACGTCGAGGTGCAGGTGGTGCACGGGAAGACCAGCGCCGACGACGACCTGCTCGACGCCGGCGTCACCGTGATGCACCCGACCGAGTCCTACGAGGGCAACCGGCACCGCTTCGACGCCGACGTGCCGCTCGACCACTCCGGCTCGTTCGGCTACACGGTGCGCGTGGTGCCCCGCAACGCGGCCCTCGCGTCCGTCTCGGAGATGGGTCTCGTCGCCGTACCCGCCTGATCGGCGCTGTTCCGGTCTGACGCACCGGCGGTGAGTGAGCCACATTCTCTCGAACGGAATTGTGGCTGGCTGACCGCTCCTCGGGCGAGTCGCCTGCAGCGCGCCCCGGAGAGGTGAGTCACCCACATTCGAGCGTCAAGGAATGTGGCTGGCTCACCGCTCGGAGGATCAGCCACGTGCCATCGTGGGCCCATGGAGTCAGATCAAGACGCAGTCGTCGCAGCTGCCCTCGAGCGCGCCGCAGCGCTCGCCGACGGTGACGCTGTGCGCCTGTGTGCATTGCTGCACGAGAACTTCCAGTGGACCGCGCACATCGGCGAGACCTACAGCCGCGACGAGTACGTCCGTCGCAACACCGGCGGCCACACCGTGTGGCGCTCGCAGGAGATGCGCGACGTCGATGTCGTGGTCGTGCGAGACACAGCCGTGCTCCGCGCCGAAGTGGTGGACGTGGTGCTCTCGGACGAGGGCGAACCCGTCACGTTCCGGATGCCGATGACCCGGGTCTGGGTGCGCCGGGCCAACGCATGGATCTGCCTCGGCGGCCACGCGGGCCCGCGCCGCACGTGAACGTTCAGTCGTCCCGGCTGAGCCGGGTCGAGGTCCTCGAGACCGTCAGCGCGATCATCCGCGCCACCACGAGGGCGAGGTAGAGCATGCCGGCGATCTGCTCGATCATCACGAACGACCGCGCGTGCGGCCTGATCGGATAGATGTCAGACAGACCGGTGCTGGTCATCGTGGTGACCGAGAGGAAGAGCATCTCGAACCACGCCTTCGCGTCGAGCGGGCTGGCCACGACCGAGAACGAGTCCGGCCACACGATGTCGACCGCGAGGTAGACGTAGGCGAACCCCCATGCGACGACGGTGAAGGTCGCGCCCGTCGCGTAGAGCTCGTCGGTGGTCACGACGTGGTCCGCGAACATGTATCTCAGCAGCGCATAGCCGGTGTAGAAATAGAACGCGGCGTGGAAGACCGAGGACCACAGGACGATGGACTCGGCGCCGGGTGAGACGGCTTCCCAGATCGTGAGCACGACGACGGGCAGGCCGAGGATGGCCGAGACCCAGTTGAGGGCGGGGGTCATCCGCACCGCCATCACCGCGATGACCAGCACGAACAGGGCCAGTGTGGAGAACACCGCGCGGCCCAGCGGCTGGTCGCCGAGGAACGGGTAGACGAGGATGCCGGCCAGCTGGATGATCAGCAGGACGGCGCACGGGTGCTTCAGGACCGGGACGTGGCGCCAGCTCACTTGACCTCTCTCATGACGATCACCGAGCGGGCCTCCCGGAGCAGCGTGCTGCCCGCCTTGACCGGCGTCCCCGTCGCGTTGCCGGGATCGGTCGAGACCACGATCTCGCCGGCAAGGACCCAGTTGTTCTCGGGCAGCGTCAGCTCCACGTCGTGCGCCGAGGCGTTGAGCCAGATGATGAACGAGGCGTCTCGCAGCTGCTCGCCCCGGGGGCCGGGGGACCGCAGGGGGTCACCGGAGACGACCATCCCGAAGCACTGCAGGCCGTCGTCGTGCCAGTCGTCGCCGGTCATCTCGCGCCCGGTCGGGTGCAGCCAGATCAGGTCCTTCGGCCCGCCCTTGATCGTCGGGCGGCCCTCGAACCAGTGCCGCTGGCGCAGGGCCGGGTGGTCGCGGCGGATGCGCAGCGCGGTCTTGGTGATCTCGTAGACGTCGAGCCACGCGTCGTCGGGTCGCCAGTCGATCCGGGAGATCTCGTTGTCCCGGCCATAGGCGTTGTTGTTGCCCCGCTGGGTGCGGCCCCGCTCGTCGCCGGCGGTCAGCATCGGCACGCCGTTGGAGAAGCACAGAGTTGCCATCAGGTTGGCCGCCTGCCGCCGACGCAGCGCCGGGATCTCGGCGTCGTCGGTCTCGCCCTCGACACCGCAGTTCCGGGACCGGTTGTTGTCGGTGCCGTCGCGGTTGTCCTCGCCGTTGGCCTCGTTGTGCTTGTCGTTGTAGGACACCCGGGTCGCGCAGCGTGAAGCCGTCATGGGCGGTGATGAAGTTGACCGAGGCGTACGGCGAGCGGCCGTCATCGGCGTACAGGTCGCTCGACCCGGCGATCCCGGTGGCGACGGTCCGCACGCCGGAGGTGTGGCCGCGCCAGAAGTCGCGCATGGTGTCGCGGTACTGGTCGTTCCACTCGACCCACGGCGGCGGGAACTCGCCGACGCGGTAGCCGTCCATCGAGGCGTCCCACGGCTCGGCGATCAGCTTCACGTGGCGCAGCAGCGGGTCCCGGCCGATCGCCGTCAGCAGGTGGCTGCCCATGTCGACCTGCTGGTCCGTGCGGGTCAGCGCGCTCAGCAGGTCGAAGCGGGAAGCCGTCGACGTGCATCTCGTTGACCCAGTATCGCAGCGAGTCGAGGATCATCCGCAGGCTCTGGGTGTGGGTGGCGTCGACGGTGTTGCCGCAGCCGGTGACGTCCCAGTAGGTGTCGGCGGGCGGCTCGGCGAGGGCCTCGACCACCTGCTCGGCGTCGACGCGCTGGTAGTAGCCGAGATCGTCGAGACCGCGGAACGACAACGTGGGTCCGAGCGGTCCGGCCTCGGCCGTGTGGTTGTAGACGACGTCGAGGATCACCTCGAGGCCCGCGTCGTGGAACGCCTTGACCATCTGCTTGAACTCGCGCACCTGCTCGCCGCGATCGCCTCCGGGAGATTTGGCAGAGGCGGAGTAGGCGTTGTGGGGGGCGAAGAAGCCCAGCGAGTTGTAGCCCCAGTAGTTCACGAGGCCGCGCTCGGCCAACGCCGGCTCGGAGAAGAACTGGTGGATCGGCAGCAGCTCGACCGCTGTAACGCCGAGGTCGCGCAGGTAGTCGGTGACGGCCGGGGTCGCCAGCCCGGCATAGGTCCCGCGCAGCTCCTCGGGGACGCGGTCGTGCAGCTGGGTCATGCCCTTGACGTGCAGCTCGTAGATCACCGAGTCCCGCCAGCGCCGACGCTGCGGCGCGTCGCCCTCCCAGTCGAACTCGTCGTTCACCACGACACTGCGAGGGACGTACGGCGCCGAGTCGAGGCGGGCTCCGCTCCTCGGGATCGCCGAGGACGTAGCCGAAGATGGCGGGCTCGGGGGTCAGCGTGCCGGAGACCGCCTTGCCGTAGGGGTCCAGCAGCAGCTTGTCGACGTTGAAGCGCAACCCCCGGGTCGGCTCCCACTCGCCGTCGACACGGAAGCCGTAGCGGGTGCCGGCGGCCGGGCCGGGTACGGCGCAGTGCCAGATGCCCGGGGAGTGCTCGGTCAGCTCGATGCGCTGCTCGGTGTCGTCGTCATCGAAGAGGCATACCCGGGCAGCGGCCGCGCGCGGCGCGTAGACGGCGAAGTTGGTCGCCTCGGCGCGCCACGTCGCTCCGAGTGGCCAATTGCGCCCGGGCCAGACCGTGGTGGTCTCGCCTGCGTGGTCCCACATTCCGGGTGTCACCCGGGGCATTCTGCCCGCACCCGCATGGACGACGGCAACGACGTGACGGTAGGAATGCCACATGACCGACGAGAACCAGCCCCCGTCCGACTCGAGGTGGCCGACGGCGTCGGCACCATCCGGCTCGACCGGCCGAAGATGAACGCCATCAGCTTCGCCGTACAGGCCGGGCTGAAGGCCGCAGCGGAGGAGGCGACCGAGCGCGACGACGTGAAGGCGGTCGTGGTCTACGGCGGCGAGCGCGTCTTCGCGGCGGGCAACGACGTGAAGGAGATGCTCGACCTCTCCTATCCCGACATGGTCAAGGCCGCCGCGTCCGTGCAGGGTGCCGTGACCGCGATCGCGCGGATCCCCAAGCCGGTCGTGGCCGCGGTGCGCGGCTATGCGCTGGGCGGCGGCTGCGAGCTCGCGCTCGCGGCCGACATCCGGATCGCGGCCTCGGACGCGACGTTCCGGTCAGCCCGAGGTGCTCCTCGGCATCATCCCCGGCGCCGGCGGCACCCAGCGCCCGGCGCGGCTGATCGGGCCGAGCAAGGCCAAGGACCTGATCTTCACCGGCCGCTTCGTCAAGGCCGACGAGGCTCTCGCGATCGGCATGGTGGACCGGTGGTCGAGCCCGATGAGGTGTACGCCGCAGCGCTGGCCCGGGCCGGACAGTTCTCGGGCGCCGCGAGCCCGGCGCTCCGGGCGGCCAAGACCTGCATCGACCGGGGCCTCGACGGCGACCTCGAGACGGGCCTCGGAGATCGAGCAGATGCAGTTCGCCGCAGTTTTCGCGACCGAGGACCGTGCCATTGGCATGCGGTCGTTCGTTGAGAGCGGGCCGGGCAAGGCGACCTTCGTGTCGCGATAGTGCCCGAACGACACAGCAGGACCTACGGAAGGACCCCAGTGGCCAAGGACTCGACCGACGTTGACGACAAGAGCGGCAAGAAGCGCGCAGCCTCCGCCGCGACCGCGCTGCGGGCGCGGATCGCCCAGTGATCTGGCTGGTCTGCGTGCTGTGCGCGCTGGCGCTGGCGCTCGGTGCGCTGCTGATCGCGCTCAAGGCCAACACGGGCAACAACCTCGGTGCAGTTCGTGCTCGACGCCGCCGACGCGGTCGACCCGGGTGTCTTCTCGAAGGACGAGGGGATCAAGCAGTTCAAGGGCTCGGGCGCCGAGATCAAGAACGCCCTCTTCAACTGGGGCCTCGGCGCGATCGCGTGGTTGATCGTCGGCCGCATCCTCGATCGGATCATCCGCCCCTGAGGCGTTTCCGCCCTGAGGGTGGTCGTTTTTCGAGTGCACATCTGCCTATGGTCTAGACCGTCCGGACCTCAACCTCCGGGCGCTCAGTCACACGAGACCTTTGGGGGACACTGCATGTCTGCATCCATCCACACGAAGCGCGCCTTCGCCACCGGCTCGGCCGTGGTGCTGACCGGCGGCGGGTTCGCCGCCGTCGCCGCACCGGCCAGCGCCGGGACCGGGGCGGTCAACTACACGTGTCCCGTCGCCGGGAACAACTATCAGGTCAGCGTCGACACCGACAGCAACGCTCCGGTCAAGATGTACGTCGGCGACAGCACCAACGTCACCATCGACTCAGACGTCGTCCTCCCGCCGGAAATGGCCAAGCTCGCCTACGACTTGCTGCAGGCGCGTTCCTTCGATGGGACCGTTGCCGCAAAGGGGACCTTCTCCGGTGCGCCGGTCCTTGCCACGGAGACGATTCCTACGACCTCGTTGGGGGACCAGTCGACGACAGCGACTGCAGTGCCTTTCACGGCCATCGCAACCGCCGTCCCCCTGAAGGCAACGACCGTAGGTGACCAAGCCATCGAAGCCGGTGACATCACCGCCAACCTGAACTTCACCAAGCAAGACGGCACCACGCAGCAGTTGGCCGTGACCTGCACCAAGCCCAATGGCAAGGTTCCGCCGATCGACACGGTGGTCGTCGTCTCCAAGTCGACCACCGCGCTCGCGCTGGCCCCGACCACCGCCGGCTACAGGCGCTCCTGTCACGGCCACTGCCAAGGTGACCACCCCGGGCGGCACGCCCGACGGCGACGTCACCTTCGTGGTCGCCGGCGTCTCGACCAAGGTCCCGGTCAAGGACGGGGCCGCATCGTTGGTCATCGACCGGGCCGCCGTCGGTGACAACGCGGTCAGCGCCACCTTCACGCCGAAGGACGCGGTCCACTACGAGGGCAGCTCGGCCGGCCCGGTCAACCTCAAGGTGAGCAAGGCGGCCACGTCGACCGGGGGTGAAGATCACCGGCAAGCGCGTGCGCGAGCACGACCGCCGCGATCAAGGTCGTCGGCATCAACAAGACCGTGCCGACCGGCAAGGTCAAGCTCGTCCTGCGCAAGGTCGGCAACAAGGGCTTCCACAAGGTGAAGCGCGGTTCGCTCACCAAGGGTTCGCGCACCTTCAACCTCGGGCGCCCGGGCAAGGGCAAGTACAAGGTCGTCGTGAAGTACGCCGGCGACACCAACCACCTGAAGTCGAAGACGGTCAAGCGCTTCCGCGTCCGTCGGTGACGCAGACGCAGGACTGATCGAGGTCTAACCGCCGCCCGGAGCACCCGCTCCGGGTGGCGTTGGCCATTTGGGGTGTAGGGGCGGTCCCCCTATACCGCACCTACGGTCCAGTAACCAGACCTAGATCGCGGGGCGTGTCCATGGCAGAGTCCCCGACGATGGCGCCTTCGGGAGGATCGCGCCGTCGAACATGTCAGAAATTCCCGGGAGGGACACACGATGATCAACCATGCCCCGAGGACGGCCACAGCCGTCGTCGGACTCACATCAGCGGCACTCTTCGCGGTCGGGGGGACGGTCCTCGGCCTGTCCTCCGCCGGCGCTGCGTTGCCCGGCGGTGTCTCGCAGACACAGGCCTGCGTCACCAACGCCTCGAGCAACCAGTTCCAGATCGACACGCAGTGGGCAGGTACGGCGCCGGAGACCTCGGCCGCGGGCCGGGCCGTGACGCTCACGGCCCCGAAGGTGGAGGCCACCTTGCCCGGCGCCATCTTCGTCACCGGCTACAACCCGGGGCTGGTCCCGGGACGGCGCCGTGATCCCCGGCACCGTGAAGGGCATGATCGAGGGGGTCAACACGGTTGAGGGCGTCAAGCCGACCAACGTGGTCGCGACCAGCATCGGTCCGATCGACATCGCCGACCCCGATGGGATCAAGAGCACCGGCGACGAGACCGCCGGGCCCGTCACGCTCAGCGTGACGTTCGCCGACATGGCGTTCACGGCCAGCGGCACGGGTCCGGTGTCGTTCCGTGAGGACACGAGCCCGATCACGCCGACCCCCGGGCCCGGGCTGCTGATGGTCGCCAACCCGGGCTTCAACGTCCAGATCCGCTGCAGTCCGGGCACGGTGGCCGGATCGGAGCCCGGGGTGGTCACCTTGATCGACCCGGCGGCGGCCTTCGCGCCGACCGCCGCCATCACCCCGCCGACGATCCCGCCGACGACCCTGCCCACCACTCCGCCGACGACGCCGCCGACCACGACCCCGACGACGACAGCTCCGGCGACGACCGCTCCGACCACGGCTGCTCCGACCACGACCACCCCGACGACCACTCCGGCACCGCCCGCGAAGCAGAACACCACGACCGCTGCGAAGGCGAAGTACTCCACGGCCAAGAAGAAGGCGACGGTGACCGTCGCAGTCAAGGGCGCTGACGGCAAGCCCGGAACGGGTTCGGTCAAGGTCACCGTGAAGCTCGGCACGAAGAAGATCAAGACCATCACCGCTGCCCTCTCGTCGAGCGGCGTGGCCAAGGCCGTGTTCAAGAAGATCGCTGCCAAGGGCAAGTACAAGGTCACCGTGAAGTACGCAGGATCCGCCACCACCAACGCGTCCTCGGGCAAGACCACCTTCAAGGTCGCCTGACGCATCCGGGGAGCGTCGCCCGGGAGGACTTCGCTGGGTGACGCTCCTGCGTGGCACGGAGCGTTGTTGGTCGTCCATGGGGGACGGCCGCGCTCGAATCATCCCCGGGAGGGAAAGAATGTCTTCCACACTGTCCAAGAAGATCTCGGCTGCAGCTGTCTCGGCACTGATCGTGGGCGGCAGCGCCCCGGTCATGGTGCCGGCCGAAGCAGCGTCGCAGACGCTCAACTACACGTGTCCTGTCCTCAACGAACCCAAGCAGTTCAAGCTCACGGCTGACACGACGCTTCCCGACACGGCCGTGGCAGGCAGTGCGATCACCGGCACCACGAGCGCGTCGGTCGTCATCGGCGACGACGTGCGCGACACCATGTACGGCTTCATCGGGGCCCGCCAGGTGAAGGGGACCGCGACGATCTCTGCGACGGCGTTCGGTTCGGCCGCCTCGCTGGCAGCCACGATTCCGCTGACTCCGGTCCCTGCCAGTGGCGAGCTGACCATTCCGGCTTCGGGCCCCGTCGCGTTGACGGCCCCGACCACCACGGGCGTCCACGAGATTCACGCCGGGAACTTCACCACGCAGATCACTCTGGTCAAGGAGGACAATTCCGAGGTCGGCCCGATCCAGCTCAACTGCACGCTCGATGCCGGGCAGAACACGCTCATCGACACCGTCACGGTCACCGCGGCCCCGACGCCGCCTCCCGTGGTGAAGGTCGACACGAGCACGACGGCCAAGGCGAAGTACGCCGCCGCAACGAAGAAGGCCACCGTCAAGGTCGTCGTCAAGGCCGCGAGCGGCGGTGCCACCGGCAAGGTCGCGGTGACGCTCAAGAAGGGCTCGAAGAAGATCAAGACGATCTCGGTCAACCTCGCCGCAGGCAAGGCCAAGGCCGTCTTCAAGAAGGTCAAGGCCAAGGGCAAGTACAAGGTGACCGCGAGCTATGCGGGCTCGCCCACCACCAACCCGTCGTCGGGCATGACGACCTTCAAGGTCGGCTGACGCCGTACGCACCAAAGCCCGGCTGTGAGTAACCCCACCGCGGACAGTGTTCCGCGGTGGGGTTACTCACTTGTAACCTCACCTGCACAATCCTCGGATTTCAGGCGGGCCGGACGGCCCGTGGGAATCAACATCTCAGGAGGGGCCGCGAGGCCACACACCATGAACATTGTCGTCTGTGTGAAGTACGTGCCCGACGCGACTGCCGATCGGCATTTCGAGTCGGACAACACCGTTGACCGCGTTGGCGTGGACGGGCTGCTGTCCGAGCTCGACGAGTACGCCGTCGAGCAGGCCTTGCAGATCAAGGAGAAGGCCGGAGAGGGCGAGCACACGGTGACCGCCCTGTGCGTCGGTCCCGAGAAGGCCGTCGACGCCGCCCGCAAGGCGCTGCAGATGGGCGCCGACGCGGCTGTCCACGTCCTCGACGACGCGATCGCCGGCTCGGATGCCGTCGCGACCTCGCTCGTGCTGGCGAAGGCGATCGAGAAGATCGGCACGCCCGACCTCATCGTCTGCGGCATGGCCTCGACCGACGCCTCGATGAGCGTCGTGCCGGCCATGCTCGCCGAGCGCCTCAACCTGCCGCAGGTCACGCTGGCCTCGGTCGTCGAGACCCGGGGCGACCGGGTCCGGGTCAAGCGCGACAACGAAGGCTCCACCGACGTCATCGGCGCCACGCTGCCGATCGTGCTCTCGGTGACCGACCAGACCGGCGAGGCTCGCTACCCGTCCTTCAAGGGCATCATGGCGGCCAAGAAGAAGCCGCTCGAGGTCCTGTCGCTGTCGGACCTCGGCGTCGACGCCGGCCGGGTCGGCCTGTCGGTCGCGTGGTCGCAGGTCGAGGAGACCACCGCCCGCCCGCCGCGCACGGCTGGCGAGATCGTCACGGACGAGGACGGCTCGGGCGCGGTTGCGCTGGCCGACTTCCTCGCCTCCAAGAAGTTCATCTAAGGGAGCATCGTCAATGTCTGAAGTTCTGGTTGTCATCGACCACGCCGACGGTGTGGTCAAGAAGCCGACGTTCGAGCTCCTCACCATCGCCCGCCGCCTCGGCGAGCCGTCCGCCGTGTTCTTCGGCGCGACCGCCCGAGGCTGACGCGGTGGCCGAGAAGGTCAAGGCCTACGGCGCAGAGAAGGTCTACGTCATCGACGACGCCGAGCTGAAGGGCTACCTCGTGGCCCCGAAGGCCGAGGCCCTGCAGCAGCTGGCCGCGCAGGCGTCCCCGTCGGCGATCCTCTTCCCCTCCACGTTCGAGGGCAAGGAGGTCGCGGCCCGCCTCGCGATCAAGATCGAGTCCGGCCTGATCACCGACGCCGTCGACGTGCAGGCCGGTCCGGTCACGACGCAGTCGGTGTTCGCGGGCTCCTTCACCGTCACCGCGAAGGTCACGCAGGGCACGCCGATCATCACGGTCAAGCCCAACTCGGCCGCCCCGGAAGAGGCTGCCGGTGCCGGTGCGGTGGAGGCGTTCACGCCGACCATCTCCGACGGTGCCAAGACCGCCCAGATCATCGCCTCGCAGCCGCGTGCGGCCACCGGTCGTCCCGAGCTGACGGAGGCCGCGATCGTGGTCTCCGGTGGTCGTGGCACGGGTGGCGACTTCGCGCCGATCGAGGCCTTCGCCGACTCGCTGGGTGCCGCTGTCGGCGCGTCGCGTGCCGCCGTCGACTCGGGCTGGATGCCGCACGCGTTCCGGGTCGGCCAGACCGGCAAGACCGTGTCGCCGCAGCTCTACGTCGCCAACGGCATCTCCGGTGCGATCCAGCACCGCGCCGGCATGCAGACGTCGAAGACCATCGTTGCCGTCAACAAGGACAATGAGGCCCCGATCTTCGAGCTCGTCGACTTCGGTGTCGTGGGCGACCTGCACACGGTCCTCCCGGCCGCGACCGCGGAGATCACCAAGCGCAAGGGCTGATCGCTTCAGCCTGTACGGCAAACGCCCCCGACCGCACGGTCGGGGGCGTTCGTCATTTGTCGGCGATCAGTAGAGCGTGCGCCGGACCTTCCATCCGTCCCCGCTGGGCGCGACGGTCAGGCCGACGGCGCGGGTGGTGCCGTGGAAGGAGTACTGGACCGGGCGCACGTAGACGTCCGCATCGGCCTTGGTGCAGCGGTCGGTGCCGATGTGCAGGCGCGGAAGATCGGTCCGCGTCCGTCGCCAGCCGTTGACCGTTGACTCGTCGAGGCGGCCGGGCCAGCCGCGCTTGCTCGTCGTGGTCAGCCGGATCGCCGCGTCGGGTGCGACGGGCTGGACCACGTCGCACCGGGCCCGCGTCGGCAACGGCAACCGGACGAGACCGCGCTCGCGGGAGAAGACCAGCGTGCGCTTGCGGTTGGACGCGGAGACGTACGCACCGTCGGGTGACACCCCCAGCGGAGTCCGGCTGAGCCAGACCTCGTGCCACACCTGCGCGTCGGTGCTGACCAGCACGCGCTGCTTCCGGCCGCACGTGAGTCGGAGGGCGAAGACCCCGAGCGGCTCGTGGATGAAGTTGTCGCCCCGGGTGCAGCCGGGGATGCTCCTGCCGATCGAGCGCGGCTCCGACCAGTGCTGGGCGACCGGGTCGTAGGACTGGGCGTAGAAGGTCTCCTCGTCCGGCGATCCCACCGCGAGCAGAGGCAGGCCGGGCGAGCTCGGGAACAGGGTGGTGGCGGTGCCCTTGCCGCGGTGTCGGACCGGGCCCGGAGCCTTCTCGGGCGCGATGCCGGTCACCGCCCACGGGGAGGCGGTGTTGGGCCCGGTGATGGTGATCGTCGACTCCGGATAGCCGGCCTCCCCGAAGAAGACCGTGGTCGCGTCGGCGTTGGCGAGGCGGACGTCGGCACACGCGTCGTCGACGTCGATCGTCGTCTGCTGCGTCTCGGTGCCGCTCGCGGCCACGGTCAGCACGCTGAGGACACAGTTCGTGCCGTCTGCGGCCCGCGCTCCGCCGTACAGGACCGAGACGTCGCCGGTGTCGGAGATCGTGCCGGTGACCGTGTATTCTCGGCTTCGGCAGCTCGTGCTCGACGAGCCGGAAGCCCGCGGCGGTGCGAGTGACCCAGCCGTCGTGCAGCGGCCAGACCGCGTTGGCCCCGTCGGGCGAGATGCCGGGCTCCTCGTAGGCCTCGCCGGGCAGGGTGAACGCCTGCCGGGAGAGCGTGTCGGGGGAGTAGAGCGCCTGCGAGTGCGTGGGCGCTCGGTCCTCCGAGTAGCCGCCCTCGTCGCACTCGGCAACCAGTGCTACGGCGGTGCCGGCGGCGCGGGCGTCGACGTCGCCGCAGTAGAGGTTCTTCGACCGAAGCACGACGCTGCGCTCGCTCCGGGAGGCGGTCGCGCCGTCGTAGCGGCTGCCCCACACGGTGCGCTGATCACGCGAGACGGTGGCCTTGAAGCGGTCACCGTCTGCGAGGTCGACGATAACCCCGGCGTCGACCTCCCGGGGCAGGTCCGTGGCTCTCGCGGCGGCCGGTTCGCCCGCGACCGGCTGGGCGGCGACCAGCAGTCCGGCGGCGAGCAGTGACACGACTGCGATGTTCCCCCGCATGGTGATCCCTTCCGAGAGTGAGACGTCTGCCGACACCGGCTCGTGTCGACCTACGCTTTCAAGCATGAGCATTGCCTATGACGCCGACGGCGTGCGCGAGGTGCCACGCGCGCCCGCGTCGCCAGCCACGACTCGGCCCTCGCGACCCGCGCGACCAAGGACGCAGCGCTGCAGGCGATGGCCGATGCGCTGCTGTCGCAGGCACCATCGATCCTGACCGCCAACGCCGAGGACATCGCCCGCGCCGAGGCCAGCTCCACGCCGCCCAACATCATCGACCGCCTGCGGCTGACCGACGAGCGGCTCGAGGCCATGGCGTCCGGGCTGCGTGAGGTCGCAGGGCTGGCCGACCCTGTCGGCGAGGTCGTGCGCGGCTCGACGCTCGCCAACGGCCTCGAGCTCCGACAGGTCCGTGTCCCGTTCGGCGTCGTCGGGATGATCTACGAGGCGCGCCCCAACGTCACCGCAGACGCCGCGGGCATCTGCCTCAAGTCCGGCAACGCCGTGCTGCTGCGCGGCTCCTCCAGCGCCCGCTCGAGCAACGCCGCCATCGTGGCCGCCCTGCGCGCGGCACTGCTGGCCTCCGGACTGCCGGAGGACGCCGTACAGCTGGTGCCCGGGGACACCCATGACTCGGTCAAGGCGCTGATGCGCGCCCGCGGCCTCGTCGACGTACTGATCCCGCGTGGGGGAGCGGGCCTGATCCGCAGCGTCGTCGAGGAGTCGACCGTCCCGGTGATCGAGACCGGCGTCGGCAACTGCCACGTGTACGTCGACGCGTCGGCCGACCTCGAGATGGCGCTGTCCATCGTGGTCAACGCCAAGACCCACCGCACCAGCGTGTGCAACGCGGCCGAGTCGCTGCTGGTGCACGCCGACATCGCCGACGACTTCCTGCCGCAGGTCATCGACGCGCTGCACGAGCACGACGTGACGATCCACGGCGACGACCGGTTCCGCGAGTACGACGGGGTGGTCGAGGCCACGGACGAGGACTACGGCACGGAATACCTCTCCCCTGGACATCTCGGCCGCCGTCGTGGACGACGTCGAGGGTGCGATCGAACACATCCGCGCGCACTCGAGCGGCCACACGGACGCGATCGTGGCCCGCGACCGGGGCACCATCCGCCGGTTCGTGGCGGCCGTCGACTCGGCCGCGGTGCTGGTGAACGCGTCCACGCGCTTCACCGACGGCGGCGAGTTCGGCTTCGGTGCGGAGATCGGGATCAGCACCCAGAAGCTGCATGCGGGGGGGCCGATGGGGCTGCCCGAGATGACGTCGACCAAGTACGTCGTCATCGGCGACGGCCACACCCGATAGGATCGCGCGCATGTCGCTGAGCGCCCTCACCATCCAAGCCGCCGAGACCGTCGAGTCCCACGGCGAGCCCGCCGTCTCTCCCTACTTCATCGGCGCCATCGCGCTGGGGATCCTGCTGTTCCTGCTGCTGGCCCTGATCACCTTCGGCGGCGGGCGCGAGCACAGCTGATGCGCCGCGTGGGCGTGATGGGCGGCACCTTCGACCCCATCCACCACGGTCACCTCGTCGCTGCGTCCGAGGTGCAGGCCCGGTTCGACCTCGACGAGGTCATCTTCGTGCCCACGGGAGCTCCGTGGCAGAAGGCCGACCGCGACGTGTCGCCGGCCGAGGACCGCTACCTCATGACGGTCGTCGCCACGGCTGCCAACCCGCGCTTCAACGTCTCCCGCGTCGACATCGACCGCGACGGGCCGACGTACACGATCGACACACTGCGCGACCTGCACGCGAAGATGCCGGACGCGGAGCTCTACTTCATCACCGGTGCCGACGCGCTCGCCGACATCTTCACTCGGCGCAACGCGGAGGATCTCTTTGAGCTCGCCCAGTTCGTCGGCTGCACGCGACCGGGCTATGAAATGGACAAGAAGACCCTCGATGCGATCCCCTCGGACCGTGTGACCATGGTCGAGATCCCCGCACTGGCGATCTCCTCCACCGATTGCCGCGATCGCAAGCGTCGCGGCGAACCCGTCTGGTACCTCGTGCCCGACGGCGTCGTGCAGTACATCGCCAAGCACGACCTCTACGCATCCTCCACAGTCAAGGACTCCTGAATGACCGCCACCGACCACGCCATCGAGCTCGTCCAGATCGCCGCCTCCGCTGCTGCCGACAAGCTTGCCCTGCAGGTCGTCGCCTACGACGTCAGCGAGGCCATCGCCATCACCGACGCCTTCCTGCTCGCCTCCGCCACCAACGAGCGCCGGGTCAAGGCCATCGTCGACGAGGTCGAGGACAAGCTCCGCGAGGCCGGCGCCAAGCCCATCCGGCGCGAGGGCCACCGCGAGGGTCGCTGGGTGCTGCTCGACTACGGCGAGATCGTCGTGCACGTCCAGCACGAGGAGGAGCGGGTCTTCTACGCCCCGGGAGCGGCTGTGGCGCGACTGCCCGTCGATCCCCGTTCCCCAGCCGGGACCACCTCCGGCCTCCGACGAGGCGTGACCCCCCGCACCCCGGTCCTGCTCCGCCACGGCCAGACCGCGTGGAACGCGGAAGGTCGCGCGCAGGGGCACCTCGACATCGAGCTCGACGAGGTCGGGCTCGCGCAGGCCCGAGCTGTGGCGCCCGCGATCGCGGCGCTCCGGCCGGCCGCGCTGTGGAGCTCCGACTCGGTGCGCGCCAGCGCGACGGCCGACGAGATCGCCCGCGTCACCGGCCTTCCCGTCCAGCAGGACAAGCGCCTGCGTGAGTACGACGTGGGCGACCGCTCCGGCCTGACGATGGCCGAGTTCGCGGCGGCCTTCCCGTCCGAGCACGCGGCATGGGCGGCCGCCGGCGGACTCTTCGAGGCCGCCGTCGGCGTTCCCGGTGCCGAGACCGCCGAGGACGTGCTGGACCGCATCGTGCCCGCCCTGCGCGAGGCACTGGCCTCCGTCGGGCCGGGCGAGACGGTCGTCGTCGTCGGTCACGGCGCCTCGTCCAAGGTGGGTCTGGCCGGGCTGCTCGGCTGGGACGCCACCACCCGTCAGAGCCTGCGTGGCATGGACAACTGCGGATGGTCGACCCCGGTGGAGACCGGCGTCGACGAGGGGTTGCGGCTGACGGCGTACAACCGAAGCGCACCCGATTTCACATCTGCCGGAGGCGTTGGCTAAGATTCTGCGAGTTGTTCGACGCAGGATTGGTCGGACGCCCCGATGGGGGTGTGGCGCAGCTGGTAGCGCATCTGCATGGCATGCAGAGGGTCAGGGGTTCGAGTCCCCTCACCTCCACCATCACCGCAGGGCAGAGGCCATTTTCTCGCTCGAGAGGATGGCCTCTGGTCGCATCTATGGCCCATTCTGCTGCCTTTTTGCTGCCGGAACCGTGGGTTCGAGTCGATGGGACGGGTTCCGGGTCTCGTCGCGCCCTCAGAGCCACGATGACTCTGGAACCATCCCTGCAGATATCATCGTCATATGACGATGAAAGCGACGATTGTCGAGACGACGGTTCCCGACGATAGCGCGACGATGACGGCGGCAGCCTGTCTGTTCCATGGGTTCTCGGATCCGTCCCGACTGGCGATCGTGCGCCACCTCGCGCTCGGCGAGCACCGGGTTGTTGACCTGACCAAGCATCTGGGGTTGGCGCAGTCCACAGTCTCCAAGCACCTCGCCTGCCTGAAGAACTGTGGCTCGGTGACCTCTCGCCCGGAAGGCCGGGCCTCGATCTGGTCGCTGAACCACACCGACACTGTCATCGAGCTGTTCTCCGCGGCCGAGCGGCTGCTGGCCCTGACTGGTGATGCCGTCACGCTGTGCCCCGACTACGGCACCACCACCCCGGAAGGCGCCTCATGACCACCCACGTCCACACCCACGCGAACCTCGATGCGACCGAGAAGGCGCGGCTGGGACGACGGGCGCAACTGCTCGCCGCAGCCTCGGTGTCCTACAACCTCATCGAGGCCATCATCGCCATCACCGCCGGCCCGGTCGCCGGCTCCGTGGCGCTGGTCGGGTTCGGCCCTGGACTCGATCGTCGAAGTCTCCACCGGCTTGATCATCCTGTGGCAGTTCCGTCACCGGCTCCCCGAGTCCCGGGAACGAGAGGCGCTGCGTTTGATGGCGTTCTCCTTCTTCGCGCTGGCGGCGTACGTGACGTTCGAGTCCGTGCGAGCAATGGTGAGCGGGCACGAGCCGGACCCCTCACCGGTCGGCATCGGACTTGCGGCTGCATCGTTGGTGAGCATGCCGTTCCTGTCTCGGGCGCAGCGCCGCACCGGCAAGGCGCTGGGATCCAACGCAGTCGTGGCCGACTCCACCCAGACCCTGCTGTGCACCTACCTATCTGCCGTACTGCTCCTCGGTCTGGTCCTCAACGCGACCCTCGGCTGGTCGTGGGCCGACCCGATCGCCGGCCTCGTCATCTCGGCGGTCGCGGTCAAGGAGGGCCGCGAAGCCCGGCGAGGAGAAGGTTGCTGCGCTCCCAGCAGTGTCCCTCACGCCAGCGCCCCAACGACCGAATCCAGCACCACCTGCGGCGACGGCTGCTGCAGCCACGAGAACACTGCGCTGTTTCAGATCCCCGACCAGCCGAACGACTGAAGCGCAGTGACGGGGGCGGGGGAGCTGCGGCGGATGCCGCCAGTGGGTTGGGTAGCGGCCTTTCGGCAAGCCCCGGACTCTCGGGTCCGGGCAGTGACCACCTTCCGGAGACACGAGATTACCGTTGACCCGCTCGCACCGGAGTGCGCCAGTCATCCGTTGAGTGAGGGCCGTTTCTGGGTCACCCGCAACCCGATGTACGTGGCGATGGCCGGCGTGCTCGTGGCCAACGTGGTCGCGCGGCGCTAGATCCTCGCTCTCCTGCCTGCCACCGGCTTCGTACTCGTCATCAACAGCGCTCAGATCGAAGCCGAGGAGAGTCCGATGGCCGGCCTGCTGCGCCGCTCCCCAGCGCACGGCTGACTCGCAAGGACGTACCTATTTCATGGCTTCGTTCTGCCGGAGGTGGTCGGCAATGTCATTCGCCCTGACTTCAGGCCTCATTCGTGATGATGACCTTGATCGCGTGTTCGTCTGCCGCTCGAGCGAAGGTGTCGTAGGCCTCCAGCATCTGGTCGAAGGTGAAGCGGTGGGTGACGAACTTTCCGGGGTCGATCTCGCCGGCCTTGATCTTCTCCAACAACTCGGGAGCGGTGGTCGCATTGACGAGCCCCGTGGTGATGGTGATGTTGTTGATCCAGTCCCGGTCCAGTGGCAAGTTGACAGGCGCGCCGTGGACGCCGACGTTGGCCACCCGCCCTCCCGGACGAATGGAGTCCGGGGCAAGGGTGAAGGTTTCTGGAATGCCGACCGCCTCGATCGCCACGTCGACACCGAGACCGTCGCGACTGTGCTTCTTCAACTCCTCCACGAGGTTGTCGGAAGAGGCGTCAACGGTGTCGGTGGCACCGAACGCCCGCGACTCCTCAAGCCGGAACTTGTTGCCATCCACGGCGATCACCTTCGCGGCCCCCTGTGCTGCGGCCGTCATCACCGCGGCAAGACCCACGGGGCCGACGCCGACGACGGCGACGACGTCGCCCTCCTTGACCGCACCGTTGATGACGCCGATCTCGTATCCGGTGGGCAGGATGTCGCTGAGCATCGTCCCCTGCTCGGCGGTGACGCCGTCCGGGGAGTGGGATGAGGCCATTGTCGGCAAACGGTACGCGCACGTACTCCGCCTGTGTGCCGTCGATGAGGTGGCCGAAGATCCAGCCGATTCCACCGAGCGTCTGGCAGTGCGAGGTAAGGCCCGACAGACAGTAGTCGCAGGTCATGCACTTGCTGATGCACGAGACGATGACCCGGTCGCCGACCTTGACCCCGGTGCAGCCCGTGCCGACCTCGGTGACGACGCCGACCCCTTCGTGGCCGAGGATTCGGCCCTTCTCCACTGTGGGAACGTCCCCCTTGAGAATGTGCAGATCGGTACCGCAGATGGTGGTGCTCTCGATCTTGACTATCGCGTCCGTCGGTTCCACGATCACCGGCTCCGGGACTTCATCCCATGACTTGCTGTTCGGGCCGTGGAAGACAAGAGCTTTCATGGGGGCACCTCCATGCACCAGCGGTCGCCCGTCTCTTGCGACGGACGCTCACGTTCATGGAAGCAGTGGCCGGCTGTCCCTCCAGTCTCAGTTTGAGACGAGGCCCGGTAACGCCCCTTGGTGAGAGCTGTTCTGGCTCAAACCCAATCCACGATGCGGGCGATGGTGGCGGTCGTTGCGGTCACCGCGAAGGCAAGGCCCGGGGGCAACAAAGTAGCTGTGGTCGTCCACTTGAGGCTCCCGGTCTCCTTCCAAATGGTCAGCACCGTGGTGCTGCACGGGTTGTGGAGCATGCTGAAGAGCATGAGGTTGATGGCGGTCAGGAGGGTCCAGCCGCCGGCCCGGATGAGGACGGTGCCGGCTTGCGCGTCGGGCAGGTCCAACATCACGCCGCCGGCTACGCCGTACTGCAGGGGGCCCGGGGTCATGGTGAGCATCAAAATGGTGGGGATGATGATCTCGTTGGCCGGTATCGCCACCGGGTAGGCAAGCAGGATGATGCCGTTCAGACCGAGCATGACCCCCAACGGGTCCATGCCGTTCACGAGATGAGCGGCGATGCTGGATCCCCGGACATCGACGTTGCTGATCAGCCAGATCAGGGCGCCCGCAGGGGCCGCCATCACCAGAGCTCTGCGGAGGACCTTGAAGGTCCGGTCGACGAGGCTGATGTAGATCGTCCGCCAGACCCGGGGCGGTCGGTACGGCGGAAGCTCCAGTGTGTACACGGACGTCTGTCCGCGCAGAACCGTCCGGGACAGTGCCCGGGAGACAATGAGGGTGGTCGCGATACCGAGCACCGCGACCGCAACCACGCTTGCTGCCGCGACAAGTCCCGCCACAGGTGCCGGAACGAGGCTGCCGATGAAGATCGTTCCCATCAGGATCAGCGTCGGCCAGCGCCCGTTGCAGATGCTGAAGTTGTTGGTGATGATCGCGATCAGGCGTTCACGAGGGCTGTCGATGATGCGCGTAGCCGTCACGCCTGCGGCGTTGCAGCCGTATCCCATCATCATGGTCAGTGCCTCGGTTGCCATGCGCTCCGGCCTTCATGAACATGCGATCCAGGGTTGAACGCCACTCTGGGGAGATAGCCGAAGTCCTCCAGAAGGGTGAAGAGGGGAAAGAAGATCGCCATGGGCGGGAGCATGACGGCGACCACCCATGCTGTGCCCAGATATACGCCGTCGATGAGCAATCCAGTCACCCAAGCTGGTGCGCCGAGGTCGACGAAGACGCTTCGAAGGGACGAGTGCCAGTTCTCGACGAGTAGTGCGTAGAGCAGATCGGAGGGGACTGCCGCACCGGCGATGGTGAACCAGAAGACGGCGAAGAAGAGCACTCCCATCACCACAAAACCCCAGAAGCGGTGGGTCAACGCCCGATCCGGGGCCCGGTCGAACGCGAGGCGATTTCGTTGGCCGTCGGTGGTAACGCTGTGCTCGGCGATTCGGTCGGCATCATCGAAGATCGACGCAACCACACCGTCTCGAAAGTCGGCGGGGAGATCGTTGCGCAGTCGACTCGCATTCTCGAGGATGTCGCGGCTACTCATGACGCTGTCCTGTCGCGCCCGAGCAAGGCAAGCTGTCGTGCGGTGTGTTGGCGACTGAGGCCACCGAGAGTTCCATCGAGTACGGCGGCCTCAGTGTTCTGATGGCCCTCAAGCAGTCGCAAGGCAACCCAGCGCCCGTTCGCGAGCCCGGGGAACTCCGAGTTGAGCTGTTCGCTCAAGATGTCCACCGCGCGTTCCACGGCCGGACCGAGCCTCTGCTTCGGGCGGACCCGGGTGGCATTTCCTCCGTGGGCGACCTGCCCGATCGCCTCGAGCAGTTCTGCGATGCCTTTCCCTTTGCGCGCCGACATCGAGATCACCGGCACCCCGAGCTCTCGCGAGAGGTGCCGGATGTCGATGGTGATCCCATGACGGTCGGCCTCGTCCATCAGGTTCAGTGCGATGACCACGCGGTTCGTGATCTGCAGGATCTGGAGCACCGGGGTTGAGGTTGCGCTCGAGTCGCGTGGCGTCGACCACGACAACGGTGACGTCCGGGTCGCCGAACAAGAGGAAGTCACACGCAGTGTGTTCGTCATTGCTCGTCGACAGCAACGAGTAGGTGCCCGGAAGGTCAATGACCTTGTAGAGCTCGGCCTTGGTGCCGGAAGCCGCCTTCGGCGCGGGCCACAGTCGTACCCGGCCAGTTTCCGACGTGCTGTCGCAGACCGGTCAGGGCGTTGAAGACCGTGCTCTTCCCGGTGTTGGGGTTCCCGGCAAGGGCGACGACGAAGTCGCTGTCGCCAGTGTGAACGCCGAGCTTCTCGAGGTTGGTGACGTTGAAGACGGAACATGATCCACACGCCTTGCTTGGCGCGGTGTCCACTGTCTCTGCGCGCCGCGGGATGGGGTCCGGCAGGTCGACGCTCATGCGGTCGGCCCCTCTGGCGATTCGATGTGAATTCGCTCGGCCTGTGACCGCCGGAGAACGATGACGCTGCCGCGCACGAGGTAGGCCGTCGGGTCACCGAGCGGGCTGGTCTGCTCAGCGCGCACTTCGATGCCCGGCATGACACCCGGGTCCATCAACCTGCGACGCTCGGCGCCAACGCTGTCAAGTCTCGTGACGACCGCGCCCTCGTCTCGCAACAGCTCGTCGAGCGTCATGACGGCATCCGGATCTCGTCGGCTGCCACGACCACGTGCCCCCGGATGATGCCCACCAGTGTGCTGCTGAGGACGTGCCCGCGTCCGCGGCTTCGGACGTACATCGACCCGAGCGCAGAGCGCTCCTCGATGTGCAGCTCGGCACCGGGGCCGATCCCGAGCAACCCAAGGCTGCGCAACGCGGCACTGTTGCGGTCCGAGACACGCTCCACCATGAAGCGGTCGCCCACTCTCGCATCGGCGAGAGGCGACTCCGCGCTCTCGCAGTGTTCACCCGTCTTGGCTGGGATCGGGTCGCCGTGAGGGTCACGCTTCGGGAAGCCGAGCGAAACATCGATGAGGTCTTCGAGCTGCTCGCTGAGTCGGTGCTCGAGCACCTCCGCCTCGGCGTGCACCTTGTCCCAGCTGAGTCCAAGCACTCGATGGAGGAAGGTCTCCAGCAGTCGATGACGCCGGACGATGCGCTGCGCATGTATCCGCCCGTGCGCTGTGAGCCGCACCTGCCCCCACGTGGCCTGCTCGATGAGCTCGCAGTCCCGGAGCCGGCGGATCATCGTGGAGACTGAGGGCGGGGCAACCGCCAACCGTTCGGCGATCTCCGAGGTGCCGGCTGACTGACCTTCCGCCGCGAGAGCGAAGATGGCCTTGAGGTAGTTCTCAACCGTCTCGGTGTGCTCGATGGCGCAACACGAGAGGGCCTTCGACTGTGTTTGTGTTCCGGACATGTCGCGACATTAGGGCGCTCTAATCGCGGTGCTTGTCGCAATTTGAGACCGCGTTGCGAAAGCTCGTCCTCAGCGTGCAGACAGCCACTGCAAGGCGCCCGCCAGCATCATGGCACCCACGATGAGAGACATGGTGGGAGTCAGGCGGTTGCAGAACTGGATGCGACTGCTCAGCACCGAGGGAACCGACTCGGCAGGCAGATGGCGCGCGCAGTAGCCGCGGATGACGATGCTGACTGCCAGCAGTGCGCCGCATTGGACGAGCGTCTGGCCAACTTCCGGTGAGACCGGCATCGGTACTCCCTTGGGCGTTGAGAACGGGAGTCGTGCCGCGCGCCCCCTGAACGCGCGGCACGACCTACAACGAGAGACGATCAGTAGATGTTGGACGGCCGAACCATGCCCTCGGCAAGGTCGCCGAAGCCGGGCGCCATGATTGCGCCGGGCTGTCCATAGACCTCTTCGACGATGGCCGTCTCGGTCGTGATCAGCAGCGCGGCGATGGAGGCAGCGCTTTCCAGCGCGGCTCGGGTCACCTTGAGCGGGTCCATGACTCCAGCGGTGTACATGTCGCCGTACTGACCGGTGAGGGCATCGAAGCCATGTCCCGGCGTCAGCCCCGCGACCTTGGCCACGACCTCGTCGCCGTCGTAGCCGGCATTGATCGCGATCCAGCGCAGCGGCTCTGACAGCGCTCGCTTCACCACTTCGCGCCCCACAGCGTCGTCGCCGGTCAGCTCTACCTTCGAGACTGCATTCTGTGCCTGCGTCAGGGCGGTACCACCGCCGGGCACGACACCCTCCCCGGACCGGCGCGCGCCCGCAAGCGCGTCATCCACGCGCAGCATCCGCTCCTTGAGCTCGACACTGGTGGCACCTCCCACCTTGATCGCGGCCACGGTGCCGGCCAGCCGCGCTATGCGCAGCTGCAGCTGGTCCCGGTCTGCGTCGAGCTTGGCGCGTTCGAACTGGGTCTCGAGCTGGGTGATGCGCGAGTCCACGAGTCCCTTCTCTCCGTGACCCCCGACGATCGTCGTCGAGCCCTCGGTGATGGTGATCCGGTCGCACGAGCCCGGTGTTCGATCGTGACCTCACTCAGCTCGAGGCCGGTGTCCTTGGCAATCACCCGGCCGCCAAGTGCGACGGCGAGGTCCTCCAGCTCGGCCACTCGGCGGTGACCAAAACCGGGGGCACGTACCACGACCGACTGCATCGTGTTGTGCATGTTGCCGCCCACGAGCAGCTGAAGTGCGGCCCCGTCGACGTCCTCGGCCGGGACCACGAGGGGACGTTCTGCGCGCTTGGCGACCTCGAGGGTCGGCATGATTTCTTGGACCTGCGAGATCTTCTTGTTGGTCAGCAGGATCACAGGATTGGTGTAGACCGTCTCCATGCGCTCGCGGTCGCTGACCATGTAGCCGGAGATGTAGCCGTGGTCGAATTCGATCCCGTCCACGACGTCTACGGAGATGCCTGCGTCGTCCGACTCCTCTGTGGTGACGATGCCGTTCTTCCCGACTCGGGCCACAGCTTCGGCGATGACCCGGCCGATCGCTTCATCGTCACTGGCGGCGAGGGTCGCGATGTGCTCGAGGTCTTCCTGCCCCCCAACATCGGTCGCGGCCGGGCGCAGGGCCTCTACCACCGCGGGGACGGTCTGCTCGATGCCTCGGCGCACGCGCATCGGGTTGGCGCCGGCGTCAACAGCGCGCATTCCTTCGCGGACCATGGCCCGGGCGAGGACAGTCGCGGTGGTCGTTCCGTCCCCGACCATCCCGTTGGTCTTCATCGCCACTTCCTTGACCAGCTGGGCGCCCATGTTGGCGAACGGCTCCGCCAGCTGGATCTCGCGGGCGATGGTGACACCGTCGTTGGTGATCGTCGGTGGTCCGGTGAGCTTCTCCAGGGACGGCATTTCGACCCTTCGGGCCGAGCGTTACCTTCACCGCGTCAGCGAGTGCGTTGACTCCGGACTCGAGCAGTCGTCGTGCGTCTTCGTTGAAGCGCAGTTCCTTGGCCATTTCGATAACCCTTCATGATGGTCGAGCATTGGTCTGTTGATGGGGTTGGTGCAACGGCCTTCGGGGCGACCGCTTCTCTCGTGGTCAGGGGATGAGAATTGCCCGGCCCCGGACCTTGCCCGCGGTCAGGTCATCGATTGCCTGCTGGAAGTCCGCCAGCTTGTACTGCGCGGTGTGCAGCTTCACCTTTCCCTGCGCAGCCGGGACCATCAGGTCCCGGAGGTCGGTGAAGCTGCCGACGAGGTTGCCGATGAAGTTGATCTCGGTCGAGATGATGTCGATCGTCGGGACATCGATGTTCTCGCCATACCCGATGACGTAGTAGTTGCCTGCGTTCCGCAACATTGCGATGCCCTCGTTCGTGGCGCCGCCCTCGCCGACGAAGTCGAGCACGGCTTCGGCGCCGCTGCCTCCGGTGAGCCGAAGCACGGCGTCAATATGCGTGCCGTCCGCCGGGACGGTGTGGTCGGCCCCCACCTCCTTGGCCAGCGCTAGTGCCTCCGGATTGCGGTCGACGACGACGAGAGTCGCCGACGACATCGCCTTCATGCACTGGATCCCGATGTGGCCGAGGCCCCCGGCGCCGATGATCACGCAGGTCTCTCCCGGCCGCAGCACACGCGCCGCTTTGGCACAGGCGTGCTGGGCAGTCAGACCCGCGTCGGCCAAGGCCGCAACATCAGCCGGCTCCAGTGAGTCGTCCAACTTGACGCAGCTGCGAGCACTCGTGCGGAGGTACTCGGCATACCCGCCGTTGGTGTTGATGCCCGGGAACTGGTTGTTCTCGCAGTGCACGTCGTCACCGAGGCGGCACGCACGGCACAGGCCGCAGGTCATGAGCGGGTGGAGGATCACCTTGTCGCCGATCTTGACGTTGGTGACCGCGTCGCCGATGGCATGCACCCAGCCGGCGTTCTCGTGCCCGATCGTGTAGGGGAGCTGGACTCCGCTCTTCTCCTCCCACTGGCCCTCGATGACGTGTAGGTCGGTCCGGCACACCCCGGCCGCGCCTACCTTGACGATGACGTCGAGCGGTCCCTGCACCGTTGGCTCATCGATGTCGGTGAGCTGGAGGTTTTGGTGATAGGCGACAACTTGTACTGCCTTCATGATGCGTTCCTGCCTATGAGTCGGGTGTTGGTGACGTGGGTGGCGAGGTCTTCCTCGTCCGAGTACCGGGTGGCCAACAAACCCCGACAAAAGTGGGAGTTGCCTTCGATCGAGATGCGCACCGACTTGGCCATCCTCAGGCGCAACGACACTGGTCCAGCGGCACGGGCACGCCGTGCTCGTCGACGAAGACCGGTTCGTCGGGGCCGATGCGCAAACCGATCGCCGCACGCCGTCGTAGTAGCGCCTCCTTGAAATGCCCTCCCGGCAAGTTGCGCAACCGAAGCCGATGAATGTCGGTGACGGCGAGCCCCGAGTGCTTGAGCCGGTCTTCCACACAACGCTCCATGGCCGCTGTGTGCGCCTTGCGCTGGAAGGTCAGCCGAAGCTCGTCGAGGCTGTCCTCGGCCTCGGACCCGAAAGTGCCGCGGTAGCCGGCGTCGGCTGCGAGTCCGGCGTTGATCTTGTCCGAATCGTGGTGGTCATCGAGCGCGACGACCACCCGGCCGATCCCCGGGATGCGCCGGAGCGCATCCCGGGAATCTGAGGCCATGAGGTAGGCAAAGTTGGGGGAGCAGAATGAGGTGGGTAGCCGCAGATGCACCTCGACGCCCTCGTTGTCGATCGTCACCGAGCGAACGAAGCCGAGCTCTGTGATCGGTTCGTCCAGCTCGGGGTCGTTGACCGTCCCCAACGCCGCCGGGACCTCAGCCTCGAGGCTGGTGGCAAGGCAGGTCATGACGACACGACCTGCTTAGCGCCGGCTGCGACATCGAGGTCGGCCGACCCGTCATCGGCGTCCGCAAGTTGGAGATCGGCGGGCACGTTGAGGCCATACATCTTGGCCGCGTTGAGGCCAAGGATCTTCTTCTTGGCGGTCGCCGTGAGCTCGGGGTACTCGGTCATGTCTTCGGGGATCTGGAAGTCGACGAACGCCTCGATGAGCCACTTCGGCGTCCAGATCGCGTAGTCGCTCGAGAACTGGATCTTGTCCTCGCCGACCCAGTAGAGGAGCTCGCCGATGATCTGGGCGAAGTACCGAGGCCGCGTGTGGATGAACGGCATCGCCACCGCGAGGCCGGCGTGGACGTTGGTCTCCCGGGTGGCGATCCAGCAGAAGTCCTCCGGGCGCGGCAGGCCGCAGTGCTCGACGACGAAGTTGAGACCCCTGGAAGTCGGTCGCCACCGAGTCGACGTCAGCGACGTCGAAGGCGTCGCGGTCGAGCGGAATGATCGTCGGGCCCTTGTGGA
Source organism: Nocardioides sp. B-3 (assembly GCF_024703895.1). Classification (GTDB taxonomy): domain Bacteria; phylum Actinomycetota; class Actinomycetes; order Propionibacteriales; family Nocardioidaceae; genus Nocardioides. The sequence continues at coordinate 3,176,560 of NZ_CP087968.1, forward strand.
CGTGGATGTTGGTGATCCCGAGCTCTTCGCAGGCCTCGAGGTACTTGTAGGTCCGGGGATCCGTCAGCTTGTAGCCGCGCGAGCCGCCGTGCCACTCGGCCGTGTAGAGCTTGACCCCCTTGAGCCCGAAGCGCTCCGCGTCGCGCTTGAGCTGGTCGAGGCCAGCCTGCTCGTTGCGCGGGTCGAAGTTGTGGTTGTAGGTCAGCTTGCCCGGGTTGGCTCGGGTCAGGGCCCACGCCTCCTCGGTCTGGCCGAACCCGTTGTTGTAGAAGTCACCGAGGGCGGCTGGCTGAAAGATCGCGTGGTCGACGTAGCCGTCTTCGAAGAGGTCCTTCATGAGGCGGTCGCCGCCGTAGTAGGTGTAGGTGTCGTAGTCCCACACAACTTCCTCGGGGCTGAGGTTCTTGTGATAGTCGTAGAAGCAGTCAATGAACTGCTTGCCGTGGACATTCTTCAGGTTGCTCTCACGGGCGTCCCAGAGGGCGACGTGGGCATCGACGATGAAGTAGTTCTCGCCATGCTTGCTGTACATGTCATGCCTCGCTTCTTGTGCGTCTTCGTGGTCTGTTGGAAGTCCCGTCCGGGGCCACAGACCCCGGCCCCGGACGGGACGCTCTGGGGTGGGTCAGTGCGCCGTCAGGTCGAAGCCGATGTACTCGGCGGCGTCCTCGGGACTGGCGAACAACATGGTCTTGTCGTCCGGGTGCACCATGCGGCCGTAGTGCGTGGAGCTGATCTCCTCGAACGTCGAGCCGTCGAAGTCCGACCCGAGGGCGTCGGTGAGCTCGTCGTACTCGAACTCGAGAAGCTTCACGCCGTCGACGCGAATCATCGAGGGGTACTCGGTCAGCTCGACACCCTCCTTGTTGCCCATGACCTCTGCGACGACCCGGCCGATGGGGGTGTTCATCAGCGTGACGCCACACATGTTGGAGAACTCCGTGGCAGATCCGAATTTCATAGTCACTGGTCAAGCTCCTTCGGGATGTCGAGGCCCGGGTCCTCGAGAAGAGAGACGAACTTCGAGTTGGCGTTGGCGTAACTGGTCGCGAAGGTGACCGGCTTCTCGGCGGCCTGCGACCAGATCGGCTGGAGCGCGTGGGTGGCCGCCCGGCAGCGAGGCACCCACTTGGCGAGCCAGTGCCGAAGAGCTCCTTGTTGGCGGCGCCGTGCTCCTCGTCCGCGGTGAGGATCCGGAACAGTGCCCGGGTGTAGCCGAGGTCGCGGTCGTAGTCGTTCTCGCCAGTACCGACGATCGTGGGAGTGATGTAGTCCCCGTTGCGGGCCGCGACCTGCATGACCAGCTCGGTGCGGAACAGTGACCCGACCAGCTGCTCGAAGACGATGTTGGTCGCGAACAGCAGTTCGCACCAATCGCCCACGGCCGTCAGCTGCTCGACGACCTCGCGGGTCGGCTGCCACTCCGGCGCCTCCTGCCAAACCTCCCGGTGCGCCGAACCCTCGAACGTCACGTCCGCCTCGGCGAGATCCGGGTTGAACAGTGCGAGGTCCCGGGCGAAACGCATCTTGTGGGCCGCATTGAACGCCACCGCGGTGTTGATCATGTTGGTGGGGCCGGAGCGCTGGATGGAGGTGAACACGTGCAGTGCCAACCCATTCTCGGCGTGCATCCACGCGCCCACGTTGCGCTCGATGAACTTCAGCCAGTGCTGGTCCGGGAGTCGTAGACACGGGCTCGCTTGGCGTTCTTCAGGCACAGTTCGACTGGGTGCACGACCGCCGAGTTGTTGCGGTAGATCGTCTGCTCCCACTCCTCGTTGGGGTCAAGGAATGCGTGCCAGTTCGAAGACTTCGCCACCGTCCACTCGTGGGGGTAGCCGCCCGGGCCGTCACCGAACCCGTAGACCCAGCCTTGGCTGAGGTGCCGGTCGGGGTCGGGCTGCACGTCGACGGTCACGTCCTCGTACATGGTGGCGCGCAACTTGGCCGGCTTGTAGTAGTTGTAGCTCCGGCTCTTCGAGCTGGGAAAGGTCAGCGCTCCTGCCTCCGAGTCGGTGAACTCGATCTTCGGAAAGCTGCGTTCCTTCTGATCCGTGATGTCTGTCATGCTTGTCAACTCCCTGTTTGATCTGCCTGTGTGGTCGCGTGGGCGTGAATGCGGATGCTCAGTCCTCTGTCACGGGACTGGTGAACGAGTCATGGAAGACCTGGTCCTTGGGCACTCCATGTACATCGAGGAAATCCATGGCCGCATCCACCATCGGCGGCGGACCGCACAGGTAGACCTCGGTCTTGCTCAGGTTCTCCTCGCGGCGCGCCACCACCTCGGTGACGTTGCCGGGCTCGGCCTCGAACGGATAGGCCGAGGGATCCTCGGGCATCGACTCGGACAGGCAGACGACGAACTCGAAGTCCCTCAGCCCTGTGCCGATGGTGTTGATCAGGTCGACGTAAAAGAGGTCGTCGGCCGTTCTGGCGCCGTAGTAGAACCGCACCGGCCCGGTGCTCTCGGTCTCGCTGAGGTGCCGGAGCAGGGACAGGATCGGCGCCATCCCCGCGCCACCGCCGATGCACACGACCGGTAGGGCGTGGCCCTCCTTGATAGTGAAGGACCCGTAGGGGCCCGTCAGTTGAATCGCGTCGCCGACCGACAGCCCATCGTCCAGCAGCGCGGAGAACTTGCCGCCCGGATACTTCTTGATCAGGAACTCGACTTCACCCGGCGTCGACTGGGTTGTCGCCATCGAGAAGGACCGGGTCTCGTCGCCCCCGGGGATGGTGAGGTCGGCGTACTGCCCGGGCTTGAATTCGTACGTCGTGGGCTCGGTCGCCTTCAGACGGAGTGACACGATGTCGCGCGTCATCGGCTCGATCGCCGTGATGCGGGTCGAGACGTCCCGGATCGGGACACCGCCCAACAACTCGTCCTCGTCGTAGTTGAGCAATTCGATGGTGCAGTCACTGAACGCGTGAGCCCTGCAGAGCAGGACCATTCCTTCGGCGACCTCGGCGTCGTTGCAGGCGAACGTCGAGTAACGCTCCATTTGGATCTCGCCCTCGAGGACGTAGGACTTGCAGGCCGAGCAGCGTCCTTCTCGACAGCCGTGCATGAGGTGGATTCCCTGACGGAACGCGGCGTCGAGGATCTTCTCGTCCTCGGCGACCTCAATCTCGATGTCGACAGGCTCGAAGTAGATCTTGTGTGTCTCGGCCATAGGGGCCTCCTCTCGTGGTTGTGCTGCTGGGGTCCCCGCTCAGGGCGGGTTGGCGGCGCCCCATGAGGGCGCCGCCAACCCGTTTGGGCGGAGGATCTCGACGCTCAGCCGAAGCTGCGCTCAGGCGATCTTCGACATGTCGTTCAGCCGGTAGTCCGCAATGTGCGACTCCCGCTCCGCGTCGGACATCTGGTTCAGGAGCACGTTGGGGCTCATGAACTGAATGCCCTTCATGTGATCGAGCGTCCAGAGCTTCTTCGGGTCATCCAGCTGGAGATGGGGCTGACCGATGAGGGTCTTGCCGTCGTCTCGCACGTAGCCCAGCTCGGTGATGATGTCGGCGAGGTCCCGGTCGTGGTGCAAGGTCTCCCACTCGCGGAAGCCCGTGAGGCGGCCCATGTTGGGCGTCTCGCGACCCTCGTACTCCGGGCGGAACGCGACCGCGTCGGTCCAGTGGCAGGTCTCGGAGCAGTAGGTCTTCCACTGTCCGTCGACCTTCTCGCACACCGTGTCCTCACGGATGAGGCAAGGCACCATGCAGGTCCAGCACCGGTGTGGGTAGTTGTAGCCCACGTTCTCGAACGCGATCGGCTTGTTGTTGCCCGGGTGGGCCGGGCGGTTGTAGTCCTCCCACCACTTGCCGAACTTGCTGTACCAACCTCGGGTACTTGTGCTCGAACCACTCGAAGTCCGTGTCGGTCATCGCGTCGATGCGCCAGTAGTTGACCGGCCACCCGGTGGCGAAGAACTGCGCGACGCGGTGCACGTAGTCCTTGTTGACGATCCGGTTCCAGGGCCTCCTCGACCGGGTCGTGCGGGATGACCGGGCCGTACTTCTCGAGGGGGAGCAGGTAGCTGCGGTAGTAGTCGTCGTAGATCCAGCGACGCCACATCTCCGCGTAGCTCTCACGGTCCTTGCGGCGGTCCTTCGTGCCGTACTCGATGAAGGTGCCGATCGCGGCGTCGACCACGCAGTGGTTGTTCCACCACGCGTGGCGCATGTCGCGCTCGAGCAGCGGCCGGTTGCGCTCGTCGGCCGGGGGCCATCAGCAAGATGGAGTAGCCGTTGGAGATGTGCCGGGATTCATCCGACTGCACCGAGTGGAAGACCGTCGGAAGCAGGTAGTCGCCGTTGGCGGCCGCCTCGTCGGGCATCGCCACGAACAGGGTGTTCGTGAACGCCGTCTCGGCAACTACCGTCAGGTAGATGTTCGCCGCGGTGATCGCGTCACCGGTGATGAAGCCCTCGCCGAACTGACGACCGATGGTGCCCGCGTAGTTGTTCGCGAACGCCTTCTCCGTCATGTCGAAACCAGCAGGGTCGATGTAGTTGTTCATGTACAACTTCTTGAGGTTCATCTGGATCGTCGAGTGTCGAACCTCGTCGATCATCTGGACCGCAAGACCGTTGTGGATCTCCGGGTTGGGCACCGCGTCGATGGCCATCGGCATCGCACGAGCCGCCGAGATCTCGGGGAACGGGATGATCGAGAGGAACAGCTTCTGCCACTCGAGCCACCGCTGCTGGACTCGGCGGAACATGTTGCCGCGGATGGCGCCGTCCATGGCGCCGTACACGCGGTTGTCCTTCTCCTCCTCCATGGGGAAGTAGGACCGCATGATCTGCTTCAGCGGGTCCTTCTTCGGTGCCTTCTCAAAGGTGTAGTCGGTTCCGAAGCGGGTTGCCGGGGTTGCGAAGGTCGGCTCCCACGTGAGTTCCGAGATCTTGGCATGCGCCTTGGTGAGACTCTGTCTGCTCAATGTCTGCCTCCTGTGTCGGGAGCTGGCTGAGGGCCGCTCCGGCGGATCTCTGATCGGGGTCTGCGATGTACCGATAGAACCCCCGGCGACAGGACGGCTTTGTCTCAATGTGAGACGCGCGTCACAGGGGCGGAGCGTAGAGTGGCTCTTGCCCCGCCCGGACGGGCGGCAGCACCAGCACGGGGCAAGCGACGGGAGTCGAAGGCATGGGCACACCGAGCCCGTGGGCCACCACACGAAGCGTTGAGGGTGTGCGACGTGCCCGGGATGCCTTCCTCGCTTCAGGAGCTGACGCGGCTGACGACGTGACGAACTTGATCCGGGTCTCCCGGCAGCGTTCTCAGGAGTCACACGTCGACACCGACCATCCGGCCCCGCTCTACACCGGACGTGAACCTGACGAGACAACCCTGACGAGGGCTGCGCTACCCGTGCTTGATTCACTCTGCGCGGAACTCATCAACGAGCCTGCCTGTCTGATCCTGACCGACTCCAAGGGCGTCGTGATCCACCGAGGCGGAGGCGACGGGTCCCTCTTGCAAGCGCTGGACTCCGTCAACCCGGCGCCCGGCTTCTGCTACAGCGAGACCGGAGTCGGCACGAACGGCATCGGCACGGCTCTCGAGGTCGGCGCGCCAGTTCTGGTCAATGGCGACGAGCACTACACCGGGAGCCTGCGCATGTTCTCGTGCGCCGGCGCACTGGTCACCCACCCAGTCACCGGGGCGCTGCTGGGCGTCGTGGACATCACGACGAAGGCAAAGAACTCCAACGCACTGTTGTTGTCCTTCGCGAAGCTGGCGGCAAGGCGCATCCAGGGAGCGGATCCTCGAAGAGGCGAACCAGCTGGACCACGCACTCCCCGGGCGACTACTACGCCGCCTGCCAACACACCGGCGGCTCGGTGATCGCCATCGGTGGGGAGGTGTTCATGATGAACTCGGTGACCCAGCAGCACTTCGACGCCAACGATCAGGCGGCCCTCATCGATCAGACACGCGATGTGCGAGGGCGCACCACCGCATTCACCCCGGTGACGGACCTGCCGAGCGGGGTGACCGCACGCCTCGCCTACCAGCCCACATTCGTGGGTTCCAGCTTTGCAGGCGGGGTCATCCAGGTGAAGGAACAACGCGCGGGGACACGCACCACCGAAGGACGCGGTTTCCCGGTCATACCCGGTCTGGCCGGCACCAGCTCGCCGTGGCGCCATGTCATGCAGGAGGTTTTGGCCGCGCGCGGTCGCTCCGAGTGGCTGGTCATGGAGGGCGAAGCGGGGGCCGGCAAGCTGTCCATGCTCCGCGCCGCCCATGAGCACGTGGCCTCGCATCGACGGCTGGCTGTCCTCGACAGGGCGGAGGACGAATCCACCCGGGAGTTCCCGGAGCGCGCGCACACTGAGCTGGAATCAGGCGCCGACCCGGTCATCAACCACGCGCACCTGCTCCCGGCCGAGACCCGCGACGGGCTGGCCGAGTTGCTGCAGCTCGTGTCCTCCAACGCGGTCTCCAAAGATCCCCGGGTGGCTCTCACCGTGCACTCGGACAAGCTCGACGATGAGCTGGCCTCGCAGTTGCTGCGCTTCTTCCCGAGAACGGTGGTCGTCCCGCCACTTCGCCACCATCTCGAGGACATTCCCGCACTGGTGCGTCATCTGCTGAACCGCGCCGGGAACTCGGGTCTCGCACTCTCCGGCCCGGCGATGAATCAGCTGAAGCGCCTCGCCCGGCCGGGCAATGTCACACACTTGAGCGAAGTTCTCGCGGAAGTGAGCCGGAAGCGACGCTCAGGAATCGTTGAGGTCGACGAGCTCCCAGCGGAGTGCCACGCAACGTGTCGCAGGCGCTTGACCGGGATGGAGTCCCCCGGAGCGCGACGCGGTGGTCGACGCACTGGCTGCCCACGACGGAGACAAGGCGGCTGCGGCTGTCGCTCTGGGCATGTCGCGCGCCACGATCTACCGGAAGATCCGTGACTTCGGAGTCGTCGGCTGATCAGATCGAGGGGCACCCCTCCGAGTGCAGCGGCGTATCACATTGAGACAACGTCGGCTGCTTGCCTGCGCAAGCCTTGCACTTCACCTGTGACATGCCGTCCGGGATCACCGGGCCGAACGAGGAGAAGTGATGGCGGAGAACACCAAGCCGTTGACAACGGCGGCGGGGGCGCCGGTCCCCGACAACCAGAACAGCTTGACGGCAGGACCGCGCGGACCGATCCTGCTCCGGGACGTGTGGTTCCCGGAGAAGCTGGCACATTTCGATCGCGAAGTGATTCCGGAGCGGCGGATGCACGCCAAGGGCTCGGGTGCACATGGCACCTTCACGGTGACCAAGGACATCACTCGCTACACCAACGCTTCCATCTTCTCCGAGGTCGGCAAGCAGACCGAGATGTTCATGCGCGGTTCTCGACGGTGGCCGGCGAGCGGGGGGCAGCCGACGCGGAGCGCGACATCCGCGGGTTCGCCCTCAAGTTCTACACAGATGAGGGGAACTGGGACTCGGTCGGCAACAACACTCCGGTGTTCTTCTTCCGAGACCCGCTGAAGTTCCCCGACCTGAACCACGCTGTGAAGCGGGACCCCCGCACCAACCTGCGCGACGCAGAGAACAACTGGGACTTCTGGACGCACCTGCCTGAGGCCCTTCACCAGATCACCATCGTGATGTCGGACCGCGGCATCCCTGCGTCATACCGCCACATGCACGGTTTCGGGTCGCACACCTACAGCCTGATCAACGCAGACGGCGAGCGCTTCTGGGTGAAATTCCACCACCGCACCCAACAGGGCATCAAGAATCTCACGGACGCCGAAGCCGCACGGGTCGTCGGCGACGACCGCGAGTCCCACCAACGCGACCTGTTCGACTCGATCGAGAACGGCGATCACCCGAAATGGACGTTGTGTGTCCAGGGTGATGCCAGAGGCGGATGCAGAGACCTACAAGTACCACCCATTTGATCTGACGAAGGTGTGGTCGAAGCAGGACTATCCGTTGATCGAGGTCGGTGAGTGGGAGCTCAACCGCAACCCTGAGAACTACTTCGCGGACGTGGAGCAGGTGGCGTTCTCGCCGGCGAACGTGGTCCCCGGGATCAGCTTCTCACCCGACAAGATGCTGCAGGGTCGGTTGTTCTCCTATGGAGACGCGCAGCGCTACCGCCTCGGGGTCAATCACCACCAGATCCCCGTCAACGCTGCGAAGTGCCCCGTGAACAGCTTCCACCGTGATGGTTCGATGCGGGTGGACGGCAACCGGGGAGTACGCCCGGTATCGAGCCGAACAACTACGGCCGTTGGCCCGAACAGCCTGCCTACCGGGACCCGGCTCAGGCGGTGGGCGCGATGGCCGATCGCTTCAACTTCCGCGAGGACGACGACAACTACTTCGAGCAGCCGGGAATCCTCTTCCGCGACAAGATGACAGCCGAGCAGCAGCAGGCGCTCTTCGAGAACACGGCCCGAGCCATCGACGGGGCCTCGGCGGCGACGGTCGAACGGCACATCGCCAACTGCACGCAGGCAGATCCGGCGTACGGCGAAGGCGTGCGCAAGGCGATCGAAGCGCACCCGGGCCAGCAAGGGCTGATGAGCTCGTCGGGGGAGTTGCAATCATCGATCGTCGAGCGATTGCGGCAGCACGTCGCTGGCCGGGTGATCGACTCCGCCGACGCGATGGAGGCCTACCGCAGGGACCAGTGCCTGCTGACGACGGCCGGTGATCCGCTCGTCGTGGTCAGGGCGCAATCCAGCGATGACGTCGTCGCAACCCTCCGGGTCGCCCGGGAGACGAGAACTCCTGTGGTGACCCGGGGTGCGGGCACTGGTCTGGCGGGCGCAGCGAACGCTCTCGATGGGGCCATCATGCTGAGCACGGCAGACTTGACTGAGATCCTCGAAATCGACACCGCGGCCAGAACTGCCACGGTTCAGGCGGGAGTGCTGAACGGGCAGCTCCATCGCGCCGCCCGAGACCTGAACCTCTGGTATGTCCCGGACCCGGGTAGCCGTGACATCTGCACGATCGGCGGCAACATTGCCACCAATGCTGGCGGGATGTGTTGTGCGCGCTACGGCGTGACCGGCGATCACGTCCTGAGCCTGACTGCCGTTCTTCCCGGTGGAGAGACGATCACGGTTGGTTCGAGCACGCGCAAGAACACGGCCGGACTCGACCTTCTTCGCCTGCTCGTCGGATCGGAGGGCACACTCTGCGTGATCGTCGAGGCCACGGTCCGCCTGCTGCCCCGGCCCTCGGACCGGGCCACCGTGGCCGCCTCGTTCCCGACTGTTCGCTCGGCGATCGATGCGGTGCTGGCTCTCGACGGACGCGCAGATCCCACGGCGGTCGAGTTGATGGACCGGACCACTGCCCGGGCAGTCAACAAGATGACAAGGATGGACCCGGACGAGGATGCGGGCGCCTTACTCCTCATCGAGTGCGCGGGTCGTCGCGCCGCCGACGAGGCAGCGGAGTGCGCGGCGCTGGCCCGGATGCATGGCGCCACAGAGGTGTTTCACACCACCGATCCGGACGAAGGAGAAGCGCTCATGCTGGCCCGGAGGGTGGCCTTCACCGCGCTCGAACGCCCGGGAACGGCGCTCCTCGATGACGTGTGTGTGCCGGTCCACCGGCTGCCGGAGCTGCTCGCCGCGATCGATGACGCGGCTGCGACCTACGACCTGACCATCGGGACCTTCGGGCACGCCGCTGACGGCAACCTGCACCCCACGATCGTCTTCGACCCGACCGAGACAGGCGCGCTCACACGGGCTCGCGACGCCTTCGACGCCATCGTGCGAGCCACGCTAGAACTTGGCGGCACGATCAGCGGGGAGCACGGGCTCGGCTCGCTCAAGCCGGACTACCTCTCCCAACAGTTCGGCGTGCTCGAGCGATCCCTCATGACCGGCGTCAAGACCGTTTTCGACCCTCACCGCATCCTGAACCCGGGTCGCGCGTACTGAAATGAAAGGTGCATCTCGATGATCTTCATCGTCGTCAAGTTCAAGACAAAGCCTGAGTGGACCGAGCGCTGGATGGAGCTCGTGGGTCCGTTCACGGAGGCGACACGTGCTGAGCCGGGCAACAAGTGGTTCGACTGGTCGCGCAGCGTGGATGACCTGAACGAGTTCGTGCTCGTGGAAGCATTCGAAGAGGACGGAGCCGCCTCCCATGTGAACAGCGAGCACTTCCGCGATGCCGTGCGCATCATGCCTCAAGCGCTCGCGGAGACGCCGCGAATCGTCAGCCAGAAGGTCAACGCCGAGGGCTGGTCCGAAATGGGCGAGATCCAAGTCAGCTGACCAGATGTCTCGATATTGAGACGGCCCGCTGGCCGGGGGAGGTGTTCGATTGAACGAGAAGCAGCCCGACTCGTCTTGTGGGATTGGAGTCCCGATGAGCACCGACATCACTACTGGTCCGCTTGCCGCGGCCCTCCGCCGTGAGCTGTTGCGCCTTGCTCGGGCGGAGGAAGATCTGGCCTCGGCAGAAGCGGCAGAAGTTCCGTACTGGGCTGGGCATCCGCCGTCGGTCCAGGGGCCACCGATCCGCCGCCGCCATCCTGCGCGCTGACGCCGACGAATTCCTCGCCGGCTGATTCCGTCTCACATTGAGACCGGTGTGACGCCGCTGTCCATGGATCCTGATCGGAATGCAGTCGACCAGACAGAAATGGGATGCACATCATGAGCGCAGCCGCGCAGGCGAAGGACTGGCAGAGGCTCGCAGCGGAGGGACTCGCGGGATTGAGTCCGACCAGTCTTCCGTCTGCTGAGCTCCTCTACCTCGATGGGCTCGCGGTGTACCTCATGGGGCCTGAAGCCCCTGAGTCACCGTTCACGATCGAGCAGGGGAGTGTCGTCGTCGGCCACTTGCTGCGATCACTCGTCGACAGCTCGAATCTCGAGCTTGATGACGAGCCGCAATCCAGCCCGTCGATGGCGGAGGCCCGCGAAGCGATAGTTGAAGGGGCGCACCTGTTTGCGGTTCGCGGCGTACCCGGGGTGAAGCAACTCGTGAACCGATTCCTCGCGGCAGCGGTCGGGGAGCTCGAGATCCACAAGGAATCAGCTGAGGCCCAAACGCGGTCGCTGTTCTACTACGGGTTGCTTGCCATCGCGTCCGGCCCCGACAACGCTCTGTCGCAGAGTGCGGCGAACGGGATCATCGACCTGTTCGACGCTTGGGACGCGCAGATCGGTGCCGGATTCGTGCCCCCTTGGCGACTCGTGCAGTCGAGCTGATCGTGAATGCCGGTGACGGTGACTGGCCGGGAGAACAGCTCCGACTTGAACATCGCGCTCGTGGTGGCCTCCTCGCTCGACTTGCGGGGTCTCAGGAAGAAATGTCCTAGTCAAGAGGCGTACTCCACCCGACCTCTCGAGCTAGCCGGGCGTTCATCAAGGCACTGATCAGGGCAGACTGGGCCATGGCCTCTTCGAGCGTGCTCATGGCCGGGGCGCTGGAAGCGAAGGAGTGTGTCGGCACGTGCGCCTTAGATACGTCGAAGGCTCGGTCGCGGAGTTCCATGCGCGCCCGATCCCGGCGGATCTGGGTGAGCCCGAGATCTGGCTCTTCGTTCCTGAGCGTCCGGCGCTCGTCCTCGGCAGCGCGCAGGATCAGTCGATCGTCGATGCGACTGCCGCGGCTGCGGCGAACGTGGATGTCGTACGCCGTCGCAGTGGCGGGGGTGCCGTCTTCGTCCATCCTGATCGGTGCTTGTGGCTGGACGTTGTCCTGCCGCGCCATGACTCGCGCTGGGTCAATGACGTCCGGACGTCGCCGCTGTGGCTGGGGAAGGCGTGGTCGCGGGCGCTCGCAGAGGTCGGTCTGTTGGCCCAGATGTACTCCGGCGGCCTCGAGCAGAAGCCCTGAGTCGTCTGGTCTGCTTTGCCGCGCTGGGCCCGGGGGAGTTGCTCGTCGGTGGCCGCAAAGCGGTCGGTATCTCGCAGAGGCGGACACGGGACGGAGCCCGGTTCCAGTGCATCACTTACGACCGTTGGGATCCGCGCGACGTTCTGGACCTGCTGACGCTCTCCGAAGCGAATCGGGCCGGTGCCTCGGCGGACCTCGCGGAGGTCGCAGGCGGCGTGGGGGACCGACTGCTCGACCTCGAGGACGCGATCCCGGGCTGAACTACTCGGCGGATCGCTTGGCCGCTGACTCATGCACTGAGAACATGAGTCCATGGAGATCGAGACGATCCGCGCGTTCCTTGAGGTTGCTGACGGGAGCACCGTGACAGGTGCAGCGGAGCGAGCTCACCGGACTCAGCCAGCGCTATCGCGAGCGCTGGCCCGGCTGGAACGGGAAGTGGGCTCGGAGCTCTTCCAGCGCTCCGGTCGCGGGCTCACCCTGACGCCCGCCGGACGGGAACTGCTCGACTCTGCACGCCGTATCGTGGAGGCCTACGATCGCGGAGTCCGGGCCGTCCGGGAGATGGCTGCGCCTCATGGTGGATTCGTCCCCCTAGCCTTCCTGCACACCCCGGGCACTGGCTGGTGCCCGCGCTCATCCGCAGCTACCGCGCCGAGCGTCCCGACGTTCGATTCGACTTGCGCCAGCACGGTGACGCCGGCTTGGTCGAGGACCTGCTGGGCGGTGCGGTCGACCTCGCGATCACGGGCGAGCAGCCCGACCACCCGCAGGTCGAGAGCCGTCGCCTCCTGATCGAGCCATTGCGGCTCGTGGTCTCACCCGACCACCGGTTCGCAGGGCGCCGCTCGGTCCGGCTCGCTGACCCGGCCGGGGATCCGTTCATCGTGCTCAAACGGGGCTTCAGCCTGCGCGATGTCACCCAGCGCCTGTGCGGGGAAGCAGGCTTCGCGCCAGAGATCGGCTTCGAGGGCGAGGAGGTCGAAACGCTTCGCGGGCTGGTGGCGGCCGGGCTCGGCGTGGCGCTTCTTCCTGATCCGCACGGGATCGGCGCGCCCGCAGCGCCGCACCTGCGGGTCTCGGACGTGCCGGCATCGCGCGAGATCGGCATCGCTCGGATCCGCGACCGGCGCCTCCCCGCCGCGTCTGAGCAGTTCCGTGAGCACGCGCTCAAGAACGCGCGGACGGTTGCGCGCGCCTGACCCATACATACCTAGAGCACATGAGTTATCGATCAATTAGGCATTGGACGCATAATCAAATGACCCGGATGATGTGACGACACCCACTTTCGTCCGGAAGGCCCCCGTGACCGACATCGATCCGGCAGAAACCCGGGAGTGGCTCGAAGCTCTCAATGCGGTTCACGACTACGACGGCGAGCCCCATGGCGTACCTGCTGGAGCAGCTCGTCACAGAGGCCCGGGCCGCCGGCGTCCGCGTGCCGCACCGCGCCACCACGCCGTACGTCAACACCATCCCCGTTGATGAGGAGCCGCAGCACCCCGGCGACCGGGAGATTGAGCACCGCATCCGCTCCGCGGTTCGCTGGAACGCGCTGGCGATGGTGCTCCGAGCCAACCAGGAATCTAGCGAACTCGGTGGTCACATCGCGAGCTTCCAGTCCGCTGCGACCCTCTACGACGTGGGATTCCAGCACTTCTGGCACGCCGCGGACGACAGCCACGGCGGCGACCCGGTCTACGTCCAGGGCCACTGCTCGCCCGGCATCTACTCCCGCGCCTTCCTCGAGGGCCGCATCACCGAGGAGCAACTCGACAGCTTCCGTCAGGAGACGGGCGGCGGCCAGTCCACCTCGACAGGCCTGTCGTCGTACCCCCACCCGTGGCTGATGCCGGACTTCTGGCAGTTCCCCACCGTGTCCATGGGCCTCGGTCCGCTGATGGCGATCTACCGGGCACGGTTCCTCAAGTACCTGCACGCGCGGCCTCGCCGACACTGCACCGCGCAAGGTCTGGGCCTTCCCGGGCGACGGGGAGATCGACGAGCCAGAATCGCTCGGCGCGATCTCGATGGCCACCCGCGAGAAGCTCGACAACCTCGTCTTCGTCGTCAACTGCAACCTGCAGCGCCTCGACGGCCCGGTCCGTGGCAACGGCAAGATCATCCAAGAGCTCGAGGGTGTTTTCCGCGGCGCTGGCTGGAACGTCGTCAAACTGGTCTGGGGCTCCACGTGGGACACCCTGCTCGCCCGCGACACCGAGGGCCTGCTCAAACGGCGCATGATGGACTGCGTCGACGGCGAGTACCAGACCTTCAAGTCCAAGGACGGCGCCTACGTCCGCAAGCACTTCTTCGGCACCCACCCGACGCTCAAGGCAATGGTCGAGGACTGGACCGACGAGGAGATCTGGCGCCTGACGCGCGGCGGCCACGACCCGCAGAAGGTGTACGCCGCCTACGCCGCCGCCCAGTCCAGCGTCGGCGCGCCGACCGTGATCCTCGCCAAAACCGTCAAGGGCTACGGCCTCGGCGCCGCCGGTGAGGCGAAGAACATTGCCCACCGGGCCAAGAAGGTCGCCGAGCCTGCCCTCCGCTCGTTCCACGACCGCTTCGGCATCGAGGTGCCGGACGAACAGCTCATGGACTACCCCTACGTGAGGTTCGCCGAAGGCTCGCCGGAGCACACCTACCTGCACGAACGCCGCACCAAGCTCGGCGGCTACCTCCCGAGCCGTCGGGCTAAATCAGCCAATCTCCGGGTCCCGGGAGTGGAGGCATTTGCAGCGCAGACAGCCGGCTCCAACGGCCGCGAAATCTCGACGACGATGGCATTCGTGCAGATCCTCACCAAGCTGCTGCGCGACAAGGAGATCGGCAAGCGCATCGTCCCGATCGTCCCCGACGAGGCCCGCACCTTCGGCATGGAGGGCCTCTTCCGCACGGTTGGCATCTACTCCCAGACTGGCCAGCTCTACACCCCGGAGGACGCCGAACAGCTCATGTTCTACAAGGAGGACGCCTCCGGGCAGATCCTCCAAGAGGGCATCAACGAGGCGGGCGCGATGTCCTCCCGGATCGCAGCGGCCACGTCCTACTCCCACAGCAACACGCCAATGATCCCGTTCTACATCTACTACTCGATGTTCGGGTTCCAACGGATCGGCGACCTCGCCCGGGCAGCAGGCGACCTCCGGGCACGCGGCTTCCTGCTCGGCGGCACCGCCGGCCGGACGACCCTCAACGGTGAGGGCCTGCAGCACGAGGACGGCCACAGCCATCTCCGGGCGGCGATGATCCCCAACTGCGTGTCCTACGACCCGACGTACGCGTTCGAGCTGGCGGTGATCGTGGCCGACGGAATGCGCCGAATGTACGCCGAGCAGGAGGACGTCTTCTATTACCTCACGCTCATGAACGAGAACTACGAGCACCCGGCGATGCCCGACGGTGTGGAGGAGGGGATCCTCAAGGGGATGTACCTGTTCCGCACCGGCAAGGGCCGTGGCAAGGGCAAGGTGAACCTCCTCGGCTCGGGCACCATCCTGCGAGAGGTGATCGCCGCCGCAGACCTGCTCGCCGAGGACTTCAAGGTCAAGGCCGATGTGTGGAGCGTGCCCAGCTTCACCGAGCTGCGCCGCGACGGCCCGGCTGCTGAGCGCTGGAACACGCTGCACCCGCTCGAGGAGCGCCGCACGTCGTACGTCGAGCAGTGCCTTGCTGGCCGGCCCGGCCCGGTGATCGCTGCCACCGACTACATGAAGTCGTTCGCGGACCAGATCCGAGCGTTTGTGCCCAACAAGTACGTCGCGCTGGGCACCGACGGCTATGGCCGCTCCGACTATCGCCGCAACCTGCGCCGCCACTTCGAGGTGGACCGCCACTTCATCGCGGTCTCGGCGCTGCGCAGCATGGCAGACGAGGGGACCATCTCCCCGGAGGTCGTGGCGCAGGCGATCCAGAAGTACGGCATCGACCCCGACCGGTGCGACCCGGCCTACGCGTGAGGACAGCTGTCATGGAGATCAAGGTTCCCGAGATCGGCGACTACGCCGACGTACCCGTCATCGAGATCCACGTCGCCCCCGGTGACGTCGTCCGAGCCGAGGATCCCCTCGTCACACTGGAGACCGACAAAGCCACCATGGACATCCCCGCGCCGTTCCGGGGGCACCATCGTTTCGGTGTCCGTGAAGGTGGGGGACTCGGTCAGCGAGGGCACCGTCATCGCGATCTCGTCCGATGCGGCCGATGCGGCCGATGATTTGTCGCAGGATGCAGTGCAGGTTGCGCCCGAAACGGTCAGTGAGACGGACGTTGTCGTGGCTACCCGTGATGCAGTGGTCGATCGCGACTCCGTTGTCGCGGCAACGGAGCCGGCCACGGATGAGCACGGAACCGCCGACGGGCTGCGTGCCACGCCGCTGGTCCGCCGCCTCGCGCGCGACCTCGAGGTCGATCTGGTGAGGGTCAGCGGCACAGGCGGCAAGGGTCGCGTGACCAAGCAGGACCTCCTTGCACACTACGAAGGTTCGATCGTCACGGAGCACGGAACCCCGTCCGGAATGGGCATCCCGCCGATTCCAGAGATCGACTTCGCGAAGTTCGGTCCGGTCCGCACGATGCCGCTCTCCCGCATCAAGAAGATCTCCGGCCCCCACCTGCACCGCTCGTGGCTCAACGTCCCCCACGTCACCCACAACGACGAGGCCGACATCACCGACCTTGACGCCTACCGTCGCGAGCTCGACGCAGCCGCGAAGGAGGAGGGCTACCGGGTCACGATGCTCAGCTTCCTCCTCAAGGCTGTGGCGTCGTCGTTGCGGACGTTCCCCGTCGTCAACAGCTCGCTGGCTGGTGACGAGCTCGTGCTCAAGGACTACGTCAACATCGGCGTTGCCGTCGACACCCCCGACGGACTTGTCGTCCCGGTCGTGAAGGACGTCGACCGAAAGGGCATCACCGAGCTCAGCCGCGACCTCGGAGACCTCTCCGCCCGCGCCCGCGATGGCAAGCTCAGCGCCGGCGACATGCAGGGTGCGACGTTCACGATCAGCAGCCTCGGGGGCATCGGCGGCACGGCATTCACGCCCATCGTCAACGCCCCGGAGGTGGCGATACTCGGTGTCGTCCGCTCGAAGATGGCCCCGGTCTGGAACGGCATCGAGTTCGAGCCGCGCCTCATGCTGCCCCTGTGTCTCTCCTACGACCACCGTGTGATCGATGGCGCACTCGCCGCACGCTTCACCGTGCACCTCGCTCACCTCGTCGGTGACGTACGCCGCCCGGTGCTGTGAGCGGCATTTCCCTCGCTGCCAAGCTGCGAGCGTTTGCCGAACTCGCCGAGGGACAACCCATGGCCACCAAGTAGGCAGCAGAAAAGCAGCACTTTGGGTTCGCAGACGCCCCGATTCGGGACGAAACGAACCGAGGCCGCGGGGTATCGTGGTGTCGACAACGAACACGATTCAGAGCGTCGTCGCAGGTCAGAGGATGTCCGGGCGAACAGAGGCGAGTTTCTCCGAGATCGGGGTACTCGGCGGACTGCTTCAGAGGGTCAGGGATTCGAGTCCCTCACCTCCACCATCACCTGAAACGTCGGCCCCGAGCCGGCGTTTCCGCTTTCCTCGACCCGGAGGGAGACACGGATGAGTCACATGGCGCGACGGCTCCGGGCCGACTTCGAGGCGCGGTACGACAGCCCGCCGGACGTGGTCGTGATGGCTCCCGGCCGGGTCAACCTGATCGGCGAGCACCTCGACTACAACGGCGGGCGCTGCCTGCCGATGGCGCTGCCGCTGGCGACGTACGCCGCCGTCCGGCTCCGCTCCGACAGCGTCGTGGCCATCGGCAGCCGGCAGCAGTCGGAGCCGTGGGTCGGGGACGTCAGCCGGCTGGGGCCCGGCCACGCCAAGGGCTGGCCGGCCTACGTCGCCGGCGTGCTCTGGGCGATGCGCGAGCGCGGTGTCGAGCTGCCGGGTGTCGACGTGCTGGTGGACGGGCAGGTGCCCCCGGGAGCCGGTCTCTCCAGTTCTGCCGCCCTCGAGTGCTCGGTCGCGCTCGCGGTGAGTGCCGCCCTCGGGCGACAGGACGACGAGGACGAGCGGCGAGCCCTGATCGAGGACTGCATCCGTGCCGAGCGCGACGTCGCAGGCGCGCCCACAGGCGGGATGGACCAGACGGTGTCCCTGCTGGCCCGCGCGGGTCACGCGCTGCTCCTCGACACCGCGACCGGTGCCACCTCGCACCTGCCGTGGCGGCCGGACGACGCCGGACTGACCCTGCTCGTCGTCGACACCCGGGCCTCGCACGAGCTCAACGACGGCGGCTACGCCAGCCGCCGCGCCTCCTGCGAGGCGGCGGCACGACGACTCGGTGTCGGCCTCCCCGGTCGAGGTCACCGACCACGAGGACGCGCTGTCACGGCTGGCGGGTGACGACGTCACGCTCCGGCGGGCACGACACGTGTTCACCGAGATCGAGCGCGTGAGCGCTGCCGTCGACGCGCTGGTGACCGGGGACCCGGCGGAGTTCGGGGCTCGTCTCACCGGGTCGCACGCCTCGCTGCGCGACGACTTCGAGGTGTCGTGTGCCGAGCTGGACGTGGTCGTGGAGGCCTGCCCGGCCCACGGTGCCCTCGGCGCGCGGATGACGGGCGGCGGCTTCGGCGGCTCGGCCATCGCACTGCTGCCCGAGGCCGTCGTCGATGTGACCGTCGCGTCCCTGCAGCAGGAGTTCGCGGGCCGTGGCTGGACCGAGCCCCGGGCCCGGCGAGCGACACCCGCCGACGGGGCACGGCTCATCCAGGATTGAGCCGGTCGGGTCAGGCGTTGCTTGCCACCTGTGAACCCATCAACAGGAATCAAGTGCTTCCGGGAAGCGGATGATTCCTATATGGTCTCTCCGTGACCGCAAGCACCCCTGTTCAGGGGCCCTCTGCCAAGCCGGACCGGCTGTGGCAAGGGCTGACCCCAGCAGCCCGTGAGGCCGATCGTCGAGAGCGCTTGGTCGCGGCGGGGGTCGAGCTGGTCGGCACCCGGGGGGTGGCGGCGCTGACGATGCGAGCCGCCTGCCGGGAGGCATCGGTGGGGCCTCGATACTTCTACGACCTGTTCGCGACCCGCGAAGACCTCCTCGAGGCGGTGTACGACGAGGCCGTCGACCGCATCCGCGAACCCATCCTCGCTGTCGTCGCATCCGCCGTGGTGGATGAAGGCGTGTCCGCAGCGTTGTCCGGGGCCTTCGAGACGGCAGTTGCCGTCGTCGAGGACGATCCCCGGATCGGCCGCATCCTGTTCCGGGAGTCGGCGGCCGATGACACGCTGCGCCCGCGGTCGCAGGCCGCCATGCCCGACTTCGTGCTGACCGTGCTGGCCCAGATCTTGCCCGAACGGGCCGAGGAGCTGGGTGCCCCGTCGGCACGGTGGACCCTGATCGGGTTCTCGGCCGCGATCTTTGCGCTGTTCCTCGCCCGGAGCGAGGGCGAGCGGCACACCTCGCGCGCGGAGTTCGTGCGGCACGGCGCGTCCCCCGGCCGACCGTTGTCTCGGGCTCGGCATCGATCCGAAGCCCGATCTCCACCACCGTCTCGCCCTCGAGGACGCGTCAACCACCCAGGAGTCCCGATGACACAGCTCGCGAAGAATCCCTCGGTCGCCGTCATCGGCACCGGCTTCGGCGGCCCGGCCGCCGTGATCGAGCTGAAGAGGAAGGGTTTCCGAGGACATCGTCGTCCTCGAGAAGGCCGACGACGTCGGGGGAGTGTGGCGGGAGAACACCTATCCCGGCGCGGCCTGCGACGTGCCCTCGCCGTTCTACTCCTTCTCCTTCGAGACCAACCCGAACTGGCCGCACCGGTTCTCCCGGCAACCGGCGATCCTCGACTACATCCGTCACGTCGCCGACAAGTACGACATTCGTCGCCACATCAGGTTCGGCACCGAGGTGCTCGGTGCGACCTACGACTCCGCGGCGGGCACCCGGCAGATCGAGCTCAGCAACGGGGTTCCGCTCGTCGTCGACGTCCCGGTGTCGGCGGTCGGGCAGCTGTCCCGGCCGTCCTACCCAGCCATCCCGGGCGCCGACACCTTCGCCGGCCCTGCCTTCCACTCCGCCCTGTGGGACCACGACGTCGATCTCGCCGGCAAGCGGGTCGCCGTGATCGGCACCGGGGCGAGTGCGATCCAGTTCGTGCCGGCCATCCAGCCCGAGGTCGGCCACCTGACGCTCTTCCAGCGCACCCCGCCCCACATCGTCCCCGGGCCGGACCGCGAGTTCACCCGGCTGCACCACCTCGCCTTCGACAAGGTGCGGTTGGCGCACCTCCTCGAGCGCGGCACCCGGTACGGCGTCACGGAGAGCCTGAGTGTCGCCCTGGGCCTACTCCGGGCCGCTCGCGAAGACCGTCAACGCGATCTCCAAGCAACACATGCGCAGGCAGACGAAGGCCGGGCCCGGTCTCTTCGAGAAGGTCTGGCCGACCTACCAGATCGGCTGCAAGCGCGTCCTGTTCTCCAACGACTACCTCCCGGCACTGGCCCGGTCCAACGTCGATGTCACCACGGAGGGCATCACGGCGATCACGCCGTCCGGCGTCGTCACCGCGGACGGTCAGGAGCATGAGGTCGACGTCATCATCTGGGGCACCGGATTCAAGGCCACCGAGTTCCCGGCCCCGATGACGATCACGACCGGCGACGGGCGTGACCTCCGGGAGGAGTGGATCGAGGGGGCGCACGCCTACTACGGCATGACCGTGCCGCACTTCCCCAACCTGTTCATCATGTACGGGCCGAACACCAACACAGGTGGCGGCTCGATCATCTACTTCCTCGAGGCCCGGGCGGAAGCACCTCGGCGACTATGTCGCGCACCTCGCGCAGGTCGGCGCCCCGCTCACGGTCCGACCCGAGGTCGAGCAGGCCTACGACGACAGTATCCGGGCCCAGCTGTCCGACAGCGTGTGGAGCAAGTGCTCCTCGTGGTACCGCAACGCCAACGGCCGGATCACGGCCAACTGGCCCGCTCTCGGGATCCAGTACAGATCGCAGGCGAAGTTCGACCCTGCCGACTACGAGGTGGTTTCCCCGATGAGCAACGACGACTACGACTACGACGTGATCGTGGTTGGCTCCGGCTTCGGCGGCAGCGTGACGGCGCTGCGGCTCACGGAGAAGGGCTACCGGGTCGGGGTGCTCGAGTCCGGTCGGCGGTGGGAGGCCGGCGATCTTCCGAAGACCAATTGGGACGTACGCAACTCGATCTGGGCGCCGCGCCCGGGCCTCACCGGTCCGCAGCGGATCAGCGCGCTCGGCAAGTGCCCGGTGTTCAGCGGCGTCGGTGTCGGCGGCGGGTCGCTCATCTACGGCAACACCCTCTACGAGCCGCTGTCCGACTTCTACCGCGACCGGGCGTGGTCCCACATCACCGACTGGCAGAGCGAGCTGGCGCCGTACTACGACCGGGCGAAGCGGATGCTGGGCGTCGTCGAGAACCCGCGCACCGGCCCCAAGGACGACCTCCTCCTGCAGGTCGCCCGCGACCGCGGTGTCGCCGAGACGTTCCACCGGACGCAGGTCGGCGTCTTCTTCAACGAGGGCAAGGAGGGCGAGGAGGTCGACGATCCCTACTTCGGTGGGGCCGGCCCCCGGCGGGCGGGCTGCATCCACTGCTCGGAGTGCTTCACCGGCTGCAAGCACAACGCCAAGAACACGACCACCACCAATTACCTCTACCCGGCCGAGCGCAACGGCGCGGAGGTGCATCCGCTCACCACGGTGACGTCGGTGAGGCCGGGTCCCGACGGCGGCTACGTCGTCGAGATGCAGCGGTCGAACGGAAGGCTGCGCAAGGGGCGTCGCACCCTCACGGCCGAGCAGGTGGTCTTCGCGGCGGCCGCGCTCGGCACCCAGAAGCTGCTGCACCGGATGCGGGACGAGGGCACCCTGCCGGGGCTCTCCCCACGACTGGGCGAGCTGACCCGCAGCAACTCCGAGGCGATCATCGGTGTCCAGAGCCGGAGCCGCGACGACTTCGCCCGGGTGTGTCGCGATCACCTCGTCCATCCACCCGGAGCCGCAGACCCACGTCGAGGTCTGCACCTACGGCAAGGGCCAGAACTCGATGTTCGCGCAGACCGTGCCCATGATCGACGGAGGCGCCTTCCGGTTCCTGCGGCTGCTGCTGTCGATCGTCCTGCGCCCCGGGGCGATGCTGCGCAACCCGGACCTGCGGCGGGCCTCCGAGCGGTCGGTGATCCTGCTGGTGATGCAGTCGCTGGACAACTCCCTGACGTCCTACCTCGAGCGCGGCCTGCTCAGGACCGGGCAGGGGACCGGTCAGCCCAACCCGGACTGGATCCCGCTCGCCCATGCCATCGCCGGGGAGTACGCCGCGAAGGCCGACGCCGACCCCGGCAACATCGTCACCGACGTCTTCAACATCCCGGCCACCGCTCACTACATCGGTGGGTGCACGATCGCCGAGTCGCCCGAGGCAGGGGTGGTCGACCCCTACCAGCGGATCTTCGGACACCCGGGCCTGCACATCGCCGACGGCAGCGCGATCACCGCCAACCTCGGCGTCAACCCGTCGCTGACGATCACCGCCCGGGCGGAGCGGGCCATGGCGTTCTGGCCGAACAAGGGCGAGGCGGACCCGCGACCCGCCCTCGGATCGCCGTACCGGCGGATCCTGCCTGTCAGCCCGCAGCGACCCGTCGTTCCTGCCACCGCCCCCGGCGCACTGCGCCTGCCGGCATGAGCGCGGCCGCCGCACTCGAGACGCTCGGGAGCCGCACCGACCCGGCGCGCGCCCCGGCGCTCTTCGACTCGCTGCCCGCCGTCGCCTGCGAGGAGATCACCGGTCGCTACTGCGGACGCGAGCTGGCGACCGGTCATCCGCTGGACGGCCTGCTCGAGGTGTCGGGGGTGGTACGGCAAGCAGTTCGACGACGTCGACCACGTGCACCCGCTGCTGTTCAGGGGACGAGGCGGCGAGGTCTTCGCGGTCGAGCCGCGCAAGGCTCCGCTCGGCCTCGCGCCGAGGCTGCCCACGGCCGTCGTCGCGCGGTCGGGGAAGGCGGTCGCTGCCCTCGAGCCGGTCCTGCGCACCGACAAGCACCGCGCGCGGCTGCGGGCCGTCGAGCACCGGGGCGTGGTCACGGCCGCGATGGTCTACGACCACCTGCCGATCATCGACGTGTTCCGACGGGTCGACGCCGACACCCTGCTCGGCGTGATGGACCTGCGCGGCATGCCGCCCTACGTCTTCGTCCTGACCCGCGAGCAGTCCCCGCGCTGAGCGAGTGCGAGCGCGCAGCTCTCAGGCGATCGTCATCCCGCCGTCGACCGGGATGGTCTGGCCGGTGATGTAGCCGGCCGCGGGGGAGGCCAGGAAGACCACGGTCGCGGCGAGCTCGGCCGGGTCGCCCTTGCGGCGGGCAGGGACCCGCATCATCGCGAGATCGAGGTAGCCGTCGGGGTAGGTGTCGGTCATCTCCGACTCGAAGAAGCCCGGGGCGATCGAGTTGACCCGGATGCCCTTGCGCTCCATCCACTGCTGGGCCAGGGTCGCGCGTGAGGCCGTTGAGACCGGCCTTGGAGGCGCTGTAGGCCGCCCGGGGGAGCCCGCCGGTGGTGATGCCGAGCACCGAGGAGATGTTGATGATCGACGAGCCCGGCTGCATGACCCGCCCGCAGGCCTGCGCCATCCAGTAGCAGCCGTTCAGGTTGACGTCGATGACCGAGCGGAACTGCTCCGGTGTCTCGTGCGTCGCGGGGACGGCCGTCCCGACGCCGGCGTTGTTGACGAGCACGTCGACGCGACCGAACTCCGCCATCGCGGCGTCCACCGGGGCCCGGCACTGGGCGGGGTCGGCCACGTCGGTGGCGACGGTGAGCGCACGGCGACCGGCGGCCTCGACGAGCTTGGCCGTGTCGGCGAGCTTGTCGACGCGACGGGCGCCGAGCACGACGTCGGCGCCGGCCTCCGCGAGGGACTGGGCGAAGGCGACGCCGATGCCGCTGGATGCGCCGGTGACGATCGCGACCTTGCCGTCGAGGCGGAACATGTCAGTCATGCGTCGACCCTAGCCACATGATCGACCTTGGTTTCGACGCGTTCCTCGCTGCGCTCGTCACTGCTCAACCAGCGGTCTCCGGGACCGGATCCGGAGTCGAGCGCCGCGGCAGGTCGCGCACTGAACGAGACGTGAGGACGAGCAGGCAGATGGCGGCGTACGCAATGCCCGAGACCACCGGGACGCGCGAGTTGCCGAACGCGGCGCCGAGCGGACCCCGGGCGAGCTGGCCGATCGGCATCGCCACGAACGAGCCGAGGGCGTCGTAGGAGTAGGCGCGCGAGAGCATCCGGTCGTCGATGTTCTCCTGCATGGCGAGGTTCCAGCCCATGGAGAAGACCTCGATGCCGGCGCCGGCGACGAACGCGGCGCAGACGAGTGCGACGAGGTGCGGGTCGACGCCGAGCACCACCATCGGCACCGAGGCGAGAGCGATGGCGAGCATCCCCCAGAAGAGCGGCCGTTTCAGGGGGACGCGCAGCAGCACGACCGCCATCGCGAGGAGGCCGAGAGCCTCCGCGGAGAGGACGTAGCCCCAGCCCCGGCGCCCGATGGTGTCCTCGGCCACGACCGGGCCGAGCACGAAGAGCGCGCCGTTGTGGATCATGTTCAGGAACCCGAAGCCGAGCACGACCGCCCACAGCCACGTGGTCGAGATGAAGAAGCTCCAGCCCTCGCGCAGCTCGGCGATGGTGCTCTTGTGCTCCGTATCCTTCGCGGCCCGCGGCACCTTGACGGGGATCAGCAGCAGCGCGGAGACCAGCCGGGTGGCGGCGTCGATCGCGAGCGCCCAGCCGGCGCCGACGGTGACGACGAGGAGGGCGCCGAGCGTCGGGCCGAGGACGGTCAGGCCGTTGCGGGTCAGCGACATCAGCGCGTTGGCCGGCTGCAGCTGGTCGCGCGGGACCAGCTGGGGGAGGAGTGAGGCCATCGCCGGGAAGGAGATCGCGGAGACCGCTCCGTGCACGACGGAGAGCGCGATCAGCATCCACAGCTCGGCGCTGCCGGTGAGCACGAGGAACGCGATCATGCCCTGCGTGATCGCGGACGCGACGTTGGAGACCCGGATGACAAGCTCGCGCGGGAAGCGGTCGGAGATGACGCCTCCCCACAGCAGGAGCAGCACCATCGGGATCGTGTGCGCGGCCAGCACCTGCCCGAGCGCGGCCGCCGAGTCGGTGATGTCGAGGACGGCGAAGGTCAACGCGATGTTGGCCATCATGTTGCCGAGGGTGTTGACGAAGCGGGAGCCGAAGTACCACGCGAAGTTGCGCTCCCGCAGGGGTCGTACGGCGTTGGCCCGGGTCATGCGGGGTCCCCGCCACGTTGTTCGGGGAGCGGAGCGGAGGAGAAGAAGGTCGTGGGGTGCTCATGCGTGGTCGTCCATCCGGAAGGCCTGCGTGGAGGCGCTGACGTGGATCGTGCCCTCGGACCGCGGTGGCCGGGCCTGCTCGTGCAGCAGGATCATCGCCTCGGAGATCGCCTCCATCGCTTGCTGCCACGCCTCCGGAGTCACCCAGGTCTCGATGTCCGAGGACGATCCCGGTCCCTTCGCGCGCTGGGCCAGCCGCCGGACGACCTCGGCGTTGGTGGCGAGCTGCCGGGCGAGGTGGTCCTCGTTGGTCGACGGTCCGGCCGGCCGCTCGGGATCGCCGCCGACGAGGTAGCGGTAGCGCTTCGCCGTACCGCCCCGGATCTTCTCCTCGCTCTCGACGACCAGCTCGCCGGCGTCGTGCAGGACGCGGAGGTGGTACGACGCGTTGGCATGCGTCAGGTCGAGCTCACGGGCCACCTCGGCGGCGCTCATCGGCTGGGCAGTGAGCATCGACAGGATGCGCAGGCGCACCGGATGCGCGACCGAGCGCAACGCCGAGAGTCCCTCGTCCATTGCCCACCCTCCAAGAGTCGTTGGACGGTCAGGATGCACGGCCGTGCGAGCGACTGTCAAACAGTTCTTGGAGGGTCGACCCGAGCCGGTCCCTGACTCGACCCTGAACCACCCCCGAAACGGGATGGAATCGGTGGATCGGCGTGGTTGAGTTGATGACACCAGACCCCAAGGAGGTCCCCATGAGTCAGCCCAACCCCTACGCCCAGTCGCAGAGCCCGATCTCGGCGAGCCGGGAGCGCACGCTGGGCGCCGTCGCGCACGGCGTGCCGCTGATCGCGATGGTGCTCTCCGCCGGGCTCCTCGGCTTCGTCAGGGTCGCTCGTCATCTACCTGATCTATCGCGACCGCGGGCCGTTCGTCCGGGCGCACGCCGCCAACTCGCTGAACGTGCAGATCATCACCGGAATCATCCTGCTGATCTCCTTCCCACTGATGCTGCTGCTGATCGGCTTCGTGACCTACCCGCTCGCGCTGGTCTTCGCCTTCGTGCTGCACGTGATCGGCGCGATGAAGGCCAACAACGGCGAGTGGTGGAACCCGCCGATGACCCCGCGCTTCGTGAAGTGAGCTGAATGCGGCGGCGACCCGGTCCAACCGGGTCGCCGTCGCGAGCATTTCGGCGGTAGCATGGGCCCATGAGTACGCAGGTCCTGCTTCTTGGCCAGCCGCGCTGACTCCCTGTCTCCACAGGAACGTCACGCGGCCACCCCTCCATGCGAGGGGTTTTTTCATGCCAGGAGCACGAGCCGGAACACACGAGGGCGGTAGACACATGAGCGAGACACACGACGACCGAGGCTGCGACGTACGACGTCGAGGCCGTCCGGCGAAGTGGCAGCCGGTCTGGGGAGAAGCTCGAGCCCTTCCGCGCCGACGACGAGGCCGTCCGCTCCGGCGCCCGCGAGAAGCGCTACGCGCTGACGATGTTCCCCTACCCGAGCGGTGACCTGCACATGGGTCACGCCGAGGTGACCGCGCTGCACGACGTGCTGGCGCGCTACTGGTGGCAGCGCGGCTACGAGGTGATGAACCCGATGGGCTGGGACTCCTTCGGCCTGCCCGCGGAGAACGCCGCGATCAAGAACGACGCGCACCCCGCCGACTACACCTACGGCAACATCGACATCCAGCTGGAGTCGTTCAAGAAGTATGCCCTCAGCTTCGACTGGTCGCGCCGCTTCAACACCTCCGACCCGGAGTACTACCGCTGGACCCAGTGGCTGTTCCTGCGCCTGAAGGAGCAGGGCCCGGCCTACCGGAAGAACTCGCCGGTCAACTGGTGCCCCAACGACCAGACCGTCCCGGCCAACGAGCAGGTCGTCGACGGTGCCTGCGAGCGCTGCGGCGCGGTCGTGACGAAGCGCGAGCTGACGCAGTGGTACTTCCGCACGACGGCGTACGCACAGGAGCTGCTGGACTCCCCGGACGACCCGGAGGACACCCGGTCCACCAAGGTCGTCAACGCCCAGCGCAACTGGATCGGTCGCTCCGAGGGGGCGCACGTCGACTTCGTCATCGATGGCCGCGAGGAGCCGGTGACCGTCTATACGACGCGCCCCGACACGATCTTCGGCACCACCTTCATGGTCGTCGCGGTCGACGCCGCGCTGGCCGACGAGCTGGTCACGGACGGGCAGCGGGCGGCCTTCGAGGCCTACCGCGAGGAGGTCCGTCGCGAGACCGAGATCGAGCGGCTCTCCACCGATCGGCCCAAGACCGGCGTCGACTCGGGCGTCACCGCGACCAACCCGGTGACCGGCCAGCAGATCCCCGTGTGGGCCACCGACTACGTCCCGGCCGACTACGGCACCGGCGCTGTCATGGGCGTGCCCGGAGGCGACCAGCGTGACTTCGAGTTCGCCACGGTCATGGGTCTGCCGATCGTGCGTACGACGCAGCCGCCGGCCGACTTCGAGGGCGACGCCTACTCCGGCGAGGGCGAGACGATCAACTCGCCCGCAGCAGGGGCCGACGCCCCGCTGGACATCAACGGGCTGTCGGTGGCGGACGCCAAGGCGCGGACCATCGCCTTCCCGGACGAGCAGGGGACCGGGCGCGGCACGGTCAACTTCCGGCTGCGCGACTGGCTGCTGTCGCGCCAGCGCTACTGGGGCGCGCCGATCCCGATCATCCACTGCCCGGTCGACGGCGAGGTGCCGGTCCCGGACGACCAGCTGCCCGTCGAGCTGCCCGCACTGCGCGGTGCCGACCTGAAGCCCAAGGGCGTCTCCCCGCTGGGTGGCGCCGAGGAGTGGGTCAACGTGTCCTGCCCGAAGTGCGGCGGACCGGCCAAGCGCGACACCGACACGATGGACACCTTCGTCGACTCGTCGTGGTACTTCCTGCGCTACTGCTCGCCGCACGACCACACCCGGGCGTTCGACTCCGACCCGGTCGACATGTGGGGCCCGTGCGACATCTACATCGGTGGCGACGAGCACGCCGTCCTGCACCTGCTGTACGCCCGCTTCTTCACCAAGGCCCTGCGGGACATGGGCCTGCTGTCCTTCGACGAGCCGTTCTCGGCGTACCTCTCCCGGGGCAAGGTCATCAACAACGGCCGCAAGATGAGCAAGTCGCTGGGCAACGGCGTCAGTCTGGGGGGACAACTTGCCGAGTTCGGCGTGGACGCGGTGCGCCTGACGCTGGTCTTCGCCAGCCCGCCGGAGGACAACATCGACTGGGCCGACGTGTCGCCGAGCGGGTCGCTGAAGTTCCTGCAGCGCGCGTGGCGACTGAGCGGTGACGTCACCTCGACTCCGGGCACCTCGCCGGACGGCGGTGACGTCGCGCTGCGCAAGCTGACGCACAAGACGGTGCACGAGGCCGGGCAGCTGGTGGAGGTCCACCGCTTCAACGTGATGGTCGCGCGCACCATGGAGCTGGTCAACGCGACCCGCAAGGCCATCGACTCCGGCTGTGGTCCTGCCGACCCGGCCGTGCGGGAGGCCGTCGAGGCGATCGCGATCCTGCTCTCGCTGGTGGCGCCGTACGTCGCCGAGGAGATGTGGGAGCGCCCGGGCCACGAGCCTACGGTGGCCCGAGCCGGCTGGCCGGTCGTCGACGAGGCGCTGCTGGTGGAGGACTCGGTCACGGCCGTCGTCCAGATCAAGGGCAAGGTGCGCGCACGCCCGGAGGTGTCGCCCGACATCTCCGAGGCCGACCCGGAGGCCGCCGCGCTGGCCGACGAGGCGGTCGTGCGGGCGATCGACGGGGCCACGATCCGCAAGGTGATCGTGGTGCCGCCCAAGCTCGTCAACATCGTCGTGTGAGCAAGCCTCCGGCCCCGCGGGATCACCCGCGGGGCCGGAGTCATCTCTGTTGGGTGTCGATCAGGGGCGATCGAGGCCGAACGTGTAGCTGCCCGACCCGGAGTAGGACTCCACGCGCCACGAGTAGTAGCCCGCGGTGCCGTTGTAGGTGATCTTCTCCTCGGACGTCGAGCTGATGCTCTGGGCGACCGTCACCCACGAGGAACCGTTCCAGCGCTCGAGGTAGAGGTCGAAGTCGGCGGTCGCCGGCCCGGACAGGCAGCCCACGTGCGTGCCGGCTGCCGAGTAGTAGTAGTCACTCGTGCCCGGGTGGTAGGCGACGCCGCCGCTGGTGAGCGAACCGGTCTCCTTCTCGGGCATCGTGGAGCAGGTGGTCGGCTGCGGGTCGGGGTCAGGCGTCGGCGTCGTGCCGGTGCCCATGTACAGCAGTCGGTTGGGGGACCCGGTGCCCGCGTTGGTGACCTTGTTGGGGGTGGAGGCCGAGATCAGGGCGTTGCTGACGCTGGCCGGCGAGGCCGTCGGGTTGGCCTGCAGGTAGAGGGCGGCCGCACCCGCGACGTGCGGGGTCGCCATGGACGTGCCGCTGATGGTGTTGGTCGAGCTGTCGCTGCTGATCCACGCCGAGGTGATGCTCGAGCCGAGGCGCGAACAGGTCGAGGCACGAGCCGATGTTGCTGAAGCTCGAGCGTGCGTCGGTGTTGGTCGTCGAGCCGATCGTCAGACCAGCGGCGACCCGACCGGGGGAGCCGTTGCACGCGTTGGCGCCGGAGTCGTTGCCAGCCGCGAGGGCATAGCTGACGCCGTCGGCGATGGAGTTGCTCACCGCGGTGTCGAGCGCGGAGGACACACCACCGCCGAGGCTCATGTTGGCCACGGCCGGGCTGCCGGCCGAGTGGTTCTGGGTCACCCAGTCGACGCCGGCGATGACGCCGGAGTTGGAGCCCGAGCCGTTGCAGTCGAGGACGCGAACCGCGACCGGGCGCACGTCCTGCGCGACGCCGTACGTCTCACCGCCGACCGTGCCCGCGACGTGGGTGCCGTGGCCGTTGCAGTCGTCGGTCCCGCGACCGTCGGCGATCGCGCTGTAGCCCGCCACCGCCCGGCCACTGAACTCGCTGTGGGTGGTGCGGATGCCGGTGTCGATGATGTACGCCGTCACGCCGGCGCCGGACTGGGCGTAGGTGTAGGAGTTGTTCAGCGGGAGGTCGCGCTGGTCGATGCGGTCGAGACCCCGGGTGGCGGGGGACTGGGTGTCGGTCAGCTGCACCGGGGCGTCGGCCTCGATGTAGGCGACGTTCGGGTTGTTGCGCAGCCCGCGCAGGGCCCGCGGGGAGAGCTTGGCCGCGAAGCCGTCGAGGACCGAGGTGTAGGTGTGGGTCACCCGGGCGCCGTCGGCGCGGGCGTCGGACTTGGCCGCCGTCAGGTTGGCGGCGCCGGCGTCCTTGTCGAGGACGACGATGTAGCGACCGTCGCTCGCGGTGCCGACCACCGGGGCCCGACCGTCGTCGGCCCGGGCAGCGGTCGTTGCGTCGAGCGGGGTGGGCCTCGTCGCTCGCGCTGGCCGTGGCCGGTACGAGGGACAGGGTGACGCCGACGAGCGTGGCGGCGGCGCCGACACCGAGTCGTTGGGGTGTGGGGATGTTCATCGAGGGTTCCTTCCCGAGACAGATGGACGTCGCTGACCTTGCGCAACAACCACCCGTCCCGGCAAGGGATGAGGCTCCGTTAACAGTTAACTCAGGGGCTCGTCGGCCCAGGTCCACCTGATGCCGGTGACGCCGGGGGTGGCGTCGGTGTGGGCCGGGGGGGCGCGGTGCGCCGGGTCCAGTGCGATCACCGACTCACGGTCCTCGGTGAAGGCGACGGTCGTCGCGGGGAGGGCCTCCGGGTGAAACTCCACCCGGAGGAGGTATTCGCGCATCGGCATCCGCAGGCGTCGGTAGTACTCCGACTCCAGCGGCCCGGGGCTCGGCGAGACCACTTCGTACTCCACGACCACGGTCTCCCCACGACTCAGCGGCTGGTGGAAGATCAGCTCCGCGCCGACGACGCCAGCCTCCGGGCTGCGTTCGACCCGCCCGATCACACAGCCCCGGGACCGCGCGGTACTCGCCGACGTCGACCGAGATGTCGTCCCGGCAGTGCATCACCACGCGCCGGTCCGGTCCGTCCGAGCGAGCGCGCATCACCCGGCGCACCGTCAAGGTCTGCTGACGACGGTCGGCACCCAGCCGCAGCACGTCGTGCAGGGTCACGCGGTCGAGCTCGGTGTCCCACCGGGTGTCGAGGCGACGCAGCAGCTCGGCGGCAGGGGGTTCGGGCCACAGCGCGTCGAGGTCCCGCACGACGGTGCGTCGAGGTCGGTCGCGCGTCAGCGGGAGCGTACGACGCAAGTGACCCCCGGTCGAGGGCGAGCACCTCCTCGAGGTGGGGGATCGCCGCGATCGAGGCCTTGCGTCCGGGC
The DNA here is from genome assembly GCF_024703895.1 of Nocardioides sp. B-3. Taxonomy (GTDB): domain Bacteria; phylum Actinomycetota; class Actinomycetes; order Propionibacteriales; family Nocardioidaceae; genus Nocardioides. The sequence continues at coordinate 3,208,048 of NZ_CP087968.1, forward strand.
AGGCTGCGCCCGGACTGCCAGTAGCTCAGCGTGGCGACGCTGACGGACACGCCGCGTTGGTCGAGGTGGTCGCGGATCCGCTCGAGCCCCAGCCCGCGGCGGTCGATGGCGCGGCGCAGCTCGTCGGCGAAGCTCCCGGAAGCATCGGACATCTGCCCCATCCAAGCGGGTGCAGGTGCGCACGGCAACCGTCTCGGACCCACTAGCCTCAGCGTGTGCCCCGGACCGTCATCGTCACCGATTCCACCGCGAGCATCCCGCCCGAGCAGGCGGAGGAGCGCGGGATCGTCGTCGTACCGCTCCGTGTCGTCATCGGTGCGCAGGTCTTCGACGAGGGAGTCGACGGCGCCACCCCGGAACGCGTGGCGAAGGCGCTGGCGGAGTTCGTGCCCGTGAGCACGTCGCGCCCCAACCCCGCGGCGATGGCCGAGGTCTACGAGCGGCTCGCCCGGGAGGGTGCAAAGGAGATCATCTCGATCCACATCTCCGGCGAGATGAGCGGCACCTACGAGTCGGCGCAGCTGGCGGCCAAGCAGGTCAACGTGAAGGTCACGTGCATCGACAGCCGGCAGGTGGGCGCCTCGACGGGCTACGCCGCGCTGTCGGCCGCCGACGTCCTCGACGCCGGAGGCACGGTGGCCGAGGCGGCGCAGGCCGCGCGCGACCGGGCCGGGGCGGCGACGTCGCTGTTCTACGTCGACACCCTCGAATACCTCCGGAGAGGCGGCCGGATCGGTGCCGCCGCGGCGATCCTCGGTGGCGCGCTCTCGGTCAAGCCGCTGTTGAGCATCGTCGACGGGAAGGTGGCCAACCTCGAGAAGGTCCGCACCGGGGCGAAGGCGCTCGCCCGGCTCGAGGACCTCGCGGTCGAGGCGGCGGCTTCGCAATCGGTCGACATCTACGTCGCGCACCTCGCCAACCACGACCGCGCCGAGCAGCTCGCGGCGACGCTGGGCGACCGGCTGGCCGACAACCTCGAAGGTCGCGAGCTCTGGTGCGGTGAGCTCGGCGCCGTCCCGGGGGCGCATGTCGGGCCGGGCATGGTCGCGGTGTGCGTCGCTCCCCGCCTGCCGTTGGGCTGAGCGGGCCACTTCACGCTGCTTCCCTGTGGATGAATGGCGCTGCGCCGGAGTTGTCCACAGGCTGAAGGTTCCCGGGTGGCGGCTGTCCGTGTGGCTTCCTAGGTTCGTCGCATGCGCCCACTTCACCCGCGGAGCACGACCAGCGACGAGCACGCCGAGGCCGTCTCGCGCCGCCCGGCCACGCTCAGTGCCGAGCTCGCGGCGGTGCGTGGCGATCCGCCGGCCGCGCACCGGCACACGCAGGTGCGCGGGTTGTACGCCGATGACGAGCCCGAGTCCGGCGAGGCACCCATCGTCCCGGTGCCGGGTCGGCACGCCTCTCGCCGCCTCGTCGGTGACCCGGCCTCGCGGATCCACCTGACGGGTGCGCACGTCGCGGTGATCTCGATCGTGGTCGCGGTGGCGATCGGGGTGGCCGCGTTCCCGGCTGTTCGTTCAGATCCGGAGGTGGTGCCGGCGCTGGCGCCGGTGAGTGAGCCGCTGGTGTCGACATCGGTCTCGGCCCGGCCGTCGGATTCGGTGTCAGCTTCGGTGCCTGCCGCGGACGCGGCCGAGGTCACCGTGGACGTCGCCGGCAAGGTCCGCCGGCCGGGGATCGCGGTGCTTCCGCCCGGGTCGCGGGTGGTGGACGCAGTGGAGGCGGCTGGTGGCGCGCGGCCCGGCGTCGACCTCGCGTCGCTCAACCCTGGCGCGGCCGCTGGTCGACGGCGAGCAGATCCCGGTGGGGGTGCCGGTGCCGACGGGCGTGGTGGGCTCGCTCGGGGCGACCCCCGGACCGGGGCAGGCAGGCCCTCTGGTCAACCTCAACTCGGCCGACCTCGCGGCGCTCGAGACGCTGCCGGGAGTTGGACCGGTGACCGCGGGGGCGATCGTGGCGTGGCGCACCGAGCACGGCGGCTTCACCGCGGTCGAGGAGCTGCTCGAGGTCGACGGCATCGGCGATGCGACGTTGGCGGAGATCGCTCCGCACGTGACGATCTGAGGAGGAGGGGGTGTCCGATCTCCGGCTGCCGCTGCTGGGCGTCGGGGCGTGGGCGGGTGGGTTGTGCGCGGCCGGACTGCCGCTGTGGGCGACCGTGCTGCTGGGCGTGGAGGGTCTGGTGGCCGCCCTGTGGTCACGGTCCCGGCCGGCGCTGGCGTGCGCGCTGGCCGCCCTCGCCGTGATCGGGGTGGCGACCCTCCGGGTCGCGCCGTTCGGCACCGGACCGGTGGCCGACCCGGTCACTGACCGGGCCGTGGTGTCGGCACGCGTGTCGGTGACGAGCGACCCCCGAGTGGTGTCGGGCAGGTTCGGCGACCTCGTGGTGGTGCGGGGCGCGCTCACGGAGGTGACGGGTCGCGGTGCGACGTACACCCTGCGGGCGCCGGTGGTGCTGCTGGCGGACGAGAGCTGGCTCGACGTGCGCCTCGGCTCGTCGGTCGGCGTCTCCGGGCGGCTCGCCCCCGACGACGGCGGCGGCCCGGCGGTGCTCGGGGTGCTGTCCGTGCGCGGCCCGCCCCGAGTGGAGACCGGGCCGGACATCTGGTGGCGGGCGGCCGCGGCGGTGCGCGCGTCGATCCGCTCGTCCGTCGAGCCCCGGGGCGAGCACGCCCGGGAGCTGGTGCCCTCGCTGGTCGTGGGCGACGACAGCGGTCTCGACCCGACGCTGGCCGACGACTTCCGCACCACCGGACTCACGCACCTGCTCGCGGTGTCCGGAACGAACCTGACCCTGCTCGTCGGCTTCCTGCTGATCGTCGGGCGCTGGTGCGGCGTGCGCGGGCGCTGGATGTATCTCACCGCGGCGCTCGGCATCGTCGGGTTCGTGCTGATCGCGCGCACCGAGCCGAGCGTGGTGCGAGCGGCCGCGATGGGCACCGTCGCCCTGATCGGGATGGGCAGCAACGGGCGTGCACGCGGCACCCGGTGTCTGGGTGCCGCCGTCTTCGCGCTGCTCCTCGTCGATCCCGGGCTGGCCGTGACGGCCGGGTTCGCGTTGTCGGTGCTGGCAACCGGCGGGATCCTGTTCCTCGCGCCGGTCTGGCGAGACGCGATGATGCGCTGGCTGCCGCGCTGGGTCGCGGAAGCGGTCTCGGTGCCGCTCGCAGCCCAAGTGGCGTGCACGCCGGTGGTCACCGCGATCTCGGGCCAGTCAGCTTGGTCGCGGTCCCGGCAAACCTGCTCGCCGCCCCCGCGGTGGCGCCGGCGACCGTGCTCGGGCTGGCCGGGGGACTCGTCGGCCTCGTGTGGACCCCGCTCGGACAGGTCGTGGCCGCGCCGGCGGCCCGGGTCTGTGTCGTGGATCGTGGTCGTCGCCCAGCGCGGAGCGGCCCCTGCCGACCGCGGCCGTGGAGTGGGGGACCGGGCCGGTCGCGCTGGTCGTGATCACGCTCCTGTGCGGCGCGGTCGTCGTGGGTGCGCCCCGGCTGCTGCGATCACCGGTCACGGGGGTCGGCTGCTCGGTGCTGCTCGTGATCACCGTGCTCACGCGGCCGCCCTCTCCCGGGTGGCCGGCCGACGGCTGGGTGCTCGCGATGTGCGACGTCGGGCAGGGCGACGGTCTAGTGCTGAACGCCGGGCCCGGAACGGGCGTGGTGGTGGACGCTGGACCGGACCCGGAGGTGATGGACCGCTGCCCGGACCGGCTCGGCATCACCGACGTCCCGCTCGTGGTGCTCACACACTTCCACGCCGACCACGTCGACGGACTCCCCGGTGTGCTCGCCGACCGACGCGTGGGGGAGGTCGACGTGACCTCGATGGTGGACCCGCCCGAAGGGGCGGCGGCCGTGAGTCGGTCGCTGGACGTGTCCCCGGTCGTCGCGCCGTACGGCCTGACTCGAAAGGTGGGCGACGTGACCCTGCAGACCCTGTGGCCACTGCCCGACGCCCCGACGGCCGGGATCGGCGACGGGAGCGCGGCCAACGACGCCAGTGTCGTGCTGTTGGCGCAGGGCGTGCGGATCCTGCTGACCGGCGACATCGAGCCACCGGGGCAGCTCGCGCTGCGGCGTACCCTCCCTGATCTCCACGTCGACGTGCTCAAGGTGCCGCACCACGGCAGCCGGCACCGGGACCTCGACTTCCCGGTCGGGCTGAGAGCCGGGCTGGCGCTGGTGTCGGTGGGGGCCGACAACGACTACGGCCACCCCGACTCCGGCCCGGTGGCTGCTCTGACGGCAACTGGCGCGGTCGTACGGCGAACGGATCTCGACGGCGACCTGCTGGTGCTCCGGACGGACGACGGGATCGCTGTCCGTGGGCGCGGCTAGTGTTCTCACACCATGGCTTCCACCCCCACCGCAGCGCAGGTCCTCGGCCGGATCATCCTCGTCACCGGCAAGGAGGAGTTCCTCAGCGAGCGCACCGTCGTCGGCGTCCGCACGGCCGTCAAGGGCTTCGACTCGGACGCCGAGATCGCCGACTCCGACGCGGCCGGCCTGACCCCCGGCGAGCCCGGGCGAGATGGCCGCACCGTCCCTGTTCTCCTCGACCCGGTGCGTGATCATCCGGGGTCTGGAGGGGCTGCCCGACGACTGCTACGACGGCATCCTCGACTACGCCGCGGCGCCCGCGGACGACATCGCGCTGGTGCTCGTGCACGGCGGCGGAGCCAAGGGCAGCGGGCTCCTCACCAAGCTGCGCAAGCTCGCCTCGGTCACCGAGGTGAAGTCGCAGGAGATCAAGGCCTCCGACCTGACGAGCTTCGTCATCTCCGAGTTCGCCGGGCACGGCGCCAAGATCGCCTCCGACGCGGCCTCCTTCCCCGGTCACAGCCGTCGGCGGCGACCTGCGCTCGCTCGCCGCCGCCGCCCACCAGCTGACCAACGACTTCCCCGGCGAGCAGCTCACGGTCGAGAAGGTGCAGCGCTACTTCGGGGGCCGGGCCGAGGCGAAGTCCTTCGCGGTGGCCGACGCCGCGTTCGCCGGTCGCAAGGCGCAGGCGCTCGAGGCGCTCCGCTGGGCGATGGACGGTGGCACCGCCTCGGTGCTCGTGACGTCGGCGATGGCCGGATCGGCCCGCAGCATCGCGCGGTTCATCGGCGCCCCCAACGGGATGCGCGAGGCCGACCGGGCGCGCGAGCTCGGGGTCCCGCCTTGGAAGGTCCGCCGGGTCCGTGACCAGTCCCGGGCCCGGACTCCCCGACGGGATCTCGTCCGCCGTGCGCGGGGTTGCCGTCGCGGACGCCGACATCAAGGGGCAGGCCCACGATGCGGCGTACACCCCGGAGCGGTTGGTGCTCACCGTCGCTGATCTCCGCACCGGTCGCTGACGCAGCCTGCCCCCGCTCCACCATCGGCCCCCGCGGCGGTGGGTGAGCCACATTCCCGAGCCGGAAATGTGGCTGCGTCACCCCCGGCACGCGTGTCCCCGGCGACTCTCCGAAGTAGGGGTGAGGTACCCACATTCGAGACGCGGAAAATGTGGCTGAGTCACCGCTGGAAGGCAAGGGAGGAGAGGGGACGTGCCCCGAAATGCACGAGCGCCCCGCCGCAGTGCGACGGGGCGTAGGTGGGTGAAGATCAGAGAGCGGCGGACTGCTTCACGATCGACGACTTGCGGTTCGCGGCCCTGGTTCTTGTGGATGACGCCCTTGGAGGCGGCCTTGTCGAGCTTCTTGGCGGCGTCGCGGCCCGGGGTCACGGCGTTGTCCTTGTCGCCCGAGGCGACGGCCTCATGGAACTTGCGGACCGCAGGTCTTGAGGCCGGTCTTGACGGCCTTGTTGCGCTCCTGCGCGCCTTCTCGTTCTGCTTGTTGCGCTTGATCTGGGACTTGATGTTGGCCACAGGTGAACCTTTGCTCGTTGCTTGGTCAGGGAAAGTCTGGTGTCGGCTGCCGACTCACCCCACTGTGTTGATCGAATGCGGGGCAGGGCGCCGGACAATCAAGGGGAAACACTACCGCCGAGGCGGGTGAGCGCCCAAATCGAGTCGGCTGGACTCACGCCCAGCCCCGGCGCTCGCTCAGCCAGTGCCACACGACGTCGCCCTGCCAGCGCTGGTGGTCGCGGATGTACGGCGAGGTCGAGGGCACCGGGTCGTCGGCGGACTTCCAGAAGTAGCCGACGAGCAGCGCGAGCACGCGGTCGATCGAATCCGGTGCCACGTCGCGCGTCAGCCGGCGCGAGGAGAGGACCGGCTCCACGTCGACCCCGTCGCCGCGCGGGCCGATCAGGGTGAGGAGCGTGTCGATCCACGCGGCACCGACGATCGGCCAGTTCCAGTCGCAGATCCACACGGCGCCGTCGGTGTCGATGAGCAGGTTGTCGTCGCGGATGTCGGTGTGGACGAGGGTCTGGCCGCCAACGACGTCCGCGAACGAAGCCGCCAGCGCAACGGCGTCGTCGAGGTGGGGCAGGTCCGGCCGGGTGGCCCGGACGTGCTCCCACATGGCGAGCAGCGGCGCGAAGTCGTCCTCGACCGAGTCGAGGTCCGGGCCCGCAGGCGGTGGCGTCAGCTCGTCCGCCACGACCTCCGGGGCGTCGAGGGCGGAGTCGAGGTCGGCCGGGCTCCACGGTCGATGCGGCGCGCGCCCGTCGACGTACTCGATCCCGAGCGCCACCCAGTCGTCGTCGAGGTGCCAGAGAAGCCGTGGTGACGGAACCGAGGTCGGGAGGGCAGCGAGCTTGCGCGCCTCCTCGCGGTAGGAGTCGGCGAACAGCCGCTGCGCCTTGACCGACGCGGCCTTGACGAAGTGCTTCGAGCCGTCCGCGCACACCGGGACGCTCGCGAAGCCGGGCGTGAAGCCGGACGTCTGCGAGATCGCCTCGACCACGGTGGAGCCGCACTTGCGCTCGACGTACGCGCGCAGGTTGGGCGGCAGGAACGCCCACTCGAGACGGCGCGAGGTCTTGCCGACGGGGGCGGGGTAGGGGCCGGGCGCGGAAGGCATGCGGGACATCCTCCCCAACAAATGAATTCGACGTGAATCGGATAATCGATCCATGCCCGACCTCATCGAGCCGCACGTCCGCGTCCGCGAGTCCTTCCTCGAGTCCGTCGAGGAGTTCCTCGCCGAGGGGCGTGGGGGACACAACACCATGCTGGGCGACTGGCGTGCCCTGTTCGAGGACCGCTGGCACACCGATGCCGGATTCTGCGAGTTCGTCGATCACCTGCACGCGGATGCACTGCCGCAGAGCCCGCGGCCCGAGCACCACGTGCCGCAGAGCACCTGGTGGCTGGTCGACGGGGACGAGTACCTCGGCCGGATCTCGTGCCGGCACGTGCTCAACGAGTGGCTGGCAGAGTACGGCGGCCACATCGGCTACGAGGTGCGCCCGTCCGCACGCCGGCAGGGGCACGCGACAACCATGCTCCGCGGCGTGCTCCCGGAGGTTCATGCGCTCGGGATCGATCCCGCCCTGCTGACCTGCGACCACACCAACCCTGGCCTCGCGCATGGTGATCGAGGCGGCGGGTGGGGTGTTCGAGGACCAGCGGTTGAACAAGCTGAGGTTCTGGCTCCCGACCGGTCTGGACCGGTCTGGAAAAACTAATACTCTTAGGACAACCTGATGGTGTGAGCGACAGGCGCGCGGTCCGGCGGCAGGAGACGATCGAGGAGATCGTCGCGATCTCTTTGCGGGAGATGACGCGCGTCGGCGCTGGCGGGCTCAGCCTCGGGTGCCGTCGCCCGCGAGCTGGGCATCCGCACGCCCTCGCTCTACGGCTACTTCGACTCCAAGGCCGCGCTCTACGACGAGATCTTCCGTCGGGGCTGGGTCGAGATCGGCGGGCTCGTCGGTGGCCTGCTCCCGCTGGAGGACCTGCGGGCCCAGCTGACCGAGTCGTTCCGGCTGCTCGTCGTCTGGGCGGCCGAGCACCCAGCACAGGCGCAGCTGATGTTCTGGCGTCCGGTCCCGTCCCGGGAGCCCAGTCCGGAGGCGTTCGAGCCGGCCGTCGCCACGATGAGCACGTTCATGGACGGCCTCGCCCGGGCGAACGATCGGGGCGACCTCCGCACCGATGTGCCCATCGAGGAGCTCACGCAGGTCTGGTCGGCGCTGGTCACCGGCGTGATCAGCCAACAGCTCTCCAACGAGCCGGGCGTCTCCCTCGAGGAGGGACGCGTGTCCCGCTACCTCGACTCCTTCGTCGACATGTTCATCAACTTCTACTCAACCGGGAGGACCCCATGACGACCAGCACCAACCAGCGAGCAGCGCACCTGCCGCAGACGTCGCGCGCCGACGCCGAACGACACAGCACCGCCGAGTACGCCGCACTGGTGGCCCGTGTGGGCGCCCCGGAGCCCGAGCACTGGGCCGCGCAGACCGACTGCACCGAGTGGACCGTGCGCGAGCTGGTGGCCCATCTCGCGGGAGCATCGGAGGAGGCCGTGCGGATGGGCGTGAGCGCCGTGCACATGACCAAGGCGGCGCTCCGGCTCCGCAAGCCCTCGGACCGCGACCCGGCCGGGCACGTGTGCGACCTCCAGATCGAGCGCCGGGCGGGCATGTCCGCGGAGGAGCTGCGGGCCGACCTCGAGCGCTGGGCCGCGGGGGCGCCCCGCGCCCGACGCCGGCAACCCCGGCTGATGCGCGCGGTCAAGCTGCCGACCTTCGCGGGGCTGCGCCCCGGCGTTCGCATGAGCTACGCCCTCGACGTCATCTACACCCGAGACCTCTGGCTGCACCGCGTCGACCTCGCCCGCGCGACGGGCCAGCCGATGCCGACATCGACGGCGGAGGGCGAGGTGGTTGCCCGTGTCGTGCGCGACCTCGATGCCGCGTGGACCGGCCCCGCCTTCGAGCTCGTCCTCACGGGTCGTGGCGGTGGCAGCTGGCTGGTCGGGGAGGGGGCCGTGACCGGCCGCCTCGAGGGTGACGCCGTGACGGTGATGAGGTCACTGTCGGGCCGGCACGGCGACGTACCGCTCGACGGTCCGACCCGGTTGGCGGACGAGCTGCGAGCGGCTCGCGTGGTCTTCTGATCCCATCTCGGCGCTGAATCGGGGTCCGGCTGCCCTGCGTGGAAGAATGGCGACTCCGCCGTACCGCTGCAGAAAGTCGCCCGTGTCCCTGAAGAACGCGCCCAAGCCGGGCCAGACCGATCCGGCGATCATCCGCAACTTCTGCATCATCGCCCACATCGACCACGGCAAGTCGACGCTGGCCGACCGGATGCTGCAGCTGACGGGCGTCGTCGACGCGCGTGCGGCGCGGGCGCAGTACCTCGACCGCATGGACATCGAGCGCGAGCGCGGCATCACGATCAAGAGCCGGGCGGTCCGCATGCCGTGGACCGTGCCGGCCGACAACGACGAGGGCGCCGAGCCGGGCACCTACGTCCTCAACATGATCGACACCCCCGGCCACGTCGACTTCACCTACGAGGTCTCCCGCTCGCTCGAGGCCTGCGAGGCCGCCGTGCTGCTGGTCGACGCCGCCCGGGGCATCGAGGCGCAGACGCTCGCCAACCTCTACCTCGCGATGGGCGCCGACCTCCACATCATCCCGGTGCTCAACAAGATCGACCTGCCCGGCGCGATGGTCGAGAAGTACGCCGCAGAGCTGGCCGGCCTCGTCGGCTGCGAGCCGCACGAGGTGCTGCGCGTGAGCGCCAAGACCGGTGTCGGCGTCGCGGGTCTCCTCAACGAGATCGTGCTGCAGACCCCCGCGCCCGTCGGCGACCCCGACGCCCCGCCGCGCGCTGATCTTCGACTCCGTCTACGACACCTACCGCGGCGTCGTCACCTACGTCCGTGTCATCGACGGCAAGCTCTCGCACCGCGACCGGATCAAGATGATGTCGACCGGTGCCGTGCACGAGATGCTCGAGGTCGGTGTCATCAGCCCGGAGCCGGTCAAGGCCGGCGACCCGGGTGTCGGCGAGGTCGGCTACCTCATCACCGGCGTGAAGGACGTACGCCAGTCCCGGGTCGGCGACACGGTCACCAGCCAGCACCACGGCGCGACCGACGCGCTCGGCGGCTACAAGCACCCCAACCCGATGGTCTACTCCGGGCTCTACCCGATCGACGGCGACGACTACCCGACGCTGCGCGATGCCCTCGAGCGGCTCCAGCTCAACGACGCCGCGCTGACCTTCGAGCCGGAGACCTCGGGCGCGCTCGGCTTCGGCTTCCGCATCGGCTTCCTCGGGCTCCTGCACATGGAGATCACCCGCGACCGCCTCGAGCGCGAGTTCAACCTCGACCTCATCTCGACCGCGCCGAACGTGGTCTACGAGGTGCTGATGGAGGACGGCTCCAAGGTCGTCGTCACCAACCCGAGCGAATACCCCGAGGGCAAGATCGCCGAGGTGCACGAGCCGGTCGTCAAGGCCACGATCCTCAGCCCGAGCGACCACATCGGCACGATCATGGAGCTCTGCCAGACCAAGCGCGGCAACTTGCAGGGGATGGACTACATCTCCGAGGACCGCGTCGAGATGCGCTACACGCTGCCGATGGGCGAGATCGTCTTCGACTTCTTCGACCAGCTCAAGTCGCGCACCAAGGGCTACGCCTCCCTCGACTACGAACGCTCCGGCGAGCAGGCCGCCGACCTCGTCAAGGTCGACATCCTTCTTCAGGGCGAGCCGGTCGACGCGTTCTCCGCGATCGTGCACCGCGACTCGGCCTACGGCTACGGCGTGATGATGGCCGGCAAGCTCAAGGACCTCATCCCGCGCCAGCAGTTCGAGGTGCCGATCCGGGCCGCCATCGGCGCGCGTGATCGCCCGCGAGAACATCCGCGCCATCCGCAAGGACGTGCTCGCCAAGTGCTACGGCGGTGACATCACCCGCAAGCGCAAGCTGCTCGAGAAGCAGAAGGAAGGCAAGAAGCGGATGAAGATGGTCGGCCGCGTCGAAGTGCCGCAGGAGGCCTTCATCGCCGCGCTGTCGACCACGCAGCCGACGGAGACGAAGAAGTAGGTCGTGAGCGTCGTACGCCGCAGCGCGGTCGCGCCCCAGCCGTGGGCCAACGGCGGCGGCACGACGCGTGAGCTGCTCGTCGCCGACGACGGCGCCCGGCGGATCAGCCTCGCCGACATCGAGCAGGACGGGCCGTTCTCGTCCTTCCCCGGGCGCGCGACTGCTCACGGTGGTCGACGGCTTGGTGCTGGCGCTGGACGTCGACGGCGTCGAGCAGGTCGTCGAGCCGCGCCGTCCGTTCGCCTTCGCCGGCGACGCGGTCGTGACCGCGTCGGTGCCCGAGGGGCCGGTGGTCGCCCTGAACGTGATCGTCGACCCGGCGTTGGTCGACCCGTTCGTCACGGTGCTCGAGCTCGGACGCACCTCGACGCTGCCGCTCGCCGATGACCGGGCAGCGCTGGTGCTGCAGGGACAGGCCGCGGCAGGAGGCGACGACGCGTCGCCGTACGACCCGGTGGTGGGTCCGGCCGAGGTGTCCGGCCGCTGCACGCTCGCGGTGATCACCCCCGGACAGGTCACCCGCGTAGCGCGCCTCCCGGACGGTCGTAGGACTCCGCGACGATCTCGGCCACGACGGACAGCGCGATCTCACCGGGCGCCTTGCCGCCGAGGTTGTGCCCGGCGGGGACGTGCAGCCGGCTGACGTCGACGCCCTCGGCCAGCAGCTCGGCGACCGGGCCCTCGGACCGTCGGCGGCTGGCCATCATCGCGACGTAGGCGGCGTCCGAGACGAGCGCCGCACGCAGCACGGCCGGCGCGTCCGGCGCGTCGTGGTCGCACAGCACGACCGCGTCGCCGGGCTCGAAGCCGAAGCCGGGGCCACCGTCGTCGGCGGCCTGCACGACCACCTCGCGACCGACGGTCGTCGCGATGACCACGATCGCGCGCGCGATCGGGTTGTCGCTCAGCACCGAGATCCGGCCGGGCTGCGGGCCATCGTCGGACCAAGGCTGTTCCCTCATGCGCCCACACTGACACTCTCGCGGGTCAGCGTCACCCCGGTGATCGTGATGTCGAGGGCTGCCTCCGGGGAGGAGACCGGCTCCGACAGCTCGGACTGACGCGGCTTGCGGGTGCCGGCGAACCACACGACCTCGAGCGGCCGCTTCCGGGCCGAGCCCGTGGCGCGCCAGTAGCCGGTGATCCGGCCGTCGACGAGCAGCGGTGGCAGCACCATCCCGTTGCTCAGGTTCCAGAGCCGGCGCAGGTGCCCGGGGTGCGCGAAGCGATCCCGCGACGACGGGTCGTAGCCGCACATGAGCGCGTCGAACTCCGGCAGGAAGCGCACGCCGTCGAGGGAGCGCCCGGCCGTCGGGGCGCGTACGTCGACGTACGACCGTCCGTCAGGACCTTGGACGCCCACCGGGCCCAGCGAGTCGATGGCCTCGTCGACGACGCGCAGGCCGAGGCCCGACCACCACGCGATGTCGTGCCTCGAGACCGGTCCGTGGCAGCGCACGTGCAGCGCGACGGCGTCGACGGGCGTCATGGGCTCGGCCGGGCGGAGCGTCCGGTAGACCGGCGCCCCCTGCCCCGACCAAGTGCCGTTCACCGGCCGACGGACGAGCCCGCCGTGCCCGAACGCCGGGTAGCGCCCCGCCTGCTGACCGGTCACCTCGTCGCGCCCCTCGTGCGACACCAGCCAGTCGTGCAGGTGCTGCTGCAGCTCGTCGGGCGTGCGCCAGTCGGCGGCGAACTCCTCGGTCGCGGCCCACAGCTCGTCGAGGGTGCCGTGTTCGAGCTTGAGCATCCGCTGCCACAGCGTGCGCTGGCCGACCCGGGTCGCGGCACCGAGTGCGGCGTACTGCTCCGGCGTCGCCGTGTGCACCGTCCCGCGGATGGTGCTGCCGCGCACGATCTCTCCCGATTCGTACGCCGCCGTGATCTCTTCGTGCGTCGTGCCGAGCCGGCGCGCGGCCAGCCCGATGAAGGGGGAGCGTGCCGTCTGGGACTGCACCGGGCCGGTCGCGGACACGAGGTCCACGACCCCCCGAGCATCGACGGGGAACTGTCGTCCCAGCGACAGTGCCGCCAGGTCCTCGAGTGCGAACGCCATGCCCTCACGCTAGAGGCAGACGCGGACCGGACCCGTCCTCATGCGAGCGCGGGCGGCTGCCACTCCGGGTCGCGACCGAGCCCGGCGAGCAGGCGGTCCGTGGCGGAGGCGTCGTCGGGCACGGGCACCGCCGGGGTACAGACGCCCTCGGAGTAGAGCGCGTCTCCCCAGCCGTCGGCCGTGGCCGCCGGGGGATGCCGCTTCGGAGTCACTGATGTACCGGGGCTGCCCGGTGGCGCGGGCCACGTCGGAGCCGTGGATGACCGGGTCCCAGCCGTAGAAGTCGGCCATCGTGGCCGCGATCGTGGTGCGGCCGAAGTGGCCGTCGTACTCCCGCTCGGCCACGCCGGCCTGCCCGAGTATCTCGGCGACGGCCTTGGCGTGGTCGCGCCGGGCGGCGGACGAGTCGGTGACGTCGGGAGCGAGGCCGGGGTCGAAGCCCCGGCGCGCCAAGAAGTCGCGCTCGCTGTCGATGACGTGGGCGACGACGTCGCGCACGGTCCAGCCCTCGCACGGGGTGGGGGCGTCCCACTGCTGGGCGGAGGAGTCGAGGATGGCGGCGAGCGCGTCGGCCCGCTCGATGAATCGCTGTGCTGTCTCGGTCATGGCCCCACGCTCCCAGCGCGGGCGTCGGCGACTCTTGTGATAATCCGACACATGTCTGACAACGGGGGAGTGCGTGCTGTCGACCCGGTCGATCGCGCCCACCTGACGGGCGTGACGCGGCCCTCGCCGCCGATCCACCGCTACCCGGCGTCACGGGAGCTGGCCGACCCGGTCGAGCGCTTCTGGATCCCGGTGTGGTCGCTGCCGGAGCCGTCGACGCAGAGCACGCTCCAGCACCCGGTCTGCCTCGTCGTCATCAGCAACACCTACGCGCGGTTCTACGGCGTGACCCGCGGGCGCTCCAGCGTCACCCTCGAGGGCGACGGCTGGGCGGTCGGCACGATGTTCACGCCGGCGGCAGGACGGCTGCTCCTCGGGCGGTCGGTCAGCGAGGTCACCGACACGTTCATCGACCTGACCGAGGTCGATGGCCTCCTGACGACGCGACGCTCGTCGCGGAGGTTCGTGCACGGCGATGGATGACGACCCGCACGACCCGGCCGCGCACGCGAGCGCGATCGCCGCCGTCGAGCGGCGGCTGGCGCCGTACCTCCCGGTCGATGAGCCGGGCCTGCTCATCAACGAGGTCGTGGCGTGGCTGCGCGATCACCCGGAGGTGACGCGGGTCGACGAGCTCGCGGCCCATGTCGGCCTGTCAGAGCGGAGCCTCCAGCGGCTCGTCGAGCAGCGCGTCGGCATGAGCCCGAAGTGGCTGATCCAGCGGCGCCGGCTTCACGACGCGGTGGAGGCGCTGAAGGCCGGTGCCTCCTCGCTGGCCGACATGGCGGCGCGCCTCGGCTACGCCGACCGTGCCCACTTCACGCACGACTTCCGCACGGTCACCGGGATGACGCCGGGGGAGTACCTCGGCGATCAGCCGCGATGACCGTGCGACAGGGCGGCTGTCAGGCGAGGGCCAGCGTGACGCCGGCCGCGGCCGCGACCGTGCCCGGGACGGCCGGCGGCACGATCGCGGTGTCCTTGGCGCGCAGGTGGAAGACGATGGCGCCGACGAAGTAGAGAACGACGCCGATGGCGGCGGCGACTCCGATCGGGGTCCACCAGATGCCCCAGACGAGACCGATCGCGCCGGCGATCTCGACGGCGGCGAGGAACGGGTAGAGGCTCAACGGCACGCCCGCCTTGGTCAGGCTCTCCACGATCTGGTCGGACTTCTTGAGCTTGGCGATGCCCGACGAGGTGAGCACGACGGCGAGCAGGACGGCGAGGATGATGGCGATGATGGTCATGGCACCTCTAAGCGGACCGCGGTCCGGTTAATTCCCGGCCGGCTCCATGAGCGCCTCCCGCACCACCATCGCGCCCGCGAGCTGACCGGCGTAGGCGGCGGCCAGCACCGACGGCATCGGCATCGGCAGCTCGGCGACGTGCGCCGGTCGCCGGCGGCGAACACGCCCGGGACGCTGGTGTGGCCGAAGAGGTCGATCGCGACGGCGCCACTCTCGCGCAGCTCGAGGCCGAGCTGAGCGGCGAAGGGGGCTGCCTGCTCGAAGGTGGGGTGCGCGAAGAGTCCGTCCACGACGACCGTCGTGGAGCCCGAGGTGACCACGAGACCGGCCGCCGAGGGTGCCACCCGCGTCACCGGCGGCACCACCTTGATCGACCCCGCGATCGCCGAGAGCATCGCCACCGCGTGCCCGGCGTTGGGCGAGTCCCGGATGGCGACGCGCTTGCCGCTGAGCTCGTGGCCGTGGCAGAACGGGCACACGTGCACGGTCCGCCCCCACTGCTCGGCGAAGCCGGGGATGTCCGGCATCACGTCGCGCAGCCCGGTCGCGAGCACGATGTTCCCCGGCTGTCACGACGGAGCCCTCGGCCAGCGTCACCTCGAAGGTGCCGTCTCCCAGTCGCTCGACGGTCGTCGCCGCGACGTCGCGGATCTCGACGTCGCCGTACGCCGCAAGCTCGGCGCGCACGATCGACCTGAACTCCGCGGGGTCGCGGCCGTCGTTGGTGATGATGTTGTGCATGGCGTCGACCGGTGCGTTGCGGTAGGCGCCCGAGTCGAGCATCAGGGTCGGTCGGTGCATGCGACCGAGGGTCAGGGTGGCCTCGGAGGCCGGCGGGACCGCCGCCGATCACGATTGCGTCGTACATGGGAGTTCTCCTTCTGGCGAACGGGATTGCCAACTGACATGAGCATGTGACTTCATGTCAACATGAAGTCAAGTCGTGATCGCACCCGGTCGGTCGGGGAGGTGGCGCAGCGCTTCGACCTGCCCACCAACGTGCTTCGGCACTGGGAGTCCGTGGGTCTGCTGACGCCGGCGCGCGACTCCGCCGACCGCCGCCGCTATGCCCGGCCCGACATCGTCCGGGTGGCCGCGATCCAGCGGAACAAGGACGCGGGGATGACGCTCGACCAGATCGCTGTGCTCCTCGACGCCGGTGCGCCCGAGCGGCACGCGGTGCTCCGTGGCCCACCTCGACGACCTCGACCGGCGGATGGAGCAGATGCGGATCTCGCGGGAGATGACCGAGCACGCCTACAACTGCAAGGCGCACGACATCGGCGCGTGCCCGGGCTTCCAGAAGCACGTGCACGACCTGATGGGGGCCTTCGAGTGAAGGTCCCCGCGGGGCTGGATGCCCAGCGACGTCTCGGCCCGCTGTGGGTCGCTCGGCTGGACCGCCTCCCGGCCCCGGCCGCGACGATCCTCGACGAGTGGTCCCTCACGACCGACGGCGAGGCCATGCACGGCTTCTGCTCACTGGTGCTGCCGGTGCGCACGAACGCGGGGGCGCCGGCCGTCCTCAAGCTCACCTTCGACGGCGACGACGAGTCGGAGCACGAGGGCATCGCGCTCCAGCGCTGGGGCGGCCACGGCGTGGTCAGGCTCCTGCGGGCCGACCCGCACCGGCGCGCCCTGCTCCTCGAACGGCTCCACACCGAGGACCTCGCCGACCTCTGGGACGTCGAGGCGTGCGAGGTCGTCGCCGGCCTCTACGCCCGCCTCCACGTCCCCGCCCTGCCCCAGCTCCGCACCCTCACGTCGTACGTCGATCGCTGGACCGACGACCTGCAGCGGATGCCTCGCCATGCACCGATCCCGCGGCGACTCGTCGAGCAGGCGACCTCGCTCGCGCGGGCCTTCGTCGCCGACGATGCCAGCACGGGGGTGCTGGTCCACGGCGACCTGCACTACGCCAACGTGCTCGCCGCCGACCGGGAGCCGTGGCTGGCGATCGATCCCAAACCGATGAACGGCGACCCGCACTACGAACCTGCGCCGATGCTGTGGAACAGGTGGGACGAGCTGGAGGGCGACATCCGCGGGGAGTGCGTCGCCGCTTCCACGCGCTCATCGACACCGCCGGCCTCGATGAGGACCGTGCCCGGGACTGGGTGGTCGTGCGGATGGTGCTCAACGCGCACTGGACGGTGGCGGACGCCGAGAGAGCGAGCAGGCCGCTGGCCGCGGACGAGCAGGCCCGGATCACCCGCTGCATTGCCATCGCCAAGGCTGTCCAGGACTAGCCACTGTCTCGAAACGGACAATACGTACCAACGCGTAACCGGGTGATCTAGGTTACTCCCGGGAGTCAGCCCTGCGGTCCTCGCTGGCCGCAGCCCGAGCAAGTGAGTCAGGGAGTCGCATGCCCATCAACCACGACACAACCTTCGTGGAGAACCTGCCCCGCAACGTTGCGGTGCAGTTCCACGACCGAGTCGCGAAGTCGTCCGCCCACGAGGCCTACCGCTACCCCAAGGGTGACGGCTGGGAGTCGATCACGTGGAAGCAGACCGGCGAGCGCGTCGAGGCCCTCGCGGCCGGACTGCTGGCGCTGGGCCTCGAGCCCGAGCAGCGCGTCGGGATCGCGTCGAGCACGCGCGTCGAGTGGATCCCGGCCGACTGGCGGTCACCTGCGCCGCCGGCGCCACGACCACGGTCTACCCGTCGACCAACGCCGACGACACCGCGTACATCCTCAGCGACTCCGAGAGCCGCTTCGTGTTCGCGGAGGACGACGACCAGATCGCCAAGCTCGTCAGCCACCGCAACGAGCTGCCGCACGTCGACAAGGTCATCACCTTCGACGGCAAGACCGACGGCGACTGGATCATCTCGCTGGACGACCCGGCCAAGCTGGGCACGGACTACCTCGCCGAGCACCCGGGGATCATCGCCGAGAAGGCGGCGGCCATCGAGCCCGACCAGCTCGCGACCCTCATCTACACCTCCGGCACGACCGGTCGCCCCAAGGGTGTGCGCCTGCGCCACAAGTCCCGGGTCTACGAGGGCGAAGCCATCCGCGTCCAGGGACATCCTCGACGAGAGCGACCTGCAGTTCCTGTGGCTGCCGATGTCGCACTCGTTCGGCAAGGTCCTGCTCTCCACCCAGATGGCGTGCGGCTTCGCGACCGCGGTCGACGGCCGGGTCGAGAAGATCGTCGACAACTGCGCCGAGGTGAAGCCGACGTTCATGGGCGCGGCTCCACGCATCTTCGAGAAGGCCTACGGCCGGATCCAGACGATGCAGGCCGCCGAGGGTGGAGCCAAGGAGAAGCTCTTCCACAAGGCGTTCGCGACCGGTCTCAAGGTTGAGCAGCTCAAGCGTGAGGGCAAGTCGATCCCGGTCGGCCTCAAGCTCCAGCACGGCCTGTTCGACAAGCTCGTCTTCAGCAAGGTGCGCGCCCGCTTCGGTGGCCGCGTCCGCTTCTTCATCTCCGGCTCCGCCGCCCTCAACCGGGAGATCGCCGAGTGGTTCAACGCCGCCGGCATCGTGATCCTCGAGGGCTACGGCATGACCGAGAACTCCGCAGGTGCGACCGTCAACCACCCCCTCGAGAACCGCATCGGCACCGTCGGCCGGCCCTTCCCCGGTTCCGAGGTGAAGATCGGTGACGGCGACGAGGTGCTGCTGCGCGGCCCCCACGTCATGGAGGGCTACCACAACCTTCCCGAGGAGACCGCTCGCAACCTCGACGCCGACGGCTGGCTGCACACCGGCGACAAGGGATCCCCTGGACGCCGACGGCTACCTCACCATCACCGGTCGCATCAAGGAGCTCTTCAAGACCTCCGGCGGCAAGTACATCGCGCCCCCGATGATCGAGTCGAAGTTCAAGGCGATCTGCCCCTACGCCAGCCAGTTCATGGTGTTCGGCGCCGAGCGCAACTACGTCATCGCCCCCGGTCGCGCTCGACCCCGACGCGATGGCCGGCTGGGCCGCGGAGAACGACATGGAGGGCGCGTCCTACACCGACATCGTCCGCAGCGACAAGGTCAAGGCGATGGTCAGCGACTACGTCGACCAGCTCAACGCCAAGCTGAACCGCTGGGAGACCATCAAGAAGTGGGAGCTGCTCGACCACGACCTGACGATCGAGTCCGGCGAGCTGACCCCCTCGATGAAGGTCAAGCGCAGCGTCGTCGAGGACAACTACAAGAGCGTGATCGACGGGCTCTACGCCTGACGGTCGGTTCATCGCACCCGCACAGGGAGCGCACGGCAACGCACGGCTGAATGGGTGCCGGTGGGAGACCACCGGCACCCATTCGCCATTCCCCGGGTGCCTTTCCGATCCGAGTCAGGAGATCCCCTGAAAAGGTGATTCGGCACGGCCACCCCGAGCGGGAGAGTCGAACCATGAGGAAGACATATCGGTTCCTTGGCTATGCCATAGCGGTGCTGGTCGTCGTGCAGGCGTTCGCGATCGCCCGGGCGTTCTTCGGACTGAGCAACTGGATCAACAACGACGGCGGCGTCGTCGACAAGGCCCTGCTCGAGTGCACGGACTGCGATCAGGAGTTCACGGCCGAGTGGGGCTTCGCCATCCACATGTTCTTCAACGGGCTGATGCTGATCCCCCTGACCACGCTGGTGATGCTGGTGGTCTCGTTCTTCGCCAAGGTGCCGGGCGGGGTGAAGATGGCCGTCGGTCTCGTCGTCCCGGTCGCCCTGCAGGTGATCGTGCTCCCGATGCTGGCCCGAGAGGTCGGCTCGGGGTTCGGAGGACTGCACGGGCTGAACGCGTTGCTGATTCTCGGTCTCGCAGTCGTGGCCGCTCGACGGGCAGAGGTGGGCAGCACGGCACCGAGCTCCGCCGCCTCCGTGGTTGTCTAGCAGGTGGCGGCACGCCCGCGGTTCCGGCTGTGGCTGGCCAGCGCAGCCACCGGCGCGCTGGTCCCGGCTCTGGGCTGGTCCCGGTCTGCCAGTCGCTTGCCCGACACCTACGACTCGGCCGAGATGGGCTACGCCGATCAGGGAGGCGGCCCCGCCGAGGCGCACGCCGGGCACGACGGTGTCGCGGTGGCCGACCTCACCGCCGACCCGGAGCGACCGGCCGATGTCACTGCCCGGTTGGCCGTGCGCGTCGAGGACGGCGACTACACCGTCAACGGAAGCTCCCCGGGGCCAGTGCTGGAGGCGACCGTCGGTGACCTCGTCCGGGTGACGCTGGTCAACGACAACGTCGCCGAGGGCACCACCCTGCACTGGCACGGGGTCGACGTGCCCAACGCGGCCGATGGGGTCGCGGGGGTCACCCGGGACGCGGTCCTGCCGGGCGAGGAGTTCGTCTACCGCTTCGTCGCCGACCGGCCCGGGACCTTCTGGTACCACTCGCACCAGGTCTCCCACGCTCAGGTCCGGGGAGGACTGTTCGGGGCTCTCGTGATCCATCCGGCCGGCCCGTCCGACAGCGACGTGATGGACGAGGTCGCGGTCGTGCATCGCTACGACGACGGGCCCAGCTCAACGGTGAGGCCGGTGCGACGACGGTCGTGGCCGAACCCGGGCAGCAGGTGCGGCTGCGGGTGGTGAACACGGACAACGCCGTCACCTCGGCCTCGGGTCACCGGCGCGCCGTACCGGAGTGCTGGCCGTCGACGGCACCGACCTCAACCGGCCCGGCCGGGTCGAGGGGGTCGCGGTGCAGGTCTCGGCCGGCGGCCGGGTGGACCTCGGCTTCGTCGTGCCCGACGGCGGTGCACGAGTCGATCTGGGCGGCACCACGGCGCTGGTGCTCGGGCAGGACCCGACGACGGCTCAGCCGGCGGTGCCGGAGGAGTTCGTCGACCTGCTGAGCTACGGCGAGCCGACCGATCCGGGGCTGGACGTGTCCGAGCCGGATCGGCGGTTCGAGTACAGCATCGGCAAGCGCCCGGGCTTCCCGGACGGCCGACCCGGGATGTGGTGGTCGATCAACGGCCATCTCTTCCCGGATGTCCCGATGTTCGTGGTCAGCGAGAACGACATCGCGGTGATCGAGATCGACAACAGCAGCGACGAGGCCCACCCGATGCACCTGCACGGTCATCACGCCCTCGTGCTCTCGCGCAACGGTCAGCCGTCGACGGGCAGCCCGTGGTGGGTCGACTCCCTCGAGGTCGGCGTGAACGAGACCTACGAGATCGCCTTCGTCGCCGACAACCCCGGGATCTGGATGGATCACTGCCACAACCTGCCCCATGCCGCGGAGGGGCTGGTCGCGCACCTGATGTACGACGGCGTGCGGTCGTCCTTCCGTGTGGGCGGCCAGCGGGCCAACCAGCCCGAGTGACTCCTGCTGGTGGTTGGATGTGCACGTGCCCCCCGCCCAACCCGCCGGTCTCGTCATGCCCGCAGACGGATCGCTTCCCCGAGGCGGCGCTGGCGGAGTTCGGCTCCCAGCCGTTCGGGCTCTACGTCCACGTTCCGTTCTGCACCGTGCGCTGCGGCTACTGCGACTTCAACACCTACACCGCCGAGGAGCTGGGGGACGCGCCCGGCGCGTCGCGCTCGACGTACGCCGAAGCGGTGATCGCGGAGATCCGACACGCGCGTCGCGTGCTGGGGGACCGGGACGTGCAGATCGACACCATCTTCTTCGGCGGCGGCACACCCACCCTGATCAAGCCGGCCGACCCGGGTGCGGTCGTGGCGAGCGCGGCCGCCGAGTTCGGGCTGGCCGACGACGTGGAGATCACCACCGAGGCCAACCCCGACAGCGTGACCGCACGGGACCTCGCCGAGCTGCGCTCTGTCGGCTTCAACCGGATCAGCATCGGCATGCAGTCCGCGGTCGACCACGTGCTCCGGGTGCTCGATCGCACGCACGACCCGCTGCGGGTCCCGGCCGCCGTCGACTGGGCCCGGCAGGCCGGCTTCGACGAGGTGTCGCTCGACCTGATCTACGGCACGCCGGGGGAATCGGTGGCCGACTGGGAGACCTCGCTCGAAGCGGCGCTCGCGTGCGAGCCCGACCACGTGTCGGCGTACTCGCTCATCGTCGAGGACGGCACCGCGCTGGCGCGACGCGTGCGTCGTGGCGAGTTGCCCATGCCCGACGACGACGACCTCGCCGACAAGTACGACCTCGCCGACGAGCGGCTCACGGCCGCCGGGCTGGAGTGGTACGAGGTCTCCAACTGGGCGCGTCGGCCCGAGAGCCGGTGTCGCCACAACATCCTCTACTGGACCGGCGGCCACTGGTGGGGCGCCGGCCCGGGCGCACACTCGCACGTCGGCGGCGTGCGCTGGTGGAACGTCAAGCATCCCGCGGCGTACGCCGACAGGCTGGCCGCCGGCACGAGTCCGGCCCCGGCCCACGAGCAGCTCAGCGACGACGACCGTCGCGTCCGAGCGCATCCTGCTCGAACTCCGGCTCCGCGACGGACTGCCGGTCCTCGCCCTCGATCGCCACGGGCGGGCGCAGGTCGCGCGGCTCGTCGAGGAGGGGCTGGTCACGCTCGCGACCGAGCGGCTGATCCTGACCCGGCGCGGGCGGCTCCTCGCCGACGCGGTCGTGCGCGACCTGACCTGAGGGTTTCTCCTCTTGCCGCAAGCGGCTGCGGGGCTTCGCCTCCGTCCTTCACCGCGACTGCGTCGCGTCGAGGGACGTCGGCTCGGTCGTGAAGTCGATCAGCTCCTCGACGCGCCCGAGCAACGCAGGGTCGAGGTCCTCGTAGCCCCGCACGCCGCCGAGAATGTGCTTCCACGCCCGGGCGATGTCTGCCCTGGTCGCGGTGCGGCCAGCCGAGCTGCTGGCAGGTGCCCTTCTTCCAGTCGATGTTGCGCGGCACGTCGGGCCAGCGCTTGATGCCCAGGCGCGACGGCTTCACCGCCTGCCAGACGTCGATGAACGGGTGCCCGACGATCAGTACGTGCTTGCCGACCGGCGACTTCATGATGCCCTGCGCGATCCGGCTCTCCTTCGACCCCGGCACGAGGTGGTCGACGAGCACACCGACGCGGCGCTGCGGCCCGGGCTTGAAGTCGCGCAGGTGGTCGGCCGGGTCGTCGACCCCGCCGAGGAACTCCACCACCACGCCCTCGATCCGCAGGTCGTCACCCCAGACCTTCTCCACCAGCTCGGCGTCGTGCCGGCCCTCGACGAAGATCCGGCTCGCGCGCGCCACGCGGGCCTTCACGTCGTGGACCGCGATCGAGCCACTCGCCGTACGCGTCTTCTTCTCCGGACCCGACCGGACCGGGCGACCCAGCACCACCGGCTTGCCCTCGAGCAGGAAACCGGGGCCGAGCGGGAAGGTACGCCGCTTGCCGCGGCGGTCCTCCAGCGTCAGGGTGTCGAGGTCACGGTCGATGGCGACGACCTCGCCCACCCAGTCGGTGATGACCTCCTCGAGGATCATCCCGATCTCGGCGGGCACGTCGACGGCGCGGCCGTTCTTCGGTGCGCGCCAGTCGGTGGTCAGGACGTCGGAGCCGTAGCGGTCATGTGTGGGGGAAGGCACCGTCCAACGCTAGGCGGGCACCGCCTGCTGGTCGGCCCGCCACGCCGGGCGTCAGGAATCCAGGTCGTCCTCGGACACCCCGGTCGTCTCGTCCGGCCGCACGGCCTCGCCGTCGGTGCGGTAGGTCCCGGGAGTGTCCTCCCCGGGTGTCCTGCATGCCCAGGTCGTCGGGATCCCCGGTCTCCTCGGCGTCCGGGTCGAGCGGCTCGGCCAACGGGTTGTCCTCGCCGGGCTGCAGGTCCTCGGGCAGCTGGTCGTCGCTGATGCCGGGCCCGGGAGTTTCGGTCATGCCTCGTTCCTACGCTCCCGTGGCTCCGGCGGCTACACCCCTTCAGACGAGCGGCTACACCCCTCCTAGACGAGCGGCAGCCGCTTCTGCGCACGCGGCAGGTGCTCATATCCCAGTCGTACGGCGGACAACAGCTGCTCAGGGTCCCGGGGCCATTCACCTTGCTCGAGCGCCCGGGAGACGGGCACGCCACGGCTCGCGAGGTCGCGGATCGTCTCCACGCGATGATGCCCAGCTCGACGCGCTGGTCCCGGACGTAGTCGCGATCGATGACCTGACCGTGCCCGGGGACCACGACCGTGGAGGAGGTCATCAGGCCGAGCACGAGGTCCAGCGTGAGCGGCCACTCGAGCGGGAAGGAGTCGTCGCCGATGAACGGCTTGTCCGACTCCTCGACCGGGTCGCCGCCGACGATCACGTCGGCGTCGGGGACCCGACACGACCGGGTCGCCGGCGGTGTGGCCGCGACCGGGGTGGATCAGCTCGACGGCCCGGTCGCCGAGGTCGAGCGCGACGGCGGAGGAGAAGCCGTGGGTGGCGGGCCGGAGCGTCGTCGACAGGATCTCGTCGGCGCGGGAGTGCTTGGCCGGGTGGGCGTCGTGCACGCCGCCAGACTCGACCATCCGGTCGAGCGCGAAGTCCGTGGCGTGGACCGGCAGGTCGCCGTACTCGCTCAGGATGACGTCGTTGCCGAACCAGTGGTCCCAGTGGTTGTGGGTGTTGACCAGTGCGGTCAGCGGGCCGGCACCGAGACGGCGGACGTCGTCGGCGACGATCCGCGCCTGCTTCTCGGAGCCGTGGGTGTCGACCATGACCGGGCCGTCGGAGCCGCCGATGAGGGTGATGTTGACGTGCATCCAGTCGTAGTGGACGACCCAGACACGCGGCGCCACCTCCGTGATGTTGCCCGGGGTCTCCACGTCTCCACCCTACGTACGGGAAGTGTTCAGGCGTACGTCGAGTGGTGGAAGCGCCGGGACTCCTAGCGTCGGAGCATGACCTCCACCCCGCAGACGTCCCGCCGCAACCTGCTCCGCGGCGCCGCCCTGACCGCCGGTGTCGCCGGCCTCCCGTTCGCCTCGCTGGCGACCCGCTCGGAGGGCGCCACCGCCGCGTCCGCCGTCTTCTCCGACGCCGGCTACGGCCCGCTCCTGCCGGCGATCGACCGGGCCACCGGGCTGCAGCTGATCTCGCTGCCGCGTGGCTTCGAGTACCTCTCCTACGGCTGGACGAACGACCTGATGAGCGACGGCACGCCGACGCCCAGCGCCCACGACGGCATGGGTGCCTACCGCCTTGGCGACCCGGTGCACATCGTCCGCAACCACGAGCGGAACCCGTCCGCAGCCTTCACCCAGCCGGCCTACAACCCGCTCGGCGGCGGTGGCACGAGCACCATCGTGTTCGACCCCGAAGCAGGCGCCTTCACCGAGTCGTGGGGCAGCCTCGGCGGCACCGTGCGCAACTGTGCCGGTGGCGTGACCCCGTGGGGGACGTGGCTGACCTGCGAGGAGACCTTCAGCGAGGCCGGGGGCATGCGTCACGGCTACGTCTTCGAGGTCCCGCCGACGGGCAAGGGCAACCCGGCGCCGTACAAGGCGATGGGCCGCTTCAACCACGAGGCAGCGGCCATCGACCCGGCCACCGGCATCGTCTACGAGACCGAGGACCGTGGCGACGCGTGCATGTACCGCTTCGTCCCGACCACGCCGGGCAAGCTGGCCGACGGCGGGCGCCTGCAGGCACTGGCGATCGGTGCGGTCGGCGTCGACACTCGCGCGGCCGGGTCCGGCACCGCCTTCGGCAGCGTGCACTGGGTCGACATCGACGAGCCCGACCCGGCCAACGACACCGTGCGTCGCGAGGCACAGGGCAAGGGCGCCGCGATCTTCTCGCGGCTCGAGGGCGCGTGGTACGGCAACGGGCGCATCTACGTCATCACCACCGACGGCGGTCCGGCCCGCCGGGGGCCGGGTCTTCGAGCTCGACCCGGTCACCGGCGAGCTGACCGTGCTCTTCGCCTCGCCGAGCGGCGAGGTGCTCAACGCGCCCGACAACATGTGCGTGAGCCCGCGCGGCGGCCCGGTGCTCTGTGAGGACGGCGGTGGCACGGAATACGTCCACGGACTGACGACCGACGGCGAGATCTTCCGGTTCGCGTCGAACGACGCCGACCTGCGTACGTCCGGGACGGCCGGCAAGAACGTGCCGGCCAACGACTACCGCGGCTCGGAGTGGGCCGGTGCGGTGTTCGAGCCGACGAACGGCAGCTGGCTGTTCCTCAACATCCAGAGCCCCGGCATCACCCTCGCGATCACCGGCCCGTGGCGCCGGGGCGCCCTCTGAGCCGAGCTCCGCATCTCGACCACGGGCCCGCCCTCCCGCCGCACGCGCGGGAGGGCGGGCCTCGGCGTCTGCACCTTGTAGGCTTGGCACTCTGACGTGATGAGTGCCAGCGATGCCGGAAGGAGGCGACATGGTCGAGGACCGCAAGCTCGCCGTCCTGCGCGCGATCGTGGAGGACTACGTCGCCACCGAGGAGCCCGTCGGTTCCCGGGCGCTGGTCGAGCGGCACGGGCTGGGCGTCTCGCCCGCCACCGTGCGCAACGACATGGCCGCGCTGGAGGACGAGGGCTTCATCCACCAGCCCCACACGAGCGCCGGCCGGGTCCCCACCGACAAGGGCTACCGCCTGTTCGTCGACCGCCTGAGCGCCGTCAAGCCGATGAGCGCCGCCGAGAAGCGCGCGATCGCGACGCTGCTCGACAGCGCGGTCGACCTCGACGACGTCGTGCAGCGCTCGGTGCGGTTGCTCAGCACGCTGACGCGCCGGGTCGCGATCGTGCAATATCCGACCCTCTCGCGCAGCACGGTGCGCCACATCGAGCTCGTCTCGATCACTCCGACACGGGTGATGCTGATCCTGATCCTCAGCACCGGCCGGGTCGAGCAGCGCCTCGTCGAGATCCCCTCCGAGATGTCCGACGACCAGCTCGCCGACCTCCGGATCCGCCTCAACCAGGGCGGCCGCGGGGGAGCGCATCGCAGACGGTGCCGCCGCCCTGAGCCGGCTGCCCGACGCCGTACCCCACGCCGATCGGGCCCTGACCAAGAGCCTCGTCGACGTGCTCACCGACGCGATGTCCGACCACCGCAGCGACGAGCGGGTGGCGGTCGCCGGTGCGGCCAACCTCGCGCGGTTCGGCGACAGCTTCGACACCGCGGTGCGCCCGCTCCTCGAGGCGCTCGAGGAGCACGTCGTGCTGCTCAAGCTGATCGGCGAGGTCACCGTCGGCGACGCCGTCACGGTCCGCATCGGCCACGAGGGCCCCTATTCCGAGCTTGCCTCCACCAGCGTCGTGGCCACCGGCTACGGCCCCGCCCGACTGTGCCCCGGCGACGCTCGGCGTCGTCGGACCGACCCGCATGGACTACCCCGGATCCATGGCCGCCGTGCGCGCCGTCGTCGCGCTACGTCTCCCGGATCCTCGACGAAGGACAGCAGTGAGCACAGATCTCTACGCGCTGCTCGGTGTCTCCCGTGACGCCGATGCGGCCACCATCAAGAAGGCCTACCGCGGCTTGGCGCGCCAGCTGCACCCGGACGTCAACCCGGACCCGGAGACCCGGGGAGAGGTTCAAGGAGGTCTCGCGGGCCTACGAAGTCCTCTCCGACCCGCAGAAGCGGGCCGCCTACGACCGTGGCGGCGACCCCTTCGGCGGCGGCGCGGCCGGCTTCGGCCGGGGCCGGGGCTTCTCCTTCACCGACATCATGGACGCCTTCTTCGGTGGCGGCGCGCCCGGGCAGGGTGGCCGGGGTCGGGGTCCGCGTCAGCGCGTACGCCGCGGGCAGGACGCCCTGATCCGGCTCGACGTCGAGCTGGCGGAGGCGGCGTTCGGCACGACCAAGGAGCTCAAGGTCGACACCGCGGTCGTCTGCACGACCTGCCACGGTGACGGTGCCGCACCCGGCTCGAAGCCGATCATCTGCGAGACCTGTCGCGGGGCCGGCGAGGTCGCCCGTGTCCAGCGCTCGTTCCTCGGCGAGATCCGCACGCTGCGCGTGTGCGGCCTGCCGCGGCTTCGGCCAGATCATCCCCGACCCGTGCCGCGAGTGCTCCGGCGACGGTCGCGTGCGCTCGCGTCGCACGCTCAACGTCAAGATCCCCGCCGGCGTCGACCACGGCACCCGGGTCCAGCTGACCGAGCAGGGCGAGGTCGGTCCCGGCGGTGGTCCGCCCGGCGACCTCTACGTCGAGATGCACGTCGACGCCCACCCGACCTTCACCCGTCACGGCAACGACCTGCACAGCACGGTCACGCTGCCGATGACGGCCGCGGCGCTCGGCACGACGCTCACGCTGCCGCTGCTCGAGGCCGACCTCGACCTCGACGAGGAGTCCGAGGTGCGCACCGACTACGACCTCGTCATCCAGCCCGGCACCCAGTCCGGCAGCGAGCAGATCCTGCGCGGGTTCGGAGTCCCCGGCCTGCGTGGTGGTCGCGGCGACCTGATCGTCACGGTCGTCGTCGACACCCCGACCCGGCTGGACGAGCGTCAGGAGGACCTCCTGCGCGAGCTCGCCGCCCTCCGCGGCGAGGAGTCGCCCACCGGCCGGTGCAGTCCTCGCAGAAGTCCGTCTTCGGCCGGCTCCGCGACGCGTTCCAGCAGCACTGATGTCCCTCCCGGTCCACCTCGTGCCGTCGCTGGACGGCGTCGCCGTCGGGTCGACGATCGAGGTGACCGGGGACGAGGCACACCACGCTGTCGCCGTACGGCGATTGCGGGTCGGCGAGGAGGTCGTGCTCACCGACGGTGCGGGTCACCGGGTGGTCGGGTCCGTCGCGTCGACGGGGAAGCGGGTCTTCAGCGTGACCGTGGCTTCCCTGTCGTTCCTCGAGCGCCCGTCGCCGAGCTTCACCGTCGTGCAGGCGCTGCCCAAGGGCGACCGAGGTGAGCTCGCGGTCGAGGTGCTGACCGAGATCGGCGTCGACACCATCGTCCCGTGGGCCGCGTCCCGCTCGGTCGCGGTCTGGAAGGGCGAGCGCGCGGCCAAGTCGCACGCCAAGTGGCAGGCCACCGCCCGCGAGGCCGGCAAGCAGTCGCGTCGCTCGTGGTCGTGCTCGGTCTCGCCCCTCTCCTCCACTGAGGAGGTCGTGGCGCTGCTCCCGGACGCTGCGTTGGTCGCCGTACTCCACGAGGACGCGACGACGTCACTCGCCTCCCTCGACGTGC
Source organism: Nocardioides sp. B-3 (assembly GCF_024703895.1). Classification (GTDB taxonomy): domain Bacteria; phylum Actinomycetota; class Actinomycetes; order Propionibacteriales; family Nocardioidaceae; genus Nocardioides. The sequence continues at coordinate 3,236,883 of NZ_CP087968.1, forward strand.
CGGCCGACGGCGTCATCGTCGTCATCGTCGGCCCTGAGGGCGGCATCGCCCCCGACGAGCTGGCGGCCTTCGAGGCCGCGGGCGCTGTCACCGTTCGCCTCGGTGACGAGGTCCTGCGTACGTCGACCGCCGGACTCGCCGCCGTCAGCGCGCTGCTCGCGCGCACGGCTCGCTGGGGCTGACTCGATGATCGCCGGGGCCTTGCTTGCGAGCCTCGTGACCCTTGCGATGACGGGATGCCAACAGGAGTCCGCTTCATCCGAGTCGGGCGTCGGCTGCGACGAACCGATGGAGGTCGAGCTCGGCCTGCCGACCGTGGATGTGCCTGCACGGCTCACGACCACCCAAGGGCGACTGCGGGTCTCCGTGACCGGCATGAGCCCTGACGCGATGATCCCGGTCGACACGACGACAGTTTTCCCCGGGGCCGGCCGAGACCGTGCCGACGCGTGACGCCGAGCGCCCCGAGTGGCCGGACAACGGGACCTACCGGGAGCGGGGTGAGCCTCGACCAGCCCGGCTACATAGATGTCGAGGCGGGCTCCTACTGGCTCGTGTCCCCTGCGGGCGGTCGGATCTTCGTTGCGGCCTGCCCGAACGTCACCCTGACCGACGTGGTGCCCGTCAATCCGAGACCGTGAGCGCCGACGGCCCAACTGCAGGCAGTTCGGCCGCGCTGCGGCTCACTAGACGCTCAAGGCTGCGAGTCACGTCACGAACTGCCTCAGTTGTTCGTGCGAGTCAGTCCACGACGGTGATGCTCCGGCTGTCTGTGTGCTCGCGGTTCTGCCCGGAGGGGTCGTCGGTGGACGAGACCACGAGGTAGTCGCCGGGTGGGACGTCGGTCAGGTCGAGCGTGACCTCGTAGGGGTACAGCTTCGCTCCGTACGCGCCGGATGCGATGGTGGGCGTCTGGTCGACCACCACGGTTCCGTCGAGGTCCTCGACCCAGTCACGATGTTGCCTTCGAACGAGTTGCCGGCCCCCCGGACCACGAACGGCTCTCGGTTGTCGACGAGCATCCCCTCGCTCGGCGTGGTCAGCGAGACATGGGCCAAGGTCTCCAGCACCGCGCCGTTCGCGAGCGGTTCCGACGTCGCCCGGCCGAGCAGCTCGCTGACGGGGTTTCCGTTGTGGATGAACTGCACGGGCAGCCGCTCCTGCACCGCGGCCCTGGGCGGTGTAGATCACCTGCTCGATGGCCATCGCGTACTGCTCGACGGGCGGGTCGTGCTCGAGGAGGTTCTCGGGGTCGCCGATCTCCACCCTGATCACGTCGTCGACGACCTCCGCACCGAGGAACGTCGAGTCAACCGGGGGCCACCCGGTGAAGTAGTCAGGATCCTGCGGGTCGCCCATGAACACCTGCGTCAGCGCACCGACCAAGGGGTTGTCCACGGGAACGGGCGCGAACTCGCGGTAGAGGCGAAGGCCGTCGGGCGTCTCACCGATGTAGTACACGGCGCCTGCCCTCATCTGGGGGCCGGCAGACTCCGACGCCGTCGCACTGGGGGAGGCCGACGTGCTCGCCCCCGGATCCGTCGCAGTCGGCGCGGTGTCCGGTCCCAGCACCGCGAACGCGGCGAAGGACGCGGCGACGGCGAGGACGGCTCCGGCTGCGGCGTACGGCCAACGGCGCCTCGAACCAGACGTCCGTGCGCGGATCTCGTCGAGGGCGTGTCGCGGCTCGACGTCGGCGACAGCATCGGTGAGGAGCTCGTGGAGGTTCATGACTCGTCCTTCCAGACGTCGCCGAGCAGGTCGCGCAAGGCGGCCGATCCACGCGATGCGTGCGACTTCACCGAGCCGCGGGCGATGCCCAGCGTGTCGGCGATCTCGGCCTCCGAGAGCTCGAGGTAGTGCCGCAGCACCAGCACTTCGCGCTGCCGGTCGGGCAGCTGCCCGAGAGCATCGAGTACGGCGGTGCGCCGGTCCGCGTCGAGCGCGCGGGTGTCGGACGGGGGAGCGGTCTCGGGGTCCCGGCCGGAGGAAGCGCGGAGATGCCGGTCCACCACGACCCGGTGCCGCTGCACGGAGCGGGACCGGTTGACGACCGCCTGCCGGAGGTAGGCGAGTGCCTTGTCGTTGTCGCGCAACCGACCCCAGCGAGAGTGCATGGCCACGAACGCGTCCTGCACGACCTCTTCGGCGGTGCCGACATCGCGCACCGGGAGGACGGCCAGCCGCACGAGCTGGCGCCAGTGTGCGGCGTACAGCGCGGACAGCGCCTCGTCGGCGCTCCAGCGATCGGCGCTCACCGCGCCTGCCAGTGCATGGGTCGTCACGCTAGTGGGACGCGCGACCACCCGGACCGGTTTACCGCGTTTTGAATCAGCCCAGCGAGAAGTCCTTGGTGTCCTCGTGCGGCCCGGAGCCCTCGGCGCCGCCGGACGGGTCGTCGGTGCGGGCCACGAACGTGTAGTCGCCGGGCGCGAGGCCGGAGACGTCGATCGAGGTCTCCCACGGGTAGAGCTTGTCCATCCAGCCCTCGGCCGTCGCGAACCCGTCGAGCACGACCTCGGTCGCCCTGCCGGATCTCCCACAGCAGGTTGGCCTCGAACGACGAGCCGACGCCGCTGGCCTCGAGCGTGCCGCCGGTGACGGTGGCTCCCTGCTCGGGCGTGGTGATGTTGACCAGACTCATGACGTCGAGCGCGTCGGCGTTGGTGAACTCGGTCTCGGTGCTGAGCCCGAACAGCCGGAAGTCGGTGCCGCCGCGCTTGATCACGACCGGCACCCGCTCCTGCTGGACGCCCCGGAGCGTGTGGACGAGCTGTTGCAGCGCGAGCCTCGCGTCGTACTTCGACATCCCGTCGGGGCGTTCGGTGAAGCCGTCGCCCGGCATCTGGACGAGCAGGACGCCGTCCGTCGCGCCCACCGAGGAGATCTCGACCTGCGGCCACAGCGTGCGGTAGTCGGGGTCGAGGGTGTCGCCGGCCAGCATCAGCGCAAGCGCTTCCCGGAGCGGGTTGTCGGAGGGTACGGCGCGGAACTCCCGGAACAGGCGCGGACCCTGCGGCGTCTCGCCCACGAAGTAGACCGGCACCGTCACGGTCCCCTCGCCCTCCGGGGACTCCGTCTCCGTCGGCGTCTCGGTGGGGGACGCGGCGGGGTCGGTGGCCTCGGACTCATTCGACACCGGGGTCGGAGCGCGGTCGGGGACCTCCTCGCTGCACGCCGTCGCGCCCGGGGCGAGCGCGCCGAGCGAGAGGAGGGCAGCCAGTCGGTGGGTGGGGGAAGTCATGTGTTTCACGGTAGTGGGACGTCCGGCGCCGCCAGCCGGTTACACGCCGCGCCCGCACGATCTACTGTGAAGGGCATGAGCGTTCGAGAACGTCCTGCCGACTGCCTGTTCTGCAAGGTCGTGGCCGGGGACGTCCCGGCCGAGATCGTGCACGCCACGGACAGCGCGGTGGCCTTCCGCGACATCAACCCGCAGGCGCCGATGCACGTCCCGGTCGTGCCGTCGAGCCACTACGCCAATGCCGCCGAGCTCGCCCATGGCGAGCCGTCCTGCGCGGCCGAGTTGCTGACGGTGGCGGCCGCGGTCGCCGAGAAGGAAGGCATCTCCGACTACCGCCCGGTGTTCAACACGGGTGCGGAGGCTGGTCAGGTCGTCTTCCACACGCACCTGCACGTCCTCGGTGGGCGGCCGATGACCCGGCCGCCCGGCTGACCCCCGGCCCAGAGCCGAGCCGCTAGGAGCTCGGCAGGCCCCGGGCCGCGTCGACCACCCGGTCCCGGGTGACGGTGCGATGGTCGTGGCCGTGCGCGAGCACGGCGAGTGACCGACGTCGCGTGACCGTGTCGAGCCGGGAGCCGAGCCGGTCCAGGGACCAGCACTCGCTGCGGTCGGCTCAGCCCGCCGAGCAGCTCGCGCGCGGCGTCCTGCAGGTCGCGCAACGTCGCCGGGGTGGGGGCGGCCTCGTCGGCCAGCACCACTGCGGCGCCGACGACGCGACCCGGGCGCTGGTCGGTCGTCTCGAACGCCTCGGCGTCGGTGACGAAGGGCTGGTCGCGCAGCACGTCGCGCACCTCGTTGAGGGAGACCAGCTGCCCCGAGACCGAGATGACCTCGTCAAGTCGGCCGAGGAACTCGATCTCACCCGTCGCGTTGCGCCCGGCCACGTCGCCGGTGGCGTAGACGCCGGGGTGCCGCTCCCAGTGGTAGGACGTGGGGTCGGTGCCGTCGGGGGCCTCGACCGCGCGCAGGACCCCGGGCCGGGGCAGCCGCATGACCCACTCCCCGGACTCGCCGGTGGCGACCTCGTCGCCGTGGGCGTTCACGATCGCGAAGCCGGGGTCCGGCATCAGGGGCGACGGGTCGTCGTTGCTCACGATCCCGCCGAGCTCGAGCTGGCCCCACGCATCGGACAACCTGACGTCGTCGCCGAGCACCTCGCGCAACCACACACGCAGGTCGGGGTCGAGCCGGTCGCCGATCGTGGTCAGTCGTCGTAGCGACCCGGTGGTGCCGGTCGGCGTCAGCGACCAGCCGCGCAGTGCGCGCACGATCGAGGGCGAGGTCAGCATCGCGGTCACGCCGTAGCGCTCGATGATCTGCCAGGTGCGAGCGGGCGCCGGGACGTCGAGGGTGCCCTCGTACATCACCGTGCTGGCGCCGGCCAGCAGCGGACCGACGATGCCGTGGGCCCGGGCGCCCAGCCACGAGATGTCGGCGGCACCCCAGAAGACGTCGCCCTCACCCATGACGTGGAGATGGTTGGCGAGCGCCGCCACGGCGAGGTTGGCCGTTCCGAGCCGGATCGCGACCGGCCGGCCGCGTCGGTTGGCGAGGTGGACGCACGCGACCGGGTGCGACGCGGGTACGGCGACGGGCTCGCCGGCGCGCGGATCGGCGGCGGTCAGCAGCTCGTCGTACCAGCGATCGCCCTCGTACCAGTCGACTCGGACGCCGGTGCGTCGCACCACGATGGTGTGCTCGACCCCGCTGCTGGCCTCGAGGGCCTCGTCGACCCTCGACTTGAGCGGCAGGATCGCGCCGTGGCGCCAGCCACCGTCCCGGGTGAACAACACCTTGGGACCGAAGTCGTCGACCCGCACGGCCGGGGCCTCGGTCGGCAGCGCCACGGGGATCACGGTGTATTCGGCACCGATCCGCGCGCAGGCCATCATCGCCGCGACCGCCTCGGGCACCCAGCCGAGGTGCAGGGCCACACGATCGCCCCGGCCGACGCCGAGCCCACGCAGGGAGGAAGCGAGTCGCACGACCTGCATGTGCAGCTCGCGGTAGGTGAGGACCCGGCGGTCGCCGGGCTCGCCCTCCCACAGGATGGCGGCTCGGTCACCGCGGTCGGCGAGGTGGCGGTCGATGCAGTTGACCGACAGGTTGAGGCGGCCGTCGACGAACCAGTCGTGCAGGGGCGGCTGCTCACGGAAGAGCTCGGTCCGGGGGGTGTCCCAGGTCAGCTGCCCGGCGGCCTCGGCCCAGGGCGGCGAAGTAGGCAGCGGTGTCCTGACCGTGCTCAGCCATGACCCAGCGTCCTTCCGGCAGCGGTGGCGGCGCGGGACAGGTGCGCCGCGATGACCTCGAGCCGGGCGGCATCCGCACCGGGCGCAACGGTGGTGGCGAGCGCGGCGACCGGGGTCCCGGAGGCGTCGTGGACCACGACCGCCAGCTCGTCGGCAGGGGAGGCGAGGAAGGGCGCCTTCGCCCACTCGGTGCGCAGCTGCGCCCGGGTCGTCCTTGAGCGGAACAGGGTGGGCGTCGAGGCACTGCTGCCAGAGATCGTCGCCCGACCGGGCGGCCAGCAGTCGGCCCGCCGACGTCGAGAGCGCGTCGGTGACGCGGTGGCTGTCGCGGTAGGGGCCGCCGTCGGCGGCGTCGATGCGGTCGACGTAGACGACCGACTCGCGCACCAGCACGGCCACGTGGATGGTCGACTGGAGGGTGTCGCGCAGGGACACGAGGTAGGGGGACAGGGCGCCGAGGATCGGCAGTCGGCCCAGTAGCGCTGGGACAGGCGGGTCACCTCGGGTCCGAGGCTGTAGCGCGAGGAGCGCGAGTCCTGCTCGACGAGATCCGCCGGGACCGGGGAGCGCAGCAGCCGGTGTGCGGTCGGCACCGAGAGGTCGGAGCGTTCGGCCGGGTCGGTCAGCTGCTGGTAGGCCGGGCCGTCGGCCAGCAGGTCGAGCAGCCTGACCGCATTGCGGACCGTCCCGAGAGTGCCTCGGACCTCCACTGGGTCCGGACGCGAGTCGCTCATGCTCCACCTTCCGTTATGTGACGCGGCGAGACTATCACCGGAAGATGATTCCAAATAGAGGGTTGTGCTTTCACATAGTGGAAAGTAGCGTGAGGTCCAGGTCACATCGTTCTGCCCTTTCACGCTGCTCGGTCACACAGGAGGAACCCCGGGTGCTCAGTCGGGCCTACCGCTTCGAGCTCAACTCCAGCCGGGTGCCGGTGGGGGAGCCGCTCCTCGAGATCGGGGACATCTCCCTGCGCTTCGGCGGCATCCGCGCCCTCTCCGAGGTGTCGTTCACGGTCCGCCGGGGCGACGTGCACTCGGTGATCGGCCCCAACGGCGCCGGCAAGTCCAGCCTGCTCAACTGCGCCAGTGGCCTCTACAAGCCGCAGGACGGTCACATCACCCTGCACACGCGCAGCGAGGAGAGGGGGGTCGCCCGAACCCACGACGTGGTCGCGCTGCCGCCGCACAGGATCGCGCGGTACGGCGTTGCGCGCTCCTTCCAGAACATCGAGCTGTTCGGCCACCTGACCCTGCTCGAGAACCTCATGCTCGGGCGCCACATCCACATGAAGCACAGCCTGCTGCCGTCGCTGGCGTGGTTCGGGCCGGCGCGCAACCGGGAGTTCCGCCACCGCGAGTTCGTCGAGGAGGTCATCGACCTCCTCCAGCTCCAGGAGCACCGGCACGCCCACGTGGGCGCCCTGTCCTACGGCATCCAGAAGCGGGTCGAGCTCGGCCGAGCGCTGTGCATCGAGCCCGGGCTGCTCCTGCTCGACGAGCCGATGGCCGGCATGAACGCGGAGGAGAAGGAGGACATGGCGCGCTACATCCTCGACGTCAACGAGCTGCGCGGCGTGACCGTGATGCTCATCGAGCACGACATGGGCGTCGTCATGGACATCTCCGACCGCGTCAGCGTCCCGGACTTCGGCCGGCTGATCGGCGACGGCACCCCCGCAGAGGTCCGCGCCAACCCCGCCGTCGTCGAGGCCTACCTCGGGGCGGACGCATGAGCACGACGATGCCCCGTCTCTCCGGCCGAGCGCGCCGCCGAGCGCCCCCCGGGGCATCGCGCTGCAGGAGAAGCTCTACGGCATCTGGCAGCCGATCACGTGGGCGGAGTATGCCGAGCGCGTGCGCGACATCGCCCACGGCATGGCCTCGCTGGGCGTGCGTCGCGGCGAGATCGTCGCCGTCATCGGTGACAACCGTCCCGAGTGGCTGATCTCCGAGCTCGCCGCCCAGTCCCTCGGCGCGGCGGTCGTCGGGATCTACCCGACGAGCCTCGACGAGGAGATCGTCCACATCCTCGAGCTCAGCAAGGCGCGGGTCGTCATCGCCGAGGACCGGGGAGCAGGTCGACAAGCTGCTCAAGGTCCGCCCGTTGCTCCCGCACGTCGAGCAGGTCGCCTACTACGACCCGCACGGGCTCGAGGAGTACGCCGACGAGTGGCTCGCCGACTTCGAGGACCTCGCGGCGCGTGGTCGCGACTGGGCCTCGAGTCGTCCCGGCTGGTTCGAGCAGGAGGTCGCGCTCGGCGCCCCCGACGACGTGGCCGTGGTCTGCACGACCTCCGGCACCACGTCGCTGCCCAAGCTGGGCCAGCTCAGCCACCACAACCTGCTCTCGATGGCGGAGCACCTCACCAACGTCGACCCGCTCGGCCCCAAGGACAGGTTCGTCTCGTTCCTGCCGCTGGCCCGGATCGGCGAGCAGATGATGGCGGTGGCCTGCGGTCTCCTGCGTGGTTTCACGCTCTCGTTCCCCGAGGACTCCGCCACCCAGCGCTCGGACATGCGCGAGATCGGGCCCAACGTGATGTTCAGCCCGCCGCGCATCTGGGAGTCCATGCTCTCCGAGGTCCAGGTGCGCATCGACGAGGCCGGCTGGCTCAAGCGACGCGTCTTCGGGCTCGCCTACGCCGTCGGCGACAAGGTGGCCGCCCGCCGGGTCAGCGGCAAGGGGGCCGGTCCGCTCCTCGGGCTGCTCGCCCTGCTCGCCGACTGGGTCGCGCTGCAGGCCGGTGCGAGACCAGCTCGGTCTCGCCCGCGTCCGTCGCTGCTACACCGGTGGCGCCCCGCTGGGTCCCGACGTCTTCCGGTTCTTCCACGCGATCGGCGTCAACCTCAAGCAGATCTACGGCCAGACCGAGATCTGCGGGATCGCGGTGCTGCACCACAGCAACGACGTCCGCTTCCACACCGTCGGCGTCCCCCTGCCCGAGACCGAGCTCCAGATCGCCGACAACGGCGAGATCCTGCTGCGCAGCTCGTCGGTGTTCCGGGGCTATGTCGGCAACGAGGCCGCGACCTCGGAGACCGTCGACGCCGACGGCTGGCTGCACACCGGTGACGCGGGCTACGTCGAGGACGGCCACCTCGTCGTCATCGACCGCGCCAAGGACGTGCTCACCGCCCCCCGACGGCACCCGCTTCTCCAGTGCCTTCATCGAGAACAAGCTCAAGTTCTCGCCGTACGTCGAGGAGGCGGTCGCCTTCGGCACGACCGACATCACGGCGATGATCACCATCGACCCGGCCACCGTCGGCTCGTGGGCCGAGCACGAACGACTCGGCTACACGACCTACACCGACCTCGCCGGGAACGACCAGGTCGCCGAGCTCCTCAAGCAGGAGGTCCACCGGGCCAACGCCGAGCTCCCCGAGAGCATCAAGGTCAAGCACTTCCCCGGTGCTCTTCAAGCAGCTCGACCCCGACGACGACGAGATCACCCGCACCCGCAAGGTCCGCCGCAGCGTCATCAACGAGCGCTACGCCGACCTCATCGAGGCGCTCGACCGCGGCGACGACCGCGTGAGCATGACCAACACCGTCTCCTACCGGGACGGCACCTCGACCAAGCGGGCCATCACCCTCGACATCCACCACCCGGAGGGATACGTGCCCCCGCAACACAGCAAGCAGCGCCCGGTCTGGAGTGGTCGGCGATGAGCAACTTCCTGACCCAGACGATCTACGGCGTCTCCGACGGCGCCATCCTCGCCCTCGCCGCGCTCGGCTTCGTGCTGATCTACAAGTCCACCGGCGTCATCAACTTCGCCCGGGGTGAGTTCCTGCTCATCGGCGCCTACACGGTCTACGCCGCGTTCGTGGTCTTCCAGCTTCCGCTGGTGCTCGCCGTGGTGGTCGGGATCCTGTTCGCGATCTTGATGGGCGTCCTGATCGAGCGGCTCATCCTCCGGCCGCTGGTGGGGGAGAACGCGATCAGCGTGATCATGGTGACGATCGGGCTGGCGGCCGTGCTCAAGGCCGTGGCCCAGCTGTTCTTCGGCACCCGCGCGGTCACCCAGCCCGCGCTGCTCCCGCGCACCACCATCGAGTTCGCCGGCGCCACCTTCCCGCTCAACCGGATCCCGGTGATCGTGATCGCGGCCGTCGTGCTGACGCTCTTCACGCTGTTCTTCCAGCGCAGCCGCCACGGCATCGCGATGCGCGCCGTCGCCGACGACCAGCAGGCCGCACTCACCCTCGGCATCTCGGTGCGGCGGATCTTCGCGATGGCCCGGGCACTGGCGGCCGTCAGCGCACTCATCGGCGGCGTGCTCCTCGGCGACATCACCGAGGTGAGCAGCCGGCTCACGACCTTCGGCCTGCTCGTCTTCCCCGTGGTGATCCTCGGTGGCCTCGACTCGGTCCCCGGCACGATCGTCGGCGGCCCGGTGATCGGCCTCTCCGGCCAGTACGTCAGCAGCTACTGGGACCCGGGCCCGGCCCAGATCGCGCCGTACCTCCTGCTGGTAGCCATCCTCCTCGTCCGCCCCTACGGGCTGTTCGGCGAGACGCGGATCGAGAGGGTCTGACATGTCTGCCACCGCAACCGGTGTCTACCACCGCAGCTATCGGCGCGAGTCCGCGCTGCAGGCACACGAAGGCGGAGTACTTCCGCCTTGCCCTGATGATCATCGGGCTGATCGTCACGCCCTACGTCCCGGACAACTACTGGCTCTCGATCGTCAACACGATCCTGATCGCCGTCATCGGCGCCGTCGGACTCAACATCCCGGGTCGGCTTCACCGGCCAGATCTCGCTGGGACAGGGCGGGTTCCTCGCCATCGGCGCGTTCTCGTCGGCACTGCTCTACCAACGCGCCGACCTGCCGGCGCCGATCAGCATCGCCTGCGCGGTGGTCATCACCGCTGTGGCGGGTGCCCTGTTCGGCCTGCCCGCCTTGCGGATCAAGGGGCTCTACCTCGCGATCGCGACGCTGGCCAGCCAGGGAGATCATCGTCTTCGTCGCCCGCCGCTGGACCTTCCTGCGCGACGGCAGCGCCCCGCTGACCGTCGACCGGTTGAGCCCGGGCAGCTTCGAGATCGAGCGCCAGTACTTCGAGTGGCAGTGGTACTGGATCCTGCTCACCTTCGCGGTGCTGGCGGTCCTCGCGGCCCGCAACCTGTTCCGTACGTCGCTGGGCCGGTCCTTCATGGCCGTGCGCGACCGGGACATCGCGGCCTCGGCGATCGGCGTCAACATCACCCGCGCCAAGGTCACCGCGTTCGCCGTGTCCTCGGGCTTCGTCGGCCTCGCCGGCGCGCTGTCGGCGCACTACACGGAGACGGTCACCCGGGAGGCGTTCACCCTCGACGTGTCGATCCTCTACCTCGCGATGATCATCGTCGGCGGCCTCGGCACGATCGCCGGCTCGGTCTACGGCGCGGCCTTCATGGTGCTGGTGCCGGTCTTCATCCAGAGAGACCGTCGGCGCCGTCGGCGACTCGGTCCCGGTCCTGCTCAGCCGCGTGCCGGCCATCGAGCAGGTCGTCTTCGGCCTCGTCATCATCTTCTTCCTCCTGTTCGAGCCACGCGGCCTCGCACAGATCTGGCAACGCATGAAGGACTACATCCGCTTCTGGCCGTTCCGCTACTGACCCACCGGATCCACCCGCACCAATCAGCTCCGCCCCTACCAACAAGGAGAAACCTCATGTTCAGGACACGCTGGACGGCCACCCTCGCGGCCTCCGCCCCGGTCGCTCTCACCGCCTGTGCGCCCCCGGTGCGGACGACGAGGGTGGCGACGAGGGTGGCGCCATCCCGATCGGCGTGATCGCCGACCTGACGGGCGCCACGGGCGACGTCGGCACGCCGTACAACGACGGCATGCTCGGTTACATCGACTGGATCAACGGCGAGGGCGGCATCGAGGGCCGCGAGATCGACGCGACGTCCAAGGACTACGCCTACGACGTCCCCACCGCCGAGCGCCTCTACAAGGAATACCTCAACGAGGGTGCCGTCGCGATCCGGGGCTGGGGCACCGGTGACTCCGAGGCGCTGTCGGGCAAGGTGACGCAGGACGAGATTCCCTTCATGTCCGCGTCGTACGCCGAAGCGCTGACCGACCCCGCGCAGGCGCCCTACAACTTCGTGGTCGCGCCGACCTACTCCGACCGGGCCCGCGTCGGCCTGAACTGGATCGACGAGGACTCCGACGCCACGGCCGAGGTCGCGTTCTTCCACAACGACTCGCCCTTCGGCCCGGCGCCCCTCGCGGACGCCGAGGCCCGGATCGAGGAGAAGGGCCTCGACATCAACATGGTGGCCTACCCGATGCCGGCCGGCGCCGCCAACTACGTCGGCCTGCTCGCGCGGGGCGAAGTCGCAGGGCGCGAAGTACGTCCTGATCCAGAACGTGTCCAGCCCGGCCGCCACGGTCGCCAAGGACATCGCCGCACAGGGCCCGGACATGCGGATCGTGTGCCTGAACTGGTGCTCCGACGAGCTCTTCCTCGACGGCGCCGGTGAGGCGGCCGAGGGCAGCGTGCTGGTCCAGCCGTTCGCGCCGCCGACCGCCGAGCAGCCGGGGCACGAGCAGATCCAGTCCTACCTCGCCGAGAACGGCTCCTCCCTCGAGGAGGAGGGCGTGCACTACGTCCGGGGCTGGTACACCATGCACATCCTCGCCGAGGGCATCCGCAAGGTCCTCGAGGACGGCGATGACATCTCCGGTCCCGCGATCAAGGAGGCCCCGGAGAACCTCGGCCCGATCGACACCGGTGGCGTCGTGGGCACGGGCGAGGTCGAGTTCACCGCTGACTCGCACCGCGGCTCGACCGGCACGGGCGTCTACGTGGCCGAGGGTGGCGCCATGAAGTCGCTCGAGAGCGGTGTGACGCCGGAATGAGTGACACGTCCATCCGGTCCGCAGCGGCCGGGCACGTCCCGGCCGCTGCGGCGGGCCGCTCCCCTGCTGAGCGTCGACAGCATCGAGGTGATCTACGACGAGGTCATCCTCGTGCTGCGGGGCCTCTCGCTGTCGGTGCCCGAGGGAAAGATCGTCGCGCTGCTCGGCTCCAACGGCGCGGGGAAGTCCACCACGCTCAAGGCTGTCTCGGGACTGCTTCCGAGCGAGGCGCGGCGAGATCTCGGACGGCAAGATCGTCCCGGACGGCCGGGACATCACCCGGATGGACGCCGCAGCGCGTCAAGGCAGGGCTCTCGCTCTGCATGGAGGGTCGCCATGTCTTCGAGCACCTGACGGTGCACGAGAACCCGGTGGCGGGTGGCTACTCGCGAGGTGGGGCCAAGCCCGAGGACTTCGACATGGTCTACACCTACTTCGAGAAGCTCGCCGACATGCGCAACCGGGTCGCGGGCTACCTCTCCGGTGGCGAGCAGCAGATGCTCGCCATCGGGCGGGCCCTGATGGCCAAGCCGCGACTCCTGATGCTCGACGAGCCGTCGCTGGGCCCGGCCCCGCTGCTGGTCCAGGAGATCTTCGGACACATCCGCAACCTCAACGCGGAGACCGGGCTCACCGTGCTGGTCGTCGAGCAGAACGCCCGACGAGCCCTCGAAGTGGCCGACCACGGCTACATCCTCGAGCGCGGCCGCATCGTCCTCGAGGGGACGGCGGCAGAGCTCTCGGAGAACCCGGACGTGAAGGAGTTCTACCTCGGCCTCGGTGGCGAGGGTGGCGCGAAGAACTACCGCGAGGTCAAGCACTACAAGCGCCGCAAGCGCTGGCTCTAGAGGGGGAACGGTGTCTGTGATGAAAGCGGTCCGCGACTACTACGACACTCGGGGAGCAGAGGCCGCGGGAGCGATCGGGCGGGTGGTGGACCGGGTCCCGTCCATCCGAGACCGCTCGGCCGCGGCGGGCGTGGGCGTCTCGACGCTCACCGCCGCCGACCTCGACACGGTGCCGGTGCTCACGAAGGACGCCCTGCCTGCCCTGCAGCGTGCCTATCCGCCGTGCACGGCGGTCTGGTGGCCGAAGGCACGCCCGTGGCGCGTCTCTTCGCCTCCCCGGGTCCGATCTACGAGGTCCAGCTCGAGGGGGAGGACCCGTGGCAGTGGGCCGCCGCGCTCGAGGCGTGCGGCATCGGCGTCGGCGACGTCGTGCTCAACTGCTTCGGCTACCACCTCTCGCCCGCGGGCATGATGTTCGACCCGGCCTGCCGGGCCGTCGGCGCCACCGTCATCCCGGGCGGCGTCGGTTCAGGTCGAGGTCCGGGCGCGGGTCGTGGCCGACATCGGGGTCACCGCCTACATCGGGTTGCCCAGCTATCTCAGCGCGCTGGTCGAGGCGTTCGACCAGCTCGGCCTGCCGGCGCAGGACTGGCACGTCGCCAAGGCGCTGGTCACGGCCGAGCCCCTGCCCGATCCGCTGCGTGAGCGCCCGGTGGCGCGCGTGCCGACCGTGCTGATGGCCTACGGCACCGCGGAGGCCGGCCTGATCGGCCACGAGGTCGATCCCGGCGCCGGGCTCGAGGTGCCCGGCCATGTCTTCGTGCAGGTCTGCGACCCCGAGAGCGGCGCCCCGGTGCTCGACGGGTCGCCGGGCGAGGTCGTGCTCACCATGGTGGGCGAGGGGACCCCGCTGCTGCGCTTCGGCACGGGCGACATCTCGCGCTGGCAGCTCACGGGCGACCGGCTGCGGCTGGCCGGCGTGCTCGGCCGGGTCGGTGCCGCGGTCAAGGCCCGCGGCATGTTCATCCACCCCCACCGGGCCGCGGAAGTGGTGCGCGGACTGGCCGACGTCGGGGTCGAGGCCGGGCGCTACGTCGTGCTGCGCGACGGCGACCGCGACGAGCTCAGGCTCGAGCTCGTCGCCGCCGGCGGTGCCGATCTCGACGCGGCCACGGCGGCAGCCGAGGAGCGCACCCGCGCCTCGCTGCGGGTGCGGCCCCGGGTCACCTTCGTGGAGTCGGTCCCGGCCGGAGACGTCCCGGGTGGACGGGCGCGACGCGATCTGATGAAGCCCGTTCCGGGCGCTCCTGTTGCGCCTAGGCTGTCGAAATGATGCATCTGCGCGCGCCGCGCCGTCTGATCGCGCTGGCCGCGACCGCCACGTTGCTGCTCGCGGGCTGCGGAGGCACGGACAGCTCCGAGCGACGACGGTCCCACGACGGCGACGCAGTCCCCGAGCGAGACGAGCGAGACGAGCGAGGCCGCGGGCCACGACGCTCACGCGGCTGCCAAGCCCGCCAAGGAGGTCCCGCTCCGTCAGGGCGAGCGGCGTTCGACGCTGACGATGCCCGCGGCGTACACGCCCTCCGCGCCGTTCGGCGCCGGGGCCGACGACTACCGCTGCTTCCTGCTCGACCCCGAGCTGACCGAGGACGAGTGGCTGACCGGCACGACCGTGCAGCCCGGCAACCCCGAGGTCGTCCACCACGTGATCCTTTTCCAGAGTGCCGCCCGAGCAGATCGCGGAGGCAGAGGCGGTCGACGCCGAGGAGGACGGCGAGGGCTGGACCTGCTTCGGCGGCACCGGCCTCGACAGGTTCCAGAACGTCGACGACGCCCCGTGGATCGGCGCCCGGGCGCCCGGCGGCAAGGAGTCCGTGCGCAAGCTCGGCTACGGCGTGAAGCTCCGCGCCGGCAGCCGGATCATCATGCAGGTCCACTACAACCTCCCGGCCGGCACGTCGCCGGACACCTCTGCCGCGCAGCTGCGACTGGCTCCCGGCAACCGCGACATGCAGCAGCTGCACACCATGCTGCTGCCCGCACCGGTCGAGCTGCCGTGCCGCGCCGCGCACGCCGACGGCCCGCTGTGCGACCGCAACGCGGCGATGTTCGACGTGATGGACCGCTTCGGGCCGGAGGGCTCGGCCACCGCCAACGCCCTCTACCTGCTGTGTGGCGGAGAACCCGAGCCCGGTCAGGTGCAGAGCTGCACGCGCACCGTGCGCGAGCCGATGACGATCCACGCCACCGGCGGCCACATGCACCTGCTGGGTCGCGAGATCCGGATCGAGGTCAACCCCGGCACGCCGGAGGCGAAGACCGTGCTGGACATCCCCGTGTGGGACTTCGACGACCGGGGGCGCGCGCGACATCGAGCCGGTCACCCTCGCGCCCGGCGACACCGTGGAGGTCACCTGCAAGCACGTGCAGTGGTTGCGCGACCAGCTGCCGTCCTTCGAGGGCCAGCCCGATCGCTACGTCGTGTGGGGCGAGGGCACCACCGACGAGATGTGCCCGGGCATGCTGCAGATCACCCGTCCCTGAGGATCAGGTCAGCTCTCCCCAGATTCGCATCACGGTGAAGACGACCGGCAACCCGAAGACCACCAGCAGCATCCGGGCGGTGACCCGGTGCAGCGCCTTGGCACCGTCGAGGTTGCCGGCGAAGTCCAGCAGCGCGCCCTCGGGCACGTGGTGGGTCAGGCCCATCAGCTTCGCGTCCTCGGGCAGCCGCTGGCCCGGGAACCACGAGGGATCGCTGTCGTCGTCGTGCGCGTCGGGATCCTCGTCGTACCACTCGCGGTCAGGGCCGGGCATGAGACCAGCGTGCACGGCGATCAGTCGCCCTTCACGTTGACGATCTCCGTGAAGCCGAGCTTGGCCAGCACGCGTCGAGACGCTGTGTTCCAGTCCCAGACGGTGGCCCAGAGCCGTTCGTGTCCCGACGACCTCGCCCAGTCCATCACCGCGCGCGAGGCCTCCGTCGCGTATCCCTGCCCCCGGTGGCGCCGCAGCAGCTCGAAGGCCAGCTCCGCTTCTCCAGCGGCACCCCGGTCGCTCTCGATGAGCCCGCAGTAGCCGATGACGTCGCCCTCGGCCCTTCGCTCGAGCGCCAGCAAGCCGATCGAGGAGGACGGCTGCCCGGTGCGGATCGACTCCTCGAGCTCTGCGAGCGTGGGGTGTCCTCCCGCGTCGATGCGGCGATGTGGTGGGACGCGCGGGTCGCGCTCTGCCCACAGGTCACGTTGCACGGCGGTCTCTTCGACGCGCCATGGCCTGAGCAGCAGGCGATCAGTCTCGAGCGCGACCATGAAGGCAGGCTCTCACGCGGGTCCACCCCGTGGCCGTGGCACCTCGTGCAGGAGTTCCGCTCGCCCGCAGTGTCGGTGGCTTCACTTAACGTCCGAGGACCAGCACTTCTCGGGAGAATCAGCATGGATGCATTTGAAGCAGAGACACTGGCGAACTATGAAGCCGAGGCGAGTCGTCGGGAGTTCGCTGCACTGATCGCCGGCAGCGTCGGGACCCTCATTGTTGGCGTCACGGGCGCATTGGCCCCGGCCTCTGGTTCATGGGGACGGTGCGCAACCCCGGCGAGCCTCAGTTCTCAGAACTCGTTGCGAGTGCGGTCGAGTCGATTCGATTGCCCGCTGGAGTTGACGCCGTGACCGTTTCCCTATCCCCGGCGGGAATCGTGCTAACGCTCGTGTTGGCGGTTTCAGTCGCGGAGTCGAAAGCGAGTGGGTCGTCGCCTGCGGCTTTCACGCGTGCGGTGTGGCTGGCCAGAATGGCCTTCTTCCTTGCGCTGGGGGTGTGCGCAGCACAGGTCTGGCTGTGTGCGGCATCGGTAGGAACGAGCTTGGGTCTTGGAGGGAGTGCGTGGGACGGGGCGGCGGCTAGCGCATTATCTGTGATGGTCACGTGCACCTTGGCACCGCTGACCGTGACCCGCCACGACTTAATGCTCAGTCGAGAGACGGAGAGTCGGCGCCACTCTCAATTGGTAAAACTCTCCGGGGACGCCAGCGGGTCGCCCTCGCCGCTTTGTGTGTTCCCGTGGAAAGCCACGCTCGTGATTGTCGCCCTGATGCTGATAGCCCGAACGCTCGCTACTGAGGTCTTGTCCTCGGCTCCGGCGCGGGCCGATATTGCGCTCGTCACGCTGGCCGGAAGCATCGGGACTCCTTGGCTGGTTCTTCGGGGCGGATGGTCGTTGGCGGCGTCGCCGGTCCTGCGCACCTCCCGCGGTACCGGGGGCCTCTGGGTCGATCGAGTGGTCGGCCTCGTCATGGGCGGGATCATCAGCGTCGGCGGGGCTGCAGCAGTGGCGTTTGGCTTGGGTCGAACCGATCTGGAGACGCTCATCATCTTCCCGGTGCTTCTCGTCCTTGACGCTTTCGCGTGCGGAGTCGTCTGGCGTTTGCCCCGCATGCGGACTCACCTCGACGCCGTGTCGAACGCAATCGTGTGGGCAGCAAGGAGAAGGGCTGAGAGGAGGCTGCTCACCTTGAACCTTCGCGTGCGCGCCTCGGGGCGAAGAGGAGTTCAGGACTGCGTACGTGAGGTCAGGACGATCGCGCGGTTACTCAGCGCCAGCACGTGTGGGAGGCCGAGCGCGGCGAGATGGACGGAAACCCACCGGGGCGGGCCCAAAGCGTTGCGCAGGTGTTCGAAAACAAGTACGATGGATGTCGCAGATCGTAACTGGCACCCGACCCCGGAGAAGGGCTCGGAGACACGCAGAGAACCGGATGTGCCCCGGACGCCACTTGGCTCACGCGTGTCGGAATTGGCGCAGCCCGACGATGCCTCGGGGAACCCACCGCAATGCGGTGGTGAACATCCCCAACGCGATCGGAGCCCCGCCCATGACGACCGGACACCTCGTCCGGGACTGCGAGCAGGCCATCGCCGCCGCGCTGGACAAGGTGGCTGCGGTCGAGCTCCTCTACCTCACGTCCACCGAGAAGGCCTCGTCCCTGCTGGCTCTGGACCGGCTCGAGTCCCGGGTCGCGGCCGCCAAGCTGCGGGTGCTGGCAGTCGCCGACGACGTGGCAGCAGAGTCGGGTGCCCGCGACATCGGGGCTCGGTTCCAGCAGGCCGCGCGGGCGGATCGGGGTCCGGGCCCGTCGGGCCATGCAGCTGGGCAGGTCGCTCGATCGACGGTGGCTGGTCCCGGCCGAGGCGTACGCCGACGGGCGAGCGTCCTCAGCCCAGACCGAGGTCATCGCTGGGGCTCTGGATGCGTTGCCCGACGACGTGTGCGCGGACATCGTTGCGAAGGCCGAGCGGGTGCTGGTCGAGCACGCGGCGACGTACGCGCCTCGCGATCTGCGCAAGCTCGGCCGACGGATCCTCGACGTGATCGCACCGGAGGTCGGCGAGGAGCACGAGCGCAAGCAGCTCGAGGACGAGGAGCGGCACGCCCGGGCGAAGACCAGCCTGACCACGCAGTCGCACGGCGACGGCACCGGCACGGCCAAGATCCGCCTTCCCGATGCGATCCTCGACCGGCTCATGACCTATCTCCATGCCCGGACCAACCCGCGCCGGTCCGACGAGACACCCGGCCGGACCGACGCGATGAGCGAGCTGCCCCATTCGACCCGGCTGGGCCACGCGTTCTGCAGAGCTGCTCGAACACCTCGATCCGGCCAAGCTCCCCGTCCATGGCGGTACGGCCACCACCGTCATGGTCACGATCCCTCTCGACAAGCTGCTCGCCGGCATCGGTGTCGCGACGACTGGCACCGACGGCCGCATCACTGCGTCCGAGGCGCGTCGTCTGGCCTGCACCGGCAACATCGTTCCCGTCGTCCTCGGTGGCAAGTCCGAGGTCCTCGACGTCGGCGGGGCGCAGCGACTCTTCACCGCAGCCCAGCGCCGGGCCCTCGCCGTGCGCGACAAGAGATGCCGGGCCCGGGGATGCGACATGCCCGCCGCCCGGTCCGAGGCCCACCACCTGCACGCGTGGTCCCAAGGCGGGAAGACTGATCTGACCAACGCGATCCTCCTCTGCAGCCACCATCACCACCGCGCGCACGACGATCGCTATCTGCACGACCGCCTGCCGAGCGGTGACCTTCGATTCCATCGGCGGACGTAGGCCGAACCAGCTCTATCGTCACTCAATGACGAAGCCGTCGTCCTACGTCCTGTGCGCGACCTCGCGAACCGGAAGCACGTTGCTATGCAGCCTGCTGACATAGACAGGCGTCACGGAGTGGGAAGCACAGTCGCGGCATCGGAGGCAGGGATACGAGATCAACGCCGCCCGGAGTGGTCGCGCTCCGCTCAGCGCTTGAGGCAGAGCGGACCTGACTCCGGTTACCGTGACCGCCATGGTGTCGTTCATCAAGTCTGTGACCTTCGACTGCCATGAGCCACTGCGCGTTGCTGAGTTCTGGGCTAAGGCACTCGGGTCCGACGTCGACGAGGACAGCACCCCCGACCGTGCCCGGGTCGAGCCGGCGGGATGGGGAGGTCCGAGTCTCTGGTTCGTTCGGGTTCCCGAGGGGAAGGCCGCGAAGAACCGCCAGCACTTCGATCTGCGTCCCATGGCGGATGCCGGTGACGAGGTACGGCGCCCGGTCGGCCTCGGTGCTCGGGTCCTGCGCGACTACGTCGACCCGGTGGTGCTGGCAGATCCCGAGGGCAACGAGTTCTGCGTCGAGCACAACTCGGTGGGCGGTGTCGGCGCGCCTCGGTAGCATGGAGGCACGCTCCGCCACCGATCCGGGAAGGTCGCCCGCCCGGGGCATCCATGACTGACAGTTCAGCAGCACCCACGCACACCGTCGTGGTGCCCAACAGCATCGACATGGTCAGCGTGCTCGGCCCCGGCGATTCGCACCTCGGCATCATCGAGCGGGCCTTCGGCGCTTTGGTGCACGTGCGCGGCAACCGGATCACGCTCACCGGCCCGCCCGCCGAGATCGCGTTGGCCGAGCGGCTGCTCGACGAGATCGTCACGATCATCCGCACGGGCCGGGGTGTCAGCGAGGAGATCGTCGAGCGCATCGTCACGATGATGAAGGCCGAGACGAAGGAACGCCCGGCCGACGTCCTCTCGCTCAACATCCTCAGCAACCGTGGCCGCACGATCCGCCCGAAGACGATCAACCAGAAGCACTACGTCGACTCGATCGACAAGAACACGATCACCTTCGGCATCGGCCCGGCCGGCACCGGCAAGACCTATCTCGCGATGGCCAAGGCCGTCCGGGCCCTGCATGCCAAGCAGGTCAACCGCATCATCCTGACGCGGCCGGCGGTCGAGGCGGGGGAGCGGCTGGGCTACCTCCCCGGCACGCTCAGCGAGAAGATCGACCCCTACCTCCGCCCGCTCTACGACGCGCTCCACGACATGGTCGACCCCGAGTCGATCCCCAAGCTGCTGGCGGCGGGCACCATAGAGGTCGCGCCCCCGGCGTTCATGCGCGGTCGCTCTCTCAACGACTCGTTCATCATCCTCGACGAGGCACAGAACACCTCGCCCGAGCAGATGAAGATGTTCCTGACCCGACTCGGCTTCGGTTCCAAGATCGTGGTCACGGGCGACGTCACGCAGGTCGACCTGCCCAGCGGGGTCAAGTCCGGCCTGCGGGTGATCGAGGGCATCCTCGAGGGGATCGACGACATCTCGTTCAACCGCCTCACCGCCAGCGACGTCGTCCGGCACAAGCTGGTCGGGCGGATCGTTGCGGCGTACGACGAGTTCGACGCGGCCGCGCCGCACGCCGAGCAGGGACGACCGCGGGGGACGCGTTCATGAGCATCGAGATCCTCAACGAGTCGGGGACAGACCTCGACGTACGCCGACTGTCCAGCCTGTCCCGGTTCGTGATGGACAAGATGCGGGTCCACCCGCAGGCCGAGCTCTGCATCAAGGCAGTCGACGAGGACACCATCGCACTGCTGAACAAGCAGTGGATGGAGAAGGACGGCCCGACCGACGTGCTGGCCTTCCCGATGGACGAGCTGCGTCCCGGCAAGGTCACCGAGGAGCCCGAGGAGGGCGTGCTCGGCGACCTCGTGCTCTGCCCGGTCGTCGCCGAGCGCCGGGGCGTCGAGGCCGGTCACGGGCGCGACGCCGAGATCGAGCTGCTGACCGTGCACGGCATCCTCCACCTCCTCGGCTACGACCATGCCGAGCCGGAGGAGCACCGGGAGATGTTCGGGTTGCAGGACGAGCTGCTGCAGGAGTGGCGGGCACCATCCGCTGACCCGGCCCGGTGATCGGCGATATCTGGCTGCTCCTCGTAGCAGCCTTGCTCGTCTTCCTCGCCGGACTCTTCTCCGCTGCCGACGCCGCGCTCGGCGGGTTCTCGCACGCCCGCGCCGAGGAGCTCGAGGACGACGGACGGCCCGGTTCGCGCCGGTTGGTGCGGATCCTCGACGACCCCGCGCCTACCTCAACACCGCACTGCTGCTGCGACTGCTGTGCGAGACGGCCGACGATCGTGCTGGTCGCGCTGTGGATCCACGACCTCTACAACGGTGACTTCTGGCCGGCCTACCTGACTGCCGTCGGCTCGATGCTGCTGGTCTCGTTCGTCGTGATCGGTGTCGCGCCGCGCACGCTGGGTCGCCAGCACGACGCCACCGTCGCGCTGGCCTCGGCGGCGCCGCTGTCCTTCGTCACCTCGATCCCGGGGCCACTCCCGCAGCTGCTGATCCTGCTCGGCAACGCGCTGACACCCGGCCGGGGCTTCCGTGAGGGACCGTTCTCGACGGAGGCCGAGCTGCGCGAGCTCGTCGACCCGGCCGAGGCGTCGGCGGTGATCGAGTCGGGCGAGCGCAAGATGATCCACTCCGTCTTCGAGCTGGGCGACACGACCACCCGCGAGGTGATGGTCCCGCGCACCGACGTCGTCTACATCGAGCGCCACAAGAACCTGCGCCAGACCATGTCGCTGTTCCTGCGCAGCGGCTTCTCCCGGGTGCCCGTGATCGACGACAACCTCGACCACGTCGTCGGCATCGCCTACCTCAAGGACATCGTCCGGCGCGACTTCGAGCAGCCCGACGTCGAGTTCACCCAGCGCGTCGACGAGGTCATGCGTCCCGCCCACTGGGTGCCCGAGTCCAAGCCGGTCGACTCCCTGCTCACCGAGCTGCAGGCCCGCCGCCAGCACATCGCGGTCGTCATCGACGAATACGGCGGCACCGCCGGCATCGTCACGATCGAGGACGTCCCTGGAGGAGATCGTCGGCGAGATCACCGATGAGTACGACGAGGAGGAGATCGAGGTGGAGTACGTCGACGACACGACGTACCGCGTCTCCTCCCGTTTTCCCGTGGACGACTCGGACGAGGTCGTCGGGGTCGAGGTCCACGACGAGGAGGTCGACAGCGTCGGCGGCCTGATGGCCAAGCACCTCGGCCGCGTGCCGATCCCGGGATCGGTGGTCGAGTGCCACGGGCTCCGGTTCGAGGCCGAGCGGCTCACCGGGCGGCGCAACAAGATCGGCACCGTGCTGGTGAGCGTGGTGGCGGAGAACGACGAGAGCGACGAGCAGGAGAACGACGATGACTGAGCTGTCGGCCGAGGACCAGAAGCTGGTCACCCCGGCGCGCCACCCGGGCGCGGACCAACGCCGCCGAGGGCGCCGCGGTGCGCGACCTCGACGGTCGCACCTATGCCGGTGCCACCGTCGCCCTGCCGTCGCTGGCACTGCCCGCGCTCGAGGTCTGCGTGGCCATGGCGATCGCGTCGGGCTCGCGCGGGCTTGAGGCCGCGGTCGTGCTCAGCTCGATCGACGAGGCCCCGTCGCTGGCGGCAGCCTGGGAGTTCGCCGGCACCGGCGTTCCCGTGCACGTCGGCGATGTCCGTGGTGCGATCGAAAAGACCCAATTCACCTGACAACCAGCCCACCTGAGCGTGCCCACGCGCTAGCGTGGAGATGTGCGCGCCGCGGTCGGGTGGGACTCACACCGGGAGGGCGTGGCGCGGCTCCCGGAGTCGTATGCCGCCCTGCCCCCCGGCGCGCCGGTCCGGCTGGCCAAGCCGACGACCAACCTGTTCCGCGGCCGGAGCCCGCGCGGCCCGGGCCTCGACGTGTCCGGGCTCGACGGAGTCATCTCGATCGACGACGTCGGGGGCACGGCTGACGTCCGGGGGATGTGCACCTACGAGCACCTCGTCGAGGCGACGCTCCCGCACTGGCTGATCCCGCTGGTCGTCCCGCAGCTGCGCACGATCACCCTCGGGGGCGCGGTCACCGGGCTGGGCATCGAGGCGACCAGCTTCCGCAGCGGGCTGCCGCACGAGTCGGTGCTCGAGATGGACGTGCTGACCGGCGCCGGCGAGATCGTCACGACGAGGCCGGGCGACGACCTGTTCGACGCCTTCCCCGAACTCCTACGGCTCGCTGGGCTATGCGATCCGACTGCGGATCGAGCTCGAGCGCATTTCGCCGTACGCCGCGATCCGGCACGTGCACTTCGACGATCTCGCCGAGCTGCCGGACGCGATCTCGACGATCGCCGAGAGCCGGGAGTGGGACGGGGAGCGCGTCGATGGTGTCGATGGCGTGGTCTTCGCGCCGGACGAGGCCTACCTGACGCTCGCCCGGTGGACCGACGAGCGCGGCCCGACCAGTGACTACGGCGGGCAGGAGGTCTACTACCGCTCGATCCAGCAGCACTCGACCGACCGCCTGACGATGCTCGACTACCTCTGGCGCTGGGACACCGACTGGTTCTGGTGCTCGCGGGCCTTCGGTGCGCAGCACCCGGTCCTACGCCGCATCTGGCCGCGTCGCATGAGGCGGTCCGACGTCTACATGAAGCTGGTCGCGCTCGACCGCCGGTGGGGGATCGGCGACCGGCTGGACCGGCGAGCCGGTCGCCCGCAGGGGGAGCGGGTGGTCCAGGACGTGGAGGTGCCGGTCGAGCGGTTGCCCGAGTTCCCGGCCCGGTTCGACCGGGAGATCGGCATGCGACCGGTCTGGCTGTGCCCGCTCCGACTCCGCCGGGAGGACTCCGCACGGCCGTGGCCGTCCTATCCGCTGGCGGCCGGGCAGACCTACGTCAACGTGGGCTTCTGGGGCAACGTCGCCGTCGGGCCCGACGCGCCGACATCGCCGCGCAACCGCGCCATCGAGGCGAAGGTGCACGACACGGGCGGCCACAAGTCGCTCTACTCCGAGGCGTTCTACGACCGGGACACCTTCGACGCGCTCTACGACGGCGCCAACCTGACCTCGGTGAAGAAGGGGTACGACCCCGACGACCGGCTGACCGGTCTCTACGACAAGGTGGTGTGGAACGCGTGACGTCCCAGTTCGCCGGGATCGCCCCGGCCTTTCGGAGCATGCTGCCGCAGGATCTCGACGTGGAGGTCCGGGCCTACGACGGCAGCCGTGCCGGGCGTCCCGCAGCGGACATCGCCTTCGACATCCGCAACCAGCGCGGTCTGCGCTACATCCTCACCGCCCCCGGTGACCTCGGGGTGACGCGGGCCTACGTCAACGGTGACCTTGTCCTCGACGGTGTGCACCCCGGCAACCCCTACCCCCTGCTCAACGCGATGCGGAACCACCACCGGTTTCGCGCGCCCGGCGCCGTCGAGGTCGCGGCCCCCGGTCAAGGCCGTGGGCCTCGCCGGACTCAAGCCGCCGCCGCCGCCCGCGGTGGAGCACCTGCCGAGGTGGCGCCGCGCGGTCGAGGGGTTGCGGCACTCCCGGATGCGCGACGCCGAGGTCATCAGCCACCACTACGACGTCTCCAACCGGTTCTACGAGCTCGTCCTCGGGCCGTCGATGACCTACACGTGTGCGGTGTTCCCGAGCCACGACGCCACGCTCGAGGAGGCGCAGGCCGAGAAGTACGACCTCGTCTGCCGCAAGCTCGACCTCCGACCCGGCATGCGCCTCCTCGACGTGGGCTGCGGCTGGGGCGGGATGGTGCGGCACGCCGCCCGGGAGTACGGCGTGTACGCGCTCGGCGTCACGCTGAGCCGCGAACAGGCCGACTGGGCCAAGCGGGCCATCGACGACGAGCGGCTCGGTGACCTCGCAGAGGTGCGGCACTCCGACTACCGCGACGTGACAGAGTCGGACTTCGACGCCATCAGCTCGATCGGGATGACCGAGCACATCGGGGTCCGCAACTACCCCGCCTACTTCTCGGACATGTTGCGCCGGCTGCGTCCCGGCGGGCGATTCCTCAACCACTGCATCACCCGTCCGCACAACCGGCCCGAGGCGACCGGGGCGGTGATCGACCGCTACGTCTTCCCCGACGGCGAGCTCACGGGCGTGGCCCGGATCGCCAGCGACGTACAGGACGCCGGTCTCGAGGTGCAGCACGTCGAGAACCTGCGCGAGCACTACGCGCTCACCCTGCGCGGCTGGTGCGAGAACCTCGAGGCCAACTGGGACGAGGCCGTCGAGGAGGTCGGCGTCGAGGTCGGCCGGGTGTGGGGGCTCTACATGGCCGGTTCGCGGATCGCGTTCGAGCGCAACGAGCTCAACCTCCATCACATCCTTGCCGCCGGGACGGACCCGGCCGGCGACTACCCGTTCCCCTTGCGTCCGACGTGGGGGGCGTGAGTCGGTAGCCTTGGCCGGTGAGCACCCGAGCAGAGACGTTCCGGGCCGAAGTCGTCCGCCGGGAGCAGCTCTCGTCGCACTTCGTGCGCCCGGTCCTCGCAGGGCCGGGACTCGCTGGGTTCACCTCGACCGGGATCCCCGACGAGTGGGTCGCGCTCACCATTCCGGGCCAGTTCCAGACGCGCTACTACACCGTGCGCGAGTGGGACGGCGCCGAGCTGACCCTCGACATCGTCGTGCACGAGCACGGACTGGTCACCGAGTGGGCGTCCACCGACTGCGTCGGCCGGGAGGTCACGATCAGCGAGCCCAAGGGCTCGTTCGCGATGCCGGCCGACGCCGAGTGGCTGCTCCTCGTCGGCGACCTCACCGCCCTGCCCGCCGTCGCCCGGATCATGGAGACGGTCTCCGTGCCGGTCACGGCGTGGGTCGAGACCCCGGACGAGCCGATTCGTGCGTACGTCGATCGCCAGAAGTCTGCACAGGTCAGCTGGTCCACCCCGCCGTCCGGAGTGGAGACCGCGACCGCCGACATCGTCACCTCGATCGACTGGCCGCCCGGTTCGGGCTACTTCTGGATGGCCGGGGAGTCGTCCCAGATGCGAGCGATCCGCAAGCACCTGATGCGGGAGCGACAGCTGCCCACCTCGGCCTACGACGTCATGGGCTACTGGCGAGGGGGTGGCCAGAAACGCCAGCCGCGAGCGGTCGATCCCGGCCCCATCTGGCGCGCGGGCAAGGCGGCAGGGAAGAGTGACGACGAGATCTGGGCCGACTACGACAGTGCACGAGACGATGCAGCACGAGAGAAGACCACATGAGTGAGCACGACGGCGAACGTGACAGGGACTTCGACGTCAGCGGGATCGAGCCCGCGGGCCCCGTCTACGGCACCCGGCCCGAGGGGTTCCGCAGCGGCTTCGCCAGCTTCGTCGGCCGCCCGAACGCCGGGAAGTCGACGCTGACCAACGCGCTCGTCGGCTCCAAGATCGTCATCACCTCCTCCAAGCCGCAGACGACCCGCACCGTCGTGCGCGGCATCGTGCACCGCGCCGACGGGCAGCTGATCCTCGTCGACACCCCCGGCCTGCACCGCCCGCGCACGCTGCTGGGGGAGCGGCTCAACGACCTCGTCAAGGCGACCGGGTCCGAGGTCGACGTGGTCGCGGTGTGCTTCCCGGCCAACGAGAAGCCCGGCCCCGGCGACCGGTTCATCGTCAAGGAGCTCGGCAAGGTTCGCCGTACCGTCAAGATCGCCGTGGCGACCAAGACCGACCTCGTGACGCCCGAGCAGCTCGGCCAGCACCTCCTCGACATCGCCGCCCTCGGGGTGGAGACGGACACCGAGTGGGCGGAGATCATCCCCGTGTCGGCCGTCTCCGGCGACCGGAGTCCAGCTGCTCGCCGACATCCTCCCGGGCATGCTGCCGGAAGGTCCGCCGCTCTACCCCGACGGCGATCTCACCGACGCGCCCGAGCAGATCCCGGTCGCCGACCTGATCCGCGAGGCCGCGCTCGAGGGCGTGCGCGACGAGCTGCCGCACTCGATCGCCGTCGTCGTCGAGGAGATGAACCTCCGCGAGGGCCGCGACGCCGACAAGCCGCTGCTCGACATCTACGCCAACCTCTACGTCGAACGCGACTCCCAGAAGGGGATCATGATCGGCCACAAGGGCGCCCGCCTGCGCGAGGTCGGCACCGCCGCCCGCAAGCAGATCGAGGCGCTCCTCGGCACCCCCGGTCTACCTCGACCTGCACATCAAGATCGCCAAGGACTGGCAGCGCGACCCGCGTCAGCTGCGCAAGCTCGGCTTCTGAGGCGGGCTGCCTCGGTTTCGACACGGCGCTGGCGCGCCTGCTCAACCAGCGGCGCAGAGTCTTCCGCCGGTTTCCCTCAGGAGCCTGCGCGCCGGAGCAGCTCGACCCGCAGCGGCGACCCCTCGCGCAACGGCTGCCACTCACCGGTGGCGACGAAGCCGCAGCTCTCGTAGAGGCGCCGGGCGGTGTCGTTGCCCTCGGTGACGTGCAGCTCCACGATCGAGATCGATCGGGTGTGCGCCCAGTCGAGCAACCGGGTGAGCAGCGCCCGGCCGTGGCCGCGACCTCGCGCCTCGGGGGCGGTCCACATGCCCCACACCGTCATCACGTCCGGCGGCTCGGGCGGCAGATACCCGCCGCCCGTCGCCAGCAGGTCGCCGGCCGAGCGCACGACGAGAACGGGCGTGGGCGAGGACAGGCGAGCCCGCAACGATTCCTCAGGCTCCTGCGCGGCGTCGGCGAGCAGGGTGGCGAAGGAGTCCGGGGCATCGGCCAGCGCCCGAAGTCGGATGGCGCGGAACTCCTCCCAGTCGTCCGGCCCGAGCTCGACGATCCTCATGCCGGCACCCAGCAGATCCCGTAGCGCTGGCCGGCCTTCCACTGGGCCCCTGGACGGGCGTTCCTCGGACCGAGGTGAAGTCGAGCGGGTCGTCGGCACGGGCGCGGGCGGCGGCACGGCAGGCCGACTCCATCAGCTCGCCGGCGGCCGACGCGGAGGGATAGGCCTTCCCGGGCAGGTCGACGGACGAGGCGGCGACCCACGAGTGCTTCGCCGAGCAGGGCACCCGCTTGAACGAGGCTGCGTCGGGCGGCGCCGTACCGCACATGGCGAAGCGGGAGGAGGAGCCGACGAGGCCGCGGGTCGAGCGGGGCAGGGCCGCGAGTCGCCCGGTCGTGGCCAGCGCCACCACGTCGCAGCGGAACCAGTCCGCCCCGGCCGCGGCGTCCTCGACGGACGGGGTGAACCACACGGCCTGCACCATGCTCAGCCGCAGGTCCTCGGGCGAGCCGCCGACGTGGTCGCGCAGCAGCGAGGTGCAGGTCGACGCGACGGACGCCTGCACCGAGGGGGAGTCGACGGCGACGAGGTGTCCGCCGGAGACCGGGGACAGCCGGCCGATCTTGTAGGTCTGCGACGTGTGCTTCTTCTTGCAACTCACGTCGGTGCCACCGACGACGGGCGCGACGGCCCGGTCGTAGCTCAACAGGTGGCAGCCGTTCTTCTCCGGACGGGGTACGGCGACGGACTCCGTCGTAGGAGCGGCGGTCGAGGGGGAGGGTGACCGAGAGGGCGTGGGTGCCGTAGGCGGGGAGTCCGAGCACCCAATGAGCGCCAGCGCGAGGACCAGCGCGACGACGGCTCTCACGTGGTCGTCCGGGCCCAGCAGATCGAGCGCCGGTTGCCGGTCTTCCACTCGGCCTCGTGGAACCGGGTGTAGGCGAACTTGTACTCCAGCGGATAGCCGAGCCATGCGCTCACCGACGTGTCGCAGAAGTCGCGTGACTTCACCTCGACGAGCCGGTCGCCCGGGTAGGGGTCCTTGTCGGCGCCGACCTTGATCGTGGTCACCGCCCGCCACGTGTGCGCCTCGCTGCACGGGATCCGCGGGGCGCCGGGCACGGCCTCACCGTTCACGCACGCCATCCACTTGTCCTCGGGCACGCCCGACGACATCAGCCCCTTCGCGGTGGTCGGCAGGAGCACGAAGTCGGTGGCGTCGTCGGTGCCGCCGACGACGTCGCAGCGATACCAGCGCGCGCCCTTGTCCCACGCCTCCTGCGACGGCCGGAACCACGCCCGGGACAGGATCGTGCGCAGCGCCATGCTCTCGTCGGCACCGAGGAACTTCATGAACGCCTGCGAGCAGGTCCGGTAGGCGAAGGCGCCGATGTCCGCGTCGTCGTACGCCGCATCCGAAAGCTCCGAGGGCAGCGGACCGACCGCATAGGTCTCCGCCGTGTGGTCCTGCTCGCAGTCCACGGTGGGGGCGGAGTTGGCCGACGCAGCGACGTCGTCGGGCTCGAGCATGCGGCAGGCGCCGAGCTCGGGGGCCTCGACCGGGTCGGAGGGCTCGTCCGCGCCACAGGCGGTGAGCGCCAGTGCAAGCGTCACCACCGTAGCCACGCCGTGGAGCAGCAGACGCCCGGCCATCCGTCTCCTCGTCATTCACTCAGCAGCGCGGCGATCGTACCGCCGAGCTCATACGCCGAGGCGCGTTGTTCATCGCCGACGTCGCCGAGAATCTCCAGCACGGCGGCCGACTGCTGCCAGCCGAGCGCCTGCACGATCGACTGGACGGACCGCACGGCGCCGGTCGTGTCGTAGCGCCCGTGCACCCAGAGCCCGTAGGGCTTGCGGCCGCCCGCCGCAGCGCCGGCCGAACCGTCGTCGGCCAGCGCGCCGCCCGCCTGCAGGAAGATCGTGTCGAAGAAGTGCTTGAGGGCCCCGCTCATGTAGCCGAAGTTGGCGGGCGTGCCGAGCAGGTAGCCGTCGGCGGCCAGCACGTCCTGCGCAGACGCGTCCAGCGCCGTACGCACGACGACCTCGACCCCCTCGATCGCGTCGTCCCCGGCGCCCGCGATGACGGCGTCGGTCAGAGCCTGCACAGTCGGTGTGGGGGAGTGGTGGACGATCAGCAACCGGGCCATGTCCGCCAGCGTAGAAGAGGCGCGCCGGAAATCGTCCGGGTGGAACTTTTCCTGATCCGCAGACTCTTGGGTCTTCCCGACGTCGGGCCGTGGAGGTTAACGTCGCGCGGTGACCATCAACCGTCGTTCCGCGCGAGTCTCCGCGACCGCAGGCCTTGCCGCCCTCGCCCCGGCCGCCACCATGTCAGCCACCATCTCCGCCAACCCCGCCAACGCGACCAAGCCGGGCAGCGGCTCCTCGGTCGGCAGCGCTCGCGTCTTCAAGGTCAACCCGGTGCAGTCCACCGGCGACCAGACGCTGCTCGACGCGAAGGACGGCAAGGAGGCCGCGATGCCGCCGGAGGCCTATGCCACCGCCGAGCTGCGCAACCTCGACGGGTCCGGCTTCCTGCGCGGCGACTGGGCCAACGTGCGCACCAGCACCGGCACGCCGGCCTACAGCACCGCCAACGAGTTCTTCTACACCCGCGACCGGGACCAGTTCGAGCAGGTGATGGGCTACTTCTGGGTCAACGAGGCCCGGGGAGTACCTCCAGTCCCCGGGCTTCGGCGGCGAGCTGCGGCCGATCCTCAAGCGGTCCTACGACGTCCGCATCGGGCAGTACGGCATCGACAACTCCTACATGACAGACAAGGGCGACTTCATCCGCCCGGGCAAGGGCGGGGTCGACGACGCCGAGGACGCCGAGGTGATCGTGCACGAGTACGGCCACGCCATCCACCACGACCGGGTCCCGGGCTACGGCACGACCATCGACGCCGGCGCCATCGGCGAGTCCTTCGGCGACTACTTCGCGGTCAGCACGGGCACGGCCGCGGCCCATCGCTACGGCTGGGAGGTCGGCGCCGAGGAGGCCTGCCCGATGGACTGGGACGCGGTCTCCTACACAGCGGCACCGCACTGCATCCGCCGCTTCGACCGCAACCTGACGCTGGCCGACCGCCGCAACCGGGTGCACTTCGACGGCCAGATCTGGAGCCGGGCCCTCTGGGAGATCCGCCCGGGCTATGTCGATGCCGGCCTCACCACCGAGGACTGGGACACGACGATGATCGACGCGCAGTTCGACTTCGCGGCCGACACCAGCTTCGGCGCCGCAGCCGAGAAGATCTGGGCCAAGGCGGGAGAGCGCGGAGACGGCACCCGGGACCTGATCCGCGCCCGCTTCGCCGCTCGGGGGATCACCTTCTGAGTCGCGGCCCGCAGGAGTAGCGTCTGTTGGCGTGACGTTCGAGGTGACGGGCGAGGCGTACGACCGGTTCATGGGTCGCTACTCGCGGCCGCTCGCCGGGTCGTTCACTGACTGGCTCGACGTCCGGGCGGGCGAGCGCGCCCTCGACGTCGGCTGCGGCCCGGGCGCGTGGACCGAGCACCTCGTCCAGCGGCTCGGCGCCGACCGCGTGTCGGCGATCGACCCGTCCGCCCCCTTCGTCGCTGCCTGCCGCGCGCTTCCCCCCGGGGTCGACGTGCGCGAGGGTACGGCGGAGGCGCTGCCCCACGAGGACGACTCGTTCGACGTGGCGGGGGCATGCCCGGTCGTGCACTTCATGACGGACCCGCTGGCCGGGCTGAAGGAGCTGGCGCGCGTGACGAGGCCGGGCTGCTGGGTCGGTGCGACGGTCTGGGACATCGCCGGGCGACGGGCCCCGATGGCGACGATCTGGTCGGCGCTGGACAAGGTGGCGCCGGCCCGGGAGACCGAGTCGACCGAGTGGTCCGAGGGCCACCTCGAGGAGCTCTTCGAGCGGGCCGGTCTGCACCACGTCGACGGCACCCAACTGGCCGTCACCGTCACCCACGCGAGCTTCGACGAGTGGTGGGAGCCCTACCTGCACGGGGTCGGGCCGATCGGCGAGACCATCGCCGGTCTGGATCCCGAGCGTCGCGAGCAGGTGCGGGCCCACTGCCACGAGCTCTCGGGCGACGGTCCCTTCGACCTGACGGCGGTCGCGTTCGCCGTACGAGGTCGTGCGTGAGACAAGTGAGGCGCGCTGCGCCGGACGGGTCTAGGCTGTTCCCATCATGACGCGCAGCCTCCTTCTTCGCTGCCGCAGCGGGGCCTGACCAGCCGGACCCCTCGCTGCGGAGAGTGTGTGCGCGCCGGCACCACCCACACCAGTTCGAGGACACCGTCATGATCTCCAGCAGCCCCGCACACGACCGCAACCCGCAGCAGCCGAGCGGCATGCCGCACGAGCGCTACGAACCGTTCATCCCGGTCGACCTGACCGACCGCACTGCCCCACCAAGCGGATGACGCAGGCTCCGCGCTGGTGCGCCGTCGACCTGCGCGACGGCAACCGGGCCCTCATCGACCCGATGAGCCCGGCCCGCAAGAAGAAGATGTTCGAGCTCCTCGTGAAGATGGGCTACAAGGAGATCGAGGTCGGCTTCCCGGCCGCGAGCCAGACCGACTTCGACTTCGTGCGGATGCTGATCGAGGAAGACCTGATCCCCGACGACGTCGTGATCCAGTGCTGACCCGGGCCCACGAGGAGCTGATCGAGCGCACCTACGAGTCGCTGCGTGGCGCCAAGCAGGCCATCGTGCACCTCTACAACTCGACGTCCACCCTCCAGCGGCGCGTGGTGTTCAGGTCTCGACGAGGAGGGCATCCTCGACATCGCCGTACGCGGCGCGGAGATCTGCAAGAAGTACGAAGAGCTGCTCCCCGACACCGACATCTACTACGAGTACTCGCCCGAGTCCTACACCGGCACCGAGCTGGAGTACGCCGTCCGGGTCTGCAACGCCGTCATCGACGTCTGGAAGCCGACGGCCGACAAGCCGGTCATCATCAACCTGCCGGCGACCGTCGAGATGACCACGCCCAACGTCTACGCCGACTCCATCGAGTGGATGGGCCGCCACCTGCGCAGCCGCGAGTTCGTGATCCTCTCCCTGCACCCCCACAACGATCGGGGTACGGCGGTCGCGGCGGCCGAGCTCAGCTACCTCGCCGGCGCAGACCGGATCGAGGGGTGCCTGTTCGGCAACGGCGAGCGCACCGGCAACGTCTGCCCGGTCACGCTCGGGCTCAACCTGTTCACCCGGGGCATCGACCCGCAGGTGGACTTCAGCGACATCGACGAGATCCGCCGCACGGTGGAGTACTGCAACCAGCTGCCGGTCGCCGAGCGCCACCCCTACGGCGGCGACCTCGTCTACACCGCGTTCTCCGGCAGCCACCGGGACGCGATCAAGAAGGGCTTCGAGGCGCTCGAGGCGCGACGCGGCCCGCGCCGGCGTGTCCGTCGACGAGCAGCCCCTGGGCCGTTCCCTACCTGCCGATCGACCCGAAGGACGTCGGTCGGTCCTACGAGGCGGTCATCCGCGTCAACAGCCAGTCCGGCAAGGGCGGCGTCGCCTACATCCTCAAGAACGACCACAAGCTCGACCTGCCGCGCCGTGCGCAGATCGAGTTCTCCCGGGTCATCCGAGGCGCACACGGACGCCGAGGGTGGCGAGGTCAGCCCCGAGCAGATCTGGGCGACGTTCTCCGCGGAATACCTCGAGCGTGAGACTCCGCTCAAGCTCGACTCCGTGCACACCTCGAGCGCGGCGGGCGAGAAGGACCAGCTCAACGTCGGCGTCTACGTCGATGGCGAGCTGCACGCTCTCTCCGGAGAGGGCAACGGTCCGCTCTCGGCGTTCGTCGGCGCCATCAACGAGGTGCACCGCGGGGATGCCGACAACTTCGACGTCCGCGTCCTCGACTACCACGAGCATGCGCTCAGCGCCGGGGGCGACACGATCGCTGCGGCGTACGTCGAGTGCGCGGTCGGCGAGCAGATCCTCTGGGGCGTCGGGCTCGACGCCAACATCGTCACCGCGAGCCTGAAGGCCGTGATCAGCGCGGTCAACCGGGCCGCCACCACCGGGTAGGGCCTGACCCACCTGCTGGACGTCCCGCCCGATGCGCTCGGAGTCGCCTAGATTTCCGAGCCATGTTGGTCTCCGAGCGCATTGGGCAGTTCTTCCTCACCAACCCCGACAGTGGTCGTGACCGCCTCGAATACACCGAGTACGGCTCCGGCGACCGCTGGGTGGTGCTGGTGCACGGGCAGCTGATGCCGCGCCGGATGCACCAGCCGCTGGCCCGCGCGCTCGCCGGCCACGGCCTGCACGTGGTCACCCTCGACCTGCTCGGGCACGGTCGCTCCGACCGTCCGGCGGATCCACTCGTCTACTCCATGACGGCCTTCGCCGAGCAGGTCGTCGCCCTGCTCGACCACCTCGGCGCCGAGAAGGCCGTCATCGGCGGCACCAGCCCGGGCGCCAACGTCTCGCTCGAGGTCGCGGTGCTCGCGCCCGACCGCGTCAAGGGCCTGCTGCTCGAGATGCCCGTCCTCGACAACGCGGTCGAAGCCGGGATCATGGCCTTCGGGCCGCTGCTGTTCACCGCCCGCTTCCTGCCGATCACGGTCTCGGCCCTGCGCTGGGTCACCCGGCCGATCCCGCGCGGCATCGTGCCGTTCTGGGCCGGCATCATCCTCGACACCTGCAACCAGCGCGCCGAACCCATGGCCGCGGTCGTGCACGGCCTCTTCTTCGGCCGGGTCGCGCCGTCGTCGAAGGAACGGCGTGCCATCACCGTCCCGGCCATGGTCGTCGGCCACCCCGCCGACCCGATCCACCCGGCCGCGGATGCCGCCATGGTGGCCGAGGAGATGCCCAACGCCACCTTCGTCCGCGCCCGCAGCATCCCGGGAGTGGCGCGCGCACCCCGAGCGCCTCACCGGGCTGGCCGTCGACTTCGCCACCTCCTGCTGGGAGACGCCGAAGCGGGCTCGCCGCCGCGCCACCTGAGCTCCCGCGCCCGAGATCCCTGCTCCACCCCTGCCATGGGGGAGAATGACCGGGTGCCTCTCTATCGCGACGAGGCGATCGTGCTGCGCACCCACAAGCTGGGCGAGGCCGATCGCATCATCACCCTCCTGACCCGCCAGCACGGCCGGGTCCGAGCGGTCGCGAAGGGCGTACGCCGCACCACCTCCCGCTTCGGTTCGCGGCTCGAACCCTTCATGCACGTCGACCTGCAGCTCGCCGAGGGTCGCAACCTCGACACGATCACCCGGGCCGAGACGCTCGACCCGTTCCATGCCCGCCTCGGTCTCGACTACGAGCGCTACACCGCCGGCACCGCGATGCTCGAGACCGCCGAACGCCCGGTCACCGAGGAGAAGGAACCCTCGGTCCAGCACTTCCTGCTGCTCGTCGGCGGCCTGCGCGCGATGGCCGCGGAGGAGCACGCCGCCAGCCGGTGCTCGACTCCTACCTCCTCCGCTCGCTGGCCGTCTCCGGCTACGCCCCCTCCTTCGAGCACTGCACCAGCTGCGGCCTCGAGGGCCCCCACCGCTACTTCAACCCGTCGGCCGGCGGCGTGCTCTGCACGACCTGCAAGATCCCGGGCTCCGCCACCCCCGCCCACGAGACCATCCGTGTGCTGTCCGCGTTGCTCACCGGCGACTGGGCCTGCGTCCGCGCCGCCGACCCGCGCCACCTGCGCGAGGCCAGCACCCCGGTCGCGGCCTACCTCGCTCGGCACCTCGAGCGCGGCCTGCGCTCGATGGCGTACGTCGAACGCTGACCCGGCGCAAACACACAGCCGAGTCGGCGCAAGTTGCACACCGAGTCGGCGCAAACACCCAGCCGAGTCGGCGCATAGGCTGCGCCCGTGAACCGATCCGTCCGCCGGCCCACGCCGCACCCCAGTGGCGCGCGACCACCCGCCGTACCCGCCGATCTCGTGCCGAGGCACGTCGCGATCGTGATGGACGGCAACGGCCGCTGGGCCCGGGACCGTGGACTGCCCCGCACCCGCGGCCACGAAGAGGGGGAGTCATCGCTCTTCGACGTCGTCGAGGGCGCGATCGAGATCGGCGTGAAGGCCATCTCGGCCTACGCGTTCTCCACCGAGAACTGGTCGCGCTCGCCCGACGAGGTGCGCTTCCTGATGGGTTTCAACCGTGACGTGATCCGCCGCCGCCGCGACGAGATGCACGAGCTCGGCGTGCGCGTGCGCTGGGCCGGACGCGCTCCGCGCCTGTGGAAGTCCGTGATCAAGGAGCTCAAGGTCGCCGAGGAGCTGACCAAGGACAACGACGTCTGCACCCTGACGATGTGCGTCAACTACGGCGGTCGCTCCGAGCTGGTCGACGCCGTGCGTGGTGTCGCGCGCGAGGTCGCGGCCGGGAGGATCAAGCCGGACAAGATCGACGAACGCGCGATCGCTCGCCACCTCTACGTCCCCGAGCTCGCCGAGGCCGACCTGATCTGGCGCACCTCGGGGGAGCAGCGGCTCTCCAACTTCATGCTCTGGCAGGCGGCCTACAGCGAGTTCGTCTTCACCGACGTGCTCTGGCCCGACGTCGACCGCCGTGACCTGTGGCGCGCGATCGAGACCTACGCGAGCCGCGATCGTCGGTACGGCGGAGCGAAGCCCAACTTCTAGGCGCAGCGCGCAGGTCCCGAAGATCTCCGGGGTGTGGGCAACGTCGGAGTAGCCGTGCTCGGCCGCGATCGCCGTGGTCCAGCGCTCGACCGCAGGTCCCTCGACCTCGATGGTCGCGCCACACGAGCGGCACACGAGGTGATGGTGGTGGGTCTCCGAGCAACGGCGATAGATCGCCTCGCCGTCCTCGGTGCGCAGCATGTCCACCTCGCCGGCCTCGACGAGGGCGTTCAGCGTCCGATAGACCGTGGCCAGCCCGACGGGCGTGCCCCGGCGACCGAGCAGGTCGTGCAGGTCCCGGGCGGAGCGGAAGTCGTCGAAGGACGCCATTGCCTCGACGACGGCGGTGCGCTGCCCGGTCCGGGCGCATCGGCGTCCGCTCAGTGCTCGTCCGTTCAGTGCTCGTCATAGTGCTCTCCGTGGGGGGCGTGGCGGTGGCCGTCGTGGACGTAGTCGACGTGGTCGCCGTGCTCGACGGCCGGGTGACCGCAGTCGTCACCGTGCACGTGCGCGTGCCCGTTCTCGATGGCTCGGTGGTCCCGCTCGTCGTCGGGTACGGCGGGGAAGGGGGCCCGGACCCGGCGTCGGTGCCGTAGCCACACACCGATCGGCCGGTGGAGGCGAACATGGCCAGCGCCAGCAGCACGATCGCGGGTCCCGGAGCGACGGTGATGCCGACCGGGAAGGACGCGGCGACGAGCAGGCCACCGACCGCGGCCGGGCCGCCGACACCCATCGCGCCTGCCAGCGTCGACCGGAACAGAGCCGGCCAGCTGCTGGGAGGTGGCGACCGGCACGACCATCAGGGCCGAGACCGGGGAGGAGGCCGACCGTGCGCATCGCGACGGTCACCGTGACGGCCGCGAGCACGGCGACGAGCAGGTTGTAGCTGCGCACCCGGAGCCCGGCGACCTTGGCGAACTCGGGGTCGGAAGCGACGGCGAACAGCTGCGGCAGGAGCCCGAGCGTGATCGCCACGATGCAGACCCCGAGCCCGATGGTGAACCAGACGTCGGCGTCCGAGAGGCTGGTGATCGACCCGAAGAGGTAGGCGTGCAGCTTGTTGGCGCCCTGCCCGGCGAGTCCGGTGATGAGCACCCCGCCCGCGAGCCCGCCGTAGAAGAGCAGGGCGAGCGCGACGTCGCCGTTGGTGTGGCCCAGCTCGCGGATGGCCTCGATCGCCACGGCGCCGAGGATCGCGACGAGGACGGCGGTCCAGACGGGGGAGGTGCCGGTCAGCAACCCGATCGCGACGCCTGTGACGGCAACGTGCCCGATGCCGTCGCCGAGCAGCGCCAGGGCGGCGCTGCACCGAGAAGGTGCCGATGGCCGGGGCGGCGAG
The DNA here is from genome assembly GCF_024703895.1 of Nocardioides sp. B-3. Lineage (GTDB taxonomy): Bacteria > Actinomycetota > Actinomycetes > Propionibacteriales > Nocardioidaceae > Nocardioides. The sequence continues at coordinate 3,274,856 of NZ_CP087968.1, forward strand.
ACCGGTGAAGAGGGCCGCGAGCAGCGCACGCTGCATGAAGTCGTGCCCGAGGAGGTCGAGAGGATTCATCGTCCGCCCTCCGGGGGAGTCGAAGGGGGAACCCACGTGGGGGACGTGGTCGTGACGTCCCGGGCTCGGGTGGTGGTGACCGTGCACTGCTTCCTCCGACAGCGGAGGACCGTCATAGGCGATGCGTCCGTCGCGCATCACGACTGCCCGGTCGACCGGGGGTGCCAGCGGGCCGAGCTCGTGGGCGACGAGCACCACGGTGGCGCCGCGCTCCGAGAGTGTGCGCAGGGCTGCCGCGAGGGCCTGCTGGTTCGGCAGGTCCACTCCAGCGGTGGGCTCGTCGAGGAAGAAGAGCTCCGGCTCCCCGGCCGGGGCGCGCGATCAGGACCCGCTGCTGCTGCCCACCCGACAGGGTCGAGACACCGTCGTGCGCGCGGTGGGACAGCCCGACGACCTCCGGGGCGTCGTCGATGGCGATCCTGTCGGCCCGGGTGGGCAGGCGCAGCAGCCGACGCCCGGTCAGGCGGCCCGAGGCGACGACCTCGCGCACGCTGGCCGGCACCCCGCCGGCGGCCGTCGCCCGCTGCGGGACGAAGCCGATGCGTCGGCGGTCACGGAAGTCCTCGAGCGGGGTGCCGAAGAGGTGCACCGACCCCAGGGTCAGCGGACGCAATCCGGTCAGGGCGCGGACCAGCGTGGACTTGCCCGACCCGTTGGCGCCCATCAGTGCGACGAACTCGCCCTCGCGCACCGTCAGGTCGTTGCCGCGCAGCACGGGACGACCGCCGATGGCGACCGTCACCGCCCGCGCCTCCACGACCGGTGCGCCGAGGGCGTTCAGCATCCGTTGGCCGCCTGCAGTGCTGTCAGGTTCTGCTCCATGAGAGCAACGTAGTCGCTGCTCGCGGCGTCGTCGGACGGTCCCTCGATGGGATCGAGGACGGCGGTCGTGACGCCGGTGTCGGCGGCGAGCGACTCTGCCATCGCGGGGGAGGCCGGGCGCTCGGAGAAGACGGTGGTGATGCCCTCTTCCTCGATCAGCTCCTGCAGGTGCGCCAGCACTGCGGGCGTCGGCTCGGCGTCGGGGGAGAGACCCGCGATGCCCTCGAAGTGCATGCCGTAGCGCTCGAGGTAGCCGAACGCGTCGTGACTGACGACGACGTGGTCGCGCTCGCACGACGCCGGGCCTTCGGCGTACGCCGCATCGAGCCCTTCCGGGTCCGCGCGCACGTCAGCAGCGTTGGCCGCGTAGGTCTCGGCGCCGGAGGGGTCGGACTCCGCCAGCGCGTCGGCCACCGCGTCGGCCGGGTCGGCCATCAACAGCGGGTCGTGCCAGAAGTGCGGGTCGAAGTCGCCGTGCTCCTCGTGCTCCTCCGCGGTCTCGCCCTCGTGCCCCTCCTCCTCATGTCCCTCGTCCTCGTGGCCTTCCTCGGCTGGGTTCAGCTCGATCGCCTCGGCCGCGTCGAGGAGCGTCGCGGAGCCGACGTTCTCCACGGCCTCGTCGACGGCCGGCTGGAAGCCGTGCTCGAAGACGACGATGTCGGCCTCGTCGAGCTCGACGGTCTGCGAGATCCCGAGCTCGAGGTCGTGCGGCTCGCCGCCGGGCTGGGTGAGGTTCGTGACCTGCCAGCCGTCACCGGCCACCTGCTCGGTGACCCGGGCGAGCGGGTAGAACGCGGCGACGGCGGAACGACCGGACTCACCGGACCCGGTGGCGTCAGGTGTCACCGCCGCAGGCGGTGAGGAGCAGGGAGGCGGCACCGATGGCGACCGGGGCACGAGAGCGAGTGAACATGAGAATGATTCTCGACCAGTTGAGAATCATTGTCAAAACGGTCCCGGCCGCTACCCTGCGAGCGTGCTCGTCGTCTCCCGCTTCCGTGTCCCTGCAGTCGATGCTGAGGCGTTCCGCCGCGACATGGACGCCGCGCACGCGGCGCTCGCTGCGCGGCCCGGCTACGAGCGGGGCAACGTGGGTCGCAATGTCGACGACCCCGAGCTGTGGGTGCTCTCCACGCTGTGGGAGCACGTCGGTGCCTATCGGCGCGCGTGTCGGCGTACGACGTGAAGCTGCACGCCGTACCCCTCCTGAGTCGGGCGCTCGACGAGCCCAGCGCCTATGAAGTCGTGGAGCCGGGCACCGACCTGAATATCGCCTCGCCCCGCGCACTAGGCTGAGCGCTCGCTCATCTCCTGACTGGCAGCCAGCCAGCTCGCCAAAGATTCAACGCAGAAGGATTCACTGTGGCCAAGCCTGCTCCCACCGCCCTCGACAACGTCGTCTCCCTCGCGAAGCGCCGAGGCTTCGTCTACCCGTGCGGTGAGATCTACGGCGGCACCAAGTCGGCCCTGGGACTACGGCCCGCTCGGGGTGGAGCTCAAGGAGAACATCAAGCGCCAGTGGTGGAAGTTCATGGTCACCCGGCGTGAGGACGTCGTCGGCCTCGACTCCAGCGTGATCCTGCCGACGAAGACGTGGGAGGCCTCCGGCCACCTCAAGACGTTCAGCGACCCGCTCACCGAGTGCCAGTCCTGCCACAAGCGGTTCCACGAGGACCACCTGCAGGAGGACTACGCGACGAAGAAGGGGATCGAGAACCCCGACGACGTGAACATCAACGAGTCCGTCGCCTGCCCCAACTGCGGCACCCGTGGCGCGTGGACCGAGCCGCGCAACTTCAACATGATGCTCAAGACCTACCTCGGCGTCATCGAGGACGAGTCGGGCCTGCACTACCTGCGTCCCGAGACCGCCCGGGGCATCTTCCTCAACTTCGCCAACGTCGTGACCACGAGCCGGAGCAAGCCGCCGTTCGGCATCGCCCAGATGGGCAAGAGCTTCCGCAACGAGATCACGCCCGGCAACTTCATCTTCCGCACCCGCGAGTTCGAGCAGATGGAGATGGAGTTCTTCGTCAAGCCCGGCGAGGACGAGGAGTGGCACCAGCACTGGATCGACCAGCGCACACAGTGGTACGTCGACACGGGCATCAACCCCGACAACATCCGTCACTTCGAGCACCCCGCCGAGAAGCTGTCGCACTACTCCAAGCGCACCGTCGACATCGAATACCGCTTCGGGGTTCTCCGGGCGCGACTTCGAGGAGCTCGAGGGCATCGCCAACCGCACGGACTTCGACCTCAAGCAGCACAGCGAGTTCTCCGGCAAGGACCTGTCCTACTACGACCGGGCCAATGACGAGCGCTACGTCCCCTACGTCATCGAGCCTGCGGCCGGGCTGACGCGCAGCCTGATGGCGTTCCTGATCGACGCCTACACCGAGGACGAGGCCCCCAACACCAAGGGCGGCGTCGACAAGCGCGTCGTGCTCAAGCTCGACCCGCGCCTCGCGCCGGTCAAGGTCGCCGTCCTGCCGCTCAGCCGCAACGCCGACCTGTCGCCGAAGGCGAAGGCGCTGGCCGCCGAGCTGCGGCAGAACTGGAACGTCGAGTTCGACGACTCCGGTGCCATCGGCCGCCGCTACCGCCGTCAGGACGAGATCGGCACCCCGTTCTGCGTGACCGTCGACTTCGAGAGCATCGACGACAACGCGGTCACCGTCCGCGAGCGCGACACCATGGGCCGGAGCGGGTGAGCCTCGACGGCATCAGCCGCTACTTCGCGGAGAAGCTGCTCGGCTGCTGAGCCGTGCCGCTGGTTGAGCAGCGAGCGCCAGCGAGCGTGTCGAAACCAAGGCACACTGCCCTCATGCTGCGTTCCTTCCTCGTCTCCCTCCTCCCGGTCTGCGCGCTGTCCGCGTGCGCCTCGGGCTCGTCGGAGCCAGAAGCCGTCGTCACCCCGACCCCGTCGAGCACGCCGACCGCGGAGCCGACGCCGACGGTGCTCGCCTTCGGTGCCGCCGAGACGGTGGCATGGTCGCCCACGATCGCGCTCTCCGGCGAGCTGTCGATCGCCGTCGAGAAGGTCCGGGCCGGCGACTTCGCCGACTTCGAGGGCCTCGACGGGTCCGGGATCACCGAGGACAACCAGCCGTTCTACGTCGACGTCGTGATCGCCAACGAGGGTGAGGCCGACTTCGGCGGGCTCGACGTCCCGCTCTACCTCCGGGACTCCAACGGCACCCTCAGCCCGCCGTGGCGATTCGCGACGCCGTTCAAGCCCTGTGACTCGGGCCCGTTCCCGGCGTCGTTCGGCACGGGGGACGAGCTGGATGCCTGCCTCGTCTTCTTCGGATCACCCGACGGGACCTTCGAGTCCGTCACGTTCCAGCCGTCGCTCGAGGCGGCGCCGATCACCCGGACGGGCGAGGTCGCCGTACACGCTGACAAGCCGGCGAAGAAGCAGGGACGAGGCAAGAAGAAGCGCCGTTAGGTCCACTCGATGTCGGCATGGATGGCAGCGTGGTCCGAGGCTCCGAGTCGACGTCTCGCGTGAGGGTGTCGTACACCTCCCACGCGTCGGGTGTGCGTGATCCTCGGTGCACGCCCCTGCGGAACACGCCGCCCCCCCACGGCCCCGGCGAACAGGGCGGGGGAGAGCAGGACGTAGTCGATCTTGGCCGTCTCGCCGCCGCTGCGCCACGTCCCCAGACGACCGTTCCACTCGAAGGCCGGATGACCGCTGATGTCGGTCAAGGAGGTGTCCTCGAGCAGCGCGCCGAGTGAGCCGCCCCCGGGCCAGTCGTTGAGGTCGCCCACGACCGCGACGTGATCGATGCCCTCGGCGAGCAGGTCTTCGTAGATCTCGGCCACCCGTGCGGCCTGTCGTGCCCGCCGTACCGCACCGATCGGGTCGCCCGGAGTGCCGTAGCCCTTGGACTTGAAGTGGTTGACGAGGACGACGAGGCGCTGCTCCTCGGGCCCGACGAGGTGGAACTCGGCGCAGTCGCGCGAGAAGATCCGGCCCGCCGCGTCCTCGTCGTAGATGTGGGTGCGGATGAAGCTGACTTCGAACCCGCCCCGGCACATGAGGCCGACGTCGATCCCGCGGGCATCGTTCCCGTCGATCAGCAGGCTCTGGTCGTACGGCGACCAGTCGACCTCGGCGAGGGCTGACTCCGAGAACAGCTCGAGCAACGGCCGCGACTCCACTTCCAGCACCCCCAGCACGTCGGCCCCGACGTCGCGCACCACCATCGCCGTGTGTTGCGTCGCCAGCTCGGTGACCTGCTCGGTCACGAGCTCGACCCAGCCCACCCAGTCGGCCCGGCCACGAGCGACCGGGCTGGTCTCGCCGTTGCGGTGTCGGGTCAATAGCTTGCCCCGGATCCTGCGCAGCACCGCGAACCTGCTGGAGTCCGACCGCAGCAGTCCCAGCACCTCGAGCAGGTGCAGCAGCTCGTCGCGTGTGCCCGTGTCGTAGACGTCGAGCTGCGCGAGCTCGTTGAACCGCGCGAAGGCCGCGAGCACCGGCGCGCCCTCGGCCCAGTCGTCGGCGTTCATCACCCGGGGCCGGTCGAACATGTTCTCCACGTTGAACGACGCGATGCGGGTCCGGGACATGCCTTCACCAAACCAGAGCGGCTTGGTTTTGGGGAGACCTGCGTCGGGCCGTGACAATGGCATCATGTCCTTGCCCGCCTCGCTGACCCTCGGGTCCCTCACCATCGACACCCCGGTCGTGCTCGCGCCGATGGCGGGCATCACCAATGCGGCGTACAGGCGACTGTGTGCCGAGCAGGGCGCCGGCCTCTACGTCTGCGAGATGATCACCTCGCGTGGCCTCGTCGAGGGTGACGAGACGACGAGGAAGATGCTCGTCTTCGACGAGCTCGAGTCCGTCCGGAGCGTCCAGCTGTACGGCACCGACCCGGTCTACGTCGGCAAGGCGGTCGAGATCCTGTGTGCTGACTACGGCGTCGCGCACGTCGATCTCAACTTCGGCTGCCCGGTGCCCAAGGTGACGCGCAAGGGCGGCGGGGAGCGCTGCCGTGGAAGCGCGGTCTGCTGGCGGACATCCTCACGGCGGCGGTCGGCGCCGCTGCGGCGTACGACGTGCCGGTCACGATGAAGACGCGCAAGGGTCTCGACGACGACCACCTGACCTATCTTGACGCCGGCCGGATCGCCCAGGGAGACCGGTGCCGCGGCGATCGCGCTGCACGGGCGCACGGTCGAGCAGGCCTACTCCGGCAGTGCCGACTGGGACGCGATCGCTCGACTGGTCGAGGCGGTCGACATCCCCGTCCCGGGCAACGGTGACATCTGGGAGGCGGCCGACGCCCTCCCGCATGGTCGAGGAGACCGGGGTCGCCGGCGTCGTGGTCGGGCGCGGCTGCCCGGGGCGGCCGTGGCTCTTCCACGACCCGGCCGCCGCGTTCAACGGCGACGCCGTCTCGATCCTTCCGAGCCTCGGCGAGGTCGCGCACATGATGCGGCGGCACGCCGAGCTGTTGAGTGAGCACATGGGGGAGGAGCGTGGCTGCAAGGAGTTCCGCAAGCACGTCACGTGGTACCTCAAGGGCTTCCCTGCCGGCGGCGACCTGCGACGGTTGCTGGCGCTGGTCGACAGCCTCGCGACCCTCGACGTCCTGCTCGCCGAGCTGGACCACGACGCACCCTTCCCGACCAACGAGCTCGGCACTCCGAGGGGGCGCCGGGGGCGCTCCGCGCAAGCGCGTCGTGCTGCCCGAAGGATGGCTCGACGACACCGACGGACGCGACATCCACGTCCGCGAAGATGCCAACGAGGTCACGGGCGGATAACGGTCCGGTGACGAGCGGGTGACGGGAAACACCCCGAGACACTCGGCCCAGAATTGGGACAGGGGCGAAATCGTGTGTTTGACTCGTCAATCGTGTTCGGCGCTCGCCTTCCCCGCTTGAGTGCCTGACGCCAAATCCCCCGTACACGACAGCTAGGAACAACGCTGTGGCTCAACATCGCCACAAGCGGGAAACCAAAGCCCGCCGCCCCAAGGCCATCCAGTCGCAGGCCCCATCGCCATCATGGCGACGGTGTCCGCCGTCAGCCTCGGTGTCCTGACCGCGACCCCTCAGGCCGACGAGTTCCTCGCCGCGTCGAGCGGCTCCAGCGCCAGCGCGCTGTCGAGCACCGTCACCCGCGACGACATCGTCTCCCGCTCCGAGTCCCGCGTGCTGGCCGCCAAGGTCGCCAAGCGTGAGGCGAAGCGCGAGGTGAGGGCGACGCGCAAGGCGATCAAGCGCGCCGACCTCAAGATGTGGACCACCGCCGAGCTCAACCTGTGGTCCGGACCCGAGAAGGACGCCGACAAGATCGGTGTCCTCGAGGGCGTCGAGAAGGTGCTCCTCACGGGTCGCAAGGACAAGGGTCGCGTCGAGGTCGTCGTCAACGGCCGGTCGCGCTGGGTCAGCCCGGGCTACTTCGCCAAGAAGAAGCCCGAGACCGGCCCTTTGCTGGGCGGCACCTGCTCCAACGGCTCCACGATCGATGCCGGCCGGGCGACGCTCTACGACATCCACGACGTGGTCTGCGCCAACTGGCCCCAGATCACCTCCTACGGCACTGGCGCAACGACGGCGAGCACGGCGAGGGCCGGGCGATCGACATCATGATCACCGGCGAGACCGGCTGGGAGGTGGCCGAGTTCCTCCGCGCCAACTACTCCGCCCTCGGCATCAGAATACATCATCTTCTCCCAGAAGATGTGGTCGGTGGAGCGCAGCGGCGAGGGCTGGCGCTACATGTCGGACCGCGGTTCGACGACCGCCAACCACTACGACCACGTTCACGTCACGGTCTACTGAAAGCCCGGGTCCGGACCCTTCACCGCGCTGAACCACAGCTGTTGGCCGGGGCGGGCCCGGGCGGCGAGCCCGATGTCGGCGCCGATCACGACCGCGATCACCGGATAGCCGCCGGTGACGGGGTGGTCGGCGAGGAAGAGCGTCGGCTGGCCCGAGGGCGGCACCTGCAGGGCCCCGCAGACCATGCCCTCGCTGGGCAGCTCCTCGGTGCGGGACCGCGCCAGCGGCGTACCGCCCAACCGCATGCCGATGCGGTTGCTCTCGGCCGTCACCTCGTAGGGCTCGCGGAGCAGCGAGCGTCGTGCGTCGTCCGTGAACCAGTCGTCGCGGGGGCCGAGCACGACTCGCAGCCGCAGGTCGCCGGCTTCGGGCTGGCGCACGGGTGCCAGGTCGACGGTCAGTGGCTGAGGCGGCTCGTGGCCGATGTCCGGGCGATCGCCCGGCGACAGCGGTGCGGGCCCGACTGCCGAGAGGGTGTCGGTCGACCGTGAGCCGATGACGCGGGGCACCTCGATGCCGCCACGCACGGCGAGATAGCTGCGCAGCCCGGACGAGGGAAGGCCGAGGCGGAGCACGTCACCGTCCGGCATCCAGAACACGGAGTACGGCGCCACCTCACGCCCACCCACGCTCATCGGGCACGGCGCGCCCGTGAGCGCGACCCGAGCGCCTCCGTGCGCGCGGACTCGGAGACCACCGAACGTCACCTCCAGCGTCGCGGCGGACTCGGCATTGCCCACGAGCCGGTTGGCGAGACGCATCGCGTCTGCGTCCGCGGCCCCGGATCGTCCGACTCCCAACGCAGCGAGGCCGGGGCGACCGAAGTCCTGCACCGTGGTCAGCGGCCCCGCGTCGAGCACCTCGATGCTGTTCATGAGGCCTCCACGAAGCGAACCCGGGCGCCGGGCAGCATCAAGGCGGGCGGGTCGCGGTCGATGTCCCACGGGCGGATCGACGTGTGCCCGATCAGCTGCCAGCCGCCCGGCGACTCCCGTGGATAGACGCTGGCGAACTCACCGGCGAGCGCCACCGCTCCGGCCGGCACCCGGGTGCGTGGCGTGCTGCGACGGGGGACGCGGAGTCGCTCGTCGCCGCCCACGAGGTAGCCGAAGCCGGGAGCGAAGCCACAGAACGCGACCGTCCACTCCCGGCCGGTGTGGGCATCGATGACGCCGCGTTCACCCAGACCGGTGAGGCGACCGACCTCGGAGAGGTCCTCACCGTCGTAGTGCACCGGGATCTCCACCGGGCCCGCATCGGGTCGAGCCCCCGGCCGGGGCTCCGTGCGGCGTACGCAGCGGGCGACCCGGCCGACGTCGGTCACGCCCGCATCGATGCGCAGCAGCAGCGTCCGCGCTGCCGGCACCGAGTCGACCACGCCGTCGGGGGATCGTCGACCAGTGCCGTGTAGAGCGCCAGCACCTCGTCCGGGTCGGCCAGCTCCACCAGCAGTGCGGAGTCCGCGCAGGGCAACAGCCTCACGGCTGGGCCACGTCGACGAAGGGAGTGATCTGCACACCGACCTCCTCGAGACCGCGTCGGACGGCGGACGCCATCTGCACGGCACCCGGGCTGTCGCCGTGCACGCAGACGGAGCCAGCCTGCACCGCGATCACCGTGCCGTCCACCGCCTCGATCTCGCCCCTCGTCGCCAGCCGCACGCAGCGTGCGGCGACGACCTCGGGATCGTGCAGGACGGCATTGGGCTCGCGGCGCGAGACCGTGGTGCCCTCGGGTGTGTACGCGCGATCCGCGAATGCCTCGGCGACGACGGTCAGGCCGGCCTCCTCGGCGAGTCGCAGCCACACCGAGCCGGGCAGGCCGAGCACGGCAAGGCCGGGGTCATATCGCCGTACGGCGTCGACGACCGCGGCAGCCCGGGGCCTCGTGGTGCACGATCGTGTTGTAGAGCGCGCCGTGCGGCTTGACGTAGCTGACCCCGGTCCCGGTGACGCGGGCGAACGCCTCGAGCGCGCCGATCTGGTAGAGCACGTCGTTCGTCAGGTCATGCGGATCCATGTCGATGAACCTGCGTCCGAAGCCCGCCCGGTCGCGGTAGCCCACCTGCGCCCCGATCACGACGCCACGCTCGGCGGCCGCTTCGCACGTACGGCGAAGCACGGTCGGATCGCCGGCATGGAAGCCACACGCGATGTTGGCGCTGGTGACGAGGTCGAGCAGCGCGTCGTCGTCGCCGAGGGTCCACTGGCCGAAGCCCTCGCCCGGGTCGGAGTTGAGGTCGATGCCCATCGCAGTCAGCCCCACAGAGCGCTGATGCCGCCGAGCGACTTCCAGCCGAGGTAGACGGTGAGCATCCACACCGGGATGCCGATCACCAGCAGGTACTTCGGATAGGCATAGCCCTTGAGCAGGTCGCCGGAGCGACGGGCCGCTGCCCACAGGATGATGGCGAGGCCGACCGGGAGGATGAGCCCGTTGAGGGCACCGGCGAGCACCAGCAGGGTGACCGGTGCCTTGCCGAGCGCCGGGGAAGGCCACGGCGCAGACGGCGATGAAGCCGACCACCAGCAGGTTGCGCTGCTCGCGCAGCCGGCCCATGAAGCCGGCCATGAACGAGACCGAGGTGTAGGACGCGCCGATGACCGAGGTGATGCTGGCGGCCCACAGGATGACGCCGAAGATGCGGACGCCGACGTCGCCGAGCGCGTGCTGGAAGGCCGAGGCGGGCGGGTTGTCCGCAGCCAGTACAGGCGCCGCCGGCCACCACGCCGAGGACGGCGAGGAAGAGCAGGGCGCGCATGACGCCAGTGACGATGATCCCGGTGACGGAGCCGCGAGTGATCATCGAGATGTGCTCAGGTGCCGGTGATGCCGGAGTCGACCGGGCGGTGGGCGCCCGCGTAGGTGATGTAGCCGCCGACGGTGCCGCCGATCAGGGTGGTGATGATCAGGAAGCTCACCTCGTCCGGCAGGACGCTCTGGCGCAGGGCCTCGCCGACGGGCGGGTCGGACACGATCGCGACGTAGAGCACCATCGAGATCATCAGCACGCCGAGCACGACGACGATCCGGTCCATCGCGACCCCGGCTCGCTTGCTCAGGAAGATGGCCACGGCGATGGCCGCCGAGATCGCGGCGCCGAGCTTCACGTCCATGCCGAACATCGCGTTCATGCCCAGCGCGGTGCCGCCGATGTTGCCGATGTTGAAGACCGCGCCGCCCAGCACGACGAGGACCGCGAGGAGGTAGCCCGAGCCGGGGAGCACCTTGTTGGCCGGGTCCCGGGCGTGCATCCCCGAGACTCCGATGACGCGCCACACGTTCAGCTGCACCGCGATGTCGACCCGGGATCGACACCACGATCGCGAAGGCGAAGGCCGCCCCGAGCTGGGCGGTGAAGACGGTGGTCTGGGTGATGAAGCCCGGCCCGATCGCGCTGGTCGCCATCAGGAACATTGCGCCCGGGAGAGCGCCGCGCCCGGCAGCGCCGGCTGACCGCGTGGGTTGGGTGGCTGTTGCCTCGTTGTCCATGTCGTTGGCCTTTGCTGACGGGGGATCCGGCGATGAGACCGGCGTCACATCAGAATGAGGGATTGTTGAACAATCTGTCAATCCCCTCATCGGCATACACTGAGCAGGTGACCACCGGGAACGGATGGATCGAGGCGCTCGGCCGGGAGCGCCGGGCGCTCTGGCCGGGCCAGCACCGCCGAGCGCGTGGCGGACGTGCTGCGCACGCACATCACCGAGGGTCTGCTGCTTCCGGGGACGCGGCTCTCCGAGGAGGAGATCGGTGCCGCGCTGGGTGTCTCGCGCAACACCCTGCGCGAGGCCTTCCGGCTGCTCACCCACGAGCGTCTCCTCGTCCATGAGTTCAACCGGGGCGTGTTCGTGCGGCAGCTTGCCGTCGATGACGTCCGCGACCTCTACACCTTCCGGAGGATCGTGGAGTGCGGCGCGATCGCGCAGGCGCGCCAGCGCCGAGATCGTGGGGGAGCGGCCCCGGGGTCTGCCCGGATGGTCGCCGTCCGCCAAGCCGTGGAAGAGGGAGACGCGGCGGCGCGCGACGGACGCTGGGCCGAGGTCGGCACCGCCAACATGCGGTTCCACCAGGGCTGTTGCCGCTCTCGCGGAGAGCCCGCGGATCGACGAATCGATGCGCCTGGTGCTGGCCGAGCTGCGTCTGGTCTTCCACGTCATGGCCGCTCCACAGACGTTCCACGAGCCCTATCTCGCGGACAACCACAAGATCCTCGAGCTGCTCGAGGAGGGTGACCTCGACGGCGCCGAGGACGCGCTGGCCACCTATCTCGACATGGCGGAGGCCCAGCTGGCCGACGCCTACGCCGTCGGCGCGCGGCTAGTGTCGCGTCTCGATGAACATCGAGGAGTTGTACGGCGACGCCGACCGTGAGCGCTCGGTCGCCGAGCCCCCCGAAACGGGTGGACGCGCCGGTGCGCACCGCGTTCCGAGCGCGACCGCGCCCGGGTGGTGCACGCGGCAGCGTCGCGACGGCTCGCGGCCAAGACCCGGTGGTTGGTCCGCAGTCCGACGACTTCGTCCGCAACCGGCTCACCCACAGCCTCGAGGTGGCGCAGGTCGCCCGCGACCCGGCCCGTGCCCCGGGCTGCCACCCGGACGTCACCGAGACGGCCGCACTCGCCCACGACTCGGGCCATCCGCCGTTCGGCCACAACGGCGAGCGCGCTGGCCGGCCTGAGCCGGGGAGTGCGGTGGCTTCGAGGGCAACGCCCAGACGCTGCGGTTGCTGACCCGGCTGGAGGCCAAGACGTTCGGCCCCCATGGCTCCGTCGGGCTCAACCTCACGCGCGCCACCCTCGACGCCTGCACGAAGTACCCGTGGACCCGCGCCCTCGCCTCCGACCCCGGGGGAGTGCACGCCGACGGCACCCCGCGGTTCGTGGTCAAGTTCGGCGTCTACGACGACGACCTCGAGGTCTTCGACTGGCTGCGGCAGGGGATCAAGGGCACCCGCAAGTGCCTTGAGGCGCAGGTGATGGACCTCGCCGACGACGTCGCCTACTCCGTGCACGACGTCGAGGACGGCATCGTGGCCGACCGGCTCGACCTGACCCGGCTCGACCTCGACGCGCTCTGGGAGACGGTGCGCGCGTGGTACCTCCCCGACAGTGACGACGCCGAGCTTCTCGCTGCCCCGGAGGCGATGCGCGCCCGGGAGAGCTGGCCGCGTTCGCCGTACGACGGAAGCAGGCGCTCGCTCGCCGCGATCAAGAACCTCACCAGCGATCTGGTCGGCCGCTTCTGCGGCAGTGTCCAGTCGGCGACCTTCGCGGCGTCAGACGGACCGTTCGTCAGGCACCGGGCCGACCTCGTGGTGCCGCGCGACACGGAGATCGAGATCGGGATCCTCAAGGGCATCGCGGCGCACTACGTCATGCAGGCCCGGGACCGGGTGGACCTGATGGAGCGCCAGCGTCAGCTGATGTCCGAGCTCTTCGAGGCGCTCTGGAAGCTCGGCCCGGACGGACTCGACCCGTCCTTCGTCGACGACTGGCAGGTCGCCGGGGACGACGACGCCCGACGCCGCGTGATCGTCGACCGGGTCGCGTCCTACACGGACGCGCGGGCCATCAACCGGCACACGGAGCTCACGACCGGCTGACCACGCTCAGGGCAGGTTGCCCTGCGGGTAGGGGTTGTCCTGCAGGGCAACGTTGTCGGGGTTCAGCTGGTCCTCCAGGGTGCCCGGTGCCGTCGTGGTGACCGGACGGCCTGACCTTGTCGGCAACCGTGCCCGCCGCGGACGTGACCCTGTCCTTGACCGCCGGTGCCTGTGCCTTGGCGGTGTCCGCTGCCCGGTGGGCGGCGTCCCGGACGTGCGGGTCGGACTTCACCTTGCCCGCGAGGTTGGCGATCTGGTCATAGCGGCCGCGGCCGGCGCGGGCGCCGAGGACGTAGCCGATCCCGCCGGCGGTGAGCAGCAACAACTTCTTCATGGGTGGTCTCCCGTTCTGTGAGGTTCGATCGATGGGGTTCAGTGGGTACGGCGAGCGCGCCAGACCACGAGGACGGCCAGCACGGCGAGCAGCGACCCCGCGGCGGCGACCACCTCTGGCCGGGGCGTCCCGTCCGCGGTCGTGGACCGGTCCTTGAGGTCCGCGACCTTGTCGTGCGTGCGGGACTTCACGTCGAGCTTGGCCGTGAGCTGGTCGACGGTGTGGGCGAGCTGCTCACGCTGGCTCTCGATGTCGGCCTCGATCTGGGCCGGGGTCCCGGGGGTCAGTCATGGTGGTTCCCTCTCACGGTGGCGAGGTCCCCCGGAGGCCGCCGAGGGCGAGCTCGGGCTTCGGTGGTCCGGCGGACGTCACCTTCTTCCTGCCGACGAGGCCGGCGATGGCGGCGGCCACCAGCAGCTCGAGGGCCACGATGAGCGCCGCCAGCCACGCCTCGACGACGTTGCTCAGGCCCGGGATGGCCGTCGTGATCAGCGTCGCGAGCGCGAAGAAGGCCAACACTCCGGCCGCACTGAACATGCCGAGGCCCGGGCCCGCGGCCTTGACCTTCTCCGTCATCTCGGCCTGCGCGAGGCGCATCTCGGAGCGGATCAGGTCGGGCACCTGCGTGGTGAGCTGATGGACCAGCGCCCCGAGGGTCTGGTCGTCCCCCGGTGTCGTGGGTCATGCGATCCACAGTGCCAAAGTTCGCGCGGGGAATCGAACGTCCTCCGCCCCTACGGGTGGGGGTGGTCGCCCGTAGACTCCGCGACGTGGCAGGCAGGATCCGTGAGGACGACATCGCTGAGGTGCGGGAGAAGGCGCGCATCGACGACGTCGTGTCCGGCTACGTCACCCTCCGCAAGGCGGGCGGTGGCTCGCTGAAGGGGCTGTGCCCCTTCCACGACGAGAAGTCCCCGTCCTTCCACGTGACGCCCTCGCGCGGGTTCTTCCACTGTCTTGCGGGTGAGACCCGCGTCCTGACGAGCGAAGGTGTTCGCGAGATCCGCGACCCGGCCGGGGGAGTGCACCGCGTCGTTGGCGCCAGCTCGCAATGGGTCGATGCGCCGTTCAAGTCGTACGGCGAACAGCGACTCCACAAGATCACGCTGACGCGCAACCAGCAGGTCAAGGAGCTCTTCGCCACCGACGGCCACCGGTGGTTCATCCGCTCGGGCAAGGGGCTCAAGAACTCCAAGGAACTGCTGACCTCGGACCTGAAGGCCGGCGACACGCTGGTGTCGATGTATCCCGAGCCCGAGCAAACCGCCACTGTCGCTGACTGGGTCGTCCGGTCGGTCGAGCCGACGGACCGGGTCGAGGAAGTCTTCTGCGCCGAGGTGCCGGACGGCCACGCCTTCACGCTTGAGGACAACATCCTCACGGGCAACTGCTTCGGGTGCCGGGAGGGCGGCGACGTCATCGCCTTCCTGATGAAGATCGACGGCCTCACCTTCGGCGAGACGGTCGAACGCCTTGCGGACAAGTACGGCGTCCAGCTGCGCCGCGAGGACGGCGACGGTCCGTCCGAGCGGCCGAGAGGTCCTGCCCGCGGGCGGCTGATCGAGGCCAACAAGATCGCGCAGGAGTTCTACGCCGGCCAGCTCGAGACGGTCGACGCCGTAGCGGCGCGCGACTTCCTGACCCAGCGCGGGTTCGACCACGAGGCGGCCTCCACGTTCGGGCTCGGCTTCGCGCCGCGAGACGGCGAGGCGCTGACGAAGCACCTGCGGGCCCGCGGGCTCACCGACGAGGAATCCATCGCCGCCGGTCTGGTGGCGATGGGCCGATCGGCGTACGACCGCTTCAGGGGACGCCTGCTGTGGCCGATCCGCGACGCCAGCGGCGACACCATCGGCTTCGGCGCTCGGCGCATCTTCGACGATGACAAGATCGAGGCGAAGTACCTCAACACCTCCGAGACCACGATCTACAAGAAGAGCCGGGTGCTCTACGGCATCGACTCGGCCCGCCGCGACATGGCGCGCTCGTCGCAGGCCGTGGTGGTCGAGGGCTACACCGACGTGATGGCCTGTCATCTCGCCGGCGTCCCCACGGCGGTCGCGACCTGCGGCACCGCCTTCGGCGACGACCACGCGCGCGTGCTGCGTCGGTTCCTGCACGACCACGAGGAGTTCCGCGGCGAGGTCATCTTCACGTTCGACGGCGACGCCGCCGGGCAGGCGGCAGCGCTCAAGGCCTTCAACGGCGACCAGAACTTCGTCTCCCAGACCTACGTCGCCATCGAACCGGACGGTCTCGATCCATGCGACCTGCAGGATCCAGAAGGGCGACGCGGCGGTGCGCGAGCTGGTCGCCAAGCGGCAGCCGCTCTACCGCTTCGTGCTCACCAACGTCGCGTCCAAGTACGACCTCGACCGTGCCGACGGCCGGATCGACGCGCTCCGCGAGGCCGCCGGACTGGTGTCGAGCATCCGCGACAAGTCCAAGGTCGACGCCTTCGCCCGCGAGATCGCCGGGATGCTCGGCGTCGACGTCGACGACGCCGAGTCCGAGGTCCGCCGTGCCGCCGCGCGGGCGTCCCGACCGCCGACCGAGCGCACTGATCGTCGCGCCCCTCGAGGAGACACGCCCGCCGAGGCGCCCGCCGGCCCGCCCCGGCCGCAGGTCCCCAGCCTGCGCGACCCGCGCTTCGCCATCGAACGCGAGACGCTCAAGATCGTGATCCAGCACCCCGCCTCCGTCGGCCGCGTCATCAACGGTGTCGGGCCCGACGACTTCAGCCACCCGACCTACCGCGGCGTCTGGGAGGCCGTGGCCGCCGCGGGTGGCCCGGCGGCCGGGACCGAGGACCGGGGCTGGAGCACGAAGGTGCGCTCGTCAGTCGCCGATCCTGCGGTGTCCTCGGCCATCAGTGAGCTCGGTGTCGAGCCGGTCCTGACCCCGGAGGCCCCGACAGCGACGTACGTCGCCATGCACGTCTATCGCCTCCGGGAGCTCACCACCCTGCGCCGGATCGCGGAGCTGAAGTCGCGACTGCAGCGCACCAACCCGGTCGAGCACGCCGCGGCGTACAACAAGATGTTCGGTGAGCTGGTGGCGCTGGAGCAGTACCGTCGCAACCTGCGCGACCAGCAGGTGAAGACCTCGTGAGATCGCTTCGCAAGGCCCCGCCGACGATCGCGGTGGCCAAGGGGGAGCGCGTGCTGGCCTCGTGCGAGAGCGTCGACGGCATCGTCCTCGCCGGCACGCGCGACGCGTTCTACGTCGGCTCCGCACCGGCCCAGCGGGTCCCCCGGGAGCGGGTCGAGGCCGCCGACTGGGACCGCGACGAGGCAGTCTTCCGACTCTCGCTGGTCGGTGAGTGGGGCGCGGAGAAGGTCACCCACTCATTCGGCCTCACCGAGCCCGGGCGATTCCTCGAGCTCGTCCGCGAGCGCGTCATGGCCAGCATCGTGCTGCAGCGGCACATGCCGTTGGCGGGTCGTCGTGGAGTGCGAGTGATCGGGCGCAGGCCGCCGCGCGGCAGCGGTGGGATCACGTGGTTCTTCGAGTACGACGAGGGCGTGGACCCCCGAGATCCGGCCGTGCGCGAGGCCTCGACCCGGGCGCTGGCCGCTGCCCGGGCCGATGTCGGTCTCTAGATCGGCTACTGATTTCTCAACACCGGATAGGGCTTGCTAAGGTTTCACACCGTTGCACAAGCGATCCCCTGTAGCTCAACTGGCAGAGCATTCGGCTGTTAACCGGAGGGTTATTGGTTCGAGTCCAATCGGGGAGCACCAGAGAACGGCCCGTGACCTGCGGAAACGCAGATCGCGGGCCGTTTGCCTTCTCCGGTGCATCGGCTATGCATCGTTCAGCGCGCTCGACTCGCCAGGAACGAAGCTCGGAGGGCGGGACCAGATCGAGGTCCCGTCAGCAGGTGTAGGTGCGCGTTGCCCGGGCATCGGAACGTCCCCGCCCCTTCGGTTCTAAGGCGAACGCGGGCACGACGGCTCTCCCGGGCTCCACCTTCCTCCCTGCGGCAGGGATTGACCCCAAACGCTGGACGGGTGTCCGTGGCCGGTCGCGTCAGCGCCCACCCGGCCGCTCGTGGCTTGGAAGTCCTCGGCATCGACCTGTCCTCGGGCATGGTCGACGTCGCCCGACGTACCTACCCGCACCTTCGTTTCGAAGTCGGCACCCCTGGAGGAGCTGCCAGTGCCGCCGGCCAGCCCTGGGTGGCCTGTTGGCTTGGTACTCCCTCATCCATACTGCGCCGGCTGGATTGCCAGCTATTGGCGCGAACTTTGCCCAGGCGCTCAGACCCGGTGCTTGGCTCCCGGCAGCCTTCCAGTCCGGCGACGGCCAGCGGGTCCAACGCACCACCGCATACGGGCACGCGGTGACTATGGCGAACTTCCGACACGATCCTGACCACGTTGTCGACGTTCTTGAAGCTCTTGGCTTCGACATCCATGCTCGGCTGTACCGCGCAGCCGAAGGAGCCGAGAAGACGCCGCAATCCATATTGCTCGTCCGCAGGTGACAGAAGTGAATCGCCCCGGGTTTCGTGGAGCTCTGATGTGCCCCCGGGCGATTCAGCCCTTGGATTGTTCTGGGCGTGATCCTTGTCGTTCGTTGTATATGGGCAGCGTCTCGTCTCTCTTTGACACATTTGCGGCTCCTCCAGCGTCCAAACTGCGTAAAGGACGAAGTAGGAGTGAGATGACCAACGATCCAGCACGGCTGGGGCCAGACACGTTTGCGGACTTCGCCCGCGCTCGAACCCCCACCTGTTCCGCCTCGCGTGGCTGCTCTGTGGGCACCACGCCGAAGCGGAGGACTTGGTGCAAGAGACCCTGACCAAGGTCTATGTGCGGGTGAGCAAGCGTTTCAGCGCGCCGCTGGACCACCCGGCGGCGTACGCACAGACCGTGCTGACGCACACCTTCATCAGCGCCCGCCGTCGTCGAAGCAGCTCGGAGGTGCCGTACGAGGATCTGCCGGAGGACGGCGTCGACGACCACGCTGCGACCAGCGACATCAAGATCGCGCTCCATGACGGGTTGGCGGGGCTCAAGCCGCTGGATCGTGCGGTCGTGGTCCTGCGCTATCTGGACGATCTGTCGGTCGACCGGGTCGCCCAGATGCTCGATCTCACCCCCGGAGCAGTCCGCAGTCGGAGCACGCGCGCATTGTCGCGTCTGCGAGAAGGAGTCATTCGATGAACCAAATGGATCTGAAGGACGCCATCGACGGAGTCCAGCACCGGTTGCGACCGGAGGTCGGCCGCATCGTCGACACGTCGATCGCCAACGGGGCCAGACAGGTCCGTCGCCGGCGCCGCGCGACGGCGCTGGCAGCGCTGGCCGCGGTCACGGCTGTGGGTGTGGGCGGGGGCTGGTGGTTGCAACAGCCGGCTCCTGTGGAGCACCTGACGGCGAGCGACGCGGCGCCATTCGCGGCTGGGTCGAACGATCCGGCACCAGTGGGTGAGCGTCAACGGGCGGGAGTCGACGAGATTCGAGATGGTCTGCTGGCGATGCTGTCCGACGGTGAGGTCACCGAGGTCGTGGTTCGAGAGGACCCGGTCGACACCAATTGGGCCGGGAACCAGCGAGGTGTCGAGGTGACCCTCCGCCTCGACGGGACACCGGTGCGGCTGAGTCTCATTGACTTCGACCGCGACTCGGACAAGGTCAAGGCCAAGTGGTCGCAAGATCCGGGACCGAAGCCGGAGGACTGCCGGGTCACCGCGAACCCGGGGATGGCGACGGCCAGCACTGCGGCGGAGCGCGAGTGCGCGATGTGGAACGAGAACAACCGGCTGCGTGAATGTGCCTTGGCGTCATCGTGCGCCGACTTGGATCAATTCGTGGCCTACTCCCCGAAGAAGGAGGTCTGCAACTACGCCGCCCACTACCCGTGCCGAGAACTGCCCGACGGTTCGTGGCTGGCGGCAGGCACCGGTGGAGACGACCCGGACAGCGACTCGCCCTTCACCATGGCCACCCGTGCCACCGGCGACGGATGGTACGTCTACGCCTCATCTGAGAACCATCCAGCTGCGGTGCTCACCGTGGATGACGTCACCGCGATCGTGACCAGCGACGCCCGGTTCGAGTAGCCGTGCGGCACGTCCCTGCGACGGTGTCGCGAGGATCGCCTCGTATGGAAGTACTCATGTCCGCCGCCAGCGACTCCACGTGCGTGACAGGGCCGCTGAGGACTCTCCCGGCCCAGCATTCGCCTGCGAACTACCACCGCCAATGACCGTCGGGCGCGGCCGCCGGCGCTCGCCCGCTCGGGTGTGTTCGTCCCGAATGCCGATCGGTCTACGGGGTACCAGCGCGCTGACTCTCGCGGTTGCTCCTTCGGTCGTTTGGGGTTCGCCGAACGGGATCTCCACGCATGTCGGGTCGCCGGTCACTCGCGCGTGATGGAGACCCGGCAGTTGGTCAGGATCGAAGGCCCTTTCCAGAGGTCCCCGGTCTCGACGTTCCGGGCGACCGTTCGGGCGAGGGTCTCGGACTCGTCGACGTCGGGCATCGAGAACAGCAGCGTCGACCCGTCGAGCCAGCCGACAATGCGTCCGCCACCACCGTGGTTCTCGACGCCGTTCACCGGGAGCATCGCCAATGGCTCATCGCCGTCGAACGCCATGAATCCGCTGCCGCCGCCGATGGGGTCCGGATCGATCATCGCCTCGCGGCGGATAGCCCACCGTTGTCCTTCCCCGGTGAAGTCGCTGGGCGCCCCCAACATCCTGCGTACCTCATCGAGCCCATCATCGAGTGCAGTGCGACTTCCGTCAGGTGATATCGCAACCGGCCGGTGCCCAGAGTCCTCACGCCAGAGGTCGGCCACTACCGTTTCGTCAGAGAGTTGCGCTGCATGTCCCGGGTCGTAGTCGAGCTCGATGACGTCACCTGTTGCGAGATCCACGCGTAGTCTCGGCTGATACGCCCACCCGGAAGTAGACGGGAAGGCGGCATAGTTGCGGGCGATTAGGACGCCGGTGCCGTCAGTCGTCCATGAGGTCTCGCGGCCGTGCCACAACTCGCCGAGCCCGTCCACTGGGTAGGCGCTTCGTTCGGCGGTAGTGAGGTCGATGACGACGACGCCGTCAGGTTGCCCTGGGGCCACCATGGTGCCGTCGGGCGACAATGACTCGCGGTTGAGGCCGAGGCTCCTGTCCTCGGTCGTCTGCGAGAACGTGAGGCCATCGACGTCCACGGAGCGCCAGCGGTCGTCAGTGCCGAGCACGCTCAGGTTCGCGACGCCGCCGCCAAGGTCGAAGGAGACGGCCACCGTGGCCCGGTCGACAGGCGAGTCCGTTAGCGGGGTCATCCGGTCGGGCGAGGGCCAGTGGCCCAGTCGACCGGATATTCCGGCAGGTCCTGCCAATCGGCCGGGTCGAATGACGGATCGATCCTGAGCTGAGCGGCGGTGGGCGGATCGCTCGGCACAGGCAGGCTCGTCGTGGTGGGACTCGGGGCTGGATCCTGCGATCGGCGAGCGTCGTCCGACGTGAGCGCCTGCACACCGCCAAGGATGACTGCCGCCGCAGCAACCGAGCTGGCGACAGCGAGGGCAGTCGCGCGACGGTGGCGGCGTCGACCCCGGGCCCGGGCCCGGTGAGGGTCGAGGCTGGACGTGACATCGTCCACGGCGTGCCGCAGAAGGCCAGACAGGTGCGGCTCGGTCACCGTGATCGTTCCTCTCCGATGAGGTCGTGCAGGGAGGGCACGGAGCGAAGACTTCGCAGTGCGTCGTGGGCCCGGCTCTTGACGGTGCCGACGGCGATCCCGAGGACGTCTGCTGTCTGCCGCTCCGTGAGGTCCTCGAAGTAGCGGAGGACGACGACAGCTCGCTGACGCTGGGGAAGGTCAGCCGGGGCTGCAAGGACGACGGCACGGTGGTCGGGATCGTGCGCATACCCGGGAACGTCGTGGGCGACGTCGGTCGGGAACTCGCGCCTGCGCCGCCACCCACTGACGTGGTCGCGATAGATGATCTTGCGGGCGTAGGCCGTGGGGTGTTGATCATGCAGTCGGTGCCACCGCTGGGCCACCTTGAGTGTGGCCTCCTGGACCGAGTCCTCGGCGCGGGCACGATCCCCCGTCAGGAGAAGCGCTCCACGCAGCAGGGACGTCCGGTGCCCCACCAGCCACTCGGTGAACCCTGCCTCAGCTGTTGACATCGCACCTCCCCCTGATCGTCTACGCCTCGCTGCCCGAACCCGTCAGCCATCCTCCCTGTTAACGCCATGCCGGCCGCAAAGGGTTGGGTCGCCCGCCCGGAGTGTGCTCGGCCCGATCGCGCAGGAGCGCGCCGGTGCGGAATCGGGCCATTGACACAGCGGCACGAGACCGCACCGCGCGGATAGCGCCCACGACGTCTGCGCCGGCCCGCCAAGTCAGGCATGATGAACCGACCTGTCCACCAAGTCGGCGACCTCCACGGCACAGCCCGTTCGCCGGGAACGGAGATCGTGGTGAGCACGGAGTCGAGCGCCGACGAGATCGCTGTCAACCTCGGCGACGCCACCCCGAGGCGGCTACTGGTCGACTGGGCCAACAACCAAGACGCTTGGGTGCGGCAGCTGACGGCGGAGTCGATACTGTCGCGGCAAGAGCCCGGTGAGGACACCCTAGAGAAGGTCTACGCCACCTTCTTGGCCGAGAAGGGGCTGTCTGGACAGCCACTGCCCACCGTCCCAACGCTCGAGCTCGATGCCGTCGAACCGAGTCAGGACGACACCTTGGAGCTGTCCAGACTGTACGAAGTCGAGCACGTCAACGCCCTCGCACCTGAGCAGACCCCGGAGTTCGACGCCGACCTGACGGTCCTGTTCGGACAGAACGGATCCGGAAAGACCGGCTACGCGCGCATCCTCAAGCGGATCTCCGCAGTCCGCAGGCCTGAGGACATCTTGCCGAACGCCCACGCGCCAGCGGCATCGGCTGCCACACCGTCAGCCCGGATCGAATACCGGCTCTCCGGGCACGCGAAAGCCGTGCACTGGAAGAACGAGGCCGGCCTGTCGCCGTTCACCCGGATCAGCGTGTTCGACTCCGCGGCCGTGTCGCTCCACGTCGACAGCGACCTCGGCTACGTCTACACCCCCCGCCGAGCTCGCCCTGTTTTCCCACGTCGCGGCAGGCATCCGCGGCATCCAGCAGCTGATCGCGACAGAGGTCACCGAACTGAGGCCCGGTGCCAACCCTCTGCTGTCCCGGTTCGCTCGCGGAACCACGATCTATCCGATGATTGAGACCCTCGGGGCCACCTCAGACTCGGAGGAACTCGGGCGGCTGGCGGCCGTCGATGGCGACGCCGAGAACCAGCGCGACCGCCTCCGGGCAGAGGTCGAAGCTCTACGGGCCAACACCCTCGACGCACTGCTGACCAATGCGCGACAAAGCCAGCGTGACCTAACCCGCCTGACCAGCGTCCTACGCGTGCTCGCGTCGTACGACACCGCGGCGTACGACGCCGCGCGACACTCGTTGGCCGCCGCACAACAACGCCGCGCGCAAGCCCGCGAACTGCTCTTCACCCCCGCGGAGTTGCACGGGGAGCCGGACGAGGAATGGCAGCGGTTCATCGTCGCCGGCGACAGCTACCGGCAGCACCTAGCCGCGCAGCACTACCCCCAAGCCGGTGACAACTGCCTCTACTGCACCCAGTCCCTGAGCCCGGTAGCCCTCGACCCGGTCGGTCGATACCGCGCCTTCCTCGACGAGACGGTCACCCAACAATTGGCCACGGCTCAGGCGGCCCCGGCCGACGCCAGCCCGGCTCTGGACAGATCGGAACTGGCCGCGGCGCTGGAGTTCGCTTCGAGACAAGCCGCCCTCGATGAGGCGCCCTCATGGAGTGCGCAGGCCGCGGCCGTCCTACATGCTGCCGATACGGCGCTGAACGAGAGCAGCACCGGGCAGGCGCTGACGGGCGCTGGGGTGACCGTCGACGCAGCCGCCTTGGTGTCGTCCCTCGAACCCTTGGTATCGGACGCGGAGCTGGCCACGGCGAAGCTGGCCGAGGACAAGGCAAACGCCGCCACGCTGCTGGCGGCGAAACAGAGCGAGCTCGCCGAGCTCACCGCTCGCATCGAGCTTGCCCGGAACTTGTCGGCCGCCCGCGAGTATGTGCGCCGCGCGAAGCGCGCAGATCAGCTCGAGAAGCTGTCAAAAGTGATCTCGAGCGGCGCCGGCAAGCAGTTGACCATCCAGTCCAAGCTCGCCAGTGAGGATCTGGTCAACAAGAACTTTGAGGGCCTGTTCACCGAGGAGTGCAGTCGCCTGCGAGCGCCGGGGGTGGCGTTGACCTTCCGGGGGTCGAAGCGGCCGGGCGCAACGCAAGAAGGTCGTCGCCAGATACAAGCCGTCCTCGGTGCTGTCCGAGGGTGAGCAAAAGGTCCTCGCGATCGCCGACTTCCTCGCCGAGAGCCGGATGCGAGAGACCAAGGCACCTCTGGTCTTCGACGACCCGGTGACGAGCCCGGACTACCGCCGCCTCGACGAAGTGGCCGCCCGGATTCAACAGCTCGCCGAGAGCCACCGGGTGATCGTGCTGACCCACAACATCATGTTCGCCTCGGCCCTGATCTCGGTGCGGCAAAACAAGAAGCTGCGGGCCAAGATCTACGAAGTCCGCGACGGTGGTGCCACCAAGGGCATCCCGGCCCCCGACGTCGAACCGCGACTGGACACCGCGGCCGACCCGGCCAAGCGGATCAACGTCAAACTCGAGAGCATCCCCGGCGCGGAGCCCGTCCTGCAGGACGCCCTGATCAAGGAGACCTACGACCTGCTCCGCGCCCGGTGCGAGGCATTCGTAGAGCAAGAGCTCCTCCAGAACGTCACCCAGCGGTACAGGGCCAACATCATGATGACCCGTCTTTCTAAGATCGACACCGGCCGCTTCGACGCGGCCGTCGCTGTCATCGAGCCCTTGTTCGCCCGCGCTTGCGACCGGATGACCGGCCACTCCCACGCCGCCGAGTACATGAGCACCAAACCAACGGTCGATGAGCTTCAAGGGGACTGGGAACAGGCCAAGGCCGCCGGGGCCGCGTACACCGGCCTAGCCGAAGGCGGGCACCGTCAACGTGGGGCACTTGCCATTCGGCCCGGCATTCGCTGTGCCTGTGCCACGGCGCTGTCACCCAAGGTGTTCCCGGCCGTGACAAGCGTCCCGCATCTGGAACCTGCTCCGGCAACGTCGCAAGGTCGCGCGTCGCGAGCGACCGCCCGTGTCCCGCAAGACCCGTCCGAAGACCTTCCCTGGGAACGGCGCGCTTAACGGAAACTGGCGCCTCCGCCACTTTCCATCAGTCCCGCGGAACTCGGGGAGCCACGGCTCCATGTCGCGATCGCGACCCGGGAGCCCTCAGTACGGACTGTGCTGGCTATTGCTGAACGCCTCGGATTGTCTCTGAACGTCTTGTGCTGTCCGTTCGGCCCGCCGATTCGGCCTTGACGAGCACGATTGTCCCGTCCACGCTAGAAGGTCCCTGCTGATCGTCGGGGCAGGGATGTCCCTCGGGAGCACACCATGTCCGTTGCTGGTTGCCTTGGCCTCTCGGACGGCGACGGTGCACTCATGTGCGAGGCACGAAAGGCCCGGCGCCGGTGGGCTCGGGAGAGGCCGGAGGTTGCCGTCGTGGAGGACTTGGTCGATCTGCCCGAGTGGGCACTGGCGGCGCCGAACGATGCGAATGCCGTACTCGGCGTTCTGGCATCCATGACTGAGTTCGAGCCGGAGGCGATCACTGCGCTCGTGTGGGCGCTGCTCCCCGGAGCCGAGAAAGTAGCCGGGCAGGGGACCGACATCTCGGACGACATCGACGGCCCGGTGGCGAGCCAGCTCTGGGTCGAGGCGTCTGCGGCGTACCGACTGACAACGCCGAACATCGCGGGCGCCATCGTCGGGCAGACCAGGCGCGAGGTTCTGGCGGACCTTGGAGTCGGTGACTTTGCGAGACGTCGCGACCGGGCCATGACATGCGCCACCGGCGATCCGGACCTGCTCAACGAGGTCCCATGCGTCGAGCCTGAGGCCGACCCCGGCCCGGTCCTCACCGAGCTCTTCCAGACCGGCTTCGCGGAAGGGGCGATCAACGGTCTCGACTATTGGCTGTTGTGGGCGCTCGCGGCCGAAGCAGATCGACAGAATGTGCCGGCGCGCCGCGGGCGGCTGGGTTTGACCGCGCCGGCCGTCGTGGAGGCGGTCGCGGCTGAGGCGAATCTCGCGCCGAGGTCGCTGAGGAAGCGGGCGGCGAGGGCGCTGGATCGGCTCATCGAGTATGTCGAAGCTCGGGACGACTCCGAAGCGGTACGCGGAGTGGAAGGCCCAGCATCGTTGTCGCGAGTTGACTGTCTGGGATGAGATGGAGCTCTCGCTCGTCGAGGCCGAACTTGAGCGGTTCCGCTTGGACCATTCGGAGATGACACCGAAGCAACTGCGTGTCGCTTTCAACGTTGTCCCGGGGACCGGGTTGCGGAGTCGCTCGGCGCGGGAATGGCAGGCGCTCCTAGAGCCCGATGCCGGGTGACCGGCGACCCGATTGGTGGCGCTCAGGCCGGTGCGCGGCGTCGTTTGCCGCCATGCGCTCGATCCGGTAGGCGAGGGCTTCAACCTTGCGGTCCTCAGGAAGCGGGCGCCGAAGATGGGCCGCCCGGCGGAGGATCTGTGCCGGGTTGAGGCCGCTGACCTGCAACCGGTCGAGTTCGCGGGCCAAGTCGAGGATGTGGCCGTCGCGGTGCTCCGGATCGCCCATCGCCCCGGCGATCTCGGACTCCCAGCGGCGTACGGACGCCGGGTAATGGGCGTCGACCCGGCGTTGCGGATGACGGGCGTAGCGGGCGGCGGCGAGATCATCGGTTCCCGGGACGGAGCCCAGCAGGCTGCGATCGTCTTCGTGCACGCCGTTGGCTGCCCGCCAGGTCAGGATCTCGCTGCGAAGTTCGTCGGTCAGGACGTCATCGAAGCGGCGCAGTGCCGGCGGGAGCTCAGCGTCGTGTCGTACGACCTCGACAAGATGGGTGACCCGGTCTCTCCGCGCTGTCAGGTAGGCGGCCCACTCTCGGTGCTCGTGGAGATCACTGGGGATACCGGGCAACCACGGGAGCGGTCCCGGGTCCAGCGGTTTCGAGCGCATCATCGGCTTCGCCGCGCAGGAGTTGGTGAGTGGCGGTGCTGACGGACTCGGCATACCTGATCGCTGCTTCGTGGAGGCGCGTGGCGGGGCTCGTAGCGAGCGCGAACTCTGTGGTCGCTGAGACCGCGGCGCCATCGCGGCCGACGATGCGATCGAAGGTATCGACGGCCGTGAGCTGTTCTTCGATGCCGGGCAGGAAGTCCTCCTCGGTGTCTGGCTGTTCGGTGATGAGGTGGAGGTGGTTGGCGGCGCGGCCACGGGGTGAGCATCGTGTAGAGCAGTTGTCGGTCTTCGTTGCCGGCGACGATGCCGTGCATGACGTCGGCTGTGCTGCCCCCGGGCGGCATGGACTGTGGTGGCGTAGCCGAGCTCGATGTGCTCGCTGACGTAGGCCGGCGGAAGTGTCGCCTGCAGCCCGGATCGCAGGTGACGCGCACGGATGGTGCCACTCGTGTCGACTGCGGTGATGGTCCAGCGGTCGCCGTTCTTGACCCAGTCAGTGCTGCTGATCCCGAGGCGGCGGTCATTTCGGCGGGTGAGGATGACGTCGCCCGCCGACGCGTTGTTGCCGTCCGCCAGTGCCACCCGGTCCTTCGGTTCGGCTCCGTTGAGGCGGGTGTTGCGCGCCGCCTTGTTGAGGCGGGCCACCAGATCGCGAGTGGGGGCGAGCATCAGGCATTCGCGTCCAGCCTCCGTCTCGTCCTGCCGGGCAACCGGGACCTCGGTGAGACTGGTGAGTTCGTCGCCGGAATGGATTCGGTGGTGGTCGAGGTAGAACCCAATCGCCGACTTGTCCCCGTCCCGAAGCGCGAGGGACGCGGAGGCTTCGACGGCGTCGTCGAAGCGCACCACTTCGCTGAGCCGGACGGCGCCGTGGGTGCTGGCGATGTCCCTGAGGACGCCACCGGCGCCGACAGCAGCGAGTTGTTGGTCGTCCCCGATCAGCCGCACACGTGCGCCCATCCCGGTGCAGGCTGAGATGACCCGGTCAAGCGTCGGGGTGTCGGCCATCCCGGCCTCGTCGATGACGACGATCGTGTGCGGCCCGATTCCGGGATCAAGACCGGCGCCGAGGGTGTGGTCGAGCATCGCGAGTGTCTCGGCGGGGATACCGGTCGCCTCAGAGAGCACGGCTGCGGCGGCTGCGGACGGAGCGAGACCCACCACCTCGTAGCCGAGGTCGTGGGATGTGGCGGCGAGGACGCTCATCGCCGTTGTCTTCCCGGCACCTGCCGGAGCCAGCGCGAGGGCGACCTGTCGAGAGTCGGCGACGAGCGCCAAGACGAGTGCGCGTTGCCCCTCGTTCAGGGAGGGTTGCTCCGGGGTGGCGGCCATGAGCGCCAGTTCGACGTCCACTGGGTCCGGAGCCCGCGGGCCGACGGTGCCGGCGGAGTCCACAATGCGCTGTTCGGCGACGAGCATCGCGGGGCTGGTGAAGTGGTCGGCGCCGGTGTGTCGGTAGACGCTCACCCCGTCCGAGCGCCGCAGCTTTGTGGGCTCGGTGATCGGGTCGAGATCCGGTGTCAGGTTGATGAGCCGGGCAGTGGCGGCGTCGACGAGATGCTCCACCGCCTCAGCGACCTGCTCGGGAGGGACGTCGAGGTCGCGCACTGGCGTTGCGCTTCGGCGTACATGTGCCAGGACTGCCGGGTCGCACGGTGCGACTCGAGTTGGCCGATGACCTGATCGGCGGCCTGCGCGAGCCAGACGGAGGTGAACTCTGGTCGTGACCGCTGGTCGGGGGTCAGGGCGGAGTCGAGCATGATTCGGATGCCCCGTTCGCCGAGGAGGTCCGCGGCTTGGTTGTGCCAGCCCCGGCGTTGTTCTGACTCCGATCGCGGATCGTGCTTGGCCTCACGGGTTTCGAGGTTCGCCCGCTGCGCCAGTGCGATCGATTCCTTGTCGGTCGGCGGACGGCCGTGGTCCTCGGTGAACTCGCGCGTGAGCACGGCGACCCGGTCTTCGATGTCGGCACGACGGCTCGACCACCGCTTCATCAACTGCGGATCCACTCCGGAGATCTCCCGCACCGGGCGCTTCCCACGCGGACGAGGGACGTCGACGAAATGGACCCCGAGCTGCCTGTGGAGGTGGGCTTCGAGTGCGGTGTTGTACGCCTCGGACGCGGCGACGACGTGCTCGTGCAGGATCGTGCCGTAGATCGACAGCCACTCTGCCCTGCTTGGTCTGAACCTTGTTCGCGACCGCGACGTGGGTGTGGAGGTCGGGATCGCCGGCACGCGAGTCGCGATGCAGGAACGCGGCCGCGATTAGCCCACGTGTCTCGACCTGGCGTGCGCCGCCGGCTCCCTCGCGGGTGAAGGTCGCGTGCGTCTCCAAGAAGTCGAGGGCGTCGAGGACGGCCGCGTTGTGCGCCATCTTGATCTGCCTCGCGACGTCGGGCGTTGCGACGGCCCAGAGGGTTGAGACCGACTTCGCGGGACTGAAGGTGAGGTCGAACCCGGCCACCGATCCCTTGCCGAACGGTCGGCCCAATGCCGATCCGGTGACCGGATGGCAGCCCTCGCCAAACAAGTGCTGCATCTGCTTGGCCGTCACGATGTCGCCGTACTCGATGCTGTCGACCTCGGCTAGGCCAGAGCCGACCCAGCGACCGGGGGCCTCGCCCTTCGCCTCGTAGTAGTCGGCCAGTGGCATCCTGCCGAGCTCGGTCGAGTCCGCCGCTGCAACCTGCCGGGTCAGGTACTCATAACCCGAGCCAGCGGCGAGCTTCTTCAACGACATCGTCATATCCCTCAAGGCCGGGACCGGGCCCTGAGTGGCCACCCCGAATGCAGTGAAAGAGGTGTATTTCGAATTGGGCATGGGAGCGGGAGCAGGCGGGAGGCGGAGGACGGGCCCCGGGCGAGAGTGACGAGAAGGGGACATGTCGGGGCCGTGAGCAGGGACGTGATGACGGATGGGAAGACGGCGAGGACGAGGGGGCGAAATTGGGGTGGCCACTGGCGGACATCTGTCGGCCTTTGGAGGTGAGGGCGGCCATCCGGGTCGCCACCGACCCGGGAGATCCCATGGCCATCAAGCCCCGCCAACTCGTGACCCTCTGCGAGGCCGCCGAGATCCTCGCCGTCTCGACCAAGACCGTTCGCCGCTACATCGCGGCCGGCGAGCTCGACGCCGTACGCCTCGGCCGGCGGACCATCCGGATCCGGGTGGAGTCGCTCGATCGGCTGATCGACGCGCACCCGGTGAACACTCGGCACCACCGGAGCGCGTGATCGTGAGTGGCGTACCAGCCGGACCCGTCAAGCGACGGCGTGGAACTCCAACTTCAGCCCGAGGGCGCGGGTCACCCTGTAGATCGTGGCAAAGCTGGGGTTGCCCTCGTTGGACAATGCCTTGTACAGGCCTTCGCGGCTCATCCCCACCTTGCGGGCGAGCTCGCTGAAAATTCTGGGAGCGGGGCGATGACGCCGATCGCGCGGGTGATGAAGGCAGGATCGTCGCCGGCCTCCTCGAGGGCGGCCTCGAGGTAGTAGGCGATGTCCTCAAGCGAGTTGAGGTAGTCCGCCGAGTCGTACGGTGAGAACTTCTCAGCCATGGTCTTTCCAGTCCTTCGCCATCTCGTGGGCCTTCTCGATGTCCTTCGTCTGTGTTGACTTGTCGCCACCGCAGAGGAGGACGATGAGCACGTCATCGCGGTGTTGGTAGTACACCCGGTAGCCGGGACCGACATCAATCCGCAGCTCGGAGATTCCATGGCCAACCGGCTTGGCGTCCCCCCGGGTTGCCGTTGGCGAGGCGATCGAGCCGGACTTGGATTCGCGCGGCCCCACGCCTGTCCTTGAGGCTTCTCATCCATCTGTCGAAAGTCTCGCTTCGAACGATCCTTGTCGTTGTCAACTGTAGTTCACACTCCCGAGATTGCCAATGGCGTTCTGCCGGAAGGCACCGACAGCTCTGTTCACCGCGTCAGCCCGCCGAAGTCGAGACCGTCGAACGCGAGTGCGGTCAGGTCGTCCATGCGGGTCTGGGTGGCGCGCACGTACCGTTCAGCGGCATCTGAGGAGGAGTCGCCCAGAAACGTCTGGACCTCAGCGACGTGGGCACCACGTTGCGCCAGTCGGGTCGCGCCAGTCGCGCGAAGGTCGTGGAAGTTGATGTTGCGCCCGACCGCCTCGCGCACGTCGGCCCACCCGCCCGACAGATCCCGAAACCGAGTTGGCTGCAGCCAGTTGCCAGATGGTCCCGGGAACGCGAGCCCGTCGCGGCCTGTGACGTAGCTGTTGAGGTGTTCACTCAAGACGGTGACCACGGAGGCGGGGACACGTTGGTCCCTGATGCCAGCCTTTGACTTCGGTTCCTTCTCGTATCGTTTGCCACCCGGCCCGGTGCCGATGGCGCGACGGATGTGCAGCACCGGCACCTTTGCCATGAGGTCGATGTCAGATCGGCGCAGCGCAACGAGTTCACCGAACCGCAGACCGCAGCCCAGCGCCGGGGCGACCATTGCTCTCCACTCGGGGCGGATCGTCGCCATGATGATCGCCAGGTCCTCGTCTTCGATCACTTCGGTTCGCTTGTCGGATTTGCTGCCGATGGTGCCGGCCCCGTCGATGGTGAACGGGTTGACGGCACCCGGCAGGATGCCGTCCGCTGCGGTCGCTGATTTCATGATCCCTTTGGCGAGCGAGTAAGCCTCGCGGACTGTCTTGGGCTTGTCGTGGGGGAGTGAGTCGTACCAAGCCAGCACGTGGGTCGCGGTGATCGTGTTCAGCGGCATCTCACCGAACGTCGGCAACAGATACTTTCGCAACCAGATCAGATAGCCGCGCCGGGTCGACTCCTGCAGCGGTTTGCCGCCCTTGACCTTGCGCGCCTGCAGCCAGATCTTGGCGTACTCCTCGAAGGTCGCCACGCGCGCAGCCTCAAGTGCCGCCCGCTCGGCCTCGGCCTTCTCGGCAACGGTCTTCCATTCGGCGCCCTCGGCCTGCAGGCGCTTCTCCTCGTCCGCGCAGCCAGTGTCCAGCCGCCTCCTTGCCGTAGGCGCCCGGCTCAAACGTGTGGGGCGCCGTCACGATGTGTCCACCGCGGCCGGACTCGTGAGCCAGCGGCACTGCGTAGCGGGCCTGCCAGCGACCCGACCGCATCTTGGTGATCTGACCGAACCGGCGCCGATCTGCCGTGCGTGCCATGCCGTTCTTGCCCTTCGTCGCTACCGATGCGGACGGATTCTGCATCGGCTATGCATCGGAGCGTACGTCATAATTCGTCCAAATGTGGACTGTTGGACTTGCATCGAGAGGACATGTTTGCGCAGGTCAGAGGCCTGTTACGACTCGGTGTGTCCACACCTGTCCAACAGTCGTCTTTGTTGGTTCGAGTCCAATCGGGGGGAGCGGGAAGAGGGCCTCTGACCCGGGGAAACATCCGTGCAGAGGCCCTCTGAGTTTGTGACTCGGTGCCAGAACTGTCCGAAGACAGGCCGCAAAGCTGGGCCGACTGGCTTTCCCCGGGAACGTTGTTATGGTCTCGCTCATGGGGCAGGACACGGTGATCGCGGTGGGGACGACCGACCGTTCGCACCTGCCGTCCCACGTGTCGTCCGGTGCCGCCTTGCTCGCCCCGGAGCTGAGCGAAGAAGCCCGCGGCATGCGGGGCCCGGACGTGCTTCGTCGCAGCGTCGACCGCGCCCCGCCGACCCAGTCCTGAGCTGACCTTTCCTTGGCCCGCCGCGTCGCGGCGCAGCCACCTCCTTCGTGCGCCGCCGTAGGCCGGCGCACGGTGTGACCTCGAGGACTGCCATGACCCAGATCGATCTCCCCGTCGCCGTACCCACCGCCGAGCCGGCTCCACGTCTGACACCTGCCGCGGGACCGACCGCCCGGCTGGTGGCCCTGCCCCAGCCACGAGGTGCATTGCTCTCGACACCGTCGGGCCTCGGATGAGCACTGGCCCAGCTCGAGCTGGCTCGCCGTGCACAGCTCGACTCACTCCCGGGGACCACGCACGACCCGGTCGCTGCCGCGCACCGGGGCACCGTGGCGCGGATCCTCGAGCAGGTCCGGGTCGCCCGCCGGCGCGTGAGCGACGGCCAGTACGGCACCTGCGTGCGCTGCACGAGCTCGATTCACCCCGAACGGCTCGAGCTGCGGCCTTGGCTGATCACCTGCACGGACTGCGCGTCGCTCCACCGCGACTGACCTCCTGTCCCGTCGGATCGGATCGGGTCGAGGAACCGCACCATCTCCAGTGGTCAGGACTGGCGCCGCGTGTCACGACATGCGTCGAGTTGGCTCTCCAGCCGGAACTGTCGGAAGAAGTTCCACACCAGTGCGGCCCCGTCGGGCCCTGTCGGATCCGTCCACTGGGCGACACCGGGGTCTGCCGACCCGCCCGGCCAGTAGTGGCCCATCCCGTGGACCGTCACCCGCCGAGCCATCAGGCAGTCGGTGCTGGGCATGCGGAAGTCGGCGACCTCGTAGACGCGCCGATGAGGAGGCCTCACCACACGAGCGGGTGTTGAAAGGGGAACCGGGCGCGCGTCGTCGCCACTCAGCGCGAGGTTCGCTGCCTTCACCCACTGCCGCACGGTGCCTGCTCCTGCGGCGGGCGGGACGGTGGTGTCTGCGCTGCCGTGGACGCCGATCATCGGGAGGGCGCGCGTGCGTCGGCCCTGCTCGGCGTGAGCGGCGGCGGCCTCGGTGCTCGACGGGTCGAGTGCGTGGTAGGGCGGCAGTAGGCATGCGGCGTTCGCGCCGTAGCCACATCCGGCCACGACACCGATGGCGGCATACACGTCCGGGTAGGTCGCCCCGAGCGTGCTGGTCAGCATCCCGCCGGACGACATCCCGACGACGTACGTCCGCGTATGGTCGATGGACCATTCACGTTGCACGAGGCGGGTCTGGGCCACGACGTCGGCGGGATCGCCCAGTCCGCGATGGGTGTCCGCAGGTGACCAGAAGCGCCAGCACCGCACCGGATGCGTTCCGACCGCGAGGGTCTCGCGCTGGTCGTGGTCGGCGAACAGCACGACAAACCCGTGTCGATCGGCGACCCGCTCGAACGCGGATGCAGCCTGCTGCTCGGCGGCATTCGTGTTGCAACCATGGATCATCACGACCAGCGGATGGCGATGTCCCGGCTGGTAGCCCCGTGGCGTGTACACGCGGACCTGAGCCAACCCGACCTGCCGCACGGTGGTGGAGCCCGGTTGGGGAGCCGTTCCCTGTTGAACCGTGGCAGATGGTGAGCCGATGCCGAGAAGGCCGTCTCCAACGGCACTCACCGGAACCGTGAGCCCACCTGTGAGGCCCAGCGCAAGGGAGGCGATCGCACCGACGAATGCACCCGTGCACGGACCGCCCTGACGAGGCCGATCATCGGAGCCGCAGAGCGCTAGGAGCGCATGCAGTGCGCGAGCTCGCGAGCGTGGTGGCGGTGATGGATCGCGACGACGTCCCCAGTTGCAGGCGGTAGCAACCATCGCCCATCCGCCACTCGTCGCCTGCGGTGTCCCAGTAGGAGAGGTCGCGGCGGACCAGACGGAAGGTGACGGTGCGAGATGCCCCGGGGGCGAGACGCACCTTGGTGAAGCCCTTGAGCTGGCGGGGTGGTTGGACGACGCCCGGTGCGGGGAGGGCATGCCGACGTACAGCTGTGGCACTGTCGCGCCGGCGCGCCGCCCGGTGTTCGTGACGGTGAATCGAGCGGTGACGAGTCCGTTCTTGGCCGTGCGGTGCACGATCGGCTTGGAGTAGCGCCGTGGGTGTATCCCAATCCGTGGCCGAACTCGAAGGCCGGCTCGATCCCGCGGGCGTCGAAGTGGCGGTAGCCGACGAGGACTCCTTCCTTGTACTGCACGGTCCCGGCGACGCCGGGGTAGGCCTCGCGGTCGCCGGCAGTGGGCAGGTCAGCGGCGCTGCGGGGGAACGTCATCGGCAGTCGCCCGCCCGGCTCGACGTCGCCGAAGAGGACCCGTGCCAAGGCGGTGCCCGCGTTCTGGCCCGGGTACCACGCCTCTAGGACAGCTGGCACCTCGTCACGCCAAGGCGTAAGAACAGGTCCACCGGTCTGCAGCACCACGACGGTGCGGCGCTGCGCCGCAGCGACCGTGCTGATCAGCGCGTCGCGGTCGATGCCGTCCGTCTGTGCGGCGTTGAGAGTCGGCTCGGTCTTGTCGACGCCTTCGGTCATCTTGTCGCCGACGACAATGACCGCGACGTCCGCGGCCCGGGCGACCTCGGCTGCGCGCGATGCGTCGCTGCCGTCGTCGTAGACGACCCGATCAGCGCCAAGGCGTTCCCGGAGGCCTTCCAGCGGGGTGACCTCTCGGAGAGGGGTGACGTCGGAGGATCCGCCGCCGGTCTTGTTGAGGTCGGCCTCGGGACCGATGACGGCCACGGTCCGGATCGACTCGGCCCGCAGGGGGAGCATCGGGGGTGGAGCCGACCCGCTGGTTGCGCAGCAGCACCATGCCGTCGGCCTCGATGTCGGCCGCGGCCTCGTGGTGCCGGTCGACGGGGATGCGCGAGGCGTCGTCGAGGTAGGGGGCCCGGTCGAAGACGCCGAAGGCGAACATGGTGCGCAGGATGCGGCGCACGTGCTCTTCCATGGTGGTCTCGCTGACCCGGGAGGTGGCGAGGGCGGCCATCACCTCGACCGGTTTGTAGGTGATGCCGGGCCAGATGTCGAGGTCCGGGCCGTTGTTCAGGGAGCTGATCGGGTTCTTTCCTGCGCCGTAGTCGGTCAGGACGAACCCGTCGAACCCCCATTCGCCCTTGAGGACGTCGTTGAGCAGGTGCTGGTTCTCGCAGGCGTACTGACCGTTGATCCGGTTGTACGAGCACATCACCGTGCCGACGTGACCCTTGGTGACGGCGGTCTCGAAAGCCGGGAGGTACAGCTCGCGCAGGGCGCGCTCGCTGACTCGGGCGTCGACGAGAAGGCGTGAACCATCGATTCCGGCCCCGAGCGGTGACTCGGGCACCGACAGGCCTTGACCTTCCCGGTTGTTGACGGCGAAGTGCTTGACGTTGGCGATGACGCCCCGGTCCTGCATGCCGTCGATGTAGGCGGCCGCGAGCTCGCCGGCCGGGTGCGGGTCCTCCCCGAGGTACTCGAACGTCCGACCGTTGAGTGGCGTCCGGCCCCAGTTCACGCCGGGCGCGAAGACCACGTCGTTGCCCTTGAGCTTGGCTTCGGTGGCGATCACGGCGCCGTCGAGCCGAGCGGAGGAGCGTGAGAATGACGAGGCGACGCTCATCGGCGAGGGCATCTGCGTCGACTGGCCCTGACGCGGACCGACCGGGCCGTCGCTGAAGTACAGAGTGGGGATACCGAGCCGCTCTATGCCCCTGCTGGTGCCCGTGTGCGTGCCCTCCCGTCCCGCTACACCGATGAGGTCGTCGCCGGCGAGCAGTGAGATCTTCTCCTCCTGCGTCATGGCGGCGAGCAGGAGCCCGGCGCGCTCGTCAGGCGACAGGTCCGTGTTGCACCACGGTCGTTGCGTCACGTCGGCGCATGGCCCCGGCGCGGCCGCTGTCATCTGAGAAATGGTGCCCACAACGGCCGCCGATGAGCCGGTCGCGCTGGGAACCATCGATGTCACCAGTGCCGCGGCGGCTAGCGCCACGATGGTCGGTCGATACCTGTGTGCCTTTGACATGCAGTTCGATCTCCCTGGTCGCTTTTCGAGAAGCCGTGCGGTGAACGGCTTTCCAACGACGTGAGGTGACCCGGGTCACGCCACCCCGCGGGACCCGTCCAGATGCCGGACACTGCACGGTAAGGTCGAGTCATGAGCGCGGTGCCGGGACGCTATGCGAAAGGCGTCGTCAAGCGTGCCGAGATACTCGATGCGGCCCTCGACGTCCTGGAGAGCGAGGGCTCCGGAGGAGCCTCGCTGCGCGTCATCGCGAAGGCCGCCGACATCAGCCCGGCCGGTCTCATGCATTACTTCCCCACCCGGGACATGCTCTTCACCGAGCTCCAGCGCGACCTCGACCTGAAGGCCGAGCAGACCTACTTCCGGGGTTTGCCCCACGGGGATCCCGGCGAGGTGTTGGCTGCGGCGCTCGAGGGCAACGCCGCGCGGCCAGCCATCATGGAGCTGCACATGATGCTGACCATCGCGTCGATGAACCGTGAGCACCCCGCTGCGGACTATCTGCGCGAGCGATATGCGCGCTTCGCTGACGTGATCTCCGCGCACGTCGAGGCGCTTCAAGCGGCCGGTCGAGCACGATCCGACATTGATCCGCGCTACGTCGCCGCAGCCCTGATCGCGGCGGCTGATGGCATTCGGTCCCAGTGGCTGCACGACCGCAGCGTCGACATGGGCGACCACGTGCGCCGAACCCGGCGCGTTCTGCTGGATCCGTCGGTCTGCGGGCCACGGTGATCACGGTGGACGGCGCACCGGCGGTGGTCCCGACGAGTCACCGCTGATCACGACAACGGTCGTCACTCACCCCAGCCGAGGGAGTAGACCTCGAAGGACGCACCGAACGCGACGCCGAGTCGCTGGCCCGTCTAGCGGGCGAAGCCCTCGAGGAACTCGCGAGGGTCCCAGTTCTCCCAGCCGAGTCCGTCGATGTACGCGCGGTGCGCCTCGAGCGAGGCGACACCGGCATCGAACGTGTCGGTGGTGTCGACACCGTGGCGCGACTCCGGAGAACCCGCCGCCCAGACGGCCTTGACCCCGCCCCACGGCTCGAGCGTCGCGGAGAGCTGCTCGGGGAAGATCCACCGGTTGCCGGCGTCCCGAGCCGCGTCCAGTACGGCCCGGCCGACCGCGATGTGGTCGGCCCTGGTTGAGCGACGTCCCGCCCCACGAGTCGCGGAAGTTCCCGGTGATGACGATCTCGGGCCGGTGCCTGCGGATGACCTCGGCCGAGGGGGCGACGCAGCGCAACGCCGTACTCCACGATGCCGTCCGGCTGCCCCGGGAACTCGACCTCGCTGACGCCGACGACGCGCGCCGACTCGACCTGCTCCGCCTCGCGCACGGTGCGGCACTCGTCGGGGTGCAGGCCGTCGATGCCGGCCTCGCCGCTGGTGACCATGCAGTAGACGACCTCCTTGCCCCCGGCCGGTCCAGCGCGCAACCGCGGCCGCGGCGCCGAACTCCGGGTCGTCGGGGGTGCGCCACGATGCACAGTGCGCGCTCCCAGTCCTCGGGCAGTGGTTGGAAGGCCGGACGCTCGTCAGTCATGCCCCCGAGCATCGCGCAATTGGTTGGCGCCGACCAGTGCAGGTCTGTTCCGATGGCGGCATGGAGATTCGCGAGATCGATGTCCACGACACCACGCAGCTCAGGGCGTGGCACGACGTGCTCGAAGCGGCCGTCGCGCACGACCGCCAGCACGCCGTGAGTCGTTCCTTCAGAAGCTCTCACCCACCGAGTCACGCTCCCGAGCGACTACTACGAGGCGGCCCTGCTCTCTGCCTACGACGGCGCGGAGGTCCCGGGCGTCGCCGAGCTCGGCTTCTCCCTGCAGGACAACCTCCAGCTGGCGGAGCTCGAGGTCACCGTGCTCCCGGGACACCGACGACGCGGCATCGGTCGCGCGCTGTACGACGCTGCGTCGGCGCGGCGCCGGGCCGCGGGTCGCACCAGTGCGCGGGGCGAGCTCACCGTCGTCGACGACGACGGCCCGCTCGCTTTCGCGCGGGCCATGGGCGCCGTACCCGTCCACGAGCAGGTCCACCCGGTGCTCGACCTCCCGCTGGCAGACAGGTGCGTCCGTGAGCTGACCTCGAGGGCAGGTGACGGCTACGAGATCGTGACGTGGCAGCGGCGCTGTCCCGACGACCTGATCGAGGCCTATGCCGAGATGCGCACCCAGATGAACCAGGGACGCGCCCCGGGGCGAGCTCGAGCACGAGGCCGTGGTGATGACCCCGGAGCGCATCCGGGCCGGGGAGGAGCGTGTCGCGAAGTCCTACGACCTCCCGGTCGCGGCGGCTCGCCGCGAGGACGGCGGGATGGGCGGCTACTCCCCGGTCTTCCTTCCCCACGGGGGTGACCAGGTGCTCCAGGGACGACACCCCGGTGATGCCCGAGCACCGTGGACACCGCCTCGGCCTCGCACCTCAAGCTCGCGACGCACGCCGCGGTCACCGCGGAGCATCCCGAGCGCACGACCATGCACACGTGGATGGATCCGGAGAACCTCCCGATGGCCGCGACCAACCGGGCCTTCGGCTACCGCCCGGTCGAGCGTCTGCACGAGGTGCAGGTCAGGGACTGACCCTCACCAGCAGAGGTCCCACGATCCGCGCAGCATGTTGTGCGCGACCTTCTCGGTGCGCTGATATGCACGGGTACGGCGGAACGGGTCGTTCCGATACACGTAGGTGACCGCCGGGCCACGCCGGATCTGCTCGCGCCCGACGTCGAGCCCCTTGCGGGAGACGTAGCGAAGCCAGCGGCCGTAGCGGTCCCTGTCCGCCCGGCTCGGGTCCGACTCCAGTCGCACGCGGGAGCCGACCGGCGCCGGGCGCTCCATGTGCGCAGAGGCGGCGTCGCCGCCACACTCGCGTCCGCCGTACAGTTCAGGCGTGTCGATGCCGAGGATGCGCACGGAACGCACCCCGACGCCGTCGATCCGGACCTTCAGGGTGTCGCCGTCGGTGACCTTGACGACGTTGCCCGCGTGTCGCCGGACCGGGCCGCTGTTGCCGGAGCCGTTGGGGTCGGTGCCGGTCGGTGCGGGCGTGGTCGTGGGCGCGGGAGGTGACGTCTGCGTGACCAGCGGGACCGGCTGCGACCCTGCGCACGGGCAGGGGTTGGACTCGCACACGACACCGTCGCCGTCCGCGTCCAACCGGTGCGGATCACCGGGACCAGCGCTCAGGAAGAACGACTGGGCGGCCGCCCGGGTGGCGAAGTCGCCGCAGTCCATGTCGACCGCCGCCGAGGCGGGTGCGACCCAGGACAGGGTGGCGGCCGGGGGCGCGATCAGGGCGAGTGGTGACAGGAAGCGACGCATCGATCCATGCTCGCCCTCCGCGCCCGCGGTGTCCGGCGAATGCCGCGATTGCGTAGGCTGCGCCCTCATCGGGGCGGTAGCTCAGTCGGTCAGAGCAAGGGACTCATAATCCCCGGGTCGTGGGTTCGAGCCCCACCCGCCCTACCAGCGTCCGTCTGGACTATGGACGAGCGCCAGAGTTGTGCGCATGATGAGCCATGACTGACAAGGCTTATGAAGTGGCCGCACTGCTCAAGCGTGACGCCGAATTCGCAGCCGAGGCCTCGGTGGGGCGCGACGTGGAGAAGGTCGTGACGTACTGGAGCGAGGACGCCGTGGTGGCACCTCCCGGCCAGCCGCCGATCGTCGGCCGGGACGCCCTCCGCAAGTACGTCGCTGACAGCTACCAGATTCCGGGGTTCAACATCACCCGGGAGGCCACGGCGGACCCGGAGTTCTCGGCCGACTTCGACATGGCCTACATGTGGGCGCGGAACCGGGTCTCGTTCAATGATCCCGACGGGAATCTGGTCACCGTGCATGGCCGGGGCCTGACCGTCTGGCGCCGAGAAGCGGACGGGGAGTGGCGCTGTACGGCGGACAGCTGGAACGACGAAGCCCCGTCCTGAGGATTCTTCCTGACGCGGCTCAGCTCTCGCCGGCGATGAGGTAGCCGGTGTCGGTGCGCTCGAGCTGCAGCGACACCGTGTCCCAGTCGCCGTCTCCGGACACGGTCCGGTAGTCCACCTCGTAGGACACGGTGAGCTTCTCGGGGTCGACCTCGATCGCGCTCGGATCGGCCGACGCAATGGTCCGCCAGAAGCGCGAGTAGCCGCCGAAGCCGCCTGAATCAGCCCGGAACTGCGGCGTGAGCATCGCGAACGCTGCGCGCCGGTCGGAGGTCACGGTCGCCGGGTAGGTCGTGATGAAGTCGGTGACCTCCCGGGTCGTGTCCGCCGGTGGCGTCGTGGGCGATGGGTCCGTGGTCGTCGGTTGGCTCGGCTGTGCAGTCGGGCCGTCGATCGCCCGGTCCGGCGGGTCCTCACCGGTGAACGCCAGCGCCGGGACCACCGCGAGCACCGCGGCCGCGAGGGCGCCCAGCCACGGCCGGGGGAGCGTCGACGCTCGGCAGGGACCGGGGCGGGCGCGATGGGCGTCAGCACCTCGGTCGCGGGTGCGGGCAGGCCGTCGATCGCCAACGTCGACGCGACGCCGACGGCGCGGGGGTCCCGCTGGATCTCGGCGAGCCGTTCACGCACCCGGTCCATCGACCAGCGCTCGCGCGGGATCCTTGGCCATCGTGCCCCGGAGCACGTCGTCGAAGGAACCGGCATCGGAGAGCCGTGGCGGCTCCTCGTGCACGATCTTGTAGAGCCCGCCGATCATGTTCTCGCTCACGTCGTACGGCGGTTTGCCGGCCAGCACGTGGAAGAGCGTCGCTCCGAGCGACCAGACGTCGCTGGCCGGGCCCGTCCCGCTGCCCGACGCGACCTCCGGCGCGAGGTAGGCCGGCGACCCGGTCACCAGCCCCGTCTGCGTGAGGCTGACGTCCGCCTGCGAACGGGCGATCCCGAAATCGGTGAGCTTCGCCTGCCCGTCGGTGGTGACGAGGATGTTCGACGGCTTGACGTCTCGGTGCGTGATCCCGGCCCGGTGCGCGGAGGCGAGCCCGTCGGCGACCTGCCACACGATCCGTGCGGCCTCGGCGTGATCGAGCCCGCCCTCGCGACGGATCCGGTCGGCGAGCGACTCGCCCTCGACGTACTCCATCACCAGCCACTGGTGGTCGTCGTCCGCGACCGGGTCGAAGACCGAGACCACGTGCGGGTGGTTGATCATCGCGGCGACCACGGCCTCGCGCTCCGCGCGCAAGATCGGGGCTGTCGGCGCCGGGCACCATGCCGATGCGCTTGATCGCGACCTCGCGGCCCAGCACCTCGTCGCGGGCGAGATAGACGGCCCCCATGCCGCCGCGACCGAGCTCGCGCCCGAGCGCATACCTGCCTGCGATCAACGTCGTACCTTCCGGTGGGGGCGAACTCCCATGCTAGGGGCGGAGACCGTCTGGCAGTCTTGGGCCACCAGAAGCTCTCCGCCACCTCCGGAAGGACCAAGCGTGTCGACCCCGAACGTTCTCGACGAACTCGAATGGCGTGGCCTCGTCGCCCATTCGACCGACCCGGCCGAGCTCCGCGAAGCCCCGGGTGCCGGGAGTGTTCGCTTCTATGTCGGCTTCGACCCGACCGCGCCGAGCCTGCACATGGGCAACCTCGTCCAGCTGCTGACAGCTCGCCGCCTCCAGGGACGCCGGCCACACGCCGTACATCCTCGTCGGCGGCGCGACCGGCATGATCGGCGATCCGAAGGACTCGGGGGAGCGCAGCCTCAACTCCCTCGACACGGTGAAGGACTGGACCGAGCGCGTACGCCGCCGGGTGTCCGGCTTCGTCAGCTTCGACGGCGACAACGCGGCCACCGTGGTGAACAACTACGACTGGACCGCCTCGATGTCGGTCATCGACTTCCTGCGTGACGTCGGCAAGCACTTC
Organism: Nocardioides sp. B-3; assembly: GCF_024703895.1. Classification (GTDB taxonomy): domain Bacteria; phylum Actinomycetota; class Actinomycetes; order Propionibacteriales; family Nocardioidaceae; genus Nocardioides. The sequence goes on from NZ_CP087968.1 coordinate 3,317,092, forward strand.
CCGGTCAACCGGATGCTGGCGCGTGACACGGTCAAGCGCCGGCTCGAGTCCGGCATCAGCTACACCGAGTTCTCCTACGTCCTCTTGCAGTCGATGGACTTCCTCTCGCTGCACAAGGAGCACGGCGTGACGCTCCAGTTCGGCGGCTCCGACCAGTGGGGCAACATCACCGGGGGTGCAGAGCTCGTACGCCGCGCGGCGAATGGTCACGCACACGCGTTCGCCACGCCGCTGGTGACGAAGGCCGACGGCACCAAGTACGGCAAGACCGAGGGCGGCGCACTGTGGCTCGACCCCGAGATGATGACGCCCTACGCGTTCCACCAGTTCTGGCTCAACGTCGAGGACGAGAAGGTCGTGGAGATGCTGCGCATCTTCACGTTCCTCAGCCGTGACGAGATCGAGGACCACGAGGCTCAGACGGCGGAGAAGCCCTTCCTGCGCGCTGCCCAGAAGCGGCTCGCCGACGAGGTGACGACGCTGGTGCACGGAGCGGCCGAGACCGAGCAGGCGAAGGCGGCCGCGGCCGCGCTCTTCGGCGGTGGCGACCTGCACGCGCTGAGTGCTTCGACCCTCGCTGCTGCGCTGAGCGAAACGGGCACCGCCTCTGCCAAGCGTGACGACCTCCCGTCGGTCGTCGACCTCTTCGTCGAGGCCGGGCTGGCCAAGAGCAAGGGGGAGGCCCGCCGAACCGTCTCGGAGGGTGGCGCCTACCTCAACAACACCCGCATCGAGGATCCCGACCTCGTGCCCACCGAGGGCGATCTGCTCGGCGGCTCGTGGCTGGTGCTGCGGCGCGGCAAGAAGAACTTCGCGGGCGTGCAGGTCAGCTGACCCGATGACGCGGTGGCTGGACGGACTCGAGCAGCGCGCCCGGCACGCCGTGCCGTCGCACATCCTCGAGTACGTCCTGCAGGGAGCGGGAAGCTCGATCACCGCATCCGAAGCGGCCGCAGCCCTGGCGTGACGTGCGCCTTGCGCCACGCGTCCTGCGTGACGTCACCCGGATCGACCTGACGACGCGACTGCTCGGACCGGGACCACCGCGTGCCCCGGGGTGTCGCGCCGACCACGCTGCAGCGCTCGGTCCATCGCGACGGCGAGCTGGCGATGGCGCGTGCCTGCGCAGACGCCGGATCCCTGCTGGTCGTGTCCGAGCAATGCCGGCACCCGGTTCGAGGAGATCGGTGCCACCGGCGTGGAGTGGTGGGTGCAGGCCTATCTGCCCGGCAACCGCGAGCTGGCGCGGCCGTTGTTGGCGCGCGCCGTGGCTGCCGGCGCCCGGGCGATCGTGCTGACGGTGGACACCCCTGTGGTGGGCACCAAGATCACCGAGGGCGGCCGGTCGGTCTTCGACCTCGTGCCGACCGGGCAGCTCCGCGTGAACTTCGACGAGGGGTACGACGCACTGCCCGGTGCCGAGAAGGCCACGGACCTCGGTCCGACCGACATCGCACGACTGCACGAGCTGACCGGGCTCCCGGTCGTGGTCAAGGGCGTGCTGCGCGGTGACGACGCCCGGATGTGCGTGGAAGCAGGGGCGGCGGCCGTGTGGGTCTCCAACCACGGGGGCGCCAGCTCGACCGTGCGGTCGCAACCGCGATCGCGTTGCCGAGGGTGCGAGCAGCAGTGGGGGAGTCGGTCGAGGTGTACGTCGACGGCGGACTGACATCGGGGCTCGACGTGTTGACGGCGCTCTCGCTGGGCGCCGACGCCGCATTCGCGGGCCGCGCTCCGCTGCTCGCCCCCGGCCGAAGGCGAGCCCGGTGTACGCCGCTGGCACGAGGAGATCCGGGCCGAGCTGACCGAGTCGCTACGCCTCTCCGGCGCCGTGACACCCCGCGACGCGCGCGGACTCGGCACCTTCTGATTCCGGGCCGCAAGCCGCTGACCTGCACAAACAGCATTTTGCAAGCCTCTGTGGCCGCGGTCACACCATATGGATTTGCATGATCGCCAGCATCTGCCTAATGTTCTCTTTGTCGCCGGGAAGCGGCGGGAAGCAAGGCCAGAAGGCCGGGCTTCCGGCTCCCGAGTCGGCCACTCTCTCTCACCACGTCGGGCCTTGCAGGTTCGAGACGCTGAGAGGGGCGAGGTGCGAAAGGCCCGGGGATTTGCTCCTGCGGAAACACACCTCATACAGTACGGCCATCAGCTGCTGCAGCGAAGTCATGAAAGCGAATTAGCACAGTGTGCGCCTGATGTTTGAGAACTCAACAGTGTGTCATAGTCGACGAATTAGTTTGTTTTGCCCCGTCACCGTGACTTGTGTTTGGTCTGCCTTTTGGGTGGGTTGGGTGCATGGTTGTGGTGGTGGTTTCTTTGGTTGAAGACAATAATTTCTGACAATATTTTTTGTCAGTGTTGTGTCTTTTGTCAGGGGATGTGGCTCTCTTTTTCCTGTGCTGGCCTTTGGGTTGGTGTGGGTGTTTGTTTTCGATGGAGAGTTTGATCCTGGCTCAGGACGAACGCTGGCGGCGTGCTTAACACATGCAAGTCGAGCGGAAAGGCCACTTCGGTGGTACTCGAGCGGCGAACGGGTGAGTAACACGTGAGTAATCTGCCCTCCACTTTGGGATAGCCACCGGAAACGGTGATTAATACCGGATATGACCACGATTCGCATGGGTTGTGGTGGAAAGTTTTTCGGTGGGGGATGTGCTCGCGGCCTATCAGCTTGATGGTGGGGTAATGGCCTACCATGGCTTCGACGGGTAGCCGGCCTGAGAGGGTGACCGGCCACACTGGGACTGAGACACGGCCCAGACTCCTACGGGAGGCAGCAGTGGGGAATATTGGACAATGGGCGGAAGCCTGATCCAGCAACGCCGCGTGAGGGATGACGGCCTTCGGGTTGTAAACCTCTTTCAGCACAGACGAAGCGAAAGTGACGGTATGTGCAGAAGAAGCACCGGCCAACTACGTGCCAGCAGCCGCGGTAATACGTAGGGTGCGAGCGTTGTCCGGAATTATTGGGCGTAAAGGGCTCGTAGGCGGTTTGTCGCGTCGGGAGTGAAAACACACAGCTTAACTGTGTGCTGGCTTCCGATACGGGCAGACTAGAGGTATGCAGGGGAGAACGGAATTCCCGGTGTAGCGGTGAAATGCGCAGATATCAGGAGGAACACCGGTGGCGAAGGCGGTTCTCTGGGCATTACCTGACGCTGAGGAGCGAAAGTGTGGGGAGCGAACAGGATTAGATACCCTGGTAGTCCACACCGTAAACGTTGGGCGCTAGGTGTGGGGCCTATTCCATGGGTTCCGTGCCGCAGCTAACGCATTAAGCGCCCCGCCCGGGGGGTACGGCCGCAAGGCTAAAACTCAAAGGAATTGACGGGGGCCCGCACAAGCGGCGGAGCATGCGGATTAATTCGATGCAACGCGAAGAACCTTACACTGGTTTGACATACACCGGAAAGCCTCAGAGATGAGGCCCCTTTTGTCGGTGTACAGGTGGTGCATGGCTGTCGTCAGCTCGTGTCGTGAGATGTTGGGTTAAGTCCCGCAACGAGCGCAACCCTCGTTCTATGTTGCCAGCACGTAATGGTGGGGACTCATAGGAGACTGCCGGGGTCAACTCGGAGGAAGGTGGGGATGACGTCAAGTCATCATGCCCCTTATGTCCGGGGCTTCACGCATGCTACAATGGCCGGTACAAAGGGCTGCGATCCCGTAAGGGGGAGCGAATCCCAAAAAGCCGGTCTCAGTTCGGATTGGGGTCTGCAACTCGACCCCATGAAGTCGGAGTCGCTAGTAATCGCAGATCAGCAACGCTGCGGTGAATACGTTCCCGGGCCTTGTACACACCGCCCGTCACGTCACGAAAGTCGGCAACACCCGAAGCCGGTGGCCCAACCCGTAAGGGAGGGAGCTGTCGAAGGTGGGGCTGGCGATTGGGACGAAGTCGTAACAAGGTAGCCGTACCGGAAGGTGCGGCTGGATCACCTCCTTTCTAAGGAGCACACACCCCGCACACCCGGCATCCGTCCGGGTGGCACTGGTGGTGTTCACTAGTGGAATCGTCGATGATGCTTGACCCCTGTGGGGGCTGGCGCTTAGTACTACTCGCAACTTGTTGTGGGTGTGGAACGGGGTTGGTTCTGGTGGGGGGAGGGTTGGCACACTGTTGGGTCCTGAAGCATCAGGGCCGAGTTGCACCATGTACTGGCTTTTGTTGGTGGGTGGGGTTGCTCGGGGTTGTTGTTTTTGGATTGCTCTCCTTTGTCTGCTGGTCTGCGTATGCGGGTTGGTGGGGGTTGGTGGGGTTGTTGTTTGAGATCTGCATAGTGGACGCGAGCATTAATTAATGCTTTGTAGTGTAAGTTTTGCAAAACATGCGCCCTCATTGATTGTGGTGGGTGTGTGGTGTTTTCTTTGTAGTGATTTGTTTTGACGTTGTTGAGACAAGCTATGAAGGGCACATGGTGGATGCCTTGGCATCAAGAGCCGATGAAGGACGTAGGAGCCTGCGATAAGCCCCGGGGGAGTTGGCAACCGAGCTGTGATCCGGGGGTGTCCGAATGGGGAAACCCAGCTGGAGTCATGTCCAGTTACCCACATCTGAACACATAGGGTGTGTGGAGGGAACGTGGGGAAGTGAAACATCTCAGTACCCACAGGAAGAGAAAACAAAAGTGATTCCGAGAGTAGTGGCGAGCGAAATCGGAAGAGGCCAAACCATGGTTGTGTGATACCCGGCAGGGGTTGCAGTCATGGGGTTGTGGGGTTGCTCGACACGGTCTGCCGGCTGTGTGCAGAGTAAGAAACTCAGATACGAAGTCGAAGTCCATTGGAAAGTGGTGCCGTAGCGGGTGATAGCCCCGTAGACGTATGTTCTGAGCTCTGGAGCAGTACCCCAAGTAACACGGAACCCCTGAAATTCCGTGTGAATCTGGCGGGACCACCCGTTAAGCCTAAATACTCCTTGATGACCGATAGCGGACAAGTACCGTGAGGGAAAGGTGAAAAGTACCCCCGGGGGGAGTGAAATAGTACCTGAAACCGTGTGCCTACAATCCGTCGGAGCGAGTCCTTGTGGCTTGTGACGGCGTGCCTTTGAAGAATGAGCCTGCGAGTTTGCGGTGTGTTGCGAGGTTAACCCGTGTGGGGTAGCCATGTAGCGAAAGCGAGTCCGAATAGGGCGTTTCAGTAGCGCGCTCAAGACCCGAAGCGAAGTGATCTATCCATGGGCAGGTTGAAGCGTCGGTAAGACGACGTGGAGGACCGAACCCACTTAGGTTGAAAACTGAGGGGATGACCTGTGGATAGGGGTGAAAGGCCAATCAAACTTCGTGATAGCTGGTTCTCCCCGAAATGCATTTAGGTGCAGCGTTGTGTGTTTCTTGCCGGAGGTAGAGCACTGGATAGCCGATGGGCCCGACCAGGTTACTGACGTTAGCCAAACTCCGAATGCCGGTAAGTGAGAGCGCAGCAGTGAGACAGTGGGGGATAAGCTCCATTGTCGAGAGGGAAACAGCCCAGACCATCAGCTAAGGCCCCTAAGCGGTGACTAAGTGGAAAAGGATGTGGAGTCGCAGTGACAACCGGGAGGTTGGCTTGGAAGCAGCCACCCTTGAAAGAGTGCGTAATAGCTCACTGGTCAAGTGATTCCGCGCCGACAATGTAGCGGGGCTCAAGTCATCCGCCGAAGCTATGGCATTCAGCGAATACATCAGCATCGACTTGATCGGTGTTCAGTGCGCTGGATGGGTAGGGGAGCGTCGTGTGGGCAGTGAAGCGCCGGAGTGATCCGTGTGGAGCCCACACGAGTGAGAATGCAGGCATGAGTAGCGAATGAAGAGCGAGAAACTCTTCCGCCGAATGATCAAGGGTTCCGGGGGTCAAGCTAATCTGCCCCGGGTAAGTCGGGACCTAAGGCGAGGCCGACAGGCGTAGTCGATGGACAACGGGTTGATATTCCCGTACCGGCAAAGTAGCGCCCATGACGAACCCGGTGATGCTAACCATCCGAAACCCAGATGATCGGACCCTTCGGGGCGAGACGTCTGGGCGGAGCGTGGGACCCGAACTGGTAGTAGTCAAGCGATGGGGTGACGCAGGAAGGTAGCCCAGCCGTGGCGATGGTAGTCCACGGGTAAGCATGTAGGACGGGGTCCGGGTAAATCCGGGCCGCTCACTTTGATGTGGAGTCTGAGATGTGACACGGAGCCGTATGGTGAAGTGGGTGATCCTATGCTGTCGAGAAAAACCTCTAGCGAGCTATGCGCCGCCCGTACCCCAAACCGACTCAGGTGATCAGGTAGAGAATACTAAGGCGATCGAGATAACCATGGTTAAGGAACTCGGCAAAATGCCCCCGTAACTTCGGGAGAAGGGGGGCCCGGATCGTGAACCCACTTGCTGGGGGAGCGTGAACGGCCGCAGAGACCGAGCCCAAGCGACTGTTTACTAAAAACACAGGTCCGTGCGAAGTTGTAAGACGATGTATACGGACTGACTCCTGCCCGGTGCTGGAAGGTTAAGAGGACCTGTTAGACGCAAGTCGAAGCGGAGAATTTAAGCCCCAGTAAACGGCGGTGGTAACTATAACCATCCTAAGGTAGCAGAAATTCCTTGTCGGGGTAAGTTCCGACCTGCACGAATGGAGTAACGACTTGGGCGCTGTCTCAACCATGGACTCAGCGAAATTGCACTACGAGTAAAGATGCTCGTTACGCGCGGCAGGACGGAAAGACCCCGGGACCTTTACTATAGTTTGGTATTGGTGTTTGGTACTGCTTGTGTAGGATAGGTGGGAGACTGTGAAGCGCAGACGCCAGTTTGTGTGGAGTCATCGTTGAAATACCACTCTAGTAGTATTAGATGTCTAACCTAGGTCCGTAATCCGGATCAGGGACAGTGCCTGATGGGTAGTTTAACTGGGGCGGTTGCCTCCTAAAAAGTAACGGAGGCGCTCAAAGGTTCCCTCAGCCCGGTTGGCAATCAGGTGTTGAGTGTAAGTGCACAAGGGAGCTTGACTGTGAGACAGACATGTCGAGCAGGGACGAAAGTCGGAACTAGTGATCCGGCGCCAGCAGGTGGAAGCGGCGTCGCTCAACGGATAAAAGGTACCCCGGGGATAACAGGCTGATCTTCCCCAAGAGTCCATATCGACGGGATGGTTTGGCACCTCGATGTCGGCTCGTCGCATCCCGGGGCTGGAGTAGGTCCCAAGGGTTGGGCTGTTCGCCCATTAAAGCGGCACGCGAGCTGGGTTTAGAACGTCGTGAGACAGTTCGGTCCCTATCCGCCGCGCGCAGGAAACTTGAGAAAGGCTGTCCCTAGTACGAGAGGACCGGGATGGACGAACCTCTGGTGTGCCAGTTGTTCCGCCTGGGAGCACGGCTGGTTGGCTACGTTCGGAAGTGATAACCGCTGAATGCATCTAAGCGGGAAGCACGTTTCAAGATGAGGTTTCCCACCAGGTTAACTGGGTAAGGCCCCCACAGAACATGGGGTTGATAGGCCGGAGGTGTACAGCAGTAATGCCCAGCCGACCGGTACTAATAGGCCGAGGGCTTGTCCCAACACCGTACAAAACCAATCACCACACCGGTTACGGTAGAGAACACGACAAGACCAGCGCTACAAACGCACGAATGAGTGCCCGCGTCCACATGCAGTTCCCAACCAACACACCCATCGGGTCGTGAGCGGTTGCAGGACACACAACTGAACAGATGCATCATCAAGCTTGGAACATGCCCCGACCAACATCCGTGTTGGGTTTGGGTGTGTGTGTTCCGCCAGAGTTACGGCGGCCATAGCGAAAGGGAACGTCTGTGCCAGTACCGTGGCAGCGCACGACCCCTTTACTTACATCAGCACAGAGCAAGCACCCGAAAGGTTTCCGTCGTGGCCGAGGAACGTCGTAGCCAGCGCCCGCCAGCTCGAGACGGCTCGAAGCCGCCCGCCCGTGGCGGTGCTCCGTCGGGGCGTGGTGGCAAGCCGGACTCCCGTGGCGGCAAGCCCGATGGGCGCGGGGGAAGGCGGACTCACGTGGAGGACGAGCGGACAGCCGTGGCGGCAAGCCCGACACGCGGGGAGGCAAGCCGGGCGCCCGCGGCGGCTCGGACCGTAGCAAGTCACGTGAGAGCGACTGGAAGCGCCCGCGCGATGAGCAGCGACCCCGCACGGTCGACCGGGCCGAGTACGACGGCCCACCGCTCCCCGAGGAGCTGACCGGCCGGGAGCTCGATCGTGCCGTGGTCAACCAGCTCAAGGGCCTGCCCGAGAAGCTGGCCGCTCGGGTCGCCCGTCACCCGGCCGCGGCCGGGATGCTGATCGACGATGACCCCGAGACGGCGTACCAGCACACGCTGGCTGCTCGCGCCCGCGCCTCACGCATCGCCATCGTCCGGGAAGCCGTCGGCGAGGCCGCCTACGCGGCCGGGCACTACTCGGTCGCGCTCGCCGAGCTGCGTGCGGCGAAGAGGATGAACGGCGCGACCGCGTACTTGCCGATGATGGCTGACTGCCACCGTGCGCTGGGCCACCCGGAGCAGTCGCTCAAGCTCGCCAAGAGCCCCTCGGTCGCCAACTTCGCACCGGGAGGCCAAGGCCGAGATGACGCTCGTGGAGGCCGGCGCCCGGCGAGACATGGGGCAGCTCGATGCGGCCCTGCGCACCCGGAGCTCGCTCCGCTCATGTCGAAGAGCCGGGCCCCGTGGGTCGTGCGCCTGCGCTACGCCTATGCGGACACGCTCGAGTTTGCCGGTCGCGAGGCCGATGCCCCGGCGTGGTTCCACCGGACCAACGCGATCGACAGCGAGCAGCTCACGGACGCGGCCGACCGCGCCGAGATCCCGGAGAAGCGGAGTCGTTGATCGCGTGATCTGTCAGCATGCCGCCATGCGTGTTGAAGCACCGACGCTCGAGGGAACCGCGGCCGTCAGGGACGGGCGACAGCTGAGCTTTGCCGAATACGGCCCGCCCGACGGTCAGCCGATCGTGTGGATGCACGGAACGCCGGGCGCCCGTCGCCAGATCCCGTTGGAGGCGCGGGCCTTCGCGGCCGCGCAGGGCGTGCGGATCATCGGCATCGACCGTCCCGGGATCGGGTCGTCGTCGCCGTACCTCTATGACAACGTCCCGGGGTGGACCGAGGACCTTCGGTTGCTGCTGGACGCCCTCGGTGTCGACACGTTCCGGCTCGTCGGCCTGTCCGGTGGCGGGCCATATGTCCTCGCCGCCGGCGCGGCCATGCCCGACCGGGTGCTGGCCGCCGCCGTGCTGGGCGGCGTCGCGCCGACCGGGGGCCCGACGCGGCTCCGGGCGGGATGATGCAGCTCGCCGTGGCGTGCGCCCCGGCCCTTCGACCGATGCGCCGGCCCGTCAGCTTCGCGATGACGCAGGCGATCCGGGCCGTGCGCCCGTTCGCCGGGCCGGTGCTCGACGTGTACGCCGCCGTGCAACCGAGTGGGGACAAGAACCTGCTGGCCCGCCCGGAGTTCAAGGCGATGTTCATCGACGACCTGCTCAACGGTTCGCGCACGCAGATGGGCGCAGCCCTGACCGACCCGGTGCTGTTCACGCGGGACTGGGGATTCGCGCTGTCCGACGTGCAGGTCCCGGTGCGCTGGTGGCACGGCGACGCCGACCACATCGTCCCGTTCGCCCACGGGCAACACTGCGTGGACCGGTTGCCGGATGCGACCCCGGCCGTCATCGACGGGGAGAGCCACCTCGGCGGGCTGGGCATCGTCCTCGACGTGCTCGCCTCGATCCCGGACATCGGCGTCGACGTGGATCCGCTCGGCGACACGTCAACAGGTTCCTAGCCTGTCCCATTGGCAAACTCATGCCCCATGGGTCACAATGGTGGTCTAATCACATACGTGTCACTCGCACCCACTTGAAGCCGTCGCACAGACCGCTGGGGAAGGCGCATCTCAGCGTCGGAACTTCAAGGAGGTCACGGTGACCACAAGCACTCACGCCCGCCCGGATGTTGCCGGGACCCGGGGCATTCTTTACGTGCACTCAGCACCCTCTGCTCTCTGCCCTCACGTCGAGTGGGCCGTCGGTGGAGTTCTCGGCGTCGCCGTGAGCCTTGACTGGATTCCCCAGCCCGCCCAGCCCGGCAGCTACCGGGCCGAGCTCTCCCGGGCCGGTTCGGTGGGCTCGGCGGCCTCGGTCGCGTCCGCTCTCCGTGGCTGGAACCACCTGCGGTTCGAGATCACCGAGGAGCCGAGCAGTGCCAGCGAGGGCACCCGGTTCTCCTACACGCCCGAGCTCGGCGTCTACCACGCCGTGACCGGCCTGCACGGCGACATCATGATCCCGGAGGACCGGCTGAAGGCAGCCGTCGTGAAGGCCGCCCCGGGCGACACGACCCTGCTGAACGAGATCGACAAGCTCCTCGGCAAGCCGTGGGACGACGAGCTCGAGACGTTCCGTCACGCCGGCGAGGGTGCGCCGGTCCGCTGGCTGCACCGGGTCGTCTGACGGCACACAGTGGGTCACGGCCACTCGCACTCCCATCGCGCGGTCGACGTCCGGACCTCGGGTCCGGTCACGCGCCTGCTCCCGGCCCTGCTGGCCCTGACCGCGATCGGCACCCCGGTTGGCGTGGGGATGCTCTGGCCGAGTGGCGAGCGGCCGTCGACGCCGTACTCCGCCGACGGCGTCACCTATCCCGACGGCGAAGTGCTCCGAGTGGGGGAGGCCTGCCCGGTCGTCACCCGGAGTCGAGCGAGTTCCCCGAGGTCTGTGACGACGTCGACGTACGCCTCGATGGCGACGCCGGAACGGTGAGCGAGCTGCGCGTGCGACCCGGCGTCGTGGACGCGGTCCGGGTGGGCGACCGGGTCACGCTGGTCGCCGTGCCGCAGGAGGGCGCCGACGTCCCCAACTACGGCTGGGTGGGCGTCGACCGGAAGCCGCCGCTCGGCTGGCTGGCGCTCGCCTTCCTGCTGGTGGTTGCCGTGATCGCCCGGGTCCGCGGCCTGCTGGCCATCCTCGGCCCTGGGTCTTCGCGGGTCTTGTGATCGGCTACTTCATGCTTCCGGCGCTGCTGGCGGGGAGTCAGGGCTGGCCGTGGCGCTGGTGGGGTCGACGGCCATCATGTTCGTCGTCCTCTACCTCGCGCACGGCCCTTCGGTGCGTACGTCGACCGCGCTGGCCGGGACCCTGATCGGGCTCGTCATCACCGCGGGCATCGGGCTGGTGGCCATCCACTCCGCGCGACTCAGCGGCCTCGGCGACGAGTCGAGCCTGCTGCTGCGCAACCAGGGCCGACCAGCTCGACTTCAGGGGGCTGCTCACCTGTGCAGTGATCGTCGCCGGACTCGGTGTCCTCAACGACGTGACCATCACCCAGAGCTCGTCGGTGTGGGAGCTGCGGGAGGCTGCGCCGCACCTGACCCGACGCCAGCTCTTCGCCTCGGGGATGCGGATCGGTCGCGACCACATCGCGTCCACGATCTACACGATCGTGTTCGCCTATGCCGGGACCGCGGTGGCGACGATGCTGTTGATCTCGCTCTACGACCGACCGCTGATCGACGTCCTCAGCGACGAGGCCATCGCCGAGGAGGTCGCACGGACCCCTGGCCTCGGCCATCGGCCCGGTGCTTGCGGTGCCAGCGACGACCGCGATCGCGGCCGCGACCGTGGCACCAGCCGTCAGGGACGAGCCAGCCGGAAGCGCGTGACCGGCACGTAGGCCGGGATGGGCACCGAGGGGTCGTCGTACCAGTTCAGGGTGCCCTTGATCCGGAACTTGCCCGGAACGGTCGCGGCCCGACACAACCGGTAGGACACGGTCGCCGTGTCGGGGTCGACGGTGCTGATGTGGGCGAACGAGGCCACGGCCAGCCCGCGCCGGTCGACGATCGAGACCTCGAGCGACCAGTCGTCGGTCGGGACCCGGACGACGTAGGCGTAGTGATAGCGGCGGCAGCCCTTGCGCAGGGTGCCGTCGTTGGCCGCGGTGTTGCCGCCGATCACCTCGGCCTCGCGGCTGGCCTCCACGGGCCCCGCCTGCGCGGGCACGGTGGATACGCTGGCGACCAACGCCGGGGGCGATGGCAGCGACGGCGACCGGGGCTGGGACGGGACGGTTCATCAGTCGATCCTTCGGCGAGTGACCACGGACACAGTCAACAACGTGTGGAAGGCATCGGCGTTATGGATCAGAGCGGGATGTTGCCGTGCTGCCCGCGGTGCACGCCAGAGGTGTCGATCTCGTGGCGGAAGGCGGCCGCGATGGCGCTGCGGGTGCGCGACGGCTCGACCACCTCGTCGACGACGCCGATCTCCACCGCCTTGTCCACGCCGCCAGCGATCCGCTCGTGCTCGGCGGCGAGCTCAGCCTCGACGCGCGGACGGATCTCGGGCGAGACCTCGGCCAGCTTGCGCCGGTGCAGGATCCGGATGGCGGCGACCGCCCCCATCACGGCCACCTCGGCGCCCGGCCGGGCCAGCACCCGGGTGGCGCCGAGCGAGCGGGCGTTCATGGCGATGTAGGCGCCGCCGTAGGTCTTGCGGGTCACCAGCGTCACGCGCGGCACGACGCACTCGCCGAACGCGTGGAGCAGCTTCGCGCCGCGGCGTACGACACCGTCCCACTCCTGCCCGACGCCCGGGAGGTAGCCGGGGACGTCGACGAGCACGATCAGCGGCACGCCGAACGCGTCGCACATGCGCACGAAGCGCGACGCCTTCTCGGCGGACAGCGAATCGAGGCAGCCGCCGAGTCGCAGCGGGTTGTTGGCCACGACGCCGACGGTCCGACCCCCGAAGCGACCGAGCGCGGTGACGATGTTGGGTGCCCAGCGGGCGTGCAGCTCCTGCATGGTGCCGTCGTCGAGCACGGCCTCGACGAGGGGGTGCACGTCGTAGGCGCGCTTCTTGGACTCGGGCAGGATCGCCTCGAGGTCGCGGTCCTCCACGGAGTCCCGGGTCGAGACTGCCCCGGGGCGCCCGGGAGGGACGCGACCGTGCGGGCCCGGTCGAGCGCCTCGCGCTCGGACTCGGTGAGGATGTGGACGACACCCGACCTGCGACCGTGGGGCTCGGGTCCGCCGAGACGCAGCATGTCGACGTCCTCGCCCGTCACGGAGCGGACGACGTCGGGGCCGGTGACGAAGATGCGGCCCTCGGGGCCGAGGATCACCACGTCGGTGAGGGCGGGGCCGTAGGCGGCGCCACCGGCGGCCGGGCCGAGCACGACGGAGATCTGCGGGATCTTGCCGGAAGCCCGGGTCATCACCCGGAAGATGCGACCGACAGCGTGCAGTGACAGCACGCCCTCGGCGAGCCGGGCGCCGCCCGAGTGCCACAGGCCGATGATCGGGACGCCGTCGGTGATGGCGCGGTGGTAGGCGTCGACCACGACGCGGCAGCCGACATCGCCCATCGCGCCGCCCATGACGGTGGCGTCACTGCAGAAGGCCACCGCCGTCGTGCCGTGGACGCGACCGATGGCGGCCAGCATGCCCGAGTCGTCGTCGGCGGTGAGCAGCTCGAGGCTGCCCTCGTCGAAGAGCGCCGTGAGGCGGTGGACGGGGTTGCGCGGGTCCTGCTCGCGCGGCAGCTTGGCGGGCTTGGTGGCCGTCGAGGTCATGATGCGCTGCCGAAGACGACGGCCACGTTGGCGCCACCGAAGCCGAAGGAGTTGTTGAGGGCCGTGATGTCGCCGTCGGGCAGGGTGCGCGCCGACGTCGGGATGTCGAGGTCGACCGCCGGATCCTTGTCGTCCGGGTTGATCGTCGGTGGGCTGGTGCGGTTCTTCAGCGCGAGCACCGTGGCAACGGCCTCGAGCGCTCCGGCGCCACCGAGCAGGTGACCGGTCATCGACTTGGTGCTCGTGACGACGCACTGCTCGACGTGCTTGCCCGGGACGGTGTGCAGCATCAGGCCCTCGGCGATGTCGCCCTTGGGCGTGGAGGTGGCGTGGGCGTTGACGTGCACGACCGTGGCCGGGTCGACGTCACCCTCGCGCAGGGCCATCCGGATGGCGCGGGTGCCGCCGCGGCCCTCCGGGTCGGGCTGTGCGATGTCGTGGGCGTCGTTGCTGATGCCGGCGCCGAGGGCGTAGGCGTAGATGTGGGCGCCGCGGGCGCGGGCGTGCTCCTCGGACTCGAGGACCAGCACCGCGCCACCCTCGCCGAGGACGAAGCCGTCGCGGGCCGTGTCCCGGGGGCGGGAGACGGTCGTCGGGTCGCCCTCGTTCTTGGAGAGCGCCATCATGTTGGCGAAGGCCGCCATGGGCAGCGGGTGGATCGCGGCCTCGGTGCCGCCGGCCAGCACGACGTCGGCGCGGCCCCGGGCGGATCAGGTCGATGGCCATCGCGATCGCCTCGTTGCCGGACGCGCAGGCCGAGGTCGGGGCGTGTACGGCGCCGCGTGCGCCGTACTTCAGGCTCACGTTGGCCGCGGGGGCGTTGGGCATGAGCATCGGGACGGCGAGGGGGAGACGCGGCGAGCGCCCTTCTCCGAGCAGCGTGTCGTAGTTGGCCAGCAGCGTGGTCACGCCACCGATGCCGGAGGCCGGGGACACGGCGAGGCGCTCGGGCTCGAGCCCGGAGCCCTCCGGGCCGGCGTCGGCCCGGGCCCAGTCGGCGGCGACCATGGCGAACTGGCTGGCTCGGTCGAGGCGGCGCGCCTTGACGCGCTCCGAGGACCTCGGACGGCTCCACGGCGATGCGGCCACCGATCTTGACCGGCAGCTGCTCTGGACCCAGTCGTCGTCGAGGTGCCGGATGCCGGAGCGACCTGCGAGCAGGGCGTCCCGTGTGGAGGTGACGTCACCACCGACCGGGGAGGTGGCTCCGAGTCCGGTGACGACTACGCGGGTCGAGGTCATGTGACGGTGTCCGTTCTGGTGTGGATGGCTCTGCGGAGTGGCGGGCAGGGACAGGCAGCCGGGTCCGGGTGTGGGCCCGGCCGCCGGTGGATCAGTCCTGCGAGCGCTCGATGAAGGCGACGGCGTCGCCGACGGTCTTGAGGTTCTTGACCTCGTCGTCGGGGATGGTCACGCCGAACTTCTCCTCGGCGGCCACGACGACCTCGACCATGGAGAGCGAGTCGACGTCGAGGTCGTCCACGAAGGACTTGTCGAGCTGTACGTCGTCGGCGTCGATGCCGGCGACCTCGTTGACGATCTCGGCGAGGTCGGCGCGGATCTCTTCGGTGGTGGCCATGGGCCTTCCTTCCATTGATGGGTGCTGCTGTTGGTTGGTGTGAAGCTGGGAACTACGGGACGGTGATGACCTGTGCGGCGTACGACAGCCCGGCGCCGAAGGCGATGAGCAGGGCCGTGTCGCCCGATCTGGCGTCGCCCTCGGCGATCATCCGGTCGAGCGCGAGCGGGACGGACGCGGCGGACGTGTTGCCCCGGTCGGCGATGTCGCGCGCGATCCGGACCCGGTCCGGCAGCTTCATCGAGCGCGCCATCGCGTCGATGATCCGCATGTTGGCCCGGTGCGGGACGAAGACGTCGAGCTCGTCGAGGGTGATGCCGGCCTTGTCGAGGGCCTGCTGGCCGATCTTGGCCATGGCGAAGGACGCCCAGCGGAAGACAGCGCTGCCCTGCATGGTCAGGTGCGGCATCGTGCCGCTGCCGGGCTCCTCGTCGGTGCCCACCACGTCGCGCCAGTCCTCGCGCTGCCGGATCAGGTCGAACTGCTCGCCGTCCGAGCCCCCACACGACGGGACCGATGCCCGGGGTGTCGCTCGGTCCGACGACCGCCGCGCCCGCGCCGTCGGCGAAGATGAACGCCGTGCCGCGATCGTTGAGGTCGAGGATGTCGGTGAGGCGCTCGACGCCGATGACCGGGACATAGCGGGCACTCCCGGCGCGGACGAAGTCGGAGGCCAGCGCGATGCCGTGGCAGAAGCCGGAGCACGCCGCGGAGATGTCGAAGGCGGCGGCCTGCTCCGTGCCGAGCTCATGTGCGATCGCGGTGGCGACCGCGGGCGTCTGGAGCAGGTGGCTGACGGTGGCGACGACGACGCAGTCGATCTGCTTGGGATCGAGGCCGGCGCGCTCGATCGCGATCCTCGAAGCGGCGACCGACATCATCTGGACCGACTCGTCGGGACCGGCCCAACGGCGGGCCTTGATGCCGGAGCGCTGCTGGATCCACTCGTCGCTCGACTCGATGGCGTCGACGACCTCGGAGTTGGGCACCGAGCGGACGGGGCGGTAGGCGCCGATCCCGAGGACAGCGGCGTGCGGCGCGCCCTGCAGGGACTTGATGGCGGCCATCAGTGGGTGCCGCCCTGCGGGTGCAGACGGACCAGCGGCTGGCCGGGCGACACGATGTCGCCGTCCTCGACGAGCCACTCGACGACGTCGCCGCCGTGCAGCGCGACGACCTCGGTCTTGTCGCGGGTGCTGGCGACGGCGCCGATCACGCAGCCGGGAGGCAGGGAATCGATGCTGGACGCTTCCTCCGAGCGGTGGAAGGTGCCCTTGCCGGGTGAGACGACCATCCGCCGGGTCGGCGTGGTCTCGATCACCGACTGCTCGCCGTGCTTGTCGACGAACGCCCGGGCGTCGTCAAGCTGGTCGGGGGTCTTGAGCGCGAACGTCTCAACGCCCTTCATCGCACGCTTCGCGATCCCGGTGAGGGTGCCGGCCGGTGGCATCTCCGGGATGCCGGTCACCCCGAGGTCGAGCATCGCGTCCATGCACAGGTCCCAGCGGACCGGCGCGGCGATCTGGCCGACCGGGCGGGCGAGCACCTCGCGTCCGTCGTGGACGACCCGGCCGTCCCGGTTGGAGATGAGGGCGGTGCGCGGGTCATGGGTCGACACGGAGCGCGCCAGCGCGGCCGGGTGACCGACGGCGGGCTCCATGTGGTGCGTGTGGAAGGCGCCGGCCACGCTCAGCGGCATCAGGCGTGCCTTGGCGGGGGAGCGTCGGCGAGGGCGGCCAGCTGCTCGAGCGTGCCGGCCGCAACGATCTGGCCGGCACCGTTGTCGTTGGCCGGGGTGAGGCCGTGTTGTGCCAGGGACTGCGAGCACCTCCTCGCGATCGCCACCGAGCAGTGCGGTCATGCCCGTCGCAGTCGTGCCGGCCGCGGCGGCCATCGCTTTGCCCCGCTCGCGCACCAGCACCATCGCCTGCTCAGCGGTGATGACGCGAGCTCCGGCCGCGGCAGCGATCTCACCGACGCTGTGGCCGGCAAGGGCGCTCACACGCTGGAAGGCGTCGGTGGGGTGCGGGAACAGCTCGAGGGCGGCGATCAGGCTGGTCGCGACCAGCAGCGGCTGGGCGATCTCGGTGCGCCGGATCGACTCGGCATCGGCTTCGGTGCCGTAATGGGCCAGTCGATGCCCGCCACGGTGGAGAGCCAGTCGAATCGGCTGGCGAAGGTGGCGTCCTCGAGCCAAGGCTGCAGGAAGCCGGGGGACTGGGCCCCCCGGCCGGGAGCGACGATGACGAGCACAGCACCAGCCTGACGGGTCACGGACCTTGCACGCGCCTCGGACCCGCACGAAAGTGGGAGGTCATTCTTTGTGGGGTTCCTACAAAGACGTGTCCGGTGCGTGTCGGCCCGACTGTCGGCCCAGCACCAGCGCGATCTTCAGGGTGAAGGCGTCCCGGGCCGACGTCGGCGCCGGGCCGGTCACGTCCGTGGCCTGCTTGAGGCGATAGCGAACCGTGTTGGGGTGCACGAAGAGGTGGCGCGCAGTCGCCTCGATCGCGCAGCCGTGCAGGAAGTAGGCCGCCGGGGTCTCGATCAGGGTGCCGCGAGCGCCGAGCAGGGGCAGGTAGACCTCATCGACCGGGTGACGGCGTGCGTGCCCGTCGCCGGCGAGCGCGCGCTCCGGCAGCAGCTCGTCGCTGCGCACGGGACGGGGTGCCTCAGGCCAGCCGGCGGCGGAACGGTAGGCCGACATGGCTGCGCGAGCCGACGCGTGTGCGTGACCGAGGTCGTTGGTGACCGGCCCGACCACGACGGGGCCGGGGCCGAAGTGGTCGACGATCCGCACCGCGGCCTTGTGCGGATCACTCACGCCGCCGAGCACCACGACGAGACGCTCTCCCTGCGTCGCGCACAATGCGTCCATGCCGGCCGCCTGCGAGACGCGTCGCACGTCCTCGAAGACATCGGTCTCCGTACGGCGTGCGGGAACCGCACCCGGGACGACGGCGACGTCTCCTCGTGCGCCCCAGCCGAGCGCACTCGCTCGGGGACAGCACCGCCTCGTCCGCCTCGGGCGCAGCACCGCGTCCACGACGAGCGCCTCGAGGCGAGCGTCCCGGGCGCCGCGGACCTCGGCGGCACGGGCGTAGACCTCGGCGGTGGCGAACGCGACCTCACGGCCGTAGCGGAGGATCGCCCGGTGCACCTCGAAGGCATCGGCCGGGTCGAGGAACGCGTCGATGTTGGCCTCGACGACCGAGATGCTCAACCGCACGAGGTCGACCGTCTGGCGGAGGTCGATGACGCCGGTCAGCTCGCGAGGTGCCGCGCCGAAGACGGCGGCTGCGAGCGGGGGACTGTCGCCGCCTTCGGGACCGTCGCCGTGCGTGTCGAGACCGAACCAGTCGATGAAGGCCCGGATGCCTCCCTGCACCACCAGCCCGACCCGGGACCGGTCCCGGGCGCTGAGCTCCTCGAACCACTCCGGGTCGCTGGACATCCGCGCCATGGCCGCCGTGCTGAGCGCGCCGGTGGAGCGCTGCAGGGCCGCGGCGGCGCGGCGTCGGGACGGCTCGACTGTGGACACCCGACGAATCTAGTCCCACCGGTCACTTCCGTCACCCGAGTCGGGTCGGTTGGTAACAAAGTCCGAACAACTGTCCAGGAATCGCTCGTGATGTGGCTCGATCAGGAACGTGTTCTGGTTGAATCGCGCAATTCATCAGATGCGGCATCCGACCCGGGAGTGCTTTGTGAGCGATCTGCCAGAGCTCGAGTTCGTCGAGATCCACGGACATCGGCGCGCTTCGTGAAGACCGGCTCGGGGCCCGCCCTGCTCCTCCTGCACGGACTCGGGTGCGACCACTCCACGTGGGCGCCGATCATCGAGTCGCTGGCCGGGCGGTACACCGTGATCGCCCCCGATCTGCTCGGTCACGGTGCCTCGGACAAGCCGCGCGCCGACTACAGCCTCGGCGGCTACGCGAACGGGATGCGTGACCTGCTCACGGTGCTGGGCATCGAGACGGCCACGGTGGTCGGTCACAGCTTCGGAGGCGGTGTGGCGATGCAGTTCGCCTACCAGTTCCCCGAGCGGTGCGAGCGCATCGTGCTCGTGGCCAGTGGGGGCCTCGGCCCCGAGGTGACGCCGGCCATCCGGGCGATCACCACCCCGGGCTTCCACCGGGCGATGGCGCTGCTGACACTGCCGGGCGTGCGGCACATCGGGGTGACGGCCATGCGCGCCTGGCCGCCACGGGCAAGCGATCGCTGCGCGACCTCAGTGACGCTGCTGACATCTACGACTCCTTCAAGGACCCGCACACGCGGACCGCGATCCGCCACGTCGTGCGCGCGGTCGTGGACTGGAAGGGCCAGATCGTCACCATGGCCGATCGGGCCTACCTGACCGAAGCCATGCCGATGTGCGTGATCTGGGGCCGCAACGACCAGATCATCCCGGTCCGCCACGCCGGCAACGCCGCCGCCCTCGCGCCGTCGGCCCGCGTGGAGGTGCTCCCCAACGCGGGGCACTTCCCGCACAAGGACCACCCGCAGCGATTCGTCCGGATCGTCAACGACTTCATCCGGACGACCGACGCTGCGGCGTACGACCGCGAGGACTGGCGTGCCCTGCTCGCGGCCGGGCCGCGCATCGTGCCGCTGCAGGCCGAGGCCGCCGAGGCGCCGATCGCCCCCGTGCACGTGATGAGCACGGGGGCCTGAGCGCCGGCAGCGACCAGCGGACTAGGCGTCGCCCCCTCTTGGGCCACGTCGCGGACGGCCGTCGGATCGTCAACGACTTCATCCGGACGACCGACGCTGCGGCGTACGACCGCGAGGACTGGCGTGCCCTGCTCGCGGCCGGGCCGCGCATCGTGCCGCTGCAGGCCGAGGCCGCCGAGGCGCCGATCGCCCCCGTGCACGTGATGAGCACGGGGGCCTGAGCGCCGGCAGCGACCAGCGGACTAGGCGTCGCCCCCTCTTGGGCCACGTCGCGGACGGCCGTCGGATCGTCGATGCGGTACTTCGCGGCGGCCTCGACGACCTTCTCGACCGGGAGCTCGCCGGCGTCGGCGAGCGCCTGCAGCGCCCTGGACCACGACGCACTGGGCGTCGATGTGGAAGAAGCGACGAGCCGCCGGACGGGTGTCGGCGAAACCGAAGCCGTCGGCGCCGAGGACGCGGTAGTCGCCGGGCACCCAGCGCGCGATCTGCAGCGGGACCGCGCGCATGAAGTCGGAGACGGCCACGACCGGGCCCGGCGCGCCGGTGAGCTTGTCGGTGACGTAGGAGGTGCGCTTGGCCTCGCCGGGGTTGAGGAGGTTGTGCTCCTCGGCGGCGATGGCGTCGCGGGCCAGCTCGTTCCACGAGGTGACCGACCGTGTGTCGGCCCGGACGCCCCACTCCTCGGAGAGGATCCGGGCCGCGTCGGCCACCCGGGGGTAGCCGACACCGGAGCCGAGCAGCTGGACCCGCGGGCCCTCGCCCTCTGCGGTGCTGACCCGGTGCATGCCCTTGAGGATGCCCTCGGCATCGACGTCGGCCGGCTCGGCCGGCATCGAGACCGGCTCGTTGTAGACCGTGATGTAGAAGATGACGTTCTCCGCGTCGGCGCCGTACATGCGCTCGAGCCCGGACTGCATGATGCGGCTGACCTCGTAGGCGAACGCCGGGTCGTAGTGGACCACCGCGGGGTTGGTCGCAGCGATGAGCGGTGAGTGGCCGTCGGCGTGCTGGAGCCCCTCGCCGGTCAGCGTGGTGCGACCCGCCGTGGCGCCGATCAGGAAGCCGCGCGCGAGCTGGTCGGCCATGGCCCAGATGGAGTCACCGGTGCGCTGGAACCCGAACATCGAGTAGAAGATGTAGAACGGGATCATGTGCTCGCCGTGCGTGGAGTAGGCCGAGCCCGCCGCCGTCGCCGACGCCATCGCGCCGGCCTCGGAGATGCCTTCGTGCAGCATCTGCCCCTGCGCGGACTCCTTGTAGGAGAGCAGCAGCTTGCGGTCGACGGGGTCGTACTGCTGGCCGCCCGGGTTGTAGACCTTGGCGCTCGGGAACATGGAGTCCATGCCGAACGTGCGGTATTCGTCCGGCGCGATGGGGACGATGCGCTCGCCGATGTCGGGGTTCTTCATCCAGTCGTGGAGCAACCGGACGACCGCCATGGTGGTGGCGATCTTGTTCTTGCCCGAACCCTGCTTGAGCTCGGAGTAGATCTCGTCGCCGGGGGAGCTTGAGCGAGCTGGCGCGCACCACGCGGCGTGGCACCGCACCGCCGAGCTGGCGACGGCGCTCCATCATGTACTCGATCTCGGGGGACTTCTCGCCCGGGTGGAAGAACGGCGCCCCGCCGGTCTTCTCGTAGGACGCCTCGAGGTCGCGGTCGCTGATCGGGAGGTAGAGACGGTCGCGGAACTTCTTCAGGTCGTCGGGGGTCAGCTTCTTCATCTGGTGGGTCGCGTTCTTGCCCTCGAGCGCGTCGATCGTCCAGCCCTTGATGGTGTGGGCGAGGATCACCGTCGGCTGGCCGACGTGCTTGGTGGCGGCGTCGAACGCGGCGTAGACCTTGCGGTAGTCGTGGCCACCGCGCGGCAGCTTCTCGATCTGCGAGTCGGACATGTGCTCGACCATCGCGCAGCCGCGGGTCGACGCCGAAGAAGTCCTCGCGGACGAAGCCGCCGTCCTCGGTGGAGTAGGTCTGGAACTGCCCGTCGGGGATCGTGTTCATCCGGTTGACGAGCACGCCGTCGACGTCCTTGGCGAGCAGGGCGTCCCACTCGCGACCCCAGATCACCTTGATGACGTTCCAGCCGGCACCGCGGAAGTTGGACTCGAGCTCCCGGATGATCTTGCCGTTGCCGGTGACCGGTCCGTCGAGCTGCTGCAGGTTGCAGTTGATGACCCGTGTGAGGTTGTCGAGCTCCTCGCGGGCGGCGACGCGGATCGCGCCGAGCGACTCGGGCTCGGCCATCTCGCCGTCACCCATGAACGCCCAGACGTGCTGCTGCGAGGTGTCCTTGATGTTGCGGTTGTGCATGTAGCGGTTGAAGCGTGCCCGGTAGATCGAGTTGATCCCGGTCAGGCCCATCGAGACGGTCGGGAACTCCCAGAAGTCCGGCATCAGGCGCGGGTGCGGGTAGGACGGCAGCCCCGCACCGACTCCGTGCTGAACCTCCCGGCGGAAGCGGTAGAGCTGCTCCTCGGTCAGACGCCCTTCGAGGAACGCGGGGAGTAGATGCCCGGCGAGCCGTGACCCCTGGATGTAGAGCTGGTCGCCGCCGCCGGGGTGGTCCTTGCCGCGGAAGAAGTGGTTGAAGCCGACCTCGTAGAGGCTCGCCGAGCTCTGGTACGTCGCAATGTGCCCGCCGACCTCGAGGCCCTTGCGGTTGGCGCTCGAGACCATGACCGCGGCGTTCCAGCGGATGAAGGCGCGGATGCGGCGCTCGACCTCCTCGTCGCCGGGGAACCACGGCTCACGCTCGGGCGGGATCGTGTTGATGTAGTCGGTGCTGCGCAGCGCAGGAACGCCGACCTGCTTCTCGCGCGCACGCTCGAGGAGACGCAGCATGACGTAGCGGGCGCGCTCGCGGCCCCGGTCGTCCAGCATGGCGTCGAACGAGTCGAGCCACTCGTTGGTCTCGTCGGGATCGATGTCGGGCAACTGGGTTGGCAGGCCCTCGTGGATCACGGCCCGCGCGGTCGGCGCGGGGGCTGGCGTGGGGGTCTGGGTAGGGGTGGCCTCATCACTCACCCGAGCATCGTTGCACGCCGTCAGGCGGGGAAAATCTACTGACGAGTTGCACAAGGAACGGGCCACCCAGCGGGACAGGGTTGCGTCGTCGGCACAACTCCGGTGGACTACCCCCACTCCGCCCCGGCCAGTGCCGAGCGGAGGAACGCAAGCCGCCATTGTGGCGGACATCGACGAACGGAGGCGTGGCGTGAGCTCGACGGTGGGTGGCGGAGCTACCCGGGCAACAGGTGCCGCAGAGCGGCTGGGCATGACGCCCGGCATGGTCATCCAGGGAACTCGGCTGGGACAACGACACCGACGACGAGCTCAGGGTCGCGATCGAGGACGCCATCGATGCGGAC
Source organism: Nocardioides sp. B-3 (assembly GCF_024703895.1). GTDB lineage: Bacteria > Actinomycetota > Actinomycetes > Propionibacteriales > Nocardioidaceae > Nocardioides. Next base: position 3,340,290 of record NZ_CP087968.1, read on the forward strand.
ATGGTCGACGGTGACTACGGCAATGTCGTCGATGCGGTGCTCCTGTGGTGGCGCGAGGACGACGGCGATCTGGTCGACGGCCTCGTCGACTCCCTGACGGATCTCGTCGGTGGTGGCGCCATCTGGCTGCTCACCCCCGAAGGTCGGTCGCCCCAACTCCGTGGACGCCGCGGACATCGCGGAGGCGGCCCCGGTGGCCGGCCTCGCCCAGACGACGACGGCTGCGGTCAGCAAGGACTGGCAGGCCACGCGGCTGGTCACGCCGAAGACCCCTGCGTGACCCACACAGTCCAGTTCGACGACCCCGGGAACCGCTCATGAGTGAGCGAAGCGAGCGAATCATCCAACGCAGCAGCGTGGTGCCTCATGCGCGCACGGAGCGAAGCGAGTACGTGCATGAGCAAGTTGTCCGAACGCGCCGCAAACGTGGCCACCTCCGTCAAGGTGCTGGCGGGTGCGGGCATCATCCGGCCCTACGGGCCGCGCACCCCGGCCGGCCTCGGCAAGACGGTGCTCCGTTGGGGCACCGGCCCCGCGGGTGGGTTCGCGACCCTCGCCGTACGACACCCCGACCGGGTGGGGCTCATCGACGAGCTGGGTGAGCTGACCTTCGGCGAGATGCACGCGCGCAGCAACGCCCCGGCCCGGGGGTTGGTGGGGCTCGGCGTCAAGGAGGGCGACTCGGTCGCGGTGATGTGCCGCAATCACCGCGGGTTCGTCGACGCCACCATCGCGGTCGCCAAGCTCGGTGCCGACATCCTCTACCTCAACACCGCCTTCGCCGGCCCCCAGCTCGTGGACGTCATCGCGCGCGAGAAGCCGGCCGTCGTCGTCCACGACGAGGAGTTCACTCAGCTGCTGGGCGACGCCGATGTCGCCCGCCGGGTGATCGGCTGGAGTGACGGCGCCGAGCACGGCGGTGTGGAGACGCTCGAGTCACTCATCAGCGCCAACGACCAGTCCGACGTCGCGCCCCCGACGAGGCACGCCCGGATCGTGATCCTCACGTCGGGCACCACCGGCACCCCGAAGGGTGCCCCGCGCAGGGAGGCCGGCATCCCGGCCGCGGTGTCGCTGCTCTCCCGGATGCCGCTGGAGTTCGGCTGGCGCACGCACATCGCCGCGCCGCTGTTCCACACGTGGGGTTTCGCCCACTTCGCGCTGTCCATGCTGCTCGGGGTCGACGGTCGTGCTTCGTCGCCGCTTCGACCCGGAGGACGTCCTGCGCGTCGTCGAGGAGAACCACTGCGAGTCGTTGGTCGTCATCCCGGTCATGCTCCAGCGCATCCTCAATCTCGACGACTCCGTGCTTGCCGGCTACTCGATGCCCAGCCTGAAGGTCGTCGCCTCGTCGGGCTCGGCGCTGCCCGGCGAGCTGGCGCTCAGCTGGATGAACCGCTTCGGCGAAAACCTCTACAACATCTACGGCTCCACCGAGGTGGCGTGGGCGACCATCGCCACGCCCGAGGACCTGCGCGCTGCGCCCTCCTCGGCCGGCAAGCCCCCGCACAACACGATCGTGCGGCTCTTCGACGACGCCGACCAGCCGGTGCCCATGGGTGGCACGGGACGCATCTTCGTCGGCAACAGCCTGCTCTTCGAGGGTTACACCGGTGGTGGCTCCAAGTCCATGATCAACGGCCTGATGTCGAGCGGTGACGTGGGCCGCTTCGATGCCAACGGTCGTCTGTACGTCGAGGGGCGCGACGACGAGATGATCGTCTCGGGCGGCGAGAACGTCTTCCCCAAGGAGATCGAGGACTGCCTCGTGGGCCACGACGCCGTGGTCGAGGCGGCCGCGATCGGCATCGACGACCCCGAGTTCGGTGCTCGACTGCGGGCCTTCGTCTCCGTGTCCGCCGAGGTCACCGAGGACGAGCTCAAGGAGCACGTCAAGGCCAACCTCGCACGCTTCAAGGTGCCCAAGCAGATCGTCGTGATCCCCGAGCTGCCGCGCAACGCCACCGGCAAGGTCCTCAAGCGAGAGCTCGCGGCGTGGGAAGACCCCGCGTGACGGGCCTCCAGCTCGGAAGTCCGGCCCCCGACTTCACGCTGCGCGACCAGTTCGGCCAGGGACGTCACGCTGAGCAGCTACCGCGGCAGCAAGGCGGTGGTGATCCTCTTCTACCCCTACGCCTTCTCCGGAGTGTGCACCGGCGAGATGGCGGGCATCCGCGCGCCTCGACGAGTTCCTGACCTTCGACACCGAGGTGCTGGCAATCTCCTGCGACCCGGTCTACTCCCTGCGGGCCTTCGCCGACGCGGAGGGACTCAACTTCCCGCTGCTCTCGGACTTCTGGCCGCACGGTGAGATCTCGCGGGCCTTCGACGTGTTCAACGACGCCAAGGGGACCCCTCGCAGGTCGTCCTACGTCATCGACCGCGACGGCATGCTCGCCCGGGCGGTGCACAACGCCAACCCCGAGGGGCGCGACTCGGACGAGCACCCTGGCGCAGCTGCGGGCACTGGTCTGAACCACTTGGGAGAATTTTCACCCTGTTTTTGCACAAACCGCTGACAAGGCTTGGGTGCCCCATTAATCTTCTGGTTGTTGAACCGCTGGTGACCCGAGACGCCAGCGGTTCAGCCTCATTCTCATAGGGTGTTGCCCTGCGCGTCGGTAGCTCAGCGGTAGAGCACTCGGTTTACACCCGAGCGGTCGGCGGTTCAGAAACCGTCCCGACGCACTCGCTTCTCGATGAGAGTCCTCTCATCAACGCCTCATGGCGGCCTCACACCTCACGTCCACTGTGGATCCCGAGAGAGATCAACGGATCACCGGAGCCCGACAGGCTCCCGACGAGAGGAACCCCATGAAGAAGTTCATCCCCACCGCCCTGCTGGGCGTCGCCGGCGCCACCGTGATCGGGCTTCTCGGCATGCAGGCCCCGGCCGTGCAGGCCGGCCCGGCGGACGAGGCGCTCAAGCGCGAGGACGGCGCGGTCGAGCTCGTCCCGGTCGCCGACGACGATGACGACGACACGAACGATGACGACGACGGTGACGACGGGGACACCAACTCCCGCAGTCGTGAGACCAACGACAACACCGCCAGCAACTTCACCGGTGTGAGCCGCGACCGGGACAACAGCCGCGGTGACAAGACCCGGGACTGGACCCGCGACGGTGCGGGTGACAAGAAGCGCGACTGGTCGGCCAACCAGACCAACGACCGCAGCCGCAACGACACGCGCCGCTGACCGTGCGGACGACACCCGACAGCTGGCACCTGCACGAGGGTGACGCGATCACCACGGAGCTGACCGCCGTCCGCAAGCTCGGTGGCGGTGCGGCGTACGAAGCCCGGCTCTCGTTCGACGAGGTGACCTATGCGCCCGTCGTGGTCAAGCTGCTCCGGCCCGGTCAGCTCGACAGCTCCTCCTCCCGGCGCGGCCTGCGCCGGGAGGTCGCGGCGCTGGCCGCCGTCAACCACCCGGTGGTCGTGCGCGGCCTGCGCCACGACCTCGACGGGCCGCGACCGCACGTCGTTCTCGAGCACATCGACGGTCCCCGGCTCTCCTCGCTGGTACGCCGACACGGACCGCTGCAGGAGCAGCAGTACCTCCCACTCGCCATCGACATCGCGTCCGCCCTGCACTACCTGCGTCACATCGGTTGGACCCACCTCGACATCAAGCCGAGCAACGTGATCATGGGCTCCCCGGCTCGTCTCATCGACCTGTCGGTCGCGCGGCCGGCCCAGGACGCGCTGGAGCTGCGGCACCTGATCGGCACGGACGCCTACATGGCGCCCGAGCAGTGCGATCCGGGCGAGCGGGCGCCGTCCGCGGCCAGCGACGTGTGGGGACTGGGGGCGACGCTCTTCGAGGCCGTGGCCGGGCGACGCGCCTTCGCCGATCCGCGACCGCGGGCCGAGCTGCTGACGGAACGCTTCCCGCAGCTCACGGCGGACCCAGCCCCGCTGCCGGCCGGCGTGCCCGGCGAGGTGGAGAAGACGATCCCGGCGATGCTCGCGCGCGATCCGGCTGCCCGCCCGGCGCCGTACGAGATCGTGGACGCGCTGGTCCCGGTGCTCGAGCGCCAGCCGCGGGGGAGCCTTGCGGGCTTCAAGGTCCGTGGGTGATCAGGCGGGCCTGAAGCGGTAACCCACCCCGCGCACGGTCTCGACGGCGTCGCTGCCGACCTTCTTGCGGAGGTAGCCGACATAGACGTCCACGACGTTGGAGCCGGGGTCGAAGTCGTAGCCCCAGACGTGGTCGAGCAGCTGTTCGCGGGTGAGCACTGGCCGGGGTTGAGCATGAAGATCTCGGCCAGTGCGAACTCGCGGGCCGACAGGTCGAGCACGTTGCCGTTGACGGACACGCGTCGGGTACGGCGATCGAGCATCACCCCCGCCACCCGGAGGATCTCCTCGTGCGGGCGGGGGTCGCCGGCGTCGGCGGTGCGCAACCGCAGTCGCACCCGCGCCATCAGCTCGGCGAAACGGAACGGCTTGGCCATGTAGTCGTCGGCGCCGCTGTCCGGGGCAGTGACGGTGTCGGTGACCGAGTCGCGCGCGGTCAGGACGATCACCGGCATCCGGCTGCCCCGGGCGCGGAGCTGGTCGAGGACCGCGAAGCCGTCCGGGCCGGGCAGCCCGATGTCGAGGACCATCAGGTCGAACCGTCCGGAGAGCGCCTCGTCGAGGCCGGTGGGACCGTCGCCGACGACGGTCGGCCGGTGGCCCTCGGCGCGCAGGCCCTTGGCGACGAACGACGCGATGCGCTGCTCGTCCTCGACGATCAGGATCTGGGCCATGGTGTGGTGACCTCCTCGGTCGGCAGGGTGAGCTCGAAGCGAGCACCCTCGGGTTGGTCGTGGGGGTTCTCCGCCACCGAGACGGTGCCGCCGTGGGCCTCGGCGATCGCACGGACGATGGAGAGGCCGAGCCCGAAGCCCTCGTCGCCGGGTCGCACGGTGCCGCGCCCGAAGCGCTCGAAGATCAGCTCGCGGATCTCGGCGGGCACCGCCGGTCCGGTGTCGTGGACCCAGAGGGTCGCCGTGCTGCCGGAGATCGCGGAGCCGATGGCGATGGTGTCTCCCTGCTCGGTGTGCTTGACGGCGTTGTCGGTGAGCTGCAGCACGGCCCGGGTGATGCGCTGCTCGTCGACGACCACGGTGCCGTCGGCCGCGGCGTCGAGCACCCAGTCCCGATCGCCGAGGACGCGAGCCTTGGCCGGGAGGGCGGCGGTGAGCTGCCCGAGGTCGACGTGGGCGGTGGCCGGGAAGTCCGGGCGGCGGGTCTTGGCCAGCACGATCAGGTCGCCGACGAGTCGCGACATCCGGTCGACCTCGTCGAGCACCGGGTTGCAGGGTCTCGCCCACCTCGGTGGGGTCGCCGGGGTCGAGGAGCTCGAGGTGGCCGCGCATCACGGTCAGTGGCGTCCTGAGCTCGTGGCCCGCGTCGTCGAGGAACCGCCGCTGGTCGGTGAAACCCGCGTCGAGGCGTTCGAGCATCAGGTTGATGGTGCGCGTCAGCGCGGTGATGTCGTCGTTGCCCTGCTCCGGGATCCGGCGCGACAGGTCGGTCGCGGTGATGTCGCGCGCCGTCTCCTCGAGCGTGCGCAGCGGCGCCAGCAGGCGCCCCGACTGCAGTCCAGCGATGGCGGTGATCAGCCCCGGGGACAGCAGCGCCACGAGCGTGTAGGTGCGCAAGGTGCGGTCGAGCTCGGTGTGCTCGTCGGCCGGGAAGTTGACCAGCACCAAGGCGCCATTGCCCTGCGCGTTGCTGACCGGGACCAAGGTCACCCAGACCTCGCCGAACTGCTCGGACTCGATGACGCTGGTGCCGCCCTCGCGCGACGTGTCGTCGACCGCCCGCTGGTAGGCCGGTTCGTCGAGGACCTCCCGGCCGTAGCGGTTCTTCGTGGCGAGGGGCCGGGTGCCCTCGACGTAGCCCACCAGCATCTCGTCGTCGTCGGGCACGTTGCGGGTGAGGAAGACGTGCAGCAGCCGCTCGACGTCGTCGAAGCGCTCGCCGGTGCGTGGATCGATGCGCAGCTCGCGGAACTCGGCGATCTCCTGATCGATCTGCTCGTTGACCGCGCGCTCGATGCGCGACGACTCCAGCGTGTGCACCAGCAGTCCGGCGCCGGACATGGCCGGGGCGGTGAGCACGGCGATGACGACGGTGATGCGGGTTCGGACGGAGACTCGGGAGAACCGCCGCGGACGCTCAGTCGTCCCCGGCGTCGTCAGCGTCGTCCCCGCTCCCTGAGTCGTCATCGGCTCCATCATCGTCCCCGTCGTCCACCGTGGTGGGGTGCGGCGTCACCACACGTGCCGTGTCGTCGACGGGCTCCTCGGCGTCGTCGTCCGGCGCCCGGGTCGTCGTCGGTGGCGGTGCGTGCGTGGTGGCGGGCGGGGCGCTGCTGCCGCTCGGTGCGGTGGGCGAGCCCGGATCGGTCGGGGCAACCGGTGCCGTGGACGGGGTGGCAGGGGCGGTCGGGGCCGTCCGGCCCGGCGCCTTCGGCGTCTTCGGCGACACCGGCGAGGTGGCGTCGTTGATGATCAGCGGGCTCCTGTCGGCCGGCTCGCGCGCACCCGAGGGGGAGAGCGACACGGCGACGTACGCCGCGATCGGCACCACGAGGACAAGGGCGACAACGGCCTTCAACCGGGGGCTCATGAGGCCACGATGGACGAGCAGCGTGGCCACGAGGTGAGACGAGGATGAGAACTCTCTCATCGGAGGGTTCTGGCCGTGGGTGAGCCGTGCCAGAGTGGGCGCATGTTCGTGCCCTTCTCTGTCACTGACTTCCTCGATCGGGCGCGTGTCGTCTACGGCGAGCGGGTGGGGGTGATCGACGAGCCCGACCAGCCCGCGCCGTCGCTCGGCGACCTCACGTATGCCGAGGTGGCCGCGCTGGCCAAGCGGCAGGCGGCCAAGCTCGACGAGCTCGGCCTCGAGGTGGGTGACCGGGTCGCCGTGGTCTCCCACAACAGCGCGTCTGCTGACGTCGTTCTTCGGTGTCGCCGGTTCCGGTCGGGTGCTGGTCCCGGTGAACTTCCGGCTGCGCCCGGACGAGGTGTCCTACATCGTCGAGCACTCCGGCGCTCGGGTGTTGTACGTCGATCCCGAGCTCGAGGAGGCCCTCGCCGGTGTCGAGGCGGAGCACAAGTTCGTGCTCGGCAAGGACGACGACCTGTATGCGCCCGAGGGCGTCGAGCCTCGCGAGTGGGAGCCGGACGAGGCCGCGACCGCGTGCATCAACTACACCTCCGGCACCACGGCACGCCCCAAGGGCGTGCAGATCACGCACCGCAACATCTGGGTCAACGCGGTCACCTTCGGCATGCACACCGGAGTCACCGACCGCGACGTCTACCTGCACACGCTGCCGATGTTCCACGCCAACGGCTGGGGCATGCCCTACGCCATGACCGGCCTCGGGGTCCCGCAGGTGGTGCTGCGCAAGATCGACGGGGCCGAGATCCTTCGCCGGGTCGAGAACCACGGAGTCACCGTGATGTGTGCGGCCCCGGCCGTCGTGGCCTCGGTGCTGGCGGCGGCCGCTGACTGGGACGGCGAGATCCCCGGTCGCGACACGGTCCGGATCATCTGCGCCGGTGCGCCGCCGCCGACCAAGACGATCGTGCGGGTCCGGGAGGAGCTGGGCTGGGAGTTCATCCAGATCTACGGCCTCACCGAGACGTCGCCGCTGCTCACCATCAACCGCACCCGCGCCGAGTGGGACGACCTGTCCGCGGAGGACCGGGCGGCGAAGCTGGTGCGGGCGGGCGCGCCGGCCCTCGGCGTACGCCTGACGACCGATGCGGAGGGGGAGGTGCTCGCGAGGTCCAACGTGGTCCTCGAGGGCTACTGGGCGCAGCCCGAGGAGTCCACGACCGCCCCGGCGGGCGGCTGGTTCCACACCGGCGACGGTGGCGTGATCGGCGACGACGGCTACCTCACGATCAGCGACCGCAAGAAGGACGTGATCATCACCGGCGGCGAGAACGTCTCCTCGATCGAGGTGGAGGACGTGCTCTTCTCGCACCCGGCCGTGGCCGAGGTCGCCGTGATCGGCGTGCCCAGCGAGAAGTGGGGCGAGACGATCAAGGCGCTCGTGGTGCTGGCGCCGGGGGAGCAGGTCGACGAGGCCCAGCTGATCGCGTGGTGCAAGGACAAGGCCGCGGGCTACAAGGCACCGACCTCGATCGAGTTCCGCGACGAGCTCGCGCGGACGGCGACCGGCAAGCTGCAGAAGTTCAAGCTGCGGCAGCCCTACTGGGACGGACAGGGCCGACAGGTCAACTGACGTGGCCCACGACCCGGCCGCGTTGCGTTCGTACCTCGCGGACCGGGTCGCGGTGATGCGTGCGGCCGGCGAGGGCGTCGCAGTCGACGCCGAGGAATCCGTCCACGACCTGCGGGTGGCGCTCGCGCGAGTCCGCAAGTCCCCGGCCACCTTCGGACCCGCCCTGCCCACCGACACGTCGCTCGAGCTCGCGCTGCGGCTCAAGCACTCCGCCTCGACGCTCGGGCCAGTCCGCGACCTCGAGGTGATCGGTGAGCTGCTCTCCTCGGTGGAGGCGGGGCCGCTGAGGGACCGCGAGCTCGCGGTCGTCAGGGCCGACTTGGCGTCGCGGCTGGACGCCACCGGGTCCGAGATCTCCGGCGTCGCCCACCACCGGTTGGTGGCCGACCTTGCGGCGTACGTCGACCTGCTGGAGCCGCGATCAGGCGACCTGCGACCACTGGCCCGCCGGGCGGTGGAGCGCGCCGACAAGAGGTTCGGACGCGGCGGAGCGTGACCCGATCGCGCTGCACCGGGCGCGGACGGCGGCCAAGCGGGCGCGGTATGCCGCGGAGGTGGTGGGCAAGCCGAAGCTGGCGCGTCGGCTCAAGCGGCGCACCGAGGGACTCGGCATCCACCACGACTGCCACGTCGCGTCTGCGCGGCTGCTCTCGCTCGACGTGACCGGCGACGAGGCGGAGGAGCGCGACCGGATCCTGACGTCGCTCGCCGCCCGGGCGGAGGACGGGCGGCTGCTGGCGATCGGTTCGCTCTAGAGTTCGAGCCATGCCCACGCTTGCCGATGTCGTCGACCTGATCCATGGCTGGTACCCGCCGGCCACGGCCGATTCCCGGGACGCGGTCGGCCTCGTCGCCGGCGACCCGTCCGCGCCGGTCGCGAAGGTGATGTTCGCGGTCGACCCGACGCTCGAGGTCGCGCGGGAAGCCGTCGAGTGGGGCGCCGACCTGCTGGTCGTTCACCACCCGCTCTTCCTCACGCCGGTGCACGGGGTCGCGGCGACCACGCCGAAGGGCCGGACGCTGCACACGCTGACGCAGGGTGGCTGCGCGTTGCTGACCGCGCACACCAACGCCGACCCGGGCTGTCGAGGGGGTCTCCGAAGCGCTGGCGCTGGCGCTCGGCCTCACCGACCTGACCCCGATCCGACCGGCTCCCGGGACGGCCCTCGACAAGGTGGTCACGTTCGTCCCGCACGCGCACGCGGAGGCGATGCGTGCCGCGCTGGCCGCGGCCGGGGCGGGCGCGATCGGCGACTACGACTCCTGCACGTTCTCGACGCCCGGCGAGGGCCGGTTCCGCCCCCTCGACGGAGCGGCGCCGGTGATCGGGTCCGTGGGTTCGCTCGAAGTGGTGCCGGAGACCCGGGTGGAGTCGGTGCTGCCACGCTCACGCCGGGGCGCCGTCGTCCGCGCCCTGCTCGCCGCGCACCCCTACGAGGAGCCTGCCTTCGACGTGATCGAGCTGGCCGACCCCCGGGCGTCCTCCACCGGCACCGGACGCATCGGCACCGTGCCGGAGATGTCGCTGCGGTCGTTTGCTGCCCCGGTCGCCGAGGCGCTGCCCGCCACGGCGCACGGTGTGCGGGTCGCGGGCGACCCGGACCGCGCCGTACGCCGCATCGCGGTCTGCGGAGGAGCGGGTGACTTCCTCCTCGACGAGCTGTCCGGAGCGGACGTCGACGCCTACGTCACCAGCGACCTGCGGCACCACCGCGCCGGCGAGTTCGTCGAGTCCGGGGGCCCGGCGCTGGTCGATGTCGCGCACTGGGCGGCCGAGTGGACGTGGCTCCCGGTGGTGGAGGCGAAGCTCCCGGCCGCGATGGGAGATACGGTGGGCACTCGCGTCAGCACGCACTGCACAGATCCGTGGCAGTTCCGTCTCTAAAAGAATCTCACCGAGGAGTTCCACGTCTTGAAGGCCGATCCGTCCGCACAGCAGCAGCTCCTCGCCGTACAGGAACTGGACTCGCGTGCCGACCAGCTCCGTCACCAGCGCGCCTCCCTGCCGGAGACCGTCCGCATCGCCGAGCTGGAGACCGGCCGCGGTGACGTCGACGACCGGCTCCGCGATGCCCGCATCGTCGTGGACGACCTGACGGTCGAGCAGAAGAAGGCCGACGCCGACGTGGAGCAGGTCAAGGTGCGGCGTACGCGCGATCGCGACCGCATGGACCGGGGGCTGATCACCAACCCCAAGGACCTCGAGCGGATGCAGCACGAGCTCGAGTCGCTCGAACGGCGCATCACGTCGCTGGAGGACGCCGAGCTCGAGGTCATGGAGAAGCTCGAGGAGGCGCAGAAGACCGCCGACACGCTGGCCGCACAGCTCGCCGAGACCGACGCGCAGGTCGCCGAGCTGGCCGTCGTCCGCGACGCCCGCTGGGTCGAGATCGACGCATCGCTGGCCGAGGCGGAGTCCGCACGAGCAGAAGCGGTCCGGGGCCTGCCCGAGGACCTGCTGGCGCTCTACGAGCGGCTGCGGGCGAAGAAGGGCGGCGTGGGCGCGGCCGCGCTCCGCGCGCGGCAGTGCGGCGGCTGCCAGCTCACGATCGACGCGGCCGAGCTCGGCGTGATCCGGGCGAAGGCCGCCGACGAGGTCGTGCGCTGCGAGGAGTGCGACCGGATCTCGGTCCGCACGTCCGAGTCCGGCATCTGAGCAACCGGTCCGACCCGGGATCGATCAGACCTCGCGCACGACCACGTCGAGCTGGGTGCCCCGCGGGGTCGTCTCACCGGTCTCGACGTGCCAGCCCAGGTCGCCGAGCGCGGTCGCGAGTGCCTGTGGCGTGCGTGGATTGGCGCCGTGCTCGAGCAGGTCGCGCACGATCCGGCCCTTGGTGGCCTTGTTGAAGTGGCTGACGACCTTGCGGGTGCCGTTGTGCTCGTGCAGCACCCGAACCGTTGCCACCCGGATCGGGCTCGTCGCCGGAGGTCGCCAGAAGGCGGCGTACATCGTGGACCGCAGGTCGACCGGGAGCCCCGTCCCGGCGGCCTCCTCGACGGCCGCGCCCATGCACTCGCGCCAGAGGCCGGCGACCGGGCCCCGGGCCGGGCAGGGAGACGTCGCCGGACAACCGGTAGGCGGGGGATGCGGTCTCCGGGGCGGACGAGCCCGAAGACCGAGCTGGTGATCGCGACCCGGCCGGTCGCGCGCCGCTTCGCCGCGCTGGACAGCGTCTCGAATCCGAGCGCGTCGTAGAGCACCCCGGTGTAGACGGCATCGGCGCGCGCGGTCGGGGGCGGTGCGGACGCGGGCGTTGAGCGCGACGAGGTCGGACTGGGTGCCGCCGAGGCCGAGCACGGCGGCCGCGTCCGGGCGCTCGGAGAGTCCGACCGGGGGCGTCGAGGATCCGCTCGCGCGTGGCCGTGAGCAGCGGCGCGGAGAGCGTGGCCGTCTCAAGCGCTCGGCCACGACGAGGGGAGGTCTTGCCCTCGCTGGGCGGCAGCAGGATCAGCACCGCGCAAGAGTAGGGGTCGGACTCGTCACCTCGGGTGGCTAGGGTGCCAGTCATGGCCAGCTCTCGTGTGCTCACTGTCCGTTCGTCTGCCGCCGACGCCGTTCTCGGCGAAGCCCTCCGCACCGGCATCGACGCCATCCAGGGACGAGATGAAGGTGTCCGCCGAGTTCCCCGCGGCCGTCGAGAAGGCCGCCGCCGCAGCGGCCGCCAACCCGCGACTGCCCGAGCTCGACCTGACCGACCTGCCGTTCGTGACCATCGACCCGGAGTCCGCGATGGACCTCGACCGGGCGATGTACCTCGAGCGCTCCGGCGACGGCTTCGTCGTGCACTACGCGATCGCCGACCTCGCCGCCTTCATCACCCCCGGCGATGCGATCGACGTCGAGGCCAACCGGCGCGGCGAGACCCTCTACGGCGCCGATTCCAAGATCCCGCTGCACCCGAAGGTGATCTCCGAGGACGCTGGCTCCCTGCTGCCCGACCCGGTTCGCCCCGCCCTCGTCTGGAAGATCCGGGTCGACTCGACGGGGGAGGGGACCGAGATCACCGTCGAGCGCGCCCCGGTGAAGTCGCGGGCCAAGCTGTCCTACGCCGCCGTGCAGGCCGACCTCGATGCAGGCACCGCCGACGAGATGTTCACGATCCTGCGCGAGCTCGGCGAGCTGCGGCTGGCCCGCGAGGCGGCTCGCGGCGGCGTCTCGCTGCCGCTGCCCGAGCAGGAGATCGTCGACGAGGACGGCACTCGGCACCTCGAGTTCCGCCAGATGCTGCCAGTCGAGAACTGGAACGCGCAGATCTCGCTGCTCACCGGCTTCGGCGCTGCCTCACTGATGGTCTACGCCCGCGTCGGGCTGCTCCGCACCCTGCCCCCGGCCGACCCCGCGACGTACAGCGGCTGCACCGCACCGCACGGGCGCTGAAGATCGACTGGCCCGCCGAGATGCTCTACCCCGACTTCATCCGCACGCTCGACGTCTCGCAGCCCAACCACGCCGCGATGGTGGTCGCGTGCACCCGGCTGCTGCGCGGCAGCGGCTACATCGGCTTCAACGGGGAGCTCCCGGAGCAGGCGCAGCACTCGGCCCCGGCGTCGGAATATGCGCACGTCACCGCGCCGCTGCGTCGCCTCGTCGACCGCTACGCCCTCGAGATCTGCGTCGCCCTGTGCGCCGGCGAGGAGGTGCCCGACTGGGTGCTGGCCAAGCTGCCCGACCTCCCCGACACCATGCGCGAGTCGGGCCGGCGGGCCAACCAGTACGAGAACGCCGTCCTCAACCTCGTCGAGGCCGCGGTCCTCGCGCCGCGCCCGGGGGAGGAGTTCGCCGGCGTCGTCGTGGAGGTCGACGAGAAGGACGACCATCGCGGCGACGTGACGATCCAGGACCCCGCCATCGAGGCCTTCGTCACAGGCTCGGCCCCACTGCCCGTCGGGCAGGACGTGACCGTGAAGCTGACGACCGCCGACGTGAAGATGCGCAAGGTGGAGTTCACGCTGGAGTGAGCGCGGGCGCTTGGCGCTGTTCGGCGACCCTTGCACTTCTATAGATAGGAGTCCTATGCTCCTTGGACTCCCCGGTCTCCGGGGTCACTCCGAGGAAAGGTCCTGCGATGAGCCCCACGCCCGCCGGCTACACCTACGACGACTCCAGCCCGGCTGCCTCCCCGGTCGGCGCCGCCGACCCGGCCGACCTCCGGGCCTCGGTGCTGTGGAGCGAGGCCGACGCCGCCGCGCTGCGTCGCGCAAGCGAGATCCCGGTCCCGCAGACCGACCAGATCCTCGATGTCTGGTATGGCTTCGTCGGGGCGAACCCCCACCTCGTGGCGAGCTTCGCCGGTGCCGACGGGCAGCCCGACGGCGCCTATCTCGCCGCGGTGCGCCCGCGCTTCGGGCGCTGGATCGCCGATGTCTGCACGCGTGAGTACGACGACGCGTGGCTGGCCTACCGGGAGGAGGTCGCCCTCAGGCACCACACCGCGGGGAAGAACCGCACGGACGGCGTGGAATCGCCCGCCGGCCACGTCCCGCTGCGTCACCTGATCGCCCTCGTGGTGCCGATCACGATGACGATCCGCGACTTCCTCGCTTCGGGAGGCGCCCCCACCGAGGAGGTCGACGCGATGTACAACGCGTGGTTCAAGGCCGTGACGCTCTCGGTCGCGCTCTGGGCGCGCCCGTACAATCCCGACCTGTGGTGAACCCGGGCGATGGAGACGTGCCGGAGAAGGTGGTCGCCGCCCCGGGATCGGATCGCCCGGGGCGTACGCGCACACCGACAGGCGATCGCCACCGGCGCCGGGCTCAGCCCGTTGCAGGCCGACGTGCTGCGCACCCTCGCGGAGGGACCGCCGCCGGAGGCGCTCGCCGGACGGCTTGCCACCGAGCTCGGCGTCAGCCAGCCCACCATGTCCGACTCGCTGGCGGCACTGGAAGCCAAGGGTCACGTTCGCAGGGAGTCGCTGGCCGCCGACCGCAGACGCACTACCATCGCGCTCACCGCGTCGGGAGCCCGTCTGGCCGCCGAGCTGTGCGCGGCCGACGAGACGCTGCGTGCACGGGTCGCCGAGCTCCCCGAGCAGGCTCAGGAGCGCGCCCTCGCGCTGCTGCTCGACCTCATCGGTGGACTCCTCGACAACGGGATCCTCGGCGTCGCTCGCACCTGCCCCAGCTGTCGCTTCTACGAAGCAGACGGGGACGCGGCTCGGTGCTCACTGCTACAGGTGTCGCTGGCACCCAGCCAGCTGCGCGTCAACTGCCCCGAGCACCAGCCGGCTGCGTCGGCCGCCGGCTGACTGCAACGGGGAACGAGAGCGGTCGTCAGTCAATGACCGGGCCGAGCCGGACTCGATCGGCGTCCGCGGGATCGAAGCACCCCGCGCCCGGAACCAGTGCGTTCGCGGTGGCCACGGCACAGGCCGGCACCGGGGCGTCGAGGATGTCTTCGCCGCGATCCAGACCGGTCACGAGCGCCGCGAGCATGGCATCGCCGCTCCCCACCGGGTAGGAACCCGACACGTCCGACCGGACGTGCCCGGCCCTTCCGACACGGTCGGAGCCGTGTACGCCCTCGACGCCGGCCGTGACGACGGCGCCGACCGTGGCTCGTCTGGCCAGCTGCTCCGCGAGGTCGGCGGGCGTGGTGCCGGCTGACGCCCGCAGCGCATCCGATGCCTCGTCGACGTTGACCTTGACGAGGTCGGGTCCGGCCGCGAGCGCGTCCAGCAGGGGTTGACCGTGCAGATCCACGGCTGCGCGACAGCCCGCGCCACGCACGAGTCGCAGCAGCGAGCCCACCCCATCCGTGGGGTGGCCGTCGGGGATCGAGCCGGAGACAGTGACCCATCCCGGCCGTGTCGAGAGCACGGCGGAGAGCATCCGCGTTGCCGCCGACCACTCCTGCACCGTGACCGGCGCAGACGGCTCGTAGACCTCTGTCATGCGGTGCCGCCCGTCGGCGATGGACACGCACATGCGGGTGCTGGAGGCGACATCGACGGCGTGGACGGGCAGTCCGAGCACGCCGAGCTGTTCAGCGATCCACTCGCCCGTAGCTCCGCCGAGCATGGCCGGGGCCGCGACGTCGGCGCCGAGCCGGTGGGCTGCTCGAGCAACGTTGAGGCCCTTCCCACCGGCGACCCGGTGCACGGCCGTGGGCCGGTTGATCGCGCCGACCTGCAGCCCCGGAACCGGGTAGGTGACATCGATGCTCGGGCTCAGCGCCACAGACGTGATCACGGGGACCACCCTTCATCGTTGACATCGATCCACATTGCGCGAATGTGCGTAGTAATGACGATACCTGAGCGAGTAGGTCTTGTCAGTGCGCGAACGCGCATCTACGGTCAAGCAGGGCCACCGTGGTCCGGAATGGAGCACTCGGAGATGTCACGACTCACAGGTGCGGCCCCCGGCCGCAGTTCACGGATCCTCGCCGGCGTCGCCCCCGGCGATGCTGACGGCAGCGGCACCGTCCCTCGCCTCGGCGGACGCGACCGACCCGTTGGTGCAGCGGCACACCTATCAGGTGGACGACGGCGTGGTCGCGAATCCCGAACGGGGGTTCTACCACCACACGGAGACGCACTACTTCCCCGACGGGTCGGGCTACGAGCCCCTGGACGTGGCCACTCTGCGCAGCTTCCGTGACGGGGGTGTCACCCGGGTCCTCCGGGTGTTCTACCTCGAGAAGTTCGTCGAGACCGACAGGCTGGATCCGGCCCGGCTCGAGCTGGTGGCTGCCGACTTCGACGCCGCGCGGTCCGCTGGCGTCTCCGTCATCGTCCGGTTCGCCTACGTGAAGGGCGGAGCCCGGCCGTACAGCCCGCCGTGCGGCGACGCCGCCCCGGCCATGGCCGTGCGCCACATCGCCCAGCTGGGGCCGGTGCTCCGGGGGCGTCCGACGTCATCGCCACCATCCAGTCCGGCTTCGTCGGGCTGTGGGGCGAGGGCTACTACACCGACCACTACGCGGCGGACCCCAGCGATCCGGGGAACGTCACCGAGGCCAACTGGGAGGACCGGGGAGCGATCGTGCGAGCCCTGCTCGACGCCGCCCCGCGGCTCACCGTGCAGGTACGCACGATGCAGATGAAGCAGAAGATCTTCGGCACGTCGTCCGGGACCGGGGGAGCCCTGAGCGAGGCGGATGCCTTCAGCGGCTCGGACATCTCGCGCGTGGGGCATCACAACGACTGCTTCTCGGCAGCGCCTGACGACTGGGGGACGTTCCTGACCGATCCGATCAGCCTCGACCAGGGACTACCTCGCGCAGGACACCCGGTACGCACCGATGGGTGGGGAGACGTGCAACGTCAACCCGCCACGCTCGGAGTGGCCGACCGCCTCGGCGGAGATGGCCGCTTATCACTACAGCTACCTGAACGCCGATTACCACCGGAGCGTGCTGGAGTCGTGGGGTGAGGGCGAGCAGATCGCCCGGCGCAAGCTCGGGTATCGGCTGTCCCTCAATCGGGCCGACTGGCCACGAGTGCGACGCAGCGCCGCTCCTTCCCGATCTCGGTCGAGATCGAGAACTCCGGATGGGCCGCCCCCTACAACCAACGGCAGGTGTTCTTGCTGATGGAGTCGGACGCCGCCACCTACCGGGTGGCGCTCGAGGACGATCCGCGGCACTGGGCGCCGGGTTCCACCGCGACCATCACGGCCTCCGTGTGCGCAGCCGTGCCAGCCGGCGACTATCGACTGCACCTGTGGCTGCCCTCCGACCACGAGCGGGCCGCCGCCAACCCGGACTACGCCATCCGGTTCGCGAACCGGCGGACCCGGGTGCCGGCTGCTGGTTGGAACGATCTCCAGCACACCGTGCGGGTGACCTCCTCCGGCGCCCACGCCGGCGACCACGGCTGTCCCGACGGCATTCGTCCGATCGAGCTGGGGGACCCGCGGTGAACCGGCTCAATGCGCGGAATGCGCAGAAGCGAAACAAAACGATCAGGAAAATGCTTGCATTCGCACAAAATTGGGCGTTAGCATCACAAGACCCGCTCGATCGGGCGGCGTCTCCGGCAGTTGCTCAGGAGGGTCGAAGAATGCGAATCTCGCGCACGATGGCCGCCATCACGATGGCGCTCACACTCAGGTGCGGCCGGCTGTGGCTCGGGGGCCGGCTCCGGATCGGGTGACGGAGACCAAGTGACCGTCACCTATGGGATCTGGGACCAGAACCAGGGCGCCCGCCCCGGAGAAGATCGTGGAAGGCTTCGAGGCTGATCATCCGGACGTGTCGGTCGACATCCGGGTGACTCCGTGGGACCAGTACTGGACCAAGCTCCGGGCGGCCGCGGGCGGCGGGGCCACACCGGACGTCTTCTGGATGAACGGCCCCAACTTCCAGCTCTATGCGGGCAACGACATCGTCGCCCCGCTCGGAGACCACGTGGCCGACGGTGACATCGAGGTCGACGACTATCCCGAGTCGCTCGTGGACCTCTACACCCCGGACGGGGAGCTCTATGGCGTTCCGAAGGACTTCGACACGATCGGCCTCTGGTACAACAAGAAACTCTTCGACGACGCCGGTGTCGACTATCCCGACAAGAGCTGGACTGGGGACGACCTGAGGTCCGCGGCTGAGAAGCTCACCGACAAGAAGGCCGGAACGTTCGGGATCACCGCGGCGCTCGAGGGCCAGCAGGACTACTACAACACCATCCTCCGGGCTGGTGGACACGTCATCTCCGAGGACGGAAGCTCCTCGGGCTACGACGACCCGGCAACCATCGAGGGCCTCCGGTTCTGGACCGACCTCATCGACGCCGGTCTGTCGCCCACGCTGCAGCAGATGACCGACACCCTCCCGTTGCAGTGGTTCGAGTCCGGCAAGACTGCGATGTTCTACGGCGGATCCCGGAACCTCGCCGAGTTCAAGAGCAACGAGTACACCGTGGACAAGGTCGATGTCGCACCCCTTCCCGTCGGGGAGGAGCGCGCCGTCGTGATCCATGGGCTCGCCAACATGATGAGCGCCCAGACCGAGCACCCGGAGGAGGCCCGGGAGTTCCTGCAGTACCTCGGGTCCGAGGATGCGGCCCGGGTGCTGGGTGAGAGCGGCACAGTGATCCCTGCCTACGACGGCACCCAGCAGGCTCGGGTCGAGGCTGCGCCCGAGTACGACCCGGGAGTGTTCCTCGACGCCGTTGACTACGCCAGCCCGCTCCCGGTCTCGGCGGACACGGCAGCGTGGAACGAGGCAGAGGCGAAGTACCTCACGAAGGCCCGGTCGGGCGAGATGCAGGTCGAGGAGGCCGCGCAGCAGCTCGCGGACGACATGGACGCGGTGCTCGCCGACGAGAAGAACTAGGGCGGACGACATGAGCGTCGCCGGCTCCGACGCCAGCACCGGCGCCGGACGCCGGCGCGCCCTCAGCGAGGCCGGATGGGCCCGGCTGATGGTGTCGCCGCTCCTGCTCGGACTGGGCGTCTTCTACCTCTGGCCGATCGTGCAGACGCTGTACTTCAGCTTCACCGAGTGGGGCCCCTTCGGCGGGCACACCCGGAGCGGCCCGGAGAACTACCGTCGGCTGGTCGCCGATGAGGAGGTGCGGGGGCCATCTGGAACACCCTGCGCTACACGTTCTTCTCCCCGGCCGGCATCCCGCTCGCCGTGGTCTTCGCCGCGATGCTCAACCACAAGGGAGTGCGCGGGGTGGGGCTCTACCGCGCGATGTTCTTCCTGCCCGTCGTGACGCTGCCCGCTGCGGTGGCGATGGTGTGGCGCTACCTCCTCAACGGTGACTTCGGGATCGTGAACCACCTGCTGTCCCTGATCGGGATCAACGGCCCCTCATGGGTGGCCGACGGCAGGTTCGCGCTCTACTCGCTGGTGGTGGTCGGCATCTGGAGCTCCCCGGGCTACAACATCGTCATCCTGCTGGCCGGGTTGCAGACCATCCCGACTGAGCTCTATGAGGCAAGTGCCCTCGACGGAGCAGGTCCGGTGAGGCAGTTCGTCTCGGTGACCATTCCGATGCTGAGCCCGAGCATCTTCTTCGTGAGCGTGCTGTCTGTCATCGGCTCGCTGCAGATGTTCGACCTTGTCTACGTCATGGTCGGGCGGACGAGCCCGGCGCTCGAAAGCACCCAGACCATCATCTACATCTTCTACGAGCGGGCCTTCGTGCAGAACGACCGCGGTTACGCCGCGGCGATCGTCCTCGTCCTGCTGCTCCTCGTCCCGGTCCTGACCTTCATCCAGTTCCGCTTGCAGAGACGGTGGGTGCACTATGCATGAGCAGTCCGTGGCTTCGCCCCGCGGCCGGTTGGTCACGGTCGTGCTCGCTGCGTGCAGCCCGGCGATGGTCTCGCCGTTCGTCTGGGAGCTGCTGACCACCATGAAGTCCCCGGGCGAGGCGACGCGAGTGCCCCCGGTGTTCATTCCTTCCGAGTGGCGGGTGGACAACTTCGCGCGTCTTCAACGCCGTGCCGTTCGCCGAGCAGTTCTTCAACACCGTCATCGTCACCGTCCTGCGCGTGATCGGACAGCTGCTGTTCTGCTCGCTGGCGGCCTATGCCTTCGCCCGACTGCGCTTCCGGGGAGCAACCTGGTTTTCCTCCTGTGCCTGTCGATCCTGATGGTCCCGGCACAGCTGTACGTGATTCCGCAGTACCAGATCATGGTCCAGCTCGACTGGCTGAACACCCTGAGGGCGCTGACCGTCCCGGGCCTCTTCAGTGCCTTCGGTGTGTTCCTGCTCCGTCAGTTCTTCATGGCGCTGCCGCGTGACCCGGAGGACGCGGCACGCATCGACGGCTGCAACCCCTTGCAGACCTACTGGTACGTCATGCTGCCCCCGGTCCGCCCGGGCCTCGTGGCACTGGGCGTGCTGACGACCATCTGGTCGTGGAACGAGCTGTTGTGGCCCCCGGTCGTCAACACAGACCCGGAGAAGATGACGCTCTCTGCGGGACTGGCCTCACTGCAGGGCCAACGCCTGACCGACTTCCCGGTGCTCATGGCCGGGGCCGTGATGGCCTCGTTGCCGATGATCGTCCTGTTCGCGGTCATGCAACGCCAGTTCATCGCCAGCATCGCCACGACGGGGGTGAAGGGATGACGACGGGGGCAGATCTCGCGATCGGGGTCGTGGGGGCTCGGCCAGCGGAGCATCCCCGGCCGACCCGGTCGACCGCCCGGGAGACGGGTCACGCGTCGTGGCCGCGGCGGACCCTGATCCCACCTCGAGGTCACGTTTCGCCGAGCGGTTCGGCCCGGACACGGAGCTGCACGACCACCACCTCGGCACTCACGGACCCGGGGCTGGACGCGGTGATCGTCGCGTCGCCCGACGACGACACCCACGAAGCCATCACCGTCGACCTGCTCGAGGCGGGTCTCACCGTCTTCGTGGAGAAGCCGCTGGCGACCAGCACCGAGGGCTGTGACCGCATCCCGGAGGTGGCGCAGCGCACGGGCAGTCGGCTCTACGTCGGGCACAACATGCGACACATGCCCGTGGTCCGTGCCATGCGCGACCTCATCGAACAGGGCGCGATCGGAGAGGTGCGGGCCGTGTGGTGCCGGCACTTCGTCGGCCACGGCGGCGACTTCTACTTCCGTGACTGGCACGCCGAGCGCAGCAGGAGCACGGGGCTGTTGCTGCAGAAGGGCGCACACGACATCGACGTCATCCACTGGTTGAGCGGTTCGGCCAGCCGCCGCGTCACCGCCATGGGTGGCCCGGTGGTCTACGGAGACATCACTGACCGCACGGCTCGGACCGGCCAGCTGATGCCGGACTGGTTCGACCCGAAGGGCCACTGGCCCTCGACCCGGGTGACGGGACTCAACGAGGTCATCGACGTGGAGGACCTGTCGATGATGCTGATGCAGCTGGGGAACGGCGTCCCGGCCAGCTACCAGCAGTGCCACTTCACTCCCGACTACTGGCGCAACTACACCGTCATCGGGACCGAGGGCCGGTTGGAGAACTTCGGCGACCGGGAGGGGCGCGACGGTCAAGGTGTGGTCGCAGCGATCGGGCTATGCCCCCGACGGCGACCGCACTGTGGTCCCGGCCGCAGGGACCGGCACCCACGGTGGTGCAGACGAGGCCCTGATGAGCGACTTTCTCCAGTTCGTGCGCACGGGCAGGACGACGGTCAACTCGCCGGTGGCGGCCCGAGACGCCGTTGCCGCGGCCTGCGCGGCGACCATCTCGCTGCGCAACGACGGTGCCCCGCAGGACGTGCCTGCTCTCGACCCGGCTCTCGAGGCCCGGTTCTCCGACGGCCAGCCGACCCGCGCCCAAGCTCCACTCCCCGAACGGGAAAGGTGACCACGAAGTCATGTTGCACGTTGCCGAAGAGATCGCCAGCCAACCTGACTGCTGGGCGCAGGCCCAGCGGCTGAGCCAGCGCGAGGCCGTGATGTTGCCCGGGCGGGGTGAGCGCGTGGCCGTCGTCGGCTGCGGAACGTCGCTGTTCGTCGGCCGGGCCTACGCCGTCCTCCGCGAGGCGGCCGGGGCGGGCCTGACCGATGCCTTCCCCGCCTCGGAGTTCCCGCTCGGCCGGGACTACGACAAGGTGGTCACGATCAGCAGGTCGGGTACGACCACCGAGGTGCTCGATGTCCCGGACATGCTGGGCGACCGAGTCCCCACCGTGGCCATCACGGCGGATCCGGCGAGTCCGGTCCTCGACCACGCCGGCCACTCGGTCGTGCTGGACTTCGCAGACGAACGGTCGGTGGTGCAGACCCGCTTCGCCACCAGCACCTTGGCCCTGCTGCGCGCCCACCCGGGGCATGACCTCGGGCCGGTCATCGCTGCCGCCGGCGAGGCTGTCGACGCGGCGCTGCCGGAGGGCGCCCCCGGCCGGGAGCCAGTTCACCTACCTCGGGCGCGGCTGGACCGTCGGCCCGGCGCACGAGGCCGCACTCAAGATGCGCGAGGCCGCGCTGGCCCGGTCGGAGTCCTACCCGGCGATGGAGTATCGCCACGGACCCATGAGCATCAGCGATGAACGCAGCCCGGTCTGGTCACTCGGTCCTGCTCCGCTCGGGCTGGCGGGCGAGGTCGCCCGCACCTCCGCCATGTGGGTGGAGTCGACCCCGGGAGCCGATGGCCGAGCTGGTGCGGTGCCAGAGGCTGGCCGTCGAGCTCGCGGTCCAGCGCGGGCTGGACCCCGATCGCCCACGCAACCTGAGCCGGTCCGTCGTCCTCCATCCGGGCGGGGGGTGACGCCGCGATGGGGCAGCGGGTCGTGGCACTCGACGTCGGCGGCACCCTGATCAAGGGTGCCCCGGTCGGTCGCGACGGCATGGTCCACCACGAGCTCCGGGCGCCGACCTCGCACGGCGTCCCGGCGTCCGTGGCACTGGATGACATCGCGCGTCACCTCGGATCGATCATCGAAGCCGCCGGTTCCGACGAGGTCGTCGGGATCTGCGTGGCCGTTCCCGGCATCCTCGACGAGGACTTCGGAACGGTGCGGAGTGCGGCCAACCTCGGGTGGTACGACGTGCCGGTCGCCACCGAGCTGTCGGCACGCCCGGACCGCGAGGTCAGGGTCACCCACGACGTCCGGGCCGGTGGGTTCGGGGAGAGTCGCACGGGCGCGTCCGCCGGCGTCCGGGACTCCCTCTTCGTGGCCATCGGCACCGGGATAGCGGCAGCCGCAGTGGTGGACGGGGTCCTGATCCGAGCACGCGGCTGGGCCGGTGAGATCGGGCACGTCCGGGTTTCCGGACACGATGTGTCGTGCGAGTGCGGCCGTCGCGGTTGCCTCGAGACGGTCGCCTCCGCCCGGGCGATCGCCCGCTCCTACGCGGCTCGCAGCGGCAGCGAGGTGTCCGGGGCCGCCGACGTGGCTGACCGGATGGACGCCGGTGACCCCGTCGCCAAGGACGTGTGGTCGCAGGCCACGGACGCGCTGGGAGAGATCCTTGCGGCGTGCGTCGCTGTCCTCGGCAGCGAGGTGGTGGTGCTGGG
This sequence comes from Nocardioides sp. B-3, assembly GCF_024703895.1. GTDB lineage: Bacteria > Actinomycetota > Actinomycetes > Propionibacteriales > Nocardioidaceae > Nocardioides. The sequence goes on from NZ_CP087968.1 coordinate 3,363,458, forward strand.
CGGCGGTCTCTCGAATGCGGGGGCATCGCTGGTGGACCCGGTGGCAGACAGGCTGTGCTCCGTGCTCGGGGGCTCGGCCGGCGCCACCGGTCGTCCGTGCTGCGCTCGGCGACGCTGCCGGCTGCCCGGGTGCCGCCATGCTGGCGTGGCCGACGACCGGGGACGGCACCCGATGATCCGGGTGGCGGCTCGTCGACTGGCGACTCCTCACCCGGTGCCGGGCTTCGTCGACATCCATGTCCACGGTGGTGGTGGAGCTTCGTTCGCCGACGCCTCGGAATCTGCCGTGCAGACGGTGGTGGCGCACCACCGCAGCCGCGGCACGACGACCGTGCGCGCCAGCCTGATGACAGCCGCCCCTGCCGATCTGGCAGCCCAGCTCCGTGCCCCGGCACCCATGGTCGAGGAGAGTCGGCGGGCGAGATCCCGGGCCTCAGACCACGGTCACCTTGACGCCTGCGGCGCGGATGGCGTCCGGGGCGACCGGATCGGCCGACTCGTCGGTGACCAGCTCGTCGACCTCCTCGAGCCCGGCGATGCGGGCCAGCAGCACCCGGCCGACCTTCGACCCGTCCGCGACGACGATGGTCCGCTTCGCGCGCCCGATGAGGGTGGCGTTCGTCTGGGCCTCCACCTCGTCGTGCGTGGTCAGGCCGCCGTCGGCGCTGATGCCGTCGGTGCCCACGATGGCGATGCCGACGTTGAGTCCGCGCAGTGTGTGCTCGGCCCACTGGCCGACGAGCTCGTAGGACTGCGGGCGACTCACGCCACCGGTGACCACCAGCTTGATGCGTGGCGAGATGGCGAGGTCGGCAGCGATGTTGAGCGCATTGGTGATCACCGTGAGGTTGCTGCGGTCCTTGAGCAGACTGGCCACCTCGCTGGTCGTGGTGCCGCCCGTGAGCCCGACAGCGATGGGCCCGTCGGGGATCCGCCGGTTTGCCTCGAGGGCGATGCGCTGCTTCTGCTCCTTGTGCTGCGCGTCGCGGTAGCGCACCGGCAGCTCGTGGGAGGCCCCCGGCGCCGGGACGCCCCCGTGGATCCGCTGGACCATGCCCTGCTCGGCCAGCACCTGCAGGTCGCGCCGAAGCGTCGCTTGCGAGACCCCGAAGAGGTCGGCCGGGTCCGTCACGCCCGGGGGACCGGTCGGAGGAGAGTCGCTCGATGATGGCGGCGAGTCGATCGGCTCTGCGCAGGCGGCTCCCCGACGTGCTGTTGTCCTCGACGTCCGCAGGGTCTGTCATGGCGTGGCCGCTCCTCCTGTGCTGTGGGTCCGCTGCCCGAGATTGCGGGACAACATCGCTCACTCTACCTGCTCACCTGCGCAAATGTTGCGACCGATCGTGCGCATATCCGCAATGGTTTCTGCTCGGAGACAGTCTCGCCCGGGGAGGACCGATGCCGCTGATCCCCACGGAAGCCCTCGTGACCCGGGCCGCGGCGGAACGGAGCTGCGTCGGTGCCTACAACGCGATCGGGATAGAGCACGCGGCCGCGATCGCCGCGGGCGCCGAGGCCGCCGGTCGGGTGGCCATCATCCGGGTGAGCGAGAACGCCGTCCGGTTCCATGGCGGGCAGCTCACCCCGCTGGCCGAGGCGTGCGCAGCCCCGGCGCGCTCGTCGAGCGCGGACCCGGCTCTGCACCTCGACCACGTGCAGAGTCCCGAGCTGTTGCGGCAGGCCGCCGACAACCACTTCGGCTCGGTGATGGTGGATGGCAGCACGTTGCCGTGGGAGGAGAACGTCCGGCTGACGCAGGACGCCTGCCACTGGGCCCACGCCCACGGCCTGTGGGTGGAGGCCGAGCTCGGGGAGGTGGGGGCAAGGACGGCGCGCATGCACCGACCGCCCGCACCGATCCCGACGAGGCCGAGCGCTTCGTGGCAGGGACCGGCGTCGACGCACTGGCGGTCGCCGTGGGGAGCTCGCACGCGATGACCGACCGCACAGCTGTCCCGGACCTCGGGCTGATCCGGCGACTGCACGCCGCAGTCCCGGTGCCGCTGGTGCTGCATGGCTCTTCGGGAGTTCCGGACGAGACCCTCCAACAGGCTGTGTCCGCCGGGATCGTCAAGGTCAACGTCGGTACTGCGCTCAACGTGGCCTTCACCTCGCAGGTGCGCAGGTCCCCGGCAGCCGACTCCACCATGGTGGACCCACGTCGTTACGTCGGTCCGGCCCGCGACGCCATGGCCGAGATCGTCGCAGCCTCCTTGATGACGCTCTCGCTCGGCCGATGAGGAGGAGTCCCGTGCCAGCACCCACCCAGACCCAACACCCACCGAAGGTCCGGCCTGCAACCGCCGGGGAAGGAGTGACGCCGTGGCTACCGTGACCTACCGGGATGCGCAACGGCTCTACGCAGGGGCGGATCGGCCGGCCGTCGACGACCTCAACCTCGAGATCGCGGACGGTGAGTTCATGGTGCTGGTCGGTCCCTCCGGATGCGGAAAGTCCACCAGCCTGCGCATGCTCGCCGGCCCGGAGGAGGTGACGCACGGCTCCATCCACATCGGCGACCGCGACGTGACCGCTGTTCCCCCGAAGGATCGTGACATCGCCATGGTCTTCCAGAACTACGCCCTCTACCCCCACATGACCGTCGCCGACAACATGGGCTTCTCACTGAGGTTGGCGAAGATCGGCAAGGAGGAGCGAACACGACGGGTCCGCGAGGCGGCGCGCCTGCTGGACCTCGAGGACTACCCGGACCGGCGACCCAAGGCGCTCTCCGGGGGTCAGCGGCAGCGTGTGGCGATGGGACGCGCCATCGTTCGCCAACCCTGTGTCTTCTGCATGGACGAGCCCTTGTCGAACCTCGACGCCAAGCTGCGCGTCTCGACGCGCACACAGATCGCCGCACTCCAGCAGCGACTCGGCGTCACCACCGTGTACGTGACGCACGACCGTGGGAGGCGATGACGATGGGGGACCGCGTCGCCGTGCTCAAGGACGGCATCCTCCAGCAGGCCGACACGCCCCTTCGCCTCTACGACGAGCCCGTGAACCTGTTCGTCGCGGGGTTCATCGGCTCACCCGCCATGAACCTGATGTCGGCGCAGCTCGAGGAGGGGAGAGCCACCATCGCGGGCCACACGGTGCCGATCGACCGCGCGGTCGCAGCCCGCGCCAGCGGGGCGGTCACCCCGGGCGTGAGACCGGAGGCCCGGCGTCTCGTGCGGGCGGAGTCCGGCGGTCTGCCGGTCACGGTGAACGTGGTCGAGGAGCTCGGAGCCGATGCCTTCATCTACGGCACTTGCGGGGTCGCGGGAACGCCCGACCGGGTCGTGGTGCGAGTCGACGGCCGGCAGGGCCACCAGAAGGGGCAGACCGTTCACGTGACGACCGACCCAGCGCGCGTCCACGTCTTCGACACCGCCAGCGGCGATCGCCTCGTGAAGTGAGGGGGTGAGGGGGTGGCGAATGGGCTGGCCTGTAGGCCGGGTTCTGTCCGCCCGGCCGAAACCGGGCGGGGCGACCATCCATCTACGAGAGCCGTTGCCGACTCCCTCCAGCGATCTACCCGTGCACTCGGGCGGGGCCGCCCTCGAACGCACACTGTCTGATCTTGCTCCGGGTGGGGTTTACCTAGCCGCACCGGTCGCCCGGCACGCTGGTGGGCTCTTACCCCACCGTTTCACCCTTACCTGCCTTCGCCGAAGCGATGACAGGCGGTCTGTTTTCTGTGGCACTGTCCCGCGGGGTTGCCCCGGATGGCCGTTAACCATCACCCTGCCCTGTGGAGCCCGGACCTTCCTCGGCCCACCGCACGTTGCCGTGCGGCGGAACGCGGTCGCCCGGCCAGCCCATTCGCAGGGACAGTCTGTCAGGTCTGCACCAACACGCGCGCAATCGGCGTCCCGCGCAGTCCGGGCGACGAGGCCGGGTCGGCCCACACCCGCTGCTCGAGGAAGGTCCGGAACGCCCGGGCCGCCTTGGCATCGGCGAAGTCGAGGTCAACGACGATGTAGGCCGGGTCGTCGTCGGGCTGCAGGATCCGCTCTGCGAGCACGCCGGCCCGGCGGCGGTGCTCGGCGAACCCGGAGAAGGCGGCCGTCCGGGTCGCCGTGTCGCTGATCGGGTGTTCGATGTGAAGGGTCGTCGTGGTCATGGAACGACGCTAGGGCGACCTCGAACGCTCCGGAATACCAGGAATCTGGGGACTCGGCACGGGCACGACGAGGGCTACGGTGAGCGCGTGGACTCCGCCCTCGAACGTGCGCTGGACATCGTGGCGCGTGGGTCGAGCCGTGGCCGCGAGCGTCGGGCCGCGATCCTCGATGCAGTACGCCGATGTGTGCCGTTCGACGCCTATGCGTGGATCATGACCGACCCGGAGACGGCAGTGGGCGCAGACCCGTTGGCCGAGGTGCCAGACCTGTCCCGGCTCCCGGAGCTGATCCGCAGCAAGTACCTCAGCACGCGCAACCACTGGCGGAGCATGCCGGGACCGGTCGCGACCCGGGCCGGGTGCGACGAGGGCGAGGACGATCCCCGGGTCGCGGTGCTGTCGACGTACGGCGTCACGGACGTGGCCTCGCTCGTGCTCGGGGACCGGTACGGCCTCTGGTCCTTCATCGACCTGTGGCGGATCGGCGGATCCTTCGGCGAGCAGGAGGTGGCGACCCTGACGGCGAGCGCCCCGCGGCTCACGCGCATGGCCCGCGGGCTCGCGGCCGAGGGTTTCGTCGACGACGCCCGAACGGGGCCCGATGGCCCGGCGGTGCTGATCCTCCAGCCCTCGCTCGTCGTCCAGCGGGCAACGTCGGCGACCGAGGAGTTCCTCGCCAAGCTGCTGCCCCACGAGGGACCGCCGGTGCCGGCTGCGGCGTACAACGTGGCAGCGCAGCTGCTCGCACAGCCCACCGATGGCGACCCGCCGGCGCGATCGCGCGTCCACCCGGGGGCAGGGCTGCTGGCTCACCCTCGAGGCGGCGTGGTTCGGCGCCGAGATCGCCGTCACGATCTCGCGAACGACACCGGAGGACCGGATCGACCTCTTCGCCGGGAGCCACGGGTTCTCGCAGCAGGAGGGCCGCGTGCTCGACGAGCTGGCGGTGGGCCATGACACCCGCGAAGCCGCCCAGAGCCTCTCGATCGCCGAGTCGACCGTCCAGGGAGCACCTCAAGTCGATCTTCGCCAAGTCCGGTGTGCGCAGCCGCGCCGCGGTGGTTGCCCGGGCGGTGGGAACGCCCGTCAGGGGTTCGTGAGGACCTCGGCACCGTCGGCGGTGACGAGGAGGGTGTGCTCGAACTGCGCGCTGCGCTTGAGGTCGCGCGTCACGACCGTCCAGTCGTCGTCCCACATCGTCCAGTCCGGCGTGCCGAGGTTGAGCATCGGCTCGATCGTGAAGGTCATCCCGACGCGGATCTCGTCGGCGTGGTGCTCGGAGTCGAAGTGCGGGATCACCGGGCCGGAGTGGAAGCTGGTGCCGATCCCGTGTCCGGTGAAGTCGCGCACGACGCCGTAGCCGAAGCGCGCGGCATAGGCCTCGATGACGCGCCCGATGATGTTGACCCGGCGCCCCGGCTTGACGGCCTTGATCGCCCGCTCGAGCGACTCCTTGGTGCGCTCGACGAGCAGCCGCGACTCCTCGTCGACGTCGCCGGCCGGGAAGGTGGCGTTGGTGTCGCCGTGGACGCCGTGGATGAAGGCGGTGATGTCGATGTTGACGATGTCGCCGTCCCGGACGACGGTGCCGTCGGGGATGCCGTGGCAGATGACCTCGTTGACGCTGGAGCACAGCGACTTGGGGAAGCCCTTGTAGCCGAGCGTCGAGGGGTAGGCGCCGTGGTCGCAGAGGAACTCGTGACCGATGCGGTCCAGCTCGTCGGTGGTGACGCCGGGTGCAACGGCGGCACCCACCAGCTCTCGCGCCTGCGCGGCCAGCCGGCCGGCGATCCGCATCTTCTCGATGGTCTCCGCGTCCTTGACCTCGGAACCGGTGAAGGGCGTGGGGAGGGCTGGTCGACGTACTCCGGGCGCACGATGTGCGCGGGCACGGCTCGACGCGGGGAGATGACGGCGGGGGCTACTGGACTCACGGAGGCGAGTGTAGTTTCTTGCTCATGAGCGACAGTGAGTACTGGTTCTGCCTCACCCACCACACCGTTGAAGGTGTCGACGGTTGCCGCAACCAGGACCGTCTCGGTCCCTATGCCTCCGCCGACGAAGCGGCTCGCGCCCTCGACAAGGTCGAGGAGCGCAACGAGGAGTGGGACAACGATCCCAAGTGGAACGACGACGGTCCGGGGTCCGGCGACGGACTTGCCGACGGGACCCCGGACAACTGACGTCGGGTTACTTCTTCGACTTCTTCTTGCTCTTCTTGGCCTTGGCCTTGGCCTTGGCCGACTTCGACGGCGCCTTGCTGGTGGCGAGCTTGCTCGCCTTCGTGGCCTGATCGAGCACGGCCCGGGTCGCCTTGGCGGCCTTGCGTGAGTTCTTCTCCATCGTCGCGGTGACGTCCGCGATCGCCTTGCGGACCTCGTCGGCCACGCGCTCGCGACCTCGCGGGCGACGCGCTCGGCGGTCTCCTGCGCGATCTTCTGGGCGGCCGGGGCCGAGTCGACGGCCTGCGTGCCGGCGGCGGTGGCGCGAGCGACGGGCGTACGGCGCGGCGTGCTCGCCGGGGGAGTGGCGGCGGCGATCTTGGCGGGAGCCTTGGCGGCCGGTGCCTTCTTCGCCGGGGCCTTCTTGGCGGCGGTCTTGGTGGCGGGAGTCTTCTTCGCGGCCGGTGCCTTCTTCGCCGGGGCCTTCTTGGCGGCGGTCTTGGTGGCGGGAGCCTTCTTCGCGGCCGGAGCCTTCTTGGCCGGGGCCTTCTTGGCCGGGGCCTTCTTGGCAGCCGCCGGGGTGGTGCTGCTCGTGGTCGCGGCCGAGGCTGAAGCCGGCGCGGCCGGTGCGGCCGGTGCGGCCGGCGTCGGCGTGGTGGGCGTGGTCGGGGTCTCGCTCATTGGATGTGTCTCCTCATAGAGCCGTGAATGGCTGAAGCCCCGATCTTGCCGGGACGGTCAAGCCCTGTCACTCGTGTACGGTGCGCCGCGTGTCACACCCGCCGATGCCAGATCGATCCCCAGAGGCCCCGCAGGGACGACGAGACGATGCCTCGCCGTGGGCATTCGCGGGGATGATCGGCATCGCATCCGTGTTCTTCCTGTTCGCCGCCACCCCCACGGTCATCCGGGCACCGTGGGGTGTCGTTGCGCTGCTGATGCTCGTCTGGGTGGTGGCGCTGGTTCAGGGATGCCGCTGGTTCGTCCGCCGGCCGGTGGCCGTGCTGGTGCTGGCAGTCCTGCTCGCCATCGGCTGGTTCGCGGTCGTGATGGCCGGTGCCCGCTGGCTCGGCTGGACGTCCGCCTGATTGCTCAACGGGGCGAGACGCGCAGGACCCGGTCGTTGCTGCCGTTGCTCGTCGTGACCAGCAGGTCGCCGTTGGGCAACGAGGTCACCGACCGCAACCGGCCGTAGCGCCGCATGACCGCAGGCGCGGTGACGTCGACCAGCCCGAGTGACTCGTCGAACCGCATGAGCAGCAGGCGCTCGCCGGCGAGCGCGGCGACGGCCAGCGCTTCGCCGTACGCACCCCAGCGGGAGCCGGACGTCCACGCGGCACCGGACGTCGCGATGGTGGGGTCGCCCGAGCTCCAGATCGCGTGGGTCTGCTGGCCGGGCAGCGACTGGTCGGTCATCGGGACGCTCTCGTCGTAGCCGGGTCCGGGGTTCCAGCCGAAGTCGGCGCCGGGGGAGAGCGCGTTGACCTCGTCGTCGCGATAGGTCCCGTGCTCGACGCTGACGATGGCGCCGTCGGACGGGCGCTGCGCGAGGCCCTGCACGTTGCGGTGGCCGTAGGTGTAGATCAGGCGTTGGCGCGGGTCGGTCGTGTTGCCGAACGGGTTGGCCGGCATCACGGTCCCCGTCCGGCGGTGGACGCGCAGCACCTTGCCGCCGAGCGAGGTGAGGTTGCGCGGGTTTGCCGGGTCGGCGGCGTCGCCGGTGCCGACGAGGAGGGCCGGCGTGCGGGCATCGAGGAGCAACCGGCACCCACCATGGCGACCGCTCGTGGTCGGCAGGCCGGTCACGATGTGTCGCACGAGCCGGGCCCGCCGCTCGCTGGGGGTCAGCTTCCACTTCGACACCCGGATGTCGTGACGGCCCTTGCTCTGCCACCCCCGGCAGGTCCAGAAGCGTCTCGTCTCCGCGAACTCCGGATCCACCGCGAGCGACATCAGGCCTGTCTCGCCGGAGACCCACACGTGGGCGCGGGGGAAGCGGACGGTGTGCCGCGTGCCGTCACGAACCACGCTGAGCCGGGCCCTGTCCCGCTCCGTGACCAGCAGCCCGCCGCCGCCGATGGGCTGGACGTCCCACGGGTTCTCCAGACCGGCGACCACGGTGCGCACCCGGAGCTCGACGGCTGCCACCGACGAGTCCTGTGCCGCGATCGGCGCGCCGGCCGCCAATGGCGACAGGCCGAGCAGGAAGGACAGCACGAGGACGACGCGACGTGAGGGCATGACCCCGACGCTACGCCGCCCTCGCGGTGGCCTTGGGGCTAGAAGGTGTGCTCCGCGCCCGGGAACGTGCCCGCCCGCACGTCGTCCGCATAGGCCCCGGCCGCGTCCAGGAGCACGGAGTGCACGTCGGCGTACTGCTTGACGAACTTGGCCATCCGGCCGGTGCGCAGACCGAAGGCGTCCTGCCACACCAGCACTCGGCCGTCGCAGCCGTTGCCGGCGCCGATGCCGATCGTGGGGATCGTGAGCTCCTTGGAGATCCGCTCGGCGACGTCGCCGGGCACCATCTCCATCACGACGGCGAACGCGCCCGCGTCCTGTACGGCGTGCGCGTCGGCGATGATCCGGTCGCTGCCCTCGCCGCGGCCCCGGACGCGGTAGCCGCCGAGGGTGTGCTCGGACTGCGGGGTGAAACCGATGTGCGCCATCACGGGGATGCCGCCCCGGGACGCACTTGGCGATCACCGGTGCCATCTCGGCGCCGCCCTCGAGCTTGATGCAGTGCGCGCCGGCTTCCTTCATGAAGCGCACGGCGGTGAGGTAGCCCTGCTCGGGCGAGGCCCGGTAGCTGCCGAAGGGCAGGTCGCCGACCACCATCGCGCGGGGTGACGCTGCGGGCCACCGCGCGGGTCAGAGGGAGGAGCTCGTCGACCGTCACCGGCAGGGAGGTCTCGTTGCCGTAGACGTTGTTGGAGGCGGAGTCGCCGACCGGGAGGAGCTCGATGCCGGCCTCGTCGAAGGTCTGCGCGGTGTACATGTCGTAGGCCGTCAGCATCGTGATCTTCTCGCCACGCTCCTTCATCTCCCTGAGGTGATGGGTGCGGATCTTCTTGATCGACGGGGGAGCGTCGGTCCCCGTGGTTGCGGGCTTGCTGCCGGCGCCGTACGGCGCGGTCTCTTCGGTCATGGGTGATCTCCTCCAGACATCTCGCGGCTCCCGGTCGGAGTCCACGGACGTGATCAGGCTAGACCCGAGCGTGGGTCTGCGCCCTGTGGTGGTGCTCACGGTCCCGCCGCCCAGACCTCAGTGGCCTCAGCGGCTGGCGTACTGGGGATCGACGACGAACGCGAGATAGTCGGCCGGCGGCGCGTTCTCGGCGTAGTCATCTCCCTCGCTGACGGTGCCGAGGTTGCCCATGCTGATGTTGAGCCCGGTCGATTCGCCCTTCAGCAGTGAGGCCTCGACCAGGGACAACAATCTCGCCCTTGTCGCCCCTCACCCGCCGTTGCTCATCGTCGGTCTCCACGGTGTAGCCGTGGTCCGCGAGCACGGCCGCAGACGCCGCAAGCGAATCGGTCGTCGAGGCAGCCGGGTCGAGGATGCCGCCCGATGCGGCGTAGTCCCAGATGCCGAAGCCGCCCCGCTCGTAGTAGGTCGCCTGCATCCCGCCGAGTCGGCCACCGACGGCCTCCATGAGGTCGGGCAACAGACGTGCCGCCTCTGTGTCCATCTCGGCCTTGAAGGTCTCAGCCTCGCTCGGCACGTCAGGGGTGTTCCTGCCGCTGCAGGTTGCCGCCAGTGCGGCAACGAGCCCGACGATCAGCATCCCGACGAGGCCGTTCAGCCCGGAGCGCGGCCCGGGTGTCCGAGTCACTTCAGCAGCTCCGTGGGGCCGGCGTTCTCGGCGAAGCCGTCCGACGAGGAGAGCCGGTCCTCCGAGCGGAATTCCACCTTCAGTGTCGAGACGGACTCGACGTCCGACTCGAGGGCGCGCAGGACGATGACCATGATGCCGTCCTTGCGACCGGCGATGTCCGAGGTGACGCCGGGGCGCGTGATCTCCATCCCCTGCTCGCGCAGGACTGCCTCGACCTTGTCGAGCACCTCCTTGCCGGTGCCGGGAGGCCTGCTGGTGCCACCGGCGGCGGAGTACTCCCACTGGCCGGTGTTGCCGCCCTTCTCGTAGAACTTCGCGGTGTATCCGCCCCACTCGCCGCCCACCTCTGTCTGGAGCTTCGGCAGCGTGTCGCGAACGAACGCATCCATCCGCGTCTTGAACACCTCGGCATCGCTGTCGCCGCCTCCCGGATCGGTGGAGCTGCCGGAGGTGCACGCCGTGGCCAGCGCAGCGAGCAGGACACCGAGCAGGATCCGAGTCATGCGCTTCACCTTAGGACGCGGTCTCGCGGCGCTCGGAGTCACGGCCAGAGGTCCTTGAAATCGTCCACCCGGTCGTCGACCCAGCCCTTGCCGTCGTTGTAGACATCCTTGGCTTCCTGCACCGTCGTGTCGATCTCCGTCTCGATCTGATATTTCACTTCGTCCTTGACCCAGTCCGTGGCCATGTCATTGGCGTCCCGGGTCCGCCCGCCCGTGAGGTTGGGCTGCTCGCCCTGCACGATGTCGGTGAGGTTGGCCGGGCTCTGGGACTCCGGCTCGAAGTAGGACGTGTGGTTGGTGACGCCCTGACCGATGTCGTCGGCATGGAACTCCGCGCCCGGGTCGACGGAGAAGACGTTGGCGCCGAAGTCGGCCTGTGTCGGGTCCTTGCCCATCCCGACATCGCCGTCCCTGCCGAGCCATGACACGAAGTCGTTGTCCGCGGCGCCGGCATAGACCTTGCCCTCGGGCATGTTGAGATCGCGCACGCTGTTGACGTCGTCCCCACCCGCTCCCGGGCTGCCGATCAGGGTCAGGGCGTCGGCGTCGAGCCCGTGGTCGTGCGCGGCGTGCGCGGCCGTGGTCGAGCCATAGCTGTGGCCGATGACCGTGAGGTTGGACTTGTTGTCGCCATTCTCGACGTCGATCGTGTCGGTGGCCCGCAGGCCGTCGACGAAGTCGGCCAGCAGCTTGCCACCGGCTTCGGCCTTGTCCTCGGTGATCACGCTGCCCATGTCGACGCCGTCGCCCGGCCAGTCAAGCGCGTTCTCGGGGTTCCAGCTCGGGGCGTCGTAGCCCATCCAAGCAATCGTGGCGGCTGATTCGCCGTTCCGGATTGCCTGCTGGTGGAGGGTGTAGGCGTCTCGGCCCTGCCCGGCGATGTTGGTGCCGTCGTTGGTGATGCCCGGAACGATGACGGCCGTGTTGTCGGCAGTGTCGGGGTCGCCGTAGCTGACGGCGACTGCTCCGTCGCCGCCGAAGGCACCGGGCTGGTAGACGAGGAGGTTGACGTCCGTCTCGGTGTCGGGTGGGTCGGCTGCCGCAGGGATGGCCGGGGAATCCCGGGCGGCCTTCGCCCGGTCGAGCAGCTTCTGCTCCTCCGTGCTCAGCTCCTCACCGGCATCCTGCTTCGCCTGCAGGTCGTCGAGGTCGCGCTCCAGCGAGGTGCGGTTGGCGTCGTCGCGATCACCGGTGGGGATGCCGTTGGTGTTGCCGATCAGGTCGGGGTCGGAGATCTTGAGCGCCTCGCGCTCGGCCCGCGTCAGGTCGTTCCACCAGAGGTTGATCGCCTCGGGGTCGCCGCCGAGCCGTGTCAGCTCGGCCCCGCAGGGCGGCGATGCCGGTGGTGTCGCGATCGGCGGCGTCCCGCCCCTCTGCCCTGCTGTCGACGGCCCGGAAGGCCGCCATCAACGTGTCCTCGGCCGACTCCACGTCGTCCCAGAGCCTCGTGATGGCCTCGATGAGCCGGTCGACCCGGCCCTGCAGGGCTTCGGCCTGTGCTTGCAGGCTCGCGAGGTCGTCGGCCGTGGACCGCCTCGATCTTCAGGGCGAGGGCGTCGATGTCGCCGTTGACTCGGGTACGGCGATCGGCGAGCCCGTCCCGCACGCCGGTGAGCGCCACGATCCGGTCGACGTATCTGTCGCAGGCGACAGCGACGCGGGCGAATGCGGCTCGTGCGCCGTCGGTGGCCCCGGCGACCCGGGTCATCGCGTGGGCGGCCGCCTCGGAGGCGTCACCTGTCCAGTCGGCCGGGGCGCCGTGGGCGGTCATCCACTCGGAGACGTCGGACAGGGTGGTGGCGGTCGAGCGGAGGGCCGTCGTGACGGTGGACGCATCGGCGGTGGCGTCCAGCTCGTCGACGGCGGAGACGTGCGCCGGCAGCATGATGGTTGTCATCACGGGCCTGCCGTCGGGGAGGCATTGCGGTCGGTCCACATCAACAGCTGCTGGCTTCGTTCGAGGACGTCCGTGTCGGCCCGGCGGACCGGGAGCCCGGCCTCGCGCAGCGTCGCCGTGGTCGGTGGCAGTGGTCTGGAGGGTCTTGATCTCGCTCAGCCGGGTGTCGATGAACGCCCGGGCGGCGGTGGCGACGCGTGGACCGAGCAGGCTGGCGTCGATGTCGGCCGGGGACTTGCGCGAGCCGCGGATCGTCTCGCCGGCGTCCTCCCGGGCCCGGGCCGACCGGCTCAGCGCGGCGAGGTAGAGGTAGAGGCTCATGGGGTGTTCACGCGCCGACTCGCAGGTCGTCGTGGAGGTCAGCCGGGATGTGGAGCGGATCACTGGTGATGTTGATCGAGACGGTGTCCCCGGCTGCGCTGGCGATGAGCTCGAACGGTCCCGCGACTCCGCGCAGCCGCGGACTGCCGTCGGCCGCAGGGCGCGGCTCCCACCCGAGTCGCACGAGCAGGTTGCCCACGGCCCGCAGCATCGGGATCGCAGCGTCGCCGAGGTCGGAGTAGCTGGCAGCGGTCACCCAGCGGCGTACCTCCGGATGGTTCTGGCTCCACCAGTAGTCCACCCGAGCCGACGGCTCGTGCTCGACGCCCCGGCTCAGCGTCGCCAGCACCGTGTCCGCGTGTTGCTGGAGGGCACGGCACTGCGCGGGAGTCGCGCTCGGCTGGTCGAGGATCGGCTCGACCGGGGGAGCAGCACGATGTTCACATCGGGGTGCCGCTCCCGCAGGGTCCGCATCATCGGATCAGCGGCGACGAGATCTTCGGGGTCCATGGGGAGAGAGTCACCGTTTGTGGGGGCCGCGAAACCTGCCGTCCTCCGCCTGTGGACAATCGGCTAGAGCCGGGCCCGCCAACCGTCGTACTCGCCACCGCGGCCCTGTGCCAGCGCGCTGAAGTCCCGACGGGCGTGCTTGACCGCGAGGGCGGACACCTGCACCGAGTCCTTCGTCAGCTGCAGGGTCCAGCCCGAGCCGTCCGGCGCCGCGAGGACGTCGACCTGCCACTCCGACTCGAGCTCGGCTCCGACTGCGCGCGTGGTCGCCTCGTCGGGGAAGAACAGGAAGTGCGTCCAGCGCCGCGGCGTCACCAGATGTATCTGCTCGGACATCTGCGTCAGCTGCGCGTCGTCTCCTGCGTGCCCGGTGTCGATGCGACGCTGCTGCGGGCGCGGACGTTCGATCGGCATGCTTCGAGCGTACGGCGAAGCGAGCCCGTGGAAAGTCGCGCCAACCTCCTGCCCTGACCGACCGCGTCGCCGGACCCGGGGTCAACCTGCGCCGACTCGGTGTGCAACTTGCGCCGACTCGGCGGTGGAGGACGAGCCGCCCCTAGAGTGGCGCCGTGGACTTCTACTCCGCCTATGCCCAAGGCTTCGCCCGGGTCGCGGCCATCACGTTGCCGGTGGCGATCGGTGATCCCGCCACCAACGCCCAGCGCATCATCGAGCAGGCGAGGGCGGCCTCCGAGGAGCACGTCGCGGTCGCGGTGTTCCCCGAGCTGGCGCTGAGCGGCTACTCGATCGACGACCTGTTCCTCCAGGACCCGCTGCTCGACGCGGTGCGCGAGGCGCTGGCCGAGGTGGTCGAGGCCAGTGCCGACCTGCTCTCCGTCCTCGTCGTCGGCGCACCGCTGGTGAAGGGCAACCGCGTCTACAACTGTGCGGTGGTCATCCACAGCGGCGAGATCCCGGGCATCGCTCCGAAGGCCCACCTGCCGAACTACCGCGAGTTCTACGAGCGCCGCTGGTCTGCCCCGGGCGACGACCAGCACGGGCAGTTCCTCACCCCGGGTGGTGAGGAGATCCCCTTCGGACCCGACCTGATCTTCGCGGCCACCGACGTCGACGGACTCCTGCTGCACGCGGAGGTCTGCGAGGACATGTGGGTGCCGATCCCGCCCAGCGCGGAGGCAGCCCTCAACGGCGCGACCGTGCTGGTCAACCTCAGCGGCAGCCCGATCACCGTGGCCCGGGCCGAGGACCGCCGACTGCTCGTGCGCAGTGCGAGCGCACGGTGCAATGCGGCGTACCTCTATGCGGCCGCAGGCCGGGGCGAGTCGACCACCGACCTGAGCTGGGACGGCCAGACGCTGGTCTACGAGTGTGGCGACCTGCTGGCAGAGGGGGATCGCTTCCCCGAGGGCGCGGTGCGCACGGTCGTCGACGTCGACCTCGACCGGCTGCGGCAGGAGCGGTTGCGGCAGGGCAGCTTCGACGACAACCGGCGCGGTGCCGGCGGCGACGAGGAGTTCCGGGTCATCGAGTTCGCGCTCGACCCGCCGGAGGGCGACATCGGGCTCGTGCGCAAGGTCGACCGCTTCCCGTTCGTGCCCGACGACGCCGAGCGGCTCGCGCTCGACTGCTACGAGGCCTACAACATCCGGGTGTCCGGCCCGGAGCGCCGCCCGGAGGCCATCGGTACGCCGAAGGCGATCATCGGTGTGAGCGGCGGGCTCGACTCGACGCACGCCCTGATCGTGGCGGCCAAGGCCATGGACCGGCTCGGCCGACCGCGGACCGACATCCACGCCTTCACGATGCCCGGCTTCGCGACCGGCGAGAAGACGAAGAGCTATGCCACCCGGCTGAGCCAGGGCGCTCGGCGTGACGTTCGAGACCCTCGACATCAGGCCCGCCGCCGAGCAGATGCTCAAGGACCTCGACCACCCCTACTCCGACGGCGAGAAGGTCTACGACGTCACGTTCGAGAACGTCCGGGCGGGACTGCGCTACGACTACCTCTTCCGCCTCGCCAACCACCGCGGCGGCATCGTCGTCGGCACCGGTGACCTGTCCGAGCTGGCCCCCGGGCTGGTGCACCTACGGCGTCGGCGACCAGATGTCGCACTACACGGTCAACGCCGGCGTGCCGAAGACGCTCGTGCAGCACCTGATCCGCTGGGTGATCACCAACGGCGAGTTCAGCGACGACACCAACGCGGTGCTCACCGAGATCCTCGAGCAGGAGATCACCCCCGAGCTGATCCCGACCGAGGAGGGCAAGAAGCCGCAGGCGACCGAGGACATGGTCGGCCCCTACAACCTGCAGGACTTCGCGCTCTTCCACGTCGTCCGGCGGGGATACCGTCCGCGCAAGATCGCGTTCCCGGCCCGGCACGCCCGGCGAGACGTCTCCGCGGGCGAGTGGCCGCCCGGCTTCCCCGAGAAGGCGCACGTGGCCTACGACCCGGCCGACGTCCGGACCCGGCTCGAGGTCTTCCTCAAGCGCTTCTTCGCCAACCAGTTCAAGCGCAGCGCTGCTGCCGAACGGGCCGAAGGTCAGCGCGGGCGGCACGATGAGCCCACGCGGGGACTGGCGGATGCCGAGCGACGCGACCGCGACGGCCCGGTTGGCCGACCCGGACTGGGTGCCGGAGAAGTGACAACTATCCGCGCGACACGTGCGTCGTAACTCTGAACACCCCTGACAGCGGAAGGTTTGCTTGTGTCCCGTCTCCCGGTCCGCCCCCTGACCGGTGTGCTGATCAGCACCCTGATGATCCTGATGACGTCCCTGATCGGTGCCGCGCCCGCGAGCGCAGTGCCGGAGCGCGTCGATCGAGCTCGACACCGACCTCACCCTCAAGATTGCCCGGTGTGAGGGCTGTGTCGTCACGCTCTTCTCGTACGACGGCGCCAACCCCGGCTACTCCTCGGTGCCCGAAGCCGTGGCCGGTGGATCGGTGACCGTCACCCTGCCGTCGGCCAAGACGGCCGGCATGAGCGTGCGGATCGAGCCGACGTGGCTCACCTCCAGCGTTCCGGCCGACACGCAGGTCGTGTGGCGTTATGCCGGCAAGGCCATCGGCGACGCCATCGGCTTCCGGGAGGCGCGCGGCAAGAGCCGGGCCAGTGGTTGCTGGGCGGGGACCGTCAACGAAGCGGTCACGCTCACGGTCAAGGTCCGCCGGGTCTGGTACCGCGGACGTCCGGGCGCGATCGCTCGGGCGCCGGTCACCGAGCCCTACCTGACGCCGATGGAGCGGGTGCGCAACGGCGTGCTGGTCAGTGACGACGTGCTGGCCTGCAACGTCTACCGCTGACAGGCCTCTCGGGCACAGACACCGCCACCGCTCGTTCAGGCGGGTGCGACATGATGTGCGCATGGGCAAGCAGGAAGACTTCGTACTCCGCGCACTCGAAGAGCGTGACGTCCGCTTCGTGCGGCTGTGGTTCACCGACGTCCCGGGCTTCTTGAAGTCCGTGGCGGTGGCCCCGGCCGAGCTCGAAGGGGCCTTCGAGGAGGGCATCGGCTTCGACGGCTCGGCGATCGAGGGACTGGCCCGTGTCTACGAGGCGGACATGCTCCTCAAGCCCGATCCGTCGACGTTCCAGATCCTGCCGTGGCGGGGCGAGGGACCGGCGACCGCGCGGATGTTCTGCGACATCGCGATGCCCGACGGCTCCGCGTCCTTCGCCGACCCGCGCCACGTCCTCAAACGGACACTGAGCGCCGCGGCCGACAAGGGCTTCACGTTCTACACGCACCCCGAGATCGAGTTCTACCTCTTCAAGGACCACCCCGAGCCGGGCGAGGAGCCGCGCCCGGTCGACCGCAGCGGCTTCTTCGACCACACCGCGCAGTCCAAGGGCTCCGACTTCCGTCGCGAGGCGATCTCGATGCTCGAGGCGATGGGCATCTCGGTCGAGTTCAGTCACCACGAGGGCGGTCCGGGCCAGCAGGAGATCGACCTGCGCTACGCCGACGCGCTCTCCACGGCCGACAACATCATGACCTTCCGCACGGTCATCCGTGAGGTCGCGCTCAGCCGGGACATCTGGGCCTCGTTCATGCCCAAGCCCTTCACCACCCACCCGGGCTCGGGGATGCACACCCACGTCTCGCTCTTCGAGGGCGACCGCAATGCGTTCTACGAGGCGGGCTCCGAATACCAGCTGTCCAAGACCGGTCGAGCCTTCATCGCCGGGATCCTGCACCACGCCAGCGAGATCACCTGTGTGACCAACCAGTGGGTCAACTCCTACAAGCGGCTGCTCGGCGGCGGCGAGGCACCGTCCTACGTCTCGTGGGGCCACAACAACCGCAGCGCCATGGTCCGGGTGCCGATGTACAAGCCCAACAAGGGTCAGTCGACTCGCGTCGAGCTGCGCACCATCGACGCCGCCTGCAACCCCTACCTCGCCTTCGCGGTCATCCTCGCGGCCGGCATGAAGGGCATCGAGGAGGGCTACGAGCTGCCGCGCGAGGCCGAGGACGACGTCTGGTCGCTCACGGAGCGTGAGCGCAAGGCGCTCGGCATCGAGCCGCTTCCCAAGAGCCTGTGGGACGCGATCGGCATCGCCGAGAACTCCGAGCTGCTGGCCGAGACCCCGGGCGAGCACGTCTACGACTTCTTCCTGCGCAACAAGCGCGCTGAGTGGGAGGAGTACCGCGGCCGTGTCTCCGCCTTCGAGCGCGACCGGATGCTGCCGGTCATCTGACGTGACCCCCACCGCCGGCTCCCCTGGTCCGGCTCGGTTTCCTCGACGGCGATGCCGCGCGTACGGGCATCGAGCGGCTGGGGGAGGCCGGCCCGGAGCTCGCACCACCGCTGGCCGCCTCGGCAGATCCCGACGCGGCACTCGTCGGACTGGTGCGCCTCGCGGACGCGGTCGAGGGGCGCGAGGAAATGTTGCGCGAGCTCGCCGACGACGAGGGTACGGCGATGCGCCTGTGCTCCGTCCCGGGCGCGAGCGAGGCACTCTCGGCCCACTCGGCGCGACACCCCGAGCAGTGGCACGAGCTGACCGACCCGACACTGGGCACGACCCGGCCCGCTGCGTTCGCCGTACGCGCGCCGCGCTGCTCGAGGCCGTCGGTGCCGACCCGGCTGCGGACCAACCGGTGGCCACCGTGCCCGACGCACAGGCCGTCGACGCGCTGCGCGTGGACTACCGGCGGATCCTGCTCCGGCTGGCCGCACGCGACCCGGCGCACCACCTCGCCGTCGACGACGCGGCGGCCGAGATCGCCGACCCGGCGGCCGGCACCCCGGAGGCGGCCCCGGCCGTGGCACGCGCCCGGGTGGGGGAGACGGCCGCCGCCGCACGTCTCGCCGTGATCGCGATGGGCAAGTGCGGTGGCCACGAGCTCAACTACGTCTCCGACGTGGACGTGATCTTCGTCTTCGAGCCCGCGGATGGCGCGGACGAGGGCGTGGCGCTGCGCGCCGCGACCCAGCTGGCCTCCCAGCTGATGCAGGTCTGCTCGGACCACACGGCCGAGGGGACGATCTGGCCGGTCGACGCCAACCTGCGTCCGGAAGGCGCCTCCGGGCCGCTCGTGCGGACCCCCGGCCAGCCACCGCGGCTACTACGAGAAGTGGGCCAAGACCCGGGAGTTCCAAGCGCTGCTCAAGGCCCGCCCGGTGGCGGGCGACCTCGAGCTGGGCCGGCGCTACGTCGAGATGATCGAGCCGATGGTGTGGAGCGCGGCCGAGCGCGACGGGTTCGTGCACGACGTGCAGGCGATGCGTCGTCGGGTGCTGGACCACATCCCCGCGCACGAGGCCGAACGCCAGCTGAAGCTCGGGTCGGGTGGCCTGCGGGACGTGGAGTTCGCCGTACAGCTCCTGCAGCTCGTGCACGGGCGTGCCGACTCCACGATCCGCTCCGGCACCACCTTGAGTGCGCTGGCCGACCTGACGCGAGGCGGCTACGTCGGGCGCGAGGACGGGGAGGCGCTGCACGAGGCCTATGCGTTCCTGCGGACCCTCGAGCACCGGATCCAGCTGCACCGGCTGCGGCGCACGCACGTCGTGCCCGAGGACGAGGTGTCGCTGCGACGGTTGGGGCGCTCGCTCGGGCTCTACTCCGAGCCGGTCGCCGAGCTCGACAAGCTGTGGAAGTACCACCGCCGCGAAGTGCGGCGGCTGCACGAGAAGATCTTCTACCGACCGCTGCTCGCGGCTGTCGCGAAGCTCGCCGGTGACGACGCCCGGCTGTCGATGGACGCCGCCGAGGCGCGACTCTCGGCGCTCGGCTACGGCGATCCGAAGGGCGCGCTGCGGCACCTCGAGGCGCTGACCAGCGGCGTCTCGCGCACCTCCGACATCCAGCGCACGCTGCTGCCGGTGATGCTGTCGTGGTTCGGGGACTCGCCCGATCCCGACGCCGGCCTCTTCGGCTTCCGTCGGCTCAGCGAGAGCCCGGGGCGCTCGTCGTGGTACCTCAAGATGTTGCGCGACGAGGGCGAGGTCGCCGAACGGCTCGCCTTCCTGCTCGGCACGTCGCGCTATGCCACCGACCTGCTCGAGCGCGAGCCGCAGGGCGTGCGGATGCTCGGCGGCGACCTCTCGCCGCTGTCCGCCGAGGCGCTGACGACCGAGATGCAGTCCGTCGCGTCGCGGCAGAGCGACCCTGAGGAGGCGGTGCGGGCGATCCGGGCCGTACGGCGCCGTGAGCTGCTGCGCATCGCGTGCGGCGACCCGGTGGGCGAGACCGACGTGGCGCTGGTCGGCGCCGGGCTCTCGCGCCTGACCGACGCCACCTTGGAGGCGACGCTGACGGCGTCGATGGACGCCGTGCGCGTGGCCCGCGGGCTGGACGCCGAGCCGTGCCGGATGGCCATCATCGCGATGGGGCGCTACGGCGGGTTCGAGCTGTCCTACGGCAGTGATGCCGACGTCATGTTCGTCCGGGAGCCGGTCGACGGTGTGGAGCCACAGGTCGCTGCGGCGTACGCACAGGCGGTGGTGGGGGAGCTGCGGCGACTGTTGTCCCTGCCCGCGACCGACCCGCCGCTGGTGGTCGACGCCGACCTGCGACCGGAGGGCAAGCAGGGACCGCTGGTCCGCACGCTGGCGTCCTACGAGGCCTACTACGCGAAGTGGTCGCACGTGTGGGAGTTCCGGGCGCTGCTGCGCGCCGACGCGGTGGTCGGCGACCCGGAGCTGCGCGCGAAGTTCACCGCGCTGATCGACCCGTTGCGGTTCCCGAGCGCAGGCATCGCGCCCGACGACATCGTCGAGATCCGCCGGATCAAGGCCCGCGTCGACGACGAACGGCTGCCGCGAGGCGCCGATCCCCACACGCACCTCAAGCTCGGTCGCGGCGGTCTTGCCGATGTCGAGTGGACCGTCCAGCTGCTGCAGATGCGGCACGCGGGCACGGTGCCGGGGCTGCGGACCACCCAGACCCTCGCCGCGCTCGAGGCCGCGGTGGCCGCCGGCCTGATCGAGAGCGAGGACGCCGAGGTGCTGGCCGCGGCCCGGCGGCTGGTGAGTCGGATGCGCAACGCGGTCACGCTGGTGCGCGGCAAGCCGTCGGACCGGGTCCCGCGCGACGCGACCGAGCGGGCCGCCGTCGCCCGGGTGCTCGGTTACGCCGCCGGGGACTCCGACCGGATGGTCAACGACTACCTCCGCACCACGCGTCGCGCGCACGTGGTCGTGGAGAAGGTCTTCTGGCGAGAGTGAAGAGCAATGCTTCATCATTATTTGAATGAAGTGATAGCCTTCTTCGTTGTGAGGTGAAGCCATGACATCAACCACTCTGATCGGCGACCTGATCGGGTCCCGCGGTTCGGAGGACCGGCAGGCACTGCATGCGCGCTTCGAGCGCGCTGGACGAGGTGAACGCGCAGTTCGACCCACCGACGCCGATGCGGATGCAGGTCGGCGACGAATACCGGGGCGTCTTCGCGACGCTGGGCGACGCGCTCGCTGCGTCGTTGCTGGTGCGGCTGGCCCTGCACCCCGAGGGCGACATCCGGCACGGGATCGGCCGCGGTGAGGTGGAGGTGCTGGGCACCTCGCCCCGGGTCGAGGACGGCCCCGGCTGGTGGGCGGCGCGGGCCGCCGTCGAGCGCGTCCGAGCAGAGCGAGGCGCGGGCGGCGACGCGGACGCTGCGCACGGCCTACGTCGCCGCCGGGCCGGACTCCGATCCCATCGAACCTCTCGTCAACGCGAGTCTGTTGCTGCGCGACGAGCTCGTCACCGGCCTGTCGGAGCGGTCGGTGTCGGTGCTGCGTGGTCTGCTGGCCGGACAGACGCAGCGTGACTCGGCCGAGGAGCTGGGCATCAGCCCATCGGCCGTGTCCCAACGGGTGCGTGCCGACGGCCTCGGCACGATCCCGGCTGCACACGAACTGATGGGAGGGCTGCCGTGAGCTGGTTGGCCGTGTTGCTGATCGGGCTGGCGCTGGCCGACCTGACCCACTCGGTGCGTCCCGTACGGATCCTGCCCGAGTCCGTCGGCGCCATCGGCGTGATCCCGGTGGGTCTGGCTGCCGGGCTCACCTCGGGCCGAGACATCGTCGCGCTGGTGCTGATCGCCGTCGCCGTGGTGGCGTGGGGCCAGACGGTGACCGGCGGCTTCGCCGGCCGGCTCCCGGCGTCGGTGCCACTGGCGGTGCTGGCCGGCTCAGTGGGCCCGGCCATCGCCTTCGCCGGGCAGGCGGGTGCTGCCGACGGACTGCTGGGCGACTGGCTGCGCTCGACGCCGGTGCCCGTTCTCGCCGGCCCGGACGCCGATCGCGCGCTGCTGCTGGCCGGCGCGTTCGCCGTACAGCTGAGCACGGGCAACGTCGTGGTGCGGCTCGTGCTGGCCGCGACCGACACCGTCAACCCCGCCCGGCACGGCCGGGTCGACGACCCGGAGATGCAGCTCAAGGGCGGGCGCCTGCTCGGGCCGATGGAGCGCGTCTTCATCCTCGGCCTCGCGCTGGCCGGCCGGGTCACCGCCGCCAGCATCGTGGTCGCGGCCAAGGGGTTGTTGCGGTTCCCCGAGCTGTCGTCGAAGCGTGACCGGGGAGCGGATCCACCTGCTGACGGAATACTTCCCCGGTCGGCAGCTTCGTGTCATGGCTGGTCGCTCTGAGCTCGCTGGTGCTGCTGCGCCAGTGAGTTGACGCCGAGGCCCCGGAGCGTGTCCGGGGCCTCGCCGTAGTGCGGTGGAACAGATCAGCCGCGCGTCACCCGGACGACGCTGGGGCGCGGGCCGGCGAAGTCGCCGGGGGCCGCGGTGCCGGTGGAGGGGACGTAGTCGGGGAAGCGCGAGTGCTGCGCCGCCCACGAGCCGTCCTCGCCCGGGTGCTGGACGGCGACGAAGACCGACCCGTCCTTGTCGTGGATCACCGGGCCACAGGTCTCGCCCTCGGTCGGGACGGCCGGGAACTGCTGCACGTGGCCGCGCTCCGGACCGGCGACGGGCACCTTGAAGAGGCCGTCGTTGAGGCCGATGGTGCCCGGCTGGCCGTCGGTGGAGACCCACAGGTTGCCGACGGAGTCAGAACGCGACGTTGTCGGGGCAGGAGATCGGGGAGACGGGACCGGTCCAACCGCCGAAGTAGGTGCCGGCCGTCGCGGCGTCGCCGCAGATGAGGATCAGGTTCCACGCGAACGTCGACGCGGTGTGGTCGCCGCCGGTCGGCTGCATCTCGACGACGTGGCCGTTCTTGTTGGCGTTGCGCGGGTTGGGCTCGGTAGCGGCCTCCTTGCCGACCTTGCCGCGGTCGGTGTTGTTGGTGCACGCGACGTAGATGAAGCCGTTGACGTAGTTGGGCTCGACGTCCTCGGGGCGGTCCATCTTGGTGGGCTGCACGGCGTCCGCGGCGAGGCGGGTGAAGACGAGCACCTGCTCGGTGGTGAAGCCGGGGACGACGGACTGGCCGCCGACCGATAGCTGGATCCACTCGCCGCTTCCGTCGCTGACGCCGTCCTCGAGTCCGTCGCCGGTGAAGCGGGCCACGGACAGGTCGCCGTGGGAGAGCAGCGTGAGGTTGTGCTTGCGGTCGCTGGCCTTGCCGCCGGCGCGGTAGGCGTCGCGGGAGACGAAGCGGTAGACGTAGTCGAAGCGCTCGTCGTCACCCATGTAGGCCACGACCTTGCCGTCGCCGTTGATGATGACGTTGGCGCCCTCGTGCTTGAAGCGGCCCATCGCGGTGTGCTTGACCGGCATGGACTTGGGGTCCTCCGGGTCGACCTCGACGATCCAGCCGAAGCGGTTGGGCTCGTTGGGGTTGGCGACCGCGTCCCAGCGACTGTCGACGGAGCGCCAGTTGCGTCCGTCCCGGGTGGCGCTCAGTCCGTAGCGCTTCTCCTCTGCACTGGTGCCGGCGGCGCGGAAGTACTGGTTGAAGTTCTCCTCGCCGGACAGGACGGTGCCCCACGGGGTGGTGCCGCCGGCGCAGTTGTTCATGGTGCCCAGCACCCGGGTGCCGGTCGGGTCGGCGGCGGTCTTGAGCAGGTCGGAGCCGGCGGCCGGGCCGTCGACGGTGAAGGGAGTCGTGAGGGTGATCCGGCGGTTGCGGGAGCCGTTGGGCACGTAGGTCCACGTGGAGCCGGCGGACTTGCGGCGGAGCTCGACGACGCTGAGACCATGGGCCGCCCACGCGGTGCGGATCAGCTCGGTGGAGTCCATGTCGGGCGGGAACATGATGTTCTCGTTGGTGTACTCGTGGTTGGCCACGAGCAGCGCGCGGGTGCCCTTGCGGTCGGTGACGATGATGTCGAGGTAGTCGCAGTTGTAGCCGAACTGCAGCTCCTGCGCGGTGGCGCTCTGGTTGGCGGCGTCGAAGACGGGCGCACCGTCGAAGATCGGGTCGCCCCAGCGGATGATCGGGTCCCAGCGATAGCCCGCGGGCACGGTGAACGCGTCGACGTTCTTCGCCACGGGGGCGATCGGCGCGAACTCGAGGGAGCCCGACGAGGCAGCGGCGCTGCTGGCGGCGATCGGACTGCGGAACAGGGCCGCCGCCGGCTGGCTGCTCAGGGCGACGCCGGCGGTGCCGACGGCGGCCGCGCCGAGGATGCTGCGGCGCGACAGGGCGCTCGCTGCGATGTCGCGGAAGTAGGAGGTCTTGGTGGTGTTGGGGACGTCCCGGGAAGCACGCGTCGCCGCACCGGAGGTGACAGGTGACGGGGCTGCGGTTGCCGTGGGCGAGGTCTGCCATCGGGAGGGCACGACGCTGAGGAGTGAGGGTCATGGGGCGACCCAACCGCCACCGACCGACGCGGAGGTGACGTCGACGTGAACACCGGTTGCGATTCAGGCGGGCGGCTGGCGCATGGGAGGATCGACCCATGCCCGGCCGTCCCGACTCGCTGCTGTGGTGGCGAGCAGTGATGGTCTCGGCGATGACGTTCCTGCTCGGCGCCGTCGGGCACGTGAGCACGGGCGGGCTGCTGCCGTCCCGGGCCGCCCTCGGCGCGATGTTCGCGGTCGGTACGGCGATCAGTGCCGCCTTCCTCGCCCACCCGGCCTCGGCCGGGCGCATAGTGGCGCTCGTGGTCCTCGGCCAGACGGCCTGCCACGCGTTGCTCAGCCTGACCGCGGGCCACGCCGGGGACGCGGCGGCCGCGCCCCACGCCGCCGCTCCGAGTGCCCTGCCGCTCAGCGGCGGCGAGCGGGTCGGGTCCTTGCACGACCACTACGA
Source organism: Nocardioides sp. B-3 (assembly GCF_024703895.1). Classification (GTDB taxonomy): domain Bacteria; phylum Actinomycetota; class Actinomycetes; order Propionibacteriales; family Nocardioidaceae; genus Nocardioides. The sequence continues at coordinate 3,388,404 of NZ_CP087968.1, forward strand.
GGCCATTGTCGGGGCTGCTCCGTCCGCCGGCTCGGCGCTCACGTTGCCGGACCCCGCTGCCGTGCTCGACCACGCGCCGATGTTCCCGGCGCACACGGTCGTCGCCGTCCTCCTCGGGCTCTGGCTGGCCGCCGGTGAGCGCGCGCTGTTCTCCCTCCTGACCCTCGTCTTCACGGCCGTGGTCGCGCTCTTCGTGGGCCTCCTCCCCGTGCCGTTGCTTCTTCGCCGGGCCGCCCCGCTCCGCCGCCGCCCGGCCACGCCGCCGTCGCTTGCCCGCGTCGCGCGCATCGTCGTACGCCGCGGTCCACCGGCTCTCCTCGCCGCCTGACCTTCCCTTCCCGCGCGACGCGCGGTCGCTGACGTCTGCGACCGCGCCGCTCGCGCATCTCGTCACGTCGAGGAGAGACATGACCACCCAGCTCAACCCCGCGCCCGCACGCGCGTCCACGCCCAGACCAATGACCAGTGCCGGCTGGTTCCGTGCCTTCTGGCGCTGGCACTTCTATGCCGCGTTCTCGGTGGCACCGGTGCTGCTGGTCCCGGCCGCCACCGGGCTCATCTACCTGTTCCGCTTCCAGCTCGAGCCGCTCATCAATGCTGACCTCATGAAGATCTCCGCGCCGTCGGCGGACTCGATCCAGCAGCCCTACGCCAACCAGCTCGCCGCCGTCTCACGTACGTTTCCCGACGCCGACGTGGTGTCGATGACCGAGCCGCGATCCTCCGACCGCAGCACCGTCTTCTCGCTGGCGATGCCCGACGGATCGACGCGCGACGTGTTCGTCAATCCGTACGGCGCCGAGGTGCTCGGCTCCCTCGACCCGGACACCACCGTGTCGGGCTATGCGGTGCGGATCCACGGCGAGCTGATGGCCGGGACTCGGGGCGAGCGCCTGATCGAGCTCGCCGCGTGCTGGGCGATCGTCATGGCGATCACCGGCTACTACCTGTTCTGGAAGGGCCGACGCGCACGCTCGCGACGGCCCCGGTCCCTGCGGTCGCGGCACGCGCAGGTCGGGCTGGTCGCCGGTGTGGGGCTGCTGTTCCTGCTCGTCTCCGGGCTGCCGTGGACCGGCTTCTGGGGCGCGAAGGCACAGAGCCTCGCGTCGTCGTCCAGGGCACGTCGTTCTGGTCGCTCGACCACGGCGCGATCTCCGACCCGACCTCGACCCCTGGACGAGTCGCTGCCGCACACGCACGCCACCGACATCCCGTGGGCCCGGGGGCGTCGCCGGTGCCGCGGTCGTCTCCCCACGGGGGAGCGGTCGATCGCCAACCTCGACACGGCGTTGACCGTGGCCACCTCCGAGGGGCTGCGGCACCCCGATGACGGTCGCGCTGCCGTCGGCCGGCGACGGGGTCTTCTCGGTCATCGGCTTTGCGTTCGATGCGCCGACCGACGAGCGCACCGTGCACGTCGACCAGTACGGCGGCGGCGTCGTGTCGACGTACGGATATGAGGACTATCCGACCCCGGCGAAGGTGGTCTCGCACGGCATCGGCCTGCACGAGGGACGCTCGTTCGGCTACTGGTCGATGGCCGGGTCGACGCTGATGTGCCTGCTGGTGATCGCTTCGTGCGTCACCGGGCCGCTGATGTGGTGGAAGCGGCGGCCGTCCGGCTCGCTCGGCGCGCCACGTGGGCGGATGCCGGTGCGTGGGACGCCCTTGTTGCTGGTCGGGCTGGTCGCGCTCGGGATCTTCCTGCCGTTCTTCGGACTGTCCCTGCTGGTGGTGCTGCTGCTCGACCAGCTCGTGATCCGACGGGTACCGGCGCTGGCGGCCCGGTTCAACGCCTCCACCTCATCAAATGCGACGGGCGGCGCGACCCGTGAGGGTCACGCCGCCCGGAGCGGTGAAGCGGTGGTCAGCCCTTGTTGACGGCGGACTTGAAAGCGGCGCCGGCCTTGAAGGCGGGGGCGGTGCTCGCGGCGATCTCGATGGCCTCGCCGGTCTGCGGGTTGCGACCGGTGCGGGCGTTGCGCGACCGGGCCTCGAACGTGCCGAAGCCGGGCAGCGTGACCTTGTCGCCACCGGCGACGGCGCTGGTGATCGACGACAGAACGGCCTCGACGGCCTTGTCGGCCCGGGCGTTGGTCAGCTCGGCGTGCTGCGCGACGGCGTCGCGAAGTTCGGACTTGTTCACGTGGTCTCCTTACAGATCGTGGTTGTTACGGTCCCAACCCAACACCACGGCGCCGACAAACCCCAACGCGGCCCCGTTCTGCGGGGTTTCGGCGTGTTGCGGCGTCCGTCGCGCTGCCCCGGCTGGCGGTGAGTGAGCCACCTTCCGAGCCCGCAGAATGTGGGTGGCGCACCTCCGGGTCGGCGTGTCGTGGGCGGCTCGCCGAGCGGCGGTCACGGGACCACATTCCGTGCTCAGAATTTGTGGCTGACTCACCGCTGGGCAGGTGCCGATTTCAGCGCGCAGCGGTCAGGGTCGCCTCGACGACCTCGAGCGTCTCGGGCGAGAAGGCGACGATCCGCGCCTCTGTCACGGCCGACTTCGCCGTACGCAACGTGGTGACCGCGGCCAGCGCGGCGTCGTCGAGCGGCCAGCCGTAGATCCCCGAGCTGATGAGCGGGAAGGCCACGGTGGAGGCGCCGAGGGAGTCGGCGACGGCCAGCGCCCGCGCATAGCAGGAGACGAGCAGCTCGCGGTCGCCCGGATAGCGGGGCCCGACGGTGTGGATCACCCACTGGGCAGGCAGGAGACCGGCCGTCGTCCAGCCTGCGTCGCCCGTCGCCGGGCCGTCGGGAAACCGGGCGATGCAGTCATCGAGGATCGCCCGACCGCCGGCTCGGTGGATTGCGCCGTCGACGCCCCCGCCACCGCGCATGCGGTTGTTCGCGGCGTTGACGATCGCGTCGACGTCCTGCGTGGTGATGTCGCCGAGGACTGCGGTGACTCGAGTCATGTCTCCACTATCGCGCGACGAGCGCGGAGCGCCCAGCGTGGGAGATCCGGACGTTTACGTCGGTGACAGGGCTCGTCGCCAGTCACGTTGGTGTTCGCTGATGAACTCCTTGGTGCCGAGCCAATGCTGGCCATGATCGTCCGCGTACATCGATCCCCGGGGCTCGCGTCCGCCCTCGTGGGATCGCTTCAGCAATTCGTACATGGCTGCGGCACGCTCGGCCATGGTTGCCGGTAGCGCCGACCGCAGTGCGTGATCCGCGCCGTATCCATCCACGAAGGCGGCAAGACGCTCTGCTGCGGAGCCGGGCTGTTCCTCGGGAAATAGATGGCCGAAGGAGATTGCCGCGTACGCGAGGTCCCAAAGTCGCGTTGAAGGTCCGGCGCCGTCCCAGTCTATGAAGACGAGCCGATCACCGTCGATGATGAGATTCCATGTCGCCAGATCGTTGTGGCACAACAGCTCCGGTTGCTCGACTGGCAGGAGCACATCCCAGTCGTCCGGGAAGGGCAGACCGACACTGGCGTCATGGATGGAACGCACGAGTTCCCCAACAGCGTGGACCACATCGACGTCGAGTGGAGCCCGGTCTATTGCGAGTTCGCCGGGGATGAGCTCGAGGACCAAGCGGCCGTGATCATCCCGCCCGTGGACGTCTGGCAAATCGATACCTCGTCGTCCAAGGGCATCCATGTACGCCACCGTGTCGCCTGTCGTCGCGAGCCACGGTTTGCGAGATCGTGGTGCCGATCCGAAAGACCCGGCTCGAGGTGTTTCCCCCAGTCAGGCGCTCTTCCGCACCATCGTCACGGTCCATGACCGTCACGGTACAGGCTCGAACACAGCTGTCCTGCACCCGCCGTAGGGCGCGGGTGGCGGCATGATCGGATGGTCGCCCGCACTCGCCAGACACGTCTAGATGCCCGAGCGCTGTCCTGACAGGGCACGATGGTCCGCGTGATCACGCCAGAAGATGCCGTGGCGCTCGCCCTCGACGTCGCAAAGAGTGGTCTGGCTGCCGGAGAGATGCCGATCGGTGCCGTCGTGCTGAGTGGCGAGCTCGTCCTCGGGAAGGCGTTCACTCAGGAGCGAACGCTCGGGCGCCGGATCGTGCATGCCGACCTCATCGCGCTCGAGCAGGCCGATGCGATGCTCGGCTTCGCTCGGACGGAGGAGCCGCTCGTTCTGGCGGTCAACCCGGAGCCCTGCATCATGTGCCTCGGCGCCGCGGTCACGCTCGGTGTTGAACGCGTCTACTACGCCTTGGAATCCCCGAACGACGGGGGCGTCGACCTATTGGCGAAGTGGCATCCGCCGGTTGAACAGCCGTTCTTTTCCAAACCCACTGACATCCGCTCGGGATTCCATCGCACCCGCTCGCAGCAATTGTTCCGGCACTATGCCGACGGCAGCGGTCCGGCAGGGATGCGCCGATGGGCGGCAGGACTCGCTGGTCTTTGAACGCCCTCAATTCGACAGTTGAGTGCGCACCATGAAACGTGCACGTCTCGTGTTGGTCTACGTGCGCCCGGTGAAGCGGTAGTCGCCGTTAGGGAGTTGTTGGGCTCTTCACAATCCGGGGTGTAGTCGGGGTCTGAAGCCGCCGGACTCGAGCAGGGATCGGGCGATGTAGTTGGTGAGGTTGCGGAATCCGAGGGCAGAGCCGCGGAGGTGTTCGAGCCCGCCGTTGATCGCTTCGGTGGGTCCGTTGCTGGTGCCGGGTCTGTCGAAGTAGGCCAAGACGTCGTCGGCGCGCTTCTTCAGGGTCCGTCCCAGCGTGACGAGCTCGCTCAGCGCGGCCGGGACGCCGTGGCTGATCGACTCGATCAGCTTGACCATCAGCGCGGCCCCTTGGGCCGGTCGGGCTCGCGGTAGGCGGCGATCATGCGCTGGTAGATCCACCGGGTCACCTCGACCTCGACGTGGTCCTCGACCCCCAACAGGGCGTTCAGGCGGTCGTGCTGCTTGTCGGTGAGCAGGCCGGCGCCAGTGTGCAGCGTCCGGCGTGCACGGTAGAGCGGGTCGTCCTTGCGGCCGCGGTGCCCATGGATGGCCTGCTGTACCCGGCGGCGGCACTGGTCCAGCGCGTCGCCGGCCAGACGGACCACGTGGAACGGATCCATCACCGCGACCGCGTCGGGCAGTTCCTCGGTGGTGGCGGTCTTGAACCCGGTGAACCCGTCCATCGCGACGACCTCCACACGGTCGCGCCGGGACTGCTCGCGATCGGCCAGCCGGGTCTTGAACGCCTGTTTGGAGCGTCCCTCGACCATGTCCAGCAGCCGCGCTGGGCCGGTGCCGTCACGGATCCCGGTCAGGTCGATGATCACCGTGACGTACTTGTCGCCGTGCCCGGTGTGTCTCCACACGTGCTCGTCCACGCCGATCGCGCTCACGCCGTCGAGCCGGGCGGGGTCATCGATCAGAACACGCTTGCCCTCGGCCGGGGACGGCGTCGTTGGCGGTGTTCCACGCGACCCCGAGACCTTCGGCGATGCGGGCGACCGTGAGGTGCTGACGCACGATCCCTTCCAACGCCCACCGCAGCCCGCGGCGCGACAGCTTCGCCCCGGGCTCGGCCGCGCGGACTGGTGTCTTGGCGCCACCCATGTCGGCAACCGGTGCAGCTGTAGCGGCGCACCGTGACCAGCAGCGTCGTTGGTCGCCAGCCCAGCGGCTCGTGGGCTAGACGACGGATCACGGTGTCGCGCGGCACGCCCTCGCAGCCGCAGCGACGGCACCACTGGTCGGGCTCGAGGACCCGGCACGCGAGCACCGCCCGGTCGGGCTCGAGGCGTTGGCCGGTGACTTCGCCTCGATCCACCGATGAGCAGGGGCTGACTGGTCGGGGTCGCTGACGACGGGTCATCGGGTGTGTGGGCGTGGCCATCCGTCTGGCCTCGCTGCCGGGTTGTTCCGGGTTGGTCTTCGTGCCGGTCTCGGCTGGGGTGGTCAGGCCGTCGGTGTTGGTGGTGGGCGTCCGCAGGCCCGGGTGAACAGGTCGCTCCAATCTGTCTCCCGGGGCCAGTGCGCCGGGAGGTGCAAGGTCACCCGGCGTGCGGAGGACGCGACCCGGGCCGGCACCGTGATGACTTTGCGACGGATCGTCGCGGTCGTGGCCTTGGCCAGCCCGGGGCTGGTCAGGGTCGCGGCGGCTCAGGGTCAGGTTGAACGCCATCACGGCCAGCACGAGCCGGGCTGCGTTGGCGGCGAACTTGCCCGAAGGCAGGTGCGCCAGCGCGGAGTGCTTCAGATCGGCGTGGACCTGCTCGATGATCGCGTGACCACGGTGGGTCTTGTCCGCGGCCACGGTGTCGGCCACGGCCGGGTCGGTGGTGGTGAAGAACGCGTGGAAGCGCCGTGTGTCGAACAACGTCTCCTGCCCTGCGTTCTTGCCCGGGTTGAGGTCCGGGATCCGGCGCACCACGAGCCGTCCGGGGACCTGCTCGGCCTTCTTCTTCGAAGTGAACGCGGTGAACCCAATCTCGGAGACCTCGGCGCGAGAGACCCGGGTCTGGGTCTGCTCGTCGAAGACCGCGTCGGTGTACTCGATGGGAGTCCACGCATCGTCACCGATGCTGGCGATCGCCGCCTTGACCTTGGGATCCATCCGGACGGTTACCGACACATCGGCGCCGCCGCGGATCGCGGCACCAACGGTGGCGTGGCCGTAGAACGCGCTGTCGGCACGCACCAACACCTTGGCCGAGGACAACGAGGCGACCGTCTTCAACGCGTCCGCGACCAGCTCGGCCGCGCCCCTGCGGCGAACCACACGAGCCCTTCCGCAGTCGCTGAGCCACGATCACCGGTGCGGACTGGGTTGTGGTCGCCGTGGCGAGGAGTGCGTTGAGTCCGCGGACGCCGGAGTAGCCGTAGCCCGAACCCTGCTTGGCGTAGCCGTGGACCTCGATGATGGTGTCGTCGATGTCGAGCATCACCCGCTCAGCGGTGCCAGCCGAGGAGACGACCAGCGGGGTCCGGGCTGCCAGCCGGCCCAGGAACCGGGAGGCCACGGCGTCGAGCTGACGGACGTGACCGAAGGTGAACGACCGCAAGAACGAACCCAGCGTTGAGGGTGCGTAGGCGTTGGTGAAGACCCGGCCCATCCCGCCGTGACGCAACAGCGCCATGTCGTCGATGGAGTCGGCGCCAGCGACCATCCCGGCGACCAGCGAGGTGACCTTCAAGCCGGCGTTGGCGCCCTTGTCGGTCGGCACGCTCAGATGCGTGTGAGCGAGTTCTCGGAGCCCGGCGGACCGGGCGAGAGTCAGGACCGGGACCAACCCGGCGGACGACACGAGATTCGGATCGTCGAACACCGCTGAGGTCGCGGCCGACGTGTGGCAAAGTTGCATCTACGAGATGCCCTTCGTACTTGGTGGAATTGGGACCCTGAAGAAGTCCGATTTTCCCAGCACGTAAGGGCATTCTCACTTCACGACGCGCTCACAACCCCAAGTTCATCGGTGGATCGAGGCTTCGAGGCCGAGTTCGTCGAGTCGACAGAACGTGGTCAGGTCAGGGCGCGCGAAGGTAGCGTCAGGCATGTCGAGGTCTTCTGGATGGGCGGCGTAGGAACCTCCATCATCGGGAGACCTCGACGTCTACCTGGCCACCGGCCCCACAGCAGGGGCTACACCGTCATCTGTGAAGAGCCGGTATGTCGATCTGCAACTATGGGTTCCATGGGAGCCCTATCCTTCGACCACGAGACGGCGGAAACGCGGCGATGATCTGGACCGTCAGCACGGTGAAGGACACCCCGGCAAACCTCGAACGCTTCGTGGAGCGCAATCTCGCCGGAGGCGCCGACCACGTCGTCGTTTTCGTTGATGACGACGACGCCGAGGCGCTGGATTACCTCGCGAATCATCCGCACACGACGGGGGTTGCGGCCCTGAGTTGGTGGGGCGAGAGCCGACCTGCGGCGCTAAATAGTCGTCAGCGCATCGCGGCCAACGCGGTGCGTGCAATCGCAGCGGATCTAGGCGATGTCGATTGGCTCTTTCACCCGGACGGCGACGAGACTCTCCAGTCGATACGGCCCGAATTTCGACACTTAGCCTCGAGGTGCGGGCCGTGCGTCTCGACGTGCTGGAGTCGGTGGCCGAATGGGACCCGCTGCCGGCGCACGCAAACCTCTTCAAGCGGAAGCTCACCAAGAAGGAGTTGCGGGTGCTGGTCACCCGTGGACTAGTCGAACGCCCTCGAAACGACCACTACTTCCACGGCCACGTCAGCGGCAAAGTCGGGATTCGCCCAGCGCACGATGTGTGGCTGGGAATCCACAGAGCAATGGATTCGCAGCGAGAACCGATCGACGTTCGAGGCTCCGTGGCTGCGAATGCTCCACTACGAGTCGGCGTCTGGTCCGGACTTCGTGCGAAAGTGGCGCAACTTGCTCGAATCCGGGACGGAGGCCAGTATCCGGACGGCGCGCCCCCAATAGCCGATGCATTTCAGGCCGAAATCGATGCCGAAGCAACTGATGGGCAGGGGCTTAAGAGTGTCTTCCAACAAACAACCGCGGACGACGTGGAGACCCTGAGGGTGTTGGGCTACTTGGAGGAGATAGATCCCCTGAAGCACGGCCACGTGCCTACGGCGTATGCGAAGCAAGACGCTTTGCTCTACCAGCTCCGCGGACTGATCTCAGAAGACAAGCGTGTCTTTGAGCCTGAGCGCGATGTAATGGAAGTGCGCGAAGTGCTCCGACGCGCAGCAGGTTGACCTCACATCCGAGCGGGAGACGGACGCACTGACCTGATCAAGGGCTCGCGCGCCAGAAAGATACTCTTCCTGTCTGGTCTCGTTTTCGTCGGATTGGCCCTAGATTCGAGCGTTGCGGGCGTTGTCAAGCTGTCTGGAGTCGTTCGGCGGCGATCTTGCGTTCCTCGGGGAGGTTGATCCCCACGACTCCGGCTGGCGCCGGTGTCGATGGGGGTCTGCGAAATCGTTCGGGGTGGGCGTTGTAGTAGGCGTGCTGAACGCGTGCTCTTTGAGCCCATCGGTCGCGCCAGTGCCGTCGTGGACTTCGTCGGGTGAGAACAGCGCGATGCCGGAGTGCTTATGGTCCGCGTTGTACCGGGGCACGTACCAGTCCATGTAGGCACGGGCTTCGTCGAGTGTGGCGAAGATTCCCGGGTAGTTCGGGCGGTACTTCATGGTGCGGAACTCTGACTCCGAGAACGGGTTGTCGTTGGAGACCCGGGGACGATTGTGCGTCTGGGCCACGCCGAGCGGGCCGAGCAGGTCCGCCAGCAGGGTCGAACGCATTGCCGGACCGGAGTCGGCGTGCACCGCGTCGGGCAGACCGTGATCGGCGAACGTCGGTGAACATCTCCACCGCGAGGTGGTCGGCCTCGCGGTCCTCAACCCGGTAGCCGACCAGCTTGCGCGAGTAGATGTCGATGATCGAATAGGCCTTGAACGCCACACCTCGCCATGGGGAGCGAAGGTCGGTGATATCCCGGGACCACACCTGCCCGGGCCCGGTCGCTTCCAACACCGGCGCCGAACGAGGCGTCTTCGACTGCCGTCTGGTCGGCGCGAGTGGCCGCACGGACTGGTCTGGGATTTGGGCGGCAATCCGCCACCGGGTCCGGCGCGAGGCAAGCATCACCCCGTCGTCCCACGCAGTAGCGAACGCGTTGTCGACCGAGACTCCGTCCACCCAGCCCGCCGTGATCCGCTCGGTGACGAGCTCGCGGTCGGCGGCGCTGATACGCGAGGTGTAGGCCCGCTCGGCCTGCGGGACGGGCGCGGTAACCCGGGGGCGTGGACGTTGTCGGTAGTGAAGCGCCCCGGGTTCTCGGCCGTTCCTATACGGGGTGCGGCTCTCGGTTGAGAGCAGCGTAGTGGGCTTGCTCGAACTCGATGGGCGGGACATTGCCCAGCGAGCCATGGAGCCTTCGGACGTTGTACCAATCGACCCAGCCGGCGGTGGCGTACTCGACGTCGGCGATGGTCTTGTAGGGCCCGTCGTGGAAGACCGTGGTGCGGATGCACTCGGCCTTGTAGAGACCGTTGATCGTCTCCATCAGGGCGTTGTCGTACGCGTCGCCGACAGTGCCGATCGAGGGCCGTATCTCCTCGAGCGCGAGGTGCTCGGTCAGTCGAAGACTCGTGTATTGCGACCCGGCATCCGAGTGATGAGTAGTGCCACGTCGAACGCGACAGCCCCGTCAGCGTCAGCGCCTGCCGCTGCGACCCGGTCGCCGTGGACAGCTCGGTAACCGGGGTGTTCTCCGCACTCAGGAATCGGAGGGATCGCTCGTCGTCGGGGGCGCGACGGGCTCTTGCTCGTTCATCGAGTGCAAGAGCCCGATAGCTTTTCCCAACGCACCGTTGGTCTCCTCGAGCTCACGGATCCGCGCGTTCAGGCGCTCAACCTCGGCCTCATGCGCGGTGCGTTCCTTGGCATGATGCCTCTCCAAAGCCGCGCTGGCCGGGTGGGATCTTCACAGGACTACTGTCCCGCGGGACCAATCCCCGGTCGAGATCGCCGTCGAATACCGCCAGCCGCCACCTCCTCAGCCGGTCGTAGGACACGCCCCGGGCAGCCAGCCACGCGCCCTTGCCTCCGTATGGCTCAGCGGTGTACTCGTGCACAAACTCGCGGATCTCTTCAGCCGTGAACCCCGCGCTGATCGACACAACCCCGCCCTCCTCTGACTGTCGCGAACTGACTCACGATCAGCCCGGCGCAGAGGGTTGCCGACAGTTGTGCGCGGTTGTGCATGAGTGTCGCGGGGCCGGCCCGGTGAGCCGACCCCGCGACGTAGTAGTGCCCGGCGGCCGCTCCTCGAGTTCGAGCAGCTACGTCAGTAGTTGATCGTCCCGCTTATGATTCGGTGCCCGTCCCCGAGCGGGTTGTCCCAATAGGTGTCCTCCACGCTGTAGTTCGGCCGGTCCGCGAAGATGTAGTCCCACTTCTTGGTTTCGCCTGTCGTCGAGTTCCAGACGGTCCACGGGGCGGCCGCGTTCCGGGAAAGCAACCTCCTTGTACCGGGTGTAAAGGGAGTCCAGCACGGGAGTCGTCGGGATCATGTTGAGGTCGCCCGTGAACACCGCCGCCACGTTGTCGTCGTTGGAGAAGTTGTGGAGCCATGCCTTCGCTTCGTTGAGCTGCTGGTCCCGCGCGGTCGAGTCGGTCGCGGAGAGGTGTGTCGTGCACACCTTGAGCGGCTGCGAGGCACCCGACACGATGCCGGCAACGTCAACACACGTGAGCCTAAAGTCCTTGCCCGAGCCGTCACCGGAGAGCACGAGCTTCTGCTCGTTGGTCATTACGACCGTCGGGCGGGCGAGGATCGCCTGCCCCTTGTCTCGGCCAATGCACGCGTTGCCGTCGTTCTCGCCCCACGTCGTCATGGGCGTGAACACGCCCCACCAACCCCACTCGTTGTGCCACCTGTCGAACTCCGAGCGGCAGATTTCCTGCATCGTGACAACCTTGGGCCTGCGTCGCGTCGACGGCAATCGCCACATAGGCAGAGTCTCCGGTCTTGCCGGCCGACGATCCGACGTTGGCCCGGACGATCCTGAGCTGCCCGGTCACGTCGGCGTGAGCTGGCGCCCGGGTGCTCGTGAGCAAAGCGGCCGGCATGAGCAACGCCGCCAGCATTGCGAAGACAGACTTGAAAACACGTTGCATTTGTTGCTCCTAAATGGGGTTGTTGTGGTGCTCGGTCTATCCGTGGACACCGGCAGAGGCCCGCCGGGTGTGGCTGGCGCGGGGTGCGTTGCCCAGAGGCCGCGGGGCAGCGGGGTTGGTCACAAGCAGGTGGAGGGATTTGCCGTTCATCCGGCTCCGGGGCGAGTTGATGTCAAACCCGTAGCTGGTCGAGTCCCGCTTGGTCGGGAGGAAGCAGTCGGTGTGAAGCGTCCCGAAGTGCCCATTCGGATGGGCGAGGACGGCACGAACGTTCTTGTCGCCCGTGGCCCGTGCCGAGTAGCAGGTCGCGCTCGGGGCACGCAGCAGAGCCGAGCGGCGGCGGGCGGCACGCTCCACGTGAGCATGGTCAGGTCTGCTCGGGCGGCCGAGACGTCCGCGACGATCTCTGCAGGTGGCCCCGTGGTGCGCCGCTGTGGCGTGGGGTTGAAGTCACTGGCGAACCGGATGAGGTCGGTCCGCACATAGAAGATCCACCGGGGGTAGCCCCGGCGCTTTGCTCCAGTGTTCGCGGTTGGATGCGACTCGCGGATGATCTGCCAAGCCGTGTTGGGATCGCCGATTGCGCACACCATTTCGCAGGAACGGGCGGGCCCGATCAGTGACCGGTCCACGTCTACGGCGCCGCGGGTCGTGGTGGCCGCGGCGTCCCAGTGCCGGCGGGGGTCTGGCCGGTGACGAGGTGGCGCCGCCAGTCGGGGCGGGCGAAGACCACGTACCAACGGCCCCTTCGCCGCCCGACGGGAGCTCCAGGGACCCAGAAGCCGCACCGGCGCTAGCCCCGGTGATTCATGACGGCAGTGACGACGTCGCCGCGGTCTGAGGTGAGCCGGTGGTCGTCTGCGGGTACGACGCTGAGCCGGCTGGCGCTGCCGGGCTGCGGGTCTCCGGGTCGTGATCTCGTGGCGGACGGGCGGGTCAGGCTGGTGGTGGAATCGCTGCGATGTTCGCGAAGATCGCGACGATCACGGTCGCCCACGGCCGGGACTTGGGAACCCGGAGCCGTCTTCGGCGGGCGCCGTGGGTGAGTCGGGCCGGGACGTGGAGGAAGCGGTAGCGCAACGCTTTGGGTTCACAGCCTGCGAGGATCTCGGCGTCGCCGACAAGGGCGAGCATGCGGGTCCACGCGACGAGGTCGGCGGCGATCATCACCGCGGTCAGCCGGGCTCGGTTGATCTTGAACTCCCTCGACGGGAACCGCCCCGGGCCGGTGTCCTTGGCGTGCCGGATCCGGTCCTCGACTCGAGCGTGAGCACGATGCCGGGCTTCGAGGAACGCCAGCTGCACGCCGGGCTGGACGGGGGTGTTGGTGGCGATCGTCTGGTAGCGCCAGCCGTCACGCTCTTCGAACAACGAGAGTTGGGCGCCGGGGTGGGGGCGTTCGCGGCGCACGATGATCCGCATCCCCGCGGGCCAACTGGACAGGTCGAGCAGCCCGGTCAGTTCCGCGACGTCGCCGCCCTCACGGACGCCGCCGTCGGCATCGGACGCGGCCGTCCAGACGTCCTTGGGGACGAGCTTGATGGCGTCGCGGATCTTCTCGGTGACCGCGAACCCCACGGAGTACTCAACCCGGCGGCCACGGATCTTGCCTTGTTCGGTCAGCCAGTCCAGGGAGCTTGTGGGAGGAACCTGCACCGTCGGCGCGGATCAGCAGGTCTTTGCGATACGCGACCGGGATCTGGGCGATCGCGTCGGTGAGGACCGTGATGTGGTCGGCGGCGGTGTTCGAACCGGCCTTCCCGGTCCGCAGTTGCGCGGCCGGGAACTCTTGGCTGTTGTCGCACCACACGCCGAGCGGGTGGAAGCCGAAGGTCTTCTTGAACGTGGGCGAAGCGTTCTCTTTCTCGGAGTGTGCGACCACGATGGTGGCGTCGATGTCGAGCACGACCGTCGCGCCGAGGTCGGTCCCGGCAACCCGGGACGCTGGCAACCCGCCGGGCAGCTGTGCCCAAACGTGGCGCCGGGCGCGGGCACGCGCGGTGGCGATCTTCTTCAACCGGCCCGGCGTGACCTCGTCCGGGGTCCGCCACACCGTCGGGGGCGACGCGACCGGGCCGAGAACTGGAGCCCGGTGGCGCAGCACGTCGATATCAGCGATCGCCTCACCACCATCGGCAAGCATCACCGCGACATCGACCGGGACCCGACCGCGGTCGTGGACCGGGGAGAACGAGCGCCGCACCATCGCCTTCGACAACTCGGTCGTGAGGCCGGTCCGATCGGCCAGAAGACGGAGCCCGACACTGCCCGCGTGAGCCACCACGCCGACACCATCGGCAGATACGGACAAGCCAGCAGACCACGAAGTACGCTTCACCTACGGAGTGCCTTCCACGTTGGAGATCTTGAGTCGTCGTAAACCCAAGTTTCCCCTGCGGGGGTAGGCACTTCCGTGTTTCTACGCGCCGATCAGGCCGCTGCCTCGTGAACGATCCGGGCTAGTGGGGTAAACCCCCTCACGAGCAGCCTTACGACGATCTGGACAACACCGAGCAGACTTCTCTTCACCTGAGTCCCCCACAGGTTGGATGTCATCGGCACTTCCCGTGTGCGCCAAAGACGCGGGCAGCCAACCATTGCTCCCGCCTGCTGCGCTATGACCCGTTCTGACTATTGACTTTGAACCCCGACTCAGATTCGAGCACGCACTTGCGCCAGCGGCACGTCGTGAGTCACTTCAGGTCAACGGTGACGCAAGCAGCCCACGATGATGACCATTCCGCAGTGACGCCGGTTAGTTAGGTTCAGGCTGTCGACGTGGGGAGCTCGAGCGGTCTATGCCGATGATTTCGGCGACCGGCTCGAGTGCCTGAAGCGGTAGAGGGTCCTGTACGCCGGTGGCCCGGCAATAGGTGGGTCCTTCGATCGTTTTCGTCGCTCCTGAAACAGGGTCGTAGCTCGTCGGCGCCTACGTCTGTCGGTGCTGAGTGTTCTCATGGTGGCTCAAGCAGTCCATCAAGCACGACGATTGGGAAACAAGGAGCACCATGGTTCAGGCGATGGGCATCCTCCCTCGAGGCGACGACCGCGAGGTCCTCTACGGCAACCCGCGCACCTGCGGCTACTTCATCGGGGTGAAGCTATCCGGAGGGATCGATCGATCCTCGGCTGAGCAGTGGCTTGGCCGCATCGATTCACTCGTCGACGCCCTCGTGGCTCTGGAGGATCCCGAGGCCGGCAAGGACAAGGGCGCCAAGGTGGCGGCGGTAGCGGTCGGCTTCGCTCCCTCGTTCTTCATCACGAATGGGATGCCCCGGTGGTCGCCGCCAGTCGAGCCGCCGGTTGGCTTCCCCATGACCGGCGTGGTGAGCCCGCTTCGCAGCGGCATCCTGCAGCAAGTGCCGCCGGTCGACGTCGATGTCCTCTTCTACGTTGCCTCGGTCTATGAGGCACGGGTAAAACTGTTCCCGGCGGGATTGGACCAGTCGCCCGAGGTCGAGCGGATCACGCTGGAGCGTGGTTACCAGCGACTCGACGAGACGGAGCACTTCGGCTATCGGGATGGCGTTCGCAATGTGATGCCTCGAACCGAGCGCTCCGAGGTCGCGTTCGTGCACCGCGATCGTCGCGAACTCGACGAACCAGCCCGGGCGGACGGTGACAGCTACATGGCCTACCTCAAGATTCGCCGGGACCTCGACGTGTTCGGCCAACAGCCTCCCCGAACAGCAGGACGCGATCATCGGACGGCGTCGAGACGGCGCCCGCCTCGACCTCGAAGGTGTTCAACCGGGCCACGAGCCGACCGACGCCCCCAACTCGCTTCCCCCTTCCTCGCATGTCGCGAAGTCCGGCCCGCGCGGCCGTCACGACGACAATCAAATCTTCAGGCGTGACCTGCCGTATATGGAGACCACACCTGACGGCAAACTTGAGGTCGGCCTGCAGTTCTGCTCCTTCCGGGCCACGCTCGACCAGTTTGACGTGGTCTTCAATGACTGGTGCCTCGAAAGCAACTTCCCGATTCAGGGAGCCGGTCCTGATGCCCTGCTGGATCCAGCACGCGGGCTGACCCGTGTGCTGCGAGCAGGCCTCTTCTTCGTGCCGCCCTATCAAGAGGGTGGTCTCGTCGCCGCTGTCTTCGCGCAACCGATGGCGGAGCGGAAGCAGCCAGTTGTTGGGTGAGGTAGCGGGTGTCGTGGGCTCGGTGGTGGTGGTGGTGGCAGCAGAGGAGGGCGGCGTTGTCGAGGTCTGTTTTGCCGCCGGCGGACCGGGCGTGGGGGTGGTGGGTTTCGCACCGGGCGGCGGGGATGGTGCAGCCGTCGGTCTGGCATTGGTGGTGCTGGATCCGGATGGCCTTGCGTTGGGCGGCGGTGTGGAGCCGGCGGGATCGGCCGAGGTCGAGGATCTCGGACTTGCCGCTGAGGACGGCGGGCAGGATCTTGGCCCGGCAGGCGAGCCTGCGGGCCTGTCCGGCGGTGATGGTGTCGCCGGTGTCGAGGGTCGCGACGCCGGACTTCTCCAATGACGCGGTGAGTTGGTCGAGGTTGAGGTGGACGGTGACGGTGGTGGCGGTGCCGCCGTGGGTGGGGAGCACGTCGGCGGGGAGTGCTTCGAGGAGGTCGCCCAACGCGAGGCCGAGGAGTCTGGCGGTGGGGATGCGTTCGCCGTCGTTCTCGGAGGCGGTGCGTCGGGGTGAGGCGAAGGCTTCGAGGTAGGTCATGAGCCGGGCGGTGGTGGCGTTGGAGATGATGCCGCCGATCCGGTTGGTGCCGTCGCCGCGCGGGGTGACCGTCAGTCGGGTGTGTTCGGTGGCGCGTTGTTCTTCGCGTTCGAGGGCTTTGCGTTCGGCTTCTTCGCTGAGCTCGGGCGCGACGACTTCGAGGACCTTGCTCGCCGGGCGCTGTAGTTCGGTGGGGGCGAAGTCGTCGGCGAGGCTGATGAGGTGCAGCTCTGCCTGCTCGCGGACCTCGGTCGGGACTTCTTCTGGGAGGTCGTCGAGGGCGCGGGCGATGACGACGGCCCTGGTCGAGGTTGACCCGTCCGTCGAGCACCGCGGCACCCAGTGCACGTGGTCGGTGTCGAGGGACCGGGCGAGGTGGTCGAGGCCGATGCTGGGTCGGTGGTCGTGGCGGGTGGTGGCGGCGTACCAGTGGCCGATGCGTTTGGCGCCGTGTTCGTCGGCGACGTCAGCGGAGGCTGCCATGACGGTGAGCAGGAGTCCTTGGGCGCGGGTGATGAGCGTGGAGAGCTGACGCATCGTGGTGGCTTTGTCGGTGGTGGGGACGAAGGTCGGGTTGAAGGTGGTGGCCTTGTCGAGCTGATCGGAAAGGCTCGCGACAATGTTCAGAAGCGGGTGCTGGTGAACATTGTCGTGGGTGGTGTCCATGACGTGATTCTACGCCTGAAAAGCATAGATTAAAACAGGTGTTCGAGTTATCCACAGGCGAATTCGTGCATTCCGATATCCACAGGCATTTCGCCCGAAAGCGGCCCACGATTGATGGTTGCGGGGGTTTCGGAGACGCCGCCGTGAGATGCCATCACGGGGAGGAAGATCTCTCGGAGACGTACAGCCGGAAGAGGAAGTAGGCCGCGAGCGCGCACAACAGATGCCACACCGCGTGACCCCGGAGCAGCGAGCCGGGGGAGCACCAGCCGTGCTGCGACAGGTTCCAGATGAGGAACGCGACCAACATCGACGCCAGCGCCGCGAACCCGAAGCCGATCGTCCGCCGCGTCTCTCCTCGTCGCCACAGCCGCGCCTCCATCACCACGGCGGCGATCAGCAACAGGCCGAACGCCACTTTCCCGGCGTACTGCACGACCGGGATCGGCCGGGTCCACAGTCCCGCGAGCTCGCAGGCCAGCACACACACGGCATAGGCGGCGACGAACGCCGACGTCCCGCGACGGACGAGTCGCACCCGGGCGTACGCCGCGGCGAACCCGGCCACGAGATACATGCTGAGCAGGTCGAGGTGCCCGCCCAGCGAGCTCTGCGTCGCGTGCATGGCGGCGGAGGCGGGGCCGAGGACCACGACGACGCAGGCATAGAACGTCTGGAGGCCGACCGGCATGACACAGGAGGAGCGGCCCCGGGGAGGCGATCGTCAGGCCAGCGACCACGAAGCCGAGGTTCGACCAGCTGTTCGCCGGTTGTCGGACCACGCCCGAACGTGCGATCTCGCAGAAGTTGGCACCGCGCCCTACGTCCGGACCGAGCCAGCCGAAGCCCACGGCGAGCACCAACAGGCCGACGGACACCACCGCGACGACGCCGGTGGCGGCCGGGGGTCGGAGGCGCTGCACGCGGACATCACACCACGCCGGGTCATGGTCTAGATTCCGCTGCGTGAGTGCCCGGGCCCCTTCTGCTGTCATCCTGATCCGCGCCGAACGGTTCACCCCCAACCCCGCGACGGCCGCGGACAACGCCTTCCGGGCCGACGCCCCGGCGGGCCAGTCGGAGGACGCGACCTCCGCCAAGGCGCTGGCCGAGATGGACGCGTTGGCGGCTGCGCTGCGAGACGCCGGCGTCCGGGTCCACGTCTTCGACGACACCGACCACACCCGCCCGGACAGCGTCTTCCCCGAACAACTGGCTCTCCACCCACGCGGGCGGCTACGTCGCGGTCTACCCGATGTATGCGTCCAACCGTCGTCACGAGCGTCGCGCCGACGTCCTCGAGATGCTCAAGTCGGACTACCGCGTCCAGACGATCGTCGACTACTCCGGCCTCGAGCCCGACGGCATCTTCCTCGAGGGCACCGGTGCGATGGTCCTCGACCACGTCTCGCGGGTCGCCTACACCGCGCGCAGCCACCGTGCCGACATCGCCGTCCCGGGAGCGGTTCTGCACCGACTTCAACTACGAGCCGATGGCCTTCGATGCGGTGGACTCGGACGGCGTGCCGGTCTACCACACCAACGTCATCGCCTGCGTCGGCACCGACGTCGCGATGATCGCGCTCGAGATGATCCCCGACGAGACTCGCCGCGAGCAGGTCCGCGAACGCCTGAGCGTCAACGGCCGCAAGGTCGTCGAGCTCACCGAGGAGCAGGTCCGTGAGTTCGCCGGCAACGCCGTCGAGCTCTGTGGTCGTACGCCGGAGGGCAAGCGCCGCTACATCATGGCCATGTCCGCCCGTGCCCGTCGGAGCCTGCGACCCGACCAGATCGCGGTGATCGAGGAGTCCTGCGAGATCGTCGCGGTCGACATCCCCACCATCGAGCTGGCCGGTGGCTCCGTGCGCTGCATGATCGCCGGGGTGCACTCGGACCGGCGTCGGCCCATCGAGGAAGCCGGGCTCACCGAGGCGGTCGAGGCGATCAACGAGGACAACCCGGTCACGCCAGACGGTCGCTACGTCGCCCTCGCCGAGGCCTGACGCTCGCGTGCCTGCCTCCCTGCGCCGGGTCCTGCTGCTGCTCGGCGGCTGCGTGGTCCCGGGCATCGGGGTGGCCATGCTGCTCACCGCCGACCTCGGCTCGGACGGCTACTCCACCCCGGTCAACGGCATCGCGATGCGAGGTGACTGGACCTTCTGGCTCGTCAACATGGCGGTCAGCGTCGTCTTCGTGGCCATGGCCGCCGTACGGCGTGTGCGACCCGGCCCGGGCACGGTGGTCCAGATCGTCGTGGTCGGCGTGACGGTGTCGGTCCTGCTGGACGTGCTGTCGACCCCCGACACCCCGGTCGTGCGAAGCGTGCTGCTGGCCGCGGCGTTCCCGGTCCTCGCCGTCGGGATCGCGGCCTACCTCGGCAGCAACACCGGCGCCGGCCCGGCAGAAGCGGCCGCCCTCGCGTGGGACCCGCCGGTCGCGTTCAGGTGGAGCTACAGCGCGGTCCCGGGGCGGGGAGCACTGGTCGGGTGGCTCCTCGGAGCGACGATCGGCGTCGGCACCATCGGTGTCATCGTGCTGCTGGGGCCGCTGGTCGACCTTGCCAGTCGCCTGCTCCGCCTCGACGTGCACCAAGGGACCGTGGCTGCGGCCGATCGGGCTGACTAGCCGCCGGCGTGCTTGCCACGGGGTCGGGCGGTGCGCGATCGTCGTGCCATGGGAGTTCGCGACAGGCTCAGTGCCGGGCTCGCCCGTCAGCTCGGACACCCGTCCGGTCTCCACGGCAAGGTCGTGGCGCGTGGTCTCAACAAGGGCAACGGCACCGTCGTGCGCGAGGCCGTGGCAGCGAGCGGGGCGGCGCCCGGACAGACGGTCGCGGACCTCGGCTTCGGGGGCGGTGTCGGCCTGCGGTTGCTCCCGGACGAGGTCGGCTCCACCGGGATCGTGCAGGGCGTGGAGATCTCGCAGACGATGCTCGCGACCGCGCGACGCAGGTTTGCGGCCGACCTCGTCAGCGGCCGCCTCGTCCTCAGTCCCGGTGACCTCACCGCGCTGCCGTTGCCGGATGGGTCGCTCGACTCCGTCGTCACCACCAACACGGCCTACTTCGTCGAGGACCCGGCACGCGCCTTCTCGGAGATCGCGCGCGTCCTGCGACCCGGCGGTCGCGTCGTGGTCGGCATCGGCGACCCTGACCACATGCGCACCTTTCCCTTCACCGCCCACGGCTTCCGGCTGAGACCGGTCGACGACGTCGTCGAGCTGCTCACCGGGGCAGGATTCAGGGGCCGTGACCGACCGTCGCGTCGGCGACGGCAGGACCGCGTTCCATCTCCTCGTGGCGGATCGCGCGTGACGGCAGAGGCGATGTCGGCCCGCGTCGCCGCCAGCTTCGCCGCGCAGGGACTGATGGCGCACATCGGCGCCCGGCTCGGCCGTGTGTCGCCCGGTGAGGTCCACATCCACCTGCCGATGGGCCCGCACGTCACCCAGCAGCACGGCTACTTCCACGGCGGCGTCACCACCACGATCGCGGACAGCGCGGGCGGCTATGCCGCGTTGACGCTGCTGCCCGACGAGAGCGAGGTGCTGGCGGTCGAGCTGAAGATCAACCCTGGTTGCGCCGGCGATCGGGGAGGAGCTCGTCGCGATCGGCACCGTGCTCAAGTCGGGGCGCACCCTGACGGTCTGCCGGATGGACGTCTTCGCCGTCACGGGCACCCAGCGCAAGCTCGTCGCCGCGGGGCAGCAGACCAACATCGCCGTACGCCCCTGAGCGGCTCAGAACCCGGTCGGTGGTGGTGTGTGCGTTGCTGAGTCGAGGAGCGCGAGCCCTGCCCAGACCATTTGTTGGCGGGCCTCGTCCGAGGAGAGCCCGCCAACGTCGGTGAGCCAGACCCGGGGCCTCGATACCGGTCGCGCTGCGGATGGCCGGGACCGGGCGATGGAGCTGCTCGTCGTCGAGCTGGCCGCACAGCGGGGCGAGCGCCTCACCGATCCAGCCGATCGCGCGACCCCCGGCGCAGTGGCAGCTCGCCGCGCCCGGCAGGGTCGTCCTCCAGTGACATCCGGAGCATCACCCGCTGTTGTGGCTCGGTCTCGCCGACCATCGTCGTGAACCGCTCGAGCACGGCTGCCAGCCGGCCGCGTGCATCGTCCGGGGCGTCGCCGGGGAGCATGGACTCGGTCGCGGTCTCGGGATGCGCCGCGTGCAGCAGCGCCCGTCGGTTCGAGAAGTAGCGGTAGGCGGTGGTCCGGGAGATGCCGGCCAGCTCCGCGGCCTGCTCGACGCTCGGCGAGACGCCCTGCGCGACCAGCTCGCCGGCGGCGGCGACCAGCGCGTCACGGGTGCGGCGCTTCTGTCGGGCTCGTCCCGAGGACAGGTCGACTGTTGACATGGCCGTCATGATACGTCAGTGTCGCTTATGGGCACCTGAGTGCCACGAAGCGATGGGAGTCGCGATGCACACCACCAGCACGATCCCGCCCCCCGGTGCGGAACACGGATGAGACCGAGCGCCGGTGGTTCTACGGCGGCGGTGTCCACGACTGGTTGGTCACCGCTGCCGACAGCGGTGGCTCCTTCCTGCTCTTCGAGGACAGCATGGAGCGGGGCAAGCGCACACCGCTGCACACGCACCCGGTCGACGAGACGATGTATGTCCCGGACGGCGAGCTCACGATGCACCTCGACGGTGTCGAGCACGTCGTCTCCGCCGGCGGTGTCGTGATCGCGCCGCGTGGGGTTCCGCACGCGTTCCTCGTCACGTCCGAGACTGCCAGAGTGCTGTGGCTGCACACGCCGGGCTCCTGCGAGGCGTTCTACCGCGAGGCCAGCGAGCCACTGTCCGACACGACGCCTCGGGTCGTCGACTTCGACCGGATCCGGGCCGCCGCGCTCACGGCCGGCGGCATCGACATCATCGGCCCGCCACCGTTCGCTGACTGACTCCTGCGGGCGCCGTCAGCGACCGGTGCGGGACGCCGGCTCTCCGGTCAGCACGCGTACGGCGAGGTCGGTCGTCGCCTCGACGTTGAGGAACCCGACGACCCGGCTGACGCGATCGATGTCGAGCGGCAGCAGGCCGGGCGTGCCGGGGATGTCGGGGGTGAGACCGAGGTCGAGGTCGTCGTGCCCCGACATCATCCGCACGTTGAAGTCGTAGCGCTCGCGGGCGCCCGGTGCGGTGAGTCGGCGGACGATGTTGGCCCCGATGCGGCGACCGCCGGCATCGGCCGACCGGGCGTCGATCGCTGCGACCGGGGTGCGGCCCTCGTCGTGGTCGATGTCGGCCCACACCGCCGTCATCGAGCCGGCGGCGGCGAGCAGGGCTGCCGCGGTCTTCTCGCCGATCCCCGAGACTCCGGGCAGGTTGTCGCTGGCGTCCCCGCGGAGGGCGGCGTAGGCCGGGTAGTTCTCCGACGACACGCCGTACATGGCCTGCAGGCTGCGCGGGTTGAGCAGTGGCGATCCGTGGATGCCGCCGTTGATCAGTCGCAGCACCTGCGTGTGCTCGCTGATCAGCGCGAACGCGTCGCGGTCGGAGGTGATGATGACGCAGCTCCAGTCGTTCGCGGTCGCCCACGTCGCGGCCGAGGCATTGACGTCGTCAGCCTCGAGCCCCGGGGGAGTCAGCGTGGCGAGACCCGGGGCGTCGAGCAGCGCGCCCGCGCGCTCGAGCTGGTCGACGAGCTCGGCGTCCTTCTCCGCGCGACCGGCCTTGTAGTCGGGGTACTCATCTCGTCGCTTAGACGACGTGCGGTCGTCGAGCCCGAAGATCACGGCGTCGGGCGCGAAGCCCTCGATGGACTCGATGATCTGCCGCAGCATCCCGTGCAGCGCCCACGCCGGTCGGCCCGAGCGATCCGGGATCCGGGTGTGCGCACGCGCGTGGTGGTTGCAGGTGCAGCAGCGACGGGGCGTCGACGACGAGCAGCAGCTTGCGGCTGAGGGACGCGGAGGAGGGAGACGGCATGGGAATCGCGGCCATGTTATGCGGGCAGGGGACTACGCGATCTTTGACCCGGATTGGTGACGCGCCGGACCGGCGCCCAGTCCTAGCGTGATCCCGGGCGGGGGCGCCCTCCCATGGAAGGTCGCACCAAAATGCGCAAGATCAAGAAAATTGGTCTCGGGACGCAGAAGGTAGCTAGCACGCGAAGGTCACGACGCCGGGCGGTCATCGCCATCGCAGGTCTGATCGTCGGAGCGACAGCAGTCGTGCCGCTGACCGCATCGTTCGCAGAGGACGGGCCGTACGCGGTTGAGACGCCAGCGCAGGTACCCGATGACGGCGCCACCCAGATCGAGGATCCCGAGGGCAACGTCAAGGAGCTCGGTCCCGTCAACTCGAACACCACCAAGATCGGCGTCATCCACGACGATGCCGTGCCGACGCTCGACCTGACGAACCCGAATGCCCGGGTCGACCTCCGGCAGGCCCGGCTGGACGTCCAGCGCGACCCGATCACCAATGACGACTGGCTCTACTTCGCGTGGGAGCGCGACAAGGCCACCGGCAGCGGCTTCATCGCCTACGAGTTCATGCAGGAAGAGGCTCCCGTGGAGTGCGCGTACGACACCGCCACCCAGGACGACCTCATCGACTTCTGCAACCCGTGGGCCAACCGCCGGAGCCGGCGACTTCATGATCCTGTGGGACCAGCAGGGCGGGAGCCCGGACCTGTTCCTGCGCAAGTGGACCGGCACCGAAGGCAACCTTGGTCCTGCTGCCGGCAGAGGAGCTCAGCGCAGCCAATTCGCAGGCGGCATACAGCGCCGACGGCTTCATGGGTGAGGCGGCGGTCAACCTGACCGACACCATCTTCGGGGGCGAGACGACTTGTCTGTCGTTCGCCAACACCATCCCGAGCACCGTGACCGGCAACTCCGACACAGCCGACTACAAGGACACGATCCTCGCGACGACCCCGCCCATCACGAACTGTGAGACGACGACGGTCACCACGCCCAAGACGGGCGCCGGCGCCGACATCCCGGCAGACGGACTCTCGATCGGGACCGGCGTCGTGGGGGCCAAGGACTCCGCGGTCGTGAGCCTGACGGGTGGGTCGGCCACTCCGGCCGGTTCGGTCTCCTTCTGGCTCTGCAAGGTGGACAGCCCTGCGCTGTGCGACACCGGTGGAACATCCATCGGTTCAACGAACCTGAGCGGTGCGGCCTATCCAGCGACGGTCGTTTCGCCGCAGGCCTACGTCACCTCCGCAGGTCGCTACTGCTGGCGAGCAGTGTTCAGCGGTGATGCAGCCAATGGCATCCCGGGGTCGTCCGACTCCGGGGCCAACGAGTGCTTCACCGTCAACCCCGGTGAACCCGACGCTGTCGACCAATGCCAGCGCGGACGTGAACCTCGGTAGCAACGTCAGTGACACCGCCACCCCGGGTGGGACGGCGACGCAACCGACCGCGGCAGTGATCCACACGACGGAAACCTCCGGAGCGCCTGCGGGTGGGACGATCACCTTCAAGCTCTACGGACCGAGCACGACCGGCTGTGGCGACCTCGTCCACACGACGGCCGCCGTGAACGTCAGCGGGAACGGCGACTACAACTCGCCGACGTTCCAGCCGACAGTGGCCGGCACCTACCACTGGGTGGCGGTGTACAGCGGGAACTCGCCGAACACCAACGGCAAGACTCACAACGCTGACTGTGCGGATGCCAACGAGGACGTTGTCGTCAAGACCGTGAAGTCGTCGATGAAGACGGCACAGACCCGGGTTCCGAACGACTCGGCCGAGATCTCTGCGCCGGCGGGGAGTGGCAACCTGGCGGGCAACGTGTTCTTCACGCTCTACCCGTCGAGCGACTGCACGGGCACGCCCCTCTACACGTCGGGCGCGGTTGCCGTGGCGGGGGCTTCGCCCCAGACCGTGGGGACGTCCAACACAGCGGCCGTCTCCGCATCGGGCAGCTTCTCCCGGAAGGTGAGCTACGACAGCACCAACGCTGCGCAGGAGGACATCCCGAACAGCTGTCACGAGACGTCCGACCTGACCATCACCAACGGGGGGACGGTATCCAGCCCCTGAGATGACACACACAGCGCTGCCGCTGGACCAGTCCGGGTCCAGCGGCAGCGCTGCGTCATGTGTGGGTCATGTGCGGGTTCAGCGACCGGCCGCGAGCATCTCGTCGCGGGTTGCGACCTTGACCCGCGTCCGGCCGGACGGCTCGCCGAGGGCGATCTCGTGCTGGTCGAGGCGCAGCCAGTGATCGAGGTTGGCCACCTCGACGCCGCGCTCGAGCAGAAACGCGTCGACGGCTTCCGGCTCGCGCGATGTCGCGGTCGGCGTGGTCTCGGCAACGAGGTGCGACACCGTCTCGGCAGCGTCGCTCTTCGTGTGACCGATCAGGCCGATCGGGCCGCGCTTGATCCAGCCGGTGACGAAGGTGCCGGGGATCCGGTCGCCGTCCGGGTCGAGCACGCGCCCGCCGTCGTTGGGGACGACCGCCTTGCGGTCATCGAACGGCAGGCCGACGACCGAGGTGCTGCGATAGCCGACGGCGCGGTAGACGGCCCGGACGTCCCAGTCGGTGATCAGGCCGGTGCCTTCTGACCGAGTCGTCGCCGACGAGCCGGGTTCGCTCGGTGCGCAGCGTCTCGACGGCGCCGTCGCCGGTGATCTCGACCGGCTGCTCAAGGAAGTGCAGGTGGATGCGGTGCGGCTTGCCGGTGGGCTCGCGGCCGACCCAGTTGGACAGGGTGTCGAGCACCATCTTGGCCTGCTTGTTCTTCGCGATGTGGGCCATGCTCGCGTCGTCGACCTCGAACCCCTCGGGGTGCACGATCACGTCGACGTTGGGGGAGTGCGCGAGCTCGCGCAGCTCGAGCGGCGAGAACTTCGCGTACGCCGGACCGCGACGTGCGAAGACGTGCACATCGGTCGCGCGCTTGGCCTTCAGGCCCTCGTAGACGTGTGCGGGGATGTCGGTGGTGAGCATCTCGTCACCGGTCTTGGCGAGCACCCCGGCCACGTCGAGCGCGACGTTGCCGGCGCCGAGCACCGCGACGTGCTCGGCCTCGAGCGGCCGGGTCGTCGGTGCGTCGGGGTGCGAGTCGTACCACGAGACGAAGTCGGCGGCGCCGTACGAACCGCGCAGGTCCTCGCCCGGGATGCCGAGGTCGCGGTCGGCGCGCGCGCCGGTCGCCACGATGACGGCGTCGTAGAACTCGCGGAGCTCCTCGAGCTTGATGTCGTCGCCGAGGTCGACGTTGCCGAGCAGGCGGACCTCGGGGTGCAGCAGGACGCGCTGGAGCGCCTTGATGATCTCCTTGATCCGCGGGTGGTCGGGCGCGACGCCGTAGCGCACGAGACCGAAGGGCGCGGGAAGCCGCTCGAGGATGTCGATCGAGACGTCGACCTCGGACTTGACGAGCTGGTCGGCGGCATAGATGCCGGCCGGTCCACCGCCGACGATGGCAACACGAAGGGTCATGCCGAGAATTCTCGCCGATGCCCATGCGGTCACAGAACGAAGTTGTGGTTGTGAGACCACAAGAGTGGCTTGTGTCACGCTAGCCTCGGTGCGTGCTGGGATCCCATGTGCCGGAGCTGCGTGCCCCGGAGCTGCTCGTCGAGGTCGCTCGGTCCGGCAGCCTGAGTGCGGCAGCCGAGCTGTTGGGCATCACCCAGCAGGCGGCGTCGTCGCGGATCCGCACCATGGAGTCGCTGATCGGCGCGCCGTTGCTCGTGCGCACGCGACGTGGTTCGGCTCTGACGCCGACGGGCGACCTCGTCGTGCAGTGGGCCGCGCGGGTGCTCGAGGAAGCCGCCCAGCTCGATGCGGGCATCGCGGCACTCCGGTCCGATCGACGAGGCCACCTGCGTATCGCGGCGAGCCTGACGATCGCCGAGCACCTGCTGCCGGGTTGGCTGGTCGCCGTACGCGCCGATCAGGTGCGCGCCGGTCACGAGCCCACGGACTTCACGATGACCGCCACCAACAGCGAGCGCGTCGTCGCGCTCGTCACCGCCGGCGAGGTCGACCTCGGCTTCGTGGAGGGGCCCGACGCCCCGACCGGGCTGCACCACCGCCCGGTCGGTCGCGACGAGCTCGTGGTCGTGGTCGCGAAGGATCACGAGTGGGCCCTGCGCTCCCGCCGCCGGGTCGCTGCCGGCACGCTGGCGGCCACGCCGCTCGTCGTGCGCGAGGCTGGTTCGGGAACGCGCACCGTGCTGGAGCGCGCACTCACCGGCCTGCCCGTCGCGGCACCGGTGCTCGAGCTGTCGAGCACGGCGGCGGTGCGTGCCGCGGTCGCCGCCGGCGCCGGTCCCGCGGTGATCGGGGCGCACGCGGTTCGCGACGACCCGGCCACCGGACGACTCGTCGCGATCTCGGTGACCGGCCTCGACCTGACGCGCCGGCTCAATGCCGTGTGGCGCGACGGTGCGCAGCCACCGTCGGGCCCCGCGCGAGCTCGTAGCGCGCGCCGTGCGGAGCCACCGGGGACGCTGACCCGCCCCGTTCGTCGAGGGTGTCGGTGCCTTCTGGGATGCTGACCGCCGGTCAGGGCAGGAGCAGGGCAGCGACACCGGGAGGGTCGATCGGTTGTGAGCGAGATCGCCGGGGAGCTGGCGCGGGTCCGATCCGCGTTCGCGCAGCCCACCTTGACGCTGCTGCACCAGCGCCGGGCGCCGGTCGTCATCACGATCTTCCGAGCGGCGTTCGGCCGCAACAACAAGCCGATCGCGACCGCCCGGCTGCACACCCAGTGGGAAGACCACCTCGCGCAGATCCGGCTCGCCGGTGAGACCGACGTCCCCAACGGCAGCGGTCGCGAGATCTGTCATCGCTGGATGCGCGGCCAGTGGCTCGTGCGGTCGCTCGGACGAGGCCGGCCACGAGGTCTACTCGCTGACCTCCCACGCGCAGCAGGCGCTCGAGCTGGTCAAGAACCTCGCCCGCGACCGGGCCACCCTCAGCGAGCACCGGATCGCCACGATCCTCGGCACCGTGCGCCGGTTCAACGCCGAGGCCAACCCGGACCGCACGGCCCGGGTGACGATCCTCAACGGCGAGATCGCCCGGCTGCAGGCGGAGCGCGACCGGCTGGTCGAGGGCGCCGAGATCGTCAGCGCGACCGAGGACTACATGCTCGAGGGCTTCACCGAGCTGCTCTCACTGATCTCGGCACTGCCGAGCGACTTCGCCCGCGTCGAGGAGCGGTTCGCCACCATCCGCAGCGAGATCCCGGCCGCCTTCCGTG
The DNA here is from genome assembly GCF_024703895.1 of Nocardioides sp. B-3. Classification (GTDB taxonomy): domain Bacteria; phylum Actinomycetota; class Actinomycetes; order Propionibacteriales; family Nocardioidaceae; genus Nocardioides. Next base: position 3,416,521 of record NZ_CP087968.1, read on the forward strand.
CCGAGGACCGACCGGCCGGCGAGGTCATCGACGACTACCTCGCACGCGCCGACGCGCTGGTGACGGCCACGCACGAGGGCCGCGCGTTCGAGGGCGCCTTCGCCCTGCTCCGCGACGACGCCCCCGGTGACCCAGCTGCGCGAGGACCTCACCGCACTGCTCGACCACCCGCTGTCCGACACGATCCCGGGCGAACCCGACCGTGCGGAGCTCCGCGGCACGGTCCGGCTCGTGCGCGACGGACTCGACCGGGTGCTCGCCCAGCGGTCGCGCGTCACGGCGACCCTGAGGGAATACATCGTCTCCCACGACGACGCCCGCGATCGTGAGCTCGAGCAGACCCTGCGCCCGGTGGAGTCCGAGCTGATGGCGTGGATGGCCACGACCGGTCCGCGCGCGAGCCACGACGTGCCCCTGCTGCCTGCCCGCGCCAACGTCGACCACCTGCGTGAGCGATTCCACGACCCGGCCGACGACGTGCTGCCCGATCGCATCGCCGTGGCCGACCCCGCTGACGCGCCGACCGTCTCCCTCGCCTCGCTGATGGCGCAGGGCGGTCCGCGGCTCGGATCCCTGCGCGAGCGCCTCGAGCAGGCGCTCATCGACCTGTTGCCCGCGGCGTCCCTCGGTGAGCTGTTCGACGGCCCGGAGCCGTCCATGCGCCGCCCGGTCGAGATCTTCGGCCTGCTGCACCTCGCCGCCGAGCACGGCTGGGAGTCGGACGACACGCTCGAGTCCTATGCCACCGTCCGGCACGACGGGTCGCGTCGCGCGTTCGCCGTACCCCGCATGCCGTTGCCCGACCCCGACCTCGCACACGACGACCAGCAGGAGACCCCAGCATGAGCGAGCGCAGCGAGCGAATCAGCAAGTACAGCGCGAATGGTGCCTCATGCGCGCACGGAGCGAAGCGAGTACGTGCATGAGCTTGGACATCGACATCGAGGCACCCGACGGCGAGGACTTCGACCTCGATCTCGATGACGCCTCCGTGTCGCTGTGGGAGGGCGACGAGGGCGGGCTGGAGCACGGCCAGCGGCTTGCCCCGGTGACGCTGCTCAAGCAGAGGTTCATCAGTGCCCGCACCCACCCGCGCGACTGGCGGGTGCTGGTCGAGCACGAGCGGGTGCTGCGCTCACGCCTCAACGACCTGTTCCTCGACCTCCAGATCGACCGGGCCCGCGAGGTCGCGTGGAAGCGGCAGGCCGTGTCCGAGACCGGCAGTCGCCTGCCGACCCTGCTGTACGACGCAGCGTGGTCGCGCGAGGAGACGCTGGTGCTCGTCCACCTGCGCGATCGCCTGCGCGCCGGCATGGCGGGCGGTGACGCGCGGGGTCTACATCGACCGCGAGGACATCGTCGAATACGTCGCGAGCTTCCGGCCGGCGCACGCCACCGACGAGGCCGGCGACGAAAAGCGTGCTCGCAATGCCGTGATCAGCATCGTCAAGACCGGGCTGTTGATCAGCACCGCCACCGATGACCGCTTCGAGATCAGCGAGGCCGTCGAGCCGTTGCTGCCCCTCGAGCTGCTCCGGGAGCTGCTCGAGGCCCTGCAGCGCGCCAACGGCGTGCCCCCGGAGGCGGAGGACGATCCGCTCTTCGACGACGGTGAGTCCGCGCTCATTGCCTCCTACGACGCACCCGAGGGGAGTGACGATGTCGATCGACGAGGTCGAGCAGATCCACGACGACGGGACCGTCGACGGTCTCTTCGAGCACGGGGTCGTCGCCGCCCCCGCGGACGACACGATGCAGTGGCGGGCGGCGCTGCTGCAGCTGGTCAACTGGGGCGGCTTCGGTGGCCTGACCACGGTCCCGCTCCGCGGCGAGGCAACGATGATCTCCGGCGGCTCCGGGGTCGGCAAGAGCACCATCCTCGATGCCTACACCGCGCTGATGATGCCCTCGGACACGAAGTTCAACGGCGCCTCCAACGACGCGGTGGCCGGCCGCGCGCGGCGTCGGACAGCGCAACCTGCTGTCCTACCTGCGCGGGAGCCGTCGACGTGATCGACGACCCGACGACCGGCCGGCCGGTCGAGAAGCTGCTGCAGGGGCAAGGGCGCCGACACTGGGGCGCGGTCGCGATGACCTTCGTCAACGACCGGGGCGGCCGCTTCACCGCGCTGCGCACCTACTACGTCCCGCGACGCGCGACGCGTTCGGGCGACGTCCAGATGCAGCTCGCCACCCACGAGGGTTCGCTCAGCCTCGAGACGCTGGAGGTCGCCGTACCCGACCACTTCCACGCCAACACCCTCAAGAAGATCTTCCCGGGGATCCGGGTGCACCGCACCTATGCCGAATACTCCGCCGTCCTGCACGCGCCCTCGGCATCGGTGCCAACGGCGACGGCGCGAAGGCGCTGCGGCTGCTTGCCCGTATCCGGGCCGGCAACCAGGGTGCGCAGCGTCGACGAGCTCTACAAGGAGATGGTGCTCGAGCGGCCGTCGACCTATGCGGCGGCCGACCGGGCGATCGAGCACTTCGACGACCTTGACGCAGCCCACACCGCAATGCGCACCGAGGAGCAGAAGCTCGAGCTGCTCGAGCCCATCACCGCGCTGCACGAGCGCAAGGTCGCGGCGCGTCGGCGACAGGCCGAGCTGGATTCCTACGGCGTCACCCTGACCGGTGACACGCCGCTGCGACTGTGGTTGCTGCAGACCCACCTGCGGCTGCTCGAGGCGGCCGTGGCCGCCAACCGCGACGCACGCTCGTCGACCGGTGCCGAGCTGGCCGCCGTCACCTCCGCGGAGGTGGCGCGCCACCGGGACCTCGAGGACGCCAAGGAGGCGCACCGCGCGTCCGGCGGTTCGACCCTGCAGGCACTCGGGTTGTCGATGGAGCAGGAACAGGTGGTCCGTGAGGACCGGCTCGGTCGGCGTGCCACGCTGCAGGAGCGCCTGCTGCCGCTGATCGATACGCTCTCGCCGACCGTCGAGGAGGCGCTCGGCTCGGCTGCCGACTTCGCTCGGTTCCGGGAGCAGGCGCGGCAGTGGCTGGCCGGGCGGGAGGCCGACCACGGCCGCCTCAAGCAGGAGCGCGATGCCGCGCTGCGACGCGGATATCCGCTGCAGCAGCGCCAGAGCGAGCTGCGCTCCGAACGCGCCTCGTTGGAGGGGCGGGCCAGCCGGGTGCCCGCGCCGCTGCACGAGATGCGGGCGGAGGTGGCGGCCGCGGGCGGGCTCGGCGTCGGCGAGCTGCCGTTCGTGGCGGAGCTGATCGATGTCGCGCCCGAGGAGGCGCGCTGGCGCACGGCGATCGAGACGGTTCTCGGCGGCACAGCGCGGGTGATGCTCGTGCCGCTCGACCGTCTCGACGACTTCTCGGCGGCCATCGACGGGCTGCAGCTGCGGGGTCGGCTGACCTTCGAGGGCGTGCAGCTCGACCTGCCGGACCCGGGTCCGGCCGACCCGGAGTCCATCGCGGGCAAGCTGAGCTTCAAGGACTCGGCATTCTCCGGGTGGGTGCAGGGGCACGTCTCGGACGCCGCGCGCAACGCGCTCTGCGTCGAGACCGCAGCCGGGCTGACGGGGCCCGGGCTGCGGGTCACGCTGGCCGGGCAGACCCGCAGCGGTCGACGGGGAGCCCACGGACGCGGCAGCCAGCGCAACATCATCGGCTTCTCCAACGAGGACGCGCTGGCCGAGATCGACGAGGAGCTCTCCGCGATCACCGAGCAGCTCGGTGCCGTGGACGGCCGTGTCGCCGAGCTCGACCGGCAGCTGCGGGTCTCGGACCGCCAGCGCGCTGCCTACGACGCCGTGGCGGCCGCGCGGTTCGATGACATCGACGTGGACGGCAGCGACCGCCGTCTCGCCGAGCTGGAGCGACGGCGCGGTGAGATCCTCGGTTCCGACGACAAGCTCCGGGTGCTGCAGCAGCAGATCGAGCAGCTCGCCGTCGACTCGGAGGAGGCCCGCGAGCAGCGGTTCGGCCCGGAGCAGCGGCAGCGAGAGCTCAACAACGCCCACGGCGAGCTGGTGGACTCCGAGGATCTCGTGAAGGATCGACTGGAAGCCATGCGGGCCACCGGGGAGGTGGTGCTGACCGCGGAGCAGGACGCCGCACTGTCGGTGGAGCTCGCCGCCGCGGTCGCTCCGGCCGATCCCGATGAGCTCGACCGGTTCAATGACAACTCGCAGCGGCTGGGGGAGCGGCTGCGCACCGCTGTCGCGGACGCCGAGGCCGAGATCAAGCGGGCGGAGGAGGACCTCGCGGGGATCTTCCGCCTGTACAAGTTCCAGTGGGACTCGCCCAACCCGGGCGAGACCGTCGACTCCTACCCCGACTATGCCCGCATCCTCGAGGAGATCCGTGGCAAGGGTCTGGCCGATCGCCGGTCGGAGTGGCGTCGCCGTCTCACCGAGTGGAGCGGCCGGGACCTCGTGCCCCTCGTCGGCGCCATGGCTGCCTCGATCGAGGACATCGAGGACCGGCTCGAGCCGATCAACGCGATCCTGCGACGACTCAAGTTCGGCGGCGCCGCGGGCGATCGACTCCGGATCCGGCTCCGGCGTCTGGCGCCGGCGCACGTGCAGGTGTACATGAAGGACCTTCGGGCACTGTCCGCCGGCGCGACCAGCGAGCTGGCCGAGGCCGACCCGGGACCAGCGCTTCATCGACCTGAGCCGTTTCATGACCCAGCTCCGCAAGCCCGCGCAGGTGGGCGACGGCACGAGCGAACGCGACCGGCTCCTCGACGTACGACGACATGTCGAGATCAGCGCCGAGCGCTACGACCACCTCACCGGCGAGCTGCGAGCGACCTACCGAACCCTCGGTGAGAAGAGTGGCGGCGAGAGCCGGGAGCTGGTGGCCTTCATCGTGGGCTCGGCCCTGCGTTTCCGCCTCGGCGACGAGATGCGCTCTCGGCCCCGGTTCGCGCCGGTCTTCCTCGACGAGGGCTTCGTGAAGGCCGACTCGGAGTTTGCCGGCCGCGCCGTGCAGGCCCGGCGCGGTCTCGGCTTCCAGCTGATCATCGGCGTCCCGCTCGACAAGGTGACCGGGCTCGAGCCGCACATGGACGAGCTGCTCGCGATCACCAAGAACAGCGCGACCCACCAGTCGTGGATCACCCCGATCACCGATGTGGCGGCGAGCCGGTAGCCGCGAGCATCGGCGCGTAACCAACAGATCCGAGTGGAGTTACCAGTCCAGAAGTGCTCGGGGGAGCATCCATCTGTGGCTGCGTCCCCCAGCGATCCGGAGGGGCGTTGCCCACGTCCCGAAGGAACATCGCATGCAACAGCGTCTGGGAGTCCTGCTCGCCGTCCTCCTCGTCTCCGTCTTCGGATGGGCGGGAGTCGGCTCGACCGGCACCGCTTCAGCCAGCCCGGGTGACGACTACGTCGGGCCCTACTTCGGTGACGGGAACTTCCCGCCGGGGTGCATCCGCGACAAGAGCGCGGACAACCCCGCCAACCAGTGCTTCCACGGCAAGGGCGGGCTCAACGGCCCTGGACTCGCCGAAGGTCGATGTCGCCGTGCTGGTGCCGGCGTCGCCGACGGCCGAGCGCGACCTGCGGATCATGCGCCGGGCCGCCGAGGCATGGGAGGGCGGGATCGACTACCTCTCCGACGAGATGGGGCTCGACTGGCTGCGTGACGGCGTCGACTTCCACATCACGCCCGACGTCGTCGGACTGACCGAGGGTGACGAGGTCAGCACCTTCCCGCTCTACGACCCCGAGATCGTCATCGTGGCGACCAACCCGGTCGGCGGCATCGGCATCGGGGGTGGACCCGGTCTACCTCACCGACGAGCTGGGCATCTTCGACGAGAACGGCGTGCCCTGCCACAACATCGAGAACCCGTTCTCCATGGAGACTCGGGAGGGCATGCCCGGCTACGACGGCCACCACGGTGACGGCGGCGGCGTCTTCGTCGAGGACTGCGGCGGCGCCGGCGGCAACGTCTGCTTCTCCGTCAACGGTGCGATCGACCCGGTCCCGGGCACGACTGACACCTTCTCCCTCTTCGACCTCGTGCTGCACGAGACCGGGCACTGCCTGACGCTGGGCCACGTGGGCGACGGCGCCGAGGGCGCCCGGGGCAAGGTCCCGACCACCGACATCATGGCCTACAGCGCCGACCCGCCCGGCCTGAACAAGTGCGTCTCGACCCTCAACGTCGAGGTCTTCGCCACCCGGATGAGCCACTACCTCGACGTCGATGCCGACGGCGCGGTCACCGAGGCCGACCACCTGGACCCCAACGACGTGCCCGGCGACGGCAGCAACTCCTTCCGGGTCCAGCACCCCGACGACCACCAGCACGCCTCCTCCACCGGCGCGGTCGAGGACTGCCCCCAGCCCGACCTCGGGACGGTTCCCGGCACCCCGACCGACTGGACCCCTGAGCCGGTGGACACCACCGACCCGGTGCTGAGCATCAGCACCCCGGCCCACGGCGCCGAGACGACCGACGGTCACGTGCACGTCGCCGGCACGGTCGAGCGTCGCCCGAAGGACGCCGCGCCCACCTCGCCGACGGCCTCGCACGACGACCCCGACAGTGACTCGCTCACTCCGCTGACCGACATCACCAACGTCCGGGTCGAGGTGACCCCGCCTCGACGTCGTGACCACGATCAAGGTGAGCCGGCTGTGGCCCGACGACATGGTCAGCCTGCCGAAGTACGGCGTCAGCATCGGTGGCCGCGAGATCGAGTCCTTCGTCACCGAGCCCGACACCTCGGAGGTCGTCACCCGCGACCACTCCAGCGAGACCAACCTGCCGAGCGAGTGGTCCGAGTGGGACACCGTGGCCAACACGGTGACGTTCCGCATCCCGCGCAGCTACCTCGCGCAGCAGCGGGTCGAGGCGCCGTACGCCGTCTTCGCGCTGACGAGCTATCGCGCGCCGACGAAGCTGTGGACGGTCGTGGCCGACGACCGCGCCCCCCGACGCGGGGGTCATCGACGTCGCAGCCCCGGCGGGCGAGACGACCGCGGCGAGCACCTCGACGTCCGGCTCGTCGTCCTCGACCGGCGACTCGGCCGTGGGCAGCGTCCCGGAGCCCGTGCTGCTCGAGCGGCCCGGGGGCAACACCTTCACGGTCGCCGACACCACGCTCGGTGTCACCGGCGGAGCGGGTCACACGTTCAACCCGGCGATCGCCGAGGCCAGCACGGTTGAGCTGCTGCTCTCGTGGCCCGACAGCAGCGACCTCGACATGGTCGTGACCGGAGCGGCTTCCGGCTCCGCGGCCTCGACCGGCCAGCCGGAGCACCTCGTCCTGACCGACGTCCGGGGGACCCTCGACATCGCGATCGACCCCTACCTCGTCGTGGGCGTGCCCTCGACGACCTACACCCTGCAGGCGACCGTGGTCCCCAAGGGCACGGTGGGCGGAGACCTCACGGACACCGACGGTGACGGCGTCGTCGACGACGCCGATGCCTGCCCGGACGTGGCCGGTGTCGGCAGCACGGGTTGCCCGGTGCCGTCCGACGAGAAGGTCACCGTGCACGTCGACGGCACGCCCGTCGCGAGCGAGGACGTCGAGTCCAGCCATGGTGCCGACGCCTTCGCGATCGACGTGACGGTGCCGACCGGCACGCACGAGGTCCGCACGGTGTGGACCCGGGACGGCGAGGTCCTCGCGACCGACGTCCGCACCGTCGTGCACGCGGCCGCCGGCGTCGACCGGGACGGCGACGGTGTCGCCGACACCGGCGACAACTGCGTGCGCCAGTCAACGCCGACCGGGCCGACCCGGACCGCGACGGGCTGGGGGACGCCTGCGACTCCGACATCGACGGAGACGGGCACTCCAACTCGAAGGAGCGGGCACAGGGCACGGATCCCTACGACGCCGCCTCCTACCCCGGGCGCAGGAAAAGCGGTCTCATCTAGGCGCAGTCAGCCCCGCGTGCTCACGGAGGCCGGTGCCCCGTGAGCACGCGGACGGCGCGGTCGGTGACCCCGGACGTCCTCCGCACGGTGATCGTGTCCGCCCGGGACCAGACATCACAGGATGGGACGCCCGCCGGTCACCGCGACGCGCGCACCGGACACGTAGCTCGCCTCGTCGGACGCGAGCAGGACGTAGACCGGGGCGAGCTCGACCGGCTGTGCCGGTCGCCCCATCGGAGTGTTGGAGCCGAAGCTCTCCACGCGCTCGGTGTCCATCGTCGAGGGGATGAGCGGTGTCCACACCGGCCCGGGAGGAACGCTGTTGACGCGGATGCCCTGCTCTCCGAGGAGCTGGGCGAGGCTCGCGCAGAAGTTCGCGATGGCGGCCTTCGTGGCCGCGTACGGTGCCGGGGTCGGAACAACGCCGAGAGGTTCGTGGCGATCGTGTGGTCCCACTCCTCGTCCGGGATCTCCGCCAGCGAGTTGCGGGGCATCTGGTACGCCGCATTGCTGACCAGCACGTCGATCCGGCCGAGCTCCTCGACGGCTCGCGCGATCACGTCGCGGCAGTGCTGGGGATCCGACAGGTCCCCGGCGACCGGGACGGCCCGGCGACCCGCCTTCTCGACGTAGCCGGCGGTCTCGGACGCGTCGTCGTGCTCCTCGAGGTAGGAGATCAGCACGTCGGCGCCCTCGCGGGCGTAGGCGATCGCGACGGCTCGGCCGATCCCGCTGTCTACTGCCGGGGCATGAGCCACCACCGGGAAGAACCCATCCAGATCGAAGGCATTCCGGAAGAGGAAGGAGTCTCCGGCGAGGACGCGGAGGAACAGCTGGCCGAGTCACGCGAGGAGAAGCGGAACTACACCGAGACCCACCCCGACGAGGCCCGTCGGGAACGGGAGCGGCGGGGCGAGGAGGAACCACGCGGCTGACCCGCCCGGGCAGAATCTCCTGTGGCCGATGTCGAAAGGCGCGCCGGCCGTTCGACGTACGTGCGAGAAGCAATCACCGCCCTACCAACAGGAGTGATCACGATGCCGCGTTTCATGGGATTCGTCAGGATGGAAGAAGGCGTTGGCACGCCGCCGCAGGCGCTGTTCGACGCGATGGACGTCCACATCGGCGAGCGCGCCGCCAAGGGGGTCTTCCTCGACGGCGGCGGGCTCTACGGGACTGAGGATGCTGTCAACTTCGTCGTCCGCCGGGGGCGAGGTCAGCAGGGTCGACGGGCCGTACGCCGAGGCCAAGGAGGTCGTCGGCGGCTGGGCGATCATGCAGTACGACTCGCTGGAGGAGGCCGTCGCCGACCAGCAGGAGTTCGCCGAGCTGCACGCGAAGCACTGGCCCGAGATCACGGTGATCTCGACCCTGCGTCAGATCTCCGAGGGCCCGGAAGCGCCCGACGCCTGATCCGGGGTCACTACGCTGGACCGGTGCCGGCACAGACCAGTCCGGATGACCCCACCGAGGCCGTCCACGCCGCGTGGCGGGCCGATTCCGGCCCGCCTCGTCGGTGCTCTCACGCGGATCACCGGTGACGTGGAGCTCGCCGCGGACTCGGCCCCAGGGATGCGCTCGTCGCCGCACTGGAGCAGTGGCCGACCACCGGCATCCCCGAGAACCCGACTGCGTGGTTGATGACCACCGCCAAGCGGCGTGGCATCGACCACTTCCGGCGTGCCGACAATCTCCGCCGCAAGGTTGCGGAGCTCGAGCACGCCCGTGGGGGAGAGGAGGATGAGATGCCCGACGTCGACAGCCGGGTCGACCACATCGAGGACGACGTCCTGCGGCTCATCTTCTTGTCCTGCCACCCCATCCTGACGCCGGACTCCCGGGCCGCACTGACGCTTCGTCTGGTCGGTGGGCTGACCACGGCGGAGATCGCCCGTGGCTTCCTGACCACCGAGGCCACCATGGGCCAGCGCATCTCCCGTGCCAAGAAGAGCCTCTCCGCGGCCCGTGCTGAGTTCGAGCTGCCGACCGGGCCGGAGCGGACCAGTCGTCTCGACGACGTCATGGCCGTGATCTACCTGATCTTCAACGAGGGCTATGCGGCCACCGCCGGCGAGGACTGGATGCGCACCGAGCTCGTCGCTGAGGCGACCGGGCTCGCCCGGATGCTGTCCGCGCTCGCGCCCGACGAGCCCGAGGTGCTCGGGCTGCAGGCGCTGCTGGAGCTGCAGGGCTCGCGGCTGGCCGCCCGGCTGGACTCGCTGGGGGCTCCGGTGTTGCTGGAGGCGCAGGACCGGACGCAGTGGGACCGGCTGATGATCCGGCGCGGGCTGGCTGCCCTCCGGCAGGCCGAGCAGCTCGCCACCAGCGGGACACCGGTCGGGAAGTACTTCCTCCGGGCATCGATCGCCGCGCAGCACGCACGCGCGCATCGGGCCGAGGACACGGACTGGCGCCGGATCGCGGCCTTGTACGACGTCCCGGGCGGGCGCCGCGCCGGGCGCGGTCGTCGAGGTGAACCGCGCCGTCGCGCACGGTAGGGCGTTCGGTCCGGACGCCGGGCTCGCCGTGCTGGCGGCGCTGGACGCAGACGCGCTCGGCGACTCACCCATCGTTCCGAGTGTCCGCGGTGACCTGCTCGAGCTGGCGGGGCAGCATGCGGAGGCGAGCGAGGCGTTCACCGAGGCTGTCGCGCGCAGCAGGAACGAAGGTGAGCGGGCAGTCCTGTCCCGGCGTGCCGCGCACAACACCGCGCTGGCGTCGGAGCCCGGGTGACGCAGGCAGCCCGGCGACGTACTCTCGAAGAAGAGGTGTCGTCATGGATGTGGCGTTGTACGTCGTGGGATCGCTGGCCGCGCTGTGCGGACTGACCGGCATGCTCAGCGTGCGAGTGGTCCAGCAGATCGAGCGCGGCGTCGTGTTCCGGTTCGGCAGGGTGCAGCCGGGACTGCGGCGCCCGGGGCTGACCGCGATCGTGCCGATCGCCGACCACCTCAGACGGGTGAACGTCCGGGTGGTCACGATGCCGGTGCCCGCCCAGGACGGCATCACCCGTGACAACGTCACGGTGCGCGTGGATGCGGTCGTCTACTTCAAGGTGATCGACCCGGTGCGCGCCGTCGTGGAGGTCCAGGGACTACCTGTTCGCCATGGCGCAGGTGGCGCAGACCTCGCTGCGCTCGATCATCGGCAAGAGCGAGCTCGACGACCTGCTCGCCAAGCGCGAGCCGATCAACGAGGGACTCGAGCTGATGCTGGACACTCCGGCCGCGGCCCGGGGGATCGAGATCGACCGGGTCGAGATCAAGGACGTGGCGCTGCCGGACACGATGAAGCGCTCGATGTCTCGCCGGGCCGAGGCCGAGCGCGAACGGCGCTCGAGGATCATCACCGCGGACGGCGAGAGGCGGGCGTCCAAGGGGCTGGCCGAGGCCGCGACCACGATGGCGGACACCCCGGGAGCCCTGCAGCTGCGGCTGCTCCAGACGATGGTCGAGGTGGCGGCGGAGAAGAACTCCACCCTCGTGCTGCCCTATCCCGTGGAGATGCTGCGCTTCTTCGACGCGGTGTCGAAGGGAGTCGCGCCACAGGTGCCGACTCCCCGGGCCGAGGAGAACGTGGACGAACCGATCATCGAACGGTGAAGTCCGGGCTGCTCGACACCATGTGCACGACCTCGACCCGGTTGCCGAACGGGTCGTGGGTGTGGAACCGCTCGAACGACCCGGCGTTGTGGCGCTGTGACCAGTCCACCTCGTAACCGGTGGCTTCGAGATGCGCGCCCAGTCGTTCGAGCTCTGTCGCCGTACCGACCTCGAGAGCCGGGTGCGCCTTGCGTCCAGGCGCCGGTTCCTCGATACCGAGATGGATCTCGGCGCCTCCCTCGTGTCGGAACCGGGCGCCACCGCGCGCGGCGAGCTCTGCCGGCTTGGCGATCTCGGAGAAGCCGAGGCCGTCGACGTAGAAGTGTCGGCCTCGGTCCTCGTCACCGGGTGGACAGGACACCCGGACGTGGTGGATCCTCATGGCCCCGAGCCTAGGACCTTGGCGGGCCACGTCGGCGGCTCAGTGTCGGGTTTCCGTTGAACGGCCGGGACCCGCTTCCCGGCTGCATCGAGCAGCACCAGCCAGTCAGCTTCGTCAAGACTGCCGTCGCTGGGCGGTTCGTCGCCCTCTCGATAGTGCAGGCCGAGGAGCTGCCGGTAGAACTCAGCGAGCCTCCGGCAGTCCGCGGCGAACGTCGCGGTCGGGACGGACCGTTCGCTGGCAGCGAACGAGGCGGATTCCTGACCCCGAGGCCCTTCCATGGCTGCTCGAACGGGCGTACGATTGCTTCAGCAAACGGCCCAAAGCGGACCAGATCAGCGGGTGAGCAAACTGCGGCTCATCCCGTCAGGGAACTGCTGATCGAACCACCACCCGGACAAGGCGCCCCGGACTCCGAGTCACTCGACGTCGGGGTTGGTTCGAGCCGATCCGGGGGGTGCCGATGTCGATCGATGAGGATTGGCGTGCACCCGGTGCCGCGGTCCCGCCGTCACCGGTGCTGACCTCTGTGCTGGCGCGGTTGGAGGCGGCGTACGACGACGTGGGCTCGATCGCGGTCACGACCCTGACTGACGAGGACCTCACTCGGCTGGTCGATGCGGCCACCCGGCTCGTGGACCGCTCTACCGGTGTGGTGATGGCTGCGGTCGGGGAGGCGGATCGCCGCCGACTCGGCGACAGCATTGGTGCCCGGCACACGGGGCAGTGGTGGGCGCAGCGCTCGTTGCTGACCCGTCCGGAGGCGAACCGGTTGACCCATCTGGGTCGGCGGTTGTCCGAGGAGCTGTATTCACCGGTGCAGGCGGCGTTGGCCGCGGGTGGGGTGCATGTGGATCAGGCGTGGGTGATCGTGAAGGCCGTCGATGCGGTCCCGGCCGAGCACGGCGACGTGAAGCCCGCGGCGGTCGATCACCTGCTGATCCCGGCGAAGGACCACGACGCCAAGGCCCTCAAGGTCCCGGGGCGGCGGATCCCGGACACGGTGGCCCCGGAGGTGGGCGAGGCCGCCGCGGCGAAGGCCCTCGCTGATGAGGAGGCCGCCGCGGCCCGCAAGGTCACCCTCACGCTGCGCGACCATCCCAACGGCACCACCACCGGCAAGTTCACGCTGCCCACCGCCGGCGCCGGAGAGATGCTCCGCAAGCAGCTGATGGCGATTGCCGCCCCCCAGCACCAGAACGCCACCCGGGACCCGGACCCCAAGGCCGAACGGGATGCGCGGCCGCTGCACGAGCGCCTCGGGTGGGCCTTCATCGAGTGGATCGAGCGCTACGCCGCGGACCGTCTTCCCACCAGCGGTGGGGTGTCGGCGACCGTCGTGGTGACGATGGGCCCGGGCACGCTGATGGGTGGCCCGGCCGCCGCGTCGTTGGACACCGGTGGCCGGATCAGCGCCGGACAGGCCCGGCGGCTCGCGTGCGAGGCCGGGATCATCCCGGCCGTGCTCGGCGGGGCCTCGGAGGTCCTCGACCTCGGCCGCACCCGTCGGTTCCACTCCGGGGCGCAGCGGGTCGCGATCGCGCACCGCGACGGTGGTTGCACCGCCGAGGGGTGTGACCTGCCGCCCGCGGCGTGCCATGTCCACCACGACCTGCCGTGGTCCCGGGGCGGACCCACCGATACCACCACCGGGCGGTTGTTGTGTCACCGCCACCACCGGGTGATCCACGACGACCGCTACGAGACGACGCGCCCGGCCAACGGCAAGGTCAGCTTCCACCGGAGGACGTAGGCCGAGCCGTGGGTCGAGGGAAGAACCGACAGACTGTCGTCATGGAGTCCACGAGCGTGACGGCCGACGACGGTGTGCAGCTCCGTGTGTCGAGCTGCGGGTCAGGTCCCGGTGTGGTCGTGCTGTCCGGCGGTCCCGGGTGCGTGCACTACCTCGGGGACGAGTCGCTGGCACCGGTCGGCTTTCGCTCCCGGTTCCCGGATCCCCGAGGAGTGGGGCTGTCGGGTGGGGGTCCGCACGACATGGGGCAAGCGATCGAAGACTCCGGAATCCATCCGTCGGGCGATCGGCGTCGACGAGTGGATCGTGCTCGGACACTCCCGGGGCCCTGACCTCGCCGTTCGCTACGCATTCGATCATCCTGATCGGGTCAGGGGCGTCGTCGGAAGCCATCCCCGACGTGCCGCACGACTTCTGGCCACTGATCCCGGTCTCTGGCGGACGACCTGTACTGCGGCCTGCGTCGAGGTGCCCGGGCGATCGGACGTCAGCGCAGCTGCTTGGGACCCGACTTCCCGGTGATCGCCTCGGCGGTGCCGACGAGCAGCATCGCTGCGACGACGGCGACCACGAACCCGAGGATGTTGAGCTCACCCATGTCACCGGTGCCGAGCGCGCTCGCGATCAGGCCGCCGATCACGGAGCCCACCACGCCGAGGCCGAGGGTGGCGATGATGCTGAGGTTCTGCTTGCCGGGCTTGAGCAGGCGGGCGAGCGCCCCGATGACGAGGCCGGCGACGAGGAAACCGATGATTCCGAACACGGTGACTGCTCCTGCGGTGAGTGGGCGACCCCGGAGGGGTTGGCCGGGTACTTCCAACCCTAGCCGGATGGCCTGCACGCAGGGTTGGGGAGCGAGGGAGCAGCGATGGGCGGCACCGAAGACAGGACTGCTGCCCTCGCCGACGACCTCGACCGGCGGCTCGCCGACGCCGACGCCGACCTGCTCGCGCACTACCCGGGCGACCGCGGCGTCCGTCAACCCGTGCACACCGTCTACGTCCCGGGTGATCGGTTCGACGCTGACACGGTGACGAGGTGGGGTGCGGAGGCGACTGCGGCCCTGACAGAGATGGCCGGACTCGGGCTGGACTCGGACGAAGGCGTCCTCGACCGGGTCCGCGCCAAGCTCGAGCGTGAGCCGATCGAGGACCTGCGGATCGACTTCGAGGACGGGTACGGCGTGCGGCCCGACGACCGGGGAGGACGCCGACGTCGTCTCGGCGGCGCATGCTCTCGCGTCACAGGTGCTGGTGGGTGGCGGGTCGCCGTACAACGGGATCCGGATCAAGTCCTTCGAGGCCCCGACGCGGCGTCGCGGTCTGCGCACGCTCGACCTGTTCGTGGGTGAGCTGGGCGATGGGCTCACCGACGGCTTCCGCATCACGCTGCCCAAGGTGACCTCGGTCGATCAGGTCGCGGCGATGGTGACCGCGCTCGAGGTCGTCGAGTCGGCGCACGGGCTGAGAGCCGGATCGTTGCTCTTCGAGATCCGTGTCGAGACCCCGCAGGCGATCCTCGGTGCCGACGGATCCACGTCCATCGCGCGGATGATCCGGGCCGGCGACGGGCGGGTGACGGGCCTGCACTACAGGACCTACGACTACTCGGCATCCCCGGGCGTCGCCGCGGAGCAGCAGAGCATGGAGCACCCGGTCGCCGACCATGCCAAGGACGTCATGCAGGTGGCCGCCGCCGGCACCGGTGTCTTCGTCTCTGACGGCTCGAGCAACCGGCTCCCGGTCGGCGACAGCGACGCGAAGCGGGCGGCGTGGGCGCTCCACCTGCGGCTGGTGCGCAGGTCGCTCGAGCGCGGCATCCACCGGGGCTGGGACCTGCATCCGGCGCAGCTTCCGAGTCGGTTCGCGTCGACGTACGCCTTCTTCCGCGACGGTCTGCCGTCGGCGGCGACGCGCCTCCGGGCCTATGTGCACGGCGGTCAGTCGGGCTACCTCGACGAGCCGGCGACCGCGGCGGCACTGGCCGGTTTCCTCCTCCGCGGTCTGGAGTGCGGCGCCGTCGACGCGGGGAGATCGACAGCCTCATCGGCATCGATCGTGCCGAGCTCGCGCGACTCGCGCGGAGGCCGGCGCATGGCTGACCTCGACCTCGTGATCCGCGCCGAGCGTGTCATCAGCAGCACCGGCGAGGTCGGCCGCCAGATCGGGATCAAGGACGGCACGATCGTCGCGATCGAGCCACTCGGGTCCGACTCCGGCCGGTGGGGAACGCCTCGAGCTCGCGGACGATGAGGTGCTCATGCCGGGCTCGGGTCGACGCGCACGTGCACGTCAACGAGCCCGGTCGCACCGAGTGGGAGGGCTTCGCCTCGGCCACACGGGCCGCGGCCGCCGGCGGCGTGACGACCATCGTCGACATGCCGCTGAACAGCATCCCGCCCACCTGCGACGTGCCCGCGCTCGAGCTCAAGCGCAGCGTGGCGGAGCGCCGGGCGTTCGTCGACGTCGGCTTCTGGGGCGGCGCGATTCCCGGCAACGTCGCGGAGCTGAGGCCGCTGTACGACGCGGGCGTGCTCGGCTTCAAGTGCTTCCTGCTGCACTCGGGGGGTCGAGGAGTTCCCGCACCTGCACCCCGACGAGCTCGAGGCAGCGATGCGTGAGGTGCGGTCCTTTGACGGGCTGATGATCGTCCACGCCGAGGACACGCACGCGATCGACCACGCGCCATCGGCCCACGGCGAGACCTACGTCGACTTCCTGAGGAGCCGACCGCGCGGCGCCGAGAACCTCGCGGTCGCGCAGGTGATCGAGCTGGCCCGCTGGACCGGCTGCCGCGTGCACGTCCTCCACGTCTCGAGCTCCGACGTGCTGCCGATGCTCGCGTCGGCACGACGCGACGGCGTGCGCATCACCGCCGAGACCTGCCCGCACTACCTGACCTTCGAGGCCGAGGAGATTCCCGACGGCGCCACGCAGTTCAAGTGCTGCCCGCCGATCCGCGAGGCCGCCAACCGCGAGCTGCTGTGGGACGGCCTGCGCGACGGTGTGATCGACTCGGGTCGTGACCGACCACTCGCCGTCGACGATCGACCTCAAGTGCCTCGACACCGGCGACTTCGGCGTCGCCCGGGGGCGGCATCTCCTCGCTCCAGCTCGGCCTCTGCGCCGTGTGGACCGAGGCCCGCCGACGCGGCTTCACCCCCGGGGTCGACGTGGCCCGCTGGATGTGCGAGGCGCCCGCCAGCCACGCCGGGCTGCGGCGCAAGGGCCGGATCGAGGTCGGCTTCGACGCCGACTTCGCGGTCGTCGCCCCCGACGACGCGTTCGTCGTCGACGTCGCGCGCCTGCATCACAAGAACCCGATCTCGCCGTACGGCGGTCGCCCGCTCTCCGGAGCGGTGCGCAGCACTGCTCCGTGGCCGACGCATCGACACAGCTGAAGGCGCCGAGCCGTTCGGAAACCTGCTGACCCGAGGAGGAGCATGACCAGCTACTACGTGCCGAAGGGCGGCCTGCCCGCACAAACCGAGCTGACCACCGATCGGGCGACCTTGACCGAGGCCTATGCAGTCCTGCCGCGGGGGACGATGCGGGACATCGTCACCAGTCAGCTGCCGTTCTGGGAGGGCACCCGGCTCTGGGTGATCGCCCGCCCGCTGTCCGGCTTCGCGGAGACCTTCTCGCAGTACATCGTCGAGGTCTCGCCGGGCGGCGGCAGCGACAGGCCGGAGCTCGACCCGGGCGCCGAGGGCGTGCTCTTCGTTGTCGACGGCGCTCTGTCCCTGACGGTCGAGGGGGAGTCACATGCCCTCGTCGCTGGCGGCTAGGCGTTCCTCCCACCCAGCTGCACGTGGTCGTTGCACAACACGAGCGACGTCACCGCGAGCTTCCACTGGATCCGCAAGGCCTACGAATCGGTCGACGGGATCGAGGTGCCCGAGGCCTTCGTGACCCACGAGGGCGCCGTACAGGCTGGAGAGATGCCGGGCACCAACGGCGCCCGGACCACGCAGCGCTTCGTCGATCCGCTCGACGTGCGCCACGACATGCACGTCAACATCGTCAGCTTCGAGCCCGGCGGGGTGATCCCCTTCCCGGAGACGCACGTGATGGAGCACGGGCTCTACGTCCTCGAGGGGAAGGCGGTCTACCTCCTCAACAACGACTGGGTCGAGGTCCGGGAGGGCGACTTCATGTGGCTGCGGGCGTTCTGCCCGCAGGCTTGCTACGCCGGGGGCCCCGGGCGCTTCCGCTACCTGCTCTACAAGGACGTCAACCGGCACGCCAACCCTGGGCCGCCCGTTCGCGTAGCGCCGCGCTCCATGGCACCGATGCCGGGGCGGGGTGCCGGTGGGACGCCCGAACCGCCATGATGGCGCCGTGAGCAAGTTCCTCGACCACGACGCCGCCCCCGGTCGTGATGGCCGACAAGATGGCCGAGCTCAAGCCACGACTGCGGGGGTGGCTCCACGCAGGCTCGATCCCGTTCGTGCTCGCGGCCGGCATCGTGCTGATCGTGCTCTCCCCGACGACGGAGACGAAGGTGGGTTCCGCCGTCTTCATCGCGTCGGCCCTGCTGCTCTTCGGCACCTCGGCGATCTATCACCGCGGCACTGGCAGCCGGCGATCTGGGCGCTGCTGCGACGCCTTGACCACTCGAACATCTTCGTCCTGATCGCCGGCACCTACACGGCGTTCGCGATGCTGTTGCTGGAGGGCAGCTCGCGGGTCTGGCTGCTCGTGGGCATCTGGGGAGGAGCGCTGCTCGGCGTGCTCTTCCGGGTCTTCTGGACCGGCGCTCCGCGCTGGCTCTACACGCCGATCTACATCGGCCTCGGCTGGTTCGCGGTCTTCTTCATCCCCGACTTCATCGAGGGCGCCGAGCGGATGAGCACGGCGATGGCGATCGCGACCCCGGTCCCGGTCGCGGCCGGTGGGGTGCTCTACACACTCGGCGCGGTGATCTACGGCCTCAAGCGGCCCAACCCCAAGCCCGAGTGGTTCGGCTTCCACGAGGTGTTCCACACCTTCACGATCCCGGCGTTCGTCGCGCACTACGTGGCGGTGTCGCTGGCGACGTACGCGCTGCGCTGACGCTTTCGGCCAGCCCCCTGCGCTACCGTGAGGCGTGTTCCACGTGATGTTCCTCGAGCCCCGGATCCCGCCCAACACCGGCAACGCGATCCGGATGGTGTCCGGCACCGGAGCCACCCTGCACCTCGTTGAGCCCCTCGGTTTCGACTGGCGGAGCCCAAGCTGAAGCGCGCGGGACTGGACTACCACGACCTCGCTTCCGTGGTGGTTCACTCCGACCTCGAGGCCGCCCCGGCGAGCGATGCGCTGGTGTCCTCCGGGGTCTTCGCGTTCACGGCCGGGGCGACGAGGTGGTACACGGACGTCGAGTTCCGACCCGGCGACGTGCTGCTCTTCGGACCGGAACCGACGGGACTCTCCGACGAGGTGCTGGGCCATGCCCGGGTCACGGAGCGGGTCCGGATCCCCATGCTGGCAGGGCGCAGGTCGCTGAACCTGTCGAACTCGGCGGCTGTCGTGACCTACGAGGCCCGGCGCCAGCAGGGATTCGCTGGGGCGGAGTGAGTGCACCGGCGCTCGTGCCACGGCAGGATGGGCGACATGACGACCACGACGCCGGTGAACCCTCTCGACGAGGTCTTCATCAACCTCGCAACCCGCGCACTGATGTCGGTGCACTTCGAGGTGCGCGTGGCAGGGCGCTTCGACGTCGACCGGTTGACCGAGGCGTTCCGAGCGGCACTCGGCAAGCACCCGATGGCCCGGGCCCGTTTGGCGCCCAGCTCGTTGGTGGCCCGGCAGCTCCAGTGGGAGGTCCCTGACGAGGTGGACCACCCGGCGTTGTCGGTCTCGGAGGAACCGATCGATGTCGTGCGGTCCCGGCTCCTCTCACGTCAGCCGGACCTGGACGTCAGCCCGACCTTCCTTGCGGTCGTCGTGCGCGACCCGGAGGGAGACCACCTCCTGCTCAACCTGCACCACGCGATCTTCGACGGGATGAGCACGGTGCGGCTCTTCACGAGCATCGCCCGTGCGTACGCCGGTGAGCCCGATGAGACCGGCGGACCAGACCTCGCGGTGGCGCGGGACCTGAGGACCCTCCTCGGATCGCGCAGCCTCAAGGAGCTCGCTCCCCGCGCCGCCAAGGTCGGGAAGGACATTCTCGACCGGGCCGGGCTGACCCGGATCGCCGAGGACGGGGGCGTGCCCGACAGCACCACGTCCGCAGTCACGACCTTGCGCTTGAGCCCCGAGGAGACCGCGACGGCGCTGGCCGTGCGTCCACTGGTGCGACCGTGAACGACCTCGTCCCGGCCGCCCACGCACTGTCGATCCTGCGCTGGAATCGCGCGCACGGCGCGAAGCTCGGTGACCGGGTGTCGATCATGATGCCGGTCAACCTGCGTCCCGCCGAATGGTCCACCGAGGTGGTCAGCAACTTCGCCAGCTATCTCGCCATCATGATCCCGTCGAAGGTTCCGGACGACCTGACGGCCGCGACGGCGGTGGTGCTGGAGCACACGGGTCCGGTGAAGGAGAACGGCGCAGCCGGCTGGGTGGTCGACCTCCCGGCGCCCAGCAACGTCATCCCCGCGGCCGCCCGCAAGGCATTCACCGGGCTGCTGCCCCCGGTGCAGAAGCAGTTCATCGAGACCACCGTGCTCTCCAATGTCGGCCGTCTCTCCCTGCCCGGCTTCGGGGACGCGGGCGAGGTCACCGAGGTCTGGTTCAGCCCGCCGGGCATGGCGGTGTCGGGACTGATGCCCATCGGGGTGGGTGTCGTCGGTGTGGGCAAGGAGCTGTTCATCGCGTTCCGCACCGATCGTCGGGTGCTGAGCGATCAGGCTGCCGCCGAGTTCGTCGAGCTCTTCCGCCAGACCCTGACGGGTGCGCCACCCGCCGGCTGATCCCGTGTTGCCTGATCCCACGTCACGACTCCGCTTCCGTGAGACGACGTACAAGACATCGCGACGTTGGACATCGCCTCGCGCGGGCCGCAGGGCTGGATCGCCCTGGAACCGGAGCAACTACGCCGAGCACGGGTTCGGGTTGTGGGTGATGGAGACCCTCGCCGGGGAGTTCGTCGGTGACTGCGGCCTGACGATGCAGGAGGTGGGCGGCAGTTGGCTGGTCGAGGCAGGTTGGCACGTGCGCTCCGACCTGCGTCGACAGGGATACGACGACGGAGGCTGCGATTGCCGTCCGGGAGGCCGCTCGCGTCGCCGGGATCGGTCACCTGATCGCGATCATTCGTCCGGACAATGTTGCCTCGCAACGCGTGGCGGTGAAGGTCGGGCTCGTCCTCGAGCGTGAGATCGAGAAGGTCGGTGGTCCGGCCCCGGTCTTCGGCGCCGATCTTCAGACGTGACGCGCGGGTCTCGCTGCCCGACTCCTAGGCTGAGACATCATGCGTCTTCTCATCACCTTCGTAGGCGGCCTCGGCCACTTGGCGCCACTCCTCCCACTGGCACGCGACGACGCGAGGCCGGACATGTAGTGGCGATCGCCGGGTCAGGCGGTTTGGTCGCGCGGATCGAGGGAGCCGGGTTCGCAGCCTTTGCGACCAGCCCAAGGCCGCACCACGACCAAACCCCCGCGAGGCAGGATGCGCAAACCGCTCGAGGTGATGAATGCTCGCGCGACCGAGATCGAGTTCGCCGACAACTTCGCCGACCGAGGCGCACGTCGGATGGCACTGGCCATGCCGGCCGTCATCCGCGCATTCAGGCCCGATCTCATTCTCCGCGATGAGACCGATCTGGGTACGACGATCGCCGCGGAACTACTGGACGTACCCGTCGCAAGCCACCTCGTGCTGGCCGCTGGCCTGTTGATCCGGCCCGAGCTTGTCGCGCCACGCCTCGACTCCGTACGCGCCGAGTACGGGCTGCCGCCCGATCCAGAACTGACACGACTGACCACAGGGCTGGTGTTGACCGACGCAGCGCCCTCGTTCCGGAGTCCGAGGTCGACGTTGTCACTGCAGTCGACGCCCTACAGACCGTCGGTGATCTCCAGACCGGCCTCACGCCCCGGCCGACCGGGCGTCTACGTCACACTCGGCACGATCTTCAACAACGCATCCGGCGATCTCTTCGAGCGCATCCCGGGCTGGGCTCGCTGACCTCGACGTGGACGTCGTGGCGACCGTCGGACAAGGGACTGACCCGGCCGACCTCGGACCCCAGCCGACCAACGTGCGAGTGGAACGATTCCTGCCACAGGGCGATGTCCTCTCAGCCGTCGACCTCGTCGTCTCGCACGGTGGCTCGGGAAGCCTGATGGCCACGCTCGCACACGGACTCCCGTCCCTGCTCCTGCCGCTGGGCGCGGATCAACCGCACAACGCTATGCGCGCCGGTGAGCTGGGCACCGGCGACAACCCTCGACGCCACCACCGTGACGCCCGACGAGATCGGAGCTCGCTCCCGCGAGGTGCTCGCTGACGACGCCATGCGCGCTGCGTGCGTCGACTTCGCCGACGCGTGCAAGGCACTACCGGGTCCGTACGCCGCAGTCGCGGCGCTGGAAGCAGCCGCTTGTTGACTCATGCCAACGCGACGCGCCTGCGTCGAACTCCGGCCGCTGGGGGAAGCATGCGCACGACCTCAGTGGCCGGGGTGCACGATCTGCGTCGCCATGGCCACGAGGGTCTGCGCCCGCCGGACGAGTGGCTCAGCCCTTGCGAGCGTGACGAGTGCGGTGCCGTACTCCACATCGCCCCTGATCGCGATCAGCTCGCGTAGGGCAGCCTTCTGGAGATAGCGCTTTGCGTAGTTGGTGCTCTCGGCGGAGGTCATGACGCCTTCCCTCGACTGGGCCGCGGCAGGCTGCCGACCAGCGCGAGGCCGTCACGGAGGATCTCGGCGACGGCAGGCTCCCGCTCCTGCGGAGCGCGGGCGAAGTCCTCGCGGGTCAGGTGGAGTACGTCGCAGGCATTGCCGAGACGCTCGTGCACAGCTTGCTGGATGTCCGCTCGGCCGGCCCACTCCACCGGAGCAATCACCACGAGGTCGATGTCGCTTTCGTTGCGTGCTGTCCCGCGGGCCACGGATCCGAACACGATGACGGCCTCGACGTCCGGCGCCGCCCGGCCCTCAAGGGCCTTCGGTCACTTCGTGATTCGCTGTCGCTCACCCTTGACCGCCGGGACGGAGACCTTGCTGGCTGGCTATCGGGCGGGCCGCGGGGGACTGGTTGCCGAACGAGTTGTCCACAGGCTCATGGTGGTCGCGCGGCGACGAGCTCCTTCGCTTGCTCGTACTGGGTCCGCCACTGCCTCCGCTGCCGGATGGAGGCGGAGATCGTGCGCGTGTAGTTGCGCTCCCGGACAGGGACGTCCTCCCAGACGAACCGAGGCTGCCCATCCGCGTGCAGCACTTCCGCGGCCAGCCGGCGAACATCTGGCGCATCGATACCGGCCTCCTCAAGCACGGCCCGTACGACGGTCGCCCGATCGGCGCGGTGATCCTCGAGCGTCTTCCCGGTCCAGTGCCGCGACACGAGCACGCGGCGCCCACCGAGCCCCGGGCATTCTCGCGTGTGCGCCTTGGAATCACATTCGCCGGGCACCGGGCCCGGCGCCGGATCCTTCGGGTTGATCCCGTAGCGAAGCCAGTTGGCGCACGACTCCGAGCACGGCAACCACCGCAGCTCGGCGTGCAGCCGGTCGGTGTGCGCCCGGTATTCGACGTCGACGTGGTCCTCGTCGGCGAACGTGTCCACGATCGACTTCGTCAGGTACTTGCACAGGTAGCCGACGGCACGACCGGCCTCTTCGCGATCTCCCACCGGGCCCCGGATGTCGACCTGCTCCCCGAAGGACAGGACATGGAACGGCTCCGCGGTCTCGTCGGCGTCGACCCGGCCCAGTGCCGCTTCCCCGGGACATCAACAGTTCTCCGGTGGTGGGGTCGACATAGCCGCCGAGATCGGCGTCCCGGGCGGGCAGCTGCTTCGCGTCGGGGTAGCGGACCCGGTCGATCGAAGGCCACCACAGAGCGCAGTACGTCCCGGCTGTGACGTCCTTGATCACGCGTCGCGGAATCGCACCTCGCAACGCTGCGTGGAGGTGGGGAGCCAGCCGCTTCTGAGGCTCGACCGCGGCGAAGTACTGCACCTTGTATCCCGCGCAGCGCCGCAGGTTCTGCCACCAGCGATCCACGAGGCGCGGGAAGAACAGCGCATCGAGCGCAGCGCGGCGATAGTCGTAGCGACCCGCTCGTCGAGGGGTGCCCGTGCCCGGCGTGATCGGGCCGTACGACGGCAGCGTGAGCGTCACGAACATCGAGGGGCGGAACTCGGCGCCGGTCTTCGGGTCGGTGAAGGTACGCCCGATCGAGCAATTCTCGGCCGGGACCTTGGGCAGCTCCGGGAAACCGCTCAGGCGCCGGGTCGAACGGATGCGCCGTTTGGCTCCATCGTCTGCGTCGTCGTCCCGGCAGTCCTCGGGATCCGGGGGAGTGTCAACCTCCGGCAGCGGATCCTCGCTCAGGTGCCAGCCCTCGCGGCACTGCTGCATCCGGAGCCGTCGGGCCTTCTCCGCGCAGGACTTGCAAGCGTTCTCCCGGGTCGAGCCGCACAGGATCGGGACGGAGGTGACTTCGCCCGTCAGGCGGTCGGTGACCCGACGGAGGATCGGCCGCTCACACACGCCCTCAATGCGCGCAGCGGCCACCACGAGCTCGTTACTGAGTCTCATGATATTTCCCCGCGCGGGCGCATGACGTCCGGACTACTCAGTCCGCGCGGGGGACTCGCCCCGATCGATGGACAAGACTCGCCGTGCCTCCGCGATCCGCTCCTCGAGCAGCTCGACGTCGCTGTCGTCGTAGAACGTTCGTGTGCCGGAGATCGACATGCCTGTTGCGTTCGCGATCTGCTGCAGTGTGTACGGCCGCGGCTTCACCTTCTCCCGCATGTACGCGACCGGGAGAATCATCTGCTGCTCGATCTCGGTGCGCTTCCGCCGCAGCGACTCGAGTTCGGACAGGAGTGGGTCACGCTCTGACTCGCGCACCTCACGGATGGCAATCCGCGCGGTCCCGGAGACGCTCGGTCCAATCTGCCCTTACGTCGTTGACGACGTCGTCGTCGAAGGTGGCCGGGTCCGGCTCGACCGTGACGATCGAGGCGACCTCGAGGTCGGTCCCGCTGAACTCACCCATGCCTACGAATCGCATCATGCAACGAGAATGACACGCAAATGCGATGATCGCAAGAGTCGGCGTGAGTCCACTTGAAATTGCGCGACGATGTCGTCTTGAACCGCTACAACGTAAGAGTTATATTCGTATGGTGTCTTGGGAGGTGATCCTGCTGAGCGAGGTCGAGGAGTGGTTCCTCGGGTTGGCCCAGCAGGACGACGATCAGATCAACGCCGTGACCGCGGCCATCGACATGCTCGCCGCCAACGGACCGACCTCTGGGCCGGCCGCTCGTCGATCGCATCAAGGGATCGGCGAGACACAACATGAAAGAACTTCGGCCATCGAGGACGACCATCCGCATCCTGTTCATCTTCGACCCGGCACGAAGCGCAGTCCTCCTCGTAGCTGGCGACAAGGCCGGTAACTGGAAAGGCTGGTACGACAAGAACATTCCGGTCGCCGAGCACAGGTACAACACTCGGCTGGCCGAACAGCACGGAGGTGAATGACATGGCTCGAAACTGGAAGGACGTGCGTGAGGAAGCCGCAGCGGCCGGCCTCATCGACGAGACCCGTGTCGAGGACGCCCGCGAACAGATGACCGGTGAGGTCCGCGCCTACCGTCTCGCCGAGATCCGCAAGAACCAGCACGTCTCGCAAAGGACCCTCGCCGCTGGCATGAAGGTCTCGCAAGCACGCGTGTCCACCATCGAACGCGGAGAGATCAGCCGCACCGAGCTCGGCACCCTCCGGGCGTACGTCGAGGGCCTCGGTGGCCACCTCAAGATCGTCGCCGACTTCGGCGACGAGACACTCGTCGTCCGCGACTGAGGCGAACCCGCCTAGCTGCGAACCACGCAACAGATCCGGACGCTCGTCACCCATGCAGCGGTAGCCTCCCACCATGGGGAAAGAGCCGACCGCGGGACCTCTCGACGACATGGCGGCAGCCGACTGGTTGGTGTCGGCGATCCCCGACTTTCGAGGCCGGGTCATCGACGTGGCAACGGACACGTTCTCCGCGTACGTCCGGATTTTCCATCGCCCCGACCCGGGGCCTCCCCAGCAGCGACTATCCAGCCACCTGGGGCCGCGATCGCCGAAGAGCGCGGCACCGTGTTCCATCCCGCCGCGCAGTTCACTGACTTGGCGCGGGAGGCCCACCAACCGGAGGCAGAACGGATCCCGGGACCGCTTTTGGGGACACTCGATCGAATCACCCTTCCGTTCCTGCTCAGTCACCCGGCGGCGAACACTGCCACTCCCAAGCTGTGCTGGTCCGCCTTGTGGGTCGGCTTCGGGAGCGCTCCTGACCGATGGCGCGCCAAGCCCGGATTTAGGCTGCCCGGGCGCGAGTACTGGCTCTTCTCGAGTGCCGTGGCGGACGTAGCCGAACTGTCATCCGAGTTCCAGACGGGCCTCGTGCACTCACCCACGATCTGGTGGCCGCACGACGGGTCTTGGCTGGTCAACTCGGAAATCGACTACGACTCGACGATTGTTGGCGGCACTCCTTCGCTGATCGAGGCGCTCGTTGCTGACCCAGAAATCGAGGCGTTGCAGGTGGACCGAGACGTGTCGCTGTACGCGAACGGCGACACGATCAACGGCTCGTATCCCAGCGGCTGGCCACAGCGCGACTGAGGCTTTGCTCGCGCTCGCGACGGATGCGCGATATCAGAATCTCGGCATGTCCGTGCACGGTCAGCGGCGGATCAGCGCATCAGCTCACGCGCCCGTAAGACCGAGTGAGAAGTGGAGAAACTCGTCGTCGAGTTCGTATCCTTCAGACTCATAAAGCGCCTGCGCAGTCGCATTGTCTGGCGCGGTCTCGAGCGCGATATAGACGGCATCCGCATCGCGAGCGGCGTCGGCAGCCGCCCGAACCAGCGCACGCCCAGCCCCTGATCCTCGACCCTCTTGAGAAACAAACAAGTCGTTTAGCACCCACGCTGGCGCGAGCGCAAGGGACGACCGGGTTGGGTAGCACTGTGTGAACCCGACCAGCCGTCCGCCAATGTTGGCCGTGAGGATCACGCTGTCCCCATTGGCGACTCGGTCACGAAGGAAGCGCTCGACACTGCTTGCATCTTGCCGGCGCCCGTAGAACTCCGGGTAGCCCATAAAGAGCTGGACGAGTTCACTGAGATCCTCCGGGGTGGCGCCTGCGACGGTCACATCATCCATGCCGCGAGCGTAGTCACTACCTCTGGCTCCGCTGATGAATCGTCGGCAGAGCGCGCGGATCGCGGCCGATCCGGATGTTGGCGCCGTCCTACGCGCGGGCGTGCGTAACCGTGCGCGACATGGCTTCCCTTCGCGTTGAGAGGGCAGTCCACCCGACGAGGGCAAGCAGGCCGCCCACGCCCATGATCGTGAATACGAGCACTCGGGACTCATGAACGACGGGCCCGCAGGCTGTCTCACGCTTCTAATCGTCGGTGGCCACCGAGCCCGGCTGCGCTTCATAGTCGGTTCCGGACATCAGCCGGGATGTGGGGATCGCGAGGCCGCGGTGCTGGGTCTGGCCCATGACCACAGTGGACAGCGCGTTCTCCGTGCCGATGCCAAAGGTCGCGAGGAGCACAAGCAACCCACCCGTCAGCGCAGCCTTGGCCCAGGTCATTCACCGAGTATGGTCCCGCGCACCCGGTTGCGCGAGGCACACGCTCATGTGGGTGCGGATATCTGACTATGTCATCCGACCCGGAACGGATGGCCTCCGGCGGGTGCAGCACTCGGATTTGCTGGACATGGCTCTAGAGGATCAAGGGCGCCGGCTCCGCCAGCGCCGCCGCGGGCCCCGCGCTCCGGGCATGCGGCCCGGTGGCCGGTCCCTTCGCGCACCCCGCGGCCCCTGAAGAAACCGGTGCCTCGAGGCAGCTGTTTCGCCTGCTCCAGCCGGGTCTCATACCGCCCGCTGAAAAGTCCGCTGGTTACACACTGGGTACACCAGAGGACGAAAAACGACCCCTGACCGCGGAAGCCGCTGGAAGGCGTTTTCAGGGTCAGCAGCACGGCGCCGTCTTCGAGGCTCACCATGGTGAGCGAAGATTCGGCGCCGTTTGCTGTTGCTGGTCGCGTTGGTGGCGGCACAGACTGACGTTGTTCGTCGTGGTCGACCCCGTTGCCTCTGTGGTGCCTGTGAGCCTGAAGGTCAGCATGCGGGCGGAGGGCTTCCACGGGAACCGTGGATTGGTGCCGTAGAGCCCGTGCGTCAGACTTTCGTTTCTCCCTGCCCTCCCCACGACGGACGCCGTGAGTCCGTGCGAGAAGGAGACCGAGATGGAAGTCGTGCACCCGCGGTGTGCGGGGATGGACGTGTCGAAGAAGGACGCCAAGGTATGTGTCCGAGTCGCCGGAGCCGGGCGGCGCAAGACGGTCGAGACCGTCACGACACCGGGGGTCGGTGACCGGTCAGATCCCGGCGCTGCGTGAGCATCTGGTCGCCGAGCACGTCACGTGTGTGGTGATGGAGGCGACCGGGGACTACTGGAAGCCGTTCTACTATCTCCTCGAAGACCTGCCCGGCGTCGAGGTGATGCTGGTCAATGCGCGCCATGTCAAGACCGTGCCCGGTCGCAAGAGCGATGTCGCTGACGCGACTGCTCGGCTCGCGCAACTCGCGCGCACGGCCCGGTGAGGGCCTCGTTCGTGCCGCCCGAGCCGATCCGGCAACTGCGGGACCTGACCCGAACGCGGACCGCGATCACCGGGGAGCGAGCTCGTGAGGCCCAGCGACTGGAGAAGCTGCTGGAGGACTCCGGGATCAAGTTGTCGGCTGTCGCATCCGACATCCTCGGTGTGTCCGGCCGGGCGATGCTTGATGCGCTGATCGCCGGTGACCACGACCCCGCGGCGCTTGCCGATCTGGCCAAGCGCCGGCTGCGGAACAAGATCCCCGAGCTGACCGAGGCGTTGAACGGGCGGTTCAACGAGCATCACGCGTTCTTGGTCCAGGTCCATCTGG
This sequence comes from Nocardioides sp. B-3, assembly GCF_024703895.1. Taxonomy (GTDB): domain Bacteria; phylum Actinomycetota; class Actinomycetes; order Propionibacteriales; family Nocardioidaceae; genus Nocardioides. The sequence goes on from NZ_CP087968.1 coordinate 3,445,238, forward strand.
ACCTGATCGACCGGCACACCGACGCGATCGACAAGCTGACCTCCCGGATCGAGGTGATGATGGAGCCCTTTCAGGGATTCCACGACCTGATCTGCACCATCCCCGGCATTAGCACCCGTACCGCCGACGTCGTCGTGGCCGAGACCGGTGCGGATATGTCGTGGTTCCCGTCCGCCAAGCACCTCGCGTCCCGGGCCGGGACGACGCCCGGCAACAACGAGTCCGCCGGGAAGGTGAAGTCCAGCAAGTCGCGGCCCGGCAATCCCTACCTGCAAGGAGCGCTCGGTGCGGCAGCGATGGCATGCGCGCAGAACCCGCGCACCTACTACGGCGCCCGCTACCGACGCATCGCGAGCCGGCGGGGACCCAAGAAGGCCAACGTCGCGATCCAGCACTCCATGCTCATCGCGATCTGGCACATGGGCACCACCGGAACCCTCTACGACGACCTAGGTGGCGACTACTTCACCCGACTCAACCCCGGCCGAACCAAGAAGCGTGCCATCCACCAACTCGAGGCGATGGGCTATCGCGTGACCCTCGACAACGTGTCCTGAAAGCCCTGACGCGAAGACCCAACCTGCTCGGGGTGAATCTTCGCGTCAGGGGCCATTTCAGGCACCTAACGGCAACGGTCGAAAACCGTTGAATCAGATGTCGTAATAGAGCTCGAAGTCCCCGGAGCCGTGTTGACGGGTGTCGGAGATCGACGAAAAACATGCTCTGAACTGCGGAAACGCTGATTTCGGCCGTCGGCCAAAGTTGGCTGATTTTGGCCCCTAGCGATTCTCCTGCGGAATCCCTGCGGAATTTCAGCGCCTCAGTGGAGGGCCGTCTTGTGATTGCCGATGTCCGCGACGTAGGCAAAACAGGTGGGGCAGACTTCGGCGTCGGCCGGCACTGTGGCGGCCTTGGTCGGGGCGGACCCGGTGCTGACCGCGCCCAAGAGGGCGTCGCGGTAGCGGAGGTGTCGCTTGTGTTCAGGGAACGTCCTGTTCGGGGGCAGGCTTGCCGGCATCCCGAAGCATTCGAGCGCAGCGATTGAAGTTGGCCGGGTTGTAGTCAGCGCTCTTCGGATTCGAGGAGAACACGAGTCGCAGGCCCGGCTTCTCGCCGAGGTCGTCGGTCATACGGCCGTCTGCAACAACGAAGTGGATGCGCTCCGGCTCGGTCGTCGCCCACCACACGTTGATAGATGACAAAGACCCACTGCCGAGGTTGTCGGCGAGCAGGTCCGGGTAGGTGTTGCTGGGGGAAGTCGACATGACTTTCTCCGTTTCTCTCCCAAGGGAGTGTTCATTTCGCCCGACGTGGGCTTGCGCGACGTGCGCAGGCTCAGACTATCGGTAGTTGTCCAAGCGTGGGAGCGGAATGGCTACGTCTGCTCGCTTTGGATAAGCGCGTCATACGTGCCGGTTGGGAAGGGCACCTCGAAGTAGCGCTTCTCGCGACGGCGATCCAGAAGTTGCGCGAGAGTTGCTCGCCGTGAACGTCGATGATGCGCGGGTGCTTGGACCTGATCGCCTCGACCACAACGAGATGGAATCGCGTCGGTTCGGATAGGGCAGCATCGACTCGGCGCGTCTCCAGCCACAGGTCGGCGCCACGTGCTGACCCTCCGAACGCCTTTACCTCGATGAGCCAGTCTCCTTCGATGTCGGCGAGCGCGCCCTTACCCCGGGTGTCGATGGCGGAGCGGCCAGCTGCGTGTTCGCGTTCCAGGACAAGTTGGATCGTCAAGTCCTCGACCTGCCGGTTTGTCATCGGGACGTCGATCATGCCGAGCCCTCGTAAACGGAGCCGCCCAGGGCGTGCTCGGACGTACATCTCCAACTGCGGGATCAGCTCCGCGCTGGCAGATGGCACGTAGACGTTCGCCCTGTCGAGGTGCGTGAGCATCCATTCACGGATCGTTGACGAGTCCATGTCATCGATTCCGAGCCACGACCACAGTGCCGGGTAGCCCGGGATTGAGTTCGCGAGGTTCGATCGGCTCGAGGCTGGTGAGTAATGCTGACTCTGGAATCGGGCATTCGAGTTGGGACCGACGCGACCCACCTTCAGGACGCGTCCGCGGCCCGCCTCGCTTGTGACGTCGTCAGCCAGTGCGAAGACATAGATCGCCCCGTGACCGGGGCGCAAGGCCTTGGGTTTGTGAGGGGCCGCCAGATACTCGACGTCGAACTTCGCGGGCCACCCGGGAAGCCCGAGTTGGTTCGCGATCGTGGAGAAGTCGCTGATGATCCCGTCGAGTTCGATGCCCACAGGGGGACAGTAGTAGCGAGAGGCGACAGGTTCGGGGTCACGTCGGTCAGGGCCTTCGTCGGCGTTGACAGATAGGTTCGTATATATGAGACTATCTGTCATGGGTTTGCTTGCTGTCTCCGAGGCTGCCGAGCGCCTTGGCGTCTCCTCACGTCAGGTGCAGCACCTAGTCGCGCGTGGAGAGCTGCGGCAAGTGGCGCGGGGCGTGCTCGACGAAACGTCGGTCGCTCGACTATTGGCCGTTCGGGGCGGATCGCACAAGCGCGCGTGGTCTGAGGCAACAGCCCGGGGTGCGGTTGCGCTGCTGTCTGGCGCTGATGCTGAATGGATGGGAGACACCCAGCGTTCGCGACTCAGAGGCCGGCTTCGCCAGCTCGATGCAGCCGAGCTGGTCGAGCGGGGCTCGAGAGCGCGCGGAGGTCACTCGCTATCGGGCCCACTCACGCGCCGGGCAGTACCTCTTGGGCGAGCTCGTCTACGCGGCCGATGTGGCCGGCCGGCTCGGACTGACGGAGACGAACAACATTGACGGCTACATCTCTGTCGGAGACGTCGACGGGCTCGCGTCTAGGCACGGCCTGATTCGCGACGACGAAGGAAGGGTGACGCTCCGAGCGACGACCATGGGTCTTGACGTCGTACGTGACTTGGCGAAGCGAAGTGTCGTGCTGGCCGCGATCGACCTCGCCGAGTCGTTGGAGGTCCGTGAGCGACGGGCAGGCGTGGACGCGCTCGACCGTGCGTTGGAGGAATTTCGTGGTTGACCGCACCACCATCGACGTACCCAGCCCGCCGGGAGGCTGGGGTGCGCCCCGGCCAAATGTTGCCGAGATCGAGGCTGTGCTCTCTCACGAGAAGTGGACTCTCGTTGGCGGGTTGATGACCCAGCTGCACGGCATCCATCGGGGGATTGAATCTTTGCGCCCGACCAACGACGTCGACATCGTCCTCCACGTCGAGACGACCCGCGGTGTTGCCGCCGAGGCCGCCAAGGCGCTGGAGTCGCTCGGGTATGAGTTCAAGCCATCGATCGATGACCGGACCGACACGGCGCACCGGTTCAGGCGCGGCGACTCCACCGTGGATCTCGTCACCACTGCACCCGGCGTCGTCGACGTCCTGATCGCCGACCATGCATCTCCGCGGGTAGTCGAGAAGTTGCGCGGTCGAACCATGGTCGCGATCGAAGGCGGCACCCAAGCTCTGCGTCGCACCATCAACGCGCGGCTGGCCATTGAGCCCGGTCGCACGACCACGGTGAGCGTCCCGTCACCGTTTGGTGCAGTCATCCTCAAGGCCGCGGCCTACCAGACCGACTCGAGAGACAAGGAACGCCATCTCCGGGACGGCGCGCTTCTTCTTGCGGTGATTGAGGATCCGTACGCCGCACGTGAGCTGCTCGCGGGTTCGGACAGGGCGCGACTCCGGGCGCTGGTTCGGGCGCTCCCCGATGATGCTCGCGAGTGGCGCACCCTTCCAGAGCAGTGGCGGACCAACGGGCAGACGGCGCTCCGCATCCTCATGTCCTGAGGATGGCGACGTGCGCAAAGGTTCATTAGCAAGGCGACACGCCGTACTGGTTCCAATAATCTGGAGCGCGTCGGTCGTAGCCTGCTGGTGATGCCCGGCGTTGGTGACGCTCGGTGCGCACATGACCGCCGGAGACGGCTGGCCCTTCACAACGAAGCACTTGGAGCGTCGGCTCCCGATGCCCGCTCCTCCCCATTTCCGAGGCTCGGCTGGAGCATCACATGAGCATTGCGAAGATCCTCGGCGTCGACGACGTCGACAACCCCCAGATGACCGCGGCGCGGACGCATGGCCCGCGTGGATCAGTGACGATCCTGACCTCGGTGTCGTCGACGACCTCTTCGACCTACCCAAGTGGCTCAGCGCCGCGACACCGGTCGACCGCGATGGTCCGATACGCGCGCTTGCAGTGCTCGCGATGACCGACGAGAACGCCGCGGTCGCGTTGGCGTGGCTACTTGTACCTGGCGCAGAAGCGACTCGGTGCCAAGTTGTGCGATGTCGCGCCGGACATCGACGGTCTGGTCGCTGGGCAATTGTGGGTTGAGATCCGAAGTCAGGGCGGCACTCCGCCGAGGGCTGTTGGAAGGACGATCCTTCGCAACATCGAGCGGTCCATTCAGGCCGAGTTCGGCAAGGGCGAGGCAGGTCTTCGTGCGGATCGGACCAATGCGAAGACTCAACCAAGCGACACGGTCGGCGAGCAGGCGATCCCGGTGGTTCCCAAGCGGGACCCCGAGGCCCAACGCGTCCTGCGCGCCGTCGTGGAGCGGATGCTCGCCGTCGACGACATCACGATCGAGGAGGTTCGCATCCTTGCGTCCGCCGCCGAGCATGCCGAGTGGCTGAAGAAGCCGAAACGTGGTCGTGCTGGCGTCACCTCACCGGATGCCCCGGAGATCCTCACGTGGCTTGACCAGACGAAGGCGCGCACCATGCGCCGCCATGTCGCCGAGCTGCTCGACCGGGTGGCCGCGTTCGCTCGCGGGCAGGGTCTGGAGTCCCTCCTCGAGTCGGAGGGTGATGACCTCGCGTTCGCAGAATGGGCCAGAGAGCTCGGCGACTCACCAGAAGCCTCGGCCTACCGCCGGTGTCGCGAGTGGATGCTCCGGGCGACCCGAGCACATGCGCTGACGTGGGACCCCGTCACCGAGCGGTGCGCGCTCGAGCCGTGGATGTGTCCGGACTGCATCAGGGCCGAGAACGCGGCATAGGGCTCAGAGACCCATCGCAGGGCCAGAAGGCTGCTGCGTACGCCGCGCGAACGTGTCGGCCGACTCGGGCGCCCGACGCGTGGTGCCGTTGAGGGCCTTGATCCTGTAGGCGAGGGCAGCAGTGGGGCGGTCAACCGGCAGCGGCTTGCGCGCGAGGGCGACGCTGAGGGCCAGCTCGGCGTCGACACCGCGACGCTGGAGCTTGTCGAGTTGCTTGGCCAGCCCGATGGTCTCCTCATCGCGCGTGCCGACGTACTGGACGATGCGCTCCTCCCAGACCTTGAGTGCTTCGCCGTAGCGGGCGTTGATCGTGCGCGTGAGGTGGCGGTGGTACGACGCCTCGTCGTCGCTGTTCGGAGTTTGACCGGCCATCGTGCGGTCGTTGGCCCTGACTCCGCGGGCCGCCCTCCAGACGGCGAGGTCGGCGCGGAGGTCGGGGGTGAGTACGTCGTCGTGCCGGCGCACCCACTCGGGCAGTGTCGAGGTGGCGCGGTCGCGAACCCGGGTGGTGAGGGTGGAGACGCGACGGGCGTGGCCGGCGAGGTACGGACCCCGGGCCGGATGCTCGGCCGGTCGGCGTGGACACCGGCAAGCCGGGGAGTGGCCCGACGGGAGCCTCCTCGAGGTCGACGTGCAGCTTCGACGCAGCGAGAGCAAGAGCGTCGGCGTACCTCGCGACGGCCGTCTTCAATTGCGTCTCGGGGGAGGCAGCGACGGCGCGAGTGGTCGTCGCCGAGGCAGTGGCACCGTCGCGGGCCACGATCCCTTCCAGTAGTTCGGTGGCGGTTCGGGCACGATCCAGCCTCGGCGAGGGCAGCGCGTGGTCGTCGTTGGCCTCGGTGAGCACGACGTGGACGTGGTTCTCGATCCGGCCGCGGGTGAGCATCGTGTAGAGGGTCTGACGGGTCTCTTGGCCGGTGACGATGCCGTGCATGACGTCAGTGGTGAGGCCTTGCGCGGTGTGGACGGTTGAGGCGTAGCCCAACTCCACGTGCTCGGCGACGTACTCCGCGGGCAGCATCGTGTGCAGGCCAGAATCTCGATGCTGCACCGAGAGCCTGCCGTCCTTGGTGGCAGTGATGATCCAGCGGTCACCGTTCTTGACCCAGTCGCTGCCGCTGATGCCGAGGCGTCGGTCATTGCGACGGGTGATCACCACGTCGCCGACCCGGGCGTCACACTCGTCGGACAACCGCACTGACGGGCCGCGCAGATCACGAGCCCTCTGAGCTCGGAGGTTGAGCTGGCGGACGAGGTCGCGGGTCGGCGCGAGCATCACGCAGTCCCGGCCAGCAGCACGCTCGCGCTGCCACGTGTCGAGCAGGTCGTCGGCGCACCCGTCGACGTCGCCGACGTGGACACGCTCGTGATCGAGGTAGAACCCGAGCGCTGCGTTGTCGCCGTCGCGGAGGTCGAGTGACGCGGTCGCCTCGGCCGGGTCGGCGAACCGCACCAATTCGTCGAGACGTAGCGCACCGTGTGTGGTGACGATGTCGTGGAGTACCCCGCCGGCGCCGACGGCCGCAAGCTGCTGGTCGTCGCCGATGAGCCGGACGACGGCGTCGCGCGCAGCGGCGTACGCAATGACGCGGTCGAGGGTGAGGGTGTCGGCCATCCCGGCCTCGTCGATCACCACGAGTGTTCCCGGTTGGATCGACGCGACGAGGGCGGATCCGGGGGAGTGGGCGAGGTCGTGGTCGAGTTTGGCCAGAGTTTCGCAGGGCATGCCCGTTGCCTCGGCGAGCGCGGCCGCGGCTGCCGCCGACGGCGCGAGCCCGACGGCGTTGCCCCCGCGTGCGGTCCACGTCGCCGCGAGCACCAGCATCGCGGTCGTCTTGCCGGACCCGGCGGGCGCCGGGGCGAGTTGCACCCGCCGACCGCTGGTGGCCATCGCGGTCACCAGTGCCTCCCGGCCACGGTTGAGGGGTACGTCGTGCAGTCGCGCGACCAACACCGACCACGCCACTTCGTCGACTGTCCGGGCGGCCCCGCCGACTGGGCCAGCGATGGCGACGATCCGCCGCTCGGCGTCGAGGAGACGCTGGCTGGTGTAGTGATCGGTGCCGGTGTGGCGGTAGACGCTGGTGCCGTCCGAGCGTCGAAGGGCCGTGGGGTCAGCGATCGGATCGGCGTCGGGGGTGAGGTTCACCGAGTGCGACACAACATCGTCCGCGACGAACTGGGCCACCTGCCCCGCCCGGTCGATCGGTAGCGCAACGCCACGCAACTGGCGCTGCACTTCCGCCTTCACGTGCTGCGTTCGCCGGGTCGCCCGGTGGGCCTCAAGCTCGGTGATCACACGCTCAGCGATCTCGTTGGTCCAGTCGACTGTGATCCGCACGAGTGGATCAGGAGGCGCGGAGCGGCGTCTCGAAACCACATCACTGATCATTGCCGACACCGCCTGCTCGGAGCCCAGCACCTCCGCTGCCTCAGCCAGCCGGGTGCGGCGCTGGTCGGCGTACGACCTCGGCTCGTGCTTGGCCTCGCGGGTCTCCGGGTTCGCCTGCTGGGCGAGCACAACCGACTCGATTTGAGTCGGCGGTCGCCCGTGGACCTGCCGGAACTCACGCGCGAGTTCACCCTGCCGAACGGTGATGTCCGTACGTCGCCGCGACCATTGCTGACACAGGGCCGTGTCGACCCCCACGATCTCGCGCACCGGCCGCTTGCTCTTCCCGGTGGTGGAGCCTGTCGACAGCCCAGCGCGTTCAACAAACCGCACTCCGAGTGTTTCGGTGAGCCGCAACTCCGGGGCAGTGTTGTAGGTCTCCGACGCGGCAACGATGTGCTCGTGCAGAACCTTGCCGTAGATCGCCAACCACTTGCCCTGCAGCGTCTGCACCTTGTTGGAGACCGCGACGTGGGTGTGCAGGTCGGGGTCGCCGGCGCGCGAGTCGCGGTGGGTGAATGCCGTGGCGATCAGCCCACGGGTCTCGACCTGCCGGGCACCCCCTCGGCCTTCGCGCGTGAACAGCACCTCGCGCTCGATGAAGTCCGGGGCATCGCGTACAGGCGGCCTCGTGCGCCGCCTCGATCACGCGAGCGACCTCGCCGGGCGCCACCGCCCAGAGCGTCGAGACCGACTTCACCGGACTGAACGTCAGGTCGTAGCCAGCGACCGCCGTGTGCCGTGGCCGCGTGTAGTGCCGGACGGCGTCGGAGAGTTCACGAGCGCTCTCCGGGCTACGCCCATGGTCCCGCTCGAACCATTCGCGGGCGACCTCGGTTCGGATCCGAGCCGCCAACTTGCCCACTGGTTGAGGGGCGACGGAGCCGCGTCTCGAAGCCTCCCGCACCCGGCGCCCGACCTCGGCGTTGAACTCGTCGACGGCGCTGTTGTCGAAGATCTGATACGCCGTCCCGAGAGCCCGGCCTGTGAGCGGGTGCGAGCCGGTGCCGAACAGATGCTTCATCTGCTCGGCAGTCACCACATCGCCGTCCGCTACGCCGTCGAGCCCGACGAGGCCGGAGCCGACCCAGCGACCGGGCGACTCGCCCTTGGCCGAGTAGTAGTCGGCGAGTGGGGTGCGCCCCTTCTCGGTCGAGTCGAGCGCGGCCACCTGCCGTGTCAGGTATTCGTACCCCGACTCGGCCGACAGCATGTGCAACGTCATCACACCCCAAAGGGCCGGCGATCGGGTGCGAGTGGCCAAGGACGGGCGGCCGGTGAAAGAGGTGTGTCTGTCGGGCGTGGAGGTCGGGCGTGGAGGTCGGGCGTGGAGGTCGGGCGTGGAGGTCGGGCGTGGAGGTCGGGCGTGGAGGTCGGGCGTGGAGGTCGGGCGTGGAGGTCGGGCGTGGAGGTCAGGCGTCTTTGGGGAGGACGGCGAAAAGGACGGCGAGGCGGATCTCCCGATCGGTGTCCTCAGGGTGTCCGAGTACGAAGTTGCGGCGAGCAGCCAATTCTTCGGTGCTTGTTCCAACGCGCTTGAAGGCAGGGTGGTCGCGAACCGCCCGGTCTGCTTTCTCGATGACGGCCGTTGCGTCCTTGCGGTCGATGAACAAGATCAAGGCGGCTTTCTCGTCCCGCCAAGGTAGGTAACCCAGCAACTGGTCTATGGCTTCGCTGCACGCCTTCGCACCACTCCACCACTTGCACTCGCCCACGAACACATGGCGCTCGCCATCCTTCACCAAGATGTCGGTCTTGCCCTTCTGGACGAAGGTCTCGCCAGTAGCGCCACCCTCAAACGTGCCGTTGAGTTGGACGAGAATCTGGTCGCGGAGTTCTTCCTCGATTTTCCCCGGAGGCAACAGATGGAGTCCGCTCCATCGCCAACAGGGTCGACCGGACGACCTTGATGACATCCTCGTACTGCTGGGTCGTCAGAGCTGGCTCGTCGGAGTAGGGGGCCGGGAACGTTGGCTCCGGGCGGCGCCGATCTGCTTTCGCGCCAAGGGGACGGACTTCGGAGCGTCTTGCCGCTTGCTGATGGGGAAGCCGAGTGCGCCCGCCAAGCTCCTCCGCCTTTGAACCAGCTCTTTGCGTCGTTCGATTATGGGTCGCAATTGTTCGGCGACGCGTGCGTTGTGAGCCCCTACATCCGCCTCGACATGCCCCAACTCCGTTCGGATCGGGTCGATCATTCGAGCGATCGATGCTTGGGCCTGAGCCGGATCGACGTCGTCTCCCGTCTGTTCTGACATCACGCTCAGGCGGCCGTTTCCAACCGTCGCCTCGAACCGCGTCATCAGGTGGGTGCTTGGCCTGTACTGGAACAGGCGACTGTCACCGGTGAATTCGTACGTCGCACCGATGGTGAACCCGCGAACGGCGTAAGTACGGTCTCGGCCGAACTGGTCCCTAACCTGCTTAGAGGTTTCGTCGACCTTGCCGTCGACAGGGTCGTCGCTCAGAGCGGGGACCTTCAGGGTCGCGAGGGCCGAGAGCTCTTCTAGGAGGTCCTCGGTCGATCGTGCGAGCACCTCGTCTTCCGGAAGTCCTTCGATCTGGCGTGCGACATCCCGGAGCACCTTTTGGAGGAACTCTCGCAGTTCGCCGCGGTCAAACAGCCCTCTCACCGTGGAGTCACACCCCCGGCCCGCGGGCAACAGAAGCCGTTTCGAGGACGAGTTCGATCGCCCGCTCTTCGAGATCCGGCGGAGAGCAGGTGATCACGAGCAGTCGCTTCTTTGGTGGCACTGGCTTCCCTCGGTGTGCTGGATCTTGGGTTCCCATCCTGTCAGCGACCTCGTCAGATAACGGGAGTTCTGTCAGGACGGCTAGCGAATCGCCTTGAGCTGACGGCTCGTCCCGTCGTCGAGACTCCAAAATGTCCAACCGTTCCGATTCGAGTCGATGCCCGGACGTTCGCTCTCGACGACTGCTCGCGCGGCAGCGCTCGGCGTCTTGTGCTTCGTGCCCGCCGTGCGACCCGAGGTGATGTCAATGCGGGTCGTGACGGGGTCGAAGATGCCCCCCGGTGCGCTCGCCGTTGTAGTCCGCATACACGGCGACACCTTCTGGGGTTGGCGCCGGGGACGAGGTGGCCGGCTCTTGGGTGGTCTGGGCGACGAGCTTCTCGATAACGCCACCGGGCGTCATGCCCGTCAGGCGCGCAGCGAGTTCGAGTGCTCGGTACGTCGTGTCGCTCACCCGGATGGTCTGCATTGATCCTCCTTCGATCGTGTAAGTCCGTTCCGCCAAACTCTATCCTTGAGATGCTGAGAAAAGCAAGCAAAGACGCAACGATAGAGATCTGACATTCGAGTGGCCACTCGTGGCGCCCGCTCGACCTTTAGGGGTAGGACCAACCCCAACAGGCAGGAGCTCACCATGACCGAATACCCCCACAGCGACGCGACCCTCCGCGACGAACTGCTCACGATCGAGGAGGTCGCCGAACTGCTCCGCATGCCCCTCGCCTCGCTGCGCTACTGGCGCGTGCTCGACACCGGCCCCGCGCGGCTTCATCATCGGGCGGCGGCTGCGGTACTGGCGCCGGGACGTCATGGACTGGCTCGACGAGCAGCGCGAGTCCACAGGCCGAGGAGTGGCCTGATTCTCCACAGGCATGACGATCGCCGTCGCCTCGGACGGCGATCGGTGCTACGGCGGACAGATGAGTAGGCAACCCGGGACCACGCCCCGACAGCGACGCTCCCAACGCGGAGCCGTCGAGGACCGTTGGCGCAAACGCGTCAAGGACGAGAACGGCAACACCATCGAAGTGCCGTCGGCCGTTGCCAGGACAGGTGACCCGCTGGCGCGCGCGGTACGTCGACGACGCTGGCCGCGAGCACACTCGCGCCTTCGACCGGAAGGCCGACGGCCAGAACTGGATCGACAAGCAGCTATCTGCGCTGCTGCGCGGCGATCACGTCACACCAAAGGACGCCAAGCTCACCATGGGGGAGTGGTGCGACAAGTGGCTCGCCGGCTACGGCACTCGGCGCAAGTCGACCGTGCGGCAGGCCGTGGCTCACATCAAGATCATCAAGGCGCACTTCAGTGGGTGCCGCTGTCGGCAGTGAAGCCGTCCGACGTACGTGCCCGGACCACGGTGCTCAAGGAAGAGGGCCGCGCCGACTCCTATGTCTACGCACTCCATTCCCGGCTCTCGCAGCTCTTCACCGATGCGGTCCATGACGGGCTCGTCGCGCGGAACCCGTGCTCGCGGCGGACGTCTCCCGGGATGGGAAAGCAACGCCCGTACGTCGCGACGACGGCACAGGTGTGGGCGCTGTACGACGCTGTACCGGCTGGGGTGCGACCGGCGGTCCTGCTCGGCGCACATGCCGGGCTGCGTCTGGCCGAGGCAGCAGCGCTGCGGGTCGAAGACGTCGACTTCGTCAACGGCGTAGTGGCGCCATCGGCCCAGTGGCTGAATGAACCGCTCAAGTCCGACATCAGTCGGACCCCGATCCCGATCCCCAAGGAGATGGCGCATCTCCTCGCCGAAGCGATCCACCTCGGCGACGGGCGGTTCCCCGGCCAGCGACCAGTGGGGCAACCCCGCCGGACCGTGGACGATCGAACGCGCCATCCGAGCTTGCCGCGAGACCGCGGGACTGACCAACGACTTCCGGTTCCACGACCTCCGGCACTACTTCGCCTCGTTGCTCATCGCCTCCGGGCTCGACGTCAAGGTAGTCCAAGCGCGGCTACGGCACGCCTCGGCCAAGACGACCCCGGACACGTATGGCCACCTCTGGCCCGACCGTGACGGCTCATCCCGAGCCGCGGTGGCGACGGTCTATCGCGAGCGAACTCCTAGTGGCGCGGGCGCCGAGTGACATCGACTTTGGCACGGGGATCCGCCGGGATACCCCACCCTTGGCCCACTTGACGCTGCCCGGGTGGGAGGCATTCCCGGCCCAGAAGCCGCGCCCATGAACGGTGTCCGCACCCCGAGGGCGTCTGTCGTCGATGGAGGCCAACCGCCCCGACCCCGGGTCAGCCGTTGTCCAATAGGGGATCCTCCATCTGGATGAGCCCCCCACACGCCTTAGACAACGCTCGCAGCAAACTGGTGCGCCCGGAGAGAAGTCCTCACCCAGACCAGCCTCCGGGTACCGGAGAGTGACCTCCTGACGATGGATCCGAGCGTCAGGTTGGGCGGGCCTCGAGACGACACTGATCTCGTCAAGTTGCATCTCGGTGATGATCGAACCTCGGCCGCGCCGGGTACTGGAGGTGCCGCCGATGCTCGGTGCAGCCTTGCTCCATGCAAACCCGGCAGTAACCGAGCGGACTACTGCCTCCGGGCGTCAAGTACTCTCGGGCAGGATCGTGCTCGCAGTCGCTGAAGTCGCGGTCGCATAGTGAGCAGATTCTGGTTGCCACTCCACCGACGCTGAAGCCAACTCGATTGTGTCCCGGGTCGACGGGGCAGGTTCGGTAGTAGGTCCCGTTGGTGTACTCCAATTCGCACCCGAACGTCTCGCAGGTCCAACGACCTGCCGCGTCCATTGCCGCATGGGCTTCATCCTCTCGATCGGTGTCCTCGGCCCAGTCCAATGCGGAACGAAAGTGTGACAAGGCACGACGTGCGGCTGCCTCGCCCTCAGCCCGTTCTTCTGGACCCTCCTCGAGGAGCCTTCGGCTGCGATCAATCAACCCGGCTCCCGCGCTCAGAGCGCCCTCGATCTGCTTCAGGCTGTGAGGAGTCGGCGGCTCGCCCTCGCCGGGTTCGCCGTGCACCTCGTCACTGGCCGTGGTCGACCCCGCAGTCAGTGGTGCAGGCGACATCGAGGGAAGTAGCTGGCGCGCTTTCAACTTCTCCAGAGCACTCATGACTTCGGCGGGCGACCCACTGACGGAGACCTCGGCCGGCGCTGTGTCACTGGCGTCGGTGACGATGATCGTGAGCGGGCTGTTGCCGTTGCCACGCATGAGCGAGACAACCTTCTTGACGCCGTCCCACGCCGCGTTGGTTGCGATACCGATTCCGACAGTCGCCGCGAGCGTGAGCAGCGCGCTCTTTTGGGTGACGAAGTAGCGGTCGGCAGTGCGGTCAAGGTAGTCGGCATTGATGCCCTCATGACGCAAACGCTTGACGAGGAGCAAGGTGTCCTGCGCGTAGACGCCCTTACCCGTTTGCTGATCGACGCCTTCGGGAAGGATAACGACGTCGGCGCCCGTCTCGGCGGCACGCGCCCGGATGCGCTGGGCCAGTTCGTCGACGCTCACAGTGAATCTCCAGTCTGGTCAGGTCTCCACGATGCTCAACTGCACTCTCCGACCTCGGAAGGTCGGGATTGGTCATGGCGCCAATGATGCCTTCAGTCGTCGACAATGCGGCCGCTTCTGTGGTTGGCGTGGTCGACGTAGAGGACTTGGAAGTGGTCGCGGAACCCGATTCCGGCGTCGCGTCTGGGGAGTCCGCCTCCCGGTGGCGTGGTCAGTGGGAAGCGCATCCCGAGCGGTGCATGGGCGTCGATGTGCTCCGGCCTCGGGCCGCCGACCGGGTAGCCGGGGAACGGTGCCGGTTTTGGTGCTCGCGGAGACCGTCGCGGTCAGCGAAGTGCTCCACGGCGGCGACATGGAACAGCGCAGCGTGCGCCATGGCGAGCATCCGGGCGTCTGCGAGCAAGGCTGACGGCTTGAGGCGGAGCTGAGTGATCTCGAAGCCTTGGCGGTGGCCATCGACCTTGGGGCCGCGGGCGAGGAACTCGAGGACGGGCTGGTCAAAGATGTCGACGGCGTCGGGTCCGGCGAATGCGCTCAGCGGGAGATTGCCGTCCTCGTTCGGTGGTGTCGTCACGAAGGCAACCCGCATGTCGGACCGGGCTCGGACGGCAAGGCCGTGCTTGGCCTTGTTGTGGCCAGCCTGCAGATCAATCTCGGCGGGACTGAGCAGACCGGCCGCGTAGCCGAGCCAGTCGACATAGACGTTGCAGGCGTCAACGATCTCAGGGCTCCTGCGCGCGACCTCGATTGCCCCGGGCTCGACCAGTGCGAGCAACATTCGCTCGCCCGGATCCGCCTCTTGGGCGTTAGCGTTCAGGCGATCGATGACCTCGGCGATCTGGGTCGCGCCCGAGGCAATCTCTGCCCACAGACACGGCGCGCCGGCGCGGTGAGGGGGCGAGGCGGGCGCAGGCGAACCGTAGGAGGGATTCGGCGGCGTGATGGCGGACCGCAAGTGCGTCAGCGGCGATCTGCGCGTGCACATCGAGGTCATTGAACGGTCCATCCACTGCGGGCCGCTGAAGGTACTCGTTGAACTCGGCCCGCATGCTGCCGGGCTCGGCGTCGACGAGCGTGGTCTCCAAGACGGGCACGCTTTCCTGCCACGCCAGCAACGACGCGATCCGCGAGCGGAAGTACTGCAAGGGGTCCGACGCAAGGAAGGTGTCATCGAGTTCTCTGGCCTGATCCTCAGTGAGTTCCTGCCCGGCAGGCGGCGGATACATGCGTGAACCGTAGGCCAGATTCGCGTGTCAAGGCGCGCAGAGTGCCCTCACGAATGGCCCGTGAGGTCGCGTGTTTTCCTCCCCACCAAGACTCGCCGTCCGGACGGTCAGCGTCCGATCTGTTGCGGCCGGGCGCGCAGTGCTTGCGGAGCCCTCGGGGGTACTTAATAATGAACTCGTAAAGTAATAGGGTGTTCGAACGACGACGTGGATTGAGGAGCAAGTCGATGGTGGCTGACCAGGATGACGCGGAGACCCTCTGGGGCGAGAAGATGGCCGTGCTCGCTCTCCAGAGAGAGAAGGCGTACCGGGACCACCTGGTTCGGGAGGAGCAGTCCCGGGGCAAACTCCAGCGAGAGCTAGACCAATTGGATCGCATGCATAGCCGCCCGGCAGTCATGAAGGAGGATGTCCTCGTCCTCCTTCGCAGCACGCCTGGCCCTGAACTCAGCGTGTACCACTCTGCAATGTGGCCGTGCCGTCGGGTGACTGGACGGGGCCACAGCCGATCGAACTTCGCCGAGATGCTGGAGGGAGAGGCGCAAGCGAGGGCGGTGCGCCGATGTAGCGCATGCCGATGGACACCTCCTGCCTCGTGAGTCGAAGTGCTGGCAGGGAGCGCCAAGGGAAGGATCGACAAGCAGACGCACAGCCCGGCCAGTTCGACGGTCGCTGATGCGCCGTGCGGGTCCGGGAGCGAACGCATCGGGAGCCGGGAAGCGACTACCGCCCAGCGGCGCGTGCGCACCATCTCAAGCCGGCCCGGGTGCACGTCGTACGAAGGGATCTCGACGTCCTCAGGCACCTCGGTGAGCAGCAGGGCGTCGCGTTCCATCGTCTCGATGAGGACGATTTGGCGAGCGTCCCAGCGCCCCGCCAGTTCCAAGTTCCGATGCGTACCGGGGCAGCCTCGTGCCCCCGAACTCGATCTCCTGCGGAATCCCTGCGGAATTTGGCCCATCTCAGGCCAATGAAAACAGCCTCTGATCCTGCGTTTCCGCAGGTCAGAGGCCGCTTCGGTCTACGACAGGGTCTAGATGTCGTAGTAGAGCTCGAACTCGTGCGGGTGCAGGCGCAGCTGCACGGGCAGGATCTCCCGGGTGCGCTTGTAGTCGATCCACGTCTCGATCAGGTCGGGGGTGAAGACGTTGCCGACCGTGAGGAAGTCGTGGTCGCGCTCCGGGTTGTCCAGCACCGCATTGAGCGAAGTGGGTACTGGTCGATGTCGGCCATCTCGTCCGGCGGCAGCTCGTAGATGTCCTTGTCGATCGGGGCCGGCGGTTCGATCTTGTTCTGGATGCCGTCGATGCCGGCGAGCAGCAGCGCCGAGAAGGCGAGGTAGGGGTTCGCCGAGGGGTCGGGGCAGCGGAACTCGATGCGCTTGGCCTTGGGGTTGGCGCCCGTGATCGGGATGCGCACGCAGGCCGAGCGGTTGCGCTGGGAGTAGACCAGCGAGATCGGGGCCTCGAAGCCGGGCACCGGGCGGTGGTAGGAGTTCACCGTCGGGTTGGTGAAGGCGAGCAGCGACGGCGCGTGCTTCAGGATGCCGCCGATGTAGTGGCGTGCCATGTCGGACAGGCCGCCGTACCCCGTCTCGTCGTAGAACAACGGCTCACCGGCGTTCCAGATCGACTGGTGCACGTGCATGCCGGAGCCGTTGTCACCGAAGATCGGCTTCGGCATGAAGGTCGCGGTCTTGTTGTTGCGCCGGGCGACGTTCTTGACGATGTACTTGAACTTCATGACGTCGTCGGCGGCCTTGAGCAGCTCGTCGAACTTGTAGTTGATCTCGGCACGGCCGGCGGTGCCGACCTCGTGGTGGGCACGCTCGACCAGCAGGCCGGACTTCTCCAGCTCGATGACCATCTCGTCGCGCAGCTCGCCGAAGTGGTCGTAGGGAGCGACCGGGAAGTAGCCGCCCTTGTACTTCACCTTGTAGCCGCGGTTGGGGCTCTCGGCGGTGCCGGCGACGCCGGAGTTCCGGGCGCCCGCCTCGGAGTCGATGTGGTAGTAGCCGGCGTTGGCCGAGGTCTCGAACCGGACGCTGTCGAAGACGTAGAACTCGGCCTCAGGAGCGAAGAACGCCTTGTCGCCGATGCCGGTGCTGGCGAGGTAGGCCATCGCCTTCTTGGCGATGTTGCGCGGGTCGCGCGAGTAGGCCTCGCCGGTGATCGGGTCGTGGATGAAGAAGTTGACTACCGGGGTCTTGGAGACCCGGAACGGGTCGATGTAGGCCGTGGTCGGGTCCGGGAACAGCTGCATGTCGGACTCGTGGATGGCCCGGAATCCGCGGATCGAGGAGCCGTCGAAGCCGAGGCCGTCGTCGAAGACGGACTGGTCGAAGGAGGAGACGGGCACCGTGAAGTGCTGCATCACGCCGGGCAGGTCACAGAAGCGGACGTCGACCATCTCGACGCGCTCGTCCTTGATGTACTTGAGCAGCTCTTCACTGTTGCTGAACATGCATCCTCCTTCGCACGCCACCGGGCGGCTGGGATCGAATGGGGCGCACGGTGACGCGACGCTGCGCTCGTGCGTGACGCAACTTACAACAGCCCCACGACGCGAAGCGGTGCGCCGGCGGGGTTCCCGAGTGCCGAGATGGAGCCCAAATCGGCACGGGCCGACACACCACTCGCGTGGTGTGCCGGCCCGGTGCTGGTGGTGACGGGGTCACAGGATGTAGAGCATCTCCTGATAGGTCGGCAGCGCCCACAGGTCGTCGGCGACGACCTCTTCGAGCGCGTCGGCCGCGGCGCGGACGGCAGCCATCGCCGGGATGACACTGTCGCGGAGGTACGTCGCCTCGCCGATGCCCTCGTGGTCGTGGGCGCCCGCCACGGCGACCTTGAGGCCGGCCGGGCCGGCACGGAGCTCCGTGACCAGCTCGGAGACGGCGACCGGGTCGGCGGTGTCGGCCTCGATGCCGGCAGCCTTGAGGGCGCCGACGTTCTGGGCCAGCTCGGTCTGGAAACGGATCGCCGCAGGCAGGATCGTCGTCTGCGCGATCTCGGCGGTGAGGTTGGCCTCGACGACGAGCGTCATGACGTACTGCTCGACACCGACCTCGAAGCGGGACTCCAGCTCGGCCTCGTTGAAGACGCCGTACTTGGAGAAGAGCTCACGCGACTGGGGGATGAGGTATTCCGGGAGCGAGTCGACCGTGGTCTTGAGGTTCTTCAGACCACGGGTCTCGGCCTCGGCGTGCCACTCCTCGGAGTAGCCGTTGCCGTTGAAGATCACCGCGCCGTGGTTCTCCATGATCTTGGCGAGCAGGGTCTGGACGGCCTCGTTGAAGTCCGTGCCGGCGGCGACGGCGGCGTCGAGCTCGTTGGCGCAGAAGTCGAGCGCCTCCGCCATGATCGTGTTGATGACGACCATCGGGGCGGCCACGGTCTGGTTGGAGCCCGCGGCGCGGAACTCGAAGCGGTTGCCGGTGAAGGCGAACGGCGAGGTGCGGTTGCGGTCGCCGGCGTCCTTGGTCAGGTCGGGGAGCGTGTCCACGCCGACGTTGAGGATGCCCTTCTGCTTCGAGGACGTCGCGCCACCCTTGGCGATCTGGTCGGAACACGTCGGCGAGCTGGTCGCCGAGGAAGATCGAGATGATCGCCGGGGGAGCCTCGTTGGCGCCGAGGCGGTGGTCGTTGCCGGCCGACGCGACGGACAGGCGCAGCAGGCCGCCGTGCAGGTGTACGGCGCGGACGATCGCGGCACAGAAGACCGGGGAACTGCGCGTTGTCGTGCGGGTTGTCGCCGGGCAGCAGCAGGTTGCCCCTGGTTGCCGTTGCCAAACGAGAAGTTGACGTGCTTGCCGGAGCCGTTGACGCCGGCGAACGGCTTCTCGTGGAAGAGGCACTCCATGCCGTGCTGCTTGGCGACGGAGCGGAAGATCGACATCAGCATCTGCTGGTGGTCGGAGGCCGTGTTGGAGCGCTCGAAGACCGGGGCGATCTCGAACTGACCGGGGGCCACCTCGTTGTGGCGCGTCTTGGCCGGGATGCCGAGCTTGAAGAGGGCGCGCTCGGTGTCGTGCATGAACGCCAGCACGCGGTCCGGGATGGCACCGAAGTAGTGGTCGTCGAACTCCCGGCCCTTGGGCGGCTTGGCGCCGAAGAGGCTGCGACCGGCGTTGAGCAGGTCGGGGCGGAGGTTGACGAAGGAGGAGTCGACCGGGGAAGTACTCCTGCTCGGGACCGCAGTAGGACACGACGTTGTCGACGTCCTTGTGGCCGAAGAGCTCGAGGACGCGGGAGGCCCAGTCGGCCATCGCCTTCTGCGAGCGCAGCAGCGGCGTCTTGTGGTCCAGCGCCTCGCCGGTCATCGACACGAAGATCGTCGGGATGCACAGCGTGTTGCCGTTGGGGTTCTCGAGGATGTAGGCGGGCGACTGGACGTCCCAGCCGGTGTAGCCGCGAGCCTCGAACGTGGCGCGGATGCCACCGTTGGGGAACGACGACGCGTCCGGCTCGCCCCGGATCAGGGTCTTGCCCCGGAACTCCCAGATGGCGGTGCCGTCGCCGACCGGCTCCATGAAGGAGTCGTGCTTCTCGGCAGTGAGACCGGTCAGGGGGTAGAAGACGTGCGCGTAGTGCGTCACGCCCTTCTCCATCGCCCAGTCCTTCATGGCGGATGCGACGACGTCGGCGACGGCGGGGTCGAGGGCGTCACCCTTCTGGATCGTCGCGGCGACGGACTTGAAGACCGACTTGGGCAGTCGCTTCTTCATCACCGAGAGGCTGAAGACGTTCTCGCCGAAGACCGAACCGGTCTCCTCGGCGATGTCGAAGATGGTCGCAGGAGGTTCGTAGGCCCGGACGTCCTTGATGGCAGCCAGACGGACGAGGTTCGCAGTCATGTTCTTGCTCCTAGCATCGGCGATCTCGTGTCGCCACGGTTCGGTGTCAGCCCAAGGTATTGGCCCAGCGTTTCGCCAAAGTGCCCTTGTATTACGGGCGTGTTAACGATCTGGTGCCCGGCATTCCGGGTCGTGCCCGCCGCCGGGATACCGTTCCCGGCATGTCTTGCACCTCCCCGTCGAAGCGATTGGTCGCCGCCGCGCTCGTGACCGGCCTCGCCCTCACGACCACCGCCTGCAGCGGTGACGAGGCTCCGGACGCCGACGCTTCGGCGTACGACAGTGCGGATGTCATGGCGGAGATGACCGACGCCGTGGCCGACGCCGGGTCGGTCCGGCTGACGCTGGGGACCAAGCAGTCGCCCAAGGACCTCATCGTCGACACCGCCCGGGGTAACGAGCCCACCTTCCGAGCCCTGACCATGGGCGACCCGTCCACGCAGCTGGACGTACGCCGAGTCGACGGCAGGGTCTACCTCGGTGGCGAGCTCGTCGGACACCAGTGGACCTACATCGACCTCGACGACCCGCGACTGACCGACCCCGAGAGCGACTTCGATGCCGGCATGGTGGAGACCCTGATGGACATCGACGTGCCGGGCGACCCGGCCGCCCTCGGCGGCGCGGTCACCGCTGTGAAGGACGAGGGAGCAGAGGAGATGGCCGGGGTCGACGCCCGCCACTACACGCTCACCGTCGAGACCACGGAGTGGCTCGAGGAGCTGGGCGACGCATCGATGTACGCCGCGATGGACCTCCCCGCCAGCGTCACCATGGACCTGTACGTCGATGACGACTCGCGCCCCGTGCGGCTGGCCTACGAGGTGCCGGGCGAGCCGCGGCAATCGGCCGAGATCGGCTTCTCCGAGTGGGGGACACCGGTCGAGGTCGCAGTGCCCCAGCGCGCGAAGCCGGTCTCATGATCGACACCGCCTCCCCGGGCGCACCGCGTCGGCGCGCTGCTCGTCGACTGGGCCGCCTGCACGCTGATCGTGATGCTGGTGATCGGCCCGGGCGGGTGGAGCAACGATCCGTATGCCGGCTTCTACACGACCGGCGTCTTCGTCGTGGAGTCCGCGTTCTTCACCGCCGCGATGGGTGGCTCCTTCGGCAAGCTGGTCACCCGGCTGCGCGTCGTGCGCAGCGACGGGTCCAACCGGCCGCTCGAGCTGATCCCGGCGCTGGTGCGCAGCCTGCTGATCGCGCTGGTGATCCCGCCGTTGGTCTTCCGACCGGACGGGCGCGGGCTGCACGACATGGCCGCCCGGTCGAAGACCGTGCGGCTGGCCGACCTGCGTACCGCCGCTGGTTGAGCAGGGACGAGCGCAGCGAGGACCGTGTCGAAACCAAGGCCTTGATTTCGACACGTTCGGCGCCGGGGCGCCTCACTGCTCAATCAGCGGAGTGAATCAGCGGCCGCGCTGCTGGCCGCGCATGCCCTTCATGCTGGTCGGCATCGGGCCCTTGGGCATCGGGACGGTGCCGCGCTGGGCATCGATCGCCTTGAGGCGGGCGAGGATCTCGGTGATCTCGGCGGGCTTCACGTTGCGACCGAGCTTGGTGACGTGACGGACCAGCTTGGGCAGCGGCACCTCGCCCTCGCCGTTGCCGCAGACGACCTCGTGGATCGGGGTGTCGGGCAGTACGCGCACGTGCTTGCGCCGCTCGGTGGCCAGCAGGGTCTTGAGCCGGTTGGCGTTGCCCTCGCCGACAAGCACGATGCCGGGCGGGCCGACGACGCGGTGGACGATGTCCTGCTGCTTGGTGAAGCCGACCACCGCGTCGGTCTTCCAGCCGCGGCGCAGCATCTGCAGCGCGGAGGCGGCCGCCCCGGGGCGTCCCTCCATCTGCTTGAACGCGGCGGCCCGGGCGCGGCGGCCGAAGATGATGATCGCGGCCAGCAGCCCGAACAGGATCGCGCCGATGATCGAGAGGATCAGTTTGAGGGTGCCTTGGCCGCCCGGCAGGAACCAGATGACGGCGAACCCGACGGCAGCGCCGAGCAGGAACACGCCGAGCGTGATCAGACCGATGAACCGATCGGTGGCCTTCGCCATCCGGTAGGTCTGGATGAGCTGCTGGCTCCGCTTGGTGGGCGGGGTGGCGGGGGTCGACATGCGCTGCCCTTACTTGACGAACGAACGGATCAGGCGGTCGCGGGCACGTTGTCGCGCGCGTCCATGGCCTGACGGTACAGCCGACCGGCACGGTAGGACGAACGGACCAGCGGGCCGGACAGTGCGCCGGAGAAACCGATCTGGTCCGCCTCGTCCTTGAGCTCGACGAACTCCTCCGGCTTGACCCAGCGCTCGACCGGGTGGTGGCGCAGGGAGGGGCGGAGGTACTGCGTGATCGTGATCAGCTCACACCCGGCGTCGTGCAGGTCGCGCAGCGCCCGGCTGACCTCCTCGCGGGTCTCGCCCATGCCGAGGATCAGGTTGGACTTGGTGACGAGGCCGAAGTCGCGGGCCCGGGTGATGACGTCGAGGGAGCGCTCGTAACGGAACGCGGGCCGGATCCGCTTGAAGATCCGCGGCACGGTCTCGACGTTGTGGGCCAGCACCTCGGGCCGCGACTCGAAGACCTCGCGCAGCAGGTGGGGCTCGCCGTTGAAGTCGGGGATGAGGTTCTCGACGCCGGTGCCGGGGTTGAGGTCGTGGATCGCGCGCGGACCGTCTCGGCATACAGCCGGGCGCCGCCGTCGGGCAGGTCGTCGCGGGCGACGCCGGTGATGGTGGCGTACTTCAGCTCCATCTTCTGCACCGACTCGGCCACCCGGCGCGGCTCGTCGCGGTCGAGCGGCTGCGGCTTGCCGGTGTCGATCTGGCAGAAGTCGCAGCGGCGCGTGCACTGGTCGCCGC
Source organism: Nocardioides sp. B-3 (assembly GCF_024703895.1). Classification (GTDB taxonomy): domain Bacteria; phylum Actinomycetota; class Actinomycetes; order Propionibacteriales; family Nocardioidaceae; genus Nocardioides. The sequence goes on from NZ_CP087968.1 coordinate 3,467,821, forward strand.
CGATGAGGAAGGTGGCTTCCTTGTCCTCCCAGCACTCGAAGATGTTGGGGCAGCCGGCCGACTGGCACACGGTGTGCAGGCCCTCGGACTTCACCGGGCTCTGCAGCGCAGTGTATTCCGGGCCCATCTTGGCCCGGGTCTTGATCCACTCCGGCTTGCGCTCGATCGGCGTCTCGGAATTGCGGATCTCCGGGCGGAGGAGCTTGCGGCCTTCGGGTACCGGAGCAGTCACGTTCGTCACTCTACGCCGGGCGTAAGGAGCACCCAATTCGAGGTGCCCCGGACGGGTCACCGACCGGGCGTGACCAGCTCGATGCGGGGCGCGTGGGCGGGCTCCGGCTTGGGGTCGTAGTCCGGCGTTGCGGCGTACGGGCCCCGGGGAGAGGTACGTCGACAGGTGCCGTCGGACGGACGGCAGCACCTCGGTGACGGGCACGTCGCGGCCGAGCTCGGTGCTCAGGGACGTGACACCGGCGTCGGCGATGCCGCAGGGCACGAAGCGGTCGTACCAGCCCGGGTCGACGTCGCAGTTGATGGCGAAGCCGTGCATCGTGACGCCGCGGCTGACCCGGATCCCGAGCGCGGCGATCTTGCGCTCGGGGCCACGGTCGTCGGCGCGCAGCCACACGCCACTGCGGCCGGGGACGCGTGCGGTGGTGACGCCGAATTCGCGGCAGACAGCGATCAGCGCTTCCTCCACCCGGCGGACGTAGTCGACGACCTTGACGTGGTCGGGCAGCGTCACGATCGGGTAGCCGACGAGCTGGCCCGGTCCGTGGAAGGTGATCTTGCCGCCGCGGTCGACGTCGATGATCGGCGCGCCGCCGGGGTCGATCGGTCGCTCGTGCGGGTCGGTGCGCTTGCCGGCGGTGAAGACGGGCGGGTGCTCGAGCAGGAGCACGGTGTCGGCACGCGTCCCGGCCACGACCTCGGCATGCACCTCGCGCTGCAGGTCCCACGCGGCGAGGTAGTCCACGGCGTCGTCACCGATCCCGGCAACGTGGTAGTCCACATCCTTGGCAGGCATGCGCCGAGCCTACGCCTGTGGATAACGGCCGACGCTCCGGCTCGATCTGGGGCACGGTGGACCCGTGGACCCGCGACGACTCCTCCCGTACTTCCTCGGCCTGACCGTGTGTGCCGTGCTCGCCACGGCCGTGTTCCTGCTCGTCTCGCAACGGTCGTCAGCCCCCGACCCCGGGCCCGCCGTCGCCTCGTCGTCCGTCGCCGGACCGCGCGAGGTCCCGGCTGCCCGGGACTCACGTCGCTCCGCGGCCCTGGGCCGTCGGCGACGTGGCGGCACTGCGCGACCTCTATGTCGCCGGCTCGTCGACGGGTCGTGCCGACGCACGGATGCTCTCGGCGTACGTCGAACGCGGGCTGCGCGTCGAAGGGCTGGCCACCCAGGTGCTGGCGCTGGAGGTGATCGTCGAGGGCGCGGACGCGCTGACCGTCCGGGTCACGGACCGGTTCGTCGGGGGAGTGGTGGTGGGTGGGCCGGACAGCAAGCCGCTCCCGCGGGACCGGCCGACGACGCGCACCCCGGTGCTGCAACGGGTCGACGGTGTGTGGCTGGTCGAGACCGCCAGCGATCAGGCCAGCGCGGCCGACAACACCTCGCGCACGTCGACGTCTTCGAAGTCGTAGCCGGCCCGCTCGAGGGCGGCCGGGCGGGCGTTGACCGACCCCAGCAGCTCTGGCGCCATCCGGCCCGCGGCGAGCTTGAGCACCGCCGCGGGGGCGACCAGGAAGGCGGGGCGGCCGACGGCCTCGGCGAGCGTCTTCGTGAATTCGGCATTGGTCGGGGTCTCGGGGCAGCAGAGGTTGAACTCGCCCGAGACGTCGCGCGACTCGGCGAGGTAGGACGCGGCGCCGACCCAGTCACGCAGCGAGATGATCGGGAAGTACTGCTCGCCGTTGCCGACCTTCGCGCCGAGGCCGAGCTGGAAGACGCGCCTGAGCTCCTTGAGCGGCGACGAGCTGCGGTCCATCACCGGGGCGGTGCGCAGCACGCACACCCGGGCACCGGCCTCCTTCGCGGGCGCGGTCGCGGCTTGCCACTCGCGGGTGACGTTGGTGAGGAAGGTGTCGCCGACGCTGTCGGACTCCTCCGTCAAGGGCTGGGCTCCGTGGTCGCCGTACCAGCCGATGCCGTTGCCGGCGAGGAAGGCGGGCGGGCGCTCGGCCTTGGCGATGGCTCGCGCCAGCACGTCGGTGGTGGCGACCCTGCTCTCGAGCACCGAGTGCGCGCCTTGGCCGAGTGTGGGTTGCCCGCGATGTTCACGCCGGCGAGGTTGACCACGACGTCGGAGCGATCGATGACCGCCCGGTCGAGGTCGTCGGCGTAGGGATCCCACCGCGACTGGTGGCTCGTCTCCGGCGCCCGCCGGACAAGATGGGTGACTTCGTGGCCCCCGACCCGCAGGTGCTCGGTCAGGTGGGTGCCGAGGAACCCTGATGCTCCGGCGATGACGACGCGCATGCCACCCAGCCAACCAGACGCCGCAAGGATGAGGTTCAGCCGGAGAGGTGGGCCCACTTCCGCGACAGCACCGACCACGGCCCGGCATCGACGACGCGTCCACCGTCGAGGACCACCACCCGGTCGGCCTGCGCGAGCGCAGCCGCCTTGCTGGTCGCGCCGATGACGGTCCGACCGCCCGCGCGCAGTGCCGACCACAGCTCGAGCTCGGTGGTCGCGTCGAGGGCGGAGCTGACGTCGTCGGCCAGCAACAGGTCGGCGTCGCACGCAACCGCACGGGCCAGCGCGAGACGCTGGACCTGACCCCCGGAGAGTCGCACACCGCGGTGCCCGACGAGCGAGTCCGGCCCGCCCGCCTCGGCCACGTCGCGGCCCATCCGCGCCGTCTCCGGGGGCCGGCATGACCGTGCGGCCCGGGTGGTCGAGCCCGACGTTGCCGCTGAAGGTGCCCGACAGCACGCGCGGCACTGGGCCACGTGCGACACCAGTGCCGGACGCAGCTCGGCCTGCGCATCCTCGACGACCCGGTCGTTCCAGCGGACCTCGCCGGTGGTGCTGACGAGACCGGCCGGGGCAGCGAGCAGGCTCGACTTGCCCGACCCCACCTGTCCGAGCAGCAGCACCAGCTCGCCGGCGGAGACCGTCAGGTCGACGCCCCGGACGCCGATGGTGCCGTCGTCGTGGACGGCCGAGAAGTCGCTCAGCGCCGGGCTGCGCAACGGGTCGCGGCGCGGTTGGTCGGGCGTCGGGCCGGTGCCCTCGACCGTGGTCGACGCCGGGCGGCAGGTCCATCAGGTCGCCGCCACCGGCGAGGCGGCTGGTGGCGGTCATCCACGCCCGCACGCCGGGCGCCTCGGTGACCACCGCGCCGGCGACGCGGCCGAACCAGTCGAATCCGCTGACGGCGTTGGCCACCAGCAGGGCGGTCGCGAGCCCCCACTCACCGGTCAGCAGACCTGCCCACGCGGCGACGACCCCGCACTGCACCATCACGACGGGCACGCCGTCGAGCAGCGCCTGCACGCGATGCTCGCGCACCGCCGCGTCGACGCGCCCGCTGTCGACCGCGCGCAGGTGGGCGTGGACCTGCGGCGTCGCCGCCGCCAGCTTGACGGTGCGGACCGACTCGAGGGCGGAGACCGGGGACTGGCCGAAGACGGCGCGCGAGGTCGAGGCGGCGGCGGCCGACCGACCGGCGACCCGGCGCCCCATGGTCGAGGCCAGCGCCGACGCGACCATCACGGTGATCAGCACCGCGCCCGCCAGCCACGTGCCGGCGATCAGCGCGGTCACGGCCGCGACGACGAGCCCGTTGACGAAATCCACCCAGCGGTCGGTGTAGCGGGCGAGCCGGTCGGCGTCCATGGTGCGGGCCACGACCTCGCCGGGCGGGGTGCGCTCGAGCCGGTGCTGCGACGTCTGCCCGTGCAGCACGGCCGCGCGGACCCGCAGCCGCACCTCCACCCACCAGTGCGGGTAGGTGCGGAAGGCCTGCGAGAGCAGCAGCGGGCTGATCACCGGGGGACACGACGAGGGCGGCAGCGAGCGCGGTGGGGCGCTCACCGGCTTGCAGGTCGGTGACGATGTGCCCCCAGATCCAGCCCGTGACGGCACCGAACGCACCGGTCAGGGAGGCGATCAGGAACAGGAACGCCCCGACCAGTCCCCACTGCGGTTGGATGCTGACCGTGTGCAGGACCTGCCCGGACAGGCTCGGCATGGGAGCGAGCACCGGTGGCGGAGGAGGGGTGGTGCTGCGGCGTACGGACCCGATGGAGGAGTCGTCGTGGTGGTGCTCCTCGATGACGGCCTCGTGCGCGGCCGCGTCGAGCAGGGTGCGGAACGGGCCGGCCTCGGTGGCGAGCCGGCCGCGCGGCCCCTGCTGCACGATCCGACCCGACTCCGGGACGGCGACCCGCTCGGCACGCTCGGTGGTGGAGAGCCGGTGGGCCACGAGGATGCCGGTGCGACCCGAGATCAGGCGGTCGGCGGCACGGACCACCCGCGCCTCGGTCACCGGGTCCATGCGTGCCGTGGCCTCGTCGAGGACGACCACGCTGACGTCGCGCACGAGGAGCCGGGCGAACGCGACGAGCTGCTCCTCGCCGGCGGACAGGCTGGTGCCGCCGGGGCCGAGCACGGTGTCGAGCCCGACGGGCAGGCCGGCCACCCAGTCGGTGAGGCCGAGCTCGGCGATCGCCGCCTCGACGGTGGCGCGGGGGACGTCGTCGAAGAGGGTGACGTTCTCGGCGAGGGTGCCGGCGAGCACCTCGGTGCGCTGGGTGACGACGCCGACCGCAGCACGCAGCTGTTGCAGGTCGAGGTCGCGCACGTCGGTGCCGCCGAGCAGCACGGTGCCGCGGGGCGGTTCGACGGCGCGCGAGAGCAGCGACGCCGGGGTCGACTTGCCAGAGCCGGTGCGGCCGACGAGGGCGCAGGTGTGGCCGGCCGGAACGAGGAGGTCGACGTCGCGCAGGGCGAAGCTGCCGGTGCCGTAGCTGAACTCGAGGTCGCGGAACTCCACGTCGAGCGGGCCCTCGGGCAGCGGCAGGCCGCCGTTCGGCTCGGCGGGGAGGCGAGCATCCCGCGGAGTCGCAGGACCGCGCCGAACCCTTCCTGCAGGTCGGGCAGGTGGCGCGCCAGCATGTCGACGCCGCCGACGAACATCGTCGTCACCGGGAACAGCGTCACGAGGCGAGCCGTGGACAGGTCGCCGGACAGGACCAGCGCGATGCCGACGACGCCGACCGCGGCCGGGGCTCCGTGCAGGAGCCCACCACTGCGCCGGGTGATGCGGGTCTCGACCAGCAGCACGGCGTCGAGAGTGCGGTGGACCACGGACGCCGGGTGGGCGTTGCGCCGCAGGACGTGCGCCCGGCCCAGCGACGTACGCAGGTCGTCACGGGCGGCGACGCCCTCCTCGGTGGAGGCGGCGTGGTCGGTCCAGGGCGGCTTCCTCGATGACCTTGAACTTCGAGACCGGGGGCAGCAGCCGGCGCACGGACATGAACGCCACCGCTGCGGTGAGCGGGAACAGGAAGGCGGCGGGCCACCACGTCAGGCTGGCCACCACCCAGAGCGGACCCGAGGCCGGGAAGGTGCGTGCCGCCATCCACACGCCCCAGCGCATCAGCTGGCCGACCTCCCGTGTGTCGTCGTCGATGCGGTCGAGGATCTCGCCGACGGCCTGCTCGGAGAGCTCGGCCGGGGGTTGTGCCATCGCCGCGTCGAGGAGGTCGGAGCGGAGCTGGCCCTCGGCGCGATCGACCACGGTGGCCCACATCGTCTTGGCGATGGTGTCGACCACAGCGCCGCCCACCACGCACACCGCGAGCAGCACCACCAGCCGAGAGGCGGCGTCGTCGGCCAGCCGCCCGGCGAACATCGCGCCGAGGGACGCCGCGACTGCCCCGAACAGCGACATCGAGAAGCAGAGCACCGTCAGCGGACGTCGGACCCGGCGCCAGTCGACCGGCATCCGTGGCGGCGGCGGCGACGCTGGCGTCCCCCGCATGGTCTCCGACTCGAGCTGTGTCCCCGTCACTGATCAGACGCTACGCGTCGGCACCGACATCGCGCGATCCTTTTCGGCTGCCCAGAAATGACGAGACCCCGGCGCCGAAGCAACCGGGGTCTCGCTCTCGAGGTCAGACCTCGAACTGGCCACCCTCGAGGCGCGCCTTGACCGCGGCCGGGAAGCGGCCGGCGTCGGCGCCGTCCACCGGGCGGTGGTCGTAGGTCAGCGAGAGGTAGACCATGTGGCGCACCGCGATCGTCTCACCGAGGTTGGGGTCGTCGATGACGACCGGACGCTTCACGACCGCGCCCGGGCCGAGGATCGCGACCTGCGGCGTGTTGATGATCGGGGTGTCGAACAGGGCCCCGAAGCTGCCGAGGTTGGTGATCGTGAACGTGCCGCCCGACAGCTCGTCGGGGCCGATCTTGTTGGTGCGGGTGCGCTCGGCGACGTCGGCGATCTTCTTGGCCGGGCCCGCGATCGACAGGTCGCCCGCGTCCTTGACGACCGGCGTGAGCAGGCCCTTCTCGGTGTCCACCGCGAACGCGATGTTCTCGCGGTCGTAGTAGGTGATCGTGCCCTCGTCGGTGTTGATCGCCGCGTTGAGCTTGGGGTGCTCCTTGAGGGGTGTCGATCGCCGCCTTCGCGAAGAACGGCAGGTAGGTCAGCTTCACGCCCTCGCGGGCCGGAAGTCGGCCTTCACGCTCTCGCGCAGCCGCGCGACGGTGGTGACGTCGACCTCCATCACCCGGGTGAGCTGGGCAGCGGTCTGCAGCGAGCCCACCATCCGCTCGGCGATGATCTTGCGCAGGCGCGAGACCTTCTCGGTGGTGCCACGCAGGTTGGAGGGCGACACCCCGACGGCAGCAGGAGCAGCAGGCTGTACGGCGCCCGCCGGAGCCGCAGCGGCGGCCGGCGCGGCAGCGGCCGCAGGAGCAGCCTTCGCCGCGGCAGCGTCGAGGATGTCCTGCTTGCGGATGCGACCTCCGACGCCGGTGCCGGTGACGGCAGCCGAGTCGATCCCGTGCTGGGACGCCATCTTGCGCACCAGCGGGGTCACGTAGGAGCTCTGGTCGTCCGCGGAGGACGGTGCCGAGGATGCCGTCGGGGCGGGAGCGGCCGGGGCCGGTGCAGCCGCGTGGGCGGGTGCGGCCGGAGCAGCCGGAGCGGGAGCGGGAGCGGCGGCGGGGGCAGGTGCCGGTGCGGCCGGTGCGGCCGGAGCCTCGGCGGCGGGTGCTGCCGGCGCTTCGGGTGCCTTCTCCTCGGCGGGCTTCTCCTCCGCAGCAGGCGCCGCTGCCGGGGCGGCGTCGCCCGAACCGATGGTGGCCAGCTCGGCGCCGACCTCGACCGTCTCGTCCTCCCGGACCTTGATCTCCAGCAGCTTGCCGGCGACCGGCGAGGGGATCTCGGTGTCGACCTTGTCGGTGGAGACCTCGAGCAGCGGCTCGTCGACCGCGACGTCGTCGCCGACCTGCTTGAGCCAGCGGGTGACGGTGCCCTCGGTCACGGACTCACCGAGAGCCGGGAGCGTGACGGACGTGGACGCGCCGCCGCCAGAAGCAGCGGGTGCGGCGGGGGCGGCGGGGGCTTCCTCGACGGGAGCGGGTGCCTCGGCAGCCGGAGCAGCGGGCGCTTCCTCGACAGGGGCGGGTGCCTCGGCGGCCGGAGCGGCCTCGGCGGGTGCTTCCTCAGCGGGTGCCTCGGCGGCCGGAGCGGACTCGCCGCCACCCTCGCCGGCCTCACCCACGACGGCCAGCACGGCACCGACCTCGACGGTGTCGTCCTCGTTGGCCCGGATCTCGAGCAACGTGCCCGCGACCGGCGAGGGGATCTCGGTGTCGACCTTGTCGGTGGAGACCTCGAGCAACGGCTCGTCGACGGCCACGGCGTCGCCGACCTGCTTGAGCCAGCGGGTGACGGTGCCTTCGGTGACGGATTCGCCGAGGGCGGGGAGGGTGACTTCGGAGGCCATGGGCTTTCCTTCGCTCGCGTAGTGAGTTGTCGGTGGATCAGGAGTGGGCGTGCAGGGCCTTGCCGGCGAGCGCGAGGTGCGCCTCACCGAGGGCTTCGTTCTGGGTGGGGTGCGCGTGGATCAGCGGTGCGACGTCGTCGGCGTGGGCTTCCCAGCTGTAGATCAGCTGCGCCTCTCCGATCAGCTCGCCGACCCGGTCACCGACCATGTGCACGCCGAGGACGGGGCCGTCCTTGAGGCCGACCAGCTTCACGAAGCCGGCGGTCTGGAGGATCTGGCTCTTGCCGTTGCCGCCGAGGTCGTAGGTGATGGTGGTGATGTCGTCGCCGTACTGCTCCCGCGCCTTCGCCTCGTCGAGGCCGACCGATGCGATCTCGGGGTGCGAGTAGGTGACGCGCGGGATGCCGGCCTCGTCGATCGGCTTCGGGTCGAGCCCGGCGATCTCCTCGGCCACGAAGATGCCCTGCTGGAAGCCGCGGTGGGCCAGCTGCAGGCCCGGCACGATGTCACCGACCGCGAAGACGCCCTCGACATTGGTGCGGCAGCGTTCGTCGGCGAGCACGAATCCGCGGTCCATGGCGATGCCCTGCTCCTCGTAGCCCGGGCCCCGGGTCGACGGTCCGCGACCGACGGCGACGAGCAGGAGCTCGGCCTCGATCACGTCGCCACCCTCGACGGTCACGGCGACGCCGGAGTCGGTGGTCTTCACGCTCTGGAACGGGGTGCCGGTGCGGAAGGCGATCTTGCGCTTGCGGAACGCCCGCTCGAGCGCCTTGGACGACGCCTCGTCCTCCGCGGCGACGAGCCGGGGGAGCGCCTCGATGATGGTGACCTCCGCGCCGAAGCTCGCCCACACGCTCGCGAACTCGCAGCCGATGACGCCGCCGCCGAGCACGATCACCGACGCGGGCACCCGGTCGAGCTTGAGCGCGTGCTCGGAACTGATGACGCGCTCGCCGTCGAGCTCGAGCCCGGGCAGCGACTTTGAGTAGGAGCCGGACGCCAGCACCGAGGCTCTTCCCGGTGTACGTCGAAGCGCCGACCGTCACCGTGCGGGGCCCGGTCACGCGCCCCTCGCCCTCGATGACCGTGATGCCGCGGGACTTGATCAGCCCGGTCAGCCCCTTGAACAACCGCGAGACGACGCCGTCCTTGTAGGAGTTGACGCCCGCCATGTCGATGCCCTCGAGAGTGGCGCTGACGCCGAACTTCGAGGCGTCGCGTGCCGAGTCGGCAACCTCCGCGGCGTGCAGCAGCGCCTTGGTCGGGATGCAGCCCACATGGAGGCAGGTGCCGCCGAGGTTGCCCTTCTCCACCCGGGCCAACGGTGAGCCCGAGCTGTGCCGCGCGGAGTGCACACGCGTAGCCGCCGGAACCAGCGCCGAGAATGAGTACGTCGAAGTCGCCGTCGGTCACGGGCCCCATCCTTGCACTTCTTGTGTGCCTGTCCACACCGGGTGCGTACCGGCCGGTTGCCCGGATCCTTCGGTACGACAGGCACAATGTCGGCATGGGACTGCTAGACCGATTTCGTCGATCCGGGCGCGTGCGCCGACCAGCGCACGACGGCCTGCGCACCGGTTCGACTTCGGTCCGCGCGTCCGACGGACACGATGTCGCGCACCTGACCGACTTCGTGACCAGTCGCCGTGGCGTCGAGGGATTCGTCGAACCACGCACCGCGGTCAGCGACGTGACGCTGCTGCTGGTCGCGCACGATGGTGAGTGGACGAGGCGACGTGTCCCGAGCGTCCAGTGGGCGCACAGCTTCGCCAACAAGCACCGAGGTGCCGTCCTACGACGCCGCCGTCGTCGGCATCCCGCAGCGCATGCGCGACTTCAACAGCCGCAAGAAGGCCGGCGGGCTCTAGCCTGCTGAGAGCGAGCGGGCGTACTCCACGATCGTGGTGACCCCGAAGCCGGTGCCACCGGACGGGACGTGGCCGTAGGGCCCGCCGGTGTTGATCTCCTTGCCGGCGATGTCGAGGTGGGCCCGGGGCAGCCCCGCGGTGAACTCGCGCAGGAAGGCCGCGGCCATCAGGCCGCCGCCCCAGCGGACCCAGTCGTGCTGGAGCAGGTCGGCGACCTTGGACGCCTTGATCCGCTCCGACATCTCCTCGGGGGATCGGCATCTGCCAGTGCTGCTCGCCGGCACGGGCACCGGCCGCGAGCACCTCGTCGACGATCTCCTGCGAGCCGAGTACGGCGCCGACCTTGTCGCCCGGGGCCAGCTGGAGGTGACCGGTGAGGGTCGCGACGTCGACGATCACGTCGGGCGACTCCTCGGTCGCGAGCACCAGTGCGTCGCCGAGCAGCATCCGGCCCTCGGCGTCGGTGTTGGCGATCTCGACCGTCGTGCCGCCGTACATCGTGACCACGTCGCCGGGACGGAAGGACGAGCCCGACACCATGTTCTCGGCCATCGGCGCGAAGGTGGTGATCCGGATCGGCAGGCCCAGCCGCGCGATCGCGAGGGTTGCGGCGATGACGCACGCCGCGCCGCCCATGTCGCCCTTCATGCTTGCCATCGTCGAGGCGGGCTTGATGGTGAGGCCGCCGGAGTCGAAGGTGATGCCCTTGCCGACGAGGGCGAGGTGGGTGGTGGCGTCCTTGGGGGAGTAGGTCAGCTTCGCCGGGCGCGGCGTCGCGTCCGAGCCGTTGCCGACGGCGAGGGTGCCGCCCAGTCCCCGCTCGGTCAGGGTGTCGTGGTCCCAGATCTCCGGGCCCACCTTGGGCGCCCCTCGGCCCTTCGTCACCGTGTGGTGCGCCTCGGTCACGGCGTCGGCGAAGCCGGCGGGCGTCAGGTGGCCGGGCGGCTCGTTGACCCAGTCGCGGACGAGGCGGACGGCGTCGGCGAGGACCTGCGCCTCCTCGAACGCGGTGATCGCCTCGGCCTTGCGCGCGATCGGGCTGAGCACGACGACGTCGCCGGGGCCCGATGACGCGTCATCCGTCTTCGACCCGCTCTTGTGCGCGGTGTAGGTGTAGCCCCCGAGCAGGTGGCCCCGGGTCACGGCGTCGACGAGGGCCGGGGTGTCGGCGGGCAGCGCGACCGCGACCGACGCGGAGTTCGGCACGCTGCGCGCGGCGACGCCGGCGCTGCGCCGTGCTGCCGTGTCGTCGGGCTCGGAGCCCAGCCCGACGAGGACGAGTAGGTGTGCGTTGATGACACCGTTGGTGGGCAGGCGCACCATCTCGCCGACCTTGCCGGTGACGCCGAGCGAGGAGAGCAGCGGCGCCCACTTGCGGCCCCGGGCCGCGGCAACGTCGGCGCCCGCGTCGCACACCACCGGGCCCTTGTCGGAGGCGAGGACGCCGACCACGACGGCCTCCGCCCGGGTCTTGGCGGGGCTTGCGCTGCGCAGCGTGTACGTCGTCGTCACCCCGGCACTTTAGGTCAGGGTGGACGGCCCGGGCGCTGGGGTAGGTTTCGGGCCATGGTTGACGCGACCCTCAAGCAGTCCCCGCTGCACGACCGCCACGTTGCTCTCGGTGCGAAGCTCGCCGAGTTCGGTGGCTGGTCCATGCCCCTCGAATATCCCGCCGGCGTGGTCAAGGAGCACACCACCGTCCGTGAGTCGGTGGGCATCTTCGACGTGAGCCACCTCGGCAAGGCGATGGTCAGCGGCCCCGGGGCGGCCGACTTCGTCAATGCCACGCTCTCCAACGACCTCGCCAAGATCGAGGCCCGGCAAGGCGCAGTACACCCTGTGCTGCGACGCCGCGACCGGCGGCATCGTCGACGACCTGATCGCCTACTACCGGGACGACGAGCACGTGCTGCTCGTCCCCAACGCCGCCAACACCGCCGAGGTCGTACGCCGCCTGCAGGCCGAGGCTCCGGACGGTGTCTCGGTCAAGGACCACCACGACGACTACGTCGTCCTCGCGGTCCCGGGGCACCAAGTCCGACGAGGTGCTCCAGCGCGTCGGACTCCCGGTCGGCCACGAGTACATGTCGTTCGTCGAGGCGCAGATCCCCGACGTGCTCGGCACGGACATCGGTGTCGTGGTGTGCCGCACCGGCTACACCGGCGAGCGCGGCTACGAGCTGATCGCCCGCAACGACGCCGCCGGCCCGCTGTGGGACGCGCTGCTGGAGGCCGGCGAGGAGTTCGGGATGCTGGCGTGCGGGCTCGGCTCGCGCGACACACTCCGCACCGAGATGGGCTACCCGCTCCACGGCCGGGACATCACCATCGACGTCAACCCGGTCGAGGCCGGCCTGAGCTGGGCCGTCGGCTGGAAGAAGGACGCCTTCTGGGGACGCGACGCCATCGTGGCGGTCAAGGAGGCCGGGCCCCAGCGCCGCCTGCGCGGCCTGATCGCCACCGGCCGCGGCATCCCGCGACCCGGCATGGGCGTCACGCTGACCCGGGACGTCCCGCTGTGCGACATCACGTCGGGCACGTTCTCGCCGACGCTGAAGAAGGGCATCGGGATGGCGCTGGTGCCGGTCATGGTCAACGCCGAGGCCGAGGTCGGCGTCGACGTGCGTGGTCGGCGCGAGATCTTCCAGCTCGTGAAGCCGCCGTTCGTCGACACCTCCGTCAAGGAGTCGTGATGCTGCCCGACCAGCCGCCGACCTTCCGACCTCCGTCCGCCACCGAGCGGCCGTGGTCCCGGCGCCTCGAGGACGCGGCCGGCAACGAGGTCGCGGCCGAGGAGTTCGCCGGGCAGCGGTTCCTCTCCCCGGGCCGACGCCGAGTCGTGGGTCGGGGAGATCTGGGCCGAGCTCGCCGAGGCCGGCGTCGACGCGGTGACGCTGTTCGAGCACGAGCGGCAGGTCTACGGGCCGATGTCGCTGCACGCCTGACCCATCCGGGAGCACTCCGGCCACGAACGAGGGGTGGAGGTGCGGATGGACACCCACGACGACTTCGTGGCCGCTCGCCGCTCCTCGTTGATCGACGAGTTCGGCGGGGGAGCGGTGGTCGAGGCCGCCGTCGACCGCGCCCTCGCGCGCTGCCGCCGCCGCTGGGCGACGCTCGAGCAGACCACGGACGTCGAGGCGCACGTCCGTGACCTCGTGACGGAGGAGCTGGAGCGTCCCTCGTCGCCGCCGGCTGACGTTCTACGCCCTCGGTGCGTTCGTGGTCGCGGCCGTCGTCGTCGCGGTCGTCTCGCTGCAACCGACGCCACCCGCCGTACGGACCGAGGTCAATCGGGTGCCCGTGCCGTGGTTCGCCGACGGCGAGCTGCACCTCGCCGACGTGGTCGTGTCCCTGCCGCGCGCCGGCTCGTTCGCTCCGCTCGGCGACGGGGTCGTGATCGAGGACTCGGAAGGGGCGCTGAGGTTCGTCGATGCGGATGGCGACGTGTCCGACTTCGACCGGGCAATGCCCGCCGTCCCGGAGCCGGACGTGCCCGCGCCGTACGACGTGGACGCCCCCACGCGCCTCGACGTCACCCTCGCGCCCGACGGCCAACCGGTGCACCTGATGGAGATCTCGCTGTCGCGGCACGAGGGCGAGATCTACCTGCGCAACTCCGAGACGGTACGGCGGATGTTCCTCATCTGCCGCGATCCCGGCTGCGCCTCGGTCCGGCGGGTCGTGGTGCCCGGCGCCGACGTGCGCCTGCGCTGAGAGCCGCTCCGCTCGCAGTATTGTCGGGCGCATGCAGGCCTACCTCGACCTCCTCCAGCGGCTCCTCGATGACGGCGCGGAGAAGTCCGACCGGACGGGCACCGGCACCTACAGCGTCTTCGGGCACCAGATGCGGTTCAACCTCGCCGAGGGCTTCCCGCTGGTGACGACGAAGAAGATCCACACCCGGTCCGTCTTCGGCGAGCTGCTGTGGTTCCTGCGCGGTGACACCAACGTCAAGTGGCTCAACGACCGCGGGATCTCCATCTGGGACGAGTGGGCCGACGACAACGGCGACCTCGGCCCGGTCTACGGCTACCAGTGGCGCTCTCGGCCGACTCCCGACGGCCGCCACATCGACCAGTCCGCGCAGGTCGTCCAGCAGATCAAGGACAACCCCGACAGCCGCCGGCACATCGTCTCCGCACGGAACGTCGCCGACATCGGCGAGATGGCGCTGCCGCCCTGCCACACGCTGATCCAGTTCTACGTCGCCGACGGCAAGCTCTCCTGCCAGCTCTACCAGCGCTCGGGCGACGTCTTCCTCGGCGTCCCGTTCAACATCGCGTCCTACGCCCTGCTCACCCACATGGTCGCGCAGGTCTGCGGTCTCGAGGTCGGCGACTTCGTGCACACGATCGGCGACGCGCACCTCTACTCCAACCACGACGACCGGGCGCGGCTCCAGCTCACCCGTGACGTCCGCCCGCTACCGCGACTGGTGCTGAACGAGTCGATCACCGAGATCGACGGCTTCGACCTCGAGGACATCGGCCTCGAGGGCTACGACCCGCACCCCGGGATCAAGGCTCCCGTTGCCGTCTGAGGCCGGTCGGCGCCTCACGCTTGTCGCGGCGTACGCCGACGGGCGCGTGATCGGCGACGACGGCTCGATCCCGTGGCACATCAGCGAGGACTTCGCCCACTTCAAGGCGGTCACGATGGGCGGCGTGCTCCTCATGGGCCGCGCGACACGGGACTCCATCGGCCGCCCGCTCCCGGGTCGCACCACGATCGTGCTGACCCGTTCGACGACCCGGTCGGCCGAGGGCGCTCTCGTCGCCCATTCCCTTGATGTGGCCCCGGCCTTGGCCGCCACGCTCGACGGCGAGACCTTCGTCGTCGGGGGAGCGCAGATCTACGAGCTGGCACTGCCGCTGGCCACCCACCGGTCCTCACCGAGATCTCACTGTCGCCCGCGGGTGACGCGCGCCATCCCGAGTTCTCGCTCGACGAGTGGACCGAGGTCCGCCGCGAGCACCGCCCCGACCTCGGCCTCGACTGGGTGTGGTGGGAGCGTCATACGCCCCGAGCCTGAGGACAGCGGTACCCGGCGGTCACTGGGTGGCTGTCGTGGATTCGCGGCGGCGACGGTTGAGTCGGGCGCCGGGCGTGGCCCGGCGGCCGGCGTCAGCCGGTCGCTGGGTTTGCGTGGTGGAGTCGGGTGAGGTTGATGACGGCTGCTGCGAGGTTGAGTTCGGCCGTGGCGGCTTGGAGTCCTCGGCGGGCGAAGCGGCGGAGCTTGGTTTGGTCCTTGAGGTGGGCGATGACGGGCTCGACTGTGGCGGATCGGCGTTTGTAGAGGTCGGCGTTCTCGGGGATCTTGAGTTGGTGCCGCATCGCGTCTTTGACGGTCGCGTCGTCTGGTGGTGGCCCCGATGTCGGGTTGGTCTTTGCGTCGCTGTGCAGGTCGCGGTTCTTGCACAGGTGCGATGAGCCGGCCCGGGCCTGCGCTGGTGAGGTTCTCGTCGGTGGAAATACCCGGCGTCGGCCAGTACGAGTTCGATGCTCGTGTCGAGGGCCTCGACCTGAGCGGTGGCCGCGGCAAGGGTCGGGGTCCAGCAGCCGGTGTCGTTGGCGTCCCGGGACACATGCACGCCGAGGATGAGGTGGTCGTCGGTGACCGCGATCTGCGCGTTGTAGCCCTGCACGGACCCGCCGCCGGATCCTTCGGTCATCAGGCGGCTGTCGGGGTCGGTGATGTTCACCTGGTTGGCGAGTGCTCCGCGGGCGCGGGCCTTGCGGGCGCGTCGGTCACGTTTGCGTTGGGCCGGGCCACGCAGATCCAGCACCCCGGCCGCGGCCTGTTCCCGGGCAAGGGTCAACGACTTCTCGGCTTGGCTGAGGTTGCGGCGTGCCTCGGCCCGCTGACGGATGACCCGCTGCCCACGCTGACCCTTCAGGTCCTCGATCGTGCGCCGCAACCGACGGATCCGCGCCTGCTGGTAGGCCACCGGATCCACGCCTGCCGGAACCGGTCCGCGCACGGGCTCGCGTTCGACCCGGGCCAAGAACTCGGCGCCCTGTTGACGATCGGCCGCATCGGCTTCGGCGTGCTCGCCGTCTTGGCGATCCAGCTCGGCCAGCGCCTTCTTGATGTTCGCTGACCGTCCGGCCCCGCGTGGCGTAGCCGGGCGGTAGATCGTCATCGGATCCACCCCTTGCAGCGACCGCGGCATCCTCGGCCGCATCGATGGCGTCGGCGTCCGACGACAACCTGCGCCGCGATCCGCCCGGCCTCTTCGCGGACCCAGTCATGGGAGCGGTTGGCACCCTTGGAAGCGTTCGCCGCGATCTTGGTGCCGTCGATCGACACGATCCCGACCTTGACCATCCCGGCGTCCGCGCACAGCCGCAGGACTCGGGCGAACAGGTCGGCGAACCCACCATGGTGCTCGGCACGGAACCGCGCGATCGTGGAGTGATCCGGCCCGTCTTGGCCACACAGCACCCGGAACGCCACATGATCGACACAGAGGCGCTCGATGCGTCGTGAGGATCGCTCACCGATCGCGTACGCGTAGATCAGCAGCGCGAGCAGCATGTCCGGGTCATAGCCCTGACGCCCGACCCCACCGGTGCGCCGTCCGGCGTGGAACACCTTCGTGTCAGAGTTGCTCGACGACGTCGAGCACGAACCAGACCGGGTGATCCTCCGGCAGCCAGTCCGCCATGTTCGGCGGAAGCAGGAACTCCTGATCACGAATGACCGGACGATACGAGCGAGCCATACCCCCATCATTTCGCGGATCGCCGGCCGGGGCACGAACCCCGACCGGCGATTTCACGATCACTCACTCAAATCACGACAGCCACTGGGTGACTGCTGGATACCGCTGTCTTGACGCCGGGTGCCATGAAGCCCAACCGCCGGACATCTTCCGCTCGGTGATGTCGGCCTCTCCGGACAGCGCGTCACGAACCCTGTCGGCCATCTCCTCGTCGTACGCCGGGGGTGAGTATCGCCTCGGACGTCCTTGGTGCCCTAGATGTGGACTTGGTGTCGTCAGATGACTCCGAAGCCACAGTCAGTGATCACGAGTAGCGGTGGCTCTTGGCCGCGTGTCCCTGCTCGCGGGTGCACGTGCGCCCGCTCATGTTGCAGGTGCCCACAGAGCGCTTCCTCGGTCTCGGCACCCTCGGTCGCCGGGGTCGGAGCCGCCTTCGTGGCGGCGGGCTTGCGCACCACGGCCTTCTTCTCGGTCGGCGCCGTGGCGTCGGGAGCCTTCGCCTTCGGGCTCGCGGTCTTTCCTCGCGCCGCGTTCTCCGCGTAGCGCGCCTCGCGCACATCGCGCGCAGGCCGTCCATCTTGCTCATCGTGTACTCACGGCGCACACGCTAGGCGACGGGACCGACACTCCCGGCACGCGCCTCGGACGGGCGGCTATGTTCGCCCCATGAATCGGGGGACTCGGACACTCATCGCTGCGCTCATCACCCACGCACTCGCGTGCCTGCTGCTCGTGGGGGTGACGCCGGCGGGCACCGCCGCACAGGAAGCACGCCGGGCCACCAGCCTGCCGGGTGGCGGCAAGACGATCTTCGGGAAGAAGCGCTTCCTGACCGCGTTCTACGGCACGGCCGGCACCAGCAGCCTCGGCGTGCTCGGGGAGAACTCCCCGGACGGGGCGTTCAAGCGGATCAAGAACATGGGCAGGCCGTTCCTCCAGCGCGGAGAGCAGCTGATGCCGGTCTACGAGCTGATCGTCAGCGTGGCCGACGGGGAGGGCAATCCGGGACTGGGGGACGACTACAGCCACGACATCGAGGAGTGGCTCGTCCAGTCCTACATCGACGCGGCGCACCGCAACGGCGCGCTGCTCCTCCTCGACATCCAGCCGGGCCGCAGCGACTTCCTCACCCCGGCCAAGCGCTGGGAGTGGGCGCTGCAGGACCCGTGGGTCGGGCTCGCGCTCGACCCCGAGTGGCGCGTCGGCACGACCGAGATTCCCGGCCGGGTCTTCGGCTCTGTCTCCGCCAAGGAGATCAACCGTACGGCGGGCTGGCTGGCCACGCTGACGAAGGCGAACAACCTGCCCGAGAAGCTGTTCGTGCTCCACCAGTTCCGGGCGGGCCAGATCCCCGACATCGGCAAGGTCCGTGCACGCACCGGCCTCGCGATGGTCCAGCACGTCGACGGCTACGGCAGCCCGGCGAACAAGCTGGCGACGTACGACAACGTGGCGAAGCCCGGGGAAGTTCACCATGGGCTTCAAGATCTTCTCGGACGAGGACACGCCTCGTATGCGCCCGCGCGATGTGCGTGGGCTCAAGGACGTGCGGTTCGTGTCGTTCCAGTGATCAGAGCTTGACGAGCTTGCGGTACGGGCTCGTGATGCGGATGGGCTGACCCCGGAAGTCGACGGTCACCGCTGCCGATTCCATCCCGACCACCCGTCCGACGCCGTGGGCGTCGTGGCAGACCAGGTCGTCCATCGCGAAGGTCTCGATGGTCGGCTCGGGTTCGGCCCTGGAAGGGACTGCTGGCGAGGTGGCGGCGCGCTGGAGTAGACATCACCCCCAGTATGCGCCTGTTTGCCGCGGATCGGGGCTTCGCCGACCAGTCGACGTGCCAGCATGAGCCCGAGCGGCCACTGAGCGATAGCCTGACCCCATGACAACCGCACCACCCTTCGGCCGGCTGATGACCGCCATGGCGACCGCGTTCCACGACGACGGGTCGGTCGACCTCGAGGGGACCGCGAAGATCGCCCAGCATCTGGTCGACCACGGCAACGACGGCGTCGTGGTCAGCGGCACCACCGGTGAGTCCCCGACGACCACCGTGGCGGAGGACGGCCAGATCCTGCAGGCCGTCGTCGACGCGGTCGGCGACCGTGCGCACGTCATTGCCGGCGTCGGCACCAACGCCACCGCGCACTCCGTCGAGCTCGCCGAGCAGGCAGCCAAGATCGGCGTCGACGGGCTGCTGCTGGTCACCCCCTACTACAACAAGCCCAGCCCCGCCGGCGTCCTGCACCACTTCCGCAGCGTGGCCGAGGCCACCGACCTGCCGGTGATGCTCTACGACGTCCCCGGCCGCACCGGGCTGCCGATCGCGATGGAGACCTACGAGCAGGCACGCGCGATCTCCAACATCACCAGCGTCAAGGAGGCGACCGGCGATCCCGCCCACACGGTGCCGCTGACGCAGCTCGGCTACTCCGTCTACTGCGGCGACGACGCCGCGATGCTCGGCTACCTCGCGTACGGCGCCGACGGGCTCGTCTCCGTCGTCGCGCACGCCGCAGGCACCGAGCTGAAGGCGATGATCGAGGCCTTCGTCGCGGGCAACACCGCCGAGGCCCCGGCAATCCACACCCGGCTCGTGCCGGCCTTCGACGCCGTCATGGGCGTCGCCAACTACGGAGCAACAACCGCCAAGGCAGCCCTTGAGCTGCTCGGCGTGCTCGACAACCGGAACGTGCGAGGTCCGCTCGTTCCTCTCGACGACGACGAGGTCACCGCGCTCCGCGCGGGGCTCGCCGCGTCGGGTCTGATCTGAGGAGTCCCTTGAGTCATCCGCACCCCGAACTGAGCACGCCCGCGCCCCCGGCCAAGGGAGCTCTGCGGGTCATCCCGCTCGGCGGCCTCGGCGAGGTCGGTCGCAACATGACCGTCTTCGAGTACGACGACCGGTTGCTGATCGTGGACTGCGGCGTCCTGTTCCCCGAGGACAACCACCCCCGGCGTCGACCTGATCCTGCCCGACTTCGCCGCCATCCGGGACCGGCTCGACCGGGTCGAGGCAGTGGTGCTGACCCACGGTCACGAGGACCACATCGGCGCGACGCCGTACCTCCTGCGCGAACGCGGTGACATCCCGCTCGTCGGCTCGGAGCTGACGCTGGCCCTGCTCGGTTCGAAGCTGCGCGAGCACCGCCTCAAGGAGACGGTGCACCACGTGGTCGCCGAGGGCGAGACGATCACCTTCGGCCCGTTCGTGCTGGAGTTCATCGCCGTCAACCACTCCATCCCCGACGCGCTCGCCGTGGTCATCCGCACCGGCGCCGGCGTCGTGCTGCACACCGGCGACTTCAAGATGGACCAGCTCCCGCTCGACGGCCGGATCACCGACCTCAACGAGTTCGCGCGCCTCGGCGACGAGGGCGTCGACCTCTTCATGACCGACTCCACCAATGCCGAGGTCCCCGGCTTCACGACGTCGGAGAAGGACATCGCCCCGGTCCCGGAGCGGGTCTTCCACAAGTCGGCCCAGCGGATCATCGTGGCCTGCTTCGCCTCGCACATCCACCGCGTCCAGCAGGTCATCGACGCGGCCGTCGCCAACAACCGCAAGGTGGCCTACGTCGGACGCTCGATGGTGCGCAACATGTCGATCGCCAAGGAGCTCGGCTACCTCCACGTGCCGGCCGGCGTGCTCGTCGACGCCAAGGAGCTCGCCGACCTGCCCGTCGACCGACAGGTGCTCATCTCGACGGGGTCGCAGGGCGAGCCGCTCAGTGCGCTCAGCCGGATCGCGCAGCGCACCCACTCCTTCGTGCACCTCGAGGAGGGCGACACCGTCGTCCTCGCGAGCTCGCTGATCCCGGGCAACGAGAACGCCGTCTACCGCGTGATCAACGGCCTCGCGCGCTGGGGCGCCAACGTCGTGCACAAGGGCAACGCCCCGGTCCACGTGAGCGGTCACGCCAGCGCCGGTGAGCTGCTCTACTGCTACAACATCGTCAAGCCGCGCAACGTGATGCCGATCCACGGCGAGATCCGGCACATGCGCGCCAACGCCGAGCTGGCCCGCGCCACCGGTGTCGAGAACGTCGTGATGGCCGAGGACGGCGTCGTCGTCGACCTCGTCGACGGGGTCGCGAGCATCGCCGGCAAGGTCGAGTGCGGCTACGTCTTCGTCGACGGGTCCAGCATCGGTGACATCTCCGAGTCCTCCATGAAGGACCGCCGGATCCTCAGCGAGGAGGGCTTCATCTCGGTGATCGTGGTCATCGACTCGGTGACCGGGAAGGTCTCGGGCCCCGAGATCCACGCCCGGGGCTTCGCCGAGGACGACTCGGCCTTCGACGCGATCAAGCCGCAGATCGTCGATGCGCTGACGAAGGCGGCCGCCGAGGGCACCGACTCCTACCAGATGCAGCAGCTCGTACGTCGCGTCGTCGGCCGTTGGGTGAACAAGACCCACCGTCGTCGCCCGATGATCATCCCGGTCGTGATCGAGGCCTGAGCCGGGGTGGTCGTCCAGCAGCCGAACGGTGAACTCGGATCGCCGTCCGAGCAGGCGCTGCAACGACTTTCCGAGCTGGTCCGTCGTGTCAACTCCTCGACGGACACGACCGACGTTCTCGAGGAGATCGCCAACGGTGTCCACGAGGTGCTCGGCTACGGCGTGGCGGCGATCAGCCAGCTCGAGGGCGACACCACAGGTGATGGTGGCCGCGGCGGGCCCCGCGGACGTGTGCGAGCAGATCGTGGGTCGCCGCACGAAGGCGGTGCACATCCTCGACGAGTATCGCGCCGCCGACCACTGGGGGATCCTGCGCTACGTCCCGCACGGCCGGATGGATCCCGCCCACCTCAAGAGCCTCTGGACCCCGGACATCGAGCCCAGCGACGACCCGGGCGCTCGGCACCCGGACGACGCCCTCTATGCGCCGCTCTACTCCGCCACGGGCGAGCTGCTCAGGAAACATGGCGGTTGACCTGCCGCCCGGGCTGCGCGTGCCCAGCCCGCCCGAGCGCGAGCTCCTCGAGATGTTCGTGGTGCAGGCCGGGCTGGCGCTCTCCAACGCGCAGCAGCGTGAACGGCTTGCCCGACAGCTGCACTTCGGGGAGATCCTCCGGGAGGTCGCCCAGTCCGGCAGTCGCGTCGGCCTCGAGGCGATGCTCATGTCCGCCACGGAGGCGATCAACCGCGGCTTCGACGCCGTCCGGACGTGGGTGAGCTGCGCGCGCGACCGCGAGGGCGGGCCGGAGACCTCGGTCGCCCATCCGCCGTACGACGCCCGCCCACCGACCTGCGAACCGCTGCGTGCGGACCTCATGGTGACGGCGTGGCCCGCGGGGCTCGTCGTCCCGGTCGCCCTCTCGGACACCGGGGTGCCACTCCTGCCCACCAGCCCGGAGAAGGTCCGGGAGTCACTGCGGGAGAGCGGAGCGGGCCAAGCTGTCGTGACCCCCGTGGGCAACGGTCAGGAGATGTTCGGCTACCTCGGCGTCGGGCTGGGGGAGCAGCGCAAGGCCCTGCGGCGCGACGAGCTCGATGCCATCGCGGAGATCGCGCGCGAGCTCGGACGAATGGTCCAGAGCGCGCGGCTCTTCGAGACGGAGCAGCGGCTCGTCTCGGAGCTGCGGGAGCTCGACCGCTACAAGGGCGAGCTGATCGCCACCATCTCGCACGAGCTGAAGACGCCGCTCACCACGATCATCGGCCACGTCGAGCTCCTCGAGGACCGGGAGGTGGGCACGCGTTCGGTGGCGGCCATCCGGCGCAACGCCGACCGCCTCGACCGGCTGATCCAAAACCTCCTCGACTATGCGCAGGTCCGGGAGCGTCGCGGGTTCGTACGTCGCCGCGTCGACACGGTGGAGCTCGCCGACTCGGCGATCGAGCTGTTGAGCCAGCAGGCCGAGTCAGGTGGAGTGCAGGTGGCCTTCGACCGCCCGCCGGTCGCGGTCGACGTCTCGGGTGATGCCGAGGAGATCGGGACAGTGCTGAACAACCTGATCGGCAACGCCGTGAAGTACACCCGTTCCGGCGGCCGGGTCGTCGTCGATTTCTCCGCGACCGACGACTGGGTGCACGTCACCGTGGCCGACACTGGCATCGGCATCTCCCCGGTGGACCGCGCTCACCTGTTCTCCACGTTCCACCGCTCCAGCAACCCGGAGGCGCTGTCGCTGCCGGGCACCGGACTGGGGCTGGCGATCTCCCGCCGCATCGCCGAGGAGCACGGTGGTCGGATCGAGGTGGAGTCGATGCTGGGCCGAGGCAGCACCTTCCGGCTCGTCCTGCCCGCGATGGCCACCTGATCCCTCATCCCGTACGACGCAACGAGGCCCCGACGTGAGTCGGGGCCTCGTTGGTGTTCAGGTCGTGCCGTGGTGGAGCGTCAGCTGCGACGTCCCGCCTTGGCGACCGCGACACCGGCGACGGCCGGGCACGTGGCCACCTCGATGTTGTCGACGTACCAACCCTCGAGCCCACCACAACCGTCACGACCGACGTCGAAGCGGGAAGGTCACGGAGTCACCTGCGGTGACGCCGGCCTTGGTCAGGTCGACTCGGGAGGTGCCCCACGAGCCGCCGATCTTGCCGCCGTCGGTGCCGGTGAAGCCGTCCTCGCCGGCCATCGGGTTGGTGTTGGTGGACGCGTCGGTCAGCTTGGTCGGCGCGTTGAAGGTGTAGGCCGTCGCGGGGATGACAACGAACGGGCCACCGTTGACGCTGACCTTCACGTTGCCGCCGTCGTAGCCGGTCTCGGTCGAGACGTAGTGCTCGAAGGAGAGTCGGGCGCTGTCCGTGGCCGGGATCTGGACCACCGGGCTGGTGATCGAGTCGCGACTGGAGAAGTCACCCGCACCGTTGGAGCACTCGCCCCGGTCGGGAGCGGGGCCGTAGGCCACGCCACCCGCGTGATCACCGGGGGCACTGGTCGAGCCCTCCCGGGCCCGGCCGAAGCCGCCCGAGAACACGACCTGCTGCGAGGCGGTCCAGCCAGCCAGGCCGTCCTCGAAGTCCTCGGTCCACACACGGGTCTCAGTGCCACCCGCGCCACACAGGGCGGGGGTGTTCAGGTCGAGCAGCGGCTTGAAGGCGCACTGCACCGGGTCCACGCGAAGCTCCACGGCAGCTGCCATGTTGCCCACCTGTGCACAGTCGGCCCGACGGATCGACTCGGCCGGGGCCACCTTGGCGTTGGCCGCCGTGGTGAGCGCTCGGATCGGCTGTCCGACCGGGTCGGAGCAGGAGGCAGCCGGGGGCGTCGGCGTGGTCGGCGAAGTCCGTGGTGGGCGTCTGGTAGTCCGTCATCGCTCGGAAGTAGATCGCCGCGGACTTGTCGAGGCCGAGACCCTTCACGGTGACACCGTTGTAGGTGCCGCCGTCGACGAGCAACGCGTAGCCGTGGTTGGGCACCCCGGAGTTGCTGTGCACGCCGCCGCCGTCGTCGGTCGCGCAGTAGTACTCCGCGTCCGAGACCTTGCCGGGATCGCCGTGGCAGGTGGGCGCCCACATGTCGCGGATCGCGCCACCGAAGGCCGAGGAGTCCTCGCCCATCAGCCAGCGGTAGGAGTCGGCGCGGTCGCCCGACGCGTCCTTCATGGTGACGTTGACCGGGCCGTTGGGCAGCGCCGACTTGATCAGGTTGCCGTCGCTGAGCCGGATGCGCACCGCGGGGATGGTGATGGCCGGGTCGACGCCGGACATGCCGGAGGGAGTGGCCTCGACGTTGTCCGCGACCAGCACACCGGTGGCACCGGCGGCCCGGGCGTTCTTCACCTTGATCGTGAAGGCGCAGGTGCCCCGGTCGAGCAGGGCGACCTTGCCGGCAACCGCGGACGCGTTGGTCAGTGCGGTGCAGGCATCCGACGTGCTCGGGCTCGGCGTGCCGTCGGGCAGGGCCCGGCCGTTGTCGACGGCCGGGACCACGTCACCCGAGACGCCGGTGCCGTCGAGCTGCGGACCGAACGAAGCCGCTCCGGCCTCGCACTCCTTGGCGATGGAGGCCGGGGAGTTGATCAGCACGATCGGGCGGGCGGGGGAGTGGGTGGAGCACACGCCGACCTGTCGCTTCGCGGTGATGTCACCCTCGTCGGCGTCCATGCGGCCGTTGATCAGGTCGACGGTCTCGCCCCAGATGTCGGAGTAGGACTCGTTGAGCGCGCCCGACTGCCACTGGTAGATCAGGCCGTGGGTGTACTCGGTGTAGGCGTGTCCCCATTCATGGGCCACGACGTCGTCGGAGGAGACGCCGGAGCAGTAGTTAGTGGTGACGCCGTTCCAGTTGGCGTTGGGGCACGAGATGCGCGGGTCGTTGTTGACCGTGATCATCTTGTGGCCGGCGCCGTCGTAGGAGTCGCGACCGAAGCCGTTCTTGAAGAACCAGTAGGACTCACCGGTGGCGAGGACCTCGTTCTGCTGGTCCACGTCGAGGCGGCCCGGGAACTTGTCGCCCTCCTTCCACTTCAGCCCCTTGCGGGCGTAGGTGGCTTCGTAGAGCTCGCGGTAGAGCCCGTCGTGGATCAGGGAGTAGCGGTTGACGAGCTTGCCGGTGCTGGCGTCGAGGATCAGCACGTCGCGCACGTTGGCGTCGTTGGAGACCTCCACGATCCGGGCCGGGATCGACGCACCCTGCTCACCCTTGGTCGAGCCCGGGCGGTAGATCGCCAGCTCGGTCCCGGCGGCTCGGATGCCCGTGGTGTCGGCGTCGCCCTCGTGGCCGGGCGGGTTCGCGCGCACGGTGCCGACGGCACGCTCACCGGCGGCGGCGGCGTCGATGCGGGGGTGGTGGTCGACAGTGACAGGTCGGGGGCGGCGAAGCCGTTGACCGAGGTCAGGTCGCCCTGCTTGTCCACGTGGGCCCGCAGCATGGAGCCGAAGACGGGGACGCCCCGGAATGCCCGGGTGTAGGTCACGGTCCAGCCGGCGGGGGAGGAAGTGACGCCGTCGCGGGCGAGCTCGTCGGAGCGGGCGCCGAAGTTGGCGGCGTACTTGTCGAGGTAGGCGTCCGCCTTGGTCGCCGCGCTGGTCTTCGAGCTGGCCGACTTCGACGGCATCAGGTCGCCGTTGCCCTTGAGCCGGATGAAGCCGACGTGGCCGGTCGCGCTCTCCCCGGAGAGGGCGACGAGACCGGTGGCCTCGTTCTTCATGGCCTGCACGCCGTTGTCTGCCTTGGCCGACGTGGCAGCGGGGGTTGCCTGCGCCTGCAACGCAGGAGCGGCAACGAGACCGACCCCCACCATCGCCAGCGCGACTCCTTGTTTGAGGAGTTTCACGAGAGGGTCCTCCATGTTCCGAACGCCACCCGGAGCCGAGCTGCCCGGGTGATCGCGCTCACCTTATGGAGCAATACGTGTCACCGGAAGCCCCCAGCGGATGGTTTCGTGTAACACCCGCGTTTCGCTGACGTTCATCCGCAGATCGGCGTCATTCGCAAGGCGATGAGTTGCCTGCCGACACGCACCTGTGATGCATGGGGCTGGTGTGACTTGGGACTAGGGTCGATCCCATGGCGACCCGTACGTCTTCCCCGCCGGGTTCGCGGAGTTCGAGCACGTCCAAGACGAGTGCGACCACGCGATCCCGGAGTACCAGCTCCAAGCGACCGACCACCAAGCCGGCGCGCGGCAGGTCCGCGCCCGCGCGCGGTGCCGCCAAGTCGCGCACCCCGGCGAAGCGACCGGCGCCACGCGCCGTACATGCACGGTCCAGTCCCGTCTCGCGCACCTTCGGCGCGCTCGGACACGTCGTCGCGTCGATCTGGCTGGGCATCGCCCACACCGTCGGTGCGATCGCGCGCTCCATCGGGCGCTCGGCGCGTGACCTCGAGCCCGAGCACCGTCGCGACGGCGCCGGCCTGTTCCCCGGTGGGCCTCGCCCTCGGTCATCGCCGCCGCCGTCTGGTGGCAGCTGCCCGGCGGCGTCATGGAGTTCATGCGGCAGATGACCGCCGGTGCGGTCGGCAAGGTCGGCTGGCTCGTCCCGTTCTTCGTCCTGTACGCCGGCTGGCGCACCCTGCGCGATCCCGAGCACAACGGCCCGGTGGGCCGTCAGGTCATCGGCTGGTCCGCGTTCGCGCTCGGCCTCCTCGGCATTGTGCACATCGCCAACGGCAACCCGCAGCCCGAGCTGGGCGATGCCAGCGAGCTGCAGCAGGCCGGTGGAGCCGTCGGCTTCGTCGTGTCGAGCCTGCTGCTCGACCTGCTGCGCACCGCCTACGTCGTGGTGCCGGTGCTGGCCCTGCTCGCGCTCTTCGGCGTGCTGATCATCACCGCGACGCCGGTCTACCAGATCCCGGTGAAGCTGGCCGCGACCCGCGACAAGCTCCTCGGCCGCACGTCCCCCTCGGACGACGCGAGCGAGGACGACACCACCACCAAGCCGATCCGCACGCGTCGACGCGGCATGCTCGACGAGATCGACCCGGACATGGGTGACCCCGCCTACGACAGCCCGGTGCTCTCGGACCGCGAGATCAAGAAGCGGCGCAAGAAGTCCGACGTGTCCGCGACGGACGACGATGTCGACCTCGGCATCGACCTGTTCGCCGACGCGCCGACCGAGGTGACCCCGGTGGTCGCGCCCGTCGACTCGACGGGCGACCTCGTCGCGCCGCCCCACACGCCGCTGCCGCAGCGCGTCGAGCAGCTCGCGCTGTCCGGGTGACATCACCTACTCGTTGCCCGCCAACGAGGTGCTCAAGCCGGGTTCGGCGCACAAGGCCCGCTCCAAGGCCAGCGACGCCGTGGTGGAGCGGCTGATGCAGGTGATGGAGGAGTTCGGCATCGACGCCGCCGTCACCGGCTACACCCGCGGCCCGACCGTCACCCGCTACGAGGTCGAGCTCGGCCCGGCGGTCAAGGTCGAGAAGGTCACTGCCCTCTCCAAGAACATCGCCTACGCCGTCGCGTCGGCGGACGTCCGGATCCTGTCGCCGATCCCGGGCAAGTCCGCCATCGGCATCGAGATCCCCAACATCGACAAGGAGATCGTCTCCCTCGGCGACGTGCTCCGCTCCAACACCGCACGCTCGGACCACCACCCGATGGTGGCCGGCCTCGGCAAGGACGTCGAGGGCGGCTTCGTGGTCGCCAACATGTCGAAGATGCCGCACCTGCTCGTCGCCGGCGCCACCGGCTCGGGCAAGTCGTCGTTCATCAACTCGCTGATCACCTCGATCCTGATGCGCTCGACGCCCGACGAGGTGCGGATGATCCCGGTCGACCCCAAGCGGGTCGAGCTGAACGCCTACGAGGGCGTGCCGCACCTGATCACCCCGATCATCACCAACCCGAAGAAGGCCGCCGAGGCACTCGCCCGGGTCGTGCGCGAGATGGACATGCGCTACGACGACTCGGCCAACTTCGGGTTCCGGCACATCGACGACTTCAACAAGGCCGTGCGCGCCGGCAAGGTGGAGGTCCCGCCCGGCTCCGAGCGCAAGGTGTCGCCGTACCCCTATCTCCCGGTGATCGTCGACGAGCTCGCCGACCTGATGATGGTCGCCCCGCGCGACGTCGAGGACTCGGTCGTGCGCATCACCCAGCTCGCCCGTGCCGCGGGCATCCACCTCGTGCTCGCCACGCAGCGGCCGTCGGTCGACGTCGTGACCGGGCTGATCAAGGCCAACGTGCCGTCGCGGCTCGCGTTCGCGACCTCGTCGCTCGGCGACAGCCGCGTCATCCTCGACCAGCCGGGTGCTGAGAAGCTCGTCGGGCAGGGTGACGGACTCTTCCTCCCGATGGGCCAGAGCAAGCCGGTGCGTGTCCGGGGGTCCCGGGTCACCGAGGCCGAGATCCACCAGTCGTCGCGCACTGCAAGACCCAGCTCGAGCCGACCTACATCGAGGACGTCACCGCACCGCAGGCCGCCAAGCGCGAGATCGACGACGACATCGGCGACGACATGGAGCTCGTCGTCCGGGCGATCGAGCTGGTCGTCTCCACGCAGTTCGGGTCCACGTCGATGCTGCAGCGCAAGCTCCGCGTCGGCTTCGCCAAGGCCGGCCGACTGATGGACATCATGGAGAGCCGTGGCGTGGTCGGACCCAGTGAGGGTTCGAAGGCGCGCGACGTGCTGGTCAAGCCGGACGAGATCGACGCTGTCATTGCCACGCTCGAGGGGGAATGTGATGGGTGCTGAACTTCGCGATCTGGACCTCGAGGCCGAGGGCTCGGAGATCACGGGAGAGTCGTTGTCACTGACGCCGGACGCGGTCGAGGTACGCCGCAACGCCGGCCTCGCAGCGGGAGTCGGTGTGGTCGCCTCGGCGGTCGCGATCGCCTACCTCGCACGCGCGGTGGCCAGCGGGGGAGTGCTGGACTGGATGCTGGCCACGGTCATGGGGCTGCTGGGCGGCTACTGGTTGCTGACCTTCCTCGACGCACGCACGCCGCTGCTGGTGGCCGACGCCCGGGGTGTGCGCATCCGGCTCGGTCGCACGTGGCGTGGACTGCCGTGGAGTGCAGTCGAGCACGTCGAGCACACGCCCCGACGAGGTGCCCTGCGCGACGGCCGGCTCGTGATCAGCGCGCACAACGAGGAGAAGCTGCTGGCCGAGCTCGACGCCTCCGGGCGTCGCCGGCGAGCATGTCCACCCCGGTTGTACGGCGCACCCTTCGCCGTACCCCTCGGGCTCGCGACGCGCGTCGTCGGTGCCGGGGACGACCTCGGCGCCGCCCTCAGAACGCGTCGCCCACCGGGCGGGCGACGTCGTGGTGATCGACCCGACGACCGTCGAGGTCGACGACGAGCACGACCTCGGAAGACGCCTTCATCGACGAGGACGACACCCCGCACGCCCGCGCGTCGCTGCGGGACCCGCGGCCGTTGCTTGCCGTCGGCATCGCCAAGCTCGCCGCGCTCGCTCCGAAGCGACGCGAGCGCGAGATCGAGGAGGAAGACGTCCACGACGTCGACCTCGAGGACGATGTCGAGCCCGAGCCGATCGTGGCGAGCGAGACTCCTGCGCCGCTGCGCGAGTCCGCGGCCGGTCGACGCAGCGAGGCGCACTGGACCTGCCGGTCCGGGAGACAGAGCTCGAGGGGCGCGAGCTGCGCCGCCCGGGCAGCGTCAGCCTCGTCGAGGACACCCGGGTCTGGGGTGAGCGGGTGCGCCCGATCGCCCGGGGCGGCGACGCCGTCGACCCGATCGTGCTGGACGACTTCGAGGTCGAGGCCCGCCGCTGACCCCGTCATCGGACCGGAGCTCCTCGCCGCGCGCACGCGTCTCGGCCTCACCGTCGACCAGCTGGCCGACCGCACCCGCATCCGCCCCCACGTCATCGAGTCCATCGAGGTCGACGACTTCGCGCCGTGCGGTGGCGACTTCTACGCCCGGGGCCACCTGCGCACCCCGGCCCGCGTGCTCGGCGTCGACGTGGCGCCGATGCTCGCGTCCTACGACGAGCGCTACGCCCACGCCGAGATCAACCCGCGCCGGGTCTTCGAGGCCGAGCTGGCCACGGGTGCCAACGGCTCCGATCCGCAGCACCCGCGGGGACCCAACTGGTCGATGCTCGTGGCCGTCGTGATGGCGCTGGTGCTCTGCTGGTCGATCGCCCGTCTCGTCATGGACGCCCCGCCCGAGCTGCGTGGGTCCGCGCCGGTGCTCAACGGTTCCGGGGGGCCCGGCGGCGCGGGTGCCACCGCGCTGGGCGACCCGGTGCCGGTCGTGCTGACCGCCACCACGGGCGGCGCCCACATCGTCGTGCGCGACGGCTCAGCGGAGATCGTCTTCAAGGGCAACCTCGCCGTCGGTGAGGTCAAGGAGCTCGAGGCCGCACCGCCGGTGCGTGTCCTGACGACCGACGGGTCCGTGACCGTCTCCCTCGACGGCCGGGACGCCAAGCCGATCGGCGAGGCCGGCGTCGGCGGGCAGGGCACCTACGTCGCCCGCTGACCCCTGTGTGGCGACTCCCACGCGCGTCGCGAAGAGGTCTCGGGGCGCGGGACGCGGCATACTCGGTCTGCGATGACGACTACTTCTGCTGCCCCCACCCGGGCTGATGCCGAGACCCCGATGAGCGTGGCTGTGGTGACCCTCGGCTGCGCCCGCAACGAGGTCGACTCCGAGGAGCTCGCGGGGCGCCTCGAGGCGGGCGGGTTCGTGCTCGTCGCCGAGCCGGCCGACGCCGACACCGTGCTGGTCAACACCTGCGGCTTCGTCGAGGCCGCCAAGAAGGACTCGGTCGACACGCTGCTCGCGGCGGCCGACCTCAAGGAGACCGGCAAGACGCAGGCCGTGGTGGCGGTGGGCTGCCCGGCCGAGCGCTACGGCAAGGACCTCGCCGAGTCGCTGCCCGAGGCCGACGCGATCCTCGGTTTCGACGACTACCCAGACATCGCCGCCAAGCTGCGCTCGATCGTCGCGGGCGAGGTCCACCACCCGCACACGCCGTCCGACCGTCGCCGGCTGCTGCCGATCTCGCCGGTCGACCGCGACGCGTCGGGCATCTCCGTGCCCGGCCACGCCGACTCCGTCGCGGACACCACGGAGATCGGCCGGGGTGCGCCGGCGACCGGCCCCCGGTCGTACGCCGAAGGCTGGACGCCGGACCGATGGCACCGCTCAAGCTGGCCAGCGGGTGTGATCGCCGGTGCTCCTTCTGTGCGATCCCCAGCTTCCGCGGCTCGTTCGTCAGCCGCCGTCCGAGCGACGTGCTGCAGGAAGCCCAGTGGCTGGCGACGCAGGACATCAAGGAGCTCTTCCTCGTCAGCGAGAACTCCACGTCCTACGGCAAGGACCTCGGTGACCTGCGCCTGCTCGAGACCATGCTTCCCGAGCTGGCCGCCATCGAGGGCATCGCCCGCGTGCGGGTGTCCTACCTGCAGCCGGCCGAGACCCGACCCGGCCTGATCGAGGCGATCGCCGACACCCCGGGTGTCGTGCCCTACTTCGACCTGTCCTTCCAGCACGCCAGCGCGACGGTGCTGCGGCGGATGCGCCGCTTCGGCGACCCGGAGAGCTTCCTCGACCTGCTGGAGCGCATCCGCAAGCTCAGTCCGCTGGCCGGCGTGCGGTCCAACGTCATCGTCGGTTTCCCCGGGGAGACCGAGGACGACCTGAACACCCTGTGCGACTTCCTCGAGGCCGCGCGCATGGACGTCACCGGTGTCTTCGGCTACTCCGACGAGGACGGCACCGAGGCCGCGTCCTACGACGGCAAGCTCGACGACGACGAGGTGCGCGCCCGCACCGAGCACGTCACCGCGCTCGTCGAGGAGTTGAACTCGCAGCGCGCCGAGGAGCGCATCGGCGAGACCGTGAGCGTGCTCGTCGAGTCCGTGGAGGACGGCGTCGTCGAGGGCCGGGCCGAGCACCGGGGCCCCGAGGTCGACGGCACCACGACCCTCGACGGCTCCGACGCACGGATCGGCGATCTCGTCACCGCGGAGGTCATCGCGACCGATGGCGTCGACCTCGTCGCCGTACCCCTCGACACCGATGGAGACCGCGCATGACCACCACCGAGAACCGGGTCTCCAACTTCAACATCGCCAACGTGCTGACGGTGCTGCGCATCGCGCTCGTGCCGGTCCCGGGCTGGGCGCTGCTGCACGACGGCGGCGACTCGACCCTGTGGCGCTGGATCGCCTTCGGCATCTTCGTCGGCGCCATGATCACCGACAAGATCGACGGCGACCCGGCGCGCAAGCACAACCTGATCACCGACTTCGGCAAGATTGCCGACCCGATCGCCGACAAGGCCATCACCGGGATGGCGTTCATCGGCCTGTCGCTGGTCGGCGACATCTGGTGGTGGGTCACCATCGTGGTGCTCATCCGCGAGTGGAGCGTGACGCTGCTGCGCCTGTCGGTGCTCAAGCAGGTCGTCATCCCGGCCGCGATGAGCGGCAAGGTCAAGACGACCCTCCGGGCCATCGCGTTGTCCGGCCTGATGCTGCCGCTGCCGCACGGGGACGCGCACGGTGGCGCCTTCGACGCGTGGGGCGGCTTCGGCGAGGTGCTCTTCTACCTCAGCCGGGTGTTCCTCGCCGGCGCGGTGATCATGACGCTGTGGTCGGGCTACGAGTTCTTCCGCGCGGTCTGGCAGCAGAGGCGTACGCCGACGGCCTGACGGCCATGGACGAAAGACCCGACGAGCGTCGGGTCTTTCGGTGATTTTGTGGTGAATCTCTGTGCTCGACGCGGATCCTGTCGCAATTTCTTCGTTCGCCGGGGGTCCGTGCGCCGGATGCTGGGGTTACCCTTCGGGTTCGCGTGGCGTGGTCAGCCTCACACCCCGCGTTCGCAGGGTCCGGGTCCCTGACGTTTTCCACGTATCCCTCACCAGCCTTGAGAAGGGTTTCCGTCTTGTTCGCCATGCTCAGTTCTCGTTCGGGTGGAGGTGGTCTCAAGCGTCGCGCAATCGTCGCCGCGGCCGCCGCCAGCCCGGTCGCCGCTCCGCTCTCCGTGGTCGGCCTCACTGCTACGCCGGCCCACGCCGCGCCAGTCACCATCAACTCCGGTCGGCATCAACGACTTCCACGGACGGATGAACCTGTCCGAGGACACGTCGTCCTCCAAGAACACCAACACCGTGAAGTTCGCAGGAACGGTCGCCAACGTCGCGGCCAGTGCAGCCAACCCGATCGTCGTGGGTGCCGGTGACCTGATCGGTGCCTCGGACTTCGCGTCCAGCATCGCCAAGGACCAGCCCACCATCGACGTGCTGAACACCGTCGGGCTGGAGGCCTCCGCCGTGGGCAACCACGAGTTCGACGCAGGCTGGACCGACCTCAAGGATCGCGTCATGGGCCCGGTCGACGACGCGGCCTCCGCGACCGACGCCGACTGGGACTACCTCGGCGCCAACGTCTACAACAAGGGCACCACCACGCCCGCGATGCAGGAATACTCCGTCTTCGACAAGGGCGGTGTCACCGTCGCCGTCATCGGCGCGGTCACCCAGAAACCTCCTCGCTGGTCAGCCCGGACGGCATCAGCACGCTCGAGTTCGGTGACCCGATCGCCGCGGTCAACCGCGTCGCCGGCCAGCTCAGCGACGGCAACGCCGCCAACGGCGAGGCCGACGTCATCGTCGCCAGCTTCCACGCGGGCGCGACGACGGGCACCGGCGGCAGCTCGCCGAGCACCTACGAGAAGGAGATCGCCAAGGGCGGCGAGTTCGCCAAGATGGCCGCTCTCGACGCCAGCGTCGACGTGATCTTCAACGGCCACACCCACCGGGTCTACGCATGGGACGCGCCGATTCCGGGCCAGCCCGGCGAGACCCGACCGATCATCCAGACCGGTGAATACGGCAACAACGTCGGCCGAGTCGTCCTGACCGTCGACGACGTCAGCGGTGACGTGACCTCCTACGTCTCCAAGAACGTCCCACGCACCACGGAGACCGTGGCCGAGCTCGTCGCGAAGTACCCCGCGACCGTCGGCAAGGTCAAGGACATCGTCGACGCCGCCCTCGCCAGTGCCAAGGTGATCGGCAACGTCAAGGTCGGCAACATCTCGGCCGACATCTCGCGTGCCTATGACGGCACCGCCGAGGACCGTGGCTCCGAGTCGCCACTGGGCGATCTCGTGGCCAACGCGCTGCACGACAAGCTGCCCACGAAGTTCAGGCAAGCCCGACATCGGCGTGACCAACCCGGGCGGCCTGCGCACGGACCTCGCCTTCAAGGGTGACACCACCAACAACCCCGCCAACACGGACGGGTCGGTGACCTACGCCGAGGTCGCGGGCGTCCTGCCGTTCTCCAACGACACCTCGATCGTGTCGCTGACGGGTGCGCAGTTCAAGGAGGTGCTCGAGCAGCAGTGGCAGCCCACGGGCTCCTCGCGCCCCTTCCCCGGCGCTCGGCCTGTCCGACAACGTGCAGACGATCCTCGACCCGACGCAGCCCGTCGGTTCGCGGGTGACGTCCGTGCGGGTCGACGGCAAGGTGCTCGACCCCAAGGCGACGTACAAGATCTCGACCTTCACGTTCCCGGCCGCCGGTGGCGACAACTTCACGTCCTTCCGGAAGGGCACCTCGTCGGTGACCGGCCTGCTCGACCGGGACCTGTTCCGGCAGTTCTTCGAGGCCAGCGCGACACCGGTTGCTCCCGACTTCGCTCGGCAGCAGGTCTACGCGACCGGGCTCAAGGAGACCTACCGGGCCGGCGAGAAGGCCAGCATCGTCTTCACCCGCCTCGACATGGGTGCGCGCGGTGCCCCGAAGAACTCCAAGCTGGAGCTCGTCAAGGTCAACACCGACGGCTCCACGAGGATCTTCGGCACCGTGCCGGTCGTCGACGGCAACGCCCGGGTGCTCTTCACGGTCCGCGGCGGCAAGGAGTTCAGGATCGTCGCCCGGGACTCGAAGACGACGATCGCCCGCGCCGTGGTCAGGACCGCGCCGAAGATGTCGCACAAGGTCTTCCCGAAGGCGAAGTTCATCAGGTCGAAGCAGACCCGCGTCCGGGTCAAGGTCAAGCTCAAGTCCGAGGTCGCGATCCCGGTCAAGGGTCGCGTGACGATCCGGGTGGCAGGTCGCAAGTACAACGCCAAGGTCAAGGACGGCGTGGCCAAGGTGAAGCTGCGCAAGTTCAGCCGCCCCGGGAAGTACCGCGTCGTGGTCAAGTTCAAGGCCAACGACAACTTCGCGTCGGCTCGAGAGAAGTTCACGCTGCGCGTGCAGCGCTGATCATCGCGACTGCGGCGGGCCGGATCAGCTCGGTCCGCCGCAGGGCGTTTCGCCCTTCGTGGTGCCCCTCGTGTAGGCGCAGCGTTCACCTCCGGTTGCTCCCCGAGTGGTCTCGTTCCGTGACCGCTCGGGGTCGACCACCCGTCGCAACAACTCTCGCTCGGAGATCTCATGTACCCACGTCCACTCCTGCGGCAGACACTCGGTCTCGTCGGCCTCACGGTCGCCGCAACAAGCCTCGTCGCCGCACCCCCTGTGGCCTCCGCCAACCCCGGTGCCACTGAACTGGTCATCTCTGAGGTGTACGGCGGTGGCGGCAACTCCGGCGCCACCTACACCCACGACTTCATCGAGCTCTACAACCCGACAGCGGCACCGATCTCGCTGACCGGCCACACGGTCGACTACTTCTCCGCCTCCGGCGGCTCGGGCGGCAGCACGACGCTGTCCGGCACCGTGCCCGCCAAGGGCCACTACCCGGTCCAGCAGGCCATGGGCGCCGGTGGCACGACCCCGCTGCCGACCCCCGACGCCATGGGCAACCCGGCGATGAGCGGCAGCAACGGCGCGGTGGCACTCAAGAACGCCGGCACGACCGTCGACCCGGTCGGCTACGGCACCGCCACTCTCCGCGAGGGAACGGCCGCGCCGGCCCTCACCAACACCACGGCCGCCACCCGCAACGCGACACGGACCGACACCGACAACAACGCTGCCGACTTCACCACGGCCGCGCCGGCACCTGCAGAACTCCGGCACCCCGCCGGTCGACCCGCCGGACCCGGTCGCCGTCGACAAGACCATCGCGGAGATCCAGGGCACCGGCGCCGCCAGCCCGCTGGTCAACCAGCTGGTCTCCACGACGGGCGTGGTCACGGCCGCCTTCCCCGACCGGTGGCTTCAACGGCTTCTACATCCAGACGGGCGGACCGGACACAACGCCGGGCGCCTCGGACGGACTCTTCGTCTTCGAGCCGGGTTTCCCGGCCGGCATCACGGTCGGTGACTCGGTCGAGGTCGAGGGCACCGTCAAGGAGTTCGGTGGCCTCACCGAGATCGACGCGACCACGGTCACGGAGATCGCGTCGCTACCCGCCGCCGTACCCAACACGGAGCTGCCCGGCACGGCGTGCACGCTGCCCGGCACCGGCTGCCCCACCACGGCTGCGCTCGACGCACAGCGGGAGGAGCACGAGGGGAGGCGTTCGCGCCGACCGCCCCGATGACGGTGACGGACGCCTACGACTTCGGCGTGGCGTCGAGCAGCTTCTTCGGCGAGATCGGCATCGCGGCCGGATCGACCATCCCGCTCGTGACCCCGACCGAGGTGGTCGACGCGCAGGACACCGCCGGAATCGCCGCGCGGACCGCCTACAACGATGCCCACCGCGTCGTCCTCGACGACGGGTCGTCGTCGAACTACTGGAACACCAGCAACACCGCCGGTGCCCGGGACCTGCCGCTGCCGTGGCTGACGGCCGACCACACGGTCCGTGTGGGGACGCAGGTCACCTTCGACCAGCCGGTCGTCCTCGACTTCCGCTTCGGCTGGAAGCTGCAGCCGCAGCGCCGGGTCGTCGGCGTCCCGACCGGGCTGGTGACCTTCGAGCAGGACCGACCGGCAGCGCCTGCGGAGGTGGGCGGCGACCTGAAGCTGGCCACGTTCAACGTGCTGAACTACTTCACCACCCTCGGCAGTGAGGTGCCCGGCTGCTCCGCCTTCGTGGACCGCGACAACAACCCGATCGCCACCCGTGGCTGCTCGGGTCCGAACGGTCCGCGCGGGGCCCGGGACCGGGTCAACTTCGAGCGCCAGCAGGCCAAGATCGTGCGCGCCATCAACACGATGGACGCGGACATCGTCTCGCTGGAGGAGCTGGAGAACTCCCGCACCGTGGACGGCGGCGACCGCGACGAGGCCATCGCCGCGCTCGTCGCTGCGCTCAACGCCGACGCCGGCCGTGAGCGATGGGCCTACGTCGCCTCGCCGGCGGCGCCCCCGCGGCCGAGGACGTCATCCGCAGCGGATTCATCTACGACCCGGCCACGGTCGAGACCGTCGGTGAGAGCAAGATCCTCGACGTGCCGGCGTTCGACAACGCTCGTGAGCCCGTGGCCCAGCTGTTCAAGGGCGAGGGCGGGCCCAACGGCCAGAAGTTCGCGGTCATCGCCAACCACTTCAAGTCCAAGGGATCAGGTTTCGACGACGGCACCGGCCGGGGCAACGCCAACCCCGATCGCATCGCCCGGGCGAAGGCACTGGTCGCGTTCGCCGATGCTTTCGCCGCCGAGCGCGGGACCGAACGGGTGTTCCTCACCGGTGACTTCAATGCCTACTCCGAGGAGGACCCGGTCCAGGGAGATCGAGGCCGCGGGCTACGTGTCGCTGAAGTCGACCGACAACCCGGACGAGGAGAGCTACAGCTTCGCCGGGACGTCCGGCTCGCTCGACCACGTCTTCGCCAACGCGGCGGCGCAGGAGATGGTCACCGGGGTCGACCTCTGGGAGATCAACGCGAACGAGTCGGTGTTCTACCAGTACAGCCGGTTCAACTACGTCGGCACGGACCTCTACCGGGCCAACGTCTTCGCGTCCTCCGACCACAACCCGGAGGTCGTCGGGATCAAGCTGCCGGCCGGCGGCATCGACCGTGACTGCCGGTCGCGGTGCACACCACAGCAGTGACGAGCTGAGCCCCGGCCCGGTCATCCCCTCGGGGAGGGCCGGGCCGTCGGCGTGGGTGGGCAGCGCTGATCAGCACAGCGCGAGGGCCGCCCGGGACGAGCGTGAGGTGGCTGAACGCCTGCGGGAAGTTCCCGGCCATCCGGTCCCCGTCGACGTCATACTCCTCCGACAGCAGGCCGACGTCGTTCGCGCGGGGCGCAGAGCCGGTCCATCAGCTCGTGCGCGTCGTCGCGACGGCCGGCCGCGGCGTAGGCCGAGACCAGCCAGAAGGAGCACGCCGGGAACGGGTGCTCGTCGCCGGCGACTCCGTCGACACCGGTCTCGGTGCGGTAGCGGCGGAGGAAGCCGTGGTGCATCAGGTCCTCCTCGATGGCCCGGATGGTGCCGAGGACCCGCTCGTCGTCCCCGGGCAGGAATCCCACGAGCGGGATGGTGAGCAGGCTCGCGTCGAGCTCGCGAGTGTCGTAGTGCTGGGTGAAGGTGCCGCGCTCCGCGTCGTAGCCCTTCTCCGGGATCTCCGCGCGGACCAGCTCCCGCAGCTCGCGCCAGCGCTCGACCGGCCCGGCGAGACCGTGCATCTCCACCGCCCTGATCGCGCGGTCGAACGCGACCCAGACCATCACCCGGGAATGGGTGAAGTGGCGCCTGTCCCCGCGGATCTCCCAGAGCCCGTTGTCCGGCTCGTTCCAGTGGCCCGCGAGCTCATCGACCGGGGGACCGCTGCATCGCCCAGCTCTGGGCCGATTCCTCGAGCCCGGCCGCGCGGGCGTCCTCGAGGGCGATCATCACCTCGCCGAGCACGTCGGTCTGGCGCTGGTCGACCGCGCCGTTGCCGATGCGCACCGGCTTCGAGCCCTCGTAGCCCGCGAGGTGACCCACCTCCCGCTCCGGGAGCTGTCGGCCGCCGTCGACGGTGTACATGATCTGCAGGTCCTCCGGGTCGCCGGCGACGGCGCGAGCAGCCAGTTGC
The DNA here is from genome assembly GCF_024703895.1 of Nocardioides sp. B-3. Taxonomy (GTDB): domain Bacteria; phylum Actinomycetota; class Actinomycetes; order Propionibacteriales; family Nocardioidaceae; genus Nocardioides. The sequence continues at coordinate 3,506,651 of NZ_CP087968.1, forward strand.
GCCAGTCACGTGCCTCGTCGGTGTAGCCCGCCGCGAGCAGTGACTCGAGGGTGAGGGCAGCGTCGCGCAGCCAGCAGAAGCGGTAGTCCCAGTTGCGCTCGCCGCCGAAGTTCTCGGGCAGGCTCGTGGTCGGCGCTGCCACGATGCCGCCGGTCTCTGCGTGCGTGAGCAGGCGCAGGGTGAGCAGGCTTCGCCGTACGAGATCGGCGTGCGGGACGTCTTGTCGACAGCGGCTCGCCCACTCCTCGTGCTCGACCCGGGTCGCCTCGATCCGTTCGTCGAAGGGGAGCGGCTCGGGCAGGTCGCGCCACGACCGGACCCACGTCGTGGAGAAGGACATCTCGTCGCCGGCGGCGAGCTCGAACTCGTCGACGTGGCGGCCGTCGGCCGCATGGGGGAGTCGTGGACCGCGCAGCATGAGCTTGTCCGGCCCGGCGACGGCGACGATGACCTCCCCGGCCGCCGACCTGCTGGCGTGACACCCACGGCCGAACCCGGCCGTAGTCGAAGCGCACCACCCACTCGTGGCGGACAGTGACCGTGCCCTCGGTGCAGCAGATGGTGCGGACCGGGTCGGCGCGGCCGTCGCCCAGCGGCATCACGTCGCGCAGCACGACCACGCCGGTCGAGGTCGTGAAGGTCGTCTCCGGGGATGGCGCTGTTGCCGATGTAGCGGCGGGTCGAGGCCACGTCATCGCCGACGGGCGCGAGCAACCAGCGCCCGTTGTCCGGGTTGCCGAGCAGCGCCGCGAAGCAGGCCGGCGAGTCGAAGCGGGGCAGGCAGAGCCAGTCGACGGAACCGTCCCTGCCGATCAGGGCGGCGGTTCCGCGGTCGCCGACGAGCGCGTAGTCCTCGATGGGGAGAGCCATGCCGCCCAACGTAGCTAGGGTTCCCCTCATGACCGTGGAGGCTCTCGTGGCAGCACTGTCCGCGCGTGGACTGACGATCTCGACCGCGGAGTCGCTGACGGGCGGCCAGCTGGCGGCGGCCTTCACCTCCGTGCCCGGGGCCTCCGTGTGCTTCAGGGGGTGGAGTCGTCGCCTATGCCAGCGAGGTCAAGGTCTCGGTGCTCGGCGTCTCACCGAGCGTGATCGAGTCGTACGGCGCCGTGTCGGCCGAGTGCGCGGCGGCGATGGCGTCCGGTGCCCGGTCGCTGATGTCGACCACCCATGCCCTCGCGACCACCGGGGTCGCCGGACCCGGACTCCCGGGAAGGCCACCCGGCCGGGCACGTGTGGGTGGCGTGTGCCGGCCCCGCCGGCGTGGAGACGCGACTGCTGGCGCTCGAGGGGGATCGCGCTGCCGTCCAGTCGGCGAGCTGTCGCGGCGCGCTGTCGGTGCTCGATGGCATGCTCCGCAGGGAAGATTCGGGCCTCGGGTAGCGTTGGCCCCACGAGTCCCCACCCACCCTCTACGAAGGACAAGCGCATGGTGCTCTTTCGTCGGCTTCTCGGCGACGTGCTCCGCAGCGAGCGGATGCAACGCGGCATGACCCTGCGCGAAGTCTCCGCCGAGGCACGGGTGAGCCCGGGGTACATCTCCGAGATCGAGCGCGGCCAGAAGGAAGCGTCATCGGAGCTGCTCGCCTCGTTGTGCGCGGCGATGGACCTGCCGCTGTCCGACGTGCTGCGTGAGGTCTCTGACGCAGTGGCGATCGAGGAGCGCGCCCTCGGGCTGCACAGCGTCGACGCGACGCCCATCGCGGCCGCTCGTCCGGCAGCCGGCGACGTGGTCGCCTCCGCCGCCTGAGTCAGCCGGCCGTCACAGGCTGGCAGCTGGGGCACCAGTAGATCGCGCGCTCGCGGCCGGGCTCGCCGTTCATGGCGACGTGGATCGTCGTGCCGCACCGGCGGCAGGGGGACTTGTCCCGGCGGTAGACCCACGTCCGCATCCGTGAGCGCAGGTCCCCGGTCGTGGACTGGATGGCGCGCACCTTGTTCACCTCCAGCATCTGCTTGGCCCGCCGGACGAGCCTGGGCAGGTCGGCCACGTCGCTGACGGGGCGGCTCGGGTTGATGCCGCTGGTGAAGCAGAGCTCGGCGGCGTACATGTTGCCGATCCCGGCGAGGTTGCGCTGGTCGAGCAGCGCCGCCGTGATCAGAACGGTCGGGGTCGGCGCGCAGCCGGCGCAGCGCCTCGTCCTCGTCCCAGTCTGCCCCCGGGAGGTCAGGGCCGAGGTGGCCGACCACGGTGTGCTCGTCGGTCGTGCCGATCAGCTCGACGACCCCGAGGCTGAAGCCCACAGCCGTCACGTCGCCGGCCTCGAGCAGGACCCGGACCTCTGCGGCCGGTCGCCGCCACTTCTCGCCGAGGCGGTAGACGTGCCACGTGCCCTCCATCTTCAGATGGGTGTGCAGTGTGATGCCGCTGTCGGTGCGGGTGAGCAGGTGCTTGCCGTGGGCGCGGGTCTGCACCACCGTCGACCCGCTCAGGTCGGCGGTGGCGTGCTGCGGGACCCGGAAGTCGGTGCGGGTCAGCACCCGCCCGGACAGGGCCCGGTCGAGGAACTGCGCCGCCCGGAAGACGGTGTCGCCCTCAGGCACGCATCCTCAGCCCCTTGGGAGTGGAGACGAAGCCGGCCGCGTTGAGCGCCTGCCGCAACGGGGTGTCGCCGCCGCCGAGCAGTGCAGTGCCGTCGGCCTTCTCGACGATCAGCTTGCCGAGGGCACCGCGCCGGGTCGCCTCCGCGAGGGCGCCTGCCGCGGTGGTCAGTCTCGCGGTGTCGTCGGACCGGGTCAGGAGCGTGCGGCCGCCGCGTTCGACGTACAGCGTGAGCGCCCCGTGGACGAGGACGACCAGCGCTCCCGCCTTGCGACCCGGCCGGTGCCCGTTGTCGCCGGTGTTGGCGGGCCGGGGAGCGCGGCGCCGTAGGGGTTGGCCGGGTCTGTCGAGGCGAGCGCCGGGGGCAAGCGGCTTGGACTCGTCGGGCTCGGAGAACGTGCGCAGTCGGTCGATGGCGCCGGCCGCGCCGAACTGGGCCGCGCCGAGGCCTTCGACGAAGTAGCCGCGACGGCAGCGTCCGGTGTCCTCGAACGCGGAGAGCACCTTGTAGACGCCGGCGAACCCGCCGACGATCCGCTCCTGCATGACCGCGCCACGCGTGACCACGCCGTGCCGCTCGAGCAGGTGCTCGGCGGTGGCGTGCGCGCGCCGGGTGGCGTCGGGATCGCGTGCCGGCAGGACGCTCCAGCGGCCGGCCGTCTGCGGCGGTCCGGTGCGTGCGGGGATGCGGCCGGTGCGCGGGGGAGCGCGACGTGTCCGGTGGCTGGCGGTGCCGGAGCGGACCAGCGCTCGCAGCGGGGTCAGGGTGTCGTTGGTGACCAGTCCCTCCCACACGAGACCCCACAGTGCCGTCGAGAGGGCTTGGTCATCCGTGGACCCGAGCCGATCGCTGAGCTGGCGGAAGAACCACGCGCCGCCGGGCGCGAGCGCCTCGAGCACGGACTGCTGGAGCTCGTCGAGCTCGCCCCACTGCGGATCGGGCAGCGTCAGGTGCGCCCGGTCGGCGAGGTGCAGGCTGACCCAGCCGTCGCTGCCGGGCAACGGCGCGTGCCCCCGCCCAGATGACCTCGCCGTTGCTGGTCAGCTCGTCGAGGTAGCTGGACTCGTAGTCGCTGACCCTGCTCCCGAGGACCAGTGGCTCGAGTGAGCTCGCCGGCACCGGGCAGCCCGCGAGCTGGTCGATCGCGGCGACGACGCCGTCCACCCCGCGCAGCTTGCCGCCGACCCGTTGCCACGCCGGCAGGAAGCGGGCGAGGGTCTCGTGGGTGACCGGCTCGACCTCCTTGCGCAGCCTCGCCAGCGACCGGCGCCGGAGCTTGCGCAGCACCTCGGCGTCGCACCACCCCGACCCGCTGCCGGCGGGGCGGAACTCGCCCTCGAGCAGCCGCCCTCGCGCCGCCAGTCGCTGCAGCGCCTGCCGAGCCACGGCCTCGCCGATCCCGAGCCTCCCGGCGACGTCGGCGGTGGTGAACGGACCGTGCGCGCGGGCATAGCGGGAGACGAGGTCGCCGATCGGGTCCTCGGTCGGCTCGGTGAAGACATCGGGCGTGCCGTGCGGCACCGGCACACCGAGCCCGTCGCGCAGCCGCGCGATGTCCTCGATCGTGCTCCAGCGCTCCTCGCTCGCGATGCGTACGGCGACCACCCGACGCGCTCGGCGAGGTCGGTCAGCCAGTGCCGACGTCAGCCGCGGCCTCGTCAATGACCCGGGCCGTGACCTCGTCGATCGTCAACGGGCCGAGGATGCGCAGCAGATCGGCCACTGCCTCGGCCGTGCGGGCCCGCCGGTCGGGCGCCAGCCACTGCAGCTCGGCCTCGACCTCGGCCAGCACCTCGGGGTCGAGCAGCTCGCGCAGCTCGGCGCGTCCGAGCAGCTCGGCCAGCAGCCCTTGGTCGAGGCTGAGCGCCGCCGCCCGGCGCTCGGCGATCGGGCTGTCGCCCTCGTAGACGAACTGGGCGACGTACCCGAACAACAGGCTGCGGGCGTAGGGGCTGGGCGTCTGCGTGGAGACGTCGACGACGGTGACCTCGCGCTGGTCGATCCGGCGGAGCAGGGCGGTGAGCGCGGGCAGGTCGTAGACGTCCCGGGAGGCACTCGCGGATGGCCTCGAGCACGATCGGGAAGGACGGGTACTGCGAGGCGACCTCGAGGAGCTGGGCGCTGCGCTGGCGCTGCTGCCACAGCGGGCTGCGGCGGCCGGGGTCGCGGCGGGGGAGCAGCAGGGCGCGGGCGGCACACTCGCGGAAGCGGCTGGCGAACAGGGCCGAGCCGCCGACCTCCCGGGTGACGAGCTGCTCGATCTCGTCGGGCTCGAAGACGATCAGGTCGCCGAGCGGCGGCTCCCGGTCGGTGTCGGGGATGCGGATGACGATGCCGTCGTCCGAGGCCATCGCGGAGCCGTCGACGTCATAGCGCTCGCGCAGCCGGGCGTTGATCGCCAACGCCCGGGGCGCGTGCAGCGGGGTGCCGTAGGGGGAGTGCACGACGAGTCGCCAGTCGCCGAGCTCGTCACGGAACCGCTCGACCACGATCTGGGTGTCGCTCGGCACGACGTTGGTCGCCTCGCGCTGCTCGGTGAGATAGGTGACGAGGTTGGCGGCGGCATAGGCATCGAGTCCGGACTCTGCGACGGTCGACCGGGCGTTGGCCTCGCTCTGCGTGAGCAGGCCCCGGGTGAACGCACCGATCGCCGCACCCAGCTCGGCGGGCCGCCCGAGGGTGTCGCCCTTCCAGAACGGCAGCCGCCCGGGGACACCGGGCGCGGGCGTGACGAGCACCCGGTCGTGGGTGATGTCCTCGATCCGCCAGCTGGTCGCGCCGAGCGCGAAGACGTCGCCGACGCGCGACTCGTAGACCATCTCCTCGTCGAGCTCGCCCACCCGGCTCTGCTTCTCGCCGACCGGGAAGACGCCGAACAGCCCGCGGTCGGGGATGGTGCCGCCGCTGGTGACGGCCGGGCGTTGGGCGCCCGGGCGCCCGGAGATCGTGCCGTTGACGCGATCCCACACGATGCGCGGGCGCAGCTCGGCGAACTCCTCGCTCGGGTAGCGCCCGCTGAGCAGGTCGAGGGTGGCGTCGAAGGCACTGCGGGGGAGGTTTGAGTACGACGCAGCGCGCCGCGTCAGGTCGAAGAACTCGTCGACCGACCAGTCCTCCATCGCGGTCGCCGCCACGACCTGCTGCGCCGGGACGTCGAGCGGGTTGGTCGGCACCCGGAGCTTCTCGATCGTGCCGCTGAGCATCCGCTGCACCGAGACGGCCGTCTGCGCGAGGTCGCCGCGATGCTTCGGGAAGAGCACGCCGCGGCTGACCTCGCCGACCCGGTGCCCGGCCCGGCCCACCCGCTGCAGGGCGCTGGCCACGCTGGGTGGCGACTCGATCTGGATGACGAGGTCCACCGCTCCCATGTCGATGCCGAGCTCGAGGCTGCTCGTTGCGACGACTGCGGGCAGTCGGCCGCGCTTGAGGTCGTCCTCGATGAGCGCGCTGCTCCTTGGAGACCGAGCCGTGGTGGGCCTTGGCGATGACCGTCTCCGCGCCCGAGCTGGCGCCGGACTGGGCCATGATCTGGGCGGGGGCTTGCCCGTCTCCGCCCCGTCGAGACCCGCTCGCTGCGTCGCGATCTCGTTGAGCCGCGCGGTCAGCCGCTCGGCGAGGCGCCGCGAGTTGGCGAACACGATCGTGGACTTGTGCTGCTCGATCAGGTCGACAACGTGCTCCTCGACGTGCGGCCAGATGCTGGTGGACCGTCCGGGATCGCCCGACTCCTCGTCGTACTCCTCGGGCATCGTCATGTCCTCGACGGGCACGACGACCTTGAGGTCCCACTCCTTGCTGGACGGCGGCGCGACGATCTCGACCGGGGCGGTGCCGCCGAGGAAGCGTGCGACCTCCTCGAGGGGGCGCACGGTCGCGCTCAGCCCGATCCGTTGCGCTGGTCTGTCGAGGAGCGCGTCGAGCCGCTCGAGGGTGAGCGCCGGTGCGCGCCCCGCTTGGTGCCGGCAACCGCGTGCACCTCGTCGATGATCACCGTGTCGATGCCGCGCAGGGTCTCGCGGGCCCGGCTCGTGAGGATCAGGAACAGCGACTCGGGGGTGGTGATCAGGATGTCGGGCGGCCGCGTCGACAGCCGGCGCCGATCGGCCGGGCTCGTGTCCCCGGACCGCAGACCGACGGTCACCTCGGGCAACGGCGTCTGGAGCCGGTCGGCCGTGTGGCGGATGCCGGTCAGGGGTGCGCGCAGGTTGCGCTCGACGTCGACGGCGAGCGCCTTGAGCGGGCTGATGTAGAGCACCCGGGTGCGCTCGGTCTTCTCCTCGGGCGGGCCCTCGGTCAGGAGCTTGTCGATCGCGAACAGGAAGGCGCTGAGCGTCTTGCCGCTGCCGGTCGGTGCGACGACGAGCGCATGCTTGCCGTGGGCGATGGCGTCCCACGCACCGGCCCTGGGCCGGAGTCGGCGCCGCGAAGGCGGCCTCGAACCACGTGCGCGTCGGCGCGCTGAAGTGGTCGAGGGCGGGCATGGGCCCAGTCTTGCCTACGGCACCGACATCCGGGTCTGCTGAACGGCGAGCAGGGCGCACAGGGCGGCGAGCGCGGCCAGCAGCGCGGCTGTCGGAACGCTCTCGGACAGCGCCGCGAGCAGCAGTGGGAACCCGAAGCCGATGTAGGCCACGGCGTAGAACCCGGACGAGACGGTGCCGAGCCTCCCCTCGGACGCGAGGCCGGGGGAGGCGGGCCGGGCTGGCGGCCAGCGCGAGACCGCCACCGGCGCCGAGGACCACGGAGGCGGGTACGGCGAGCAGCAGGAGTGGCGAGAAGGAGGCGGCCACCGCGTTGCCCCCGAAGCCGAGCACGCCGCAGCAGGCGGCCACCGGCGCGGTCCGCTCACCCAGCCGACCCTGCAACGGCGCCGCGAGGGCGCCGGCACCGAGCGTGATCCCGGCCGGGAGCCCGGTCAGGGCGACCGGCGCCACCGGGAACCCGATCAGCACCGGGACGCCACCGATGGCGCTGGCGGGAAAGGCGTAGACGCACACCGCGAGGGGGCGACCACGAGCAGGAACTTGCGCAGCTCGCCGTCCCGGAACGCATGCGGCGCCAACACGTGCCCGTCCCCGTCGACCCGGTCCAGCGTCTCGGCGACGGTCCACGCCACCACCACGGCCAGCGCCAGCGACGACGTGCAAGAGGTAGGGGAGCACCAGCGGCCACGGGCCCCACTCGCCGATCAGGCCGGCGATGGCGGGACCGATCCCGAACCCGCCGGTCATCGTCACCGCGGCCACGCGCGGGCCGGACGGGCTTCCTCGCCGTACGGCGGACTCGACCAGCCACGCGCTGCCGACGCTGAAGACCGTGCCCGACACGGCGCCCTGCGCGAATCGTGCGAGGTAGAGCAACGCCTCGCTGTCCCGGGCGACGATGAAGAAGAGGGACGCGACCCCCGAGGCGAGGGCCGCAGGCAGCACCACCCGCCGACGTCCCCACCTGTCCGCGGCCTGTCCGGCGAACGCCGGGGCCAGCATCAGTCCCAGCGCGTAGACGCCGAAGATCGCCGTCAACGACTGGTCCGACATCGACAGCTCGTCGCGGTAGACCAGCAGCAACGGCGTGGGGACGTTGGTGCCCGCGGCCGCGGCGAGGAGCAGCAACCCCGGGCGGCGGTCCGGCGGCATCGTCACCCGGCGCACACTGCCACAGCGCACGGATCTCCGTTGACCGGCTCCGGAGCGTAATCAGTCGATGACCGCGTCCAGCTCGACCTCGACCAGCCACCGGTCGTCGAGGAGGGCGGCGACGACCACCATCGTCGAGGCAGGGAGGATCGCACCGAACACCTCCCCGTGAACGGCGCCGACTGCATCGGCGTGCTCGGCGGCCACGAGGTACTGCCGGGTGCGGATGACGTCCTCGGGCGTGCCGCCGAGATGGGCCAGCGCCTCCCGGGGCGATCTCCCAGCACCGACGCGCCTGCACGGCCGGGTCAGGGTCCACGTGACCGTCGGGCCACACGGGGGCCGTACCACTCACGGCGATGGTGTGACCGAGGCGGACGCCGCGTCGGAAACCGATCGCCTCCTCGTACGGCGACCCGGAGGTGACGTGAGATCGGTCCATGTCTCGAGGGTAATCCGCTGCGGACCTACGGTCGGCAGTTCACGGCTGCGGCGTCCCGATGCCCGCTCAAGTGCCGCTCGACGAGATCGAACTGCCGACGTCAGCAATGGGAGATCGCGCTGAATTGGCTCCCGGGAGGAATCCCTGCGGATCCTTCTCGTTCGAGACAGCGCCGCGTTCGAGGGCGACCGCGACCTCGAACCCGGCGACCTCGAGGGCGTCGCTCACCTGCGCGAGCGATCGGTGGTGACGGACGATCGAGACGTCGTAGCCGAGCGCTCGGTAGCCGTTGCCCACTTCGCGTGGTCCGTTGCCGACCCGGGAACGCGAGCAGCACATGACCGCCGGGCCGCACGACGCGCGCCGCCTCGGTCAGGATGCGGGGCAGTAGGGCGTCGGGGGAGTGGATGACGGAGTACCAGTAGAGGGCGGCGTCGACCGACGCATCGCCGTACGGCAGGTCGACGATCGAGCCGACCGCGAACGCCGGGTCAGGGTGGTCGCGCCGGGCGACGGCGACCATGCCCGGCGAGAGGTCGAGACCGGTGACGCGGCAACCGCGATCGGCGAGGTAGCGGCTGATCCGGCCGGTTCCACACCCGGCGTCGAGGACGCTCGGAGCCGGGCCGAGGCGGGCGACGAAGTGGTCGATCATCGCGAGGTCGAGGGGGTCCTCGGGCTCGGTGGTGGGGAAGTGCGCCGCGTAGTCGGCGGCGACAGTGTCGTAGGTCGCGACGGTCTGTGTGAAGTCCCCGATCTCCATGTGCCGAGTGTCGCACCGGTGAATCCGCTCGGCGGCTGTCGGTGCCGTGACCTAAGGTCGCGAACGTGACTGAATCCATGATCCGGGCGCGGGGGCTGCGCAAGTCGTTCGGTGAGTTCGAGGCCGTGAAGGGCATCGACGTCGACGTACGACGAGGTGAGGCCTTCGGCTTCCCGGGGCCCAACGGAGCGGGCAAGTCGAGCACGATGCGGATGATCGCCACGGTCAGTCCCGTGAGCGGCGGCTCGCTGGAGATCCCGGGCATGGACCCGGCCACGGACGGGCCGGCGATCCGCGGGCGTCTCGGTGTCTGTCCGCAGGAGGACACGCTCGACAACGAGCTCAACGTCTTCGACAACCTCTACATCTATGCCCGCTACTTCGGCATCGACAAGGCCACCTGCCGGGAGCGGTCCGAGGAGCTGCTGGAGTTCGTGCAGCTCACCGAGAAGCGCAAGTCCAAGGTCGAGGACCTCTCCGGTGGCATGAAGCGGCGGCTGACCATCGCCCGCAGCCTCGTCAACAAGCCCGACCTGCTGCTCCTCGACGAGCCGACCACCGGTCTCGACCCGCAGGCCCGACACGTCCTGTGGGACCAGCTGTTCCGGCTCAAGCAGGCCGGCGTGACGCTGGTGATCACGACGCACTACATGGACGAGGCCGAGCAGATGTGCGACCGGCTGGTCGTCATGGACAAGGGCCTGATCGCGGCCGAGGGATCACCGCGTCAGCTGATCGAACAGCACTCGACGCGCGAGGTGGCCGAGCTGCGGTTCGGGATCGCCGACGAGTCCAACCCGCACGAGCTGATCGCCCACAAGCTCGAGGACTCGGGCCGGCTCGAGGTGCTGCCCGACCGGATCCCGGGTCTACAGCCCCGACGGCGAGGAGGTCATCGCCAAGGTGCACGAGCGCGGGCTCCAGCCGATCGCCGTGCTCGTACGCCGCAGCACCCTCGAGGACGTCTTCCTCAAGCTCACCGGCCGGACGCTGGTGGACTGATGAGCCTCTCGTTGGCGACCGGCACGCTGCGCCAGACCGACTACTGGTGGACGGTCTTCAAGCGCACCCGGAAGGGCGGTGCGATCGGCTCGTTCGTGTCGCCCCTGTTCTACGTCGTGGCGATGGGCGTCCTGCTCGGCGGCTTCATCGAGGGCGACCCGTCGCGGCTGGACGGCGCGACGTCCTACCTCGCCTTCATCGTGCCCGGACTGGTCGCGACGCACGCGATGCAGATCGCGGTCGGGGAGACGACCTACCCGGTCATGGGCGCCATCAAGTGGCACAAGACCTACTACTCGATGATCGCGACGCCCCTCGAGCCGCGGCACCTCGTCGCGGCCAACCTGCTGTTCGTGCTGTTCCGCCTCGCCACGGCGTGCGGCGTCTTCATGCTGGTGCTCGCGCCGTTCGGTGTCTTCGAGTCCCGGTGGGGGCCGTTCCCGGCCTACGGCGCACAGCTGCTGGTGGGCATGGCGTTCGCGATGCTCGTCTTCGGCTTCACCACCCGGATGAACAACCCCGAGGGATTCGGCGTGCTGTTCCGCCTCGGAGTCGTCCCGTTGACGCTCTTCTCGGGAGCGTTCTTCCCGGTCGCCAACCTCGGCCCGGTGATGGAGGTGCTGGCCAAGGTCACGCCGTTGTGGCACGGCGTCAACCTCAGCCGGATGTTCTGCCTCGACACCGTCGACTGGTCCACGGCGTTGGTCAACGTCGCCGTGCTCGTCGTGGTGATGGCGTTCGGGTGGCGCTGGTCGGTGACCGGACTCCAGAAGCGGTTGGTCGACTGATGAGCTCCGTCCAGCCGCTGCGCCCGGCCCAAGAGCCCTCGGGGTCCTCGTCCATCGCAACTACGTCGTCTACCGCCGGGCGTGGAAGCTCTTCCTCACCGGCTTCCTCGAGCCGGTGTTCTACCTGTTCTCCATCGGCATCGGCGTCGGCCAGCTGATCGAAGGCTTCGAGGTCAACGGGCAGTCGATCCCCTACGCCGAGTTCGTGGCGCCCGGGATGCTTGCCGTCAGCGCCTTCAACGGCGCGCTGCTCGACTCGACGTACAACGTCTTCTTCAAGCTCAAGTACGACAAGCTCTACGACCAGATGCTCGCCACCCCGCTGACCACCAGCGACATCGCCCGCGGCGAGATCGCTCCGGGGCCAGCTCCGCGGTGCGTCCTACTCCGCGGCGTTCCTGCTGGTGATGTGGGCGATGGGGATGCTGCACTCGTGGACCGCGGTCCCGGCGCTGCCGGCCGCGCTGCTGATCGGCTTCGCGTTCAGTGCCGTGTGCATGGCCCTGACGACCCGGATGACCAGCTGGCAGGACTTCGACAAGATCACCCTGATCCAGATGCCGCTCTTCCTGTTCTCGGCCACGTTCTTCCCCATCACGGCGTACGACGGGTGGTTGCGGTGGGTGGTCGAGGCGACCCCGCTCTACCGCGGCGTCGTGCTGTGCCGCGAGCTGACGCTCGGCCGGGTCGGCTGGGAGAGCCCGGTCTCAGTGGTCTACCTCGTGGCGATGGGCCTGATCGGCCTCGCGATCGTGCGGCGCCGGCTCGACAAGCTGCTGCTCACCTGAGATCGGCGCCGAACACCGCGGCCAACGCGCCGATCGCCGCCCTCATCTCGGGATCACTGCGTATTGCGCGGAGATCCCGGCGACAGCCAGCACCGCTCCTACGGCAAGCAGTCGGCGGCGCCATCTGCCGGTGAAGACCAGCGACAGGAAGAGGCAGGCGAGACCGAGCAGCCACAGGTCGTGCCACCCAGCCAGAGCGCTGGAGACAAACTGTCGACCCCAGTAGTCCCGGAACTCACCCGGCGAGGAGAGCAGCCACTCGGCCGGCAGGGTGAGGGGGTCCGTGTTCTCGTGTGCAACCCGGACGTTCACCGGCTGCACCTGCACGATCGAGAAGGGCACGATCGCCGGCGCCCGGAACATCCAGTAGACGAACATGGGCGGAAACCAACCGGCGAAGAGGACCAACCCCGCCGTGACCCGGGACGCGAATCGTCGCCCGGCCGCAGCCCCAGTGGCGATCGCAAGCACCGCCAGCGCAACGTGTTGGAGCAGCTCTCCCACCGAGAACCGAGCGTGCAGGGTCCGGCCGGGTTCGTCGCCGAGATCCAGCCCGCCGACGCCTGCGACGTAGCCGGCCACTCCGACCGTCATGAGGCCGACGATGGCGACCAGCACGAGCGCGCCGAGCAGGCTGCCGGCCGCACGCGTGGACGATTCGGTCGGTGCCTCGATGCCGACCGGGTGGCGTTCGCGATGGAAGGCCTCGGCGACCATCAGGGCGATTGTCAGGATCAGCGGGAACATGACCACCGGTCCGGAGGAGTACTCAGCGCCGTTCCAGTCGCCGTCGAGATTCGAGGAGCGGAGGACCTCTGCACCCAGCAGGGCCGAGGCCGGGATGCTGATGGGGAGCAGCGGGCGGCGAAGCAGGCGACGCGCTTCGGTGCCGGCCGGGGCTCGCACGACGTCTCGTTGCGTGGTCGTTCTTGGTGCGACCAATCGCGAGCCTGTCTTGGGGCTCATGGCCGCCTCCCGAGCCCGATGGCCACGAGCGCGACTGCGCTCACTGCGAGCGGGTCGGTGTACCACCAGCCGGTGATGCCGTCGACGGCGACTCCGAGCACGCTGCCGAGCACCGGGTCGAGGAACACCCACGTCACAGGCAGTGCAGCCATCTCCGACCGTCCGGGCAGGAGGGCGGTCACGGCGACGAGCGCGGCGGTCGCCGGTGTCGCCACCAGCACGACCCGCAGAAGGCCTCGGGCAAGTGCGGACACCGGCGTTGGTGCCGGGAGTCGCTCCGCGGGGTCGTGCGTGGCATCGAGTGCAACGGCCGAGAGCGTCGCCACGGCCAGCATCCCCGGGGACGTGGGTCGTCCATCGATCAGACGGCTGATGCCGGCGACCGGGAGCAGGGCCGTCGTGACGACCACCAAGGGACCCCACGCCACTGCGCGTGCCGTGGGCGGCACGGAGAGCGCGAGAGCCGGCCAGCTCAACGCCGCCCTCGCGACACGAGGAGGTAGCCGTCATCGAGTGTCGGCTCCCGGGACCGGGGCGCCTGACGGAGGTTCGCCCGGTGCCTGTGCGCCCCGGTCGCCGTCATCCAGCTGAGCGCGGCGGCGGGGTCGGGGGCGCTCCGACTCCCAGACGCGTCCGCGCGCGACCTCGCACAGGTCGGCGGGGGTGCCCCGGAAGCGGATGATCCCCTCCCGCATGACCGGGACCTGCTGGCACAGCGCGGCGACCTCACCGGTGTTGTGGGTGGAGAGGACCACGCCTCCGCGTTGGGCACTTCGGGCCGGGAGCGACCGCAGCTGCAGCCGCTGTTCGGGATCCAGTCCGGTTGCCGGCTCGTCAAGCACGAGGAGCGCCGGGTCGCCGAGGAGCGCGGTGGCGAGCGCCACGCGCTGGTGCATGCCACCCGACAGCGTGCGGATCTTGCGGTGCATCAGGTCCCGGAGGCCCACCGCTTCCCGGGACGCGGGTGGCCTCGACGTACCGCCGACGCCGATCGGTGTGCTCCTTGAGCACCGCGACGTAGTCGATCAGCTCGAGCGGCGTGAAGGCCGGATAGAGCCGGGGACTCTGCGGCAAGAAACCCAGCTGTCGGCGGACAAGCACCCGCTCGCGGGCCAGACGGGGGTCGAAGCCCAGAAGTCGCAGCTCTCCGGAGTCGGGCGCCGGGACTGTCGCGAGCAACCGCAGCAGGGTCGTCTTGCCGGCGCCGTTGGGACCCGGGACGCCGATCACGCCGCCCGACAGGTCGAGGGTGACATACCCGACCGCGGTCGTCCGGCCGAAGCGCTTGACGAGCTTGTGCGTCTCGATCACGGCCTCGGTCAGCACGGGACGTTCGACGAGTGTCATGTCGTCCTCCGGTAGGTGACGCGGTCCCTACGGACCACGGCTGCCAGCAGCGAGAGCGAGGCGATGGCGAGCATGAGCAGCTGGACGTCGGGCGCCGCAATCCAGTCGGCAGCCAGCGACACCGGCATCTGCCGGGTCGCCCGGGGGAGTGACGCGACGATCGGCCAGCACACGCCGAGCACACCGGCAACGAGCGTCGGATCGATTCTCGTCGTCCCGGCCGGGAGCACGACGGACGACAGCGCCAGCCCCGGGAGCAACCGGGCGAAGGCGACTCCGGCAGGCAGGCGCAGGAGGTAGGCCGCCGGGACCCCGAAGGGGGCGGCGGCAAGCCCGACCAGCAAGGCCCGGCCGGCGACAGTCCGTAGCCCTGCCATGGGCGTCGAAAGCGCCAGCTCTCCGGCCGGGTCGGACGACGTGCGATAGGCGGTGGCAACAGCCGCGATCGGCGCGAGCGGAGCCATGGCCAGCAGGAGCGTCGGCACCGCGGATCCGGTGATGAGTACTGGGAGCAGGGGAACCAAGAACACCAGCGCAATGGCCACCAGCCAAGCAGTCAGCAACGGCCGCGTCCGAGAGCGTGATCCGGGGCAGCGCGGTGGTCCGTGGCACGTCGATCAGCTCCGTCAGCTGCGTCCACCGGCGGGCAGTGTCGGCGGAGACCGTCGTTCCGCCGATGGATGCCGAGTCGTGCTGACACCGGGCGCAGGCCAGCAGATGGGCCTCGACTGACGCAGTGACGGCGGGGTCGGCGGCGCCGTCCTGATAGGTCTCGAGGTCCTCGCCGGTTGCGTGCCGGTGTTCACAACAGTGCCTCCCTCAGCTCGAGACGGGCTCGACTCATCCGGCTCTTCACGGTGCCGCTCGGGATGCCGAGCAGGGTTGCCGCCTCGCGAGTGGTCAGCCCGTCGAGGACGGTGGCCCGGACGACGGCTCGCAGCTCGGGGGAGAGACGCTCGAACGCGACGCCCACGTTGCTGTACTGCACGCGGGCGAGCACCTCCTCCTCGGCCGACAGGACCGCCGGAGTGCGCAGGTTGACGAGCCGCTCGAAGACGTTCTTGCGCGGCCTCAGCCGGTGCAGCAACGAGCGGATCGCGATGCCCCAGAGCCGGGCCCCAACCTCGCCCTCGCCCCGCCAGTGCGCGTCTCGCCACACGGCGAGGAAGGTGTCGGAGACTGCTTCGTCCACGATCGACGAGTCGCCGCATCGGTGCGCGAGGCGTGCGGCGAGCCGGGGTTCGTGCCGCACGAACAGCTCGTGCAGCGCGCCGCGGTCCCGCTCGCGGACGCCGCCCACCAACTCGGCGTCACTCGCCGACGCCCAGTCGCTGATCGTCTCCATGCCCTGCACATCCCTCTGTGCCCCCGACCCGGCGTGATGGTTCACCATGATCCGCTTCTGCCGTCGCTCCGCGTGGCTGGTCTGGACCGGTCGAACCGTTTGGAGGCCTGCGCGGCACAGCCGGTGAGGCCCCGCCCGGGACCAGCTTGGAGAGGAACCATGAAGACATCGATGCTCGGGGCCTTGGTCGGAGCCGGCGTGCTCGTGGCCGTGCCGGCGATCGCCGTGGCGGAACGTGTGCTGGTCGACCACGGCCGGGGACCCACCGCGGTGCACGACGCCGCCTACAGCGACGTCACGACGCAGGTGCACTCTCGGGCTGCCAGTGGTGGCACGGACGTACGCCTGATGGTGCGCGGCCTGCCGGCGAACCGGTCCTTCGGCGCCCACGTCCACGTCGCGCCCTGCGGCACCGACGCGCTCGCCTCAGGTGGCCACTACCAGCACGGCGCCGCGGTGACGCTGGCCGAGCGCGAGGTGTGGCTCGACTTCACGACCAACGCCGACGGTGAGGGCGTGGGCACGACGCACATCCCTTGGCTGATCGCCGCCGGCACCGCCGGCTCCGTGGTCATCCACGCCAACCCGACCAACACCACGACCGGGGCAGCCGGCGCCAGGTTGGTGTGCACGACGGTGCCGTTCGGTCAGTGACTCAAAGTCGCTCCTGCATCCGGGTGACGTCGATCCAGCGGTCGTGCTTGTGCCCGACCTCGCGCATCGTGCCGACCTCCTCGAACCCGAGGGACCTGTGCAGCGCGAGGCTCGCGGGGTTGGGCATCCGGCGGGGCGGATCAGCATGGCGCCATCGTGGCGCACCGTGGCAGGAACCCGTTCGCATCACTCGCCGTGCGGCTGGGAAGATGGCTTCATGCCTCAGCCGATTGCCCCTGACACCAAGGACTGGACTCGGGTCCTCGAGCAGCCGTGCGCGGAGTGCGGCTTCGATCCGTCAGCCCAGACGCTGGCTGACCTGCCGGGACTGATCCACGACACCGCGATGGCGTTCTCGCAGGTGGTGCGCCGACCCGACGTGCGCGAGCGCCCGGCTCCGAAGGTCTGGTCGCCGCTGGAGTACGCCTGCCACGTCCGCGACGTGCACCGGCTCTTCGCCGAGCGCGTGGAGCTGATGCTGCGCGAGGACGAGCCGACCTTCGCCAACTGGGACCAGGGACGAGACGGCGATCGCGTCGAAGTACTCCGAGCAGGACCCGCTCGAGGTCGACGTCGATCTGATCGAGGCCGCCGGTCACGTCGCCGGGCTCTACTCCACGGTCACCGTCGACACCGCGGGTCGCCGCGGGTTCCGCTCCAACGGCAGCGCCTTCACGGTCGAGACGCTCGGGCTCTACCACCTGCACGACGTGGTCCACCACGTCCACGACGTCGGCGTATGAGCACGAGCGACACCGTCCGCGCCTACGACCTCGATGCGGCCGCCTATGCCGCCAACGGCGCGAGCATGCCCGACTCCGTCCGCCGTGACCTCGAGGCGTTCGCCGAGCGCCTCGGCGCCGGCGCGCGGGTGCTGGAGATCGGCAGTGGCGGCGGGCGTGACGCGCGGCTGTTGGAGGAGCACGGGTTGCGCGTGCGCCGTACCGACATCACGCCCGGCTTCGTCGCCCTGCTGCGCGCCGAAGGACACGACGCCGACCTGCTCGACCCGCTCACGGACGACCTGTCAACGCCCGAGGGCCCGTACGCCGCCGTGTGGGCCAACGCCTCGTTGTTGCACGTCGCCCGGGCCGATCTGCCCGTCGTGCTCGCCCGACTGGCCGCGGTCGTCCGACCCGACGGACTGCTCCGGATCTCCGTCAAGGCGGGCGACGGGGAGGGCTGGTCCACGCACGGCTCGATCGGCAACCCGCGGCACTTCACCTACTGGCGTGCCGACCCGCTGCGCAACGTCGTCGCCGGGGCCGGCTGGCGCGACGTCGAGATCACCCACGAGCCGGGCACGAAGAACGCCGAGTCGTGGCTCGAGGTCTCGGCGGTGCGGGCATGAGGCACACGGAGTTCTGGGACCGGCTCGATCACGTGCTCGGTCGGGCGTCGTCGCGGACCCGGGCCGAGCTGTTCGTCATCGGCGAGCTCGGCAGCCGGACCGCGGTCGAGGCGCTCGACGCGGGCGTGGCTCCCAAGCAGGTGTGGGCCGCCGTGTGGCGCGTGCTCGAGCTGCCCGAGACGCAGCGCTGACGCACGACGAGGCGATCCTTACGGAACGGTGACGGGAGATTGCGCGCCGTTCCCACGGGGGTGCCCGCTGGCTAGCGTGACCGGATGAGCACTTCGAGGGTCCGCTGGGCAGCACTCGTGGCCATGGTCGTCGTCGCGGCCGTGGCATTGTGGGCGTTCGAGCCCCGGCGGCTCGCGACGAGCAGCACGATCGAAGAGTCGGCCCCGGCGAGCCGAGAGACCACCCCCGCGACGCAGGCAGCGACGCCGACGCCCACGGACACGGTCCCGGCGACCGGCAAGTTCGAAGACGCCGAGCACGCAACCTCCGGTCGGGTGCGGCTGATCGAGCTCGCCGACGGCCGCCGGTTCGTGCGCCTCGAGGGGCTGTCGAGCTCCGACGGGCCCGACCTGCACGTCTGGCTCAGCGACCGGCCCAGTGGCGGTGACTGGGGTTCCTACGACGACGGCCGCCACGTCGCGCTCGGCGACCTGAAGGCCACCCACGGCAACCAGAACTACGCGATCCCAGCGGACGTCGACCTCGATGGGCTCACGTCCGTCGTCATCTGGTGCGACCGCTTCAACGTCGCCTTCGGCACCGCGCCGGTCGCCGCATGAGGGCCCGCGCCGAGGTCGGTGTCATCGGCGGCAGCGGCTTCTACTCCCTGTTCGCCGACGCCGAGCGGATCGACGTCTCCACGCCGTACGGCGAACCGTCGGCGCCGCTCACGATCGGCACGCTTGCCGGGCGGAGCGTGGCGTTCCTGCCGCGGCACGGCGAGCACCACGAGCACCCACCGCACGCCATCAACTACCGCGCCAACCTGTGGGCGCTGCGCAGCGTCGGTGTGCGACAGGTCCCGGCTCCCTGCGCCGTCGGCAGCCTCCGACCCGACCTCGGTCCGGGCAGCATCGTGGTGCCCGACCAGCTCGTCGACCGCACGTCTGGCCGGACGCAGACCTACGTCTCGACGGGGGCGGTCCATGTGCCCTTCGCCGATCCCTATTGCGCGAGCTTGGCGGTCACCCTCGCGCAGGCCGATCCGGCACTCGTCAGCGGCGGCACGATGGTCGTGGTCGAGGGACCGCGCTTCTCCACCGGGGCCGAGTCGGTGCACTACGCCGCGCAGGGCTGGGACCTCGTCAACATGACCGGGCACCCGGAGGCGGTGCTCGCCCGAGAGCTGCGGATGTGCCTCTCCGCCATCGCGCTGGTCACCGACCTCGACGCCGGGCTCGAGGCGGGAGCCGGGGTGTCGCAGCAGGAGGTGTTCGAGATGTTCGCCGCCAACCTCGACCGGCTCCGCGACCTGCTGGGCGCCGCCGTGCCGGCGCTGCCCGCCGCCGACGGCTGCGTGTGCTCCGCGTGGGCCGACGGTATCGACCTGACCTACGACGTCCCGTGAGGGTGCTGCTGACCGGCTCGGCCGGCTTCATCGGCGGCGCCATCGCCCGCCGGCTCGCGACCGACGGACACGAGGTCGTCGGGGTCGACCTGATGCTGTCGCAGGCCCACGGCGCGGTGGAGGCGCCTCCCGGCACGCAGCGGCTGGACGTGCGCGACGCCCCCCGACTGGGTCGACCTGCTCCGCGGCATCGACGTCGTCTGCCACCGGGCCGCGATGGTGGGAGCCGGCACGGACGCGGCCGACCTGCCGACGTACGCCATGCACAACGACCTCGGGACGGCCGCGCTCCTCGCTGCGATGCACAGCGCGGGGGTGCGACGCCTAGTCCCGGCCAGCTCGATGGTCGTGTACGGCGAGGGGCGCTACGCGTGCTCCGAGCACGGGCGCCGAGCCCCACCGCCGAGACGTGAGGACGACCTCCGCGCGGGGTCGTTCGAGAACCGGTGCGCCGTCTGCGGCAGCGATCTCTCGTGGCGGCCGGTCCCCGAGGACGCGCCGCTGGACCCGCGCAGCAGCTATGCGGCCAGCAAGGTCGCGCAGGAGCACTACGCGTCCGCGTGGGCCCGGCAGGCGGGCGGTCGCGTGGTGGCGCTGAGGTATCACAACGTCTACGGCCCCGGGATGCCGCGCGACACCCCCTATTCCGGTGTTGCGGCGATGTTCCGCTCGTCGCTCGAGCGCGGCGAGCCGCCGCAGGTCTACGAGGACGGTGGCCAGCTGCGCGACTTCGTGCACGTCGACGACGTGGCCCGCGCCAACGCGCTGGCGCTCGGCGCGACCGGTGACGGGCCGGCGAGCCTCGTGGCCTACAACGTCTGCTCCGGCACGCCCGTCACGATCGGCGAGGTCGCCGGGCTCGTTGCTCGCGGATCCGGCTCGGAGCTGGTGCCCGACGTCACCGGCGGCTATCGCCCGGGCGACGTCCGGCACGTCGTGGCGTCTCCCTTGCGCGCGCTCCACGAGCTGGGATTCCGGGCATCGATCAGCCCCGAGGTCGGGTTGCCGCAGTTCGCGACCGCGCCGTTGCGTGCCTGATGTCGCGACCGTCAGTGCTATTGGCGGTTGATCTGGTGTCGGCAGCCGGTGCCTCTGCGGTGGTTGGTGGGGGTGACGTCGGTGGTGCCGGCACGGTCGCGGAGGAATTGTTGTCCGTGGGGGTCGGACCAGAGCCGGTGCCTGTCTCGAGGGGGTGTAGCGCCACCCGGCGTGGGTCTTGAGCTGGTGGTGGTGCCGGCACAGTGGGGCGATGTTGCAGTCGCACGACGCGCCACCGGCGGTGGGGTCGTGGTGGTTGAACGGGACGATGTGGTCGTGGTCGCAGGCCCGGGCGGGTTTGGTGCACCGGGGAACACGCAGGTGCGGGCGATCAGGTCGGCGCGGAGGAGGGTGCGGGTCTTGATCTGGTGCACGGACGTCTGGTCGTGGCCGGCGAGGTCGAGCACCGGCTGGACGGTGAGGTGGGTGTCGGTGCGTGAGCACCAGTCCCGGACGAGCTGGTCGAGCACGGCCCGGTCGCGGGTGGTGTTGCAGGGCCACGGGGTCGAGGCCGACGAGGTTGGCGTCGGTGATGTGCAGCACCAGCTCGGTCTTCTTGCTCGGTGTCGGTGCGTCGTCGCCGGTCAGGAGGGCGTGGGCGGCGGCGGGGTCGGCGAGGATCCCGATCGCGCGGGCACGGCGGACGTCGAGCGACTCCGGCGGCAGACCGAGTCGTTCGTTCTGGGTGGCGAGGGCGGCCGCGACCCGGGACACGGTGACGTCGAAGTCGTAGAGGTCTTTCCAGTCACCGCGGATGGCCATGTCGGCGATCCCGGTGTGGTTGATCGAGGCCTCGTCGAGGCGCACGAACCGCCGGTCGAGGGCTTCGAGCTGTTCGGCCTCGCGTTGCTCGGGGTAGAGCCGCAGCATCGCCTCGTCGATCTTCTTCTCCGGGGCGGTGAGTCCGATCTTGTGCGCGATCGGTGCGACCCGGACGTCGATGTCGTCGGACACGTCGCGGGGGCGACCCGAGATCGAGCGGGCGATCATCCGCGCCCGGGACGGGTCGACCTCACCGGTCAGGACCCGGTCCCACAACAAGGGCAGCCGGTGCCGCACGACCAAGGCGTCGCGGATCAGGAACGACGCGGCGTTGGTGGTGCGACCGATCGCGGCACCGAACGCGGCCGGGGCGTCCCACCGCACCGGAGGGATGAACGGGTCGTCGAACCCGTCCGGGTCACCGACACAACCGTTGGCGCAGCCGCCACCGAAGTCCTCACCCGGCATGCCCTCGGTGGGGCAGCCGTGGATGCACCCGCCGCTGCGTTTCGTGGTGTCCGGGTCGGGGTGCGCATCGGCCCACTCGGCCGCCAGCACGAACACCCGCGTCTGCGCCGACCGCAGGGTTGCGGTGGTCTCCCGGAGCTCCGCGATCATCGTGGTGGGAGTGACGGTGGCCATGGGCCAATCCTATTTCGAACACCTGTTCGAGTCAAGAGTTCGCGGCACCTTTTCGTTGTCCCCGGAGGAGGTCGTGGGACCGGTGTGGCGCGCCTCGGTGGAGGCGTGTGCCCGGGTACTGCTCGGGGCGGCCGAACCCCGCAGATGGGCCGCTTTCCTTCTCGAGTTGACCCGCTGGAATACCCCCACCGGGCCTCACTTGCCAGATTCCAGCAAAGTCAGGCGCTTGTCGCCGGCAGAAGTGCACCCGTCGCGGCAGATCTGGTCGTTCGGGGTTCAGCTGGCAGTGCGCACCTTAGAGTTCGAATCGTGGATGAGGGTGAAGTCAGTGGGTGGTTCGAGGAGTACCTGTCCGCCTTCGCGGAGTCCGGTCGAGGGGAGCGTCAGCCCGCCGACATTGTGGGCTTCTACTCCGCCCCGCTTCTCGTGACGACTGACGACCCGGTGGTCTGGCTCCACACGTCCGACGAGGTTGTTTCCCGGCTGAAGACCCGGGTGGAGCGCATGCTTGCGGCGTAGTACGACCACAGCAAGACGCTGTCCAGTGACACCACGATCTTGAACCACAACACAGCAATTCATCGGGTGGCGTTCTCCCCGACGTAGTGCGGACGGGGAAGAGATCAACGAACTGACAGTCACGTATGTCGTCACTGGTGGGACTAATGGCTTCCGCATCTGTGCATTGGTCCTACACGCAGCCTGATGCCCGCGCGCGTGAGCGCTCATCGGCAGGACTGCGCGGATCGCGCGGCTGCGAGGTGGCGACGCTCAGCCGTGCAGGCTGGGACGGTAGACCAACTCCCCGGGTTCTCCCGTCGAGCGTGCGGCTCTCGATCAGGTCGAGGTCGAAGTCGGCGGCGCCCTGAAAGATCGGGTCGCGGCCGGTCCGCCCGGTAATGACGGGGAAGACCGTCACCTGCACGCGGTCGACCGGGCCTGCGGCCATCAGCGCTCGGTTCATCGACAGGCTGCCGTGGGAGCGCAGCGGCACGTCGGACTCCTCCTTGAGCCGCGCGACCACATCCACGGCGTCGCCGCTCACGACAGTCGCATCGCGCCAGTCGAGAGGCTCTTCCAGCGTCGACGACACCACCGTTGCCGGGAGGCTGGTCATCCGGGTGACCCACGGGTCGCGAACATCGGAGTCAGCGGTGCTCGACGCCAGCATCCCCACGAACGCCCGGAAGGTGTTCGCCCCGAAGACCATCCGCTGCTCCGCGGCGTACAGGGAAAGGCGATGGTCGAGCAGCTCGGGGCCCTGCTTGCCCCAGTAGCCGGTCCAGTCACCGCTGGCGGCGCCGAAGCCGTCGAGGCTGGTGAACACGTCGAAGGTGTAGGTGGCGGTCATCTCGCGCTCCGTTCCTCGGCGAGCCGCCGGTGCGACCCGCTCATGCACACTCCACGAACGAGGTGGCCGGGATCCGACACCTCGCTCGCAGGAACTTCTGTGGCAGGTTTGTCGTATCGGCGAGACGCCGTTCGTGGTGGGAGTGGAGGCGGTCGACGGGACCGCCCGAGACCGAGGAGAACTGCGATGACGCACTACCTGATGACCGTGCACGGCCCGGCCGAGATGAACGAGTTCGGCAGCTACGGGTCCAAGGAGGAGATGGAGGAGGCGTTCGCCGCCACCGGCGCCTTCAACGACAGGCTGAAGGCCGAGGGCTACTGGGTCTTCGCCGGCGGCCCGGCGCCCGCGTCCACGGCGACCGTCGTCGACGGCCGGGGCGACAAGCCGCTGATGACGGACGGTCCCTATCTCGAGACCAAGGAGGTCATCGGCGGGTTCTGGGTCATCGACGCCCCGGACATCGACGTCGCGCTCAGCTTGGCGGCGGAGGGCTCCAAGGCGTGCCGGGGCAAGGTCGAGGTCCGCCCCTTCGACGGGCTGGCCTGATCACACCTTCTCCAGCACCAGTCCGGCCATGACCTCCGGGTCCGACAGCATGTCGATGGCCACGATCTTGTCGTCCACGATGGTGAAGTCGAAGACCACCTTGGCCTCGCCGCGGTACATCCAGGCTGCCCCGGCGAGGCCGTCGACGATCGTGGTGAAGAGCGCCGCCGCGCCACCGTTGAAGCGGTTGGCGACGTCGTGCGCTCCGACGAGCAACGGCACCGGGCCGCCCATCGCCACGGACGTGGCGTCGGCACGGCACACGACGGACGGGTCGAGCAGCGCGAGCAACGAGTCGAACTCACCCGCGCGCGGCCTTGAGGAAGGCGTCGACCACTTCGCGCCCGGGAGCGGTCGCCGGGGTGGTGCCGCGGATCCGGCGACGCCCGCGGGACGCGAGCTGACGGGCAGCGGCGGGGGAGCGGTCGAGCATCTCCGCGATCTCGTCGAAGGACACGGCGAACAGGTCGTGCAGCACGAAGGCCACCCGCTCCGGCGGGGTCAGCTCGTCGAGCACGGTCTGCATCGCGCCGCCCACCGCCTCGGCGACCACGGCATCGTCCTCCGGGGTGGGAGAGGACGAGGCTCGCTCGAGGTGCGTGTCGACGAGGTCCTCGCGCCGCGCCGTACGGGAGCGAAGCTGGTCGAGGCAGATCCGGCTGACCACCGTGGTCAGCCATCCGCGGAGGTTCTCGACGTCGGAGACGTCGGTGCGCGAGTAGCGCAACCAGGCCTCCTGCACCGCATCCTCGGCGTCGCCGCCGGGTCCCAGGACGCGGGTGGCCACGGCCACGAGGTGGTTGCGGTGGTCCTCAAAAGATTCCATGTCACATTCCTTCGCTTCGATCCGTCACCAGTCTGACGAACCAACCGCGCCGGATGTGACCGGCAGACCTGAGGAGCCAACCATGAGCAACCACTCGATCGTGATCCCCGTCCAGGACCTCGCCGCCGCGACGGCCTTCTACACGACCGCGTTCGGCGTCGAGCCGCACACGGACACGCCCTACTACGTCGGGTTCAACCACGGCGGGCAGGAGATCGGGCTCAACCCCAACGGCCACGTGGGCGGCATGGCCGGCAGCGTGGTCTTCTGGAACGTCGACGCCGTCGCCGGCAAGGTGGCGGAGGCGGAGGCGGCCGGCGCGAGCATCGTGCAGGCCGCCACTGAGGTCGGCGGAGGCACGACGACGGGGATCGTCACCGACACCGACGGCAATCAGCTCGGCTTCATCACGCGCTCGTGACCTCGTCGACCTGATGGTCCACGTCGAGCCCGGCCCGCCAGGTGTTCCAGTGCCAACCGAGGTAGCGCTCGATCGCGCGTACGACGTGGGCCGAGCGGATCGACGGGAAGATGTCGAAGGCGTGCTGGGCGCCGGGCAGCTCGGCGTACACGACCGAGTTCTTCGAGACTCGACGCAGCTTCTCGACGAACGCGCGGGCCCGGCCGACGTCGACGAGGGTGTCGCTCTCACCGTGGATGACGAAGAAGTCGGGCTCGTCACCGTCGATGCGCAGGATGGGGGAGGCGGCTTCGAAGGCCTCCGGGTCGTCCTCCCACCGCTTCTGCAGCACCCGCGGGCCCAGGAAGCCGTCGCGCATGCCCTTGGCGCTGCGCAGTCCGGTCGACCCGGCGAAGTCGTAGACGCCGTAGTGCGGGATCGCGGCCCGGACGCTCGTGTCGGCGTCCTCGAAGCCGGGCTGCCACTCCTTGTCATGGGGAGTGACCGCGGCGAGCGCGCACAGGTGGCCGCCGGCCGAGCCCCCGGTGATGACGATGTAGTCGGGGTTGCCGCCGTAGTCGGCGATGTTCTCCTTGATCCACGCGATCGAGCGCTTCACGTCGATCACGTGCGCCGGGAAGGCATCGCGGGGTGAGAGGCGGTAGTTGATCGCCACGCAGACCCAGCCGCGCTGGGCCATGTGCTGCATGAGTGGGATGCCCTGCTGGTCCTTCTTGCCGATCGTCCAGCCACCTCCGTGCACCTGCAGCAGCACGGGAGCTCCGGCGAGCTGGTCATCTGCCGCCGGGCGGTAGATGTCGAGCATCGAGCGGCGGCCGAACTCGGCATACGCGATGTCCTTCTCGACGCGTACAGCGCGGTCCTTGAAGCTGAAGGGGTTGAGCAGCTTGCGCCACGGCGTGGCCGGGTCGGCCGGAGTGGGGACGGCGTCGAGCTGCTCGCCGTAGTCGACGCCGAGGCCCTCCACCAGCGCGTCCTCGACACGGTCCTTGACCTGCTGGGACTGCCGGATGACGTGCGCCGGGCCGGCGGAGCTGGCAGCGGCCAGCGCGAAGCCGAGCCGGGTACGGCGACGGGAACGCCGTGCAGGGCGGAGCTGGGCCGCCGAGTCGAGCGCCGTCAGGGTCAGCATCTGCGGCGCCAGCTCGCCGAAGACCCAGCCGGCGAGGAAGGCGGGGACCCCGGCACGCGGTCCGGTGACGGGTCGCAGGGCGTTGGCGGTCAGGGCGGCCACGATGGCCCGGCGTCGCAAGTAGCTCACGTACCGATGGTATCCGTCACAGGAGCGGAACTAGAACGTGTTCACCTCGTTGTCGGATCATGCCGACCTTGGATCGCCTGTCCGGACTGGACGCCAGCTTCCTCTACCTCGAATCGCCGGAGCAGCTCATGCACGTCTGCGGCCCGGTCATGCTCGACCCGGCGACGATGCCCGGCGGCTACTCGTTCGCCGCGATGCGCGCCGGCATCGACGAGCGTGTCCGCGACGTCGCGCACTTCACGCGCAAGCTGAAGAAGGTGCCGCTGCGCCTCGACCACCCGGTGTGGGTGCAGGACGCGCACTTCGACATCGAGCACCACGTGCACCGGCTCGCGCTGCCGCAGCCGGGTGGCTACCCCGAGCTCACCGAGCTCCTCGGACAGCTGGCCGGGATGCCGCTCGACCGATCGCGCCCCCTGTGGGAGATGTGGGTGATCGAGGGTTGCGCCGACGACCGGGTCGCGATCTTCACCAAGATGCACCACGCCACCGTCGACGGCGTCTCCGGCAGCAACCTGCTCTCGCACCTCACCAGCCTCGAGGCCGATTCCGAACCGCTCGGGCTCGGCGGCAAGGGCAGCCACGGGCACGCGCCCAGCGACCTCGGCCTGCTGGGTCGCGGGCTGGTCAACCCGGTGACGCGTCCGCTGTCGCTCCCGCGGCTGATCACGCCCTCGACGCAGATGATCGCCGGTTCCGCTCAACCGCGCGCAAGGGTACGGCGATGGCCGCCCCCTTCTCGGCGCCGCGCACGTCCTTCAACGGCACGATCACCGGCCACCGCGCAGTCGCGCTGTCGACCATGAGCCTCGACGACATCAAGGCGGTCAAGGAGGCGACCGGCTCGACGGTCAACGACGTCGTCATGGCGGTCACGGGTGGCGCCCTGCGCTCCTACCTCGCCGATCGCGGCGAGCTGCCCGCGACGTCGCTGCTGGCCACGGTGCCGGTCTCGGTGCGGTCCGTGTCGAAGCGCGAGCACGGCGCCAACAAGGTCTCGGCCCTCTTCGCCAAGCTGGGCACCGACCTGGACGACCCGCTCGAGCGGCTGCAGGAGCTGACCGCGGCCAACCGGCACGCCAAGGACCACCAGAAGGCGATCAGTGCCGATGCGCTCCCAGGACTGGGCCGAGTTCGCCTCGCCCAGCACGTTCGGACTGGCCGTGCGGGCCTATGCCGGGCTCCGGCTCGCCGAGAAGCACCCGGTCGTGCACAACCTCGTGGTCTCCAACGTCCCCGGACCGCCGGTGCCGCTCTACTTCGTCGGAGCCCGCATCGAGGGGATGTTCGCCTTCGGACCGGTCTTCCACGGCGCTGGCCTCAACATCACCGTGATGAGCAACAACGGCGAGATGCAGGTCGGCGTGATCGCCTGCCGCGAGTCCGTGGCCGACGTCGACGACTGGCGCAGCGCTTCCCGGCCGAGCTGGAAGCACTCACGGATCTCATCGACGCAGCTCGCCCCTCCGTGCCGCCACGGTGACGGCCGCCTCGACGAAGGCCGGCACGAAGAGCTCGGCCTGCAGCACGCACGACGCGTGACCGGCCGGGACCTCGTGCACGGTGGCGCCGGGGATCCGGCGGGCCGGGGGCGTACTGCCGTGACGGCGGGATCACCCGGTCGCGCTGCGTGACGACCACCGCGGTCGGTACGTCGATGCGTGAGAGCCACGGTCGCGTGTGGTGTCGCCCCAGCGCGGCCAGCGCCTGACCCACGGCCCACGGGCTGGTCCGGCGCAGCTCCACCGGGGCCCACTCGTGGATGTCGCTCGGCGCGAGGTCGACCGCACGGGCGGTGCGCCGGGCCACGTGCGTCAGGGTGCGTGAGCGCGACAGGCCGCGCAGCCCGAGCATGGTGGCGCCCATCGACGCGTGGAAGCCCTTCTCCCACGGCGTCGGCCGGAAGTGGTCGGTGGTCGCGCCGAGCACCGGGCCCTCGATCAGGGTGGGGTGCTGCCGCCACACCCGCTGCGCCACGATCGAGCCCATCGAGTAGCCGCCGATGATCGGGTCTCGCAGCCCGAGCACCTCGATCACGGCCGCGGCGTCGTCCGCGCAGTCGGCGAGGGAGAACTCCTCGGACTGGATGCCGCGCCCGTGCCAGCGCTGGTCCATGGTCACGACCCGGAAGCGTTTCGACAGCGGCCCGATCGCGGGATACCAGCTGAGCAGGCCGGTCGTGCCGAGCGCGTGCAGCAGCAGGATCGCGGGGGAGTCGGCCTCGGGTCCCGGTGTGTCGGTGACGAAGGTGGAGCCGCGTCCGGGGAGGTCCAGCATGTCGCCGTACGGAATCCGCGCGTAGGGCATGTAGACGCTCCGCCGGACGGCATCGAGCGGGAAGGCCATGTCCGCTAGAGTAGAACACGTTCTAGGCATGCTCGTCGTCGGAGGTCACCTGTGTCGGAAGAAGTCGAGGCGGTCGCGGCCGTCGTCGCTGACGCGATCACGCGCACGTCGGACTGGGCCGCCCCGGCCGGGTCCGGACTGCTCTCCCCGGTGGTGCCGACCGACCACGGGGGCGAGGGCCCGGGACTGGCCGAGCTCGCGGTCGTGCTGCGCGCCGTCGGGAAGCACGCCGTCCAGCTGCCCGTCTGGGAGACGCTGTGCGTCGGCGCGCTGACCCTCGCCGCCGCCGGCAGCGAGGACCAGCAGAAGTCACTCCTGCCCGGCATCGCGAGCGGCGACGTCGTGCTCGCCGCCGCGCTGCGCGAGGTCGGACCGGGCTTCCCGGCCGTCCCCGCCGCGGTCGTCACCGGTGACCGCGTCACCGGTCGCAAGATCTCCGTGCAGTACGCCGATCGCGCGGCCGCCCTCGTCGTGAGCGCCGTGCTGGACGGCCGGCCCGTCGTGGGACTCGTCGACCCGACGTCCGACGGCGTCACGCTCGTCGAGTCCGCCTCGAGCCGTGCCCTGCTCGACGGCGTCGTCGAGCACACCGTCGCCCTCGACGACGCCCCGATCGACCTGCTGCCCGGCGCCGACGCGTTCCGCGTCGCGCACGACAACGCAGTGGCCGGGCTGGTGGTGCTCGCCGCCGGACTCCTCGCGGGCGCCCGCGACCTCACGGCCGACCACGTCAAGACCCGCACGCAGTTCGGGCGCGCGCTGGCCGAGTTCCGGAGCCGTGGCCATGCAGGTCGCCGACGTCCACATCGCCTCGCGCACCCCGGACCTCGTCGCCGACAACGCGGTCTGGCGGATCGCGAACGGTCTGGACGTGCGCGACGACCTCGCCGTGGCGGCCTACTGGACGTGCGCCGAGGCGCCGGCCGCGATCCACACCTGCCACCACCTGCACGGCGGCATGGGGGTCGACGAGACCTACCCCCTGCACCACCACTACTCGTGGCTCACGGACATCACGCACGCCCTCGGCGGTCCCGCGGGGACCCTGCCGCTCGTCGCGATCGAGTCGGCGGACGCCAAGAACCTCGAGCTCACCGATTCACAGCGCGACCTCAAGGCCGAGCTGCGTGCCTACTTCTCGACTCTCGTGGCCGCCGACGACCACCGCGAGATGACGCGTGATCGGCACGGTGCGACGTACCAGAGGACGATCCGGCAGTTGGGCGCCGACGGCTGGATGGGCGTCGGGTGGCCGGAGGCGGCACGGCGGTCGCGGGCTCGGCGAGGTCGAGCAGACGATCTTCGCCAACGAGGCGCAACGGGCCGACGTGCACCTGCCGGCGGTGACGCTGCAGACCGTCGGGCCGACGCTGCAGAAGTACGGCACGCCGCGACAGAAGGAGCTGTTCCTGCAGCGGATCCTCGCCGGCGACGTGCACTTCGCGATCGGCTACTCCGAGCCCGATGCGGGCACCGACCTCGCGTCGCTGCGCACGACCGCCCGCCGCGACGGGGACCACTACGTCGTCAACGGGCAGAAGATCTTCACCACCGGCGGTCACCGGGCCGACTACGTCTGGCTCGCGGTGCGCACCGATCCCGACGCACCCAAGCACAAGGGCATCTCGATCCTGATCGTGGACACGACTGATCCGGGCTACTCGTGGACGCCGATCATCACCGTCGACGGCGCTCACCACACCAACGCGACCTACTACTCCGACGTGCGCGTCCCGATCGACATGCTGGTCGGCGACGAGAACGCCGGCTGGAAGCTGATCACCACCCAGCTCAACCACGAGCGCGTGATGCTCGGTCCCGCTGGACGGCTGGAGGGGCTGCGCGATCGGGTAGCGGCGTGGGCTTCAGGCATGGGGGTCCCGGATCATCCCGACGTGCAGGCCGCGCTCGGTGAGGTGACGGCCATCTTCCGCGTCAACGAGCTGCTCAACTGGGAGGTCGCCCGGGCGGCCTCGATCGGGGAGATCAGCGTCGCCGACGCGTCGTCGTCGAAGGTGTTCGCCTCCGAGCGCGTGCAGTACGTCGGCCGCGTGCTCGCCGACGTCGTCGCCCGGCACGGCGACCCGTCCGATCCGGCGACCGCCGCACTCGTCACCTACCCGGACGGGCAGGCGAAGCGCAACCTCGTCATCACGTTCGGCGGCGGGGTCAACGAGGTGATGCGCGAGCTGATCGCGATGTTCGGGCTCGGCCTGCCGCGGGTGCCGCGATGACGCACGACGAGATCATGGCCCGGGTCGACGAGCTGATCGCGGCGGGCGAGACCGAACCCCGCGAGGCGCTCGACGAGGTCAACCTGCCGATGGTCCGGCACTGGGCCGAGGCGATGGGCGACACCAACCCGCGCTGGGCGTCGGTCGCTCCGCCGGCGATGGCGCAGGTCTGGACGATGCACGGCCTCGACCCGCACCGGCCGGCCAGCGATCCGCTGCACGGCACGATGCAGCTGCTCGACGAAGCGGGCTTCACGTCGGTCCCGGCCACCAACAGCGACCAGACCTATGCGCGCGAGCTGGTCCCCGGCGAGCGGCCCGCGATCACGACCCGCTTGGAGTCGGTGGTGGGGCCGAAGACGACCGGCCTCGGCGAGGGCTACTTCGTGACGACGTAGAACACCTGGCGGGTCGCCGGTGAAGCCGTCGCGACGATGACGTTCCGGGTGCTCAAGTTCAAGCCAGCTTCACGAGTCGATCCGACCCAGACCGTGCGCCCGGTCATCAACCGCGACACCGCCTTCTTCTTCGAGGGTACGGCGAACCGCGAGCTCCGCATCCAGAAGTGCAACGCCTGCGGAGTGCTGCGCCACCCGCCCGGCCCCGTGTGCCCGTCCTGCCACGCGATGGACCGCGGACACGTCGTCGCGAGCGGTCGGGGGGTCATCCACTCGTTCCCGGTCCACCACGCGCCGTACGTCCCCGGCAAGACGCTGCCGCTCCCGCTCGCGCTGGTGGAGCTGGAGGAGGGTGTGCGGATGGTCGGTGCGGTCCGGGGCCCCGGCGTGGAGATCGGCGCGCCCGTGCAGGTCGTGTTCGACCGGATCGACGACGACCTGACGCTGGCCTCGTGGACGACCTCCGAGGACTCGGTGGCTGAGGTGGGCCGAAGGCTCGTCACGAAACCGGCACCAGCCTCCGACCTGCCCGTGTCATCCCTCCCCATCACCCCGACGCTCATCGTCTCGACGGCGCTGGCCACCCGCGACTTCCGGGACGTCCACCACGACCGCGACCTCGCCGTCCAGCGCGGCTCCAAGGACATCTTCCTCAACATCCTGACCACCACCGGCCTCGTGCAGAAGTACGTCGTGGACTGGGCCCGGCAGCAGGGCTCGCCGGACGCGCGCGTCACCGCGTGCACGCTGCGGCTGGGTGCGCCCGCCTACCCGGGCGACACCCTCGAGCTCACCGGCACGATCGTGTCGCGGTCGGAGACGGAGGTCGTCGTGGACGTGGTCGGAGCCGTGTCGCCGGGCGCCCACGCGACGTCGAGAGTGACGGTGTCGCTGTGATCCCCTTCAGTGGTGCGGCCGCGATCGCCGGCATCGGCGCGACCGAGTTCTCCAAGGCCTCGGGACGCTCGGAGCTCCAGCTCTCCTGCGAGGCGACCCTGAGTGCGCTGGCCGACGCCGGCCTGACGCCCGCCGACGTCGACGGGCTCGTCACGTTCACCATGGACAACTCGTCCGAGATCGCGCTGGCCCGCGAGCTCGGGATGGGCGAGCTGTCGTTCTTCTCCCGCATCAACTACGGCGGCGGTGCCGCCTGCGCGACCGTGCAGCAGGCCGCGATGGCCGTCGCGACCGGGATGGCGACCACCGTCGTCGCCTACCGCGGCTTCAACGAACGCTCCGGCGACCGCTTCGGCCGAGGTCTCCCTCGGCGCTGCCGCCCAGTCAACACCAACGGCCTCGACAACGCCCTGGACCTACCCGCACGGGCTCTCCACGCCGGCCGCGACGGTCGCCATGCAGGCCCGGGCGCTACCTGCACGAGTACGGCGCAACGTCGGCCGACTTCGGGCGCGTGGCCGTGGCCGACCGGCGGCACGCGGCCACCAACCCGGCCGCGTTCTTCTACGAGAAGCCGATCACGCTCGCCGACCACCGGGCCTCGCGCCTGATCGCCGACCCGCTCCGGCTGCTCGACTGCTGCCGGGAGAGCGACGGAGCTGCGTTGCGATCGTGGTGACGACGACCGAGCGCGCCCGTGATCTCGCGGCGGGCGCCGTACCCATCGTCGCGGCAGCGCAGGGGAGCGGCGCCGACCAGTTCGTGATGACGTCCTACTACCGCGACGACATCGGCATCCCGGAGATCGGTGTCGTCGGGCGTGCACTGTGGGCGCAGTCGGGCCTCTCACCGGCCGACATCGCGACCGCCGTCCTCTACGACCACTTCACGCCGTACGTCCTGATGCAGCTCGAGGAGCTCGGGTTCTGCGGACGCGGCGAGGCGCCGGGCTTCATCGCCGACGGCGCGATCGAGCTCGGTGGGCGGCTCCCGATCAACACCCACGGCGGCCAGCTCGGAGAGGCCTACATCCACGGCATGAACGGCATCGCCGAAGGCGTCCGACAGATGCGCGGCACGTCCTTCAACCAGGTCGACGGCGCCGAGCACGTGCTCGTCACCGCTGGCACCGGGGTGCCGACCAGTGGGCTGATCATCGGCGTGGACCGCGAGGTTTGATACTGGTCCCCGGGGGAACTACCCGGTGGTCATTCAACAGCGCGAGAAGCATGGAGTCACAGTGGGCAAGGAAGTGCACGCGTCGTTCGCTGGAATGAAGGCCTACGCGGAGCTGTGCCGGACCCGGGAGAGCATCCCGGGCAAGGTCGAGGACGTCGTCACCGGTTCGTGCGCCAACTTCGGCGCGTTCACCGGCTTCATGGATCTCTTCGAGGGCGGCTATCGCGATGCCCGGGCGACGGTCGCCGCGGAGATCGCGCGAGCGAGGAAGGCCGCTGGCGATCTCGCCTCCAACATCGACCTCACCGTCAAGGACTTCCGGGAGACCGACTCGGGTGTCTCCAACGACCCGGGCAAGATCACGGTCAAGATCGACTGCGCTGCCGATCCGGGGAGCGCCCCCGGCCACCCGGACGGACCCGGTGTTCCTGCGGGGATCAAGACGGCCAACTCGGGCGCCACCACCGTGGCCAACGCGGAGAAGATCGCCGACCACCTGCCCCAGCACCTGCCCGACGGTCTGCCCGGTCGGACGCCGCAGCTCGACGACGCCGGGATCCGGGGCCTGCCCACCGACGGCGTTGAGGTGGTCGTCCGGTCACCGACATGATCGCCGCCGGTCAGTCGATCGGTCAGGCCGAGAATGACGAAGACACCTACGAAGAGTTCGAGAACCGCCACCGGAAGGACAAGTGAACCCATGAGCGTCGCCTTCTGCCGACCCGTCCGGTCAGCTCTTCGCGCACTCCTCGAACGCCGAGGCCGACATGGTCGACTCGATCCTGCAGCGAGTGTGGGTTCATCCTCCGGGCCATCGACTGGGCCGCCCGCAAGCTCAACTACGACCTGATCGGCGCCATCATGGACCCGATCGCCGGTGACTTCTCGGCCGTCGACGGGATGCGCCAGGGACTGGCACGCGCTCTCGGCAGGACTCGAGTCGCTGGGTGACAACTACCAGTCCATGGCCGACAACCTCTCGACCATCTGGACCGGTGCCGCCGCAGACCGGGCCCACAAGCGCCTCACCCGCATGGCCAAGGGCCACGGCAAGCAGGCCGAGGCCGCACAACTGATGTCGATGCAGATGAACAACATGCTGACCGCCGTCAAGGAGGCCTGCAAGCTCGTCGCCAACGTGCTCGGCCTGCTGGAGGAGCTGCTGCTGTCGTTCTCCATCGCCAAGTGGGCCAAGGAGGTGCTGACCTTCGGCTCGGGCGTTCGCCGGGCGATCACGCTGATCGACAGGGCCATCACCTTCATCAAGAACCTGAACAACGTGATCCCGCCGATCCTCAAGGCTGCCGGCCTGATGGCAGTGATGTTCCGCGGCCTCAACATGGCCTTCATGCTCCCGATGTCCGCCGGACAGCACGCCGATGCCGCCAACCACATCGACGACACCGCAAATGCCGGCTTCGGCCCCTGACATGGCGTGCGGGAGGATCACACGATGAGCACTGAGGACGACGTCGAGGACGTGAGCTCCGCGATGCGCGAAGGCATGGCCGAGATGCAAGCGGTGACCGAGGACCTTCGTCGCGAGAGCGCCCTCATGAACGCCGAGGTGGACGCCGAGCGCGCCGCGCTGCGTGCCGAGCGCGCGCACGCACTGGACGACTACGCCGAGCTCGCCCGCGGGGGCGGCGCCGGAGAGGCACGCGAGGTGCTGCAGGGTCGGATGGACAGGGACGAGACGACTGGCGCGACGTCATGTCGGCCGTCGACACGCACTGGAGCGCCGAGGACGTGCGCGCCGAGATCATCGGCGACGCGCGCGCCGAGGTCGACGAGATCGAACGCAACGAGCCCGACATCGGCCGCGACCTACCGTCAGCACGCGGTCCTCCGCGAGAGCGACCGCATTGGAGAGTGGACTGATGACCCCCAGCAATGACTCGGCCGGCGAGGCCCTGAACCGCACCGTCAAGCAGATCGAGTGGTGGCAGCTGCTCCGCAGCGCGGTCCCTCTGATCGCCATCGGTATCGGGATCGGCGGGCTCTACCTCTACTTCGGTGCCACCTCGTCGCGCTACTGGGTCGGGTCCGGCCTCGCCTTCACCGGAGCGGCCCCTGGGCACAGTCGGTTACATCGGACGGCTGCGTGAGATCCGTCGCCCCGGTGCTCCGAACACCCGCCACTACCCGCTGATCTTCCCCGGCTCGGGTCCCGGTCCCGGCCGGCGCAACCATCCCGCCGTACACCGCGGGCTGACGCGTCAGGTCGGCCCGGTCTCCACCGTCTCCACGTCGACCGGCCGGGGTGTCCGGGTCTCCCGCAGTGAGACCACGCGTTCCCACGGCACGACCCGAAGGTCGTGCATCCGAGTCGCCAGTCGCTCGCGATGGAGCACCTCGTCGCTGCACTCCACGTGGAGGACCCGCAGGTCCACGCCATGCGCGGTCGCCGGGTCGAGCCACGCCTGCCGGGCGTCGGGGTGATGATTGACGGCATCCGCAATCACGGCGTGGCCGAGGCTCAGCTGCACGTCGACGAGACGGTTCGCGACGGCGTACGCCGCAAGGCCGATCGGCTGGCAGGCATCGACGCCTGCTTCGTGGAGGCCGCGCTCGATGGTGTCGACCGAGATCACGGCGCAGCCGAGATCAGCCGCGAGCCGCTTCGCGACGGTGCTCTTGCCACTGCCCGGCAGACCGGACATCACGATCAGTGTCACGACCGCGACCGTAGCGGCTCGTCGTCCTCGCGACGATCGCCAGCCGTGCAAGGCCGGCCCAGACGAAGGCGTCGCCGGGGACGTGTTGCCGGGTCCACGTGAGCTCCACGTCGCCGCCCGACGGCATCCACAGGTGAGGTGCGGCGACGAAGAGCAGAGTCCGGGCAGCGGCCGCGACCGGCCCAGCGTGACGGAGGAGCACCATCCCCAGCGGGATGGACCAGACCCAGTGGTGACTCCACGAGACCGGTGAGGCGAGCAGCGAGGCCAGCCCGGTTGCGCTGACCGCGCCGATAACGTCACCGCGACGGTGGAGCGAGCGAGATAGCCAAAGGGCGAGCAGCACGACGGTCACCGAGAGCACGAACCACGACATCCACGGGCCGTCCACGCGCGAGAGGGCCCCCATCAGCGACTGGTTGGCGGCATACCAAGGAGCACCGATCCGGCGGGCGTCCGGCAGCACCGAGGTCCAGAACCGCAGGCCGTCGCTCGGGATCAGCACGATCGGGAGGGCCACGGTGGCTGCGAAGGACGCCGCCATCACACCGGCCGCTCGCCACTGACGGGTCGCGATCAGGTAGCCGAGGAAGACCAGAGGCGTCAGCTTGATCCCGGCCGCGACGCCGGTGAGCACGCCTCGCCAGCGCGAGGTCGGCCCGACGAGGTCGCCCAGCACGAGCGCAAGCAACACGAGGTTGACCTGCCCGAAGTGCTGCGTCAGCCAGACCGGCTCGAGCAGGAGTGACGCCGGCGCGACGAGCACCAGCCACCGCGACGGCACTCCGCATCGCTGCCACACGAAGACCAGCGCCATGGCCGAGAGCAGCGGGAGCAGGAGCTCGGCCAGCACCGTCGGCAGCACCGCCAGCGGCACCATGACGAGCGCCCCGAACGGCGGATAGGTGAACGGCAGTTCGCCGTACGGCTGCGTGTAGATCGACGTCCCGTCGAGCAGGCGCTGGGCGCCGGCGCGATAGACCGCGAGGTCGAGCAGGCCGCCGGACCGTACGGCGAGGACTGCCAGCGAGGCCAGCCACGTCAGCGCGACGGCCAGCGCGAGGTCACGACGTCCGGCGGGCAGCACGCCGGGAGGCTAGGGCCACCCGATGAACGCAGCCCGACGTCAGTGCAAGTTGTCGGCGAAGAAACCCGGGACGGCGTCGACGCCCTCCTGCTGACGCTGCTCGGTCACGGTCGAGTGGCCCGCGCCCTTGAACTCGACCCGGATGAACGCGTCGCCCAGCTCGCGGGTCAGGGTGTCGAAGCGCTTCCCGACGGCCGGGTCCGGGCGGAAGCGCAGGCCGAGCACCTGTTGGCCGGCGGCGCACTTGCCCTTGACGATGTCGAGGTCGCCGGGGGAGAGGTTGACGTCGGCAGCCAGCCTCGGTGTGACCGCGAAGGGCGCACTCGGCTGGCAGAGCACGGGCGCCGTGACCGGAGCGTCCACCATCATGGCCAGCGCGAAACCGCCGGTGAAGCACATGCCCAGCGCCCCCACTCCGGGACCGCCGAGCTCCTCGTGCAGGTCGCGCGCGAGCGAGCGCAGCCAACCGGCGACGGGCGAGGTCTCACCCGCACGCAGCGTGGTGAACTCCCGGCTCACGCACACCTTGCGCAACGCGTTGCCCACCGACAGCGGGTTCATAGAGCCGCCGTCCTTTCCGAACAGGCTCGGCATCACCACCGTGTAGCCGGCATCGACCACCTCCTGCGCGAAGCGGGCCACGGACGGCGTGATGCCGGGAATCTCGTGGATCACGATCACGCCGGGGCCGGTGCCCTTCCTGTACGTCGCGTGGCTGACGCCGTCGTGCGTGTGCGAGCCCTGCGTCCGGGCGTCCGGGAGGGTCATGGCCGTCAGTGTGGCAGCCGATCGGCCACGGCCGCGATCAGGACGACGCGACCCACTCCCGGGTCGTGCATGACGTCCTCCCGGGAGAAGCGGAGCACCGTCCAGCCGTTGACGACCAGCAGGTCATAGCGCCGGGCGTCTCGGCGAAGCGCCGCGCGATCGCCGTGCCACTCGAACGAATCGGCTTCGAGCACGATCCGGCGTCGACGATCCACAAGATCAGGTCGGACGTCGAGGCCGAGCTCACCTCGGATCCCCACCTGTGGCTCCACACTGAGCCCGGGCACCTCGAGCGCGAGGGCGCGAAGGACCGACTCGAAGGGGTTGGCAGCACGTTTGTCAGCAGCAGCCGTGACACGCCGCAGCCTCGCTGAGCCCGGCCCCTTCGCAGTGTTGGCGGCCTCACGGAGCGTGTCGATCGGGTAGCCGGCACGAAGCGCCGAATCGATGATCGCGAGTGCTTCGTCGAAGGGCAGCCGGCGCCCGCACATCTCGAGCGTCTTGGCCTCCGTGGTGGCGTATCCCTCCGTCTCGTCGTGGGCGAGGTCGATCCATGACGGCGTGATCAGCTGTGCCAGCTCCTTGCCCAGGGCGACGATCCTTCGGCACGGCCACATGGGGCTTGTCCGGGATGGTCTTGACTCCCCAGCCCCAGCTGAGCGCAGCGTTGGTCAGGCACACGACCCCTGTGGCCCGCGCGGCCAGCTTGGCCGCATCGCTGACGGCAGGCACGGCGTAGCAGCCACGGGCCGCCACCGAGGATGCGCATGATGCGCTGAAGGTCCGACTCCACGCTGTTGCCCTTCCCGACGGGCCGACGGACCAAACGCGACAGATCGGCTACGGCTCAGGCGTGGAACGACGGAGCAGAGTGGCGTTGGGTCCGTTGGTCCGTTCCTTGAGTACGGCGACGGGGACTCAGAGCAGCGAGCGGTAGAAGTCCAGCGTCCGCTCGGCGATCGCGCCCCAGCTGAAGGACTCGATCGCGCGCTGGCGGCCGGCAGATCCGAGGGCGCGGGCGCGGTCGGGATCGGAGACGGCGTCGGTGAGGGCGGCGGCCGGGTCGGCGACGTACTGCTCCGGGTCGAGAGGCGTCCCCGTCCCGTCGGTGGCCTGCGAGATCGGCACCAGCCACCCGGTCTCGCCGTGGACGACGACCTCAGGGATGCCGCCGGTGGCGGTGGCGACGACGGCGGTCTCGCACGCCATCGCCTCGAGGTTGACGATGCCGAGCGGCTCGTAGATGGAGGGGCAGGCAAAGACGGTCGCGGCGGTCAGCAGGGCGACCACGTCGGCGCGGGGGAGCATCTCCTCGATCCAGACCACCCCGTCACGCGAACCGGCCAGCCCGTCCACCAGCGCGCGTACCTCCGCCGCGATCTCCGGGGTGTCGGGCGCACCTGCGCAGAGGATCAGCTGGACATCGGGCGGCAACGACGCGACGGCCCGCAGGAACAACGGCAGCCCCTTCTGCCGGGTGATCCGGCCGACGAAGATGACGCTGCGACGGTCGGGATCCAGTCCGAGCGAGCGCACCCGGTCGGGGTTGGGAGTCGGGGACCAGAGCGAGGTGTCGATGCCGTTGTGGATCACCGTGACCTTCGCCGGATCCACCGTCGGATAGCTGCGCAGCACGTCGTCACGCATCGCCGCGCTCACGGCGACGATCCCGGCCGCGCCCTCGTAGGCGGTCCGCTCCACCCAGCTCGACAGGGCGTAGCCGCCGCCGAGCTGCTCGGCCTTCCACGGCCGCATCGGCTCGAGCGAGTGCGCGGAGACCACGTGCGGGATGCCGTGCATCAGCCCGGCGAGGTGGCCGGCCATGTTGGCGTACCACGTGTGCGAGTGCACCGGGTCCGCCCCGGCACAGTCGTCGACCATCGCGAGGTCGACCCCGAGGGTCCGGATCGCCGGGTTGGCGGCGGAGAGCGAGTCCGCTTCGGCGTACGCCGTCGTGCTCTCCTCGGACCGAGGCGCGCCGAAGCAGCGCACCCGGGCCTCGATCTCCGGCACGGATCGCAGGGCCCGGACGAGCTCGGCGACGTGCACGCCGGCGCCCCCGTAGATCTCGGGTGGGTACTCCTTGCTGAGGACGTCGACTCGCATGGTCGTGAACCTACTAGCGCTCAAGGGTGGTCGCGCGGTCCCAGCACCACTAGTTTCGGGGCATGAGCGCCCACGGCCGCAAGAAGATCCTCGCCATCGTCCCGGCCGGCGGTGAGGGCAAGCGACTGATGCCACTCACCGCGGACCGGGCGAAGCCGGCCGTGCCCTTCGGCGGGATCTACCGCCTGATCGACTTCGCGCTCTCCAACGTCGTCAACTCCGGCTACCTCAAGGTCGTCGTGCTGACGCAGTACAAGTCGCACAGCCTCGACCGGCACGTCACCACGACTCGGCGGATGTCCACGCTGCTCGGCAACTACGTCACGCCCGTGCCGGCCCAGCAGCGGGTGGGCAAGCGGTGGTACCTCGGCAGTGCCGACGCCATCTTCCAGTCGCAGAACCTCCTCGTCGACGAGCAGCCCGACATCGTGGTCGTCGTCGGGGCCGACCACGTCTACCGCATGGACTTCGCGCAGATGGTCGAGCAGCACGTCGAGTCCGGTGCCGGCTGCACGGTGGCGGCGATCCGGCAGCCGATCTCGCTGGCCGACCAGTTCGGCGTGATCGACGTCGACCCGGCGTCGCCGTCGCGGATCCGCGCCTTCTCGGAGAAGCCGACCGACCCGGTCGGGCTGCCCGACTCGCCGGGTGAGGTGCTCGCGAGCATGGGCAACTACGTCTTCGACGCCGACGCCCTCGTCGACGCGGTCACCCGCGATGCCGAGCTCGAGCGCTCCAAGCACGACATGGGCGGCGACATCGTGCCGTGGTTCGTCGACCGCACGGAGTCGGCCGTCTACGACTACAAGGACAACGTCGTGCCCGGCTCGACCGACCGCGATCGCGGCTACTGGCGCGACGTCGGGACGATGCGCTCCTACTACGACGCCCACATGGACCTCGTCTCGCCGCTGCCGGTCTTCAACCTCTACAACAAGGACTGGCCGATCTTCACCAGCCACGGTCCGCACCCGCCGGCCAAGCTGGTCGAGGGCCATGCCGGTGGCGCCGTGACGACCTTCAACTCGATCCTGTCGCCGGGGGTGGTGGTCAGCGGCGCGAGCGTGAGCCAGTCGGTGCTGTCGCCGTCGGTCTTCGTCCGGGAGGGCGCCGAGGTCTCCGACTCGGTGCTGATGGACGGCGTGCGCGTCGGCGAGGGCGCGATCGTGCGCAGCTCCATCCTCGACAAGGGCGTCGTGGTGCCGCCCGGGGTCCAGATCGGTGTCGATCCCGAGGCCGACCGCGCCCGCGGCTTCGTCGTCGAGGACGGGCTCACGGTGCTGGCCAAGCAGCAGCAGGTCCCGAACTGATCAGAGGGCGTCGCGCTGCGAGACGAGGTGAGCGCGTTCGACCTCGTTGAGGCAGGCCGCGATCGCTCGGTCGAAGGCCGCTCGCGCGGCGTCGAGGTCGCCGTTGCGCGACAACAGCTCTGCTCGTACGGCGGCAACCCGGTGCGTGGAGGGGATCTCGATGCCCTCCGGGGCAGCGAGACCAGCGGCCGGCCCACGTGCCTCGGTCACCGCGACCGACCGGGCCGGGCGCGCGCTCGGCGTCGGTGCGATGTCGAGCAGTGCGTCGTACAGGCTGACGATCCGCTCCCAGTGGGTCTCCTCGGGAGTCGCGGCCGGGGGCGTGCTCGGCGGCGATGCGTGCCTGCAGGGTGTAGGCCGCAGCCTGCACCGTGATGGGTCCGCGGGCGGCAACGGAGGAGACCGGGCGCTGGGCCTCGGCGATCTCGTGGTGGTGCCACAGGGTGCGGTCCCGGTCGGGCAGCAGCACGAGGTGGCCGTCGTGGGCGCGCGCATCGCGGCGCGAGTGCTGGAAGATCATCAGCGCGAGCAGCGCCACCAGCACCGGCTCGGACGGTCGGAGCGCCAGCACGGAGCGGACCCGGGAGGATCGCTTCTCCCGCCGGGGCGGCCCGGAGCAGATCGGCGCCCGTTCCGGGCGCGTAGCCGGCGGTGAACGCGAGGTAGGCGGTCTGCGCGACGGTGTCGAGCCGCTCGGGCAGCACGGACGCGTCCGGGACGCCGAACGGGATGCCGGCGCCGACGATCTTCTTCTTGGCGCGGGTGATCCGGGCGGCCATGGTCGGCTCGGGCACGAGGAACAGCCGCGCGATGTCGGGCGTCGGCACGCCGAGGACCAGCCGCAGCGTCAGGGCGCTCGCTGCCTCGGGTGCGAGCGAGGGGTGCGTGCACATCAGCACGAGCCGCAGCAGGTCGTCCTCGACGAGCGCCCCCGGATCGGCCATGACGCGGCCTCCTTCGCGGCGGGCGCTCTCGACGACGAGCAGCGGCTCGGCGCGCTGTGCGGTGGCCTCGGAGCGCAGGCGATCGATGATGCGACGGCTGGCCGCGGTGTGCAGCCGGGCAGCGGGCTTGTCGGGGACGCCGTCGGTCGGCCGGGTGCGGGTCGCGGCCTCGACGGCGTCGCCGAGTGCGTCCTCGACCGTTCGAGGCGGCGGTAGCGCGAGGAGCAGGGCCGTCAGCCGGCCCCACTCCTCGCTGACCGTCGTGGCGAGGGGGTCGCTCATGCGTCCGGAGACGGCCTGTCCGCGGGGTCGACGTTGGGGCGCACCTCGATGCCGTCGCCAGTCCCCGCAATGATCTGGCAGCACTCCATCAGACCGTCGAGGTCGTCGGTGCGGATCTGGTAGTAGCCGCCGACCTGCTCGGCGGTCTCGGCGTACGGCCCCTCGGTCACGGAGCCGCCACCCGCGGGGATGGACCCGGCCTCCTTCGTCGACGTGAGCTCGCCGCCGCCGACGATCTCGTGCCCGCCGGTCGCTAGGGCTCGGTTGAACCTCGCGTACTCGGCATAGCCCTCCTTGCGTTCGGCCGGGCTCATCGACGTCCACCAGCGGTCTGCGTCGCCGATGATCAACACGGTGTATTCGGTCATCTCGATCTCCTCTACTCGGCCATGCGGCGGAACTCGATGTGCTCGCCCCGGGCGGCGAAACGCTGGCAGGCGGCGCGCAGGTCGGCCTCGTCCTCGCTGTGGACGAGGTAGAAACCGACGATCTGCTCCGCCGTCTCGCTGAACGGCCCGTCGGTCACGACCGCCTCGCCGGCGGCGCCGGGGCGCATCGACGTCGCGGCGGCGGACGGCTCCAGCGGACCGACGGCGACGATCGAGTGGCCGCCGGCGCGAAGGTCCTCGTGGAACTGGCCGTGCGATCGCATCCCCTTCTCGTGCTCTGACGCGGGCAGCTCGGCCCACTCCGCCTCGGGTGCGGGCAGCAGGATCAGGAACCGGCTCATCGGAAGAACTCCCTCGTGGCTGTCGTGTGGCCGCGGGCGCGACCTCATCACTGTGACGGATGACCGGCATCCGGATCGACAGGGCCCGCGAGTTTTCTCGACGCGGGTGCGTCACGACGACAAGATGGCCGCATGGCACCGGACTCTCGCGCAGGAACACCCGCCCAGCCCTCCGACACGGTGGACGTCGCCCACCTCGTCACGGCCTACTTCGACCTCGAGCCCGACCCCGACAACGTGGACCAGCAGGTCGCCTTCGGCACCAGCGGCCACCGTGGCTCCTCGCTGTCGACGTCCTTCAACGAGGTCCACATAGCCGCCACCACCCGGGCCATCTGCGACTATCGCAAGGAGCAGGGGTACGACGGGCCGCTCTTCATCGGCCGCGACACGCACGCGCTGAGCGAGCCCGCCCGGGCGACCGCCCTCGAGGTGCTGGTCGCCAACGACGTGACGGTGCTGGTCGACGACCGCGACGGCTTCACGCCGACCCCGCGGTGTCGCACGCCATCATCCGCGCCAACAAGGGCAAGCAGTCCGGTCTCGCCGACGGCATCGTGGTGACGCCCTCGCACAACCCGCCCGCCGACGGCGGGTTCAAGTACAACCCGCCCCACGGCGGACCGGCGGACTCCGACGCGACGACGGTGATCGCCGCGCGCGCCAACGAGCTCATCCGCGGCAACATCGAGGGGGTGCGCCGGATTGCGTTCGCCAAGGCTCGGACCGCGGTCGGTGCCTACGACTTCCTCGGTTCGTACGTCGACGACCTGCCGTCCGTCGTCGACCTCGCGCTCATCAGGGATGCCGGGGTGAAGATCGGCGCCGACCCTCTGGGCGGGGCGAGCGTGGCCTACTGGGGCGAGATCGCCGAGCGGCACGGCCTCGACCTGACCGTGGTCAACCCTCTGGTCGACCCGACCTTCCGCTTCATGACCCTCGACTGGGACGAGAAGATCCGGATGGACTGCTCGTCGCCCTCGGCGATGGCGTCCCTGATCGCCCGCAAGGACGACTACGACATCGCCACGGGCAACGACGCGGACGCGGACCGGCACGGGATCGTCACCCCCGACGGCGGCCTGATGAACCCCAACCACTTCCTCTCGGTGGCCATCGCCCATCTCTTCGGCGGCAACCGGCCCGGCTGGCCGGCGGGTGCGCGGATCGGCAAGACGCTGGTGTCGAGCTCGATGATCGACCGGGTCGCGGCCTCGCTGGACAAGCCGATGGTGGAGGTGCCGGTCGGGTTCAAGTGGTTCGTGCCCGGGCTGATCGACGGGTCGTTCGGCTTCGGCGGTGAGGAGTCGGCCGGCGCGTCGTTCCTGCGGATGGACGGCTCGACCCGGACCACCGACAAGGACGGCCTGATCCTCTGCCTGCTCGCGAGCGAGATCCCGGCGAAGACCGGGTCCAGCCCGAGCGCGCTCTATGCGGGGCTCGTCGCCGAGCACGGCGACCCGGCCTATGCCCGCGTCGACGCTCCCGCCACCCGCGAGCAGAAGGCCAAGCTCGCCGCCCTCTCGCCCGACGACGTCACCGCCACGACCTTGGCCGGGGAGCAGATCACCGGGCGGCTCACCGAGGCGCCCGGCAACGGCGCGAAGATCGGTGGGCTCAAGGTGACGACCGAGTCGGCGTGGTTCGCCGCCCGCCCGAGCGGCACCGAGGACGTCTACAAGATCTATGCCGAGTCCTTCCGCGGGCCCGACCACCCGGCCCGGGTGCAGGCCGAGGCGCGCGAGGTGGTCTCGGCGGCGCTCGGCTGATCGTCAGCGTGTCCGCCAGCGATACTCCACCTCGGGGCGACCGGAACCGCCG
This sequence comes from Nocardioides sp. B-3, assembly GCF_024703895.1. Classification (GTDB taxonomy): domain Bacteria; phylum Actinomycetota; class Actinomycetes; order Propionibacteriales; family Nocardioidaceae; genus Nocardioides. The sequence continues at coordinate 3,551,485 of NZ_CP087968.1, forward strand.
TACCGCGGCGTCCGGGTCACGAGGTCGGAGTCGGCGAGGTGCTCGAGGTAGCGGCGGGCGGTGACGCGCGACGACCCGGTGGCGCTCGCGACCTCCGTGGCGGACAGCGCGGCGTCGGAGCCGCGCAGGAGCTCAGTGACTCGGCGCAGCGACTCGGCGCTCATGCCCTTCGGCAGCGGCGCGGTCGCGGCGGACGGGCGCAGGGCGCCGAGGAGCCGGTCCACCTCGTCCTGCACCACGTCGTCGGCGGCCGCGGCGAGGCCGGTGCGGTAGTCGGCGTACTGCTCGAGCTTGGCGCGGAACGTCGCGAACGAGAACGGCTTCAGCAGGTAGAGCACGACGCCCCCGGGCGACCGCGTGGCGCACCACGTCGGCGTCCCTCGCCGATGTCACGGCGATCACGTCGCACAGGTGACCGGCCGCGCGCATCCGTTGCAGCAGACCGAGGCCGTGCCCGTCCGGGAGGTGCATGTCGAGCAGGACGAGGTCGATCGTGGGGTCCGCGGTGAGCTGGCGCATCGCGTCGCCGGCCGACCGGGCCACGCCGGCGACCTCGAAGCCGTCGATGCGGCCGACGTAGGCGCTGTGGGCCTCCGCGGCGATCGCCTCGTCCTCTACGACGAGCACCCGGACGCTCACGTGGGTGCTCCCACGGTGACCTCGACCTCGGCGCCGCCCGGGGGCGAGCGGCCGATCCGGACGGTTCCGCCGTTGCGGCGGGCCGCCCGGCTCACCAGTGCCAGTCCGACCCCGCGCCCCACACCGCTGTCGGCCTTCGTCGACCACCCGTGCTCGAGGACGTGCTCGTGGTCGGCCTCGGGAATCCCCGGGCCGTTGTCGCCCACGAGCAGGCGGAAGCGGGTCCCGTCCCAGAGGACGCTCACCTCGACGCGCGGCCCCTCCGCGCCGGAGGCGGCGTCGAGCGCGTTGTCGACCGGGTTTCCGGCCGGGGTCACGACGTCACGAGGCTCGATCCGGTAGCGCGGGGTGCTCACCTCGCCGTCGATCGACAGCGTGATGCCCCGCTCCGAGGCTCCGGGCGGTCTTGCCGAGCAGCAGCGCGGCCAGCACCGGGTCCTCCACCGCGGAGACGACCCGGTCGGCCAGCAGCTGGGCGACCCGGAGCTCCTCGGTGGCGAACTCCACCGCGTCGGCCGACCGCCCCATCTCGATCAGCGACACCACGGTGTGCAGGCGGTTGGCGGACTCGTGGTTCTGCGCCCGCAGGGCATCGGTGAGACCGCGCACCACGTCCAGCTCGCCGGTGACTGCCCGGAGCTCCGTGCGGTCGCGCAGGGTGACGACGGCACCCACCTCGCGGCCCTTCCAGAGCGCGGGAGAGGTGCTCACCACCAGCACGTGCTCGCCGGTGACGTAGACGTCGTCCGCCTCCGCGGTCTCCCCGACGGCGGCCTGCGCGAGCGCGGGGGGCAGGCCGAGCTCGCCCACGTGGCGGCCGATGACGTCGGCAGGCAGGTCGAGCAGGCGGCGCGCCTCGTCGTTCACCAGCTGCACGCGGTCCCGGTCGTCCAGGAGCAGCAGGCCCTCACGGACGGCATGGAGTACGGCGCGGTGGTACTCATACATCCGGCCGAGCTCTTCCTCCCCGAGACCGTGGGTCTGGCGGCGCAGCCGACGGCTGATCAGCCAGGGCTCCGAGCAGGCCGCCGGCGAGCACGGCGAGTGCCGCGATCGCGACCGGCACCGGGGCGGCAGGGAGAGCCCGGTTGATCTCCTCGATCGTGATGCCGACCGAGACGAGCGCCACCACCGTGCCGTCCACAGTGACCGGCACGACGGAACGCATCGATGGCCCGAGTGTCCCTTCGTACTCCCGGGTGAAGACCCGGCCCTCAGGCGCGCTGCCGAGGTCGCCGATGAACTTCTTCCCGATCTGGTCGGGATTCGGGTGCGTGTAGCGGGTCCGGTCGAGGGCCATCACCACGACGAAGTCGACGTCGGTGTCGGTGCGCACGTTCTCGGCGAAGGGCTGCAGGGACGCCGACGGGTCGGCATCGTCCGGGGCGTCGTGCACGGCGGGGAGTCGGCCACGGTCTGGGCCACGGAGACGGACCGGTCCACGGCGCTGTCGCGGGCGTCCTGCCGTGCGTCGTAGACCGCCGGGGCGACGCCGACGACCACGACGAGCAGCACCACGAGCACCTGCAGCAGCAGCACTGGCGGGCAACCGATCCCTCGCGTGATCTGCCCATGCGCGCATTGTGCCCGCTGTGAACTCAACGAACACAACGGTGACCTCCGTCACAGCCGGACCCACTCTGGTGGCCATGGCACTGGGCGCCCGCCCCGGCCGCTTCTGGAGGAATCATGAGCACCACGACTGACACGGCCGCAGGCGCCATACGACGCAAGGACAGGACGCACTACCTCTACCTCGCCGTCATCGCGGCGGTCGGGCTCGGCATCGCGGTCGGCCTCGTCGCCCCGGCGTTCGCGGTCGAGCTCAAGCCGATCGGCCGGGCCTTCGTGGCCCTGATCAAGATGATGATCCAGCCGGTCATCTTCTGCACGATCGTGCTCGGCGTCGGTTCCGTCCGCAGCGCCGCCAAGGTCGGCAAGGTCGGCGGCCCGGCGCTCGGCTACTTCATCGCGATGTCGACCGTCGCGCTCGCCATCGGCCTGCTGGTCGGCAACGTCCTGCACCCGGGCTCGGGGCTGCACCTCACCCCCGAGACGGCCGGTGCCGGCGCCGAGCAGGCAGCTGGTGCCCACGCGAGCACCACGGACCTGCTGCTCGGGATCATTCCCGACTCGATGCTGTCCGCGCTGACCTCCGGCGAGGTGCTGCAGACCCTGCTCGTCGCCCTGCTGGTCGGCTTCGCCCTGCAGGCCATGGGCCGCACCGGTGAGCCGATCCTGCGCGGCGTCGGCCACGCCCAGCGTCTCGTCTTCAAGGTGCTGACGATGGTCATGTGGGTCGCCCCGCTCGGCGCGTTCGGCGCCATGGCCGGCGTGGTCGGCGAGACCGGGATCGACGCTCTCAAGAGCCCGGCCGTGCTGATGCTCGGCTTCTACGCCACCTGCGCGGTCTTCGTCTTCGTCGTGCTCGGGACCCTGCTCAAGGCGACGACCGGCATCAACATCTTCGCGCTGCTGAAGTACCTCGCCCGCGAGTTCCTGCTGATCGTCTCGACCTCGTCGTCGGAGTCCGCGCTGCCGCGGCTGATCGCCAAGATGGAGCACGCCGGCGTCGACAAGTCCACCGTGGGCGTCGTCGTGCCGACGGGCTACTCCTTCAACCTCGACGGCACCGCGATCTACCTGACGATGGCGTCGTTGTTCATCGCCTCGGCCCCGGGCGACCCGCTGTCGATCGGTGAGCAGCTCTCTCTGCTGGCCTTCATGATGATCGCGTCGAAGGGTGCGGCCGGTGTCACCGGTGCCGGCATGGCCACCCCGGCCGGCGGCCTGAGCTCGCACCGTCCCGACCTGCTCGACGGCGTCGGCCTGATCGTCGGGATCGACCGGTTCATGTCCGAGTGCCGCGCGGTCACCAACTTCGCCGGCAACGCCGTGGCGACCGTGCTGATCGGCACTGGACCGGTGGCCTCGACCGCGAGCGGTTCCGACCGGGTGCTGGCCGGCGACGACCCGTTCTGACGAGACCACGATGCTCGACGAGGACGAGGCGCACGGCGCCCCGGTGCCGGTCGACGAGCGTGAGCCCGCTCTGGTCTGAGCCATGACACCGTCGGCGCCCGGGTCATCCCGGGCGCCGACGGCATTTCAGCGGCGTACGGCGTCGATCTCGAGTCGCACGTAGTCGATGACGGGCTCCCGCATGGCCAGCCGCACTCGGCGTACGAAGTCGCGCTGGTCGTCCATCGGCAGGTCGACGAGGTAGGACCCGAGGTTGACCACCGCGAGATAGGTGTCGAGCACCTCCGGGTCATCGAGTCGCAACGGGTCGGGGGCGCAGCCGCACGTCCTCGACCTTGAAACCGGCGCGCTCGAGGGACGAGCGGGTCTCGTCGACGCCCTTGAAGGACGTGCCGAACTTGCCTTCGCCCGTGACCTCCACCAGCGCGTCGGTCATGATCGCGAGCTGACCCCGGCCGCCGCAGTCGGACGTGAGCCGCGCGCCCGGCACCATGGCGGCCGCGAGGTTGTGGAAGAGCAGGTCGTGGTCCTCGACCCAGTGGAAGGCGGCCACGCTCATCACCGCGTCGACCGGCTCGATCGGCAGCGGCTCGGTCAGGTCGGCGACGTGCAGCTCCACGTCGGGACCCAGCTTGGCCCGCGCCTCCTCGATCATCTTCGCGGAGCCGTCGATGCCGACGAGCTCGACGCCGGGCCAGCGTCCGAGCAGGGCGGCGCCGTCGCGGCCGGTGCCGCAGCCGGCGTCGAGCACCCGCTCGTCACCGGTCAGCCGCATCCGGTCCAGGACGCGCTGGCCCCGGGCGACGTGGGGGAGCGGGAGGGCGTCGTAGGTCATGGCGTCCCACTCGCGGGTGGCCATCAGAGCACCGGGGTGGTGCGGTCGACGATGGCGCGCAGGTCGCCGCCGGGCAGGGTGCCGAAGGTCCCGTTGAAGGACGTCCCGAGCCGCGAGGCGCAGAACGCGTCGGCCACCTCGGGAGTGCCGAACCGCACGAGCAGCGAGCCCTGCAGGCAGGCGGCCATCTGGCTGGCGAGCCGGCGGGCACCGACCTCGAGACCGGCCACGTCGCCGAGCAGGGCGAGGGTGTCGTCGATCGCCCGGTCGAGGCGGTGGTCGACGCCGCGAGCGGCCCCGACCTCGGTGATCCACGCCTCCAGCACCTCCGGCTCGCGGGTCAGCGCGCGCAGCACGTCGAGCGCGTTGACGTTTCCCGAGCCCTCCCAGATCGAGTTCAGCGGCGACTCACGGAAGAGCAGCGGCATCCCCGACTCCTCGGCGTAGCCGTTGCCGCCCGGGCACTCGAGCGCCTCGGCGACCATGAAGGGGGTGCGCTTGCAGACCCAGAACTTCGCCAGCGGCAGTGCGATCCGTCGCAGCGCGGCCTCGTGCGCGTCGCCCGGTCGGTCCACCGCGGCGGCGAGCCGGAGCGCGAGGGCGGTCGCGGCCTCGGACTCGACGGCCGGGTCGGCGATGACGTTCTGCATGAGCGGCTTGTCGACCAGCGGGCCGCCGAAGGCCGATCGGTGGGACACGTGCCACGACGCCTCGGCCAGCGCTCGACGCATCAGCGAGGCGGAGCCGAGGACGCAGTCGAGACGGGTCGCGGCCACCATCTCGATGATCGTGCGTACGCCGCGGCCCTCGTCGCCGAGGCGCTGCGCGACGGTCCCGTCGAACTCCAGCTCGGAGCTCGCGTTGGACCGGTTGCCGAGCTTGTCCTTGAGCCGCACCACGTCGAGCTGGTTGCGCGTGCCGTCCGCCAGCACCCGCGGGACCACGAAGCAGGTCACCCCGCCCTCGGTCTGGGCGAGCACCGGGAACAGGTCGTTCATCGGGGCGCTGGTGAACCACTTGTGCCCGTGCAGCGTGTAGAAGCCGTCCTCCGAGGTGGGCCGCGCCAGCGTCACGTTGGCACGGACGTCGGAGCCACCCTGCTTCTCGGTCATGCCCATGCCCGCCAACGCGCCGACCTTGTCGGAGCGGGCGCGCACACCCGGGTCATAGCGGCGCGAGGCCAGCAGTGGCGTCCACTCCTTGGCGATCGCGTCGTCGGCTCGCAGCGCCGGCACTGCGGCGTACGTCATGGAGATCGGGCAGCCGTGGCCCGGCTCGGTCTGCGACCGGGCGAAGAAGCCCGCCGCGCGACGCACGTGGGCGTGGGGCGCGTCCGACTCCCCGGGGGCGGCGGCGAGGCCGTGCCCGATGCCGCGCTCCATCAACCAGTGCCACGACGGATGGAAGGCGACCTCGTCGATCCGGTTGCCGTAGCGGTCGTAGGGCGTGAGCTCGGGGTGGTGCTGGTTGGCGAGCATGCCGTGCTCGCGCGCCTCCGCGGTGCCGGCCTCGACCCCGAGCAGGGTCAGGTCGTCGACGAGATCCGCGGAGCCGTGGCGGGTGATCGCCTCGGTCAGCGCGACGTCGGAGGTCACGACATTGTGACCAATCAGTGGCGGTGCCCGGTTCATCGATGCCCGGAATGACGCGTCCATGTGACTACCGTAGGGCCATGGCCGAAGCGAGTTCGCAGCATCCTGTGCTGCGCTCGATCCAGGTCCGGTGGGCGGTCTTCCGGACCACCTCTGGCGACTCGTGGTCGCCACCGTCGGCTCGTGCATGCGCTATCGCGTCACCGGCCTCGCGGCGGAGGCAGCCTTCTTCGCGGTGCTGTCCGTGCCGCCACTGATCTTCGCGCTCCTGCAGGTGCGGTGGGCTACGTGACGGACCAGTTCTCGCCCGCCGACATCGCCGAGGTCCGGGGCGCGATCATCGACCCGGCTTCTCGCGGGCTGACCGAGAAGGCCGTGCACGACATCATCACGCCGACCCTCAACTCCGTGCTGCGCGGCGGCCGGTTCGACGTGGTCTCGGTCGGCTTCGTGCTCGCCCTGTGGTCGGGCTCGCGGGCACTCAACGTCTTCGTCGACACCATCACGATCATGCACGGGCTGGGCGGTCACCGCGGGATCGTGAAGACCCGGGCGCTGTCGTTCGGCCTCTACGTCCCGGCGATGCTCACCGGCATGGTCACGCTGCCGCTCGTCGTCGCGGGGCCCTCGCTGATCCGGGACTGGTTGCCGGAGCGGTTCGAGTTCGTGATGTCGTTCTACTGGCCGATCGTGATCGTGCTGTGCATCTGCTTCCTCGCCACGCTCTACCACGTGTCCGTGCCGGTGCGGACGAACTGGGCGTTCAACCTCCCGGGCGCGACGTTCTCCCCGGTGGCCCGGATCGGCGGATCGTTCGTCCTGCGCTGGGTCCTCACCGTGACCGCCGCGGAGTCGCGGTCGATCTACGGGCCGCTGGCCGCGCCCATCGCCGTACTCCTGTGGCTCTATCTCCCGGCCATCGCCGTGCTCATCGGAGCGGCGGTCAACGCCGCCTTCGACACCGTCTTTCCGCAGGGCACCACGACCCGGGCGAGACTCGAGCTCGTCCAACGCCTGCGCGCGGCGATCACGTCCAAGGACGCGGCGTGAAAGACTCCGCCCGTGCATGACCTCTCCGCGACGTCAGCGGCCTCCAGCAGCGGGCGCGTGGCCCTGCCGGAGCGCGTCCGTTCCCCATGGTGGGTGCTCGGTCGACGCGTGCTTGCCGCCGTCTCGATCTCGGTCGGCACGGTCGTGCTGGTCTACCTCGACCGTCGGGGCTACATCGACGGAAACGACCCGACCGGCCGGAGTCGACCTCATCGACTCGATCTACTACACCACCGTCACGCTGAGCACGACCGGCTACGGCGACATCACCCCTGTCGACGAGCGCGGCGGCTGATCAACGCATTCGTCATCACCCCGGCCCGCGTCGCCTTCCCCGGTGCTGCTGATCGGGACCACCCCCGGAGGTCCTTGCCTCCCCGGGGCCGCGAGATGTTCCGGGTCGCCCGGTGGAGGAAGAACATGGGAGAGCACGTCGTCGTCGTCGGCTACGGCACCAAGGGACGCAGCGCCATCGAGACGCTCGTCAACAACGGTCACGACCGCGAGGCGATCATCGTCGTCGACCCGAGCCCGGTGGCGAAGGAGGAAGCCCACCGCGACGGCCTCGCGGTCATCACCGGCGACGCGACGCGGCGTGAGGTGCTGCGCAGTGCGCGGGTCCAGCTCGCGACGCACGTCATCATCACCACCGACAGCGACGCCTCGAACGTCTTGTCCACCCTCACTGTGCGCCAGCTCAACCCCGACGCTTGGATCGTCGCCGCGGTCCGTGAGCAGGAGAACGTCCCGCTCATGCGCCAGTCCGGTGCCAACTCCGTCATCACCTCCTCCGACGCTGTCGGGCGACTGCTCGGTCTCTCGTCCATGTCGCCGATGCTCGGCTCCGTGATGGAGGACCTCCTGACGTACGGCGAAGGGCTCGAGGTCGCCGAGCGCGACCTGCTCGTCAGCGAGGTCGGCAAGCCCCCGCAGTCGTTGCCCGACCAGGTCATCGCGGTCGTGCGCGACGAGAAGGTCTACCGCTACTTCGACCCCGTCGTGACGCTGCTGGCGCGAGGCGACCGGCTCATCGTCGTACGCCCCGCGAAGGAGCTGCCCCGGGCGCCGCGCCCCGGGACCCACGGGGAAGACACCTCCGAGGACTGATCCCTCAGGGCTCGAAGCGGTAGCCGATCCCGGGCTCGGTGACCAGTGCCGCGGGCGGGAAGGGTCTGTCTCGAGCTTCTTGCGCAGCGCCGCGAGGTGGACCCGCAGGTAGTTGGACTGCGAGTCGAAGCCCGGTCCCCACACCTCGTGCAGCAGGTCGCGCTGGTCCACGAGACGCCCGGGCGTGCGGGTCAGCACGAGCAGCAGCGACCACTCGGTGGGCGTCAGCCGGACGGGCGTCCCGGCTCGGGTGACGGTGCGCGAGCCCGGATCGATCACGAGCTCGCCGGCCATCAGCCTCGGCTGCTCGGTGCCGGCCCGCCGGGCCGCCGACCGGATGCGGGCGAGCAGCTCCTCGAGACCGAAGGGCTTGGTGACGTAGTCGTCAGCGCCCGCATCGAGCGCCTCGACCTTGTCGGCCGAGTCGGTGCGCGCCGAGAGCACGATGACGGGCACCGGGCTCCACGCACGGAGCTGGCGCAGCACCTCGATGCCGGGGACGTCGGGCAGACCCAGGGTGCGAGGATGACGAGGTCGGGGGAGTCCTCGCGGCAGGCCTGCAGCGCGGTCCGGCCGTCCCCGGCGGTCAGGGCGTCGCAGCCGTTCGCCCGCAGGCCGATGGCGAGGGTACGGCGCAGGCCGGGCTCGTCGTCGGTGACCGGGATCCTCATGGGGTGGCCAGCTCGACGGTCATGGTCAGCCCGCCACCCGGAGTGGGTGAGGCGATGAGGGTGGCGCCCTGCGCCTCGGCCGGGCCGCGGGCGACCGCCGGCCCAGTCCGATGCCCTCGCCGGCGGTGACGTCGCCGAGCCGCTGGAACGGCTCGAAGAGGCGAGGCAGGTCTGCCTCGGCCACGCCGCGGCCGTGGTCGGCGACGATCAGCAGCACCCGCCTGCCCTCGGATCGGGCGGAGATCGATCCGCCGCCTCCGTGCCGGATCGCGTTGGACGCCGGGTTCTCGACGACGCGCTCCACTAGGCCGGGATCGCAGAGAACCTCGGGCAGGCCCTCGGCCACGCTGAGGAGATCTCGCTGCGGGAGACCCCGCAGGGCGTGCTCGACCACGTCCCCGAGCGCGGTCGGGACCATGATCGGACTGACCGCACCGGTCTGGAGCCGGCTCATGTCGAGCAGGTCGGTGACGATGCGCGTGAGCCGGGTCGTGGCCGTCCCGACCGTGTCGAGCAGTGCTTCGCGGTCGCCCGCTGCCAGCTGTCCGGACGGCAGGGTGAGGGGTGTCGACCGCCGCCCGGATCTCCGCGAGCGGTGTGCGCAGGTCGTGCGACACGGCAGCGAGCAACGCCGTACGCGTGCGGTTGCCGGCCTCGAGCTCGCGCGCGGCCTGCACCCGGCGACCCATCTCCTCTCGCTCGGTGAGGACGCCGAGGTGGGACGCGAAGGCCGATGCGATCCGGTGATCGGCGAGCGAGAGGGACGGCCCGCGCACCACCAGCGCCAGCTGCCTTCCCGCCGGGGCGACCACCACGTCGGGCTGGGGCTCGGGAGCGGTCCCGGCGCTCACGAGCGCGACGTCCGCGGCCCGGAACGTCGTGCGGACCCGGGGCCAGCAGGGCGTCGACCTCGAGCTCACCGCCGAGGACAGAGCGGTTGAGCATGGCCAGCGTCTCCGCCTCGTGCCGTGCCTGTTCGGCCTGCCGCAGCCGCGACGCGGCCGCGTCCACCACCGCTGACACGGCGAGGGCGGTGACCACGAAGACGGCGAGGGCGAGGACGTCCTGCCCGGACTGGATGGCCAGCGTGTGCAGGGGCGGCGTGAAGAAGAAGTTCAGCAGGGCGGCGCTGGCAGCCGCCGCGGCCACTGCCGGCCAGCGACCGCCCACCGGGGCGACGGCCACGGTCAGCCCGAGGAACAGCAACGCCTCGTTGCCCAGCGCAGGCTCGTCCCGGTGGGGGAGCATCACGGCCGTCAGCACCCCGGGCCCCGCGAGCGCGAGCAGCCAGCCCGACACGAGCCGGGTCGTGCCGAGCGTCGAGCTCTCGTCGCGCATGGCGCCCATCCTGCCGGGCGACGTCACCCGACGTGCACGTGCGGTCGTCGGTGCCGCTCGGGCTCGGCACGACGCAGCACCTCGCGGGTCACGGGCGCCACCTCGCCCTGCCCGAAGAGCAGGAACCGCAGGAAGTGCAGCGCCGGGTTGCCCTCCGTCCACTCGAAGTAGACGTGCGGCACGACGCCCGAGACGTCACGCACGTGCAGCGTCAGGGCGGCCAGTGCGTTGGGCACCGAGGAAGACTCCAGCGTGATCACCCGGTAGTGGTCGTGCAGCACCTCGCCGCGCACCCGCAAGCTGGCCTCGAAGTCGCTGGGGTCGCGCACCGTGACCTCGACGAAGATCACGTCGGGGTCGTTCGGGAGATCGTGGTCCAGACGGAGCTGGCGCACCTTGTCGGCGTACTCCGCTCGGTCCCGGGCATCGGGGTGGTTGGCGACGAGGCGGATCGTCCGGCGGGCGCAGTCCCGCAGGAAGACTCGGCTGGTGGCGTCCAGCGTGACCTCGGTGGTGCGCAGCTCGAAGACGCGACGAAGCCGGGAGAGCAGTGAGACACCCATGATCGCGGCGATGAAGCACAGGCCGATCTTGAGGCCGTCGGGACGCTCGACCACGTTGTCCGGGGTCGTGTAGACGAAGACCAGCGTCACCGCGCCGAAGGCGGCGGTCAGTCGCCGCTGCCCGTCGCGACGGCAGGCGAGGGTCACCGCGACGGAAGCACTCGTCATCAGCACGAGCACACCGGTCGCATAGGCGCCGCCCTGTGCGTCGACGTCGGCATCGAAGATCCGGGTGATCAGGAACGCCGTCGCGGTGAGCACGAGCACCAGCGGGCGCACGGCGCGCGCCCACTCCGGTGCCATCCCGTAGCGCGGCAGGTAGCGCGGGATCAGGTTCAGCATGCCGGCCATCGCCGAGGCGCCGGCGAACCAGAGGATCGCGATCGTGGAGGCGTCGTAGACGGTCCCGAAGACGTTGCCGAGGTGCTGGTGCGCGAGGAAGGCCAGTGCACGCCCGTTGGCCTGACCGCCATCGGCGAAATCCTCGGCGGGGATGAGCAGCGTGGTCACCAGCGAGCTGGTCACCGGGGAAGCCGCTCATGATCAGCGCGGCCGTCGTCAACAGGCGCTGCGTGCCCCGGATCCGGGCTTCCGGGTTGGCTGCCGTGTCCTCGACGCTCCCGCGCACGTGCGGCATCACGGCGACACCGGTCTCGAAGCCGGACATGCCCAGCGCCGAGGCTCGGGAAGACCATCAGCGACACCGCGATCATCGCGATCGGGTCCCCGTGGGTGCGGGTGAGCGCGTCCGTCCAGTCGGGCACGACGTGCGGGTGGGTGGCGATCTGCCACAGGCCGACGCCGATCACCACGACGTTGAGGAGGAGGTACGCCGCAACGAGCGCTACGGCAACCCCGATGGCCTCAGTGAACCCGCGCAGGAAGACACCGCCCAACATGGCCAGCAGGCCCGGGGGTGATCAGGAGGTGGTGGCCGTCGAGGAACGGGTGCAGTGCCGGGTTCTCGATCAGGTGCGCGGTCGCGTCCGCGGCCGAGAGGGTCATCGTGATGATGAAGTCCGTCGCTGCGAAACCGAGCAGCACCAGCACGAAGGCCTTGCCCTTCCAGAAGGACAGCAGCCGCTCGAGCATCGCGATCGAACCCTCGCCGTGCGGGCTCTCGCGGGCGACGCGGCGGTAGACGGGCAGTGCGCCCAGCAGGGTGAGGGCCACCAGCACCGGGGTCGCCATGGGGGACAGCAAGCCTGCGGCGAGCGCCGCGATGCCCGGCTGGTAGCCGAGCGTCGAGAAGTAGTCGACGCCGGTGAGGCACATGACCTTCCACCGGGGAGTGGCCGTGGCCGGCCTTCACCTCGCCGCCCAGCCCACCGCCGTACATCCAGCGCGTGACCGGGGTGTCGGGGGAAGGCTCGGGGCGCAGCTCGGTGCCGGCGTAGGTCATGTCGCCAGCGTCCGGCCGTCCGGCGCTGGCGCCGGAGATCTTGACGCGATCTTGACGCGGGCGCAGGCAACCAGATCGGAGGGCCGGGCGGTTCAATGGTCAGTGGCTCTGACCGAGGGGGATCGCGTGGGCGCAGAACCGGCTGGATTCCGGGAGTTCGTGGTGGCGCGCTCGCCGGCACTGCTGCGCACCGCTTGGATGCTCACGGGTGACGGAGCGCTGGCCGAGGACCTCCTGCAGACGGCGCTGGCCGGGACCCGGCCGCACTGGAAGCGGATCGCGGACGGCCAGCCGGAGGCCTACGTACGCACGGTGATGGTGCGCACCAGCTCGAGCTGGCGCGCTCGTCGCTGGACGGGAGAGAGACCCAGCTCGGACGCGCTGCCCGAGACGGGAGCCGACCAACGCCGCCCCGACGAGACCGCCCGGGTCGACGACCGGGCCCAGCTGGCGACTGCCCTCGGGTCCTTGCCGGTGGGCCAGCGGCAGGCCGTGGTGCTGCGGTTCTTCGACGACCTCTCGGTCGAGGCGACCGCGCAGATCATGGGCTGCTCGACGGGGACCGTGAAGAGCCAGACGGCGAAGGGTCTCGTGAAGCTGCGCTTGGCCATGGAAGTGACCGCCGTCCCGGGAGGGGAGAGAACGATGAACGACGCCGACCTCGAGGCCATGCTCCGTGAGCTCACTCCTGACCTGCACGAGCCGCCTGACCGCTTCGCCCGGATCGAGAAGCGCGTGCGCCGCACCCGAGCGCGCCGCATCGGTGGGGCCGCGGCCGTCGCGGCCGTGCTCGCGGTCGCGATCCCCGTCGCCCTGCTCACCGCGGACGGCACCGCGGTCAGGGACCCGGACGCGGTCGTCGCGACGGACCCGCAGAGTCCCAGCCAGTCCGCTGCACCGGTGGACCACCTGCCGGGAGCCGACCCGGACACCCCGCTCAGTGAGCCCGTCATCACCCGGGGCACGGGCACCACGTCCATCGACCCGGGCTCGCGTCCGGAGGGCGCGACCGGCGTGTCCACGGACCTGAGGTGCCTGAGCGCGGGCACCTTCCGCTGGCCGAGCGGTGCCTCCCTCACGTGCACCGCGCGACGCCGCCCGGGCAATGGATCAGCCGACGTCCCCGGGCAACGTCTTGGACCTCCGACCTCACCAGACCAGCCTCGTGATCGGGGCCGATGCCGATGCGTCCTTCTGGATCAGCACGACGTACGTCCGGACGGAGCCGACGGAGTGGGGGTGTCACCGCCACTGGTGAGACCTACGGCGTGCCCAACGACTCGGGCCAGCCCGACCTGATCGCGACCGCCGCGCGCGGCGGCGGCGAGGTTCGCTACGCCGGGGCCGTGGACTCGGACGCCGGCGCGGCCGATCCCGACGAGGCCATGGCATGGACGGCCGACGGCGAGCTCTACTCCGTCCCGACCTACGCGGTGGACGGGCTGACCGTTCTGGGCACCTTCGCGATGTCCGGTCGCGCGGGCGGACGAACCCGACACGAGGCTGGTCGTCGGATCCGCGCCGGCCGGCGCCGAGCCGGGTGTTGAGACTGGCGTCGTGACCGTGACGGAGCAAGGGTGCGTGCACCTCGCCACCCCGGCCGGCACGCGGTGGGTAATCCTGCCGTGGGGTGTCCAGCTCGCTGGCACGCCAGACGGGGGAGTGCTGCAGAGATTCACCGGGGATCCGGTGGCAGAGCTGAACCGCGAGGTGACCTTCAACGGCTCGGAGATCGCGGGCCGGGAGGTGGAGCACGACTGCGGAACCGGCCTGCCTCCGTTCTACCTCACGACGCCGTAGGCAAGCTCAGGCGATGAGCAGGTCACCGCGCGCGGAGCGCCGGTAGTCCACGTTGCGACCGCGCCCGGTCGCGACGAGCAGCCCGGCCGCGGCGAGCGCACCCGGGTGGTGGGAGACGGTCGCCTTGGCGAGGGAGTGGCGCTCACTCAGCTCCGAGGTCGTCCGGGCGACGTCGAGGTCACGGAGCAGGGCCGCTCGCGACGTACCGAGGAGCGACACCATCCCGTCGCGTCCGTTGGTGCGAGACGATCCGGAGCCGAACGCGAAGGCCGGATAGACGATGCTCCCGCGGGGCTCGTGGACCACCCGGACGGTGAGCCGGGGCCGAGTCAGCACCGAGGGCGACAGGACGAGCTCCCGGTCCCGATAGCTGACGGCCTCGTCGAACGGCTTGGCGATGCGCAGCGCGCCACCGCTCCACCTGACGTCCGGGTGCATGCCGCCGAGCACCGCGCCCACGCCTTCGCGACCGGCGGTCGCCGCAGCATCGTGCGTGGACCGCTCCGGGCGTTGCTTCACGGACTCCCAGCGGTCACCCATGGCACGCCGGGCGGTTGCGAGCCCACGCGCCGCTCGCGGCCCGACGTCGCCGCGGTCCACCGCGGTGCGTACCCGGGGCGGTGCGGCTCGGCCGGCGCTCCACCAGCCGACCTCTGTCGCGCTCTGCGCCGGATCGGCCGAGGCGATCGCGTCGAGCTGGTCATGGAAGGCGGTCTCGAAGCTGCCGCCACCCGCGACGGGAGTGAGGAGATCAGGTTGATAGCCGCCGCCGGCCACCGGGTCCACGACCAGCGCGACGTCCGGGTCGCGGATCGAGGCGCGGTCGGAGGCAGAGGTCCGGCCGTAGACCGGATGGCGAGCCTCCGAGTCGACGAGGCGGAGCCAGCCGATCACCTCATGGACCGGCGAGGGGCGGATCGTCAGTCGCGCCGGGGTCGACGCATCGAGGTCGGCCACGATCATGCCCGTCAACGTAGGTGGCGCAACGGCGGGCGAAGAAGGCCGCGGATTCGATCGTGACCGAATCGTTGGCCCGGTCCCGTCGACGCGAGATCTCCTGAGCGGACCAACCCCACTCGGCAAGGAGAACACCCATGACCGCCATGCGCATCGCCACCCTCTCGACCAGCGTGCTTGCAGCCATCGCCGTCGGCGTCGGAGCACCGCCCGCCACGTCGGCCAAGTCGAGCGCGCCCAGCCACTGCCGCGCGAGCTTCGACAGTGCTGTCGAGGACTACCGACAGACGACGTTCGACAAGGACGCCGGCGGGTTCAACGCACTGCTCCACCCCGATGTCACCGCCATCTTCGCCGACGGCAGCACGCTGCTGGGCAAGGAGGCAACCGCGGGTTTCATCGACGGCTTCTTCACCGACCCGGAGTGGACCCAGACGCTCGATGTCCTCGTGACCGAGGTCGAGGGCTGCCGCTCCGGCTTCGTCCTGTTCGACTCGGTCTACACGCCGTCGCCGACGACGGACGGAGTCCCGCTGGCCATCGGCGTCACGTTCACCTTCGAGTCGGGCGAATGGCTGGTGCTGCACAACCAGGACAGCGACGGCCCGGTCTCGTAGCGACCCCGGTCCCCGGCCCCTCGCCGATGATCTCCCGGGCGGTTCTCCGGGTCTACGGCGACCCGGGCCGGGCGCTCGACAAGGTCCGTATGATTGCTGTCAGCGTGGTGGGGTCAGTTGATCTTGGACGTGTGAGGAGTGCTGATGGACGACGGCACACTGGCGGGCGATCTCGCCCGCTTGGTCGAGCGCCTGCATCAGGCGCCCAACCCCAGACGGACCGCCGAGGAGGTGGTCACCTATGCGCGTGCGCAGCTCGGCGCCGACTACGCGGGCATCAGCCTGATCAGGAGTGGCGGGCGGCTGCAGACCGTGGCGGCGACCGATCCCCTCGTCGAGGCTGCGGACCAGTTGCAATACGAGCTGGGCGAGGGCCCCGTGCCACGACAGTGCATGGCAGGGCGCCACGATGGTCTCCCGGGACCTCGCAGCGGACTCGCGCTGGCCCCTCTGGGCCCCCAAGGCCGTGGCTCTCGGCATCGGCAGCGCGCTGGGGGCGGAGCTGGTGAACAAGGCGGGCGATCGCAGGCTCGGAGCTGTGAACCTCTACTGGGCCCGGGCGCGGGTCTTCACCTCCGACGAGGTCGCGTTCGCGCACCTCATGACCCGCCACGCCGCCCTCGCCCTCGATGCGTCGCTCACCGTCGAGGGGCTCAACATCGCCCTCGACGGGCGCAAGCGCATCGGACAGGCCCGGGGGATCCTGATGGAACGCCACGGCTCGGACGAGGACCGTGCCTTCGCGGTGCTCAAGCGCTACTCCCCGGGACAACAACGTCAAGCTGCGCGAGCTGGCCGAGCAGCTGGTGGCGACCGGGCGGCTGCCTCGCGATCAGGGGACCCGGGGTGACGCACCGCACGTGCGGGGACATGACCCGACCTGAGGTGGGTACGCCGTGATGAGGTCGGGTGCGTCTCCGGCTGGCGTCGCCTGACCGGGCCCTCGGCCTGCAAAACCGCGCGGGTCGGGGGCCGCCTCCATCTGTACGGCGCCAGACGGCCCGACGTCGGGTGGTCAATCGAGCTCGCCGAGACGGGTGTGGTCGCCGCCCTCGCTCTTCGTCGTTGTCGCGCCCGGTTACTCCGCAGCCGGAGGTTCCTCGTCGGACGCATCTCGCTCGTGATCCCATCCCAACCCGAACGGGTCCGGGACGGTGCCGGCAGCCGGGTCGAAGTCGTGCTCCTGCTCAGTCATCTTCGGCTCCCTCTCCCTTGCCATGACTGAGTCGTACCCGCGGCACCCACGCTCCATACGGTCGCTTGATGCCGCGCGGTCGGGCGGCTACTTTTGACATGTGCTCGGGCATCTTCGCGCCTGCGAAGTGAGCCCACTGGTTCAAGCCACGGACCGCCCCGCGCACCCAGATCACTGCCGGGTGATAGCCCGTGACCGCCGTCCGGGACATGGCCACGTCTGTTCGTGTGCCGCCCCCGCGTCAGGAGAGGCAACGTCGCACCGCCGAGCTCCCGGCGGTTGCCCCCGAGTGTGGCGACGAGGAGAGAGGCCAAGCCCTCCGCGACGAGGTGTTGTTGATGAACCCGGGTGTCGCGCGCACACTGGCCGGGCGGTTCACCCGCCGTGGCATCGAGCTCGAGGACCTCGAGCAGGTCGCCAGCGAGGCCCCGGCCAAGGCCATCCAGAGGTTCGATCCCGCGCAGGACCACGACTTCCTGTCCTTCGCGGTCCCGACCATCAGGGGCGAGCTGCAAAGACACTTCCGTGACCTCGGATGGATGGTGCGTCCGACGCGCCGGGTCCAGGAGACGCAGTGGCGCGCCACCCGCGCCGAGGGAGAGCTCACCGTCCGCCCGGGTCGGCGACCCGACCGCGAGGAGCTGTTGGCCGAGCTCGAGATCACGGACGAGGAGTACGCCGAGGCGCAGGCGGCCCGGGGCTGCTTCCGACCGACATCGCTCGACCGACCGGCGACCATCGAGGGCGACGGCGAGGACCTGGGGAGCAACGTTGAGCGAGGAGGACCGGGGCCGGGCCGAGTGCGAGGCCCGGATGATGGTCCGGCCAGCGCTGCGCTCATTGCCGGAGCGCGACCGCCGTGTCCTCTACCTCCGGTTCTTCGAGGGCCTCACCCAGATCGAGATCGGCAACGAGCTCGGAGTGGGCCGAGCGCAGGTCTCGCGGCTCATCACTCGAGCCCCGGGGGACCTGCGTGACCAGCTCACCGGCCCGGGGGGACCGGTCGGACAGCCCGGAGTCTGCGTAAGCCCGGGTTGGCAGACCGTGTCGAAGATCGCCGTACCCACGACGCCTGCTCCCATGCATCACGAGCGAGAAGTTGGGTACGGCGCTGGCATGATCGATCAGCATCCCGTCGACCGGGCCCGGGAGGTCAGCACCGGCGAGGAGCTCGCACAGTTGTTGCACGCGCAGCACGCCGAGCTGAGCGGTGCCCTGTGCCGGATCCCGCGGCTGCACGACGGTGGCCGGGAGGACGTCTTTCTCCGGGCGCGGCGCCACCTCGCCGTGCACACGGCCCTCGAGGTCGTCGTGCTCGCGCCCCGACTGTTGCCCGTGCCGGACCACTTCCGGCTCGACACCGAGGTCCCGGCCGGGGAGGGCGGTGCCGTGGAGTCGATCGAGTTCGACGCCGCCCACGCGCGGCTCACGGTCGCCTTCCTGCACCACGTCCAGCTGCAGGAGCGGCAGGATCTCACCGGCCCCCTGTCGGAGCGCGAACGGACAGCGGTCGAGGTCGCCGTACAGCTGTGGAACGGTGACGGGGACGTCTATCTCGGCAGCACGTGGGCCGAGATGGTCACGACGGCCTGCGAGCACGTAGCAGGGGACGCGTCGCCGGTCCTTCCAGCACCTCGCCGTCCGCGCTGAAGCGCGAGCCGTGCAGGGGACAGTCCCATGAGCCTTCGGCGTCGTTCCACCTCAGGACACCGCCGAGGTCCCTGTGCTCGCCCTCGTCGAGGCATGCGCCGAAGCCTGCGCAGCCTGTGCGCAGGAGTGTGAGCGGCATACGGTCACGGATGATTTCCACAGCGTCTGTGCCGTCGCCACTCGACGGTGCGAGAGGGCGTGCCGGGCGCTGCTCGCGTGAGTCGACGAAAGAGCCCCTGACCGAGTGGTCAGGGGCTCTGTCCGTGCTGTGCTGGTGGGCGATACTGGGTTTGAACCAGTGACCTCTTCCGTGTCAGGGAAGCGCGTACCGCTGCGCCAATCGCCCGAGGTCGTGCTCTTCACTTGTGGAGCTTGGAGGTGGGTACGGGATTTGAACCCGTGTACACGGATTTGCAGTCCGTTGCCTCGCCTCTCGGCCAACCCACCACGGAGGCCTTCCCAAGAACAAGAAGGCACGGGGAGAGACCTCTCCGAGCGGACAACGAGACTCGAACTCGCGACCTCAACCTTGGCAAGGTTGCGCTCTACCAACTGAGCTATGTCCGCCTGCATTTTGTGACCGGCGAACCGGCCTCAAGTGCGAGCAGAACAGTAGCCGATGGGTAGACGGGTGCCAAAATCGGGTGGTCGATCGCGTGTCCCCGGGCCTGCTTTCGGCCGGTTGCTCTCCTAGAGTGGCGGCATGCGCGCCCGGCTCAACGGACAGCTCCTCGACGACCCGAGCGGAGCGACCCTCAGCGTCACCGACCACGGCTTCACCGTCGGTGACGGGGTCTTCGAGTCCATCAAGACACTTCGCGGGGTTCCCTTCGCCCTGAGCCGCCACGTCACGCGGTTGGGGCGCTCCGCGACGGGGCTGGGCCTCGAGGCGCCGGACGAGGCCGATGTACGCCGAGGCGTTGCCGCGGTCCTCGACGGGACCGCCGACCCGCTCGGTCGGCTGCGGATCACCTACACCGGGGGACCGGCCCCGATGGGTTCCGGTCGCGGTGACGGGCCGGCCACGCTCGTCGTCGCCTACTCCGCCATCGACCCGTTCCCGGCCACGACCGCGGTCAGCACGGTGCCCCGGGCCCCGCAACGAGCGCAGTGCGACCGCCGGCCTCAAGACCACGTCGTACGCCGAGAACGTGATCGCCCTCGCGCACGCGAGCGAGCGAGGGGCCACCGAGGCGATCTTCGCCAACACGCTCGGCGACCTCTGCGAGGGCACCGGCTCCAACGTCTTCTACGTCGTGGACGGCGAGCTCCGCACCCCGACCCCGGCGAGCGGCTGCCCGGCCGGCGTCACCCGGGCCCCGGTGCTCGAGTGGTGTGGGGGAGTGGAGGTCGACGAGCCGATGAGCGACGTCGCCGAGCGGATGAGCGAGGCGTTCCTCGTCTCCACCACGCGTGACGTCCGGGCGATCAGCCCGCTGGGACGACCGCGACCTACCGGCCCCCGGCCCGGTCACCGCGGAGTGTGCGCGCACGTGGGCGCAGCGCGAGTCCGACAACCTCGACCCCTGATACTTGGAGGGTGACCGACTCGGACCCCGCCATCGCCGCACGTCTCAAGCGCACGCCCGACGGGCTGGTGCCGGCGATCGCGCAGCAGCATGACACCGGAGAGGTGCTGATGCTCGGCTGGATGGACGACGAGGCGCTCGCGCGCACCTTGAGCACCGGTCGGGCGACGTACTGGAGCCGCTCCCGCAACGAGTACTGGGTCAAGGGCGACACCAGCGGCCACGTCCAGCACGTCCGCGAGGTGCGACTCGACTGCGACGGCGACACGATCCCGGTCAAGGTCGACCGGGTCGGCGCGGCCTGCCACACCGGCGACCGCACCTGCTTCGACGCGGACCGGCTCGATGGCTGAGACCCGCAAGACGTTCGGTCCGGTGCTGCTGCTCGGCCTCGCCAGCGGGATCCTCGCGGCCGTGGCCGGCGCCCGCCCGTGGGTGAGCGGGTCGTCCGGCAGGGTCGACACGTCGAGCGCGTCGGCCGCGGCCACCTTCGACACGACCGGCATCCGCGAGTCACCGCTCGCCGCCGCGCTCGCGCTCGTGGTGCTTGCGTGCTGGGGCGTCGTCCTCGTGACGCGCGGTCGCGTGCGCCGTACGGTCGCAGCGCTCGGCGCCGTGGCCGCGATCGGCGCCCTCGTCACCACCGTCCTCGCGTTCTGGTCGCTGCAGGATGCGCTGACCGACGCGTTGCTCGAGGCATCCGGCACCGACACGGCCCGGAGTCAGCCTCAACGGCTGGTACGCCGCAGCGCTGATCGGCGCCGTCGGCAGCGTCGTCGCCACGGTCCCGGCGGTCGTGAAGATCCCGTCCTGGCCGGAGATGGGCACGCGCTACGACGCACCGACGGGGGAGGTCGCGCCCGGGGAGCCCGAGGGCAACATCGACATCTGGAAGGCCCTCGACGAGGGCGATGACCCGACGGAGCCGGGCCGCCCCCTAAACTGAGCCGGCACGGACTGACCGAACAGCGCAGCCACGATCAGGAGCACTTCACATGGCGGACAACCACGGCAACACCCTCGCGGCCCGGACCGGCGTCGGCGTTGCCATGCTCGGCTTCCTCGTCGGCTCGATCGCGCTGATGCTGACGCCGGTGAGCATGCCGATCTTCTGGATCGGCGTCGCCCTCGGCGTCGTCGCGTTCCCGCTGTTCCTGATCCTCGCCAAGCTCGGTTTCCACACCGAGCACCACTGAGCCGATGGGCGAGCGGGCCCGCAGGCTCGCCTGCCCGCTCGCGGTCGGCGGCGCTGTCGCGGCCGCCACCCCGGCCCTGCGCCTGCGTGATCCGCACGTGTCGGGCGCCCGGGGCCTGTGTCCCACGAAGGCGTTGACCGACCTCGACTGTCCGTTGTGCGGCAGCCTGCGCGCGGTCAACGACCTGACCCACCTCGACGTCGGAGCCGCACTGTCGAGCAACCCGGTCTTCGTCCCGGCGGTCCCCGCGATCCTCTTCTTCTGGGGCCGCCGGCTGCGGGCCTGCTGGCGCGGCGGCGAGGCGATGCGCCCCGTGAAGATCCGGTCCCGGGGTGTGGATCGCCGGCCTCGTCGTGCTCACGGTCTTCACGGTGGTGCGCAACCTGCCCGGCAACGTGCTCGCTGCCTGAGCCACCCGTCAAAGCGCTGGTGTCGGAGTGAGAGGGTAGGGACATGTCCGTGCTCGATGAGATCATCGCCGGCGTCCGCGAGGATCTCGCCGCTCGCGAGGCCGCCACGCCCCCGGCCGACGTGCGTGCCGCGCTCGCCGACGTCGACCCGGCGCGTGACCCGATGCCGCACTTCCGCGCGGCGGGTTCGAGCGTGATCGCCGAGGTGAAGCGCAGCAGCCCGAGCAAGGGTGCGCTGGCGGACATCCCCGACCCGGCGGTGCTCGCTGCGGCGTACGCTCGAGGCGGCGCAGCCGCGATCTCCGTGCTCACCGAGCAGCGCCGCTTCAACGGCACCCTCGACGACCTGCGCGCCGTGCGCGCGGCCGTCGAGACGCCGATCCTGCGCAAGGACTTCATCGTCTCCAGCTACCAGCTCGTCGAGGGTCGCGCCGCCGGCGCCGACCTCGCCCTGCTCATCGTGGCTGCCCTCGACGACACCGGGCTGCGCCGGTTGTACGCCGAAGCGCGCGAGCTCGGACTGACGGTCCTCGTCGAGGTCCACGACGAGCCGGAGACCGAGCGAGCGGTCGAGCTCGGCGCCGAGCTGATCGGCGTCAACGCGCGCAACCTCAAGACCCCCGGCCGTCGACAACGACACCTTCGGCCGACTCTCGAAGCTGATCCCGGACGACCGCGTCAAGGTCGCGGAGTCCGGCATCAGCGGCCCCGATGACGTGCAGCGGTTCGTCGACGAGGGCGCCTCCGTGGTGCTCGTCGGCGAGGCGCTGGTCAGGGACGGCGACCCCGAGGCAGCCGTCCGTGCGATGACAGGAGTGGCATGACGACGACCGGATCCGATCAGCGCTGGGACGCCGACGAGCGCGGCTACTTCGGCGACGCGTGGGGTGGCCGCTTCATGCCGGAGGCCCTCGTCGCCGCACTGGACGAGGCTGACCGAGGCCCGGCAGACCGCCATGGCCGACCCCGAGTTCGTCGCGTCCTTCGAGAAGATCTGCCGCGAGTACGCCGGCACCCCGAGCCTGCTCTACCACGCAGAGCGCCTCTCGACGCGGGTCGGCGCCCGGGTGCTGCTCAAGCGCGAGGACCTCAACCACACGGGCGCGCACAAGGTGCGCAACGTGCTGGGCCGAGCGCTGCTGACCAAGCGGATGGGCAAGAGCCGGGTCATCGCCGAGACCGGCGCAGGCCAGCACGGCGTTGCCAGCGCGACTGCTGCGGCTTACTTCGACCTCGACTGCACCGTCTACATGGGCGCCGTCGACACCCGCCGCCAAGCCCTCAACGTCGCGCGCATGCAGCTCCTCGGAGCCAAGGTCATCCCCGTCGAGTCCGGCAGCGCCACCCTCAAGGACGCGATCAACGAGGCGCTGCGCGACTGGGTCGCCAGCGTCGACCACACCGCCTACCTCTTCGGCACCGCCGCCGGACCGCACCCGTTCCCGAGCATGGTGCGTGACTTCACCCGCGGCATCGGCGACGAGGCGCGGGCCCAGTGCCTCGAGCAGTACGGCGCACTGCCGGACGCCATCGCCGCGTGCGTCGGCGGCGGCTCCAACGCGATCGGGCTGTTCACCGCCTTCCTCGAGGACGAGGACGTCGCGATCTACGGCTTCGAGCCCGGTGGCGACGGCGTGGAGACGGGCCGGCACGCCGCGACCATCCACGCCGGCGAGGCGGGGGTGCTGCACGGCGCCCGCACCTACGTCCTGCAGGACGAGGACGGCCAGACCATCGAGTCCCACTCGATCTCGGCCGGCCTCGACTACCCCGGCGTCGGACCGCAGCACGCGCACCTCGCGGCGACCGGCCGGGCGACGTACATCCCGGTCACGGACACCGAGGCGATGGAGGCCCCGGCGCTGCTGAGCCGCACCGAGGGCATCATCCCGGCCATCGAGTCGGCGCACGCGCTGCACGGTGGCCTCGAGGTCGCTCGCCGGCTCGGCGAGGAGAAGGGCCCTGACGCGACGGTGATCATCAACCTGTCGGGTCGCGGCGACAAGGACATGGGTACGGCGATCGAGTGGTTCGGTCTCGGCGACGCGGAGGAGCAGAAGTGAGCGCCGCGATCGCCTTCGAGAAGGCGCGAGCCGAGGGTCGTGCCGCGCTCGTCGGCTACCTCCCGGCCGGGTTCCCCACGGTCGACGGGTCGATCGCGGCCCTGACGACGATGGTCGACGCGGGTTGCGACGTGATCGAGATCGGCCTGCCCTACAGCGACCCGGTGATGGACGGCCCGACCGTCCGGGCCGCCGCCCAGCAGGCCCTCGACGGCGGGATCCGGACCACCGACGTGCTGCGAGTCGTCGAGGCCGTGGCCGCCACCGGTGTGCCGACCCCGGTGATGACCTACTGGAACCCCATCGAGCGCTACGGGGTCGAGCGCTGGGCCGCCGACTTCGCGAGTGCCGGGGGAGCGGGCCTGATCACTCCCGACATCACGCCCGACTACAGCGCCGAGTGGATCGCCGCGGCCGACCAGCACGACCTCGACAAGGTGTTCCTGCTCGCGCCGAGCTCGACCGACGAGCGCATCGCGATGACGACCGCCGCCTGCCGCGGCTTCGTCTACGCCGCCGCAGTCATGGGCGTCACCGGCGCCCGGACCAGCACCTCCGAGCTGGCCGGTCCGCTGGTCGCCCGTGCCAAGGCCACGACCGACCTGCCCATCGGGGTCGGGCTGGGCGTCAGCAACGGCGACCGGGCGGCCGAGATCGCGGCCTACGCCGACGGTGTGATCGTCGGCTCCGCCTTCGTCCGCACCATCCTCGACCACCCCGGTGACGAGGCAGCCGGCCTCGCCTCGCTGCGCGCCCTCACCGAGGACCCGGCGCGGGGAGTGCGTCGTGGCTGACGTCCGGCGCTGGCTCGCCGTCGGCGTTGCCGCAGGGCTGCTCTCCGGGTGCGGGCCCTCGGTGGGCATGTCCGCCGGTCACGAGATGACGGGGACGGTGCTCGACCCGCCGTTCCCCGTCGCCGCTGACGCCCCGGTGGACGGCGACAGCTCGCCGTACAGCCCGGTCGAGGACACGGACAAGGACCTCACGCTGGTCTTCTTCGGCTACACCCACTGCCCGGACATCTGCGGGATCGTGATGTCGACGATGGCCTCGGCCATGACGCGGCTCTCCGCGGACGAGCGTGACGAGGTCGACGTCGTGTTCGTGACCACCGACCCCAAGCGCGACACTCCGGAGGTGGTCGGCGACTACGCCACCAACTTCGATCCGGGGTTCATCGGCGTCAGCGGTGGCATCCAGACCATCATCGATGTCGCCAAGCCCCTCGGCATCGCCGTCGAGCAGGGCGACAAGCTGCCCACGGGCGGCTACGACGTCACCCACGGCACCCAGATCGTCGCCATCGACGCCGACGACGAGGGCATCGCCTACTGGAGCGAGGACGTCTCCTCCGCCCAGCTGGCAGCCGACCTCCAGCACCTCCTGAGCGAATGAGCTGACTGAACCCAGATGCTGACGCTGATCATGGCCTTCTCTCTTCCCAGCCCGAGCCGGGGCACGTGGGAGATCGGGCCCTTCCCGCTGCGCGCCTATGCCTTGTGCATCATCGCCGGCATCGTCGTGGCGATCTGGATCGGCGAGCGCCGCTGGGTCGCCCGCGGCGGCACCTCCGGCGAGGTGTCGGACCCGGCGATCTGGGCGATTCCGTTCGGCCTCGTCGGGGCCCGGCTCTACCACGTGGCGACCGACTGGCAGCAGTACTTCGGGGACGGGCAGAACCCGGTCGAGGCGCTCTACATCTGGCGCGGCGGCCTCGGTGTCTGGGGCGGCATCGCGATGGGTGCCCTCGGTGTCGTCATCGGTGCCCGGTTGCGCGGCATCAGGCTGCTGCCGGTCCTCGACGCGATGGCGCCGGGTGTGCTGGTCGCGCAGGCGCTGGGCCGCTGGGGCAACTACTTCAACCGGGAGCTCTACGGTCGGCCCACCGACCTGCCCCAGGGGCCCGGAGATCGACCCGGACCTCAACGATGGCGTGCGCTACCAGTACGCCGCCGACGTCGTGTTCCACCCGACGTTCCTGTACGAGTTCCTCTGGTGCCCGGCGGCCTTCGTCGTCGTCATCTGGGCCGACCGGCGCTTCCGCCTCGGGCACGGTCGCGTGATCGCGCTCTACGTCATGGCCTACACCGTCGGGCGCTTCTGGATCGAGCGGCTGCGGATCGACGACGTCCAGCTCTCCGACGTCGGCGGGCTGAGGTTCAACGAGTGGACTTCGATCGTGCTGTTCGTGCTGGCCACGGCCTACTTCGTGTGGGCGGGACGCAAGCACCCCGGGCGCGAGGAGACCGTCTACTCCCGCGAGCCCGTGACGGAGGCCACGTCGCAGTCTGCGGACTGAGATCGCTGTCTCACGACAGCCCTGCGCCGGTGATAGATTTCGATTCGCGCGGGCCAATGCCGTCCCCTGCCGATCGCCATCACCCGCGTTCACGTCCCGTCCTCGACGGCCCGCGTGAGCGCACGACGACGGGAGAACGCCCAGATGGACGCCTTCTCACCGCCTGCAGGCCGAGCCACTTCGGGACTACTTGCGGGCCCCCGGGCACAAGGGCTCTACGACCCTCGCCATGAGCACGACGCGTGTGGCGTGGCGTTTGTCGCCACGCTGACCGGTGTCGCCAGCCACGACATCGTGGCCAAGGCGCTGACCGCGCTGCGCAACCTCGACCACCGCGGCGCCGCCGGCGCCGAGACCAATTCCGGTGACGGTGCGGGCATCCTGATGCAGGTGCCCGACGCGTTCCTGCGCGACGTGGTCGACTTCGACCTCCCCGGGGCCGGCAGCTACGCAGTCGGCACCGCGTTCATCCCCGGCGAGTCCGACGGCGTCGACAAGGTGAAGGCCCAGATCGAGCAGATCGCCGGCGAAGAGGGCCTGAGCGTCCTCGGCTGGCGCGAGGTGCCGACCAACTCGGACGTGCTGGGCGCCACCGCGAAGAGCGTGATGCCGAGCTTCGTCCAGCTGTTCGTGGCCGGTGCCGGCAAGCGCGTCGCCGGGATGGCGCTCGAGCGCCTCGCCTTCTGCCTGCGCAAGCGCGCCGAGCACGATGCCGACGTCTACTTCCCGTCGCTGTCGGGCCGCACGCTTGCCTACAAGGGCATGCTGACGACCGACCAGCTCGACAACTTCTTCCCTGACCTGCAGGACGAGCGGGTGGCCTCGGCGCTGGCCGTCGTGCACTCGCGGTTCTCCACCAACACCTTCCCGAGCTGGCCGCTGGCGCACCTGTTCCGGTTCATCGCCCACAACGGCGAGATCAACACCGTGATGGGCAACCGCAACTGGATGCGGGCCCGCGAGGCGCTGCTCGAGAGTGACGTCATCCCCGGTCCGCTGGACCGGCTCTACCCGATCTGCACCCCGGGCCACTCCGACTCCGCGTCCTTCGACGAGGTGCTCGAGCTGCTGCACATGGGCGGCCGCTCGCTGCCGCACTCGGTGCTGATGATGATCCCCGAGGCGTGGGAGAACCACACCGAGATGGACGCGCAACGTCGTGCGTTCTACGAGTTCCACTCCTCGATGATGGAGCCGTGGGACGGCCCCGCCTGTGTCGTGTTCACCGACGGCAGCCAGATCGGCGCGGTCCTCGACCGCAACGGCCTTCGCCCCAGCCGCTACTGGGTCACCGACGACGGACTCGTCGTCCCGGCCTCCGAGGTCGGCGTGCTCGACCTCGACCCCGCCACGGTCGTGCGCAAGGGCCGCCTCCAGCCCGGCAAGATGTTCCCGGTCGACACCGACGAGCACCGCATCGTCGAGGACGAGGAGATCAAGTCCGAGCTGGCCGGCGAGCACCCCTACGACGAGTGGCTGCACGCCGGGCTCATCCACCTCGACGACATCACCGAGCGCGAGCACATCGTGCACACGCACGCCTCGGTGACGCGTCGTCAGCAGATCTTCGGCTACAGCGAGGAGGAGCTGCGCGTCCTGCTCACCCCGATGGCCAACACCGGCGGCGAGGCGCTCGGCTCGATGGGCACCGACACGCCCATCGCGGCCCTCAGCGACAAGCCGCGGCTGTTGTTCGACTACTTCGCGCAGCTGTTCGCGCAGGTCACCAACCCGCCGCTCGACGCCATCCGCGAGGAGCTCGTCACCTCGCTGAACGGCACCATCGGCCCGGAGGCCAACCTGCTCGAACCGGCGCCCGCGTCGTGTCGCCGGGTCGTGCTGCCGTTCCCGGTCATCTCCAACGACGACTGGCCAAGATCCGCCACATCAACCGTGACGGCGACATGCCCGGCTTCATCACCCACGTCTCCCGGGGCCTCTACGAGGTCGAGGGCGGCGGCGCCGCGCTGGCGAAGCGGATCGACGAGATCTGCGCCGAGGTGTCCGAGGCGATCGCCGGCGGCGCCCGCGTCATCGTGCTCTCCGATCGGCACTCCACCGCCGATCTCGCGCCGATACCGTCACTGTTGCTCACCGGCGCGGTCCACCACCACCCGGTGCGCGAGAAGACCCGCACCCGGAGTCGGTCTCCTGGTCGAGGCCGGTGACGTGCGCGAGGTGCACCACGTCGCCCTTCTCGTCGGGTACGGCGCCGCGGCGGTCAACCCCTACCTCGCGATGGAGTCCGTGGAGGACCTCGCGCGCGAGGGCTACTACGTCAAGGTCGACCCCGAGAAGGCCGTCGCCAACCTGATCAAGGGCCTCGGCAAGGGCGTCCTCAAGGTGATGTCGAAGATGGGCGTCTCCACCGTGGCGTCCTACACCGGCGCTCAGATCTTCGAGGCCGTCGGGCTCTCGCAGTCCGTCGTCGACAAGTACTTCACCGGGACCACGTCCAAGCTGGGCGGGATCGAGCTGGAGACGATCGCCGAGGAGGTCGCGAGGCGCCACGCTTCGGCGTACCCCCGAGGCGGGATCGCGCCTGCTCACCGCGAGCTGCAGATCGGCGGGGAGTACCAGTGGCGTCGCGAGGGCGAGCCGCACCTGTTCGACCCGGAGACGGTGTTCCGCCTCCAGCACTCGACCCGCACGGGCAGCTACGAGATCTTCAAGCAGTACACCTCGCGCGTGGACGAGCAGTCCGAGCGGCTGATGACGCTGCGTGGGCTGTTCCGCTTCAAGGACGGCGCGGCCACCGGTCGCCCGGCGATCGGCATCGACGAGGTCGAGCCGGTGAGCGAGATCGTCAAGCGCTTCTCGACCGGTGCGATGTCCTACGGCTCCATCAGCCGGGAAGCCCACGAGACCCTCGCCATCGCGATGAACCGCCTCGGCGGCAAGTCCAACACCGGTGAGGGCGGCGAGGACGCCGATCGTCTCTACGACCCCGAGCGCCGCAGCTCGATCAAGCAGGTCGCGTCCGGCCGGTTCGGCGTCACCAGCGAATACCTCACCAACGCCGACGACATCCAGATCAAGATGGCGCAGGGCGCCAAGCCCGGCGAGGGTGGTCAGCTGCCCGGTCACAAGGTCTACCCGTGGGTGGCCAAGACCCGGCACTCGACGCCCGGCGTGGGCCTCATCAGCCCGCCGCCGCACCACGACATCTACTCCATCGAGGACCCGGCTCAGCTGATCCACGACCTCAAGAACGCCAACCCGTCGGCCCGCGTCCACGTGAAGCTGGTCTCCGAGGTCGGCGTCGGCACGGTCGCGGCGGGTGTCTCCAAGGCGCACGCCGACGTCGTGCTGATCTCCGGTCACGACGGCGGCACCGGCGCCTCGCCGCTGACGTCGCTCAAGCACGCCGGCGGTCCGTGGGAGCTCGGCCCGGCCGAGACCCAGCAGACGCTGCTCCTCAACGGGCTGCGCGACCGGATCGTGGTGCAGGCCGACGGCCAGCTGAAGACCGGTCGCGACGTCATCATCGCGGCGCTGCTCGGCGCCGAGGAGTTCAGGCTTCGCGACCGCTCCGCTGGTCGTGTCGGGGCTGCATCATGATGCGGGTCTGCCACCTCGACACCTGCCCGGTGGGCGTCGCGACGCAGAACCCCGTCCTGCGTGCGCGCTACAACGGGCAGGCCGACCACGTCGTCAACTTCTTCACCTACATCGCCGAGGAGGTGCGTGAGCTCCTCGCCGAGCTCGGTTTCCGCAGCCTCGACGAGGCCATCGGCCGAGTCGGCTCGCTCGACATCGAGCGTGCCGTGGGCCACTGGAAGGCGGCGGGTCTCGACCTGACGCCGATCCTGCACCGAGCCTCGGCGCACGGCGAGTTCGGCCAGTTCGAGGGCCGGGACCTGCGCAACACCAAGGGTCAGGACCACGCCCTCGAGAAGGCGCTGGACAACGAGCTGATCAAGCTCGCCGCCCCGGCGCTCGAGCACGGCGAACCGGTGCGTGCACAGGTCGCCGTACGCAACGTCAACCGGACGGTCGGCACCATGCTCGGCCACGAGGTGACCAAGCGCTACCGCGGCGAGGGTCTTCCGGACGGCACCATCGACATCACCTTCACCGGCTCGGCCGGACAGTCGTTCGGCGCCTTCGTGCCGCGCGGTGTCACGCTGCGCCTCGAGGGTGACGCCAACGACTACGTCGGCAAGGGCCTGTCGGGCGGACGCATCGTCGTACGCCCCGACCTCAACGCCGTCTTCGACGCGAGCGAGCAGGTCATCGCCGGCAACACGATCGGCTACGGCGCGACGTCGGGCCAGATCTTCTTGCGCGGCAAGGCCGGCGAGCGCTTCTGCGTCCGCAACTCCGGTGCGACTGCCGTGGTCGAGGGCGTCGGTGACCACGGCTGCGAGTACATGACCGGGGGAGTGGTGCTCGTGCTCGGCCCCACCGGTCGCAACTTCGCGGCCGGCATGTCGGGTGGCCACGCGTTCGTGCTCGACCTCGACGAGGGCCGGGTCAACCCGGAGCTCGTCGCCCTCGGACCCGTCATCGGCGACGCGGTCGAACAGCTCAAGACCCTGATCACCCAGCACGGCGAGGAGACCGGTTCGACGGTTGCCGCCGCCCTGCTGGCCGACTGGGACACCGCGCTGGGCCGCTTCACCGAGGTGATGCCCCGCGACTACAAGCGCGTCCTCGACGCCCGGGCGGAGGCCCTCGACGAGGGCCTCACCGAGGACGAGGCCAACGCACGCATTATGGAGGTGCTCCATGGCTGACCCGAAGGGCTTTCTGAAGGAAGGCCGCGCCGTTGCGACCCGCCGTCCCGTGGACGAGCGCGTGGGCGACTGGAACGAGGTCTACCCCGACGGGATCGGCCGCGCGCTGCTGCCGATCATCACGCCGCAGGCAGGGCGTTGCATGGACTGCGGCATCCCGTTCTGCCACCGGGGGCTGCCCCGCTCGGCAACATCATTCCCGAGTGGAACGACTCCGGTCTGGCGTGACGACTGGGAGGGTGCGATCGAACGGTTGCACGCGACCAACAACTTCCCGGAGTTCACCGGCCGGCTGTGCCCGGCGCCCTGCGAGACCGCCTGCGTGCTGGGCATCAACCAGGACCCGGTCACCATCAAGAACGTCGAGGTCTCGATCATCGACAAGGCGTGGGAGTCGGGCTACGTCCGGCCCCAGCCGCCGGAGTGGCTCTCGGGCAAGACCGTCGCCGTGATCGGCTCCGGCCCCGCGGGCCCGGCCGCCGCGCAGCAGCTCACGCGCGCCGGTCACACCGTCGCCGTCTACGAACGCGCCGACAAGATCGGCGGGCTGATGCGTTACGGCATCCCCGAGTTCAAGATGGAGAAGAAGCACCTCGACCGTCGCCTCGACCAGATGAAGCGGAAGGCACCGTCTTCCCGCGCCGGCGTCGACGTCGGTGCGGAGCTCACGGGTCCCCAGCTGGTCGACCGCTACGACGCGGTCGTGCTGGCCATGGGCGCCACCGAGGCGCGCGACCTGCCGGTGCCCGGGCGCGAGCTCGCCGGCATCCACCGGGCGATGGAGTTCCTGCCCCGGGCCAACCGCGTCGCGCTCGGCGAGGAGGTCGATGGCCAGATCCCGGCCACCGGCAAGGACGTCGTCATCATCGGCGGCGGTGACACCGGCGCCGACTGCCTCGGCACCTCCACCCGCCGGGGCGCACGCTCCATCACCCAGCTCGAGATCATGGCGCAGCCGCCGGAGAGCCGTCCGAACGGTCAGCCGTGGCCGACGTACCCGATGACGTTCCGTGTCTCGTCGGCCCACGAGGAGGGTGGCGACCGCGTCTACGCGATCTCCACGCAGGAGTTCTCGGGCGACGACGACGGCAACGTGTCGGGTCTGCGCCTGATCGAGGTCGACGCGAAGTTCCAGCCCATCGAGGGCACCGAGCGGGAGATCCCGGCCCAGCTGGTGCTGTTCGCCATGGGCTTCGTCGGCCCCGAGAAGCCGGGTCTCATCGAGCAGCTCGGAGTGGAGCTGGACGCGCGTGGAAATGTGGTGCGCAATGGGGTCTACGCCTCGAGCGTCGAGGGTGTCTTCGTGGCCGGCGACGTGGGTCGCGGCCAGTCGCTGATCGTGTGGGCGATCGCCGAGGGTCGCGCCGCCGCGGCCGCCGTCGACACCTTCCTCACCGGCTCGTCGACGCTGCCCGTGCCGATCAAGCCGACGGATCGACCGCTGGTCGTCTGACGTTCACGGACTGGGGCTTTGGATCGATCAAAGATCCGCTAGGGTCGAGTGGTGCGAAGAGCGAAGATTGTCTGTACCCTCGGCCCTGCGGTCTCCAGTGCGGAGGCCATCCGTGAGCTCGTCGATGCCGGGATGGACGTCGCCCGGCTCAACATGAGCCATGGCGAGTACGCCGACCACGAGCGGGCCTACCACCCGGTCCGCAAGGCGAGTGACGAGTCGGGGCACGGCGTCGGGATCTTCGCCGACCTGCAGGGTCCGAAGATCCGGCTGGGCCAGTTCGCCGACGGACCGGTCAAGCTGAAGAAGGGCGCCACCTTCACGATCACCACCCGCGACGTCCTCGGTGACGTGGACCAGAGCGGGACGACGTACGACGGACTGCCCGGCGACGTGAAGGTCGGCGACCCGCTGCTGATCGACGACGGCAAGGTCCGGCTCCGGGTGACCGCGGTCGAGGGGACCGACGTCGTGACCGAGGTGATCGTCGCCGGCAAGGTCTCCAACCACAAGGGCATCAACCTGCCCGGCGTCGCGGTGTCCGTGCCGGCGCTGTCCGAGAAGGACACCGCGGACCTGCGCTGGGCGCTCAGGCTCGGCGTCGACTTCATCGCCCTCAGCTTCGTGCGCAACGCCGCCGACGCCGAGGACGTGCGCGCGATCATGCGCGAGGAGGACATCTTCGTCCCGGTGATCGCCAAGATCGAGAAGCCGCAGGCGATCAAGAACATCGACGAGATCGTCGACGCCTTCGACGGAATCATGGTCGCCCGCGGCGACCCGGGCGTCGAGTGCCCGCTCGAGGACGTGCCGATCCACCAGAAGCGGATCATCGACAAGGCGCGGCGCAACGCCAAGCCCGTCATCGTCGCCACGCAGATGCTCGAGTCGATGATCGCCGCGCCCGCCCCGACCCGGGCCGAGGCCAGCGACGTCGCCAATGCCGTGCTCGACGGGGCCGACGCGGTGATGCTCTCGGGCGAGACCAGCGTGGGGGAGTACCCCATCATCGCGGTCCAGACCATGGCGCGCATCGTCGAGTCGACCGAGGACCACGGCCTGAGCCACATGGCCGCCGTGACTCGGCAGCCGCACACGCGCGGCGGCATCATCGCGAAGGCCGCCGCCGAGGTGGCCGAAGCGGTCGGGGCGGTCTTCCCCGGTCGCCTTCACCGTCAGCGGCGACTCGGCCAAGCGGCTCTCGCTACCGCGGCCCGATCCCCATCCCGGCGTTCACGCCCGAGGCGCGGACGCGCTCGCAGCTCGCGATGACCTCGGGGTGTCGAGACCTTCCCGGGGGCCGAGGTCGAGCACACCGACGAGATGGTCCGCCCGGGTCGACGAGGCACTGATCCACGTCGGGCGGGTCAAGGAGGGCGACCTCGTCGTCATCATCGCCGGGAGTCCGCCCGGGATCCCCGGCTCGACGAACGCCCTGCGCATCCACCGGATGGGCGATGCGATCAACGGAGCCGCGCCGGCCTATCGGCGTACGACCTGAGTCAGGCCTTCGGGCCTCCCGAGCAGTGAGTGAGCCACATTCTGCAGGCGCGGAATGTGGCTGTGACACCCCCGGGTCGGCGTGTCGCGACGCTGCGCATTGGAGGGGTGGGTCAGCCACATTCGAGGGCAGGAAAATGTGGGTGGCGCACCGCTGAAGGGATGACCCGTCCAGCGGGGGCAATACTGATACATCGGCATACGCGCTGACTTGGCGTTGGCAGTTGGGCGTACGGCGATCTATGCGCAGCGTGATTTCAGGCGAGCCTTCTCGAACTGCCGACGCGCGTGGACGCCAGATCTGTATCTGCTCGCGTGGTGCCCCGGGTGAGATTCGAACTCACACTGAATGCTGTTTGAGAGCATCGCCTCTGCCGTTGGGCTACCGGGGCCAACAGCGAGGAAACCGTACCCGACTAGCCTTGCCCCCGTGACCGACCCCGCCACCGTGAGCCAGCCCGCACCCCGACGCGTCGTCATTGCCGAGGACGAGGCACTGATCCGGATGGATCTCGCCGAGATGCTGGGCGAGGAGGGGCTACGACGTCGTCGGCCGGGCCGGCGACGGACAGAAGGCGATCGAGCTCGCGCAGGAGCTGCGGCCCGACCCGGTGATCCTCGACGTGAAGATGCCGATCCCGGACGGGATCGCGGCCGCCGAGCAGATCGCCGGTGAGCGGATCGCACCGGTCGTCATCCTCACGGCCTTCTCCCAGCGCGAGCTGGTCGAGGCGGGCCGGGGACGCCGGTGCGATGGCCTACCTCGTCAAGCCGTTCACCCGCACCGACCTCGGTGCCGGCGATCGAGATGGCCGTCAGTCGCTTCGACGAGGTCACGGTGCTGGAGCGTGAGGTCGCCGACCTGCAGGAGTCGCTGGAGACACGCAAGGCCGTGGAGCGGGCCAAGAGCGTCCTGCAGGCGCAGCTGGGGCTCAGCGAACCGGAAGCCTTCCGGTGGATCCAGAAGACAGCGATGGATCTTCGCCTGTCCATGCGGCAGGTGGCCGAAGGAGTTGTCGAGCACGGTCCCGCACGCGATTGATCCTCGATCAACGGGCAGATCATCGAAACACTTCAGTCACAAAAGGATCACAGCAGCGAAAGTTGCGGGGTGAAGGGTGATTCAGAGCACATCGATGGTGCTAGGTTTCGCTGCACCCGACCATGCGGGTTCACGCATGGCCAGAGACGTTAACCGGAGGACCAATGTTGCGAACCACGAGGCCCAAGCGCGCAGTGATTGCGCTCATCGCCACTGCTGGGCTCACCCTGAGTGCCTGTGGCACCACCGACTCGGGTGACGGTGGCGACGACAGCAACGCGAGCGCCGAAGGCGGCGCCTGTGACCAGAGCATCGCCTTCTTCGGCCCGGAGACCGGCCCCGCAGCCGGCCTCGGTGCGCCGATCATCCAGGGCGCACAGCTCGCCATCGACCAGTACAACGCCGAGGCTGACTGCGAGGTCGGCTTCGAGATCCGCGACTCGCAGGGTAGCCCCCGACGAGGCTCCGTCCCCGGCGACTGAGGTTGCCGGCGACGAGTCCATCATCGGCGTCGTCGGTCCCGCCTTCTCGGGTGAGTCCGCCGCTGCTGGTCCGATCTTCGCCGAGGGAGGGGTTCCGACCATCAGCCCGTCGGCCACCAACCCGGCGCTGTCGACCAACGGCTGGGACACCTTCCACCGTGCGCTCGGCAACGACGCCACCCGGGGTCCTGCCGCCGCGGCCTACATCAAGGACACGCTCCGTGGCCAAGTCTGTCTTCGTGATCGATGACGCTTCCGAGTACGGCGCCGGCCCGGCCGGCATCATCGAGGAAGACCTCGGCGACACCGTCGTCGACACCGACACCATCCAGACCGGTCAGACCGACTTCTCGGCGACCGTCACGAAGGTCAACTCCTCCAAGCCCGACGCGGTCTTCTTCGGTGGCTACTACGCCGAGGCGACGATCCTCATCGGCCAGTTGCGCGACGGTGGTTTCGACGGCACGTTCGTCGTGGCCGACGGCGTGAAGGACCCGGCCTACCTCGACGCCAAGAAGGCTGCCGAGGGCACCATCATCACCTGCCCCTGCATCCCCGACACGGACCCGGCGGTGGCTGAGTTCGCGGCTGCCTACGAGGCCGAGTTCGGCGAGGCTCCCGGCACCTACGCCGCCGAGGCCTACGACGCCGCCCAGATCTTCCCGGACGGCATCGGCTCGGGCATCGACAACCGCGCGGACATGCTCGAGTTCGTCAACGGCTACGACGAGGCGGGCATCACCAAGCAGCTGAAGTTCGACGAGACCGGCGAGCCGGCCGACGTTCACGTCTACGCCTACACCGTCAAGGGCGGCGCGATCGTGCCCGAGGGCGAGATCAAGTGATCCACGGCTGAGCCGTTTCACACCATGACAAAGGCGCGGCCGGGGACGCATGTCCCCGGCCGCACCCTTGTCCAGATCCGAGGGCCGGAGTCTTTCGTGAACTTCGAATTCTTCTTCAACAACCTGCCTGAGCTCACCATCACCGGGCTGGCATTCGGCTCCATCTATGCGCTGATCGCCTTGGGCTACACGATGGTCTACGGCGTCCTGCAGCTGATCAACTTCGCTCACTCCGAAGTGTTCATGTACGGCACGTTCGCCATGTTGTGGACGGTCATGGCGTTCAACGCGGGTGAGGCCAACGGCGCCAAGCTGATTGCCATCCTCATCGCCTCCCTGATCGCGGCCATGGTGGTGTCGGCGATCATCGCGCTGATCCTCGAGCGGGGTCGCC
This sequence comes from Nocardioides sp. B-3, assembly GCF_024703895.1. Lineage (GTDB taxonomy): Bacteria > Actinomycetota > Actinomycetes > Propionibacteriales > Nocardioidaceae > Nocardioides. The sequence continues at coordinate 3,587,835 of NZ_CP087968.1, forward strand.
TACCGACCGCTCATCAACCGCAACGCGCCGCGCCCGGTGGCGCTGATCTCCGCGATCGGTGCCTCGTTCGTGCTCGCCGAGCTGATGGGTCTTCGCGACCGCATCGCCGGTTGGGTGGGGCTCGACGACAACTTCTCCGAATACGTCGGCAAGGCCCGCATCAACAACAGCATGGCCGGCGTGCTCGACAAGCCGCGCTTCAACATTGGTGACGTCGGCATCGCAGGCATCGACGTCATCGTGATCGTCGCGGCGATCGGCATGATGGTCATCCTCGACCAGTTCGTACGCCGATCGAGGCTCGGCAAGGGCATCCGCGCCACTGCGCAGGACCCGGAGACGGCCTCGCTCATGGGCGTCAACCCGACCCGGACCATCCAGATGACCTTCCTGATCGGCGGCCTGATGGCCGGCGTCGCCGCCTTCCTCTACATGCTCAAGATCGAGACCACGAAGTACGACGTGGGCTTCCTCCTCGGGGTGAAGGCCTTCACCGCCGCAGTCCTCGGCGGCATCGGCAACCTGCGCGGGGCCCTGCTCGGAGGACTCGTGCTGGGTGTCGCCGAGAACTGGGGCCGGGCACTGTTCGGCAGCGAGTGGCGTGACGTCATCGCCTTCGTGCTGCTGGTCCTGATCCTCCTCGTCCGACCCACGGGTCTACTGGGCGAGTCGCTCGGAAAGGCGCGAGCATGAAGTCGAAGTTCACCAACCTGCCCAAGCCGGCCAAGATCGCGCTGTGGGTGCTGCTGGCCGTGTTCGCCTACGCACTCCCGCTGCTCGAGCCGCCGTTCATCAGCACCCCCGGCGTCGACTTCGGAGGCGTGCTCTTCACCGTCACGATCTACTGCTTGGTGGCGCTGGGCCTCAACATCGTCGTCGGCTATGCGGGGCTCCTCGACCCGGGATACGTCGGGTTCTACGCCATCGGCGCTTACACCGCTTGCCATCGCCACCACCTTCCACGCGAACTGGCCGTTCCTGCTGGCACTGCCCTTGGGTGTCGCGGTCGCGATGCTCTCTGGCGTGCTCCTCGGCGCGCCGACCCTGCGAGTACGTGGCGACTACCTCGCCATCGTGACGCTCGGCTTCAGTGAGATCATCCGGCTGACGGCCGTCAACCTCGAGTGGTTGGGTGGCAACAAGGGCATCCCGGGCATATCGAAGCCACCGAGCTTCGGCGGGGATGAGGGCCTCTTCCAGATCCCCCACCTGCTCTGGGACAACGGCACGGTCCTCATCGACACCCGGGACACGACCGCATTCCTCAAGTTCGGCGTGCTCGACCAGATCCCGTACTACTGGATGGGCCTCACGGCTGTCTTCGTGGTCCCGGCAGCCGACGTCCTGATCAAGAACAGCCGCGTCGGTCGCGCCTCGGGAGGCGACGCGCGAGGACGAGGACGCCGCCGAGCTGATGGGTGTCCCGACCTTCAAGTTCAAGCTGCTCGCGTTCGCGACCGGCGCTTTCGTCGGAGGCCCGGCCGGTGGGCTCTACGCCACTCGCCAGAGCTTCATCAACCCCCAGTCGTTCCTGCTGCTGTTCTCGATCCTGTTCCTCGCGGCCGTGGTCGTGGGTGGCCGGGGCAACAGGTGGGGCGTGATCGTCGGTGCGATCCCCGGTGGCCTACCTGCCTCAGCGGTTCCGCGAGTTCGACGACTTCCGCGTCCTTGCGTTCGGCCCGGCCCCGGTCCTGCTCGCGACGCTGCGACCCGAGGGTCTGCTGCCGCCGCGACGCACGGTTCGCGCCAAGCAGCTCGAGCACGAGCTGATCGAGCTCGAGCAGGGCGTCGATGACGACAGCCCCGGCGACGGCGGCAATGACGGAGAGGAGCAGGCGCGTGTCTGAACGCATCCCGGAGATCGACAACCTGACGCTCCGCTTCGGCGGCCTCACGGCCCCGGACGACGTGTCACTGCACATCAACGAGGGCGAGATCCCGGGCCTGATCGGGCCCAACGGCGCCGGCAAGACAACCTGCTTCAACGCGGTCACCGGCGTCTACCGCCCGACGAGCGGGGACATCAAGTTCCGGGGCTCCTCCATCGTCGGCATGAAGAAGCACCAGATCACCCAGAACGGCATCGCCCGGACGTTCCAGAACATCCGGCTGTTCCCGACGATGACCGCGCTGGAGAACGTCCCGGTCGGTACCGACGCCCGGCACCGCACCGGCATGCTCACTGCGCTGTTCCGCCTTCCGAGGCACCGCCGCGAGGAGCAGGAGGGGCACGACCGCGCGATGGAGCTGCTCCGCTTCATGGGCATCCACCGCAAGGCCGACGAGCTCGCCGCCAACCTGTCGTACGGCGACCAGCGACGCCCGGAGATCGCGCGCGATGGCCACGGAGCCCAAGCTGATCTGCCTCGACGAGCCGGCGGCCGGGTTCAACCCGGCCGAGAAGGTCCAGCTCATGGAGCTCATCCGCAAGGTGCGTGACCGGGGTTTCACCGTGCTGCTCATCGAGCACGACATGAAGCTGGTCATGGGCGTCACGGACCGCATCGTGGTGCTCGAGTTCGGGCGCAAGATCGCCGAGGGCGCGCCTGCTGAGATCCACGACAACCCGGCGGTCATCGCCGCCTACACCGGGAGTGGACGAAGAAGATGCTTCTTGAGGTCGAGGGCCTGTGTGTCAACTACGGACACATCGAGGCCATCCGTGACATCAGCTTCGGCGTTCCCGAAGGAACCGTCACCACGCTGATCGGCGCCAACGGCGCCGGCAAGACCACCACGCTCAAGACGGTGTCGGGGTTGCGCAAGGTGCGAGCCGGCACGGTCAGGTTCGAGGGCAAGGACATCACCGACGTTGCGCCGTACGACCGGGTGAAGCTGGGCATCAGCCAGTCTCCCGAAGGCCGTCGCTGCTTCATCGGCATGACCGTGCGGGAGAACCTCGAGATGGGCGCCTACAGCCGCACCGACCGCAAGTCGGCCGCCTATCGGGAGGACCTCGAGCGCGTGCTCACGTTGTTCCCGCGGCTCGAGGAGCGCATCGACCGAGTGTCCGGCACCATGTCGGGCGGCGAGCAGCAGATGCTGGCGATGGGCCGCGCACTCATGTCGCGGCCGCGGCTGCTGCTGCTCGACGAGCCCTCCATGGGCCCGGCTCCCAAGCTGATCGCACAGATCTTCTCGATCGTGACCGAGATCAACAAGCAGGGCACCACCGTGCTGCTGGTCGAGCAGAACGCCGCCCGGGCGCTCAAGCGGTCCGACGAGGCGCACATCCCGGAGACCGGCTCCATCGTGCGCTCGGGCACCGGTTCCGGATCTGGCCGGCGACCCGGCCGTGAAGGCCGCCTACCTCGGTGGCGACGTCTGAGCACCACCTGATCAAACGCACAGCGGCCCGGCTCCTTGAAGGAGCCGGGCCGCTGTCGTCGTACAGGTGCTACAGGACCTTGGACAGGAACGCCTGCGTGCGCTGGTGCTGGGGGTTGCCGAGCACCTCGTGCGGGTCGCCCTCCTCGACGATGACGCCGCCGTCCATGAAGACGAGCTTGTTGCCCACCTCACGGGCGAAGCCCATCTCGTGGGTGACGACCATCATCGTCATGCCCTCGGAGGCCAGTGTCTTCATGACGTCGAGGACGTCACCGACGAGCTCCGGGTCGAGCGCGGACGTGGGCTCGTCGAAGAGCATCATGTCCGGGTTCATCGACAGCGCCCGGGCGATGGCCACGCGCTGCTGCTGGCCACCGGACAGGTGCGCAGGGTAGACGTTCTCCCGGCCGGAGAGACCGACCTTGTCGAGGTTGGCACGGGCGATCTCGATGCACTCCTTCTTCGAGCGCCGCCGGACCTTCTCCTGCGCGACGGTGAGGTTGCGCAGCACCGTCATGTGGGGGAACAGGTTGAACTGCTGGAAGACCATGCCGATGCGGGAGCGGACCGCGTCGAGGTCGGTCTCGGGGTCGATGATGTCGACACCCTCCACCGGGACCTGACCGGAGTCGGGCTCCTCGAGCCGGTTGATGCACCGCAGCAGCGTGGACTTGCCCGACCCGGACGGGCCGATCACGCAGACGACCTCGCCGTTGTCGACGTGGAAGTCGATGCCCTTGAGCACCTCGTTGCTGCCGAACGACTTGTGCAGGTCGCGGACTCGGATGGCCGGGGCCGTCGGGTCGACGGAGATGGTTTCCTCGGACATGGTCACCGTGCCCTTTGCTGCCGACGCTCGAGCCACGCGACGAGGCGGGTGAGCGGCAGCGTGATGATGATGTAGAGGATCGCGGCCTGGATCAGGCTGGTCGCGGTGCCGGCGGTGGCGCTGGAGGACATGAAGTCGCGGGCGATCGTGGTCAGCTCACGCTGGTCGGCGGCGAAGCCGATCACGAACAGCAGCGCGGTGTCCTTGATCAGGAGTACGAACTCGTTGGTCAGTGGCGGGATCACGATCCGGAAGGCCCGGGGGAGCACCACCGTGACCGTGGTCCGGCCCGCACTCATGCCCAGCGACCGGGCGGCCTCGGTCTGACCCTTGGGCACGGCCTCGGATGCCGGCCCGGATCGTCTCGGCCATGTAGGCCCCAGCGACCGGGATCAGGCCCACGACCCCGGCACCGACGGTCCCACCCGGGGGTGTCCAGCCACTGAAGGCGATCGGGATGCCGAAGGCCATCAGCAGCACCACCAGCAAGGCAGGCAGGGCACGGAAGAACTCGATGTAGGCCGTGGCCAGCCACCGGTAGGCCCCAATCGGCGAGAGCCGCATCAGGGCCAGGACCACAGCGAGGACGAGGCCGACGCCGAACGCGATCGCGGTGTAGATGATGGTGTTCTTGACACCGATCGTGATCAGGTCGGGCCAGGTGCCCCAGTCGCCCTTGAACGGGTTGCCGATGCCGCCGGGAGCGAAGAAGTTGGCCCGGATGGTCGGCCAGTCGGCGGCCGGGATCAGGAGGAGCAGCAACCCCAGCAGGACGGCGTAGAGGACCGCCCTGCCGAGGTTGCGTCGCGTCTTGCGCTTCAGAGGCACGTGCAGGTCACTCGGTTGCGAAGTAGGAGTTGAAGATCTCGTCGTAGGAGCCGTCCGCGCGCATCTCGGTGAGCTGCTCGTTGACGGCGTCGACCGGGGCGGTGTTGCCCTTCTTCATCGCCGGGCCGTAGGCCTCGTCGGTGGAGTAGGTCTCCACGACGCTGAAGCCGCCGGCGTCCCGGTGGTTGATGTTGACGGGGAGGTCCTGCAGCAGCGCCTCGACCTGTCCGGCCTTGATGGCCCGGAACATCTCGGCATCGCTCGGGAACGAGACCAGCTCGGCGCCGGTGGCGTTCTCCTCGGCGTAGGCCTTGCCGGTGGTGCCCTGCTGGACACCGACCTTCACGCCGTCGAGGTCGTCGATGCTCGCGATGTCGGAGCCCTCGGTGACGAGGAGCGACTGCTGCGAGTCGTAGTAGCCGTCGGAGAAGTCGAGGGAGGCCTTGCGCTCGTCGGTGATCGTCATCGCGCTGGCGGCCATGTCGCACTGACTGGCGTTGAGCGCCCGGCCGCTCTGCAGGGCATCGAACGACGAGTCCTTGACGGCCGAGGTCGAGCTCGAGGCCGTCGGCGATCGCCCGGACGATGTCGATGTCGAAGCCCTTGAAGCCGGACTCGGAGGTGTCGTCGAAGTCCTCGAAGGGCGGGTAGGGGACGTCGGAGCAGACGGTCAACGTGCCCGAGGCGATCGTCTCGAGGCCGCTGTCTCCGCTTCCGGAGGTGTCGTCGGCCGAGTCGTCGGAGCCGCCGCCACAGGCAGTGAGGAGGAGGGCGAGGCCGAGCGTGGGGATCAGGGCCGGGGATCGGTGAGATGAGCGAATTCGCATGCGCGGGACTCTAGTGCACCGGGTCACACTCGCGGCTGCATTGTGGTGTCGCTGCGACAACGAACGCGTTACGTGCTCTTGTTCCGGCCCTCGAGGGACAGGAGCCGTCGGGTCAGGTTAAGGTCAGCGCACAAGGCCGGGAACGATCCCGGTAACGGGGAGAGCAGTGTCACGGGGCTGAATCCTTGGGAGAACAAGCATGAGCAGGACTTCGGTACAGGTGCGCGCCGCCATTGCTGCAGACGCCCCGGTGCTGCGTGAGCTGTGGTCCGACATCCTGCGGCGCGCCACCGATGCCGAGCAGCAGGCCGACGTCGAGAGCGTCATCGCCGACTGCGCCGACCGCGAGGACCGCTGCATCGCCGTCGCCGAGCTGGACGGTCACGTCGCCGGCGCGGTCTTCCTCGCGGCCTCGACGCTGACCCCGCTCAACCTCGAGCCCGCCCTGCTGGCGGTGTCACCCCACGTGCTGCCCGAGTTCCGCCGCCGCGGTGTCGGTACGGCGTTGATGGATGCCGCAGCCGGGTTCGCCGAGCACCGGGGGATCGGCACGGTGGCCACCGCCGCCATGGCCAGCTCGCGCGACGCCAACCGGTTCATGGCGCGGCTCTCGCTCACTCCGCAGGCGACCTTGCGTGCCGCGAGCACCTCCGCCGTGCGCGCGAAGCTGTCGGCTCGGCGCTCCACGACCCGACCGCGCGGATCGCGCCAGATCGACAAGGTCCTCGCCGCTCGCCGCATGGGCCGCGAGCACGTCGCCAGCTGACGCAGGTCAGCCCTGTGGGGCGGAGATCAGCGCGCAGGTGATGCGCGACGTGCACACGCGCTTGCCCTGCTCGTTGGTGATGACGACCTCGAAGGCCGCCATGCTGCGCCCCGGGTGGATCGGCGTGGCCGTGCCGGTCACGGTGCCCGACGTCGCCGACCGGTGGTGCGTCGCGTTGATGTCTACGCCGACGGCGACCTTCTCGGGGGACGCGTGGATGTAGGACCCGATGGACCCGAGGGTCTCGGCGAGCACGACGGACGCGCCGCCGTGCAGGAGGCCGTAGGGCTGGGTGTTGCCCTCCACCGGCATCGTGGCCACGATGCGCTCCGGCGAGATCTCGGTGATCACCACGCCCATCTTGTCGTTCAGGGCGCCGTTGCCCCGGGGCATCTGCGCGACGAACTCGTCGATGCTCATGTCGATGGAGGGAAGTCTGAGGTCGCTCATGCCGCCATTCTGGCCGACCCCCGTCCGGTCCGCGCCGTCGGTGCCGGCCGATAGAGTCGCGTCGTGTCCGAGACGAGTGCCGCCCCCGCCCGACTGCTCCTCCTCGACGGCCACTCGCTGGCCTATCGCGCCTTCTTCGCGCTGCCGGTCGAGAACTTCTCGACCGCCACCGGGCAGCACACCAACGCGGTCTACGGGTTCACCTCGATGCTCGTCAACGTGCTCCGCGACGAGGTGCCGACGCACGTGTGCGTCGCCTTCGACAAGTCACGCCAGACGTTCCGGCTGGAGGAATACCCGGAGTACAAGGCGAAGCGGAACAAGACGCCGGGCGAGTTCAGCAGCCAGCTGCCGCTGATCCAGCGAGTCCTCGACGCGCTCCGCATCCAGCACCTCGAGCTCGAGGGCTACGAGGCCGACGACATCATCGCCACGCTCGCGACCCGGGCCATGGCCGAGGGCATGGAGGTGCTGATCCTCACCGGCGACCGCGACTCGATCCAGCTGGTCACCGAGACCTCGACCGTGCTCTATCCGATGCGCGGCGTCAGCGACTGGCCCGACTCACCCCGGCCTACGTCGAGGAGAAGTACGGCGTCCCGCCGTGGCGCTATCCGGAGCTCGCGGCCATCGTGGGGGAGACCTCCGACAACCTGCCCGGCGTCCCGGGAGTGGGTCAGGGATATGCCGCCAAGTGGATCAACCAGTTCGACGGGCTCGACAACGTGATCGCCCGCGCCGACGAGATCACCGGCAAGAAGGGGAGGCCCTGCGGGCCCACCTCGGCGACGTGATCCGCAACCGCCACCTCAACGCACTGATCCGTGACCTGACCCTGCCGGTGCGCCCGGGGAGACCGTGCGCCAGCCGTGGGACCGCACCGCCGGCCTCGAGCTGCTCGACGAGCTCGAGTTCCGAGGCGAGCTGCGCACCCGCCTGATGGACACCATCGACCCGGCCGCCGACGACGAGGTGTCCGAGGAGGGCTTCGACCTCGACGGCGAGCGCCTTGCCAGCGGAGCCGTGGCCGGTTGGCTGGAGCAGCACGCCAGCGACGGTGAGCGGGTCGGCGTCGCCGTACAGGGATCGTGGCGCGCCGGGACCGGCGAGGTCGTGTCGGTCGCGCTCGCCGCGGGCGCCAGCGCGGGGGGCCCGGATCGACGTCACCGAGATCTCCCCCGAGGACGACTCTGCCCCGGCTGCGTGGCTGGCCGATGCGTCGAAGCACAAGGTGCTGCACGACGCCAAGGGGCCGACGCTCGCGCTGGCCGCGCACGGCTGGGAGCTCGGCGGGCTCGCGGTCGACACCGCGCTGGCGGCCTACCTCGTCCAGCCCGACCAGCGTTCCTATGACCCGGCCGACCTGACTCTGCGCTACCTCAAGCGCGAGCTGCGCCAGGGACACCGGCGACGCCGACCAGCTCAGCTTCGACACCCTCGACGACACCGGCACCAGCGACGTCGCGATGCTCACAGCCCGGGCCATCCTCGACCTCGCCGACGCGCTCGACGACACGGTCGAGGAGCACGGCGGCACCGCGCTGCTCGCCGACGTCGAGCTGCCCCTGATCGGCACCCCGGTGCGGATGGAGCAGACCGGGATCGCGGTCGACACCGACTACCTCGAGTCCCTCGAGTCGGAGTTCGGCGACCGTGTCAAGGCCGCCGCCACCGACGCCTACGACGTGATCGGCAAGGAGATCAACCTCGGGTCGCCCAAGCAGCTGCAGGTGGTTCTCTTCGATGAGCTCGACATGCCGAAGACCAAGCGGACCAAGACCGGCTACACCACCGACGCAGATGCCCTGCAGTCTCTCTACGAGAAGACCGAGCACCCGTTCCTGCAGCACCTGCTGCGACACCGCGACGTGATCCGGCTGCGCCAGACGGTCGAGGGGCTGCTCAAGACGGTCGCGTCCGACGGGCGGATCCACACGACGTACAACCAGATCATCGCGGCGACGGGACGGCTCTCGAGCACCGACCCCAACCTGCAGAACATCCCGATCCGGACCGAGGCTGGACGACGGATCCGCGAGGGGTTCGTGGTCGGCGAGGGCTACGAGTCGCTGATGACGGCCGACTACAGCCGGGTCGAGATGCGGATCATGGCCCACCTCTCCGAGGACGAGCTGTTGATCGAGGCGTTCCGCTCCGGTCAGGACTTCCACTCGATGACCGCCGCCCGCGTCTTCGACACGCCCGCCGACGACGTCACCGTCGAGCAGCGGGCCAAGATCAAGGCGATGAACTACGGCCCGGCCTACGGTCTGTCCGCGTTCGGGCTCTCCCAGCAGCTGCGGATCACGCCCGGCGAGGCGCAGGGCCTGATGGACGAGTACTTCGAGACCTTCGGCGGCATCCGCGACTACCTCGGGGGCCTGCGCGACGAGGCACGCGGCTCCGGCTTCACCGAGACGATCATGGGACGCCGTCGCTACCTGCCCGACCTCAACAGCGACAACCGGATGCGGCGTGAGGCGGCCGAACGGATGGCCCTGAACGCACCGATCCGGGGGTCGGCGGCCGACCTGATCAAGGTGGCGATGCTCAACGTGGAGGCGGCCATCGTCGACCGGGGGCTGAGGTCACGGATGCTGCTGCAGGTCCACGACGAGCTCGTCCTCGAGGTGGCGCCGGGGGAGAGCGACGCCCTCGGCGATCTGGTGCGCGAGCACATGGGCAGTGCCGCCGACTGGCGGTGCCGCTCGACGTGTCCGTCGGGACCGGCCGCAGCTGGCACGACGCCGCGCACTGACAGCGGCCTCGGTTTCGGCCCGCCCGCTCCTCAACCAGCGGGAAGAGTTGCGGGTTCCTCCGGCGCGGGTGCGCCCTCGCGCAGGAACCACGCGCTGACGCCGAGGAGCACCAGCAGCAGCGCGACATCGACGGTCACGACCGTCGTGACCAGACTCGAGCACGGTGTCGGTCGTGAGCCCCACACCGACCCGGGCTCGCCGGGGCCAGCCACACGACGTAGACCGAACGCCTGCCCCGGCGGGCGAGCACGGAGTAGATGAGCAGCTGGATCATCGAGAGCAGCGTCCCGAGAATGGCGAAGATCCAGAGCCGGGGCTCCACCTCGGCATACTCCGCGCCCCCGACGAAACGGATCGCGATGCCCGACAGAAGCCACGCAGCGAGCGTGCCGACCGACCCGAGCGTGGCGACCAGCCCCGGGCTGACGACCGGGGCCTTGCGGCGACCGCTGCCGGTGGCCATCGTCGGGAAGGCCACGATCACGACGAACTGCGGCAGGAACAGCATCGCCTTGGTCAGGATCAGACCGCTGGCGTAGAGACCGGTCTCGTGGTCGGTCATCACGTTGCGCGCCACGATGATGTCGACGCTGCTGAGCGCGAAGAAGGCGAAAAGGGCTCGGCCGTTGCCGACGCTCTCCTTGAGCATCGACATGCCCGTGTGCTCGGAGCTCCCGGTGCTGGTTTGGCGCTGGTGTCGCAGGGCCCACCAGCCGACGACGACGGGTGCCCAGAAGCTGATGCCGACCCCGAGGACGCTCCAGAACTCCGTGGGCCGCCACGCGATGAACGCCCCCCGATGAGGAGACGTGGCACGCCGGCGGCGATGTACACCGCGCCCAGCGCGGCCCACCGTCGCTCGCCCTGAAGGATCCCGGCGAGGCCGCCCATGATCGTCATCGGCACGGCGGAGATCGCGATGACCGGGGGCGGTGCTGAGGTGATCGAGGCCGAGAACCCGCTGGATGAGTGGGCTCAGGACCAGCAGGATCAGTCCCAGCGCCGCCGCAGCACGGTAGGTCACCCGCAGGATCGAGTCCTCGATCTGTGCGACGTGCTGCGGGTCGGCGGAGATCCGTCGGGCGGCGGTCGCCTGCAGGCCCAGCGCGCCGACACTGATGACGAGCATCAGGTTGAGCGAGGCCGCGAGTGCGCCGTACCCCTCGGTGCCGAGCAGTGGGGACGCGACGATCACGAAACCGTAGGTGGCGACGTTCATGACCGCCATCGACACAGCGATGCCTGAGCTGCTGTTGGCGACGCGCGCAGCTGTGTCTCTCATTCCCACGCGGGCGAGCCTAGTTGCTGACCGCGCCACTACAGTCGGCACCTGCACAACCCGCGCGGCGCGGGCGCACGTCGGGAGCGAAGGGGAGTCGGGCAGGTGACCGGAGCACGACGGTGGGCGCCGGCGCTGTGGTCCCTGTTGTTGGCCGCGCTGATGCTGGGCGGCGCGCTCGGCCCCGGCTACGTCTTGACCTACGACATGGTCTGGGTCCCGGACACGGCGCTGACCCCGGAGGTCTGGGGCGTGGGTACAGCGCTGCCGCGGGCGGTTCCGTCCGACGCCGTCGTCGCGGTGCTGGACACGGTCGTGCCCGGGATGCTGCTGCAGAAGGTCGTGCTGATCGGATCGTTGGTCGGGGCCGGTGCCGGGGCCGCGGCTCTGGTGGGCCAGCGCTCGCTCGGCACGCAGCTGGTCGCGACGTCGTTGATGGTCTGGAACCCGTTCGTGGTGGAGCGGCTGGTGATCGGGCACTGGCCGGTGCTGATCGGCTACGCCGTGCTGCCGTGGCTGTTGGTCATCGGAAGGCGCTGGGACGTCGGCACCCGCATGCCCGCCCTGCTGCCCGTGCTGCTCGTGCTCGGCTCGCTCAGCGCCAGCACCGGCGTGGCCACCGCGTTCGCGGCCCTGACCGGTGGGATGCGCCGGGGGACCGTGCGACGAAACGCTCTCCCGGCCGGACTGTGTGCCGTGGCCAACCTGCCGTGGCTGGTGGCGGGACTGCTGCACGCCACGTCGGCCACCTCCAGCGCCGTGGGTGCGCGGGTGTTCGCCGCGAGCGACGAGGGTCCGCTGCCGGGTCCGCTCGCCGCGATCACCCCGGGCGGGATCTGGAACGCGGAGGTGGTGCCTTCCACCCGCCTCGGCTTCCTCGCCGTCGTCTCGCTGGTCGTCCCGGCAGCGCTGGCGGGCCCGGGGTGGCTGGCGCATCGCCGTACGCCCATCGAGGGGCGGGGCGCCCCGGTGGCCTGCTGGTTCGTGGGAGTCGGACTGGCGGTCGTGAGCTGGTCGGCTCCGGGCGCGGTCGGCTGGGTCGCCGCCCACGTGCCCGGCGGCGGACTGCTGCGCGACGGGTCACGGCTGCTGGCACTGGCGGCGCCGTTGACGGTGGTGCTGGTCGCACGCGGCGCCGGGTGGTTGATCGACCGCACACCCGACCGGGCGACACGGGTGCTCGTGGCCGGCCTCCCGGCCTTCGTCCCCCGGCCCTGATGCCCGACGCGGCACTCGGGTCGGCAGGCCGGCTCGATGCCGTGTCCTACCCGACCGGCCCGGCGGACGTGCGCGCCGCGGTCGTGTCCGCGCCGGCCGGCGACGTCGTGCTGCTCCCGTTCACGAGCTATCGCGCCCCGGAGTGGAACGGTGGACGCAAGGTGCTCGACCCGCTTCCGCGGTTCCCGGGCCGGGGGCAGTTGCCAACGCCGAGCTGTACGTCGACGGACGCCCCCTCCCGGGGGAGGACCCGCGTGCGGCCGATGTGGGGGAGGCGCTCGATCTCCCCAGCCCCGACGAACGTGCCGCCGCGCTCGCCGCCCCGGGGGTGTCGGTGGTGGTGGCCGAGCAGATCCCCGGCCGGGACACGCCCGAGGTCGCGGGTGACGTGACCTTCTCCGAGAGTGGTGTCACGGTGGTGGAGGTGGCCGGTAAGGTTCGCCCCCGACCGCGCGCGACTGACCCGGATCGTCGCGATGACGCTGGCTTGGAGCGGGTGGATCGCGCTGCTCCCGGCGGCTCCTGCGGGTGCTGGCGGCGGCGCCGAACCGGCGCCAGATGACTCGGGGGTGACATTTCCACCTGTAGTCAACGATTCGGGCGGGCTGCTGTTACGCTTCGCCGCGAACCTTAGGGAGGGTCAACACACATGAACGCTGGTTTTGTCGGACCGATCGTCAGCCTCGTCGCTGGTGGCTTGCTTGCCTCGGTCTCCGTCTTCGGCCTGATCTCGTCGCAGACCTCAGCTCCGTCCAAGTCCCCGGCCAACGCCGAGGCTCCCGCCTTCGACTACGGCACCACGACCGAGTGATGCACGGCGGGTGATCCCCGCCCGACACGACGCGGCGCCGGCTCTCGAGCCGATGCGCCGCGTTTGTCATTCCTCGTCCGGGTCCCGGCTGTCGATCCGGACGCCTCGCAGGGCGCTCGCGACCACGTGCGTGAACGACTCCTGCGCGTGCTGCCGGGTGAAGGCGTGGCTCATCTCCACCGCCCCGGCTCCCAGCCGCTCACGCTCCGTGTGGTCGTTGATCAGCCGACCGAGCGTCCCGGTGAACGCGGTCGCGTCGTCGACCGGGACACCTGACCGGTCGTGCGCGATCGACTCCCTCGTGCCACCGGCCGAGCGGTAGGCCACGGCCGGGGTGCGATGCATGCCTGCTTCGCCGATCACCGGGGCCCCAGCCCTCCTTGAGGGACGGGAGCGCGAGGATCCACGACTGCTCGTAGACCTCGTGCTTGCGACGTTCGTCGACCTGCCCCTCGAACACCACGGTGTCTCCGGCGCCGCGCGCTGCGGCGTACTCGTGGAGCTCTGCTTCCCACCATCCTGACCCGACGACGTGCAGCCGAACGTCCGGGTGCTCGGCGCGCAGGGCGAGCACCGCGTCGATCGCGTGCTCGACCTGCTTGTGCGGCACCGGGCGACCGACCACCGCGATCATCGGGTGCGCGGACTTGCCGATGCCGACCGGGATCACCGGGTCGGTGCCGTTGTGGACGACGGCGATCCGTTCGCGGTCGACGCCGAGCTGTTGCAGCTCGTTGCGGGTCGCGCGCGAGACTGCGACGTACTGGCAGGTGCGATAGAGCCTCGGCGCCAAGGAGTGCTCGATCCACCAACCGATCCGGCCGGTCACACCCGGGTAGACCACCGGCCACTGCTCGCGGTGCACGTGGTGCACCAGGACCACGACGGGCTTGCGGGTCGCGGCCCGGGTGAAGAACGGCAGACCGTTCTGTATGTCGACCACGACATCGACATGGCCGAAGTCACGCCGCAGCAGTGCCGACACTCCCTCCCGATAGACCGTCATCTTGGTCCCGCGGCGGACGTAGCGCACGCCGTTGATGGTCTCGTCGGGCGGCGCGGCCGCGTGGGCAGCGCACAGGATCGTGACTCTGGGCACCGCGCTCGACGAGGCCCTCGGCCATCTTCTCGAGGTATCGCTCGGCGCCGCCGCCCTCCGGGGTTGTGGGTGTCGCGCCAGCTGAAGAACGCGACGTGCCGACCGGAGATCTCACTGGTGTCTGACATTGCCGGCACACGCTACTACCGGGGGTAGGGTCTGCGCGTGCCGCGCCTGACTCGAACCATTCCGGCCCGCCGGTCCCCACGGACTCGGCGGGCCGATCTGCGTCGTTCGCTGTTTCTCTTCAACGAATTTCGCTTCGAGCAGCCCGATCCCGCACGGTTCTACACGGCCTTGGCACAGGACTCGGCCGCGCACGTCGGGGAGTATGCGGACCTGAGCAACGCCACCCTGCTCGACGTCGGCGGCGGCCCGGGATACTTCCGCGACGCCTTCACCGAGGCCGGGGCGACCTATTACTCCCTCGACTCCGACGTCGGGGAGCTGGCTGGGGCCGGGCACATCGGCGCGGGCACCGTCATCGGCAGCGGCATGGATCTTCCGTTCCGCGATGGCGCGGTCGACGTCTGCTACTCCTCCAACGTCCTCGAGCACGTGCCCGACCCGTGGCGGATGGCGAGCGAGATGGTGCGCGTCACCGGGCCCGGTGGGCTGACCTTCATCAGCTACACCACGTGGTACGGCCCGTGGGGCGGACACGAGACGTCCCCGTGGCACTTCTCGGGTGGGCGCCGGGCACGGCGGCGCTACGCGAAGAAGAACGGTCACGAGCCCAAGAACAAGTACGGCGAATCCCTGTTCGCGGTCACGGTCGCGGACGGCCTGCGCTGGGCACGCGAGCAGGACATCGCCGACGTCGTGCACCTCATCCCGCGCTACAACCCGTGGTGGAGTCGGTGGCTCCTGCGCGTTCCCGTCGTGCGGGAGGTGTTGACGTGGAACCTCGTCCCGGTGCTGCGCAAGAGGTGAGTGAGAGCGCCACACGATTCCGCTGGCGCTTGGTTGCTGGTTGTGTTGCGCTGATCGGCCTTGCGATGACCCAGTCGCCGGGTCTGCTGGTTCCCGACACGAAGCTCGACCTCGCGATCGCGCCGATCGACTTCCTCCGGCGCGCCGCCCACCTGTGGGACGCCGAGGGGGCCTTCGGGCAGCTCCAGAACCGGGCCTACGGCTACCTCTGGCCGATGGGCCCGTTCTTCGCCCTTGGGTCGCTACTGGAGGTCGATGGCTGGGTGGTCCAGCGACTCTGGATGGGCTCGGTCGTGTGCGTCGCCTTCGTCGGGGCCGCGAAGGTGACGCGGGAGCTCGGCGTGCGCTCCGACTTGGCCTGCCCGGTCGCGGGCTTCGCCTTTGCACTCTCGCCCCGCATGCTGTCGGTCGTCGGCCCGAGCTCCATTGAGATGTGGCCGAGTGCGCTGGCTCCGTGGGTGCTCCTGCCACTGATCATCGGCGCTGATCGAGGGTCTCCGCGCCGAGCTGCCGGACTGTCTGCGCTCGCGGTCGCCATGGTCGGCGGAGTCAACGCGGCCGCGACCGCGGCGGTGCTGCCGCTCGGCGCGCTGTGGCTGCTGACCCGGGCTGCTGGCCAGCGCCGACGCTCGATGATGATCTGGTGGCCGGTGTTCACCCTGCTCGGGACGCTGTGGTGGCTGGTGCCACTGTTTCTGCTGGGGAGCTACAGCCCGCCGTTCCTCGACTTCATCGAGTCGGCCGGGGTCACCACCTTTCCCACCACGGTCATGGACGCGTCCGCGGGACGTCGAACTGGGTCCCGCACGTCGACGCGCAGTCACCAGCCGCGCTGGACCTCCTGCGCGAGTACCACCTGATCGTCAACACCGGTGTGGTTGTCGTTGCCGGGCTTGCTGGACTGACATTGGCCCGTAACCCGCATCGTCGATTCCTGCTCGCAGGTGTCCTGACAGGTGTCTTCCCGGTGACCATGGGTCACACCGGCCCGGCCGAGGGACTGTTCGCCGACTCTCTCAAGTCTCTGCTCGATGGTGCGCTGGCGCCGTTGCGCAACGTGCACAAGTTCGATCCCGTCCTCAGACTTCCGCTGGTGGTCGGACTCGCTTTCACGCTCGACGAGGCGCGTCACAGGTTCCGAACCTCCCGGACCTTTGCGGGTCAGCGAGCTGATCGCATCACCGCTGGCGTGCTGGTCGGATCAGTCGTCCTCAGCCCGGTGGCGTCGACAACGCCCTTTGCCCCGGGAACCGTCGCCGCCCGCAACGGGTTCGCCGACGTGCCCAAGTACTGGGTTCAGGCGGCCTCTGGCTGGCATCCGAGCAGGATCCGGGCGTGGCGTTGCTGGTGCCCGGTACCTCCTTCGGAACCTATGCCCGGGGCGAGCCGCGAGACGAGCCCATGCAAGCCCCCAGGCCCAATCCGCCCGGGCCGTGCGCAACGCTGTGCCCCTTGTCCCGGCCGGCAACATCCGGATGCTTGACGAGATCGAGAAGTCGCTGGCCCGGGGAGCGGGCGGACCGGGGCTGTCCTCGTACCTCGCACGCGCCGGGATCAGCCATGTCGTCGTTCGCAACGACCTCGTCCGCTCGGACGCCGTTGCCGACCCGATCCTTGTGCATCAGGCGCTGGACCACTCACCCGGACTCGAGCTCGTTGCCGACTTCGGGGCCGGAGATAGGGTCCCAGCCCGAGGTCGGGGGTGATCTGGGTCGTGGTCTCATCAACGGCGGGTGGCAGTCGTCCTTCCCGGCGGTTGAGATCTACCGGGTCGCCGGTGCCGGCGGGTTCGGCACGGCTGTCGATGCACCGACGACGGTGGTTGGTGGTCCCGAAGATCTGCTCTCGGCTGCAGACGCTGGAGTCGTGGGGTCGGAACCGACGATCTTGGCCACCGACGCGGATCCGGAGATCTCGACGGTCGGTCCTCTGCTCCTGACCGATGGGCTTCGTCTTGTCGAGCGCAACTTCGGCGCCCTCCACGACTCGACCTCCCACACCCTCGGTGGCGAGGAGCCGTGGACGCTGCCGGGCGTCGTCCACGACTACGACCTCGTCGACCATGACCGGTGGGTGACCCGTTCGCGGCTGATCAACGCACGGGCAGTCTCGGCCACCACGTCGCGATCGAATCCGTCGAGCCTAGGCGGCAGCGAGCCTGGGGCGATGCCGTACGCGGCCATCGATGGGGACCCGAACACAGCGTGGATCTCCGCGCCCTATCCCGACGCGCCCCAGTCCCGGTGGGTGGACTTCGGAGCGAGCCGTGGGACGCGCGAGATTGCCGTGACCCCGGGTCCGGGCACGGGTGCCGAGCAGCTGCGACTCAGCACGCCGAGCTGGGAGAGCCCGGTCCTCGAGTTCGTGCCGGGGGAGACCCGCAAGATCGCAGGCCCCGCGTCGGCATCGCGACTGCGGATTGATGACGTGTCCGGCAAGCCCAACAACGATGTGTCCATCGCTGAGGTGACCGTGGTCGGGCCGCCGGTGGGCCGTGAGCTCGTCCTGCCCCAGCTACCCACTGCCCGGGGCAGCCCCGATGCCATCCTCCTCCGCCGCGTGAGCGATGGTCGCGACGGGTGTGCCGAGGTGGGCACCGCCGTCCGTTGTCGTCCCGGCGCAGTCGTCGCGCCCGAGGAGCCGAGCGACTTCAGGCGACGGTTCTCCGTGCCCTCCGACATCGAGCGGGACGTGGCGATGACCGTTCGGCCGCGTGGCGGTCCCGAGCTCGCCGGAATGATGCAGAAGGACCAGCCTGTCTCGATCGCTGCTTCCGTCACTGCCCTCGCGGATCCACGCGCATCCGCGACCGCCATGATCGATGGCGACTCCGGCACCACCTGGTTGGCTCCTGCCGGCGAGGTCCGTCCCGTCATCGACGTCAACCTGTTGCGGCGACAGAGAATCCGGGGCTTGGCGGTTGCCGTCGAGTTCGGTACGGCAGCACGAGTTCCTCAGACGTTCGAGTTGTCCCGGCCGGGCGGATCGCGCTTCGTCGAGGTCGACGACGACGGGACGGCCAGCTTCCCGCCGATCGTTGCGTCGCGGTTGCGACTCGAGGTGCGCGACGCGGAACCAGCCACGGACTTCAGCTTCCGAGGTGCTGCGAGCGAGGTCCCGATCGGCATCGGTGAGCTGCGGCTCGAGGGTGTGCCCTATCTTCCGTTGTCCCTTTCGAACGACGCCGTGGACCTCGGTTGTGGGTCGGGACCCGACCTGACCGTCAACGGCGAGATCCTCCGGACCAAGGTCACGGTCAGTCCCTGCAGACCTCCTGGCCGAGAGGTCGGCGCAAGCAACGCTGTGCGGTCGCGATCGAGTCTCCCCGGTGGCGGGAGAGAACACCGTGGCTGTGGAGGCATCGGGTGGATTCGTGCCCGACACCGTGCTCCCCGGGGGCGATCCAGCCCACGGATGCGGCACCCGCCCCCGGTCTCGTTGGAGCCACCACGGAATCCTTCGAGCCACTTGAGAGCGCCTACCCGGCCACCCGGGACAACGTCAATCTCGGCTGGTCCGCGACGATGGACGGCCGGGCACTCACCCCTCAGGTCTTTGACGGTTGGCGTCAGGGGTGGCAGTTGGAAGGCGATGCCGCGGTTTCCGTGCGGTTCGCCCCTGATCGCATCTATCGCTGGAGCCCGGTGGTCGGCCTGCTGGCTGTGATCGCGCTGCTCGGCGCTGTCCTCTTGCCCGCGCGCAAGCGCATCGACGCATCCAGTCTTGCGGAGGCACGCGGCGCACGACCGTTCTGGTTGGTCGTGGTGTTGGTGTCCTCCGTAGTCCCGGGGGGGTCTTGTCGGTGCGGTGATGGGATTGGTCGCGCTCGTTGCGGTCGCATCCGTACGCCGCTGGCAACCCCGGTGGGAAGGGTGGGCGCTCGCGGGCGTGCTGGTGCCGGCAGTCATGGCCTACGCCATCAAGCCCCAGGGGTGGCTCCGGCTGGGCGGGCCACTACGCCCGGCCGAGCTACCTCGCGGTGCTGGCCATGTCGGCCGTGGGCGTTTGGGTCGCGATCGTGGTCCGACCCAGCGGTGACCGGCGCAGCAGAGGGCGCTCCACGAGCCAGTAGAGAAGCTCACTCACGATGATGGTGCAGCCAGCAGTGAGCGCCCAGATGCGTGGGAAGTCACCCGTGAACAGCTGGTAGTCGAGTCGTTCCCGGACGAGGCCGAGAACGATCAGGTGCACGCAGAAGATGCTGTACGAGATGTGGCCGAGGTGTCGGACCAGACGGGCTCCCATCAGACGCATGTAGCCGCCGCCCGGGGGAGCCCAGACTCCGGCCGCCACCGGGAGGAAACCGATGGCGGCGTACACCGGGTTCTTCAACAGCGCCTCGGAGACGCTGCCCACCTCGAGTGAGACAGGACCGGCGACGGGAGTGGATGCCACCAACATGAGCCCACCCGCCGCGACCCAACACACGCCGGGCTGTCTGCCGAGCTGCACGAGCCCGGAACCAACCCTCATGAAGGTGCCGTCCCGGTCGCGGACATGCACCGGGGCCAACCACATGCCCGCTGCGAACCACGAGACGTAGCCGGGCAGCCACAGGTTGGGCGCCCACGAGGTGACGTTGGAGATCGTGGGGACCACCCACGCGATCCATGAAATGTTGATCACCACCATCATCACCGGGCCGAAGCCTGCTCGGCGGGGGCTGGGGCGATGACGTCCGATCATGACCCACATCAGGAACGGGAGAAGGGCGTAGAAGGCGACCTCTGCTCCGAGACTCCACATGTGAGTGAGGCCGTACGGGAGGGTGGCGTGAACGTAGGTGTCCGTGAGTGTCAACGAGACAAGCCACGCCCCGATGGTTGAACCCTCGTTGTCGGGGACGAGAAGGAGAGCCGCCGCGACTGTGATCACGTAGACCGGCATGATTCGCCGGACCCGTTTGAGCGCGTAGTTCGTCAGGTTCGGAGACGGCGCCTCGAGCTCGGCGCGAGCCCAATATGCTCGCGAGAGCAGAAAACCGGAGAGGACGAAGAAGATCGCAACGCCGACGTCCATCCGTGCGAACAACGTGCCGAGGGTGCCCCAAGCGAAAGTACTCGCCGGTCTGGAACGCGACGTGGGTGGTCAACACCGCCATGGCGCCGACCGCGCGCAGACCGTCGAGCCCTGCGAAGTCGGGGTTGAGGTCAGTGCGATTCCTCATCACAGCGGAGCTCCCAGCTTGGTCCCGCCCACTCGGACCTTGTCGATGCACAGCGTGGTGTCCTTGTCGAGACCGGAGAACGTGATCTCCTCAAAGGAGTCCTCGATCCGCAGGTAGATGTCGTTGAGACCCGATCGGGTCCCTGTCGGCACAACGGTGTCGCCGAGTGTGATCGTCACCGGCGAGGATGAGCTGGCAAGGTACGCGACGCGCACCCACCACACGAAGTCGAAGGCTCGGCCTGACAACGGAATGGTCTTGCCCTCCTCGGTGACCTTCCAGCCACAGCCCTTGACCGGCCCCTTCGGCGAGTGAATGACGTCGTCGATGTCGGCTCGATGGAGCAAACCCTGCTCATCGATCATGACCAAGGACGTCGACACGGAGGGGAACCGCGCTTGCGGAGAGAGCAGCGGCACGAAGTTGGCGGTGTTGTTGGCGGGTGCGGCGATGCTCGCGAACACCCTGTCGGGAGCGATCTGCGGGACCGGGTCAGTCTGGCCCCGCTGGTCGAGCTGAGCCTTGACCCTCAGCATGTAGTCCCGGCCCGCGTTCTGATGGTGCCAGATATCGGCGTACTGCAGACTGCTCGCGACGCCGCCGACTGCGATCGCAAGCAACAGAACCGCGCTCAGCCATGGCGGAACCGCTTGGACCAGCAGTGGGCGCTCCCGGTCGCCACTGCTCTCGACGGAACCGACGACTGGCATGGTGGCGAGGGCGACAGCGAGTACGAGGATGATCAGCGAATCCAGCGACGTACCGGAGCTCCATGCCGATGCCTGCCCCGAAGGTTGGAGCTCGAGATCCGAGCAGCAGCAGCACGTCGGCCATGAGGTAGGCGAGTACGAGGACCCATGCGCGCAACGTTCTCGTGCGGCGCAGCCACAGATAGCCGACCACTAACGTGATGAGGATCCACGCCATCGTCACGGCAGCCATCGGAGGCCCCGCGTAGGCGGTGGGCGGGGCGAAGTTGTTCCAGACCCACGGACCGCCGACCGCCGTGGAGCCGAACGCCTTTCCGAGCATGGTCCCGACGAGTTGGAGGGCCGGGGTGCCGGTGAAGGGGCGAGACTGGTCCGTCGTCTGAGCAAGGTAGAGAACGGCATACGCGGCTGCGAGGCCACCCCCCAGCACCAGCGCGGCTGGGTAGCGTCGCGCAACCGTGTACACCCGCATCCAAGGGCTTCCGCTCGCGAAGTAGGCGAGGGCGAGGAACCCGAGAACGGGGATGATGAGTATCGCCTTGACCCAGAAGAACAACCCTCCAGCGACCGCCAAACTGCACAGCGCCACCCACTGAAGTCGGCGGGACCGCAAGTACTTCACCCACAGGGTGATCGCGAGGAAATAGCTCACCCGGAGGGGCAGACCGTTCATGGCTGCCGTCCACCAGATCAGGGAGGGAGTGGCCATCGAGCTGGACAGGTAAAGGATCAGAGGCACGAGGATCATTGGTCGACGGCCGAAGAGCGTCACGAGCATCCAGACGGCCGAGAGTGCGCCCAGTGCATGCATCACCACGATGGACAGAGCAGCGGCAGTCCAATTCACCAAGCCGGTATGCCCGACTGCCCGGGCAATGACGTGTCCGCCGGGCATCAAGTTGCCGTTGAAGGGCGTGAGCATCGTGTCGACCGAGGGCCAACTCCCAGCCCCGAGATCCGGGGAAGTGGAAATCGTCGAGCAGGAACCAGCTGGGGAAGACCATCCACACGCGAAAGGCCACGCTCGCGACGACCATGGCGAGGGCGACGGGGACGACCGACTGCTCCGAGAGCCGAAGCCCTTGGGTTGATGCATGACGCACAGTGCTGCCTCCTCCGGCCGCGAATCATGCCACAACGAAGGGGCCCGTCCGGTGTCGTTGCCCAACCCTCCGGAGGACCCTGCGCGTGCGTGAGCAATCCTGTGGCGATTCCGGTGCCCGGGCTGTCTACCTACTGGTAGCCTTCGGCGACTTATTGAATCCCGGGAGGGACCTCTTCGTGCGCAAGATCATTGGCTGGGTATTGCTCGGCTTGGGTGCGTTCTTGTTGGTGACGGGTCTGCTGGCAACCGTGTGGGTGCCCCAGCAGGTCGAGCGGACGCCACTCGACGTCGACAGCACCACGCACCTGAGTGGCACCGCCGACAAGCTCAACCCCGCTAGCGGTGAGACCGAAGCCATTGACGTCAAGGCCACCAGCGTCACCAAGACCGACTCGAAGCGTTCCGACGACGACGTGGTCGTCTTCGTGAACACGACGTGTCTCGTCATCGACGAGGGCGACGTCCCCGACTGTGTCGACGCGGACGACCCCCGGGAGCGGCTCGTCAGCGCCACGTCCGACGTGTTCTCCACCGACCGCTACGACGCGCTCGCCGTCAACGGCAAGTACCTCCCCGCCGGTGCCGAGGAGAAGGAGGGCCTCGTCAACAAGTGGCCCTTCAACACCGAGAAGAAGGACTACCAGTACTGGGACGGCTCGGTCGGCGCCCCCGTGACCGCGGCGTACGACAGCACCGAGGACCTCGACGGTCTCGAGACGTACAAGTTCCACATCCTGCTGGACGAGACGCCCGCCGAGATCATCGAGGGGGTCCGGGGCACCTACAGCCGGGACAAGTACATCTGGGTCGAGCCGCGTACAGGGTGCCATCGTCAACCGGGAGCAGCACGAGACGCGGACCCTCGAGGACGGCACACTGGTGCTCGACCTGAACCTTGCGTTCACCGAGGACCAGGTCGCGAGCGGCGTCCGGGACGCCAAGGACAACAAGTCGCAGATCGACTCGGTCACCGGCACGTTGCCGCTGGTCGGCTTCATCGGCGGCATCCTCGCGCTGCTCGCGGGCGCCTTTCTGGTGTTCGCCGGTCGTAAGGAAGCCGACGTCTGATCGTCAGCAATGCCCGCGAATGATCCGCCCTTGGCTTGACGGGGGCGGATCATTCGATTTGGTCATCGTCGACCTGCTACACGTCAGATACCCGGGTCTGCACTCGCCAAGTGGCTTTGTCGTGGGTGGTCAGGTTTCCGACGCGGGGTTGGCGGCGAGCATGCGCTCAGCGTCATACCGGGAGTGTCGTGTAGTCACGACCACCTTCCACGACGACCGTTTCCAGCACGCTCGAAATGAAGACTTCAGGTTCGTAGTGGGATACAGGCCCGCACCTTCAGGAAGCTCCGATCTTCAGCTGGACGGTGTCCGAGATGCTCGATGTTGTTGCGCTGAACTTCAGCACTCGATCAACCGGAGCGTTCATGCGCACCGTCCGTCTGACCCTCACGCGGAGAGTGACCGACTGCCCCGGTGTGAGCGAGGGCGTGCGGAGATCACCTCGCAACAGTTTCCAGGTCACGCCCAGCCCCGACAAGGTTGCGGTGACCCGCACGCCGGGCCTTGCACTGGGTCCCGCGACGGTGAAGGCGGCAGCCTCGGTGCCGTCGTTCTGGATCCGCACCCGCACCACGCGGATGGGGCGGCGATGCGTCAGCTGGATTCGGCCTCGCTGCTTGACGGCGTAAACATCGTCGCCGATCACGTCTTTGCCGATGATGAGGATGGCATCGGGGCGGGGACCGTTGGGAACCGTCACGGGAGGTTGGGACGGTGCGGGCCCGGGGCCCGGGCCAGGTGCGGGGGCGAAGCTTGGACTAGGAGCGGGGGCGAGGCTTGGACTAGGGGCGGGAGCGGGGAGCACGGTGTAGCTGCTGGTGGTCGAGATGGTGTTGCCGGCTCCGTCGTGAGCCGTGACGGTGAACGTGTGATCTCCGGGCGCTCTCGTGTCCACGGCACTGCCCTCATCGACGGTGCCGACGCAGCCCTTCAGTCCGGAGCCACCGCGGTCGGTACACCCGTAGTCGGCCACGACGTCTTGGCCGAACTCGTAGACAGCGCCTGACGGCGGGGTCGTGAGCGCTGCGGTCGGGTCGCTGGTGTCGGGCACTTCTCCTCGGTGGACGCGGTAGCTGCCGTAGCCCTCCTCCGAGGACAGCTCCCAGATGAGGTTGAAGTCGGAGTCGAGCTCGGTGGCGATGCCGTCGGCGTGGTTCGTCCAACCGATCAGGGTGTTGCCGTTGGGCAGTCGCTCGGCCGACCCTGCGAAGTGGACGAAACGACCTCCGGGGGGCGCATATGTGCGTCCGACAGTGGCGGTGCCCGCTTCCTCGTCAAGCACGAACTCGACGACGCGACTCTGGCCGCGACCCACCGCCGGCCCCGAAGGATCCGCCGGGTCCACGCAGAGCGAGTTGACGTCGAAGGATCCGTTGTCGAAGACCATGATCGTGGTCGGACCGCCCGGTCGGGGTGACATCGCTGGCCGTGTGCTGCGCGCAGGGGCCGAGGAGAGAGTCGGACGACAGATCGAAGTCACTGAGGCGGCCACCCAGCCGCCAGACGATGTCTCCTTGAATGAATCCGTCGTGGTCCGTGCGTGCGATCTTGACGATCACGCTGAGGTGGCGCATCGACACCGGGTAGTCGCCGTCGCTCATGACCTGCACTGAGTTGATGTGGGCGTAGTCGGTCGACGGACTCACGGCCTCGGCCTCGAGGTCGATCGCGCCTTCCCCGGCCGCTGTTCCACTCGAACGCGACGCCGCCGTCCGGTTGGATCTCCCGGACAACCGCGTCCACGAGGTTGCTACCGCTGCCTCGTGGTTCGTACGCCACCATCACCCGGTTGCCGTTCGGCAACAGGAGGGAGTCGTGGAAATCGGTGTTGGTCAGACCAACCGTCGAGCGACGTGCGACCTCCTGCAGCTTGTCATCGAGCTCGACGATGACGTTGCCGGCCGGCTGGGCGACGTCCCGGCTCACCGAGAAGCTGCCGTCGTGGAGCTGCTTGAAGTCATGGCGGTTTCCCGTATAGGGCGCTACGAACACGGGTACGCCGTTGCCATCGACTGCTGTCATGAAGCGTGCAGGAACACCGCTGAACGGGTTAAGAGTCAGCAGGGTGTGTCCGGGCTGTGTTGCAACGCCAGTCGCACGTGTGCTGGCCAGCTCGGGAAACTCCGCCGGAAGGTAGATATAGGAGTAGGCAGATGTTCCCGAGACGTCCCGGATGATGATCGACACCTCGTCACCACTCTCGAGACCGTCCACCCGGACGGGCTCCCGTGCCAAAGCGCCATCGACGAACACTCGTCCGTCCGGGTCGCTCGTGGTAGCCAGAACGTCCACGACGCCCGCCGTGTCGCTCGTGGAGCGGATGCCGTACCTGCTGGCTCCACGAGAGAACTCGGGATACGTCGTCGTTCCGGCGCCGGCCACGTCGATGGCGTGGGCAGGGACGTCGACAGAACCTGCTGGCAGGGCAGGGGCGGTGAGCATCGCGCCTACTACCAATGTCAGCAAGGCGGTCACGACCGAGAGAGAACGAGTCATGCGGTGAGGCTACGGGGCTGACCCGGGGCACGTTCCCGCTTCGTCAGACTTCCTGCGATTCCCGGGCGTCGACGAGCCGTTGTTGCGGAGCGGCCGGTCGATGACGACTTCGCTGGAACCCAGAGCTGGTGTTGGGCGCGGTCACGTCCTGTCGGCGACGAAGATCGCCGTCCCGGGCGTGAGCAGCCCGCGCGTGCGTGACCAGCCGCCCCACACGCGGTCGTGGTCGGCGGGCCACTCGGGCTCGACGAGGTTGCTGAGGTTGAAGCCACGGGCCGCCGGGAGGCGCACCCAGTCGCCGAGGGTGCGGTGGTGTTCGACGTACGACACGACGCCCGAGGCGTCATCGATTTCGACGTAGGGAGTGCGGTCCCAGTAGGACTGGGATGCAGTCAGGCCGCCGACGCCCGGGTCGTCGGGGAACATCCACCGGGTCGGGTGAGTGATGGAGAAGGCGAACCGGCCGCCGGGGCGTAGCACGCGGGTCGTCTCGTCGAGCGCCTGCTCGATGTCGGCGACGAACTGGAGCGCTCCGAACGAGCAGAAGACGATGTCGAAGGAGCTGTCCGCGAAGGGCAGGTGTGTCGCCGTCGCGCGCACGGACGGGACCGCGACACCGGTGTTCTCGTCGAGGCGGCGGCTGTGCTGGAGCTGGCGGTGGGACAGGTCGAGGCCGATGGCCCGTCCGCCCCGGGGTCCGGACCCAGCGCGAGCACTGGCCGGCGCCGGACCCGACCTCGAGCACGTCCTTGTCCTTGACCGGGCCGAGGATGCCGAGGTCGGCCTCGGTCTGCCCCTCGGGCCCCCAGACGAAGCCGGAGTCGCCGAGGAAGTCCCCGTGCGTCGCCCGGTATTCGTCGGCGTAGCGGTCCCAGTCCGGGCCGTTCGCCCGCCGCGACTCGCTCTCGTCGACGGCGCGGCGTTCGACCCGGACCGACTGCGGCAGATGATCCACGTCCTGACGGTATCGCCCGCCGCGCCTGCGTGCGTCAGCCGCGGGTGTCGTCCGGGCCCGACTTGATGCGTGTCGGGTCGGATCCGAAGCGGATCTCACGGCCGTCGCTGGTGCCGCCGGTGTCGGTGTCACACCGCATCGGACTGGTCTTGCGCCGCTTCCACTTCTTGTTCTTCTTGCCGGTGCGCTCGTCGCCGTCCTTGATCTTGTCGCGGTCGGTGTCGGCCTTGGCCGGGTTGCTCCGCACCCGACCGATGTTGACGGTCTTGCCCTTGCGGTTGACCACGACCTTCTGCTTGATGCGGTAACCCCTCGCCTCGACACCGTCGTTGATCCGGTCGCCGTCGGTGTCCTTGGACAGCGGGTTCGTCTTCACGACGATCGAGCGCTTGGTGCCGGTACGACACGCCATGAACGGGCCCTTGACCCGCACGCCGGTGACTTCCTCGCCGTCGGTCAGGGTGTCGTTGTCCGTGTCGGGATCATCGGGGGTCGGTGCCGAGCTTGGTCTCGCGGACGTTGGTGAGGCCGTCACCGTCGCGGTCCGGATTGTCGGTCGCCGGGGTTGTGGCTGTGGGGCTCGGGGTCGGAGTGGCTCGGTTGCAGGTGACACCGCCGACGGGAGCCTCGGCGCGAACGTCCATGGGAGCCGGGGACAGCGACACATCAGCGACCTGTGTGGTGGCGAGCGTGAGGTCCACGTCGACTCTCAGGAGAGCCTGCAGGCTGGCCGCGGCAGTCGCACCGGTGCTGGCGTTGGTGAGCCCGAACCCGGTGACGGTCACGCTCGTGTTGAGGCCGGGGATCGCGATGGGGACGGTGACCGGGCTGCCGTTGAGGGGCACCGGAATCGCGGGCGCGCTCGCCAGCAGGACTCGGACCGTCGGGGGCGAGTCGAAGGCCGCGGTCCCCGTGGTGCCGTCGGAGTGGGCGCGCAGCACCACCGGACTGGTCACCCTGACCACTGCCCGGCCGCCGAAGAGCGAGACATCACCAACGGTCGTGGTGGTGACGGCCTCGACGTCCGAGCCGCCGACCGCGTCGTCGACGAGGGCGGTGACGGTGCGGACTCGGGATGCACCGACCGAGGCGATGGATGACGGAGCGCCGGGTACGGCGCTGAGGTCACCGACCGTGGTCTGCGCCAGCGAGGTGAGCGAGTCGGAGTACACACGCTGTCCGGCGACGGCCACCGGGCAAGCCGTCGCGGAGGCGTAGTCGGCCGGGACGCTTCCCTCGATGAGTCCGGGTTTGAGCAGCGGGTTCGGCGGGATGGGAAGGAGGCTGCGCGACGTCGGACCAGAGCGCGGTGGAGCCGTAGCAGTCACCGAATCGACATCCAGTGGCACGTTGTCCAGCAAGGCGGAGCCGTCAAGGTTCGCGGACTCGGCGCGAGAGTTCGGTGCTGCCGTCGTCGAGTCGACCGATCCGGACGAGTGGCCGAGTCGGACGGATGCCAAAGAGCCTGCCGGCACCGGGGTCGCGTCCAGCGCCACGATGTCACCGTGGGCGGCCGCCTTGTACGCCGCTGGCAGCGTCACGCCCAGAGCGGGTTGCTGCACGGCGATCGCAGCCGTGATGCCGGTCAGGAGCAAGCTGAGAAGGAGCGCGTTGAGCCCGGGTCCCCGTGGATGCATGTGATCTTCCCCGTCGTCGATGATTCCTGCTACTTGACGCGTCAACGAACGGGATGCGAGGGCAGTACTGCCAGCGCCCCGACCGGTCTAGACCGGTCGGGGCGCTGGTAGAGGAGCCCGGGCGCCGGAACGGAGTCCGACGCCCAGCGAGTGTGCAACTGATTTCAGCCGCCCGAGGTGAACTCCCTGCGCGGATTCCGGGCCCGCGACTCGAGGTCGTTCGGGCCCGACTTGATGCGAGTCGGGTCGGAGCCCAGCTTGACCTCGCGGCCGTCGTTGACGCCGCCGCCGTCGGTGTCGCACTTGCTCGGGTCGGTCTTGCGGCGCTTGTACTTCTTGTTCGCCGAGCCCGTCCTCTCCGCCTTGTCCGACAAGCCGTCCTTGTCGGTGTCGGCCTTGGTCGGGTTGGACCGCGTCTTGCCGATGGTCAGCGTGCCGCCGTCCCCCGGTCACGAAGACGACCTGCTTGATCCGATAGCCCTTGACCTCGCGGCCGTCGCCATGGCCGTCCCTGTCCGTGTCCTTGACGAGGGGGTTGGTGGTGACCCGGATCTTGTTCGTGGCCTTCTTCCCGCAGACCTCAGAAACGCTCCCTGACGGTCATCCCGTTGACCTCAGGGACCGTCCTTCAGGCCGTCGTTGTCGGTGTCGGGGTCCAACGGATCGCTCTTGGTCGTGTTCACTTCCTGACCGTCGTTGAGCCCGTCGCCGTCGGAGTCGGCCTTGAGCGGGTCGGTCCCGGTGCCCTTGTCGGGTCCGGTGCCGTCGTGGTCGACCTCCTCGCCGTCGGTGAGGCCGTCGTTGTCGGTGTCGGGATCGCCGGGGTTGGTGCCGGGCTTGGTCTCGTCGGTGTTGGGCAGTCCGTCGCCGTCGCTGTCCGGGTTGGCCGGAGCTGCGATCGTGAAGGTCACCGTGTCAGCGGGCGAGGTGTTGCCCGCCGCATCGGTGGCCGTCGCGGTGAATGTGTGCTGGCCCACCGGCAGCGCGGTCGTCGGCGTACAGCTCCAGTTGCCTGACGGGTCGGCGACCGCCGTACAGACGAGCACGCCGCCCTCGGTGACGGTGACCGTCGCACCGGGCTCGGCAGTGCCCGTGACGGTGGGCGTCGTGTCAGCCGTCGAACTGCCCTCGGCCGGCGACGTGATCACCGGAGCGGCGGGGGCGTGGTGTCGACGGGAGCGACATCGTCGGACGGCGTCGAGACCGGCTCGGTGCCGTTGAGCACTTCCTGACCGTCGTTGACGCCGCCGTCGTCGGTGTCGGCATCGCGGGGATCGGTCCCGGTCCCGGTGTCTGCTCCGGCACCGTCCGTGTCGACCTCGGCGCCGTCGCTGAGACCGTCGTCGTCGGTGTCGAAGTCCAGCGGGTCGGTGCCGTAGGTGATGACCTCGGCACCGTCACGCAGGCCGTCACCGTCGGTGTCGGGGTTGGTCGGGTCGGTCCCGTACATGGCCTCGGCGCCGTCGCTGAGGCCGTCGCCGTCGGTGTCAGTGTTGTCGGGGTCGGTCGCGGGCACCGTGCCGGTCTCGGTGGCATCGGCGAGGCCGTCGCCGTCGCTGTCACCGGCGACAGGAGCGTCATCGGCGGGTGTGGCGACAGGGTCGGTGCCGGACCACGCCTCAGGTCCGTCCTGTACGCCGCCCCCGTCCGTGTCAGGGTCCAGCGGGTCCGTCCCTGTGCCGGTGTCGGGGCCGGCCGCATCGGTGTCAACCTCTTCGCCGTCAGGTCAGGCCGTCGCCGTCGGTGTCGGCCATGGCGGGGTCGGTTCCCGTGGTCGCCTCTTCAGCATCGGTGAGTCCGTCGCCGTCCGCGTCGCCGGAGACCGGAGCGTCGTCCGCACCGGCCAACGGGTCGGTGCCGGCCCAGACCTCGGCGCCGTCCGGGGCGCCGCCGTCATCGGTGTCGGCATCGAGGGGATCGGTGCCGGTGCCGGTGTCGGGTCCGGCTCCATCCGTGTCCAGCTCGGCGTCGTCGCCCAGCCCGTCGCCGTCGGTGTCGCCGCGCAGCGGGTCGGTGCCCGTGCCGGTGTCCGGGCCGGCGCCGTCGGAGTCGACCTCCCGGCCGTCGGTCAGGCCGTCGCCGTCCGTGTCGGGATTGGTGGGGTCGGTGCCCGCGGTCGCCTCATCGACATCCGAGAGACCGTCGCCGTCGGTGTCGACGGGGGCGCACTCGACGCCGCCGGTGGGCGCCGTCGCGTCGGCCGTGAGCGGCAGCAGGCCGATGTGCACGTCAGCGAGCGCGGTGCCGAGCACCGGGGCGTCGACGGTGACGTCGATCGAGAGCACGGCGGGGATCGTCGCGCCGGTGGCCGTCGTCGTCGGAGCGTCGAGGACGCTCACGTTGATCTCCGCTGTCGCGACGCCGGGGATCGTGATCGGACCACTGCCGCCGCTGCCACCATTGCCACCGCTGGAGATGATGAGCGGGGCCTGACCAGCCACGGTGAGTGTCACGTCGGGCGCCGTGTATTCCACGGTGCGGGTCGCGCCGTCGTGGGTGACCACGAGCTTCGTCGGGTTGGTGACGGTCACGGTCGCGGTGGGAACTCCCGAGACTGTCAGCAGGTTGATGTCTCCGACGGTGCCTTCGGCCGTGGCGCGCACGCTGTTCGTGCTGCCGCTGGGGATCAGCTCCACTGTGCCGGTGGTCGTGATCACGCCGAGCTCGGCGGCCGTGAGGGTGGGCACCGGGTTGTCGGCAACGGTGGTCGCGTCCACCCGGGTGAACGACTGCGCGAGGGGTGTGCCGGCCGGAACGCAGGCGAGGTCGCCCGCCCAAGCGGCAGACGTCGCGCCCGACCCTGCCTCCAGCGAGACCGCCGGTGCCAACTCGGTCACCGGCAGGAACGTACCCGAGTCGGCGGCCGGCCCGGCGGGCTGCTCGGAGGTGGTATTCCTCGATCGGGATCGAGGTGCCGAGCACCGCCGGATCGAGGTTGGAAGCCGTCGCCGACGTCTTCACGGCAGCGGTGCTGTCGACGGCGGTCGTCTCGTGACCGGAGATCACGTGGGTCTCGTTCGCACCTCCCAGCAGGACAGTGATGTCTTCCGGGTCGCTGTGCGTGGAGCCTGAGTAGGCCGCTGGTAGTGGCGCAGCCGTGGCTGGTGGAGCCAGTGACAGGACGGTCAGCCCCGGCACCGGGGGCCAAGGTCGTGATGGATGCCGGGACACGCCCGGTGCGGAAGTTCGCCACGGTGCTTCCTCTCGGTCGTCAAGGCTGCCCCGTGACAGCCTCCAGCGAGACGCGACGCCCTACGCGACTGAATGACGTCTCGCGCAACGAACGTTCCAGAAATCCAACGAAGTGGAACAAAAACACCACAATTGATGACGGCGGACCGCCCGTGGACTAGACCACCTTGCGAAAGGCCCTCGAGTCCGCATGGGCGGCGGGGGAGGTGCGGCCCCAGTTGGACTCCCGGTGCGACGCGGTAGTCTTCAGGGTGCGCCAGAGGTCTGTCTGAGTTCCATACGGAGCGGACTCTCGCTCGCTATCTCTCATCGGTGGTGAAACCGGCCCTTGCGCGTGTCCGCACGACTTCTATCCATCCAAGGAATTAATTCCCTTATGACGAGCACCATCTCCGCTCTTCCCGATTACGACGCGCCCCGGGTCGCGATCAACGACATCGGTTCTGAAGAGGACTTCCTCGCGGCCATTGACGCGACCATCAAATACTTCAACGACGGCGACATCGTCAGAAGGCACCATCGTCAAGGTCGACCGTGACGAGGTCCTCCTCGACATCGGTTACAAGACCGAAGGTGTCATCCCGTCCCGCGAGCTCTCGATCAAGCACGACGTCGACCCCTCAGAGGTCGTTTCCGTGGGCGACGTGGTCGAGGCCCCCGGTCCTCCAGAAGGAGGACAAGGAAGGCCGCCTGATCCTGTCCAAGAAGCGCGCACAGTACGAGCGCGCCCGGGGCACCATCGAGCAGGTCAAGGAAGAGGACGGCGTCGTCGAGGGCACCGTCATCGAGGTCGTCAAGGGCGGTCTCATCATCGACATCGGCCTGCGCGGCTTCCTGCCCGCCTCGCTCGTGGAGATGCGTCGCGTCCGCGACCTGCAGCCCTACGTCGGCCGGGTCCTCGAGGCCAAGATCATCGAGCTCGACAAGAACCGCAACAACGTGGTCCTGTCGCGCCGTGCCCGGCTCCGAGCAGACCCAGTCCGAGGTTCGCCACGGCTTCCTGACCCAGCTCCAGAAGGGTCAGATCCGCAAGGGTGTCGTCTCCTCGATCGTCAACTTCGGTGCGTTCGTGGACCTCGGCGGCGTCGACGGCCTCGTGCACGTCTCCGAGCTGTCGTGGAAGCACATCGACCACCCGTCCGAGGTCGTCACCGTCGGTGACGAGGTCACCGTCGAGGTCCTCGACGTGGACATGGACCGCGAGCGCGTCTCCCTGTCGCTCAAGGCCACCCGGGAAGACCCGTGGCAGCACTTCGCCCGCACCCACCAGATCGGTCAGATCGTGCCCGGCAAGGTCACCAAGCTGGTGCCCTTCGGTTCGTTCGTCCGCGTCGAAGAGGGCATCGAGGGCCTCGTGCACATCTCCGAGCTGGCCGAGCGCCACGTGGAGATCCCCGAGCAGGTCGTCCGGGTCAACGACGACGTCATGGTCAAGATCATCGACATCGACCTCGAGCGTCGCCGGATCTCGCTGTCGCTCAAGCAGGCCAACGAGACGGCCACGGCCGCGGACGTGGAGGAGTTCGACCCGACCCTCTACGGCATGACCGCGACCTACGACGAGCAGGGCAACTACGTCTACCCCGAGGGCTTCGACCCCGAGACCGGCGAGTGGCTCGAGGGCTTCGACGACCAGCGCGCCGTCTGGGAAGAGCAGTACGCCAAGGCGCACACCCGCTGGGAGGCGCACGTCAAGCAGCAGGCCGAGGCGAAGGTTGCCGAGGCCGAGGCCAACGAGGCGACGTCCTACTCCTCCGGTGGCGACGACGTGTCCGAGACCGGTGGCGACACCGGCGGTGCCAGCGGTTCGCTCGCGTCCGACGAGGCGCTGCAGGCGCTTCATGAGAAGCTCACGGGTGGCCAAGCGTGAACATCTGACTGATGGTCAGATCGGCTTTCCTCGAACGGCTCACCGGCCTCGCCGGTGGGCCGTTCAGGCATTTCAGGGCCGCTCGAGCAGGCCGGGCAAAGGTCGCGGCGCACCTTCCCGGTGGCGGTCAGCGGCAGCTCGGCCACGCGCACATACGTCTTCAGGGCGCTTCGCTGGAGCGAGTACGGCGATCGCGTGCTCGCGCAGCTCAGCGTCGGTCGCCGTACCGACGACCGCGGCGCAGACGCGCTGCCCCCAGTCGGGGTCGGGGCGGGCGAACACCGCGACGTCGTCGATGCCCGGCAGCTCGCGCAGTGCGTTCTCCACCTCGAGGGGGTAGACGTTGACGCCCCCGCTGATCACCGGGTCGTCACGGCGACCGTCGAGGAAGACATAGCCCTCGGAGTCGATCCGGCCAGCGTCACCGACCGTGAACGCCGGCCCGGCAGGGGTCACGCGCCGGGCCTCGACAGTCTTGGCAGGATCGCCGAGGTAGGAGAAGCGAGCATGTGGCGGCACCACGCACCACAGCCGACCATCGGCGTCAGTGGTGATGGAGCGACCCGGCCGGGCGCGGCCGACGGTGCCCGGGTGCGTCAACCAGTCCTCGGACCGGCAGGCGGTGAACTGGCCCTCGGTGGAGCCGTAGAACTCCCACGTCGACCCGGGCGGGAACGCCTCGATCAGACGGTGCTTGAGTGCCGGCGGACAAGGTGCTCCCGCGTGCGCGACCAGCCGGAAGGACGAGAGGTCAGGGGTCCCGACCTCGTCCCAGTGCGCGAAGAGTCGCTGGAGATGGGTCGGCACGCAGAACATCGTGGTCGGCCGCTCGGCCCCGATCGCCGCCGTGATGCCCGCCGGGTCGAAGCGGCCCGGCACCACGATCCGGCCACCGGCCAGCAACGTGCCCATCGCGAACCGCAGGGGAGCCGAGTGGTGCAGCGGGCTGAGCACGAGGTTGACGTCGTCGGGGGAGAAGCCCCACAGGTCGCGCTCCTCGGTGACGAGTGCTGCGGCGTCGGCGGGAGTCAAGAGCCCCGAGAACACGCCCTTGGGAGTGCCGGTGGTGCCGCTCGTGCAGTGGATCGGCCGGCCCTTCGGCAGTCCGCGACGCCGGCCCCGTGGAAACGTCGCGAGCAGGGCATCGACCTCGGGGCCCGGGGTGAGGACCGGGTCGGGGGAGATCGGAGCCGGGGATCCGCTCCCGCTCGGCGTCCGTCAGTGCAGGGTCGAGCGGCACCGGGAAGATGCCCGACGCAAGGAGGGAGAGCACCGAGTCGACGTGCGCGTGCGAACCGGGGACGAGCAGTGCGACCCGGGATCCGGGGCTGAGCCCGGCGGCGTCCATGACGCCATCCAAGCAAAGCCGCGGCGGGTTCCTCAGGGGCGGGGGACCGGGTGACGGCGGAGCTCGACGGGGCCGAGCTCGTCGTGGTCGTCGGCGTGGGTGGCCGCACCGGCGAACAGGTCGTGACGCGCGTAGCTCACGAGGTAGGCAGCGATGGCGGTGGCGACGAGGATGAAGAGGATGGTGGTCATGGCAGTAATTCTGCGCCCGCATTGATGCTGCCACCAGTGGCAGGAATGACAGTGTTGGTTGATTTCCTGCCAGTCGTGCGCCAGCATGTCCCCATGAAGAAGGTCGCGGTCGTGGTGCAGGACGGAGCGGAGCCCTTCGGCCTCGGGGCGATGTGTGAGGTGTGGGCCGAGCCCTACCACCCCGAGGACGACAACCCGGTCTTCGACTTCGTCGTCACCACGCCCCGTCCCGGCCGGGTCAAGGGCAGCGCCTTCGACCTGTACGTCGACCCGGGTCTGGAGGCCGCCGCCGACGCCGACTCGGTGTGCGTCATCCCCAAGCGCGGCTACCTCGACCCGTCACCCGAGGTCGTCGAGCTCGTCCAGCACGCGCACGCGCGGTGCCTTCGTCTTCGCCCACTGCACGGCCGCCTTCGTGCTCGGCGAGGCCGGGCTGCTGGACGGCAAGCGGTGCACGACGCACTGGCGACACGTGGACGAGCTCGCGGGTCTGTATCCCGAGGCACAGGTCGACGGCGGCGTGCTCTACGTCCGGGGAGGGCAACATCGTCACCGGTGCGGGCTCCGCGGCAGGCCTCGACGCGGCCCTGCACCTGATGCGCCAGCAGTTCGGTGCGCGCGTCGCGGCGTCGGCCGCCCGCCGGATCGTGGTGCCGCCGCACCGTGACGGTGGCCGGGCGCAGTTCATCGCGCGCGATACCGGTGTGCGAGTCGGAGGCGCTCGCCCCGCTGCTGGCCCGGATCTCGACCAACCCGGCCGAGGAGCTCACGGTCGAGACCCCGGCCCGGCACATGCACATGTCGCCGCGGACGTTCGCCCGCCGATTCAAGGACGAGACCGGCACGACGCCGTACAGCTGGGTGCTCGCGCAGCGTGTGCAAGCAGCCGAGGAGCTGCTCGAGCAGACCGACCACTCCATCGACTGGATCGCCGGCGAGGTCGGCTTCGGCAACGCGGCGACGCTGCGCCACCACTTCGGTCGCTACCGCGGCGTGAGCCCGGTGGAATATCGACGGACCTTCAGCGAGACCGCGTGACCACCTCGGTAGCCTTGCATCCGTGACACACCAGCCGCTCTCATCACTGTCCCGTGACGACATCGCCTCGCTCCTCGAGCAGCAGCAGTCGGCGTACGCCGAACTGCAGGCCAAGGGCCTCAAGCTCGACCTGACGAGGGGCAAGCCCTCGGCCGCGCAGCTCGACCTCTCCGACGAGCTGTTGAACCTGCCGCGCGGGTTCAAGGACAGCAGCGGCACCGACGTGCGCAACTACGGTGGGCTGAGCGGTCTGACCGAGCTGCGCGAGATGTTCGCCGACCTGCTGTGGGTCGAGCCGGAGCAGGTCGTGGCCGGTGGCAACTCCAGCCTGACGATGATGCGCGACTGCCTGATCTTCATGCTCCTGTTCGGTGCGCGACAGTGACCGGGCGTGGAGCAAGGAGGACCGGATCAAGTTCATCTGCCCCGTCCCCGGCTACGACCGCCACTTCACGCTGCTCGAGTCCCTCGGCATCGAGATGATCACCGTGCCGATGAACGACGACGGGCCGGACGCCGAAGCCGTCGCTCGCCCGGTGAAGGACGACCGCTCCATCAAGGGCATGTGGATCGTGCCGACCTACGCCAACCCCGCCGGCTCGATCTGCAGCCGGGGAGGTCGCCGCGCGGCTCGCGTCGATGGAGACAGCCGCCAACGACTTCAAGATCTTCTGGGACAACGCCTACGCGCTGCACCACCTGACCGAGGAGGAGGCGAAGAGTGCCGACATCCTCACCCTCGCCTCGGCGGCCGGCCACCCGGACCGGCCGATCATGTTCGCCTCGACCTCCAAGATCACGTTCGCCGGCGCCGGCGTCGCGTTCCCCGGCCGCTTCGGAGGCCAACATCGCGTGGTACCTCGCACACCTCGGCAACGGCTCGATCGGCCCGGACAAGGTCAACCACCTGCGCCACGTCCAGTTCTTCGGCTCGGCCCGGGGCGTGCGCGACCACATGGCCAAGCACCGCGAGATCATCGCGCCGAAGTTCGAGGAGGTCGACCGTGTGTTCTCCGACCGCCTCGGCGGCTACGAGGTCGCGACTCGGAACAAGCCCGCAGGTGGCTATTTCATCAACCTCGATGTCCTGCCCGGCACAGCGGCGCGGGTGATCGCGCTGGCCAAGGACGCGGGCGTCGCGCTCACCCGGGCCGGGTCGTCCTTCCCGCACGGCGACGACCCCAACGACCAGAACATCCGGATCGCGCCGACCATGCCGCCGCTCGACGAGGTGACGGCCGCGATCGATGCCGTGGCCACGTGCGTGCTGCTGGCGGCGGCAGAGAAGCTGTCGCAGGGCTGACGTGTCCTTCCTGCCCTTCACCTTCTCCATCGTCGGCGTGCAGAAGGCGGGCACGTCGACCCTGCAGTGGATGCTCAACCAGCATCCCGAGGTGGCGCGCCCGCCCCGCAAGGAGATGGGCTGGTTCGACGTCGATGACGCGACTGGCGCGACGCCGACCACTCGGCGTACGGCATCAGGCACGCGAAGCCGATCCACATCGCCTCCCGGGCGACGCGACGCCGCGCTACCTGCTGATGCCCGGGTCGCTGGAGCGGATGCACGAGCAGCGCCCCCGACATGCGCCTGATCGCGGTCTTCCGCGACCCGATCGACCGCCCGGGTCAGCCAGTGGGTGATGGTGCGCGAGCGCCAGCCCGACAAGGCGCCGGACTGGCCCGAGATGATGGCGTGGCGGCCCGACGACTTCCCGACCGAGCTGCCGGCGGAGTTCGACGGGCGCGGCGGACGAGCGAGGTTCATGCGTGCCTCCGGCGTGATCCGGGGCTACTACGGCGGGCAGGTCCGGCACGGGCTCAGCGTCTTTCCCCGCGAGCAGTGGCTCTTCCTCGACTTCGCGACGCTGCTCGCCGAGCCCAACCCGACGCTCGACAAGGTCACCCGGCACATCGGCGTGGGCCGGTTCAAGCCCTATCCGCCGCTTCGGCAGCTGATGGCAGGCTCTCCGAGCATCTCCGGTACGGCGCCCACCGGCGCCGACCTGATGACGCTGGCGCGCCCCCTCGAGCCCGAGCTGGCGGAGTACGTCGCACTGACGGGCCTCTCCGTCGACCACTGGACCACCGAACGCCTGCTCACCGGTGATCTGGACGCCGCCGAGCAGGCGACGGTCTACGCCCGCAAGGCCGGACTGGCCTGAGGCGTCAGGCCGCCTCGGCGAGGCTGCCGCGGATCAGCGTGGCGTAGTGCCCGCCCCGGAGCAGCAGCTCCTCGTGGGTGCCCAGCTCGACGACCCGGCCGTGGTCGAGGACCGCGATCCGGTCGGCATTGCGCACGGTCGAGAGCCGGTGCGCGATGGTGATGGTGGTGCGACCCCTGGGCGAGCGAGTCGAGGGACGCCCGGATCGCGCGCTCGGTCTCGTTGTCGAGGGCGCTGGTGGCTTCGTCGAGGACCCGGGATGGCCGGGTCGCGGAGCAGGGTGCGGGCGATCGCCAGCCGCTGCTTCTCCCCGCCGGAGAACCGGTGGCCGCGGGAACCGACGATCGTGTCGTAGCCGTGCGGCAGCCCCGCGATCAGGTCGTGGATCTGGGCGCGGCGAGCGGCGTCCTCGATCTCCTCGTCCGTGGCGTCGGGGCGGGCGTGCAGGAGGTTCTCGCGGATGCTGGTGTGCATCAGGTAGGTCTCCCGGGTGACCATCCCGACTCGACTCGCGAGGTCGGTGGCTGCCACGTCGCGGACGTCGACGTCGTCGATCAGCACCCGACCGTCGGTCGGGTCGTGCAGGCGGGCGACGAGGCCGGCGAGGGTCGACTTGCCGCTGCCGGTGGCGCCGACCAGCGCGAGGCTCGAGCCGGCCGGCACGGTGAGGTGGATGTCGGTGAGGACATCGCTGTCGGCGTCATAGCCGAAGCCCACGTGCTCGAAGGTGACCCCACCGCCGGACCGGGGGAGTGGCGTGGGGTCGACCGGCTCCGGAAGATCGATCGGCAGGTCGGCGTACTCGAAGATCCGGGAGAACAACGCCATCGAGGCGGTGATCTCGACGCCCACGTTGAGCAGTCCCATCAGGGGGCGGAACAGGGTGCCCCGGAGGGCGATGAAGGCGACCGGGGTGCCGATGGTCATGCCACCCGACGTCGCCGGGAAGCCGGCAGCGAGGTAGATGGCGGCGGGGATGGCGGAGAAGATGATGTTCATCGTGGCCATCCGCCAGCGACCGGCGAGGCGGGAGCGGATCTCGAGGTCGACCAGATCGGCCGAGGTCTCCTCGAAGCGGGTGCTGAGGGCGCCGCCGACGCCCGGGGTCTTGGTGAGGAGCACGCCGCTCACGGAGAGTCCCTCCTCGATCTGCACGTGCAGGTCCGCGAGTCAGCGCTGCCGCTGGGACGTGAGCTTGTGGCGCATGCGCGCGACCTGCCGGGTCAGGAAGACGGCCGGCGGGATGACGATCAGGGAGAGCAGCGCCGGGCGCCAGCTCAGGGCCACCATGGCCGCGGCGGTGCCGACGACGACGGTGACGTTGGCCGCGATCGAGGTGGCGGTGCTGGTGACCACGCTCTGCATG
This sequence comes from Nocardioides sp. B-3, assembly GCF_024703895.1. Classification (GTDB taxonomy): domain Bacteria; phylum Actinomycetota; class Actinomycetes; order Propionibacteriales; family Nocardioidaceae; genus Nocardioides. The sequence goes on from NZ_CP087968.1 coordinate 3,627,269, forward strand.
CTGCCGATGTCGTTGACGAGGCGCGACTGGACGTCGCCGCCACGGGTCCGGGTGAAGAACCCGAGAGACTGGCGCTGCAGGTGCGAGAACAGGTCGCTGCGCAGGCGGTGCATGACGCGCTGGCCGACCGACGTCGACAGCCGGGTCTGCACGACGCCGATGGCGGCGGTGGCGATCGCGACTGCGAGCATGCCGAGCACCAGCGTGACCAGCAGGCGCACGTCCGGCGGGGGAGCGCCTCGTCGATGACGTGGCGCACCGGGAAGGGCTGGGCGAGGCCGATGACCGAGCTGACCATGATCAGGGCGATGACGACGACGAGGGTGCCTCGGTGCGGCGCGAAGAGGCGCGATCCGGGTGAGGGAGACAGGGTGGTCCGCGAGCTGCCGCTTGTCGGCGGGGTCGGGACGGCCGCTGCGGGAGCGGCGGGAGCTCTGCTGGTCATCCATGCGACCAACTCCTTTCGAAGTATGTCGTGAGGTAACCTCACTATGAGGGTGCAACGCCCACGGGGCTAGGGTTGTTCCCATGGGTTCCCCGACGTCCGACTCGACCGGTGACCTGCTGATGGCCGCCGCCCGGCAGATCCGCCGCGAGACGGCCCGGGAGCTCGACGCCCGGGGCATCACCCCCGCGCAGTCGCGTGCGCTGAAGGTGATCGCGTCGTCCGAACCCGTGAGGCCCTCCGTGCTGGCCACCCGGCTGCGGATCACCCCGCGCTCGGCCACCGAGGTCGCCGATGCGCTCGAGGAGCGCGGCTGGATCGCCCCGCTCGGCCGACCCCACCGATCGGCGGGCCACGACGCTGGCGCTGACCGACGCCGGACGGCTGCTGCTCCGGAAGATCGAGGATGTCCGCGGGCAGGCCGCGGAGCGCGTGCTCGACGTCCCGGGGGGAGCGTGACCGCCGTACGCTGGACCGGATCCTCACGAAGTTGGGAGAGCAGGGGTGAGCTCGAGAGTCGGACTGACTGGGGGGATCGCCTCCGGCAAGAGCACGGTCTCGGCGATGTTGGCCGAGCTCGGCGCGGTGATCATCGACGCCGACGCGCTCGCGCGCGAGGTGGTGAAGAAGGGCACTCCGGGCCCGGACGCGGTGGTGGCCGAGTTCGGATCCTCCTTGCTCACGCCAGCCGGCGACCTCGACCGGGCGGCGATGGGTGCGCTGGTCTTCGGCGACGCCGAGGCCCGCAAGCGGCTCGAGGCGATCGTGCACCCGCTGGTGTTCGAGCGGATGGTCGCACTGGAGGAAGCAGCTGGGGACGACGACTCGGTCGTGCACGACATCCCGCTGCTGGCCGAGGGCGGTCGCGCCGACTCGTTCCGATGCGGTGATCGTCGTCGACTGCCCGCCCGAGCTCCAGATCGCGCGGATGATGGCCGACCGCGGCTGGACCCGCGAGGACGCCGAGTCGAGGATCGCCGCCCGGGCGTCGCGGGAGGACCGGCTCGCGATCGCGACCCACGTCATCGACAACACCGGCACCCCCGACCAGCTCCGCGATCGGGTGGTCGAGGTCTTCGTGTCCCTCCGGGCCGACGCCTGACTGCGCTCGGAAGGCAACACCCCTGCGGGCCTTTCACCGGTGCCGGAAGTGTGCTCGACTGACGGGATGCTGTTCCGTGAGCGGTCCGTGAGCAGCGCCGAACGGGCCGTGCGACTCATCGAGCGTGCCGACGGGATCGATGTCCCGGCGACGCGGGTCCGGGCCGGTGCCCACGAGGTGCTCGTCGACCCACCTTTCCTCGACCACTTGCTCGGCGGCGACTGGCTGGGCCACCGCGTGCACCCGGTGGCAGGCGCAGCTGCCTCTGGGGGCGTGGATGATGGCCACGCTGCTGGACCTCGCCGGCTCGGAGAAGCACGCGGCGGCGGTCGACGCCCCTCCTGCTGACGGGCTGCCTGACCGCGCTGCCGACGGCGCTCACAGGTGCCCACGACCTCGCCACGACGTCCGGGAGCGAGACGCGGGTGGCGCTGGTGCACGCGATCGCGATGGACGCCACCCTTGCACTCTTCGTGACCGCGCTGGTCAAGCGCCGCCGCGGGGATCGGCGCACCGCGCGGCGCCTCGCGCTCGCCGGGACCGCCACGGCCGGGGCCGGCGCCTACCCGGGCGGACACCCGGTCTTCCGGATGGGGGTCGGTGTCGAAGGGCGGTGAACCGGGCTGAAGCCGCGTTTCAGGGCGCGTACGGCGACGCGGGTAACCTTCGCGCCGTGCGTACCCACCGAGCCGCGGCCGTCCTGACCGTCATGGCCTGCGTCTTCGCTGGTTGCACGTCGCAGGCCGATGCCCCGGACGGGACGGTGGCGGACCCCTCTGTCTCGGCACGACCTGCTGAAGAATCGCCCGACCCGAACACCCCCTCGGCTGGGGGCCGACAGTCGGCGAGCTCGAGCAGGCGCAGTCGATCGTGGCCGACATGACCAGCGAGCAGCTGGCAGGTCAGGTCATCGTGGGTCGCTATCTCGGCACCGACCCGACCGAGGTCGCGACCATGCTGCGCGACCAGCACCTCGCCGGCATCTCGATCACCAACGGCAACGTTGTCGACGAGGCGCAGGTCCGCGAGATGACCGCCGCACTGACACAGGCCGCCGTCGACGACGGCCGCAGCTACCCGCCCGTGCTCGGTGTGGACCGGGAGGGTGGCTACGTGTCGCACCTGCGTGGCATCGCCACCGAGTTCCCGGCCTTCGACGCGGCCGGCGACGCGATCTCGGCGGACGGCGAGTCGGGCCGGGAAGTGGTGCGCCGGGGCGGCGTACGCGACCGGGCTCGAGCTACGCGAGCTCGGCTTCACACAGGTGTTCGCGCCGGTGGCCGACGTGACGATCGGGGGCGGCCGATCCCACAATCGGCACGCGATCGGCGAGCGAGGACCCGGCGATCGCGGCCAAGGCGACCGCCGCGGCGGTGCGTGGGTTCGACGCGGCCGGTGTCGTGTCGACCGTCAAGCACTTCCCGGGCCACGGGGCCGCAACCAGTGACAGCCACGACACCTTGCCGGTGCTCGACTCCACGTTGGCGGAGATGCTGGCGCACGACCTGCCGCCGTTCGAGGCGGCGATCGACACGCACGCGCCCGCCGTCATGCTCAGCCACCTCGACCTCACCGCGATTGCTCCGGGTGTCCCCGCCTCCCCGGCGCCCGAGGTCTACGACCTCCTGCGCGACGACATGGGCTTCGAGGGAGTCGCGATCACCGACTCGCTGGGCATGGGCGCCGTCGCCTCGAGCTACAAGCCGGCCGTCGCAGCGCTCAACGCCGGCGCCGACCTGCTGCTGATGCCGGTCGACACCGTCGAGACCCACCGCGTCGTCACCAAGGCGGTCGAGGAGGGCGAGATCTCGCGCGAGCGGATCGAGGAGGCCGCCGCCCGGGTCGTTGCTGTGCAGCTGTGGCAGCAGCGAGCGGCGGGCCGGGTTCCCGTGCCGGGCGATGTCACGACGCTGGCCCGGGACGCCGCTGCCGCGCTGACCTCCGCTGCGTACTGACCCTCGGGTCGTCCACCCGGCTCGACCGGTCCGACCCGCCCGGCGGCGGTGCGTGACCTACATTTTCGGCCGCTCGAATGTGGGTGGTTGACCGCTGGGGCGGTCGGACACGTGTCGTCGCTCGATGGAGGTGGCACAACCACATTTGCCGGCCCTCGAATGTGGCTCACTCACCGCTGGTCGATGGTGCAGAAGTGACCAAGGCCCGCCCCGAAGATCGGGACGGGCCTGCTGCCCCGGGAGGAGGCTGGTGGAACGGGTCAGGCCGCGGTGCTGCCGGTCGCGAGGTCCGGGTCGCCGATGCGACGCAGCTTCTGCAGGGCCTCGCGCTCGAGCTGGCGGACTCGCTCCGCGGAGATGCCGTGCTTGGCGCCGATGTCTGCCAGCTTGTGCTGGCGTCCGTCGGTGAGGCCGTAGCGGGCGCGGATGATGTCGGCGGCCCGCTCGTCGAGGTGCGAGACGAGGTCCTCGAGCCGCTGGCGTGCCTCGACATCGAGGAACTCCGGGTCGGGACCGGGGGCCGTCTCCCGGGCCATCAGGTCACCGAGTGACGTGTCGCCGTCCTCGTCCACCGGGGTGTCGAGCGACACGTGGTCGCGACCCCGGGACATCAGGTCGAGGACCCGGTCGATGTCCATCCCGAGCTCGGTGGCGATCTCGTGCGGCTCCGGGTCGCGGCCGAGCTGGCGCTCGAGCGTGCGGCGGGCACCCGACACTGGTTGAGCTCCTCGACCACGTGCACGGGAAGCCGTACGACCCGCGCCTGCTGCGCGATGCCGCGGGTGATGGCCTGCCGCACCCACCGGGTGGCGTAGGTCGAGAACTTGTAGCCCTTGGAGTAGTCGAACTTCTCGACTGCGCGGATCAGTCCGGTGTTGCCCTCCCGGATCAGGTCGAGCATCGGCATCTGCGAGCGGCCGTACTTGCGGGCGATCGACACGACGAGACGCAGGTTGGCCGAGATGAACTGGTCGACGGCCTTGCGGCCTTCCTCGGCCAGCCACTCCAGCTCTTCCCCGGTTGGCGCTGCCCGGGGCGCCGCCCTTCTTGCGGCCGACGCGGCCCTCCTCCGAGGAGCTTCTCGGCCAGCAGGCCGGCCTCGATGGTCTTGGACAGCTCGACCTCGGTGATGGCGTCGAGCAGCGGCGTGCGAGCGATCTCGTCCGGGTAGAGCCCGACGCTGTCGCGACCTTCGATCTCACGCGTCGCGCCGCGCGTCCCCTGCCGGCTGCGCTGCGCGCCGGGTGCGTTCTTGGTGATCTGTGTGGTGGTCATTCTCGTCGCCTCCTCCGTTGTGTCGCGGTCCCCGATCGCGTCACGTCGTGTTCAACGGCCCACACGGTCCGGAGATTCCCGTTCGTTGTGGCCCTTCACCAGCACTGACGTGCGGGGGTTCCTGCAGAGTTGCAACCTCGACCAACTCTCAGGGACTTCTCAGGGCCGGTTCGGAGCAGCCACTGATCCGGATGGGCTCTGGATGGCCGTGGTCGCGCGGCGGTCATCCACAGGCTGATCCACATCCATGTGGAGAAGCGGGCCTCATCTGTGGACCACCGCAGATCTTCTGTGGACATGCCTGTGGGACCGAAGGAATGTTTGCCGTACCCCTTGCGCGGCAGGTCCGCGAGCGCATAGAACTCTCTCTACCAGCACCGCTTGCGGAGCTGGGGATCGGACTGAAACGCAGAACTCACACGGCGAGCTTGCTCGCTGCGGGGGCCCGGTGACGGGGACCTCGGAGGGTTGCGTCGGTCTTGATCGATCGGACGTCACCGCAACCGGTCAAACTGAGGGGCTCCTGACGCTCATACCGTCTGGAGCCCCTCTCCCATTTCCCTGCCATCGTCCCAGCGAGCGACGAGGCTCGCAATGAACGCTCAGGCGTTGAACGGCTTTCAGTCGTCCACGGGGCGCTCGGCCGGCGCCAGCGCGGGATCGTCGACGGAGAAGGACCGGACCGGGCCGGGCGGCGTCTCGGCGGTCTCGAAGCGCACCGTCACCACGCCCTTGCCGGAGCCCCACACCCAGCCGTGACCCATCTCGTCGTGAACCACGTCCATGCCCGGCACGTAGCCGCGCCGCACCGGCTCGGCCGCCGGCAGGTCCACCTCGGGTTCCTCGGCCTCGGTCTCGCCAAAGAGGTCCTCCCGGATCCAGTCGGCGAGCCCCGAGACACCCACGCCGAGCAGCCGCACGCCGCCGGAGGTGTCGAGGTCGGCCAGCAGGGACCTCGCGACGCGACTGATCGCCGGGCCACTGTCGGTGGGGGAGGAGAGGGTCGAGGAACGGCTCAGGGTCGTGAAGTCGTGCAGGCGCACCTTGATGGTCACGGTGCGACCTGAGAGGCCGTGCTTGCGCAGCCGCTCGCCGACGTGGGTGGCCTGCCGCGTGAGCAGTCCCTCCATCAACCGGCGGTCGGTCAGGTCGGTGTCGTAGGTGCCCTCGGAGCTGACGGACTTCGTCTCGCGGTCGGCGACGACGAGACGGTCGTCCCGGGCGCGCGAGCTGGAAGAGGCCGTGCCCGTGCGCGTTGCCGAGCAGTCGGACCATCTCGTCCTCGGGGACCGCCTCCGGTGTCGGCGATCGTGTGGATGCCGGCGCGGCGCAGCCGCTCGGTCGTGGCGGGCCCGACGCCGGGGATGACCGTCACCTTCATCGGCCGCAGCAGATCGCGCTCGGTGCCGGGCGGCACGACCGTGAGCCCGTCGGGCTTGTCCAGCTCACTGGCCACCTTGGCGATGAACTTCGACGACCCGATGCCGACACTTCCCGTGAGCCCGCCGGTGGCCCGGGCGACCTGCGCGCGGAGGCTTTCGCCGTACGCCGCGACGGTTGCCACCTCCAGATCGGGCAGGCCCGCCTGCGCGAGGTCGACGAAGGCCTCGTCAAGGGAGAGCGGCTCCACGAGTGGCGAAGCGGCACGCAGCACGGCCATCACCTTGCCGGACGTCTCGCGGTAGGCGTGGAAACGGCCGGTGAGGAACGCCGCGTGCGGACAGCGGGCGCGGGCCTCGCGGGTCGACATGGCGGACCGGACGCCGAAGGCTCGGGCCTCGTAGGAGGCGGTCGCGACCACGCCCCGCCCCCCGACGCCACCGACGATCACCGGCTTGCCGCGCAGGGAGGGCTTGTCGCGCTGCTCGACCGCGGCGAAGAACGCGTCGAGGTCGATGTGCAGGACGGAGGCTGTCGACCTCACCCGCGACCCCACGTCATGTCAGGCATTGTCGCAGTCCCGAACCCATCCACAGGCAACCGCTCCCGAAGCGTCGTCCACAGGTGTGGCGAGAGGCGAGGATGAGTGTCGGTGCGGCTGGGCAGCGTCATCGTCATGACCACTCCACATCACCTCTCCCGCCAGATGAAGGCCACCTGTCCCGAGGACCTGCTCGCCTTCGTGCCCATTGCCATCGGCTTCCCGCCCGCGAGGTCGGTCGTCATGCTCTCCGTCGAGGGGGCGCGGCAGTTCCACGCCCGCGTCGACCTGCCCGCCGACGAGTCCGACGTCGACGACGTGCTGGAGGCGCTCCTGCGCCCGGCCCGCAGGCACGGCATCAGCAAGGTCGTGTTCGTCGTCTACGACGACGACACGGCCGTCGCCGACGAGGTCGCCCTGGAGCCTGCACGAGGGCTTCACCGACGCCGGCATCGAGGTCTTCGAGCTGCTCCGCGTGCACGACGACCACTACTTCGCGGTGCTCCCGGGCCGCGGGCCGGAGGCCTACCGGGGGATCCCGTTCCGGGTCGGACACCACCCGTTCGCCGTCGAGGCGGTGTTCGACGGCCGGGTCACCCACAGCTCGCGGGAGGCACTGGCGGCGACGGTGACACGCGACCCGGTCGGCTCCGAGCTGGTGGCCGGGTTCGTCGCGGCGGCGGAGCCGCTCACGCCGGCCGCAATGCGTCCGTGCATCACTCGCCCGGCCGCCTCGCACACGCCCGCCCCGCCGGACGTGCTGGCCGCGCTCGCCGTGTCCCTCGTCCAGCCCGACCTGCGCGACGAGGCGTGGCGCTGGCTGACCCGGGACAACGCCCGGCCCTACGTCGAGCTCTGGAGCGACATCGTGAGGCGCACGCCCGAGGAGCTGGTTCCCGGGCCGGCCTCGGTGCTGGCATTCACCAGCTGGCTGGCCGGCGAGGGAGCGCTGGCCCTGGTGCGCCGTCGATCGTGCCCGGGCCGTCGATCCGGAGCACTCGCTGGCGGGGCTGGTGGCGGAGATGCTGATGTCAGCCACGTCGCCGGACCTGTGGGAGTCCCTGCTGAGTCACACCGTCAGACCGGCCGAGGGGGCAGCCTGAACCTCCGCACGGCACCCATCCGGTGCTCCGGCTCGCTATCGTCGCGACATGGGCGAAGAGGTGGAGCAGCAGGAGTTCTCACGGGCCGACCGCACGCAGCACCGGGAGAAGGTGCGCCGCAACCTCGACGTCTTCGCCCGGATGCTGCGCGAGGCCCGCTTCGACACCGACGACCCGATGACGGGCCTCGAGGTCGAGCTCAACCCGGTCGACGAGCAGGGCGACCCGGCGCTGAAGAACGCCGAGGTGCTGGAGGCTATCGCGTCGCCGGAGTTCCAGACGGAGCTGGGCCAGTTCAACATCGAGATCAACGTCGCGCCGGCCACCCTGCGCGAGGGCGGGCTGACCATCTTCGAGGAGAGCCTGCGGCGTTCGCTGAACGACGCCGAGTCCAAGGCCGCCGAGGTGGGCGCCCACCGGGTGATGATCGGCATCCTCCCGACGCTCGACGAGGGCCACATGGAGGTGCACAGCCTCAGCTCCAACCCCCGCTACAAGCTGCTGAGCGAGCAGATCCTCTCGGCTCGCGGCGAGGACATCACGATCAACATCTCCGGTCGCGACCGGCTCTCGACGACGGCCGACTCGATCGTGCCGGAGGCGGCCTGCACGAGCACCCAGTTCCACGTGCAGACCTCGCCCGAGGACTTCGCGGCCTACTGGAACGCTTCGCAGGCGATCGCGGGGGTGCAGCTGGCCGTGGCGGCCAACTCGCCCTACCTCCTCGGCAAGGAGCTGTGGCGCGAGACCCGGATCCCGCTCTTCGAGCAGGCGACAGACACGCGCAGCGACGAGCTGAAGGTGCAGGGGGTGCGGCCCCGTGTGTGGTTCGGCGAGCGGTGGATCACGTCGGTCTTCGACCTGTTCGAGGAGAACGTCCGCTACTTCCCGGCCCTGCTGCCGATCACCGACGATGAAGACCCGCTCGAGGTGCTCGAGGCCGGCGGCACGCCCAACCTGCCCGAGCTGCGCCTGCACAACGGCACGATCTACCGCTGGAACCGGCCGGTCTACGACATCGCCGGGGGAGTGCCGCACCTGCGCGTGGAGAACCGCCTCCTCGCCGCCGGCCCGACCGTGGCCGACACGATCGCCAACGCGGCGTTCTACTTCGGACTGGTCCGTTCACTGGCCGAGAGCGAGCGGCCGCTGTGGTCGCAGATGTCCTTCTCAGCGGCCGAGGAAAATTTCCACGTTGCCGCGCAGCAGGGTGTGGACGCCCAGATCTACTGGCCCGGCATCGGCCGGTGCGCGCCACCGAGCTGGTGCTGCGTCGGCTGCTGCCGATGGCGGCCGAGGGCCTCGACGCCCGGGGCGTCGAGGGCCCGGTGCGTGACCGTTTGCTGGGCATCATCGAGCAGCGCTGCCTGCTGGGGACCAACGGTGCCGAGTGGTTCGTGGGCCGGATGCGACAGCGGCAGGACCAGGACAGGTTCGACGCCCTGCGCGCGACGCTGCTCGACTACCGCGAGCGGATGCACACCAACGAGCCCGCTCACACAGGACTGACGAGCGGCCGGGACGCCGGAGCGGCGCCGCAGCCGGCTCCATTCACGCAGCACGCCGGTGCGCGGGTCGGCCCACCCCGTGCGGGTCACGACGACGAACGGCACCTCGACCTCGCGCTCCCGCGCAGGCGGCGTACCACGCAGCCGACCGGGCGACGTCGGCATCGTGCAGCGCCAGCGAGCCGCCACGGGTCAGCCACGCCCACCGTTGGGCGGCGCTCGAGGTCTGCTGGAGGAGAGCGGCCGCGATGTCGGTGCGCAGCGCCCGGTCGAGTGACTGCCCGCGCTCGACCACGTGGCGCGCGACGGCACGGCCGGGAACGCCGACATGCAGGGACACGGGGACGCGACCGCGCGGCGTCGCCTCCTTGAAATCGAGAACGGCCGCCCGGAAGACCGAGTGCTCGGTGCGGGTGATGGGGGCGGAGACGGGCATGGGTCAACCTTGCACGGATCCGGCTTCTCGTGCGTCGGCTCGTCCACAGGCTCCCGCCGGGGCTGCAGATTCGATACGGTGCGGATAAGCCCGGGCGTAACGAAGCGCGAGGGCACTGTGCGAAGGAGAAGCCATGGGCACCGTTGTCGTCGGATATGTTCCCAAACCCGAAGGTGAGGCCGCGCTGGCCACCGCCATCTCGGAGGCCAAGCTCCGCGGCAGCAAGCTCGTGGTGGTCAACTCCCACCGCGGTGGCAACGACTTCGACCAGAGCAAGGCGCGCGCCGCCGAGGGCGAGATGGATGCGGTGCGCAAGACGCTCGACGCGTCGGGCGTGGAATACGACATCCGCCAGCTCGTCCGCGGCTTCGAACCCGCCGAGGACCTCATCAGCCCGGCCGAGGCCAACTCCGCCGAGCTGCTCGTGATCGGGCTGCGCCGCCGCTCACCCGTCGGCAAGCTGATCCTCGGATCCAACGCGCAGCGGATCCTGCTCGACGCGCACTGCCCGGTGCTGGCGGTCAAGGCCGACTGAATCCCGGTACGACCGGGCCCTCGAGCCCTGCCGCACGCGTCATCCGTCCTCGAGAAGCTTGGCGAGCAGACTGCGCAGCTGTGCGTGACCGCGTTCGCCGAGCCTTGCCGTCAGCTGCTGCTCGATCCCGTCGATGGTGGCGATGCCGGCGGCGATACAGGCCTGTCCCTTGCTCGTCAGGGTGATCAGCTTCGCCCGTCGATCGGTCGGATCGGGACGCCGGACGACGTAGCCGAGCTCCTCGAGCTCGTCGACGAACTCGCCCATCGCCTGCGGTGACATGTTCGCGCGTGTGCCAGCACGGTGAGACGGGAACCGGCGGGGTCGATCTGCGCAAAGACCGCCGAGTGTGCGGGCTTCTGTGGGAATCCGGAACCCACCACGCCATCGACGATGCGGAACCCCAGCAGGCTGTACGCGCGTCCGAGCATCATGACGGTGTTGACGGCCTGCGGGGTCTGTGTCACATTGTTCAGGGTAACCTGATTATCAGGTAAACCTGAGGAAATGCGGATCCGGGCCGTGTGGATGGGAAGCGGGCCGTGACCAGTGCCATCGAGTTGACGGGCCTCACCAAGTCCTTCGGGGACGTGGTTGCAGTCGAAGACGTCAGCGCAGTCGCGCTGCCGGGGCAGGTCACGGCCCTGCTCGGCCCCAATGGGGCCGGCAAGACCACCACCCTGCGGATGCTGCTCGGGCTCGTCGCACCGGACACCGGAGCTGCGACGTTCGATGGCTTGCGGTACGACGAGCTGTCGGGGCCGGTTCGTCGGGGTCGGCGCGGTCCTCGAGACGTCCGGTTATCACCCCGGGCGCACCGCCCGGGACCACCTTCGCATCCTGTCGACAGCGTCCGGCCTGCCACTGGACATGTGTGAGCGGGTGTTGGGCGAGGTCGGGTTGGCGTCGGACGCGCGTCGCCGGGTCGGGGGCTTCTCGCTGGGGATGCGCCAGCGGCTGGGGATAGCGGCAGCGATGCTCGGTGACCCGGGCGTGCTCGTCCCGGACGAGCCGACGAACAGGCTCGACCCGCCGGGCGTGCGGTGGTTGCGGGGGTACGTCCGCCGACTGGCGGACGAGGGTCGCACCGTCCTCCTGTCCAGCCATGCCCTGAGTGAGGTCGAGCTCACCGCCGACCACGTGTTGGTCATGGCGCACGGCCGCCTCTTGCGGTCCTCGACCCTTGCGGAGCTGCGTGCGGAGGCGGGGGTCGGGTCGAGGGTGCGTACGCCAGACCCGGACCGGCTCTGCGTCGCCCTCGACGCGGCCGATGTCGGCCATCGGCGTACAGATGACGGGTTGGCCGTGGACGCCGCCCCCCGAGCAGGTGGGCGAGCTCGCCGCCCTGCACGGGATCGTGCTGCACAGCCTCGTGGGGACAGCCGACTCGGAGCAGGCCTTCTTCCGGCTGATCCGGGAATCCGGCCCGATGGACGAGCGTCCGCGCCAGCCCGAGAGGGTCGCGCCATGACGGCACTCCTCCGGGCCGAGCTGCTCAAGCTGCGCAGCGCTCGGATCACGGCCGGACTGCTGCTTGCCACGCTCGGCCTCGTGGCGCTGACAGTCGGCGCCAGCGTCCCGAAGGTCGGGGGAGCGGAGGCGCCGCTCTCGCTGGACGACCCCGGCCTGCTCGCCGACGTGGTGGCGACGTGCTTCGGTGTGCCCCAGCTGGTGATGGTGCTGTTCGGCACGATCGCCTTCACCCAGGGAGGTTCCGCTACGGCACCATCACCTCGACCTACCTCGGCGAGCCGCGGCGCACCCGGGTCCCGGTCGCGAAGTGGCTTGCGCTGGCGCTCGCCAGCGTCGCCGTCACCGTCGCCACCCTCGCACTGGCCGTGCCGTTCGCCATTGCGCTGATCCGCTCACGAGACGGCGACGTGACGCTCGGAGGGCACTTCTGGGGCGTGGTCGCCACCGGGTTCGTCGTGATGGCCGCGTACAGCGTCATCGGGGTCGGGATCGGTGCGTTGGTCCGCCACCGCGTCGTCGCAGTCGTCGGGGTGCTCGTGTGGATGACCGCCTTCGAGTTCACCGTCGTCCCCACGTTCCCCGCCGTCGGACGCTGGTTGCCCCCGGGAACGACCGTCTCCCTGTTCGACCTCGGGCCGTCGATGGGACTGGACGGGAAGCTGCTGGCGGCGCCCATGGCGGCGCTGGTCCCGGTCGTCTACACCGCCGCCGCGGTTGCGCTGGCGCTGCGCGTCACTCCCCGCAGGGACGTGCTGTGACTCGGCTGAGCCGTCTCTCGTGGGCGTCGTCGGGCAAGATGGGGACATGGCCATCCAGATCACCGGCGACCCCGCCGCCGACAAGATCCTCGACGAGTCCCCCTTCGCCCTGCTGGCGGGGATGATGCTCGACCAGCAGTATCCGATGGAGCACGCCTTCCGCGGCCCCGCCAAGGTCACGGACCGCTTCGGGAGCTTCGACCCGGCGGCGATCGCGTCCGCAGACCCGGAGGAGTTCGCCGCCATGGCCGCCACGACGCCGGCCATCCACCGCTTCCCGGGCTCGATGTCGGCCAAGCTGCAGGAGCTCGCCCGCATCGTCGCCGACGACTACGACGGTGACGCCTCTCGGCTGTGGACGGAGGCGGCAGACGGCAAGGACCTGCTGAAGCGGATCATGGCGCTGCCGGGCTTCGGCAAGCAGAAGGCACAGATCTTCGTGGCGCTGCTCGCCAAGCAGCGCGGGGTCACGCCCGATGGCTGGGAGCAGGCCGTGGGGGACTACGCCCTCGACGGGTTCCCGCTCGGTCGCGGACGTCGTGGATCCGGCCTCCCTGCAGAAGGTGCGCGACTACAAGAAGGCCAAGAAGGCGGCCGCCAAGACCGCCGCTCCGGCCTGACATGGCGCCTCGTTGACGGGCCGTGCACACGCCGTTGACGGACCTTGACCAACCCCGTGGCAGAATGACAATGCGGCTCTTGACTTGACCGGGCCTTGCCGCGCCCCGATGCCGTTTGACGAGAGGTGTTCGTGTCCCCGCACGCACGCAAGTTGCTCCCCGCAGAGGTGCTCGCGCACCCGTCCATCGTCGCGCTGATCGAGCGCGGATCCCCGGCCGGGAGCGTGACTCCAGAAGAAGTTCGCCGGGCCAGTGACGATGCGGCGGTCGAGCCCCCGTCATCTGAAGGCACTGCTGGTCCACATCAGCGGCCCGGGCATCACCGTCAACGTCGACGCGGCCAGCACCCGCGCGGTCGCCGCCACGTCGAGCACCCGCAAGACGACCACCGCGGCTGCCAAGAAGGCGCCCGCGAAGAAGGCCGCCGCCGCGACGAGCGCGACGAAGACCACCGCGACGAAGGCGACCGAGGCCCCGGCGAAGAAGGCCGCAGCCAAGAAGGCGCCGGCGAAGAAGGCCGCCGCGACCGACGCCGTGGACGTGGCCGTCGAGCTCGCGCCCGCCGCTGTCGGACCCGACGGCAAGAAGCTCCTGCCGGACCTTCCCCGACGAGCAGTTCGAGAAGGACGTCAAGGTCGACCCGACGATCAAGGAGGACGAGAAGCAGGCCTTCACCGTCTCCGCGTCGGACGACACGGACGAGCCCGAGCAGCAGGTCATGGTCGCCGGCGCCACCGCCGACCCGGTCAAGGACTACCTCAAGCAGATCGGCAAGGTGCCCCTCCTCAACGCCGAGATGGAGGTCGAGCTCGCCAAGCGGATCGAGGCCGGCCTCTTCTCCGAGGAGAAGCTCAACAAGGGCGGCAAGATCACCCCCGAAGGTCCTCGAGGAGCTCGAGTGGATCTCCGAGGACGGGCGCCGCGCCAAGAACCACCTCCTCGAGGCCAACCTCCGTCTCGTCGTCTCGCTGGCCAAGCGCTACACCGGTCGCGGCATGCTCTTCCCGGACCTCATCCGGGAGGGCAACCTCGGCCTGATCCGCGCGGTCGAGAAGTTCGACTACACCAAGGGCTACAAGTTCTCGACCTACGCGACTGGGTGGATCCGTCAGGCCATCACCCGCGCCATGGCCGACCGGGCGCGCACCATCCGCATCCCGGTGCACATGGTCGAGGTCATCAACAAGCTTGCCCGCGTCCAGCGGCAGATGCTCCGGGACTCGGGCCGCGAGCCCACGCCCGAGGAGCTCGCCAAGGAGCTCGACATGACCCCCGAGAAGGTCATCGAGGTCCAGAAGTACGGTCGCGAGCCCATCTCGCTGCACACGCCCCCGGGTGAGGACGGCGACTCCGAGTTCGGCGACCTGATCGAGGACTCCGAGGCCATCGTGCCCGCCGACGCGGTCAGCTTCACGCTGCTGCAGGAGCAGCTGCACGCCGTCCTCGACACGCTCTCCGAGCGCGAGGCGGGCGTCGTGTCGATGCGCTTCGGCCTCACCGACGGCCAGCCCAAGACCCTCGACGAGATCGGCAAGGTCTACGGGGTGACCCGCGAGCGGATCCGTCAGATCGAGTCGAAGACGATGAGCAAGCTGCGCCACCCCTCGCGGTCGCAGGTGCTCCGGGACTACCCGGACTGATCACCCGTTCCATGCAGAACCGCGGCCGCCCTGCTCTGTGTGGGGTTGGCCGCGGTTTCGATTTCCTGTACGGCGCCTGCCTCCCCGCCCCGGGACGCGCCGTCGGAGGTGCCGACGGTGGCCCACGCGCTCTTCGACCCCGAGCTCGACGGCGCCGAGCCGGTCGAGACCACGGTCCACGGCGACCACGTGTCCACGACCTACGAGTGGGCCGAGCACCGGGGATTCACGCTCTCCCAGCAGGTGGCCCCACAGCGCGACCTGTGTGCCGCTCTGGCGCAGTGGCGGATGGCGGGGGACACCTGCACCGTCTCCGACGGCGTGATGGTGACTCGGATGGAGGAGTTCAGCGGGGTCGCGCTGGTGCGTGACGGCACCTTGCTCTTCGCCAGCGGCCCGGTCACCGAGGCCGACGCGGGGTTGCTCGACCGCGCGACCGAGGCGTTGAGAGATGCCCCCCGAGGTGACGCTCGCCGACCTCGGGGAGGCGACCGAGGGCGAGGATCCTCCTGCCGAGGTGCTCGTGCCGATGATGAGTGCCGACGACTTCGAGCCGGCGGCGGCGATGGCCGCAGTTCGCCGTCTGGCCGGAAGCATCGGTCCGCGGGAGGCGACGGGGCCGGCGTATGCCCGGGCGGCGCGCTGGGTGGAGCATCGGTTCGACCGGCTCGGCTACTCGGTGCGACGCCAGCCCGTCGCCGTACCCGCCGGAAGCTCGTGGGGCGTGCCGGTGCCGGCCGGACGCTCGGTGAACGTGATCGCGACGCCACCCGGTTTCGAGCCGGAGGCGCCGCACCCGGTCGTGGGCGCCCACCCGGACACGGTGCCGCAGGCGCCGGGCGCCGAGGACAACGCGTCGGGGATCGGGGGTGATGCTGGCGGCCGCAGAGGCGGCAGCGGTCGCCCGCACCCGGCTGCCGGTCGTGTTCATCGCCTTCGGCGCCGAGGAGCCGCGGAGCGACACCGATTCGGAACAGCACCACTTCGGGTCGCGGGAGTACGTCCGCTCGCTGGGGTCCCGGCAGCGCGGAATGTTCGCGGGATGATCTCGCTCGACCGTGTCGGGGTCGGCGCGCGGGTGCCGGTCGGTTCGGCGAACGACACCGACCCGGTCCAGCGGCAGCTGCTCGCGGCGGCTCGACGGGTGGGCGTGCTGACGACGCCTGATCCCCGACCAGCGCAGCAGTGACCACTGGTCGTTCGCCCGGGCGGGGTTGCCGGGAGCGCGGTTGGGCAGCACGTCGTACGTCGAGTACCACTCCGCGCAGGACGTGGTCTCCGTCGTCGAGCCGGCCCAGCTGGAGCGGGTGGGCCGGCTGGTGCTGGCCCGGCTCGCGGGCCGCTGACGAGTCAGAACCCCGCGCAGCGCCGCAGCGCCGCCCGGTCGGTGTTGAAGTCGCCGGCATCCGCGAGCTCTCGCGGCAGGCCGTCGGTGCCGATCCGTGCCGGCGCCCACGCGTGGTCGATGACCCGGGCTCGCCCGGACGGCTCGCTGGGCGGCCGGACGGTGAGGGTGAGCACCCCGGTCGCGCCCTCGGTGTACCGGGCGTAGTTGCCGAGCCCGTAGGCGACGTAGCCGGGCCCCAACCGACCGTCGCCCCGGAGCTGGTGCGCGTGGCTGCCGACGATCACGTCGGCACCGGCCGCGACCAGCTCGGCGGCCAGCGAGCGCTGGTCGTCGGTCGGACAGGCTTCGCCCCTGGACGCCCCAGTGCAGGTAGGTGACGACGACGTCTGCCGACGCATCGGCTTCCCGGACAGCGCGCAGGAGTCGGCTCGGGTCGACGGCGTCAGCGGTGCCGGGGAGTCGGCCGTGGCCGCCCACTGCCACGTCGGGTCAGCGGTCGGGTCGGTGGAGGCCGGGGTCGCCCCCGATCGTGGCCACGACCGTGCCCCGGATCTCGGTGCGGGCCGGTGCGAAGGCCTCGTCGATGTCGCGACCCACACCGACCACCGTCAACAAGGGCTCGGACTCGTCGAACGTCTCCTGCAGGAGTGCACGGCCGAAGTCGAGGGCATGGTTGTTGGCCATCGACACGACATCGATCCCGGCCTCCGCGAGGGCCTCGAACGCGGCGGGCGGTGCCCGGAACGTGAACCGCTTGCTCGGGTCGGGCCGGCCACCCGCGCCCACGGAGGTCTCCGGGTTGACGATCGCCGGGTCGGCCGCCGCGAGCGTTCCGGTGACCGGGGCCAGTGCCGTCGCCGGGTCGTCGAGCCGGGCACGCAGCGGGCCCTCGAAGTGGATGTCTCCCGCCACGGCGATGGTGATCGGACGCGGGGGACCGGTTGGCGTCGGGCCGGCGGTCTCGGTCGACGGTGCGGGCGCGGCGGGCGCCTCGTCGGCCGGCGGGGTCGCCGTACAGGCGCAGAGGGCCGCTGTCGCGAGGACGAGCGGCCATCTCATGCGGCTCAGCCCGCCGCGACCAGCGCGACGCAGAGGCCGCAGAAGGCCAGCCCGACGGCCTGACCGCGATGGATCGGCTCGCGGAGCACGGTGGCGGCGAGCAGGATCGTGAAGGCGGGATAGAGCGAGGTGAGCACAGCGGCGACCGTCAGCAGCCCGGACTGGGTGGCGAGCAGGAAGCCGAGGGCGGCCGCGCTCGCCGGGGCGCCCGCGAGCAGGCCGCCGGTGACCTCGGAGCGGGCGGTGGGTCGCCACGCCGCCTTGAGCAGGATCGCGGTGAGGACCACGGCCGGGAGTGCGGAGACTCGGGCGAGAACAGAGCGGCCAGTAGCCCGCGCCCTCGGGCACCCGGCCGATGGCGGCGAAGAGGAGCCCGAAGCCGACGCCCGCAAGCACGCCGTCGACCGGGCCCGCCGCGACGCTGCCGTCCGTGGTCGGCTCGCGACTGACCAGCCAGATGCCGGGGACGGCCGCCGCGATCCCGAGCCAGACGAGCAGCTCCGGACGCTCGCCGGCGGCCACGCCCACGGCGACCGGCACGATCGCGGCGCCGACGGCGGAGACCGGGGCGACCACGCCCATCCGACCGGCGGCCAGTCCGCGGTAGAGGAACGCGCCACCGAGCCCCGAGCCGATGCCGGCCGGGGCACCCCACGCGAGGTCCACGCCGGTCGCCTCACCGGGGGTGACGAGCGCGATCAGGACGGTGCAGGCGAAGGCCCCCACGGCGCACATGAAGGCCACCGGCCGGGCGGACGTACGGCGTGCAGCGAGCCCGCCGACGAAGTCGGACAGGCCGTAGGCGACGGCGGCGCCCAGTGCGAGCAGGATGCCCATCAGCCGGTCACCACGACGCCGACGATCCGGGTGGCGACCGCCGGGAGGGACGCCGTGAGCTCGATCAGGATGGAGAGGCCCACCGCCCTGAGCGCGTGCTTGGTTGCCGGGCCCGCGGCCGTCGCGCCCGGGCGCCGGCGCTCGGCGGCGTAGACACCGAGGACGAAGCCGACGAACAGCCCGATCACGGGGATCACGAAGAACCCGACAATGCCGAGGAGACCGCCGAACACCAAGGTGGAGCGGGGGACGCCGGCCTCCTTGAGGCGACGGCCCGGGACGACGTACTTCACGACCGTCCCGACGGCGAGGAAGGCCAGCGCGACCGCGAGGACCAGCCAGCCGGTGGTGGTGTTGACGTCGATCGCCCACAGCACCCGGGCCGCCGAGGATCAGCAGCAGGCCGGGAATGACCGGGACGATGATGCCGGCGAGGCCGACCAGCAGCAGGACGGCGACGACGAACTCGGTGGCGCTCACGCGGCGAGCCTTCCACAAGAGTCCGGGAACGACGACGGCCCCCGACCGGTTGGTCGGGGGCCGTCGTGGCGTTGGTGGGGCCTCGGTCAGTCGTTGCTGTCGCGAACGCCGGCCGGGGTGGGCTCGAGCTTGTGCGTCTCGTCGTGCACGTGGGACGCGATCGAGCGGAGCTTGTCTCCGTGCTCACGGGCGTGGTGGGCACAGAACAGGAGCTCACCGCCGGACGTGAGCTCGACACGCAGGTAGGCTCGGGCACCGCAGCGGTCGCAGCGGTCACCCGCCGTCAGGGCGGCGGGCTGGGGGGCAATGGCTGTAGTCACATCGGCCTCGTTTCTCTCCATCGGTGTCTGGCCCAACGTAGCCACCGGGTCAAAGATTCCCGGAAGTGCCATCGGGTGGACGAGAGTCCAGTCAATCACTGATCTGCGTTCCCGTTGGGGTTACCCCCAACCATGGGACGTGCTTTGTGTTCGTCGCGTTGCAGGAATCCGGATTGCGTGATGCGAATGTGATCACGCTAGACCTGCCACGTCCTTTCGGCCTGCAGCGTGCCCTGCACTGGTCCACGGCGTGTCGCAGGTAGGTTTTCTCCTTGTGGCAGCACCGGCAGACAACACCTACAACGCGGCACACCTCCTCGTCCTCGAGGGGCTCGAGGCGGTTCGCAAGCGCCCGGGCATGTACATCGGCTCGACGGACACCCGGGGCCTGATGCACTGCCTGTGGGAGATCATCGACAACGGCGTCGACGAGGCCCCGGCCGGCGTCGCCCACCGCGTCGAGATCACCCTGCACCCCCGACGACTCCGTCGAGGTGTACGACGACGGGCGGGGCATCCCGACGGACAAGGAACCCAAGACAGGGGCTGCCCGGCGTGGAGGTCGTGGCCACGAAGCTGCACGCCGGCGGCAAGTTCGGCGGCGGCTCCTACGTCGCGACCGGTGGTCTCCACGGCGTCGGCCTCTCCGTGGTCAACGCGCTGTCGTCGCGGATGGACATCGACGTCGACCGCGCGCCGACCCAGCAGGGCCTGTCGTTCCAGCGCGGTGTGCCGGGCGTCTTCGCGGGGGACGGCCCCACCGCCGCGTTCACGGCCCAGTCGGGCCTGACCCGCAAGGGCAAGCGGGTCGCCAAGGGCAAGACCGGCACCCGCATCCAGTTCTGGCCCGACCGCCAGATCTTCACCAAGGACGCCGGCATCGAGCTCGAGGGCCTCCCGGGCCGCGCCCGCCAGACGTCGTACATCGTTCCCGGCCTCGAGCTGGTCATCAACGACCAGCGCGGCCCCGAGGCGATCTGCGAGAAGTTCCTGCACGAGGGCGGGATCAGCGAGTTCGCCGATTTCCTCTCGCAGGGCGAGCCGGTCACCGACATCCTGCGCCTGCAGGGCATGGACACCTTCACCGAGACGGTGCCGCTGCTCGACGACAAGGGCCACATGACGCCGCAGGAGGTCGAGCGCGAGCTCACCGTCGACGTGGCACTTCGCTGGTCCAACACCTACGACACCCACGTGAAGTCCTTCGTCAACGTGATCGCCACGCCCAAGGGCGGCACCCACGTCAGCGGCTTCGAGTCGGCGATCACCTCGACCTTCAACGACGTGATGCGCTCGGCCAAGGTGCTCAAGGTCAACGACGACAACGTGATCAAGGACGACGTGCTCGAGGGCATGACCGGCGTCGTCACCGTCCGGCTCGCCGAGCCGCAGTTCGAGGGTCAGACCAAGGAGATCCTCGGCACCCCGGCCGCACGCAACGTCGTGCGCAAGGTCGTGGCCGCCGAGCTGAAGGACTTCCTCACCTCCACCAAGCGCGCCGAGAAGGCGCAGGCCAAGCTGGTCATGGAGAAGGTCGTCGGGGCCTCCAAGACCCGGATCGCGGCCAAGCAGCACAAGGAGACGCAGCGTCGGAAGAACGCGCTCGAGTCCTCGGCGCTGCCGGCCAAGCTCGCCGACTGCCGCTCCGCGGACAACGAGCGCACCGAGCTGTTCATCGTCGAGGGTGACTCGGCTCTCGGTACGGCGAAGTTCGCCCGTGACTCGGAATACCGGGCGCTGCTCCCGATCCGCGGGAAGATCCTGAACGTCCAGAAGGCCTCCGTGGGCGACATGCTCAAGAACACCGAGTGCGCCTCGATCATCCGGGTCGTCGGCGCCGGCTCGGGGCGGACCTTCGATCTCGAGTCCGCGCGCTACGGCCGGATCATCTTCATGGCCGACGCCGACTCCGACGGCTCGCACATCCGCTGCCTGCTCGCCACCCTGTTCTTCAAGTACATGCCCGAGCTGCTCAAGGAAGGGCGGGTCTACACCGCCGTACCCCCGCTGCACCGCATCGAGCTGACCAACCCCAAGAAGGGGATGGAGAAGTACGTCTACACCTACTCCGACGACGAGCTGCACCGTCGGCTCGCGGAGCTGAAGAAGAAGAACGTGCGCTGGAAGGAACCCCCCGCAGCGCTACAAGGGCCTCGGTGAGATGGACGCCGACCAGCTGTCCGAGACGACCATGGATCCCCGTCACCGCACGCTGCGCCGGCTCACCGTCGACGACGCCGAGGTCGCGGCCCGGTGTTCGAGCTGCTGATGGGCTCCGACGTGGCGCCCCGCAAGGAGTTCATCGTGCAGGGCGCCTATGAGGTCGACGTCGAGTCGCTCGACGCCTAGGACGGCACCGAACGCCCATCGGCGCAGCAGAACCCCGCCGGCTTCGGAGGTTGAGGAGGGCCGAAGGCTCGTCACGAAACCGAAGGCTGCGCCAGACTGGACGCATGGGCGACAGGGTCGACGACGCGGGACCGGTGAAGGGCTTGCTGGTCCTCGGGGTCTCTCGGGTTCGGCGCTCTCCTGCTCGGGTCTCTCGTGATCGGGCTTGCGCTGGGCACGATGTACTTCTGGGCAGGTCGCGCCCAACCGGTTCCCCGGGACACGGTCGAGGGGACCGGGACCGAGCTCACGGTCGTCTTCATCGGCTCGGAGTGCCAGAGCTCGTCGCGGGTCGAGGCGGTGGAGCACGAGGACCGCGTCGTCATCACTGCCTATGAAGGCGTGCGGGCGCGGTCGTGCAGCGACGTGGGCGTGCGCTACGACCTCACGGTGACGCTCGACGAGCGGCTGGGCGAGCGGGAGCTGATCAACGGCGCGTGCGCGGTTGACCAGCCACCTCGCTCCTGCAAGAGCGCTGGTTGAATGGCCGTACGGGCGCGCTCCCCGACGCGCCGTACGACCGGGTTCGTCAGCAGCTGACGCCGGGGTTGTAGTCCTTCAGTAGACCCACGACGTTGGACTCGCCGAGCCAGACGTGCTGCTCGTAGAAGGCCGGAATGCCGTACCGGTTGCCGGCGGGCACGAGGGTGAACTTCTTGCCGAAGAGCTTCGGCGGCTGGCTGCCGTGGTTGGCCTCCCAGTCGGCAACGAAGACCGTGTACTCGACACCGAGGAACCGGTCAGGGGTCGAGGTCAGGTCGTAGAGCAGGATCTCCGGTTCGAGCAGGGAGATCTCGCCGTCCCCGATCCGGGAGCCCGGGCCGAAGTGGGTGCCCATGCCGCCCTTCGCCGGGTCATGGATGCAGGTGACGCCAGCTGCGTCCGGGACGACGCCGAACCCCTCGCCCTCGGCGACCGACAGCGAGGCGTACTTGGCTGTCGCGGCACGCAGGTCGCTGATGTGCTGACCGCCCTGTTCGGCGCTCGCCTGAGCGGCCGCGACGGAGACCAGCGCGCCGGCGGCGGCCACGGCGACCGCGAGCCGGGCCCTCATGACCCCTCCCGGACCGCGTAGATCTCGTCGGCCACCGGGCCGTGCGCCTCCTTGTGCACCGTGGCGGCGGCGTCCGCGGACGGCGCCTCGACGAGGCAGAAGATCTTGCCCTCGGACTCGTCCACCCAGTAGCGCAGGTAGTTGACGTCGTACTTCGACTGGGTCTGGAGATCGGCCATGTGGGCCTTGGCGACGTCGCCCGGGGCGACGCCGTCGGCAAGGCTGTGGACGTCCATGAACAGTGGCATCGGGTGCTCCTTCGGTCGTGGATCTGGTGTCCACGACCCTGCTCCTCGCTGGGCCCGAGCGGATCGGGAGCGACGCCCTAGGTTGCCGGCACCCGTTCCCCGAGGTTGGGGCGTCAGGCCGCGGGCGAGGGCCGCGGCCGCGGCGTCCTGCCCGGTGTGGACGCCGAGCTTCGAGAGC
This sequence comes from Nocardioides sp. B-3, assembly GCF_024703895.1. GTDB lineage: Bacteria > Actinomycetota > Actinomycetes > Propionibacteriales > Nocardioidaceae > Nocardioides. The sequence goes on from NZ_CP087968.1 coordinate 3,649,952, forward strand.
ACCGCCGAGACGTGGTGCCCGACGGTCTTCGCCGAGATGAACAACGCCCGCGCGATCTGCTCGTTGGTCATCCCGGCACACACCCGGGCGAGCACCTCCTGCTCGCGTGCGGTGAGGCCGGCCGGGTGCTCGCGCGTCGTGGCCCGGACCCCGTTGGGGATCGAGCGCACTCCTGCCTCGCGCAGCCTTCGCCGTACGAACGAAGCGGCCGGGACGGCTCCTAGGTCGTCGAGCTGCGGCAGCGCCGCCAACCAGTCGTCGGGGTCGTCGCTGTCGAGCAGCGCCAGCGCAGTGTCGTACGGCGAAGCGCCGGCCGTCACCGGGACCGGGACGTCGAGGCCGACCCGGCGGGCCCACACCGAGGCCATGGCGACGAGGCGCGGCCCCTCCGCCCGGTCGAGGGCCAGCTGGACGTCGTCGATCGCAGGGCCATCGCGACCGGCGAACCAGTGCCAGTCAGCGCGCGCAAGGGCCGTCGGGACGACCCACTGGGGCTCGCCCGTCGACAGCGCCTCCGACACGCACCGATCGAGCAGGTCGGCGGCCTCGGGCGCGCCACGGCGGGCGCTGATCCCGGCCATGGACACGAGGAAGTGCATGCGGTTGATCGGTGAGAGGACCGCGTGCGCGACCTGCTCCTGCGCGAGCGCGAGCGACTCGTCCCACCGGCCGTCGGCCTCGAGCGCCTCTGCGCGGGTGGCGAGCAGGCAGTTGGTGAAGGTCGCGGCATCGTGCTCCTCGCAGAACGTGATCCCGTCGAGGAACACCCGCTCACCCTCGGCGATGAGTCCGGCGTCCACGAGGTTGCCGTAGAAGTTGGTGTAGGCGCGGGCGGCCCGGGTGTCGCAGCCGTGGTCGAGAGCCACCGCGAGCGCGCGCTGCATCGTGGGGATCCACGGCTGCCCGAGAACGCTCAACGAGCACGCCCGGGTGTCGAGGGCATCGCTGAGGACATCGGGCAGGTCGAATCTCTCGGCGAGCTCGATGGCCCGCGCGGCGGTCTCGATCGCGGCGAGGTTGTCCCCCGTTGATCATCTGTGAACCCGCGTGCTCCTTGACAGCCCCGGCCAGCTCCACGCTGGGGCCCAACGGCTCGAGGACCTCGAGGGCCGCGGTGAGGAGGGCGGTCGAGTCGTCGCCCATCGAGAGCCGCCATCGCGCCTTGCTCCCGGCGCGGAGTGCGTCGCCCTCGCGGTGCGGCTCGCCGAGGCTGTGCCAGAGCTTGACCGCGGTGGCCCAGTGGGCGTCGGACTCCTCCCAGTGGTCGATGATGCCCAGCTCTGCGGCGAGCGCGTCGCACAGCGTCGCCCGGGTGCTGGCATCGAAGTCGTCGGCGAAGCGCAAGGCCCGACGGTAGTGCTCCGACGGCCTCGTGGTGGGCCGCGAGGTCCGCAGCGCCGCGCGCAGCAGCGGTGGCGTGGGTGTGTACGGCGTCGGCATCCCCGGCACCCTCCGCGTGGAACGCAAGCCGTGCCCGGTCGGTGCATCCGCGGTCGATCAACGTCCGCAGGATCCGCGCGTGCAGGTCGAGACTGCGGTGCGGCGGCACGGACTCGGCGACCGCGAGCCGGGCGATCTCGTGCCGGAAGCGGGGTGCGCGGCCCTCGCTCGTCAACAGCCCGGCGGCGACGAGCTCGTCCCACACGTCGAGCGGTGCCGCGGTGAGGTCGCTGAGCAGGTCGTGGTCCAGCCGACTGCCGGTCAGGGCGCACGCCTCCGCGAGCGTGAGCGCCGCCTCCGACAGCCCGGCCACCCGAGCCAGCACCGAGTCCCGTGCTGACGCTGGCAGCTCGCCCCCGCCGCCCTTGAGCAGCTCCGCGACGAAGAACGGGTTGCCGGCGGTCAGCCGGTGCACCGCCTCGGCGTCGAGGCTCGTCCCGGCCACGACCTCCTCGATCGCCTCCAGTGACAGTGGCGGCAGGGTCACCCGGCGGGTCGCGCGCTGCCCGGCCGGGTCGCCGAGCGCGACCCGCAGCTGGCTCAGGGGTGCCGTGACCCTCGTCGCGGAACGTCACCAGCAGCAATGCCCGCAGGCGCTGGATCCGGCGACCCGGGTGACGCAACAGGTCCAGCGTTGCGTCGTCGGCCCAGTGCACGTCCTCGACGACCGGGACGGTCAGCGTCTCGCGGTCCCGCAGCTCGTCGACCACGGTGGTGAACAGCAGGTCCCGGGACTCGTCCGCGCGACAGGCGGTGAGCAGGTCGCCGCCCATGTCCTCGGCGATGTCGCGCAACGGGGCCAGGGGGCGAGGCGTCGAGAGGCCGTCGCAGGCCCCCCAGAACCGGGCTCCGGGCAGTCGCTGCTCGAGCTGCTCGAGCAGGGTCGACTTGCCGACCCCGGCCTCACCCTCGACCCGGGACGAGACGACCGGTTCCGTTCTCGGCCTCCGCGGCATACCCGAGCAGCGCGGCCACCTGAGTGTCGCGTTCCGGGGAAGCGCATCCTGCGATCATCCGCTCAACGGGTCGTCGGGTCCATAGCCCGTTGAGACGGCCGGATTGAGTGACGGTCGCTGCGCGCCGTCCTCAACCCCCGAGGTGTCTCAGGAAGGTGTGGGCCTCGACGAGCGACGGGCCGTACCACGTGATCAGCCGTCCGGACACGAGCTCGGTCGGCGTCGTGAACGCCTCGGGGCCGTCGTCGGCGGTGAAGACGTAGGGCTCGTCGGGCAGCAGAACGACGTCCGCGCCGGCGCCGTCGATGGTCGCGACGTCGAGGGTGGGGTAGCGGTCGGCGTACGACGCGAAGACGTTGGGCAGGCCGGCGCGGGCGAGCAGGTCGCCGGTGAACGTGTCGCGGCCGACGACCATCCACGGATCCCGCCAGATGGGTACGGCGACACGCGCTCGAGCAGGGGCGGGCTCGCCGCACCACAGCTCACGAGCCGTGGCCAGCCACTCAGGCCGCGGCCAGCGCAGCACCGAGTCGAAGAGCTCCTCCATGGCGTCGATCGCCCGGGGGACCGTCTCGATGACGCTGACCCACACCTCGACGCCGGCCTCGCGCAGGCGGCGGACGTCGAGCTCGCGGTTCTCCTCCTTGTTGGTGATCACCACGTCCGGACGCAGGGCGATGATCGCCTTCGTGTCAGGGATTCTTCGTCCCGCGCACACGGGCGACGTCCAGATCGGCCGGGTGGGTGCACCAGTCGGTCACCCCCACCAGCGTGGAGCGGTCGACGCTGGCGATCGCCTCGGTGAGGGAGGGGACGAGGCTGACCACCCGGCGAAGGCCGCCGTGGCCACTCTCGGACTCGGTTTCGTCCCGCCCGTCGCCCGGGCTCGCAGGCTCGCCCGGTCGGGGCTTGCTCAACCTCTTCGCCCCACGCGCTGCGCTCGCGCGCTCGCGCCGCGCTGGCTCAGACATTCCGCCGGTACTGCCCGCCCACCTCGAAGAACGCCTCGGTGACCTGCTGCAGCGAGCACACGCGGGCGGCGTCCATCAGGACGGCGAAGACGTTGTCGCCGTTGACGGCGGCCTCCTTGAGGCGCGCGAGTGCCTCGGCCGCCTCGTCGGCGTGCGCGGACTGGAAGGCGCGGACCCGCGAGAGCTGCGACTCCTTCTCGGCCTCGGTGGCGCGGGCGAGCTCGACCTCCGGGGGAGTGACGTCGGAGTCGGGCTTGACGAACGTGTTGACGCCGACGATCGGGAGCGAGCCGTCGTGCTTGCGGTGCTCGTAGAGCATCGACTCGTCTCGGATGCGCCCGCGCTGGTAGCCGGTCTCCATCGCGCCGAGCACGCCTCCGCGCTCGTTGATGCTGTCGAACTCGGCCAGCACGGCCTTCTCGACCGTGTCGGTGAGCTCGTCGATGATGAAGGAGCCCCCGGAGCGGGTTCTCGTTCATCGCGAGACCCCACTCGCGGTTGATGATCAGCTGGATCGCCAGCGCGCGGCGTACGGACTCCTCGGTCGGCGTCGTGACGGCCTCGTCGTAGGCGTTGGTGTGCAGCGAGTTGGCGTTGTCGTAGATCGCGATCAGCGCCTGCAGCGTGGTCCGGATGTCGTTGAAGTCCATCTCCTGCGCGTGCAGGGACCGACCGGACGTCTGCACGTGGTACTTCAGCTTCTGCGACCGTTCGTTGGCGCCGTACTTCTCCTTCATCGTGATCGCCCAGATGCGGCGGGCGACGCGACCGATGACGCTGTATTCAGGGTCCATGCCGTTGGAGAAGAAGAACGACAGGTTGGGCGCGAAGTCGTCGATGTCCATGCCGCGGGCGAGGTAGGACTCGACGTAGGTGAAGCCGTTGGACAGCGTGAAGGCGAGCTGGCTGATCGGGTTGGCCCCGGCCTCGGCGATGTGATAGCCGGAGATCGACACGGAGTAGAAGTTCTGCACCTCGTTGTCGATGAAGTACTGCTGGATGTCGCCCATCATCCGCAGCGAGAACTCGGTCGAGAACAGTGCGGTGTTCTGGCCCCGGTCCTCCTTGAGGATGTCGGCCTGCACCGTGCCACGCACCTGCTTGAGCGCGTCGGCGGCGGAGATGCCGCGCTCGGCGGCCCGGTCGATGGCGGTGTTGAGGAAGAAGGCCAGCACGGTCGGCGCCGGCCCGTTGATGGTGAGCGACACCGACGTCGAGGGGGCGATCAGGTCGAACCCGTCGAACAGCACCTTCATGTCGTCGAGCGTCGCGACGGAGACACCGGAGGTGCCGACCTTGCCGTAGACGTCGGGGGCGCGGGTCGGGGTCGCGGCCGTAGAGCGTCACGGAGTCGAAGGCGGTCGAGAGCCGCGTGGCCTCGCCCTCGTGGCTGAGGATCTTGAACCGGCGGTTGGTGCGGGCCGGGTCACCCTCGCCGGCGAACATCCGGGCCGGGTCCTCGCCGTCGCGCTTGAACGGGAAGACGCCCGCGGTGAAGGGGAAGTAGCCCGGGAGGTTCTCGTTGCGCCAGAACTTCACCAGCTCGCCGTGGTCGGTGAACCGGGGGAGGGCGACGCGGGGGATCTTGTTGCCGGACAGCGACTCGCGCGTCAGCTTGGTGTGGATCTCGCGGTCGCGGACCTTCGTGACCTGCTCGTCGCCGGAGTAGGACTCCACGACCGCGGGCCGGGCCTTGATCTGGTCGGAGACCTCGCGCGGCAGCTGGCGCTGGGCGGACTCGAGCAGGTCCTCGACGCCGTTGGTGTCCTTGTCGGCGGACACCAGCTCGCCCCGGACGATGTCGAGCCGCTGAACGCGACGTGCGGCTTCGGCGAGGCGGTCGGTCTGCGCGTGGTAGCCGCGCACGGTCTCGGTGATCTCGGCGAGGTAGCGCACGCGATCGGTCGGGACGACCTCGGCGGATCCCCGACGAGTGGCGTACGGCGACGTGCGGGAGCGTCCCCTCCGCGATCGGCAGCCCGCCGGCACCGAGGGTGTCGCGCAGGTGCTGGTAGAGCGCCGTGACGCCGTCGTCGTTGAAGGTGGCGGCGCTGGTGCCGAAGACCGGCATCTCGTGGGGCTGCTTGCCGAAGGCCTCGCGGTTGCGGACCAGCTGGCGACCGACGTCGCGCAGCGCGTCCTTGGCGCCGCGGCGTTCGAACTTGTTGATCGCGACCGTGTCGGCGAAGTCGAGCATGTCGATCTTCTCGAGCTGCGATGCGGCACCGAACTCCGGCGTCATGACGTAGAGCGAGTGGTCGACGAAGGGCACGATCGCGGCGTCGCCCTGTCCGATGCCGGGCGTCTCGACGATGACGAGGTCGAAGCCGGCGGCCTTCATCACCGCGATCACGGTGTCGAGGTGCTCGGGCACCTCGTGGGCGCCACGCGTCGCGATCGAGCGGAAGAAGATCCGGTCGCCGTCGAGCGAGTTGGCGCGGATGCGGTCACCCAGCAGGGCACCGCCGCCCTTGCGCCGGGTCAGGGTCGACCGCGATCACGGCGATGCGGAGCTTGTCCTGCTGGTCGACGCGGAAGCGGCGCACGAGCTCGTCGGTCAGCGACGACTTGCCCGACCCGCCGGTGCCGGTGATGCCGAGCACGGGTGCGGTGTGGGCGGCGGCCGCTCGGGTGATGCGCGCGAGCATCTCGTCGCTGAGCTGGCCGGTCTCGGCGCCGGTGAGGGCGCGGGCGATGGCGTGGCGATCGCCGGCGAGCACGGCATCGATGTCGGCGGGCGACGTCTGCCACGGGTCGAAGTCGCAGTCGACGACGACCGAGTTGATCATTCCGACGAGGCCCATCCGCTGGCCGTCCTCGGGGAGAAGATGATGACGCCCGACTCGCGCAGGCGCTTGATCTCGGCCGGCACGATGACCCCACCGCCACCGCCGACGACCTTGATGTGGTCGGCGCCGGCCGCGCGCAGCGACTCCACGAGGTATTCGAAGTACTCGACATGGCCGCCCCGGTAGGACGACACGGCGATGCCCTGCGCGTCCTCCTCGAGCGCCGCGTCGACGACCTCTCGGACGGAGCGGTTGTGCCCGAGGTGGATCACCTCGCAGCCCCGGCTCATGAAGATGCGCCGCATGATGTTGATCGACGCGTCATGACCGTCGAAGAGGGCCGACGCCGTGACGAGGCGGACCGGGTGCTGGGGCTGGTGGAGATCGACCATGGAGGATCCTCAGACTGGGATAGTTGGATGTCCTACCAACTGATAGTAGGACATCCAAGTAACTACTGTGAAGTAGCGGGTACGGCGACGTGGTCGCCGGCACCCGAACGGAGCTCGCCGAGGAGCTCGGTGAGCTGCTCGACGCGCTCGAGCGGCAGCCCGGGCTGCTCGAAGACCTGCGTGTTGAGGCCGAGGGTGGCGCGGTCGACCACGTCTCGACCGGCGTCGGTCAGGGATGCCGGGATCACGCGGCGGTCGTCGTCGCGGCGCAGGCGCTCGACGTACCCCCTGCTTCACGAGGCGCTCCACCGCGCTGGTCACGCTGGTCGGATGCACCTGCAGCAAGGAGCCCGGGCGCGTCATCGGCATCGAGCCGGACTGGGCGAAGGACAGGAGCCGCAGCACCTCGTAGCGGGCGAAGGTGAGGTCGAGCGGGCGCAGCACGGAGTCGATGCGCTCCATCAGCAGCTGCTGCACGCGGACCACCGAGGTGACCATCGCCATGCCGTCGGCCGCGTCGTCCCACCCGTGGCGGACCCATTGGCTGCGCGCCTCGTGGATCGGGTCCCTGTCGGCTGCCATGACGACAGGCTACGCGGAATTGCTAGGACGTCCTAGCAAGAATCAGAACTTCTGGTCGATCAGGCCGGTGTCGACGTAGTAGAGGAAGCCGCCGATCGCGACGGAATCGGGGATGAGCGGGTGCGAGCGGACCATCTGCACGTCCTCCCGGAGGGCAGCGATCTGGTCGGAGATGACGTGGAACCGGTGCCACGACGCATCGACCCCCATCGACTTGCCGACCTTGACCCGCAGGTCGGCCTCGGTGTTGGACGCCATGGCGCACTTGGTGTGCGGGACGATCAGGATCCGCTCGACGCCGAGCAGGTGCACGCCCGGGACGAGCGCCTCGAGCGCCGCGCTGGTCACGCGACCACCGGGGTTGCGGAAGATCTTGGCGTCGCCGTGCTCGAGGCCGAGCATCCGCAGCGGGTCGATCCGGCTGTCCATGCAGGTGACGATCGCGACGCCGGCATGGGCCACGCCGTCGAAGTCGCCCGGGGTGAAGTCCTCGGCGAAGCTCTTGTTGGCGGCGATCAGGTCGCTGAAGTCGTCCACGAGGGCGAGATTATCGGAGGTCGGGACCGAGCACGGTCGCGCGCACCGTGGGCGAGATGCGATAGGGCTGGGACTCGAGCAGCGAGCCGAGGGTGCGGCGCAGCCGCGACATCTCGGCGCGCACCGTCAGCACTCGGCTGGGGTCCGCGAAGAGGTCGTCGGCGAGCTGGGCGGCCGTGCGTCCCTCCGGCGACCGGATCAGCGCGAGCAGGATCTCGGCGTGCCGCGGGCTCGGCTGGTGCCGCCACGAGTGGCTGGCCGTGCTCACCCGCAGCTCGCGGCCCGCCCGCAGGTCGAGCACCGGGTCGGTGGCCGCGCGGTCCCCGTCGCCCAGTCGCACGAGCCAGCCGCCGGGCAGCGGCTCCACCGTGACGGCGCCCAGCGCCGGCAGCCACGTCGACTCCGCGGACAGGTCGGCCGGCAGCACCAACCGGTCGGGCGCGGTGAAGCCGGTGACCGCCGCGATGTGTCCGCTCGGATCCACGGCCGGGGTGCGGCCGCCGACCCGGGCGACGACGGGCGCGGCGTAGGCCCGAAGCCGTTCGAGAGCCACGGCGTGCTCGGTGCGGACCTCCGCCTCGGCCAGCTTCGCGGTCACGCCGACGAGGGCCAGCACCGATCGTTGTACGGCGAACGCCGGGCCCGCTGATGTCGACCGCACCCAGCGTCTCGCCGGTCCACGGATCGAGCACCGGGGCAGCCGCGCAGCTCCAGCGCGTGTGCGACTCGACGTAGTGCTCGGGGCCCCGGATGTGCACCGGCTCGCCGAGCACCGGGCAGGTGCCGATGGCGTTGGTGCCGACGTTGGACTCGGTCCACGCCGACCCGGGGACGAAGCCGAGCCGGTCGGCCAGACGGCGTACGCCACCGTTGCCGTGACGCCACAGCACGCGCCCGTCGGTGTCGGTCGTCACCACCAGCAGGCCGTCGTCGACCACCGGGCTCAGGGACGCGGTGATGCTCGCGAGCAGGGGAGCCAGGGGCGCTGGTCGTGCGCCGCGACTCGACCTCGCCCTCGGTCAGCGGCGCCACCGCAGGCTCGGCACCCGGGGCCAGTCCGCCGGCCCGGACCCGTCGCCACGACGCGCTGATCTCGGGGCGGAGGTCCTTCGTCGGGGGCCGCCGGAGAGCACGCGCTCGCGTGAACGCCACGAGGTGCGCTCGTCGCCCATGTCGCCTCCGATCGGTTGCAACCCCGTTGCAACCCTGCCGTCGATCGTACGGCGGGGTGTGTGCTTGGTCACGTCGGAAGGAGACATCATGACCGAGACACTGGACAAGCCCGCCACCGCCGTCACGACCGATCCGAGCGCCACGGCGACGGCGTGGTTGGAGGGGTTCAGAAGCCGCCCTCGCCGCGCGCGACATCCCGGCCGCCGCCGCGATGTTCGCCACCGAGTCGTTCTGGCGCGACCTCGTGTCGTTCAGCTGGAACATCACCACGGTGGAGGGGCGCAGCGGTGTCGGCGACCTGCTGGAGAGCACGCTGGCGGGGACCGACCCGTCGTCCTTCGCGCTCGACGAGCCCGCGGACGAGGCGGACGGTGTCGTCACGGCGTGGTTCCTGTTCGAGACCGCGATCGGTCGCGGTCGCGGACTGCTGCGACTCGTCGAGGAGGACGGTGAGCGCAAGGCGTTCACGTTCCTCACGACGCTCTACGAGCTGAAGGGCCACGAGGAGCCGAAGAACGAGCACCGCCCGCGTGGCGCCGAGCACGGGGCGGACAAGCAGCGCCAGACCCGGCTCGAGCGCAGGCAGCAGGAGGCGGAGAGCCCGGGCAGCACCACCCAGCCCTACGTGCTCGTCATCGGCGGCGGCCGGGGCGGCATCGCCCTCGGCGCCCGCCTCCGCCAGCTCGGCGTGCCGAGCCCAGGTGATCGACAAGCACCCGCGCCCCGGCGACCAGTGGCGCAACCGCTACAAGTCGCTGTGCCTGCACGACCCGGTCTGGTACGACCACCTGCCCTACCTCAAGTTCCCGGACAACTGGCCGGTCTTCGCACCCAAGGACAAGATCGGCGACTGGCTCGAGTCCTACACGAAGATCATGGAGGTGCCCTACTGGTCGAGCACCGCGGCCAGCAGCGCGTCCCGGTCCGAGGAGACGGGCGAGTGGACGGTCGAGGTCGAGCGGGAGGGCAAGCCGTTGACGCTGCGCCCGAAGCAGCTCGTCTTCGCGACCGGCATGTCGGGCAAGCCCAACGTCCCCGCCGTACCGGGCATGGACGTCTTCGGGGGCGACCTGCACCACTCGTCGGCGCACCCCGGCCCGGACGCCTATCGGGGCAAGAAGGTCGTGGTCATCGGCAGCAACAACTCCGCCTTCGACATCTGCGGCGCGCTGTGGGGAGAACGACGTCGACGTGACGATGGTGCAGCGCAGCTCCACGCACATCGTGAAGAGCGACAGCCTGATGGAGATCGGGCTCGGCGACCTCTACTCCGAGCGGGCCGTCGCGGCCGGCGTGACGACCGAGAAGGCGGACCTGATCTTCGCGTCGTTGCCGTACAGGATCCTGCACACCTTCCAGATCCCGGCCTACGAGGCGATGGCGGAGAAGGACAAGGAGTTCTACGAGCGGCTGGAGGCGGCCGGCTTCGACCACGACTGGGGCGACGACGGGTCGGGCCTGTTCATGAAGTACCTCCGCCGCGGCTCGGGCTACTACATCGACGTCGGTGCCGCCGACCCGGTGGCCAACGGCGACGTCAAGCTGGTCAAGGGCCAGATCGACCACCTGACGGCGGAGGCCGTCGTGCTGGCGGACGGCACCGAGCTCCCGGCCGACGTGGTCGTCTTCGCCACCGGCTACGGATCGATGAACGGCTGGGTCGCCGACCTGATCGACCAGAGACCGCAGACCGGCTCGGCAAGGTCTGGGGCCTCGGGTCCGACACCACCAAGGACCCCGGACCGTGGGAGGGCGAGCAGCGCAACATGTGGAAGCCGACCCAGATCGAGAACCTGTGGATGCATGGCGGCAACCTGCACCAGTCGCGCCACTACTCGCTCTACCTCGCGCTCCAGTTCAAGGCGCGGTTCGAGGGCATCGACACCCCGGTCTACGCCCTGCAGGAGGTGCACCACACGGGTTGAGACCCGCGGCAGGTCTCAGTGGATCGACAGGGCGTCCCTCGTGGAGAGGGGCGTCGCTGTCGCCGTACGGAAGAGGACGAGGGCCAGTACGGCGGCGACGACCGCGCAGACGGCGGCGCCGTAGAACACGGTGTGCTCCCGGGCGATCCCGGCGACGCGCAGCAGGTCGGAGAACTCCTTGCAGCGGCTCTTGCCGTCGCAGACCTCGCGTGCCGGCGGGATGACGCCCTGCTCGGCGTAGTACTGGCGCAGCCCGATCGTTGTCAGTGCCGAGATGCCGACCAGCATGCCGACCATCCGCGACACCACGACGAAGGCGCTGGCCACGCCGTGGACGTCGTCGTCGGTGAAGGCGAGCAACGCGGCATTGACCGGCGCGAGCGCCGGGCCGAAGCCGAGGCCGCCGGTGAACAGGGCGAGGTTGGCGATCGGCTCTCGGACCGTGGTCAGCCCCCACTGGGCCATCAGCACGAAGCCGGCCGCTGCCATCAGCATCCCGGCGGCGGTGACCGAGCCGGGGGAGAGACGCCGGATGAGGTAGCCGCCGATGACCGCTCCGACCGGCAGTGCGACCGGGGAAGCGGACGAGCACGAGCGCTGCGGGCAGCTGGTCGTCGGGATAGACGGTCGTGCGCGCGAAGAGCGGGATGTCGATCAGCGCCGCGATGAGGGCGGCCCCGATGAAGAAGCTGACCGGGAGCGCACCCCGGGCCGGGGTACGCCGCAGCGCACCGCGAGGAACCAGCGGAGCCGTCGCCCGGCGTAGGTGCAGGGCGACAGCACGCTCGCGATCGCCGACCCGAGGAGGAACCACCAGCCGCGGTCGGAGAACACCCGGATCTTCAGGTCGGCCGTCGCGAACGCGAGGATCACGCCGGCCGGGGCGGCCGCCAGCAGCAGGGCGCCGACGAGGTCGGCCTCGACCGAGCTGGCACCCCAGCGGCGCAGGTCGAAGAGCGGCCGCTTCGCGAGGAAGCAGCGCGAGGGAAGAGGATCGCCGCGCCGACGGCGATCAGGCCGATCGGGGTCAGCCAGCGCCCCGACCCGGCGTAGGGGATGAAGAGCTGGCCCCACGTGAGGTCGCGCAACAGCTGCGCCGGGCGGACGAAGACGAGCGCGCCCGCCGCCGGGGTCGCGAGGAGGAGGACGGCGCCGACGAGGTCGGGGCGTTTCACCTTGGTTTCGACACGGCGCTGGCGCGCCTGCTCAACCAGCGGTGAGTCGGCCGCCAGCTCAACCAGCGGCGATCGCCCGGCGAGGGATCGCAGTGCCGCGGCCAGCACCAGCCCGACCGCGAGGTTGATCGCGAAGATCACTCGCCAGTCGGCGAAGGCCAGCACGACCGCGCCGAAGAGCGGACCGATGACCGAGCCGATCTCTCGGACCGCGGAGACGACGCCGAGCGGGACTCCGCGGCGTTCCTTGGGGTAGAGGTCGGCGACCGGGGCGAGCGTGGCGGGCACGAGACCCCCGCCGCCGACACCCTGCAGGAACCGGCCGATCACCATCGAGGGCATGTCGTAGGCCAGCGCCGTGACGAGGGAGCCGAAGGCGAAGAGCACCAGCGAGAACACCAGCACCGGCACCCGGCCGCGGAGGTCGGCGATCCTGCCGATGAGCGGCAGCATGGCGACGTACCCCGGGAGGAAGCCCGAGACGATCGGCGCCGCGCGTTGCAGCTGGTCGATCGGCACGCCGACGCTGGTCATCATGTCGGGCAGCGCGAGCACGACGACGTAGGTGTCGGCGGCCGCGAAGGCTACGGCGACGGCCGCCGGGCCCGGGAGCGCCCGGGTCGGAGCCGACCCGGTCACCTCACTCACGGGGCGACTATGTCCTTGCTCGTGCCGTAGTCGGCGAAGTCGACGGTGTAGGTCATCTCGTCGCTGTTCTTGTAGAAGACGCCGGTCAGCACGGCCTTGGCGCAGCTCGCCGTCGTCGGAGACGAGGTATTCCGCGTCGAAGGCGTCACCCGACGAGCTCGGGATCACGTTCTTCATCGCGTCGCCCGGGACGGTGCCGGTGAAGGTCGTGAGGACCTCGGAGTTGTCCGAGCCGCCGCGGACGCTCTCGCCCTCCTCGAGGTCGGTGGTGACGCCCAGCAGCGACGAGAAGCCCGAGTCGGCGCTGACGAGCTGGGCCGGGTCGGGCGCGCCGTAGTCGCCGGGGTCGATGTCCCAGGTAGCTGCCGTCGGTGAACGGCAGGACGGCGTTGACCTTGCCGTCGACCGCGATCACCGGCACCTGCACGCTCTGGCCGGCGAAGATCACCGTGATCGTGCCCTCGAAGGCCGGCTGGTTGGTGGCGACCCCGTCGGCCTTGACGATCCCCGCGACGCCGTCGGGGAGGTCCTCTGTCGACAGCGTGAGGCTGACGCCGCTGGTCTCGCTGAGCGTGGTGGCCGCCGCGGCGAGCACCTCTTCGGGGCTCTGGTCCTCCGTCACCTTCTCCTCGCCCCCGCCGCTGCACGCGGACAGGGCGAGAGTGCCGGCGAGGACCAGTGCCGGGGGACGCCAGCGGCGCGAGCGATCATGCGATCAGCCTTGCACATCACGCATCCTCAGCAGGCGCATCGGCGGAGGCGTCCATCGTGCGGCCTTCGAGGAGTACGGCGACCGGACCCGCGACAGCGGCGATCGCCTGCGGTCCGGGCACACCGGAGCCGTCGCGGCGGCCGTTGGCGGCGGGGAGCTCGATCGGGGCGCCGCTGGCAGCGGCCGCCCCGGCCGGAGCGGAGCCGGCCCGGGCGGTGACGAGCGTGTCCTCGCCCTTGAGGAACCGGTGGCAGCGGACGCCGCCGGTGGCACGACCCTTGGGCGGGTACTCGCTGAAGGGCGTCACCTTCACCGCGCCCGCCTCGGTGCCCGGCAGCGCCGTGGAGGCGCCCGACGCGGTCACCACGACCGAGTCGGCGCTGTCGACCACGCCGAACCGGGCGACCCGCTCGCCGGGAGTGACACGGACGCCGGCGATGCCCCCGCCGGACCGACCCTGCGGGCGCACCCCGTCGGCACCGAAGTGCAGCAGCTGCGCGTCCGTGGTGATGAAGCACAGCGTCTCGTCGCCGGTCATCAGCTCGACGGCACCGACGACCTCGTCGTCGTCCTTGAGTCCGATGACGTCCCAGTCGTCCTTGTTCAGCACCTCGGGGTTGACGCGCTTGACCACGCCGTCGCGGGTGCCGAGGGCGAGACCGGGGCCCTCGGTCGCGAGCGACGTGAGGGCCAGTGCGCGCTCGCCGTTGTCGAGGGACAGCACCTCACTGAGCGGCAGACCGCCCCGGAGATTGGGGTCGTTGGCGGAGTCGGGGAGCTCGGGCATGTCCAGCACGCCGACCTTGATCAGCCGCCCGCGCGAGGTCAGCACACCCACCTCGCCGCGGACTGTGGTGCGCACCGCGGAGGTGATGACGTCGTGGTTGGCCCGCGACTCGCCGTGCCCGGGGAGGCCCGCGCCGGACGTACGCGCGACCCGGGCCGCTGGAGGACAGGAAGGCGAAGCACGGGTCGTCGGCCACCTCGAGCGACGTGGCGGCAGACGTCACCGTGGTGCCGGCCGAGGCGAGCAGGACGGTACGGCGCGGGGTGCCGTAGGTCTTGGCGACCTCGGCGAGCTCGTCGGAGACGACCTTCCGCAGCAGCTTCTCGTCGTTGATGATCGCGTCGAGCTGCTCGATCTCGCGCTCGAGCTCGGCCTTCTCCTTGTCCAGCTCGAGCCCGGAGAACTTCGTCAGGCGGCGCAGTGGCATGTCCAGGATCCAGTCGGCCCGGATCTGGCTGAGCTCGAAGATGTCGATCAACCGCTCCTTGGCCTGCGAGGCGTTGTCGGAGGAGCGGATGACTCGGATGACCTCGTCGATGTCGAGGATCGCGATGAGCAGTCCCTCGACCGGGTGCAGCCGGTCGGCGGCCTTCGTCCGGCGGAACTGCGACCTGCGGCGGACGACGTCGAAGCGGTGCTGCAGGAAGACCTCCAGCAGCTCCTTGAGCCCGAGCGTGCGCGGTTGGCCGTCGACGAGTGCGACGGTGTTGATGCCGAAGGAGTCCTCCATCGGGGTGAGCTTGTAGAGCTGCTCGAGCAGTGCCTCGGGCACGAAGCCGTTCTTCACCTCGATCACCAGCCGCAGCCCGTGGCTGCGGTCGGTGAGGTCCTTCAGGTCGGCGATGCCCCTGGATCTTCTTGGCCAGCACCAGCGCCTTGATCCGCTCGATCACGCGCTCGGTGCCGACGCCGTAGGGCAGCTCGGTCACGACGATGCCCTTGCGACGGGCGGTGACCGACTCGACGCGCGCGGTGGCGCGCATCTTGAAGGTGCCGCGGCCGGTCTCGTAGGCGTCGCGGACACCGTCGAGGCCGACGATCTTGCCGCCGGTCGGCAGGTCGGGGCCGGGGATGAACCGCATCAGGTCGTCGAGACCGGCGGTCGGGTGCGTGATCATGTGTCGCAGTGCCCGGACGACCTCGACCGGGTTGTGCGGGGCGATGTTGGTCGCCATACCGACCGCGATGCCGGTGGTGCCGTTGACGATCAGGTTGGGGATCGCGGCCGGCAGGACGCTCGGCTCCATCTCGCGGGAGTCGTAGTTGGGCTTGAAGTCGACGGTGTCCTCGTCGATGGAGGCGGTCATGGCGACCGCCGCCGGCATCATCCGACACTCGGTGTAGCGCATCGCGGCGGGGAGTCGTCGGGCGAGCCGAAGTTGCCGTGCCCATCGATGAAGGGCACCCGCAACGACCACGACTGGGCCATCCGCACGAGTGCGTCGTAGATGGCGTTGTCACCGTGCGGGTGCAGCTTGCCCATGACCTCGCCGACGACGCGGGCGCTCTTGACGTGCCCGCGGTCGGGCCGCAGGTTCATGTCGTCCATCGTGTAGAGGATCCGGCGCTGCACGGGCTTCAGGCCGTCGCGAGCGTCGGGCAGTGCGCGGAGTAGATGACGCTGTAGGCGTACTCGAGGAACGACGAGCGCATCTCGTCGCCGACGTCGATGTCGAGGATGTGCTCCTCGAAGTCGTCGGGGAGCGGTTGTTTGGTGGTACGGCGAGCCATGGGGGCATTCTCCCTTTCGGCCGTGCGTTCGGGCGCCGGGGCTCGCCGGTGGGCTGTCTAGATGGGAGAGTTGCGGCATGGATCTCGACCTCACCGCCGTCGAGAGTTTCATCGCAGTCACCGACCAGCGGCACTTCGGACGTGCCGCCGAGAGTCTCGGCGTCACGGTCTCCGCGCTGACCAAGCGGATCCAGCGCCTCGAAAGGGCACTCGGCGTGCCGCTGATCGAGCGGGACTCGGGTGGATTCCTCGGGCTCACCCCTGCCGGGCAACGGTTCGTCCAGCTCGCACCGCAACTGATCCACGACGTCCAGTCCGCTCGGCTCGCCGCCACCGGCGAGGCCGTCACGACCCTGAGGCTCGCTGTGCCGGCCGGGGTCGGCGTGGTCGCGCCACTGATGCCTGCTGCCCTCACGACTCTGGAGCTGGCCCTCCGGCATGCGCATCCGGGGGTGGCGGTTGAGTCGGTGCCGACGCCCTTTCCCAGACTGACACCCGACCTGATGGCTGGTGAGGTCGACGTCGTGCTGACGTTCGGACCGTCGCCAGATCCCGCCGTCGCGTCGACACGGCTGTCGAGGATCCAACGGGTGGGGCTGGTCAGCTCCACCCACCTGATGGCCGTTCGCGGCATGGTCGACGTCCGGGAATTCGCTTGCTACCCGATGCTCTACTCGCCCGGATTGCCCGACGAGTACATGCACCCGTTTGTGCTGGCGGACGTCCGACCGCTGAGCGAGGCGACCCCGGTACCGATCGACGCCTCGAACACGGCGCACGTGGCGCAGCGCATCCTTCAGGGGCGAGAGGTGACCGTCGTCCCGTTGGCACTGACCGCGAACCTGCCACCGGAGCTTCGCAGGGTCGGACTGCGAGGCGTTCCGGACAGCTGGTACCACGCCCATCGTCGCCGCGGCGACAACCGCCCGGAGCTGCTGACTGCCATCCAGTTGATGGCCGACTTCACCGAGTCGATCACCCGATCCGCCCTGCGCTGAGTGGTGCTGCGGGCCGGCTGTTTCCCACCCGGAAACGGAGCGGGCTTCGAAGTCGATTGTGCCTAACGTTTCCGTGTGAGCACAGTCAGGAGTGATCGGCCAACTGCGCCGAGCCGTCTCAGGGATGACCTCGACAGCAGCCCGCGTCGGCTGGGCCGTCCTCGTCGTGACGGCGGCCCCGGGCATGGTCAACCACGCCGCCGGGGTGTTCGTGATCGCCGACGAGGATCCGGAGCCGCTGATGTTCGCGGCGTTCACGGCGACGAACGCCTATGCGCTGGTAGTGCTGCTCGTGCCGTTCCGACGGCGCCAGTACTGGGCGTGGGCGGTGACTCGGGTCAACATCGCCGCCACTGGGATCGTCTTCATCTGGCTTCGCGACGGCGTCGGAATCAGCTATTTCGTCCGGAGCGCTGGTGATGGCGGCCGCCCTCATGGCGACGCTTCCCGAGTTCCGGCGGACGCGGGTCGAGGAGGCATGATGGCCGTTGAACTGACAAGGCTCACGAAGGTCTTCGGGGACGTGCTGGCTGTCGACGACGTCAGCGCGGTCGCGCGATCGGGTGAGGTGACGGCCCTGCTCGGCCCCAATGGCGCAGGCAAGACCACCACCCTTCGAATGCTTCTCGGACTCGTGGCACCGAGCACCGGAACCGCCACGTTCGCCGACAGGCGCTACGCCGACCTGCCAGACCCGGTCCGGAATGTCGGCGGCTCGGTGCGTCGTACGGCGTCCAGCTGCTGTCGGTCGCGATGGGTGGTCTCGTCCTGCTCGGCTACACCGCCGCGTTCGTCGTCCTCGCGCTCCGCATCACACCCGGGCGGGACGTCCATTGACGTCGCGCACAACGAAAGGAATGACGCAATGTTCGTACGTCGCATCTCCACCATCGGTGTCGGCACGGTGGCCGCGGTGGCGCTCGGTCTCGGACCGGCCAGCGCACCCTCTGCTACGTGAACAACATGACACCGCAGGGCATGGCAGGGGCCAGCAGTTCCAACGGCTTCGCGTCGTTCCACGTCCTCGCGTTCGAGTTCACGGGCCTGTGCCCGGCTGGCATCCGGGTGCTCGCCGACGCCGCGGGGATCTCGGTCGACACCCCGATCAACCTGCACGCCGTGATGGCGGGTGGGGCGGAGTTCCGGGGCAAGGACGCTCGTGGCATCAGCCACCTCGACTTCGAGGCCATCGATGCCGCGTTCCCGGACGCGATCGCTGCCTGCTCCTGACCGACCGATTCGGCCGGATTGCCACACAGGGCACTGGCGCGGGCCGACGGTTCGCCGTACAGCGCCGTCATCGGCGGTTCGAAGTGCACCGAAGACCTGTAGATTTCGCGACGTGACGAACACCGATGCCGAGACGAGCACTCCGCCGCCCCGGCACTGGGAGGCGGACGTCCTGCTGCGCGACGGCAAGACCGCACACATCCGTCCGATCAGGCCCGAGGACGCCGAGCTGCTGGTCGAGTTCTACAGCCGGGTCTCGGAGGAGTCGAAGTACTACCGCTTCTTCTCGCCGATGCCGCATCTCTCCGAGCGCGACGTCAAGCGCTTCACCCGGGTCGACTACGTCGACCGGGTCGCGCCTCGTCCTCACCAGCGCCGACAAGATGATCGCCGTTGGTCGCTACGACACCGTCGAGCCGGGCAAGGCCGAGGTGGCCTTCCCCGGTCGAGGACGGCCATCAGGGCCGCGGCATCGGGCAGCTGCTGCTGGAGCACCTCGCGCAGGCGGGTCGCGAGCGCGGGGTCGAGCGCTTCATCGCCGAGGTGCTGCCCGACAACCGGAGCGATGATCCACACCTTCAAGGACGCCGGCTATCGCGTGGCCAGTCACTACGACGAAGGCGTGATGGAGCTCGAGTTCAGCATCGATCCCACCGACACGGCCGTGGGGGTGATGGCGCAGCGCGAGCACCGCGCCGAGTCGGCCTCGATCGAACGCTTCTTCCGTCCACGCTCGGTCGCGGTCATCGGCGCCAGCCGCCGCCGGACACCATCGGCCGGGCGTTGGTGCGGCACCTCGTCACGGGCGGCTTCACCGGCCGGGTCTACGTCGTCAACCCGAGTGCCGACGCGGTCTCCGGCATGCCGGCCTACAAGACGGTCGGCGACATCCCCGGCGAGGTCGACGTCGCGATCGTGGCGGTGCCGGCGGACGCCGTACAGGACGTGGTCCTCGACTGCGCCGCCAAGGGCGTGCACGGGCTCGTCGTCATCTCCTCCGGCTTCGCCGAGACGGGTGAGGAGGGCCGGGTCCGGCAGCGCCGTCTCGTCGGGCTGTCCCGTTCCTACGGCCTGCGCCTGATCGGCCCCAACGCGCTCGGCGTGATCAACACCGACCCCGAGGTCAGCCTCAACGCGTCGCTGTCGGCGCTGATGCCGCCGCGCGGTCGCGCCGGCTTCTTCTGCCAGTCGGGTGCCCTCGGCTCCGCGATCCCGGAGAAGGTCAACAACCGGGGCCTCGGCCTGTCGACCTTCGTCAGCGCCGGCAACCGCGCCGACGTCTCGGGCAACGACCTGCTGCAATACTGGCTCGAGGACGACGCGACCGAGGTGGTCCTGCTCTACCTCGAGTCCATCGGAAACCCGCGCAAGTTCTCCCGCATCGCCCGTCGTGTCAGCCGTCGCAAGCCGATCATCGCGGTCCGGTCTGGCCGCAGCACCCGGGGCGTGCCCATGGGTCACGCGGTGCGCAAGATCGCCGCTCCCGGCCGGGCCGTCGACGCGATGTTCCGCCGGGCCGGCGTGATCCGGTCGACACGCTGGAGGAGATGTTCGACGTCGCCCAGCTGCTGGCCCACCAGCCGCTGCCGCGCGGTCGCCGGGTCGCCGTCGTGGGCAACTCCGACGCCCTCGGGCTGCTCGCCGCCGACGCCGCCACCAGCGTCGGGCTCGTGGTCAACAAGCAGGTCGCCCTCGGTGCCGACGCCGGTGCCGAGGACTTCGAGGACGCCCTCGACGCCGCCATCGACGACCCCGAGGTCGACGCCGTGGCCGCGATCTACATCCCCCGCTCAATGTCTCCGGCGAGGACGTCGCCAACGTGCTCGCGGCCGTCGGCGAGCAGTCCGACAAGCCGATCGTGTCGACCTTCCTCGGTGCCGAGGGCGTGCCGGAGCTGCTGCGCGTCCCCGACGTCGCCGGCTCGAGCGCCGGTCGCGGTTCGGTGCCGTCCTACCCGGCCGTCGAGGCCGCGGTGCGCGCGCTGGCGCGTGTCGTGGAGTACGCCGTCTGGCTGCGCACCCCCGAGACACCGGCCGCCGACGAGGAGCTCGTGGACCGGCAGGCGGCACAGCGGGTGGTCAACGAGCTGCTCATGCACCACCCCGAGGGCCATGACCTGTCGCTGTCCGAGCAGCGCCAGCTGCTGGCTGCGTACGGCATCGAGCTGTGGGAGACACTGCCGGTCGCCTCGCTCAAGGGCGCGACCGCCGCGGGCAAGGACCTCGACTGGGACGTGGTGCTCAAGGCGACCGCACCCCACCTGCGGCACCGGCCCGACCCGGCCCACGTGTGGCGCAACATCGACGGACCGGCGGACATGAAGGACGCCCGGGAGTCCCTCAACGAGCTGATCTCCGATCCGGAGAGCGCCGGGTTCGTCGTGCAGAAGAACGCGCCGCCGTGTGTGCCGGTCGGGATATCGTCCATGGAGGACCCGCTGTTCGGGCCGGTGCTGTCCTTCGGCATCGGGGGACCGCTGACCGAGCTGCTCGGCGACCGGTCCTTCCGGATCCCGCCGCTGGCCGAGCACGACGCGCAGGACATGGTCCGCGAGATCAAGGCGTCGCCGCTGCTCTTCGGCTATCGTGGCAGCGAGATCGTCGACGTCACCGAGATCGAGCGGCTCGTGCGTCGCGTCGCGCAGATCCAGCACGACCTGCCGCAGGTGCGGGCGCTCGACCTGCCGCTGATCCTCGCGGGCGCCAACGGCGCGGCGGTGCTGGGCGGCTCGATCCGGATCGAGCCGGTGCTCGACCCGCGCTCCGACTGGTTCGTCCGTCGGCTCTCGACGCCGCCGGGGGACACGCTGCCCGACTGAGGCGGTTGCCTGCGTGACAGACTGCGCCCATGCGCAGCAAGACGTCCGACACCGGACCAGCGGGAGACCTCAGGCGGGCCATCGACCACACCGGCTACTACCCCGAGGTCGTCTCCGACGGAGTGTTCTCGGCGGTGGGCGGCGAGGAGCTGGTGGCGTACTACCTGCACCACGAGCCGACGTTCGACCGCGACGAGGTGCGCCGCCATCTCACGGTCGCGGTGCTGACGCCGACGCGGTTGATCCCGGCGCACACCGACGAGCACCCCGGTGACGACCTGCTGCCCGACCCGTACACCTCGACCTCCACCGAGGCGGTCTCGCTGACCACGATCCGCTCGGTCGTGGTCACCCGGATGATCGCCAACCCCACGGCCGGCCCGTCCTCGCCCGCCGAGGCGGTCGTGACCGTCGGCTGGGGTGGCGTCGGTCGAGTCGACCTCGAGCCGGCCGGCTGCGCCGACCCCGAGTGCGACGCCGACCACGGCTACACCGGCGTCATCGCCGGCGACGACTTCTCCCTGCGCGTCTCCGCGGCGGCCGACGGCGGCGACGCGGTCGGCAAGCTGCTGGGCTTCGCCGAGGCGCTGTCCTCCCTGACCCGGTGAGCGACCTCGGCTTCCAGCTTCCGGCGTACGGCGAACGGTCGCTCGGCGACGTCGTGCCGGCCGTCGCCCGCGCTCTTGGAGTGGACGCCGGGGTCGCCGGTGCCGCGCCGACGGAGCTGGTCCTGCCCGACGCTGCGGCGTACGTCGTCTTCCTGATCGACGGCCTCGGCTCGGAGCTGCTCCGGCGCTACGGCCACGTCGCGCCCTTCCTGTCGTCGCTCGTCGAGGGCGGCGCCGTGGGCACAGCAGGTGTCCCGTCGACCACGGCCACCAGCCTGACGTCCTTCGGCACGGGGCTGGTCCCCGGTGCGCACGGGCTGATCGGCTACACCGCCCGGATCCCCGGCACCGACCGGTTGATCAACCACCTCAGCTGGGACAAGCAGGTCGACCCGCTGGTCTGGCAGCCGCACCCCACCGCTTTCGCCCGGCTGACCGCGGCGGGCGTGCACGTCGCCGTCGTCAACAAGCGCGAGTTCGGCGGCTCCGGCCTGACCGTTGCCGCCCACCGTGGCGCGACCTACATCGGCGCCGACCGCGTCGGTGAGCGGATCGCGGCGATGGTCGACGCGGCGACGTACGCACCCTCGCTGACGTACGTCTACGACTCCGACCTCGACTGGACCGGCCACAAGTTCGGCGTCGCCTCGACGCAGTGGCTCCAGCAGCTCGCCATGGTCGACGCGGAGGCGGAGCAGATGCGCGACGCGCTGCCACACTCCGTGCGGCTGGTGGTGGTGGCCGATCACGGGATGGTCGACTCCGAGCTCTCCTCGCGCGTCGACGTCGACGACGTCCCGGAGCTGCGTGACGGCGTGGCACTGCTGGGCGGCGAGGCACGGTTCCGGCACCTCTACTGCTCGCGCGGGTCGGTCGACAACGTGGTCGCGACGTGGCGCGAGGTGCTGGGCGACAAGTCGCTGGTGCTGACCGCGACGACGCCGTCGCGCGTGGCTGGTTCGGCGAGGTCTCGCCGGGCGTGCTGCCCCGCGTCGGCGACGTGCTGGTCGCGTGCCGCGGTGATGCCGCGATCGTCTCGACGGTCGACTTCCCCTACGAGAAGAAGCTGGTCGGCCTGCACGGCTCGCTGACACCGGCCGAGATGCTGATCCCCATTCTCGTCAGCTGACGGGGCCACTATGGTCGTCGCGTGTCGATGACCGTGAACGAACGACTCGACCGCTACCGCGCCGAGGGCCTCGCGGAGGTCGAGGGCTGGTTCGAGCCCGAGTCGGCCGAGGTGATGGCCTCGCTGCTCGTCCACCAGCTGTCACTCGGCTCTGGGCGGCGGGGTGGCCGAGATCGGCGTCCACCACGGCCGGTCCTTCCTGTTGCTGGCCAACGGGCTGGCGGCGGGGGAGCCCGCCGTCGCCCCGGACGTGTTCGAGCACCGGGGAGCAGAACGCCGACCACTCGGGCAAGGGTGACCGCTCCCGCTTCGAGCAGAACCTCGCGCGCTGGGCGCCGTCCGTCTCGGTGGCGATCGTCGCGTCCTCGAGCCTCGACGTCACCGTGGCCGGGGCGCGTGAGGTCTTCGGCCGGCCGCGAATGTTCTCGGTCGACGGCGGCCACACCGCCGAGATCACGCGGCACGACCTCCTCCCCGGCCGAGGCCAGCGTCGCCGAGGGTGGGGTGGTCGTCCTCGACGACCTGCTCAACGGCCACTGGCTGGGCGTCCTGACCGGGACCGCGACCTACCTCCTCGACGAGCCGGGGCTCGTGCCGTTCCTTCGCTGTCGCCCAACAAGCTCTACCTCACCGACGGGCCGGACGCCGCCGCCAGCTACGCCGGCCACCTCCGCTCCGCCCTGCCCGACCTGCTCGGCAAGCGCGACGTCGAGTTCTTCGGGACGACCATCGACGTCTACGGCCGGGGTGCGCCCCGGCACGCCAACGGTCGTCCGGCCGGGCCCGTTCCGGAGGTACGCCGTGCGCGGGCCGCCGCCCGCCGGGCTCGTCGCGAGGTCGCGGACCTGACCGACCAGCTCGCCGCCGTACGCACCTCTGCGTCGTGGCGCGCGACCGCGCCGTTGCGCGGCCCGGGCAGGCTGGTCAGGCGCTCCTAACCGAAGGGCAGGGGCTCGGGTGCCAGCGAGACGGCCTTGGCGCGCGCCGCCGTCAGGTTGCGGCGGTGGTGCTGGCGGCAGAGCACCTCGTAGGCCACGTGCGCCGGCGGCTCATCGGCGGCCTCGACGTCACCGACCACGACGACGTCACCCTCGGTGACCATCACCCCGTCCTCGGTGCGGGCGTTGTGGGTGGCCCGCTTGCCGCACCAGCACAGGGCCTCGACACGGAGCACGTTCATCCGGTCGGCGACCTCGACGAGGCGGCGGCTGCCCGGGAAGAGCTGGGTGCGGAAGTCGGTGAGGATGCCGAACGCGAAGACGTCGATCTGCAGCTCGTCGACGACCTTGGCCAGCTGGTCGATCTGGTCGGGCGTGTAGAACTGGGCCTCGTCGCAGATCAGGTAGTCGATCCGGCCGCCGGCGGTCAGCGACGAGACGACGTAGCGCCAGAAGTCGAAGTCGGGTGCGACCTCGAGGGCGTCGTGCGTCAGCCCGAGGCGGCTGGAGAGAACCGCCCGGCCGGCCCGGTCGTGGCTGGTGAAGATCCGCCCGACGCGACCGCGCGCGGCGTGGTTGTGGTTGGTCTGCAGCGCCGGGGTCGACTTGCCGCTGTCCATGGTGCCGGTGAAGAAATGCAGTTCAGCCACGAGGCGAGATCTTGTCACATCTCGCGGCTGCTCCTGCGCGCCAGCCACGCGCCGATGGCCCAGTGCAGCACCAGGTTGACCGGGGCAGTAGCGGCCGGGAAGAAGAAGGACCGGGCGCTGGGACAGGTGCCGTTCAG
Source organism: Nocardioides sp. B-3 (assembly GCF_024703895.1). Taxonomy (GTDB): domain Bacteria; phylum Actinomycetota; class Actinomycetes; order Propionibacteriales; family Nocardioidaceae; genus Nocardioides. The sequence goes on from NZ_CP087968.1 coordinate 3,674,278, forward strand.
TAGCGGCCACGACCACGGCAGCCCCGCAGCGCCGGTCGCCATGATTCCCAACCCGGCGCCGATGTTGGCGTCGGGTGTCGCATAGATCGTGATTGACGCGACGTAGTAGGGCACCACGAGGACGATGAACGTGGCATGGAGGCCGAGCAGCAGTTTTCGCATGCGTCTGACTGTTGTGTCGCCGCCATTCGCGGTCATGAGCACGACTGCTCAGGGCCGGGGGCCACAACCGACGGTTTGAGTGCTCGCAGCCCGGTGTGTCGATTCCGAGCGCGTGCGTGTCGCGCGCTTCTGTCGCGTTGAGTGGCCCCTCGCGTGGATGTCAGCGGCGCTACGGTTGCCCTGTGAGTTCACCGCTGATCTCGGTCTCCGAGCTGTCCGCTCTGCTCGGCACGGTCACGCTCCCGGACGTGCGCTACCGGATGGGCGGACCGACGGGTCGCGACGAGTTCTCCGCAGGCCACGTCCCCACTGCGGCGTACGTCGACATGGACACGCAGCTCTCGAGCGCTCCCGGCGACCCGGTGGACGAGAGGGGCCGCCACCCGCTGCCCGACCCGGACGTGTTCCTCGCGGCCATGCGCGCCTCCGGGGTGAGCGCCGACGTGCCGGTGGTGGTCTATGACGACTGGCAGGGACGAGCCGCCGGACGAGCGTGGTGGCTGCTGCGCGACTACGGCCACCCGGACGTGCGGGTGCTGGACGGCGGCTGGACGGCGTGGGTCGAGGCCGGGGGCTCGGTCTCGACGGAGAACGAGCCCCCGGTGGTCGGTGACTTCGAGGGGAGACCCGGCACGTTGCGCGTCGTGGACGCGTCGAACGTTGCCGACGTTGAGGTGCTGGTCGACGCCCGCGCCCCTGAGCGCTACCGCGGTGACGTGGAGCCGATCGACCCGGTCGCCGGGCACATTCCCGGCGCGGTCAACGTCGACACGTCGCGCAACCCGGCGCCCGACGGCACCTTCTGGTCGGCGGACGAGCTCCGCGACCTCTATGCGTCCGTCGGCGCCGTACCGGGCGCTGATGTCGCTGCCTATTGCGGCTCCGGCGTCACCGCGACCCACGACCTGCTGGCCCTCGCGGTCGCCGGCGTGGACGCGGCGCTCTACCCGGGGAGCTGGTCGGGATTCGTGGCGCGACCCGCTCGGTAGTCCAGTGGCAGATGGCTGACAGATTGATCATCAGGCAGCCATCTGCCACTGGACTACTGCGGGGGGCATTGCTTGACCGACGGTCACGGCGTCAGGAGACCTCGACGGCCTCGCCCACACTGATCCGGCCGGTGGACCCGGGGACCAGGTGGATCGCGAACATCGTCTTGTGGTCGAACAGCCGGTGTCGGGCCAGTGTGCGGATCGGCTCCTTGCCGGTCATCAGCGAGGCCAGGTCGATGGTCGTCATCACGCACCGGTCGGTCGGCTTCGCGACCCGGAACCGGACATCGCCGATCACGACCGAGGTCCAGTGGTCCTCGCCGAACGGTTCGTCGCCGTCGACGACGAGGTTGGGCCGGAAGCGATCCATCGGCAGGGGAGCGGGCGGCTCCTCGCCCCGCTCCAGCGCCCCCTCGGTGATCCAGTCGTTCAGCTGGCGCAGGGACGACTCGGACGCGATCGTGATCGGATAGCCGTCGGCGTACGCCGTGAAGTCCTCGGGCCGCGAGTGAGCGGGGTTGAGGGTACGGCGCGTGGGGTCGTCGCACCACACGAGCCGGACGTCGTCGCGGCCCAGCGTCTTGCGCACCCGGGCATCCGCCTCCGCGCCGGCCGGGATGCCCTTGAGTTCCTGTGAGTGCACCTTGGTGCGGGTGAGAGAGCCGGTCGGCTCATCGAGCATCAGGTCGGGCAGGTCGGTCGCCCGCAGCCGCAGCGCGGAGCCCAACGAGGGGTCCGTTGCCGGCGTGTCCGGCGTGATCGCGAAGAGGCCGTGCTCCTCCCGGGCGGTGAGCACCACGCCGTCGGCATCGACGACCCCCACGACCGGTCGGTCGCGAGCCCGCCGAAGAGCACGTCCGCCGACGAGACCGGCCGGATCGCCATGCTCTTGACGGGGTGGATGTTGAGCGCCGTGAGTCTCACCAGTGGATCCCCTTGAAGACCTTCGCCAGCATGATCTGCTCGGACTCGCGGGTGCCGCCGTCGGGCGTCTGTCCCTTGGCGGCCGCCGAGTCGGGGAACACGTGGTAGGCCATGTTCAGCAGCCGAAACGCCGCTTTCGGCGCCACCGTGTGTGCGATCGCGCCGACGTTGCCGAGCGCGGTGTTGATCTCGTGCGGCCGGTCGACCATGGCCCGGATGAGGATGTCGGCGGCCCGGGCCGGCGAGATCGTGGGGAACTTGTCGTAGAGCTTGGTCGGAGCGATCATCGGCGTCCGCACCAGTGGCATGTGGATGTTGGTGAAGGTGACGCCGTTGCCGACGACCTCGCTGGCCACGACGTTGGACCACGAGTCGAGGGCGGCCTTCGAGGCGACGTACGCGGAAAAAGCGGGGGATTGGTCTGGACGCCGATGGAGCTGACGTTGACGATGTGGCCGGACTTCTGCTTCTGCATCGCGGGCATCAGCCCCATGATCAGCCGGATCGCACCGAAGTAGTTGAGCTGCATCGTGCGCTCGAAGTCGTGGAAGCGGTCGTAGGAGAGCCGCAGCGACCGGCGGATCGAGCGGCCGGCGTTGTTGATGACGAAGTCGATCGACGGCAGCTCCGCGCTCATCTGCGCGCACAGGGCGTCGATCGCCTCGGAGGTCGGACAGGTCGCACGGGTAGACGTGGGCCTGCCCACCGCGCTGCTCGATCAGCGCCCGGGTCTCCTCGAGCTTGTCCTTGCCGCGAGCGACCAGCACCGGGATGCCGCCGCACTGCGCGACCTTGAGCGCGGTCACCGGGCCGATGCCCGACGATGCGCCGGTGATGACGACGTGCTTGCCCTCGAGAGCCGCGCGGTTGGTCGAGCTGCGACCCGTCGTCTCGTCGAGGTTGTCCTCCCAGTAGCCCCACAGCGTGCGGGCGTAGGACTCCGTGTCGGGCACCGCGATGCCCGAGCCCGCGAGCGCTTCTTCCGTACGGCGAGAGTCGAACACCGCCGTGAAGCTGGTGTGGCCGACGACCTCGGCCGGGATGCCGGCACGCCCGATCGTCTGGTCGAGCAGGAGCTGGATCGGCCCCGAGCGGACCAGTGCGCCCACCATCGTCGAGGGCCGCAGCGGCCGCGGCACCAGCTTGGAGGCCGTGACCCGTCGGTCGATCGGGGTGGCGAAGCGCGGTGCCCCGGCGGCGGCGCAGAACAGGCCGATCGTCTCGACGACCGGCTGCGGCTCGGGGTTGACGAGGTGGAACGCCTCGCCGTCGTGGCCCGGGGCGTGTGCCGGGTGGTCCATCGCCTTGGCGACGTAGTCGACGGGCACGACATTGGTGTCGCCGAGATCGACCCCGACCGGGGGCAGCCGGGCAGGGGAGGTTGTCGCGCAGCAGCTTGAGGACGGGGAAGAAGTAGTAGGGACCGTCGACCTTGTCCATCGCGCCCGTCTCGGAGTGCCCGACCACGATCGCCGGGCGGTAGACCCGCCACGGCACGGTCGACTCGTCACGGACGATCGCCTCGGACTCGTACTTCGTGCGGTGGTAGGGCGACGGCAGGTGCTGTCCCTCGGCGAACATCGTCTCGTCGAAGGTGCCGCGGTAGTCGCCGGCCGCGGCCACGCTGGAGACCCGGTGGAAGCAGCCGGCGCTCACCCGGCCCGCCGGGGGCGAGCGCGTGGCAGGGTGCCGTCGACGTTCATGGCGTCGTTGGTGGCGTCGTCGGCGGTCATGTCGTAGATCGCCGCGAGGTGGAAGAAGTGGTCGATGCTGCCCGCGTTGGCGTCGACCCACGCGGCATCCACGCCCGGGCCGGGCGCGCCGAGGTCGCCCTCCACCGGGATCACCCGGTCGGTGCCCCAGCGCCGGATCAGCGCGTCGATGCGACCGCGCGAGCCCGGGCGGACGAGGACGAAGATGTCCCCCTTGCGGTGGTCGAGGAGCTCCTCGACGAGGTGACGGCCGATGAAGCCCGTGGCTCCCGTGACGAAGTAGGACATGCTCGGAGACTAGTGAAGGACTTCTCCGCTGACGAGGACGAAGATCACTACTTCTCGCCGGGCCCGCCGAACATGATCTCGTCCCAGCTCGGAACAGATGCCCGACCCCGGCCCTTGCGCGCGGGTCGGCGCGAGGGCGGCTCGTCGGCGGCCGGGTCGGTGGGCTGGTCCTCGAGGCTTCGTGACGGTCGCTGCGCGACCTCCTCAACCTCCGAGGTCGCGGCCCGGTCACCCTCCGACGCGTCAGCGGGCTGGTCGTTGTCGAGGAAGGCCTCGACGGGCTGGTCGCTGATCTCCATCGTCGTCTCGGCCGGGTCGGCCTCGTCGGCAACGAGCTCGATGGCGTCCTCGCCCAGCGGCAGCTCGTCGGCGGGTACGGCGTTGAGCCGGCGCGCCCGCGCCTGCTGGAGGTCGTCGCGCGAGGCCTGCGTCGAAGCCGCAGGAGCAGGGCGCACCGCCTCGCCGACCAGCCAGCGGGCGTCCTCGTCCTCGGAGGTGACGAAGTTGCCGCGCATGTCGAAGGCGAAGGTGGCCCTGCCCTTGCGCTGGGGGTGCGGAACTGGCCCGTCAGGGGTCCAGCGGCCGTCCTCACGCCGCCGGGCGTCCCACTCGACGGTGCCGGGATCGATGTTGAATCCGTGCAGGTGCGCGCTGACGGCCTCGCCGAGGGTGCGCGCGCCAGTGTCGCCCGCCTTGCGGCGCAGCGAGGAGGCTCGGGCGCGCTCCGCGACGTGCGCGCGCTCGGCGAGCACGGGCGCGGCGAAGACCATGACCTTCTCGATCGTCGTCTGCGCGGCTCTGGGCCACCGACTCCGCCGTCTCGCCACCGCGGATGCGGGTCTGGATGTCGCGGGGGCGAAGTGCGCTGTCCATCTGAATCTCCAACTGGCCGATGCGGGCGTGTTCGCCGCGGATGGCGGCTCGGAGCGGGGCGTCGATGTCGAGCGTGAACTCGGCACCGTTGTCATCCACCAGCAGCAGGCGCAACCTGTCGTCGCTCAGTCCCGCGAGCGTCAGGTGGGCCATGGATGCTGCACTCCTGCGATGGTGGTCGACACGCCTGTGTCCGGTCCCCACGAGCCTACGCCAGCGCGAGCGTGGAGCCCGGCTACCCGAGCGGCGTGCCTACGGATAGCGTTCACCGGTGATCGCCCTCCCGGACTCGGCCGCCGCCCCGGTCGTACTGGACCTCCTCGGCATCTTCGTCTTCGCCATTTCCGGGGCGCTGGTGGCGGTCCGCAAGGGCTTCGACGTCTTCAGAGTGCTGGTGCTCGCGGGCACGACCGGCCTCGGGGGCGGTTTCCTCCGCGACGTCCTGATCGACGCGACACCGCCTGCGGCACTGGCGGACTGGCGCTACCTGCTCGTGCCGGTCGGAGCCGGGCTGCTCACCTTCGCCTTCCACCCGACGGTGGGACGCCCGGAGCGGGTCGTCAACGTCTTCGACGCGTTCGGGCTGTCGCTCTTCTGCGTCACCGGCGCCCTGAAAGCGGTCGAGTACGGCCTCGGCCCGGTCCCGGCAGCCCTGATGGGCATGGTGACGGGCATCGGCGGCGGCATGGTGCGTGACCTGCTCGCGGGCCGGCCGCCGGACGTCTTCAGCGGCAACCTGTACGCGACGCCCGCCCTCGCAGGGGCCGCGATCGCGGTCGCGCTGGACCGGGCAGGACAACCGTTCGCACTCGTCGCCGCCGCGGGCTTCGGTGTCTGCCCGGTGCTGCGGCTGCTCGCGATCGTGCTCGACATCCGCGCGCCGAAGCCGCGCGGTCCGTCCAGCGTGTAGCGCTCAGGCGCCCAGCACGCGCTCGAGGTAGGGGTTGGCGAACACGCGATGCGGGTCCAGCCGGTCACGCAGGGCGAGGAACTCCCCGAACCGGGGGTAGACCTTGGCCGGGTCGTCGGCCCCCGAGCGTGTGCATCTTGCCCCAGTGCGGGCGTCCGTCGAAGCCGCGCAGCGCCTCCTCGACACCGGCGAAGTACGTCGCGTGGTCGGCCTTCGCCGGCACGTGGAAGGCGAGGTAGAGCGAGTCTCGCCCCGAGGACGTCGAGAGCGTGATGTCGTCGGCGGGCGTCGAGCGGATCTCGATCGGGAAGCCGATGCGCCACGACGACGCGTCGATCACCCGACGCACCTCGCGGAGCGCTTCGAGCCCGACCTCGCGCGGGACGGCGTACTCCATCTCCTTGAACCGGACGCGTCGCGGCGAGGTGAAGACCCGGTGCGAGACGTCGCTGTAGCTGCGCTCGGACAGCGCACGTCCGGGAGACCTGGTTGATCCGGGGCACGGTCCGTGGCGCGCGGGTGCCGACGGCTGTGAGCACGCCGAAGACGGTGTTGGAGAGGAACTCGTCGTCGAGCCAGTGGCGCCAGCGGCTCAGCGGCCGCAGCCCGTCGAGCTCGGCCAACCGGTCGTTGGTCTTCGCCATCACCCGCTCGGTGTGCGGGAACCAGTAGGCGTCGACGTGGTGGTGGTCGCGCGCGAGCTCGTCGTACGTCGACAGCAGCGCGTCCCGGGTCATCGGCCGTTCGTGCGCCTCGAGCGCGAACAGCGGTTCGACCGGGAGCGTGACCTCGGTGAGGATGCCCAGCGCACCCAACCCGACCCGACCCGCGGCGAAGACCTCGGGGAACGACGTGGCCGAGGCGGTGATCTCCTCGCCGTGACCGGTGATCATCGTGAAGGCCGCGATCTGCGCCGAAAGGGAGGCGACGGTGCCACCGGTGCCGTGGGTGCCGGTCGAGGTGGCGCCGGCGATCGTCTGCTCCGCGATGTCGCCCATGTTGTGCAGGGAGAGACCGAGCCGGCCGAGCTCGGCGTTGAGGACGTGCAGCGGGGTGCCGGCCAGCACGGACACGGTCATGGCGTCACGGTCGACCGAGGTGATGCCGGAGAAGTGGTCGGGGCGCAGCATGGTGTCGACCGGCGCCGAGATGCCGGTGAAGCTGTGGCCGGTGCCGACCATCTTCACGGTTCCGCGGTGCGCGACGGCGCCCTCGATCTCCCGCACGATCTGCCCGGTCGAGTCCGGCGCGACGATCCTGCGCGGCTCGGCGGTTTCGGTGCCTGCCCAGTTCGTCCACGGAGCCATGGGGAGCAGGGTAGTGACGCTCGGGGCCATCACTAGGCTGACACCCATGTTTTCCTCGACCGGTCCAGACGTGTCGCCGTACGACGCGCTCCTGCTGCTGTCCTTCGGTGGACCGGAGAAGCCGGCCGACGTCGTGCCGTTCCCGGAGAACGTCACCCGCGGCCGGGGAATCCCGCGCGAACGGCTCGAGGAGGTGGGCGAGCACTACTTCCTGTTCGGGGGGCGCAGCCCGATCAACGACCAGAACCGTGCGCTGCTCGCGGCGATCCGCGAAGACCTCGCCGGCAGCGGGATCGACCTCCCGGTCTACTGGGGCAACCGCAACTGGGACCCCTATCTCGTCGACACGCTCACTCAGATGCGCGAGGACGGCATCACCCGCGCGGCGGTGCTGACCACGTCGGCGTACTCCTCCTACTCCTCGTGCCGGCAGTACCGCGAGAACCTCGCCGATGCCGTGGCGGCCGTCGAGGGGGCGCCGCGACTCGACCGGCTGCGGCAGTACTTCAACCACCCCGGCTTCGTGGAGCCGGTCGTGGACGCGACCACGGCCGGGCTCGCCGAGCTGCCCGACAACGTGCGCGAGCGGGCTGAGCTGGTGTTCGTCACCCACTCGATCCCCACCGAGATGGCCGAGACGAGCGGGCCGGACGGGGACGGCTACGTCCGCCAGCACCTGAGCGTGGCAGCCGAGGTCACGTCGCGAGTCCGTCAGGAGACGGGGCGCCACCACGGGCACGACACGGTCTTCTGCTCACGCTCGGGCTCACCCCGCACGCCATGGCTCGAGCCCGACGTCAACGACCACCTCGCCACCCTCGCCAAGGCGGGCGCCCGCGCCGTGGTGCTGGTGCCCGTGGGCTTCGTCTCCGACCACATGGAGGTCATCTACGACCTCGACACCGAGGCCCTCGCCACGGCCGAGAAGCTCGGGCTCGAGGCGATCCGAGTGGCGACGCCGGGGGTCGATCCCCGATTCGTGGCGATGGTGCGCGACCTGCTGGTCGAGCGGGCGGCCGCCGAGCGCGACGAGCCTGTGGAGCGGGCGGCCGTCGGCGACATGGTCGCCCGGCCGGAGGTCTGCGCCGTGGGCTGCTGCCCCAACCCCCGCGGTGAACGACCGGCCCTGTGCGGGCTGGACGCGTGAACGCCGCGATCGGCGCCGGGCTGCGTGACCTCGCCCTCGACGTCGCCCGTGAGGCGGTGGCCCTCGCCCGCGAGATGCGTGATGGCGGGATCGCCGTCGCGGACACCAAGTCGAGTGCCGTCGACGTCGTCACCGCCGCCGACCGCGCGTGCGAGGAGCTGATCCGCGAGCGGATCCTCGCGGTCCCGCCCCGACGACGCGATCATGGGGGAGGAGGGGGAGGACCACCCCGGCACCAGCGGGGTGCGCTGGATCGTCGACCCGATCGACGGCACGGTCAACTACCTCTACGGCCTGCCGGACTGGGCCGTGTCGATCGCGGCCGAGGTCCGGGGCCCGGACGGTGCGGACGTCGTGGCCGGCGTCGTGGTCAACGGCTCGACGGGTGTTGCCTACGCCGCAGCGCGGGGGCGGGCGCGACCCGGGACGGCCGGCCCATCGCCGTACGCCCGACGCCACCGCTCGCCGAGCGGCTCGTGCTCACCGGATTCGGCTATCGCAGCGACGTCCGCGCCCACCAGGCCGCCTGCGTGGCGGCCCTGCTTCCGCACGTGCGCGACATCCGGCGCATGGGCTCGTGCGCCCTCGACCTGTGCCACGTCGCCGACAGCAGCGGTGACGCCTACGTCGAGGAGGGACCGCAGCCGTGGGACTACAGCGCGGGTGGCCTGATCCTCTCGGAGGCCGGTGGCCGGTTCGGCGTGCTGGCCGGACGCCTCCACGAGAGCGTGCCCGACGCGCCGGAGAACGCCCTCCTCGTGGGTGCTCCCGCGGACGGATGGGACACCTTCCTCGATGCCCTGCGCGAGACCGGATTTCTCGCCTGAGACAGGCGGGAATACGAGGCCGTCATCCCCTGTTCACGGGACTGTCCGGGTCCGCCGTAGCGGGCGGGACGTTCATGGTGCACAATCTGGCGCCGACGAGCATGACGAGGGCCAACACCCATGGCCCTCGTGTTGATGGTGAGAGGGACGAAGATGGCTACTGACTACGACGCGCCACGCAAGACCGAGGAAGACCAGAGCGAAGAGAGCATCGAAGAGCTCAAGGCGCGCCGCCACGACAAGAACTCGGGCAAGGTCGACGAGGACGAGACCGAGGCTGCCGAGTCGTTCGAGCTGCCCGGCGCCGACCTGTCGCACGAGGAGCTCGCCGTCGAGGTGATGCCCACGCAGGAGGACGAGTTCACCTGCATGAGCTGCTTCCCCGGTGCACCACCGCTCGCAGCTCGCAGACGCGAAGAAGCAGATCTGCCGCGACTGCGCCTGAGCGCTCGGACAAGCAACGAGGCCGCGTCCCCTGTCGGGGGACGCGGCCTCGAGCGTTTGTCGGCGGACCCGGTCAGGTCGTGGGGGCCGGAGCCCGGTCGGCCGCCCGGGCGTCCTTCTGGAGCGGTGCGGGCAGGTGCCCGGTGGAGCGCGCGTAGTAGCTGGCGGCGCGACGGGTGGCGAACATCCCGGCCAGTGCGACGAACGTGCCGCTCGCAGCGGCCCACGCCACGGCCTCCCACAGGTCGACATCGGGGTCGGCCGGGTTGGCGGGCGGGTTCTTGCCGGTGGCGGCGCGCCACGTCGTGTTGAGGCCCTTCTTCGCGACCGCGGCTGCCCCGAGGGCGGCGACGAGCGAGAAGGCAGACCATGCCTTGCTGGAATCAGATGCCATGTCTCTCACCCTACCGATCGGACTTGGCGAGGGCGGCGGCGAGCGCGTCGGGTCGGCGCGAGCTGATCAACCAGTACGGCGCCGGGTCGCTCGGGTCCGTGATGTCGACGCGCACACCGCGCTTGAGATAGGGCCGCAGCAGCAGGAACGCGTGTGCGTCGGCGTCGCGGCCGGCCCGGAGCCGCATCGCGTCCGCGTCGAGCGCGGTCACGGCGCCGACGTGCGTGGTCGAGATGTGGGCGCGTCCGGCCCGGAGCACCTCGCTGTCGACGGAGATGCGGGCGGCGCCGTACGACACGAAGAGGGCGACCATCAGCGCCACCGCCAGTCCGGTCACGGTCCACGCGACGGATCCGGGCACGGCGACCACCGGGGCCAGCCACAAGGTGGCGACCAGCATCGTCCCCTGCACCCACCAGCGCAGCGGCACGCTCAGCCGTTCCGCGAAGTCCACGTCGCAGAGGCCTATGGGGACGCCGTGGCGTCGGTGGTGGCGGGTAGATTCACCGCCCGTGCCCGACCACGATCTCGACGTAGCCATCGTCCGTCTCGACCCGGACCTGCCGTTGCCTTCCTACGCACACCCGGGCGACGCCGGCGCGGACCTGCACTCCACGATCGACGTGCGCCTGCTGCCGCACGAGCGCGTTGGTGCCGACCGGCATCTCGATCGCCCTGCCGCCCGGGTTCGTCGCGCTCATCCACCCGCGCTCCGGGCTGGCGGCGAGGCACGGCCTCTCGATCGTCAACACCCCCGGCACCGTCGACGCCGGATATCGCGGCGAGATCAAGGTGCTGCTGATCAACCACGACCACGAGCGGCCGGTGAGCATCGAGCGCGGCGACCGGATCGCGCAGCTCGTCATCCAGCGGTTCTGAACGTGCCCGGTTCGTGGAGGTCGACGCACTGCCGGAGTCCGTGCGTGGCGCGGGGGTTACGGTTCTACCGGTGGCTTCGCGCCCGTCTGAGTGGCGCGCCCGCCACCCCTATTTCTTGTGCACCACGAATGGAGTGATCACGTGAAGTTCCGCCGCAAGTCGGAGCCCACCTCCGAGTCGACCCCGGACCCGAGCGACGACGCAGCGCAGGCTGCGGCCGGGACTCCTGCGGAGTCGCGCACGGACGGTCCATTCGACGAGTCACAGGTCGCCGGCGACGGCGTCGCGCGCGTCGACCTCGGTTCCCTGCTGATCGCCCCCAGCGAGGGCCGCGAGCTGCGGCTCCCGGTCGACGAGAAGTCCGGCAACGTCCGGGCGGTCATGGTGACCGGCCGGGACGGCGCTCTGGAGATCCAGCCGTTCGCCGCGCCCCGCAACGGCGACCTCTGGGGCACCGTGCGCCCGCAGATCCGAGGCCGACATCACCGGTCGCGGCGGTCAGGCCGAGGAGCGCGAGGGCCGGTTCGGCACCGAGCTCGTCTGCCGTGTCCCGGTGAAGAAGCCCGACGGCTCCGTGGGCCTCCAGCCCTCGCGCATCATCGGCATCAACGGCGAGCGGTGGATGCTGCGGGCCTCCTTCATGGGCCGACCCGCCCCGGAGCCGGACTCGGCGCAGGACTGGGAGGACGTCCCGGCCACGGTGGTCGTACGTCGAGGCGCCGGCGCCATGCCGGTCGGCGAGCCGATCCCGGCGACCCTGCCCGACCCGGGCCCGACGGGTCCAGTGAGCCACCGTGGGTGAGAAGCCTCCGGGCGACAACAGGAGCCGGCTGAGACGGAGCCTGTCCCGTTGGGCCGACAGCGGTGAGGCGCACGCCCGCGACCTCCGCGCGGCCTACGCGACGGCCGCCGACGTGACCATCGCCGAGGCGCCGGACCGCGAGCGGGTGAGTCTCCGGGGCACGATCAAGACCGTGACGCTGCGCCCGCGCGGCGGCGTACCCCGCCCTCGAGGCGGAGCTGGAGGACGGCAGTGGGGTCATCACCATCGTCTGGCTCGGCCGGCGGCGCATCGCCGGGATCGGTCCCGGGCGCGCGATGCGCGTCGAGGGCCGCATCGGCTCCACGACCGGTCACCGGGTGTTGTTCAACCCGCGCTACGAGCTGATCCCGTGAGCGGCCCGGTGACAGAACCCGCGCGGTCCGCGACCCCCGCTTCCGTCGAGACCGTCGAGGCGGTGGTCCGCCGCCAGCTCTCCCGGGCGCTCGGTGGGCGCCGGGGCATGATCGAGGCCGCCGTCCCCACCATCACCTTCACGATCCTGTGGCTGACGACGCGCGAGCTGCAGCTCGCCCTCGCGGTCAGCCTGTCGGCGGCCGTGGTGCTGCTGGTGATCCGGGTCGTGCAGCGCTCGAGCGTGCAGTTCGTGGTCAACGCCATGGTCGGCATCGGCATCGGCTGGCTGTTCGTGGCGCGGTCCGCGGCGGGCGGTGGCAGCGAGCAGGAGCAGGCACTGGCCTATTTCCTGCCCGGGATCCTCTACAACTCCGGCTACACCGTGGTGCTGGGGCTGACCTGCCTGATCGGCTGGCCGGTGGTCGGCTTCATGGTCGGCAGCGTCACCGGTGACCCGACCGCCCGGCACCGGGACAAGCAGATCGTGAAGCTCTGCACGCGGCTGACGTGGCTGCTGGTGCTGCCCTGCGTGCTGCGGGTCGCGATCCGGGCGCCGATCTGGCTGGCCGGCAACTCCGGCTCCATGGACGCCGACACCGCGGTCGCGATCCCGGGCGTGCTCAAGATCGTGCTCGGCTGGCCCCTCCAGCTCGCCGCCCTCGGCGCGATGGTGTGGGTGCTGGCACGCAACCACACGCCGATGATCGAACCTGTCGCCTGAGCCTCGGTTTCGACACGCTCGCTGCGCTCGCTGCTCAACCAGCGGGGGTCAGCCGCCGTGGGTGCGCGGTGAGAGCAGGCGCTCGAGCTCTTCCTCGACGTCGGCGGGGACGACGAACAGCAGCTCGTCGCCCGACTCCGGGGGCTGCTCGCCGTTCGGCGTGTAGACCTGCCCGTCGCGCAGGATCGTCACCAGCGCGCAGTTGTCGGGGAACGGCACCAGACCGCTCGGAGTGCCGACGTAGGGCGAGTCGGTGGGCAGCGTCATCTCGACGAGGTTGGCGTTGCCCCGGCGGAACGTGAAGAGCCGCACGAGGTCGCCGACGCTGACGGCCTCCTCGACCAGCGCGGACATGATGCGCGGGGTCGACACGTTGACGTCCACGCCCCGGGCCTCCGTGAAGAGCCACTCGTTGTTGGGGTGGTTGACGCGGCCGACGGTGCGCGGGACCCCGAACTCCGTCTTGGCCAGCAGCGAGGTCACGAGGTTGGCCTTGTCGTCGCCGGTCGCGGCGATCACCACGTCGCACTTGTCGAGCTGGGCCTCCTCGAGCGAGGACAGCTCGCACGAGTCAGCCAGCAACCACTCGGCGTTGGGCACCCGCTCGGGGCGGATCGCGTTGGGGGCCTTGTCGATCAGGAGGACTCGGTGACCGTTGTCGATCAGCTCGCGGGCGATCAGAACGACCCACGGCACCTGCCCCGGCGATGGCGACTCTCATCAGCGCTCCTCCGGTCCGCTCTCGAGCACGGAATAGGCGTGCGCGGCGATCTCTTCACGCATGACGAGGTGCAGCATGTCGCCCTCCCGGATCACGGTCTCGCGGGTCGGGATCATGCCCTCGCCCAGCCGGTCGATCCGGGCGATGCGGCTGCAGGACTGCTCTCCGGAAGTGGATCGTGCGTTCGCCGATCCACTGCTCGGGGACCCGGATGTGGTCCACCCGGATCGTCCCCGACGGGTCGCGGAAGTCGGGCTCGGCGCCGGCCGGCAGCACGCGCCGCAGCACTCGGTCGGCCGTCCACTTCACCGTGGCCACCGTGGTGATGCCGAGCCGCTGGTAGACCTCGGCGCGGCCCGGGTCGTAGATGCGGGCGACGACCTGCTGGATGCCGAAGGTCTCGCGTGCGACCCGCGCGGCGATGATGTTGGAGTTGTCACCGCTCGAGACGGCCGCGAAAGCGTCGGCGCGACGGATGCCGGCCTTCTCCGGGACCTCTCGGTCGAAGCCGTAGCCGGTGACCTTGTCGCCGTTGAAGGACGGACCCAAGCGACGGAACGCATCGGGGTCGCTGTCGATCACGGACACCGTGTGGTTGCGTTCCTCGAGGCTTCGGGCGAGGGTCGAACCGACCCGGCCACAGCCCATGATGACGACATGCACGAGGGAACCGTAACGCAGATGACTACGCTGTCCCCTCGTGAGTGTCGGCGACGTATCAAAACGGATTCTGCTCGGACGCAAGCTCCGCAGCAGCCAGCTCGGCGAGACGCTCCTCCCGAAGCGGATCGCGCTTCCTGTCTTCGCCAGTGACGCGCTCTCGTCGGTCGCCTACGCGCCCGACGAAATCTTCATCATGCTCAGTGTGGCCGGCGTCTCGGCGTACACTCGGAGCTGGAAGATCGGGCTCGTCGTCGCCCCGGTGATGCTCACCGTGGTGGCGTCCTACCGACAGACCGTGCACGCCTATCCGTCCGGCGGTGGCGACTACGAGGTGGCCACGGTCAACCTCGGCCGCAACGCTGGCATCACGGTGGCCAGCGCCCTGCTCGTCGACTACGTCCTGACGGTTGCTGTCTCCATCTCGTCGGCCTCGCAGTATGCCGCGGGCGCGATCCCGTTCCTGATCGGGCACGAGGCGATGGTGGCCACGGCCGCGGTCATCGTGCTGGCGTCGCTCAACCTGCGCGGGGTCCGCGAGTCCGGTGCGTTCTTCGCCGTACCCACCTATCTGTTCATGGTCGCGATCCTCGGCATGTGCGCCTACGGCCTCGTCCAGCTGCTGCTCGGTGACCTGCCGAAGGCGGAGAGCGCCCACCTGCAGATCGACCCCGCGGAGGGCTGGGACGGCCCCGCTCACACAGGTCGCGATGGTGTTCCTGCTGGCGCGAGCCTTCTCGTCGGGGTGTGCGGCCCTGACGGGGGTCGAGGCCATCTCCAACGGCGTCCCCGCCTTCAAGCGGCCCAAGAGCAAGAACGCCGCCACGACGCTGCTCCTGCTCGGGTTGATCGCCGTGACGATGATGATGAGCGTCATCGTGCTGGCCAAGCAGATGAGCATCCGGTACGTCGACCCGCACGAGCTCGAACGGCTGCGCACCGCCGCCGGGGGAGCCCTGCCCGGCAACTACGAGCAGCACCCGGTGATCTCGCAGATCGCGCACGGCGTGTTCCGGGGCTTCTCGCCCGGCTTCTACTTCGTCGTGACGGTGACCGGCATCATCCCGGTGCTCGCCGCCAACACGGCCTTCAACGGCTTCCCGGTGCTCGGGTCGATCCCGGCCCACGACGGGCTCGCGCCGCGCCTCGCTCGGGTCGCGCGGTGACCGGCTGGCCTACAGCAACGGCATCGTCTTCCCGGCGGCCATGTCGATCGTCCTGATCATCGCGTTCAACGCGGAGACGACCAAGCTGATCCAGCTCTACATCGTCGGGGTCTTCGTGTCGTTCAACCTCAGCCAGCTCGGAATGATCCGGCACTGGACCCGGCACCTCAAGGACACCACCGACCCGGCGGCCCGACGTCTGATGCTGCGCTCGCGGGCCATCAACACCTTCGGCCCGGGCATGACCGCGGTCGTCCTGATCATCGTGCTGGTCACCAAGTTCCCGGCGGGCGCGTGGATCACGATCATCGCGATGGTCGTGTTCTTCATGATCATGAAGGGCATCAGCAACCACTACGCCATGGTCGAGGTCGAGCTCGCCGCCGACGAGCAGGACAAGTTGCTGCCGACCCGGGTGCACGCCATCGTGCTGGTCTCCAAGCTGCACAAGCCGACGCTGCGTGCCCTTGCGTTCGCCAAGGCGACCCGTCCCAACCTGCTCGAGGGGATCTACGTCTCCATCGACCCGGCCGCCACCAACAAGCTGCTGGAGGACTGGGACGAGCGCAACCTCGACACCCCCTTGAAGGTGCTGCACTCGCCCTACCGCGAGATCGTCCGCCCGATCGTCGAGTACGCCCGGGAGATCCGCCGCTCCAGCCCGCGCGGGGTCGTGGCCGTGTACATCCCGGAATACGTCGTGGGCCGTTGGTGGGAGCAGATCCTGCACAACCAGACCGCCCTGCGGCTCAAGGGCCGCCTGCTCTTCACACCGGGCGTCATGGTCATCTCGGTGCCCTACCAGCTGCGCTCGTCCACCATCGCCGAGGAGCGAGGCTCCCGCGAGGACAATCGCGTGCAGGCGGGCGACCTCCGCCGCGGACGCGTGCGCGACACCAGCGACGTCGACTACGACCGGCAGATCGACCCGTGAGCCGCCACGCACGACCGCGCAAGGAGCGCGGGCGGACGCGGGTCGGCGAACGCTTCGAGGCGGTCGTCGGACCGGTGGCGCACGGCGGTCACTGCATCGTCCGCCCGGCCCCGTCGGACACCGAGCCCCGGGCACGCGTGGTGTTCACGCGCCACTGCCTGCCGGGGGAGCGCGTGGTCGTCGAGATCACCGAAGGTTCTGACGGTGACCGGTTCTGGCGTGGGGACGCCGTCAGCGTGCTCTCGGCGTCGCCCGATCGGGTGCCCGCGCCCTGTCCCGTGGCCGGCCCCGGTCTGTGTGGCGGCTGCGACTTCCAGCACGTCTCCCTGCCCGCCCAGCGCGACCTCAAGGCCGCCGTGGTCTCCGAGCAGCTCCGCCGGCTCGCTGGCCCGGACGTGGATGTCACCGTCGAAGCCGTTCCCGGTGATCAGGAGGGCCTTCGCTGGCGCACCCGGATGCAGTGGGCGCACACTCCCGACGGCCTGCGCGGCCTCCGTGCCCACCGCTCGCGCCGCGTGGTGCCGGTCGACGACTGCCTGATCGCACACCCCGACGCCCGCACGCCCGAGCCCGGCCCGGCGATCACCGAAACCGTCTCCGGACACGACTTCCCGGTGGAGCCTGACGGGTTCTGGCAGGTGCACCCCGGTGCGGCGTCGACGCTGGTCTCGACCGTGCTCGGGATGCTCGACCCCCTGCCCGGGGAGAGGGTCCTCGACCTGTACGCCGGCGTCGGCCTCTTCGCCCGCCTCCTCGGCGAGGCCGTGGGATCCGGCACCCGGGTGGTCGCGGTCGAGGCCGACAGGGCTGCCTCGCGCCACGCGATCTCGAACCCGGCCGCCCACGAGGGCGCCGCTGTCACGTGCGGTGCGGTGGAGAAGGTGCTCGCGTCGGCGTACGACGAACCGTTCGACCTCGTCGTGCTCGACCCCCGCGTGAAGGCGCCAAGCGGGTCGTGGTGGAGCAGGTGGTGGACCGGGCGCCGCGGGCAGTCGCCTACGTCGCCTGCGACCCGGCCGCCCCGGCTCGCGACGTCGCGATCTTTGCCGAGCACGGCTACCGCCTCCGAGCAGCTGCGCGCCTTCGACCTCTTCCCCGATGACGCACCACGTCGAGTGCGTCGCGCTCCTCACCCGCTGACCACTGCCCCTCGGACCACCGGGCCGGCTGACCCTCGCCGCCCGGCCCCCGGCCCCGGCTCGCGTCCCCTTGCCCTGATCCCTTTGACCTGAGTCCGTCCGAGACTCAGGTCAAAGGGATCAGTGTCGGTGGCTGCTGCTCTGATGGATCGAAGACAGGTCGAGCAGGCATCGGGGGAGAAGGATGGAGACCGAGACGAGAGAAGTGCCCGGGGCGAGCGGAGCGTCGTCGCCGCTCGAGGTGGAGACATCCGGGATGATCCGGCGCGTACGCCGCCCGGCGAAGTGGTCGCAGCGAGAGCTGGCGGAGCGGCTGGGCGTCTCCCAGTCGGCCGTGGCCAAGTGGGAGACCGGGCGCACGTCGCCGTCGGCACGCATGCTGGCGCGTGTCCCGGACTCCGGTGAACTTGAGCTTGGCAGCCGTGAAGCAGGGCGGGGAGCAGGGCGGGGAGCAGGTTGCGCCGATGAAGGTGGCCACGGCGAGGGACGCAGCGAATCGTCGCTATCCGGCGCACACCTTTGTGTGGGCCGAAGGGTGGTGGGTGCCCGAGGGAGCCGACATGACCCCCCGGTTCCGGGCAGATCCTGTGCCGGTCCAAGGACCCGGGCCTGCCCCGGGTGCGCTACAGCAGGGGTTGGGGGGCGTCGCGCCCGCCCACGACCGCGGATCTTGCAGACCACCCGACGTGGCGCGAGCTGGTGGCGGAGGCGAGGGAAGGGTGGCAGCCGAGACGACACGCGCCGATGACGATTCCGGAGTGGGCGTGCGCCGACACACGCAGGTCGCGCAACCGGCGGCCCGACGACTTCCGACTCGTGCCGACCCCCGGCGTGAGTAACGTCGAGGGACATGACGACGAACGGCAGCGAGAGCAGCCCCGCGCCGAGCGGGTCGGGGTGCGCGGAGTGTGACGAGACCGGCGGTTGGTGGGTGCACCTGCGTCGGTGCGTGGAGTGCGGCCACGTCGGGTGTTGCGACACGTCGCCCGCCCAGCACGCGACCGCGCACTTCCGGGACACCGGGCACCCGGTGATCCAGTCGTTCGAGCCGGGGGAGTCGTGGTTCTGGGACTATGTGAAGGAGAAGGGTGTGCTCGGGCCGGAGGTGGCACCTCCGACGGCCCACCCCGATGACCAGCCGGTCCCCGGTCCGGCCGGACGCGTGCCCGCCGACTGGCGCGAGCACCTCAACGAGTGAAGGCGACGCGACGGCGCGGGCATCGCGTGACACCTCTCTCGGCGTCATGTATCTTGATATCAAGACAAACCGTGCAGGACGACGGACCTAGAACTTAGGGTCGCCTTGCTTCCCCGGGTTCGCCCGGCGGCGGCAAGATGGGCCGCAACGGCTCAGTGATCCACGAGAAAACTCAGGAGATGTGGCGGATGGCCAGTCAGGACAGCTTCGGCGCCAAGAGCACCCTCGATGTGGACGGCAAGTCCTACGAGATCTTCCGGTTGGACAAGGTGGTTGGCGACGGTCTCGACGTCGACTCGCTGCCGTTCAGCCTCAAGGTGCTGCTCGAGAACCTCCTCCGGACCGAGGACGGCGCGGACATCACCGCCGACGACATCAAGGCGCTCGCGGGTTGGGACGAGACCGCTGAGCCCGACAAGGAGATCCAGTTCACGCCGGCGCGCGTGATCATGCAGGACTTCACCGGCGTGCCGTGCGTCGTCGACCTCGCCACGATGCGCGAGGCCATGGCAGAGCTCGGTGGCGATGCGACCAAGATCAACCCGCTGGCGCCCGCGGAGATGGTGATCGACCACTCCGTGATCGCCGATGTGTTCAGGTTCGGCCGACGCGTTCGAGCGCAACGTCGAGATCGAGTACGAGCGCAACCGCGAGCGCTACCAGTTCCTGCGCTGGGGCCGGGGGCGCCTTCGACGACTTCAAGGTCGTCCCGCCCGGCACCGGCATCGTGCACCAGTCAACATCGAGCACCTCGCCCGCACCGTCTTCACCCGTGAGGTCGACGGCGAGCTGCAGGCCTACCCAGACACCTGCGTCGGCACCGACTCCCACACCACCATGGTCAACGGCATCGGTGTCGTCGGCTGGGGCGTGGGCGGCATCGAGGCCGAGGCGGCGATGCTCGGCCAGCCCGTCTCCATGCTCATCCCGCGCGTCGTCGGCTTCAAGCTCAACGGCGACCTGCCCGAGGGTGCGACCGCCACCGACCCGGTGCTGACGATCACCGAGATGCTGCGCAAGCACGGCGTCGTCGGCAAGTTCGTCGAGTTCTACGGACCCGGCGTCTCCGCGCTGCCGCTGGCCAACCGGGCCACGATCGGCAACATGAGCCCGGAGTTCGGCTCGACGATTGCGGTCTTCCCGATCGACCAGCAGACCGTCGACTACCTCCGCCTGACCGGTCGCTCCGAGGAGCAGCTCGCGCTGGTCGAGGCCTACGCCAAGGAGCAGGGCCTCTGGCACGACCCCAGCGCCGAGCCGCGCTACTCCGAGAAGCTCGAGCTCGACGTCTCCACCGTCGTCCCGAGCCTCGCCGGCCCGAAGCGCCCCCGGGACCGGGTCGAGGTCACCAATGCGCAGGCCAGCTTCCAGACGGCCCCGGCCGACTACACCGACAACAAGGACGCCACGGCGACCGTCAACCCGGACGGTCAGGAGTTCGAGATCGGCCACGGCGCCGTCACGATCGCGGCGATCACCTCCTGCACCAACACCTCCAACCCCAGCGTGATGATCGCTGCCGCGCTGCTGGCCAAGAAGGCCGTGGAGAAGGGCCTCGCGCGCAAGCCCCGGGTCAAGACGACGCTCGCTCCGGGCTCCAAGGTGGTCAGTGACTACTACGAGAAGTCCGGCCTCACGCCGTACCTCGACAAGCTCGGCTTCAACCTCGTCGGCTACGGCTGCACGACCTGCATCGGCAACTCCGGTCCCCTCATCCCCGAGGTCTCGGCCGCGGTCAACGAGGCCGACTCGGCCGTGACCAGCGTGCTGTCGGGCAACCGCAACTTCGAGGGTCGGATCAACCCCGACATCAAGATGAACTACCTCGCGTCGCCGCCGCTCGTGGTGGCCTACGCGCTGGCCGGTTCGATGGACCTCGACCTGTTCGGCGACGCGCTCGGCCGGGACCGGGACGGCAACGACGTCTTCCTCAAGGACATCTGGCCCAGCCCGGCCGAGGTCGAGGAGACGATCGCCATGGCGATCAACTCCGAGATGTTCGGCGAGTCCTACAAGGACGTCTTTGCCGGCGACGAGCGCTGGCAGTCGCTGTCGACGCCCGAGGGCAACACGTTCGAGTGGGACGAGAGCTCGACGTACGTCCGTCGTCCTCCTTACTTCGACGGCATGCCGCACGAGCCGTCCCCGGTCGAGGACATCACCGGCGCACGCGTGCTGCTCAAGCTGGGTGACTCGGTCACGACCGACCACATCAGCCCTGCCGGTGCGATCAAGAAGGACAGCCCGGCCGGCCGCTACCTCGCCGAGCACGGTGTCGAGTCGCGTGACTTCAACTCCTACGGCTCGCGCCGTGGCAACCACGAGGTCATGATCCGCGGCACGTTCGCCAACATCCGCCTGCGCAACCAGCTCGCGCCCGGCACCGAGGGTGGCGTCACGCGTGACTTCACCGCCGGTGGCGAGGTGACCAGTGTCTACGAGGCCTCCGAGAACTACGTCGCGGCGGGCATCCCGCTGGTGGTCCTCTCCGGCAAGGAGTACGGCTCCAGGCTCGTCGCGCGACTGGGCGGCCAAGGGCACCTCGCTGCTCGGCGTCAAGGCCGTGATCGCGGAGTCCTACGAGCGCATCCACCGCTCCAACCTGATCGGGATGGGCGTCATCCCGCTGCAGTACCCCGCGGGCCAGAACGCCGAGTCCCTCGGCCTGACCGGTGAGGAGACCTTCGCGATCTCCGGCATCACCGAGCTCAACGAGGGCCGCACGCCGAAGACCGTCAAGGTCACGGCTGGCGACGTGAGCTTCGACGCGGTGGTCCGCATCGACACCCCGGGCGAGGCCAACTACTACCGCAACGGCGGGATCATGCAGTACGTCCTGCGCAGCCTGCTCAAGAGCTGATCTCAGCAACTACGCCAACGGGCGCCGACTCCGCGAAAGCGGGGTCGGCGCCCGTTGGCGTGCTGGCCAGTGGTTAGCGTTGGCCCATGATCGTTGCCTTCAGCATCAGCCCGACCTCCGCTGACGAGACGGGCTCGGTGACCGAGGCGGTGGCCGCCGCCGTGCGCGTGGTGCGCGAGTCCGGCCTCCCCAACGAGACGAACGCGATGTTCACCAACATCGAGGGGGAGTGGGACGAGGTGATGGCCGTCGTGAAGCGCGCCGTCGACGTGGTCGCCGCGGTGTCGCCGAGGGTCGGCCCGGTCCTCAAGGCCGACATCCGTCCCGGATACGAAGGACAGCTGAGCGCCAAGGTTGAGCGCATCGAGTCGGCGCTGCGTCCGTGAGCGGGCCAGTCCACGAGCCCGACTTCGAGCCCACTCGCCCCGGCCGCTACGTCCCGGCGGCGACGGTGACGATGGCCGTCGTCCTGCTGGCGGGCGCGCTGGTGATCCCGGTCGTGTGGCGCACCGTGCAGCCGCCTGACCTGAGTGCGGTCGTCGTGTACGGCGAGGTGCCGGTCGACCACGTCAGCGGCGACGTGGACTACGACGTGGTGCCCCCGGTCGGCGGTCCGCACGCGGATCGGTGGCTGGCGTGCGGCGTCTACGACACCGAGGTCCCCGACGAGAACGCCGTGCACGCCCTCGAGCACGGCACCGTCTGGATCACCTACACGCCCGGCCTCGACGAGGACGACGTCGCCCGCCTCGCCGGGGTGCTCCCGGAAGAGGGGATCCTGTCGCCGTACGACGGACTGCCCGGCCCGGTCGTCGTCACCGCCTCAGGGGGCGTCAGCTCGTGCTGGACGGGGCCGACGACGAGCGGCTGGGCCTCTTCCTGAGGGAGTACGGCGACGGGCACACCGCGCCCGAGCCGCTCGCGTCGTGCCACGGCGGTGTCGACGTCGACGGCGAGCCGACGACCTCGGCATGATGAGCGCATGAGCATGACGCTGTGGCCCGCGAGCGTGGCCGACCCGGGACGCGATCGACGCGTGCATCCGGGCGGCGTTCGGGGCCGAGGAGCCGGGCGAGGGCGACAAGGTCGCGGACCTGTGGGCCGAGGTCCGGTCCACCGGGCTCGTGCTGGCCGAGATCGTGGCCGTGATCGACGACGAGCTGGTCGGGCACGTCGGGGTGAGCCACTGCTGGCTGGACGCCCGGCAGGAGCTGGTCGACGTGGCGATGCTGAG
Organism: Nocardioides sp. B-3; assembly: GCF_024703895.1. Taxonomy (GTDB): domain Bacteria; phylum Actinomycetota; class Actinomycetes; order Propionibacteriales; family Nocardioidaceae; genus Nocardioides. Next base: position 3,696,947 of record NZ_CP087968.1, read on the forward strand.
CCCGTTGAGCGCGCTGCCCTCGAAGCAGTCGCACGGCATCGGCACTGCGCTGGTGACGGCGGCGATCGAGGCCGCCCGTGAGCTGGGCAGGCCGGCGCTGTTCCTCGAAGGAAGTCCGGAGTTCTACGGACGCCGCGGATTCACCGGGGCCAGCACGTTCGGGTTCGAGGCGCCGTCGCGACGCACGCCCGAGGCGGCCTTCCAGGTCGTGCCGTTCGACTCGCGGGCCGACTGGATGACCGGCCGGGTGGTCTATCCCCGACGTGTGGTGGCGGCACGACTGTGCGGGGCTGCGAGATCCCGACTTGGCGTTGCTCCGAGGAGCTGTTCGCGCGGGACTTCCCGCCTGAATGACACATCGAACGCATGTTCGATAGACTGGGTGGGTGCCCACCTATGCCTCGCCACCCGGATGGCCACGTGAGGTGCGGCCGCCCGACGCGCCGGACTGGGAGGTCACGGCGGCGAGCTGGCTGCTGGACCTGTGCCCGGCCGAGTACCGCCGTTACACCGGGCTGCGGCGCCATGTCGTGGTGCTCGCGCGCTTCGCCGTACTCCACGTCGAGGCGCAGCAGGCGGCCTGTCGTCGCGGGCTGAGCCAGATCCGGGCCGACCTCAAGGACGTCGCCACCCTCGAGGTGGTCGAGGCCGCGGTGCAGACCTTCCAGCTCGACGAGGCCCGCCTGCTCGCCACTCGACGCGCCGTCGGGCTGGTCGAGGACGCGTGCGTGGGCGGCGCTACGTCGCCCGCCTATGACCTGAGTCTCGAGAAGACTCAAGTCCAAGGAACCCTCGGCCGACCGACTAGGGTCGCGACCGTGAACGCCTCCACTGACCCTGACGGTGTCGATGGTCGACGCAGCTTCGCCGGCATCATCCTCGGTCGATCGGCGCGGATGGATCCTGCTCCGGGGGCGCGACCAGCACCCGAGGATCGACCCGGAGAAGTGGGGACTCGCGGGCGGCCACGTCGAGCCCGGGGAGGGATTCGAGGCCGCTGCCTACCGCGAGCTCGAGGAGGAGACCGGGGTGCGCCTCGAGCCCGGGTGCCTCGAGCTGCACGCGGAGTTCCCGGTCGACCACCGGCACGCCTACGGCACTTGGGACCGGATGCAGGTCTTCGTCGCCGCCACCGACCTCACCGACGCCGACATCGAGTGCAACGAAGGGCGCCAGATCGTCTTCGTCGAGCCCCGGCGCCGCCCGGCGGCACGACCTCAGCTCCGCGGCCGGCGTGATCGTGCCGGCCTTCCTCGATTCCGACCACTACCGCCGACTCGCAGGAGCGACCACATGAGCCTCACCGTCCACCACGTCCCCGGCCCCGGCGCCGAAGACGTCGTCGTCGCGCCCGACGGCAGCGTCTTCACCGGCACGGAGGACGGCCTCATCTGGCGCCTGAGCCCCCGACGGCCGGCGCATCGACAAGATCGCCGATACGGGCGGCCGACCGCTCGGCCTTGAGCTCTTCGACAACGGCGACCTGCTGGTCTGCGACGCCGATGCCGGACTGCTCGTGGTGCACGTCGCCGACGGCTCGACCGAGACGCTGCTGACCGACTCGGACGGCGCGAAGATGCGCTTCTGCAACAACGCGGCGATCGCGAGCGACGGCACGATCTGGTTCAGCGACTCCTCGCTGCACTACGGCATCCATGAGTGGAAGGACGACTTCGTCCAGCACACCCGCACCGGTCGACTGGTCCGCCGCGATGTCGACGGCACCGCCACCGTCGTCATCGACGATCTGGCCTTCGCCAACGGGGTCGCCCTCAGCAGCGACGAGCAGTTCGTGGCCGTGGCCGAGACCGGCGCGCGGACCGTGGTCCGCTGGTGGATCGCCGGGCCGCGGCAGGGCGAGCGCGACTTCTTGGTCCGGACCTGCCCGGCTACCCCCGACAACATCTCGCGGGGGGAGCGACGGCCTGATCTGGGTGACCATCGCGTCGCCGAAGGACCCGCTCGTCGAGCGACTCCAGACCGCACCCCTCGCGATCCGCAAGCTGGTCACCAAGATCCCCGAGGCCCTCCAGCCCAAGCCGAAGCGGACGATCCGGGTGCACGCCTACGACGACGCGGGCACCCCGGTCCACGACATCGACCTGCCCGACACGGGCTACCACATGGTCACGGGCGTCCGCGAGCACGCAGGCCGGGTGTGGATGGGGAGCCTGCACGAGCCTGCGGTGGCGGTCCACGACCTGACATGAAATAGACTCCCCGCCATGGGTCATCTCGAGTCGATCACGTCGCCGCAGGACCTGCGCGCGCTCTCCGCCGGGCAGCTCGACGCGCTGGCGGCGGAGATCCACGATCTGATGATCGCGACCGTGGCGACCAACTCCGGCCACCTCGGTCCCAACCTCGGCGTCGTCGAGCTGACGCTGGCCATCCACCGGGTCTTCGACTCCCCGCGCGACCGCGTCGTCTTCGACACCGGCCACCGGGCCTACGTCCACAAGCTCGTCACCGGCCGCCACGACATCTTCGGCACGCTCCGCAAGGAGGGCGGCCTCAGCGGCTACCCCAGCCAGGGCCGAGTCCGACCACGACATCGTGGAGAACTCGCACGCCTCGACCTCGTTGTCGTACGCCGACGGGCTGGCCAAGGCCTACCGCGTCAAGGGTGAGAACAGGCACGTCGTGGCCGTGATCGGCGACGGCGCGCTCACCGGCGGCATGGCACGGGAGGCGCTGAACAACATCGCGATCGCCCGCGACTCCGGGCTCGTGATCGTCGTCAACGACAACGAGCGTTCCTACACCCCGACCATCGGCGGACTGGCCACCGCGCTGACCACCTTGCGGACCAACCCCCGCTACGAGCAGGTGCTCGACCGGGTCAAGAAGCGGCTCAACGCGGTTCCGGGCGTCGGCCACGCGGCGTACGAGGCCTTGCATGCCGTGAAGAAGGGCATGAAGGACGCACTCGCCCCGCAGGGGGCTCTTCGAGGACCTCGGCCTGAAGTACGTCGGTCCCGTCGATGGCCACGACCGCGAGGCGATGGAGTCCGCGCTCACGCACGCCAAGAAGTTCGGCGGGCCGGTCATCGTGCACGCGATCACCCGCAAGGGCTACGGCTATGACCCGGCCGAGCGGCACGAGGCCGACCAGTTCCACGCGCCCGGTCCGTTCGACGTCCAGACCGGTGCCGAGAAGCCGAAGGGGCGCATCTGGACCGACCACTTCTCCGACAAGATCGTCGAGATCGGCGAGCGACGCGAGGACGTCGTCGCGATCACCGCGGCGATGATGCACCCGGTCGGGCTCGACACCTTCGCCACCCGCTTCCCCGAGCGTACCTTCGACGTCGGGATCGCCGAGCAGCACGCCACCACGTCCGCGGCCGGTCTGGCGATGGGCGGCCTGCACCCGGTCTTCGCGGTCTATGCGACCTTCCTCAACCGTGCCTTCGACCGTGTGCTGATGGACGTCGCGCTGCACAAGTGCGGCGTCACCTTCGTCCTCGACCGCTCCGGTGTGACCGGTGACGACGGCGCCAGCCACAACGGCATGTGGGACATGTCGATCCTGCAGGTCGTGCCGGGCCTGCGGCTGGCCGCGCCGCGTGACGTGACCCGTCTGGGCGAGCTCCTCGACGAGGCCGTCGAGGTCGACGACGCGCCCACGGTGGTGCGCTTCCCGAAGGGTCCGCCGCCCGCCGACATCGACACCATCGACAAGGCCGGCGACGCCGACGTCCTCGTCCGCGAGGGCGAGCAGGACGTGCTGATCGTCGCGGTCGGCTCGATGTGCACCACCGCGGTCGACGTCGCCGAACGCCTCACCGCGCAGGGCATCGGCGTGACGGTCGTCGACCCACGCTGGGTCAAGCCGGTCGACCCCGCGATCGTCCAGCTCGCCCGTGAGCACGGGCTCGTCGTCAGCATCGAGGACAACGGCCGGATCGGCGGCTGCGGCGCGGTGCTGCTGCAGACCCTCAACGACGCACGCGTCACCACGCCCTTCCGACTCCACGGCATCCCGCAGGAGTTCCTCGACCACGCCAAGCGCGATGTCATCCTGAGCCGCGTCGGCCTCGACGCGCAGACCATTGCGCGCGGGATCGTGGAGGACGTCACCGCCGTCGCCGACGGTCGGGCCCTCCACGATGTCGATCACCGGGCCTGAGGCGCGCGTCCGGCCGTACGCCGCACGGCTGGCCACCCTCGCGCTGCTGCTCGCCCCCGCGCTCACCGGCTGCACCGCGGACCCGGCCCGGGAGGCGCCGCCGGGCGAGACACCGACGGTCGAGGTCATCCCACTCATGGAGCAGGTGCTGCGTCAGCGGGCGCGCGCCCTCCGGAAGCAGGACCAGCGGGCGTTCCCGGCCACGGTCGACCCGGCCGAACAGGATTTCTGGACCGCGAACGTCTACTACGCCAACCTCAGCCAGCTCCCGATCGGCAAGCTGGCCTACCGAGTCGATGAGAGCACTCTGGTGCGCACAGCCGGAGGCTACGACGCCGTGGTCCGGGTGCACCTCCAGCTCGACGGCTACGACGCCCTGCCCGTCGTCCGGCCGGCGCGCTTCCACTTCACTCGACGGGCCGGTGGGGCCGGCCTGCTCATCGCGAGCGACCGGGACCGGTCGTGGGAGCAGCGCAACGAGGTGGACGTCCAGCCCCGGGACAGCCGGGCGATCTCGGTCGTCGACAGTGGTGGTGTCCCGGGCATCTTTGACCGCAGGAGCATCAACAAGGCAGGCGCCGTCATCCGGACCGTCCAGGAAGGCATCGGTCAGGTCGGCCGGGTCGTGCCCTACGAGTGGGACCGGCACGTCGTTGTCTACGCACTGTCCGACACCGACCTGCTCGAGGGCCTCGACGACCTGCCGACCCCGGAGCCGGACGCGCTCGACGCGGTGTCCTTCCCGGTCCCGGCCGAGCTCGACGGCGAGGAGGACGCCCCGCTCGCGAGCACCCGCTTCCTGCTGCACCCGCGGATGCTCGACAGCGACCCGCAACAGCTCGCCCGGCTGGTCCGCCACGAGCTCACCCACGTCGCCCTCGGGAGCCTCGACGACGACGTACCCACTGGCTGGGCGAAGGCATCGCCGAGTGGGTCTCGGTCCAGCCGCTGCCGGAGGAGCTGCGGCTGATCAGCCAGGCCGCCATCGACGCGGCGAAGGTCGGCATCGACGAGCTGCCTGCCGACCTCGACTACAACGACGAGGACCGGGCCGCCCACTACGGCATCTCGTGGTGGGCTTGCGAGGCGATCGTCGACATGTACGGCGAACCGATGCTGTGGCGCCTGCTCGACGCGCTCGCCGTTGTCGACCCGGACGACCGGGACGACGAGCTGCAGCAGACGCTGCAGATGGGTTCAGCGCAGCTGGCCCGCGAGGCGGCGAAGCGGATCGTGGCGACGTACGGATGACTCGCGAGTAGCCCCGGCTCGGGTCTACGTTGCTCGGATGAACCTGATGCGCACCAAGTCCATCGAGCACTCGATGGCCGACACCGAGGACCCTGACTACAAGCTCAAGAAGAGCCTGACGGCCCTCGACCTCACGGTCTTCGGGATCGGGGTCATCATCGGGGCAGGCATCTTCACCCTCACGGGCCGTGTCGCTCAGGCCTACGCCGGGCCCGCCGTGATCTTCTCGTTCGCGATCGCGGCGCTCTGCTGCGGTCTGGCCGCCCTCTGCTATGCCGAGTTCGCCTCGACCGTCCCCGTCTCCGGGTCGGCCTACACGTTCTCCTACGCCACGATGGGCGAGCTGGTCGCGTGGATCATCGGCTGGGACCTGATCCTCGAGCTGATGCTCGGCGCTTCGGTCGTCGCGCAGGGCTGGGCGTCCTACTTCGAGACGTTCCCCGGGCCAGATCGGCGTCGGCTGGCCCGAGGGTCTCGGGTACGGCGACACGTTCAACCTCGCCGCCTTCCTGCTCGTCCTCGTGCTGACCGCGCTGGTGGCGTTCGGAATCAAGGAGTCCCTGCGGATCAACCTCGCCCCGGTCGCGCTGAAGCTCTTCGTGGTGCTGTTCGTGATCTTCGCCGGCATCCAGTTCATCGACATGGACAACTACAAGCCGTTCGTGCCCGAGAGCGCTCCGGGCGAGAACCCCGGCAACTGGCTGCACACGCCGGTGATCCAGTCGGTCTTCGGTGCGCCGGGGGTCTACGGCACGGCCGGCATCCTCTTCGCGGCGTCGCTGGTGTTCTTCGCCTACATCGGCTTCGACGTCGTGGCGACGACGGCCGAGGAAGCGCGCAACCCGCAGAAGGACCTGCCGCGCGGCATCATCGGCTCGCTGCTGGTCTGCACGGTGCTCTACATGGCCGTGGCGCTGGTGATCACCGGCATGGTGAAGTACGACGAGATCAACCCCCGACGCGGCACTCGCCAACGCATTCGTCGCGCAAGGCAAGGACGGCTACGCCACCCTGATCTCCGCTGGTGCCGTGGCCGGTCTGACCACCGTGGTGATGACGCTGCTGATCGGTGCGGTCCGGGTGTTCTTCGCGATGAGCCGCGACGGCCTGATGCCGTTGGCCCTCGCCAAGGTCAACCCGACCACCGGCACGCCCGTGCGGATCACGGTCGCGATCGGCCTCGTCGTCGCCCCGGTTGCGTCGCTCACGCCGATCGGGAAGCTGGAGGAGATGGTCAACATCGGCACGCTCTCGGCCTTCGCGCTCGTGTCGATCGCCGTACCGATCCTGCGCAAGCGCCGCCCCGACCTCGAGCGGTCGTTCCGGGTGCCGTTCTCGCCGTGGCTGCCGTGGCTCTCCGCCGCCATCTGCGTCTTCCTGATGCTCAACCTCACGGCGGAGACGTGGCTGCGGTTCGCGGTCTGGATGGGGCTCGGTTTCCTCATCTACTTCACCTACGGCTACAAGAACAGCCGCGTCGGCCGGGGCCACGGCGTGCCCGCGCCGGACTACTCGGTGAAGGATTGAGAGCCCGGACAGTCAGCTGACCGTCCCCCGGGAGCCCACCGACCACGAGACCGAGTTGGGCAGGTCGGTGCTGACGACGGTGCACGCACCGCCGACGTCGCAGGCCAGCACGTCGTACTGACGACTCTCGGTGTCCCGCTTCAGGGCGTAAGCGGCAAAGCTGTCCTCGTCCAGCCGGGCGTAGGGCATGAGCTGGCCGTAGCCGGGCGTCGACAGCGGCGTGATCGAGCCGTCACGCGTGTCCGCGACCACGGCACCGCCGTCGTCCACCTGTCCCAGCAGCAGCGTTCCCCGACGGGTTGAGCCCGCGGACCCCCATGACGTCGAGGCGGGGCGCCTGCGCCGAACTCCGTCGCGGCGAAGACCTCGTAGTCGGTGTTGTGCGGCAGCGAGTGGGCGATCACCCCGGACTTCACGTCGAAGATCTCGGCGCCCTCCGGACGTCCGAGCCCGGTCAGGTCACCCGACTCGACGTTCCAGCGGATCACCCCGCGGGCGTCGCGGAAGTAGACGTCGTCGCCGTCGATCGCGAACAGGGTCGGGTGGTATTCCGTCGCGCCTTCTCCGGCCGTGTCGTAGTCCGCCTCCATCGTCTCGCCGGTCGCCCGGTCGAAGACCGTGAACACCGGCGCGCCACCGGGCTGCGGATCGATCCATACGGCGCGTGAGCCGTTGCCGATCAACGATCCGCGGCCGAGATCGGCGGTGCCGATCTCCTCCGGCTGCCCGGTCCCGTCGGTGGCGAAGACGGTGCCGTCGTCGATGGCGAAGACGATGCCCTCGGTGGTGACGAAGAGCGACTGCACCGGCTGCCCGACGTCGAACTGCTCGGTGCCCACGTGCACGATGCTGCCGGTCGCGAAGGCCGGCTGCGGGGTGGCGAAGGCGGACGCCGGGGCGACGTCACGCGCCGTGTCGCGGCCGTTCACCAGCATGGTGGGTACGGCGAACGCCGCGACGACGACTGCCGCGACCGTGGCACCGATGACCGCGTTGCGGCGGCGCCCCACGCGGCGGTTGCCCTCGCGCACCATCTCGAGCACGTCGAGGTCGGGGGGACCGAGAGAGTCGGCCTTGTCGTGCATGAGCTCGGTCAGGAGGTCGGTCATGGGATCACCGTCATCAGGGTTGCGGGGAGGAGGTCCCGGGCCCGGTCGCCGAACCGGTCGCCGAGCTGGGCACGCAGCTTGGCCAGTCCGACCGAGACCCGGCTCTTCACGGTGCCGACGGCGCAGCCCATCGCGGCGGCGGTCTGGGCCTCGGTCAGGTCTTCGTAGAAGCGCAGCACGATGGCCGCGCGCTGGCGTGGCGGCAGCTCCCGGAGTGCGTTCCACAGCCATTCGCGCTGGGTCACCGCCTCGTCGTGCCCGGCTCGCGCGCCCTCGGGCAGGGTCTCGGTCGGGGGCTCGCCCTGCCGGGACTTGCGCCTGTACCACGAGATCGCCGTGGTGGTGATGGCCTTGCGCGTGTAGGCCTCGGCGTTCGCTGGATCGCGCAATCGCGGCCACGCGACGTACGTCTTGGTCAGGGCCTCCGGACGAGGTCCCGGGCGAGGCCTCGCTCGCCGACCATGAGGTAGGCCGCGCGGTGCAGGGCAGGCGATCGCGCAGCGACGAACTCGGCGAAGTCCGCCGGATCGCGTCGTGCCATGTGGTGCTCCTGTGGTGCTCGTGGTGTCAGTTCACCCGACATGACGATCTCACCCACACGAAAGGTTCGCTGGGAGACGCGACAAGGGCGTCCGGCCAGTTGGCCGGACGCCCTCCGCCCCCGCTCCTGTCGAGCTACTTGAGCTGGAACAGGGTGCCCCGAGCGGTCAGACCTGCATGGTCGGAAATGACCAGTCCCCGGCCATCCCTCGAGGGGAGGGGGCCGGGGACCGGTGATTCACGTGCTCAGTGGAAGCGCTTGCCGTTGACCTTCTCGGAGACGCCCTCGCGGTCGAGGAGCTTGGTGATGCCACCGTTCCAGAACTGGAAGCCGGCACCCATGATCATCGCGAGGTCGATGTCCTCGGGCGCCAGCGCGACGCCCTCGTCGAGCATCCGGCGGATCTCGTCGGCCAGTGCCTCGAGGACCGCGGTGCGGATCTCTTCGACAGACCGGACGACCGGGTCGGCGGCCGGGACGACGAGCGCCTCGACCTCGGGGGCCACGGTGCCGTCGGCGGCGTACCACGAACCGATCTTGGCCTCGACGACCTTCTGCAGGTTCGGCGAGACGTACATGCGATCGGGGAACGCCCGGTTGAGCGTCTCGTTGTTGTGCAGCGCGATGGCCGGACCGACCGGGCCGAGCAGCACGAACGGCGGCATCGGCGACAGGCCGGCGAAGGCCTTGTCGACCTCGGGCACCGGGGTGCCCTCGTCGGCGATCCCGGCGACCTCGCCCATGAACCGGCCCAGCAGGCGGTTCACGATGAAGGACGGCGAGTCCTTGACCGGGATCGAGGTCTTGCCCGGGCCCCCGGACGTGGCGAACGCCGTCGCCAGCGCCTCGTCGGACGTGGTCTCGCCCTTGACGATCTCGACCGGGGGCATGATCGCGACCGGATTGAAGAAGTGGAAGCCCACCACTCGCTCCGGGTGCGCCAGGTCCGCTGCCATCTCGGTGATGGAGAGCGAGGAGGTGTTGGTCGCGAAGACGGCGTGCTCGGGAGCGACCTTCTCCGCGTTGGCGAAGACGGTCTTCTTGACGCCCATCTCCTCGAAGACGGCCTCGATGATGAAGTCGGCGTCGGAGAAGGCCTTCGCGTAGTCGACCTCGGCGGTCACCAGCGCCTTGAGGCGGTTGGCGCCGTCGGTGGTCAGGCGGCCCTTGGCGACCAGCTTGTCGATCTCGGCGTGGACGTAGGACACACCCTTGTCCGCGCGCTCCCCGGTCGAGGTCGGTGAGGACCACTGGCACCTTGAGGCGACGGACGAAGAGCAGGGCGAACTGCGAGGCCATCAGGCCGGCGCCGATGACGCCGACCTTGGTGACCTTGCGCGCCGGGGCCTTGTCGGGGGCACCTGCCGGACGCTTGGCACGCTTCTGCGTGAGGTCGAACGAGTAGAGCGAGGCGTCGAGCTCCGGGGTCATCGCCGGGTCGACCAGCGCTCGGTCCTCGAGCGCGAAGCCCTCGGCCCCGGTGTTGGTCTTCGCGGCCTCGATCAGGTCGAGCAGGCGGGTCGCAGCGACGGACTTGCCACCGGTCTTGCCCTCGGCGACCGCACGACCCCGGGCGACGGCGTCGTCCCATGCCCGGCCGCGGTCCACCTCGGGACGCTCGACGGTGACGTCACCGGTGAGCACCCAGGGACGCCCAGAGCAGCGACTGCTCGAGGTAGTCGGCGCCGCCGAAGATGGCGTCGGCGAGGCCGAGGTCGAAGACCTCCCCGGCCCTTGAGCACCTTGCCCCGGTTGAGCGGGTTCTCCAGCGCGACCTTCACCGCGGTGCCGGCGCCGACCGGGTTGGGCACCAGCCGGGCGCCGCCCCAGCCGGGGACCGGGCCGAGCATGACCTCGGGGAGCCCAGCGGCGGGGATGGACTCGAGCACGGTGCGGTAGTCGCAGTTGAGCGCGACCTCGAAGCCACCGCCGAGGGCGAGGCCGTTGATGAAGCCGAACGACTTCTTGCCACCGACCGTGGAGTCGAGCTTGCCGAAGACGAAGTGGCCGAGCTCGGCGATCGTGCGGATCGCGTCGGCCGACCCGGCCGAGCGGAGCGCCGTCAGGTCGGCGCCGGCGGCCGGGATGAACGGCTTGCCGGTGACACCGATCGCGTTGATCTCGTCGTCGGCCGGGGGCCGCGTCGATCGCCTTGTCGAGCTCGACCAGCGATCCCGGGCCGAACGTGTTCGGCTTGGTGTGGTCGAAGCCGTTGTCGAGCGTGATCAGGCCCATGACCCCCGCAGCACCCGGGAGGGTGACCTTGCGGAGCTTGGCCTGCGTGATGACCTCGGCCTCGGTGACGAGCGCCTCGGCCCGCGTGATGACGTCGCTCACTTGGACTCCCCTTCGGTGTTGCCGTTCCAGTTCGGGTTCTCCCAGACGATCGTGCCGCCCATGCCGAGCCCCACACACATGGTCGTGATGCCGTAGCGCTTGGACGGGTCCTGCTCGAACTGACGCGACAGCTGCAGCATCAGTCGCACGCCCGACGAGGCCAGTGGGTGACCGAAGGCGATGGCGCCGCCGAACGGGTTGACGCGAGCGTCGTCGTCGGCGATGCCGTAGTGGTCGAGGAGGGAGAGCACTGGACCGCGAAGGCCTCGTTGATCTCAGAAGCCGTCGATGTCGTCGATGGTCAGACCGGCCGGGCGCAGCGCCTTCTCGGTCGCCGGGATCGGGCCGGCACCCATGAACTCGGCCTCGACCCCGACGAAGGAGTAGGAGACCGGGCGCATCCCGGGCTCGAGACCGAGCTCGGCGGCGACGTCCTCGGCGGCCGGGATGCAGGCGGTGGCGCCGTCGTTGATGCCCGCCGCGTTGCCCGCGGTCACGCGACCGTGCGAGCGGAACGGGGTCTTCAGGCCGGCCAGCGACTCCATGGTCGTCTGCGGGCGCATCGGCTCGTCGGTCGTGGCCGGGCCCCAGCCCTCCTCGGCCGAGCGGGTGGCGACGGGGACGAGGTCCGGCTGGATCAGCCCGGCGGCGTACGCCGCGGCGGCCTTGGTCTGCGACGCCACGGCATAGGCGTCTGCGCGCTCCTTGGTGATCGCCGGGTAGCGGTCGTGGAGGTTCTCCGCCGTGTTGCCCATGGCGAGCGCCTCGGGGTCCACGATCTTCTCCGAGATGATGCGCGGGTTGGGGTCGACGCCCTCGCCCATCGGGTGGCGGCCCATGTGCTCGACACCGCCCGCGATGACGACGTCGTAGGAACCGAAGGCGATGCCACCGGCGGTGGTCGTCACGGCCGTGAGGGCGCCGGCGCACATGCGGTCGATCGCGAAGCCGGGGACGCTGATCGGCAGGCCGGCGAGCATGCCCGCGGTCCGGCCGATGGTGAGGCCCCGGTCGCCGATCTGGGTGGTCGCCGCGATCGCGACCTCGTCGATCCGCTCGGGCGGGAGGGACGGGTTGCGACGCATGAGCTCGCTGATGCACTTGATGACGAGGTCGTCGGCGCGCGTTTCGGCGTACTGGCCCTTGGCCTTGCCGAACGGGGTGCGCACGCCGTCTACGAAGACGACCTCTCGCAACTGACGGGACACATGATCTCCCGGTGGGGCAGGGGGAGTTCGAGCGGGACGCACAGAGGTTACCAGCGGGTAACAATGGGGGACAGTGGCCCGCCTGTGTGTCCGGTCACGCGGCGCCGATCACTAGGCTGGGGGCATGTCCGAACCAACGCGCCTGGTGCACATCGTCGATGACTCCGGCGACGTCCTCGATGACGCCTCCGAGCTGACGCTCGTCGTCGTGCTCTCGGGCTTCCTCGACGCCGGCAAGTCCGCAGAGCTCGCCGCCCAGCACCTCGAGAGCCCGGGGGAGGGGCGGGTCGTGGCGACCTTCGACGTGGACTCCCTGCACGACTACCGCGCCCGCCGACCACCCGTGTCGTTCGTGCGTGACCACTACGCCGACTACGAGCCGCCCCGGCTCGTCGTGCAGGCGCTGCGCGACACCGGCGGCACCCCCTTCCTGCTGCTGCGCGGGGCCGGAGCCCGACATCCGCTGGGAGGGATTTGCCCGGGCCGTGCGCGAGGTGGTCGAGCGCTTCGACGTACGCCGAGTGGTGAGCCCGGGCTCCGTCCCGATGGCCGTGCCGCACACCCGCCCGATCGCGATCACCCCACACGCCAACCAGCCCGAGCTGGTGACCGGGCCCAGTCCGTGGAGCGGTGAGCTGCGGGTCCCGGCCAGCGCCCGGGCGCTGCTCGAGATCCGCCTCGGGGAGTGGGGCCACCCCGCCATGGGGTTCGTCGCGCACATCCCGCACTACCTCGCTCAGATGGCCTACCCCCGGGCCGCGGTCGTGCTGCTGGAGCAGCTGGAGATCGGTGGCCGGCTCACGATCGACCTCAGCGAGGTGCGCGCCGCCGGCGAGATCACCGAGGCGGAGATCGCCACCTACCTCGAGTCCCACGACGACGTGGGCGCCGTCGTGCAGGGCCTCGAGCAGCAGTACGACGCCTTCCGCGAGGCCGAGTCCAACGGTTCGTCCCTGCTGGCCGACGACGAGCCGATGCCGACTGGTGACGAGATCGGGCGCCAGTTCGAGCAGTTCCCGGCCGGCCTCGACCGCCGCGACGACGACACCCCCGGAGGGCTGATGCCGTCCTCTGCCACCGAGCTGCTCGAGCTGTTGCAGCTCGAGGACCTCGACGTCGACCTCTTCCGCGGGCAGCAGGCCCGCACGTCTCGCCAGCGCGTCTTCGGGGGCCGGGTCGCTGCCCGGGCCGTCGCCGCCGCGACCCGGTCCGTCGAGGACGGCATGGTGATGCACTCGATGCACTCCTACTTCCTGCGACTCCGGTGACACGGCCGTGCCGATCATCTACGACGTCGAGCGGATCCGTGACGGGCGCTCCTTCGTCACCCGCCGGGTGATGGCCCGCCAGCACGGGCGCCCGATCTACTTCATGACCGCCAACTTCCAGGGTGCCCGAGGACGGTCTCGACCACCGGGACCGGATGCCCGACGTCCCGCCGCCCGAGATGGGTGTCTCGATGATGGACATCGCGCGGTCGCACAGCCCCGAGTCCGTCGCGGAGTGGGAGCGCGAGTGGTCCGCCCTCGACGTCCGCTATGTCGGCACCAGTGCCATGGGTCTGCCCGCCGACCCCGACCACCCGGCCCGCGCCCAGCTCTGGCTGCAGGTGGCCGACCACCTCGGCGACGATCCGGTGGTGCACTCGGCGGCGTTCACCTACGCCACCGACCTGACGTTGCTGGGCGCGACCCTGACGCCCCACGGCATCCACATCAACTCCTCGCGCCTGATGCCCGCCTCGCTCGACCACGCCATCTGGTTCCACCGGCCCTTCCGGGCGGACGAGTGGTGGCTCTACGACCAGGTCTCTCCGGTGGCGCACGGCGGTCGCGGGCTGGCGATGGGGCGGGTCTTCACCCGGGACGGGACGCTCGTGGCCAGCGTGGCCCGGGAGGGCCTGATCCGGGTCATCGCCTAGCACCCATTTGGTTCATATCCGTGCATTCCGCGGACAGACACGCCGACGGCGTGGTTACGTGTGAGCACTCGTGTGGCGTCTGTGACTCCTTCCCCGGTGCGGCCCACATCTCCTGCTCCCGATCGCCCAGAGAGACCGACCGCGCCGTGAAGACCCCTGCTCGACGACGCCTGCCCGCGGCGTCCGCCACCGCTCTCGCCGGGCTGACGCTCGTGCTCTTCACGGGATCGGTCGCGTTCGCCGTACCCCTGACACCGCACCGGGTGCCCTTCCCGTGCGGCCAGACTCGGACCGGGTCCACCCGCGGCAGCCACTCGCCCTCCATCCGCGCGATCGACTGGAACCGCTCCGGTGACGAGGGCGACACGGTCGTCGCGTCGGCCTCCGGCACCGTCACCACCGCCGAGCCGACCGGCTCCCGCGGCTACGGTCACCACGTCGTGATCGACCACGGCAACGGCGAGAGCTCGGTCTACGGCCACCTCGACGCCGTCAACGTCGTCCTCGGGCAGTACGTCGACCGGGGGCGCGCTCGTCGGCACGGTCGGCAACACCGGGAACTCCCACGGCGCGCACCTGCACTTCGAGGAGCGCCGGGGACAAGTCCGTCGTCGCCTCGGCCTTCGGGGGGCGTGCCCTACTTCTACGGCAGCATCACCTCGTTCAATTGCGTCGACGTCCCGATCGCCGGTGACTTCACCGGCGACGCGATCTCCGAGGTCGCGGTCTATCGCCGCGGCAAGAAGTCGGCGTTCGTGGTCAACGACCCGGCGGGTGCGCGGGTGCTGGCGTTCGGCAACGCCACCGACGAGCCGGTCGTGGGCGACTGGGACGGTGACGGCGCGATCAACGTCGGCATCTTCCGGGCGAAGAAGGGCAAGTTCCGCCTGCAGACGCCCACCGGGATCGTCAAGGTCCGCTACGGAGCTGCCTCGGACCGCGTGGTCGCCGGCGACTGGGACGGCAACGGCACCGACGATGTCGGTGTCTTCCGCGCCAGCCAAGGCACCTTCTACCAGCGGATGGCGGACGGTTCGTCGGCCACCGTGCTGCTGGGCGACGTCGACGACCTGCCCGTCTCCGGCGACTGGGACGGCAACGGCGTGACCGACCTCGGCGTCTACGACCGGGCGACCGCGACCTTCACGCTGCGCCTCGTCGATGCAAGCGGCCGTGCTGACCGCACCCCTCGCGCTCGGCGTGCCCGGCGACCTGCCCGTTGCGGGAGACTGGGACGGCGACGGGACCACCGACGTGGGCGTCTGGACGCCGTCCACGGCCACCTTCACGCAGGGAAAGGCATTGTTCTCCGCGCAGAGCGTGTTGCCCGAGGAGTTCGCCTCCCGCTTCGCCGCCACGACGATCGAGTTCGGGCTGCCCCGAGGCTGACCGCCGTCAGGCAGGCGTCGCGCGACCCACGAGGTGCGGCGAGCCGTCCTTCGGGTTGGTCAGCGAGAACGTGTGCGTGCCACCGTCGAGGCGGTCGGCGAAGGCCACCGTGCCCGGCAGGAAGACCGGCTTCTTGAAGGCGACCTCGACGGTCACCGCGTCGGGCAGGCGGTTCTCGATGGCCGCGATGCTGCGGGCCTTGGTCCACATGCCGTGGGCGATCTGGCGGGGAACCCCAGCGCCTTGGCGGTCAGCGGGTAGAGGTGGATCGGGTTGTGGTCACCCGAGACCCCGGCGTAGGTGCGACCGAGGTCGGCGGGCAGCTTCCACTCCACGCCACCGGTCGGGGCATCGGCGATGGCCGGGCCGGCGTCGGGCTCACCGTCGGGCTTGCCGCCTCGACGGAGGTACGTCGATGTCGACTCCCACACGACGTCGCCGCCGCTCGTCACGGTGGTCACGAAGTCGAGCAGCGCACCCTTGGCGTGAGCCCGCGGTGCCGCGACAGCCGTGGTCAGGTCGAGCACCTCGCCGACCGCGATCGCACGGTGGGCCGTGATGGTGTTCTCCGGGTGGACCATGCCGATGGCCGGGTAGGGGAACGCCGGGTCGCTCATGATCGCCATGTGCAGCGGGAACGCCAGCATGTGCGGGTAGGGCAGGGGGACGGTGTCCTTGCGGGGGAACCCACACACGGCGGCGTACGCATCGACGTCGCTGCGCGTGGCCTCGACGCCGGTGCGGGCGTAGGAGAGGCCGGTGAAGGTCTTCGCCGAGGACTTCTTCACGCCGGGCAGCTGGTTGACGCCGGGCACGACCGGAAGCGCCGCCTTGAGCAGGGTGCTGAGTCCGCCGGGCGTTCCCGACAGCTGCTTGGCCTGCATCAGGCGCCCAGCATCATCTGGCCGCACACCCGCACGACGTTGCCGTTGACGGCCGTCGATCCGGGGAGGCGAACCACGCGATGGCCTCGGCCACGTCGACCGGCAGGCCGCCCCGGCTGAGCGCGTTGAGGCGCTGGCCGACCTCGCGGGTGGCGAACGGCACGGCCGCGGTCATGGCGGTGATGATGAAACCGGGCGCGACGGCGTTGATCGTGATGCCGCGACCGAGGTCGTCGGCGAGCGAGTCGACGAAGCCGATGACGCCGGCCTTGGAGGCGGCGTAGTTGGTCTGGCCGACGTTGCCGGCGATGCCGGCGATCGACGCGACGCCGATGATCCGACCGTTGTCGTTGACGACCTTCTCGTCGAGCAGCGCGCGGGTGATCCGCTCGGGGGCGGTGAGGTTGACCCCGATCACGCTGGACCAGCGGTCCTCGGCCATGTTGGCGAGCTTCTTGTCGCGCGTGATGCCGGCGTTGTGCACGACGATGTCGACCCCGCCGTGCTCGGTGGCGAGGTGGTGCGCGACGCGTGCGGTGCGTCCTTCGCGGTGATGTCGAGGGTGAGGTAGTCGCCGTCGAGCTCCTTCATCAGCGCCCGGAGCTCGCTGGCGGCACGGGTACGTCGACGCCGACGACCTTCGCACCGTCGCGGTGCAGCACCCGGGCGATCTGCTCGCCGATGCCGCGGCTCGCGCCGGTGACCGGGGCCACCTTGCCCTCGAGCGGGCGGGCCCAGTCGGTCACCGCTTCGGCCTTCTTCTCCCGGTGGGCGCCGATGCGCACGACCCGGCCGGCCGGAGACGTAGGCCGACTTGGGGGAGAGGAAGAACGCGAGCGTCGAGGCCAGTGCCGAGTCGGCGCCCTTCGTCACGTAGACGAGGCTGGACGGTGCCGCCCTTGCCGAGCTCCTTGCCGAGCGAGCGGGTGAAGCCCTCGAGCGCGCGCTGGGCG
Source organism: Nocardioides sp. B-3 (assembly GCF_024703895.1). GTDB lineage: Bacteria > Actinomycetota > Actinomycetes > Propionibacteriales > Nocardioidaceae > Nocardioides. Next base: position 3,714,199 of record NZ_CP087968.1, read on the forward strand.
ACCCGCTCCGAGCCCTTGACCGACTCGGGCGTGGTGCCGAGGACGACGACGCGCGGGCAGGTGTCGAGGCTGCGCAGCAGCGGGGTGAAGAACTCCCGGAGGGCGATCAGACCCTCGGCGTCGGTGATGCCGGTCGCGTCGAAGACGAGACCCTTGTACTTCTCGCCATCGGCCGTGGCGGTGGTGGAGGCGATGCCGAGTCCGTCGAGCACGGTGGGCAGCTGGGCGCTGAGCCGGCCCCGGCCGCCCGGGACGACGGTGCCCCGGACGAGCGGCGCGCCGTCGACGTACCGCTCAAGACGCGTGGGGCTGGGGAGGCCGAGGTTCTTCACCAGCAGCTTGCCGATGGGAGAGGACACGAAGCCCCGGTAACGGTCGCTCATGGGTGTGGATCCTCCGGGGAGTCAAAGAGTGTGTGGGAAAGTTGTAACAAGTGGTGTAACTCTGTGTCCACATTTCGTGATGTGGCGCTCATTGCATTCCCAGCATGGGGTGTTGCGAGCAAGGATAGGAGCCGCGCTGGCAGTATCCGCCGCGCACACCAGTCGTCAGTCACAGGAGCCCACATGCAGGCCAAGACCCGCCGCGTCGCCGTCCTCGGCGGCAACCGGATCCCGTTCGCCCGGTCCAACAGCGTCTACGCCGGCGTCTCCAACCGGGAGATGCTGACCGCCACCATCGACGGGCTCGTCACCCGCTTCGGCCTCGAGGGCCAGACCGTCGGGGAGGTCGTCGCCGGCGCCGTGCTCAAGCACTCGCGCGACTTCAACCTCACCCGCGAGTCGGTGCTCGGCTCGAAGCTGTCGCCCGAGACCCCCGCGACCGACATCCAGCAGGCCTGCAGGCACCGGCCTGCAGGCCGCGATCACCGTCGCCAACAAGATCGCGCTCGGCCAGATCGACTCCGGCATCGCCGGTGGCACCGACACCACCTCCGATGCTCCCGTCGCGATCAGCGACAAGCTGCGCAAGAAGCTGATGAAGGTCAACATGGCCAAGGACACCCCGAGCAAGCTGAAGGCGCTCGGTGCGATCCGCCCCGGCGACATCGGCATCGAGGTCCCGCAGAACGGCGAGCCCCGCACCCGCCTCTCGATGGGTGAGCACGCCGCGCTGACCGCGCTGGAGTGGCGCATCACCCGCGAGGCGCAGGACGAGCTGGCCGCGTCGTCGCACCAGAAGATGGCGGCGGCCTACGACCGTGGCTTCTTCACGGACCAGATCACGCCCTTCCGCGGCGTCGAGCGTGACAACAACCTGCGCGCCGACTCCAACGTCGAGAAGCTCGCCACCCTCAAGCCGGTCTTCGGCAAGGGGCGAGGCCGCGACCATGACGGCCGGCAACTCGACGCCGCTCAGCGACGGCGCCTCGGCCGTGCTGCTCTCGTCCGACGACTGGGCCAAGGAGCACAAGCTCCCGGTGCTCGCCTACCTCACGGAGTACGAGACCGCGGCCGTCGACTACGTCAACGGCAACGAGGGACTGTTGATGGCTCCCGCCTACGCCGTACCGCGCATGCTGGCTCGCGCCGGACTGAAGCTCCGGGACTTCGACTTCTACGAGATCCACGAGGCCTTCGCCTCCCGGGTGCTCTCCACGCTCGCCGCGTGGGAGGACCCGGTGTTCTGCAAGGAGCGTCTCGGCCTCGACGCGCCCCTCGGCTCGATCGACCGCGCGAAGCTGAACGTCAACGGCTCCTCGCTGGCCGCGGCGCACCCGTTCGCCGCGACCGGCGGTCGGATCATCAACACGCTCGCGCACGAGCTGGCGGAGAAGGGCTCGGGCCGTGGCCTGATCTCGATCTGCGCCGCCGGCGGCGTGGGCGTCGTCGCGATCATGGAGCGCTGACCGGGCACAAAGTCGTCAGGTGCAGGAGTCCCCGCTTACGCGGGGACTCCTGCACTAGTTGGCCGTTGCAGAGGCTGTTGCTAAATCGCCGGTCCGGGTACGTGACCTCTGAGCGCTGTGCCGAAATACTGGGGCCATGGCTCGTTCGTATCGTCCGGTTGATCGTGATCAGCAGTTTCTGATGCCTCCCTCGTTGCGTGAGTGGTTGCCGGAGGATCACCCGGTGTGGTTCGTGTTGGGGGTCGTGGAGGAGCTCGACACAAGCGGTTTCCATGCCCGGCACCCGAAGGTCGGTCCGGGGCGCCGCGCGTTCGATCCGGACCTGCTGCTGGGAGTGCTGGTCTATGCCTACGCGGTCGGGGAACGTTCCTCGCGACGGATCGAGACGCTGTGCGGTGAGCACGTGGCGTTCCGGGTGTTGTGCGGGCGCGATGTGCCCGACCATACGGTGATCTCCCGGTTCCGCGCGACCCATGAGGACCGGTTCGCTGAGGTGTTCGCGCAGGTGCTGGTGCTGTGCGGGCAGGCCGGGATGGGCAGACTCGGCACGGTCGCGATCGATGGCACCAAGATCGCCGCGAACGCCTCGATCTTCGCCAACCGGGCCGAGGACTCACTGCGCGCTCAGGCCGACCGGATCGCCCGCCAGATCGCCGCCGAGGCTGCCGCGGCCGACGCGGCCGAGGACGAGCTGTACGGCGACAAGCACGGTGATGAGCTGGCCCCCGAGTTCGCCAACCCGGCCACCCGCGCGGCCGCGATCAAGGCCGCGCTGGCCGAGATCGAGAAGGAGAAGACCAAGCAGGCCGAGGAAGCCGCCGATGAGGCCGAGCGACGCGCACAAACCCGGCAGGTCCGGGCCGCGGCCCTGCGTGAGGAACTTGCCGCGGCCGAGCGGGAGGCCGCGGCACGGGTCGCGGCCCGGGAGGGCGTCCGGGAAGCGGCTCGCACCCACGGCACGCGCCGCCCCAGCGGGCAACGGCCACAGTTGGTGTCATGGAAGGTCCGCCGGCTGCGCGAGCGGCTGGCAGCCCTTGAGCGTCGCGCGGCCACCGCGGCTCCCCACCCCCGCAAGAGCATGGGCCGTGCGAGCACCCGGAAGGCGAACTTGACCGACCCGCAGAGCCGGGTCATGAACACGCGTACGGGCTGGGTGCAGGGCTACAACGCCCAGCTCGCGGTCACCGCCGACCACCTGATCCCGGCGCTGATGCTGACCCCGGGCGCCCACCGACATGGACTGCCTGCAACCGATGATGAACGCAGCCCAGAGCGCCGCGAGGACCATCGCCCACACACGAGCCGACGACGGCGGTGACGATGAGATCGGGCTGGTCCCGGCCGATGCCGGCTACTGCTCGATGGACAACCTCACCGCCCCCGGACCCAACCGGCTCATCGCCACCGGCAAGGACCGACGACTCGCCGACGAGGCCGCCGACGACCCGCGGACCGGCCCACCACCGCCCGACGCGAGCCCCGCTCGAACGCATGCGGCACCAGATGAAGACACCCGAAGGACTCGCCGCCTACGCCCACCGCGGCGCAACCGCGGAACCAGTCAACGCACACCTCAAAGACCAGACCGGACTACGCCGCTTCAGCCGCCGAGGACTCGCCGCGGCCACCAGCGAACTCAACCTCGCCGCCGCAGTCGTGAACCTGCTCAAGCTCCACCGCCACACCACCGCAGCACTGGCCACCTGACGAGATCGGCCGGGCGCGCGCCCGGCCGACGACCCTCAACACCGCCATCGCCGCCATCCCCACGCGCCGACGTACCGAAATCAAACAGCAACAGCCTCTGCAACGGGCCAGAAGCGACAGAGTCGCCGCTTAGGCGGGGACTCTGTCGCTTACTGGGGAACTCCGACACCAACCACGGCTGGTAGCCTCTGCGCCGTTCGACATCCTTTAACGATCCGTCCTGTGAGGCGGAGAAGGAGGTCAATGGCATGCAGACCAACGCGGCCGACCCTCGCATCGTGCTCGACCGGGGTGACATCGCCCGGGCACTGACCCGCATCGCCCATGAGATCCTCGAGCGCAACAAGGGCGCCGAAGATCTCGTCCTCCTCGGACTGCACACCCGCGGTGTGCCGCTCGCGCACCGGATCGCCGAGCGCATCCAGAGCGTCGAAGGTGCCGCGGTCGCGGTCGGCGAGCTCGACGTGACGATGTACCGCGACGACCTGCGCAAGCAGCCCACCCGCCGGGCGCACAAGACCGTGATCCCGACCGTCGGCATCGACGACAAGGTCGTGGTGCTCGTCGACGACGTGCTGTTCTCCGGCCGCACGATCCGCGCCGCGCTCGATGCCCTTGCGGACCTCGGCCGGCCCAGCGCCGTACGCCCGGCAGTGCTGGTCGACCGTGGCCACCGCGAGCTGCCGATCCGCGCCGACCACGTCGGCAAGAACCTCCCCAGCGCCCGCTCCGAGCGCGTCAGCGTCCGGCTCGCCGAGTCCGACGACATCGACGAGGTGACCATCTCGTGAAGCACCTGCTCTCCATCAACGACGTCTCGCCGGACCAGATCCAGGAGATCTTCGAGACCGCTGCCGACATGCACGACGTGCAGAAGCGCGAGGTCAAGAAGCTCCCGGCCCTGCGCGGCCGCACCGTCATCAACATGTTCTTCGAGGACTCGACGCGCACGCGCTCGTCCTTCGAGATCGCCGGCAAGTGGCTCTCGGCCGACGTCATCAACATCTCCGCCAAGGGGTCGTCCGCCTCCAAGGGCGAGTCGCTGCGCGACACCGTGCTGACCGTCTGCGCGATGGGCGTCGACGGCCTCGTGATCCGCCACCCCGCGTCCGGCGCGGCCCAGCAGGTCTCCGAATGGGTCGACGCGGTTGTCATCAACGCCGGCGACGGCATGCACGAGCACCCCACCCGGGCTCTGCTCGACGCCTACACGCTGCAGCGCCGCCTCGGGCTCGCTCGACGGCAAGCACGTCGCCATCATCGGCGACCTGACTCACAGCCGGGTCTTCCGTTCCAACGTCCTGTGCCTGACCAAGCTGGGCGCGCACGTGACGGTGGTGGCGCCGCCCACGCTGATGCCCAGCGGGATCGGCCCGTGGTCCAAGGAGGCCGGGTTCGCGACGTCCTACGACATCGACGACGTCCTGCCCGACGCCGACGCGGTGATGATGCTGCGGGTCCAGAAGGAGCGGATGTCGGGCGGCTACTTCCCGTCCGCGGGGGAGTACACCGTGGGCTACGGCCTCACCCGCGACCGGCTCAGGGTGCTCAAGCCCGATGCCCCGATCTGCCACCCCGGCCCGATGAACCGCGGCCTCGAGATCGCCGCCGACGCCGCCGACGCCGCCCAGTCGGCCGTGCTCGAACAGGTCTCCAGCGGCCTCGCGGTGCGCATGGCCGTGCTCTACCACCTGCTTGCGGGAGAGGAATCCTGATGTCCCTGATCATCACCGGCGCCAAGGTGCTGGGGGAGAAGACGCAGGATCTGTACGTCGACGACGCCGGCCTGCTCGTGGCCGAGGCGCCCGCAGGGGCCGAGACGCTCGATGCGGACGGTCTCGTCGCGCTGCCCGGTCTGGTCGACCTGCACACGCACCTGCGCGAGCCGGGCCGCGAGGACGCCGAGACGATCCTGACCGGGTCGCGGGCCGCGGCGATGGGTGGCTTCACGGCGGTGCTCGCGATGGCCAACACGTCGCCGGTGACCGACACCGCCGAGGCCGCCCTGCGCGTCTTCGACCTCGGTCGCGAGGCCGGCTTGGTCGACGTACAGCCCGTCGGTGCCGTCACCAAGGGACTGGCCGGCGAGGAGCTCGCCGAGCTCGGGCTGATGGCGCGCTCCGCGCCCGGGTGCGGGTCTTCTCCGACGACGGCAAGTGCGTCCACGACGCGCGGGTGATGCGCCGGGCGCTCGAATACGTCAAGGCTTTCGGTGGCGTCGTGTCCCAGCACGCCCGGGACCCCACCCCGGCGGGCCCGGCCGCGTGCTGCCACGAGGGCGAGATCTCCGGTCGTCTCGGGCTGCCCGGGTGGCCCGGCATCGCCGAGGAGGTGATCGTGGCCCGCGACGTGATGCTCGCGCGCCACACCGGTTCCCGCGTCCACGTCGCGCACGTCTCGACGGCCGGCTCCGTCGAGGTGCTCCGGTGGGCGAAGGCGCAGGGGATCGACGTCACCGCGGAGGTCACGCCGCACCACCTGCTCCTCACCACCGACCTGCTCGAGGGCTACGACCCGACGTACAAGGTCAACCCACCGCTGCGCCCCGCCGAGGACGTGGCAGCGCTGCGCGTGGCGCTCGCCGACGGCACGATCGACGCCGTCGCGACCGACCACGCACCGCACGCGCGCCACGACAAGGAACACGCCTTCGTCGACGCGGCCTTCGGGATGCTCGGCCCGGAGACCGCCCTCGCCGTCGTCCGGACCGCGCTGCCCGACCCGGCGTGGACCGACGTGGCCCGCGTGATGTCGACCAACCCGGCCCGCATCGCCGGCCTGCCCGGGCACGGCTCGCTCGACGTCGGCACTCCCGCGCACGTGGTCCTCGTCGACCCGTCCGCGTCCGTGACGATCGATCGCGCCGACTCGGTGTCGCTCTCGCGCAACAACCCGTGGCACGGTCGGGCACTCACCTCCCGCGTCGTGCACACGGTGTACGGCGGACGCGTGACCGTGCGCGAAGGCGCGCTCACGTCCTGATTCTTCGAGTCGAGTGATGAAGCGGCTCCATCTGCGGTGTGGCCCATCACTCGACTCTGATGGGTAGCGTGGCGCCCATGACCGAATGGGCCGAGATCACGACCGTCGCGGAGCTGGAGACGGTGGTGGGCGTTCCCGGGGAACGGGCCGCCAACAAGGAGCGCGCTGCGCTCACCGAGATCGACCGGGCATGGCTGGCTGCGTCGCCGTTCTGCGTGCTCGCGACTGCTGACGCGGACGGGCGATGCGATGCCAGCCCCAAGGGCGACCCGGCGGGACAGCTGGTGCACGTCCTCGACGAGCGGACCATCGCGCTGGCCGAGCGACCGGGCAACAAGCGGGTCGACGGCTACCGCAACGTGATCGCCAACCCCTACGTCGGTCTCAACTTCGTCATCCCGGGCCGTGCCGACACGCTGCGGGTCAACGGCTGGGCGCGGCTGGTCAGCGACGCGTCGTTCTTCGACGAGATGGCGGTGCGCGGGCAACGACCGGTCCCGGCCCTCGTCGTTGAGATCGAGACCGTCTTCTTCCACTGCGGCAAGGCGTTCATGCGCTCGCGGCTCTGGGAGCCGGAGTCGTGGGCCCCTGAGGCCGTCGTCCCACGCCGGGCCGTGATCGCCCGGGAGCTGGAGCCCCAGCCGGACAAGACGCTCGCGGAGCTGGACGACTACTACCGGCCGGAGAACTACGCCAAGGGCCTCTACTGAGGTTCGCCGCATGACGCACGAGCTCACCCGGGCCGACGCCCGCCGGATCGCCGTCCTCGCCCAGCTGTTGTCAGGCGAGCGGCCGACCGACTTCGACGACATGGTCTCCCACCTCACGTTGCTGCAGGCCGAGCCGACGGCGGCGGTCGCGCCGAGTGCCCGGGTCGTCACCCGGTCCCGGCTCGGGACGACGAGTCGACCGCGCGACGTCGATGACGCCGTCGCCGACGGCTCCCTGATCGAGCTGCACTCGATGCTGAGGCCGGCCGCCGACCTGAAGCTCTACCGCGCCGAGATGGCCGCCCGGCCCGGTCCCGGTGAGCTGAAGGACTGGCAGGTCGACGTACGCGACTGGGTCGAGGCCAACGACGACACCCGCCGCGACATCCTCGACAAGCTCGAGGACGAGGGGCCGCTGACCTCGAAGTCCTTTCCCCGACACCACGCTCGTGCCGTGGGAGTCGAGCGGCTGGAACAACGACCGCAACGTGCGGATGCTGCTCGACCGGATGGTCGAGCGTGGCGAGATCGCCCCGGTCGGCTACGAAGGGCGCGACAAGCTCTGGGACCCGGCCGAGCGTGTCTATCCTGACGAACCGGTCGTGCCGCTGGCCGAGGCGATGCACACACGCGGCGTGCGTCGTCTGAGATCGCTCGGGATCGCGCGGGGTCGGGCGGCCGCAGCGCCCAACGAGCCCAACGACGTCGGGGAGGTGGGGGAGCCCGCGGTGATCGAGGGTGTGCGCGGGACGTGGCGCGTCGACCCGGCCTACCCGGACGTAGAGCTGGCACCGCGGGTCGCGCTGCTGAGCCCGCTCGATCGCCTCGTCTTCGACCGCAAGCGGATGGCGGAGATCTTCGAGTTCGACTACCAGCTGGAGATGTACAAGCCCGCGGCGAAGAGACGTTGGGGCTACTGGGCGATGCCGATCCTCGACGGGGACCGGCTGGTCGGGAAGGTCGACGCCACCGCCGACCGGAAGGGCGACCTCTTCGTGGTCAACGCCGTCCACGAGGACGAGCCGTTCGGTCGGGAGCGCCGCGCGGCCGTCGACGCCGAGCTCGACTCCCCGGCCGAATGGTTGGACCTGCACCGCGTGGACCGGTCGGTCGGGTCGTCCGGACGCTGATAGGATCGGCACCGCTCGAACATCCTTTAACGATCCGTCCTGTGAGGCGGAGAAGGAGGTACGGCGTTGCCTTCACGCGCCTGCGCTGCTCGTCCTCGAGGACGGGCGGTCTTTCACCGGATACGCCTTCGGCGCCGAGGGGGAGACCTTCGGCGAAGCAGTGTTCTCCACCGGCATGACCGGCTATCAGGAGACGCTCACCGATCCCAGCTACCACCGCCGGGTCGTCGTGATGACGGCCCCGCACGTCGGCAACACCGGCATGAACGACGAGGACCCGGAGTCCCGCAAGATCTGGGTCGCCGGCTGCGTCGTCCGCGATCCCGCGCGTGCCGTCCAACTGGCGCTCCCAGCGCAGCCCGGACGACGAGCTGCGCCAGCAGGGCGTCGTCGGCATCAGCGACATCGACACCCGCGCGCTGACCCGCCACCTGCGTGAGCGCGGTGCCATGCGGGTGGGGATCTCCACGACCGAGACCGACGCCCGCAAGCTGCTGGCCCGCGTGCTCGAGACCGGCGAGATGACCGGCGCCAACCTCTCCGAGGCGGTGTCGACGCAGGAGGCCTACGTCGTGCCGGCGATCGGCGAGAAACGCTTCACGGTCGCCGCCGTCGACCCGGGCATCAAGGCCAACACCCCGCGGATGATGGCCGCGCGGCATCGAGGTGCACGTGCTCCCCGCCAGCTCGACCATCGAGGACGTGCTCGCGGTCAGTCCCGACGGGCTCTTCTTCTCCAACGGCCCGGGCGACCCGGCGGCCACCACCGGCCAGATCGAGCTGCTGCAGGCCGCGCTCGAACGCGAGGTCCCCTACTTCGGCATCTGCTTCGGCAACCAGCTCTTCGGCCGCGCGCTCGGCTTCGGCACCTACAAGCTGAAGTACGGCCACCGCGGCATCAACCAGCCCGTGATGGACCGCACCACCGGCAAGGTGGAGGTGACCGCGCACAACCACGGGTTCGCTGTCGACGCTCCGCTGGAGGGCACCACCACGACGCCGTACGGCGAAGCGTCCGTCAGTCACGTCTGCCTCAACGACGACGTGGTGGAGGGTCTCGAGCTCCGCGACGCCGAGGGAAAGCTGAAGAGCTTCTCAGTGCAGTACCACCCCGAGGCGGCGGCCGGCCCGCACGATGCGGCCTACCTCTTCGACCGATTCCTCGACCTGATGGAAGGGACGGCCTGACATGCCGAAGCGCGACGACATCAAGTCCGTCCCGGTCATCGGGTCCGGCCCGATCATCATCGGCCGGGCCTGCGAGTTCGACTACTCAGGCACCCGGGCGTGCCGGGTCCTCAAGGCGGAGGGCCTGCGGGTCATCCTGATCAACTCCAACCCGGCCACGATCATGACCGACCCCGAGTTCGCCGACGCCACCTATGTCGAGCCGATCACCCCGGAGTTCGTCGAGATGGTGATTGCCAAGGAGCGGCCCGACGCGATCCTGCCGACCCCGGGCGGGCAGACGGCCCTCAACGCCGCGATCGCGATGCACGAGAACGGTGTGCTGGAGAAGTACGGCGTCGAGATGATCGGGGCCAACTTCGAGGCGATCCACCGCGGTGAGAACCGCGAGCTGTTCAACGCGATCGTGCGGAAGGTGGGTGGGGAGGTCGCCCGCTCCTTCGTGTGCCACACGATGGACGACTGCGAGAAGGCGACGGTCGAGCTCGGTTACCCGGTCGTCATCCGGCCGTCCTTCACCATGGGCGGCACCGGCTCCGGCATCGCCTACAGCCCGCTGGACCTGCACCGCATCGCCGGTGCCGGCCCGGCTGCCTCTCCGACGACCGAGGTGCTGATCGAGGAGTCGATCATCGGCTGGAAGGAGTACGAGCTGGAGGTGATGCGCGACAAGTCCGACAACGTCGTGATCATCTGCTCGATCGAGAACTTCGACCCGATGGGCGTGCACACCGGTGACTCGATCACCGTCGCCCCGGCGATGACGCTGACCGACCGCGAATACCAGCACTTGCGTGACCCGGCCATCGACATCATCCGCGAGGTGGGCGTCGACACCGGCGGCTGCAACATCCAGTACGCCGTCAACCCGGCCGACGGGCGGGTCATCGTCATCGAGATGAATCCGCGGGTCTCCGGGTCGAGCGCGCTGGCGTCGAAGGCGACCGGTTATCCGATCGCCAAGATCGCGGCCAAGGTGGCGATCGGCTACACCCTCGACGAGATCGACAACGACATCACGATGACCGAGGCAGGCACCGCCACGGCCGCCTCGTTCGAGCCGTCGCTCGACTACGTGGTCGTCAAGGTGCCGCGGTTCGCGTTCGAGAAGTTCCCGACCGCCGACACGACCCTGACCACGCACATGAAGTCGGTCGGCGAGGCGATGTCGATCGGTCGCAACTTCACCGAGGCGTTCAACAAGGCGCTGCGCTCGCTGGAGGACAAGGCCGCCCCCTTCCACTGGACGGGGGCGACGGGGGACAAGTTCGCCCTGCTCGAGGAGATCCGGCGCCCGCACGACGGACGCGTGCAGAAGCTCATGCAGGCCGTCCGCGCCGGCGCGACCCGGGAGGAGATCTTCGAGGCCACGAAGATCGACCCGTGGTTCGTCGACCAGCTCTTCCTGATCGACGAGGTGGCCCCGGAGGTCGCGGCCGCGGTGTCGCTCGACGCAGCCACGTTGCGCCTCGCCAAGCGCCACGGCTTCTCCGACGCGCAGATCGCGGGCATCCGTGGCCTCGCCGAGGCCGAGGTCCGCCAGATCCGCTACGACGCGGGCGTCCGCCCGGTCTACAAGACGGTCGACACCTGCGCCGCCGAGTTCGCTGCCAAGACGCCCTACTACTACTCCTCCTACGACGAGGAGACCGAGGTCCTGCCCCGCACGAAGCCTGCGGTGCTGATCCTCGGCTCGGGCCCCAACCGGATCGGTCAGGGCATCGAGTTCGACTACTCGTGCGTCCACGCGGCCCCCGGAGCTGAGCCGGGCCGGCTACGAGACGATCATGGTCAACTGCAACCCGGAGACGGTCTCGACCGACTACGACACCGCCGATCGTCTCTACTTCGAGCCGTTGACGCTCGAGGACGTGCTCGAGATCTATCACGCCGAGCTGGCCGCCGGCCCGATCGCGGGGGTCATCGCCACGCTCGGTGGCCAGACGCCGCTGGGCCCGGCCCGTGGGTCTGCAGGATGCCGGTGTGCCGATCGTCGGCACGTCGCCGGAGGCGATCGAGCTCGCCGAGGAGCGGGGTGCCTTCGGCCGGGTGCTCGCGGCGGCCGGCCCGGTCGCGCCCAAGCACGGCACGGCCGTCTCCTACGAGGACGCCCGGGAGATCGCTCACACCATCGGCTACCCCGTCCTCGTGCGACCGTCCTACGTCCCGGGTGGCCGCGGCATGCAGATCGTCTACTCGGACGACCAGCTCAAGTCCTACATCGAGGGCGCGACCGAGATCAGCCCGGATCGCCCGGTCCCGGTGGACCGGTTCATCGACGACGCGGTCGAGATCGACGTCGACGCCATCTTCGACGGCGACGAGCTCTTCCTCGGCGGCGTGATGGAGCACATCGAGGAGGCCGGGATCCACTCCGGCGACTCGTCGTGCGCGCTGCCTCCGATCACGCTGGGAGCCGCCGAGATCCAGCGGATCCGAGCGGCCACCGAGGGGATCGCCCGCGGCGTCGGCGTCCGGGGCCTGATCAACATCCAGTTCGCGCTCGGCTCGGACGTGCTCTACGTCCTCGAGGCCAACCCGCGCGCCTCGCGCACCGTCCCGTTCGTCTCCAAGGCCACCGGGACCTCACTGGCCAAGGCTGCCTCCCGGGTGATGATGGGGGAATCGATCGCCCAGCTGCGCGCGGCCGGCATCCTGCCCGCGACGGGAGACGGTGGCGACCTGCCCGCCGACGCCCCGATCGCGGTGAAGGAGGCGGTGCTGCCCTTCAACCGCTTCCGCACGCCGGAGGGCAAGTTCGTGGACACCGTGCTCAGCCCCGAGATGAAGTCGACCGGCGAGGTGATGGGCTTCGACGCCGACTTCGGTACGGCGTTCAGCAAGTCGCAGGCCGCGGCCTACGGAGCGCTGCCGACGACGGGCAAGGTCTTCATCTCGATCGCCAACCGGGACAAGCGGACGATGATCTTCCCGGCCCGGGTGCTGGTCGACTACGGGTTCGAGATCCTCGCCACTCAAGGCACCGCCGAGGTGCTCCGCCGCAACGGGATCCCCTCGACGATCATCCGCAAGCACTTCGAGGGGGCGGGACCCGAGGGGCAGAAGACCTCCGTCCAGATGATTCTCGACGGCGAGATCGACCTGATCGTCAACACCCCCAACGGCTCAGCAAGTGACGCCCGGGTGGACGGCTACGAGATCCGCGCGGCGGCCGTGCTGGCCGGCATCCCGTGCATCACCACCGTCCGGGGTCTGGCAGCCGCGGTCCGGGGCATCGCGGCCGTGCGTCGCGGTGACATCGGGGTGCGGTCCCTGCAGGAATGGGCGGCTCACGGCGCGAGCGGCGCCCGGTGAGCTCGCCCTACCGGTTGCTCTTCGACCACGTGCTGACCCGGACCGATCCTGAGCGGGCGCACCACGCGGCGTTCGCGGCGATCCGCCTCGGGGCGCCCGTCACGAAGCGGCTTCCGCGACCGAGCTCCTCGCCGGTCACGGCCATGGGGCTGACGTTCGCCCATCCGCTCGGACTGGCGGCCGGTTTCGACAAGAACGCCGTCGGCATCGACGCGCTCTGGTGCCCCGGGCTTCGGGCACGTCGAGATCGGGACCGTCACCGGAGAGCCGCAGCCCGGCAACCCGCCGAAGCGACTGTTCCGCCTGCCCGCCGACCGCGCGGTGATCAACAGGATGGGCTTCAACAACGACGGTGCCGAGGTGGTCGCCGCACGGCTCAAGGCCCGCGGACGACGCCCCGGACCCGTCCTCGGAGTCAACATCGGCAAGACCAAGGTCGTGGCCGAGGAAGACGCGATCGCCGACTACGAGAAGAGCACCCGCCTGCTCTCGCCGTACGCCGACTACCTCGTCGTCAACGTCAGCTCGCCCAACACACCGGGTCTGCGCGGATCTGCAGGCCGTCGAGAAGCTCGAGCCGCTGCTGAGCGCCGTCCGCAGGGAGGCCGACCGGCACACGGCCGATCGCGTGCCGCTGCTCGTCAAGATCGCGCCCGACCTGAGCGACGACGACGTGCTCGCAGTGGCCGACCTCGCCATGGCCCCGGGGCTGGACGGGATCATTGCCACCAACACCACCATCAGCCGAGCCGGCCTGCGGTCCGACGCCGCCAAGGTCGAGGCGATCGGCGCCGGCGGTCTCTCCGGGCGTCCGCTCACGGCCCGCGCCAACGACGTCATGCGAGCGCTGCGCGGCCGTGTCGGCGACGACCTGACCCTGATCGGGGTCGGCGGCATCACCACGCCCGCCGACGCCCGTGAGCGGCTCGAGGCGGGCGCGACGCTGCTGCAGGGCTACACCGCGTTCATCTACGAGGGTCCGTGGTGGCCCCGGTCGATCGCGAGTGCGCTTGGCTGAGGATCGCGGCCCCCTCCACGTCACCGGCGAAGTGCTGGCGACGAAGAAGGCCGGTGCCTACCGGCACCTCACGATCACCGCCCCCGGCATCCCGCACCGATTCCGGGCGGGCAACTTCGTGGCCGTCAGCGTCCGGGACGGCCGCCTCGCGCGCCGCGCCCTCTGGATCCACCGCGTCAAGGAGTCCGGCGCCTTCGGTCCGACCCTCGACGTCGTCGTCAGCGCCACGGGCCCGGGCAGCACTGGCTCGCCGAGCGCCCCGTCGGCGCCCGGCTCGAGGTCACCGGCCCCCCGGGGCGGCCGTTCGCGCTGCCCCGGGAGCCCGTGACGTGCGTGCTCGTGGGCGACGGCCACGGCGCGGCGCCTCTGTTCCCGCTGGCCGAGCGACTCCGCGAACGCGGCTGCGCGGTCAACCTCGTGGTCTCCGCGCCTGACGAGTCCCGGCTGCTGTCCGCCCTCGAGGCGCGACGGTCCCGCCCGCGCCGTCACCGTGATCACCGGCGACGGCTCCGTGGGTGTTCGCGGCGCCGTACCCTCACAGATCGGCGGGATCCTCGAACGCGCGGACGCCGACGTCGTCTATGCCGTCGGCCCGCGAGAGATGCTGCGCGCCGTCGCGTCCGCCGCCGAGCAGCGGGGCGCCCGGAGCCGGTGGCGCTCGAGACGCCGATGCCGTGCGGCACCGGCCTGTGCCGGGGCTGCCCGGTCGCGGTGATCGCCGAGGACGGCGCCTCCCGGTCGTGCGTGGTTGCGTCGACGGTCCGGTCTTCCGCGGCGACCGGGTCGACTGGGAGTCGTTGTCATGAGCACCCTGCCCGGTCCGGTGATGGTCGCGAGCGGTTGCGGTGGCACCGGGCGCGAGCTCGCGGCGTACGCCGATCTGGTCGGTCTCGACTTCGTCACCCGATCCATCACCCTCGACCCGCGCCCCGGCGGCTCCTCGCCCCGGGTCGTGGAGACCCCGAGCGGCCCGGTCAACGCGATCGGGCTGCAGAACCCCGGCCTCGAGCACTTCCCGGCCACCGAGCTGCCGTGGCTGGTCCGGGCGGGCGTGCGGGTCTTCGTCTCGATCGCCGGCTCGACGATGGGGGAGTACGCCGACCTCGCGCGCCGCCTGAGTCGCGCGCCCGGCGTCGCGGGACTGGAGATCAACGTCGGCGCCCCCCGACCCGGGTGGGCGAGGACCTGTTCGACGTGCGCGAGCCCTACCACGCGGCCAGCGTCGTGGGGGCGGTCCGCCGCGAGTTCCCCGGCGACCTGCCGGTGCTCGCGAAGCTGCGACCCGACCTGTCGCGCATCGTGGAGGGTGCGCGCGGGGTGGTCGACGCGGGCGCCACGGCCGTCGTGATCGGCAACGCCGTTCCCGCTGCCATGCCCGACGGTCGCCCCGGCGGCCTGACCGGCCCCGCCATCGGCCCGATCGCGCTGCGCTGCGTCGCCGCGGTCCTG
Source organism: Nocardioides sp. B-3 (assembly GCF_024703895.1). Classification (GTDB taxonomy): domain Bacteria; phylum Actinomycetota; class Actinomycetes; order Propionibacteriales; family Nocardioidaceae; genus Nocardioides. The sequence goes on from NZ_CP087968.1 coordinate 3,729,547, forward strand.
ACGGAGCTTCCCGACGTCGCGGTGATCGGGGGCGGCGGCATCAGCACCGTCGCCGACGCTCGCCGCTTCCTCGACCTCGGGTGCGAGTTCCGTGCAGATCGGCACCGCCCTGTTGCATGATCCGACCACGGTTGCGCGGGTGCGCGCAGCCCTGACAGCAGAGGACACAGCATGACCTTCGGCGCACGACTGCACGACGCGATGAACACCCGCGGGAGGTTCTGCGTCGGCATCGACCCGCACTCCGCACTCCTGCAGGAGTGGGGGCTCGGCGACGACGTGGCCGGGCTGGAGAAGTTCGCCCTCACCGTCGTCGAGGCGGTCGCGCCCCACGTGAGCGTGGTGAAGCCGCAGAGCGCCTTCTACGAGCGCTTCGGATCGCGCGGTGTCGCCGTGCTCGAGCGGGTGATCGCCGAGTCCCGCGCCGCGGGCGCGCTGGTGCTGCTGGACGTGAAGCGGGGCGACATCGACTCGACCAGCCGGGCCTACGCCGACGCCTACCTCGACCCCGCCTCGCCGCTCGCGTCCGACGCGATCACCGCCAGCCCCTTCCTCGGATTCGGCTCCGCTCGACCCGATGATCGAGACCGCCCGCCGCTTCGAGGCCGGGGTGTTCGTGCTCGCGCTGACCTCGAACAAGGAGGGTGCGGAGGTGCAGCACGCCCGCACGTCCGAGGGCACGGTGGCGGGTGTGGTGCTGGACCACCCGGCGCACCTCAACGCCGACGCCACCCCGCTCGGCGACTTCGGCGCGGTCATCGGTGCCACCATCGGCAGCAGCGACGAACGGCTCGACTTCAACGGTCCGGTGCTCGCTCCCGGCTTCGGCGCCCGGGGCGGCACCGTCGAGGACCTCAAGCGGATCTTCGGCGCGGCTGCCCGCAACGTGCTCCCGAGCTCCTCGCGAGACGTGCTCCGGGCCGGCCCCGACGTCGCGGCGTTGCGCGAAGCGGCCCTGCGCGGCAACGACGCCGTCGCGGCGCTGGGAGACGCATGAGGATCTGGGTTGCGCTCGGAGTGGCGGCGGTCGTGCTGACGGCCTGCTCCGAGGACGGGACCGGCGGTTACTGCGAGTCCGTGAAGGAGCACCGGGTCGTGCTGAGCGACCCGGCCGCGAGCACCGAGCCGGGCGCGGTCTTCGAGCTCCTCGGCCCATACGCCGAGCTGCGGGACGAGGCGCCACGTGATCTTCGCGACGAATGGAGCCGGGTGATCGGCCGGATCGAGGCACTTCAGAGCGCCCTCGATGAGGCGGGCGTCGACCCGTCGACGTACGACCCGAAGACGACCCCGGACGGCCTTCCCGCCGCGGAACGCGCGGCAATCCGAGGCGCAGCGCGGATCTGGGGGATGAAGCGACGGTGGCGGCCATGGCCGGGATCGAGCAGCAGGCCCTCGACGTGTGCAAGACGCCACTGAGCCAGTAGCCGCCGGGGGAGCGTGAGACGGACGGGGTGCCGATTGCCTGCCGAGCAGCACTCTGACTAGATTGACGCGCACGTCCAGCCCGACCGACAGAGGAACCGATTTCGTGGCCTTGCCCCCACTCACGCCCGCGCAGCTCCGGCCGCCCTCGACAAGGCTGCGGCCTCACGCCGAGAGCGTGCCGAGGTGAAGAACCGCCTCAAGAACTCTGGCGCCTCGATCGTCGACGTCCTGCGCGAGGGGCGCGAGAACGAGGTCATCGGCAAGATGCGTGTCGTCGAGCTGCTGCAGTCGATGCCCGGTCTGGGCAAGGTCCGCGCCAAGCAGGTGATGGAGCGGCTCAGCATCGCCGAGAGCCGCCGCGTCCGGGGGCTCGGCATCAAGCAGGTCGCAGCGCTGGAGCGCGAGTTCGGCCCGCAAGAGCCGTCTTGAGCGAGATCGATCCTCCTCGACGCTCGCGACTGATCGTGCTCGCCGGCCCGACTGCCGTCGGCAAGGGCACCGTGGCCGCCGAGGTGCGCCGCCACCACCCCGAGGTGTGGATCTCCGTCTCCGTCACGACCCGCAAGCCGCGCCCCGGGGAGGAGAACGGCGTCCACTACTGGTTCGTCTCCGACGAGGAGTTCGACGCACTGGCCGAGCGCGGAGACCTGCTCGAGTCGGCCGTCGTACACGGCGTCAACCGTTACGGCACCCCGCGGGGTCCCGTCGACCTCGCCCCGGCCAGCGGCCACCCGGCGATGCTGGAGATCGACCTGCAGGGCGCGCGGCAGGTTCGAGAGACGATGCCAGAGGCGCTGTTCGTGTTCCTCAAGCCGCCGTCCCGGGAGGAACTCGAGCGCCGGCTGGTCGGTCGCGGCACCGAGACGGCCTCCGAGCGGGCGCGCCGGTTGGAGACTGCGCGGGTCGAACTGGCCGCCGAGAGCGAGTTCGACGTCACCGTGGTGAACCACGAAGTTCACGCTGCCGCCGAGGAGTTGGTAGCCTTGATGATGGTCGACGCTCCGGATCTGTCGTGAGTAGGTCGACCGACCATTTCTTCGACTCTGTGAGGCTCTAGCTGTGTCTGCCCCCAACATCGCCGCCGAGGGCGTCACCAACCCCTCGATCGACGACCTGCTCACCAAGACCGACAGCAAGTACAAGCTGGTCCTCTACAGCGCCAAGCGCGCTCGCCAGATCAACGCCTACTACTCCCAGCTCGGCGAGGGCCTGCTGGAATACGTCGGCCCGCTCGTGGACACCCACGTGCAGGAGAAGCCGCTGTCGATCGCGCTGCGCGAGATCAACGACGACCTGCTGACCTGTGAAGACGTCGACCCCGCCGAGCTCGCCGCCGAGGAGGCCGCTGCCGCGGCCGCCCGCGCCGAGGCGCAGGCGCAGTTCAACGCTGCCGAGTGACGTGTGACCACTGAGTCGACTGAGGCCGTGTCCCCACTGGGGGCGCGGCCTCGCGTCGTCCTCGGGGTGAGCGGCGGCATCGCGGCCTACAAGGCATGCGAGCTGCTGCGCCGCTTCACCGAGTCCGGCCACGACGTGACGGTCGTCCCGACCGCCGCCGCGCTGGAGTTCGTCGGCGCGCCGACTGGGGGCCGCTCTGTCCGGCAAGCCGGTCACGAGCGAGGTGTGGACGGGCGTCCACGCCGTGCCGCACGTCGCGATCGGCCGGGCTGCCGACCTCGTCGTGGTGGCACCCGCCACCGCCGACCTGATGGCGAAGGCGGCCCACGGACTGGCCGACGACCTGCTGACCAACACGTTGCTGACCGCGCGCTGTCCGGTCGTCTTCGCACCCGCGATGCACACCGAGATGTGGGAGCACCCCGCGACCGTCGCCAACGTCGCGACGCTGCGGGCTCGGGGCGCGATCGTGATCGAGCCGGCCGAAGGACGACTGACCGGCAAGGACACCGGCAAGGGCCGGCTCCCCGACCCGGCCGAGATCTTCGACGTCGCGATCGACGTGCTCGACCGCGGCGTGGCCGAGCCCGACCCGGCCGGACGCCACGTGGTCGTCAGCGCCGGCGGCACCCGGGAGTACCTCGACCCGGTCCGCTTCCTCGGCAACCGCTCGTCCGGCCTGCAGGGCTATGCCCCCGGCCGGGGTTGCGGCCGCTCGCGGTGCCGAGGTCACGCTGATCGCCGCCAACGTCGCGCTGCCCGGCCCGGCCGGCGTCAAGGTGATCTCCGTGGAGACCACTGCCCAGCTTCACGACGCGGTCGTCTCCGCCGCTGCCACCGCCGACGCGGTCGTGATGGCCGCAGCGCCCGCGGACTTCCGCCCCACCAGCGTCAGCGACGACAAGATCAAGAAGGCCGAGGACGGCTCGTCGCCGGCCATCGAGCTCGAGCAGAACCCCGACATCCTCAAGGAGATCTCGCACCACCGGCTCCGCGAGGGATCGGTGATCGTCGGGTTCGCCGCCGAGACCGGCGACGCCACCGGCTCCGTGCTCGAGCTGGGCCGGGCCAAGCTGGCCCGCAAGGGCTGCGACCTGCTCGTCGTCAACGACGTCAGCGGGGGAGCGGTCTTCGGCAGCCCCGACAACGAGGCCGTGATCCCGGGGGCGGACGGCGGTAGCGTCGACGTACCCCGTGGCACCAAGCGCGCTCGCCCGAGTCATCTGGGACGAGGTCGCGCGTCGATTCGACCACTGAGACGAGCGTCCCGCATAGTGGGCGGTCGCTATCGTGGAACCATGCCCGCGCGCGACCCGCACGGGCTCTGAAGCCTTGAAAATCCTTGAGTATCCCTGACAGGAGCACCGCTGTGGCTGGACGCCTCTTCACCTCGGAGTCTGTGACCGAGGGTCACCCGGACAAGATCGCTGACCAGATCAGCGACACCGTCCCGGACTACCTGATGGAGAACGACGCCGACAAGGAGAACCTCCGGGTCGCCGTCGAGACGCTGTTGACCACCGGCCTCGTGGTCGTGGCCGGCGAGGTCCGTACCAACGCCTACGCGCCGGTCGCCGACCTCGTGCGCAAGAAGATCCTCGAGATCGGCTACGACTCCTCCGACAAGGGCTTCGACGGCACCACGTGTGGCGTCCGGGTCGCCATCGGTGCCCAGTCCGCCGACATCGCCGCCGGCGTCGACCGGGGCCACGAGTCGCGGGTCGGCTCGTCCGAGGACGACCTCGACAAGCGCGGCGCCGGCGACCGGGGCCTGATGTTCGGCTACGCCTGCGACGACACCCCCCGAGCTGATGCCGCTGCCGATCATGATCGCCCAGCGCCTCGCCCAGACGCTGACCGAGGTGCGCAAGAACGGCACGCTCGGCTACCTCCGTCCCGACGGCAAGACCCAGGTGACGATCGCCTACGACGAGGACGACCGTCCCACCCGGATCGACACCGTGGTCCTGTCGACCCAGCACGCCGAGGACGTCGAGCACGCCACCCTCGAGGCCGACATCAAGAAGCACGTGATCGACCCGGTGCTGGCGACGTTCGACATCCCCTCCGAGGGCTACCGCATGCTGGTCAACCCGACGGGCAAGTTCGTCGTCGGCGGTCCCATGGGTGACGCCGGCCTGACCGGTCGCAAGATCATCGTCGACACCTACGGCGGCATGGCTCGCCACGGCGGCGGTGCCTTCTCCGGCAAGGACCCGTCGAAGGTCGACCGCTCGGCCGCCTACGCCATGCGCTGGGTCGCCAAGAACGTCGTGGCCGCCGGCCTCGCCCGCCGCTGCGAGGCCCGGGTCGCCTACGCCATCGGCAAGGCCGCTCCCGTCGGCGTCTTCATCGAGACGTTCGGCACCGGAATCGTCTCCGACGAGGCCATCCAGCAGGCCGTCCTCGAGGTCTTCGACCTGCGGCCCGCCGCGATCATCCGCGACCTCGACCTGCTCCGTCCGATCTACGCCAAGACCGCGGCGTACGGACACTTCGGGCGCGAGCTGCCGGAGTTCACCCGGGAGACGACCGACCGCGCCGAGAAGCTGAAGGCTGCCGCCGGCGCCTGATCGTCTCTTCTCTGTCGGAGTCCCCGCTTAGGCGGGGACTCCGACACATCTTGGCCGTTGCAGAGGCTGTTGCTAAATCGCCGGTCCGGGTACGTGACCTCTGAGCGCTGTGCCGAAATACTGGGGCCATGGCTCGTTCGTATCGTCCGGTTGATCGTGATCAGCAGTTTCTGATGCCTCCCTCGTTGCGTGAGTGGTTGCCGGAGGATCACCCGGTGTGGTTCGTGTTGGGGGTCGTGGAGGAGCTCGACACAAGCGGTTTCCATGCCCGGCACCCGAAGGTCGGTCCGGGGCGCCGCGTTCGATCCGGACCTGCTGCTGGGAGTGCTGGTCTATGCCTACGCGGTCGGGGAACGTTCCTCGCGACGGATCGAGACGCTGTGCGGTGAGCACGTGGCGTTCCAGGGTGTTGTGCGGGCGCGATGTGCCCGACCATACGGTGATCTCCCGGTTCCGCGCGACCCATGAGGACCGGTTCGCTGAGGTGTTCGCGCAGGTGCTGGTGCTGTGCGGGCAGGCCGGGATGGGCAGACTCGGCACGGTCGCGATCGATGGCACCAAGATCGCCGCGAACGCCTCGATCTTCGCCAACCGGGCCGAGGACTCACTGCGCGCTCAGGCCGACCGGATCGCCCGCCAGATCGCCGCCGAGGCTGCCGCGGCCGACGCGGCCGAGGACGAGCTGTACGGCGACAAGCACGGTGATGAGCTGGCCCCCGAGTTCGCCAACCCGGCCACCCGCGCGGCCGCGATCAAGGCCGCGCTGGCCGAGATCGAGAAGGAGAAGACCAAGCAGGCCGAGGAAGCCGCCGATGAGGCCGAGCGACGCGCACAAACCCGGCAGGTCCGGGCCGCGGCCCTGCGTGAGGAACTTGCCGCGGCCGAGCGGGAGGCCGCGGCACGGGTCGCGGCCCGGGAGGGCGTCCGGGAAGCGGCTCGCACCCACGGCACGCGCCGCCCCAGCGGGCAACGGCCACAGTTGGTGTCATGGAAGGTCCGCCGGCTGCGCGAGCGGCTGGCAGCCCTTGAGCGTCGCGCGGCCACCGCGGCTCCCCACCCCCGCAAGAGCATGGGCCGTGCGAGCACCCGGAAGGCGAACTTGACCGACCCGCAGAGCCGGGTCATGAACACGCGTACGGGCTGGGTGCAGGGCTACAACGCCCAGCTCGCGGTCACCGCCGACCACCTGATCCCGGCGCTGATGCTGACCCGGGCGCCCACCGACATGGACTGCCTGCAACCGATGATGAACGCAGCCCAGAGCGCCGCGAGGACCATCGCCCACACACGAGCCGACGACGGCGGTGACGATGAGATCGGGCTGGTCCCGGCCGATGCCGGCTACTGCTCGATGGACAACCTCACCGCCCCCGGACCCAACCGGCTCATCGCCACCGGCAAGGACCGACGACTCGCCGACGAGGCCGCCGACGACCCGCGGACCGGCCCACCACCGCCCGACGCGAGCCCGCTCGAACGCATGCGGCACCAGATGAAGACACCCGAAGGACTCGCCGCCTACGCCCACCGCGGCGCAACCGTGGAACCAGTCAACGCACACCTCAAAGACCAGACCGGACTACGCCGCTTCAGCCGCCGAGGACTCGCCGCGGCCACCAGCGAACTCAACCTCGCCGCCGCAGTCGTGAACCTGCTCAAGCTCCACCGCCACACCACCGCAGCACTGGCCACCTGACGAGATCGGCCGGGCGCGCGCCCGGCCGACGACCCTCAACACCGCCATCGCCGCCATCCCCACGCGCCGACGTACCGAAATCAAACAGCAACAGCCTCTGCAACGGCCGGGAAGCGCAAGACTTCCCCAACCTGTTCGGCCGGTGTTGGGCCGTCTGACCACATGGGGGCATGTCCTCACCCCGGCTCCTTCCGTAGGCTGGTCGGACGCAGCCGAAGAGCGCTGCGCATTCGTGCGAGCAGGGGAATCTCGATGACACAGCGCCGGAAGATGGCGGCAGTGGCAGCAGCACTCGCGGCCCCGGCGGGCGGTCAGCTGGCCGCCCGGTCGGCGGCCGAGGCCGCTGCCGATCCGCGGAACCCCGGGATCGCCCGCCTTCAGGAGGACGCGACGACCGGAGTCCGGATCGAGCGCAACGCCTCCGGCACCGCCGAATTCGTGGGCACGCCCGCTGGTTCCCGAGTGGTCAATCCGGGCGTGACCGCGTCCACCAGCGTCCGCGCCGCCGCGCGGTCGCACCTCACGCGGTACGGCGCCGCGCTGGGCCCGGCAGACGACGCCGAGCTGTCGCTCACGCGCACCGAAAGCTCCGTGTCGCGCCGGGACGTGGTGCGGTTCCAGCAGGAGGTCGACTCCGCGCCGGTCATCGGCGGCCGGGTGGTGGTGAGCCTCGACGGCGACCGACAGATGAGCTCGATGCTCTCCACGGTCTCGACCCTCGACAGCCTCCCGGCGGCCACTGCCCCCGAGAGCGAGGCCAGCGCGACCGCCGTGCGTGCGGCCGCCGGCAGGGCCGGCGCTGCCGGTCTCACGGCGACCAGCGAGGGGCGCTGGGTCTGGGACCCGGCGGTGTTCGGTGTCACAGACGCGCTCGGTGCGCAGGGCGTGTGGCGCTTCCCGGGTCGGCGACGGCCGGGGCGTACGCCGACTCGTGCTCGTCGACGACACGACAGGTCGTGTCGTGCTCCACCTTGACCGGATCCAGCACGTCGATCGCGTGGTGTGCGACAGCAGCAACGTGTATGGCGATCCGACCCCGTGCGCCGCGCCGTTCGCGCGCACCGAGACCGGTCCGGTGAGCGCGGTGGCCGACGTCAACAAGGCCTTCGACCACGCGGGATCGACGTCCAGCACCTACGCCCAGATCGCCGGCATCGACCTCACCGACACGATCGGGATCAACGTCGGGGGCGTGAAGAAGCTGGCCTCGACAGTGCGCTTCTGCCACCCCGACGACCCCTGCCCCATGGCCAACGCGTTCTGGAACGGCACCCAGATGTACTACGGCGCCGGCTTTGCGGACGCCGACGACGTCGTGGGCCACGAGATGACGCACGGCGTGATCGACCAGTACTCGGAACTCTTCTACTGGGGCCAGAGCGGCGCGATCAACGAGTCGATGGCCGACATCATGGGTGAGATCGTCGACCACCGCGCCGGCCACGTCGCCGCCGACGACGCCCGGCTGCTGGGGGAGGACCTGCCGATCGGTGCGATCCGGGACATGAAGGACCCCGTGGCCTTCGGGGACCCGGACAGGATGACGAGCGCCAACTACACCGCCAACCTGAGCTACAACGACAACGGGGGCGTTCACAGCAACTCCGGCGTCGGCAACAAGACGGCCTACCTGATCTCCCGGGGCACCCGGGGCGGAACCTTCAACGGGCAGACGATCACCGGCATCGACGCCAGCGACACTGGACTGACCAAGACCGGCAAGCTCTACTTCGACGCGATCACCCGGCTCACCTCGGGCAGCGACTACGCAGACCTTGCCGCGGTCCTCGAGCAGAGCTGCGCCGACTTCGTCGTTGCAGGGACGGCAGGGTTCACCGCCGGCGACTGCGCCAACGTCGCCAAGGCCGTGCTCGCCACCGAGCTCCGCACCACGCCTCCTGCCGCGCCGCAGCCGAGTGACGCAGTGAAGGCGTGCCCGACCGGGACGACTCTGCGCGAGCTGTTCAACAGCGAGACCGGCACCCCTGCCACCAAGTTCTCCGACACCACGGGTCTCTGGGGCTACGGCGTCAACCCCGGGTGGGGCAGCAATGCCACCTCCGGCAGGGACTCGTGGCTGGGCTACAACCCCGACCCCGGGTTGTACGACGACCCGACCTCCGCTTCCCTCAGGGCGGCCGCAGGCATCGCCGTACCAGCAGGTCAGCAGACCTACCTGCACTTCCAGCAGTGGCGGCTGTTCGAGTGGTACCCGGGAGGAGCCGCGCCGTACATCGACGGGGGCACTGTTGAGGTCGTCGCGGGTGCCGGTCCGGTCGACGCGGCAGGCCTGCCGTGGATCAACGGCCCGCAGCAGACGTTGCAGGCATACGGCCCATCCGACCCCAACCCGTGGGCGGGCCTGCGTGCCTTCGCGGGCGACAGCTTCGGGTGGACGTCCAACCAGCTCGACCTCTCGTCCTTCGCCGGGCAGACCATCAGGCCGCAGTTCACCGTGCGTGGCGACCTCACCACCAGCGAGATCGGATGGTGGCTGGACGACATCGTCGTCTACACCTGTGACGCGTCGACCCAGCCGACGCCGACACCCACCACGACCGCACCGACGACCGCGCCCACAGCCACCAACCCGCCGGCTCCGACCGTGCCGCCCGCGCCTCCGGTCGTCCAGCAGGTCTCGACGACCAAGGTCACGGTGGGCAAGGTGCGGCCGGGAAGGTCGGTCAAGATCAAGGCCATCGTGAAGATCGCGACGGGTGTGCCCACCGGTCGCGTGACCTTCAAGATCGATGGCAAGAAGGTCGTCAAGACCCGCGACATCGCGAACGGCAAGGCGATCCTCAAGCTCAGCAGGAAGCTGCAGTTCAAGCTGGGCCGCGGCAAGCACAGGGTCAAGGCGATCTACACGGGTTCACCCACAGCCATGACCAGCACCGGGAAGACATCGTTCAACCTGCGCTGAGCCGGCCGTCGGTGGCCGCTGATTGAATGCGCGCATGACCAACCACGAGGCCGGGCCAGCAGAGATGCTGCCCGGCCTGCGTGCCTCCGTGGCCGATGCGAAGGCCAAGGCGGCGGCGACCCGGGCGAGGAAGGCGGCCGAGTTCGAGCCTGCCGAGGTCGACCCGGTCGCGCGGGTGCTGGTCGACGTGCCGCTGGCCCACCTCGACCGGCCGTTCGACTACGCCGTGGCCGTCAAGGACGCCGCGACGGCGGTGCCGGGCGCGCGGGTCAAGGTGCGCTTTGCCGGCCGGGACGTCGACGGGTTCGTCCTCGAGCGGGCCGCCACCAGTGACCACCCGGGTCGGCTGCAGCCGCTCAGGCGAGTCGTCAGCCCGGAGCCGGTGCTGCATCTGGAGATCGCCGTCCTGACGGCCAGCATCGCGGAGCGGTATGCCGGAGCGCGGGCCGACGTCCTGCGGTTGGCCGTTCCGCCGCGGCACGCGGCCGGGGAGAAGGAGCCAAGTCCGCCAGCCCCCGGTGGCACTCCCACAGCCGATCCCACGACACGGGAGCACGTCGTGCACGGGCCGGCCTTCCTCTCCCATCTGGGCGACGGCGCGTCACCGAGAGCGGTCTGGAACGCGGCCCCGGGTGACGACTGGCCGGTCATGCTCGCCCACGCCGCCGCGGCCACTCTCGCAAGCGGTCGTGGGTCCTTGATCTGCGTCCCCGACCAGCGCGATGCACAGCGCGTGTCGAGCGCGCCTCGACCGGTGCTGGGAGTCGACCAGCACGTCGTCCTGTCCGCGGAGGCCGGGCCCGCGAAGCGCTACCGCGAGTTCCTCGCCGTCTCGCGCGGTGCTCGCAAGGTCGTGGTCGGCACCCGTTCGGCCGCGTTGGCCCCGGTGCACGATCTCGGCCTCGTGGTCATCTGGGACGACGGGGACGATCTGCACGCAGAGCCGCGTGCGCCATACCCACACGTCCGGGAGGTGCTGGCGCTCCGAGCCGCTCAGCAGGACACGGCGATGCTCGTCGGCGGGTTCGCGCGCACCTGCGAAGGGCTGCTGTTGCTCCGATCGGGGTGGGCGCACGAGCTCACCTCCGACCGGGCCATCGTCCGGGCTCGGGCGCGGGTCGATGTCGTGCCCGCCGAGGACCGGGCCGTCGGCTCCCGCATCCCGAGGGCGGCCTACGACGTGATCCGCGAGGGCCTGACGAGCGGTCCGGGTGCTCGTCCAGACGCCGCGCGCCGGCTATGCCCCCTCGCTCGCCTGCGAGCGCTGCCGGACACCTGCGCGGTGTGCCACGTGTGCCGGGCCGCTCGCGCTCGGCGGCCCCACGACACCCCCGACCTGCCGCTGGTGCGGTACGGCCGACCCGGCGTGGGCTTGCCGCGAGTGCGGCCACCGCGGGCTGCGAGCGCCGGTGCGAGGGGACGCGCGCACCGCCGAGGAGCTGGGCCGGTCCTTCGCGGGCACGACCATCCGCAGCTCCAGCAGCGACCGCGTTCTCACACGGGTCTCCGACAAGCACGACCTCGTGGTCGCCACCGTCGGTGCGGAGCCGCCGGCGGACGGGGGCTATGCCGCGGTCGTCATCCTCGACACTGGCTGACGCTCGCCCGCGAGGACCTGCGGGCCAACGAGGAGGCGCTACGACGCTGGTTGGGCGCAGCCGGACTGGTGCGACCCGGGGGTCGGGTCGTGGTCGTCGGCGACCCGGCGGTGCCCGCCCTGCAGGCGCTGGTGCGCTGGGACCCGGCCGGCTTCGCCGAGCGCGAGCTCGCCGAGCGCACCCAGACCCGCCTGCCACCCGCGGCGCGGCTCGCGACGATCACGGGGGAGCCGGGAGCACTCGACGACGCCCTGACGCTGCTCGCCCTGCCTGAGGTCGCCGATCTCCCCGGGGCCCGTCCCGGCCGACCGCGACGAGCAACGCGCGGTGATCCGGGTGCCCCTCGCCTCCGGACCTGCCCTCTCCGATGCGCTCGGCGAGCTCCAACGGATCCGCAGCGCACGCAAGCTCGACGCCGTACGCATCCGGGTCGATCCGCTCACGATCTAGCACTACTTGGCGGCACCAGGTAGTGTGTGTCGCATGGTAGCTGGAGACGAACGAGAGAGCTCCCTGCTCCGGGGCGTGCTGGACATGTGCGTCCCGGCGCTTCTTCGCGAGAGGTCAGGGCACGCGTATGAGCTCGTGAACCGGCTCCGGGAACGTGGGTTCGGCACCACCAGCTACGGGACGATCTACCCGCTCGTGACCCGGCTGGCGCGATTGGGTCTCGTCACGAAGACGAGCCGCCCCAGTGCGGACGGGCCGGCGCGACATGAGCTGGGCCTGACCGAGGCGGGCGAGACGGCCCTGAACGAATGGGAAGTGCAGTGGCACGAGGTCACCGCGCGAGTGGCGGCCGTGCTTGGTTCGCCCGAGTCATCAAGGAGCAATCGTGGCTGACAGGTCTGTGGAAGCGTGGGTCGACGAGGTGGAGGACTTCTGGCGCCGGGGGGCATGGCATCGACTGACCGTCGCAGACTGGTCGCGAACCTGCAGGCCGACCCGGACGGTGCCGTCGTCCGGGGAGCGCCCGTCGGCGAACTGGTGACCCGGGACGTTGCCGTGTTCGCCCGCGAGGTTGCCGACGCCGAGGGGCTTGAGCTCCTCGTCGATCGTCCGACGCCTCCCACGCGAGTGGATCTCGCGAGAACAACCGTTGGGGGAGCGGTGGCCGGGGCGGCACTGGCCCGGGCCCGGCTCACGAGTCCTCTCATGTTCTTCCCGACGGGCCCGATCTGGGCGGCACTCGCGGTGTACTACCCGGTCGCGCTCGGTCTCATGACCGGTGGAGCGGTCGCACTGGTCCGGTGGCGCTATCGCTGGTGGGACGGTGCGCAGCGGGCCGCTCGGGTCGGAGGTGCTGCAGCGCTCGGTGGCGTCGTGGCCAGCATCGGACCGGTCGCCGGGTTGGCGACAGCGCTCGGCTACAGCACCGCACTCCCCGGCGATGCTGTTGTACGCAGCAGTCGGCGCTGGGATCTGCTTCGGCGTGAGCCGCCTGCTGTTTCGTCGCCTGTCGCCCTACGCGCGACCCTAGACTCCGGACATGTTCGGAATCGGGGCGGCGGAGCTGTGGATCCTTGCAGGGAACCGTGCTGGCCCTGACGTTGGTGCGGCACGCCCGGCGGGCGCGCTGGGTCTCCGTGTCGCGCGAGTGGGTCGTCGATCTCGACGCGCCGGAGATCGAGGCAGTGCTGCGCAAGTCGTTCGGCGCCGTGCCGGGAGGCAGGTGGCGTTCGCAGCCCGACGGTTCGTGGCTCTACTCCGTGCGCCGCGTCCCACTGTGGGCCGTCGTGCTGGGGCTCTTCACGTTGCCGCTGGGGTTGCTGCTGTTCCCCGGGTCAAGGAGACGGCCGACCTGCACCTTCGTGTGTTCGTCGACGACGGGGGCAGCCGGGTCCTCGCGGTCGGACGCACGCCCGGTCCGACCGCCCAGGCGCTCGACGCGTGGCTGACCCGGATGGCGAGGCGCGAACAGGTGTGAGCCGTCTCTAGACTGGCCGCTCCCCGACCGAGGAGAAGCACCACGTGGCCGTCCAGCCCATCCGCTTGTTCGGCGACCCGATCCTGCGCAGCCGCGCGATCGAGGTCGACGCCTTCGACAAGGAGATCCGCACGCTCGTGCAGGACCTCACCGACACGATGCTCGCCGCGCCCGGCGCCGGGCTCGCGGCACCGCAGATCGGCGTCGGCCTGCGCGTGTTCACCTGGAACGTCGAAGGCACCGTCGGCCACCTCATCAACCCCGTCCTGTCGCTCAGCGACGAGACGCAGGACGGCGCGGAGGGCTGCCTGAGCCTGCCCGAGCTCACCTATGACTGCCTGCGCGCGCTCTCCGTCGTCGCGACCGGCTTCGACATGTACGGCGAACCGCTGCGCATCGAGGGATCCGACCTGCTCGCCCGAGCGATCCAGCACGAGACCGATCACCTCGACGGGATCCTCTTCATCGACAAGCTCGACACGGCCGCCCGCAAGGCCGCGATGAAGGAGATCCGCGAGTCCGACTGGTTCGGCCTCGAACAACCGACCGTCAAGGTGAGCCCGCACGGCACGTTCGGGCTGGGTCTGTGATGCGCGTCGTCTTCGCCGGGACGCCCGACGTCGCCGTACCCGCCCCGGACGCCTTGGCCGCGTCCGGCCACGAGCTCGTCGGCGTCGTGACCCGACCCGACGCGCCGTCCGGTCGGGGTCGCAAGCTCGTCGCCAGCCCGGTCGGCATCCGTGGCGAGGAGCTCGGCGTGCCCGTGCTCAAGCCGGTCCACCCACGCGATCCGGAGTTCCAGGGCTGCGTTGAAGGAGCTGCGTCCCGACGTCTGCCCGGTCGTCGCGCATACGGCGCACTGTTGCCGCAGTCCGCGCTGGACATCCCCGAGCACGGCTGGATCAACCTGCACTTCTCGATCCTCCCGGCTCGGCGCGGAGCTGCGCCGGTGCAGCACTCGATCTGGGCGGGCGACGACATGACCGGGGCCACGACCTTCCGGATCGTCAAGGAGCTCGACGCGGGCCCGACGTTCGGCGTCATGACCGAGCGGATCCGTCCGACCGACACGGCCGGCGACCTGCTCGGAAGGCTCGCCGAGGGTGGCGCAGAGCTGCTGGTGCGCACTCTCGACGGCATTGCCGACGGTTCGCTCGAGGCCCGCGACCAGCCCGGCGCGGGCGTGACCTTCGCGCCCAAGATCCCGGTCGAGCACGCCGAGATCGACTGGACCGACAGCGCGGTCCGCATCGACCGTCAGATCCGGGCCTGCACGCCCGGCCCGGGTGCGTGGAGCCTCTGGGAGGGCGAACGGTTCAAGATCGGGGCCGTTACCGTCGCCACCGACCGGGAGCGACTCGAGCCGGGTGTCCTCGAGGTCACCAAGAACGCCGTCTTCGTCGGCACCGCGACCCGGCCCGTCGAGCTCGGCGAGGTCAAGGCGTTCGGCAAGAAGCAGATGCGTGCGGCGGACTGGGCGCGCGGAGTGACCGTGCCCGAAGGCGCCCGCCCGGGCGACGCGGCGTCTGCCTGAACTTGCGCGGGACCCGCGGTCAACGCGCACGGTCGTGCCCCATGACCTCCCCCCGGGCCACCAGAAGACTCCGCACAGCTGCCGCGCTCGCGTCCGCCGTACTCGCCTCGCTCCTGAGCCCGGTGCTCAGCGCCGGGCCGGCCAGCGCCGACCACGCAGGCGCCGAGCCCGGGCCGATCAACGCGGCCAGCACGTTCGGCTGGTGGAACAAGGGCATCCTGTGGCGCGAAGAGTTCGAGGCGCCGTACACCGGACAGATGGGTCCGCAGTGGGTGTCGAACGGCCCCGGTCAGGTGTGGCACCAGAACGGCATGCTCACGCTCAACGCCACCAGCGAGGGCACCGTCTCCGCGACCCTCGCCGGCGCGGGTGACGAGGTGGGTCGCTGGGAGACGCGCCTGCGGAGCCGGCAGTACGGCCGCGGAAACGCGCGCTACCGGGTGCTGGCCGAGCTCGTCCCCGCCGCCGGTGCGGAGGAGCACTGTGGCGCCCGCAACATCGCGCTCGCGAGCTACACCCCCAACGGCAGGGCCGCGACGGTCTATGCCCGCACCCTGCCCAACGTCGCCTACAAGGCGACGAACCCGATGAGCCCGGGTCGCGACCAGTGGCACACCTACGCAGTCGAGGTGACGCGCGAGCGGATCTCATGGTTCATCGACGCCCACGTCGTCTACACCGAGAACCGTGACGACGTCCTCACCGGCGTGCCGCTGACCGTTCGGTTCACGATGGAGGCCAAGCCCGACCGGGTGATGAACGTCAGCCGGATGCAGATGGACTGGGTGCGGCACTGGAGCCTCGAGGCGCCCAACCTGCAGCCGGTGGACGCGCCCCCGACCCGTGCGGGCGTCTACGGCAAGGCCTGCTGAGCGCGGGTCTAGGCTCGCGTCTCGTGACCGTGCATGCCCGACCCGACGACGTTGACGAGATCTGTGCGGCACTGCCGAGCACGGAGTTCGGCACGACGTGGGGCGACGTCCCGACTCGGAAGGTGCCGGCCGGCGAGAAGGGCAGGGGTTTCCTGCTCTACCGCCACCCGCACAAGTCGGCGATCGATCCCGAGTCGGGTTTGCCGTACGACGACCTGCTGGTCATCCGCACGGCCAGCCCGGCCGACAAGGCCGCCCTCGTCGAGGACGAGTCGACGCCGTTCTTCACGATCGACCACTTCCGCAACTTCAACGCGGTGCTGGTCCAGCAGTCCCGTCTCGGCGAGCTGACGCTCGACGAGCTCACCGAGGTCGTCCAGACGCCCGGGCTGGCGGTCGCGCCCAAGCGCCCGGCGAAGGAGCTCCTGCCGGATGGCGAGTAACAACAAGGTGGACCCGTCACGACTGGCGGCCTACGACGTCCTCAAGGCCGTGCGTCTCGACGACGCCTACGCCAACCTCGTCCTGCCACAGGTCCTCGCCGAGCACAGGCTCGAGGGTCGCGACGCCGCCTTCACCACCGAGCTGGTGTCCGGCACCATCCGCTGGCAGGGCACCTACGACGCGATCATCGACGCCTGCCTGACCAAGCCGAAGCTCGAGGCCAAGGTGCGCGACGCGCTGAGGCTCGGCGTCCACCAGCTCCTCGCGATGCGGGTGCCGGACCACGCCGCCATCAGCACCAGCGTCGACCCGGTCCGCGCCCGGATCGGTGTCGGCCCGACCGGCTTCACCAATGCCGTGCTGCGCAAGGTGAGCGCCCGGGACCTCGGGGCCCGGATCATGCAGGTCGCCCCGGACCCGGTCCAGGACCCGGTGGGACATGCCTCGATCGCCCACTCCCACCCGCGCTGGGTCGTCGAGGCGCTGAGTGCGGCACTCGACACGGCAGCCGAGCTGCCCGCGTTGCTCGCCGCCGACAACGCCGCACCGCGGGTGATGCTCGTGGCCCGACCGGGACTCTCGACAGTCGGGGAGCTCGAGGCGGCCGGGGGAGTGCGGGGGAACCTTTCGCCGTACGCCGTCGAGCTGGCCGGCGGCGACCCGTCGGCCGTCCCCGCGGTGGCCGAGGGTCGCGCCGGTGTGCAGGACGAGGGATCGCAGCTGGTGGCCCCGGCCCCGGCCGAGGCTGATCTCGACGGACGCGACGAGCGCTGGCTGGACGTGTGCTCCGGACCCGGCGGCAAGGCCGCCCTGCTCGCCGCGCTGGCAGCGCAACGCGGTGCCAAGGTGCTGGCGAACGAGCTCCAGCAGCATCGCGCGCGGCTCGTCGCGCGTGGCACACGAGCCGTACAGGGAAGGCCTGAGCGGCGTCGTCACCGGCGACGGCACTCGTCCGCCCCGGCGCGAGGGAACGTTCGACCGGGTGCTCGTGGACGCCCCGTGCTCCGGCCCGGGCGCGCTTCGCCGCAGACCCGAGTCGCGGTGGCGGCGCATGCCCGAGGACCTCGACGTCCCGGTGCCGCTGCAGCGTGCCCTGCTCGCCTCGGCGATCGCGTCGACCCGTCCCGGTGGCGTGGTGGTCTATGCGACCTGCTCGCCGGTGCTGGCCGAGACGACGGGCGTCGTGGACGCCGTCCCGGCCGACCGGGACGACGCGCACTGGAGTCCACCCGCCAGCTGTGGCCGCACCGCGACGGCACGGACGCGATGTTCTTGGCCACGATTCGGCGACGCTGACTGTTCTCCATACCGCAATCGGGGGTCACCTGTTCCCTCCCGGGCGGTTGGTGTGGATGATGGACTCCGGGGGACCGGTCGGAGTGATCGGCACACGAGGGATCGAGCAGTCAGTGCAACGTCGTCTAAGGATCGCGGCCATCGGCGCGGCCCTGCTCTCACCACTGTTCATGTCGGGCGCCCGGGCGGAGGATGCGTCCAGGTCCACGTTGTCCGGTCCGGGGTCACCACTGGACGGGATGTACCTGACGTACGTCGGTTGCGATGTCATCGACGGGCCCGTCAGCGCTCCGTCTTCGCGGATCAACCGGGGACCCGACGTCGCGCCGCTCGGTCGCCGCAGCTTCGGCCCGGTGCCCACCGGCACGGGCACCGCGGCCGGGCCCGCGATCCATTTCCTGTCCCTGTCCGCGCTGGGCGCGAGCGTCGACGTCCGCGCCGAGAGCGGCACCACCGGCGCCTCCTACATCTGGGTGACCGCCCTCGACGCCCCGGCGGGGCACGCCCGGGGGGGACGCGTCAACCTGACCGTCTCGCCCGCCACCCGGCAGCACGTCGACACCGCGACGCTGCCCCACGAATGGCAGCTGGTCGACCTCTCCACCGGCCTGACCATGGCGGTCGAGTCCGCCACGCCCGCCGACTTCGCGGCCGGGCACGGCGACGGCGCGGGCTACGTCGTGACCGGCTTCGGCTGTGACGGCCGGGCGTTCAACGTCGATGCCGTCACCGGCAACGGACGGACCTGGGACTTCGAGGGGCTGACACTGTCCACGTCCATCACGCCGCTTGCGACGCAGATGGTCGCCGGGCAGCAGCTCGAGGTCGCCGGCCGGGTGACCGACCTCGTCGGCCGGGTCATGGGCGATCCGCTCATCCTGCAGTCCCGCGCGCCCGGTGCCGTCGACTGGGTCGACGTGTCGCCGCTGACCTACTCCGGCCCCGACGGCTCCTCACATGCCTCGGTCACGGTCACCGAGACGGCGGAGTTCCGCTGGCTGCGTCCCGAGAGCGAATACGCCGACTCGGGAGCCAGCGAACCGGTCCTCGTCACGGTCACGCCCGCGCCCACCCCCGAACCCACCCCCACCCCCGAGCCCGAGCCCGAGCCCGAAGAGACCGTCGCGCCGACTGGCTAGGGTGCGGGCATGGCGACCTCACCCAGCACCGAGATCGAGGTGGACGACCGGGTCGTGCGGGTGAGCAACCCCGATCGGGTCTACTTCCCCGCGTCGGGCGCCACCAAGCTCGACCTCGGTCAACTACTACCTCGCCGTCGGCGAGGGCATCGTCAACGCGCTCTACGAGCGGCCGTGCATGCTGCACCGGTTCCCCAAGGGTCTCGCCGGCGACAAGGTGCACCAGAAGCGGATCCCCGGCGGCGCACCGCCGTGGTTGGAGACCGTGCAGCTGCACTTCCCGCGTTGGAACCGCACTGCCGACGAGCTGTGCGTCACCGAGCTCGCGAGCGTGATCTGGGCGGTCCAGATGTCCACGGTCGAGTTCCATCCGTGGAACAGTCGACGCGCCGACACCGAGTCCCCCGACGAGTGGCGCATCGACCTCGACCCGGGTCCGGAGTGCGACTGGGAGACGGTGCAGCGGGTCGCGCACATCTCGCACGAGGTGCTCGACGAGCTCGGCGCCGTCGGCTTCCCGAAGACGAGCGGTGGCTCCGGCATCCACATCTACGTCCGGATCAAGCCCGACCACGGTTTCCGGGACGTACGCCGCGGAGCGCTCGCCTTCGCGCGAGGTCGAACGCCGAGCCGGTGGTGACGTCACCACCGCCCGGTGGCGCAAGGACCGTGCGCCCGACCAGCTGTTCGTGGACTACAACCAGAACGCCCGCGACCACACGATCGCTGCGGCCTACTCCGTCCGCGGCGTCGCCAACGCGCGTCTCCGCCCCGGTGCGCTGGGAGGAGATCAACTCCTTCGAGCCCGACGACTTCACGATCTTCACCATGCCGGCGCGGTTCGCCGAGATCGGCGATCTGCACGGCGGCATCGACAACGAGGTCTTCGACATCGCGCCCCTCCCGGAGTGGGCCGATCGCGACGAGGCGGCCGGGGCCGAACCTCCCGCCGACCCGGAGGACTGAGGTCCTGCTGACCCCGTGTCGAGTGATTCGTCGCACCGTGGATACAGCCACCTCATCACTCGACTCGTCGCGGCCCTAGGCTGACACCCGTGGGAATCCAGATCACGCCGTCCATCCTGAACGCCGACTTCGCCAAGCTGGGCGAGGAGATCGGTCGGATCGGCAGTGCCGACTGGGTGCACGTGGACATCATGGACAACCACTTCGTGCCCAACCTGACCTTCGGTCCGTCGATGATCGACGCGCTCAGCAAGGCCACCGACATCCCGCTCGACGCGCACCTGATGATCGAGGACTGCGACACCCGGGCGCCGCTCTACGCCGAGGCCGGCGCCAGCAGCGTCACCTTCCACGTGGAGTCGACCAAGGCGCCGATCCGGCTGGCCCGCGAGCTGCGCAACCGGGGCGCCCGGGCGTCGATGGCCCTCAAGCCGGCCACGCCGATCGAGGCCCTACGAGGCGCTGCTGCCCGAGCTCGACATGGTGCTGATCATGACCGTGGAGCCCGGCTTCGGCGGCCAGAAGTTCCTCGACCTGTGCCTGCCCAAGATCCGTACGGCGCGGGCGCTGATGCGCAAGCACGGCGTCGAGACTCGGTTGCAGGTCGACGGTGGAGTCAGCCTCGAGACCATCGAGCGCTGCGCCGAGGCAGGCGCCGACGTGTTCGTCGCCGGCAGCGCGGTCTACTCCGCAGGCGACCCCGACGCGATGGTGCGCGAGCTGAAGGCTCGCGCGGAGGCCGTCTCCACGTGAGCCGGCGGGCGACGGTTGACGACATCCACACCACCGCGCGGGCGATGCCGCACGTCACCGTCCACCGCCCCGAGGCCAACCCGGTCTACCGTGGTCGGCAGCAAGTCGTTCGTCTTCTTCCGCACGCCGCGACCCGACGCCGTTGACCCGGTGACGGGGGAGCGCTACGAGGACGTGATCGTCATCTGGGTCGCGTCCGAGGGCGACAAGCTCGCACTGGTGCAGGACGAGTCGTCGCCGTTCTTCACGACGCCGCACTTCGACGGGCACCCGTCCGTCCTGCTGCGCGCCTCCCGGGTGGGCGAGGTGTCGCGTGAGGAGATCGTCGAGCTCGTCCAGGACGCCCGGCTGGCCCAGGCCTCCCGCCGTCGAGGGGAGACGTGGCTGCGCGAGCACCAGCTGGGAGATTCCTAGCGTCGGCAGTTGGGAGGCTGATCGCAGCGACCACCCGCTCAGCGTGCTGCCGGCAAGCTCGAACTGCCGACGTCAGGACGGACGGGCCGCGATCTCCGAGCCACGTAGCCGACGTCACACTGAGACACCCGCGCGGGAATGTCCGGCCCTGTGGCAGAGTTCGATCCAGCAAGAGCGTGCTCTGGGGGCGGTGAAACTCCGCACCGGCGGTTACTGAGTCCGAAGCTTCCTCGCTTCGCTCGGAAGTCCAGCGACCCGACCACATCCAGTGGCCGGTTGACCAGTGAAATTCCCCGGACCGACGGTCAAAGTCCGGATGAGAAGATCACGCAGCGTGGACGTCGAGACGACGCCCGCGCCCGCCACCCCGGAGTCCACTTCCGGGACTAGAGGGGTAGCGATGACCACGACACCGGCCGAACAGGCTGCGATGCGCCGCGCCCTCACGCTGGCCGCCACACCCGGCGTGCCGCTGGGGCCCAACCCGCGCGTCGGCTGCGTGCTGCTCGACGCCGAAGGCGTGGAGATCGCGGAGGGCTTCCACCGCGGAGCCGGTACGCCGCACGCCGAGGTGGCTGCGTTGACCGAGGCCGGCGAGGCGGCGCGCGGAGCGACGGCCGTCGTCACGCTCGAGCCCTGCAACCACACGGGACGGACCGGCCCGTGCGTCGAGGCGCTGATCGCGGCGGGCGTGCGCCGCGTCGTCTTCGCGCAGCGCGACCCCAACCCGGTCGCCTCCGGGGGCGCAGCGGCGCTCGAGGCCGCCGACATCGAGGTCGAGGCCGGTGTGATGGCGACGGTGGCCCGGGGCGTCAACCGGGCGTGGACGTTCGCGGTCGAGCACCAGCGGCCCTTCGTCACCCGGAAGTTCGCCACCACCCTCGACGGTCGCAGTGCCGCCGCCGACGGCACCAGCCGCTGGATCAGCGGCACCGACGCCCGTCGCGACACGCACAGTCTGCGGGCCGAGTGCGACGTGCTCCTCGTCGGCACCGGCACCGTGCTCATCGACAACCCCCGGCTCAACGTCCGCGACGAGGTCGACGAGCCGGTCGAGCACCAGCCTCTGCGCGTCGTCATGGGGGAGCGCGGCATCCCCAACGACCGCCGCATCTTCGAGGCCCCGGGCGAGGCCCTGCACCTGAGGACGCGCGATCCGCGCGCCGCCCCGGCCGAGCTCTATGCCTCCGGTCGGCAGCACGTCTGGCTCGAGGGCGGTCCCACGCTGGCCGCCGCCTTCCTCAAGGCCGGCCTGATCGACGAGATCTACGCCTACGTCGCGCCCACCTTCCCGGGCGCCGGAGCCAACGCGGTCGGCGACCTCGGCATCAACACCATCAACGACCAGCTCCGCTGGCACCTCAAGCGGGCCGGCGTCGTCGGCACCGGCGCCGACGCGACCGTCCGCCTCACCCTCGAACCGTCGAAGGCAGGGATCTGATGTTCACCGGAATCGTCGAAGAGCTCGGCACCATCACCGCCGTCGAGGAGCAGGGCGACGCGATCCGGCTGACCGTGCGTGCCAGCACTGTCCCGGAGGGCACCGGTCTCGGCGACTCGATCGCCGTCAACGGGTGCTGCCTCACCGTGGTCACGACCGACGACGGCACTGGACCGCCGACGTCATGCAGGAGACGCTCGACAAGACCAGCCTCCATGGCGTCAAGGCCGGCGACGCTGTCAACCTCGAGCGCGCCGTCACGGTGGAGAAGCGCCTCGGCGGGCACATCGTGCAGGGCCATGTCGACGGCGTCGGCGAAGTGATCTCGAGGACGCCCAGCGAGCACTGGGAGGTCATCGAGATCTCGATGCCCGCCGACTTCGGCCGCTACCTCGTCGACAAGGGCTCGATCACCGTCGACGGCGTCAGCCTGACCGTGGTCGACGCCAAGGACGCGAGCTTCACCGTCAGCCTGATCCCCGAGACGCTCGCCCGCACCACGCTCGGCACGCGCCAGCCCGGCGACCGGGTCAACCTCGAGTTCGACGTGATCGCCAAGCACGTCGAGAAGCTTCTCATGGGCGGCTACCTGAAGGACCGCGGATGATCGACTGGATCCTGCACGGCACCATCGCCGTCGGCGACGGGCAGCTCTACGTCCGCGAGGTCGTCGGCAACGTCTTCGGCCCGGCCAGCGGATCCTCGGCATGCGCCGGGTCGTCTGGGCGTGGCCGGTCGGCCTGATCGGCAACATCTTGCTCTTCACCGTCTTCGTGACCGGCGAGATGAGCGGCGCCACCGACGAACCGCTCTGGGGCCGGGCCGGCCGGCAGGTGTTCTTCGCCGCGGTCAGCCTCTACGGCTGGTGGCGCTGGTCCCGCTCGCGCGCGGGCAGGCGGTGCCGCCGACGGCGGAGCGATCACGCCTCGCTGGGCCACTCGGACCGAGCGCGCCCAGCTCGTCGCGCTGGGGCTCGTCGGCTACGCAGCGGCGTACGCCATCCTCACCCGCATCGGCTCGTGGGGCCCGACCACCGAGGCCCGGATCCCGGCCGGCTCGATGCTCGCGACCTACGGCATGGCCCGCGGCTGGGTCGAGTTCTGGCTCGTCTGGATCCTCGTCGACATCGTCGGCGTGCGCTCCCTGATCAACGCGGGCTACTACCCGACGGCGGGGATGTACCTCGTCTACGCAGGATTCGTCCTGCTCGGCTTCGCCGTCTGGTGGCGAGCCACCCGAACCACCACCGAACCCACCCCTGAACTGGAAGGGGCCATCGCATGAGCGAGCCCATCAAGCTGGACAGCGTCGAGCAGGCCATCGCGGACATCGCCGCGGGCAAGGCGGTCGTCGTCGTCGACGACGAGGACCGTGAGAACGAGGGCGACATCATCTTCGCGGCCGCCAAGGCGACGCCGGAGCTGATGGCCTTCACCATCCGCCACTCCAGCGGCGTGATCTGCGTGCCGATGCCGGGCGACATGCTCGAGCGGCTCGAGATCCCGCTGATGACCCCGCACAACAAGGACAAGCTGCGCACGGCCTACACGATCTCTGTCGACGCCCGCGACGGCGTCAGCACCGGGATCAGCGCCGCCGATCGCGCCCACACGGCCAAGGTGCTCGCCGACTCGGCCACCGAGCCGTGGGAGCTCACGCGTCCGGGCCACGTATTCCCGCTGCGCTACCGCGAGGGTGGGGTTCTCGTACGCCGCGGGCACACCGAGGCAGCCGTCGACCTCGCCAAGCTGGCGGGCCTGACGCCCGCCGGCGTCCCGGTTGAGGTCGTCAACGACGACGGCACCATGAAGCGGGCGCCCGAGCTGCGGGCCTTCGCCGACGAGCACGGCCTGTCGATGATCTCGATCGAGGCACTGGTGCGCTACCGCCGCCGCCACGAGCTGCACGTCCTGCGGGTGGCCGAGACTCGCCTGCCGACCGCCCACGGTGACTTCACGGCCTACGGCTACCGGATCACGATCGACGACAGCGAGCACGTCGCCCCGGTGTACGGCGACGTGTCGGGCCCCGAGCCGGTGCTGACCCGCGTCCACTCCGAGTGCCTGACCGGCGACGTCTTCGGGAGCCACCGGTGCGACTGCGGACCGCAGCTCAACGAGGCGATGAAGAAGATCGTCGCCGAGGGCAGGGGAGTGGTGGTCTACCTCCGCGGCCACGAGGGCCGCGGCATCGGTCTGGTCGCCAAGCTCCGGGCCTATGCCCTGCAGGACGAGGGCCGCGACACCGTCGACGCCAACCTCGACCTCGGCCTCCCGGCCGACGGCCGCCACTACGGTACGGCGACGCAGGTGCTGCGCGACCTCGGCATCGAGTCCGTCCGGCTGCTCACCAACAACCCGGACAAGACCACGAGCCCGGAGGACTTCGGCATCAAGGTGTCCGAGACCGTGCCGCTGGCGATCCACCCCACCGACCACAACATCGACTACCTGCGCACCAAGCGCGACCGGATGGGGCACGTGCTGCCCGACCTGCCGGAAGAGATGACTGAGGAGCTGCACCAGTGAGCGAGCGAACCATCCCACACAGCGCGCCCGGTGCCTCATGCGCGCACGGAGCGAAGCGAGTACGTGCATGAGCAAACACGGAGCACCTGACCAGAGCGCGTTCGACGCGTCCGGCCTGAAGGTCGCGGTCGTCGCGGCGAGCTGGCACACCGAGGTGATGGACGGTCTTGTCGCCGGCGCCGAACGCGCGCTCGCCGCCCACCGGAGTCACGGACGCCACCATCGTCCGGGTGCCCGGCACCTTCGAGCTGCCCGTCGTCGCCTGGCGCTGGCACAGGGCGGCTACGACGCGGTCGTGGCGCTCGGCGTCGTGATCCGCGGCGGCACCCCCGCACTTCGACTACGTCTGCAACGCCGCCACCGACGGGCTCAACCGGGTCGCGCTCGACACCGGTGTGCCGGTCGGCTTCGGCGTACTCACGTGCGACAACGACCAGCAGGCGCTCGACCGCGCCGGTCTCGAGGGGTCCAAGGAGGACAAGGGCTGGGAGGCCACGTCCGCCGCCCCGGAGACCGCACGGACCCCCGGCCGACCTGCGAACGGGCTAGCGAGACACGCCATTCGTCGGCGAGCAGGGCATAGGACAGCCCGTCGTACCACTCGCCGTTGCGGTGCAGCCCCTCGCCGACATGGAGCGCTTCACGGCGCAGGCCGATGCGCTCCATGACGCGCCGGACGGTTCGTTCACGGCGAAGCAGTTGGCGATCACGCGACGCAGGCCCAGCCCGTCGAAGGCGATGGTGAGCAGCTCCCCGGCGGCCTCGGTGGCGAAGCCGCTACCTCCATGGGCCGGCGCCGTGCACCAACCGATCTCTGCGGTCACGTCCCGAGCCTGCTCGACGATCTCGGTCTGCGACCGGGCGTTCTCGGTCTTGAGGAACAGGTCACCGATGACCTCACCGTCGAGCTCGATCATCAGTGCGTAGGGGTAGCGCTTGTCGAAGTCGGTGCGCCGGGCCACGACATCGGTCGGCAGCATGGTCATCCAGTGGCCGACCGACTCCGGGGAGCGGTACGCAAACATCGTGTCGGCGTCCTCAGGCGTCGCCGGACGCAGGGTCAGGCGCTCGGTTGCGCGCGGCCGGGCGAGGCGTCCCCAGTCGGGCACGCCGATGATCTCGTTCATCCGGCCAGTCTTGCGGATGCCGGTCCCCGGACCGGGGCAGGGGAAGGGCGCGCGACCGCCTAGGCTTGCTGCTCGTGAAGACGTTCGAGGAGCTCTGGGCCGAGCTGAGCGAGAAGGCCGCCACCCGACCCGAGGGTTCGGGCACGGTCAAGCAGCTCGACGCCGGTGTCCATGCGATCGGCAAGAAGCTGATCGAGGAGGCCGCCGAGTCCCGGATGGCCGCCGAGCACGAGGGCAAGGACGCCACGGCGCTCGAGATCAGCCAGCTGCTGTACCACGCGCAGGTGCTGATGATCGCCAGCGGCCTGACGCTCGACGACGTCTACGCCCACCTCTGAGGAACCCATGACTCTCCGCATCGCCGTACCCAACAAGGGTGCGCTCTCCCGAGCCGCCAGCGACATCCTGCGCGAGGCCGGCTACCGCCAGCGCACGGACTCCAAGGAGCTCGCGCTCATCGACGCCGAGAACGACGTCGAGTTCTTCTACCTCCGTCCCCGTGACATCGCGCTGTACGTCGGCGAGGGCACGCTCGATGTCGGCATCACCGGCCGCGACCTGCTGCTCGACTCGGGCGCCCGGGCAGTCGAGTCGATGCAGCTCGGCTTCGGTCGCTCGAAGTTCCACTTCGCCGGCCCCGTCGGGCAGTTCGGAGAAGCTCGAGCAGCTCGAGGGCAAGCGCATCGCCACGTCCTACGTCGGCGTGGTGGAGGCCTTCCTCAAGGAGCGCGGCATCGACGCGTCGGTCACCCGCCTCGACGGTGCCGTCGAGACCAGCATCCAGCTCGGGGTCGCCGACGTGATCGCCGACGTCGTCGAGACCGGCTCGACGCTGCGCGCCGCCGGCCCGGCGACGTTCGGCGACGTGATCCCGGAGTCGGAGGCCGTGCTGATCGCCCGCGAGGGTGCGGAGAACGATGAGTTCGAGATCTTCCGCCGCCGCGTCGAAGGCGTCATGGTCGCGCGCGGCTACGTGATGATGGACTACGACATCGAGCAGGCCAACCTCGACCGCGCCGCCGCGCTCGCGCCCGGCCTCGAGGGACCGACGATCTCGCCGCTCGGCAAGGCCGGCTGGGTCGCCGTCCGGGTGATGGTGCCGCGCGCCGGCTCCCAGCGCCTCATGGACGACCTCTACGGCCTCGGGGCCCGCGCCATCCTCATGACCGACATCCACGCCTGCCGGCTCTGAGGTGACCGTGCCAGAGGCCGTCGACCTGCCGCACACGTGGCGGCCGTTCGGGGCACGTATCGCGGTGATCTTCTTCGGCGCGATGCTGTTCATTCTCTGCGCCTTCGCGTGGTTCGGTCTCGACCCCGAGATCCGGGCCAAGTTCACGGTGCTCCAACTCGGGACGATCGTCTTCATCGGCCTGCTCTACGTCGCCGCCGGCTATGCCATCGCCCGGTCGCGTGTCGTCGCGTCGGAGGCGGGCGTGCACGTGGTCAACGGCTACAAGCAGCGGGACTACGAGTGGGCCGAGATCATCGCGATCCACCTGCCCGCCGGTGCGCCGTGGGCGACGATCGACCCGGCCGACGGCACCACCGCCTCGATGCTCGCGATCCGGGGGCTCCGACGGCGACCGCGCGCGTGCGGCGGTCCGGACCCTGCGCACGCTCATCGATCGCTGAACCTTCTCGTCGACGTCACCCGCCGGACACCGCCGACTGGTGAGGTCTGCCCATGACACTCGGATTCCGCGCCGTCGCGCTCGCGACCATCGCCCTCACCGCAGCCGCAGCCCTGCCCGCGCACGCAGCCCCGAAGGGCTCGCCCACGTCCCCGGACGAGGCCACGCTCTCCGCCCCGGTCGGTTCTTCCGGCCGCGACCTACGTCCCCGGGAGCGAGACGAGCGGTCACTGGACCACGGGCAACGCTGCCGTCCCGGCGCCGTACGCGGGACAACCGGTCCAGGGGCTTCTCCGGCACCCACGCGCTCGGCGACGGCTCGTTCCCGGTGCTCAGCGACAACGGCTTCGGCGCCAAGGCCAACAGCGCCGACTTCCTGCTCTCGCTCCACCGGATCACCCCGGAGACGGACGCCGCCGACGGCGACGGGGCCACGACGTACGACGACACGCTCTTCACCTTCAGCGACCCGGACCACCTCGTGCCGTGGCCGATCTGGCGCGACGGTGCCTGCGCCAGCGCCGCGTCGCTGCCGGCGGGATACGCCTGCCCCACGGCCGACCGGCAGCTCACCGGCTGGGACTTCGACCCCGAGTCGCTGCAGGTCGCGGACGACGGCACGTTCTGGGTCGGCGAGGAGTTCGGGCCCTACCTGTTGCACCTCAACGCCGACGGGGAGCTGATCGAGGCACCCGTCCCGACGCCCGGCGTCCAGAGCCCGTCCAACCCGACGCTCGGCTCGGCGGTGCCCAACCTCGCCAACTCGAAGGGCTTCGAGGGCATGGCGATCAGCCCCAACGGCCGGGCGCTGCGCCCGATGCTGGAAGGGGCGACGGCCGAGGACAAGGCCGCCGGGCTCGGCTCCGACCTGCGGATCTACACCGTCCGCAACGATGCCTACGCCGACGGCTTCCTGCGCTACCGGATGGAGAGCGCCGCCAACGCGCTGGGCGACTTCATCCAGTCAACAACCACGAAGCACTCGTCATAGAGCGGGACAACGGGCAGGGTGCCGCGGCGGTCTTCAAGCGGATCTACCCGGTCGACCTGCGCGACTCGGACGAGGACGGCTACGTCACCAAGCGGCTGCTCGTCGACCTGATGAATGTCGCCAACCCCGACGGCCTCTCGCCGTACGGCGACCCGTTCACCTTCCCGTTCTTCACCATCGAGGACGTCGAGATCCTCGACGCCGACACGATCGCGGTGATGAACGACAACAACTTCCCGGCTTTCGGCGGCCGCTCCGCCACGGAGCCCGACCAGAACGAGTACCTCGAGATCACGCTCGCCGAGCCGCTGGACGTCGACCAGCGGCTGCTGCCGGCGAGCTGAACCTCAGTCCGCGGTGATCGCCCGGATCCCCCGGGTGACGGACAGCTCGTCACCGGGGGAGCCGGCGGGGGCGAGCGTCACGAGGTCCGTGCCGGAGTTGAACGCGTCGGCCGGCGCGGTCATCGGCTCGACCGCGAGTGAGCGGCGTTCCCGGCCGGGCACGTCGTCGGCGCTGTAGACCTGCAGCCACGGGATCCGCTCGCCGACCCACAACGCGACCCCGTGGCCGTCGCCGGGATCGCGCAGGGTGGTCGTCGCGACACCGTCCACGCGCTCGAGGGCTCCGTAGCCCTCGTTGAACTCCACGGCACCGATCGGCCGGCCGACGCGGAAGTCGTGCTCAGGATCCACCGGAACAGTCTCCACCGGGATCAGCCGCTCGTCGGCGACGATGCGCGTCCCGGCGGGAAGCGTGAGCTCCGGGTGGTCGATGCCGTCGCCGACCGCGAGATAGGGGTGCGCCCCGCAGGCGTGCAGGCGCCGCCTCGCCACTGAGGTTGGTCGCGGTCTGCGTCACGGTCAGCCCGTCCGCGGACAGGTCGTAGAGCACGTGCAGGTCGACCGCCCACGGATAGCCGGTCTGTGCCATCACCCGGTAGACGAGGGACACGGAGTTGGCGGTGTGCTCCTCCGGGGTCCACGCGGCCCAGCGGGCCAGCCCGTGCGAGGCGTTGGACCGCTTCGGCTCGGTCAGGGCCAGCTGGAGGTCGCGGCCGCCGAAGGAGAACTTCCCGTCGCGGATCCGGTTGGGCCGGGGGCATCAGCAGCTGGCCGCGCCCTCCCGGTGACATCTCGTCGGCTCCGAACCCGTCGACGAGTGCGCGTTCGCCGTACGACAGGACGCGCAGCGCCGCTCCGCTCTCGGTGACGACGGCGCGATAGCCGGCCGCCTCGATCTCGAACTGCTCGCCGGAGGGAAGGACCATGGTCAGAAACCTACGACGTGAAGATCAGGTCCGCGCGCTCGCGGGTCCGTTCGCGGGCGTGCAGGTCGGCCTCGTCGGCGGCCCACTGCTCCCAGTAGGGCGCGAAGTCATCGCCGTCGCGCGCCAGCCCGCGGGCGAGTCGCACGTCACGGTCTGCCTCGAGCCAGACCAGCGTGGTGATCAGTTCGTCGTACGCCGCCGCGCCGGCCCCGACCCCGTCGATGATCAACAGGGGTGCGGGCGCGAGGGTGGGCGTCTCGGCCCGTGCGGAGACGTGCCAGTCCCACCGTCGCCACTGCGACGGACGTCCCGCAGCCAGCGGACGCAGCACGGCCTCGATGGTGGCGCCGAGCCGCGGCAGCCCGCCCCAACCCTCGAGGAGCTCGTCGGCGTGGAGCACCGGCGCTCCGGTGAGGGTCTCGAGTGACATCGACAGCGTCGTCTTGCCGGCGCCGGCCGGGCCGTCGATGCAGATCAGGCGTCCCTCACCCGGGGTCGGCGGCGACGCCGGGGGCGTGGGTGAGGACGGCGGCGGCCCAGTCCTCAGAAGACATGGCCGAGACCGCGATAGCTCCGCACGGTCTCGACGATCTCCTCGCCGGAGACCGGGTGGACGTGGGTGACGTGCTCGAACAGCTCGCCTGACTTGGCGTGCCGGAACCACACGAGGTCGCCGATCGAGAGCATCGCGGCCGGGTGTCCGGTCAACGGGGTCTGGACCTCGCCGGCACCCTCGAGACCGAGCAGGTGCAGTCCCGGCGGTGCCCGGGGAATAGGCAAACGGTCGTCGCCGGCCGGCCCCGAGGCGACCAGACCGCCACCGTGCACCGTGGCGAGAGTCGGCGAGGGCTTGCGGCTCACGCGCAGGCCGAAGTAGGCCGCCGGGCGAGGGGAGAAGGACTGGTAGTGGTCGAAGAGGCCCGGCACCAGCAGCCCGGACCCGGCGGCCACCTCGGTGACCGCGGAGTCTGCGACGGTGGACTCGACCGAGCCTGAACCGCCCGCGTTCCAGAACTCCGGGTCGACGATCGGGGCGAGCGCGTCGGCGATCGCGCGGCGGCGTACGTCCAGCTGGGCCACCGATGCCTGCTTGAGCCGCCGGACGACCAGCGACTCGGCACGCTGCGACGGCACGTCGTCGGGTACGCCGGCGACCCGGCCCTCGTAGGTCATCACCCCGACCAGCCGGAATCCGTCGCGGGCCACGACCGCTCGGGCCGGGGCGGCGATGGTGGAGGCGTCGTACAGCGGGGACCGCTTGGGCCCGACGTGCTGGTTGCCGAGCTTCAGCCCGGCGTCGATGTCGAGGGCGACCCGGACCTGCACAGCCTTGGACGAGCGGACCGAGTCGATGACGTCGAGGTGGGCCACGTCGTCGACCATCAGCGTCACCGCGCCGGCAGCGGCAGGTGAGGCCACCGGGTCCGTCAGGGCAGCCCGGTCGACGCAGGGGTAGGCGACCACGAGGTCGTCGGTGATGCCCAGCTCGTGCAGCACGAGCGCCTCGCGCAGGGTGTAGGCCAGCACGCCCTCGAAGCCGGGAGTCGCAAGCGCCCGCGAGATCAGGGCCGGCACGCGCAGCGACTTGGACGCAACTCGGATCGGCTTGCCGGCGGCCCTGCGAGCGAGATCCGTGGCGTTGGCGTCGAAGGCATCGAGGTCGATGACCGCGATCGGGGTCGGCAGGTGGTCGGGGTGCGCGGCAACCGCGGCATTGAGGCGGGCCCAGAGGCGGTTGCGAGCGACGAAGTCCGTCACGTGATCCCGCGCCGCTTCAAGATGGCCTCGATGTCGGCCAAGTCGTCATCCACGGCAGGTCCGGACGCGGGCGCGCGGGTCGACTGTGCCTCGGGAAGCGGTGGCTTCGGGGCAGCGGTGCCGTCCCGGACCCGGCCCAGCTGGCGGTCGCGGAGGTAGCCGGAGATGAAGATCAGGACGACGCCGAAGCCGGCCAGCCCGATGCCGGTCCAGGTGATCGGGTTGAAGACCAGCCCGGTGGCCCAGTCGGTGACCGACCCGGCGATCTCGGTGAACATCTCCAGCGTCCCGGTCAACCACGCGGCGACCGGCAACGTGGTGAAGCCGAGTGCCCGCATCGCAGCGATGGCGCCGCGCCGCCGGTAGGACACGTAGGTCCACACCAGCCCCAGCAGGGTCAGGGTCGCGGCGAGCGCCGCCCAGTGTGCCTCGTCCACGACTCCAGACTGGCACAGTGGACAATGGGTGCCGTGGAGCGACTCATCCCTGACCCCGGATTCGCGGGAGACACCGGCGACGCCGACTCTGCCTTGGCGGCCGAGCTGGCGGCCTACGCACGACACGAGTCGAGCCACGGCGACGTGCTGCTCGCTCTCCAGGACTGCGCGGCTGCTGGTCCCGGTGGTCGCGATGCTGGGGGAGGTGGAGTACGACGAACGCGGACTCGCCCACGACAAGACCAGTGACATGGCCGCCGTGCTGATGCGCGGCGCCGACGGACGGCTTGCGCTGCTCGCCTTCACGTCCACCGAGACGCTGGCGAGGTGGAACCCCGAAGCCCGCCCCGTGCCGGTCGTGGCGAAGCTCGCCGCGCAGTCGGCCGTGCAGGAGGACGCGGCGGCGTTGGTCGTCGACATCGCAGGACCGACCACCTTCGTGGTCGAGGGCGACGACGTGCGCGCTGGCAGCCGGATATCGGCTGGCCCGGGTGGGGGACCACACGGCTTGGTTGGCGGTCCCATGACCTTCGCCGAGAACTCGGCGTCATCGACTCGGTGGACCACCGAGCCATTCCTCGAAGAGCTCCGGGCATGGATCGAGTCCAGCGTCGGCCGGGTCCGCACGCTAGAGCAGGCCAAGCTGCGCGCGTGGGCAGGCGTCTGGCGGGTCACGACCGTGGACGGCGTCTTCTACGCCAAGCAGAACACCGACGGCCGGGCCTTCGAGGCGGCACTGGTCGCCGAGCTGGCGGCGCTGGCACCCGGTCACGTGGTCCCGGTCGCGGCCGTGGACCGCGAGCGCGGGCTGCTGCTCACGGTCGACCGGGGCACGGTGTTTGCCGAGACGGTTGCCGACGACGACCCGGACGCCCGGATCCGGCTGGTGACGCGGGCAATGGAGCTGGCCGGGATCGTTGCTCCCGCGATGCCCGTGCTGGTGACCGCCGGGCTGTCGGAGGCTCCGGGGCACCCGAGCGTCGCCGCGGAGATTGAGCAGGTCGACGCACTCGGACTCCCGATCTCGATCAGCCACAACGACCTGCACGGCCACAACGCGTTCGACACCCCCGGCGGCCTGCGCTTCTTCGACTTCGCCGACTCGGTCGCCGCCAACCCGCTGTCCGGGCTGCTCGTCCCGCTCAACGAGATCGCCTACTTCCTCGGCGAGCCGCCACCCGACGACGCGCGCCTGCGCCGGGTCGCCGACGCGGCGCTCGAGGTCTGGTCCGACGTGGTGCCGATCGACGAGCTGCGCGCCGCACTGCCCGCCGCCCTGCGACTGGGCCGCCTCGGGCGGGCAGAGTCCCGGCGCCGTGCAGGCGGAAACACTCGCGCCGCAGGACCGGGCCGAATACGCCAACCACCACCGGGTGTGGATCGACATGCTGCCCGATCCGTCGCCCGTGCACTTCTGAGGATTGGTGGGGGACCGGAATGATCGGCTAACCTTCTTTGTTGACCGATCAGTCCCGCTTGCGGGATCGATCCACCAAGCGGAGACAGCACGTTCGTCCCCCACCCGCATCGACCAGCAGGTCGTCGGGTTCCGGTCCGGATCAGGCGCACAGATTTCTTGTGGGCGTGACGCTGGCTTCCGCTTGGGCAAAGCGGGAGCCATTGTTCATTTCCGGGCCAATGTCCTCCGTGAGGGTCCACCACCACCCCAAATCACTGGAGGACACATCAGCACCGAGCTGCGAATCAACGAGCGGATCCACGTTCCCGAGGTCCGGCTTGTCGGACCCAATGGCGAGACCGTCGGCATCGTGCCGACCGATCAGGCGTTGAAGCTTGCCCAAGAGGCAGACCTTGACCCGGTCGAGATCGCTCCCCGGGGCCGGCCGCCTGTCTGCAAGCTCATGGACTACGGCAAGTTCAAGTACGAGAACGCCCAGAAGGCTCATGAGGCCCGTCGGAACCAGACGAACGTCATCATCAAGGAGATGAAGCTTCGTCCCAAGATCGACGCGCACGACTACGAGACCAAGAAGGGCCACGTCGTCCGCTTCCTGAAGGCCGGCGACAAGGTCAAGATCACGATCATGTTCCGCGGCCGCGAGAGCAGCACCGTCCCGAGCTCGGGTTCCGGTTGCTGCAGAAGCTGGCCGAGGACGTGACGGAGCTGGGCTTCATCGAGTCCTCGCCCAAGCAGGACGGCCGCAACATGATCATGGTGCTCGGCCCGCACAAGAAGAAGGCCGACGCCAAGATCGACGCCGCCGCCGCCAAGGAAGAAAAGATGGCAGAGCGCGCCGCGATGGTGGCAGCCGAGGACGCCGAGCGCGAAGCAGCCCACGCTGCCGGCCCGGTGGCCGCCAAGAAAGAGCGCGGGCGCTCCGAGAACCTCGACGACGACATCGAAGCCTGACCTCTCCGGTCAGCACGTCGTCCCCCAGACATCACAGATCAGAGGAGTAGAGATATGCCGAAGAACAAGACGCATTCCGGTGCCAGCAAGCGCTTCCGCGTGACCGGCTCGGGCAAGATCCTTCGCGAGAAGGCTGGCAAGCGCCACAACCTCGAGAAGAAGCCCTCCAAGGTCACCCGTCGTCTGACGGGCACCGTCGAGGTTGCCAAGGCCGACGTCCCGCGTGCCAAGAAGATGCTGGGTCTCTGAGTCTTCCGACTCGTTCCCACTCGCACCCACCTCAGTTTTTGAACAAGGAGTAATGAAATGGCACGCGTCAAGCGGGCGGTAAACGCCCAGAAGAAGCGCCGGGTTGTCCTCGAGCGCGCCTCCGGCTACCGGGGTCAGCGCTCGCGCCTGTACCGCAAGGCCAAGGAGCAGGTCACCCACTCGCTGGTCTACAGCTACAACGACCGCCGCAAGAACAAGGGCAACTTCCGCAAGCTGTGGATCCAGCGCATCAACGCCGCCGCGTGCGCAGGGCATGACCTACAACCGCTTCATCCGGGGCCTCAACCCGGCCGGCATCGAGGTCGACCGCAAGATCCTCGCCGAGCTCGCCGTCAACGACATCGCCGCGTTCAACACGCTGGTCGACGCTGCCAAGGCCGCGCTGCCCGAGGACGTCAACGCGCCCAAGGTCGACGCCTGAGCATGAGCACCCCCTGACTGCGGGCAATGCTCGCGTCAAGGAAGCTCGCAAGTTGAGCCGCCGTTCGGTCCGATCCGAACGGCGGCTCTTCCCTGCCGACGGCCCGAAGGCCGTCGAGGGCGCCCTGCGCCTGCCCGACTGCGTGGTCGAGGTCTTCGCCACGCCTGCGGCGTCCGAGTCGTACGCCGACGTGCTGGCCTCCGCCCGGTTGGTGACTCTCGTCGACGACCGGGCGCTCGCGTCGCTGTCCGACGCCGTCAGCCCGGCCGGCGTCGTGGCGCTGTGCCGCCACCTCGACGTACCCCCGGGACACGCTGCTCGCGGAGGTTGAGGTAGGCGCTCTGGCGCCTGTCACGAAACCCCCGGCCCTCCTCGTCATCTGCGCCGACGTCCGCGACCCCGGCAACGCCGGCACCGTGATCCGCACCGCTGATGCGGCGGGCGCGGTCGGTGTGGTGCTCGCCGGCCAGTCGGTCGACGTCTACAACCCCAAGACCGTGCGCGCCAGCGTAGGCAGTGTCTTCCACCTGCCGATCGCCCTCGAGCCCGATCCGGCGGCCGCGGTGGCCGCCGCGCGTGCGGCGGGCTTCACCGTCTCGGCCGCCGACGGCGCCGGCGACGTCGACCTGTTCGAGGCCGACCTGACCGGCCCGACCGCCCGGTTGTTCGGCAACGAGGCTTGGGGTCTCCCCGACGACCCGGCGGCCCCGGCCGATCACCGGGTCGCGATCCCGATCCATGGCCGGGCCGAGAGCCTCAACCTCTCCACGGCAGCGGCCGTGTGCCTCTTCGCCAGCGCCGGGGCGCAACGCTCCGGGCGCTGAGTCACTAGACTCCCGCGGGAGCACGGACTCCTTGACCGGCTCGTCTCCGGGGGCCCGATGGGAGTGCACAGGCGGCAAGCGGTCGACCTGCCGATCGTCTCGGGGGTCCCCGCGCGATGATCCTGATCGATCCGCCGGCCGTCGAGCGGTGGGGCCGCGTGTGGTCGCACCTCGCGAGCGACGAGTCCCTCGAGGAGCTGCACACGTTCGCCCGCGACGTCGGCGTACCCGACCGTGGCTTCGATCGCGACCACTACGACGTTCCTTCCGAGTGGTACGCCGCCATGCTGGCCGCCGGCGCCCGGGCCGTCAGCTCCCGCGAGCTCGTCACCCGGCTGCGCCGTGCGGGCCTGCGCCGTCCCAAGGCAGCCGAGCCCGACTAGGGTGACGCCCGTGTCCCGCATCGAGTCGAGGCCCACGCGGTTGCGGTCGCTGGCCGACCTGCACCCTGACGGCATCGTGGGCGCCACGATGGTGGGTTCCGGCGACACGCCCCAGATCACCTTCGTCAACGACCACGCGGCCCGGCTGCTCGGCACCACCACCGAGGCCGCGACGGGGGCGCGCATCGAAGCGGTCCTCAGGCTGCAGGACCAGGGACGGCCGCAACTGGTGGCAGGTCAACCGGCCGGACCAGAGCCTGTCCACCCGCACCGCCATCCCCGAGCAGTCGTGGCTGAACACCGACGGCGAGGAGGTGCTGACCACCGCGCGCTGGTCCGCGACCGACCCCTTGCTCCGGTCATCGGCATCGTGATCGGAATCCGGAGCGGGCGCGGCCGGGCCCGCCTCGACCGGGAGCGGTCCGACCTCGTCGCCACCGTCGCGCACGAGCTGCGCTCCCCGCTGACCGGCGTCAAGGGCTTCGTCCGGGCACTGTTGAACCGGTGGGACAAGCTCAACGACGACCAGCGCAAGCTGATGCTCGAGACGGTCAACGCCGATGCCGACCGCCTCGTCCGCCTCATCGCCGAGCTGCTCGACGTGGCCCGCATCGACACCGGGCGACTGCCGCTCTATCCCCGTCAGTCCGACGCTGTCGCGCTCGTGCGGCGGGTCGTCAACTCGGTCGGTGCCGGGACCAGCCGCGCCATCGAGCTGGCGGCGCCCGATGACCTGCCGGAGATCTTCGCCGACCCCGACAAGTTCACCCGGGTCGTCACCAACCCGGTGGAGAACGCCGTGCGGCACGGCCGGGGACTCGTGCAGGTCACGTTGTCCGAGCTGCCCGCCGACGGAGCCTTCACCGGGGTGCGGATCCATGTCGACGACGAGGGCGACGGCATCCCCAAGGAGATGCGCAACCGCATCTTCACGAAGTTCTGGAAGCACGGCGCCAGCGGCGGCTCCGGCCTCGGCATGTACATCGTCGGCGGGCTCACCCCGCGCCCACGGCGGCGCTGTCGTGGTGACCGATGCGCCGAAGGTCGGCGCGCGTGGTGGTCGACTGGCCGTCCGAGGACCTGCGACCGGGCTGAGTCGCTGGTCAGTCCGTCGCGGCCGGGGTCGCGCCGAGCCCGATCATCATCACGCCACCGGTGGCACCCATGGCGTCCGGGCGCTGCGGTTTGCGCGCGAACCAGTCGCAGGCGCGGCTGGCCGCCAGCGCCCACACCGAGTCGGACGCCACGGCCATCACCGCGAAGAGGACGCCGAGGAGGGCGATCTGTGCGCCGACGTGACCGGCGGCCGCGTTGGTGAACTGCGGCAGGAACGCCACGAAGAAGACGATGGTCTTGGGGTTGGTGGCGCCGACGACGAAACCGGTCCGCAGGGCCGCGCTCGTCCGCTCCGGCAGACGGCCGCCGAGCTCGAGGGCCGCGCGTGCGTCGCCCCGGTGCCTGATCGCCCGGATACCGAGCCACACGACCCAGCCGGCACCGACGATCTTGAGCACGGTGTACGCCGCCGCGCTGGCCGCCACGATCGCACCCAGTCCGAGCGCCACGGCGACGATCTGGGCGAGGAGCCCCAGTGCGTTGCCCAGCACCGAGAGCAGGGCAGCGCGACGACCCACCGTGAGCGCCCGGCCGATCGTGAACAGCAGGCTCGGGCCCGGGACCCGGATGAAGAGGATCGAGGCGAGCGCGAAGGCGAGCAGCTGGCTGGTGGTGGGCACCTCCCAAGGGTAGGGCCGCGGTCGCCGTACGAGAACTCGATTTCGGCGGGGGATCTGCACAGAACCTTCACGAGTCGTCCCCGTCTCCTGCGCAGTCACGCTCCTAAGGTCAGAGCATGAGCGAGCGCAGCGAGGGAATCAATCAGCACAGGGCGTCGGGTGCCTCATGCGCGCACGGAGCGAAGCGAGTACGTGCATGAGCAAGCAACACGTCTTGGTCGTCGAGGACGACCGGGTCATCAACGACCAGGGTGACCGAGCGGCTGCGCGCCGAGGGATACGAGGTGACGCAGGCCTTCGACGGCCCGTCGGCGGTGGCGCTCGCGGCCGCGAGCGCGCCGGCCGTGGTGCTGCTCGACGTGATGCTGCCCGGCTTCGACGGCCACGAGGTGTGCCGGCGCATCCAGTCCGAGCGGCCGGTTCCGGTGCTGATGCTCACCGCACG
This sequence comes from Nocardioides sp. B-3, assembly GCF_024703895.1. GTDB lineage: Bacteria > Actinomycetota > Actinomycetes > Propionibacteriales > Nocardioidaceae > Nocardioides. The sequence goes on from NZ_CP087968.1 coordinate 3,768,144, forward strand.
CGACGACGAGGCCGACATCCCGGTCGGGCTCGGGGTCGGAGCCGACGACTACCTCACCAAGCCGTTCCGGATGCGCGAGGTCGTGGCCCGGGTGGGCGCCCTGCTGCGGCGGGTGGAACGCGCCGCCGAGCTGGCCGCGACCACCGATCGGGCACCGCTGGTCCAGGGGCGCGCTCAGTGTCGATCCGGGCCGTCGGCGTACGACCATCGGGGACGTCGAGGTGCACCTGACCCCGACGGAGTTCGACCTGCTGGTCTGCCCGGCCCGCGAGTCCGGCCGGGTGCTCACGCGCGAGCGGGCTGCTCGCCGACGTGTGGGGATGGGGCGAGGCGACGCTCAGCGGCGTCGCGACCCGAACGGTGGACAGCCACGTCAAGGCGCTGCGCCACAAGCTCGGCGCGGGCTGGATCCGCACCGTGCACGGCGTCGGCTACGCGCTCGAGGTGCCCGCGTGAAGACCCTGCTCGACGCCGCCACCAGCATCAAGGTCAAGCTCGGCGCACTCGTGGCGATCTCCGTGATCGTGGTCGCCCTGCTGGCCACGCTCGGCTCGTCCGCCGGTGTGCCTGTGTGGCTGACGCTCCCGGTGGCCGTGCTGCTCACGCTGGGGGTGACGCAGCTGCTGGCGGCCGGGATGGTGTCGCCGCTGCGGTCCATGACCGAGGTCGCCCAGCAGATGGCGCGCGGCGACTACACCGGTCGTGTGCGCACCACGTCGACCGACGAGGTCGGTCGACTGGCCGCGGTCTTCAACCAGATGGCGGGCGACCCGGCCGTGGTCGAGGCCGAGCGCCGCGACCTGATCGCCACCGTGTCGCACGAGCTGCGCACGCCGCTGGCCGCCATGATCGCCGTGCTCGAGAACCTCGCCGACGGTGTCGTGCCCGCGGACGCGGAGCACCTCGACGGTGCTCTCGCGCAGGCCGAGCGCCTCCGCCGGCTCGTCACCGACCTGCTCGAGCTCTCGCGCCTCGAGGCCGGCGTCACTCGACTCCAGCCCACTGCCGTGCCGGTGCGCGCTCTCGTCGCCGACTGCATCGCCGAGGTCGCCGCCGCCGGGCGCACGGGGGGAGTTCGACCTCGAGATCCCCGACGACCTGGTCGTCCGGGTCGACGAGGCCGAGGCTGCGACAGCTCCCGGTCAACGTCGTCGACAACGCGGCTCGCCACGCTCCGGCCGGATCGCCGGTCAACATCTCCTCAGCGAGTACGCCGACGGGCTGGTGGCTCACGGTCGCCGACCGCGGCCCCGGGGTGGCCGAGTCCGACCGCGAACGCGTCTTCCAGCGTTTCGGCACCGACGCCACCGGCGGCGGCACCGGGCTCGGCCCGGCCGTGGCCCGCTGGGTGGCCCAGCTGCACGGCGGCACGCTCCGCTTCACCGACCCCACTCCCGGGCACACCGGGGCCCTGCTCCGGCTCGAGCTCCCGCACCTGACGACTGCCCACGACCCGAAGACCTCGCCGCCCCGGGGAGGCCGCCATGACTGCTCCGACCCCGCCGCCCGCTCCGCAGGCGCCACCCGCGCCGGTCAGCTACACACCGCTGGCGCCGGGAGCCCGTGGCTCCGTCCCCCGGGATGGACTCCCTCTTCGGCACCTTCTGGCCCGAACGGCCCGGCCTCGCCGGCCTGCGGGTCGTCGTGGCATGCGCCCCGGTCGGAGTTCTGGCCGGAGCGACGATGACCTTCACCGCGCCCGGGCTGTCATGGGTGCTCGTGCTTCTGGGCGCCGGCACGGCGGCGTACCTCACGGCGCGGCTGCGCAGCAACCCGTTCACCATCGCGTGCACGGTCCTCGCGGCGCTGCTCGTGCTACCGCTGATGCTGCTGGACGCCGAGGGCATCGCGCTGCTGGGTGTGTTCGCCGCCGCGGGCGTGTTCCTGATCGGGGTGACCGGCGCCCGCACGCCGATCGGATTCTGCGCTGGCCGGCATCGCCCGGCCGCTCTCGTCACTGCGCGGTCTGCCGTGGTTCGGCCGCGCGCTCCGGGTGGTCGGCACCGGCGGCCGCACGCCCGCGATCGTGCGGACCGTGGTCGTGTCCCTGATCGCCCTCGGCGTCTTCGGTGCGCTCTTCGCCTCGGCGGATGCGCTGTTCAAGACCCGGATCGACGTGCTGGTGCCGTCCCTGAGCTTCAACGACCCGGTCACGCGCGTCTTCGTCGGCTGCCTCGTCTTCGCCGTCACCCTCGGCGCCGCCTACCTCGCCCTCAACCCCGCCCGGGTCGAGCCCATGCGCCGACCCGTCGACGCGCTGGGCAACCGGTTCGGAGTGGTTGATCCCGGTGTTGCTGGTCGACGCGGTCTTCCTGCTGTTCCCGGGTGCGCAGGCAACCGCCTTCTTCGGCGGGCACGACTACGTCGAGGAGACAACCAGCCTCACGTACGCCGACTACGTGCACCGGGGCTTCGGGCAGCTCACCTTCGCCACCGTGCTGACGTTGTTCGTCGTGTGGGCGGCCGCACGCAAGGTGAAGGACGAGCCGCTCGATCGGCTGTGGATGCGCGGTTCGCTCGGGTTGCTCTGCGCGCTGACCCCCGGTGGTCGTCGGGTCGGCGTTGCACCGGATGAACCTGTACCGGGGAGGCCTACGGCTTCACCACCCTGCGGCTGACGGTCGACGTCTTCGAGGGCTGGCTGGGTGTGGTGGTGTTGCTGGTGATGGTCGTCGGGGGACTCGGGTACGGCGGATGGTTGCCGCGACTGGCTCTCGTCACCGGCGCGGTTGCGGGTCCTCGGGTTGGCCTCGATCAACCCCGATGCCCGGGTCGCGGGGCGCAACATCGACCGCTACGAGGCGACCGACAACCTCGACCTCCACTACCTGCAGTCGTTGTCCTCCGATGCGGCCCCGGTGATCGCCGAGCGGCTGCCTGCCGATGTCGCGGCGTGCGCGCTGCGTGAACTGTCCTACGAGGACTTCGACTCCGGGCAGGAGCGGCGACCGCTGGACTGGAACCGCGGTCGATCGCGCGCCGAGGAGGCACTGGCCGACCCGGACATGGAGGCGACGCGCTTCGGCACCGAAGGGAACCCGTGCGACGCGATCATCGCCGCCTACATGGGCGACGACGCGGGGTAGAGTCCGGGACGTGAGCCCCAGTCAGCGATTTCTTCGCCCCGGACCCGCAGGGTGTCCGGGGGCCCGTCGATCTGCCTGATCGACCGTTGCGCTCCTGACGTCGCCGGGTCCGGGGAGAACCCCCGTCCGACCCACTTCTAGAATCGCGCCGTCAACACGATGCGCTGAGGAAAGGGAGCCATGTCCGGCCCCAACACTGACTACGACCCCGTCGAGGTCACCCCGCTCAAGGCTGAGGAAGTCGAGCGGATGCGCGACGAGGCGCTGGCCGCCATCACCGGTGCCGCCGACCTCGACGAGCTCAAGCAGGTCCGCCTCGACCACGCCGGCGACCGCTCGCCGATCGCGCTGGCCAACCGCGAGATCGGCGCGCTGCCGCCGCAGGCACGCAAGGAGGCCGGTGCCCGTGTGGGCCGGGCCCGAGGCGCGATCAACAAGGCGCTCGGCGAGCGCGGCGCCGTGCTCGAGGAGGAGCACGAGGCGCGCATGCTGGTCGAGGAGAGCGTCGACGTCACGCTCCCCACCGACCGCCGCAGCCGCGGCGCCCGGCACCCGATCACGACCTTCTCCGAGCGGCTCGCCGACATCTTCCCGGCCATGGGCTGGGATGTCGCCGAGGGCCCGTGGGTCGAGGCCGAGTGGCTCAACTTCGACGCCCTCAACATGGGCGCCGACCACCCCGCGCGCACGATGCAGGACACCTTCTGGCTCGAGCCGGCCGAGGCCGCGCTGGTGCTGCGCACCCACACCTCGCCCGTCCAGGGCGCGCACGATGCTGTCGCAGGAGCCGCCGATCTACGTCGTCTGCCCGGGCCGCGTCTACCGCACCGACGAGGTCGACGCGACGCACTCGCCGGTCTTCCACCAGATCGAGGGCCTCGTCGTCGACAAGGGCATCACCATGGCCCACCTCAAGGGCACGCTCGACCACATGACGACGGCGCTGTTCGGCGAGGGCATCACGACCCGCTTCCGTCCGTCCTACTTCCCGTTCACCGAGCCGTCCGCCGAGATGGACATGGTCTGCTTCGTCTGCCGCGGCGTCGACTCGGACAGCTGCCGCACCTGTCGCGGCGAGGGCTGGATCGAGCTCGGCGGTTGCGGCGTGGTCAACCCGCGTGCTGACCGCCTGCGGCATCGACCCGGAGGTCTACTCCGGGGTCGCGTTCGGCTTCGGCATCGACCGGATGCTGATGTTCCGCCACAACGTGACCGACCTGCGCGACGTCTTCGAGGGCGACGTCCGCTTCGCCAGTGCTTTCGGGACGGAGATCTGACATGAAGGCGCCACTGTCCCGGATTCTGGGAGTACGTCGACCTGCCGGCCGACGTCACGCTGAGCGTGCTCACCGACAAGCTGACGATGCTCGGGCTCAAGCTCGAGGCCATCACCAACCCGGCCGATGCGATCACCGGCCCGCTCGTGCTCGGTCGCGTGCTCACGGTCGAGAAGGAGCCGCAGAAGAACGGCAAGGTCATCAACTGGTGCTCCGTCGACGTCGGGGACGCCAACGGCACCGGGGAGCCGCAGGGCATCATCTGCGGCGCGCACAACTTCGTCGAGGGCGACCTCGTCGTGGTGTGCCTGCCCGGAGCCGTGCTCCCGGGTGACTTCGTCATCAGCGAGCGCAAGACCTACGGCCACCTGTCCGCCGGGATGATCTGTTCTGCCGCCGAGCTCGGTCTCGGCACCGATCACGACGGCATCATCGTGCTGCCCGCCGACGCGGGCGCGCCCGGCGACAACGCCTTCGACGTGCTCGGCATGGACGACCCGGTCATCGAGTTCGAGATCAACCCCGACCGGGCCTACGCCCTGTCCCTGCGCGGGATCGCTCGCGAGGCCGCGCTCGGCTTCGGCCTGCCGTTCGCCGACCCGGCGCTTCGGGAGACGCCTGCTGCCGATGGCGCCGGCTACCCGGTCGTGGTCGAGGACCCCGAGGCCTGCCCGGTCTTCGTGGCCCGCACGGTCAGCGGCTTCGACCCGACGACGCAGACGCCGGCGTGGATGACGACCCGCCTCGAGCAGGCCGGCATGCGCCCGATCAGCCTCGGCGTCGACATCTCCAACTACGTCATGCTCGAGCTCGGCCAGCCCAACCACTGCTACGACAAGGCGAAGCTGGCCGGTCCGATCACGGTGCGGCGTGCGGCGGCGGGGGAGCAGATCACCACCCTCGACAGCGCCGTGCGCAAGCTGACCGAGGTCGACCTGCTCATCACCGACGACAACGGCGCGATCGGCATCGCCGGCGTCATGGGTGGCGAGGACACCGAGCTGTCCGACACCACGACCGACATCGTCGTGGAGGCCGCGCACTTCGACGCGGTGACGATCTTCCGCGCCGGCAAGCGGCACAAGCTGCACTCCGAGGCGTCCAAGCGCTTCGAGCGCGGTGTCGACCCGCTGCTGCCGCAGGCCGCGGCCGACCGGGTCGTCGAGCTGCTCGTCGAGCTGGGTGGCGCCGTGTCGGACCCCGGCGTGACGCTGGTCGGCACGCCTCCCACGCCGGTCTCGATCACGATCCCGGTCGACCTGCCCGCCCGGATCAGCGGCATCGACATCTCGGCGGAGACCACGGTCGCCCACCTCGAAGCAGTGGGCTGCGCCGTCTCCGTCGCCGGCTCGACGCTCACCGCAATCGCTCCCTCGTGGCGCCCTGACATGACCGACCCCTACGACCCGGTCGAAGAGGTGGTCCGGATCGTCGGCTACGACCAAAGTGCCGTCGGTGCTGCCGCCGGCCCCGCCCGGTCGAGGTCGCACCGAGGCGCAGCGCCTGCGTCGCCGGGTCGGGCTCACGCTCGCCGGTGCCGGGCTGGTCGAGACGATCAGCTACCCCTTCGTCGGCGAGGCCGACTGGGATCGCCTCGACCTGACGGCGGACGACGATCGCCGTACGGCCCTGCGCATCGTCAACCCGCTCAACAACGAGGAGCCGCTGCTCGCCACCACGCTGCTGCCCGGCCTGTTGAAGGCCCCGGCCCGCAACGTCGGGCGCGGCAACAGCGACGTCGCCCTCTTCGAGACCAGCCCGGTGTTCGCACCGACGGGTGACGAGCGTGCTCCGATCCTCGGGGTCGACCGCCGGCCGACCGACGAGGAGTGGGCCAGCATCGAGAAGGCCGTGCCCAGCCAGCCGCTGCACCTCGCGATCGCGCTGACCGGTCACACCGAGGACGCCGGCTGGTGGGGCGAGGGGCGGGCCGCGTCCCGGTCCGACGCCATCGGTGTCATCCGCACGCTTGCCGACGAGCTCGGTGTCGAGCTCGAGGTCGCGTCCACGACCCGGGAGCCCCGGCACCCGGGCCGCTGCGCGGAGCTGCGGATCGGCGAGCGCGTCATCGGCCATGCGGGCGAGCTGCACCCGAAGGTGTGCAAGGCGTACAGCGTCCCGGCCCGGTCCGCAGTTGCCGAGATCGACCTCGACGCCCTGCTCGAGCACGCCACCGCGATCGTGACCGGTCCGGAGTTCTCGTCCTACCCGGTTGCGAAGGAGGACGTGGCGCTCGTCGTCGACGCGTCCGTCCCTGCCGCGGCGGTCGAGGCGGCCCTGCGAGAAGGAGCGGGGGAGCTGCTCGAGTCGATCCGGCTCTTCGACGTCTTCACCGGCGACCCGGGTCGGCGAGGGCAAGAAGTCGCTGGCCTACGCGCTGCGGTTCCGCGCCGCCGACCGGACCCTCAAGGAGGGCGAGGCGGCCGCAGCCCGCGACGCCGCCGTCGCGCTCGCAGCGGAGCGGACCGGCGCCGTCCAACGCTGACCTGACGAGATGGCGGTGGTCCGCAGTCACCCGGTGACTGCGGACCACCGCCATCTTCAGGTGATGGGGTGCGACACGATCCCGCGGGAAGCGGTCGAGGATCGACCGGTCGCCGGCGATCGACAGCTCGCTGTCGTCACCTCGGTGCCACAACCGGGCATCAAGGGCTGCCGCCGGCCCGTCGATCACCGCGTCGGGCTCGACGTCGTCGGGCGCCTCGACGAGGTGGAAGTCCTGCTCCCCGGAGATCACGTCACCGCTGTCGGGGTCGGTGCCGCTGAAGAGGCCGAACTGTGCCCAGAGCTCGTCACCCGTGTCGGTGCAGTCGAGCCGGGCGTAGTGGGGGAGCGGCTCCCACGAACCCCATGGCGGGCAGCCGCCGAACATGACGCCGATCATCTCCGCGACGCCGTCGGCGGCGAGGTTGGCGTCCACCTCTGACAACGCACCAGCGGTCTGCTCGGCGTCGAGTCGGTGAATCAGCGCCTCGTGCGCCTGCCGGCGCAGGATGAACCCGACCGTGTGGTCGTCCGACCACGTCCACGCCTCCTCCTTGACGTCGATGCCCTCGAGCGCGCCGACCGGGGCGGCGGACCAATCGTCGAAGGCGGCCAGCAGGGCGGCGTACGCCGCAGGCCGCTCGGGCTCGTCGGCCTCGTCCTTCTCGGCCGGGCGGTCAACGACGATGCCCGCCCAGAACCGCTGGACCTTGGCGAGGTGCCAGAGCAGGTCGGCCGCCGACCAGTCAGGGCAGGTGGGCACCCGCGCCTCCGGGTCACAGTCGGCGAGAACTGACCGGAAGCGAGCGGACTCGACACGGATGTGGTCGAGATAGGTCTCGGGGCTCAGGAGCGTCATGGCTTCAACCTAGGGTGAGAGACGGACACCGAGACACTTCTTTCAGCGCCCCCACCACCGTCGGCGGCCGACCGGTGCCACCTCGTGGCCCAGCGCGAGGCGCAGGGTCCGCAGGAGCGACGGGTCGCCGGACTCGGTGACCAGCGTGGCGTCGTGGGTCCGGGCGAAGAGCCGGGGGAGCAACGTGGCCGCGGGCGCGGAGACCTGAGCGCCCAATGGAGCCCGGGTCGGTGAGGCGCAGCGTGCCGTCGGCGTCGGCCTCCGCCACGAGCACGGTCCAGGGAGTCCCCGGTGTCGGTGGTGGTGAGCGAGACGCCGCGGGGCAGCCGGGCTGCCTGTTCGCCGTCGTCCGGGTGGGCGAGCTGCTGGGCGATGCCGTCCGCCGCGACGTCCGCGGGGATCGGGGTCATGGCCAGCCCGGCGGACTGCTCGGCGTCACGCGAGTGCACCACGGTCTCGAGAGCCATCAGCCCGGCCACTCGGATTGCCGGTGCCTGCGTGCCGAAGTAGCAGACGGGCTGGTCCGGTCCGACCTGTCGCAGGGCCTCGACCAGCTGGTGGTTCGTGACATCCAGCAGCTCGAGGCGATCAGCGTGGGCGGCCGGGGGCGAGACGCCGACGAAGCCCTCGTTGAAGTCGCTGGGACGGTTGATGACCAGCCAGCCCCAGATGTCGTTCATCTCGATCAGGTGGGTGAGGAGATCACCGGCTCGCCAGTCGGGGCAGCCGGGCACCGGTGCAGCGGGCTCGGCCCGCCTCAACGCTCCGACGACGCGCATCGTGTCGTGGGCGATCAGATCGAGATACTGGGGAAAGGCGAGCACGCTCGAACCCTAGTAGCGGATGAACATACGGAGTGATGTATAGTCATGCACATGAAGTTCACGGTGGCAGTCGCGGGGGCGAGCGGGTATGCCGGTGGTGAGGTCCTGCGCCTCCTGCTCGGCCACCCGAACGCATCGATCGGAACGCTGACCGCGGGCAGCAACGCGGGGGAGCGGCTCGGCAGCCTGCAGCCGCACCTCCTGCCGTTGGCCGATCGCGTCCTCGAGCCCACCACCGTCGAGACCCTGTCCGGTCACGACGTCGTCTTCCTCGGGCTCCCGCACGGCCAGTCGGCCGAGATCGCGGAGGCCCCGGGGCGACGAGACGGTGGTGATCGACTGCGGTGCCGACTTCCGCCTCACCGACGCGGCCCAGTGGGAGAAGTTCTACGGCGGGCAGCACGCCGGCTCGTGGCCCTATGGCCTCCCCGAGCTCGCCGACCAGCGAGCCGCCCTGAAGAACGCCGGGCGCATCGCCGTGCCCGGGTGCTACCCCACCGTCTCCACCCTCGCCATCGCCCCCGCCCCGGAGGCGGGGCTGGTCCAGCCCGACATCACCGTCGTCGCGGCGAGCGGACTGAGCGGCGCCGGCAAGTCCCTCAAGCCGCACCTGCTCGGCAGCGAGTCGATGGGCAACGCCAGCGCCTACGGCGTCGGCGGCGTGCACCGCCACACCCCGGAGATCACGCAGAACCTCGGCCTCGTCCACGACGGCGAGGTCAAGGTCAGCTTCACCCCGATGCTGGTTCCCATGTCGCGCGGCATCCCGGCGACGGTCTCCGCGCCACTCGCCGGCGACGTGACGGAGCAGGACGCGAGGCGGGCCTACGCTGCGGCGTACAGCGAGGAAGCCTTCATCCACCTCCTGCCTGCCGGCCAGTGGCCGCAGACCAAGGCGGTGGTCGGTTCCAACGCCGTGCACGTCCAGATTGCCGTCGACGAGACGGCCGGTCGCCTCGTGGCGGTCGCCGCCATCGACAACCTCACCAAGGGCACCGCCGGTGCCGCCGTGCAGTGCATGAACCTCGCCCTCGGCCTCGATGAGACCACCGGCCTTTCCACGATCGGACTCGCACCATGACTGAGCAGACCACCCCCGAGACCAGCGGTCCCACCCTGACGCTGCTCCAGTTCCCCGAGAAGCTCGCGATCGTGCGGCTCGGCCCCGGCGCGGAGATGCCCAAGTGGGCGGAGAGCGCGAGCCTCTTCTCGATGACTGCCACGGCCACCGAGACGAGCGTCATCTGCGCGACCCGGACGATCCCGACCAAGACGCCGCACATCGGCCCCCTGACCGCCTTCCGGTGCAGGGAACGCTCGACCCCGACGCCGTGGGCATCCCGGCGAGCCTGCTCGTCCCGCTCGCCGAGGCGGGAGGTCCCGGTCTACACGCTGTCCACCTTCGACACCGACTGGATCATGGTCCGGCTCGTCGACGGGGAGAAGGCGACCGAGGCATGGCGACGACGAGGTCACACCGTGATCGCCGCCGTCCCCGCCAAGCCCACCGGGGCGCCTCGTTCCCAAGGAAAGACGAAGACCAAGAAATGACCACCACCCACCCCGCAGGATTCACCGCCGCCGGCGTCGCCGCCGGCCTCAAGTCCACCGGCGCCAAGGACCTCGCCCTCGTCGTCAACCACGGCCCCACGTTCGATTCCGCCACGGTGTTCACGGCCAACCGCTGCAAGGCAAACCCGGTGCTGTGGAGCCGGGGAGGTCGTCAAGGACGGCATCGTCAAGGCCGTCGTCCTCAACTCCGGCGGCGCCAACTGCTACACCGGCGCCGACGGCTTCCAGACCACCCATGCCGTCGCCGAGAAGGTCGCCGAGCTCGTCGGCATCGGCGCCATCGACGTCGTCGTCTGCTCGACCGGCCTGATCGGCCTCGCCAACAGCCGCGAGGACCTGCTGGCGGGCGTCCAGAGTGCGTACGCCGAGCTGTCGGCCGACGGAGGGACCTCGGCCGCCGAGGCGATCATGACCACCGACTCCGTCTCCAAGCAGGTCGTCGTCGAAGGGGCGGGCTGGTCCATCGGAGGTATGGCGAAGGGCGCGGGCATGCTCGCTCCGGCGCTGGCCACCATGCTGGTCGTGATCACCACCGACGCAGTCGTGCCGGCCGACGTGCTGGACGCCGCACTGCGCGCGTCGACCCGGGTCAGCTTCGACCGCCTCGACTCCGACGGCTGCATGTCGACCAACGACACCGTGACCGTCATGGCCAGCGGGGCCAGCGGCATCACCCCCACGCCCGAGGACTTCACGGCGGCACTGACCCGGGCCTGCACCGACCTCGCGATGCAGCTGCTCAAGGACGCCGAGGGCGCCGACCACGAGATCGCGATCACGACCCTCAACGCGGCCTCCGAGGACGACGCCGTCGAGGTCGGTCGCAGCGTGGCTCGCAGCAATCTCTTCAAGGCCGCCGTCTTCGGCAACGACCCCAACTGGGGCCGGGTGCTGGCCAGCGTCGGGACCACGCAGGCGGCCTTCGACCCGGCCGACCTCGACGTCGCGTTGAACGGCGTCTGGGTGTGCCGCAGCTCGACCCCGGCCGACGACCCGTCCGGCATCGACCTGACCGGTCGCGAGGTCACGGTGACCATCGACCTCAAGGCCGGCGACGCCCGCGCGACGGTGTGGACCAACGACCTCACCCACGCCTACGTCCACGAGAACAGCGCGTACAGCTCATGAAGACAGATGCGAAGACCCTGGCCGCGGCGCTGCCGTGGCTGAAGCAGTACCACGGCAAGACGATCGTGGTGAAGTACGGCGGCAACGCCATGACCAACGACGTGCTCAAGCAGGCGTTCGCCGAGGACATCGCGTTCCTCCGCTTCGCCGGCTTCAAGCCCGTGGTCGTCCACGGCGGCGGCCCGCAGATCTCGGCCATGCTCAAGCGCCTCGACATCACCTCGGAGTTCCGCGGCGGCCTGCGGGTCACCACGCCCGAGGCGATGGACGTCGTACGCATGGTGCTGGTCGGGCAGGTGCAGCGCGAGCTCGTCGGCCTGATCAACCAGCACGGTCCGCTCGCGGTCGGGCTCTCCGGTGAGGACGCCGGCCTGTTCACCGCCACCGCCACCAACACCATCGTGGACGGCGAGGAGGTCGACCTCGGCCTCGTCGGCGAGGTCGCCCACGTCCGCCCGGAGGCGGTGCTCGACCTCGTCGAGGCTGGCCGGATCCCGGTGATCTCCAGCGTCGCGCCCGACATCCACGGCACCGTCCACAACGTCAACGCCGACACGGCGGCCGCCGCCCCGGCGATCGCGCTCGGCGCCGAGAAGCTGCTCGTGCTCACCGACGTCGAGGGGCTCTACCGCGACTACGGCAACTCCGACGACGTGATCCAGGAGATCGGCCCCGAGGCGCTCGGCGAGATGCTGTCGTCGCTGGACGCCGGCATGGTCCCCAAGATGACGGCGTGTCACCGAGCCGTCACCAACGGGGTGCCGCGCGCGACCGTCGTCGACGGACGCGAGCCCCACGCCGTACTCCTCGAGATCTTCACCGACGAGGGCGTCGGCACCCAGTGCTGCCCGGCGTCGCGACCAAGCTCCGCAAGGCGCTCTCGGCGCAGGGAGGCACCTCATGAGCTGGCAGGACCGTTACGAATCCGCGCTGATGAACACCTTCGGCACGCCCAAGCTGCTGCTCACCCGCGGCGAGGGCGCACACGTCTGGGACGCGGACGGACGCGAATACGTCGACTTCCTCGGCGGCATCGCAGGTCAACTCCCTCGGCCACGCCCACCCGGCGATGGTCGAGGCGGTGACCACGCAGCTCCAGACGCTCGGGCACGTGTCCAACTTCTTCGCCTCCGAGCCGCAGCTCGCCCCTCGCCGAGCGCCTGCTCGCACTGCTCGGCACCGAGGGGCGCGTCTTCTTCTCCAACTCCGGCACCGAGGCCAACGAAGCGGCGTTCAAGCTCACCCGCCGCACCGGCCGCACCCACATCGTGGCCACTGAGGGCGCCTTCCACGGCCGGACGATGGGCGCGCTCGCGCTCACCTCCAAGGCCGCCTACCGCTCACCCTTCGAGCCGCTGCCCGGCACCGTCACCTTCGTCCCGTACGGCGACGCATCGGCCCTCGCCGCAGCGGTGACCGACGAGACGGCCGCCGTGGTCCTCGAACCCATCCGGGGCGAGGCGGGTGTGCGCGTGCCGCCGGCCGGCTACCTCGCGGCCGCCCGGCAGGCGTGTGACGACCACGGCGCGCTGCTCTGGCTCGACGAGGTCCAGACCGGCATCGGCCGCACAGGCGTGTGGTTCGCCCACCAGCTCCCGAGCGGGCAGGGCGTGACGCCCGACATCGTCACCCCGGCCAAGGGCCTCGGCGGCGGCATGCCCATCGGCGCGACGATCGGCCTCGGCGAGGTTGGCGCGCTCCCCGGAGCCGGGCAACCACGGCACCACCTTCGGCGGCAACCCGGTCGCGTGTGCGGCCGCGCTCGCCGTCCTCGACACCATCGAGAAGGACCACCTCCTCGACCACGTCAACGCCCTCGGCAAGACACTGCGCGACGGGCTGCCGGACCCCCGGGTCGTCGAGATCCGCGGTGAGGGCCTCATGATCGGCCTCGACCTGACCGTCGATGCCCCGAGCGTCGTCACTGCGGCGATGGCGAGCGGCTTCATCCTCAACGCCACCGGCCCGAGCACGATCCGGCTCGTCCCGCCGCTCGTGCTGACCGACGCCGACGCCCACAGCCTGATCGACGCCCGGGCGGCGATCCTCGGCGCGAGCGAGGTGTCCGCGTGACCCGCCACCTCCCGGCCGACGACGACCTGACCCCGGCCGAGCAGGCCGAGGTGCTCGCCCTCGCCGCCGCGATGAAGAAGGACCCCTACGGCCCCAAGCCGTTGGCCGGCCCGAAGACCGTGGCGCTGGTCTTCGACCGCCCGACGCTGCGCACACAGGTCTCCTTCACCGCTGGGATCGCCGAGCTGGGCGGCAACCCCATGACGGTCGACGGCGGCCCGGCCGCCATGGGTTCCTGCGCGAGTCCGTGGAGGACGTCGCACGCGTGCTGGGTCGACAGTCCTCCGCGATCGTGTGGCGCACGGCCCACCGGGCCGACTCGGCGACGATGGCGTCCTATGCGCGAGTCCCGGTCGTCAACGCCCTCACCGACGACTTCCACCCGTGCCAGTTGCTGGCCGACCTGCAGACCGTCCAGGAGCGACTCGGCTCCCCGGCCGGGGTGCGTGTCGCGTTCGTCGGCGACGGTGCCTGCAACATGGGCAACTCCCCGGGTGCTCGCCGGCGCCACCGCCGGACTGCACGTCACCGTGGCCGCACCAGCCGGTTTCCGAGCCGGCCGCCGACGTGGTCCGAGCGAGCACGGGTGATCGCCAAGGACACCGGCGGCAGCGTTGTCATCGGCACCGACCCCGTCGCCGCGGTCACCGACGCGCAGGTCGTCGTCACCGACACGTGGGTCTCGATGGGTCGCGAGGAGGAGGCCGTCGAGCGGCTCGAGCTGTTTGCGCCGTACGGCGTGACGAGCGACCTGCTGGCGCACGCCGTGCCCGAGGCCATCGTGCTGCACTGCCTGCCCGCCTACCGCGGCAAGGAGATCAGCGCCGAGGTGATCGACGGGCCGCAGAGCGCCGTCTGGGACGAGGCCGAGAACCGCCGCCACGCGCAGAAGGCGATCCTTGCGTGGCTGTTGGAGCACTCATGAGCAGCTCCGCCGTCAGCCCGATGACCAAGAACGCCCGCCACCAGCGGATCATCGACCTCGTGACCAACCACGCGGTCCGGTCCCAGACCGAGCTGGCCGAGCTGCTCGCCCAGCACGACGTCCACGTCACCCGGGCGACTCTCAGCCGCGACCTCGTCGAGCTCGACGCGGTCAAGGTCCGCAGCAAGGCCGGACCGCTGGTCTATGCCGTGCCTGCCGAGGGCGGCGACCGCGGTCCCGCCAGCACCCGTGAGGCCGCCGGTGCCACCGAGCGACTTGCGCGCCTGTGCGCCGAGCTGCTCGTGAGCGCGGACGCCAGCGCCAACCTCGTCGTCCTGCGTACGCCGCCGGGCGCGGCCCAGTTCCCGGCCAGCGCCTTCGACCGTGCCGATCTGGGCGACGTGCTCGGCACCATCGCCGGGGACGACACCGTGCTCGTCATCGGCCGTGATCCACTCGGCGGCGACGCACTCGCGCGCCGCTTCCTCGAACTCGCGAACCACCACACTGCAAAGGATGACCAGTAAGTGAGCAAGGTCCTCACCTCCCTTCCCGTCGGCGAGCGCGTCGGCATCGCCTTCTCCGGTGGCCTCGACACCTCCGTAGCCGTCGCCCGGATGCGCGAGAAGGGCGCCGTCCCGTGCACCTACACCGCCGACATCGGGCAGGCCGACGAGCCGGACATCTCCGGCGTCCCCGGTCGCGCCAAGCAGTACGGCGCCGAGATCGCCCGCGCCATCGACTGCCGTGCCTCCCCGGTGGAGGAGGGCCCCGGCCGCGATGGCCTGCGGCGCCTTCCACATCCGCTCCGGTGGCCGCACCTACTTCAACACCACGCCGCTGGGTCGTGCCGTCACCGGCATGATGCTCGTGCGGGCGATGCACGAGGACGGCGTCGACATCTGGGGCGACGGCTCGACCTTCAAGGGCAACGACATCGAGCGGTTCTACCGCTACGGCCTCCTCGCCAACCCCGAGCTGCGCATCTACAAGCCGTGGCTCGACGCCGACTTCGTGCACGAGCTGGGCGGCCGCACCGAGATGAGCCAGTGGCTCACCGAGCGCGACCTGCCCTACCGTGACAGCAAGGAGAAGGCCTACTCCACGGACGCCAACATCTGGGGCGCCACCCACGAAGCGAAGACCCTCGAGCACTCGGATGTGTCCCTCGAGACCGTCGAGCCGATCATGGGGGTGAAGTTCTGGGATCCCTCCGTCGCGATCGAGACCGAGGACGTCACGATCCGCTTCGACCGGGGGTCGCCCCGTCGCGATCAACGGTGCGAGCTTCCCCGACGCAGTGCAGCTGGTGCTCAAGGCCAACGAGATCGGTGGTCGCCACGGGCTCGGCATGTCCGACCAGATCGAGAACCGGATCATCGAGGCCAAGTCCCGCGGCATCTACGAGGCACCCGGTATGGCGTTGCTGTGGATCGCCTACGAGCGTCTGCTCAACGCCGTGCACAACGAGGACACGATCGCCAACTACCACTACGAGGGCCGCCGGCTCGGTCGGCTGCTCTACGAGGGGCGGTGGCTCGACCCGCAGGCGCTGATGATGCGTGAGGCGATCCAGCGCTGGGTCGCCTCTCTGGTGACGGGCGAGGTGACGCTGCGGCTGCGTCGAGGCGAGGACTACACGGTGCTGGTCACCGACGGGCCGGCGTTCTCCTACCACCCCGACAAGCTCTCGATGGAGCGCACCGACAACGCCGTCTTCGGTCCCACCGACCGGATCGGCCAGCTCACCATGCGCAACCTCGACATCGCCGACTCGCGCGCCAAGCTCGAGCTCTACGCCAGCCAGCCGCAGGACCGGGGCCACGTGCTCGTGGAGAACGGCAACCTCTTCGGCGAGATCGAGCCCGGGGGAGCGGAGCGCATCGCGCGCGCCAATGGCGGCGACGAGCTCGACGACGAGGCGCTCGACAGCGCGGCGATGGAAGTCGGGGACGGACTGATGGGCGACGTCAGCGCGACCAACGAGGGCAAGCTGTGGGGTGGTCGTTTCGAGGGCGGGCCATCGCCGGAGCTGGAGGCACTCTCGCGCTCGACCCACTTCGACTGGCGGCTCGCGCTGTACGACATCGCCGGTTCGCACGCCCACGCGAAGGCGCTCGGGGCGGCGGGGTTGTTGACGGCCGACGAGGAGAACGAGCTGCACCGCGGGCTCGACGTGCTCACCGAGGCGTACACGTCCGGGCGACTGCGACCGTCCGCGTCCGACGAGGACGTGCATGGTGCACTCGAACGGCTCCTGATCGAGGAGGTCGGTCCGGAGGTCGGCGGCAAGCTGCGGGCGGGCCGGTCGCGCAACGACCAGATCGCCACGCTGTTCCGCTGCTACCTGCTCGACCACGGACGCGTCCTGGCGAGCCCGGTGCTCGACCCGGTGGACGCGCTCGCCACCCGGGCGAACACCCACCACGGTGCGATCATGCCGGGTCGCACTCACCTGCAGCACGCGCAGCCGGTGCTCCTCTCGCACCACCTGCTGGCGCACGCGTGGGCATTGCTGCGTGACGTCGACCGGCTGGGCGACTGGCAGGTCCGGGTGCGGTCGGATTCGCCGTACGGATCCGGAGCGCTGGCCGGCCAGAGCCCGGGCCTCGACCCGGAGCTCGTCGCCTCCGAGCTCGGCTTCACGGGCTCGACGGCGAACTCGATCGACGGCACCGCATCGCGCGACTTCGTGTCGGAGTTCGCCTTCGTGTGTGCCCAGATCGGGATCGACATCTCCCGGCTCGCCGAAGAGATCATCCTGTGGGCCACCGGGGAGTTCGACTTCGTGACGCTCCACGACTCCCCGGTCGACCGGGTCGAGCATCATGCCGCAGAAGAAGAACCCCGACATCGCAGAGCTGGCCCGCGGCAAGTCCGGTCGCCCGGTCGGCAACCTGACCGGGTTGCTGACCACGCTGAAGGCGCTGCCGCTGGCCTACAACCGCGACCTCCGGGAGGACAAGGAGCCCGTCTTCGATTCCCCGGACACCCTCGAGGTGCTGCTGCCGGCCTTCACCGGTCAGGTCGCGACGCTCGTCTACAACACGGAGCGAATGGCCGAGCTGGCTCCGCAGGGGTTCTCGCTCGCGACCGACATCGCGGAGTGGCTGGTGCGCGAGGGCACCCCGTTCCGGATCGCCCACGAAGTGGCCGGCGCCTGCGTGCGCGCGGCCGAGGCCAAGGGCACCGACCTCGACGGGCTCACCGACGAGGAGTACGCCGCCATCTCACCCGCGCTCACCTCGCAGCTTCGTCTCGTCCTCACCGCCCGGGGCTCCGTCGAGTCACGCGACGGCCGCGGTGGCACTGCCCCCGAGCGCGTCCGTGAGCAGCTGGCCGAGCTGACCGCGGTGGCTGCCGCCTGCCGTGAGCGCCTCAGCTGAGCTGACGACCCGCTGGGCGGGGCCGGTGCTCGAGGTGGCACCGACCCTGCTGGGCTCGATCCTGCGCTGCGGCGACGTGGCCGTACGGATCACCGAGGTGGAGGCCTACGCCGGGGCCGATGACCCGGGCTCGCACTCGTACCGCGGGCAGACGCCGCGCAATGCGGCGATGTTCGGCCCGCCCGGTCGCCTCTACGTCTACTTCACCTACGGCATGCACCACTGCGCCAACGTGGTGTGCGGGGGAGAAGGCACACCGTCGGGTGTGCTGCTGCGCGCGGGCGAGGTGGTCTCCGGGATCGAGACCGCGCGGGTACGCCGCCCCGGTGCCCCCGATCGCGACCCGGCGCGCGGGCCGGCTCGGTTGTGCAAGGCCCTCGACATCGACCTGTCCGACTACGGGAACGACCCGGCCACGGGTCGCGTCAGGCTCGAGCTGGCTGACACGCCCGATCCCAGAAATATCTCCTCGGGACCTCGTGTGGGCCTTCGAGAGGCAGCAGATGCCCCCCCGGCGGTACTGGTTGACCGGCGAGCGCACGGTGTCGGTCTACCGGCCCGCCTCCCCGACGAACACCTCGAGCAAGGCTCTGACCTGCACAAACACCAAGAAGTCCACCCCGAGTTGGCACGCTCGCCACCTTGGGTCTAATGTTTCACCTGTCGCCGCAAGCGAACGCCGAACTTCGGGCCGAGAGGGCAAACAAGTTGGGTACAGCCGCGTCCGACACCGATCCACAACTCGCCAGTTTGACTGGCGCAGGCCGGACCGGTAAGTTTTTGCAGGTTGTCCCCAAGACAAGTCCGACTCAGTCGGAGGCGCTTGGGTGACTCTGATGTTTGAGAACTCAACAGTGTGTCATAGTCGACGAATTAGTTTGTTTTGCCCCGTCACCGTGACTTGTGTTTGGTCTGCCTTTTGGGTGGGTTGGGTGCATGGTTGTGGTGGTGGTTTCTTTGGTTGAAGACAATAATTTCTGACAATATTTTTTGTCAG
Source organism: Nocardioides sp. B-3 (assembly GCF_024703895.1). Taxonomy (GTDB): domain Bacteria; phylum Actinomycetota; class Actinomycetes; order Propionibacteriales; family Nocardioidaceae; genus Nocardioides. Next base: position 3,786,755 of record NZ_CP087968.1, read on the forward strand.
TGTTGTGTCTTTTGTCAGGGGATGTGGCTCTCTTTTTCCTGTGCTGGCCTTTGGGTTGGTGTGGGTGTTTGTTTTCGATGGAGAGTTTGATCCCGGCTCAGGACGAACGCTGGCGGCGTGCTTAACACATGCAAGTCGAGCGGAAAGGCCACTTCGGTGGTACTCGAGCGGCGAACGGGTGAGTAACACGTGAGTAATCTGCCCTCCACTTTGGGATAGCCACCGGAAACGGTGATTAATACCGGATATGACCACGATTCGCATGGGTTGTGGTGGAAAGTTTTTCGGTGGGGGATGTGCTCGCGGCCTATCAGCTTGATGGTGGGGTAATGGCCTACCATGGCTTCGACGGGTAGCCGGCCTGAGAGGGTGACCGGCCACACTGGGACTGAGACACGGCCCAGACTCCTACGGGAGGCAGCAGTGGGGAATATTGGACAATGGGCGGAAGCCTGATCCAGCAACGCCGCGTGAGGGATGACGGCCTTCGGGTTGTAAACCTCTTTCAGCACAGACGAAGCGAAAGTGACGGTATGTGCAGAAGAAGCACCGGCCAACTACGTGCCAGCAGCCGCGGTAATACGTAGGGTGCGAGCGTTGTCCGGAATTATTGGGCGTAAAGGGCTCGTAGGCGGTTTGTCGCGTCAGGAGTGAAAACACACAGCTTAACTGTGTGCTGGCTTCCGATACGGGCAGACTAGAGGTATGCAGGGGAGAACGGAATTCCCGGTGTAGCGGTGAAATGCGCAGATATCAGGAGGAACACCGGTGGCGAAGGCGGTTCTCTGGGCATTACCTGACGCTGAGGAGCGAAAGTGTGGGGAGCGAACAGGATTAGATACCCCTGGTAGTCCACACCGTAAACGTTGGGCGCTAGGTGTGGGGCCTATTCCATGGGTTCCGTGCCGCAGCTAACGCATTAAGCGCCCTGCCCGGGGAGTACGGCCGCAAGGCTAAAACTCAAAGGAATTGACGGGGGCCCGCACAAGCGGCGGAGCATGCGGATTAATTCGATGCAACGCGAAGAACCTTACACTGGTTTGACATACACCGGAAAGCCTCAGAGATGAGGCCCCTTTTGTCGGTGTACAGGTGGTGCATGGCTGTCGTCAGCTCGTGTCGTGAGATGTTGGGTTAAGTCCCGCAACGAGCGCAACCCTCGTTCTATGTTGCCAGCACGTAATGGTGGGGACTCATAGGAGACTGCCGGGGTCAACTCGGAGGAAGGTGGGGATGACGTCAAGTCATCATGCCCCTTATGTCCGGGGCTTCACGCATGCTACAATGGCCGGTACAAAGGGCTGCGATCCCGTAAGGGGGAGCGAATCCCAAAAAGCCGGTCTCAGTTCGGATTGGGGTCTGCAACTCGACCCCATGAAGTCGGAGTCGCTAGTAATCGCAGATCAGCAACGCTGCGGTGAATACGTTCCCGGGCCTTGTACACACCGCCCGTCACGTCACGAAAGTCGGCAACACCCGAAGCCGGTGGCCCAACCCGTAAGGGAGGGAGCTGTCGAAGGTGGGGCTGGCGATTGGGACGAAGTCGTAACAAGGTAGCCGTACCGGAAGGTGCGGCTGGATCACCTCCTTTCTAAGGAGCACACACCCCGCACACTGGCATCCGTCCGGGTGGCACTGGTGGTGTTCACTAGTGGAATCGTCGATGATGCTTGACCCCTGTGGGGCTGGCGCTTAGTACTACTCGCAACTTGTTGTGGGTGTGGAACGGGGTTGGTTCTGGTGGGGGAGGGTTGGCACACTGTTGGGTCCTGAAGCATCAGGGCCGAGTTGCACCATGTACTGGCTTTTGTTGGTGGGTGGGGTTGCTCGGGGTTGTTGTTTTTGGATTGCTCTCCTTTGTCTGCTGGTCTGCGTATGCGGGTTGGTGGGGGTTGGTGGGGTTGTTGTTTGAGATCTGCATAGTGGACGCGAGCATTAATTAATGCTTTGTAGTGTAAGTTTTGCAAGACATGCGCCCTCATTGATTGTGGTGGGTGTGTGGTGTTTTCTTTGTAGTGATTTGTTTTGACGTTGTTGAGACAAGCTATGAAGGGCACATGGTGGATGCCTTGGCATCAAGAGCCGATGAAGGACGTAGGAGCCTGCGATAAGCCCCCGGGGAGTTGGCAACCGAGCTGTGATCCGGGGGTGTCCGAATGGGGAAACCCAGCTGGAGTCATGTCCAGTTACCCACATCTGAACACATAGGGTGTGTGGAGGGAACGTGGGGAAGTGAAACATCTCAGTACCCACAGGAAGAGAAAACAAAAGTGATTCCGAGAGTAGTGGCGAGCGAAATCGGAAGAGGCCAAACCATGGTTGTGTGATACCCGGCAGGGGTTGCAGTCATGGGGTTGTGGGGTTGCTCGACACGGTCTGCCGGCTGTGTGCAGAGTAAGAAACTCAGATACGAAGTCGAAGTCCATTGGAAAGTGGTGCCGTAGCGGGTGATAGCCCCGTAGACGTATGTTCTGAGCTCTGGAGCAGTACCCCAAGTAACACGGAACCCCTGAAATTCCGTGTGAATCTGGCGGGACCACCCGTTAAGCCTAAATACTCCTTGATGACCGATAGCGGACAAGTACCGTGAGGGAAAGGTGAAAAGTACCCCCGGCGGGGAGTGAAATAGTACCTGAAACCGTGTGCCTACAATCCGTCGGAGCGAGTCCTTGTGGCTTGTGACGGCGTGCCTTTTGAAGAATGAGCCTGCGAGTTTGCGGTGTGTTGCGAGGTTAACCCGTGTGGGGTAGCCTGTAAGGAAAGCGAGTCCGAATAGGGCGTTTCAGTAGCGCGCTCAAGACCCGAAGCGAAGTGATCTATCCATGGGCAGGTTGAAGCGTCGGTAAGACGACGTGGAGGACCGAACCCACTTAGGTTGAAAACTGAGGGGATGACCTGTGGATAGGGGTGAAAGGCCAATCAAACTTCGTGATAGCTGGTTCTCCCCGAAATGCATTTAGGTGCAGCGTTGTGTGTTTCTTGCCGGAGGTAGAGCACTGGATAGCCGATGGGCCCGACCAGGTTACTGACGTTAGCCAAACTCCGAATGCCGGTAAGTGAGAGCGCAGCAGTGAGACAGTGGGGGATAAGCTCCATTGTCGAGAGGGAAACAGCCCAGACCATCAGCTAAGGCCCCTAAGCGGTGACTAAGTGGAAAAGGATGTGGAGTCGCAGTGACAACCGGGAGGTTGGCTTGGAAGCAGCCACCCTTGAAAGAGTGCGTAATAGCTCACTGGTCAAGTGATTCCGCGCCGACAATGTAGCGGGGCTCAAGTCATCCGCCGAAGCTATGGCATTCAGCGAATACATCAGCATCGACTTGATCGGTGTTCAGTGCGCTGGATGGGTAGGGGAGCGTCGTGTGGGCAGTGAAGCGCCGGAGTGATCCGTGTGGAGCCCACACGAGTGAGAATGCAGGCATGAGTAGCGAATGAAGAGCGAGAAACTCTTCCGCCGAATGATCAAGGGTTCCGGGGTCAAGCTAATCTGCCCCGGGTAAGTCGGGACCTAAGGCGAGGCCGACAGGCGTAGTCGATGGACAACGGGTTGATATTCCCGTACCGGCAAAGTAGCGCCCATGACGAACCCGGTGATGCTAACCATCCGAAACCCAGATGATCGGACCCTTCGGGGGCGAGACGTCTGGGCGGAGCGTGGGACCCGAACTGGTAGTAGTCAAGCGATGGGGTGACGCAGGAAGGTAGCCCAGCCGTGGCGATGGTAGTCCACGGGTAAGCATGTAGGACGGGGTCCGGTGTAAATCCGGGCCGCTCACTTTGATGTGGAGTCTGAGATGTGACACGGAGCCGTATGGTGAAGTGGGTGATCCTATGCTGTCGAGAAAAACCTCTAGCGAGCTATGCGCCGCCCGTACCCCAAACCGACTCAGGTGATCAGGTAGAGAATACTAAGGCGATCGAGATAACCATGGTTAAGGAACTCGGCAAAATGCCCCCTGTAACTTCGGGAGAAGGGGGCCCGGATCGTGAACCCACTTGCTGGGGGAGCGTGAACGGCCGCAGAGACCAGCCCAAGCGACTGTTTACTAAAAACACAGGTCCGTGCGAAGTTGTAAGACGATGTATACGGACTGACTCCTGCCCGGTGCTGGAAGGTTAAGAGGACCTGTTAGACGCAAGTCGAAGCGGAGAATTTAAGCCCCAGTAAACGGCGGTGGTAACTATAACCATCCTAAGGTAGCGAAATTCCTTGTCGGGTAAGTTCCGACCTGCACGAATGGAGTAACGACTTGGGCGCTGTCTCAACCATGGACTCAGCGAAATTGCACTACGAGTAAAGATGCTCGTTACGCGCGGCAGGACGGAAAGACCCCGGGACCTTTACTATAGTTTGGTATTGGTGTTTGGTACTGCTTGTGTAGGATAGGTGGGAGACTGTGAAGCGCAGACGCCAGTTTGTGTGGAGTCATCGTTGAAATACCACTCTAGTAGTATTAGATGTCTAACCTAGGTCCGTAATCCGGATCAGGGACAGTGCCTGATGGGTAGTTTAACTGGGGCGGTTGCCTCCTAAAAAGTAACGGAGGCGCTCAAAGGTTCCCTCAGCCTCGGTTGGCAATCAGGTGTTGAGTGTAAGTGCACAAGGGAGCTTGACTGTGAGACAGACATGTCGAGCAGGGACGAAAGTCGGAACTAGTGATCCGGCGCCAGCAGGTGGAAGCGGCGTCGCTCAACGGATAAAAGGTACCCCGGGGATAACAGGCTGATCTTCCCCAAGAGTCCATATCGACGGGATGGTTTGGCACCTCGATGTCGGCTCGTCGCATCCCGGGGCTGGAGTAGGTCCCAAGGGTTGGGCTGTTCGCCCATTAAAGCGGCACGCGAGCTGGGTTTAGAACGTCGTGAGACAGTTCGGTCCCTATCCGCCGCGCGCAGGAAACTTGAGAAAGGCTGTCCCTAGTACGAGAGGACCGGGATGGACGAACCTCTGGTGTGCCAGTTGTTCCGCCGGGAGCACGGCTGGTTGGCTACGTTCGGAAGTGATAACCGCTGAATGCATCTAAGCGGGAAGCACGTTTCAAGATGAGGTTTCCCACCGGGTTAACTGGGTAAGGCCCCCCACAGAACATGGGGTTGATAGGCCGGAGGTGTACAGCAGTAATGCCCAGCCGACCGGTACTAATAGGCCGAGGGCTTGTCCCAACACCGTACAAAACCAATCACCACACCGGTTACGGTAGAGAACACGACAAGACCAGCGCTACAAACGCACGAATGAGTGCCCGCGTCCACATGCAGTTCCCAACCAACACACCCATCGGGTCGTGAGCGGTTGCAGGACACACAACTGAACAGATGCATCATCAAGCTTGGAACATGCCCCGACCAACATCCGTGTTGGGTTTGGGTGTGTGTTCCGCCAGAGTTACGGCGGCCATAGCGAAAGGGAAACACCCGGTCCCATACCGAACCCGGAAGTTAAGCCTTTCAGCGCCGATGGTACTGCAGCCGAGAGGCTGTGGGAGAGTAGGACGCCGCCGGACAACAATTGAAGAAGAGGGGCCACCTTTGGGTGGCCCCTCTTCTGCATTTCCGAAGGCTCTTGTTTGGTAGGTGGGTCGCAAAGTGTCCACAATGCCCCTCTGCGGGCTCCTGTCCACAGGGCCCGAAGCTGCACTCGCCTCATTGTCGGAGCCGGCGGGGAAATCTGCTACCCGGAGGTGATGTGCAATGTCTGCACAGACGGAAGTGGAAACAGTGAACAGCGTGCGCCTGATCGGCCGCGTCAGTGGTGAAGCGGCCGAGAAGACGCTGCCCAGCGGCACCGTCATCTCTGCCTTCCGGGTCGTGACGGACCGGCCCCCGGGACATGACTCCGGCCAGCTTGTGGACACGCTCGAGTGCACGGCCCGGACGGCTCGTGTCAGGAGGTCGACGCGGTCGTGGCGCAAGGGCGACCCGGTCGAGGTCGAGGGCGCCGTACGCCGCAACTTCTTCGCCACCGCGGCCGGCAAGGCGTCCCGCGTGGACATTGAGGTCAGATCGGCGCGGATGATTCGTCGCGCACCGAGCGCATGAGGACGCCCGTGCTCGGCTTCGGCTGGAACGACGTGGCCTTCTCCGGGAGCAGTCCACCGTGGTTGACCGGGTCCCGCACCGCGGCGAAGTCAGGCGCCGGCAGCAGGACGGCCACCGTGCGCGGCCGGGCGCGGCTCATCGCATCCTCGGCGGTGTGGTGGAAGGCGATCGATGTCGGCTGTTCCGCCAGCGCCGGGATGAGTCCGCTCTGCAACCACTCCACGAGCTCGATGCCCGCAGCCGTGGGGGAGCGACGACGGCCCAGCGCTCGGAGTCGGTGAGGACGAGGGTGTCCGGGGCAAGGTCTGCCAGTGCTTCCCGGCGTGCTTCGGGATGCACCGTCCCCCCGGCCAGGAGAGCAGCGTCGCAGACGTCTGCGACGGAGACCCCGGTCAGGGTGCGGTGGATGGCGCCGAGGAACAGCGGTGTGTCGGTCTGGTCGACGAGCATTGCCGGGCCACGGTCCCACGCAGTTCCCGGGTGGGCCTCCTGAAGCTGCAGGTAGGCCGCGTAGCGGTGGTGGCCGTCGGCGATGAGCGCGGCGCCGTCGCGCAGCGACGTATTGATCGCGTCGATCTCAGCGGGGTCCGTGATCGCCCAGATCCGCTGCTTCTGCTCGGTACGGTCGAGGTACTCCACGTCCGGAACGCGCGCCGTGACGATCTTCAGCAGGGCACGCACGTCGGCGGGTCCTTCGTGGACCAGCAGGATCGGCGCCGGATTCATCCCCATCTCGAACATCCGGGATGCCAGCTCATCGACCCGGGCCGGGTGAATGCCCTCGTGTGGCCACACGGCCCGGTCGTCCAATCCGGATGCTCGTTGGTCGATGGCCGGGGCGCCGACGAGTCCTCGAATCGTGAGCCCTCCCGCGGTGTATTCGTGCAGGAAGAGGGCAGGTGCCTGCGACCGGGTCACCCGACCGCTGGCCTCCCACGCGAGGAGCCGGGCCGCGACCGCGCGATAGGGTCGCGCGAACGCTCGCGCGGACGCCGGATCACCGACGCGACTCGGGGCCAGCAACAGGGCCCGGAACGGTTCGAGTCTCAAGGGCTTCGCCACGTACGGAGGCGTGATCACTGCCGCGAAGTCCATCAAAGCATCGTAGGGGCCGCACCCCAGCGGCCGACGGGAGGGTGAATGTGCTGAAGGCATCCGAAGTGCCGCTGCTCGAGGGCTATGACCTCACGATGTTCGACCTCGACGGGGTCGTCTACGTCAGTGGGAGGGCGATCGACGGTGTCGCCGAACGACTCCAGCGCGTCCGCGACGCAGGCGTGCACCCGGCGTTCGTCACGAACAACGCTTCGCGCACGCCCGAGAAGGTCGCGGCCAACCCGGTGAAGCTGGGGGTCGCGGCCACGGCGGCCGATGTCGTGACCTCCGCCCGGGCGGCTGCGCGAGTGATCAAGGACCGGTTCGGCCCCGGCTCGCGTGTGTTGCTGCTCGGCGGTGCCGGTCTCGAGGCTGCCCCGGCCGCCGAAGGTCTGGAGGTCATCACGGAGTCGGGCGAGGCGGTGGCGATCGTCAGCGGCTACGGCCCCGATGTCCTGTGGAAGGACATCATGCGCGCGGCAACCCTGATCCGCGACGGACTGCCCTACGTCGCCAGCAACACCGACCTGACGATCCCGACCGACTACGGACTGGCGCCCGGCCACGGGGTGCTGGTCCGCACGCTGGCCGACTTCGCCGGAGTCGAGGCCATCGTGGCGGGCAAGCCCGCTCGGCCGCTGATGGACGAGACGATCCGCCGCGTGGGTGGAGACCGGCCGCTGATGGTGGGGGATCGGCTCGACACCGACATCGAGGGTGCACACGCCGTCGGGGTGGACTCCCTGCTCGTGATGACCGGCGTGACTCACCTCGCCGAGCTGGTGGCCGCGACCCCCGAGCTGCGCCCGAGCTACATCTCGCCGGACCCGGCAGGACTCTTCGAGGCCCACCCGGTGCCCGAGGTGGATGCCGACGGCGCCCAGCTCGGCGGCTGGCAGGCGCGCGTGGAGGGCGGTGCCCTCAAGGTGGCGGGCGAGGGCAGCGACGCTGACTGGTGGCGCGTCGTGGCCGCCGCGAGCTGGGCGGCCCCTGGACGAGACCGGGACCGTGGTCGACGCGGGAGCGTTGGAGCCACCGGTCCCCCTCGGCCGGACGAGCGAAGGTAATCTCGCGCCCATGAGTGAGTACGAGCAGGCCGACCTCGCGCCCGACGCCTCCGACGACCAAGAGGCGTCGGAGACGGTCGGTTCCGACGGTTGGGAGGCACCGTCGACAGGAGTGGGTGCCGTCGACGCCGTACTCGCATCGGTGCAGGCACTCGACGACCGGTCGGTGGCCGAGCACGTGGCCGTCTTCGAGCAGGCTCATGACCAGCTGCGCCGTGCCCTCGACCCCGGACACGGCTGAGCGTGCCGCCCCGACGTCTGCGGCTCGACGCCGAGCTCGTGCGCAGGGGACTGGCGCGCTCGCGTGAGCACGCGAGCGCGCTGATCGCGGCTGGCCGGGTCAAGGTCTCCGGCGCGGTCGCGACCAAGCCCGCCACCGGGATCACCACCGACGTGGCGATCGTGGTGCGTGAGGACCCCGATCGTGAGGAGTACGTGTCGCGCGGCGGGCACAAGCTCGCCGGCGCGTTGACAGTGTTCGCTTCCCACGGGGTGGACGTCGCCGGGAAGCGCTGCCTTGACGCCGGCGCCTCGACCGGCGGTTTCACTGACGTGCTCCTGCGCGCAGGTGCCCGGGAGGTGGTGGCCGTCGACGTCGGCTACGGCCAGCTCGCGTGGTCGTTGCAGAGCGACGACCGGGTGATCGTGCACGATCGCACCAACATCAGGGAGCTGACGCCGGAGATCATCGGCGACCCAGTCGACCCGGTGGTCGGCGACCTGTCCTTCATCTCGCTCGAGCTCGTCCTCGATGCCCTGTTGTCCGTGATGGCACCCGACGGCGAGCTGGCGCTGATGGTGAAGCCGCAGTTCGAGGTCGGCAAGGACCGTGTCGGCAAGGGCGGCGTCGTGCGGAGCCTCGACCTGCGGGCCGAAGCCGTCACCCACATCGCCGACGTGGCCGCCGCCCGCGGGTGGGGTGCGGTGGGCGTGACGCCCAGCCCGTTGCCGGGACCGTCCGGAAACGTCGAGTTCTTCCTGCTGCTGCGCCGTGGGCCGGCCGCCATCGACGGCGACGACGTGCGCGCCGAGGTGGAGCGCAGCAGCTCTCGGGGCGCGGCGGGTGAGAGGGTGGACCCGTGACCGAGACGCCGAGCGACGCCCAGCGGCGGGTGCTGTTGTTGGCCCACACCGGACGAGCGGACGCCCGTGAGGTCGCGCGTGAGTGTGCCCGGGCCCTGACCGAGCACGGCATCGCCGCACGACTGCTGGAGCCGGAGGCGAAGGATCTCGAGCTGGAGCCCACGCAGGGCTCATCGGGTGCGGGCTGGATCGAGACCGTCACTGCCGACGAGGAGCCCGGCGAGGGGTGCGAGCTCGCGCTCGTCATCGGCGGCGACGGTTCGATCCTGCGTGCGGCTGAGCTGACCCATGCGAGCGGCACGCCCTTGCTCGGCGTCAACCTCGGGCATGTCGGGTTCCCGGCCGAGGCCGAGCAGGACGACGTGGCCATCACGATCGATGCCATCGTGGCGCGGCGCTACGTCACCGAGGAGCGGTTGACCGTCGACGTGACGGTGCTGAGGGGCAAGGAGCTCGTCTACTCGACGTTCGCGCTCAACGAGGCCAGTGTCGAGAAGGCTGCCCGGGAGCGGATGCTCGAGGTGGTCGTCGAGATCGACGACCGGCCGCTGTCGCGGTGGGGCTGCGACGGTGTCGTGTGCGCGACCCCGACCGGTTCGACCGCCTACAACTTCAGCGCCGGCGGCCCGGTGGTGTGGCCCGGCGTCGAGGCGCTGCTGATGGTGCCGATCAGCGCACACGCACTCTTCGCGCGGCCGATGGTCGTGGCGCCGACGAGCGTGCTCGCCATCGAGGTGCTGGCCAACACCGAGGGGTCCGGCGTGCTGTGGTGCGACGGTCGCCGGACGGTGGACCTGCCGCCGGGAGCGCGGATCGAGGTACGCCGCGGCGCCCGCCCGGTTCGTCTCGTGCGGCTGCACCAGGCGCCGTTCACCGACCGCCCGGGTGGCGAAGTTCGACCTGCCCGTGGAGGGCTGGCGCAGTGCCTCCGAGCGCCGACGCCGCGAGGAGGCCCAGCCCGATGCTTGAGGAGATCCGCATCCGGTCGTTGGGCGTGATCGAGTCGTCGACGCTGGAGCTCGGCCCCGGCCTCACGGTGATCACCGGTGAGACGGGCGCCGGCAAGACGATGGTCGTGACCGCGCTCGGGCTGCTCCCGGGCGGGCGCGCCGATCCCGGTGCCGTGCGCACCGGAGCCAAGCACGCGCGGGTCGAGGGCGTGCTCGGTGTCGCCGACCTGCCCGATGTCGTCGTCGCCGTGGAGGACGCCGGGGGAGAGGTCGAGGACGGGCGGGTCGTGCTGGCCCGCAACGTGGCGGCCGAGGGTCGTTCACGTGCCCGGGTGGGCGGCGCTGCGGTCCCGGTGTCCGCTCTGGCGGGCGTGGCCGAGCCGCTGGTCGCCGTACACGGTCAGTCGGATCAGCACCGGTTGCTCAAGCAGAGTGCCCAACGCGATGCGCTGGACCGGTTCGGTGGGGCGGCGGTGGCCAAGGCAGCGGCGACCTACTCCGGCCTCTACTCGCGGCTCATCGACGTGGAGCGCGAGCTGCGGGCCGTCGTCCTCAGCGCGCAGGAGCGGGCCCGTGAGGCAGATCAGCTGCGGTTCGGTCTCACCGAGATCGAGAGCGTGTCACCCGAGCCCGGTGAGGACAAGGCGCTGGCCGCCGAGGAGGGCCGACTCGGGTTCGCCGACACCCTGCGCACCGCCGCCGAGCAGGCGCGCGAGGCACTCAGCAGCGATCAGGGCAGTGCGGACGCACTGGCGACGACCTCGTCGGCCCGCACTCTCCTCGAGGGCGTTCGCGAGCACGATCCGCAGGCGGGCGAGCTGGCCGACCGGTTGGCCGAGGTGACCTACCTGCTCTCCGATGTCGCAGCTGACGTCGCGTCGTACGCCGCACGGCTGGACACCGACCCCGCGCGGCTCGCCGCAGTGAGCGAGCGTCGAGCGGCACTGACGTCACTCACACGGAAGTACGGCGAGACCATCGACGAGGTCCTCACCCGGGCCGAGTCCGGATCACGCCGGCTGCTCGACCTCGACTCCACCGACGAGCAGATCGACCAGCTCAAGGGCCAACAGGCCGGCCTGCGCGAACAGCTCGACGTCGCCGCTGGCAAGCTCACCGCGGCCCGGCAGAAGGCCGCGGCCCGACTCGGCGCCACCGTGACGGCCGAGCTCACGCTGCTGGCGATGCCGCACGCCACCGTCACGGTCGACGTGCGCGCCAATGAGGTCGAGCGTCCGGAGACCCCGTCGGCCACCGAGCTCCACGTCGGCGATCGTTGGCTGCGGGCCACCAGCAGTGGCGTCGACGAGGTCGAGCTCCTGCTCGCCGCGAACACCGGGGCGGAGGCGCGGCCGCTGCACAAGGGCGCGTCGGGTGGAGAGCTCTCCCGGGTGATGCTCGCCGTCGAGGTTGCGCTGGCCGAGACGAGCCCCGTCCCGATCTTCGTCTTCGACGAGGTGGATGCCGGGGTCGGAGGCAAGGCCCGCGATCGAGGTCGGACGGAGACTGGCGACGCTCGCCCGCGACGCCCGGGTGCTGGTGGTGACCCACCTGCCCCGGGTGGCCGCCTTTGCGGACCGACACGTGGTGGTGCACAAGTCCAGTGACGGCACCGTCACCACCTCCGGTCTGACCGTTCTCGACGACGGCGAGCGCGAGCGCGAGCTCTCCGGATGCTCGCCGGTCTGGAGGAGTCCGACACGGCGCTCGCCCATGCGCGCGAACTGATGGAGACGGCCGCCCCGGCGCGGTCCCGGACCTGACCACGGGGACCCTCCACGGGTGTTCGGAGTCACGACGCGCCCACGGTCGCGGGTGCATCGTTCGCCGTACGGCGGCTGACACCATGGGCCGGTCATGAAGATCCCCGGAAGCACCCGCCAACGCCCCCCGCGCCCCCCGGTGTCCACGGCACCGCGCGCATCGATCGGCGCACGTCGCACCTCATCACCCGGCTACGTCCCGGTGACATCGCGATCGTCGACCACCGGGACATGGACCGGGCCACCGCCCAAGCGCTCGTGGACGCCGGAGTCGCGGCCGTGCTCAACGCCGCCCCGATGATCTCCGGTCGCTATCCCAACCTCGGGCCGGACGTGCTGATCCGGGCCGGGATCCCCGTCCTCGACACGTTCGGTCCCGAGATCGTCGCCCGGATCAAGGACGGCACCCGCCTTCGCATCCACGAGGGAGAGGTCTTCGACGGCCCCGACAGCGTCGCGGTCGGGCGCGTCGTCGACGCCGAGGTCGTCCGGGGCGAGCTGGAGTCGGCCCGCGTCGGCCTGACCTCCCAGCTGGAGAGCTTCACCCACAACAGCACCGAGTTCCTGCGGCGCGAGCAGGACCTGCTGCTGCACGGACGTGGTGTGCCGCGCACGGTCACCCACCCGGCCGGCAGGCCGGTCGTCGTCGTGGTCTGCGGCCACGACTGGGAAGCCGAGCTGACAGGCATCAAGGCGTTCATCCGCGAGCAGGACCCTGTGCTGATCGGCGTCGACGACGGTGCCGACGGACTACGTGGCGCCGGTTACAAGCCACACATCGTGGTGGCCAACGCGACCAACGACGAGTTGCCGTCGATCGAGGTGCTGAAGAAGGCCCGGGGACGTGATCGCGCTCGTCGAGCGCGGAGCACCGGCTGCGGTGACCGAACGCTTCGGCCGCATCGGCGTGCGCCCGCTGCGCTTCGAGACCGGAGCCACGACGGAGGACGCGGCACTCATCCTCGCGGACGCCGGGCAGGCCAGCCTCATCATCGGCGTCGGCATGCACGCGACGCTCGACGAGTTCCTCGACCGACGTCGCACCGGTCTGGCCAGCACCTACCTCACCCGGCTCAAGGTCGGACCGCGTCTGGTCGATGCGGGCGCCGTCCCGCACCTCTACGACGGCCGGGTTCGACCGCGCCACCTGCTGGCGGTGATGGTCGCGGGCATCCTCGCCCTCGCCGCCGCCATCGGCGTCACCCCGGTGGGCCGGGGAGTGGGCGGATGCCGTCACTCCGGTCGTCACCGACGCCGTGACCACTCTCATCGATCGCGCACAAGGACTCTTCTGATGATCACCTTCCGGCACTTCCTCACCAGCCTCGTCGCGGTCTTCCTCGCCCCGGCGGTCGGCATCGTCTCGGGCGGCGGACCGCTCTCCGACGTCACCGACCCCGCGCCCACACCTGCCGCCGCGACCCGGGACGGGACCGCCAGCGCTGCCGGTGCCTACGCCGAGGGCTTCGCCGGAGCCGTCGGGCCGCTGCTCACCAGCGCCAAGCTGGCCGAACGAGGGGTCGCGGTCGTGACCGTGCCCGGCGTCAACGAGGAGACGCTGACGGCCCCGGCAGAACAGGTCAGCGCGGCCGGGGGCGCGGTCACCGGCCGCTACACGCTGACCGACACGATGGTGCTGCCAGAGCAGAAGTCCCTCGTCGACACGCTGGGCTCGCAGCTGATGACGCAACAGGGCAAGGCGATCGCGGCCGACGCGACGACGTACGACCGGATCGGTCAGCTGCTCGGCGTCGCTGTCGCCACGACCACGCCCGAGGGCGACGCGCCGAGCGGCAAGGAGGCCGGCATCATCGAGAGCACTGGTCGGGGCCGGTCTGCTGGCCTTCGAGGGCACGGTGACCCGGCGGGCGCCGCTGGTGCTGCTGGTCCTCGGCGCCGAGCCGGCAGCCGAGGGCGGCGACGCCATCACCGCCGGCATAGCGACCGGCCTGTCGCGGGCCGCGGCCGGAGTCGTGGTCGCCGGCACGCTCGCCGACGGCGGCGAGGGGCAGGTCGGACGGCTCCGCGCCGAGCCGGTCTCCGCCGAGGTCGCGACCGTCGACGGCATCGACACCGCGGCAGGTCGGGTGACCACCGTGCTGGCACTTTCGCGGGCGCTGGGCACCAAGGGTGGCGCCTTCGGTGCGTCGGGTGCCGACGGACCCCGCTCCGCTGGGGTAGGCTAGAACCCCGTGAAGAACCCCACGCCGACCAAGCACGTATTCGTGACCGGAGGCGTCGCCTCCTCCCTCGGCAAGGGGCTCACCGCCTCGAGTCTGGGCAGCCTCCTGAAGTCGCGCGGTCTGCGCGTCACCATGCAGAAGCTCGATCCCTATCTCAACGTGGATCCGGGCACGATGAACCCGTTCCAGCACGGTGAGGTCTTCGTGACCGACGACGGTGCCGAGACCGACCTCGACATCGGTCACTACGAGCGCTTCCCGGACACGAACCTGAACCAGATCGCCAACGTCACGACGGGGCAGGTCTACTCCAGCGTGATCGCCAAGGAACGCCGCGGCGACTACCTCGGTGACACCGTGCAGGTCATCCCGCACATCACCAACGAGATCAAGGACCGCATCCTCGCGATGGGCGGTCCGGAGATCGACGTGGTCATCACCGAGATCGGCGGCACGGTCGGCGACATCGAGTCGTTGCCGTTCCTCGAGGCCGCGCGCCAGACCCGGCACCAGATCGGCCGCGAGAACTGCTTCTTCATCCACGTCTCCCCGGTGCCCTACATCGGTCCGTCGGGTGAGCTGAAGACCAAGCCCACCCAGCACTCGGTCGCCGCGCTGCGCTCCATCGGTATCCAGCCCGACGCGATCGTGTGCCGCGCGGACCGCGAGCTGCCCGAGAGCATCAAGCGCAAGATCGCACTCATGTGCGACGTCGACGACGAGGCCGTCGTCACCGCTGCCGACGCCCCGTCGATCTACGACATCCCCAAGGTCCTGCACCGCGAGGGCCTCGACGCCTATGTCGTACGCCGCCTCGACCTGCCGTTCCGCGATGTCGACTGGACCGTCTGGGACGACCTGCTGCGCCGGGTCCACCACCCGCAGGAGGACGTCACGGTCGCGCTGGTCGGCAAGTACATCGACCTGCCCGACGCCTACCTCTCGGTTGCCGAGGCGCTGCGGGCCGGCGGCTTCGCGCACGAGGCAAAGGTGCACATCCGCTGGATCGCCTCCGATGAGTGCGAGACCCCCCGGGGGCGCAGCCAAGCACCTCAGCGACGTGGACGCCGTCCTCGTGCCCGGTGGCTTCGGCATCCGCGGCCCGGAGGGCAAGCTGGGTGCCCTCACCTACGCGCGGACCCACGGCATCCCCACGCTCGGCCTGTGCACGGGCCTGCAGTGCATGGTCATCGAGTTCGCTCGTAACGTCGCCGGCATCGACGGCGCCGGCTCGACCGAGTTCGAGCCCGACGTGACGGCACCGGTCATCTCGACGATCGAGGAGCAGAAGCAGTTCGTCGAGGGAGCGGGGCGACCCGGGCGGCACCATGCGACTCGGCCTGCAGCCGGCCGTGCTGACCCCGGGCAGCGTCGTGGCGAAGACCTACGGTGTCGACCGGGTCGAGGAGCGCCACCGCCACCGCTACGAGTTCAACGATGCCTACCGCGCCGACCTCGAGGCGGCCGGCCCGGTGTTCTCCGGCGTCAACCCGGATCTCGGCTCGGTGGAGTTCGTGGAGCTTCCGTCGGACGTGCACCCCTACTACGTCTCGACGCAGGCGCACCCCGAGCTCAAGTCGCGCCCGACCCGGCCGCACCCGCTGTTCGCGGGCTCGGTCGGTGCCGCCATCGACCGGCAGCGCGAGCTACGGATCCCGATCGACGAGCAGGGCCTGCGGCGCGTCGACAGCGACGACGACAACTAGCGCCGAATCGGCAGGCAAGTTGCGCCGACTCGGTGCGCAACTTGCGCCGACTCGGCGTGCAACTTGTGCCGACTCGGCTCAGAGCGTGCGGGCTCGGTGCAGCCGGCCCAGCACGAACGACTGGGCGCGCAGCTGGTTGCGCGTACTGGCTGACGGCCTCGTCCTCGGACGCGGCCGGGGCCGCCGCCCGGGGAAGGACGCGTCGCCGACCGCGTGCGGGTACATGGCGCGAATCACCACGCCCAGGTTGAGCATGCCCCCCTTGAGGTGCGGCAGCTCCTCGAGGTAGCGGTGGGCGTAGGGAGCCAGCAGCTCGAACTGTCCGGGACGCCAGAAGATGGCTCCGAGCTCGAGGGTGTCGCGACTGGCCGGCACGGCGTAGTCGACGAAGAACGCCCGCCAGACCGCCTCCTTGGCCTCGGGGTCCGGGCTGGCGGCCAGCACCTTGAGTCGCTTGATGCCGGCGTCGGGGTCGGCGTCGCGCTCCGGGAGGCGCGCGACCGCGTCGTCGTCGCGCTGGCCGAGCTCCGCGCGGCGGATGAGCATGCGCCGGGCGAGGTCCGCGTCGGCCGCGGCGGCCGATGCCTCGTCGAGGACGGCCCAGTGGGCGTCGGTGGTGGCGTTGGCCGCCAGCGTGCGCAGGGCGGGCTGGCGGTTGACCGGATCGGTTGCGAGCGCCGATGCGGCGTCGGCCATGGCGGACCTGAGGCCGGGGGAGTCGGTCGGACGGGCCCACCGGTCGGAGATGTGGTGACCGACCGAGAGGAACGGCTCGACGAGCGCTGGGTTGTGCTCCGAGTGCAGTCCCCTGCTGATGGCGGCCGAACCGGCGCTCGGGGCCAGCTCGCCGAGCAGCAGGAGCTGGGTGATCGTGCCCACGACCGGGGCCCGCGCGAGGGGCTCGCTGAAGTCGCCGAGGTGGTCGAGCATGCGCTGCAGGGACTCGGCGTCGGGGCGTACGGCGGCGAAGGTGAGGTCGTCGGCGTTGAGGAGGCGCAGGTCGGCGTCAGGCAGCTCGACGTGGGTGGCTGCACCGGTGAGCTCGATCGACGTCATGCCGATGTGGCGCGGCGTGCCCTCCTTGATCGCGTAGGAGGCGATGTTGATCCGGTGCGGGCGCGGCGCCTCGTCGTCGGGGGACTCCGGCCCGGACGGTCGAGCCGTCGAGCGAGAGGACGTCGGTGCCGGAGCGGTCCAGCCATGACGCGGTCCAGCCCGACAGGTCCCGACCGGCGGCTGCGGCGTAGGCGCTCATCAGGTCGTCGAGCACGGTGTTGCCGAAGGCGTGCTCGCGGAAGTAGGCGCGCAGGCCCTCCACGAACGCGTCCTCGCCGATGTAGGCCATCAGCTGGTGCAGGACGCTCTGGCCCTTGACGTAGGTGATCGAGTCGAAGTTGGCCATCGCGCCGTTGACGTCGGCGACCTCGCCGCGGATCGGGTGCCGGCCCGGGCCCATGTCCATCTCGTAGGCGGGCCGCTTGTAGAGCGCCGGGAAGCTGGCCCACTGGTCGGAGAACTCCGTGGCCCGGGCCATCGCCCAGTTGGACGCCCGGGAGGCGAAGGCCTCGTTGAGCCACAGGTCGTCCCACCACTGCATGGTCACGAGGTCGCCGAACCACATGTGCGCCATCTCGTGCAGCACGAACTCCGCGCGCACGGCCCGCTGGTTGTGCGAGGGGGAGTGCGGAACAGCTGCGAGTCGCCGTAGGTCACACAGCCCCAGTTCTCCATCGCGCCGCCGAGGTTGGGCACGAAGACTCGGTCGTAACGCTCCTGCGGGGAAGGGAAGGCCGAACTTGTCCCCGAAGAAGGCCAGACCCCGGCGGGTGAGCGTGACCAGCTCCTCCGTGTCGCGCTCGAGATGGGGCACCAGCGACTGGCGGCAGAAGAACCCGAGGTCGTAGCCGTCGTGCTGCTGACGGACCTCGTGGAACGGCCCGGCGTTGACGACCACGACGTACGTCGACAGGCGAGGTGTGTCCGCGAAGTGCCACAGCCGCGCCTCGGCCCGGTCGGCCTCCTCGATCCTGTCCGGCGCCGAGTTGGAGGTGACGGTCCAGGGTGGTCAGCGCCAGCACGGTGAAACCGTGCGGGGCCTTGAGGTCGGGCTGGTCGAAGCAGGCCCACAGCCGGCGTGCCTCGTCTGTCTCGAGGCTGGTCCAGACGTAGACCAGCTTGTCGGTGGGATCGACGGTGCGCAGGATGCCCTCGCCGCTGCCCGTGTTGGTGGTGGACGCCGCGACGACCGGGACGTTGTCCGCGGCCGGGTCGGGGCAACGGCAGCCGTCCGTCGACGGCGGTGCTCACGTCGAGGTCGGCGCCGTTGAGGGTGGCGCTCGAGATGTCGGCCACGCAGTCGACGAACGTCGTCGCGCCGGGCTCCGCGCAGGAGAAGGTGATCGTGCTGACCGAGGCGAAGGTGTCGCCCTCCAGCAGGCCGGTCATGTCGACGGCGATGTCGTAGCGCTGCACCTCGAGCAGGCGCGACCGCTCGGCGGCTTCGATCTGGGTCAGGCTGAGCAACGTCATGAGGTGACCGTACTCACAGGTCAGCCGCCCGCTAAATTCGTGGGCATGGACGAATTGCTCGCCGACCGACCCGCCTCTCGCCCGTGTCCCGCAGTCGGGACCTGCACCGGGACGGCTGGATCGTGGCGTTGCGCGAGGACGTCGTCACGCGCCCGGGCCACCCCGAGGACGAGTTCACACGGCTCTCGCTGGAGCATCCGGGGGCGGTCGTGGTCCTCGCTGTCGACGACGACGAACGGGTCCTGTGCCTGCGGCAGTACCGCCACACGACGCAGCGCGAGTTCGTCGAGCTGCCCGCGGGACTGCGTGATGCGGCCGGAGAGCCGTCGGTCGAGACCGCGAAGCGAGAGCTGCGCGAGGAGGCCGAGCTGGCGGCCACGTCGTGGCAGCTGCTGCTCAGCACGTTCGCCAGTGCCGGGATCAGCGAGGAGTCCCACGACATCTTCCCCGGCCCGCGGGCTCTCGGTCTCGGCCCGCGGCGACTTCGCGATGGTGCACGAGGAGGCGGAGATGGAGGTCTTCTGGGCGCCGATGTCCGACCTGCTCGACGCGGTGCTGGACGGGCGCGTCCGACAGGGTCCGCTGGCCCGGGCGGTCCTCGCCTACGACGTCCTCCAGCGACGTGGCGCGCTCGGCGCGGTGTGACACCGAGGTGGTTGTACTGTCGGTCTGCTGTGACGCGCGTCACGATGACCTCGAGGAGACATGGTGAAGGTCGGCGTACCCAAGGAAGTCAAGAACCACGAGTACCGCGTGGCCATCACGCCGGCCGGGGTGCACGAGCTCACCGTGCACGGGCATGACGTCGCCGTACAGGAAGGTGCCGGGCTGGGGTCGTCGATCGCGGACGAGGAGTTCGTCGCTGCCGGGGCGCGGATCCTCCCGGGCGCCGACGACGTCTGGGAGTTCGGCGAGCTGATCTTGAAGGTCAAGGAGCCGATCGAGGAGGAGTATCCGCGCCTGCGCGCCGGGCAGGTGCTGTTCACCTACCTCCACCTCGCCGCGGACAAGCCGCTGACCGAGGAGCTGATCAGGCGCAAGGTCACCGGCATCGCCTACGAGACCGTGCAGACGCCCGACGGTGCGCTGCCGCTGCTGCACCCGATGTCGGAGGTCGCCGGCCGCCTTGCGCCGCAGGCCGGGGCCTACCACCTGATGCGCGCCGGCGGCGGCCGCGGCGTTCTGCTCGGTGGCGTCTCCGGGGTCTACCACGGCAAGGTCGTCGTGATCGGTGCCGGCGTCTCCGGCATGAACGCCGCGGCGATCGCACTCGGCATGCACGCGGAGGTCCTGCTGCTCGACAAGGACATCAACAAGCTGCGCGCGGCCGACCGGATCTACCGGGGCCACCTGCAGACCATCGCGTCCAACGGCTACGAGATCGAGCGCGCCTGCCCGGACGCCGACCTCGTCATCGGCGCCGTGCTGGTGCACGGCGCCAAGGCGCCGATGCTGATCTCCAACGACCCGGTGTCGCGGATGAAGCCGGGCTCGGTGCTCGTGGACATCTCGATCGACCCAGGGCGGCTGCTTCGAGGACTCACGTCCCACGACGCACGACGACCCGACCTACAAGGTGCACGACTCGATCTTCTACTGCGTGGCCAACATGCCCGGCGCGGTGCCCCACACGTCGACGTACGCCCTCACCAACGTGACACTGCCCTACGCGGTGGCGCTGGCCGACAAGGGCTGGGCGCGTGCCTGCCGGGACGACCACAGCCTCGCGCTCGGGCTGAACACCCACGACGGCCACCTCACGAACGGTCCCGTGGGTGAGGCGGTGGGCATCGAGGCCGTGGGTCTGGATACCGTCCTCGCGTGACTGACACGGCCGCACTGACGCGCGCCATCCGCACCTACCCTGGACCACCCGGCGGTCGAGCGCGGCCCGGCGGCCAACACCTTGTCGTCCTACCGCCGCGACTTGAGGCGGTACGCCGAACACCCGGCCCGGGAGGGTGTGGGCACGCTCGACGAGGTGACCGAGGCGGTCGTGTCGGGGTTTCCTGATGCGACTGCGCGAGGGTGACGCCCACCACCCGCCCCTGAGCTCGACCTCGGCGGCCCGCACGGTGGTGGCGGTCCGGGGCTTCCACAAGTTCGCCGTGTCGGACGGTCTCGCCACCCTCGACCCGGCCAGCGCGGTGAAGCCGCCGACGCCGGCGAAGCGGTTGCCGAAGGCGCTGCCGCTCTCCGACGTGGAGGCGATCCTCGAGGCGGCCGGCGCTCCCGACACGACGCTCGCGCTGCGCGACCGGGCACTGCTGGAGGTGCTCTACGGCACCGGCGCCCGCATCTCCGAGGCCGTCGGCCTCGACGTGGACGACATCGACACGATCGACGCGACGGTGCTGCTCCGGGGCAAGGGATCCAAGGAACGGCTGGTGCCGATCGGTGGCTACGCCCTCGAAGCCGTCGCGGCCTACCTCACGCGTGCCCGCCCCGAGCTGGTGGTCGCGAAGACGCCCGGAGGAGCGATGTTCCTCAACTCCCGCGGCGGCCGGCTGTCGCGGCAGAGCGCGTGGGCGGTGCTGGTGAAGGCGGCCGAGCGCGCCGGCGTGACCCGTGACGTCTCGCCCCACACGCTGCGCCACTCGTTCGCCACGCACCTGCTCGACGGGGGCGCCGACGTGCGCGTCGTCCGGGAGCTGCTCGGGCACGCGTCCGTCACGACGACGCAGGTCTACACCCCCGGTGACCGTCGACAACCTGCGCGAGGTCTTCGCGACTGCGCACCCACGAGCGAGGGACTGATGGCCACCCAGCTGAGCAACGTGCGCGGGGACGCGGACGCCGTCTACGACGCCTTCACGACGTGGGTGGGGGAGCAGGGCCTCGGTCTCTATCCACACCGGGACGAAGCCGTCATGGAGCTGGTCGGCGGCAACCACGTCATCCTTGCGACCCCGACCGGCTCCGGGAAGTCGCTGGTGGCGATCGGGGCCCACGCGGCCGCGCTGGCCCGGACAAGGTGAGCTTCTACACCGCGCCGATCAAGGCCTTGGTCAGCGAGAAGTTCTTCGCCCTGTGCGAGGTCTTCGGTGCTGACAACGTCGGCATGCTCACCGGCGACGCGGCGGTCAACGCGGACGCGCCGATCATCTGTTGTACGGCGGAGATCCCGGCCAACCTGGCGCTGCGCGAGGGCAGGGCGGCCGATGTGGGGCTGGTCGTCATGGACGAGTTCCACTTCTACGCCGAGCCGGAGCGCGGCTGGGCGTGGCAGGTGCCGCTGCTGGAGCTGCTCGACACGCAGTTCCTGCTGATGTCGGCGACGTTGGGCGACGTGTCGTTCTTCGCCGAAGACCTCAAGCGGCGCACCGGTCGCGACGTCGCCGTCGTGGACGACGCCGAGCGCCCGGTGCCGCTGACGTTCTCGTGGTCGCTCGAGCACCTCGGCGAGACGCTCGAGGAGCTGGTGAGCACCAACCAGGGCGCCGGTCTACGTCGTGCACTTCACCCAGGGCGGCCGCGGTCGAGCACGCGGTGGCGCTGCTCAACGCCAAGGGCACCTTCACGGTGGACAAGGAGGCACTCGCCGACCGCATCGGCGGGTTCCGCTTCGGTGCCGGCTTCGGCAAGACGCTGTCCAAGCTCGTGCGCAACGGCATCGGGGTGCACCACGCAGGCATGCTGCCGAAGTACCGCCGACTCGTGGAGCAGCTCGCGCAGTCCGGTCTGCTCACCGTCATCTGCGGCACCGACACCCTCGGTGTCGGCATCAACGTGCCGATCCGGACGGTCCTGTTCACCGGGCTCGCGAAGTTCGACGGCAACCGGCAGCGGGTGCTGCGGACGCGCGAGTTCCTCCAGATCGCCGGCCGGGCGGGCAGGGCCGGTTTCGACACGGCCGGCTACGTCGTCGTACAGGCACCGGAGCACGTCATCGACAACGAGCGGGCGAAGGCCAAGGCCGAGGCGAAGAACGCGGCACCCGGTGCCAACGCGAAGCGCAAGTCCAAGGCGCAGCTGAAGAAGCCGCCCGAGGGCACGGTCGTGTGGACCGAGCAGACCTTCGACAAGCTCGTCGCCGGCGTGCCCGAGCAGCTGGTGTCGCGGATGAAGGTCGACAACGCGATGCTGATCAACGTCGCCACCCGCGAGGAGGACTCCTTCGCGGTGATGCGGCGACTGCTGAACGACAACCACGAGGGACCGACGAAGCCAGCTGCGGTTGTCGCGCCGGGCGCTGCGACTGGCACGCAGCCTGCTCCGCACCGAGGTGTTCACCCGGCTCGACGAGGTCGATCAGTTCGGACGGCGCTACGTGATGACTGTCGACCTGCCCGCCGACTTCGCGCTCAACCAGCCGCTGGCGCACTTCGCACTCGCGGCGCTCGACGTCCTCGACCCGGAGTCCGAGACCTACACCCTCGACATCGTGACCGTCATCGAGTCCGTGCTCGAGGCACCACGGCAGATCCTGATGGCCCAGCAGTTCGCGGCCCGCGGCGAGGCCGTGCAGGAGATGAAGGCCGACGGCATCGAGTACGACGAGCGGATGGCGCTGCTCGACGCGATCACTCGGCCGCAGCCGCTGTCCGAGCTGCTGGAGGGCTTGTACGAGACCTACCGGCAACGGCACCCGTGGCTGCGCGAGGACGCGCTGTCGCCGAAGACGGTCGTGCGGATGATGTGGGAGCAGGGGATGAGCTTCACCGACTTCGTCGGGCGCTACCAGCTCGCCCGGTCCGAGGGCCCGGTGCTGCGCTACCTCACGGACGCCTACCGCACCCTGCGCCAGACCGTCCCGGAGTCACATCGCACGCCGGAGCTGGACGACCTGGTCGGAGTGGCTGGGCGAGACCATCCGCCAGACCGACTCCTCGCTGCTCGACGAGTGGGAGGCACTCAGCGATCCCGAGCACGTGCCGGGCCGGGTCGCGCACCACGAGCCGCCACCGCCGCCGCGCCCGATCAGCAAGCAGGGTCGTACGTTCGAGGTGATGGTCCGCAACGCCATGTGGGCACGCGTCGACCCGGTGTCGCGCGACGACCTCGATGGACTGATGCGTCTCGAGCGGTCCGCGGCCGAGCGCACCGACCCGCCGCGCACCGTCGGCATGGGTCGGTCCGTCTGGGACCAGGCGATCGAGGACTACTACGCCGAGCACGACACGGTCCCGGTCGACGGTGATGCGCGCGGACCGTCACTGCTGGAGGTCGGTCCGGAACGCACCGGTGAGCCAGTCGGCGCCGAGGAGGGGACGAGCGCGCGTCCGCGACGTACGCCAGACGATCCACGACCCGGAGGGTCACCACGACTGGGTGATCGACGCGCTCATCGACTGCGACGCGTCCGACGAGGCCGGCGAGCTGGTGCTGCCGACGGTCGCCATGCGGCGGCTGTAGGCCAGCGCCTCAGCCGCCGAGCGTGTCGGCGATCTCGGCGATCACGGCCTCGACCGGGTGGGAGACGTCGAAGACGGCACCGCGCTCGTCGGCCGCGAGGGGTTCGAGCGTGTCGAACTGCGACTGGAGCAGGGATGCCGGCATGAAGTGCTCGCGGGACTCCATGCGTGATCGCAGGACCTCGAACGGGGCGGCGAGATGCACGAAGAACACCGATCCGTCCGGCACACCGGCTCGCAGCACGTCGCGGTAGCCGCGCTTGAGCGCTGAGCAGGTGAGGACGCTGGACAGGTCCTCGTCGTGGTGGAAGGCCAGCAGCGAGGCCAGCACCTCCAGCCACGGCCACCTGTCGTCGTCGTCGAGGGGGATGCCCGCCGACATCTTCGCGATGTTGGCGGGCGGGTGGAGGCTGTCGCCCTCGATGAACTGCGACCCGTAGCGCTCGGCCAGCCGGGAGGCGACGGTCGTCTTGCCGGTGCCCGAGACTCCCATCACCACGAGGTGCCGGGGCCGCACCACCGTGTCGTGACGCCCGGGGACCCGCGGCGCGCGGCTAGTCTGCTGGACGTGCCGACCGCTCATGCCACCGTCCTCGGCGAGGTCGGCCCCCGGATCGTGCGAGGTGACCTCGTCGAGGGGGCCGTCATCACCCCGGACTGGATCGGGGAGACCTACGGTGTCTCGCGGACCGTCGCCCGGGAGGTCGTGCAGGTGCTGGTGTCGATGGGCCCGGTCGAGAGCCGGCGCCGAACCGGCATCAGGATCCTGCCGCGCGCGCAGTGGGACGACTACGACCCGGCGATCATCCGCTGGCGACTGGACGGTGTGCACCGGCTCCGGCACCTCCACGAGCTCGCCGAGCTGCGCGCGGCCATCGAGCCGGCCTCGGCCGCACTCGCCGCCACGCACGCCGACGCCGAGCAGCGCGCCGAGATCGTCCGCATCGCCGAGCAGATGGAGGTCTCCGGCGCGGCCGGAGACCTGCAGACCTTCCTCGAGCAGGACATCGAGTTCCACCGGTTGCTCCTCCGCGCCTCGGGCAACGTCATGTTCTCCGGTCTCGGCGACGTGGTCGAGGGAGTGCTGCGCGGCCGCACCGAGCACGACCTGATGCCCAAGCAGCCCAAGCGGGGAGGCCCGCCGGCTCCACCAGTCGTCGCAGAGGCGGTGGCAGGGGGAGAGGCCGATGTCGCCCGCTACGCGATGACCGCGATCGTGGCCGAGGTCGTCTCCGACCTCGGCCACCCCCGCTGACGTCACAGCAGTCCTGCCACCGGCCACAGGATCGCTGCCAGCGCGAACGCACTCACCCCGAGGGTGGTCTCCATGACGGTCCGTGGTCTTGAGCGTGGTCTTCTCGTCCATCCCGAAGAACCGGCTCACCAGCCAGAAGCCGGAGTCGTTGACGTGCGAGAGCACGGTGGAGCCCTGCCGCGATGGCCACCACCAGCAGGGTGAGATGCACGTTGTCGAGTCCGGCGGCCCGGGTGGCGATGAGGCCGGCGGTCGTCGTCAGGGCGACCGTGGCCGACCCCCGGGCGACGCGCAGCGCGGTCGCGATGAGGAACGCCCGGAGCAGCAGCGGCAGGCCGAGGCCGGACAGCGACGAGGTGAGTGCGTCACCGATACCGCTGGTGCGCAGGACACCGCCGAACATGCCGCCGGCGCCCGTGATCAGGATGATCGAGCAGATGGGCCCGAGGGCCTTGTCGAGCACGTCCATGGTCTCGGAGAGCGTCCCGTTGTGCCGGCCGAGGACGGCGATCGCGACGAGCAGGCTGATCAACAGGGCGACGGGAGTGTTGCCCATGAGCTGGAGGACCTCGACCCGAGGTCTGGCCCTCGGCAAGGGTGCCGTTGGTGACGAGGGTGGTCAGGACGGTGTTGAACGAGATGAGGAAGAGCGGGACCAGCAGCAGGCCGAGGACAGTCGCGAAGGCCGGCGGCACCGGGGCCGGGCGCTCGGTGGCACCCTCGCCGCCGTTGACCTCGCCGAACAGCAGAGTCGGGACGGGCACGTCGAAGCGGGCCCCCGGGAACCGGGAGACGAGGTAGACGCCGACGTACCAGGGAAGCGACGGCCACCGGGACACCGATGAGCAGGACGACGCCGATGTCGGCACCCAGCGCCGTACCGGCAGCGACCGGACCGGGGTGCGGGGGAACGATGGCGTGCATGGCGGCGAAGGCGCCCGCCGCGGGCAGGGCGTAGTAGAGCACGGAGCCGCCGAAGCGTCGGGCCACGGTCAAGATGATCGGCAGGAAGACCACGAGGCCTGCGTCGAAGAAGATCGGGAAGCCGAAGATCAGGGCGGCAACACCAAGGGCGAAGGGCGCACGAGCCTCCCCGAAGCGATTGATCAGGCTGTCCGCCAGCACTCGGGCGCCACCGGTGACCTCCGGGAGGCGGCCCAGCATCACCCCGAAGCCCACCGGGAGCGCCACCGAGCCCAACGTGGTCCCGAACCCGGCGAGGAGGGCCGCGGGAACTTGCGCGATCGGGATCCCGGCCGCGACGGCGGTCACCAAGCTGACCAGCACGAGCGCGATGAACGCGTGCAGTCGCACCTTCATCACGAGCAGGAGCAGAAGGCCGACGGCCGCGGCTGCGATGAGCAGGAGGACCGGCGTGCTGTAGGCCGGTTCGAGGTTTTCCATCAGGGATCTCCGAAGTGAGGGCGGTCACATGTCTCGGAGCATGATGCCTGAAAGGTAGTACCTTTACAAGACGGGTGTGCACAGGTTTGTGCACACCCGGGAACCCCCTGTGCACTCAACCGGGGGGTCGTGCACAGATTTGGGTGCGGGGTTGTGGGACTGGCCCCACCTGTTGTGGGTGCGGGGGCAGGGTCCTAGGCTCGCCCGGAACCTGACGTGGGAAGTGTCGCCGTGTCGACAAAGTTCGCGGGCTCGGGCGTGGTGCAATCGGATCAGTCGAACTAGGAGCGCTCTCGATGACAAATGGTGGTTTCAACCCGTTCCCGGGCCAGTCCGGCAGCAGCGCCGCCGAGATGCCACCACTCGTGAGTACGCCCCGGCCCAGCATGCCGGCGATGAGTGGCGCGCCGGCGTCGCTGAGCGAGCCCCTTCCCTTCATCCGACCTGAGGAGCCCACCGTGGAGGCCACGACCCGGGGAGGCCGCCCCGTCGACGGAGCGAGTGCTCGGTCCCACCGGCCGGCCGATGCCGACGTTCCCCGAGCCCGGCCCCGTCGGTGCGCGCACCCGGGCCCGCGTGGTCTCGATGTGCAACCAGAAGGGTGGCGTGGGCAAGACCACGACCACCATCAACCTTGGGCGCCTCGCTGGCCGAGTACGGCCGCAAGGTGCTGCTCGTCGACTTCGACCCGCAGGGCTCGCTGTCGGTCGGACTGGGGCTGAATCCCCATGAGATGGACCTGAGCATCTACAACCTGCTCATGCAGCGCGATGTCGCGCTCGAGGAGGAGTGGTGGTCCCCACCGGCGTGCCCGGCATGGACCTGCTGCCCTCCAACATCGACCTGTCGGCCGCCGAGGTGCAGCTGGTGCACGAGGTCGCCCGCGAGCAGACCCTGCAGCGGGTGCTCGCGCCGGCGCTGGAGAACTACGACATCATCCTGATCGACTGCCAGCCGTCGCTGGGCCTGCTCACCGTCAACGCGCTGACCGCGTCCGACGGGGTGATCGTCCCGCTGGAGTGCGAATACTTCGCGTGCGCGGCGTCGCGCTGCTCAAGTCGACCATCGACAAGGTGCGCGAGCGACTCAATCCCAAGCTCGAGGTCGACGGCATCCCGGGGACCATGTTCGACGGTCGCACCCTGCACAGCCGTGAGGTCATGGAGCGGCTCGTCCGGGCGTGGGGCGACAAGGTCTTCCACACGGTGATCCGCCGGACGGTCAAGTTCTCCGACGCCACCGTCGCCGGAGAGCCCATCACCTCCTACGCCTCCACCTCGACCGGTGCCGGTCACTACCGCGAGCTCGCGGGGAGGTGATCACCCGATGGCCCGCAGAGTGAGCATGCCGACCGCCGACGACCTCTTCCGCACCACCGCCGAAGGCACCGAGGCCGCGGCACGTCCGGTCCGGGCGGTCGCCGACCAGCCCGAGACCGAGGCCGAGAACGGGCCGAAGAAGCCGAGCGGTCGCGTTCGCCACGACGAGAAGATGACCGTCTACGTCACCTCCGACGAGCTGCTCGACATCGAGCACACGCGCCTCATGCTGCGGCGCGCCAACGGGTTGGCAGTCGATCGTGGCCGACTGGTGCGCGAAGCGATCGCGCTGGTGCTGGCCGACTTCGAGGCCAACGGGGACGACAGCGCCCCCGGTCCGGCGGCTGACGGAGGAGTGAGCGCCCGACACCACGGCGCGACGCTCGCACCCGAGACCCCCGCGGACGGCGAGACGCCGGCCTTCGCCGTACGCCTCGACAACTTCGAGGGACCGTTCGACCTGCTGCTCAGCCTGATCTCGAAGCACAAGCTCGACATCACCGAGGTCGCGCTGTCGCAGGTCACCGACGAGTTCATCGCCCACATCAAGGTGGGCGGCAAGGCGTGGGACCTCGAGCAGACGACGTCGTTCCTGCTGGTCGCCTCGACCCTGCTCGACCTCAAGGCGGCGCGGCTGCTGCCGCAGGGTGACGTGGAGGACGAGGAGGACCTCGCCCTGCTCGAGGCGCGCGACCTGCTGTTCGCCCGACTCATGCAGTACCGCGCGTTCAAGCTCGTCGCCGGCGTGCTCGAGCAACGGCTCGCGGCCGAGGCGACCCGGCACCCCCGTCAGGTCGGGCTGGAGGAGCGGTTCGCGACGCTGCTCCCGGAGGTCCTGATCGGGATCGGCCTCGAGCAGTTCGCCGAGCTGGCGGCCAAGGCCATGGAGCCCAAGCCGGTGCTCGAGATCTCGATGCAGCACATCCATGCCGCCAAGGTGAGCGTGCGCGAGCAGGCCGGCATCGTGATGGACCGGCTGCGGCACGCCGGGACGGCGACCTTCCGTGCCCTGTGCGGCGACTCGCCGGACCGGCTGACGACCGTGGCGCGGTTCCTCTCGCTGCTCGAGCTCTTCCGCGAGGGCGTCGTCGCCTTCGACCGTGTCACGCCGCTGGGCGAGCTCACGGTGAGGTGGACCGGGGACGATGACGCGGAGGTCGAGATCACCGACGAGTTCGATGGTGCGCCGCCCGAGGCAGAGTCGTCAGTGGGGGACCAGCCTGAGGACCAGCAGAGCCGGGAGTACGCCGATGAGTGAGACACCCAGCGAGTCCGACACCGAGCAGGTGGCGGACGTCGAGACGCTCGCGGTCGAGGTCGCCGACCTGCGCCCGGCCCCCGGAGGCGATCCTGATGGTCGCCGACCGGGCACTCGACAAGGTGCAGCTCGCCTCCGTCGTCGGGCACCCGGTCGAGGCCGTCGACGAGGCGCTGCGTGCGCTCGCGGCGGACTACACCGAGCAGGGTCGCGGCTTCGAGCTGCGCAGCGTCGCCGGCGGCTGGCGCTACTACACGCGCGACGAGTTCGCCGGAGTCGTCGAGAGCTTCGTGCTGGAGGGTCAGCAGGCCCGCCTGACGCAGGCGGCACTGGAGACCCTCGCGGTGGTCGCCTACAAGCAGCCGGTGTCCCGGGCCCGGGTGTCGGCCGTGCGCGGCGTCAGCGTCGACGGCGTGATGCGCACGCTGCTCACCCGCGGGCTGGTCGAGGAGGCCGGCCGGGACGTCGACACCGGCGCCAACCTCTACCGGACCACGACCTACTTCCTCGACCGCATCGGGATCAGCTCGCTCGAGGAGCTGCCCGAGCTGGCGCCGTACCTCCCCGACATGGAGGACCTCGAGGACGAGCTGAGCCAGATGGCCGCGCCCGCCCCGGAGCCGGTCGTCACGCCCGCCGAGGACGCGGCGGCCGAGCCGGCGCCCCACCTCGGCGTGCACCATGCCCCGCACAGCGGTGAGGGCACCGAACCAGATGGCGGGACCGAAATAGCGTGAAGCCGCATGACGAGAAGGACACCCACCCCGCGTCCCAGCGCCCCGACACCGACGACGACGGCCTGATCCGGCTGCAGAAGCTGTTGGCCCAGTCGGGAGTCGCGAGCCGGCGCAAGTGCGAGGAGCTGATGCTCGAGGGCGCGGTCGAGGTCGACGGCGAGGTCGTCACCCGCCTCGGCACCAAGGTCGATCCGCGCACGGCCGTGATCCGGGTGGAGGGCCGGCGGCTGCCGCCGATCAGCGCCTCGGTCTACCTCGTGCTCAACAAGCCGCGTGGTGTCGTCTCCACGATGAGCGACCCGGAGGGTCGTCGCCACCTCGGTGACCCGGTGGCCGACCGTCCCGAACGGCTCTTCCACGTCGGACGCCTCGACACCGACACTTCCGGCCTGATCATCCTGACCAACGACGGCGACTTCGCCCAGCGGCTGGCGCACCCCTCGTTCGAGATCGAGAAGACCTACGTCGCCGAGGTCGAGGGGCAGCTGCACAAGGGGATCGTCAAGCAGCTGCTCGCGGGCGTCACCCTCGATGACGGGCCGGTCGCGGTCTCCCGCGCCCGGGTGGTCGAGGGCAGCCACGGCCGGACGTC
Source organism: Nocardioides sp. B-3 (assembly GCF_024703895.1). Taxonomy (GTDB): domain Bacteria; phylum Actinomycetota; class Actinomycetes; order Propionibacteriales; family Nocardioidaceae; genus Nocardioides. The sequence continues at coordinate 3,817,088 of NZ_CP087968.1, forward strand.
GCGCGACCGCACCATCATCGAGCTGGTCATCCACGAGGGACGCAACCGGATCGTGCGCCGGCTCCCGGAACACGTCGGGCACCCGGTGACGATGCTCACCCGCACCCAGATCGGGCCGATCTCGCTGGGCAAGCTGGGCGTGGGGGAGATGCGTGAGCTGACGATCACCGAGCTCGGCGAGCTGATGGACACCGCGGAGCTCTGAGCGGTCCCGCGGATAGGGTTGCGCCCGTGGCAACCGGGGCAATCAGGGGCGCGACCCAACTCGACGCGGACACCCGTGAGCACATGCTCGACCGGGTGGCCGAGATGGTGACCGAGCTGATGACGGTCAACGACCTGTCCGTCGACGACTTCATCTCCGTCATCTTCACCGCGACCAGCGACCCGGTCGCCGAGTTCCCCGCCTATGCCGCGCGCCGCCTCGGGTTCGGCGACGTGCCGTTGATCTGCGCCCGCGAGCTCGAGATCGAGGGATCGATGCCCCGGTGCGTGCGGATGATGGCGCACGTGGAGACCGACCTTCCCCGCGCCGACATCACCCACGTCTACCTCCACGGTGCGGCCAACCTCCGCCGCGACCTGACCAAGACGCGCGACGTCCTCGGCGATGACTGACACCCCGCTGGGGCTCGTCGAGATCGTCGGCACCGGCCCGGTCGGTACGTCGATCGCGTTGGCGTGCCGACGTGCGGGGATCGACGTCGTGCTGACCGATCTCTCCGCCGAGCACGTGCGCACTGCCAGCGGGCTCGGTGCCGGCCGGCCGAGGTCCGCAGACGACCGACCTGTGCTGGTCGTGGTCGCCGTACCCCCCGATCATCTGGCCGACGCGATCGTCGACGCCCTCACGGACGGCGACGCGCTCGTCACCGATGTGGGCAGCATCAAGAGCCGGCCGCTGCACGAGGTCGCCCAACGTGTCGATGCGGCACAGCTCAGCCGCTACGTCGGCTCGCACCCGATGGCCGGCAGCGAGCGCTCCGGGCCGCTCGCCGCGAGTGCCGCGCTCTTCGACGGCCGTCCGTGGGCGATCACCCCGCACGTGACGTCGTCACCGGAGGCGACCAAGGCGGTCGGCGAGCTGGTCGCGATCTGCGGGGCTGTGCCCACCACGCTGTCCCCGGAGGAGCACGACTCGGCGGTCGCGCGCACCTCGCACCTGCCGCACCTTGCCGCCGTGCTCGTCGCCGGCCGCCCGGCCGGAGCGCCGGCCGAGCACCTCGCGCTGTCGGGCCGGGGCGTGCGCGACGTCACCCGCATCGCGGCCAGCGACCCGGCGCTGTGGCAGCAGATCCTCGGCGCCAACGCCGACGCGGTCACCGACCTGCTGGGCGAGCTGCGCGAGCAGCTCGACGACCTGATCGCCGCCGTGCGGACGACGAGCGTGGGGCGCTGCACCGCATCCTCAGCGCCGGCGTCAGCGGCACGCAGGCCATCCCCGGCAAGCACGGCGGCCCGGTCCGGCCCATGCGCTCGGTGTTCGTGTCCGTCCCCGACCATCCCGGCGAGCTGGCACGGCTCTTCGGGGACGCCGGCGAGATCGGCGTGAACATCGAGGACGTGCACATCGACCACGATCCGGGGCGGCCCGTGGGCCTGACCGAGCTGGTCGTGGAGGCCGGTCGCGCGGAGCACCTGCTGGGGGCTCTGGAATCTCGCGGTTGGACGACTCACCGGTAGGCTCACCTGTCGTGAGTTCCCTTGTCGTTGCCATCGATGGACCCTCCGGCTCCGGCAAGTCCAGCACGTCGCGCGGCGTCGCCGCCCGCCTCGGTCTGCGTTACCTCGACACCGGTGCCATGTTCCGCGCCGTCACCCGGTGGATGCTCAGCCACGGCGTCGACCTGACCGACCCCGACGCGATTGCGGCGCGCTCCGGCGAGCCGGTCATCGTGTCCGGCACCGACCCGCCTGACCCGACGATCCCGGTCGACGGACGGGACGCGTCCTTCGCGATCCGCAGCGACGAGGTCAACGCCGCCGTCAGCCCGGTCAGCGCCGTCCCGGCCGTCCGTGCCCGGCTGCTCGAGCTCCAGCGAGACATCATCGGCAAGGGCGGGATCGTCGTCGAGGGGCGCGACATCGGCTCCGTGGTCGCACCCGACGCGGCCCTGAAGCTCTACCTCAGCGCCGACCCCGAGGCCCGTGCCGTGCGCCGGGCCGCCGAGGCCGGCGGTGACGTCGCCGCGACGCAGGAGTCCCTCCGGGCCCGCGACCGCATCGACTCCGGCCGCGTCACGGCGCCGCTGACGATGGCCGACGGCGCAGTCCACATCGACACCACGCCGTACACCCCGGACGAGGTCATCTCGCAGGTCGTCGCGCTCGTGGAGGCGGTGTCGGGGGACGGCGAGTGACCGACCTCCCGCGCCCGAGCGCGCGCCACCCACGCAAGGCCATGCTCCGCGGGCTCCGTCCGGTCGCCAGCGCCGCCATCCGCGCCTACTGGGACCTGCACGTCCACGGTGCCGACACGGTTCCGACCACCGGTCCGGTCATCTTCGCGTCCAACCACGTCGGCTTCCTCGACGGACCGCTGCTGGCGATCATGTCGCCGCGACCCGTGCATGCGCTGACGAAGCAGGAGATGTTCGCGGGCAGGCTCGGCCCGCTCCTCACCGGCGCCGGCCAGATCCCGCTCTACCGCTTCGGTGCCGACCCCAGCGCCATCAAGTCGTGCCTGCGCGTGCTGCAGGACGGCGGCGCGATCGGCATCTTCCCGGAGGGCACCCGAGGTCCGGGGACTACGAGGTCTTCCACCACGGCGTCAGCTACCCGGCCCCGGCCACCGGGGCACCGGTCATCCCGGTCAACCGGTCGGCACCCGCCTGCCGGGCGGCCGGAGCAGCTCGCTCCCTCCGCGTCGAGGCCGCATCGACTTGGCGTACGGCGAAGCGTGGCGCACGGCACGTGCACCTCGGCCCCGCACGCGGGAACAGACCTTGGCCACCTCGACGTTGCTCTGGGAGCACCTCCGCGAGCAGCAGGCTCGCGCGCTCGCCCTCACCGGGCGGGGCCTCCCCGGACCGTTGCCGGTCGGGGACCGCGAGATCGAGCCCGACACCGGGTTCGTCGAGCACACAGACATCGTGGCCGACCAGCCACACCAGCAGGCCGACACACCGGCCGACCAGCAGGGAGCATCATGACCGAGTTCGACCAGTACGACGACGAGCCCACCGGCCCCACCCCGGTGTTGGCCGTCGTGGGCCGCCCCAATGTCGGGAAGTCGACGCTGGTCAATCGGATCATCGGCCGCCGCGAGGCGGTCGTCGAGGACAAGCCCGGCGTCACCCGTGACCGCGTGTCCTACGACGCCCACTGGAACGGTCGCGCCTTCACCGTCGTCGACACCGGTGGCTGGGACCCCGACGCCGAGGGCCTCTTCGAGCGGATCGCCCTGCAGGCCGAGGTCGCCGTCAGCCCGGCCGACGCCGTGCTCTTCGTGGTCGACGCGACCGTCGGCATCACCGACTCCGACGAGGCCGTCGTCAAGATCCTGCGCAAGTCGGGCAAGCCCGTCGTGCTCGCCGCCAACAAGGTCGACGACCTGCGCACGGAGGCCGAGGCCTTCGGGCTGTGGAACCTCGGGCTCGGGGAGCCGTTCCCGGTGTCGGCCCTGCACGGTCGCGGCTCGGGCGACATGCTCGACGCCGTCCCGGCCGCGCTGCCCGAGACGCCGCCCCAGTCCTTCGGCGAGGAGCTCGGCGGACCGCGCCGGATCGCTCTGGTCGGCAAGCCCAACGTCGGCAAGTCCTCCCTGCTGAACAAGCTGGCCGGCTCCGAGCGGGTCGTCGTCGACAACGTCGCCGGCACCACCGTCGACCCGGTCGACGAGCTCATCGACATGGGTGACCGCACTGGCGCTTCATCGACACCGCCGGCATCCGCAAGCGGGTCAAGGAGGCGTCGGGCCACGAGTACTACGCGTCCCTGCGCACCTCCACGGCCATCGATCGGGCCGAGGTCGCCGTACTCGTCCTCGACGCGGGTGAGACCGTCTCCGAGCAGGACATGCGGATCATCCAGACGATCCGTGACGCCGGCCGCGCCATGGTGATCGCCTTCAACAAGTGGGACCTCGTCGACGACGAGCGTCGCTACTACCTCGAGCGCGAGGTCGAGCGCGACCTCGTGCAGGTCCAGTGGGCGCCGCGGATCAACATCACCGCGAAGACCGGCTGGCACGTCGACCGGCTGGTGCCGGCGCTCGACAAGGCGCTCGAGGGCTGGGAGACGCGCTCGGGACCGGTGCGCTCAACACCTTCCCGGGGTCGGCTCGTGGGGGAGCACCCGCACCCCGTGCGCAGCGGCAAGCAGCCGAAGATCCTCTTCGCCACCCAGCCGTCGACGGCGCCGCCGACGTTCGTGCTGTTCACCAGCGGCAAGCTCGACGCGTCCTACGAGCGCTTCGTGGAGCGTCGCCTCCGCGAGGAGTTCGGGTTCGTCGGGACGCCGATCGTGATCAACCAGAAGCCGCGCGAGAAGCGCAAGCGCTGACGGGCTACTCCGAGGGCTCCGGCAGGTCGACGTCCTCGCAGTCGACCTTCGGGTTCACGCCGGCATAGTTGAGCGGGCCGGCCGGGACGGTGAGGGCGATGTTCCCTGCCTCGGCGCAGTTGGTGTCGGAGTCGTCGAAGTAGCCCCCGGTCATAGGCCGCGAACGCCCCGATCACCAACCAGATGATCACCAGCAGCGAGATGATGCGTCCCATACCTCGAACGTAGGCGAGGCGACGGGCCGCGGGGACATCCCTGCGGGTGGTTCAGGGTGCCATGCCGTGGCCGGCCAGCCGGGCTGCCGGGTCGATCGGGGCACCTCCGTCGGGCCTGACCTCGAGGTGCAGGTGCGGACCGGTGGAGTTCCCGGTCGAGCCCACCAGCCCGATCGGTTGGCCGATCTCGATCTCCCCGGCCCTCGAAGACCAGCGGCGTCAGCTGGTGGCAGTACCAGATGTCGGTCCCGTCCTCGAGCGTGAGGATCGTGCGGATGCCGTACGCCCCCCGCATAGGCCACCTCCGTGACCGTGCCGTCGGCGAGGGCGACGAGGTCGGTGCCACTCGCGGCACCGAAGTCGAGGCCCGTGTGAACGCTCTCCCACAGCGGTCCGCTCAGCCCGAAGCCGGCAGACAGGTGGTAGTCCCGGATCGGCCGGATGTACTCGAACTCAGGCAGGTTGCCGGTGTAGCCCAGCGCCGCGAGCCGGTCGGCGCGCACGCCCTCGACCTCAGCGTGCCGTTCCGCGGCGTTGAACATCGCAGTCAGGGCCAGCTCGCGCTCGTGCACCCGGTGCTCGAGGGCGACCCGGTCGGGGATCCGGGGCGGCCGCCCCTGTCTGCTCAGGTACGGCGCTCGCGGACCCGGCGCCGTACGCCACGATGGCGCACGCCGGGACGAGAGCGAGCGACTGCGCGGCGTGGAGACATGAGCGGGGCCCTTCGCGGAGGAAAGCAACCCCACGAGTGTGTGCGCGTCCGCGCGAATGCGAGGGCGAAATGCCGAGATCGCCCCGTGGTGGTCCAGTCCGGTCAGACGGTATGACGTGACTCCCTCGTCCTGAGGGGTTGTGGACCGGGGCCTCTCACATGCATGAACGTGGGTTATCGGGCAGGACCGGCCTGCTCGACCTATCCACAGGCATAGGAGGCCCCGGTGTTCACTGAGCGTACGAGCGTTGGACTCGATGTGCACGCACGATCGGTCGTCGCAACGGCGATCGACACCACGACAGGCGAACTGTTCAAGCAGAAGCTTGTCCCGGCCAGTGAAGTCGTCATCGACTGGGTCAAGACTCTGCCCGGCCCTGTTGCGGTGACCTACGAAGCAGGACCGACCGGCTTCGGACTGGCGCGCGGATGGGCACGGCCCAGATCCGGTGCGAAGTCGCGGCACCCTCGAAACTGGCCCGACCGGCTGGCGACCGCGTCAAGACCGACGCACGCGATGCACTGCAGCTGGCCAAGCTGCTGCGCAACGACGACATCATCAGCGTCCGGGTCCCGACCATCACCCAAGAAGCAGCACGTGACCTAGTCCGGGCCCGCGAGGACGTCCGCGGCGACCTGATGCGGGCCCGACACCGGGTCTCGAAGCTGCTACTGCGTCACGGCCACGTCTACTACGGCGGCGCGACTCGGTCCGCGAAGCATCACGCCCGGCTACACCGGATCCAGTTCGACGAGCTCGGCACTCGATGCGCCTACGAAGCCGACCTCGAAGCGATCGAGTTCGCCGTCGCCCGTCGCGACCGGCTCGACCGGCTGATCACCCGGATGGCGGCTGACAGTGAGTTCACTGACGTGACCCGCCGACTATGTTGCCTGCGCGGGATCTCGACATTGACCGGGTTCGCGCTCGCTGTCGAAATCGGCGACTGGCAACGGTTCAACGGCCCCAGCATCGGCGCCTACCTCGGACTCGTACCGTCCGAACACTCCAGCGGCCAGTCCCGCCGACAAGGTGGGATCACCAAGACCGGCAACAGCCACGCCCGGCGACTTCTGATCGAGGCCGCCCGGCACCACAAGCCCCGCTACACCGTCGGCGCGGTCCTGCGCGCCCGCTGGGAACAAGCCCCCGAAGCAGCCCGCGTGCGCGCCCACGTGGGCAATACCCGCCTGAACCAGCGCTGGGCCAGCTACACCCGACGACACAAGAAGAACACCGTCGCCAACACCGCGATCGCCCGCGAGCTCGCCGGCTGGTGCTGGTCCCCGGCCGTGCTGGAGTAGCCCGACCCACAGGCTTGGCTGGCCCGTCGAAGTCCTGACGAGCAGCGCGAGGAGAACCCAGTCCGCGATTCGGCTGTGAGCCACGACAACACGTCGTGACGCTCGACCTCAGAGAAGCGGACCACTCCTGCCGCACGCCGTCCTGCGGTAACCAACCCGCGCATATCAGCATTGACCGCGCGTCGACAACGACACGCTGCGACAGGACAACCACCGGCACCACGCCAAGAGAGGCGCCGCCAACACACCCAGTGTCGGCGGCGCCTCACCATGCCCTCTTGACAACCAAGGGCTACATATCAGCCGAGGAGCATGATCGCCACGACGACCACCAGCACCGGGATGAGCGCGATCACCGCTGCGAGGAGTCGCGCATGGGAGCTGTCCCGGGGCGTGGGTCCGGCGACTACCTTGGCAGGCTCCGGGAGCCGAGGCGCGGGCGCCGCCGGCGGTGCAGGAATCGGGGGAGTGGCACCGCGGGGCAGGGGGCGAGCAGGGTTCGGTTGTTCGGCCGCCGCCGGTGCCTTGCTCCTGCGGAAGAGCGGGACGATCGGCTCGAAGCCGTCCGGCAGCTCGCCCGGAGCCTTGCGCCCGCGCCGTTGCGGCAGCCGTGGCTTGTCCTCGTTGCTTGCCATGACGACCCTTTTCGAGTTGGTTCCCGGCCGTGGTCACAACGACGACGGCCATCTGCTGGCACCCCCGAAATGGCCGGAGGACTGCATCCGGCGCTGGTCACCATGACCAGCCTAGAGGGTCCGTTCACGGGGTGGCGAGGCAGCAGCAGAAATGCACACGAGGCCGCCCCGCTGTCCGCGGTGACGGCCTCATGTGTGTGAAGAATTCGGTCGGGCTGACAGGATTTGAACCTGCGACCCCCTGTTATGTGGGGCTGCGATCTGGCTCGTACGCCTATTTTGCGGAAAGTGGCTCTGACCTGCACTTATGCCGCACTCGCCACGGATACTCCTTGCGCGTCATGGGCCATTTTGAGCCCTTTTGACCGAATACTTCAGGGAATACTTGGTGCACGGATCCGGGCTCAGGTCCCACCGGCAAGCTCTTCGAGGATGTGCGCGACATCGGCCGAAATTGCCGGCTTCGAGATGTAGAACTCACGAGTGATCGCGGAGGACGAGTGACCAAGCTGCTGCGCGGCGGTCTCGGAGCCGACCCGTTCGGCGATGAGCGTCGCCACCGTCTTGCGGAACGTGTGCGGGGTGACCCAGTCCAAGCCAGTGTCGTTGCGGATCTGTCGCCACCGCCGCTCCACATTGGTGACCTGTTGCCACGTGCCATTCCGGGTTGGGAAGACCGCGTCGTTCGGGTTGTCCGAGGTCGTGGCCTTCCGGCGTCGCAGTACCGCGACGGCGAAGCCCGGCAGCACTATGGTTCGGACGCTTGAGTCGGACTTCGGTGTCGGCTTGCGGTACGTGCCCCTGCCGGGCTCTGACTTGATCGTTCCGCTGATGGTGAGGATCGGACGCCCGGCGTCCAGCTCGATGTCGACCCAGCGCAGTGCCGGGATTTCGCCGATCCGCGCGCCTGTCGCGAGCATCAGATCGGTGATGTCGGACATGTCGTTGGAGGCCTTCGGTCCCGGGCGCTCCTGCTCAGTCCAGGCGTGCAGGGCGTGGCGGACGGCCTCGAGATCGGCGGGTGACAGTGAGCGTGCCTCGCTCTTCTCGCGGTGGAGGCGCGATGTCTGTTGGACAGGATTCACTGCCAGTGCGTCATAGCGGACGGCCATGCCAAGCATGGAGCCCATCACCACCTTCGCCTTCCTCTGGCGACTGGCGCTCGTCGTTCGCAGTCGGACCAGGGAACATGTCCAGCCGGCTCGTGGTCAACTCGCGGAGACGGAGCCCGCCGAGTTCGGGGATCACAACCTTGGTGAGCACTCGCTCGTACTCGTTGACAGTCGTGCGCTCGATGCGGCCCTCGTCACGTAGGTACTGCAGCCACAATCCGGCCAACTTCGCGACAGAGGTCTCCGCTGTCACGAGGTTGTCGCTAACAGTCACGCGGTCCACCAGCTTCTCACGCAGTGCGCGCTCGGCCGCCGGTTGTGTGGTGCCCGTGGCCGTGACCTCACGAGGAACTCCGTCCTTGTCACGGATGCGCGTTCGCGATCGAAAGACGCCGTCTCTGACCTGTCTCGTGCGGATCGCTCCCCACGTCCCCAGAGACGTTGGTGGCCGGCCGTGTGTCATCGCTCACCATCTCCTCAGCGCGGCCCCGCTCGCGCGGGACAGTGACACGCCAGATTCCCGTGATGACGCTCCGTCCCCGCGCTGTTCGGGAACAATCGGAGCCTCGTCGAATTGCTCGACGTGTTCCTCGAGCCACGAGTCCAAGTCCGCGCGGCGGTATCGCAAGCAGCCACCAACCTTGATCGCTCGGGGGCCGAGTCCCGCTCTCCGCGTTCGCCACGTGTACAACGTCGCCTTCGGGATAGCCACGTACGCCGCTGCCTGATCGATCGTGAGAACTGCAGGGGGTTGGGTGTTGTCGATGGTGCTACTCATCGTGTCCTCCTTGGTATTGATGAGAGCAGGATTGCCCTGTCCATAGCAGGTGTGCACGGCCACCCGGTTTGCCTGTGGACAACCCACTGATAGTTGGACCGTGGATGGCGGGTGGGCGCGCCTCGCTCTTGGCGGCATGCTCAAAACCCTCTGGCCCGCGCACGATGTCAAGATTCCACGCCCCTGACCTCACCGTGCCCTCGGCGATCAGGATTCGCGTAGAGGATCTCGAAGCTGTCCTCCACCACATCCGCTGAGGACGATCGGGAGTTCCTCATCGACAATGTGAGTCCGATGGATCAGCGTCGCTACTGGTTCGAACCCAGTATCGTTCACCAAGACTGAAACCGCATCTGACCTGCGAAAACAGCAATGTCAGATGTGGATCTGATGTGCACGGGCAGCCTATTCGGAGCAAATCACTCAGGGCGTTATAGCGCGAAATCGCCAGCCCATTTGGCCTTGTGGCGAGTTGAGGGGCGAGCCAGTAGAAGCTCTGGTGAAAAAACAGTATCGCCCGGGGTCTGCCGAGTTGGTCCTCGCCGCCCTCTGGGGCTGCTCGAAGTTGGCAATCGGCGTGACCTGCCTCGAAGAGCTTCACCCCGGACACGTCACCCAGTTGGAACAAATCACACGCGTCACAAGGAGGTCCGGCTGACGGTGAGCCCCTCACAGCGCGCTGAGAATGGCCTCTTCGATCGGGCGAGTGGGCGACCACGACAACCCGAGTCCGTCCCGACTCGGCGTGTTGCATCGTGCGCCGGGCTCAGTTTGGGACGGGCAGCGCCTGTGACCTCACATCCCCGTTTGTACAGAGCGTCAACCAGTGGCCCGCGACTTTGGTTCAGGCTGCCCTTGGCGCCGGAGGGTCGGCGCGGAATAGTTCGAGAGGAACGTGCAGACGACAGATCCATCCCGCCTGATAGGAGCTTGACATGAGCCAGAGCCCGGTTGGCCTCTTCATTGCCACCTCGACGCCACCCGAGGAGATCCCGGCTCTTGCCAAGCAGGCGGAAGACCTCGGATTCCGGGAGGTCTGGGTGGCTGAGGACTACTTCGCATACGGCGGGTTCACGGCCGCGGCGCTGGCGCTCCAGGGCGACCCAGCACGTCAAGGTCGGCATCGGCATCGTCGCCTCCGTCGCGCGTCACCCCGCCGTCACGGCGATGGAGATCGCGACGCTTGCACGGGTGTACCCCGGCCGGTTGCTGCCCGGCGTCGGACATGGGGTGCCCTTCTGGACCGATCAGATGGGGCTCACGCCCAAGTCGCCGCTGTCGGCGCTCACCGAATGCATCAACGGTGTGCGCGACCTGCTGGAGGGAATGACCGTCGACCTCGAGGGTCGCCAGTTCGACTTCCATTCCGTTGCGCTGGGTCACCCGCCGACGACCGAGGTCCCCCTCCTGACCGGCGTTCTGGGGCCGAAGTCGTTGGCCCTCTCCGGAAAGATTGCAGATGGCACGGTCATGAGTGTCTTGTCCGGGACCAAGTACCTCGAAGCCGCGGTACAGCACATCTCGGGGGGATGGCGGAAGGCAATCGGCACACGCACCTGATTCCCACGTTCGCCCTCTTCAGCCTCGATCGCGACGCCAAGGCCGCCAAGGCGGCCGTTCGCTCGAGGCTTGCGTTCTACATCGCGGCCGTGGGAGCGCACAACCCGCTCACCGCGCCGTTCGGCTACAACGACCAGATCGAAGATCTGCTCAGCCGAGGCGGCGCCGACCTGCTCATTCGTGAAATGCCCGACGAGTGGGTCGACGAGCTGACGGTCTCAGGGTGATCCCGACCGGGTGGCCGAGCAGATCAACAGGCTCCCGGGTGCCGGAGCCACGAGCGTGATCCTTTCTCCCGTCAGCAACAACGCGGCGGAGGAGCTCAAACTGTGCGCCGAACTCGTACTGCCACAGGTCGCCCGCTGATCGGACCGACGTACGGCCCCGTCGCAACTCGGGCCGCTTGACTCTCGGGCCATCGACGACGGCTCCCGCTGAAAGGACCACCTTGACTCTGGTAGAAGCACGCCCGGAGAAGCTCGTCTTCGGATTCGAAGAGGGCGACCGGCACATGAAGAACCTGCTGGGCGGCAAGGGGGCGAATCTTGCGGAGATGACACGTCTCGGGATCCCTGTCCCGCCCGGGTTTCACCATCACGACAGCTGCCTGTCAGCGCTACCTTGCAGTGGTCGGCCCCCGTCCGAGCTCTCCGGTCAGATCAACGACCAGCTCCGGTTGTTGGAGCACGCCGCTGGCCGCCGACTCGGTGACTCGATCGACCCGCTGCTCGTGTCCGTACGCTCGGGGTCGGTGTTCTCCATGCCGGGGATGATGGACACAGTCCTCAACATCGGGTTGAACGATCTCTCCGTTCGTGGCCTCGCCGAGCAGTCAGGGAGACCCGCGTCGCGTGGGACTCCTATCGACGTCTCATCCAGATGTTCGGCCGCACCGTGTTCCACCTTGCCCCTGAACTCTTCGAAGCTGCCCTTGCGCGCGCCAAGACCAGACAAGGGGTTTCCGAACGACTCCGAGCTGGACGCCGGGTCATTGAAGGAGCTGGTCAACGAGTACAAGACCCCAGGTCGTCGCGACTGGTAACAGGGAGTTTCCACAGGATCCACGAGCGCAGCTCGATCTCGCCATCGATGCCGTCTTCGGGTCATGGAACTCCGAGCGAGCACGTTTGTATCGCCGACAGGAACAGATCCCGGATGATCTGGGCACAGCCGTCAATGTCGTTGCCATGGTCTTCGGCAACCTTGGCGAGACCTCGGGGACGGGAGTCGCCTTCACTCGCGACCCTTCCACGGGAGCCGCCGGAACCTATGGCGACTACCTCCAGAACGCCCGGGGTGAGGACGTGGTGTCCGGGAGCAGGAACACGATTCCACTGGATCAGCTCGAGGAGCTCGACAAGGTCTCCTACGACGAGCTGATGCGGGTGGCGACGCAGCTGGAACGCCATTACCTCGACCTCTGCGACATCGAGTTCACGATTGAGCGCGGCAAGCTGTGGCTCCTTCAGACGCGCGTCGGCAAGCGCACCCCAGAGGCAGCATTTCGGATCGCGAACACCTTCGTCCATGAGGGTCTCATCGACCGGGACACGGCGTTGTCGCGTGTCACTGGTGGACAGCTCAGTCAGCTGATGTTTCCGCGCTTCGACGACCTCAAGCAGGCTCCTCCTTTGACCCGGGGCATCGGTGCCTCCCCGGGCGCCGCGACAGGTCGAGTCGCTTTCACGTCGGCTCGCGCTGAGGAACTGGCGCGCAGCGGGCAGGACGTCATCCCGGTCCGACGAGAGACGAATCCTGACGACCTGCAGGGCATGATCGCTGCCGTCGGCATTCTGACGAGCCGAGGCGGGAAGACGTCCCACGCTGCTGTGGTGGCGCGGGGAATGGGTCGCACCTGCGTGTGCGGCGCCGAGCAGCTGGTCGTGTCGGAGGATTCCGCGACCGCCGGCGAGGTCGTGCTGCGTGAAGGTGACGTGATCTCGATCGACGGTACGACGGGGGAGGTCTTCCTCGGTGCACTGCCAGTGGTCGACTCTCCGCTGGTGCGCTATCTCGACGGCGAGATCGCTCCCCGACGCGGCCGTTGACCCGCTCGTCAGCGCCGTGCACGAGATGCTTGTCCACGCAGACTCCTGTCGGCGTCTCGAGGTGCGGGCCAACGCGGACAACGAGAGCGACGCTGCCCGTGCACGACGTTTCGGCGCGGCCGGCATCGGCCTGTGCCGCACCGAACACATGTTCCTCGGGGATCGGAGCAAGCTCGTCGAGCGCCTCATCCCGGCCGCCGGTCCTGAGGACCAGCAGGCAGCTCTCGACGCGCTGCTGCCTCTTCAGCGGGAGGACTTCGAGCGCGTTCTGCTCGCCATAGACGACTTGCCAACCACCATCCGTCTCATTGATCCGCCGCTGCACGAGTTCCTGCCCGCTCTCGATGCGTTGCGTGCAGAGGTGGCGGTGGATCGCGCCCCGGGGACGAGAGTCGCAGGAGCGCGCCTCCCTGCTCGAGGCGGTGCATCGGCTGCACGAGCAGAACCCGATGCTCGGGTTGAGAGGTGTCCGCCTCGGACTGGTGATCCCCGGGCTGATCCGGATGCAGGTCCGAGCCATTGCGGAGTCCGTGGTCACGTTGACTCGCGCGGGACATCGGCCGCGTCCGGAGATTATGATTCCGTTTGTCGGCGCGGCTGAGGAGCTCGAGCTCGCCCGTGCGGAGGTCGAGTGCGTCATTCGTGAGGTGGAGTTGGAGTTTGGGATCGAGCTCCGTATCCCCGTTGGCACCATGATCGAGCTGCCGCGTGCTGCTCTGACAGCGGATCGGATTGCCGAGTGCGCAGACTTCTTCTCGTTCGGGACCAACGACCTCACTCAGACCACACCGGGGCTTCTCTCGGGACGACCTCGAGGCTTCCCTGTTCCAGACCTACATGGACAGGGGCGTCTTCCGGCGTTCTCCGTTCGAGTCGATCGACGTCGCCGGCGTCGGCCGACTGGTCTCGATGGCCAGTGCGGCCGGCCGCGCGAGCCGGCCGGGGCTCAAGATGGGTGCCTGCGGAGAGCACGCCGGAGATCCTGACAGCATCCAGTTCTTCGACGAGATCGGGCTCGACTACGTCTCCTGCTCACCGTTCAGGGTGCCGATCGCCGGGCTGGAAGCGGGTCGGTCCACGCTCCGGCTTGCAGTGAGCTCGTCAGCATGACTGGCCGTGGCCGCCGGGGCGACCCAGCGGGTCTGTCATGAGGGAGCTGATGCCTGACCTCCGGGCCCGGTTCGACACGGGTGGCAGGTTTGCAGTCGCCACCGTCGTCAGGACCTTCAGCTCTGCGCCGCGACTCCCCGGCGCCACGATGGCGGTTTCGGCGGCGGGAAAGGTGGTCGGCAGCGTTTCGGGCGGATGCGTCGAAGGCGCCGTCTACGAGGCTGCCTGCGAAGCCATCTCGGACGGACTGCCCCGCTTCGAACGCTACGGCGTGTCGGACGACGAAGCATTCGGAGTCGGTCTCACCTGTGGTGGGACGATCGAGGTCTTCGTCAACCCGGTCGATGCCGACCTCTTCCCTGACTTCCAACGCCCGGAAGAGTCGATACGACGAGGTGAACCGGTCGCACTCGCAACGGTGCTGACCGGCGCCCGTGTCGGCCGGAGGTTGGTGGTCTGGACGGACGACCACACAGCCTTGGACGACGTCGACCGGCTGCACGACGCCATCATTGGCGATGCTCGAGCCATGTTGGAGCAGGGGCTCAGCGAAGTCCGCCACTACGGCGAAGACGGTCAGCGCAGGCTCGAGGACGTCCTCGTGTTCATCCAGTCCTTCTCCACCGCGCCACGCTTGCTGGTCTTCGGGGCCATTGACTTTGCCGCGGCGGTCACCCAGATCGGCAAGTTCCTCGGCTATCGGGTGACCGTGTGTGACGCGAGGCCGGTGTTCGCCACCCCGGAACGTTTCCCCACGGCCGACGAAGTCGTCGTGTCCCGGCCTCACAAGTACCTCGTTCAGCAGGTTGCCGAGGGAGCTGTGGATTCCCGCACGGCCATCTGCGTCCTGACTCACGATCCGAAGTTCGACGTGCCCCTGCTCGAGGTCGCTCTACGCGCGGACGCCGCCTATCTCGGAGCCATGGGATCGCGTCGGACCGATGCAGACAGACGCGCGCGGCTCCCGGAGCTAGGGGTCGCGGAAGAGGCGCTCGAGCGCCTTTCGTCGCCCATCGGTCTCGACATCGGTGCGGTCACACCCGAGGAGACTGCGATCTCGATCGCCTCCGAGCTGATCGCCAGCCGCCACGGTAAGTCGGGTCATCGGCTGTCCCGGGTGAGTGGAGACATCCACGACATGGCCCGTCACTGACCACACTTGCCTCACCCGGGTCCGCCACAGGCAGATCCCCGCAGCCGATTCAGCGGCCGCGGCGAACGGCCGCGATGAGGACGATCAGTACGGCGATGAGTCCGCCGACGATCGCGATGCGTCGAGCATCCGGCAGTCCGGCAACGGCGAGAAGGTCGATCGGCTCCGGAGCAGAGGGAGCCGCTGCCGGCTTGGAGCCGTTGGACTCGATTGCCCCCGGCTCGTCGCGCAGCTCGCTTCCCGACGTCAGTTGCGCGGACAGGCATTCAGCGAACTGGCCCGGGATCCGGGCACTCACGTCCTCCATGACACCGCGCCCGAACTGGGCCGGCTTACCGGTGATGGCGAGATCCGTGGTGACTCGAACTTCGGTCTCGGCCCCCTGTGCCGCGAGGAGGGGTCGTGATCCGCGCCCGGGCCGTTCCGGCGCCCTTCGACTCCTTGCCGGACGCGGAGATGACTGCACGAAAGGCGGATTCGTCGCGTTCGACAAAGGTCGCCTTGCCCTTGTACGTCATCTGCACGGGTCCGAGCTTCACGCGGACCGATCCGGTGAACTCATCACCTTGTAGGGACTCCGGGGAGGCGCCCGGCACACACGTGGCGACTCGCTCGATGTCGAGCAGGGCGAGCCACGCCTCTTCGATCGGCACGGGCACGGTGAACGTGTTGTTGAGCTCCACTACGACTCCTTGGTCGCGGCCCCCCGCGAGCTCGACCTGGTCTAGCCAGGCTCGCTGCTCGCCGGCCGCAAGCGGGACCATCGATTGACTGAACAACCAAGCGTTCCTCAACCGGAGCGATTTGTGATTGACGGAACGTACAGGTTCTCGGTCGGTGCTTTGTACGGCGGCACCTCGTCCCCGACTCCGGGGCTGCGTAGCGTGAAATCCATCACCCACCGGGAGGTACGTCTTGTCAGAGAAATCCGTGTCCACGGGCTTGATCGGTGCTCGCGTGCGCCGTACAGAAGATCCGCGTCTGCTGACGGGTCGCGGTCAGTATCTGGACGACGTGCACGTTCCGGGCATGCTCGAGGGTGCCGTCCTTCGCAGCCCTATGCCACATGCGCGAATCGTGAGCATCGACACGAGCGCGGCTGAGGCGCATCCGGGGGTGTTCGCCGTACTCACGGGCGAGCAGCTCCGGGGGATCGTGAAGACACCGCAGCCGGTGATCTGGCGCATGATTCCGGACCAGCTCATGACCAACGGCTACGCGCTTGCTGTGGACAAGGTTCGCTACGTCGGCCGGGGCGTCGTTGCCGTGGCGGCAGTGGATCGCGCCACGGCGGAGGACGCGCTCGAGCTCATCGATGTCGAGTACGACGAGCTCCCGGTCGTTGCGAGCCCGGAAGACGCTCTGGCGGAAGGCGCGCCCAAGCTTTTCGAGGACTGGCCGGACAATGTCAGTTGCCGGACGACGATCCCCAAGGGGGACGTGGCCACCGCCTTTGCGGAGGCGGACGTGATCGTCGAGGAGACGTTCCGGTTTGCACGCCAGATGGGGACACCCCTCGAGACGCGGCGTGGTCGCGACACGGGATCCCTACACTGACGTGCTTGACGTCTACCTGTCCACCCAGTCCCCGAACCTCGCCCGGGACCTGCTCGGCGAGGTACTGGGGGTCTCCGTGGACAAGATCCGCGTTCGGGTCCCGGACGTGGGGGTGGTTTCTGGGAACAAGTTCGACTTTTACGCCGAAGAGGTTGTGGCCTCGATCCTCTCGAAGCAGACCGGCCGGCCGGTCAAGCTGATCGAGGACCGGCTCGAGAGCTTTGTGGCGAATGCGCACTCACGTGAGCAGAAGATCGAGGTGTCGATCGCTGCGAAGAACGACGGGACGATCACGGGCCTTCGGTCCACTGTCTACGCGGTTCTCGGTGGCCAGCTCGCCACCGTCGGCATCGGTCCGAACTGGTTGACTGCGGCTCTCATCGCTGGCCCGTACGACATCGCCAACGTCGAGTCGAGCGTCGTGGGTGTTGTCACCAACCGCTCGCCCTACGGCTCCTACCGAGGCTGGGGACAGCCGAAGGCGAACTTCGTCCACGAACGCATGGTGGATCTGCTCGCGCGCAAACTGGGGATGGATTCCATCGCAGTGCGGAGCAGGAACCTCATTGCTCCGGACGCATTTCCCTACCCCTCCCCGGTCTTCTTCTACGACGGAGGCAGGTACCAGACCTGCATGGACCCGGCCACGGATGAGGTTGCCAGCCGCAAGTGGGTCGCTCGTCGCGACGAGGCCCGTGCGCAGGGCCGCCACCTCGGCATCGGATACTCGTTCCACGTCGAGATCACCGCCCCGGGGCCGACCCGGATCATGAACATGGCTGGCCTCCAGCACTCCTCGTTCGACGAAGAGGTCGTTCGGATCGACTCGAGCGGTGGTGTGACCGTCTACACCGGGCAGAGCGCACTCGGCCGGGGGCATCCAGACCGCCCCCGCCCAGGGTTGCAGGCCGAGTCTCTCGGCGTTCCCCTCGAGACTGTCACCGTCGTCGTGGGTGACACCGACACCTGTGCCTTCACGGGGTATGGCACCGGCGGTAGCCGCGCTGCCGCCTTGGGTGGTGCTGCCGTGATCCGAGCTTCCGGGCGGCTCAAGGAGAAGGTCCTGCGCATCGCCGGGCACATGCTGGAAGCCGATCCCAAGGATCTGGAGATCAGCGACGGCATCATCTCGATCGCTGGCGTGCCGGGCCGCAGCATCACCATGGCCGAGATCGGCGACGCGAGCTATCGCCGGATCAACGGTCGTCTGCCCGAGGGGGAGTCCCCGACACTCGAGGAGCGTGATGTCTTCGATCCCGACAATGTCGCCTTCTCGTACGGTTGCACTGCTGTGCTGGCCGAGGTGGACACCGAGACCGGTGTGGTGACGCTCGTTGAGTACCTCATGGCCCATGACTGCGGCACGGTCATCAACCCCACGATCGTGGACGGCCAGATCCGGGGTGGGGCCGCACAAGCCATCGGCGGAGCGCTCTACGAGGAGCTGGTCTACGGGCCAGATGGTCAGATCCAGACCACGACCTTCATGGACTACCTGATCCCCACGGCCAGCGAGATCCCTGACATGGACATCTTGCACATGGAGACGCCGGCCGAGCACATCCCCGGCGGCTTCAAGGGCGTCGGCGAGGGCGGCACGATCGGTGGCGCAGCCGCGATCGCTGGTGCTGTTGACGATGCACTGTCCGAGGCAGGCGTGTTCACCACGAGTCTCCCGATCACTCCGCCGCGCCTCTTGGCGGCCATGAAGGCAGGAGCAGCCCAGCGATGAAGGCTTCCACTTTCGAGTACCACCCGGCCACCTCGGTGGACGAGGCGATCCAGCTGCTGGCGGCCAACGAGGATGCCAAGGTGCTGGCCGGCGGCCAGAGCCCGGTGCCGTTGCTGAACATGCGGCTGGCGCGACCCAGCCTGTTGATCGACCTGAACGGTCTGACGGACCTTGCGTACGTTCGCCGCGACGGTGGTCATCTGGCGATCGGAGCTCTCACACGTCATCGCGACGTCGAGGAGTCCGAACTGGTGCTGAAGCACGCCGAGTTGCTCAGCCTCGCGCTGGGACATGTCGGACACGTGACGATCCGCAACCGGGGAACCGTCGGCGGCAGCATCTCGCACGCTGACCCGGCAGCCGAAGTACCTGCCGCCATGACTGCGCTCGATGCCGAGCTGGTCGTCCGCGGGCCATCTGGTTCGCGCACGATCCCTGTGCGAGGATTCTTCCTCGGCTATCTCATGACGCTGCTGGAACCGGAAGAGATTCTCACCGAGATCCGGATCCCCCTCCTGCCGGATGGCACCGGCTGCGCTGTGGAGGAACTCACTCAGGCGCAGCGGCGACTTCTGCACTGGTGGCCGTCTTCGTGGCCCTGACGTTGGGCGCCGACGGCACGGTCGACGCTGCTCGCATCAGTGTGGCCGGTGCTGATTCCACTCCCGTTCGAGCCGATACTGCGGAGGCTCTCCTCGTCGGCAAACTCCCTTCGGATGAGCTGTTCGCCGCAGCGGCCGACGCCGTTGCAGCCGCAACGAATCCACCCAAGGACATCCACGCTCCCGCCGAATACCGGCGAGAGATGGCTGCGGTGCTCAGCCGCCGAGCTCTGAAGAACGCCGCCGCACGAGCCAATAGGGGTGAATGACGTGACTGACAAGATGAGCGTGAACGTGCGAGTCAACGGCCGGCAATACACGAGCGATGTCGAGCCGCGAAAGAGCCCGGCGGACTTCCTGAGGAAGGACATCGGCGTCACCGGCGTACACCCGGGTTGCGAGCACGGGGTGTGTGGTGCCTGCACCATCCTGCTCGATGGCCGCTCTGTCCGAGCCTGTTGCATGCTGGCTGTCCAGGCCGACGGCGCGGAGGTGACAACCGTCGAGGGCCTTGCACAGGACGGGGAGTTGCACCCCCTGCAGGAGGCGTTCTGGAAGCACCACGGGCTCCAGTGCGGATTCTGCACGCCGGGGATGCTGATGACCGCATGCGAGATGCTCGCGGACAACCCGTGTCCCTCGCGTGAGCAGATCCGTGACGGGATCTCGGGGAACATGTGCCGATGCACGGGCTACCAGTTCATCGTCGATGCCATCGAGGACGTCGCTCGCCAGTCAGACCAGTCGAGTGCCTGAGAGCCGGCCGGCTCCGGACACGATGCCAACGCCGCACCCAGCCTTTCCGACCGTTGCGGCGGTCGAGGACGTTCTCAGGTCGCACGACTACCTGCCGGAACACGGACTTGCCGTGGCCATCTTCCCGGCCATGGGCATGAGGCGTCCCCTCCTCCTCGAGGGAGAGCCCGGCGTCGGCAAGACCGAGGTCGCCAAGACGATGGCGCGAATTCTCGGGGTCGATCTCATCCGGCTGCAGTGCTATGAGGGCATCGACGCATCCCGTGCTCTGTACGAGTGGGACTACGCACGCCAGTTGTTGCACGTACGTGGCCAGAGTGAATTGGCACCCGACGAAAAACGAGACGTCGACCTCTTTGGTCCGGAGTTCCTGCTGGAGCGACCAATCCTCGGCGAGTGTCCGGCGCGGAGCGTCAGCCGTGCTGCTGATCGATGAGCTCGATCGTGCCGACGACGAGTTCGACGCGTTCCTCCTCGAGGTGTTGTCCGAGCAGGCGTTGACCATTCCCGAGATCGGCACCATCTCGGCGCCCTCGCCGCCCATCGTGTTCATCACCTCCAACCGCACGCGAACTGCACGACGCCTTGAAGCGTCGGTGCTTCTACCACTGGATCGACTACCCCCGCCGGAGCGCGAGGCGGAAATCATCCGGAAGCGGGTTCCGTCGGTCGAGCCTGAACTCGCTCATGCCATCGCCTCGGCTGTCACCGGCTTGCGGGAGCTCGGGCTGGTCAAGCAACCCGGGATCGCCGAGGCGATCGACTGGGCACTGGCAACGAGCCTGATGGGTGGCCCGGCCTTCGACTCGGCGATCGCGAATCTGACCGTGGGGGCCGCCATCAAGAACCGAGAGGACTCGGCCCGGGTCACCGACCTGCTCCCGGGCCTCTACTCCCCATCGACCACATGACCGCGTACGGCGAGCTCGTCGGGTTCGCTCGCGCTGCGGGCCGAGGGTGTGAACGCGTCCACCCCTGCCGTGATGGACTTTTGTCGTGCGTGCACCCTCCTCGACCCCGCTGAGTTGTACTGGTCCGGTCGGGTCACATTGGTCGCCAAGAGGGAGGACATCCCCGTCTTCGACCGCGTCTTCGCCTCCTACTTCGGCGAGAACAACGACCGACACGAGCCGTTGACGGCGAAGCGCTCGGTGGAGCGCCGCGCACTGGATGAGGACCGGGGAAGCCTCCGGGGATGCCTCCGAGGAGCATGAAGCGCTCGCCAGTCGCGTCGAGGTCCTTCGCACCAAGGACTTCGCCGACATGACCGAGGCTGAGCTCGCAGAGGCCGTTGCGCTGATGAGGGCGCTGCACCTCGAGCCACCTGAGCGAACTGGCAGACGCTGGCGCTCTGCGCGCC
This sequence comes from Nocardioides sp. B-3, assembly GCF_024703895.1. Lineage (GTDB taxonomy): Bacteria > Actinomycetota > Actinomycetes > Propionibacteriales > Nocardioidaceae > Nocardioides. The sequence continues at coordinate 3,838,226 of NZ_CP087968.1, forward strand.
ACGGGGCTGTGGACATGCGGGGTACCACCCGTCGAGCGATGAGATCGGCGAGCGACGGTGCAGCGCTTCGACACAGGCGCCGGAAGCTGAAGCCTCGTCGGCTGATCCTGATTCTCGACGTCTCCCGTTCGATGGCGGACTATTCGCGTGCGCTGCTGATGTTCGGACGCGGCAGCGCTCAGGGTGCCGCCCGTGTCGAGGTGTTCTGTTTCGGAACCCGGCTGAACCGGTTGACGAGCTGGATGTCGAGTGCAGGCGCAGGAGAAGTGCTGCCTCCGATGAGTGAGCTGGCGCCGGACTGGGACGGGGGACGAGAATCGGTGAGTCGTTGAAGGCCTTCCTCGACGGCTACGGACATCTCGGCCTTGCTCGGGGTGCGGTCGTCGTTCTCTGTTCGGACGGACTCGAGCAGGGAGACCCGGATGTGCTCCGAGAACAGATGGCGCGTCTGGCGCGGCTGTCCCACCGCGTCATCTGGGCGAACCCGCTGAAGGGAACGGAGAGGTACGAGCCGACGGCGAGAGGGATGGCAGCGGCGTTGCCGTTTCTTGACGACTTCGTCGGCTGCCGCAACATCGCGGATCTCGAGCGGCTCGGCGCGCTGGTCTCTGGTGCGTCATCGGCGGTCGACATGACCCGCGTTCGGGGCGAGCCATGCGTCCACTGTCCCTAGAGTGTGACGCGTGTGGCAACTCGTGGCTGACGATGTCGAGGCCCTCGCTCTGGGAGCCTCGATGCTGGGCAGCGGAGGTGGTGGGTCCACTCGCGTTGCCGCCCTCATGGCCGAGCGGCTCGTCCGCGAGGCGGGTTCGATCGACGTTCTCGACGCCAACGAGATGCCTCAGGGGGCCTATGCCGCCCCGGTGGGCCTCATCGGTTCGGTGACGGTGTTCGAGGAGAAGCCACCCCGGGGTGACGAGGTCAGCCGTGCCCTCGGACTACTCGAGCGACACACGGGCAGGAAGCTGCATGCGCTGCTTCCGTTTGAATCCGCTGGCGTCAACGCGTTGCTCGCTGTGTGCTCGGCGGCGTCGTTGAAGCTCCCACTGGTCGACGCCGATGGGATGGGGCGGGCCTTCCCGCAGCTCGACCAGACGGTCTTCACACTGCATGACTTGCCCGTTTCGCCGATGGTCCTGTCGGACGAGAAGGGTTCCCTCGTGGTGGTGGACGGCGTGAACCACCTCTTCGCCGAGGAACTCGCTCGGTCGAACGTCGTCACGATGGGGGGATGGGCGATGCTGGTGATGGCACCACAATCGGCCAGTGATCTCGTCAGGTTCGCGATCCCGCACAGCATCCGGCGAGCTGTCGAGGTCGGAAGGCTCATGAAGCAGGGTGGCATCCCTGCGCTCCTGACTCACGCGGGCGGGCGAGCCCTGTTCCGCGGTCGGATCGTCGAGGTGTCACGAGAACAGCGAGGACGATTCGGCGGTGGAAGCGCCGCCGTACAGCACGTGGACACGGAGAGCGGGCGCCTGATGCGGATCGAATTCCAGAACGAGAACCCGGTGGCCGTTGAGGACGGTGTCGTGCGGGCCTGCGTGCCGGACATCATCTGCCTCGTGGACGCTGAGCGCATGCGCCCGGTGCTGAGCGAGGAGTTGCGCTACGGCCTTGAGGTCGAGGTGATCGTGCTGCCGTGCCCGCTCGCTTGGCGGACGCCATCGGGCCTCGGCCCGGTTGGCCCTCGAGCGTTCGGCTACGACGTGCCCTACGTGATTCCGCGGGGCGAGCCGTGAGCAGGCTTGCCGTGCCCAGCCCGGTCACGCTGCGGCAGCTACTCACGCTGGACGTGCTCGCCGGAGCGGAGGTCATCGCGGGGGGAGCTGCGTCTGGACGAGGGCGTGCGCGATGTGTTTGTGGCTCACACCCCGACCCTGCCGAAAGTCGCACCGGGTGCACTGGTCGTGGCGGCATACCGCCGGCAGCGCGGGTTCGAGGCCGAGCTGCTGGTGAGGCAGGCCCACATGGCGGATGCAGTGGGAGTCGTCCTGCCCTCGATGAGCAATCTGATGTTGACGACGCGACGCCCGGCAGAGCGACTCGACATGCCCCTGTTGACCTTGCCCGATCGCGATCCGGTGGCGCTGGCCCGGCAGCTGTCGCGCGAAGTGCATGCGCCGGAGCGCCACGCGTCGAGCCCGGTGCCACGGGTGCTCAAAGCGCTGCGTGCACCCCTGAGCACCCCCGACCGGGTGGTTGACGCAGTGGACTCAGAGCTCGGATGCGTGACGGCAGTCCTCCGCGCTGAGGGCGCGCTGGTGGCTGGCGAGCTGGTCGCACCTGTGCCCGAGTCGCTGTTCGAGCGCGGGGTACCCGAGATCGTCAATGTCGAAGGAGGGCACCTGCTGTGCGCTCCGGTCTTCGTCGAGGACGCCATGCGTCCGGACCTGTGGCTGGTTGCGCGGTTGCCCCACTCACACGTCTTCTGGGTCGACGCGTCCATGCATGCTCTCACCGCTGCTGGGATGGCTCTCGCCACTTGGGCCGCTCGCCAACGACTGATCGGTGAGCGGAATGCGCGGGACAGGAGCACCCTCCTATCCGAGCTCATGGACAACTCCACATCGCTTCCGCGTCACGTGGCCGAGCACGCAGTCCGTGCTGGCTGGCGGCTGGAGGGCTGGCATGTCGGCATCCAGGTGCGGCTCTCGGGCGACACCCAGCAGCTGCTTCGACTCACCCCGCGGGTGCGCGAGCTGTTGGCCGAGCACGGGCTTGACGGACCCGTGGTCGAGCGGACCGACGGGTGGGCCTGCTGGGTGACGACGCCCAAGATGCCTTCATCAGGCTCGCATCGTGAGTTCACGATGCGCGTCAGGAGCGCACTCGGCCGGGCGGAGGTGATCGGCGACGTGGTGGGCGGGATCGGCAGACCGTACGCCGGTCCGGCCGGACTGGTTCAGTCGCTGAAAGAGGCTCGCGAGGCGTGCCTCTTCGCCGGCGATGGAAGTCGGCGCGGACGCGTGGAGCACGTGGACGAGCTGGGGGTCATGCGCGTGTTGGCGGACTGGTACAGGTCTGAAGCTTTCCGCGCCTATGCCAAGACCTTGCTGGCACCTCTACTCGAAAACGGCGAAGAGGCGCTACTCGAAACTCTGCGGACCTATCTCGAGCTTGAGTCGTCGGCCAGTTCCACCGCGTCGGCCCTCCGTGTCCACCGCAACACGGTGGCCCTGCGGGTCAGCAGGGTGGAGGAGATGCTCTCGATGAACCCGGCCGGGCCGGACGAGCGGCTGGTCCTTCAGCTCGCCTGTCGAGTACTCCAGTGTCTTACGAGAAGGAGATCTAGCCGCCGATGGCGGACATCGGCCGATCAGGCTGCAGGTAGCCGACGTCGTTGACGCCATGACCCGGTTGCTTCGCCCACATGGCGCCCACCCAGCTCTGGGCGATGGCTTCATCGGAAGCGCCGGCTCTCAGGAGTCCACGCAGATCCGTCTCACCTTGGGCGAACAAGCAGTTCCGCACCCGGCCGTCGGCAGTGAGCCGCGTCCTGTCGCAACTGCCGCAGAAGGGACGCGTCACCGAGGCGATGACTCCGACCCGCGCGGGACCACCGTCGACCGGGAAGGTCTCCGCGGGCGCGCTGCCCCGGATCGAGGCCAGCTCGGGGGAGAGGGTGTGACGTCGCGAGAGTCGTTCGAGGATCTCCTCGGCCGTCACCATGGTCTCGCGCGACCACTGGTGCTGCGCGTCGAGCGGCATGTGCTCGATGAAACGCAGCTCGAACCCGTGGTCAAGGCAGTAGTCGAGGATGTCGCTCGCCTCGTGGTCGTTGACCCCTCGCATCAGAACGGTGTTGACCTTGACGGGGGCGAGGCCCACCGCCGAGGCGGCTGCCAGCCCGGCCGGGACGTCGGCCAACCTGTCGCGGCGCGTCAGCTCGGCAAACACCGTCTCGCTGAGGGTGTCCAGGCTGACGTTCACACGGTCGAGCCCAGCGTCTCGAAGCGCGCCAGCGGTACGGGCAAGACCGATTCCGTTCGTCGTCGCGGAGATAGTCGGACGGGGCGCGAGCTGCGCTGTGCGGCGAATGATGTCCACGACTCCGCGGCGTACGAGTGGCTCACCACCGGTGAACCGGACCTCGGTGATGCCGAGAAGGGTCACCGCGACCTCGATGAGCCGGAGGACCTCGTCGTCGGTCAGGAGCTCGGGTTTGGGCAACCGGGCTAGCCCTTCGGCCGGCATGCAGTAGGTGCAGCGCAAGTTGCACCGATCAGTCAGCGACACCCGCAGGTCAGTCGCGACCCGTCCGAACGTGTCCAGCAGGGCGGACGTCATCTACTGCCTTCGATGTCTCGCCCTGACGACTGAATCGCCTCGAGTACCGCGAACGAAGTTGACATGGAACATCCTCCTGAAGAAGTCGATCAACTGGTGGCGGTGGACATTTGCTCGAACGGCTCGAACCGCTCGGCCAGACCGAATGCCTGAGGCCCGAAGACATCGAGAGCCTCCGGCGTACGCATGATGTCGGGTGTGGCGATGGCGAACACCTGAACACGCTGGCCGTACCGGAGCGTCTCTGCGGTGATGGGCTCGCCCGTTTCAAGATGAAGGATCGTGATCAGGTCAGGGACCATTACCCTCGTCTGATCTTCGATCCGGGCCACGAGATATTCGTTCTGGAACTCGATGACGCAGTTGGAGGTGCCTTCGAAGTTCTCGATCCGCGCAGCTCCCCGCGTGAAGCCTTCGATGGTTCGACGATCCACGTCGACGATCTTTCCCGTGAAGAGCACTGCCCCATGCTTGTAGAGCGTGTCGCTCAGAGTTTCACTGAGGGCTTCGGCAGGATCGCGGTGCTGTTCGCGGGCCTCTCGCAGCGTGCGCCCGAGGCGGACGGCCGGGGAAAGGGTGCCGGGGATCGCCGTACGACGGACAGTCGCACCGTCCATCGGGTACTCGGCGATGTAGCCGACACCGCCCATCTTGATGGTGATCGCGCGCCCGTGTCTCCATCTTCTTGTTGTCGGCACCCGTGTCGATGATGGCTGTGTGGCCGTGCTCGTCCGCGACGGCAAGAGGTGACCCGTTCACGCCGTAGACCGCGAAGGTCTCCATCTGGAGCTCGGGGAAGGCTCGCCCCATGCCGTCGGCATCGACGACCGGGATGCCGAGGGTGGCCCCCACGAAGAGAGGAATGGTCGAGTTGATGCCACCTGACTCGATGGGCATCGTGGCAGTCGCCTTGCGTCCCGGGTGCCTTTCCGGGGCCTGCAACGCGCTGACCGGCTCCGTGCCACGGGGCAGTCGCTCGACCGGGACGCTGGGAGCACCCATGAGCGCAGTCGGAATCACGAGGTCGTCGTCGTCCGGGTCCTCCGGATCGAGGATGGTCACGGAGCCGGTGTCTCGTAGCGCGTGAGAAACCGGGGCGTGCCCGATCTGCGGGTCGCCACCGCCCCCGGTGCCGAGCAGGGCGGCGCCGCGAACGAGGTCAGCCAGGGTCGTCGATGGTCAGTTGGAAGGCCATGAGAAGTCCTTTGTCTTGTTGCGAGCGTGGGCGATTGCTTGGGTCACGTGAGGTCGAGGTCGCCCACGGCGCGAACCCTGATTCGCGTGGCATTTCCGGGGAGGTAGGCGATGGGCACCTCTTCGATGTCCATCACCTGCACGGAACCGGGCGCGGCGCCGGCGGCGACGGCGCGATCGACGGCTTCCTGCTTGGCGGTCGCCGGGACTTCGTCGCGGCTCCCGGGGGCCATGGCGAAGATCCGGTCGACCTCGCCACCGATCTGTGCGATGGCCGCACCGATCGCGTTGGCCACCGAGTAGTGATCGGGCCGCACGACCTCGGCCGCACCGGGGAGGTCATCTTGGAGCAGGATGCTTCCTCCGCCGACCAGGGACGACGGGGAGAGGGGCTGGGCTGGTGCGCATCCTGTCCACGACAGTGGCAACCTCGTCGGCCATCCAGCCGAGAGCCTTGTTGACCATGCCCTTGTCGAGGTGTGCAACCAGTGACGGGTCGCCGATCTCGGCGAGGCCGGCCGCTACCGCAGGTCCGTCGCTGTCAGCTCTGATCCACCGAAGACGAGCGCCTGTTCACGCAACCGGAAGCCGACGCTGTCGGGACCGACGGTGACGTCCCCGCCGTCCGCGCGAATCCGGGATCCGCCGCCGATACCCACCGACAGCACGTCCGGCATCCGGAAGTTGGTGCGGATCCCACCGACGCTGACCTCAGCGGTTGCTTCATGAGGGAAACCGCCCTGCAGGATCCCCACGTCGCTGGTGGTGCCGCCGACATCAACCACGGCGCAGGTTTCCGGGCCCGAGAGGAACATGGCACCGCGCATCGAGTTGGTCGGTCCGGAGGCGAACGTGGCGACAGGGTGCTCGCGTGCGTACTCCACGTCCATCAAGGTGCCGTCGTTCTGACTGAGGAAGAGCGGTGCCTCGAAGCCCGCCTTGGCGAGGGTCTCTGTCAGGCCGCGACACACGTGGTCGGCCAGCTCACGCAGGGACGCGTTGATGATGGTGGCGTTCTCGCGCTCGAGGAGGCCCATTCGGCCGATCTCGTGGGACAGACTGACATGGAGGGAGGGCAGCTGCTCGAGCAGGATGGCTGCCGCCTCCTGCTCCATGTCCGCGTTGACGGGACTGAAGACCGACGAGATGGCGACGGAGCGAATCCCTGACGTGACCAAGGAATCGGCGACGCGCAGCAGCTCGGAGCGATCGAGGGGGAGATGAGTCGTCCGTCGAACTCGTGGCCACCATGGCACAGGTGCCCCTGACCCTCCATTGCCTTGATCAGACGTTCTGGCCATCCGCTGAAGGGCGGCAGAGCAGCCGTTGCTGGAAGCCCGAGGCGCACCGCCGCTGTCGGGCAGAGCCGATTGCCCTCGACAATGGCATTGATGAAGTGCGTCGTGCCGACCATGACCGCCTTGACCGCGCTCGGTTCGAAGGGCGTGACTGCCCGGAGCCCTTCGATCGCCTGCACGATCCCGGTCGTCACGTCGGCGCTGGTCGACGCCTTGGTCTCGGCCAGGGACTCGACTTCCCTCGAGCAGGACGGCGTCCGTGTTCGTCCCGCCAACGTCGATGCCAATTTGCATAGTGGAGATCCTTTAGCCAGTCGCAGGTGCGGCCTGCAGAGCGTTGAGTGAAGTCCCGTCCGGGGCAAGGCTCGGGCCGATCTGATTTGGATCGTATGAAACTCGGTTGGTGGCGTCATTGGACAGATCGCTGAACAGGCCACCGCCAATCAGTGCAAGAAGCCCTTTGGGAGGCGGTGGCCCTCGTTTGCTCTACCGCCGATTCTCATCAGCATTGCCGAGGCGCAGCATCTTCAATTGAGCGCGCAGGGCGAGTTGCCCAGTCCTTCAGCATTGACGTAGCGCTTTGCCCAGTGATGGGTCTCACGACCGGGTCTACTGTCGGCCAGCATCACCCTTCGGCTCAGTGCGCCGCACCGAGCCGGGACGAATTGGAGGCAGCCTCGTGACGATTGTCGAGCAGGTCAACTCAGGGATGGAGCCGGTGCGCACGTTGAGTTCGCTTCCCTTCGGTCCCTCGATCCGCCGGGCAGCCGACGCATCCTCGGAGCGTGGCTCGTCCACGTTGAGGCTCAGTCCCAAGGACCGGGCCGTCAGGCGACTCGGCGTACACGTCACCCTGTGGAACCCGGTCGCCGCAACCGGCGCAGAACTCAGCCCGGTTGCCTCGCCCAACGATCTTGATGTCCCGGTGTCGGGCGCCGTCATCTGGGACGCCCACAACCCCGCCGCGGTCGGACCCAACGAAATCGTGCTCGCGGTCGGGGTCGAGTCGGTCTCGCCACTCGCGTCCGAGCTCATGGAGCAGGCAAGCAGTGTCGGGGCGAGCGCCGTCATCTTCAAGGGTCTGATCGACCGCGACTGGGCCATCGCCCGGGCACAACGCACTGGCGTCACCATCCTTGCCCTTGCGGCCTCGACGACGTGGGACTGCGCGCGCTCGAGCCTCGGGTCATTGATCGGTGCCAGTTCACTCGTCGACGACCTGCCTGTCTCCGACCTCTTCGCGCTGGCCGAGACCGCGGCCGAGGTGCTCGGTCGCGCAGTCGAGGTCCACGACAGCGCCATGCGCGTTGTCGCCTACGCCAACTGTGGAGAACAGGTCGTTGACGACGCCTGCGCACAGGCGATCACCCGCCGCGAGCTGCCACAGCCGATGGCCACGTGGCTGGACGCGCCCGGCCACCTCCAACACATCAGGGAGTCCTATCAGCCGGTGCGACTCTCGCCGGAGGGCGCTCCTGCGAGGATCGTGTTCCCGGTGCGTGCCGGCATCGACGTCCTCGGATACGTGTGGGTCACCGAGGGAACGACGCAGCTGGCGGCAGCCCAGGAACGAGAACTCATCGAGTTCGCGCGTATCGCGTCGGTCCTGATGCTGCGCCTGCGCTCGATCCAGGACATGGGCCGACGACTCAACAGCGACCTCATGATGGCGGTCCTCGACGGCACCAGTGCTCCCCAGATGCTGTCGCCTTGCCTCGATGCCTCGAACGACTACCAACTCGTGGCCTTCCGAGCCACTGGTCGTGAGGTCGGTCCCATCGACCGGATGCACGTGGAGAATCTCGTCGGCCTCAGGATGGCGAGCCGGGCGCCCGGCGCGATCATGGCCACGCGGGGCGACAACCTCTACGCGCTCGTCCCGGGGATGCACGCCGACGACCCGGATACGTTCTGCTCCCAGCTGGGCACCCGGGCACGCAACCGGGCCAAGGTCGAGCTCTTCTGTGCGTACGGCGAACCGGTGACCGCCTTGAACAGCCTGCCCGGCATGCGCGCCGAGCTCGACCGTGTCCTTGACGTCACGTCCAGCAGCGATGGGCCGCGCGTGGCCACGGTGGCCGAGTGCCGAGCGCAATCCGTGCTGTGCGATCTCCGGGGACTGGTCCGTCAGCACCCGCACCTGCTGGTCGGACGGATCCGGGCTCTCAGTGCGAGCGACGAATCGCGCAACACGGACTACGTCGTCACCCTGCGGGCCTACTTCGATGCCGCGTGTGACCTGCCTCGGGCTGCCAAGCAGCTCTTCATCCACCGCAACACGCTGCGCTACCGGCTCCGCAAGATTCAGGAAGTCTGCGGACTTGATCTGGACGACCCCGTGGAGCGGATGGTGGCTGAACTCCAGCTCCGTCTCATGGCTGCGGCCTGAGCTCTCGGCCCGAACTCGCCTCAACTTCTGTCTTGACCACTCATCTAGGAGACCTCACATGGCATTGAAGATCGGCTACAAGGCGTCGGCGGAGCAGTTCGCCCCACGACCTCTGGTTGAGTACGCGGTCCCGGCCGAAGAGCTCGGCCCTGGACAGCGTCGTGACGTCTGATCACTTCCTTCCGTGGCGCCATGTCGGGGGCCATGCGCCGTTCTCCCCGGCCCGGATGGCGGCGGTGGGGGAGCGGACCTCGCGGGTCATGATCGGCACCAGCGTGTTGACGCCGACCTTTCGGTACAACCCTGCGGTGCTGGCGCAGGCCTTCGCCACGATGGCGTTGCTCTACCCGGGGCGCGTGATGCTCGGGATCGGTACCGGCGAGGCTCTCAACGAGATCGCTGTCTCGGGTCGCGAATGGCCGGAGTTCAAGGAGCGCTACGCACGTCTGCGTGAATCGGTGACCCTGATGCGCGAGCTGTGGACTGAGGCCGAGGTGTCGATGAATGGTGAGTACTACACGACGGTCAAGGCCAAGATCTACGACCGACCTGAGCAGCCGGTCCCGATCTACATCGCCGCGGGTGGTCCGCAAATGGCGAAGTACGTCGGTCGTGTTGCGGACGGTTTCATCTGCACGTCGGGCAAGGGCATGGAGCTGTACAACGACCAGCTCATGCCTGCCCCGGCCGAGGGTGCCGAGACTGCCGGACGCAGCCTTGATGAGATCGATCGCATGATCGAGATCAAGTTGTCCTATGACCGAGACCCCACCCAAGCGCTGGAGAACACCCGGTTCTGGGCTCCGCTGTCGCTGACTGCGGAGCAGAAGCACTCGGTTGACTCGGCCGTGGAGATGGAACGGCTGGCCGACGAGCTGCCGCTCGAGCAGGTTGCCAAGCGGTGGATCGTTGCCTCGGACCCCGATGATGCGGTGGCGCAGATCAAGCCGTATCTGGACGCGGGGCTGAACCACCTCGTCTTCCACGGCCCGGGACACGACCAGGAACGCTTCCTGCAGCAGCTGGCCGAGGACGTCATCCCCAAGCTGCGCAACATGACCGGACCCACCATCACCTAGCAGTCGGAGCTGTTGGTCGCGCTGGCCCGCCCGAGTTCGAGCGCCTCATTCGTGCCCATCCGGAACATGTCCTCGTCCGGCGATCGGACCAGCGCGGGGGCACCGGCCCGTCGTCGAGTGTGACCAGATGGTGAAGGCCGCGGACGACCACGACGGGTATCTGGGCGGTCTTGCCGGCGATGAGCTCGGCGAAGGCGGCGATCTCATCTGCGGCCGCTGTGATCGTCAGCGAGAGCTCGTTGCCGTAGGCATCGACCCGTGAACGGCAGTCGATGAGGACCTCGAGTCCGGCAGCGCCGATCGCGAGGTCGACCAGTCCGTTGCGCCACGGCCGCCCGGCTGTGTCGGTCACCAAGACCGCGACATCGGCGCCGGACAAGCGTCGCAGCTCGCGCCGAATCTGGCGCGCGGACTCGTCCGGGTCGATTGGAAGAAGAAGCACCAGTCCCGACTCGACGTTGGAGTTGTCCACGCCCGCAGCCGCGAGCACGAAGCCGTGTCTCGTCTCCACGATGCGGGTGTCACCGCGAGCCGCGACCAAGCGGACGGTCTCGGCGTCTATGGCCGCACTGCGATCGGCGGCGGCCGGGTGGCGGCCTTCCGCCTTCGAGACGATCTTGCTCGTGACGACCACGACGTCGCCGGACCTCAACGTGTTGACTCCGGCTGAGCCCGCCGTGATGCAGGCCCAGATCTGGCCGGCGAGATCGTCGCCCGGCACTACCTTGGGCATCCCGTGAACGGCGAAGCCGTGTACGTGGTCGGGCATCTCAGTCTCCGGGGCAGGTGGAATCGCTGTCATCGGCCACGGCGAACTGGTGGCCGCGCGCGGCCTTCGTCCGTAGGTAATGCAGGTTGGACGGCGTGCTGTGCAGGGCCGTGCTCAGCACCCGGTCCACCTCGATGCCGAGCTCCGTCAACTGACGGGTCTTGGTCGGGTTGCCGGTGAGCAGGTCAATCCCGGCGGCACCCAGAGCCAGCAGCATCTCGGCAGCCACCCGGTAGTCGCGCCCGTCCTCGGCGTACCCCAGCGCGAGGTTGGCCTCGAACGTGTCGAGTCCGTGGTCCCGGAGCAGGTAGGCGTCGAGCTTGGAGTACAACCCGATGCCGCGACCCTCCTGACGCAGATAGAGCAGAAAGCCGCCGCGCGCATGGATTCGCCGCATGGCTTCGTCGAGCTGAGGACCGCAGTCGCATCGCCGCGAACCGAGCACGTCACCGGTCATGCACTCCGAGTGGATCCGGACGAGCGGCACGCCTCCGACGGGATGACGGAAGGATCCCAGGCCGACTGCGAGGTGCTCGGCGCTGTTCGCGAGACCACGGAAGGTGAACAACATGGCCGGGGCCTCGACCCCATCCGCGAGATCGATCGGGACCTCCACCTGAGCCCGCACCTCGGGACCGCTACCCACAGCATCAGTGAGGTCCGACGGGCTGGGCATCGAGGCACTCACCTTGCTGCCTCCAGCTCCGTGTCCGGGGACTCGGTGTCCAGCACGAACGAAGCCGTGTGGGGGCCACACCCGAGTGCCGGGGCGTGCTCGAGGGCAGCCAGTCATCAACGTCGCGGCGAAGGCTCGGCAAGTCATCACTCGCAAGCTCGTGCGCGCCGGAGGCCCGGTGGCGCATCCGCGAGCTCGCGCCGTAACGACGCGCGCAACGGAGAATGTCCGGTGGCGGTCAGCACGCTGGTCCCGTCCTTGTCCGCATCCGGCACGAACGCACGACAGAATCGGCCCGCCCGGTCGAGGAAGGTGGCCAGCTCGGTCGGGTCGAGGGCAGGCAAGTCGCTCGGTACGACGACCACGTGCGAGCCGGGCATGGCTCGCCGAGCCCGGGCCGCGCCCAGTTCGACGGAATGGTTGAGGTCAAGCCCCGTGGCAGCCAGTGGATGAAGGGTCTCGGTCTCCGGCAGCTCACCCATGTCCGCGTCGTCGTCCCACACCACGAAGACGTGCCCGATCGCCGGCGTCACCTCGAGCGCCGAAACGGTGTCCCTCAGCATCGCCGCGGCCGGGTCCCGTCGCGGTGCTGCCAGTAGAGCGATCCGGCTTTTGGCGCGCGCCAAGGCCTTCTGGGGCACGATCGCGCACCACATGTCCGCCGCGTCTGTCGGCAGCCACCCCTCGCACGAACACGTCATCACGCCCTCGCCCTCCTAGGTCGTGGCCGGAACCCGGGGGCAGGAGCCGTCGAGTGGCCTCGTCGAACCCGAGGGCCGCGCTGGCTCGCTCCTCTGACACCTGCCCATAGGTTGTGGTGCGCTGTCGTGCGGGGCGACCCGCCGGGGCAGCGATCTCCTGCATCTCGACAACCGTCTTGAGAGAGCCGAAGCTGGAGCCCGCCATCCGGCTGATGGTCTCCTCCATGAGCGTGCCGCCGAGGTCGTTGGCGCCGCCGAGAAGAACGTCGAGACACCCTTCCTCTCCGAGCTTCACCCACGAGCACTGGATGTTGTCGATGGCGCCGTGCAGCAGCAGTCGAGCCACCGCGTGCACGGCTCGATTGTCGTGGGTCGTGGGCCCGGGTCGGGCGACGCCGGCCGGTAGACCGGCGAGTTCTGATGGATGAACGGCAACGGCACGAACTCAGGTGAAACCGCCCGTCTCGCCCTGCAGCCGCGCCAGGAGCCGCAGGTGCGCCACCCAGTGATGGGGCGCGTCGACGTGGCCGTACATCATCGTGGAGCTTGACCGGATTCCGAGCTCGTGGGCGGTCCGGACGACCTGAACCCACACATCGGTGGGCAGCTTGCCCTTGGTGAGGATCCAGCGGATCTCGTCGTCGAGGATCTCCGCCGCGGTGCCCGGAATGGTGTCGAGACCCGCGTCCTTCGCGGCCTGCAGCCACTCGCGGATCGGCATCCCCGTCCGCGATGCCCCGTTGACGATCTCCATGGGCGAGAACGCATGCACGTGCATCTCGGGCACGCGGCGCCGTACCTCGGCGGCGATCTCGAAGTAGGCGGTGCCGGGCAGCTTCGGGTCGATGCCACCCTGCATGCAGACCTCTGTCGCCCCCGCCTGCCGGGCCTCCTCCGCACGCACGCCGACCTCGGTCAGCGAAAGCGTGTAGGCGTCCGCGTCGGTCTCTCGCTGCGCGAACGCACAGAACCTGCACCCGACGTAACAGACGTTGGTGAAATTGATGTTGCGATTCACGACGAACGTGACGTCGTCGCCAACAGTGTCGCGACGCACGTCGTCGGCCAACTGACAGACCGCCTCGAGTGCTGCGCCGTCCGCGGTGATCAGGGCGAGTGCTTCGTCGTCGGTGACCGCAGCTGGATTCCGCTCGGCCGACCGCAGCGCCGCCGGGACGTCCTGCTCCAGTCTTGCGACGACCCGGTCGGGCTTCGCGACCTGCTCCCGGAGCACCGACCAGTCGCCGTACGCCGCGTCGAAGTCGCTGCGCGTGTCCGTGATCCTGCCGACGGTGTCGATCGCGGTGTGCAGATCGGTGCGTCCGGACGACTCCCAGACTCGGTCGGGCTCCTGCCGGGAAGGCCCGCGGCCCTGACGCCTGTCTTGGCCAACCCCGTTGCCGGGTCCATCAGTGCCCGCACGTGCGGGACCACGCGCGGGTCCAACCGGGGGTCTCCGGCCAGCGCGTGCTCAGGGTGGACCGTGAGCCGCTCGCGAAGCTCGAAGCCGGCCTCGGCGGTCAGCTCGGTCAGCCTCTCGATCTCGGGCCGGGGACGCTCGGGGTTCACGTGGTCGGGTGTCACCGGTGAGACGCCGCCCCAGTCATCGACGCCGGCCGCCAGCAACAGTGCGAAATGGTCGGGCCGCGAGAGGTTGGGCGGGGCTCGGATCCGCATGCGCGGCCCGAGGATGATGCGCGCCACTGCGACCGCCGCGAGGTACTCCTCGAAGTCGGCGTCGGGTTCGTTGCGCATCGCCGTGTCAGGCTTCGCGCGGAAGTTCTGGACGATCACCTCCCGGATCGCGCCGAACTGCTCCGGCGATCCCGCGCATCTCGAAGATCGAGTCCGCACGGTCCTCGATCGTCTCACCGATGCCAACGAGGATCCCGGTGGTGAAGGGGACCGCAGATCGTGAGGCGTCCTCGAGCACCCTCAGGCGCACCGACGGCTCCTTGTCGGGTGATCCGTAGTGGCACCCGCCGTTCCGGACCACAACTTGGTCGAGGTCGTCTCCAGCATCATCCCCATCGAGGGGGCAACGGGCTTGAGGCGCTGGATCTCTTCCCACGTCATCACACCCGGGTTGAGGTGTGGCAGCAGGCCGGTCTCCTCCAACACCGGGATCGCCATGGCGCGCACGTAGGACAGGGTGTCGGCATACCCCGCTGCATCGAGCCACTCGGCTGCGGCACTCCAGCGCTCCTCGGGCCGGTCGCCGAGCGTGAAGAGGGCCTCCTTGCAACCGGCGGCCTGACCGGCGCGCGCGATGGCGAGCACCTCGTCGGGGGAGAGATATGGCGACTCGACCCGGCCGGGCGTGGTCGCGAACGTGCAGTAGTGGCAGCGGTCGCGACACAGCCGCGTGAGTGGCACGAACACCTTGCGGCTGTAGGTGACGATGCCGGGTCGACCGGCGTCGCGCAGGCCGAGGTCTCGAGACTTGGCGGCCACGGCGCACAGCTGCTCAAGATCGTCACCTCGCGCCTTCAGGAGGACGACGGCCTCGTCGCGGTTCAGCGACTTGGCCGCTACGGCCCCGGCCAGTGCGCGGACATACCTGCGACCGGTGAGCTGTTCAACGCGACACCATGCCGACAAGCATGCAACGGCTCTGAGAGCTCATATGGAACTCACTTCCTGTGTTGAAGGAGCGTCAAGCCCGGTGCTCGACATTCAGCCAAGACGCGGCGAGGGGTGCCCGCATCGGCCCGGGGTTCCGCCCACCATGGACACTTCAGCGTCGCACGGGGATCGGGACGCTTCATTGGCGCGATGGCTAGCAGAAGCCCGAAGAATTTTCCTTTTGGGTCACCAACGCCGGTGGCTGATGTCAGCCGCTCGTTCGCAGTGCGAACCGCACTACCTCAATGCAAGTCACGTGCATTCTGCACATCCACTCGTGCGTCAGGCAGGTCTAATGTCCTGCGTATCGCCCCGGCGGCCATCTGCCGCCGTCTTGTCGGGCATTGACCCGGGAGGTGGATCAATGGCGTCAACCGTGCAGTTCCATGCTGCGACGTCACTCGAGGACGCGCTGGAGCGTCTCGATCAACTCGGCTCGGAGGCGAGGGTGCTCGCCGGCGGGACCGACCTGATGATCCAGTTGCAGGGAGGACAGCTCTCCCCTCGTGAGCTCGTGCACATCCACGCGGTCCCCGGCCTCGCCGACTTCGCCGTCGATGAACAGGGCCTGCGCCCGGGCGCCATGGTGACCCACGAGAACCTCTGGCGCCACGCCGGGGCCGACGATTTCACGAGCCTCAGTGAGGCGGCACGTCAGGTCGGGGGCTGGCAGACCCAGTCCATCGGCACCGTTGTGGGAAATGTGGTCAACGCGTCCCCCGCAGGGGACCTTCTGCCGAGCCTGCTCGTGCACGAAGCCGTGCTGCATCTCGCCCGAAGTGGCAATGAGCGCACGGTGCCGATGTCGGAGTTCTTGCTCGGGCGTAGGCAGACCGCACGCGAACCGGAGGAGCTCGTCACCAAGATCACGATGGGGCCGGTGCCTGCCGGTGCAGCCGAGGCCTTCGTCAAGGTCGGCCGACGGCGTGCCATGGAGGTGTCGGTCGTCGCGGTGGCTGTTCGACTTGTCATGGACCCGTCCTCAGGTGTCATCACGGATGCCCGGATCGCGGTCGGTGCCGCGAGCGCCGTTCCCCTTCCGGGCGGCCGCTGCTGAGCAGCTGCTCATCGGTGCCCACCCCAGTCACTCGATCTTCCGTGAGGCCGGGCAGGCAGCCCTTGAAGGCGCCAACCCCATCGACGACATGCGGGCCAGCCGCCGCTACCGGCTCACGGTGCTGCCTAGAGCCGTTGCCCACGCGCTCGCCCGTGCTGGTGAGCGTATTGACAAGACAAGGAGTGTGGCATGACCACCGAGTCGGTGAGCTTCACCGTGAACGACTCCGAACGCACCACTGAGGTGACAGGTTCGGAGACACTGCTCGACACGTTGCGCGAGCGAATGGGCCTGCGTGGCACCAAGGAGGGCTGCCTCGAGGGTGAGTGTGGCGCCTGCACCGTGCTGTTGGACGATCGCCCGATCGATTCCTGCATCTATCCGACCGCGGCATGCGCCGGTCGCGCGGTCCGTACGGTGGAAGGCGTCGGTGAGGTCGATGCGCCGTCCCTGCTCCAGCAGGCAATGGTGCGTTGCGGCGGCGTTCAGTGCGGCTTCTGCACTCCCGGGTTCGTCATGTCCCTGACGGCGCTGCTCGAGCGGGAGGCAAACCCCGACCGGGAGGCCATTCAGAACGCCATCAGCGGCAACATCTGCCGGTGCACCGGATACACCCAGATCGTCGAGGCAGTCGAGGCCGTGCTGGTCGAGAGTGGCCGGGCCAACACCGCGCAAGGGGCAACGTCATGAGCGTGACCATCGGCGCAAACATGAACCGCACGGACGGCGTGGCCAAGGTGACCGGCTCAGCGCAGTACGGAGTCGACCACGTCGTGGTGGGCATGGCACACGGAGTGGTCCTGCGCTCCCCGGTGCCGGCCGGGCGACTGGTGGGGATCGACGCCGAGCGGGCGAAGCGTCTGCCGGGCGTCGTCGCTGTCGTCACGGCCGCAGACCAGCCGAACGTGTACGGCGGATGGGTCCTCCAGGGATCAGCAGATCCTCGCAGTCGACCGGGTCCGCTACGAGGGCGAGCCTGTGGCGATCGTCGTGGCGGAGTCGCGCGAGCAGGCGCAGGCTGCGGCCGATGCAATCCTGCTCGACATCGAGGAATGGGAAGGCATCACCCTCGAACGTGCTGCGAAGGGGGATGCACGTGTCATCCACCCCGAGTGGGCGAAGTACGTTCCGACCTTCGGGGTGGACCACCCCGTGTCGGACAACTGCGCGTGTGAGGTCACCGCCGAACCCGAAGGGGTCGACGAGGCCTTCGCTCGGGCTGCCCACATCGTCGAGGGCACCTACTCGGCCCAACGGCAGTACCGGGCATATCTCGAGCCGAAGGCGGCCACCGCGACCTACGAGCACGGCCGCTTCGTGATCACGACGGCGAGCCAGTACCCGTTCAACGTTCGCGATCGGATCGCCCAGCTGTTGGCAGTCCGGCCCAGCGACGTTCGAGTCGTGGGCAAGACGATCGGTGGCGGCTTCGGTGCCAAGCTGGACGGTTGGGTCGAGCCGCTCGCCGCGCTCGCCGCGAAGGTGACGGGACGAACCGTCAGCATTCGCACGAGCCGAGCCGAAGACATGCTCACCTGTCCGACCCGCGACAACGCGACAATGACGATCCGGACTGCTCTCGACGCCGAGGGTCGCATGATCGGGCGTGAGTTCTCGTGCGACATGGACAACGGCGCGTACAGCGGGGAGATGCCCCGGCTGGCCAGCCTGCCGCTGTCCATCATCGGGTCGGTCTACAAGATGCACGGCCCGATGCGTGCCAGCGTCCGGTTGTGGTATACGAACACCGCTCCCACAGGTGCGTTCCGGGCCGTCAACGGCGTCTACCTCTACATGGCGCAAGAGCAGCACATGGATGAAATCGCCGACCTGCTCGGCGTGGACCGGCGCGAGTACCGCTTGCGTCACCTGTTCACCGACGGCGAGAAGAGCCGGACCGGTCAGGTCTTCGAGGACGCCAGCATCTTGCGTACGGCCTTCGACAAGCTCGAGGAACACGCCCCGTGGCAGGAGGTCCTCGACGGCCTCAAGCCGAACCGGGGGGTGGGTATCGCGGCCGGCGTCTGGATGACGAACCCGATGCCGGGCGAGGTGACGATCAAGATGTACGAGGACGGCACCGCCAGCCTCATCACCGCGGCGAACGACAATGGTTCCGGTGCGGTCTCGATGGGTCTGACCCAGATCGTCGCCAGCGCGCTCGGCATGAATGAAGGCGACGTTCGGTCGTCCCTTCCGGACACCGATGTCTCCGGATACGACGGGGGCTCCCGGGGAGGTCGCACCACGGCCATCGTGGGCACAGCGGCCCTCGAGGCCAGCATCCGGGTCCGGGACAAGCTCCTCGCCGTCGCGGCCGGTCTCCTCGAGGCCAGCCCGGAGGACATCGAGCTCATCGATGGTCATGCCCGAGTCAAGGGGGCTCCGAGCTCGGCAGTGCCCCTCGCTGCTGTTGCCGCGACGGCGACCTTCACGACGGGTTCGATCTCGGCAACGTCGTCCTACACGTCTCCGCCCATTCCCTTCGATGCCGGCTGCGCGTCGGGCGCGCTCTTCACGACCATGAGCACGCCGACCTACCACGTGCATCTCGCCGTGGTCGAGGTGGACGAGGTGACTGGGCATGTCGAGGTGGTGCGCTACATCGTCGTCCAGGAAACCGGGAAGGTGATCAATCCGGTCGGCGCCCGCGGACAGGTCCGGGGCGGAGTGGTGCAGGGCATCGGATACTCGCTGTACGAGAGCATGCGCATCGGCGACGACGCGCGACTCGTGGAGAGGAGCCTCGAGAGCTACCGTCTGCCGCTCGCAGTCGACGTTCCCGAAGTCGAGATCATCTTCATGGAGCACCCCGATCCCCTGACCGGTCACGGTGCCAAGGGATTGGGAGAGGCCCCGGTGGTTCTCACCGCGGCTGTGATCTCCACCGCCGTCCGCCATGCCACGGGCAAGTCGTTCACGGCGATTCCGATCACCCCGGAGGACGTGCTCTTCGCACTGGTGGACGCGGAGTCTGATTCCTGACCGCAGGCTCGACCAGCAAGGCGAGGGGGTCATCGGCACCGGCCGATGACCCCCTTGACGCGTAACGTTTCGCCGCGAGGCGTGAACTGAACCGAGTTTCGACTACCCGGTGGAGCCGGAAGTGCTCGTGACTGCATGTCCGCCGAACTGGTTGCGGAGTGCGGCGATCATCTTCATGCTCGGTGAGTCGTCCCGGCGTGAGGCGAAACGTGCGTAGAGCGCGGCTGTGATCGCGGGCAGGGGGACGGCCTGATCGACTGCGGCCCGGATGGCCCAGCGGCCTTCGCCGGAGTCGGCGGCGTATCCCCGCACGTCTCGGAGGTGCTCGTCCTTGTCCGGGGCGAGCACGGCAAGGTCGAGGAGCCGAGGAGCGGACGACGGATCCGTGCTGCCACGAGCGGAAGACCTCGCGCACGTCGGTGACCCGGTTGGCTGTCTCCAGCAGTTCCCAGCCCTCTGCGAAGGACTGCATGACGCCGTACTCGATGGCGTTGTGAACCATCTTGGCGAAGTGTCCGGCGCCGGTCGGTCCCGCGTGGACGAATCCCTCACCACCGGTGGGTGTCAAGGCATCGAAGATCGGTCGCGCTGCAGCCACGTCGTCGTCGGAGCCCCCGCACATGAGGGCGTAACCCTCGGTGAGTCCCCACACGCCACCGCTCACTCCGCAGTCGATGTAGGCGACGCCGCTGGCGCCAAGGATTCGGGCGTGGTGTTCGTCGTCGCTGTGGTGCGAGTTGCCGCCGTCGATCACCGGGTCGCCGGGGAGAGCAGTTCGGCGAGCGTCTCGATCGTGCGTATGGTGGCGTCCCCCGCAGGGACCATCACCCACAGTCGGCGCGGGGTGGGGATTGCTTCCACGAGTTTCGCGAGGGAATCGACGTCGCTTGACTCCGAGTGCGGGTCGAAGCCGATGACGGACAGTCCTGCTCGCCGCAGCCGCTCGGCCATGTTGCCGCCCATGCAGCCCCGGGCCGATCATTCCGATCGTTTCCATTGAGTCCTCGTCTCTGTTTGATCTTGTGCGACCGGGGCGATGCCGTTGGCCTAGTGAGTGGTGGGTGTGGTCGATTCGATGAAGTCGACGGTCCGGTGTCGCGAGTGCATGACGACGGAGTGGGTCACCGTGGAGCCGGCGTCGCGCCTGACCCCGCGGACCGGGTCTCCGTCCGTCACTCCGGTTGCCACGAAGATCACGTCGCGGCCCGAGACGAGGTCCTCCGTCGTGAGGATGCGGTCGAGGTCGTGGCCGGCGTCGACCGCCCGGGCCCGCTCTCGCTCATCCTGTGGCCAGAGTCGACCCCGGATCACGCCGCCCGGGCTGCGAATCGCACATGCCGCCGGGGTCCCTTCGGGAGTGCCGCCGATTCCGAGCAGCAGATCGATCCCGGTCCCCGTGCGTGCGGCGGCGATGGCGCCCGCGACGTCCCCGTCCATGAGGAGCTGGAGGCGGGCACCGCTGCGTCGAACCTCGCGCACGAGATCTTCGTGGCGTGGCCGGTCGAGCATCGCGACCGTGATCTCTGAGGGTGCGCGGCCAGTTGCCTTGGCCACGCGCCGGATGTTCACCTCGGCCGGGGCGCTGATGTCCACGACGTCCGCAGCCTCGGGACCCGTGACCAGCTTCTCCATGTAGAACACGGCGGAGGGGTCGTACATCGCGCCGCGTTCGGCGATGGCGACGATCGACAGCGCGTTGTTCAGCCCGTTGGCTGTGAGTCGGGTGCCATCGATCGGGTCGACGGCAAGATCACACGCCGGGGCGCCGCCGCCGGAGCCGACTCTCTCGCCGTTGAACAACATCGGCGCGTCATCCTTCTCGCCCTCGCCGATCACGACCGTGCCGTTGATGGCCACTGTGCCGAGGAGGTGCCGCATCGCGGCGACTGCCGCGCCGTCGGCGCCGTTCTTGTCCCCACGCCCGACCCGGGCAGCCGATGCGACGGCCGCAGCCCGGGTGACTCGAGCAAGCTCCCACGCCGGGCCCGGCTCCAACGAGGACGATCCGTGGGTCAGGTCGAGCGGCGTGTGCCCGGTGTTCTGGCTTCCCGGTGCTTCAAGGGTGATGGACTCATTCATGTGCCGGTACCTCGCTGTCTGCGCGCGTGCATTTGCGCGATGTCGCGCAACCGAGTGGAAGATATCGGGCAGATGCCGGGTCTACAATCTCCCATCCGTACAAATTGGGCCTTCCTCGCAGTGCAGGGCGCATTATGCTGCGTGAATACGCGCGACCAATGCGCCGCACACGAGGCCGGGGGGACGAACGTGACCGCGCAGGCGAGACAGCGTCAGATCATGGATCGAGTGACGTCCGAGGGCTATGTCGAAGCCCATGACCCGGCTGAGTCCCCCGGGTGTCAATCCCTCGACCATTCGGCGCGACCCGGATTCGTTGGCCAAGACCGGACGGATCCAGCGGACACATGGCGGCGCCGGCTCGTCGCTGATGGGACTGGGGACGTGCCGTGCACGCGCAAGGTGCATGAACGCGTGTCCGAGAAGAGGATGATCGCCGGGATCGCCGCGGACCCGGTCAAGGACGGGGACACAGTCATCCCGGACAGTGGTTCCACGACGTATGAGATCGCCGTCGCGCTGCGTGATCGGCCAGTCACGGTGATCACCAACGACCTGAGGATTGCGCATTTCGTCGCAACGAGCTCGGATGCGCGGCTCCTGGTAACGGGCGGCGAACTACTGGGCGCCGTTTTCACCTTGGTGGGCGATCGCGCCCTGTCGTTCTTCGACGACCTGAGTGCGGATTGGACGTTCCTCGGAGCGGATGCCGTTGACGCCTCGATCGGGATCACGAACACCAACACGCTCGAAGTGCCGACCAAGCGCGCGATGATCGCCGCGGCTGCAAAGACCCTTGTCGTTGTCGACAGCAGCAAGTTCGGCCACCGAGCGCTGGCCGGGGTGGCCGCCATCGACGAGGTCGACGGAATCATCACCGACGACCAGATCGCTCCCCGAAGAACGTCATGCCTATGGCGCCGGAATCATCGCCGGCACGTAGCGACCGACATATCTTCCGGTCGCCGTGACTGTGGCCCGGTCACAGTCGGGGCCAGTCGAACTGTGCTGGCAGGGCAAGGACAGAGTGCCCGTCGTGGGCGAGCATCGAATCATGGTCAACAGCTCTCGCCAACGACGCCAGCGCGTCGCAGTCCTCGGTGCCGGCATGGTCGGACTCAGCACAGCCTGGTACCTCCGGGAGCACGGCGTCGACGTCACGGTCTACGACCGCGACGACGTGGCCGCTGGATCCAG
This sequence comes from Nocardioides sp. B-3, assembly GCF_024703895.1. Classification (GTDB taxonomy): domain Bacteria; phylum Actinomycetota; class Actinomycetes; order Propionibacteriales; family Nocardioidaceae; genus Nocardioides. The sequence continues at coordinate 3,860,565 of NZ_CP087968.1, forward strand.
CTGGGGCAACGCCGGCTGGCTCACCCCCAGCATTGCGGTGCCCCTGCCTGAGCCGTCGGTCCTGAAGTACGGCTTGCGAGCTGTGCTCAGTCCGTCGTCGCCTGTCTACATCCCGCCCACTGCCGACCCCCGACTCATCCGGTGGTTGCTGCAGTTCGCGCGCAACTGCACCAACACCCGTTGGCAGCGTGCGATGCAGGCGCTCATCCCCTTGAACAACGGTGCTCTGGCGGCGTTCGACGAGATGGGCCACGGCGGCGTCATCGAACCGACGCGCACGGCGGAGCCCTTCACTGCCGCCTTCCGCACGGTGGCGGACAGCAAGGGCCTGCTGGAGGAGTTCGAGCAGATCCCGGCTGCCGGACAGCAGGTGAACTTCGAGGTCATCGACGGCGACGAGGCGCGCCGGCAGGACCCGGCACTGTCGGACGAGATCGGCACCGCAATCAGGCTCCATGGCGAGCGCTTCCTCGACCCGTCGGCCTACGTGCACTCGGTTGCCGAGTCAGTCCGCAACCGTGGTGGGGAGATCCGCTCCGACTCCGAGGTCACCGACATCCGGGCCAGCGGGTCGGGCGTCATCATCGCCGGCGAGCACTACGACGCCGTGGTGATCGCGACCGGCGCGCGCCTGAACAAACTGGCCCGCCAGTTCGGCGTACGACGGGTCGTCCGGGCGGGACGCGGCTACTCCTTCACGGTCAAGGTGGACCAGCAGCCCCGGGGCCCGGTCTACTTCCCGAAGCAGAGGGTGGCATGCACTCCCGTCGGAGATCGGCTCCGCGTTGCGGGGATGATGGAGTTCCGCGACGTCGCCGCCCCCCGGGACCCACGCCGCATCCGGGCCTTGGTGGACGAGGCCAGCCGCCTCTTGACGGGCGCCCACCTCGACCAGCGTGAGGACGAGTGGGTCGGAGCCCGACCCTGCACCGCCGACGGTCTGCCACTGGTCGGCGGTACAGAACAACCCGCACGTCTTCATCGCCGGCGGTCACGGGATGTGGGGCATCACGCTCGGGCCCGTGACGGGCAAGCTCCCGGCCGAAGAAATCATCACCGGCAACAGCCCCGCGCAGCTGCGCGCGGTCAACCCCCTGCGCTGAGAAGGAAGCCCATGACCAACCCGACTCACATTGCATCGCCGGACGCGCCGGCCGCGATCGGCCCCTACGTCCGGGCGGTGGCCCATCACGGTGTCCTCTACTGTTCCGGCTCGCTGCCACTTGACCCAGCAACCGGTCAGCTGGACAACGCCGATCTGACCGCGGAGGTGCGGCGCAGCCTCGGCAACCTCGAAGCCGTGTGCCGCGAGGCGGGTACCTCGCTCGATCGAGCTCTTCGCCCGGGCGTCTTCACGACACGCCCGGAGGCGTTCGCGGAGATCAACGCGGCGTACACCGAGCACTTCGAGGGTCGGCCGGTGCCGGCCCGAACCACGATCGGCGTGGCTGCGCTGCCTCTGGGCGCCGTGGTGGAGATCGATGCGATCGTCGCCTTGACCTGATCGGGACTCGCCCCGGTCAGTGCCCTGCTTGCTTACCGGCTATCTCCGGGCGCAATGCCGGGCGCTGGGCAGGATCGGTGAGGTCGACCGGCCATCGTTCGGCCAACCGGGTCAGGCGGTAGCGAACCGTGTTGGGGTGGATTCCGAGTGCGTGCGCCGCGCGACGGGGTTCGCCCCAGTAGTCGATGACCGCAGCCGGGGGTCTCGATCAGGTCCCCACCGTTCTCGCCCTCGTCCACGAGGAGATCCTTCACCGGCGAGACCAAGGACCTGTGGGCGAGCCCCGCAACCGCTCGGGCCAGCACCAGTGCGGTCCATGAGGATTCCAGGGGACGCCACAGGATGCTCGAGTGAATCGGGGCTCAGCCTCATCAGCTCGTCCGCAGCAGCTCGAGACTGGGTCACCTCGGCGACAGAGTCGACCGGTCCGCCGGCGACGATGAGGAGCGACGAGTTCCGCGTGCTCTCCTCGCGGACGAGCTCGCGGAGCCACGCCCAGCTGCCGACGCCCGCGCCCTCTTCCTGCAGCAGGGCATACACGGCGTCGTCGATGTCCGCGATCAAGGGCTGGCGCCAACCACGCCGGCGGGTCAGCGCTTGCCACAGCTGGCAGCGGGCCTCTGCCGGTGTCTCGACCACGGGGCCGGAGAGGACCGCAACGCGCCAAGGACCGGGAGCGAGCCAGCTTGGCTGCCCGGCAACACGGCTCTTCAACACGGTGCGGATCTGGTCCAGGTGCACCTGCAGCTGCAGCTCGCTCTGCGCACGGATGCGGAGCAGATAGAGCGCAACAACCTCCGTAGCAGCGCGCAGCTCACGCGCTCGAGCCGCGGGGGCCGGCTCTTCCATCACGGCCCACACCGATCCCAGCCATTCGCCACCTGCCCGAACGGGCACGACGAACCGCGCCTTGACGCCTGCCTCTCCCGCCGGCACGAAGACGGCAGCGTCGGATGACGCGAGCCGACGGAAGACGCCCAGTGCGCGGAAGTGCTCGCGCACCTGCCGCGGCACCTGCCGACCCACGATGGTCGACATCCTTGCCTCGTCGACCCCCGCTTGACCGGTCGAGTAAGCGAGCACTCGAGAGGCTGGGTCCTCGATCGTGACCGGAGCCCCGAGAATGGTGCCGATCTTGTCGGCCATCTCGAAGAGGTCGTGGTAGACGTGGTCGGCCGCGCCCTCGTCACGCCGGGTGCTGGCAGCGGTGTCGAGCGTGCTGCGCAGTAGCCGAATGGCGGCGGTCCGGGTGACGTCGGGGACCACCGCGAGCAGGGACAGCCCCGCGTCGACACACATCTTCTGGACCCTCACGTCCCCAACCCACGGGTCACGGAGCACGAGGCCGGAAGCATCGCGAGCACGCTGGACGAGGTCGGCTACGTCGTCGATGTCCCGAGCGCCTACACCCGGGACCGGGTCACCTGTTTCGACAACGGTGCTGTCACCCGGCTCGATCATCTCCAGCTCGCGGACCGGGATGTGTCCGTCACCCTGAACCAGCGTGATGAAGGCCGAGGTAAGGGCATCTGCGAGGCCTGATGCCGTGATCACGAGGCCACATTGTCACGAGAACGGTCGCCGCGGCGTTGACCTCACGTCACAATCCGACCCCCGGAAACTGTGCCGCGCGGCCAGCCAGTCCCGTTCAGGTCCGGGCGATGATCGGCCACAGCAACACCGAGATCAGGAGGATTGTCATGCTCGTCGATGGACAAGCGAGTGCGTACGGCGCACAGAACCGCGGTGCTGCGCTGGCCCGGCGCGAGATCGACCCGGACGCTGTGGCGCACAACGTCGGCCTCCCCGGCGGCCCGTTGTGCTCCCGCTGAGCTGATGGTCGTGGTGAAGGCCGATGCCTACTCCCACGGAGCGGGGCAGGTCGCCCGAGCTGCGCTGGATGCCGGCGCGGCCCCGCTTGGGAGTAGCGGTCCTCGAGGAGGCGTTCGAGCTGCGACGCCCGGGGATCGATGCTCCCATCCCGGCTCGGCTTGCCGCGCCCGGTGCGCCGTGCGCAGAGGCCCTCGGTCTCGACATCGAGCTGGCTGCCTACTCCTGTTCGCAACTGGACGCGATCGCTCGGGCTGCTCAACTCATCGGGGGCGTCGCCCGGGTCCATCTCAAGGTGGAGACAGGCATGTGGCGCGGGGGTGCCGCAGGGGAGTGGCCCGACATGGTGGCCCCGGCCCGCAGGTACGAAGAGGAGGGCGTGCTGCACGTGCAGGGGGTCTGGTCACATCTGGCCTGCGCAGACACCCCTGACAACCCGGCCAACGACGCTCAGCTCGCGGTCTTCCTCGATGCAGTGGCGACCGCACACGCCGCCGGACTACGGCCCACCTTCCGGCACCCGGCCAACTCGGCGGCGGCCCTGACGCGGGCGGACATGCACTTCGACATTGTGCGCTGCGGGCTCGCCGTCTACGGCGTCAATCCGCTCACCGATCAGGATGTGAACGTGGACCTGCGTCCTGCGATGGCGATCAAGGCGCACGTGGCGCACGTGAAGACAGCCCCGGCCGGCGTCGGAGTCTCCTATTCACTTACCTACGTCACGACCGCTCCGACAACCTTGGCTGTGGTGCCACTCGGCTACGCAGACGGAGTGCCAGTCCTCGCTGACCCCGGGGCTCCGATCGGACGCCCGGGGACCGCTCTCCAGATCGCCGGGCGCGTCTGCATGGACCAGCTCATCGTCGACATGGGTGAGGTGCCGGTGGAACCCGGGGACGTGGTCACCCTGCTCGGCCCCGGCGACGACGGTGAGCACACTGCGGCCCAGTGGGCCTCGGCCAGTGGGCGCAGCGCCTACGACATCTTGACCGGCTTTGCGAGACGGCGGGTCCCGATCTTCGCGCGCCAGCAGTGATGTCCGGACATCGGCCCTGAACTCACGCTCGCACAAAGCGAGGACCGCAACGTTGTCGCGGCGGGCAATGCGCTGGCCGGTCACTGGAACTGATGATCGGAACACCGATGACACACCGCCTCCTCTTCTCGCAGGACGGCGCGGTGTCACAGCAAACGGCGGCCCCGCTCGCCAGAAGGAGAACCCCAATGCCCGCACCATTGATTCGAGGACTCGTGCTCGCGGCGGCCTCCGCCCCGGCGCTCAGCGCCTGCGCGACGACTGCGTCGACCACTGGGTCCTCGACGTCTTCGGACGAGGCCATCACCGCCAAGACGGTGGGCGAGAAGCCGGCGGACGACGCGACGCGCATCAAGGCCGACGCCTCGGCGGCGCAGCCCACCGGCGACCCTGTCCTCATCGGTCAGACCGGTGGCCTGACCGGCTTCATGTCGATCTTCGACGGCCCGATCAAGCAAGGGATGGAGTTCGCGATCGAGGATCTCAACGCGTCCGGAGGCATTCTCGGTAGGCCCGTCGAGCTCGTCACCACCGACAATACGAGTGACGTGTCGAAGATCCAGACCGCGGCCGAGAACCTCTTGGAGCAGGGGGCTGACGTGGCGGTCGTTTCCTGCGACTACGACATGGGTGGCCCGGCGGCCGGGACGGTCAACGCCAAGGGCATCCTCGCGTTCGGCTGCGCAGGAGCCGACGAGTTCGGCTTCAAGGACCTCGGTCCACTCACCTACAACGTCAACAGCGGCACCGGGGCCGAGGGTGCGGCGATGGCCGACTACCTCAAGGCCAAGGGCTACACGAAGCCCTTCCTCATCACGGATCAGTCGCTGCAGTTCACCCAGACCCTCGGCGAGACCTTCACTGAGCGGGCCGAGGAGATCGGACTGGAGCTGGAGGGGGAGGAGGACTTCCAGAACAGCGACGCCTCGGCCGCGGCCCAGATCGCCGCGATCCGGCAGTCGCAGGCCGACGTCGTCGTCGTCGCGAGCTACCCGCCCGGCGGACCGACGCTACTGCGCCAGCTCCGAACTGCCGGCGTCTCCCAGCCGGTCGTCGCTGGTAGTGCCTTCGACGGCGTCTACTGGCTCGACACGATCAAGGACCCCGGTGACTTCAGCATCGTCGTGGCGACGTCGCTCTTCGGTGACGACCTCAGCGCCGCGCGCAACGAGTTCTTCGCCGGGTTCGAACCGGCGACGGGCATGTACCCGACCTTCGGCTATTCGATGGTGCAGGCCTTCGCCCCGGCTGCTGAGAGCGCCGGCAGCATCGAGACCGACGCGGTCCGGGCGGCGCTGGACGAGTTCACGGATGAGCAGCTGCTCATCGGGGCCACGACGTACACCTCCGAGTGCCACATCCCCACGCCGCGGCCGTACCACGTTGTCAGCTATGCCGGCGGCACCGCCAAGGTGGTCGACTACGCAACGACGGTCGACATCCCCGGCGAGCAGCCGTGCTGACGTGGTTCGAGATGAGCCGACGGAGAACCCCCATGCCGAACCCGGGGGGCAACCACGGCGCCCCCCGGGTTCTCCGCTCGACGGGCCTGTCGGTCGCCTTCGATGGCATCCGGGCGCTGCAGGGCATCGACCTCGAACTACGACACGGTGAGATCCTCGGACTCATCGGGCCCAATGGCGCGGGCAAGTCGACCATGACCAACGCGTTGACCGGTTTCGCGCAGTTCAGCGGTCAGCTCGAGGTGGACGGGCACGACGTCACTGGCTGGAGCTCACACCGACTGGCGCGCTTCGGCGTACGCCGTTCCTTCCGAGCGGTACGGCTCTTCCAAGGCATGTCCGTCAGGGAGAACGTCGAGGTGGCGGCCCTCGGCTGCGGCATGGCCCCGGCCGCGGCGAGCCGAGCCGCGGCCGACGCGCTCGAGGCGTTCGGTCTGCTCGACCACGCAGACTCCCCGGCCGGGGCCATGCCGTACGGACATGAACGTCGGCTGGGGATAGCGCGGGCCGTCGTGGCTCAACCGCGGTACCTCCTGCTCGACGAACCGGCCGCCGGTCTGAACGAGGAGGAGAGCGATCTGCTGCTCTCCCAGCTCCGGGTCGTACCTCAGCACTTCGACTGCGGCGTGCTCCTGATCGAGCACGACATGCGGCTGGTGATGGGGCTTTGCCATCGCATCCACGTCATCGACCACGGAAGGACCCTCGTGGTGGGAACCCCCCGACGAAGTTCGCTCCGACCCGGCCGTCATTGAGGCCTATCTCGGGAGTGGAGCGCACCATGCTTGAGGTCCGAGATCTCACGGTCTCCTACGGGACGTTGACCGCGGTGCGTGATGTGTCGCTCCGCGTCGGCGTGGGAGAGATCGTCGCGGTTGTCGGCCCCAACGGTGCCGGCAAGTCAACGACACTGTCAGCCGTGGCCGGGCTGCTCCGGCCGGGGAACGGGACCATCGAGTTCCAAGGGCGCGAGATCCGGGGGGAGTCACCCGAGAACATCGTCCGCCGTGGCATCGCGCTCGTCCCGGAGGGGCGACACATCTTCTCCTCTCTCACCGTCGAGGAGAACCTCATGCTCAGGGGCCACCTGCCGCACCGATCGGGCTGGTGTACGGCGATCGCTCGATGAGCAGTGCTCCCGGTTCCCCATCCTCGCGGACCGGAAGAAGCAGCAGGCCGGATACCTGTCGGGCGGAGAGCAGCAACAGCTCGCCATCGCCAGAGCCCTCATGTCGTCGCCCACCATGCTCCTGCTCGACGAGCCGTCCCTCGGCTTGGCACCGCGAATCGTCGACGACGTGTTCGCAACGATCTCCGAGCTTCGAACCGGTGGATTGAGTGTGCTGCTCGTCGAGCAGAACGCCACGCGCGCCGTGGCGATGTCTGATCGGGCGTACGTGCTCGGCACCGGACGCGTCACCCGATCGGGAACCCCCGAAGAGCTCGGTGAAGGAGGAGGCATGGCCGCCGCATATCTCGGTCTCTCCCGGGAAGCAGAATCATGAACGCACTCATCCGGGCGCTCGTCGACGCTCTCTACCTCGGAAGCCTCTACGCGCTGTATGCACTTGGTGTCGCCATGATCTTCGGGATCATGCGCCTCATCAACTTCGCTCATGCCAGCCTGATCGCGGCCGGGGCCTATGCCCCGGCAGTCACCACCGGCCAGCCGCTCGCCCTGCGCATCGTCTTCGCCGTCGCGGTCTGCGTGGGCTTGGCGCTGTTGCTCGAGCTCGTGGCGTTCAGGAGCCTGCGTGGCGCAGACCCGGCCACTCTCCCGGTCACGTCCTTCGCGGTCTACGTCACGCTCACCGCCGTGTTCGAGGCAGTGTTCGGAAGTCTGCCGACGGCGAGTCCCATGAACGACTGGTTCCAGCTCAGCTGGGTGGCCGGCAGCCTCTACCTGCCCACGATCAACGGTCTCACGCTGGTCGTCGTCGGGGTGCTGCTTATCGGCCTCAGCCTCTTCCTCGCCAAGACGCGATGGGGCCTCCAGATGCGCGCTGCGGCAGAAGACTTCTCAACCGCGCGTCTGCTCGGAGTCCGTGCCAATCGAGTCATCATGCTGGCGTTCGCCATCAGCGGCATGCTGGCCGCGGCGGCCGCGATCCTGCTCGTGGGGAAGGTTGGGACGGTCACGCCGACGTTCGGCATCATCCCGGTGCTGTTCGGGCTCATCGCTGCTGTGGTCGGCGGGTTGTCGAGCCTGCGTGGCGCGGTGCTCGGCGGGTTCGTCATCGGCATCACCAGCCAGCTGCTGCAGTACTTCCTCCCCGAGGACCTGCGGCCGTTCCGGGACGCGTTTCTCTTCGCCACGGTCTTCCTGATCCCGGTCTTCCGCCCACAGGGCCTCATCTCTCCCAAGCAGGGTGTACGTGTATGAAACGCCTTATCGAACGTCTCGGCGTTCCACTCAGCATCTTCGTCCTCGTTGCCGTCGTCGCTGGACTCGTCCACGCGGTGTCTCAGGCCTCGCTGCAGCGGACGGTCATCGTGGTCCTCATCAACATCGTGCTCGTCGTCGGGCTCTACGTCTTCACCGGCAACTCAGGCGTCTACTCGTTCGGTCACCCGGCCTTCGCCATGTTGGGCGCGTACGTCGGGGGCCTGCTCGTCATGTCGACAGAACTCAAGGAGGTCCAGGTCCCGGACGCCCCGGACTTCCTTCGCGCGATCGAGGTCTCTCCGGTCCTCGCGGTGCTCATCGCCGGGCTCGTGGCGGCATTGGTCGCCATCCCCATCGCGATCCCGCTGTCACGCATCGGCGGGCTCTCCGCCGGCCTCGCGACCGTGGCGATGCTCCTGTCGATGAACGTGATCGCGAGCGAGTGGACCGATGTCACGCGAGGTCGTCGTGCCCTCTCGTCCATCCCTACTGAGACGACCTTGGCGTCGGCGCTGTTCTGGGTCTTCATCGTGCTGCTGCTTGCCGGCCTCCACCAGACCTCGTCCTCAGGTCGCCAGCTGCGGGCGTCTCGAGATGACGAGATCGCCGCGGCGGCCTCAGGAGTGCGCACCCCGTTGCTTCGCGGCCGGGCCTTCGTCCTGAGCGCGTTCGTCACCGGTGTCGGCGGCGCCCTGTTCGGCATGTTCCTCGGCTCGGTGAGTCCCTCGGTCTTCTACCTTGACTACACCTTCATCGTCATCGCCATGCTCGTGGTCGGTGGCGCCCACAGCCTGACCGGCGCCGTGCTCGGTGCTGCGGTCATCGGAATCCTCCAGGGAGTTCCTGCGCCGCGCCGAGGCAGGCAACCTGTTGGGGCTCGACATCCCGTCTCGTCCCGGGTTGGCGAACATCGCACTCGGCGTCCTCCTGATCGTCATCCTCGTCCGGCTGCCTCGGGGCCTGAGTGGCGGTCACGAGCTCCGATGGTGGCGTTGGCGCCCGAGTTTGGGATCGGCGGCAAGGTCCGCGACCACCCGACCAAGGACCAGTTACTAGAACCACGTCCGAAATTGCTCCATCGCCCGCCACACCGAGCAAGACAAGGAGAAGGCATGGCAGTGACCAAGATCGAGATCGCCACCTCCAACGAAAGGTTGAGCTCGCCGGTTGCCATGGACGACTACGTCGTCGCCTCACAAGAGGGGTGAAGGTTGACTTCGTCGGTACTCGCGCACGCAGATCGGGCCCCCACCGGGAGTCCGCGGCAGGCAGCGAAGAACCGCGCCACGAGCACCTGCTGAGACATCGTCGGCGGCGGAAGGCATTGACGGTGCATCACGTCGCCGCGGAGGTGGGCGTCCACCCGACCACCATCTCGCGGTGGGAACGTCGAGCGCGGTTGCCGGGACCGCACCACGTGCGCGCCCCGGCCGGTGTCCTCGATCTGAGCGTGTCGGACGTGGCGGAGTTCTTCGACAGTGTGCGCCTGCCTGACGTCGAAGCATGCGGCGTACGAGGCCACGGACTGAGGCCGCTGCGGCGTGCGGCAGGGCTCAGTGCTCACACCGTGGCCGCAGCGGTCGGAGTTCCGGTCCACAGCGTCTACAACTGGGAGCTGGGCACGGCGCGGATGCCCGACCGGGCAGTCCGCGGTGTCGCAGATCTGATGGGGCTGAACCCCGAGCGCCTCGTTGCGCTGCTTCATGTTGCCCCTCCGCCACCGCCGACCCGCCGGGGGGCGTCGCCGCTGCGTCGGCTGCGTCATCGGGCCGGGTTGTCGCAATCGGTCGTTGCGGGAGCGAATTGGCCACTCTCGCCATGCGCTGGGTGGCTGGGAGCGGGGAGCGGAGCCTCCGTTGGTGGCCTTGCGTCGGCTCGCGGTCGTCTATGGGGTGCCCACGGACGTCGTGGCCGGGGCCGCGCGAGTGCAGCCCCCACCGTTGCTGGACACGCGTCGCTGGAAGCCGGGCACGATTCAGGATGTCCCGGCCGTGATGCGCCGTTGGCATGGCTTGACCCAACGCGAGGTCGCGGACCTGACAGGGAGCAGCGGTGCCGCCGTGCGGACCCGGGAGGCGGGGCTCCATTTGCCCTCGCCTGCGGCCCTACAGCGGCTCGAGCGAGCCTATGGTCTCGAACACGGAGCCCTGCTTGCTACGTATCCTCGACGGTGATCGTCCCGACGAAATTTGCGGGGCTCAAGGTGTGCCGACCCACTCATCGGCGCCGTCCGTAAACCGTTGGTGCTTCCAGATGGGCACCTGCTTCTTCAGCTGATCTATCAGTGCTCGAGAAGCTTCGAAGGCCGTTCCGCGGTGCGCGGCGGAAGTCGCGATGATGACGGCTGCATCACCTATGCCCAAAGTACCGACACGGTGAACGGCCGCGACGGCGTGCACGTCATACGACGACGCAACCTCGTCGCAGACCTCAACCAGCCGAGCCGCGGCATTCGGGTGGGCGGAGTAGTCAAGCCCGGTGACCCCCTTGCCGCCGTCATGATCTCGAACGCACCCGACAAACAGGTTCACTCCACCCGATCGCTCGCTCTCGACGGCGGCCGGGACCTCGGTGACGTCGAGAGCTTGGGTACGGATCTCCGCCAAGCGGACTGCAGGATGCGTCATGGCCGGATCCTAGGCCCGGCCCCTCGCTGGCGGCCCGCCGTCTCATCGACCGACTGGCCTTGGCGCGGGGACATCGGACCACCCCTATCTACCGTCGCAGGTGCCGGACTCGCCGCCCGGTTGGTGACCCTGCCTCAGCTCGGGAGTGGCTGCACCGGGTGCGCACCCCGGTGACAAGGCAGCAGAAGAGCAGCACTTTGGTGTTGCAGGTGGCCCGAATCGAGACGAAATCGCCGAGACCACGAGGTATGTCATCGGCGGGAAGAGGACGTCGCGCGCCTGCCGCGCGTGCCCTTCGGGCGATGGAGGCGACGGGGATGAACCAGCGGGAGATCGCAGCAGCACTGGGCATCAGCCAGCCTGCGGTGAGTCAACAGTTCAAGGCGTCGCAGGACTTGGCGCGGGTTCATCCCGATGCCCAGTCGAGGCCGCTGCACCGGTCCTGCGGCGTCTCGCTGAAGAGTCGGAGGGGACGTCGTCGTTCGGGTTCATCTAGTTCAAGCAGTTGATGGAGCAGGTGCTCGGCCGGCAGATAGACTCGGTCGACTACGGGGGTCTGAAGGCGAAGGTGGATGACGACATCCGGCGCGAGGCGGTGCTGTTCTGATGGAGCTCAAGGCAGCCAAGGAACTGCTCCACGTCCAGACATGGCTAGGCCGTGTCGACGCGATCGTGACACGCGGCATGACGGCCTACCTCGCCGACGACCAGCTCCGGGAGGCGGGGGATTCACTCATGATGAAGCTGGGTGAAGCAGCCAACCGGTTGTCCCGGTTCGGGGTCCCGGCGCCGGACGGCGTGGAGTGGGCACTCGCCGACGCGAACCGCAACTTCGTCCATTTGTGTTGGCGGTGAGTGCTGGCCCAGTCGGTGTCGAGCGATCGCAGCCAAGTTGCCAAACGCAACGTCGCGCTGCGCGAAAATTGAAGTGTGCAACCCCGCATGCTTGACGCCTCCGCCCCCTCGAGTTCGGAGAGGGGCGAAGGCGACGAGGTCCTAGGCAGGCTGGGCCTAGGTCCCGCGTGTCAGAGAGCCCAGCAGTTGAGGCGGACCGGCTGCTTCAGCAGGCCTTGGATGACGCCGGAGGCGACGGGACCGTCGGCGATCGTTGCGCCATCGACTGCGGCGTTAGTGAGACCGGTACCTCGTAGGTCGTGGAAGTGGAGGTTGGGTCTCGCGGCCAAACCCCGCGCTCACGGCCACAGCCTCATGCGGTCATCGTCGAGGGGACCTCGGAGGGCCAGCGAGGGCAATCCATGGACTGCTCAGCGAGGCCTTCCAGATGCCCCGTTGGCGGCGGTGGAGAGCTGTTCGGGGCGAATACTTCAGGGAATACTTCGGGAATATGGCCTTCTCGGCTCAAAACCACACTTGCCTCTGACCTGCGTTCCCGCAGGTCAGAGGCAATTTGTCGGTCGGGCTGACAGGATTTGAACCTGCGACCCCCTGACCCCCAGTCAGGTGCGCTACCAAGCTGCGCTACAGCCCGAACGCCCGTTCGCTGTCGGCGGGCCGACGCGGTGAGCGAGCGAAACCTTACCCCAGCCCCGCCGCGTCCCTCACATCAGGTCAGCTGGGGTCGGGCAACAGGCCGAACGTGCCGTTGCACGTCCAGCCACGACAGCTCAGCAGCTGGAGCCGGCGCTGCTCGAGGAGCGCGCGGATCTCGAGGTATCCGGGGTCGTCGTACCGGTTGATCAGCTCGTGCGGATCGCGCAGGTTGTCGTAGAGGAAGCCGTCGGCACCGTTGACGCCGTACAGGTAGCGGGTCGTGCGCACGCCTCGGTAGGCCCACCCGTCCCCACCGTCGTCGCCGGTCTGGACGAGGGTGGTGTCGTGGAACGGCTGGTCCCGGCCGCGCAGGGTCGGGGTGAACGAGAGTCCGTCGAGCTGCCAGCCGGGCTGCACGTCGGCGAGCGAGGTGAAGGTGGCGGGCAGGTCCACGAGCGTGACCGGCAGCTCGGAGGTCGTGCCGTGGTCGATGCCGGGGCCGCGCACGAGCAGCGGCACCTGCATCACCTCCTCGGTGAGCACGTTCTTGCCGACGAAGCGGTGCTCGCCCGGGGAGTAACCGTTGTCGGAGGAGAAGACGATGACGGTGTTGTTCAGCTCGCCGACGCTGCGCAGCGTCTCGACGAGTGACTCGACGGCCCGGTCGACCGCCTGCAGGGCGCGGAGGCGCGCGGGTGCTCGGTGCTGACGACCTCAGGGTCGGCCAGTCGGCGGGTGCGGAACGGTCGGGGCTGGTCGAGCACGTCGCGCTCGTTGAAGGAGGGTGAGCGGAACGACGGCGGGACCGCCCGGGCGAAGCGCCCCTTGTCCCTCGCGGCTGCGGGCGGTGGCACCGGCGTGCCGTTGCCGTTGATGCGGTAGTGCGGAGCAAGGTGCCGGGAGTAGACGAGGAACGGCTCGTCGTGGTCCGCGAACTCACGCACCGTCTCGTTGGTGCGCTCGGCGATCACGTCGGTGACATAGCTGTCGCGGTAGGTCTTCGGGTCACCGTCGTTGTCGAACGCGAAGTCGAAGTAGTCGTAGACCCCGGCACTGAGCGCGTCCCAGTGGTCCCAACCGGAGGGCCGGACGTCCTGAGCGGTGTAGCCGTTGAGGAACTTGCCGATGAAGCCCGTCCGGTAGCCGCCCCGCTTGAACCACGAGCTGATCTCGTGCGTCGGGTCGAGGGCCCGGAAGCCGCCGAAGGGCCCGGCGTTGTGCTGCACGCCGTTGTTCTGGGCGTACTGACCGGTGACCAGCTGGGCGCGTGCCGGGCAGCACAGCGGATGTGGCGAGATCGCGTCGGTGAAGTCGATGCCGCGCTCACCCAGCAGCTCGCGGGTGTGCGGCATCCACCGCAGGTCGTCCTCGCGCATGTCGTCGGTCATCACGAAGACGATGTTGGGACGTTCCTCACCGGCGGCGGGGGCCGCGACAGACGCACCGACGGCCGCCTGCACCGCGCCCGGCAGGGTGGTGGCCTCCTCGGCCAACGTCACACCCGAGGCAGCCAGCAACAAGACGATCAGCGCGGTTGTCCCGCTGCGAACCCACGCCTGCATGCTGTCCCTTTGTTGCCTCGATCGGAGGGCACAGCGTAGGCGGTGGCGCGCCCCCTCCCCAAAGCGGTGAGCGCCCGCCCCGACTGCCGTCACCGTTGGCTGCCTCGCTTACGCTGAAGTGTGACCCCGTGGCTGCTCCTGCTTGCCTCCTTGGCGCTGATAGCCATCTGCGGGCTGTTCGTGGCGGCGGAGTTCTCCTTCGTCACCGTCGACCGCGCGAGCGTCGATCGGGCGGCGGAGGCCGGGGACACTGGCGCCGAGGGCGTGCAGCACGCGCTGAAGTCGCTCTCGACGCAGCTCTCCGGCGCCCGTGTCGGCATCACGGTCACCAACCCGGCGGTCGGCTTCCCGGCCGAGCCGGCGATCGCCCAGCTCGTCGACTCACCCCTCGAGGCGCTCGGGGTGCCCGCCGACTGGGTCTCGCCGGTCGCCATCGGGATCGGTCTCGCACTCGGCACCGTCCTGACGATGCTCTTCGGTGAGATGGTCCCCAAGAACGTCGCCCCCGGCCATGCCGCTCGAGACCGCGCGCAACACCCAGCGCTTCATGCGCGGCTTCACGACCCTGAACAAGGGGCCCATCCGGGTGCTCAACGGCTCGGCCAACGCTCTCGTACGCCGCTTGGGCATCGAGCCCCGGGAGGAGCTCCGTTCGGCACGCAGCTCGGAGGAGCTCGCGTCGCTGGTGCAGCGCTCCGCCGTCCGGGGCACGCTGGACGCCGAGACCGCGGAGCTGATGGAACGCAGCGTCGAGTTCGGCACCCGCACGGCCGGCGAGATCATGACGCCCCGCGTCCGCACCACCACCCCCGGACGACACCGAGCGCGCCGAGGCCGTCATCGAGCTCACCCGCCAGACGGGCCTGTCCCGCTTCCCGGTCCTCGACGCCGAGGACACCGTCGTCGGCACCGTCCACGTCAAGCACGCCGTCGCACTGCCCATGCACGAACGCGCCACCACCCGCGTCCGCAAGATCATGGTCAAGTCGACGGTTGTGCCTGACAGCCTGCGCCTCGACCCGCTCCTGTCGCTGCTGCGTGGCGACGGCTTCCAGATGGCGATCGTGCTTGATGAGTACGGCGGTCATGCCGGCGTCGTCACGCTCGAGGACGTCGTCGAGGAGATCGTCGGCGACATCTCCGACGAGCACGACCGGCTCGGGGCCCGCGCCCGTCAGCGCCGTGACGGCAGCTGGAGCCTGTCCGGCCTGTTGCGCCCCGACGAGGTCGAGGACGCCACCGGCGTGGAGCTGCCCGACCACGAGGACTACGACACGATCGGCGGGCTCGTCATGCGCGAGCTCGGGAAGATCCCCGCCGCCGGTGACCGGATCGAGGTCGCCGTACCCGACAGGACGGATCCGGACGAGCCGGGCGAGCACTCGGCCACGCTGACCGTGGAGCGGATGGACGGGCTGCGTGTCGACCGCATCGAGCTTCGCCTCGTGACGGGGAGACGGATGGGTGACCTCAGCGGCGTCCTGCTCGCGGTCGTGCTGCTCGCGTTCAACGCCTTCTTCGTCGGTGCGGAGTTCGCGCTGTTGTCCGCGCGCCGCAGTCAGATCGAGCCTCGCGCCCGGGAAGGCTCGCGCTCGGCGCGCACGGCACTGCGCGCGATGGAGCACGTGTCCCCCGGTGATGGCGGGGGCCCAGCTGGGCATCACGGTGTGCTCGCTCGGTCTCGGTGCCGTCGGTGAGCCGGCGGTGGCGCACCTGCTCGAGCCCGTCCTCCACGCCATGCGCGTGCCCGACGCCGCCCTGCACCCCGTGTCCTTCGTGGTGGCCATGTCGATCGTCGTCTACCTGCACGTCGTGCTCGGCGAGATGGTGCCCAAGAACATCGCGCTCGCCGGGCCCGACCGCGCGGCGCTGTTCCTGAGCCCGCCGATGATGGTGATCGTGACCCTGCTGAGGCCGTTCATCAGCGTCCTCAACCTGACGGCCAACGGCATCCTGCGGCTGCTCGGCATCGAGCCGAAGGACGAGGTGAGCTCCAGCTACACCCGCGAGGAGGTCGCTGCCCTCGTGGAGGAGTCGCGCGGTGAGGGGATGATCGCCGCCGACGAGTACGACCGTCTCTCGGGCGCACTCGGCTTCACCGAGAAGGTCGTCACGTCCGTGCTGATGCCGGTCGACGGGCTCTCCACCGTCCACACCGGTTCCACGCCGGCGGACGTCGAGGCGCTCTGCGCGGCCACCGGCTACAGCCGCTTCCCGGTGACCAGCGACGACGGCAGCCTCCGGGGCTACCTCCACATCAAGGACGTGCTGCAGAGCGACGAGGCGCGACGCCAGCGCCCGATCGAGGACAAGTGGGTGCGCCCCCTCGCCACGGTGGGCCCCGACGACGTCCTGCACGAGGCACTTGAGAACCTGCAACGCCGCGGAGCCCACATGGCCCGCGTCGTCACCCGCGAGGGAGCCGTGCTCGGTCTGGTCACGCTGGAGGACGTGTTGGAGGAGCTCGTCGGAGAGATCCGCGACGGCTCGCACCACGAGTGGGCCGGAACCACGGGCGAGGCTGGATAGGGTGAGGTCGGCAGCACACCGGCGGCCACACCCCGCAGATCCGATGGCAGGCGATTCAGTGCAGGAGCAGACCGGACAGGCAACCGGGCAGTCTCGTGTGTGGACGATCCCCAACATCATCAGCATGCTGCGACTGGCGGGCGTCCCGCTGTTCCTGTGGCTGGTGCTCGGTCCCGAAGCCGACGCGTGGGCGCTGGTGGTGCTCATGATCTCCGGCGTCACCGACTTCCTCGACGGCTACCTCGCCCGGCGGCTCAACCAGTTCTCCAGCCTCGGCGAGATCCTCGACCCGGTCGCCGACCGGCTCTACATCCCGGCCGTCGTGGTCGGACTGGCACTGCGCGACATCATCCCGTGGTGGGTGGCGATCATCCTCCCGCTGCGCGACCTGCTGCTGTGGGGGCTGGTGCCGATCCTGCGCACCCGCGGATACAGCGCGCTGCCGGTGCACTTCCTCGGCAAGGCAGCCACCTTCAACCTGCTCTACGCGTTCCCGCTCCTGCTGCTGGGGGAGGGCACCGGCGTGGTGCCGACGATGGCCCGGGTGTTCGGCTGGGCCTTCGCTTTCTGGGGCATCGGCCTCTACTGGTGGGCTGGCGTGCTCTACGCCCGGCAGGTGCGCAAGCTGATCCGTGACACGCCGCGGCGGGCCACCCGGTCAGCGGCCCAGCCCGGGGACTGAGCATGTTCGACCGGACCGCGTCCGACGCGCCACTGCCACACCACGTCACGACCCCGTTGCTGACGCTCATCACTGAGCGCTCGCTCGACGAGGACTACGCCCACGTCGCCGCAAAGCGCCGCGCCACCGGCGAGAACGAGCCACCGCGTTCGCGTCTGTGGAGTACGGCGTTGGCCGTGGCCGCCTTCGGAGCGCTGGCCACCATCGTGGCGGTCCAGACCCAGCGCGACGCCGACGTCCGGGAGCTCGGGCGCGCCGCGCTGATCCGGCAGATCGAGTCGGGTCGTGCCGACGTGGCCGACCTGCAGAAGCAGATCCGCAGCCTCACCGACGACGGGCTGGCGCTCGACAAGGCCAATGCCGCGCTCGCCGAGGAGGTGGACGACCTCAGCGCCCGGCGCCAGCGGCTCGAGGTCGTCAACGGCTACATCCCGGTCCGCGGTCCGGGGGTGCGGATCAAGGTGGCCAGTGCGCCCGGCGCCGTACCCAATGACGAGGTGCGCGACTCCGACCCGGCGCTGCTGGTCGACGGGTTGTTCACCGCGGGAGCCGAGGCGATCGCGATCAACGACCAGCGGATCGTCGCGCTGGGTGGCATCCGCAACACCAATCGGGCCGTCCATGTCAACGGCCGGCCGCTGACGCCGCCCTTCGTCGTCGAGGCGATCGGCAATCCGGGCACCCTGCAGGCGCGATTGCTCGAATCCAGTGCAGGATTGGAGTGGTTCAGCGTGGTGAGTACCTACGGATTCTCCTACGTACCGCAGAATGTCGATGACCTCCGCCTGCCGGCCGCCACGCTGCGGACGTTGCGGCAGGCAAAGATCGACACGCTCACCGACACACGCCCGGACGAGGAAGGAGCCGCCCCGTGATCGCCGCTCTCGGACTCCTGCTCGGCATCCCGGCCGGACTCGTGTTCGCCCCCGATGTGCCACTGTGGCTCGAGCCCTACCTGCCGATCGCGGTGGTGGCGGCCCTCGACGCGGTCTTCGGTGGGCTGCGGGCATTCCTCGACGGCATCTTCGACGACAAGGTCTTCGTCGTCTCGTTCGTGAGCAACGTCGTGATCGCCGCCGCGATCGTCTTCCTCGGTGACCAGCTGGGCGTCGGCGGCCAGTTGACCACCGGCGTCGTCGTGGTGCTCGGGATCCGGATCTTCTCCAACGCCGCGGCCATCCGCCGTCACCTGTTCCATGCCTGAACAGGACGTTCCCGACGAGACCGGTCGCGACCGGCTCCCGGCGACGCTGCGCAGGCCGACGCGGGCCCCGGGCCATCGTCGGCGTACTGCTGGCGGTGCTCGGCTTCTCGGCAGTGGTCCGGGTCAGGAACAACGAGCAGGACAACACCTACGCCGGACTGCGCGAGCAGGACCTGATCGAGATCCCGGACGCGCTCACCGGCACCGCCGAATGCGCGCGGCGCGAGGTAGACCGGCTCGAGGGCACGCG
Organism: Nocardioides sp. B-3; assembly: GCF_024703895.1. Classification (GTDB taxonomy): domain Bacteria; phylum Actinomycetota; class Actinomycetes; order Propionibacteriales; family Nocardioidaceae; genus Nocardioides. Next base: position 3,879,132 of record NZ_CP087968.1, read on the forward strand.
CGACCAGCTGCAGTCGGAGTCGACCCGGAGACAGGCGGCGTTGAACGCGACGCAGGAGCGCGTCACCACCCTGAACATCATCGCGGGTCTGGTGCCGGTGACCGGCCCCGGCATCCGGGTCCGCATCGAGGAGGAGACCGGCTCGGCCACCCTCGTCTCGTTGCTCGACCCGGTGCAGGAGCTGCGGACGGCCGACGCCGAGGCGATGGAGTTCAACGACACCTACCGCCTCGCGGCCCAGAGCTCCTTCAACACCGTCGTCGGCGGCATCGAGCTCGACGGCGAGCTGCTCGAGCCGCCGTACATCATCGACGTCATCGGCGAGCCGCACGCTCTGACCAGCGCTATGACCTTCGACAGTGGGCCCATCGAGCAGCTGAAACGCGACGGCGCGAGCGTGCAGGTCACCGAGCTCGAGTCGCTCGACGTCGAGAGCGTCCGGGAACCGGTGCGACCCCTGAATGCCGAGCCCGACCCGGACCAGTAGCCTGCCCACAACCGACCCGAGGAGAAGGAGTCACCGTGTATCCCGAGGACCTGAAGTACACCAGTGAGCACGAGTGGGTTCGCAGCCCCGGCGACGCCGAGGGATCGGTCCGCGTCGGCATCACACACTTCGCCCGGGACGCCCCGGGCGACATCGTCTACGTGTCGCTGCCCGAGGTCGGGGAGCAGGTCACCGGCGGCGAGACCTGCGGGGAGCTCGAGTCCACGAAGTCGGTGAGCGACGTCTACGCACCGCTGACCGGTGAGGTCGTGGCCCGCAACGAGACCCTCGACGCCACCCCCGAGCTCGTGAACAACGATCCGTACGCCGCCGGCTGGCTGTTCGAGATCGTGCCGGCCGACGCAGGTGCGGTCGAGGCGCTGCTGGACGCTGCGGCGTACCAAGCCGGCCCGGAAGGCTGATCCGCACACGGATCGCGCCGACGTGCCACGCTGCGCATCGTGCGACTGATAGGTTCGAATCAGTAGTCAGAGTTGAGGTTTCGCGCCAGTCTCCGGTCTGATCGGGCCCGGCAATCGAGGAGGGTTTCATGCCGTTCTGCACCGCCTGTGGCAAGCAGAACCCGGACGATGCGCGGTTCTGTTCGCAGTGCGGCACCCGCCTCGTGACCGACGGCGCGGAGGCGCCGACCGGCACCGCCGGTTCGGAGGGCGCGGCCGGGGCCAGCGACGCGACCGCGACGATCACCTTCGGCGTCCCCACCCCCGTGGACACCTCGGACCGCAAGCTGAGCCCGGTCGATGCGGCCGCCGTGGACGCGCTGCCGGGACGGTCACGCGCTGCTCATCGTGCAGCGCGGCCCGAGTGCGGGCAGCCGGTTCCTGCTCGACGCCGACCTGACCGGCGCTGGCCGACACCCTGACAGCGAGATCTTCTCGGACGACGTGACGGTGTCGCGTCGTCACGCGGAGTTCCGCCGCGTGGGCAACGACTTCACCGTCAGCGACGTCGGCAGCCTCAACGGCACCTACGTCAACCGCGACCGCATCGACTCGGTCGAGCTCACCGACGGCGACGAGGTCCAGATCGGCAAGTACCGCCTCGTCTTCTTCACCAGCGCCGCAGGCTGATCCATGGCTGAACCCGCTGCGTCTCGGACGCGGATGAACATCGGCCGGGTCCTCGATCACCTGCGCAGCGACTTTCCCGGGGTGACGATCTCCAAGATCCGCTTCCTTGAGGACCGGGGGCTGATCAAGCCCGAGCGGACGCAGTCGGGCTACCGCAAGTTCTCCGGCGGAGACGTCGACCGGTTGCGCTACATCCTGCGGATGCAGCGAGACCACTACCTTCCGCACAAGGTGATCGGCGAGCACCTCGACGCGATCGACCGTGGCCTTGAGCCGCCGGCGATCGACGGCGTCGTGCCGACGGTGCCCAAGGTCGCACTGGCCCCCGACGGGCTGCCGTCGCCAGAGTCCTTCCGCACCACCAGCGACGTGCGCCTCTCACGGCGCGAGCTGATCAAGATCGCCGAGATCTCCGAGGAGCTGCTGGCCCAGCTGGAGCAGTTCGCGCTGATCTCCCCACGTCCCGGCACCGGGCACTACGACACCGACGACTCGGTCGTGGCCAAGACGGCTCGCGAGCTGGCCGCCTTCGGGTTGGAGCCACGTCACCTGCGGGCCTTCAAGACGGCCGCGGACCGCGAGGTCGGCCTCGTGGAACAGGTCGTTGCGCCCCTGCAACGCGGCCGTGATGCCGCAGCGAAGGGACGCATCGAGGAGGCGGTCAGCGAGATCGCCGCGCTGTCCGTGCGCCTGCACGCGACGCTGGTCAAGACGGGCCTGCGTCGCTCCTGACTGCCCGCCGGTCGCTTCACGCCGTCGGAGTAGGGTGAACGAGTGCGCGAAGTAGACGTCATCGGAGTCCGGGTGGAGATGCCCTCCAACCAGCCCATCGTGCTGTTGCGCGAGGCCGGGGGAGAGCGTTACCTGCCCATCTGGATCGGCGCCGTCGAGGCGACGGCCATCGCGTTCGCCCAGCAGGGCGTCACGCCGCCGCGTCCGTTGACGCATGACCTGATGAAGAACGTGCTGGAAGCGACCGGCCAGCAGCTGAGCGAGGTGCGGATCACCGATGTCCGTGACGGTGTCTTCTACGCCGAGCTCGTGTTCGTGGGCGGTCAGGAAGTCAGCGCACGGCCGTCGGACTCGATCGCCCCGGCGCTGCGCATGGGCACGCGGATCGTGTGCGCGGAGGACGTGCTCGACGAGGCGGGGCTGGCCGTGCCGGCCGAGCAGGAGGACGAGGTCGAGGCGTTCCGGGAGTTCCCGGACCACGTCTCACCGGAAGACTTCGAGGCTCAGTGACAGCCTCAACCTCACCCTCAGGTTGAGGTTGAGGGGTTGCGACACGCCGCGACCATGATTGACCGGGCTGGATTCGCGGCCTACTTTGAAACGTCTCTGTTGTAACTCCACCCGTGTGGTTGCCCTTCCCCGCAGCCTCTTCCCCCGGAGTTACGCCCAACGGAGTAGGACTCGGAGGGTCGCTGTGGCTGTGAACGAGAACGACCGGGACCGCCCGGCCGCCGCACACGCGGCCAAGGCGGCCGAGGCCGCTGAGGAGCAGGGACTGCTCTTCACCGACGACGTCTCGACACTGCCGAGCGACACCGGCTACCGCGGACCGACGGCGTGCAACGCCGCCGGCATCACCTACCGCCAGCTCGACTACTGGGCGCGCACCGGACTGGTCAGAGCCGACCGTCCGCGGGGCCACCGGCTCGGGCTCGCAGCGTCTCTACTCCTTCCGCGACATCTTGATCCTCAAGGTCGTGAAGCGCTTGCTGGACGCGGGCATCTCGCTGCAGCAGATCCGCACCGCCGTACAACACCTGCGGGAGCGGGGCACCGACGACCTGACGCGTGTGACGCTGATGAGCGACGGTGCCAGCGTCTACGAGTGCACCAGCAATGACGAGGTCATCGACCTCCTGCAGGGCGGTCAGGGCGTCTTCGGCATCGCCATCGGCGGCGTCTGGCGCGAGATCGAGGGCACCCTCGCCGAGCTGCCCAGCGAGCGTGCCGCCGAGGACGTCAGCGACGTCGCCGGTGACGAGCTGGCCGCAAGGCGCGCCGCCCGCAAGATCGGCTGAGCCGACCACGGCTCGATCGGCATGACACGGTAGGCTGGTGCCGCTGACGATCCCGCGCGGGAGAGTCGACGGCACGGCGACTCCTCCTTGAGGAGGAATCGTGTGCGTTGCGCCGAAGGGGCAATTCCTCCCCGGAACCTCTCAGGCACCCGAACTGCGCGGAGCAGGCAACTCTGAAGGACCCGTCCGGGCCTGACAGAGGGGGAGGCGCCTGCTGACCGCCAACCGAGGGAGCCTCCATGACGGACCCGTCCGCGCCCCACTCACCCTTCGTCGACCGCCACATCGGTCTGCGCCCCCGACGACATCGAGAAGATGCTCGAAGCGTTGGGGGCACGACTCGCTCGAGTCCCTGATGGCGGCCGCCGTCCCCGGTGGCATCCGTGCCGACGGAGACCTCGACCTGCCCGAGGCCGTCAGCGAGGACGCGGCGGCCAAGGAGCTGCGGCACCTCGCGGGCCTCAACCGGCCGGCCGAGGCGATGATCGGTCTCGGCTACCACGCGACGATCACCCCGCCCGTGATCCGGCGCAACGTGCTCGAGGACCCGAGCTGGTACACCGCCTACACGCCGTACCAGCCGGAGATCTCGCAGGGCCGTCTCGAGGCGCTGATCAACTTCCAGACCGTCATCGGCGACCTGACCGGCCTGCCGACGGCCAACTCGTCGTTGCTCGACGAGGGCACCGCCGCCGCGGAGGCGATGACGCTCCTGCGCCGTGGAAACAAGAAGGCGTCGGGCCCGTTCGTGGTCGACGCGGACGCGCTTCCGCAGACGATCGAGGTCGTGCGCACCCGCGCCGCGGGCATGGGCATCGACGTCGTCGTCGCCGACCTCACCGCCGGCCTGCCGGAGGGCCCGCTGAGTGGCCTGCTCGTGCAGTATCCCGGAGCCAGCGGCCGGATCCTCGACCCCCGCCCGCTGATCGAGGCCGCACACGGTCGCGATGCCCTCGTCGTCGTCGCCGCCGACCTGCTGGCGCTCACCCTGCTCGAGGCGCCCGGGGAGATGGGGGCCGACGTCGTCGTCGGCTCGTCGCAGCGCTTCGGCGTCCCGCTGTTCTACGGCGGCCCGCACGCCGGCTTCATGTCCGTCAGCGCCGGTCTCGAGCGGCACCTGCCCGGTCGCCCGGTCGGTGTCTCGATCGACGCGGAGGGCCGCCCCGCCTACCGCCTCGCCCTCCAGACCCGCGAGCAGCACATCCCGCCGCGACAAGGCGACCTCCAACATCTGCACCGCCCGAGTCCTGCTCGCCGTCGTGGCTTCGATGTACGCCGTCTACCACGGTCCCGAGGGGCTGAAGGCGATCGCACAGCGCACCCACGACTACGCCGCCCGCATCGCCGCGGCGCTCGAGGCCGGGGGAGTGGAACTGGTCAACGACACCCGGTTCGACACGCTGACCGCGCACGTGCCCGGTCGTGCTGCGGAGGTCGTCGCGTCGGCCCGCTCCTTCGGGCTGCACCTGCGCTCGGTCGACGCCGACCACGTCGGCCTCTCCACGTCGGAGACCACCACGCCCTCCACGGTCTCCAGCGTGCTGCGTGCCTTCGGCGTCAGCGATGGCGTCTCCGAGACCGCGTCGTCGATCCCGAGCTCGGTGGTGCGGCAGTCGGCCTACCTCACCCACGAGGTGTTCGGCAGCCACCACAGTGAGACGCAGATGCTGCGCTACCTGCGCCGCCTGTCGGCGCGCGACTACGCCCCTTGACCGCGGCATGATCCCGCTCGGCTCGTGCACGATGAAGCTCAACGCCACCACCGAGATGGAGCCGGTGAGCCTGCCGGGGTTCGCCGACCTGCACCCGTTCGCGCCCGCAGAGGACGCGGCCGGCTACCGCAAGCTGATCGACGACCTCGAGGGTTGGCTCGCCGAGGTCACGGGCTACGACCGCGTGTCGATCCAGCCCAACGCGGGTTCGCAGGGCGAGCTCGCGGGGCTGCTGGCGATCCGTGGCTTCCACCTCGCCAACGGGGACACCGAGCGGACTGTCTGCCTCATCCCCTCGTCGGCGCACGGCACCAACGCCGCGTCCGCGGTGATGGCCGGGATGAAGGTCGTTGTCGTCAAGGCGGCCGACGACGGTTCCGTCGACCTCGACGACCTGCAGGCCGCGTGCGAGAAGCACTCCGACTCGCTGGCCGCGATCATGGTCACCTACCCGTCGACGCACGGTGCCTACGAGGACTCCATCACCGAGCTGTGCAAGATCGTGCACGGCCACGGCGGTCAGGTGTACGTCGACGGCGCCAACCTCAACGCGCTGCTCGGGTTCGCCAAGCCCGGCGAGTTCGGCGGCGACGTCTCGCACCTCAACCTGCACAAGACGTTCTGCATCCCGCACGGTGGCGGCGGTCCGGGTGTCGGGCCGGTCGCGGTGCAGGGCACACCGGCGCCGTACCTCCCCTCGCACCCGATGCACCCCGAGCCCGAGAAGCGCGCGGGCATCGGCCCGATCAGCGCGGCTCCCTACGGCTCGGCGGGCATCCTGCCGATCTCGTGGGCCTACATCCGGCTGATGGGCGGCCCCGGCCTGACGCGGGCGACCGCCGTGGCGGTGCTGTCCGCCAACTACGTCGCGCTCCGGCTCGCCGACCACTTCCCGGTGCTCTACCGCGGGCACGGCGGCCCGGTGGCGCACGAGTGCATTCTCGACGTGCGCGGCCTGACCAAGGACTCCGGCGTCAGCGTCGACGACGTGGCCAAGCGGCTCGTCGACTACGGCTTCCACGCACCGACCATGTCGTTCCCGGTCGCCGGCACGCTGATGGTCGAGCCGACGGAGTCCGAGGACCTCGGGGAGATCGACCGCTTCTGCGACGCGATGATCGCCATCAAGGGCGAGATCGACCGCGTGCAGGCAGGGGAGTGGTCCCCGGAGAACTCGCCGCTGCGGCACGCGCCGCACACCGCCCGCGCGCTGGTCGGCGAGTGGGACCGGGTCTACTCCCGCGAGGTGGGCGTCTTCCCGACCGGCATCGACCCCGACAAGTACTGGCCGCCGGTGGCCCGCATCGACCGGGCCTACGGCGACCGCAACCTCGTCTGCGCGTGCCCGCCACCCGAGGCGTTCGCCGAATGAGCCCGGTCACCGACTTCACCGACTACCGCCTGCGTTGGCGGGTCGCGAAGGCCCGGGCCGACGGCATGGTGCCCTCGATCGTGGCAGGGGTCGTCCGCGACGGCACGCTGGCGTGGGCCGGTGGAGCCGGCGCGGTGCCCGGCCCGCTGACCGACACGCAGTACAAGATCGGCTCGATCACCAAGACGTTCACGGCCGTACTGATCCTCCAGCTCGTCGAGGAGGGGCTGCTGTCGCTCGACGCGCCGGCCTCGTCCGTGCTGGGTGAGGTGGGCTACGCCGACCGTTCCATCCGGCAGCTCTCGGCCCACTCCGGTGGACTTCAGGCCGAGCCGGCCGGGTCGTGGTGGGAGCGGTCGGAGGGCGGTTCTTTCGAGTCGCTCGCTGGTGCAAATGACGGGTCGGCGGCGCCGTGCGCCCCGGATCGGCAGTTCCACTACTCCAACCTCGGCTACGGCCTGCTCGGCGAGATCGTGGCGCGCCTGCGCGGCCAGACCCGGTGGGAGGTCGCATCGGAGCGGATCCTCACCCCGCTCGGGATGAACCGCACGTCCTACCAGCACTCGGGCACGCATGCCGAGGGCTGGTCGGTGCATCCCTATGCCCAGACGCTGATCGCCGAGCCGCTGCCAGACACGGCGGCCATGGCGCCGGCCGGGCAGGTGTGGAGCACGGTCGCCGACCTCGCGACCTACTGCGGCTTCCTGCTCGAGGGACACGACGACGTGCTGAGCCCAGAAGTCCTCGGGCGTGCCTTCACCCCGCAGTCGGGGGAGGAGCACGCCGGGCTGGCCTACACGCACGGGCTCGGGTTCCAGATCTTCCGCGGCGGCTCGGGGACGCTGGTCGGGCACAGCGGGTCGATGCCCGGGTTCCACGCCATCTGCACGGTCGACCGCACGCGCCATGCAGGCGTCGTCGGACTCGTCAACGGCACCTCGGGCGTGCCCGTGGCGGCCTTCGGCGCCGACCTCTGGACGAGCTCGAGCAGTGGGAGCCGGCCCTGCCCGTCGCGTGGGCGCCCAACGAGACCGTGCCGCCCGAGTTCGCCGACGTGCTCGGCCTGTGGCACTGGGGGCCCGGGCCGGTCGTCTTCGCCTGTGAGGCCGGCGATCTCGTGGCACGACAACGGGGCATCGAGGCATGGCGCTTCGGGGTCGACGCCGGTCGGGTGGTCGGGATCCGCGGCTACCACTCGGGCGAGCAGCTCCGGGTCGTACGCCGAAGCGACGGCGTGGTCTCGCACCTCGACATCGGCACGTTCATCCTGACGCGTGAGCCCTACGAGGACGGGGCGCCCATTCCCCGGTGGACGCCCCGACCTCGGCTGAGGGCTACTGGGCCTGCGAGACGCTCGACATGTTGAAGTCGGGGATCCGCAGGGCCGGCATGGCGGTGCGCGAGAAGTAGTCGTCGCCCCACTCGCGGCTGAAGCTCGGCACCGTCGCGCTGGCGTGCGAGAAGCGGTTGAGCAGGTCGATCGGGCTCTCGTTCCAGCGGAAGTTGTTGACCGCGCCGACGATCTCGCCGCCCTCGACGAGGTAGACCCCGTCACGAGTGAGTCCGGTGAGCAGCATGGTCTGCGGGTCGACCTCGCGGATGTACCACAGGCACGTCACGAGCAGGCCCTTATCCATCCCGGCCACGAGGTCCATCTCGCTGCCCTGACCACCGTCGACCTCGAGCACGAGGTTGTCGATCATCGGGGTGACGGGCTGGCCGGTCATGACTGCGGAGTGCCGCGTCTGCAGCAGCGCGGAGAGCGTGCCGTCGGCGATCCAGTCGGTGCGGCCCAGCGGCAGGCCGTTGTCGAAGACCGACTCGGTGTTGTCCGAGGCGCCCGCGATGTTGAACGGAGTGCACTGGAGCCCGGTGTAGGCGGGGTCGGACCACAGGTGGACGCCCTGCTTGACGATCCGCTCGCCGATCTTCGTCCCACCGCCCGTCCTGCTGTAGACGGACTCGCCCTCGTGCGCGACCCGGGCACCCGCGCCCCAGTAGGCGTCGATCATCAGGTCGGCGACGGACGTCGGCGGCAGGATCGTGTCGTAGCGACCTGCCGGCAGCTCGATCTGCCGCTCGGCCCGGGCAAGCCGCTGCTTGACCTGCTCGGCCATCGTGGCCGCGTCGACCTCGGCGAAGTCGCGGGTCGCGCCACCCACCCGAGCACTCTCGGACAGACCGAGGTCCTTGGCCGTGCAGGCGTAGTGCCCGGTCGGCTGCACGTGTCGCAGCCGGAGTCCGCGCGACGACCCCGGGTAAGTGGTGACGACCTCGTGGCTGACGAAGCCGTAGAGCAGGCGGTCCTCGGCCGAGGCAGCGCGGAACGCCTCGCCGAGGGCGGGGGCGAACGAGTCGTAGGCCTTGATGCCCGTGCGCTCGGGAGCGGCGTCCCAGTCGGTGCTGGTGTGGTCGGCAACCGGGTCGGCGGCGTCCTCGGCAGCCGAGGCCGACCGTGCCGCCGCATCGGCGGCCTTGACCGGGGTCTCGACCTGTTCGGGGGTGCTCGCGCTCCCGGAGACCGACCCCGTCGCGACGCCGTCGCCCCGGGCCACGAACGAGATGACGGTGACGTCGACGGAGACCATCACGCCGTTGGTGGTCAGGGTGTTGTTCGCCCAGCGCAGGTTGGCGCTGCTGCTGTCGGCCGCGATGGCGATGCAGTCGTCGGCGGTGGAGGTGGCGAGCGCGTGCTCGACCAGCTGCTGCGGGGTGTGCGCGGTCATCAGTGGCCTGCCTCGTCGGTGGTGTTGAGGATGCGGACGCCGCGGAACAGCGCCGTCGGCGCTCCGTGGCTGACGGCGGCCACCTGACCGGGCTGAGCCTTGCCGCAGTTGAACGCGCCGCCCAGCACCCGGGTGTCGGGGCCGCCGACGGCCTCCATGGAGTTCCAGAAGTCGGTGGTGGTCGCCCTGGTAGGCGACGTCGCGGAGCTGGCCGTCCAGCTTGCCGTCGGTGATCTTGAAGAACCGCTGGCCGGTGAACTGGAAGTTGAACCGCTGCATGTCGATCGACCACGACTTGTCGCCGACGATGTAGATCCCGCGCTCGACCTTGCCGATCAGCTCGTCGGTGCTGGGACCGTCCGGCGCCGCCTGCAGCGACACGTTGGCCATCCGCTGGATGGGGATGTGGCCCGGCGAGTCGGCGTACGCACAACCGTTGGAGCGGCCCTCGTGCAGCTCGGGCTTCATGTGCCCCATGGACCGGTCGAGCTGGTAGCCCACCAGCACACCGTCCTTGACGATGTCCCACTCGCGGGTCTGCACGCCCTCGTCGTCGTAGCCGACGGTGGAGAGCCCGTGCTCGACGGTCCGGTCGCCGGTGACGTTCATGATCGGGGGAGCCGTACTGCAGGTTGCCGAGCTTGTCGTAGGTCGCGAAGGAGGTGCCGGCGTAGTTGGCCTCGTAGCCCAGCGCCCGGTCGAGCTCGGTCGCGTGCCCGATTGACTCGTGGATCGTCAGCCACAGGTTGGACGGGTGGATGACCGGGTCGTAGCTGCCCGGCTCCACGCTCGGGGCCACCAGCTTCTCGGCCAGCAGCTCGGGGACCTGCGCGAGCTCGGCGTCCCAGTCGTAGCGGCCGTCGGTGATGTACTCCCAGCCGCGGGCGACCGGGGGAGCGATGGACGACATCGAGTCGAAGATGCCGGTCTTCTCGTCCGAGCCCATGGCCTCGAAGCCCGGCTGCAGCCGGACGCGTGCTGCGTGGTGCGGGTGCCGGCCGGGTCGGCGTAGTACTTGTTCTCCTGCACCTGCTGGAGGTCCGCGGTCGCGTGGCCGACGCTCGCGTGCCGGCGCAGCCGGTCGGTCCACTCGGTGAGCACCGCCGCCTTCTCCGCGGTCGGCACCTCGAGGGGATTGAGGTCATAGGCCGAGACCCGGGTGACGTCGTCGTAGACCGGCTCGGCCGCCAGCTGCACAGGCGTCGTGGTCATCTCGGCGGCCACCTCGGCGACCGCGATCGCGGTCTCCGCGACACGCCGGGCTTCGGCGTCCGTGAGGACGACACCGGAGGCGAAGCCCCGGGCGCCGCGATGGATGACGCGTACAGGCGAAGCCGACGTCCTCCACATCGCTGGCAGTCTGCAGCACGCCGTCGCGGGCTGCGAGGTATTGGTAGCGGACGCTTCCGAAGCGGAAGTCGGCATGGGTGGCGCCGAGCTCGGCCGCTCTGGCCAGCGCGGCGTCACCGAGGGTGCGGTGGGGCAGCGCGGCGAAGGTCGGATCGATCATGGAGCGAACCTAACGCAGAGCACAGGCGCGATGACGCAGCCATTAGGGTGGCGCGCATGGGTACTCCGTCGTGGCTGGGCATCGGCGCGCAACGGTCCGGGACGACGTGGTTCACCGACCTGCTGACGCAGCACCCGCAGGTCGGGTTGGGGACGAACGGCAAGAAGGAACAGCACCTCCTGCACAAGGTGGGAGACGGTGTCGAGCCGGCTTCGGCGTACCTCGACCTGTTCCCGGAGGACGGGATCCGTCGCGGCGACTGGACGCCGCAGTACCTCCGTCACTCGTCGGCTCCGGCCACGGCCGCGCGGCTGCTGGGCCCGGACGCCCCGGTGCTGGTGCTCCTGCGCGACCCGGTCGACCGGTTCGTCTCGGCCATGCGGCTCGCCGCCACGCGGGCCAAGTCGCCGTGGCCCTATCCGGTGCCGATCACGGTGCAGACCTTCAGCGGGTTCTATGCCGACCAGCTGGCGATGTGGGCGCACCATGTCGGGCGTTCGCGCATGCAGGTGATGGTCTTCGAGAGCGTGCGTCAGGACCCGCAGGCCGCCGTCGACTCGGTGTGGTCACGTCTCGGGGTGACCTCCGTTGCGCTTCGCGACGTCGACCGCCCCTCGGGTTCGAGCAGCCGGGCGTCGTGGACGCCGCCCGAGGGGCTGCTGGCTTCGCTCGAGGTGCTCTATCGACCGCAGGTGCGTCGCCCGGTCGACGACTGGGGACTCGACATCTCCACCCGGAAGACCCAGCCCTGAGGCGCTTCAGCCGACGCTGACACTGACCCGGGAGCCGTCGCGGCCCTTGGTCACGCGCAGCTGGCTGGGGATGCGGGTCTGCATCTCGGCCACGTGGCTGACGACGCCGACGACGCGCCCTCCGTCGCGCAGGCCGTCGAGGGTGTCCATCACGTCGTCGAGGGTGTCGGCGTCCAACGAACCGAAGCCCTCATCCACGAACAGTGTGTCGAGGTCGGCGCCCCCGGCTTCCCGGGTGATGACGTCGGCGAGGCCCAGCGCCGGGGCGAGCGAGACCACGAACGTCTCGCCGCCGGACAACGTCGCCGGATCGCGTGCCTCGCCCGACCAGTCGTCGCGCACGAGGAGGCTCAGCCCGCCACGCGTCTCCCCGGCACCGCGCTTGCCGGTGTGCTCGAGGGAGTAGCGCTGGTCGCTCATCCGCGCCAGCCGCTCGTTGGCCGCTGCCACTACAGGGGTCAGCCGATGCGCCGGGACGTAGGCCGAGAGCCGCATCTGCAAGGCGTTGTCGGGCGACTTCCCTTCCACGAAGTGGGCGAGGCCCGCCGTGAGCTCGAGCTCCTCGCGGACCGGCCGCCACGTGTCCGGGGCGTCCGACACGTCCTGCACCAGCGCGGTGAGCCGGTTGCGCCGCCGGACCGCCTCGTCGTGGGCGGCGTGCGCGATCCGGGCACGGGTCTCGGCGAGCTCGAGCGCCGCGACCAGCTCGGGGATGTCAGGTCGGGGGAGTGCGGTGGCGGCACAGTGCTCGGCGTCCTGCGTGATGGCACGTGCGGTGTGCAGGGCGTCGTCGAGAGCGGCGATCTCGGCGGCCAGTGCCTGTCGTTCGTCCTCGTCCATGAGGCGCTGCACGGGCGGCCTCGACGGAGCCGAATCCAGCGCCCGAGGCAGCGTCGGCCAGTGCGCGCTCTGCCCGCGCGAGGTCACGCTCGGTCCCGGCGAGCTGCTCGTGCGCTTCACAGGCCCGGGCCAGTGCGTCGAGCTGACGCTGGCGCAGCGTGCACAGCTCGGTGACGGTCCGGCAGCCGCTGCCCTCGAGCAGCTCCTCGATGCGGTCGCGCAGTCGTTGATGCTCGTTGGTGTGGAGCTCCAGCCGGGCCGCCGTGTCGGTGCATCGCTGACCCGCCGTGTCCCGGGCTGCTCGCAGGTTGTCTCCGGCGGCGCGTTGACCGGCCACCTCTGCGGCCAAGGCGATGTGCGTCGCCGCGAGGGCGGCGGCCTCGTCGTGCGCCTGCCGGGCCTCGGCCGGGGGCGCGTGCGGCATCGTCGCCCGTGAGTCCGTCGGCGACGGTCAGGAGCCGCGTGTGGTGCGCCTCGGACTGCCGCAGCTGGTCGTCGAGCACGACCAGCAGGCCTTCCGCGTCGTCCACGTCCTTGCGTGCCGCCCGCTCGGTGGCGGCGTCGGGACTGCCGGCCGTGGCCACCGCCGGGCGGGGATGGTCGTGCGAACCACAGACCGGGCAGTCAGCGCCGACGGCCAGAGCGCCGGCGATCTCCGCGGCCATCCCGTCGAGCCCGGCCTCGCGCACCTCGAGCCGGGTCTCCTTGAGTCGTGTCAGCACGTCGCGGGCCGTCTCGCGCTCGCGGCGCAGATCCGTGAGGACTGCGGTCGCCGAGACAAGCTCGGTCGCGGCGCCGGCGCGTTCGTGAGCCGGGGCCAGCGTGGCCGCCAACGCCGGGAGCCGCACCTGTGCAGAGTGCGCCGAGGCCGGGGGCTTCCTCGACTGCCGCCGGGCGCCCAGGAGCCTCGTCGACCTCGGACGAGAGGCGGACGACTGCCGCCGTGGCCGCCGAGAGCAGCTCGGTGACCTCGGTGCAGAGCCCCGTGAGCTCGTGCAGGCGCTCGGCATCGGGGCGCGCCGCCTCGGCCGGGTCGAGCGCGCGGCCCGCCGCCGCCGGGACCGAGGGCAGCTCGTCGTAGGTCGGAGCCGCTTGGCCGGGAGCCGCGATCCGCAGCCCGGGCAGCGGTGGTGGACTCCGCTTCGCGTCGGCGCTGCGCGACGAGGTGGGCGTCCCGGGCGGCCGCAAGATCGAGGTCGGCCAGCGCTGTCGCGCGCTCGGCGCCCTGAAACAGCCCCCGACTCCGTGCGAGCGCGGACTCGTCGTGCTCGGCGAGCCGCGTCATCGCGGCCGCGTGCGCGGCCCGGCGGTCCGCTACGAGATGTCCGCTGGCAAGGGAGTCGGCCGACGTGGCCACGAGCCGGTCGGCATCCGAGCACCCCAAGGTCGCCCTCGCCACGTCGGTCCCGGCGGGAGCTGACGCAGCCGGTGACCCAGCTGACGACGCCGCCGTCCGCGGCATCGAGGGAGAGGTCGGAGATGTCCCATGTCGCCGGCATTGGCTGGCCTGCGCTCTCGCTGACCCGACCGAGCAGCTGGGCGAGCGCGCGCCCGTGGTCCGTGGAACTGCGCTGCAGGTCGAGCCGCCGCTCGCGCAGCCACTGCTCGATCCGGTCGAAGCGTCCGGTCCGGAAGACCTGTCGCAGCAACGCATGGCGATCCTCCGACCGGGCGCGCAGGAAGGCTCGGAACCGACCCTGCGGCAGCATCGCCACCCGGCAGAACTGCGTCAGGGTGAGCCCCACGAGCCCGGTGACGAGGTGACCGGTCTCGTCGAGCCGGGTCGAGAGGGGTTGCCATCCGTCGTCCACGCGCTCGCTGATGACAACGGAGGCCTGCTCGGTGGTCATGCCGGTGCCGCGCTTCTTGGGCCGCTCCCACTTGGGGGAGCGCTCGATCCGGAACCGGCGGCCCGACAGGGTCACCTCCAGTCGCACTCGTGGCGCCACACCCTCGCCGGCCCGGTCGCAGCGGAGTCGACCGGCGGTGCTGCGATCGCCGGGGACGTCGCCGTACAGCGCAAAGCAGACGGCGTCGAGGACGCTCGACTTGCCCGCGCCGGTGGGGCCGCTCAGCAGGAAGAGGCCGGAGCCGGAGAGCGTGTCGAAGTCGACTTCGACCGTGTCGGCGAAGGGGCCGAACGCGGTGATGCTCAGGGAGTGCAGGCGCATCAGGCCTCACCCACCGGGACGTCGAGGTCGGTGTCTTCGCAGCAGGCGTCGCAGGCCTCGAGAAGGAGGTCGGACTCGACGGACGTGGCGGGCACCCCTCGCAGCTCGGCGACGAAGTCGAGAGCGATCTCGTGGTCGCGACGACCGACGACGCTGGCGATCGGGAGCTGGACCGGCGTGGCACCGGTGGGGGCGAAGGAGAGCACGAGGGTGTGCTCGAACCGGCGCCGCAGCCGCTCCATGGCTCGGGCTGGGCGCAACGCGTCGGTGAGCGTGACTCGGACCCAGTCGTGCTCGTGCCGGTCCGGGTCTGGATCGGAGAGCAGCGTCTCGAGGTCGCCGGTGAGACGGACCAGCCGACGGGGGACCGGAGCCTCGATGAAGTGCGCGGCGCTCACCCCGGTCGGCCCGAGGTCGACCAACCAGCTGCCCTTGACTCGGTCGGACTCGCCGAACGAGTAGGCCAGCGGGGAGCCGCTGTAGCGGATGTGGTCCTCGAGGACATGGCGACCGTGCAGGTGCCCGAGCGCGACGTAGTCGATGTCGTCGAAGATGCCGGTGGGGACACGGCTGACGCCGCCGACGCTGATGTCGCGCTCCGACTCCGACGGCTGCGCCCCCGCGACGAAGGCGTGTGCCAGCACGACCGAGCGCGTGTGTGCCCGCTTGTCGAGATCGGCGCGCACCCGGCGCATCGCCTCGCCCAGCACGATCTCGTGGGACCTGCCGGGCAGGCCCCCGGGGCTCGATCATCGCGGTCGGGTCGAGGTAGGGCAGGCCGTGGAAGGCCACCGGCCCGTGCGCGTCCTCGAGCAGGACGGGGGAGCCGACGGTCCGGGCGTCGGTGCGGATGAAGACGCCGGCCGCGTCGATCAGCCGGCTGCCGAAGCCGAGCCGCTGGGCGGAGTCGTGGTTGCCGCTCGTGACCACCACCGCAGCCCGCGACGCGGCGAGCCGGGCGAAGGTCTCGTCGGCCGGGCGCACCGCGTCGACGTGGGGGAGGGCACGGTCGTAGATGTCGCCGGCGACGACCACCACGTCGACCGACTCGCGCTTGACCACGTCGAGCAAGTGGTCCATGAACACGCCCTGATGCCCGAGGAGCCCTTCGCGGTGGAAGGACCTCCCCGTGTGCCAGTCAGAGGTGTGCAGGATCCGCATGGGACGAACCTAGGTTCGACCACCGACAACGCCGGGGAGCCCACGCCGTTCAGGCGTACTGCACGCACCGCTCCGGGCCGGTGAAGCCGAACAGTGCGAGCCCGGACTCGGTCGCCAGCCGCACGGACAGGCTCGTGGGCGCGCCCACCGCCACCGGGGCTGCCGATGCCGCTGGCGACCGCCTTCTGCACGAGCTCGAACCCGGCCCGTCCGCTGACCACGAGGCACGCAGCTGCGCGTGGTTCGCCGGCCAGCACCCGGTGGCCGATCACCTTGTCCACGGCGTTGTGGCGCCCGACGTCCTCACGCACGACCAGCAGCCGCCCGTCCTCGTCGGCGAGGGCCGCGGCGTGCACGCCGCCCGTCCTGCCGAAGACGGCCTGCCCTTCGCGCATCCGGGCGGGCAGGCCGCGGATGACGTCGACGGACGGGATCGCACCGGGCCACGGCGGCGCCGACCGCACGTCCAGCACCGCCGCGACGCTGTCCTTGCCGCACACGCCGCACGCGGAGGAGCCGGCCGACTGAGCGGCATGCCGGTGACCGATGTCGGTGGCCTCTGCCACGGTGATCGTCACGACGTTGAACTCCCCGGTCGGGGGCCGGGTCGGCGTCGGTGCAGTAGGCCACCCGCACGATCCCTGAAGGAGGCACCAGTGACTCGTTCGCCGCGAAGCCCGCCGCCAGCTCGAAGTCGTGACCCGGCGTCCGCATCGTCACCCAGACCCGCTCGGCCGGGGCTCCGGGCGATGCCAGCCTGATCTCGAGGGGTTCCTCGGTCGCGAGCCGGTCCTCGTGCGTGCGCTCACCCGCGGCCGTGTGCTCGGTGACCCTCGCGCGCACCGAGGGTCCGGGGCGGCGTGCCGGGCTGCTCATGCTCTCGAGCGCACGGCGATGCGCCGGCGCAGCTCGTCGGCCATGATCCTGAGCTGCCTGCGCAAGGAGGGGTCGAGCCTCTCGTCGCGCGCCAGCTCCTCGGCCCGGTCCACCGTCTTGTCGTGCAGCGAGGTGAGTGGGAAGAACCAGCACGCGGCGTCGGCCAGCAGCCAGCCGCTGCGACGGGACGCGGTGCCCGGCAGGTCGTCGAAGAACCGGTCGACGTAGACCTCCGTCAGGGACTCCTGCCCGGGTTGCCACATGCCCTGACCGGCCGCCTGCAGCTCGTAGTTGGAGACGTCCTCGAAGCCCGAGGAAGCGGTCCCACGCCCACGCCTTGGCCTCGGGGGAGGGGAGGGACGCAACGGCACGGGCATGTTCGACCTGCGAGATCGCGGTCGGGTCGGCGGCCAGCTCCTCGTCGAGCTCCGGTCGTCCGACCGCGCCCGGGCTCGCGAGCCGGGTCAGCAACCGCCAGCGCAACGAGAGATCGAGCTCCACACCCGCCGGGACGTCACCGCTCAGCCACCGAGTGAGGTCGTCGGGGGAGGCCGACGACTCGACGGCGGCCCGGAAGGCAGCGTGTTGCACGGTGCTGCCGGGCTCGGCGCTGTGCGCGCGTCCCGCAAAGACCTCGTGGAGGGCACCGAGCGCGGCCACCGGATCGGCGCTGAGCGGCGCCACCTTCGAGATGAGCCACTCCGTCAGCAGCATCTTGCTCGGGTCGATGGCGCGGGCGTTGAACGAGAACGGCTCGTCGTTGGTCTCGTCCGGGATCGCGCTCACGGCCACGGCGAGCACGTCGGCCGGGCCCGCACTGCCTGTCTCGAACGAGCTGCGCACGTTGTTCCACACGGCCGATCGCAAGGCGTCGTCCGTGATGCGCGACATCAACGCTGGCAGCCGCGTCAGCGTGTCCCGGTCCAGCTCGGCCACCAGCCACGAGGTCTCGTAGACGTCGAGCACGACGGCCTCCTCGGAGGCGACCACGACGGCAACCGAGTCGCCGACGAGCTGCAACGCCTCGCGCCGCCACGTGCCGTCCGGACCGACGACGGCGACGCTGAACGCGTGGCGGCGGTCGACGACCCCGGGGGCGGCATCCGGCGCCGTACGCCGCAGCACGCCGCTCTCCCGGTCGAACCCGACCCGGTCGACCCCGCTGGTGCGCAGCCAACCCTGTGTCACGTCACTGAGATCACCGGCACCGGCGCGCTCCCAGCTGCCGAAGAGGTCGTGCATGGTCGCGTTGGCGAACCGGTGCCCGGCGAAGTGATCGTTCACGCCTCCGAAGAACACCTCGTCCCCGAGCCGTGCGTTGAGCTGCTTGAGGACGCTCGAGCCCTTCGTGTAGGAGATGCCATCGAAGTCCTGCAACGCGGCCACGGCGTCCGTGGCGCCGTTGCCGGCCACCGGGTGCGTGGCCGGGCCGGCGTCGGCGAGCAATCCCCATTGCCGCCGCTGGTAGGCGTGCCGGACCCGGAGCGTCGTCGAACTCCGTCACGTCGGCGATGACCCGGTTGCCCATGTACTCCGCGAAGGACTCGTTGAGCCACAGGTCGTCCCACCACTTCGGCGTGGTGATGTTGCCGAACCACTGGTGGGCCAGCTCGTGCGCGATCGTCGAGGCGCGGAGGCAGTGCGCGCCCCGGGTGACCCCTGGACGTGAAGATGTAGGGGTCTCGGAGGGTGACGCACCCGGGGTTCTCCATCGCGCCGGCGTTGAAGTCGGGCACGAACGCCCGGTGGTAGTCGCCGAAGGGATAGCGCTCGTCGAAGAGCCGGTGGAACTCGTCGAAGCTCTGCTTCGTGACAGTCAGGATCTCCTCGGCGTCGTGGTCGAGGGCACCGGCAATGCTCTGCCGGGCTGTCAGACCGAGCCGGATGCCGTCGTGCTCCGTCTGGACGACGTGCCGGGGCCCGGCGACCAGCGTGACGAAGTAGGTCGACAGCGGCTGGGTCTGCTCGAGCTCCCACACACCGGGCTCGACCTGCTCACCGGGCGCATTGCCGATGACCGTCCAGTCTCGCGGCGCCCGCACGTGGAAGGTGTAGGGAGCCTTGAGGTCGGGCTGGTCGAAGGAGGCGAAGATGCTCGGCGCGGCGTCCATGAATGACATGCCGTAGACATAGTGGCGACCGTCGGCCGGATCAACGCTGCGGTGCAGTCCCTCGCCGTCGTTGCGAAAGCGCATGACCGCGTCCACGACGAGCTCGTTGGTGCCGGCCTCCGGCTGCAAGGCCAGTCGGCCCCGGTCCAGCGCTTCGGGATCCAGCGGCACGCCGTTCAGCCTGACCTCGTTGATGCGCACCGGCTTCACGTCGACGAAGGTCGCCGCTCCGGTCGACTCGAAGACGACCGTGCTCCGCGAGCCGAAGGTCGCCTCGTCGCCGGCGATGTCGAGGCGCGACGTCGTAGGACGTGATGCTCAACGTCGCGAACCGGTCGATCGCCTCGCGGTGCTGCAGGCTCAGGTGGGGGGATCCAGTCACGCCAGCACCCTAGTCACGACAAGCCTTGTGGCGTGGGGGAGGTCACCCCGGAAATGGTCCGGCGAAGTGTTTCCACACCCGTAGAATGTAAGAGTCGCATCAGCGATCTATGCATTACATCTCTCACCCGGCCGGCACGGCCGAAAGGACCAGGGAACACCATGAGCACGCAGCTGCACCTCGCCAACGGAATCGTCGAGGGACGGGCCTTCTCCATCGAGGACAGGGCGCTGCTGCGGACCGTGGAGCTGGCCCGCCGCGAGCAGCGCCGCGCGGCACGCGCCGCCCGCCGGAACGCTCGCTGACCCGAGCCGCGCTGGCGCCTATGCTCGCCGCATGAGCGACAACCTCCGCAGCATCGAGCTGACCCGGGATCGGCAACGCCCGCTTCAAGGCCACCAACGACCGCGGCGGCGAGACCTTCATGGGCGTCGGGGGAGAGGACCCCGACTTCACCCCGGTCGAGCTGCTCCTGGCCGCCATCGCCGGCTGCAGCGCCCTCGACGTCGAGGCCCTCACCAGGAAGCGGTCCGACAGCACCGTCTTCGACGTGTCGGTCGAGGGCAGCAAGGTCCGCGACGATGGCGGAAACCACATGACCGGGCTGCGCGTGAGCTTCGACGTGACCTTCCCCGACGGCCCCGAGGGCGATGCAGCACGCGAGTTCCTGCCGCGCGCGATCGCGATGTCGCGCGATCGCCTGTGCACGGTCAGCCGCACGGTCCAGCTCGGCGCCGAGGTCGCCTACGACGGCACGGAAGCCTGACGCGGGTGTGGCGTCGGAGCACCTCCCGAGGCTGGACCACGGATCGGATGCCGCGCCGGGACGGGCGGACCTTCGTCGTCACGGGCGCCTCGAGCGGTGTCGGCCTCGCGACAGCCAAGGCGCTGGCCGCGGCGGGGGCGCGGGTCGTGGTCGCCGTACGCAATCCGGACAAGGGACGTGCGGTCCCGAGGGGGTGTGCCGGGTGACTTCGTCGTACGCCGCCTCGATGTCGCCGACTTGTCGTCGGTACGCGCCTTCGCGGACGAGACGCCCACCCCCGGACGTGCTGGTCAACAACGCAGGCGTCATGTCGCTGCCCGAGTCACGGACGGTGGACGGCTTCGAGACGCAGCTCGCGACCAACCACCTCGGCCACTTCGCGCTCACCAACCTGCTGCTGCCCCGGCTGACCGACCGCGTCGTGGTGATCGGGTCCGCGGCCCACCGCAGCGGAGTGCTCGACGTCGACGACCTGTTCTTCGAGCGCCGGCCGTGCCGCCCCTACGCCGCGTACGCCGCGTCGAAGCTCGCCAACGTCAGCTTCCTCGGCGAGCTGCACCGACGTCTCACCACGGCCGGATCGTCGGTGCGAGCCGTCGGCGCCCACCCCGGTTACACCTCGACCGGGATCCGAGGTCGGCACCGGGAGTGCCGCGTTCAACCGCGTGGGCGCCCCGGGCAACCGACTGGTCGGCATGCCGGTGGAGCGGGGCGCGCTGCCCTCGCTGTACGCGGCGACCATGGACATCGCGGGCAACACCTATGTCGGTCCGCACGGACCGCGCGAGCTGTGGGGCTCGCCAGTCCCGGTCGGGCGCTCCGAAATGGCCAGCGACCCCGACCTCGCCGCCCGGCTGTGGGCGAAGTCGGAGTCGCTGACGGGTGTCAGCTGGTGATCAGCCGATCGTCACGGCGGTGATGTCGATCGGGCCGGCGTTGGGCACGCCGCCACCGGCGGGGTGCGAACCGTCATCGCCTTCCTTGGCGGCGTCGGTCAGCAGCTTGAGGCCAGCCGGGTCGACGGTGCCGAAGACGTTGTAGTCGGGCGTCAGGCCGGGGGAGTCGTTGAACACCATGAAGAACTGCGAGCCGTTGGTGTTGGGGCCGGCGTTGGCCATCGCGAGAGTGCCGGCCTCGTAGGTCTCCTCGCCGGTCAGCTCGTCGGCGAAGCTGTAGCCCGGACCGCCGGAGCCGGTGCCGGACGGGTCGCCGCACTGCAGGATCCCGAACGAGGACGACGTCGCCATCCGCGGGCATGGGGAGTCGTCGAAGAAGCCCTGCTCGGCCAGCGAGACGAACGAGTTGACCGTGCACGGGGTGGCGTCGGCGTCCAGCGTGGCCGCGATGTCGCCGAGCGTGGTCTCGAAGACCACCTTCACCTCTCCGGAGACCGTCGGCTCGCTCGGCGGGAGGTCGACCTCCTTGGCCGCGGGGGCTCCTTCGACGTACTCACAGGGACCAGCGGCGGACTCGTCGGGGAGTCTCCGTGGTCTCGCTGGTGGTCTCGTTGGTGGACGGGTCGGTCGCGGTGTCGTCACCGTCCCCTTCATTGCCGCATGCGGCGAGGGACAGGCAGGCCGGGGTCGCCGAGACGGCGACGAGTCGCTTCAACATGTCGATGATCGTAGGGGAGCGCTGGGCGCGAGGTGAGAAGGCCCGGCATCGATGGCGACGACGGGCCGGCGGAGCCAGCTTAGGGCGATGCGCCTACGATTGCGCCCGTGAATCAAAGCGCGAGCAACCCGGGGGACCGGATCCCGCTGCTCATCACCATCGGAATCTTCCTCGCGATGCTGGCATGCGTGCCCCTCGTGCTGATGCTGGACGACAACATCGACGAAGATCGGCCGATGTACCGGGACCTGCAGCGGATGCAGACCTACCGGGCCGCCCACGTTGCCAACGACGGTAGTCCCGTCGAGGTGACCGTGTCCGAGGGTGAGGTCGTCGAGATCGGGGCTTCGGCGTTCGAGACATCGCCCGGCGTGACGATCCGCGTGCGAGCGACAGACAAGGACTCGTTCTGCGTCACCGCGAGCAACGACTCAGGCGAGAAGGCCGAGCGCTGCAGCTAGCCAGAGCTCACGACCGCGATCATGAACGTGTTCGCTCCGCCGGCCCACCGGCGTCTGAGGATGGGGAGTGGCCACCCTCATCTCGACTCGTATTGACATAATGTCAGTTATCGGCGGTTCGTGACGCGTCGTCGACCAAGGTGGATCGAACCGAACGCGCGGCCTCTCTATCAACGCAGGCTGTCGAGGGACTCTCACCCCCGGCTGTCGTATACGGCAGTTCTCATTCGTAGTGGAGACAAGCGCCGGCAAACCGTCGGCGCTCGCACCCACGGAAGGCAATCAGATGAGCGAGCTCGTCAACTCCACCTACATCAGCCTCGACGGCGTCATCGAGAGTCCGCAGACCCGGCCGGCCACAGGCGGCTTCGGTGAACAGGGGAACAAGATCCAGACGGATCTCGTGCTCGCCAGTTCAGCCCTGATCATGGGCCGGCAGACCTATGAGGTCATGGCTCCCGTGTGGCCGACGATGGCCGGCACTGCCCCGGCGGACAAGTGAACTCGATGCCCAAGCACGTCGCGTCCACCACGTTGAGCGATCCGGAATGGCACAACACCCACGTCATCGAGGACGAGCTGGTGACCGCCGTGAAGGAGCTGAAGGAGAAGTCGCAGGGCGACATCGTGCAGTTCGGCATCCTCGGCCGCAGTGGGCCGCAGGCCCTGCTCTTCAGCGAGGGGCCGGTGACCCGTTTCCAACTCACCGAGGCCACTCCACTCGCGTCGGGGATCGTGATCCTCGACTACCGCGTCGTCGGTGCCGACACGGACGTGCAGTCATGACCGCGATGAAGGAACAGGCTGTCAGGGCGTGTACCCAAGGCTGACCACCTCGACAGCGAACCTCTCCAAGATGTCTCGGTGTCGGTTCACCATCTCGGACCGCTGCTCGAGCATCAGTGTCTCGACCATCGCGAAGTAGTCCTTGCCGCAGTCGGCGTAGATGGTCGCAAGGCGCTGCCTGTCGGCGTCGGCCGCGCCGTCGACCCCTGACAGGTAGCTGCTGGCGGGGTTCCTCACGGAGACGGTCAGGCCTGAGCGCTGTTCGAGGCACCCTGCCAACGGGCCTCTCAAAGCTGCTACCCGGTTGTCCGCAGTCACCGTGCGCTCGACCTCGGCCCACGGTGACCTCAGCTCGGACCACGCTTGGAACGTCGGCGCCTGATCGATCAGGTTGCCGGGACTCGCCGCGTCACAGTCACGCCGCGCGCCGGCGAACATGTTGACATAATCTTCCGTGAAGCCCCGCTCGCGGATCAGCTCGAGGTCGGGTGTGGTGTCCTGCGAGAAGCGCTCCGACGTGTCGTCGATCGGTGCTCCCCGACCACCGCACTGCTGGGCCATCCAGCTTCGGATGAACGTGTTGATCCGGATCGAGCGCCGCTGCCCGGGGCCCGGAACGCTGAAGGTCCCCTCGATGACGTCGGACAACACCTTCGGGTCCACCGCGGTTGGGCTGCTCGCAGCATCGACCGCCCGATCTCCGGAGTCGTCACCTCCGGCGCCGACCTGCGTCACGATCGCTCCCCGCCGAGAACCACCGCAACCGAGGCCGCGACGAGCGAGACTGTGATCAGCGACCTTTGTCGCTTCGCCTTCTTGCCGGACGCGACGAGGGATGCCATGGCCGGCCGGCGATCGGGGACGCGCTCCCCCAGGTCATCAAGAAGTCGAGTGGCTTCGTCGTGATTCATCGCGTCCCTCCGTGGTCGGTCAGGTCTGGGCTGTTGGCGAGCACGCCGAGCGCCCGCGACAGGCGGCTCTTGACCGTGCCCGGCGCGATGGACAGAGCGGCGGCGATCTCCGATTCGGTCAGGCGAACGAAGTAGCGGAGCGCGACGACCTCGCGTTGCCCCCCGGCTCAGACCGCTCACTGCTCGCCGTACGGCGTCGGCGGTGTCACTGGCCCCGGTGGCATCGGCTTCGTGCACGTCGGGGACGTCCGCGACCGACGTTTCTCGCCGCCACCGACGACGATGCGTGTCTCGGTGGGCGTTCACGAGCATCTTCGACACGTAGGCGTCGCGATGGTCTGCCTTCATCACCTTGTGCCGGGCGACGTAGACCTTGAGGAGCGTCGTCTGTGCCGGGTCCTCGGCCTCGGAGAGCGTGCAGCCCAGTGCCGGGGCAGTGCGCACCGGGAGCGACATGCCCTCGCGACGGCGGTCCCCGCGTACACCCAAAAAGGACGCCCACACGGACGCCCCTTCCACTCTCAACTTATAGCGGAGGTGGGGGCTTGCGGCAAGGCCCCGACGATGCCGCAGACTTCACGCCGTGACGCTGCTGAACACTGATCCCTTCGCCCTGCCCGACGCTCTCTCCGCCAAGTCCGACCCCGCCCTCATCGACGCCGACCGCGCGCACTTCGCTGCGATCGAGCAGAGCCTCGAGGTCACGATCGCCGACCTCCGGGACCGTCTCGACGCCACTCTCAAGGCGCCCGGTGGCATCGACCGGGCGGCGATGGACCACGACGAGGAGATCCACCGCCTCGGCGTCCGGCTGCGCACGCTGCGGCGCTACACCCCGGACCTGTGCCTCGGCCGGGTCGTCGGAACGAACGGCGAGACCCTCTACGTCGGACGTCTCGGCCTCACCGACCGCACGGGCGCCCGACTGCTGCTCGACTGGCGCTCCCCCGCGGCCGAACCGTTCTTCGGAGCGACCCACGCCAACCCGATGGGGTTGGCGAGTCGCCGTCGCTACCGGTGGACGCGCGGCCGGATCAGCGACTACTGGGACGAGGTGTTCACGCCGGAGGGACTCGAGGGGCACGCTGCCCCGGATGACCAGTCGGCCTTCATCGCCACCCCGGGCAGCAACCGGTCGCCGCAGATGCGCGACGTCCTCGGCACGATCCGGGCCGACCAGGGACGCCATCATCCGTGCCGGTTCACGCGGCGCCCTCGTCGTCGACGGCGGCCCCGGCACGGGTAAGACAGTGGTCGCACTCCACCGCACGGCCTACCTCCTCTACTCCGATCCACGACTCGGCGATCGCCGTGGCGGCGTGCTCTTCGTCGGCCCGCACCAGCCCTATCTCAACTACGTCGGCGACGTGCTGCCCAGCCTCGGCGAGGAAGGCGTGCAGACCTGCACGCTCCTCGACCTCCAGCCCGAAGGGTTGACGACCAAGCCGGAAGCAGACCCCGAGGTGGCGCGCCTCAAGTCGTCCGCCGACATGGTCCGGGCGATCGAGACCGGCCGTGCGGCTGTACGAGGAGCCACCCAGCGAAGGCATGGAGGTCGAGACCCACTGGGCCGACGTCTGGCTCAGCACCAGCGACTGGGCCGAGGCCTTCGAGACGCCCGCCCCCGGCACCCCGCACAACGAGGCACGCGACGAGATCTGGGAGGAACTCATCACGATCCTGATGGACAAGCACGAGGCCGACGACGACGTCTCCCCCGATCTTGTACGGCGATCGCTGACCCAGAACGCGGCGCTGGCCGACGCCTTCAACAAGGCTCGGCCGATCATCGAGGCCACGGACCTCGTCGGCGACCTCTGGGAGGTCCCGGCATATCTGCGCATGTGCGCGCCCCGGCTCAGCGCCGACGAGGTCCGCACTCTCCGGCGTGCCGACGCCCGTGACTGGACACTGTCCGACCTGCCGCTGTTGGACGCCGCCCGACAACGTCTCGGCGACCCCGAGGCATCTCGGAGGCGACGACGTCACGAGGCCGCCGTTGCCGCGGAGCACGCCCAGATGGATCGCGTGATCGACGAGATCCTCCAGCTCGACGACGAGGACGGGCTGATGGCGCAGCTCAAGCAGGGCGGCATTCGCGACGCACTCGTCGACGAGGGTGCACTCCCCCGGGCCGAGCGCGACCTGCTCGCCGGTCCCTTCGCGCACGTCGTCGTCGACGAGGCACAAGAGCTCACCGACGCTGAGTGGCAGATGCTGCTGCAACGGTGTCCGTCACGGAGCTTCACCATCGTCGGCGACCGTGCGCAGGCGCGGCACGGCTTCACCGAGTCGTGGGAAGAGCGGCTCGAGCGCGTCGGGCTCGGCGAGGTCCAGCTCGCCTCGCTGGCGATCAACTACCGCACGCCCCAGGGAGGTCATGGCGGCCGCTGAGCCGGTCATCCGCGCCGTACTCCCCGACGCCAACGTGCCCACCTCGATCCGCAGCAACGGCGTCCCCGTGCACCGCGGATCGGTCGACGAGCTGCCCTCGATCCCGAGAGGCCCGGCTCTCCGAGCACGAGCACGGCGAGGGCATCGCCTGCGTCATCGGCGACCCCACGTTCGAGGCGACCGACCGGATCAGGTCCCTCTCCCCCGAGCACGTGAAGGGCCTCGAGTTCGACCTGGTCGTGCTCATCGACCCCGAGTCGTTCGGCACCGGGATCGAGGGTGCTGTCGACCGCTACGTCGCGATGACGCGCGCGACCCAGCGCCTCGTCATCCTGACGTCATGAGGACTGGTCGTTCGAACGATCAGCTCCCATGACGTCCGGCGCACTCCCGCGTGCGAACGTCACCCACCGACGTACGCCGCCGGTGCTCGCCGGTGAGCGTCTTCTTCTTCGCGGACACCAGCTCGGCCGGAGTGCCCTCGAAGACGATGGTCCCGCCGTCGTGGCCGGCGCCCGGGCCGATGTCGATGATCCAGTCGGCGTGCGCCATCACGGCCCGGTGGTGCTCGATCACGATCACCGACTTGCCGGAGTCGACGAGCCGGTCCCGGGAGGCCGAGCAGGTTGGCCACGTCGGCGAGGTGCAGGCCGGTCGTGGGCTCGTCGAGGATGTAGACGTCGCCCTTCTCGGACATCTGGGTGGCCAGCTTGAGCCGCTGGCGCTCGCCACCGGACAGCGTGGTGAGCGGCTGCCCGAGGCTGAGGTAGCCGAGCCCGACGTCCTCGAGCCGGTCCAGGGATCTTGTAGGCCGCCGGTGTCTTGGCCTCGCCCTCGGCGAAGAACTCCTCGGCCTCCGTCACCGACATCGCCAGCACCTCGGCGATGTTCTTGCCGCCGAAGGTGTACTCCAGCACCGACGCCCGGAAGCGCTTGCCCTCGCACTCCTCGCACGGTGACTCGAAGGTCGCCATCACGCCCAGCTCGGTGAAGATCACGCCGGCGCCGTTGCAGGAGGGGCAGGCGCCCTCGGAGTTGGAGCTGAACAGTGCGGGCTTCACGCCGTTGGCCTTTGCGAAGGCCTTGCGGATCGGCTCCAGCAGACCGGTGTACGTCGCCGGGTTGCTGCGCCGAGATCCCTTGATCGCCCCCTCGGTCGATCGTGACGACGCCGTCCCGGCCCGCCACGGAGCCGTGGATGAGGGAGCTCTTGCCGGAGCCGGCGACGCCGGTGATCACGCACAGCACGCCGAGCGGGATGTCCACGCTCACGTTCTTGAGGTTGTGGGTCGACGCGCCCTTGACCGACAGCTTGTCGGACGACGCGCGCACGGACTCCTTCAGGACGGCGCGGTCGTCGAGGTGGCGTCCGGTGGTGGTGTCGCTGGCCCGCAGCCGCTCAACGGATCCCTCGAAGCAGACCTCGCCACCCGCCGTACCGGCTGCCGGCCCGAGGTCGACCACGTGGTCGGCGATCGCGATCGTCTCCGGCTTGTGCTCGACCACGAGCACGGTGTTGCCCTTGTCGCGCAGCTGGAGCAGCAGCTGGTTCATCCGCTCGATGTCGTGCGGATGCAGGCCGATGGTGGGCTCGTCGAAGACATAGGTGACGTCGGTCAGGGACGACCCGAGGTGGCGGATCATCTTGGTGCGCTGGGCCTCTCCCCCGGACAGCGTGCCGGCGGGCCGGTCGAGGGAGAGGTAGCCGAGGCCGATGTCGTCGAACGAGTCGAGCAGGTGCTGCAGGCCTTTGAGCAGCGGCGCGACCGACGGCTCGTCGAGGTCGCGGATCCACTCGGCCGGTCACTGATCTGCATCTGGCAGAGCTCGGCGATGTTCTTGCCGTTGATCTTCGACGACAGCGCCTCCTTCGTCAGCCTCGTCCCGTCGCACTCGGGACAGGTCTGGAAGGTGACCGCGCGCTCGACGAAGCGGCGCACGTGCGGCTGCATCGCCTCGGGGTCCTTGGACAGCATCGACTTCTGGATCTTGGGGATGATCCCGTCGAAGGTGAGGTTGATGCCCTCGACCTTGATCTTGGTCGGCTCCGAGTAGAGCATCGTGTCGAGCTGCTTCTTGGTGAACTTCTCGATCGGCTTGTCCATCGGCAGCCCGATGCCCTCGAAGAGCCGGCCGTACCACCCGTCCATCGAGTAGCCCGGGATCGTCAGCGCCCCCTCGCTCAGCGACTTGGTCGCGTCGTAGAGCGCGGTCAGGTCGATGTCGTTGACGTTGCCCATGCCCTCGCACCGCGGGCACATGCCCCCGAGGTAGATGGCGTCCTTGACCATGGCCTTCTCGACGTGGGTGCCCTTGTCGGTGCTCATGACGCCGCTGGCCTTGCGGGTCGGCACGTTGAAGGAATAGGCCGTGGGCGGTCCGACGTACGGCGCACCGACCCTGCTGAAGAGGATCCGCAACATCGCATTGGCGTCCGTCGCCGTACCGACCGTCGAACGCGGGTTGGCGCCCATGCGCTCCCGGTCGACGATGATCGCGGTCGTCAGGCCCTCGAGGTAGTCGACCTCGGGTCGCGCCAGCGACGGCATGAAGCCCTGCAGGAACGCGCTGTAGGTCTCGTTGATCAGCCGCTTCGACTCGGCCGCGATGGTGGCGAAGACGAGCGAGCTCTTGCCCGAGCCGGACACCCCGGTGAAGACCGTGAGCCGGCGTTTGGGGATCTCGACGCTGACGTCCTTGAGGTTGTTCTCCCGTGCCCCCCGGACGCGGATCAGGCCATGGCTGTCGGCAACGTGCGTGCTCATCGTGCTCCCTCGTGCGGTCGGACCGGTGGGTCGATCCTCCCCTGTCGAGGACCTCGGGGGCCAACGATTCCCGCCCGTGTCGAGTTCCTACACTGCAGCAGTGACAGCAGGGGCCGACGACAGAGCGCGTACGGCGTTTCGTCGCGGACTCCGGTTGGGTGTCCCCTTCGCCGTGGTCGGCTTCCTGCTCAGCCTCTCCTTCGGCGTGCTGGCCGGGCAGGCGGGCTTCAGCACCGGCCGGGCGATCGTCACCGCGATGATCGTCTTCGCCGGGTCGGCCCAGTTCGCGATGCTGTCCGTGATCACCGTCGGTGGCGGCATCCCCGCCGCCCTGACCGCGGCGTCACTGATGAACGCGCGGTTCCCCGGCCATGGGCGTGGCGCTCGCCCCGTCGCTCCCCGGCGGTCCGCTCAAGCGGGGCGGCCCGGGGGCAGACCGTGGTCGACGCGTCGTGGGCACTCGCCAACCGGGGGCGACGGCACCTTCGACCGGTGGCTGCTCTTCGGCACGACGCTTCCGCAGTACGTCGCCCTGGACGCTGGGCTGCATGGTCGGAGCGGTCTTCGGCGACGCCCCCGGGCGACACCCACCGCCTCGGGCTCGACGCGATCTACCCGGTGTTCTTCCTGTCCCTGCTGATCGCGGAGCTGCGTGATCCCGCGTCCCGTTGGGTGGCTGCCGGCGGCGGGCTTCTGGCGCTCGCGCTGGTACCGATCACGCCACCCGGTGTGCCGAT
Organism: Nocardioides sp. B-3; assembly: GCF_024703895.1. Classification (GTDB taxonomy): domain Bacteria; phylum Actinomycetota; class Actinomycetes; order Propionibacteriales; family Nocardioidaceae; genus Nocardioides. The sequence goes on from NZ_CP087968.1 coordinate 3,908,787, forward strand.
CCCGGCAGCCAGCGCGGTCGCCCTCTTCGGTCTGGCGCGGAGGTCGCGATGACGTTGTCCTACACCGAGATCTGGGTGCTGATCCTCGGCTGTGCCGCGCTCACCATCGCGATCAAGGCCGCCGGACCTGTGCTGCTGGGCGGGCGCCAGCTGCCGCCGTGGTTCACCCGGGTCGTGGTGCTGATGGCACCGACCCTGCTGTGCGCGCTGGTCGTCACCTCGGTGTTCGCCAGCGGCCGGTCGTGGTCGGTGGGGGCTCAGACTGTCGGGGTGGCGGTCGCCGCGGTGATGCTGTGGCGACGGATGTCCCCGGTGCTCGCAGTCGTCGTCGCCGTGGTCATCACAGCAGGACTGCGAGCACTCTGACGCGTCAGCGCCAGCCGAGCTCCGGGGCCACGAGCGTGAGCACGTTCTCGATCAGCGCCGCGTTGTAGTCGACGCCCAGCTGGTTGGGCACCGTCAGCAGCAACGTGTCGGCAGCCGCCACGGCCTCGTCCTCGGCGAGCTGCTTGACCAGGGACGTCCGGTTCGGCGGCGTACGTCTTGCCGAACCGTGCCTTCCCGCCCTCGAGCATGCCGACTGGGTCGGTGCTGCGGCGCTCGTTGCCGAAGTACGCATGGTCGATCTCGGAGACCAGCGGCATGATGCTGCGGCTGACCGAGACGCGTGGTTCGCGCTCGTGCCCGGCGGCCTTCCACGCGTCGCGGAAGCGCTGGATCTGCTCCGCCCGGAGCTGGTGGAAGGGCACGCCGGTGTCCTCGGTCAGCAGCGTCGAGCTCATCAGGTTCATCCCCTGCTCGGCCGTCCACTCCGCGGTCGCCCGGGTCGCGGCTCCCCACCAGATGCGCTCGCGCAGCCCTTCGGAGTGCGGCTCCAGCCGCAGCAGGCCGGGAGGGTTGGGGAACATCGGCCGCGGGTTGGGCTCGGCGAACCCCTCCCCCTCGAGCATCCGCAGGAAGACCGCGGTGTGCTCGCGGGCCATCGTCGCGTGGTCCCCGTCCTTCGGCTCGAAGCCGAAGTAGCGGTAGCCCTCGATCACCTGCTCCGGTGATCCGCGACTGATGCCGAGCTGCAGTCGGCCGTCGGCGATCAGGTCGGCCGCGCCGGCGTCCTCGGCCATGTAGAGGGGGTTCTCGTAGCGCATGTCGATCACGCCGGTGCCGATCTCGATCCGGCTGGTGCGCGCGCCGATGGCGGCGAGCAGCGGGAACGGCGACGCGAGCTGACGCGCGAAGTGGTGCACGCGGTAGTAGGCGCCATCCGCGCCGAGCTCCTCGGCGGCCACCGCCAGATCGATCGACTGGTGCAACGCGTCCGACGCGGTGCGGGTCTGCGAGTGAGGCGACGGGGTCCAGTGACCGAAGTTCAGGAAACCGATCTTTTTCATACCGCTTTCAACAACCCGGCGGTGTGGCTATTCCGCCGCATCCCGCGCCGCGGATCACCCCGTGACGCGCTGGCGCGGAGGTGGTCCCCTAGCCTCCAGCCATGAGCCGGGTCCCTGACGGCAGCGCGACGCACGCCGTTGCCGCAGGCGTCGTCACCGCCGTCGTCGGCTTCAGCTCGTCCTTCGCCGTCGTCCTCACCGGGCTCGCGGCTGTCGGCGCGAGCCCCGGCCAAGGGCCGCCTCCGGCCCGGCTGTGGTGTCGGTGAGCATGGGGCTCGGCTGCATCGTGCTCTCGTTGGCGCACCGGACGCCCGTGACCATCGCGTGGTCGACCCCCGGAGCAGCCCTGCTGGCCGGTGCGGCACTGCCCGCGGCGGGCTGGGCGGGCGCGGTCGGAGCCTTCCTCGTGGCGGGCACGCTCTATCTCGTCACCGCGATGGTCAAGCCACTCGGCGACTGGGTCGCTCGCATCCCGGGCGCGGTCGCCAGCGCCATGTTGGCCGGGGTGCTGCTGACGCTCTGTGTCGAGCCGTTCCGTGCCCCGGCCGCCGACCCGGCCGCCATCTCACCGGTGCTGATCACCCGGTTGGTGCTGCTCCGGCTGGCTCGTCGCTGGGCCGTGCCGGGCGCGCTGGTGGCGGCGGTCGTGGTCATCTTCTTGGTGGGTGAGCCGCTGGGGGGCGGCTCGCTGCTGCCTTCGTTGACTCGGACGGCGCCCGAGTTCGACTGGCGCACCACGGTCGCTCTCGGCCTGCCGCTCTACACCGGTGACGATGACCGGCCAGAACATCCCGGGCGTGGCCGTGCTGGAGTCGTTCGGCTACCGCGCTCCCCTGCGCTCGGCGCTCACCCGGGCAGGCCTGAGCACCGTGGCAACGGCTCCGGCCGGTGGCTTCAGCATCAACCTCGCCGCGATCTCCGCCGCCCCGGCCGCCGGTCCGGAGGCCGGCGCGGACAAGGGCCGACGGTGGATCGCAGGCGTCACCTGCGGCGTCGTCTACGTGTTCCCGGCTCCGCTGTCCGTGCTCGTCACCAGCGTGAGCTCGGCCGCGCCGGACGGCCTCATCGCCTCGGTCGCCGGGGTCGCGTTGATCGCGACGTTCGCAGCCTCGGCCTCTGCGGCACTGTCCGACGAGCGGCACCGGGAAGCGGGGGCCGTGACCTTCCTCGTTGCGGCCTCCGGACTCTCGTTCGCCGGCATCAGCCCGGCCTTCTGGGCACTCGTCGCCGGCGGTGTCGTCCTGATCGTCCTGCGGCTCCGCTCGCGCTGACTGCTTGGATGTTCACCATGACTGATCTGAGCGGGCTCGAGACCGCCGAAGAGTTCCACGCCCGCGTCGCTGCGGCGACGGACGACGAGGGTCGGCTGCCCGTGGCGGTCGAGGAGATGCCCGGGTGGGACATCTTCCCGTTCGAGCTCGACTCGTTGCGGATCAAGCCGCTTCAGCCGCTCGCTGACGCGGAGCCCGCACGCCGCGGCGAGGATCCATCGGACTGCTGGTGCAACCGGGACGAGGTTCCGGCGCGGATCACGGACAACGTGGTGTGGAGCAACGAGCGCTGGCTGATCACCCTCGATCACCAGATGCGGCTCCCGCTGGCCTGCAACCTCCTGCCGCGCGAGCACTGCGACCTGACCGATGTCCCGGACCACCTGAGCGGCGAGATGGGTCAGCTGATCGTGGCCATCTCGGCCGCGATCGAGGAGCTGCCGAGCGTCGGTCGCGCCCAGCTCGCGAAGTACGGCGATGGCGGCGCCCACCTGCACCTGTTCTTCTTCGGCCGCCCCGATCGCATGCTCCAGCTGCGCGGATCGCCGCTGCTCGACTGGGAGGAGAACCTGCCAGCCGTCCCGCTCGAGGTGTTGCGCGCCAATGCGTCGTACGTCGCCGCGCGGCTCGTCGAACGGGTGGGTGGCTCCGGTCCTGTGTGGTCCTGAGGCCGGAGTCCTCTCCCATGCCGCCCGGGGTGGCGGCACCTGACCGTTTCGGCCAGCCTCCGACAGCAATATGCCGCCACCCTGCGAGCGGAGCCGGGAGAGCAAGAGGCAGCGGGTCCGGCGTGGTCCTGAGACCGGGCCGCCGCAGATATCGGCGTGTGTCAATATTGACGCATGTCGAAGTCGAAGCTGACGCTCACGGCCGCCGAGTCGGTGGCGTGCTGCTCCCCCGTGCTGACCGACCCCATGAGCGAGGACCGGGCTGAACGCATCGCGCCTCTGCTCAAGGCGATCGCCGATCCCGTCCGGCTCCGGTTGCTCAGCCCGGTGGCCGCGCACGAGGGTGGAGAGGCCTGCGTCTGCGACCTCAACGACGCGTTCGAGCTGAGCCAGCCGACGATCAGCCACCACCTCAAGGTGCTGCACGAGGTCGGCCTGCTCGACCGGAGCAAGCGCGGAGTGTGGGTCTACTACCGCGTGCGCAGCCGGGCGCTCGGCGACTCGGCCACCCTGCTCGCCGGTGTCGGCCGGTGACCCCGGCACGCACCGCCCTCGCCGAGCTCGTGGGGACGGCCTTCCCCGGTCGCCACGGTCGTCGGCTCCGGGGTGATGGCCACCCAGCTGACCGACGACGTCGGGCTCCAGCTGCTGATCAACAGCACCGCCACTGGCGCCGTGCTGGTCGCGCTGATCCTCGCCCTCCAGCCGGTCTCGGCCGCGTTCAACCCGGTCGTGACCCTCGTCGAGCTCGGCCTCGGCACTGGTCGCACCGCTCGCCGCAGCCTGCCACGTGGGCGCCCAGCTGGTCGGCGGGATCCTCGGCGCCGTACTCGCGAACCTGATGTTCGACCTCGACGCCGTCACGATGGCCACCACCCAGCGTGACGGGTCCCACCTGCTGATCGCGGAGGTCGTCGCGACCCTCGGACTCGTCGTCGTCATCTTCGGCAGCGTCCGATCGGGCCGCACCGAGACGATCGCCTTCGCCGTCGGCGGCTACATCGCCGCGGCCTACTGGTTCACCAGCTCCACCAGCTTCGCCAACCCGGCCGTCACCGTGGCCCGGATGTTCTCCGACACCTTCGCCGGAATCTCTCCGGCCTCCGTTCCCCTGTTCGTGTTCATGCAGCTCATCGGTGGCGCGCTCGCCCTCGGGCTCGTCCGCGTCCTCTACCCCACACCACAGGAGACCTCGTGAAGCCCACCGTTCTCTTCGTCTGCGTCCACAACGCCGGCCGTTCCCAGATGGCGGCCGGCTGGTTGCAGCACCTCGCCGGCGACCGGGTCGAGGTTCTCAGTGCCGGCTCCGCTCCGGCGGAGACCATCAACCCGATGGCGATCGCCGCAATGGCCGAGGAGGGCATCGACATCGCCTCCGCGCAGCCCAAGATCCTCACCGACGGAGCCGTCCGGGCCTCCGACGTCGTCATCACCATGGGGTGTGGCGACGCCTGCCCGTTCTACCCGGGCAAGCGCTACGAGGACTGGCAGCTGGACGACCCGGCCGGCCGGGGCCTCGAGGCTGTCCGCCCCATTCGCGACGAGATCAGGAAACGGGTCGAGACACTCATCGCGGAGATCGCACCGACCGGTGGACCCGCGGTCTAGTCATCCCGGGTGGTTCGGGTAGCCCGATCGCCCCCGTTGGCCCGAGTTCGCCCTCGCCGTACGGCGAATCGTGCCAACCTCGACAGCATGTGGGACACCGTGACCAGCTCGACCGAGCATCTCTCGCACGATCGCCCGTGCGTCGAGTGCGGGCACGGCCAGCACACCTACCTCCCGTGCTCCGACTCGTGCCAGTGCGCGCACGGCCGCGTCCTGATGGGCAGCTCCAGCTGACCTTGGCGCCGTACAGTGCCGGAAGGCCCGGGATCGGGACACTCCACGAGAGGCACAGCCATGAGTGAGCTGAACGTCGTCGCCACCATCCCCGTCAAGGACGAGCACGTGGAGGTGATCCGGGGAGCGCTGAGCGACCTCGCGGCGGCGACGCGGGACGAGGCTGGGTGCCCGGCCTATGACCTCTACGAGTCCGCGGCCGCGCCCGGTGTCTTCGTCACCGTCGAGCGCTGGACCGACCGGAGCCGCCCTCGACGCACACATGCACACCCCGCACGTGGCGGCCGCCTTCGCCGCCGCCGGGGACGCGCTCGCCGGCGACGTCGCGATCCACCCGCTGACGCCGGTCGGCTGAGTCACGGCTCAAGCAGCACCTTGATCGCACGTCGCTCGTCCATCGCCCGGTAACCCTCGGGCGACTGGTCGAGCGGCAACGTGAGGTCGAAGACCGGGCCGGGGTTGATCGCTCCCCGACAGCGTCAGCTCGAGCAGCTCGGGGAGGTACTTGCAGAACCGGCGCCATGCCGCCGGCGAGGCCGATGTTCTGCTGGAACATCTTGCGCACGGGCAGCTCCACGTCGTGGGGTACGCCGACGAAGCCGACCGTCGCGCCGGGGCGGGCCACGGCGAAGGCCGTCTTGATCGCTTTGGTCGGTGCCGACGCACTCGAGGACGGCGTCGGCACCGATGCCGTCCGTGATCTCGGCGATGCGGGCCGCGCCCTCCTTGCCGCGCTCGGCGACGATGTGCGTCGCGCCGAACTGGCGGGCGATGTCCCGGCGGGGCTCGTGGCGAGACATCGCGATCACGCGCTCGGCGCCCAGCTGGGCCGCGGCCAGCACGCCGCACAGGCCGACGGCTCCGTCCCCGACCACCACCGCCGTACCACCCGGCTTGACCCCGGCCGTGACGGCCGCGTGCCAGCCGGTCGCCATCACGTCAGACAGCGCCAGCAGCGACGGCAGCAGCGCCTTGTCCGGCATGCCGTCGGTCTTGACCGAGGGAGCCGTTGGCACGGGTGACAAGGGCGTACTCCGCCCGGCCGCTGGCTGTGAAGCCCGGGTTGACGCAGCCCGACTGCATGCCGTTGCGGCAGTGTGCGCAGGTGTTGTCGCAGTGGTCGAACGGGACGATGACAAAGTCCCCGGGCTTGAAGTCGGTGACCTCGGACCCGACCTCCTCCACGACACCGACGCACTCGTGCCCGATCGTGTCGCCGGGCGTGATGTCGTTGAAGCCGCGGTAGGGCCACAGGTCGGACCCGCAGATGCAGCCGGCCGTGACCTTGACGATGGCGTCGGTGGGCTTGGTGATCGTCGGGTCGGGGACCTCTTCGACGCGGATGTCACCGGCAGCATGGATCGTCGTTGCGCGCATGCCAGCGATCCTTGCACGGCTCCCGAGCGGCCCGCCCCTGTGACGCGGCTCGCCCGTTCGGCACGGCTTGTCGTATCTCATATCTGAGATACCGTGTTCGCCATGGAGACGGACTACAAGGGTCGCATCGGAAATCTCATCCGCGACGCGCGCAAGCACCGTGGGCTCACCCAGCACCAGCTCGCAGAGCTGCTCGCCACCAGTCAGAGCGCGATCAACCGGATCGAGAAGGGCCACCAGAACCTCTCGCTCGAGATGCTGGCCCGCATCGGCGCCGCGCTGGACTCCGAGATCGTCGCCCTCGGCGCCGGACCCACGCACCTGCGGGTGACCGGCCCGACGACGCTGTCCGGCTCGATCGAGGTCAAGACCTCGAAGAACGCCGGTGTCGCCCTGCTCTGCGCCTCCCTCCTCAACCGCGGCCGCACCACGCTGCGCAAGGTGGCCCGCATCGAGGAGGTCAACCGCCTGCTCGAGGTGCTGACCTCGTTGGGCGTCCAGACGCGCTGGCTCAACGACCAGAACGACCTCGAGATCATCCCGCCGGCGGTGCTCGACCTGACCAAGATCGACGAGGAAGCGGCTCGCCGGACCCGCTCGGTGATCATGTTCCTCGGCCCGCTGCTGCACCGCAGCGACAGCTTCGACCTGCCCTACGCCGGCGGCTGCAACCTCGGCACCCGCACGGTCGAGCCGCACATGTCGGCACTGCGCCCCTTCGGCCTCGAGGTCAAGGCGACCGACGGGATGTACCACGCGGCGGTCAACCGGGCCGTCGAGCCGGTGCGCCCGATCGTGCTGACCGAGCGTGGCGACACCGTCACCGAGAACGCCCTGATGGCGGCCGCCCTGCACCCGGGTGTCACCGTCATCCGCAACGCGTCCTCCAACTACATGGTCCAGGGACCTGTGCTTCTACCTCCAGAAGCTCGGCGTCGCGATCGAGGGCGTCGGCAGCACCACGCTGCGTGTCACCGGTTGCGAGAGCATCGACGTGGACGTCGACTACTCCCCCTCCGAGGACCCGATCGAGGCGATGTCGCTGCTGGCGGCGGCGATCGTGACCAAGTCGTCGATCACCATCACCCGGGTGCCGATCGAGTTCCTCGAGATCGAGCTCGCCACACTGGAGGAGATGGGTTTCCGCTACTCCCGCACCGAGGAGTACGTCGCGGCCAACGGCGCCACCCGCCCGGTCGACCTGACGACCCATGCCAGCGACCTGACCGCTCCCCCGGACAAGATCCACCCGATGCCGTTCCCGGGCCTCAACATCGACAACCTCCCGTTCTTCGCCGCGATCGCGGCCGTCGCCGAGGGCCAGACCCTGCTGCACGACTGGGTCTACGAGAACCGCGCGATCTATCTCACCGAGCTCAACAAGCTCGGCGCGCAGGTGAAGCTGCTCGACCCGCACCGGGTCCTCGTCGAGGGCCCGACGCACTGGTCGGGCGCGGAGATCGTCTGCCCGCCGGCACTGCGCCCGGCCGTGGTCATCCTGCTGGCGATGCTCGCCTCCAAGGGCACCTCGGTGCTCCGCTCGACCTACGTCATCCACCGCGGCTACGAGGACCTCGCCGAACGTCTCAACCTCCTCGGCGCCAACATCGAAACGTTCCGTGACATCTGAGGCTCTGCTCAGGGCGTACGACGAACAGCTCCGCCGCGAGGCCGAGGTGCTCACCGCAACGGACGTCTCTCTCGACGGACCGCTCGTCCGAGGGCGCTTCGACCGGGGCGGGTTCGTCAGCTATCGCGACCTCGACGGGCTCACCGGCGAGAGCCTCGACGACCTGATCAGAACGCACCGTGGCCCACTTCCGCGACGAGACCGACGTCGACGAGCTCGAGTGGAAGACCCGCGGACACGACGCGCCGGCCGACCTGCCCGAGCGACTGGTGGCGGCCGGGCTGCACGCCGAGCCTGAGGAGACGGTCATGATCGGTGAGGCGTCCGCGCTCGCCGTACCCGTCGAGGTCCCGGCCGGGGTGACCGTGCGGCGCCTCGATCCCACCAAGCACGCGCACGTCGAGGAATGGGTGGCGGAGGCGGAGGGTTCCGTCGTCGCAACCGGCCGGCTCGAGGTCGTGCCCGGCACCGAGTTCGCAGGGCTGTGGGGCGGCGCGACGCTCGAGCAGTGGCGCGGTCGTGGGATCTACCGCGCCCCGGTGTCAGCGCGGGCCCAGTCGGCGATCCAGCGCGGCGTGCGCTACCTGCACTCCGACTGCACCGAGATGTCGCGCCCGATCCTCGAGCGCTCGGGTCTGTCCAGAGTCACCACCACCACTCCTTTTGTGTGGCGGCGCTCTCCCACCGTCGACTGACCACAGCCATACTGCTCGCGTGAAACGTCGCTACCTCGACCACGCCAGCGTCCCGGCCTTCGCCCACCGCGGTGGTTCCTACCACCCCGAGATCGAGGGCCCGGAGAACACGATGGCGGCCTTCAGCCATGCCGTCGCCCTCGGCTACGACTACCTCGAGACCGACGTCCACGTGACCAGAGACGGCGTCCTGCTCGCCTTCCACGACGACGTGCTCGACCGGGTGACCGACAAGACCGGCAGCATCGCGGAGACGTCGTACGCCGATGTGCAGGCCGCCCTCATCGGGGGACGCGAGCGGGTGCCGACGCTGGCCGAGCTGTTCGAGGCCTTCCCGGACGTGAAGTTCAACATCGACATCAAGTCGGCCGGCTCGGTGCCGGCTCTCGCGGACTTCATCTCCGAGCACGATGCCCGGGACCGGGTGCTCGTCGGCTCGTTCTCGGGACGCCGGCTCAACCAGTTCCGCCGGCTCACCGACCGGCGAGTCGCGACGTCGGCACATCCTCGCGAGGTCGCGGCCTACGTCCTGTCCCCCTCGGCGGCGCTGGCCCGGCTGCTCACGCCGGGGCGACCCGACGCCTTGCAGGTCCCGCACCGCCGGGGGCGACTCACCGTGGCGTCGAGGGGCGTCATCCGTCGCGCGCACGCCAACGGCGTACAGGTGCATGTGTGGACCATCGATGAACAGGCGGAAATGATCGAGCTGCTCGACCGTGGTGTCGATGGCCTGATCACGGATCGCACCGACATACTCTGCGACGTGCTGCGATCCCGCGGCCAATGGGAGGACAAGTCATGAGCAACTCGGTTCCCGGCGGGATCGCCGACCTCAGGCCGCTCGAGGAGGAGAAGGAGCAGAAGGCCTGGTACTGGTACGACTGGGCCAACAGCGCCTACACGACCACGATCGGCACCGTCTTCTTCGGGCCCTACTTCATCAACCTCGCCGAGAACGCGGTGGGCGAGAACGGCCGGTTCCACGTCGGGCCCTTCTCGATGCCCCCGGGATCCCTGTTCTTCTGGCTGATCACGGCCTCCACGATCCTCTCGGCCCTCATCCTGCCGCCGCTGGGCGCCTACGCGGACCGCACGGCCAACAAGAAGGGCATGCTCGCCTTCTTCGCTCGGACCGGCGCCGCCTTCGCCGCCCTGATCTTCTTCGCCACGGGCGACAACTGGCAGCTAGCGGCCGTCGGGATCGTGATGGGCAACCTGTGCTTCAGCGCGGCCGGGGTCGTCAACGACTCGATCCTGCCGCTGATCTCCGACGAAGCCAACCGCGACCGCGTCTCGTCGCGGGGCTGGGCCTTCGGCTACCTCGGCGGCGGCCTGCTCCTCGTCGTCAACCTCGCCGTCTTCCTCGGCCACGACGCCCTCGGCCTCGAGGAGGGCTTCGCCGCCCGTCTGTGCATGCTGTCGGCAGCGGTCTGGTGGGCAGGGTTCACCGTCATCCCGTTCCTGCGGTTGCGCAATCACCAGCCTGCCGACATCGAGCCAGTCGAGGGCAACGCGATCGTGCGCAGCTTCGGCCAGCTCGCCGCGACACTGCGCGAGATGAAGAACTACCCGATGGCCCTGACCTTCCTGCTGGCCTACCTGTTCTTCAACGACGGCATCCAGACGGTCATCGCGTCCGCCAGCGTCTACGGCGCCGAGGAGCTCGGCCACTCCCAGACGATCCTGATCGCCACCATCTTGATGGTGCAGTTCGTGGCCTTCTTCGGAGCGCTGCTCTTCGGCCGGCTGGCGGCCCGGCAGGGCGCCAAGAAGACGATCCCGGTGGGGCTGGGCATCTGGTGCGTGATCGTCACGATCGCGCTCTTCCTGCCCGCCGGCAACGTGCCGTTGTTCTTGATCCTCGGCGCCGCCATCGGCATCGTCCTCGGCGGCACCCGGGCCCCTGGCCCGCTCCTACTTCTCGCTGCTGATCCCGCGCGGCAAGGAGGCTGAATACTTCAGCTTCTACCACGCGATGGACCGCGGCACCTCGTGGTTCGGCACCGCCACCTTCGCGCTCGTGCTGGCCATCACCGACTCCTACCGTCCCGCGATCTTCGCGCTCATCGCCTTCTTTGTCGTCGGCGGCTTGCTGCTGACGCGCGTCGACACCGAACGCGGGATCCGCGAGGCCGGAAACGACGTCCCGGCCGTCGTCTGAACGCTCGTCCGAGACGGACTTCCGTGAACTGGCTCACCCCGCAGGGGTGAGCCGGGTCTCTGGATTCCCCGGAACCTTGCGCGCACCGCTAACGTTGATTGAATCGAGACGTAATCGCCGGCCTTCCCGGCGTCAGGACACGCCAGTCCGCCCGTCTCTCTACCGTCCACATCATCCGGACGGTTTTCATCAGCACACTTGGAGGTGGCTCAATGGCGGAGCGCACGCTACGCGGCGCACGGCTCGGCGGCCAGAGTTTTGAGGACGAGCGCGGCATCGAGTTTGCCGCTCGTCAGCAGGTCGGCTACCGCTGCGACCACGGTCACGAGTTCGAGATCACGATGTCCGTCGAGGCCGACATCCCCGCAAACTGGGAGTGCCCGCGCTGCGGCGCGAAGGCACTCAGCACCGCCGGCATCCTGCCCGAGGTGAAGGTCGAGAAGCCGGCTCGCACGCACTGGGACATGCTCCCGGAGCGCCGTTCGACCCGGGGAGCTCGAGGACATCCTCAAGGAGCGCCTCGACCTGCTCCGTGGCGGTCAGATCGGTCCGGCGCACCTGCACCGGGCCAACGCCAAGAAGCGCAAGGCAGCATCTGCCTGACCCGCCCCAACACCGGGAAGGCTCAGTGCCAAGAAGCGCAAGGCAGCATCTGCCTGACCCGCCCCAACACCGGGAAGGCTCAGTGCCAAGAAGCGCAAGGCAGCATCTGCCTGACCCTCCCCGCACCGGGAAGGTTCAGTCGACCACTTCGCCCTCCACCACGGACCCGTCAGGGTTCGGGTGGGGGGCGTTGTTGATTTCCGGGGCCGGTTCGAGGCATGTACGCCGCCGCGCCGGCGCCCACCAGCCGGCGGGTCACCACCCCGGTCAGTGCCCGGCGGGCCGGGGGTCGCGTGAACGGCAGGATCAGCACGATGCCGAGCAGGTCGGTGACGAAGCCCGGGGTCAGCATGAGCGTGCCGCCGATCAGGATCAGCGCGCCGTCGGCCAGCTCCCCGGCCGGCATCTGGCCGCTGTTCAGCGCACTGCGCAGGGCTGCGAAGGCGCGACCGCCCTCCCGTCGGATCAGCCAGGGTGCCCGGGATGCTGTCGGCGATCAGCAGCAGGATCGTCCACCACGCACCGATCACCTGCCCGACCCGGATGAGCACGAAGATCTCGACCGGGGGCACGACCACGAAGGCCACCGGGAGCAGCCAGCCGGGGATCCTGCGTCGCGTCATGCGGTCCTCCCGCGTGAGCCCTTCCGGCCCTTGCGCCGGTGCAGCGCCCGGCGCACCTGCTGACGGCGCTCGTGCAGGCCCCAGACGGTGATCTTCTTCAGCGACTCGCTGGCGACCCGGCCGCTCATCTTGGAGTCGCCGCGCACGCGCTCGATGAACTCGATGGGCACCTCGGCGACGGCGAGCCCGGCCATGATGGTGCGGTAGGCCATGTCGGTCTGGAAGACATAGCCCGTGGACGTGACGGACGCGAGGTCGATCTTCTCCAGCGTGTGCTTGCGGAAGAGGCGGAAGCCGGCAGTGGCGTCCTTCACGCCCATGCCGAGCAGCAGCCGCACGTAGATGTTGCCGCCGCGCGAGAGGAGCTCGCGTCGTCGTGGCCAGTTCACGATCGAGCCACCGGGCACGTAGCGCGAGCCGATCACCGGGTCTGCCGAACCGAGCGCCGTCAGCAATCGGTGCAGCTGCTCGGGCTGGTGCGAGCCGTCCGCGTCCATCTCCCCCGATGACGTCGTAGCCCTGCTCGAGTGCCACCGCGAAGCCGTGGAGGTAGGCGGCGCCAAGGCCCCCCTTCGCCGTACGGTGCAGGACCTGCACCCGGGGATCGGCGGCCGCCAGCGCATCGGCGATGTCCCCGGTGCCGTCGGGCGAGTTGTCGTCGACGACCGGGATGTCGACGTCGGGCTGCGCCGCGCGCAGTCGCCCGACGATGAGCTCCGGGTTGGTGGCCTCGTTGAAGGTGGGGATCACCATCACAACTCGACCAAGCTCGGCTGTGCTCACTGGTCTCCCCTCACGTGTTCAGGTTGTGGTCAGGCGAATCTTGCCGTTCCTTCCGACGATACGTGACCAGAATGAATGCAAGAGAAACAATCGTGGCGCCCACGATGACGCGACCCGGCCACGGCCCCAACCACACGGCCGGGGTGAGCTCGTCCGCGAGGGTCACGTCCCCGACCACGACGCTGCGGGTGCGGGGGCGACCGACTCGACGACATTGCCGTCGGGCCCGATGATCCCCGAGAGGCCGTTGATGGCGGCGACGACGACGTAGCGCCCGGTCTCGATCGCCCGCAGCCGGCTGATCTCGAACTGCTGGTCGATCTGGGCGGTGTTGATGAACATGGCGTTGCTCGTCTGCACGGTGATCAGTTGTCCGCCATTGGCGACCCGGCCGTGGATCGCATCGTCGTAGGAGACGTCGAAGCAGATCGCGTCGGCCACCCCCGGCACCGGCGATCCGCAGCGGTTCGAGGCTCGTCCCGGCCGCCATGTCGCGTGGGATCAGCGCGAGCTGGCCATAGGTGTCGGGGATGAACGAACCTCGGTAGGGGATGTATTCGCCGTACGGCACGGGATGGCGCTTCGTGTAACGGTCTCCCCCGCCGACCTCGGGCTGCCAGACGATCCCCCGGTTGAGGACTTCCTTCTCCCGGCTCGAGTTGACCATCCCGCCGACGAGGATCGGCACCCCGATCGCGTCCGAGGCCTGCGTGATCTCCGCGCGGGTCTCGACATCGGTGAAGGGGTCGACGGCGGTGGAGTTCTCCGACCAGACCACCATGTCAACCGGCTCCCCCGACTCGGCCAGCTCGACCGTCGTGTCTGAGAACGCTCGGGTGATCTCGCGGTAGTGCGCCAGCACGTCCGTGCCGTCGCCGGGCACGTCGGCCTGCACGGCCGCGATCGTCATCGTGCGTCCCCGCTCGAGGTCGTACGGCGCCAGCGACGGCACGCAGGTCACGGCGACCAGCGCAGCAGCGCCCGGGGCTGCGGCCACCGGGCGCCGGAGCCGGGTGGTCAACAGCCGGGCCGGGAACGTGCCCGTCAAGGCGATGAGCAGGCTGGCGCCGGTCATCCCGATCCACGGGAGCGTGGCTGCCCACGCCGTGTCGGCGGTGGCGAAGGACAGACGACCCCGTGTGAGGCCGCCGAACGGCCGGGCGCCGCGCCCGGTCTCGACGCTGACCCGGGCGAAAGCGGTCCACACCGGCCACCCGCGCAGGCGGGTGACGGCGGCGATCGCCATACCCAACGGGGCGAAGTAGATCGACTGCACCACGGTGAGTGCTCCCCACGCGTCCGGCCCGACGACGCGCAGCCACCACAGGAGACCACCGAAGAACGCCAGTCCGAACAGCCACCCGATGAGGGCGCCCGCCCGCAGGCGACGGCCGCGGACGCAGAGCACGAGGATCGCGATCCCGACCGGCATGGCGGGCGCGAACCCGACTGGCGCGAAGCCGGCCGACAGCACCACTCCGCCGAGCAGGGCAGCGACGCAGCGGATCAACACGCGCACACGCTAGCCGCTCGCACCTGCAGTGGAACGGGAGGTGCGCACACCCTTCGGACCAACCCACTGAACGCTGGCTGCGCACGGCGGGAAGTTGTCTACGGAGCGAGCGCCCCTCCCGTGTCCACCCTCATGGTGCGAGACCGACCTCCGTGAACCAGAACGGCTGAGGATGCTGGCACCACACCCCCCGATCCGGCCACTCGGACGTCGGTCCGCCATCCATGATCTGCACGGGCGGACCACGGAACACTGACTCCGAGAAGTCCGCCTGTCAACGGCCCCCTGACCTGCGACAACGCGTCTTCGCAGGTCAGAGCCGCGCCTGCACGGCGCAAGTTCCTTGGAAAAACATCGGAAAATCGGCGTGTCGGTGCATGACACGCCGCAAGATCTACTCGTTCGATGGCGTCGGCGGGACGACCACGGTCCCGGTGGCCGTCGTGGCCACCTCGGGAGGCGACAGCGTGCTGGCCGCGCCGGGCGCCTCGGGCGTCGCTGCGCCGCGCGCGACCACGCTGACGACGAAGTCCATGACCCGGCTCCGGGTGCCGGCCCGGACCAGGGGTGGCTGTGATCTCGAGGACATCGCCGGCGCGCACGGGCGCCTTGAACTGGACGTCGGAGTAGGACGCGAAGAGCCCCTCATCGCCGTCCAGCTGGATGCACAGCTCGGTGGCGACGTCGCCGAAGAGGCCGAGGCTGTAGGCGCCGTCGACGAGGTTGCCGGCGTAGTGCGCGTGGCTGTAGGGGACGTAGCGGCGGTGCGTGACGGTGGTGCCGATGCGGCTGTCGCTCATGAGGCAGTCCCGGTGGTGAGGCGGTGGACGATGAAGGAGGCGACCTCGCCGGGTGTCGTGCCACGGCTGAAGACGCGGTCGACCCCGAGCTCGTCCGCCATCGTCTCATCGAAGCGCGGACCACCGACGACGAGCAGCGGACGCTTGGCGGCCGGGTAGGACTCGCGGAAGGCCGCCGACATCTCGCGGGTGTTGAGCAGGTGCGCGTCGCGCTGGGTGACGACCTGCGAGACGAGGACGGCGTCGGCCTTCTCCTCGCGGGCCGCCTCGACGAGGTCGGGCACGGAGACCTGTGCGCCCGGGTTCACGACCTTGACCTCGCGGTAGTACTCCAGACCCTTCTCCCCCGCGAATCCCTTGATGTTGAGGATCGCGTCAATGCCGACGGTGTGGGCGTCGGTGCCGATGCAGGCACCGACCACGACCATCCGGCGACGCAGGGTCCGCTTGATGGACGCGTTGGCCTCCTTCGGCGTCAGCAACGGGTAGTCGCGCTCGACGATCTCGACCTTGCTGGGATCGACGAGGTGGTTGACCCGGCCGTAGACGACGAAGAACGTGAAGTCGGGACCCATCGCCTTGGAGTGGACGACCATCGCCGGGTCCATGCCCATCTTGTTGGCCAGCTGGGCCGCGGCTCCCTCGGCGACCTTGGAGTGCGCCATCGGGAGCGTGAAGGACAGCTGGACCATGCCGTCGCCGGTCGTGTCGCCGTACGGACGAATGAGGCTCATCGGTCGCCTTCCGGGATCTCGGTGGCGGGGTTGTAGTAGTCGCGGGCCTTCTTCGCGACGCCGTCCAGCCCGCGGCCCCTGTCGGCGGGGCGCTTCATCAGGCCGAAGGTGCCGTCGGCGATCGCGTCGAGCAGGCCGTCGGGGTGGCCCTCGATGTCCTTGAGCAGCTGGATGGAGTCGCCCGGGACCTCCCGGGGCCCGGTTGACGATGAAGCCGCCCGGTTTCGGGGAGAAGTCCTCGTGCAGGTTGCCGGCGGCGTTCATGACGTAGCGGACGTTCTGCAGGGCGAGGTCACGGTCGGAGAGCCGGGGCGTCACCACGGCTTCGGTCATCATCCCGACGAGCAGGATGCCCCGGTCGGTCAGGGCACCGACGAGGTTGAAGAAGCCGTCGAGGAGATAGCCCTTGAACACGTCGCCGGTCATGTGGCGTGTCGGCGGCATCCACTTGAGCGGCGCCTTCGGGAACAGGTCGCGCGCGAGCATCGCGTGGGCGAGCTCGAGGCGGAACGAGTCGGGCACCTCGGGGTCGATCTCGAACGCGTGGCCGAGGCCGAGCTGCCAGTCCTCGAGGCCGGCCTCCTTGGCGAAGTACTCGTTGAGGAGCTGGCTGGTCGTGACCGTGTGCGCGGCGTCGACCGCGTCGGCGGTGGTGAGGTAGTTGTCCTCGCCGGTGTTGATGATGATGCCGGCGCGGTGGACTCGGCGGCTGAAGCGCTGGTCGACAAAGGTGCGGATCGGGTTGATGTCGCGGAAGAGGATCCCGTACATCGAGTCGTTGAGCATCATGTCGAGCCGCTCGAGGCCGGCCAGTGCCGCGATCTCGGGCATGCACAGGCCACTCGCGTAGTTGGTCAGCCGGACGTGGCGGCCGAGCTCCTTGCTCGTCTCGTCCGGGGCCGCACGCATGAGGCGGAAGTTCTCCTGCGTGGCGTAGGTCCCGGCGAAGCCCTCACGGGTCGCGCCCTCCGGCACGAAGTCGAGCAGGCTCTGGCCGGTGCTGCGGATGACGGCAATGACGTCGGCGCCCTCGCGGGCGGCGTTCTGCGCCTGCGGGATGTCCTCGTAGATGTCGCCGGTGGCGACGATGAGGTAGATCCATGGCTTGCGCGGTGCATCGCCGACCTTGGCGATCATTCGCTCGCGCTCGACGCGACGCCGGTCGATCTGCTTGATGCCCTTCGCGACGGCCTTGTGGGCCGCGGCTCGTGCCCTCACCTCGTCGCTGCCGTCCGGGAGGCGGAACGTGATCGAGCCGGCGGAGGCCTTCTGCGCGAGCGTCTCGAGGTCGTCGGCCTCGCCGCGGACCAGCGCGTCCCACACCGGGAGCGCCGGGCCGTGCTCGAGACCCACGTCGGCGCGCACCACGTCGGCGAGCCGGTTGACCCGGGGCGTGCCCTCGGAGTCGGCGCCGGCCAGCCCTGCGAGCCGCAGAGTGGCGCGCTCGACGGAGACGGTGGTGTGCTTCTTCGCGGTGTTGACGATCGGCTTGCCGACGCGTCGCGCCAGCGTGCGCGCCTCGCGGATCTGCGCGGTGTCGAGGCCGAGCTTGCCGGTGGTCTTCACAGCCGGCCCTCGAACAGTCCGCGCACTCCGGCGTTGCTCCGCAGGAGCTCCATGGCGTACGCCGCATGGCCGGGCACATAGCCGTTGCCGACGATCATCCGGACGTCGGCGGCCGGGCCCTCCGCGCCGAGCGCCGCGGCCGAGAAGGAGGTGGCCATCGAGAAGAAGATGACGGTGCCGCGCTCGGCCGTGGCCGGGGATGGCACCGCCCTCGCAGCCCGGCACGTCGACGCAGACGACCGTCACGTCGGCCGGTCCGCCGGCCTCGGGCCACCGCGTCGCGCAGGGCGATCGGGTTGCGAGCGTCGGCGACGACCACCTCGTCGGCCAGCCCTGCGCCTCGCAGTCGCTCCGCCTCCGCCTCCTGCGGAACGATCCCGATGAGGGCGTCCGGCGCCGGCCCGGCGAGCCGCGGCGAGGCTGAGGGAACCGGACTTGCCGCCTCCTCCGATCACGGCCACTGTCGGCTCGACGTAGTCCGCGACCACGCGCGGGTGAGCGCGGGAGCACCACAGACGTCCATGACGCTCAGGGACAGTGCCGGGTCGAGGTCATCGGGAATGACGGCCGCGATGGAGCGACCGAACAGGACGGCGTACCCGTCACAGGGGACCTGCTCGCTGAGGCCGTCCCACTGCTTCAGCTCATCCTCGAGGACGAGCGGGGTGAGGGGTGAGGCTGACCAGAGTGGCGATGCGGTCGCCGACCTTGAGGCCGAGCGTCGACTCGGGGCCGACCTCCTCGACGGTGCCGACGAGCATGCCGCCGGAGCCGGTCACCGGGTTGTGCATCTTGCCGCGGGTGCTCACGATCTCGAGGACCTCCGCGCGGACCTTGTCCCCGTCATGGGCGTGCTTGCCCTCGAGCTGGCGGAAGGACGCGGCGTCGAGGTTGAGCTTCTCCACGCGCACCCGGACCTCGTCGGGCCACAGCTCTGCGCTCGTCTCGAGCCGCTGGGCTGCCTGAGGCAGCACCACGACCTCGTCCAGGACACGGTGCAGGCCAGTGGGATCGCTGGTCGAGTCGCGGGACATCCGCTCGTCCTCCGTCATTTGGTAACCGATACAGGAGATATTGCGGCGCGTCATTGGACTTGCCGGATAATCTCCTCGTATCGTGTCAGATGAGGCGCGGCTCACACAACTGACGCGCCGACCCCGTCACTCGCCCTTGGAGCAACCATGAGCCTCGACACCGCAACGCCGGACCTCCGCGTTGATTCCGGTCAGCCCTACCCCTACCAGCGCGTCGAGCTCGTCGAGCCCGACTGGACGCGGTTCCCGGGATGGCGAGACGTCACGGCCGAGGACTGGGCGTCCGTGCAGTGGCAGCGTGCGCACTGCGTGAAGAACGTGAAGCAGCTGCGCGAGCTGCTCGGTGACTCGGTGGACGAGCGGTTCTACGCCGACCTCGAGCGCGACCCGGGCCGAGCGGGCCACGATGTCGATGCTGGTGCCGCCGCAGATGATGAACACGATGGTGCCTTCCGTCGTGCCGTCGGGGGCTGGCTCTCTCACTGAGGCCTTCTACGCCGACCCGATCCGCAACTACATGATCCCGGTGTTCAGCGATCGCCGTACGGACTGGTCGTCGCACCCGCACGCCACCCGCGACTCGCTGCACGAGCACGACATGTGGGCCACCGAGGGGCTGACGCACCGCTACCCGACGAAGGTGCTCGCCGAGCTGCTGCCGACGTGCCCGCAGTACTGCGGCCACTGCACGCGCATGGACCTCGTCGGCAACTCGACGCCAGTGATCGAGAAGCTGAAGTTCGCGGGCAAGCCCAACGACCGCATCGGCGACATGATCGACTACCTCAAGCGCACGCCGTCGGTGCGCGACGTCGTCGTCTCCGGTGGCGACGTGGCCAACATGCCGTGGCCCCGCCTCGAGGCGTTCCTGACCTCGGTCCTCGAGGTCGACAACATCCGCGACATCCGCCTCGCTACCAAGGCGCTCATCGGGCTCCCTCAGCACTGGCTGCAGCCCGAGGTCGTCGACGGCGTCGGTCGCGTCGCCGCCATCGCCCGCTCGCGCGGGGTCTCCTTGGCGATCCACACGCACGCCAACCACGCGAACTCGGTGACGCCCATGGTCGCCGCTGCCACGCGCGCCATGCTTGATGCGGGTGTCCGCGACGTACGCAACCGGGGAGTGCTGCTCAACGGCGTCAACGCCGACGGCGACACCCTCCTCGACCTGTGCTTCCGGCTGCTCGATGGCGCGCAGATCATGCCCTACTACTTCTACATGTGCGACATGATCCCGTTCTCGGAGCACTGGCGGGTGTCGGTCGCCGACGCGCAGAAGCTGCAGCACCACATCATGGGCTACCTCCCCGGCTTCGCGACGCCGCGCATCGTCTGCGACGTGCCGTTCGTCGGCAAGCGCTGGGTGCACCAGCTGGCGGACTACGACACCGAGCGCGGCATCTCCTACTGGACCAAGAACTACAAGACGTCCATCGAGGCCTCCGACTCCGAGGCACTGTCGCGGACCTACGAGTACTACGACCCGATCCACACCCTCCCCGCCGCCGGCCGGCCCGGTGGGAGAAGCACGGGCGCCTCGACGAGACCGCGCTCAAGGCCGCCGAGATGGCCGAGGCGTCTCGCCGTACCGCCGCGCTGCAGGCCCGGTAGGTCCCCGGGTAGGCCGTCGGACTTCCCTGACAGGTGGTGGAGTCCCCGGATATCCGGGGACTCCGTCACGTGTAAGGCGTTGCAGAGGCTGTTGCTAAATCGCCGGTCCGGGTACGTGACCTCTGAGCGCTGTGCCGAAATACTGGGGCCATGGCTCGTTCGTATCGTCCGGTTGATCGTGATCAGCAGTTTCTGATGCCTCCCTCGTTGCGTGAGTGGTTGCCGGAGGATCACCGGGTGTGGTTCGTGTTGGGGGTCGTGGAGGAGCTCGACACAAGCGGTTTCCATGCCCGGCACCCGAAGGTCGGTCCGGGGCGCCGCGCGTTCGATCCGGACCTGCTGCTGGGAGTGCTGGTCTATGCCTACGCGGTCGGGGAACGTTCCTCGCGACGGATCGAGACGCTGTGCGGTGAGCACGTGGCGTTCCGGGTGTTGTGCGGGCGCGATGTGCCCGACCATACGGTGATCTCCCGGTTCCCGCGCGACCCATGAGGACCGGTTCGCTGAGGTGTTCGCGCAGGTGCTGGTGCTGTGCGGGCAGGCCGGGATGGGCAGACTCGGCACGGTCGCGATCGATGGCACCAAGATCGCCGCGAACGCCTCGATCTTCGCCAACCGGGCCGAGGACTCACTGCGCGCTCAGGCCGACCGGATCGCCCGCCAGATCGCCGCCGAGGCTGCCGCGGCCGACGCGGCCGAGGACGAGCTGTACGGCGACAAGCACGGTGATGAGCTGGCCCCCGAGTTCGCCAACCCGGCCACCCGCGCGGCCGCGATCAAGGCCGCGCTGGCCGAGATCGAGAAGGAGAAGACCAAGCAGGCCGAGGAAGCCGCCGATGAGGCCGAGCGACGCGCACAAACCCGGCAGGTCCGGGCCGCGGCCCTGCGTGAGGAACTTGCCGCGGCCGAGCGGGAGGCCGCGGCACGGGTCGCGGCCCGGGAGGGCGTCCGGGAAGCGGCTCGCACCCACGGCACGCGCCGCCCCAGCGGGCAACGGCCACAGTTGGTGTCATGGAAGGTCCGCCGGCTGCGCGAGCGGCTGGCAGCCCTTGAGCGTCGCGCGGCCACCGCGGCTCCCCACCCCCGCAAGAGCATGGGCCGTGCGAGCACCCGGAAGGCGAACTTGACCGACCCGCAGAGCCGGGTCATGAACACGCGTACGGGCTGGGTGCAGGGCTACAACGCCCAGCTCGCGGTCACCGCCGACCACCTGATCCCGGCGCTGATGCTGACCCGGGCGCCCACCGACATGGACTGCCTGCAACCGATGATGAACGCAGCCCAGAGCGCCGCGAGGACCATCGCCCACACACGAGCCGACGACGGCGGTGACGATGAGATCGGGCTGGTCCCGGCCGATGCCGGCTACTGCTCGATGGACAACCTCACCGCCCCCGGACCCAACCGGCTCATCGCCACCGGCAAGGACCGACGACTCGCCGACGAGGCCGCCGACGACCCGCGGACCGGCCCACCACCGCCCGACGCGAGCCCGCTCGAACGCATGCGGCACCAGATGAAGACACCCGAAGGACTCGCCGCCTACGCCCACCGCGGCGCAACCGTGGAACCAGTCAACGCACACCTCAAAGACCAGACCGGACTACGCCGCTTCAGCCGCCGAGGACTCGCCGCGGCCACCAGCGAACTCAACCTCGCCGCCGCAGTCGTGAACCTGCTCAAGCTCCACCGCCACACCACCGCAGCACTGGCCACCTGACGAGATCGGCCGGGCGCGCGCCCGGCCGACGACCCTCAACACCGCCATCGCCGCCATCCCCACGCGCCGACGTACCGAAATCAAACAGCAACAGCCTCTGCAACGCCTGACACGTGAGGGAGTCCCCGGATATCCGGGGACTCCACCACCTGTCAGGGAAGTTCGACATTAGCCGAGAGGGCGGTTCTCGTACGGCGTCGAGAGCACGATCGTCGTCCGGGTGGACACGTTCGCGGCGGAGCGGATCCGGGCGAGGAGATCCTCGAGGTCGCGCGGGGTGGGGACACGGATCTTGAGGATGTACGACTCCTCGCCGGCCACGGACCAGCAGGACTCGATCTCGGGGATCTCGACGAGCCGCTCGGGGTAGTCGTCGGGCTGGGAGGGGTCGATGGGTGTGATGGAGATGAAGGCGGTGAGCGGGCGACCGAGCTGCTCGTGGTCCACCCGGGCGCCGTACCCCTTGATCAGGCCCTTGGCCTCGAGCCGCTTCACGCGCTGGTGCACGGCGGAGGTGGACAGGCCGGTCGCCTTGCCCGTGGTCGGTGAACGACATCCGCCCATCGGTCCCGAGCAGGGACAGGATGAGGCGGTCGGTGTTCTCCACGGCTGGGGTCGTCACGCGCTCAGAGTAGCGATGGATCGTGCAAGGATCCGGTTGTGACCGCACAGCGAATGATGCTTCTCGACACGGCCTCTCTCTACTTCCGCGCATTCTTCGGCGTCCCGGACTCCGTGCGGGCTCCCGACGGCACTCCGGTCAACGCCGTGCGCGGGCTTCTCGACTTCATCAGCCGGCTCGTCGAGGAGTACCAGCCGACCGACCTCGTCTGCTGCTGGGACAACGACTGGCGCCCGCAGTGGCGCGTCGACCTGATCCCGTCCTACAAGGGACACCGCGTCGTCGCCGTACGCACTGATCGACCGGACATCGAAGAGGTCCCCGATCCGCTCGAGGCCCAGATCCCGGTGATCATCGACGTCCTCAACGCGTTCGGCATCTCCATCGTGGGCGCCGATCACTACGAGGCCGACGACGTCATCGGCACCCTCGCCACCACCGCGACCATGCCCGTCGACATCGTCACCGGCGATCGCGACCTCTTCCAGCTCGTCGACGACGCGGCGCAGGTGCGCGTCCTGTACGTCGCCCGCGGGGTCGCCAAGCACGAGCGCATGACGGAGCACACGGTCGTCGAGAAGTACTCCGTCCTCCCCCAGCAGTACGCCGACTTCGCCACGCTCCGAGGAGACGCGTCCGACGGCCTGCCCGGCGTGGCCGGGGTCGGCGACAAGACCGCGGCCAGCCTTCTCCTGTCGTACGGCGACCTGTCGGGCATCCGAGCGGCCGCGGCCGACCCCGGGTCGGCGCTGGGGCCCGGCCCGCGAGGCAAGCTCATCGCGGCGGCGGACTACCTCGACGTCGCACCCACCGTGGTGGCGGTGGCGAAGGACATCGAGCTCGGCACGCCGGACACGGTGCTCCCGACCATGCCGAAGGACCCCGCGGCGCTGGCAGTCCTCGCCGAGCGATGGGGACTGAGCAGCCCGGTCGCGCGCCTGACCGGGGTGCTCGCCGGTCGATGAGCGACGACGGCACCCTCGTCGTCCGCGTGACGATGAACCCGACGCTGCGAAGGGTCGCGTTCGCGAACACCACCCTGTACGTGCTCTGGTGCGCCGTGGTGATCGTGCCGGCGCTCCTGTTCCTGTTCACCCGGCCGGAACCGGCGGGCGCCGTCATCTCCGTCATCGTGATCGCCCGGTGCAGCCGGGTGATCTGGAGCATCGTCCCGTCGGCGAGGAAGAAGTACCGAGCACTCTCGATGGGAGTCCCGACGCTGCGGCTCGACGACCTCGGCGTCCGCGTGCGCGACGTACCCATGAATCTCGACGGTGCGAGCTCGGCATGGGCGGACTGTGCCGCCGTGGTGGTCAGCAAGGCACCCAAGGGCCCGGAGTGGCCGGTGCAGCCCGCTCGCTACGTGCAGTTCGTGCCGGTGAGCGAGGACCGCGTGGCGACGCACGGGGCCACGCGCGGTGACGTCCGGAAGAAGCTGCTCGGCCTCACGCAGACCGCCGCCGCGCTCGCCCGGCTCGAGCTACCCGGCGTGCGACCCGACGCGGACGATGTCGTCGCCCTGGATCAGGGCACGTCGGCCGCAGACGAGGCTCGTCGGCGCCGGTCACTCCGTCACGGACGAGTAGGCCACGACCCCCGCTTCAGCGCGTGCACCGCGTCGCGGGCGGTCTTGCGCAGAGGCGTGTCACCGGCAGCGTCGGCGACCCGGCCCGCGAGGTCGAGGAGCTGCTTCATCCAGCGGACGAAGTCACCCGCCGCGAGGTCGGTGGCACCGAGCACGTCGTCCGAGGTCGTCACCCTCCGCCCAGCGATAGGCCGCCCGAGGCGAAGCCGAAGTCGGGCTCACGCAGGAACTCCAGCTTGTTGTCGCGCTCCGGGGCGTCCAGCTGTCCCCAGACACGGACCGTCTCGACGAGCGCCTCCGCGGACCGCACCGCCGGGCACCCCAGGCGCGGATGCGTCATCGGCGCGCCGCGCCTCGTAGACCAGCGACGAGAGCACCGCCGCCAGCTCGGACGCGGTCAACGAGTCCCAGAGGCCTTCGCGCAGCGACTCGGCCGCCACCGGGTCCATGTCGGTGTAGATCCGCCGCAGGTGCCGCCCGCGCTCCGTGACGGTGTCGCCCTCGAGATATCCCAGCGCGGTCAGCACGCTGCAGACCCGGTCGAAGGTGCGCGCCACCGTGTTGGTGCGCGACTCGACCCGGCGCTTGAGCGTCTCCGCGTCGCGGCCCAGCTTGAAGGACCGCTCCGCCCAGCGCGCATGGTCCTCGCGCTCGGGGCACTGGTGGCACGGGTGCTGCTTCATCCGGGTGCGGAGCTCGGCGATCTCGCGGTCCACCGGCGAGTCGGCAAACGACTCCACGGATGTCGTACGGCGCGGGGGCGGCGGCGTCAGGTTGTGTGTCTTGGTCCGCAGCGCCGAGGCGAGGTCTCGTCGCATGGCCGGGTTGCGACCGTTGAACGACTTGGGCAGTCGCATCCGGGCCAGCGCCTCGACCGGGGTCTGGAAGTCCATCGGCGCGAGCCGGCGCGCCCGGGCGGTCCGCGGTCAGGACGTAGGGCCGCTGCTCGTGGCTGCTGATCCCCGGGTCGAGGATCACCGCGAAGCCGGCGAACTTGCCGTTGGGCACCATGATGATGTCGCCGGGCTTGAGCCCGGCCAGCGACGCGATGGCCTCGTCGCGTCGATCGGAGCGCCGCTCCCGGGACGCCCCCTTCTCGACCTCGGAGATGCGACGGCGCAGTGCGGCGTACTCCATGAAGTCGCCGACGTGGCAGGTCGCGGCCTCGTTGTAGCCCACGATCGCCTCCTGTGCCTTCTGCAGCTGGCGCGCCAGCCCGACGACGGCACGGTCCGCCCGGAACTGCGCGAACGACTGCTCGAGCAGCTCACGGGAGCGCTCCCGGCCGAACTGGTGCACGAGGTTGACGGCCATGTTGTAGGACGGGCGGAACGAGCTGCGCAACGGATAGGTGCGGGTCGAGGCGAGTCCGGCGACCTCGCGGGGGTTCATCCCGGGCTGCCACAGCACGACGCCGTGGCCCTCGACGTCGAGGCCACGGCGACCGGCGCGCCCGGTGAGCTGGGTGTACTCCCCCGGCGTGATGTCGGCGTGCGTCTCGCCGTTCCACTTCGACAGCTTCTCGATCACCACCGTGCGCGCCGGCATGTTGATGCCGAGCGCCAGCGTCTCGGTCGCGAAGACCGCCTTGACGAGCCCGCGGAGGAAAAGCTCCTCCACGCAGGACTTGAACGTGGGCAGCATCCCGGCATGGTGGGACGCCACGCCGCGCATCAGCCCGTCGAGGAACTCGTGGTAGCCGAGGACCTCGAGGTCGTCCTCGGGCAGGTGCCGGCACCTCTCCTCGACGTACGCGAAGATCTCCTTGCGTTCCAACTCGTTGTTGAGCCGCACGTTGGCCGAGAGGCACTGCGTCACCGCGGCGTCGCAGCCGACGCGGCTGAAGATGAACATGATCGCCGGCAGCAGACCCTCGGCGTCGAGGCGCTCGAGCACCTCGACGCGGCTCGGGATCCACACACGGCGACCGTTGCCCACCTGACGTGGGTTCTTCGACGACCCCGGCTTGCCCTTGCGGGCCGACTTCCGGTCGCGCATCAACCGGGAGCTGGCCCAGTCGTCGCGCGCGATCCGGACCAGCTCGTCGTTGACCGGCGCGCCTTCCTTCACGAAGCCGGCGCTGGCGTCGACGTCGGAGGACGCGAAGAGGTCGAACAGCTTGCGACCGACCATGACGTGCTGGAAGAGAGGCACGGGTCGGCGTTCCTCGACGATGGTGGTCGTCTCACCGCGCACGGTCGCCAGCCACTCGCCGAACTCCTCGGCGTTCGACACGGTCGCCGACAGCGACACCAGCGTGACCGACTCCGGGAGGTGGATGATCACCTCTTCCCAGACGGCTCCGCGCATCCGGTCGGCGAGGTAGTGCACCTCGTCCATCACCACGAAGCCGAGGCCGAGCAGCGTCCGCGAGCTGGCGTAGAGCATGTTGCGCAGCACCTCGGTGGTCATCACCACGATCGGCGCCTCGCCGTTGACGACGTTGTCGCCGGTCAGCAGGCCCACCTTGTCCGGCCCGTAGCGCGCGACAAGGTCGTTGTACTTCTGGTTGCTGAGCGCCTTGATCGGGGTCGTGTAGAAGCACTTGCGTCCGGTCTCGAGCGCCGGGTGTACGGCGAACTCCCCCACGATCGTCTTGCCGGACCCGGTCGGAGCAGCCACGAGGACACCGCGACCGTCCTCGATCTCTGGCACGCTCGCAGCTGGAAGTCGTCGAGCGGGAACTTGTACAGGTCCGTGAACGAAGCCATGACGCTCACGCGAACACCCCCAACGCGCCCGGCTCGCACGTGATCGTCAATGGCAGCTCGCCGAACCGCTCGCCGTCGGCGTAGGTGACGACCCCCGCCGCGGCGACCGTCACGCTGCGGACGCGGTGGTGCTCGTACTCCGGCTCGCCGACGTGGGTGCCGGAGAAGAGCTTGGGATAGGTGCGGATCAGCCCGGGCTTGGTCATCGTGTTGATGATGACCACGTCGAGGAAGCCGTCGTCGAGCAGGGCCCCTTCGGTGATGCGGAGCCCTCCGCCGTACGACGTGCCGTTGCCCACAGCGACGAGCATCGCCTCGCGCTTGAGGGAGACGCCGTCGAGGTCGAGGGTGAAGGTCATCGGGCGGAAGGTGCGCAGCTCGGCGAGGGTGGCGACGTTGTAGCGCATCTGGCCGCGCGGCCGATCATCTCGTTGGCGCGCTCGTTGACGATGGCGTCGAAGCCGGCCGCCGGGACCGTGACGAAGTAGCGAGAACCGGCGCGCGCCGGGTCGACGGTGCGGATGCGGGAGCCGATCACGCGGTCGGCCGCCGCGACGGGGTCCTTGCGCGGCAGGTCGAAGTAGCGAGCGACGTCATTGCCGGTGCCGGCGGGGATGATCCCGAGCGGGATGCCGGTCCCGGCGAGTATCTGGGCGGCGAGGTGGACGAGCCCGTCGCCGCCGCAGACCACCAGCGCTTCGACGCCGTCGGCGGCACTGGCCTTCGCCGGGTCGAGTGCCTCGTCGGCGTCGCGGCCCTCGAGGTTGCGCACGACCAGTCCGGCGTCGCGCAGGCGCGGCAGGGCGGCCTCGCGGTAGCGAGCGCCCTTGCCCTTGCCCGACGTTGGATTGGTGAGAAGAGCGATCTCGCGGGCCATGTCACCGACCCTATCCAGCGTCAGCGACGACCCTGCTTCTCCGCGCCGATGCGGATCAGGGCAGCCATGTTGTCGGGCGAGCCACCGACGGCCCGCGCCAGCCCGGCCGGGGTGTCGAGCACCCGGTCGGCATCGAAGCGGGTGCCCGGCGCGGCGAGCACCGGGCGGTCGGCGTACGAACCGAGAAGGACCTGCCCGTGCCGCCACGCCCGGTGGGCGCGCAGTCGTGAGTCGTCGTCGGTGACGGGAGCTGGGTAGGCCTCGTCGACGGCGAGCAGGTCGCAGCCCGGGACGTGGTCCCCCGAGACGATGCGACCCGCGACGAGGTGCCCGTTGCGCAGGCCCTCGTCGGCGTGCCAGACCACCCGGCCGATGCCGAGCCACTCGGGCAGGTCGAAGGGATCGACGTCGATGATCGGCGTGGACTCCATGCGCGCCACTGTGTCAGATGGGTGAGAGCTCGTCGGGTGACAGTCCCGCGTTGGGCTTGCAGGGCCGCCTTGCGACGGTCGTTGTAGCGGGCGATGACCTCGGAGATGAGGTAGAGGACCAGCATCGGCACGGCCATGAAGGTCATCGTGAACGGGTCGGCCGACGGGGTCGCGACCGCCGCGAAGACGAAGATGCCGACGACGATCCATGGCCGGTGCGCGCCCAGCTGCTTGCCGGTGACCACGCCGGCGAGGTTGAGCATCACCACGAAGACCGGGATCTCGAACGCCGGGCCGAAGACGAGCAGCGTGCGCGTGAAGAACTGGAGGTACTCGTTGAAGTCGACGAGGTTGGTGACGCCCTCTGGGTTGAGCCCGATCAGGACCTCGAGGCCCTTGGGCAGGGTGACATAGCCGAGCACGATGCCCGCCGGGAACAGCGGACCGGCGATCGCCACGAAGATTCGCGACCACTTCCGCTCGCTGGCGTGCAGGCCCGGCAGGATGAAGGCCCAGATCTGGTAGAGCCAGTACGGCGCCGTGGAGACCAGCGCAGTGAAGCCGGCCAGCTTGAGATAGAGCATGAGACCACCGGCAGCGCCTCCGGTCGTGGCTTGGGTGGTCCCCTCGGGCAACCGCTCGCGCGCCTGCATGTAGGGCCCGACCACGAGGTCGTAGAGCGGATCGAAGAAGTAGAGCGCGAGGCCGACGGCCGGGATCATCAACGTTCCGGCGCGCAGCACGCGGGCGCGCAGCTCCCTCAGGTGGTCGCCCAGCGCCATCCGGCCCTCAGGGCCGACAGGGTGCGCGGGCTTGGCCGAGTAGAGACGGGCGAACCGTCCGACGAAGCTCACAGAGGTGGTGTCGTGGTGTCCGGGTCAGCCCCGGTGCTTGTCAGCGCGGAACTCGGGGTCGACCTCGGACTGGATCGTGGGCTCGGCCTGCGTCGTCGAGGTCGGGGGCAGCTCGGACGGCGCCGTCGGGGCGGCCTTGTCGTCATCGTCGTCGCGCAGGCCCTTGGTCTCGGTCTTGAAGATCCGCAGGGCTCGGCCGGTGCCGCGGGCGAGCTCGGGCAGCTTGGCCGCACCGAAGACCAGGATCACGATCGCGAGGATGACCAGCCACTCCGCGCCCTGCGGCAGGCCAATCAAGGGGTTGATCATGAGTTGCTCCAAAAGTCGGGGACGGCTGCGTCTCTCATCCTACGCCGCCATCCTGATACAGCCTGAGCGCCGCCCGTGCACTGGCTGTGAACGATTCGGAAAACTCCGGGGGCGCAATCACGGTGGCGTGCGGGGCCACCCGGAAGAGCAGCTGCTGGAGCCACGACTCGCTCGCCACGTCGATCACGACATCGAGGGTGCCGTCCGGTCCGGGAGCGGATTCGGAGACCGGGTAGTACTCCGGCACCCACTGGGCGGCCGGCTGGAGGCGCAGGGTCACGGCCACCGTCTCGCCGTCGCCACGGAACCAGCCACCGGACAGGTCGCGGGGCTCCGCGGCACGCTGGGAGACCGGGTCCGGCAGCTCGGTGGCAGCCACGATCCGGTCGAGGCGGAAGGCTCGGTCTCCGTTGGCGGTGTGGCACCGGGGCGTCGAGGTAGGTCGCGTCGCCGACCCGGGTGAGGGCGCGGGGTTCGACGATCCGCGAGGACTGCTCGTCCCGGCTCGGCACGTAGTAGGAGATCTCGAGCTGGTGTCCGCGGTCGATCGCACCCTGCAGCAGCGGCAGCAGGTCGGCGCCCGGGGCGTCGTCGCTGGTCACGTGGATCTGCTCGGCCGCTGACGCGGCGCCGGCCTCCTCGAGCTTGGCCAGCGTTCGCGCCACGACCTCGCGTGTCTCGGCGGAGGCGCTCTGCTCGATGGCCCGCAGCGCCACGACCAGCGCGGCTGCCTCGGAGGGCCCGAACCGGACCGGGCGTGCGAGGTAGTCGGCGTTGTCGACGCGGATGATCCCCTCGCCCTCCAGCGCGTCGAGGTCGACGTTGATCAGGTCGTCGGGGTAGCCACCCGGCAGCCCGCACATGAAGAGGACCCGCAGGTCCTTGTCGAGCTGGGCGGCATCGACGCCGAGCGCGGCGGCGGCCTCGGAGATGCGCACCTCGCCGTGCTGGTGCAGGTAGGGCACGAGCGCGAGCAGGCGACCGACCTGTTCCCCGGCGGCGTGCGAGACCGGCTTGGGCGTCGTCACGCGATCACGCCCTCGAGCCGTGAGACGACCTCGGCGCGCAGGTCGTCGGGAGCCTCGACGACGGCGTTGGCACCGAGCGTGAGCACGGTGTTGACGAGGTCGCGGACCCGGCCGCTGACCGTGAGGCGGTCCCGGGGCCGTGAGTTCGTCGGGGCCGGCGACGTCTTCCTCGATCACGGCGGCGTTGCGGCGTACGCCCACGCCGGTGCGCTGACGGACCAGCAGCGTCGCCTCGATGTCGGGGGTGCGGTGCACCGGGCGGTGCGCGACCAGCTTCACGTCCGTGCCGGCCGGGACGTCGTACGCCGCAGTCTTGCCGGTCAGGGTCACCTTGCCCTGCACCCGGGAGAGCCGGAAGACGCGCTCGGCCTTCCGGTCGAGGTCGAACCCCACGACGTACCACCGCCCGGACGACCGGACGACGCCCCGGGGCTGGAGGCGGCGCCGCGCCGGGTTCTCGCCGGGACGGCGGTAGTCGAACGTGATGACCCGGCGCTTCTGGGTGGCCTCCCAGCAGGCGTCGAACGCCGGTTCCTCGGCCCGCAGGCTGGGCGGGACGAGGCCGAGCCGACTCGTGTCGATCTCGACGCCCTGCGCGGCCAGCTTGCGCATCGCCTCGGTGGTGGCGCGCGCCAGCGTGGCCTGCTCCCGGGCGCGCCGCGATGCCGAGCACGGCTGCCTCGTCGGCCTCGAACGTGATCTCCGGCAATGAGGACGTGTCGGGAGAGATGCGATAGCCCTGCTCGTCCTCGAAGTAGCCGTCGAGCGAGCCCACCTCGATCACGACACCGAGCTCGCGGAGGTCTTCCTTGTCCCGCTCGAAAGCCTTCTCGAAGGCCTCGTCGCCACGGATGTTGTCGGCGTATTCACCGTAGTGAGCGCGTCGGATGTCTCGCTTGGAGACGAAGCGGGTCTGGGCGAGCAGCATGATGTAGAGATTGAGCAGTCGCTCCGACTTCTCCGCCATGCCGCTCCCCCTCCCTGCTTTCGACGTGCTCGGTCAGGCGGCGGCGAGGATGTCGATGACGAAGAACAGCGTGTCGGTGCCCTTGATCCCGGCGCTCTTGTTGCCTTCCTTGCCGTAGCCGTCGGCCGGCGGGATCGACAGGATCACGCGGGAGCCGACGGTCTTGCCGACCAGTGCCTTGTCCCAGCCGGCCACGACCTGGCCCACGCCGATCGGGAAGGAGGTCGGGTCCTTGGAGTAGGACTCGTCGAACGGCGCCTTGGCGTCGTAGACCTGCCCGAGGTAGTTGACCGCGATCGTCTGGCCACTCTCCACCACGGGGCCGTCGCCCTTGACCAGCGTGGTGTCGAGGAGGTTCTTGCTCGGCTTGTTGGCGTCGGCGAAGTCGAAGCCGGTGATGACACCGTCGGCCTCGATCAGGCTCGGCGACCACTTGGCAGCGTCGCGCTCCTCACCGGTCGGCTCGTCGCCGACGCGGGCCATCAGGTCGACCACGAAGACGAGGCCGTCCTTGTTGCCGATGCCGAGCTGGGAGTTGCCGGCCTCGCCGAAGGCGTCGGTGGCGTTGGCCGCCACGGCGACCCGGGAGCCGACCTTGTGGCCCTCCGGGGCCTCCCCGGAACGGCTTGGAGATCTCGCCGATGAGCAGCTGCGGCGCCTTCGTCTCGTAGCTGTTGTAGGCCTCCTCCTCAGTGAAGCCGTTGCCGATCCAGATGTGGGCGAGCGCGCCGTCGCCGGCCTCGATCACGTCGCCGTCGCCCTCCGTGAGGACCTCGGTCTCGATCTCCTCGGGGTCGACCTCGCCCTCCCGGGTGACCTTCGGCGCCTTGCCGATGTCGCCGGTGATCTTGACGCTGTCGAGTCCACCGGCCGCGTCGGTGCCCGACCCGTCGTCGGAGCCGCAGGCGGTGAGCGAGAGTGCCGTGAGGGCGAGGACGCCGCTGGCGGCGACGAGGCGGGTGCGGGTGGAGCGAGACACGATGGGGTCACCTAATCCGTTGATGTGCAGGACAGCGCGGGTCACCCTATCCGGCCAGTCTGTGACGTTGTTGAACGACTCACATGCCGTCGATGAGTCGTTGCACGCGCTCGTCGTAGGCCTTGAACGGGTCCTTGCACAGCACCGTGCGCTGGGCCCAGTCGTTGAGCTTGAGGTGCACCCAGTCGACGGTGAAGTCGCGCCGTCGTTCCCGGGCCTTGCGGATGAACTCGCCGCGCAGCCGGGCGCGGGTGTTCTGCGGCGGCACGCTCTTGGCCTCGAAGATCTTCAGGTCGCTGGTGACGCGCGTGACCGCGCCCCGCTTCTCGAGGAGGTAGTAGAGCCCCCGGTTGCGGTGGATGTCGTGGTAGGCGAGGTCGAGCTGCGCGATCCGCGGGTGCCCCATCGGCAGCCCGTGCTTGGCGCGGTAGCGATCGATCAGCTTCCACTTGATCACCCAGTCGATCTCGCGGTCGACCAGACCGAGGTCGTCGGACTCGATCGCCTTGAGCCCGCGCTCCCACAGGTCGAGCGCCTGCTCGATCAGCGGCGTGCTGATCTGGCGGCGGTCGACGAAGTCGCGCGCCTTGCCGAGGTATTCGGCCCGGATCTCCAGCGCACTCGCCTCGCGGCCGTTGGCCAGCCGCACCTTGCGGCGACCGGTGACGTCGTGGGAGATCTCCCGGATGGCTCGGATCGGGTTCTCCATCGTGAGGTCGCGCATCACCACGCCCTCCTCGATCATCCGCAGCACGAGGTCGCACGAGGCCACCTTGAGCATGGTGGTCGTCTCGCTCATGTTGGAGTCGCCGACGATGACGTGCAGGCGGCGGTACTTCTCCGCGTCCGCGTGCGGCTCGTCGCGGGTGTTGATGATCGGCCGGCTCCGGGTGGTGGCGCTCGAGACGCCCTCCCAGATGTGTTCGGCGCGTTGGGAGACGTTGTACGTCGCACCGCGTGGCGTCTGCGTGACCTTGCCGGCGCCGACGACGATCTGGCGGGTGACCGGGGAAGGGGATCAGGATGTCGGCGAGCTTGCTGAACTCCCCGGCCCGCCCGACGAGGTAGTTCTCGTGGCAGCCGTAGGAGTTCCCCGCGGAGTCGGTGTTGTTCTTGAAGAGGTAGATGTCGCCGGCGATGCCCTCGTCGTGCAGGCGCTGCTCGGCATCGAGCAGCAGCCCCTCGAGGATCCGCTCCCCCGCCTTGTCGTGCGTGACGAG
Source organism: Nocardioides sp. B-3 (assembly GCF_024703895.1). GTDB lineage: Bacteria > Actinomycetota > Actinomycetes > Propionibacteriales > Nocardioidaceae > Nocardioides. The sequence goes on from NZ_CP087968.1 coordinate 3,942,389, forward strand.
GTCGACGATGTCGTCGCACTCGGGCGTCGCGTATTCAGGGGTGGCTACCGACGTCGAGGTAGAGCCTCGCGCCGTTGCGGAGGAAGACGTTGCTCGACCGACCCCAGCTGACGACCTTGCGGAAGAGATAGCGCGCGACCTCGTCGGGGCTCAGCCTGCGCTGGCCCTTGAACGTGCACGTGACGCCGTACTCGTTCTCGATCCCGAAGATCCGACGGTCCATGACCCCACCCTAGAACCGTGCTGGGCGTCGTGTGGGGCCGAACACGCAAGTCTCAGGGAAGGGGATCGCCCGGGTCCCCCGGAGGGGTGCCCGGAGCAGGCGGCTGGGACGGGTCCGGGATCGGCGGCTGGGGCGTGGGTGGCGTCGGCTGACCCGGGTCGGCCGGGTCCGGTCGGGTGCGGCGCAGGAGCGGGCGGTGCGATGGGCGGCGCGGTCGGTGGCGGCACCCGGTGCTCCGTCGGCTCGCCGCTCAACGGGTGCTCGAGCGGCGGCACTCCCCCACTGACCCGGTCGGTGGGATCGGCCGGGTCATCCGTGCCGGGCGCGGTCGGCGGCGTCGCGCCCACGTTGTCGTCGCTGCGCGGGGTGTCGGGCTGCTCCGGGCCTCGGTCTCCGAGGATCTCGACGAGCCGCGACGGTCGCAGGCGGACGAACTTGCGCGGCTGCGTGCGGGTGCGGTCGAGGATCGCAACCTCGAGGTCGTCGACCGGGATCACCCGGTCGCCGGAGTCGGTGTGCCCGAGGGCAGCCACCGCGACGTGCATGGCGTCCTCGAGGCTGGCGCCCTCGACGTAGTGCTCCTTGAGGTGCGTGGCGACGATGTCCGCCGCTCCGCCCATCACCGCGAAGCCGTGCTCGTCGGCGACCCGGCCGTCGTAGGTCAGGCGGTACAGCTGGTCCTCGGCGGGCTGGTCCCCCACCTCGGCCACGAAGATCTCCACCTCGTAGGGCTTCTCGCCACCACTGGAGAAGATCGTGCCGAGGGTCTGCGCGTAGGCGTTGGCCAGTCCGCGACCCGTCACGTCGCGGCGGTCGTAGGCGTAGCCGCGCATGTCGGCCAGCCGCACGCCGGCGATGCGCAGGTTCTCGAACTCGTTGTAGCGACCGACCGCGGCGAACGCGATCCGGTCATAGATCTCGGAGACCTTGTGCAGCGCCTCGGGACGGGTTCTCCGAGACGAAGAGGATGCCGTCGGCGTACTGGATGGCGACAACCGACCGACCGCGGGCGATGCCCTTGCGCGCGAAGTCGGCGCGGTCCTTCATCAGCTGTTCGGGCGAGACGTAGAACGGGGTGCTCATGGTGTCCTCAGATCAGGGCGGCCGCGGGGCCATCGGGGCGCTGCATGCGCGCGGCGAGCATCCGGTCGGCGATCTCCGCGACCTCGGCATCGGGCATCCGGTAGCCGCCATCGGCAGTGACGACCCGGACGACCGGGAAGATGCGGCGGGTGATGTCGGGACCACCGGTGGCGGAGTCGTCGTCGGCGGCGTCGTACAGCGCCCGGATGACGGCCGTGACGCAGCCTTCTGCCGTGAGGTCCTCGCGGTAGAGCTTCTTCAGCGAGCCGCGAGCGAACAGCGAGCCCGAGCCGACGCTGTGGAAGGCGGTCTCCTCGTAGCGGCCACCGGTGACGTCGTAGCTGAAGATGCGGCCCCGGTTGGAGTTGAGGTCGAAGCCCGCGAAGAGCGGCACGACGGAGAGGCCCTGCATGGCCGGGCCGAGGTTGGCGCGGATCAACGCGGCGAGCCGGTTGGCCTTGCCGTCCATCGAGAGCGTCGTGCCCTCGATCTTCTCGTAGTGCTCGAGCTCGGTCTGGAACAGTCGGACCATCTCGACGGCGAGGCCGGCGGTGCCGGCGATCCCGACCACGGAGTATTCGTCCGCAGGGAAGACCTTCTCGATGTCGCTGCTGCGCGATGATGTTGCCCATCGTGGCGCGGCGGTCGCCCGCCATCACGACTCCGCCGGGGAACGTCGCGGCGACGATGGTCGTGCCATGGGGAGCGAGGTCGCCGGCGTGGCCGGAGGGTACGGCGCGGCGCGACGGCAGCAGGTCAGGCGCCCGGACGGCCGTGGAAGTCGCTGAAGGAAGAGGTGCCCGGCATCAGGTAGGCAGCGGGCAGGCGCGGGTCGCTCACTGGCCACCCTTCTGGATGAACGACTTCACGAAGTCCTCGGCGTTGGTCTCGAGCACTTCGTCGATCTCGTCGAGGATGGCGTCGACGTCGTCGTCGATGACCTCCTTGCGCTCGGCAACGTCGGTCTCGACGACCTCGTCGGTCGCCGTCTCGTCCCGGGTGGATTTGCGCGGTTGCTTCTGTTCCCGGGCCATGCCTCCGACCCTATCCACAAAACGAAACCACGCACGGGAAGCGCCCATTGGGCCGGACGTTGCGGACGGCTGCGCTACCGAACAGTCAGGGGGCTGCCAACGAAGTCTGCCCCCGTACCGTTCGGTAGCTCGGGGCCGCGACGACAGGGACTACCGGGTGAGGCGGGCGACCGGGTCGAGGGCGGTGTCGCACTCGTCGAGCAGGGCGCCGACGTGGGCCTTGCTGCCGCGGAGCGGGTCGATGGTGGGGACACGCTGGAGGGACTCGCGGCCGGGGAGGTCGAAGATGACCGAGTCCCGGGAGGCGGCGGCGACGTGTTCGGCGTACTTCTCCGGGCAACGGCCGCGGAAGTAGGCGCGGGTGTCCTCGGGCGGGTCGTGCATGGCGTCCTCGACCGACGCGTCGTCGAGGAGGCGCTCGATCCGGCCGGCCGCGACGAGCTTGGCGTAGAGACCCTTGTCGGGGCGGATGTCGGCGTACTGCAGGTCGATCAGGTGCAGCTTGGCGTCGTCCCAGTCGAGGTCGTCGCGATCGCGGTACTGCTGGAGCAGCTTCAGCTTGGCCACCCAGTCGAGCTCGCCCGCGCACTGCATCGGGTCGTGCTCGAGCCGCGTCAGCACCGACTCCCAGCGCGCCAGCACGTCGACGGTCTGCGCGTCGGCGTCGTCACCGAGGCGGTCGTCGACGAACTTGCGTGCGAGGTCGAGGTATTCCATCTGCAGCTGGACGGCCGTCATGGTGCGGCCGTCGTGCATGGTCAGCAGGTGCTTGAGCGTCGGGTCGTGCGACACCGCGCGCAGTGACGCGACGGAGCCGCTGACAGCCGGGTCTGTGGTGATGAACTTGTCCTCGATCATCGCCAGCACCAGCGCGGTCGTGCCGACCTTGAGGTACGTCGACACCTCGGCCAGATTCGCGTCGCCGATGATCACATGGAGCCGGCGGTACTTCTCCGGGTCGGCGTGCGGCTCGTCGCGGGTGTTGATGATCGGACGCTTCAGCGTCGTCTCGAGCCCCACCTCGACCTCGAAGTAGTCGGCGCGCTGGCTGATCTGGAACCCGTGCTCGCGCCCGTCCCGGCCGATGCCAACGCGACCCGCGCCGCACACCACCCGGCGGCTGACGAAGAACGGCGTCAGGTGGCGCACGATGTCGGCGAACGGGGTCGAGCGCCGCATCAGGAAGTTCTCGTGGGCACCGTAGGATGCGCCCTTGTTGTCCGTGTTGTTCTTGTAGAGCACGATCTGCGCCGTCGCCGGCGGCTGCGACGCGAGCCGCTGGGCGTCGAGCATGATCTGCTCCCCGCCTTGTCCCACTTGACGATGTCGAGCGGAGACGTCACCTCGGGCGTGGAGTACTCCGGGTGCGCGTGGTCGACGTACAACCGTGCCCCGTTGGTGAGGATGACGTTGGCGAGCCCGAGGTCCTCGTCGGTGAGCTGACTGGGATCGGCGACTGGCGCGACATGTCGTAGCCGCGGGCGTCGCGCAGCAGCGGCGACTCCTCCTCGAAGTCCCAGCGTGCGCGGCGTGCCTTGATCGTCGACGACGCGTAGGCGTTGACGACCCGGGAGGACGCGACCATGGGGTTGGCAAGAGGGAGGCCCTGCACGGAGATGCCGTACTCGACCTCGGTTCCCATCACGCGTCGTACGCTCATGTCATGAGCCTACGGCTGTGGGACGAACACGTGGTGCCTCGTCTGGCGGATGTCTCGCTGAAGGGACACGAGATCGGCGAGCTGCGCGGCCGGACGTGCGTGGACCTGAGCGGTCGGGTCCTCGAGATCGGCTTCGGTTCGGGGCTGAACGTCCGCTGGTATCCGCCGGACGTGACCTCGATCAGTGCGGTGGAGCCATCCGACGTGGGATGGGGCCTCTCGGAGAAGCGACGGCGGCGCAGCGCCGTACGCATCGAGCGGGCCGGGCTCGACGGCCAGCACTCGGCCCTGTCGGACGAGTCCCATGACGCGGCCCTCGTGACGTTCAGCCTGTGCACGATCCCGGATCCGGCGCTGGCCCTGCGTGAGGTACGCCGCGTGGTGGGCCCGCAGGGACGGTTGCACTTCCTCGAGCACGGTCTCGCCCCCCGAACCCGACATCCAGAAGCAGCAGCGGCGCTGGGAGCCCCGGCAGCGCAGGCTGGCCGGCGGGTGTCACCTCACGCGCGACATGCCGGCGCTGATCGAGGCGAATGGCTGGGAGATCGAGACCGTGGAGGCGTTCTACCTGCCGGGCCCATCGATCGGACGGCCGTGGACCCACCTCTTCATGGGCAGAGCGCGGTCAGCCTGAGGCCTTGTCCTCTTCAGCGCAGCCGCGGGACGGTGGCCCTGGTCGGGCTTGATGCCGGTCTTGTCGGCGTAGAACTCGCGGACGCGGTCCATGTCGGCCTTCACGTCGCCGGTGAGGTCGAAGGTCGGGCCCCACCCGACGGTGCGGGTCGCGCTGTCGAGATAGGCCAGTGTGACCGGGATGCCGGTCTTCTGCGAGATCCGGTAGAAGCCCGACTTCCAGTAGTCCGTCTTGCTCCGCGTGCCCTCGGCAGCGAGGCCGAGCAGGAAGCCCTCGTCGACCTCCGCGTCGGCGAGCAACCGGTTGATCGTCTCGGTGGGGTCGGACCGGTCCAGGGGGCACGGCGCCGGTGGAGCGCAACAGCGGACCGAGGGGGCCCTTGAAGAACTCCTTCTTCACCAGCAACCGGATGTTCACGCTGCTGTCCCACCCGAGCAGCAGGGTCAGGACCCAGTCCCAGTTGGAGGTGTGCGGGGCGCCGACGAGGATGCCGCGCTGGGGCACCTCTCCCGCAGTGCGCCAGCGACCGAGACGGAGCAGGACGCGCGCAAGCGTGCGTCGGACCGAAGAAGTGTCGGCTCATGGCCGGAACTCTAGGTCCGAGCGAGGGTGGCCCGCTCAGCGGCTCCGCAGCTTGCCGAGCACGGCGAGGACGACCAGCACGATGACGACGATGACCGGGATCTTGATCATGAACTTCTCCTTGTGTGGGGTCAGGGGGTTCAGCGACGGCGGGACTGCCGGGCGTGTGCGATGTTGACGCCGACGATGCCGGCCCACGAGATCGTCAGCCCGACGATCGAGGGATCGTCCGCGGCCGCGAGGTTGATCGCGGTGACGGGGATGCCGACGGGAACCGGGGAGACGATCGCCAGCGCCAGCTGCCGCGGTCCGCCGGAGGCCCGGGCGCGCTGCGCCTGTTGACGCAGCTGCGTCTCGGCACCGACCCGGCGCGCCACCTCGGCCTCGATGCGGTCGGCGAAGCCGTCGACGAGCTCGGCGTCGTAGCGCAGGCCGAGCTCGCGTCGGGTCTCGAGCACCGCCTCGACCTCGGAGCGCTCGAGCTCGTCCGGTGTCACAGGTATTGGCCGGTGTTGGTGAGGTTGTCGATCGACCGACCCGGCTCGGTGCCCTGCTTGCCGGTGATGAGCGTGCGGATGAAGACGATCCGCTCGCCCTTCTTGCCGGAGATGCGGGCCCAGTCGTCGGGGTTGGTGGTGTTGGGCAGGTCCTCGTTCTCCTTGAACTCGTCCACGCACGCCCGGAGCATGTGCTGCACCCGTACGCCGCGCTGCTGCTGTTCGAGGAAGTCCTTGATCGCCATCTTCTTGGCCCGGTCGACGATGTTCTGGATCATCGCGCCGGAGTTGAAGTCCTTGAAGTAGAGGACCTCCTTGTCGCCGTTGGCGTAGGTCACCTCGAGGAAGCGGTTCTCCTCGGACTCGGTGTACATCCGCTCGACGGTGGCGCGGATCATCCCTGCGACACACGCGTCGCGGTCGTCGTGGAACTCGGCGAGGTCGTCGGGATGCAGCGGCAGGTCGGCGGTGAGGTACTTCGTGAAGATGTCGCGCGCGGACTCCGCGTCGGGCCGCTCGATCTTGATCTTCACGTCGAGGCGACCCGGTCGCAGGATCGCGGGGGTCGATCATGTCCTCGCGGTTGGAGGCACCGATGACAAGCACGTTCTCCAGCGTCTCCACGCCGTCGATCTCGCTGAGCAGCTGCGGGACGATCGTGTTCTCCACGTCGGAGGACACCCCCCGAGCCGCGGGTGCGGAACAGCGAGTCCATCTCGTCGAAGAACACGATGACGGGTGTGCCCATCGACGCCTTCTCGCGCGCCCGCTGGAAGACCAGCCTGATGTGCCGCTCGGTCTCGCCGACGTACTTGTTGAGGAGCTCGGGGCCCTTGATGTTGAGGAAGTAGGACTTGCCGGAGCTGCCGGTCTTCTCGCTGACCTTCTTGGCGAGCGAGTTGGCCACGGCCTTGGCGATCAGCGTCTTGCCGCATCCGGGCGGGCCGTAGAGCAGCACGCCCTTGGGCGGCTTGAGCTTGTGCTCCTTGAACAGCTCCGGATAGAGGTAGGGCAGCTCGACGGCGTCGTGGATCGCGTCGATCTGCGCGACCAGACCACCGATCTGCGAGTAGTCGATGTCGGGCACCTCTTCGAGGACCAGCTCCTCCACCTCGGACTTGGGCACCCGCTCGTAGGCATAGCTGGCGCGCCCGTCGAGGAGCAGCGAGTCGCCGGCCTTCGGCGGCGTGTCGAGCAGTGGGGCCGCGAGGCGAACGACCCGCTCCTCGTCGGCGTTGGCGATCACCGGGGCCCGCTGCCCGTCCTCGAGCAGCTCCTTGAACATCACCACCTCGCCGACCTTCTCGAACTTGAGCGCGGCGACGACGTTGAGGGCCTCGTTGAGCATGACTTCCCGGCCCCGGACCAGCTCGTCGAGCTCGACGGCGGGACTGACGTTGACCCGCAGCTTGCGACCGCCGGTGAACACGTCGACGGAGTCGTCCTCGTTGCGGGCAAGGAAGGTGCCGAAGCCGGCCGGCGGCTGCGCGAGCCGGTCGACCTCCTCCTTGAGCTTCATGATCTGGTCGCGGGCCTCGCGCAGCGTCTGGGCGAGCCGTTCGTTCTGGCTCGTCACCGCGGCGAGCGAACGCTGGGTGTCGGCGAGCCGGAGCTCCGGGCCGCGAGCCCGGCCGGGCACCTCGGTCAACCGGCGACGAAGGTCGGAGACCTCGGCCTCCGGAAGCGCACCTGCGTGGCGAGCTCGTCGGGATCCATTCCGGACCCTGCGGGCGTGGATGTCGAGTCGGACATGTGCCTCACCTCCTGTTGCTTCGGACATTACCCATCTGGCGATGAGACGGAAGTGGATATCCACGAGTGTTGGTCACGATTTCGATGCGGTACGGCGACGACGACTCACCCGTCGGGGTCGTTGAGCCGCCGGATGGCGGCCAGCTCGGCGGCGCTGAACTCGCCGGATGCCTCGAGCACCCGCTGGAGGACTGCGAACTTGCGGGCGATGTAGGTGTCGATGTCCATGACGGGATCTTCCGCGAGCGAGAGCTTCACGTCGGCATACGCGTCTCGAAGGTCGTCTCGCGCCTTGAGGGTGTCCCGGACCGCGAGGTGGTTGCGGACGTTGGTCGTGCCGTTCTCGCACACGTAGACGTTGCGTCGCGGCGACTCGTCCGGGGCGAAGAACGCCTCCCGGCCGGTGACGCCCGTGTCACCGCGGTGGGCGTACCCGATGGCGGCCAGCGCCTCGACCGCTGCCGGCACAGAGTCTCGGGAGACGATGACGTCGATGTCCGGGATCGGCTTCGCAGCGAGCCCGGGCACGGAGGTCGAACCGACGTGCTCGACCCGTGCTCCCGGAACGGTCGCGAGCGCCGTACGAAGGCCAGCGGCGACGCGCTCGAAGTCCCGGGACCAGGTGACCGACCAAGCGACGACCTCGACCATGCGCAACACCTCCTGCTCGGGGGTCCAACCCAAGCAGGAGGTGCGTACGGCGCGGGACCGCGGGCTACTCCGAGGAGGTACCGAGGGCACACATCAGCCCGTCGACGGGTGCGAAGGAGACGACGATGTCGGCACCCTCGCCTCGCGACAGGGTGGTGATCGACAGGCTCTGCTTGGCCAACGTCGACTCCCCGTCGATGCTGATCACGAAGTCCGTGCCCTCGCGTGTGACCGCCACCGGGAGCTCGGCGGTGTTTCCGCACGGGTCCTCGCCGGGCGGGTCCGTGGAGAACTCGGGAGAAGCACCACTGGTGGCACCCTCCTCGTCGGTGACCACCGTGCCGTCGTCGGGCAGGTCGCCAGAGGGGGCATCGTTGCCCGCGGTCACCTTGCCGGAGCCGTCGATCATGACCCCGTTGCCGGCATTGCCGCCGTAGGACACGTCGGCGGTGACGCCCCCGGTCGGCCGGGGCCTTCTCCGAGCCGTCGGCGTCGGTGAGCTCGTGGATGCGGACGACGATGTCGCCGTCGGCCGAGGTGTCGACGGCGAAGGCGGGCGAGCCGCCCATCGTGGTGATCCCGATCCCGGTCGCCAGAGCCGCGATGCCGGCGGCCGCAACGGCGGCCACGGAGCGTCGCCGTCGCTTGGCGGGCACTGTCGCCCTTTGCGCGACATTGGCACGGAGCTCGGTGAGCAGGGCTGTCTCGAAGGGTGTGAGCGTGTTCATGACGGGGTCTCCTCGGTGAGGGCGAGCGGCACGAGGGCCGTCGCGAGCTGGGACTGCAGCCGGGTGCGGGCTCGGTGGAGCCGCACCCGCGCGGTGGGCGGCTTCACCCCCAGCACCATTGCGGCGTCGGTGACGGAGAGTCCGTCGAGGGCGACGAGCTCGAAGAGCTGGCGGTCGCCTTCGGAGAGGCAGCCGAGGGCGTCATGGACGCGACGCAGCTCCCGCTCGGCGTCGATGCGCTCCTCGATCCGGGCGATCGAGTCGGGGTCGAGAAGCCGTCGCCCCCGGATCCGGCCGACGGCTCGGCGTTCGCGGGCGCGCTGTCGGACGTCGTCGGCGATCACGTTGCGGGCGATGCCGATCAGCCGGGCACCGGGCACTCCGCGTTCCGGTGAGTAGCGCGCGGAGGCGTCGATGGCTGCCGGGAAGATGTCGGCGGTGAGGTCGGCGGCTCGGTGCGGGTCGGTCACGCGTCGCGCGACGAACCCCGACACCGAGTCGAGGTGGCGGCGGTAGAAGGCCTCGAACAGGTCGGGGTCATTGCCGATCCCCTGCACCTGCTGGCCTGAGTCGTGGTTCATGCCTCTACTTCGCTCGCCACGACCCCAGCGTTACACCTCGGTCGACTCCGTGGCCTCCAGCGGCGGCAGGTCGGCCGGTCGCGGGCCGGTGTAGTCGATGCCGTAGGCACCCGGCGCGGGCCGGCGGGTCTTGCGCAGCGCCTTCTCCCCCGGTGCCATGCGGCGCGCGGTGACCGGGGAAGGCGGTGTGGCCGATCATCTTGTGGTCGGGGCGTACGGCGAGGCCCTCGACGTGCCAGTCGCGGACCATCGACTCCCACGGGTGCGGCTCGGTGAACCCACCGTGCGCGCGCAGCGTCTCCACGACGCGGGACAGCTGGGTGGTGGTGGCGATGTAGGCGCAGACGATGCCGCCCGGAACCAGCTTCTCGGCGACCATGTCGACACAGTTCCACGGGTCGAGCATGTCGAGGATGATCCGGTCGACTCGGCCCTCCAGCTGGGGCAGCTCCTCCTTGAGGTCGCCCAGCTTCAGCTCCCCGAGCCGGGTGCGATGAGCCGGCGGGGGCGTTGAAGAACTGGTCGACGTTGCGCTTGGCGACCTCGGCGAACTCCTCGCGAAGCTCGAACGACGTGACCTTGCCCCACGGACCGACCGCCCGCAGCAACGAGCAGGTGAGCGCACCGGAACCGGCACCGGCCTCGACCACGCGGGCGCCGGGGTAGATGTCGGCGAGCGCGACGATCTGGGCCGCGTCCTTCGGGTAGACGACGGCCGCACCGCGCGGCATCGAGACGACGAACTCCGAGAGCAGTGGCCGGAACACGAGGTACTGCCCGCCGGCCGACGACGTGACGGTGAAGCCCTCGTCGCGGCCGATCATCTCGTCGTGATCGAGGTGGCCCTTGTTGGAGAAGAACCGCTTGCCCGGGGTCAGCTCGAAGTTGTGCTTGCGACCCTTCTGGTCGATCAGCCGCACCCACTCCCCCTCGCGCAGCGGGCCGCGGTGGACACCGGACCACGCCTCGGCGGGCACGTCGGGACTGATGGGCGCAGAACTCTCGGACATGCGCGGAACCCTAGTGGGGCAAGGCTCAGGCGCGTGACTCGCGGAAGGCCCTGTCCACGTCGGCGGTCGACAGCACGCCCATCACCGAGCCGTCGTCCTCGAGCAGGAGGTATTCATCCGCGGGGCGCCGACTGATTGCCATGATCAGGTCCTCGCCCGCGATGGCCGCCGGCAGCGTGAGCCCGTCCTCGAGGGTTCGTGCCACGGTGCTGACCGTGACCCACGGGCGTCGCTCGACCGGGGTGGCGAGTACGGCCGCCTCGCTGACGATGCCGGTCGGTCGGCCGGACGACGTGACGGTGACGATGCTCCCGGCGTCGATCTCCTGTGCCCGCCATGCGGCCTCGGCGAGGGGTGTGTCCTCGGCGACGGCCAGCGTGCGCCTCGCCAACGGCCGTGCCACCAGGTGCGGGAGGCGGCGGCGCATCCGGGCATGCGACATCGCGGCCGTGGCGCCGGTCCAGAGGAACAGGCCGAGCACGATGACGAGGAGGTAGTCGAACATCGTCGGGGGTACGCCGAAGACCTCACGCTGGATGACCGGCCAGCCGAGCAGCGCGATCGCCGTGAGTCGACCGCCCCAGCCGGCGACGATGGTGCCGCGGTTGGCGTCGCCGGTGGCGCGCCAGACGATGGACTTGAGCACCCGACCACCATCGAGTGGCAGGCCGGGCACGAGGTTGAGCGCGCCGATGAGCAGGTTGGCACCGGCCAGTCCCTCGATGGCGACCCGCACCAGTCCCTCGGGAAGCAGGAACCAGACCCCCACCGAGGCGAGCCCGACGGCGATGGAGGTCAGCGGTCCGACGACCGCGATCCAGAACTCCCGGCGCGGCCGCTTGGCGGCGCCGTCGATCTCGGTCATGCCGCCGAGGAAGTGCAGGGTGATCGAGTTGACGCCGAAGCCGTAGCGCTGTGCCACGATGGCGTGCGACGCCTCGTGCATCAGCACCGAGAGGTAGAGCACGATCGCGAACACCGGGCCAGCGACGTACTTCAATGCCCCCGGGCCGGGCTCGACCTGCTCGATGCGGGGCGCGATCGCGAACGAGATCAGCGCGGCGATGATGAACCACGAGCTGGTGACCGGGACGTCGATGCCGGCGATCGAGCCGATCCGGATCGTCCCGGGCGCACGCGGGGCGGGGGCGGGCTTGTCAGCCCCCGAGGGCGGCGTCTGTGTCACCACTTGAGACTATCCGGCTGGTCATCGGAACCTGCTGTCGGTGCCGCGCTCTAGGGTGCCGAACATGCAGCACACGTCGCCGGCCGAGATCGTCTCCACACCCGTGGACGGCATCGACGTGCTCGGTGCACTGTCACCGAGCCGCGCGGGCGACTTCATGACCTGCCCGCTGATGTATCGCTACCGCACCCTCGACAAGCTGCCCGAGCAGCCGTCCGCCGACGCCGTGCGCGGCACTGTCGTGCACAAGGTGCTCGAGGGACCTCTTCGACCTGCCGGCCATCGACCGCACACCGGACCACGCTGCCGACCTGTTGGTCCCGTCGTGGGACGCGCTGCTGGCCGAGGAGCCTGAGCTGGCGGAGATGTTCGGCGGCGAGGGCCCGGACGTGGCAACCTGGCTGACGAGCTGCCGCGAGGTGCTCTCGCGCTATTTCACCCTCGAGGACCCGCGCCGCCTCGAGCCGGCCGAGCGTGAGGTCTACGTCGAGGCGTTGCTCGACTCCAAGCTGCTGCTGCGAGGTTTCGTGGACCGCGTCGACGTGGCGGCCGACGGGCGGATCAGGGTGGTCGACTACAAGGGCCTCGCGCTAGAAACGCCGCTGCCCACGCCGACGGGCTGGACGAGCATGGCCGACGTTGCCGTGGGCGAGCAGGTCCCGGGCGCGAACGGGCTGCCAGTGACGGTTGTCGCCAAGTCGGGAGTGCATCACCGTCCTTGCTATCGCGTCACGTTCCTCGATGGATCGTCGGTTGTGAGCGACAATGTGCACCTGTGGCGGGTGGTGACGAACTATCGACAGACACACACGGTTCAGACCGTGGACACCCATCGCCTTCACGAACTCGTTCGCCAGCATCAGCGCGACAACAGGCCGAAATCAGTCTGGATCAATTCTGCTTCGGAACTCAACTTGCCGGATATGGACGACCTGCCAGTGTCGCCATGGCTTCTAGGGGCCCGGCTAGGTGACGGCGACACCCGAGCCGGCGCCCTGACGGTTGGCCAGCTCGACCACGACGACATGCTCACACTGGCCAAGGAGTACTGGCCTCGCAAGATCTCGACCAGCCGCGAGAAGACAGCTTGGCGATTTGCGCTGTCAAAGCTGGACGATCGCTGCACGTTCGGTCATTCCGACTTCAGACCCGCAACTCCCCGGGCACACCACGCGACGGTGCGCCGGGGGAGGAGTCGCACGTCGACATGACCCAGTGGAACGTCTCGCTGTCGGCGGAGCTCAAACGCCCGGGAGTGCTTGGCAGAAAGCACATTCCCCGGGCGTACCTACGGGCGGGCGCGTCGCAACGTTTGGCGCTCCTTCGCGGACTCATGGACACGGACGGTTGGTGGAACAAGACACGAAGGCGAGCAGGGATTCACGACCACCGATGATCGGCTGGCCAGCGACGTCGTGGAATTGCTCCGCACCTTGGGAGTCAATCCGTGCCACTTCCAGAAGCCCTACCTCAATGCAGTTCGTCCGGGGCGCACCCGGCACGTCATCGAGTTCACGCCCTCGCGGTTCAATCCCTTTTCGCTTCCTCGCAAGGCAGCGGCGTGTGAAGGCGCCATCACTGACGTTCAGTCCGCTCTGGCCGACCGCAGGATCATCCGCTCTGTAGAGCCGATTGCGTCTGTTCCCACGCAATGCATCTCGGTCGACGCCGAAGATTCCATGTACCTCTGTGGACGAGGATTCGTTCCGACGCACAACACCGGTCGTTCTCCCGGCGAGGCCTTCGAGGCCAAGGCGCTGTTCCAGATGAAGTTTTACGCGCTGGTCATCTGGCGCACCCGCGGCGTCGTTCCGGCGATGCTCCAGCTCGTCTATCTCGGCAACGGCGAGCTGCTGCGCTACGAGCCCGACGAGGCCGACCTGCTCGCCACCGAGCGCAAGATCGAGGCGATCTGGCGCGCGATCAAGGAGTGCGAGGAGACGCGGGGACTGGCGCCCGAACAAGTCGGCGCTCTGCTCGTGGTGCTCCTACAAGCCCCACTGCCCCGAGTTCGGCGGCACACTGCTGCCCGTGCCCGAACGCATGCCCACGCCCGATCCGGCCGGAGACCTCGACACCGACGAGGGCATCGTCGCCGCACCCTGATCGCCCGCTGGCCCTACGCTGCTCCCCGTGAATGCCACGAAGTCCTCCACCATGAGCCGCTGGCTCACCCGGGGGTCAGGCCGAGCCCGAGGGCTACTACGAGAGTGAGCGTGAGGTCAGCGCCCACCACGAGGTCAAGCCGTGGTGGCGCGTCATGTGCCTGACCGGCGTCGACTACTTCTCGACGCTGGGCTACCAGCCCGGCATCGCCGCCCCGGCTGCCGGCGCGCTGGCGCCGATCGCCACGATCGTGCTCGTCCTCATCACCCTCTTCGGGGCCCTGCCCATGTATCGCCGGGTGGCGGAGGAGTCGCCGCACGGCGACGGCTCGTCTCTCGATGCTTGAGCGCCTGCTCTCCTACTGGCCGAGCAAGCTCCCGGTGCTCTGCTTGATCGGGTTCGTGGCCACCGGTTTCATCATCACGATCACCCTCTCGGCCGCGGATGCGGCAGCTCACGCCGTGGAGAACCCGTTCCTGCACGAGGCGCTCGACGGCGGCGAGCTGTGGGTGACACTCGCACTGCTCGCTGCGTTGGCCGCAGTGTTCCTCAAGGGCTTCTCCGAGGCCATCGGCATCGCCGTGGGGCTCGTGGTGCTCTACCTCGGTCTGTCAGCGGTCGTGATCGGATCGGGCATCGTCGGCATCATCCAGGAACCCGGGCTGATCAGTGACTGGAAGGCGGCGATGCTCACCGAGCACACCAGCCCGATCGCGATCATCGGCGCCTCACTCCTCGTGTTCCCCGCCCTCGCTCTCGGTCTGTCAGGCTTCGAGACCGGCGTCGTGGTGATGCCGCTCGTCGAGGGTGACCCCGACGACGATCCGGCGAAGCCCATGGGCCGTATACGCAATGCACGCAAGCTCCTCACCACGGCGGCGCTGATCATGTCCGTGCTGCTCGTCGGATCGGCGTTCGTGACCACGCTCTTGATCCCCCACGCGGAGTTCGAGGAGGGCGGCGCGGCCAATGGTCGAGCACTGGCCTTCCTCGCCCATGAACGCCCGGGCGACGGTTTCTGGCACGGCCTACGACATCGCGACTATCGGCATCTTGTGGTTTGCGGGGTGCATCGGCCATGGCCGGCTTGCTCAACATCGTGCCGCGCTACCTCCCCCGCTATGGCATGGCACCCGACTGGGCTCGCCTCACCCGGCCGCTCGTCCTCGTGCTGTTCCTGATTGCGGTCGTGGTGACGGTCCTCTTCGATGCCGACGTCGATGCCCGTGCCGGCGCATACGCAACGGGAGTGCTAGCCCTGATGACGTCGGCGGCCGTGGCGGTATTCCTCACCGAGCTCCGACGCGGACACCGGCGGGCCGCCGCGTTCTTCGCCGTCATCGCCGCCGTGTTCACCTACACGCTCGTCGTGACCATCGTCGAACGCCCTGAAGGCTTGGTCATTGCGGGCATCTTCATCGTGATGATCCCGGTGGTGAGCATCTACTCCCGCATCACTCGCAGTACTGAGCTGCGCGTCCAGCGTGTCATCGTGGATGCGGGTGCCCGGGAGGTGCTGGACGCAGCAGTGGCCGACCCGCGCCCGATCCGCTTCATCGCCAACAAGCTCGACTCTGGCGATCATGAGGAGTACGACGAGAAGATGCTCGAGGTGATGCTCGACAACCACCTGGCAGACCAAGACGACCGCGTGTTCCTCGAGGTCGAGGTGACGGATCCGAGCGACTTCGCATCCCGGGTGACACTCACGAGGGTCCAGGTCGGTCGGCACCGCATCCTGCGGGCCAAGGGTAACTCGGTGCCGAACACGATCGCAGCGGTCCTCCTCCACATGCGCGACATCGACACCCGGGGCCACATGCCTATTTCGAGTGGAGCGAGAAGCCACCCGGGCAGAACGCTCTGCGCTTCCTGCTCGCAGGCGAGGGCGACATACCGCCACTCACGCACGAGATCCTGCGGCGTGCGGAGCCCGACGAGGATCGCCGCCCCAAGATCCATGTTGGCGGCTGAGCACTACAGCGCGGCGAGGTCCCCGGTCGACATCCCGACGAGGGTGTCGCGGAAGACCCGGCGCGGGCTCTCCAGGATCGGAACGTGGTTGGGCACGCACAGCACCGGGCAGCCCGCGGCCTCGCCGGACTTGGCGCCCGTGTTGGAGTCCTCGATCGCGATGCAGTCCTGCGGCGCGACACCCAGCTCCTTGGCGGCGGTGAGATAGGGCTCCGGGTGCGGCTTGCCGAACTCCACCCGGTCGCCGGTGACGATCGAGGCGAACGTGCCCGGCGGCAGGTGCTCCGGGATCGGCTCGACGAAGCGCTGCCACGACATCGTGACCAGTGCGCAGGGCACGTCGTTGGCGATCAGGTCGGCCAGCAGCTCCCCGGCCCCCGGCCGCCACGGCACGGACTTGCGCACGCGCTCCACGACGCCGTCGAGCAGCTCGTCGACGATCTCCTGCGGCGTACGGTCGATGCCCATGTGCACGCGGATGTAGACACCCGACTCGAGCAGGGCGTTGCCCACGAGGTTGAGGGCGTGCTCGTCTGACCAAGGTGCCGCCGTACTTCTCCGCCATCTCGTATTCCGTGGCGATCCAGTAGGGCTCGGTGTCGACCCGGGTGCCGTCCATGTCCCACAGGACGGCCTGCGGGAACTGCGAACTGCCTTCCGGGCGCTGACATGCAGGTTCACGTGATGCGGCGGTGTTCAGAATGCTCTCCCCGGGGCTCCATGCGACCCCAGCGGGTCACCGACGCGAAGCACCCTAGATCGGGGCAAGTGCGTCGGTCCAACGCCCCCCCGCACCACGAACGAAACTCTGCCCGCCGCGGAGCGCTGTGTGTCGGGCCGGCCAAGGGTGGCCGGCCCGGCTGCTACCTGACCAGCCGCAACCGCTCAATGCCTGAGTAGTCGATCCGAGTCTCTGCGCCGGTGGTCTGTGGATAGCTCACGGTCGCGACGCCGGAGCCCGGTGACGGTCCGCCGGGGGCGTTGCTGAGCCGTGGCCGTGGCGAGCCGGCAACGACATCCAAGCTGTCGCCCACCTTCTTCGGCGCGGCGGTCGGGTCGGCCCCGTCGACACTCAGGTGGGCGTTGGTGGTGTCGAGAGCGACGATGGTCACGACATCCCGGCCGAGTCCGGCCGCCACCTGCATGTCCTCGGTGGATGCGGTCGCGAGCAGCAGGGTCTTCAGCGCACCGACCGTCAGAGAGGTCGTCGTGTCGACCAGACCGTCGATCTGGTCGGCGGCCGCCGTGCCGACGATCGCGACCGCGTCGGTGCCGGTCAGTGGGTCCACGGTCAGGTCGCCGGTCGCGCCTTGGATTCGGAGCAGCTGGCTCGAACCGGCCCGGGTGAGCCGGCCGCTCTCCGCACCTGTCGGAGTGAAGGCGATCTTGTCGTCTTCCGGCGTGCCGGTCACTGAGACGGCGTTGCCAGCGGCGTCGATGTTGACCGTGGGGATACCGTGGATGCCGACGACACCACCGGGGACCGGGAACGTCGTCAGCGTCTGCGCGTCGAGGTCAGCCAGCACATCACCGGTGGCTGCGAACGCCTCGGTGAGGTTCAGCACCTCGTGGGCAACGACCGTCGTCAGCGCCGGGGACTGGCCGCTGACGTTGCCTGCGGCGTCCTCGGAGGTGACGGTGATCTGGTAGACATCGTCGCCGAGCGGCTCGGAGGTGATCTCCCGGGCGCCCGTCGTGCCCGCCGTCGTCGTGCCGACCACGTCACCATTGGCGAGGAGCCGCACCAGCGACCGTGGTTCGGCCGTGCCCTTGAACGCCGGCGCCTGCAGCGTCGTCACGTCGTCGATGCTGATCCCGGCGTTGTCGCTCGATGCGAGCAGGTCGGGGACAGTCGGTGCCCCGGGGGCGACCGTGTCGACCCGGATCGTCAGCGCCTCCGACTCACCGCCGGCTCCGACGAGGTGGCTGACACCACCCCCTGCTGGCGAGTCGGACGGATCGACGATCAGCACCCGCGCCGTGACGAGGTGATCGCCGTCGAGCAAGGCGCTGACCGGAGCGACCTCGAATGTGCCCGGCAGCCCCACGGATCGGAGTTGCGAATCCCACCGCGTTTCCGTCGATGAAGACCCGCACCTTGTAGCCGGGCGCGTCGTCGGTCAATGTCGCATCGGGAGTCGGCGAGAAGGTGATCCCTGAAGCCTCGAGCCCGGTCACGTCCACGCGCATCCGGATGGTGGGCGTGGCGTCGTTGGTGAGGTCATCGTTGTCGTCCACCCCACTGTCCGACGACGGGCGCAGATCGAGTCCGAACGGGACGGGCGCGGCGCGGTTGACGATGGTGAGGTCGTAGACATTCTGCGGCGGGAACGTGCCCGGCGCCGCCGGGTCGGAGACCTCGATGAAGTAGGTGCCTCCCTCGACGACCGGAATCGCAAGGGCGTTGGTGCTGCTCCCCGACCCGGGCGGTGGCGGTCGTCCCGGTCGCCACGACAGTGCCCCATTCGTCCCGGGCGCGGACCCGTACGGTGCCGAGGACCTCGTTGAACGCAGCCTCGACCTCGAGCTCGCCCGTCCGGTTGGCGATCACCTTGAAGAAGTCGATGTCGGTGTCGGTTTGCAGGGTCAGCCGTTCTCGGTTGTATGCGTCGTCGGACCCGAGGGCCGCGACCACCGCAAAGTCACGCGACTCGTTCGGCTCGAAGCGGTCGCCGTACGCGCCGATCATCGAGTAGATGTCGAACATGGTCGTCTGGGCGCCCGCACCATCCGATGGGAAGGGGGCGGTCGGAGGCGTGGCGTTGCCGGTCCACACGGCATAACCGATGCCGTCCACGGTCCACACGCCGTTGTACTCGCCGATTCTCGTCGTGCAGTTGTTTCCCCGCCAAGGTGCCGAAGCGACACGGCGCGTTGACATCAGGGTCGAACGGCGCATCGTTGACTCGGAAGTCCTCGACGAACGAGGCGCCGCCATCGTTGCTGGTGGTGGCGTACAGGTCGAGAAGGAAGTTGGCGGTGCCGTTGTTTGCGTTCGCCCCTGTGTTCATCAGCAACCTGCGGTTGTCGTACCAGTCACTGTGATCCGACCGTCCTGGTCGATCTGCGCCGATGGCATCACCGCGAAGCTGCCCGCCGTACCATGATCGACCCGCTCGGTGGCGAAGGTGACTCCAGAGTCGCTCGAGCGGGCAATCACGATGTCGGCGTCGTCGCCGTTGGCGTAGGTGTTGTTCGGATCATCGTTGCCGACGACGTACACGTGACCGGCCCGGACCGGGTCGGGCAGGATCCATGGCTGCACCGAGCCCCGGAGCCAGAAGTCGGCGCTCGGGATCTCGTCTCCGCTGCCGTCCTGCACGTTGCAGGTGACCGTCGCCGCTCCCCGCACCGAAGGCCGTCGACCGCTGCGGCACCGTCCCCGCCGCGAAGGCGGCGCCTCCGGGTGCCATCACGGAGCAGCTGGACCGTTCCCGTGTTCGCGGCACCGCAGGTGTCGGTGTGGTAGGCGAGATAGACATCACCATTGCTGCCGACCGCCGCGTGCGCTGGCCACACGAAGCCCTCACCAGCCTGCGAAACCTGCTGCGGCGCTGACCAGTTGACCCCGCCGTCAATCGAGCGCGAGAACATCACCCGGGTGGCACCGGTGAACTCCGTCCGAGGGATGTACAGGTTGTCCGCGAAGGGGCTGTTCGGGTCGGCGTCGGCGACGAGCCACTGCTTGTCGTCGTCGAAGGTGTTGATCGTGCTGACCTGCACGGGCGTGTAGGTCTGGGTCCCGACCGTGGTGGTGTCCGCCACCCGGCCGGCGAAGACGCTGAGCTCGTTGCCGGCGCCCACGCGGTCGAGGTGCGTCACGAACAACTGCCCCAAGGAATCCCGTGCAATCGCAGGATCGCCGTTGCAGCCGAGCGTCGTGTTCCGCACGATCGGGAAGGTCTGCCCAAAGTTGGTGGAGATCCTGACTCGGCATCCCCGCATCACCGCCACCTGTGACGGGTTGCGCGGGGTTCACCGAGGCGACGTGCGGCTCGAACCCGGTCTGACCCGGCGCCACGTCGATACCAGCCTGCGCCGGCGACCATCCCAGCGGCAGGGATACCGCCAACAAGAGGAGAATCAGAAGAAAGCGGAATCGCTTGACCATTGGACACTCCCGAGTAGACGCCTTGTGTTATCTCCCTCCCCGTGATATCGCGGCCTCGTGTCGACTGTCCATAGTCATTTCCTAGTCATTTGGGGCTACCAGAGGCGACGGGGTGAGACCACCACGTGCTGGTCGTCGAGGCCGTCGTCGAGGTACTGGTCGCCGCTGGCGGCGCTGATGCCGTCGATCCTCGATCGCCGGACTGGTGTCGCTGCCACTCGTGATGCTGGCAGCGGTGATCGCCTGACCCCGCCGCCCTAGGCTTCTCGGCATGCGCTTGTACCTGCTCCGCCACGGTCAGACCCACTCCAACGTGTCGGGCGCCCTTGACACCGCTTTCCCCGGGGCGGACCTCACCGACCTCGGGCAGCGACAGGCGCAGGCCGCGTCCCGTGCCCTCGAGGACCGGGGCATCGGCGCGATCTCGGTCTCGACCCTCGCCCGCACGCACCAGACCGCCGGGCCGACCGCGACCCAGCTCGGCCTGACGCCGGTCGAGCACGACGGGCTGCGCGAGATCACGGCCGGCGACTTCGAGATGCGAGCCGACGAGACCGCCGTGCTCGGCTACCTCGGCACGATCGCCCACTGGCTCGAGGGCGACCTCGCGTCGCCGATGCCGGGCGGCGAGACCGGCACCGCGTTCCCGGGCGCGGTACGACGAAGCGATCGCCCGCACCTGTGCGCAGGGTGTCGAGTCCGCGCTGGTCGTCAGCCACGGTGCCGCGATCCGCACGTGGGTGACGCACCGGGCGAGCGGTGACCACGCCCCCATCCACGAGGGCCTGCACAACACCGGGTGCATCACGCTGGACGGCGACCCGGACGAGGGCTGGACCATCCCGGAGTGGGAGCGGGAGCCCGTCGGTGGCGCCCGGCTCGACGACCCGACCGCTCCCGACCCCACCGGCGAGGAGCTCTAGCGAGCTCAGTCCTCCGGGTCGTAGCCCGGAGTTGGACGACAGCCAACGCTCGGCCGTCGCGAGGTCCCAGCCCTTGCGCTCGGCGTAGTCGGCGACCCGGTCACGACCGAGCCGGCCGACGACGAAGTACTGCGACTGCGGGTGCGAGAAGTACCACCCGCTCACCGAGGCACCGGGCCACATCGCCATGGACTCGGTGAGCTCGATGCCGATCTTGTCGACGTCGAGCAGCTCCCACAGGGTCGACTTCTCGGTGTGCTCGGGGCAGGCCGGGTAGCCGGGAGCGGGTCGGATGCCGACGTACTTCTCCCCGATGAGCGCCTCGTTGTCGAGGTCCTCGTCGGGCAGGTAGGCCCAGAACTCCTTGCGGACGCGCTGGTGCATGCGCTCCGCGAACGCCTCGGCCAGTCGGTCGGCGAGCGACTCGAGCAGGATCGCGGAGTAGTCGTCGAGGTCGGCCTTGAACTCCATGATCTTGTCCGTGCTGCCCCGGGCCGGCCGTGACGGCGAAGCCACCGACGTAGTCCTCGAGCCCCGTTGACGCCGGCGCGATGAAGTCGCCGAGCGAGCGGTTGGGGATGCCCCCGGCGGTGCTCACCCTGCTGGCGCAGGTGGTGCAGCGTCGTCAGGACCTCCGAGCGCGACTCGTCGACGTACACGATCGTGTCGTCGCCATCGGCCGCGGCGGGGAAGAACCCGATGATGCCGTTGGCTGTGAGCCACTTCTCCTCGATGATCCGGTCGAGCATGAGCTGCGCGTCCTCGTAGAGCTTGCGCGCGGTCTCCCCGCCGTCGGGCTGTTGAGGATGTCGGGGAACTTGCCCTTCATCTCCCGAGCGTTGAAGAACGGCTGCCAGTCGATGTATTCACGCAGCTCCGCGATGTCGTAGCCCTCGAAGACCTGCACCCCGAGCTCGGCCGGCGTGGGCGGGACGTAGCCCTCCCAGTCGATCGGCGTGCGGTTGGCGCGCGCCGCCTCGAGCGAGAGCATCGGCCGGTCGTGCTTCGTGGCGTGCCGCTCGCGCAGCGAGTCGTAGTCGAGCTTGACGTCGGCCATCAGCTTCGGGCGCAGCTCGTCGCTGAGCAGCGCGGCCGCGGTCGGCACGGACCGCGAGGCGTCCTTGACCCAGATGACCGGGCCGTCGTACTTCTTGTCCACCTTGACCGCCGTGTGGGCGCGGAGGTGGTCGCGCCACCGATCATCAGCGGGATGGTCATGCCGGTGCGCTGCATCTCGCCGGCGAAGTGCACCATCTCGTCGAGCGACGGCGTGATCAGCCCGGAGAGCCCGATGATGTCGGCGTTGTGCTCGGCCGCGGCGTCGAGGATCTTCTGGGCAGGCACCATCACACCGAGGTCGATGACCTCGTAGTTGTTGCACTGCAGCACGACGCCGACGATGTTCTTGCCGATGTCGTGCACGTCGCCCTTGACGGTCGCCATCACGATGGTGCCGTTCTTGGTCTCGGCGTCACCGGGCTGCTTCTCCGCCTCGATGAAGGGCAGGAGGTAGGCCACGGCCTTCTTCATCACGCGGGCGCTCTTGACGACCTGCGGGAGGAACATCTTGCCGGCGCCGAACAGGTCGCCGACGACGTTCATGCCGTCCATCAGCGGGCCCTCGATCACCTCGATCGGGCGACCACCGGCGGCCGAGATCTCTGCCCGCAGCTCTTCGGGTGTCCTCGGTGACGTGGGCGTCGATGCCCTTCACCGGGGCGTGCGTGATCCGCTCGCGGATCGGGAGCGAGCGCCACTCGGCGGCGGCCTTCTCCTCGAGTGCGTCCGTGACGCGGTACTTCTCGGCAATCTCGAGCAGCTTCTCCGTGGCCTGCATCGGGTCGTCGAGGCGGTTCAGGATCACGTCCTCGATCGCTTCGCGCAGCTCGGGGTCGATGCTGTCGTAGGTCACCAGCGCGCCGGCGTTGACGATGCCCATCGAGAGGCCGGCCCGGATGCCGTAGTAGAGGAAGACGGCGTGGATGGCTTCGCGTACGGCGTTGTTGCCGCGGAAGGAGAACGACACGTTGGAGATGCCGCCCGAGATCTGCGCGCCCGGCAGGTTCTCGCGGATCCAGCGGGCGGCCTCGATGAAGTCGAGCCCGTAGTTGGCGTGCTCCTCGATGCCCGTCGCGACGGCGAAGACGTTGGGGTCGAAGATGATGTCCTCGGCCGGGAAGCCGACCTCGTCCACCAGGGATCTTGTAGGCGCGCTGACAGATCCGCTTGCGGCTCTCGAGGTCGGCGGCCCGGCCGTCCTCGTCGAAGGCCATCACGACCACCGCGGCGCCGTACTTCCGGCACAGGCGGGCGTGCTCGCGGAACGTGTCCTCGCCCTCCTTCATGGAGATCGAGTTGACGATCGGCTTGCCCCTGGACGCACTTGAGCCCGGCCTCGATGATCTCGAACTTCGAGGAGTCGACCATCACCGGGACGCGGCTGATGTCGGGCTCGCTGGCGATCAGCTTGAGGAACCGGTCCATGGCGGCGACGCCATCGATCATGCCCTCGTCCATGTTGACGTCGATGACCTGCGCGCCGTTCTCGACCTGCTGCAGGGCGACGCTGAGCGCGGTGTCGTAGTCGCCGGCCTTGACCAGGTTGCGGAACTTCGCAGAGCCGGTGATGTTGGTGCGCTCGCCGACGTTGACGAACAGGCTGTCGTCGTCGATGGTGAACGGCTCGAGGCCGGCCAGTCGCATGGCCACCGGGATCTCGGGCACTGGCGCCGCGGCTTGCCGTCGACGGCCTTCGCGATCGCCGCGATGTGCGCGGGGGTGGTGCCGCAGCACCCGCCGACGATGTTGACGAACCCGGCCTCCGCGAACTCGGCGAGGATCTCGGAGGTCTCGGCCGGCGCCTCGTCGTACTCACCGAAGGCATTGGGCAGGCCGGCGTTGGGGTAGCACGACACGAAGGTGTCGGCGATGCGGCTCATCTCTTCGATGTAGGGGCGCATCTCCTTCGCACCGAGCGCGCAGTTGAGGCCGACGGCGATCGGCTTCGCGTGGCGCACGGAGTTCCAGAAGGCCTCGGTGACTCGGCCCGAGAGCGTGCGCCCGGACGCGTCGGTGATGGTGCCGGAGATGATGACCGGCCAGCGGCGGCCGTACTCCTCGAACAGCGTCTCGACCGCGAAGATCGCAGCCTTGGCGTTGAGGGTGTCGAAGATCGTCTCGATGAAGAGCAGGTCGGAGCCGCCGTCGAGCAGGCCGCGGCCTGCTTCCTTGTACGCCGCCACGAGCTGGTCGTAGGACACGTTGCGTGTGGCCGGGTCGTTGACGTCGGGTGAGATCGACGCCGTGCGCGTCGTCGGCCCGAACGCTCCCACGACGAACCGCGGCCGGCTCGGGTCCTGCGAGGTGACGGCGTCGCACTCCCGACGGGCCAGCCGCGCCGACTCGTAGTTGAGCTCGTAGGCGAGCGCCTCCATGCCGTAGTCCGCGAGCGAGATCGCGTTGGCGTTGAAGGTGTTGGTCTCGATGATGTCCGCGCCGGCCTCGAGGTACTCCCGGTGGATCGCGCCGATGATCTCGGGCTGCGTCAGCGTCAGCAGGTCGTTGTTGCCCCGGACGTCGCTGGGCCAGTCGGCGAAGCGCTCGCCGCGATAGCCGGCCTCGTCGGGCCGGTCGCGCTGGATGGCCGTGCCCATGGCGCCGTCGAGGACCACGATCCGCTCGCTGAGCATCGAGGTCAGGAGCTCGGTGGCATCCGGACGGTGGTCAGGCGCGCTGACCGACTCGGCAGTGAGGGCGGGCACAGTAGTCACGGGCCTCGAACTCCAATCGATGAGGTGTCCAGCGTACGGAGCACAGTCCACACTTCGGACGTTGATTCCACGTGCTGGACGCAGGCCCCGATGCTTCCACCGTGCCCGGCTGCCGCGAAATCGGCGGCGCTTCGACGGGTGCCCACTAGGGTGGGTGAGTGATCGAGTTCGACGACGTGCAGGACCTCGTCTCCCCCGTGGTCATCGCCGCTTTCGAGGGCTGGAACGACGCCGCGGATGCCGCCTCCGGGGTGGTCGATCACCTGATGGAGGTGTGGGACGCGCGGGTGGTCGGCGCCATCGACCCCGAGGAGTTCTACGACTTCCGTGTCAACCGCCCGCTGGTCAGCACGGACGAGAACGGTCACCGCCGCCTCACCCGGCCGACGACGCGGATCGCCATCGCGTCGCCGCCCGACATGGACCGCGACGTCATCCTGATCCGCGGCATCGAGCCCAACATGCGCTGGCGCCAGTTCTGCGCCGAGCTGCTCGCAGCCTGCGACGACCCGGGCAACGAGCTGGTGATCACCCTCGGCGCGCTGCTGGCGGACTCGCCGCACACGCGTCCGATCCCCGTCACCGGCAGCGCGACCGAGCCCGACCTCGTCGACCGCCTCAAGCTTGAGCAGTCGACCTACGAAGGCCCCACCGGCATCGTCGGCGTCTTCCAGGACGCCTGCGTCCAGCTCGACATCCCCAACGTCTCCTACTGGGCCGCCGTGCCGCACTACGTCGCACAGCCGCCGTGCCCCAAGGCCACGCTGGCCCTGATCGGCCAGCTCGAGGACCTCCTCGACTGCTCGATCCCGCTCGGCGACCTGCCCGACGACGCCCGCGCCCGGGAGCGTGGCGTCGACGAGCTGGCCGAGGAGGACGAGGACGTCGCCGACTACGTCCGCTCCCTCGAGGAGTCCCGCGACACCGCCGACCTGCCCGAGGCCAGCGGCGAGGCGATCGCGCGCGAGTTCGAGCGCTACCTCAAGCGGCGTACAGAGGACTGACAACTCACGCACGAGGGCAGGGGCCACGATCTCGGCTCTCGGCGCACGACACGCGGGGCATCACATCCGACACGCCGCACTTCCGTGAAGGGCGGCTCCGGTGAGTGGCCCCCGGACGAGCGGCAGCACGGCCGGGGTCAGTCGAGCAGGCCCAACGGAGCCGCGCCGGTCACCAGCGTGATTGCCACGGGTGGCTGCCTGTCCACGAGGACGCAGCCGCTCGTTCGGACCACCCCCTCGTAGGCCGACCGCCCGAGGCACAGATAGCGCGGCTCGCCAGACCACGGGATCCTGAGCCGTCCCTCCACCACCGGCGCCACTGCTGGGCCCTGAGCCGGCTGGCCGCCGACCTCGAGGGGGGCGAGGTCTTCCTCAGGGAGTTTGAGGCCGGAGAACCCATATTGGTATGGCTTCGGCTGCTCGTTCCCGGGCCAGGGAGGCGGCGTAGGCGTCGAACATCGCCTGTTCGGTCAACACGACGGCTACCGAGTAGTGGGTGGCCACGCGCTCGCCGCCGATCACCGGCTGGTCCCGGACTGCAACGACCACGGCGGTCATCTCACCTTCGCCGGGATCCTCCGGAGATGGTCCGCGTAGGGCAAGCGCCACAAGGGCCACAACCACGATCACCGCACAACCGACCAGCAGTCGGCGACGGGCGGTGTGGGTCATGGATCAGAGCAGCAGACCGAGGGCCGCGTCGAGCACCGGCCGCAGGGTCGCGGCGGCATCGGGGTCGCTGGTGTCGGCGAGGCCGTGCTCGGTGTCGCCCGGGGTCGAGGCGACCCAGTCGTCGACGGCCGCGACGGCGGTGGGGGCGTCGAGGTCGTTGGCGAGCGCGGCGAGTACGGCGGTGACGACCGGCTCAGCCGGCGCGCCCGCACCCGGGACGAGCGCCTTGCGCCACTGGGCGACGGTGTCGACCGCGTCCCAGAGCTGAGCGTCGGTCCACTCCCAGTCACTGCGGTAGTGGTGGCGCAGCAGGACGAGTCGGATCGCCATCGGGTCGACGTCGCTGTTGCGCAGCGCTGAGACGAAGACGAGGTTGCCCTTCGACTTCGACATCTTCTCGCCGTCGTAGGCCACCATCCCGGCGTGGGAGTAGGCCTTCGCGAACCGCTGGCCCGGCTCGGCGACCTGCGCCTCGCCGGCGCACATCTCGTGGTGCGGGAAGATCAGGTCGCTGCCGCCGCCCCGGACGTCGAACGCCGAGCCCGGGTGCTCGAGCGCGATGGCGGTGCACTCGATGTGCCAGCCGGGACGACCGGGGCCGAAGGGGCTGTCCCAGGGACGGTTCCCCCCTCGCGCTTGCCGCGCCACACGACGCAGTCGAGCGGGTCGCGCTTGCCCTCACGGTCTGGGTCTCCCCCGCGCTCGCCGAAGATCCGCAGCATCTCGTCGCGCGACCAGCCGGAGACGTCGCCGAAGGCCGCATCGGCGGTGACGGAGAAGTAGAGGTCGCTCTCGACCGAGTAGATCGCGCCGGCCTCCTGCAGTCGGGTGATCAGGTCGATGACGAGCGGGATCGACTCGACGGCCCCGATGTAGTGGTCGGGGGCCGGGACGCGCAGCGCCTCCATGTCGTGACGGAACAGCTCGGTCTCGCGCTCGGCGAGCGCCACCCAGTCGACCTTGACCTTCTCGGCCCGCTCGAGCAGCGGGTCGTCGACGTCGGTGACGTTCTGCACGTAGGTGACGTCGTGACCGGCGCAGCGCCGGGGCACGGTTGAGCAGGTCGAAGGCGAGGTAGGTCGCGGCGTGTCCCATGTGCGTCGCGTCATAGGGCGTGATCCCGCAGACGTAGAGCCGAGCCGGCCCCTCTGGCCGGGTCTCGACGAGGCCACCGGAGCTGGTGTCGTGGATCCGGACGGTGGGACCGGCAACGGTCAGGTCTGGGACCTCGGGAGATGACCACGAACGCATGCCGCGCAGCCTATCCGGCTCAGAATGGCGGCCGGGGGATGACCGGGTACTCGTCGCGCGGCGAGGGCAGCTCGCCCGCAGCGAGCAGGGCCCTGCAGCGGCGCGCGAGGGCCGAGATCTCAGCCCGTGTGACGTGCTCGGACAGTGCTTCGCCGAGCGCGCCGTCGACGACCGCTTGCACGCGGCGTACGCCCGACTGCTCCTCCTCGAGCAACGGCGAGCCCAGCCAGCCCCACAGGACCGTGCGCAGCTTGTGGTCGACGTGGAAGGTGAGGCCGTGGTCGACGCCGTAGCGGTGGAAGTCGGGCATCGCGAGCACGTGCCCGCCCTTGCGGTCGGCGTTGTTGACGAGCACGTCGAAGACGGCCATCAGCCGCAGCGGGATCGAGTCCTCGTGGATCAGCGACACCTCGCGGTCGCGCGCGTCGACGCCGTCGAAGACGTGCCGGAACCCCTCGGGTGTCAGGCCGGCGGGGACGAGGTCGACAGCGGCCTGCGTCGGGTCGGGCTCCTGCCAGACTCGGACCATGCCCGGGCCGTGCGGCCCGTCGCGCAGGATGGTGCGCGGGACGATGTTCCAGCCCGGGGCCTCGCTGACGAGGTAGGCCGCGATCTCGCGGCCGGCCGAGGTGCCGTCGGGGAAGTCCCACAGGGGGCGCTCCCCCCGCGATCGGCTTGTAGACGACGCGGAGCCCGCCGATCTCGCCGACGAAGGTCGCGTTGGAGGCGGGCATCACCCGCCCGTGGAGCGTGAGCTCACCGGCGAGCGGGTCGCTCACGACTGCTGCGGGTCGCGGCGACGGAAGCCGTTGGCCCGCACGCACAGGTGACCGTCGGGGTCGATGGGGTTGCCGCAGAACGGGCAGTCCGGGCGGCCGGCGCCGATCACGGTGCGGGCACGGTCGACGAAGGCGCGGGCGCCGCCGGCCGTGAGCTTGACGAGGAAGATCTCGTCGGGCTCGGGCTCCTCCGGGTCCTCGTCGACCCGGTCGGGCGACACCACGGCCGCCTCGGTGAACGGGAACACCTCGATCACGATGCGCTCGATCGCGATGTCCCACGACAACGTCATGGTGCCGGCGCGGAACTCCTCCTCGATCGGCTGCTCGAGCGGATGGTTGTCGACGAGGTCGAAGGGCGCCACGGCCGGGATCAGCGCCGTGTTGGCGTCTGCCTGCATGACCTCGTCGAGGAGCTCGTCGATGCGCTCTGCGAGTGCCTCGACCTGCTGCTTCTCGAGTGCGACGGTGGTGATCCGGGCGCCGTCGCGGGCCCGGAGGAAGAAGGTGCGGGCACCGGGCGGGCCGACCGTGCCGACGACGAAGCGCCCCGGCGGGTCGAAGGCGTGGACCAATGGCATGTCGTCAGCCTAGCCAGCGGTGGTTGGCCCGGCTCCCCCGCCGACCACGGCGTCGTCGGCCTTCCGTCGCGACCTCTTGGCCGGCTTGCGTGCGGACGGCGGTGGCGTCAGCCACGACAGGTCGCCGGCCGACGTGTTGGTGCCGAGGACATAGGGCCGCGCCTCGGTGTAGCGCACGATCGAGACCGACGCCGGATCCACGTGGATGCGCTGGAAGAGGTCGAGGTGGGTGCCGAGGGCATCGGCCGGGATCGCCTTGATCACGTCGCCGTGGCTGACCGCCAGCCAGACCGCCCCGGGACCGTGCTGCTCCTCGACGAGCCGATCATGTCGGCGTACGGCCTCGACGGCGCGGTCCTGCATCGCGCGCATCGACTCACCGCCGGGGAACGCGGCGGCCGACGGCTGGGTCTGGACAACCTTCCACAGGGGTTCCTTGGCGAGGTCCTTGATCGCGCGGCCCTGCCAGTCGCCGTAGTCGCACTCGGTGAGCTTGCGATCGGTGCCGAGCGCGAGCGGCGCGCCCCGGGCGGCGGTGATGGCCTTCGCGGTCTGCTTGCAGCGCTCGAGCGGACTGGAGATGACGGCGGAGAGACGCACCGCGGCGAGTCGCAGGGCGGTGGCCGTGGCCTGTTCGTGGCCGCGTTCGTCGAGCTTCACACCGGGCAGCCGACCCGCCAGCACGCCGGACGTGTTGGCCGTCGAGCGACCGTGCCGGACGAGGATCACCGTTGCCATGCTCGCGACCCTAGTGGCACTAGCCTGACGGTTGTGATCGTCGACAACGCGCTCTACCACCGGGGGCGTGCGTCCCCCCCTTGACAGCGAGGACCCGAGCCCGGGGCACGCACGGGTGCCCTGCGGCGCGGGTGACTTCCAGTGGATCGGCATCCACGATCCGACGCCCGAAGAGCTCCAGCAGATCGCGACCACCTTCGACCTGCACCCGCTCGCGGTCGAGGACGCCGGCGACTCGCACCAACGCCCCAAGGTGGAGCGCTACGGCGACACGTTCTTCATGGTGCTCAAGACTCTTTGGTACGTCGATGAGTTCGACGCCGTCGAGACCGGGGAGATCAACGTCTTCATCGGTCCGGACTTCGTCGTCACGGTCCGGCACGGTGAAGGGATCAACCTCGCAACGTCGCGTCGCGACCTCGAGCAGCGCGAAGGTGCTTGAGCACGGGCCGATGGCGGTCATGTATGCGATCTGCGACCGCGTCGTCGACGAGTACGAGAAGGTCGGCGCCGCCCTCGAGGAGGACGTGGACGAGGTCGAGGAGTCCGTCTTCTCCCCGCCCGCACCAACGACTCGATCCGGATCTACACGCTCAAGCGGGAGATCGCGGAGGTACGCCGCGCGGTGATGCCGCTCCGCGAGCCGATGCGCCGCTTCGCCCCGGGCCAGATGGACGGTGTGGACGAGGAGACGGCGACCTACTTCCGCGACGTCTCCGACCACCTGCACCGGGTCACGGAAGTCATCGACAACCTCGACGGGATGCTGTCCACGGCCTTCGACGCGCACCTCGCTCGCATCTCGGTGCAGCAGAACGACGACATGCGCAAGATCTCGGCCGGCGCCGCACTGGTGGTCGTGCCGACCCTGATTGCGGGGATCTACGGCATGAACTTCGACCACATGCCCGAGCTGGGCTGGGCCTACGGCTACCCGTTCGCGGTGGCGCTGATGGTGGGCGTCTCCGCCGCGCTGCTGTGGTTCTTCAAGAAGTCCGGCTGGCTGTGAGCTCCGACCCAGCCCGGCCCCCGGCTGGGCGCCCGGCAGGTGGTGTGGTGGTTCGGCTTCGTCAGTCTCGCCGCCGACATGGTCTACGAGGGCGCGCGCTCGATGTACGGCCCCGTCCTCGCGGCGCTCGGCGCCTCCGGCCTCGTCGTCGGTCTCGTCACCGGTGCGGGCGAGGCCGTTGCACTGGTGCTGCGACTCGTCTTCGGCCCTGTCGCCGACCGCACGGGGCGCTACTGGTCGCTGACGATCGTCGGCTACGGCCTCACCGCGGTGTGCGTCCCGTTGCTGTGGTTCGCCCCACGACTCGGCGCCGCCGGACTGGCCTTCGCAGTCGTGATGATCCTGCTCGAGCGCCTCGGCAAGGCGATCCGCTCGCCGTCCAAGTCCGCGTTGCTCGCCCACGCGGCGGGCGCCGTCGGTCGCGGTCGCGGCTTCGGCGTGCACAAGGCTCTCGACCGGGTCGGCGCCTTCGCCGGCCCACTGGTGGTGGCCGCGGTGGTGGCAGGTGCCTCGATCTGGGCCGGGATGGCGGTGCTCGCGATCCCGGGCTCGATCGCGATGGCGTTGCTCGTCGCCCTGTGCCTGCGGGTCCCCGACCCGTCGGTCTACGACCCGTCCGCCGCACCCTCCTCCGACGATCGGCCCCGACAGGGTTGGTTCAAGGACGCGCTCGGCGCCGACCTGCCGCCTGTCTTCTTCCGCTACGCCTTCGCCTGCGCGCTCACCACGGGCGCCCTCGTGACCTTCGGCATCATCGGCTACCACCTCACCGTCGACAAGCTCGTGCCCGTCGCGGCGGTGCCTGTGGTGTACGCCGGCGCGATGGCCGTCGAGGCGGTCGCGGCGCTCGTCGTGGGGTCCCTCTACGACCGCACCGGCGCGAAGATCCTCTTCGTCGTGCCGGTCCCGGTCGCGCCTGTCCCGGCCCCGGCGCTCGGCGGGTCCTTCACGCTGGTCCTCGTCGGCGTCGCGGTCTGGGGATTCGCGCACGGCGTCCAGGGACTCCACCATCAAGGCCGCCGTCGCAGACCTCGTCCCGGCGCAGCGTCGCGCGACGGCGTACGGCGTCTTCGCAGGCATCCGGGGCGCGCTGGCGATCGCCGGCGGCGCCGGGGCCGGCTGGCTCTACGACCGGTCGCTGCCCGCGCTGGTGGTCGCGGTCGTGATCAGCCAGCTGGTCGCGCTCGCGTTGCTCGCGACCACCCTCCCCAAGCGCTGACCGGTCACAAAGTGGCGCGACTTTCCTGTCGACCGGTCACAAAGTTCCACACTTTTGTGCCCGGTCAGCACGTTCTGGGTGCCACTTTGTGCCCGCTCAGGCGTTGAGGACGCCGGCACCCAGCAGGATCAGCGTCGCGGTGCCGAGGCGCGACGCGGTAGAGCACGAACGGCGTGTAGGACTTCGTGGAGACGTAGCGCAGCAGCCACGCGATCGCGGCGTAGCCGACGACGAAGCTGACGACCGTCGCGACCGGGGTCGGGCCCCAGCCGTAGGAGTTGTCCCCGCCGGGGATCTCCTTGAGCTCGAAGATGCCGGCACCGACGACGGCCGGGATGGCGAGCAGGAAGGCATAGCGGGTTGCCGCCTCCCGCTCGTAGCCGAGGGCGCGGCCCATCGAGATGGTCGCGCCGCTGCGCGAGACGCCGGGGATCAGGGCGAGTGCCTGCGCGAGGCCCATCAGGACCGCGTCGCGCAGGCTGATGTCCCGGATCGTCCGGTCGTTGCGGGAGAGCCGGTCGGCGACACCGAGCACGATGCCCATCACGATCAGGGTGCTGCCGATGATCCACAGGTTGCGGAAGTCCTGCTCGATGATGTCCTTGAGCAGCACACCGAGGATCACGATCGGCAGCGAGCCGATGATGATGAACCAGCCCATCCGGGAGTCGAGCTGGCCGCGCCACTCGGGCTTGAAGAGCGACAGCACCCATGCCTTGCCGATGCGCCAGATGTCGTGCCGGAAGTAGATCAGCACGGCGAGCTCGGTGCCGATCTGGATCACCGCCGTGAAGGCGGCTCCCGGGTCGCCCCACCCGAACAGCTCCGGGAAGATCCGCAGGTGCGCACTGCTCGAGATGGGCAGGAACTCGGTCAGGCCCTGAATGGTGCCGAGCACCACGGCCTTGAGCAGGTCTAACACGTCGCAGGAGCCTACGCGTGGCGATGTCGGCGAGCCGTGGGGGGCTCGCTCGGCGCGCGTGGCTAATCTCGGCGCATGCAGCAGCGCGCACTCGGCTCCACGGGCCTGAAGGTCTCCCGACTCGGCCTCGGCACCATGACCCGGGGGCGCGACACCGACGAGCACGAGGCGCGCGACCAGCTGATCGCCTTCGCGGAGAAGGGCGGCACGCTGCTCGACACCGCGGCCGGCTACGGCGACGGGGCCAGCGAGGAGCTGATCGGGAGCCTGCTCGGTGACGTCATCGGGCGCGACGAGGTTGTGCTCGCGACGAAGGCGGGCATAAGTCGCCGTACGGGCGAAAGGGTCACGAACACCTCGCGCGGCCACCTCCTGACGTCCCCGGACGCAAGCCTCAAGCGGCTGAAGGTCGACCACGTCGACCTGTGGCAGGTGCACGTCTGGACCGACGACACCCCGGTCGAGGAGACGCTGACGGCGCTCGACTTCGCCGTGTCGTCGGGTCGGGCGTCCTACGTCGGCATCTCCAACTACTCCGGCTGGCAGACCGCGCAGGCCGCGACCCGGCAGCGGGCCGTCCCGGGTCGTACGCCGCTGGCGTCGACGCAGGTCGAATACTCGCTGCTCGCCCGCGGGATCGAGCACGAGGTGCTGCCCGCCGCCGCTGCCCCGGGCCTCGGGGTCCTGCCCCGGTCGCCGCTCGGACGCGGCGTGCTCACGGGGAAGTACCGCACCGGCACGCCGTCCGACTCGCGCGCGGCGTCGCCGCACTTCGCGAGCTTCGTCAACCACTACCTCGACGAACGCGGTCGCGGCATCGTCGAGTCCGTGGTGCGCGCGGCCGAAGGACTCGGCTGGACGCCCCCGGAGGTCGCCCTCGTCTGGGTGCGCGACCGGCCCGGCGTGACCGCCCCCATCGTGGGCGCGCGCACCGCCGCCCAGCTCGACGGGGCGCTCGGCATCGAGGACCTCGCGCTCCCCCCGGAGATCATCGACGCGCTCGACGACGTGAGCGGAGACTGAACCATGGCGGAACGATGACCGGGGCACACCGACGCCCGCCCCGCCCCGGTGTGGAGTGGGAGTTCGACACCCTGACCGTGCCGCGCGAGCTCCCGCGCACCGTGGTCACGCGGATGCTGGTGGAGCGGGCGGAGATCGGCGGCTGGGAGCTCGACCGGCTGCGGATCGGTGCCGATGGCGTACGCCGCGTGGTGCTCCGCCGCAAGATCATCCGCCAGCGACTGACGCTCTTCGGCTGATCCTTACGAGTGCGTCCAGCGCTCGCTCTGGGTGAGCACGTAGAGATAGCCCAGCGCCGGCACGACGAGCACGGCGGCGATCCCGACGGCGATCAGCAGGGCCTGCAGCGTGGCCGGAGCGCCGGCCCCGTCGACGATGGTGACCTCGTCGACGAGCAGCCACGGGTATTGCCCCACGCCCCAGCCGAGCACCACGGCGCCCACCGCGAGGACGGCGCCGATCCGCGCCGCCGCAAAACGTCGGCGCCACAGCAGGACCGGGGTCGCGGCACCGGCGAGCGCGGAGCCGATCATCAGCACCAGACCCCGGCTCGCGAGGCCGTCGAAGAACGTCGGGGCGTCCGCCTTCAGCGGGACCGGGGTCGCGAAGACGAGCAGTCCAGTCGCGATCCCGACGCCGAGCGTGCGGACGCGGAGGCCGGCCGTCAGGGAGTCGTGCCGACCGCGGGCGGCATCGGCGGTCAGGAAGCAGCCGGCCGGGAACGCACAGGTCCCGACCGCGATCAGGCCGCCCAGGATCGAGGTCGGCGTGAGCCAGGACCCCATCAGGTCGCCCGCCCCTCGGCCGGCACCCGTCCCGACACGATCGCGCCGGCGGCGGCGCCCGGAAGAACGGGGTGATCAGGGAAGATGCAGCGAAGACCACGCCGAAGAGCCGGGCCCGGGCCAGCGTCGCGGCGTACTTCCTGAAGGCGAAGCTCGCTCCGCGCAGCACGATCCCCAAGAGCGCCAAGAGCAAGGGGATCGCGAGCGTGCTCATCGTCGCGGCGAACGTCATCGGGAAGGCGGTCCACCGGTCACCGGGACGTAGATCAGCCAGACGTGGTTGGCCTCCCACACCGGGCCGATGCTGTGGTCGATCAGCGTACGCGTCTCCGCTCCCCGCGCCGTGCCACCGGCCGTGGCGTCGAAGAACCCGGAGCCGAAGTCGGCTCCGCCGAAGATCGCATAGATCACGACGCCGGCGAACAGGGCGGCCGCGACGGCCAGCTCGAGGCTCATGCCGACGCCTCCGGTCCGTACGGCGACGGGAGATCGTGCTCGCCGGCCCGCCAGCGTCGCGCCATGGAGCGGAGAGTGACGATCGCGGCAGTGGTCATGCCGGCGTACACGATGATCGTCCCGGTCAGGCTCCACCAGATCCGGGGGCTGTCCCCGGCCGCCTCGGTCGTGCGCAGCACCTGCCAGACCACCCGGGGTTGTCGGCCGACCTCGGTGGCGATCCAGCCGGCCTCGAGCGCGACCACGGCGAGCGGTCCGGCGAGCACCGCGAAGCGCAGGAACCAGCGGTTCTGGGTGAGGTCGCGCCGTCGCCAGCGCGCCAGCCAGAAGAGCACGGTGGAGCCGGCCAGCAGCGTGCCGAGGCCGACCATCGTCTGGAAGGAGAGGTGCGTGAGGTTGACCGGCGGGTGCTCGTCCTCGGGGATCGTGTCGAGGCCGGGCACCGGCTTGTCGAAGCTGTTGCGCGCGATCAGCGAGCCAATCTTGGGGATGTCGAAGTTGTAGCGGACCTCACCGTCGATGATCACCCCGCCGAGCCGCAGCGGGGCCGGCTGCTCGGTCGTCTCGGCCAGCTCGAAGGCCGCGAGCTTGGCCGGCTGGGTCTCGGCGACGCGCAGGCCGAGGATGTGTCCCACGAACGGCTGGGTGATCGCGGCCACCGTTGCGAAGGCGAACGGCACGAGGAACCCCAGCCGGTGGTGGCGGTCTCGGCGGCCGCGCAGCATGCCGGCGGCGTACACCCCCCGCGACGGCGAAGCCGACGACGACGTAGGCGCCGACCCACATGTGGGCGAACATCAGCCAGACGCCGTCGTTGAACATCGCGGCCCACGGATCGACGTCGGTGACCTCCCCGTTGACCATCCGGAAGCCGGCCGGGTTGTTCATCCAGGGCGTTGACGGCGAGCACGCAGAAGGTGCCGACGACACCGGCGACCATCATCGGGACCAGCATGAAGAGGTGGACGCGTGGCGGCATCCGGTTCCAGCCGTAGAGGTAGATGCCGAGGAAGATCGCCTCGATGAAGAAGGACAGGCCCTCGAACGCGAAGGGCAGTCCGAGCACGTCACCGAAGGGGCCCATCAGGCCCGGCCACAGCAGACCCATCTCGAAGCTGAGCACGGTGCCGGAGACGGCCCCGATCGCGAACAGCACGGCCGAGACCTTGGACCACCGCTTCGCGAGCTCCAGCGCGTCCGCGTCGCCGCGCATCACGCCGCGCCAGTGCACGACGAAGATCATTGCCGGGAAGGCGACTCCGAAGCAGGCCGGGATGATGTGCCAGCCGAGCGATATGGCCATCTGGTTGCGGGCCGGCATGAGGCCCGCCGGGTCGGTGGCGAGGGCGGTGATGATCTCTGTCGAGAAGTTCACATGAGCATGCTAACCCCGCTTGTGCATTTTTTCACAAGCGGGTCTCCCTGGCTCAGACTCGGTCGAGGAACCGGTCGAAGACCCGGGCGCCGAACTCCAGCGCGTCCACCGGCACCCGCTCGTCGACGCCGTGGAAGAGCGCGGTGAAGTCGAGGTCGGCGGGCAGGCGGAGCGGCGCGAAGCCGTAGGAGCGCATCCCCAGCTTGTTGAAGTGCTTCGCGTCGGTCCCCCGCTCATGAGGTACGGCGCCACGACGGCGTCCGGATCCTCCGCGAGCAGCGAGCGGGTCATCGCGGCCACCGGGTCGCCCTCGTAGGGCGTCTCCCGGGGCTGCTGGTGCGAGAGGAAGTCGATCTCGATGCCGTCGCCGGCGAGCTCGCGCAGGGTGTCGAAGAACTCGTCCTCGTAGCCCGGCAGGAAGCGGCCGTCGATGTGCGCGGTGGCCTCGGTGGGGATGACGTTGACCTTGTAGCCCGCGCCGAGCTGCGTCGGGTTGGCGGTGTTGCGGATGACGGCACCGAGCATCCGGGCCGCGCTGCCGAACTCCTCGATCAGTGCCTCCGCGTTCTCCGGGGTGGCCTCGGTGCCGGCGATGTCGGCGACCGCAGCGAGCAGCACCTCCATGGTCGGGGTGAGCCGGACCGGCCACTGGTGCGCGCCGATGCGCGCGACCGCGCCCGAGAGCCGGGTGACGGCGTTGTCGGAGTTGATCATCGAGCCGTGCCCGGCCCGACCGCGGGCGGTCAGCTTCATCCGTGCCATGCCCTTCTCGGCGGCCTCGATCAGGTAGACCCGGCGGCCGCGGACCGTGGCGCTGAACCCGCCCACCTCGCCGATCGCCTCGGTGCAGTCGGCGATCTCGTCGGGGTGGTCGTTGACGATCACCTCGGCGCCCTTGTGGCCGCCCGCCTCCTCGTCGGCGGTCAGGCAGATCACGACCTCGCGCTCCGGCGCTGCGCCGGTCCGCGCCCGGGCGCGGACCACGCTGAGCAGCATCGCGTCGAAGTCCTTCATGTCGACCGCGCCACGACCCCACACGAAGCCGTCCTTGATCTCGCCGGAGAACGGGTCGACCTGCCAGTCCTCCGCTGCGGCGGGCACGACGTCGAGGTGGCCGTGGACGAGCAGCGGGGCTCGCCCGTCTCCCCCCGCCCCAGCGCGGACGAGCGAGGTCCGGCCCGGCTCGGGCTCGTAGAGGCGGGACTCGATGCCGACCTCGTCGAGCAGCCCTGCGGCGTACTCCGCGGCCTTGCGCTCCCCCGGGCCGGCACTGTCGCCGTAGTTGCTGGTGTCGATCCGGATCAGGTCCCGACACAGCTCGACGACCTCTGCGGCGGGGTCGTAGGTCCGGCTTTCCGAGGTCTGCGACATGTCCTCATCCTGCCTCGCAATGGGGGCATTCCACAGGGTCACCCCGATGAGGGAGTTTGCCGCCCGTCTTGCTACTGTTTCCCAGCACTCGTCCGGGTGGCGGAATTGGCAGACGCGCTAGCTTGAGGTGCTAGTGCCCGTATTAGGGCGTGGGGGTTCAAGTCCCCCTCGGACACTGAGAAGGCTCCGGCTCCACGGGGCCTTTTCTTCATTTCGGCAGGCGCATCGATGCGACGGACCGCACCAGCCGTCGAACGTGCGCGGGCTCCAGCCCGTGAGCTGCTGCCAGCGATCTAGGCGGTACGTCACCGAGTTGGCGTGCAGATGCAGGGAGCGCGCGGCCGCGCTCACCGAGAATCCGTTGTCCGCAAATGCCGGGACGGCCTCGGCGAGGTGCGCCTGATCGTTCGCCACCTCCAACCCCCGTGCGAGCAGCGACGCACACTGCTCGGGGTGGGCGGCCAGCAGGGCTGTCGGCCAGACGACGTCGAACGAGGCCACGGCGCCGGGCCCCGCCGTGCGTAGCGCGAGCCGCGCGTCTTCGATGGTGGCGGCGGCGCCGGGCATCCCGGCCCGAGACATGCCGATGCCGATCCTCGTCCCCGTCACACGCGCAAGAAGTGCGTCCACCACGGGCGCGGTCGAGCTGCCTTGGGTGAGGATCACGACCGGGTCCCCCACTCGGCTGCACTGGACCGTGTCGAGGTGGCCGGCCGGGGGTGCGGCGGCTGCGCTCCGTGGCGTGCTGGAAGGACTCCACGTCGAGCTCGTTCCACCCCTCAGCGGGTGCGAGCACGGCAACGAAGGGGGTCGCGAGGTCGAAGCCGATCCCGGTCGCGAGCCCCTCGAGGTCTTCCGGGGTGACCGCGGGCCAGCGGCTCAACGCCTCGATGAAGCGGTAGCGCAGTCCCGCTCGAACTGCCTGCGCACTGCGCGTCGCCTCACCGTGTCCGTCGGCGACCGCCGAGGTGAGGACGTGCACGTTGTCCCACAACCAGCTGGAGGCCTCGAGCAGCGCGGGTCCGGCGTCGTCGCCCTTCTCGACCAGCCCGGACCAGATCGCCTTGAGACCGAGGTGATAGCTCTGGACGACGTCTTGCAAGGTCATCCCCTGCTGGGCCCGCCGCTTCCCCAGCTCGCGGGTCTCGGCGACCAAGGTGTCGGGCAAGGAGGCGCCGTGTGCCGGGCAGTCGAGCATGATGACGAACTCGGCGCGGATGTAGGCGTACTGGTCCTCGAACGCGACGCTGGCGTAGGCCGGCACCACGTGTCGAATGCGCTCGACGAGGCGCTGGACGACGTCGTCGAGGTCTGCCTCGACCCGGGCGCAGACAGCGACCATCGTGTCGTCCGGGCTCATGGCTCCTCCTTGGTGATTTTCACGAAGTCTGCCCCACAATCTCGTGCAATCACAGTGGCCCTCTCGACGTGACCGAGCCCACACTGGACGGCATCCCCTGACTCATCTGGAGCTGATCATGTCCAACGAACTCAAGAGCGTCCTGCTCTCCATGGGGGTGCCCTTCGCGGGTGTCCTTGGTGGAATCCTCATATTTGCCCACTCGACGGCGCAGGTCGCGGGCTTCCCCGTTCTCTTCGCCCGGCTCTTCTTGTGGATGCCCCTCACGGCGCTGTGCATCCACCTCGCGTGGAAGTGGTTCGACGAGGCGGAGTATGTCGCTCGCGAGTCGCAGGACGCGGAGGAGCCCGCATGATCCTCCTGACCTTCAGCCTCGTCCCGGGCGCCGCTCTCGCGGCCGGCTTCATGTCGCGACGCGCGAGCACCTCCGACATCGACGACTACCTCGTCGGCGGCCGGTCGTTCGGCCCGATCCCGGTCTTCGTGCTCGGCGCCGGCGAGGCCTACAGCATCGGCACGCTGCTCGGGTTTCCCGGCGGCGTCTACGCCTTCGGCTCCAACTTCGGCGTCTGGTTCATCGCCTACATCCTGCTCGCCTACCCCATCGGCTACTGGCTGGCGCCCTACCTCTGGCAGGCGGGCAAGCGGTACGGCGCCATGACCCTGCCGGACGCTGCCGGCTCCCACTTCCGCTCGCGCACCCCGGAGCTGACGATCGCGATCTCCTCGGTGATCTTCCTGATCCCCCCGGGGGCAGCTCCAGCTGACCGGTCTCCGGGTGGCGATGAGTGCGCTGGGGATCCGGATCGACCCGACCGCCGCGGTGCTCGCCGGCGCCGGGTTGACCATGGTGTTCCTGCTGCTGTCGGGCGTGCGTGCGCCAGCCTTCGTCTCCTTCGTCAAGGACGGCGCCCTGCTCCTCGGCGCGATCCTCGTCGGGCTCGCGGCGGTGGCCAAGTCCGACGGCACGACCGCGCTGTTCGACAAGGCCGCCGCGGCAGGAGCCGTCCCGGCGACGCACTACACGCTGGAAGGTCCCTCGCTGACGTTCACGATGACCACGATCGTCTTCCGTGCCATGGGCTTCTTCGTCTTCCCCTTCATCGTGCAAGCGATCTTCTCGGCCAGTCCGAGGGCACCCTCAAGCGCGCCGCCCGCTTCAACCCGCTCTACATGTTGATGTATCCCTTCCTCGGTCGCCGCGGCCTTCGCGGCCGTGGCCCTGCTGCCCGAGAAGCTCGAGGGACCGGCGTCCAACCGGGGCCCTGCTCCAGCTCTCCCGCCCGGTGCTGCCCGACTGGCTGACCGGCCTCGTCGCCGGTGGCGCCGCGCTGTGCGCGATCGTCGTCCTGTGCGGCTCCGCGCTGGGCATCGGCTCGCTGGTGTCGCGCAACATCATCCGTGGGATCCCCGCCGAGAAGCAGCGCACCTGGGGTCCGGGGCGTGATCTTCGCCTACCTCGTCATCTCACTGATCCTGACCCCGGAGCTGCCCTCGCTCCTGCTCACGCTGGTCAACACGTC
This sequence comes from Nocardioides sp. B-3, assembly GCF_024703895.1. Taxonomy (GTDB): domain Bacteria; phylum Actinomycetota; class Actinomycetes; order Propionibacteriales; family Nocardioidaceae; genus Nocardioides. Next base: position 3,982,962 of record NZ_CP087968.1, read on the forward strand.
CTACTACGGCGTCACCCAGTGCGCTGATCGTGTTCCTCGCGATGATCTTCGGCTGGCAGGTCCGCCCGATCGCGCTCGCGGCCGGTGTCATCGTCGGTGACGTGCTCGTGCTGGCGATGTTCCCCGGTGCAGGAGGGCGCCTCGACCCCGCCGTGGTGGGTCGAGCACGGCCTCAACATCGGGTTCCCGGCCCTGCTCGTCAACGGCGCCGTCGTGGTCGTCAGCCGGGTCGTGTGGCCTGCGGAGCACCCGGTCCCCGGTCTGCGGTCGCTGCGCCCGCGTGCCCACTCCACCATCAACCGACCCGTCGAGGTCGTGGCGGTGGAGGCGCGATGAGCGACCTGCTCCTCGTCGGCGCCGACGTGGTGACGATGGACCCGGGCCGACCGTCGGCGGAAGCCATCCCGGTCAGGGACGGCATGGTGGTGGCCGTCGGCACCGAGGCTGAGGTTGCCGGCCGTGCACCCGCCGACGCCGATCGGCTCGACCTCGAGGGGGCAACCGTCGTCCCCGGCCTCATCGAGTCCCACGTCCACCCGGCCTACACCGGCCTCACCGACCTGTGGGCCGACTGCCGCTCCCCCGGCGTCGCGAGCATCGCCGACCTGCAGGCAGCCCCGGGCGGCACTGCCCGTCGAGGACGGCGCGTGGGTGCGCGGTTGGGGGTACGACGACACACTGATCGCCGAGGGTCGCCATCCGACCCGCGACGACCTCGACGCGGTCAGCGACACCCAGCCCGTGATCGTCTCGCACATCTCCGGACACTTCTCCGGTCGCCAACACCGTCGCGTTGGGGCTGGCGGGCGTCGACGAGGAGACGATCGCCGTCGACGACCCGCGGTTCCCTCGCGCTGCGTCCGGGCGCCTCACCGGCATGGCTCGGGAGATCGACGCCGTGAGCCGGTGCTCGCGGCGGTCCCCGCCCCGGGGCGACACCGACCTCGAGGACGCACTGCTCCGGGCCCTGACCCGCGCCCGCGAGCGCGGGATCACCACGGTGCACGACCCGGGGGTGGGCCTGATCGGCGGTCCCGAGGAGCTCGCTGCCTACCGTCGGCTCGACAGTGCTGGCCGGCTCCCGGTCCGCGTGGTCGGCTTCCTGCGGGGAGACATCGCCCGTGCCGGTGGCACCGTCTTCGAGTCCGCGGGACGGGCTCAGGGACGATTCCGCCTCGCCGGCGCCAAGTTCTGGGCCGATGGCTCGATCCAAGGGCTCTCGGCGGCCCTGCGGGCGCCGTACCTCTGCGACCCGGGGCACCACGGCGACCTGCTCCAGCCGCAGCCAGAGCTGGACGCGATGGTGGCACCTGTCGCGGCGGCTGGCGGACAGCTGGCCGTGCACGCCAACGGGGATGCTGCCGTCAGCGCCGCGTTGACCGCGATCTCCCGCGCTCAGGACTCGACGGACGACCCCCGCCACCGGATCGAGCACTGCCGGGTGACGAGTGCGTCCGATCTCGACGCGTTGAAGAAGGCAGGCGTCGGGGTGAGCTTCTTCGTCAACCACGTCTACTTCTGGGGTGACCGTCACCGCGACCGGTTCCTCGGCGAGGAGCGCAGCGGGTTCCTCGATCCACTGGCCTCCGCGGACGCCGCCGGGCTGCGGTTCGGACTGCACTCCGACTGCCCCATCACTCCGATGGATCCGCTGGCGACCATCCGCACAGCGGTCAACCGGCTCACCAGCGGTGGGTCGGTGCTCGGCCCGGACGAGCGTATCGGCGTGCACCGCGCACTGAAGGCGATGACCGTCGACAGCGCCTACCCGGTGCACGAGGAAGGTCTCGTCGGCACGATCGCCCCCGGGATGCGGGCCGACCCGGTCGTCCTCGACGGGCCACTCTCAGCGGTCGCTGACGCAGCCGCCCCCATGCCGAAGCCGATCCGCGTCATGGTCGGCGGCAGCTGGGACTGACCTGCCTGTTGCCAAGGGCACTCCGGTCGATGCACCGTGGAAGGCATGCGGCAGCTGCTGGTGGACTTCATCACCTCGCTCGAGGGCTGCGCGTCGGCGGAGGGCTGGCCGGGCTTCTGGGGGATGGAGGGCCCGGAATACCTCGGCTGGCTGGCGGAAGCCCCCGAACGCGACTGGACCATGCTCATGGGAGCGAAGACCTACCGACTGATGTCGGGCTTCGCCGCGACCGGCGAGGAAGGGCTCGACGAGCTCAACCAGGGCGCGCAAGGTCGTCTTCTCCTCGACCCTGACCGAGCCGCTGGAGTGGGCCAACACCGAGCTGGTGTCGACCGACCCGATCGAGGCCGTGCGGTCGATGAAGGCGGACGGCGAGCACGACCTGCGCACGATCGGCAGCCTCACCCTGTGCCGGTCGCTGCTCGAGGCCGGCCTCGGTGGACCGCTTCCGCACGGTGATCTTCCCGGTCGTCACCGGCAGGACCGGCAGCGAGCGGATCTACGAGGGCTGGCCCGACGTCGGGCTCGAGCTGGTGGACAGTCGGCTCTTCGACGGCAAGCTGCAGCTGCTGGAGTATGTCCCGACGGTGCTCGACGGCCCGCCGGTGCCGAAATTGTAGAACCGCCCACGGTCTCGGGTCCGTAGGCGGTTCTGATGGAAAGGTACGCCGCGGAAAATCCTCAATTCAAGAACATCTGATCCACGGCTGATCCACAGATCAGAACAGCTGCGCGAGGGCGGTGCTGATCTCGACGTGGCGGACCAGGGAAGGCGCGCTCGTCCAGGCGCTTGCGACGCAGCCAGCCCGTCACCTCGTCGTTGCACTTGCTGGCGTTGCACGAACCGCACGCCGGCGCGATGTTGTCGAGCGTGTATCGCCCGCCGCGGGAGATCGGGAGCACACAGTCCTTCTGCAAGGGCTTGTCGGTCGCGCGGCAGTAGGCGCAGCCGCCCCACGCCTCCCGGAGAGCTGACCATTCCGCGACGCTGAGGTCGTGCTCCACGGCGTCCATCCGGCGCTTCCGCTTGCGGGCGGCCCTCGCCGTGACGACTCCGACTGACCGCCATTCCCACAGCCTAGGGGTCTGCTCCGACGTGAACCTGCTCACGCGCCGGGCGCCGTACGAGCGTGAAATCGCAGATTTCTGGCAGATCGGGATTCGACTTGCCCGCCGGCTCGTGTTGTCGTGGTGGGGCCGCAGGCTGTGCCCTCCGTCCGAGAGGCGCCTCCCCATCGTGAGGTGTTGTACGCCGCGGCCTCGACGCCCGCTCCCGTGGTGTCGCGTCCGAGCGCCCCCGATGGCGCAGAGAATCTCGTGAGGTCCTGCTCGTGCTTGCCACCAACAGAACAGCTCTCCGCGTAGTCGCCGCCATGGCGACGACCGCCCTTGCCTTCACCCTCGTGCCCGGCGCTGCCGTGGCTCAGGACACGGTCGACGTCCGCCTGAAGGTCGCCACCGCGCCGGCCGTCGAGGTGGCCGTCGCACCCCGCGTCTGGCCAAGCGAGCTGATCGAGGAGCAGGCCGTCGAGGTCGACGACAACGACATCGTCGAGGTCGTCCGCGACGGGCGCGAGGTCACCGGCGACAACAAGCGGGTGCGCGACGGCGACACGGTGCGCGTCGTCGCCGTCGAGCGCGAGCGCAAGACCAAGACCCAGTCCGTGCGCGCCGGTGTCGTCGAGGTGCCCACCACCGATCTCGCCCCGGGCCGCCGCAAGGTGGTGCGCGAGGGCCGCGCCGGAGTGCGGGAGGTCGTCGCCGTACGCACCTTCCACAACGGCGAAGCCGTGAAGTACCGTGTCGTCGACCGCACCATGGTCCGCGAGCCGCGGGCCCGCCGGGTGCTCGTCGGCCGCGAGCCGTGGTCCGTCCCGGGCACCGACGGCCTCAACTGGGGCGCGCTGGCCGACTGCGAGTCCGGTGGCAACCCGCGCGCGGTCAATCCGGCGGGCTACTACGGGCTCTACCAGTTCAACGTCGCCACGTGGCGCAGCGTCGGCGGCTCCGGCATGCCGCACCTTGCGTCGGCCGGAGAGCAGACCTACCGCGCCAAGCTGCTCTACAAGGCCCGTGGCCGCTCCCCCGCCGAACTGCGGGCGCCTGCTCTGAGCGGGATCAGCCGAGCTGCTGGAACAGGTTCACGATGATTCCTTCGGGCCCGCGCACGTAGGCCATCCGCACAGTGTTCTCGTAGTCCCCGATGCCGCCGATGAGCCCGTAGCCGTCCTTCGCCACGGAGTCCACGGCGGCCCGGAGGTCGCCCACTTCGAAGGACACGTTGCGCAGGCCGAGCTCGTTGGCCATCGGAGCGGGTGATCCGGGGATGTGGTCCGGTGCGACGAAGCTTGCGAGCTCCAGACGCGCTCCGCCGTCCGGCGGTCGCAGCATCGCGATCTCGCACTGCGCGCCGGGGATGCCGCAGACGGTCTCGACGAACTCCCCCTCGACGTATCCGGTGCCCTCGACCTCGAGCCCGAGACCGACGAAGAACGCCGTCACCGTGTCGAGGTCGGCGACGGTGATGCCGACATGGTCGAAGCGGCGTACGTGGGTCATGGGTCCATCCTCGCGTCCTGCTTCGGCGATGCGTCCTGCGCGGACCGATATCGCAGGACAAGGGCCCCCGACGCGAACTCATGGCGATCCACGAGCTCGAGCTGGATCCGCTCGCGCAGGCCGGCGAGCAAGGTCGGTCCATGCCCGGCGAGGACTGGCTGCACCACGAACTCGTACTCGTCGATCAGTCCCGGGTCCGCCAACGCCAGTGGGAGTGTCACCCCGCCCATCCAGATGCCCTCGCCCGGCTCCTCCTTGAGCTGCTGAACCGCCGGGCCCAGATCACCGCGCACCAGCTCGGCATTCCAGTCGACGCTCAGCGTGCTCGAAACGACGTACTTCTTCGCCCGATCGATGGTTTCTGCGAAGGGGACCTCCGACTCGTCCATCCAGTCGGGCCAGATGCCCGTGGCCGGCCGCCGCCACGCCGACTCCATCATTTCGTAGGTCACCCGGCCGAACAGGAGGGCATCGGCCCGTGCCATCTCGCCGGTCCAGTAGCGCATCGACTCCTCGTCCGGCGGGAGGCCTGCCTCGTGGTGGCAGCAGCCGTCGAGCGTGACGTTGATCGAGTATCGAAGTGGTCTCATCTCGCCACCCTGCCAGCATCTTGGACAGTGCCCAGCTCGCTGGCACCCGTGAGGGGTTGCCGCCGCGTCAGCTTGCGGGCGGCTCCGGCAGCGTTGCGTCGAGCACCGAGAGCTGCTCGGTCAGGAGCCGCCGCATCTGGCCACGATGCTGCTTGTCCATCTCACGGAGCGCGGCGATCTGCGCCTCAAGGGCTGCCTTCTCATCGCTCAGCCCGGACAGTGCCGTGACGCGCTCTTGCTCGAGCGCGGCGGCCTGCTCCGACTTGCGCCCGGTCAGCTCGCCTGCGACCTGATCGGCCTCTTTGCGGCTGGCCTCCGGGATCGCGTCAGCCTTGGCTCCGGGCGGCGCTCACCAGCGATGCAGCCTCGGTCCCCGCGTCGTTGACGAGCCGGTCGGCGGTGTCACCAGCCAGCTCGAGCATCCGCGCAACGGAGCTCGTCTGGGTCTCATCGGCCGCAGTCGGCACGACCGCGAGAGGGCCTTGATCGAAGCTCGACGACATGTTTCCCCTTGTGTTTGGGTGCGGGCGCGTCCTTGGCAGGTCGCGGCGATCTCAACGTGAATGCAGTTGTGACGTTACTTCACCGACAAGCACGGTGAGGTGGGTCACGCCCGAGCCCGGGCCGCCACGCCGTCCTCGGCCGGGATCGTGGACGGCAGCCAGTCGGCCCCGAGGAGCTCTGCCAGTCGGCGAGGCCGGTGGTGTCGCTGCCCACCGTGTCGGAGGCTGCGGCGATCCGCTCCACCATCACCTTGCCGACCTGCTCCTCGACCGTGCCCTCGGCGTAGGCGATGTGCCACGGGGAGACTCGGTGGTCGCGGTGCGTGCGGCCGGTGACCCGGCGCCCCGCGATGCCGGAGAAGCGGGCCCGGTGGAAGACGCCGACCCGCGGTTCGGTGCTCGCCTGACTGCCGTCGGGGAGGCTCTCCCCCGCGTGCAGGCTGATAGAGGCGACCGTGGTGAAGACGCAGACCTTCGCCTGCCCCGTCTGGAACTTGAGTCGCTCGGCCTCGGGGTCGAACCGGTCGCGGCCGTAGATCGTGGCCACGTCGATGCCGGAGTCGCGGAGCCGGTCGGCGATCGGGTCGGCAGCGGTCCCGACGAACTCGACCGAGCAGGCGACCTGCCGCTCGGCGTCGACCTGCTGGGCGATCCGGGCGACGGTCGAGTCGACCCGGATCAGGCCGGCCTTCTGCCGGAAGCGCAGCAGCGCGGCGCGACCCTTGGCGGTGTTGCGGCCACGCCGGGCGAGGTCCATCTCGCGGCAGAACTCCCCCACTCCGCCTCGTAGCTTGCGCGCTCGGCGGGCGTCAGTGCGACCGGCATGCCAGAGATCGGAACCGGTCCCCACGGGGCAGCGCGGTGCAGCATGGCGGTCGGCCGCTCGTCCTCGAGCCAGCCACGGACCAGCTTCAGGTCAGCTGCCCGACGGGCCGGGTCCGTGGTCCAGGGTCGGTCCCGTAGCGACCGCCCGGCTCGAGTCCGATCCCGTTGCGCTCCAGTGCTGAGGCGAAGACGGCGCCGGGCTGCCGCGCGGCGAACCAGTCACTGATGGGCTCTTCGAGGACCTGCGCGAAGGCCGGGGCCAGATAGGGCAGCTCGAGCGGGGTGTGCCCGGGGGTGGCCGTGGTCGCGATGACGAAGGGCGCCTTGTCGTGGGCCTTGGTCATCCCGGAGGTCTTCACCCAGAGCTTCCAGCGCTTGGTCGTCGTGCGGCGCAGCGCGTGCGCCTCGTCCGCGATGATCACGTCCCACGTGTGGTCCCGGACCTTCGCCAGCCGGTCCCACGTGATCACCACCCACTCGAGGCCGCCATCGCCCAGTGCCGTGATCGTGCGGCACCAGTGGCCGATCGTGATCGCGGCGGGACGGTCGGCGACGACGAGCACGCGTCGCGCACCGCGGGAGGTCGGCCACCGCCGACGCACCGAGCACGGCGGAGATCGTCTTCCCCACGCCGGGCTCGTCGGCCAGCAGGAACTGCCGTCCGCCGGCTGCGGCCCGTGCGGCGATCGCATCGGCCGCTTCGAACTGGATCCTCCGGGGCTCAAGCTCGTCGGTCGTCTCGGGGCCGGGCGTCGGACTGTCGGGATTGAGGGTGTTCTCGATGAACCGACCGAGTGTGTGCGGCCCCGGGGCGTACGGCACGAGGTGTGCGGGCAGAGCGCGTCCGACGTACAGATGGGTCTTGACCGCCGGATGCCACGTCGCGTCGTCGACCTGCGTCCCGTAGGGCACGTCGAGCACCCACAGCCGCTCGCCGGGGCCGGCGACCGGCAACGGCCGCGGCGGGGAGGCACGGCGACGAGCGCTGGTACGGCGAGGTCTGGCCACCCCCGGACGCTATCGGGGCCTCGTCCGCGACCAGCGCCGGCTCGCCCACGTGCCCGCTTCGCGACGATATGGAGCGGACGCGAGGATTTGAACCTCGACTCCTTCCCCGGAAGGGAAGCGTGCTGCAACTACACCACGTCCGCGAAGCCAGCCCCTGACGAGACTGACACGTTCGTAGTATGAACCAGTTGGGACTGTCTGGGCGCCAGCGGCCGCGAAGAACTTGTGGCCCGCCTGCGTCAGGGTCGGTCTGTCACCCTTGTCCCCGTGACGCCGGGGGTGGCAACCGAGACGCTCAGCCAGCGCATCGATCGCGGGTTCGCGTTCGCCGTACGAACCATCTGGCACCTCCTGCCGCGGCCGATCCGGACGCGCGTCCCGATGAGCTTCGTCGGCTTCGCGCTGATCAACGGGTTCACGTTCTCCGTCGACATCGCGCTGCTCTCCCTCCTCTATCGAGGCGTCGGACTCCCCCACCCGCTCGCCATCACGATCGGCTACGTCGTGGCATTCGGACTCGCCTTCGTGCTCAACCGTCGGTTCAACTTCCACGCGCACGGACCGGTCGCGGGCCGGGGCGCGATGGGCCTTCGTCGTCGCCGTCAACTACGTCGCACTGGTGCTCGGCATGGGCAGCGGGCTGGTCACGATCGGGGTGCCCTTCCTGCTCGCGCGGGGTGGTCGCGGCGGGCGCGGAGGCGGTCTGGATGTACTCCACGATGCGCTGGTGGGTGTTCGCCCCGAGGCGCGCACAGTGGGACAAGTCGCACAGACACGTTTGAGGCGCTCCCATGGGACGCAGGACGTGGATAGTGTCTGCGCAGGGGCCGCACGTTCGGTGGGGCTGACGAGGGGAAATAGCACTATGAGCACGCCGTCGGAAACCGCTCCTCCCGCGCCGTTGGCGCCGCCGGAGGCCACCTTGACCCTCACCGCGCCGGAGGCTCCGGCCGCGGTCGCCGAGACCCGGGCGCCCAAGATGGCGCCGCAGGTCCCCGTCGAGGTCCTTCCCGAGCTCGACGCCAAGGTCGAGGGCTTCCTCACCGCACTGTCGGCGACGGCCGTCGGCAGCCCCGAGTTCTCCGCGCAGGCCGAGAACGTCCGCACGATGGGCGACGCCGACATCCGCAAGGCCGCCGAGACCTCCAACCGGATGCTCGACAAGCCCGTGCGAGCGCTCCCGGGAGGGCGGGATCGCGCAGGGGTCGGCCGTCGGCAAGACGCTGCTCGAGCTTCGCCGTACCGTCGAGGACCTCGACCCGAGCGCAGCGAAGGGCGTCCCGCGCTGGATGGACTGGCTGCCCTTCGGCGACAAGGTGGAGGACTACTTCCGCAAGTACCAGTCCTCCCAGTCGCAGCTCAACGGCATCCTGCACGCCCTGCGCAACGGCCGGGACGAGCTCACCAAGGACAACGTCTCCCTCAACCTCGAGAAGACGAACCTCTGGTCCGTCATGGGGCGCCTCAACCAATACGTCTACGTCGCCGAGAAGCTCGACGCCAAGCTGACCGCGCGCATCGCCGAGCTCGAGCTGAGCGACCCCGAGGCCGCCAAGAAGCTCAACCAGGACGTCCTCTTCTACGTCCGCCAGAAGCACCAGGACCTGCTGACCCAGCTCGCGGTGTCCATCCAGTCCTACCTCGCGATCGACGTGATCATCAAGAACAACATCGAGCTGATCAAGGGCGTCGACCGCGCGTCGACCACCACGATCTCTGCCTTGCGTACGGCGGTCATCGTGGCCCGGGCACTGGGCAACCAGAAGCTCGTGCTCGATCAGGTGACGGCCCTCAACTCCACGACCTCCGGCATGATCCGGCGCACCTCCGAGATGCTCAAGGACAACTCCGCGGCCATCCAGGAGCAGGCGGCGTCCTCGACCATCGACATGGAGGACCTGCAGGCGGCGTTCGCCAACATCTACGCCACCATGGACTCGATCGACGAGTTCAAGGTCAAGGCGCTCGACTCGATGGCGCAGACCATCGGCGTGCTCGAGACCGAGGTCGAGAAGTCGAAGTCCTACCTCGATCGCGTCCGCGACCACGACGCCCGCAACGCGGCAGGCACCCTCGACCTGACCGAGCTTCCGCGTCGCTAGTGAGCGGGTTCCAGTGGGGCTGAAGTCATGGTTCGAGAAGGTGCGGGGGCCGTCGGCGGACGAGATCGTCGACGCGACTCCTGCCGCGCCCACGGAGGCGGACATCGTCGCCGCTCTGGCGCGGGTCGAGCAGATGCTCGCTGACGGCAACGCACCCCCCGGTCGTCGTGTCGCGCGTGCACCGCATCGGCGCCCTCATCACCGACACGCTCCCCCGGCTGCGCAACCTCGGGCAGGGCAGCCTCGACTCCTACTCCGTCGTCGCCACCGCCACCGACTACCTCCCCGAGGCGCTCGGCGGCTACCTCCGACTCCCCCGCGAGTGGGCCGACACCCGCCCGATCGACGGCTACAAGACCGCCCTCATGGTGCTCATCGACCAGCTCGAGCTGCTTGCCGCCACCATGGACAAGGTCCTCGACGCCGCCACCCGCTCCGACGCCCGGGCGCTGATCGCGCACGGGCAGTTCCTGCAGGCCAAGTTCGGACACCCGACCGACGGCCCCGACCTCAACCCGGGACCAGCATGAGCACTCTGCGAGAGGCGCTCGACGCCCTCACCACGATCGCCACCACGGCCGGCATCGACCCCGCAGTCGCGCGCGCCGAGGGCGAGTCGCTCGCCGCGACCGTCGCCGAGCCCGCTCGGGGGTGCGTACGTCGACTGGTGCGCCGAGACCGGACACGGCACCGCCGAGGACTTCACCACAGCCGCGTCGCGCGGGCGCCGCTTCCGCGTGGCCCAGACGCCGGCCATGGCGTCGCTCGCGTCGTCGGGGTCGGCCCACGCTGCGGCGTACGCCCGGGCGCTGTCGGACGTCGCGCTGGCCGGCAGCTTCCTCGGTGAGGAGAACGCCCGCAGCATCGGCAACGCCGCGACCGCGGCCGCCGCCCAGCTCGGAGGCGCGCCCGGTCAGGTCGCGCCGACGGCACAGCGCGAGCACGTCCCCGGCGTGGCCGACCACTTCCTCTCGCAGGTCATGGAGCAGAGCCGGATCGTGCGCGACAAGCTGGCGGCGCTGGAGGGCACGCAGATCGTGCGTGATCCCTCGGTCCTCGGCGAGACGCCGGACAAGGTGCAGACCGCACCGCCGCCGGGGACGCCGGTGGCACCCCCAGCCGAGCCCAAGGAGCCGGAGCCGCCCGCCAAGACCGTCGAGGAGCTCCTCGCCGAGCTCGACGACCTCGTCGGCCTGACCGACGTCAAGGCCGAGATCCACCGCCGGGCCGCGGTCCTGCGCGTCGAGGGCCTGCGCGCCGACGCGGGTCTCGAAGGCCTCACCATCACCCGCCACCTGATCTTCAACGGCAACCCCGGCACCGGCAAGACCACGGTCGCGCGGCTCGTCGCCGGCATCTACCGCGCGCTCGGCCTGCTCTCCAAGGGCCAGCTCGTCGAGGTCGACCGGTCCGAGCTGGTGGCCGGCTACCTCGGCCAGACCGCGATGAAGACCGCCGAGGTCGTGAAGTCCGCCATCGGTGGCGTGCTCTTCATCGACGAGGCCTACTCACTGGCCGGCGACCAGTACGGCCGGGAGGCGATCGACACGCTGGTCAAGGAGATGGAGGACCACCGCGGCGACCTCGTCGTGATCGTGGCCGGCTATCCGCTGCCGATGGCCGTCTTCATCGGCCAGAACCCCGGCCTCGAGAGCCGCTTCCGCACCGAGATCAACTTCCCCGACTACACCGACGACGAGCTCGTCGCGATCTTCGACGTGATGGCGACCGGCGCGCAGTACGACGCCGGCGAGGGCGTGCAGGACCGCCTGCGCGAGCTGTTGTCGCAGGTCGAGCGCGGCCCGTCCTTCGGCAACGCACGCTACGTCCGCAACGTGCTGGAGGCCGCGATCGGCCGCCACGCCCGGCGGTTGCGTGAGGTCGACTCCCCCACCCTCGAGCAGCTGCGCCTGCTGCTCGCCGAGGACCTCGCGCCGCCGGCGGAGGTCGTCGAACCATTCGAGCAAGAGCCACCGGTCGACGTACAGACAGAAACCGCAGCCGAGGAGCAGCCATGACCCGGGCCCCCAGCAGGCGCCAGCGCCAGCGCCTGCCCCAGCGCCCCCGGTTCCAGCGCCCGCACCGGCCGTGCCGGCGGCTGCGCCGACCGAGGCGACGAAGAAGGCAGCCAAGGTCGACGTGCCTCGCCTGCTCAACAAGTGGCAGCTGATCGCCGTCACTGCGTGCGTGCTCTTCGCCGTCGTCACCGCTGCCCTCCAGCTGCTCGGCTGGCAGGCCAACCGGGCCGCCGCGGACAACACCGAGCAGCTCGTGCGGGTGCAGAACATCCAGTCGACGCTGTTCCGTGCCGATGCGCTCGCCACCACCAGCTTCCTCGTCGGCGGCCTCGAGGACCCGGCCCAGCGGGCGGCGTATGACAACGCGATCGACCGGGTGACGCGGCAGATCACCGAGGCGGCGCAGGCACAACCCGCCGACAGTGCGGTGCTCTCCGCCCTGAACGCCGCCGTCAACCGCTACACGACGGCCAGCACGCAGGCCCGCGACAACAACCGGCAGGGCTTCCCGGTGGGCGCCGAATACCTCCGCGGGGCCAGCAACCAGCTCCGCGCCGATGCGCTGCCGCTGATCGAGGCGCTGACCGAGTCCAACTCCGACCGCGCCGAGACCGAGCTCAGCGGCCAGCGGCCGCTGACGATCCTGATCATCGGGCTGGTCGCGCTCGCCGTGCTGTGGTGGGTCAGCACCCAGCTGGCCAAGACCTTCAGGCGCCGGTTCAACGTCGGCATCGCCGCCGCCTTCGTCGTGGTCGCGGCACTGACCCTGATCTCGGCCGCCGTCAGCTCCGGCCGGGAGGGCGACAACGACGACCTGCGCGACGGCAGCTACCGCCTCGCAGTCGACGAGGCCACTGCCCGGACCGCGGCCAACGACGCGAAGTCCAACGAGAGCCGGCGGCTCGGTGCGCAGGGATCGGGCGCCGTCTTCGAGGAGGGCTGGCAGGCCGCCGCGTCGACCGTGACCAGCACAGCGTCCTCGAACACGCTCGGCCTGTGGCAGACCTACTCGGCCCTGCACGACGAGGTGCTCGCCCTCGAGCAGAGCGGCAAGTACGACGAGGCAGTCGCGCTGGCCACGACGCTCGACCCGAACGGCCCCACAGCGGCCCCGGACGCCTTCGACGAGGGATCCCAGATCGTCATCGACCGGGCTGCCTCCGACACCACCGACGCGCTCCGCTCCGGCAACAGCATCTTCCCTGGTGCTGGCCGGGCTGACGCTGCTTCTCGGGCTCGGCGCCGCCGGCCTCGCCACCCGGGGCATCGCCCAGCGCCGTAGGGAGTACGCATGAAAGTCCAGCTCGCCAAGGTCCGGCTCTTCGTCGGCACGCTTGCCGTCCCGGCGGCAGCCGGCTGTGGGTACGACGCAACGCCGCTGCCCCGGGCCGAGGTGCCCGCCGTCGAGGAGGCCGAGCCGGGCACCCCACCCACGTGCGACGCCAGCACCGCGACCGTGTCCTACGCCCCGGAGGCCGGCGATGCGACCAGCCCGTCCCTGTCGCGGATCCGCCAGCGCGGCTACCTCGTGGCCGGGGTCGCGGCCGACAACTACCTCCTCGGCTACCGCAATCCCTTCTCCGGCCAGATCGAGGGCTTCGACATCGACATGGTCAACGCGATCGCGGAGGCGATCTTCGGCGAGAAGGGCCACGTGCAGCTGCGGGTCATCACCGCTGCCGACCGCATCCCGCTGCTGGTCGCCGACGAGGTCGACATCGTGGCGCGCAACATGACCATCAACTGCACGCGCTGGGAGCAGATCGCCTTCTCGGCGGAGTACTTCCGCTCCGGCCAGAAGCTGCTCGTGCGCAAGGGCTCCGGCATCAACAAGATCGAGGACATGGTGGGCAAGCGCGCCTGCGCGCCCGTGGGCACCACCAGCATCGAGAACATCCAGCGCCTCGCCCCCGAGGCGATCCCGGTGACCGCGGTCAACGACACCGGCTGCCCGGTGAAGTTCCAGAACGGCGAGACCGACGCGATCACCACCGACGACACGGTGCTGGCCGGGCTGGCGGCCCAGGGACCCCTACGCCCGGGTGCTGACCAAGCAGCGGCTCACGGAGGAGCCCTACGGCATCGGCGTCAACGCCGATCGCCCCGACCTCGTCCGCTTCATCAACACCGTCTTCGAGCGGATGCGCGCCAACGGGTCGTGGCAGGCGTCCTACGACAAGTGGCTCAAGCCGTCGCTGCAGACCGCCGCCACCCAGCCTGCCCCCCTCTACGGCCGGCGCCCATGACGGCTGCCCCCACCGCACCGGGGCGACTGGGACAGCCGCTCACCCCCGCCGAGGCCCGGGCGTTCCTGACGGACCTCGACGACTGGGTCCGCGCGCGCCGCCTCGAGCTCGACGACTCGGACGCGGCGGCCCTCGCGGCCGGGCGCGGCGACGAGATCTCCTCGGACATGATGCTGTCGCTGGCCGTGTGGCAGGCCGTCCAGCAGCGCTACCAGCTGCTCAACGCGACCTTCGACGGCGGCCGCGTCGGTCCGATCGAGGCAGAGCGTCTCTCGACCCCGGTCTGGGGCCGCCTCGACGGCGACCTCGGCAACGGCCCGGCCGTCTCGCTGCCGGAGGCCTGCCGGCTGTCCGACGCGTTGGTCGGCCAGATCGCGACGAAGCTCGCGCTCATCCCCGCGCGCCGACGCGAGTGCGGCCCGCATCAAGCAGCTGCGCGCCAACCTCGAACGCGTCCGCGACCGGGTCGCCCTCGAGCCCAGCTCCACCCGCGACGCCGCCCGCTCCACCCTCGCCGGGCTGTCGCGACGCCTCGAGGACATCACCGTCCGCGCCCAGCGTGGCGCCGACGTCGGTGGACTCCTCCCTCCGCTCGAGGCTGACGCCTCCGTCTTCGAGCGCGACCTCATCGTCGGCAACTCCCAGCGACGGGCCGCGCGCCACGACCTCGAGGCCACGCGCGAGCTGCGCGCCGAGCTGGTCGCCCGCGCTGCCGCGCTCACCTCTCTCGTCACCCTGTGCGTGCGGACCATCGATCCCGCGCCGCACTACGCCGTACCCGACGTCGAGGCGCTCGGCCCCGTGCCCAACACGCCTGCCGAGATCGAGAGACACCGTCACAAGCTCCAGCGGGTCGGGCAGGCGCTCGGCGTCGCCGAGGGTGCGTACGCCGATGCGCTGGCCGAGCACCGCCAGCTCGCCGACCTCCTCGACGGCCTGCGCGCCAAGGCCGCCGCGCACGGGCTGGCCGACGTGGCCGACCTCACGGCGAGCGAGCAGCAGGCTCGCGACGTGCTCGCCCGTCAGCCCGCACCGATGGCCGTCGCCCGGTCGTTGGTGGCGGCCTACCAGTCATGGCTCACCCAATTGTTGAACCAGGAGTCCGCATGAAGTGTCAGCAGCCCGGGTGCACCGGTTCGATCCAGGGACGGCTACTGCGACGTCTGCGGCATGGCTGCCGACGCGGCCTCCGCGCCCTCCCCCGCCGCGGCGACGTCGGGTGGCTCCTGCAGCCAGCCGGGCTGCACCGGCACCATCGAGGACGGCTACTGCAACGTCTGCGGCTCCCCAGCGGCCGCCGCTGCCTTCATCGAGCAGCCCGACCCGGTGACGAGTGGCACGGCGTCGGCCAAGACCTCGGCCAGCCGCATCCAGTCCGCCGCCATCGGCTCACGGCGTGCCGGCGGCACCAGCGCCACCCGCCGCGCCGGCCACGGCTCGCAGCGGATGCGGGCCGCGCGCCTCGGAGCGGGGCTCACCGTCGTACCCGCAGCACCGTCCGTCGATGCGCTCAAGGCCGTGATCGCCGACCCGTCGGTCCCCGAGGACAAGCGCACGTGCTCCAAGTGCGACTCCCCCATCGGCCGCTCGTCGGCCGGCAAGCCCGGCTGCCTGAGGGCTTCTGCCCCAAGTGCGGGCAGGAGTTCTCGTTCACGCCCAAGCTCAAGCCCGGCGACCTCGTGGGCGGACAGTACGAAGTGGCCGGCGCCATCGCGCACGGCGGCCTCGGCTGGATCTACCTCGCCAAGGACCGCAACGTCTCCAACCGCTGGGTGGTGCTCAAGGGCCTGCTCAACTCCGGTGACCCCGACGCCCTCGCGGCCGCGATCGCCGAGCAGCAGTTCCCCGGCGCAGGTCGAGCACCCGCTGATCGTCGAGATCTACAACTTCGTCACCCACGAGGGCGCCGGCTACATCGTCATGGAGTGGGTCGGCGGCCGCTCGCTCAAGCAGATCCTCAAGCAGCGGATGAAGGACAACAAGGGCGCCTACGACGCCCTGCCCGTCGACCGTGCGCTCGCCTACATCCTCGAGATCCTGCCCGCGTTCAGCTACCTCCACGACCTCGGCCTCGTCTACTGCGACTTCAAGCCTGACAACCTCATCCGAGGTCGGCGACGCGGTCAAGCTCATCGACATGGGCGGCGTCCGCCGCATCACCGACGAGGAGTCCGCGATCTTCGGCACCGTCGGCTACCGGGCGCCCGAGGTGCCGCAGGTCGGCACCAGCGTCGCCTCCGACATCTACACGATCGGTCGCACGCTGGTCGTGCTCTGCATGGAGTTCCGCGGCTACCGGGGCACCTACCTCCACACCCTACCGCCGCCGGACACGACGCCGCTCTTCCAAGAGCACGACTCGCTCTACCAGCTGATCGCCAAGTGCTGCGCGACCGATCCGGCCGACCGCTTCCAGTCGGCCGAGGAGCTGCGCAGCCAGCTGCTGGGCGTGCTGCGCGAGGTCGTCGCCGCCGGGACGACGGGTACGGCGCTGACCTCTGCCGCCTCCCCCTGTTCGAGGCACCGGCCACGTCCGCGTCCGCGCTCGACTGGTCGCAGCTGCCCGCGCTGCGCCCGGATCCGTCCGACCCGCAGCACTCCTGGCTGACCAGCGTCGGCGACGCCGAGCCCGCCGACCTGCTCAAGGCGCTCGAGCAGGCCCCCGAGGAGTCGGCCGAGGTGCTGCTGCGCCGGGCGCGCGCCTCCATCGAGCTCGGCGACACCGCCGGTGCCCGCACGTCCACCGCCCAGCTGCTCACCCAGGGACCCGTGGGAGTGGCGGGCCCTGTGGCTCGACGGGCTCGCGGCGATGAAGGACGACGACTGGGAGCAGGCCAAGGCCTCGTTCAGCGCCGTCTACCAGCAGGTGCCGGGCGAGCTCGCCCCCAAGCTCGCGCTCGCGATCGCCTGCGAGAACGGCTCGTTGCCCGAGGTCGCCGAAGGCCTCTACGCCACCTGTGCGGCCACCGATGCCGCCTACGCCCCACCCGCTGCTTTCGGTATGGCGCGGGTGCGGGCCGCCGCCGGTGACACGGCCGGCGCCGTGCGGGCCCTCGACCCGGTGCCGTCGACCAGTCGGGGCTACCCCGAGAGCCGTCAGCTGCGTGCCGACGTGCTGCTTGCCGGTGCCCCCCGACGACCCGGGGGGTCCTCGACCGTGGCGTTGACCAGCATCGCCTCGGTCCGGATGGACCCGGCCGAGCGTCAGCGCTACACCGTGCGGATCCTCGGGCACGCGCTCGACGCCGTGACCAAGGCCGGTCCGTCCGGAGGCGGCAAGGCCACGGTGGGCGGCGTGACCGCCCAGGAGGTGCCGCTCCGCGATGCCCCGGAGAACGCCTATCGGGCGTTGGCCCGCGAGGCCGACTCCCTCGACGCCCGCGTGACCCCGGTGAACCAGGGCCAACGCCGTACGCAACAAGACACTGGTGTGACTGTGACCAACCGAACCTGTCCCTCCTGCGGCACCGTCGCGGAAGGCGAGTCCAACTTCTGCGAGGAGTGCGGCGCAGCACTCTCCGCAGGACCCGCGGCCTCCGACGCGCCCAAGGTGCTGATCACGGAGCCCGCCCCGGCCGAGCCCAGCCCGATGGACGACCTCGGCAGCGGCCCCATCTCGCGCGCGACCAGCCAGACCTCGGCGCCGCCCGCGGCTCCGACCGCGATCCCGGCGTGCGCGAGCTGCGGCGGCACCGTGGGACCCGACGGCTACTGCGAGCAGTGCGGCGTCAAGGCCCTCAGCCCGCGCGACCACTTCCGCGAGCAGGCCGCCCCGTGGGTGGCCGGGGTGTGCGACAAGGGCATCCGCCACCACCGCAACGAGGACGCGATGGCAATGGTCGCCAGCGCCGATGGCGCAGCCGCCGACCGGCGGGCCGTGCTGATCGTGCTCGACGGTGTGTCCAACACCGACGACTCGCAGGTCGGTTCGCTGGCCGGCGCGCAGGCGGCCCTCGACGCACTGCGGGTGCCGTTGCCGCGCGGGATGGGGACCCCCGACGGCGTGCTCGCCGCCGTCACCCGCGCCATGTCCGAGGCCGTGAAGGCGGCCAACGCCGGGGTCGTCTCCGCCGCTCCGGCCGACGCGAAGAACCCCGCCTCCGCGACCTACTGCGCGGCCGTGCTCGAGGGCGAGACGCTCACCTACGCCAATGTCGGCGACTCGCGGATCTACTGGCTGCCAGACGGAGAGCCCGGCGTGCAGCTCAGCGTCGACGACTCGGCGGCCCGAGGACCAGATGGAGGCCGGGGTGCCGCGCGAGGTGGCCGAGACCTCGGCGCAGGCGCACGCCATCACCAAGTGGCTCGGGCGCGACAGCGAGGACCACACCCCGCGCGTCGGCCAGCTGGAGCTCGCCACCCCGGGCTGGCTGCTCGTCTGCTCCGACGGGTTGTGGAACTACGCCTCCGAGCCTGCAGCGCTGGCCACGCAGATCGCGACCGCGGCGCAGACCGATCCCGCCGCGCTCGCCCTCGCGCTCACCGACTTCGCCAACGGGTGCGGCGGCCGGGACAACATCACCACCGTGCTGGCCCGCGTCGAACGCGTCACCACCGTGCAGAATGCCGATCAGACACCGACCACGAAGGAGCAGCCACATGGCTGAGTTCGCCGCCACCGTCTACCAGAACGAGTTCCTGCCGGACGGCGGGACCGACGTCAACGCGATCGTCACCGTCACCTGCACCGGAGCGGGCACGGCCGGCCAGACCGGCTCGGGCGCGGTCGGGGAGATCATCATCGTCGACACGTCCGGCTCGATGGGCTACGAGACGATGGAGGCGGCCAAGGACGGCGCCCGGGCGGCGCTGGCAGAGATCCTCGACGGCACCCGCTTCGCGGTGATCGCCGGCACCGAGGGCGCCACCCCGGTCTTCCCGCCCGTGCAGTCCGGCCCGGCGCTGGCCGTGATGGACGCGTCGAGCCGCGAGCAGGCCTCCGCGGCCATCTCCAGCTTCCGCGCTTCGGGCGGTACGGCGATCGGTTCCCGGCTCGACCCGGCCGGCACCGTCTTCGCGTCAGTCCCCGAGGTCACCCAGCGCCACGCGATCCTCCTCACGGACGGCGAGAACGGCGAGCAGCCGAAGGTGCTGGACGACGCGATCAAGCGAGCCACCGGCTACTTCCAGTGCGACTGCCGCGGCGCCGGCACCGACTGGAAGGTCGAGGAGCTCCGCCGCATCGCCACCGCGCTGCTCGGCACCGTCGACATCATCCCGTCGCCCGCGGAGATGCGGGAGCAGTTCAAGGCGATGATGCAGACCGCGATGGCTCGCGGCGTCGCCGACGCCCAGCTGCGCGTGTGGGCCCCGCAAGGCGCCCGGGTGATGTTCGTCCGTCAGGTCGCGCCGACCGTGGAGGACCTCACCGATCGTCGCGTCGAGGTCAACGCGCTCACCGGCGGCTATCCCACCGGCGCATGGGGCGACGAGTCGCGTGACTACCACGTCGCCGTACGCCTCCCGGCGAAGGCGGTCGGCCGGAGCAGCTCGCCGCGCGGGTGCAGGTCGCCATCGGCGCCGACGTCGCGGCCCGGGGCCCGGTGAAGGCCACGTGGTCCAACGACTCCGAGCTGACCGCCAAGATCGACAAGCAGGTCGCGCACTACACCGGGCAGACCGAGCTCGCCTCGATGATCCAGGAGGGGCTCGCCGCCAAGGCGGCCGGTGACGACGCCACCGCGACCACCAAGCTCGGCCGGGCCGTCCAGCTCGCCGCCGAGACCGGCAACGAGGAGGCGACCACGCGACTGAAGAAGGTCGTCGACGTGGATGACGAGAAGGAAGGGACCGTCCGCCTGAAGAAGTCCGTCGACAAGGCCGACGAGATGGCGCTCGACACCGCTTCCACCAAGACGTCGAGGATCAAGAAGTCATGAAGTGTCCTGCCGGCCACGACTCGACGGCGTCCGACTACTGCGACGTCTGCGGGGTGGCGATGCCCGCGGGTGCTTCCCCGGCGACGGCCCCGCCCGAGCCCGCGGCGCCCGCTGCCACCGAGTGCCCCAGCTGCTCGGCCGCCAACTCGAAGGACGCGCTGTTCTGCGAGGCGTGCGGCTATGACTTCACCACCGGCTCGATGCCGCGGCGTGCGGACACACCTCCGGCCGCGCCTGCCGCCGCCGACACCGGCAACATCTCGCCGGCCCTGTCGACCGGGTGGGTGGCGGAGGTCTGGATCGACCCGGACTGGTATGCCGACCGGGGAGGCACCGACCAGCTGCCCTCCCCCGGCCTCCCCGACGTCGTGCCGCTCAAGAACACGTCGATCCTGATCGGTCGCGCGTCCAAGAGCCGCAACATCACCCCCGACATCGACCTCAGCTCCGACACCGGCATCAGCCGTCGGCACGCCCAGCTGACCACCGACGGCAGCCGTTGGTGGGTCGAGGACCTCGGCTCGTCCAACGGCACCTACGTCGGCGGCGCGGTCGACGCCCTGCCCAAGACCCCGGTGGCCGCCGGGCAGAAGCAGGAAGTGAAGACCGGCGACCGGATCTACCTCGGCGCTCGGACGCGGATCGTGGTCCGCAAGGCCGCTCCGGGCGAGGTCTGAGCCGGTGATCCAGCCCTTCCGCGTCGGCTTCGTGACCGGCGCGACCCCCGACAAGTGGGCCCGCGCTCGGCGCGAGCGACGCCGTGAGACCCTCCAGCTCGTGCCGATGCTCGAGTCCGAGCAGGAGGACGGCGTCCGCAGCGGAGACTTCGACATGGCGCTCGTCCGGCTGCCCGTCAACCGCGACGGGCTGCACTGCATCACCCTGTACGACGA
The DNA here is from genome assembly GCF_024703895.1 of Nocardioides sp. B-3. Taxonomy (GTDB): domain Bacteria; phylum Actinomycetota; class Actinomycetes; order Propionibacteriales; family Nocardioidaceae; genus Nocardioides. The sequence continues at coordinate 4,003,503 of NZ_CP087968.1, forward strand.
GGTGCCGGTCGTCGTCGCCGGCGCCGAGCATTTCGTCGCGGCTGCGGACGAGGTGGCGCTCGCAGACCTCGCCGACGAGCAGCTCGTCCGTCCGCACGCCAGCGGCTGGACCCCGTCCGCCTTCCAGATGGACTGGCCGCCGATGTCCGAGAAGGACGCCATCGAGACCGTGGCCGCCGGCACCGGCGTCGTCATCCTGCCGATGTCGATCGCCCGGCTGCACCAGCGCAAGGACATCGTCCAGCGCCCGGTCACCGACCTCGATCCGACGCAGATCGCACTGGTCTGGCTGCTCGATCGCGACGCCGAGGACACCCAGACCTTCGTCGGTGTGGTCCGCGGCCGATCCGTCCGGAGCTCGCGCTAGCAGTTCTCGCGCAGCCACGCGCCGAGCTCGACCGCGCTGGCCTCGATCGCGGCCGGCCAGTCCATCGCCGACTCGTCGGCCGAGTCGGACACGTGCTTGACGAGTCGGACGGGCACGCCGAACTGCTGCGCGGCCCATGCGACGGCGTAGCCCTCCATGTCGACCCAGGTGCGCCTGCTTCGCGAGTCGCGCGCACGAGCGGGTCGGTGACGAAGGTGTCGCCGGTGGCCGGGACGATGTCGGAGTCGCCCACGGAGAGGCGCTCGCGGACGTCGTACCCCAAGGACCTCAACATGTCCGCGCTGATGTCGTGGTTGAGCACGACGCCGGGTTCGTGCAGCCCGACGACGTCGTCGCGCAGTGATCCCGCGGTGCCGATGTTGATCACGACGAGCCCCTCGAGCGTGGACTGCGCGGCCAGTGCGCGGGCGGTGGCGACGCCCGCCGCGGTCTTGCCCATACCCGTGATGACCAGCGGAAACGACGACGGGACATGGGCTGCTTCGGCGGCCGTGGCGGCCACGACGAGGGTCTGCACGCGGTCACGCTAGCGGGTCGGGAGTTGACGGACACTGGTCCAGACCACCTAGGGTCGAACGGTTGCCCCTTTCAACCAACTCACCCCCTCGGGAGGTGTCACGACCTCGTGACCCGGGCTCCGCCGCACGATCACAAGCACCACGACCACCCGATCACGGACGCGATCAAGACCCCGACCGACACCGTGATCCCGCACCCCGCGCTCGATGTCGAACCGCCCGCTGAGTCGGCACGACCACAGGTCATCGACAAGATCGTCTTCAGCGTCACGGCGGTGATCGCGATCGCGTTCGTCGCCCGGGGGTTCCTCGACACGGCGTCGCTCTCCAGCGCCTCGGGCGATGCCCTGACCGGCACGATGAAGTATCTCGGCTGGCTGTTCGTCCTCTCCGCCTCGGGCTTCGTGGTGTTCGCGCTCTGGCTCGCGCTCGGCAAGTACGGCAACATCCCGCTCGGTCGCGACGACGACGAGCCGGAGTTCTCCACCACCTCGTGGGTGGCGATGATGTTCTCCGCCGGCATGGGCATCGGACTGATGTTCTACGGCGTCAACGAGCCGCTCACGTTCTTCGCCGACACGGCCGGCTTCGCGCCGCCCGGCACCGAGGGGCTCTCCGATCCCCAGCGCGCCGAGTCCGCCATGGCGCACACCCTCTTCCACTGGACCCTGCACCCGTGGGCGATCTATGCCGTCGTCGGTCTCAGCGATCGCGTACGGCGTCTACCGCAAGGGTCGCCTGCAGCTGATCAGCGCCGCGTTCGAGCCCCTGCTGGGCCGGCACGCCCACGGGCCCGCGGGCAAGGTGATCGACATCCCGGCGATCTTCGCGACCCTCTTCGGGTCCGCTGCCTCGCTCGGTCTCGGCGCGATCCAGATCGCGTCCGGCCTCGAGATCGTCGGCGGCATCGGCACTGTCGGCAACGGCGTCCTCGTCGGGATCATCGCGGTCCTGACAGTGTGCTTCGTGCTGTCCGCCGTGTCCGGGGTGGCCAAGGGCATCCAGTGGCTCTCCAACATCAACATGGTGCTGGCGCTCTCGCTGGCGGCCTTCGTGTTCGTCGTGGGTCCGACGATGTTCATCCTCAACCTCGGTGCCGAGCTCGATCGCGTCGTACGCACGAGAGCTCCCCACGATGGCGGGACGCACCAACGCCGAGGGCGAGGAGGCGGCCGCGTGGCTGAGCAGCTACACGGTCTTCTACTGGGCCCGGTGGATCAGCTGGACCCCGTTCGTCGGCATGTTCATCGCGCGCATCTCGCGCGGTCGCACGATCCGTCAGTTCGTCACTGGCGTGCTGCTGGTGCCCTCGCTGGTCAGCCTGATGTGGTTCGCCATCTTCGGTGGCTCCACGATCAAGCTGCAGATGGACGGCACCGACATCTACGGCGCCGGCGGCGTCGAGGGTCAGCTCTTCACGATGCTCGACCAGTTCCCGCTGGCGACCGTCGCGAGCGTCGTGGTGATGGTGCTGGTCGCGATCTTCTTCGTGTCCGGGGCCGACGCCGCATCCATCGTGATGGGGTCGCTGTCGTCCAACGGCGCGATCGAGCCGAAGAAGTTCCCGGTGATCTTCTGGGGCTGCGCCACCGGCGGCGTGGCCGCGGTGATGCTGCTCGTCGGTGGTGACACCGCGCTCGACGGGCTCAAGACGATCACCATCGTGGCGGCGGTGCCGTTCGTGCTGGTGATGATCGGGCTGTGCGTCGCGCTGGTGCGCGATCTCAGCACCGACTCGATGATCGTGCGTACGCGTTATGCCCGCGAGGCAGTGCACGACGCCGTGATCGCCGGGGTCACCGAGCACGGTGACGACTTCCGGCTCACGGTCGAGGAGGAGCCGGCCTCGGAGCCGGCCTCGGAGCCGTACGACTCGAAGGATTGACCGACGCTGGGCACGTCCTCACCGGGACGTGCTCAGCGGCCGTCCCTCGTGGAAACCGGCCGCTGACTGGAGCCCGATGACCGCGCTTCGTGGAACTCGGCCAGCGACGAGGCACCGGCATAGGTGCACGACGACCGCAGCCCGGAGCAGATCTGGTCGATCAGGTCCTCGACGCCCGGGCGGGCCGGGTCGAGGTACATCCGCGAGGACGAGATGCCCTCCTCGTAGAGCCCCTTGCGCGCCCGGTCGAAGGCCGACTCGCTCGACGTACGGTTGGCGACCGCCCGCGCAGACGCCATCCCGAAGCTGACCTTGAAGGCTCGCCCGTCGGCGTCGTGCATCAGGTCGCCCGGCGACTCGTGCGTGCCGGCGAACCACGAGCCGATCATCACCGAGCTCGCGCCCGCCGCCGGGGCGAGCGCGACGTCGCGCGGGTGCCGCACTCCCCCGTCGGCCCAGACGTGCTTGCCCCGCGCCCGTGCGGCGGTCGCGCACTCGAGCACCGCGGAGAACTGCGGCCGTCCGACGCCGGTCATCATCCGCGTCGTGCACATCGCGCCCGGCCCGACGCCGACCTTGACGATGTCCGCACCCGCGTCGATCAGCGCATCGGTCCCGGCCGCGTCCACGACGTTGCCGGCCGCGATCGGCACGCTCGGGTCGAGGGCACGGATCGCCTTGAGGGCCTCGATCATCCGCTCCCCGGTGCCCGTGCGCCGTGTCGACCACGAGGGTGTCGACCCCGGCCTCGAGCAGGCTCGCCGCCTTGGCCGCAACGTCACCGTTCACCCCGACCGCGGCCGCGATCCGCAGGCCACCGTTCGCGTCGACCGCAGGCGTGTAGAGCGTCGCCCGGAGCGCGCCGAGACGAGTGAGTACGCCGACGAGCTCTCCCGCAGGGGACACGGCCACCGCCAGCGTGGCCTTGGCATCGTCCAGCGACTCGAAGACCGCCCGCGGGTCGGCGTCGTGCGCAACCCGGACGAACTCGCGCTTCATCACCCGGCCGACCTGCGCGAACCGGTCGACCTCGGCGCAGTCGTCCTCGGTCACGACGCCGACGGGCCGACCTTGATCAACGACCACCGCGGCCCGGTGGGCGCGCTTCGGGCATCAGCGCCAAGGCCTCGGCCACTGTCTGGGTGGGGTGCAGCTCGATCGCGGTGTCGAAGACGTGGTGCCGCTTCTTGACCCAGCTCACGACGTCTGCGACGACCGGGATCGGGATGTCCTGCGGGATCACGGTCAGGCCGCCGCGACGCGCCGTCGTCTCGGCCATCCGCTTGCCGGCGATGGCGGTCATGTTGGCGACGACGAGCGGCAGTGTCGCGCCGGTCCCGTCGTCGGTCGAGAGATCGACGTCGTAGCGGCTGGCGATCGCGGAGCTCCGCGGCACCATGAAGACGTCGTCGTAGGTCAGGTCGTGCGGCGGAGCCGCGTCGTGGAGGAAGCGCACCCGGCGAATCTACGCCGCAGGCAAGCGGCGCGGGCGCAGGCCGACGTCGCGCAGCTCGAGCTCGGCCAGCCGCGTCACCACGACCGGGTCCCGTCGTCGCCAGTCCCCCGCCGGGTCGTCGCTGACCTTCGCCAGCACTCGCATCGGCTGGTTCGTCAGCGCCCGCAGCGCGAAGAGGTCGAGGTCGTGCCCGGAGTCGATGAACTTCACGCCCGCAGTCGCCTCCCGGATGAATCTCAGCCGGCCGGGCACGTAGAACGCCATCACGACCGGGATCGGGATCAGGGCGATCGACAGCCCCAGCACGAACGCCAGCTTCTCCACCGCCGCCACCGACGACCGGCCGGCCGCGGCGAGCCCGTCGGAGGCATCCGCTGCCTTGTCGAAGGGCGTCGCGACGTCGTCGCCGATGAGGGGTACGTCGTCGAGCCGGCCACCGGCGTCACGCAGCTGTCCCGCCATGGCGGACGCCGACTCGTCGGTCTGCCGACCGGGCGCGGCCAGCGCCATCGTGCCGTCGTGGACGACCAGCCCGATCCACACCCACATCACGAGCCGGGCGACGAAGGTCAGGTCCGCCACGATCTGGAAGGTGCGACGACGAGCCGTATCGGCGTAGAGCTTCATGCGTTCATAGTGCCCGCTGGAGCTCAGCCCGGGTCGTGTCGATGTCCGCGCGTCGTGCGCCAGCTGCCCACGGCCGGGCGCATCGCGGCCCGCCCCTCGACCACGGTGTGGCTCAGGTAGGCGACCCCACTGGCGTTCAGGGCATGCATCGCCGACAGGGTCTGCTCGTCTCCCCCGACGTGCCGGAAGACGACCGGGCTCAGCGATCTCGCCGTCACGAGCTCGAGCCGCTCGTCGTCGGCGACCAGCTCTTCGACGTACGCCGCGAGGTCGACGCCGTCACGGATGTGGGCGCGGAGTCCCTCGAGCCCGTAGGTGCGCAGCACCGCCCAGAGCTTCATCGCCCGGAAGCGGCGGCCGAGCTGCGGGTGCCAGTCGCGGTAGTCGACGACCTCGCCCGACTCGGAGGCGGGGTTGCGGAGGTACTCGGGGGTGATCGACAAGGCATCCGTCAGCGTCGAGCGGTCCCGCACCCACAGCACGCTGCAGTCGAACGTGGTCAGCAGCCACTTGTGCGGGTTCGTCACGATCGAGTCGGCGAGGTGCACGCCGCTCAGCAGGCGGTCGCGCAGCTCCGGGCAGACGGCGGCCACGCCCGCCCGGGCGGCGTCGACGTGCAACCACGCCCCGACACCGTCGATCGCCTCGGCGATCGCCTGCACGTCGTCGATCGCCCCGGTCGAGGTGGTGCCGACGGCTGCCTGCACGAAGAGCGGCGTCCAGCCGTCGTCGATGTCGTCGGCGAGCACCAGTTCGAGCTCCCGGACATCCATGGCCCGGGGTGGCGGGATCGACCGCGATCGAGCGCACGCACTCGGCGCCCGGGCCGGCCATCATCACAGCCTTCATCAGTGACGAGTGCGCCTGCGACGAGGCCGTAGACGGCCCACTTGCGCGACCCGACGCCGGCCTCGCGGGCAGTTCCGTGGCTGGCGGCGTGGAGGGCCGCGAGCAAGGCCGTGAACGTCGCGGTGGACGCGGTGTCCCGGATGACTCCCCCGCCGCGGCCGTGCTCGAGGAGCCGGAACTGCTCGGGCAGACCGAGCGCCTGTGCCAGCCAGTCGACGACGACCTGCTCGACCTCGGTGACCGAAGGGCTGGTGGCCCAGATCATCCCTTGTGCGCCGATGCCGCTCGAGATGAGGTCGCCGAGGATCGCCGCGGGCGACGAGTTGGCCGGAAAGTAGGCGAAGAATCGTGGGTGCTGCCAGTGCGTCAGGCCGGGCACGACGAGCTCGTCGAGGTCGGCCAACAGTGCGTCGAACGGCTCCCCGACCTCCGGGGGCGACGCCGGCAGCGTGCGGCGTACGGCGCCGGGAGACACCGGGACAGCACCGGCAGGTCGTCCGGGCCGGCCCAGTAGTCCGCGATCCAGTCGATCGCCGCGTGACCCTGCCTGCGGAACTCCTCGGGACTCATGTGCGCCCTGTCATCTGGCATGGCCCGAACGTACTGGTCACGGTTGAGCCGGTGTACTCAGGGACGGTCGGGTAGCGCGACAGGTCCGGCGGCACGCGGATCGGGCGAGGCTTCTGCCATGCCCACCTCACCGAGCACCACCGCCAAGAACACCACCGCCTTTGCCGCCCGGGCCGCGATCTCCTTCGGCGCCGCGTTGTTCGCGATGCTGGTCGGCATCTACTTCATGGATGCCGATCCCCGGATCAAGGGCTTCATGGCCCTCGGCACCCTCTACCTCACGACGTCGAGCTTCACGCTCGCCAAGGTCGTTCGTGACATGCAGGAGGACAGCATGGTCGTCCACCGCCTCGACGCCGCCCGTCTCGACAAGGCCCTCGCGCAGCACGACCCCTTCAAGTCCGCCTGACGCCGTACAGAAAGCACCGAAGCCCCTCCCGGATGGTCCGGGAGGGGCTTCAGGTGCGTGTACGGCGAACGGCGATCAGCGCAGCTCGGCGCTGGTCAGGCCCGGGATTCGGCGGGCGATGATCAGCAGCTGGATCTGCTGGGTGCCCTCGAAGATGTCGAGGATCTTGGAGTCGCGCGACCACTTCTCGAGCAGCTCGGCCTCGCTGTAGCCGACCGAGCCGGCCAGCTCGACGCAGCTGAGCGTGATGTCGGAACCGACGCGGCCGGCCTTCGCCTTGGCCATCGAGGCCTCGAGCGAGTTGGGCTTGCGGTTGTCGGCCATCCACGCCGCCTGCATGGTCAGCAGGTGCGCGGCCTCCCAGTCGGCCTCCATCTGGAGGAACTTGGCGGCGGCGGCCGACTGGACCTGCGCGGGACGGTCGTAGTCGATGACGATCCCGGCCTGTGCGAGCAGGTCGCGGGTCAGGTCGAGCGAGGCGCGCGCACAGCCCACGGCCATCGCGGCGACCAGCGGCCGGGTGTTGTCGAAGGTCGCCATGGCGCCGGCGAAGCCCTGCTTGACGTCGATCTCCGGCGATCCGAGCAGGTCGGAGGCGGGGACGCGGCAGTCGGTGAAGGTGATGACCGCGGTGTCGGAGGCGCGGATGCCGAGCTTGTGCTCGAGCCGCTCCACCTTCATGCCGGGGTTGCCCTTCTTGACCACGAACGACTTGATCGCGGTCCGGCCGAGTGCCTTGTCGAGGGTGGCCCACACGACGACGGAGTCGGCCCGGTCACCGGAGGTGACGAAGATCTTCTCGCCGTTGAGGACGTACTCGTCGCCGTCGAGGCGCGCCGTGGTGGTGATCGAGGCGGAGTCGGAGCCCGTGCTCGGCTCGGTGATCGCCATCGCTGCCCACGTGCCGGCGAAGCGCTTGCTCTGCTCGTCGTTGGCGACCGAGGCGATGGCCGAGTTGCCCGGGCCCTGTCGCGGCATCGAGAGCAGCAGGCCGGTGTCACCCCAGCACATCTCGGCGACCGAGAGGACGGAGGCGAGGTTGGCACCGTTCTTCACGGAACCGTCATCGGCACTCTCGTCGCGGCGGACACCGGTCGCGCCGGCGCCCTCGCCGGCGCCCGAGTCGGACAGCCCGTCGATCATGGCCGCGAGCATGTCGAGTTCCTTGGGGTACTCGTGCTCGGCCCTGGTCGTACTTGCGCGAGATCGGACGGAGCATGTTCATCGCGACCCGGTGGGCCCGGTCGACGAGCACGCGGTGCTTCTTGGGGGTCTCGAGATTGATCATCAGACGAGCACCGAACCTTCCATGATTCCGACGGCACGCAGATCGTGGTACCACCGCTCGACGGGGTGTTCCTTGACGAAGCCGTGGCCGCCGAGGAGCTGGACGCCGTCCAGCCCGATCTGCATGCCCTTGCTGGCGCACAGGTTGCGGGCCGGGGCGATGTCGCGGGAGAAGTCCTTGCCGGCGGCGGCCCGGGAGGCCGCCTTGTAGGTCAGGAGCCGCATCGACTGCAGCTCGATCGCGATGTTGGAGACCATGAACGCCACGGCCCGGGCGGTGGCTGATCGGCTCACCGAAGGCCTCGCGCTCGTTGACGTACTTCGTGACGTAGTCGAGGACGGCCCGGCCGGTCCCGACCGCGAGGGCACACCGGGCGAGGCGCGAGAGGCGCACGCACTCGGTGTACGTCGAACCGTCGGTCTCGCCCAGCACGGCCTCGGCCGGCACCCGGACGTTCGCGAGGGTCAGCTTGGCGAGGGACGCGGCCCGGACACCCATCGACGGGTCGGCCTCGACGGTGAGCCCCTCAGCTGCCGACTCGACCAGGGAACAGCGTCGGCGAGCCGTCGAGCAGGGCGCCGACGATGAAGAGCTCGGAGTCGGCACCACGCACGACGCTGGACTTCACGCCGTCCAGGACGTAGCCGTCGCCGGAGCGGGGTGGCGGTCGTCGTCGGGTTGAGCACGTCGAACAGGACCGTCGGCTCGGTCAGCGCGAGCGAGGCGACCGGGACGTCGTCGCCGGTGAAGGCGGGCAGGTAGGCCTCCTGCTGCGAGGCGGTGCCCCACAGGCCGAGCGCCGTGGCGACGGTGCCGGGGCTGAGGGCTGCTAGGGCAAGGCCCATGTCACCCTTGCCGAGCGCCTCGGCAACGAGGGTGCCGGCCATGGCCGAACGCTCCTCGGAGATGCCGCCGAGCGCCTCCGGCACGCCGAGGATCGGCAGCCCGATCTCCGGGCTCGCGGCCAGCACCTCGGCCGGCGCGACGCAGGTCTCGTTGGCGTCGGAGGCCGCGGGGCGCAGCACCTCGGTGGCGTAGTCGGTGACGACGTCGACGAGCATCTGCTCGTCCTCGGTCGGGGTCAGGTCGAAGAGACCGCTCCGGCCGGCGGCGGCGGGACGCGTGCCGGGGCCGGACTTTCGCGAGACCTTGCCGAACTGGCGGCTCGCGGCGGTCGCGGTCTTGAACCCGTTGCGGGTCGCGGTGAAGACCAGCTGCTCGGTCTGCTTGCGCAGCCCGAGCCGGTCGATGATGTCGTTCTGGGCCAGCTTGTGGAGCCCGGCGATGGCATAGCCGATCGCGTCACGGCTCTCACCGGAGGCAAGACCGTGCCGGTTGCCGGACGCACCCATGCTGCCTCGCTTGAAGGTGTCAGTGATGAGGGACATGCGATTACTGTAACTCCGAGTTACACACTGCGCCACAACTTCCGTCGTGTCGCCTGTCACTAGTATCCGCGCCATGTCCGCAAGCAGCCCAGAAGACGCACCACTCGCGCCCCATGGCCCCCTCCCCGACGGCGGCACGGCCCGACCGATGACCCGCTGGGGCACCGAGGTCATGCATCGTCCGCAGCAGCTCGTCACGGCGTACGGCGACGAGCTGGCCGCCCTCGCGGCCGACATGGTCGCCACCATGCGCGCGGCCGAGGGTGTCGGCCTCGCCGCGTGCCAGATCGGCGAGGACGTGGCGATGTTCGTCTTCGACTGCCCCGACGAGTCCGGTCGGCACACGGTCGGGATCGTCTGCAACCCGACCCTGACCCTGCCCGAGGGACGTGATCGCCGCCTCGACGCCGACGACGAGGGCTGCCTGTCCTTCCCCGGCGCCTTCGTCGAGTGCGCCCGCCCTGACTGGGCCGCGGTGGACGGCTTCGGCCTCGACGGCGAGCCGGTGCACTTCGAGGGCGACGGGCTGCTGGCCCGCTGCCTGCAGCACGAGACCGACCACACGTTCGGCACCGTGTTCGGCGACCGGCTCGCGACCAAGGCGCTGAAGAAGCTGCAGAAGCAGCACGACAAGGTCGCCGCTGACTATCCGCCGCAGTGGCCCGTCGGAGCCGGCGAATGACGATCCGGGTCACCACCCGCAACGCGAAGTTCCAGCTGTGGGAGGCGCTGCTCCACAACCGCACCAAGCGACACCGCCGGGGGCGAGTTCCCGGTGCAGGGCGTGCGGCCGATCACGCTGGCGATCGAGCACGGCTGGACCATCCGCAGCCTGATCACCGATGGTCGGCCGCGACTCTCGGCCCGGGCCGGCGACGTCTGGGAGAGCACCACGGCCGAGCAGGTCGTGATGGCACCCGAGCTGGTGGCCGAGCTCGCCGAGAAGGACGAGCCCAGCGAGCTCCTCGCCGTCGTCGAGATGCCGTCCGACGACCTCGCACGTCTCGACCCGACCGGGCTCACGGTGGTCTTCGACCGTCCCAGCCAGCCGGGCAACCCGGGCACGCTGGCCCGCTCGGCCGACGCCTTCGGCGCATCCGCCCCGGTCGTGACCGGCCACGCGGCCGATCCCTACGACCCGCGGGCGGTGCGCTCGAGCACCGGATCCCTCTTCGCTCTCACCGTCGTGCGCCAACCCGGCCACGCTCCCCCGGTCGAGTGGGCCCGGCAGCACGGTTGCCGCGTCGTCGGCACGGACGAGACCGGCACCGTCGACGTACGCGAGGCAGACCTGACGGGACCGGTGATCGTCGTCGTCGGCAACGAGACCAACGGCATGACCGCAGCCCGGCGGGAGGCCTGCGACCCACTGGTGTCGATCCCGATGGCCGGGTCGGCCAGCTCGCTGAACGCGGCGACCGCCGGGTCGATCGTGCTGGAGGAGGCCTTCCGTCAGCGCCGGGCGTGAGCGGATGGTCGAAACCCGGCGCTGCACCCCCACCCCTCGGTAGTTCAGTGGCAGATGGCTGTCCAGAGGCCGATCGACAGCCGTCTGCCACTGAACTATCCACCTGCCTGCCGTGGCTGGCCCGCGCCGGCCTTCCGTCAGCGCCGGGCGGCGATGTAGCAGGCGACCGCGCTGGCGGCGGCGACGTTGAGGGAGTCGATGCCCGCGCGCATCGGGATGTTCGCGCGGCGGTCGGCCGACTGCTCCCAGCGTGGCGAGAGCCCGTGCCCCTCGGACCCGAGGACCGGGGCGAGGCGTTCGACGCCGGCCACGGCGTCCTCGATCGGGGTCGAGTCGTCGGCCGTGGTCAGCGCGACGGTGGTGAAGCCTGCGGCCGAGAGCGCCGGCAGTGCGGCGTACCAATCGGGAAGGCGCGTCCGGGGCATCGTGAAGACCGCGCCCATGCCGACCTTGATCGAGCGGCGGTAGAGCGGGTCGCCGCACCGCGGCGCCAGCAGGACGGCGTCGAAGCCCGGGGCTGCGCCCGAGCGGAAGATCGCGCCGACGTTGGTGTGGTCGACGATGTCCTCGAGGACGAGGACCGAGCGGGCGGTGGCGAGGACCTCCTCCACGCTCGGCAGGGGCTTGCGTTCGAAGGACGCCAGCGCACCCCGGTGCACGTGGAAGCCGGTGACCTCCTCGGCCCGCGACTCGGGCAGGACGTAGCAGGGGGCGTCGGCGCCCTCGAGCACGTCGGCGAGCCCGTCGACCCACCGCGGCGCCATCAGGAACGAGCGCGGGGTGAAGCCGGCCTCGACCGCTCGGCGTACGACCTTCTCCCCCTCCGCGAGGAAGAGCCCGTGCTCGGCCTCGAGGTGCTTGCGCAGCTCGACGTCGCGCAGGTCGCGGTAGTCCGCCAACCGCGGATCCGCTGGGTCGTCGACCCGGTGGAGATCAGCCACGCGCCGGTGCTTGATCTTTGAAGTGCTCCGGGTGGGCCACCGCGACCACCGCGCCGACCACGATGATCGCGGGCGGGCGGACCTGCTGGGCCGCGATCTCCTCGGCCGGGGTGCCGAGAGTGGCGAGCACGGTGCGCTCCTCCGGCATCGTGCCCTCGACGATCACGGCGACCGGGGTCTCGGCGCCGCGGCCCTCGGCCACCAGCGTCTCCGCGATGGCCGCTGCGTTCTCGACGGCCATCAGCATCACCAGCGTGCCGCGGAGCTTCGCCAGCGCGGCCCACTCGACGAGCGAGTCGGGATGGCCGGGCGGCAGGTGCCCGGAGATGACGGTGAACTCGTGCGCCACGCCGCGGTGAGTGACCGGGATCCCGGCCCGGGCAGGTACGGCGATGGCGGACGACAGTCCCGGCACGACGGTCACCGGGACGCCCGCCGCGGCGCACGCAATGACCTCCTCGTAGCCACGCCCGAAGACGAAGTTGTCACCGCCCTTGAAGCGCACGACCCGCTTGCCCTCGAGGGCACGCGCGACGATCACCTCGTTGATGAAGTCCCGGGAGGCGTAGCGGCCGCGGGGGAGCTTGGCGACGTCGATCAGCTCGACCCCCGGCGGCAGCACGTCGAGGAGCTCGCGGGGCGCGAGCCGGTCGGCCACGACGACGTCGGCCGAGGCGAGGGCGTGGCGGGCGGCGATCGTGACCAGCTCGGGATCGCCCGGGCCGCCACCGACCAGCACCACGCCGGGGGTGCGGTCGTGCGCGTCGACGGCGGTGAGGTCGCCCTCGCGCAGCGCGGTGAGGATCTCGTCGCGCAGGGCGGCCGACTTCTTCGGCTCGCGGTTGCCGACTACGCCGACGGTGACCGTGCCGTGCTTGCCCGTGGCGGGCGTCCGGGCCGACCCGCGTGTCGCGTCATCACTGCGGACGCAGAAGATGCGGCGCTCCTCCGCGGCCGAGCTGATGCGCTCGTTGGCCTCCGGGTCGTCGGTCGCCGCCACGACGTACCACGCACCATCGAGGTCGGACTCGGTGAACTCGCGCAGGACCGGGGTCACCTCGGCCGCCATGCCCTCCGGGGCCGGCGTGACCTCGGGGCTGACGACGTGGACGCGTGCCCCGGCAGCGATCAGCGTGGGCACGCGACGCTGCGCGACGTGTCCGCCGCCCACGACGACGACGAGGCGGTCAGTGAGGATGAGGCCCGAGAGATAGGGGCTGGACTGGTCCATGTCGCCCATTCTCCCGTCACGCCCTGTTCACGCGACACCAGCGTCCACTGCTTGCCCGAGGCCGGGCGGCCTCCTAGGTTCGCTGCTATGAGCATCGAGCGCCCGATCGCACCCAATCCCTACGACTACCTCCCGCCGGTCCCGTCGTTCACGGTGAGCAGCGCCGACGTGTCCGACGGCCAGCCGTTGAAGGACGACCGGGTGGCGGACCTCGGCAACACCTCACCGGAGCTGACTCGGTCGGGTGCGCCGGAGGGCACCCGGTCGTTCGTGGTCACGTGCTTCGACCCCGACGCTCCGACGCCGTCAGGCTTCTGGCACTGGAGCCCGGTCGACCTCCCGGCCGACGTCACGTCGCTGGCGACCGGGGCCGCCGGCGGCGAGCTCCCGGCGGGCGCTTTCCACGTCCGCAACGACGGTGGCGAGGCCGGGTTCATGGGCGCCGCTCCCCCGCAGGGCGACCACCCGCACCGTTACTTCTTCGTGGTGCACGCCGTGAAGGAGCCCACCCCGGGCGTCGACGCCGACGCGTCCAACGCCGTCGTGTCGTTCAACCTTGGCCTTCAAGACGCTGGGCCGCGCGATCATCCACGGGACCTACCAGCACTAGTCACAGCCACTCCGTGCGACCACCCGAACGGACTAGAGCACAACGTCCGTTCTCCGGATGGTCGCACGCCTCCGCATCCCCAATTATGGGGACGTTCGAACGGGCACTGGGTCTCGTTCTCGGCAGGCTCCGGAGGCCCCCATGAAGCTGGCGCACGGGCGACTCGCAGCCGCGCTGCTCGCGGGCCTCATCAGTGTCGCCGTCGCCCCGGTGATCGCAGCTCCGGCCAACGCGGAGGTCTGGGCCGTGCCGCGCACCAGCTCGACGGCCATCACCACTACGCAGTCCGACTTCGCCTCGTTCGAGGACGAGGTCATGATCGGGATCAACCGGGCCCGCAGGTCTGCGGGGCTGCGAGAGATCAAGTACTACGACTCGTGCGTCGATCGGCTCGCCGAGGAGTGGGGCACCCGCATCGCCGCGACGGGCAGGTTCGCCCACCGCGACCAGCGCCACGTGCTCAAGAGGTGTCGTCAGAACTGGGTCGGCGAGTGCCCGGTCCAGGGGCACGTCCCTCACCCCGGCAACCATCGTGCAGGCATGGCTGGACTCCCCGGCACACCGGCAGATCCTGCTGAAGCGCCGCGCCACGCGGACGGGGATCTCCATCACGACTGACGCCCGCGGCAACTACGTCGGCGTGCTCAACTTCAGCGACCCGACCTGAGTCATCGTCAGGCCGGTACGGCGATCACGACGACGTTGCTGCGATAGCCCTCGCCGTCCCAGTCCTCGCAGGTGACAAGGATCAACCGACCCCGGACGCCTTGGCTGAACAGCGATCCCGCCCGCTGGGCGATCACGTCCTTGTCCGGGACCCGGACCGAGCGGACGACGTAGTCGATGACACCGCGGTCGGTGTGGACGATGACGTCTCGGCCGGCCCGGACACGCTCGAGGTCGTCGAGGGCGCCGCCACCACCGTGCACGGTGTGACCGGTGAACAGGGCGCTGCCCCCGAGCAGCACCGGGCCGAGCACCGTCGCGCCACCACCCGAGCGACCGCGGGTCGTCCGGGGGCACGAGCCCGGACCCGTCGGTGGAGATCGGGACGACGGGTGCACTGATCCCCGGGGCCGGCACGACGACGCGGCGAGGCTGCCAGCCGAGCCGCGGCACCGCGCTGACGGGCCGGGGCTCGACACTGAGGCGAGCCCGGTCGCGCCGGATGCCGGCATCGGTCATGACGGCCTCGGCGCTGCTGGCGGACCCCGCACGGTCGGCCGTGATCCAGCCGAGACCGGCGAGTGCCAGCAGGACCCCGACCGCCGCCGCCAAGCGGCGGCGGTCGGGACGTGCAGGCGGCGTCAGGGCCTGCTGGATCAACGCCCCGCGTCGATCATGGTCGGCACCTTGACGTGACCGGCCGTGGCCCGGACGCCCTTGACCTCCACCTCGGGGGACTCCTCCCCGTCGGCGTTGTCGTCGTCCGACGCGGTGCTGGTGTCGAGCTCGGGACCGTCGTCCTCCGCCCGGACGCCGAGGACCGTCGGCGTGGCCGTGGGCGTCCGCGTGGCCGTGGGCGACTGCGACGAAGCCGCGGTCGCGGTCGTCGTGGGTGACGGCGTCTGGGTGCTGCTCGGCGTGGCCGAGGCGACCTTGGTGGGCGCCACCGTCGGCGTCGGCGTCGCCGAGAGCGACGGCGTCGGCGTCGGCGTCGGCGTCGGGACCAGCGTCACGGTGTAGTGGCTGATGTCCTTGCCCGACGGGTGCGTGATCGTCACGGACGCGGCGGGCGGATCGACCACCACGTTGACGGGACCGTTCCCCTGCTGTGCCGAGCCGGCCTTCACGCAGTAGCCGCTGATGAGGAAGCCCTCCGGTGCCGTGTAGGTCAGGGTCCCGGTCCGAACCGTTCGACGGGAACAGGTGGCCGCTCTGCGGCTGGCAGACGGCCGCGGCCGCCATACCGGTGTTGCCGGGCGAATCCGCCTCGGGCCGCGGTGGACGTTGCCACCCAGCCCCCCAGGACGATGACGGCCGAGGCCGCGATGGGACCTCCCATAGGCATGCGCGCGCATATGTTGTTCCTCTCCCCGATGGCAAGCCGTCCCGATACGGCTCGTGTACTTGCCAGTAGCGGCCGCCGGGACAGCGGCCAAGCGCGGGAGACTAGCCCCTCCTGACCATGGGCCATGACCCGGATGGTCACATCGCGGAAAGTGCGCCTGACCCGATCGGGCCACGCCGTTGCACGAGCATGTGCGGGACCCACGCGTCGCGCGTGACGCTCGTCACTGAAGCAGCACCCTTCAGGGGGCCGGGGGGTAGTCATGCCGGACCGGGAATTAGGCTCTCCTCTTTTTTAGTGACTACCGTGCAGTAGTTCGTTGAAAACTTTCTGGTCAAACTGCGTCATGCTCCAAGGACCAGAGCGTCTCAACGGAGACCTCAGCTCGAGGACCCCCGCCTCGAGGCCCCCCACTGAGGTGACCCCGAACCCCCACGGAGACCCCGTGAAGCTCTTCCGCGCCCTGATCCTGCCTGCCCCGGGAACGATCGTCTTCCTGTCCAGCCTCGTCGGTGCCCCGGCCCACGCCAGCCTCTCCCGCGTGCCAACCAAGGCCCCGGTCTCTGCCGCCGACAGCGGCGCTGCGTTCGAGTCCAAGGTCATGGTCGAGATCAACGATGCACGAGCACGCTTCGGCCTGAAGCCCGTCCGCTTCTTCGACTCCTGCGTCGAGCGGATGGCCACCTCCCCGGGGCAACCACATCGCGACGACCGGCATCTTCGCCCACCGCGACCAGCACGAGGTCCTGCGCAAGTGCAACCAGTCCCGGGCCGGCGAGAACCTCATCCGCGGCACCGGGCTCACGGCCCGCGCCATCGTCGACGCCCGGCTCAACTCCCCCTCGCACCGCGCCGTGCTCCTCAAGGGCCGCGCGACCCTCGCCGGCATGGCGGTCGTGATCGACGGCCGGGGCCGTCAGGTCGGCGTCCTCAACGTCGCCGACGCACACTGATCCACGCCTGACCCGGCCACGACCTGTGGCACGATCGGTCGCTCACGCGCACGGGGGCTGGATCTTGGTGTACGTCGCCATCGCGACGCGGGCTTTTCGCCGCTACTCGACCTACCGTGCCGCCACCCTGTCCGGCATCTTCACCAACTCGGTGTTCGGCATCATCTACTCCTTCGCCTACCTCGCACTGTGGGAGGCGAACCCCACTGCCGGTGGCTACGACAAGGTCGACGCGGTCACCTACGTCTGGCTCGGCCGAGCCCTGCTGATGACGGTCGCGCTCTGGGGCGGCGGCACCACCGACGACCTGGCCGAGCGCATCCGCACCGGTGACATCGCCATCGACCTCTACCGCCCGATCGGCCTCGTGTCCCGGTACCTCGCCGCCGATCTCGGCCGGGCGCTCTTCCACCTGCTCACGCGCGGCCCGGCACCCACGATCGTCGGTGTGATCCTCTTCGACATCTCCCTGCCCGCCTCCCCCGCCGCGGCGCTGGGTTTCGCGTTCGCCGTACCCCTCGCGGTGGTCGTCAGCTTCGGCATCCGGTTCCTTGTGGCCAGCTCGGCCTTCTGGCTGCTCGACCAGTCGGGCGTGAAGGTGATGAGCGGTGCCTTCGCGATCTTCTTCAGCGGGATGATGCTGCCGCTCGTGCTGTTCCCCGGCTGGCTGGGCACGCTCGCGCGGGCACTGCCATGGGCGGCCTACGTGCAGGTCCCGGCCGACATCTGGCTCGGCAAGCGTCCCGGCGCGGACCCGGTCGTCGCGCTCGGCTTCCGGGTGATGTGGGCGGTGATCCTGCTGTCGGCCTGCCTGCTCGTGGTGCGAGCCGCGACTCGCAAGGTGGTGGTGCAAGGTGGTTGAGGCCCTGCACCACTCTCGCCGCTACCTCGACATCGCCCGGCTCTGGGTCCGGGCCGCGTGGGCCTATCCGGCGTCCTTCATCATGTTGGCCGTCGGCAACGGACTGATCACCGGCCTCGACTTCATCGGGCTCTGGATCATGTTCAGCCACCTCGACGACCTCGCCGGCTTCTCCCCGGCCGAGGTCGCCTTCCTGTACGGCGCCGGCTCGGTCGGCCTCGGGATCGTGGACACCCTGATCGGCAGCGTTGAACGGATCGGCACCTACGTGCGCACCGGTCGCCTCGACCAGATGCTGACCAAACCGGTGCCGCTGCTGGTGCAGGTCTGCGCCGACCAGTTCACGCTGCGTCGGCTCGGCCGGATCACGCAGGCCGTCGTCGTCTTCGGGTGGGCCTCGACGTACGTCGACTGGACGCCCGCGCGGTCCTCGTCGCCGTCTCCATGATCGTGAGCGGTGCGGCGGTCTTCTTCGGGCTGTTCGTCGGCTTCTCGTGCATCCAGTTCTGGACCACCGACGCGACGGAGTTCGCCAACGCATTCACGTACGGCGGAGCCACGGTCACGCAGTACCCGCTCTCGATCTTCCCGCGCGAGGTGATGGTGGCGCTCACCTTCGTGATCCCGGTGGCGTTCGTGAACTGGTATCCGGCGCTGTTCGTGCTCGGCCGCGACGACCCGTTCGGGATGCCGCAGTGGCTGCAGCTCGCCTCACCCCCGGCCGCGGTGGTCACCGTGGCGTTGAGCCTGCTGGTGTGGCGCACCGGGGTGCGGCACTACACGTCGACCGGGAGCTGAGGCTCACACCGGCCGGGCGATGACCACGACGTTGCCGGCGTAGCCGGTGCCGTCCCAGTCCTCGCAGGTGATCAGGACGAGTCGACCCCGGATGCCCCGGTTGAACAGGTGGCTCGACGCGCGGCTCACCCGCGTCTTGTCGTAGATCTCGACGCGACTGACCCAGTAGTCGATGCTGCCGGCGTCCGTGCGAACGGTGAAGACGTCACCGACGACGAGTCGCTCGAGGTTGTCGAGCGCGCCACCGCCCGTGTGCACGGTGTGACCGGTGATGATCGCGCTCCCGTCCTTCGCGCCGGGCACCGCTCCGTCGGCCCACCACCCCGGGGTCTGCGGGTCCGACGGCGGCACCAGTGTGCTGACCTGCAGGTTGATCGGCACCACCGGCACATCGATCCCGAGGGCTTCGATCTGCACCCGGTTGGGCACTCCGGCACCGGCCTCCCTCGAGCGGGGTACGGCGACGTACCCCGCGGTCGCCGACGGCGGCCCGGTCACGGAGGGCCCGGAGTGCCGCACGAACTCCTTCGACGATGCGGCGCCCGCGCCGTCCCGCCCCGGTCCCGGGCGGCTGCCCGCGTAGTCGAGGGCGAGGATGAGAGAGCAGACCGCAAGACCGGCCGCGACGAGTCCGAGACTCGCGCGACCGGCCTTGATTGCTCGATTCCTAGGCACGTCCCCTCAGGTGACGGGAGGAGATCAGGCCCGGGCCGATGGCGAGTGCCATCAGACCGGCCATGCCAGCCAGCCAGAGCTGGGTGCTGGACGAGGAAGCCTGCTGCATGTCACCGGAGAGACCAGCCGCGACCGTGGTCGGCACTGCTGCCTGCTCGCCGAGGACCTCGACCTTGGGCTCGTCCTTGACCTTGGGCTCGTCCTTCTGCTTGACCTCGTTCTCGGCGGCCTGCTCACCCTTGACCTCGGGGGCCGCGGTGGGCTCGGACGTGGCGACCGTGACGGGCGGAGCCGCCGGGGTCGTGGCAGGCGTCACCGGTGTGGTGACCGGCGTCGTCAGGGGTGACCGGCGTCGTCGGGGTGACCGGCGTCGTCGGGGTGACCGGCGTGGTCGGCGTGGTCGGCGTGGTCGGCGTGGTCGGCGTGGTCGGCGTGGTCGGCGTGGTCGGCGTGGTGGGCGGCGGGATCGGGATGGTGGTCACGCTGTAGTGGCTGATGTCCTTGCCCGACGAGTGCTCGATCGTGACTGACGCTGCGGGCGGGTCGACGAGCGTGTATTCAGGGACCGTCACCCTGCTTGATCGAGCCGGCCTTCACGCAGTAGCCGCTGATGAGCTGCCCCTCGGGTGCGGTGAAGGTGAGCGACTTGGTCGTCTGGTTGTCCGGCTCGAGGTGCGTGCCCGTGCACACCCCTTCGTTGTCGTTGTCGGCCGCACTGGCGGCGGCAACGCCGAACGGTGCGACGGCCAGCAGCATGGTTCCGGCAAGTAGCGCCAGCGTGTTTCTCGTTCGCGATGGTGCGGTGGATCGCATCCGGGGCTCCCCTCTCCCGACGGAGCACGCCGGTGAGTCATCTGTGACAGACCCTTCCGGCCTGATACCCAAACGATGTCCGAGCACCCGATTCACAAGTAGCCCCATTTTGGGGATATCCCCTCGGCGCCCCGCCGGGTCTCGCGTCGCCGGCGCATCGGACATGATGGCCGCGTGCCTGCGACCGCCGATGCGTTGATCTCCGTCCGCAACCCGGAGCGCGATTTCGTCGTACGGCGCCGTGTGGACGGGCGCCGGCGCAAGGTGCGCGAGCACGTCCGCGCCGTGCGCGACCTGACGTTCGATGTGGCCGCGGGCGAGATGGTGGGCTACATCGGGCCCAACGGTGCCGGGAAGTCCACGACGATCAAGATGCTGACCGGGATCCCGGGTGCCGACGCGCGGTGAGCTGCGCGTCGCCGGCCTCGAGCCGCAGCGCAACCGCGTCGAGCTGGCCAAGCGCATCGGTGTCGTCTTCGGCCAGCGCACGACGCTGTGGTGGGACCTGCCGCTGCGCGACTCGTTCGAGCTGCTGCAGAAGATCTATCGCATACCCACATTGAGGTACGCCGAGAATCTCGACCGCTTCGTCGAGCTGCTCGACCTCGGCGACCAGCTGGACACGCCTGTGCGCCAGCTCTCCCTCGGGCAGCGCATGCGCGGCGACATCACCGCCGCGCTGCTCCACGACCCGGAGATCCTCTACCTCGACGAGCCGACCATCGGGCTCGACGTGATCAGCAAGGGCCGGCTGCGGGAGTTCCTACGAGCGCTGAACGCCGAGCGCGGCACCACCCCACGGTGCTGACCACCCACGACCTGCAGGACATCGAGGCGTTGTGCGACCGGGTCATCGTGATCGACCACGGCACGGCGGTCTTCGACGGCCCGCTCGCGGGTTTGCACGAGCAGGGCGGCTCCACCCGCACCCTCGTGGTCGACCTCGTCGACGAGACGTCGCCCATCGTGGTCCCGGGCGCCACCGTGCGCCGGGTGGAGGGGCCGCGACAGTGGCTCTCGTTCCCGGCCGACGCCAGCGCCGCTCCCATCGTCGGCGCGATCGCGGCGGCCTACGACCTCGCGGACCTCTCGATCCGGGAGCCCGACATCGAAGACGTGATCCGCGAGCTGTACTCCCGCTCCTAGGCTAGCGTTCGACGCATGCCGGACGCCTTCAGGACAGACGTGCTGGGCCGCCCCTACGTGGTCGAGAACATCGAGCTGCCCGATGACGGTGAGGGCCCGGTCGTGGCGACGTTGGTCCGCAAGCCCACCCGCAAGCGGGCGGGGAAGGCCGTGCTGCACGTGCACGGCTTCGCCGACTACTTCTTCCACCGTGAGTACGCCGAGTGGTGGACCGCTCGTGGCTACACGTTCTATGCCATCGACCTGCGCAAGTACGGCCGTTCCCTGCGCGAGCACCAGACCCCCAACTTCGTCGAGGACCCGGCGGACTACTTCCCCGAGCTCGACGCGGCCCGGCAGCGGATCACCGAACGGGACGGGCACACCAGCGTGGTGGCGACCGCGCACTCGACCGGCGGTCTCACGCTGCCGCTGTGGCTCGACGAGCGACGCCCGCCGGAGCTGTCGGCGATGTTCCTCAACGCGCCCCGGCTCGACATGCAGGGATCGGCCCGGCTGCGCAACCCGGCGGCCGCGGCGGCCCTCAACCAGCTCGGCGCGCGACAGCCGCATCGGCTGATCCCGCGCACGGTCAACACGTTCTACGGACGCTCGCTGCACCGCGACCACGAGGGCGAGTTCGACTACAACTTCGAGTGGAAGCCACTCGAGTCCTACCCCGTCTACGCCGGCTGGTTGCGCGCGATCAGGCGCGGCCACGGGCAGATCCATCGCGGGCTGGACATCAAGGCCCCCACGCTGGTGCTCTCGTCGGGGCGCACGGTCTATCCCAAGGAGATGGGCGAGGACGTCCACACCAACGACATCGTCCCGGACGTCCAGCAGATCCGGCGCTGGGCCTCGTCGCTCGGCTCCCACGTCACCAGCATCGGCATCGACGGCGCCCGCCACGACGTCGTGCTGTCCCGTCCGGAGGTGCGCGTCCGCGTCTACGCCGAGATCGATCGCTGGCTCACGGCGTACGTCGAGAAGCCGGCCTGATCAGGTCAGCAGGGTGATCAGGGCGGCGACCCCGACGACCACGATGAAGCCGCGCAACACAGCGGCCGGCAGCCGCCGACCGATCGAGGCGCCGAGCACTCCGCCGACGATCGCGCCACCGCCGATGAGCACCACGATCAGCCAGTCGACGTCGGCGACCAACGCGAAGAGCACCCCGGAGACGCCGTTGACGAGCACGGCCGGGACATTCTTCAGCCCGTTCAGCCGCTGCAGGGTCTCGTCGATGCCGATCCCCATGATGGCCATCATCAGCACGCCCTGCGCGGCGCCGAAGTAGCCGCCGTACACCCCGCACGCGAACATCAGCGGCCACACCCACCGGGCCCCGCGGGCCGGGAGGCCGCCGGTCGCCTCGTGCCGGCGCGCGACCCGTGCGGAGAGTCCGGGGACCGGCAATGACGAGCACCAGCCCGAGCAGGATCAGGGCGGGCACGATCATCTCGAAGGCACCGGGCTGCCAGAGCAGCAGCAGGCCGCCGAGCAGGCCGCCGCCCGCCGAGGCGCTCGCGAGGTGCAGGACCCGGCTGCGCTGGCCGACCAGCTCGCGGCGGTAGCCCGGGGCGCCGGTCACCGAGCCGGGCACGAGGCCGATCGAGTTGGAGACGTTGGCGGTCACGGGCGGCACGCCGAACGCCAGCAGGGTCGGGAAGGTGATCAACGTCCCCGACCCCACCACGGTGTTGATGGTGCCGGCCGCCACTCCCGCGAGGGCGATCAGCACGGCTTCGAGCGGGCTCACTCCGAGGGGGGCTCCTGAGCAGTGGGAGGCTCGACCGGCGGCGCCACGGGAGCGGCCGTCGGCGTCCGGCTCGCCGACTCGGCCGCCTTGATGGCTTCCTCGACGGCCTTGTTGGTGGAGCCCGCGCCCGACGACTGCGGCAGCTGCGGCTCGGTCGGGCCCATGTCGACGCGGGTGCGCGGCGTGGCGTCCTGCGGGATACCGGCGATCTCGTGGATGGAGGAGCCGAGGCCCTCGAGCGCCCCGGTGATCTCGGAGGGGATCACCCACACCTTGTTGGCGCTGCCCTCGGCGATCTTCGGCATCATCTGGAGGTACTGGTAGGCCAGCAGCGACTGGTCGGGCTGGCCGTCGTGGATCGCCCGGAAGACGGTCTGGATGGCCTGACCCTCACCCCCGGGCACGCAGGATCGAGGCCTCGCGGTCGGCCCTGGGCACGCAGGATCTGCGACTCACGATCACCCTCGGCGTTGAGGATCTGCGACTGCTTGGAGCCCTCTGCGGTGAGGATGGCCGCCCGGCGCGAACCCTCGGCCGTGAGGATCACGGCGCGCTTCTCGCGGTCGGCGCGCATCTGCTTCTCCATCGAGTCCTTGATGGAGGGCGGCGGGTCGATGCCCTTGAGCTCGACACGGTTGACGCGGATGCCCCACTTGCCGGTGGCCTCGTCGAGCACGCCACGCAGTCCGGAGTTGATCTGGTCGCGGCTGGTCAGCGTCTCCTCGAGGTCCATCCCACCGACGATGTTGCGCAGGGTCGTCATGGTGAGCTGCTCGATGGCCCGGATGTAGTTGGCGATCTCGTAGGTCGCGGCGACCGGGTCGGTGACTCGGAAGTAGATGACCGTGTCGATCGAGACGACGAGGTTGTCCTCGGTGATGACGGGCTGCAGCGGGAACGACACGACCTGCTCGCGCAGGTCGATGAGGTAGCGAAGCCGGTCGATGAACGGCATCAGGATGTTCAGGCCGGCGGGCAGCGTGCCCTTGTACTTGCCGAACCGCTCGACGATCCCGGCTCGGGCCTGCGGCACGATGCGCACCGTCTTGGCGAGCACGACGATCACGAACAGGACCAGCAGCGCCAACAGGATGAGGGCGATCTCCATGGACGTCTCCTTCGGGAGGTGTCGGGTGGTTCAGGACTCGAGTCGGGCGACCGGGTGGACGATGGCGGTGGCTCCGCGGATCTCCAGCACCTCGACGGTCTCGCCGGCAGCGATCGTGGTGGTCTCGTCGTAGGGCTCGGCGGTCCAGAACTCGCCGGCGAGCTTGATCCGGCCGGCGGCCGGGCTCGATACCTCCTCGGTGACCGTGCCCTGCTTGCCGACCAGCTTGCCGTGGCCGAGGGACAGCTCGGGACCGTGGTGAAGACGCTTGACCATGGTCGGGCGCACCATCGCGATCGCCGCCAGCGACGCGGCGGCCGCGGCCGGGACACGGAGGGCGATCGGCAGCCCGATGACCGCGGTGATCATGCCGACGAGCGCACCGGCCGCGAGCATGATCAGGATCAGGTCGAGGCTGAACATCTCGGCCACGCCCGGGACGATCGTCAGACCGAGCCAGGTCTCCCACGCGTGATCACGAAGCCACTCCATGAACCGACCCTATCCGGTGGCCCCGCACGCTCAGACAGCCATGTGCCGGGGGCGTCGCCGGGCCGCGAACCGGCCGTCCTCCCGGGTCAGCAGCATCGGCATGCCGAAGGTCTCCGACAGCGTCTCGGCCGTGACGACACGCTCGAGCGGACCCGACGCGACGACGCGCCCTTCACGCAGCAGCAGCGCGTGCGTGAACCCGGGCGGGATCTCCTCGACGTGGTGCGAGACCAGCACGGTCGCGGGCGAGTCCGGGTCGAGCGCGATCACGGACAGGGTGGAGACGAGGTCCTCGCGACCACCGAGGTCGAGGCCCGCGGCCGGCTCGTCGAGCAGCAACATCTCGGGGTCGGTCATCAGGGCGCGCGCGATCTGGACGCGCTTGCGCTCCCCCTCGCTGAGGGTGCCGAACGCGCGCTCGCTCAGGTGCGAGGCACCGACCTCGGTGAGCAGCGACGCCGCACGATCGTGGTCGAGGTCGTCATAGACCTCGCGCCACCGGCCGAGGATGCCGTAGGACGCGGAGACGACCACGTCCTTGACCAGCTCGCTGCGCACGGATCAGGTCGGCCAGCGCGGCGCTGGTGAGGCCGATGCGCGGTCGCAGGTCGAAGACGTCGGTCGTGCCGAGCACCTCGCCCGGGATGCCCGCGACCCCCGAGGACGGATGCATCTGCGCGGCCGCCACCTGCAGCAGCGTGGTCTTGCCTGCGCCGTTGGGTCCAAGGATCACCCAACGCTCGTCCTCCTCGACGGCCCAGTTGACCTCGTCGAGCAGCGTGGCGCCACTGCGGCGAACCGTGAGGTCGGCGAACTCGATCACGGCGGTCATGCGACTCACCCTATCCAGCGCCCGGACTGCGCGTATTGTCCCCGGCCGTGTCCCTCGAACTCCCGCTCTCGGCCCGCCTCGCTCGGTGGCTGACCGCCCGGCTGCGCGGCGCCGAAGTCACCGACCACGTGCTCGACGCCGTCACCGACGGCGACCTCGCGCACGTGGTGACCGGTCTCTCGGGGGGTACGGCGATGCTCGACCTCCTCCCCGGAGGCGCGACGTTCCGGCGCCACCGGAGCGGGGCTGGCGCTGCCCGTGGAGGGTGATCTGCTCGGGCTCGGCGGGCCACGCCAGCTCAACGACGCCGCCATCGACTCGGGCGAGGCCGTCGTCATCGGGCACTGGGCCGTGGTGCCCGCGGTGGTGGGCGAGGTGTGCCACTGGCACGTGCACCGGGCCGCGCCGCGGCAGCTGCCCGACGTCGGCGAGGCCGATCGGATGCTGCGCGCGGCACTGCTCGACTCAGCCACCCTGCTCGCCGACCTCGACGTCGCGCGCTGGCGGCCCGAGGTGGCCGACCAGCTGATGAACCTCGCCCACCGCCCGAGCATCGAGGCCCCGCTCGGGACGCCGGCGCGCTGCGCCGACCTCGCGGCGCGCGGGCTCCGGGGCTGGGCCATCACGGAGCTGGCGCTCGAGGACGACGGCGGTGCCGTGTCGGCGTACAGAGATCGAAGCCCGCAGTGGTGCCCTGCGACCGCTCGAGCGCGCGGCGCGGCGCGCGCTCGTCGCGGCGTGCTCGCCGGAGGTGTGGCCGGACGACCCGTCTCGCTAGGAGAAAAACTCCTCGGCACAAACCCTTGCCTGTGACGTGCTGTCACAGTAACTTGTCTGCGACACGGTGTCACAGATGATCAAGGGAGCACGTCCATGACCGCGCAGACCGAGCAGCTGACCTACGACGAGCTGCTGAACCATCTCTCCGTCGCCTCCGTCAACCAGCACTTCGACGCGTTCGTCGACATCGCCCGGGACGACCCGGACTTCGCCGTCGACCCGACCGACGTCCGCTGGGTGATGCCGCGGGCCGACTCGCTCGGCGGCACCGAGTGGTATCGCTCGCTGCCGCTCGAGCGGCAGATCCAGATCGGGATGTACCGCCAGGCCAACATCGCCAAGGTCGGCCTCCAGTTCGAGCAGCTCCTCATCAGCGGGCTGATGAACCACGCGATGACCCTGCCCAACGGCTCCGCGGAGTTCCGCTACTCGACCCACGAGGCGACCGAGGAGTGCCACCACACGCAGATGTTCCGGGAGATGGTCAACCGCATCGGGCAGGACGTCCCGGGTGGTCCCCGCTGGTTCCGCGCCGTCGCCCCGCTGCTGGCCCTCGCGGCCGGTCCGCTGCCCAACATCTTCTTCATGGGGGTGCTCGCCGGCGAGGAGCCCATCGACCACCTGCAGAAGTCCATCCTGCGCTCCGGCGAGGACATGCACCCGATGGTCACCCGGGTCATGCAGATCCACGTCGCCGAGGAGGCCCGCCACATCGGCTTCGCGCACTCCTACCTGACCGAGCGCTCGAAGGACTACTCGATCCCCCAGCGCGCCGTGCTGTCGGTGCTGATGCCGGTGATCATGCGGGTGCTGTGCGACGTGATCATGAAGCCCAGCCGGCAGATGCAGCGCGACCTCGACATCCCCGCCGAGGTGATCAAGGAGATCTGGTGGGACGGCGAGCACTCCCGCAAGCTGCTGCGCGACACCTTCGGCGACGTCCGGATGCTGGCCGACGAGCTCGGCCTGATGAACCCGGTGTCGCGCCGGGTCTGGAGCCTCCTCGGCATCGGTGGTCGCCCGTCTCGCTTCCGTAGCGAGCCCCACTCGGCGGCGAGCTGACCGATGCCCTACGTCATCACGCAGTCCTGCTGCGCGGACGCCTCCTGCGTCGTCGCCTGCCCGGTCAACTGCATCCATCCCGCGCCCGGCGAGCCCGGCTTCGCCGAGGCGGAGATGTTGTACGTCGATGCCGACTCCTGCGTCGGCTGCGGCGCCTGCGTCACGGCCTGCCCGGTCGGGGCGATCGTCCCGGACACGAAGCTGACGGCCGCCCAGCAGCCGTTCCCGGCCCTGAACGCCGACTACTACGACACCTTCCCGCACCGCGACCGCACACCGATCGCGACCGTGCCCGAGCAGCGGCGACTCCGGTCACGGGGTCCGTTCCCGCGTCGCCGTGGTGGGGGCCGGCCCGGCCGGCCTCTACACCGCCGACGAGCTGCTCAAGCACCCCGAGGTCGAGGCGGTCGACGTCTACGAGCGGTTGCGGACGCCATGCACGGTCTCGTCCGGCACGGCGTGGCCCCCGACCACGCCTCCACCAAGCGGGTGACCGAGCTCTTCGCGGCCATCGAGGAGCAGCCGGGCTTCCGCTACTTCTCGGGCGTGGACGTCGGGACCGACGTGACCCCCGGCCGACCTGCGCAGCCGCTACCACGCGGTGGTCCACGCCGTGGGTGCGTCGTCCGACCGCCGACTCGACATCCCGGGCGAGCAGCTGCCCGGATCGCTCGCGGCGACCGACGTCGTCGGTTGGTACAACGGTCACCCCGACCAGCGTGGACTCGACGTGCCGCTCAGCCACGAGCGCGCGATCGTCGTCGGCAACGGCAATGTCGCCCTCGACGTCGCCCGGATGCTGACCCGTGACCCCCGAGCGGCTGGCCGCGACCGACGTCGCCCCCGGACCGCTCGACCAGCTGCGCTCCAGCGCGGTCCGCGAGGTCGTCGTGCTGGGTCGCCGCGGACCGGCCGAGTCGGCCTTCACCGTCCCCGAGCTGATCGGCCTCTCCGGGCTCGAGGACATCGACGTGCTGGTGGAGACGGACCCCGGCTCCTCGGGCGGGCCCGACCAGCGCAGCCGGCTCCTCGCCGAGATCGCGTCCCGGCCCCCGTCGTCCGACCCCACCCGACGCCGCATCGTGCTGCGCTTCGCGGCGTCACCCGTGGAGATCCTCGGTGAGGACGGGCGGGTCACCGGCGTGCGCCCGGTGCGCAACGAGGTCCTCACCGGCCCGGACGGCCGGGTCCACGCGCGGGCGACCGGGGAGGAGTCGACGCTCGACGCCGGACTCGTCATCCGCTCGATCGGCCACCGGGGCCAACCGGTGCCGGGCCTGCCCTTCGACAGTGCCACCTCGACCGTGCAGCACGACGCCGGGCGGGTCGAGCCCGGGCTCTACGTCGTCGGCTGGATCAAGCGCGGCCCCGTCGGCTTCATCGGCACCAACAAGACGTGCGCCCGGGGAGACCGTCAACAGCCTGCTGGACGACCTCGACGCGGGACTACCCGACCCGGCTCCCGCGCCGGAGTCGACGAGCGCGTTCGTGCGGCGGCACCGGCCCGACGTCACCGGACTCGACGGCTGGCGGCGGCTCGAGGCGGAGGAGCTGGCCCGGGGCGCCCCGGTCGGCCGGCCACGGCTCAAGGTCACCGACCCCGAGGAGCAGGCACGAGCGTCGCGACCCCTCGCCTCTCGTCGACTGCTCGACAGGGTGCTGACGTGACGCCGGTCCGATCTGAGGCGTCCGCAGGAGACGGCCGCCAGTCCGCTGGCGCGGCCACAACGAGGAGCGACGCCAGCTGGTGCTCGAGGCTGCGTTGCAGGTCATCGACGAGTCGTGCCCGGGTCAAGAGGTCCGGATCGCCCAGATCGCCGACCGCACCGGCATCAACCGCTCGGCCCTCTACCGCTACTTCGAGGACCGAGCCGACACGGAGGTCGCCGTCCAGCGCGAGATCTGTGCGCGCGTCGGCGGCGAGGTGCTGGGCGCCATCACCCTCGACGGGACTCCGCGCGAGATCGCGCACCGGATCATCTCCACCTACACGCAGTGGGCCGTGACCCACCCGTCCCTGCTCCGCTTCGTCGAGGCGCGACGTGACCGGCTCCACCGAGAGACCGCTCGAGGAGACGATCGCGCAGGTGGCGAAGGCCGTCGAGGGCGTCATCGTCGTGCTGATGACGACCCCGGGCGGCGAGCTGACCGACCGCGACAAGGAGGTCCTCGACCCGTGGGCCTTCGGCCTGATCGGCGGCTGCATGCAGGCCGTCCGGCGCTGGACCTCCGTCGCCGACACCAGCGCCGACATCAACCACTTCGTCGGCGTGCTCACGCAGGCCGCCTGGTCCCAGATCGACGACCTCGCGTCGAGCCGCGGCGTCGCCGTACCCGACCTGCCCGTCGAGAGCCTCGTCCCGGCCGCCGCGGCCCGGTGACCGCACCGTCCTCCCCCACCCGTCCCTCCAGAGAAGAGACCCCATGAGCGAGCACGTCGACGTCCCGGTGATCGGTGCCGGCCTGTCCGGCATCGACGCTGCCTATCACGTGAGCAAGGCCTTCCCCGAGCGCAGCTACGCCGTGCTGGAGATGCGGGAGAGCTCGGGGTGGGACACCGGGACCTGTTCCGCTATCCCGGGGTGCGCTCCGACTCCGACATGTACACGCTGGGCTTCAGCTGGAAGCCGTGGCTGGGCAAGAAGGCCATCGCCGACGGCGCCGACATCTCGGCCTACCTGCGCGAGGCCGCAGCCGAGCACGGCATCGACGAGAACATCCGCCTCCGGCACCGCTTGGTGCGGGCCGACTTCTCCAGCGCCGAGGCCCGGTGGAGCGTCTCCGTGGAGCGCACCGACACCGGCGAGCTGTTCGAGATGACCTGCCACTTCCTGATGTCCACCTCGGGCTACTACCGCTACGACGAGGGCTTCACCCCCGACTTCCCGGGACGCGACGACTTCACCGGTCGGGTCGTCCACCCCCAGCACTGGCCCGAGGACCTCGACCACCGCGACCAGCGGATCGCCGTGATCGGGTCCGGCGCCACCGCCGTGACCCCGGTGCCAGCGCTCGCCGGGAGCGGCGCCGGCCACGTCACGCTGGTGCAGCGCACGCCGACCTACATCATCAGCCAGCCCGCCACCGATCCCGTGTCCCACCGGATGCTGCGCACCCTGCCCACCAAGGTCGCCTCGAAGCTGGTCCGGGCCCGCTACCTCGCGATGCACGTCGGCTTCTACGAGTTCTGCCGGGCGCCTGCGCGCGAGGCCCGCTTCCTGCTGCGCAAGCTGCTCGAGCGCCAGCTGCCGAAGGACATCGCGTTCGACGAGCACTTCAAGCCGCCGTACGACCCCCGGGACCAGCGGCTGTGCCTCGTGCCGCAGGGTGACCTGTTCAAGGCGCTGCGCCAGCACTCGGTCGACGTCGTCACCGACCGCATCGAGCGCTTCACGCCCACCGGCATCCGGATGCAGTCGGGCCTCGAGGTCGAGGCCGACATCATCGTCACCGCGACCGGTCTCAACCTGCTGGCCTTCGGCGGCGCGACCTTCTCCGTCGACGGGCGTGACATCGACCTGCCGGACACGATGGCGTTCAAGGGCATGATGCTCAGCGACATCCCCAACTTCGCCTTCGTCGTCGGCTACACCAACGCCTCCCGGACGCTCAAGGCCGATCTCGTCTGCCAGTACGTCGTGCGGGTGCTCGAGCACATGGAGCGCACCGGCACCAGCATCGTCGTGCCGCGCCGGGACCCCGAGGTCGACGAGGAGCCCTTCCCGGACTTCGCCGCGGGCTACGTGCTCCGCGCGGTGCAGGACTTCCCGACCCGGGGCACCAAGGAGCCGTGGAAGCTGAAGATGAACTACTTCCGCGACCTCAAGGTGTTCGCCGCCCCGGTCGACGACCCGGCGCTGGTCTACTCCGAGCCGGCCAAGGCCCTCACCGGGGCGAAGCGAGTGCGCGCATGAGCATCGCGTCCCCGGAGCGCAGCAGCGCCCACACCCGCGAGGTGCACACCCGGGACGGCCTGCGCCTCCACGCGACCGTGCGCGGTCGCGACGACGCCCCACTGACCGTCGTGCTGGCACACTGCTGGACCGCCGACGAGTCCGACTGGCACTACCAGGTGCACGACCTGCTGGTCGCCTACGGCCACGACATCCGCATCGTCACCCGGGACCACCGCGGCCACGGTCGCTCGGACTCCGCGCGATCGGCGGCCTGCACGATCCCCGACCTCGCGCGCGACCTCGGCCACGTCATCGACGCCTTCGCCGCGAGCGGGCCCCCGGTGCTCGCCGGTCACTCGATCGGCGGCATGACCATGTGCGCGCTCCCGGCCGAACGTCCCGACACTGTCGAGCGGGATCGCCGGGCTGGTCTTCGTCGCGACCTCGTCCGGTCGGCTGAACACCGTGACGCTGGGCCTGCCGAGGATCACCGCCCCCATCGTCCGTCACCAGCTCCCCCGGCTGCTGACCACCCGGGCCAAGCGGCTCAGTCGCACGGAGCGCCGCAACTCACCCCTGCTCGAGCGCTGGCTCGTCGACACCTTCCTGTTCGGCGAGCCCCGCAGACCGCGGGACACGGGGCTGGTCGTCGACCAGATGATCAACTGCCCGCCCGCCACGATGTGGGGCTTCTACAACGACTTCATGACCCACGAGCGGACCGAGCTCCTCCCGGCCTACGACGACATCCCGACCGTGGTCCTCGTCGGCACCCGTGACCTGCTCACCCCGCCGCGCCACGGCCGCCGCATCGCGGACAACGTCCGGGGTGCCGAGCTGCGCGTCGAGCAGGGAGCCGGCCACATGCTCACCCTCGAACGCCCGCGGGCCGTCAGCGATGCCCTGCACGAGGTCGTTGACCGCGCCCTCGCCAGCCACGACTCGAGAAGGAACAACGCATGAAGACCCTCACCGACAAGGTGGTCGTGATCACGGGGGCGGCCTCCGGCATCGGCCGTGCCCCGGCCGTGGACATCGCGCGTCGGGGTGCACACCTCGCCCTCTCCGACGTCGATGCCCACGGGCTGGCCGCAACGGTCAGGCTCGCCAAGCAGGCCGGCGCCACCCGGTGCACTCCAGGGCGCCTCGACGTCGCGGACCGCGAGGCGTTTGCGGCCTACGCGATCGACGTCGACGACCAGTTCGGCCGCGTCAACGTGGTCATCAACAACGCGGGCGTCGCGCTCTCAGGCGACCCGGCAGACCTCTCCTACGAGGACATGGACTGGATCGTCGGGATCAACTTCTGGGGCGTCGTCCACGGCACCAAGGAGTTCCTGCCCTACCTGATCGCCTCCGGTGACGGCCACGTCGTCAACATCTCGTCCCTGTTCGGGCTCGTCTCGATGCCCAGCCAGAGCGCCTACAACGCCACCAAGTACGCCGTACGCGGTCTGACCGAGGCCGTGCGCGAGGAGATGCTCGTCGCCGGCCACCGCGTCGGCGTCACGTCCGTGCACCCGGGCGGGATCAAGACCGCCATCGCCCGCAACGCCCGCGTCTCCGACGCCGAGGACAAGGAGGCGACGTCGGCCTTCTTCGACCAGCGGCTGGCCTCCATGTCGCCGGAGAAGGCGGCAGAGATCATCGTCAAGGGCATCCTGCGGAACCGGGCGAGGGTGCTGGTCGGCCTCGACGCGCACGTCCTGCACCACTTCGCCCGCCTCACCGGGTCCCGCTACCGGGACGTCGTCGCCCCGGTGTCCAAGCGAGTCCTGCCGGGCAAGGCCGTCTGACCGGAGGGGCCGTCGAGTCTGGACGAGTGCCGACATGAGTCGCTCGGGCCCATAGGCTCTGTGCCGACATGAGCGACATCGAAGAGATCCCGAAGACCCTCCTGATCACGATCACCGGCAAGGACCGCCCCGGTGTCACGTCGGCGATGTTCTCGACGTTCGCCGCCGCGGGCGTCGAGGTGCTCGACATCGAGCAGATCGTGCTCCGGCGCCGGCTCGTCCTCGGCGTCCCGGTGACCGCTCCCCGCGACTGGAAGAAGCTGCGGCTCGCCATCGAGCAGACCGCCGAAGGGCTCGGCATGCAGGTCGAGGTCGAGCGCGGCCGGGGGTGACAACAAGCCCCGTCGCGTCGGTCGCTCGCACGTGACGATCATCGGTGCGCCGCTGAAGGCGTCGGCGATGTCCGCGATCGCCGGCCGGATCGCCGACTCCGGTGCCAACATCGACCGGATCGAGCGCATGGCGCGCTACCCGGTCACCGCGATCGACCCGGCGATCTCCGGTGTCGAGCCCGAGATCCTGCGCCCGCTGCTGGCGGCCGAGGCTGCGCACCGGGGTGTCGACATCGCCGTACAACCTGCGAACCTGCTGCGCCGGTCCATGCGGCTGATCGTGATGGACGTCGACTCCACGCTGATCCGGGGCGAGGTGATCGAGATGATCGCCGCGCACGCCGGCTGCGAGGCCGAGGTGGCCGACATCACCCACCGGGCGATGGCCGGCGAGCTCGACTTCGAGGAGTCGTTGCGGGCGCGGGTCGCACTGCTGAAGGGCGTGCCGGCCTCGGCCCTCGACGAGGTCTACGAGGCGATCAACCCGGCGCCCGGCGCCCGCACGCTGGTACGCATCCTGCGCCGCTCCGGGCTACCGCTTCGCCATCGTGTCGGGCGGCTTCAGCCAGATCACCGACCGGCTCGCGGCCGACCTCGGCATCCACTACTCGCGCGCCAACGAGCTCGAGATCGTCGACGGGCTTCTGACCGGACGCGTCATCGGCGACGTGATCGACCGCGCCGCGAAGGCCCGCGCGCTGCACGAGTTCGCCGCCGACATCGGCGTCTCCGACGCGGCCACCATCGCGATCGGCGACGGAGCCAACGACCTCGACATGCTCAACGCGGCCGGGCTCGGCATCGCCTACAACGCGAAGGCCGTCGTGCGCGACGCTGCCGACGCGTCGGTCAACGTGCCCTACCTCGACACGATCATGTATCTCCTCGGGATCACCCGTGAGGAGATCGAGCTGGCCGACGCCGAGGTCGGCTACGTCACGCCCGCTCCCCCGGTCTGAGGCCACGCACCACGCAACCGTCGATGTCGTGGTCGACCAGCACGTCGGTCACCAGCCCGGCGTCGCGCATCGCCGCCGCCGTCAAACGCGCCTGCGTGGGCGACGTCTCGATCAGCAGCACCCCGCCGGGGGCGAGCCACTCGGGTGCCCCTGCCGCGATCCGGCGGTGCAGCTCGACCCCGTCGGCGCCGCCGTCGAGGGCCATCCGCTGCTCGTGCTCGCGGGCCTCCGGCGGCATCAGCGCGATGTGGTCGGTCGGCACGTAGGGGGGCGTTGGCAGCCACGACGTCGACGCAGCCCCGGAGGTCGACCGGCAGTGCGGCGTACAGGTCGGACAGATGGGTGTGGCCGTGCGGGACGTTGGTGCGCGCACACGACAAGGCGGCCGGGTCCGGGTCGGCGAGGTGGACCTCACCCGCGACGACGCAGGCCCCGACCGGCCCGACGCCGCAGCAGAGCTCGAGCAGGACGGAGTCGGGACCGCAGCGGTCCCGGGCGATGCGGGCCAGCAGCTCCGTACGGCGACGTGGGACGAACACGCCCGGGCGGACCACCAGTCGACGGCCCGCGAACAGCACCCAGCCGAGGACCGTCTCGAGGGGCTCGCCGGCAACTCGTCGGGCGATGAGCGCCTCGAGGTCGGAGGCGCCGCTGTCCAGCAGGAGCGCGGCCTCCTCCTCGGCGAACACGCAACCCGCTTCCCGCAGCCGGCTGGCGAGCTCGGCGGCGATCAGGCGCGCCCCACGTGGAACGCTGCGACGGACGCCGAGGCCATGTCGAGGTCGGACCAGTCACCGTCGAAGCGCAGCGCGGTGATGGCGCAGGTGGGGTAGCCGCCGGCCATGTCGGCGCTGGCCGTCGGGTCGCCCTCGCCGTCGTCGAGCATCTGGGCGAGATAGGCGACTGTCGGGTTGTGCCCGATGACCACCAACGACCGGGCCTGCGTGGGCGTGGCCCGGATCAGGTCGAGCGCTGTGTCCGGGCCCGCGGAGTAGAACCCGTCGTCCAGCGTCGGCTCGAGGTCCCAACCGGCGGCGCCTGACAGTGCGGCCCACGTCTCCACGGGTGCGGGTGGCGCTGGACACCAGCGCCCGGTCGGGGACGAAGCCCTGCTCGGCCAGCCAGCGACCGGCCGCGGCCGTGTCGGCGAGACCCTGCTCGGTGAGGCGTCGGTCTCGGTCGCTCTCACCCCGGGACTCGGCCCCGGCGTGGCGCATCACGACGAGGAGACGACCGTCGGTCGGGGAAACGAGTGCTGGCACCGGGCAACTCTCCCAGCCCGGGCCAAACTCTGTCACCCTCCCGATGCGCGTCCGGGACGGGCCGTCGTCGCGCTAGCCTGCGTGCCATGTCCTCAGTGCTTCCCCCTGCCCCGACCCGCGGACCACTGATGATCATCGGCGGCGCCGAGGACAAGCTCCGCAAGCGCGCCATCCTCAAGGACTTCGTCGTGGCCAGCGGCGGGCACGAGGCGCGCATCGTCGTGATTCCCACCGCTTCGTCGCTGGGCCCGGAGATCCACGAGGTCTACGAGGCGCTCTTCACCAAGCTCGGCGCGGCGGAGGTCGTCACCGCCCGCCCCGAATCGCGCGACGCCGCCCACGACCCCGGCCCTGGTCGAGCTGCTCGACAACGCGACCGGCATCTTCATGACCGGTGGCAACCAGCTCAAGCTGTCGGGCGTCATCTGCGGAACCCCCTTCGGCGAGGCGATCCTCGACGCCCACGAACGCGGTGCCGTCGTGGCCGGCACCTCGGCCGGAGCGAGCATCCAGTCGTCGCACATGGTCGCCTTCGGCGTCGGCGGGGCGACCCCGGAAACAGCGGATGACGCAGGTCGCCGCCGGCCTCGGACTCCTCGCCTCGTCCGTGATCGACCAGCACTTCGACCAGCGCAACCGCTACGGCCGACTGCTGATGATCGTGTCGCAGAGCCCGCAGCTGCTCGGGATCGGCGTCGACGAGGACACCGCCGCGGTCGTCGAGCACATCGGCGACCACGAAGTCCTGCGGGTCACCGGCAAGGGCTCGGTGACGATCTTCGACCCGGCCCGCATGGTGACCAACGCGCACGAGGCGCGTCGCTCCGCCCCGCTGCTCGCGAGCGGCGTGATGCTGCATGTGCTGCCGGCCGGTGCGGCGTACGACCTGACCACCCGGACCCCGGTGCCACTGCCGCACGAGGTCGACGACACGGAGGCGGCCGAGATCGCCGAAGCCGGGCGCGACCTGCGCCAGCTGGCCCACGACATCGCCGCCGGCGACGTCTCCCCACCAACCTGCGCCGGCGGCTCGCCCGCAACCGGCGCCGTGTGACCGCATCACCCACCCCCGCAAGTGATGGAGAGAACTGAATGACTGAGCGCCCGACGCCCGACCTGAGCATCCTCGAGACGCGGGTCTACCGCGGCGCCAACGTGTGGTCCTACGAGAAGTCCATCCATCTCGTCGTCGACCCGGGCTCGCTCGAGGAGTTCCCCACCAACACGCTGCCCGGCTTCACCGACGAGCTGATCGCCATGCTGCCCGGGTTGCGCGAGCACTCCTGCTCGCGCGGGCGCCGCGGCGGATTCGTCGAGCGCCTCAACGAGGGCACTCGGCTGGGCCACGTCGCCGAGCACGTCGCCCTCGCCCTGCAGCAGGTTGTCGGCCACGACATCCGGCGCGGCAAGACCCGGATGGTCAAGGGCCAGAAGGGCGTCTACAACATCATCTACGGCTACGTCGACGAGCAGGTCGGCATCGAGGCCGGCAAGCTCGCGATCCGGCTGGTCAACCACCTCGTCGAGGGCGACCCCGACTTCGAGTGGGAGACTGAGCGCGACGCCTTCATCCGGCGCGCCGAGCGCACCGCCTTCGGCCCGTCGACGCAGGCGATCGTGGACGAGGCCGTCTCCCGCGACATCCCGTGGATCCGTCTCAACCGGGCCTCCCTCGTCCAGCTCGGCCGGGGCGTCCACGCCAAGCGCATCCGCGCCACCATGACCAGCGAGACCAGCTCGATCGCCGTCGACATCGCCTCCGACAAGGACCTCACCACCAAGCTGCTCGGCGCCGCCGGGCTCCCGGTCCCCAAGCAGGGTTCGATCCGTACGTCGGACGGCGCCGTCCAGTCGCCGAGCGGATCGGATATCCGGTCGTGATCAAGCCGCTCGACGGCAACCACGGCCGCGGGGTGTGCCTCAACCTCCAGAACGAGGAGGAGGTGCGCAACGCCTTCCCCATCGCGGAGGAGCAGTCGCGTCGCGGTGTGGTGATCGTCGAGACGATGGTCACCGGCAAGGACTACCGCTGCCTGATCATCGACGGCCGGATGGTCGCGATCGCGGGAGCGGGTGCCGGCGAGCGTCACCGGCGACGGCACCTCGACCGTCGAGCAGCTCGTCGACCTGACCAACGCCGACCCGCGTCGCGGTGTGGGGCACGAGAAGGTGTTGACCCGGATCAAGGTCGACGCGGCCGCCCTCGAGGTGCTCGAGGGCCGGGGGCACTCCCTGCAGTCGGTGCCGGGCGAGGGCGAGATGGTCAAGCTCGCCCTGACCGGCAACATGTCGACCGGCGGAATCTCCATCGACCGCACCCTCGAGGCGCACCCGGAGAACGTCGAGATCGCCGAGGAGGCCGCCCGGATGGTCGGGCTCGACATCGCCGGCATCGACTTCATCTGCCCCGACATCACGGAGCCGGTGCGCGAGACCGGCGGCGCGATCTGCGAGGTCAACGCGGCGCCCGGCTTCCGGATGCACACGCACCCGACGATCGGTGAGCCGCAGTTCATCGCCAAGCCCGTGGTGGACATGCTCTTCCCGCCCGGCGCGACCTCGCGGATCCCGATCATCGCGGTCACCGGCACCAACGGGAAGACCACCACCAGCCGGATGATCAGCCACATCTTCAAGGGCATGGGCCGCAAGGTCGGCATGACCTCGACCGACGGCGTCGTGATCGACGAGCGCCCGGTGATCCGCGCTGACGCGTCCGGTCCCCGTTCTGCCCGGATGGTGCTGCAGAACCCGCGCGTCGACACGGCCGTCTTCGAGGTCGCCCGCGGCGGCATCCTGCGCGAGGGCCTCGGCTACGAGCGCAACGACGTCGCCGTCGTGCTCAACGTCCAGCCCGACCACCCGGGGCTGCGCGGCATCGACACGATCGAGCAGCTCGCCGACGTCAAGGCCGTCCTCGTCGAGGCCGTCCCCCGCGACGGCCACGCGGTGCTCAACGCCGACGACCCGCTGGTGCGCGAGATGCGACGCAAGTGCTCGGGCCGGGTCGTGTGGTTCTCCATGGAGGAGCCCGGCAGCGAGTCCCGCGACCTGATCGACGCGCACTGCCGTCGCGGCGGCAAGGCGCTGGTGCTGAACCCGTCCGAGCGCGGCGAGATGATCGTGGTCAAGCACGGACGTCGCGAGATGCAGCTCGCCTGGACGCACCTGCTTCCCGCCACGTTCGGCGGCAAGGCTCGGATGAACGTCCAGAACTCGCTCGCCGCCGCGGCCGCCGCCTTCGCCGCGGGGGCTCCCCTGCACGACATCCGGCAGGGCCTGCGCACGTTCTCGACGAACTACTACCTCTCCCCGGGCCGCCTCAACGAGATCGAGGTCAACGGCGTCACCGTCATCGTCGACTACTGCCACAACGCGCCCGGCATGAAGGCCCTCGGCGACTTCGTCGACCGCGTGGGCGAGTCCCCTGGAGTCGGCGCACGAGCTCGCCCGGCCCTCGCGGATCGGGGTGATCGCGACGGCGGGCGACCGCCGTGACCGGGACATGCGCGAGCTCGGTCAGATCGCAGCCCAGCACTTCGACGTACTCGTGGTGCGTGAGGACGTGCAGCTGCGAGGCCGCAAGAGGGGCAACACGTCGGCCCTCGTCGCCGAGGGTGTGCGCGAGGCCATGGAGGCCGGCAGCAGGTGCAAGCAGGTCGAGGTGATCACGGACGAGATCAAAGCCGTTCGCCGCGCGATGAACCGCGCCAACCGCGGCGACCTCGTCGTGGTGTGCGTCGACAAGCACGGCGAGGTCATGAGCGAGCTGGAGAACTGGTCTTCGCAGGCCCGGCGGGCGCCTCCGGCTTCAGCGACGACGTCCCAGCCGCCGACCCCGACTACACGGCACCCTCGGACTCCTGAGTTGCGCATCCTGTCCCTCCGCGACCTGCCTCGACGACCCATCGATGCGCACGGCTCCAAGAGCTTCTCGGTCGGCGCGTTCGGCATCTGTGCGGATGCGCACCTCGTCGCGGTCACCCTCGCACCCGGCGGGGTGATCGGGCGCCACCCGGCCGCCGGGCGTCAGCTGCTCGTGGTGCTCTCGGGTTCCGCCGAGGTAGCGGGACACGATTGCGAGGTCCGCACCATCGGCGCCGGTGAGGCCGCCGTCTGGGAGCCGGGCGAGGCACACGAGACCCGCTCGCCGACCGGCTTGACGGCGATGATCGTCGAGGGCGACCTCGACATCGGCGCCCCGGGCGAGCAGATCGACCGTGGGGACACCTGATCGGTCTGGTCGGAGTTCCCTGACAGGTGGTGGAGTCCCCGGATATCCGGGGACTCCCGCACGTGTCAGGTGTTGCAACCCCTGACATGTGACGGGCTTGCCTGCGCGGCCCGCACCCGCCCGCGCACCACGCTCATGATCGCTGCGCCGAGCGCACCTTCGCCGACAGCTCGTCGGGCCCGTCGGCGGTGCCGCCGTGCTCACCGATCCAGGCGTACGCCGCCTCGCGCTCGGCATGGCACATCAGCCCGACCACGTCGCCGGCGCGAGCCTGCGCCACGAGGGCGGCCGGGCACTCGACCTCGGTCTCGTAGGTCTCGATGTCGGTGACCCCGACCCGGGCGGCACCCGCACGCAGCAGGACGTCGATCTCGTCCATGGTGCGGTTGCGGAGGTAGCGCTCCTTGTGGCCGATGGCGACCACGTCGCTGCCCTTGGCACCGATCTCGCCCGGGGCGTCGATGAGCTCGTCCGTGCGGTCTCCGACGGCGCCGAGCCCGAGCAGGAGGCGGGCATCGCTTCGGCGTACGCCCTCCATGATCTCCGGGAGGGCCTCCAGCCCGGCCTCGTTGTGTGCCGGGTCCATCACGACGGTGACCTCGCCCGGCAGGGAGAAGAAGTTCATCCGACCGGGATTGTGCTCGGCGTCGGGCAGGAAGGTCCGCAGACCGGCGACGACCGTCTCGGCGGAAATGCCGATCGCGAGGGCGGCGGACGCCGCGGCGAGGGCGTTCTCGATGTTGAACCTGCTCAGGCCGGCCAGCGTCATCGGCACGTCGACCAGCTCCACCAGCGGGAGCGGGTCGGAGCCGGGCCGCAGCACGGTGATCCAGCCGTCGATCACCGTCGTGGCGCGGCCGCCGGCGTTCATGACGTCGCGGATCGCGGGCGAGTCGGGGTCGCGGGAGAAGACCCACGGCTGGGCCTTGATGATCGACGTCATCGCGAGCACACGGGGGTCGTCGCCGTTGAGGACGGCCCAGCCCTCCTTGCGGGTGATCCGCGGGACCACCGACTTGACCTCGGCCAGCTGGTCGACGGTGTCGATGCCCTGCAGGCCCAGGTGGTCGGCCGTCACGTTGGTGACGACCGAGACGTCGTTGCGGGTGAGGCCGATGCCCTTGAGGAGGATGCCGCCGCGGGCGGTCTCGGTGACGGCGAGCTGCACCTGTGGGTGGGCGAGCACCCGCCCGGCGCCGCTGGGGCCGGAGTAGTCACCGGCCTCGACGACCTCCCCGTCGATGTAGATGCCGTCGGTGTTGGACCAGCCGACGAGCAAGCCGTCCCCGCGCGATGTGCGCGATCATCCGGCTGGTCGTGGTCTTCCCGTTGGTGCCGGTCACCGCGACCACCGGCACCTTGGGCGTGATCGTGGTCGGCCGGGCGCCCGGCTCGGCGGCGGCGACCTGCTCGGCGGCTGCGCTCACCGCGCCCTCGATGTCGGGCGTCGGCAAAGCATCCAGCGCGTGTGCCACAGCGTGGCCCAGCGCCTCGGCGCGACCGCGGTTGCGCCGGGGAAGGCGACGACGAGCTGGTTG
This sequence comes from Nocardioides sp. B-3, assembly GCF_024703895.1. Lineage (GTDB taxonomy): Bacteria > Actinomycetota > Actinomycetes > Propionibacteriales > Nocardioidaceae > Nocardioides. Next base: position 4,044,421 of record NZ_CP087968.1, read on the forward strand.
GCGTCAGAGGTGGGACGCACCCTGACGGCCAGCCTCGACGTCCCGGACTCACTCGCGATGGCTCGCACCAGCCGTTCGACGGCACGCATCGCGAACCGCTGCCGGAAGCCGCTCCCGGGGGCGCCGGGGCGGGTGGTGCGCAAGCCGATGCGCCGGGCGAAGCGCAGGACCGTCTCGTCGGAGGCGTCCGCGATCGTGCCGATGTCGAGCGTCAGCTTGATGGCCGCGCGCGGGAAGTAGAGGTTGGGGCCTTCCGGGACACGTAGCTCGACGAGAGAGGTCACGACGAAAACGTAGTGGGTCACAGACCCATCGCGTGGAAGCCGCCGTCGACGTGCACGATCTCGCCGGTGGTGGCCGGGAAGAAGTCGCTGAGCAGCGCGCACACGGCCTTGGCCGTGGGCTCGTGGTTGCTCTCGTCCCAGCCGAGCGGTGCGCGGTCCTTCCACGCGGACTCGAGGTCCTCGAAGCCGGGGATCGCCTTGGCGGCCAGCGTCTTGAGCGGACCCGCCGACACGAGGTTGCAGCGGATGCCACTGGGCCCGAGGTCCCGGGCGAGGTAGCGGGAGGTCGACTCGAGGCCCGCCTTGGCCACGCCCATCCAGTCGTAGGCCGGCCACGCGACCGTCGCGTCGAAGGTCAGCCCCACGATCGAACCGCCCTCGGAGAGCAGCGGTCGCGTCGCGACGGCCGGGGACTTCAGGCTGTACGCCGACACTGGACCGCCTGCGCCACATCGGCCCGGGGCCCTTCGAGGAACTTGCCACCGAGCAGGGTCTCCGGGTTGCCGTAGGCGATGGAGTGGACCACGCCGTCGAGGCCGTCGACGTGCTCGCGCACTGGTCGGCGAGACCGGCGAGGTGGTCCTCGTCGGTGACGTCGAGCTCGAGCACCGGCGCCTCCTGCGGGAGCCGCTTCGCGATGCGCCCGGTGATGCCGAGCGCGCGCCCGAAGTTGGAGATCAGCACCGTGGCGCCCTGCTCCCCGGGCGACCTTGGCGGTGGCGAAACCGATGGAGGAGTCCATCGTCACGCCCGCCACGAGGATGCGCTTGCCGTCGAGAATGCCCATGTCAATGCCCCATTCCGAGTCCGCCGTCAACCGGGATGACGGCTCCTGTCACGTAGGCCGCGCCGTCCGACGCCAGCCGGGTCACGGCCGAGGCGACCTCGGTCGTCGATGCGTAGCGCCCGAGCGGCACCTGCGCCTTGATCTGCTGCTTCTGCTCATCGGTCAGCACGTCGGTCATGTCGGTCTCGACGAAGCCCGGCGAGACGACGTTGGCGGTGATCCCCGCGAGCCGTACTCGCGGGCGATCGAGCGCGCCATCCCGACGAGCCCGGCCTTGGAGGCCGCGTAGTTGACCTGCCCGCCGGACCCGAGCAGGCCCACCACCGAGGAGATGAAGATGATCCGGCCGCGGCGCAGGCGCATCATCTTCGACACCGCGCGCTTCGCCAGCCGGAAGGAACCCGTGAGGTTGGTGTCGATCACCGACGACCAGTCCTCGTCGGACATGCGGACCAGGAGCGTGTCGGCGGTGATGCCGGCGTTGGCCACCGGGATCTCGACGGGCCCGTGGGCAGCCTCGATCTCGGTGAAGGCGGCCTCGACCGCGGCCGGGTCGGTGACGTCGCAACGGACGTCGAGGGCGCCGTCGGGCGCTCCGCCCGAGCGGGTGGTCACGGCGACCTTGTCGCCCCGGGCGAGGAACGCCTCGGCGATGGCGCGCCCGATGCCGCGATTGCCGCCGGTGACGAGCACGGACCGTGGGGTGGCTTGCGTCGAGTCAGTCACGGTTCACGACGCTAGTGATTACCCGGGGGTAGGACAGAATTTGCGTCACTCGTCCTCGAGTCGGAAGCCCACCTTGAGGCCGACCCGGAAGTGCTCGACCCGGCCGTCCTTGGCCCGGCCCCGGACCCGGGTGATCTCGAACCAGTCAATGTGTCGCAGCGTCTTGCTGGCGCGCTCGATGCCGTTGCGGACAGCCCTGGTCGATGCCGTCGGGTGAGGTGCCGACGATCTCGGTGACGCGGTAGGTGCGGTTGGACATGGCGGGCTCCTCAGGTCGGCGGAATGGGCGGCACCCGATGCGGACATCCGGGCCGTGTCGACCGAGCCTAGCGACGTACAGTGATGGCATGGCCTCACGGGACTCGCATTCGGTCCGCATCACCACTGCGGCCACGAGTCATGCCGACGACATCGCCGGCCGGCAGCGTCGCTACCTCATCTCGATGGCCATCCGGACCGCCTGCGTGATCGGCGCCGTCGCCGTCGGACCCGGCCTGCTGCGATGGGTGCTGGTCGCCGGAGCGGTGCTGCTTCCCTACGTCGCCGTGGTATTCGCCAATGCCGGAAACCAGAAGGACGACGGCTTCGACCTGCGCGACAACGCCTCGCGTCGCGAGCTCGATTGAGCCGCAACTCACCGGGCACGACATGTTGGTTTTCGGTGTTCTGTCGTGCAAGAATCAACTTGCGACCCCAGCATCCCCCGTCTGTGGTCGCACATCGGTGCCGGACGGCTTCCCCCGTGGCTGTCCGGCACCGGCCTATTTCCAGCCATGGTGAGGTGAACCCGTGACCACCCCGGAAGAGCCCGCCATCTGCTCGGCCAAGGGCTGCCGGGCACCCGCCGTCTGGGCGCTGCTGTGGAACAACCCCAAGCTGCACACCCCCGACCGCCGCAAGAGCTGGCTGGCCTGCGACGAGCACCGTCAGTCGCTCAGCGACTTCCTCGGCGCGCGCAACTTCCTCAAGGACGTCGTGCCGCACGTCCAGCCCTGAGGACGGCTATCCACCGATCGCGGACATCGGCCGATCGGGCTGCAGGAACGACTCGTCATCGATGCCGTGACCCGCGCGCTTGCCGGCCATCGCGGTGACCCAGCGGGCGGCGAGGTCGTCGTCGGTGGCTCCGGCCCTCATCGCCGTACGCAGGTCTGACTCCTCGCGGGCGAACAGGCAGTTGCGGACCCGGCCGTCGGCCGTGAGTCGCACGCGGTCGCAGTCGCCGCAGAAGGGGCGGGTCACCGACGCGATGATGCCGACCGTGGCCGGCCCGCCGTCCACGTCGAACAGCTCGGCCGGGTCGCTGCCGCGGGGGACGCCGTGCGGGGTGAGGGTGAAGTCGGTGCTGAGCCGCTCGAAGATCTCGTCGGCGGTGATCATCTCGGCGCGGCTCCAGCCGTGCTGGGCGTCGAGGGGCATCTGCTCGATGAAGCGCAGGTCGTAGGCGTGGTCGATCGCCCACTTCAGCAGCTCGCTCGCCTGATCGTCGTTGGTGCCGCGCAGCAGGACGGCATTGATCTTGAGCGGCGACAGTCCAGCTTCGCGGGCGGCCTCGAGGCCGGCGATGACGTCCTTGAGCCGATCGCGTCGCGTGATCTCGTTGAAGGTCTCGGGCCGCACGGAGTCGAGCGACACGTTGATCCGGTCGAGGCCCGCCTCGCGCAGCGCCTTCGCCATGCGGGCGAGGCCAAGCGCGTTGGTGGTCAGCGAGGTCTCGACGCCGAGCTCGTGCGTGCGTCGCACGATGTCGACCAGACCGCGACGCACCAGCGGCTCACCGCCCGTGAAGCGGACCTCGGCGATCCCGAGGCGGCGTACGGCGATGGTGATCAGCCGGACGATCTCGTCATCTGTCAGCGTCTGGTCGTCGGGCAGCCACTCGAGCCCCTCGGCCGGCATGCAGTAGGAGCAGCGCAGGTTGCAGCGATCGGTGAGGGACACGCGCAAGTCCTTCGCCACGCGGCCGAAGCGATCTGCCAAGGGGAGCATTCACTCAGTGTAGGTGCGTACCGGTCGCGAGGGGGCTGCGGCTAGCCTCTTCCGGTGCGAAGCTTCCGGTTCCTGCTGAGTCGTCGGTGGGTGCTGTTCCTCCTCACGGTCATCGCCCCGGCGTGGGTCGCGTGGCGTCTCGGCGAGTGGCAGTTCCACCGTCTGGAGGACCGCAAGGAGCGCAACGCGATCATCGAGCGCAACGAGCTGCAGGACCCCGTTGCCGTCACCGACGTGATGGCGCCCGACTCCCCCTTGGGCGCTGACGACGAGTGGAAGCGCATCACGGCCACCGGCACCTACGCCGTCGAGGACACCGTCGTCGTGCGCTATCGCACCCGCGAGGGGGCGGCCGGTGTGGACGTGGTCGTGCCGCTCGAGCTCGCGGACGGCTCCAGTGTGCTGGTCGACCGCGGCTGGTTCGCCACCGACAATCGCGGCGCCACCCCGGACGACGTGCCGGCGCCCCCCGCCGGAGAGGTCACCGTCGAGGGCTGGGTGCGGCTCGACGCGACCGGCGACAGCACCGCGGTCACCGACCAGTCCACTCGGGCGATCAACAGCGAGCAGATCGGCGACGCGCTCGATCGCGAGGTCGTCACCGGCTTCGTCGACCTGCGCTCCGAGTCACCGTCCGCCGAGGTCGAGCTCCTGCCCGTGGAGCTGCCCGAGCTCGACAACGGGCCGCACTTCTTCTACGGCCTGCAGTGGTGGTTCTTCGGCGTGCTGGCGCTCTTCGGCTTCGGCTATCTCGTGTACGACGAAGCGCGAGGCGGCAGGGGCATGGTCCGTGGCAGTCGCCGGTCAGAGGGCCCGGAGCATCCCGCCGTCGACCGGGGAGCATGACGCCGCTCACGAATGACGCCGCGGGCGACAGCAGGAAGGCAGCGGCCCGGCCGAACTCCGCTGGTTCGCCGTAGCGGCCCAGCGGGATCGTCGCCTCCACCGCGGCCCGGGCAGCGGCCGGGTCATCCGACGCTGCGTCGAGCCCGGCCACCCGTTCGGTGCCGATCCGACCGGGCAGCAGCCCGTTGACGCGCACGCCCCCGAGGGCCGAGCTCGTCGGCCGGGGTCTTGGCCACCATCGCGAGACCGGGGCGCAGGCCGTTGGAGATCGCCATGTCGGCCAGCGGAGCGCGCACGCTGCTCGAGAGCACCAGCGCGAGCGAGCCGCCATCACCCAACGCCGTACAGATCTCGCGCGACAGCCGGACCGCCCCGAGGAAGACCGACTCGAAGGCGGTCGACCACTGTTCGTCGGTGATGCCCGTGACGGGGCCCTTGGGCGGACCGCCGACCGAGATCAGGGCACCGTCGAGGCGCCCGAAGGACTCCTGCGCCGCGGCGATCAGCCGGCCGGGGGCGGTGGGGTCGGAGTTGTCGGCCACCACTCCCCGGGCGCCGTCGCCGAGCTCGGCCACGGCGGCCTCCACCGCCTCGGGCGAGCGACCGGAGATGACGACCCGCGCTCCCTCCGCGACGAGCACGTCGGCGGTGGCTCGACCGAGCCCGCGCGTCGCGCCGGTGAGGATGAAGACCTTGTCCGCGAGTTGGAGATCCATGTCACGAGCCTAGTCACGCACGACGGAGTCGTGCGTGGCGTGGCGAGGGAGGTTGAGCAAGTCCGCCGACCGAGCTTGCGAGGTCGCGTCGGCGCGACGAAACCAAGCTATTCGCGGAACTGGGTGTCGTGGAGCGTGCGGTAGAGCCCGCCCTCGGCGATCAGCTCGGCGTGGGTGCCGCTCTGCACGACCCGTCCGCCGTCGAGGACCGGGATCAGGTCGGCGTTGCGCACGGTCGAGAGCCGGTGCGCGATGACCAGCGAGGTCCGCGACGCGAGGGCCGCGTCGAGGGCACGCTGGACGGCGGCCTCCGACTCGGAGTCGAGGTGGGCCGTTGCCTCATCGAGCACCACGATCGACGGCGCCTTGAGCAGCAGTCGGGCGATCGCCAACCTCTGGCGTTCGCCACCGGAGAGGCGGTAGCCGCGATCACCGACGACGGTGTCGAGGCCGTCGGGAAGGGACCGGACCAGCGTGGCGATCTGCGCGGCCTCCATCGACCGCCAGATCGCGGACTCGTCCGCATCGGGTCGGGCATAGAGCAGGTTGGTCCTGATGGTGTCGTGGAACATGTGCGCGTCCTGCGTGACGTAGCCGACGACGTCCTCCAGCGACTCGAGCGTCACGTCGCGGACGTCGAGACCACCCACGCGTACGGCGCCCGCGACCGCGTCATAGAGGCGGGCGACGAGGTGGGTAACGGTCGTCTTGCCCGCCCCCGAAGGCCCGACCAGCGCGACCATCTGTCCCGGCTCGGCAGTGAAGGTGACGTCGTGCAGCACCTGTCCGCTCGGCCTCGACTCGACACGCGCGACCTTCTCCAGCGACGCCAGCGAGACGTCGTCGGCGCTCGGGTAGGTGAAGTCGACGTGGTCGAACTCGAGCGACGCAGCCGTCCGCGGGAGCTCCGCCGCACCCGGCTTCTCCTCGATCAGTGACGGCAGGTCGAGCACCTCGAAGACCCGGTCGAAGCTGACCAGCGCCGTCATCACGTCGATGCGGACGTTGGAGAGCCCCTGCAGCGGGCCGAGCAGGCGCAGCAGCAGGATGCCGAGGGCGACCGGGGTGCCGACGGACAGGTCACCCCGGATCGCGAGGTAGCCGCCGATGCCGTAGACCATCGCGGTCGCCAGCTGCGGCAGCAGGGTCATCGCGGCGAAGAACACCCGGGTGAGCAGCGAGATGCGCACGCCCGGGTCGCGGACCACGGCCGCCTTGGTGGCGTACAGCCGATCCTCGATCTCGCGACGGCCGAAGAGCTTGAGCAGCATCGCGCCGCCGACGTTGAAGCGCTCGGTCATGGCGTTGCCGAGGTCGGCGTTGCCGTCCATCTGCTCGCGGGTCAGTCCGGCGAGCCGGTTGCTGACCCAGCGCGAGGTGAGCAGCAGCAGCGGGAAGAGCAGGAGGCACAGCAGGGTGACCTGCCAGCTCAGGGCGAGCATGGTGACGCCGACGACGAGCGCCGAGATCATGTTGGACACGGTGCCCGACAAGGTGGAGGTGAACGCTGCTGCGCGCCGATGACGTCGTTGTTGAGGCGGCTGACCAGCGCCCCGGTCTGGGTGCGGGTGAAGAATGCGAGCGACTGGCGTTGGACGTGACCGAAGACCTGCACCCGCAGGTCGAAGATCAGGCCCTCACCGATCCTGCTGGACAGATAGCCGCCGAGCAGCCCGAGACCCGAGTCCACCACCGCGACGACCGCCATGGCTGCTGCCAGCCAGATCACGAGCCGGGTGTCGCCGGCGCTGATGCCGTCGTCGACGATCCGCTGGAGCAGCAGCGGAGGCAGCACGACGAGGACCGCGTCCACGACGGTCACGGCGAGGAACATCCCGATCGCCCCACGATGGGGCTTCGCGAACGAGAGGACCCGGCGCAGGGTCTTGCGCTCGATGTGGCTGTCGACGACGGTCCGGTCGGATCGCAGGAACCGCCGGGGGCGGGCCACCTCGGTCCCATCATCGACATCCGGCGCCCCTCTCAGCCGGCGAAGGCTGCTGCGAGCGCGCGGAATCGGCGTACCTGCGCCTCGCGCTCGAGACGGCGCTGCTCGTCGAGGTCACGGTCGGCTGCCCCCTGCAACAAGGTCTTGGTCTCGGAGACCACATCCACCATCGGTGCGGCCGGGGCGGCGGCGAGCTCGGCCACTGCGGCGTCGAGGTCGTCGGCCGGGACGGCCTTGTTGGCCAGTCCGATGCTGACGGCCTCCTGCGCACCCACCATGCGTGCGGTGGCGCAGATCTCGAGGGCCTCGGCGGAGCCAACGCTCTCCACGAGGGGCTTTGTTCCCGTCAGGTCCGGGACGAGGCCGAGCGCCGACTCCTTCATCGAGAACTGCGCGTCGTCGGCGACGATCCGCAGGTCGCACGACAGCGCGAGCTGGAAGCCGGCGCCGACGGCGTAGCCACGCACGGCCGCGATCGAGACGAAACGCGGATCACGCAGGAACGTGAAGCCCCGCTGGAACGCCTCGATGCTGGCGGACATCTCCTCGTCGGAGAGCGACAACAGCCCGATGACGCTCTCTGTGGCGTCCGTCGCGGGATCGAGCATGGCGCGGTCGAGCCCGGCCGAGAACGTCGGCCCGACCCCGGTCACCACGACGACCCTGACGTCGTCGGGGATCTGCGCGCCGATCTCGGCGAGCGCCAGCCACATGGCGGGCGTCTGCGCATTGCGCACCTCGGGGCGGTTGAGCGTGATGGTCGCGACGGGACCGTCGACAACGAATTCGAGACCGACGGCGGCGAGATCAGGGAGCGTCATGCCCGGAGTCTCTCAGAGCCCTACCTGCCGGTACGGCGCCCGGTGCCGTCCTCCCGGCCCGCCGCCGGAACGTCCGACGATGCCGCTGCCCGAACGACCGATCCGTCGGACGTCCCGCGCAACGTCCGACGTCGTGGTCGACGCGACATGGGGGCTGCCGGGTGGCCGCCTCGAACCGGCGAGACTCTCGAGCAGGCGGCGCGGCGCGAACTGCTCGAGGAGACCGGTCTGACTGCAGGCGACCTGTGGCCGATCGACGTCTACTCGGGACCTGAGTTCGTCGTGCGATACCCGGACGGCTACGCGGCGTACGTCGTCGGCGCAACATTCGAGACGAGTGCCGTCACGGGTGATCTGACCACCGATGTTGCCGGGGAGACAGTTGCCCCGGCGTGGTTCGCTCCAGAGTCACTGCCGGCAGAGATCAACGACTACAACCGCTTGCTCCTGCGTCGCGCGGGCCTCGACACCTGACACTTCGGCGTACCGAACGTCTGTGCTGTGGATCGCGCCCGGCGACAGCGCAGACGTCCGGTAGGTCGGCCGTCAGGCCAGCGACACGAGATCCGCGTAGCCCTCGTTCCACAGGTCCTCGTCGCCGTCGGGCAGCAGCAGCACGCGGTCGGGCTCCAGTGCGCGTACGGCGCCCTCGTCGTGCGTCACGAGGATGATCGCGCCCTCGTAGGTGCGGATCGCGGCCAGCACCTCCTCGCGGGAGGCAGGGTCGAGGTTGTTCGTGGGCTCATCGAGCAGCAGCACGTTGGCGCTGGAGACGACGAGGGCAGCCAGCGCGAGCCGCGTCTTCTCGCCGCCGGAGAGCACAGCGGCCGACTTGTGGGCGTCGTCGCCGGAGAAGAGGAACGAGCCGAGGACGCTGCGCGCCTCCGCGTCGGTCAGCTGGGGTGCGGCCGACTGCATGTTCTCCAGCACGGTCCGCTCGGTGTCGAGCGTCTCGTGCTCCCGGGCGTAGTAGCCCAGCTTGAGTCCGTAGCCCGGCACGACGCGACCGGTGTCGGGCTTGTCGACGCCCGCCGGGATGCGCAGCATCGTGGTCTTGCCGGCGCCGTTGAGGCCCGGGATGACGACGCGCGAGCCCTTGTCGATGGCCGGGTCGACGTCCATGAAGACCTCGAGCGAGCCATAGGACTTGGAGAGCTCCTCGGCGGTGATCGGGGTCTTGCCGCACGGCGCGGGGGCGGGGAACTTGATCCGCGCCACCTTGTCGGCCGCGCGCTCGCCCTCGAGACCGGACATCATCTTCTCGGCCCGCTTGAGCATCGACTGCGCGGCGGTCGCCTTCGAGGCCTTGGCACGCATCTTGTTGGCCCGGTCGGTGAGGGTCTTGGCCTTGGTCTCGGCGTTGGCCCGCTCCCGCTTGCGGCGACGCTCGTCGGTCTCGCGCTGGGTGAGGTAGTTCTTCCAGCCCATGTTGTAGACGTCGATCGCGCCACGGTTGGCGTCGAGGTGCATGACCTTGTTGACGGTCGCCTCGAGCAGCGCGTTGTCGTGACTGATCACGATCAGGCCGCCGCGGTGCGACTTCAAGAAGTCGCGCAGCCAGACGATGGAGTCGGCGTCGAGGTGGTTGGTCGGCTCGTCGAGGAGCAGCGTCTCGGCGCCGGAGAACAGGATGCGGGCCAGCTCGACCCGGCGGCGCTGGCCGCCGGAGAGCGTCTTCAGCTGCTGGGTCAGGATGCGCGTCTCGATGCCCGGGCTGCTGGCGATCTGTGCGGCCTCCGACTCGGCGGCGTACCCGCCACCGGCGTGCAGCTCCGCGTCGGCACGTGCCCAGCGCTTCATGCCGCGCTCGTGGGTCGCGACGTCCTCCGAAGCCATCTCCTCCTCGGCCTCACGCATGCGGCGTACGACGTCGTCGAGACCGCGCGCCGACAGGATCCGGTCGCGTGCGAGGACCTCGGGGTCACCGATGCGAGGGTCCCGGGGCAGGTAGCCGACCTCGCCGCTCGTGACGACCTTGCCGGCGGCGGGGAGGGCTTCTCCGGCGAGGATCTTGGTGAGGGTGGTCTTGCCGGCGCCGTTGCGACCGACGAGGCCGACCTTGTCACCGGCGGCGATGCGGAAGGAGACGTCCTCTATGAGGAGGCGAGCGCCCGCGCGGACCTCGAGCTGTTGGGCGTTGATCATCAGGCCCTCAGGCTATCGGTGCGAGGACGCTTCCCACTCATCGTGGGCCGTTGTCGGACGGTGACGATATGTTGATGATCAGCCGGCTCGACTCGGGCCTGAGAGAAGGGACACAGCCATGCGTTTCAATCCCAAGGCCGACATCGGAGCCGGACGCGTCGACGACGTGGGCGGCAGCGCTGGCAGCTCACGGCTCCCGATCCCGACGTCCGCGGGCGGCGGCAAGCTCGGCCCCGGTCCTGCTGATCGTCGGATTCGTCGTGAAGTACCTCATGTCCCGGCGCTCGGCCGGCGTGCACACGCGTTAGCCTGCCTCCGACTCATCGGTAGCCCCTGAAAGGGTTCTCACATGCGCTTCAACCCGAAGGCCGACATCAGCGGCGGTCGCGTAGGCGACTCCGGCAGCGGCGGAGGCATGCGCGGCGGTGGCATGCGGATCCCGATCCCCGGTGGGACCCGCGCCGGCGGCGGAATCGGCGGTCTCATCATCATCGTGCTGTTCTTCGTGATCAGCAGCTGCACGGGCGGCGGTGGCGGCACCACCTTGCCGACCGACACCGGCGTCGACACGCAGGGCCGGGCCGGGAACCCGCAGGGGCTCGACGAGGACAGCGAGCGCTACGCCAACTGCAAGACCGGGGCCGACGCCAACAACGACGTCGACTGCGCCCGCAAGGCCGTGCTGTTCTCGGTCGAGCAGTTCTGGGCCAAGACGCTGCCCGAGCAGGGCGGCCCCGAGCTCACCCCGGCCCAGACCTTCACCTTCAGCGGCGGAGTCAGCACCGGCTGCGGTCAGGCCACGTCGCAGGTCGGCCCGTTCTACTGCCCGGCCGACCAGAAGATCTACCTCGACACGACCTTCTTCGCCGATGTCCTCGAGGGCCAGCTGGGCGGCCGGGGCGGCGACTTCGTGGAGCCCTATGTCCCGGGCCACGAATATGGCCACCACATCCAGAACCTCCTCGGCACCATGGGCCGGGTCCGCACCCAGAAGGGCCCGGAGTCCGACGCCGTACGCCTCGAGCTGCAGGCCGACTGCTATGCCGGCATGTGGACCCGCGACGCCAGCGACGGCGACGGGATCCTCGAAGGCCTCGACCGGGGGCGACATCGACGAGGCCCTCGACTCCGCGAAGACCGTCGGCGACGACCGGATCCAGCAGAAGTCCGGCCAGAGCGTCAACCCGGACGGCTGGACCCACGGCTCGTCAGAGCAGCGCCAGCGCTGGTTCGCGGTCGGCTACAACGAGGGCACGCTGCAGGCCTGCGACACCTTCTCGGCCAGCCAGCTCTGACCAACCTCGTCACGGACTACCCCGGGAGCCTCTCGATCTGGGCCGCCTGTCGCTGCATCGAGTGAACGTACGGCGCGACGCTGGGGTGGGAGTACTTCCCGGCGAGCGCACCCTCACCGGCGGCGACACGGCGCAGCGCCCAGTCCAGTCGGGTCAGGGACGTGTACACGGCCGTGACCCTCGCTCCGGCCGCGGCGACGTCCGCCGTGCAGGGGTCGGCCAGCCCGTCGACGTACGCCGCAAGCAGGGGCTCGAAGTCCTCGCGCGCCGCCAACGCCCACAGCCCGAGGTCGTGACCGACCGGGCCGGTGCCCGAGGAGCTCCAGTCGATGGCGACCACGTCGTCGCCGTCGCGGCCACGGAGGTTCGCGGGCGTCGGGTCGCCGTGCTGCAGCACCTGCGGCGCGGCGTCCAGTGCGTCGAGATGTCCGGCCCGGTGTCGCCACAGGTGGTCGGCCACGTCGGCGAGCGTCGTGCGGGCCAGCATCTGCCAGCCGCCTCGGCGCTCGGTCCGGGCGAGCCGTTCGCGGAGCTGACCGCGGGCCAGCCACGGCTCGTCCGGCACGGGCATTCGGGCGAAGCGTCCGAGCGCGCGGGCCACGAAGAGCCCGGGGTTGTCGGCGTCGGGCACGCGGACCCGGATCATCGTCGTGCCCTCGTCGTCGTCATCGACGCGCAGGGTCGCGGGTCCGCGCAGACCACTTGTCGCGGTGACCAGCCCGTGCAGGGCGACTTGCGGCTCCCGCTCCCACCACGCGACCGAGCGCCAGTCGGACAGCTCCGGCTCGTCGCCGTCGACCGGCGCGCGCAGTCTCTTGACGATGACCTCCCGGTCACCCTCGACGGCCAGCCACACGCCGTACGCCGAAGGGCTGGTGCCACCGGGCAGTCGCTGCCAACCGGGCTCGGGCTGCCACATGGCGCTGACGCTAGCGGATGTCGCGGTTCCGGAAGACCAACTGGCCCGCGCCGCTCAACGGCTCGCCGAACATCAGCACCGTGACGGCGAAGAGCAGGCCCAGCAACGCGAGACTCGCGACTCGAGGCGACAGCCCGTGCAACAGGCGCGTGAACCCGGCCGGGCAGAGCACGGGGACGATGTAGGGCACCGACGCGACCACGAGTCCACGCGCAGTCCCCCAGTCACCCGAGGTCAGTCCGAAGCTGAGGCCGATGCCGAGACCCGCCGCGAGCACCACCAGCGTCGAGCCGAGCACGGTCACCGCGACGTGCCCGCCGAGCCAGCGTCCGCGCGACAGTCCCGTCGCGACCCGGGGCCTCGACCCGACCGTCCTCCTCCTCGCCGCGCGGCCTCAGCGCGGAGGAGATGGCGAAGCCGGCCGCCATCAGGGCGAGCATCACGATCGCCGTGGCGTAGAAGCCGTCGACCGTCGCCGCCGCTCCCCCTGGGCCATCATCTCGCGCGCGGCGTCGGAGTCGCCGATCAGGCTGCCGCGAGCGCGAGCGTGGCACCCGTCGAGACATCTACGTCGTCGACGACGACGCCCGGCACCAGAGCGATGATGCAGCACGAGCAGACCTATGCCCCGATGCTCGCGGCGCTCGAGAACGCCCTCACCGGGCTGCCGCGCGACTCCCAGTCCCGGCACCGGCTGGCGATGATGCGTGAGTTCCCGGTCTTCGTCGAGTCCGAGATGGACGGGATGGCCGCCCGCTGGGCCAAGCACCGGCGCAAGGTGGAGCGCGAGCTCACGCGTTCGTGACGTCCACGGCGATCGACTGGGCATCCAGGGATCGCTCGGTCCAGTACGGCGCGGCGCGGGTCCGGAACCGGCAGCCACGGTCCGACGACCGACATACCCGTCAGTCGCTGGTCCGCCAGCACCTCGTCAACGGCACCGTGGTCTCCCCCGGTGACGACGAGCCCCGGCCGCAGGATCCGGGCCGCATGGTCGGCAGCAGCCTCGTATGCCTGCCCGGCTCGGTTGTCCCGACGCCGCGCGAAACGCTGCTGGCTCTGGCCGCCCGCCTTGGTGCGGCCCTGCACGTGCCGTTGTCCGATCTTGTGCTCGACCATCTCGGCACCAGCCAGCCGGGCGACGGCGAAGCCGCCCCTTGCGGACCAGCAGCACGCCCCACTCCCCCGGCACTGGACGGCTGCCGGGGAAGGCGGTCACGTCGGCCAGTCCGTCGTACGCCGCAGCGAACGGCGGCAAGGCCGTGAACGTCGATCCGTCGTCGGCCACTCCGCGCAGGGCACCGTCGTCCACGCTCAGCGACGAACCGCCGTGCCGACCGTCGAAGTTGGCGACCCACCGCGAGAACCCGGACCCGGGAACCAGCACGACCGACACCCCGGAACCGTAGCCTGCACGGGTGCGTCCCACCCGGATGAGTGTCCGACTAATGCTCGCCGCTCTTGCCGCCTGCACCCTCACAGCCTGCGGGCAGGGCTCGATGGTCGCCGGCTGGCCGAGCGACCCGCCGCCGATCGTGCTGCAGCTGGCCGACGGCACGACCAAGAACCTCCGAGGCGTGGACCTATTGCTACGGCAACGGCTGTGCGGACGGCTCCCGGCCGGAGCATCCCTTCGACATCGGCAGGCCCGACCACGTCGACTTCTCGTTCCACGAGGACGACTGGACCTTCGAGGCGACGTTCAACGAGCCCGGTGAAGACCTCAGCCGCGACGGCCGCAGCGTGGCCTCCCGCGTCGAGAAGATCGGCGACCACACCCACCGGGTCTTCCCCGCTGGCCGCGCCGGCACGTGGCACGTCGACGTCTTCGGCCGGGGCGAGTCCGGTGGAGACGTCATCACGACCTTCGCCCGGACGACGACCACGGACGGCGACTTCCCGCAGGCGGCCTCCGGGACCGCGGCGGTCCTCGCCGACCACGACGGCGTGCTCGACAGCTACGGCGTCGAGCTCGGCATCCGTGACCTCGCGGCGACGCCGAAGTCTGCGAGCGCCTCCATCACCATCACCAACGAGGACGGCGAGTCCGCCACGATCGACCCGGGCCGCCCCGCCCGGGCCCGGCAGGAGGGCACCGTCTCGTGGCGCCGGGGCGCCCGCCAAGCAGCGGACGTCGTCGCCCTCGGCGGCAGCCGCTTCGACTACGAGGTCGCCCTCGTGCTCGACGGGTCGCCGTACACCGGACGAGCGACGTGGCCCGACGACACCAACGAAGAGATCACCCCGTCCGTGCCGCTGACTCGGACACCACCGCTCCCGGTGTACGGCGAACGCTGAGCGTCACAGGAAGTCGAGCGGGTCGAACTCGTCGATCGGGATCACCTTGACGCGCGGCAGGGCCGAGTTGAACGCGCCGATGTCGTACTCGAGGTCGATGATCCGAAGCCCGGGCAGCCCGCGGAAGGCGGCATTGACGAACTCCCCGAAACCGACAACGCCCACCTGCCGGGATCCGTCGCAGAGCGCGGAGATCTGGTCGAGGAAGTCGCCGTCATGGCTGGCCGGGATGACGTCGGCGTCGCGCGAGACGAGCGCTTCGGCGGTGCGCTGGATGGCGATGTCGACGACCTTGCCGGCGCCGCTCAGCGGGACCGGGGTGAAGCCGATCGCGATCAGGGCCTGCACGAAGGTCGTCGGCATCTCGGTGCCGGCGGCCGGGAAGAACAGCCCCTTCACGGGCTGGTCGAAGCTGCGCTCGCTCCACTCGAGCAGCCGGTCCCAGCGCGGCCGCTCCTCGGGCCGCGGCCGCCGACCGAGGATGGAGTTGCCGAGGGTGGCGTCGATGTTCTCCCCGTCGACGAGGAGGTAGGTCTGGCGCTCCATCAGGCGTCGGCCCGGTAGATCACGCGGAAGCGCTCCACGATGTCGGTGCCGATCTCGACCTCTTCGATCTCGAGCAGCGCGACCGGGTGGCCCACTCCGTTGCACAGGATCGACAGCGACCCCGCGACGGGCATGTCGGCGCCCTCCTCGTCGTAGACCGACGCCGGTGTCGATGTCTCGAGCCGGTCCTCGGAGTCGATACGCGCGACGAACTCGTCCGCCTCCTCCGGCGTCTCGCCGAAGGACCACGCCGGCGGCCGGACGACCTCGAGGGTGGTGGGGCCGAAGTAGGCCGGAGCGACGTTGAGCTTTGCGTGGAACCGGGCCAGCTCCCAGAAGTTGCCGATCACGTCGTCGTCCGTCATGACCGCGACCCTAGACCCATCCGGTGCCTGTCAGGCCTGCCGAGGGGGCAGCTTGGCCAGCGCGTCACGCACGATCGCCGTCCGCGCGGCGACGGCCACCTTGCCCCGGAGCCCTCGCGCACCGTCCACGAGCGTCGCCCTGGACCGCGGACAGCACCCGGATGTCGGTGAAGGTCGGGCGGGTGCCGACGGGCACCTCGAGGTCCGGGAGCGCGAGCAGCACCGGCAGCACTCGGGTACCGACGGCGTCGAGCACGAGGTAGCGCTCGTGCCGCGTGAGCGCTGCCCATGTCGCCTCGCGGTCGCGCCGGCGGCGTACGCCCCCGCTGACGCGCGGCTGCCACGGTCTTGGCGGCGTTGGTGACCGCTTCGGTCAGCTCGTGCTCGGTGAAGCGCACGCTCAGACGTTGAAGCCGAGGGCGCGCAGCTGCTCGCGGCCGTCGTCGGTGATCTTGTCCGGGCCCCACGGCGGCATCCACACCCAGTTGATGGCGACGTCGTTGACGATGCCCTCGAGCGCGGCGTTGGTCTGGTCCATGATCACGTCGGTCAGCGGGCAGGCCGCCGAGGTGAGCGTCATGTCGAGCACGACGTTGGAGCCCTCGTCGAGGTGCACGTCGTAGACGAGTCCGAGGTCGACGACGTTGATCCCGAGCTCGGGGTCGACGACGTCCTTCATTGCCTCGGTGACGTCGTCAATGGTGACAGTGGAGCCGCCGCCGGTGGCCGCGGGGACGTCGGGCAGGTCGCTGTTGTCGATGGTCATGAGTTCTCCTTCGAGAGGGTCTGGGACGTCGCGTCCTTCCACGCCATCCATGAGAGCAGGGCGCACTTCACGCGCGGGAAACTTGGCCACACCGGCGAACGCGATGCCGTCCTCGAGGACGTCCTCGTCGGGCTCCACCTTGCCCTTGCCCTGCATGAGCTCCGGGGAAGGTCTGGTGGATCGACATCGCCTCGTCGACGGACTTGCCGATCAGCAGGTCGGTCATCACGGAGGTCGAGGCCTGCGAGATCGAGCAGCCCACGGCGTCGTACGACACGTCGGTCACCGTGTCGTCGGAGACGTGGACGCGCAGGGTCACCTCGTCACCGCAGGTCGGGTTGACGTGGTGCACCTCGGCCTCGAACGGGTCGCGCAGTCCGGCATGGTGCGGGTGCTTGTAGTGGTCCGGGATGATTTCTCGGTAGAGCGAATCGAGATCCATCAGCCCACCTTGAAGTACGAACGGGTGTAGTGGAGGCCCTCGATCAGGGCGTCGATCTCCGTGGGCGTCGTGTAGAGGTAGGACGACATCCGGGTCGAGGCCCGGACGCCGAAGCGTGCATGCGCAGGCTTGGCGCAGTGGTGTCCCGCGCGCACCGCGACGCCGCGCGAGTCGAGCACCTGCGCGATGTCGTGCGGGTGCACGCCGTCGAGCTCGAACGAGATCGCTCCCCCGCGCGACGCCGCGTCGAGCGGTCCGAGGACGCGCACACCCGGCACGGAGGCGAGACCCTCGAGGGCGTAGCCGGTGATGGCCTGCTCGTGCGCGTGGATGACGTCCATGCCGATGTGGTCGAGGTAGTCGACCGCGGCACCGAGGCCGATGGCCTCGATGATCGGCGGCGTGCCGGCCTCGAACTTGTGCGGGATCCCGGCGTACGTCGAACGCGCCATCGTCACCGTCTCGATCATCTCGCCGCCACCGTGGAACGGAGGCAGCGCGCCGAGCACCTCACTGCGACCCCAGAGCACGCCGATCCCGGTCGGGCCGACGACCTTGTGGCCGGTGAAGACGAGCAGGTCGGCACCCGAGGCCGTCACGTCGATCGGCAGCTGGGGAGCCGCCTGCGAGGCGTCCACGACCACGATCGCGCCCACCGCGTGCGCACGTGCGGCGATCTCGGCCACCGGGTTGATCGTGCCGAGCATGTTGGACACCCGTGTCAGGGAGACGACCTTGGTGCGCTCGGTGATCAGCTCGTCGATGTTCGACAGATCGAGGCGGCCGTCCTCGGTGAGGCCGAACCAGCGCAGGGTCGCGCCCTTGCGCTCGGTCAGCAGCTGCCACGGCACGATGTTGGAGTGGTGCTCCATCTCGGTGATGACGACCTCGTCGCCCTCACCGATCGCCGTGTCACCGGTCGCCCGGGACAGGGTGTTCGCCACCGTGGTTGAGCGCCTCGGTGGCGTTCTTGGTGAAGATCACCTCGTCGCGGCTGGGCGCCTTGATGAAGGCCGCCACCCGGTCGCGAGCCGCCTCGAACGCCTCAGGTCGACTCCGAGCCCAGCTGGTGCATGGCCCGGGAGATGTTCGCGTTGTGGTGCTCGAGGTGGTCGACCATCGTGTCGATGACGACCTGCGGCTTCTGCGAGGTGTTGGCGCTGTCGAGGTAGACCAGCGGAAAGCCACCCGCGAGCTGGCGCTCGAGGATCGGGAAGTCCTTGCGGATGACTTCCAGCTCGGGAAGTAGTCCTTCCATCACATGCCTACCTTCCTTGGTTTCGACGTCGCTCGCTGCGCTCGCTGCTCAACCGGCGGCGGTGGCGGCCTTGGTGTACTTGTCGTATCCCTCGGCTTCTAGCTGGTCGGCCAGCTCGGGGCCGCCCTCCTCGGCGACGCGTCCGTCGACGAAGACGTGGACGAAGTCGGGCTTGATGTAGCGCAGGATCCGCGTGTAGTGCGTGATCAGCAGGACGCCCTTGTCACCGTCGGCCTTGAACCGGTTGACGCCGTCGGAGACAACCCGGAGCGCGTCGATGTCGAGGCCGGAGTCGGTCTCGTCGAGCACGGCGACCTTCGGGTTCAGCAGCTCGAGCTGCGCGATCTCGTGGCGCTTCTTCTCACCACCGGAGAAGCCCTCGTTGACGTTGCGGGTCGCGAAGGTCGGGTCGAGGTCGAGTGCCTGCAGGGACGTGTTGACGTCCTTGATCCACGTGCGGAGCTTGGGGGCCTCGCCGTCGATCGCGGTCTTCGCCGTACGCAGGAAGTTGGAGACCGAGACGCCGGGCACCTCGACGGGGTACTGCATGGCCGGGGAACAGGCCGGCGCGGGCGCGCTCGTCGACCGTCATCGCCAGCACGTCGGCGCCGTCGAGGGTGACGGTGCCGCCCGTGACGGTGTACTTCGGGTGGCCGGCGATGGAGTAGGCCAGCGTGGACTTGCCGGAGCCGTTGGGGCCCATGATCGCGTGGGTCTCGCCGTCGTTGATCGTCAGCGTGACGCCCTTGAGGATCTCCTTGGGGCCGTCCTCGGTGTCGACGGAAACCTTCAGGTCCTTGATGACAAGCGTGCTCATGAGGGGGTCACTCCATTCAGGGTGGTCTCGACGTCGACATAGACGTCGTTGTCGCGAAGTTCGACTGGGAAGGTGGCGACCGGTTCGGTCGCGGGGGAACGTGGTGGGCTTGCCGGTGCGCAGGTCGAAGGTCGACCCGTGCAGCCAGCACTCGATGGTGCAGTTGGCGACCTCGCCCTCGGAGAGAGCGACAGCGGCGTGCGAGCAGAGGTCCTGCAGCGCGAAGACCTCGTCGCCGTTGCGCGCGACCGCGACGTCGTAGGCGCCGATCGTCACGCCGAGGGCCTCGTCGGTGGGCACCTCGTCGAGGGAGCAGGCGCGGACAAAGGTCATGCGATCGCCTCGGCGTCCTCGCGCAGCACGTTCTTGGCCAGCTCGGCCTCGACGGTCTTCATCAGCTTGTCCTCGATCGACGGCACGCCGATCTTGCGGATCAGGTCGTTGAAGAAGCCGTGCACCACGAGGCGACGCGCTTCCTTGTCGTCGATGCCGCGCGAGCGGAGGTAGAACAGCTGCTCGTCGTCGAAGCGGGCCGTGGCCGACGCGTGACCGGCGCCGGCGATCTCGCCGGTCTCGATCTCGAGGTTGGGCACGGAGTCGGCGTGGCAACCGTCACTGAGCACGAGGTTGCGGTTCTCCTCGTAGGTCTCGATGCCCTCGGCGACCTTGCGGATCAGCACGTTGCCGACCCAGACCGTGTGCGCACCCCGGCCCTGCAGCGCGCCCTTGTAGAGCACGTTGCTCTTGGTGCGCGGAGCGGTGTGGTCGGCGAAGAGGCGGTGCTCGATGTGCTGGCCCTCGTCGGCGAAGTAGAGACCGAGCAGCTCCGCGGAGCCGCCGGGTCCGTCGTAGGTCACGTTGCAGTCCATCCGGACCACGTCGCCACCGAAGGTCACCGCCACGTGCTTGTACGCCGCATCGCGACCGACGAGCGCCCGGTGGTGCGCGAGGTGGACGGCGTCGCCGGCCCAGTCCTGCAGCGACACGACCGTGACGTCGGCGCCGTCACCCACGACGACCTCGACGACCGCGGCGACCGCGGCGGAGCCGGTGTGGTTGAGGACGACGACCGCACGACTGTGCGCGCCGAAGCGCAACGTCATGTGAGCGCCCATGGTGGCCTCGAGGTCATTGCCCTCGATCTCCGGGAAGACCGGCTCGGCCATCTCGTGGTCGGCCGGCACGTCGATCAGGATGCTGGCCGGGACCTCGGCCGGGACGCGAGCCGCGAAGCGGGCGTTGGGCGCCCACTTGGACACGCCTCGGACCGACGCCGCCTCGTCACCGGTGACGACGCGGATGTCCACGCCCTCGTGCTCGGTCCACGTCGCCGTACAGGAACGCGCGGTCAGCGAGGCGTTGCCGTGCAGGTCGCGCAGGCGCTTGAGCGGGGTGAATCGCCAGATCTCCTCGCGCCCGGTCGGGACGATGTGATCGGCGACGTCGAAGGACCCCTGCGGGTGCAGGTGGCTATCGACCTTGTCCACCTCGAGGGCAGACCGGACAGATTCCGTGACAGTCACAAATTCTCTTTCTACGAATGAACGGGTGGGGCGGTGGCGATCAGCCGACCGCGCCCTCCATCTGCAGCTCGATCAGGCGGTTGAGCTCGAGGGCGTACTCCATCGGGAGCTCCTTGGCGATCGGCTCCACGAAACCGCGGACGATCATCGCCATCGCCTCGTCCTGCTCCATGCCTCGCGACATGAGGTAGAAGAGCTGGTCGTCGGAGACCTTCGAGACGCTCGCCTCGTGGCCCATCGACACGTCGTCCTCACGGATGTCGACGTAGGGGTAGGTGTCCGAGCGCGAGATCTGGTCGACCGGGAGCGCGTCGCACAGCACGTTGGACTTCGAGCCGTAGGCACCCTCGTTGACTCGGATCAGGCCGCGGTAGGACGTGCGGCCACCGCCACGGGCCACCGACTTCGACAAGATGCTCGAGGAGGTGTGCGGGGCGGCGTGCACCATCTTGGCGCCGGCGTCCCGGTGCTGGCCCTCGCCCGCGAATGCGATGGAGAGCGTCTCGCCCTTGGCGTGCTCGCCCATCAGGTAGATCGCGGGGTACTTCATCGTCACCTTGGAGCCGATGTTGCCGTCGACCCACTCCATGGTGGCGCCGGCCTCGCAGACGGCGCGCTTGGTGACGAGGTTGTAGACGTTGTTCGACCAGTTCTGGATGGTGGTGTAGCGGCAGCGACCACCCTTCTTCACGATGATCTCCACGACGGCCGAGTGCAGCGAGTCCGAGCTGTAGATCGGCGCGGTGCAGCCCTCGACGTAGTGCACGTAGGCGTCCTCGTCGACGATGATCAGCGTGCGCTCGAACTGGCCCATGTTCTCGGTGTTGATCCGGAAGTAGGCCTGCAGCGGGATGTCGACGTGGACACCCTTCGGCACGTAGATGAACGAGCCGCCCGACCACACCGAGGTGTTGAGCGCGGCGAACTTGTTGTCACCGACGGGGATGACGGTGCCGAAGTACTCCCGGAACAGCTCCGGCTGCTCGCGCAGGGCGGTGTCGGTGTCGAGGAAGAGCACGCCCCGGGCCTCGAGGTCCTCGCGGATCGAGTGGTAGACGACCTCGGACTCGTACTGCGCCGCCACGCCGGACACGAGGCGCTGCTTCTCCGCCTCGGGGATGCCGAGCTTGTCGTAGGTGTTCTTGATGTCCTCGGGCAGGTCGTCCCACGAGGTCGCCTGCTTCTCGCTGGAGCGGACGAAGTACTTGATGTTGTCGAAGTCGATCGTCGACAGGTCGGAGCCCCGTGTCGGCATCGGCTTGCGGTGGAAGAGCTTGAGGCCCTTCAGGCGCAGGTCGAGCATCCACTGCGGCTCGGACTTGAGCGCGGAGATGTTGCGGACGACGTCCTCGCTGAGACCCCGCTGGGCGTTGGCGCCGACGTCGTTCTTGTCGGACCAGCCGAACTCGTAGCGGCCGATGCCTTCGAGGGACGGGTTCAGTTCTTCGATGGAGGTCATGCCTTCTCCTTCTGGGTGGATGACGACGTGTTCGACGTCGGGATGCAGGTCGTGCAGACGCCGTCGCCGTGGGCGATGGTCGCGAGTCGCTGGACGTGGGTGCCGAGCACGCGGCCGATGGCCTCGGTCTCGGCCTCGCACAGCTGCGGGAACTCATGGGCCACGTGCGAGACGGGGCAGTGCTGCTGGCAGAGCTGGTCGCCGATGGGCAGGGTGCGCACGCTGGCGGCATAGCCCTCGGCGCTGAAGACCTTCGCGAGCGCCTCCGCCGGGCTCAGGGTCGGGTCCTCGGCCGTGACGGCGGCGTAGTCGCGCTCCACGAAGGCAACCCGGCGGCGGGCGAACTCCATCACGGCGTCGTCGCCGCCGGTCTCGGCCACAAACCGCAGGGCTTGTACGGCGAGGTCGTCGTACTGCTGGTCGAAGGCGTCACGCCCAGCGTCCGTGAGGGCGAAGACCTTCGCCGGCCGACCGCGACCGCGGTTGCCGTAGACCTTCTGGTCGCGGGCCTCCACCGTGCCGTCCTCGGTCAGGTGGTCGAGATGACGACGCACGGCGGCCGCCGTCAGGTCCAGCCCGGCGGCCGGGTCTGCGGCGGTCGAGGGACCGTTCTCGAGGATCGACTCGGCCACCCGGTCACGGGTGGGAGCGTCCCCGTCGGGGGTCCCCCGCGCGCGTAGAAGTCGGCCTCATGATTTGCACAACGTAAGTGTGACGTTAATGCTTCCGCCTCTTCAAGCAAGGCTCCCCTAAGTTGGTCAGTCAGCGGTGCGCTTGCGGAAGGTCCGGATGGCCAGCGGTGCCGGGGGTGGCGGTCAGCACCACGATCCAGCCGATGGTGAACGGGATCGGGTGGTGCATCGGGAAGGCCGCACCCTCGGCGAGCTGGTAGTCGTTGCCCCAGAGCACGCGCACGGCCCGGGTGAGCGACGAGATCGGGTTCCACTCGGCGATGAAGCGCAGCCGGGGAGGGCATGCCATCGGTCGGCGCAAACGTGTTGGCCAGGGAAGGTGATCAGGGAACATCGTGGCGAACATCACACCGTTGACGGCCTCCACCGAGCGCATCGCCGAGCCGACCAGGATGCCGACCCAGATCATCGCGAACGCCCAGCCGACGAGCAGCGCATAGCCGAGGAGCGCCTCGAAGATGTTGGTATGGATCCGCCAGCCGATCGCCAGCCCGGTCAGCGACATCACCACCAGCCCGATCGAGGAGTGCGCGACGCTGGAGAACGAGCGACCCACCAGCACGGCGGCCGGGTTGATCGGCAGCGACCGCATGCGGTCGACGATGCCCTTCTCCGGGTCGGCCGTGAGCCCCACCGCGACGATGAAGGACGAGAAGGCGACGGTCTGGGCCATGATTCCCGGCAGCAGGAAGGCCTTGTAGCCACCGTCGATCGGGACGTCGATCGAGCTGCCGAAGACATAGGCGAAGAGCAGCACGAACATCACCGGCTGGATGGTGACGTCCATCAGCATCTCGGGCATCCGCTTGATGTGGATGAAATTTCGCCGGGCGATCGACAGCGACTGGCCGAGCAGTCCGGTCTCGCGGATCTGCGGGCGTTCCAGCGTCGTCGTCATGAGACCAGTTCCTCGTCTGCTTCGGTGGTGGTGTCCTCGGCGCGGTGGCCGGTCAGGTGCAGGAAGACGTCGTCGAGACTGGGTCGCTTGAGCCCGATGTCGTCGAGCACGATCCCGCTCTCGTCGAAGAGGCCCGCGACCCGGGTCATGTGCCCCAGCCCCTCGGCCGGTGCCGTGAGCTGCCGCGCGCCCGCGTCCACGTGGACCTCGCGGACGTGGGGGCGGATCAGCGCCTCGGCACGCTCGAGGTCGTGGCCGTGCGAGACGGTGACCACCAGGGCAGCTGCGCCGGACTGGTCCTTGAGCTGCAGCGGCGTGCCCTCGGCGATCACCGTGCCCCGGTCGATGACCACGATGTTGTCGGCCAGCTGGTCGGCCTCCTCGAGGTATTGCGTCGTCAGCAGCAGGGTCGTGCCGTCCTTGACCAGCTCGCGCAGCACCTCCCAGAGCTCGACGCGCGAGCGCGGGTCGAGGCCGGTGGTCGGCTCGTCGAGGAACAGCACCGGTGGCGTGGCGATCAGGCTGACCGCGAGGTCGAGCCGACGCCGCATGCCGCCGGAGTAGGTCTTGGCGATCCGGTCGCCGGCGTCGGTCAGCGAGAACCGTTCGAGCAGGTCGTCGCTGGCGCGCTTGATGTAGCCGTTGTCGAGGCCGTAGAGCTGGCCGATCAGGCGGAGGTTCTCGCGCCCGGTCAGCAGCTCGTCGACGGTGGCCGCCTGACCTGTCAGGCCCATGCTGCGGCGTACGGCGCCGGGATCCGTCAGCACGTCGTGGCCCGCGACCCGGGCGGTGCCGGAGGTCGGCGCGGTCAGGGTGGTCATCATCCGCACGGTGGTGGTCTTGCCGGCGCCGTTGGGGCCCAGCAGGCCGAGGACGGAGCCCTCGGGGACGACGAACGAGACACCGTCGACGGCCACCGTCTCGCCGAAGTGCTTGACGAGGTTTTCGGCCTCGATCGCGTGGGGAGAAGTCATGGGTTCGACAGTAGAGGGGACCACCGACGTCCCCAACCGACTTAAGTCTCGACCCGTCCCGGGACCGCGCGCAACCGGGCTCCTAGACTCACGGCCGTGCCCGCCGAGAGTCCAGCCGTCGACATCGACGGCCTCGTGATGGCGTACGGCGACAAGCGGGCCGTCGACGGGTTGTCGATGCAGGTCGCGCGCGGGTCGATCACGGCGGTCCTCGGGCCCAACGGTGCCGGCAAGACCACGACCCTCGAGACGTGCGAGGGCTATCGCCGCCCGCAGGCCGGCACGGTGCGCGTGCTGGGACTCGACCCGCAGCGCCAGCGCCGCGAGCTGCTCCCCGCATCGGCGTGATGCTCCGGGCCGGCGGCGCGTGGAGCGGTGTGCGGGCGATGGAGATGCTCGACCACGTCGCCTCGCTGCACGCCCACCCGCTCGACACCACCATGTTGCACGACCGGCTCGGCCTCGCAGACTGCGGCCGCACGCCCTACCGCCGGCTCTCCGGCGGCCAGCAGCAGCGCCTCGGCCCGGCGATGGCGCTGGTCGGGCGTCCCGAGCTCGTGTTCGTCGACGAGCCGACGGCCGGCATGGACCCGCAGGCCCGGCGCACGACCCGGGAGCTGCTCGAGGAGATCAGGACCGATGGCGTCACCGTCGTGCTGACCACCCATCACATGGACGAGGCCGAGCACCTCGCCGACCAGATCCACATCATCGACCACGGCCGCCTCATCGCCTCCGGTTCGCCCACCGAGCTCACCAGCGGCGGCCACTCGGCGACCATCCGGCTGGTCGTGATCCGCCCCTTCCCCGACGGCGCGCCCGAGTCGCTGGGTGCCCAGCTCGGCCCCGAGACCGGGGTTACGCAGATCGACGCCCGCAGCATGCTGATCACCGGTCCGGCCGACGGCAGCACCTTGCGGATCGTGTCCCAGTGGTGCGAGAGCCACGACGTCGTCCCGGAGTCGCTGGCGCTCGGGCGGCAGACGCTCGAGGACGTGTTCCCGGGCCTCACGGGGCGGGAACTGGCATGACGAGCACCTTCTCCCCCGCACCCGGCGCCGCTCCGCTGACCGGGCAGGTCGCCGCGCAGGCCCGCATGGAGGCGCGGCTGATGCTGCGCAACGGCGAGCAGCTGTTGCTGGCCATCGTGATCCCGGTGATCGTCCTCGTCGGCGGCGTCCTCGGCGCGGAGAGGCTGGGTCTCGACCTCGACGGACACCGGCCCGTCGACGTACTCGCTCCGGGTGTCCCGGCCCTCGCCGTCATGTCGACCGCCTTCACCTCCATCGCGATCGCCACCGGCTTCGAGCGCCGCTACGGCGTGATAAAGCGCCTCGGCGCCTCTCCCCTGCCGCGCTCGGGCCTGCTGATCGGCAAGGTGCTGGCGCTGCTCAACGTCGTCGCGCTGCAACTGGTCGTCCCGGTGGTCGTGGGCCTGCTCCTCGGCTGGAAGCCCTCGCTCGACAACCCACCGCTGTCCGTCGCCGCCACCGCCCCGGCCGTCGCCGCCGGCACTCGGGCTTTCGCCTCCCTCGGCCTGTTCGTCGCCGGCGTGCTGCGCGCCGAGGCGACGCTCGCGCTCTCGCCAACCTCGTCTACCTCCTGCTGATGGCGGGCGGTGGCGTGGTCCTGCCCACCTCGTCGTGCGGCGCCGCGTCGGCCGTCATCGGGTTCCTGCCGTCCGCAGCGCTGGGCGACGCCATGCGGGCCGCGCTCGTCGACGCGCCTCTCGACGGCACCGCCCTCGTCATCCCGGTGGTGTGGGGAGTCCTCGGGACGTTCCTCACCGCCCGCACCTTCAAATGGGAATAGAGATGCGTCAACTTCATCGCTTTGCACGGCCGCTGGCCGTCGCCAACCTGATCGCCAACATCGGGATCGTCGTCACCGGTGGTGCCGTGCGGTTGACCGACTCCGGGCTCGGCTGCCCGACCTGGCCGCGGTGCACGGAGGAGTCCTACGTGCCGCACGGCGCGCTGGGCATCCATGGTGCGATCGAGTTCGGCAACCGGATGCTGACGTGGGTGCTGGTCGCGGTCGCGATTGCCTCGTTCTCGGCCCTGTGGCGCAGTGACCGTGCCCGGGCAACGCGCCCGGCGGCGATCATCGCGGTCGGCGTACCCGCCCGGGGTGTCGTCGGCGGCATCACCGTGCTGACCGACCTCAACCCGTGGATCGTCTCCCTGCACCTGCTGCTGTCGATGGCGATGATCGGCGTCTGCGTGCTGCTGCTCGACGAGCTGCGCGGTCCCGGCCGCGAGGCCAGCACCGAGCTGCGACCGCTGGCGTGGCTCGTCTTCGGCACCGCCCGGGTCGTGCTCTACCTC
Organism: Nocardioides sp. B-3; assembly: GCF_024703895.1. Taxonomy (GTDB): domain Bacteria; phylum Actinomycetota; class Actinomycetes; order Propionibacteriales; family Nocardioidaceae; genus Nocardioides. The sequence goes on from NZ_CP087968.1 coordinate 4,071,262, forward strand.
GGCACGGTCGTCACGGGCAGCGGTCCGCACTCCGGCGACCTCGAGTCGCGGCGAACGGGCCCGGACCCGCAGGTGATGTCGCACGTGCACGCGGCCGCGGTCTACGCGCTGCTGGCCTTCACCTTCGGGCTGGTCCCGGTCGCGCAGCGGCAGGGCGCAACCCCCGGTACGCAACGCCGCCGGCGCGCTGCTCGTCCTCGAGCTCGCCCGGGGTCTGCTCGGCTTCGTGCAGTACTTCACCGACCTGCCCGAGATCCCGGTGGCCCTCCACATGCTGGGGGCGGCGCTGATCTCGGCGACGGTGACGTGGACGGTGCTGACGACGCAGGCGCGAAGGGTCAGCTGAACAGCAGCGGGTCCAGCGCGACCGCCACGAAGAGCAGCGAGAGATAGAGGTTGGACATGTGGAAGAGCCGCATGGGGTTGATCACGCTGAGCTCGTCGGAGATCTTGGCGCGCGCCACATGCGGTGCGCCTCCACCAGGAAGACCACGCCCAGCACGGCAGCCGCGACCGGGTAGAACAGGCTGGTGTCGGCGATCGGCCACAGCAACAGTGACGTCGCCACCATGACGTAGGTGTAGAGCACGATCTGGCGCCCGACCTCCGCGGCCGGTCGGACGACCGGCAGCATCGGGACGTCGACGTTGGCGTAGTCCTCGCGGTAGCGCAGCGCGAGCGCCCGGGTGTGCGGCGGCGTCCAGAAGAAGACGACCGGGAACAGGATCACCGGTGTCCGGGCCAGCTCGCCGGTCACCGCGGTCCAGCCGATGAGCGCCGGGAAGCAGCCCGCGAGCCCGCCCCAGACGATGTTCTGGGTGGTGCGCCGCTTGAGGATCATCGTGTAGACGAAGACGTAGAACGCGTTGGCGAGCACGGACAGCCCGGCACTGAGCAGGTTGACCCAGAGCGCCAGCACGACGGTCGACAGCACCATCAGCACGGTCGCGAAGACCAGCGCCGAGCGCGCGGTCACGATGTGTCGCGGCAGCGCACGACGACGCGTGCGACGCATCTGCTCGTCGATGTCGCGGTCGTAGACGCAGTTGTACGCCGATGCGGAGCCGGCCGACAGGGCACCGCCGAACACGGTCGCGGCCACGAGGCCGAGCGCCGGGATCCCGCGCTCTGCGAAGAACATCACCGGCACGGTCGTCAGGAGCAGCAGCTCGATGACGCGCGGCTTGGTGAGTCCGACGTACGCCGCGACAACATCCTTGAACGAGGTCTGGGCTCCGGCGTCGGTCGCCTCATCGTGGCCCTCGGAGGGGACAGCAGCCGAGGCCGATTGGCCGACGTGGGACAAGGTGGAGACCTCAAGACAAAGGGGATCAGTGCGGGGTCGAGTCTAGCCCTCGCACTGAGTAGGCTCGGCGTTGCCCGTCGACGTATCGAATGACAAGGATCACCGTGACCTCCTCCCTGCCCGAGCTGGACTGGACCGAAATCGACGACAGGGCCGTGGACACGGCTCGGGTGCTGGCGATGGACGCCGTTCAGAAGGTCGGCAACGGGCACCCGGGCACGGCCATGAGCCTCGCCCCGGCGGCCTACCTGCTGTTCCAGAAGGTGATGCGCCACAACCCCGCCGACACGCACTGGCTGGGCCGTGACCGCTTCGTCCTGTCCTGCGGTCACTCGAGCATCACGCTCTACAACCAGCTCTTCCTCGGCGGCTTCGGCCTCGAGCTCGACGACCTCAAGGCGCTGCGCACCGGGGCTCCAAGACCCCCGGCCACCCCGAGGTCCACCACACCGACGGGGTCGAGACGACCACCGGCCCGCTCGGCCGGGGGCGTCGCCAACGCGGTCGGTATGGCGATGGCCGTCCGCCGCGAGCGCGGGATGCTCGACGCCGACACCCCGGCCGACGAGTCGCCGTTCTCCCGCAAGGTCTACGCGATCTGCTCCGACGGCGACATCGAGGAGGGCGTCTCCGGTGAGGCCTCGTCGCTGGCCGGCACCCAGATGCTCGGCAACCTCACCCTGATCTACGACCGCAACCGCATCTCGATCGAGGGCCACACCGAGATCGCCCTGAGCGAGGACGTCGCCAAGCGCTACGAGGCCTACGGCTGGCACGTCCGGGTCGTCGACTGGACCAACGGCGGCACGGAGTACGTCGAGGACGTCCCCGCCCTCTACGCCGCGATCAAGGCCGCCGACGCGGTCACCGACCAGCCCAGCATGATCGTGCTCGACACGATCATCGCGTGGCCGGCCCCCAACGCGCAGAACACCGAGGCTGCCCACGGCAGCGCGCTCGGCGACGAGGAGGTCGCGGCCACCAAGGCGGTGCTCGGCTTCGACCCCGACCAGACCTTCGAGGTGCCCGACGACGTGCTGGCCCACACCCGCGGCCTGCTCGAGCGCGGTGCCGCCCTCCAGACCGAGTGGGACGAGCGCCTCGCTGCCCGGGCGTCGGCGCACCCGGAGCAGGCTGCCCTGCTCGAGCGGGTCAAGGACCGCACCCTGCCCGACGGCCTGACTGAGGCCCTGCCGACCTTCCCGGCCGACGCGAAGGGCGTCGCCACCCGCTCCGCCAGCGGCAAGGTGATCAACGCGATCGCCCCGCTGATGCCCGAGCTGTGGGGCGGCTCGGCCGACCCGGCCGGGTCCAACAACACCACCATCAACGACGTCCCGTCGTTCCTGCCCGACTCGCGTTCAACCGGCGAGTGGAAGGCCGACCCGCTGGCCGGCCGGGTGCTGCACTTCGGCATCCGCGAGCACGCGATGGGCGCGATCATGAACGGCATCACGCTCGGCGGCCTGACCCGGGTGTTCGGTGGCACCTTCCTCCAGTTCGCCGACTACATGCGTCCGTCCGTGCGCCTCGCGGCCCTGATGGGGATCCCGACCATCTATGTCTGGACCCACGACTCCGTGGGCCTCGGCGAGGACGGCCCGACCCACCAGCCGATCGAGCACCTCGCCGCCCTCCGCGCCATCCCGGGCCTCGACGTCGTCCGACCGGCCGATGCCAACGAGACGACCGTCGCCCGGCAGACGGTGCTCGAGAACATCGACCGGCCCGCCGGCCTGTGCCTCTCGCGCCAGAACGTGCCCGTCTTCCCGCGCGGCACTGACGGGTTCACCGATGCCTCGGGCGTCGCGAAGGGCGGCTACGTCCTGCTCGACACCGACGGCACCCCCGACGTGGTCCTGATCGGCACCGGGTCCGAGGTCCAGCTCGCCGTCCGGGCGCGCGACCTGCTCGCCGCCGACGGCGTCAAGGCGCGTCGTCGTCTCGATGCCGTGCGTCGAGTGGTTCAACGCCCGGGACCGGGCCTACCGCGACTCGGTCCTCCCGCCCGCGGTGAAGGCGCGCGTCTCCGTCGAGGCCGGCATCGCGCTCGGCTGGCGCGAGATCGTCGGCGACCGGGGCCGGATCATCTCGATCGAGACCTACGGCGCCTCCGCCGACTTCGCCACCATCCTGAAGGAATACGGCGTGACGGCCGATGCCGTCGCCGCTGCCGCACGCGAGAGCATGGGAGCAAGCAATGTCTGACCGCCTGACCGCACTGTCCGAAGCCGGAGTCTCCATCTGGCTCGACGACCTGTCGCGCGAGCGCATCGAGACCGGCAACCCGGCCGACCTCGTCAGCTCGTCCTCGGTCGTCGGTGTCACCACCAACCCGTCGATCTTCGCCGCCGCCCTGAAGGACGGCGAGCGCTGACGCCGAGGTGCGCGACCCGGCCAACTCCCGCGCCGACGTGGAGACCACGGTCTTCCAGCTCACCACCGGCGACGTGCGGGCCGCCTGCGACGTGCTCAAGCCCGTCTTCCACCTCACCAACGGCGTCGACGGCCGGGTCTCGATCGAGGTCTCCCCCACGCTCGCCAACGACACCGAAGGCACGATTGCCTCCGCCAAGGACCTCTGGAAGGCGGTGGACCGGGAGAACCTCCTGATCAAGATCCCCGCCACCAGCGAGGGTGGTCCGGCGATCACCGCCACGCTGGCCGAGGGGATCAGCGTCAACGTCACGCTGATCTTCGGGCTCGACCGCTACAAGCAGGTCATGGAGTCCTACGTCGCCGGCCTCGAGCAGGCCCGCGACAACGGACACGACCTCTCGACGATCCACTCGGTCGCGTCCTTCTTCGTGTCGCGGGTCGACACCGAGATCGACAAGCGGCTCAAGGAGCTCGGCGCCGACCGGGAGCTCTTCGGCCGCGCGGGCGTCGCCAACGCCCGCCCGGCCTACCGGGCCTTCGAGGAGTTCTTCGCCGGCCCGCGCTGGCAGGCACTCGCCGAGGCCGGTGCCAACCGGCAGCGGCCGCTGTGGGCCTCGACCGGCGTGAAGAACCCCGACTACCGCGACACGATGTACGTCACCGACCTCGTCGTGCCCGAGACCGTCAACACGATGCCCGAGAAGACGATGCAGGCCTTCGCCGACCACGGCGAGGTCCTCGGCGACCAGATCACCACGCAGTACGACGACGCCAGCACCACCATGGAGTCGCTGGCCGTCGCCGGCATCGACTACGACGACGTCATCTCGGTCCCGGAGACCGAGGGCGTCGACAAGTTCATCACGTCGTGGAACGAGCTCCTCGACACCGTCCGCACCCAGCTCGAGGGAGCCGGCGGACAGTCGTGACCGCGGCTCCGGTCGACGCCACTGCCACCGACGCGTGGGTCCGGCTCTCCGAGCTGAGCCGGGACTTCGCGCCGGACCTGCGTGCGTCCTTCGCCGAGGATCCCGAGCGGGCGGATCGGCTGACGTTCACCGCCTGCGACCTGTACGTCGACCTGTCGAAGAACCTCCTCAATGACGACATCCTGCGTGAGCTGCTGGCCCCGGCCGGCGAGGTCGGGCTGGTCGAGCGGCGCGACGCGATGTTCGCGGGCGAGCACATCAACGTCACCGAGGACCGGGCCGTGCTCCACACGGCCCTGCGTGCGCCCGCGTCTGCGTCGCTGACCGTCGACGGGCAGGACGCCATCGCGGACGTGCACGCCGTCCTGTCCCGGGTCTACGCATTCGCCGAGCAGGTGCGGTCGGGCGAGTGGACCGGCGTCACCGGAGAGCCGATCCGGACGGTGGTGAACATCGGGATCGGTGGCTCGGACCTCGGTCCCGTCATGGCGTACGAAGCGCTGTCGCCGTACGTCCGGGAAGGGTTGAGCTGTCGTTTCATCAGCAACATCGACCCGACCGACGCCGCGCAGAAGCTGCAGGGGCTCGACCCCGCGACGACGCTCTTCATCGTGTCCAGCAAGAGCTTCGGGACGCTGGAGACGCTGACAAACGCTCGGTTGTGCAGGGCCCGGCTGCTCGACAACCTTCCGGATGCCGACGAGGCCCGGGCCGTCGCCAAGCACTTCGTGGCCGTCTCGACCGCCCTCGACAAGGTCGCGGACTTCGGCATCGACCCCGCCAACGCCTTCGGCTTCTGGGACTGGGTCGGCGGTCGCTACTCCCTCGACTCGGCCATCGGCACCTCGCTGGTGATCGCCCTCGGGCCGGAGCGGTTCGCGGAGTTCTCGGCCGGCTTCCACGCGATGGACGAGCACTTCCGCACGACGCCGATCGAGACCAACGTGCCCGCCCTGATGGGGCTGGTGAACATCTGGCACCACAACTTCCTCGGGGCCGCGACGCACGCCGTGCTGCCCTACTCGCAGCTGCTGCACCGGTTCCCGGCCTATCTCCAACAGCTCACGATGGAGTCCAACGGCAAGAGCGTCCGCTGGGACGGCACGCAGGTCACGACCGAGACGGGCGAGGTCTTCTGGGGCGAGCCCGGCACCAACGGACAGCACGCCTTCTACCAGCTGATCCACCGGGGGACGCAGCTCGTCCCGGCCGACTTCATCGCGTTCGCCAACCCCGCCTACGGCCTGACGGATGGCGACGTCGATGTCCACGAGCTGCTCCTCGCCAACTTCTTCGCCCAGACCAAGGCGCTGGCGTTCGGCAAGACCGCCGACGAGGTGCGTGCCGAGGGCACGTCCGAGGACGTGGTGTCCGCGCGGGTCTTCGAGGGCAACCGTCCGACGACCTCGATCATGGCGCCGGCGCTGACGCCCGGCGTGCTCGGCCAGCTGATCGCGCTCTACGAGCACCTGACCTTCGTGCAGGGCGTCGTGTGGGGCATCGACAGCTTCGACCAGTGGGGCGTCGAGCTGGGCAAGCAGCTGGCGCAACAGCTCACTCCCGCGGTCGGTGGGGATGTCGCCGTACTCGATGAACAGGACGCGTCGACTCGGGCGCTCATCACCTACTACCGGGAGACGCGCCAGTGAGCCCTGCACCGTCCCACGCGGCCAACCCCGCTCCGCGACCCCCGGGACCGCAGGCTCCCGCGCATCGCGGGGCCCTGCGGTCTCGTGCTCTTCGGCGTGACCGGCGACCTGTCGCGCAAGAAGGTCATGCCGGCGATCTACGACCCGGCCAACCGCGGACTGCTGCCGCCCGGCTTCAGCCTCGTCGGCTTCGCGCGCCGCGACTGGGCCGACCAGGGACTTCGCCCAGATCGTGCACGACGCGGTCAAGGAGCACGCCCGCACGCCGTTTCGTGAAGAGGTGTGGAAGCAGCTCGCCGAGGGCTTCCGGTTCGTGCCGGGCAACTTCGACGACGACGTCGCCTTCGACAACCTGCGCCGGACCGTCGAGGAGCTCGACCAGCTGCGCGGCACCGGCGGCAACATGGCGTTCTACCTCGCCATCCCGCCCGCGTTCTTCGGCACGGTCGTCGGCCAACTCAAGGAGCACGGCCTCGCCGACGGCGACGACAACCACTGGCGGCGCGTCGTGGTGGAGAAGCCGTTCGGCCACGACCTGACGTCCGCACGCGAGCTCAACGACACCCCGGCGGGCGTCTTCGAGCCCGACGAGATCTTCCGGATCGACCACTACCTCGGCAAGGAGACGGTCCAGAACATCCCGGCGATGCGCTTCGCCAACAACATGTTCGAGCCGGTCTGGAACTCCAACTACGTCGACCACGTGCAGATCACCATGGCCGAGGACATCGGCATCGGTGGCCGCGCCGGCTACTACGACGGCATCGGCGCCGCCGGGGACGTCATCCAGAACCACCTGCTGCAGCTGATGGCGCTGGTCGCGATGGAGGAGCCGATCGCCTTCGACGCCGAGAGCCTGCGCGTCGAGAAGCAGAAGGTGCTCGCCTCCGCCGTACTCCCCCGTCGCCTCGACACGACCACCGCACGCGGGCAGTACGCCCCCGGCTGGCAGGGCGGCGAGAAGGTGATCGGCTTCCTCGAGGAGGAGGGGATCAAGAAGACGTCGGCGACCGAGACGTACGCCGCCATCACCGTCAACGTCGAGACCCGCCGCTGGGCAGGCGTGCCGTTCTACCTCCGCGCCGGCAAGCGGCTCGGACGCCGCGTCACCGAGGTCGCGGTCGTCTTCAAGCGGGCACCGCACCTGCCGTTCAACTCGACGGCCACCGAGGAGCTCACCCAGAACGCCCTCGTCATCCGGGTGCAACCCGACGAGGGAATGACGATGCGGTTCGGCTCCAAGGTGCCCGGCACCGCGATGGAGATCCGCGACGTGAACATGGACTTCGCGTACGGCGGTTCCTTCACCGAGGCCAGCGCCGAGGCCTACGAGCGGCTGATCCTCGACGTGCTGCTCGGAGACCCGCCTCTCTTCCCGCAGCACGAGGAGGTCGAGCTGTCCCGGAAGCTGCTCGACCCGGTGATCAACCACTGGGCCCGCAAGAGCACCCCGGAGCCCTACGACTCGGGCACTGGGGACCGGCGTCCGCCGACGCGATGCTCGCCCGCGACGGACGCGTCTGGAGGAGGCCCTGATGATCGAGCTGATCGACACCACGTCGTCGAAGATCGCAGCGGAGTTCGTCCGCTCCCGCACCCGCTCCGGCAGCCCGGCCATGGGCATGGTGATGACATTGATCATCGTCACCCCCGACGAGGACGCCGTCGAGGCGATGAGGGCCGCGCAGCGCGCCTCGCGCGAGCACCCCTCGCGCGTGCTGGCCGTCATCCTCGGCGACGCCCGGGGCACCCCGCAGGTCAACGCCCGGGTGGGCAGCGGCGACGGGTGGGGCGGCGAGACCGCGCTGATCCGGCTCAAGGGCGAGGTGGTCAAGCACGCCGAGTCGGTCGTGCTGCCACTCCTGCTCCCCGACTCCCCCGTGGCGATCTGGTGGCCGACTGCTCCCCCGCCGACCCCGCTTCGGACCCGCTGGGCGCCCCGGCCAAGCGACGGATCACCGACTCGGCCGAGGTCACGCGCGGCAAGTCGACGGCGATGCTCGCGCAGTGCCGCGCCTACGCCCCGGGCAACACCGACCTCAGCTGGACCCGGCTCACGCCGTGGCGCGCCCTCCTCGCGGCGGCCCCGGACCAGCACCCGCTCAAGGTCACCGGCGCCTCCGTCACGGCCGAACGCATCAGCCCCAGCGCCGACCTGCTCGTGGCGTGGCTGGCGGACCGGCTCAGGATCGAGGTCCGGCGCCGCAGCTCCGAGGGGCCCGGCATCACCGACGTCACCCCGGACACCCGCGAGGGCCCGATCACGATCTCGCGCGCCGACGGCCGGCTGGCGACATTCTCCTCGCCCAACCGTCCCGACCGCCCGGTTGCGCTGAAGCGGCGCGAGGTCCCCGCCCTGCTCTCCGAGGAGCTGCGCCGACTCGACGAGGACGACGTCTACGCGCGTACGGCGAAGCGGCTGGTCGCCCTGCACCGGGAGTCCTCGTGAGCACGCCCGTCTCCCCCGAGGTCGTCGTCCACGAGGACGCGTCGACCCCGGCCGGTGCCGTCGCCAACCGGCTGCTCGAACGCATCGAAGAGGCCCGGGGCCGCGGCGAGATGCCGCACATCGGGCTCACGGGCGGCACGATCGCCGACGCGATCCACCGGGAGGTCGCTCGGCGTGCACCCGACTCGACGGTCGACTGGTCGCGCGTCGTGTTCTGGTGGGGCGACGAACGGTTCGTGCCGGCGTCGTCCGCCGACCGCAACGCCGGTCAGGCGCGCGCGGCGTTCCCGGACCAGCTGCCCGTGGACCCGGCCAACGTCCACGAGGTGCCGGCCTCCGACCGGGCGGCGTCCGTCGAGGAGTCGGCTGCGGCGTACTCCGCGACCATGCGCTCCGAGGGTGCCGGCTTCTTCGAGGTCCTGATGCTCGGAGTCGGCCCCGACGGCCACATCGCCTCGCTCTTCCCGGGCCACCCCGGCCCGGACGCGACCGACGAGATCGCGATCGCGGTGCACGACTCCCCCAAGCCCCCGCCATTGCGCGTGAGCCTGACCTTCGAGGCGATGGACCGCGCCCGGGCCGTGTGGTTCCCGGTGAGTGGCGCGGAGAAGGCCACGGCGGTCGCTGCCGCAGTGACGACTCCCGCGAGCGCCGGTGGATCACGCCATGAGATCCCGGCCCGTGGCGTCGTCGGGACCGAGGAGACGGTCTGGCTGATCGACGCAGCCGCCGCCTCCGAGCTCCCCTGAGAGCGCACACGAGCGCCGACCGGGCACAAAGTCGCACTCTCCAAGCGCCGACCGGGCACAAAGTTGCATCACCGGCCGAGGTCGATGTGGACCGCGACGCGTGATCCCAGCCGCGCCCGAGCCTTGGCGAAGCCCTGCTGCAGGGTGACGAGCGGGTCAGGACGCCGGCCGAAGACGGCGTTCTTGTCGAAGACATCCAGCGTCCAGTCTCGTTGGTCGCGCAACCACGCCAGTCTGTCTTCATCGGCTTCGCGCGAGTCCTCGTCGTGGAACTCCCGGCCGAAGTACTCAGCGCCGTAGTGCACCTCCCGGTGTCCCGGGTCGATCCGGTACCGCGGAGTGCCATCATCGTCATGGACCCAGATCTGCGGCTCCGGAGTCGGCAGGTCGGCTTCGATCCAGTGCAATCGCAAGGCTCCCTCGGGCCCCGACTCCGCCCGCCTATCTGCCAGCGGGGCGAGCTCCCGCAGTTGTACGACGCCGCGGAAACCCTTGAACCGGTCGACCTCCGCCACCAGTTCGCCACGGTTGACACCGGCCCTCAGCATGCCGTCGAGAGCGCCGATCGCGTCGTATCGCCACAGCAGGCGGCCAACGTCGCATGCAGTTCGAAGCTTGGTGGTCACGTGCAGGCCATTGATCTCCTCCGTGTCACGCGGAAGCAGGTCGCGTATTCCGCTCGCGATGCCACGTCGACGGGTCCTGCTCTCTGACTGGGAGAAGATCTCCGGGTCGGGCAGGTCGTAGATCGCGTTCGAGGCAGCGCGTCGACGCCGTGCAACCAGCACGCCGTGCGGTCCACGACCACCCCGTGTGCAGGAACAACAAGCTTCAGCGCAGCCACACGCAGTCGAAGGGAGTCCGGCACTGGATGGCTACGTAGACTCCGCGGAGCAAGCGACGCACCACGCCACGGCTCACCAGATCGGCGAGCAATCGCTTGCTGACACCGGCCTGCATGGCTTCCGCCGTCGTGAAGGGGCTGTCTATGGGAAGTGGCGCGTCGTCACCGAGCAGTGCGGCAGCAGACCACCGAACGATTCTGGACATGCCCCAACGCTGCCCGGAATCGTGTCGTGGCGACTCTTGCCATCCACAGACGTGTCACTTTGCGCCCGGTCGACCGGGCTGTGTGCAACTTCGCGCCCGGTGACCGGTCGTGGGGTGTGACTTTGTGACCGGTCGGCGCACCTTCAGTGCACCTTTGTGACCGGTCAGAAGATGATGTCGCCGGACTTGCGACGCGAGCGCAGAAGCTGGATCGCCTCGTCGAGGATGTTGGCCGCCTCGGTCTCGGAGCGACGCTCCTTCACGTAGGCGAGGTGCGTCTTGTAGGGCTCGATCTTCGGCGCGGGAGGCGGGTTGTCCGAGTCCATGCTCGCGGGCAGTCCGCACTTGGGGCAGTCCCACGACTCCGGCGCGGTCGCCTCGACGGCGAACATGACGACGGAGCGGTGCTCGTGCGAGCAGAAGTAGGTGACGGCCTGACGCGCGGCCGCCTCACCCCGCTCGGCCTCGCCCATCGGACCAGCGCCGACCCGGCTGCCCCGGATCGCGTTTCCTCCACCAGCCACGTGTGTCTCTTTCTCTCAGGTCCCCGTCAATGAATCGCGTACGTACGGACGATCTTGTGACCCGGCAGAGTCAGGAGCCGGCGTATGCCTTCAGCAGTCCGAGTGCGATGACGCACGCGAACCAGATGACTCCCATGCCGATGGTGAATCGGTCGAGGTTGCGCTCGGCAACCGACGAGCCGCCCAAGGAGCTGGAGACGCCGCCGCCGAACATGTCGGAGAGGCCACCTCCGCGTCCCTTGTGCAGCAGGACGAGCAGGATCATGACTGAACTCGTCGCAACGAGAAGGATGGTGAAGAGCAGTTCCACGAGCGGAAGCCTACGTCACGAGTTGCCGGTCACAGGACCGGCATGTCGTAGAAGCGGCAGATCCCGCCGAACTCGTCGACTCGGAGGCTCGCGCCGCCGACCGGGGCACCGTCGACATCGGCCTTCTCCATGATCCCGGCGACGTTGGCAGCCTTCACGGAACCGCCGTACAGCACCCGCACGCCGTCGGCCGCGGCATCGCCGTGGACCTCGCGGATGCGGTCGCGGATCGCGCCGCAGACCTCTTGTGCGTCGTCGGGCGTGGCGACCTCGCCGGTGCCGATGGCCCACACGGGCTCGTAGGCGACGACCAGACCGGCGACCTGCTCGGCGGTGAAGCCCGCGAGCGAGCCGTCGACCTGTGCCAGTGTGTAGGCGACCCGGTCCCCGGCCTGCCGGATGTCGAGGCCCTCCCCGACGCACACGATCGGGGTCATCCCGGCCGCGTGCGCCTTGTGTGCCTTGGCGTTGACGACCTCGTCGGTCTCGGCGTGGTACTCGCGCCGCTCGGAGTGCCCGACGACCACGTAGGAGCAGCCGAGCTTGGCCAGCATCGCCGCCGAGATCTCGCCGGTGTAGGCCCCGCTGTCCCGGGTCGAGACGTCCTGCGCGGCGTACTTGATCGAGAGCCGGTCACCGTCGACGAGCGTCTGCACCGAGCGCAGGTCGGTGAACGGCGGACAGACGACCACCTCGACCTTGCCGTAGTCGTGGCGCTTGTCCGACAGCGTCCGGGCGAGCTTCTGGACCAGCACCACCGCTTCCCCGGTGGTTGAGGTTCATCTTCCAGTTGCCAGCCATCAGCGGTGTGCGAGACATGTCATTCCCTTTCAAGGACAGCGATGCCGGGCAGTTCCTTGCCCTCGAGGTATTCCGGGGACGCCCCACCACCGGTGGAGATGTGGCCGAAGGCTGTCTCGTCGAAGCCGAGCTGACGGACCGCGGCGGCGGAGTCACCACCGCCGACGACCGACAGGCCGTCGATCTTCGTGAGCGCGTCGGCAACGGCCCGGGTGCCGCCGGCGAAGGCGTCCACCTCGAACACCCCCATCGGGCCGTTCCAGAACACCGTCTTCGCATCGCCCGGGGCCGCCGCGAACGCCGCTGCGGACTCCGGACCGATGTCCGGGCCCAGCGTGTCGGCCGGGATCTCGTGTGCCGCCACGACGCGCGCCGAGGCCTCGTCGCCGAAGCTGTCCGCCACCACGATGTCGGTGGGCAGCACGATCTCGACGCCCCGCTCGGCCGCCTCCGTGAGGTAGCGCTGGCAGGTGTCGAGCTGGTCGTCCTCGAGCAGGCTCTTGCCGACCTCGTGGCCCCGGGCCTTGAGGAACGTGAAGACCATGCCGCCGCCGATCAGCAGCTTGTCGGCCTTCTCGAGCAGGTTTTCGATGACGCCCAGCTTGTCGGAGACCTTCGAGCCGCCGAGCACGACGACATAGGGCCTCGCCGGATCGACCGTGAGCCGACGCAGGACGTCGATCTCGGTCGCGACCGGGCCACCCATGGCCGAGGGCAGGCGCAGGGCGACGTCGTAGACGCTGGCCTGCTTGCGGTGCACGACCCCGAAGCCGTCGGACACGAACGCGTCGGCAAGCTGGGCGAGCTGCCCGGCGAACGACGAACGAACGTCGTCGTCCTTGCTCGTCTCACCCTCGTTGAACCGCACGTTCTCGAGTACGGCGACGTCTCCGTCACCGAGCGCAGCCACCGTCTCCGCGGCGCTCTCCCCCACGGTGTCCGTGGCGAAGGCAACGTCTCGGCCCAGCAGCTCGCCCGGGCGGGCGGCCACGGGTGCCAGCGAGAAGGCGGGGTCGGGCGCCCCATCGGGACGGCCCGGGTGGGCCGTCACGACGACACGGGCGCCCGCCTCGGACAACTGCTTGATGGTCGGCACGCTCGCGCGGATCCGGCCGTCGTCGGTGATGGTGGAACCGTCGAGCGGCACGTTGAGGTCCGAGCGGACCAGGACGCGCTTGCCGGTCAGGTCACCCAGCGAGGCGATGTCAGACACGTCAGAGGGTCTCGCCCACGAGCCCGATGAGGTCGACGAGGCGGTTGGAGTAGCCCCACTCGTTGTCGTACCAGCCGACGACCTTGACACGGTTGCCGATGACCTTGGTCAGCGGCGCGTCGAAGATGCAGGACGCCGGGTCGGTGACGATGTCGGAGGAGACGATCGGGTCGGTGGAGTACTTGAGGAAGCGGCCGTCGGCAGCCTTCTCGATGATCGCGTTGACCTCCTCGACCGTGGTCTCGCGGCCGGCCTCGAACGTGAGGTCGGTGGCCGAGCCGGTCGGCACGGGCACGCGGATGGCGTAGCCGTCGAGCTTGCCCTTGAGCTCGGGCAGGACCGGGCCGATGGCCTTCGCGGCACCGGTCGAGGTCGGGACCGGGTTGATGGCGGCGGCCCGGGCGCGACGCAGGTCGGAGTGGATGTTGTCCTGCAGGTTCTGGTCGGCGGTGTAGGCGTGGATGGTCGTCATCAGGCCCTTGACGATGCCGAGGTCGTCGTTCAGCGCCTTGGCCATCGGGCCGAGGCAGTTGGTCGTGCACGACGCGTTGGAGATCACGTGGTGGACGGCACCGTCGTAGTCGCCGTGGTTGACACCCATCACGATCGTGATGTCCTCGTTGGAGGCGGGCGCGGAGATGATGACCTTCTTGGCGCCGGCGTCGATGTGCGCCTTCGCCTTGGTGGCGTCGGTGAAGAAGCCGGTCGACTCGACGACCACGTCGACGTCGAGGTCGCCCCACGCGAGGTTGGCCGGGTCGCGCTCGGCGAAGGCGGCGATCGTCTGGTCGCCGACCTTGATCGAGGTGGCGTCGGAGGACACGTCGGCGTCCGGGCGGCCGAGGATCGAGTCGTACTTCAGCAGGTGGGCGAGCACCGCGTTGTCGGTCAGGTCGTTGACGCCGACGATCTCGATGTCGGCGCCCGACGCGCGGACGGCGCGGAAGAAGTTGCGGCCGATGCGGCCGAATCCGTTGATACCTACGCGGACAGTCATGGTGCACATCTCCTTGGGTGGGGCCTTCGGTGACCCCGTCGACAACTTGGCCTTCAGTGACCGGGCACGACCCTATCGGGTGCCCGCTCGGCCCCTGAGCGCGGTTGCTCGCGGTACGGACAGGTAACGTTGGAACGATCCAACGAACCGTCAGGCGTCCTCGGCGAGCATCTCCGGGGTCAGCGAGGACTCCGTGTCGGGGATGCCGCGCTCCTCGGCCAGCTTGTCGGCCATCGCGAGGAGTCGTCGGATCCGACCGGCGATGGCGTCCTTGGTGAGCACCGGGTCGTGCAGCTGGCCGAGCTCCTCGAGGGACGCGTTCTTGTGCTCGAGCCGCAGGTGACCGGCGAGCTTGAGGTGGTCGGGCACCTCGTCGGCGAGGATCTCGAGCGCGCGCTCGACGCGGGCTCCGGCGGCGACGGCAGCACGCGCGGAGCGGCGCAGGTTGGCATCGTCGAAGTTGGCGAGACGGTTGGCGGTGGCTCGCACCTCCCGGCGCATCCGGCGCTCCTCCCGGAGCCATCAGCGACTCGTGTGCGCCGAGGCGGGTCAGCAGGGCGCCGATCGCGTCGCCGTCCCGGATGACGACCCGGTCGACGCCGCGAACCTCTCGCGCTTTGGCGGAGATGCCGAGTCGGCGAGCGACGCCCACGATCGCGAGCGCAGCCTCAGGACCGGGGCAGGTGATCTCGAGTGACGACGAGCGACCGGGCTCGGTCAGCGAGCCGTGCGCCGGAAGGCGCCACGCCAAGCGGCCACCGCGTCGCAACCACCACCGGACACCACCGCCGGCGGCAGACCGCGCACGGGCCGACCACGGGCATCGAGCAGGCCGGTCTGGCGGGCCGGGGCCTCACCGTCCTTGATCACCCGGACGATGTAGCGGCTGCCCTTGCGCAGGCCGTTGCCCTGCACCACCACGACGTCGGACTGGTGCCCGTAGACCTCGGCGATGTCCTTGCGCAGTCGGCGCGCACCGGCACCGGTGTCGAGCTCGGCCTCCACCACGATCCGGCCGCTGACGATGTGGAGACCACCCGCGAACCTCAGCATGGAGGCCACTTCGGCCTTCCGGCAGCAGGTTTTCGTGATCTGGGTGTTGGCAAGCTCTGCCTTCACCTGTGCCGTCATCGCCATGTGTCAGATCCTGCCACGAGCGTCAATCACCCTCGACCCGTACGCCGTTCATGATCGCCTCGAACGCGGCTCCGAGCTTGTCGTCGTCGTGCCGGTCGGTGGTGCCGTCGGCCGCGATGTCGGCGATCACGAGGTTGGCTCCCGACGACGAGACGAAACGGTCGAGCTCCTCCGGATGCGAGACACATCGCACATCTGCGAGCACCGTGTGGATCTTCAGGTCGGGCGCGTGCTCGAACAGCGCCGCCGGGTGGTCCTCCGGCCCGTAGCCCGGCGTCTCGCCCTCCCGGGGCTCCGGGTTGAGCACGACGATGAGCCCGCCGGCGGTGTCGATCAGCGCCTCGGCGCAGCGACGGCACCATCAGGTGCGGGATCACCGAGGTGAACCACGAACCCGGGCCGAGCACGACCCAGTCGGCGGTCATCACCGCCTCGATCGCCTCGGCACACGCCTCGGGGTGGGGCGGGTCGAGCGCGACGGACACGATCTGGCCGGCAGTCGTCGCGACCTCCACCTGCCCCCGCACCTCGGTGGTCCCCGCCGGGTCATCGGGATCCGGGCCACGCACGGAGGCGGTCATGTCGATGGGCGTGACCGACATCGGCAGCACCCGGCCGCGGGCACCGAGCAGCCGGCCCACCCAGTCGAGCGCGCGCACGGGATCACCCATCAGCTCCCACATGCCCACGATCAGCAGGTTGCCGATGACGTGTCCGCGCATCTCGCCGTCACCCGCGAACCGGTGCTGCACCACCTCCGCCCGAGTCCGTCCCCACTCGTCGTCGCCGCAGAGCGCGGCGAGCGCCATCCGCAGGTCGCCGGGAGGCAGCACCCCGAACTCGCCCCGGAGTCGACCGGACGAGCCGCCGTTGTCGGCCACCGTCACGACCGCTGTGAGCTCGTCGAGCGTCAGGTCGGCGACCGTGTGTCGCAGCGCGCTGAGAGTGGCGAAGAGTCCGTGGCCGCCGCCGAGGGCGACCGCGGACTGCGCGGTGGAACGAGCCATCCCGGCGTCACTCCCGCCCGAGGTCGCGGTGGCTGGCCCGCGTGTCGATGCCGTGCGCCCGGAGCCGTGCCGCGATCTCCTCGGTCATGGCCACGCTGCGGTGCTTGCCGCCGGTGCAGCCGATGGCGACGGTCATGAAGCGCTTGCCCTCGGTGAGGTAGCCCCCGGCGACGTTCTCCAGCATGGGGACGTACTGGTCCAGGAACGTCTGGGCGCTCGGTCGCAGCTTGACGTAGTCGGCCACGGCCTCGTCGCGACCGGGTGCGCGGACGCAGCTCGGGCACCCAGAACGGGTTGGGCAGGAAGCGCATGTCGGCCACGAAGTCGGCGTCCACGGGGATGCCGTACTTGAAGCCGAAGGAGATGACGGTGACCTTCAGCGCCGTCGACTCCGGCGTGCCGAACTGCTCGGCGATCCGGTCGGTGAGCTGGTGCACGTTGAAGTTGGTGGTGTCGATCACGACGTCCGCGTCGCCGCGAACCTCGGCCAGCACCTCCCGCTCGCGCTGGAGGCCGTGCAGCAGCCGGCCACTGCCCTGCAACGGGTGCGGACGACGGGCGGCCTCCCGGCGGCGTACGAGGACGTCGTCGGTCGCCTCGAGGAAGAGCAGCGTCGTCGGCCTGCCGGTGACGCCCCGGGTGCCGGTTGGCCTGCAAGGAGTCGAAGAACGATCCGGAGCGTACGTCGACCACGACCGCGATGGGCTGCGTGACCCCGCGGGAGTCGTCGACGAGCCGGACGACGTCGCGCACCGGGGTCGGGGGCAGGTTGTCGACCACGAAGAAGCCGAGGTCCTCCAGCTCCTTGGCGGCCGTGCTGCGGCCGGCGCCGGTCATGCCGGTGACGATGACGAGCTCGGCCGCGGTGGGAGTCGCTTCCATCAGTCCTCCTCGATGATCTCGCCGGTCGCGGTGTTCACCCGCACCTGCTTGGTGTCGGCATTCTTGCGGGTCGCGTCGGCGCTCGCCACGGCCGCCTTGATCGCCTCGGCCGTGCGCGGGCCGATGCCGGGCACCAGCGCGATCTCGGAGGCCTCCGCCGAGCGCAGCTTCTTGAGCGAGCCGAAGTGCTTGAGCAGGGTCTTGCGGCGTACTTCACCCGGGCCGGGCACGTCGTCGAGCAGGCTCTCGACCATCGACTTGGAGCGGCGCGAGCGGTGGTGGGTGATGGCGAAGCGGTGGGCCTCGTCGCGCACGCGCTGGAGGAGGTAGAGGCCCTCGCTGGTGCGCGGCAGGATGACCGGGTCCTCCTCCGCCGGCAGCCAGACCTCCTCGAGCCGCTTGGCCAGCCCGCACACCGGGATGTCGGTGATGCCGAGCTCGGTCAGTGCCTGTTGCGCGGCGGCCACCCAGGGCGGACCGCCGTCGACGACGACCAGCCCGGGGGCGTAGGCGAACTTGCGCGGTCGCCCCGTCTCCGGGTCGACGAGCATCGGACCGCTCTCGGTCGTCACCGCCTCCGACCTCGCCTGCTCGTCGAGCAGCCGTCGGAACCGGCGCGTGATCACCTGGTGCATGTGGGCGACGTCGTTCTGCGTGACGGTGGACTCCCCCGGCTCGGGCTTGATCACGAACCGGCGGTATTCCCCCTTGCGCGGCAGCCCGTCCTCGAAGACCACCATGGAGGCGACCACCTCGGTGCCCCGGAGGTTGGAGACGTCGTAGCACTCGATGCGCAGCGGCACCTCGTCGAGCGCCAGCGCCTGCTGGATCTCCTCGAGGGCCCGGTTGCGGGTGGTGAGGTCACTGGCGCGCCGGGTCTTGTGCAGCACCAGCGACTGCTTGGCGTTGCCGGCCACCGTCTCCTGCAGCGACTTCTTGTCCCCCGCTGCGGCACCCGGATCGCGACCCGGCTGCCCTTCAGGTCGCCCAGCAGCTCCTCGAGCACGCCGGCGTCGGGTGGCAGCGCCGGGACCGGGATCTCGCGCGGGATGGCATCCGCCTCGTCGCCGTACAGCTGGAGCAGGAAGTCCCGGACGAGCTCGGGCGTGCCGCCGTCGTCCGTGCGGTCGGCGACCCAGCCACGCTGCCCGCGGATGCGTCCGCCCCGGACGTGGAAGATCTGTACGGCGACTTCGAGCGGATCCTCGGCGAGCGCGATGACGTCGGCGTCGGTGCCGTCGCCGAGCACCACGGCCTGCTTCTCCGGGGCCTTGGTCAGGGCACCGAGGTCGTCGCGCAGGCGGGCGGCCTTCTCGAAGTCGAGGGCCTCGGAGGCGGCATACATCTCCCGCTCGATGCGCTTGACGAAGGCCGCGGTGTTGCCGGCCATGAAGTCGCAGAAGTCGTCGACGATCTCGCGGTGCTGCTCGGCGGTGACGTTGCCGACGCAGGGCGCCGCGCACTTGTCGATGTAGCCCAGCAGGCACGGGCGCCCGATCTGGCCGGAACGTTTGAAGACGCCGTTGCTGCACGAGCGCATCGGGAAGACCCGCAGGAGCAGGTCGACGGTCTCGCGGATCGCCCGGGCATGGCCGTAGGGGCCGAAGTAGCGGGTGCCCTTGCGCTTGGCGCCGCGCCCGACCATCACCCGCGGGAACTCCTCGCCGACGGTGACCGCGAGCCACGGGTAGGACTTGTCGTCGCGGTACTTCACGTTGAAGCGCGGGTCGAACTCCTTGATCCAGCTGTACTCCAGCTGGAGGGCCTCGACCTCGGTCTTGACCACGGTCCACTCGACGCTGGAGGCGCTGGTGACCATCGAGGCCGTGCGCGGGTGCAGGCCGCCGATGTCCCGGAAGTAGGACGACAGCCGCGGGCGCAGGCTCTTGGCCTTGCCGACATAGATGACGCGACCCTTGGCGTCCCGGAACCGGTAGACCCCGGGGTCGGTCGGAATGGACCCCGGGGTCGGTCGGTAACTGCTCGGCGAGGCCACCCGGCAACCCTACGGGCGGCCGGGGACACTCACCTGATCCGCTTGGCCTTGGACTTGAGGGTCACCGAGCTGTAGCCCGACTTGAGACCAGTGACCTTGACGGTGATCTTCTTGCGACGCATGGCCCCAGTGACCTTCAGGGTGCGCTTCGACGCCTTCTTCTTGATCAACTTGTCGTTGGCGTACCACTTGTACTTGAACGTCACACCCGAGTCCCGGGCGCCCGTGGCCGCCTTGAGCTTCTTGCCCACGCGCGGCTTGCCCTTGATCTTGGGCTTCGTCGTCGTGGTCAGTGAGCCCTTCGCGATCAGGGAGGTCGGATCGGACGTCGCATACGACGTTGTCGCAAAGCCCGGAGCGACCGGAATCTCGCGCACTGGATGTATCTGCCGGCATCGGCACCCCGGAGCTGGTAGGCGGGCGCGCCCGCCCCGGCAATCACGAGCCCGTCGCGCAGCCATTCGTAGCGCGTGGAGTACCCCCTGCGGCTTGCGGCCAAACACGTTCACCCAGTCGAGGCCGCTGGCGGTGAGCACGTTTCCCACTCGCGGCGTGCCGGCGATCGAGGGGTAGGTGACGCCCCCGTTGGAGTACCACTGCGCCCCGGCAACGACCACCGGCGCGGAAAGAGTGGTCGGGCTGGGGTTGCGGCCGATGGCATAGCCGGTGACCGCGACACTCAATGTGCCACCGCTCATGGCCGGGGTGGGGACGAAGGTCGCGTCGTCCGCCTGCGCGATCGGCTGACCGTTGAGATGCCATTGGTAACGGTACGAGGTCGCACCCGGGATCGCCCCGATTGCCCCGGCCTGCCGATAGACGATGGGCGTGCCCGAGATGGAAGCAGTGCCGGCCGGCAGCGGCGGCTTGGCGGTCATGGTCACCCGGACGGTGTTCGCCGCCGCCGCGGCGCGCACGGTGACACTGCCACCGGCGTTGCTCCAGACCTCACCCGCCTGCAGGGCACCGTCGTTGCCAGCGACGTCCATCACGAACGCGCCGCGATCGGTGTCCTCCCTCTCGACGACCGGGCCCTTCCAGTACGCCCGGCCGTAGTCCGGCACCGACCCACCATTGATGGAGTAGACCGTTGAAGCGTCCGCGCCGGAGCCGTCACGATAGTCGACGAACACGCGCCTGCCCGTGTCGGGGTCGATGAACGTGACGCTGCGCTGGCCCGAGGTGGCCGACCGCGGCGCGAGGGTCCAGTGCCACCGGCGTCACCGTTCACCACCTCGCCGGCTGCGACGATCCCCTGTTCCCAGCGGTAGACGGTCCCCGGGACGGGGTTGCAGGAATCCGTCAGGACCCGCGCCCATCAGCTCGTACAGATCGCCGTATTCCTTGCGGGCGTTGTTGGCGTGCTCGAGCCCGACGTTGTGGCCGTACTCGTGTTCGAGCACGGTCTGCAGGTCGACGGGTGGCAGCTCGAGGAGCATGACCCCGCCCCCGTTGGCGAAGGAGGTGCCGAGTCGGCCGAGCCCCGCCGCTACGTCGTTGGTGCACGCCGACGGCACCAGCACCACGAGGTGGTTGGGAGAGTCTCCGGAGAAGTCCACGCCCGGGAACAACCGGTCGCCCGGGTCGCGCATGATCGAGCTGAACTGCGCGCCGTCCCCGGCCAGCCCGCAGCCCGGGGCGGCGGCCGCCGGCGCGGACGTGGTGGGAGTGATTGCGCTGGCAGTGCTCCAGCCGGGAATCATCCCAGCGGACTCGCGGACCCAGTACTGCTGGGCACCAGTGATCCCAGCCATCAGCTCGGCGTCGCTGCGAGCATAGGCCCCGAGGTTGGTCAGCTTGGCAACGTAGGTCGCGTGGGCGGCGGGGCCGGGCGCCGGTCGGGGAGAGACGACCTGCGAGTCGCTCACCACCAGAGCCCAGGTCACCGGTCGACGCGTCCTTGAGCGCCTCGGTCCGTTCGCGCCCGGTGAGGGTGCTGCCGCCATCGGAGGCGGGCACCTCGAGCAGGCCGGTGAAAGCCGAGTGCGGCTGGGCCTCGAAGTCGGACGCCGGGGCGATGCTCCGGCCCGAGGCCAGCTCGACCGAGTAGGAGTCGGGCCGGCCACCCTCACCGGCAAGGACCCGAACGTGGCCAGTGACCCGCACCGGGTCCGGGTCATCCGCTGGTGACTCAGCCGCGGTCGCGAGACCGAGCGGCGTCAGCAGTGCTGCGGCAATCGCCGCGGCTGCAAATGTCGCGACACGTCGTTTCGACAAGATGATGCTCCCCGTGATGGCCCGACTGGCCGGGCCGAATGGCGGACATCCTCTCAGGCCGGGCTGATCGTGTCTCCGTCGACCGTGATCTGGATCTCGGAGAGTGGCGAGGTGGCCGGCCCCCGGACGACGGAACCGTCCTCGATCGAGAACTGGCTGCCGTGGCAACCGCACGGGATGACCCCGTCGGTGCTGGCGCTCACGGTGCAGCCCCCGGTGCGTGCAGACCGAGGTGAAGGCCTTGAAGGTGCCCTCGCTCGGTTGCGTCACGACGCACTTCTGCTCCGAGAACACCGCGCAACCGCCGACCGGGATGTCGCTGGTGGCAGCCGGGGGCGCCCGCCGCGGCACCGTCGGTGGGCGACTCAGCGCTGTCCGAGGACGTCGAGCCAATCGTCGGGTCGGTCGTCGGATCCGACGCCGTGTCGGGCTCGTCGCCGCCACATGCGACCAGCAGGGGCAGTCCGACGGCGGCTGCCGTGGCACCGCCGAGCACGTTGCGACGGTTGAGTCCGGAAGTCATGGCCAGAGACTACTTCTTGGTCGAAGTCGTCTTCTTCGCCGTCGCCTTTGTGGCCGCGGTCTTCTTCCTGTCCGCGGCTGCTGCCTTCTTGGCGGCCGCCTTGGTCACCGGGCGCACCACCTCCCGGGGCTTGACCTTGCCCTTGGGCTGCTTCGCGGCGCGTCCCTCGAGCAGCGGCGCCGGGAACGTGCCGGTGTGGCTCTCCGGGGTGGCCGCGACGTCCTCGGGCGTGCCTTCGGCGACGACGAGACCGCCGCGCGACCCGCCCTCGGGACCCATGTCGACGATCCAGTCGGCGGTCTTGATCACGTCGAGGTTGTGCTCGATGACCAGCACGGTGTTGCCCCCGGTCGACGAGGCGACCGAGCACCAGCAGCAGCTTGCGGATGTCCTCGAAGTGCAGGCCGGTGGTCGGCTCGTCGAGGACGTAGACGGTGCGCCCGGTCGAGCGCTTCTGCAGCTCGCTGGACAGCTTGACCCGCTGCGCCTCACCACCGGAGAGCGTCGTCGCGGGCTGTCCGAGCCGGACATAGCCCAGTCCCACCTCGCACAGCGTCACCATGTGCCGGGAGATCGCGGGCACCGCGGCGAAGAAGTCGGCCGCCTCCTCGATCGGCATGTCGAGGACCTCGGCGATGGTCTTGCCCTTGTAGTGGACCTCGAGCGTCTCGCGGTTGTAGCGCGCGCCGTGGCAGACCTCGCAGGGGACGTAGACGTCGGGCAGGAAGTTCATCTCGATCTTGATCGTGCCGTCACCCGAGCACGCCTCGCAGCGACCGCCCTTGACGTTGAACGAGAACCGGCCCCGGAGGTAGCCGCGCATCTTCGCCTCGGGGGTCGAGGCGAAGAGCTTGCGCACGTGGTCGAAGACTCCGGTGTACGTCGCCGGGTTGGACCGCGGAGTGCGACCGATCGGCGACTGGTCGACGTGGATCACCTTGTCGACGTGCTCGAGACCGGTGATCTTGGTGTGCCGACCGGGCACGGTCCGCGCGTTGTAGATCTGCTTGGCGAGCGAGGTGTAGAGGATGTCGTTGACGAGGGTCGACTTGCCCGACCCGGAGACGCCGGTCACCGCACAGAAGACGCCGAGCGGGAAGCTCACGTCGACGTCTTGCAGGTTGTGCTCCTTGGCCCCGTGCACGGTCAGCTCGCGGCCGAGTGTCCGGGGGCGGCGGACGAGGGGAACCGGGATCTCGCGCCGCCCGCTGAGGTATTGACCGGTCATGGAGTCGGGGTGGTCGAGGAGTCCCTGCACGGAACCGGAGTGGACGACCTGTCCCCCGTGCTCGCCGGCGCCCGGGCCGATGTCGACCACCCAGTCGGCGACGCGGATGGTGTCCTCGTCGTGCTCGACCACGATCAGGGTGTTGCCGAGGTCCTTGAGCCGGACCGGGGTCTCGATCAGGCGGTGGTTGTCGCGCTGGTGCAGGCCGATCGAGGGCTCGTCGAGGACGTAGAGGACGCCCACGAGACCGGCGCCGATCTGCGTGGCGAGCCGGATGCGCTGCGCCTCGCCGCCGGAGAGCGACCCCGAGGGGCGGTTGAGCGAGAGGTAGTCGAGGCCGACGTCGAGCAGGAAGTTGAGCCGCTCCCGGATCTCCTTGAGGACCCGCTCACCGATCTGCTTCTCGCGCACCGACAGGTCGAGGTTGCGGAGGTAGTCGGCCGTCTCGTTGATCGGCATCGCGCAGACCTCGGCGATGTTCTTGCCGCCCAGCTCCTTGGCCCCGAGCGTGACCGCCATCGAGACCGGTTTGAGCCGGCTGCCGCGGCAGGCCGGGCAGGGCACCTCGCGCATGAAGCCCTCGAACCGCTCTCGGCTCGTGTCGGACTCCGCCTCCTTGTGCCGGCGCTCGATGTAGGGACGGACCCCCTCGAAGGCGGCGTAGTAGGCGCGCTGGCGGCCGTAGCGGTTGGTGGTGACGACGTGGACCTTGGTCTTGTGGCCCTCCAGGGATGGAGCTGCGCGCGATCGGCGACAGCTGGTCCCACGGGGTGTTCAGGTCGAAGCCGAGCTCCTCACCGAGCGCGTTCATCAGGCGCAGGAAGTAGTCGGCGACGTGCGCGTGGCTCCACGGCTGGATCGCGCCCTCGCCGAGCGTCGCGCCCGGGTCGGGGACGACGAGCTCGGGGTCGACCTCCATCCGCGTGCCGAGGCCGCTGCACTGCGGGCAGGCACCGAAGGGCGAGTTGAAGGAGAAGGACCGCGGCTCGAGCTCGTCGGTGTCGATGGTGTGCTCGTTGGGGCAAGCCATCCGCTCGGAGAAGCGCATCTCGCGACCCGGGTCCTTCGCGTCGAGGTCGACGAAGTCGAAGAGCACCGGGCCACCGGCGAGGTTGAGCGCCGTCTCGACGGAGTCGGTGAGCCGGCGCTTGGAGCTCTCCTTGACGGCGAGCCGGTCGACCACGACCTCGATCGTGTGCTTCTTCTGCTTGTCCAGCTTGGGGGGGTCGTCGAGCGTGTGCGTCTCGCCGTTGACGCGCGCCCGGGAGAAGCCCCCGGGTCTGGAGGGTGCGGAACAGGTCGACGTACTCACCCTTGCGGCCACGGATGACCGGCGCGAGGACACGGAACCGCGCACCCTCCTCGAGGGAGAGGATCTTGTCGACGATCTGCTGCGGGGTCTGGCGCTCGATCGGCGAGCCGCAGACAGGGCAGTGGGCGCCCCGCGCGCATAGAGCAGGCGGAGGTAGTCGTAGACCTCGGTGATGGTGCCGACGGTCGAGCGCGGGTTCTTGCTGGTGGACTTCTGGTCGATGCTGACCGCGGGCGACAGGCCTTCGATGAAGTCGACGTCGGGCTTGTCCATCTGGCCCGGGAACTGGCGTGCGTAGGCCGACAGGGACTCGACGTAGCGGCGCTGGCCCTCGGCGAAGATGGTGTCGAAGGCGAGGCTCGACTTGCCAGAGCCGGAGAGTCCGGTGAACACGATCAGCGCGTCGCGCGGCAGATCGAGCGAGACGTCCTTGAGGTTGTGCTCCCGGGCGCCCCGGATGATGAGCTGGTCGATCACAGTCGTCCTTGAGGGTTCTGTGCAAGTGTGTTGGTTCGAACAAGTGTTCGCCACATTGTCCCGGGTTGCAACCCGCCACGCTGTCAGTGCTCGATCCTACGGGGCTGCACCGACAGCCACTGTGTGTGTTGAATGAGGCCATGACCGAACCCACCCAGCTCGAGATGCTGGCCGCCGCCACCACGCGCCTCGTGCGCACCGTCGACGCCCCTGGACGACGCGGTCTTCTCGACGCCGTCACTGCTGCCGGACTGGACTGTCGGCCACGTCGTCGCCCACCCGGCGCTGAACGGCGAGGGGCTGGCGGGCGCGCTCGATGGCGTCGCGTCCGGCGTGCCCCGACCCATGTACGCCTCGCAGGAGGCGCGCGACGCCGACATCGCCACGCTCGGCGTCGCCTCGCCGGGGGACCTCCGCTCGCGCCTGATGGCGTCGACCGAGCTCTTCGACCGCGAGGTGTCCGACCTCCCCGACGACAAGTGGGAGACGGTGATCGAGCGCACGCCCGGCAAGCCGGCGTTCAGCGCTCGTTCCACGGTCCTGATGCGGGTGCGCGAGGTCGAGATCCACCACGCCGACCTCGGGGTCGGCTACACCGCGGCCGACTGGCCCGCGGTCTTCTCGACCCTCGTCATCGACTCGATGCGCAAGCGCGACTGGCCGACTCCCTTCCAGGTGCTCGCGCGCGACCTCGCGCAGACCCGGTCGTACAGGCGAGGGCGAGCCCACCTCGACCGTGACCGGCACAGCGTCGGACATTGCGTGGTGGCTGACCGGACGCGGCGACGGCAGCACCCTGACCGCCGACCGCGGCGAGCTGCCTGAGGTCGCGCCGTGGTGACCTATGACGGGAACGTGACGCCCGGCGGTCCGCCGCAGGTCCGCCGGGCCGGATGCGTGACGATCACCAAGGTGGCCGTCGACGAGAAGATGTCCAACAACGCCTATCTCCTGCACTGCGAGGAGACCGACGAGCTCGTGCTGATCGATGCCGCCGACGACGCTGCGACCCTGCTCTCCCTGATCGGGGACCGCTCGCTCACGGCCGTCATCACGACCCACCAGCACTGGGACCACCACCGCGCGCTGGCCGACGTCGTGGCAGCCACGGGAGCGTCCGTCGTCGCCGGAGCGCCAGACGCTGCCGAGATCACGTCACAGACGGGGGTGCCCGTGACCCGGACGGTCGTCCACGGCGACCGGATCGCCGTCGGCACCTGCGACCTCACCGTGATCGCGCTCGCCGGCCACACTCCCGGCTCCATCGCGCTCTTCTGGGAGGACAGCTCGGGGCAGGGACACCTCTTCACCGGCGACTCGCTCTTCCCCGGCGGGGTCGGCAACACGTTCGGCGACGCCGCGGCGTTCGCCACCCTGATCGACGAGGTGTCGACCAAGATCTTCGACGTCCACGGCGACGACGTCTGGTTCTACCCCGGTCACGGAGGCGACTCGACGCTCGGCGCCGAGCGGCCACACCTCGACGAGTGGCGGGAGCGGGGCTGGTGACGGACCGGGCGCACCCCGGGGTCGATGCCTACATCGAAGGGCTACCGGACTGGCAGCAGGAGATCTGCCGTGAGCTGCGCGACATCGTGTGGGCAGCCGATCCGGAGATCGAGGAGACGATCAAGCGGACCGTCCAGCCCTACTTCGTCCCGGACGGCAACGTCTGCGCGCTGCTGTCCACCAAGGACCACGTCAACCTGTTCCTCTACGACCCGACCGTTCCCGACCCGCACCACCTGATCAACCGGGGCCACGGCAACGCCACCGGACGGGCGATCCAGATCTACCGGGGCGATCCGATCCACCGCGAGGCTCTCGTCGGGCTGCTGCGTGCCATCGTCGCCAACAACCGCGCCGGCGGGTGGCGCAAGCTCGGCCGCGAGACTCCTCCTCAGCTGTAGGAGATCTTCACCGGGTCCTCGGTGGCGGGCACGGACTGGCAGCCGAGGCGGATGCCCTCGTCGAGGTCCTCCTGCTCGAGCACGTCGTTGTGCAGCATCCGCACCTCACCGGAGATCAGGCGGATGGCGCAGGCGGAGCACTCGCCCTCGCGGCAGGAGTACGGCGCCTTGACCCCCTTCGACTCCGGGAAGTCCAGCAGCTTCGTCCCGGGCTGCCAGTCGTCGAAGACGTGTTCCTCGCCGTCGAGCTCGACCTCGACCTTCACGGGTCCCGAGGGCCCGGCCGGTGCAGCGTCCTCGGCCTCGTCCGCGTCGTCGGCGGACGCGATGACGGCCTGCGCAGCCAACACCTCCTCCACGTCTCCGAACGGGTTGCCGCCGAGCGAGACGAACTTCTCCCCGGTGGCGGCGGTCGCGCGGGAAGTCGAGGGCGCGCAGCGAGTTGGACACGGCCAACATGTAGGGCGCCGGGCCGCAGCAGAAGGACGTCCGGGTCGAGTACGCCGCAGCGAACTCGCGCAGCTGGTCCTCGCTCGGCAGTCCCCGGACCGACTCGAGCCAGTGGAAGACCTGCAGCCGGTCCGGGTGCTCGGCGGCCAGCGCGGCGAGCGCGGACGCGAAGATGACCGAGCTCTCGTCGCGGTTCGCGTAGAACAGCACGACCCGGTTGGAGTGCTGGGCCATCGCCGTACGGATGATCGACATGACCGGCGTGATGCCGGACCCGCCCGCGAAGAGCAGCAGGTCGGCGGACCAGTCCTTCGGGGTGAAGATCCCCGACGGGGGCAGGACGCGCAGGGTGTCCCCCGGGCGGAGCTCGGAGTTGAGCCAGTTGGAGGCGTAGCCGTCGACGGTCCGCTTGACGGTGACCGTCAGCGGCGAGCCGGGCGGCGTGCAGATGGAGTAGCAGCGAGCCGCGAGCCCGGTCCGGTCCGACGGCACCCCGACGGTGAGGAACTGTCCCGGCCTGAACGCGAAGACGTCGGCGGCATCAGCCGGCACCTCGAACACGATCGAGGACGCGTCGGCGGTCTCGGCCACGACCTCGCGCACCTCGAGGAGGTAGGAGTCAATATCCATCTTCGGCTCCGATCATGAGCTGTCCGTCGCGTACGGCGGCATCGATGCTCGCCTGCATGCGGGGACATGATGCGTGGACCGGCCGGCCTCCCGGCGCCCGGTCCAGCCGTCGGAACTCGGCGCACTCCCCCAGAGCCTCGGCGTGCCACTGGATCGAGGTGTGGTGCTCGGAGTTCTTCTTGACGCCGACGCGGGCCGGGCAGTCCGGGCAGGCGACCTCGGTCAGCCGGGCCTGCGTGTAGAGCCGCTGGTCCTCGAGGGTGTCGGCGCTGGAGGGGACGATGTAGGCCATCAGCTCTTGGTCTCGACGGGCTCAACCGGCGAGGAATCCTCGCCGGCCTTGCGCGCGAGGTTCTCCTCGACCTCGGCACGCCAGAACTCGTTGGCCTTCGTCGTGTCCACCTCGAACTCGAAGCGCTCGGTCATCTCCTCGGTGACGTCGGCGGCGTCGACGTAGAACTGCTCGTACCACCGGCGCAGCTGGTAGACCGGCCCGTCCTCCTCGCAGAGCAGCGGGTTCTGGACCGGGGCCTTGTTCAGCCAGATGTGCACGTCCTGCAGGAAACCGTCCCCGAACATGTCGGAGTACTTCGTGCCGATGTAGCGCGCCGTCTTGTCGTCGAGACCCTCGGGCTTCTCGACACACAGGCCGTACTGCAGCTTGAAGGAATTGGGGCCCGTCGGGATGTGGCAGTTGACCGGGATGACCTTGGTCAGGAAGCCCTTGTAGTCGGTCTCGAGCCAGTTGATCATGAACGACGGCCCGTAGTAGGTGGCCTCCGACTTGAGGATGAGGTCCTCGTCGCCGTACCCCTCCCCGGCCATGTCAGGACGCCCGGTCGACTCCATGAACTGGGTCGCCATGTGGCCCTCGAAGACGTTGCGGAAGTTCGTCGGGAAGGCGAAGTGGATGTAGAAGAAGTGCGCCATGTCGACGACGTTGTCGACGATCTCGCGACAGTGCGCGTTGGGCACGTCGATGACCTTCCGTGTCCAGTCGGTGTAGCGATCGGTGCCGATGCCCTCGAGCTCGGGCGGCAGGATGTCGTGGTCGGCCGGGCTGCCCTCGGCGTCGTGCCAGATCATCAGCATCCCGTTGCGGATCACGGACTCGTAGCGCTGCGTGCGGGCCCGGAGCGGCACGCGCCGGGCATAGGGGATCGCCTTGCACTTGCCGTCGCCGCCCCAGCGCCAGTCGTGGAACGGGCAGGCGATCTCGTCGCCCTTGACGCTGCCCCCGGGTCAGGTCGCCGCCCATGTGCCGGCAGTAGCCGTCCAGCACGTTGAGGTTGCCCTCCGTGTCGGACCACACGACAAGCTTGCCGCCGAAGGCCTCGATGCCGTGCGGCATCCCGTCGGCGAAGTCGGTGGCCGGGCCGAGGCAGTGCCAGCCGCGCGCGAAGCGCTCGGGAGCCGATCCGGTGTCGAGCATGCGGGTGTCACTCATGCGGACCATTATGGCGCAAAACGAGAACACGTTCTAGTCTGATGCCATGCACGTCGACCTTTCGCCCGAGCACCTCGCGCTGCAACAGGAGCTGAAGGAGTACTTCGACGCCCTCGTCACGCCCGAGCGACGCGCCGCGTTGTCGATGGCGGGCGCGGAGTTCGGTGACGTCGCGACGTACAAGGAAGTCATCCGGCAGCTCGGCACCGACGGCTGGCTCGGCATCGGCTGGCCGAAGGAGTACGGCGGGCAGGCGCGCTCAATGATCGAGCAGCTGATCTTCACCGACGTGGCGGCGGTGGCCGGTGTGCCGATCCCCTACCTCACGCTGAACACCGTCGGGCCGACGATCATGCGCTACGGCACGGCCGAGCAGAAGGACTACTTCCTGCCCGGGATCCCGGCCGGCGAGCTGCACTTCTCCATCGGCTACTCCGAGCCCGGCTCCGGGACCGACCTCGCGTCGCTGACGACGCGGGCCGTGCAGGAGGGCGACGAGTGGGTCATCAACGGCCAGAAGATGTGGACGTCGCTGATCCAGTACGCCGACTGGATCTGGATGGCCTGTCGCACCGACCCCGACCTGCCGCGCCACAAGGGCCTGTCGATGATCCCGGTGCCGGCGGACTCCCCCGGCTTCTCCTACACGCCCGTGCACACGGTCGCGGGAGTCGGCACCAGCGCCACCTACTTCGAGGACGTGCGCGTCCCGGTCGCCAATCTGGTCGGCGAGCTCAACGGCGGCTGGTCGCTGATGACCAACCAGCTCAACCACGAGCGCGTCGCGCTCACCTCCGCGGCACCCCAGACGCACTCCTTGGCCCAGTCGTCGCCCGGGCCAAGGAGACCGAGGACGCGGACGGGCAACGGATCATCGACCGTGAATGGGTGCAGGTGCTGCTCGGGCGCGCACACGCCCGCATCGACATGCTCAAGCTGCTCAACTGGAACATCGCGTCGTCCTCGGCGGACCTGTCCCCCGCGGTCGCCAGCGCGACGAAGGTCTACGGCTCCGAGCTCGCCACCGAGGTCTACCGCAGCCTGATGGAGGTCGTCGGGCCGCACGCGGTGTTGTCCGCCGACTCGCCGGGCGCGGTGCTGGCGGGCCGCCTCGAGCGCTACTACCGCTCCTCGCTGGTGATGACCTTCGGCGGCGGCACCAACGAGATCCAGCGCGACATCATCGGCTATGTGGGCCTCGGCCTGCCGGCAGCACGGCGTTGACCAGAGACAGGGATAGGCACTGACATGGACTTCGACTTCTCGACCGAAGCAGACGAGGCGGCAGAACTCGCCGCGACGATCCTCAAGGACCTCGCGACCCCCGAGCGCATGCGCGCCGTCGAGGCCGACGGAGACCGCTTCGACCACGACCTGTGGCGGTCGTTGGGTGACGCCGGCCTGCTGGGGCTCGCGGTCCCGGAGTCGTACGGCGGCGCCGGGCTCGGCCTCGTCGAGGCCCTGCGCGTCATCGTGGAGGTCGGGCGGACCGTCGCTCCGGTGCCGGTCGCGCCCCACGTCGCCTGCGCACTGGCCCTCGCCGAGCACGGCACGGACGCACAGCGCTCACTCTGGTTGTCCGGTGCAGCGTCGCGCGACCGAGTGCTCGCGGCCGCGGTGTCCGAGGACACGGAGGCGTTGCCCGCCCGGCCGAGCACCACCGCGACGCGCTCCGACGACGGCTGGGTGCTGAACGGCACCAAGACCCCGGTCCGGGCCGGGCATCGCGCCGACCTCCTGCTCGTCACCGCCAGCACCCCGGACGGTGTCGGCGTGTTCGTGGTCGAGGCGTCGGCCCGGGGCGCGACGACGGAGCGGCAGCGCACCACCGACGGAGACGTGGCGCTCCGGATCACCTTCGACGACGTCGCCCTCCCCGCCCACGCGCACCTCGGCGACGGAGCCGCCTCGCGGCTCGCGGACCTGCTCACCGTCACCGGCTGCGCCGAGCAGCTCGGCGTCACCGAAGGTGCGTTGGCGCTCACGGCGGCGTACGCAAAGGTGCGGGAGCAGTTCGGGCGACCGATCGCCACCTTCCGGGCGGTGTCGCAGCGGCTGGCCGACGGCTACATCGACACGCTCGGGCAACGGCTCACGCTCTGGCAGGCCGCCCGGCGGCTGGGCGAGGGCAGGCCTGCGGAGAAGGAGCTCGCCACCGCTGCCCTCTTCGCCGCGGACGCCGGGCACCGCGTGGCCCACACGGCCGTCCACGTCCACGGTGGGGTCGGTATCGACCTCGACGGCGAGACGCATCGCTACTTCACGGCTGCCAAGCGGTGGGAGTACGCGCTCTCCGGGACGACGCAGAGCGCGCTGGCCATCGGGCGCTCGCTCGCGGCGGAGCCTGTGTGATCAGCCTTCGGGGGTGATCTGGCCGACGAGTCGGCGTACCGTCGAAGAGTCATGAGCCCCTCTGGTCCGTACGACCCGGAATTCCACGACGCGCTCGGAGAGCTGCACTCCCCGGTGCTCGGCGTCGCCGAGGTCGAGTCGTTCCTGACAGACGTGGCCAACCTCGCCGCGGCAGCGGTGGAGACGCGGGCGGAGGTCGCTTGCGGGATCACCACGCGCTACGACCGCAACCCGGTGACATCGGCGGCCAGCGACCCACGAGCGGCGAAGGTGGACGAGGCGCAGTACGCCAGTGGGGCCGGTCCGTGCCTCGAAGCGATGTCGACGGGGCAGGTCGTCGAGGTGACCGACCAGCAGTCCGATCCACGCTGGGAGGCGTATCGCCGCACCGCGCTCGACCTCGGGGTGACGTGCTCGCTGAGCATGCCGCTCTTCGTCGACCAGTCGTCGGTCGGCGCGCTCAACCTCTACGGGTTCGGCCCCGCCGACTGGCTCAGCGGTTCGGGGCGCCAGCGTGCGGAGGTGTTCGCCGGACAGGCCTCCACCGCCCTCACCCCGGCACTGCGCTTCAGCGACCGGGCAGAGCGGTCCGGGCAGCTCGTCGAGGCGCTGCATGCGCGGTCGATCGTCGACCGGGCGCTCGGGATCTTGATGGTCGAGCAGAAGTGCGACTCGCGGACGGCCTTCAACCTGCTGCGGCAACGCTCGCAGAGCGCCCATCGGAAGTTGCGCGACGTGGCGACCGACCCGGTCGGAACGCGCGAGCGGCCACCCGCTCGCGGGCGGGACCCCGT
This sequence comes from Nocardioides sp. B-3, assembly GCF_024703895.1. GTDB lineage: Bacteria > Actinomycetota > Actinomycetes > Propionibacteriales > Nocardioidaceae > Nocardioides. The sequence goes on from NZ_CP087968.1 coordinate 4,103,980, forward strand.
TCCAGGGAACCGGTCGACCCCGGTGGTGCCTGACTGCTGACGAATGCGTCTTCACAGCCTCGCCCTTCCGGCGTACGGTGAGGGCGGTTGGGAGGTCAGCCGGCGGCGCGAGGTTGCCGCGAACGGTTCGATCGCAAGGACGCTCGATGCAAGACACTCCCCACTCCCGCGTGGGCAGCCCGCTGGATCGCCCGGTCGTCGCCGTACAGGCATGGGACAGGATCCCGCCACGCCCTCGCCATGCTGGCCCGCTGGTCTCGCTCCGCCGACGTCCCGATCACCACGCTCGCCAGCGCCGTGGTGGAGGGAACCGTCGACAACACAGGCACCGCCGAGGGGATGGCGGTTGGTCGGGGGAACTGATCGGGGGGACCGGGGTGCCGCGGCCCGACTCACGCAGTCGGGCCGCGGCTGTGCCTCTTCGGCTCAGCGCAGCAGTTCGGCGACCCCGTTGGTGAGCTTCACGTTGTAGAACCCCGAGTTGGCGTCGGTGTACCAGACGCTGCCGTTCTTCTTGTCCCACGCGGGCGCGGACATGGCGTAGGCCCCGGCGACGTCGGGGAACGTCGGGCGGCTGCCGGGACGCTGCGGCTTGTTGAAGTAGGCCACCTCGCGCGGGTGCTCGACGTCGCTGATGTCGAAGAGCCGCAGCCCCGACGCGATCATCGAGCAGCCGGCGATCTTCGGGTTGTTGTGACGCGGCAGCGAGCAGTAGTGCCCGGCATAGCCCTGCGCGGGGAAGTTGGCGCCGGGGTCGTCGTGCTGCTCACCGCGGTGCACGTCGGCCCGGTGCACCTCGAGCCGCAGCTGCGAGACCACGAACGGGTGGCGCGGGTCGTCGACGTTGATGATGCGGCCCGCGCCGACCGGCGCACCGGCACGGTCAGTGGCGTTCTTGAGCGAGAACATGTCGGCGAACTCGTCCATCTCCGGGACGTAGTCGTGGCCGTCCCGGGTGAACGGGTCGGCCGACTGCGGGATCGACCCCGCAGGCCACGTCAACTTCGAGAGCACCCTCGGTGTCGCGCCCGCGACCCGGTCATGCACCTTGCTCACGTCGAGGATGTCGAGCCCGGTGCCGCTCGCGAGGTCGAGGGTGCCCGTGTCGGGCTGGCCGATGTTGGCGGCATACATGGTGTCGCCGTCGGCGGAGAAACGCAGCCCGTGGTAGTTCACGCCGGGCTGGACCATGACCGGCACGGGAGCCGAGGGGTTGGTCAGGTCGATCGCGACCGGGGGTGCCGAGCGTGCTCGCGGTCCAGAAGGTCATCCCGTCGGGGGCGAAGCCGCTCTCGTGCCCGAGCACGCCGCTCGGGGTGCTCGAGAGGAGCTGGGGGTGACGGCAGTCGGTCCTCACGTCGTAGACGTCCATGACGCCCGGATAGGTCAGGGCGGTGCCCAGCGTCGCCACCGGGAGTCCACGCTTCCTGTTGAGGACCAGCGACTCGTGCGGGCTCAGCATCGCCGGCGAGGTGAGCGTCGTGGTGCGGCGCGGCTTCTTCGGGTTGTCCATGGCCAGCACGACCACGCCGAGGCCGTTGGTCAGGTTGTAGAGGACGTCGCGCGGGAAGACCAGCGTGCTGTCGTGGAACGCGCAGGTCTGTCCCTTGGCGTCGACGTATCGGTGCACCTTGAAGCCGCCCGCGTTGCCGCGGTGGGCGACGGCGCGCGCTTGCAGCGGTAGCCCCGGTCGACCCGACCCGACGCGTAGTCGATCGCGGGCACGCGGCCCCGGATGTCGGTCTCGGGGCGCGACCCCTTGCCGCACTCGGCGCGGGGCACCGGCTGCGGCTCCCGGCCACCTTGCGCCTGCCCGGTCATCGTGAGCGTGCCGACCATCACCACGGCGGCGGTCAGCACCGTCATGATCAGGCGGGCTCGTACGCGCGTGCGGTTCTGTTCCGTCATGTCACTCGCTCCCATGGTTCGGACAACGTCGACGTGTCCGCCGGGCTACGGAGCGTCCGGGTCGGCGGCGATCCCCGCGGCGCGTGCGGCTGCCTGCTCGAAACCGGCGACCGGGTCGGCCATCACGGTGGCGACCGGCCGGACCTCATTCATCGAGCCGACGATCTGGCCGACGGGCATCGACACCACGTCGGGGTCGCCGTGCGCGCTCATCCGACTGTGCGCATCGGAGACCAGCAGGTTCTGCAACGGCATCGGCAGCGGGGTCGGGGCGTCCTCCGACTCCCATGCACGGGTCCACTTCGTCTTCAGCAGGCGGGCCGGCTTGCCGGTGTAGATCCGCGTGCGGACGGTGTCGGCGCTGGTGGCACGCAGGAACGCATCGGTCATGCCGCGGTTGCTGTTGAGCTGTTGGTACTCCTCGGACGTCAGCCACACCGACCCGGTCCACACGCCCTGTGCCCCGAGCGCCGGGGAGGCGGCGACCTGCCGTCCCGTCCCGATGCCTCCTGCGCCCAGCACGGGCACGTCCGGACCGACGGCGTCGACGATCTCGGGGGTGAGCACCATGCTGGCGATCTCACCGGTGTGCCCGCCCGCCTCGTAACCCCGGGCGATGATGATGTCGACGCCGTTGGCGACGTGCGAGAGCGCATGCTTGGCGGCACCGGCAAGAGCAGCCACCTTCACACCCCTCGCGTGCGCCTGCTCGATCACGTCGACCGGCGGGGAGCCGAGGGCGTTGGCGATCAGCACCGGCCGGTGCGCCGGGGCGATGTCGACGTGCGACCGCGCGACCGAGTGCAGCCAGCCGAGCACGCCCTCGCGGCCCTCACCCTCCGGCAGCGGCGGGACGCCGAGCTGCTGGAGCGTGCGATCCACGAAGGACACGTGGTCCGGCGGGATCATCGAGGCCAGTCGACGCTGGTCCCCTCGGTCGGCACCTCCATCGGCATGACCACGTCCACGCCGTAGGGCCTGCCGTCGGTGTTGTCGTCGAGCCACGTCAGCGTGCGGTCGAGCTCGGCCGGGTCGTTGAAGCGTACGGCGCCGAGCACCCCGAGCCCCCCGGCGCGCGACACCGCGGCGGCGACGTGCTCCGAGGGCGTGAACGCGAAGATCGGGACGTCGATCCCGAAGAGGTCGCACAGCGCCGTACGCATCAGGCGTGAGCCCCCGGGGCCTGCATCGCGAGCTCCTTGGCCCGCGGGTAGTTGGCCTTGCCGGTGGCGCTGCGCGGGATCTCGTCGACGAAGGAGACCGAGCGCGGCAGCTTGTAGCCCGAGAGCTGGCCGCGGAGGAACTCGCGCAGCCCTTCGAGCGTGGGTGCCGTCCCCTCGCGCGCCCGGACGACGGCGCTGACCGACTGACCGTAGCTCTCGTCGGCGACGCCCACCACCGGGGCGTCGTAGACGTCGGGGTGGCCCTTGAGCGCCATCTCGACCTCTTCGGGGTAGACCTTCTCCCCGCCGGTGTTGATGCAGTTGGAGCCGCGGCCGAGCAGGGTGACCTTGCCGCCCTCCTCGATCCGGGCGAAGTCGCCGGGCACGGAGTAGCGCGTCCCGTCGACGGTGATGAACGTCTTGGCGGACTTCGCCTCGTCCCGGTAGTAGCCGAGCGGCACGCTGCCGGCGCGCGAGACGCCCGATCTGGCCGACGCTGGTCGCGGGGTCCAGCACTGGTTGGTCTCGTCGAGGACGACCGACTCGAGGCCGAGCGCGATCTGCGGCCCCTCGCCCTTGATGTTCTCCGAGTCCTGCAGGCCGGTGCCCCGGAAGCCGGTCTCGCTGGAGCCGACCGAGTCGGTGAAGAAGGTGTTGGGGAAGGCCGCCATCCAGCGTTCCTTCACCGGACGACTGAAGATCGCGGCGCTGCTGGAGACGGCGATCAGCTGGTCTGCCCGGTAGTCGCCGCGCTCTGTACTCCTCGATCAGCGGCCGTGCCATCGCGTCGCCGGTCATGAAGATCAGCTGCACGCCGTTCTTCTCGATGGTGCGCCAGACCTCCACCGGGTCGAACTTCGGCGCGAGGATCGTGCGGTGGCCGGCGAAGAGGTGCATCAGCATCGCCGCCTGCGCGCCGCCGTGCATCAGCGGGCTCAGCGGGAACGTCACCATCGGCTCACTGCTCGCCGCCGTCCTCGACTGGTCGAACTCCTCGAGCCGGTTGCCGGTCATGAAGTCGATGCCGCCTCCCAGCACCCGCCAGAAGTCGGCCTGCCGCCACATCACGCCCTTCGGCTGCCCGGTCGTGCCACCGGTGTAGATGATGTAGACGTCGTCGTCGGAGCGGGGCTCGAAGTCGCGGTCGGGGCTCTGATCGGCCAGTGCGTCGGCCCAGTCGATCCCGCCGTACGGCGATATGTCGGCGTCCGAACCGGGCTCGGCCGGGTCCGGGATCGCCACGATCGTCTGCAGCTTGGCGTGCTTGGGCGCGGTGGCCGCGACCAGCGGCGCGTAGGGGCGCTCGTGCAGCAGCGCGACGATGTCGGAGTTGTCGAAGAGGTAGTCGAGCTCGCCCTCGACGTAGCGGTAGTTCACGTTGATCACGACCGCGCGGATCTTGAAGATCGCCAGCAACGCGACGACGTGCTCGACGCTGTTCTTCGCGTAGATGCCCACGTGGTCGCCGGGTTGCACCCCGCGCGACTGCAGGAAGTGCGCGAGCTTGTTGGCGTCGGCCTCCAGCTCGGCGTACGACACGATGCGGTCGGCGACTCGGATGATGCCGCGGTCGGGGACGACGTCGACGGCGTGCTCGAAGAGATCGGCAATGTTGAGGGCCATGCTCGGAGACTAGAACACGTTCTTGTTTCTGACTAGGATCCCTCGCATGACGGACGAAGAACCGCACTGCTCAGTCTCGCAGGACGGTCATGTCCTGACCGTCACCATGAACCGGCCGGCGAAGAAGAACGCCCTCTCCAGCGAGATGCTGCAGCTGATGAGCGAGGCCCTGGGACCCGGCCAACTCCTCGGATTCGGTGCGGGTCGTGATCCTCACCGGGGCGGGTGGTGCGTTCTGTGCCGGCGCGGACCTGTCGGCGATGTCTGCCTCCCTCGCCCTCCACGAAGTTCGCGTCCGGGCGAGTTCGACCCAGCGGTGATCAAGCCGTTGCTGAAGGGCTTCCGCCTCACCAAGCCGCTGATCGCCGCGGTCGAGGGGCCGGCGATCGCGGGCGGGACCGAGATCCTGCAGGCCACCGACATCCGGGTCGCGGGTGAGTCCGCCCGGTTCAGGGGTGTCCGAGGTGAAGTGGGGGCTCTATCCGCTCGGCGGGTCCGCGGTCCGGCTCCCCCGCCAGATCCCCTACACCGTGGCCGCCGACCTCCTGCTCACCGGACGCCACATCACCGCGGCCGAGGCGCTGTCCTACGGCCTTGTCGGGCACGTCGTCCACGACGGCACGGCGCTGGCCAAGGCGCGGTCGCTGGCAGATCTCATCTGCGCCAACGGCCCCGCTCGCCGTCCAGTCCGTGCTCGCGACCATCCGCGCTTCGGAGGGCAAGCACGAGGACGAGTGCTGGGCCGAGGACGCGCGGCTCGGCGCGGCGGTGTTCGCCTCCGACGACGCCCGCGAGGGGCCGAGGGCGTTCGTCGAGAAGCGCGCCCCGGAGTTCACCGGGAACTGACGCTCACGACACCGCGAACCAGCGGTAGGGCAGAGATTGTTCGGACACCTCGAGTTCCAGCAACCCGAGAGATCGCACCGCGCTCGCGGTCTCGCTCTCGGCGTCCGAGGAACCGAAGCACCGCAGGCGCTGCGCCCCACTCCGCCACCCAGTCACGCAGGTGCCCGAGGATCACCACCCCGGGCGGTCGGCTGCCGGTGTCGTCGATCGCCCAGAAGGTGAGGATGGCGCTGTCCGCGTGAGCCTCTGCAAGCAGAGTGCCGGTGCGTGCCGCGTAGGCGGACATCGGGCGCAGGTAGGCGCAACCTAGCTCCCTGCTCGCGTCCGGCGACAGCAGTGAGCACGCGAAGGCTGCCCCGGATGCGTGTTCCCGCTCGTGCTCGGACAACAACGGCAAGTTGTCCTCCTCCGTGAAGCCGTCGGTCCGCCACAGTTCGGCGCTGTGTGCCTCGATCGCTCGAGGGCTCGACACAAAGGCCTCCGTGTCGCGCGCCAGCAGGTCCATCGTGAGCGGGACGACCGACAGGTCTGGAGTGTGGAACTCGCGCGGCAGCGGCCACGGGTGGGGGTTCACCCTGCCTATCTTCAGGCAGTGGGAGGTCATCCGCACCTTCGGGTGCTCCGAGTGCCCGACGCTGCCCCCGCCGTCAGGCTGCGGGGAGCAGCCGAGCCAGCAACCGCTCAGCTGGACTCAATGCGGCCGTTGCCCTCTCGACCCGCCTGACCTTCGCCTCGTGGATCGATGGTGCCCTCGAGACGTAGCGATGTCCCGTCGGGGTGACCATCTCGACGGTGTGGACCGGCCCGGGTCTCGGCCGGGCCTGCCAGCCGATGGCCTCCTTGGCGTAGTTGCACGCCTCGCAGAGTCCCTGCGCGTTGGCCGCGCTGGTGAGGCCGCCGTGCGCGGCCTTGACGATGTGGTCACGGTGGCGGACCGGGGCGTCGCACCGGGGAGTGCGGCACTGCTGGTCTCGCAACTCGATGAAGTCCGCGAGGTTGCCGTCGAAGGTGCGCTTCGTTGACTCCATGGCCACCAGCGCGCCGGTCCCGGGCTCCGCGAAGAGTCGCCTCAGACTGACTTCAACGCCGGCGTCCAGACCGTCGCGGATCCACTCACGCAGCAGGTCGGTCGGGATCGGACCGTAGCCCGGGATCGTGGCGGGCTCGTCACTTTCGCCCAGCAGCGTGTCGACGCCGACGACGACGTTGATGGCGAGTGCAGGAACGTTCGCGCCGCCCTCGCTCTGACCCGGGACGCGGGCGACCAAGGTGTCCGCCATGATCTGGCCGCGGCTGCGATCGTCGCCGTCGGCGACGAGTCGAGCGGCTTCGTGCTTCAGGGCCGCGAAGACGGCCACCCCGTCACGAACCGGTAGGGATGCCGTCAGCCGTGTCATGGTGTCGGGCGCGGGTCGCACGGTGACCGTGCGCTCACTCTCCGCACGACGTCGTCGCTCGGCCACGGATGCAGGGTCGAGACGAGACGCCAGCTTGCTGGCCGCTCGCTCCGTTTCGCGATCGCCCATCGCCGACAGACGGTCAACATCGGCCGCCAACTCCTCGTCGATCTCCCGGCGATGCTCGATGTCGAGGCACGCCGTCTCGCGAGCGAGGATCGTGGCACGCCATTCGGTGATGTGACCGCCGCGCAGCGTTCATGGTGTGCGGCATCTCGTTGGTGAGGACCTTGGCCAGCCCGAGGTGCCGGCTGCCTCGTTGCGGGGACACGCGCCTCGCGAGAGCGATCTGGTGGCCGATCCCCTCACCCTGCTTCTCCGGTCTGACTCCCCTGTCGGCGGCCCTTCGCCGCTGGGAAGAGTCGAAGGCAACGGCGATCGCGGCCTGCGCACCCTCGACCGCGCACTTGAGCTGCTCCAGCCCACGGAGCACGTCGATCCGCGTGGCGTCGTCGGTCGGGAGCGCGGTGGTCGTCACCTTTGCGAGCATCAGATCGACCTCGGCAGGCGCGAGCGCCGGGGGCGCGATGTGGCCTCTGGTGCTCGGCTTGTCCGTCGTCTCGATCATGTTTTCGACACTAGACGTGACCACCGACATTTGGATCTGCTGCGAGTTCTGGGGCCGACTCCCGGCCAGTGTTGATCTCGACCCAACCTCTCTGACTACTGTTCTCAGATGCTTGACACAGCAACGGGGCGCCCTTCGTCCGTCGTGTTCTTCGACATCGACGGCACCCTCGTTGCAGGGAACCAGTTCTGGCTCCTTTCTCGCTCAACGGTTGGGCCACGCGATCGAGGTTGACGCCGCAGAGAGTGCATACGCCGCCGGGACAATCGACAACCACGAGGTCTGCGCAATAGACGCGCGGGGTGGGCTGGAGCCGACGAGTCAGACGTCAGCCGGTGGCTCGGAGACCTCCCGCTCATCGCTGGGATCGACGAGACCCTCGCTTGGTGTCGGTCGCGTCGTGTCGTTCCAGTGCTCGCCTCACTCGCATGGGATCCCGTCGGCGCACACCGGCCAAGACGTTCGGATTCGTTACCCACTGTGGGCCTCGACTTCAGACCCGTGACGGCCGTTATACCGGGGAGGTCAGCCACCCCTTCGACGAGTTGGACAAGCGGGACTTCGCCCTCAGTTTCTGCCGCGAATTCGGTGCGGATCCAGCCGACTGCGTGGCCATCGGCGACAGCCGATCCGACCTGCCGCTGTTCCGATCTGTTGGATACAGCATCGCGTTCAACGCATCGTCAGAGGCCCGAGCGACAGCAACGGTTGCCGTGGACTCAAACTCCATGACAGATGCGATTCCGTGGCTTGACTCTTGGTTGGGTGTCGCCTCCGACGGTGCCGCCAGCACAGTTGACGAGGTGGACTCCGCCCATGGATGACGAGACGCTCGCGGGTGCGCTGCCGTCGCTGCTCGCCGATGTCTGGGGCATCGACAACCTCCGCGCACGGCCGCTGGGTGGCGGAATGAACTCCGCCACCGCCCTCGTCGAAACGAGTGATGGAGCGCGCTACGTCGCGAAGTGGTCGAGCGACATCGAGTCCCTGCAAGCAGGGTGCTCGACGGCGGCCGACCTTGCCGCGGGCGGAGTCCGCACGGGTGAGCCCGTCCCCTCCGAGGTCGGCGACTTGACCACGCCCTTGTCGGAGGGGGCGCTGGCGCTTCTTTGCCACGTTCCCCGGTCGCGAGCTGACCGGCGAATCGGCACATGAGCAGCTACTGATCGGAACAACGCTCGCCAAGGTCCACAACGGGGGTGCGCCGAGCACCTCACGTGGTCCGTTCATGAGCGAGTGGCTGTCCCCATCGAACGACGTGCTCGCGGTCGCGCACTGGCTCCCGACTGCACTCGCCGAGGTGAGGAGTGAGTACGACGCACTGCCGCCGCTCACCCGGACCCTGTTGCACACCGACCCCACGCCCGAGGCCTTCATCCATGAAGACGGCACCGGCGTCACCGGCTTGATCGACTGGGCGGGCAGCCGTCGAGGTCCGGCGCTCTACGACATCGCTTCGGCCGTGATGTACCCGGGCGGCCGGGAAGCGTCGCACCAGTTCCTGTCGTACGCCGCCTGTCAACGGCCCTCTCGAAGAGACAGAACTCGCGTGGCTGGACCCGTTCCGCCGGCTGCGTTGGGCGATCCGGGCCAGCTACTTCGCGAACCGCATCGTGGCAGACGACCAGACCGGGATCGCCGATGACCCGGAGCGCAATCACGAGTCCCCGGCGCGGGCACTGAGTGGTCTCGAGCACACCTGACCACCGACAACGGCGCTTGGGTGAAGCGTCAGCCCCCTCAGCCCACGCGAATTCCTTGGCCGGCGAGGAACGCTCGCGCGCGCCCCAGCTGGCGATCAGTGGAGAAGGCGTACCACTGATCGGCGAGGCCGTCGTCGTGGACCCGGTCGCGGAACCGCCGAAAGGCGCCCTTGCCTCCGATCGCCCGCAACAGCCGCTCCTGCAGCGCCTCGTCGCGCTGCCTCTCGGCAAACAGCTCCATGTCGCGCCATCCGTCTCGCGAACCAGTGCGGTGAAGGTAGATCCAACGGTCGGGCTCTTCCTCCACGTCGATCGCGGCGTCCTCCCCGACCATTGCTGCGTCAGCGGCGGATTCGCCGTAGACCACTCCCGTGTCGAGGTCGAGGTAGCCCCCGGACGACACGCTCACATCGCCCTCCAGTTCGGAGCTGAGCATGTCGAGGTCGACCGGCACGACTCGACCGACGAGCGGCTCACTGCGCAAGCAGGCCGGGAGATCCTCCGCCAGCACATCGTCACCGGTCCAGCCGCGCATGGTGAGCCGGTTGATCAGCGACAGCGACACGGGCTCGGCCTTCTTCCGATGCTGAGCCAGCGCCATCGGGACACCTGCCGCCAACTGTTGCAGCGCATCGTCCACGTCACGCCCGCTCACCGCGACCGGGGAAACGGGCCGCCTCTCCTGTCGCAATGGCTCCGCGCACCTCGGTCATGTCCAGCGCAGGCACCTGCGCCTGACCGGGCCACGCGTGCATCAGCATCGGGTCCGGCTGCGGGGGCCTCGGCGGTAGTGGGCTCTGCCCGTCGTCGTCCTCCCAGCGCCGCCCGTATTGGTCCGGGATGCCGCCCCAGCCCCAGTAGGGCAGGGGTTCGTCCGGACGGATGCCGAGCACCTCCATAGGGTCGACCTTCTCCGGACCGACGACACACCTGTGGACCCAGTCGTCACCGAGGTCGAACGTGAACTGGAACTCGTTTCCCGGCTGCAGCGTCCGGACGACCTTGGCCGACCTGATGTCCGTGTACACAGCCAACGGCCCGCCGGGCGATGCTGCGAGCTCCCTTCCGGTCTCCTCGTCGGTGACGACCCGCCCGTCAGCAAGGGTGAACATCGACAGGTGCGAGCGGTCCCACCGAGCGAAAGCGGCATTGACTGCGTCCGCAAGATCCATGAACGTGTGCGCTGGTCCCACCGCGAAGACGCGACCCGGCGGCGGCCACGCTTCCTCGCCGCGGCCACCGAGCAGCTCCACCGTCACCGACAACCGGGTTCGCGCCATCCCCCGAGGATGCCACCGCAAGGCAACGCTCGGCGAGGGGCCCACGTACGCTGAATCCCATGAGTACGCGTGAGCTGACCGCTGATTCCTTCGAGCAGACCATCTCCGGCGACGGCATCGTCCTCGTCGACTTCTGGGCCGAGTGGTGTGGCCCGTGCAAGCAGTTCGGGCCTGTCTTCGAGGCGGCCGCGGAGGCCAACCCGGACATCACCTTCGGCAAGGTCGACACCGAGGCCGAGCAGCAGCTCGCGGGCCGGGCGGGGATCCGTTCGATCCCGACGCTGATGCTTTTCCGCGACGGGATCCTGCTGTTCAACCGAGGCCGGTGCGCTCCCGCCCCGGGCCCTCGGCGACATCATCAAGCAGGCGCGCGAGCTGGACATGGACGAGGTACGGCGCCGGGCCGGCGCCGCTGAGGAAGCCGCCGATGCCGGCGAGGTCGGCCTCGACGACTTCGCGGCAGCGCACGCGGGTGGGGCCTTTGTGCTGGACGTCCGCGAGGACCACGAGTTCACCGCCGGCCACGTGCCCGGCGCCGTGCACGTGCCCATGAACGACCTCCCCGACGCGGGTCGCCGAGCTGCCGACCGACCAGCCGGTGTTCGTGATCTGCGCCGTCGGCGGTCGCAGCCGCCGGGTCGTCGACCACCTTCGCGCGCAGGGCCTCAGCGCGTTCAACGTCAGCGACGGCACCAACGGCTGGGCCCAGCGCGGTTGGCCGCTCGAGCGCTGACGGACCTCAGGAGTACCGGGCTCGCAGGGCCTTCTTGTCCGGCTTGCCGAGCCCGGTGAGCGGGATCGCGTCGACCGCGATCACCTGCTTGGGCGCATGCAGTGACCCCTTGCGCTCCTTCACCAGCGCGATGATCGAGGCGACATCGACCTCCGACAACGGAGGAACGCGGGGGCAACACGAGGGCAGTCACCGCTTCGCCGTACCTCTCGTGCGGGGTGCCGATCACCGCGACACGGGCAACGGCGGGGTGGGTCGCGACGACGTCCTCGACCTCGCGCGGGAAGACGTTGAAGCCGCCGGTCACGATCATGTCCTTGGTGCGATCGACGATGTACCAGAACCCGTCCTCGTCCTCGCGCGGACGTCGCCGGTGTGCAGCCAGCCGTCGCGAAACGTCTCTGCCGTCTCCTCGGGCAGCTTCCAGTAGCCACCCGCGAGCAGCGGTCCGGCCACGCAGATCTCCCCCGGTTCACCGACGGCGACCGGCCTGCCGTCCTCGCCGAGCAACGCCGTACGCACGAAGGCGCTCGGCCGTCCGCAGGAGGCGAGCCGCTCGGGGGTGTGGTCGCCCTTCGCGAGGTAGGTGATCGCCATCGGCGCCTCCGACTGGCCGTAGTACTGCGCGAAGATCGGCCCGAACCGGTCGATCGCCTCCTGCAGCCGCGTCGGGTTGATCGCGGAGGCGCCGTAGTAGACGGTCTCCAGCGACGACAGGTCGCGGGTGTGGCTGTCGGGATGGTCGAGCAGCGCGTAGAGCATCGACGGCACCAGCATCGTCGCCGTTATCCTGTCGCGCTCGATCGCCTCGAGCACGAGCCCCGGATCGAACCTCAGGGAGCACGAACAGCGACCCGCCCCTGATCACCGTCGGCACGAAGAACGCGGCGCCGGCGTGCGACAGCGGCGTGCACATCAGGAAGCGCGGTTCGCGGGGCCACTCCCACTCGGCGAGCTGGATCTGGCTCATCGTGTTCATCGCCTGCGCGGTGCCGATGACGCCCTTCGGCCTGCCCGTCGTCCCACCGGTGTAGGCGATCGAGACGACGTGGTCGGGCGGGAGATCCCTCGCGGTGAGGGGACGAGCGTCGTACGCCGCAGCACGAGCCACGAGGTCCACGCCGACGTGCGCCGGGGCCGGCGGGACGGGGCCGATCGTCAGCACCTGCCGCAGCTCGGGGCAGAGCTCGAGCAGGCCGACCGCCCGCTCCGCGAAGATGGGGTCGACGATCAGGGTCGTGATCTCGGCGTCGTTGATGACGTAGGCGTGGTCCTCGAGGCTGCCGAGCGGGTGCAGGCTGGTGCGCCGGTAGCCCTGCGTCTGGCCGGCACCGAGGATGAACAGCACCTCGGGCCGGTTGGGCGATAGCACCGCCGCGCCCCCACCATCACCGAGGGCATCGAAGGCCCGGACGTAACGACTGATCTCGTCGGCCGTCTGGCCACCGGTGAGGGTCACGTCGCCGAGGTGCATGACCGGCTTGTCGCGGTGCCGCTTGAGCGCGGCCACCATCAGGTGACCGTTGTGGATCGGCTCTCGCAGGGAAGTCACACCCCGCACACTAGAACAGGTTCTAATGTGCGGCCAGCCACTCGATCACGTAGGCCGTGATCTCGTCGCGGTTGGTCTCGTTGAAGATCTCGTGGCGCGCGCCGTCGTAGGTCTTGACGGTCACGTCCCGGACGCCGGCGTCGCGGTAGCGGTGCCCCGGGGGCTCGGACCAGCTCCCCGCCACCGGCCAGCGGGTCGGCGAGGCCGGACACGATGAGGATCGGCAGGTCGGAGCGGATGACGGAGAGCGCCTTCTTGTCCGCCAGCGTCGCCGCCGCGCCGAACAGTGCGGGCACCGTCTCGTCGGGCAGGTCGAAGCCGCACAGCGGGTCGGCGACGTAGGCATCGACCTCGGCCGTGTCGCGGGAGAGCCACTCGTAGCCCGTGCGGTGCTCGAACCCGGCGTTGAACGCCTCGAGCCCGACCGGTCCTTCCGAGGCGGCCAGCCCGGCGGCCAGCAGGTCGAGCGCCGTGGAGCCGGAGAGCACGACACCGGCATACAGGTCGGAGTGCTCCAGCAGCACCGACTGCGCGGCGAACGAGCCCATCGAGTGGGCGATCAGGAAGAGCGGCAGGTCGGGGCGGTCCTCGCGGAGCGTGGCGCCGTACGCCGCAGTGTCGGCGATCAGACCGTCGAACCCGACCTTGCCGAAGTCGCCGGGGCGGCCGGAGATGGACTTGCCGTGACCGCGGTGGTCGTGGGCGTGCACGAGGTAGCCGGCGCCGTTGAGCGCCCGGGCGAGCCGGTCGTAGCGAGCCGCGTGCTCGGCCGAGCCGTGCGCGATCTGGACGGCGGCGACGGGCTTGAAGAGGTTGTCCCACTCATAGGTGGCGAGGATCGTCGCATCGGCCGGCGACGTGAAGGTCGAGCCCTTGGCTGTCATGTCGTCACGCTAGGCCTAGGCGAGCAAATCGGCGATGGTTCGCACTTCATCGGCGGTTCGGCACGACAGCAGCAGGGTCGTGACGCCCGTGGACTCCCACTCGGCGACGCGTTCCTTGACGTAGCCGGCGTCGCCGACGATGTGCATGTCGTGCACGAGCTCGTCGGGGACCAGCGCGGTCGCCTCGTCCTTGCGACCCTCGAGGTAGAGCCGCTGGACCTCGTCGGACAGGGCCCGGTGGCCCATCCGCTCGAAGACCTGCTTGTGGAAGTTGGCGTCCTTCGCACCCATGCCGCCCATGTAGAGCGAGATCACGCCCTTCAGGGCGTCGACCACTGCGGCCCGCTCGGCGTCCGAGGCGGTGATCTGGAGGTGGCAGGTGGCGGCGATCTCGAAGTCGTCCCGGGTGCGCCGGGCGCCGGTGCGGGCGAAGCCCTCGTCCAGCCACGGCTGGTACATCGCGGCCGAGCCGGGCGTGTAGAAGATCGGGATCCACCCGTCCGCTATCTCCGCGGTCAGCGCGACGTTCTTCGGGCCCTCCGCGCCGAGCCAGATCGGGATGTCGGCGCGCAACGGGTGCACGATCGACTTGAGGGGCTTGCCCAGACCGGTGGCGCCCTCGCCGGCATACGGGAGCGGGTGGTGCGGGCCGTCGTTGGTGACCGGCGCTTCGCGTGCGAGCACTCGGCGGATCACGTCGACGACCTCACGCGTGCGCGCCGGGGGCTTGGAGAACGGGGCGCCGTACCACCCCTCCACGACCTGCGGACCGCTCACGCCCATGCCGAGGACGACGCGGCCACCGCTGAGGTGGTCGAGGGGTCAGCGCGTGCATCGCGATCGACGTGGGCGCGCGCCCGGACATCTGCACGATGGAGGTGCCGAGCCGCACGCGCGACGTCTCGCGGCCCCCACCGGGCCAACGGCGTGAAGGCATCGGAACCCCACGCCTCAGCGGTGAAGATCGCGTCGAACCCGGATTCCTCCGCCGCCATGACGAGGTCGGCGACGCCGATGGGCGGCTGCGCGCCCCAGTAGCCCAGTTGCAGTCCCAGCTTCATGGACTCACTCTCGCAGATCCCTTGTCGGCAAAACTAGAACGTGTTTCACTCTGGTCATGTCGCGCACGCTCTCGCAACCCGTGACCGTGGCCTTCGACTACACGCGCTCGACGGGTCCGGTGATCGGTCGCTTCCTCACCGGGCTGCGCGACGGCGTCGTGCTCGGAGGTCGTACGGCGAACGGTCGGACACTCGTCCCGCCGCCGGAGTTCGACCCGGAGACCCACGAGGCCGTCACCGACTTCGTGCCGGTCGGGCCGGGCGGCGTCGTCACGAGCTGGACGTGGGTCCCCGAGCCGGTGGCCGGGCAACCGTTCGACCGGCCGTTCTCGTGGGCGCTGGTGACGTTCGACGGTGCTGACTGCCCGATGCTGCTCGCCCTCGACGCGCCGCGCGAGGAGATCCGGACCGGGATGCGGGTCGCCGTCCGCTGGGCTCCGGAGCGGGTCGGCGCGATCACCGACATCGGCTGCGTCACTCCGGAGGCCCTTGGTTTCGACACGCTCGCTGCGCTCGCTGCTCAACCAGCGAGGGGTGCCGACGTCACCGGCATCGTCTCCCCTGTCTCGCTCGACTACCTCTACGCCGCGTCGCCTGAGGAGTCGGCCTTCTTCGCCGGCCTCGCGGAGGGCCGGATCATCGGGCAACGCTGCCCCGTCTGCCACAAGGTCTACGTCCCACCACGCGGCGCGTGCCCGGTCGACGGGGTGCCGACGACCGACGAGGTGCAGCTCCCGGACACCGGCACCATCACCACCTTCTGCATCGTCAACGTCCCGTTCCCGGGGCAGAAGATCACCCCGCCCTACGTCAGCGCCTACGTCCTGCTCGACGGCGCGGACATCGCGATCCAGCACCTGATCCCGGAGGTCCCGGCCGACGAGGTGCGGATGGGCATGCGGGTCGAGGCGGTGTGGCGACCTCGCGAGGAATGGGGCACGACGATCGAGAACATCGCGCACTTCCGCCCGACCGGCGAGCCCGATGCGGACTACGAGAACTACCGGATGCACCTGTGAGGGCCGAAGCTTGAGGGATTGTGCGGTCGTCGCCTTCGCGCAGCGGCAGATGCGGGAGTTCGACGGCTCCCCCACGTGCGTCGAGCTGCTGGTGCCGATCTTCGCCGAGTGCTACGAGCAGACCGGCTTCACCCGCCGGGACATCGGCTTCTGGTGCTCGGGCTCGAGCGACTACCTCGCCGGCCGCTCGTTCTCCTTCGTCAGCGCGGTCGACGCGATCGGCGCGCTGCCGCCGGTCAACGAGTCCCACGTCGAGATGGACGCGGCCCTGGGCGCTCTACGAGGCCCGGCTGAAGATCCAGACCGGCGAGGTCGACACCGCGCTGGTCTACGGGTTCAGGCAAGTCCAGTGCGGGCACGCTGCGCCGTACCCTCGCGCTCCAGCTCGACCCCTACACGATGACGCCGTTGTGGCCCGACACCGTCTCCATCGCCGCGCTGCAGGCGCGGCTCGGGCTCGACGCGGGGCTGTGGGACGAGGCCGCCCTCGCCGCCGTGGCGCAACGATCACTGACCAACGCCGAGTCCAACGAGTGGGCGATCCGCAGCGGCGGCTCGAGCATCGAGGACCTGCTCGCTCGTTCCCTGTACGCCGATCCGCTGCGCAAGCACGACATCGCCCCGGTCTCCGACGGCGCCTCCGCGATCGTGCTCGCCGCCGGCGACCGGGCGCGCGAGGCGTGCGAGCGGCCGGCGTGGATCACGCACATCGCGCACCACATCGACCCGTTGCACCTCGGGGCGCGCGACCTGACGACGTCCCCGTCGACCGGACGGTCCCGCTCCGACCACGCGGGTCGACGTCGCCGAGCTGCACGCGCCGTTCTCGCACCGGGGAGCTGATCCTCAGGCGCGAGCTCGGCCCGGCCGACGATGTGGTGATCAGCCCGTCCGGCGGCGCGCTCACCGCCAACCCGATGTTCAGCGCCGGCCTCAACCGGATCGGTGAGGCGGCCTCCCGGATCCGGGACGGCTCGGCGGGATCTGCTCTCGGGCACGCCACCAGCGGACCGGCCCTGCAGCAGAACCTCGTGTGCACGATGGGAGCAACGCCGTGACGAAACAGCCCGCAGCCGTCGTCGGCATCGGCCAGACCCATCACCGCGCCAAGCGCGAGGACGTCTCGATGGCGGGCCTGTGCCGCGAGGCGATCGACCGGGCGCTGCTCGACGCCGGCATGTCCTTCGACGACATCGACGCGGTCGTCGTCGGCAAGGCTCCCGACCTGTTCGAGGGCGTGATGATGCCCGAGCTGTTCCTCGCCGAGTCGATCGGCGCCGCCGGCAAGCCGCTGCTGCGGGTGCACACGGCCGGCTCCGTCGGCGGCTCGACCGCGATCGTGGCCGCGTCGCTGGTCCAGTCGGGCGTGCACAAGCGCGTGCTCACGGTCGCCTTCGAGAAACAGTCGGAGTCCAACGCGATGTGGGCGCTCAGCGTCCCGGTCCCGTTCGTGATGCCCGTCCACGCAGGTGCCGGCGGCTACTTCGCCCCGCACGTCCGCTCCTACATCCGACGCTCGGGAGCACCCAGCCACATCGGCGCGATCGTAGCGGCCAAGGACCGGCAGAACGCACTGCTCAACCCCTACGCCCACCTCAAGAACCCCGACATCACCGTCGAGTCGGTCCTCGCCAGCCAGATGCTGTGGGACCCGATCCGGTACGACGAGACGTGCCCGTCCTCGGACGGCGCCTGCGCCCTCGTCATCGCCGACGCCGACACCGCGGCCTCCATCACCGACCCGGCCTCGGATCCACGGCACCGTCATGCGCAGCGAGCCGACGACCGCGGCCGAGCGCGACCAGGGTCAACCCGCTGGCCGGTCGCGCCGCCGCGGCCGCCCTCTGGAAGCAGGCGGGGATCACCAACCCGCTCGAGGAGATCGACGCCGCCGAGATCTACGTGCCGTTCTCGTGGTTCGAGCCGATGTGGCTGGAGAACCTCGGCTTCGCCGCAGAGGGCACCGGCTGGCAGCTGACCGAGGCCGGGGACACCGCCCTCGACGGCCGGCTGCCCGTCAACGCGTCCGGTGGCGTGCTGTCGTCCAACCCGATCGGTGCCTCCGGCATGTTGCGGTTCGCCGAGGCCGCCCTGCAGGTCCGTGGGCAGGCCGGCGAGCATCAGGTCGACGGCGTACGCCGAGCGCTGGGCCACGCCTACGGCGGCGGATCGCAGTTCTTCGCGATGTGGGTGGTCGGCGCGGAGAAGCCGGCCTGACCCGCAACGTCATGAGGACTGCTCGTTCGAACGAGCAGTCCTCATGACATCCGCTGCGAGCTGGCCTCGAGTCGGTCAGGTCGCGTAGCGGACCGGGAGCTCCTTGATCCCGTTGATCCACCCCGACCGCAGGCGCCGCTCGGGCCCGGCGGCCGCGATGTCGGGCATCCGGTCGGCGATCACGTTGAACATGATCTCGACCTCGAGCCGGGCCGAGGTTGGCGCCGATGCAGTAGTGCGCACCGTGGCCGCCGAAGGCGACGTGCGGGTTGGGGTCGCGGGTGACGTCGAAGGTGTCGGGGTCGGTGAAGACCTCGTCGTCGTGGTTGGCGCTGGCGTAGAAGATCCCGACCCGCTGGCCGGCCTTGATCTGCTGGCCGCTGACCTCGGTGTCGATCGTCGCCGTACGCTGGAAGACCGTCACCGGCGTGGCCCAGCGGATGATCTCGTCGACCGTCGTCTGCGGACGCTCCTTCTTGAACAGCTCCCACTGGTCGGGGTGGTCGAAGAAGGCCTTCATGCCGTGCGTGATCGCGTTGCGAGTCGTCTCGTTGCCGGCGACCGCGAGCAGGATCACGAAGTAGCCGAACTCGTCGTCACCGAGGTGTCCGTGGCCGTCGATGTCGGCGGTGACGAGCTTGGTGATGATGTCGTCGCGCGGGGTTGGCGCGGCGGTCCTCGGCCATGCCCATCGCGCAGCCCGGGATCTCGGCAGCGGCGACGGCCGGGTCGACGTCGTAGTCGGGGTCGTCATAGGCGAGCATCTGGTTGGACCAGTCGAAGAGCTTGCGGCGGTCGTCCTGCGGCACACCGAGGAGCTCGGCGATCGCCTGCAGCGGCAGCTCGGCGGCGACGTCCTCGACGAAGTCGCCCGAGCCCTTCGCGATCGCGTCGTCGACGATCTTCTCGGCCCACTCCTGCAGCGTGCCGTGCAGGGCACCGATCGCGCGCGGCGTGAAGCCACGGCTGATGATCTGGCGGCTCTTGGTGTGGTCCGGCGGGTCCCGGTTGATCAGCATGACTCGCTGGAGCTCGACCTCCTCGCGGGTGATCTCGGAGTTGAGCCGGATGATCGCGGTGTTCTCGCTCGTCACGAAGTCCTTGGACTTCGACACCAGCGAGACGTCCTCGTGACGACTGATCGCCCAGTAGCCGGTGCCGCCCTCCATGCCGGCCCGCGCCTCCGGCGGCTGCTCGACCCAGAAGACCGGTGCGTGCTTGCGCAGCGCGAGGAACTCCGCGTGCGGGACGCCGATCTCGTTGATGGCCGGGTCGGTGGGGTCGAAGCCCTCAGGCAGGTTCTCGAGCTGTGCAGTCACGTGAGACAGACTCCCACGAGGCTTGTCGAATAACAAGAACGTGTTCTAGTTTTGGCACATGGGCACCCCTGTGATCGTCGAAGCCGTCCGTACGCCGCTGGGCAAGCGCCGAGGCTGGCTGGCCGGCCTCCATGCGGCCGAGCTGCTGGGCGCCTCCATGACCGAGGTCGTTCGCCGCTCCGGGGTCGATCCTGCTCTCGTCGGCCGGGTCATCGGCGGCTGCGTGACGCAGGCGGGCGAGCAGTCCAACAACATGGTGCGCCGCGCCCGGATGCACGCTGGACTGCCCAACGACGTGGCTTCCACCGTGATCGACGCCCAGTGCTCGAGCGCCCAGCAGGCGACCCACCTGATCAACGCGATGATCGCGGGGGGCGCCATCACGGCCGGCATCGCCTGCGGTGTCGAGTCGATGTCGCGCATCGGGCTCGGCGCCAACGTGCCGCCCGGGACCGGTGACCCACGACCGCCGTCGTGGGACATCGACCTGCCCAACCAGTTCGAGGGCGCCGACCGGATCGTGCGGGACCGTGGGTTCTCGCGCGCGGCCGTCGACGAGTTCGGTCTCTGGTCCCAGCAGAAGGCGCGAGTCGCCCCGGGACGAGGGCCGGTTCAAGCGGGAGACCTTCGCGGTGTCGGCGCCCACGCTGCTCGAGGACGGCAGTGTCGGCGAGACCACGACGGTCGACACCGACCGGGGCGTGCAGGACACCTCGCTCGACGCCCCGGCCGCCCTCAAGCCGGTGCTCGAGGGCGGCATCCACACGGCGGGCACGTCGTCGCAGATCTCCGACGGCTCGTCGGCGCTGCTGCTGATGGACTCCTCCCTCGCGGAGTCGCTGGGCCCTGACGCCCCGGGCGCGGATCGTGGCGTCCTGCCTCGTCGGGGCCGATCCCTACTACCACCTCGACGGGCCGGTCCAGGGCCACGGAACGCGTGCTCGCGGACTCCGGCATGGGCATCGGCGACATCGACATCTGCGAGGTCAACGAAGCCTTCGCGGGGGTCGTGATGTCGTGGGCCCACGTGCACGCCGTACCCCCGGAGAAGATCAACGTCAACGGCGGCGCCATCGCCCTCGGCCACCCCGTCGGCTCGACCGGGACGCGGCTGCTCACGACTGCCTTGCACGAGCTGGAGCGCCGCGACGCGTCGACCGCGTTGGTCTCGATGTGCGCCGGTGGCGCGCAAGCCTCTGCGACCATCATCCAGCGGCTCTGACTCGGCGGATCCCCCTCGTGGCCGCGGCGATCGACACACCCGGGCGGCTGAGAGGTTCAACCAGATGCGGGCAATCCTGATCAGCAGCGGGCTCGCGGTGGTCTTCTCGCTGCTCGGGACCCGCCTCGCCATCCGCTGGTTCACCGAGCACGGCTTCGGCCAGCCGATCAGGGACGACGGCCCCACGACACACCACGTCAAGCAGGGCGTCCCGACCATGGGCGGGCTGGTGATCTCGGCGAGCGCCACGGCGGCCTACCCGGCGGCCACGCTGCTGACCGGTGGACGCCCCAGTGCCAGCGCCCGGCTGCTGCTCCTGCTCTTCCTCGGCTGCGGGATCGTGGGGTTCCTCGACGACTTCATCAAGGTCTACGCCCAGCACAACCAGGGGGACTCACCAGCCGCGCCAAGATGGCCGGGCAGACGGTCGTCGCCCCGGCCTTCGGCCTCCCGGCCACGCAGTTCTTCGCCGACGAACGAGGGGTCAGGCCCGCGTCGCAGCACATCTCCCTCACCCACGACTGGGGGATCAAGCTGCCCCCGGTGGTGGTCCTGCTCGTGATCTGGTTCATCGTGACCGCGACCTCCAACGGAGCCAACCTCGGCTGACGGCGCCGACGGCCTGCTGGCCGGCACGTCGGCGATGATCTTCGGCGCCTACACGGTCGTGAACTTCTGGCAGAACAACCACCGCTGCGGGTCCCTACGGCCCTCCGTGCTCGAGTCGCAGTGCTACGAGGCGCGCGACCCCCTCGACCTCGCGGTGTTCGCAGCCGCCATCGCCACGGCCTGTGTCGGCTTCCTGTGGTGGAACGCCAAGCCGGCGCGGATCATCATGGGCGACGTCGGCTCCCTCGCCATCGGCGGCGCGCTGGCCGGTCTGGCCATCATGTCCAGGACCGAGATCCTGATGGCCGTCATCGCCGGACTGTTCGTCCTCGAGACGATGTCGGTGATCCTGCAGATGAGCTACTTCAAGCTCACCGGGCGGATCACCGGCACCGGACGCCGCATCTTCCGGATCGCCCCCATCCACCACCACTTCGAACACCCGGGATGGGACGAGGTCACCGTTGTCATCCGCTTCTGGATCATCGCCGGCCTGTTCGTGGTGTCGGGCCCGGGGATCTTCTACGCCGACTGGCTCGGCTGACCCCTCCGGTCAGTCCGTGTGCGAGATCGGGATCCGCACCTCGAAGACGGTGTGGCCGGGCTCGGAGTGGATCAGGATCTCCCCGCCGTGCCGCTCCACCACGATCCGGCGGGCGATGTCGAGCCCGAGGCCGGTGCCCCGACCCACGTCCTTGGTCGTGAAGAACGCCTCGAAGGCGCGTGCGGCGACCTCGTCGCTCAGCCCCGGACCGGTGTCGCACACCTCGATGACCACCCGGTCCTCGTCGAGCCGGGTCACCACGCGTAGGACTCCGGTGTCCCCCATCGCGTCGAGGGCGTTGTCGATCAGGTTGGTCCACACCCGGTTGAGCTCTCCGGGGAAGGCGTCCACCACCGGCAGGTCCGGGTCGTACGCCCGCACGACCTCCACTCCGTCGGGCACCTTGTGCCCCAGCATCACCAGGGGTGCTGTCGATTCCTTCAGTGACCGTGGTCGGCTGGCGCGATCCGCGATCCATCTGCGAGTAGGACCTGACCGCCGTGACCAGCTCGGAGACGCGCCGGGTCGACTCGCGGATCTCACCCAGCGTGGTGGACAGCGAGGTCGTCGCGGCCACCCAGCCGAGCCCGGCCGACACGGCGGGTCCGAGCAGGGCGTCGGTGCGCTCGCACCACTCGATGTCGGCCGCCGCGGCGGCCGGGGCGGGCGCGATCTCCCACCCGCGCTCGACACCGCGGCTCTCCAGCCAGCCGTCGAGGCGTTCCTCGGCGTCGGCTAGCTGCAGTGCGTCGAGGGATCGCGGCCGCTCGCCCAGCTCGCGTCGCAGCTCGTCGAGGCTGGCGAACTGCTCGGCCGAGATCCGCTGCTGGGCGAGCTCGCCCAGCGACGTCAACAGCGAGGTGCTGTCCGTCTCGAGGGCGGACACGGCGCGCACGGCCGCGGCGGCGGGGTTGTTCAGCTCGTGCGCGAGTCCGGCCGCGAGCCGGCCCGGGGTCACCGGGGGAGTCGCGCTGGCGGGCCGTCGCCTCGATCCGCCGCGCCGTACCGAAGATGCCGTTGACGATGTGGACGCCGAACGGGAACCACTCGTCCAGCAGCGCCCGCAGGGACGCTGACGGCAGGCGGAACATCCGGCCCGGCTCCACCCCGCGGGCGGTCGCGAGGTAGACGCCCTGCTCGTCCCGGGCCCGGAAGCCGCCCGCCCACAGCCCGGCCTTCGCCATCCGCCCGACCACGACGTCCTCACGGCCGACGTGGCGCACCAGCTCGATCGCGCCGTCGACCAGCACCCACCAGAAGTCCGCGTGCTCTCCCTCGCGGAACAGCTCGACGCCGTCGACGATCGCGACGTCCTCACCGGCCGCGAGCAGCTCGTCGAGCTGGGCGTCGTCGAGGCCGTCGAACAGCGCGATCGGCCGCAGGTCGTCGCGGCGCATCAGATCGTCACGAGGTAGCGGTGCACGTGGTAGATCGTCATCGCGCCCTCCCCGACCGCTGACGCCACCCGCTTCATCGAGTCCAGTCGCACGTCACCGGCGGCGAAGACCCCCCGGCACGCTGGTCTCGAGGGAGTACGGCGCCCGCTCGAGCGGCCAGCCCTCGCGCACGTCCGGCCCGGTGACGACGAAGCCGTGGCCGTCCCGACGGACCGCCTCCCCCAGCCAGTCCGTGCGAGGTTCGGCGCCGATGAAGACGAAGAGCCAGCTGGCGTACACGACCTCGACGGCACCGGTGATGCGGTCGGCGATGGTGAGGCACTCGAGGTGCCCGGCGCCGCCGACCGCCGCCACCTCGCTGGACGTGCGGACCTCGATGGTCGGGGCGGACGTGATCCGGTCGACGAGGTACTGCGACATGGTGGCCTCGATCGAGGGCCCGCGCACCAGCAGGACGACGCGCTTGGCGTGCTTCGCGAGGTTGAGTGCAGCCCGGCCCGCGGAGTTCGCGGCGCCCACGAGGTAGACGTCGTCGCCGTTGCACTGCGCGGCCTCGGTCGCGTCCGCGCCGTAGTAGACCCCGCGTCCGGTCAGGGCGTCGACGCCGTCCGCGGCCAGCCGCCGGTAGGACACTCCCGTGGCGACGATGACCGAGCGGGCCTCGATGGCGGCCGTCTCGCCGGCCTCCTCGTAGAGCACCGCCCGCGCCGGTCCACGCGTCTCCAGCCCCGTGACCTCGCGCGCCAGCACCAGCTCGGCACCGAAGCGGGTCACCTGTGCGAGTGCGCGGTGGGTGAGGTCGGCACCGCTGAGGCCACGCGGGAAGCCGAGGTAGTTCTCGATTGCCGCGCTCTGCCCGGCCTGCCCACCCGCGGCCTCCCGCTCGACGATCACGGTGCTGAGGCCCTCGGATGCGGCGTACACCGCGGCGGCGAGCCCGGCGGGCCCGGCCCCGACGATGCAGACGTCATAGACCTGCTGCTGCGCGGTGGTGCGCAGCCCGAGGGCTCGGGCCACGTCCAAGGGGTGTGGGCTGACCAGCGGATCGCTGTCCGGGACGAGCACGAGCGGCAGGTCGCTCGGGTCCACGCCCGCAGCGCTGCGCAGCCGCTCGCCCTCAGGGTCGACCTCGACATCGAGCCACTTGTAGGGCACGTGGTTGCGGGTGAGGAACTGCCGGAGCTCGTGTGCACCCTCGGACCACCGGTGGCCGACGACCCGGACCGCGACGGTGCTCTCCGGGTTCTCGGCACGCCAGTCCGCGAGCAGGTCGTCGATGACGGGATAGAGCCGGTCCTCGGGCGGGTCCCGGGGCTTGAGGAGGTAGTAGTCGAGGCCGATGTCGTTGATCGCCCGGATGGCCACCTCGGTGTCGGCATAGGCGGTGAGCAACAGGAACTTCGCACTGGCGGCGTGCACACGGGCGCCGGCCAGCATCTCGATGCCCGTCATCATCGGCATCCGCTGGTCGGCGGCGATCAACGCCACCGGCTGGTTGCGCAGGCTCAGCCGCTCGAGCAGGTCGAGTGCCTCCGCCCCCGGAGGTCGCGCGCACGATCCGGAAGTCCTTGCCATACCTGCCACGCAGGTCGCGGCTGATGGCAGCCGACACTCCCGGATCGTCGTCGACGGTCAGGATCGCGGGCTTGACGGAGTCCATCGCGGCGAGGCTAGGGCCGACGTGGCGGCGACCGGCCGGGATCGCACCGTCTTCCCCAATCCGGGTGAGGCGCTTGCTCGGCCTGCATCGGCCCTACTTGGGCAGCGTCAGGATCTCCCGCGCCGTCGTCGGTGATCGCGATCGTGTGCTCGCTGTGGGCCGTGCGGCAGCCGGTCACGCTGCGCAGCGTCCACCCGTCGTCGTCGGTCACGAGCTGGTCGGTGTCGACCATCACCCGGGGTTCGAGGGCCAGCAGGAGCCCCAGGGCGCAGCTTGTAGCCGCGGCCGGGCCGTCCGGCGTTCGAGATGTGAGGTTCCCGGTGCATCGTCGAGCCGATGCCGTGACCGCCGAACTCGGTGTTGATCGGATAGCCCGCCTCCGCGAGCACGGTGCCGATCGCGTGGGACAGGTCGCCGATCCGGGATCCGGGTCCAGCGGCCGCGATGCCGGCTGCGAGCGCTCGTTCGGTGGCCTCGATCATCGCGACGCTCTCCGGCGAACTGCTGTCGCCGACGACGAAGCTGATGGCCGAGTCGGCCGCGATGCCGTCCTTGAGCACGGCGAGGTCGAGGGTCAGCAGGTCGCCGTCGGCCAGCGCGTAGTCGTGGGGCAGACCGTGGAGCACCGCGTCGTTGACGGACGTGCAGATGTAGTGGCCGAACGGTCCCCGGCCGAAGGACGGCTCGTAGTCGACGTAGCAGGACTGTGCGCCGGCCTTGACGATCATCGCCTTGGTCCAGCCATCGATGTCCGGGAGGTTGGTGCCGACCTTCGCGCGGTCCCTCATCGTCTGCAGGATGTCGGCGACGAGCGCACCCGACTCCCGCGCCGGGGCCACCCGGGCCGGGTTCAAGATCTCGATCATCCGACGACCACCTTTCCTTCGTCGACCTGCCAGCGCTGGTCGAGCCTCACGTTGGCGAGGAGCCGACGGTCGTGCGAGACGAGCAGCAGCGTTCCGGCGTACGACTCGAGGGCCTGCTCCAGCTGCTCGATGGCGGGCAGGTCGAGGTGGTTGGTGGGTTCGTCGAGGACGAGCAGGTTGACGCCGCGGGCCTGCAGGAGCGCCATCGCGGCGCGGGTGCGCTCGCCGGGAGAGAGTCGCTCGACGAGGCTCGCGACCTGATCGGCCTTGAGCCCGAACTTGGCCAGCAGCGTCCGCACCTCCGCGGCCGTCATGGCGGGTACGGCGAGCTCGAACGCGTCACCGAGCGCCGGGTCCTCAGCGAGCGACGTCCGGGCTCAGTCGATCTCGCCGATGGCGACACTGGCACCTCTCGACGCACGCCCCTCGTCTGGCTCGGTGTGCCCGAGGACGAGCCGCAGCAGCGTCGTCTTGCCGGCCCCCGTTGGGCCCGGTGATCGCGACCCGGTCCCCGGCGGTGACCCGGAGGGAGACGGGTCCGAGCACGAAGTCGCCCGAGCGCTTGGTGGCACCGTCGAGGGTGGCGACGACGCTCGAGCCCCGCGGAGCCGCGGCGATGTCGAACTGGAGCACCCACTCCTTGCGGGGCTCTTCGACCTCCTCGAGGCGCGCGATCCGCGACTCCATCTGGCGCACCTTCTGCCCCTGCTTCTCCGACGACTCGGTCTGCGCCTTGCGCCGGATCTTGTCGTTGTCGGGCGACTTCTTCATCGCGTTGCGCACGCCCTGCGAGCTCCACTCGCGCTGGACCCGCGCCCGCGACACGAGGTCGGCCTTCTTGTCGGCGAACTCGTCATAGGCCTCTCGGGCGTGCCGCCGGGCGACGGCTCGCTCCTCCGGGGAAGGCGTCATATCCGCCGTCGTAGACGGCGACCCGGGTGCTGGGCGAGGTCGAGCTCGACGATGCGGGTGACGCAGCGCGCGAGAAACTCGCGGTCGTGCGAGACGAGCACGACGCCCGCGCGGAGGCCGCGCACGAACGACTCGAGCCGCTCGAGCCCGTCGAGGTCGAGGTCGTTGGTCGGCTCGTCGAGCAGCACGATGTCGAAGCGGCTGAGCAGCAGCGCGGCGAGGGCGACGCGGGCGGCCCGGCCACCGGAGAGGGAGGTCATCTCCGTGTCGAGGCCGATCTTGAGGCCCAGCTCGGCCAGCGTGGCGGGCGCGCGGTCCTCGAGGTCCGGCGCGCCGGTGGCGAGCCAGTGGTCGAGGGCTTGCGCATACGCGTCCCCTGCGTCAGGGGTCGTCCGACTCGAGGGCTGCGGCAGTGCGCTCCATCGCCTCGGTGGCGTCCGCCGCACCTGTACGGCGACCCGGGTAGCCCGCCACGGTCTCCCCGCGATCCGCTCGTGCTCCCGGGGGCAGCCATCCGACGAACGCGTCGGACGGCGCGGTGGACACGGTGCCGGCCATCGGCGTCGACTCCCCCGCGAGCAGTCGCAGCAGCGTGGACTTGCCCGCGCCGTTCGCGCCGACGACGCCGACCACGTCGCCGGGCGCGACCGTCAGGTCAAGGGACTCGAAGAGGGTGCGGTGACCGTGGCCGCCGGCCGGGTCCTTCGCTACCGGGGGTGCCGCTCACGGGGTGAGCCTAGGCGCCGGCAAGCGGCCCGAACTTTCCCGGTCGTTGTTCGAGGTGTCATCAGCCCGTCGCCAGTGGTGGGTGCACTCGAGGAACACATCCCGGAGACGTCCCCGCCAACCCCGCCTTCGGCTACCAGTACTTCGGCGAAGTCACCATCGACGCGAGCTCGCGGGTGATGAGCGTCAACCTGCGCGACATCGACGGTGTCGTGCTGCACACCACTCAGCTGCAACCCGCTGGCTGAGCGTCGACGGCGTCAGTGACGCGGATGCTGCCGTTGATCCGCGTCACTGCGTCGCCGGAGACCCAGACCCCGGTCGGTGCGGACTCGATGTGGACGCGACCGTTGCGACCGATGACCGACCCCTGCCGCGCGACATAGTTGTCGGGCAGGACGCCACTTCCGATGAGCCACTGAGCGACCGCGGCGTTGGCGCTGCCCGTGACCGGATCCTCGCCGAAGTCGCGGCCGTCGGCATAGAAGGCGCGCACCTCGACGTCGGCCCCGAGTTCGGCCGCGACCGCGTCGTCCCACCGACCGACGATCGCCACCTTCAGATCGGTGAAAGCCGCGATGTCGGGAACCACGCCGACGACCGCAGCGGCCGACCCGAGGTCGACGCCCACCCAACCCGGCCCGTTGTCGGCCCACGCCATGCCAAGGACCGCGGACTCGTCGACGGCGAGCGCCCTCACGATGCGCGCGCGCAGCTCGGGCTCCACCTCACCCGAGCGGCGCAGCGGCGGCGCGACGAAGCCGAGGCGCGGCTCTCGCCGGACCCGGACGAGCCCGAATCCGCACTCCTGCACGATCACGTCATCGCGAGGGGTGCCGCCGGCTTCCAGCCATGCGTGTGCGCTGCCGATCGTGGGGTGACCGGCGAAGGGCAGCTCTCCACTCGTGGTCCAGATGCGCACGCGGTAGTCGGCTGTCGGGTCCGTCGGGGCACACAGGAAGGTCGTCTCGGACAGGTTCGTCCAGCGGGCGATCGCCGCCATCTGCTCGTCACTGAGGCCGTCGGCGTCGTGGATGACGGCCAGCGGGTTGCCCAGCCACGGCTCGGCGGAGAAGACATCGACCTGTCGAAAGGGCAGCATGGCTCCACCCAATCACCACTCTGTTCGCCGGCAGCGAACTTCTCCACACACTGCTGTCAGGGCCTTCCCCAGGCGCTCGAACGGGCGTACGATTGCACTAGCAAACGGCCCAAAGCGGACCAGATCAGCGGGTGAGCAAACTGCGACTCATCCCGTCAGGGAACTGCTGATCGAACCACCACCCGGACAAGGCGCCCCGGACCCCGAGTCACTCGACTTTGGGGTTGGTTCGAGCCGATCCGGGGGGTGCCGATGTCGATCGATGAGGATTGGCGTGCACCCGGTGCCTCGGCTGTGCCGTCACCGGTCCTGACCTCTGTGCTGACGCGGTTGGAGACGGCGTATGACGATGTGGGCTCGATCCCGGTCACGACCCTGACTGACGAGGACCTCACTCGGCTGGTCGATGCGGCCACCCGGCTCGTGGACCGCTCCACGGGTGTGGTGATGGCTGCGGTCGGGGAGGCCGATCGCCGCCGTCTCGGCGACAGCATTGGTGCCCGGCACACGGGGCAGTGGTGGGCGCAGCGCTCGTTGCTGACCCGTCCGGAGGCGAACCGGCTGACCCATCTGGGTCGGCGGTTGTCCGAGGAGCTCTATTCACCGGTGCAGGCCGCGTTGGCCGCGGGTGGGGTGCATGTGGACCGGGCGTGGGTGATCGTGAAGGCCGTCGATGCGGTCCCGGCCGAACACGGCGACGTGAAGCCCGCGGCGGTCGATCACCTGCTGATCCCGGCGAAGGACCACGACGCCAAGGCCCTCAAGGTCCCGGGGCGGCGGATCCCGGACACGGTGGCCCCGGAGGTGGGCGAGGCCGCCGAGGCGAAGGCCCTCGCTGATGAGGAGGCCGCCGCGGCCCGCAAGGTCACCCTCACGCTGCGCGACCATCCCAACGGCACCACCACCGGCAAGTTCACGCTGCCCACCGCCGGCGCCGGAGAGATGCTCCGCAAGCAGCTGATGGCGATCGCCGCCCCCCAGCACCAGAACGCCACCCGGGACCCGGACCCCAAGGCCGAACGGGATGCGCGGCCGCTGCACGAGCGCCTCGGGTGGGCCTTCATCGAGTGGATCGAGCGCTACGCCGCGGACCGTCTTCCCACCAGCGGTGGGGTGTCGGCGACCGTCGTGGTGACGATGGGCCCGGGCACGCTGATGGGTGGCACGGCCGCCGCGTCGCTCGGACACCGGTGGCCGGATCAGCGCCGGACAGGCCCGGCGGCTCGCGTGCGAGGCCGGGATCATCCCGGCCGTGCTCGGCGGGGCCTCGGAGGTCCTCAACCTCGGCCGCACCCGTCGGTTCCACACCAAGGCTCAGCGGGTCGCGATCGCGCACCGTGATGGTGGCTGCACCGCCGAGGGGTGTGACCTGCCGCCCGCGGCGTGCCATGTCCATCACGACCTGCCGTGGTCCCGGGGCGGACCCACCGACACCACCACCGGCCGGTTGTTGTGCCACCGCCACCACCGCGTGATCCACGACGACCGCTACGAGACGACGCGCCTGTCCAACGGCAAGGTCAGCTTCCACCGGAGGACGTAGGCCGGCGAAAGGCGTTACAGGATCTCTGGGCTCGTGAAGGCCCAGTCGAGGCCGTCCTCCCCCCGGCAGTCCATCGCCGCATCGCGTTGTAGTCCGGCCTTCAGGGCCACGTTCTGGCTGAAGCGGTTGTCTGGTCGCACGCGCGACGATCGTCTCCGCCGGCATCTCGTCCAAGGCCCTCGACACAACGGCCGCGGCGGCCTCGGTGGCGAGTCCCCGTCCCCACACCTCCGGCACGAAGCGATAGACCCGGGTTCAACACTGGGCGTCCGTATATCAGCATCCGCTTCACGCCGGCATAGCCGATGATGGGGTTCGAACCGGACTCGCGGACGCACCAATAGCCGAAGCCGTGCTCGTCCCAGTGGCGGACCCACCGGGCCACCAGCTCAGCCGCCTCGCCCCGATCCTCGAGCCTGTCGGACGGGTTGTGCTCAACGGTTCGCGGGTCTCCGAGAATTGCGAACACTCCCGCCGAGTCGGTCGCGACGGGCCGGGTCAACCTCAACCGCTCGGTCCTCATCTCCCGGGCACCCACGGCTGGATGTTCCCACGCGCAGCCACGGACACACCGAGCGATCAACTCCTCCGCGCAAGGCCCGGCACGGATCGGAATCTCACGCGCGTGCCGCGAACCGCGCGCTCATGCCGATGAGCGGACCTGTGATGTCAAGACAATGCATGATGAAGGAACGGCTCAGGGAGGTAGGCATGCGACGGAGCGTTGCGGTTGGCGTCGTGTTGACCGCCGCCATCATGGGTTGTGGCGTGGCACCGACACCGACTGCAACTCTTGTCGGGCAGGTGAGCGAGCGCGACAAGTCAGTTACGTGCGTCGCTGCTCCGGAAGGAACGGGGCAGTGCTTCACTACGGACGACGTCACGTCCTCGCTGCGGGTCAACGGCTGCGTGGAGGTGACGTATGAAGACCCGAGGGACGCGTCGCTCGGTCCTTTCGTGGCGCGGAGCGTGCGGGAACTCGATGCGGGGTCGTACATAGAGGAGTGCTCCCAGCCATAACCGCCCGGATCTGCCGCTGATGGTGCGCGGATCTGCCGATGAGCGGACGGCAGGTCATCTGCTTTCGAGCGACGATGGCCGGTGGCCGAAGTAGGCCGGCGGCTGGGCAAGGAACGCTTGTAGAGCCGGTTCGACCCTTCGCGAGAGGAAGTCGGCCCAGATGGCCGCGTCGGTCTCGTCGTAGTAGGCGAACCACACATCGGTTGGGTCGACAGTCTGCGTAGTCGCGGCGAAGGAGCGGAGATAGTGCTCGCGCACATCTTCGGGCAACTCGCGCAAGAAACCCTCGTCTGGAGGAGGCAAGGTCTGGGCGCGGAGAACCTTGACCAGATGGGTGGACCGGAATGCATCTGAACGGGGCTCACGGCGGCTGAAATCGTTGCGGTCGCGCCCAAGGAATCCCACGGGGCTAACGCTATGCCTCCGTTGGCTCTCGGCGATCCATCTTCCATGAAACACGTCCGGAACTGCCGCACTCCGCGCGGGTTCCCGGGGGACGTTCAGGCTGCCAGTCGGAGGCGTTTGCTTGGATGGCGACATGACCAACTCGCTGCTGGCCCCGTCGACGCTGCCGTTCGACCTCCCCGACTACGCCCACGTGACCGATGCCGACTTCCGCGAGGCGATCGAGGCAGGGCATGGCCGCGCACCTCCCGGAGCTGGACGAGATCGCCAAGGACACGGCGCCCGCGATCGTCGCCAACACGCTCGAGGCGTGGGAGCGCAGCGGCAGCCTGCTGACCCCGTGCGATGAACGCGTTCTGGGTCGCCAAGGCGGCCGACACCAACGACGAGCGCGACGCGATCGAGGGAGGACATCGCGCCCGGGCTGGCCCAGCACGAGGACGCGATCCTGCTCAACGCCGCGCTCTACGCACGGCTGACCGACCTCCGCGACCGCCGCGAAGCCGGCGAGGTCACCCTCGACGCCCGGGAGGCGCACCTCCTCAGCGAGCGCCTGAAGGACTTCGAGCGCGGCGGCATCGCGCTGGCCGAGGAGCAGCAGTCGCGACTGCGCGAGCTCAACACGGAGCTGGCGACGTTGGCGACCGGGTTCGACCAGCTGCTCGTGGCCGGCCGCAACGCCGCCGGTGTCCACGTCACCGACGAGGCCGAGCTCGACGGCCCGGACGAGGGCGAGAAGGCGGCGGCGAAGGAAGCCGCCGAGGAGGCCGGCAAGGACGGCTGGCTGCTCACCATCACCAACACCACCGGCCAGCCCGTGCTCGCCGACCTCACCAACCGAGACGTCCGTCAGCGGGTGCACCTCGCCAGCGTCGAGCGCGGCCCGGTCGCGGGCGAGCACGACACCCGCGGCGTGCTGCTCACGATGGCCAAGCTCCGCGACGAGCGCGCGTCTGCTGGGCTACCCCCACCACGCGGCCTACGCCGCCGAGGACGGCTGTGCCGGCAGCACCGACGCGGTCAACGAGATCCTCGGGCGCCTCGGCCCCGCGGCCTACGACATCGTCCGGGCTCGCGGCGAGCAGCTCCGGGCACACCGGCGGAGCTCGAGCCCGGCGCCACCCTCGAGGCCCGGGACTGGGCGTACGTCGACGCCCGGCTGCGGCAGCAGGAGGCCGAGCTCGACCGGGGCGCGCTCCGCCCCTACCTCGAGTTCGACCGGGTGCTGGAGCACGGCGTGTTCGCCGCCGCCACCGCGCTCTACGGCATCACCTTCCTCCGCCGCGAGGACCTCGTCGGCTACACCGCGGACGCCCGCGTCTACGAGGTCCGGGAGGCGAACGGCGACCACACGGGAGTCGCCGTCATCGACCCCTACACCCGCTCGACCAAGCAGGGTGGCGCCCGGATGACGAGCATCGTCGACCAGAGCCAGCTCCTCGACGACTCCCCGGTCGTGACCAACACCTGCAACTTCCCGCCGCCCGCGCCCGGCAGCCCGAGCCTGCTGTCGTGGGACAACGTGATCACGCTCTTCCACGAGTTCGGCCACGACCTGCACGGCCTGCTCTCGGACGTCCGCTTCCCGAGCCGCAGCGGCACGTCGGTGCCGCGCGACTTCGTCGAGTTCCCCAGCCGGGTCAACGAGATCTGGGCGCGTGAGCCCGGCCTGCTCGCGGCGTACGCCCGCCACCACGAGACCGGCGAGCCGCTGCCGGCCGAGATGCTGGCCCGGGTGATGGAGACGGCCGGCAAGGAGACCTACCGCTACGCCGAGCTGCTGGCCGCGGCGATCCTCGACCGGGCGTGGTACCAGACCCCGGCCGCCGACCTGCCCGCAGATCCCGAGGGCGTCGAGGCGTTCGAGCTCGCGGCCCCGGACAAGGCCGGAGTCGGCTACGCGCCGGTCCCGCCGCGTTACCGGTCGACGTACTTCCACCACATCTTCGGCGGTGGCTACTCCGCGGCCTACTACGCCTACCTCTGGTCCGAGATCATGGACGCCGACACCGTCGCGTGGTTCGAGGGCCGGGGCGGCATGACCCGCGAGGCCGGCGAGCACTTCCGCCGCACGCTGCTCGGGCCGGGCGGATCGGTCGACGCGATGGACTCCTACCGGACGTTCCCGCGGGAGCGACCCCCGACCTCTCCCACCTGCTGAAGCGCATCGGGGCCGAGTAGGTGCTGGTCTCCGACGAACGCCGGATGCTGTTCGTCCACATCCCCAAGACGGGCGGGGCGTCGGTCGAGCAGCTGTTGCGCGAGATGTGCCCGGACGCGCGCTCGGTCGGCAAGCAACGGCACGCACGGCTGCGGCGGATCCTCGCCCAGCACCCCGAGCTCGAGGGCTACTGGTCGTTCGGGTTCGTGCGCAACCCGTGGGCCCGGATGGTGTCGTGGTACGCCATGATCGAGACGTGGGACCGGCGCTGGGGCCCGGCCTCCGGGCGCCCGCAGGACGGACAGTGGGGCTCGACCCGCGACGGCAATCCGCTGTGGCGCACGGTCGCGGCCTACGCCGACTTCGAGGAGTTCATCCTGCGCGGCACCGCCGAGGTCGACCGCCTCGCGATGCCCCGGGTCGACTACCTCGTCGACGGCGACCAGCGCGCCGACTTCATCGGTCGCACCGAGTCCCCGGCGGCCGACATGGCGACCGTCCAGCGCGAGCTCGGGATCGAGGTCACCGAGATCCCGCGCCGCAACACCACCGCGCACGGGTCCTACCGCGACTACTACTCCCCCGCGGCGCTGACCGCATCGGCGAGGTCTACGCGAAGGACGTCGAGGCGTTCGGCTACGACTTCTGAGCGGGCAGGTGCTTCGTCTTCTCGGGTCGCGTGGGTACGGCGAGGGCCGTGCCCTGCGCCCCGGACCACTGCCCGGTCTCCTGCAACCGTGAGTGGACGGCGTACTCCGGCGCGAAGTAGTCCTCGAGCGAAGCCCGCATCGTGTCAGACAGCTCCGGCACGACGTTCCGAGGAGACGTTGCGACGCTCGACGCTGATGTCGGCGCCGAGCCGCTGGCCGAACCACGCCTGCCACACGTCGGGGGCGTTCGACGGCGAACACCCGGTCCACCTCGACGACACCGTCGACCGTGAGGAACTGTCCCGGACGACCGCGCGGCGTCAGGGGCCGTCGGGTCGCCGTCCACGTACATCCTCGCGAACTCCTCGAAGCCCGGGTCGTGGGTGGAGTTGTCCACTGCGTCGTCGAGCCGGGCGCGGTAGCGCCACCACGACTCGAGCCGGGCGATCGGGTCACGGAACATCGTCACCAGCTCATAGCTGGACCGCGGGTGCCCCTCCGCGGCCGGGCCCGGCTCGATCCGCTTGGCGAACCCAGCGCAGCCGAGGTGCTTGCGGCTGGGCGGCCGGTCGATGACGAGCGAGGCGTAGGGCGCCAGCGCGGACTCGATCGAGGTCGACGCGCACTTCGGCATGGCCAGCAGCACGAAGCCGTGCACGGGGAAGGCCATCATGGCGACCGATCATGTCAGAGCCACCACCTCCTCAGAGTTAGGGTTCGGCTCGTGTCCCGCTTGTCCGCCCTCACCGTCGTCCCGTTCCTGCTGGCCGGACTGGTGCTGTCGGGCTGCTCCATCGTCCGGGACGACAACCCCGACCCCACGCCTCCTCCGTCCACGTCAGGTGTCACGGTCGGCGACCGGCCCAACATCGTGCTGATCACCTCCGACGACCAGACCAAGCTCGAGCTCAAGTGGATGCCGCAGACCCGGCAGCTGCTGGGCAGGGCCGGGCTGACCTTCAACAACATGATCGCGCCGCACCCCAACTGCTGCCCGGCGCGGGCGCAGATCCTCACCGGGGAGTATGCCCACAACAACGGCGTACGCACGAACTCACCGCCGTGGGGCGGTCACGAGGGTTTCAGCCCGACGACGGCGCTGCCGCTGTGGCTGCAGGCAGCGGGCTACCGCACGGGCTTCATCGGCAAGTACATGCACGGCTACGACGAGACCGACGGCATCGAGCCCGGCTGGGACCAGTGGAAGCCGATCGTCGGCATCCTGTCCGACTACCGCGCGTTCCTGCAGTACGACAACGGGCAGCTCGTGCGCTTCACCGAGGCCGACTACTACACCGACGTCGTGGCCCAGCAGGCCGCCGACCCGGTCACCGACTTCAGCGCCTCCGGCGAGCCCTTCTTCCTGTGGTCCAGCTTCATCGCCCCGCACGGCACCTGCCGGGCAACACCGAGGCCGACTGCTCCGGCCCGCCACCCGCGGCAGACCGGCATGCAGGCGTGCTCGGCGACGTGGCCCTCCCCTCACTGACGGCGCGCTCCTTCAACGAGGAGGACCTCAGCGACAAGCCCAAGGACGTCAACGCGCTGCCGCTGGTGGACCCGGCCACCCAGCAGACACTGTTCACGCAGCGGCTGCGCGCGCTGGCCGCGCTGGACGAGGCCGTGGCCGGCATCGTCGCCTCCCTCGAGGCGGCGGGCACGCTCGACGACACCGTCATCATGTTCACCAGCGACAACGGCTACCTCTTCGGCGAGCACCGGCTGGTCGGCAAGAACGTGCCCTACGAGGAGTCCATCCGGGTACCGCTGGTGATGCGCGGTCCCGAGATCCCCGTCGGGGAGCGGCGCAAGCAGATCGTGGCCATGGTCGACTGGCACCGACCATCGCCGAGCTGGCGGGCGCCGAGCCGATGGTCGAGATCGACGGTCGCAGCCTGTTGGGGTACGCCGTCAAGGACCGCCACCAGCGCGACCGCGGCCTGCTCATCCGGGCCGGCTCGAAGGGCAAGGACAAGAAGACGGCCCGGCGCTGGCGCGGCGTGCGCACCAAGCGCTACACCCTCGTCCGCTGGCAGGGCCCGCGGTTCGTCGAGCTCTACGACCGCACCATCGACCCCGACCAGCTGACCAACCCGGCGCTGGAGCCGGCCTACCGTCGCGTGCGCCGCGCGCTCGCGGACTACCTCGACACCCTCGAGGACTGCAAGGACTCGACGTGCCAGAACGCTGGTGCCAAAGCTGCCCGAGCCGTCCTCCGCCGCTGGTTGAGCAGCGACGAGCGCAGCGAGGAGCGTGTCGAAACCAAGGCTCCTTGATTTCGACACGGCGCTGGCGCGCGTGCTCAATCGGCGGACATGGCGGCGCTGGCGCGCCTGCTCAATCAGCGGAGGAAGCGATGCCCTCCAGCAGGATCGAGAGGTACTGGTCGGCCACATCGCCGTGACTGAGATCGCCGCCGGGGCGGTACCAGCGCACCGCGACCCAGACGGTGTCGCGGATGAAGCGGTAGACGAGGTGCACGTCGAGGTCGGGGCGGAGCGCTCCGGTCTCGACGCCCTCGTTGAGCAGGCTGAGCCAGATGTCTCGCGACTGGACGCCGCGCTCGGCGAGGTAGCCGAACCGCTCGAAGGATCCCGGGTGGTCGGCGTCGTTCTGGAAGATCGCCACCTCGGCCGGATGCTGGTCGATCGCCTCGAAGGACAGCCGCACGACCCGCTCGAGCTTGGCGCGGGCGTCGTCGTCGGAGGCCAGCACGTCGCCGTACGCCGCGAACAGCTGGGCTCGGAAGGTCGAGAGGATCTCGTCGACCATCGACTCCTTGGAGTCGAAGTGGTGGTAGAGGCTGCCGCTGAGGATGCCGGCGGCCTCGGCGATGTCGCGCACGGTCGTGTTCTTGAAGCCCTTCTCGGCGAAGAGCGTGGCGGCGATCCGCAGCAGCTCGCCGCGCCGGTCAGTGGTGGCGGTCATCCGCGGGACTCCTTGGGCAGGCCGAGCACGCGCTCGGCGAGGATGTTGCGCTGGATCTCGTCGCTGCCGCCGTAGATCGTGTCGGCGCGGGAGAAGAGGAAGAGACGCTGCCGGGCGTCGAGATGGTAGTCGGGTCCGGCCGTGAGCGCGGCCGGGCCGGAGATCGCCATGGCGAGCTCGCCGAGGTCGCGGTGCCAGTTGGCCCAGACGAGCTTGGCGATGGAGTCGGATCCGGGGACGGGATCGGTGAGCGTGCGCACGGCGTTGGCCTTCATCACCGCAAGCCCGACCTTCGCCTGCGCGAGCCGGTCACGCAGGACCGGGTCGTCGAAGGTGCCGTTGTCCCAGGCGAGGCTCACCGGGTCGGCCAGCTCGCGCTCGAAGCCGACCTGCTGGGCCAGCGTCGACACCCCGCGCTCGAAGCCGAGCAGGTCCATCGCGACCCGCCAGCCCTGACCGGGATCGCCGACCACGAGGTCGGCGCGCGTGCGGGCGTCGGTGAAGAAGACCTCGTTGAACTCCGAGCCGCCGGTCAGCTGGTCGATCGGGCGGACCTCGATGCCCGGCTGGTCGAGCGGGACGAGCAGGAACGACAACCCGCGGTGGCGCTGCGAGCCGGGCTCGGTGCGGGCCACGACGAAGATCCAGTCGGACTCGTGGGCGTTGGAGGTCCAGATCTTCTGCCCGTCGATGCTCCACTCGTCGTCGACCAGCCGGGCCGATGTCCGCACGTTGGCGAGGTCGGAGCCGGCGTCCGGCTCGGGTAGCCCCGGCACCACAGCTCGGTGACGTCCGCGATCCGCGGCAGGAAGCGCGCCTGCTGCTCCGCCGACCCGTGGGCGATCAGCGTCGGCCCGAGGAGCTCCTCACCGAGATGGTTGACCCGCGCGGGCGCCCGGGCGAGGGCATATTCCTCGTGGAAGATCACCTGCTGCGCCGGGCTCAAGCCGCGACCGCCGTGCTCGACCGGCCACCCCACGCAGGTCCAGCCGTGGGCGGCCAGGTGCCGGTTCCGGGCGAGGCGCTCGGCATGCGCCTCGTGCTCGCGCCCGGGGCCGCCGAGTCCCATGTACGCCGCCCACTCGCCGCTCAGGTTGGCAGCGAGCCAGCCCCGGATCTCGGTCCGGAACTCCTCGTCGGTGGGGGCGGTCATGCTGCTACCCTACCAAGCAATTGCTTGGTTTGAGGAGAAGGTCATGACGCGCACCGAGGAACAGGTCGAGCTGGCCGCTGTCGTCCGGTCCCTGCTGGACAAGCGCGCGGACAGTGCGTCCGTGCGGACCGCGATGACGTCGGAGTCCGGCTTCGACGAGGCCCTGTGGCAGACACTGTGCGAGATCGGCGTGACCGACCCCGACTTCACCGTGGCCGAGACCTGCGTGGTGCTCGAGGAGCTCGGGCGCTCACTCGCCCCCACTCCCCTGCTCCCCACCGCCCTCGCCGCGGCCGCGCTGGCGGCCGACGGCGACCCTGCCGGCCTGCTCCCGCGCATCGCCGCCGGCGAGATCGCCACCATCGCGACGCCCGACCACGTCCTGTTCGGCGCCCGGGCGCACATCGTCCCGGCGTACGTCGACGGCCGCCTCACCGAGGTCACCGAGGCGCCGGCGAGGGTGCCCGCGATGGACCCGACCACGCAGCTCGCGAGCCTCCGGCAGCGCGTCGACCCGCTCCCCCGACCACGTCCGCGACGTCGCGCTCGTGCTGACCGCCGCCCTCCGAGGTCGGTGGCACGCAGCGCGCCCTCGACGACACCGTCGCCTACAGCCTCCAGCGGGTGCAGTTCGGGCGGCCGATCGGCTCCTTCCGGGCCGTCAAGCACCGGCTGGCCGACCTGCTCGTCGAGCTCGAGCTGGCTCGATCGGCGATGCTGCACGCGGTCGACGGCCCGGTGTCCGGTGCGGCCGATGCGCCCGAGAGGGCGGCCGTCGCCGCGGCGTACTGCACCGAGGCCTTCAGCCACGCCGCCGGCGAGATGATCCAGCTGCACGGCGGCATCGCGATCACGTGGGAGCACGACGCCCACCCGGTGTTCAAGCGGGCGCACGCGCTCGGCGCGCTGTGGGGCCAGCCGCACACGCATCGTGCGCGACTGGCCCTCTGAGGCGACAGGTCAGCCGTTGCCGCCGGCGCGGTACTCCACCCAGCCGTCGCTCATGCGGGCGGACTGGCCGGCCGTGAACATGTTCATGCAGGAGTCCTGCGTGTAGTCCATGAAGTTGTGGATCGGATCCAGCCCGGGTGCCGCGCAGGTGTCGGCACCAACTGGGCAGTCGAACTGCGGGTGCGCCTCTGCCGGGGTGTCGTCGACGCCGTCGCCCTTGACCGAGCAGCCTCCGGCGAAGGTGTGCTCGAGCATCAGCCAGTGGCCGACCTCGTGCGTGAGGGTGTCGCCGAGGGAGTACTTCCCGGCGGTGCCGCCGGGCATCGACTCGTCGAGGATGACCACACCGTCCTTGATGGCACCGGCGCCGCCGTTGTAGGTCTGCGGGAAGTAGGCCCAGCCCAGCAGGCCGCCGCCGATGTTGGCGGAGTAGACGTTGAGCGTCTCGGAATCACCCTCGTGCAGGGCGGACTTCATGTCGGTCTCCACCCGACCGGGGGTGACCGTGGACCACTCGGCGTTGACCGTGTAGGTCGTCCCGGCCGAGGTTGAAGCGGAACGGCGTGTCGGCCGCATCGGGGGCGGTGAGGCCGGCATAGGCGTCGTTCAGGACCTGCATCTGGTCCTCGACCATGGTGTTCGTGCGGCGAAGCTCCTGCCGCGTCAGGGTGTGGTCGGAGATCACGTGGAAGACCGTGTCGACGGTGACCGACCCGGGCGCCAACTGAGCGGCATCGGCGAGCTGGGCGAACTCACCGGCCTTGGCTGCGGGGTAGAGCGCCGGCTCCTGCGCCTTCGCGCCCTTGGCGACGCGTGCGCCGGAGGTGTGCTCGTCGGCGCACTCTCCGGGCGAGGAGTCGCCCGCGGGAATCGCCGAGAAGACCGGGGTGACCGCCGGGGGTGAGCGGCGAGAGGGCAAGGACGCCGGCGACGGCAGCCGCGCGGGCAAAGCGTGTGGGACGCATGGGTGGTGATCCCTTCAGGGTGACAGGACTGATCCCGTCAACCTAGGCCCACGAGATCAGGTGCGGTAGGCCCCGCGGTAGTAGAGCAACGGATCGTCCGCGTCGCCGACGGCGAGGTCGACGACCTTGCCGATCACGAGGAAGTGGTCGCCGGCCTCGTGCACCGCGTGCACGGTGCAGTCGACGTGCCCCACGATCCGGGCGAGCAGCGGCGAGCCGGTGCCTGCCGTGGCCGTCCACTCCACACCGTCGAACTTGTCGTCGCGGCTCGAGGCGAACTGGTTGGACAGGTCGGCCTGCCCGTCGCTGAGGAAGTTGACGCAGAAGGTGCCGGCGCGCCGGATCGCAGCGAAGGCCCGCGACTGCCCGGTCGGCAGGAACGCGACCAGCGGCGGGTCGAGGGAGACGCTGGTGAAGGACTGGCAGGTCATCCCGGTCGGCTGGCCGCCCGCCATGGTGGTGACGACGGTGACGCCCGAGGCGTAGCGGCCGAGGACGTCGCGGAAGAGCCGCGCCCGGGTCTGAGCCTCCTCGCCGTCGACCTCGATCGTCTCGCCCGGACGCCACTCGAAGTCGTGCGGGAAGTTGCCCGGGAAGGAGTCGATCAGCTCCCGCGGCGGCCACGAGGCGTGGGCGTCGTCGGCCATGCCTTCGGGGAGGTTGTTCACCCGCACAGTCTCGCCCATGTCGATCAGCCGCCGAACTGGTGACCCCAGTAGGAGACGGCGGTGCTCTCCCGGGCCACCCAGCGTGAGTCGTCGACCTGCAGGCCCTCGGTGCCGAACTCGATGTCGAAGCCGGCCGGGCTCCTCACGTAGAACGACACCATCTCGTCATTCATGTGGCGCCCCAGCGTCGCCGACAGCGGTGCCCGGTGCTTGCGCACGCGCTCGAGCGCGCGGCCGACGTCGTCGAGCTTGTCCACCTCGAGCATGATGTGGACGCACTTCGACGGGTTGGGCATCGGCAGGAACGCCAGCGAGTGGTGCCGCGGGTTGATCCCGAGGAACCGCAGCCACACCTTCGTGCCCGGCTCGTTGCCGACGAACTCACCCGGCATCGACATCGAGTCCCGCAGCCGGAAGCCGAGCACGTCGCGGTAGAACCGCAGCGCCTCGACGTCGTCGCTGACCGGGACCACGATGTGGCCCATGCCCCGGTCGCCGGTGACGAACCTTGCGGCGTACGGCGTGACCACGGGCCGTGATTCGTAGGTGATGCCGTGGAAGAGCTCGAAGACGTTGTCGAACGGGTCGCGGAAACGGATCAGCTCCTGCACCCGTCGCTCGGCCAGCTCGTCGGCGGTGCCCTCGTCGAAGTCGACTCCGGCCTTCTGCAGGTGCTCGCGTGCCTGCTGGAGCGCGTCGTGGTCGGCCAGCTCCCACCCGGTCGCCGACAGCTCGTCGACGTCGCTCGGGGAAGACCACGAGCCGGGCGGACACCTCGTCGATGCGGTAGTAGAGGTTGTCGGGACTGGGCCCGCGGCCGGCGGCGAGGCCGAGCACCTTCTCGGCGAAGCTGCGCCACGCGTCGAGGTCGGTGGAGGCGACGCGGACGTAGCCCATGGACTTGATGTCGATCATGCCTTCGGCCTTTCGACGTGGCGGTTCAAGAAGTTGACCGCGACCTCGCGGAACTCGTCCGCGGCCTCGATCTGGGCCCAGTGGCCACAGTTGGGGAACACGTGCAGCTGCGCCTTCGAGATCAGCTTGAGCGCCACCATCGCGCCGTCGAGAGGGTTGACGCGGTCCTCGCGGCCCCGGGTGAGCAGCGTGTGCTGGCGCAGGCGGTGGGCCTCGCGCCAGAGCATCCCGTCCTCGTAGGTGTCGGGGTTCCAGAACGACATGCCCATGGAGCGCATCGCCTCGCGCGCCCCGGGCGCGGTGGCGTCGGTGAAGCGCTCCTCGACCAGCTCGTCGGTGACGAGGTCCCGGTTGACCACCATCGTGCTGATGAAGGCGCGCAGCGCCTCGCGCGTCGGGTCGGCACCGAAGTCCATCAACCGCTGAACGCCCTCCGTGGGGTCGGCGTGGAACAGGTTGAGCGACAGCCCGCCCGGTCCCATCAGCACCAGCCGCGCGACCCGCTTCGGGTGCTCGAGGGCCAGCCTCATCGCCGTACCGCCTCCGAGGCTGTTGCCCGGGACGTGGAACCGGTCGATGCCGAGGTGGTCGAGCACGCCGATGACGTGCTCGGCGGCGTGGCGGTAGTAGTTGCCGACGACCTCGGGCTTGCCGGAGGCGCCGAAGCCGGGCTGGTCGACGAGGGTCGTGCGGAAGTGCTCGGCGAAGCCCGGCAACGCAGCGCCGAAGTTGGACCACGAGGACGCACCGGGGCCGCCGCCGTGGAGCATCACCAGCGGGAACCCTGCTCCGCTCTCGTAGTAGGCGATCTCGGTGCCCTTGACCTCGACGGTCTGCAGCAGGTCGTCCCCGGAGCTCAAGTCAGTACATCCCCGGGTCGATCTTGTGGCCGAACTCGAGCTCGCCGAACATCTTCAGCGCGCTCGGGGTCGTTGGCGGCGTGCACCCGGCCGGCGTGGGCATCACGCCGGGCCCCGCTGGAGGTAGGTCCCCTCGGCGAGCGCCCGCCCACCCGACGCCTCGAACAGCGCGTCGATCGCGTCGATCGCGCGCTGGGTGCCGAGCACTGGTCGCGGCGCACCTTGAGCCGGAGCTGGAGGGGGATCTTGTCCCCGCGGGCGACGCAGGCCTGCTCCTCGCGGATGTTGGCCATCAGCAGCGCCCGGGCCGCGTCGATCTCGCTGCCGGCGCGGGCGATCCGCACGGCCGCGAACGGGTCGGAGGACGCCTTCTCGCCGAGGTAGGCAGCCCGGACCCGCTGCTGCTGCATCTCGACGTGCTCGGCATAGGCACCCGTGGCCATCCCCACGATCGGACTGGTGATCGTGCTGGTGAACAGCGAGTGGAAGGGCAGCTTGTAGAGGTCGCTCGGGTTCTGCTCCTGACCCGGACCGAAGCACCGACCGGTGTCGCTCATCGACAGCGTGAACGCCTCGGGCACGAAGACATCGGTGACGACGATGTCGTTGGAGCCGGTGCCGCGCAGGCCGACGACGTTCCAGACGTCGAGGATCTCGTAGTCCCTGCGCGGGATCATGAAGGTCTTGAAGTCGACGACGTTGCCGTCCTCGTTGAAGACCAGACCGCCCAGCAGCACCCGGGCGGCATGGGCCG
The DNA here is from genome assembly GCF_024703895.1 of Nocardioides sp. B-3. Classification (GTDB taxonomy): domain Bacteria; phylum Actinomycetota; class Actinomycetes; order Propionibacteriales; family Nocardioidaceae; genus Nocardioides. The sequence continues at coordinate 4,147,324 of NZ_CP087968.1, forward strand.
AGCCGGACGAGAAGGACCACTTGCCGCTGAGCGTGTAGCCGCCGTCGGCGAGCACCGCCTTGCCGGTCGGGGCGTACGACGAGCTGAGCCGGGTGCTCGTGTCGGACCCCCACACGGCTTGCTGCGCCTCGTCGGCGAACAACGCCACCTGCCACGGGTGCACACCGAGCACACTGGAGATCCAGCCGGTCGAGCCGTCGGCCGAGGCGATCAGCCGGACCGCGGTGAAGAAGTCGACCGGGTCGGACTCGAGTCCGTCGAAGCGCGCGGGCTGCAGCATCCGGAAGAAGCCGGTCTCCTCGAGCTCCTTGACCGACTGCTCGGGCACCTGACGCAGGCGCTCCGACTCGTCGGCACGCTCACGAAAGCCGGGCAGCAGGTCTCGGATCGAGTCGAGAACAGGTGAAGGCGTCGTCATGTCGCCATACTAGAACCTGTTACAGTTTTGCGCCATGAGCACCCCTCTCCCGGAGCAGGTCGACGTCGTCGTGGTGGGCGCCGGCGGGGCCGGAATGGCCGCCGCACTGGCCGCCGCGTCGAAGCACGGCCTGCGCACGATCGTCGTCGAGAGCAGCGAGACCTTCGGCGGGTCGACGGCCCCGCTCCGGCGGCGGAGTCTGGATCCCGGGCAACTACGCGCTGCGCGACGCCGGTCAGGTCGACGCCGGTGACCTCGACGCCGCCAAGCTCTACCTCGACTCGATCGTCGGCGACACGGTGCCGAAGGTCCGCCGCGACACCTTCCTCGACCGTGGACCCGAGGTGATGGACTTCCTCCGGGAGCAGACGCCGACGCGCTTCGCGTGGGTCCCGGAGTACGCCGACTACCTGCCCGAGCAACCCGGCGGGCGCGTGCGAGGACGCAGCGTGGAGCCGGTGCCGATGGACGCGTCGTTCCTCGACGACGAGCTCGGGCGGCTGACGAAGCCCTACACCAAGGCGCCCGCCAACCTGATCGTCACGCAGGCCGACTTCCGCAAGATCAGCCCGGGCCTGCGCACGCTGCGCGGCCCGGTCACGATGGTCAGGGTGCTGGTGAAGCGGATCATCAGCGGGCTGCGCCGGCAGCGGATGTACGCGATGGGCAACGCGATCGTCATCGGGCTCCGGCAGGGCCTCATCGACCACGGTGTCGACGTCCACTACGGCACGCCCCCGGTCGGGCTGGTCACCGAGGAGGGCCGCGTGGTCGGCGTGTCGGTGATGCGCGACGGGGTCCGCTCGACGATCCGCGCGACGCGCGGCGTGATCCTCGGATCGGGTGGGTTCGAGAGCAACCGGGAGCTGCGCGAGAAGTTCCTGCCGCAGCCCACCGACGCGTCGTGGACGACGGGCGCCGCGAGCAACACCGGCGGCGGGCACGAGGCCGGGATCGCGATCGGCGCGGCCACCGACCTGATGGACGACGCACGGGTGGGGACCGACGATCCCGCTGCCCAGCGGACCGTGGTTCTGCTCGGCCGAGCGCAACCTGCCGGGCTCGATCATCGTCAACGCCGGCGGCCAGCGGTTCATGAACGAGGCGCTGCCCTACGTCGAGGCCACCAAGGAGATCTACGCGGCCCATGCGACGGGGCCCAGCGCCGTACCCGCCTCGGATGGTGATCGACCAGCGCTACCGCAACCGCTACCTCTTCGCCGGGCTCACGCCGCGCACGCCGTTCCCCGGCCGCTGGTACAAGTTCGGCACGATCAGGAAGGGCACGACCCCGGCCGACCTCGCCGCCGAGATCGAGGTCCCGCCCGGTGCGCTGGAAGAGACGGTTGCGCGTTTCAACGGCTTCGCGCAGAGCGGCATCGACGAGGACTTCCACCGCGGCGAGAGCGCCTACGACAAGTACTACTCCGACCCGCGGGTCAAGCCGAACCCGTCGCTGCACGCCATCGACGAGGGCCCGTTCTACGCCGTGAAGATCGTCCCCGGCGACCTCGGCACCAAGGGCGGGCTCGTCACCGACGAGCGCGCCCGGGTGCTGCGGCCCGACGGCACCGCGATCGAGGGCCTGTACGCCGCCGGCAACGTGTCCTGCAGCCGTCATGGGCCACACCTATGCCGGCCCGGGCGCGACCATCGGTCCCGCCCCGGTGTTCAGGCTACCTCGCCGCGGAGGACATCGCCCATGCCCATTGATCCCCACGTCGCCATCGGCGCGCAGCTCCCCGACCGCACGTTCTCGTGGTCGGAAACGGACGTGCAGCTCTACGCACTGGCCGTCGGCGCCACCGATCTTCGGCACACCCCCGGAGACCCACGGGCTCCGGGCGCTACCGAGCTTCGGGATCGTGGCGCCGTCCTTCCACGAGACCGCTCCCCCGCCGCTGGACCTGCCCGGCTGCGAGCTCGACCTCGCGCAGGTCGTGCACGGCGCCCAGTCGATCTCGGTGACCGGGCCGATCCCGACCTCGGGCACCGCGACGCTCTCCACCCGGATCTCCGACGTCTGGGACAAGGGCAAGGCGGCCGTCATCTGGCAGGAGGGCGTGGCACGCTCGGCGTCCGGCGAGGAGCTGTGGACCGTCCGGTCGTCGATCTTCGCCCGCGGCGAGGGTGGCTTCGGCGGGTCCCGCGGCTCGTCCACCACGGTGGCGGTCCCCGACCGGGTGCCGGATGCGAGCTCGACGTACGACGTGACGGCGCAGCAGGCGCTGCTCTATCGGCTCTGCGGCGACCGCAACCCGTTGCACGTCGATCCGGAGTTCGCCGCCTCGGCCGGCTTCCCGGCGCCGATCCTGCACGGCCTGTGCACCTACAGGATCGTGCTCCGCGAGGTCACCGAGCTGCTCCTCGACGGGGATTCCTCGCGGACCGCGTCGTTCGGGGGCACGCTTCGCGGGCGTGGTGTTCCCCGGCGAGACGATCCACGTCGACGCCCGGCAGGACGCCGATCGAATCGTCGTCGACGCGACCGTGGGTGCCGACCGGCGGCCCGCTCTCGCGGACTGCCCGGTCACCACCCGATAGGTCAGCTCAGCTCGAGACCGGGGTAGAGCGGGTGCTTGACGAGCAGCTCGTCGGCGCCGGCTCCTGGACCCCGCTCCGCGACACCGTCGGCCGGGACGTAGGACGCCTTGCTGGGGTCGCCCGCCTTGGTGGTGCCCGGCTGGGTGTTCGAGAGCACCTCGACGATCAGCTCGGCGACCCGGTCGAACTCGTCGTGACCGAAGCCGCGAGTCGTGAGCGCGGGCGTGCCCAGCCGGACGCCGGTGGTGTACCGGGGCGCCGTTGGGGTCGTTGGGGACCGAGTTGCGGTTGGTCACGACGCCGGAGTCGAGCAGCGCCGACTCCGCCCGGCGGCCGGTGAGGCCGTACTTCGCGACGTCGAGCAGCACGATGTGGTTGTCGGTGCCGCCGGTGACGAGCTTGGCGTCACGGGACAGGAAGCCCTCGGCGAGCGACTTCGCGTTGTCCGCGATCGCCTGCGCGTAGGTCTGGAACTCGGGCTGGCGCGCCTCGGCGAGCGCGACTGCCTTGGCGGCCATCACGTGCGACAGGGGGCCGCCGAGCACCATCGGGCAGCCGCGGTCGACGTCGGCCGCGAACTCCTCCTGCGCCAGCACCATGCCGCCGCGCGGGCCGCGCAGGGACTTGTGGGTCGTGGTCGTGGTGACGTGCGCGAACGGCACGGGGTTCTCGTCGCCGGTGAACACCTTGCCCGCCACCGGGCCCGCGAAGTGCGCCATGTCGACCATCAGCACGGCACCGACCTCGTCGGCGATCTCGCGCATCTTGGCGAAGTTCACGCGACGCGGGTAGGCGGAGTAGCCGGCCACCAGCACGAGCGGCTTGAACTCCCGCGCCTTCGCCGCGACCACGTCGTAGTCGAGCAGGCCGGTCTCGGGGTCGGTGCCGTACTGCTGCTGGTGGAACATCTTGCCGCTGATGTTGGGACGGAAGCCGTGCGTCAGGTGGCCGCCCGAGTCGAGCGACATGCCGAGCAGGCGCTGGTTGCCGAACTCGTGGCGCAGGGACTCCCAGTCGGCCTCGGTCAGCTCGTTGACGTTCTTCGCGCCCGGGCAGCTTGAGCGCGGGCGTCTCGATGCGGTTGGCCGGGGATCGACCAGAAGGCGACGAGGTTGGCGTCGATGCCCGAGTGCGGCTGCACATAGGCGTACGGCGCCCCGAACAGCTCACGCGCGTGCTCCGCCGCCAGCGACTCGACGGTGTCGACGTTCTGGCAGGCGGCGTAGAAGCGGTGCCCGACCGTGCCCTCGGCGTACTTGTCGCTGAACCAGGTGCCCATCGTGAGCAGGACGGCCGGGGAGGCGTAGTTCTCCGATGCGATCAGCTTGAGCGAACCTCGCTGGTCGGCCAGCTCCCGGCGAGTCGCGGCCGCGATGCGCGGCTCCACCGACTCGATGACCTTGAGGGCCTGTTCGTAGGCGCCCGTCGTCAATTGGGAGAGCGTGAGCTGGGACAGGGAGGCATCCGTCATGGGCGTCAGCCTAGATGTAGCCACGATCGGTCAACGCACGACGTCCAGAGCAGATAACCTCCGAACGACCGAAGGGACGTACCGATGCGCGATCTCTCCACGGCTCTCCCGGGCGCCGTGTGCGTCGGTTCCGCGCTCCTCCCGGTCGCCTTGGGCGCGGGTACGCCGCAGGCAGCCCGTGCCGCCGTCTCCCCCTCGATCTCCGTGGCGGGTGCGTCCCGGCTCTACCCGGCCTTCGACCCGGCGGTCTCCCGCTACGCGGTGCACGCCCAACCCGACGGAACCGTGGGCGTGAACGTGTCGGATGCCCCGTCCGTGTGGTTCAACGGCGTGCCGGACGCCGACGGGTCGGCCACGTTCACCGACGCGCAGCCCGGTGACGAGATCTCCGTCTTCATCGGCGACGGCACCGAGCGGCGGGCCTACGCGCTGTACGTCCTGCAACCGTCCTTCCCGAAGCTCTCGGCCACGACGACCGGCGCCGCACTGCAGGCGGGCAACATCGCACTGACGATCGACCGGTTCGACCGCCCACCCCGCTACGAGACGATCGTCGACCGGAACGGCGTCCCCACCTACACCCGTGAGCACACGGAGCGGGTGCTCGACCTCAAGCTCGCTCGCAGTGGCCGGTTCACGGTGCGCCGGCCGACCACCACTCTCGGCCGGACCGGCGGCGCCCCTCGTCGTGCTCGACGACCAGTTCCACGAGATCCGACGGATCGAGACGATGGGCCTCGTCAACACCGACGACCACGACTCCGTGCTGGAGGCCGACGGGTCACGCTGGCTGACGGCCTACGAGCCCGACCCGGACACCGGCCCGGTCGACTCGGTCGTGCAGCACGTCACCGCGGACGGCGTCGTGGACTTCGAGTGGTCGAGCGCTGCTCACGCCGACGAGACGATGGCGCCCGGCGACGCGGACTACGCCCACCTGAACTCGATCGACGTCCAGCCGAACGGCGACGTGCTGGTGTCCTTCCGCCACCTCAGCTCGGTCTTCCTGATCGCCAGCCGGGCCCACGACGGGCACGAGTCGGGTGACGTCATCTGGAAGCTGGGCGGTCGGGACAGCAGCTTCAGGTTCCCCTGACGGCGAGGGCGGGCCCTGCGCCCAGCACTCGGCCTCACTGCTGCCCAACGGCAACGTCCCGGTGTACGACAACGGCTCGATCCCGTTCTTCGGCAACTACTGCGTCGACCCCGCAGCCCCCGACGGCCCGGCCGTCGCGCGACCCTCGACCCGGATCGTGGAGTTCGCACTGACCGGCACCGAGGCGACCGTCGCCCGCACCTACGGCCCTGCCGACCGGTTCACTGGTTCATGGGTTCGGCCGCCCGACTCCCCGACGGGCACGTCCTCATCGGCTGGTCGGCGGACACCGCCGCCATCTCGTCGGAGACGGATTCGAGCGGCACGACGCTGTGGTCCCTGTCCGACGAACGGTGGGCGCAGGACGACCCACAACCGTCGGCCTACTTCAGCTATCGCGCCGCACTGGTGCCGAACCGCGACGGCTTCGACCCCCGGGTCACCGTCGACGGGCCTGCGGACGGCGTGACCGTTGCCCGGGGTGTCGACGTTGCCGTGTCGTTCTCGTGCCGGGACACCGGCGGCTCCACCCTCCAGTCGTGCGACGGCCCCGTCGGGGAGCGACTCGACACCACCACCGCTGGCGCGCACACTGGCAGGTTACGGCGCGCGACGGGTCGGGGCGGCAGACCACCGTCACGCGCACCTACACCGTGACGCCGGCGCCGGTGCCGACCAGCACTGCCACGGCGACGCCGTCGACCACCGCGACGAGTGCACCACCGGTCGCCACTCCTCCGCAGGTGGTCGCCGCGCCTCGCCCCGACCTCGCCGTCCGAACGACCCCCGGCTCCCGGGTCGGCGCCGGTGAGCTCTCCCCCGACATCCCAGACGGCGATCCTTCGTCTGCGCAGCGCCGTCGGCGTCTTCCGGGTCCGCCTCACCAACACCGGGACCGCATCGGGCCGGATGACGTTCCACGCCCCGAGCGGGAGGGGCCGCGGCGCGGTTGCCATCACCTATCGCTCCGGCGGCGAGGGACCGGACGAACGCCGTGTCCCGGGGGTGGCGCACGCCCCGCCTCGCCCCCGGACAGAGCATCCGGGTCTGGGTGCGGGTCGCGCTCCGCCGTACGGACTCGCAGAAGTGGCGGCTGCCGCTGCGCGCGACCGGCGGCAGGGCGATCGACCGGGTCGTGGTCGACATCCGACGCTGACCTCGGTGTGACGTGCGCCGCACGACCGGGGTGAATCCCGCATGAACATCACACGCGTGTCTCATCATGTGGCGCGGCGTCTCTCATCATGAGATTTCGCCTTGTCGGGAGGGTGTCCGACCGTTGAGACTCCTTGACATGACTCTTGCTGTGACGTCCAAGTTCCTCGTGGTCCGACGCCACGTGGACTTCAGGCGCACCCGCAGCTCGATGTGTTGGCATCGCTGATTCGCCGCCAGTCACCCGCACTTCCGCGCTCACCGTCGCGCGCGGCCCTCAGCGAACAGGATCACCCCCTCCATGCCTGATCTGCGATTCAAGCCAGAGCCTGCCCAGCACACCGAGATCCCGCGCCCCAAGCGCGCGGAGGGTCAGTGGGCGCTCGGCTACACCGAGCCGTTGAACAAGAACGAGCAGTCCAAGAAGGACGACGACCCGCTCAACGTCCTCAACCGGATCCTCTACACCTACTCCAAGCGCGGCTTCGACTCGATCGACCCGGCCGACCTGCGCGGTCGCTTCCGCTGGATGGGCCTCTACACGCAGCGCGCTCCCGGCTTCGACGGCGGGAAGACCGCGCAGCTGGAGGAGGAAGAGCTCGACGACCGCTTCTTCATGATGCGCGTGCGCACCGACGGCCAGATCCTCGATGCCGATGCCCTGCGTGCCCTCGGCGAGTCCTCGACGACCTACGCCCGCAACACCGCGGACATCACCGACCGCAACAACATCCAGTACCACTGGATCGACATCGTCGACGTGCCCGCCATCTGGGAGCGCCTCGAGTCGGCCGGCCTCACCACGATCGAGGCGTGCGGCGACGGCCCGCGCCCCTTCCCCGGGCTCGCCGGTCGCCGGGATCGCCAAGGACGAGATCATCGACGGCTCCGAGGCGCTCGCCGAGATCAAGCGTCGCGCGCTGAACAACCCCGCCTTCTCCAACCTGCCGCGCAAGTTCAAGACGGCGCTGACCGGGCACCCCAGCCACGACGTCGCGCCCGAGATCAACGACGTGTCGTTCGTCGGCACCGTCCACCCCGAGCACGGCCCGGGCTTCGACCTGTGGGTCGGCGGCGGACTGTCGACCAACCCCGATGCTCGCGCACAAGCTGGGCGTGTGGATCCCGCTCGACGAGGTCGCCGACGCGTGGGAGGGCGTGGCCGGCATCTTCCGCGACTACGGCTACCGCCGCCTGCGCTCAAAGGCCCGGCTGAAGTTCCTGCTGGCCGACTGGGGCAAGGAGAAGTTCCGCGAGGTGCTCGAGAACGAATACCTCCATCGCGCCCTCGTCGACTGCCCCTCGCCGGTCGCCCCCGTGCACCGGGGGTGACCACGTCGGGATCCACGAGCAGAAGGACGGCAAGTACTTCATCGGCGCGACGCCCGTCGTGGGTCGCATCGACGGCACGACGCTCACCGCACTGGGCGACCTCGTCGAGCAGTACGGCGCCGCGGGCGCCCGCCTCACGGCGTACCAGAAGCTCGTGGTGATCGGGGTCGACGGTGCCGACACCGAGGCCTTCGCCGACGGCCCGGAGAAGATCGGCCTGACCGCTCGCCCCAGCAACTGGCGTCGCCGCACGATGGCGTGCACCGGCATCGAGTTCTGCAAGCTCGCGATCGTGGACACCAAGGAGCGGGCCCCGCTCGCTGGTCACCGAGCTCGAGAAGCGGTTCCCCGAGCTGGACACACCGATCTCGGTCAACGTCAACGGCTGCCCCAACGCCTGCGCCCGCACCCGGGTCGCCGACATCGGCCTCAAGGGCATGCTGGTGCTCGACGACGACGGCAACCGGGTCGAGGGCTTCCCGGGTGCACCTCGGTGGCGCGCTCGGACTGAGCTCCACGCTCGGCCGCAAGCTGCGTGCGCACAAGATCACCAGCGCCGGCCTCGACGACTACGTCACCAACGTCGTGCAGGCCTACCTCGCCGATCGCTCGCCGGACGAGCTGTTCGCCGACTGGGTCGGCCGGGCCGACGAAGTCCACCTGCGCGGCGAGTCCGTCGTGGAAGCCGTCTGACATGAGTGAGCGAGCGGCCACCAACCACTGCCCGTACTGCGGGGAGACGACGCTGTGGCCGCGCGAGGACGGGTGGGAGTGCCGCTCCTGCCTCCGAGCCTTTTCCGTCACGTATCTCGGCATGATCCCCAGAGGAGGTGAGCAACGATGAGTCTCTCCACCCGAGGCTGCCCGCGACTTCAAGGGCACCCACACCGCCGGCCGCACGCCGGAGGAGCTCCGCGAGCTCGTCTCCCACGTCGGCGCCGAGCTCGAGCTCGCGCCCGCGGAGAACATCATCGAGTGGGCGGTGGCCACCTTCGGCGAGCGCTTCTGCGTCACCTCGTCCATGGGTGACGCCGTCCTCGCGCACCTCGCGTCCAAGGTCGCGCCCGGCCCGGACGTCGTGTTCCTCGACACCGGCTACCACTTCGTCGAGACCATCGGCACGCGTGACGCCGTCGAGGCAACGCTGCCGGTCAACCTCATCACCATCGAGCCCGTGCAGACCGTGGCCGAGCAGGATGCGGCGTACGGCAAGGACCTCTACAAGACCGATCCGGACCTGTGCTGCAAGCTGCGCAAGGTCCAGCCGCTGGCCGATTCCCTCGCGGGCTACGACGCGTGGGCGACCGGGCTGCGGCGCGCGGAGACCCACAACCGCGTGATCGCTCCGGTCGTCGGCTGGGACGCCCGCAAGGGCAAGGTCAAGGTCTCCCCCTCGCGCGCTGGAGCGACGAGCAGATGGAGGCCTACATCGCCGAGAACGGCGTGCTGGTCAACCCGCTGGTCTACGACAACTACCCGAGCATCGGTTGCTGGCCGTGCACGCGGCGCGTGGCGCCCGGCGACGACCCGCGCAGCGGCCGGTGGGCGGGCACCAACAAGACCGAGTGCGGGATCCACTCATGAACTTCACCCTCCGCAACGAAACATCAAGCGACAACGGCGTCGATTCGTTCACCACCACCCGAGATGGGAGGCCCAGCTGATGGCCGCTCCTGCACTGGTAGCCCCGGCTCACGGAAGCCGCGACCCGCGCTCCGCCGCGACGATCAAGGCCCTCGTGGCCGAGGTCAAGAAGATGCGTCCCGACCTGCGCATCGAGACGGCATTCCTCGACCTGTCCAAGCCGTCGTTCGACATGGTGGTGGACCGGCTGGTGAAGGCCGGCTTCGACGAGATCGTCGTCGTCCCGCTGCTGCTCACCGAGGCGTTCCACGCCCGGGTCGACGTCCCCAGGGCCATCGCGACCGCGACCGCGCGCCACGACGGTCTCAAGATCCGCGCGACCCGCGTGCTCGGGATGGAGGCCGCCTTCCTCGAGGTGCTCGACGTGCGCCTGCGCGAGGCGCTCAAGGAGGCCCGCGTGCGTGAGCTCGATGCGCTCGTGCTCGCCGCCGCCGGCTCCTCCGACCCGCTGGCCAACCGGGCCGTGGCGCGACTGGCACGCACTCGGGGCACCCGGCACAAGCTGCCGGTCACCGCCGCCTTCGCGTCGGCCGCTCCCCCGGCCGCCGGCGAGGCCGTGCGCGCCTTCCGGGGCGAGGGCCGGCGCCACATCGCGGTCGCGTCGTTCTTCCCGGCGCCCGGGACGCTGCCCGACCGGGCCGCCGAGCTGGCGCTCGAGGCCGGTGCGGTCGCCGTCTCCGAGCCGCTCGGCGCACACCCCGAGGTCGCGCGCGGATCCCGGCGCGATACGCCGTCGGCGCGGTGGAGCTCGTCCCCGTCTGATCCGGTGCAAGAGTCGCCCGGCCCGGTGTCACCGGGCCGGGCGGCTGCTCATTTCCGGGATCACCCCACCGGGCGCTCCAGCAGGTGCTCGAGCTGACGGGCGGGATCGGTGGTCATGCCACCGTGCACCGGGCCGGGCTGCAGCACCGTGCTCTTCGGCGCCTTGAGGAAGCCGAACCGCTGCCCCAGCGACTGCTGCGCCGCCACTCCACCACGCTCGTCCCCGCGGCAGACCCCCTCGACGAAGGCCAGCGCGGCGCACACCGAGTCGACGTCCGGGCGCGGGTCGAGGGCGACGAGGCGGTCGCGGTCGCACTGCCATGCCACGTCGAGGAAGTCGGCGGCCCGGCAGTAGAGCACGACCCCGACGTTGACGAACTCCTCGCGCTCGGGTCGAGGGACGCAGCGGAGAGTGACGTACTGGTAGGCGAGGCGGGTCATGACTCCGCCCCCGGCAGCCACGCGCGCGTCGCCAGTCGCGCGGTCAGGAACTCGACGTACGCCGCACGCAGCGCGTCCGGAGTCTCGGTGCCCGGCACCGGTTCGAGCCAGGCGTCGGGCACCTGCGCCGGGATCTCGGTGAAGACGGTCCGATCCAGCAACGGCGTGATCCGGGCGTCCGCGTCGGGCAGGGCTGCGACGCGCTTCTCCATCACGTGGGCGGTGATGTCCCGGGGCTGGCGGGCGAACCGTGCAGGGTCACTCACTCCCCCGGCCCAGCCGTGGTGGAAGTACAGCGAGGCACCGTGGTCGATCACCCAGAGGTCGCCGTGCCACACGAGCAGGTTGGGGTTCTTCCAGGGACCGGTCCACGTTGGCGGTGAACGCGTCGAGCCAGATCACGCGCGCGGCCTCTGCGTCCGAGGTGTCCATCTCACCGTCGTAGCCGAAGGAGCCGGGCAGGAAGTCGACGCCGAGGTTGAGCCCGACGCTCTTGGTCAGCAGCTCCTGGACCTCCTCGTCGGCCTCGTAGCGCGCGATCTCGGCGTCGAGGTCGAGAGCGACCATGCGCGGCGTGCGCAGTCCGATCCGCTTGGCGAGCTCGCTGACGATCACCTCGGCGACCAGCACCTTGAGGCCACGGCCGGCGCCGCGGAACTTGCAGACGTAGGTGCCCGTGGTCGTCGGCCTCGACGATCCCGGGCAGGCTGCCGCCCTCGCGCAGCGGGGTGACGTGAGCCGTGACAGCGACGACGGGCAGGCCGGTGACCGACTGCGAAGTCGGGTTCACGCGACCGGTGCCTCGTCGGCCAGCCGGCGTTTCTGCTCCTCGACGTCGAAGTCGGCGGTCGGCCACTGCAGGTCGAGGCTGCGCAGTGCGTCGAGCAGCAGCTGCGCCACGGCGAGGTTGCGGAACCACTTCTTGTCGGCCGGGATCACGTGCCGGGGGGCGGCCTCGGTGTGGGTGCGCTCGAGGGCGATCTCGTAGGCCTCGCGGTAGGCGGGCCACAGGGCCCGCTCGTCGAGGTCGCCGGGGTTGAACTTGTAGTGCTTCTCGGGGTTCTCGAGCCGCTCCTGCAGACGCGCCTTCTGCTCGTCGGGGCCGATGTGGAGCATGCACTTGATGATCGTGGTGCCCTCGGCGACCAGCTTCGCCTCGAAGTCGTTGATGGCGCCGTAGCGGCGCTCGATCTCGGCGGGCTCGGCGAACCCGCGCACCCCGGCGATCAGGACGTCCTCGTAGTGCGAGCGGTCGAAGACGCCGACGTAGCCGGCATCGGGAACGCCCTTCTCGATCCGCCAGAGGAAGTCGTGCGCCTTCTCCTCTTCCGTGGGCGCCTTGAAGCTGGTGATGCGCACGCCCTGCGGGTCGATCAGGCCGACCGCGTGGCGCAGCACGCCGCCCTTGCCGGAGGTGTCCATGCCCTGCAGCACCAGCAGCACGCGTCGCGCGGAGCCGGCTGTCCGCTCGGCCCACAGCCGCTCCTGCAGGTCGGCGAGATCGCCGGCCATGGCGGCGAGCGCGGCTTCCCCGTCGGCCTTCTTGCCGGTGAACCCGGGCGCGGCGTCGGTCTCGATGGTGCGCAGGTCAACGGGGCCGGGAGTGAGGCGGACGTGGTCGGCGATCGCGTCGGTCATGGGCACATCATGGCCCACGCCCCGCGCCCGTCAGGCCGGGACGCGGGCGACGTCGAGGGTGCAGCCCACCACCGTGACCACCGAGCCGTCCGCCTGCGGCTCGTCCGAACCAGACGCCCCGGGTGAAGCCGAGCTTGTCGAGGACGCGAAGGCTGGCGGCGTTGCGGTGGTCGGGGGCGGCGAAGTAGGTCTTCGCGTCGGGGAGCCGGTGTCGGGTCTTGAGCATCCGGGCCCACAGGATCGGCACCCCGAGCCCGCGACCGACCCACTCAGGGATCACCGATCGCGTAGTCGAGGCCGATCGCGTCCGGGTCGGGGGCGAGCAGGGCGTAGTCGGGGTAGTCGCCGACGCGGTAGTCCTGCACGAACGCCACCGAGCGGCCGTTGACCTCGGCCACCCAGATGCGGGTAGGACTGGTGCCGTCGATGTCGGCGGCATACTGCTCGGTGACCCGTTGCAGCGTCGGCTCGCCGTCGCCGGCCCACCACTGCAGGACGTGCGGCTGCTGGCGCCACTGGGCCACCTTGGGCAGGTCGCCGCGGGTCATCGAGCGAAGCGTGACCACCCGGTCGTGGTCGATGACGAACTTCTTCACCTCGCCCGACAGGTCCACCGCCACGGGGGTGCCGGTGAGCGAGCCGGCGGTGCGGGACCGCGGCCGCCCGCCGGGACTCCCCGTCGCGCACCACCCCCGACAGCTCGTGGCCCCTGTCGGCGATCGTCAGCCGCATGGTCATTGAAGCCGCCGCAGGTCTGGCATGTGCCAGACCCTAGGGGTCCTCGTCGTCGCCCGCATCCATCTCGGCGTCGCCGGCGAGCTTCAGCTCGTCCTTGACGATGGCGAAGGACATGCCGGCGCCGTAGCCCTTGCGGGCGAGCATGCCCACCAGTCGCCGAGTGGCCTTCTGCTGGTCGAGCCCGCTCACCGAGCGCAGCTTCCTGCGCACCAGCACCCGGGCCGCGGCCGCTTCGTCGTCGGGATCGATCTCGTCGAGCGCGTCACGGGCGATCTCGTCGTCGATGCCCTTGCGCCGCAGCTCGTGGGCCAGCGCGCGACGCGCCAGCCCCTTGCCCGGTTGACGCGACTCGATCCACGCCCGGGCGAAGGCCTCGTCGTCGATCAGGCCGACCTCGGCGAACCGGTCGAGCAGGCGCTCGGCCAGCTCGTCCGGCACGTCCTTCTTCGCGAGCTTGTCGGCCAGCTCCTTGCGAGAGCGAGCCTGCCCGGTCAGTGCATCGAGCAGGATCTTCCGGGCGACCGCCTCCGGGTCGGCGTCAGGCCCCTGCGCCACCTTGTCGGGGGCGGCGGGCCCGAGGAACGGTCGCGGGCCTGCGTCGCGCCACGCTCGCCGGAGCGTTGCCGCGCTCCGGTCTTCTTGCGCCGCGAGCGCCCGGTCGGCACCCGCTCGAACGGCTCGTCGGGCTCGTCGGACTCCGGGGAGCCCGACTTCGAGAGCCTCGCCGAACGGGTCCAAGCCTCGACCCCGTCGTGGACGTCACCCGCCCACGACGGCGCCGGACGGTTCTCAGAAATCAGCCACGCCGATCGGCTCGTCGGAGAGGTCGTCGCTGGGCTTGTCGACCTGCGGACCGACACCGAGCTTCTCCAGGGATCTTCTTCTCCAGCTCGTTGGCCGGGTCGGGGTTGTCCTTGAGGAAGGTGCGGGCGTTCTCCTTGCCCCGGCCGAGCTGGTCGCCCTCGTAGGTGTACCAAGCGCCGGCCTTGCGGACGAGACCCGCCTCGACACCGACGTCGATCAGGCCACCCTCACGGCTGATGCCCTTGCCGTACATGATGTCGAACTCGGCCTGCTTGAACGGCGGCGCGACCTTGTTCTTCACGACCTTGACCCGGGTGCGGTTCCCGACCATGTCGGTGCCGTCCTTGAGCGTCTCGATGCGACGCACGTCGAGGCGCACCGAGGAGTAGAACTTCAGCGCCTTGCCACCGGTGGTGGTCTCGGGCGAGCCGAACATGACGCCGATCTTCTCGCGCAGCTGGTTGATGAAGATCATCGTGGTCTTGGAGTTGTTGAGGGCACCGGTCATCTTGCGCAGCGCCCGGCTCATCAGCCGGGCCTCGGAGGCCGACGTGGCTGTCGCCCATCTCGCCCTCGATCTCGGCACGGGGCACGAGTGCGGCCACGGAGTCGATCACGATCAGCGACAGCGCGCCGGAGCGGATCAGCATGTCGGCGATCTCGAGCGCCTGCTCACCGGAGTCGGGCTGGGAGACCAGCAGCGCATCGGTGTCGACACCGAGCGCCTTGGCGTAGTCGGGGTCGAGGGCGTGCTCGGCGTCGATGAAGGCCACGATGCCGCCGGCACGCTGGGCGTTGGCCACCGCGTGCAGGGCGACCGTCGTCTTTCCGGAGGACTCCGGACCGTAGATCTCCACGACCCGGCCGCGCGGCAGACCGCCGAGGCCGAGCGCCACGTCGAGCGCGATGGAACCGGTCGGGATCACCTCCAGCGGTGCGCGGATCTCGTCGCCCGGGCGCATGACCGAGCCCTTGCCGAACGACTTCTCGATGTTGGCGAGCGCTGCATCCAGCGCCTTGTCACGATCTCCAGCAGCCATGTGCGTGTCCTCTTCTGTGTGTCGGATGTCAGGTACGTCTGCGACGCTAGAGCGAGCCACCGACATCCCCCGGTCAGGGAAGTCGTCGTTGTGGAGAACCTCGCACTGCGTCGTACCTGTGGACAGAATCTAACCCGAACGTCTGTTCGATGTGGAGCAGCGGGCCCGGCGTGTCGGAAGTCAGACCGCGCGCTTGTCCCGGGTCGCGAAGCCTGCCACGACCACGGCCGCGCCGAGCAGCGCGGCGAAGGCGGCCAGCGTCGGATAGCCGAACCCCTGCACGATCACGCCGGCCAGCGCTCCGCCTCCGGCGGCCGTCAGGGACATCGCCATGTCGGAGGTGCCCTGCACGTCGGTGCGCGCCGACAGCGGCGTACGGTCCGCGATGATCGTGGAAGCCGCCACCGTCGCGAAGGACCAGCCGAGTCCGAGCAGGAACAGGCCGGTGAAGATCTGCCACGAGCTGCCCTCGGGTGCCGCACCGCACAGCGCGAGCGACACCAGCAGGACCGCACCGCCCGCCATCAGCACGGGCGAACGACCCCAGCGGTCCGCCGCGGCGCCCACCAGCGGCGAGAACGCGAACATCCCCAGCACGTGCAGCGAGATCACGAATCCGATGATCTCCAGGTGCGCTCCCCGTGCTCCATGTGCAGCGGGGTCATGATCATCACCGTCACCATCGCCGCGTGCGCACACGCCATCCCGACGACGGCCGCACCGACGGCTGGCACGTCACGAACGGTCGCGGTGAAGCGCGACCACGAACGTCGCGGGGTGTCGGCCGGTGCGACGGGCGCGTTCGCCTGCGCGACGAGGAGCGGGTCCGGCCGCAGGCGCACGGCGAGCCAGCCGGCCGCCAGCACGAGGGCCACCGCACCGATCGCGAACCCACCGGTCAGCTCGGGGATGCCCACGGACCGGGCGAACGACGCACCGACTCCGGTGAGGTTGGGGCCGGCGACCGCTCCGATGGTCGTGGCCCAGACGACGACGGACAGGGCGCGGGCCCGGTGCTCCTCCTGCGCGAGGTCGGTGGCCGCGTAGCGGAGCCACTGTTGGCAGCGGTCGTCGCACCCGGGAGCACAGCGCCGAGGAGCAGCACGAGCATCGAGTCGACGACCCCGGCCACCACGGCAAGCAGCGCCCCCGCGGCACCGAGGAGGTAGCCCGTGACGAGGCCGATCCGGCGGCCGCGGGCGCGCATCAGGCGGGCGAGCAGGAACGCCGCGGCGGCCGTGCCGAGCACCCGGAAGGTCTGCGCGAGGCCGGCCATGCTCTCGCTGCCGGAGATGTCGCGAGCAAGGAGAGAGGCGGTCGCGACACCGATCGTGACGCCGACCGCCCCGACGGCCTGCGAGACGACGAGCGTGCGGATCGTCCGCGTCTGGACCGCCGCCGGGTCGATGCCCTCACTGTTGCCTGTCACTCGCGCGGTCGTCACGACGGCATCCTGTCAGGCAGGGCCCGCGGCGTGCGGAAGCAGCACCACGAACCGGCACCCCGGGTGCTGGTTGGCGACGGCGACCTCACCGCGGTGGGCCTCGACGATCCCCTTGACGATGGCCAGTCCGAGGCCCGCGTGGCCGAACTCCGACGGCTTCTCGCGATCGGGGGTGCGGGCCCGGCTGCCCTGCCAGCCCATGTCGAAGACTCGGTCGAGGTCGTCGGGGTCGAGTCCCCCGCAGCCGTCGGTCACGGTCAGCTCGACGCCGCGGGGCGAAGTGCGCCCCGGGATCTCGACAGTGCCGTCGGCAGGGGTATGGCGGATCGCGTTGGTGACCGGGTTGGACACGACCCGCGAGAGACCGGCCGCGTCGGCGCGCAGGACGAGGCCGGGCTCGACGTGCCCGCCCAGTGTGCACTGGCGCGAGCGGGCCACCGGGTCGGCGCTCGCAATGGCCTCGCTGACGACGTCGGCCACCGCCACCTCCTCCGGGGTCAGGCTCAGCACCCCGGCGTTGATCCGGGACAGCTCGAAGAGGTCGTCGACGAGCCGCACCATCCGGTCGACGTCGGCGCGGATGAGGCGCAGGTAGCGCGGCGGGTCGTCCACCATCCCGTCCTCCAGCGCCTCGGTCATCGCGCGCATGCCCGCGAGCGGCGTGCGCAGGTCGTGCGAGACCCACGAGACGAGCTCACGCCGCGACTCCTCGAGCCGCCGCTCGCGCTCGCGCGACTCGGCGAGCTTGCGGCTCGTGAGGGTGAGCTCGGCCGACACGTCGCGGAACTCGGCCGGCCCTGCGCCGTACGACTCGAGACGGCCGTCGTCGCCGAGCTGTCGCGCTTCTGCGGCAAGCGTGCGCGACCAGCGGGTGAGGGCGCTCCCCGGGACGAGCGCGACCGCGGCGGCCACGAGTCCGGCGACGAGGCAGACCATCATCACGACGGTGAAGTCGTGCTCGGAGAGGAACATCGCACGCGCGGTGCCGATGACCCCGGCCGGGACGGCGAGCACCGCCGTGATGGCGACCGCGACGACCTGCCAGCGCAACGACGCGGACCGCAGCAGCCGGGCGCCCACCGGGCCGGTGACCGCGACGCCTCCCGACCAGCCCAGCGCGATCAGCACCACGGCGACCTCGTCGCTCACGACGCCGCCTCCCAGCGGTAGCCGACGCCCCACACGGTGACGAGGCGCGTCGGGCGCGTCGGGTCCTTCTCGACCTTCTCGCGGAGCCGGCGTACGTGCACGGTGACCGTGGACTGGTCGCCGAACGACCAACCCCAGACGCGCTGGAGGAGCTCCTCGCGGGAGAAGGCGACGTCCGGGTTGGCGAGCAGGAATCGCAGCAGGTCGAACTCGCGAGAGGTCAGCGCGAGCACCTCGCCGGCGAGCGTCGCCTCGTGGCGGCCGGTGTGCACGACCGGGTCGCCGTCGACGAGCTCGACGGCAGGCGTGGCGCGCTCGACGGCGCGGCGCAGCAGACCGTCGACCCGGAGCACCAGTTCCCGCGGGCTGAACGGCTTGGTGACGTAGTCGTCGGCCCCACGCTGCAGGCCGACCACCCGGTCGGTCTCCGAACCCGGGGCGCTCAGCATGATCACCGGGACGTCGTCGCGCTCCGTCAGCTGGCGACACACCTCCAGCCCGTCGATGCCCGGGAGCATCAGGTCCAGCACGACGAGGTCGATGGCCCCGGCAGCCGCCTCGACCAACGCGGACTCGCCGTCGCCGACCTCGACGACGTCGTGGCCGGCTGCCCGCAGGTAGCTCACCACGACCTCGCGCACGGTCGTGTCGTCGTCAACGACCGGGATCCGCGCCATCACCCCTCCTCGTCGCCCGGATGCGTTGCACCGGGACGTGACCAGCCACGGCCAGCAACCCTAGTGCGACCAAGGCCGAACCAGCCTGCGACGTAGTTCCGGTCCAGCAGGCTCGGGTTGTCCGGCCGTGCTCCGAACCTGCCCAGCACCGGGATCGCAACCAGCGTGGTGGAGCCGAGCACGAGGCCCGCCACCACGAGCGGCGAACGCCATGACGGGGGCAGCCACCGGCGCAGCGCCAGCGCCCCCAGCAGCACGACGGGCGCCAGCACGAAGTCGTGCAGCACGACTCCCCCGGCCAGCCACAGCCCGGCGTCCGGGAGGTCGCGCGGGGCCTCTCCGAGCAGGCTCCGGGCGCCGTACGCCGAAGCGAGGACGCCACAGGCGACCGGGACGATGCGCAGCCTCATGCCGAGACCTCCAGCCGCGTGACCCACTTCGTCTGCAGCACGCCCGGGCGGTTGGGCGCGATCAGGCGGCACGGGTAGCCGTGGTCGATGTCGAGCGGCTCGCCGTTGAGACGCAGCGCCAGCAGCGTGAGGTCGTCGGCGGCGAAGTTGCCGGGCAGGATGGTCGCCTTGAAGGGGCCGTGCTCCTGCAACGACGTCACCTGCACGGGTACGCCGACGGGTGCGCCGACCGGGTCGAGCAGGGCTCGCACCCTGATCCCCGTCCACGTCGCGCTCGCACTCCACCCCTCCACGCAGGCGATCGGCAGGTCGGCGGTCGTCTGTGGCATCGCCTCGAGATCGGACCTCGTCAAGGACACGGTGGTGCCACCGTGAGCGAGGACGAGCCGGAAGCCCGGGCTGACCGCGGACTCGAGCACCCCGGCCGCGCGGGCGGACTTGTTGACCGGCACGCCCTGCGGCCCCTCGCCCGAGCGGACGCCGAGCACCGACACGCGACGCAGGGCGGGCACGGTGCTGCCGGCGGTGGCCACCACGACCAGCCCGGCGGCGACCGGGGCGCTCCGCACCAGCCCCCGGCGGGACAGTCCGCTGCTCCCCGACATCGTGGGCCGATCGAGCATCTCGTCGTCGATGTCGCTGCCCAGCGCGGCGCGGATCGGTGTCAGCTTGACGGCGACGTGGATGACGAGGGCACCGATGGCGACCCAGCCGATCGCGTAGTGGGTGGCGCGGAAGGAGAACGCCCGGGGGTACCACTGCGCGGAGTTGGCGATGCCGGTGACCAGCTGGAAGACGGCCGCGGCCACGAGCACGCCGACCGAGGCGCGCTCGAGGCCGTGCAGCACCAGCGCGGCGGCGGTCCCGAGGGGGCCGGGTGAACAGGTGCGGGTAGACCGACCAGAGCTTCACCAGCAGCAGCGGGACGGCCGCGACGCCGGCCGTCACGTGCAGGCCCCGGGTGAGGCGGTAGAACCACGACGGGCGCGTCGGCAGCGGGAGCCACGGATCCGGCAGCTGCGCGACATGGCTGTAGACGCCGGTCAGGAAGCAGGCGGCGAAGGCGATCCCCAGCCACGCGCCGACACGGGCCGCGACGGCCGGGCTGCGCAGCCGGGACGTGAAGTGTTCGGGTGCGGGCGGTCGCACGTCAGCTCTCCCGGTGCAGGATCGACCACCAGCGGCCACCGCGCTCGTGCGTGCTGACGACGGTGAGCCCGGCACGAGCAGCCACCGCAGCGACTGCATCCGCCCCCACGAGCGCCCACGGGAACGAGTCGCTCACGCGGTCGCCGACTCTCAGGGCGACCGAGCTGCGGCGGAGGCCTTCGCCGTACGCCGCCAGCTCGACCACCACGATGCCCGTGGGGCACACGAGCTCGCGGACCCGCTCCAGCAACCGCACGGGATCGCCGCCGATGCCGATGTTGCCGTCGGCGAGCAGTGCGGTCTGCCAGCTCCCCACCCCGGGAACGCGTCCGAAGACGTCACGGCGCAGGGCGTTGACGCCGCGCGCGCGGGTCTGGGTGATCGCCTCCGGCGCCACGTCGATGCCGAGCGTGACGTGGCCGTCGAGCATCAGCTGCGCACTCATCCGGCCGGGACCGCAGCCGATGTCGATCGTCGGACCGGCGCAGGAGGCGAGCATGGATCGGTCGGTGCCGTCGGCTACCTGCACCCAGCCCGCGACCGGCAACGTGCCTGTCGTGCCGTCCGCCCAGATCACGTCACAGGGCACTCCGCGGAGGGCCTCCGCGAAGATGCCGGCGACCGGCAGTGATTCCCGCGTCAGGGTGCTCATGCCGACCTCTGCGCGACGGTCCGCCAAGCGGTCGCGAACCCGGTCCACGGCGCCTGCTCTGCGACCAGTGCTGCGTCCTCGACGGTGTCGACGTCGCGTAGCACCGGGCCGGTCGCGACGCTCAGGCCGCCGGCGCGGAGGGCCTCGACGGTGTCGTCCCCGGTGGTCGCCGTCGACATGGGTACGGCGACGAGCCGGCCGGCATCGGCACCGCGGGTCAGCGCCAGCGCCCACCAGCCCCCGTCGGTGGCGGGCGCCGGGACGGCGTCGTGGGTGCCGAGGCCCGCCAGCACGGCCTGCAACAGCGCCGGCGTCACCTGCGGGGTGTCCATCCCGATCTGCACCCGCGGCAGGTCCGGCGCATCGGCATGCGCGAAGGCGAGCCGCTCCCCCAGCTCACCTCCGCGCTGACCGAGGACGTGCCAGCCGCGCAGGGCCTCGGTGATCTCGTCACCGCGCGCGGAACTTGCGAGGGCACCCTCCGGGGCGAGGCTGCAGTGATCAGCACCGACTGCCTCGACGCACGCATCGATGGTGTCGAGCAGCGCTGCCGCGGCCGGGTCTGCGGCGCGCGCCATCCCGATGTCTCGGCCGAGCCCGGTCTTGGCGCGTCCGAGGATCGGTGCCTTCGCCACCACCGGCAGCTCATCGGACCACCGCCCAGAAGTCGCGAGTCGTGCGGATCGAGCCGCGCACGGACCCCGACACCTTCGACTTCGTGCCGGCGGCGCGAGGGTGGTAGCTGACGTCGTGCTCGGTGACCCGTGCGCCGGCGATGGTGGCACGGTGCAGCAGCTCCAGCGGATAGCCGAAGCGGCGGTCGGTGACGCCGAGGTCGAGCAGCCACTCGCGACGGCACACGCGCATCGGCCCGATGTCGCGGACTGCGAGGCCGATCCGTCGGCGCAGCAGCCAGACCACCGCGGCGTTGCCGGCGCGGGCGTGCCACGGCCAGACCCCTCGCGCCACCGGGCGGCGCCGGCCGACGGCGAGGTCGGCGCGCCCCTCGGCGACGTCTGCCGGGAGCAGGTCGAGCTCCGCGGGGTCGAAGGACCCGTCCCCGTCCATCACTGCGATGAGCTCGGCGGTGGCCGCCTCTACTCCGGCGTGCACGGCGGCGCCGTACCCCGCTCGCTCCTCGTGCACGACTGTCGCGCCCAGCTGGCGGGCGACGCGAGCCGTGTCGTCGCTGGATCCGTTGTCCACGACGATCACGCGGAAGTGCTCGGGGACGCGGGGCAACAGGGTGCGCAGCGCGGGTGCCTCGTCGCGGCACGGGAGGATCAGGTCGCAGGTCTTGTCCACGTCCTCGAACGTAGGACGGTGCCGCCGCGGACGGGGGCCGGAACTCTTACGAAGCCCTGACGTCCGCCTCATACCTCTCGGTGGTACCCGTCCTCCGCACCTAGCATGCGAGCGTGGCCACGACCTCCTCCTCCGGCGCGCGTCGGCCTCTTCGTGGCCCTCGCCCTGATGCTGCTCGCACCGGCCGTGCCCCTGATCACCGGCTGGGACGTGCGCGCACGCACGCATCCCGCGGGGACGTTCCCGCCGCTCAACGCGCTGTGGGAGCCGCACATCGGGTTCACGAGCGTGCCGGCCGTGCTGCTCGCGATGCTGGGCTGGCGCTACGCCTTCACCCTCGCCGCCGCGCTCGAGTGGCGACGCCTCCTGCTCGTGTCGTACGGCGCCGCGCTGGCCCGGATGCTGGCGCTGGCTCGGATCGGGCCGATCGGGATCGGCGACGTGCTCGGGCACCGGATCGAGATCCTTCCGGTCGCCCGCGAGGTCTCCGCGGCCGGGGACGTCACCGCGGTGCTGCGCGGGTTCGTCGACCGGATCCCCTACTCCGCGGCACCGGACAACTGGCCGACCCACGTCGCCGGGCACCCGCCGGGCGCGCTGCTGCTCCACGTCGGGCTGGTGCGGCTCGGGCTCGGGGGCGACCCGGCCGCCGGTCTCGTCGTGACCGCGATCGGCGCGACGACCGTCGTCGCCGTGCTCGTGACGCTGCGCGCGCTCGGGGCCGAGGCTGCGGGTCGTGGCGCGGCGCCCTTCCCCGGTCCTCGGTCCGATGGCGCTCTTCATGGGGGTGTCCAACGATGCGATGTTCGCAGCGGTGGCCGCCCGGGGGTTGGCGCTTCTTGCCCTTGCGGCCACACGCGTGGGCCTTTCTCGAGTTCTTCTGGCGGTGCTCGCCGGGCTGCTGCTCGGCTGGCTGGTGATGCTGTCCTACGGGCTGCCGCTCGTGGGGCTGGTCGCCGTCGCCGTGCTCCTCGTCGCACGTTCGTGGTGGCCGCTGCCGATCGCGGCCTCTGCGGCGCTGCTGGTCGTGCTGGCCTTCGTCCCGTTCGGGTTCGTGTGGTGGGAGGCGCTGCCGGTGCTGCGCGAGCGCTACTACGACGGCGTCGCCGGGATCCGGCCGGCGTCCTACTGGGTGTGGGGCAACTTTGGCTGCACTGTGCTTCAGCGCGGGGCCTCTCATCGGCGCCGGTCTCGGTCGGCTGGCCGTGCTGCGGACATCTGCCGATCGCGTGGTTGCCCTGCTCGCGGCCAGCGCCCTCACTGCCGTCGTCGTCGCCGACCTGTCTTTCATGTCCAAGGCAGAGGTCGAGCGGATCTGGCTGCCCTTCGCTCCCCGGTTGCTGATCTCCGTCGGGCTGCTGCCCGAGCGCTGGCGAAAATGGGGGCTGGCCCTGCAGCTGCTCGTGGCGCTGCTCGTGCAGCACCTGCTGAACACGCGGTGGTGAGATCGACGTCGAGATGACCGGCGCCAAATTTGTCTTGCAGTACGTCCGGACATGCTTGATGAGCGCTCACGCGCGCGGGCATCAGGCTGCGTGTAGGACCAATGCACAGATGCGGAAGCCATTAGTCCCGCAGTGACGACATACGTGACTGTCAGTTCGTTGATCTCTTCCCCGTCCGCACTACGTCGGGAGAACGCCACCCGATGAATTGCTGTGTTGTGGTTCAAGATCGTGGTGTCACTGGACAGCGTCTTGCTGTGGTCGTACTGCGCCGCAAGCATGCGCTCTACCCGGGTCTTCAGCCGGAAACAACCTCGTCGGACGTGTGGAGCCAGAGCACCGGGTCGTCAGTCGTCACGAGAAGCGGGGCGGAGTAGAAGCCCACAATGTCGGCGGGCTGACGCTCCCCTCGACCGGACGCCGCGAAGGCGGACAGGTACTCCTCGAACCACCCACTGACTTCATCCTCATCCACGATTCGAACTCTAAGGTGCGCACTGCCAGCTGAACCCCGAACGACCAGATCTGCCGCAATGTGCGCGGATATGCCGATGACAAGGCCCTACAGCCCGGCCTCCTGCAGAATTGCGCCTCTGCATCAGGTCAACGCCGAAGGGACTCTCATGGGCAACGAGGACTGGTACCGCGGACCCGACTGGGACGCCCAGACCCGAGCCGAATTTGGGAGCCGCCTAGCTCGTTCACGCGGCCAGAAGGCTCAGTACATGTTGATTAAGGGCATGGGCCTCGCCGATGCCCTGCAAGCAGATGTCCGAGAGGCTGGGCGCGACCTCATGCGGCGAACGTTCGCCGAAGAGTCCGCTTCCGCCGTGGACATCATTCGGGCACATCAAGCCCTCGGGGCCGCCTACAGCCGCGATGGCTTCTTCGTTCAGGCGGCCGAGCATCTTGTCGAAGTCCAGAGAATGCAGGACGCCGGCCTGACCGTAGATACCGGAGCAGACCTTGAGTTGGCGGAACTGATCGTCACCGCCGGATGGTCGGATCGCTACGTTGAAGCGCTCCGTTGGTTGGACCACTTTTGTGCAGCCGAATCGCCGTTTCCGTCCACGAAGTTTCGAGCGCTCCGGCCGACGCGCAGATCGCCGACCAGACGGGTCAGCGCGACCGCGCGCAGGAACGAGCCGAGCAGGCGCTCGGCATGTGTTGAAGGAGAACAAGGCGCCCTTCTCGCGCCACCCAGGGAAATGGGCTGATCAAGACCGATCGCAAGACGGTCCGCGAACTCGAGCGCTTGGCCCGCTGATCCGCGCGGATCTGCCGCACTCCGCGCTGTCGTGCCGGAATTGGAAACCCGATTGCCGCCCACTGGTGAGGGGTCCGAGTCCTACGTTGTCGGTGGTCGACTCTAGGGTGGGCGCACCGAGGTCGAGTCGGAGCGGGGACCGCTGCGCAAATGCTTCGCAGGCCTCTGACCTGCACAAACAATGCATCCAACTCTTGAATCCGATCACGCGTTCGAGATAGAATCGGGCCATGAACACCGCCCACATCGACGACTCGGACGCCGAGGCCACCCCGGCCCTCGCCGAGTCATCGACGCGCACGGCGGTTCGCCGAGGTCGAGGACCTCCTCGTCGTCGCGCACTGGGCCGACCTCCACACCGACCTCCCCGTGCACGACCCCAACCTGCCCCGGCACGCCCGGGAGAAGATGATCCAGCCCGGCGGCGACGGCACCCCCACCGATGCGCGAATTCGCCGTCGCCGAGCTGGCCTTCGCCCGCCAGACCCACCACGCCACCACCCGCGCCGCGATCGCCGACATCCTCGACCTGCGCCACCGACTCCCCGCCACCTTCGCCGTCATGCTCGCCCTCGCCTGCGAACCCCGGGGTCGCCCGCAAGGTCGCCGTCACCTCCCGCCACCCGGACGCCGACACCGTGGGCATCGTCGACCGCGCGATCGCCACTGCTGTCGCCACAGAGTCCCCCGCCACCGTCCTCGAGCTCGCCCGCGCCAAGACCATCGAGGCCGACCCCGACCACGAGGCCGCCCGCCTCGCATTCGAAGCTCACCGCCGCTACGTCGCCCTGTCCCGCTCCGACGACACCGGCTACCGCACCGTCATCGCCCGCGTCCTCGACGGCGACGCCATCTGGGTCGACGCCCTGACCGACCGCGTCGCCGACATCCTCGCCCCCACCCACGGCCACGACCACAACCGCAACGAGCTCCGCGCCCTCGCCTTCGGCTGGCTCGCCCGACCGGCCGACCTGCTCCAGCTGCTGCTCGAGCACACCGAGGTCGAGGAAGAATCGGAGCCGGCATCCGACGAAAGGTCCGACGGAGAGTCCGAGGACGACCGCCGCCCGGTGTGGGCGCCGAGTCATCTGGCCGACACACTCGCCGGGTTCGCGGCTCTCACCTGCCGCCAGCTCGCATCCTTGCGGCCGAAGGCCGTCGTGCACGTCCACCTCACCGACACCGCGCTCCGCGGCCAAGACGGCGTGGCACGCGTCGAGGACCTCGGCCCGACGCTCGTCCAACGCCTCGCCGACCTCCTCGGCCACGCCGACGTCAGCCTCCAACCCGTGCGCGACCTCAATGGCCGGATCAGGATCAACGAGTACGAGCACCCCGACCGTCTCAAGGACCACAGCTGGCAACTAGCCGGCGGCGACGTGTTCCCCTACGCGCCGTCCGGGACCCGGCTCAGCGTTGACTACGACCACCCCACGCCCTACGACAAGCACGGGCCACCGTGCCAAACCGGCACCCACAACTCCGGGCCCCTCCGCCGCACCCACCACCGTTGGAAGACCTTCGGCGGCTACCAGTGCCGACAATCCGGGCCCGGGCGATACCTCTGGCGAACACCCCGCGGCCGCTACTACCTCCGCGACCACACCGGCACCCATCCCCTCGACCCCGACCGGGCCGAGATGATCATGCGCGCCCAGCGGCGTAGATCTCTACCCCGTGAAGTGAGCCGTGATCTCGCGCCGCTCGCCGTCGACGGTCACGCGCCCGCCGTACGGCAACAACAGCTGCGGGGACGTGTGCCCGAAGTCCACGTCGAGCACGACGACGAGCGAGGGGTTGTAGTCCGCGACGGCTCGCAGCACTGCCTCGCGGCGCTCGGCGCGCTGGTCCGCGACCTCCGCCTCCGACCGCACCACCTCGCGCGAGGTCACGGGCGGGCGGCCCCACAGCAGCGCGGACGCTGCGCCGAGGATGCCTCGCTCACCGAGGTTGCGGAGCATCCGGAGGCAGTGGTCGGGTGACGGCATCTCCTCGGACGCTTCCCGGGGCCACCACGCATCCCTCGTATGCCGACACGGGATGCACCCAGCGACCGACCGCGAGCGTCATCTCCACGCTCTCGAGGCACCCTCCCCACACCGTGCCCGTCACCGCGCGAGACGGCCCGGACCACTGCCACGGCGAGGCCGGCAGGTCGGGCGCCGCCTCCACGAGCACCGAAGGCGATGCCCACTCGACCCCGAAGTCGCGGGTGCGCGCGGGCTCCGTCAGCACGAGGTCCCCGCCGAAGAGCGCGGCCTTGAGGGAGTCCGGGTGGAGCGGATCGACCCGTGGGCCGGGGCCGAGGTGGACGGCCGTCGATCCGCCGTACACTCCGCCGATGCCGTGGAACCACAGCCAGTTCGAGAGGTTCGTGTTGTCGCTGTAGCCCGGGAACCGCTTGGGATGCGCGAGCATCCGCGCCGGGTCGAGGTGCTTGAGCACGGTGATCTGGTCGCTGCCGCCGACGGTCGCCATCACCGCCTTGATCGACTCGTCCTCGAAGGCGCTCATCAGGTCGGACGCCCGCTGTTCCGGCGTGCCCCGGACCCGCGTGAACGGGTACTCGACCGGCTCCAGCCCGAGCTCCCGGATCCGATCGAGCGCCTGCTCGTGGATCGCCGGGAAGTGCTCCGGCGCGCACCACGACGGGGAGACGACGGCGACGCGATCGCCGGGACGGACAGGAGACGGAAGCGTGACCATGCCGGCACGCTAGCGGGGCAACCCCAAGATCCGCTCCGCGGCCACGTTGCGCAGGATCTGCGTCGTCCCGCCCGCGATCGACAGGCAGCGCGTCACCAGCATCTCGTGCACGGCGGCCTCCGCCTCGGGGCCGCCCAGCAGCACCGACGGACCGAGCAGCTCGAGCAGGAGCGACGAGGCCTCCTGCCGATTGCGTACGCCGAGGAGCTTCGCAACGCTCGACTCGGCCCCCGGCGACGTCCCGGCGAGAGCCTTGAGCGTCGAACGGACGCCCAGCAGCGAGCACACCGTGGCCAGCGCGACTCCGGTGACCGACGCGGGCGCGGTCGAGCGGATCGGGACCCACCGCGGCCACGCAGCCTTCGATGCTGACGCCCAACCGGTGGCCCGCCATCGCGACCCGCTCGTTGGAGAGCGTCGTGCGCGCCAGCTTCCAGCCGTCGCCGGGCTCCCCCACCACGAGCGAGTCCGGCACGAACACCTCGTCCGGGAACACCTCGTTGAAGAGCGCGTCGCCGGTCAGCTCACGCAACGGCCGGATGTCGATGCCCGCGCTGGACATGTCGACCGGGAAGTAGCTGATCCCGCGATGCTGCGGCGCGTCCGGATCGGTGCGGGCCGGGCAGATCGCCCACTCGGCGTCCTGCGCCAACGACGTCCACACCTTCTGCCCGGTCAGGCGCCAGCCGTCGCCGTCTCGGACCGCGCGTGCGAAGCGACGCGAGGTCGGAGCCCGCGCCCGGCTCGGAGAACAGCTGGCACCGGGTGATCTCGCCCAGCAGCGACGGCCGCACGAAGCGCTCCTGCTGCTCCGGCGTCCCGTGCGACAGGATCGTCGGCACCGCCCAGCCTGCGATCTTGAGGTCCGGTCGCTCGATCCCCGCGGCCGCCAGCTCCTCGTCGACCACGAGCTGGGTCACCGCGTCCGCGTCCATCCCGTACGGCGAAGGCCAGTGCGGCATCAGCAGGCCGGTCGACACCGGGCCCGCCCGTGGGTCGGCCCGGTCAAGGGAAGCCACCAAGGAGGCGATGCCCGGCCGGACAGGAGCGTCGCGGCCCTCCGGGTCGACCTTCAGCTGCCGGCGCGAGCCCGAGACGGCACGAGCGGCCAGCGACGCGGCCGCGGAGGACGACGTCCCGGCCAGCGATCGCAGGGACAGCGCTCGGCGGAGGTAGAGGTGCGCGTCGTGCTCGAACGTGTAGCCGATCCCGCCCAGCACCCGGATGCAGTCTCGGGCCACGCGGACGGCGCCGTCGAACGCCACCTCGGCCGCCACGTCGCATGAGAACGCCCACTGGTCCGTGAAGGCCGCGGACGCGACGTCCCACGCCACCGCCTCGATGGCCGTGACCGTCTCCAGCATCTCCGCGCAGAGGTGCTTGATCGCCCGGAACGAGCCGATCTTGGCACCGAACTGCTCGCGCACCTTCGCGTGCTCGACCGCAGTGTCGAGGCACCAGCGCGCGACGCCCGCTGCCTCGGCCGCTGCGAAGGTGACGAACATGCGGTGGACGACGTCTGCGGTGAGGTCCAGGGGCGCACCGTCGACAGAAGACACGGTTCCGATGCGGCGGCTCAGGTCGAGGAGCGGTGAAGAACACGTCACCGAGGCCGTGGAAGCCACCACGTAGCCTGACGACGAGGGCAGCAGGAACAGGTCGGCCCCCGGCGCATCGAGCACCACGTCACCGACACCAACTGCCACGCGCGCCCCCGACACCAGCGACGCGGCGTGGGACGGCGGGAGCAGCGCCGACGCGATCGCCGTACTCAGCAAGGGGCCGGGGACGAGTGCGTAGGCACACGCCTCGAGCGCCACCGCGACATCGAGCGCCGATCCCCCGCCGCCGCCCACTGACTCGGGCAGGCCGATCGTCGGCACGGACATCGAGGTCAGTGCCGACCGGGAGGAGGGAAAGGTTGCGCCGGGATCGTCCTCGGCTGCCCGGACCTCGGACAACGGCGAGATGGAGGCCGCCCACGACCGCAGGCTCGCGCCCAGCTCGGCGTGCTCCTCGGAGATCCCCAGCGAGTAGAACATGTTCTACATACTAGTGTCTCGCCCCGTGACCGACTGGCTGGACCATGCCCTGAACGCAAAGGGCTTCATGCCCGAGGACGAGGGGCTGCTGCTGCACCGCTACGCCCGGCAGCAGGCCGAGAAGGGCCCGCTGCTCGAGGTCGGCACCTACTGCGGCAAGTCCGCGGTCTACCTCGGGGCGGCCGCGCGTGAGGCAGGTGGCACGGTCTTCACGGTGGACCACCACCACGGCTCGGAGGAGAACCGGGCCGGGTGGGAGCACCACGACACCAGCGTCGTCGACCCACGCACCGGCCGGATGGACACGCTGCCGCACTTCCGCCGCACCATCGAGGACGCCGGTCTCGAGGAGCAGGTCATTGCCGTCATCGGCACCTCGACAGCGGTCGCGAAGCACTGGCGTACGCCGCTCGCGTTGCTGTTCATCGACGGCGGGCACGGCGCCGAGCCGGCCCGTGCCGACTTCGAGGGCTGGGTGCGGTGGGTGCAACGAGGCGGACTGCTCGTGATCCACGACGTCTTCCCCGACCCTGCGGACGGCGGGCGACCGCCGTACGAGCAGATCTATCTGCCGGCGCTCGCGAGCGGCGCCTTCACCGAGGTGGAGGCGCTGGGCTCGATGCGGGTGCTGGAGCGGACGTCAGGAGAGGCTGGAGACCCGGTCGCCTGACGGGCAGCCGCACTCGAGCGCGATCTCCGCGAAGTCGGCGGCCAGTGTGGTGCCGCGCATGATGTCGGCGCCCGCGCTGGTGTGGGTGAGCGCGTCGACGGCCGGGATCACGGCCGCCGCGGTGTAGGTCGTGTGCTCGGCGGGCCAGTTCACGTCGTCGGGGAAGACGTAGCCGGTCCAGTACTTCCCCTGCTCCGCGCGCAGGTGCTGCATGTCTGCCAGCAGCTGTACGGCGCGCTGCCGGTCACCGATGGCGTCGAGCGCCATCACCAGCTCGCACGTCTCCGCGCCGGTCACCCATGGATTCCTCGAGACGCAACGGATGCCGAGGCCCGCCTCGACGAACGTGTCCCAGCGCGAGTCGATCAGCTCGCGCGCAGCAGGTCGCCACGGACGGCTCCGCCGAGGACCGGGTAGTACCAGTCCATCGAGAACTCGGACTTGTCCGGGAACAGGTCGCGGTGCTCGCGCAGCGCGTGGCCGAGCCGGCCACCGGTGAGCTCCCACTCCGGCTGCAGGGTCGTCCATCAGATCGGCGAGCGCGACGCCCGCGCGCAGGCTCTGGTAGATGCTCGACGAGCCGGCCAGCAGCGCGTCGGCGTTGACCTTCGCGGGCGAACCAGCGGCCCACTCCTGCGACCACGCGATGCCACCGAAGGGCAGCTGCATGCTGACGACCCAGTCGAGGCCGCGGCGCACGGTCGTCCACAGGCGGCGTACGAACTCCTCGTCGCGACGGATCAGCCAGTGGTGCCAGACCCCGACGGCGAGGTAGGCCGACATGTTGGTCTCGCCCGAGTGGTCCTCGATCTCGCCGGCGACGATCTTCATCGGCCACGAGCCGTCGGCACGCTGCATCGAGACGGCCCAGTCGTAGGCGCGCCCGGCGGCCTCGACTCGGCCGCCGACGAGCAGCGCCATGGCCGACTCGACGTGGTTCCAGATGTCGGTGTGCTCGCCGATCGTCCACGGGATCGCCCCGGAGGGCTCCTGCATGGCCGCGATCGACGCCGCCGTCTCCTCGACCCGGGCAGCGGTCAGGATGACGTCAGGCCGCATCGGTCGAGGCAGCAGCTGCGGCAGCGGTCTCCGGCTTGCGGAAGTAGAGCACCATCGACTTGCCGATCATCGGGTCGAGCACCTTGCCGGCCAGCTGCAGCGCCTTGGGGTTCTTCATGATCTCCCACACCAGCAGCTTGTGGTAGGCCTTCGCGAGCGGGTGGTCCTCGTTGTTGACACCCACGGCGCACTTGATCCACCAGTACGGCGCGTGCAGCCCGTGCGCATAGCCCTTGCCCTCGAAGACCATCGCGTCGCCGGGCGTGCCGTCGTTGAACTTGCCGGCCTTGGTGACCTTGTCGACCAGCTCGTGGTCGGTGTAGATCCGGATGTGGCCGCCCTCGGCGTTGTGGTAGTCGTCGGAGAGCTTCCAGTTGATGACCTCGGGCAGCCAGCGCGGCACGGAGATCGCCAGCGTGCCGCCGGGGCGCAGCACCCGGACCAGCTCCTTGATCGCGTCGACGTCGGCGTGGATGTGCTCGAGCACCTCGGCGGCGACGATGCGGTCGAACTCGCCGTCGGCGAAGGGCAGCGCGAGCGCGTCGCCCTCCTTGACGTCGGCCTCGGCACCTGCCGGCACCTCGCCGGCCTCCTTCATCGCGCCGAACCACTCACGAACAGTCGCGAGCTCGTCGGCGTCCCGGTCGAAGGCGACGACGTCGGCGCCCCGCTTGTACATCTCGAAGGCGTGACGACCCGCGCCACAGCCCATGTCGAGCACCCGGTCGCCGGGGCGCAGGCCCGAGCGGTCGAAATCAACGGTCAGCACTGGTGTTCTCCTTGCTCGCGCCTCGGGCGCCATTGATGCCGTCGTGCTCGGCACGATAGTCCCGGATCGTTCGTTCGTACGCCGCGGCGGTGGCCGCGGCCACGGCCCGCCAGCTGAACAGGCGCTGCACCCGCTCGCGGCCTGCCTTGCCCATGCGGGCGCGGCGCTCGGGGTCGTCGATGAGCTCCGGGAGCGCCAGCTCCAGCTCGCCGACGTCGCCGGGCGTCACCATGATGGCGCACTCG
The DNA here is from genome assembly GCF_024703895.1 of Nocardioides sp. B-3. Lineage (GTDB taxonomy): Bacteria > Actinomycetota > Actinomycetes > Propionibacteriales > Nocardioidaceae > Nocardioides. The sequence continues at coordinate 4,179,396 of NZ_CP087968.1, forward strand.
CCGTCGGGGCCGACCACCTCGGGGATCGCACCGGCGCGGGAGACGACCAGCGGCGTCTCGCACGCCATCAGCTCTGCCGTGGGCAGCGAGAAGCCCTCGTAGAGCGAGGGCACGCAGGCGAGCTCGGCCGAGCCCATCACCGCAACGAGCTCGTCCCGGGAGACGCCGTTGACGAAGGTGACGTGCTCGCCGATGCCGAGGCTGTCGATCAGCCTCTCCGTGCGACCGCCCGGCTCGGGCTTGGTGACGAGCAGCAGCTCCACGTCGCGCTCGGTGCGAAGCTTGGCGAAGGCCTCGAGCAGGGTGGCGATGCCCTTCATCGGGGCGTCGGCACTGGCCATGGCCAGGATCCGGCCGGGCACGCGCGCCACGGTCGGCGGCACGAACGCGTCGTCGACACCGAGCAGCACGGTCTCCATGCGGGCCGGGTCGACGCCGAAGTCGGTGGCGATGTCGCGCGCCGAGGTGTCCGACGGCGTCAGGATCGTGCGCGCCCGGCGGGCGACCTTGGCCTGCATGCGCAAGAAGCCGTACCACCGGCGCAGCGAGAGCTTCTTGCGCCGTGCCGGCGGGGCCGCGAGGTCGATGCGACGGTCGAAGCTGATCGGGTGGTGGATCGTGGTGAGGAGCGGCAGCCCCATCTTCTCGATCTCGAGCATGCCGTAGCCCAGGGACACCGGTTGTCGTGGGCGATGTCGAAGTCGTCGACCCGGTCCTTGAGCAGCCGCGCGACTCGCGAGCTGAACGTCTTCGGCTCCGGGAAGCCGGCGGTCCACATCGTCAGGACCTCCTCGACGTCGATCAGGTCGCGGAACTCGCTCGGCTTCGGCGTACGGAAGGGGTCGGGCTCGCGGTAGAGGTCGAGGCTGGGCACCTCCGTCAGCACGACGCCCTCGTCGAGCTCGGGATAGGGCTGGCCGGAGAACACCTCGACCTCGTGGCCCAAGTTGACCAGCTCCCGGCTGAGGTGCCGGATGTAGATCCCCCGGCCGCCGCAGTGTGGCTTGCTCCGATAGGACAGCAATGCAATGCGCACGCGCCGCGACCTTTCTAGAAGTGAAACGTGTTCCTATTATGTCTCACCCGTTGGTAACCTCTTCGCGGTGTTCAACTGGGCAGGACCAGGGGACTGTTCCACCGAGCCCTGTGCCCCCTGTCACAGACAGTTACACATGAAGACGAACCGGAGGCAAAGGGTGAGCAGCACCAACGCGGTGGCGAGCGACGAGCTCGGCTCCAACGCGCAGCGGGAGCGCCGCGAGCGCATCCTCGACGCGACGATCGCGCTGGCCTCCCGGGCGGCTTCGACGCCGTCCAGATGCGCGCCGTCGCGGAGCAGGCCGAGGTCGCCCTCGGCACGCTGTACCGCTACTTCCCCTCCAAGATCCACCTGCTCGTCACCGCGCTCGCGCGTGAGTTCGAGCGCGCCGAGAAGGTGCTGGCCACCAAGGCCATCTCCGGCGACACGCCCGCCGACCGGGTGATCACCGTGCTTCGCCGTACGACCCGAGGACTGCAGGGCGACCCGCACCTGACCGACGCGCTGACCCGGGCGTTCATGTTCGCCGACAAGTCGGCCGCGCAGGAGATTCACGCCGTCGGCATGCTGCTGACGCGCATGCTGACCCGGGCCATGCACCCGGACAGCGACGACATCAGCGACGACGACATCGCCATCGCCCGGGTCATCGGCGACGTCTGGCTCTCCGCGCTCGTCGCGTGGGTGACCGGTCGCAGCACCGCCGAGGAGACCGCGGCCCACATGGAGCGCGCGGTCCGGCTCATCCTGCGCTGAGCGGTCAGCGCGTCTCCCGGCCCGGTGGGGTCATGTCTTCGCCCGGGCGGACCCGCCGGGCTTGGAGCACGCCCTGACTGAGCAGGCCGTCGATGAAGTCCTCCGACCCTCCGAAGCAACGCCGGGTGTCGTCCCACAGCCACGACATCAGCCAGGGAGCGATCCTCGGGGAAGACGAGGTCGGGGCCCGGAGCGCGCCACGAGCTCGGGTCCCGGCGCCACTGCTGCGCCTGCTCCGGAGTCGCGTTGACGACCACGTAGTCCCAGCCTGAGTACAGGCGAGTGCGCACGGCCTCGGGAAACACGACGTCGTCCGCTCCTGTGTCCGGGTAGCCGACCCACCACAGACCGTCCTTCGGCGTGTGCTCCCGCAGGACCTCCATGATCGCCGAGACGCTCTCGGCCCGCCCGTCTTGCGGGTCGAGCACAGTGGCGTAGGCCCGGAACACCGGCGGGATCGCGGACGCGATCGTGGTCCCGAGCGGAGTGGCCTCGCGGATCCACGCCACATCCTTTTGCGTGGCGAATCGGTGCGTCATCCGCCGAAGGCGTGGGTCGCGGTGACCCCACCGTCGACGGCGATCTCGGCACCGGTGATGTAGCTGCTCTCGTCACTGGCCGGGAAGACGTAGGTCGGAGCGATGTCGGCAGGCGTCCCGACCCGTCGCATCGGCACCTTGGTGGCGCCGTACTCCATCGCTGCGGCACCGCCGTGCTCCTGCGTCATCGGGGTGTCGATCATGCCCGGGTGCACGGAGTTGACCCGGATCCGGCGCCGCGCGAGCTCGTGGCTGGCGGCCTTGGTCATGCCGCGGATGGCCCACTTGGAGCCGCAGTAGGCCACCAGCGAGCCCATCCCGCCCGGGCCCTCGACGGACGAGGCGTTGATGATCGAGCCGCCGCCGTTCTTCTTCATCGTCGGCGTGACCGCCTGCATGCCCGGGAAGCAACCCTGCTGGTTGACCCCCACACGAGTTGCGCCTCGGCGAGCGGCATCGTGTCGATGTCACCGAAGCGCAGGATGCCGGCGTTGTTGGCGAGCACGTTGACCGGGCCGAAGCGCTCGTTGGTGTCGGCCACCAGCGCCTCCCACGACGCCGGGTCTGACACGTCGTGCCGGGTGAAGTGCGCGCGCTCCCCGAGCTCGTCGGCCAGTGCCTGCCCGCCCACCTCGTTGATGTCCGCGATCGCGACCGACGCGCCCTCGGCGACGAAGGCCCGCACGATGGCCTCGCCCTGTCCCTGTGCTCCGCCGGTGACGATGGCGACCTTGCCGTCCAGACGACTCATCAAACGTGCCTCTCAGATCTTCAGCTGCATGACGGAATCGGCCGCGAAGCCGACAGATGGGTCCCGGTCGGCGAAGTAGCCACCGAGCTGGGTCTCGAGGTCGGCCTGCGTCCACGCGGTGTCCGTCGCGTCGAAGCGCTGCTCGACGACCGGCGCTGCGAGGAGGGCGACCATGCCGCCGTAGACGACGAAGACCCGGCCGGTGATGCGCTCGGCGGCCGGTGAGGCGAGGTAGGCGACGAACGGCGCGACGTGGTCGGGTGAATAGGGGTCGACCGCCGGGCCCGACGTGTCCTCACCGAAGACCGACTCGGTCATGGCCGTGCGGGCGCGCGGGCAGATGGCGTTGGCGGTGACGCCGATCCGACCGAGGCCGCGGGCGGCCGAGAGGGTCAGCGCGGTGATGCCGGCCTTGGCCGCGGCGTAGTTGGCCTGCCCCGGCGACCCGGACAGGAACGCCTCGGACGCGGTGTTGACGATGCGGCCGTAGACCTGACCGTCGGTCTCCTTCGAGAGGGCCCGCCAGTGCGCGGCGGCGTTGCGGGTCAGCAGGAAGTGGCCGCGCAGGTGCACCCTGAGGACGAGGTCCCACTCCTCGTCGCTGAGGTTGAAGAGCATCTTGTCCCGGGTGATCCCCGCGTTGTTGACCACGATGTCGAGCGATCCGAACTCGCCGATCGCGGTGTTCACCATCGCGTCGGCGGTGCTGCGCTCCCCCACGTCGCCGGTGACGATGCGCACCTCGACGCCACGAGACCTGATCTCCTCCGCCGCCCCGTCGGCGGCACCGGGCAGGTCGTTGAGGACGATCCGCGCTCCCCGGTCGGCGAGGGCGAGCGCTTCGGCGCGGCCGAGACCGGCGCCGGCGCCGGTGACGACGGCGACCTTTCCTTCGAGGCTCATCCTTCGCTGACGGCTTCCTCGAGCGAGATCGCCGCGCGGGGGCACGAGGCCACGGCGCGGCGCACGGACTCGAGGTCGTCGGGACCGACGTCCTCCTTCTTCACGACGAGGTAGTCGTCGTCGTCCAGCTCGAACACGTCGGGCGCCAGTGCCTCGCACATGGCGTTTGACTCGCAGAGGTCGAAGTCGACCTTCACCTTCATCAAGAGCTCCTCATCCTTCGCTGGAGTGGCCGGGGAAGACGTGGGCGGACGGATCGATCGCGACCGCCGCGTTGTTGACGGCGGTCGCGGCCTCGCCGAAGCCGACGGCGATCAGCCGGACCTTGCCGGGATATTCGGTGATGTCCCCGGCGGCGAACACCCGATCGAGGTTGGTCCGCATCGACGAGTCGACAACGACGTGCCGCTTCTCGGTGGCGATGCCCCAGCCCTGCAGGGCGCCGAGGTCGGCGATGAAGCCGAGGGCGGCGACGACCGCCTGCGCCGGCCGCACGATCGGCTCCCGGCCGTCGACGAGGATCTCGACCTCCTCGACGGCATTGTCGCCTCGCACGGCGGTCACCCGGGCCTTGGTGATGATCTCGACCGAGGACTCGCGGACGGCCGCGACGGTGCGCTCGTGCGCGCGGAAAGCGTCGCGGCGGTGCACGAGCGTCACCGACTTCGCCATCGGCTCGAGGTGCTGGGCCCAGTCGAAGGCACTGTCGCCGCCGCCGACGATCACGACGTCCTTGCCGTGGTACGGCGCGAAGCTGGGCACGAAGAACTCGAGCCCTCGCCCCACCCAGCCGTCACCGGCGGGCAGTGCACGTGGACTGAACTTGCCGATGCCGGCGGTGATCAGGACCGCGCCGGCGTCGATGAGGGTGCCGTCGTCGAGGCCGACCACGACGCGGTCGCCCCGGTGGGTCAGCGTCTCTGCCGTGCGGTCGAGGAAGTATTCCGGCTTGGCGGTGTCGGCCCGGGCGACCAGCCCGGCCACGAGGTCCCGCCCCTTGACCGTGGGGAAGCCGGCGACGTCGAGGATCGCCTTCTCGGGATACATCGCGGTGATCTGGCCACCGAGCTCGGGCAGCGAGTCGACGACGGCCACGGACAGCCCGCGAAAGCCCGCGTAGTAGGCGGAGAAGAGACCCGTCGGGCCCGCGCCGACGATGAGCAGATCAACCTGCGGCACGACGTTTTCTCCCTCACTGTTAGAACACGTTCTACCTTAGCCGAGTGCGTTGACTCCCGCTATCGCCCAGTCGCCGTCCTCGCGGACGAGATCGACGACGAGCCGGTTGCGGACCAGCTGGTTGGCCTTCGTCCTCGCCGACGACGTCTCCCCGGTTGATGAAGACCAGCACCTGCGCCTTCTCGGCCGTGGCCGAGATGATGGCCGAGGAGACGGCGGTGGCTTCCCCGGGAGATCTTGTTCTTCTCCGTGTTGGCCCGCACCTGCTCCATGGCCGAGTCGTACTCCTCGCGGAAGGCCGGCGTCAACCGGGCCGCCGCCACCTCGAGGTCCCGGTCGAAGGTGTCGTGGTGGTAGGTGAGCACTCGCTGGCTCAGGTCGGCGGCAGCCACGAGCACGCCGGTGCGGGCGTCCTCGTCGGTGATCTGGCCACTCTCCGGCGCCGCTCCCTGCGGCGGGTTCAGCTCGTCGTAAACGGTGAAGCCGGTGAAGACGGCCAGCCCGACCACGATCGCCGTGAGCAGGGCGGCCAGCCGTGCACTGCCGACGAGGCCCGGCTTCGGCTTCGCTTGCGGCTCTTCCTCAGGCCGCGCTTCCGGCTCGACGACGGGCTCCTCCGCCTCCGGCGGCAGGTCGGATCCGCAGTAGCGGCACTTGATCGCCGCGGCCTTGATGGTCTCGGCGCAGAAGGGACAGGCGCGCTCGTCTGATCTCATCGCTCTCAACCCACGAACTGGAGTCCGGAGGTGAGCCAGCGCCCATCCACCTTCTCCATGTCGAGCTGGATCCGCCCGGGGAACGGTCTTGGTCTCACCCTTCGTGGCCTTGCTGGTGACCCGGGTGTTGGCGGCGACGAAGACGGTCGCCGTCGAGGTGTCGACGGCGCTGATCCCGACCTCGAGCACGCTCGGCACGGCCGTGGACTCCTGCTCGCGCGCCGACTCCTTGATGTTGTCCACCTCGGCTGCGTACTGCTCCTTGAAGTCACCGGTGGCGCCGTCCAGGGACCGCCTGCGCCTGCGCATCGACGTTGTCGTGGTCGACGCCCGGGAAGGCCTGCACCTGCGCGGTGGCTGCCCGGCTCACGTCGACGTAGAGCTGGCTGCGCTGCTCCGCCGCGGTCTGGCCGGGCAGCGCCTCGCTGCCGCGGGTGAGGAGCACGGCCGGGGTGGCGCCGAGGGCGAGCCCGAGGACGAGCAGGACGAGGTTGAGACGGCGCAGGTTCATCAGTTGGCCCCGGTCAGGACGTCGATCGTGCGCGGCGGAGGTGCGTACTTCATGCCACGCATATTGACAGGCGCACCGCTGCGACACTCGGCCGGGAAGAACTCGACGAAAGAAGTCTCATTGGGTGAGCGTCGCTGGGAGGGCGGCAGGTAGCCGTCGGTGCACGGCGGCGGGTCCCGGTTGAGGTTGAGGTTGACCCGGCCGTACTTCTGTCCGTCGAGGTCAGCCAGCGCCGTCGGGCCGGCCGCCAGCAGCCGCGGGAAGGTCACCAGCAGCTGCTCGAGGCCGTCGCGTCGCTCGGCCAGCACGCGGGTCACCCGGATGGTGTTGATCAGGAACGGCGGCAGCACGACGCGCAGGTCCTCGACGAGCGCCTGCACCTCGGTGGCCGTCGCCGGCGCCTGCGTCAGCACGGTGCGCACGTCCTTGTCCGAGGCCGCCAGCGTGTCGGTGAGCAGCGCCAGGTCGCGCGCGAAGGAACGGATGTTCTCCTTGTTGGCGGCCTGCGTCTCCAGCACGGGCTGGGCCGCGTCGAGCAGCCGGATGGTGGCGTCCCGGTTGGCGCGGGCGTCGAGGATGAAGGCCCGGCCGTTGTCGACGATCGAGCGCAGCGGCGTCGCGTTGTCGCGGAACATGTCACCCAGCTCGTCCACGACGATGCCGAGGTTGTCCTTGTCGACCGACCCGATCAGGGAGCTGAGGTGGCGCAGGAGCACGTCCTCGCCGATGGGCAGCGACCCGGCGTCACCGGTCAACCGGTCGCCGTCCCGCACGAACGGGCCCTGCGTGGCGGGCGGCTCGAAGTCGAGGTACTGCTCACCCACCGCCGACAGGTTGTGCACGTACATCGGCGAGTTGACCGGCAGCCTCGTCTCCTCGTCGAGCGCGAGGTCGACGTTGAGGCCCTCGCCGGTCACCGTCATGTCGGAGACCTTGCCGATCTTGACGCCGCGGTAGGTCACCTCCGAGCCGATGAACAGGCCACCGGAGGTCGGCAGCGTCGCGTGCGCCTCGATGCCGCGGCCCGGGACGCGGTCGACCAGCCCGAGGTAGCTGCTGGAGACGTAGAGGATCCCGATCGCGCTGGTCACGATGAAGGCGATCAGCCGGATGCGTACGCCGCGGGTCACCGGGCACTCCTCACGGCGGCCGGCACCCGGGCCAGCGTGGCCGGGCGGCACAGCGGCAGGCCGGGCGCACCCGCGCACAGCTGGTCGAGCGCAGTGTCGCTCTGGGTGCAGACCGGCGCCAGCGGGGTGCTGAGGCACACCTGCTGGAGCTCGTCCAGCGTGGACGGGATGAGCCCGCCCTCGGACACGGGGGTGAGCTTGATCTGCATCAGGAACGCCACGTTGGCGTAGTCGCCCTTGATCACGTCGGCGGCCTCGAGGGGGAACGGATAGCTGGCCAGCGACACCAGACCGGGCACGAGGTTCTCGTCGGTGTCGGCGAGCTTGCGCAGCACCGGCTCGAGGTGGCGCAGCTGCGAGACCAGGTTGTCCTTGGTCGCGTTGATGACCCGGGTCCCGACGACCCCGAGCTCGTCCAGCTCGGTCAGCATCCGCACCCGGGGCGTCGTGCTGCTCGTTGAGCACGGCGAGCGCCGGACCCATCGAGTCGAGCGCGTCGGCGATCACCTGCTTCTCGTCCACCGGGGTCTTGCTCAGCTCGTTGACCGAGTCGAAGGCGGCAATCAGGTCGGTCTTCTGCCCGTTCAACGCGGTGACCAGCGACTCGACTCGGCCGAGGACGTCGCGGAGCTCGTCGGAGCGCCCGTTCATCATCGCGTTGAGCTCCCGGCTGATCGTCTTGATCTGCGCGACGCCGCCACCGCTGAGCAGGAAGGACAGCGCTCCCAGCACCTCCTCGACCTCCGGGTTGCGGCCGGTCTGGGCGAGCGGGATGTGGTCGCCCTCCGACAGCTGCCGCGTCGCCGCCGCGGGGAGCGCATCGCGAGCGGGCTCCACCAGCGCGATGTACTTCTCCCCCAGCAGGCTGGTCTGGCGGACCTCGGCGATCACGGAACCCGGGAGCACGACGTCCTTGCGCACGCGCATCGTCACCTCGGCGTGCCAGCCGGAGCGCTCGACCTCGAGCACTCGGCCGACCGGCACGTCGTCGACCATCACCGGCGTGCGCGGCACGACGTTGAGGACGTCGGTGAAGTCGGCGGTGACCTCGAACCCGTCCTCCTCCGCCACGGTGTTGGGCCCGCCGGGCAGCGGCAGGTCCTCGGCGCCGTCGAACTTGCAGCCGGTGGCGAGCACGAGGAGCGTCAGGAGGACCGTCACGATTCGGATCTTCACTGGCCACCCCCGATCAGGGCGCCGATGTCGCCGACGGGTGCCATCGGTTGGCTCGTGGGGCCGGCCGTCCGGCCGTTCGCGCCGCCGCCCTGCGACGTGCCGAGGACCGGGGCGAGCACGTCGGTGAGCAGCTGGCAGACCTCGCCCGGCTGCTTGATCGCGGCGTTGTTCTTGAGCGTGTCGCACAGGAACTGCGTCGGGTCCTCGAAGGCGGGGGCGGCGTTGACGCGCGAGCCGAAGGTGCCGGTGACCGGGTCGAACGCGATCGCAAGGTTGCCCATCGCGAGCGGGCCCTTCTGCGCGACCAGCGCGAGCGCGTCCTTCTCCTTCTCCACCGTGCCGAGCACGGAGCCGAGCAGCTCGATGTCCTTGGCCAGCTTGCCGCGGTTCTCCTTGACGAAGCCGCGGACGGTGCCGAGCACTCTGGCCGGGGCGGCGAGCACCTTGCGCAGCTCTGCCCGCTCCCCGCGAGCTGGGACGAGACACCGGCGAGGTTGCCGATGAAGCGGTTGACGAGGCGCGTCGTTGCCCGCCAGCTCCTCGCTGAGCGAGGCCAGCGACCGGACGTTCTCGAAGAGCGGGCCGCGGTTGTCACTGAACGTCTCGACGGCGGCCGACAGGTTGCGGATGGCCTCCCCGCCGAGCTCGCCGTTGCCCTCCAGCGCCTTCGCGCCCGCGGTGATGACGTTGTTGAGCGGCCCGGACTGCTCGCCCGGCTCGGGGCCGAGTGCCAACGACACGTCGTCGAGCGCCTTGTACATGCGGTCCAGCTCGATGGGGGTGTTGGTGCGCTCGAGCGGGATGTCGCCGCCGTCCTCGAGCGCGGGCTCGCCCTCGACGTACACGGGGAAGACCCGGACGAAGCGGTCGGCTACGAGGGTGGGGGTGACGATGGCGGCCTCGGCCTCGGCGGGCAGCGTGTAGCGCGGTCGTAGGTGACGTCGAGGCGCACCGAGTTGCCCTCGGGCACGACAGCGTCCACCCGGCCGATCTTGACGCCCATCACGCGCAGCTCGGAGCCGGGATAGATCGCGACCGTGCGGGAGAAGTGCAGGGTCGCGGTGCGGGTGTCCCGGCCGGGCAGGAACGAGACGACCGCAGCCACCACCGGGGAGCAGGACGAGACCGATCCCGAGAGCCTTCGGACTGATGCGTTCTGAACATGTCAGGTCACCTCTTTCCCGGGACGAACTCGCCGCTGAAGACGCCGGTGATGTTGGGGAGATAGGCGTCGAACCACGGGCCGGTGCCGATGATGTTGCCGAGGATGTTCACGTAGGGGCCGTAGTTGTGGAGCAGCGTCTGCAGCTTGTCCTCGCGGGCCTTCAGGAAGGTGAGCACCTCGTCGAGCCGGTCGAGCGTCGGCCGGAGCTGTTCCCGGTTGTCCTCGACCACGCCCTCGAGGTCGTCGGCGAGCTGGCGGACGTGGACCAGCAGGTCGTGGATCGCCTGCTTGCGCTTGCGCAGCTCGGCGAAGACTAGGTCGGCGTTCTCCATCAGCTGGACGAGGTCGCCCTTGCGCTCGTCGAGCAGGCTGGTGACCTCCGCCGAGCTCTCCAGCAGGTCGCCGATCTCCTCGTCGCGCGACGCGATCGTCTGCGACAGCCGCGAGATGCCGGTGAAGCTGCTCCTCACCTCCGGGGCGGCCTCGGTCGATCACTTCCGCGAGCGTGTTCAGGGCCTCGGAGAGCGACTTCTTCTGGGTCTCCTCGGTCTGCGTGGTGAGCTGGCCGAGGGTGCCGACGATGTCGAAGGTGACGTCGGTGCGGTCGACCGGGATGGTGCCGCCGTCGTCGAGCCGTTCGCTGCCGATCGTGGTCAGGTGCAGGAACTTCTCACCGAGCAGGTTCTGCACCTGCACCTCGGCCCGGGACTCGTCACCCGGGGGTGGCGTCCTTGACCTCGAAGTCGACGACCACCTTGTCCTGCTGGATCCGGATGTCCTGCACGCGACCGACGCGGATGCCCGCGACCCGGACCTCGCTGCCGACGTGCAGCCCGCTCGCGTCGATGAACTCCGCGTGGTAGGTCGTGCCGCGGAACCCGGGGAACTTCTGCAGGTTGAAGGACGCGGCCATCACGACGAGCAGCCCCACCGGGGTGATGGCGCCCGGGCGCAGGATCTTGCGGTCGGAGTGGCGGGCCATCAGCGCTTGCACCTGTCGACGGTCGAGTGCATGGTGAACTGCGCGATCTGCTTGACCACGTCGGGCGGCAGCGTGTCGGCCAGCTCGGCGGGGAGCACGATGCCGCCGGTGAACTCGCAGAGGTAGTAGTTGTACCAGGAGCCGTAGACGCCGATCCGGGTCTGCCGCGACAGCATCGTCGGCAGCGTCTCGAGGGCCTCGTCGAGCATCGCCTTGTTCTCGGGGCGGGCCAGCACGGTGAAGAGCCGGCGCAGCTGCGCGACGTCCTGCTTGAGCAGCGGACGTGTCTCGGTCAGCAGGTCGGAGAGCGTCACGGAGAGCGTGGAGATGTTCTCCAGCGACTTGCCGATCGTGAACCGGTCGCGCGCGACGTTGCCGGTCCACTTCTCGAGGTTGGTGATGAGGTCGCCGAGCTGCTGGTGGTTGCCGTCGACGGTCTGCATCAGCGTCGTCAGGTTGACGATCACCTCGCCGATCAGCTGGTCACGGTCGGCCAGCGAGTTGGTGAGCTCGCCGGTCTGCTGGAGCAGGCCGGTGATCGTGCCGCCCTCGCCCTGCAGCACTCGGATCAGGTTCATCGAGAGCTGGTTGACGTCCTCGGGGTTGAGGGCCGCGAAGAGCGGCTGGAAGCCGTTGAACAGCGCGGTCAGGTTGAGAGCCGGGCGCGTCTGGCTGACCGGCAGGGTCGCCCCGTCGCTCAGCCGCTCGGCCTGCGGGTCGCCCTGCTCGAGCGCGAGGTAGCGGTCGCCGACGAGATTGAGGAAGCGGATGCTGGCCCGCGAGTCCGTGGTCATCGGGACCTCGCTCTTGACAGTGAACGAGATCATCGCTTGGTTGGCGCCGTGGATCTCCACGTCGGTCACCTCACCGACCGAGACGCCGGCGACCCGGACGTCGTCGCCCTTCTTGAGCTCACTGGCACTCGAGAAGATGCCCCTGAACTCCGTGTGCTCGCCCGAGGCCGATGCCGCCCATGATCACGGCCAGCGTCGTGGTGAAGACGATCGAGACCACCGTGAAGATGCCGAGCTTGATGCCGGCACTGACGGTCCCGGCGTTGCGTGCGTTCACTCCAGCCCACCTCCGGGCTCGTCGTCGGTGGTGCCGTCCTTGAGGGGCAGGAAGGGAGCCGGGTTCTGGTAGTTCGCCGGCAGGCCCGGGCACCACGGGCCGTGGCCGACCTCCCCGTAGACCGGTGCGTCGGCGGCGGTGTAGGACTTGCGCTGCGGCGCCCCCAGCTCGAGCGTCTGGTGGATGATCCCGTCCCGGAAGACGTTCTGGGTGTTGGCCTTCTGGCGCACGATCCCGTCCGGGACACAGGGCAGCTCGGGCGAGTAGGTGTCCGGGAGCGACAGCAGCGGGACGCCGTACGCGCCCTGCTGGATGAGGGCCTGCTCGTTGGCCGACAGCGTGTTGCGGGCGCTGACGGAGAGCCCGGTGACGGCGCGCAGGGTCTGGCCGAACTCGTCCTTCTTCTGGGCGAGCGTGCGGGCCGAGACGGTTGCGTTGCGCAGCAGTCGCAGCAGGTCGGGCGCCGCCAGCTCGTAGGTCTCGGACACGTCGGCGAGCAGCCGCAGATCGGTCTGGAGCTGCGGGAGGTGGTCGTTGATCTCGAGGAGGTAGGCGTCGAGCTCCTCGAGCGTCTCGCCTGTGTCGTCGCCCTTGCCGGTCAGTGCGTGCGAGAGGGCGTAGAGGGTGGCGTTGAGATCGGCCGGCTTCACCGCTCGCAGCAGCGGGAACAGGTTGGCCAGGATCGTCTGGATCTCGACGTTGGTGCGCACCCGGCTGGCCGGGATCACCGCGTTGTCCGCGAGCATCGTCGTCGAGGCCCCGGTCTTCGGCAGCACCAGCGAGACGTACTTCTGCCCGAACAGGGTCGTCGGCAAGATCTCCACGGAGATGTTCTCCGGGATCGTCCGCGCCGCCTCCGGGCGCAGCGCCAGCGTGATGACGGCCTGCTCGCCGTCCTGCTCGATGGTGCGTACGTCGCCGACGAGCGCCCCATGCATGCGCACGTCGCCGAACTTCGCGAGCTGGAGGCCGGCGCGGTCCGCTTCGGACCCGGATCGTCGTGACGTCGGTGAACTTCTTCTGGTAGATCGCGATGGACAGCGCGATCAGCAGGGCCATCGCCGTCAGGTAGGCGATCCCGGCGACGAGCAACCGGACGTGCTCGGCCCTCGTGTCGTGGCGAATGTTGACGAGCACGGCCGCTACCCCGTGATCCGCACAGTGGTGGTGGAGCCCCAGATGGCGAAGCTGAGGAAGAAGTCGGCGACCACGACGGTCACGATCGAGGTGCGGATCGCGCGTCCGACGGCCACGCCCACGCCGGCTGGACCACCGCTGGCGGTGTAGCCGTAGTAGCAGTGGATCAGGATGATCATGACCGCGAGGATGATCAGCTTGAGGAACGACCAGAACATGTCGATCGGCGGCAGGAACTGGATGAAGTAGTGGTCGTAGGTGCCCGCCGACTGCTTGTAGATCAGCGTCGTGATCAGCCGGGGCGAGAGGTAGGACGCCAGCAGCGCGATGATGTAGAGCGGGATCACCGCGATGAAGGCGGCGATCATCCGGGTCGTCACCGGGAACGGCAGGCTCGGGATGCCCATCACCTCGAGGGCGTCGATCTCCTCGGAGATCCGCATGGCGCCGAGCCGAGCGGTGTAGCCACAACCGACCGTGGCCGCGAGCGCGATCGAGGAGACGAGCGGTGCCACCTCGCGGGTGTTGAAGTAGGCCGAGATGAAGGCCGTGAACTTGGCGACGCCGATCTGGCTGAGCGACGCGTAGCCCCGGATGCCGACCTCGGTGCCGGCGAAGAACGCCGGGAACGCGATCACGCCCGCCGTGCCGGCGATCAGCGTCAGCCCACCGGCGCCGAACGCCACCTCGGCCAGCGTGTTGTAGATCTCGCGGCGGTAGCTGCGCAGGGCACGCGGGGTCCACGCCAGCGCCTTGGCGTAGAAGAGCAGCTGGTCGCCGTACTCCTCGAGGCGGTTGCTCAATGGGTTCATCGGATCAGAGCCCCGGCTGCGGCACGAGCTGGAAGTACAGCGCCGTGATGATCGCGTTGAGGAAGAACAGCAGCATGAAGGCCGGGATCACGCTCTCGTTGACCGCGCGCCCGACGCCGCTGGGGCCACCGCCGGCGTTGAGGCCCTTGTACGCGCCGACGATGGCGGCCGGGGAAGCCGAAGAGTGCGGCCTTGACCATCGCGACATACAGGTCGGTGATGGACGCGAGCGCGGTGAAGCTGGAGAGGAACGCGCCGGCCGAACCGCCCCTGGACGATGACAGTGAAGAAGTAGCCGCCGCCGATGCCGGCGGAGATCACGATGCCGATGATCATCAGGCTGACGAAGACGGTGGCCGGGGCGCGCGGGACGACCGGGCGCGCGATCGGGTCCACGCCGAGGACCTCCATGGCGTCGATCTCCTCGCGGATCTTGCGCGCGCCCATGTCGGAGCAGATGGCCGAGCCGGCGGCTCCACGATGATCAGCGCCGCGGCGATCGGGGCGGCCTCGCGGACTGTCGCGAGCACCGCGGTGGCACCGGCGAACGACTGAGCGCCCAGCTGGCTGGTCAGGTTGCCGACACGGAGCGAGATCACCGCACCGAACGGGATCGAGACCCGGGATCGTCGGCATCAGCGTGACGCTGGTGATGAACCACGCCTGCTCGATGAACTCACGGAACTGGAAGCGGGTGGTGAAGGTCAGCTTCGTGACGTCGATGACCATCGCGGCGAGCTCGCCCGGTCCACGGACCACGGAGAGCGCGGAGAAACCCATACACCAACCCTCCCTGACCGGACCGACGAAGAATAGAACACGTTCTCGTTTTGGACAACGAAGCATCGGTGATTCGGTGACGGTCAGGTCAACGACCGGGTCGGGACCCGGGTTATGCGTCGTCCAGCAGGCCCTCGCGCTCGGCGGCCTTCACGATGGCCCGCACTCGGGCGAGCGATCCGCACCCCCGGGCGATCAGCTCGTTGCGACGCTTGGCAAATGCCTCGCCGAGCTCGGCGCGGACCTTCGGCCCGACCTCCTCGCGCGCCGGATTGAGGATGGTGAGCTCCTCCTCGGCCGGGTGGTGGTTCACCGCCTTGCACAGCTCCTCGACGGCATCGTCGAAGGCCTGCGTGTCGGTGCCCTTGAGCTCGAGGACCTTGAGCAGCGCCTCGTTGCCCTCTGCGTGCTCCTCCTCGCCGTGCTCCTGCTCGTGCCCGGTGATCGCCTGCTTGCGGCGCAGCTTCGGGTAGACGATCTCCTCCTCGGCCGTCGCGTGCGCGACATGCAGCTCGGAGAAGGCATGGCGTACGGCGTCGCGGTCGCTGCTGGAGTCACGCAGCTGGCGCATGAGGGACTCAGAAACGGACGTGATCGGCCGGGATCAGGTCGATGACGTCGCCCGAGACGAGGTGTCCGAGGTCGATCGCTGAATTCACTTGGTTGCCTCCATCATCTGTCGTAGTTCCTTCTTGAGCTCGTTGACCTCGTCGCGGATGCGGGCTGCGACCTCGAACTGCAGCTCGGCGGCGGCCGCGCGCATCTGGTCGGTCAGCTGCTGGATCAGCTCGGCCGGGTCGCTGGACGGAAGCCCCGCAGCGTCGGGCAGGGTGTTCTTGATCTTCGAGAGCGCGGGGGTCGGGGACTTGCCGGCCTTGACTCCCCCGGCCCGGCCCTTGACCCCGACGTCGGCCCGGGTCTGCAGCAGCTCCCGGGTGTTCTCGTCCTCGCGAGCCAGCATCTCGGTGATGTCGGCGATCTTCTTGCGCAGCGGCTGCGGGTCGATGCCGCGCTCGGTGTTGTAGGCAACCCTGGATGGCGCGACGGCGGTTGGTCTCGTCGATGGCCATCTCCATCGACGGCGTGATCTTGTCGGCATACATGTGCACTGGCCGGACACGTTGCGGGCCGCGCGACCGATCGTCTGGATCAGCGACTTGTCGGAGCGCAGGAAGCCCTCCTTGTCGGCGTCGAGGATCGACACCAGCGACACCTCCGGCAGGTCGAGGCCCTCTCGGAGGAGGTTGATACCGACCCGGGACGTCGTACTCCCCCATCCGCAGCTCCTTGAGCAGCTCGATGCGCCGGAGCGTGTCGACCTCTGAGTGGAGGTAGCGGGTGCGGATGCCGGCGTCGAGGAGGTAGTCGGTGAGGTCCTCGGACATCTTCTTGGTCAGCGTCGTCACCAGCACGCGCTCGCTCTTGTCGGAGCGGGTGCGGATCTCGTGGATCAGGTCGTCGATCTGACCCTTCGTCGGCTTGATCACGACCTCGGGGTCGATCAGGCCGGTCGGACGGATGATCTGCTCGACGGTGTTCTCCTTGCCGCCGACCTTGTCCAGCTCGTAGTTGCCGGGGGTCGCGGAGAGGTAGATCGTCTGCCCGATCCGGTCGAGGAACTCCTCGAACTTCAACGGCCGGTTGTCCATCGCGCTCGGCAGCCGGAAGCCGTGGTCGACGAGGTTGCGCTTGCGCGACATGTCACCCTCATACATCCCGCCGACCTGCGGCACCGCCACGTGCGACTCGTCCACCACGAGCACGAAGTCCTCGGGGAAGTAGTCGAGCAGCGTGTTGGGCGCACTCCCGCGGGTGCGGCCGTCCATGTGCATCGAGTAGTTCTCGATGCCCGAGCACGAGCCGACTCGGCGCATCATCTCGACGTCGTAGGTCGTGCGCATCCGCAGCCGCTGGGCCTCGAGCAGCTTGCCCTGCCGCTCGAAGGTGGCGAGCTGCTCCTCGAGCTCCTCCTCGATGCCCTTGATCGCACGCTCCATGCGCTCCGGCCCGGCGACGTAGTGGGTCGCGGGGAAGACGTGCAGCTCCCGGTCCTCGGTGATGATCTCGCCGGTGATCGGGTGCAGCGTCATCAGCCGCTCGATCTCGTCGCCGAAGAACTCGATGCGCACCGCCAGCTCCTCGTAGACCGGGAAGATCTCGAGGGTGTCTCCACGCACGCGGAACGTGCCGCAGGGTGAAGGTCATGTCGTTGCGGGTGTACTGGATCTCGACGAGCCGCCGCAGGATCGAGTCCCGGTCGTGCTCCTCGCCCACCCGGAGCCGGAGCATCCGGTCGACGTACTCTCGGGGAGTGCCGAGGCCGTAGATGCAGGACACCGTGCTGACCACGATCACGTCGCGTCGGGTCAGCAGCGAGTTGGTCGCGCTGTGGCGCAGCCGCTCGACCTCCTCGTTGATCGAGGAGTCCTTCTCGATGTAGGTGTCCGTCTGCGGGACGTAGGCCTCGGGCTGGTAGTAGTCGTAGTAGCTGACGAAGTATTCGACCGCGTTGTCCGGGAAGAGCATCCGCAGCTCGTTGGCGAACTGCGCGGCCAGCGTCTTGTTGGGCTGGAGCACCAGCATCGGGCGCTGCAGCTGCTCCGCCACCCACGCCACCGTCGCGGTCTTGCCCGTGCCGGTCGCGCCGAGCAGCACGACGTCCTTCTCGCCGCCGGCGATGCGTTCGGTGATCTCCGCGATCGCCGTCGGCTGGTCGCCGGACGGGGTGTAGTCGGAGACGACTTTGAACGGGGCCACGCGGCGCTCGAGATCTGTCACTGGACGCATGAGTCGAGCCTACGGGCGACCACCGACATCGGTGCCCAGAGCGTCGCTAGATTGTCCCCGTGACCCTCGCCCGCGTCCTGACGCCCGTACGCCGGACCCTGATGGCGGTCTTCGGGTTCCGGGTCGCGCTGGCCATCGCGCTCTCGCTGGTGGACTCCTACCGCCGGCGCGGCAAGAAGCCCAAGCCCTTCCCGGTCACGCCTCCGCGCACCGTCGAGATCGGCGAGGGGACGCTGACGACGTACACGTTCGGGATGGACCTCTACGACGACATGCTCGCCGCCATCGACGGGGCGAAGAAGCAGATCCTCTTCGAGACCTACATCTGGAAGGGCGACGACATCGGCGAGCGGTTCAAGACCGCGCTGATCCGGGCCGCCGAGCGCGGCGTCGAGGTCTACTGCATCTACGACGGCTTCGCGAACACCGTCGTCTCGGCCCGGTTCCGGCGCTTCCCGTCCTCGATCAAGGTCATCCGTTATCCGATCTGGTCGGCCGGCTGGCGGTTCTGGGACCTGCGCCGCTACGGCCGCGACCACCGCAAGATCCCGGTCGTCGACGAGGAGGTCGGGTTCGTCGGGGGCTACAACATCGGTTCGCCGTACGCCACGGAATGGCGCGACACGCACGTCCGCATCACGGGTCCGGGCGTGTGGGACCTCAAGCGGACCTTCGCCGACTTCTGGAACCTCAACCGGCGCAAGCGCATCGGTCGCAGCGAGCGGCCCCTGCTGCTGGAGACGGCGTCGGTGTGGGAGCCGCGGATCCGGTTCGCGCGCAACGTGCCGCGGCTGTGGATGTTCCCGATCCGGTCGATGTACCTCGAGGCCATCGCCCGCGCCACCGACAACATCTGGATGACGCACGCCTACTTCATCCCGGACCGGGACTTCGTCGACGCGCTCAAGGACGCTTCCGCCCGCGGCGTCGACGTGCGGCTGTTGCTTCCGCTGAAGTCCAACCACATCGTGGCCGACTGGATCTCGCGCGGCTACTTCTCCCAGCTGCTCAGCTCTGGGGTGCGGATCTTCCGCTTCAAGGACGCGATGGTGCACGCGAAGACGTCGACCATCGACGGCAACTGGTCGACGGTCGGTACGGCGAACGTCGACCGCCTCAGCCTCCGGGGGCAACTACGAGATCAACGTCGAGGTGATCGACGAGTCCATGGCCGCCGTGCTCGAGGAGATCTTCGTCCGCGACGAGTCCAACTCGCTCGAGCTGTCCAGCCGGGAGTGGGAGGCGCGCGACCTGCACCGCAAGTTCACGGAGTACGTCCTGTGGCCGCTGCGCCCGCTGCTCTAACGACTGCCGGGAGTGCGTCCGGGCAGGTGCGTGCGCGGTGACATCCGCGGGCCACGACGTGGCCGGCCGCCGGCGAAGCCATGGATCAGCATCACTGCCCGGTTGCGCTGGGGCCGCCACGGCTCGAGGTAGGCCTCGAGCTCGGCGTCGGTGAACGGAGTGCCCGTCATGGCCCAGCCGATGTCCTTGGCGACGTGGTAGTCGCCGAAGCTCACCGCGTCGGGGTCGCCCGGGGCATGTGCACGCACCTCGGCGCTGGTCCACACCCCGATGCCGGGCAGGCTCCGCAGCCGTCGGTCGAGGTCCTCGGGCCCGTCGTGCCGCTCGAGGGCTTCGGCGACCCGTGCGGCGGTGACGATGGCCCGCGACCGGGCCCGGTCGATGTGCATCTCCAGCCACGCCCAGCTCGGGATCATCCGGACGGTGGCCGCATCGGGCGGCACCCAGAGCTTGAGCTCGTCGGTGGGGCCGGGTGCGCGTTCGCCGTACCGCAGCACGAGCGAGCGGTAGCCGGCGAAGGCCTCCCGGCCGGTCACCTTCTGCTCGATGATGCTCGGGATCAGCGTCTGCACGACCGAGGCCGCTCCGCCCGAACCGGCTGTGCGGTCGCCGGCGCCGAGCCTCGGCCACGAGCGGGTGGATCGGGTCGGATCCGCTCACGTCGTCGAGTGCCCCGAGGAGCCCCGGGACGGACTCGAGCACCCACTCGGCGCCCTCTCCCCCGGGCGCTCGCATGCACCTCGCCGGTCGGGGCTTGGGTGATCTTCAGGGTCGCCGGACCGTCCGGCGTGCGTGCTACGCCTCGCCAGTGCGCACCGGCCGCGTCGATGCGATAGCTCGGGTCCGAGCTGCCGCGGCGTTGCTGGCGCAGGATCGAGCCGGCCGGGCACGGCCACGCCGGTCGCCACTCCCGGGTCCGCTCCTGCATGCGGGAACCGTACGCTGCCTGCATGGGAGAGCAACGCGAGATCGAGCCCGGCATCGAACAGGACTTCACGCGACAGATGTCGTACGGCGACTACCTGCGCCTCGACCTGCTGATGGCCGCCCAGCAACCGCAGAGCGATCCCCCGCAGCACGACGAGCTGCTCTTCATCATCCAGCACCAGACGTCCGAGCTGTGGCTCAAGCTGATGGTGCACGAGCTCCGGTCCGCGCGGGCCCTGCTGGCCTCCGACGACCTGTCGCCGGCCCTGAAGCGGCTCGCCCGGGTCAAGCACATCCAGCGGGTACTCACTGACCAGTGGTCCGTGCTCGCCACGCTCACGCCGAGCGAGTACGCCGAGATCCGCCCCTTCCTCGCGACCTCCTCGGGCTTCCAGTCGGCGCAGTACCGCGAGGTCGAGTTCCTGCTCGGCAACAAGGACGCCGACATGGTGAAGGTCTTCAAGCACGACCCGGTCGCGCAGGAGTCGCTCTCGACCCTGCTCTCCGAGCCTTCCCTGTACGACGAGTTCTCGGCCTTTCTCGCCCGCCGGGGCTACGACGTGCCGGCCGAGGTGCTCACCCGCGACGTGACCCGCCGCCACCCCTCCTCCCCCGGTCTCGTCGAGGTCTTCGCGCAGGTCTACGCCGCACCCGCCGAGCACTGGGGTGTCTACGAGACGTGCGAGGAGCTGGTCGACGTGGAGGACAACTTCCAGCAGTGGCGCTTCCGGCACCTCCGGGTCGTCCAGCGCACCATCGGCCACAAGGTCGGCACCGGCGGCTCCTCCGGCGTCGACTTCCTGCGCCGCGCCCTCGACCTCACGTTCTTCCCAGAGCTGTTCGAGGTGCGCACGCGCATCGGCGGCTGACGCCGTACCGGACGTCTGTGCTGCAGATCCGCGTCGGAAACAGCACAAACGTCCGGTAGGTCAGCCGGTCGCCCGGTCCACGCCTCTCAAGATCGCCCGCTCCTCGATCCGGTCGTGCAAGGTGTCCTCCGGCGGGCGAGCCACCCAGCGCCGGTCGGCCGCGGCCTCGAACTTCGCGCGGTCGCGCCCGGCGCGAATCCGCGCCGCAACCGGGCCTTGGTCGTCGACCTCGCTGCCGGTCACCCGGACCACCTCCAGGGCCGACCCGTCGGAGCGCATCCTCCTTGACCACATCCCGAGTGTGCCGCGCTGCCTCACGGTGGTCGGCGCCGTCGAACTCCACGACAAGACCCGCCTCGAGATCGATCAGGTCGGCGATCCCGAGAAGCCGTCCCGACACGTCGTAGACGGGCACGTTCACCAGCCAGCGAACGCCGGGTAGGGCGAAGCGGCACTGGAGCCGGCACCGCACCTCGTTGGGGGATCGGGAGTGCTCACTCGCCTCGTCAAGAACGCCCGGCGCAAACCACAGCCCGCTCTTGCGCAGCTGCCGGATCGAGACGACCTCGGCCGCGCACATCATGTCGATGACCACGACTGCCTCGACCGGGCTTCCCGCCAGCCGAGCGGCGTCCGCGGTTGCCCACACCTCGTCCACGGTCGCGAGTCCGTGCCGGACGGCGTGATGTTGTGCCGGCACGGGCCAGTGGACGACCCTCAATCCGGCTCGGTGACGTATGCGACCGCGAGCACCGATCGCCACTGGGATCGCGAGCCCGGTTCGCCCGTCGCGACCGAGCCCGTCGAAGAAGTTGGCCCCATGGAGTCGGCAGGCTGCCCAACCCGTGATCCGACCGCCCGGAGGCAACCGGACCGATGCCTCGGCGATCCACTGCTCCGGCACATCCACCGGAGTGTCGGCCGGCACGTGAAACCCGTAGGAGGTGGTGCGCCAGCGGGGACCGCGGACCTGAGCGGCGGTCGGACCCGTCCCACCTTCGCGGTCGGTGCGCACCGGGAGTACGAGCCTCCCCGGGTGGGGCGCCTTGGGATCCCAGCGGTGTGCCATGGCTCGATGCTCCCCACGATCGCCGGAATC
Organism: Nocardioides sp. B-3; assembly: GCF_024703895.1. Lineage (GTDB taxonomy): Bacteria > Actinomycetota > Actinomycetes > Propionibacteriales > Nocardioidaceae > Nocardioides. The sequence goes on from NZ_CP087968.1 coordinate 4,201,030, forward strand.
CGCGAACGGTTCTCCACAGGCCCGACGTACCGAACGTCTGTGCTGCAAATCCACGCCGGCAACAGCACAAACGTCCGGTATGCCGATCCGAATGCTCCGCAGACCAATGTCGGTGCCCCCGGGCAGACTGACCCCATGCTCCTCGCCGAGATCGTGGCCACCTCGACCGCCGTGGCCGCGACCAGATCACGCAAGGCCAAGGTCGCCGCGCTCGCCGACCCGCTCCGGCACGCCGTGGCTGAGGGCCCGGAGGAGCTCGAGACGGTCGTGAGCTACCTCGGCGGCACGCTCCGGCAACGACGGACCGGCCTCGGCTGGCGCGGCATGTCCGACCTCCCCGACCCGGCGACCGAGCCCGCGCTGAGCGTCACCGAGGTCCACGAGGCCTTCGAAGAGCTGTCCGCGATCGCCGGCGCGGGCTCCCAGAACAAGCGCAAGGACGCCGTCAACGCCCTGTTCGCACGAGCCACCGACACAGAACAGGCCCGGCTGCGCGGCCCGGTCACCGGCGAGGTCCGCCGGGGGCGCGCTCGACGCGCTCGTCCGGGAGGCGGTCGCCCGGGTGGCGGACGTCCCGCTCCTCGCCGTACGCCGCAGCGCGATGCTCTCCGGGAGCACGCTGGCCGCCGCCGTGGCGGCCTTCCGCGGTGGTGAGGCCGCGCTGGCGGAGTTCGGGCTCGAGGTGGGGCGCCCGGTGCTCCCCATGCTCGCCTCCAGCGCCCCCGACATCGAGGCGGCCATGGCCAAGGCGGTCAAGGAGGGGCCGGTCGCGATCGACGCCAAGCTCGACGGCATCCGCATCCAGGCCCACCGTCGCGGCGACGAGATCCTGCTCGTCACCCGCAGCCTCGACGACATCACGGCCCGGCTGCCCGAGGTCGTGGAGGTCGTGCGCAACCTGCCCGGCGGCGACCTCGTGCTCGACGGCGAGGCACTGATGCTCGGCCCCGACAACAGACCGCGGCCGTTCCAGGAGACCGCCTCGCGCACGGCGCAGTCCACGGGCGCGGCCGTCGTGCCCTACTTCTTCGACCTCCTGCACCTCGACGGCCGCGACCTCCTCGACTCCCCCGGGACCGAGCGGATGGCCGCCCTCGACGCCCCGGTGCCCGAGACCCATCGCGTACGCCGGTTGGTCACCGACGACGTCACTGCAGCCGCCGAGTTCGTGGCCGAGACGCTGGCCAGCGGTCACGAGGGCGTGATCGTGAAGGACCCCGAGGCCGCCTACGGCGCGGGCCGACGCGGCTCGGCGTGGGTGAAGGTCAAGCCGGTCCACACCCTCGACCTCGTGGTGCTCGCGGTGGAGCGCGGCAGCGGTCGGCGTACGGGCCTGTTGTCCAACATCCACCTCGGCGCCCGCGACCCGGACACCGGCGGCTTCGTGATGTTGGGCAAGACCTTCAAGGGCATGACGGACGCGATGCTGGCCCGGCAGACCGAGCGCTTCACCCAGCTGATGACCGAGGACACCGGCTGGGTGGTGCACGTGCGGCCCGAGCAGGTGGTCGAGATCGCGATCGACGGAGTGCAGCGGTCCACGCGCTATCCCGGCGGCGTCGCGCTGCGCTTCGCACGGGTCGTTCGCTACCGCGACGACAAGCGACCGGACGAAGCGGACACCCTCGCCGACGTGCTCGCGCTCAAGACTCGGGTGAAACACTCGTCACAAGTGTGTAACTCCCCGTTGCACTTCGCCTAGACTCGAGACCATGACCAGCGCCTCGACCGCCGACATCGCTCCCCGCACGGACGGTCGACGCTCCGCTGCGGCCGCCCGCCGCCGCGAGCGCGAGCGCGAGATCCTCGAGGCGACCCGCGCACTCTTCGACGAGCGTGGCGTCCGCGATGCCCAGATCGAGGACATCGCCCGGGCCGTCGGGATCAACCGCGCGATCGTCTATCGCCACTTCACCGGCAAGGAGGAGCTGTTCGCGCTCACCCTCGTCGGCTACCTCGACGAGCTCCGCGTCGCGCTGGAGAAGAGCGTCGACCGGGTCACCGACAGCGACGACCGGCTGCGGGCCACGATCAGTGCGTTCGTCGACTACGGGCTCGACCACCCGGCGTTCGTGGACTGCGCGCAGGCGCTCATGCGCCGCACCGGCCCCGAGCTGCTCGACGAGATCAGCGAGGGCGCGATGTTCCGCCCGGGACGCGCCATCTCCAGCTGCCTCTCCGTGGTCTCCGTGATCCTCGACGACGGCGTCAGCAACGGCGACTTCAAGGTGGAGGACACCACCCTGCTGGCCAACCAGCTCTATGCCAGCGGTCTCGGCGCCCTCCAGCTCGCCCGGGTCGGGATGCTGGTCAGCGAGGCCGCCCCCGGCATCCCGGCGATCCACCGCGTCGGCGGCGAGCAGGTCAAGACCTTCCTCGTCACCGCGGCGATCGCGCTCGCGCACGTGGGCGTCTAGGACTCCAGCTCCTCCAGCGCCACCGCGATCGCGCGGTGGAAGGTCGGGTAGGCGAAGTGCATCCGGCGGATCGTCGCCACGGGCACCTCGGCGTGCACGGCCAGCGCCAGCAGGCCCGGGATCTCCCCGCCAGCCGGTCCCGCGGCCGTGGCGCCGACGAGCACCCCGCGTGAGGCGTCCGCGACCAGCTTGATCAGTCCCTCGTTGCCGAGCTGGTGGATGAAGCCCCGAGACGACTCCGGCAGCTGGGCATGGCCGACCCGCACGGACAACCCCGCCGCACGCGCCTGCGCCTCCGTCATCCCCACCGAACCCACCTCCGGGTCGGTGAACGTCACCCGCGGACGGCGCGGTAGTCCGCCTCGATCGGCGGTGTGCCCGGGATGTCGGCCACGGCAACCTCGCCCCGGTACATCGACACGTGCGTGAAGGCGCCGTGCCCGGTGATGTCCCCGACGGCCCACAACCGCTCCCCCGCCCGCATGCGCTCGTCGGTGGACACGGATCGGGCGCTCGGGTCGAGACCGACGGTCTCCAGCCCGATGTCGCGGATGTTGTTGCTGCGTCCCGCCGCCACCAGCAGCTGCGCGGCCCGTACGTCGGTGCCGTCGACGCGCACGACGAACGACCCGTCCACGTGGTCGACCCGCTCGATCTTCACTCCGGTCCGTACGGCGATGCCCTCGCGCTCGAAGATCCCCGTGATCAGCTCCGAGGTCTCCGGCTCCTCGACCGCCAGCATCCGGTCGGCCACCTCGAGCACCGTCACCTCGGAGCCGAAGCGCGCGAACACCTGCGCCAGCTCACAGCCGATGGGTCCGCCGCCGATGACCACCAACGACGGTGGGAGGTCGGCTACCTTCATGGCCTCACGGTTCGTCCAGTACGGCGTCGCCTCGAGTCCGTCGATCGGGAGCTTCGCCGGGGCCGTCCCGGTGTTGAGGACCACGCCCCGCGCGGCGACGTACTCGTCGTCCCCGACCAGCACGCGACCCGGACCGGCCAGCCGCCCGTCCCCGCGGACGATCCGGACGCCCGCCTCGCTGAGTCGCTTCACGTGCGACTCGTCGTTCCAGTCGTTGGTCGCCTGCCTGCGGATCCGCTCGGACACCCTCGACCACTCGGGCGTCAAGGACGCCGGACCGGCCAGCTCGTCAGCATGCGCGACCTCGGCGACGAGGTCGGCGGCGCGAATCATGATCTTGGACGGGATGCAGCCGTAGAACGGGCACTCCCCGCCGACCGGGTCGCGCTCGACCCCGACCACGTCGAGGCCTGCCTCGGCGAGCTTCTGGGCTGCGAACTCGCCACCCGGGCCGAGGCCGAGGACGATCACGTCGCAGGACAGGGATGAGGTCATGGCAGGTCCTTTCAGCGGGACAGGTGTCGGGCGCGGGCGAAGCAGAACAATCCGTAGCAGGCCGGGCCAAGGGCCATCGCGATCAGCAGCACTCGGGCCGAACGGCTGCTCCAGCACGGTCTGCAGGGCCCGGTCGAGGCCGCCGGACTTCTTGGCCTCGTGGGTGATCGCGGCGTAGCCGAAGAGCCCGCCGACGATGCCGATCGCGAGCCCCTTGGCGATGTAGCCGACCTTGCCGAAGAGGACGTAGGCGGACCCGTCGTTGCCCGACAGGCCCCGGGCGTCGAGGTGCTCGGTGAACTTCTCGGTCCAGCCGCGGAAGACCAGCAGTGCGGCGTACGCGATGACGGCCAGCGCGACAGCGCCGACGAGGAGCTGGCCGGCAGGCAGGTCCATGATCTTCGCCGTCGTCGAGTCGGTGCCGCCGGAGGACCCGTTGCCGACCGCGGTCTTCACTGCGCTGACACCGAGGGCGCCATAGAGCACGCCCTTGCCGAGCGACGCGAGCCGCTTGCGCCAGCGCTTCGTGGTGTCCGCGATCTCGCGGTAGCCGAAACCGAACTCCAGCACGCGCCACACGACGAGCAGGAGCATCCCGACGGCGACCAGCCAGATGAGGACGCCGCCCAGTGGCTGTTCGGCGATCGCGTGCAGGGCGCCGGCGTTGGACGCGCTCTGCGACGTCTCGCCCGGGGCGAGCTGACCGGCCAGCCACGCCACCATCAGGTGGACGATGCCGTAGGCGACGAGCCCGACGCGGACTGCGTGGTCGAGCCAGTCGCTGTCGTGTGCCTGTTGCGCCTGCTCGGCCGCCACTCCCATGACGCCACCCTAGGCGTCGCTGGGATCAGACGGTGGAGGGCTTGTTCTTCTCGATCGCGCCGAGGACGCCGTTGACGAACGTCGGCGACTCGTCGGTCGACAGGTCGCGCACCGGGCTGATGGCCTCGCTCACGGCGACTGCGTCGGGCACGTCATCGACGTACAGGAGCTCGAAGACGCCGAGGCGCAGCACGTTGCGGTCGACGGCAGGCATCCGCGACAGCGTCCAGCCCCGGCTGTACTCCGTCAGCAGCTCGTCGATGCGGGCCCGGTTGTCGACCACGCCGCGGACGAGGAGCCCGGTGTAGTCGTTGGTCGGGCCCTCGCCGGCCTCGATGGCCCGGTCGAGTGCGACGACCGGGCTCTCGGAGCGCATCTCCGAGGCGTAGAGCAGGTCGAGAGCGCGCTTGCGGGCCTTGCCGCGAGCCGACACGTCAGCTCTTGACGCGGCCGAGGTAGGACGAGTCGCGGGTGTCGACCTTGACCTTCTCGCCGGTGGTGATGAAGAGCGGCACCCGGATCTCGTGGCCGGTCTCGAGGGTGGCGGGCTTGGTGCCACCGGTGGAGCGGTCACCCTGCAGGCCGGGGTCGGTGTGGCTGATCAGCAGCTCGACCGAGGCGGGCAGCTCGACGAAGAGCACGCGGCCCTCGTTGGTCGCGACGATGGCGTCCCCGGTTCTCGAGCATGAAGTTCTTGGCGTCGCCGACGATCTCAGGCGCGACCTCGAGCTGGTCATAGGTCGAGGTGTCCATGAAGACGTAGGACGTGCCGTCGTTGTAGAGGTACTGCATCGTCCGCTTGTCGACGTTGGCCGTCTCGACCTTGGTGCCGGCGTTGAAGGTCTTGTCCACGGTCTTGTTGGACTCGACGTTCTTCAGCTTGGTGCGCACGAACGCCGGACCCTTGCCGGGCTTGACGTGCTGGAACTCGATGACTGCCCACAGCTGACCCTCGATGTTGAGGACCATGCCGTTCTTGAGGTCGTTGGTTGATGCCATGGCGCGAAGTCTAGAGGGCAGGTGCGGACTGTCCTGAATCAGCGCAGTCCACGGACGTACGCCGACACCTTCCTGAACTCCCGGAGGCGCTGTTCCCACGTGACCCCGACGATGGTGAGCGCGACACCGACCAGACCGATCAGCATCCACTGCGGGATCACCCGGGCGAAGGATGCCCGGCGCAGCACGACGAGCGCGCCGACGAAGGCCCCGGCCAGAGGGGTGCCGCCCAGCCGCGGGCGAGCCCGATCGCGACGAGCACGATGCACGCGAGGCCGAGCACGACCGCGCGCAGGCCGACCGGGTCGACGAGCACCAGCAGCAGGCTCGGCACGAGCGCCAGTCCGAGCCCCGGCGACAGTGTGGCCATGCTGGAGTCGTTGCCACGCAGGAGCGCGATGGTGCCGACCACGAGCAGGACCACGGCGAGCGGCAGTGTGTAGGCCTCGACCGTGTCGACACCCACCTGCTCGAGGCGGACCCACTGGGCAAGCGTCAGCAGGACCGAGGCCCGCCCACGCGAGGGCTCGACGGTCACGGTGCAGCAGCGAAGAGACGGTGCAGATGACCCCGGCGAGAGTGAGGTAGATCGCCAGCCGGGTCTGCTCGAACGTTCCGGTCCCGAGCACCGACCCGGCGCCCGCCGAAGGCCGCGGCACCGGCCGCCACCTCGCGCTCGACCTCGGGCCGGGCGACGATCGCGATGCCGAGCACCACCAGCACGGGCAGGGCCCGCCAGACGGTGTCCAGCTCGGCCGGGTGGCCGATCGTCCAGATCAGGGCTGCGCCGGTCAGGGGTGCGAGGAAGGCACCGGCCACGGCCTGCCTGCCACGTGCTTCGGCGACGATCGCTGCCGCGGTGATCACGGCGAGCACGCCGGCCGTGGCCCAGTCGCTGGCGAGGCCGCCCGGGAGGGCGAGCACGGTCATGACGGCCGCTGACACCCCGAGGTCGACCCGTTGCAGCCTGCTGGCCGCGACGGCGAGCGCGCCCGCCGCGGCGAGCACGGCACCGACGGCGGCGGCCAGCGGGGCGCCGTACAGCGTGGGCAGGAGGAGGAACGAAGTGACGGTGGCAGCCGTGCCGGGCACGATCGTCCAGCGAGCCAGTCGACCGTCGCAGTGCATCAGGGTCGCCACGGTGACGCTGATCCCGATGACTCCGGCGGGCAGCAGCAGCGGCCGGGTCCGGGGGACGTCGGGTGCGTCGACCCGGTCGAGCAGCCCGCGGCTCCACGGCTCGTTGAGCACCGGGTCGCCCACCGCGACGACGGCCAGCCGGACCACGCTCACGCTCAGCCCCAGCGCGGCGATCACCGACGGAGCCGCGCACACCCACTTCCACAGGCCGGGCAGACGCGTCGCGCAGCGCGGCGGCGTACGCCGCAACGACGGCCAGCTCCACGAGCGCGATACGCGTCGGCGACTCGTCGAAGACGGCCACGACCGGGACAAGGGTGCCGAGCAGGACGGCCGTCGACGCAGCTGCGACCCGCACCTCGGCGGGCAGCCGGCGCGGCAGCGCAACGGCCGCGACCGGGACGGCGGCCACGACGAGCGGCCACACCTCGAGATCTCCCCAGAGGCGGGCGAGCGACAGCTCGCCGTCGAGGCGCAGGACGCCGATGAACACCGGGGCCAACCAGGCGACGGCCGCACCGATCAGCGATCCGATGGCGAGGATGCGGAGCTCGAGACGCAGGCCCGCGACGACCCCGATCGTGAACAGCGAGAGTGCGGCGAGCGAGGCAACGGCGTCGCCCGCGTCGAGGGTGCCCGGGATGCCCGGGGCGGCCGCTACCGGGCCCAGCACCGCGATCACTTCCCCGCTGACCGGGACGCCGACGGGTGTCGACGCCGCCCATCGCGCGGACGCCACCCCCGCGACGGCGACGGTCAGGCCGGCCACCACCGGGAAGGGCTCCTCGCCGATCGCGCCGAGCCAGCCCGAGCGCCACGCGCCGTTGACCACGAGGGCGAAGATGCCGAGCGTGACGGCCGCGAGCGACTCGGCGCCCGCTCGCAGGTCGCGGCGGGCCACGACGACGGTCAGCGCACCTGCGACGGCCGTGAAGGCGGCGAGGACCACGGTCCGACCCTCGACGCCCAGCAGCGACCGGGCGACGGCCGGGAAGACGACGGCGGCGACGAGCAGGCAGAGCGCGCCGAGGCCGAGCAGGATCTTCGGCACGGTGGCGGAGCTCATCGCGGGCCGGTGGACGGGGGCAGGCGCCACCGTCGAAGGTGGTTGCTGCGGCGGCACGGTGACCCGAGCGCGGTCGGCTGCGGCGTACATGCCGGCGACGACCTCGTCGACCTGCTCCAGGAGCCCGAACACCCGTCCCGCATCGGGACCGCTGAGAGCGAGCCCGCACAAGCGGCACGACGGGGTGGCGGGGGCGAGGGGGGCCCGACATCCGGGGCAGACCTGCGCGTCGGCATAGGTGAACATGGTTGAGGGTCCCGCATCGCGAGTCGTTCGTGCGTGAGTACATGACCTCAGACGTCATGGTCTTTCCGCGCGCCCGGGCACACGCTGGAGCCATGACCACGACAACGAACACCCCTCCCGTCACCGATGTCATCACCCACCCACGGGTCCGCCCGTTCCTGCTCACCGACGCGACCCTGACCGCCGGCAACGGCCCGGCCTACCTCGTCGCCGCGCCCCGGCTCGCCGATCTCTTCGGCGCCTCGACCGCCCTGCTCGTCGGACTCGGCGTCTTCCCCGGTCGCAGTCGGCGCGGGCGTCGGCTGGCTCGCGACCCGACGACCGGTGCCGCGCGCCCTCGTCCTCGAGCTGGCCGCCTTCAACGGCGTCTGGGTCGCGGCCAGCCTCGCCTACGCCGTCCTCGGCGACCTGACGACGACCGGTCGGGTCTGGGACGTGCTCCGTGGCCGTGCTGGTCGCCGCGTTCCGCGGCCGGCCGGGCGTGGTTCCGCCCGGCGCGGCTGACACCATGGCAACCATGACGACCGAGGCCGATCTGCAGCAGGACCACGTCGGTTCGCTGGTACGCCGATGGCGCGAGCGCCGCAGGCTGTCCCAGCAGGCCCTGAGCGACCGTTGTGGGGTCTCGACACGCCACCTGTCCTACATCGAGACCGGCAAGTCGGTGCCGAGCCCGACCATGATCAGCCAGCTCGGCGACGCGCTCGAGGTGCCGCTACGGGGTGCAGCGACGGATGTTCACCGCGGCGGGCTTCGTCCCGAGCGCCTCCGACCTGCCGCTCGACTCCCCCAAGCTCGCGCAGGTCAATGAGGCCCCGGAGCTCATCCCGGCCGGGCACGAGCCCCTACCCCGCGCTCGTCATCGACGGCGGGTGGGACCCGGTGGCGGCCAACGATGCGGCGTACAGGCTGCTCGCGGACGTCCCGCCCGACCTGCTCGAGCCGCCGGTCAACGTCGTGCGGCTGACGCTCGATCCCCGTGGCCCGGCCCCGCGGATCGACAACCTCGACGAGTGGCGTGCGGGCATCCTGAGCCGGATCCAGCACGAGTTCGACGCGTCCGGAGATGCCCGCCTCGGGGCGCTGCTCGCCGACCATCCGGCGCCGGCGCACCACCTGCCACCGGACATCGTGCTCACGGTGCGGTTCAGGTCGGGCGACGACGTGCTGTCGTTCCTGACCACCACGACCGTCTTCGGCACACCGCGCGACGTGACGGTGGCCGAGCTGGCGATCGAGGCGCTCTACCCCGCCGCCGACGCGGCGACCCGCGATCAGCTGGTGGCGCTGGCGACCGCCGACAACGCGTCGCGGTAGCCCTCGATCCCGCGGCCGGCGATCGTCTCGATCGCGTGCGGCTCGACGACCGACGTGTGCCGGAACTCCTCGGGCCGCTGCTTCGGGTCGGAGATGTGCACCTCGACCAGCGGTGCGGTGAGCTGGGCGCAGGCGTCCCAGAGGGCCAGCGAGTAGTGCGTCCACGCGCCGGCGTTGAGGACCACCGGGGTCGCGGCGTCGGCGGCTGCGTTGAGCCAGTCGAGCAGCTCGCCCTCGTGGTTGGTCTGGCGGACCTCGACGTCGAGGCCGAGGTCGGCACCCCGGGCGATGCACTGGTCGGCGAGCTCGTCGTGGGTCGTGGTGCCGTAGATCTCCGGCTGCCGGCGACCCGGGCGTCCGAGGTTGGGGCCGTTGAGGACGAGGACCTTCATCGGATCGCCCCATTGATCGCTGAGTACGCCGCGCGCAGGTCGTCCTCGGACGGGCCGGCCAGCACCCGTGGCTTGCCGACGTCGTCGAGCACCACGAAGCGCAGCTGGTTGCCGCGGGCCTTCTTGTCGATCTTCATCGCGTCGTGCAGGTCCTCGAAGGACGCGTCGGCGTAGGTGGTGGGGAGCCCGACGCGGCCGAAGGCGGCGCGGTGCCGCTCGACCAGCGCGGGGTCGAGGGTGCCGGCGCGGGCGGCCAGCTCGGCGACGTAGACCGAGCCGATCGCGACCGCCTCGCCGTGCCGGACGGCGTAGCCGCTGGTGCGCTCGATCGCGTGCGCGAGGGTGTGGCCGTAGTTGAGGACCTCCCTGCCAATCGAGGAGCCGGGGTGTCGCTCAGATCCGCCCGTCTCGCGAAGGTCGTCGACCACGACGTCGATCTTGACCCGGATCGCGCGCTCGATGAGCTCGCGGGTGACGGCGGAGTCGGCGGTCAGGGTCGCGGGGTCGTTGGCCTCGATCAGGTCGAGGATCACCGGATCGGCAATGAAGCCGCACTTGACGACCTCCCCCGGGCCGGCGACGAACTCGTCGCGCGGCAGCGTCGACAGCAGCGACAGGTCGCAGAGCACGCCGGCGGGCTCGTGGAAGGAGCCGACGAGGTTCTTGCCGGCGCCGGTGTTGATGCCGGTCTTGCCGCCGACGGCGGCGTCGACCATCGCCAGCACCGTGGTCGGCACGTGCACGACGCGGACCCCGCGCAGCCGGGTCGCGGCGACGAAGCCACCGAGGTCGGTGGTGGCGCCACCGCCGAACGTGACGACGGCGTCGGAGCGGGTGAAGCCGCCCTCGCCCAGCGCCTCCCAGCAGTCCGAGGCGACGGGCGCGGTCTTGGCGCGCTCGCCGTCGGGCAGGCCGAGGGCGAGCACGTCGTAGTGCTGGACCAGCAGGTCGACGAGCGGCTGGACCTGCTCGGCCAGCTCGCCGGCGTACAACACCGCGACCCGCTCGACGCTCTCGCCGAGGATCGCGGGCAGCCGGTCGGCCGGGTCGTGACCGATGACGACGTCGTACGGCGAGGCGCCGCCCACGTGCAGGGTGGTGTCACTCATGCCAACTGCTCCTGGATCTCCGCCGCCACCTCGTCGGGGGTGCGGCCGTCGGTGTCGACCGCGAGCGTGGCCGCGGCTTCGTAGATGGGGGTGCGCTCGTCGAGCAGTGCCTTGATCCGGGACCGGACGTTGCCCAGCAGCATCGGGCGACCGACGCCCGAGCCGACACGCTTGACGGCCTCGGACAGTCCCACGCGCAGGAAGACGACGGTGTGCCCTTGGAGAAGAGCACGCGTGGCCGGATCGAGCACCGCTCCCCACCCAGCGACAGCACGCCGTCGTGGGTGGCCAACGCCTCGGCGACGGCCCGGGCCTCGACCGCGCGGGAAGTGCGCCTCGCCGGAGTCGACGAAGATCTCGGAGATCTCGCGGCCCTCGGTGCGCTCGATGTCGGCATCGGTGTCGCGCGCGGCGACGCCCCCGTGCGTCGGCGAGCAGCTGCGCGACGGTGCTCTTGCCGGCGCCCATGGGGCCGATCAGGACGACCCTCGGTGTCATCGGAAGCGCAGCGTGTCGAGGTAGGACTCGGCGTTGCGGCGCGTCTCGCGCACCGAGTCGCCACCGAACTTCTCGATCACGGCGTCGGCCAGCACCAGCGCGACCATGGCCTCGGCCACGATGCCGGCGGCGGGTACGGCGCAGACGTCCGAGCGCTGGTGGTGCGCGACGGCCTCCTCGCCGGTGGCGACGTCGACCGTGCGCAGGGCGCGCGGCACGGTGGCGATCGGCTTCATGGCGGCGCGGACCCGGAGGATCTCGCCGGTGGTCATACCGCCCTCGGTGCCGCCCGAGCGACCCGACGTACGCCGAAGACCCTCGGAGGTGGGGACGATCTCGTCGTGGGCCAGCGACCCCGGGGTGGCCGCGGTGAGGAAGCCGTCGCCGACCTCGACGCCCTTGATGGCCCGGATGCCCATCAGCGCGCCGGCCGGGCGCGCGTCGAGGCGACGGTCCCAGTGCGTGAAGGAGCCGAGGCCCGGCGGCAGGCCGTGGACGACGACCTCGACGACGCCACCGAGGGTGTCGCCGTCCTTGTGCGCTCGGTCGATGCGCTCGACCATCCCGGCGCTGGTGTCAGGGTCGAGGCAGCGCACGGGGTCGGCGTCGAGGCGCTCGAGATCGGAGGGCTCCGGGACTCGGCCGGCCGGGGCGCGGACGCCGCCGAGCTCGATCACGTGGCTGACGATCTCGGCACCGACGGCCCGGTAGAGGAAGTGGGCGGCGACGCGACCCGGGGCGACGCGGGCCGCGGTCTCGCGGGCGGAGGCGCGCTCCGGGATCGGGCGGGCCTCGTCGAAGTCGTACTTCTGCATGCCGGCCGAGTCGGCGTGACCGGGGCGCGGGCGGGTCAGGGCGGCGTTGCGGGCCAGCACGTCGAGCTCGGCGGGGTCGACGGGGTCGGCCGCCATCACCTTCTCCCACTTGGGCCACTCGGTGTTGCCGACCCGGATCGCGACCGGTCCGCCCATCGTCTCGCCGTGGCGGACGCCGCCGGTGATGGTGACCTCGTCGGCCTCGAACTTCATCCGGGCGCCGCGGCCGTAGCCCAGGCGCCGGCGCGCGAGCGCGTCGTCGATGTCGGCGGTCGTGATCCGGACGTGGGCGGGCAGGCCCTCGAGGATGGCGACCGGGGAGGGGCCATGGGACTCGCCCGCAGTGAGCCAACGCAACATGCGCGCAGTCTTTCACGCGGCTACCTGTGTCACCGCGCCGCTGTCAGGCGGCGAGATCGCCCCACATCCACACGGTGAAGGCCGGCCCGGCGACGATGCCGATGAGCGCCCCGATCAGCATCCACGGCCCGAACGGGTTGTGCCGGCGGTCGATCACCTTGAGGGCCACCAGCACGACACCCCCGAGCCCGCCGAGCAGGAAGGCGGACCGGGCGCCGAGGGCGAGCTCGCCCACGCCGAGGTAGCCGAGGACGATGCCGAGGATGCCGCTGAGCCGCACGTCGCCGTACCCCATCCCGGCGGGGTAGATGAGCCACAGCAGGACGTAGAGGCCCCCATCAGCGCCCAGCCGATGGCCGCGCGGATCAGGAGTGTGGGCTCGCCGCTCGCGAGCGCGGCGATGACGACGAGCGGGACGAGGAGGACGTACGTCGGCGCGATGATGCGCGTCGGCAGGAGGCGCGTGCGCCAGTCGATGAGCGCGAGGGCCGCACCGACAGGAACGAGCGGGACCGGGAAGAGCAACGGCCACTCGACGCCGATCGCACCGCCGATCAACGCCCCGATGACGGCGCAGATCAGCGCGGACTTCCACCACAGTCCGGGTCGGGCGGCGATGACGCTGTAGGGCTCCTTGTCGTCCGCGGGCTCGGCCGGCTCGGGCACCGACGCGATCAGGCGCGGCACGAGGATCGCGAGGCCGCCGCACAGGACGGCGCCGACGGCCACTCCTTCGACGCTCATGACAGGGTCCCGGCGATCAGGGCCCGCTCCCCGGCCGCGCGCATCGCGGCGAGCGGTGCGGCCTCGCCGGTGAAGAGCTCGAACTGGACCGCCGCCCGGTGCAGCAACAGGTCGAATCCGCTGACGAGCACGCGGTCGCCGACCGACGCCGCGAGCGGGGTCGGCCACGGGTGGTAGACGATCTCGAAGAGGGTGGGTACGGCGACGCACGCGCGCACCGGGCGCTCGTCCTGCGCGTCCGCGGGGATGGTGGAGGCGACCGGGTCGACGTCGAAGACCGTCACCTCGTCGAGCCCGCTCACGACCACGTCGGGGCGACCGGGGTGCGCACGCACCGTCTCGCACGTCTCGAGGGCGCGCTCGGGGTTGCGCACGACGATCTCGAGGTGCCGGACGCCGAGGTCGGCCAGCGCGAGGCCGATCGAGGTCGCGGTCGCTCCCCGCCGACGATCACCGCGGAGGCCAGCGGGGCGGACGTGCGCTCCCGGATCGCGGCGATCGCGCCCGGGATGTCGGTGTTGTCGCCCCGTCGCCGTCCGTCCTCGTCGAGGAGGATGGTGTTGGCCGCGCCCGCGAGTCGCGCGCGCTCGGTGAGCTCGTCGACGAGCGCCACCGCCTCGCGCTTGAGCGGCATCGTGAGCGAGAGGCCCCGCCAGTCGCCGTCCGGGCTCGCCAGCCTGTGCATATTTTTCCAAGAAGGCGGGCAGGCCTCCGGAGGCGACCCGGTGTGCGGCGTAGGACCAGTCAAGACCGAGCGCGTCATAGCCCGCGCTGTGCAGGACGGGTGACAGGGAGTGCTCGATCGGGTCGCCGAGCACCCCACAGCGGCGGCCCATCAGCAGGCGTCGGACGTGGTGCAGTATTCGGTGAGCTCGGCCTTGTAGCCCGGAACTCGTCGTAGGTCTCCGCGAACTTGGTCTCGCCGGTCGACAGGTCGACGGTGACGTAGTAGTACCAGTCGCCCTCGGCCGGGTTCGCCGCAGCAGCGATCGCCGCGTCACCGGGCGCCTCGATGGGCGTCGGCGGCAGGCCGGTCCGCGTGTACGTGTTGTACGGCGTGTCCCGGTCCAGCTGCTCGGTCGTGAGCGCGACGCCGAGCTCCCGGTCGAGTCCGTAGTTGACGCTCGCGTCGATCTGGAGGTAGCCATTGGTGCCGGCCTTGTCGCCCGGACCGTCGAGCCGGTTGTAGATGACCCGCGCGATCTTCGCCATGTCGTCGCCGCGGCCCTCGGCCTCGACGAGCGAGGCGATGATCATCATCTCGGCGGGCGTCTTGCCCAGCGCGGCTGCTCTCTCCTCGAGACCCGCCTCGTCGGCGGCCCGGCGCCAACGGGCGACCATCGCGGCGAGGATGTCCTTGGGCTTGTCGTCGGGCCCGATCTCGTAGGTGGCGGGGAAGAGGTAGCCCTCGGGGTTGCCCTCGGCGTAGTCGGGCAGGCCGATCGCCTCGTCATCCGCCAGCGCGGCGTTCCACTTGGCCGGGCCCCACTCGGTCTGCTCGGAGAGCTGCACCATCACGTCCTCGACGCGCAGGCCCTCAGGCACCGTGACGGTGCTCTTGACCCAGTTGGCGGGATCGAGAAGCACCTCGAGCGCGTCCTCGGCCGCCATCTTCTCCTTCATCGAGTAGAAGCCGACCCGGATGCCGGTCGAGTCGGGATCGGCGGCAGCGGCGTCGAGGAAGGCCTGCACGGAGGCGACGACGCCCTCGGCCTTGAGGTTGCGGCCGATCTCGGCCGTCGCGTCGCCCTCGCTGACCTCGAAGGTCACCTCGCCCTCGCCGGGGCCGGGGTAGTCCTCGGCACTGGAGAACTGGTCGCCGACCCATTCGACGCCCAAGGTGGCGACGAAGTAGAAGCCGCCGACGATCACGGCCAGCGCGACCAGCACGGCCGGGCAGCCGGAGAACCCGCGCTTCTTCTTCGCGCGCCGGGCTCCGCCCTCGTAGTAGCTGTCGTCCTCGATGGGGGTCTCGTCACTCACTGCCGACCTCGACGATCTCTCCGGGCGCGTTGCCGCTCGCGCGTTCTGTGTCCAATGCGTTCTGCAGGATGAGTACGGCGGCGGCCATGTCGACCACGGACCTCCGATCCTGTCCCTTGCGACCGCGTGCGCGCAGCATCGACTCCGCCGACACCGTGGTCAGGCGTTCATCACACAGCCTGACGGGCACGGGATCAATCTGCCGCGCCAGCGAGTGCGAACTCGCGCACCTTGAGCGCCGACGGTCCCTCGCCACCGGACAGCGACCGGGGCAGCCCCACGACCACCTCGACCGCCTCTGTCTCCTCGACCAGTCGGCGTACGCGGGACAGGTCACCCCGGCCCCGGCGCACGGTCTCGACCGGCGTCGCCGAGGAAGCCCGTCGGGTCGCTGCGGGCGACGCCGATGCGGGCGTCTCCCGGGTCCGGGCCGAGGCGGGTGCCGTGTCGCATCAGGCGCCGGTCACCCGGGCGATCTCGGTGCTGACCGGGTCCAGCGCCTCGTCGAGGCGGCTGGAGTCGCTGCCGCCGCCCTGCGCGACGTCGGCCTTGCCGCCGCCCTTGCCACCGATCAGGGAGCCGACCGCACGGACGAGGTCGTTGGCGCTGACGCCGCGCTGCTGCGCCGCGTCGTTGACGGCCGCGACGACGGCGATCTTGCCGTCCTGCACGCCCGCGATCACCACGGCACCGGCCCGGTCGAGCTTGCTGCGCACGTCGAGGGCCGGGGTGCGGACGTCACCGCCGCCGGCTCCGTCGACGCGGTGGGCCACGACGGCGACACCGTTGACGTCGGCGGCCCGGGCCGCGAGGGCGCCGCCACCGGCGAGCAGCTGCGTCACGCGCGCCTTCTCGACCTCCTTCTCGACCGACTTGAGCCGGTCGACGAGGTCGCTCACGCGGCCGACGAGGTCGTCGGGCTGGGTCTTGAGCAGGGTGGTCAGCTGGCCGACGACGTCGCGCTCGCGGGCGAGGTAGTCGAAGCCCTCGACGCCGGTGAACGCCTCGATCCGGCGGCTGCCGGACCCGACGCTCGCCTCGCCGGTCACCACGATGGTGCCGATCTGCGACGAGTGCTCGACGTGCGTGCCGCCGCAGAGCTCGCGCGACCGGGGGCCGCCGATCTCGATCGTGCGCACCTTCGTGTTGTCGTAGGTCTCGCCGAAGAGGGCGATCGCGCCCCAGTCACGAGCCTGTTCGAGCGTCATGTACTCCGCCGCCACGGCCGGGTCGGCACGCAGCGCCTGCTGCGAGACGTGCTCGATCTCGCGCACCTGCTCGGGGCTGAGCGCCCGGGTCCAGCCGAAGTCGAGGCGGAGGTAGCCGGGACGGTTGAACGAGCCGGACTGCAGCGCGCTCGGGCCGAGCACTGGCGCAGCGCGGCGTGCACGACGTGGGTGCCGGAGTGGGCCCGGCGGGCGCCGATGCGCCAGCCGGGGTCGACCTTGGCGAGGAGGTTCTGCGCGTCGACGGTCAGCTCGCCCTCGGTGACGCGCACCCGGTGCACGACGAGCCCCTTGATCGGGCGCTGGACGTCGAGCACCTCGAGGCCGGCCGCCGTCGAAGTCGATGACGCCCGCGTCCGCGGCCCGGCCGCCGGACTCGGCATAGAACGGGGTGCGATCGAGGACGAGCTCACCGATCTCGCCCTCGCCGAGGGTCTTCGCCACGCCGCCGGCCGACAGCAGCGCCAGCGGCCGGGACTCGGTCTCGAGGGTCTCGTAGGCCAGCCACTCGGTCGGGCCATGGGCGTCGAGGATGCCGCGGTAGACGGTGGTGTCGGCGTGCTGGCCCTTCTTCGACCCGGGCGTCGGCCTTGGCGCGGTCGCGCTGCTCGGCCATCAGGGCCCGGAAGCCGGGCTCGTCGACGACGAGGCCCTGCTCGGCCGCCATCTCCGGGGTCAGGTCGATCGGGAAGCCGTAGGTGTCGTGCAGCGCGAAGGCCTGCTCTCCGGCCGGGGTCGTCGCCCCGGCCGCCTTCGTGTCGCTCGCCGCCGGGTCGAAGATCTGGGTGCCGGCCTGCAGTGTCTTGCGGAAGGCGTCTTCCTCTGCGAAGGCCACCGCGGAGATGCGCGGCCAATCGGCGATGAGGTTGTCGTAGGTCTCCCCCATCTTGTCGCGGGAGATCGGCATCAGCTCGGGCAGCGCGCGGTCCTCGTAGCCGAGGAGCCGCATGGAGCGCACGGCGCGGCGAAGGAGTCGCCTCAGGACGTAGCCGCGGCCCTCGTTGCCGGGCGTGACGCCGTCGCCGATCAGCATCATCGAGCTGCGGACGTGGTCGGCCACGACCCGGAAGCGGACGTCGTCCTCGTGGTTGGCGCCGTACGTGCGGCCGCTCAGCTCCATGGCGCGCTCGATGACGGGGAACATCACGTCGATCTCGTACATGTTCTCGACGCCCCGGGTCATGAAGGCGACGCGTTCCGAGCCCCATGCCGGTGTCGATGTTCTTCTTCGGCAGCGAGCCGGCGATGTCGAAGTCCTCCTTGGACCGCACCGCGGAGAGCTCGTCCTGCATGAAGACGAGGTTCCAGAACTCGAGGTAGCGGTCCTCGGCGGAGAAGTCACCGTCGGCGCCGTACGCACGACCGCGGTCGATCAGGATCTCCGAGCAGGGACCACCGGGGCCGGGAACGCCCATCGACCAGTAGTTCTCGGACTTGCCGAGCCGCGCGATCCGCTCGTCGGGCAGGCCGGTGATCTTCTTCCAGAGCTCGACGGCCTCGTGGTCGTCGACGAAGACGCTCGGGTAGAGCAGGGCCTCGTCGAAGCCCCAGCCGCCGTCGGCCCGGGACTTGGTGACGAGGTCCCGTGCGAGGCGGATGGCCTCTTCCTTGAAGTAGTCGCCGAAGGAGAAGTTGCCGCACATCTCGAAGAAGGTGCCGTGGCGCGTGGTCTTGCCGACGTCCTCGATGTCGGGCGTGCGCACGCACTTCTGGACGCTGACGGCGCGGGTGTACGGCGGCGTCTCCCGCCGAGGAAGTAGGGCTTGAAGGGCACCATGCCGGCGGGCACGAAGAGCAGGTTGGGGTCGTTGGCCAGCACGCTCGCCGAGGGAACGTGCGTGTGACCGGCGGCTTCGAAGTGCGCTACGAAGCGGCGGCGGATCTCACTGGTGTCCATCGGTTCCCTCTGTCTGTCGTGCTGTCTGTCGTGTGGTCAGCTCCGGGACTCCATGGGGCACCAGCCCCATCCGCTCCCGCAACTCGGTTTCCTTCTCGGCCCGGCCGGCCGCCACCTCGTCGCGGAACAGTCTCACGCCGACGCCGAGACCGTTCACGCGATCCCGCAGACCGTCGGCCGTCAGGGACTCGGCCGCCCTCCGGGCGCGGGACATCACGTAGACACCCGCCCCCGCTCCGGCCACGAACCAAAGCGATCTGGCCATCAGGCGGCGTCCTCCCTGATCTGTCGCATCGCTGCCTTGAGGTGTGCTCGTCGCTGCTTGCGTGAGCGCTTGACCTCGCGCTTCATCTCGAACCGGATCCGGTTGCGGTTCTCGGCCGACAGGGCCCGGCGCAGCCCGTGCGCCAGCCCGGCGGCCTTGACCACGCTCTCGCGGGCCACGATGTCGGCGAAGAGCCTGCCGTCGATGCGTGCGGGGACGGCCTGCACGGTCTCCGCTTCGACATCGGCTTCAGCGTCGTGCAGCCCTGTGATGACGTACGTCGCACTCTCGACCCGCTCCATCGTGGCGGTCGCTTCCGTGCCGGCCTCGCGCGTCGCCGTACGGGCCTCGAGGTCGGCCGGGCGTGCGGCCAGTCGTCGGCTGTTGCGCCAGAGCAGGGCGCAGGCGAGCAGCAGGACCAGCGCCACTGCGCCTCCCGCGGCCGCCATCAGCCAGACCTGCTCACCGTTCACCTGCGAAACCCTATAACCCGGTTGATGTGGCTCACATCCGGCTGACCAGCAGGTAGCGCTCGTCCTCGATGTCCTTGCCCCAGTAGACGGACTCGGACAGGTGCCCGGTGGTGGCATCGCTGCGAACCGTGCGCACGATCGCCTCGGCCTCGACGGCCGTCAACCCGGCGCCCGTCATCCAGCTGCCCTCGACCGGGACGAGCCGTCCCGTCTCCTTGAGGAGGTCGACCCAGTGCTCCATCGCGGCCGCGGGATCGGGCATCGCCCAGAGGACGTGCCGGCTGAGCACCACGTCGTAGGCACCTGCCTCGAACGGCGGGGTGGACGCGTCGGCGACGACGAACTCGGCCTCCGGCACCTTGGTCCGGGCGCGGCTGATCATCTCCGGGGAGAAGTCGAGACCGTCGACGGTGTAGCCCTCGTCGACCAGCAGCCTCGTCAGGGTCCCGGTGCCACAGCCGAGATCGGCGATGCGCGCGGGCGCCGATGGGAGTACGCCGAGCAGCAGCTCGCGCCACGCCGCGCGGGTGTCGGCGTCCGCGAGCCCGTGGTCGGGCTCGTCGTCGAAGGTCTCCGCCTCGAGGTCCCAGAGCTCGTGAGTCACCCGGACACCCTACGAACCGATAGCCGACTGGCCTCCAGGGCACACCGATGGCCCCGCTGCCTCACCCTAGATCTTGATTGGGTGAAGTGGCGGGGTCCGGGGGCGCGGTCAATGTCGCTGGTCGGCCTCTGCACCGATCTCGACCCGGGTGGTACCGGTCCGGTCGCGTCGGTAGCTGTGCCCGTGCGGACTGGTCCACTCAGAACACTCCATGGGAGGGCTGGCTGACTCGCCATCGGCCACTGGTCTTCAATCGATGATGTCGGCGGCAGAGCGCGCCCAGATTGGACGTGATCGTCGGTCCCGGTTGAGGTCGTCCTTCAGCCGCCGCGGCGTGGTCGAACGGGATCGTGTGGTCGAGGTCGCAACGTCGTGCGGGCTGGCTGCACCACGGGAAGACACAGGTGCGATCGCGCAAGGCGATCTGCTCGCGCTGCCGGTCGGTCGGCGTGTAGCCGGGGGCCGAGATGTCGGTGTTCAAGTCGATCACGGCTTGACGGTGACCTTGGTGTGCGAGTCGCCGCACCATGACTTCACCAGATCGAGCAGCAAGAGCCGCTGCCCCTCGTCCATCCTCCCGAGGTGGTCGACGACGAGCCCACCGGTGGCAGCGTCGGCCGGGCTGGCCTTGAAGTGGAGGTGCAGCTCGAGTGCCCGGGCCGCCGGCAGCGACACGGTCCCTTCCGAGCCCGTAGCCGCCTCGGTGGTCGTCAGCCCGCTGCCGGTGGCGAGGTCGAGCGCTAGCTGGTGGCGGGCGAGGTGTCCCAGCGCCATGGAGCGTCGCGCGTCGAGGGACGCCTCCGAACCGAGCGCCTTGAGCTCCGCGGCCCCGGCGCTCAGCACGTGGTCGAGGTCGAGGCGGTCGACCGGGTCGACCTCGGCGCTGACCTGCAGGGTGCCGGCGTAGCCGACCTGACCGCCGTCGACGGTGACGTGGCGCGTGTCCGGGCACTCAGGGTGCGGATCGTCCGGATCGACCGGCTCGGTGGGGTGCTGGCGCTGAATCGCCTCCGCGACCAGCCGATCGAGCTGGGCTGGGCCGACCTTCGCCGCGAAGGGCGTGACCCGGCGGTCGATCCAACCGACGGAGTCGGGAGTGAGCGACGGTGTCGCGTGGATGGTGGCCTCGGCGACGAGCCGGGCCCGCCATGGCGGCACCTGACCCGCATGCACGGCGGACCACAACCGAGGGAGCCGGTGCCGCAGCTCCAGCGCGTGGCCGATCAGGCGCTTCGCCGCAACCGTGGAGATCCCGAGGACCGTCCCGAACTCGGCGATGCAGAACTCCGCCACGGCAGGGCAGCCCTGCCCGGCGATCGCTTCCTCGTGCTCGATCCCCGCCGGGGAGTAGGACGCCGCGTTGTGCAGCGACTCGGCCGCTTGCTGCGAACAGGCAAGATCCAGCACCTCGCGAGCCGACAGATCGTCGGTCGGCTCGGCCACTGCAGTGGCCGTCGGCTGGGTCGAGTTCATGTCTTCGACGCTTAGAAGCCCACCGACAACGCAGCCCGGAAAGGGCCCTATATCGAGAGGTGTGGAGACCTCTTTCAGAAACTTTTGGGGCCAGCGAGGTCGAGGCTGAGCGACACCACACCTTCGACAGTTCTGAATCCAAGCCTGCGATAGAGGCTGAGCGCGGCTTGGTTCTCCGGCTCCATGGCGAGGGACAGTCGTGTTGCGCCTGCTGCTGATGCCGCCTCGCGGACTGCACCCACCAGAGCGGCTGCCGCTCCTTGACGACGCGACCCGGGGAGCACGTACAGGTCACGCAGCTGCCAGAACCGCCCCATGGTCAGAGATGCCGGGACCGCGTGGCCGGTTGCCAAACCGATCGGAGTCGCGTCCGCCTGCGAGTGGACG
The DNA here is from genome assembly GCF_024703895.1 of Nocardioides sp. B-3. GTDB lineage: Bacteria > Actinomycetota > Actinomycetes > Propionibacteriales > Nocardioidaceae > Nocardioides. The sequence continues at coordinate 4,222,623 of NZ_CP087968.1, forward strand.
AACGCCGTGTAGACCGTGAGCAGATTCGACGTAACCATGTCTGTGAGCCAGCCGAGGGTGCGCTCGTCCGCCTCCGGCGGCTCGCCGTAGTGGTGCCGGTACTGGTTGAAGAGGTCGCTCGCCGCCGCGAGGGTCTCGTCGGTGTCGCAGGTCGTGACCCTCACGGTGTTCTTCACCGAATCACTTCTCTCACGATGTCCTCCCGGCACATGGGGTGCGCAAGCGTCAGGTCCGCCAGCTCTGCAGCCGCGAACCATCTCAGGTCGTCGTGCTCCCCGGGCGCTGCGTTCACCGGCTCACCCTCTCACCGTCGTACGACGAATGCGTGCATCTCGATCGCCGGATCGGTGAGGTTCAGAGCCATGGGTAGCGGGTCGAGGATGCGGACGCCCAGCTCCTCGCCGCACTCACGGATCACGGCCTGCTCGGGCGTCTCTCCGGCTTCCACGTGACCACCGACGAGATCCCAGCAGTCGGGGTAGATCCGCCGTCGCGGGTGGCGGTGACCCAACAGCACGCGTCCGTCCCGGACCAGCGCGGCCACGGCAATGACGATGGGGGCGGGCACCGTTACTTCCCGCGGATGAGCTTGCGGACCCGCTCCCAGCGGTCCTTGATCGCGGCCTCGGCACCCAGCGAGGTGGGTTGGTAGTAGGCCGCGTCCTCGATCACGTCGGGGGCGTACTGCTGCTCGGCGATCCCGAACGGCTCGTCGTGGCTGTACTTGTAGGTGTTGCCGTGGCCGATCTTCTTCGAACCGGCGTAGTGCGCGTCGCGCAGGTGCGGCGGCACGTTGCCGATCTTGCCCGCGCGGACGTCGGCGCTCGCTGCGTCGATGGCCATGATCACAGCATTGGACTTCGGCGCGATGGCCAGCGCGATGGTCGCCTGCGCGAGGTTGAGCCGAGCCTCGGGCATACCGATCAGCTGGACGGCTCGGGCCGCCGCGACCGCGGTGGTGAGCGCCGTAGGGTCGGCGAGGCCGACGTCCTCGCTGGCCGGGATCACCAGCCTGCGCGCGATGAACCGCGGGTCCTCACCGGCCTCCATCATCCGCGCGAGGTAGTGCAGGGCAGCGTCGACGTCGGAGCCACGCACCGACTTGATGAAGGCACTGATCACGTCGTAGTGCTGGTCGCCCTGCCGGTCGTAGCGCACGGCCGCCCGGGTCCACGGCGGTCTCGGCCGTGGCGAGATCGATGAGCGCGCTCCCACCGGGAGCGAGCCGCGCCGGCCGCCGCCTCCGGGTAGGTCAGGACCCGACGGGCGTCCCCGCCCGCGAGCCGCACGAGGTGCGCCTGCGCGTCGTCGTCGATCTCGAACGCGCCAGCCGGGCCGCGTTCGTCCACCAGCGCCTGCTCGGCCACGGCCACGATGTCGTCGTCGGTCAGCGACTCGAGCCGCAGCAGCAGGCTCCTCGACAGCAGTGGCGAGATCACCGAGAAGAACGGATTCTCCGTCGTCGCGGCGACCAGCGTCACCCACCGGTTCTCGACCCCCGGCAGCAACGCGTCCTGCTGGGCCTTGGTGAACCGGTGCACCTCGTCCACGAAGAGCACCGTCTCGTTGCCGCCCCCGGCCAGCTCGTTGCGCGCGGCATCGATCGCGGCGCGCACTTCCTTGACCCCGGCCGCGACGGCCGAGACCTCGACGAACCGGCGCTGCGTCTGCTGGCTGACGATCGAGGCGATCGTCGTCTTGCCGGTGCCGGGCGGACCCCACAACAGCAACGACATCGACTGGTCACCCTCGATCAGCTGCCGCAGCGGCGACCCCGCCGCCCGCAGCTGCGCCTGCCCGACCAGCTCGTCGAGCGTGCGTGGGCGCATGCGTACGGCGAGGGGCGCCGACGCATGCGTGTTGGCGCCGAGCGATCCACCCCCGGGCACGCCTGTGGAGGCGTGCTCGGGGATGTCGAAGAGTGAGTCCACTCAGGCTGAGGTGAGCTGCTTGGACTTGAGGTCGAACCACTCGTCCTCATAGCCCGGGCCCGTGATCAGCGGCGTCGTGGGGTTGCCCGTCGGGCTGCCCCGGTCGTCGACACCGAGCAGTCCCGTCGTCACCGGAGCGGCCGGGTGTGCCCCGAGCTCGCCCGCGAAGTGGCACGCCACCTTGTGCCGCTTGCCGATCTGCAGCAGCGGCGGCTCGACCTTCGCGCAGATCTCCTGCGCGTATTCGCAGCGCGTGCGGAAGCGACAACCCGACGGCGGGTTGATCGGGCTCGGCACGTCACCTTCGAGGCGGATGCGCTCGCGCCGTCCACCCACCGCCGCCTGCTTCACGTCTGGCACCGCCGAGAGCAGCGCCCGGGTGTAGGGGTGGTGCGCGTGGCTGTAGATCGTGTCGCGGTCGGCGATCTCGACGATCTTGCCGAGGTACATCACCGCGACCTCGGGGCAGAAGTGCCGCACGATCGCGAGGTCGTGGGCGATGAAGAGGAACGCGATGTCGAATTCCTTCTGCAGGTCCTGCAGGAGGTTGATGACCTGCGCCTCGGATGGACACGTCGAGCGCCGAGACGGGCTCGTCGGCCACCAGCAGCTTGGGGTTGAGCGTCAGCGCGCGGGCGATCCCGATGCGCTGGCGCTGGCCGCCGGAGAACTCGTTGGGGTAGCGGTTGTAGTGCTCGGGGTTGAGACCGACGACCTCGAGCAGCTCCCGGACGCGCGGCAGGATCTGCTTCTTGGGCACGATGTTGTGCACCGCAAGCGGCGCCCCCACGATCGTGCCGACCGTGTGCCGCGGGTTGAGCGAGGTGTAGGGGTCCCGGAAGATCATCTGCACGTCTCGGCGCAGCGGCTTCATCTCGCTGTTGGAGAGCTTCGCGAGGTCGTGCCCCTCGAACTGCATCGATCCACCGGTGGGCTTGTAGAGCCGCGTGATGAGTCGCCCGGTGGTGGACTTGCCACAACCCGACTCGCCCACCGGGCCCAGCGATCCGCCCTTCGGCACTGGAACGAGATCCCGTCAACGGCTCGGACGTGGCCGATCGTACGGCGCACGAGGCCGCTCGACTTGATCGGGAAGTACATCTTGAGGTCCTCGACCGAGAGCACCGCCGGCGCGTCCGGGTCGAGTCGGCTGGCGACATGGCCCTCGGTGTCGCTCGGCAGGGCAACCTCGTGGTCGAGGTAGCCGTCCTGCTCGTCCGGGCTGGTGTCGAGGCTGGCGTTGGATTCGTCGGTCATCGGTTGTCCTTCACCAGGTCGGGGGCGATCTCCGGCAGCACATCGGCCCGGTAGATCGCATCGGGATCGGGCAGGTGACAACGCTTCACGTGGGCTGCGTTGCCCTTGGCCGCGGAGAGCTCGGGCAGCTCGGTGAAGCACAGGTCACCGGGCACCTTCTCCCGGTGTGCGCACCGGGGGTGGAAGGCACACCCGGTCGGCGGGTTCAGCAGGCTCGGCGGCGTTCCCGGGATCGGAATGAGGCGGGCGTCCGTGCTGGCCGTCACGTCGGGCACGCTGGACAGGAGTCCCCACGTGTAGGGCATCTCGGGGTGCGTCAGGATCTCCTTGGCGGTGCCGTACTCGACGCACCGACCGGCATACATGACCAGCACGTCGTCAGCCATCTCGGCGATGACGCCGAGGTCGTGGGTGATGATGATGACCGCGGAGTTGAACTCACGCTGGAGCTCCCGGAGCAGGTCGAGGATCTGCGCCTGCACCGTCACGTCGAGCGCGGTCGTCGGCTCGTCGGCGATCAGCAGCGACGGGTCGTTGATCAGGCCCATCGCGATCATGGCGCGCTGGCGCATGCCGCCGGAGAACTGGTGCGGGAAGTCGTTGATCCGCTGGTCGGGCTGCGGGATGCCGACCCGGTCGAGCATCTCGATCGACTTCCGCTTCGCGTCGCGATTGCTGGCGCTCGAGTGGTGCACCTGATAGGCCTCGGCCAGCTGGTCACCGACCTTGTAGAACGGGTGCAGCGCGGCGAGCGTCCCGGAAGATCATCGCGACCTCGGAGCCGCGGAGCTTGCGCATCTGGGCCTCCTGAAGTCCGACGACCTCGCGGCCGCGGATGCGGATGGACCCGGAGATCTTGGCGCTGCGCTCGTCGTGGAGACCGAGGACGGCCATGCTCGAGACGGACTTGCCGGAACCGGACTCACCAACGATGCCGAGGGTCTTGCCCAGCTCGACCGAGTAGGAGAGGTTCTGGACGGCAGCGACCTCCCCGTCCCGGGTCGGGGAAGCGGACCGTGAGGTCCTCGACGACCAGCAGGGGCTCGTCGTGGTCGATGTCGGAGCTGGTGCCGGGGCGCAGTGGTGCGTTGGTCACGAGAGCCTCACTCGGGGGTCGAGGACGCTGTAGACCACGTCGACGAGAATGTTGGAAATGATCAGCACGGTGGCACCGAAGAGCGCGGTGGCGGCAACCACGGGCAGGTCACGCTGGAAGACCGCCTGCAGGCTCCACAGACCGATCCCCTCGATGTCGAAGATCCGCTCCGTGAAGATGGTGCCTGCCAGCAGGGTGCCGAAGTCGATGCCGAAGATGGTGACCACCGGGACGAGCGCGGCTCGCAGCCCGTGCTTGTACACGACCTTGTTGGCACCGAGGCCCTTGGCCTTGGCGGTTCGGATGTAGTCCTCGCTCAGGACTTCCACCATCGAGCCGCGTGTGTATCTGGTGTATTGGGTGCAGCCGAACGCACCCGGGGCGCACCACGCCAACAGCATCCCGCTGAACCACTTGGCGGGGTTCTGTGTCACCGGGAAGTAGCCGGTGTCAGCGAAGAACAGTATCTCCCAGCTGATCGTGAGGTAGAGCCACGTCAGCAGGGCGAACAGGTAGTAAGGAATGGAGGAGACCACCGGGAAGCCCGACACCGGGGCCTTGTCGGCCAGCGTGCCTCTCCGTCGCGCGGCGGCGACACCGATCGGCACACCCAGCGCGAGGTAGAGGAAGCCGCCGCCGATGGCCACCGAGAAGGTCGCGGGCATGCGGGTCTTCATCTCCTCGAAGACCGGAGCCTTCGTGCGGTAGGAGTAGCCGAGGCAGGGGGCGTTGCAGTCGAACTTGGTGGTGCTGCCGAACTGGATGTCGCGACCGACCGCGACACCCTTCATGAAGGTGCCGTACTCCTCGTACCACGCGTTGTTGAACCCGAGGTTCTCGCGGAAGACTTCAAGCCTCGCGGGTGTGCATCGGTTCTGGGTGTCGTTGTCGCAGATCGTCTGCGCCGGCTCCGAGGGGCCGAACCAGAAGAGCAGGAAGACGCTCATGGAGATCAGGAACAGCACCACCACGCCCGACAGCAGGCGCTTGATGACATAAGCGAACACGAGAAGTTCCTCCGGGGTCAGGAGATGATGCCGACTCTAGCGGCACGGTGGTGTGGGGCCCCGGGTTCCGAGGCCCCACACCGTGATGGAGATCGAGTCGACGTCAGCCGACTCCGGGATCACTGAATGACGTAGAGATCCTTGTAGTTCGGCGCACCGAACGCACCGTCACCCGTCGGGTTCCCGATCTTCTCGCCGAAGGCGAAGAGGTCGTTGCAGGAACGCGGTCGGGATGATCGGGTAGTACTCGGTCGCGATCTGCTCGTCGAGGTCGCCCCGGGCATCGGGCTGGTCCTCGAGCGGCAGGGTGCCGATCTCGTCCATGCGGGCGTCGATCGCCGGCTCGTCGAAGAACGCGGTGTTGTACGTCGCGCCCTTGCGGAGCAGGGCCGGGATCATCGTCGAGCCAGCCGCCGGCCAGTCGGAGCACCAGTTGACGCCACGCAGGTTGAGCTTCTTGTTGATCTTGTTGTCGGGGTCGGTCCAGATGACGTAGAGCGACGTCTCGATCGGCACCGGGTAGGACTTGACCTTGAAGCCGGAGTCGGTCAGACCCTTCTCGATCTGCTCCTGAGCGGCCTCGGTGGTCGGCGAGCCCGTGGCGTAGGCCATGTGGATCTCGTAGCCCTCGGCGCCGGCCTCGGCCAGCAGCTCCTTGGCCTTCTCCGGGTTGAACTTGATCTGCTCACCGTCGACCCGGTAGTCGGACTTGCCGGCCATACCGGGGGGCATGACCGAGTTGGCGGGAACGCGGGTCACGCCCGGCACCTCGCCCGACGCGCTCCAGACACTCTCGTACGGGTAGGCGTACGCGAGGGCCTTGCGGATGTTGATGTCGGTGATCTTCGTGTAGTCCGGCGCCCAGAAGCTGGTGCACTGCGCGGACTGCTGCACCATGCGCTCGTTCAGCGTCTGGGACATCTCGGTGTAGTTCTCCGCGGAGACCGCAGCCGAGATCGAGGTCTGCGACTCGGTGTTTCCGCTGAGCATCAGCTCATCGGTCTGCGTCGGGTCGGCAGTGAACTTGAAGACCCACTTGTCGGCGTACTGGTGACGAGCCGGGTCGGACTCGGGAATCCGGGCGTCGTTCTTGACGAGGACGAGCTCCTCGCTCGGGCGGAACGACTCGACCTTGTAGGGGCCGTTGGACAGCGGGTTGCGGCCGTACTCCGGCGGGTCGGAGACCTTGCCGAGAGGCGCCGGGCCCATGGCCATGAAGGTGCCCCAGTAGTCCATGTCGGGGAAAGGCATCGACATCTTGATGGTGACGCTGTTCGCGGCCTCATCGAAGGTGACGGCGTCGTACTTCTTGCCCTTGTCGGTGTAGGGACCCTTGTACTTGTCCGCGTCCGCGAAGAAGTGCGTGGAGTACTCCGTGCCGGGGCCCGACGGGAACGCCTCGGAGTCCATCGAGCGGGTGATGCCCCGGGCGACCTCCTCGGCCGTGATGGTCTTGCCGTCCTCCCACGTCGCGTCGTCGCGCAGCGTGAACGTCCACTCGGTGAAGTCCTCGTTGGGCGTGCCCAGGGTCGACGGCGAGGTCGGGGACCAGCTGCATCAGGCCCGTCTCCGGGTCGCGGGCGTACTGCGTCAGCGCGCGGTGCGTGAGCGCCTGCTGGATCGAGTTTCCGGTGACCGACCAGCCGTTGGTCGGGTCCGAGGTCCTCGGGGCCCGGGTCGTCGGGGAGGTGGACAGTGATGGTGCCACCCTCCGTCGCGCCTTCGATGGGCGCGGCGGGAGCCTGACGCTCCGCGTCCTTCGCGATGGTCTCGGCAGCTTCGTCGAAGCCACCGTCTCCACTGTTACCGCCCTCTTCGGGATCAGACCCGCCGCCACACGCGGCGAGGCTCACGAGGACAGCACTGGTAGCGAACGTAGCGATCGCCTTAGTCCGTCTCATTGTCCAGCCTTTCTCTTTCTGGGTCGCACTCCCGGTAGCCCGGGGTGACATCTGGGGGACTCGCCTCAGCGGCGGGTCTTGGGGTCGAACGCGTCACGCACCGCGTCGCCCAGCAGGTTGAGCGAGAGCACGAGGCCCACCACGCCGATCAGGGGGCCCAGAGGTAGAGGGAGTAGTTGCTCCAGTAGGGCACGGCCTTGGAGATCGTCTGTCCCCACGACGCGCTGCCCGTCACTCCGATGCCGAGGAACGCGAAACCGGCTTCCGCGGCGACGAATGCCGGCAGCATCAACGAGATGCTGATGACGATCGGTGCCATCAGGTTGGGCAGGAGCTCGCGGAACAGGATCCGGCGGGTCGGCATGCCCGGGACCCGCGCCGCGTGCACGAACTCGCGCTCGCGCAACGACATGACCTCGCCACGGATCAGGCGAGCCACCGTCATCCAGCCGAACATCGACAGCACGCCGATCAGCGAGAGCAGCTGGATCGTCTGGTAGCTGTCGCTGGTGCCGAACCGGTCGATGATGATCGGCGCGATGATCAGTGCCGCCAGCAGGAACGGGATCGTCATGAAGAAGTCGATGACGAAGGAGAGCACCTTGTCGACGGTGCCCCCGAGGAAACCGGCGATGAGCCCGATGACGATGCCGGTCACCGAGGCGAACAAGGTCGCGGTCGCGGCGATGATCAGCGAGGTGCGGGCACCGTAGATCCAGTGCGCCGGGTTGTCGGCACCACTCTTCGGCGCGATGCCGAGCGGGTGCGAGGAGTCGAAGGCGTGGTAGGGCGGGCCGGTCTTGGGATAGCCGACACCCGACGAGGCGAAGTTGCACTCGAGCACGTCGCAAGCCGTGACCGTGTCGAGGCTGACCCCGAAGATCTTGGCAATGACGTCGGCCGGGATCGCGACCGGGATGAAGAACATCACCGGGATGAAGCAGGACACGGCGATCTTGTCGCGCCGCAGGCGCCCGAAGGCGATCTGCAGGGGTGACTTGCCGGTGATCTCCTTGGCCGTCTTGCTGTTGGGATCGACGGGCGTCTCGTCCGTCAACGAGCCCAAGGTCTCCGGTGCAGTCGACTGCGACATGCTCTCCCTTTAACTGGTCCGGGGTTGCTGGTCCGTGGTGCGGGGGTGCACCGGGAGGTGTCTCCCGGTGGACTGCTCCGGACCGGGTTCCGGGCCAGCGCCGAACGGGACTCTATGTGACGCGGACCTCACAGACGATCACCGACGCGTAACGATCCGGACACGACCGTCCGCCCCGCGACCGCAGATCTGGGGACCCTTCAGCCCTCTTGCGGGAGATCCTCCGCCACCGATGCATCGACACCGGCTTCCTTCCGCTGTTCGGCGGAGATCGGCGCCGGCGCCGCTGTCAAGGGGTCGAACCCGCCGCCGGACTTGGGGAACGCGATGACGTCGCGGATGGAGTCGGTGCCGGCGAGCAGCGCGACGATCCGGTCCCAGCCGAACGCGATGCCGCCGTGCGGCGGGGCGCCGTACTTGAACGCCTCGAGCAGGAAGCCGAACTTCTCCTGTGCCTCGGCCTCGTCGAGACCCATCATCGCGAAGACGCGCTTCTGGATGTCCTCGCGGTGGATCCGGATCGAGCCGCCGCCGATCTCGTTGCCGTTGCAGACGATGTCGTAGGCCCGGGCCAGCGCGTTGCCCGGGTCGGAGTCGAAGCTGTCGAGGTCCTTGGGCGACGTGAACGCGTGGTGCACGGCCGTCCAGGCGCCGCTGCCGACGGCGACGTCGCCGGCGGCGGTGGCGTCACCAGCGGGCTCGAACAGGGGCGCGTCCACGACCCACAGGAAGTTCCGGGCGCTCTCGTCGATCAGCTCACCACGGCGACCGATCTCGAGGCGCGCGGCACCGAGCAGGGCCCGGCTGCTCTTGACCGGTCCGGCGGCGAAGAAAATGCAGTCGCCCGGTACGGCGCCAACATGGGCGGCCGGGCCTGCCTTCTCGGTGTCGCTGAGGTTCTTGGCGACCGGTCCCCCGAGCTCGCCGTCCTCGCCGACCGGGACGTACGCCGGGCCCTTGGCCCCGCGCTGCTTGGCCCACTCCTGCCGGGCGTCGAGCTTCTTGCGCGGCTGGCTCGCGCCGCCGGGCATGACCACGGCGCCGACGTAGTCGGCCGGGAACACCCGGAAGGTGGTGTCCTTGAAGTAGTCGGTGCACTCGACGAGCTCCCCGGCCCATCCGCAGGTCTGGCTTGTCGCTGCCGAAGCGGGCCATCGCCTCGGCGTACGTCATCCGCGGCAGCGGGGTGGGGATGTCGTAGCCGATCAGCTTCCAGAGGGCGACCAGGGATCTCCTCGGCGACGGCCGGGACGTCGTCCTGCTCGACGAAGCTCATCTCGATGTCGAGCTGGGTGAACTCGGGCTGGCGGTCGGCGCGGAAATCCTCGTCGCGGTAGCAGCGCGGATCTGGAAGTAGCGCTCCATGCCGGCGACCATCAGCAGCTGCTTGAACAGCTGCGGGCTCTGGGGCAGGGCATACCAGCTGCCGGGCTGCAGGCGCGCCGGGACGAGGAAGTCGCGCGCGCCCTCGGGCGTGCTGCGGGTCAGTGTCGGGGTCTCGATCTCGACGAAGTCGTGACGGTCGAGGACGTCGCGGGCGGCCTTGTTGACCTTGCTGCGCAGGCGCAGGGCGTTGTTGGGGCCGGTGCGGCGCAGGTCGAGGTAGCGGTGCTTGAGGCGTGCCTCCTCCCCCACGTCCCCGCCCTTGGCGGTGTCGTCGATCTGGAAGGGCAGCGGCGCACTGGCCGAGAGCACCTCGACGTCGGTCGCCACGACCTCGATGGCGCCGGTCGGCAGGTTGGGGTTCTCGTTGCCGGGCTTGCGCTCGACGACCTCACCGGTGACCTTGAGGCAGAACTCGCTGCGCAGGCTGTGCGCGACCGACTCGTCGCGCACCACGACCTGCACCACGCCGCTGGCCTCACGCAGGTCGAGGAACGCGACCCCACCGTGGTCACGGCGGCGCGCGACCCATCCGGCGAGGACGACGGTCTGTCCTATGTGCTCGGCGCGCAGGGTGCCGGCACTGTGCGTCCTCATACGGGGGGTGCGGATCACTGGTTCTCCTTCTTGATGACCTGCGGTCGCAGGTCTGCTGCAGGTGGCGTCCGGGTCGAGGGGTCTGCCTCGACCTGCTCACCGGAACGGATGTCCTTGACTCGGTGGCTGCCGTCGGCCCGGGTGAACCAGACGAACGGGATGCCGCGGCGTTCGGCCGCGCGGATCTGCTTGCCGAACTTGGCCGCGTCGGCTGAGAGCTCGCAGGCCACACCGCTCTTGCGGAGGGCGGTGGCGACCGCCGTACTGGCGTCGCGGTCGGCTTCGTCGGTGACGGCCACGAGGACGGCGCTCGGCACCTTGCGGCTGCCGTCGAGGACGCCGTCGGCGATGAGCGGGATGAGGGTGCGCGAGACGCCGAAGGAGACACCGACGCCGGGGTAGGTCGTCTTCCCGTCGCTGGCGAGGGCGTCGTAGCGACCGCCGCCACCGACGGACTTGAGCCGCTCGTAGCCGGCCATGAAGACCTCCAGCACCGTGCCGGTGTAGTAGTCGAGGCCGCGGGCGATGCGGAGGTTGGCCTCGACGGTGACGCGCGCGGAGGTGGCGCTCGCGCAGCCGGCGATCACGGCCGCGAGCTCTTCCGGGCCGGTGTCGAGGACCTCGTCCTCGACACCGAGGGCGCGCACCTTCTCGACGAAGGAGGTGTCGGCGACCCGGATCGTGGCGAGGCGAAGGCACTGCTCGGCCTGCTCGGGCGTCGCGCCAGCCTGCTCGACGAGCTGCGCGGCCACCGTCTCGGCGGGCAGCTTGTCGAGCTTGTCGATGACCTTGATCGCGGTCGTGACGTCGGCGATGCCGAGGCCGCGGTAGAAGCCCCGGATCAGCTTGCGGTTGTTGACCCGGAACGACAGCGGCGGCAGCGGCAGCGCGCCCAGCGCCTCGACCATGACCCGCACGACCTCGACGTCGTGGTGGAAGCCGAGGGTGTCGCGCCCGACGATGTCGATGTCGGCCTGCGTGAACTGGCGGTAGCGGCCCTCCTGCGGGCGCTCGCCGCGCCACGCGGGCTGGATCTGGAAGCGCCGGAAGGGGAACTCGAGCTTGCCGGCGTGCTCCGGGGACGTAGCGCGGAACGGCACGGTGAGGTCGAAGTGCATGCCCAGCTCGGCCTTCGAGTCCGCATCGGCTGCGAGGCGCTGGAGGACGTAGATCTCCTTGTCGATCTCGCCGCCCTTGGCGAGCCGGTCGATCGGCTCGACCACGCGGGTCTCGATGTTGGCGAAGCCGTGCAGCTCGAAGGTGCGCGAGAGCGACGCGATGATCTCGCGCTCGACGACGCGCTGCTCGGGCAGCAGCTCGGGGAATCCGCTGAGCGGAGCGATCTTGGCCATGTCAGAGTCCTCGCGTCACGCGGCCCGCGTCGCCGCGGTCGACCGTGTCGAGCAGATAGGGGGTTGGTCGCGCGCTCGCGACCGATGGAGGTCTGCTCGCCGTGGCCGGGCAGCACCACGATGTCGTCGGCGAGCGGCAGCACCTTGCCGGCCGGGCTCGTCAGCATCGTCGCGTGGTCGCCACCGGGCAGGTCCGTGCGACCGATCGAACCCGCGAACAGCAGGTCGCCGGAGAACATGACCTCGCTGATGTCCTGTTCGGCGTACGGCGTGCGGAAGGTGACCGAGCCCTCGGTGTGTCCGGGCGTGTGGTCGACGACGAAGCGCAGCCCCGCGAGCTCGAGCTCCTGCAGGTCGGCGAGCTCACGCACGTCGTCGGGCTCGGCCCACTCGTAGTTGCCGCCGAGCAGCATCTGCGTGGTCTCGCGACTCATGCCCGCCATCGGGTCCGTGAGCAGGTGACGGTCGCTGGGGTGGATCCGGGCGGTCGCGTCGTAGGTGCCGGCGACGGGCGCGACACACCACATGTGGTCGACGTGACCGTGGGTGACCAGCACCGAGACGGGCTTGAGCTTGTGCTCGCGCACGACGTCGTCGACACCACTGGCGGCGTCCTTGCCGGGGTCGACGATGACGCACTCGCTGCCGGGCCCGGTGGCGATGACGTAGCAGTTGGTGCCCCGGGGTCCAGCGGGGAAGCCGGCAATGAACACGAGTGGGAAGTCCTAGTCGGTTGGCAGGGGCGGGACGGGCGTCAGCCTACCGAGAGGGCTCGTGACTACGATGGGCGACCATGAGCGCCGACAAGCAGTCCGACTGGGGCCGAGTGGCCGAGGACGGCACCGTCTATGTCAAGACCCCTGACGGGGAACGCACCGTGGGGCAGTACCCCCGAGGGGTCGCCCGAGGAGGCCTTGAAGTTCTACACAGACCGCTTCGACGCGCTCGCCTTCGAGGTGCACCTCCTCGAGCAGCGGATCGCTGCCGGCAAGCTCAGCCCGGAGGAAGCCACCACCACCGTGAAGGCGCTGCGGGAGCAGGTCTCGACGGCCAACGCCGTGGGCGACCTCACCGGACTGGCCGCTCGTCTCGATGCGACGGCCCCGGTGATCGCCATCCAGCGCGAGGCCAAGCGCGTCGAGAAGGCGCAGCGCACCGCCGAGTCGAAGGTCGAGAAGGACAAGATCGTCGCCGAGGCCGAGAAGCTCGCCCGGGGCAATGACTGGCGCAACGGCGCCAACCGCCTGCGCGACCTGCTCGACCAGTGGAAGGTGCTGCCGCGGCTCGACCGCACCACCGACGACGTCCTGTGGAAGCGCTTCAGCAGTGCGCGCACGACGTACACCCGGCGCCGCAAGGCGCACTTCGCCGAGGAGCACGAGAAGCGTGACGGCGCCCGGGTCATCAAGGAGCGGCTCGCCGCCGAGGCCGAGTCGCTGTCCACCTCCACCGAGTGGGGCCCGACCGCCGGCCGCTACCGCGACCTGATGCGCGACTGGAAGGCCGCTGGCCCGGCGCCGCGCGACATCGACGACGAGCTGTGGAAGCGCTTCCGCGGCGCGCAGGACGCCTTCTTCGGCGCCCGCGACGCGGCCAACGCCGAGCTCGACCGGGAGTTCGCCGCCAATGCCGTGGTCAAGGAGGAGATCCCGGTCGAGGCCGAGAAGCTGGTGCCCGTCACCGACCTCGACGCCGCGAAGAAGACCTTCCGCGACCTCGCCGACCGCTGGGACGCCGCGGGCAAGGTCCCGCGCGACCGGATGAAGGACCTCGAGGCCCGCATCCGCAAGGTCGAGCAGGCCATCCGCTCCGTCGAGGACGACCAGTGGAAACGCAGCGACCCGGAGAAGTCCGCCCGCGCCGACGACATCGTCTCCAAGCTCGAGGCCGGCATCGCCGACGAGCAGGCCAAGCTCGACAAGGCGACGGCCGCCGGAGACGCCAAGCGGGTCAAGCAGCTCGAGGAGTCGCTCGCCAACAAGCAGGCGTTCCTCGAGATGGCGCGCAAGGCGGCCGAGGACTTCAGCTGAGGCTGCTCGCTTCACCCTCCTGCCAGCGGTGCGTGAGCGCCGCCGGAATGTGGCTCACTCACCGCCACGGAGGAGTTCGTACGGCGCCGCGCTGGCCTTCGTCAGTTGGTGACGCGGTAGGCGTCGAAGACGCCGGGGACGTTGCGCACGGCGCGGAGCACGTTGTCGAGGTGGGACGCGTCGGCCATCTCGAAGGTGAAGCGGCTCTTCGCGACCCGGTCGCGGCTCGTCGAGAGGGTGGCGCTGAGGATGTTCACGTGGGCGTCCGAGAGCGAGATCGTGATGTCGGAGAGCAGCCGCGCGCGGTCGAGGGCCTCGACACGGATGTTGACCGAGGAAGGTCGACTGGGAGCTGGGCGCCCACTCGACCTCGATCAGCCGCTCGGGCTGGTTCTCCGAGCTGGCAGCGTTGGTGCAGCTGCGTCGGTGGACCGACACTCCCCGCCCTTGGTGACGAAGCCCGGGATCGGGTCGGGCGGGACCGGGGTGCAGCACTTGGCGAGCTTGACCCAGACGTCGTCGACGCCCTTGATGATCACGCCGGAGTCGGTGCTGCTGGCCGTGGCCCGCGAGCGGCGGGTGATGGTGACGCCCTCGGCGAGGTCCTCGGCGGCGCCGTCGTCACCGCCGTGCAGGTCGATGACGCGGCGGACGACGGCCTGCGCGCTGAGGTTGTTCTCCCCCACTGCGGCGTAGAGCGCGGAGACGTCGGCGTGGTTGAAGTGCGACGCCGCCTGCATCAACGACTCGTGCGTCATCAGCCGCTTGAGGGGCAGGCCCTCCTTGCGCATCAGCTTGGCGATCTGCTCCTTGCCGCGCTCGATGGCCTCCTCGCGACGCTCCTTGGTGAACCACTGGCGGATCTTGGAGCGGGCTCGCGGTGACTTGACGAAGTTGAGCCAGTCGCGCGACGGGCCGGCGTTGGCGGACTTGGAGGTGAAGACCTCCACGACGTCGCCGTTGTCGAGCGACGACTCGAGGGGCACGAGGCGGCCGTTGACCCGGGCGCCGATGGTGTGGTGGCCGACCTCGGTGTGCACGGCATAGGCGAAGTCGACCGGGGTCGCGTCGACCGGGAGCGGGACGACGTCACCGCGTGGGGTGAAGACGTAGACCTGTGCCCGGTTCATCTCGAAGCGCAGCGACTCCGGGAACTCGCCCGGGTCCTCGACCTCCTGCTGCCAGTCGAGGAGCTGCTGGAGCCACGACATGTCGTCGACGTCACCGCGGCGGTCGGTGTCGACCCCCGCCTTGGTGTCCTCCTTGTACTTCCAGTGCGCCGCGACGCCGTACTCCGCCCGACGGTGCATGGCGAACGTGCGGATCTGGAGCTCCACCGGCTTGCCCTGCGGCCCGATGACGGTGGTGTGCAGCGACTGGTACATGTTGAACTTCGGCATCGCGACGTAGTCCTTGAACCGCCCGAGCACGGGGTTCCAGCGCGAGTGCAGCACGCCGAGGACGGAGTAGCAGTCGCGGTCCTCGTCGACGAGGATCCGGATGCCGACCGAGTCGTAGATGTCGGAGAACTCGCGGCCGCCGACGATCATCTTCTGGTAGATCGAGTAGTAGTGCTTCGGTCGGCCGGTGACCTTGGCCTTGATCTTCGCCTCGCGCAGGTCGGTCTCGACGCCGTCGATCACCTCGGCCAGAGAACTGGTCGCGCGACAGGCGCGCGGTCGGCGACGAGGCGGACGATCTCGTCGTACATCTTCGGGTGCAGGGTCGCGAACGCGAGGTCCTCGAGCTCCCACTTGAGGGTGTTCATGCCGAGGCGGTGCGCGAGCGGCGCGTAGATGTCGAGCGTCTCGCGCGCCTTGCGCTCCTGCGTCTCGGCCTTGAGGTAGCGCAGCGTGCGCATGTTGTGGAGGCGGTCGGCCAGCTTGATGACGAGGACGCGGATGTCGCGAGACATCGCCACGATCATCTTGCGGATCGTCTCGGCCTGCGCCGAGTCGCCGTACTGCACCTTGTCCAGCTTGGTCACGCCGTCAACGAGGATGGCGACCTCGTCACCGAAGTCCTTGCGGAGCTCCTCGAGGGTGTACGGCGTGTCCTCCACCGTGTCGTGGAGCAGCGCCGCCACCGGGGTCGGCTCGGTCATGCCGATGTCGGCAAGGATCGTGGTCACCGCGAGCGGGTGGGTGATGTAACGGTCACCGCTCTTGCGCATCTGGGTGCCGTGCATCTTCTCGGCGACCGGGTAGGCCCGCTCCAGCAGCGCCGGGTCGGCCTTGGGGTGGTTGGCTCGCACGGAACGGAACAACGGCTCCAGGGACCGGGTTGCCGGTCGGCGCCTTGGCACCGATCCGCGCCAGCCGCGATCGCATGCTCCGGGCGGAAACGGGCACCTCGGAGGCACGCTCCTGCGTCACAGGGGTGCTGATCTCCTCGGCCATCGCGCCAGTCTAGTGAGACGGATGAAGTCAGACGGTCGTGATCGCGCTGATCGGCAGGTCGCCGACGGTGGCGCGGCCGGGGAGGAAGCTCAGCTCCATGAGGACGGCGACGCCCACGCACGTCCCGCCGCACGCCTCGACCAGCTTCCCGGTGGCCGCGACGGTCCCTCCGGTGGCGAGCACGTCGTCGATCAGCAGGACGCGCTCGCCCGGTGCGATCGCGTCGCGGTGGACCTCGAGCGTCGCTTCGCCGTACTCCAGTGAGTAGGAGACGGCGTGGGTGGCGCGCGGCAGCTTGCCGGCCTTGCGGACCGGCACGAAGCCGACGCCGAGGGCGAGCGCGACGGGCGCGGCGAGGATGAACCCGCGGGCCTCCATGCCGACGACCTTGTCGACGAGCACCGCACCTTCGTCACTTCGGGCCACGTCGGCCAGCGCCTCGATGACGGCAGTGAATCCGGTGTGGTCGGCGAGCAGCGGCGTGATGTCCTTGAACATCACGCCGGGCAACGGATAGTCGGGTACGTCGAGGACCAGCCGTGACATGGCGTCCTGCGCCGGGTTCACTTCTTGCCCCGCTTGGACCGCGGCTTGCGCGTGGGCTGGACGCGACCGGCCGAGCCACTGGGCTGGACCGGCCCGTGGGCCTTGGGCGCGACCCGGCCCTTGTTGACGGCTTCCGCCTGCCGCGGCGGCGCCTTGACGGGCCGCGTGGCCACCGTGCCGTCTTCTCGCACTGGCGCGGGTCCGGCGGCGGGGTGGCGTTGCGGTCGGCCGCGGAGACACGGGAGTAGGGGTCGGCCGCGGCCTCCCGGCGGCGGGCGGCCGCACGGCGCTCGTCGTAGTGGACGTCCTTCTCGTTGGCCTTGAGCTGCACGAGCAGCGGCGTTGCGATGAAGATCGATGAGTAGGCGCCGACGGCCATGCCCACGAACAGGGCGAGGGCAAGGTCCTTGAGCGAGCCCGACCCGAGCTGCACGACGCCGACGTAGAGGATCGCGGCGACCGGGATGAGTGCCACGATCGAGGTGTTGATCGAGCGCACGAGCGTCTGGTTGACGGCGAGGTTGGCCGCTTCGGCGTACGACAGGCGCGACTTCTTGAGCTCGTGGGTGTTCTCGCGCACCTTGTCGAAGACCACGACGGTGTCGTAGAGCGAGAAGCCCAGGGATCGTGAGCACACCCGTGACCGTGGCCGGCGACACCTCGAAGCCGGAGAGGGCGTAGATGCCGACCGTGATGAGCACGTCGTGGGCCAGCGCGACCAGCGCCGCGACGGACATCTTCCACTCGCGGAAGTAGGCCCAGATGAAGAGGACGACGAGAACCCGGGAAGACGACCGGGCCGATCAGGGACCGTTCGGCGACCTCCTTGCCCCAGCTCGGGCCGATCTCCGTCTGGGAGATGTCGGCCTCCGATGCACCCGTCATCTCAAGGATCGTGGTGACGAGCTCGGCGCTCTCGTCGTCGTCGACCGGCTCGGTCTGGACGATGATCGCCTCGCTGCCCGAGGTCGTGACGACGGGCGCGGCCGCGCTCTCGATCCCCGTGCCCGCGACCGCGGACCGGAGCTCGTCGGCGGTGTCCCGGGTGACCTTGTCGACCGGCAGGGTCACGCGGTATTCGGCGCCGCCGGTGAACTCGATGCCCATGTTGAGGCCCTTGGACACCGGGCCGAAGGCCGCCATCGCGAGGATGACCGCCGAGACGGCGTACCAGACCCACTTGCGCCCGACGAAGTCGATCGAGCGCCGTCCGGCGTAGAGGTCGTTGCCCAGTCGTGAGAACGCGCCCATCAGGCCTTGCCTCCAGCGGTCGAGACGGAGTCCGGGCCGAGCGTGTCGGCACTGAGCCCGGACAGCGCGTGGCCGCGGTTGAAGAACGGGAACCGCGCGAGCCACGACACCATCGGGTGGGTGAACCAGAAGAAGACCGCGAGGTCGATCAACGTGGACAGGCCGAGCGCGAACGCGAAGCCCTTCACCACGCCGGCCGCGAAGATGTAGAGCACCACGGCCGCGAGCAGCGAGATGGAGTCGGCCGCCGGGCAGGTGTTGCGCGCGCACCCAGCCCGCCTCGACCGCGATCCGCATCGACTTGCCGTCGCGCATCTCGTCTCGTATTCGTTCGAAGAAGACGATGAACGAGTCGGCGGTGATGCCGACGGCGACGATCAGTCCCGCGATGCCGGGCAACGACAGCGTGAACCCGGCGAGCTCACTGAGGAGCACCACGAGGGAGTAGGTCAGCGCCGCCGCCGTCAGCAGCGACGCGATGACGACGAGACCCGGAGCCGCGGTAGTAGAAGAGGCAGTAGAGCATCACCAGCAGCAGCCCGGCGAGACCGGCCTGGATGCCAGCAGAGAGCTGGTTGCCGGCGAGCGACGGGCCGACCAGCTCGACCGGCGGGTCCTTCTCGAAGGATATCGGCAGTGCGCCGTACTTGAGGCTGGTCGCCGGGCTGCGCGCCTCCGCCTCGGTGAACTGGCCGGTGATCTGGGCGTTGCCGTCGTTGATCAGCCCCTCCATCGTCGGCGCCGAGATCACCCGGCCGTCGAGCACGATGGCGAACTGCTTCTGGGTGTTGACCGGGGCCCGGGAGATGCGGGCGAACTCGACGGTGCCGGCGCGGTTGAAGTTGAGGTCGACGCCCCACTCGACGCTCTGCTGGCTCGGCGGCAGGGTGTCGGCGGAACTGAGGTCGGTGCCCTCGATCAGGGTCTTCGACAGCAGCATCTTCTGCCCGAGCTCGTCGCACGTGATGAGCGGCTTGTCGGGGTCGTCCTCGACCGTCGGCGGCTCGCCCGACGCGGGGCAGCTGAACTCGTTGAAGGCGGCGACGGACTTGGCGTCCGGGTTGTCCATCCAGACCAGCGGGTCCTCGTCGCCCGCGGGCTCCTCGGGGGACCGGCGACTCCGACGGGGTCGGGGTCGAGCGACTTCGTCGCGTTCTTCTTGTCCTTCTCGTCGGCCCAGGGCGTACGGCGCCCTGTTGTTGCCACCAGTGTTGCCACCCGGCGCCCGGCTCGTCGGCGGCGCGGTCGGGACGGTGGTGTTGCCAGTGCTCGGGACGGTGTTGGTGGCACCGGCCACGCCGTTGGCGACGGCCGCGACCACGCGGAAGCGGAGCTGGGCCCGGCGCTTGACCGTCTCGACGAGGTCGCGGCGGCTCTCGCCGGGGATCTCGACGACGATGTACTTGTTGCCCCGGGTGGAGACCTCCCGCCTCGGCGACACCCGAGCCGTTGACGCGGTCCTCGATGATGCCGCGCGCCTCGGCCGGGCTGTCGCTGGAGACGTCGCCCTTGGCGACCAGCGTGATCCCGGTGCCGCCCCGGAGGTCGAGCCCGAGCTTGGGCTTCCAGACGCCCGCGAGCGCCACCAGCCCGTAGGTCAGGGCGGTGACCGGGAAGAAGACGACCGGGGGTGCGGCCGGGATTGGGCCTGCGCGCCATCTCAGCCCTCGTCGGGTGCGTCGACCGGGTCCGTCGGCCCCGTGGAATCCGCCGGGCTGTCCACGACGCTGATCGCGGCGCGGGCGACCTCGATCTCCGTGCCGGGCGCGATCTCGACCCCGGCCCGGTCGTCGGCCGGGGACCTGACGGTGCCGTAGATCCCGGACGACAGCATCACGCGCTGCCCGGGCTGGAGGTCCGCCCGGAGCTTGGCGATGGCCTTCTGGCGACGGGATGCGGGACGCACCACCATCACCCAGAAGAGCAGCGCGATGGCCACCGGGGGCAGGAAGGAGGCGAGCTCGCCCACGGGATTACCTCAAGAGTTTCGGTTGGCTTGACGTCGACATGGGAGCGCGGGAACGAGCCCGAGCGACCAACGCTGGAGTGTACGGGGTCAGGCGTCGTCGAACAGCGTGGAGTCGACCCCGGACGGCGGCGCGGGTGGCGTCATGCCGAGGTGGTGCCGGGCGGCCGCGGTGGCGATCCGGCCGCGCGGGGTGCGCGCCGGGGAGGCCGAGGCGGACGAGGAACGGCTCGGCCACCTCCTCGACGGTCTCGCGCTCCTCGCCGACTGCGACCGCGAGGGTCGAGACCCCGACGGGGCCGCCGCCGAAGCGCCGGCAGAGGGCATCGAGCACGCCGCGGTCGAGCCGGTCGAGCCCGGACTCGTCGACCTCGTAGAGCTCGAGGGCGGCCCTCGCCACCTCCAGCGTCACCACCCCGTCGGCGCGGACCTGCGCGTAGTCGCGCACCCGGCGAAGCAGCCGGTTGGCGATGCGCGGGGTGCCGCGCGAGCGGCCGGCGATCTCGGCCGACCCCTCGTCGGTCAGCTCGACGCCGAGCAGGCCGGCGGAGCGGTGCACGATCTGGTCGAGCTCGTGCGGCTCGTAGAACTCGAGGTGGGCGGTGAAGCCGAAGCGGTCGCGCAGTGGACCCGGCAGCAGGCCGGCCCGCGTGGTGGCGCCGACCGGGGGTGAAGGGCGGGATCTCCAGCGGGATGGCCGTGGCGCCCGGCCCCTTGCCGATGACGACGTCGACCCGGAAGTCCTCCATCGCCATGTAGAGCAGCTCTTCGGCGGGACGTGACATCCGGGTGGATCTCGTCGACGAAGAGCACGTCGCTCTCGTTGAGCCCGGACAGGATCGCCGCGAGGTCGCCCGCGTGGGTGATCGCGGGCCCGCTGGTCAGGCGCAACGGCGAGGACATCTCGCCGGCGATGATCATGGCGAGGGTGGTCTTGCCCAGTCCGGGCGGCCCGGAGAGCAGGACGTGGTCGGGGGCTCTCCCCCGTCGTCGGGCCGCCTCGAGGACGAGTCCGAGCTGGTCGCGCACGCGCACCTGCCCGACGACCTCGTCGAGGCTGCGGGGACGCAGTGCCGCCTCGACCGCGCGCTCGTCGCCGTCGGCATCGGCCTCCGCCGAGGTCAGCCGTCGGAAGTGCGCGGCCTCGGCCTCGGTCAGCTCGTCGTCGGTGTCGGCGTCCCAGTTCATGTCGTCACGCCTTGCTCAGCGCGCGAGGGCGGCGCGGAGCAGGGAGGGTACGTCCGGGCTGGCGCCGGCGTCGGGCGCGACGATGTCGACCGCCTGCTCTGCTTCCTTGGCCGACCAGCCGAGGCCCACCGTGCCCCGGTGCACTGGTCGCGCCGGGGCGCGCCGGGAGTCGGTGACTGTCCGGCGAGCCGGGCGCCGGTGGGCGCGCCGATGCGGTCCTTGAGCTCGAGGATGATCCGCTGCGCGCCCTTCTGACCGATGCCGGGCACCCGCGTCAGCGTCTTGACGTCCTCCCCCGCGACCGCCGCGCGCAGGTCGTCGGGCGAGAGCACCGCGACCATGGCCCGGGCGACCTTGGGGCCGACACCCGAGGCGGTCTGGACGAGCTCGAAGATCTGCTTCTCGTCCTCGTCGAGGAAGCCGAAGACGGTCAGCGAGTCCTCCCGGACCACCATGCTGGTGGGCAGGCTGGCCGTCGAGCCGACGCGCAGGGTGGCGAGGGTGCCGGGCGTGCACATCAGCTCGAGGCCGACACCGCCGACGTCGAGGACGGCACTGGTCAGGGTGAGCGCGGCGACGTCGCCGCGCACGAATGCGATCACGGTCTGCTCCTGTTGGCGGCGGCCAGCACGGCCGCCTCGATCCGGGGCCTGCGCGCCACCGCGCCAGATGTGGGTGATGGCCAGCGCGAGGGCATCGGCGGCGTCGGCCGGCTTGGGCGGCGCGTCGAGCCGCAGGATGCGCGTCACCATCGCCCCCACCTGCGCCTTGTTGGCGCGCCCGCTGCCGGACACGGCCGCCTTGACCTCGCTCGGCGTGTGCAGCGCGATCGGCAGGCCGCGCCTCGCCGCGACGACCGGGGCGATGCCGCTGGCCCGGGCGGTGCCCATGATGGTGCTGGAGTCGGAGCGGGCGAAGACCCGCTCGACGGCCACCGCGTCGGGCTGGAACTCATCGAGCCACGCGTCCAGCCCGCGCTCGATGGTCACCGGGCGTGCGCGATCGGCTCGGTGTGGCTGGTGCGGATCACGTTGACGTCGACCAGCGTGAGCGGTCGGCCCACGGAGCCCTCGACCACGCCGACGCCACAACGCGTCAGGCCGGGATCGATCCCGAGCACCCGCATGAGTCAGCCTTCCGTCCGAACGTCTGTTCGGGCACCACGCTAACCTGCGCCGCCGACGCGGCGGCGTACGACACGCGCGAGCCGTTGCCCTTTGGCGCCCCGGTGGCGGTGCGTGAGCCACCTTTCGGCTCGGAAAATGTGGCTGGCTCACCGCAGGTTGGCGTGTCACGGCCGACTCGCGCGGGAGCGGTGCCGAACCCACATTCTCAGGGTGCGGAATGTGGCCCACTCACCGCTGGTTCGAGGCGATGCAACGCCGTGCCGCCCGCGGAGCCTCAGTCCTCGTCGTCCTCGTCGAGCTGCGCCGCCACGTCGGCGGGGATGTCGACGTTGGTGAAGACGTTCTGCACGTCGTCGAGGTCCTCGAGGGCGTCGGCGAGCTTGAGCACCTTGATGGCCGCGTCCTTGTCGACGGGGATCTCCATGCTCGGCACGAACTCGACGTCGGCCGAGTCGTAGTCGATCGCCGCGGTCTGCAGCGCAGTGCGCACGGCGACCATGTCGGTCGCCTCGGAGATGACCCGGAAGGCCTCGGCCCGGTCGCTGACGTCCTCGGCACCGGCGTCGAGGGTCGCCTCGAGGACGTCGTCCTCGGTGACCTCGCGGCCCTCTTGGGAGGTCGGGACCACGATGACGCCCTTGCGGGTGAAGAGGCGCGAGACCGAGCCGGGGTCGGCGAGCGTGCCGCCGTTGCGGGTGACGGCGGTGCGCACCTCCATCGCGGCGCGGTTCTTGTTGTCGGTGAGGCACTCCACGAGGAAGGCGACACCGGCGGGTCCGTAGACCTCGTACATGATCGTCTCGTAGTTGACCCCGGTGCCCTCGAGGCCTCCGCCACGCTTGACCGCGGAGTCGATGTTCTTGTTGGGGACCGACTGCTTCTTGGCCTTCTGCACCGCGTCGAACAGCGTGGGGTTGCCCGTGAGGTCAGGGGCCACCCATCTTCGCCGCGATCTCGATGTTCTTGATCAGCTTCGCGAACAGCTTGCCGCGCTTGGCGTCGATCGCGGCCTTCTTGTGCTTCGTGGTCGCCCACTTGGAGTGGCCAGACATCAGTCCCTCTTCGTCTCGTCGGTACGTTCGGCGCGGGCCCGGCGCACCGGGTCGACGAACAGCTCGTGGACCCGCGCGTCGCCGCCGACCTCCGGATGGAAGGAGGTCGCCATCAGCGAACCCCCGGCGAACGGCAACGATCCTACCGGCGGCCGCTCCCAGCTCGGGATCGGCCGGCACGCGCGCCAGCACCTCGACGCCGTCACCAACCTCCTCCACCCACGGCGCACGGATGAAGATCCCGTGCACCGGGGCCTCGAGGCCGGTCAGCGAGACGTCGCCCTCGAAGCTGTCGACCTGCCGGCCGAAGGCGTTGCGCCGCACGGTGACGTCGAGCCCGCCGAGGGTCTCTCGGCCGGGCGCGCCGTCCTCGATCCGGTCGGCC
This sequence comes from Nocardioides sp. B-3, assembly GCF_024703895.1. Classification (GTDB taxonomy): domain Bacteria; phylum Actinomycetota; class Actinomycetes; order Propionibacteriales; family Nocardioidaceae; genus Nocardioides. The sequence continues at coordinate 4,246,184 of NZ_CP087968.1, forward strand.
AGCAGGATCATCCCGGCGCAGGTCCCGAACGTCGGCAGCCCGTCACGGATCCGTGCCCGCAGCGGCTCGTAGAGCTCAAAGATCCCGGCCAGCTTGATCATCGTGGTCGACTCACCGCCCGGAATGATCAGGCCATCGACCGCGGCCAGCTCCGACGGGCGGCGTACGGCGACTGCCTGCTCGCCCCAGGCGCGAGCACCGCAAGGTGTTCACGGACGTCGCCCCGGAGGGCGAGGACTCCGATCGGCTGCGTCACCAACCGCGCTCGGACAAGCGGTGCGGCTGCGGGATCTCGTCGACGTTGATGCCGACCATCGCCTCACCCAGCCCACGGGACACCTTCGCCACCACGTCCGGGTCGTCGAAGAACGTCGTCGCCTTCACGATCGCCTCGGCGCGCTGCTGCGGGTTGCCGGACTTGAAGATCCCCGAACCCACGAACACGCCCTCGGCACCGAGCTGCATCATCATCGCGGCATCCGCCGGAGTCGCGATGCCGCCGGCGGTGAACAGCACCACCGGCAGCTTGCCCGCCGCCGCGACCTCCTTGACCGGGTCGTACGGCGCCTGCAGCTCCTTCGCAGCGACATACAGCTCGTCCTCGGAGAGACCGTGGAGCCGGCGCAGCTCGGCACGGATCGTGCGCATGTGAGTCACCGCATTCGACACGTCACCGGTGCCGGCCTCGCCCTTGGAACGGATCATCGCCGCCCCCTCGGTGATACGACGCAGCGCCTCACCCAGATTCGTAGCACCACACACGAACGGAACCGTGAAGTTCCACTTGTCGATGTGGTTGGCGTAGTCGGCCGGAGTCAGGACCTCGGACTCGTCGATGTAGTCCACACCCAGCGACTGCAGGATCTGCGCCTCGGCGAAGTGACCGATGCGGGCCTTGGCCATCACCGGGATCGACACCGTCTCGATGATCGAGTCGATCATGTCCGGGTCGCTCATGCGGCTGACGCCACCCCGGGCGCGGATGTCGGCGGGGACCCGCTCGAGAGCCATCACGGCGACAGCGCCGGCGTCCTCTGCGATCTTCGCCTGCTCGGCGGTGACGACGTCCATGATGACGCCGCCCTTGAGCATCTCGGCCATCCCGCGCTTCACGCGCGAGGTGCCGGTTTCGGTCGGGGTTGCGGGGGTTTCAGCCATGTGCCAATCCTACGGCGCGTCGCGGCTCTCGCCGACTCGGGGATCAGCCCTCCGGCTGGACCTCGGCGAGCGCCTGTCGCCGTACGAGCAGAATGCGCTGGAGCACGGTCACCGTGCTGGCGATCGCGAGCAGCCACAGGGTGACTTCGTAGAGGATCGGCAGGTCCGGGACGTCGCCGAAGAAGGTGAGCACCAAGATCGCCACGAGGCGGTCGGCGCGCTCGGCGATGCCGGTCTTGGCGTTGAAGCCCAGGGCCTTCACCGCGGCAGCGGGCATAGGACGTCACCGAGCCCATCACCGGGCAGACCAGCGCGAGGCAGAGGTAGAGCCTGTCCTCGGCGACCCAGGGCGAAGTAGAGCGCGAGCCCGCCGAAGATCGCGCCGTCCGCGACCCTGTCTAGCGTCGAGTCGAGGAAGGCGCCGAACTTGTCCTTGCGCCCGATCGTGCGCGCCATCTGGCCGTCGATCAGGTCGCTGAAGACGAAGGCGGTGATGAACAGCACGCCCTGCCACAGCATCCCCCGGGGGAAGAAGATCAGCGCGCCCGCGGAGACTCCGATCGTGCCGACGAGCGTGACCGCGTCGGGGCTGATGCCGAGCTTGATGAACAGCTTGATGAACGGCTGCAGCACCACGCCCTGCCAGAAGCCCTTGAAGCGGTCGAGGACGGAGCTGGACAGCAGATTTCCCTCAGGCACGGGCGCAGGCTATCGCTCGGTGAGCCGGGCACAGATGTCGGCAACCGCACTCGGGACGCCGGCCACGTGCCAGTCGACTCCGGCGGCGCTCACGACACGGGACTCGCCACCGACACCGCGGATCAGCGCCGCCCCCGGCAGCCGGTCCCAGTCGGGCACGGAGTGCTGGAACAGCACATCGCCGTGTCCCCGGGCGATCGCCATCGCGTCCATCGTCCCCGAGCCCATCATCCGCAGCGTCGCGACACCGCTGACCGCACGTCCGAACGCGGCGCCGATCTCGCCGTCGTAGAACGGCGGGTGGAGGTAGGTCGTGGCGCAGGACTCGCGGAGCGGACGGTCCACGAGCGGTGCCAGCGGGGTCCCGTTCAGGGTGCTCGGCAGCGCGGGCCCGCCGACGTACAGCTCGTCGCGGAACGGGTTGTAGACCGCACCGAGGTCGGGTTCCTCGCCGTCGATGAGCGCGATCGCGCTGCACCACCAGTCGAATCCGCGGTGGAAGTTGTAGGTCCCGTCGACCGGGTCGATCACCCAGAGTGCGACCACTGGTGCCGACGTGGTTGGCGCCCTCCTCCCCCACGATCGAGTCGTCGGGGCGCTCGCGCCGCAGCATGGCCACGATCTGGGCCTCGGCAGCGTGATCAGCGGCGGTGACGACGTCGGAGAGGTTGGTCTTGGTCTCGGCGTCGAGACCGCCCGCCCGCATGGTGGCCGCGAGCGTGCCGGCCTCCCGGACGAGCAGTGCGGCGAGCTGGGCGTCATCCACGGCGGGCACGCTACCGGCGCGCGGCCTCCGGGTGGTGAAGGGCGGGTGGAATTGCGGCGTACTGTGGCAAGACGGAGCAATCTTGCTCCGCCAACCGGGGAGCCCCGATGAGCGACAAGTCGCCACGGCAAGGCATGACCAAGAAGTCCAAGTCCATCAAGGAGAAGCGGGCCGACAAGGCCGCCAAGGCAGCCGGTGGCAGCTCTGCCGTGGAGAGCCCGGGCAGCAAGAAGAAGTGAGCCTTCTCAGTCTCGGCATCGTCGGCACGTCGACCAAGGAGAACGAGCACCGCCTCCCCCTCCACCCCGACCACACGGCCGGCCTCGAGCCCGGCATCGCGGCCGGGACCACCCTCGAGCACGGGTACGGCGAACGCTTCGGCCGCAGTGATGCGGAGCTCGCGCAATTCGTGGCCGGGTTCGCGACCCGCGAGGAGATCATCACCGGCTCCGACGTGGTGGTGCTGCCCAAGCCGCAGCACGAGGACGTCGCGGCCATGCACGCAGGCCGGGTCCTCTGGGGCTGGCCGCACTGCGTGCAGGACCCGACCATGACTCAGCTCGCGATCGACCGCGAGCTGACGTTGATCGCCTTCGAGGCGATGAACCACTGGACCCGCGACGGTTCGGTGGGGCTGCACGTGTTCCACAAGAACAACGAGCTGGCGGGCTACTGCTCGGTGCTGCAGGCGATGGAGCTCGTCGGCATCACCGGCGACTACGGCCGTCGGCTCAGCGCCGTGGTGATCGGCTTCGGGGCCACCGCGCGTGGTGCCGTGACCGCCCTCAAGGCGCACGGGGTGAGCGACGTCGCGGTGCTCACGACCCGGGGGGTGGCGGCGGTCGGCTCACCGATCCACTCCGTGCGGATCCGCCAGTTCGACCACGACCCCGACGACCCGGCCAACAGCCGGGTCATCACCGATCGTGGACGCGTCCCGCTGGCGCCGTACCTCGCGGAGAACGACATCGTCGTCAACTGCACCCTGCAGGACACGGACGCGCCGCTGACCTACCTGCGCACCGAGGATCTCGCGGAGTTCAGGCAGGGCTCGCTGATCGTCGACGTGTCCTGCGACGAGGCGATGGGCTTCACCTCGGGCCACGCCGACGACGTTCGACGACCCGATGTTCACCGTCGGCGACCGCGTGCACTACTACGCCGTCGACCACAGCCCGTCCTACCTGTGGAACTCCGCGACCCGGGAGAACAGCGAAGCGCTGATGCCCTTCATGGAGGCGGTGCTGTCCGGACCCACTGCGTGGGCGGCCGACGAGACCATCAGCCGGGCCATAGAGATCCGGGACGGCCGGATCCGGAACCCGGCCATCCTGTCGTTCCAGGGGGCGCGCCGAGGTGCACCCACACCTCGTGTCCTAGGGCGCCCGCCGAGCCGCCGGTCGGGTCGATGCCCGATCGGCGGCACTCGTCAGCTCCTTTCAGACCAGCTCGGGCACCCTGCAGGTGCGCGATCGCCAGCTCGCACTCGTCGATGTCGATGAACTGCACACCGCCCCTGCGGCTGCGCTCGTCGCGAAGCTCGCCGGCCATCTCGCGCGTGGCCTCCGGGTCCGCCCGGGTGTCGAACCTGATCGTGCCGCAGCACTCGCCCGTCATCCGATTGACCATGAAGCTGGCGCTGCAGAACCCGTCTGAGCCCTCCATCCGGACCATGACGGAGTCGCGGAAGAAGTCGATCGTCGACTCCATCTCCGAGGGTTCGCAGCGAAGCCGGGTGACCCGGCACCATGATCCCTCCCGGGCAGCGTGCTCACGATGCATGACGGCGATCTCCCACTCGTCTACCGTCGCCTCGCCGGCCATGAGCTCGGTCGCGTGCTCGCGCAACGGGCTCACCGTGCCGTCGGTGGCCTGCATGGCTTCCTCGGACATCCACGACGTGGTCGCGATGCAGCGGCCGGTCTCGCGGTTGGCCAGCAGCGAGAGGCCCAGACAGCCGTCCATCGCTGTCACTGCCGGCATGACGTCGTCTCGCACATATCGAATGCACGCGTCGACTGGCTGGAATCGCCCACGATCGACGTGGAGCGTGCATGCATCACAGCGCACCTCCTGTCTCGGGGTGGCACCCCGGCGGCACCACCGCTCGGAGTCCAATGTCCTCCCGGTGGCGGGCCGGCACAAGGCCGGGTGTCCGCTACGACGCGGCCGGGGAGGGCCGGGCGTCCGCGAGCAGGGCGCGGGTGTCCTCGAGCAGCTGTGGCAGCACCTTGGTGTTGCCGATGACGGTGATGAAGTTGGCGTCGCCGGACCAGCGCGGGACGACGTGCTGGTGCAGGTGGTCGGCGAGCGATCCGCCGGCCGGGCCGCCGAGGTTGAGCCCGACGTTGAACCCGTGCGGCGTGCTGACCGTGCGGATGACCTTGATCGCCTGCTGCGTCATGGACATCAGCTCGGCCGACTCCTCGGTGGTGAGGTCCTCGAGCTCGGCGACGTGGCGGTAGGGCAGCACCATCAGGTGCCCCGGGTTGTAGGGGTGGAGATTGAGGACGGCGTAGGTCGACTCCCCCCGCGCGATGACGAGGTTGGTCGCGTCGTCACCGTGGGGGATCTGGCAGAACGGGCAGCCGTCGGCGGTCATGTCGGAGCGGACATACGCCATGCGGTACGGCGTCCAGAGCCGTTCGAGGTCGTTCACTCGACGGCCTCGGGGCGGATGCCGGCGAGCAGCTCCTCGATGGGCTGGTCGACTCGCAGCTCGAGTCCGAGGGCGAGCGCGTGGCCGTGGAGCTGGAACCAGACGGACGCCGTGGTCAGGGTGGCCAGCACCTCGGCGCTGGGCTCGCGGACCGGCCCGGCCAGCCAGCGGCGGACGACCCCGAAGACGGCGCCCACGAAACCGTGGACGAGCGGGTCGATCGCCGCCCTCTCGTCGACGCTGAGCTCGAGCGGGATGATGTCGACCGCCGTCTCGATCAGCTCGACCACCCGGCCGGCGATGACAGCCACGCCCTCGTCGAGGGGGTTGCCGCCGCCCGGGGCGGTCGTGACCGCGACATGGTGCAGCGCGGGGTGCGCGCTCGCCCAGCCGAAGTAGGCGGTGACGGTCCCGCTCGATGATCTGCGGGATCGTGCCTTCGAGCGTCAGCACGGGCAGGAGGTGGGACCACACGTCATCGAGGACGGTGGCGCGGATGGCCCGGTCGAGCTCGGCGCGGTCGGTGAAGTGCCGGTAGATGACGGTGCGACCTACGCCGGCCCTCTTGGCGATGTCGGCGACGTTGATCTCGTCGCCCGGCGGCGTGGCCTCGATGACCTCGATCGCGGCGGCCGGGATGGCGGCCCGGCGCTCGAGGTTGTGCCGCTCCCAGCGGAGCTGGCGGCCATCTGTGGGCCCGACGCTCATCGCCCCTCCGCACCTTCGGCTACACGGTCTCGCGGAGCCTACTCGCCGCGGCCAGCGGCAGGGCCAGCGGCTCAGGCGGCCGCGGAGGCGGGTTCCCCCGGAAGCGGGCGGGACGGCCGTCGATCCCGAGCAGCCGCCAGACGCGGCGCGAGACCGGGTTCATCAGGCCGATGTCCTCGGTCAGCATCCGGACGTCGGCGAAGAGGTCGCGCAGCACCTTCTCGGACTTCGGTTGCGACCAGTAGACCTCCTTGAACACGTCGTCCGGGAGGCCGATGTCTCGGCGAGCCCGCTTGCTGGGCTTGATGATCTCGTCGCACAGCCAGCGCATGACCACCGGCGTGAGGATCGCGACCAGCTGACGCTCGATCGGTCCGAGCCCGGGCGCGTTGAACGTCAGGAACTGGTGGGCGAAGCCGATGTGGCGGGCCTCCTCGGCGACGTGGATCTGCATGATCCGCTGCAGCAGTGGGTGCATGTCGTCGCCAGCACGCAGCACGGCCTTCTGCATGTGGTCGATCGGCTCCTCCCCGGCGAGCACGCCCATGAAGAACCCGAACGGGACGAGGTTCGCGGCCAGCGGGAGGATCGGCGCCACGCCCCGGAAGAACGCCGAGCCACCGGCGACGTCGGCGCCCGAGCGATTGACGAACTCCCGGAACATCTGCGTGTGGTGACACTCCTCGGTCGCCTCATGGGTGGCGTAGCGGAACACCGCGGAGCCGTTGGGCAGCTTGGCGCAGTAGTTCATGATCCCGCTGATCAGCACCTGCTCGAACTGCAGGCCGACCTTGGTGACGTTGGCTCGGAGGTAGAGCCCGACCCGGATCTGCTCCTCCTCGGGCAGCCCGAGGTACCACTCGTGGGAGCCGAGCACGTGCTCCTTGGGCAGCTTCCAGCGTGGGTCGGTGGGGTCGACCTCGTAGTCGGGGTGGTCCCAGTCGATGTCGGTGAACGCGTCGAAGTGCTGCTCGACCGAAGCCTCCGACAGCGTGCGGAGGGTCTCGTGGAACTCCCGGTGCGTGGTCATGCCTCGAAGTTAGCGTGACGCCATGTCCGTGTAAATGGATACACGCGACATGGCGTCACACTTATTTTCGGGTCTCAGACCTGTTCGCGGGTTGCGACGGCCCGCTGGACCCGCTCGATCGCCTCGGCCACCGGCACGCCGTTGTCCCGGCGGCCGTCGTGGTAGCGGGAAGCTCACCGCACCCGCCTCGACGTCGTCCGCCCCCGCGATCAGCATGAACGGCACCTTCTGCAGCTGGGCGTTGCGGATCTTCTTCTGCATCCGGTCGTCGGAGTCGTCGACCTCGACTCGCAGCCCGACCGCCTTCATCTGCCCGGCGACGTCGTAGAGGTAGTCCGAGAACGTGTCGGCGACCGGGATCGCCTGCACTCGGACCGGCGCGAGCCACGGAGGGAAGGCGCCGGCGTAGTGCTCGACGAGCACGCCGTAGAACCGCTCGAGCGAGCCGAACTTGGCGGAGTGGATCATCACCGGTTGGTGCTTCTGGCCGTCGGCCCCGTTGTACTCGAGCTCGAAGCCGGCTGGCTGGTTGAAGTCGTACTGGATCGTCGACATCTGCCGGGTGCGACCGATCGCGTCGCGGCACTGGACCGAGATCTTCGGGCCGTAGAAGGCCGCGCCACCCGGGTCGGGAACGAGCTCGAGGCCGGTCTCGGTGGCGGCGTCCTCGAGCACCTTGGTCGCGACGGCCCACTGCTCGTCGGAGCCCATGAACTTGTCCTTGGCCGCGTCGCGGGTGGACAGCTCGAGGTAGAAGTCGTCGAGGCCGAAGTCGCGGAGCAGGCCGAGCACGAAGTTGAGGAGGTGCTTGATCTCGTCGGGCGCCTGCTCGGGGGGTGCAGTAGGAGTGGCTGTCGTCCCGGGTCAGGCCGCGCACGCGGGTGAGGCCGTGGATGACGCCGGACTTCTCGTAGCGGTAGACGGTGCCGAACTCGAAGAGCCGCAGGGGCAGCTCGCAGTAGGAACGCCCGCGCGACCTGAAGATCAGGTTGTGCATCGGGGCAGTTCATGGCCTTGAGGTAGTAGTTGGCGCCTTCCATCTCCATCGGCGGGAACATCGTGTCCGCGAAGTAGGGCAGGTGGCCGCTGGTGTGGAAGAGGCCTTCCTTGGTGATGTGCGGGGTGCCGACGTAGTCGAATCCCTCCTCGATGTGGCGCTGGCGGACGTAGTCCTCCATCACCCGCTTGATCACGCCACCCTTGGGGTGGAAGACGACCAGCCCGCTGCCGATCTCGTCGGGGAAGCTGAACAGGTCGAGCTCGCGGCCGAGCTTGCGGTGGTCGCGACGCTCGGCCTCCTCGATCCTGTGGAGGTGCTCGTCGAGCGCCTCCTTCGACTCCCACGCGGTGCCGTACAGGCGCTGGAGCATCTTGTTCTTCTCGTCGCCGCGCCAGTACGCCGCGGCGGACCGCATCAGCTTGAAGGCGGGGATCCGCTTGGTGGTCGGGATGTGCGGGCCCCGGCACAGGTCGGACCACTTGGCCTCGCCGCTGCGACCGATGTTGTCGTAGATGGTGAGCTCGGCTCCCCCGACCTCGACGTTGGCGCCCTCGGTGTCGTCGGCGCCGGCGCCGCCCTTGAGGCCGATCAGCTCGAGCTTGTAGGGCTCCGCCCGGAGCTCGTTGATGGCGTCGGCATCGGTGGTGACCCGGCGCTCGAAGCGCTGGTTCTCCTTGATGATCTTGCGCATCGCGGACTCGATCTTGACGAGGTCCTCGGGGACGAACGGGGTCTCGACGTCGAAGTCGTAGTAGAAGCCGTTCTCCACCGGCGGGCCGATGCCGAGCTTGGCGTCGGGGAAGAGCTGCTGCACGGCCTGTGCCATCACGTGCGCGGTCGAGTGGCGCAGGATGTCGCGCCCATCCTTGGTGGCGATGTGCACGCCCTCGACCTCGTCGCCGTCCTGCAGCTCGTAGGCGAGGTCCTTGAGGTCGCCTCCGACCCGGGCGGCGATGATCTCGCTGTCGTCCTTGAAGAGCTCCCGGGCCTTGGTGCCCGTCGTGACCGTCTGCTCCGCCCGCGCTTCAGCGGTGGCGACGACGATCTTGATCTCGGACACGGGAACTCCTATGGCTGGACTGTCTGGGTGGAACGGACGGGGTCGATGCTATCGGCCGCTCCGTCTGGAATTCTTCCGGTTATGCCGAAGCGCACCCCGGTCCTGATGCGGCACGCCAAGTCCGACTGGTCGGGCGACGAGCCCGACCTCCTGCGCCCGATCGGGGCGCGAGGTCGCCGGCAGGCGGCGGAGGCCGGCCGGTGGCTCTCGTCTCACCTCCCTGCGCTGGACGTCGTCGTCACGTCGCCCGCGAAGCGCGCCCGCTCGACGTGGAAGGTGGCGGGTGCGGCGTACTCCGGGAAGCCGGTCGTCGACACCGACGAGCGCATCTACACGATGGACGACGCCGACCTGCTCGCCGTCCTCCGCGAGATCGACGACGACATCTCGTCCACGCTCATGGTCGGCCACAACCCCGGCCTCGACGAGCTGGTCGCGCGACTGACCGGTGAGCAGGTCGACATGGTGACCTCGTCGCTCGCGGTGATGCGCTTGCGCGGTCGGTGGCGAGACCTCGCCAAGGGGTCGTGCGTGCTCGAGAACTTCGGCCGCCCGCCGGGCTGATCGCTGTGCCATGCTGGCGTGCGAGATGGACACCAATCCCGCCCACAAGACCTGCTCGTTCTGCGGACTGCAGGGCACGGCCGACACCCTGTTCGCGGGTGGGCTCGGCGCGATGATGTGCTCGGACTGCGTGTCCGCCTTCCACATGGAGTTCAGCTCGGAGGAGGGCCGGCAGTCGATCTCGCTTCGCTCGAGGCCCCGGATGCCTTGGGACGAGATGTCGGACACCGAGCTCCTGTCCAAGCTGCCGAAGATCGCCGCGACGGCGACGCAGGTCAGCTCGTTCCTCGGCGAATGGGTGCAGCTCGCACGCGAACGCGGACTCTCGTGGACCGAGATCGGACAGGCCCCGGGTGTGTCCCGCCGGGCCGCCCGGGAACGATTCACCAAGACCAAGCCACCCGAGGCCAACGCGTCGGCGTGAACCGGCAGGGAGTGTGCGTCAGGCCCACCCCCGTGAAACCTGACGCACAGTCCCCCATGCCGTGTTGGCGGGCACAGCGTACGTCAAGGGTGCCCTGACAGCCACCGACACGCGTCGATCGAGGTCGTCTCAGTTCCAACCGTCACCCCTCGACACTGTGTGACCTCCACCACCATGCTCCGCGGACCTACTACACATGGAGGACACACCCCCGATGCGTCACAGTCCCCTGCGTCACACCCCCGCAGTGCTCGTGGCCGGTGCCACGGCACTCGTCGCGTTCACCACTCCGGGCGCCCGGGCCGCCGGGCCCGCCGCCCAGACCGCCGACCACTACGTCGCCCTCGGCGACTCGTATTCCGCCGGCAACGGCGCCTTCTCGACCAACCTCGACGTCGGCTGCAACAGGAACACCTATGCCTACCCCTACCTCGTCTCTCAGCAGCGCCCCAACACGGCTCTGACCTTTGTCGCGTGCGGCGGTGCCACCACGACCGACGTGAACAACAACCAGCTCAGTGCGCTGACCTCGTCGACCAAGTTCGTCACCATCACCATCGGCGGCAACGACATCGGCTTCGTCAACCTGCTGGTGAGCTGCTGGTCCTACAACGACGACGCCATGTGCCAGTCCGCCGCCGACACGGCCAACGGCAAGATCGCCAACCAGCTGGGAGCCGCACTGGACGGCACCTACGCCCGGATCAAGGCGGCGTCACCGACCGCGACCGTCGTCGTCCTCGGCTACCCCAACCCCCCGGGCAGCAACCTGACGTGCGCAGCGGCCGACGGCATCAGCACCGCCAACCGCACGTCCATCGGCTCCGTGGTCAACAACCCGGAGTCCAAGATCGGCGACCGAGCCGCCGCCGCCGGGTTCACCTACAAGTCGGCGATCGCCCCCGTTCAGCGGCCACGACGTGTGCGCCACCGACCCGTGGGTCAACGGCAAGTCTCGGTCGCTGGCTGACGCCTACCACCCCTCGCGCAACGGCTACGCCAACGGTTACACCCCGCTCGTGCGCTCCGTGATCGGCTGATCGAGACCGCTCATCCGGGCTGGAACCGTCGCCGGGTCGTCGGACGTTGCGCGGGACGTCCGACGATCCGGTCGCCGTACGACGGCGCTGACTCATCGCCGTACGCCCTGATGAAGTTCCACTCCTACGAGTGGAAATGCAGGAGGGCCTCGGCCCGGCCACGCTCAGGCCGTGCTGAACTTCCACTCGTCGGAGTGGAAGTTCAGCGGGTACGGCGCCGCGTTCGCCGCCCCGGCTCGAGGGCGTCGCTCCTCGTCGGACGTTGCGCGGGACGTCCGACGATCCGGTCGCCCCGGCAGCCACCTCGTCGGACGTCCCGGTGAGACGTCGTGCTCAGCGAGGCACGAGCTCGCCGGTCTGCACCCGCCACAGTGCGGCGTAAACGCCGTCGAGCGCGAGCAGGTCGTCGTGGGTGCCACCCTCGATGACCCGGCCGGCGTCGAGCACCCAGATCCGGTGGGCGTGCCGGACGGTCGAGAGCCGGTGGGCGACGACGAGCGCGGTGCACTGGGCGGTGGCCCGTCGCAGTGAGCGCTGGATCGCGGCCTCGGTCTCGTTGTCGACGGCACTGGTCGCCTCGTCGAGCACGAGGACGGCCGGGTCGCGGAGCAGCGCGCGGGCGAGGGCGAGCCGCTGGCGCTGGCCGCCGGAGAGGGTGACGCCTCGCTCCCCCACCCACGCGTCGAGGCCGTCGGGCAGGGCGTCGATGAACTCCAGTGCGGCCGCAGCTTCGGCCGCCGCGGTGATCTGCGAGCGAGTCGCGTCCGGGCCGGCCGTAGGCGATGTTGTCGGCGATCGAGCCGGCGAACATGAAGACGTCCCCGGGCGACGTAGCCCATCGACCCGCGCAGCGAGTCCCAGTCGAGGTCGCGGACGTCCTGCCCGTCGAAGAGGACCTGTCCCGACCGCGGGTCGTCGAAGCGCAGCACTAGGCGGAGCAGCGAGGACTTGCCCGAGCCTGTGGCGCCGACGATCGCGTGCGTCTCGCCGGCGGGGACGACCAGTGTCGATGTCGTGGAGCACGTCCGGCCCGTCGCCGTACCCCGAGCGCACCCCGCGAAGCTCGATCCGGCCCGCGACCGGTCGCGACAGGGCGGTGACGCCAGCGGGGACGGTGACGGGCTCCTCGAGGAGTCCGAGGATGCGGCTCGCGGAGGCGCGGCCGCGCTGGTAGAGGTCGAGCACCTCGGCCACGTCGGTCAGCGGCCAGAGCAGGCGTTGGGTCATGAAGACGAGCACGGAGTAGAGGCCGACCTCCAGCTCGCCGCGCAGCGTCGCCCAGCCGCCGAGCAGCAGCGTGCAGGTGAAGCCGGCGAGGATCGCCATCCGCACCAGCGGCACGAAGGCGGCCGACGATCGGATGGCCGCGGTGTTGGCGTCGCGATAGGCCTGCGACACGGCCGACACCCGGTCGCGCTCACGGTTCTCCGCGGTGAAGGCCTTGATCGTGGCGATGCCCGCGAGGTTGGCGCTGAGGGTGCCGGACAGGTCGGCGACGGCTCCGCGCACACGGACGTAGAGCGGCTCGAGCCGCTTCTGGAAGACCAGCGACCCGATGACGATGAGCGGGATCGGCAGGAACGCCAGCACCAGCAGCTGCCCGGACGCGACCGCGAAGACGCCGCCGACGAGCAGCACGTTGAGCGCCGTCTGCAGGATCGCGGGGGCGCCGATGTCGAGGAACCGCTCGAGCTGGTTCACGTCGTCGTTCAGCGTGGCCAGCGTCGAGCCGGCCGGTCGCGCCTCGTGCCAGCCCGGGTCGAGGTGCTGGACGTGGTCGTAGGCCTCGACCCGCAGGTCGTGCTCGACGCCCTGCGCCGGGCCTCGCCACAACACGCTGGCGACATACTCCGAACCGGACTCGATGATCCAGATGACGACGTTGATGGCCGCGATCCAGCCGAGCTGGGCATAGCGCGACTCGACGCCGAGGAGCTCGCCGACGAACGAGGCGTCGCCGCGGCACGACGACGTCGACCGCCGCTCCGATCAGCAGCTCGGGCGCGACGTCGGCGACCTTGTTGACCGTCGAGGCGACCACGGCGCCGATGAAGCGGGCGCGGTAGGTGCGGTAGCGCTGCCAGAGGGCGCGCAGTGGTTGATCGGCGTCGTGCGGAGTGCTCACCGGAGAACCGTAGGTCGCGACACCTACGTCCCGTAGACCGGCTCCGGCTCGGTCGCCTCGTCGATCAGGGCGCGGATCGCGGAGCCGACGTTGCCGGCGTCCCAGCGCCGACCGGCGTCGTTGTGGGGCCCGTGCCGCCAGCCGTCCTCGAGACAGATGCGCCCGCCCTCGATCTCGATCACGCGACCGGTCACGTCGGCGGCGTCCGTGGAGGCGAGCCACGCCACGATCGGTGAGTTGTTGGCCGGGTCCATCGCGTCGAAGGAGTCCGCGGAGCCCGCCATCATGTCGGGGAACGCGTCCACGGTCATCCGGGTGCGGGCCACCGGCGCGATGGCGTTGACCGTGGCGCCGTACCTCCCGAGCTCGGCGGCGGCGACGAGCGTCAGACCGGCGATGCCGGCCTTCGCCGCGGAGTAGGTCGCCCGGCCGATGCTGCCCCGGAGGCCGGCGCCCGACGACGTGTTGATCACGCGGGCCCGGCGCTGACGGCCCTCCTTGGCCTCGGTCCGCCAGTATGCGGCCGCGTGCCGCATCGGGGCGAAGTGGCCCTTGAGGTGGACGCGGATCACCGCGTCCCACTCCTCCTCGCTGGTGTTGACCAGCATCCGGTCGCGCACGAAGCCGGCGTTGTTGACGAGGATGTCGAGCCCGCCGAAGGTGTCGATCGCCTGCTGCACCATGGCCGCGGCCTGCTCGAAGTCGGCCACGTCGGCGCCGTTGGCGACGGCCTCGCCGCCCATCGCGACAATCTCCGCCACGACCTCGTCGGCCGGGGAGTCCTGCTTCTCCCCGCCAGCGAGACACCGAAGTCGTTGACGACGACCTTGGCGCCCTGACGGGCCAGCTCAAGAGCATGCTCGCGGCCGATGCCACGACCCGCTCCGGTGACGATGGCGATGCGATTGTGGAGAAGCATGTTGTTCCTTTCGGTCCTTGGTTTCGACACGGCGCTGGCGCGCCTGCTCAACCGGCGGACTTCATGACGTGGGTGAAGATCGGGGGTTCGCCGCCGCCGTGGCAGGCCACGGTGGCGCCGGAGACGTAGGACGCGAGGTCCGAGCCGAGGAAGAGCGCCGGGCTGCCGACCTCGTCCGGTCGCGCCATCCGGCCGAGCGGGATGGTGCGCTCGATCGCGGCGACGGACTCGTCGTCGCCGTAGTGCTCGCCGGTGAGCTCGGTCCGGCACAGGCCGACGTTGATCGCGTTGACGCGCACCTTGGGCGCCCACTCCATCGCGAGGGAGGTGGTGAGCGAGTCGAGGCCGGCCTTCGCGGCGCCGTACACCGCGGTGCCGGGCGACGGGCGCAGGGCGCTGATGGAGGAGATGTTGACGATCGCGCCGCCGTGCTCCCGGGCCCTGCATGACGGCGTTGGCCGCCTGCATGGCCACGAGCGGACCCGTGAGGTTGAGGCCGAGGATCTTGTCGTGGAAGCGCGGGGACGCGTCCGCGGCCGGGGCGCACGGCGCACCGCCGGCGTTGTTCACGAGGACGTCGAGTCGCCCGTGCTCGGCGACCACGGCGTCGACGGTCGAGTGGACCGACTCGGGATCGCGCACGTCGCACTGCAGGTGGGACGTCCCGGGCTCGAGCACCTCCACCGCGGAGCGGGGCGACCGTCACGACGTGCGCGCCGGCTGCGACGTAGGCGCGGGTGATGCCGAGCCCGATGCCCCGTGAGCCACCGGTGACGAGCACGACGCGACCGGAGAGGTCGATCGACACAGACATGGGAGTCCTTCCAGGACGAGATCCGCGGAGCGCTTGAACCAAGCAAGTGCTAGGCTACCAAGCAAATGCTTGGTTTGTAACCCGGAAGGCTCCTCATGGGCATCTCGTCACACCTCAGCACCGACGGCATCCACGTCATCACCGTCGACTGTCCCCCGGTCAATGCGCTCACCGTGCAGGGCTGGTTCGAGCTCGCCGATTCACTCGACGAGGCAAGCGCAGATCCCGCGACGAAGGTGGTGATCCTGCGAGCCGAAGGCCGGGGCTGGAACGCCGGCGTCGACATCAAGGAGATGCAGAACACCGAGGGCTTCGACGCCCTGATCGGCGCCAACAAGGGCTGCTTCGCCGCGTTCAAGGCGGTCTACGAGTGCTCGGTGCCCGTGATCGCCGCGGTGCACGGCTTCTGCCTCGGCGGCGGCGTCGGCCCGGTCGGCAACGCGGACATCGTGGTCGCCAGCGACGACGCCTACTTCGGCGTGCCGGAGGTCAAGCAGGGCGCGCTCGGCGCGGCCACGCACCTCGCGCGCCCGGGTCCCCCAGCACCTGATGCGCACGCTCTACTTCACGGCCCGCACGATCAAGGCCAGCGACCCGGTGCAGCACGGCTCGGTCTACGAGGTGGTCCCCCGCGACCGGCTCGACGACGCAGCTCTCGCGCTCGCGGCCGACATTGCCGACAAGGACACCCGCGTCATCCGGGCCGCCAAGGAGGCGCTCAACGGGATCGACCCGATCGACGTCAACAAGAGCTATCGCTTCGAGCAGGGCTTCACGATGGAGCTGAACCTGATGGGCGTGAGCGACGAACTGCGAGACCGGTTCGTAGGGGGCAAGGCATGAAGCCACGCGACAAGCAGATGACCATCGACGAGGTCGTCGGCCGCCTCAGGAGCGGCATGACCATCGGCATCGGCGGCTGGGGCCCGCGGCGCAAGCCGATGGCACTGGTGCGGGCGATCCTGCGCTCCGACCTGACCGACCTGACGATCGTGTCGTGGGGCGGCGCCGACGTCGGCCTGCTCGCCGACGCCGGCAAGATCAAGCGCCTCGTCTACGCCTTCGTCTCCCTCGACTCGATCCCCATCGAGCCGCTCTTCGCGAAGGCCCGCCGAGATGCGACCATCCCGGAGATCTGCGAGTGGGACGAGGGGATGTTCTTCACCGGCCTGAAGGCCGCGTCCGAGCGGCTCCCGTTCCTGCCGATGCGCGCCGGGCTGGGGTCTGACGTGCTCGTCAACAACCCGTCGATCAGGACGATCCGGAGTCCGTACGCCGATGGCGGCACCTTCGTCGCCGTACCAGCCTTGAAGCTGGATGCCGCGCTCGTGCACCTGAACAGGGCAGACGTGCACGGCAACGCGACCTACCTCGGACCGGACCCGTTCTTCGACGACCTCTTCGCGATGGCCGCCGACGAGGTCTTCGTGTCCTGCGAGCAGATCGTGGACACGGCCGGGCTCACCGTCGACACCCCGGTGCAACGGCTGCTGCTCAGCCGGATGATGGTGACCGGCGTGGTCGAGACGCCGAACGGCGCGCACTTCACGAACTGCACGCCCGACTACGAGCGGGACGAGAAGTTCCAGAGGCACTACGCCACGAGCGCGGCCGATCCGGACGCGTGGACCGGCTTCAAGGAGCGGTTCCTGTCCGGCGACGAGGCCGCCTACCAAGCCGCGGTCGCGGCCTTCGGGGAGGAAGCATGACGTTCACGCGTGCAGAGGTCTGCGCGGCCGCGGTGGCCGACGCGTTCAAGGACGACGGCGAGGTCTTCGGCTCCCCCATGGGCATCATGCCGATGCTCGGTGTGCGGCTGGCCAAGCTGACCTCCAACCCCGACCTCGGTGATCTCCGACGGCGAGTCGCTCTTCCTCGCCGGCGTCCCGCCACTGTTCGCCAAGGCAGACGTCGTCGAGGGCTGGATCCCGTTCCGCCGCGTCTTCGACGTGGTCGCCCACGGCAAGCGGCACGTGATGATGGGCGCCACCCAGATCGACCGGCACGGCAACCAGAACATCTCCGCGATCGGCGACTTCGCCCAGCCGAAGCGCCAGCTGCTCGGCAGCCGCGGCGCCCCCGGCAACACCGTGAACAACCGCACGTCCTACTGGGTGCCCAAGCACTCACCGCGGGTCTTCGTCGAGCACGTCGACGTCGTCACCGGTGTCGGGCCCAAGCGGGCTCGCGAGGCCGGCGCCGCGGCGTACAACGACATCCACCGGATCGTCACCAACCTCGGCGTCTTCGACGTCGGCGGGCCCGATGACACGGTGCGACTGCTGTCCGTCCACCCCGGCGTGAGCGTCGAGGGAGATCCGGGCAGCGAGCGGCTTCGAGGTCGCTGTGTTGGATTCAGGGGCGGGCGACGGCGAGGTCGCGACCACCCGCGAGCCCTCCCCCGGCGAGCTCATGCTGATCCGCGAGATGCTCGACCCGCGCGGCCTCCGCGACAAGGAGGTGCCCGCGTGATCGCGCAGGTGCTGAAGACCCCGCTCACCGAGCTCACCGGCGTGCGTCACCCGGTCGTGCAGACCGGCATGGGCTGGGTCGCCGGACCCCGGCTCGTCAGCGGCACCGCCAACGCCGGCGGTCTCGGCATCCTCGCCAGCGCGACCATGACGATCGCCCAGCTCGAGGCCGCGATCATCGAGGTCAAGGGCCGCACGGACGCGCCGTTCGGCGTCAACCTGCGCGCCGACGCAGCCGATGCTCCGGCCCGTTGCGACCTGCTCATCTCGTACGGCGTGAAGGTGGCCAGCTTCGCGCTGGCCCCCAAGCCCGGGCTGATCGCAAAGCTCAAGGAGCATGACATCGTCGTCATCCCGAGCGTCGGGCTGCCCAAGCACGCGGTCAAGGTCGCGAGCTGGGGCGCCGACGCGGTGATGATCCGGGGCGGCGAGGGCGGCGGCCACACCGGCAGCGTGCCCACGTCCCTGCTGCTGCCGACCGTGCTCGACGCCGTGGACATCCCGGTGATCGCGGCGGGCGGCTACTACGACGGTCGCGGGCTCGCTGCTGCACTGGCGTACAGCGCCGCCGGCATCGGGATGGGCACGCGGTTCCTGCTCACGGCGGACAGCGCCGTACCCGAGGCAGTGAAGCGCCTCTATCTCGAGCACGACCTCAACGGCACCGTCGTGACCGACAAGGTCGACGGCATGCCGCACCGGATGCTGCGGACGGCGCTGGTCGAGGAGATTGAGGAGTCGTCGCGACTCAAGCGGCTAACCCCGACGTTCAGGCGCACGCTGGAGTTCAAGCGCGACTCCGGGATGTCGTGGCGCGAGCTCGCCGTCGACGGCCGCGCGATGCGCAAGGCACAGGGCCGATCACTGGCACAGATGACGCTGGCCGCCAACACCCCGACGATGCTGAAGGCCGGACTGGTCGACGGCGACACCGGCGCGGGCGTGCTCGCGGCCGGTCAGGTCGTGGGTGTGCTGGACGACCTGCCGACCTGCGAGGAGCTCATCGAGAGGATCGTCCTCGGTGCCGCGGCTGCACTGAGGTCTGCCGGGTCCGCGCTGGTGTGAGCCGGCCATAACCTCGGAGCCGGGTCGAGCGTTGCTCACCCATGCGCTCGATCATCGGCATCCTTGCCCTTCTCGTCCTGACGATCTGGCCCTCGAGCGCGGCGTTCGCCCATGAGGAGCGCGAGTCACAGTTCCCTCCCGGCCACGGCAGCGTGCCCGTGCATCGCACGGTCAAGCAGGCCGCCGACGTCATCGTCGTGTGCAAGGGCGACTCCGATGAGCGCATCGCGAAGATCGGCAAGGCGAAGGTCCGCCGCTTCAACGAGCGCCTGCTGAAGCAGTGCGACCACCGCAATCTCCGGGCGGCCGTCGATGCCGTGAAGGTCGAGAGGACCAACATCTACGTGCTGCCGGGGCGCTACCGCGAGCGCCCGTCCCGGAACGCGGCGTGCACCGAGGGCTACGACGGCGGCGTCGTCGAGTACGACCTGATCGTGTCCTGCGGCGAGGTCGTCAACCTCGTCACCATCGCCGGTGACGATCCCGAGGATCCCGACATCGTCTGCGACAACCAGCTCTGCAACCTGCAGATCACCGGCACCGGCACGAAGCCCTCGGCGGTCCGGTTCACGGGTGGCTTCAACGCGCAGGGCGACTGGGTCAAGCACAACGGCATCAAGGCCGACCGGGCCGACGGGTTCTACCTCGCCAACATGACCGTGGACCTGTTCCGGGAGAACGCCGTCTACGTGCACGAGACCGACGGCTACGTCCTCGATCGCCCGGTGACGAAGAACAACGACCTCTACGGCGTGCTCACGTTCGCCTCCGACCACGGACTGATCCAGCGCTGCGACGCCAGCCACAACGGCGACTCGGGGATCTACCCGGGCTCGGCGGCCGACGTCAACGCGCAGAGCAAGGACACCGGTCCGCTGACCCGTTGGGCCGTGGAGGTGCGCAACTGCAACATGCACCACAACACGCTCGGGTTCTCGGGTACGGCGGGCAACTCGGTCTACGTCCACGACAACCGGATCCACCACAACGGCATCGGCTATGTCGTGGAGTCGATCCCGGCTGGTCACCCCGGCATGCCCCAGGGACCACGGCTGGTTCACCGGCAACGAGATCTACTCCAACAACGTCAACTACTACGGCAACGTCCGTGGCGACGACGCTCCCTGTCACGCGGACAAGCCCGTGGATCGTGGTCACCAGCGCGGCGTGGTCTGCCCGGCCTTCGGCCTGCCGGTCGGCACCGGCGGGATGATGATCGGCAACCACAACTTCGTCAGCGGCAACCACTACTACGACAACTGGCGCTCAGGCGTGATGCTCTACTGGGTCCCGCCGGCGGCGCCATGGCGACTACGACCCGGCGCACCAGACCGACAACTCCAACTTCAATGCCTTCACCAAGAACGAGATGGGCTACAGCCCCGACGGCCGCGTGCTGCCCAACGGCCTCGACTTCTGGTGGGACGACGCGGGCATCGGCAACTGCTGGCAGGACAACCTCGCCGCGCAAGGGAAGGCCATCACGCACAACGCCACAGCCGGCACCCTGCCCGACTGTGGTCACGGCTCGCAGGTCCCGCTGAGCAACGTGGTCAAGACTGTGTCGCTGCTCCCGTGCGCCGAGTACGACCGCTACTCCAACCCCGAGCCGCCGCTCTGCGACTGGATCATCACGCCGCCCAAGCCCACCAAGGCCTCGATCGCCGCCGCGATGGCCCGGCCGTCTGACAGCCCGGTCGGACCGGCGCTGCTCATCGGTGGCGTCGGCCTCGGCGTGGCGGCCGCGATCCGGTTCGCCGCTCGCCGCCGTCGCACGTGAGGCGCCTGCTCGGCGTCGGCTTGCTCCTGCTCACGCTGGTCGCGGTGTACGCCGCCCTGCCGCTCGCGGTCAGGGTCCAGACACCTGTCGAGCCCGAGCTGCCGATCGACGCCGGACTCGACGTGCCGCAGTTCGGCAGCTCGGGGACGCGCTTCTTGCACTACGTGCACCACAAGACCATCGCGATGACCGTCCCCGTGCACAACTCCTCGCTCTTCTCGATCACCATCACGGCCGCCTCCATCGGTGCGAACAAGTACTCACTCCTCGAGCCGACCGAAGTGTCCGGCCTGCCGCTCCGCCTCGGACCCTCGCAGGACGGGGAGATCACCGTCGGACTGCGGTTCGGCAACTGCCGCTACTACCACGAGCGGGCCATCACCTCACTGGCCGGCGTCACGCTCGAGGGTGACTCCCCGGGGACGGGACTTCGACCGGTTCGTCGCCTTCGACGAGCCGTTGGCAGTGCACGGCCGGGTGATCACGGGCTGCCCGGACCGCACCTTGGTGCGTGGGGATGACGTCCGCGAGTAGCTACAGGCGTTCGATGATCGTGACGTTGGCTCGGCCGCCGCCCTCGCACATCGTCTGCAGGCCGTAACGCCCACCGGTGCGCTCGAGCTCGTTGAGCAGGGTGGTCATCAACCGGGTGCCCGTCGCGCCGATCGGGTGACCCGGGGGGATGCCGCCGCCGTTGACGTTGACCTTCTCGTGCGGTGCGCCGGTCTCCTTCATCCACGCGAGGACGACGGAGGCGAAGGCCTCGTTGCACTCGAAGAGGTCGATGTCGTCGATGGTCATGCCGGCCTTGGCCAACGCGTATTCGGTGGCGCGGATCGGTCCGGTGAGCATCCAGATCGGGTCGTCGCCTCGCACCGAGAGGTGGTGGATGCGCCCCCGCGGGGTGAGCTTGTGAGCGGCGACCGCCGACTCGGAGGCGATCAGCATCGCACTGGCGGCGTCACAGATCTGCGAGGCGACGGCTGCGGTGATCCGGCCACCCGGAGCGAGCGGCTGCAGCCCCGCCATCTTCTCCAGCGATGTGTCGCGGGGGCACTCGTCGGTGGTGAAGTCGCCGACGGGCACGATCTCGTTGGCGAAGCGACCCTCGGCGATGGCGGTGCGTGCCCGCGTGTGCGAGGCCAGCGCGAAGGCCTCCATCTCCTCGCGGCTGATGTCCCACTTCTCGGCGATCATCTCGGCGGAGTTGAACTGCGAGACCTCGACATCGCCGTACCGCGCGGCCCAACCCGGCGACTGGGCGAACGGCGTGGTGAAACCGTACTGGTCAGCCACCAGCATCGCTGCCGAGATCGGAATCGACGACATGTTCTGCAGGCCGCCCGCGACGACGAAGTCCCGGGTCCCCGACATCACCCCCCGGGCGGCGAAGTGCACGGCCTGCTGGGACGAACCGCACTGGCGGTCGATGGTCACCCCGGGCACGTGGTCCGGGAGTCCGGCCACCAGCCGGGGCGGTGCGAGCGACGTCGCCGGCCTGCGAACCGATGGTGTCGCAGCAGCCCATGATCACGTCGTCGATGAGCCCCGGGTCGACGCCCGCGCGGGTAACGAGCGCGCTGATCGCGTGCGCGCCCAGATCGGCGGAGTGCATGGCAGCGAGTGACCCGCCGCGCTTGCCGACCGGGGTGCGGACGGCGTCGATGATGTAGGCCTCGGGCATGTGGTGCTCCTTCTTCATGCGTGTTGGCTGCTCACGGAGACGGTCTCGCCCGTCATGTAGGACGCGTAGTCGCTGGCCGGGAAGACCATCACGTTGGCGATCTCCCACGGCTCGGCGGCGCGACCGAAGGCCTCGCGGCCCTTGAGCTCGGCGAGCAGCTCGTCGCTGGTGACCTTGGCGAGGAACGGGTGCATCGCCGGGCTGGGCGAGACCGCGTTGACCCGGATGCCATGGGGGGCGAGGTCGAGGGCGGAACAGCGCGTCAGCGCCATCACGCCGGCCTTGGCCGCGGCGTAGTGCGCCTGCCCTTCCCGGGCGCGCCACCCGATGACCGAGGCGTTGTTCACGATCACGCCGCCCCTGCCGGCATCACGCATCCGGGTGCCGGCAGCGCGCACGCAGCGGAAGGTGCCGGTCAGGGTGATGTCGATGACGCGTAGCCACTCCTCGTCGGTCATGTCGAGGATGTCGGCGGTGCCGCCGAGGCCGGCATTGTTGATCATCACGTCGACGCCACCCGTGTCGTCGGCCGTGGTCGAGGAGTGCTCCGACCTGTGCCTCGACGGTGACGTCGCAGGCCACCGACCGGACGCGGTCGCTTCCGAACTCGTCGGCGAGCGCCCGGTGGGCCTCGCTCAGGCGGCGCTCGTGGGTGTCGCCGATGACCACCGCTCGCGCCCCCTCCTCGAGGACGCGTCGTGCGACGGCCGCGCCGATGCCGGCGCCCGCCGCCGCGGTGACGACGACAACCTTCTCGTCGAGGAGGCCGTGGCCGGGAACGTAGGCCGGCGTGGGCTGCTCGGCTCGGGTGATGCTCACTGGGATGCCTCTTCCGCTCGCGTGGATCGTCGACCTAGAGTAACCTACCAAGCACTTGCTTGGTAGGTAGACTGGAGAGACCATGACCGACCCCCGCCCGACGACGCTCCCGCAGGCGCTGCTGCGCGCAGCCGAGCGCCACGGTGACCGACCGGCGGTCGTCGACGGTGTCCGGTCGCGGTCGTGGGCGGGGCTGCGCGATGACGTACGGCGCACCGCGGCGGCGTACGTCCGACTCGGTCTGGCACCGGGCGACCGGGTGGCGATCTGGGCCCCCAACAGCCCGGGAGTGGGTGGTCGCGGCTCTCGCCGTGAGTCACGCCGGAGGCGCGCTCGTCCCGGTCAACACCCGCTACAAGGGTCACGAGGTCGTGGACCTGCTGCGCCGGACCGGGGCGACCCTCGCGGTCGTGGCCGACGGTTTCTGGGCCGTTCCCAGCTCGATGAGCTGACCTCGGCCGCGGGTGATGCCGGAGTGCCCGACCTGCGGGTCGTCGTCCGGATCGGTCCCGGAGCTGCGGCCGAGGCTGTGGTCGCCTTCGACGACCTCGCGAACCTCGCCGACGACTCCTCCCTTGTCGAGGCGGACCGGCGAGCCGCCGACATCGGTGCCGACGACGTCGCCGACATCCTCTTCACGTCCGGCACCACCGGCCGCTCCAAGGGCGTGGTCTCCGCGCACCGGCAGACCGTGTCAGCCGCCCGCCTGTGGGGCGAGACCTGCGGCGTGACCGCGGAGGACCGCTACCCGGTGGTCAACCCGTTCTTCCACTCGTTCGGCTACAAGGCCGGGATCGTGGTGGCCCTGCTCAGCGGCTGCAGCCTCTACCCGCAGGCCACGTTCGATGTCGACGAGACGCTGCGGCTGATCGACGAGGAGGGCATCACCGTGCTGCCCGGGGCGCCGACGATCTTCACGTCGCTGTTCGCGTCCCCCGGGCTCACCTCCATCGACCGCTCGTCGCTGCGGATCGCGGTGACGGGAGCCGCAGTGGTCCCCGTGGCGCTGGTGGAGCGCATGCAGGCCGAGCTCGGCTTCGACCACGTCCTGACCGCCTTCGGCATGACCGAGTGCGTGGTCGCCACCATGTGTCGCCCCGGCGATCCCGACGCGCTGGTGGCGAGCACCTGCGGCGCGCCGGTGCCGGGTGTCGAGGTGCGGATCGTCGACCCGGAGACCGGCAACGTCGTGCCGGCGGGCGACGAGGGCGAGGTGCAGTTCCGCGGCGACCCGGGTGATGGTGGGCTACCTCGACGACGAGGAGGCGACCGCGCAGGCGATCGACCGGGACGGCTGGCTGCACACGGGCGACGTGGGCAAGGTGGACGAGCAGGACCACCTGACGGTCACCGACCGGCTCAAGGACATGTACATCTCCGGCGGCTTCAACGTCTATCCCGCCGAGGTCGAGCAGGCGCTCGCGCGGCTCGACGGCGTGGTCGAGTCGGCCGTCGTCGGCATGCCTGACGAGAGGATGGGCGAGGTCGGCCGGGCCTTCGTCGTACGAACCACCGAGGACGCCCTGTCCGTCGCAGACGTCACGGACTTCCTGCGCGAGCGGGTCGCAAACTTCAAGATGCCACGCGACGTGGTGTTCATCGATCAGCTGCCGCGCAACGCGGCAGGCAAGGTGCTGAAGGACGAGCTGAGGAGCAAGCCATGAGCAACGAACCAGTCGTCACCTACGAGGTGACCGGAGCCGTGGCGCGGATCAGGCTGAACCGCCCGGAATACCGCAACGCGCAGAACTCGGCGATGACCTATGCGCTGGACGAGGCCTTCCAGAAGGCGACCGACGACGACACCGTCGCGGTGATCGTGCTGTCGGGCAACGGCGACCACTTCTCGGCAGGGCACGACATCGGTACGCCCGGGCGCGACGTCGACGTCGAGTTCGAGCGGAAGGCCGTCATCCACTGGACGCACGTCGGCAAGGAGGGTGGCGACCTGCGCTACGCCCGCGAGGCCGAGGTCTACATGGGGATGTGCCGCCGCTGGCGCGAGGTGCCCAAGCCGGTGATCGCGATGGTGCACGGGGCGTGCATCGCGGGCGGGCTGATGCTCGCCCTGGACCTGTGACTTCATCGTCGCCTCCGACGACGCGTTCTTCTCCGACCCAGTGGTCCGGATGGGCATCCCGGGCGTGGAGTACTTCGCCCACCCGTGGGTGATGAACCCGCGCGCCGCGAAGGAGTTCCTCTTCACCGGCGACCGCTTCACCGCCACCCGGGCGCAGGAGCTGGGCATGGTCAACCGTGTCGTGCCTCGCGACGAGCTCGAGGCGACCGTCCTCGCGATGGCCGGGCGGATCGCCCAGATGCCGCGCTTCGGGCTGGCCCTGACCAAGAAGGCTGTCAACCGGGCCGAGGACCTGCAGGGCCTGCGTGCCGGCATGGACTCCGTCTTCGGGCTGCACCACTTCGCGCACGCCCACAACGCGGGAGGTCTCCAGCGACTCGCTGGGTGGACTGGACGCGAAGGGCATGGCCGCGAAGAACAAGGCGGCACAGGACAAGGCCGGGGCCTGATGGACCTCACTCTGTCGGAATCCGAGGCTGCCTTCCGCGACGAGGCGCGGACCCGGCTGGCCGAGAACGTCCCGACCACTCCCCTGCCGTCGATGGACACGGCCGAAGGCTTCGTCGCGCACCAGTCGTGGGAGGCGCGGCTGAGTGAAGCGCGCTGGTCGGTGGTCGCGTGGCCGTCGCGGTTCCGGTGGCCGCGACGCCTCGCTCGTGGAATGGGTGCTCTTCGAGGAGGAGTACTACCGCGCCGGTGCGCCCGGTCGTGTCTCGCAGAACGGGATCTTCCTGCTCGCGCCGATCCTCTTCGACCACGGCACTCCCGACCAGCAGGAGAGGCTCTTGCCGTCGATGGCGAGCGGCGAGACGGTGTGGGCTCAGGCGTGGTCCGAGCCCGAGGCGGGTTCCGACCTTGCGTCGTTGCGCTCGATCGCCGTACGCGATGACGACCGCGGTGGCTGGGTGCTGTCCGGACAGAAGACCCGGTCCTCGCGGGCGGCCTACGCGCACTGGGGCTTCGGGCTCTTCCGCTCCGATCCCGCGGCCGAGCGGCACCGCGGCCTGACCTACTTCCTGTTCCCGCTGGACGCCGACGGGGTCACGGTGCGTCCGATCGCCCAGCTCGATGGCGAGGCCGGCTTCGCCGAGATCTTCTTCGACGACGTCTTCGTCCCGGACAGTGACGTCCCGGGCGCGCCCGGCGACGGCTGGCACGTCGCGATGAGCACCGCCGGCAACGAGCGCGGCCTGTCCCTGCGCTCCCCGGGCGGTTCTGCGCGGCCGCGGATCGACTCGTCTCGCTGTACGGCGACCTTGGTTTCGACACGCTCGCTGGCGCTCGCTGCTCAACCAGCGGACGAGACGTCGTCGATGCCCGGATCAAGGCGCAGTCCTACCGCCTCTACACATGGGGCACGGTCACCCGGCTCGCCGACGGAGGCGAGATGGGCGCGGCCGGCTCGGTGAACAAGGTCTTCTGGTCCGAGCTCGACGTCGCGCTCCACGAGACCGCGCTGGACCTGCTCGGCCCGGAGTCCGAGGTGGAGTCGGCCCTGGACCGACGGCTACCTCTTCTCGCTCTCCGGCCCGATCTACGCCGGCACCAACGAGATCCAGCGCAACATCGTCGCCGAGCGGATCCTCGGACTCCCGAAGGAGCCCCGCCGATGAAATTCATTCACGACAATGAACAACGCGACTTCGCCGCGACGCTCGACAAGCTCCTCACCGCCAGCGACACGGTGGCGATCGCCCGCGCGTGGGCCGCGGGCGACACCGCCCCGGGACTTGCCCTGTGGCAGACGCTCGCGGAGCAGGGCGTGACGCAGCTGGCCACCGAGGCCACGCCCGTCGACGTCTGCATCGCGTTCGAGGCACTCGGCCGGCACGCGGTCGCGGGCCCCCGGGTCGAGTCGGCGGCCTACCTCCCCGTCGCCCTCGGCCATGAGGTCGAGAGCGTGGCCACCGTGGCCGTGCCTCCGCACGTTCCCTACGCGCTCGACGCCGACGTCGCCGAGCAGGTCTTCCTCGTCGACGGCGACGCCCCCGGTGGATGCGACGGTCGGAGAGGTGAGGACGTCGATCGATCGGACCCGACGGCTCGCCGTGGTCACCGCGGAGGTTGAGGAGGAACGAAGGCCCGTCACGAAGCCCGCGCTCGACGCCGCCTTCGACCCGGCCGTCCCGGCGACGGCGGCGCAGCTGCTCGGCGCGGGCGAGCGGATCCCGGCCGACTCGGTCACCTACGTGAAGCAGCGCAAGCAGTTCGGTCGCGAGATCGGGTCCTACCAGTGGATCAAGCACCAGCTTGCCGACGTCCGGATCGCGCTCGACTTCGCCCGGCCACTGATCGACGGAGCGGCCGTCATGCTCGAGGGACCGGATCGCGCACGTGATGTCTCGGCGGCCAAGGTCGCGGCCGGCGACGCGGCCTACCTCGCCTCGCGCGTGGGGCTGCAGGTGCACGGCGCGATCGGCTACACCGCCGAGTTCGACCTGTCGCTGTGGCTGCTCAAGGTCCGCGCGCTGGTCAACGCCCGGGGCACTCCCGACTTCCACCGCGGTCGCGTGCTGGAGTCGCTCACCCGCTGATGGCCACGTTGCCGAGGGCGACCAACGCGGTGAGCAGCAGCCCGCCGAGCACGATGGATCGGAACCTCTCGGGAGAGAGTCGCTCGAAGATCCGGTCGCCGATGGCCCAGCCGAGCGGCAGGCCGACGACGCCTCCGATGGCGGCCGCCCAGATGACCGCGTGCAGCTGACCGAGTACGGCGAAGGCGGCGACGGCCACGGCGTCCCGGCTGCAGAAGACGGCTTGCAAGGTCGCGCGGAACCGCTGGGCCGGAAGGCGCGCGCCGTGCAGTGACAGCACGAGCGGCGGACCGTTCATCCCGGTCGACGTGAGCAGGACGCCGCTCGTCACGCCGGCGGCCCAGACGGATGGTCGGCCGGCGGGCAGGGCAAGGTCTCGCCACAACATCAGCACCGCGAGCAGCAACGCCAACGCCACGAGGGCGGTCAGGGAGTGCTCGTCGAACGACATCAGCGCGACGACGCCCACGGGCATGCCCATCACCCCGGTGAGGGTGAGAGCCCGGGCGAGGGGTACGTCGACGTGCGCGTTCGCGCCGCCGGGCGCCCGCCGAGAGCAGCAGGCTGACCATGGTGGCCGCGACGACCGCGGTGGTGGGGCTGACGGCGAGGGCCAGCAACGGCACCGCGACCAGCGAGGAACCGAAGCCGCTCACCGCCCGGGCGACGGCGGCGAGCAGGAAGATGACGGCACCGATGCCGGCGATGGTGAGGAGTTCAGCCACCGAAGGCGACGTGTCCGGCCGTGACCGCGGGGCGACCATCGACGGTCACCCCGAACGAGGACCCCCATGCCTGCACCTGCAGCGTGTCTCCCGGGAAGACCGGCGCGGCGAACCTGCCGGAGAGCGCCTTCAGGGAGGCAGGGTGGACGCCACGTGCGTCAGCGAGGGCGACGACCGCCATCCCGATCGTGCACAGGCCGTGCATGAAGGGGCGCGGCATGCCCGCAGCCGCCGCGGCGGCGGGATCGACGTGCATCGCGTGCCGGTCGCCGAGCAGCCGGTAGAGCGCGGGCTGCTGGGCGGACGTCGCCACGTCCACGCTCAGGTCGGCGTCGCCGTCGGGGCCGCCGGCCGACGAGGGTCCTCGCTCGCCACCGAAGCCACCGAAGCCGGGGGCGAAGATCGACCGAGTCGCGACGAAGTAGTCGGACGTCACCTCGATGTCGTAGACCGCGGCTGCTCCCTTGTCCCAGACGTTGCTGACGCGGGCGGTCATCGTGACCTCGCCGGCTCGGGGCATGGGTGCCGGGACGCGGAGGGCTTGGGCGCCGTGGACCGCCGTCGAGGTGTCGAACGCCCCGGCGGAGCCGAGCGCGTCCGGCGCCCACTGGGCCGGGGTCAGCCCGAAGGTGGGCAGCACGCGCAGCTGGTCCTCGAAGACGAGGTCGAGGCGCGACGGGGAGACTCCGAGCGCGAGCGCGTAGAGGATCGGGTCGCGGTCGCCGTACGACACCGTGCGGGTGCCGAGGTCACGGCCGATCCAGGTGCTCATGCCGCCCCCGGGGCCGGGCCGGAGGTGGGCACGCCGGTGCCGGCGGTGACGACCACGTTGCGGACGTTGCCGGGCTGGTTGACCGAGGTGCCGCGAACCAGCCGGACCGCCTCGGCGATGCCGTTCATGCCGTGCAGGTAGGCCTCGCCGAGCTGGCCGCCGTGGGTGTTGAGAGGCAGCGATCCGTCGAGCTCCGTGTGGCCGTCCCGGATGAAGTCCGCGGCCTCGCCGCGGCCACAGAAGCCGAGCTCTTCGAGCTGGGGCAGCACGAACGGCGTGAAGTGGTCGTAGAGCACGGCCGCCCGGATGTCGCTCGGGCGGAGTCCGGATTGTGCCCAGAGCTGGTTGCCGACGAGGCCCATCTCGGGGATGCCCGAGATCGACGGACGGTAGTAGGAGGTCATCATGTGCTGGTCGGCGCCCGAACCCCCGGGCCGCACCGACGACGAGCACCGGGACGTGCGGCAGGTCGCGAGCGCGCTCCGCCGAGACGACGACGAGTGCCCGGCCGCCGTCGGTCTCCCGGCAGCAGTCGAGCAGGTGCAACGGTTCTGCGATCCAGCGCGACGCCCGGTGCTCCTCGAGCGTGATCGGCCGCCCGTAGAAGTGCGCCTTCGGGTTGGTCGCCGCGCGCCCGGTCGATGACCGAGATGCGCCCGAAGTCCTCCGACGTGGCGCCGTACTCATGCATGTAGCGGCGGGCGAACATGCCCACCCACTGCGCGGGGGTCGAGAGCCCGAAGGGCGTCATCCGTGCGTACGCCGCACGGTCGGCGTTCGTGTCCATCGGACGGTCCGCCCGGCCGAGGCCGTAGCGCTCCCCCGACCTCTCGTTGAAGGCGCGCCAGCAGACGACGACGTCGGCGAGGCCCGCGTGGATGGCGGCGGCCGCGTGCGCGACGGTGCCGGCGGCCGCGCCACCGCCGTGCGGGACGCGGGAGAAGAAGGACAGGTCGCCGATGCCGACGTTGCGGGCGACATGGATCTCGGCGCTCGTCTCGGCAGTGAAGGTGACCATGCCGTCGACGTCGCTGGGCCGCAGCCCAGAGTCGGCGATGGCGGCGGTCACGGCCTCGCAGGCGAGCTGCAGCTCGCTGCGGCCTGACTCCTTGGAGAACTCGGTGGCGCCGATGCCGGCGATCGCGGTCGCGCCCGAGAAGCCGCTCACAGCTGCACCTCGACGAGACCCGAGACGTGCACGCCGATCTGGTTGGCGCCGACGACGTCGACCGTCACGCGGTCGCCGTCGATGCCTGAGACCGACCCCGTGAGAGTCATGGTGTCGCCCGGGTAGTTGGGCGCTCCGAGCCGGATCCTGATCCGCTTCACGACGGCGGTCGGTCCGACCCACGACGTGACGAACCGGTCGACGAGGCCGTTGGTGGTCAGGATGTTCATGAAGATGTCCTGCGAGCCGCGCTCCTGAGCGAGGGCCGGGTCGTGGTGCACGTCCCGGTAGTCGCGGCTGGCGATCGCGGTGGCCACGATCAGGCTGCGGGTCAGTGGAATCTCCAGTGGGGGCAGGGTTTCGCCGATCCTCACGAGGCCACCTCCTCACGCGCGAGCACGGCGCCGAGGTCGGCGAGAGCGGCCGCCGACCCGCCGAGCGTGCTGGCGATCTGCTTGCCCCAGAGGAAGTTGCGGTGCACGGGGTAGTCGACGTCGACACCGATGCCGCCGTGCAGGTGCTGCACGCGGTGCACGACGTCGAGGCCGGCCCGGTCGCACCACCACTTCGCCACCAGCACGACGCGGGCCGCGTCGGGCTCATGGAGGGAGGCCGGGGCCTGCCACAGCGTGACGCGCATGGCGTCGATGTCGATCCAGCAGTCGGCCAGCTGGTGCTGGGCCGACTGGAACGTCGCGAGCGGTCGTCCGAACTGCTCCCGTGTCGAGAGGTACGTCGCAGCGAGCCGCAGCGCCCCGTCGGCGACGCCCACTGGACGGCCGCGAGGGCGAGCGCGGCGAGGCGGAGGACGGCGGCCAGCGACTCGTCGTCACCGACCTGCTCGGCGACAGCGTCGGTCAGGGTGAGGTGGCCGGCCGGGTCGTGGCTCGTGGTCTCGGTCTGCTCCCGGGCGATCCCGTCGCCGTCGGTCTGGACCGGGAACAGCGCCGGACCATCGCCGCCGGTGGCGGACACCAGCACGTGCGAGGCACCGAAAGGCGAGGGCACGACGGCCTTCGTCCCGGTGAGGCGCCAGCCATCCCCGGATCGGGTGGCGGCACATCGCGGCGTCGCGGGGGCCGCGCCGTCGAACTCCTCGAGGGCGAGCGTGATCCGCAGCGACCCGTCGGCGGCACCGGCGAGCAGCGCGTCGTGCTGGGCAGGGGTGCCGAAGGAGGCGACCGCGAGCGAGGCGACACCCGCCGACCACAAGGGCACCGGTGCGACGGTCCGACCCTGCTCCTCCGGGACGACGCAGAGCGCGGCGACGTCGAGCCCGGCTCCGCCGTACGACTCCGGAAGGGCGAGGCCCGGGGAGGCCGGCGCTGGCGAGGTGCGCCCAGAGCTCCTCGTCGAGGTGGGTGACGGATCCTTCGACCTCGCGCACCCGGTCGGTGGTGGCGCGGTCGGTGAAGATCTCGCGAGCCGGGTCGCGGACGGCGACGAGGTCCTCGTCGTGGGTGAAGTCCATCAGTTCTCCCGGGAGACGAGGGGCCGGAAGACCGGCAGGGTCAGCTCGGGATCGGCGTCGAGCCACTCGACCTCGAGCGGCATGCCGATGGTGAGGTCGTCGGCCGTGACGCCCGTGAGGTTGGTGATCAGGCGCGTGCCCTCCTCGAGCTCGACGACCGCGATCAGCAGCGGGTAGTCGAAGGCCGGGTGGCGCGGGTGGTGCGCCACGACGAAGGAGTAGAGGGTGCCGCGACCGCGCGCCTCGACCGTGTCCCAGTCGAAGGACTGGCACTCCGGGCATGCAGGACCGGGCGGGTGCCGCAGCGTCTTGCAGCCGAGGCAGCGCTGCACGACGAGCCGGTGCTCGCGCGCGGCCTCGAACCAGAACGCGTTGTCGAGATTGATCGCGGGGCGGGGTCGGGGCTCGAGCGCCGGGGATGGCCTGAAGCGCAACGTCCGCCAACGCTGGGTGGCGACGACCTCGCCGGCCGCGTCGCGGTAGGTCTTCAGGGTGGTCACGAACCGCCCGACACCCGAGCCGGTCGTCTTCTCCGGCGAGATCGACTCGACGACCTCCTCGACACTGAGGTGGTCACCGGGCACGACCTCTCGCACGAGCTCGAGGTCCGAGTCGGTGGCGACGACGGACGTGTAGCCGCCCTCGGCCAGCAGCGCGACCAGCTCGTCGAACCCGCCAGCCGTGACGGTGGCACCGAAGCCGCGCATCGTCCGGGCCTGCATCATCGACGCCGGCGCGACGCCGTCACCCGCGAGGTAGCGCGGGTTGGAGTCCCCCATCGCCTCGACCCAGTGCCGGATCATCGGCACGTTCACCGGGTCGGCAGCCGGGCGCAGCGCGACGAGCGAGCGGCCCACGAAGGCGGCCAGCGCATCGTCGTACGCACTCATCGCTTCGCCCTCGGCAGTCCGAGTCCCCGGGTCGCGACCATGTCGCGCAAGATGTCGTTGACTCCCCCGCCGAACGTGTTGACGATGCCCCGGCGCGACAGCTGCTCGACCTGTCCGTGGAGTACGGCGCCGGGCGACTCGGGACGGATCCGGCCCGCCGCACCGAGGACCTGCGTCAGGGTGCGTTGCACGTCGATGTGGGTCTCGGTGCCGTAGGTCTTGGCGGCGCCGGCAGTCGCGCCGGTGAGGTCGCCGGAGGCGACGGCGGTCGTCATCTTCCAGTTCATCAACCGCATCGCCTCGAGCTTGGCGTAGGTGCGCGCCATCTCGGACTGGACCCACGGCTGCTCGATCACGCCGGTGTCCTTGGCCCGAGCCAGCACGTTCTCCCAGAGCTGGATCATCCGGCCGCCGAGGGCAGCGAGGCCGATCCGCTCGTGGTTGAGCTGGGCGGTGATCAGCGACCAGCCGGCGTTGACCTCGCCGACGACATCGCCGGCCGGGACGCGGATGTCGGTGTAGTAGGTCGCGGTCACGACCATGCCACCAACGGCCCGGATCGGGCTCCGTGGTGAAGCCGGGGTCGGTGGTCGGCACGATCAGGATCGAGATGCCCTTGTGCTTCGGGGCGTCGAGGTCCGTGCGCACGGCCAGCCAGACGAAGTCGGCAGTGTTGGCACCGGACGTGAAGATCTTCTGGCCGTTCACCACGAAGTCCTCGCCGTCGCGCACCGCCCGGGTGGCGAGGGAGGCCAGTCGGTGCCGGCCGACGGCTCGGTGTAGCCGATCGCGAACACGATGTCGCCGGCCGGGATGCCGGGCAGGTAGGCCTGCTTCTGCTCCTCGGTGCCGTACTGCATGAGGGTCGGGCCGACCGTGTTGACGGTGACGAACGGGAACGGCAGCCCGGCGCGCTGGACCTCGTCGAAGAAGACGTACTGCTCCTCGATCGAACGTCCCCGGCCGCCGTACTCGACCGGCCAGCCGATCCCGAGCCAGCCGTCGCGGCCGAGCATCTTCACGACCTCGCGGAAACGCAAGCCACCGACGCCTTCCTCGCCGACACGTCGCCGTACGTCGTCAGGAAGCAGCGCGGCGAAGTAGGCGCGCAGCTCCTTGCGGAGCTGTTGCTGGGCGGGGGTCTCGCGCAGGTCCATGGGGGTCCTCGGTGTTGTCTGGGGCCCGTCAGGGCAGGGAAGCGGAGTCGGCCGGCGGCCTCGAACTCCGCGCGCAGGGCGGCCTTGTCGGCATCGGCCATCGGGACGTAGGACGGAGCGCCGCGGCCCTCCCAGCGGTGGACGGGATCGGTGGTCCGCCAGCCCTCGAGCTGGATCGCCTTCTTCTGCAGCTTGTTGGAGCCGGTGGTCGGCAGCGCGTGCGAGAACCGGACGAAGCGCGGCGCGCCCTTGGTGCCCGTGTCCGCCTGCGCTGCCGGGAATCCGGGCAGGTCCAGCGAATCGAAGGTGACTCCTTCGGGGACCTCGAGAGCGGCCATCACCCGGTCGCCGGACGTCGGGTCGGGTACGGCGAACACGCCGGCCGCCACGATCGCGGGGTGCCGCTTGAGGATGCGCTCGATCAGCAGGGCGGACGTGTTCTCGCCGTCGACCCGGATCCAGTCCCCCGAGCGGCCGGCGAAGTAGAGGAAGCCCTGCTCGTCGGCGTAGCCGAGGTCACCGGTCCAGTACCAACCGTGGCGAACGCGCTCAGCGTCGGCCTCGGGGTTCTTCCAGTAGCCCTCGAAGCTCTTGGCTCCCTCGGTGTTGACCAGCTCGCCGATCGCTTCCTCGGCGTTGAGCACGCGACCGTGCTCGTCGAGGAGTGCCGGCGGGCAGGTCTCGCGGGTCTCGGGGTTCACGACACGGACTCCGGCGTGGGCGGGCCGTCCGAGGGTGGCGACCGGCCCGTCCGGCGCGAGGGTGATCATCCCGGCCCCCTCGCTGGACCCGTAGGCCTCGAGCAGGGTGGCACCGAAGCGTCCGGTGGAACTCCGCCCTGGTCCTCGGGCGAGGCCTCGGTGCCGAAGCCGTGGGTCAGCGTCGAGTCGCCGTCCGTCTCGGCAGGAGGCGTCGCCAGCACGTAGCTGATCGCCTTGCCGACGTAGGTGAAGTAGGTCGCGCCGAAGCGGCGGACGTCGTCCATGAAGCGGGATGCCGAGAACTTCGGGGTCAGCGCGACGGTGGCGCCGGCGACCAGCGACGGCGCCCACAGACCCATCAGCGCATTGCCGTGGAACAGCGGCATGCAGCAGTAGGACACGTCATCGCGCTGCACGTCGTACTTCGCGGCGTTCATCCGGCCGAGCCCCGGGAGTCGTCCCCGGCTGCAGCGGACCGCCTTGGAGGCGCCGGTGGTGCCGGAGGTGAAGAGCAGCAGCAGCTGCGTGGTCGCATCGATCGTGGGGTCCCCGGGTCGGTTCGCAGGCGTGCTTGGCCACCCGGTCGCCGTACGCCGGATCGTCGACGAGGAGGAACCTGTCCCGCGAGAGCCCGATGTCCAGACCGTCGAGCAGGGCCAGACCAGCCGTGTCGGTGATGACCAGCTGGAGCTCGGTGTTGCGCACCTCCTCCTCGAGGTGGGCGCCGCTGCGAGTGTTGTTGATGCCGACGATCGAGGCGCCGGCCAGCGCCGCGCCGCCGAGCCAGAGGATGAACTCGGGGACGTTCTCGAGCAGCACCCCGATGTGGAACGGGCCGTCGACTCGCAGCGCGCGGGCCAGCTCGGCGCGGGCCGCGCTCTCGTGGACCACCTCGTCCCGGGTCCGGGACCGGTCGCGGGAGAGCAGGCCCGGGTGGTCGTCCCCGAGCCGGTCGAGCAGGAGCCCGGCGATCGTCTCGCTCACGAGGCGTAGCCCTCCGGCTTGCCCCGTGTGGCCGTCCGCGTGGTGCTGCGCTGGACGAGGACGCACCGCGTGCCGGTGAAGTTGGTGGGCATGCACTTGTTGCAGTGGTTGCACAGCGACGGGGTGGAGGCGTCCTTCTGGATCCGGTTGATCAGGTCAGGCTCGCGGAGCAGCGCGCGGGCCATCGCGACGAACTCGAAGCCCTCGTCCATCGCGAGGTCCATGACCGACTTCGTGGTGATGCCGCCGAGCAGGATCATCGGCAGCTTCACCGCGGCCCGGATCTGGCGCGAGTCCTCGAGGAGGTAGGCGTCGGTGTACGGGTAGGCCTTGAGCTTGCGCTTGCCGACCAGCTTCACGCCGAGCTTGATCGGCTGCGGCATGACGTCCGCGAACTCCTTGAGCGGAGCGTCGCCCTTGAAGAGGTACATCGGGTTCAGCAGCGACGAGCCGGCGGTCATCTCCAGCGTCGCAGCGAGGCCGTCGGCCTCGAGCCACTGGGCGACCGGGATCGCCTCGTCCAGCCAGAAACCGCCGGGCACACCGTCGTCCATGTTCATCTTGGCGATGATCGCGATCCGGTCGCCCACCGCGTCACGGACGGCGCGCATGATCTCGCGTGCGAAGCGGGCACGGTTCTCCAGGGCTGCCGCCGTAGCCGTCGGTACGGTGGTTGATCTTGGGCGACAGGAACGAGCTCGCCGGGTAGTTGTGGCCGAGGTGCACCTCGACGGCGTCGAAACCGGCGTCGATCGCGCGGCGGGCCGCCTCGGCGTGCGCCTCGGTGATCCCGGTCAGGTCGGCAACGCTCGCCTCCCGCGCCCAGCTCAGCGACGTGGCGTGGAAGTGCTTCGTCGGGGAGAGCGCGGGCAGGCCGTTGCCCTTGGGGCTGGCGACCGGTCCGCCGTGGCCGATCTGTGCGGAGACCGCGGCGCCGTGGGCGTGCACCGCCTCGGTCAGCCTGCGCAGCCCGGGCATGGCCTCGTCGGTCCACAGGATCTGGTGCCTGTCCGTGCGTCCCTCCCGGGCCACCGCGCAGTAGGCCACCGTCGTCATTCCGACCCCGCCGGCGGCGTACCCGACGTGGAAGTCGATCAGGTCCTGCGTGACGCGCGCCTTGTGGCTGAGCCCCTCGTACGTCGCCGCCTTGATCACGCGATTGCGGAGTGTGAGCGGCCCCAGCTTGGCAGGCGCGAGTACGTCGGGAGAGGTCATGCTGTGCACGCTAGGAAGCCTCAGCCCGACTTCAGGTCGTTCCTTCCACTGAGTGGGATGTGGACGGAGCCCCGTGTCACGCGACACCGACTCTGTGACGGCAGACACAACCGGTGACTCGGACCACCAGTCCAAACCCCCAGTGGAGGAACAGTGAAGACACGCATCCCGACTCGTGCCCGATGGGCGGTCCTGCTCTCAGCAAGCGCCCTCGTGGTCACAGGCTGTGCGGACACAGCGGCCGAAGACGGCGCTGACAAGGACGCTTCGGGGAAGGTGGACTACGCCACCCGGCTGATGAACGTCGAGGAAGCCTCCGGCGACCCCGTCCGTGGTGGCACCCTGCGCGTCTCTGAGTACTCCGAGGCACGCACCCTCAACCCGACCCAGACGTTCCCGACCGGCACGACCGGCGGCAACATCATGGCCGCGGTCTACGACACGCTCGTGAGCTACGACCCCGTCACGGACGAGTACGAGGGCCAGCTGGCCGAGTCGCTCGAGAGCGACGACTTCACGACTCGGACGCTCAAGCTGCGCGACGGCGTGACGTTCCATGACGGGACCCCGTTCAGCGCCAAGGCCGTGATTGCCAGCCTCGAGTACTACGACTCGTCGTACGGCATGAACGCCACCCTGCTCAAGCAGGAGATCAAGTCCCTGACCGCCGTGGACGACCTGACGGTCGAGATCAAGCTGGCCAACCCCCGGGCCAAGTTCCCCAACATGCTGGCCAGCGGCGCAGGCATGATCCTCGCCCCCGCGGCGTACAAGGATCCGGCTGCCTTCAAGCCGATCGGTGCCGGACCGTTCACGTTCACGAGCTACGCGCCGGCCGAGAAGACCGTGGTCACCGCAAACCCCGACTACTGGAACGGCCGCCCGGCTCTCGACTCGATCGAGTTCGTGCTGCTCGGCACCGACTCGACGGCGTACGAATCGCTGCAGTCCGGCGGTGTCGACGTAGCCACTCTGCGTGGCGCAGCCGTCATCGACGAGGCGATCGCGGACGGCACTGCCGGCATGGTGAACCGAGCCTCGCTGGCGAACAACTTCTGGATCAACAACCGTGAGGGTTTCCCCGGCGAGGACAAGCGGGTTCGCCAAGCGATCGCTCTCGCCATCGACCCGGTCGTCTTCTGCGATCGTGCGTCCGGCGGCCACGGCGACCCGACGAAGCTGCTGATCAGCGGCGACTCCCGCTGGGCCCCGGGCGTCGAGCCGATGCCGACCGACGTGGATGCGGCCAAGGCGCTCCTCGAGGAGGCCACGGCCGACGGTTACGACGGGAAGATCAGCTTCAC
Organism: Nocardioides sp. B-3; assembly: GCF_024703895.1. Taxonomy (GTDB): domain Bacteria; phylum Actinomycetota; class Actinomycetes; order Propionibacteriales; family Nocardioidaceae; genus Nocardioides. The sequence goes on from NZ_CP087968.1 coordinate 4,283,970, forward strand.
CGCCCGCACCGACCGGGCCTCACAGGCTGGGGCGCTGGCCGTGAAGGCAATGCTCGAGGCTGCCGGCTTCGAGGTGAAGCTCGACCTGCTCCCGGAACGTGGCCGACCGGGTCCAGAAGGTCTACATCGACCACAGCTTCGACATCGCCGTCGTGGCCTCGAGCATCCCCGAGGGTGACCTCTTCACCCGCGTGGTCTCGTCGATGGGCAGCACGTCAGGCTTGAACGTCTCGGGCTACGCCAGCCCCGAGATGGACGAGCTCTCCGCGCAGCTCCGGGCCGTGGAAGACCCCGCCGACGCCGCGGAGATCATGACCAAGATCGAGGCCCTGTGGGCCGACGACGCACCCGGTGTCGGCATCTCGTCGGGCGCCATGATCAATGCCCGGAGCGACGACGTCCACGGCATCGAGCCGAGCGCGGAGACGATGATCCTCTTCGCCGACGCATGGCTCGCTCAGTGAGCTGACAGCTACAACAAAACGCCCGGTCCCTCCTCGGAGGGGCCGGGCGCTTGCTATTTCAGAGGCAGTTGCAACAGACGCTGCGGGTCTCAGATGCTGCGGATCCGGGGAGCAGCGGCCTCGAGCTGTCCGGCCGGGGAGAGCAGGAGGCCCTCCTGCCCGAGGTCTGCAGCAAATTGCACGCCGATCGGCAGACCGTCCCGGTCGGTGCCGAGGGGCACGGACATGGCTGGCATGCCGGTGGCGTTGAACACGCTGGTCCACGCCGAGTAGATCGCGGCGTGCTCGTAGATCGACTCCGGTCGGGTCGTGTCGAGCAATCCGAGCAGGGGGCACCCTGCAGGCGAGGGCCGGCGTCAGCAGGACGTCGTACTCCTCGAAGGTCGCGCCCACCTGCCAGCCGACGCGCTGAGCGGCGCTGAGCGCTCGCGACAAGGCGGTGGCGGGCATGGTGACGTAGTGGTCGAACAGGATGCGGGTGAACGGCTCGAGGTCGTCATCGCGAAGATCGCGGCCGAGCTCGGCCAGTCTGTCCCGGACAGCCGTGGTGAAGGCGATGCCCATCAACGGCGCGGTCGCGGCGGACACGTCTCCGGGCACCCACTGCGCCTTGACGGGGACGACCGTGTGCCCCAGCGAAGCGCACAGCTGTGCTGCGTCCTCGACCGCCGCCACGACGTCCGGATCCGTCTCGGGGCCGTCGATGAAAGAAGTGGTGAGCCCGATCCGTAGCCGCCCGGGCGGCCGCGCGGCCGGGGCAGCGAACGACTCAGCAGGAGCCGGTACGCCGATGACGGTGCCGGCCACCCGCACGGAGCTGATGTCGAGCAGCAGAGCACTGTCGCGGACCGTCGTCGTCACGGCGTGGTGCACCGATGCCGGTGCGCTCAGGGTCGAGGGAGCGGGTGCCGTCGTGACCCGGCCACGGCTGGGCTTGAGCCCGAAGAGGCCGTTCATCGACGCCGGGATCCGGATGGAGCCCCCGCCGTCGCTGGCGTGGGCCACCGGCACCGGGCCGGCAGCGACGGCCGCCGCCGCACCACCGCTCGACCCTCCCGTCGAACGGGTGAGGTCCCGCGGGTTCCTCGTCGGTCCGTGCAGCAGTGGCTCCGTGCTTGCGTTCAGGCCGAACTCGGGGCTGTTGGTGGTGCCGAGCACGACCATGCCGGCCCGCTTGTAGCGCGCCACCAGCTCGGAGTCGTGGTCGGGGATGTCGTCGGCGAAGAGCCGGCTGCCGCGACTGCTGGGCAGTCCCGCGACGGACATGTTGAGGTCCTTGATCAGCACCGGCACGCCGCGCAGCGGCCCGTCCGGGAGCCCGGTATCGACCTCGGCCAGCGCTTCCTCGAAGCGCGTGGCAATCACGGCGTTGAGGGAAGGATTCTGCTTCTCGATCCGCGCGATCGCGTCCTCGACAGCCTCGCGTGGGCTGATGTCGCCATTGCGGATCAGCTCCGCGAGGTGGATGGCATCCGGGTGGCAGCATCAGGTGGCCACGTTGTGGCAGGCGATGTAGTGGCCGTCCCCGACCCGGCGCAGCTGGGGTTCTTCAGCAGCGCACTGTTCCGTCGCCAGCGGGCAGCGGGTCCGGAACCGGCAGCCCGACGGCGGGTTCAGCGGCGAGGGCAGCTCGGTGGCGGCCGCCGACAGCGAGATGCTCACGGGTGCGACCTTCTCGCCGCCGGGGATCGAGGCGATCAGCGTGCGGGTGTACGGGTGCACGGCCGCCGTCTCCCGGGCCGGTCGAGGGCAGCACCTCGCAGGTCTTGCCGAGGTAGAGCACCATCACCCGGTCGCTGATGTTCTTCACGACGGAGACGTCATGAGCGATGAAGATCATCGAGAAGTCGAACTTCTCCTTGGTCTTCTCCAGCAGGTTGAGGATCTGGGCCCGGACGGAGACGTCGAGAGCGGAGACCGGCTCGTCGCAGATCAACACCTCTGGGTTCATCATGAGCGCCCGGGCGATGCACACCCGCTGGCACTGACCACCGGACAGCTCGTGCGGGCGTCGATCCCAGACCACGTCCGGGTCGAGGCCGACAGCGATGAGGGTCTCGCGGATCGCGGCATCCAAGTCATCGCCGTCGAAGCCCCAGATGGAGAGCCCTTCGGCGACCGGGTCGCGCACCTTGCGACGGGGGTTCAGCGAGGAGACCGGGTCCTGCATGATCATCTGCATCCGCGACCGGGCCCGCCGCAGCTCGCGGGTCTTCAGCCCGGTCAGCTCGGTGGCGCCCGGGCTCACCGAGCCGGACGTCGGCGGCGGCTCCTGCATGACCGCCCGGCCGGCGCTCGACTTGCCGCAGCCGGACTCGCCGAGGATGCCCAGCGTCTCTCCGGGCAGCAGGTCGATGTTGAGCCCGGACACGGCGTGCACGACCTGATGCCTGCCCACCGGGAACTCCACGACCATCTGGTCGACCGAGAGGACCGGCAGGGCCTCGGGGCGCATGTGCGCAGTTCCACTGCCGGCCATGTCAGCTCACTTCCCCGGTGTACGGCGAGCAGCGGGAAGTGGCACGCACCCAGTGGGGCAGTGCCCCCATCCGTCAGCTCGCGCAGCTCGGGCTGCTCCTCGTGGCACCGGTCGGTGGCAAGGCGACACCGCGGCGCGAAGCTGCATCCCGTGGGCAGCGTGAGCATGTTGGGGGGTGCGCCCTCGATGGCCCGCAGCACCGTGTGCGGAGCGTCGTCGATGCGTGGGATCGAGGCGAGCAACGCCTCGGCGTACGGATGCACAGGGTTCGCGAAGACCCGCGAGGTCGCGGACGTCTCGACGATGCGACCGCCGTACATCACCGCGACTCGATCGGTGCGGCCCTCGACGGCGCCGAGGTCGTGACTGATCAGGATCGTGGCCATGTCGCGCTCGGAGGCGAGCGAGGCGAGCAGGTCGAGGATCTGCCGCTGCACGGTGACATCGAGGGCCGTGGTGGGCTCGTCGGCAATCAGCAGCTTGGGGTCGCAGGCCAGTGCCATCGCGATGACGACGCGCTGACGCATTCCGCCCGAGAGCTCGTGGGGATACTGCCTCATCCGTCGCTTCGGCTCGGGGATGAAGACTGGCGCAGGAGGTCGACCGCTCGTTCGTACGCGTCCTTGCGGCCGAGCCCGAGGTGCAATCGGAGCGCTTCGGTGATGTGCGTGCCGACCCGCTTGACGGGGTTGAGGGAGGTCATCGGGTCCCGGAACACCATCGAAACCTCGGGACCCCACAGCTGACGACGTGCCCGCGCCTTCAGGGCGTGGATGTCGTGGCCGCCGATGCGCACGGAGCCGGCAATCGACGTCGTCGCGTTGTCGGCGATCAGGCCCATGATCGTCCGCCCGAGCACGGACTTGCCCGAGCCTGACTCGCCCACGATGCCGAGGGTCTCCCCTGCCCGCAGGGACAGCGAGACCCCGTCGACCGCGCGCATGACGCCGTGAGGCGTGGTGAAGACGGTGTGGAGATCGTCCACTTCGAGAATGTTCACAGCTTGGCACTCCCGGTGTCCCAGCGCTTCTGGGCCTTCTCGCCCAGCAGGTTGAAGGAGAAGACGGTCAGGAACAGGAAGGCGCCGGGCACCAGCACGATGTGCGGGAAGTCCTCCATGGCACCGCCCTCACCCTCCGAGATCATGTTGCCCCACGTGGGGTCGGGCTGCTGGATGCCCGGAGCCGAGGAAGCTCAGCGAGGCCTCGGCCACGATGAGCGCCGAGATCATCACGACCGCCATCGAGAAGACGGGCAGGATCACGTTCGGCACCAGCTCGCGGAGCATCACCCGGAAGCGGCTCGCCCCCATCAACCGGGCCGCCATGACGAACTCCCGCTGGGCGAAGGCGATGGTGTTGGCACGCGCCAGTCGGACCATGCTGGGGATCGTCAGCAGGGACAGTGCCAGCGCCATGTTGCGCAGGCTCGGGTCCGAGGACCGTGCTCAGCGCGATCAGCAGGATCAGCGGCGGCACCGCGAGCAGCGCGTTGGTGAGGATGCCGACAACGCTGTCGACTCCGTGCCGGAGGTAGCCGGCGACCACGCCGATCGAGCCGCCGACGATCGTGCCGATCGTGACGGCCATCAGCGAGATCAACAGCGAGGTCCTTGCTCCGTGCAACGAACGGGACAACAGGTCGAGGCCCTGCCCGTTGGTGCCGAGCGGGTGGTCGGTCAGCAGCCGCGGCGGCATGTTGGCCGGCTCCAGCAGGGTCTTCGCGACGTCACTGTGCTCTCCGAGCGGGGAGCAGCGGAGCCATCAGGGCGAGCAGGAGGAGTCCGATCAGCCGGGCAACGCTGAGCATGAGGGTGAGGTCGACAGAGCGACCGAGGAGCACTCGTAGGAGGCGCGACAGGCCTTGGTGGACCAGCGCGAGGCCGACAAGGACCAGCACCGCCTTGCCGCCCAGCGTCAGCAACGAGGTGCTCCAGCCATAGCCGGTGAGGCCGAGACCCGCCGCCGCCATGACGGCGCCGACAACCCCTGCCCGGGTGCGGTGCGGCGTACGCCGCTTTCCACTAGACATGAACACGGCGGGTCCTCGGGTCCGGGTATCCGTACGAAAGGTCGATGAAGGTGTTGATGACGACGTAGGCGAGGGCGATGACGAGCACGGCACCCCTGGACCGGGCGGAAGTCACCCGGCCGGAGGCAGCAACGATCATCGAACCCATGCCCGGTAGGGCGAAGAGGTATTCAACGATCACGGTGCTCCCGATCAGCCGCCCCGGGCTGATGCCCATGAGGGTCACGAGCGAGAACGACGAGGGGCGCAGTGCGTCGCCTACCGGGATCCGCCGGGGCGGCATGCCCTTGGCGCGGGCCGCGAGGATGTAGTCCTCGTTGAGCGTGATGATCAGGTCGTTCCGCAGGATCCGCGTGAACAACGCCAGCTCCATCAGGGCGATCACGATCGCCGGCAGCAGGGCGTGGTGCAGGTTGCCCGGCAGGCCGTCACTGATGCGCACCCACTGGGCTCGCGGGAACCACCCGAGACCGTTGGAGAACACCATGATGAGCAGCAGCCCGGCCGGGAAGGAGGGCACCGAGAGGACCGCGAACATGGCGGCGCTGATGATCCGGTCGACCGTGCCACCGGCGTGGGCGGCCGACCACATGGCCAGCGGGATGGCCGGGACCAGCGCGATGAGCAGCCCCATCACGGCCAGCTGGACGCTGACGGGGAGAGCACCGAGGATGCGCTGCGAGACCTCCGTCTGCGGGGGCACGAGGGACCGCCCAAGGTCACCGGTGACCGCAGACGACAGCCAGTCCCAATACCTCGTGAGCAGCGGGTCGTAGAGACCGAGCTCCTGTCGGAGCGCCTCGTAGTCGGCACGGGGATGGCCCTCGCCGAGGATGGCCACCGCCGGATCGCCGGGCATCAGGGTGACGAGCATGAAGACGCCGAAGCTGACGATGAACAGCACGCCCAACAGCTCTCCGGCGCGCAACGCGATCCTGCGCATCAGCTGTGGTCCCTTCGGTTGGTTCGTTCCCGGATGGACGGGATGAGTCAGGCTAGATCGCGTGACCGCCGACACATCGGAGGCGATCCCACTGACCGGAAACGGTGATCAGGCCGCGTCGTTGCCACAGCGGAATCCGATGTTGCCGCTGGCTGATTCCGGCGTGTTGCTCGACCGTGCGGCGACGCGATAGCGATGGCAGTAGGAGTCGTGGCACAGGTAGGACCCGCCACGCATGACGCGTGCCTCACCGGTGTCCGGACCACGAGGGGCCTCGACCGGGCTGTTCGCGTAGTAGCCGGCGTCGAACCAGTCCGCGCACCACTCCCAGACGTTGCCAGCCATCTGCCACAGGCCGTGCCCGTTGGGGCGATACGTCTTGACGGGTGCGGTCGTGACGTGGCCGTCGTCCTCTGTATTGGCCCGCGGGAAGTCGCCCTGCCAGATGTTGCACTGCCAGCGTCCACGCGGCACGAGCTCGTCCCCCGGGCGAATCGGCTGCCCCGGAGTCCACCACGCGCCGCGAACTCCCACTCGGCCTCGGTCGGCAATCGCTTGCCGGCCCACGCGCAATAGGCCCGGGCGTCGTGCCAAGTGACATGCACGACCGGGTGGTTCTGGCGGCCCCGGATGCTCGATGCCGGGCCGCCGGGGTGTCGCCACGACGCACCCTTGACTGCCCACCACCACGGCGCTTGCGCGACTTCGTGGAGCACGTCCGCGCGATCCCCCCCGGAAGGCGAGGTGGAACACGGCCGAAACGCCGAGATTCTCCGCCTCGGTGACGTAGCCGGTGTCCTTGCAGAACGCTGCGAACGCGGCGTTGGTGACCGCCGTGGCATCCATCCAGAACGACGGGAGCCGCACCTCGTGCACGGGAGTCTCGCCGTCCGTCTCATAGCCCTCGCCGAACCCGTCGCCCATCTCGAACGAGCCGGCCGGGATCAGCACCTGCCCACGGGTGCTCCGGGCAGTCCTGACCGACGATGACCTGACGGCGTACGACGGGGGCGGCGCTCCCCCGCAGCGGGTGCACAACACGGCGAGGCACCCTGTTGGTTCACGGCGTCGACCCGGGCATCAATGGGTGATCATCACGGTGCGGCGCCGTTGCTCGGGCGTCGGCCCGTCGAGGCGCTCGGCCAGATCGATGCGGACCTGCTTGAGCCCACCGCGGTAGGCGTTGTCCGCTGGAAGTGCGGCGTACTCCTCGGTCACCGGAGTCCCCCGGTCGCGCCCGACGTCCATGGTCTCGTCCATGGAGAACTGGAAGCCCACCGTGCGCTCGAGGCGGCCGGCACCACAGGCGGCGCCATCGATGGAGAGTGCAACTTCGCCGCCCTTCCCCACGCCACCTCCGTCGTAGCTGAACGCCAGCTCCACCACGTGGTCACCGGCCGGGATCACCTGCTCACCACGGATCCGGGTGCGGGCACCGGCCATGTTGTGACAGTAGACCGGCCGACCGTCCTTGACATAGAAGGACCAGCCGCCGAACCTGCCGCCCCCGGGCGATCAGGACGCCGTCCGCACCATTCTCGGGCACGGTCACCTCCGCCGTGATCGCGAAGGAGGTGTTCTTGACGTCGGGCGCGATCCCCTCGCGTATCCCGCGCATGGCCGGCCGCAAGGTGATCGAGCGGCGCTCCCCCATCAGGTCCGGCCGCAGCGCCGCCGCCGGGGTCGAAGCGCTCCTGCATCCGATCATCGAGGGGCAGCACCTGATGGCGAGCAGCCTCGACGAGGAACTTCGCCTTGAGCTCCGCCAGCTTCTCGGGGAACTTCTCGGCGACGTCCTCGGCCCGGGTCCAGTCGGAGGTCGTGTCGTAGAGCTCCCAGACATCGTCCGCGAAGGGAGGCGCCGGATGGAAGGGCCGACTCCAGAAAATGGGCATGTGACGAGTCACCGCCGTCCATCCGTGGTCGTAGATTCCGCGGCTCCCGTGGACCTCGAAGTACTGCGTGGTGTGCCGCTCCTCGGCGTCGGGGTCGGCAAAGGTGTCCGCGAACGACGTACCCTCCATCGGTGCCTGCGGCACCCCGGCGACGACGTCCGGCGCCGGGATCCCGACGGCTTCGAGCACGGTCGGCGTGAGGTCGACGCAGTGCTGCCACTGGTGGCGTACCCCGGCCCTGGGTGATCTTCTCCGGCCAGTGCACGATCATCCCGTTGCGGGTGCCGCCGTAGTGCGAGGCGTACTTCTTCGACTGTTGGTAGGGCGTGTTCATCGCCAGCGCCCAGCCCACCGGGTAGTGCGGGTAGGTCATGGGGCCACCCAGCTCGTCGAGCTGCGCCAGGATGTCTGCCACAGAGAACGGCACGCGGTTCATGTTGCACACGAGGTTCGCCGAGCCGTGGATGCCCCCTCGGCGGCCGCGCCGTTGTCGCCGAGCATGTAGACGACCAGCGTGTTCTCGAGCTGCCCGAGCGCGTCGATCGTGTCGATCAACCGACCGATCTGGGTGTCCATGTGCTCGGCGAACTCGGCATAGAGCTCCATCAGTCGCTCGCTCACGGTGCGCTCGTCGTCGCTCAGGCTCTCCCATTCCGGCACGTCCGGGTCGAACGCCGCAAGCACCGCGTCCCGTGGCGCCGAGGCCGAGATCCTTCTGCCCGGCCGGGGTCTCCTCGCGTTGGGCGGTCCACCCTCGGGGAGAACTCCCCGCGGTAGCGACCGCGCCACGACTCGGGCACGTGCAGCGGGTCGTGACAGGCACCGAAGCTGAGGTAGGTGAACCACGGCCGGTCGGGCTCCAGCGCACTGACGGTCTCGATCCACGTGCCCGCTTGGTCAACAAGGTCCTCGGAGAGGTGGTAGCCCTCCTCGGGAGTGCGGGGGGCTCGATCGGGGTGAAACCGTCGATCAGTGCGGGGGTGAACTGGTTGGTCTCCGCGCCGATGAAGCCGTAGAACTTGTCGAACCCCTCGTTGAGCGGCCACCGGTCGAACGGGCCGGTCTCGCCGACCTCCCACATCGGGGTCTGGTGCATCTTGCCGAAGGCGCCGGTCAGATAGCCGTTGCCCGACAGGATCTGCGGCAGCGTCGCCATCGAGTCGGGGCGGATGCAGTCATAGCCGGGGGACGAGGTCGCCATCTCCGGGACGGTCCCCATCCCCGCACTGTGGTGGTTGCGGCCGGTGAGCAACGAGACCCTCGTCGGCGCGCAGATGGCGGTGGTGTGGAACCGGGTGTAGCTCAGCCCACCGGCCGCCAGTCGCTCAGCCGTCGGCATCCGACAGGGACCGCCGTACGCCGACGACGCACCGAAGCCCATGTCGTCGACGAGCACGACGAGCACGTTCCGGCGCGCCCGTGGGGGGCTTGATCCGCTCCCGCACGGGATAGCCGGGGTTCTGGTGCGCCCTGTCGACCGAGGGAGCGATCGTCGGTCGTGGTTGCGGAACGGGCAGGATCTTGCGGTTCATCGTGACTCCAACATGTCGAGGGCAGCGAGGTGGGCGAAGGCCAAACGAGTCGTCATCCGTCCAGCTCGATGTCCACGCCCTCGATGGTCCCGCCGACGAAGGGGTACGACGCCGGAAAGGCGCCGACCGGCGACCCGGAGTTGACTCCGATGTCGAAGGTCTCGTCGATCGAGAACACGCTCGGCGGCGTGACGTCGATCCGTCCGCTGTCGAGCACCTCGCCGTCCTTCACGAGGCTGAGCACGGCGCCACGCCCGCGCCCACCCCCGTCGTACGCGAAGACCACCTCGAGCAACTGCCTCCCTCTGTCCAACGGTGAGCCCCGAAGCTCCAGCCGGGCCCGCTCGAAGGTTCGGAAGGTGAGCACCGGGCAGCCCCCGGATCCAGCCAGAGCGCCCAGCCGGCCGCCTCACCGCCCATGCTGGCGATGACGCCTTCAGGCTTGTCGGTGAGGTCGAGCCGTGCCCGCAGGTGCCACGACCGGCCGAGCATGCGCGGGGCCCGGCTCTCGGGGACGCCGACGTCGCGCGGCCCGTACGTGAAGCTGGTCCGGTCCTCGGTCAGGGAGGGCATGCGGGTGCGCGAGACCCGGGCGTCCCTGAGCGGCAGGATGCCGACGCGCTCGGCTTGCTCGAGGAAGATCACCTTCAGCTCGGCGAGACGCTCCGGCTCCTTCTCCGCGAGGTCCTCGGACTGGCTGAAGTCGGTGCTCAGGTCGTAGAGCTCCCAGACGTCCTCGTCGAAGTCGCGCGGCTTGCCGGGCAGGCCGACCGTCCGGGGCACTCCCCCGTGGTGGGCCGAGGCCATCCAACCCCGGTGGTAGATCGACCGGTGTCCGTTGACCTCGAAGTACTGGGTCTGGTGCCTTTCCGGGGCGTCGCCGTCCGCGAACGAGTAGACGAGGCTGGTGCCGTCCATGGGCAGCTGCTCGACTCCGTCGACGACCTCGGGCATCTGTACGCCAGCAACCTCGAGGATCGTCGGAGCAAGGTCGTTGACGTGGGAGAACTGGCTGCGGACCCCGCCCCCGTGCGCGACCCCCTCGGGCCACGAGAGCACCATCGCGTTGCGGGTCCCGCCGAGGTGCGAGGCGACCTGCTTCATCCACTGGAACGGAGCCGTCATGGCCCGGGCCCAGCCGGCTGGGTATTGCGCGTAGGACTCCGGGCCGCCCATACGGTCGAGTCCCGCGATCTGCTCGGCGTTGCTCTCCTGCAGACCCCGGAGGGCACCCATGTAGTTGAGGCTGCCGGGAAGGCCGCCCTCGGCGCTGCTGCCGTTGTCGCCGACGACGTAGCAGAACAGGGTGTTCTCGAACTGGCCACTCTGCTTGAGCTCGGCAACCGGGCGTCCGAGGTGGACGTCCGTGTGCTCGAGGAAGCCTGCATAGACCTCCATGAGCCGAGCCGCCACCACGCGCTCGTCGTCGGTGAGCCTGTCCCACGACGGGATCTCCTCTGGCCGCGGCGTGAGCGACGTTTCCGGCGGGAGGATCCCGAGCTCCTTCTGGCGACGCAGGGTCGCCTCGCGCATCGCGTCCCAGCCGGCATCGAAGCGGCCGGCGTACTTCCTGCTCCACGTCCCGGGCACGTGCAGCGGTGCGTGTGTGGCTCCGGGCGCGAGGTAGAGGAAGAACGGCTCGTCCTGAGCCCGGATCCACTCGATCGACTGGTCGACCGGGTCCTCGGTGAGGTGGTAGTCCGGTCTGCTCGGAGGCTCGACCGGCGCGGTGCCTGCGTAGAGGGTCGGGTGGAACTGATGGGTCTCGCCGCCGAGGAATCCGTAGAAGTGGTCGAATCCCTGTCCCGTCGGCCAGCGGTCGAACGGCCCCGTCTGCGCCGACTCCCGGGCCGGCGCAAGGTGCCACTTCCCAATGCAGGCGGTGCGGTAGCCACTGTCGCGCAGCATTCGGGCCACGGAGGCTGTCTCGGGCCGGAGCACACCCTTGTATGCCGGGTGGTCGAAGGCCGAGTTGAGCACGGTGCCGACTCCCGTGACGTGCGCGTCGCGCCCGGTCAGCAGCGATGCGCGCGTCGGGGAGCAGATCGCCGTGGTGTGGAACCGGTTGTAGCGCAGACCGTCCGCGGACAGCTCGTCGAGGGTGGGCGTCTCCACCGGGCCGCCGAAGGAGCCCGGCGCTCCGAAGCCGACGTCGTCGAGCAGGACTACGACCACGTTGGGTCGACTCATGGGGCGTCTCCTTGATTAAGTCACTTGTCTTATTGCGACCTTAAGACAGATGTCTTACGATGGTCAAGTGACTACCAGCAGCGCTCTCGCTGACACCCGGGCGCGACTCGTCGACGTGGCCGAGGAGTTGTTTGCCACCCGAGGGATCGGGGCCGTGTCTCTGCGCTCGGTCGGCCGGGGAGGCCGGCCAGAAGAACAACTCCGCCGCGCAGTACCACTTCGGTTCGAAGCTCGGTCTGGTCAACGCGATCCTCGACGCGCGATCCGCGTCGGTCCAGCAGCGACGGAAGGAACTCGTCGCCTCGCTGGACGAGTCCGACCTGCGCGCCGTCGTGACGGCAGAGATCGCACCGCTGGCCGAATCCATCTCGGATCCGGGCCACAGCCGGTTCTATCTCCGCTTCCCGGCAACCGCGGTGAACGACCCGGCACTCCGCGCTGCGTGGTCGCAGGACCCGCGGCCCCAGCAGGCTGAAGTGCGACGGCTCCATCGCAACGTCGCCGCCCTGCTCCCGGACATCCCACGGCGAGTGGTGCAGCGACGCCTCGAGTGGGCAGCACGGGTCACCTTGCCCCTGCTCGCCGAGCACGAAGAGCTGCGCCACAGCGGCAAGGGCGCCGCCGACACCGCGCTGGTCGTGCGCGAACTGGTCGACATGCAAGTGGCGCTGCTCAGCTGCCCGATCTGACCGGGATCTCACTCCGGCCACTGGAAGCCGCACAACCGGAACAGTTCAAGGCCTGCCAAGGCGGCCGTGGCGAGGGCGAACAGGATCAGAGCGACCCCTGCCAGCAGCACGACGGGGTCGAGCCCGGGGAACTGCGTTCGGCCGACGACCGCGACCAGCCCGAGCACGATCAGCGGTGCGGACCCGGGCCAGCAGGGTGCGTTCGTTGGCGAGGCTGACCCGAGCGTCGGGCTCGTCCCCGACGCCGTACACGCGGTTCGGCCAGCGCGTCCCCATCAGCCGAAGAACGCCTGTCCCCCGTCGAGGCGGGATCGTGGCGCCGGTGAGATAGCCGAGATCAGGGCCGAGGAGCGCCACCACCGCGCGGCCGATGTCGGCCTCGGGGTCGCCGATCCGACGCATCGGGATGCTCGCGACGAACGCCTCGGCCTCCTCGGGACGGGCCTTCGCCCAGCCCGCGAGCGCCGGCGACAACGCGTGCGGCGCGATCGAGTTGGCCCGGATCCCGTCGGGGGCCCACTCCACCGCCACGGTCCCGGTGAGCGAGCGCAGCGCACTCTTGGCGGCCGCGTAGGCGCCGTACGTCGTGGGATCCCAGCGCACCATGGCGGACGTGACGAGGTTGACGATCGAGCCACCACCCCTGAGGTGCGGGTGGCAGGCCTTCATCAGGGTGAAGGCGGCGAACGGTGCCGAGTCGAAGCCCTTGCGGAAGTCGTCGTCGCTCATGTCGAGCAGCGGCCCGTAGGAACCGGCGTAGGCGTTGTTGACCGGGATGTCGAGGCGACCGAAGTCCTCGACGATCTTCTCCACGAGGCCGGGCAGGGAGGTCGTGTCCGAGACGTCGATCTCGTACGGCGCAGCGCGCACGCCGCGCGCCCGGAGCGCCTCGCAGGTCGACTCGAGCTTGGCCAGCGTGCGCCCCACGACGGCCACATCGACGCCCTCGGTGGCGAGCGCGAGCGCAATGCCCTCGCCCACTCCCTGACCCGCGCCGGTGATCAGTGCGACCTTGCCCTTGAGTCCATTCATGCCGCCATCCTCTGGGCGCTCGATCCTCGATCGGCTCGGACGTCCCGGTGACCGGAAGTGGACCTTCACCCGGCGGTGGTCTGCGGCGAGAGTGGGTCCAGAATCGACCCGGGAGGCGCTACCGCATGACTACCGGCCAGACCACGAACAGCACCGACCCACGCGCGATGGCGCGTGTCGTCGTGGACCAGCTCACCGGTCCGGGCGGCCCGTTCGAGCTGTCCGAGGAGGAGGTGCTCGGCACGAGGCTCCCGGTCTTCACCCACCGCCGCCGCGCTGCACGAGCTGCTGGCCGAGTCAGTGGAGCACGGCGACCGCGACTACATCGTCACCGCGACGTCCCGGCTGACCTTCCGCGAGCACGCCGCCCGGGTGGCGTCGCTGGCGCGGGCGCTGCGTGAGGACTTCGGCGTCCGACCGGGCGACCGGGTCGCGATCGCGGCGGCCAACTCCCCGGAGTGGATCGTCACCTTCTGGGCGACCGTCTCGATCGGTGCCGTCTCCGTCGGCTACAACGCCCGGTGGTCGAAGCGCGAGCTGGCCTACGGCGTCTCGCACGCCACCCCGACGGTGATCGTGGCGGACGCCAAGCGCGCCCTGCTGCTCGAGGACTGCGGCGTACCCCTGCTGTCGATCGAGACCGATGTGCCGCGCCTGTGCGCCCTCTACCCGGACTCTCCCCTGCCGACCAGCGACGTCGCCGAGGACGACCCTGCGATCATCCTCTACACGTCCGGCACCTCCGGCCGCCCGAAGGGCGCGACCCACTCGCACCGCAACGTCACCTCGGTCGCGGAGTACCACCGCATGAACGACGCCCCGGCCGCCGCGTTCGGCGACCCGATCGACCCGCGCGATCGCGCCTACCTGCTGGTGATGCCGCTGTTCCACATCGCCAGCCTGCACAACCCGGCCGTGCCGCGGCTCGCCAACGGCAGCAAGATCGCGCTGCACACCGGCGCCTTCGACGTCGACCGGGTGCTGACGCTGGTCCAGGGACGAGAAGGTGACCAACTGGGGCGCAGTGCCCACGATGGCGAACCGGCTCTCGGAGCACGGCGACCTGTCGGCGTACGACCTGTCGTCCCTGACCGCCTTCTCGCTGGCCTCCGCGCCCTCGTCGCCGGCCTTCCAGAAGCGCCTGCGCGACGGATTGCCGTTCGCCACCAATGCCCTCGTCGACAGCTATGGCCTGACCGAGTCGTGTACGGCGATCTCGGTGGCGACGACGCCGGACCTCGCGGCGGACCCGGGCACGCTGGGCTACCCGATCGTCGGCGTGCAGCTCGAGATCCGCGACACGCTCGGGAACGTCGTCCCGGACGGCGTCGAGGGTGAGATCTGCGTCCGCAGCGCCTACACGATGCTGGGCTACTGGAACGACCCCTCCGCCACGGCCGCCTCGATCGACGAGGATCGCTGGTTGCGGACGGGCGACATCGGCGAGCTGCGGAACGGGCGGGTCCGGCTCAGCAGCCGCCGCTCCGACCTGATCATCCGCGGCGGTGAGAACGTCTACCCGGCCGAGGTCGAGGGCGTGCTCCCGGAGCACCCGTCCGTCCGCGAGTGCATCGTGCTGGGCGTGCCGCACGACGACCTTGGCCAGGAAGTGGCCGCGGTGATCGTGTCCGACGAGCCGCTCGACGCTGCGGAGCTGTGCGCGTTCGCAGGAGAGCGGCTCGGGCACTTCAAGGTGCCGACGCACTGGCGCTTCACCGACCGCCCGCTCCCCGCAACGCGACCGGCAAGGTGATCCGGCGCGAGGTCACGGTGTGACGCGTTTTCATGTAACCGGCGTTTACCTCGACCACCCGGCCGTTGCAGAGGCTGTTGCTAAATCGCCGGTCCGGGTACGTGACCTCTGAGCGCTGTGCCGAAATACTGGGGCCATGGCTCGTTCGTATCGTCCGGTTGATCGTGATCAGCAGTTTCTGATGCCTCCCTCGTTGCGTGAGTGGTTGCCGGAGGATCACCCGGTGTGGTTCGTGTTGGGGGTCGTGGAGGAGCTCGACACAAGCGGTTTCCATGCCCGGCACCCGAAGGTCGGTCCGGGGCGCCGCGCGTTCGATCCGGACCTGCTGCTGGGAGTGCTGGTCTATGCCTACGCGGTCGGGGAACGTTCCTCGCGACGGATCGAGACGCTGTGCGGTGAGCACGTGGCGTTCCGGGTGTTGTGCGGGCGCGATGTGCCCGACCATACGGTGATCTCCCGGTTCCGCGCGACCCATGAGGACCGGTTCGCTGAGGTGTTCGCGCAGGTGCTGGTGCTGTGCGGGCAGGCCGGGATGGGCAGACTCGGCACGGTCGCGATCGATGGCACCAAGATCGCCGCGAACGCCTCGATCTTCGCCAACCGGGCCGAGGACTCACTGCGCGCTCAGGCCGACCGGATCGCCCGCCAGATCGCCGCCGAGGCTGCCGCGGCCGACGCGGCCGAGGACGAGCTGTACGGCGACAAGCACGGTGATGAGCTGGCCCCCGAGTTCGCCAACCCGGCCACCCGCGCGGCCGCGATCAAGGCCGCGCTGGCCGAGATCGAGAAGGAGAAGACCAAGCAGGCCGAGGAAGCCGCCGATGAGGCCGAGCGACGCGCACAAACCCGGCAGGTCCGGGCCGCGGCCCTGCGTGAGGAACTTGCCGCGGCCGAGCGGGAGGCCGCGGCACGGGTCGCGGCCCGGGAGGGCGTCCAGGAAGCGGCTCGCACCCACGGCACGCGCCGCCCCAGCGGGCAACGGCCACAGTTGGTGTCATGGAAGGTCCGCCGGCTGCGCGAGCGGCTGGCAGCCCTTGAGCGTCCGCGCGGCCACCGCGGCTCCCCACCCCCGCAAGAGCATGGGCCGTGCGAGCACCCGGAAGGCGAACTTGACCGACCCGCAGAGCCGGGTCATGAACACGCGTACGGGCTGGGTGCAGGGCTACAACGCCCAGCTCGCGGTCACCGCCGACCACCTGATCCCGGCGCTGATGCTGACCCGGGCGCCCACCGACATGGACTGCCTGCAACCGATGATGAACGCAGCCCAGAGCGCCGCGAGGACCATCGCCCACACACGAGCCGACGACGGCGGTGACGATGAGATCGGGCTGGTCCCGGCCGATGCCGGCTACTGCTCGATGGACAACCTCACCGCCCCCGGACCCAACCGGCTCATCGCCACCGGCAAGGACCGACGACTCGCCGACGAGGCCGCCGACGACCCGCGGACCGGCCCACCACCGCCCGACGCGAGCCCGCTCGAACGCATGCGGCACCAGATGAAGACACCCGAAGGACTCGCCGCCTACGCCCACCGCGGCGCAACCGTGGAACCAGTCAACGCACACCTCAAAGACCAGACCGGACTACGCCGCTTCAGCCGCCGAGGACTCGCCGCGGCCACCAGCGAACTCAACCTCGCCGCCGCAGTCGTGAACCTGCTCAAGCTCCACCGCCACACCACCGCAGCACTGGCCACCTGACGAGATCGGCCGGGCGCGCGCCCGGCCGACGACCCTCAACACCGCCATCGCCGCCATCCCCACGCGCCGACGTACCGAAATCAAACAGCAACAGCCTCTGCAACGGCCGTTCGGTGCAGGTCAACGCCGGTTACATGAGCGGGTACGTCGAAGCGCCGGCCGGCGCCGTCAGCTCGGGCGCGGCAGGTGCCCCCGGATGAACAACCCGTCGGCCGAGACACAGACCTCTCCGCCGGCGGTGATCGTGCCGACGGTGCGGATCTTGCGGCCGTCGACCGACTCCCCGGCGACCGCTGATGACGAGCTCCTCGAACAGCGGGGTCGGCCGGTGGTAGCGCAGCGTGAGGGTGCCGGTCATGCCGGACTCCCCGCCCAGTGGTTGGCGACGCCGAGCGTGTGGTCGAGCAGCAGCGCCGAGATTCCGCCGTGCACGCAGCCGGGCGGGCCCCGGTAGGCCAGCCCGAGAGTGACCCGCGCTGCGATGGAGCCGTCGTCCAGACCGACCGGGTGCAGGGGCGGGGCGATCGCGTTCTCCGGACCGGTCACCGGGTCGTGGCGCGACACGCCCTCGCCGCCCCACATGTCGACCGGGCGTTGCTGCACGGTCGGCGCGTGGTCCTCGAGGTGGTCGGCGACGGCGTTGAGCCGGTCGGCGACCTCCGCTCATCTCGGCGGCACTGTTGTCGCCGGCGTGCAGCAGCGTCTCGATGACGCGTCGCGCAGCGGCGACGGCGGCGTCGACGCCCTTGTTGTTCGGTACGGCGGTGAGCTCGAGCGTCATGGGGGTGACCTCCGCGAAGGCGTGGCTGAGGACGGGCGCGTCGTCGCGCTCGGGGCAGGTCGCGGCGAGCGTGAGGTGGTTGCCCTCGCGCCATACCGACGTCCGGATCGTCTCCCCCGGGAAGAGCGTGCCGGCAAAGCGGACGTCGAGGCCGACGAGACGTGCAGGATCTCCGTCGAGGACGCCGTCGACCGGGGGACTTCGCGACGATGCCGTAGGACGCGAGCCCGTGCAGGATCGGCCGTTCGAAGCCGACCTGCTGGGCGAACTCCGGGTCGACGTGCAGCGGGTTCAGGTCGCCGTTGAGCCGGTAGAGGAGGGCCCGGTCGGACGCGGTCGGCGAGTCGAGGACGAAGTCGGGGTCGCGATCGGGCGCGGCCCGGGCCTCCGCCGGACCGGGCGAGCCACCGAACCCGCCCTCGCCACGCGCCCAGATCTGCATCCGGCTCGTCCACAACGGACCGTCGTCATCGGCGGCCGAGGTCTCCAGCACCACCACGGCGGCCTTGCCCTTGTCCCAGACCTCGGCGACGTGGGAGGTGACGGTCGCGGTTCCGCACGCCGGGATGGGGCGGGAAACGGACAGCGCCCGGCCCGAGTGCAGGATCTTGCGCAGGTCGATCTCGATGCCGGGGAGGTCGAGACCCCGTGCGGGCCGGTCGCCGGCGGACATGCCCTGCCCGGCGACCATCGCGAAGGTCGGCAGCACGCGCAGCCCGCGTTCGTAGGTGGACGACAGGTCGGATGCCCCGAGCGACAGCTGGTAGAGCAGCACGTCACGGGTCGTCCAGCTGATCTGGTGGGTCGACGGCTCCGCGGCGCCCACAGCGACGGGATCAATCACGCGGGAGTCCCGGGGATGCGCTCGCCGATGATGTTCAGCTGCACGTCGGTGGTGCCGCCGGCGATCGAGAGGCAGCGGCTGTTCAGGAACCACCGAGTCGCGCCGCGCTCGTCGGGATCGGAGATCAGGGCGGACGGGCCCTGCCACTCCATGCAGGTCTCCCAGACCTGCTGGATGTTCTCGACACCGACCAGCTTGGCGATGCTCGACTCGGCGCCGGGCTGCTGACCGGCCGGGGAGCGGATCGTCTGACGGAGTCCGAGCAGGCCGCCCGACTGCGCGTCGCAGAGGATCTGCCCGAGCCGGGCCAGCTGCTCGCCGTCGGTCCGGTCGACCGGGCTCAGCAGCTTCTCGCCCGAGCCGATCGCGGAGTCGTGGGACAGCGCGACGCGCTCGTTGGCGAGCGTCGTGCGAGCGAGCTTCCAGCCGTCACCGGGCTGCGCGATGAGCATGCTGTCCGGGATGAACACGTCGTCGAGGAAGACCTCGTTGAAGTGCGCGTCGCCGTTCAGCGAGCGCAACGGGCGGATGTCGATCCCGGGGGCCGACATGTCGAGCACGAAGTAGGAGATGCCCTTGTGCTTCGGCACCTCGGCATCGGTCCCGGCCAGAAGCACCCCGAAGTGCGCCTCGCGGGCGCCGGAGGTCCACACCTTCTGGCCGTTGATCTTCCAGCCGCCGTCGACCTTCTCCGCGCGCTGCTCAGGCCGGCCGTGGTCGGAGCCGGCACCCGGCTCGCTGAACAGCTGGCACCACACGATCTCGCCGCTGAGACTGGGCGGGATGAAGCGTTCCTGCTGTACGGCGTTGCCGTGCTCGATCAGGGTCGGCACCACCCAGTTGCCGATGATCATGTCGACCGGCTCGAGGTCAGCAGCCCGGAGCTCCTCCGCGATCACCAGCTGCGTGACCGCGTCGGCGCCCTTGCCCCACGGTGCGGGCAGGTGCGGTGCGGTGTAGCCGAGCTCGGGCGCGGCGCCCAAGGACGCCAGCTCGGCCCGGACCCGACGCCGGACCGACTCGGCCTCGGGCGGCAGGTCCACAGCCAGCGTTCGCCGGGAGCCATCGAGGCTGAGCCGAGCGACCCGCTGCTGCCAGTGGCCGGTCGAGCCGAGCAGCAACCGAAGGGTCTGGGCGCGCCGGAGGTAGAGGCTGGCGTCGTGCTCCCACGTGAAGCCGATGCCGCCGAGAGTGTTGATGCAGTCCTTCGCGGTGGAGAAGCCTGCCTCGACGGACACGGCGGCCGCCACCGCGGCGGCCGGGGGTGGCTTCGGGGCCGTGCGCCCGGGCGGCGTCCCATGCGCAGGCGCGCGCCTGTTCGGTGCGGGCCAGCATCCGGGCGCATCGGTGCTTCACGCCCCGGAACTGGCCGATCGGGCGCCCGAACTGCTCGCGCACCTTGGCATAGTCGGAGGCGGTCATCGTGTTCCAGTCGGCGATCCCGGTCGCCTCGGCGGCGAACAGCACGGCGGCGAGGTCGTACGGCGCCTGCCGATCGATCTCGAGCAGCACTGACGCGCCGGTGAGCTCGACGTTCGCGAGGCGACGGGTCAGGTCATGGCTCTCGAGCGGGGTGACCGTGACGGCGTCGCGCTCGGCGAGCACCCACCCGTCGCCGACCGGCAGGACGAAGAAGTCGGCGGTCTGTCCGCCCGGGACCGGGCCTCCCTCGCCGAGGCCGACCGCGCCCGTCGCCGTACCGTCGACAAGGCCGGGGACGTGGTGGCCGGCGGCGTCGAGCACGGCGCTTGCCAGCACCGTCGGGAGGAACGGTCCGGGCGCCATCGAGCGACCGAGCTCCTCGACGACGACGGCGAGCTCGAGGAGCCCGGCGCCGGAGCCGCCGCGCTCCTCGGGCAGGTGCAGGCCGAGGAGGCCCCGGTCGGCGAGCGCCTGCCAGAACGGCGGCAGCTCCTCGGTCTTGGCGTCGACCGCGTTGCGGATGACAGTGTCAGTGACGTGCCGGGTCGCGAAGGCGCGCACCGAGTCCCGCAGGTCGAGGTGCTCCCGGTCGAGTCCGAGGGTCATGCTCAGATCCGTTCGATGATCGTGGCAGTCGCGTGCGCGCCACCGGCGCACATCGTGATCAGCGCGGTGGACTTGTCGGTGCGCTCGAGCTCGTTGACGGCCCGGGTGATCAGGCGGGCGCCGGTCGAGCCGACCGCGTGGCCGAGCGCGATCGCACCACCGTTGACGTTGACCTTGTCCATGTCGGCATCGTGCACCTGCGCCCAGCTGAGCACGACCGAGGCGAAGGCCTCGTTGATCTCGACGAGGTCGAGGTCGCCCATCTTCATGCCGGACTGCTCGAGCACGTGCGCGGTGGCGTCGACGGGGCCGTCGAGGTGGAAGTAAGGGTCGGAGCCGACCAGCCCGCTGGCCACGATCCGGGCGCGCGGCTCGAGCCCTTCGGCGGCGGCGCGTTCGCGGCTCATCAGGAGCACGGCGGCGGCACCGTCGCTGATCTGCGAGGAGTTGCCCGCGGTGTGGATGCCGTCGGGGACGACGGCCTTGAGACCGGCCAGCGCCTCGGCGGTGGTGTCGCGCAGGCCCCGGTCGCGGATGACGTCGCCGACCGGGATGATCTGCGAGTCGAAGCGGCCCTCGGCCCCGGGCGCGGGCGGCGTTCTGCTGCGAGTGGAAGCCGAGCTCGTCGGCCATCTCGCGGGTGATGCCCCGCTTGGTGGCGATGCGCTCGGCGGCGGTGAACTGGTCGGGCAGGTCGACGGACCAGCTCTCCGGGATCGGCATGCCGCCCGCGGCCAGCGCGAAGCCGAGCGGCACCCGGCTCATGGCCTCGACCCCGCAGGCGATGCCGGCCTCGATGGAGCCGCTCGCGATCAGCCCGGCGATGAGGTGCACGGCCTGCTGCGACGAACCGCACGCACAGTCGATCGACGTGCAGGCGGTCGTGTAGGGCAGACCGGCGTGCAGCCGGGCGTTGCGCGTGACGTTGTTGGACTGCTCGCCGGCCCTGGGTCACGCAGCCGCCGATGACCTGCTTGACCACGGCGGGATCGAGACCCGACCGGTCCAGCAGGCCCTTCTGGGCGGCCCCGAGCAGCTCGGCCGGGTGCAGGTGGGACAACACGCCGTTGCGGCGACCCACAGGGGTGCGCGCGGCGTCGACGATGACGGCTTCAGTGTTCACGCTCGCAGGCTCGCAAACGCAGCGCCCACCCGGCCGAGGTCGTCCCACTGAGCGGGGCTTCTCCCCCGAGGTCGGCAGGACCGCTCCTAACTTCACCCCATGAGCACAACGAACCTTGCCGGCCGGACCGCCATCGTCACCGGAGCCGGTTCCGGCCTCGGCCGCGCCGAAGCCATCGCCCTCGCGCAGGCCGGAGCCAACGTCGTCGTCAACGACATCGGTGCCGCCGCGGACGCCGTGGTCGCCGAGATCCGGGCCCTCGGAACGGGGGCCGTCGCCGTCAAGGGCGACGTCGGCAGCTGGGCGCTGGGCGACGAGATGGTCGCTGCCGCCGTCGACTCCTTCGGCTCGCTCGACATCGTCGTCAACAACGCCGGCGTCCTGCGCGACACGATGATCTTCAACCTCACCGAGCAGGCCCGGGACGACGTGCTCCGGGTCCACCTCAAGGGGCACGCGTCCCTCTCCCGCGCCGCCGCCGTCCACTGGCGTGCCGCGTCGAAGGCGGCCGGCGGGCCGGTCTACGGCCGGCTGATCAACACCTCTTCCGAGGCGTTCCTCTTCGGTGCCGCCGGACAGCCCAACTACTCCGCCGCCAAGGCTGGCATCACCGCCCTCACGCTCTCGGCGTCCCGGGGCCTGTCGCGCTACGGCGTCACCGCCAACGTCATCTGCCCGCGCGCCCGCACCGAGATGACCGCCCACGTCTTCGCAGAGGACACCCGCACCGACCAGCTCGACATCCTCGCGCCCGAGCGCGTCGGCACCTTCGTGTCCTACCTCGCCTCCCCCGCGTCGGCGGACATCAACGGCCGTGTCTTCGTCGTGTACGGCGACATGGTGGCGCTGATGGACTCGCCCAAGGTCGAGCAGAAGTTCACCGCCGCGGCCGGCACCTTCTCGCTCGACGAGCTGGACGCCCAGCTGTCGCCGTACTTCACCGGCCGTTCGCCGTACCAGAACTATGCGGCGTACAGCGTGGCCGAGCTCGACACGACGGGCATCGAACACATCGCGAGCTGAGCACCGACCCGGTTCGGGGTCACGCGTCCTCGTCGACCCAGCCCGCGGCGACGAACGCCGTGTGCGCGCTCGCGTAGCCGAGCCCGCGGTATGCCTCGAACTCGAGATCGCCGAACTTCTGGCGCAGCGTGGACGAGCGCGGGAAGTGGGCGTTGACGAGCCCGAAGGACTGGACGTTCGGCGGCAGCACCGACCACCAGTCGGTCTCTTTCGCATCCTCGGCGGGCGGGCCGGTCCGGACCGCCTTCACCACCACGACGTCGAGTCCGTGGCCTTCGTAGCGGCGCATCCACGGCGGCTGGCCGTCGTACTTGACCCGGCGGAGGTCGATGTTGAGGTCGGCACGCACCACGGCAATGGCGTCGCCGACCGCAGACCAGTGTCGATCGGGTCGTTGCTGGCATCCGGGACCAGCACCCGGCCGCCGGTGTTCTGCTCGACGCAGTGCCGCACGCACTCGACGAGGCCGGTGTTGTCGAGGTGTCCACCGTCGCTGACGTAGATCCAGCGGAAGTTGGCCGACGTGTTCCCGACGCCCTCCAGCGCCACCTGCCAGAGCCCCGGCTTCGCGGTCATCCAGAGGAAGTTGGGCGCTTGAGGAGGGTTCTGCGGTTGGTCGGTGGTGTGCATCGGGTTGCGCACCCACGCCCCCACGCGTGCGTTGAAGAGTGCGAGGAGGAAGCGGTACGGCGCCATCTGGGCGGCGTAGCGGCCCATGAGCGGCGAGACGGCGGCGCCGCTGATGGCCACCGAGGCCATGACGGAGACCCGGCCCGGGCCGGCGAAGTTCTCGTACTGCGCCGTGGGCACGCTGAGCCTGCGTCCCTCCTCACGGTGCACCTCGACCGTGGACTGGCTGAGGACGACCGGGAACCCACCGCGCATCGACGGCGCCTCGTTGGCGGCGCGCGAGTTGAGGGTTGCGACGACATGCAGCCGCGGGCCCGGGTGCAGCTCCACTGGCGAGGCGGCCGGCGGCCGGAACGCCGAGAACCGGTAGACCGCGCCCGGCGCGAGCTCCCCGGCGCGACCGCTCCCTGCTGGTGTCTCGTCGTCGACGCCCACCGCGAAGGCGTTGCTGAGACGAGACCGGTAGAAGCCGTGCAAGGACGTCGCGTTGGCATCGACCGGGGCGCCCGGGATGCAGGCGAACACGGTGAGGCCGACCGTCCAGACCCGGTGCGTGCCGCTCATCCCGACCCGAGAAGCCATAGGTCCACACCAGCACCGGGTAGGTGGCGACGAGCACGACGATGAGCAGCGGCAGCCGGGTGAGCAGAACGCGGCGTACTCGGGTCCACCGGCTCGCTGCTGCTGGTGCGTCAGGACTCGGCCCGACCCGGAGCAGGGCAGCCACGAGTGCGAGCAAGGCACTGATCCCCACCACCTGACCGGGCAGCGAGTCGTCCCCCGCGACGCTGCTCAACGTCTCGGAGTCGGCGCCGACGATGGTGAGGGTGGCCGGGTCAGCCGTGCGGGTCAGCGTCACCTCCCCGCCGCAGGCGCCGGCGGTGACCTCCTGCTTGGTGCCGGGGCTCAGCAGTGCGAGCTTGTCGGCGTCCTCGACCGCGGCTGCGAGGTCTGCCTCGAAGGCGCTGGCGCACCGCTCTTCCGTCGCGAAGCCCGCGGCCGAGATCGTCGCGGCCCCCGGGGTCGTCGGCTCGTTCTCGGTGGCGAGGTGGGTCAGGCCGGACACGGCGGCCGGCAGGCCGCAGGCGAGGAGCAACCAGCCGAGGCCGCCGACCACCAGCACGGTCCGCCAGCGGGCGGTCATCTCCATCCGCTTCAACGCTCCGCTGTGCACGTTCTGCGCCTCCGCGACCTCGGCGGGTGCATCGAAGGCCGCCGTCGCCCGCCAGCCGAGCAGCGTGAGCACCGCGACTCCGACCGGGCAGACAACCGGGAGCCCGAGCACGGGCCACCAGTCCCACCAGCGGTCCCACGTCGGCGCGAGGTCGAGCAGCTCATCGCCGGTGCCGGTCGAGCGGTCTTCGCCCAGCAGTCCGACGGACACAGCGACCTGCGAGGCGAGCCGGGCGACGAACCGGAGCACGAGCCCGAGCAGCAGCAAGTGCACGAGGGCACCCATCAGCAGTGAGACCAGTCCGTCGCGCGTGCGCCGGGTTGGTTCTGAACAGGTAGCGCGTATGACGGCGCAACCGTTCGAGCTCGGGCGATCCGGTGCTGTAGGCGGTGCGCCAGTCGCTCGCCGTGTCGCGGCGGCTGCCGTCGATGCGGAACGTGCGCCTGAGGGCGAGCGCGGCCGCGACGTAGCTGCCGCCGCTGACTGCGAAGACATGTGGCTCGTGCTTTGCGTCATCGACGCGGAGAGCGCCCGCCCTGTCCCGGACGGATTGGTAGCCACCGAGCACGAACGCAGCAGCACGGATCCCGCCACCCGAAGCGCCGATCGCCAACAGCCGCGGTCCCTTCTCGGGAATGGGGAGGGCCCCCTTCCGCGATGACGGTGCCGGTGCCGCTGGCTCGTCGGGCTCGGGGGGCGCCGACCTCGGTCGCCCGGACAGGAGGAGCAGCAGGACCACCCCCTCGAGGAGAACAGCGACGACGGCCACGACGTCCCAGCCCCATTCGCCGCGCGCCGCCACGAAGACCGCCCCCACGACGGCTGCGACCACCGCCGTACGCAGGACCCACAGCTGACCGAGCGTGGGCCGGTCAGGAGTGTTCATGGCACGGTGCTCGGCCGCGAGCACCGTGCACACGAGCTGGGTGGCGACCAGCAGGAGGATGAGGCACAGCGAGCTGCGGATCCACACGGCGGGTGAGTCGAGCTCGTTCACGACCGTGATCGCGCCGCCGGAGTTGAGGACCGCCACCGGGATCAGCAGGCAGGCAGGCCCCACGGCGGCCAGACCAACCCTGTACGCGACGCGCGACTCGCCCTCGGCGGCGGACGACCACTTCGGGCCGGACTCGTCGATGTGCTCGATGCGGACCGTCGGCGCCGTCGCCGTCGCCTCGTTGCTCCCAGCGGGGACGCTCTGCTGCGGAGTCTTCGAGCCAGAGGAGTCCATGCCGTCCCCCTTCGCCGAGGTGGCCCACCGATGACCACGCTGCGCCCGATGGTGCAGCCGCCGGAGACCGTCACGGGGCTGACGCGAGACTTTTCACCAAAAGGGGTGATCGGCTCACGGCTTCGGGACGGGGACCTCACTGACGGGGGTGACCGTGCTGGTGCAGCGCGTGAACCCCGGCCACAGGAACTTGTGGACCGCATCCACGTCGTCGGCCTCGACGACCGGGAACAGCGTGTGCTGGGCGTTGGCGCCGTACCGACCGATCAGCGTGACGCCGTCGACGCTCGCGTCGAAGAGCGAGTTGGAGCCGCCCTCGTCGCGTGGGCAGAGCTCGGGGCTGTGGACCTGCGTGATGTGGAAGAGCATCGCCTCACCATCCACCCGAGCCGCACGCGCGAGGGCTGGACGAGCCGTCAATCACCCAGATTCGGGGACGCTGCGAAACGGTCCAGGGGCTCCCACCCACATGCGGGCGATCAGCCGGTTCATGGGGAAGCGCTGAATCATCGGCAGCATGATCTTGTCGCGGGTGCGGGTGATGTCGGTGTAGGTCCACTCGACACCGAGTCGACTGCCGCCGTCGCCACTCGGTGCGATCCGCACCGAGCCCGTGCCGTGCCCGCCGTAGCTGCTCTCCACGATCGTCCACCGGACCACCGTCGGGTCGGACCAGTCGTAGCGGAGACGACCCAGTACGGCGAGCCGGGAGTGCTCTCCCGCGCGACCGCCCACGTGTCCCCGAGCTCGCGCAGCTCGTAGGTCTTCGGGTCGAGGGTCTTGTTCCAGATCTGCAGGCGACGGTCCGTGAAGTCGGTCAATGCCAGCAACACCTGCTCGGGCGACGCCTTGCTGGTCCCGTCGAATCGCACTCACCAATTTCAGCACCCGGGCGACGCGTCGTCCAGCAGTTTGATCAGCGCAGGGTGACCTCGGCGCCGCCGTCGACGTAGATGACCCGGCCGGTGATGTGGCTGTTCTCCGGCGACACCGGGAACGCCAGCACCTGCGCCACGTCCTCGGCCCGGAGGTAGCCGTTCAGCGGCATCGGCACGGCCGCGTCCATGACCTCCTTCATCGCGGGGTCGGCCATGAGGTCCTCGGTCATCGGCGTGAGCACCACGCCCGGTGCGACCACGTTGAGCGGGATGCCGGCCGAGGCCCAGCCCGGCTCGATCGCCGTACGGCGTGCCCACCGGGCCAGCGCGAACTTCGACGACGGATAGAGCTGCTGCGCCCGGCGATCGGCGATGGCGTCCTCGGCCGCTCGTACGGCGACGGCCTCGTCGCCCTCGAGGCAGGCCGAGACCACGGCCTCGTCGGTCGGGTGGGTCCCGGAGATGGAGCCGACCACCGCGACGCGCGGAGCCGACGACGCGGCCAGCGCAGGCTGCAGGGCGGCCACGAGCTCGGTGGTGCCGAAGAAGTTGACGTGCACCATCAGGACGCCCGGCACGGACGTACCAGCACAGGTGACGACCCCGTCGAGCACGCCACCGGCGGCCGCGGTCACCGCCGCGGCGGCGGCGGCCGCGGCCCTCGTGGCTCGAGAGATCTGCGACCACGTCGGCGTCACGGAGGTCGACGCCGATCACGCGATCCCCCTGCTTCTGCAGGAGATTCGTCAGGGCGGCGCCGATGCCGGACGCGGAACCAGTGACGGCGATGGTGCGTTCAGACATGTGATCCTCCGTCGGCGCGGATCTCCGCGCCGGTGATGTAGGCGGCGTCGGGTGACGCCGCGAAGGCGATGACCCCGGCGATCTGTTCGGGCGTGGCCGGTCCCATCAGGGAACGAATCCGGGCGTAGTAGCTCATGTCGAGATCGGCGGGAATGCCCTCGATGAGCGGCGTGGCTGTCGTCCCCGGCGAGACGGGCACGACGCGGATGCCGCGGTGCACGACCTCGGCCGCGAGAGCGAGGGAGAAGGCGAGCAGGGCACCCTTCGAGGCGGAGTACGCCGTCATGTAGGGATTGCCGTGCGCCGCCGAGGACGACGTCACATTGACGATCACGCCGGTGCCATCCGGCAGGTGGCGCAGGGCCTCGCGACAGAAGATGGCGGGGCCGACGGTGTTGACGGCGAAGAGCCGTGTCAGGTCGTCGACGGAGAGCGTCTCGATCGGCGTGGTGCGGTGAATGCCCGCGACGTTGATCAGGACATCGATGCCACCGAGCGTCTCCACCGCGGCCGCGACGGCGGTCACCACGGCTTCCTCCGAGCTGACGTCCGCGACGTGGGTGTGGACGCCCTCCAGCGAAGCGAGCCCCTCGACATCGAGGTCGACGGCGAAGACCAGCGCCCCCTCGGAGACGAGTCTCTGCACGGTCGCCCGGCCGATCCCGGAGGCTCCACCGGTGACCGGGACCTTTGTCCCGTCGAAGCGGCTCGCGCTCACGTCGGCGCGTTCCGAGCGGTCGACCAGCAGCAGCTTGCAGGCCAGCCGGATGTCGGTCTCGATCTCGTCGAGCTCGGTGCCGCTGCTGAGGCTCTGGGTCAGGACGCCGTACCAGGGTCTGCTCGAGCAGCCGCACGAGACGCAGGTCGTGGTCCGTCGGGTCGGACAGCTGCAGGGTGCGCACGATCAGGTCGAGGAACACGGCATCGGTGCGGACGGCGTCGGCGACCGTGTCGCCGTGCGCGGCGTTGTTGGACTGCATCATCGCCAGCGCGAGCAACGGTCAGCGCAGCAGCTGCTGGCTGGCGTTGATCAAAAGGTCGGCCACCGCCTCGACGGGGTCCCCGCCCGCCTCCGGCAGGACGGCGGTCTCCTCCAGACGCCCCACCTGCTGGGCCAGGAGGGCCGCGAAGAGGTGCGTCTTGGACGGGAAGTAGCGATAGAGCGTGGCGATGGCGACGCCCGCTTCCTTGGCCACGTCGTGCATCTGGACGCGCTCGAGCCCGTTGGCTGCACCGTGCTTGGCGGCGGCGCGAAGGATCCGCTGGTAGCGCGCCTTCTGGCCCGGGGAGCTCGGCTCCGCGGACGGTCTCACTTCGGCGATCCCGGGGCATGTCTCCCCCTGTGACGTCTGGTTCTGCTGAAGATAGTCGCGAAGAACCCGACTTCCCGGGACCTGCGATACCGATGAGTGGGACCGCTGCCCTCAGACGAGGTTGTCCTCGACCGGGATCCCGAAGGCGCCCTTGCCGTACATCGCCAGCGCTCGCTCGACGTCGTTGGCGACGTGCACGCTGCCGGCGTGGGCGTCGCGCCACGCGCGCTCGATCGGGTTGCCGCGCTTGAGCGAGTTGCCGCCGGCGGTCTTGAAGAGGATGTCGACCGCCATCAGGGCGCGCTCGGTGGCGCGCACCCGGTCACGACGGGTGCGCAGCCGCAGCTCCATCGGGATCTCTTCGTCGGCAACGGCGCAGTCGAGCAGGGCGCTGATGTTGCGGTCGAGCTGCAGGATCGCGGCGTCGGTCTCGGAGGCGGCCCGCGCGACGGCGACCCGGGCGAAGGGGTCCTCGGCAGAAGCGGCCGCCACCGAGGCTCAGCCGGTGCCGGTCCCCCATCATCGCGACGTACGCCGCCGGGCAACCGTCGACGACGCCGACGATCGGGGCGGTGATCGCGGTGGTGAAGATCGCGCCGAAGGGCAGCCGGTAGAGCGGCCCGGTGTTGACCTTCTGGCCGGGGCCGCGCAGCTGCGAGTGCTCGTAGTTGCGCAGGATGCGGTGGGCCGGAACGAACGCCTTCTCGACGATCAAGTCGTTGCTGCCCGTGCCGCGCAGGCCGATCACGTCCCACACGTCGTCGATCTCGTAGTCGGCACGAGGGACCAGCACGGTCAGGAAGTCGACAGCCTTGCCCTTCTCCCCCATCACCAACGCACCGACCAGCGCCCACTCGGCGTGGTCGCAGCCGCTGGAGAAGCTCCAGCGGCCGGTCAGCTCGAAGCCGCCGTCGACCTCGGTGAGACGACCGACCGGCGCGTACGACGAGCACACCAGCGTGTCCGGGTTCTGGCCCCAGACGTCGCGCTGCGCCTCGTCGGGGAAGAGCGCCAGCTGCCGGGGTGTACGCCGATGACCGACGTCACCCAGCCCGTGGACGCGCAGGCGTCGGAGACCGCGCGGACCACCTCGTAGAAGTCGACCGGGTCGGCCTCGATGCCGCCGTAGCGCGTGGGCTGGAGCATGCGGAAGACGCCGGCGGCCGTGAGCTCCTTGACCGTCTCGACCGGCACGCGCCGGTCGTCGTCGGTGGTGCGGGCGCGCTGGGCGATGCCGGGGAGGAGCGGCCGGACTGCCGCGAGGACGTCGTTGCTCATGGCGTCAGGATGCGCGCGGACGACCCGCCCTCCGGCGGCGGCTACCGCTCAGTGGGACTTCGGCCGTCCCGCGCCGGACGCGCGGCACAGACTCGCCGTACGCCATCCGGAAGTCCAGGAATCGGAGAAGAACATGACCGCAGTCGACGAGGTCCGCCGCATCGAGTCGGACGCCGCTCCCACGCGTTTTGCGCGCGGCTGGCACTGCCCGGGACTGGCCCGGGACTTCCGTGACGGCAAGCCGCACCGTGTCAAGGCCTTCGGCCGAGGAGCTGGTCGTCTTCTCCGGCGAGGACGGCAAGCTCAACGTGCTCGACGCCTTCTGCCGGCACATGGGCGGCAACCTGTCGCAGGGCACGATCAAGGGCAACGAGATCGCCTGCCCCTTCCACGACTGGCGCTGGGGCGGCGACGGCAAGTGCAAGGCCATTCCGTACGCGCGGCGAGTCCCGCTCCGTGCGCGGACGGCGTCGTGGCCGACGCTCGAGCAGGACAACCTGCTCTTCGTCTGGAACGACCCGCAGGGCAACCCGCCGCCCGAGGACGTGACCATCCCCGTCATCGAGGGCGCGACGCGCGACGACTGGACCGACTGGGTCTGGTACACCACCGTCATCGAGGGTGCGCAGTGTCGCGAGATCGTCGACAACGTGGTGGACATGGCGCACTTCTTCTACGTGCACTACTCGTTCCCGACGTACTTCAAGAACGTCTTCGAGGGGCACACGGCGACCCAGTGGCAGAAGGGTGTCGGCCGTGAGGACGCGCGTCCGCAGGCTTCGCAGAGCGGGGTCGCCAAGATGATCGGCAACACGAGCGTCGCGGCCTACCACGGCCCGTCGTTCATGATCGACGACCTGACGTACCACTACGAGGACGGCGACGTCGACAGCGTCCTGATCAACTGCCACTACCCGATCTCCGAAAACTCCTTCGTGCTGCAGTACGGGATCATCGTGCAGAAGGCCGAGCACCTCCCCGATCCCGAGGAGATGGCCCGCAAGATGGGCGACTTCATCAAGATCGGCTTCGAGCAGGACGTCACGATCTGGAAGAGCAAGGCCCGCATCGACAACCCCTTGCTGTGCGAGGAGGACGGCCCGGTCTACCAGCTGCGCCGTTGGTACGAGCAGTTCTACGTCGACGTCGACGACGTCACCGAGGAGATGACCGAGCGCTTCGAGTTCGAGATCGACACGACGAAGCCCAACGAGGCCCGGCGGGCAGAGGTCGCCGCGAACATCGCGGCCCGCGCCTCGTCATGACCACCCACCGTCCCGCTCCGCGCCCCGACGTTCGGCTGGACGACGGGGCGCTGGAGCGAGTCACGTGCACCACCTGTGCGGCCGGGGTCGAGGTCCGCAAGAGCAGCTGGGAGCAGACCAGCATCCAGTGGCACACCGACGCGCTGGGCGCGTGCCCGGAGCGGCGTGCTTCGTCACCCGGCGCCGGCCCCAACGCGACCTTTGCTGGTTGTACGGCGCTGGGTGACGCGATCCGCGAGGCCGCGGTCCGAGGTTCGTTGTCTGTTCAGTCGGGCGAAGCCCTCCCCGCCAATCCCGAAGGGACGTCCCACTGATGCTCGAGAAGTACGGCCCCCGGGCAGTCATCGCCGGCGGCTCCGAGGGCGTGGGCGCCTCCTTCGCGCACCAGCTCGCGGACCGTGGCTTCAACCCGGTGCTGATCGCCCGCAAGCCCGGCCCCCTCGAGTCAACCGCTGCTGACGTACGCCAACGTGGCGTCGAGGTCCGCACGCTCGCGCTCGACCTGCTGGATCCCGCGTCGGTGCCTCTCATCGTCGCCGCCACCTCCGACGTGTCGGTCGGGCTGCTGATCTTCAACGCCGGAGCGAACAGCTACGGCCACGACTTCATCGACGGCGCCCTCGTCGGGCATGCCGGCGTGATCGGGCTCAACATCACCGCCCAGCTCGCGCTCACCCACCACTTCGGCGGACTCATGAAGTCACGCGGTCGGGGGCGGGATCATGCTCGTCGGCTCCCTCGCCGGCTACACGGGTTCTGCACGCCAGAGCGTGTACGGCGCCGTGAAGGCCTTCAGCCGCGTGTTCGCGGAAGGCCTCTGGCTCGAGCTCCGCGATCACGACGTCGACGTGCTCGAGCTCGTGCTCGGCGTGACGCGGACTCCGGCCATGGAGCGGGCCGGCCTGAACTTCGACATCCCGGGTCTCAACGTGGGCGAGCCCGACGACATCGCTCGCGAGGGGCTGGCCCACCCGGCCGACGGCCCGGTGTGGGTTGCCGGTGGGAACGCCTCTGCCGCCGCAAAGCGGAACGGGGCGGACCGTGCGAAGCTCGTCTTGGGTGCGCACGAGGCGATGAGTCGACTGCTGCCGACTTCGCCCTGAGCTGTCAGAGCTCGACGTAGACGTCGTCGCCGTCGACGGTGACCTCGTAGGTCGTCAAGGGCGACGGCTGCCTGCCCAGCGCGATCATCTTGCGCGACCAGCGGGGCATGTCCCTCCCGGCGAAACCGGGCGCCCAGTCGAGGTTCTCGCCCGATGCCGAGTCGAAGCGGGAGTTGTGCCACGGACAGACGACCCGGCCGTCGGCGTACCTCAGACCGCCCGGCCCCTTGGTGAGGGAGAAACCCGGGTGGGGACAGCGATTTCGCGCCGCGCACAAGGATTCGCCGGCAAGGCCGACAACGACGGAGGTGCCCGCGGCGTCCACGGGATGCAGCTGACCGTCGGCGAAGTCAGCCACGCTGCCCACTCTTACCCGACCCGACATGTCACGTCTCCTCGTCCCGAGTGCCTCCCTCCGTTGTACCAGCGCCCCGCCGCTTGCGTCACCCGTCCAGCGTCCGGCGTCAGGACGGCGGCAGCGAGATACCGTCATGTGATGTCTCAGGACATCGGTAACGAAAGTGCATCAGGACATCGGTGACAGTTGGTGTCTCAGGACTTTGGTGACGGTTCTGGGTTCTTCGGCTGCGGCCCCGGTGGTCGGCCGTTGCCGACGTACCTCACCCCGGGTGTTGGGCGAGTGTGCTCGGCAAGGATTTCGCCGTCCGGGTTGGCGATGGTGAGGGCATCGCCGGCGGTGACGACCAAGACGTGTTGGAGTCCGTATTGGCCTCCAACCAGATAGGTGACGGAGTCCAAGCGGAAGGTGCCCGCAGTGGTGAGTCTCTTCAGGATGGTGCCCTCAGGAAGGTCCGCGGGCGCCTGTACTCGAGGTCGTCGGAACGCAGGTGCCACCGGCGGTGGAAGACGTGGCCGGTCGGGTTTGGGGCGAGGAGCCTCGGTCTTCTCCGTGGCCGCCCAGGCCGTCTGCAGGGGTGACGCGGCCGGGTAGCCCTTGGTGGGGGCGCTCGGTGTTGTAGATGTGGTCGAATGCGTCGACTGGGGCCTGCAGTGCGGACAAGCTGTCGGCGAGAGCGGCTGCTTGTCGAGGTAGCGGAACAAGGTCTGGTGAAACCGTTCGTTCTTGCCCTGCGTGGTCGGCTTGTACGGCTTGCCGGTGATCGCTTCGGTGCCCGGGCTCGACCTGTGTTCCACGAGCTGGCCCGGGAATCCGCGCCGCGAGGGGTTGAGCGCGGCGCCGTTGTCGGACAGGAGTCGTTGGGGCACCCCGTGCGCTTGCACGGCCTTGTCGAAAACGATGATCGCGTCCTCGGCGGGTCTCGCCCCACGCGACGTGGGGAGGCAACCGCGTAGCGGGAATGGTCATCGATGAGCTGGAAGATCACGCACTTGCGCCCGCCACTGAGCACGTACTCGGTGGCGTCCAACTGCCAGCAAGCGTTCGGGGCCGGATAGACGAACCGCCGCCATGCCGAGCGCGGCTTCTTCTTCGGCTCGAGACGAGCGACGCCGGCTTGCCGGAAGATCCGGGCCAGCGACGCGATCGAGGGCACCGGATCCAGCCCCATCGTGTGCATCTTGTCGTGCACGCTGATCGGCCCGTGGTCCAGCCCGGAGGCCTCTAACGCCGCTCGCACCTGCACCGCCTGCTCCTTGACCTCGTCAGTGAGCTTCGACGGGCTCGACATTGGGCGCCGGGACCCGGGCTCGAGCACCGCTGCTGGCCCGTCGGCCTCGGCGCGATTGCGCAGCTCGTAGAAGGACTTGCGCGAGATGCCGTGCTCGGCGCAGAAGGTCGAGACCGCGCCACGTGGCGCGTCGTCTGGCCACTGTGCGATCGCGAGACGGACACGGGGATCGATGGGTTCATTGGCAGCCACCGCCCGACCCTCGCGGCCGAAGTGTCACCACCAAGAACAACCAAAGTGTCACCGATGTCCTGATGCAGAACTGTCACCGATGTCTTGGGAGATGACAAAGATACCTTCACAAAACCTGTTGACTCGAACACCTGTTCGAGAGACAATGGGACATGGCCACCGTTCCGCCCCTCCAGACCGCCTCCCCGGCGGCGCTGACGGACGCGGACCCGGCTCGCGATGAACTCTCTGACCGGGCCTTCCTCGAGGCCGCAGGAGCGGATCTTCTCGTACGCCGCCACGCTGAGGTCGCCGAGCTGGTCCGCGCCGCGGCGTGGGCAGCCCGGGCGGGTCACCCGCGCGACGAACGCGACCCGATGACCACCCCGGGCGGCGACGGCACCCCCTCGGTGCGCGAGTACGCCATCCCCGAGCTCGCCATGGCCCGCGAGACCCACCCCGCCACCACCCGCGCGCTGATGGCCGACGCACTCGACCTCCAGCACCGACTCCCCCGCACCCGGGCCGTCGTGGTCGCTGGCGAGTGCGAGCCCCGGGTGGCGCGCAAGGTCGCGGTCATCTCCCGCGGCCTGCTGGCCGATGTTGTCGGCATCGTGGACCGCGCCGTGGCTTGGGCAATCGCCGGCCACTCACCGTCCACCGTGTTCGAGATCGCCCGGGCCAAGGTGATCGAGGCCGACCCCGAGACCCACGCCGGCGAGCGGGAGCGGTCGCGACACCAGCGCTACGTCTCGCTCTCGCGATCGGACGAGTTTGGCTATATGTGCATCATCACCCGGACCACCGCGGGTGACGCCGTCATGATCGACGCGGTGGTCGACCGGGTCGCCGATATCCTTGCGCTCACCCACGGGCACGACCACAACCGCGACGAGCTCCGCTCGATGGCGATGGGCTGGCTCGCCCGTCCGGTCGACCTGCTCAAGCTGCTGCTCGACCACACCGAGACCGACGCCGACCCCAACTCGGAATCGGACGAGCAGCCGGCCTGGGCACCCGACCACATGCGCGACACCGTCGAGCGGCTCTGCTCGCTCACCTCCAAGAAGCTCGCCACAATCCGTGGCCGTGGTCAGCTGTTCGTCCACCTCAGCGATGCCGCCCTCCGTTCGGGTCGCGGCGTCGCCCGGATCGAGGGCGTCGGCCCGATCGACGTGGCCCAGCTCCACGAGGTCCCGGGCCACTGCGATGTCACCGTCACACCAGTCCTCGACCTGTCGGATCGCCCGCGGGCCGATGCCTACGAGCACCCCGAGGTCATGAAGGACCACGTGTGGGCTCTCACGGGCGGCGATGTCTTCCCCCTCTCCCCGCGCACCGCCACCCGGTCCGGCGTCGACTTCGACCACACATCGCCGTACGACCCGACGGGGCCACCGGGCCAGACGGGGCCGCACAACTCGGGCCCGCTTCGAAGACGACACCACCGCTGGAAGACCCGCGGCGGCTACAACTGCCGAGTCGCCGGCCCCGGCCGCCACCTCTGGCAGACACCGAACAACCTGACCTACCTCGTCGATGCATCCGGCACGAGGCGACTCAGCGACGACGACGCCGAGATCATGCTCACCGCGCCCGAAGGCGTGGAGATCTACCTCAGCGACGTCGAGCTGTCGGTCGAGGACTGAGCGGCAACGAGCGCACGGGCGTGAGGGCAGAGGACGTAGTCGACCTCGCCGGGGGCGATCCACGACCGGGGGCTTGACGCTCGGCGGAGTCTTCACCCACGGCGGGCACTCCTACGCCGGGCGCGACCGGGTCGCGGCCGCCTCGAACGACGAGGTCACAGCGATTGAGCGCGCCGTCGAGGTTCTTGTGGCAGCCGGGTTCGCCGTACCGATCCGAAGTGTTGGGTCGACACCGACAGCGATCGAATCCGCCAAGGGACCCGGTCAACGAGATCCGGCCCGGGACGTACGTCTACAACGACCGGCTGCAGCTCCAGCTCGGCTCGTGCGAGCCGACTGACCTCGCGCTCCCGGTGGCGACGACGGTGGTCAGCCACTCGGGCGGGCGGTTCGTGCTGGACGCGGGCGCCAAGACGCTGACCAAGGACGTGCCGGCGGTACTCACCGGATTCGGCGCACTCCCCCACTATCCGCAGGCTGCGATCGAGCGGGTCTACGACCACCACGCCATCGTCAATCCGGGTGGCGGCGGACGACCGGCGATCGGAGAGATCGTTGCCGTCGTCCCCAACCACGTGTGCCCGGTGGTCGATCTTGCTGCGACGACGGTGATCGTGAAGGACGGCGAGATCGTTGACCGGTGGCGGGTCGACGCGCACAACCGTTCGGGCTGAATCTCGAGGACCTTGGTTTCCGACACGCTCGTTCCTCGCTGCTCAACCAGCGGTCCAATGCGGGCGGCCTCGCTGCTCAACCAGCGGTCAGGGCCGGTCCGGGGAGGCGGGCCATGGCGGCCCGCGCTTCGCCGTACGCATCCTCGAAACCACCGGCGGTCTTCGCGACGATGGCACCTTCGTAGAGCAGGTGCGCGTGCGCGCCCACGGCCTCGGCGTCGGGGATCCCGGCCTCGTCGACGAGGCGCACGAAGAGGGCTCGCATGTAGCGCTTGTCCTCGCGGATGACGGCGTTGCCCGGGTGGTCGGTGCCGCCGAGCTCGGCGTACGCATTGACGAAGGCGCAGCCACGGTCCTGCTCGCGCGCATGCAGCCGCGAGCGCGTCCATCACGGCCGGGACGCGCTCTGGGCTCGGCTCCGGAGCATGGCGCTCGAGGTGGTCGGACAGGAAGTCGATCCATCGGGCCGCCCGCCGGGTGAGGTAGGCGGCGACCAGCTCGTCCTTCGAACCGAACCTGTCGTAGAGGGTCTTCTTGGTCGTCGCGGCCTCGTCGGCGATCAGGTCGACGCCGACGGCCCGGATGCCGCGCTCGTAGAAGAGCGCGCTCGCGGTGTCGAGGATGCGCACCCCCGCCGGGGTGTTCGCGTTGCGAATCGTCGTGGTCATTTCCTACCTCCCAAGGACACTGCGAGTATACAGACCGGTATGGTTATGTCGAGGCATGAACCGCTTCGCCCCCATTGCCCCGGTCGTCCTCTGGAGCTCCGGCTTCGTCGGCGCCACCCTCGCCGCCCAGTCAGCGCCCGCGGAGACGACGCTCCTGTGGCGCTACATCGTCGCGGTCGTGCCGCTGCTCGGGTGGGCGCTGTGGAGCAGACGGCGGTACGGCGCCCGGTTCCTCGTCCGAGAGGGCGCGATCGGGATCCTCGCCCGGGGTGGCTACTGCCCGGGCGTCTATCGGGCCGCCGATCTCGGCGTGCTGCCCGGAACGTCGGCGCTCGTGGCCTCGCTGCAGCCACCGTTGGTGGCGGCCGTGCTGTGGGCCGGATCGGGAGGCCGGACCGACCGGCGCCGGGCGCTGGGGCTGGTGACCGGACTCGCCGGAGTGCTGCTCGTTGTCGGCGGTGACATCGGCGGCGCGGGCGGCACCGCCGGGCTCACGGCGGTCGGGCTCGGCACCCTCAGCCTGACTGTGGCGACCCTCGTCGCGAGCCGCTGGCCCGAGCCGCCGAGGGAACGGCGTGATGGACTCGCTCGCCGTCCAGTCGGTCGTCGCGCTCGGCTTCTTCGCGGCCGTCGCCCTCGCGACCGGGACCGCCGCGCCACCGCGGGACGGCGACTTCTGGTTGGCCATCGCGTGGCTCGTGCTGCTGCCGGTCCTCGGTGGCTACGGCACCTACTACTACGTGCTGCGGACCTCCGGGCCGGTGGCCGTGAGCGCCCGGGCTCTACCTGACTCCCGCGGTCGCAGCCCTCTGGGCGTGGCCGATGTTCGGAGAGCCGTTGACTGTCCGCGCCGCCGTCGGATTCCTGATCGCAGCGGCGGGCGTGGCGGCCGTCGTACGCCCGAGACAGCCCGTCAGCCGGTCGTCGACGCGGGGAGGTCAGCGTCGAGGCGGTCCGGGAGGCTGCCCGGAGCCGGCGCAGCTGCCGGGACTCGGTCACGTTCAGGCCCAGAGACTCCACCAGACGGGTGGGAACGTCGGAGACCCGATCCTGCAGGTCCTGCCCGGCGGCGGTGACCGCGACCAGCACCCGCCGTTCGTCGTCCTCGTCGCGTCGGCGGGTGACGAAGCCGGCCTGCTCGAGCCGCTTGAGGAGCGGGAGTGAGGGTGCCGGAGTCGAGCCGGAGTCGGCTCCCCAGCTCGCCGACGGTCATCGGTTCACCCTCGTCCCAGAGGGCGAGGAGCGCGAGGTACTGCGGATAGGTGAGTCCGTGGTCCTGCAGGAGCGGGCCATAGGCGCGCGTGACGGCCCGGCTGGCGGCGTAGAGCGGAAAGCAGAGCTGGGCATCGAGGTCGAGCTGGGGGTGACGGGACACACAGTGATCATATCTTGCTCAATTTGATTGTGCACAATTAGATTGTGGACATGAAGACTCTCTACACGACCACCGCCATCGCCACCGGAGACGGCCGCAACGGCCACGTCCAGACCACCGACGGCCTCCTCGCCGCCGACGTCCGCATGCCCGCCGAGCTCGGCGGCCCGGGCGGCGCGACCAACCCCGAGCAGCTCTTCGCCGCCGGCTACGCCGCGTGCTTCCACTCGGCACTCAAGCTGGTGGCCGGCGCGGATGGTGTCGACGCGACCGACAGCGAGGTCGTCGCGGACGTGTCGTTGGGTGCGCTCGAGAACGGCGCCTTCGCTGTCCGTCGCGCTCGAGGTGACCATCCCGGGCGCCGAGCGTGAGGTGGCCGAGAAGGTCGTCGCGCGCGCCCACGAGGTGTGCCCGTACTCCAACGCCACCCGCGGCAACATCGAGGTCGTGCTCACCGTCGCGTGACGCTGGGTGACCTTGGTTTCGACACGCTCGGCCGCGGGCGGCCTCGCTGCTCAACCGGCGGATTCGGCTGGTCTCAGGACCGCGAAATCGCCCAGCCCGATCCTGATCTCGAACACCCGGTGGGCGATCAGCCAGCCGGAAGGTCCGCGGACCCGGGAGTCGTCGTACTCCCCCGGGCACTCGTAGAACGATCCCGCCATCGGCCCGGCGCCGACGTGGTGCACGCGGGCGTAGGTGAAGGACCGGGCGGTGTCGCCGACGACCGTGACCCGGTGGTTGCCCAGCAGGTGCTGCGTCGGGCCGACGCCGCCGAGGTGGGCCTGCATCTGGGCCACGATGGCGTCCGGGCCGGAGCGGCTGTAGGCGAACGCGTCCGGGGTCAGCAGCGAGCGGATCGTGGGCCAGACACGAGCGTCGGTCGCCGAGGCGAAGGACGCCAACGCCTCGACGATCTCGGAGCGATCGCTCATGACGCGGCGGCCGTCCGTCCCGCACGGCGGCCGAAGAACGTGCCGTCCCCGAGCGAGGTGCCGCTGATGTATCGCTCGCCGTGCATCCCGGAGGAGGCACGCCCGGCGGCGTACAGACCCGGAATCCTCTCGCCGGTCATGGACAGGACGTGGCCGTCGGGGGTGGTGTGCAGTCCGCCGAGCGTGAAGCCGGAGAAGCCCGTCCCGGGCACGGTCGTGGAAGTCGGGAAGAAGCCGAGCCGCGGGTCGAAGGCCGCGAGCCCACCGGTGAGCGGGCGCAGCCAGCGGGAGTCCTTGTGGAACATCGGGTCCTGCCCGTTGACGGCATCGCGGTTGTACGACGCCACCGTCGCCGCGAAGGCACTCGCAGGAATCGAGAGGTCGGCCGCGAGCTCCTCGGGCGTCTCAGCAGCGAACGAGGGGTGGATGCCCCAGTGTCCGTGATCGCCTCGAGACCGTCCTCGTCGATGATCACCCAGCAGGGGCCGGGCTGGGCGAGTGCCGCGTGGCTGAAGTGTCCGGGATAGACGTCTTCGTTGATGAAGCGATGGCCCGGGGAGTTGACCAGCATCCCTCGGCAGACCATCTCGGGCAGCGCGGTGTAGGCCGCTTCGATCATCGACATCCGGCGGGTGGCGGCGCCGACGGCCCTGGGCCATCAGGATGCCGCTGCCGTCGTCGAGACCGTCGCTGACCTTGCCGTGCCCGAGCAGTGACGGCGCGTGGTCGGCGAGCATCTGCTCGTTGTCGACGAAGCCGCCGGTGGTGAGCACGACGGAGTCGGCGCGGAAGGACTCGTCCGCGCCGTAGCGGCGGGCGTTCACCCCCACCACGCGGCCGTCCTCGACGATCAGTGAGGTGGCGCGGGTGTCGACCTCGACACTGACGCCCGGGGAAGAAGCGTGGGCGACCAACGTGTCCATCAGCAACTGCCCGGTCGACATCGGCACCGGGCCACGGTGCCCGCGCGGTGCGGGCTTCGCGATCTCGTTGTAGGGCCGGGCGTTCTCGCCGAGCCACTTCAGGCCGTCGGTGGTGGCCGGCATCCGGGCCCGGCCCTCGAACATGGTCGGCTGGATCACGACGCCGCAGGAGACGAGCCACTCGTAGTGGTCGACCGAGCCGTAGCAGTAGAGGCGCACCTTCTCGAGGTCCGCGTGCGGGCCGAGGGCGGTCGACAAGAAGTCGAACATGTCGTCCGCCGTGTCGCTGAAGCCGCAGGCCTGCTGGATCGCCGTGCCGCCGCCGAGGTAGAGCTCGCCACCCGACAGGGCCGACGACCCCGCCCGGTCCACTCGCGCGCTCGAGCACCCGGACCGAGGCCCCGGCGGAAGCCGCAGAGATCGCAGCAGCCGCACCGGCCGCGCCGAAGCCGACGACCGGGACGTCGGTCACGAGAACGCCGCCAGCGGCTCCGAACCCGACCAGTCGTGACCCCAGTAGGAGTCGGCGGTGATCTCCTCGGCGGTGTAGTAGGTCTCGTCGACGGTCATGCCCTCGACGCCGTACTCCAGGTCCCAGCCGCCGGGGGCACGGACGTAGAACGAGACCATGTGGTCGTTGGTGTGGCGACCGAGCGTGGACGAGATCGAGAAGCCGGCGCGGTTGACCTTGTCGAGCGCGCGCCCGACGGCGTCGAGCGAGTCGACCTCGACCATCAGGTGCACCAGCCCGGGCGGGTCGCCGTGCGGCGCGGGCACGACGGCCGGGCTGTGGTGGCGCTGGTTGACGCCCATGAAGCGCACGCGCCGCGGCGTACCGACAGCGGCGACGCCCTTGTCCCCCAGCCGGATCGCTCCGCGCGGCAGGAAGCCGAGCACCTCGGTGTAGAACTCGACGGTGTCGTCCATGGCGGTGGTCGGCAGGACGACGTGGCCCGTGCCCCGGTCGCCGGTGATGAACTTCTGCGCCAGCCCTGTCAGCAGCGGGCTGTGGTCGAGCCGCGGGCCGAAGAAGACCTCGACGGGCGTACCCGCCGGGTCGTCGAAGGCGATGGCCGCCTCGACGCCGCGCTCGTCGCACTCCGGCCCGGCCGAGCTCCTTGACGACGTAGCCCGCTGCCTCGACCGAACGCCCGATCTCGGCGAGAGCGAACTGGTCGCGCACCTCCCAGCCGACGGCGAGCACGGTGTCGGACTGGCCGGGCAGCACGATCAGCCGCGACTCCCGCTCGTCGACGCGCAGGTAGAGACCTCCCTCCACGGGACCGGTCGTCTCCTGCATGCCGAGGCAGTCGACGGTCAGCTCGCGCCAGCGCGCGACGTCCCGGGACTGCACCTTGAGGTAGCCGAGGCCACGGATCTGTGTCATGTGATCTCCTCAGATCATCGAGAGCATCGGGCCGGGCGGCGGCACGATGTCGAGGTCGGTCAGCGCGGTCGCGTGGAACACCGAGCCGGGCACGTGGATCGCGTGCGCCGGGCCCATGTGGCCGTCACGCCAGAACCGCTGGATCGGGTTGTCCATCCGCAGGCCGTTGCCGCCGGACCGGGCGACGACCTCGTCCATCGCGCGCACGGCACGCCGGGCGGCGGCGACCTGCGTACGGCGACTGGCGGCGCGCTCGTTGAAGCTGATCTGCTCCCCCGCGGCGACCTTGTCGTAGATCGAGGTCACGTTGGACAGCAGGGCAGTGCGCGAGGCCTTGATCTCCTCGGCAGCAGCGGAGATCGCGAACAGCACGTAGGGGTCGTCGGAGATCCCGGTGCCGGTCACCTGCACGCGCGTGCGCTGGTAGGCCATGTGGTGGGCCAGCGCGCCCTCGGCGATGCCGATCACGGCGCTGGTGATGCCGAGCGGGAAGATCGTCGTGAACGGCACGGCATAGGTCGGGTTGGTGCGGCCCGAGGCCGCCAGCGCCGAGCCGTCCATCATCGTGCTGAACGCGACGGCACGCTCGGACGGGATGAACGCGTCCTTGACGATGACGTCCTTGGAGCCGGTGCCACGCAGGCCCACGACGTCCCACGAGTCCTCGACGATCGTGTAGTC
This sequence comes from Nocardioides sp. B-3, assembly GCF_024703895.1. Lineage (GTDB taxonomy): Bacteria > Actinomycetota > Actinomycetes > Propionibacteriales > Nocardioidaceae > Nocardioides. The sequence goes on from NZ_CP087968.1 coordinate 4,326,271, forward strand.
GGACCGCGGCAGGATCACGTGATAGCTCTGCGGCGGCATCAGCCGCTCGCCGTTCTCGTCGCCGAGGAAGGCGCCGAGGAAGATCCACTGGCAGTGGTCGGTCCCCGACGAGAACTGCCAGCGCCCGTTGAAGACATATCCGCCGTCGACCGGCTTCAGGATCCCCATCGGTGCGTACGGCGACGCGATCCAGGTCTCGTCATCGGACCCCCAGATCTGCTCCTGCACGCCGGAGTCGCACAGGGCCATCTCCCATGGGTGCACCCCGACGATGCCGGCGACCCAGCCGGTCGCGCCGTCGAGGGAGGCGATCCGCATGACGGTCTCGGCGAAGTCGCGCGGGTGCGCCTCGGCGCCGCCGTGCTCCGCTGGCTGCAGCATCTTGATGACGCCGGTGTCGCGCAGGATCTTGGCCGTGGAGTCGTCGAGCTTGCCGAGCTTCTCGTTGGACTCGCCGAGGGCGGCGAGCTCGTCGGCTCGTTCCTCGACTGCTTGCAGGGCGGTGTTCATGAACAGACGTTCGCAGCGTTTAGGCCGACCCGTCGCCCGATCTCCCGTTGAGCGGGACGTGCCATCAGGCGTCGTAGGTGACCTTGAGCCGCTCGCTGCGAGCGGTCGCCCGGCAGGCCGGGATCAGGCCGTCCGCGAGGTCGGTGGCGTCCGGGACCTCGTTGTTCTCCGGGTCGACCTCACCCTCGAGCAGCACGCAGGCGCAGGCACTGCAGGCGCCCTCGCGGCAGGAGAACGGCGCCTCGATCCCGGCCGCGAGCAGCACGTCGAGCAGCCGGTTGCCCTCTGGCCACGGCACGCTGCGGGTGTCGCCGTCGAGGGTCACCTCGACCTCGCTGGAAGCCGCGCCGTCGTCGATGACGACGGCCGCTTCGTGGAAGGGGTCGTTGTGCAACGAGGTGAAGCGCTCGACGTGGACGTGGTCCCTCGGAACCCCGGCGTCTGCCAACGCTGACGACACGAGGTCCATGAACGGGCCGGGTCCGCAGATGAAGGACTGGCGGTTCGGATAGGCGGCGACGACTCCTGCGACGCCCGCCGCGCTCGGCAGCCCGTCGACGGATTGCAGCCAGTGGACGACGGTCAGGCGATCGCCGTACGACTCGGAGAGGGCAGCGAGCTCGTCGCGGAAGATGATCGAGTCGGGATCGCGGTTCGCGTAGACGAGCGTGACCGCACCCGTCCCGGAGTGCAGCGCGGTCTTGAGGATCGAGAGCACCGGCGTGATCCCGGAGCCGCCGGCGAAGAGCAGGAAGTCGTCATCGAGGTGCTTGGGCGTGAACGTGCCCGACGGCTTCAGCACGTCGAGGACGGTGCCGGCGACGACGTTGTCGCAGATCCAGTTGGACGCGTAGCCGTCGACCGTCCGTTTGACCGTGACCTTGGCCTTCTCGTCGAGGGCCGGCGAGCTGCACAGGGAGTAGCAGCGGGCCGCTCCCCCGTCACGATCGGTCGGGATGCTCAGCGTGAGGAACTGACCGGGCCGGTAGGACAGCGTGCTGCCGTCCACCGGCTCGAGCACCAGCGAGTGGGCATCCGCGGTCTCGCGGACCACCTCGACCACGCGCACCCGGAGGGTCATGACAAGGCGCCTGCCGCGTGCTTGACGGCGACGTAGCCGAAGACGATCGAGGGGCCGATGGTGGCGCCCGGGCCGGCATACTCCGTGCCCATCACCGACGCCGACGCGTTGCCGGTGACGTAGAGGCCGTCGATGACCGAGCCGTCCTCGCGCAGCACGCGGGCGTGCTCGTCGCAGACCAGCCCGCCCTTGGTGCCGAGGTCGCCGACGTCGAGCCGGACGGCGTAGTAGGGCCCGGTGTCGATCGTGTCGAGGTTGGGGTTCTTCAGCGTCGGGTCGCCGTAGTAGCGGTCGTAGGCGCTGTTGCCGCGGGCCGAACTCGAGGTCGATGCCGGTGCGGGCGAAGTCGTTGAAGGTCGCCACGGTCGCGGTCAGACCCTTCAGCCCGACCGTGTCCGCGAGCTCGTCCGGGGTCTCAGCCCTCACGACGAGGCCCGCGTCGTAGAACGACTTCGGGAACGGCTGTCCGGGCAGGATCTGCGCGAACGGGTAGCGACGACGCGCCTTCGCGTCCATCACGAACCACGCCGGCACGTGCTTGCCGTCCAGCTGGTCGTGGACGAAGTTCGTGTACGGCGACGACTCGTTCGTGAAGCGCCTGCCGTCCGACGAGACGATGACCGAGCCGGGGATGCAGCGCTCGGAGACCAGCGGGATGCTGGCGCCGCTGGGGTGCGTCACCGACGGCATCCACCATGCGTCGTCCATCAGGTCGACCGCGGCACCGAGACCGATGCCGGCGGTGATGCCGTCGCCGACGTTCTCGCGGGCGCCGAGGCTCAGGTCCTCACGGCCGCCCTCTGGCAGCCACGCGTTGCGCATCTCCCGGTTGTGCTCGAAGCCGCCGCTGGCGATGAGGACGCCCTTGCGGGCGTGGATCCTCTTCGTCTCTCCGTCCTTCGTCACGGAGACACCGACCACGCGGCCGTCCTCGACGACCAGCGAAGTCATCGGGGTCTCGAGCCAGAGCGGGACACCGGCGTCCTTGAGCGCCATCCTCAGCCGGGCCACCAACGCGCGACCGCCCGTCGACATGTGGCGTCGGCGGATCACGTTGGACGCGACCCGCCGGGCGGCGACGAAGGCTGGCGCGACGGCCGCCCCACGTGCGCTTGACCATGGCCGGGTTCTTGTAGTCCTTCGCCGTGATCCACAGGCCCAGCGGGCCCTTCATCGAGTTGGGACGCTGGAACTTCTCGTCCTCCCCGAGCTTGCGGGTGTCGAACGGCACGGCCTCGATCGACCGGCCGAGCGGCTTCCCTCCGGAAAGCTCGGGGTGGTAGTCGGAATAGCCCTTGGTCCAGAAGAACTTCACCCACCTGCTCTGCTCGAGCAGCGCCATGGCGGCGGGTCCGTGGTCGACGTACGCATCGAGGCGCTTCGGCTCAGCGCGCTCGCCGATCAGCTCGTCGAGATAGGTCCGGATCGACTCGCGGCTGTCGTCGTGACCGGCGCGGCGCAGGGTCGGGTTGTTGGGCACCCAGATGCCGCCGCCAGAGATGCCGGTGGTGCCGCCGTAGAGCTTGGCCTTCTCGACGATGACGCAGCTGAGGCCGACGTCGTGCGCGGTCAGTGCCGCGGCCATCCCGCCGCCGCCGCTGCCGACGATGACGAGGTCGAACTCGTCGTCCCATTCTTCGTGCACAGCGCTCATTCGGCACCTCGCAGCAGGAAGGCCAGCACGGTCGCTTCCCGAGGCAGTCTTCTGCTCGATCATCACCCAGTGTCCGCAGTTGGGGAACACGTGAACCTCCACGTCGGGGATCGTCCGCATCGGCAGGAGCGCCATGTCCACGGGACTGACCCGGTCGTCCCGGCCCCACGTGATGAGGGTCCGGGCCTTGATCTTGTGCAACATCGCCCAGTACGGCGCCGCGTCGCTCTCCGCAGCGGAGGCGGCGCGGGCGGCCATGGCCGCACTGCCGTACATCCGCCGCGAGAAGTCGAGGGTCTCGGGCTGGGTGGCCTGCTCCCAGCGGGTCTCGACCATCTCGTCGGTGACCATCGACTGGTCGAAGACCATCGACTTCAGCCACTGGACGAGGCGCTCGCGCGTCGGGTCGTCGGTGAACTCCATCAGCAGGTTGATGCCCTCACCGGGGAACGGGCTGAAGATGTTCTTGCCCATCCCACCGATGGTGACCGGGCTGCGCACCCGGTCGGGGTGGTTGATCGCGAGCTGGGCGGCGACGATGCCGCCCATCGAGTTGCCGATGACGTCGACCCGGTCGAGGCCGAGGCCGTCGAGGAAGCCGATGACCGACGCCGGCGCCGCCAGCATCGGGTGCTGGTCGGTCGGATCGCTCACGCCGAAGCCGGGGAACTCGAGCACCGTGCAGCGGAAGTGCTGCGACAGCGCGGGCAGGTTGCCCTCGTAGTTGCGCCATCCCGTCACCCCGGGGCCGGAGCCGTGGAGCAGCAGGAGCGGCGGGCCGTCTCCCACGTCGTAGTACCTCAGCACACCGCTATCGGTGGCCAGCTCCTTCAGCATCAGCATCCTCTTCCCCGGTCGGTCCACCGACCGTAGGCATTCACGCTTGCGACACGCCCCGAGGCTCCCGGTCACCGAGACCTCGACAGGGGCGTTCGCCGTACGGACCTAACGTCGGCCTCATGAGCACTCACGACGTGGTCGAAGCCCCGACGCCCGACGAGCTGCGTCGCGCGATGGGCGCCTTCGCGTCCGGGGTCACGGTCGTGACCGGACTCGAGTCGGACGAGCCGATCGGTTTCGCCTGCCAGTCCTTCGCGTCGGTGTCGCTGGACCCGCCGCTGGTGCTCTTCTGTGCGGACCATCGCGGCCGCGCCCGGCCGCGGATCCGGACCGCCGGGCGCTTCACCGTGAACGTGCTGGGTTCGGACCAGCAGGACGTGTGTTCACGCTTCGGGTCGAGCCGCGGACTGAAGTTCGACGGACTCGAATGGGACGTCTCGCGCTGGGGCACGCCGTCGCTCCGTGACGTGCTGCTGCGAGTGCACTGCGAGGTCTTCGACGTGCACGTCGCCGGCGACCACGACGTGGTGCTGGGCCGGGTGCTGGAGGTCGAGCTGCTCGAGGACGAGCCGCCGATGATCTTCCACCGCGGTGGCTTCGGCGTGCAGACGACGCCCGCCTCATCACTCGACGAGCCGGCCCTGTGGGGCTGGGGCGACCACTGGGGCTGAGCCCCCGGGCGGGTCCTAGAACCAGCTGCCGGTCTGGCCGGCAACGACCGAGCGCTCCGGGGTGGCGGCGGGAGTAGTTGTGCTCCCCGGTCGGCGACATGCGACGAGCGGTACGCGGCTCGCTGACGCGCGGGAAGAGCTCGAGCGACACGCGGTGGGCGGCGTCGGCGACCAGCGGGGCCACCTTCTCCATCGGCGCGCGGGTGTCGCCCACGAGCGAGATCGCGGCGATCGGGCCCTCGGGGCTGCGGATCGCGGCAGCCACGCAGGAGATCTGCGAGAAGCACTCGCCCTTCTCGAAGGCGACGCCGCGGCGGGCGCGGATGCGGTTGAGCTCCCGGTGCAGCAGGCCGACCTCGCCGATGGTGAGGTGCGTCTGGCGCTCGAGGTTGGCCTCGGGGTTGGAGGAGAGCCGCTCCTCGACCTCCTCCGGCTGCAGCCGGGCGAGCATCGCCTTGCCGAGCGCGGTGCAGTGGGCAGGGGCGTGACCGCCGACGCGGGAGGGTACGGCGGCGGCGAACCGGCCGCCGACCTTGTCGAGGTAGAGCACCTCGGCCTCTTCGAGGACGGCGAGGTGGACGACGAGTCCCGTCTGCACGCTGAGCTGGTGCAGCAGCGGCGCGGCCGCTTGGCGCACCTCGGCGTGGTCGTCGCCGCCTCCCCCGAGGCTGAGCGAGCGCTTGCCGAGGCAGTAGCCGAACGTCGTGTGGTCGAGCCAGCGCAGCTTCACCAGCTGGTCGAGGATCCGGTGGGCCGTGGAGCGCGGCAGGTGCGTGCGGCGGGCCACCTCCTCGAGCGTGAGGCGCGTCGAGCGGGCACCGAACTCATCGAGGATCAGCGTCATCCGCTCCACCATGCTCGGCGGGAGTGCCGGGCGGCTTTCGAGCTCCACGGTTGCGACGGACATGATGGCCTCCACGACTCAAAACTAGAATGAATTCTTGTTTTGGACTGTAGCAAGCGTCACACCCGGGCGCCAGCCAAAACTAGAAGGAAGTTCAGAAATCTTTCCCGGCCACCGGGAACCGCAGTCCGCGGCCGAGCGATCACGCGGTAGACACCCGTCCATGCGCATTGGAATCGCAAGCCCGATCGTCACCGCCGTGCTCGGCGCGCACTCCCCATGGGAGACCACGGCCGGGATCGCCGAGCTTGCGCAGATCGCCGAGGCCGCCGACCGGCTCGGCTTCCACCACCTCACGTGCAGTGAGCACGTCGCCGTACCGGAAGAGATTGCGGAGGAGCGCGGCGGCACCTACTGGGATCCGCTCGCGACCTTCGGGTATGTCGCCGCGCGCACGACGCAGATCAAGCTCGCCACGCAGGTGCTGGTCCTCGGCTACCACCACCCCCTCGAGATCGCGAAGCGCTACGGCACCCTCGACCGGGTCAGCGGGGGCCGGCTGGTCCCGGGCCCTGGGTGTGGGCAGCCTCGAGGAGGAGTTCTCCTTGCTCGGCGCGTCCTTCGCGGATCGCGGCGCGCGGGCCGACGAGGCGATCAGTGCCCTGCGCGGTTCCCTCTCCCAACGCGTTCCGTCATTTCATGGCGAGCACTACGACTACGACGGCCTCGTCGTCTCGCCGGCGGCCAGCCGGGAACGAGTCCCGCTGTGGATCGGCGGCCGCACCCTCCGGTCGCTGCGCCGCGCCACGTCGTACGGCGATGGCTGGGTCCCCTTCGGCCTCAACCCCGAGCAGCTGCGCGACCTGCTCGGCAAGGTGGAGCTGCCCGACGGGTTCAACGTCGTGCTCAGTGCGGGACGCCAGCTCGACCCGATCGGCGACCCGTCGCGAGCGGAGCGCGTGCTGGCCGGCCTGCGCGACGCGGGCGCCACGATCGCCGGCGTCGCCCTCGCGGCGGAGTCGGTCGACCACTACTGCGAGCAGCTCGCCGCCCTCGCCGTCCTCGGCGACAAGGTCGAATGATGAGTGACTTCGAGGCCCGGCTCCAGAGGCTCGAGGACGAGGCTGCGATCGCCAGACTGATCGCGTCCTACGGTCCGCTCGTCGACGCGGGCTCCGCGTCCGAGGTCGCCGATCTCTGGGAACCCGACGGCGTCTACGACGTCGACGAGCTGGTGATGAACGGCCGCGACGAGATCGTGGCCATGGTCCAGTCCCCCAACCACCAGCGCTGGATCGCCGGCGGCTGCGCCCACTTCATCGGCCCCCCGGTCGTGACCGTGACCGGCGACGAAGCCCTCGCGGTCTGCCACTCCCTGATGATCGTCAACCGGGACGGGCAGTTCGTCGTACGGCGAGCCACCGCCAACCACTGGCGACTCCGTCGCGGCGAGGACGGCTGGCAGGTCGCCGTACGGACGAATCGGGTGCTGGACGGGCGCCCGGAGGCCCCCGCGTTGTTCAGCGAGGCAGGCGGCTAGCTCTCAGTCGCCGAGCCCCTGCCTGATCGCCTCGATCACCCGCGGCCGCAGCCCGGCGACCGACACGACCTCGTCCACCGAGCCGACCCGTACGGCTCGGTGGATGTCGTGCACGCCGTCGAACTCGGCCGCGACCTCGCCGATCTTCTCCGCGCGCACGGCTGTCCTCAGGTCGGCGAGCTCGACCACGAGCCGGCTCCGGTCCGGTCCGTTGACCTCAGCGATCCGGTCCTCGACCTCACGCAGGCGGGCGTCGCCCGACGTGCGCTTCTCGACCTCGCCGGCGAACACGACGGCTGCCGCCGGAGCGCCACCGATGACCGAGGCGTAGGACCCATCGAGGGCCAGCACCGTCATGTTCGGGTTCAGGGCCTTGGAGAAGACCACGAACGCGCCGCCGTGGTAGCGCGAGATGACGCAGAAGACGATCGGCCCGTCGAAGTTGACGATGGCGCGACCGATCTCGGCGCCGTACTCCAGCTGGAGGTTGCGCATCGAGTCGGGCGAGCCGTCGAAGCCGGACAGGTTGGCCAGCACGACGAGCGGCCGGTTGCCGCTGGCCGCGTTGATCGCCCGCGCCGCCTTCTTCGACGAGCGCGGGAAGAGCGTGCCGGCGGTGTAGATGTCGGGCCCGTCGGTGGGCGGGAAGCCGCGCCGCGGCACCGGTCGCGACTCGATCCCCAGCAGGCACACGGGATAGCCGCCGAGGTGCGCGTCCCGGACCACGGCTGTGTCCGCGTCGGCCATGCCGGCCCAGCGCTCCAGCGTCGGGTGGTCCTGATCGGCCGGGGCCTGCATCACCGTGCGGATGTCGAAGGCCTTCTTGCGGTCCGGGTTGGTGGCCGCGCCGAAGATCTCGCCGACCGTCGTGAAGTCGCTCTCCGCCGACACGTGTGGGTACGGCGAGATGTCGCGATCGGAGGGGTCGCTCGTCGCGGCCCGTCGCGGACGAGACTCTCCCGGCACGACGTAGGTGTGGTCGTAGTGGGCCATCAGCACCGCGAAGGCGCCGGCCGGTCAGGCGCCCAGTACTGCGCCTGCCCGTTGGGGCCCATCACCCGGTCGTAGCCGCCGATGCCGAAGTTGTCCTCGGCGGAGACGCCGCCGGAGAAGTCGAGCGACTGCTTGCCGGTCAGCACCATCGCACTGTCGGGCGTCATCACCGGGATGCCCTTGGTGTGCATCAGCATCGTGGCCTCGGCGTTCCAGTAGGGCTGCGCCCCGACGTTGATGCCTGCCACCACGACGTTGATCTCGCCGCCGGCCCGGGTGAACTCAATGATCCGCTTCAGCCCGGCCGCAACCCAGTCCATGTTCTCGGTGCCGGAGTCCATCGAGATCCGTGCGCCGGCGGACAGCGCGAACCACTCCAACGGCACCTGCATCTGCTCGGCGAGGTCGATGGCCGCGATGATCCGCGAGCACTCCGGCTCCGACACCGCGCCCAGCGCCTTGGTCGGGTCGCCGCAGAGCACGACCCGGGTGACGCCCTCCGGGTGGAGCGCGGTCGGGGTCGTCACGACCGCGGCCAGGATGCCGGCCTTGTTGAGGCCGGGAGGCCGGTTGACGGGCGACAGGGCACCGGTGTCGTCGAGGTCGTACTCGACGAAGCCGCCGTCGGGACCGGTGAGCACCCCGGCGAGCTCGTAGGGGTAGACGAGTCCACGGCGGCGGGCCCGGGCGACGTTGCCCGTGTATTCGTCGAGGGGCTGGAGCGGTTCGGTCGGCGGTGCCTCGAGCGACGCCGTGACGCCGGCACCGGGCCGGGCGTGGAACCTGATGGCGATCGGCGTCGCCGTACCGTCGGAGCCGACGACGCGGCCCTGCGCGACGACCTCGGCGATGCCCGCCCCGTCGGTGAGCGGGGTGATCTTGCCCTGCAGCGCGGTCAGCTGCTCGGGGTCGGCATCGACGTCGGGCCAGACCTGCACCCACACGTGGTTGGAGTCGAGCTTGCTGCCGGCCGCGCCACGCGACGTACGGACCCGACGGATCGCCTCGAGGCAGTTCTCCACGGCGCGTTCGGCGTGGGGTACGCCGATGACGTTGCCCTCGTCGTCGCGGACGACGACCAGCTGGCGCACCTGCGCGAGGGCGACCAGACGGCGGTCGGCGGGGTTCTCCCGGGCGACGCACTCGTAGAGCAGCACGTCCTCGGGGGCGTCGATCCGGCTGACGACGAAGTTGCGGAGCCGCCACAGGTCGAGCCGGCGGCCCACCATCGGGTGCACGCCGCGGACCGGGTCGTCCTCGACGACGCCGCCGTCGGCGAGGGGCCGGTAGGTGAAGTAGGTGACCGGCCGGTCCTCGCCGGGGCAGACCGCGACGGCGATCCGGCGGACGTCGGAGGCGAAGGGCAGGGCGCCGACGATGCGGGCGAGCTCCTCGGTGGCGGCGGCCGGCGACTCCGGCGCCTCGGGCCAGTGCACGTAGAGGTCGACCACGGCGTCGTCACCGGCATCTCGGGCCGCGACCTCGTCGCCGACGGCCCCGGTGAGCTCGCTGCCGAGGTCGGACAGCTCGGCCATGGTGGCGAGCGTCGAGACAAGCCGGGTGGGCCGGTCGTCGAGCGTGTAGTCGGCCACGACGAAGGTGCGGCCGGCCCACGACTGCGCCGCCAGCGCGTGCAGGTCGTGCTCGCGGTAGTGGCGGCGCACGAGCACCTCGAGCATCGGCTCCTGCTCGGGCACGCCGGTCTCGAGGCGCTCGGCCGAGAACCGGACGATCTGCTCCGGGATGAGCGCCAGCGCCTCCATCCGAGCGGCGCGGTCGGGCGCGTCAGGATCGCCCGCGAGGGCCGCGACCTCATCGCGGACACCGGCCAGCACGCTGGAGCGCTCGGCGTCGACCAGCGGCTGGTCGAACCAGCGGAAGCGAGTGCTGCGGGCGAGGTCGCCGACGACCGGGAAGCGCAGCTGGGTGGACCGGACGAGGCGCTCGAGGATGCTGCGGGCGGGGCCGGCGAGCTCCCCGGGTCGGCGGAGGCTCGGCGATCCAGCGCTGCAGGACCTCGGTGGCGAGCAGGACGTCGGGGGCCGAGCGCTGCTGCGAGAGGAAGATCCGGAAGACCGCCTCCTCCAGCTCGGGCGTCCGGTCAGTGCCGGTGATGCCGTAGTGCGCGAGCACCCGGGCCAGCCGGTCGCGGAACTGGTCGGGCAGGCCGCCGCGCTCGACGTCCGGGCTCTGCAGGAACGCGTGGAAGTGCTCCACGGAGGAGTGCACACGCAGCTCGGTGTGCAGGTCCTCGCCGGCCGGCCGGTTGCGGCTGAGCTCGGCCGGGTCGGCGAAGAGGCCGAGCAGCTCGATCTCGTCGCACACGACGTCGCCACCGGCAGCGACGAGCTCGTCGCGGGCAGCGAGGTAGCCGAGGATGTGGGCACTCTCGTCGCTCGGATCTACGTCGTAGCCCATCAGGATTGCGGACACGTCCGCCCCGGTCTGCGCGGCATGTTCCTGCGGCGAGGCCGCGACCGCGGGCTCCGGCAGGTCGAGGGCCGGCGCCGTCTCGTCAGCGGCCGCCTGCTCGTCGCCGCCGCCGTCCTCGACCGGCTCGAGGCGCACCAGCGGCGCACCGGTCTCGACCCGGCTGCCGGTGCTCACCAGCAGCTCACGGACGCGGGCCGCGAACGGCGCGCACGGCCGTCTCCATCTTCATGCTCTCGAGCACCAGCACCGGGGCGCCGGCGGCGACCGTGTCACCGACTGCGACGGGCGAAGCGACGACCAGCGCGGGAGCGGGCGAGCGCAGCACGCCGCCCTCGTCGCGGGTGACCCGGTGGGCCACCCCGTTGACCTCGATCATGTGCACGGGGCCATGGGTGGCGTTGACCGGGCGGTAGAGCTCACCACCGACGGTCATCCGGGTGTGGAACTCGCCCAGCCGCTCGACGTCCGCGACCACGACGTGCTCGGCTCCCCCGGCCTCGACGCCGACCCGGAAACGATGGGGGCCGATCTGCAGGACGGTGACCTTGTACGCCGTACCGCGGAGCTTGAAGTCCACGGCACGTCCGACCTTGTGCTGCACCTGTGGCCGGCCGCCGTGCGCGCTCTCGAGGAGGCGGGTGATCTCGACCTGCGCCTCGTCCTCGTAGGCCTCGATGCCGGCGGCGACGACGGCGATGCCGGAGTGCTCGTGGACGACGAGTCGGCCCTCGTCGCGGACTCGGTCGATCCAACTGGTGTCGGCCCAGCCGGCCTTGCCGTCGATGACCTCGGACTGGTCGAGGAGGTCGAGGATGAAGCTCTTGTTGGTGGCGCCGCCCTCGATCACGACGGTGGTCTCGAACATCGCCCTGCGGAGGCGGGCGAGCGCCTCGTCGCGGGTGCGGCCGTAGGCGATGATCTTGGCGATCATCGAGTCGAAGTCGGCGGGGATCGTGTCGCCCTCACCGACGCCGGTGTCGACCCGGATGCCGGGACCCGAGGGAAGCTCGAGCAGCGCGATCCGGCCGGGCGACGGAGCGAAGTCGCGATCCGGGTCCTCGGCGTTGAGGCGCGCCTCGACGGCGTGACCCTTCTCGGCCGGCTTCGTGCCTTCGAGGCGACCGCCGGCAGCGACGTGGAGCTGTGCCTTGACCGGGTCGAGGTCGGTGGTCACCTCGGTGATCGGGTGCTCCACCCGGAGCCGGGTGTTGACCTCGAGGAACGCAAACGTGCGCTCGCCCGGGTGGTAGAGGAACTCGACGGTCCCGGCGCCGACGTAGCCGACCGCAACAGCGAGCCGCTCGGCGGCCGCCTTGACCTCGTCGGTCTGCTCGGGGGTCAGGAGCGGAGAAGCCGACTCCTCGATCACCTTCTGGTTGCGGCGCTGGATGGTGCAGTCGCGCACGCCGACGGCCCGGGCGGTGCCGTGGCTGTCGGCGATGAGCTGGACCTCGATGTGCCGGGCACCGGTGACGAGCCGCTCAAGGAACACGACTCCACTGCCGAACGCGCGCTCCGCCTCGTCGCGGGTGAGCTGGTAGGCGGCCTCGAGGTCGGCGGCCGTGTCGACCTTGCGGATGCCCCGGCCGCCGCCGCCGGCGGTCGCCTTGAGCATCAGCGGGTAGCCGACCCGGGCGGCCGAGGCGAGCGCTGCCTCGAGGGTGTCGACGCCTCCCCTGCTCCACGGAGCGACGGGCACGCCCACCTCCTCGGCGATCAGCTTGGAGCCGATCTTGTCCCCGAGCTTGCGCATCGCTTCGGCGCTCGGGCCGATGAAGGTGATGCCCGGGCGAGAGCACAGGTCTGCGAACGCGGGATCCTCCGCGACGAATCCCCAGCCCACCCAGACAGCGTCGGCCCGGCACGCCACCAGAGCACGCTCGAGTACGGCGAGGTCGATGTAGGGCCGGGCGGAAGCGGGGCCGAGGGCGTGGGCCTCGTCTGCCTCGCGCGCGAACATCGCCGTACGTTCTTCGTCGGTGTGGAGCGCGATCGTCCGGATCTGCTCCCCACCCTCGGCGTTGAGATCACGCACGGCATGGATCAGCCGCATCGCGGCTTCGCCGCGGTTGACGATCGCAACTCGAGTGAACACCAACCGCTGTGCCGGGGCCGTCATGTCGGCGACATTACTGCGGCGACTCGCCCGTCGCGTCGCCGGAGGGATTACGCCTGAGTAGGTGATTCGCACGGCGCTCGTGTGCTTGGCTGGTGCTCCGTCCGGCGGAGGGAACCTCGATGCGCGAGAAGACGATCCGACTCACGGCGGAGCTCCAGTCGACGGGCAGGACCGCGGCCGGCTTCGAGGTGCCGGACTCCGTGGTCTCGGAGCTCGGCGGTGGCGGCCACCCGAAGGTCGTGGTCACCGTCAACGGCTACACGTTCCGCACGTCCATCGCCGGGATGGGCGACCGCTACCTCCTCGGCGTGAGCGGCGAACGGAGGCGCGAGGCGGGCATCGCCGCCGGTGACGTGCTGGACCTCGAGATCAGCCTCGACACCGCGCCCCGCGAGATCGAGGTGCCCGACGACTCGGCCGCTGCGCTCGCCGGCGACCCGGCGGCGCAGGCCTTTGGGAGACCCTGAGCTACAGCAAGCAGTCCCGGCACGTCCTGCAGGTCACCGGTGCCAAGAAGGCCGAGACTCGGACAGCGCGGGTGGAGAAGTCGGTGGCGATGCTGAGCGAGGGCCGAGCCCGCTGAGGGTCACGCCCGCCGATCCCTCGGGCGTCGAGCCAACGGAGCGAGCGCCGCCGGGTGCGCGACGGCGGCCAGCGGCAGGAGATCGAGGTCGACGATGATCAGCGCGAATCCCACGAGCGCGAGCGGGGCCGAGTAGCGCGGCGCCGTACCGGCCCTTGCTGCGAGGTGGAGGGCGGCCACGAAGCCGAGGACCAGCAGCGGCGGCCCGACGTTCATCAACAGGTCAGGCAGCCCGGCGGCCTCCTTGAAGCCGGGAAACAGGTCGCCGATCGTGACCCACACGAACAGGGACGCGCCCAGCAGCGTGGAGACCACCGCGGCGTACGTCGAGCGCCGGGGTGTGGCGAGGGCGATCGCGACCGCCATCGTGGCGAACGAGACGAGCGACATCAGGAACGCGCCATGGCCGAGGTCCCACGCAAGCCCCGGGCCGTGGGTCCCGTCGCGGCCGTCGACCCAGCGCAGCGCGCCGTAGGCGAACAGGCCGACCGGTGCCATGACCGCGGCGGCGCGGACGATCCCGGACTGCATGGTGGAAGGGCTGGACATCTGTCCACTGTCGCTGCGTCTCGTCGCCGCCGGTATCGGGAAGCTCCCCGGCGTTGCCCTGCGTCGCTGCCCGGGGTTGCGTCAGGGCAGTCGCGACGCGAAGTAGGGGCGCAGGTGCTCCCGCAACGGCTCGTCACAGACGTAGACGTAGGTGCCGCGCATGCCGCGCGTCAGCAGCACCGCATAGATGTTGCGCACGAGGCCGAGGATCTCCTGATCGGTGAACCGGAGTCCCCTGCGCGGCATGTTGTTGGCCGCCGTCGGATCGAAGTAGTTCTTCCGGTCGAAGTACATCCGGCCGGCCGCTTTGTCATAGCGGGAGGTCCTTGCCGATGATCACGCCGGCGTAGTTGAGGTCGTAGCCCTGAATCGTGTGGATCACCCCGACCTCGTTGATCGAGGTCTTCGAGCTGACCCAGTCGAGGTCCGTCTGGTTCCACCGGATCCGGACGTCGTCGATCTCGATGTCGTACGCCGCCTTGTCCCTGCGGCTGATCCATGGCCACGCGAATCCGGCGACCAGCCGCGCGAGTCCGACCTCGGCGTCGCGCTCCGGGAGCTCGTCGCGCATGAGGGTGAGGTCGTCGAAGAACCGCAGGTCGTAGTCCGCGAACTCACGTCGCTCGGGTGGCAGGTCGGAGAGGACCTCGCGCACGTAGCCGACGTAGTCCTCCCCCGCCCGCACGCGCATCTGCGAGGAGAGCCGGTAGCTCCGTCGCTGGTCCCCGGCATTGGTCATGAGGTCGTCGAGCATCCGTCGCGGCACGTCGGCCGTGTGGATGCTCTGGGCCGAGTCCAGCAGGAAGACCCGGTGGGAGCTCTTCCTCTTGATCCAGTCGAGCTGGGTGAGTGCGGGATCGTCGACGCCGAAGAGCTTCACGTTGATGTCGGAGAACATCTTGTAGAGCGGTCCGGCCGGCTGGTTGCCGCTCTGCCGGAGCCGATGCGTCTCGTCGACCAGCAACAGGTCGAACTGCTCCTCGCGGTTCCCGACCTCGAACGGCGACAGCACCATCGCGGGGTGCAGTCCGGGCGTTCGTTTGAAGACCCGTTGGATCGTCTTGCGCAGCGACATCTGCGGGACGACGAAGCCCATGCGGAAGTCGCGGAGGAGCTCGGGATAGCCCTCCTCGAAGTACTCCGCCATGACCGAGTCGCTCTCGAGCTGGCTGCCGTCCCACGCCTTGATGTCGCTGAGCAGCTTCATCAGGTAGACAGCGACGACCGTCTTGCCCGTGCCGGGCTCACCCCGCACGACGATCTGGCTCTCGCGCTTGCCGTCGAGGTCGGCGAACAGGCCGTCGAGGATGTCCGCGACGACCGCCTCCCCGGTCCTTCGTCAGCGCCTTGAAGGGCGAGAGCTTGAAGAGGTCGGAGTTCTCGATCTCCTTGATCGTGCCCTCGAAGAGCCCGTCGTCACGCAGCGCATCGAAGATGTCGGTGAACACCTTCTGGTAGTCCTCGCGCGTAGTAGTCAGCGTTGGTCTGGCTCTCGTTGCGGTTGAGCACCGTCAGCCGACCGTCGCCGGCCAACAGCCGGATCAGGTAGGACTCGAGGTCCGGGCAGACGGACTTGTTGAACGTCTCGTCCAGTACGACGCGGGCGCCGCGCAGGTCACGCTTGTTGACCGTCGCCGGGTGCTGGCGCAGCCGGGCGATGGCATTGCGGGACTCCCCCACGTAGACGTGACCGTCTCCGTCGAGCGTGTAGACCACCGGCCAGTTCCTGAACCGCGCGTCACCGCTTCCCCGGGCCTCGAGCTGTGCGCCGACGAACGGGCCGCTCTCAATCCGGAAGTTGGTCATACTTCTCGCTGCGTCCACGCGCCTTGTCCGCTGGATACTTCGCCCTCGTGACCTCGAGCTTGTCGAGCACGATCTCGTCCGGGTCGAGGCCGAGCTTGTCGGCCAGCAGGTGGCAGTAGGTCACGACGTCCGCGAGCTCGCCAGCGATCTTCGCGGCGTCCGCATCCGAGTTCCACTGGAAGCATTCGAGCAGCTCCGCGGACTCGATCACGACGCTCTTGGCGAGGTTCTCCGGCGTGTGGAACTGAGCCCAGTCACGCTCCGCGACGAAGGAACGTAGTGCTTCTTGGACCTCCGGGCTCGCCATGCCGCGAGCCTAACTGGGGAGATTGCAAGGCGGGGGCGAACGAGCCGCCTCCTCACCTTCGATTCCAGCGGGCACCACCTTGGATCGGATCATCGGCGCGACTTTGACGGGCGGCGATGTGTTACGCGGCCAGTCTCAAGGCGCCTGTTGACGCGGCACCAGCCCTGCGTCGCTTCGCCCACTATGAGAGTGTGCCACGCCGTGATGGTCGCGCGACGGGACAGTCACCGCGTCTAATTGCCCAGCCTGCGGAGAGCCTGTTCGACGTACTTGTTCTGGCTTCGCGGAGCAGTATCAGCACACTCCGTTGCCGTTCAACCAGACACCACACACTTGCTCATGACAGGGTACGGATCCCCCGTAGCTTCCGTTAGGACGAACCACACATGCACCTCAAGAGTCTTCGCTTCGTCAACTTCAAGAGATTTACCGAGCTCACAGTCGATGCTCTGCCGAACTCTGCACGGCTGATCGTGTTGGCCGGGCCAAATGGCTCTGGCAAATCGTCGATGTTCGATGGTCTTAAGACTTGGCACTGGGCGAACGGGGGCGCTGGAAACGGCTGGGATGAGAGTTACGGCACGAAGGCCGGGACTGACTCCATCGGTTGGACTGAGCACGTGCAGGTCGAATTTCATGAGCCCATTCCTGCTGGACCCGACGACCGCAAGAAACTTGTCTACGTCCGGAGCGCCTTTCGAAACGAGGCTGACTTCAATATCGCCGGGATCAACCGGATGGCATCCCCCTCGATCAACCCCGTGTCACACGACTGATTGACACTGATGCAAGTGTCTCGGACAACTACCAGCGATTAATCCTGCAAACGCTTGAGGGGGTGTATAGCGATAGCCTTCCGGACGGGATGACCCGATTGGAACTGAGAGATCGAATCATTGGGAAGGTCCGTTCGGCCATGGCCAAGGTGTTCCCAGATCTGCAACTCGATGGCGTCGGAGGCGTGGCTGGTGCGGCCGACTCGGTAGGGACATTCTACTTCTCGAAAGGCTCCTCTCGTCGCTTCCTATATAAGAACCTGTCCGCTGGCGAGAAGGCGACGTTCGACCTAATCCCGGACGCTGTGGTCAAGAGTGAGTATTTCGACAACTCGATCTGGTGCATCGACGAGCCGGAGACGCATCTCAACACCCGAATCCAAGGCGCTTTGCTCGAGACGCTCGTCGAGTTGCTGCCGCCTGAATCCCAAATGATTCTGGCAAGCCACAGCATTGGATTCATGAGGAAGGGGTGGGAAATAGCGAAAGCGGCGCCGGGAAGCGTGTGCTTCGTCGACCTCCAAGGCGTCGATTTCGACTCGCCCGCGGTGGTGCGACCAGTCCGCCCCTCAAGGGAATTCTGGGCTAGAACGCTTGATGTTGCCTTGGGGGACCTTGCGCATCTGATGGCACCCGAACGCATCGTCCTGTGCGAGGGACGGCCGCCCAAGCATGACAATGACAAGCGTGCAGAATTCGACGCCAGCTGTTATCGACAAATTTTTGCAGAAGAATTTCCGGACACCGATTTTCTTTCGGTGGGCAGTAGCAACGATGTTCGAGATGGCACTCTCGAAGCGGGTAAGGCAATACAAACGATCGCGTCAGGTACCACGATCATTCGGGTGGTGGATCGCGACCTGTTGAACACTGACGAGGTCTCGGCGCAGGAGGAAGCTGGCATCCGGGTGCTTAGCCCCGGTGATTCATGACGGCAGTGACGACGTCGCCGCGGTCTGAGGTGAGCCGGTGGTCGTCTGCGGGTACGACGCTGAGCCGGCTGGCGCTGCCGGGCTGCGGGTCTCCGGGTCGTGATCTCGTGGCGGACGGGCGGGTCAGGCTGGTGGTGGAATCGCTGCGATGTTCGCGAAGATCGCGACGATCACGGTCGCCCACGGCCAGGACTTGGGAACCCGGAGCCGTCTTCGGCGGGCGCCGTGGGTGAGTCGGGCCGGGACGTGGAGGAAGCGGTAGCGCAACGCTTTGGGTTCACAGCCTGCGAGGATCTCGGCGTCGCCGACAAGGGCGAGCATGCGGGTCCACGCGACGAGGTCGGCGGCGATCATCACCGCGGTCAGCCGGGCCCGGTTGATCTTGAACTCCCTCGACGGGAACCGCCCCGGGCCGGTGTCCTTGGCGTGCCGGATCCGGTCCTCGACTCGAGCGTGAGCACGATGCCGGGCTTCGAGGAACGCCAGCTGCACGCCGGGCTGGACGGGGGTGTTGGTGGCGATCGTCTGGTAGCGCCAGCCGTCACGCTCTTCGAACAACGAGAGTTGGGCGCCGGGGTGGGGGCGTTCGCGGCGCACGATGATCCGCATCCCCGCGGGCCAACTGGACAGGTCGAGCAGCCCGGTCAGTTCCGCGACGTCGCCGCCCTCACGGACGCCGCCGTCGGCATCGGACGCGGCCGTCCAGACGTCCTTGGGGACGAGCTTGATGGCGTCGTGGATCTTCTCGGTGACCGCGAACCCCACGGAGTACTCAACCCGGCGGCCACGGATCTTGCCTTGTTCGGTCAGCCAGTCCAGGAGCTTGTGGGAGGAACCTGCACCGTCGGCGCGGATCAGCAGGTCTTTGCGATACGCGACCGGGATCTGGGCGATCGCGTCGGTGAGGACCGTGATGTGGTCGGCGGCGGTGTTCAGAACCGGCCTTCCCGGTCCGCAGTTGCGCGGCCAGGGAACTCTTGGCTGTTGTCGCACCACACGCCGAGCGGGTGGAAGCCGAAGGTCTTCTTGAACGTGGGCGAAGCGTTCTCTTTCTCGGAGTGTGCGACCACGATGGTGGCGTCGATGTCGAGCACGACCGTCGCGCCGAGGTCGGTCCCGGCAACTCGGGGACGCGGGCAACCCGCCGGGCAGCTGTGCCCAAACGTGGCGCCGGGCGCGGGCACGCGCGGTGGCGATCTTCTTCAACCGGCCCGGCGTGACCTCGTCCGGGGGTCCGCCACACCGTCGGGGGCGACGCGACCGGGCCGAGAACTGGAGCCCGGTGGCGCAGCACGTCGATATCAGCGATCGCCTCACCACCATCGGCAAGCATCACCGCGACATCGACCGGGACCCGACCGCGGTCGTGGACCGGGGAGAACGAGCGCCGCACCATCGCCTTCGACAACTCGGTCGTGAGGCCGGTCCGATCGGCCAGAAGACGGAGCCCGACACTGCCCGCGTGAGCCACCACGCCGACACCATCGGCAGATACGGACAAGCCAGCAGACCACGAAGTACGCTTCACCTACGGAGTGCCTTCCACGTTGGAGATCTTGAGTCGTCGTAAACCCAAGTTTCCCCTGCTGGGTAGGCACTTCCGTGTTTCTACGCGCCGATCAGGCCGCTGCCTCGTGAACGATCCGGGTTAGTCGGCGCAACCTTGAGGCGTACTTGCTGGATGACGAAATCTTGGCTGCACTTTGCATCAGCCTTGAACGCCCGGACGAGATTGACGCTGTGAAGGCGATCAAAGCCGCCGCCTTGAGTGCCAGCGTCGCCCGAGGTCATGACCCGGACGATCTAAAGCCTGCAGGCGGAGAGACTTACAACGGCATTCGTAAGCTGTTCTCTTTGGCAGGGGCTGGGAGTGACTGGACGGCTTTTGCTAAAGCGACGCTCGCCCCCCTCTTCAGGACCGAGATGATCGTCTATGGCGAGTTGCGACGAGACATCTTTGGGGAAGCGCTTAGGGCGTCAAGCCCTTAGAGATTTAGGTGGAAGTGCAGGTCCTTCTCTGATGGCGACGGCGTTGGCGTTGGCGTTGGCCAGTACGGAACCTTGGCGACGAGTGCGCTTCACACCGGAGCCACGGACGCGATCGCCTTCGAGAGAGATTACGGGAGGGCTCGACCCGGCGCGTCATAGCCGCGATCCGTGTTGCGAGTACCGCGCTCAAGCCGCCATTCGGTGGCGCGGCTAGAGGACGTAAGTCCTGTCCTGCGGCTTGTGACTGGTGACCGTCGCAGATCTACGTATTCAGGCATCTTCTGTCTAACCCGGATCGTTCACGAGGCAGCGGCCTGATCGGCGCGTAGAAACACGGAAGATGCCTACCCAGCAGGGGAAACTTGGGTTTACGACGACTCAAGATCTCCAACGTGGAAGGCACTCCGTAGGTGAAGCGTACTTCGTGGTCTGCTGGCTTGTCCGTATCTGCCGATGGTGTCGGCGTGGTGGCTCACGCGGGCAGTGTCGGGCTCCGTCTTCTGGCCGATCGGACCGGCCTCACGACCGAGTTGTCGAAGGCGATGGTGCGGCGCTCGTTCTCCCCGGTCCACGACCGCGGTCGGGTCCCGGTCGATGTCGCGGTGATGCTTGCCGATGGTGGTGAGGCGATCGCTGATATCGACGTGCTGCGCCACCGGGCTCCAGTTCTCGGCCCGGTCGCGTCGCCCCCGACGGTGTGGCGGACCCCGGACGAGGTCACGCCGGGCCGGTTGAAGAAGATCGCCACCGCGCGTGCCCGCGCCCGGCGCCACGTTTGGGCACAGCTGCCCGGCGGGTTGCCCGCGTCCCAGGTTGCCGGGACCGACCTCGGCGCGACGGTCGTGCTCGACATCGACGCCACCATCGTGGTCGCACACTCCGAGAAAGAGAACGCTTCGCCCACGTTCAAGAAGACCTTCGGCTTCCACCCGCTCGGCGTGTGGTGCGACAACAGCCAAGAGTTCCCGGCCGCGCAACTGCGGACCGGGAAGGCCGGTTCGAACACCGCCGCCGACCACATCACGGTCCTCACCGACGCGATCGCCCAGATCCCGGTCGCGTATCGCAAAGACCTGCTGATCCGCGCCGACGGTGCAGGTTCCTCCCACAAGCTCCCGGACTGGCTGACCGAACAAGGCAAGATCCGTGGCCGCCGGGTTGAGTACTCCGTGGGGTTCGCGGTCACCGAGAAGATCCAGCGACGCCATCAAGCTCGTCCCCAAGGACGTCTGGACGGCCGCGTCCGATGCCGACGGCGGCGTCCGTGAGGGCGGCGACGTCGCGGAACTGACCGGGCTGCTCGACCTGTCCAGTTGGCCCGCGGGGATGCGGATCATCGTGCGCCGCGAACGCCCCCACCCCGGCGCCCAACTCTCGTTGTTCGAAGAGCGTGACGGCTGGCGCTACCAGACGATCGCCACCAACACCCCCGTCCAGCCCGGCGTGCAGCTGGCGTTCCTCGAAGCCCGGCATCGTGCTCACGCTCGAGTCGAGGACCGGATCCGGCACGCCAAGGACACCGGCCCGGGGGCGGTTCCCGTCGAGGGAGTTCAAGATCAACCGGGCCCGGCTGACCGCGGTGATGATCGCCGCCGACCTCGTCGCGTGGACCCGCATGCTCGCCCTTGTCGGCGACGCCGAGATCCTCGCAGGCTGTGAACCCAAAGCGTTGCGCTACCGCTTCCTCCACGTCCCGGCCCGACTCACCCACGGCGCCCGCCGAAGACGGCTCCGGGTTCCCAAGTCTCGGCCGTGGGCGACCGTGATCGTCGCGATCTTCGCGAACATCGCAGCGATTCCACCACCAGCCTGACCCGCCCGTCCGCCACGAGATCACGACCCGGAGACCCGCAGCCCGGCAGCGCCAGCCGGCTCAGCGTCGTACCCGCAGACGACCACCGGCTCACCTCAGACCGCGGCGACGTCGTCACTGCCGTCATGAATCACCGGGGCTAACGGTCCGGGCCAAGAGGTGGGGTGGGTTGGGCAGTCGTTGCGGCGCGGTCGCGCCTCGGCGGTCCTACTGTCAGGCGGAGGCGACGGGTCTCGGTCGTCCGTTCTCCAGCGAGCGGGGGTGGTCGCGGCTACGGTCCGGACATGGGAGTTCTGGTGGTGACCGGTGTGATAGGCCTTTTGGGGATCTTGGTGAAGGCTTCGATCGACAGCGGAAGCAGGGCGACTCGGTGGCGCCGTGCTATCAGCGAAGACCTCGAATTGCTGGCCAAGTACCGTGTGGCGATGCCGGATGCATCAGCGACGTGGGACCTCGAGGAGCGCATTGACCGCGAGATGATTCTGTACGCTTGGCTCGGGGAGCCTGCTCCCAGCAAGCGCGAGAGCGAAAGCGGAGAGTCAGCGAAGGGAAGCATATTCGCGGGAATTGCGGAAAGGCTCGCGCTGGTTTTGGCTGTCGGAGGAGCTGGCTTCTCAGTGGCCGCTCTTCTCGAATCCGCGCGTTTCGATCCCGTTGCCGTCAGACTGGACGAGCGTGTTGATCGGGATAGCCACGCTGACCGCCGGCATCACTACGGGGATCCTCGTCTCCTCGGCCTTCGACAACAGGCTCGCGCTAGGTCGCCGAGCTGCGAGTCTTGAGGAGCGAGGCCATCCGGTCACGCAAGCTCCCCGTGACTGATCTGCGCGGGCACGACACGTTGCCACAGAGTTGTCACCGGCGGAGAGAGCGTTGCTGCGTCGCGTCAGTAGCCCGCCCCATTCTGCCGCTTGGCGGACCGTCCGGTTCGAGCGTTCTCCCACGAGCGCGGGCTGGGGGTGCACGTCCGTGAGCACGCTGTCGTGCATGATTGCGCCCCTGCGCAACGCGGACGCAAGGTCGTTGTACGAAAGACGGGGCGGAACCATTCCTACTTCAATGCTTCCAGAAGAGGCATGGACGCCATGGCGTCGCCTGCATCGTTTCCTGACCAATGCGGGGGCCACTGTGAGGCGGCGGTGCATAGACACCGATTCGACCCGATGAGCGACCCGGTGAGTCAAGAAACCTCTGCCGTCCTTCTGTTCGCAACCTCTGTTGTCTTTCTTACCAAGTCACTTACGGCCCCAAGGCGACGACTGCGCTGGCGGCTAGGACGCATCAAGTGGCTACGACGAGTGATTGAAGGACTGGGCTTGGAGGGCCCACCGCTGCTGTTGCGAGAGCGAGTCCTTCTCTGGGGCGCAGTCATCGCTGTGGCGCTGCTAGTCCTTCTGCCGTTCTACCTGCCATGGGACGGGACGTGGGCTGATGCTGGGCCCGAGGCGGCATTCAGCTCGGCCTTCGTTGCATCCCTTGGCGTCGCTCAGGCTATGGCCCTGTCGGCGATGGGAAGGCAGCCCGTCGTCATGCGGAACGTCGTCCGCTACGTCGTGGCTGGCATCGTCGTTGCCTTGATTTGGTTCCTATACCGTGCAGTGGCCAATCCCGATGCTCTCAACGCATTCGCCGCGATCCTCGCCGCTGGGGCGGCTATGTGCGCCGGCGTGATTGACCATGTGGCAGCTGCGCTGACGACTAAGGTGCGAGAACTTGGATCGCTTGTGAACGGGGGAAACGTGGCTGAGGCTTTGCCGTTTGGGGACCACCCCATTGACGACGTGTCGATGGATGTGCTGAACAGATCACCTCTTGCGGTGGCTCTGGCGGAAGAACTCGAGAGCGTGGACGCGAGCAAGGGACTCGTCGCTGCTATCACCGGCCGGTGGGGATCCGGCAAGACCTCCCTCATGAATCTGACCGCCGTTCGACTCCGGGCGAATGAGAGTGTCCGGGTCGTTGAGTTCAATCCGTGGTTGTTCTCAGGGGTAGACGAGCTGGCCACCATCTTCTTGTCCGAGCTTGCCGCGCAGCTGGAAGACGTTGAATCGCGCGGGGCGCAGGCTCGCAGGATGGGCGCAGAGGTGGCTCAGGCAGTAGCTGACTACTCCGGTGCGCTCAGCCTCGCCGGGTTTCGTGCCCGGCGTGGCTGGCGTACAGGACTCAGTTCGGGAATCAGCGAGTGCTGCCGCGCGCCCCGGGGCGACACGAGTTTGCACGCGCGCCGTGCAACCGCCATGAAAGCCCTCGCACAGTTGGATGGGCGCGTAGTAGTCCCGGTGGACGACATAGACCGGCTCAATCCGACTGAGATTCGACACCTGTTCCGCACGGTCAGGTTGACCGCCTCCTTCCCGAACGTGGTCTATCTCCTGTGCCTCGACCGCCAAGTTGTGGAGTCCGCGCTAAGCGAGGAGGGATTCTCGGGCAGGGCTTATCTCGACAAGATCCTGACCATCACCGTTGACGTCCCGAACCCTCACCCCGGACCGTTCCGCCGAGCATTCCTCCATTCTTTGCAAGGCGTCGCGGACAGTCATGTGACGGGTCCATTTGACCCCGACCACTTCGCAAGGTTGCTGAGAGAGTTGCTCGACCCTCTGATGGTGACGATGCGAGACGCGAAGCGCGTGTTGGCATCCCTTCCGGTCACGCTCAGACTGATCGAGGATGAACTCGCCCTGACTGATGTGATTGGGCTCGAGGCGCTACGAACGTTGGCGCCCGAACTGCATGCTCTGTTGGACAGCTGCGCCCCAGTCTGACCACTCCACCCCCAGCTACGGCGGCTCGGTCGAACGACCCGAGCTCGCGGCGCAGGTAGCGAAGTTCGTGGAGGCTGATTCGCGAGGCGGTGATGTAGCGCGGGCCGCAATAGGCGTGCTATTCCCAGCGGGAGAGCGTCATCTCGGCGGCACCAGTTGGGCCGCCTCGGAGGCAACGAGATGGCGGAGTGAGGGAAGGTCGCGGCAGCGCCCAACTTGCGCTTCTACTTGAGCCGCTATCTGCCCGACGACGTTGCGCCAGCTCGCCATCTCCACGCAGTCATCGATGCCCTAGGAGACCTCGACCGCGCGCGTGCCGCGTTTGCCCGGGTGAGCGACGAGGCTCTTGAAGACCTACTTGAGCGGCTGTTGCCCGTCTCTGAGACCGCCGACCCATCCGTGGCGCCTTCGGCAGTTGAGGTCCTCATCGAGCAGTTCCCGCGCCTGCGCGTCGGTCGTGGTCGCGGGATGGACGACTTCGGGGCGGAGTTCGCGGTGACTCGGCCGGTTCTGCGACTGCTGCGACGCATGGCCCCGGACGACGTGATGGCGCTGACTCAGCGCCTGATCGATATGACCCCCACCCTCTACGGGGCATTTGAGCTCGCGACGATCGTCGGACACCGCGAGAACGCCGGATCTAAGATCGTCCCAGCCGAGGACGCAATCGCCATTGAGGAACAACTGAAACGACGACTTCGCGCAACTGGCCCAGCTGAACTCGCCAGTGAACGCAGTCTCGTGCGGCTTTTGTTCCACACGTTGCTGCCACCCGAGGATGCTGACTCTTTGTGCCTGCCCGCGCTGGCCGACGCGCGTGTGACGGCAGCCCTGTTGCGCGACGCCGTGGCTGAGGCGCACAGTTCCGCCCTCGATGGCACGGGATCCACCAAGGTGGCCTATTCCTTGCACTGGGACGTGCTCGTGCGGATGTACGGGAGCGAGGCCGCGGTCTACGCAAACGCAGCCGATGTCCGGGGCATCGACGACGCCAAGATACGCGAGGATCCACGACTCCAGTTGGCGCTGTCGCTTGTCGAGAAGTACCGGGGTGGTTGGCGCCCCGGCGAGTTCGGCGGACTGCTCGACGATTGGCGATAGCCGGCGATCGCGCTCGCATACCGGCTTCGCCGGAGGCAGAGGGTCGGAATTCTGCTCGATTCCGGACGCGAGGCCACCCCCGCCACGAGCCGCAGTGCGGTTGCGACATCCAACGCGGACGCGGACTGCTTCTCTACCCGGGGACGACCGGATCTACCGCCTTCCGCGCAGTCGCAAAGGTGACCCATTCCGCAGCGTGTGCCCGATACGGACACAACCACGGGACCTCTGAACCCCAGTGGCAGAGTGCACTACGCGCTCAAGATGTCGCGATCGTCAGCCCACGAAACCACAGGTCGCTTGCGCGGGGGCGCGCACCTTCGGTCGGAGGCCGTCTACGAGCCGGCGCCGTCCCTTTCTTGAGCAGGTTCACTCGTCGGCACAGACCTCCTTGAGGCACTCGCGCAGGGAGTCGATGTCGAACCCCTGCTCGCGCCAGCGCTCCTGCAGCTCCGGGGAGAACGCGTCCTTCTCCAGCGCACAACGCAGCAATCGGCACCAGTCCCCCCGTCGTGCCCTGACCCACCTGCGGGGTCAGGGTGGGGCTGGTCGCCGGTCGGCCACACCGCGGCGGTCAGCAAAGCCTCGCGTGTGAACGGCACGCCGCGGAACGTCCCGCCCCAGGCACGCACGATGATCCGGTAGACCCCAGCGACGGTCGTCGGAAGCGTGAGGTTGAAGCCGCCGCCACCAGTTTCCACCACGTCGAGCGTGGTCTGCGAGCCGTCGGGGTAAGTGACCTGCGCCTCCACCCGTGCCCGGCCCTCGACCGGGACACCGTACTCAGTGAGGACCGCTCGCAGCTCAAGCATCGAGCCCGGCGTGAAGCCGCTCTGCGTCAGGCCGGTCCGCATCCGCAGGTTGCTAAGTGCGTGCACGCTGACGCAGTACGCCGCGCCGTTGGCACGCAGGTCCCGGATCCTAGCGTCGTCCCGGTCCCGGGAGATCCACTTCTTGTACGCGCGCTTGTCGATGTCTAGGACGGCGTACCAGTGCCCCCGTGCGCCGGGCCCGACGGAGCCGGCATCGGAAGGCTCAGTCCCACGGTCGTCACCTCGGCGGCCTGTTCTGAATTCGGCGCCCGGGACGCCGCTGGAAGCGTCGAAGACGTCACCAGCCGGCGTCTCGACGGCGACCCGCAGGACGGGAAGCGATGGCAGCACGATGACCCGGGCGTTAATGTCGGCCTCGTTGACGCTGAACGGGATTCGCACCTTCGCACCGGGCAGCACGTGGCCGACCGGGTCCACGATGATGTCGTTGCAGGGTGACTCCCGCCGGGATCTGGAGGAAGAACTTTCGGACCCGGAACTGGTCGTCCGGGCTCGAGGACAGCACCCCCGAGAGTAGGAGCGCGCCGCCCGTCGAACCGGCCAGCTGCGTCAGCGCGGCCGTGTTGACCTGCGTCTCGTTCCCGAGGCCCACCGCGTAGGTCCGGTCGTCGATGGAGGAGGCGACGTCCGCGATTGACTGCGGCCGGTTCTGGATCCCGTCGGTGAACACGACGATCGCCTTGTCCGTGTATGCCCCCGCCGGCAGGGCGGACAGCTCGGAGCGGGCCATCGCCAAGCCGTCGCCAACCGAGGTCGCCCCATGGGCCCCGTGCCCCCCGATCGCGGTCAGGGCCTGCCCGCGCACGGGGTCGCCGAATCCATTGCTGGTGATCTTGGAAATGGGCAGGCCGCCGTACGTCGGGTGGTTTGGTGGGTAGGCGTCGTCGTCGAACCGGATCAGCCCGATGCCGTTGTCCTTCTGGATCAGGTTCGCGAACAGCGCGGCCGAGTCCTTGAGCACGTCGAGGCGCTGGGCCCCGCTGGTACCCGCGGGGTCCGCCATCGAGCCGGACTGGTCGAGGGCCAGTTCGACGGCGACGGTGGGCCGCGGGATCGTGCTGGCCACCAGCTCGAGGTCGAAGTCCCGGTTCCCGACGGTCACCGTCGTATTCACAGGCCCGAGCGACTGCGGCGCTGTACCGACGGCACCGGCGGTGAACTCGAACCACACCCGCGCCTCCCGGTATTGGGTAGGCCCGGCCTTGGAGAGGACCTGCGGGGTGGAGACCCCGAACGGGGTCGCCGGAGACGTCCCAGCCTTCACCTGCAGGTGGACGTCGCCGCAGGTGCGGATCCGGAAGGTCGCCGATCGCCAAGTGGTCTCGAGCTCCGGTACGTCGTTGAACACCACCCGGTAGCGGAGGTGGAGGCGTTGTAATGGTTCTGCGCCTCGACGACTCGGAAATCGCTGCTATTGGTGTCATAGCAGGGCGGCGAGAGTACGGACAGGTCGAGATAGTTGATGACCGCAGCCTTGGTCGGGTCCGATGCCCACGGCTCCAGCCCGGTACCGCCGGCCCGGGGGCTCGACGTGCTCGGTGACAAGGGCGTTGACCTGCGCGGCGTTCAATCCGGCGTACGCCGTGGTGGACCCGAGGCGCTCGGGATGCGCCGGGTCTGTCTGCCACTTCGCCCAGATCCGGTCGAGGTTGGAGTGGAGGAGGAACACGAACGGGTCGTGGAAGGAGTAGTGCGGGTTGCTGATGGTCCCGCCGATGTAGCTGTGCGCGACGCTGTCGTGCGCGGCCTTCAGCGCGGTAGCGAAGGTCGCGAAGTCCGAGTTGCCCGGGATCGACGCGTCCGTGGCGATGGCCGGGGTCCCGTCCGGGTCGGCGGCGACCGACCCGACGTCTCGCCAGATCTTGGTGTGCCCGTTGCCGGTCTCGGCGTCCTCTGTCGACTCGAAGTCGTTGAGCAGGTGACTCACGTTTCCGGAGGCGTTGTCCATGAACTGGGGTGTGAACAGGGCTGCTCGTGGGCCGGAGGCCACGCGCGGGTCGGTGGTCCAGTCCCAGTAGTGGAGCGACAGCTCAGGGTCGACCTCGCGCAACAGCGCCTCGAGGCGGTTGACGATCACCCTGTGCCACGGGATGAAGGCCGGACCCCCGTGGACGTCGACGCCGTTGAAGTGAGCGTTCTTGTGGATCTGCTCCTGTTTGTCCCAGTACGAAACCCCGTCCGGGAAGAACTTGGTGGTGTCCAGCTTGCGGACCGCCTCGATGAAGCGGTCCCGCTCAAGGGCACTGACCGTGCTGATGTCGCGTCGGATGCCGTCTCCTAGAGCCATGGTGCTCTCCTCCTCGGTGGCCACCGAGCAGTGGCCCTTTGATGTAAAGAGGAACCTCAGCCGTAGGAGATACGAGGTCACCACCGCACGATTTCCCGTCCGCAGCACGGCTGCTGCCCGGGCTCCAAATTGGTGCGAGGGGCGTGCATCCGGCGCTGCCACCACCGCTACGCAATCATGTCGATTCACTTGCGGACAGGCGCGTCAAACCGCCGCCTTCGCGCCGCCAAGTGGCTGTCATCGACTCCAACTCGCGTCGTTGCTGTACTGCGACCACGCGTCGTCCATCTGCACCGTATCCGCGCGCTTGTCCGGCTCGACAGCAAAGTCAAACGGTGTGGTCCGCATGACCATCCACACGGCGTTGGCCAAGTCGATGTACTGCTCCGCAGTCATCTCTTCGCCGGTGATCTCATGCTCGTTGATGTGGATAGTGATTCGTCTGGTCATTGGGTGAGTGTGCGACACCTACGTGTCAGCCGCCATCTACGTTCTCGAGAACGACATGCGGGCGCGAGGCGGCGGGGGTTTCCCGCCGCAATCCAGCTCAAGCTCTGCGACGACGTGAAGCGTGTCTCGCCGTTCCACATCAGAACGACGACGTAACTGCAGAGCTCGCCGTGAAGCTATCGAGCCGCGACTTAGCCGGCAGCGGGCTCTTGACTAGTCGCCGGTCAGGGCTCCGGAATCCAGTGGCACCTCACCAAGAGCAACGTCGAATCTCATGCCTCGCTCGGCCAGCTCAGCCTGGAACCGCTCCTCGGCCTCACGGACCGCGAACTCGGCGTCGACGTAGATCTGGCAGGCCTTGTCGAGCATCTCCTGAAGGCTCTTGCACAGCAACATGTCGTAGAACGCGAATGGATGCGCCGAGGTGACCATTGAGATGAAGACTCGGAAGACCCCAATGAGAGTGTTCTGACCGGGGTCGGCGAGCTGCGCGTTCGTCGCGTTCGTCAACACCGCATGATTCCCACCCCGCTCCACCAAACTGATGCGCATCGCCTTGGCGTCGGCATGAACGTAGTGGCTCGACCAGTTGTAGATGCTTCGGAAGTGGTCGAGCTCAGCGAGCCTCTCCAGTGCTCGAAGGTTGGCCTCTTCAGGGAACGGAAGCCCGGGGAGGCCAGCAGCCCACCCGTAGGGTGAACCGAACGCCGGCCCAAACCGTCCGATGACTTCGTCGTGCTCCTTCTTCAGCTCCACGATCGTGTCCTCTCTGAACGGCTCATGACGCAGCCGCTCAGCGTTCTCCTGATACGTCAACGCATCCCTGTAGTTGACGACCTTGTCGTGCAGAACGAACCGCTCCGCAAGATCCAGGTGCGGTTCCTCCTTCCCGAACTTCGCCAGCACTCCGGCGCGGACAGCGATCTCGTGCACCGTTCGCGATAGCGCATGCGCCCCGAGCGGAAACCCAGCCGACAGGAGCGCATGAACCTCTCAGGGAAGCCCTGATCGCCTGACCGTTGAGGTGAATGAGCACGTTTAGGATCCGCTCCCGCTCACCGGGCCGCCGTGCATTGCGCTTCATGAAGATCCGTCCGCCCTCTTCGACAGCCGAGGTGATCTTCTCGTGCAGATCCAGAGACGGACCCCAATGGACACGAAGCCGCTCAGCGAACTCCACGCGGTAGACGGACGAGTCGTCGACGTACTCCTGACCATGCTCCTCCGGGGAAGCGGCATGATCGGCTGCAAAGCTATCGATCGTGGAACTAAGCCTCGATCCACCGATGAGCAGGGGCTGACTGGTCGGGGTCGCTGACGACGGGTCATCGGGTGTGTGGGCGTGGCCATCCGTCTGGCCTCGCTGCCGAGTTGTTCCGGGTTGGTCTTCGTGCCGGTCTCGGCTGGGGTGGTCAGGCCGTCGGTGTTGGTGGTGGGCGTCCGCAGGCCCGGGTGAACAGGTCGCTCCAATCTGTCTCCCGGGGCCAGTGCGCCGGGAGGTGCAAGGTCACCCGGCGTGCGGAGGACGCGACCCGGGCCGGCACCGTGATGACTTTGCGACGGATCGTCGCGGTCGTGGCCTTGGCCAGCCCGGGGCTGGTCAGGGTCGCGGCGGCTCGGGTCAGGTTGAACGCCATCACGGCCAGCACGAGCCGGGCTGCGTTGGCGGCGAACTTGCCCGAAGGCAGGTGCGCCAGCGCGGAGTGCTTCAGATCGGCGTGGACCTGCTCGATGATCGCGTGACCACGGTGGGTCTTGTCCGCGGCCACGGTGTCGGCCACGGCCGGGTCGGTGGTGGTGAAGAACGCGTGGAAGCGCCGGTGTCGAACAACGTCTCCTGCCCTGCGTTCTTGCCCGGGTTGAGGTCCGGGATCCGGCGCACCACGAGCCGTCCGGGGACCTGCTCGGCCTTCTTCTTCGAAGTGAACGCGGTGAACCCAATCTCGGAGACCTCGGCGCGAGAGACCCGTGTCTGGGTCTGCTCGTCGAAGACCGCGTCGGTGTACTCGATGGGAGTCCACGCATCGTCACCGATGCTGGCGATCGCCGCCTTGACCTTGGGATCCATCCGGACGGTTACCGACACATCGGCGCCGCCGCGGATCGTGGCACCAACGGTGGCGTGGCCGTAGAACGCGCTGTCGGCACGCACCAACACCTTGGCCGAGGACAACGAGGCGACCGTCTTCAACGCGTCCGCGACCAGCTCCGGCCGCGCCCCTGGCGAACCACACGAGCCCTTCCGCAGTCGCTGAGCCACGATCACCGGTGCGGACTGGGTTGTGGTCGCCGTGGCGAGGAGTGCGTTGAGTCCGCGGACGCCGGAGTAGCCGTAGCCCGAACCCTGCTTGGCGTAGCCGTGGACCTCGATGATGGTGTCGTCGATGTCGAGCATCACCCGCTCAGCGGTGCCAGCCGAGGAGACGACCAGCGGGGTCCGGGCTGCCAGCCGGCCCAGGGAACCGGGAGGCCACGGCGTCGAGCTGACGGACGTGACCGAAGGTGAACGACCGCAAGAACGAACCCAGCGTTGAGGGTGCGTAGGCGTTGGTGAAGACCCGGCCCATCCCGCCGTGACGCAACAGCGCCATGTCGTCGATGGAGTCGGCGCCAGCGACCATCCCGGCGACCAGCGAGGTGACCTTCAAGCCGGCGTTGGCGCCCTTGTCGGTCGGCACGCTCAGATGCGTGTGAGCGAGTTCTCGGAGCCCGGCGGACCGGGCGAGAGTCAGGACCGGGACCAACCCGGCGGACGACACGAGATTCGGATCGTCGAACACCGCTGAGGTCGCGGCCGACGTGTGGCAAAGTTGCATCTACGAGATGCCCTTCGTACTTGGTGGAATTGGGACCCTGAAGAAGTCCGATTTTCCCAGCACGTAAGGGCATTCTCACTTCACGACGCGCTCACAACCCCAAGTTCATCGGTGGATCGAGGCTAAGAACCTCCCACGCCTTCAGCGCGGCTTCCTCACGATCGACACCCTCCCTCCGCATGCGGTCGACGGCCTTTCCGTACATGTCCAGAAAGAAGTCGTTCGGGTCCTCGAAGTCAGACGGCATCGACGGAGTACCTTCAGTTGGGGAGTCATCCACGAACGAGACGGTACGTCGGCGGTCCGACAGGGCCGCCCAATCGCCTCCGATGATGTCGCCCGAAACGGTCCCAGCGCGCTTCCCGGTCGACAAATGCTGCGATCGACTTTCATGCGCCGCCAGCTCGGCAGACCGATGGCCCGGGGGATAAGCGGGAGTTTGTAGCGACGAGGGAGTCGTTCAGCCGCGATCGAGTCTGGACTTGGACACGGGCCCGGCTTCACCAACTCGGCCGGCCAATGAACCGGTGGGAACCAGGTCCGGCTGCGCAGCGCAGCGGACGGGTCTGCTGCACGAACGGGTGACGCCGCGTACATTCTCGCCCGCGCGGGCGGCCACGTCCGCGACCAACTCTCCATCCGGGCTGGGGCGATGCGTCGAGCGAAGAGGCCCCTCCGCAGACTCAGACCTCTGTTGCACCCCTAGAATCACCTCCGAGCCATGCGCATCAGGAGAAACGTCGAATCAGGTCTGCGGAAGGACACGAGTGGAAGGTCTCCACGAGTTCTTTCGCGTCGGGCGTCTGATCCCAGACGACCGGGAGGTTGTATGCGTCCCGCCCGGGACCCGGGTGCGTGACGCACTGGACGTGATGCGGCATGGCGGATACGACCAAGTTCCTGTTGTCACGGCCGGACATGTCGTGGGCGTCTTCAGCTACCGCTCACTTGCGCAAGGACTTGCCCTCATGCGTCCTCAGGACAATCCGCTCGACGCGCCTGTCGACGATCTTGTCGAAGATCTTCCATTTGTCAGAGTTACCGACGAAGTCAGTTCCATCCCTGGACAGCCTTGAATCGTACGGAGTGGTACTCGTCGGAGACGAGACGAACCTGCTGGCCGTTGCAACAGCAACGGATGTCAACGTCTTCCTGTGGAATGCCACCCGACCATTTGTACTTCTGCAAGATGTCGAACTCGCCATCAGAGACTTGATGCGCTCATGCACCGACGGGGCAGGTCTAGGGGCAGCTATCGCCGCAGCACATGTGGAAGGGGCGAAGCGGCTAGAGGACCTGACGCTCGGAGAACTGATGAGCGTGCTCCTGAACGAAGCCAGCTACGGCGACCTGTTTCGACACGCCTTCGGTTCCCGTCGCGATCTCGTCACAGCAACCCTTGAACCTGTGCGCGAGATCCGGAACAAGGTGTTCCACTTTCGCGATGACGTCTCGGTCGGGGAGCTCGAGACTCTGGTAGCAGCCGTCGGGTGGCTGCGACGGAAGATTCTGATTCGAAGGGGCCAGACGGCATGAGGTCAACCGACGCGATGGTGGCGGAACTGGGCAGTCCGACTGGACCCCGACGTGCTGTCATCCGAACCATTCCCCGGGGCCGGGATCCGGTCCGCTCTGGAAGCGTTCATTGGCGAGACGTCCATGAAAGGTCTCGTGCTGATTCTGGTCCCGTCACAGGCCCTTGCCGAACAGTGGGCACTTCGCCTCGACCGCCGAGGGGTCGATGTCGAGATTCTGCGCTCGGCTTCTGATGCCCTCCTGTTGCGAAGCGTCGCGCAAGTCGCTCGCCCCCGTGGCGTCATCGTCGCTACGTTCGCCCGCGCCCGGCACGGTCAGGCACGGACGGCCCTAGCAAACTACCGCTTTGATCTACTCCTCTACGACGGGGTAACAGGCGCCCCCCCTGAATCTCTGGATCAGGGCGGATTCTTAAGCGCGGCGAAAGAGATTGCACTCGTGACAGGGACGAGCCCGTTCTGAGTGGGATGGCGCGCAGACCTTCTTCGAGGTCACAGAGCAGGACTTCGATGTGGCGACGCGCCGTGTCGTGCTCACCACGATCAACTACGAGGATTCCGCGCTAGACGTCCGGACGCTTGACCGGGCCCGACAGTTCCTCGCTCGCTTCGCCGAGTCCGACCTCGACGAGACCGACTCCTCTACCGGTGCATCGCTTCACGAGATGCTGCTTAAGGTCGCCACCGGCGCGGTCTCATCGATCCGGTCCACGCCAGAAGATAAAACTCACGCCCGGCGTCTCGCCGACAAGATTGAGAGCGCCGACGCAGCGGACGCGAGATTGAACGCCCTTGACTACCTGCTTCATGAACGCTCGGACATCGGTAGGTGGATCGTCTCCGTGCTGCGTCGAGCTGATGCCTACTACGTGCGCGACCATCTGAGAGCGCAGCAGATCAAGGTTGCAGTTCTCACGGGTGATTCTCCACAATCCGAGCGTCTAGAGGTTCTGAAATCAGGAACCTCGGTGATCATCGTTACCACGGCCGTTCTGACATCGCTGACTCAGTGGCCTCATGGATACGGCGCCGTTTGGTGGAGCCCGCCGGGCACGCGATGGGACTACGAAGCGCGCATGTCGCTCCTTGCTACGGCCGGCGATGCGCGGTCTTCCAACTACTTCGTCGGTAGCCGCTCTTCAAGTCGCTACGGTGACGGGGCGGCTTGATGCTCGAGATCGTGCCGCTCCGAGCACCCGCGAACGAGCGTCCTTCCGGCGCGTCACGGGCCATCCCCCTTGACCTCATCCGCCCGTGCGTCAGCTTCGACCTGCGCCACCAGCCGGGCAGCCACTCCAGCTGTGATGGCACCGATGCAGGCGATGCCGACGAGCATGAGCGCAACGGCTACGAGCCGTCCGGTGGTCGTCACGGGGAACCGGTCCCCGTATCCGACAGTGGTGACGGTGGTAGCCGACCACCACAGCGTCGCCGAAGGTCGTGATGTTTGCTCCCGATGCGTCCTGCTCCGCGTCCAACACTGCTATTGCGCCGAGGCCAAGTGCCATTACAGCGGTCCCTGCGACGTAGGTGGACACCTTGCCGACCAAGGTTCCCGCCGCCGAGCGGTTGAGCACACGCGCGAACGCCGGGATGCGAAGGAGCCGCAGAGGTCGCAGCATGGGCAGCAAGATCAGCGCGACGTCGTACCAGTGTAAGAGGGCGTACCGCCCTCGTTCGTCTGCCAGATACAAGCGCATCGCAAAGTCGAGGCCGAATGCCACCCAGACCGTCCAGCTCGCTACCTCGAGCACAGTCCGTAGGTCTGGATCGAGTCGTGGGTCCAGGACTGGCCACGCGTAGGCGATCAAGAAGGCGAGGGCGAGCAAGAGAAGTGGGATCTCTGAGCGCTTCTCCCAGCGTTGGACCCGTGTCATGGCCGAACCCTAGGTCGCGTCCGCCCGGTGGTCCGGGGTTCTACAAATTGCGTCGATCTCTCGCGTCTTGCTGCCAAATCACAACCGCCCCCTGACTGATTCATCAGTCCGGGGGCGGTTCATGTTGGTGGGCGATACTGGGTTCGAATCTTATTCCGGCCCGCCCGGCGATACTGGACAGAAGGTGACAATACTGTTCTGACCTGCGAAAACAGGTTCTGTATCGCCGGGTAGGGATGGACACGACCAGCCAGATTCTGCCATCCTTGTTGCACGTTGTTGCACGATCTGGGGAGTGGGCATGGCACGCAGGCGAGGCTTCAGGGCGATCAGGAAGTTGCCAAGCAAGAGGTATCAGGCCTCCTACATCGGTCCGGACACGATCCGCCACACGGCGTCGGTCACCTTCGAGGCGGCCGAGGACGCCGAGGCGTGGCTCACCGATCGCCGCCGCGAGATCAAGAACGAGGACTGGGCACCGCCGACGACGAAGAAGCCGTTGACGTTCGGGGAGCACGCCGAGCGCTGGCTCACCAACCGTCAGTTGAAGCCACGCACCCGCTACCACTATCGCGGCATCCTCGACGCGAAGATCCTCCCGACCTTCGGCAACGTCGCCTTGAAGCACGTCACGGCCGGCCTGATCGACGACTGGCACTACCAGATGGGCGAGGCGACCCCCGACTGCGAAGGCGCACGCCTACGGCCTCATGAGAACGATCCCGGGGGACGCCGTTCAACGTCGTCTGATCGACTTCAACCCATGCCACATTCGGGGAGCTGGCAACACGAAACGCGTCAAGCAGATCGGCCCCGCCACCCTGCCCGAGCTCGAGGCGCTGACGAAGGCGATGCCCGAGCGTTACCGCCTCATGGTGCTCCCGGCCGCGTGGTGTGGACTCCGGTTCGGGGAGATCACCGAGCTACGCCGCCATGACTTCGACCTGACCAACGGCGTCGTCAAGATCCGCCGAGCCGTCGTCCGTGTCAACGGGGAGTTCATCATCGGCACCCCGAAGTCAGATGCGGGCACCCGCGACGTCAGCATTCCGCCGCACCTTTTCCCCGTCGTGAAGGCGCACTCGGGCGACAACATCACCGGAGGACGCGACGGTCTCCTGTTCCCTGCCGCTGGCGACCCGACGAAGCACCTTGCACCCGCCACGCTCTACAAGGTCTTCTACAAGGCACGCGAGGAAGCCGGAAGGCCCGACCTCCGGTTCCACGACCTTCGCCACACCGGAGCAGTCCCGGCCGCAAGCACCGGCGCCACCCCCGGCCGAACTGATGGCCCGCCTCGGACACTCCACCGCCGGCGCAGCACTGCGTTACCAACACGCGGCCAAAAACCGCGACAAAGTCATAGCCGAAGCCCTGTCGAACCCGGCGACGAAAGACCTCTAACCAAGCGCCAAGGAAGACCAGTCGCATCAGTGGACGCCCTCCCTGCCGCGTCTGGCCCCGGAGAGCGCCAATGTGAGACCGGACCGTTGTGTTCCCGTGGTGAGCCGTCGGGTCGTGGTTCCGCTCGAGCCACCGAGCAAACCCCGAATCGTCGCCAAGTCGCGCTGCATCTCGACAGCGATTGCCGATCAGTGACGACTCGAAAACCCAATCGCCTGATCGGTCCGTTGAGACCCACCCAACGAGCGGCGCGCATGCTACGAAGGTCCGTAGATTGGTCCGCCCCTCGGGGGTGGACCGAGCGTCATTTCAAGGCTAGGTGACGAGTGTTGACGGGCGGTGACGAGGCTGATGCACGGTGGGGTGAAGTTCTTTCGGGGGTCCGCGGCTGCAGCGGACTCCTACGTCGAGGCTGACCACTCCCGCGCCGACGACTACTACCTCGGCCGAAGGCACCGGTCTGGCCGAGCACTGCCTCGCAACCCCGGGCACGGTGCAGCGAGTAGATGATCTCGACGGGCCCGCGTATGAGCGGTGGGTCGCCGGCTACGACGTACTGACCGGCGCAGCGAAGGGCCGGCTGCGCGACGACGCACGCGCTTTGCGGTTCGTCGAGGTCGTAGTGAACGGGCCGAAGTCCCGGTCGCTCGCCGCCGCACTCCATCCCCACATCGCGATCGCGTACGACGCGGCGATGGACCGGGCGGCTGGTGAGGTGATCGGTTGGGTGGCCAAGCACGCCACCACCCGGGTCGGGCCCCGTGGCCGACAGGTGCAGGTCCCGGTGGAGAAGCTCGAGGCGGCCGTCGTGCAGCACTACACCTCACGCGCCGGCGACCCGCACCGCCACCTCCACGTCCAGATCAACGCCCGCGTCTTCGCGCGCGGGGCATGGCGCGGACTCCACTCCGTCGGCGTCGTCGACAGCATCGAGGCGCTTAACGGCATCGGACACGCGGCCGTGATGTGCGACCCCGAGTTCCGGGCCGCCCTTGCCGCGCGGGGGCTACACGCTCCACGACGACGGGGAGATCCCTCAGCTCGCGCCGTACACGGCCGGGTTCAGCCAGCGCGCTGCACAGCTCAACCGCAACGTCGACCGATACGAAGCCGACTGGCAGACCGAGCACCCCGGCCACGAGCCCGGACCGCGACTGCGCCAAACCCGGAACCGACGCCACTGGGCGGACGCAAGGCCCGACAAGGTCATGCCACGCAGCGGCGCCGACCTCGTCGCCGCATGGACCAACGAACTTCACGACCTCGGCTTCACCCATCCGACCCTACCGACCAACCCGGCGACCGAGCCGGGCCTGCAGATCGGTCGGCTCAACCGCGACGTCGCCGCCGACCTCGTGCTCACCTGGCTCGGCGCCAAGCGGTCGGCATGGAACGCAGCCGACATCCGCGGCGAGGCCGAACGACTGATTGCCTCCGTCGGCGTGGTCGCCGCGCCATCGGTCCGGCACGAGCTGGTCGGAAACATCGCTGACCGTGCCCGGACACGGTGCGCGCCGTTACTGGACCGAGGCGACGTCCCCGAACACATCCGCAACCTGACGTCCGAACGCGTCCTCGCCGTCGACGCCAACCTCATCGACGCCCTCGCCGCA
This sequence comes from Nocardioides sp. B-3, assembly GCF_024703895.1. Lineage (GTDB taxonomy): Bacteria > Actinomycetota > Actinomycetes > Propionibacteriales > Nocardioidaceae > Nocardioides. Next base: position 4,364,392 of record NZ_CP087968.1, read on the forward strand.
CGTGCCTTCTAAGCGAAGGTCGCAAGTTCGACTCTTGCCGGGGGCACCGACGCCGAATGCCGTGTCACTATCCTGCGGGTTCTCGACTCGATGTCGACGGGCCCCAAGCCGTCGATTCCTCCGACCGATCGTCGCGGCACTGCAGCGCTCCTCCCCCGGTGGAGCTTCCCCCCGGTCGTCACAGCTGTACCACGCTCCCTCGACGTTGCCCTGTTGGCAAAGCCCCGCACTTGAGAGGGCCGGATTGGGCTGGAGCTGGGGTTGTGCTGGCGCTGGGGTTATATGAACCAACAACCCTCCGCTGCCGCTCCGAGCACGCTGAGCGGTTGACACCCGTTGACAGTTTCTGCCGGTGGATGGCACCTGACCTGCACAAATGCTGGAATCTCGTGCTGTCGCGCTGGCGATGATTGACAGCCCTTGACAGAGTTTCTGGCCTGTTTATGGACACCTTCGAGTCGATGAGGAAGCTCGCCAGTTCCCTGCTGAGTTGCTGCGTGGGCGACCGTCCAGTCTGAACCGCCCCGGAGATTCCGGAGTCTGAATTTGGTGGCTCAGCCGGTCGGTTTGAGCTCGTTTCTTGAAGCGTAGTGAAGTTCCTCGGCGGCCATCGGGGTCAGGTCGGCGAGTGCTTCGTGAGGCCTTTCGGTGTTGAAGAAGTCGACCCAGTTCAAGGTCTCGAGCTCGACGTGCTCGACACCTCGCCACGGCCCTTCGGGGGCGGATGAGCTCGGCCTTGTAGAGCCCGATCTGAGACTCAGCCAAGGCGTTGTCATAGGCATCACCCACCGACCCCACGGACGGGTCGACCCCCTCGTCAATGAGCCGCTGGGTAAAGGCAAAACTGACATATCGAGACCCGGCATCGGTGTGATGGATCAGGCCGGACAGGTCCGTGATGCCAGCTCGGCGACGGGTCCAGATCGCGTGCTCGAGGGTGTCGAGCACCGTGTCGGTCGTCATCCTTGTCGCGGCACGCCACCCGACGATGCGGCGGCTGAAGACGTCGAAGACGAACGCGACGTAGACCGTCCCGGACCAGGTCGCGACGTACGTGAAGTCCGCCACCCACAGCTGGTTCGGCCGCGAAGCCCAGAACTGCCGATCGACCGTGTCCTCGGGTCGGCTCGTGCCATCGGAAGGCAGCGCGACAAGCCGGCGTTGGCGCAGGGCGCCGACCCAGCCCTGCTGGCGGTAGAGCCGCTCAACGGTGCAGCGGGCGACGTCATGACCTCGGCCACGCAGGTGGATCCACATCTTCCCCGGCACCGAACCGCTTGAGGAGCTTCTGTCGTGCGCGTTCGGCTTCGATCAACGCAACCAGCTCGGCATCGCGCAGCGCCCGCTTCGACGGGCGGCGACGGCGTGCGTCGTAGTAGGTGGAAGGGGCGATCTTGACTCCGTGCTCGCTGAGCACGCGGCAGATCGGCTCGACCCCGAACACCTGCTTGTGGTTGTCGATGAAGTCGATCAATACCTGTTGGGGCGGTCGAGCTCCGCCGCGAAGAAAGCCGAGGCCGCCTTCAAGATCTCGTTGGCCCCGACGCAACTCGGTGACCTCCTTGCGCAGCGCCTTGATCTCAGCGATCTCCTCGCTGGTCTTGCCAGTGCGGACACCGCCGTCGACCTCGGCCCTGGCGTACCCACTTACGCAGGGACTCCAAGGACGTGATGCCGAGCTTCGCGGCCACCGACCGCATCGCCGCTGTTTCGGTGTCGTAGTCCGCTTTGGACTCGATCACCATCCGTGCCGCGCGCTCGCGCAGCTCGGTCGGGTACTTCGAGGGACGTGCCATGAGAGTGATCCTTCCAACGAATCAGCTCTCCGGACATGCCGGGGCGGTTCAGTCCTCGTCCCCTCGCCTACCGCCGTCTCGAGTACCCGGAGGTGGCGCGGGCCGAGTACCAGTGCAGCGCACCGACTCCTGATCCGTCGAAGTTGGGCGCGTCTCCGAACGGGGATTCCTTGAGGCCGGCGTCCGACAAAAGACCGAGTGCTCAGCTTGCGGGAACGACCTCGTGGTGGCTGCCGTGGATCGGCCCGTCGACCGTTGTCAGGCTCCGTCCGCTCCCGTTCCAGCGGCGAGCAATGATCTCGCCCGCGATGCTGATCGCGGTCTCTTCAGGCGTCCGGGATCCGAGGTCGAGTCCGATCGGGCTCGCCAGTCGCGCTAGCTGGCCCTCGCCGACGCCGCGCTCCCGAAGGCGTGCTGCCCGATCCTCATGAGTTCGACGTGACCCCATCGCCCCCACGTACACATCCTCGGGTAAGCGGAGCGCAACCTCAAGGAGAGGTACGTCGAACTTGGGGTCATGGGTGAGCACGCAGATCGCCGTACGGCGGTCGACGCGTCCGGCCGCGATCTCCTCCGCGAGATAGCGGTGAGGCCACTTCACAACGACTTCGCGAACAGACGGGAAGCGGGAGTGGGTCGCGAAGACCGGTCGCGCATCGCAAACGGTGACGTCGTAGCCGAGGAAGGACCCGACGTGTGCCATCGACGCAGCGAAGTCGATCGCTCCAAAGACGATGAGCCGCGGCTTCGGCACGAAACTGACGACCAGGGACCATCGCGTCCTCCCCCGGCGCTCGCCAGCGGCGCTGTACCGCAAAGCACTCGTTGCCCCGGCCTCGAGCAGGCCGCGCGCGTCGGCCGCTACCGCGTCGTCCATCCGACGCCTCCCGAGCGACCCTTCCAAGGCGTCTGGTCGGACGACGACGTGCGCCCCGACGCGCGCAGGATCTGGATGCGCGACGAGGGTGGCGATCGCCACTGGCCGTCCGCACTCGACGTCTTCGGCGACCGCCGCAAGCTCAGGGAATCCGTACCGGTCGATCCTCTGGACGAACACGTCCAGGATCCCGCCACACGTCAGCCCCACAGCGAACGCACCTTCATCACTGACCCCGAACCGATGAAGGGATGCGAGACCAGAGTCGATGACCGTCGTGCCGATGTCGTAGACAGCGCCCTCCACGCACCCGCCCGACACGGATCCGACCACCTCGCCGCTCGGACCCACGATCATGCAGGATCCGGGCTGACGTGGCGCCGATCCGAAGGTTTCGACCACCGTGGCGAGCGCGACCGGTGCACCAGCACGCCACCATCTCAGCAGGTCGATGAGTACGTCCCGCATCGGCGTTCGATCAGCCGCGCAGGCCGCGCACCAGCAGAACTGCAGAACACGACGCTCGCGACCGCAGCGGCACCGGCGACGGCCCGCTTCGCAACTGCTGCTCCGGCGACGCTCATGAGGTCGAGTGGCTCCGCTTCGGGCAGCGGAACTGCCTTCACTGCAGGCGTGGCCATGGCACCCGCCGGCGACCCTGAATGGGTCTCAGCGGTGACCGACTCCGAGACGACCGGGGCGGGCGCTTCCAGCGCGCTGCTGATGTTGGCGGCGAACTGGTCAATGATCTTCGAGCTCACGTCACTGAGCAGACCACGGCCGAACTGGGCCGGGCGACCAGTGAGGGCGAGGTCTGTTGTGACATCGACCCGGGTGGCCGCTTCCAGTTCGGTGAGCTTGCACGCGATGGTCGCCGCAACGGTGCCGGCACCCTTCGTATCCTTGCCCTCCGCCGCCATCACCAGCTGTCGTGCCTCTTCGTCGCGCTCGGTGAACTTGCCCTGACCCTTGTAGGCCATCTGGATCGCGCCGATCTTCACCTTCACCTGACCAGTGAAGGAATCGCCCTCGAAGCTGTTGAGGGAGGCGCCGGGCAGGGCCGGGACGATCCGCTCGACGTCTAGGAGCAGCTCCCGTGCTTCGTTGATCGGAACAGGAACCGTGAACGCGTGCTGCAATTGCATGGATTGATCTCTCTGGGGTTTGTTGGTGGTTTCAGCGGGTGAGGCCGGCAGCGTCGAGCATCGTCCACACGCGGGTGGGGCTCAGCGGTATCGCGACGACGTCACCGGCGATCTGGTACCGCCGCAGCGATCGCGTTTGCGATCGCCGCCGGCGGCGGGATGGTGCCGCTCTCTCCGAGGCCCTTGAAGCCGCCCGGGGTCAGCTCGCTGGGCGTCACGATGTGGTCGAGCACGAGGTCGGGTACGTCCTCCGAGAGCGGCAGGACGTAGTCGAGGTAGGTGGTCGCGGTCGGCTGCCCATCCGCCGTGAAGGTCGCCTCCTCCAGAAGCGCGGACCCGATGCCCATAGCGACGCCGCCGATGGTCTGTCCGTCGCCGATCAGCGGGTTGACGACGACACCGGAGTCGTGGACGACCCAGTAGTCCTCCACGCAGACCTTTCCGGTGTCGAGGTCGACGGCCACCTGTGCGGCATGAGTGGCGTAGCCGAAGGTGATGCTCGCCGGGTCGTACTCGAACGTCTCCTCGAGACGAATCGGATCTTCGGCACGTCGACGCCAGCCCATCCAGCCGCGGTGGGCGACCTCGCGCCACGCAATGGCGGCTCCGGTCTCGGCACGGAACTCGCCGTCGGCGTACTGGACCTCCTCCGGCGCTGCTTCGAGATAGGCCGAGGCAAGGGCGTGCATTCGCTCCCGCAGCGCCTCAGCCGCGTTCCACAGGGCGCCACCGGCGAGAGGCAGCCCGCGGCTGGCCTGCGATGCCATGTTCGAGTAGCCCGAGGTGAGCGTGTCTCCCAGCTGGACATGAACCCACGACAGCGGGACACCGAGCCGCTCCGCAGCGATCTGTGCCAGCGAGGTCTCAATGCCTTGCCCGACCGACGTGACACCGGAGTGAACCGTGATCGTGCCGTCCTCGTTGACCCTGACCGTGCTCGACTCCCAACCGCTCCAATGAATGTTGTACATCTCGAGCAGCGCGCTTGGTGCGAACCCGGTGATCTCCACCATCGAGGAGTAGCCGATCCCCCGGCGGACTCGTTCCGTGCCCGGTCGGGCTCCTGCCCGGGCGAGGGCGGCGGCGCGCGCCAGCACCTGCGGGTAGTCACCGTTGTCGTACGGAAGCTGGGTGTTGGTGACGTGTGGGAGCTCGTCTGCGGTGATCATGTTCCGTTGGCGCAGCTCGACCGGGTCCAGCCCGAGCTCGCGTGCCGCCTCGTCGACGAGGCGCTCACGAATGAAGGTGGCCTCTTGCATGCCGTAGCCGCGGAAGGCGCCCGTGGGGACAGCGTTGGTGTACCGGGCGGTCACGGTGGAGGCGCCGGCATCGAACTTGTAGGGACCCTCGATCATGAGTCCGGAGACTTGGAACGGGCCCGTGCCACCTGTACCGGTGCTGGTGAACGCCCCCACGTCTCCGTGGATGTCAGCATGGATCACCGTGAACCGGCCGTCGGCGTCCATGCCGAGCCGGGCACGGGTAACCCGGCCTCGGCCCTGATAACTGGACGAGAGGCTCTCGACCCGGTCCTCGATCCACTTGACCCGACGACCGAGCAACGTGGCCGCGAGGCACACCATCGTCTCGTCGGGGAACAGGGAGGTCTTCTGGCCGAACGCGCCACCGACATCGTTGGCCACGACGCGCACTCGGTCCTGACGCAGTCGGAGCGCCCGGGCCACGTCCCGGCGGACGATGTGCGGCACCTGAGTGCTGCTGTGCACTGTGAGCTGAAGCGTCGTGGGGAGCCATTCCGCGACAAGGCCGCGCGGCTCGAGCGGGCTGTGGCTGATCCTCGGGATGGTGAAGGTCCGATCGATGACGTGGGCCGAGGCGGCGAAAACCTGCTCAAGCACCTCCCGGGGTGGCCCGAACTGGAATGACCCGACCTGATTGCTCTCCAGCTGCGGGTAGACCGGGGGCGCACCTTCGATACGCGCCATCTCAACGCCGACGACCGCCGGTCGGTCCTCGAAATCAACGTCCAACAGTTCGAGGGCGTCCTCGGCTACCGCCCGCGAGGACGCGACCACAATCCCGATGGGCTGACCCACGTAGCGAATCGACCGGTCGACGATCGGAACATCGATGAGCTGTTGGCCCCAGAGCAGCCAGCTCGACGGAACGGGATCGGTAAGCGCCGCAATCTGGTCGGGCCCCAACACGAGCGCGACACCGTCGAGGGCCTCGGCTGCGGCCCCATCAAAGGCGGTGACTTCTCCGGCTGCGATGGGACTCCGGAAGATGGCTGCGTGGAGGACGCCAATGTCTGCGATGTCATCCACATATTGACCGCGACCCCGCACCATCCGGTCGTCCCGGACGCGCGGGACACGCGCGCCGATGAGGCTGTCGGAGGAGTGATCCGTCGTGCTCATCGCACGGTTCCCTTCTCTTCCCAGTGCTGGCGGATCGCCGCGCGGATCCCGTTGTAGCCGGTGCATCGGCAGACATGGCCGCCCAGAATCTCGCCCTCGACATCTTCGATCGGGCATCCCTTGCGCGCGGCTCCGGTCACACTCATCAGGATCCCGGGGGTGCAGAAACCACACTGCAGACCGTGCTGCTCGATCATCGCGGCCCGGAAGCCGTTGAGCTCGTCGCCCGAGGCGAGGGATTCCACTGTCTCGACCGTCCGGCCGTCCGCCCGGACTGCGAGCATCAGACAGGACCGCATGGCCTCGCCGTCGACCAGCACGGTGCACGCACCGCATACACCCTGTTCGCAACCCACGTGGGTGCCGGTGAGCCCGCACCCTTGCCGGAGGTGGTCACTCAACAGAGTCCGCACGGGCACGTCGGCTTCGCGGTCCACCCCGTTCACCGTGATTCGCACGGCCCTTGTCTGTTCGGTCATGCCACTGCCTCCCTGAACTCTTCGGAAAGCCGTCGTACGAGACCCCGCAGGACCCCGCGGCGGAACTCCGCTGAACCGTGTTGGTCGTCGGACGGAGTGGCCTCTGCCGACGCTGCATGTGCTGCGGCCTCGACCGCCTCGGCGACCGAGTGGCCGATGAACGCCCGCTCCAGCCCCTCGAGCCGGAGCGGCTTGTCGGCCACGCCTGCGGCTGCGGCGCTGGCCGCCGTTACAGACACCACCGTCGACGGCGAGCCCGATGCAGAGGCCTACGAACGGGAAGTCGCCGTGCCTGCGTGCGACCTCGTCGTAGCGATACGTCATCCCGGGCAGGCGTGGAAACTCCACCGCCACCAGAAGCTCGTCCGAACGCTTGGTGGTCATGAACACGGAATCGAAGAAGTCGCCCGCGTCTATCGCACGGTCTCCCGACTCCGATCGGAGGTGCATCCGGGCACCCGTCGCGACTGCGACGCAGGGGAGTTCCGCTGAGGGGTCGGCATGGCAGAGCGTCCCACCGATCGTTGTGCGGCTGCGGATCTGGGGATGCGCGACGAATGATGCGGCGCGGGCGAGCACGGGCAGGATGGCTGCCAGCTCAGGGTCGCGCTCGAGCTGCGCGAGGCGTACCCCGGCACCGACGACCACTGTCTTCTGCGTCACCTCGATGGTGTCGAGGCCCGTCACATGTCCGAGATCGATCACGACTTCCGGCCGTGCGAACCGCATGTTGAGCAGCGGCAGCAGGCTCTGCCCGCCGGCGAGCAAGGACGCGTCGTCCCCGTGGGCGGCCAGAAGCCTGAGCACTTCACCGATGGTCGTCGGGCGCTCGTAGTCAAACCGTGGTGGCTTCATCACCGGCTCCTTCTTGTGGTCGGGCGGGTCAACTTGCAGGTTCCAAAGTGTCTGCACTTTTGCATACACTCTCTCAGATAGCAATGGTCTGAACTGAAACTGCTGCGATTCCAAGGTGCGGCATTTCTGCTTGCTCCAGACCATCACCAAGCGCTTGATGTCGGCATGCGGATCAGACTCCGAAGCGCTCCCCGTCCCAGCGTTCGCGGCGGGCCAGCTCAGAGACCGCGACCCTCGTCAGTCTCGTGACCTGTTTGACAGGCTTGCCCAAGGGCACGACGCACGCAACGGCATACGCCTCCGGTATCCCCAGCAGTCTCTTGATCCGGGGTTCCTCTGCCACGGCCATGGTGGTGATCGTTCCGCCGAAGCCCTCGTTACGGGCCGCGAGCAGGATGTTCCAGACCGGGGGATACACCGACGCACCGCTGATCACGCCGATCCGGTCGAGTTCCCGGTCGAGCGATGCAACCAACCGTAGATCGACGCAGACGACCGGGACGACCGACGCGTTCAGCAGCGGTGCCGTCATGCTGTCGGGTACGTCTGTCGAAGCGATCTCCGCGGCCGTCAGAGACGTCGGTTCGACCGAGTTCCAAGGACCTTCGCCGGCCTGCCGCTGCGCCATGTAGCGGCGTGCGCCGGGCAGGGTCAGTTCGACGAGTGCCTCCCGTGTTGCGCGCTCGCGTACGACGACGATCTCGGTACCTTGGCGGTTGCCGCCGCTGGGCGCGAACCGAGCGTTGTCGAGGATCGTGTGCAGAACTTCGTCGCTCAGTGGATCACCGGTGAAGTCCCGGACCGCGGCGGTGGTCCGCATCACGTCGTACAGCTCCATGGTGTCCTCCGTCCCTTCTTGGCCGACCGCACCTTGCGGTGAGGTCGTTCGCCTCAATCTGGGCGTCGGTGCCCAACCCGACCGCCGGGCTTGGCGATCCCGCGAATGCCCAACCCGCTGTCGACCGTCACCATGGAACCCGTCATCGCACTTGCGTCCCCTGACGCGAGCAGGGTGAAGACGCCGGCATAGGCGCTGACGTCGGGGACTTCCCCGGAGTGGCAGGGCGAGCTCGGTGCCGTCGAGCACGGACTCAGTGATGCCCCGGCCGAGCGTGGTGAGGCCGCGAAGTCGGGTGGCAGCAACGCCCGGGGCCACACCGTTGACTCGTACGTCGGGGGCCAGTTCGTAGGCAAGCTGGCGGACCGGGCCGAGAACGGCATGCTTCGATGCGGTGTAGAGGACCCCGCCGCCAGCAGCGTTCGAGCTGGCGAAGGAGCCCGTGAGGATGACCGAGCCGCGCGTTGCGATCAGGTCGTCCAGGGGCAGCGCGGACACCCAAGGTGGGAGCGAGCACATTCACTGCGAAGAGTTCGTCGAAGGCTTTGCCGAGTGCCGCGCCCGGGATCGTCTCGAGGGCGACCATGGCGTCGGTGATCCCAGCATTGCCGACGAAGACGTCGATCCTGCCCCGTATCGCGGGCGGCGTCGCACGCCGTCACGTTGCCTTCCCGTGGTGGTGATGTCAGCCTGCACCGGAATCACGGCGTCGCCGTGCTCCTGAGTGAGCTCGAGAACCTTGGGCGATATGTCGACGGCGACAACTTTCGCGCCCTCGGTGATGTAGCGGGCCACGACGGCGCGGCCGATGCCTGCGCCGGCGCCCGTGAACACGACAACCTTGCCGTCGAGTGCTCCCATGGTGATGTCTCCGATGCGTCGTAGGTCAGCTGGCCGAGGCGGCCAGCTGATCGGGAAAGGTCTGGTTGAGGTGGTGTCGCAGCTCCATGCCCGAGCCGGAAAGGACTGTGTGCAGACCACTCACGTCGGTGATCAGGACCGGGAGCGCGACGGCGGGCAGTTCGGATACGAGCACGAGCTCGGTCCTGTCGCCAAGGGCCCGGGAACGCAGTCGCGTGAAGAGGGCGCTCAGACTCCAAGCTTCGTGCTCGCGGAACGCCGCGATGATCATCACCGGGGTTTCGCTGCCACGCTCCCCCAGCCAGTTCCGTGCGGTTCGTGCGTCTGAGCAGGTGACCACCGTGACTGGCTCGGACCTCTCGTCGATGGTCTCGGTGAGGACGTCGTGGCAGAGACGGTCAAGGCCGACCGCGAGCACGACCGACATGGTCACTGTCCCTTGAGGAGGTTGCCCGCGCCGGGGGCGACAGGGTCGAGACCGAGGGACGTCAGGATCTGCCAGGGGCGGTTGCAACGGAGGCTGAGAGCACGGGGATGTCGAACTGGTCCTGCACTTGCTGGAGCACCGGCAGCGACGGCATCTGGACGCACGCGCTCAGCACGAGGGCGTCGGCTTGCGAGGTGTCGACGCGCTGTGCGAGCTCGATCAGCTGTTGGGGATCGAGCCTGCCGACGGCCGGGTTGTCGGGAACCTCGAGGCTGATCGAGTCGACTACCCGGTAGCCCTCGTGCTCGATGTAGCCGCAGACCGTGTCCGTCAGAGGCTTCATGTAGGGCGTGATCACGGCAACCCGCTTGGCACCGAGGTAGTTGAGCGCCTCCACGAGCGCCCCGGCCGAGGTCACGATCGGAACCTGCATGCCGACCTCCGACTCGAGGATCTTGCCGAGTTCTTCCTCGGACGCGCGGTGGTGTCCGACCCCCTGCGACATGGTTGCCACGAGGCAGGCCAGAGCCACCACGTCGACGCGAGCGTCGGCAAGTTGGAGTGCCGCCGTACCTGCGTCCCGGTCCATTTTGTCAGCTCTTCCTTGTTCACGTGCTTCATGCGCACGCGGGCGGAGTGGAAGGTGAACGTGTCGGGGCGGACTTGCGCGTAGGACTGCAGGATGGCTGGTACTTCGGTCTCCATCGTGGTGTTGGAGCTGGGCACGATCAGGCCCACACGGTAAGCAGTCATGACGATGGTTCCTTCGGATCAGGTGGTTGAAGCGACGGTCAGATTTGAGGTCTTGAGGTCTTGCGGGAGCTCGTCGGGAACGTCTTGGCGCCACTGAAGCTGCAAAGGACGAGTTACCCGGCCGTTGCCGAGTTCTGGCACGGTCATGCCGAGACCATGGAGGGAGACCGCGAGCGCCTCGAAGTGGTATCCGGGATCGACCTCGAGCACCGGGCCCACGGCCGCATCGAGGAGATGGAACTCGAGCAGGTGACGCGCGAGCTGACCCTTTCTGCGCCTTGACGGCATCCGGGAAGATTCGGTCCAGCCACAAGAAGTCCGCAACCGCAGGCGGTCGGGAAAAGTACAGGCGCTGCTGACGGTAGATGCGGGTATGCAGCGAGTGGATGAGGTCGGCTGCATACGGCGGATAGCGCTTGAGCATGACCTCGTGGTAGTCGGCGTGCGTCCGCTGGAAGTCGCGGGTCGTGACCCCCACCTGCTCCATGACGGCGAGCGCTGCCTCCATGGCGGCGATGTCTTCGTCGGTGACGTCTTCGACGATCGCGGCCACGGTGGCAGGCTCGACGAGAAGGCGTAACGCGTACGCATCCTCGACGTCGCTCAGAGGCGCTGGTGCAACGACCATCCCTCGATTGGCCTGACCGACCACGAGGCCCTCGGTCGCCAGCCTCTGAAAGGCCTCGCGTAGCGGTGTCCGGGAGACCTCGAGATCCTCCGCGAGCTGCTGTTGGGAGAGGCGGACACCGGGAGCAAGCTCGCCCGAGACGATCCGCTCCCGGAGGGTTTCGACGAGATCGTCGACCACGGTCCCCGGGACGCTTGAGGGAAGTCACTTCGTCGTCCATCCTTCTTGTCCGCCGAGCATGTCCCCGGACCCGAGCTTGCGAGCGAGACAGCGAGCTGAACTCGCTGGCGTCCCGGGCGGCGACGATCTCGAGCTGCATGGCATCGAGCAGGATCGTGTATTGGCGGGCCGGCACCCACAGCTGCAGGCGTTCGCCGTTGCGTGTCCACACCTTCCGAACCTGTACGCCGGTGAATTCGTTGCCGATCCCGAACCACTCGCCCGCCTTGGCAACGCCTTCAAGGTCGTCGGGGTCCGTGTGCTTCGGAGTCTGGCCGCTCATTGCTTCTCCTCGCTGTTGGTGACACTGATCAGACGCGGTTCGGTGGCGTACACCGCCGGGGCAGTGCCTTTCAGCACTGGCAGCGTGGCTCTGGCCTTCTCCACTGCTTCGAGGTCCAGCTCGATCACCTTGACTGCAGGGGCATCTTCTCCGAGATCGGCCAAGATCTCGCCCCACGGCGACACCACGAGCGCGTGTCCGTAGGTCTCGAACGCATCGTCCGAGTCCGGACCGCCACGGATGGTGGCGGGTGCGACTACGTAGCAACCGTTCTCGATGGCACGCGCGGCCAGCAGGGTGTGCCAGTGCGCCTTGCCCGTCGAATGGATGAACGCGGCGGGGACCAGCAATACTTCTGCGCCGGCCAGCGCCAGCGCCCGGTAGAGCTCGGGAAAGCGAACGTCGTAGCAGATCGTCAGACCAGCGATCGTGCTGCCGAGATCGAGCAGCACTGGTCGGCTACCAGAGCTCTCGACCGTGCTCGCCTCGAAGGACTGCCCGTTCACCCGTGCATCGAAGAGATGGATCTTGTCGTAGCGACCCGCAAGGGTGCCGTCGGGGGCGGATCACCAGTGCCGAGTTGAACACACCCTCGGCCGTGGCGTTCTTCATCCCGCCCAGCACGACCACGACTCCGTGCTCGGCCGCGGCCGCGCGCAACGAGCCGATCTCTGGACCCGATTCCAGCAGGGCCCGCTCGCGCATGGCCGTGTTGGTCCCGAGCATCAGGCCGTTCTCGGGCAGCACGACGAGTTCCGCACCGGCCGAGGCGGCCTGCCGGACCAGATCCACAGCGGTGGCCAAATTGGCCTCGACGTCGCCGGTGGCATGCCATTGGGTGAGCCCGACTCGCAGTGTTCTCGACATCGGATCAGCCTGCCGTCGCGGCGGCACGTTCGCCGAGGTCGAGTCCGGCCGCTGCCGTGTCCATGCCGACGACCGCCCAGCCTCCACCAGATGCCTCCATCGGCTCGTAGGAGTAGACCGTTCCCTTCACGCCCGGACCGACGATGCCGAGCATGATCAGCCAGTTCATGAACTCGTACTGGCCGTGGTCGAGCAGCGGGTAGGGCTCCAGCGACCCGAGGTCCGGGCCCCGGCCGGCCTTCAGCATGTCCAGGACATAGGTGTCGAACTCCTCGTCCACCTGACCGAACTTCCCGGGGTCCAGGAAGTGCGACAGGCCGCCCGTCGCGAGCATCGCGACACGAAGACCGGACTCCTCGATCGCCGCACGCAGGGCGGCGCCTGTGGCACGCGCGTTGTACGGCGAGAAGCTGCGCGCCGGCTGCGTGATGATCGGGATCACGGGCAGATCGGGCCGGGGCAACATGAGCCGCAGCGGGACGATGAGCCCGTGGTCGAGGTCGACGCGGGGCGCCACCTCGACCTCGAGGCCTCCGGCCCGCGCGGCGTCGGCCGGGCGCGCGCGAAGTCCGGCTTGCCGGTCAGGTGCAGGTCCGGGTCGGGCCGCTTGAAGAACTCCATCGAACCCGCGTGGGAGTCGGCGTCGCCGATCACGAAGTGCCCGGTCTCGAAGCTCTGGAAGTGGCAGTCGGCGGTCACCGGGATCACGTCCGGATCGGCAGCGGCGAGGTCGGCCGCAAGCTTGGCGTACCCGGACAGCAGGCGTTCGACTGCCTCCGCCGGGTCGATCTCCGGGCGAGCCAGAACGTCTGGCACGTGTGAGCAGCCTCCCGCGAACACGAGTCCCGACGGTAGGTTCGCCGCCGGCAGTTCCGAGGAGGTCTCGGCCACGAATCGGCCCGCGCTGGTGGAGTCGCCCGGGTCGTCCTTGAACCAGCGGCTGACCAGGGATGGTCAGGCCATCGTTGAGCCCGGCCGAGCGGAGCCTGTCGCGATCGCCCGCAAGGATGACGCCTGCCCACTCCTCGTCGATACCGAGCGCGACAGCCGCCTCCGCCGGCTTGTCGCGGACCCGCTCCCGGGAGCTCGCTGTCGCGAGCGAGCTTGAGAATGGCTTCTTCGATCACTTGCCGCTCCATGCTCAGACCTCCACCGGGGAGCCGTTAGAGACGACCGCCACGCCGTCGATCTCGACGGTGCAGCTGCGCATCGGCACGTCGAGGTGAGCGGGTGTCTCACGGTCGGCGAACCGGTTGGAGCCCGTGGACCACATGAAGTTGCCTGCGGTCGAACGAAGCTCCCGGCCGTAGAGGCTGCGCGGGTCGTAGACGTCGAACGCGGACCAGCGCGCCTGCGGGAGAAGGCCCCAGCCCATGTGGCTGAGCGCCCAGACCTCGGGGTCCTCCCAGCTCTCGAAGTAGTCGTTGAGCACATGTGCGTCCGCGCCACCCGCGATCTCGGTGATGAAACCCTTGCTGACGCTGATGGTGACCTCGTCGCGCACGTAGCGCTGCCACGGGATCAGGGCGTCCCCCGGCTGCAGGACGATCTGGCCCTCAGCGGAACGATCACGGGGGAAGCAGGCCGCGAAGCCGGACGGCCAGTGGTCCCAGCGGCCCGGCTCGTCGACGTAGCCCCACTGGTGGGTGATCGGCAGGTCCTCGCCGGAGATGTCGGCGGTGAGGTCCATGCCCGCGGCGTTCGTGACACGCAGGATCGAACCGCCGCGCAGCTTGCTGCCGGCGCGCTCGACGGAAGCGCGCAGCTCACCGCTGCCCATCAAGCGCTCGAGAACGTCGTTCGGCTCTGCGACAAAGAGCATGCGCTTGCCGTTGCCGGTGATGCGGGTGCGCACGTCGGAGTGGATGAGTCCGCCGACGGTGGCGTCGACGACGAAGTCGCACTCGCCCGCGGCCGCCAGCAGCGCGGCGACCTCGCGGCCGTCGGCCCGGGTACGGCGGCAGGTTGGGGTTGGAGAGGCTGGACGCGTGCAGCACGAGTGCGCTGGCGCCGAGCTGGCGGGCGGCGGCAACCGCAGCGGCAACGTAATCGTCCTTCTCGCCGAGCTCGGCGATGACGGCGACCTGCTCGCCGGCCGTCACTGCACAGAGCTTGAACTGCTCGACGAAGTTCTCGGTCAAGGTCCCGGGCATGTCTTTCTCCTGCTTTCGTGGGATTGGTTCAGTAGGTGGCGCGGACAGCGCCGCCATCGATGGTCAGGGTGGAACCTGTGACGAAGCCAGCGCGGGGCGAGGCAAGGAACGCCACGGCATCGGCGATCTCGTGGGCCTCGGCCCAGCGGCCGAGGGGGATGTCCTTCACGACCTGAGCGATCTCCTCCTCGACGGTCGTGTCGTTCTTGCTCGACTTGCTCACCACGATGTCCTGCATCCGGTCGGTTCCGGTCGCACCCGGCATGACATGGACGACGCGTACGCCATGGGGAGCGACCTCGGCGGCCAAGGTCTTGACCATGGCCGCAGCGGCGGAGCGGTAGGCCGCCGACAGCACACCACCGGGTGCTGGCTGCTTCACCCGTGGAGGAGGAGAGGAGCACGATGGTGCCGCCGCCCTGCTCGACCATCTGCCGTGCGCCGGCGGTGGCCAGCTGGACGACGGGTCGCAGCAGCAGGTCGTGCGCTCCGGACCAGTCGGCCCAAACCGTGTCGAGGACAGGCACGATCCCGGGTCCAGGCGTGTTGATCACCGGGACGTCGAGTCGACCGTGCTCCGCCACGACCCGGGCAACGAGGTCGCCGGTGGCATCGGCGTCGGCCGGGTCGTGCGTGATCGAGACGACCTTGCCGTCGCCGAGGCTCTCAGGTACTCCCCAGGTGCGCGCGGCTGCGACGACCGTCATGCCCTCCTCGGCAAGCCGTACGACGACGGCTCGGCCGATGCCGCGTGAGGCCGCGGTCACGAGGGCCATCTTGCCTTGCAGTTGGAGATCCACCAGAGGTCCTTTCCCCGGAAGTTGTGGCGCGGCCCGTTGGCCGCTGGGACTGCTCAGTCGGAGATGCTGATCGCGCCCTCGGGGCACGCCCCGGCGGCGCTGTTGGCTGCGGTCTCGTCCCCCGCTGGCACGGTGCCGTCGCCCACGATGGAGGCGTAGCCCCACTCGTCGAGCAGGAAGACACTGGGACACAGGTCCACGCAGGCGCCGTAGGCCCGGCACTTGGTGGCATCGACGGTTGCCTTCATGAGTTGTCTCCGTTCGTGGCGCGTGATTGAGGATCGGGCAGGAGCTCCTCGGCGACGCTGCGCGCGAGGGGTGGCCGCGCCGTCGAGGAAGGCGCAGGCTCCACGCCCCTTGAGCTGGACACCCCAGCGGGCGAGGTTGTCGCGGTGGTCAGGATTGCTGTCGCCCTCAGCGACCTTGGCGAGCGTGTCGCGGATGGCGCGCGTGCCGTTGCGGCACACCCCGCACTGCCGGGCGCTCTCGCCCTCGAACCAGGGAACCGAGCCGGGCAGCCAGCGTCAAAGGGTCCTCGTCATGGCCGAGGACGGTGATTGCGGCGCAGCCGAGCCCGCTGCCAGCCGCAGACACGGCGGCGTAGCAGCAGCTGAGGTCGGCTCGATTGCCCTTCAGGAGGCCGCCGAACCAGCCGCCCATCAGCAGTCCGCCGACGTCGGACGGCGTTCCGCCGACCCTCGCCACGAGCTGGCCGACAGTCGTGCCGAGCGGAGCCTCCACGACGCCACCGTCGAGTGCAGCGCCGGAGATGGTGAACAGAGTGGTGCCCGGCGAGACGTCGGTGCCGACAGCACAGAAAGCGTCAGCGCCATAGCGTCGGATCCGGGCCGCATGGGCGAGCGTCTCGACGTTGTTGACCGGGGTGGGAAGTCCGTCGACCCCGGATTCCGAGGGTCGTGGGGGCTTGGCGACGGGGAGGGCCGGGTGGCCGCTGATTCCGCGACACACCGCGGTCTCCTCGCCGGCGACGTAGCCGCCGGTCGAGGCGAACACCTCGACGCGGGTGCCGTCGGGCACCAACCCGGCCGCCTCGACCTCGGCGACAGCGGCACGGGTGGCATGCAGCGAGCGCGGGTGCGAGACATACAGGACGGCACGCTGGGCACCGATGACGCGTGCCGCGAGCAGGAGTCCGTCGATCACGAGATGTGGACGCCGAGTCAACAGCCACTGGTCCTTCGCCGACGCCGGCTCCCCTTCGTGACCATTGGCGACCACGACGCACGAACCGGTGGCGTCCGCGACCGATCGCCACTTGATATGGGCTGGGAAGCCCGCTCCTCCGCGTCCGCGCAAGCCTGCGGCCTCCAGCGCGTCGACCATCTCGCCGAGGGGCACGACGTCGTCTGCCCTGCCGAAGAAGCCGAGCTCCAGCTCGTCGGACAGGGACCGGGAGCCTTCCGAACCCGGGAGCGCCAGTCGCGCCGGCGTCTCGTCGAGGCGTCGCGAAGGTCGTTGGACGAGCTGCTCCTGCGGGGTCATTGTCGGTATGGACGAGATGCTCATGCCACGCCTCCCAGCAGGCGCAGTGCGACGTCCATCGAGACGACGTCGGCGTACTTGGCGTCCGTGTCGAGGAGTGCTGCCTCGTGCGGTCCAGCCTCGCGGTCACCCACTGCTCCGTCGACGACGTACGTCGCGAAGTCGAGAGCGCAGGCATCGACCGCGGTGGCCCGGACGCATCCGGAGGTGGTGGCACCCACGACCACCACGGTGCCGACACCCTGCGCGCGGAGCTGCTCGGTGAGGTCGGTGCCGGCGAAGCTCGAGGCGGTCTGCTTGATGACGACCGGCTCCCCCTCGCCCACAGCGAGGCGGGGATCGATCCGCTCCCAGCGCGAGCCCTCGCGAAGCTCACGCATGACCGGCATCTTCTCGAGCCAGACACGGTCGGATCCGTCCGGGAACGCGATGGCGGTGAAGTGGACGGGAACGCCCGCCGTGCGGGCGCGCTCAATGAGCGACGCAGTGTTCGTGACGACGTCGTCCGGGTCGAAGCCCGGGCCGCAGGCGGGGTCGGTGAACCCGTTCTGCAGGTCGACCACGATCAGTGCAACAGCACCTCGGGGGGTCAGCCGCCCGGCCAGACCACCTCGGGCGTAGCGCTCGTGGACCTCGGTGCTCCACGAGGCCGCGATCTCGTCAACGGTTGGTGACATGTGCGATCAACGACCCTCGTCCAAGACGACCTCGGGCCACTCTCGCCGTTCTCGGCGCGCATCATGGTGGCGTAGTAGCGATACATGTTGCGCTGGACGCCCTCCTCGAAGCGGGTCCAGTAGCTGACGCCGGGGCCGGGCCAGTCCTCAACCTTGTGCGAGATCCCGATTCCGGGCATGCCCATCTGGTAGTTGAGCTTGAAGTCGAGGATCTCGGCCGCGACGGACCGGCCTGTGCGACCGACGGTGATCCACGGCTCCGTGTCATCCATCTCGAAGGCACCACCGAGGGAGAAGGTGCCGAGCGCGGCACGGTAGCTGCGCTCCTTCTGCTCCGGAGTCATTCCCTTGTAGGCGAGGAACCAGTTCCACATCTCGATCTGCCCCGGGCCCTTGGGCTGCCGTGTACGGATCGTGACGATGCCCGTGGGTGGGTGGGTACTACCGTCCTCAGTCATTGGCAATGCCAGCATTGAGAAGTTGGGGAACACGTTGCCCACCATCACCCGCGCCCGGCGGGCGATGTCGAGCTGGTGCTCGCTGATCCGGCTGGTGTCGAAGGTGGCGGCGAGATCCTCGGGGAAGCCGAAGAACTTCGGGCCCGGCTCATCAGGGTCGCCAGCCATCGAGAAGGACAACGAGTGCCCGGGTGCCGCCTGAATGTGGTAGCCCATCATGTTTTCGCGGAACGGCACCGGGAAGGCGCCGATCTCCCACACGGAACGGTGCAGCGTGCCCGTGGTGGTAGTCGTCACCGGAGAAGTTGTCGGCGCCCGACTTCCAGTTGGCGTCGAC
Source organism: Nocardioides sp. B-3 (assembly GCF_024703895.1). GTDB lineage: Bacteria > Actinomycetota > Actinomycetes > Propionibacteriales > Nocardioidaceae > Nocardioides. The sequence goes on from NZ_CP087968.1 coordinate 4,382,729, forward strand.
CACGAAGCGCTGCGGGGCACCCAAGATCTCCATGCCCTCGCCATCGAGGCCGAAGAGCAGGTCCATGTACCACGCCATACCACCGAGGTACTCCTTCAGCGGTGGGGCTGTGGGGTCGAGAGTTGCAAAGATCAGACCATGGAAGGAGTCCACCCGGGCTGCCGCGGTGAGACCGTTGTCCTCCTTGGACATCCCGCCGAAGGCATCGCGCCACAACGGGGCACCGACCAACTTGCCGTCCGTGCCATAGGTCCAGCCATGGTAGGGACACCGGAAGTGCGACGTGTTGCCCGAGTCCGATCGGCAAACCTGGACGCCGCGGTGTCGGCAGGCGTCGAACAGGACGTGGACCGCACCGGCCTCGTCGCGAGACACGATGAAGTTGTCCTCACCGATCTTGCGGACGACGTAATCGCCCTTGGCCTCGATCTCCGACTCATGGGCCATGAACACCCAGCAACGACCGAAGATCTTGCGCAACTCGGTCTGGTAGACCTGCGGGTGTCCGAAGATGCCAGCCGGAACGGAGCCCCTCGGGCAAGCCGTCCTCGAGTTGGCTGATGAGCTTGTCGACGTGGGGCGGAAGCGACTCGCCGACCGGCAGATCGGTCCGGACGTCGGTCGGGGGTGGCGACGGTGTCAGTCATGTCGTGGCTCCGGGAAGCTCAGAAGAAGAGGGAGAGGTTGTGGGTTCCGATGACCGTGAGGTCGAGGTAGACGACGTGTTCGAGCAGCATCAGCCGGCCCTCTTCGCGACGTAGCAGGTCGCGCCGCTCGCCCGAGAGGATCTGCGGGTTGGTCTGGTCCTGCCGGGTCCGGTAGATCAGCACGTTGCTGCGTACGTCGAGGACGTTCACGTTGTCCGTGCTGCGGACCCGCACGTTGGTGACGAAGTGGCGCAGCCGCGACGGCGGGTCCTCCGCCCATGCGTAGTTCGTCTCGTTGCGAGCGACCTTGCTGCCGAGCGATCCGTAGTTCTCGTTGAGGTGGAAGGTGTTCTCGAGGAAGCCGAATCCGCGCGCCCTCTCTACCGTCTCCCGGATTGGAAGCCGGTAGGAGACGTCCTTGCTGACTAGGCTCTCCAGCCATGCTCGCTCGCGGAGGTCGTCGAGCAGCTCCGCCTCGTAGAGGAGGAAGTCGCTGGCTTCGACATACTCGGCACTGCTGATCGAAATCGGGGGCGAATCAGTGGCAGTCACGATGGCTCCTTCAATTGCATGCATTTCTGTATCCAGTTTCTCACTCGGACTCGGGGTTGGCAAGGGTTTCACCGCAATTCGCGACTTCAGGTCGGTCATCCTCCGTGCGATGCACCCGTCATGAGCTCGATGACCCGGTCGCCGTTGCCTTGTGGATCGCGGAGTTCTGAGACGCAGCGACCGCGGTCGAAGACGAGGATCCTGTCGGAGAGGCTCACCAGTTCATCGATGTCACTGGAGTAGAGCAAGACCCCCACTCCTGATGCCGCGACCTGCCGGAGCTCGGCGTGAATCTCGGCCCGAGCACCCACGTCCACGCCAATCGTCGGGTCGTCGAGCAGCAGGACCTTCAGCTGCTCCAAGGCCCATCGGGCAAAGAGCGCCTTCTGTTGGTTGCCGCCCGACAGCGTTGAGATGATCACTTCCGTGCTGCGCGTGAAACCGACACGGCGCAGGGCATCGGTAATACCCCTGCGCTCCCTTCGCACGCCCGGCATCCCCAGCCGCGAGTACTGTTCAAGGCTGGCGATGGTCACGTTCTCCCGAACACGATGGTTGGGCAGCACGGAAAGGGTTCGGTCGCCCGGGAGGTAGCCCACGCCGGCCCGCGCTGCACTCCGACGATTGCCGGATGGAAGTGAAGTGCTGCCCAGCAGCACCCGACCACGTGTGGCGTGCAGGCTGCCCGCGACGATCCTGAGGACTTCGTCGGCTCCAGACGTGAGCAGGCCGGCAAGTCCCACGATCTCCCCGGGCGCCAGCCGGAGGGACACATCGAGGAGATCATGGCCAGCGACGTGCTGGAGCTCCGGGACTGCATCCGTCGACGGGGGCGCACCCGCTCCTCTCGAACTGCGGTGTCCGGCAACACGGATGTGATGAGCTCGACCAGGCGCGCATGAGTGATCTCGTCCCGCCCGAGCTCCGCAACCACCGCCCCGTCACGCATGGCCGTGACGGCATCGGCAAGTTCGATGATCTCGTCCAAGCGGTGCGACACGTACAGGCAGGAGACACCCGCGCGGACAACGCCTTGACCATCTCCGGGAGCAGGCCCACCTCAGACGGCGACATGGCGGCGGTGGGCTCATCAAGAATGATCAGCCGACTACCGCTCATCACGGCGCGCGCAGCCATGAGCAGACGCTGCTGGACCAGCCCGAGCGACCCCGCCGGAGATTTGAGCGAGACCGCGCCCGGGCCGACCTTGGCCAAGGCGTTGCAGAGCAAGCTCGTCCTGCTCACCGGAGTCCACGAACATTCCACCCAGCAGCGGTTCGCGACCCAGGGACGACGTTCTCCGCGACCGTCAGATTCGGGAGGATGGCGAGTTCCTGAGGCATGAGCTCCACACCTGCGCGCCGTCCCGCTCCACGTCCAGTGAGATCGATCGCAGCTCCATCGATCCTGATACTGCCCCGGTCCGGACGCGCCCGGCCGGTGAGCATCTTCATGAAGGTGGACTTCCCGGCACCGTTGGCGCCGATGAGGCCGCGCACCTCCCCCGGTCGCATCGAGACCCACGCCTCGCGAACCGCCTGCACGCCGCCGTAGCGCTTGCCGAGTCCCTCGGCCACGAACCGGGGCGCCCGGTCCAGGTCCCTCATCGCCGGATCTGCTTTCGAGCCAACGCAGTCACGGCGGCCAGCAGCACAAGACCCTGCACGACCGCGGCCTGCCGGGCCGGCTTGTCCAGCATGGTGAGTCCGGTCGTGATCGTACCGAGGAACACCACCCCGACCGGGGTCCCCGGGACGTTGAACCGCCAGCCGTGACCCAGCGAGAGACTGAGGAACGTGGCGGCGTACGCAGCGAGCAGCAGTCCAGCGCCCGGCTCGGGGTAGTAGGACATGGCACGCGAAGTGAGCAGGATGCCCGCGACGCCGGCGGCGCCACCACAGAGGGTGAAGGCGATGATGCGATCGCGGGTCACGGGAAGCCCGACCAGCTTCGCGGCCGCGTGATTGTCCCCGATCGCCGATGCATGTCGCCCAAAGACACTGAAGCGAAGGGCGACGCCAATCGCGATCGAGATCGCCGGGGCGATGACGACCGCCATCGGCATCCCGGCGAGCGTCCCACCGGTGATGTTGACGTAGCTCGGGTTGATGCCCTCGAAGATGGTGGTGTTGGCCACCGCGGTCTCCACTCCCGCCACCACGGAGCCGGTCGCCGGGGGTCGCGATGAACGACGGGATGCCGACGATCGCGACCACTACGCCGTTGAGGAATCCGACCAGTAGACCGGAAACCAACACCGGCCAGGGACGGCAACGGGCGTCAGAAACTCCTTGGTACGCCATCAGCGACACTGAAACAGCTGCACTGCCGCCGGCCACCGAGGCGATGGACAGGTCGAACTCCCGCATCACGAGGACGACGACCGGGCCGGCGGCCATCACCATCAGGGGCGCCGCCCGGTCAAGGATCGACGCCACATTGCTCGCGGTCGCGAACGTCGCCGGTCGCAACGCGGAGAGAACAACTACAACCAGTGCGAAGACGAGCAGGAGACTGAACCGCTCGAGGAATCCGCGCAGGCGAGCATCCGCGCGCTCGGGCAGCGCTGCGGTGGTGGCGGCGTCTGAGGCGGCCCGGATGATAGATGCCATGGTCGGTCCTTAGTTCTTGTGGAGCGGCCGGGCCCGATGACACCGGGCCCGCCCGCGGGGCGGATCAGAGCCCGTAGTCGGACTTCCAGTTCGCGATCATGGGTGCGATCGCGTCGCCCGGGGGTAGACCTCCTCGCCCGATGCGGGCGCGTTCGAGGCGTCGACGATGGAGTACTGAAGTGGGTACTCGATCAGCATCGAGTCGGCGTCGAGCTCGTCGCCGTCCGCCCAGTAGGCCGCCAAGCCACCGATAGCCATGGCACCGGTCTTCGCCTCATCGCTCTCCGCGACGACCACGCTGCCGGCACGGACCAGTCGAGGACCGACGGGATCGCGTAGAAGGAGTAGACCGGGACGTCGCGGTCCGTCTGCTGCAAGGCCGGCGCGATTGCCTGACCACCGAAGTCGCAGCAGGAGAAGAACGCGGTGAGGTCAGGGTTCGCGTTGAGGATGTCGATGGCGGCCTTCGTCGTGCCACCGAAGAGGTCGGCCTGCGGCACGTCCTGCTTCGCCACGACCTCGTAGCCGGCAGAGAGAGCTGACTCGAACGTCTCGACACGCGCGTCCACGCCCGCATAGCCGGGCAGATTGATGATGCCGAACTCCGCGCCGTCCGAGAAGTCAGACTCGATTCGCTCGGTCAGCATGGTCGACATCTGCACTCGGTCCCCGACGTACTGCGCCTCGATGAGGGGCGTCTCGTCTGCGACGAAACCTGCGCTGACCACGGGGATCCCAGCATTCTGGGCGGCGGCGAGCTGCTTGGCGAGGATGGCCGGTACCGGGAAGATCAGCACGATCGCGTCGACGTTGGAATCAACGAGCGACTGCAAACGCTGCTGCATCTTCTGCGGGTCGCCCTCCCCGTCGACAACCCGGGTGTCCCACCCGAACTCGTCGGCGGCCTTCTCCACCGCGCCCAACGTGCGCTGCTGCACCTCGGCTGCCCCGACGGTCTGCATGACGCCGATGGTCCGGCCCTCGAGCGCGGCGGTGCCGCCCGCGTCGGGACCGGCAGGCGCGGTGGTGGATTCGGCGCCGGTACAGGCCGTGAGCGACAGGACGAGGACAGCGGCGCCTGCGAGAGCCGGGCCCCGCCTGAGGTTGGGAGTGAACACGTTCGCCACCTTCTGTAAGAGCGAGTTGCCGCATGTGCCCCGGATCACATCGGCTCGGAAAAATGAATGTAGAAGTGTATTCACTTTACGTCAAGAGCTGATCCACAGTTCGAGCAGCCGTCGGCATGCCGGGTCATCCCCACTGCGACGCCCCCGTGGTCGGCGGCGAGTCGGGGCCCAACCGGCATGTGGGACGACCTGCCTCTCGGACGGCGGGAGACCGCTGAGGCCTCAGACCTGTGGCGCCGTGTGGCGGGGCGATCCCGCGCACAGTGGCAAGACCATGACCATGTCGACGCCATGGGCACCGCGTTCACGTGGCTACGGACTACCTCGGCAGCCGCCGGGGCCAGCCGAGGGACCCGGCGGCACATCTCGAACTGGGAGCGGATGTGGAATCAGGTCGTCGACGACACCGCCTATGACTGGGTCACCTTCCACACCTTCCGCAGGTCGGTGGCAACCCTCATCGACCGCGAGGTGGGCCTCGAGGCCGCACAGGCTCAGCTCGGTCACGAGGACCGCGACATCACCCGGGACTACTACGTCCACAAGGCTCGGTCGCGATCCCGGGACTCAGCTCGCGAATTGAAGTCGCAGCCACGTCCGCTTGCTTCCGCAGGCGCTAGGCACCACAGGGCGTCCGGCAGGCCGCCGCGAGCGAGCCCACGACAACCTCCATCGCCACGACGTCTCCTTCCTCACTGCCTTCGAGGCCGGTGACTGACGACGATCCACCGAGGCTGTCAGCCGAGGCTTCAGGTTTCTGCAGAGTCGCGATGGGTACCTCCAACTCGGCGATGCCGCCCGAGTGCCTTGCGCCGTTGACACCCGTTGACGACTCCTGCCGATAGATGGCATCTGACCCGGGCAAACGCCAGAATGACGGTGGCGCCGGGCTCGCGCTTTCTTGCTGGGATCTGACATCGATAGCCGACTCTGCTGTCGTTTCGCGTGCCAAGCCGACACTTCGAATGGAACTCCTTCGAGTGCCGGGTTCAGTCCGCTTCGCCCAGCGCCGCATCCGCTTCAGCGAAGAGGTCTCATAGTGAGACCATCCACGCCGGGAGATCTCTGGAGAGCGTCAGCCGGGTGAGCTCGCGGTTGATCTCGTCGTACTGATGGATGATGAAGTTGCGGTTCGCGACGGCGAGTGCCCACTCCACGCCGTCCGGAGCCGGGACCCCGAGCCGGGACAACCGGTTGGCTGCTTCACCCAGCTTCATCATGAGTGAGTCCCCCGCCTCCCCGGAGCAGGTCGTCGGCGAGGTAGGCCACCTTGCCGCGTGCCACGATCTCGTCGACACGGCTTAGCCATGTCTGGATGTGGAGCAGTTCCTTGGCTGCCTTGAGCTCCATCAGAGCAGCACCGCCTCGCGGCGGATGTCGTCATCCAGCTTCGCCTTCAGGCCCCCGTAATCGACCGGGTCGATCTGCCGGCCGAGCACCTGCTCGATCAACTGCTTGAACTTGATGAATCCGAATGACGACGTGCCTGCGGGCGCCTCGACCGGGAGATCGATGTCGGAGTCGTGTCGCGCCTCACCGCGAGCCACCGAACCGAACACAGCGAGCCTGCCGTACCCCCGACTCCTCAGCGAGACGACGCAGGACCGGCGCGGCGGCCTCGACCGGGGCTTGGGGGTGAACCCGCGCCATGTCCTGCGACGCCTTCAACTGTTGACTGACCGCAGGCTGGCTGATGGCCAGTGCTGCTGCGATCTCGCGCTGGTTCATCCCGGTCGCCACCATCGCCCGAAGGGCGAGCGTGCGCCGGAGGCGCGCGACGTCCTCATCATGTCGCGCGCCGTGATACTCAACCGGGAGAGTCATAAGGTCACCTTATCAGCGCGTTGGTACCGCCTCCGTCCATGAATCCGCCGACGTACACGCCCCACGTCGCGTGCCCCGGCCGGAGCGGCCGGTCCATGACGGCCGGGGATCTGGCGAGTCTCGTCGTTTCCGGCCTGTTTTTGAACACCTGACTTGGCCGATCCAAGCCCGTGGACATCCGTTTGATCCAGAATCTTCGCAGGTCAGATGGCATTTGGAACCCGCAGACGCCAACTCGAAGCAGACAACCGCAGGCCACAAACCTTCAAATCTCGAAGGGCCTCTGGTCTGCGTTTCCGCAGGCCAGAGGCCCTTCGTGGGCTCCTCCGATTGGACTCGAACCAATAACCCTCCGATGCCGCCCCGAGTGCGTTGCCCGGTTGACACCAGCTGACGACCTGTGCCGATTTATGGATTTATGGCACTTGACCTGCGCAAACGCTGGAATCGAGTGTTGTCGTGCTATCGCTGGTTGACAGCTCTTGACAGAGTTTCCGGCCTGTTGGTGGACACCTTCGAGTCAGCGAGAAGCAGGTGGCCCTCGATTTCGTCCGTGCCCCACGTGCCACGACCGAGCAGCAACCACTGGCCCCGTCCGCAACTCAGGCGCAACCATCCATTGGCTGCTGGCGAGGCACGCGTCGAACCATGTCCCTTCGCATGTTCTCCCCCGCCAAAGTTCAAAAGGGAGAGTGCAAGTGCAAACCCGGCGCCGCGCCTCAGTCGGCCCGACGATCACTCGATGGAACAGGTGACCCGCTCAAGCGTCAGTCTCATCGACGTAAGTCTCACGCTCTCAGATTCTCGGCGATGCCCGCGATAGGCACCACCCCAGCACCACCCCTCGCGGAAGGTGACCTCGCACCCCGGCGATCTCGGTCTCGTGCTGAACGGCCCGACGGGCGTGGAGCGTAGGGCCACGCCACACCGCGAACTCGGACAGCTTGCAACCCGCGTCGACGTCAAGGCGTCTGTCGCGTTGATTCGTTCTCCCATTCCCTCTCGTTTACCGGGTTGCGGCTAGCGGTCATCAGAGGGATCTGACCATCCACCGGGCCTCGGTGAAACAGAGCGCTACGAGCGCCGCAGCACACACAGTGACCCGGCGTGCCGCCTGTTGCCCGCCTGCGCCTTCACGTAGCGCGAACGCCGAGAAAAGCACTACGGATGCGAGGCCAATGGCTAGCACGACTCCGGTTGCTGTCGAGTCGCCGCCGATCATTGGGTGGCGGGCCACCACTAAGGCTGCAGGCGACGATCGCCAGTCGAGTACGTGACCAAGACAACTGCGTGCGTTCGGGTTGGAGCCCATTCCCTAGCCCCATCTCCATGTCGCTCAGAGCAGGACTGCGAGGGGTCACCGGGACGGCGATCGCGACTAAGCCGACCAGGACTGGGACGGGTGCTCGGCGACGCGGCAACGGTTCGCCACGGCGGATGGCACGCTCGGTACGGGCCCAACTCCACCATCCATGCACGCACACGGCGATGGCAAAAAGGCTCAGCGCCACACACACCGCGACACGGAACGCTGGCTCGTCTCCGAGTTCGAGCGCATCGGCGGCTACGGCGAGTGCCGGGCAACCGAGAGCCGTGCGGATCCACGCTAGAAAGGTCCGTTCGTTCGCCGGGGTGAAGCGGACGTCAGGCTCCTCGGTGCCGTCGTAGACCCGGGATTCAAGCCGTCGCGTAGGGCTGGTCGGAGACATGTTGAGCGTCATCGTGGTGCCGCGGCGGTGACGGCGAAGCCGGCGATCAGCTCGGGGATCTCCCGGTAGAAGCGGTACTGCATCTCGTACAGGGCCAGTTGCGGACAAGGCGGCGTAGGCGGCGAGCCAGTCCGCACTTCGTGCGCAGAGTGACCGCCCTGCTCGGTAATGAACTCGGGCGTCCAAGCGTCGATCGCTGTGGTTTCACCCCTCTCGAGGAAGTCGAGAAATTGGTTGTCCCACTGAGCATTCAGCGGCTGCATGACCGCGGTGTCGCCGCCGGCGAAATTCTTGGCCGAGGCTGGCCAGCCATTCACCGCGTGCCTGCTCTCCGTCAGCCGGCCGTGATCCTCCGGCGATCATCCGCTCGCGGACGGTCGGCTGGGCGACGCCGATCTGGGGGGCGGGCGGGTCGTGGGAGAGACCGCCAGATCCTAGGAACAGAACTCGCTTGTCGAGAGCCGTGGCCCAGCGACCAATGGCCTCGCCGAGAAGTCTCACTCGGCTCATTGGACCGAACGGCGGTGCGACGGAATTGATGAAGAGCGGGATGACCGGACGCTCGGCGATGCCACCCCAAAGGACCTCAAGGGGCTGTACGGCGCCATGGTCTACCTCCATACGCATGGAAACCGACAGATCCAGACCGTCAGCGAGCACGGCCTGTGCCAGAGACTGCGCGTCGGCCAGCGGGACTGGTAGGTCTCCGGCGGTGGAGCCGAAGTCCCCGACCGAGGAGGCGGCCAGCCCGATGGCGAACGGGGGCATCAGCTTGTAGAAGAACCCGTTGTAGTGGTCAGGCGCGAAGAGGATGACCAACTCGGGGTCGAACTCGTCGACGAAGCGCTTGGCCTCGGCGAAGGACTGGTCGACCATCTGTTCGACGCCATCGGGTAGAGGGGAGAACTCCAGCAGGGGACTGTGCGACATGCAGCAGAGAGCGACAGGCACGTCAGCCCTCCATCGTCGCGTTTCCGGCGGCCGAGGCAGCGCGGATACCGGAAAGAACGCGTCCGCGAAGTGCGGAGTACTCCGCCGTTGCCTTCTGTACTGATCTGGTCACGATCGGGACCCAGCGGCACGTCGAGGCAGTCGGCGACCTCGGCTGGCTTGCCCGCGAGCACCACGATGCGGTCGGATAAGTAGACCGCCTCGTCAATGTCGTGCGTCACCAGCAGGACCGTCATGCCGAACTCGCGGCGGAGGCGCAGGACCAGGTCCTCGAGGTCGAACCGGGTCTGGGCGTCTACGGACGCAAACGGTTCGTCCATGACCAAAATCTCCGGCTGGTAGGCAAGCGCGCGCGATTGCCACCCGCTGCTGCATTCCGCCAGACAACTGCCACGGGTACTTGTCGACATCCGCCGCGAGGCCGACGGCGGCGAGTGCCGTCGCGGTCCGTTCCCGGACGTCCCGGCGGTTCACCTTGGCCGCAGAGAGAGGCAGGGCGACGTTCTTCTCGATGGTGTACCGGGGCAGCAGGCTGCGGCTGTAATCCTGCAGGACTAGTGCCAGCTGACGAGGAGGCTCGGTGACTCGCTGACCGTCAAGCCGCACTTCGCCCGCTGTCGGGCGCATCAGGCCACTGAGGACCCGCAGGAGGGTCGTCTTGCCTATGCCGGAGGGACCGACAAGCGAGACGAACTCCCCGCGGCCGATCTCGAAGGTGATGTCACCCGGGATGGGCCGGTCGCCGGCCGTCGTGTGGTATGTGAAGGCGACGTGATCGGCCGCCGGGACAATGTCCGGCTCGGCAGAAGCGCTGTCTTGGCCGCTGACGACGGCGTCCATGGTGTTGGTCATCGGGTTCACCTTTCCGCTGCGCGAAAGTTCGGATTCGTCCATTTCGGGGCCTATCCCGCGTGTAGGGCGCGTCGGGCAAAGTGCCAGCGCAGCACGACACGCTCAAGAGTTGAGAAGAGCAGGTTGATGAGATAGCCCAAAAGGCCGATTAGTAGCGCCCCGGCCCACATGTCGACCAGCGCGTAGCTTTGCTGCGCCTGCAAAACGAAGTAGCCCAAACCACTGGAGGCAACCAGCATTTCGCCCACGATCATGAGGACCAAGCCGATGGCCAAGGAAGTGCGGATCCCGGCGAAGATTTGGGGAGCGGCGGCCGGCAGCAGGACCTTGAAGATAGTTGCGGCTCGACCGAGGCGGTAGGAGCGCGCCATGTCACGCAGCGCCGGGTCGACTGCTCGGACCCCGTCCCGGGCTCCCAAAAGGATTGGCCATATTGCGCCCGCGACGATAAAAGCGACCTTCATGCCATCACCGATGCCAGCGATCGCAATGAACGCCGGGAGCAAGGCTAGCTTCGGAAGGGCCCAGCCAAAACTGAGCACCGGGGACACGATCTGCTGGAGAGTTCGCAGGGAGCCGAGAAGTACGCCAAGGGGGATGCCGATCAGGCAGGACAGCGCGATGGCCGGGCTGAAGTTTCGCAAACTCGGCCAGACGTCCGTGGGCACCTGCTCGAAAAGCCAGAGTTCTCGGAACCTCGCCCAGATCTCCGACAAGGGCGGAAAGTAAAACGAAGTGCTCCCGCTTGAGAGGATCCACCATGCTGCCAGCACGGCGACGGCGAACCACAGTTCACCGGCGACCGCGACGACCCACTGGACCACTCGCATGGGTTGCCAGCGTCTCACGAGATGACCGGGCGCTGCGACGGATGCCATGCCAGTGCCTTTCGCTCGATGAAGAAAAAGACGGAATTGACTGCGAGGCCCAGCACACCAGCGACGACGATCAGGGCGTACATGCCGGCCAGATCGTTGTTGGTCTGCGCGTCGAAGATCGCGCGGCCGAGTCCGGGGGCGGAGGTCACCATCTCCGAGCCGATGGTCAGCAGCAGTGCGAGGACCGCCGACACCCGTGCGCCCGTCACCGGGTATGGAGAGATCGTGGGCATCATTACGGAGCGAAAGAACCGGAAGCCCCTGATGCGGTAGGCGCGCGGTGTGCACCACAGTCCCGTCAACGTCGTGGACGCCGTACATCGACTGGATGAGAATCGGCCAGACACCCCCCAGAACGACAAGGATGATCTTCATCTCCTGCGAAGGACCGAAGAACAACAGCACGAATGGGATCAGGACCACCGGCGGGGTGGCTCGGAGGAACTCCATTACCGGGCGGACGGCGCGGTAGACCTTGTCGCTCCAGCCGAGCAGCGCCCCGATCGGGATCCCCACTGCGAGGCACAGAATGAGGCCGACCAGCCAGCTGATCAGAGAGTCGGAAAGCGCCGTCCAAAACGACGCGCGAGTGAACTGGTCGCCCAGCGTGCCGCGATCTCACTCAGCGGCGAGAAGCCGCTTGCCGGCAGGATTCCTGCCCTGCACAGCAGCTCCCACGCGACTAGTAGGGCAACGACCAGAGCTACGCGAGCGACCTTTATGCCGTGAGCGACAGCTCCGGACCTGCGCATCGTGCGCGTCCGTGGCAGTAGGGCGACTGGCATCAGGGCGCCCACAGGAGGTCGGCGACTGTGGGCGTGTTTCGGGTCCAACCGAACTTTTCAATGTCGGCAATCGTGCTTTCTAGGGATGCCTGATCGAGCTCGGTACCGAAAGTAGTCGGCGGAAGCGCCTGCTCCGCCTCCTTGGGCATCTGCTGCTGCTCCGCGACGATCGCGTTGACCTCCTCGGGATGAGCGGTCGCATACTCATTGGCCTTCTCAATGGCCCCGATGAACTTCTCCGCCGTCTCGGCGTCGTCGTTGAGGAACTCGGTACTGGCGAACCACGCCGCGAAAAGGCCGCCCGGCGACGTCTCAAGCTCGGGGTAAGAGATCACCTGATAGCCCTGACTGGCGGCTTGGGTGATGAATGGCTCGGTCACGATCATGCCGTCGATGTCACCCTTGTCCAAGGCGCTGAAGCCAGTTGGATAGTCCATCTGGACGAGCTTGACCGAGGCGGGGTCGCCTCCGTCGGCCTCCACGGCATTCAGCAGCAACTGCTCGGGCGCGGCCTTGAGACCCGGAACGGCCACGGTCTCGCCAGCCGGGTCGGCGGCACTCTTCGCACTGCTGCCCCCCGGGACGATAATGCCGACGGCCGCATCTTCTTCCGTCGTGCCATACAGGCTTGACGGAGCGACCATTTTCACTGGTAGGCCCTGAGAGTTGGCAACTACGATCGGGACGATCAGGCGCGACCGCGAACTGCGCGTCGCCCGAAGCAATGAGCGGCACCTCGGGCGCCAGCGTTCAGGCAAGACCTCCTCCTCAACCGTGATGCCAGCGTCCTCGAAGTAGCCCTGCTCCTTGGCGACGAAGTACGTCGCGGCGAACGAGGTCGGCTGCAGTGCGACCTTGACCGTCGTCGTGCCATCTTCGCCCTGCAGTGTCGCTGGAGCCGCCGCATGCAGCGAGCGATCCGACAAGGGCGATCCCGGTGACGCTAGCGGCCGCGCGAATGACGCGGACGCTGCGAGTGGTGTTCTTACGCATTGAAGCTCCTTGGGTCCGGCGCCGATTCTGTGACTGCGCTCACAGCATGCAGCATGCTACATGTAGAAGCACTAGACAAGAGGTCGGCTCAGTATTCTTCAGAATGACGCGGCGTCGTTGGCGACGCGAACGACCGTGCGGCCGATCAGCCCCCCGGCCAAGATCTTGGTGATCTCGTCAGCCACGTGTGGCAATCCGATCTCCTGTCCGCACAGTGCCTCGATATCCGTGGGTCGCAGGTCGGTCGCCATCCGCTCCCAGATGGCTACTCTTCGCTCCAGCGGGCACTGCACACTGTCAATCCCTAGGAGTGCGACTCCTCGCAGGATGTGGGGAAAGACCGACGCCGCGAAGGTTGGTCCAGCAGTGAGGCCGCTAGCCGCGACGGCTCCGCCGTATCTCGTCTCGGCCAGCACCTGCGCTAGGGGCGCACCCCCGACGCAGTCGACGGCTGCGGCCCATTGCTCTCGCGCGAGCGGCTTGGGTCGATCCGGTACGTCGACCCGGCCCATGACGCGTTGCGCTCCCAGAGAGAGCAACCAGTCGGCCCGGCTGGCCTTCCCGCTCGAAGCGACCACGTCGTAGCCCCGCTGGCCAAGCAGCGCGACCGCCACACTGCCCACACCACCGGTGGCTCCGGTGACGAGGACGGGCCCGTGCTCCGGGCGAAGGCCGCGCTCCTCGAGCTGAACCACGCTAAGCGCGGCGGTGAATCCGGCCGTGCCGAAGATCATGGACTCTCGCGGCGTCAGGCCCACAGGTAGCGGGAAGGCCCACTCGACGGGGATCCGTGCGTATGCCGCGTAGCCGCCGTGGTGCGCCACGCCAAGGTCGTAGCCGTGTGCGACGACGATGTCGCCCACAGCAAAGTCGCCGGCCGCGTCCACGACCTCGCCGACGAGGTCGATGCCGGGCACCAACGGTGAGGTTCGTGCCACGCGTCCCTCTGGGGTCGAGGCGAGCGCGTCCTTGTAGTTGAGCGAGGAATAGAGGACGCGGACGCCTAGCTCGTCCGGCTCCGGGGAAGTTGCGAGGGACCTCTTCAAGGGTCGGGGTGGGGTCGGCCGTCCGTCCGCTGACCGGGGCGTTGAATCGCTCAGGGATGTTGCTCATGGAGTCCTCCTCAGGACGTCGGGCGGTGATGGCGGGGCCGATGGCTCCTAGTTCACGGAGCATTCGGATGTCCGCCGCGCTCTTTCCAAGCAACGTGCTGAGCACGTTGTCGGTACCGGACCCCGGGCGCGAGCCGGGAGTGCCGACCCGGGGCTCGATGGTCGACCACGTCGGAATGGGCGCCGGGACCGTGATGTCGCGACCAAGTTCCTCGTCGTGAACGCTGACGAGGTTTCCGCAGGAACCTTCAAGTGCGGGTCGTCCAGCAGTTCGACGGCTGTGAAGACCCGACCGCAGGCCACGCCGTTCTGTTCCAAGAGCACCAGCAGATCGTCACGCTTGTAGGTTTGAGTCCACTCGGCGACACGGCTCTCGATCAGCTCGCGGTGCTTCAGGCGCACGGCGTTCGTCGGGTATGCGCGTAGATCGTCGTCGCCGATGAGGGTGACGAGTCGTTGCCACATACGGGGGTCGAGGCAGGGATGATCACGTGGTCCCCGTCGGCGGTGGGGAACAGGCCGTTGGGACAGATGTTTGCTTGCTGGTTGCCCATCCGCTGCTTGGCCACGCCGTTGGTGGCGGCACCGACCGCCGGGTCCTCCATCATGCGCAGCAGCGGTTCCGAACAGGGCCGGGTCGATCAGCTGGCCTTCGCCGGTCTCGTCGCGATGGCGCAGTGCCAACATCACTGCAAAGGCCGCGTACATCCCCACGACACCATCGGCGAGGGGGTATCCGGCAAAGACAGGTGGCCTGTCGGGATAGCCGGTGATGTGGGTCAGTCCCGCGTACGCCTCCGCGATACGGGCGAAGCCGGGACGGTCTGCATAGGGCCCCTCCCGGCCAAAGGCGGTCAGGTGCAGTACCACCGGGTCGGTCCGCCTGCTACGCAAGTCGTCGTAGTCCGGGCCCCAGCGGCGCAGTGTGGCGGGCCTGAAGTTGGTCACGACCACGTCGACTGCGCCAGCTAGTTCGAGAGCCAGCTCGGCACCGGCATCGTTCGACAGGTCGACCGTCACTGAGGACTTTCCGCGGTTGGTGACCTTGTGGTGGAGCGAGACGTCGTCGACGAACGGCGGGTAGGCGCGAACGGGATCACCCATCACAGGGTGCTCGACCTTGATCACTTCGGCCCCGTACTCCCCCAACAGCGATGCCGTGAGCGGCGCAGCAAGAACTGTCGAGAGGTCAAGGACTCGCACACCGTCCAGCGGCAATTTCGTCATGGCTCCAACTCACAAAACGTTAGTTTTCAGAACGTGAGTGAATGTAGCATGTAGATGTGACTCCAAACACCCCGCTTGGAAACCCGAAACCCATGCCAATGACCGACGCTCCGTCAGGGGCCGCAGCGCGAAGCGGTTGTCGACCGAACGTCAGATACTCGGGGCGGCGCGAGCGCTCGTCGAGCGCGACGGGGTGCTCAACGGCCTGAACCTGCAGCAGGTTGCCGAAGAAGCAGGTGTCAATCGAGCGCTCATCTATCAGTACTTCGGATCTCGCCAAGGCCTGCTACGTGCTGCCTTGGCGGGGTTGTCATGGGAAGCCTCGGCCGTTTTCCACAAGGACCGCGCCCTCCCCTTCGCAGAGCGTCGGCGGCGGGTCTTCTCCGAGGCGATCGTGCACCGTGCCTTCCTCAAGTTGGAGACGCTCGTGGCTCTCGATGGCGGGAGTATCGACCCCTTTCCGGCGCTCGACGCGACTCGGGAGGACTTGGCGCGTGACAAAGAGACCGGCGCATTGCCCCCAGATACCGACGCGTTGATAGCGCACGTCATGACCGCAGCGACCTATTTGGGCTACACCGCCTACCGAGAGGTCTTCGCAGCGCGCCTCGGCGTAGCACCCGAAGAACTCGACGTCCGCGCACAGGCGACTTTCGACCAGATGCTCGGGGGGATCATCGACCCCAAGAACTGACCGACTGGTTCGGGTTAGGTGTGCGCACCGAAGATCAGGAGCATGAGCCCGCTCGCGCCAGCGAGAAGAAGTGTCCCTCGCATGACAGCTGACGCGCTCACCCGCCCGGTCAACCAGACCGACGCGACCAATCCGCCGATCATGCCCGCGCCGGCCGCATACGCTGAACTGTTCAATGGGGGCGGTCCGATCAGAATGAACATGACGAGCCCGAAGAGAAAGAAGTAGGCATTCAGGGTCGCGCGGGTCGCCGCCAACGGCCAGCCGTTGTTCGCCGCGTGCATGATGAGTGGTGGCCCTCCGACACCGCCAGCGACTACAAGACCGCTCGACAGGGCTCCCGAAAGTGCCGCTCCCCGCTGCTGGCGCAGCATCCCCAGACGAACTCCGGACGCGATCATCGCGACGGCAAGAAGCCCAGTTCCCCCGGCTATTCTGGCTACGACGTCGTCCGGCAGGCCTCCGATGAGCCACACCCAGAACGGTGCGAGGAAGGCGGCGGGCAGGAGGATCTCGAGCAGGTCACGAATGCCGACGTCACGCCACCGGGCGAAAAGGAGTGTGGTGTTCACCGCCGGGCCGAGCGCCACCGTCAACTGCAGTCCGGCGGCGTGCCCGCAAGCCAGAATCAACACCGGTCCGGCGACCAGACTGAAGCCCCAGCCGGTGAGCACCTGACAAATGCTGGCGGCGGACAAGCCAACGATGAGGATCGGCAGAATGACCTCCAAGGCCATCAGTTCAGGTCGCGGCGAACACCGCCAGCGACGTTGCGGATTCCCCGGACACCTAGTCCGAGCTCGACCGGCAGCACGATTCCAGTGACGGCACGAGACTTTTGCGAGTCGACGAGATACATGAACGCCTCGACGTAGTCCTCGACATCCGGGACGAACCCCGGGGGCACGCGCTCAGCAAAGGCTGCCCCGTCCCACGCGTCGTCGAACCGCTGGTCTTCCTGACCGAGGCCGGGCGGGCCACTCAGCGCCGTGGCCATCCCGGCAGGCGCCACCGCGTTGACCCGCACCTGCGGGGCGAGTTCGTAGGCGAGTTGGCGCACGATGCCGACACCGGCGTGCTTGGACGCCACGTAGAGCGGCCCGCCGCCGCCGGGATACAAGGCAGCGTTCGACAGTGTCAGGACGATCGCGCCGCCGGATTCCGCAAGCACCGGCGCGGCCGCGTGCGCCGCAACCAGATATCCCTTCACGTTGACGGAGAACAACTGGTCGAACCCGGAATCGAGCTGCTCGGGTGTCATGTCCATGAGCGCGAGCGAGTAGTCCCATACGGCTGCGTTCGCGATGAGCGCGTCAACGGAATCGAACCGTTCGGTCATCTGGTCAATCAGCCGCTCGTAGGCGCCGTGGTCGGCTGCGTCCGCGCTCTCGAAGGCGAGGGCGCCGCGTCGGTGCAGGTCGGCCAGCTCATCGGGGAGTTCCCGTCGCCGGTCGAGGACGCCGACGCCCCAACCGTCTGCGGCGAAACGCCGCACGAGGGCGGCCCCGAGCCCGGACGCGCCGCCGGTGATCAGGACGCTTCTCACGGGGCGTCGACCAGTTGCTTGAGTGGGACGTCGGTGCGCTCAAGGTCATTGGCTGAGCCACGTAGTCGTCCGCCGATCAGTCGGCGAGCTTCGCGCACCACACGCGGCTGGTCCAGTGCGGTAAGGCCTACCAATCGCGAGTCCGCGATCGAGAATTCGACGATCTGGCCGTCACCGGGTTGCCGGAGTCGGGTGTAATCGGCCGCATCCGGTTCACCCGGGACCTCAAGTCTGTGAGAGAACTGGTCGGACCATGCCCACGGCGTGGGCAGCGGGACCGGTTCGAGACCGGCGATCGCCCGCGCTGCAGCCTCACCCTGAGCCTGCGCGGATGCGAAGTGCTCGTGACGGATCAAGCGGCCGCCCAAGCGACGACTGGCCACGTCGCCTGCCGCGTACAGTCCCGGCACCGAGGTGCGCATCGACTCATCCACTAGCACGCCCCGCTCGGTCGCCGCGCCCGCTCGCTCAGCCAGTTCGGTCGCCGGTTCGATGCCAATACCGACCACGAGCAGGTCGACCTCGAGAACGGTACCGTCAGAGAGTTGGACGACAAGACCATCGTCGGTCGGCGTGCAGTTGTTCACAGTCACTCCGGTGCGGAAACGGACGCCGTGCTCGGCGAAGGTGCGCAGCAGCGTCGTGCGCACCGCCCGGGAGGCGATGGAGGGAAACGGCGTTGTCTGCATCTCTAAGACTTCGACGTCCAAGCCTTGCGCGGACGCCGAGGCCGCGCACTCGGCGCCTATGAGGCCAGACCCCAGAACAAGCGCTCGGTGCGCCGTGCGCATGTGCGCTCGAAGGGCCCGGGCGTCTGCCCAAGTGCGGAGCACGTGGATGCGTGGATCCTCCGGCAGACCAGCAGGACGTCGGGCACGGCCGCCGGTCGCGAGCACCACCACGTCGGCGGCGATCTGCTCGCGATCCTCGATCGTCAGCGAGAAGCCGCCGCTGGCCAGTTCGACGGAGGTTACCGGAGCGCCGAGACGAAGAGTGATGTCCCGGCTGGCGTAGGTGTCGGTCGGAAGCAGCCACACGGCCTCGGGTTCTTCCGCAGCAGTGAGGACGGTCTTGGACAGCGGTGGCCGTTCGTACGGCGCAGTGTCCTCGGCGCCGACGAGCGTTATAGGCCCCTCGTGCCCGACCGCCCTCAGGGTATACGCCGCGGCCGCGCCAGCCGTGCTGGCGCCCACGATCACGACGGACGCATCCCTCATCCTTCGCTCACCCACGCCCTTGGCACGCTCACCTGCAGTTGATTGCCGGCGACGCGGGTGTCGAAGGTGCGCAGCGGCAAGGTTGCAGGCAAAGACGTGGCCTTACCACTGCGGACACAGAACGTCGCCATGTGTAGCGCACACTCAACTTGGTCACCGTCGAGGTAGCCCTCGTTGAGCGAGGATTTCATGTGTGTGCAGGTGTCCGCGGTCGAGAAGAACTCGCCTTCGACGTTGTAGACGGCCACCGGCGGGTCGCTCTCCAGAGCTCGCATCTCACCCGCTGGCAGGTCATCTGTTAGGCACGCGTCGATCCAGACCAGGTCATCGGCTCCGGTGCTCTCACCGCCCGAGTTGACGCCATTCGCGCGCTCTTCCATCGTTTGCTCAGTCATCTCGCCGGTCACGACCTTGCAGAAAGCCGGTGAGCACGCTCTCGAACTCCTGCGCCTGCTCGAACTGCACCCAGTGACCGCACTGGGGGAACACGTGCAACTGTGCGTTGGCCATGCGCTTGAGCATGAACAGGCCGCTCTCGTACGGGTTGGTCCGGTCGTCACGGCCCCATAGCAGCAGGGTGCGGTGCGGGATCCGGTCCAAGTCGCGCCACAGTTGCGGCTCGCTGGGTGTCCGGGGTGGAGAGGAACTTGGTGTAAAACGCCCGAGTCTCAGGGTCGACTGCCGCCTCGTAACGCGAGCGAACCAGCTCGGTGGTGCTCAGGGATTTGTCGTACAGAAAGGTGTCGACAAGCGCCTGCATCTTCTCGATCGAGGGTCCGGGCTCAGCGAAGAAGCCGTACAGGTGCTTCATCCCCTCAGTGGGCTCGGGGGCGAAGATGTTGAGGCTCCCACCGGCGGGACCCATCAGGATCAGGTCGAGCACTCGGCCGGGGTGATGAAGCGCCATCTGAATGGCAGTACGACCGCCGAAGGAGTTCCCCGGGATGTGTGCGGCCTCGATGTCGAGCTCGTCGAGCAGTCCAACCAGCAGGCGCATCGCGAACTCGGAGCGGCATTCGTCCACCGGCGGGATCTTGGTACTGCCGCCGTAGCCCGGCTGGTCGACCATCAGGACACGGAAGTTGTTCGACAGTGCGAGGTTTTGGTGAAAGTTGCTCCAGCCTGAAGCTCCGGGGCCGCCACCGTGAAGCAACACCAGTGGAGTGCCCGTGCCGGCCTCGTTGTAGTGGACTCGGTGGCCGTCGATGACGGCGGTACGCGAGGTGGCGTCAAAGGTCAGTTCTTCGATCGTTTGGGTCATGGTGGACTCCGTCCGTGTAGAAGGGGGCGAGTGAGATTAGAAGAAGATGCTTAGGCTGGGGGCGATCACGGTCGCGTGGTCCAGGGCGGATCTCGCGCCGACAAATTTTGAGCCCGTACGGCGCCGCGTCGGCACACTCAAGCCGGTCGCGACGCTCACCCACGAAGGCGTGGGAGTCATGCTCAGAGCGGCTCTGGTACGCGATGAACGCCGTACGGACCGACCACCCGTCCGGCTCCTTGCGGGCCAGCAGGTTTGTGATCAGGTGCCGGGTGCGCGAGGGAGGTTCCTCGGCCCACGCCTTGCCGGTCTCGATCTTGTCGACACGTTGTGTGAGCTCCATAAATGTTTCGTCGAATTGGGCGAGCTCATCGGGGCCGGTGAACTCCATGCTCCGCTGGCGGGGTGGGAGCACTCGACGAATGGGCATCCAGTAATGCAGGTCTTCGGAGAAGAGATTCAGCCAGTCGTGGAACCGCCGCTCGTCGAGCAGGTGCGCCTCGAAGTTGTAGAACTGCTGGAGCCGGAGATGGTCGGCCGGGTCGGGCAGAGGCCAGTCGGCATGAGCGCCAAACCCGCCGCCCTCGGTCTGCGCGTTCGAGTTCACGCCAGTCCCTCCGTCATCATCGCCGACCAACGACGATAGAAACTGCGTGCCGCGGTGTCTGAGAACAGTGGCCCCTCGTGGGCTCCAGAGTTCTCCGAACGTCGGGTTGGCGCGTCGAGAGCCATCCGGTAGCACAAGGTCGTGTCGCGCGACACGCTGCCCTGCATCGTCTTCTGGATCTCGACCCAGTTCTCCCCGTCGTCCTGCTCGAGCAAGCCGGACGGCCCGAAAGCCCGTAGCGAACTCTTGCGGAAGGCGTTCTTGACGTCCTCGGGCGCATCACTGTCGACGATGGTCCGGGCCCACACCTCGATCCTGCCCGGGCCACGTGGGTGCCAGACTCGAATGGTGTTTGTGCCGGCCAGCCAAGAGAAGTTGGGGAAGATCGTATTGTGACCGCTGACGTGTGCGGCACGGTCCCGCGCCGAGGCGCGCCACGACCTTCTCGTATGTACTGGCTAGCCACTCCTTGGCAAGCGGCTGAAGCCAGATCGCCGGGTTGGGCCGCTCGGCGTAGAAGTAGCCACCGCCGTGCCCTTGTTCGCTCCAGTACTGCACGCCGTCACGCTGGTCCATGCTGTGCTGGAGAGGGTCGAAGTCCTCGGGCATGTTGACCGTGATGGCGGAGATGTGACTGGTAGCGGCGTGATACATGTCGCTGGCGAACTGTTCGGCAGGCATCTTCCAGTTGCAGTCGATGACCCACTTGTGGATTCCGCCTACGGCCTCACTGCCCCCGGGTAGCCGGTCGATGACGCCGTCGAGGTAGTAGGCGGCCTCACCGAGGTACTCCACGAGGTCCAGAGCATGCTCGTCCCGGTCGCAAAGATCATTCCCTTATACGACCCCACACGCGCAACACGGATCGCGCCCCACTCCTCTAGCGCGAGATCCCGGACCGTATGCCTCTTGATGCGGGACCGCCTTTAGCTCGCCGTCAAGTCCGTAGCTCCACCCGTGGTAGGTGCACTGAAACGCCCGCGTGTTGCCGAGCTCAGCGCGACAGATCTTCATGCCGCGGTGCCTACACACATTCAGGAAGGCCGACAGCTCACCAGCCCGGTTCCGCGTGACTACGATCGAGTCCTCGGCCATGTAGGACGTGAAGAAGTCGCCAGCCTTGGGCAGTTGCGATTCGTGCCCTACGAAGAGCCACGACTTGCGAAAGATGGCGTCCAATTCGCGCCGGTAGACTTCTTCGTCGGTGTAGATCGCCGCCGAGACGTCACCGGACTCGGGCTCTGCCATGGACCGAAGTCGGTCGGCTGTGATCATCGTCGATCTCCTTGGGCTTGCTCAGGTAGGACTTGGATACAGGGTCGCCGCGAACGGCTACATGTAATATGCGCTACACCTTGGCTACATGTAAAGTGCTGTCAGGAAATAGTTGGCCCCAGCAGCAGAGAGTGAGCGACCGATGAGCAACCTGACTCCCCGGCCACCCAGGGCGAATCACCGACTCCGTTCTGGAGCGGCTGCGTAATGCAATCCTCAGCGGTGAACTCGCGCCCGGCACCAAGCTCTCAGTTCCGCTGCTTGCCCAAGAACTGAATGTCAGCCGGAGTCCCGTTCGCGAAGCTGTGCAACGCCTCACCGCCGAGCGGCTGGCGTACGAAGAGCCACGCCGCGGCTGCTTCGTCGTCCAACTCGACGCCGATGACCTCATTCCGATCTACGACGTCCGCGAGGTCTTGGAAGGTCTCGCGGCTCGCCGGGCGGCCGAGTCGAGCGACTCGGCCTTCCTGCAAACGCCTCGACGTCGTCATGACCCAACACCGCGCGGCAATTGAAGCCGGCGATCTAGAGCGCCACGTCGCCCTAGATGTGGAGTTCCACGTCCTGCTGCGCGAGGCGGCCGGCAATCAACTGCTGGCGGAGATGCTCGACAGCATCCGGAGTGTGGTCCAACTTGCCATCCGGACGGCGAGCCTGCGAATGGGACCCGGCCATCTGGCTCTCGCCGAGCACGAAGACATCGTCGCCGCCATCCAAGCTGGCGATCCTTCCGCGGCGGAGACGCACGCTCGCCACCATATCGCCGGGATGCGGCAGACCCTGCATGAGCAGATCGATCCGGATGCGGCGCACTCAACCGCGGTACTCGCGTGAATCCAACGACGAACCTGCTCGACCAACAGCTGGAACTGCGGTCGATGCGCGTGGAACTCCTGCGAGCGAGCATCAACGACGGTGTGGCAATGTCGTTCGCCCCGCTGCGGCAACGAACGATGATTCTGGTCTCGCTCGAAGGAACTGACGGGACTATCGGCCATGGTGAGAGCTGGGTCAACTTTCCCTCGTGGGCACCTGCCGAACGAATCGCCACGCTTATCGAGGGCGTCGCCCCGGTCCTGCGCGAGCACCCAGTCGGCACCGTCGCGGAGCACTACGAACGCCTCGTCACCCGGCTGGCACCTCTAGGTCGCCAATGGGGCGCACCCGGGCCCATCGCACAAGCCATCAGCGGTGTTGACATCGCCCTGTGGGACCTAGCCGCCCGAACCCTCGGTGTGGCGATCGCCCCCGTTGGCGAACGTGTGCGATCAGAGATAAAGGCGTACGCGAGCAGCCTCGGTCCCACCGATCACCGGGCTGTGCTGGAGCGGGCCAAGGCGGAGGGCTACCGAGCGGTCAAGGTGAAGGTCGGTTTCGACGAAGAACAGGACCGTCAGGCCCTTCGTCTCGTGCGCCAAAGCGCCGGTGAGGAAATGGACATCTACGTCGACGCAAACCAAGCATGGTCACTGGACGAGGCTGTCCGGATGGTCCCACACCTCCGTGAGGTCGGCGTCGCCCGGCTCGAGGAGCCAGTGCGTGGGGATCGGCTCGAGGACCCGGTCGAGCTCCACGAGAAGACCGGGTTCCCCCGGCCACCGGAGAGAACGTCTACGGCGTGGACAACTTCGCGCGCTACATCGCGTCTGGCGCCGTGCACGTCGTGCAACCTGACGTGTCAAAGTTGGGAGGCATCACGCCATCGCTCGCCGTGGCACGCATGGCCGAAAACAGCAGTTGCGTAGTCGCGCCTCACCTGTTCAACGGCGCTCTGGCGCTTGCGGCCACCTTGCAGTTGGCCGCCATGGCCCCGACAATCCAGCTACTGGAGAGTGACGTGCGCCATAACGACCTGCGCGAGTCGCTCTTGGTTGACGCGCCAGCCTTCAGCTACGGGGCGGTGTCGATCCCGACTGGACCCGGCCTCGGAGTAGAACTCGACCGTAGCCAGGTCGACCGTCATCGCGTCTCCGAGACGACGATTGACCTGACCGGGTAGCACTCGGTGCGTTTGGCAGATTGTCCGCCCCGAGGGAGTTCATTCGTAGTGATGGTGGCGGTGCTGCCCGGTCCCGAGGGATCGTGGTGGAAGTCCCCGGCCGGTTGACTCTCGTTTCCGCTGGCTTCGTGCCTTTGACCTGATCCGTCCTCGGCCGGAGCCAACATTGGCAGCGTGCGCTTTCCCGCCCGGAAAGTCCGTTACGGATCGGGTACGTCTCCCCGCCAATACCCAATACGGAGAGTGCAAGGCACCGGCCCACGACCGACAGCATCACGCGGAGCTGATCCGTAAGTCGCCCCAGTCCCGGGATCGCCACCGGACGGGTGCACCGAGGACGAGTCCACGATAAATCACGCTACCGGCGATCGGGTTCGCCGCAAGGGGGTCCTTGGGTCCTTGCGGTGGTCGCTGCGGACGCGGGGAACTGGTCATCACCAGCGCCTCAGCCGAGGACCGTGACGACGCCGGCTCCGCCCACACCGATGTTGTGTTGCAAACCGATCCGCGCTCCCTCGACCTGACGGCCGTCGGCAATCGCGCCTCGGAGCTGTTGGGTGAGCTCGGTGATCTGCGCCAGTCCCGTGGCACCGATCGGGTGCCCCTTGGAGAGCAGACCCCCCGATGGGTTGACGACGACGCGACCGCCGTAGGTGTTGTCGCCGTCCTCGATGAACTTCTCCGACGTGCCCGGAGCTGTGAGACCCAGCGCCTCGTAGGCGAGGATCTCGTTGACCGTGAAGCAATCGTGCAACTCGACCACGTCGACGTCGCCCGGGCCCAGACCCGCCTGTTCGTAGGCCGCGGCGGCGGCCTGCTCGGTGACGCCGTAACCGACGACCCCCGACAGGTCGTCCGGATCGAAGCTCACCGCCGTGTCCGTCGCCAGCCCCTGCCCCGGGATCCGGGTACCGGAGTCGATGTCGTGTGCCCGGGCGAAGTCGGACGTACAGACGATGACCGCAGCGGCGCCGTTGGTGGGCGGGCACGCCTGCAACCGCGTCAGCGACTTGAATAGCCTCGGCGAGGCCAGCACCTGCTCGACCGTCACTGGGTCACGGAAAACGGCGTTCGCGTTGGAGCGGGCGTGCTGTCGCGCCTTGACCGTCACCTTCAAGAAGGTTTCGGGTCGCGTTCCGTATCGCTCCATGTAGTCGGCTCCGGCAGCCCCGAAGAGCAGGAGCGCCATCGGCACCTCCTCAGTCCCTTCGTAGCGGCGGGCGACAACGTCGATGAAGTCCCGGACCGGGCTCGGGCGGTCAGTCCACATCATGTTGAGCGCGCCCTTCTGCATCTGCTCGAAGCCGAATGCAAGGGCGCAATCAGCGGTTCCGCTACGCACCGCTTGGCTCGCCAGCCACAGGGCGGTCGACCCGGACGAGCAGTTGTTGTTGACATTGACGATCGGCATCCCAGTCTTGCCCACGTGGTACAGGCCACGCTGCCCCGAGGTCGAGTCTCCGTAGACGTAGGCGGCATACGCCCGGTCGACGTCAGTCAGTTCCAGACCCGCATCGCTCAGGGCGCGTCTGACCGCGTCGGCCGCCATCACGTCGTAGGTGGCGGATGCTCCGGGCTTGGTGAAGGGGGTCATGCCGACCCCCGCGATGATGGGCGATTCCATGGTCTGGTTCCTTCGGTGGTCGTGGGGCGCGGGTCAAGATCAGCGTGTGAGGACGTGCACGCTCGCGGCGGCGACATCCATGCCGTTGACGACACCGCCGAGCATCTGCGCGAGACCTACTCGGGCATCCGGCACCTGTACGTCGCCGGCGCGACCGCGCAGCTGGTTGGTGATGTCGGCGATGGTGCGCACGCCCGATGCGGCCAGTGGATGGCCCGGGGAGAGCAACCCGCCACTGGGGTTGACGGGTATACGCCCACCGAGAGAGGTCGCACCGGAGCGCAGCAGGGCAACGCCCTCGCCGCGCTCGCACAGTCCGAGGTCCTCGTAGTGGACGATCTCCTCGCTGGCGAAGGCATCGTGCAGTTCGACGACGTCGACATCGGAAGGCGAGACACCGGCCTGCTCATACGCCAGTTGCGCGGCCCGTTGTCCAGCCGGCATCGAGGTGATGTCAGGGCGCAGGAAGTCCTGCTCCCCGGAGAGCCAGTGCCGAGCCCGCGATGCGGATCGGCAGGTCGGAATACTTCTCTGCTATCTCGGCGGAGACCAGTACGACGGCGGCTGCACCGTCGGTGTTCGGGCAGCACTGCAAGAGGGTGATCGGGTCGGAGATCATCCGCGAGCCGAGCACCTCCTCCACGGTGAACCGCTTGCGATACTGGGCCCGCGGGTTGAGCGCACCAAAGTCGTGCGCCTTGACCGACACCCGGGCGAAGTCCTCGGGTGTGGCCCCGTGGGTCTCCATCAAACGTCGGGCCTGCAGGGCGAAGAGGACCGGCATCGTCAGGCCCATCTGTCCGTCGAGGTCGTCCTTGTCCGGCGGGATGAGCTTGCCGGCGACCGGGCTGGTGCTCATGGACTCGACACCGATGGCGATGCCGATGTCGATGAACCCTGCGGCGATGTCCTTGTAGAGACTGCGGACCGCGGTGGCACCGCCGGAGCAGGCATTCTCCACGTTGACCATCTCGATGCGGGCGACCCCGATGTCCTTCATGATGGCCTGACTCGTGACCATGGCGTCGAAGACTCGCGAGGTGAAGACGCTCTGCAGGTCGAGGGGGCGGATGCCGGCGTCCGCGATTGCCTCGAGCGCTGCTTGGCGGCCCATCTGCGCGGCGCTGCGCTCAGGGGTCTTGCCGAAGTCGCTCTGGCCGGTGCCGATGACGAAGACGTCACGCATCCTTGGTCTCCTTGCTCGTGGCGGGGACGAATCGGTAGGCGAGGACGTCGTGCTCGCCGTCACGCCACAGCGGCGCGATCTCGAGCCGCATTGGCGTACCTGAGGCGAGAGGCTCGTGACCGTCTGCAGCGGTCTGGCTGAAGACTCGGACGCCGTGCGGCATCAGCACGTAGCCGACGCTGTAGCCGGGTTCAAGCGCCCGTTGCCCATGTGCACCACGGTGGCGCAGAGCAGTTCACCCTTCGAACCCAGTTCACAGATCTTGATCCTGTCCTCCCCGCACTCAAGGCAACGCTCGCTCACCGGGAAAGCGATGCGTCCGCACTCGGTGCACTCCCCCGCGAGCAGAGTCGGTCCGTCGTCGGTCTCGCGGAAGAGCCCCTCGCGGACGGGAATGGTGGCTGTCATCGTCGGTCTTCCTGTTCTCGGTTCATGGCCGGTGGTCGGCGGCCTTCTTTGTTCACGGTCAGCTCGGGCCGAGGATCATGCCGGCGTCGAGTCGGATCGTGCGGCCGTTGTGCATGGGGTTGCGGACGATCTCCTCAATGAGGAGGCCAAACTCCTCCGGTCGACCCATCCGCTTCGGGAAGAGGCACTGGGCAGCGAGCTGTTCCTTGAGCGCCGGAGGCACGTGGTCGTAGATCGGGGTGTCGAAGGCACCCGGGGCCACGGTCATCACGCGGATCCCATGGATGGCGAGCTCCCGGAAGAGCGGCATCGTCATGCTCACGAGCGCACCCTTGGAGGCACTGTAGGCAACCTGTCCGACCTGACCTTCGTAGGCAGCGCCCGAGGCGACGTTGATGATGACCCCCCGTTCGCCGTCCTCGTTCGGGTCGCTGGCGGCCATGCCCGCAACCACGCTGCGCATGACGTGGATCGGTCCGTAAAGGTTGACCTTGATCCCCTTATCGAAGACCTCCATCGAGATGGGACCTCGGCTGCTGAGGAGCTTGGCGGGCGCGGGCACTGCGGCGGCGTTGACAACGATCCGCACTGGGCCGTGGTTGGCCTCGACAGCGACTACTGCGGTCTCGACCCGGTCGAGCTGGCTGACGTCGACCTTGTGATGGTGGTAGCGCTCGCCGAGCTCGGACTCGAGCTGTGCTCCCTTCGTGTCGTCGAGGTCGAATGCGGCCACGGTGGCGCCGAGGTCGATGAGGCGCCGGGCGGCTGCTTCTCCGAGTCCGGAGGCGCCCCCCGGTGACGATGGCGGTGGTGTCGAACTGCATGCTGGCTCCTTCGTTGTGGCTGTGGACCCACCTACTGGATCGACTGGTCGGTCAGTCGCCCATGACCTCGGGGCCGATGGCCGCGCGGGCGATGATGAGTTTCTGGATCTGGGGCGTGCCGTCGCCGATCTGGAAGCCGGAGATGTCACGCAGGAGCGCTTGGAGCGGCATTTCCTCCGACCACCCGACGTGTCCATGGAGGACCACGCACTCCCGGACGGCCTTGAAGCCGACCTGCGGCGCCCACCACTTGAGCATTGCCGCCTCGACCGTGTGCGGTCGGCCGGCGGAACGCGCAGCGAGCGTGGCGTCTGCGAGCGCGCGCACGGCCGCGAGGTGGGTCAGGTGCTCGGCGATCGGGAAGGTCACGCCCCAGGTAGTGGCTGAGCGGCTTGCCGAAGCTCATCCGGCGGCGCACGTGCTCGATGGTCAGGTCGAGGGCACGGTGGGCGATGCCGAGGATCATGTAGGCGATGAGCGTGCGGGTTAGGTCGAACTCCTGCATGATCAGGGCGAAACCTTGACCGCCCTCTCCCATCCGGTGCGTGGAGGGCACGAAGACGCGGTCCATCATGATCGAGCCGCGACCGACCGCCCGGAACCCGGGATCCTCGAAACGCTGCCGCGCGATGCCCGGGGAATCCATGTCCATGACGAAGGCGCTGATCCGGCCGGAGTCACTCTCTCTCGCGACCACGATCGCGACGTCCGCGTCGGGTGCCTGAGTGATCGAGGTCTTCTCCCCCGACAGCTCCCAGCCTCCCTCGACGGGCACGGCCTTGGATGTGAGTCCCCGGGCGTCGGAACCGGCTCCGGGCTCGGTGAGTGCGATCGCGCATACGGCGCGTCCCTCGACAGTCGGCGCCAACCAGCGGTCGATGACCTCTGGTGAGCCCGTGGTGAGGAACAGGTCGGCAGCCACGTTGTTGGCGAAGACCCGGTAGGCGCACGCGGCGTCGGCGTACGCCACTTCCTCGCAGGCGATGCCCGGGGCGTCCAGTCCTGCGCCCCGGCCGCCGTACTCCTCGGGCAGGCAGACCCCGAGCAGGCCGTTGTCGCCGAGGACCTTCAAGGTGTCGTCGCGGGGTAGGTGCCGCCCTTCGCCCGCTCGAGGTAACCCTCGAGGAAGTTCTTGCGGGCCAGCGAGCGCACCGCGATCCGGAAGTCGGACAGCTCGGCGTTGTCAGTCATGGTTCTCTCCAGTAGTGGTGAAGTGCGGTTCACGCTTCTCGGCGAAGGCCCGCAGCCCCTCGTGCACGTCGCCGCTGTGCAGGTGCTCCGCTGTGGCCGGGGAGCTCGAGCCGCATGGCGCTCTGCAAGGGCTGGTCCAGGGCCGTCGTCGATGGCCTGCTTGAACAGTCGTAGGGCGCTCGGGCTGCGCCGGGCGATCGCCAGTGAGAGCTCCTCGGCGCGTGTCTGGAGCTCGTCCGGCGCGACGACCTCGACGACCAAGCCCATCGTCATCGCCTGCTCTGCGGAGAGCAGTTCGCCGGTGAAGGCGAGGTACTTGGCGCGCGTCGGGCCGATCACCCGGGGCAGGCGCGCCGCCCCACCCGCACCGGGGAGCAACCCGTAGTTCATGTGGCCGTCGCCGATCCCGGCCCGCGACGAGGCGATGACGAGATCACAGTGCAGTGCGAGCTCCAGGGCCACCAGCCATCGTGATGCCGTTCAGTACGGCGATGGTCGGCTTGGTCAGTGCGGCCACCCGGGCGAAGGTCGCTCGGGCCTGCCGCTCGAAGCCGAGCATCCGGGCAGCGTCCAGGACGCCCTCCGCACCGAGGACCGCCTTGAGGTCGGCGCCGGCGCAGAACGCGCGTCCGGTGGCAGTGATGACCACCACGCGCACGGTCGGGTCGTCCGCCACCGAGCGGACGTGGACGTCCAGCTCACCGAGCAGGTCCGGGTCGAGCGCATTCATCGCGTCCGGCCGGTTGAGGATCAGCCGGGTGACCGGGCCGTGGTCCTGTCGGATCACCATAGATTGGGCGGCGCTCATCGGTCCTGCTCCCCGCGCCCTAGCTCGCGCAGCTTCTTCTTGTCGATCTTGCCCACGAGGGTCGTGGGCAACGCGTCGATGACATGCACGACCTTGGGTGTCTGATGGGCGCCCTTTGCCCGGCGCACAATCTGCTGGATCTCGGTCGTATCGACTCGCGCACCCTCGTGAACCACGACGAAGGCCGTGACGGCTTCGCCCTGGTGTCATCGGGCAGCCCGACGACAGCGACCGCAGCCACATCGGGGTGGCTGGCGATCGCATCCTCGATCTCCTTGGGATAGACGTTGAAGCCGCCGGTGATGATCATGTCCTTCGTCCGGTCGACGATGTGCAGATAGCCCCGGGACATCACGCACGGCAACGTCGCCCGTGTGCAGCCAGCCGTCGCGAAGCGTCTCCCGGGTGAGGTCGGGCAACTTCCAGTAGCCGGTCATCACGGCTCGCGAACGCACGCACAGCTCCCCCGGGGTCCCGTCCGGCACCTCCTGTCCCTGCTCGTCGACGACCCGCACCGCGGTGCCCATGACCGGTCGACCGCACGAGCTGAGCAGTTCTGGACGACCGATGGGGTCGTGCTCTTCGCGGTGCAGGCTCGTGGTCACCCCCACGCACTCGGTCTGTCCGTAGATCTGCATGAGTCTGGGGCCGAAACGGTCGAGCGCCCGGGCCAGCCGATCCGGGGTGATCGGAGCCGCTCCGTAGAAGAAGGACTGGAGACTGCTCAGGTCGCCGTCCTCGGGCGTTGTGTGGTCGAGCAATGCGTTGATCATGGTCGGCACGCCGAAGGTGCAGTTGGCCCGCTCCCGCTCGATGGCAGCGACGAAGGACTTCGGCTCGAAGCCCTGCAGGAGAATCACGGTGCCGCCACGAGCCAAGGTCGCGAAGAGTGGAAGCACGCCGGCGTGGGTGATGGGCGGTGCCACGAGGTAGCGCGGCGTCTCCGGCATTTGCCAGCTCGTCAAGGCCGCCCGGGCCAGCTCGACCATGGAGCGGTGCGGGAGCATGACGCCCTTCGGTCGGCCGGTGGTGCCGCCCGTGTATTGCAGCCGGGCGAGGTCCTCCTCGTCCGCGGGGCCGGGGACGAGGGGCTTGGCCTCGAAGCGCTGCATGGCTTCGAAGAGGTCCTCGGTTCCATCGGTCTCGCCGAAGACGAGGAGGTGGCGCACGGAGCTCGATCGTTCGGCGACCTCGAGACCGACCTTGGCGAACATCGGGTGGACGATGAGGACCTCGATCTCGGCGTCGTCGCAGATCCACACGTGGTCATCGACGGAGCCGAGGGGGTGCAGGCCGCTGTAGTGGGCACCCAGTGCGTAGGCCGCGGCCCGGGTCAACCACACCTCGGGGATGTTGACGCTGAGCGCCCCCACCCCGGAGCCGTGCACGATGCCGCGCTCCTCGAGGACCTGCTGGATGCGGCTCATCGACTCGGCGGCCTCGGCGTAGGTCATCCTCACGTCACCGAGGACGAAGGCCTCGCGCTCGGGATACCTCGCCGGGGCCTCGATGATCAGCCGGTCGTATGTGGTGCCTCGGGCGGCCTCGGTGGCCGCCGGAAGGTCGTGGTTTGTGGAAGTCATCTCATACCTCTCAGGGAGTGCTCGGTGGTCGTCAGGAGGAGCTGAGCTCTTTGCGGATTACGTGCTTGAGGATCTTTCCCGAGGGGTTGCGCGGGATGTCCCGGATGAAGAGCTCGCGCGGCAGCTTGTAGTCGGCGACGTACGTCGCCGCGAACTCGCGGATGCCCTCGAGGGTGACCTCATGACCTTCGTGCGTGGTCACCACGGCGACGATCCGCTCGCCGTAGGTGTCGTCGGGACGGCCGATGATCGCCACGTCGGCGATGTCGGGGTGCGCCGCTAGCGCGTTCTCCACCTCCACGGAGTACACGTTGCGGCCGCCGGTGATGATCATGTCTTTGAGGCGGTCGACGATCGTCATGTAGCCCTGCTCGTCGATGACGGCGAGGTCGCCGCTGTGCAGCCACCCGTCGTGGATCGTCTGGGCGGTCGCCTTGGGTTGCTTCCAGTACTCCTTCATCAGCGTTTCGCCGCGGTAGATGAGCTCGCCGGTGGCACCGGCCTCGACGTCGTTGCCGTTGGGGTCGACGACGCGGACCTCGCAGTTGGGGATGGGCCAGCGACCGGTGGCGTCCGGACGTGCGCGGACCTCGTCCGGGGTGAGGTAGATGCCGGTGGGCCCACCTTCGGTCTGGCCGCAGAGCTGGTAGAAGTCGACGTGCGGCAAGGTCGTGACCAGCTGTTCGACGGCGCTCGGCGGCATGGGAGCGGCGCCGAAGAAGCCGATTCGCCGAGCCGAGAAGTCGCGGTCGGCGAGGTCGGGCAGGCGCAGCATCAGCTGGTACATGGTGGGCACGCCGAGGAACACGGTGATCCGGGTGCCGTTCGATGGCGTCGGCCACGGCGGTGGGTTCTGAATCCGGGCAGGATCACGTGGCTCGCGCCGACCGACATCCCGTTGAGGAGGAGCAGCACCAGTTGCGCGCAGTGGTAGAGCGGTGCGACGTGCAGGTGTCGGTCGGCGCCGGTCGTGCCGAGGCTCGCCACCGAGTGACCCACCCAGAGCAGGCGATGGTGGTCGAAGAGTGCGCCCTTGGCCAGTCCGGTCGTGCCGGAGGTGTAGAGGATCATGCAGTCGTCGTCTTCGGCGACGACGACGTTAGGGGCCGTGGTCGGCTGGCCGGCCGCTTTTTCGGGCAGGCTCGGCAGACCCGTGGACGCGTCCAGTCCAAGCATCTGCGGGGCAGGGGCGATCGGGTCGTGGTCGGCCAAGCCCTCGACGACCGGCATCATTCCGGCGCCGAGGAGCAGCACGGACGCGCCCGAGTCGGTGAGCAGGTGCCGCAGTTCGTGCGACGTGGCGCGTGGGTTGAGCGGCACGAAGACCGCTCCGAGGCGGAAGGTGGCGTACATGGCGATCACGAACACGTCCGAGTTGCCGGACATCAGGGCGACCCGGTCGCCCTTGGTCACGCCGAGGGCGGCCAGCGCGTGGGCGTACTGGTTCACCTCCTCGTCGAGCTGTCGGTAGGTGCGTTCGGTCTCCCCGAAGACGAGTGCGCTCTTCGTGGGGTAGGCGTGGCTGGAGCGGGCGAGTTGTCCTGCAAGAGTTGCCATGTCGGGTCGTCCTTTGTCTGCGATGGATGAGGAGTCAGGCGTTGAAGCCGCCGGCGCAGAGGAGAACCCGGCCGCTGATGTAGTCGCTCTCGGGGAGGCAGAGCAGGTAGACCGCGCCGGCCGCTTCCTCCGGGGTGCCGGCGCGACGAAGCGGGATGCTCGCCTCGGCCTGCGCGAGGAGCTCGGGATTGACGCCGAAGCTCAGCTCCCGGTCACCGACGGTGACCGTCTCGTCGCCACCGGCGACCGACTCGGTGAGGCGGGTGCGGATGAGGCCGAAGGCCACGGCGTTGACCGTGACGTCGTAGCGGCCCCACTCCTTGGCCATCGCCTTGGTCAAGCCGACGACGCCGGCCTTGGCGGCGCTGTAGTTGGCCCGGCCGGCATTGCCCGCGGTCCCGGCGAGGGACGAGATGTTGACAACCTTGCGAGTGACGCGCGGCCCGCCGGCCGCACGCTCGGCCTTGACCGCGGCACTGATCACCGGTTGCGCACTGCGCAGGATGCGGAAGGGAGCCTTGAGGTGGACGTCGAGGATGGCGTCCCACTGCTCGTCGGTCATCTTCTGCACGACGGTGTCCCACGTGTATCCGGCGTTGTTGACGATGAGGTGCAGGCCGCCGAACTCCTCGACGGCGGTTCCCACGAAATGATCCGCGAAGTCAGGGTGCAGTGACGTCGCCCGCGCAGGCGACGGCGGTGCCACCGACGGCCTCGATGTCGGCGACGGTCTGAAGCGCCACGTCTTCGTCGAGGTCGTTGACGACGATCTTGGCGCCGTCGGCGGCCGGGCGCAGGGGCGACGGCGCGGCCGATGCCGCGGCCGGAGCCGGAGACGAGGGGCGACGCGGTCGGCGAGTGTGCGGGTCATGTGAGGTCCTCCCGGGTCAGGCGGGGGTGGGTAGGGCGATCACGGCGGTGCCGGTGATGGTGTGGGTGCCGTCCTCGAGTGAGACGGAGAGCTCGACCGTGGCCCGTCGCTCGCCGTCGATCTCGTCGACGGCGGTGACGCGGCCCCGACATGTCGGTCGCGCGTGGACCGGGGTGATAGCGACGAACCTGCCTGCGAGGCCGCGGATCTGGCGCTGGTCGACCCAGCGGGTGATCAGTCGTCCCAGATGGGCCATCGAGAGCATGCCGTGGGCGAAGACGTCGTCGAGGCCGGCAGATCGCGCGACGTCGATGTCGAGGTGGATCGGGTTGAGGTCACCCGAGGCCGGCCCGAAGACAGCCAGGCCCGCGCGTGACTTCACCCGGGGCGAAGGGGGCAGCTCGGTGCCGACCGCGATGTCGCCGGTGAACTGGGATGGGGTCGTCATGATGCTCCTTGCGGTCGGCGGTGGACGACGAGCTCACGCATCTCCACGACGGGGCGCCCGTCGTCGGTGGTGACGCTCGTCGTGCGCTCGATGAACTGGAGCGCCCCGTCGCGCTTGTCATAGACGTCGGTGATGCGCGGGGTCAGCACGAGGGTCTCTCCGGCGTGGGCGATCGAGTGGTAGGTGAAGTCCTGTTCGCCGTGGAGGATGTGGCGCAGGTCGAGCCCGAGGTCCAGCATCCATCCGGCGGCCTCCTCGATGTCACCGCCGAGGTTGAGGCCGAAGTAGAAGGTGGGCGGCGCGGGCAGGTCGGGGTGTCCGGCCGCACGCGCTGCTTCGACGTCGGTGTAGACAGGATCGGACTCGCCGATGGCCAAGGCGAAGAGCCGCAGCCGGCCACGCTCGATGACGACCGTGCGACGCGGGTGCTCCGTG
This sequence comes from Nocardioides sp. B-3, assembly GCF_024703895.1. Taxonomy (GTDB): domain Bacteria; phylum Actinomycetota; class Actinomycetes; order Propionibacteriales; family Nocardioidaceae; genus Nocardioides. The sequence continues at coordinate 4,417,532 of NZ_CP087968.1, forward strand.
CCGATGACGGACCGGTCGATGCTGCTCATGCTCGGCTCCCATCGTGGTTGCGAAATCGGGCGGTCCTGCGGGCGAAGTCCTCGGACCCGACAAGTGCGACCTGACCCTCGGCCTCGCGCTCGAGAGCGGCATCGAGGTCGGCGAGCCGAGCCTCGTTGAGGGCGTGTTTGGACCGCGTCAACGCCATCCGGGGGCGCTCGGCCACGGCTCGCGCGATCTCGTCGACAGTTGCGGCGAAGGCGGCGTCGACAACGACCCGGGAGACCAGTCCCGCCTGCGCTGCCTCGCCGGCCGACAGCCGACGCCCGCTGTAGACCGGGTCACCGGCCATGGCCCGGCCGGCCGCCGCGACGACCGTGTGAGTCAGCCCGCCGTCCGGGATGAGGCCGAGTCCGGTGAAGGGCAACAGGACGGAGGCGGACTCTGCTGCGATCGCCGGGTCGGCGGCAAGGAGGAGCGACGCGCCGTAGCCGGCGGCGGGGCCGTTGACCGCGGCAATCACTGGCACGTCGACGGTGGCGATCATGCGGATAACGGCATTCGCAACATCCATGACAATCGCGGCATCGAGGTCGCCGCTAAGGTCAGCTCCGGCACAGAAGGCACGGCCCACGCCGGTGAGCACGATGACCCGGATGGAATCTTCACCGGCCACGCCGCGCAGGCTCGCCTCCAGCTCCCGCAGTGTTTCCACGGAGACGGCGTTGAGCCGGTCGGGACCGTCGAGGGTGATGCGGGCGATCGGCCCGTCGCGCTCGACGCGCACCCGGGTCCTCATAGCGAGCGCCCGATCAGCTCGCGCATGATCTCGTTGGTGCCGCCGTAGATCTTCTGCACCCGGGCGGCGGCGTACATGCGGGCGATGGGGTACTCCATCATGTAGCCGTAACCACCGAAGACCTGCAGGCACCGGTCGACCACCTCGCACTGCACCTCAGTCCCGAAGAGCTTGGCCATCGACGCCGCGGACGCATCCGTGGTGCCGTCGATGGCGCGAGGGATGCACGCGTCCATGAACGCGTGGGCTGCAAAGGCCCCGGGTCTTGCAGTCGGCGAGCTCGAAGCGCGTGTTCTGGAAGTCGAGGATCGGCTTGCCGAAGGCCTCACGCAGCTTGGCGTACCCGACCGCCTCCGTCACGGCGGCCTCGGCCATCGCTGCTCCCCCGACCCCGATGATCAGGCGCTCCCGGGGCAACTGCTGCATCAGCTGGTAGAAGCCCTGCCCCTCGGAGTCACCGAGGAGATTGGCCACCGGCACCCGCACGTCGGTGAAGGACAGCTCGCGCGTGTCCTGCCCGTGCTGGCCGATCTTGTCGAGCACCCGGCCGCGCTCGAAGCCCTCGAGGCCGTCCAGCTCGGCGACGAGCAGCGAGATCCCTTTTGCGCCCTGACTCGTGTCCGTCTTGGCGACGATGACGAGCAGGTTCATGTGCGTGGCGTTGGAGATGAAGGTCTTGGCACCATTGATGACGTAGTGATCGCCCTCCCGCACAGCGGTGGTACTCACCGCCCGGAGATCGGATCCGGCGCCCTGGCTCGGTCATGGCAATGCCGATGACGCTTTCGCCCGATGCCAGCGAAGGTAGCCAGCGCTGCTTCTGCTCGTGGGAGCCGAAGGCGTTGATGTAGTGCGCTGCGATGGAGTGGACGTTTGCCCCGAAGGCAGTGTCGTGGGCCAAGATCAGCTCCTGCTGGACAACGGCCTCGTGACCGAAATGTCCACCCCCGCCCCCGTACTCGTCGGGGATGTCGATGCACAGCAGCCCGGCCGCGCCCGCCTTACTCCAGAACTCGCGGTCCACGTGGTGCTGCTGAGCCCAGCGCTCCCGGTGGGGCGTGGCCTCGTTGCGGAAAAAGGTTCGGGCGTGCTTGCGAAGCGCCGCCAGATCCTCGTCCTCCCGGGCTGGGGTGTACTCGGGGAACAGCGTGCTCACGTGAGATCTCCTTGGTGGTCGACGACGGCTGTGCCGATGGCGTTCCTGTCTGGCCCACCAACGCAGTGACGCCGGGTCATCGACTCTTCTGGCGACCTTGGCCGCATGAGCAGATACGCGGACAGGGCCGGGATCATGACGACCTCGCCGCGCTGGTTTGCCAGCTCACCGGCGAAGCTGACGAGCCCTCGGCCACGCTCAGGCTCGAGTCGCTTGCCGCTAATTGTGGTCCGGCCGGAGAGGACATCCCCCGGACGGACCGGTCGCCGAAGGCGCACGTTCTCCATGCCCGTGCCGCCGACGACGTGCCAGTGTTGGGTACGGCAGTTAATCTCGAGGCGCTGGTATATCGCGATGGTGTGAATCCCGCTGGCGATCAGACCGCCGAGGGCACCCTCGCGCTCGGCCCGCTCAGGCTCAGTGTGGAAGAACTGCGGATCCCACTGCGAGGCGAAGTCGATGATCGCGGCGGTCGTGACTTCGTGCTCGCCGAGCTGCCGGGTCGTGCCGACCTGCAGGTCCTCGGCGTAGACGCCTGTGTCGGGCCCTGCGTGATGCATCGAAGTGCCTCTCGTCCTCTTTTTCCGTTGACCGTATGTTTGTATAGCATCTTGGGCTCGATGTACAGGCCCTAGTGAAGAGTGTCAGACTTGGGCCGACGAAGGGAGCGAGCGATGGCGGTGTCAGCGCGACAGCAGGACCTCACGGCGAAGGCTCGAATCCGCAACACGGCGCTCGAACTGTTCGCGGTGCTCGGCGAGGAGGGCACGTCCATGCGGCATATCGCCGCGGACGCCGGGGTCACGGTGGGCCTCATCGTGCACCACTTCGGCACGAAGGACCGCCTGCGCGAGGAGGTCGAGCGCAACGTGGTCGAACAATTCGCCGAGGCGATCGCGTCAGTGCCGACGGACATCGCTCCACGCGACATCGGCCGGCGTCGTGATCGAGCAGTCGCTGAGATGCTCGCCGCCCAGCCCCTTGTGGTCACCTACGTGCGCCGTGCAGCACTCGGGCTCAACGGTCCCCACAGCGACCTCATGAGGCAATTGACCCAACTGGCCATTGATGAGGTTGCGCGGGCTCGCGCCGCCGGCCCTGGCCTCGCCGGGCAGCTCCGACGCACACACAGTTATCCGCACCATGACCCGACAATTGGGTCAACTGCTCCTCCAGCCGATGGTCGACTCGATGTGGGATCAGCTCGGCGAGGACCCTGACTCCATGGAAAAGCCGGCCCTCGCGGTCCGGATAGAATGAGCCGCTACCGCGGTGCCATGACTGGGACCCAGCCCGGACCAGAGGAGTTGACTTCGGGTCCACTGGATCCACACGGCGAAGCGGCGTCCCGGGAGGGTCCCGCCCCGAGGAACTCGTGAGCGCCATTAGAACCGCCCACGCCTGACGCTCGATGGCGGGAATTCGCGACGGCTCACCCGCGCGGAGGTCGAGCACAGCAGCCCGACGAGCAGGATCCGAGCCCCGCCACCTTCACTCGCACGGACCCGCGACCGTGACGGTCGACACGAACCTCGGCGCACTGACGCACGCCAAGACCATGGGCAGCATTCCCACGCCGTGCGGACGATCAACCCTGAGCTGGTACAAGTTCTGGGACATCGCGTTCGCATCGGTCGTGGCTGAACGCTGCCCGCACTGCACGTCGATTTCGTACCTCACCGCCAGCGCCCTAGGCCGAGCTGTCAACGGCGGGGATACGGGGTCAGTTTTCAGGCGTCGTCGACACGAGCGACTGGCGTCCCGTCGCCCACGGCGCCCGTTGCCACCAGTCTAGACCATCTCTATACGATCGTATGAAACAGTAGCCGTGTGGACCACAATACTATACGTTCGTACGGTCCTGATGGTCAGCCCCGAAAGCGAAGTCAGATGAGCCTGCTGCAGAGTCGCGGACCTCGAGGTTCGTTACGGCGCCGTCCTCGGCGTGGAAAGCGTGAGCCTTGAGGTGCCGGAGGGCCGGGCAGTGGCACTCCTAGGCGCGAACGGGTCCGGGAAGACCACGACACTGCGTGCGATCGGTGGTCTTCTGCCCTACAGCAGGGGGCGCCGCACACGCGGTGTCATCGAGTTCGCTGGACGGAGCACCACCTCAATGGCGCCTGAAGCGCTCGTCAAGGCCGGCATTGCCCAAGCACTCGAGGGTCGCCGGGTCTTCGCCGATATGACCGTGTCGGAGAATCTCGCGATCGGTGCCTTCGCCGTTCGGCGCGAACGTCGATCAGCTCGACAGATCGACGAGGTTCTCGCGCTGTTCCCACGCCTGCGAGAGCGTCTGGCGCAGCAGGCCGGAACGCTCAGTGGCGGGGAGCAGCAGATGCTGGCGATCGGGCGTGCCCTGATGGCTCAACCTCGTCTGCTATTGCTGGACGAACCATCGCTGGGCTTGGCGCCTCGGGTAATCGAGGAGATCGCACAGGCGATCAACGAGATCGTGGCGTCAGGCACGTCTGTGCTTGTGGTCGACCAGAACACCGAGCTTGCCATGGCTGCCACGCAGACGGCCTACCTCGTCGAGAACGGACGAACGACCAAGCACGGACCGACTCGTCAGCTCCTCCATGACCCCTCGGTCCGAGCCGCCTACCTCGGCGCCGACGTCGAGCCCGAGGACGCACGCGAAGGCACGCGATCAGCGCACTCTGCCCCGGCAGAGGGTCAGGCGTGAACCGCACGACGGGCGACGCCGCCATCATTAGCGCCAAGGGGCTCGGGCTGGCCTTCGGCAACGTGCGCGCGCTCGAGGACGTGAACTTCACGGTCAAGCAGGGCGAAGTCTTCGCGGTGATCGGACCGAACGGCGCAGGCAAGAGCTCCTTGTTCAACGTCCTCACCTCCGTGTACCGACCCACGAGCGGTGCCGTGTCGGTCCTTGGCACAGACATGTCCCGGACACGCCCCGACAAGATCGCCTCACTGGGCATCGTCCGGAGCTTCCAGAACCTCGGTCTGTTCCCCGAGATGTCGGTGCTCGAGAACGTCCTGATCGGAGGGCACCACCGCACGACGTCAGGAATCTTCCGGAGCTCGGCGCGGAGCCCGCGATGCAGGCGCGAAGAGGGCGTGGAGCGCGGCCGCGCTCTCGCCACCCTCGAAGACCCGGCGATCTCCGACTCCGGCAGGCCGCCCCGTGGGCCAGCTCCCCGTATGGCGTGCAGAAGAGGGTCGAGCTCGCCCGGTGCCTGAACGCAGATCCGAAGGTGCTGCTCCCGGATGAGCCCGTGGCGGGCATGACGTCCGAGGACCGCGTCGAGATCACGACCCTGATCGAGGATCTCAAGGCGAAGCCGGACCTGACACTCCTCATCGTCGAGCACGACGTCGGCATGGTCATGCGAGTCGCCGACACCGTCATGGTCCTCGACTTCGGCGGCGTCGTCGCCTGTGGCGAGCCCGGGCAGATCCGAACCGACCCAGCAGTCATCAGCGCCTATCTCGGCTCACCCAAGGAAGACGTCGCATGATCGAGTTCATCCAGCTCCCGGTGCAGGGCATCTCGCTCGGTGCCTGCTATGCACTGCTCGCACTGGCCTTCGCGATCGTCTTCCGCGCCAGCCACGTGCTGAACTTCGCGCAAGGCGCAATGCTCCCTGTTCGCCGCCTATCTGGTCTCCTACTTCGCCGTCGACCGCGCGCTGCCCTTTGGACTCGCCGTCGTCGGCGCCATGGCAGTACTCATCGCCATGGGCGTGGCCTTCCACCGGGTCGTGCTGGTGCGCCTCGCAGGCGCGCCCGAGTTCATCTTCATCATGGTCACGCTCGGAGCCGGGATCGTCATCACAGCGACGGTCGAGCTGCTCTTCGGGCCGAACGGACGGCAGTTGGGCGATCCGTGGGGTTCGGACGCCCTCGCGATCGGCACGGTGACGCTGAATGAGGTCCGGCTGTGGGCGGTGGTCGTCACGGTCATCACGCTGACGGCCTACTTCGTCTTCGAACGGCGCACGACGTACGGTCTTGCCACCCGGGCTGCCGCCATGGACCAAGAGGCGGCGGCAGCAGTCGGCGTACCAGTCCGGCGCACGCAGTCCATCGCATGGGCCTTCGCCGCCTTCCTCTCCGTGCTTGGCGGCATCTTCCTCGCCGGCTATCCCAACTCCGTGCACGTGTCCCCCGGGCGATGCGGCATTACAGAGCCTTCCCCGCCGTCATCGTGGGCGGCTCGGGCAGCCCCGTCGGAGCCGTCGTGGGTGGACTGGGGATCGGCATCATCGAAGTGATGGTGGCTGGCTACGCGCCTCCATGGACCGGAGCCAATGCCAACGCCGTTGCGCCGTACGTCGCGATGATGGTCTTGCTGGTCATCCGACCGCAGGGACTCTTCGGCACTCCCGCAACGAGCAGGGTGTGATCGGCATGATCCCTGTCCCCGCAATTTTGGGTCTTCTCGCCGTCATCGGGGCGTGCGTGCTGCCGTTTCAGGCTGGTCCCGAGATCGTTACGATCGGCGTCTTCGTCCTCGTCGGGGCGGTCGGGGTGACCGGTCTCAATGTCGTCACCGGCTTTGCTGGACAGGTCTCGCTCGGCCAAGCCTTCTTCATGGCGGTCGGCGCATACTCCTTCGCCCTCCTCAGCCGCTGGTCCGACCAGAATCTGGTCTGGCTGGGAGCCGTTCCACTGGTTGCAGCGGCCTTCGGGGCAGTTGTCGGACCGATCGCGTTGCGCGTCGGCGGGCTCTACCCGGCTGTGATGACTCTGGGCCCGGTGTTCATGGGGCAGCACATCCTGTTCAACGTCGAGTCGATCTCGGGTGGAGCGCCGGGCATGGCCTTCCCGGAGCTGCTGATCGGCACTCACAGCCTGAGTGCCGACAGCCTGCAGATCGGCGGCATCGTCCTCGACCCCAACAGCACCTTCTACTACGTGGCGCTGGCTGCGCTGGGGTTGTGCACGTGGCTCACGGTCAACCTGCGGAGGAGCCGTACCGGACGAGCGATGTTCGCCGTCAAGGAGAACGCTCGGGTAGCAGCACTGTCCGGGATCCATGTGCCGCGCATCAAGATCGCGGCGTTCGCCTACTCAGCGGCACTCGGCGGCCTGAGCGGGGCGCTCTACACGGCCTACGTCGGGTACGCCCAGCCGGCGCACTGGAGCCTCGCTCTGTCGATCCAGTTCATCGCCGCCGCCATCATCGGCGGTCTGGGCTCGCGGATGGGGCCGATCCTCGGCTCGCTGGTCGTATTCGCGCTGCCGAGCCTCATCAAGTCCGTCTCCGGAGGACTCGGCTTCGGCGCGGACATCAACACGGGTGCGCTGGCCACGCTCGTCTACGGACTTCTCATCATCTGCTTCCTCGTACTCGAACCTCGCGGGCTCGCTGGGATCGTCAAGCGTCTTGAGACGTCCATGACGCCCAACGCGGCACAGATGGCGGAAGGGAATCAAGACCCCGTTGGGTCGTCGTATCACTACCGGGAGGACCGCTCATGAAAATGCCCCGCCGATCGTTGTTCGTAGGTGCCTGTATGGCCCTTGTCGCAACCTCAGCCTGCTCGACCCAAGGCGCGAAGGAAGCCCCGGCAAGTGGTCCGGGCATCGATGCAGAAGCCAAAGTCATCACCGTCGGCAACATCACTGCCCTGAGCGGCCCCGCCGCCGCTCTCGGGGCACCGCTGTCGAACGGTCTCGAGACCTTCTGGGCCGGCGTCAACGAACGCGGGGGCATCGATGGTTGGACGGTCAAGGTGCAGACCGAGGACAGCGGCTATGAACCCCAGCGACACGTCGAGATCTTCAACGGCCTCAAGTCGGACGTCGCCATGCTCACCTCCATGGGGTCACCGACCACCAAGGCCATCCAACCCCTGCTCGACCGCGAGCAGCTGGTGACGACCCCACAGTCCTTCGACTCCTTGTGGGGCACGGATCTCGTCCTCGCACCGAGCGGCACGCCGTACAGCTTCGACATCGCCAACGCGCTCGACCACGTCACCGACGCGGGCGCCAAAGAGGTCAGCGTCGGCATCATCTACCAGAACGACGAGGTCGGAGCCGACGCGATGCGCGGATTCGATGAAGCTGAGAAGACATACGGCTTCGAGGTAGCCGGCAAGGAGCCGTTCAAGGCGGGAGACGCCGATTTCACGGCCCAAATCCAGAACTTGAAGTCGGCCGACGCCGATGTCGTCATCGTGGTTGGACTGCCCAGCAGCACCGGCCCGATCGTCGGAACCTCAGCGAGCCCGGGTTACAAGCCACAGTGGGTCCTTTTCGGGCCAGCCTTCGTCGAACAGCTAATGACCGATGACGGCACCCGGGAAGGCACGCCCACCCCGGTCGCAGCGGCACTCGAGGGCGCGTTGTACACCGGTTTCACGGGCCCGTGGGGAGACGAGTCCGCGAGCGCCATGGCGCAGATGATCGAGGACCAGACGAAGTTCGCGCCGAAGCAGCCGCCGAGCGTCTACTTCACGCTGGGCTACGCCCAAGGCCTGATCCAGAAGGCCATCCCGGAGAAGGCGATCGCCTCCGGCGACACCTCACGCGAGGGCATCTACGCAGCCAAGATCGCGCTGGGTGAGGTCGACATGGGAGGCCTCCAGTCGAACGTCACCTACACCGGAGAACAGGCTCCCCCTCGAGATCAAGCGACATCCAAGTCATCGACTCGTCGCAACCCGGATTCGTGCGCTCCATCGAGCACGCCCTCCTCGGCGAAGCAGCCGAGTCACTCGAGCTGCCGAATAGCTGATCACTCCAAGATCATCAAGCGGGAGTCGGTTCCATTACCGACTCCCGCTTAGCCCCGGTGATTCATGACGGCAGTGACGACGTCGCCGCGGTCTGAGGTGAGCCGGTGGTCGTCTGCGGGTACGACGCTGAGCCGGCTGGCGCGGCCGGGCTGCGGGTCTCCGGGTCGTGATCTCGTGGCGGACGGGCGGGTCAGGCTGGTGGTGGAATCGCTGCGATGTTCGCGAAGATCGCGACGATCACGGTCGCCCACGGCCGGGACTTGGGAACCCGGAGCCGTCTTCGGCGGGCGCCGTGGGTGAGTCGGGCCGGGACGTGGAGGAAGCGGTAGCGCAACGCTTTGGGTTCACAGCCTGCGAGGATCTCGGCGTCGCCGACAAGGGCGAGCATGCGGGTCCACGCGACGAGGTCGGCGGCGATCATCACCGCGGTCAGCCGGGCCCGGTTGATCTTGAACTCCCTCGACGGGAACCGCCCCGGGCCGGTGTCCTTGGCGTGCCGGATCCGGTCCTCGACTCGAGCGTGAGCACGATGCCGGGCTTCGAGGAACGCCAGCTGCACGCCGGGCTGGACGGGGGTGTTGGTGGCGATCGTCTGGTAGCGCCAGCCGTCACGCTCTTCGAACAACGAGAGTTGGGCGCCGGGGTGGGGGCGTTCGCGGCGCACGATGATCCGCATCCCCGCGGGCCAACTGGACAGGTCGAGCAGCCCGGTCAGTTCCGCGACGTCGCCGCCCTCACGGACGCCGCCGTCGGCATCGGACGCGGCCGTCCAGACGTCCTTGGGGACGAGCTTGATGGCGTCGCGGATCTTCTCGGTGACCGCGAACCCCACGGAGTACTCAACCCGGCGGCCACGGATCTTGCCTTGTTCGGTCAGCCAGTCCGGGAGCTTGTGGGAGGAACCTGCACCGTCGGCGCGGATCAGCAGGTCTTTGCGATACGCGACCGGGATCTGGGCGATCGCGTCGGTGAGGACCGTGATGTGGTCGGCGGCGGTGTTCGAAACCGGCCTTCCCGGTCCGCAGTTGCGCGGCCGGGAACTCTTGGCTGTTGTCGCACCACACGCCGAGCGGGTGGAAGCCGAAGGTCTTCTTGAACGTGGGCGAAGCGTTCTCTTTCTCGGAGTGTGCGACCACGATGGTGGCGTCGATGTCGAGCACGACCGTCGCGCCGAGGTCGGTCCCGGCAACTCGGGACGCGGGCAACCCGCCGGGCAGCTGTGCCCAAACGTGGCGCCGGGCGCGGGCACGCGCGGTGGCGATCTTCTTCAACCGGCCCGGCGTGACCTCGTCCGGGGTCCGCCACACCGTCGGGGGCGACGCGACCGGGCCGAGAACTGGAGCCCGGTGGCGCAGCACGTCGATATCAGCGATCGCCTCACCACCATCGGCAAGCATCACCGCGACATCGACCGGGACCCGACCGCGGTCGTGGACCGGGGAGAACGAGCGCCGCACCATCGCCTTCGACAACTCGGTCGTGAGGCCGGTCCGATCGGCCAGAAGACGGAGCCCGACACTGCCCGCGTGAGCCACCACGCCGACACCATCGGCAGATACGGACAAGCCAGCAGACCACGAAGTACGCTTCACCTACGGAGTGCCTTCCACGTTGGAGATCTTGAGTCGTCGTAAACCCAAGTTTCCCCTGCTGGGTAGGCACTTCCGTGTTTCTACGCGCCGATCAGGCCGCTGCCTCGTGAACGATCCGGGTTAGCATCGTCCATCACGGTGCCCCCAATAGCGCCCCTCGAGCTCGGTGGCGATCCGTGCACGTAGCCGCTGAAACTGCGGGCAGCGAAGTCCGACGACGACGGAGGGCGCATGGCCGCGTACCGGCGCTGGGCTGTCGGCAACGCTCGAAAATGGGGCCGATCCGACGCTCGAAAACGAGGCCACCGGTTCGTCGGTTTCTAGTCTGCCGTGTCTTGGGTTCTGATGCTGGGCAGTGTGTCGATTCCGCGGTTGCGTAGGCCGGGTGACCCACTCGGTCGCGGTGGCGAACAGGACCCGGTGACCGTGGTGCGCGGCAGCGATGCCCGTGCCGGTGGCCGGGTGGGTCTTGCCAGTGCCCGGCGGCCCCAACAAGACGACGTTGCGGGCTTCGGTGAGGAACCCACCCGATGCCGGGGATGCGATCTGCTGACGCACCGCGGGCTGGGCGTCCCAGTCGAACTCCTCGATCGTCTTGCGTGCACCGAACCCGGCCGCGCGGATCCGCAACTGGGCGCCTGATGCGTTCCGGGCGGCGACCTCACGATCGAGGACGGCGGCGAGGTACTCCTCGTGCGTCCAGCCGGCATCACGGGCATGGTCAGCCAGTCGGCCTGCTGCTTCGGTGATCCGGGGCGCCTTCAACGCCGACGCTAGGTAGGTCAGCTGCTTGAGGGCCTCTGTCGCATCACTCTTCGCCTTGGTCGCCATCAGGCCACCTCCTCACTATCGGTCAGGTCGCCGTCGATGAGCCCGAAGGCGCGGTCGTAGTCGGCGAGGTCCCGCACCAACCCGGCGTCTGGATCAGACGCCCGTCGGGGTAGCTGGAACTGCTCGCGCAGGACCTTCGCGGCCGCGACGTGCGCGGGGTCGGTGGTGATGTGAAGTCGCGGCCGGGCATGAAGGAAGTCTCGAAGAACCCGTTGCGGCGCTCCACGATGCCCTTCGATTCGGGGTCGTACGGCTTCAGCCGCTGCAGTGTGGTGGCCGGGGTGCCGGCGAACGCACCCACCCCTTCGGCATGCCGCTTGCCGCGGCCGATGCCCGACTCGTTGTCCCAGATCAACCGGCGCGGGACCCGGCCGAGCTCCTGCAGCAGCTGCCACATCCCGAGCAGCAGATCAGCGGTGTGCCCGGTCGGGATCATCCGCCCGACCATGAACCGGGAGTGCGCCGCGGTGATCACCATGACCGGCAACAACGTCTTGCTGCCGTCCTCGAGCGGGATCTTCCTCGGCGGGAACCACAGATCACACTGCGCCGCATCACCCGGCAGCCAGATCAGCCGATCCGAGGGATCGACCGGCCAATGATCAGGCCGCAACTGCCGGACGTGGTCGCGGAACCACGTGATCGACCCGGTCCAGCCGACCCGCTCGGCGATCACCGTCGCCGGCATGTCCGGCGTCTTGACCAGCAACTGCCGCACCGCCGGTTCTGAACGGCGTGAACGATGTCGGCACCTCCGGCCGCTCGTACTTCGGCGGCCCGTCCGAGGCCACCGCTCGCGCGACCGTCGACCGCCCAACACCCAGATCCCGTGCAACCTGACGCTGCGGAACACCGTCCGCCACCAGCCGCCGGATCAAAGCCCAATCCTCCATAGAGATCACCCATCCAATCTGTCTGGGTGGCCTCGTTTTCGACCGTCGCTATGGCCTCGTTTTCAAGCGTCGCCGACATGAGCGCTCCCGGACGGCGCATTCGCGCGTGGCTGGTCAAGACCACGGTGCTGTCTGCCCTCTGGTCACGGTGGGTCGATCCGCGGTTAGGTTCGAGGGTTGAGCCGCAACCGGTTCCCTTCGGGGTCTGACAGTTCCTGAGTTTGCTCGACGTCCGCTGCCACTTGGACGACCCAGCAGGAAGACTTGGAAAGTTCGTAATAGACCCGCGCGAGCGGACGACCGAACACGCCCCTCATAGAATCGCCTGCTCCTCACGGGGTCCGTCGTCTGCAGGATCCAGCCGCTGATTCGTCCTACCCCGGGGGCGGTCGTGGTGCCGGGGTCGACCACGGACTCGAACAACCCAACAAGCGCGCCCTCGGGGGTCCCTGATCCACATGAAGCGGCCGTCGGGTACGACGGTGACGCAACTGAGCGCGCTAGCCCCTGCGTTGATTGCGCGAGCGCAGGTCGTTTCCAGATCCTCGACGCCGATGTAGATCCGCCAGCCACGGTCTGGCCTCGGCGTGACCGGGCCACCGAAGCCGGCGACCTTCAACCCGTCTGAGTAGGACCGCCGGTAGCCCGAATCTGCAGGGTTCAGGTCGTAGGTCCAGCCGAGCTGGGTGGCATAGAAGTCGAGGACCTCCGTCGTCGGCGAACCCCCAAGTTCCAGCCAGCACGGCGCGCACGTCCGGATCAGCCATGGATCCGCTCACAATCCGAATGATGCCCGGGCGGTTCGCCTGCACCGTGCGCCTCGATCCCGACCGTGGGGCGCGTATCCACCAGACCAGATACCTCGATGAGGATGGCGCCATGGAAGTCGCCGGTGAAGAACTCCGCGAGAGCGCGGCCACCTCAGATCCGCCGAGAATCTCGCACCCCATCAAGTCACTCACCAGAGACAACTCACCGGACGCCGAACCTCACCACATCCCTCGCACCTCATGCACTGTCGGACTCGGTTGCCCGGGAGGTGTCCGGAACGGGCCCACCCCCGTTGCCTATCCGCGACGTGATGGGTGTGCACAAGCTGACCGCGGGCGACGGGTATACATACCTGACCCGTCAGGTCGCCGTGCACGATGCGACGGACCGGGGCCACCGGGGGCTGGCCGATTACTACGCCGAGAAGGGCGAGTCGCCGGGCCGCTGGTGGGGCGCCGGGCTCGCCGCCCCGGACGTGGAGGTCGGTAGCGAGGTCACCGAGCGGCAGATGCGGAACCTGTTCGGCGAGGGCCGTCACCCCGAGGCAGAGCGACTGGAGAACGCCGCCCCGGACGCAGGCAAGAGCGTCAAGCAGGCGAAGAGGGCCACCCAGCTCGGTCGCGTGTTCGCGATCTACCGGGGCAACCAGCCCGAGTTCATCCGGGAGACCGCCAAGCGCTATATCGCCCACAACCTGCGGCACGGCCACCATTGGAGGACCCCCGTTCCGGCCGAGGTGCGGGCCACGATCCGCACCGACACGGGCAACGAGATGTTCGCCCGCGACCACGGTCGGGCCCCGCTCGATGACCGCGAGCGCGGCTCGTTCATGGCCAAGGCAACCCGTCAGCAGACCACTGCGGTGGCCGGCTACGACCTCACCTTCACCCCGGTCAAGTCCGTCTCAACGCTCTGGGCACTGGCCGATCGCGACGTCGCCAAGCAGATCGAGGACGCCCACCACTCGGCCGTCGAAGCCACACTGACGTGGCTGGAGAACGAAGCCCTGTTCACCCGCCGCGGACGCGGCGGCATCCAACAAGTCAAGGCCAAGGGCCTCATCGCGGGCATGTTCACCCACCGTGACGCCCGCTCCTCCGACCCGCACCTGCACACGCACGTCGCGATCAGCAACAAGGTCCAAGACACCGACGGGCGCTGGCTCGCGGTCGACGGACGGGTCATCTACAAGGCCAACGTCACCCTCTCGGAGATGTACAACACCCTCCCGGAGTCCGAGCTCATCGCGCATCTCGGGGTGAAGTTCGAGAACCGGCGCCGCGGCATAAACAAGGGCGACAAGCGTCCCGTGCGCGAGATCGTCGGTGTCGATGAGCGTCTGGCCCAGACTGGGTCCAAGCGGCACCGCGCCATCGAGGCCCGGCGCCGCGATCTGGCGGCCGCCTTCCGGGCCGAGCACGGCCGACCACCGACCGAAGGTGAGGCCGTCACCCTCGCGGAGAAGGCCCGGGACCAGACCCGCCAGGCCAAGCACGCACCCCGCGCCGAGGTCGACCAGCGGGCCGCTTGGCTGGAGGAGGCCACCGCGATCATCGGCAGCGAGCAGGCCGTCCGGAACATGGTCGAGGACTGCTTCGGGCACCATCCGGACGCCCAGAATGTCACCGACGAGTGGGTCGCCGAGACCGCCCGAGATGTCGTCGAGCGGGTCGCCGAGGACCGGGCGACGTGGCAGGTCTGGCACCTCCGCGCCGAGGCGCAACGCCAAGCCCGCACCCACGGCGTCCGACTGGCTGACTTCGACGCAGCCGTCGACCGGGTCGTGGCCATCGCGATCGGCGACCACTCCATCGCGTTCGACGACCCCGACCCGCTCAGCCACGCCACCACCGCGGCAGAGCGGGGCGTGACGATCCCCGCTCCCCTACAGCGCACCGAGACCGGGGCCGAAGGCGAGGAGATCGTCAGCGTCTACTGCCTCGCCGGAGCCCGCCAGTACACCTCCCAAGCCGTCATCGACGCCGAAAGACGCATTATCGAGTCCGCCCGCCACACGGGAGGCCGCACCATCAGCGCGGTCCGTGTCGGTATCGCGATCGCCGAGGCCTCCGCCAACGAACTCCACCTCAACGCCGCCCAGCAGTCCCTAGTCCGCGAGATGGCCACCAGCGGCCGCGCCGTCCAGCTCGCCCTCGCGCCCCGCCGGAACCGGCAAGACCACCGCCATGCAGGTACTCACCCGCGCCTCGGCAGGACTCCGGCGGCACCGTCATCGGGCTCGCGCCGTCCGCCGTCGCAGCGCAAGAACTCGGGGCCTCCATCAACCCCGAGAACAGCGCCGGCGCCGGAGCGACAGCCAAAAACTTGGGCATGGCCCTGCTCCGCGGACCTTGGCGCCCGGGGCGAAAGCAGGTCCGCACCGACACCCCGGCCAAGCTCGTGTGGCACGCCCAGAACGGCAACCCACCCGCGTGGATGGAAAAGATCAACCCCACGACCCTCGTCCTCATCGACGAGGCAGGCATGGCCGCCACCACCGATCTCGCCGCCGCGATCGACTACATCACCTCCCGCGGCGCCCAAGTACGGCTGATCGGTGACGACCGACAGCTCGCGTCCGTCGCTGCCGGGGGCGTGCTTCGCGACATCGCCCACCAGATCGGCGCCGTCACCCTCAGCGAGGTGCACCGCTTCCGCAACCGTGATGGCAGCATCAACCGCGCAGAAGCAGCCGCCACCCTCGCCCTCCGCGAAGGCGACGCGTCCGCGATCGCGTTCTACGCCGACCGGGGCCGCATCCACGTCGGCGACCTCGGCGCCTGCGCCGACCGGGCCTACGCCGCCCGGGCAGCCGATGTGGCAGCCGACCGCGCCAGTAGCGATAGCGACTCAATCCTGATCGCACCCACCCGCGACCTCGTCGCCGAACTCAACACCCGGGCCCGCAACGACCGCATCGCCGGCCTCGACGAGAAGCAGATTGGGCGCGCAACTACGCTGGCCGACGGCACGAGGGGTCTCCGCAGGTGACCGGATCATCACCCGCGAGAACGACCGCCGCCTACGCATCAGCCGCACCAACTGGGTCAAGAACGGCGATCGGTGGCAGGTCAGATCCGTCAACGTCGACGGCTCCCTGTCCGTGGTCCACGACCAGCTCGGCAAGACCCTCACCTTGCCCGCCGACTACGTCGCCAAGACGGTCCAGCTCGGCTACGCCACCACCGTCCACGGCGCCCGGGGCATCACCGCAGGCACCTGTCACGTCGTCCTCACCGGTGACGAGGACCGTAACCTGCTCTACGTCGCGCTCTCCCGCGGCAAGTTCGCCAACCACCTCTATCTCAACGTCGCCTCCGACGGCGACCCGCACAACCTGATCCGGCCCGAGGCGCTCATCCCGCCGACTGCGCTCGATCGGATCGCCGACATGCTGCGCCGCGAGGGCTCGCCGGTCTCGGCGACCACCACGTTGCGCGAGCAGACCAACCCGCACCGGCTGCTCGGCGACGTGGCCGCCCGCTATCACGACGCCGTCACGGCTGGGGCCGAGCACGTCATCGGCCCCGTCGGTATGGACAAGATCGACGCGCACGCCGAAGCACTCCTAACCGGTCTGACAGCCGCGCCCGCGTGGCCGACGCTGCGCTCCCACCTCGCGCTCGTCGCCCCGGATGAGTACAGCCCCTTGAAGATGCTCACCGCGGCCGTAGGTGTCGGTTCGCTGGCCGACGCACGCGACCCCGCCGCGGTCCTCGATGCCCGTATCGACGACCTCCTTGATGAAGGGAGCGCAGGGATCACCCCTGCCCCGCTGCACGGGTCGAACACTCCCCCGCCGGGCGGCCCGCTGCCCCGGCTGCCCGGCATCCCCGCCCGGTTGGCCGAGGCCCACGACTGGGGTCCGTTCGCGGCCACCTACCACGGGCTCGTGCGTGAGCAGGTCGACGCCGTCCGCGAGCAGGCTCGGGGGTGGACCGGAGCCACCGCACCGGTATGGGCACAACCCTTCCTCGAGGACCGGGACAAGATCACCGGCGCCGATCTCTTGTGTGATCTCGCTGTGTGGCGGGCGGTCGCCGGGACCGACGACACCGACTTGCGCCCCACTGGCGATCGCACCATCGGCGCGCCCGGCGCCCACCAGACCAAGCTGAACCGAGCCGTCCGCAACGCACGTCCCGCCTACCCCTTCTCCCAACGCACTGGTACCGGGCGCTGCCCGAGACCGTCCGCACCGACCCGTGGATCACCCCGTTGTGCCAACGACTGGCCCGCCTCGAGCGCGCCGGGCTGCCAGTGACCGACTACATCAAGCAAGCACTCGCCACCGACCCCTCCCTCCCGCCCAGCCATACCGACACGAACCCCGGCACCGCCTCCACCACAGTCACCGCCGCGCGGCCTGCTGCCCGACGAGCAGCAGGCCGCGGCACTGTGGTGGCGCCTCGTTCCGCACCCGGGGCCAGCAGCACTCGGCGCCGACGAGCAATCGGCGAACCTGCTGCAGCCCACCTGCGCACCGGACTGGCCGAGCTCGTCGGCACCACAAAGGCCGACTACCTCCAAACGGCGCCAGCTCGGCCCGCCCTCGTCGCGGCCGTCGACGCAGGCAGCGAACACCACGGCTGGAGCCCCAAGGACATCCTCTCCAGCGCACTCGTCGGCATCCCCCGGGACGGGTCGCTCACAGGCATCGAGGTCGCCGACGCACTCGTGCTGCGCATCGCCCTGCTCACCGCCCAAGCCACGTCGTACGGCGACGTCGACACTCCCCGCACCCGGGTCTGCTTCCGCCCGACGACGCCGACGACTTCATGAACGCGTTCTACCGCGACCACGCCGACGTGCCCATCGCCCACTCTCCCACCGCGGCCGAGTACGCCGACCTCAACACTGCGCTGGCCGATCAGGAGCCGCCCATGAACGAGCACGGCCCGGCCTCGTACGACGACGTGGCGGCCGCCGACCACCTATACGTCGAGGACCCGTACGCGCCACTGCTCTGGCAGCAGATAGTCGAGGTCACTGCCGAGAATGCCTTCACCGATCCCAACCAGATACCAGCCGAACGGATCCACGAGCTCAACCAGCAGGCCTTGGCCTACTTCGAGTCCTGCTACCCGCGGTCCCGGGCGCCGGGCTACCTGCGCGAACGCACGGGAACCGACCTCGCCGACCACCCCCACTACTCAGCCGGCTACGCGCCCGGCGGTGGCCACAGCCTGATCCGCCACCTCACCGACCGGGGCGCCACCCATGTCGAGCTCGAACAGGCCGGCCTCGTCTCGGCGCGGGAACGTAACGACGGCACGAAGCACTTCCGCGACTTCTTCCGCGACCGGCTCATCATGCCCATCCGCGACCCGCACGACCCCGCCGGAGAGACGATCCTCGGCTTCCTCGGGCGTCGCAACCCGACCAAGACCGACAACGACTACGCAGGACCGAAATACCTCAACACTCGCACCACGCCCGTCTTCACCAAGGGCGCGGCACTGTTCAGGTATGCCGAAGCCCGCGACCTCCTCGCGGACGGCGCCCTCCCGGTCATCGTCGAAGGCCCCATGGACGCCCCGGCCATCACCCCGGGCAGCCATGGCACCGCAATCGGGATCGCCCCGATGGGAACCTCGCTCACCGTCAACCAGATCAAGCTGCTGCGCGGCACGGTCGACACCGTGGACGGTCGCGACCGCCTCGCCGTCGTCACGGACTCCGACCCCGCCGGTTGGACAGCGGCACAGAAGGCCTTCTGGCACCTGACCGCCGCCGATCTCGACCCCACCCACCTCGAACTGCCCGAGGGACTGGACCCAGCCGACCTGTTCGAGACCCGGGGCGCCGACGCCATCACCGCAGCGATCGAGACCCGAGTCCCCCTCGGCGACGCGATGATCGACCATTTGCTCCGCACCTCTGGCCCCCGGTCCGACACCGACGTGCGGCAAGAGCTCATCGATCAGATCGCGCGAGTCCTCGGTGTCCGCGGGCCGGAGGTCTGGCTCGAGGCCACCGCACGACTAGGCAACCTGCTCCACCTCGCATCCGGCATCCTCGAACACCAGACCGTCACCGAGAGCATGGCGCGTGACCGCAACCGCGCGGCCTACGCCGAAGCGCGCATCGACGACATCAACGACGAAGCCCGCAAGCAGACAACCAAGCGCGCTCCCCAATCCAGACGCCGGGCCACCGAGCAACGGCTCGGTGCCAGCAGCGCGGCCACCACTCGTCCCGAGCAAGGTGTCCGGCCGTCTGCAGGACCCGACATGGCCGGGCCATCACTCTGACGAAGGACGTTCAGATCCCTTCCAGCGCACCCCCGGGCTCCGCTCCGAGTCCCGGGCGATCTGGTGCGAAGCTTCGTCAGGAAGAAGTTTGAGTGCCCCCCGGGGTCGTACAAATCTGGCTTTGGCTGTTCCTCAATCTCCTCGCGACCCCGTGGGTTGGTGCGGCAAGATGCGCGGCGTGGGCGACTCGGAACCGACCCGGATCAGTTGGGAGGAAGCGTCCCGTCTGACCGGGATCCCGGTGCCCACGATCGACTACGCGACCCGGGTCGGGCGCATCGCACGGCGGCCCGCGCGCGGCACCCTGCCGTCCTTGGACCGCGAGTCCGTTCTGGCGTGGGCAGAGTGGCAGCGCGAGCTGGCTGCACAGCGGCAGGCGCGACAACGAGAACGTCAGGACGCCACTGCGGCGGGACGTCGACTCGCCGCCGCGTCACGTCCCGAGGACTTACTGCTGGGCCCGCCGGTCGGCGGCCCATGGATGAGCCTCCCGGCGGCCGCCAAACGGCTGGACGTCGGCGTCGCGACCATCCGCCGCTGGCTGGATGACGAACGACTCGACGGTGCACAGCGCTCCGAGCGCTGGGTGACCAAAGCATCGGTCGAACGGCTCGACGTGGAGCGACGAACGGACGCCGCCGCGTGGGTCAGCTTGAAGGAGGCACGCCAGATCGTCGCGTGCTCCGATCTGGTGATCGCGCACCTTGTTGACGAGGGGCTGATCGTGCAGCGACCGGGTCACCGGGGTCAGCCGTCGATCAGCCGCGAGTCCGCCGAGGCTGCGGCTCGGGTTCTGGCCCAGAGACGCAAGCAGGTCACTGAGCACCGGCGACAACGCGAGGCGCTACGCGGCCGGAACAAGCCGCCGGACAACGGCACGGTGTGGCTGTCGGTGAAGACCACCGCGCTCCTGCTGGGGCTATCCGAGAGCGGGACGACGCTGCGTATCCGTTCGGGGACCTTGCCGGCGACGCGGTGCGGCCGGAGGTGGTGGGTGCGCCGCGAGGACGCGGAGCAGGCTGCAGCAGCAAAGGCGTTTGAGCTGCGGCGTGAGGATCAATGAGGTCGTGTCGCAAGAGCCGGCCTGCACAGTCGGCGCGCCTCCTGCGGGACACTCGACGCATGGCCGACCTCGGATACGACGCCGATTTCCTCGAGACCCCCCTCGCCCCGCCACAAGCGCCCGACAGCGGTACAGAGCCCGACGCCGTGGGCGTGGAGCTTGACTACATGCACTTCACCCTCCGCGTGCACCCCACCCGCCGCCTCGCATCATGGGTCGCCCGGAACATCGACGGGCTCCGGCTCTTCCCCAGCGACAGCATCAGCCGATCGGGCGAAAACTTCCGCGCCGACCCCCGCATCCCCACCACGACACAAACCCTCAACGACGCCTACCAGGGACAACCACCTCGACCGCGGCCACATCGCCCGGCGATCAGACCTCCTCTGGGGAACCCTCGACGAGGCGCGAACCGCAAACTCTGACTCGTTCTTCTTCACCAACATCACCCCGCAGATCGACGACTTCAACCAGTCGAGTCGGGGCGGCAGCTGGGGCATGCTGGAAAACGCCGTCCTCGCCCAAGAGGGGTTGGAGGACCGACGACTCACCCTGTTCGCGGGACCCGTGCTCCGCGACGACGACCCCACCTACCGCAACATCGTCCAGCTGCCACGCGAGCACTGGAAGGTTGTGGCCTACCGGATGGACGGCCAGCTGCGATTCAAATGCTTCGTCCTGTCCCGGGACCTCGACCGCATCGACGAGCGGGCCTTCCTCGACGGCTTCGACGCCTACCTCGTGTCGCTGGACTTCCTCGAAGATCGCACCGGGCTCACGTTCCCGAGCCTGCGTGAGAACACATCGCCCCTCGAACTGCGACAGCAGGACAGGCCGGTCCCGGTCACGGACGCCGAGCACGTGGACTGGTAAACGGGGAGCCAGATACGGCAACCACGGCGCCAATAGGGCGAATTGACGCATGAGCGCGTCGCTTCGGTGAACTCTTCAACCATGGTTGTGCAGGCTGTCCGACTGCAGTACACCGGGAAGAGATGGTCAGTCTTGCCGACGAGCTCTCGGCTTCGATGGTTGCGAACGCCGCCGTCGCCGGCATCGGCGTCGGGTGCAGAGCGCGTGGGAGAGCCTGCACAAGGGATCCTTCTTTAAGGACCCATCTATCGCCTTCGGTCGAGGCGAGATGGAGGGCATCCTGCGGCAACTGACCATGAGCTTCGCGCCCGGTCCGGGCGGCAGAACCGTGGACTTCGAACGACTTAGTGACGGCCAGAAGTCTCTGCTAGGGCACAGGACTTCGACACGACCGCGCAGCTCGAGGCCGAGGGTTGGACCGTCATGCGTGTCTGGGCGCACCACGACCCGGCACAGGCTGCGAAAGACATCGCCGCAATCGTAAGGACGCGTCGTTGCCGTCGGCGTGGCGCATAGGGCCGCCTATTGGTTCAGGCGGGGGCGTCCATCCAGCGGTACATGTCTGAGTAGGCCCGCAACTTCTCCTCGGGAATGCCGGCGAACGACGTGACCTTCCCGGGAAGCTTCGAGTTGAGCGCCTGTCGTTCACGCGGAGTCAGGACCGGGACCGTGGCCTGCAGCGCCTTCTCGTCGATACTCACCTCGGGCATCTGGTCGAAGCGGCACAACTTGAGTTTGTCGTGGATGTCGGGGTGATCGATGATTCCCACGATTGTCTGCATCCGGGACCCATCCCGGTACTGGATGTTGAGGATCTGCTGCCACGACAGGTCGCCTCCGCGATCAGCGAGGGCCTTAGTGATCGTCTGGGTTGCGATCTGTCGTTGCACTCCAGCGAGACCCCACTCACCGAGACGAGCTCCAGTCGTTCCAAGCGGTACGAGTTCGCTACCGACGGCCTTTTCAAGGTCGGTCACGCGCTCATTCTCGTCCTCGTTCGGGTCGCAGTTGAAAGTGAGAGCGAGCACGCTTCCGGGCTGAAGCACCAGTGACACGGTTTGGCAGTCGTCCAGTTCGGACTTGCGAAGCCGGCTGGTGTAGTCGAGCCAGACGATTGCCTTGTCTTTCCAGTCAAGGCCCGGTAAAAGCGTTCCCGAAGTTCCCTCCAAGATCTTGATGCCGTTGTACGGACGGTTGTAGTGGCAGCGGGCGATGATCTTGGACTCGCTCTCGATGCTGGTCATCTTCTTAATGCCGAGCTGACGATGGACCGGGTCGAAGTCGACGAACTGGATCGAGCCGAAGCCCACGTAGCTGTACGAGGGCAGAGGTGCGAACGCCTGCAGCCTTTGAAGGGCGCTCATCATGATGCGGCGCGCAACGGCCTTCGAGGGGCGCTCGCGGTAGTCAAGTAAGTCGGCCACGGGTCAGTCCTCGATCTCACGATCGTAGTAGTAGTCGAAGACTCTTCGCCCGACGTCTGCCACCACGGACGTGCCCAGCTTCTGCCCGACTTCGTTGAACCTTTCCGTCGGCACGTCGAACTGGAAGTGTGTCATCTTGACCTTGCGCGAGGACTTCTTGCGAGGAGTCTTCGGCGGAGCGGGGATGTGGAACGTCTCGTTCTCGTCGATGTCCTTTGTGAGCACGAGCTTCGCCCCCGCATGGCGAGCACAGTAGGCATGTCGGCGTCCGTCTCAGCCTTTTGCTCTTCGGTCTTCAGCTTGTTCAGAACCGAGACGACCTGCTGGCCGACCACCTTGATCTGTGCCCGGACCTGACGCCAGACACGAGAGTCTTCGTCGACCCCGGTCTTGGTCGTGTTCCAAGGGAGGGCGGCGGTGTCAGACGCGCTCATCCACACCCAGCCGCGGAATTGGCGGTACTGCGGGTGGTAGGAGGGCAGGGGATCGCCCCATCCGGTCAGTCGATCCCGGTTTCGCATGAACAGGAGGCGGTCATTGCAGAAGATCCACCAGCCCGCATCGCTGGCCCCTCGGAAATTCTCGGCCTCGCCGTCGTCCTTGGCGATCTCGGAACGTTCCTTCGGAACGATGCCGGCGATAATCCGAACCGCCACGTCACCGTCGTCGGACTTGACGACGAACGACCTGTTGATTGGAGCGAAATTCTTGCCGGCGAGAAGTTCCTGCGTGTAGCCACGCAACAGGTCGCGGTTGAGGATGATCTCCAGACCTTGCTCGATCGCCGCTTGGTGCCGGTACCGGATCTGCTCGCGAAGGAGCGAGAGGAATTGCGCGTCGGCGAGATCTTCCGCAATGGACTCCCGCAGTTCAGTGACGGTGATCTTGGTGCCCCGGCCACCCTTCGCAGAGTTGTACGACCGGCTGGCCTTCTCCATCTCGAATCGCCAGATGGGGTCCTCATCGGCGACCCATTCGTCGACCGGGACCTCGAGGGAGAAGCTCGTGCTCTCCGCGCGGGAGTCGACGGCGAACCGGCGACCAAGCTTGAACAGGGCCCGCTTCATGCCGACGCCGAACTGGCCGACGGAACCCTTGGTACCCTTGTACTCCTCAGGCCGGCCGAACCGGAAGGCGTACTTCCGGGCGACGTCGAGGTCGATTCCGCCGCAGTTATCCTCGATCACGAACTCTGAACTGCTGGCCACAACCTTGACCCAGTACCCGCTCAGTTCACCGTCCTCATCGGCCAGTGCACGCGCCCCGTCGATCGAGTTGTCGATCAGGTCCATGATCGCCGGAATCGACTCGATGTCGAGAGTCAGCATCTCCACGAAGAGGGCGCGTTCAGGTGCGGCGTTGATGAACAGGTCGTCATCCGCCTTGCTCGCGGCAGCCTTCGCCGCCGGGCGCTTCGCTACGTTCTTGGCCACGTTGTTTACCCCTCGAGAGTCAGGCGGCACCTGTTTTCTGATACTTCTCCGGACAGGATGCCGTTACAGGACCGCTTGTGTGAGTACTTTCAGTAATCAGCCTCGACGCCACGCCGACCCCATGTTGCTCGGCATGGCAAGGATGTGCGATCGTCCTCTCGTGGTAGACGACGATGCGCTGACGGACCCTGTCTGGAGGCCGATCGCCATCGATCTGTTCGCCGGAGTCGGGGGCCTGAGCCTTGGCTTCGAGCAGGCCGGGTTCGATATCGTCGCCGCCGTGGAGTACGACCCTGTTCACGCGGCGACCCACGCCTACAACTTCCCGGGAACCGAAGTTCTCTGCCGCGATGTTGGCGCGCTGACCGCAAAGCGCGTCCTAGCGGCTGCCCAGCGCGGCTTCGAGCGGATGTACCCAGAACGTGTATGGCCGGGCAAGGTCGACGCCGTCATCGGAGGTCCGCCCTGCCAAGGCTTCTCCACGGGCGGGAAGCGGGAGGACGGCGACGAGCGCAACCTATTGCTGCTGGAGTTCGCTCGCTTGATCAAGGGGATCAAGCCAAAGGTTGTGTGCTTGGAGAACGTCGCTGGGCTCCCGGAGTCCCGGTTCGACGACGTTCGAGTCGAGCTGTTCAAGGCACTCGAAGAGGCTGGGTACTCCCTATCGGGGAGTCGACGCCGTGCTCAACTGCGCTGACTTCGGGGTTCCGCAGAGGCGGAAGCGGTTGATCGTCCTAGGTAAGCGAGGCAAGACTGCGCCCGGACGTCCGATCCCGACTAACTCCAAAGTGACCGTCGAAATTGCATTCGCGGGACTCCCGGTGGTGAAGAACTACCCGACCTTGCTCACGAGTGACGAGGTGACGCTCAAGGCCGCGGACATCGAGCGACGCGCCAACGCGAAGTTCCTGTATGCACGCCAACTGTCGGGCATCGAGCCGATCCCCGGTGACGTCGGGTACGAGCGCGAGCTGCGGCCATCCGTAGTGACGTCCGCACGCAGGACCGTGCACACCGAGGCAACCGTCGAGAGGTTCGCCGAGACGGCCCGGGGCAAGGCCGAGCCCAAGAGTCGGCTGTTCAGACTCTCGCTAGAGTCAGCCGCCGGGACGCTTAGAGCCGGGACTGGAGCTGAACGTGGAGCGCATACCTCGCCCCGTCCGATACACCCTACAGAGGACCGCGTGATCACCGTTCGTGAGGCCGCGCGCTTGCATGGCTACCCGGACTGGTTTCGTTTCCACACCACGAACTGGCACGGACATCGGCAGGTGGGTAACAGCGTCCCGCCGCCGATGGCGCGGGCGGCCGCTACCGTGCTCCTTGATGCGCTCGGCGTTGCCGCGACGAAGCCTGACCGTTGCTTCCTTCCCGAGGACGAGGGACTGCTGAGCCTGCCCAAGTCCGAGGCGTTGTCGCGGTTTGAGACCGTTGCTGCGGAACTGCCGCGCGGCCGTAAGCGACCTAGTCTCGACGAGCCGGGTCCCGGAGCGATTGAGGTCGCCTAGGCCTCACGCCCCGTCGGCCGCGTCCGCCAACCAGCCCTGAAGCGGTTTCGCCTCGGTGTCAGTCCGGCCGCACACGGCCCACGGGGCTGGCTGTTGGCTCGCGTCCCCTGAGCCGTAACTTCCACCGGCTGTAAGTGTCTTGTGCCGAAGCAGATGATGCGCGTGACCGGGGTCGAACGGGGGTCTGCTGCACGGATGGGCGACTACCACCGATCTGACCAAGAGATGCGTAGTCTTAGCAATGTGGAGAAGTACAAGGTGGAGGTCTGGGACGATTCGCAAGCTCGGCGCGACGGCGCTCGGCGCTGGAAGGTCGTCGATGACGACGGGGCCAGCGTCGCGAATGCCGATTGCGACTACGCGTCTTCGCACGAAGCCGAACTAGCCGGACGCCACGCGAAGCGCACCATCGAGGGCCACGAGGAGCCTGAGCGGGTCGACTACCGTCAGTTCTTCAGGCCTACAGATAGCCAAGGCCGGGATTCACCTGAGTGACTTTCGGAGCTGCTGAGTGATCAAGCACAGGCTGCACTGAGGCCAGCTTGGGCTGCACACTCCCTATCGAACTTGGCGGGCGAGACCCCCAACGCGCTTTAGCGTGAAGGTGAACACTCCCCATGCTCGTCCAAACGTCACTCCGGCGCGTCTGGGTCGTCGGGGGGAGACGGCGAACGGCCCGTGTGTAGCTAGGACCGGCAACGAGCGTTCGACACGGACGGCAATGGCCGCGGCGGTAACACGCACGCATCGCGGCAGATGTGGATGGATCCCGCAGACTGGCCTTAGCCCTGCAGAGGTGCTGCGGGCCTAACGCGGCATGGAAGTCGCATCGTGCCCGGCTGCACATCGTGCGCCTCGTGCACACCCCGTCCGACACCTGCAGTCGACCGTACCCGGTTTGCGACACAAGCGGCCGCACCGCAGCGGGCTGCAGACGTCGCCGCGGCGGGAACCATCACAGATCCGGGCGGACGCCCAATCTGGGCAGTGCGACCCACTTCAAGCGTCCTGCCACGGAGGCGATCGAACAGGGCGTCTGCCGTCAGTCGGGCACCCACCTCACCCAACAGTTGTCGGTGGCCCCGATTCAGCATCTGCTCATGCCCTTTCCTACTTCGCAGGTGTAGCCGCGACAGCGACCCGCTTGCCGTGGTCGTCTTGGTGATGGCAGCTGGTGTCCTTGCGCACCCGGGTCAAGCGCGGCCAGTTGTAGCGTCGTACTGCGTCCGCCCGCAGCGGTCGTCTCCCCTTTTGCGCCCGGGACGCTGATCGGCTCCACAAAGCGCGTGTGGAGCCGGTCGACGACACGGGAACACACCGCATTCAGCCGAGGGTTGTTCGCGACCTTGGTCTGGGCGTACATGACGCTCGTGTGGTCCTTCCCGAACGCGTCCGCGATCGCCTTCAGAGTCAGGCCACTTCGTCGTGCCGCACTCATGGCCACGGCCCGGGCGTCCGTCACCGCGCGGTGGCGGTCGGCGCTCAGGACCGCGTCCGGTGTGGTGCCGAATGATTGTGCGGCCGAGGCGATCGCGATCGCGCAGACGCCGTCAGGGCCGACATCAGGCACCTCACCCTTGGCGTTCTCAGCGGCGCCGATGTTGATGCTGACGTGGGGTGGCAAGCGCGATCGCGAGCGAGCGCAGTTGCTCGGCGTTCATCTGCTCGAGCGCGTCGTCGACGGCGGACTGGTTCCCGTTGGCGACCGGGGCGGTGAACGCGGCAGAGTGCTTCGCAATGAACTCACTGTCCGGTATCGCCTCGGCGGCGGTCGCGTTGCGCTGATCGTCGACGAGCCGGAGCCGTGGGCTGCTGCTGCTGGTTGGAGTGGCCATCGTCGTCACCACCTCTCGTGAAGGTCATCGTTTGCGTGGTTGGTCTCGTCTGTCTCGGTGGTAGGGGCCCGTTCTGCGGCACGGGCAATGTCGTCGCGGTGTCGTTGCTTGCGGCTGCGGCGCATCTCGGTGGAGGCGTGGCTCTCGTCACGTTCGTGGCGGGGCCGGGGTTGATGCTTCCCGGGCTGGCAGGCGTCGCCGAGTCGGTCACGCAGCCGCTCGAGGAAGCCGGGGAGGCCGTGGCGGTGCCAGTCCTCCAACGCGGCCGGAGTGACGGCGTAGCTGGCGTAGTGGCGGCTGCATGCCATCACCGCAAGGTCGTGAACCACGTGCGGGTGCGCGGGCCAACACTCCGGGATTCCGGGCCGGGTCACGTTCCACAGGTGTCTGCTCGTTGACCCACATGGCGACCGGGTCGAGCCACGCCCACAGCTCGGGCGCGCATCTGGCCGGTGCAGGTCGCCGGGTCCCATGGCCGAGGCATCTGCGCGAGTTCGTGCAGCTCGTCCTCATCGGCCGGCGGCTCGACCATGGCCAGTTGCAGCTGCTCCATCGCGGTACGGATTGTCGGCCCCGGCTCCGGGAAGGGGCGCACCATCAGTCCGACCAGCGACATCAGCTGAGTGCCGCGCGCGGCACCGGAACCACCCGCTGTGCGGGAGGCGAGCAGGGACGGGTGCGTGGTGGACTCACGGTTCGTCATCGGTTGCTCCCGGCTCTACTTCGGCATCCCGAGCCGCTGCCGGGTCCGGGAGATCGACACGGTCGGCACCGTGGGCTCGACATCCAATGGGTGGGTCGGCTGCAGGGTTTCCTCGTCGCCGCGTGCGGTGAGCCGAGCACGCCTCTGTGCGGCCGGGAGCTCCTTGCCTCGCCTGCCGTCGATACACCGGTGCAAATTCGCGATGATCGGGTCATACATCTCGGCCAACACCGGGGCCTTGCGCTGCTCGATGCGTCGCAACTCGGCCGGCTCGAGGATCGGCACCCTGCGCTGGTCGAAGGAGCGGTCCATCACGCCAAACCATTCGCGGCTCCACGAGGAATACCGGGTCTCGGTGTGGGTGGTCGACCCAATCAGGTCGGAAAGCTCTTGGTAGAACCGGATGTCCTTGCCACCACCGAAGACCACCAAGTTGTTAGACAACCCCGTAAATCGTGCGGGCCCCGTCCTCGCCGTAGCAGACCACGAACTGCCGCCACGTCTGCGCAGCGAGGATGAACGAGAGGCCCAGCGCACGCTCGTTGGCCATCCGGGTAGACAGGGTCGGGATCGGCGCGGTCGAGGGCAGCTCGTCCAAGCAGGCCGGGAACGGCGGGCACAGTCGCCCATACGGGGAGGTCTCCCCCAGCAGCTTGGCTGTGTCCGGGATGTGCTCGGTGACTGCCGTCATCAGCGGCGACGCGCTGGCGTACAGGGTCGTCGCGGCCCAGCAGATAGATCGTGCCGCCAGCCTTGATCAGGGCCTCGATATCGGTCGCCGGCCGCGTTGCGGAGGGGACGCAACGCTCTCTGATCGAGCGTTGGAAGAACAGCGCCATGGACTGCTGGACCGTGGTGATCGTGTTTCCCGCTGTCCGTTCGTCGCCGTACAGGGCGCCACGCAACAGGCCGTCCCACAGTGGCTCCGCGGCCGGGTGGGTACGCAGGATCTCTTCTGCCTGCGGGTACTCCCGCGGGCTGGAGACCCACATCAGCACCTCCTCCCGGGTCGATCCGGGCGATGGCCGCGGCGTGGAAGTAGGCCTGCAGGACCTTTGCGCACTCTCCGGCGTAGAACCGGGCGGCCCGGTCGGAGGACTGGGCGGTGGCGCCCTTGATGGTTCCGTTCGCGAACGCCTTCGCCCGCCGTTCGGCGAGCATCGCGTCAGCGCAGCCCGCGATCGGATCCCACACCAGTTCCGGGGTGCCGGGGGCGGCGTTGAACGGGTCGAGGACCGCGACCGGGCGTCCGCCTCGTTGTCGTGCCTCCAACGTGAGGAACAGGTCCTCGGGTTTGGTCAGAGTCACCAGCGCTCCACCCGGAGCGTCGAGCAGCGCGGGCACCAGCAGGTCCAAGGTCTTGCCCGAGCCCCGGGGGCCGATGACGCAGGTAGTCCGGTCGAACGGCACCCACAACTCGGGGCCGCTGCGTCCGGCCCCGGCCGAGCCGCCAGCCCACCTCCTGCGGGTTCACATGCTTGAGGCCAGTGACCATCGTGCTTTCCTTTCGCTGTCGGTTGGTGGGCGGCTACTCGCTGCCCACTACTTGTTGACCGGGCGGCCGCGGCGTCTGGAGCGGGCGTACAGGTCCGGGCGGATCACCTCGGCGCTGTTGCGCAGTCGCGGGACGCCGAGGGCCTCAGCAGCCTGCGCCGGGGTGGCCGGGCCGTGCCGGGAACTGGCGCCGGTCAGGTCGCGTATCCGGATGCCGACGACGACCGCGGCACCGAGCATCAGTACCTCGCCGACGACCGCGAGCACCCACATCACCGCGTCCGGCGGCAAGGCGTTGGCGGCGCCGTGGCGTAGGCCCGCACCGAAGTGGCCGTGCAGCAGCCCGCCATAGGCGTCCCGGAGGTGCCCGTTTGGCAACGCGAAGTCGTCTGAGGTGATCCAGGCGACGATGCCCCTGGACGACCAGCGGAGTGACCGGGAAGAAGAAGAGCCCGGCAAGGAGCACGGCCAGCTTGAACTCCCCGCCGTCGGGGCAACGTTGGTGAACCGGTCGCGCCGGGAACGCTCCATACTCATCGCCTCACCGCCATCCAACGACCGGCCGGCGCCTCCCAGCGGTGACACGGGAAGTCCATCGGCCCTCGCTGATCGGGGATGACCGCGATCGTGCCGATCGGCCAGTCCGAGCGACCTTGCCCATTGAGCACGGCCGCCTCGACGGGGTCCGCGTGGGCGGGTCGGACCGGGCCCGGGCAGCGGACGTCTGTGCCGATCAGCATCCGGTCGGCGATGCTGTTGCCGCCGCGAGAGGTCAGGATCGTTGGACGCGTTCCCACCGGCAGCAAGGAGACCCGGTCGTCGTCGAACGAGTCGATGTCGTCGACCACGACCAGACAGGTTCCCGGACGGCAGCCGCGCCCGATCACCTCCTCCAGCTGGTCTGGATGCTCGGGCAAGTCGGGCAGGTCTGCCCATTCACTGGGTGCGTGGGCGTACACGTGCGCATGGCGGGTGATGTTCGCCAACCACCAGCGGGTCAGGTAGCGCGCGGTCGTGGTCTTGCCGCGGCCGACGTCACTGACCAACAGCAGCGGGCAGGCACCACGGGTGTCGAACCCAGTCGCCTGCCCGTCTGGTGTGGTGCCGATGCGAACATCCATGCTCGGGAAAGGCAACCCAGAGCCCCGGCGATCGGACACACGCGCGACCGAACTGGGTCCTAGTGCTCTTCGCCCCACCGAATCCGCATCAGGCCGCCGCGGCGGGCATGCCGCCGAGATCGAACGTCTCTGTGGGCAAGGCCCGGGTCACGGAGCCGCCCGGCGTGCTGACGTCGGCGAACCCGACGCAGCCGTAGACGCCGTTCGCGCTGCAGTCGTAGTCGTTGCCGAAGATCTTGCCTCCCCCGACGTAGATCGCCACGTGGCCAACGCCGTTGCCGGTGTTGTAGGACACCACAGCCCCCACGGGCGGCAATGGGTCGAGCCCGGTTCCGTGGGACTGGGCCAGCCCGGCGTCGATGATGCCCCCGGGCGACGTCCTGCCCGTCGCCGAGGCCCCGGCCGACTCCGGGTCCTCCGTAGAGTGCGTCGACCACCTTGGGGCATTGGTTGTCGTAGGTGCACGGGGCCTCATCGGTCCACGACAAGCTGCATAGGCCGTTCGGGGGTCTTCATCATGGCGTGGACGCGGGCCCTGAGCTCGGCTGAGAGTTCGGTGGCGAGCGTGATCGGCGAGGTGGTGCAGCCGGTGTCGGCCACGTTCGTGGCGTCGTCTCCGCTCGTGGCGGCAACCGCTTGGCGGGCCACGTCGAGGTACTGGCGGTAGTCGGTCTTTTCGAAGGGGATCCAGTCGGCGAACTTGGCCTCCCCGCACCGGGCCGTGCTGAGAAGAGCGCGAACGCGTACTGCGCGTTCAGGCGGGGGTCGTAGATGTCGTCGGGGTCGTTCCAGCCGGGCACCTTGCCCCGGTGTGACGTGGAGATCTGCCACAACCCGAAATGGCTCCCGTTCCTTGCGCGCTGGTTCCACGCGGACTCCACGCCGGCAATGGCCACCGCGGTGACCAAGTCTTCCCCGCGGAAGCCTGCCCGGTGCGCGGATTCGGCCACGGCGTTGGCCTTGCCCATCGTTCCGGGGCCGGTCGTCGTGGGCGGCGACATCGACACGCTGGTGATCGTGGTCGGGCACGGCGGGCACCCCTCCGGTCTCGAGGTGGATGGGGTTGAGGGGCCGGCGCGGTTCATGGCCATCCGGGTGAACAGGGCCGGGTGATCTGAGTGCACCGCGGCCGCACTCATCTGCCACGTCTTCGTCGCCGCCACGGGGGCCGCGTAGAAGTTGTAGATGACTCCAGAGTCTTTGGTGTACTGGAAGCCGGCGGCACTCATCCGGGTGGCTGCCGCGACAGGTCCATCACCTTCATGGGAGTTCATGTCGCCGCCCACGAACACCGGGCCGTAGGACCGCAGGATGTCGGCAAGCTGGATCAAGTAGTCCATCCCAAGGCCGTACTGTTCGGCCCGGTTCATCAGTGGGCTCCCCCACTGCTGCGGGCTCCTATACACATTCGTCATGTGGTGGGTGGCGATCACCGACACGACCGCGCCGTCGCCACGACTGAACACAGACCGGGTGGCGTAGCGATCCCACAGAAACTGATGGCCGTGAATGAACCCCCGGTCGTTGTCCACGATCTTGACCCGGCCACCGCCTTGCCGGTCCAGTGTCTGTTCTCCACATGATGACGTTGTTGAGCGACTGGGAGACCCCGCCCTCGGTGTTGTCCGCGGACGGCTCACGGTAGGCCCGGTAGCCCGGTGCCGCTGCCTCCATCTGCGGCAGCGGAACGTCGCCGACCTCGTTGAGCGTGATGAAGTCCGGGGCCGCGGAGGCTATTGCCACAATGCCGGGGGTGGCGCCGGCAGATAGCTTGATGTTCGCGTTGGCGATCACGACCTCGCCGTCGACCGGCCCACCGGGTGTTGCGGCGATGTTGACCGGCATCACCCCGAGGTCAGCCCCGCTCCCGACCGCCGCACCGGTGCCCGCGTTCGCCGTGGTGGTGCAGGCGGCCCGGACCGCCTCAATGCTCGCGTTCCCCATACCCAGCACGACCAGCATCAGGGGGCAGATCAGCACCAGCGGAAGAGCGGGCAGGATGCCCGTCTTCACGACCACGCCCGCCTCGGGCGGACGCCGACCCACTGCACGTTCGACGAGAGACCGTCAGAAATCCATCGAACAGTCACAGGGCGGCGTCGATCGCGTCGTTGGTGTACGTGAGCCGCCTTTCGAGCGGCGTGAGCAGCGTCTGGACCTTGTATCGCTGGTCACCGACCATCCACAGGGCGCGGCCCTTCTCCTGCATCGCCCAGTTGGTGATGACTGCCTGCTGCATCTCCGAGAGGCCCATCAGCCGGCCGAGCTCGTCGGCGACCGACTCGTCTTGGCCCATCAGGATGCGGATGTCGGAGAGGTTGAGCAGGTCCTTTGCGATCTGGGCCGCCCGGCTGCCCTGATCGCCGGCCGAGAGCGGGTCGGACGGCTTGTGGTAGGTCACGATCTGAATGTCGCCCTCGGTGCGCGAAAGCCGCAGGTTGGCGTCCAGCGCCAGCACCGCGTCCAACGAAAGTCGGGTCTGCAGCCACGCCTCGTCGCGCAGCACGATCCGCCGATCCCCCGCCGAGGCCATCTCGCGCATCCCCTGTCCCCGGGAGTTGAGGCACATCAGCGCGATTCCGACCGCGACCTTGTTCCCGGTCTCGTGCAGGGAGCGCAGCGACAGCGTTTGGATCGGTGCACGCCAGTCGGGGCGGTACGTGGACTCGGTGTCGAACATGCCCTGCAGCGAGCCCTCGCACAGTGCACCCAAGGCGTCGCGCAGCGGGCGGGTGCCGTCGTAGAAGTCCTGCCGCGAGGAGTAACGGCAATCTGCGACCAAGTCGTCGGTGGGTGAGTCCAGTGCCGCCCACACCTGCGGGATGGTTACCGGTTTGAGCCGTGATGCCCCGGTCGACCAGCCGGTCAGGTGACGCAGCACCTTGTTGATCACCCGTTCCTCGGTCGGGGTGAACCTCACCCCCCGGGAGCCGATCAGCCCCCGGATCAAGAACAGCCAGCGGTTGAAGATCACGGTGGCGCGACGGTGCTGCTCCTCACGGGTCTGGTTCTCCCAGTCCACCCCCAGTGGGCCGACGTCGAGCGGGTTGATCCGGCCAGCAAGACCGGGTCCGATGCGGAACGGGTCGACGCCCACGAACCGCGCCAGATCCTCGTACTCGTCCTTGACGTCACCAAGTACCGGGGACCGGTAGCCGTAGCGGATCATCCGGAGCATGAACGCCTTGACGGTCGCGGACTTACCTCGCCCCGGCTTGCCGAAGATGAAGATGTTCGGGTTGGTGACCGGGATCGAATCGTCGAGCACCCAGCCCATCGGGTCGCAGTAGAACTTGCCGCCCGAGAGCACGTCGTAGCCCAGCTCCGCACCCCACGGCGGGAGGCCGTCGCCGGAGATCAGCGGCCACAGTACCGGGGTCTCCTCGGAGGTCATCTGGTAGCCAGCCATTGGGGGCAGCGTGGCGGACCAGCCGTGGCCTATCCGCCGCACACCGTTGTGCTTGGCCGATCCGGGGAACAGCTTTTCCGCGGTCGGCATCGCCGCCGGGGCCGCCTTGCGCGGCATCGTCGTCCCGAAGTCCGACATCAGGTCATCGATCGTCCGCGACGCTGGCCGCACCCTTTTGATGCCACTGCTCGAGCGGGTTCGGGTCGCGGTCATGACGCCCGCTCCCCCGTCGTGTGGCTCGCACTGCGCACGTTCAGGGGCGGACGGTTCCTCGATCGCACAGGCATGACAGGGCAGTCCCTTCGATGGGTCCGGTTGGTGCTCCACTGCCTTGAAAGGCAACAGCCCGGCCCC
Source organism: Nocardioides sp. B-3 (assembly GCF_024703895.1). Lineage (GTDB taxonomy): Bacteria > Actinomycetota > Actinomycetes > Propionibacteriales > Nocardioidaceae > Nocardioides. Next base: position 4,451,734 of record NZ_CP087968.1, read on the forward strand.
CGGATCGGACACCGGGGACCGGGCTGCTGCTGGCTGTGCTGCACTCGCGGCGCTTCGGGCGTTAGCGACGCTTCCTCGGCAGACCTGCTCCCAACGGGATTGTGGAGACGGCGAAGGCCGCGTCGTGTGCACCGTCGAGAGCCAGCGGAGTGAAGCCGCTGATCCGGATCGACGCGTCGAGACGACGTCCGAAGTCCTGCACGTTCCACGCAGCCGGCACCGTGATCGAGACCGCGGAGGACACCTTGACTAGCGAGCGGCCCATCTCGAGCTTCTCATCGCGATCATGCAGCTTGCCGACCGACTGACGGTCCTTGGCCCGCCTCGACCTTGCCAGCCTTCTCACGCATCGTTCTGGCCATCACCGCCGACATCTGGGCCCGTCCGGTGGACCGGCTGGCGGAGTGTTGGGAGACCGGCCGGTAGAACACGGTCAGCGCGCGCCGCTCACCGGGCTGTGATGGCACCAGCACTCGCGCCAGTGCACCCATCCGGGCCCCTTTGCGGGGCAAAAGGATGGTGGAGGAGATCGACTCCCACTCCCCGTGCCGGTAGGACCGCAACGCGGTCGAGGCGTTGGTCGGGCCTGCCGCTGCGATGGGGATACCGGCCGCTATGGACGGGTCGTCGCCGTGGTGGATCGCTGCGTCGGCGAGCGCGGGGGCGTCGCCCGGTTCGAATCCGGTACGGATCGCCGCGGCGAGCTCGGAGGTGTCGAGCCACCTCACGCGGGTGCAGCCGATGGAACCGGCCAGTCGCGCCTCGACCTCGGCCAGCACCGAATACAGGATGCGGGCGCGGCCGGTCACGCCGCGTCCGGCGCGCTTGGCGTCTTTGTTGATGACGTCTTCACGGACCACCACGGTCACGAACGCTTCGCGGCGAACTGCCGCGCCCGCGGTCATTGCCTCGAGTTGTGCGTTGACTCGGGCCGAGACTTCCGGCTCGTGGGGGCGGGCGTTGTGACGCACCCACTCCTCACGGTCCGTGCCGTCGTCGGGGACGGTGCGCACCTGCACGACGACCGTGTCGATCTGGTTGCCTGCGGTTGCGGCCTCCATCAGCTCGCTCAACCCGGCACCCATCCGGAATCGGTCCGCGTTGTCGCTCATCCCGATACCGGGGTGGACGATGCGCGCGGTCGCCGCCCATGTCCGGGCCGCGTGGTTCTGGATGATCGCCGGCCGGCCGGTCTGCCCGGTCATCGGCGGTCCGTCGTGGATCTGGATGCTGGCCAGGGATGCCGGGCAGGTCCGCCTCGCCTGCATCCCCATCATCCTCAGCGTTCTCGGCGTCGCCGAGATCGAGGTCGCCAGCGGCTGCCTTGGACTGGAAACGCGACCAACCGAAGGCGGCCCCGGCCAGATGCCTGAACATGACGCCGATCCACTGGAAGGCAGACCAGCCGCGCACCGGGACGCAGATCAACAGCCCGGCCAGCGCCCACAACGGGACCAGGGAGCACCAAGGAGAGCCACAGCCCGGCGGCCATCGCTACCCAAGTGGGAAAGCCTGCGGCCAGCAGCATGAAGAACTGGGGTCCAGTGAGACCGAAGAGCCAGGCCTCGCGGTCCCGTGTCGCTGATCCTCCGTAGACGCTCACGCGTGGACCTCTCCTTCGTCAACACTCACCGGGTGCACAAGTGCAGGGTCTTTCGCGACCCCGCCGTGGTTGCGGCTGGGCATCGCTTGCTGGGGGCCAGCGCCGGGTCTGACGTTGGGGCAGCGCGGTGGGCGGCTCCCCGGGGGTGTGGCTGGTGTCGTAGTAGCCCCGGTTTCCGATGCCGGACTGGCCGAGGACATCAACTCCCATACCGGCACCGGCCCTGGGCGATCTGCCCGGTTCTTTCCATGCCGGAGGCGAGCACACCGGCAGCCCTGCTGACCTTGGAGGACTGCCACCTCGTGGCGGTCGCGGCCTCGGCCCCGCCCTCGGCGGTGGTGCGCCCATCGGATGCCGCTTCGGTGGCGGCACCCAGACCCGCGGCAGCACCGTTGGCCTGCCCATCCTTGCCGCGCAGCAGTCCGGCCACACCGCCGTTGGCGTTCATCGTCGATCGGAACGAGGCACCCGACGCCGTGCCCGGGTCTACGAAAGCCGGGAGTCGGAACAACACCATGGGCATGAAGCAGGCCACAAGCAGAAGTAGTGAGCCGACCACCGACATGCCGATGTTCTCGGCACTCGAGGAACCATCGGCGGCCGCACCATCCGGCATGCCCGCCCACGCGAACTGAGTGCCGATCCCGAGCACGAGGGCCAGCATGGGATCCATCAGGCAGCACGCCGGGAACCAGCGGATCGACTTCCACATCCAGGACTTGGATCCCTCGGACATCGCTCCCGCCGCGGTGATGGGCAGCGTCGCGGTCAGGATCAGCAGCGCGGTGGAGCGCACCAACATGATGATGATGTTGCCGAAGGCCGCCGGGATGGCCACGAAGAGCGCACAGACCCCCAACGTGGCTGCCTGAACGGTGCCCGACACCGTGTCGACGAACCCGTCGCCGGCGGCATACCCGGAGAAGCTGTCCACACCGAGCAGCGTTTGCAAGATCGCCTCGGAGAGGCCGGAGCAGGCGACGATGAGTCCGGCACAGACACCGACCCAGCACGCCACCACCAGCCCGTACTGGATCAGGCCCGCTACGAGCGTTGCGAATCCTCGTCCGTCTTGGCGCAGCACCGCCAAGCCGATCTGACCGAACGCGATCACCAAGGCGATGGCGAGCGAGATCCACAAGGTGACCGAGTACAGCTTCCCCGGGTCAGGGTCCGCGACGTTGGGGATGAAGTCGTCGATCAGGTTGAAGGCTGTCTGCAAAAGCCACATGGCGGCCGACCACAGGCCCATCATCATTGAGGTGAACCCGTCGGCGAGCGTTTCCTTGGCCTTGCCGCCAAGCCATTCCAGCGGATTGAGGGTGAACATCGAGGTCACACTCGCGGCGGCGCCCACGACAGCCTGAGTGATCATGACTGCGGCACCTCCAGCCACTGATAACCGGCGTCGAACGAGGGCTGCGAGCCCGGCCACAGCGACGGAGCCGGAGCCGGCTCATCACCGGGTCCGATCACCCACCGGTCGTCCTCCCACACCATCCGCTGGCAGTCGGCGGCCGCGACCTGCTGCGGCTGGCCCGCTGCGATCGTGGCGGTGACGATGAAGTCGATGCACGGAACGACGAAGTCGTCGCCCACCGTGCCCTTGATGTAGCCCATCTTCGGCTCTACAGCGATCGTGATGCTGTTACGTGCGTCCGAGGTCATGCCGGCCGACTCCAAGAGCGCAGCGACCGCGTGGACTCCCGTCCAGCTCTCGGGTGACGGACCTCCCGGGGCCGCCCACTGCTCGATGACGTCTCGGGGCCGCCCGCACCGACGCGGAGCTCAGGGCGGTCGAGTCGATCGCGGCGAGCTGGGCCAACGCACCTTCCGGAGTGTGTGGGAAGCCGGTCGCGACCCCCACCTCGCCCGCCTCCATCGGTGCCGGAATCTCCAGAGTCCCGGTCTCCCCAGTCGACAGGCTGCCGGGCTGCGCGGGCCTCCAACGGCGCGGTAGTGAGCTCCTTGCTGGCCAACTGATCCTGAGCGGACTGCGCCGCATGGCTCGACGTATCGAGGCCGTTCGACTCACCGGTCATCATGCTGACCACCGACCACACCCCGCCAGCGAGCAGTGCGAGCACCACGGCCACGCCGCAGCCGAGCAGGATCTGCAGCCGACGACGTGTCCACTCGGTCTGCAGGGTCGACGACTGTGGCCTCGAAGTTGAACCGCGGCTTTCGAAACATGGTCAGCAGCCGTTCCCGACGATGCCGTTCAAGACGCCGTAGATCACCACGAACGCGACCGCACCGAGGACGCTCCAGAACAGGCCGGAGGCACCGACCTGTGCGGCGCGTCCCATCGAGCCCATCTTGCCCACGATCATTGCTCCGATCGAGGCGAACCCGGCGCCGATGATGATCGCGATGACGCCGTACTTCACCCAGCCGAGAATGTCCTTCACGTACGGCTCGACACCCGCGGGCGGTGCGGCGCACACGTTGCCGACGCCCGCTGCCCGGATAGAGCCGGTGAGCGTCACCATCTGGATGGCGACCTCGGAGATGGCGTGGATGATCATGTGTGTCTCCTCTTCTTGCAGGTCCGGCTTGCCGTGAGCGGGCCGGTGATGGTGGTGATGCGTTCCAGCAGGCGCTGGGAGGGGGTTGTGAGCTGCTTGGGCAGCGGGTCGGGTCCCAGACCGGGCATGGCCTTGGCAGCCGGGAGCGGCGCGAACAGCACGCCCTCCCGCAGATGGAGGGTGCGCAGCAGGTGGCCGGCGGTTGCGAACTTGCGGTCGCTCCAGCGGCTGGCGCCCACGACCACGACGACGACCCGGTCGGCGTTGAGATGGTCCTCGAGGTGAGCCGGGGCCGCCTCGGTCTGACTCAGCGCCAATCCGTGCGGGCGGGTGACCGGGACCTCGACCTGTGCAGGAGTCGTGGCGACCCACGTCGTCGGTGCGGCGGCGAGCTCGCGCATCGACCAGCCGGCGTCCAGCACGGTCAGGTCGACACCGTGAACAGATCGCGGGCTGGGCACCTCTTCGGCGACCTGAATCGATTTCTCGACCCGGTCGAGAAGGACCCCGGCGCCGCGTCGGCCACGGCGCCAGCCGTCGGCCGCGCCGAGCTCGGTAACCGTGGCACCCAACAGTCCCGACCACACGGGGGCAGCCGCATCCAGCACCCGCGTACGGAGGCCGGCGAGATCGGCGGCGTCGGCGAGCGCCAGCGCGATCGTCGAGGCACCCGCACCAGCATTGGCGGCCCGCACCCGCACCAAGGGCGTCGAGCCGGGTGACACCGTCGAGGTGGCGGTCAGGAATCGAGCGCCACCGATGATTCCATCGGGTTCGTCCCTCACCGGTTGCGTGCCCTCGGCGACCGCCGCCGTTGTCTCCGTGTGAGTGATCGTGCTGGAGAACCGGCCGGCCTCCGGGGCAGCGGCCGCGGCCTGTAGCTCGCGGGTCGAGAACCGGGGCGCGGTGCGGCTGCTCATCGGACTGTCTCGAGCTCGGCGGCCCGCAGCCGGAGTGCCTCGCGCAGCACCGTCGCAGGGGTGTTGCGGAGCGCCTCGCGTGCCCGGGCGGCCTCGTCGGCATCGGCCCGCAGACGCTCAATCACCTGCTCCATATCGGACAGCGCATGGTCGACCCTGTGGTCGGCCACCACGTCCAGCAACAGCGCGACCGCCGCAGGGGTCGACTCGGAGACGGTGACTGCGTGGTGTGCCTGCTCGCTCACGACGGGACAAGCAACCGCTCCCTGCCCGGATCGGACAGGGAGCGACCAGAACGTGCAGCGAGAAAGCTGGGCCGACGTCCTTCAGGCGATCGCCGCCGGGTACCGGGGGTCGCATCCCGCAGCCGAGCCGCCGCGCGGTCTCGGCGCCGCCGAATCGTCCGCATGGCCACACCGTGGCGCTCGCCGACCGCGCGTTGCGCCTCCTCGCGGGCCATCCCGTCGTTCTCGGCGGCCGGGAGCTCGACGAGCAGGTCGATCTCCTCGCTGGCGATTACACCGACGTCCCTCGCCCAGATGAGCAGGTCGGCCAGATCCTCGACGGGGTCCTCGACCTCGGCAACAACCAGAAGCAGATCGCGGTCCTGCTCGTCGCCGAAGGCAACGGTGGACGTGCCCCACCCGAGTCGCTGATCCAGCGACGTGGTCCGAACCCGCGCGATCATCCCTGCCGCCGGGCGCGTCAACCGTTGCCGAGCGCGCTGCAACAGATACCGGGCCGCGTGCGTGCCCAAATTCGGCTCGGCCCGCTTGACCTCATCCCACACGGTGACGTTGACGTCGACGAGCTCGCACACGTCACTCAGACTCATCGCGACCCGGTTCACGCCCTCCTCGAGCAGCACGACCACGGCGAGGGCGGCGTCGTCATCGTCACCACCGCGGCGCGACCCCAGGGATGGTCAGGCCGGCCACGACCTCGGTAGCAGCGTTCGTCGCGGCGACGCCATCCCTCACGTGCTTCCTCGAGGTTGGCGAACCCGGCGAGCCGCGGCTCGATGGCCTGCCAGTCCGCCCACTTCCCGGAGCCCTCCAAGGTGCTGATGACCGAGGTGGCCAACGCGCTGGAGGCCTTGCGCCGCGGGTGCTGGTCGTCGCTGCAACGCGGGACAGCAGGGTCCCGGGTCGGGTACGTGGCGCCGATGGTGACTGCGTGGACTGGGTGACTTGCCGACATGGCGGACCTCCGAGTAGGCGATCAGGACGCGCCTACTGCAGGACCGCCCCCTCACCACCTCGCTCACCAACCCGCTCACCACTGCCCCACATGTCCGGGGGCCGCTCACCGAACCGCTCACCAAAAGCCAAACGCGCAGGTCAGGGCCGTGTCGCCGCTAACCCGACACCCCGGGAATAGAGTTCAAATAGTTCTGCAAACTGGCTGGTGTGCCCGTCGAAAATGGGTTCGGCCCCGTCTCACCACTGGTGGTGAGACAGGGCCGAACCGTCGTCGGGGACGTCTGGGGTTACCCCGTGGCTCCCCATTCCCGCTGCTCCACGATGGTCTCCGAGCGGGGCGGGAGGTCCTCGTCGAAACGATCGAGAACACGGTCGCGCACGAGTTCTCCAGCGGCGTCGCGGCCGGATTCTGCCTCGGTGGCCGCGGCCTGATCCAGCCACGCGATGTCGCTGTGCGGGCTGGCGTTCCCGGCCGCTGTGCAAGCGAGCCGGACCAGTCGGTGCGACCCCCGGCGACTGCTCGAGTGGCCAGCAGGTGGGCCGTGTCGTGGATAGCTCCGACCGGGGATCTCGTCGTGCCGTTGTTGCCCCGGCTTGAAGAGCCACTTGAACCGGTGCTCGGTGGCGGCCTCGAACGGGGCACCGGTGACCAACGACACGGCAGTGACCAGGTCCTCCTCGCACCCGCCGACATCACCTCGACGCTCGGCTCGGTGCCGCAGCCGAACAAACAGGTCGGCGCTGTTGAGCACCCCGCCAACTCCCCGGACCAGCTCGTAGGTGGGACTGGTCCCCCGGCGGGCTTCGGTGCTCATGCTCGCGTCGGGCAGCCAGTCGCTTCCGTCGGGTCGGGTGCCGAGCAGGAAGCGGGCGTTGGTGGCACGGTTCTGAACCGTCTTCTGGGTCTTCCACCCGCACGCCGCGGCAGCCCGCTCCCCCGTCACGCCCCGGTCCTGACAAGCCAAGTAGGCGACGAAGGAGACCGTTCCGCCAAGGTTGTCGATCGACGAGGGGTCACCGCCCTTGAGCGCAGTCACTTCGACCGGTCCCAGCAGGTGCACCTTGGGCCGCGGGCAGGACTCGTCGAACCAGTCGGCGATGTCTTGGTCCAGCGTCGGGTCGAGCGTGGAGAGCTCGGCGCGGGTCGCCTCCGGGACACTCGGCGCGGCAGCAGCGAGATCCCCGGCCGTCGTCGCCGCGGCGGCGAGGTAGACCGTGTCGGCATTGGGCAACATCGAGGAAGGGTCGTCGCCCTCGGTATGCCGCGGCTCCGTGTACTCCTCGCGCAGCGACCCGTCTGCCCGGGCGTACATCCCCAGTGGCCCCTCGTCGGACTGCGTCTGCGGAACCGGCTCGTCCTCGAGGTTGCGAGTGGAGGCCAGCAGGGCCGCCATGGCACTCGCCTCGGAGGCCGGCAGAGTGAAGGCCTTCACTCTGATCCCCCACATCGGCAGGAACGCCATCCCGTCGCCGCCCAGCTCGACTGCGGGGGATTCCTCATCGGCGTGTACGACCACAACCCGGGACCGGTCCTGATTCTCGATCTCTGCGACGAACTCGCCGTCCGGTCGGGGAGGCCACCACGACCACCACGGGGTGGGTGGTGTCCAACAGCAACCCATCGCGGCGCCCGGTCAAGACGTCGGCGTCCGTGTTCTGTTCGACTTCGCTCATCTGGCCGGCGAGCATGGCCGCACGGGTGAGGGCTTCGCTGCGCTGCACCTGACGGAGTCGGGCGGGGTTGAGCCCGATGCTCTCGGCACCGAACTGGTCGGCCAGCAGAACCTCCGCGCCGTTCGACCGGGCATTGACGGCCAGCTCCGCGACCATGAATCGGGCCATGTCGGCGACCTGCAGCGGATCGCCCCCCGATCCCGCACATGCCCAGCGTCTCCGTGTCGAGCAGCCGGGTCCGGTCGCCCTCGTCGGTCCCGATGCTCACCAGCGCCGGGTACGGCGCGGCCCGGGACTCCGTGTCCTCGTCGAGGATGGTCCACCGCGGCAGCATCCACGCGCGGGCGTCATCCGTCGCGGTCCAACCGTCTGGAACGGGGCCGGGAGCGGGCTGGGTGAACAACAGGGTCAGGTCCTCATCGCCCAGCACGGCGGCACCCAACTGGGGAGGAGCTTCGCCCGTGACCTTGCACGACGCCGCGACGTGTCGCATCGCCCGGTCGAGGAAGGTCACGTCCTCCTGAGCCTCGGACCCGTGCTCGACGATCGCGTGCTCCACGTCGACGATCTCCGGCGGGGTCGAGGCGATCGTTCGCCCGATTCGGCGACGACGGAACTGTCGGCGCCGGTTTGTCATGATCAACCCCAGTGCCCCCACCGAAAGACAGCCGGCGGTGGCCAGTAGCGCCCTCAGGACCGCGTGCTCGTCCTTGTCTGCGCCCGCGTGAGCCGACAACGAGGACGCCTGATCTTCCGACCTGCCGGGGTCACCAGTCGACACCGTCGGCTCTGGAACGACTCGTGGGAAAGGCGTGAAGGAGTCCCGTTGATCGGTTCGCGGCCGCGAACTATCTGAATCGACCTCGTTGGTGCTCTTGTCGGCGGCGACTTCGCGTCCGGGGACCATGCCGGGGATCAGGATCGTCCAGCCGGGCTTGATCAGATCGGGGTCCGTCAGGTGCTCTCCCCGGGCTGGTCGACGTTCTTGCTGGCCTCGAACAACTGCGGGTAGCCCGGGGCGTCTCCGAGTTCGTCGAGAGCGATCTCTGAGAGGGTGTCGCCCCTTTCGACGGTGACCTCGCGCGCTACCGTCGTATCCGCCTCGCCGGCCGGTCTGCCCGGGACTCGCAGTTCCCAACCGGGCTTGATGTGGTCGGCGGCGGCGAATCGGCTGCCGTCGTTCATCGTGCGGTCCTCGTTGAGGGCGGCGATCTCGGGCCACCGGTTTCCGTCGTCGAGGTGTCGTTCGGCGATCGACCACAACGAGTCCAAGCGCATGACCGTGACCACCGTCGTTGGGGCACCCATCGCCCGGGCGTTGGCCGTCGTCGCTCGGTCCTGCTGATCGGTCTGCCTCCGGTCCGAGGAACCGATCCCGGCGACCGTGGCAGTCGCAGTGGGTGCAGGTGCCGGTGGAGTTGCTGCGGCACTGGGGGCGGCGATGGCTGCGGCCGCGACAGGTGTGGCCACGGTGGCGACGACCACCGCGGTGATGAGCCGGCGGGCCGGTGTTGCTGGACTCCGAGTGTGAACGGGGCATACAGCTGGATGCGGTCGTCAGTAAGTGCGGCGGTCGCCTCGACAAGGATGCACGCCATGAGTTGCGCCCACAGCACCCACACGATGACGGCAAGGAGTCCGATGATCGCGACGTCGGTCAGCGGCGCGGACAAGGAGACTCCCTCGGCCGGCCGGGGGTTGCCGATGTAGCGGAGCAGCGCCCACGGCGGCCCGACCACGATCGCAGTCAGCACGATCCCTGCCAGCAGAGCCTTGATCAGTCGCATCGCATGGTCCTCTCCGAAAATGGGCATGTCACTCGGGGCAAGCACGCCGAAGTCGGCGTCGTGTGACAGCCGGTTAGTCGTGCTCGTCGATCGAGAGCGCGGTCGCGGTCGCCTTGACCGGGATGGAACCCACCCCGACCGCGGAGAGCAGCTTGGTGTCCTGATGTCCGGTGACGGTGACGGTGACCTCACCGCCGGCGATGTCCACGGTTCCCTGCGCACCCACCCCGGGGCCGGGTAGGCCTGTGCGGCGTTGATCGCGCGCCCGGGGTCGACCATGGTCTGCCCGTCGCGGAGGGCGCCTTGGTTGAGGGCGTCGGCCCCGGCACGGGCGGCCTGCTCTGCGTTGCTCATCGCCCGGCGCTTGGCGCCGAGGGCGTATCCGCCGTCGATGACCGGGCCGGCGACCGCGAGCAGCGCCACGGTGAACAGGACCACGAAGATCGTCGCGGCTCCGTGCTCATCGCGTCGACGAGCATGCCGCCACCTGAGGCGCCGCTTCATCGCTCCCTGCCTTTCAGAAATTGTGAACCCGAGGACACTCAGCCACCGCGGTAGGTCTCAATCGGCACCACCGAGGTAGCGGACAACACGCGACTGCCGGGAAACCCTGCCAAGGCCACGTCACTGAGCTTGGTAGTGCAGGACACTGTGACCGTGACGCGGCCGCCGGGCTGGTAGCTCGACAAGTCCACGTCCACGTTGAGGTTGGTGCAGCTGACCCCGGCGTCTCCCAGCGATTGGGCGGCAGCGACCTCGGCCGCGTGACTGGACTGGCTGGTGTTGCGCTCCAGCGATGCGGCTCGAGCCGAGTCGGCGGCGACGGACTCGATCTGCTGCCGCGCATGCGCCATCCGTCCAAGGCCGACCACGAACAGCAAGACCACCAGCAGCACGGGAGCGATCAGCGTCAGCTCGATCGCGGAAACACCACTCTCATCCCGGCGGCCGGGCCACCAGCGGATCATGGGTTGTCCACCGGAGGCACATATTTCTCGACCGGCCCCGAGGCACTCTCCGAGACCGACAGCGAGAAGCCCGGCACGACCGCGACGACCGTCCCAGTCACTGTGACCGTGGCGGTGTCGGCGGTCCGGTTGACGGTGACCTCGCGGTTCTTGAGGGTGCCCTCCCCCACGGCGGTGAGCAGTTGAAGTGCCTTCTCGCGACCCTCGACCTTGGTCCCATCAAGGCGACGAGCCACGGCGGCACCTTCTTGGGCGGCTTGCTCGGCGATGTTGCGAGAGCGTGGAACATCAGCCCGAACTGCACGATCAGCATCAGCAGGAACAGCAGCGCGGGCGCGGTGATGACGACCTGAGCCAGAGACATGGCCCCGCGCTCGTCGTGGTCTCCTGCTGTCCTCATTTGCCGCTTCACCCGCGAATCCCGTCCCTCGAAGTCAGAGCTTGGTCACTAGCCGCTGGTCACTCGGTGGGGATGGTGTTCGCCTTGTTGGTGAACTTGGTGACGATGATCGTGCAGATTGCGATCGCGGCCGCCGCCGGGATCGCCACAATGATGACGGTCTGGGCGATCTCGCCGCGCTCGTCATGGCCGCGTTCACGGCCGCGGAGCGATGACGCCATCACACTCATGTAGGTGTGCAGCAATTGGACCTCGGGAGAGTTGAGAACCATCGGCCTACCTTTCTGTTGGCCCGAACGCCCAAGCGCCCGGATAGTTGTTGTTGATGGCTGGGGGCAAGTCCCCCAGCGAGGTGTCGTGTGACACGGCGGTGTGACATGACGTGGCCATGTCTCAGACCGCCATCACCGCGACGACCGCGGGGAATCCGAGGAAGAGCACGAAGCCGATGAACAGCACCACCTGCGCCATCTCCATGGACTGATCCGCCTTGGCCGCGGCACCCTCGGCCTCGGCCAGCTGGCGGCGTCGTTGGGTGGTGGCGCGGGCCGTCAGCGACTGGCGGACCTTGGCCCCGTCATCGGCGACCAGCATCAGGGCCCCGCCAAGGTCTTGGAGCTCCTGCATGCCGGTGCGCTTGCCCGGGTCGGCCAGCGCCGCCCATGGGGTGTCACCGACCGGGCGGGCGTGGTCGATCGTCGAGCGGAGCAGCTCGAAGGCCCAGCCCGTGCCGATCCGGGCCGCGGTGGGTAGGGCCTCGGGGGATGCCGCGTCCACCGGCCAGCGACATGGCCACCGTGTCGAGGTAGCAGGACAACGCTCGGCGCAGCTCGTGACGCCGCTGCTCGGCCGCCCGGACGACTGAGAGGTCGGGAACCCAGAAGAACAGTGCACCGAGCGCGAGGCCGCCGATCGCCGGTGCCGTGAGCGGAGGGGTCACCCCTGTCGCCATCATGGTGACGGTCAGGATCGTTGGCAGCAGCAGTCCGAGCAGCCCGTAGGTGATCTTGCGGACCGGTGTCCCTCGAGGGTGTAGTCGGTTAGTTCGAGGTCGGCGCGCAGCTTGCCGAGCGTGATGCCCCGCTGCGCGAGCTGCGCGACCAGCCGCCGCCCGAGCCGTCCCTGCCAGCTGGTGTCGTCGACGTCGAGCTCGACGATTGCTTCCTCGGCGGGCCCGCTGCCGCTCCCACCGGGCCACACGGCTGGCCAGTGCCGGACGGGGCGGCACCGGGGCGAACACCAGCAGGCACAGCGAGGCGCCCGGGGCGGCGCCGAGGAGCAGTCCGACCGTCATCGGGTCCCACCTCCAGCAAGCCCGGGCTGCATGGCCGCGTCGACCCGGTCGACGCCGACCAAGAACCGCTCGGGCGGGCGTAGGTTCGCCGCGGACCTGATCCACATCAGGCCACCGGCGAAGACCGAGAGCACGACCGCGAGCATCAGCTGGCCCAGTGGGGTGGAGTACGGGGCGACGTAGTCGCGGGGAGAAGACCGCCATCCCCCCGCGAAGATCGCGGTGGCCCTGACGATGATCAGCGCGGTTCGGCGCAGGCTCTTGCGGCCCTCCTCGATCCGACGGCGCATGTCGACCTCCTCGCGCAGCGGCGGCCGTGGCGGTGAGGGTGGCCACCGAGGCCGGGGCCGCGCAGCTTGGAGTTGAGGATCAGTGCGGCCACGACCGGGTCGGCTGAGGAGTCCTCGAACTCCTCGGCGAACGCGGCCAGCGCCCGGGTGAGCGGGATCTGTACCCGCACGCGTCCGTCGAGCCGTTGGAGCGCCGGCTGGAGCATCGGCGGTGCGGCGGTCAGGGAGTGCCGGATCGCGTCCTCGAGGCCAACCGACCCGGCGATGGAGTCACGCAGTGACTCGGTCCAGTGGCCAATGCCTCGACCCGCTCGACCTGACCGGTTGCGGTCTTGCCTCCGCCGAACATGGTGGGCCACAGGTAGATCGCAGCGGCGGTCGCGCCCGCGGCTACGGGCCACCCGGTCAGTGCTGCGACCAGAACCGCGGCCCCGAGGGCGATGACGGCGCGGCGACGTGCGCCGCTACCCCACAGCGTGTTCCCGCGGCCCTTGCTGACCCGCTTGCGAGTAGTCGGCTTCCATCCCGTCAGGGCAGCGAGCAGGAGCAGGATGCTGCCGCCCGGGGCAAGCCCGAGCAGGAGACCAGTGAACGCTGTCAGGGACATACCCGCTCACCATCCACCGGTGCTCGGCTGCTGCCACCCGACCGCGGACAGGTAGTCCAGTCGTTGCGGAGTGGTGCCGGTCCAGTGGCCGAGCCGTGCGGGTCGGAGACAAAGATCTCCGAGGCCGGGACCGAGTCTTCGTAGCCGTTGACTTCGAGGATGGAGTCCGGGGCGCCGCTTGCCGGTCTTGGGGTGGCGGCTGATGAACACCACGTAGTCCAGCCCGCCGGCGATGAGCCGGAACGATGCCTCGTGCGGGAGCCGCTCTTGCGACTGGATGGCGTAGGTCGCGATCCGCTCGAACACCTCGCGTGAGCTGCGTGCGTGGATCGTCGACATCGACCCGTCGTTGCCCTGCCCCATCGCGTTGAGCATCTGGACGATCTCGGGGCCGAGGACCTCACCGACGATGACCCGATCGGGCGCCATCCGCAGAGTTCGCCGCACCAGTCGGTCCATCCCGATGTAGCCCTGACCCTCGGAGTTCGCCAGCCGCACCTCCATCGGCACACAGTTGGGGTGCCGGTCCTCAGAACTTGTGCAGCCCCAACTCGAGCGCGTTCTCCACGGTGACGATTCGTTCCTCGGGACCGATCTCGGCCGCCATCGCCCGGAGCAGGGTGGTCTTCCCACTCTTTGTGCCGCCGGCGATCATCACGTTGAACCGAGCCCGGACGATCGCGCGCAGGAAGTCGGCGGCCTCGTCGGTAATCGTGTTGTTGCCGACCGTGTCCGTGAGTTCGGCCTTCTCCCATCGGTGTCGACGGATCGACACCGACGGCCGCGGGGTGACGCCCATGACACCTGAGAGGCGCGACCCATCGGGCAGGGTGAGGTCCACCTCGGGGTTGGCCGCGTCCCAAGGCCGCGAGTTCAGGCCTGCGTACGCCGCGAGGCCTTGGACCACTTCGATCAGTTCCGCGTCGCTGCTCGCGACCGGCTCGACCGGCTCCCGGGGGTGCGTCCGATTCGGCCCGGGACACCCAGACCTCGTCGTGGCCGTTGATCGCGATCTCTTCGATCGACTCGTCATTGAGCAGAGACTGAAGGCGGCCTGCGCCGAACATTCGAGCATGCACACCTTCGGCGAGCTCTTGCTCGGTTTCGGGGTTCAGCGGGGGCTGCCCGACGGCCAAGAGCTTCTCCGCGTGCTCGCGGATGACGTCGGCGATCAGCCTGCGCGTGTACTGCTGCTCGCTTGCGCTCGCCAGCTCGCGCTGTCCGCTGCGAAGCCGTCGCTGCTGTTCTCGGTGCAGCCGGTCCCCGACCTCACGGTGGACAATGCGGAGGAGATCTGGATCGACCATCATGCCGAGATCACCTCCGTCATCCCAAGCGACGCGGCAAGGTTCTTGGCGCCACGCATGAGCAGTGTTCGACCGAGCCGACCGCTGGGTGACTCTCCCTGCTCGAGACGGGCCAAGGCCTTCGGGTCGATGGGCAGCGAGAGTGTCGGGCGAACCGCAATCCCCGCCTCGTCGAGCATGCCGTCGAGGTCGGCACGGTCACGACCGGCTCGAGCATCGGGCCCCACCAGCACCGGAAAGACCGGGATCGCTCCGGCCTGCGCCAGAGCCCCCATCAGGTCTTGGACGTCCTCTCGCAGGTGCATCACCGACTCCAACGCCGCCGCAGCCACCGTCAACAGGTGAGTTGAGTGCTCGGCCAGCGGCATCACCAAGCTGGTCCTGTCCAGCCTCCCGAGGTCGGCGATGACGTCGACCTCGGCGTCCACGCAGGCCGACGCGATCGCGGGCCACAGCCCGGAGAATGCCCCCGGCCTGTCCGGCCCGGGCAACGCCCCCGGACCAGTTCACCCCACAGGCCAGCGGCTGCGCCTCGTCGACAACCACCCCCGCACCGGGAAGTCCGCCCCGCACCGCAGCGGCCAGTTGTAGCAGTCCCTTGTTCGCAGCCACAGCTCCCCCGTGAACTGCCTTGCACCGGTACGCCAGATCGCCACCGGACGGATCTGCCTCGAGCAACACAACCGGACGCGGCCACACAGCTGCGAGGGTCAACGCGGCCGAGGTCACGCCCGGAGACCCCTTCACCGACGCGATCGAGATCAGCACGACCTCACTCCCCCGCCGTCTCCGCGCCGAGCGGCGCGGTCTCCACGACCGCGACACGGTTCTGCGTGGAGTAGGCCGAGATCCGGGCGGCGTCTGCCGAGTCGACGACCAGAGTCACAAGCACTTGGCCACCCGCCGTGACAGCACCGTCAACGCTGTAGACGCTGGCCCCGGCCGCCAGCACCTCGGGAGTGTCCAGCGGCGCAGGGTCCTTCTGTGCCGTGTCACCCCCGGGGACCGCAATCACGTTGACCACGTCACCGGGGGCCAAACCTGCACCCGGGACTCGCGCCGGGTCGAGCGCCAGCCCCACCGTGGCCGCTCCAGCAGCCGGGACAGAAGAGGCCGCGAACATCTTCGAGGTCAGGATCTGCCCGTCGACCAGATCGACGGCCGCGGTCTGGTTCACCACCGTGTTGATCTCGCTGACCGGGATCGCCCTGGAAACACCCGACACCGACGTGGTGACCGGGTTCTCACGAGCGATCACCTGCCCCTTGGGGACAGGCTCCCCGATCGCAAGGACCGACTCCTTCTGCCCCGCGTGCAGACCCCGGGCCGCGACCGCAAGTCCGGAACCCAGAACGCACAGCGCCGCAACCGTCACCAGACCCCGGGACCTGTGACGCTGGCCGCCCTGAGCGGCGCGACGCTCACCGGCCCCCAGAAGTCCGGGCGCGGGCACCTGCATGCCTCGAGCTGCCTTGCGGTCCTGTTTGGTCCTCGTATCGCTCACGGTTCGGCCCTTCATCGGACGACCACTGATTGGCGCTCGCCGACTTGGACGGTGGTCGCGTCGCTGGTGAAGCCGGGCACCTCACCGATGGTTCCTGCGGCTGAGAGACAGGTGCCCGAGCAAGTCCAGCTGACGGCGTAGGAGATGACCGCGGTCACCGTGAACACGCCATCCGGCTCGAAGTCCGAGACGTGCTGGAAGGCGTAGGAGCAGTCCGTCTGCTCGTCCGAGCTCATCCCCTGCAGCCACTTGCGGCCAGCCGAGGTGCACGTCTCCATCCCGTCGCCCATATCCCACGTGACCCGGATCGGCTCGGCCACCACCTTGACCGTGGTGTCTCCGATCGTGGCGCTACCAGTGACGTTGCTCCACTGGTTGTCCCCGATCCACAACCGAGTCGACAGCCCGACGTAAGTCATCAGAGGCGGCTTCGGAGCCATGTTCACCGTGGGCTTCACCAACGGCATCGACTCAACGATCGTCTCCGCCATCTCACCGGGATCGGGAGGCACCTCCCCACCGGGGACAAACCACGTGTTCGGCGGCAGGGCCTGTCCCTGACCCGCACAGACCCAAATGCTGCCCTCGCTGGGACTGTGTCCCTTCCAATACTCCGTCTGGTCAGCCGCGGGTTGAGGAACCAGTGGCCCCGCGTAGCACTGATGCGCGGAACTCCATGTCCCGTTCTCGGTCGAGCACGGGATCTCGGCTCCGCTTGCGTCGTGACAGGCCGTCGACCCCGGCGTTGTGCCACCGTCGTCCGGATTCTCACCGCCGTCATCTCCACCATCCCCCGAGTCGACGGCCGGAATGCAGATCCAACCGCTACCGCCCGGAGGCTGCGATGGCACCGTTCCTACAGGACACGCCGGGGGGTCATCGCCGTTTGCCTTAGCCGAGGTAACGCCTACGACCGATACGAGGAATGCAGCCAGCGCCGCGACAACTGCTCGAGTCACGAGGTTGGATCGCACGGCTTGTCCTTCTTGCCGTTGGCGCCGGGGGTGGCGTTGATTGCGTAAATGAGCCAGCCGTATCCCTCCGGCTTGCTCAAATTGATCTCGCGCAAGACAGGCTTCTGTCGAGACTCGATGGGCTGCGTCGGATTGCCGTTCTGGGTCGTGGTCGTCGACCTGTAGTCGACGCACTGCATGATCACGACGCCGC
This sequence comes from Nocardioides sp. B-3, assembly GCF_024703895.1. Classification (GTDB taxonomy): domain Bacteria; phylum Actinomycetota; class Actinomycetes; order Propionibacteriales; family Nocardioidaceae; genus Nocardioides. The sequence continues at coordinate 4,468,985 of NZ_CP087968.1, forward strand.
TGCCGGTTTCGGTGACGCTCCTTGCCCGCGACCACAAGACGTCCGGCGTGCCAGCAATCTGCACTTCGTACTGCTCGTAGGTCTGGAGCTGCTCGAACTGTCCGACCCAGATTGGGTGAGGGAAAAACTCCTTGAACAGTTTCTCGGCCGCGGGCGTCGCCTTGCCCTTGGCCCAGATCGGTTCGGAGCGGGACTCGTACGAATCCCAACGTTGGAGAGCCGTGTCGTAGGCGCTGAGTTGGTCCGCGTCGAACTTGGCCCGCCAAGCATCCGGGTCGGGCGTGGGGCTCGTGTCCGTGGTGACTTCCGGCGTGTTGTCGGTCGCGCTGCTGGTGGCGCCGGCTGTGGGCGAACTCTCGGGGTCGGTATCTCCCCCGCACGCTGTCGCAAAGACGGCCAGTGCAGCCAGAGCGACGCACGCGGTTACACAGCGGCGAAGGGTGATGGCAAGCATGGACCATGCCTCCCCGAGTAGGCGACAGTTGACTAAAGGGTAGGCGCTTCGGTGCGCCGTGGTCGCCCCCAGAGTTGGCGAATTTTGTAAGCCGTTCATCTGTAGGTCCTTCCGGCCGCTGGGTTCTAACTGATGAAGGCAACCTTGGGCGGGCCGGATCGGACACTTCCCAGCGCACGTATCTGGCGGAATCCCGCTGCCGTCTGACTCGAGAATGACACAAGAACGGCGCTTATGGCAGTCTTTGGGAGCCAAAGCGCACCACGACGTCCGGCACAATGCGACCCGTGCCTCGACTATCCAAGCCACCAACGATGCCCGAGGAGTTGTTGGCGATCATCAGCGGATCGGCAATAGCGCGCGGACCGAGATGTTGCGCCATCTTTCGTCGGGGGCAATGAGCACGCGGGAGTTGGCGGACGCGGTCGGCGTAGAGCACAGTCGAATCCTTCGTCACCCGGCGGTGCTAGAGGACCTCGGTCTAGTCGTCGCCGACCATCTCCGCGGTCAACGGCGTGGCGTCGGACGGGTCGTGCTTTGGACGACAAACCGCAAAAGCGTTGAAGAACTCGGACGGCGCTGGACTGACTACGCGACTGGTCGTCAACCGTCGAGCACTGCCCAACACTGACGCAGGCCGTCGTGACTGTTGGGAGGCTCTGTCCGTCCGTACGGTCGACGCTCAGGGGTTGCCTCATCCGTCAGATCAGATGGACGGGGCGCCGTACGCCGCCGCACGAGCGGCCGGGAACGGCATCGGCGTTCGCGAGGACGAGGACGAGGACGAGGACGGTGTCATATCCAAGCCCCACTGGAGAGCCGCCCGCTGGAGCGGGTTGCTGAACCGGGCCGCCGGCGTGTTGGGAGCGGGCATGTTAACGAGGTCGGTCAGTGTGGTCTCCAGCCGAGAGTTCCTGCCGACGCGGACCGGGCCGTCGTGGTGGCGAGGGTGAGCGTCGACCGGGTTGCTGTTATCCCGCAGCAGTTCACGACGCAGCCCCTTGCCCAAATTGTGGGTCACTTCGTGGGTTGCCTTGGCCAGCTCTGCCATCTGCCCGGGGTGCAGCCGGAACGGCACGCCGCGCCCCTTCATCCGGACGACAGCGGTCGTGAGCTCGCTCTGCTGCCAGTAGCGGCGCATGTTGGGTTCCTTGTCGGCCCTCACGTCGGCGAGGTGCCTGAGTTGAGGCTGCAACGACTCGAGTACCTCAGAGCGTTCCGGTGAAGAACGCGCCGAAGACGCTGGTCTTGGTCGACTGATCGGAGGCCTTCGCAAAAACCCGGCACAGGTAGAGCTGGCCGGCCGTGATCTGCCGTGCAGAGTCGGCACTGACCTCCGGCTCCTCGGCATAGAACACGTCATTGGCCGAGAGCGGGCGCAAGAACCCAGAAAGTTGCAGTTGCGCGGCCGCCGGGTCAGCGGGCGTGGACACCATCGAGACCGGCTGCGCCACGTTCGACATGGTTCGCGGCTGCAGCCGCGGAGTGGCTTCCTCGGCACTCGCGTTCGTGGCACGCCAAGTCGCCACCCGAGCGGCCCGGGAGAGCACCGGGCGCTTCTCGTCCAACCCCATCGCGAAGTCCGGCCGCTGATGCTCGGCCAGCAGCCCGACCTCCTCGAGGCGGGAGTCAAGCACCAAGACGGCTTCGAGCGCCACGGCGGCATCGCGCAACACCCACCAGCCGGCCCCCGGATCAGTGCGCCGGGGGCTGTTCCCGGGCCGCCGACAATGCGTGCGAGGCAGACATGAGTTCGACCGCTGCCACTCGCCACGCCTCTACCGTCGGATCGTCCGAGGCGGGCGTGAGATAGTCCGAGGAGGAGCGGTGCTCGTCGAGGGGCAGCGTGGGCAGCCCCAAGGCGATGGCGTCCACCGGGGTTGCAAGCTTCCCGTCCAGCCCGGCCGGGATCGGCTTCGAGGTACTAGCCCGGAAGTGGTCGGGACGTGAGTACCAGCCGTCCTGACCGAGGTCATAGAGCCGCTGACGGAGCGCGTCGACCACGACCTCCCGGCAGTGGAGCAGTTGGTCGACCGCGCACTCGTCCGCCGGGATCACGTCGGCGCGGATCAGGGCGTTGAGGGCTTGGGCCGCGTTCTCGGCATGTTCGCCATAAGTCGCGACAGTCATCGCAGAATGCCAACCGTGTGCCTTGCGGAACAAGTCATTGCCATGCCCAGAGAAGCAACCGCCCGTGAGCAGGATCGGACATGACTCCTGCCGGAGCACCCATGCCATGACTCACCACAGCCCTCGCGACCGAAGGGCATCCAACCGGGCCGCAGGTCGGACGTACGAAACGACTTTGTGTGAGCACCCGCATGTCGTTTGCGAGAGTCCGATCCGCGCGGCGGGTCGTTGCCTTTTCCAGTATGACCGCCACACACAGCGCCCCGGTATCGGCCCGGGCTGAGCCTACCGGTGAGCACGCCGGTGACAGGCAAACCTTCGAGCTCTACGGCCACCGGATAAGCCACATCAACAACGCCGACGCACAGCAGCTCCTCGCAGCCGCGCACAGAAACCGGGTCCGGCCCCAGTGCCTGTGCCGCCCCGGTGGCGTAGCCATGTACGTCGCCGGGATCGGCCCCGACAAGTACCTCATCAAACGGATGCCCGACTCCGGTCTCGAGCACGCCTACCACTGCTCCTCCTACCTACCTCCCGAAGAGCTCTCCGGTCTCGGCCACGTCCTCGGCAGCGCGATCACCGAGGAAGCAGACAGCGGCCTGACCACCATCAAGCTCGGGTTCCGCATGTCCAAGACCGAGCGCGCGGCCCCCACTGGTGCCGTTGGCGGAGAAGTTGCCGACTCCATCGCCGCCGACCCCAACCGCTCGGCCCTCCGCGCGGTCCTTCACTACCTGTGGCAAGAAGCCGACCTCGCGAGCTGGACCCCCGGCATGGCGGACAAACGCAACTGGCGCATCGTGTCCCGGTACCTGCGCCGGGCCGCCCGTGGGAAGTTCACCAAGGGCAAACCGCTCGCCACCGGGTTGTACGTCCCCGAGCCGTTCACCGTAGAGAAGAAGGCCGAGATCACCGCCCGGCGGCTCTCCGCGTGGGCGCCGATGCAGCAGCACGGTTCCGCCCAGCAGTTCATGATGCTCATCGGCGAACTCAAGGCCATCGACCCCGCACGGTTCGGACACAAACTGGTCATCAAACACCTGCCCGACGCACCGCTCATGATCGACGACACCCTCCCCGGCCCGCCTCAACAGACGCTTCGGCGACGAACTCGAGCTCTGGCAGTGCGACGACGAGGGCCACCTGATGGTCATCGCCACCTTCTCCGTCGGCCGCGCCGGCCTCGCCACCGCCGAAGAAGTCTCCTTGGTCATGACCGACCGCAACTGGCTGCCGTACGAGTCCCCCGGCCGACAAGCTGCTCCTAGACACGGCGCTCGAGGCACGTCGCCGGTTCACCAAGCCCCTGCGCTACAACCTCGCCCCCGACAAGCCCATGGCCTCCTTGGTATTTACCGACACCGAGTCCCCCACTGCAGCCTTCCTCCTCACGAACGACGATGACCGCGACACGATCGCCGAGATCGCCACCCGTGCCGGCGCGAATGTGTGGGCATGGGTTCTCGGCGAAGAGATGCCGGCACTTCCAACGCCGACCCTTCGCTCTTAGCTCAGTCATGGCATTCCATCGTCTTGCGCCGGTGAACCGGCCGGGTCGAGAGTCGCCGACGCGGACATCGTGGCGCGCTGAACGCCAGAGCTAGGCTGAGGATCATGATCGGCGAGGACCCGCTCGTGACAAGGAGGAGCGTCCACATGCAGGCCAGCGAAGAGGTGGTCGCCTTGGCAGGCGGTGCGTACGCGGCGAGTCTCAACCTGATCGATACGGGTGGCGGCGCCAATGTCGCGACAGTTCAGGTCGACGAATGGGTCTACGCCGTTGGCCAAGACGACTTCGGGGTGGGCCGCTACAGCCTTGCCGGGTGGCTCGGTGAGCTCGACCAGACCGAGGTACCGGTCATGGAAGCCGATGACGCCGTCCAAGCATTGGAGCTGCTCAACTCGGTGCGCGCGGACGCGTTGCTGTGGCAGTGCGGCGATTGCGCGGACGGAACCCGGGGCTGGATCCACACGAGCAACCGACCCCGAATCGGGGTTTTGGCGTGCTCATGCTGTGGCCGCGACGGAGGCGTTGATTTCCGACACGCGGACCGGCACGTGGGCGAAGGGGACAAGACCTGAAACGGCTTGCCCTGCCCACGGACGAGCCTTGGGTGGAGCCGAAAACGTGAACGTCGCCATCGAACCTCCCATCGACCCGGCGGTATCGGCCCGGTTCGCTCGAACGCGGGGGCGGGACACGAAGCCGGAACTGCTCGTGCGACGCGAGTTGCACGCCCCGGGGGTATCGGTACCGCGTCAACTATGAACCGGTCCCCCGGCTGCGTCGCACGGCCGACATCGCGTTCACCAGGAGTCGCGTCGCGATCTTCATCGACGGTTGCTTCTGGCACGGCTGCCCGCAGCACTACGTCGAGCCCAAGACCCGGACCGAGTTCTGGTCCGACAAGATCGCCGGCAACACCGCCCGCGATCTGGAGACGACACGACTTTTGGAGGAGGCCGGGTGGATGGCACTGAGGTTCTGGGAGCACGAGGACCCTCGAGAGGTCGTATCAACGCTCGTTGAGCTGATCGGTTCGCTCGGATCGCCACCACGAACACCCTCGGCGTGATCGGATGACCCCCCACAAACATGTGGAACAAGACGGGGCGGGGATCATCAAGTGGCAACGGTGGACAGCGAGCTACAGCGGGCAGAGCACGACCATTGGGTGGCACAGCTGACGTTGGATGATGTGTCCGACCTTCTGTCGAAGCGCGGGGTTTCGAGTGTCGCGTTCAAACTGCTGCCGCCGAAGCAGGACAACGACAAGAACCAGATCTACTTCGGCGCGGATCTCACCTCCGGCGGTGCGACGTTCATCCCGTCTACGAACCTGCGTGGCGAGATCACCGAGTCCCGAAAACCCGGCGCAGTGGGAAAGACACTGTTCCGGGCCGATGTCGACTTCTGGTGGATCACCCGAGACGCCGATGCCATGGCGCCGAACGCGAAGATGATCTTCTACCCGCAGTACCCGGAGGCGAGGCTCTCCGGTCTCATTAAGGGCTGCTCCAATGCGCCGCGAACTCTCTACAGCCGCGACCTCGGCGCCCAAGTGCCCGGGCGAGTGTTCGTCCTCGGCACGACCGACAAGGGTCGAACCTACGGGCTGCTCCTGCCACCGGCGTCCCCCGCCGCGCTCTCTCTCGCAGCGATGGCGTCCGGACTGGAGACGTTCGGTGTTCTCCACCTGTGGCGGGTCCACGGCGAGCGCGCCATGTCACGCGACGGCATCGCGGCCGAGCTACACGGGGTCCACCTTCGAGGATGGGTGCCGGGATGCCGACTGACTCGTGCCGGAATCATCCCGTACTTTGCGCGTCCGGCTGGGGGCGCCACCTTGGAGGCTCAACTCGGCGTAGTCACCAACGCCGACGCGGTGCCCGACTTCCGGGGCTGGGAACTGAAGCAGCATTCTGGCTCCGTGCTCACCCTGCTCACATCCGAGCCGGACGGTGGCCTGTACCGCGCCGGACTTCTACGAGTTCATGCGCCGCCACGGCAAGCAGGGCGACGACACTCGTGTCGACTTCACCGGAAGACGAGCCGTGGGCGAGCCCTCCAAGGGTGGTCTGCGTCTGACGCTGCGTGGTTACAGGTCCGACTCCGACTATGACCCCCACGGAGCCGTGGAACTGATTGACGAAGAAGGAGAGATCGCGGCCTCGTGGTCGTTCACAAAGTTTCTCGGCCACTGGATGGACAAGCACTCGCGCGTTGCGTTCGTCCCATCCCAGAAGAGCGACGCATTGAGCGCCTACCGCTTCGGGAACAACGTACGACTCGCCCAAGGGGCTGCCTTCAGACGGCTTCTACGAGCGATCGCTGCCGGGCAGGTCTTCTACGACCCCGGTTGTCGCGCAGCTTTTGACGCGGAAGGTACGCCGATCCCGCGGCAGTCAAAGCGCCGCAACCAGTGGAGGGTCAGGTTCCGGGACCTAGACGCCCTCTACGCAACAATGACACCCCAAGATGTGACCACCGTTCCCGCCGACAACACGGTCTCCCAGCGCGTGCTGAGGGACCTCGGCGTGATCTTGCCGGTGTTGTTGTGCGATCTGCCGCGAGAGTGACTACGCGGGGACCGCGTCCTTGGACTCTGCGTTCTCGACGGCCGAGAGGATGTGCTTCTCCATGTGTTCCGCCATCGCGCGCATCGCGGGGACGACGACCGAGTTGCCGAACTGCTTGTAGGCCCGGGTGTCGCTGACCGGGATCACGAACGAGTCGTCGAACCCCATGAGGCGCGCACTCGCGCGGAGTGAGCCGGCGGGGACGAGTTCCCGACTGGTCCACGAGGATCTCCGAGCCGTCCTTGTAGTAGCGCGCGGACAGGGTGCGGGTCGTCATCCCCGGCCTCACCAGACCGAACCCGAACCCCGTTGCCCGCGGACTTGTGCTTGTCGGCGTACGCCCGGAGGTAGTTCCACAGGTGCTGGGTGAGCGTGTACTTCTCGTGGACCTGACCGGTCCGATGATCGAAGTAGCGGCCCGCGTCGTGCGGCAGGACCGCTTCGCCCTTGCGGTGCAGGATCTGGTCCACGGTGTGATTCATCGCGGGCAGCACGAGCGAGTCGATGTCGAAGTCGTTCTCCTCACGGAACCCGACGATCAGGATGCGCTCGCGGTTCTGTGGGGTGAAGTGCTTGCCGTTCACGACGCGTGTCTGGACCCGGTAACCCAGCTCGTCTTGCAGCACGGTCTTGATGACCTCGAAGGTCCGGCCGCGGTCATGCGACTTCAGATTCTTCACGTTCTCGAGCAAGAACGCACTGGGACGCTTCTCATCGATGATGCGCTTGATGTCGAAGAACAGGGTGCCCTGCGTTGGGTCCTCGAAGCCGTGTTTGCGCCCGAGTGCGTTCTTCTTGGAGACCCCGGCGATGGAGAATGGTTGGCACGGAAAGCCACCGAGCAGCACGTCGTGATCCGGAACGTCCTTGTGCTCGTCAATCTCCGTGATGTCGCCCGCGAAGAGATGGTCTTCGCCGTCCGGAAAGTTCGCCTCATACGTCGTGCGCGAACTTGTTCCATTCCGAGGTCATGACGCACTGACCCCCGATCGACTCGAACGCTGCCCGGATGCCGCCGATCCCCGCGAAGAGATCGATGAAGGTGAAGTCCGCTGGCTCGGTCATGTGGTTCCTCGCGACTCGTCGTGTCGCCGGGGCAGAATCGACCCGGCGAGGGACAAACTACCGGGTCCGCTCGCATGTCTGTTCGATCCTAGCGGCGAGTCGCGGTGTGGAACACAGCATGCCGTTTGACCCATCATGGGCGGCCCGTCCCAACCCTCGGAATGCTTGGTCAGCACGCGCCGCGTCGACTCGTTGAGACGTCAACGCCTTTGTGGCAGCGGCGGCCCGGATGCGGTGTGCCCGTTCCATCGAGGCGGCACCGAGACGCCACCGCACGAACTGGATCAGCGGTTCAGAGAGGCCACGCTGCGCAAGGATGCGGTCGGCGTCCCGCTCCACCACCGCGCGCCACCTTCGGTCGGCCGCGGGAGCGATGTAGCTGATCGCGACCAGCACCCCGGTTGCGACACCGAGCGTGGGGTTTCCGCCGGTCTGGAAGCCTTGGTAGACGGCAATGACACCCATCACGATCCGCAGATGCCAGGCGAGCTCGCCCGCCGGAACCCAAGAGAAGATGCGGGCGATCTGTCGGATGGTGATGAACACCAGCGTCCGGGGGAACGCCCAGAGCCGTGCGACAAGGTCGAACCTGTAGGGCCCCATCCGCTGGCTCGCTACCGCGTGGCCGATCGCGGTCGCAGCATCCGCCGTCACCAGACGCCGCTGGTACAGGTTCTGCACCAGCCACGGCTCCACGATCACCGTGTCCCGGCCGATCGGAGTGGCCGGTAGTCCATCGGTGTCGGTCAGGCGCACCAGCACCCGTCCGGGGGCGAGGCCCAGCTTCTCAACGAGGGCCAGCGTCGGCTCGAGCACAGCGTGCTGCCCGGGGGAAAGGCCACGGGCGAAACCGAAGAGCCGGGTGGCAGGGGCCTCCAACCGTCCGCACGCCAAGACCAGTGACACCACCAGCGTGCCGAGAAAGGCAAGCACGAGGCCGGCGTCGGGAAGAAAGCCCGGGCCAATGACCGCAACGAAGCTCCCGGCGAGCCCTGCCGGTACGACGGCTCCAACGCGGATCACTTTGGTCGACGTCCGCACGTTCCTCACGTCCCCTCGTGGGTGGGCCTCCTCATGAATTCCCATCCCTCCGGCACGACCCGATCGTGCCGACACTGCCAATCTGAGTGTGCACCGAACCACCGACAGCAAGACAACGGCGCTGCTCGGCCTGTGGATCGCGAATCACTATCCACAGGCGGGCGACCTGAACGTTGACTCCGCGGCAGCCACCTATTCGGCCTGTCCTAGTCCAAGCGGTCCCTGTACTCCTCGTCGAGGTAGACCACGTCGACTCTCATGGTTCCCGCGGGGATGCGAGCCAGCCGAGAAGAGGCGACGAGGCGCCGGGCGAGGCGCTTCTCCAGTCCTGAGCGAGTGTTCTGCACGGGTCTGTCTCCGTTTCTCTCAGCGGCCGAAGGCCGACGAATCCGGGCCGGCACCGTCGAGGCCGGGGCTGTTCTGTGCGTCGTGGTCAGGTCGGCGCTCGTGCGCGTGCGTGTCGTGGAGCGCGGCGTGCTGCATCAGCGCACCCGAGGGGGCCGGGCGGATTGCCCGCTCCATCTCGCGTGGATCGATGGCCCGTTCGAGCGCAATAGTCACCAAGTCGGCCAAGGGGTGGCTCGCGGTCAGCTGGTCGATCGCCACCCACGCCCGGGCTCCCTTCCCGTCCGGGTAGGAGCTGAACGCCAGCATCGCGGCAGCCGCGTCGCGAACCTCGCTGGGTGCGCGGCGGACCGTGTCGCCCCAGAACTCCGAAAGGATTGGGGCGTGCTCGCGGCTCATGCGAGTTTCGGCCGCGTCCCGGGCTCCGGTGTCGTGCATCACAGCAAGGACCCGGGCCGCGTCGTGGTCGACGAGGTACTCCCTATCGCGGCCGAACTGGTCGAGCCGTTCGCCCAGCCACTCGGCCTCGCTCCGGCGGGAAGCGGCATCCATCTCGAGTATGCGGGCCGTGGCAGCGGGCAAGAGCTGGGCAACCGCGGTGGGGTCACCCTGCATCGCCGCGTCGAGATCCTCGCGCCGGTCGACGGGCATGACCCGGCCCAGCAGGGCGAACTCGGCGTCCATCCGGGTGCGGGCACCGGGGTCGACGGTTCCGCGGGTCCCTTCGAGAACGTCTGTCCAGTGCTCGCCGTTGACCCACAGGATCGGGCCGACCTCGGGAGCGCGCCCATCGCTTCTGACGAGGGCCTCCCCCAAGGCAGCCAACGCCTGCAGGCATCCGGGGCCGTCCTCGCCGTACGCGACAAGTGCGACTCGTTCAGGGTGGTGCTGGTGCAGGTAGACGTCGGAGAGAACCCGGAGGAACTCATCCATCTCCGCGGGGGACTCGGGAATATCGAGTCGGGCAGTGGGGCCGCCACCGAAGGCTCGGCACACCATCCCCTGTGGAGTGAAACCAAGTGTGTGGGGAATGGACGCGATCAGTTCGTCGTGCGAGCTGATGTTGATCACGTTGGTCATCGGCGATCACCTGCTCAGGTCTTGGAGGGCTGGTCTCCAAGACAAGCAACTGGTGACGTGGCCGATCGGACAGGCAAGCGCATCTGATCGCAGTCGTGATGCACCGGTCCACGCTGGGATTTCCAGCGCCAAGAATGGGTGCGGCCCAATCGCGCCAGACCAATCAGAATTCGAGGGAGAACAAGTCGATCGCGAGAAGGGCGCTTCTTCTGCCGACGCGTGCCACTGCCTTCCAAGTCACCTCAGGAAGCACCGATTCCCCTCGCGGACTCGACAGCTGTCACATGCCCGTCAGCAAACCCGCCTCTGCGCCCTCGAGGCCGCCGACCAGCGAGACTCTGTCCAAATAGATGTTGCGATCCTCACAGCTCGTCTCCGGCAACAGCAGACAGGCGTGGCAGGCAGCAAGGTTGAGGCCGTCGCTTCCGGAGGGCCCTGACTCAGCGCACACGGGATCGTTCGAGCACCATTCAGCACGCGACGCTGCCGCGACCAGCACGTCGGCGAAACGGTCCTCGTTCGCCGGGGCAGCCAGACCTCCCGGGCTGCCAGCAGCGTCAGAGGAGGCGGTATAGATGAGGAACCCGGCCCGGCCGTCCGCTGCGTATACCCGCTCCCGCAGGGCGCCCACCGGGTAGCCGGCGTTGAGGCTCAGCTCCTTGAGAACGGCGTGCGCCAAGGTGTGCATGGCCAAGAACCGCGAAGTCGGCACCTCGACCGCCGGCGCACCAGATTCCTTGGCTCGAAGCGTGATGGCGGCCTCGAGCATGCGGCCCCGTTGTTTCGCGACGGCGCCGCCTTCCCAGTGGGCCAGCCACGCTTCGTCGACGCGGACGAACACTCCCTCTCCATACACCTCAATGGCTGGCAACCAGTCGCGGGGCGCGGCGCTGAGGCGCGCGAGCTTGGGTTCGGTTCCGTCGGTGGCCATGGGGGTCACGCGGGAGAAGCCGTGGAGCGCACGTACCTCACGCAGGCGAGAGACCCGTGACACTTGCGCCACCACCCCTGAAACCTCCGGGGCGACCTCCACCTCGATGCACTGAAAGGCATCGCTCGACCCGGCGTCATTGCCGTCGCGCAACGCGAGGTACTCCTCGGCACGCAGTTCTGCCTCTGTGGGGATTCTTGCCCTTTCCACACCGCGCCGCTGGGCCACCACCTCCAGCACGCCTTCGACGTCGATGGTGCGATCTCGCGCCGCCGCACCCTCTGCCGCCACTCGGATGTGGTTGTCGTCCCGGTCGTGGAAGACCTCCCAGAAGCGCGTCACGTATCGCGCATTCGGGCTTGACCACGGCGGAATCGAGATGCTGGAACGGACGGCGCCGAACCAGACGTTGGAGGATCCTCGTTGCAGGGCGCGAAGGTTCTTGTCACAGGCCTCGTGTTCGGAACCCGGCAACCGGGGCCGACGCCCACCACATGGTTTCACCATGGCGATCGCGTTCTTGTTGAACGCCCCGTCAAGGTCGCGGGCAGGCACGCCGCACGAGCAGTGCACCACGATGTCGGCGAGTGATGAAGATGCGCCCCGCGTCAGCAAGGTCATGCGGTGCTCGGCCACCTTCTCCTGAGATTCCCGACCATCAGCCATGCGGTGCACCCACTGGTAGTAGGGAAACTCCTCGAGGTGACCGTTCTCGCAGCAAGCCACGAACCGGGAGGGGGTGAGCTCCCGCACACATTCGGGGCACTGCATTCTCCGCGAATCGAACTTCCAGTAGTTATCCAATCTCCGGCACCCCGGGCAGTACTGGAAGGCCGGGAACCGCACCACGGGAACGTCTCCACGCCTCTGACCGGTGGAAGGGGACCTGAAGTGATGGACCCCGAGCGACTTCGCCAGACGCGGCTCCTCGACAGGAGCGCACCAGCGCTCGTCCCAGTCGTCGAGGCCGCAGACCGGGTAGCTCTGCTCACCGGCTGGAAGAATCGAGCCCACACCGAACGTCGAGACGAGCTGACTTTGGCGAACTCGGCTGTCCTCGGCCCTCATCGTTGCTCCTTCGTCGGGCTGCCCTTGGCGTTGATCAGGCGCAATGAACTCTCGCGATCCACATTCCGGAGACTGGTCAACGTCGGCCACGCCGGTCGGCCCGGCGGGAAGGTCTCGATCAACGGCTCCCTCAACTCGTCGGTCAACGCTGCTCCCGCTGGAACCATGAGTGCGTCCACGGGCGAACGCCAGCCCGCATACTTCGTGACACTTCCGTCGTCCACCGATTGGAGCCAGTGGTCGAGCAACATCTCCAACGCCTCCGCCACCTCGTCCTCACTGTCGGGGTGGACCTCGCGGACTCGAGCCAAGATTGCCTCCTTCACGTCCGCCAACTCCTTGGGCGACGCGGCGGGGACATCGACCCCTGAATCCGCGGCAGCCCCCGGAACGAGATGACGAATCAGGATCGTCAGCAGTCCGTGCAGGCCGCGGTCCCGGGGCTCGCGGAGCGAACGGCGTGGCCCCCGTTGCCTCGACCTGCTGGTAGATGGAACGGTGGTACGTGGTGAAGGCCTCGTAGTGGGACAGGTCCTGCGAGCGACCAGAATTGAAGAGCGTCACGACCAGTCCCGGGTGACGGCGTCCCACACGGCTGGTGGCCCGGATGTACTCGGACGTCGTCTGGGGTTGACCGGACACGACCATGAGTCCGAGACGATCCACGTCGACGCCGACCGAGATCATGTTCGTGGCCAGCACCGTGTCGGGAGACTGGGGGGAGGGATAGGCCGTCTGGAGCAACTCCAGTTCCAGCGGGATCTCACTTGATTTCTTGCGTGACGTGAGCTCGCGAGGATCCTTCGTGGTTCGCTCAACCCTGGAGCAGCCGATTGGACACGACCTTGATGCGATCGCGGACATCGTCGATCGTGGCGATGTAGGCCGCCCCCAGTACGCGAAGGCTGTTGAAGTACCCCAGCAGCGTCCAGTAGGCATCCCGCACCTCGTCCGGAATCTCCGGACTCGCACCGGCCTGCAGCAGAGCTGCGTAGGTCCTCACCGTGAGGGTGGCATGACTTGTCCCGGGTGCCATCACGCCGACGTACTTGCGCGTCCCCTTGACGTCATGGGGGGCGTCGACTGCGAAGAAGGAGTCCGAGGCGTCTACTCCCGGCGGGGGAACTGTCGCGCCTCGCGCGAACACAGCCTTCACTTGTTCGGCAGCACGCCGAATCGTGGCAGTCGATGCCACGAGTTTTGGCCGGGCACCAGTGATCGAGTCGGTGGCCAAGTGGTCGACTGCCGTCTCGTACAGCCCGACAAGGGTGCCGAGCGGTCCGCTGATCAAGTGGAGTTCATCCCTGGATCACCAATTCCGGTGGTGCGTCCTGTCCCCTTCCGAAGAGGTTGCCGGACTCAGCTCGCCACGCAAGCATCGCGAACTTGTCGACCGTCCCGATCACAAGAGAGGGTCGATTCTGGTAGACGTCGCTGTCGACGAGGTGGACCGGCAGGTTGTTGGTCCCGCCGAAGCGACATCCCTCGCCCGGGCACACGACCTTCAACTGGTCGGCCCTCCTGTCGGCGTGGTAATCGTCAGGCGTCAGACGGTTGCCACACCACGGGCATCGCAGGAGCTGTACGGGGTCTCCCGTGTCAGCCGCGGTATCCCTGCCCTGTCGCCGCAGCGCCTTGGCAGCGTCGGCCACGTTGTTGGGCGTGGCTCCCTGCCCCACCCATAGCCCGATGGAAAACGGTTCCTTCTCTTGCTGGTCCGGTTCCGTGTCCCTCCACACCTCGAGGGCACAGATCAGTCCGGCCGCCCGCTCGAACTGCTGGAGTGTGAGGAGGCGCAGCGTGTAGCGCATGATGACGGCCACGCCTGCGCCGCTCCCGTCCCCTCCGGCGCCTCGCAGGCGTCGGTGCACCACGCAGAGAGCGATGAGCCCAAGGTAGGCCTCGGTCTTGCCGCCACCGGTGGGGAACCACAGGACGTCCGCGAGGTCGCGGTCCTCACTCGTGGGGTCGACGAGGCCCTCGAGGTTCAGGAGGACGAAGGCCATCTGGAATGGGCGCCATTGAGCGACGACCGGGGCGGGCGCACCCGTTGCCCCGGAGCGAATCATCTCTTGTCGCTCACGCTGCATCTTCATCACGGTGTTCATGGCCCTGAAGGCTCGGGCGACCAGCGGGTCCGAGGTCAGGAGACCGAGCCCGCGCCTCATCCTCCCCACGGCGCGTCGAGCCTCGTCCATGTGACGTTGGGCAGTTTCGGCATGGAGTCCTTCGAGCGTCACGAGATCGTTGTTCTGACGTGCGTCGATCCGGGATTCGTATGCGGAGATCAGCGTGTCCGGGGACTCGTACTCGCCAGAGGCGAGTACGACCATGTCGAGCGAGGGCACGTCGTCCC